>CAWAWY010000012.1:0-59014 GCA_963785915.1 uncultured Chitinophagaceae bacterium | reverse complement strand
TGGTCGCTCCCGTATTCCATAAATTTCTCACTTTTGTACTGGCAGTTAATGTTACGCTGCCTCCCTGGCAGAATGTGGTACTGCCCTTTATTGAGATCGCTGGAGCAGACGGAATTGCGTATGGAGAAGATGTTACGCTGCCCATCCCCACTCCGGTTAAACTCGTACACCCATTTACTGTTTGAGTAACAGTGTAAGTAGCAGCATTCGTAACAATGATGGACGGTGTGTTGGCACCATTACTCCATAGTAACGACCCGGTGTAACTACCTGCTGTCAATACTGAACTACCACAATTATTCGACACTGATACTGTTGGTGCAGTTGGAACAGCTAAAGGTGCAGATAATCCACTACCTGTAGTGCTGGTACATCCATTCACTGTTTGAGTAACAGAATAGGTAGCAGCATTTGTAACTGTAATCACTGTCGTTGTTGCCCCGTTGCTCCACAACAATGGTCCTGTAAAATCTCCGGCAGTTAATACCGAACTACCGCAATTATCCGACACTGATACTGTCGGTGCAGTTGGGATTGCTTTGGGAGCTGAAGTTCCGCCGCCATTTGTACCCGTACATCCATTCACTGCTTGCGTGACTGTATATGTTGCCGCATCTGTAACGGTGATCGACGTGGTTGTAGCTCCGTTGCTCCATAATAACGATCCGGTAAAATTTTCTGCCGTTAAGACGGAGTTACCGCAATTATTGGTTACTGAGACTGTTGGCGCAGCTGGAATTGCTTTGGGAGCTGATGTTCCACTACCGTTTAAGCTGGTACATCCATCCACTGTTTGTGTGACTGTATATGTTGCTGTGTCTGTAACGGTGATCGATGTTGTTGTAGCACCGTTGCTCCACAATAATGGTCCTGTAAAATCTTCGGCAGTTAACACCGAACTACCGCAATTATTCGACACTGATACTGTCGGTGCAGTTGGAACCGCGATTGGTGCCGATGTTCCGCTGCCATTTGCACTAAGACATCCATTCACTGTTTGTGTGACTGTATATGTTGCTGCGTCTGTAACGGTGATCGATGTAGTTGTAGCACCGTTATTCCATAATAGTGATCCTGTAAAACTCCCGGCAGTTAAATCTGAGCTACCGCAATTATTAGTTACTGATACTGTTGGCGCAGTTGGGATTGTTTTGGGAGCTGATGTTCCGCTGCCATTTGCGCTTATACATCCATTCACTGTCTGTGTTACTGTATATGTTGCTGCGTTTGTTACCGTGATAGCTGTCGTTGTGGCGCCGGTACTCCATAATAATGATCCGGCAAAACTCCCGGCCGTCAATACTGAGTTGCCACAATTATTGGACACCGATACTGTTGGTGGAGCCGGAATTGCTTTAGGTGCAGACACGCCATTGCCGGCTATACTTGTGCAACCATTCAACCCTGTTTGAGTAACGGTGTATGTGGCAGCATCTGTTACTGTTATTGATGTATCAGTTGATCCATTGCTCCATAACAATGATTCAGTGAAATTTCCGGCAGTTAAAACTGAGTTGCCGCAATTATTGACAACAGTCACTGTTGGAGCTGATGGGATTTCCTTTGGAGCAGAAATGCCGCTACCGGCTACACTTGTGCAACCATTCAACCCTGTTTGAGTAACGGTGTATGACGCAGCATCTGTTACTGTTATTGATGTGTCAGTTGAGCCATTGCTCCATAACAATGATTCAGTGAAATTTCCAGCCGTTAATACCGAGTTGCCGCAATTATTGACAACAGTCACTGTTGGCGCTGAGGGGATTTCCTTTGGAGCAGAAATACCATTGCCGGTTACACTTGTGCAACCGTTCAACCCTGTTTGAGTAACGGTGTATGTCGCAGCATCTGTTACTGTTATTGATGTGTCAGTTGATCCATTGCTCCATAACAATGATTCAGTGAAATTTCCAGCAGTTAATACTGAATTGCCGCAATTATCGACAACTGTCACCGTAGGCGTTAACGGAACTTCTTTAGGCGCAGAGACTCCACTGCCGTTTGCACTCGAGCATCCGCTTATTGTTTGTGTAACTGTATATGTGGCAGAATCGATTACTGTTATTGATGTATCCGTTGATCCATTACTCCACAATAAGGAGCCGGTAAAGTTTTCGGCGGTCAATATTGAATTACCACAATTATTGACAACTGAAACTGCCGGCGCAGATGGAAATGTTTTTGGTGCTGCCACTCCGCTGCCTGCTGCGCTCGTGCATCCATTCTTGGTTTGAGTTACGGTATATGTTCCTGCAACCGATACTTCAATAGAGGCAGAACTTGCACCAGTACTCCACAATAATGTGCCGGTAAAGTTGCTGGCTGTCAATTGCGAACTTGCGCAATTATCAGTCACTGTCACAGTAGGTGCTGACGGGAGGGCTTTTACAATTAATGTAGCTGGATCAGAGTTTACAGTACCTGCACTATTTGTCCATACTGCACGGTATTGTTTGCCATTATCGGCTGTCGTTGCTGCAAATGTCAGTTGGCTGCTTACTGCGCCGGTTATGTTTGTCCAAATAGTTCCATCTGTACTTACCTGCCATTGTACAGTTGGTGCAGGAGAACCATTGGCGTTGGAAATAAAGGAAATATCATTTCCCGAACAAATAGTTTGCGAAGCAGGATGCGTTATGACAACAGGGGCACCGGAAGGAGCGGCACAATAAAACGCTATATCTTTTAGTTGCGAAGTATATTTTGTATCTGTCGTTGCAAGAGTAGCTGTGTACTGAATATACCGGGATGTTGCCCCTATACTTGTGCCGGATGCACTGATGATATTAAATCCCGACCATGTCCCATCAGGGATTGATGTATTTCCAGCTCTTACTGCAACCTCCAAGCTTGTATTTGCAGGTACATCGCTGTTCCATGTAACGGCATTCCAGGCTTTAGAAGAACCTGCATCAAACACACGGGAAGTAAAAGTGCCAGACGCTGAATATGGTGTTGCACGTAACCAATCTACAGATAAAGTTCCGTCAGTACTTTGAACATCGCTGATCTGTATGAACATATTTATGGCTACTGCCAGGTTGATGATAGCCGCAGGCGTCGTGTTACCGTCAACATAGATGGTAAAATTTGATGCATTCCAGTTAATGCGGTAGCGATGCGGCGATCCAAGTAGGTTTGAACCGATATTTACCCCAGTTCCGTCAGATGCCCTTACATACAAATTTCCATCAGGAATGCCTCCCTGCCCTATAACAACCCATGGACTATTATTAAAAGCCTGATCAGAGGTTAGCCCAACACTTTGATAAACTGCTGAATTAAAAGTCGCAACAAATTCAAGTGATGTGCCGAAACTAAAACTATTGTCACTATAAAGCTGTGTCCCATTCACCGTAACTTGACCGCCGCTTACTGAGGTGCCACCGGGATTAAAGAAACCTTCGGTCCATCCGGAAGGAATCGTGCTGCCCGAAAACTCCTGGTTTAAAGCTGGTTTAAGAATAACGCCGCCATCCCCTTCTCCCGTAACTATTGTATTGGCATCGGGTATCCCAGAATTAAAATCAGTGCCGGTGATATCACCTGAGCAGATTGAAGGAGTACTGAAACTTAATGGATCACTATTCAATTGAGGTTCAGTCACTGAATTATTAACTGCGTCTTTAGAAGTCACACGGAAAAAATATGTAGTGCCGGGTATAAGACCTGTCAATGTAATGGAATGACTTGTAACAGGGTTATTATCGCTAGTATTGAAATTCAAATTACCGGAAACAATACCAAAATCAATTCTCGAATCGGAACCCTCATTAGTTGTCCATGTAATAGTTGCCGTTGTACCATTAGGTCCTGGTGTAGCAATGATGTTAGTAATTACCGGGGCAGTGACATCGGCGAGATATGTTGCCACATAATTGCTGATTCCTACCGGTGCGTCAAAAAATGCATATTGCATTCCCTTGATCATTTGAGTGGTGAATGCAATGGGGCTGGCGTTCCTGGTGATTAAACTCAGTTGGCCATTGGATGAATAAAGCGGCAACATCGCTTTTAAATTTTCTGCCCCTGTATAAGCAGTTATCGCGAAGCTCAGTTGATTATTATTCCATGCTATATTATTAAAGGAAGAGTTATTGCGACCATCGATCCATGTCAGCACTTGCCTGGCAGAAACAATCGGAACATTGTGGGCTTTTGCGGAAGCAATTACTGCGCTGGAGAATGTTGTGTCACGATAGTCGTCATGAGCCCCAAAAAAACCATAGAATCCTTTTGATCCAGTAGCGTTATCCAATAAAGTATTTACCCCAAGGCTGTAGTCAATTCCGTTCTCATTGACAAGTTGAGAAACCCCCTGGTACAAATCAAGGAAACTGCCATCACTGTCGGCAAACCGCATGGGCATTCCCGAACCGGTAAATAAGCCCGGACGTCCATTGATCCAGGATGGTGGCCAATAATAGTAATCCATGCTGTAACGCATGCTATGTGATAATTCGACTTTTGCCTGTGTCAGCCAATCACTCCAAACGATACAATGAAACCTGTGTGTAGTTTGCAAAGGCAGGCTTGGATAACTTAATTTAAACGCCCGGATCTGGGGTGCATAGCTTGAATCGAGATCAGCAAAGGAAGTAAAGTTTTCGCAGTTATTCTGTACATGCACGCCCATTTCAAAACCCTGTGAATTATAAGCTGACGCCATACTATCGCTGAGAGGTATCCCTACATAAAACCAGGATGTGGCGCGATAGGCTTGCCAATTGGCGGCAGTACCACCAGAGGGACTGTTAGCTATGAGTTTGTTAAATATATCCTTTGTCCCGCTTTCCGTGCTATGATCATCAACCGTATAAACAATTGCCGCTTTATTCCCCCCGGGCAAATACCAAAATCTCGGAAGTGGTTTTTTTGCAAGATTGGATTGAATAATAATATTTGCAAGCAGACGCTGCTGTTCATCTGCCTGTGGAATTTCGACCTTCCCCATATCCAGATAATTGGGATAAAAGAGATCATCAGTCCGTATAGGAGATTGTCCATCCGTCTGGGTTCCGGCCTGGGCAGGATTCCCTTGTCTCGTATATACGATTGATCTGGCAAGATCAAAAGCGAAAGCTATTGCCTTACCATTACCCGCATTCGTTGTCGTTATAGCAGGATTTGATGTGGCCGTAGTCGCATCAGAATAAATTGTTGCAAGGCTGGTTGCTCCACCTGTCAGTGTGTAAAGATCTGCTGTACCATGGTATTGGATAGATTGATTTACTATCCCTACTCCCGGTCCCGATACTGTATTTACTAATAAATATTTATTATCCAGAGTACCACTAACAGACGAAATTCCCATCAATGGGTGCAGTAAGGCGCTCGGCCTGAAAGCTATTAATGTTCCTCCCGCATTTACCCAATTGGTAAGTAAAGTAACCTGAGCACCTGTAACTGTCATTTCACCGAGTACAACTACATCATAATTATTCAAAATGCCGGCAGTGACATCTTCAATATCCATCGCTTTGAATTCATTCAATCCTTCTGCTCTTAATATTTCAACAGGATAACGACTGAAAAGATTCGTCACGCTGCTTAAGACAAGGATTGGTCCGCCCGGGCCATCATTTATTGAGAGTGGCGGCGGAAATGCAGCGGTAAATGTCCAACTGTAATCAGCCGTCATTGCATTTCCTGAAGTGTCCTTGATGACCGATCCTGAAATGCCGCCTTTAAGTGTCGCAGTATAATTAATAGCGCTGGTAAAGGCTGAAGCAGGAGTTAATGTTGCTGTAAGTGTCCCGGTATTATACGTAATTGTTGCCGGTATCAGATTATTGTAATTATCCCTTAATTCAAATGTAGAACTGGTTAAGGTGGCGGCATCAATTGGTTCACTAAATGTGACCGTAAGCGATGAATTGGGATCAACGTTCGTACTATTGTTTACCGGGAAAACAGAAGATACTGTTGGAGGAACAAAATCATTTGCGAAAAAAACAACATCCACCCAATAATTACCCGCCTGAAAACTTGAAGTAGGGTAAGTTGGCGGTGCTGATGTGGCATTTAATTTAAAGACACCATTAGGACCGTCCTCTCCATTTGCCAAGGCAAT
The DNA here is from genome assembly GCA_963785915.1 of uncultured Chitinophagaceae bacterium. Lineage (GTDB taxonomy): Bacteria > Bacteroidota > Bacteroidia > Chitinophagales > Chitinophagaceae > VBAT01. The sequence continues at coordinate 52,941 of CAWAWY010000012.1, read as the reverse complement.
AAGGGGATCATTAGCAATTGCTGAAGTAAAATAATTCCCCGTAATCGAGTAATTGCCATTGCTGCTGAAATATGATGCTATATAAGTTGTACCTGCAGTAATCCACACAGGAGTACTAAATAACATCTCCTGCCAACCTGAAGCTGTTTCATTCGTAAATGTCACAGTTGCTAAGGGAGTAGTAGAATTACCGGAACTCCATAAATGACCAATATGAGTACCCGTGTTACCTGCACTTTTGTAAAAACGAATACCCGTAATGCTGCCACTTACTGTCGTCCTGAATTTGACACCAAGTTCAATGGGTGCACCGTCGTTGACAAGCAAAATTGCCGGTACATCAGTTGGTTGAAAAATTGAAACCGGGGTAGGCGTTCCTTCCAGGATATGCACTCTGCGGTTATCGGGTGCACCCATGCTTCCCGGTACTTCCATGTTTCCACTATCATCAAATCCGCGAACCTTAATAGATGTAGTGCCTACTTCAGTCGGTGTCCAGGCGTATGTCCAGTTAGTAGTTCCATTAGCGAGATACCAGGTAATTCCTCCGTCAAAAGAAATTTCAACACCCACCAAAACTCCACCTGTATCGCTGGAAGTTCCACTGATCGTAATTGTCGAATCAACATATAACGAATCATTATTAACAACCGAAGTAATAATTGTAGCAGGCGCCTGGGTATCTGTTGATTGAGTTGCTGCAGTCAGGCCTGGCTGTAAGGTTCCGGGCTGCACACCCATATCTGCAAATAAATTAACTGTTGCCTGTTGCATATCCTGACTCGGCAGCAGAACACCACCATCATGGTTTTCGTCCAATCCCCATGACCATTGTATAGTGCCTGCACCGAATACCAGCGCTCCACTTGAGTGACGATAAAGTGATAATTTGTGTGTCTTACCTCCAATCGTTGTGTTTGACATGGTAATTCGACCATGCGGATAACTATCCGGATATTGTTCCCACGCCCACTCATGTCCTAAAGTACCATTGGGAAAAACAGCGATTTCGCCGGAGTTAAGATTTGCCACGCTTGTATTTCTCCAAAACCTTAGATCTTTATATGCGGCCGGAACCTGGATAGCCCCTGATGTATTCTGCCAACTTATCTGTCCGCTCAACTTATTTTCAGGATTGCAACCACCTGCACCCGGGAAGTCACACCCATCTCTCCATAAACCAGTCCATTCAGCAGAGGGATCACATTTACCACCACAAACTGATTCACCAAGTGTTCCTTCTTTATAGCAAACCAATGTACGATATGGCATGTTAGCGCCATCAACACTATTTTCCCATCTCGTTTTCCAGTAGGAATCATTACCACTAAAAAAAGCAAGATGAATACCGGCATTACGTGCTGCTTCGACATTTGTACGTTGCTCTGCAGACCAGTATTCATCATGACCCACCGATAAAAAGATCTTGTGATTTAATAACAAGCTGCCAAAGCGGGCGACATCGGTATTAGTTGTGTAGGAAATATCATATCCATTTTTTTCCAGAAATCTGATCATAGGATATTCGGCATTGAATAGCCAATCCTGTGCAACCCCGCCACCACCACCACCACCTCGGGTTAAGAAGGGGCGATTGTAACTTACCTTTGTTGCATGACCATTTGTATAGGATGTTATTCCCACATAAAGACTGCTGCCTCCATAAACATTATATGCCTGCCAGGTGGCGTCCGATGCCTGGAAATAAATATTTGCATGACTAGTATCATCACGGACAATAAATACGATATGACTGGCATCTCCATTATCAGTGCGTATTAATTTTGCGAGGTATATTCCTGATACCGCAGTTGATGGTACATCCCATTTTGCAGTTTCATTCCAGTTGCCACAATCAACGAGCCCGTTAGCAGTATCAACTATCGGGTCAGGTTGTGCTTGAGGCAGTACAGCGGTTATTGTTCCCGTTCCAACTTTCCTTGCACCATTACCATTATAATAACCGAGACGATAAATATCAATGGTAAACGCCGAAGCATCGGTATTAATTTTAAAATGAACTGTCTGTCCTTTATTAACGCTGATATCTGTAGCGAACCCCTGTATTGAAAGATCACCAGTTCCGGCTACATCCCATTCTGAAGATGGGTTTCCCGGAAGAGTATTTTCGACGACAATTGGGTTTTGGGCAAACGAATAGCTAAATGCTATTAACGACAATAACATTAAGTGTGCCTGTTTTCTGATAGTAGAGTACCTGAATTCACGTTTCATTCCGGCCGTTTTTGATTATTTTAATGGCTTACTCAGGATGCTTTCTAAGGGTGTCTTTTAAAAAGGATATTATCTTTTTTGGGGTTAAAGAGAGGATATTACAGACAATAAGTTCGGCTTACGTAAGATATTCTGTGTGGCTTAGAGGATATATGTAAGTTGGTTTGCTGTATCAGAGAATATCTGCATACAGATTCAGAGGAGATAAGATGTAATTTGACGTAAAATAAGAGAAAATATCGGAAAAGTTAAACTTACATCCAAAAAATATTAAATGCATTCCTAATGCAATTCTAATCTAAATTATTGTCCGCTAACAATCTGTAATTTAGATGTTTGACAGCATTCTGTTTACAGGACATTTTAAAACTTCCCGGCATCAACGTCCTTTATGAATTTTACTACACCACCCATAAATACTTTCTGATCGTCCCACATAGCCAAATGGCTGCCATCAGGACAATAAAGATATCGGCCATGCTGCACCATTTTACTTTGTTCTTCCATTGCTTTGGGATCCATCGTATCATTCCTGGCGCCAACCATAAGCGTTGGAATTTTTATTTCTTTCAATCTGTCTTTAATATCCCAATTAGCCAATCGCCCCGAAAGACCAAACTCGGATGGCCCCTGCATCATCACATAAATTTCTTTAGGCACTTTCATCGTATTCAAGTGAGTGAAACAACGTACAACAGGCTCAGGCCAGGGGACAAGACGACAAATATGCTGCGCATAAAAATTAGGCGTTAATAATTCATCATATTTCGGATTGGAGAAATCTCCTTTTGCTTCTATTGCCCTGATCGCCTCCAGAATTTTCGGATCTATTTGCTTTGCTAAGACTTCGTCAGCATATTTACTATAATCAGGTCCGCTTGCGACCATATTGGCAATGATCAACCCTTTTATGTTATCCTGGTATTTTAATGCATACTCCATTCCCAATATGCCACCCCATGAATTACCAAGAACATAAAAATTATTTTTATCTGCATTGATAGCTTTTCTTACCTGCTCTACTTCTTCCACGTATCGTTCGACTGTCCATAAACTGCTGTCAGTTGGCTGATCACTGTAAGGTGCTCCCAATTGATCATACTCATAAAACTCAAAACCCTCTTTCGGGAAAAAGCTTTCAAAACATTCCATGTATTCATGCCCTGCAGCAGGACCGCCATGCAACAACAATACTTTTATTTTTGAATTATTGCCAAAACGTTTTGTCCAGACATTAAATGTGCCGACTGGTGTTTGAATGGGTATCATTCTTATACCGGCAGATTGAACGCCACTATCGCCATAGTTGAAATACTCTGCAACTGAAATACTACCATCCGCTGATCTTTTTTCTGCGTTATTACAGGAAAAGATAAAAACGACAAATAGAATTAAAAGAAGGATTCTCATAACAGTCATTTTTAGATTTAAAAGGTAAACATTTATTGGGTAATTTGCTTCTCCCATTTATATGCTTATGAAAAATTTCTTCGCATTCCTTCTCGTCTTTTCTTTTTTTTACACAACTGCTCAAACCAAAATGGACTCTATCGGGCTTGTCCGGAATACAGTAAAACTCTATGATCTTGATTTTACAGAAAGTGAAGCCGATTCATTGCTTGCTCAACTACGTTTCAGCAATTCGATCTACAAAGGAATGCATCAAACTCTTCCAACCAATGACATTCCTTACCCCTTTGCATTTAATCCCTTGCCTTTTGGAAACAAAGTCCCAACCCAACAATCAAAAATCAACTGGGATCTCCCCAAGACTCAATTACCGGCCAATAGAAATGAGCTTGCCTTTTATTCGATTTCGCAATTAGCGTCACTGATAAAAAATAAAAAGATCAGCTCAATAGAACTTACGGTTTTTTTTATTGACCGATTGAAGAAATGGGGAGATACTTTAGAATCTGTTATCACATTGACGGAAGACCTGGCTATGCAACAGGCAAAACAGGCTGATGAAGAATCTAAAAAAAGGTATCTATCATGGATTGCTGCATGGTATTCCTTATGGATTAAAAGACCTGTTTGCTGTAAAAGGATATAAAACGACCTGGGGTTCTACTCCTTACAAAGACCAGGTGATAGACGAAGATGCTTTTGTTTATCAGCAATTAAAAAAAGCCGGCGCTGTGTTATGCGCCAAACTTTCGTTAGGAGCGCTTGCATACAATAATAAATGGTTTGGCGGCGAAACAAAAAATCCATGGAACCTGAAGCAAGGTTCAAGTGGCTCGTCCGCAGGTTCCGCGGCTTCTGTTGTTGCCGGCCTGCTTCCTTTTACACTTGGCACTGAAACATTAGGTTCAATTGTATCTCCTTCCACTCGCTGCGGTGCAACAGGATTGCGGCCCACGTTTGGTTCTATCAGCCGCTCGGGCGCAATGGTGCTTTGCTGGAGCCTGGATAAAGCCGGTCCTATTTGTCGAAGCGCAGAAGATGATGCGATTGTTTTTTATTATATCAAAGGCACAGACGGAAAGGATCCCGGGGCTATTGATCATGCATTCAACTATGATCCGAAAGCTGATATAAAAAAACTGCGTTTCGCTTACGCTGAAAATTATTTCAGGAGATTAAATAAAGATGCACCCGAATGGAAAGTGATTGACGTTTACAAATCCCAGGGAATAAATGTTGAACCCGTCACATTCCCTGACTCGGTTCTTTATCCAAACAATCTTATCAGCATTATATTAAATGCGGAAAGCGCCGCAGCATTTGATGAGTTGACAAGGACAAACCGGGATGATTTGATTGAAAGACAAGACAAAGATTTTTGGCCAAATAGTTTTCGTGCTGCACGACTGATACCAGCTGTTGAATATATCAATGCCAATCGCTATCGGTATGACCTTTGTAAAGGTGTTTATGAATTCATGAAGAATTATGATGTATTGATCGTTCCGACATTTGGCGGCAGACAACTGGCGATGACCAATCTTACAGGTAACCCGGTTGTATGTATGCCGATCGGGTTTAACAATAGTGGCAGCCCCTTAAGCATTACCCTGGTGGGACAATTATATGATGAAGCCAGTATCTTAGCGGCCGCAAAAGTTTTCCAGGACAAAACGGAACACAATAAAAAACATCCGGAAAAATTTAAAAATTAGTCAGAACAGGTCAGATTAAAATCTCTACAGAAAATGAAGAAGCTATTTTTGAGTGTAGCAGTTATTGTTTCAATTGTTTCATGTTCTCAAAAAACAAAGATTGACTTATTGGTTTATAACGCTACTGTTTATACAGTGGATTCACTTTTCGCGGTCACAGAGGCCATTGCGATAAAGGATGGAAAAATCGTAGCAACAGGCAAATCTTCTGAGTTGCAGAACAAATATGAAGCAAAACAAGAAATCGATGCCGACGGAAAATTCATTTACCCGGGTTTTATAGACGCCCATGCGCATTTTGTCGGCTATGGAAATAGCTTGCAAACAGTGAACCTTGTGGATACCAAAAGCTGGGATGAAGTGATCGAAAGAACGAAAAAGTTTGCGGGGGAAAATCCGGATGGATGGCTAACAGGTCGCGGATGGGACCAGAATGACTGGGCAGTAAAAGATTTTCCAACCAATGATAAACTCAATGAACTATTTCCTGACCGTCCCGTTTTGCTTACGAGAATTGATGGCCATGCCGCTATAGCCAATCAGAAAGCATTGGACTTAGCAGGTTAAAAGCGGGCTATAAACTTACGGTGGTGAAATTGAAACAAAAAATGGTAAGCTGACGGGCATATTGATTGATAATGCAACGGGGCTTGTTTCATCCAAAATAACCGGTCAAACAGATGAACAATTCAAAGAATCTCTTCAGGATGCGCAAACAAATTGTTTTGCAGTTGGCTTAACTACTGTTGACGATTGTGGTTTAAGTTTCCGGGCTGTTGAGGGAATTAAAGCTATGCAGGCAGCCGGTGAATTAAAGATGAGATTGTATATCATGCTCAGTGATAGCAAAGCGAACTTTGACTACCTGGAAAAAAACGGCATGATTAAAACAGACAGGTTGAATGTACGAAGTATCAAAGTATATGCGGATGGTGCGTTAGGTTCGAGAGGTGCTTGTTTGCTACAACCTTATTCAGATAAGCCGGGATGGTCAGGGTTTTTATTAAGCTCACAAGCCCATTTTGATTCGGTTGCAAAATTCATTTATGATCATGGATGGCAGATGTGCACACATGCCATCGGTGACAGTGGCAACAGAACGATGCTTACGATCTATGCAAAATATTTAAAAGGAAAAAATGATCTGCGCTGGCGCATTGAGCATTCACAAGTGATCAATCAAAATGATTTTGATTTATTCGGCTCTAATTCTATCATTCCATCCGTACAGCCGACACACGCCACCTCTGACATGTATTGGGCCGGCGATCGGTTAGGGCCTGAAAGAGTAAAAGGCGCTTATGCTTATAAACAACTATTGCAACAGAATGGATGGGTACCTCTTGGCACCGATTTCCCGGTGGAAGATATTTCACCATTCAAGACGTTTTATGCGGCCGTAATAAGAAAAGATGCCAAAGGCTGGCCGAATAGTGGCTATCAAATGGAAAATGCTTTAACACGGGAAGAGGCCTTAAAAGGTATGACCATCTGGGCCGCAAAAGCAAACTTCGAAGAAAATGAGAAAGGCTCATTGGAAAAAGGAAAGTTTGCTGACTTTGTGATCCTGGATAAGGATTTAATGAAAGCCGGGGAAAAAGAATTGCTGCAGATAAGTGTATTGAAAACCTTTGTCGGCGGCGACAAAGTGTATGAGAAGAAATAAAGTTGTGAGTATTGAATGATGAGTCCTGATTTGAGATCTGTTCACAATTGACCACAGCAATCGCAAAAATGCTGAACAACGGGCAGAACCCTGAAGAGTGCGACGCAATAGGCGATCATAGTAGTACCGCAGCCGGGCACATAATTCCACTTACTCTTTGCCGCTGAATCCACATTCGTGGAAACTTTGTAGCACGAGCGACATCTCCACGGGTTAAAAAATTATTATTTTTGCAGAATGACTAATGGCGAAAATAAGACAGTTCGTATCGCAATACTTGATCTCAATGATGGCAAACCCAACCAGGGCATGCGTTGCATCAAGCAGATCATTGATGAATGGGAAATGAACAATGATCTGAAAGTGGAACGCCGGGTTTTTGATGTAAGATCAAAAAACGAATTACCTGATACTTCTTTTGATATTTATATTTCCAGCGGCGGTCCGGGCGATCCGATCTCCACGAGGTATGAAGACTGGGACATCAATTGGAATAAATGGGTGAAGGAGATGCTTCAATGGAATGAAAATCCCCATAACAAAAACAAAAAACACATTTTCTTTATTTGTCATTCTTTTCAATTGGCCAGCCGTCATTTTGATGCCGGTGTTCTTACAAAAAGAAAGTCATCGGCATTCGGCGTGTTTCCTGTTCATATCATTGATCCCGGTAAAGATGAAAAGGTTTTCAATGGTCTCCATGACCCATTTTATGCAGTTGACAGCAGGGAGTACCAGTTGGTGCGTCCGAATCATGAGCTACTTAAGAAAATGGGAGCGAAAATTCTTTGTATTGAAAAAGAACGGCGGCATGTTCCTTATGAAAGAGCGGTGATGGGGATCCGTTTTAACGACTATATGATCGGCACACAGTTTCACCCTGAAGCTGATCCGATCGGTATGAGCCATCATTTGCTAACCGATGAAAAACGAAAAACCGTCATTGAAAGTTATGGCGAAGAAAAATTAAAGGACATGCTTTCCCACCTCGGCGATCCGGATAAGATCATGTGGACGTATTCCCACATTCTCCCTAATTTTTTGAACCAGGCTGTTGCCTGATAATAATCCTGTCTGATATAATAACTTTACGAGTTTATAAATTCATTCTGACTTCGACTTCTGACTTCTGACTTCTGACTTCTGACTTCTGACTTCTGACTTCTGACTTCTGACTTCTGACTTTCCATTTGGCTGTTATCCCTTCATGCAGTATCTTAATCCCGGTTTAAAACAATTTCTATGATACCGGCATTGCGTTCAGCATTCAATAAAAATTTTACGACTGAGAAATATGAAGCATTTTTAAAAGATCTTGATTCAGCGCATCCCGGCGCCATTGAATTCCGCGTAGCAGAAACTGCCGTTTTTGTTCCAAAAGATTTTACAAAAAAAATATTGGATGCCTGTGAAAGTATTGTAGATATAATCGTTGATCCAAAATTCAAAGAACTAACTAAAAACGCTATCCCCAAAAATCTGCATGTGCCGGGCGAAAATGATCATTCACATTTCATCGCATTTGATTTTGGGGTCTGTATCAATGATCAAGGAGAATATGAACCGCAACTAATAGAAATGCAGGGATTCCCTTCTCTCTTCGCTTATGAAGTTTTAATTGACGATGTTTTCAGAAAACATTTTCCGGTACCTGCAAACTTTGAAGCTTATCTTGGTGGATTCGACAGGGAATCCTATATAAACCAATTGAGGGAGATCATTATCGGTGATCATTCCCCGGAAAATGTGATACTGCTCGAAGTATTTCCGGAAAAACAAAAGACAAGAATAGATTTTTATTGCACAGAAGAATATGTCGGTATCAAAATGGTGTGCCTGACAAAATTAATAAAGGAAGGGAAAAAACTTTATTATATCAACGATGGAAAAAAAACGGAGATAAAACGGATCTATAATCGTCTCATCTTTGACGACCTTCAGCAACAATCACCGGAAGTACAGGAAAAAGGTCAGCTATTCTTTGAAGAACTGGATGTAGAATGGGTGCCGCATCCCAATTGGTTCTACCGCATCAGCAAATACACATTGCCATTTATACGCCATCCCTATGTCCCGAAAACTTTTTTTCTGAATGAAGTAAAGGAACCTCCGGCTGATCTTGAGAATTATGTTTTGAAACCTCTTTTCTCCTTCGCAGGCCAGGGAGTAGTGATAGATGTTACACAAAACGACATTGATAATGTAAAGGACCCGGAGAACTGGATACTGCAGCGGAAAGTAAAATATGCCAATGCAATTATAACACCTGATGTGCCGGCGAAATGTGAGATACGTATTTTTTATTTCTGGAAGGATGGAACTCCGAGGCCAGTTCCTGCCAATAATTTATCCCGGTTAAGCAAAGGGAAAATGATCGGTGTGAGGTATAATAAGGACAAAGAATGGGTGGGCGGAAGTTATTGTTTGTTTGAAAAATGAAAATCTTTATAATTATATTGTCCGTTTTGATACTCGCGGCGTGTAATCAACAATCCGATAAAGTACAAAAGATGCAGGCAGAAATTGACAGCCTGCAAAAACAATTAAGTGAAAGTTATAAACCCGGTTTAGGTGAGTTTATGCAGGGCATCCAATTACATCATGCTAAGCTATGGTTTGCCGGACAAAATCAAAACTGGCCATTGGCAGACTTTGAAATTCACGAAATACAGGAGGCACTGGAAGACATTCAGAAGTTCTGCAGCGACAGGTCGGAAGTAAAAACAATCGGAATGATCAGTCCCGCCATTGACAGCGTAAACAATGCTATTCAATCAAAAAGTTCAGAATTATTTAAAAGTAGTTTTATTTTATTAACTAATACATGCAACAATTGCCACCAGGCAACCGAACATGGATTTAATGTAGTTACTATACCAACAAACTTACCGGTAGTTAACCAGGATTTCAAAGCAGCTAAATAAATAATTTTTAATTTATGCAACTCATCAAAAACATTCCTCCCAAAGCGCTGATGCCCGGTATCACCGGCTACTATGCTCATGGAGAACAAATGACCTTCGGTTTTATAGAATTGAATGCCGGCAGCAGTGTTCCCATGCATCATCACATACATGAACAAACCACTTATATCATCGAAGGGCAACTAGATATGATCATTGATGGCGAACCTTTTTCGCTTACTGCAGGCATGTATCATATCATTCCTTCCAATACACCACATTCTGCAATTGCCAAAACAGATTGCAAGGTCATTGATGTTTTCAGCCCGGTGAGAGAAGATTATAAACAGTAAAAAATAAATGAGAAAATTCGCTGCTATCGGCATCCTTTTTATCGGCGTTCCTGTTTTTTCGCAGGAGAATTATGAGATCCAGGTGTATGCTTCACCTACCATGACAAAGGGGAACACTATCTTCGAATTGCACAGCAATTTTACGCTTGCCGGAGAAAAAAATGTAGTTGAAGGAGTACGCCCGGTATATCATTCACTTCATGAAACGCTGGAGATCACACACGGCATTACTGAAGACTTCGAGATCGGCTTCTATCTTTTTACCAACTATACTGACCACTACGGTTATAAAATAGTCGGATCACATATCCGGCCCCGCATCAGCGTTCCTGAAAAATGGAAGTGGCCGGTAGGTGTAAGTTTATCTACGGAATTTGGTTATCAACGAAAAGAATATTCGCCGGATACCTGGAGCATTGAAATAAGACCTATCATTGACAAGCAAATAGGAAATTTTTATTTCGCTTTCAACCCGACATTTGGAATTGGTTTGAGAGGAACAAGCAATGATCATACTCCCGGTTTTGAACCTAATATTAAAACCTCTTATACTTTTAATAAGGTCGCGCTTGGATTGGAATACTATGGCGACATCGGGCAATTGAACCACGTACCCCGTCTTAATCAGCAAAGTCATGCCTTGTTTGTAGTCGCTGATCTATATGTTGATCCCCGGTGGGAAGTCAATGCAGGCCCTGGCTTTGGTCTGACTCACTCAACGGATGGATTCATATTTAAGTTATTGATCGGACGAAGAATCAATTGGAAACTGCACAAGACAAATTAACTCACCAAATATTACTCCCGAAATAGTTTTCATTTCTCTTATCTTTGAAATTATATTTAGACAAGGCTAAAAAATATTTTTTGTATGGCTAAACTTTTATTGATCTCCTTTCTTTTATTTGTTAGCACTTGTATAGAAGCCCAACCAGGTCCCATAGACACTGATCGCCCGGATCAAACAGAATCTGTTAATACAACTCCCAAAAATTATTTCCAGGCAGAGTTCGGTTTCAATATTGAAAAGGACAATGGGCTCACTACTATTGTTCACCCAACTATTTTATGTAAGTATGGTTTGACAAAAAAATTAGATCTCCGCCTGATCACCAAGATCAATACGTATGAGACTCCGCTCATCATTCCATCAGGTAATGATCATATTTCTGGTTTACTGCCCGTTCAAATTGGTGCAAGAGCAGCGTTATGGGAAGAGAGAAAAGGTTTGCCAAAAACCTCTTTGCTCGTTCATATTGCATTTCCGCGATTGGCAAGCAAAAAATTCCAGGCAAGTAAATGGGCGCCGAATTTCCGTCTCTCTATGCAAAACACTTTATCCGAAAAAATAGCGCTGGGTTATAATGTCGGAGCTGAATGGGATGGGGAAAGCAAGACGCCCTATTGGATCTACACACTGGCCCCCGGTTTCAACATTGGAGAAAGATGGTACACTTACATTGAAGTGTTCGGTGCGTTCCGGAAAAACGAAGCCCCACAGAACAGCATTGATGGCGGACTGGCATATTTTGTCAGTCAAAATTTCAAACTGGATATATCAGCAGGTTTTGGTATCAGTGAAGCGGCCGCAGATCACTATTTTGCAATCGGCTTTTCATTCCGTTGCAATACCCAAAAAAAGAAATAAGTCATTTTTTCTTTAGCGCATTCAGAAAAGTTCTTTCCAGGCCGATAAGAAAACTCGTCTCCGACATTCTTTGCATAGTTCCGCTTAGCTGAAACCGGTAACCGAAATTGAGTTTTGTATTGCTGTTGAAGATCAATTGTAATGCCGGGGCCATGTCAATATAATAAGCCTTTCGATCCAATGACTGCTGGGCAAGAAATTCAGTATATAAATTGAGGTTCGTTTGTCTGTAATCAGTATATTCTTTTGGCAACAAAAGATATCCCGCGGATATAGAATAACTCATGGCCTGGTAGATGCGGGAAGGTACATAGATAACATTCTTGCTGTTTCTTGATTTATCCAGTATTTGAGTGTGACTCACGGTGCCCGATAATGCAAATCTATTCCATAGCTGTGTTGCTATTAACCCGAATTGTATCCCGCTTTTATCTCCATCCAAACTTACTTCATCCTGGTGAAAGGGGCTCTGGCTATAAGCAGCCTCTGCAAATGCCGCCATACGAAAATGCCGGTGAACTTCATCCTTCGAAAGAAATCTGTATTGGTTATACAGGTAAACTGATTCCCAGGTAAAGTTATCTGTGTGCATATTGCCAAGCGTAGTACCTGCATGAAGCATCCATTTTTTGCTGATACCGAACATGACTTCAGGCATTATCCGCTGCATCGGCTGATCATGCCATGGCTGAGGTCCCATGAACATGCCGCAGACCTTTGCACTGATCGAATGGGCCGGAATGTTGGATGCAGGCTCTGTATATACAAATAACTCCTGCCCTCTTGCATTACTTGCAAAAAAGAAAAATAAAAGAAACCACAATTGCTTCATGATTAAAAATTGATCATTCTTCCAGCAGCTTCTTCACGTTTTCGTCCAGTTCCTTTCCTTCCAGGTCAATACTCACTACATCGCCGTTTTTATTGATAAGATAGGTGGTTGGTAATTGAAAAATATTCCATCTCGCAGCCGTTTGTGCCTCCCATCCTCTTGGATCATTCACCTGGATCCATGTTATCTTGTCCTTTGCAATGGCTTTTTCCCAATCCTTTTTATCCTGGTCCACTGATACGCTGAAAATTTCAAGTCCTTTGGGCTGATATTTCGAATACAATTTTACCAACTGTTTATTGGCACTGCGACAAGGACCACACCAGCTTGCCCAGAAATCAAGCAGTATCACTTTTCCTTTCAAAGAAGCAAGTGTGACCGAATCGCCGTTTAGGTTGGGCAATTTTATATGAACCCTGGAATCTGTGATATTAGGTAATTGAGCGCAAACCAAAACCGGGAGCGCAACTATAGAAAATACGAGAATCAGTTTTTGAGTTTTCATATTTTATTGGATAATAATTAAATGGTGACATGGTATACTCTTGAACCTGCCGTCATACCATGGCAACAGGATTCAGCTTTGCCTGTCTGAAAACATTTCATTATTGTAGCCCCATTGAATTTTTTAAATTGCTTTGCAGTTAAAAAATCCTTCTCAGCCATCATAATTGTTTGCTCGCCATTCAGCACACGGCTGTTTACTTTGACAAAATGAAAATTTTTATTCCCGATCTTAATATGCTCATCATTTTCGACTTTCACTTTATCAAAATTTCCAGTAAGCCTCAGGGTGCCAACCGAAAAACCAGCATCTTCCACCGCCTCTCTGATCTCATCAATATTCACATCGGCATTTTCCCTGAAAACAATATCAAATGAAGAATTCTTTATATCAGATGTAACTGACTGTATAAATGATTTTGTCTTTAAGGCTTTATTGATCGCATTGCTGCATAAAGCACAAGTTAAACCTGTGGCTTGCAAAGTGGCTTTTGTGAATTGACCATTCGATTGAATGACCACGATGAAAGCCAGCCCGATTAAAAAAAATTTTTTCATAATAACCGGTTTTAAAATTACAAATCCCGCCTGCGCTCCGCAAATGTATATTTCCTTTTAACAAACCGTATTTCTACACATCGGGGTTGTCTATTATTTTATCTTGACCCTCATTCCCGCATAAAACATTCTGCCCGAAACAGGTCCCCATATAAGCGAAGCATCAAAGTTTTGCCCAAACGGCTGATCGGCAGCTACTATTGCACTGTCTTGATAATAATCGGTGATATTTTCACTGCCAAAATAGATGTCGACCGGATAGTTTTTGCCAAATGTTTTGCTTACCTGTGCATTCATTAATATATATGCCGGCGAAGTTTGTTTAATGTATATTGACCGGGATTGTCGCCCGTAAATGGAATCCGTTTTGTCCCATTGAATGTGACAGTATAATCGAACTTCCAGCTTCCGATCCCATACGCAAGGTTTGCAAATCCACGATGCTTTGATAACAATGGTTTTTGCAATAATTCACCGTGATAAGTTGATCTTAACATCAAACAAGACGATAAGCCAATCGCAGTTCAAGTTTTCGAAACAACTCATAATTTAATTCCGCCTGCAGGCTGTTTGAGTGTGACTTTCCTTCGAGGTTATAAAAATCAACTTGCCTGGCTGATTGGTCAAGGTCGGTGACGACCTGGTTTTGAAAATCTGTTCTGAAAAAATCCAGGCCCACGGATCCGCTCCTGTTGAACAAACGAAATTTTTGGTCAATACTTATACCTTCATTCCATGCTACTTCAGGATCGAGTCCATAAGCTTTACCCGTAGAAGCATTTAAAATCTTAACTTCTCTTGAGCTCACCAGCACACTTATATTCTCTGCAAAAATATTAGCAGTACGCTGTCCCCTTCCGGCTGCAAATCTTATTACCGTACCTTCCACAGGTTCATAGCGTATATGTAATCTTGGTGTAATAAAAAATCCAAACAAATTATTATGATCAGCCCTCATGCCAAGTATGATGCTATATTTCCCCACGTGTGTAAGTGTATTCAAAGAAAGCACCAGGAACAGTTTCAGTTCTTTTATAGTTTAAAGTCCTGAATAATTCGTCATATTTATCCGTCACGAAACTCAATCCTGTTCTGAACTTGTGATTGGTATTGGCAATAATAGATTGGTAAATCAGGTTCGCATAAAAATTATCCTGTGTTGCGTTGTAAACAGTCAGTGCCAAAATAAGAATCCTGGTTGTGATGAAAGGTTGAAATTGAAGACCCACGCTCTTATATCGTTTTTCGGGAAAAACATAACCGATCTTGGCAAAGGCTTCATAGCGTTTTGTTTCTATTCCAAGGCCATAGTAATTAGTTGTCAATTTATCTTTATCCGGGTCGAATAAAGTTTGGCCACCGGTTTTATTATCCAGTAATATCCTGACCCCCATCTGCCCTTCAATGCCATTTGGGTTATTGTATTTCCACCTGTTCATAATAGAAAATAAGTTACCCGTGGGCAGATCCCTGAATCCGTCTTTATTAAAGTCCACTTTATTATTCAAAAAAGCATCGTGCACTAATAATGCAGTTGACCATTTTTTGCTGACTTGCCTGGAGAGATCGAGGTTCAGATCCGTTTTACCCATAGAGTTCACATAAGCATTGGCAAATAATTGCTCACTGGTCTCCGGTTTCTTTAATTCTACATTGATCTGCCCGGCAATACTTTCAAAGCCATTAGCAACCGTACCAACGCCCTTGGTAATTGTATAGATTCCACCCATGTTCCCGGAATAAAATTCAATCCCCATGGTGTGGCGAGTCCTCTTGGCCCGGGCAGACTTTCCAGGGTAAGCTGGGTATAATTGCCGGATAAGCCAAGGAGTTGTATTTGTTTGGAACCTGTGACTGCATCATTGTAGGAAACATCAACGGATGGATTGGTTTCAAAACTTTCACTCAGGTTGCAGCAGGCGGCTTTGAACAATTCACGTTCAGTTATCACTTGTGTCCGCAAAGTAGAAAGTGGGGAAATATAATACGACTTTCTGGTTGAAATTACCTTGATCCCCTCTAACGGCTTTGAGGTGTTTAATACTATATTCAGATGATCGCCGGGTTTTACATCTATATTCTTGGGCTGAAACCCAACATAGCTAACGGTTACAACTGAGGTGTCATGGTCAACAGCAAGTTTGAAAAAACCATTTTCCTCTGTGGTAATACCCTGGTTGCTTCCATTCAGAATAATATTGGCGCCTTTAAGCGGCTTAAGATTTCCTTTATCATCTTCTTCCATTATCACACCCATTACCAGGTTTTGTAAACTGCCGTCATCACTTTCGTGGCTATGAGTCCCATCTTGTTTTCTGTACAAACAACATTCGGGCAATTTATTATAAACTTCGTCATCAGCTTTTTTCATTTCGGTGTCATGACCGGCGTTAGCTATTTTCTGATGCATTTTTTCTTCTGATACGGCGCCCGGATCATATTGAAGCGTGAGCATCTTTGACTGTATGTCCCAGCTTGCGGATACTACGCCTTTATTTTTTGCAGCTTCTTCAATACGCTTTTTGCAAATTGTGCAATTGCCATATACTTTAAAAATTACTGTTGTGTCTTTCGTCTTATTATTTTGTGCCCATCCGGACAGGCATGGGAAAACAAACAGTAATAAGATCATTTTTTTCATAATTATTTTTTCAATGTTGGGAAGTATTGTTTTCGTTCTCTTTGCCTTTCTTTCTTTGATACAAACAACAGCCGGGAAGTTTGCTGTAAACTTTATCGTCGGCTAAGTATTTATCCGTATCATGCCCGACTGCAGCAATACTTTTCTGAATGCTGTCATTTGAAATTTTTGTTGGATCGTACCTCACGATCAAAAGTTTCGTCTCCGGACTCCACGATGCATAAGAAACATCTGCCTTCACTGTGTTCTCTATCCTGTTTTTACACATGCTGCAATTCCCATACACTTTGATGGTATCTGTCTTTTCTCCCTGGGCGAATAAATTGTTTGCTGTAATAGCCAAAATGACTATCGGTATTAAACTGATTGATCTCATAAAAAATATTTTAAAAAAATTAAATAAGAATAAGCAAGGCAAAGAAATATGCCTCATGCCGGCAAGTATTTATCCGGCTTCAAAATAGAAGGAAATCAAATTCTGAAGACTCCGTTTTGAAGATAAGTTTCCTGTTCTGAAAGTAAGGGAGGAGAATGATTTTGATAATGTCCCGTTTCCTCCATATTATGAAAAGAAGCACAAATAAAACGGGAAGGCAGGGTTGTCATAGCGTCCAATGCCGGCAACGAAAATGAAACAGTGGACGGCGCTTTTTGATCAACTTTCATCGTAATGATCTTCACTTCATCCCTGCAACAGCCGTGCGATTTATTGATATGCATTCCGCAGGTGGAGCAATCCTTGTTCTCTGTCGTGAAAAATTGTACTGAAGAAAATTGGTCCATACAATAGTGAAAATTCACGATCACTCCACAGGTGACTGCGAGATAGCAAAGAACCGTCATGGATGCAATTATCTTTTTCATCTATCAGACGCAAAGATAATCGAAAGCAGGACAATGACAAATGAGACAGAGTTGATGATCACCTGATAAAAATCATGCGAATGAACAAATCCTTCTTGTCATCAGTTGACAAAACTCCAATATATACCCAGCCTAAGCAGAAAACCGGGATATGGATATCCGGGTGCAGCAAGGTTATTGTTTGTAAAATTCAGGCCTGTTTTACTAAACCTTGCTGTATTAAGATTTTCAGCCCTGAAGTATGCTTTAAAAGATCGAATTCGAAAATGTAAGTAGAACGAAATATCCGGAAGATTATTAATCGTCAGGCTGTCCTGGTAAAAGAAATGAGCCAGCACAGGTGAATATCCATCCGCTTTATAAGGGGTCTGATAGCGTGCTTCGAGGCCAAGCGCTATAATGAGATTTTTAAATCCGAATCCTCCCTCGTAACCTATGCGATTACGTGTAAAAACGAGCGGCAAATTCAGCGGTGCATTACCAATCGCTTGCTGAAAATAAATATCGGCATGCCAATACCAGCGTTTTCCAAGCCGGATCGTTTTTTCAGCAGAGACCAGCAGCACATTGAACAACGATCTGTACTGTTCACCCTGGCGAAAGTTCTGGATATATGAATAATTGGTAAGGAGATAATAATGACCTGTCAACCTCAACCGTAACGAAGGTTGAAACAGTGAAGCAAACAGATGTGTAGTATTTTCTTTCTTAAAATCTTTTGCCTGGGTCAATTGATAAAAATCACTATGCGGATCAAAAATAAACGCTGGTGTCCGGTTCACATTTTCGAAACCCAGTTGCACGTAACCTACTCTTTTTTTACCGGTGGCACGCTGGATACTCGCATAGGCTGAATAATCACCGGCATTCAAACCGACAAAGTATAATTTTCCATTAGCCTCAAGGTCCCATTTCTGGTTCCGGGTTTTATTGCGATATTCCGCATGACCATATACATTATAGAAAAAATCCTTTGAAGGCAATTCCTGCTGCAAGTTTTGTAAGCCTGCCCCGAGCTTAATAAACTGATGCAGGTTATTAGCATCAGGAAATTGGTATATAGAAAAATCATTAGTGTATTCCCTCCATTGATCATTCAGCAATACCGTGTCAAGAGGACTGTCAAGGATCAAACCGTAATGATTACGGTAATAAACAGAATCACCGATGTAGTCCCGGTACTCATATTTATATTTTCCATATTGAAAAGTATGTTCTATTCGCAACCGGGGATAAAATAAAGGGATGACTGTAGAATCAGTAACGAGGGAATCTTTTTTTCCAAAATCATATTGCTGACGCAGTAATATGGTAGACTCATTGTACCGGTTGCCGGTGCCGATGTCCGGATTGAAAAAATTCCTTGTAAAACCCTGATCGCCGCCGATCTTAACAGGGATCAGGAATCTATCTGCAAAATCGGGGTCTTCTAAATAATTTTCTGACTCATCCAGTCCTCCATTCTCACCGGCTTGCAATTTGTTTGCAAGAACTACAAGATAATTTGTATATCGCTTATTGACGGTTTGAAAACGGGAATTGAACAGATAATTATTGTGATTCGTTTTTTGGTTTTTAAAAAAACCGGGCGCATTGATAAGGCGGTATTGAAATAAAAAATTCCAATTGGGTTTAATATTCTGCGTATGTAATATCTCAATGATCTGCTCTGATTTAGAGGCTAACTGGTAAGTAAGCTCGGTGTAAGGTCTTGTGGTGTTAAAAAATCTCAATTTCTCCACAGACCATTTATAAATATCAAATGCATGAAATCCGGGATCCCACCCGGGTTTTAACAAAGGAGAAAATAAAATGGGCCGGGCCGCACTGCCTGTATTTCCAAGGAAGACGTAGTCAGCCGGGATCGGAAATCGTCGTGTGAAATCAGCTATTGAAGAATCCAGGGAATAACTGTGGGTAGAATCAAGATAACGAAACCGCACCGTTATCGAATCTTCATATTTGTCGCGATGTTTCAGACTATCGCCACCACCGCCGCTGCCGGAACGAATGTTGCCTCCAATTTGTTTAAACCTATCAATACCGCCACGAATAACTTCCTGGGAAAAAAGTTTAGTTGACAGAACCAGAGAAAGGGTCAATAACAAATATGTAAACCTGTTTGCCAGTCCCGAAAATTTAGTTGTTCAAAGTTCACAATTTAATATCACACTGATGCCCTTCACAGATCACTTCCAATTTCTTTTACTTTATAAATATCTTGCGGTGGAAGGAAAATACTTTGCAATATAAATATTGTAAAACCAGAAGCAGTCTTAAAATTGTTAAATAGAGCCAATAAGTTCTTTAAAAATAATAGCCAATTTTGGTTCGGCATGCCTGGCGGCTTCCAATACTTCTTCATGTGTTATAATACTGTTGTCTTCGCGTATCCCGATATCTGTCACTACACTCATTGCAAATACATCAAGACCCATGTGACTGGCAACGATAGCTTCCTGCACTGTACTCATTCCCACAACATCTGCGCCAATAGTAAGTATCATTTTATATTCAGCTCTTGTTTCAAACGTCGGCCCGGTCACGGCTACATATACTCCTTCTTTTACATCATAATTATTTTTTGCAGCGATCTCTTTTGCTTTTTGAATAAGACTTAATTTATAGGGTTCGCTCATATCAGGAAAGCGGGGACCGAACTCATCAATATTTTTTCCAATTAACGGATTCGGAGTAAAAAGACTAATGTGGTCTTTAATGACCATCAGGTCACCAACCTTATAGGAAGGATTAACACTCCCTGCCGCGTTCGATAATAATAAAGTTTGAATACCCAGCAATTTCATCACACGGATCGGGAATACGACATCCTGCACATCATATCCCTCATAAAAATGAAAACGGCCGGCCATCGCAACTATTCTTTTGTCCCGAAGTTTACCAAAGATCAGTTTGCTCTTATGTCCTTCTACAGTGGAGATGGGAAAGTGAGGGATATCCTTGTAAGCGATCTCTTTTTCTATTTCTATCTCGTCAATAAAATTGCTCAATCCACTGCCGAGTACGATGCCTGCCTGCGGCTTGTATTTATATTCATTTTGCAAAAACCTGGCGGTTTCATTTAACCTTGCTAAAACGTTTTCCATAAATAAATCAGAGAGATAAATTCTAAAATGTCAAACATACTTCAATTCATTGTAAACTTATTAAAAAACGATTAGATAGCGATTAAATAAGATTTTCTTTATGGCTATTCCATTATTATTAATTATATTATTCATTAGCCGCAAATCATTTTTCCATTTTTTAAAAGAAGCCATATGAACCCAGCCATTTTAAAAACCACTGGTTACAAATACAGATCTTATGCACAGCATAACTTCAGGCAGATACCGCAAATAAGTTGCCTGTCTGAAGAACAGCTGAATGACATAGATATTGTAAGCCATGTGCTGCCATTCAAATCAAACAACTATGTCGTAGATGAATTGATCAACTGGGATAATGTCCCTGATGATCCCATTTTCACTTTAACTTTTCCCCGCAGGGAAATGCTGAAACCAGAGCATTATAAAAAAATGCGGGCGACAATGGAAAGCGGTGCTTCAAAAGATGAAATAAAAAAAGTAGCCAACGCTATCAGGATGGAATTAAATCCTCATCCTGCCGGTCAGTTGGAACATAATGTACCGATGATCGAAGGTCAGAAACTTTCCGGCATGCAACATAAATACAGGGAAACTGTTTTATTTTTTCCAAGCCAGGGACAGACCTGTCATGCTTATTGCAGCTTTTGTTTCAGGTGGCCACAATTTGTAGGTATGGATGAATGGAAATTCGCCATGCGTGAAACTGAGTTGCTGGTAAGATATTTGAAGGAGCATACAGAAGTGACTGATCTTTTGTTTACCGGTGGCGATCCGATGATCATGAAGAATAAGATCTTTGCTGGTTATATTGATACTATTCTCGAAGCGGATATTCCTAATTTGCAAACGATACGAATCGGCACCAAAGCATTAGGATACTGGCCTTATAAATTCCTGACCGATGATGATGCTGATGACACATTGAGAACATTTGAAAAAATTGTCCGTAGCGGAAAGAATCTTGCTATCATGGCACATTTTAATCATCATACAGAACTCTCTACCGATGCTGTGAAGGAAGCAATAAAAAAAATCCGGAACACAGGCGCCCAGATCCGTACGCAGTCGCCCATAATGCGCAATATAAATGCTGACCCGGATGTGTGGGCCAAGATGTGGAGAAAACAAGTGAACCTGAATTGCATACCTTATTATATGTTTGTGGCAAGAGATACAGGCGCCCAGCATTTTTTCAAGGTGCCACTGGTGGAAGCGTGGCAGATATTCAGGGATGCTTACCAGAAAGTAAGCGGAGTGTGCCGGACAGTTCGTGGACCAAGTATGAGTGCAACTCCTGGTAAAGTGCAGGTGCTTGGCGTAAGTGAGGCAGCCGGTAAAAAAATAATTACACTGCGTTTCCTGCAAGGAAGGGATCCTGACTGGGTAGCCAAACCGTTTTATGCAGAATATGATGAAAATGCGATATGGCTCGATGATCTGAAACCTGCTTTTGGTGATAAAAAATTCTTTTTCGAAGATGAATTAAATGAAATATTCCATGAACATATTACAGACGAAGAAACTGCCAATCTCGAGTAAGCCAACTAAGACCAGTAAAGAAAAAAAACATCTTTACCTCAACCCGAATGTGTCGGAGCTAAAAGAGTCTCCGACACTACGCATCAATCAACATTGCAAGGAACTGGCTGCTCAAGGGAAGCATATTTATAAACTTGGTCTGGGGCAATCTCCTTTCCCCGTGCCCGAAGCAGTTGTCAATGCACTAAGATTATATGCACCGCAAAAAGATTATTTACATGTGCAGGGCTTACCGGAGCTAAGACAGGCTGTTGCAGATTTTCACAAGAAAAAAGATGGAGTTGACAGGTTAGCAGAAAATATCATCATAGGACCGGGATCAAAAGAACTTTTATTCCTGCTGCAAATGGTTTTTAACGGTGAAGTTATTATTCCAGAGTCCAAGTTGGGTATCTTATCTGCCGCAAGCAAAGATCATAGGAAACGTTATTCACATCATTCATACTTCAGCGGCCGATAAATGGAGGTTATTGCCGGAACAGTTAGATGAATTTTGCAAAAAAAATGAAAACAAAACCGGTCGCCCTTACTTACTTATTTTGAATTATCCCGGCAATCCCGACGGACTTACTTATGGCGAAGAAAGTGTGCGTGAATTAGCCGAAGCAGCCAAACGAAATAACATTTATATTCTCTCGGACGAGATCTACGGACAACTGCATCATGAGGGCAAACATATTTCCATTGCAAGATATTACCCCGAAGGGAACTATTATCAGTTCAGGATTATCCAAATGGTGCGGCGCCGGTGGCTGGCGGTTGGGAACCTTTTCTTTCCCGCCTGACCTGCATTGGCTGATGGAAGCTATGGCAGCCGTTGCCAGCGAAACATATACTTCTGTCAGTGCGCCGATACAATATGCCGCTGTGCATGCTTTTATGGCCGGGTCTGATATCGAAAATTATTTAGCACATGCCCGGAGGATACTTTCAGCTCTTGGAAAAGAAACAGCGTTTATTTTACAACAAGGCAATATTGTGACCAACGAACCTGTTGGCGGGTTTTATCTCTTTCTTGATTTTACCGAGTTAAAAAATTCTCTTAATAAAAGAGGTATAACAAACGGCAGCCTGTTATCTGAAAAATTATTGAATGAATGTGGAGTGGCTATTCTGCCGGGAAGTGATTTCAACAGGCCTGTCGGAGAATTATCGGCGCGATTATCTTATGTGGACTTTGATGGCGCCCGGGCTTTAAATGCCAGCTATGCCATTCCACTTCATGAAAAATTACCGGAAGGATTTATTTCGAACTATTGCAGAAATGTAATTGATGCCGCAAAACTTATTGTCGAATGGGCAAATAAAAATTAATAATTGTATCGGTAAAAATCGCAGTATTCTTCATCGCAAAGCAGCCGTTGCAAAACCGGATCTTTTAAAACATCAGTATAATCCATCCATTTATTGTTGACCTTTATTTTCCGATAGATCAAACGAATACCCTGGCTATAATCAACCCACCAATAGATATGCCCGGTGTACAAAGGCTGAATAGGATTACCATCCAGTTTATGCCAGCCGTAAATAGCCACCCGATCAAGTTTAGGATCTCTTGAAATTTTTCCGCTGATGACCACATCCTTTTGAATTCCGGCGATCAATCCTTTTCTTCCTTTTCGTTGTCCTTCTATTATCAAATGATGATGCCACATAATTGGAGTACTATCGCGAAAGGCATATAAAGGAACAGGCTCCAATTTTAATTTAGCCGCTTTGTAAATGTCATCTACCATTTTTCTCGTTGGTATGAAACAATTGAAACTGTCTGCAATTTGCTGTGCAGCCAACGGCGTTATATTAATTCTCGCCCAATCATCATCGGTTCCGATGCTTAAATAGTCGGGAGATACATAGTAAGTAGCCTTAATTGTTTTATTGGTTGATGAATCTATTAACGAAACATGAACAGCCGCAAATTTCTTTAGAAACCCGGGAACATTACCTGCCAGTATTTCTTTTAATGCAAATGAATCTCTTTCTTTCCATTTCATGGCAAAAGCCTGGTGATAGAATTCATTTCCTGAAACAGAAGATGTTCTCTCAACCCATTTCATTTTTTTAACCGATGAGCAAGAAGATAACAACATCAACACGGTTATAATATAAATGCGGTTCATCCGTTATTTTTGAACGAGGAATTTGATATAGCTGGTTCCACTTTCGCCAACACATTTCAACAAATACATTCCGTTCGAAAGATCGCTAACATCCAGTTGATAATTCGACTGGCCACTTCCCAAGATTGATACACCAACATTCCTTCCCGAAGCATCAAGGATATATGCCCGAACATTAGAAGTAAATTTCTTACGGAAAGAAATATTTAATGTTTCTTTTGCCGGGTTGGGATAAACTGAAGTTATATTGTCAGCGGCAGGCAAATTTATCGTCAGCACCTTGCTGTATTTGAATACGTTTGTCTGGTCCACCATCTTTAGCCGATACAATATTTTTCCACTTATATAAGAGACATCATCTGCAAACAAGTACTCGCTTTGATTGGCCAGCCAATTCACCGCACCGGCTTTTGTATAAACTCCACCATCCATGCTTCTTTCAATTTCAAAATGGCTGAATCCATCGACCCTTTCAACTTTCCAATTCAATAAAACATTATTGCCTGAAAGTTTGCCTTTAAATTCAACCAGGTCAACCGGCAACGCTAACCCACATGATTGAGACCATATCTGCCCGACAAACTCCGGGTGATCTATAAAAGGATTTCGATTGCCCTGGTAGGTATAACCAGCATCATTCCGGTCAATTTCTTTCTGACTGACAGGATCAACGCTATTCCATTGCAACATTAGCTTCAGATACGGAAGTTCAATTGACGGCCATGTATTGCCTGCGAATGCAACATTCCCTTCTGTGCTCGATGTTTCCCACCCGGAAATATTGCTTTCATACCTCGTAACAAAATAAAAGAATGCCCTTGCAATATCTCCTTTGAATTCGGTAATAGGTTCAAAGGCAGTTCCTGAAAGACCTGGATAAATGTTAGGACCAAGTTTGCTTCCATTCTGGCTCGTAAAAGTTGGCGAGGATACTACGCCATAATTATAGTTAGCACGCATTGCATTGACTAACTTATCCGTTGGGAAAATATGAAAGTAATCAGTTGCCGGACCGCTTGTTCCCGTATTTCCGTTAAACCAACTCAATGGTACACTATGCTCCCTATTATAAAATATTCCTTCCGATGGCGCAGCAGTACCATTATCTTGCTGACCACCGCTGGCTACGGCCCCCGGAGTAAAATTATAAGGATCTGGACCACCGGGATTATCACTATATATATCCCAGATGACATCAGGTGAAGTGCCAGGCCCAACTTCACGAGGTTTTACATCAGAAATAAGATATTGAATCCATAGATCGCCGTAGGTTTTGGGCGTCATCCCAGTTGTAATGATAGCGCTCAGTGCAGTTTTCAATGGAGCACAGGTCAAGCCGTTGGCTGCATCATAATAACCTGCCGGCTCAGTAGATACTCTTGATACGATATTTATATTTTGTGACCGGCTTGTATCAGTGACCTGGCTGTGAAGAGTGAAACAAATAAGCAGGGATAAAAAAAGCGGGAAAAACTTCTTCATATTCACAGTTAGTTTTTTCTTTAATCAGAGCCGGTAAAGCTAAGTTTTTTATTTACTTCAGCTAACACCGGGATCCGGCGTATTATAAAGTTATATGAATAGACTAAGCCGCGGAGACGTAGAGACGCAAAGAAAATAATTTAATAAGACACCTGACTTCATAGGTGCCGGGAAACAGAGAAACTTAATTTAAATAGCCCCACTCTGCGTCTTTGCGTCTCTGCGGTTCGATGCTTTACCAGATCTCGTAACGGAAAAAGTTCCTTTGCTTCGCTTTGGCCGCAATGACGTTTCACTTACCTTCGCCGCAAAGTCTTTTGATATGAATCTCCATGAATACCAGGCTAAGGAACTATTGAAAAAATATAACGTGCCCGTGCAGGATGGATTTGCCTGCAGCACAGTGCATGAAGCGGAAGAAGCCTATCGCCAGATCAAAACTCTTTATGGAAGCAACTTTGCCGTTGTAAAGGCGCAGATACATGCGGGAGGACGCGGCAAGGGAACGGTGAAAGAAACGGGTATCAATGGTGTGAAAGTGGGAAAAAATTTGAATGATGTAATTGATATTGCAAAAAAATTGTTGGGCGGTACTCTGGTAACAATTCAAACCGGGCCGGCGGGTAAAGTGGTAAATAAAATATTGGTGGCACAGGACATGTATTATGATGGGCCGAGCGACAGAAAAGAATTTTATTTGTCTGTTCTTCTTGACCGAAGTAAAGGGCAAAATGTGATCATGTACAGCACGGAGGGAGGAGTAAATATTGAAGATGTTGCACATAATACTCCCGAAAAAATTTTTAAAGAGTGGGTACATCCTTCCGGTGGTTTGCAACCTTTCCAGGCAAGAAAGATCGCCTTCAATCTTGGGTTGAGCGGTGAAGCATTCAAGAATTGTACAAGGTTTGTCACCAATTTATACAATGCTTATGTTGGATTAGATTGTTCGATGCTTGAAATAAATCCTTTGTTCAAGGCGTCGGATAATAAAATTGTAGCAGTGGATTGCAAAATGAATTTGGATGATAATGCGTTGGTTCGTCATACTGATCTTAATTCGCTAAGAGATGTAACGGAAGAGGACCCGACGGAAGTGGAAGCTGGCAAGTACAATCTGAATTTTGTGAAGCTCGATGGTAATGTCGGTTGTATGGTAAATGGCGCCGGCCTCGCCATGGCGACAATGGATATGATAAAACTCAGCGGCGGTGAACCGGCTAACTTTTTGGATGTAGGTGGTACTGCCAACGCACAAACAGTGGAAGCAGGTTTCAAGATCATTTTAAAAGACCCGAATGTAAAAGCGATCCTCATTAACATCTTCGGGGGCATCGTTCGTTGCGATCGTGTTGCACAAGGTGTGATAGACGCCTATAATAATCTGGGTAATATAAAAATCCCCATCATTGTACGCCTGCAAGGCACCAATGCCGTAGAAGCAAAAAAACTGATTGATGAAAGCGGGTTGAAGGTGCAATCGGCTATTTTATTGAGTGAAGCGGCAGATTTGGTGAAGAAAGCAGTAGCGTAACAAATTAAAAATCAAAACCAAAAAGTAAAAATTCCGGACGATGTGACTGGAATTTTTTTATCCGTAGTAAGTATCTGTCAAAATTATTAATAAAATTTGGGGCTCGTACTGTACCAATTGATTTTTAACTACCTTTTCATCTCTTTCCCAATCTATCCCTCCTATCAAAATCCGGATATTATCTTTCATAAAATACCGGCCCATTATAGTTCAGATTTTTTAATCGCTAAATATTCATTATGCAAAAACAAAAAAAATTTTTATTACTTGTCTTTATCGCATCTGTTTTCTTTTTCATCTCATGTAATAGCAATGAAAAAACAGCCGCAGAAGCAAAAACAACCGATATTCCCGCCACTTCAAAGTCAAAAGAAGCAATTGCTGCTTTCCAGGAGGGGCTGGTTTATGCCGATGAAAACAACGCACAAAAAGCAAGGGTTTCCTTTAGTAAGGCGGTTGAGTTGGATCCAAATCTTGCTATTGCATACATGTATAGGGCTAATTTTTCACAGTCACCTAAAGAGTTCATGGACGATATGGCAACTGCCAAAACCCACGTGGACGGGGCAAGTGAATGGGAAAAAATGTATTATGATTTTCAAAACACCTTTATAACTAATGATTGGAATAAGCGATTGGAAGTAGCGCAAAAAATAGTTAGCGCTTATCCCGAAGCAGCCAGGGCGCAGATTGACTTAGGAAGTACCTACCAGGCGAGTAACCAAACTGAAAAAGAAAGGGCTTCTTTTCAAAAAGCAATTGAACTAGACCCAAAATGGGTCGGCGGGTATAATTCACTAAGCGCTTCCTATCTTTTCAGCGAACCTAAAGATTTCAGAAAAGCAGAAGAAAATGCATTGAAAGCCGTAGAGCTATCTCCTGAGAGTTCTAATGCACAGATCGCATTAGGTGATTGCTACCGGGCACAGGACGACTTGGAAAAAGCAAGGATGGCTTATGCAAAAGCTGCTGAATTGAATCCTTCTGAACCGACGGCCTATTACAAAAAAGGGCATGTCAATAGTTTTCTTGGCAAATATGATGAAGCAAGAAATGATTATACCGACGCTGGCAAACGCGATGTTGATAATTCGGGCGCTAATTCATGGATCGCACTTACTTATGTATATGCTGGCGATACCAAAACTGCGATACAGAGTTTGATGGATTATACTGCAAAAACAGATGCTTCCGGGGCTTCTAAAAGTAAGATCGCAATTGACAAATTAAATTACCTGTTTAATTGTGCTATGATCTGTCTGCAAACCGGCGATGCCAATCATCTGAAAGAAGTAGTCACGATGATGCAAGAGCCCTCGGACCAGGTTGCCGCCGATGTGGGATCGCAGGAACAAAAGCTTATTCAAAATGCGAATCAATTATATTGGTGGGCGATGGTTAGTGCCCTGGAAGGGAAATTAGACGAAGCGAAAGCAAAATCTAAAGAAATAAAAACAACCCTGGAGCCTGTAAACATACCCACAAAATTGCAACAGTATGAAATGGCCATGGGCTATATAAAAATGAAAGAAAAAAAATATAGTGATGCTATAACTGATTTTGAAAAAGCGAATCCGAATTCCATTTATACCAAATACTGGCTGGCTATGGCTAATGAATCTGCCGGTAATAAAGACAAAGCGATGGAGCTTTTTAAACAGGTTTCTACCTATAATTTTAACGGCGTAGACTATGCTATTGTCAGAAATGATGTGAAGAAGAAAGTGGGAATGTAATTGTCGATGATTAAAAATTATTAATCCCGGTAGTGAGGCCGGGATTTTTATTTTCAGAATAGAAAGAATATCTCTTTATCGTGTTTATTTATAAATTGCGTTTTCAATTTTAAAAGTCAATACAAAATGTTTGGAATACAGTATATTAAATTCGATGCGATGACGTATGTCATCGTTTTCAAAAACGGAAAGGTTTCAAAAGAAGGGCGTGGATTATCATTTTTCTATTTCGCGCCATCCACTTCTATCGCGGCAGTGCCTATGGGCAGCAACAACTTGCCTTTCATTTTCAGTGAGACAACGAAGGATTACCAAACCGTAAGCATCCAGGGTCAAATAACCTACAAGATCAGCAGCCCAAAGCAACTCGCCGAATTGCTTGACTTCACCATTAGCGATAAACGGCTTTATAAAAAAGATGATATAGAGAAACTGAACCAGAGAATAATCAGCGAATCGCAAACGGCAACTTCTTCGTTTATTCACGGCCTTGGGTTAAAAGAAGCTATCCGCTCTGCGAAAGCCATCGAATCTAAAATATCCGACGGGGTAATGAACTCACCGGCTATTACACAACTTGGTACAGAAATCCTGGGAGTAAATATTCTCGCTGTCAAAGCCACACCGGAAATGGAAAGGGCGCTTGAAACTGAAACAAGAGAGAAGCTACAGCAGGAAGCAGATCATGCTATTTATGAAAGAAGAAATTTTGCGGTGGAACAGGAAAGAAAGATCAAAGAAAGTGAATTGAATACAGAGATCGCTGTGGAAGAAAAGAAAAAACAAATAGCAGAGAAGCAAATGGAAGCAGAAGTACAGCAGGCGGAGAATAACAGGAAACTCCGGGAAATGAAAGTGCAGGCCGACATCTCAGTAGAGAACCAGCGCAAACAATTGATAGAACAAAAAACGGCCAATGAAAGGAAAGAAGCCGAGACACAGGGATTTGTGTTGGAAACAACTCTCAAGCCTTATAAAGAAATTGACTGGAAGATCCTGATGGCGCTAAATAATAATGGAGACGCTAAATTCAACATTGCATTGGCTTTCCGGCAACTTGCAGAAAATGCAGAGAAGATCGGCACTCTCAATATTAGTCCCGAACTACTGGAGGTGTTGATAAATGATAAGAAAGAAAACAAGAGATGAGGATTGAATATGCCATCATTGTCAGGAATAAAACGCGGCTTGAAGCTTTAGTTGAACGGTTCAATACAAAAGCCCAGGCAAAGTTCTATATTGAAAGATTACATGGCAATTTTGAAGATTACGAAAAAGAGCATGAAAAATTTTACAACTCTCTCTCTCTCGTTCAGCAGCAACTATCCGGCGTTATAAAGAGCAAAATAATTGACCGGTCTTTTGTTCCCTCATTCCTGTTTAATGACAAGCAGGTGGTCATCACAGTCGGTCAGGACGGTCTTGTTGCTAATGCAGCCAAATATGTGAATGAGATACCTATAGTTGCTATCAATCCCGACAGCGATAGATATGATGGGGTGCTTCTCCCTTTCAATCCTGAAAATTTTATTTTGGCTGTAGAGAACGTGGTCAATAACAGGTTTCGGGTAAAAGAAACATTTTTTGCTGAAGCAATATTGAATGATGGTCAACGATTGCTGGCTTTCAATGATCTCTTCATTGGCGCTTCTACTCATATTTCCGCACGGTATAAAATCTCTTTCAATAAAAAAACAGAGGAACATTCTTCGTCAGGTATTATTGTTTCGACGCAAGCAGGTTCAACAGGCTGGCTCAGTTCTGTATTTAATATGACTTATGGAATGCATAAGTTCATTGAGAAAGATATTGAAAAAAACAAGTATGCCCGGCTTAGAGACAATCAACTGATGTTTGCCGTTCGTGAACCATTCGCCAGCAAAAAAACACAAACCAGTATCCAGGCTGGCATACTTAATGAAAATAGTAAATTGGTCATAGAATCATTTATGCCCAATTATGGAGTAATATTTTCAGACGGTATAGAAAAAGATTTTTTAAAATTTAATTCAGGAAGCATTGCAACAATCAGAACAGCTAAAGAAAAAGCAAGACTTGTTATTTGAAACCTGATTTGCCTGATATAGACGGCAAATAAATTGCAGTTAAGATTCTTAGTTTTGCTTTATGGATAAGATGGTCAACATACGCACCATACAACAAAGCGATAATCCCATTCTTTCAAAAATTGTGAAAGATACATTGGCAGAGTTCGGCGCAAACCGTCCCAACACCGTTTACTATGATCCCGTCACCGATACATTGTATGAGCTATTTCAAAAAAAAAGGGCCGCATATTATGTTGCGGAAATTAATAATGAAATCGTTGGCGGCGGTGGCATTTACCCTACTCTTGGCTTACCTGCAGATACATGTGAATTGGTCAAAATGTATTTATTGCCACATGCCCGCGGCACAGGATTAGGAAGAATATTAATAGAAAAAAGTCTTGCCTATGCCAAAGAAGCAGGATACAAAAACGTTTATCTTGAAAGCATGCCCGAGTTGAAACAGGCATTGAAAGTCTATGCAAAATTTGGTTTTGAATATTTAAAAGGACCGATGGGTAATAGCGGTCATACAGGCTGTAGTTTGTGGATGCTGAAGAAATTCGAAGATTGATATCCTGAGTTTGGGGATAGCATGTTATTTAAATGATTCTAATGGTAAAGTGTTTTCTGCAGTTAAGAGAAACAAACTTCAAACCCTGAACATTTGAATTAGTTACCCTGCAATCTCTCCACTTGCCTCCGGCTGAGATAAGTCTGGAACCCAATCCCAATATTGAAACCGTTACTGCCATCAAACCCCTTGTATTTTGAATGAGAATAGCCGGTTAGTATTTCAATAGATACATTTTCGTTAATAAATACGGCAACCCCTCCTCCAAGAAAAACATTGATACCTGTATTAGTCGCCGAAAATCCGGGAGCTTTTGTATTTTGAGAAAGGAAATTAAAAGATGCCTGAAGTAGCGGTCTTGCTTTTGCAGACGTAAAATAACAACGTACAAATGGACCTATGCCGAAATCAGTTGATTTAACGCTACCGGCCTTTTGATAGTCAATCATGAGATTGCCCCCGACAGCAACATTCCTGATCACGAAGTAGCCGCCATTCGGACTAAAGCCAATATGCGTACTGTTGTCTCCGGTGTTTAAATCAACTCTTCCACCTACCAACCAATCACCTTTTTCTGTTTGCGCATTGACAGCAACAAACATATTTGATAAAAGAATGACAATAAAAATCTTCTTCATAACAGTTGTTTTAGTCATCCAAGATATGTGCAAGTTTTTGATTTAAGAAGAACTGGAGTCTATTAATTCCACTTCGTAAACCGGGCTGAACAAATAAACCCTGCCTGTTTCCACCTCTTTACATTGAAATCGCTTCCTGAGTTTTTTCCCTTTTTGAAAAATACGTCCGTCGTTGGTGCGGAATATTGAATGGGTTGCCACTTCTTCCACTAAAATAAATTTACTGCCAGCCGCATCATATTTTCTCAAAACCCTCAGCAGATCGTCCTCGGCGCAACTGCTTGCGGCTGGATTTCGTAAAGAGTCCAATATTTCCTTTTCAATGTCGGGAGGAAAGACATGATGTTTTAAGAATTGGTCAAGTAATCCGGCATAGATAATTTTCCATTCTTGGCCGTGTGCCATCACTTTATTCCCAAATTGTTCGAAGGTCAGCAAATGTGCAAGTTCATGCAGGAGTGTTATCAGGAACGCATATTTATTCAGATTGCCATTTACACTTATCCGGTGATTAGTGTGATGTGTACGATGACGGTAGTCGCCTAAAATACTTTTTCGTTCCCGGGCGACTGTCAAATGAACTTTATATTGCCGGAGATAATTCAGTACCGGGTCATAAGTGCCGTCGGGCAAATAATGTTGCAGTTGTGAAATAGGGACTTCCTGCTTAGGCATTCTTTTTTTTCCTGAGTAATTTGGTAAGAGATGATACCTCGATGACGGTATAAATGACATAAAGCATCATGCATATTATCAGCGCCGGCTTGCTTATATCCTTTTTAACCGACATAATGTAGATGAATGCAGCCAGCAGGCAGATAAAGAACCTGATCAGGAAACTTGTATACATGGCACGCACAAAAGCATTGGGATTAGGCGATCGGAGAGATCTCTGCGAAAGAATAAAGGTGATCAGACTGACAATAAATAAAATAAGGTTGCCAACAATAACAACGTCCTGGTCAATTTCCCATTTAGCCATCAAATTTTTTCCGCTGATAAATAAAACATTCAGCAACATAAAAACAAGGATCATTGGACGCAGAAGAGCCAAACTATTTCTATTCATCATTTTTATCAGGTTTACCTGTTTCCCGTATTAGTTTATAAAAAATCCCGATCAATGCGAGCAAAGGTAAGATAACGGTGAACAATGATGAAGTGTGAAGCCACTTGTCAGCGTTCATTCCAATAAAAACAGAAAGCCCGATCGCAGCAAGCAACTGTGCGCCGAGCCCGGCATAGCGAAATAATTGTTTGTTATTACTAATGTTCGACCGCCTGGGGTTGTCCATTCTTATGCACCTCGCGGATAATGCCATTCTCCTCTGCTTTGTCATTCGCGGCATCACCCATGTGACATTGCCCGTTGAACATAGCGGTGGGTTCCACCTGCAGTTTTCCTGCATAGAGATTTCCCGTCACAATGCAATCACCGCGTAATTGCAGCAGATCTTTGGTTTTTATATTCCCGGTTACTTTGCCGATAATATCAGCCTGGTTACCGGTGATATTTCCTTCTACCGCTCCATTGGCGCCTATTACGATCTTTGCAGAGCTATTTATGTTACCGATGATAGTTCCATCAATACGAAGATCACTGTTACTGCTGATATCGCCTTTTAGTGTTGTTCCGGCACCTATCAGTGTAGTCCGCCGTTGCCATTTGAGTTTTTCCTGTTGCATTTCGGTTTTGTTTTTAGTGTTAAACATAGGTTTGATTTTTAAATTAGTTTGTCAATCACCGCTCTTTCGAAAAATAAAAAAATTTTCCCGGGATTCCATCTTTATTCAGCAATTTCTTTCAATGAAAGAAACATTTTTTTAATCATCAGATATTTCATCGTCTTTTGTTGCCGGGAGCTGCAAAGTATCAAGTGTAGCAGCGTTTCTCCCCGAAGCACTTTCTTAATTTGTCAATATAATTCGCCTGATGGATACTTGTTTTTCAAGTGAATCAACCCTGTATTTCATCTGCTGTATTCCCTGCCTATCTTCAGATCATCATATCCTGGAATATAATATTTCAGTGGCGTAAAAACGATAAGGCCACTGTCAGGCCCACCAATAAACAAAAATTGTGCTTAAAGCGATATAAACGCTTAACCTGGACAATTTAAATGTAACAACTTCCTCGTATGTATCATCATTCATTACTACCAGCCTGTAACGGTTTCGCAGCCTTTTCAGAGTAGTCCCGGCATCCAGTTTTGCCATAATTGAATTTTAAAGAAATTAAAGGTAAGAAATGAGACTATAGTTTTGGGCTGATCCATCCTTTACCGCTCATCAATTCAGGGTAAAAAAATTGACCTAATTTTATACTAAAATATTTGAATTTCAGTTAATAAGACTTTAGTTTGCGCCGGTAAAATGCGATTTACCCGATATATCATTATAACTGCTGTTATTATTTCTTATTTTGCCAGATCTCGGCTGTCTCATTTGCGGCCAGTATGGGTATCTCATTTCGATATTAAAAAGCCGAATGAATATGAAAACCGGGTATTACGATCTGAAAGATCAGATAAAAGAAATTTAGGCTTGCCCAAACGCTTTATTCAAAATACCATTACACATTACAATTATTTTTTTAATGCGAATAATAAACTGAATGAAGTACTTGGAAAGGCAAAAGCGCATTCAAAGATGATTATTCACAGTTACTGTCCTTTTTATAATTATAGCCTTGATGTAACGGCCGCCGACTCAACTCAACTGGATTCCATTTCATTATAAAGCGCAAACAGGCATTGCTTTGCATGATCTCCGGAACGATTGGGCAGATAATCTTGTACCTGCTCTGGGGAGCATCATATTATCTGAAAAAACAATTTGATTCTGCCTACCTGATGTTCCAGTTCATCAACTATGCCTTTGCAGAAAAAGAAAAAGACGGCTATTACAAAACGATCGGAAGCAGCATGGATGGCAACAATGCTTTCAGTATTGCTACAAAAGAAAAAAATAGTTTGCCAAGAGAATATTTTCCGAACCGCCCAGCCGTAATGATGCTTTTATCTGGCAAATAAGAAATTTCCTGGCACAGGACCATTTGCCGAAGCAGCCAGCCTGATCATTACCTTGAAAAATGATCCCGTTTTTCCCAAAGCGTCTTAGATAATGATCTGGAAGAAGTACAGGCTTATTGGTTTTATAAACAAAAAATGTGGGATAGTGCTGCTGCTCATCTTGCAAATGCGCTTGAGCAATGCAACCAACAAGCAGGAAAAAGCAAGATGGGAATACCTGGTTGGCCAACTCTATGAATTGATCGGGACAATTATAAAGAAGCCGAAAAATATTATGCAAATGCCATTCATCATACCACCGATCCGATCATGGATATTTATGCAAGGCTTCTTTATGATACGGGTAAATAAAGATGGATAGTGAAAACTATATTGAAAAAAATATTGCTACGTTGGTAAAGATGGCAAAAAGGGATAAGTACCAGGACTATCGGGATATCATTTATTACATGGCGGCCCAGATGGAACTGGAAAGAAATAATACAGATGGTGCATTAGCCCTGTTATTGAAAAGTACAAAATATACCTCCAACAATCCTTCTCAACGCAATAAAGCTTTTTTGCAATTAGCAGAATTATCTTTTGACAAAACGTCAATACCGGCAGGCCTATAATTTTTATGATAGCCTTAGATTGGATGACCCTGCATTGAAAGATCCGGATGCAATCACCGAACAGAAAAGAAATCTTGGGAAGGTATCGCCAGCTAATATTGAAATCATTGAAAGACAGGATAGCCTGCAACGTATTGCCGCTTGCCTGAAGATGAAAGAAAAGATTTGTAAGAAAATTGGTAAGGCAACTCCGCAAACACAGGGATTGAAAGATGAAGGAAGCTTCCGGAAGCTTCATCCATTTGACAACACAATGCGCCTCCGCTCTTTTCTTCAAATAACGATAAAAAAGGCGAATGGTATTTTTATAATGCGAACTTGCAGACAAAAGGGCCTTGCTGATTTTAAAGCAAAATGGGGCAACAGGCCCAATGCAGATAACTGGCGCCGAAGCGCAGCGCTGGCCAATATTATTCGTGACAATAAATCGGATGCAATGACCCGGTATTGAAGCATGGCATCGAATAAACCGATAGTACCAGATCCACACCGGATATCACTTTCGATGGCATTATATGCAAAACTGCCATTTGACGGACGAATTAATGCAAGAATCCAATGATTCATTTCAATGCTGCCTTGTTCATCTTGGGATAGATTATATACAGGATTTGAAGACTGTAACGCAGGAACGGAAACCTTGGAACAATTGCGTAACAGGTTCCCGGAATATCAGAAAATGGATGAAGTTCTTTTCAATCTTTATTATTGCTACAATAAAAATGGTGAAACAGCGAAGGCAGAAGGCTATCAAAAAACTGATGAGCTGAAAAATATGCAGGCAGCAATTTCACTACCATTGTAACTACAGGAAAAAACCCCGCATCGACCACGGCAAAGAAGAAGCTACAAAGGCTTATGAAAAAATTTATGACCTGTTTATTAGAAGGAAATTTTAAAGAAGCCGATTGCACAAAAAAAATTGCCGATAGCATTTATGGCGAAAATTACTGGACACCGCAATTGCTTTATATTGAAGCTGTCTATTATATCAAACAACGAGATGACAGCAAGCAAAAATGTCTTGAATAATATCGTTAACACAATTCCCTGAAACAGCATTGGCAGAAAAAGCCACCAACTCTGCTTGATGTACTGAGCAGACGAAACGCAAATAGAAGAGGAATTGAGTAACCTTGTGATTAATCCGTCCACCAGGAAGATACCACCAGTCGAATTCTCACGTTTAGCTATATAACAACAATCCACCACCTGCCCGAAAGGATTCTGTCAACTAACACAACCTAACACAAGCTCAACCACCAGTTGTAAATAATAATGCTCCAGGAGTGATACAACAGCAAACAAGCCGAGCAGCAACACCCGGTAACCTATAGTTTTACCAGCCGAGAAACCTCACTTATGTAGTGATTAGTGCTTAATAAAGTAGATCCGGTTTTTGTAAATGAAGCAAAAAATGCATTCTACCGCTATAACAGGGAAACTTATTACAATAAGAAATGAATGCAGCGAACTTGCCGACATAGATACAGATAATCGTTTATTACTTATCAGTCCCTTTAAAAATGCGCAGGAAGCAATGGATTATGTTGATCATACAAGCCAATAACAGCTACAGAAATTATTCCCTGGCTAAAAGGCGGGAAATACATTATTCTATTATCACAGAAAACAACCTGATATTGTAAAGAACAGCAAGGACATAGACAATTACAAAGCAATTCCTTGAAAAAATTTTCCCGGTAAGTTCTGAGTGCCCTTCAATTTTCTTTATTCAGTGCAATGCAATTTTTAATGACTTTTTGGAAAAAATTAATCCTGCTAATTATACCGTCAGGGCAGATTTTGCTTAATTTCGGTCATCTTTTTTGAAACAATTATGCCGTGGCATGGTTTATGAGCGAATTTTGCTTAATCACTCTTGCACCCTTTTTATCAACTCAACCATATTCTTTATGAAAAAATCTGTTCGCATTTTCTGGCGGATTTTTCTTTTGGGTTTTGCTGTGCATCTGTCCTGGTAATTGCACTTGCCAATTTTGGCGTGTTCGGCAAAATGCCTTCATTGAAGGAACTGGAAAATCCTTCTATTCTGCAGGCATCTGAAGTATATGCCGTGGATGGAACATTGATGGGAAAATATTATTTGACCAGATGGTAATCGCAGCATTGTAAAATACAGGGATATTTCTCCCTATGTAATCAATGCGCTGATCGCTACGGAAGATAAACGCTTTTATAATCACTCAGGCATTGATATGAAAGGCACTATGCGGGCCATTCTTTCTCTTGGCAGCTAAAGGCGGCGGCAGCACCATCACACAACAATTGGCATTGGCGCTTTTTAACCAGCGGTCATCAAACATAGTTTAAGCGTATGATCCAGAAACTGAAAGAATGGATCATTGCTATAAAACTGGAACGCAATTTTACCAAAGAAGAAATTCTTGCCTTATACCTGAATGCTGTTCCTTTTTCAGACAATGTATTTGGTATCCGCAATGCTTCCACGAACTTTTTTTCAAAAAGAACCTGATCGGCTTAACTGTTGAAGAAGCAGCATTATTGGTAGGAATGATCAATGGTCCGGTTATTTAATCCAAGCCGCAATCCTAAAGCTTCATCTCGACAGAAGGAATCTTGTCATTAACCGGATGGCAGAAAACGGAAGCATTACCTCCGCCGAAGCAGCAAAGCTAAAAGCATTACCAATAAAACTGAATTACCGCAAAATGGATGAAAATACCGGCTATGCCCCTTATTTCCGGGAAGTATTGAAAGATGAAGTAAGAGATGCATTAAAAGACGTTAAAAAACCAGATGGCGAGTCGTATAATATTTATGATGATGGATTGAAAATATACACAACTATCAATCCCCGTATGCAGGAATATGCTGAAGAAGCAGTAGCCCTGCAAATGACCTGTTTTGCAAAAGGTCCTGAAACGCCAATCAAAAATTAAAAACGGAACTGTTTGGAAAGAACATGAAAATGTTCTTGAAAGAGCCATGAAGGAAAGCGAACGATGGAAAAATCTGGCAGAAGACGGATTAAGTGATAAAGAGATCAAAGCCAGTTTTTACGAAAAAGTTCCTATGAAAGTTTTTGCATGGAATGCAAAACGGGAAAAAGATACGGTGATGACGCCATATGATTCTATCAAATATCATCGCCAGATGGTACAAAGCTCTTTTATGGTCATGGATCCTGTAACCGGCGAAGTAAGAGCATGGGTAGGCGGTATCAATTTTAAAACTTACAAATATGATCATGCTAACCTGAATACGAAAAGACAGGTAGGTTCCAGCCATTAAACCCTTCCTTATACACCCAAGCTATGGAAGAAAGAGGCTTTACATGCTGAAACGGAAGTGCTGGATGAGCAGCAAGTTTTTGGAAATAACCAGATTGGTTCCTGCTACGCCCGAACCTGTAGCGGGAAAACGATGACCATGGCTACTGCATTAGCCTGGTCAAAGAACTGTGCGACCGCCTATATCATGAAACAGGTAGGACCTGAACAGTTTGCGGATTTTCTTAGCCGTCTGAATATTCCTACAAAAGTAGAGCCGTATCCTTCTATTGCCTTAGGTGCCTGTGATCTTTCGCTATTTGAAATGATGTGGGGCTACAGCATTTTTGCCGGGTCATGGATTTTCTACAAAACCTTATTTTATCAGCCGCATTGAAGACCGGAATGGAAATGTGATCAAACGATTTGATTATAGCACTAATCGCAAAGAAGTAATCAGTGAAGTAACCGCCTATAAAATGGCCAAGATGATGGAAGGACCAGTTACAAAAGGAACTGCTGCTGGAATGATGCAACGATTAGGCGCTGCAGAAATGGGTGGCAAAACAGGTACAACCAATTCAAATGCGGATTTCTGGTTTATGGGTTATACGCCCCAATTATTGGCAGGAACCTGGGTTGGTTGTGATGACCGTTTTATCACTATTGAAAGTTCCGCATACTATGGCGGCTCTGTAGCGCGGCCTATCTGGGAAGCTTTTTTCAAAAAAGTTTATGCTGATAAGACACTTGGGATTGACAAAGATGCAAAATTTGCAAAGCCTGCGGAAATGGAAACGGAGCTCAACAGTGCAGACCTGTATCCGTTAATTGACAGTATAGAACCCGGCGCCCAAAGTAATGACCGTGGTGTGGGTAACGAACAGGATTATTTGATCAATCGCGATTATATTGGTCCCGAATCAAAACCGCTACCTGCTGACGACGATAAATCAAAGACACCAAATAAGGATAGTTCTTCAATCATAAAAAAGGAAGAAAAACCTATTGGCTCACAGGTAGAAGAACCGAAAAAGAAAAAAGGGTTTTTGAAAAAACTCTTTGGTAAAAAGGATAAGGACTAAGCAATTTTTATTGCATTCTATAATTTACCTCCTGTTCTGAACAGGAGTTTTTTTTGGAACATTAAATGTTGATTTTTCCAGGCCATTGTTCATTGGGTGTAAAAATCCAATCCCTTACCTTTGCCGCAGTCTTTTAACCATTTATTTTCCTGATTAGCAGCTAGAACCTTACCGTTTAAATAATGGGATGGAGAAAGTGAATCAGCGATCGTGAATTCAAACTTAGATTATATCTATGGCAGACATCTTTGATCGTTTAATAAAAAACTATGGCCCTATAGGTCAGCATCGGGAAAGAGCACATGGTTACTTTGCTTTTCCAAAACTCGAAGGAGAAATTGATGGCCGCATGAAGTTTCGCGACAAAAAAATGATCGTATGGAGCCTGAATAATTATCTCGGTCTCGCTAATCATCCTGAAGTAAGAAAAGCGGATGCGGATGCCGCAGCAAAATTCGGACTTGCCTTACCTATGGGCGCCCGGATGATGAGTGGCAACAGTGATCAGCATGAACAACTGGAAGCTGAACTGGCAGTATTCGTACATAAAGAAGATTCTATCCTGCTGAATTATGGCTACCAGGGAATGGTAAGCCTGATCGATGCGCTTTGCGATCGCCATGATGTGATAGTGTATGATGCCGAAAGTCATGCCTGCATTATTGATGGAGTTCGTTTACATGCCGGGCATCGCTATGTATATAAACATAACGATTTGGCTGACCTGGAAAAACAGTTGCAGAGAGCAACCGCATTAACAGATAAAAAAAATGGAGGCGGGATATTGGTCATCACTGAAGGTGTATTTGGTATGGCCGGTGACCAGGGAAAACTGAAAGATATCGCGGCATTGAAAGACAAGTATGAGTTTCGGTTGTTGGTTGATGATGCCCATGGCTTCGGCACATTGGGAAAAACCGGCGCAGGCGCCGGAGAAGAACAGGGTTGCCAACATCAAATTGATCTTTATTTTTCTACGTTCGCCAAATCAATGGCTTCGATCGGTGCGTTCATTGCCGGCGACAGAAAGATCATTGATTATATCCGGTATAATATCCGCAGCCAGATCTTTGCCAAAAGCTTGCCGATGCCTTTAGTGATCGGCAACCTTAAAAGATTAGAGTTATTGCGTACACAACCCCAGCTAAAGGATAAATTATGGGAGAATGCATTGAAATTACAAACTGGTTTGAAGCAACGCGGCTTTGATATCGGAAATACTGATTCCGTTGTTACACCGGTTTATATGAAAGGTGGCGTCGAAGAAGCGACTGCTATGGTCACGGATATCCGGGAAAACTATCATATTTTCTGTTCTATTGTTGTATATCCCGTCATACCAAAAGGAAATATTATTTATCGGCTTATTCCCACCGCTGTTCATACAGATGAAGATATAGAGAGAACACTGGAGGCATTTTCCGCAACAAAGAAAAAATTAGATGCCGGCGAATACCAGGTCGAAGCCATTCCCGATATGGCCGAAGTGACCGGCAGACGTTTTGATTATTTGACAAGTAAGCCCAGGAATAAATGATCTCTTGCTGGCCTGTGGGCTTATTTATTTACCGAAAAACATTTTTTTCGCAAGTATTTCTTGACATTTCTCAAGAGTTGTAGTTTCTGCAGGGATTTTTTTTCTGGAAACAGCTAAATCTGTCAATTGATATGCTATAAAAAAAGAACCTCCCGAAGAGAATCGGGAGGGCCCTAATCAAAAACCATTAACCATTAAACCTTATCCTATGAAAATTCATCAGCAATATCGGTAATAATGATTTAATACAAAACTTTTTTTTTCATTTTTTGAAAAAAAAATCAATTTGACACTTATCTGACCTTGCAAATTCACGCATACCATTTCAAAAGAGCCCATCAATCATGTCGCAAACGATTGTCCTTTTCTTTTTATCTTCACCAACCTAAGTATTCTCATTAGTCGTTTGATATGAAAAAGATAGTGATCGCAATAACCGGGGCCAGCGGCTCTATATATGCCAAAATTATTCTCGACAAGCTTTCTGCCCTGAAAGATCAATGGAATGAATTGTCAATAGTGATGACGGAAAATGCAAAACAGGTGTGGAAAACTGAATTAGACAATGAAGTATCGACGGATTATCCCGCAAAATTTTTTAGCACGCAGGATTTCATGGCTCCGTTCGCTTCCGGTTCAGGCCGGTATGATACGATGATCATTATTCCCTGCTCCATGGGCACGCTCGGAAGAATTGCCTCCGGCGTTTCCAACGATCTCATCACCCGCGCCGCCGATGTCATTTTAAAAGAAAAGAGAAAACTGATCTGTGTGATACGGGATACCCCCTATAATCTCATTCATATCCGCAATATGGAGACGGTCACAGTGGCTGGCGGCATCATTTGTCCTGCCACGCCTTCTTTTTACAGTAAACCTAAAACGATAGACGAGGTGGCGGCCACAGTTGTTGACAGGGTTTTAGATCTCGCCGGCCTTGACATTACTACTTTCAGATGGGGAAAATAAAAGAGGTTGCCGCAGTCGGAAGACAACCTCTGTAAATACACCACCTGTTTATCAATTTATTTGTTCGCGGTCTTTCTAAATGGACTGATGTCCACCGAAAATAAAACTCCGGCGCTGTTTAATTTTACTTTCCCATAACCTACACCGCTTAAAGGAAGCTTAAAATAAGGCTCTGCTGTCAGCGAGAAAGTTTTATTGATGTTGATCTTATATCCGCCGGATAATGTAAGAACAGAAAAATAATGTTTATTCTCATTGCTCACCGTCTTAGTATTTGTGTAAGAAGTGCCGGAATAATTATACAGGTAATCGTATGATTCCCTTTTCATGATATAAGAAGATAAACCAACAGAAGCAAACACATTATGTTTTTCCGAACTGCTGAAATTGTAAGCAATACTGACAGGTATCTCATATACTTTACAATCGGCATTTATCTTTTCAATGTAATTGTAGTATGGCAATGGATCAGTTGGCTTATACTGTTCTTTGTCCGCCGAATAAATTTTCCTTCCTGCATAAAAACCTGAACTCACTGTCCACCTGTTGTTGAAAGTATAACCAAAACCTGCGCCGGTCAATAATTTCATCTTGCCCGGCTTATCTGAACTTACAAAACTCATATCAGGTCCCGCGGAAAAACTAAAGAAGAAATTATTGCCTTTTTTGCTACTGTTTTTCTTTGCTATTTTCTTTTCATCGGTCGTTTTAGGTAGTTCAATCGCATCATCTTTTTTTGTTTCGGCTGATTTATCCCGAGATAAAGTCTTATCAACAGGCGGGTCAGTATGAGAAACAGTAACATCATTCGTCGCTAATTTATCATTGCTGTTTTCCTTCGGTGAAACATTGGTATTATTTTCCGGCAGGTTATTATCTTTTTTTGTCTTACCGGGGTCAGCTACAATAATGGCTAATTGATCAGCTTTATTATTTTTTCTTTGCGATACTGTTTTCGTCTTGACAGAAGCTGCATTTACTTTGCTGCCAGCAGCGACAACGTCATTATTATCTTTTAGTTTCCCGGTACCAGTTTCTTTGACCGAGCCTGTCTCTTCATTTGCAATTTCTGAACCAGGACCAGCATTCATCGGTTCTTTCGTCGCTGTATTTTTATTTTTTATTTCATCGGCATTTGAATTCTTTGTAACTGATTTATCAGTCGATTCATTTACCAGGGTCTGGGGTAGATTTGAATTTGTATCAGTGAGGGCTGGATTGCTTTTTTGCCAGGGTTTAGCAATGATCAGCCATGTACCACCACCTAAAAAAAGAAAGAAAAGCAAAAAGAAGATGATCCTTCTCCTGCGATCTTTCCTTTGAGGCAAATGCTCGTCAAGCAGCTTCTCCATTTTTGACCAGGCCTTTTCATCATAATCCGGATGATGCTGATCGGCAGCCTCTTTTATTTTATTATCAAAATTTTCAAATGGCATTTTTTGCGGATTCTGGTTGATGATGACGTAATAATATTTTCTGCAACTGTCTTCGTGCTTTGGAAAGGTTGGATTTGGATGTGCCGGTTGAAATACCCAGCCTATTCGATATCTCCTCGTGGCTCAACCCATCAATAATGAAAAGATTCAAGACGGTACGATAGCCGGGCGATAATTCCTGGATGGCCCTGATGATCTCTTCATGTGATAATTTATCAATCGCATCTTCATTCGCCGCCTCTAACTGGTAGACCACATTGTCCAGTTCAGTGACCATCTTATGCTTTTGATTTTTCCTGAAATGGTCTATGGCAGTATAAACCATGATCTTTCTGAGCCAGCCTTTGAACGAACTGACAACATCTGAATACGCAGGATGATAATGATGTATCTCTTTAAAAATTTTCAGGAACCCGTCATTTAATATCTCTACTGCATCTTCCTGGTTCTTTGTGTAACGGTCGCAGATAGCCATGGCGTACCCGTAGAAAGAGTTATAAAGCACTTTCTGGCTCTCCCTTTTATTCAAAGCGCAAGCCTCTACATGATAAGTCAATTCATCAGCTGACAACAAGTTTTGAACAATTTCATTATAATATCGTTTCTCCATGCTAAACGGTTGCCTTACAGTACAATTTACGTGATAATCGGTAACCCAAATGACAGGTTTTGTCATTTTAAAAAATCATCTGTTCTTAATTTGATTTTCAGCTAACT
The DNA here is from genome assembly GCA_963785915.1 of uncultured Chitinophagaceae bacterium. Classification (GTDB taxonomy): domain Bacteria; phylum Bacteroidota; class Bacteroidia; order Chitinophagales; family Chitinophagaceae; genus VBAT01. Next base: position 8,187 of record CAWAWY010000012.1, on the reverse strand, counting down.
TCAGTATTGTTAGCGGCCCTGCTGTTTGTTCATTATGCGAAACAATTCCTTCCTTCTTTACGGCGCCAATGGCTATTCGGGTGAACTGATTGCCCGGTATGCCTCAGAATATGGCTTACAACCTATTCTTGCCGGACGAAAGGAAGCAGCATTAAGACCTTTGGCCGAAAGACTAAATTTGTCCTACAAAGTATTTGGCCTCGACGATAGTGAGGCTATGAAAGCCGCATTGCGTGAAGTAAAAGTTGTGATCCATGCAGCAGGGCCTTTTCAATTTACAGCAAAACAAATGGCAGATGCCTGCCTGCAAACCGGGACGCATTACCTCGATATCAACGGAGATGTTTCTGTATTTGAAATGTTGAAAGGTTATGACAATGCCGCAAAAGAAACAGGTATCATGATACTTCCAGGTGCAGGCTTTGATGTTGTGCCCACCGATTGTACGGCTTTGCATTTGAAAAAACAATTGCCCGATGCTGTTTCATTAAAATTAGCTTTTGCCACACTGGGTGGTGGTTTATCACATGGCACTGCAACTTCAGTCGTGCAAAGATTAGGCGAAGGCGGAGTTGTGAGGAAAAATGGAAAGTTGGTCAAAGTGCCACTTGGGAAAAAAGGTATGTGGGTTGATTTTGGCGAAAAGAAATTATTTGTAATGAGCATACCCTGGGGCGATATATCCACTGCTTATACTACAACAGGTATCCCGGATATTGAAGCATATACCGGCATTTCAACAAATATTTATCGCTTTTTGAAATTCCAATCTTTATTCAATTGGTTGCTGCGTATGAATTTTATGCGAAAGATCATTAAAAAGAAAATTGATAAAGCACCTGCGGGACCAACCGATGAACAACGAAGCAAAGCCATTAGCCTTAGTATGGGGACAAGCGATCGATGCTGCCGGTAAAACTGTTGTTGCAAGAATGCGTACACCGGATGGTTATACATTAACTGCACATAGCAGTTTATTGATAGCAAAAAAAGTTTTGGAAGGTAATTTTAAACCCGGTTATCAAACACCTGCCAGCGCTTATGGTGAAGACTTGGTGCTGGAAGTGCCGGGGGTGAAAAGGTTCGATATTTCTTAGTTGACCTTTGATTGATGAGACACCAAAACGAAAATGCAGGGACAGCTAAAGTGAAACAAGCCTGTAAAGAATAAATATATCTTTACGTGAGGAAATAAGCTCTTTGAATTATGCAATCTTCCGTTCGATGTATCGGCCGGAAGCGGTACGGTTGACTACTATAGCTCTTAAGTGGCCACAGCAAAAATGATTACTATCCGTTCGGGTTAACCATGTCAGGGATTTCTTCGAAGGCTTTAGCGTTTGGTTCTCCGGAGAATAAATGCAAATACAACGGTAAAGAAGAACAGAGAGAAGAGTTCGGTGATGGTAGTGGTCTAGAGTACCTTGATTTTGGAACTCGTATGTATGACCCTCAAATTGGAAGATGGCATGTGTTAGACCCAATGGCAAACAAAATGCGTAGATTCTCTCCTTATAATTTTGCATTTGATAATCCTTTACGTTTTATAGACCCTGATGGAATGGCTCCAACGGATGTTGTTTTTAATGGGCCTGAAAAACAAAAAGGATTAGAAGAGTTACAAAAATCAGTAATTGGGCAGCTTAATTTATCAATGGATGCAAATGGTATAGTAAGTTATACTGTTGTTGAAGGTGCGAAACCTAATGCTGATGCCCAACAATTAATGACCGCTATTGATGATAAATCAGTTATAGTTTATGCTAATGCCACAAATGATGTTATGAATCCAGCAGGTGAAGTAGTGGTAGGAGATGCCCTTAATGGCAATACAGTCTATGAAACACCAGACCAGATTAAAATGGGAGAACCTCCACTAACTGTAGCAAATCAACAAGTAAACCCTTCGCAACTTCAAGCACAAAGCGATTATTATAATAAACCAGGAGCAGATATGCTTCACGCAGTAACGGAGGCGTATCAAGGAGCATTGATATCACAATCTTCTGGAGTTTCATCACCAAGGTCAGGGCAGCCCGGCAGTGTTTATGATGAGGCGCATGATAGAGCTACGCCGCAGTCCGGAATGCAATATCAAGATACACAAGACCCTTCAGGAAACAGCACACCTAAAACTTATGCTGGAGGGCAGATTATCTATTTTGTTGACGACGGTGTTAAAAAGCCTGAAATTCTCTTTATATACAACATACCAAAAAAGTAATCTTTATGAAACCATTAATTTTCATATTGGGAATTTGCTTCTTATTTTCTAAGACAACGATTGCTCAAGCAAACGAGAAAGAAATAAGCAAGTTTGAGATTTTGAATATTGATTCCGTACGATCAGTATATATTATTTACGCAAAGCGAAATGACTCAACTATAAAGATTGTTTCAAAGAAAGAGAGCCTTAATGATTGTGAGTTCATTATGAAAGGGCGATTTTATCAATTAACCATAGAATCGCTTCTTAAATACTCTGCCAGCAAGCGTCATATAGGGGGTGTGAAATATAATGGAATACTAATAAAGTTGGAAGGAGGTAATATAATATGGGATTTATTTACCACAGAAGACTTAAAGGGTTTATGTTATACTCATTAACCTATACTGATAAAAATAAAATGAAGCCTTACCCTTTTGTAATAGGAAATGTGGATGTGTCCCCTGGTACCACTATTCATATTAATTGTCTAAAGTTCGATAACTCAACGTTAATCTGTTTGGAGAGGGATTCGATCAATAATTTGTATTCCGCAAGTAATATTAGAGGACTTTGTTTTGGAGGTGAATAGTAAAAAAGAATTTGGCGCTCTATTTAATTTATTCTATTACTCGGGCCATACTAGTGGCTTCATGTACTTAATTGGAGATTTGGTGAAGGTCATATCTTGTTTACTTGTTCCACCCCCCATTGTCCTTATTTTGTCTTTATAATTATAGATTTTATCTGGATAAATCTTCAGGTATAAAATTTGAAATTTTCTTAGTCGATGATTATATAATTCTATTTGCAATATATCATTATCAATTTTGTAATAACAATAATCGCCGCCAATGTTGTATACATTAAGTTGGGTAATTGCTTCTCTACTGAAATAACTATAAAGTGCAATTCTATTACTTTTTAAGACTATAAATTGATAAAGCTTCACCGCTTCTATTTTTTTGAATTTATTAGTTGACAAGACTCTATTACCTTCAAAGACATAGATTACAGAAGTATCTATGAAACTATTGAAACTATCATGCTCTTTGTTTAATGTATAATAGTCTGGTTTGGGTTGGCCAGGCAATGTATTTGTAAATTTCACAGATGTACAACTGCACCACTGTAAAATCAGTAAATAAGCACTACAAACCATTAGCGGTTGAAATAAATTTCTTCTCATGTTTCAGAGCATGAATACCATTTTGCGGATACATCATTGCCTTGCCGCCAACGGTTGCGTTGGCTGACACAGGGCCAGTAGAGTTGATGTATGTTTGTCCATTATTTAGATCTTGTTGTTCTGGCCCCGTTCTTCGTAGTCTTCATTTCTTTAAACAAAACATCAAACTTAGGGTTGTTATGCTTCGTTTGTAACGAAGCATCGGCTTCAAAGAAGCTGTCAAAATTTTCTAAATAAAAACCACATCTAACAATCCGCACTTCTTTGTGTGAAAATAATCCCTTGCACTGCTGTAACGATAATGTTCAGGCTTTTCCACAATGCCCGCCTCCACCGGGTTATTGTGAATATAATTGATTTTTTGAAATATAAAGTGGCCGCTATATAGTTCCTGAGGCTGGTTTTCTTGTCTCCAAAATTGAAATTCCTTGTTGCGGGTATTCTTTGCCCCTTGTTCCCGGAATATCCGCAACATCCAATCTTTGCGGCTTTCATGCTGATTTTCCAGGATGGCTTTCACAATCTGCTTGCTGGTATATTTTGTTCCTGCCCGGAGTCTCCCATTCGCTTGTTCATGCCTATGTCTCAATTAAGGCTGCGTGTGTAGGCGGTGGACAGCAGGAACGGTGGGTCAACATAAACAGGAATGGTGGGTCAACATGGTCAGGAATCTACAGTGAACATTCTGATCAAAGACTTTAGAAAAAGATACACCCCTGATACATTGGATATTTTAAAGGCCGAGAATATTTTTTTAGATAAGTATCATTTGTTAAATGATGAACCTCACTCTTCCGACCACACTGAGACACAAAAAATGTTTTACAAATACAAAAGACAATTCTTTGGATATATAAATGAAAACAACGAGAAGAAAGTAGTTGTCCAATTAATAGATTGTTCGAAACCGCGGAGGACAAAAAGAATATTAGGGAAAGGATGGGATAAGAATATTGTTAACTATTTTTCAGATGATCGAGAAGTAAAAATTTTAATATTCAATATCAATCTTGACAAAAATTCACTTGATTTCATGTAGATCGCTTTAAAAAACGAGTAGTTGCTTTCACTCGTAATCATCAAAGTTCATAAATTGTAGAAGTTAAGACGTGAACTGACAGTTTAAGATTTTTAGATTACTTTTTTGGCACCATACTTTTTCTCCCACCGAACCACACGTAGCGTCCATCATTAAAAGGAAAATAATCACCAATTTTACCTTTCGATTTACATTCCATATACCATTTTTCATACTCTCCAAATACGTTGGTTATTAAATTTACGCTATCATTTATTTCATTCTTTTCCTTGGTATCATATAAAACAGGGTGACAAGAATACCTATCACTAAGTTTACTAAAACACAAACGATTTATCATAAATAATGCATCAATCTGAATGTTATAATATTTAGAATTAGGTGACCCTGTACATCCTTCATTATAGTTATGAACATAACCAGAAACCGGCAAACAACATCTTGAACTATCAGTTTTATAGTTCAATAGTCTCCGAACTATTTGAAGCTTAATGCTATCGGCCAAAGTTGTAAATCCCTTCAAATCATAGAAAGTATTACTCATTAGTATGCTGTCTCCTTCCTTCAATAGCAAGAACAACTTATACCCATTTCCTGATGAACAAACTCTTTTCTCAACGGTAATAATTTGTGACTGTCCAACACATGTAATTCCGGTCAAAATTAGTGCGATAAGAATCTTAGAAATATTATTCATCTCGTATAGCTTTAATAAAGTGTGCCGTCAAGAGACTCGTTGCTTGTTTTTAATTGGTTCTTTTTTCTGAGTTTAGTTGCTTGCTTTTGTGTCATTGTTCTAATGCCATTTTGTACTTTACCTTTTTTCGTTGACACTATTCGCTTCGTAGCCGAGTCTCACGCTGGATTTGTGTGTGGCCGTGGACTTGCGTCAATCTGAAACGTTTTTTGTCAGATCAATATCATCCAATTCAAGATAACTCATTACTGGATAAATCCCCTGTTCACCACATAGGTAAAATTTTGCTGAACTATGCAGGTATTCGGTGACATCTGTTACTAAATTCCATTTGCCCCGTGTAGATTCCTGACCATGTTGACCCACCATTCCTGTTTATGTTGACCCACCATTCCTGCATGTTGACCCACCCTGATTTTTGGGACGCCTGCGGTTTTCTGCATTCGATATTCCTGCATGTTGACCCACCCCTGGATCGGTTAAAGCGGGTTTTTGCGGGAGATATTCTTGCATGTTGACCCACGCTTGGAATGGAATCAGTAGATGTACAATCTGACATTCCTACATGTTGACCCACCCTCGCCGGCTATAAAGAGTGAAGGCTTTTGTGGTTTTTTGCTCCTCAAAAAAAATAAGGAGCATGGCACAAAAACCGATAGCGATGGAACAATTAAAACAGGTTCTTCAACTTCAAAACGATGGTATTTCAATCCGGGAGATTGCGCGTCGTGTAGGTATCAGCCGTAATAGTATTCGCAAGTATCTTTTACGTCTTAATGCATGTAAAGACTCTTCAGATCGGGATCTGGCTGATCAGGCTTACAGCAATGATCTATTAGAACTGGAAGCAGAACGGCTCAGACAGGTAACCACACATTTTAGCATGACCGGCACTGAGCTGCTAAAGACAGGTGTTACCAGGCAATTACTGTGGCAGGAATATCTTGCCCAGCATCCTGATGGCTACAGTTACAGCAGGTACTGTCATCATTTAAATCAGTATCTGAAGAATCGGGATCTGTCCATGCATCTGGAATACCAGCCTTCAGATATGATCATGATTGATTTTGCTGGAAAGAAACAACATTATATTGATGCTTCCACCGGTGAACAGATCCCATGTGAAGTGTTTGTAGCGATTCTGCCTTTTAGTGGTCTTATTTTTTGCCAGGCTGTTCACTCGCAGCAAACACGTGATTTTATGCATTGCATTAATGCAATGCTGAAGTTTTATGGAGGAGTACCCGCTACTATTGTTTGTGATAACCTGAAAACCGCCGTAAAACGTGCTGATCGTTATGAACCACAGTTTACTGATATCTGTAACCAGCTCAGCGAACACTATCGCACCACTTTTACTGCTACCCGGCCTTATAGTCCGCGTGATAAGGCAATGGTTGAACGGGCCGTTAACATTGTATACAATCATATCTATGGGCCTTTACGTAACCGTGACTTTACCAGTTTGCAATCGCTTAATACTGCGATAGAAGAACAGTTGGTGTTGCTCAATAATAAACCCTATAAAAACACTCCATACAGTCGCCGGTATTTTTTTGAGCAACAGGAACGGTCATTGCTTAAACCTCTGCCCTCAGAACCTTATAGCGCTAAAAAAGTGGTGACGCTTACAGTGCAGCGTAATTATCATATCCAGCTTACCGAAGATCATCGTTACTTCAGTGTTCCTTACCAGTATGTCGGGAAAAAAGTAAAAGTGCTATACGATGCAAAGTGGTTGAAGTATACCTGGATTATGACCGTATTGCTGTACATGTGCGTAAAAAAGTCAATAAAGCCTATACCACATTGGCTGAACACATGCCGCCACATCATCAGCGTATGCAACAAATAAAGGGTTGGAATAAGGACGACTTGCTTCTGCAGGCCTCACGCATTGGTTCGGCTACTTTACAAGCAGCTACGCTGATGCTGGAAAACAGCATCTATATCGAACAAAACTATAAAGCCTGCTTTGGTATGCTGATGCTTCAAAAAAAATATCCGACTGCCCGGCTGGAAGCAGCCTGTACAAGGGCCTTGCAGGGATCACGGGTTAACTATACCATGATAAAAAATATTCTTGAACGTGGATTAGATGGACAGTTATCATTACCCATTGCACCACCTTTGCCTGATCATGACAATATCAGAGGTAAAGATCATTATCAATAATCACTAAAAACAAATATCAGGATATGAACACAACAGAAACATTAGATCAAATGCAGCATCTTCGCCTGCAGGGTATGTATCATGCTTATCGCTCGCAACTGGAGCTACCCATGGACCAGCAACTCGAAGGACATGACCTCATCGCTCACCTGTTGCAGTCTGAAGAACTCACGCGGGCCAATGAAAAAACAGCTTATTATCTAAAGCTCGCTAAACTTCGATTGCCAGCTACTGTTGAACAGATTGAGTGTAGCGCTTCGCGCAATCTTACCAAACAGCAACTGGCTACTCTTGCCGAAGGGCGTTATCTTCAGCAGGGAGAAAATATTCTGATTAGCGGCGCCACCGGTTGCGGTAAGAGTTTTTTGGCCTGTGCCTTGGGCCACCAGGCCTGCCTGCAGGGATATAAGACCGCTTACCTGAACATGAATCGTCTTATTGAAAGAGTAACCCTGTCCAAACTTGATGGTTCTTATATTAAACTGCTCAATCACCTGGAACGACAAACGCTGATCATCCTTGACGACTTTGGACTGCAATCCCTAACTCAGGAAATCCGCCTTACACTTTTGCAATTACTGGAAGACCGATATGGAAGAAAAAGTATTATTATCACTTCCCAGCTACCTGTATCCAAATGGTATGAATACATCAATGACCCGACCCTGGCCGACGCAATTATGGACAGAATGACAGCAAATGGAATCAGGATAGAACTCAGAGGTGAATCACTGAGAAGAAAAAAATCGAAACCCAATCAATAACGCTTTGTATTTTTAAACCCACATCAAGCTCTTACTCTTATTGCCGACAACCGGGGTGGGTCAACATGCAGGAATCCTGGGTCAACATGGCAAGAATCTACATATAGACTGTCCGGT
>CAWAWY010000011.1:0-22933 GCA_963785915.1 uncultured Chitinophagaceae bacterium | reverse complement strand
TCCTCGATATACAAATGCCAAAGATAACCGGGCTTGAATTTTTTAAAACGCTGAAACAAGCGCCACCTGTGATCTTCACCACGGCCTTTCCGCAATATGCACTTGAAGGTTTTGAGCTGAATGCACTGGACTATCTTGTAAAACCCATTTCGTTTGAAAGATTCTTAAAAGCAGTCATGAGAGCCAAAGAATTTTATGAAGTAAGACAAAAGAATATAACCGAAAACTCAAACGGCGCAGACACGGCTGAATACTTTTTTGTCAAAGCCGACAATAAGCTGGTTAAAATATTTTTTAATGATGTTCTTTTTGTTGAGGCTTTACAAAATTATGTCGTGATACATACACAGGACAAGAAATACATCACCTATCTCACCTTTAAAGCCGTAGAAGAATACCTGCCGTCAGATAAATTTATTAAGACACACAAATCTTACATCATCTCTGCATCGAAGGTTGACAGTATTGAAGCCAATGATATCCGCATTGGGCAGCACCATGTCCCCATCAGCCGTAATCTCAAAGATGAAGTGATGGAAAAACTTGTAAGTGGAAAATTTTTGAAGCGCTAACTGCAATTGGTCTTCCTTCATCGTATAACTCCCATCTTTTATACAGGGATTTACTTAATGTGGAAATAATGTGATTTGCGGATTACAACATGAACGTCCCGGATATTAATTTAAGCCCGTTCAAAATTTTTTTGAAAAAATCCACTACACCTATGTCAGCGAACCTTGCATTTTATGCCTTTTTTCTAAAGGAAGATAAATGGATATCCAAGACGGATTTCATCTACCAACTAAAAGTCAACTGTGATTGCACCGCAGAAAACCACAGCCAGTTTCTCGGTTTCTTATATCGTCTGCAGTTTAGCAGGGTCAAGCGATCAAGGTCCGGCGGAATCATCTTTTATTAAAACATTCATTTCATAAAAAGATAAAAATTCCGGCAGAGATAAACTGCCGGTCATAATTTTTGTTTGGCTGATGCCGCACAATTTCGGAACTTGGTGTAACTGTTAATAGCAAGCTACTTCAGCCTATGAAATGGATCGGATTTCTGTCAATGACATTTGTCTTTTTTTCTGTAAAGGCACAGAGAAATGATATTCCTCTTGACTATTATATTGACCAATCCGTAAGGGCTTACAACGGTTCGCCTACTGCACAACTCGTAAAAGAAATAACTGATCATGTAAAGACAGACCGCCAAAAGGTAACATCGATCTTCACGTGGATAACAAATAATATCTCCTATAATGTAAAAGCAGCAGGGAGAAACAGAAACGCATATATCTATGAAGATATTGACGACGATACCAGCAGGATAATCAAACCGCTTAACCTGCGGGTCGCCGAAACAGTTTTAAGAAGGCGCATGGCTGTTTGCGACGGATATTCACGATTGTTTAAAACTATGTGTGACTTCACGAATATTCCCTGCGAAATTATTACAGGATATGCAAGGACAGGCTGGGGGAGTTCAAAGTTCAGTTCCAACCATACATGGAATGCCGTTTATATTGACAGCGCCTGGTACCTTTTAGATGCAACATGGGCCAGCGGTTATACCAATAATCGCAGAGACGAGTTTTTTCAGCGATATGATAACAGGTATTTTTTAGCTTCACCTGCTCAATTCATAACAGATCACTACCCTGAAGATATCCAATGGTCATTAATGCAGTCGCCGCCGTTATTGAGTGAATTTAAATATTCGCCACTAAGATTCCTGGGTTATCTCAAAATGGGTATTCATTCTTATTGGCCGGAAAAAGGTGTTATCGAAGCGTCCATCGGAGATAGTCTAAGGTTTGAAGCGATCGCTTCGGTCAACCAGGGGTTACTTGAAGTTGTTTCCGGCGAGCGACCCATTGATACAATATGGTTTGACAATGAGCCAGTGCCCATAATTGGCAAGAAGAAAAGTGCCACGTATAAAGTAACAGAGGAGTCGGGAGAGTGGCTCTATATTGTTTGCAACGGATATGTCATATTGCGCTATAAGCTCAATATCCGCAGGCCGGAAAATAAAGTTGCATCCGTGCACGCAGATCGCTGAAAAATTTATCAGGCTGCTTCCCTCATGTTCATAAAGCTGAATGCAATTGTAGTCAATTTATTCCTGTAGCTGGTAAAACCAACAAACCCGCCAATTTTTTCCGCCTGGCCCTGTATTTCTGTCAGGCAATGAGAGATGGAATCATAGTTGAGACAACCATCATCTTTTACATGGATCAACACTACATTACCGATCGTTTTTGCGGATATCCTTACGCAACTATTTTCAGTATGCGTTATCACGATATTCATCAGGTGGCTTAATACAGAGGCAACGATGTCTTCATTGATCTCTGAGTAAATGTCATCAGGCACGTTGTTGATGATGAAATTTTTGTTGCGTTGTGCTGCCGGAATAAGGCTGTCGCTGAGGCGGTTTACAAGATAATGGAGCGAGCCAGGGGCGATAACATTTACGGCTTCGATCATTGATGTTTCGGTTTTCATAAAATTTTTTTATAGATAGTCATTCAGTTTTGTCCACAGGGTACAAAAAAATTGTTTAAAAAGTAGTTCATAGGTATTTAGGTCGCAATTGGAAATGTTCCGGGTGCCTGGTCGTTTTATGTATTACTTTCAAAATTGCGTATTGGATCAACGGCACAAAGAAAGTATCCGGATCAGGATAATGCAATAGAATTGCTACTCTATCGGACGTAATGGTAGGAACGGATTGCATGTAGATTAGCAACTACATACGGGATTCAGGCCAAAAGATAATGTATTGAAAACGAAATGAAAATAGGAAATCTCTCAATATTTATTTTCGTCCTTGAGCAGGAGCAAAAGATAAAATAAGAGTATACTCTATTCGCAACTATATGCCATCTCGTTAAGTATAAATAAAAAACCACCCGCTGATCAACGGATGGTTTGACATAAATTAATTGAAGATTATTTTTTGTCCATTTTCATTTTATCATCACCTTGGGGCATCGGCATCATCTTCATCATTTCCCTGGGCTCCATGTATTCCCAATGCTCCACAATTTTGCCGTCTTTGCAACGGGCTACCTGTATAGCATTCATATCAAAAGGACCGGCGGGCATACCCATTTGACCGTTGCTGGTGCCGGTAAAATTCATTTGGGTAAATACATAATCATCGTTGGCCATTTCTCTAAGCACTTTCATTTTCATATCGGGAATCATCGTATGTGCCATAGAGACCATCGCTTTCAGGCTGTCTCTACCCATATCGCCCCGGTCGGTGTGATCAACGAAATCGGCGACCACCACACTATCTATTCCGCTTGGGTCGCCTGTTTCAAATGCTTTGGATACCACGTAGCTGCAAGATTTTTTTCCATCATCGTATTATCCTTTTTTTCGCCGGCAGTTTTATCATCGCCGCAGGAAATACAGGCAAACAGAATAACGATTGGAAATAATGAAAGGATCTTTTTCATGTTTGTGTTTTTTTGGTTTAAATATTGAAGCAATCGGGACTGGATTAATCGGTAGTGAAGTTTCAGAAGGCCGGCCTTTTTCGGGAAGCAAATATAGAGAATTTCATCTTAGTCTTGATCTTTTATGAATAACGATTATACATGGCATCGGCAATCTTTAGTCTCTTATCTATTTTTTTGCTGTTAATGCAATTTTTATTCCGAGACCAATGAGTACAGCGCCGCATATCTTATTGAGATAAGAAGAGAATTTTTGATTGTTTCGGAGCTTTGAAAAAAGAAAAGAGGAAAAATTAGCAAGAGCCAAACACCAGGCGGTTCCGGTTATAGTAAAAGTTATTCCGAGCAGCATAAAAGGAATGATGCTATTCTGATAATGCGGATCAATGAATTGGGGAAGAAAAGCTATAAAGAACATCGCCACTTTAGGATTCAGAACATTTGTAAGCACAGCATCCCTGTATACTATGGATAAATTTATTTTTTTACCAGGTGATTCAATATGGGCATCAAGTCTTGTCCGGTCGGTGATCATTTTATACCCGACATATAATAAGTACACGGCTCCGGCATATTTAATAACGGTAAAAGCCAAAACCGATCTGGCAATTATTATAGATAGTCCAAGTGCCGCCAGCGTAGTATGAATAAGCGAGCCCGTGGCTATTCCAAGCACAGACATGATGCCGGCTTTTCTTCCTTGCGCAATGCTTTTGGATAATATAAAGATCGTGTCATTGCCCGGTGTAAGGTTTAGCAGTATGCCTGCAAGCAGAAATGTTTCGAAGTGGATGATGCCGGCCATGGAACGTGGTATTCTTTTTTAATTATTCCTGGAATCGAATTTACAAATAATTTAATGAACCTGGTTCATGATCGCAGAAGCAAAGCGGCATAAAATGCTCCCGTGATCTGGTTTTATCATTTAAAATGAAATTTCCTTCGAATAGTGTAATTTCATTAGTAGAACCTTAACCAGTAAATTCTTTTTATGGCCACCAAATTTTTTGCAAAAGCAATCGTCCTTTTCACATTTACCTTGACATGTTATTATGCGCTTAATGCTCAAACCAGTGCAAAGGATAACGACAGCCTGATCCAAAGAAGGATAAGGGGGCAACAATTTGTTTTTGTACCTCTGTCTTGCACATCATCGTATGTCACTGTCCCGGTAAATTCCACAGAATATAAATTTAGCGTAACAGCGGATAGTATTATAGCAATTCTTCCCTATAATGGAAAATCCTATACGGTACAGAATGGCCGGGCGGATGATGAAGGCATCAGGTTCATCTCCACCAATTTTAACTATTCTTCTGTTGCAAAAAAGAAAGGCAAATGGGAGGTTTCGATCGAACCAAAAGATGCAAGAGGCCTCCGGGTATTCCTGATAATATTTAATAATGGGGATGCCCAGATGGATGTCGTAAGCCCCGGTAAGGAAACAATGTTATTTAAAGGGTATGTCTGGTAGTCGGGCTTCAAACTCTGCGATGTACGCTGCAAGAAGTTTTCGACCTTATATTTCTGTTACTTTATATAATACCAGAAACGATGGGAGCGGTGGTGTCTAAGCTAAGGATTGGCAAACCCTGGCGAAAGCGTTTTTGTGGCACATTGTTACCATTTAAAATGAAATCTCCAGACAATAGTGTAATTTCATCAGTAGAACCTTAACCACTAAATCTTTTTTATGGTCACCAAATATTTTTCAAACACGATCCTTTTTTTCGCATTTTCATTCACAGGTCTATCCACAATTAATGCGCAGGATAACGATAGTCTGATCCAACTAAGGATACGAAGCCAACAATATGTTTTTGTTCCCCAGTCCTTTTCATCTCAATCCGTGAATACGTCGATAACAACCAGGGACTATAAGCTTGAAGTAAAAAATGACAGTGTTATCGTAATGCTCCCTTATTTTGGTAAATCTGATAGAGCCCAATATGGTCGGGCGGATGATGATGCGGGTATCAGGTTCACTTCTACCAATTTTGCGTATTCTGCCGTTGCAAAAAAGAAAGGAAAATGGGAGATCTCGATCGAGCCAAAAGACGCAAAAGGAGTTCGATTATTCCTGACCATCTATAAAAACGGGGATGCCCAAATGGATGTGACCAGTCCGCTTAAGGAAACTATGTTATATAAAGGCTATGTCTGGTAACCCGGCCGCGGAATCGCCTGCTAACTCTTCGATCTTACATTAATTACTCTTTTTGAATACCGAAAGAAAGTATGCTGGCTTTCCTTCGGTCATGAACGATTCCGGGTAACTATCACCCGAGAGGTTGTAACATATCGTTAGTTGTTCGTTCTCCAATTTATATAATGCAGTAAAGTGCTTACCCGCATTGACGCCATCTTTGCCATATATGTCCATCTTATCATCCTTATACTTTACAATGCCTTTGTCAACACTTTCGGCAGTAAATGTATAAGCGCTGTCATCAATAACTAATTTTTGATTTTCAAAACTGGAACTCGGCAACAATTTTCCGCCTAATTCCTCTTTGACCGGCACCCATGTACCGTTTAACATGCTGGCTTTCTCTGCATCTTTTTTTGTATCGGCACAACTAAAACTGAGAAGTACCAGGGAAATGAAGATTGCTGATCGCATGTGTTTTTGGATTTAAAATTTCATTTCAATTGTTGTAGAATGTTTTTTGCAAATACTTTTGTTGCAGGCAGTCATTTGTCCATCTACTCGTTTATTTCTATCTGCCAATCTGTGTCAAAGTCTTTACTCATTAGCAAATTCAAGTCAGTATACTTTTTTGAGCCTTTTACGATAAAGTGTAAATCTGCTTGTCCTGCTGAACCTTGTGAGTTAGTTGTCATAGACATGCCACCAAATGGAACAAGAAAAATGCTATTGACAGTTCCAACTTTGTTTTGAATTTCTGGGTTTGTCTTAATAAAGGTCACAGCATTGTCGTAAGCAGTTGTCTGTTGTGTCGCAAAAAATAGAACGCCTTTAATGATTACAACGAAAATTGAAAATCCAATTCCAATCTTTTCAAGAAGTGTCTTTTTGTTCTGAACCTTTTTGATTTTCATTCTGTCTCGCAAGATGAAAATCACTGCAATCCAAAAAAGTATCCAACCCACAGTTTTACTTTTCCAAAAAAAGTAAAGTCCAACAAGTCTGCATAGATAACCGTACAAGAGAAAAGTAACGGTTGCTATAATTACCTTTTTTGTAATGTCGGATAGAAAGTTAAATCGTTCCAATTGTTTTTGTCAGTTTTGATGTGTCAGCCGATTGCCGACAACTCGTGCATTTACGAAAGTACAAACAATAAACCTTCACAAATACAGCCGTTGCGGGACAATATGCGAAATGTTGAGCCGCCAATGAAGAACCCAATCCCCATACTTTCTAAAAATGTGCAAAAGCGTCGAATGAATTTTTTATTGGCAAGAAGTTTGTCCCGGCTAAGAAGGATCAAAACAGATAGAATGAAGACCCGGTATTTTGCAGCAGCAATTTTTGCATTTATATGTTTTCAAAGCATTGCTCAATTAAAAGGTTTTAGTCTGGTCCTTATGCAGAACTCGCATGGCCCACCGGAAATTTCCAGGAATCAAATAAGAATGGAGTAGGCGCAGGTCTTAATGCCGATATACGAATCGGCAAATTGGGTCTTACAGGATCGGCAGGATTTATTCATTTTGGTGGTAAGACCATCGCTAAAAGTGAAGGCCCTGTGAATATGCCTGCCATCAATGCTTTCCCGATTCGTGCAGGATTGAAATATCGTTTTATTCCATTACTCTATGCAAAAGTTGAAGGGGGAGTAGCCAATTATACTAATGGCGGAGGGTCGGCTTTTATTCTGTCACCGGGAGTTGGTCTACGGATATTAGGTTTGGATGTGCAGGCGAAATATGAAACGTGGATGGGTGACGCAACTTATAGTTTCTGGGGATTAAAAGCAGGATATAATTTTTAATACCGATTTCTTTTTTCCGTTGATCGGGTGAAAATATTTTTCAATGATCTTCCGATTCCTTCCCGGAACACCTTCTTGTTTTTTATTTCGGAATATCATGAACGCTTCGGCAAAAGATATTTTTCTTCTACGTTGACACCCTTTGAAAAAATCCGAACTTTAGAAAGCGAAACTCTTTCACGTACCTGAGAATTCATCAGCTTGTTGAAGTTACATATCCGTAAATTTCATTGACAGGAATCATAATTGTTCATCTTAAAACTTCAGTTATGACACAGCGCATCATTTCCCATGTCGCCATCTACCTCTTGTCCGCAGTCATGATCATTTTTGGCATATATCATCTGCAGCATCCCCGCTACATGCTGGTATTTGTGCCCGTCGATCTTCCCGGCGGGATCAATTGGGTTTATGTTGTTGGCATTGCATTGATATTAGCGGCAATTGCCTTTATCTTTAATAAGTTCGTAAAGATCGCTGCATACCTGCTCGCATTGCTGCTTATTATTTTTGTCCTCGTCATCCATCTGCCGACATATAACAATGCCGGTGATGTAGAATTGCGACGTACCGCATTCATTGATATGCTCCAGGATCTTGCTATTGCAGCCTTCGCATTACATATAGCCGGCAGCGCCGACAGGCATGGAATGAAGTATTGAATAGCGGTTTATAAAATACCCTTACTACGGTAGCAGTTATGATACCGCAATGATGTAATTTACCTTTTAAATTATCTTTATGCGGGCACTGCTTACCCTTCTACTTCTATCTGCTTTTACATTGTCAAAAGCGCAACTACCCAAAATAGAAAATAATCAACTGGTGTTGGATGGCCCGGTTACTTTTAAAACAGGAAGCAATGAGCTGACAGATGAAGGAAAGACAGCATTACAACAGGTAAAGGATTTTTTGACTGCAAAAGATTACGTTACTACGATGCGTGTGGAAGGTCACTGCGATAATGCCGGCAAGGAAACAGATCTTCAGAAATTAACTGAGCAAAGGGCTCTGGCGGTATGTCGCTGGCTGATCGCAAATGGTGTTGATTGCAAAAGATTAGTAGCTGTTGGTTTCGGCAGTACCAAACCTGTGGAGTCAAATGACACGCCAATGGGAAAATCGGCAAACAGGAGAATTGCATTTGTTATTGCGGCATTAAGAGGACGAATGATCGGCGGGATGCCGGCCGATGGTGGTGGGTCAGTCGCAGGTGATGTCTGCAAAGAAGAGTAACGAAATTAAAACGAGGCTTTTACTTTTTTATCTACTCTCAATACCGACTGTTGCTGAAATGTAGTTTTGTACCAATACCGCAAACTGTCTACCTGGTTTGACACTTGCTTCGATCTTTTATAAAAATAAATGATCACATAAGTTGGCTCGGTTATCAGTTTATGAGTTTCCGGGTCATTCCAGTTGCCAACTGCATTGAGCACCGTACATCCTTCCTTAAAAGTTTTTGCAACCTGGGTTTCTTTAAAACTGTTCCATTCTTTTTCCGTTATCATTGTTCCATCGGGTTTCGATTGCCCGAAGTATAAATCGGTTTCTACCATTCGACTTGCTGCGCAGGAGCAGACAATAAAAGAAATAAACAGGAATTTGTATAGCATGCGATTTATTTGATAACAAAAGTCTCCCAGCCATCATAATTACCATTACATTTTTTTGCTTCATTTCTCAGCTCCAATGTCAGTTGATTGATAGAACGCAGGTCAACTTTGTCAGTTCTTGATATATGCAACTTGAGTTGTTGATTTGTATTCTCTGTTTTATCATTCATTTCGATCTTGAAATTGTGTTGATTCAAATAAGCGACAAAACAATTGCGATCCTTTTCCGTAGGGAAATATATCCAATGATCTACCTGCCTTGCCTTATCAAGTTTGTCCCCAGCTTCCTGTAATTTAATTACAACTTTTTGGTTTCCCATTATTTCTCTTATCTCTTCGTTGGGGTAAAGAAAGTCCAGGTAAATTTTCCAATCGTAGTCTGATTTAATATTTGTGTAGGGCTGATACGATCTGAATTGTGTCGCATACAATTTATTGAGCTTTTCTGTTATCCCCGCTGTATCCGCAACATAATAATAGTCCAGCCGCTCACATTGATAGGTAAATGTGCCGGCAAGGTTATTTTTTGTTACAGCGTCAATTACCTTATTCACGGAATCCGACACCTCATATAATTTCAAAAGATCTTTTTCCAAGGGAAATCCATCAGTAGTACAATCCTTGAACGTTACTCCGGTTACAACGACAAAAGGCAAATTCTTTACAGGTGCTACCCGTTTCAGGGCCATGTTAAGCATCATACTCCCGGGACCTTTTTCATATTGGGCCACATACACATCCCATTCTTCATTCTGCGCATTGAGAAATCGCGGGAGAATCAGAATTGATATAAATAAAAAAAATTTCACGATGATCTTCCAGGTTTTGAAGATAAGGACTTTGCCAAATGCAGAAAGAAAGTGTTCTGTTAAAAGAAAGAATGTATTATTTTCATCAAAAATTTTTTATGACCTCAAAAGCCGCCACTCCGGAACAATACATGAAAGAGTTGCCTGTCGACAGGAAAGAACCGGTCAGTAAATTAAGACAGACGATTTTAAAAAATCTTCCAAAGGGATTTAAGGAGGTAATGGGTTATGGTATGCTTGCTTATGTGGTACCGCATGAACTTTACCCGGCAGGTTACCATTGCGACCCCAAACAGAGCTTGCCTTTTATGAGCGTAGCTTCTCAAAAAAATTTTATCGCCCTCCATCATATGGGATTGTATGGAAGTCCTGAATTGTTGAAATGGTTTACGACAGAATATGCCAGGCAGGTTCCATCAAAATTGGACATGGGTAAAGGCTGTATCCGTTTTAAAAAACCTGAACACATACCTCATAAACTTATTGCTGAACTGGTGAAAAAAATAAGTGTGAAAGATTGGATCAGCCTATATGAGAAAGCATTAAACAGCAGGGCTAATTAACAACCGGGCCTTTATTCCGGCTGCCTGGTGGAATAGCTACTTGCTGAGTTCAATTTCGTACAACTCCGGCCAATTTTTCCCAGTTACATAGATCTTTTTGGTGGTTGAATCATACGCAATGCCATTCGGAACATCTGCGGCCGGATCTTTTGCTTTTACACGACTCCATACATCAGTTAGATCAGCCTTTGCGACTATTGTGCCGCTGGCGGGATCAATCTTTAGTATGAAAGGCCTTTGCCATTGATTTGCATAAATGTAACCATCGATATATTCCAGTTCATTCAAATTAAATGCAAGATTACCGGCTTCCGTAACAGCCTGTTTCTTTAATAAACGAAAAGTGGAAGGCTCATAATAATATAAATTGCTGCTGCCATCACTTGCGATGAGGTCTTTGCCATCTGTAGTCATTCCCCATCCTTCGGTATTGATGGTAAATTCTTTATTAAGCTTTTTAAAATCTTTTAGTGTGTAGACAAAAACTACTTTGGACTGGTAGGTCAATTGATAGATGGTATCCCCGACGATAGAGATCCCTTCACCAAAATACTTAGGATCAAGGGAAATTGACCTGATGGGTTTCCCGGTCGTAAGGTCAGTTTCTATCAGCTTTGATTTTCCTTCAAGACCTGTACTTTCATACAGTTTGTTTTTATAGATCAATAATCCTTCGGTAAAAGATGAGGTATCATGAGGATAAACAGAGCCGATAGAATAGGTCAATGATTTGGGGCCTTCCGGTGGGGGTTCGTCTTTTCCGCCTGATCCGGAACCATTGCATGATGCGAGTACAATGATTGAAGCTATGTAAAACATTTTTCTCATCATGCAAAAATAGGGATTGACATAATCCCGTCATGTTAAACGTTATACAAGGCGCTTTCTTATGGAAGTAGGGAAAATACGATACAAAAAAGTTGGTAAACTTTCAAAAAAGCTATTATATTTGAAGCACACTATCGCCAATTCCCCCCAAGAGCCACTTAATCATATCCCCTGGATCGCCTCTGTTTTAATTCCTTTTTCATTTAATTCTTCCAATTCCAGATGAATGCTGCTTAACGCAAAGCCGTATCGCTTTGTTTAATTCGTAAAGACTCTGGGACTATGCGGACTTATTTAACAGCAATTGGGATTTTATTCATTTCGGTAAATCAGGTATCGGCGCAACGTGCCTGCTCTTCCGCAGAGTATTTGCAAAATGAATTGCGCAGGAACCCATCTCTCGCTGACAAATTAACCCAGATCGAAAATTTCATTCAGCATCATCGTAGTTCACAATCTTTCAATACCGGGTCGAGGTTACAGAGTGTAGTTTTTAAGATACCGGTCGTTGTTCATATCTTATATCATTTGCCCGGAGAAAATATCAGTGATCAGCAGGTATTCAGCCAGATCGAAATACTGAATCAATGTTTTCGCCGCAATAATGCTGACACCGCTAATACGCCAGCGGTTTTTCAATCAAGGGCGACCGACTGTGAAATAGAATTTCAACTCGCTACATCTGATCCACGCAAAAGAAACACAACCGGTATCATTCATAAATATACCCCCATAGCTGACTGGAGTGCGAACGACCAGATGAAACTGTCGGCGCAAATGGGCGATGATGCATGGGATGCAAACAATTATCTGAACATCTGGGTATGTAATGTCAGGAAAATAGCGGGATATTCAAGTGTGCCAGGTTGTTCACCGGATATTGATGGAGTCGTGATCGATTATTCTGTTTTTGGAAAAAACAATTCGGCGGGATATGACCTTGGCAGAACAGCAGTGCATGAAATAGGCCACTGGCTTGGTCTCAAACATATCCTGGGGTGATGCTTATTGCGGCGACGATCTTGTTGAAGATACTCCGTCGCAGGGAAATTATACTGTTGGTTGTCCTACCGGCACGAGGATATCTTGTAATAACGCTCCTACCGGCGATATGTACATGAACTATATGGACTATACCAATGATGCCTGCATTAATCTTTTTACCGAAGGTCAAAAAGAAAGGATGAGGTCATTGTTTGATCCGGGTGGCGCACGCAATTCTATTTTATCATCGTATGGATTGGATGCTCCATTGATCAACGAATCACCTCTGCCAGATGAGTCGCCACGATGGCTATACCCGGTTCTCTATCCTAATCCTGCAACAAATGAATTGATACTTGATGTAGCTTATGATGTGCGCTGGATCGGCAAGGTTATTTCTTTAATAAATGTGAACGGGCAACAGGCTATGCGTATTACAATAACCTCGCGGGTACAGAGAATCGACATCAGCAAATTAAAGCCCGGTATGTATTTTATTTCAGTAAAGAAAGAAGACGGTAGTTACATAAAACAGAAGTTCATTAAGATGTAAAGCCTGAACTATCTGAACAGAAGGGTCGCTCTATGCGGCCCTTTTTTTTGGTCTGACCGTCCCGGTCCGACCAAAAAAGGAGAATCGTTTTAATGTTATTGTCAGAAGATGAACTTTAGAAGATGTTAAACAAACTGATCTAATAATTCTATTCTTTTTTCGATCGGCGGGTGTGTCGAAAATAAATTATCCCATGATGCTGATTTATGGGCAGACAACTTCGGGTTTTCAATGAACAGTTGTGCTACATCCCGGCTTTCTACTGCTTCTATCATTGGATCGCCGGAAATTTTTCGCAGCGCGGAAGCTAAAGCATAGGGCTTCCTTGTTATTTCTGCGGCGCCGGCATCAGCGAGGTATTCCCGCCTGCGGCTAACCCCGAAACGAAGTAATATTGAAATAAAATAGGCGATCGCCGTGATGACTATCGCAATAAGAATGATCGCACCTGTACCTTTACTGTCTTTGCTGCTGCTTCTTTTTCCTGAGCCAACAAAACGAATACTGCGGAAAGCAAGTTCTGCCAGGAAAGAAAAAATACCGACAAAGACAATTGAAATGATCAGTAATCGTACATCCCGGTTCCTGATATGGGTCAGTTCATGCGCCATTACTCCCTCGAGTTCTTCGTCGCTGAGTTTTTCAATTATACCTTTTGATAATGATATGGAGTAGGAGCCTTTATTGATGCCGCTTGCAAAGGCATTGAGTGAGTCATCATCAATAACGTAAAGTTTCGGCATTGTCATCCCCTGCGATATGCAAAGATTTTCCAGGAGATTGTACACCCTTTTATTTTCCATTCGTTCCAAAGGCTTTGACCCGGTCGCCATGTGAATGAAAGCAGAGTGCCCCGACCATGCTATGAGGAACCAGATAGCTACACCGATCAGTACAAAAGGCATTACGCGAAGAAAATTCTGACTGGCTTCTTCTGTATCCTGTTTGCCTGCAAAAAAGAAAAAAACATAGAACATTGCAAGCAGCAATGCCGGGAAAGCTACCAGTAATAAAAATGAATAGCGGTTATTCCTGCTGATCTGATGACTGAGACCGACGTATTGCATAATAGTGGTCTCTGGCTAAAACTGAATTTTAGGCGGTTCTTCCATTTGCTTACGGGTGTCTTCACCAAGGTCGAAGAACATTTCACGTTTGAAACCAAAGTTTCTGGCAATAAGATTTCCGGGGAATGATTCAACCGCATTGTTGTATTCGGTGGTTGCACCATTGAAAAAGCGACGTGCTGCTGCAAGTTTATTTTCAATATCGCTAAGCTCTTCCTGTAATTGCAGGAAGTTTTGATTGGCTTTGAGATCCGGATAGGCTTCTACCTGCACTCTCAACCCTTGTAATGCAGATGACAATTGTTTCTCAGCAACAATTTTCTCATCTATTGTTTTAGCGCTAACTGCTGCTGACCTTGCTTCTGTTATCCTCATCAAAAGCTCTTTTTCATGGGCTGCATAACCTTTTACCGTTTCTACAAGCTGGGGAACAAGGTCATGCCGCTGACGCAATTGGACATCAATGTCAGCAAATGCGTTTTGCCGCCTGTTGCGCAACCTGACCAGAGAGTTATAAGCGCTCATGACCCAGATGGCGATGATCAAAAGAATTCCGACTACAATTAGTACTGGCATAGTTAAATCTTTAGTGAAGGTTGAAATTAATGAATTCTATCCACTTGGCCTCTGTAAACGGCCAGGTAGATATGAGGCCATTTGATCATTTGAATATCGTTTCGAAAAATGTTCTCATGTCTTTCCATGAAGCAGAATCAGCAGTGGCATTATAGGCTATTGGCAAATTAAATTTCTTACCCGCCTCGGTCGCTCCCGGATTTGTAAAAGCATGTGTGGCGCCGGGATAAACTTTAAATGTGTAATCGGCATTGATGCTATCGAGCTGTTTTTTGAATTCGTTAATGTCTTTTTGCGGAGTAAAAGGGTCAGCGCCGCCATGACATACCAGTATTTTAGCTTTCAATAGGTTTTTATCAGCAGGCGGATTGCCGCTGAGAACGCCATGGAAACTTACTACTCCATCGAGGTCGTCGCCGAGTTTGGCCATGTTCAGCACCATACTGCCACCAAAGCAATATCCAATTGCGGCTATTTTGTCGCCGGCCTGCGGATAGGTTTTTATTTTTTCCAATGCTGCATCAAACCTTCTTTTGGCCATTTGCGGATCATTATAAAACGGGGTCGCTAATGCATTAGCACTATCGGGGGTTTCCACTGTCTTGCCATTACCATACATATCCACTGCCATAGCTAAATAACCCAATTCAGCCAATTGTTTTGCCCGCATCCTGGGATAATCATTCTGTCCCCACCATTCATGCACTACCAACACTACCGGACGCTTATCATTGGTAGAGGAATCATAGACGACATATCCATTCATTGTAATGCCGTCTGCCGCATAGGTAATACTTTCTTCTTTGAGTCCAGGTTTCTTTGCTTCAGTTTTTTCGTCGTTGTTGCAGGATATTGTGCACAAAGCAACTAGTGTTGCGCAAAGGCCGATTAACTTTGGGAATGTCATGGAATGAAATTTAAGTGATTGAAATTTGGCTGCATAAAGTTCAGTAAAACTTCGATTGCCTGAAAATTTTTTAGAGGGGGTGCGCTTTTTAGGTTACGATTGAATATATTTATCCAATAAATCAAAGCTCATGAAAAAATTTTTCGTTCTTATTTGTTTGACAGTAACGGCTATAATCTTTTATAATTGCCACGGCTCTAAGAAGGCTACAGCCTCAACTCCTCCCCGAAAGCTGAGCTATGAGTCGGATCTCAAAACCGTTATTATGGCCAACTGCACTCCCTGCCACATACCCGCTAAAGGAGGAAACAAAAAGCCTTATGATAATTTTGCTAATGTTCAGAAAGATATCGATGAAATGATCAGGCGTATTGAACTCAATCCCACTGACAGGGGTTTTATGCCTTTCAAAAAACCGGCCAAGCTAAGCGACAGCACCATTGCCGTATTTAAGAAGTGGAAAGAAGATGGGATGCTGGAGAACTAAAAACACTTTTTAATAAACCCCAGCATTTGATATTATCGGGCACGCTTTTGCACCTGTAATATTTACTTTTAATTTATTTGTTTGTACTGGTTCTACCTCTAATATCCTTTTATATCCGATCGTAGTGCCTTCGGCGACTTTTTGCCAAACATTATCTTTCGATACTTCTACAGTAAATGACTTTACCCGCTGCCCAAGTTTTATATATTCCTGTAGTAAAATGTATTTTACGGTGGATATCTTTCCGAGATCAATTTCAAAACTGCCGGTCATCACACTATCATCTGTCGCCCAATATGTCTCTTTATTTCCATCAGTGATATTATCAGGAGAAAACGTTTTTGCCTTACCTCTATAACTGCTGGCGGTGACTTTTGCTCCTTTTGCGAGATCAACGGCAAATTCTTTATTCAGTATTTCCCTGAAGCCCTTTAATGCTTTGATATCATTGTCATGAAATAATCCACGACGATCGGGAGGAATATTTAGTAACAAAGTTGAACCCCGGCCTACTGATGTAAGATATATCTCAAACAATTTTTCCGGAGTTTTTACCAATGAGTCCTGCTCTTTATGATAAAACCAGCCCGGACGTATAGATACATCCACTTCCGCTGGGATCCATTTATCGCCATCAGCCGAACCGGTATTCAATAGCTCTTCAATTCCGCCTTTGCCTGCATATATTGTATCTGTTGAAATAGTGTTCCAATTGGTTTTTCCTGCAACACCGCTTTCATTGCCAACCCACCGTACGCCGGGACCGGCATCGCTGAAGAAGATCACATTTGGTTGTATATCGCGAACAACAGAAAGGGTAGTGGGCCAATCATAATAGTTGGCTCCATTGATCTTTCTTGTTTCGTTGGCACCACCATAGTAACCTTTACCGCCATTGGCGCCGTCAAACCACATTTCGAAGATGGGACCGTACTGAGTAAATAATTCTTTTAATTGATTTCGATAGTAGGTTATATATTCCGGACGTCCGTATTCAGCGTGATTTCTATCCCAGGGAGAAAGATAAACGCCAAACTTCAATCCATATTTTTTGCAAGCATCGCTTACCTCTTTTACTATATCGCCCTGGCCGTTTTTATAGGGACTGTTTTTTATTGAATGCTCTGTGTATTGGCTCGGCCACAAACAAAAACCATCATGATGTTTGCAGGTTAATATCAAAGTCTTGAAGCCAGTTTCTTTTAATGTTCTTACCCATTGTTCAGGATCGGCCTGGGTAGGATTAAAAACAGATTCGCTTTCATCACCGTTACCCCATTCAAGCCCGGTAAAAGTATTGGTCGTAAAATGTATGAAGGCATTCGTCTCCATTTCGTGCCAGGCCATTTGCGCTTCAGAAGGCACAGGCAGCAGAGGTTTCGGAGGTTCTGTTTTTTTAACCTGGGAACAGGAGATCAGCGAAAAAACTATTGCTGAGATGACAGTTATACAAAGCTTTATATTCATAATGGCAAATAAATTTATGGGTAGGCGACGGGCTCGAGGTCCAGCACCTGGTGAAGATGATGCCTGAGATGTTTAAGATAATCCTGCGCCAGCCATTCTATGGTATGTGAACTTTCTGTCTGGCTGGTTCGCTGCATCATATCAGGAGAAAGATTTTTTAAAATGATCGCAACATGTTTATTCATGAGATGCCATAGATTTATGAGATCGGCAAGATCATAGCTTTGATAATTTGAAATGGCTACCCAGTCGTCCTGCTTATAAGTTATCACGGGAGACTCTTCATATTGTGCCACAATGAAACGGCGGATATTGTTCTGCGCGGAATCTATCATGTGACCAAGTATCTCCTTCTTGCTCCATTTGAAAGGAGAAGGCTTATATGTCATCTTATCTTTAAGCATGGCATGCAGTGCGGCTGTGTGCTGGTCAATGACCGCTTCCAGTTCGAAAGCTATGGAATGCATAGACGAATTATTGATAAGAAGCAAATCTAAACAAGATTGGGTTATTCTTCATTAACATGCTGCCGGGTAATAAATATATGTTTCGAAATAAAGGTCAGAATAAAAAGAGGAGAAAATTTTAAGCGATACCGGAAAAGTTTTAAATTACGACATTTGTATAGCTAAATTGTCTTGCCATGGTAAGTGTAAAAGAAATTCTGAATAAAAAGCGTAAAGCGAACAACGTAATTGAGCCGAAAGCCCTTGTCATTGATGCATTGAACATGCTCAATTCAGTCAATCTTAGTTACCTGGTAGTATTGCAGGGTGATAAGTTCGAGGGTGTTTTTTGTGAAAGAGATTATTGCCGTAACGTAATTCTAAAAGGGCGTTCCAGCAAAACCGCAACCGTAGATGAAGTAATGACAACTGATCTTCCAAAAGTAGAAATGTCCGATACGGCAGAATATTGTATGAATATGTTGAGTGAGCATCGGAGCCGCTACCTGGTTGCTTTTGAGGGCTCGCGATTTGCCGGGATTGTTACTATCCACGATCTTCTTCGCCAGGTACTCAGTAACCGGGAATATGTTTTTGATTTTTCAGCGGCAGAAAAAATGATCGAGCAGGATGAGGGAGATAAGATATTCTGATCCTCTCGCATTTTACAAATAACTCAGCCGCGCAACCCGCATACAACTGCTTTCTTTTACTGCGAAATTCTTTAGGGGTTTATTTTTCCGCACTGATTACAATAGCACTGGCATCAATCGCTACATTGCCGTCTGTATATTTTTGCGCAATTAATTTAAACACTTCGTCTTTGATCTTTTGACGCATTGCATCGTCGGCCTTACTCAATGCAGCTACAATTGGCGCGCCGATCTCAGTCATCATTTCCCAATACCTTTCAATAGTCCCGGCTCTCAGTTTGGTGGGCACTTCGTTTTCAACAATGTTTTTAAAGCCCGCCTGCCGGAAAATTTCTTTCATCATGCCAGGTTTGCAACAGCGAAACATGCCCGGCGCACCCGGCGGTGGTGAAGGCAGGTCCATTAATTTATTGATGGTGCCCATGGTGGCCGTCACCCAGAAATTTTTTTCCGGAATATTCCAGACTGAAGTCGCTATGCTGCCGCCGGGTTTTAGCACCCTTGCCATTTCATTTGCGGCCAATTGCATATCGGGGAAAAACATAAATCCAAAACGACAGCTGATCGCATCAAAACTATCATCGGCAAATGGCAGTTCGGTTACATCACACTGCCTTGTTTCAATATTGCTGATGCCCCGGCTTTCTGCATTTTCTTTTGCTATTTGCAGCATATCTTCTGCAAGATCTGTAATGACAACCTTACCGCCATTTAGCATAGTGGCGATTGTAAGACCGGGCTCACCTGTTCCTGCTGCAATGTCCAAAACGATATCGTTGCCGGATGGTTTTATTGCGGCAATGATCTCTTGTCCCATAGGTTTGAGAAAATCCATTGTAAGGTCATCCCATTTTTTCCAACCGCCGGAAAACTTATTCCACGATTGTTTTTGCTGATCGCGTATCTCTTCTAATTGCTGGTCCATGATTTGAGTATTTAAATTGAAAATAGATGCCGTGGGTAATAAAAACTTTTTGAAGGTACAAAAAGCAGTATGGTTTTTAAGAAAGTTTATGAACCGGTCAAAAAATAATTAATTATGGCGGGCGGTGCCCAAATTAATTTCAAATACTTTTTGCTGTTTATTTTCACCGAACCCAAGTTGAAAATAAAACTCATGCGCCTCTGTTCGTTTAATATTGCAGCGAACCCGAAGAGACGATATTCCTTTATCCACGCACCAGGGTTTTATGTATTCGATCAACTGTCTGCCAACTCCTTTTCTTCTATATTGATCATCCACGACGAGTCCTCCTATCTCGCAGAATGATCCTGATTCCACTCGTGTAGTTTTAAAAACATGTATCCATCCGGCTATTTTTTCTTCGTGAAAAGCTAGATAAGTCATTTCATTTTGATTTTCTGCAATGGTTGCCAGGTTTTCTTTTGTGGCCGAAACAGAAATTGAATACCCAAGTTGGTTAGAAAGCCTGGCAATTTCTGCGGCATCCTCAGTTGTAGCTTCACGGATCAGTAATTTCATTTTTTCATTTTGGAAAATGAAGTTAAGCGCCTTTGACCAATTTGAAGTGAAGTAGCCAAACGACTGCCTTACCATTTGTTTACATAAAATTATTTTTTGATACCCCGTTTTTCCCGACCTTTCTGTTATCAATTTTTTTCTTTCAAGAAGGTATATGAAAGAGATCGTCAATTGTGCAACTTATTCGGGTGGCAAACGTATTGCTGATGTTCAGCTCGGAAAGGTACATGAAGTATTAAAAGAGAATAACCAGTTCGTGTGGATCGGGCTGCATGAGCCATCGGAAGAGGTGTTAAGCCAGGTACAGGAAGAATTCGGCTTGCACGACCTGGCTGTTGAAGATGCCCACAACGCTCATCAACGTCCAAAGATCGAGCTATACAGCGACTCGCTGTTCGTCGTTTTGCATACCGCGCAGATAAACCAGGAAAAACATATTGAATTCGGAGAAACGCATTTTTTTGTCGGGGCAAATTTTATTGTTGTGGTTCGTCATGGTTCAAGTGTTCCTTATACAGAAGTACGTGCCCGGTGCGAATCAATGCCAGAACTATTGGACAAGGGGCAGGGTTTTGTTTTATATGCCGTCATGGATTTCATTGTGGACAGGTATTTCCCGGTAGTACATGAACTGGAAATGGAACTGGAAGCAATAGAGGATAAAATATTCAAAGAAAAACCCAGCCGGGAAACTACGGAACAGATCTATCTTTTAAAACGCGAACTGCTGGAAGTGAAGAGAGCCGTGTCACCATTGGTTGATATTTGTAACCGCCTCATGCGATTTGATATTAAAAGTATTTCATCTGAAACCCAACCCTATTTTCGTGATGTGTATGACCATGTCGTTCGCATCAATGAAATGGTGGACAATACAAGGGAACTTTTAAATACTGCGTTGGAGGCAAATTTTTCCTTGATAACAATTTCACAAAGTGACGTATCAAAAAAATTTGCAGGATGGGCAGCGATCATTGCTGTACCAACAATGGTCGCAGGGTTTTATGGCATGAACTTTAAATTCATTCCTGAGACCAACTGGCATTTTGGTTTTTATGCTGTGCTGTTATTTACGATTGGCGCCTGCATACTTCTTTATTATTTTTTCCGGAAGTCGGGGTGGTTGTAGTTGCATAAGCTTTTTTTATCCCGGATAAGCTTGAAAAAAACAAAGCAGCTTTAGGGGACCACTTAATCATTTCAACTTAACTACCTTTATCCATCTGCGATTACTCTCACAATATTCATTATGAAAAAAATTATTTTTCTTTTCATTATTACCGGATTATCGGGCAGCATTCTATTTGCTCAAAGAGACACTGTTGCTTTTGTAAGAAAATCTGAAGTAATGATCCCGATGCGCGACGGGATAAAATTGCACACTATTGTTTACTCACCGGTTAATGCAATTTCCGAAGGCCCTATACTGTTGCAACGAACACCCTATGGAGCTTTCAATGCCCCTATTGTGAATGACAGTGCTATCAGCGTTGAAAATTTTGGTAGTAATTATGGTCCGTTTATGAAAGTTGGTTATTTTATCGTCTTCCAGGATATTCGTGGCAAATACAAGAGTGAAGGATCGATGCAGATCCATCAGCCATTGATACATACTAAAAATAAAAACGCTGTGGACGAGAGTACGGATACCTGGGATACGATTGACTGGCTGATAAAAAATCTAAAAAACAATAATGGGAAGGCTGGCATCTTCGGCATTTCATATCCTGGTTGGCTTGCACTGGTTGGCGCTGTTGATCCGCATCCGGCATTGAAAGCATCTTCAGAGCAGGCCTGCATGGGCGATCTTTTTCTTGGAGATGATTTTCATCACAATGGCGCATTCCGCCTGAGCTATGCTCTGGAATATACCTATGAGGTGGAATATGATAAAACGACTGACAGTGATTTCCCCTTTCCTCAATATGATCTGTACGATTGGTATTTGAATTTAGGCTCACTAAAAAATGTGAATGATAAATATTTTCATGGCCGGATTGCGACCTGGAACAATTTGGTAGCGCATCCTGACTACGATACATTTTGGCAAAAAAATTCTCCATTAAACTATGTTGAATCTGCAGAGATACCTCAATTACATGTGGCCGGTTATTATGACCAGGAAGATATCAATGGGCCGCAACTAATGTATGAACACATGGAGAAGAAAGATAAAAGCAATTATAATTATATCGTTCTTGGGCCTTGGAATCACGGGCAGTGGGGAAGAGGCAATGATAAGTTCAGCCAGGATTTCCGGGAGTTGCAAAAAATGTGGTTTGACTACTGGTTAAAAGGAATCGGCGATGGTAAGTTTGCCGAGGCCACCTGTGTACAAACAGGGAGCAATGAATGGAAGACATATAATAGCTGGCCGCCCAAAGAAGCTGAAAAGAAAAAGTTATATGCCGGGCCAAATCATATAGCTTCATTTAATAAACCTGTTGCAGCAACCGGATATACATCTTATATAAGCGATCCATCCAAGCCTGTTCCATATCGCACATTACCGATTGAAGCGACGTACGGACCGGGCAGTCGCTGGAGAAACTGGCAAATAGAAGACCAGCGATTTGTTTATACCCGTCCTGATGTGGTGAGTTTTGTTATGGATTCATTGACTGAAGACCTGGTAGTGACAGGAAAGATCGTCGCTCATCTTTTTGCAAGCACTTCTGCCACTGATGCAGATTGGATCGTTAAACTTATTGATGTATTTCCCGCATTTAATAAAGATCCGTTGAGCATGAGTGGCTTTCAATTCCCTGTTGCTATGGAAGCATTCAGGGGAAGATTCAGAAAAAGTTTTTCCAACCCTTCGCCATTAACGCCAAATAAGCCGGAAGAGTTTGTGATAGACCTGCATGACATTGATCATGTTTTCAAAAAAGGGCATCGGATCATGATACAGATACAAAGTACCTGGTTCCCGGTGATCGATCGTAACCCGCAGAAATATGTACCCAATATTTTTGAAGCGAAGGAATCAGATTTCATCAAAGCAGAGCATAGGATTTATTATTCATCCCAGTATCCGACTTATATTGAGTTGCCGGTGATGAA
>CAWAWY010000010.1:0-44756 GCA_963785915.1 uncultured Chitinophagaceae bacterium | reverse complement strand
GGTTGCGGGAGGCGAAAGGGCATGACAAAATTTTGATAATTCTCATTCTTCCCGGCGCGCAATATTGTATAGGTAAAAGTTCCCGCTATGAGAATAACAAAGAAGTACAGGTATAACCGATTAGTCAATTTGACGACTCGGTTTTTTAACAGCAGGATAGGCAACAATGCTGCGCCACAAAGAAAGATACCATACGAACCGTTGGACCGGGGGCAATAAAAAACCAGGATATGAGATGTGCAGAAAAACAAGCAGAAATAAAAGAGCGATCGGGCCGAAAATGCGTGACAGTCTTTTAACGAATGCGAAATTAATTAATAAGCCCGATAAGCCCGTTATCACTACGAGTTTATCGTATGAGAACATATTTTGAAACCAGGCAAAAACCCAGGAAGGGAAATGTAATTTGCTTGTTTCTTCTATGCTCATAAGGCCTTCATTAACCCTGTTGTAATATTTTATATAATCGATCAGCTCTTTGATCATTTCTCTATTCGCTTTCCAATCAACATCAAACACATTGAAAGCTGTGGCCGGGTAAAATGGGTATCCGGAAAGTATGACGTTTCTTGCCAAAAATGCAATAGCCAGCAATGAGCAAATAATGAGATAGATAGCAGTTTTCAGCCACTCCCTGTTTTTCAATAAAAGATAAAATCCATAGATGCTTAATAATAACAGCGGATAATTGACAATGCGGACCGTAAACAGGTAAACAGGCCATATAATTAATTCGGTAATAAATACGCCACCTTTTATTTCCATTCCCCGTTGTAACGACTTTATAAAAAGTATCAAAACAAGTGCAGTAGTGATAAAATCGTAGTTGGCTGTCGTAGAATTGCCGCGAATCATTGGCCAGCAAAAAAGAGAAAGCATTAAAACCAATACCATTGCGATAGGCATGGCTTTAACCGACGATTCTTTTTGTTTAAAGAAAGGAGTTAACCCAAATACGAGAAACAAGCAAAGCCAAACAGAGATTACACCATTGAGGGTCGTGTAAAAATTCAATACTGATTCACCAGGTAAAAAAAAACTGATGGAGATAAACCACGATGAATTAAATCCAAAACGGCTATGGAGATTGGCGATCCCCGGGACCGTCCCATATTCATTTGCCCATTCTATCATTTGTATATGGTAACTCTCCGTATCATCCATCATAGTAGGTCCTGCATTAAGCACCAATATCATTAACCAAAGGACGCATGCCAATAGAAGTTGTATTCGGGGTTGTTTTTTTACATAAACAAAAACACTTTTATAGAATATCCCGACGTTTCTCCTTTTCGCGATCGCGATGCAAAAAAGGATGACTAGGAAACCGAGGGTGAAAAAATTATTGATAGGGATAAAGAGAACAGCAAGCTGGCTGATAAGTGTGATAACTATAAGACCTGTAACAGGATAAAAAATGAGAGGAATAGTCCCTTGTTCCTTTTTTAACAAAAAGCTATAAAATAAAAGTCCGGTCAATGAGCAGACCAAAGTGATAACGATATGCAATAAGAACACAGATAGCATTTACAAGTATTGGATATACCTTTTAAGTATGAACATTTAGGGAAGATATCATATTAACTATTATTAGACCCTTATTTGACATGCTATCACAACCAATCAAAAACTGAGCGGATCCCTGAAGCCTCCTTAAAAGTATAATTACTAAGATACCCGAAGGTAACTTTACTACTCATTATATCTTATAATAAAACTTTGGACATTTCGTTATAAATCAGGTGTCGTGGTAAATATCTAAAAGCCATTTACCCGGCTAATTTAAAGAATCCGATAGATACCTTATGCAAAAACCACCCGTCCTGTCAAACAGGACTGCAAAGGATGATACCATTCCCTGGCTTGATGGTATACGAGGGTTAGCTATTATACTGGTCGCTGCCGGCCATTTTTTCTGCGAAATTTATTTTTGTAATATCGGATGGATAGGGTTGAACCTTTTTTTTATTTTATCAGGGTACTTGATCACGCGCTGTTTATTCCGGTACAGGAATTATTCTATTCAGGCATACTTTCGGAATTTTTACGGGCGAAGGATGTTGCGGATCTTTCCATTGTATTACGGAGTACTGATCTTTTTTTTCCTGGTGCTTCCACTGCTCAGTCAAAAATTACATCTTTATTATTCCGCGTTGGATAATATGCAGGGCAGTTACTGGCTTTATACCAGCAACTGGAATATGATACGGAACGGGCTTCCGGCCCAACCTGTTTTTTTTCATTTCTGGTCATTGGCTGTCGAGGAGCAATTTTATTTTATCTGGCCACTGTTATTTCTTATTTGCAGAAGCTCAAAAAGTAAATATATCTTAATATCGATTCTATTGACTTTCTCTATTGTTAACAGGATAAATACAGGGGTGGCTCTGAATGCGTACCTAAGTTCGTTTACCGCAGCAGAGCCTTTGTTACTCGGTTGTTTACTCTGCGTGTTGCAGGAAGACGGGATTTTGCAAAATATAATTAAGAGATTAAACATAGCCGCTTTTTTATCCGCCATTTTTTTATGTATTGTATTTATCCGGGACCAAGATCTGCGTATTACGAACACATGGCTCATCAAGTACGGGTATTCTGCAATAAACATTATTCTGTTTTCAATGGTGACGTTTGTCCTTACAGGTCTATCAATGGGAAGGCTGTGGAGAAGATTCTTTTCCCTGCGATGGTTGCGCTGGATGGGTAAGTATTCGTATTCATTCTATGTTTTTCACTGGATCATTCTGCAGACTATTGTATTTAAGTTTGAAGCAATGCTAATAGCAGTTCATATGCCAGGTGCGTACCTGCTCTCAAGAACTACCGGCATAATGATCACCCTCCTTATGAGTTATTACAGCTATAATTATTTCGAAGTTTACTTTTTGTCACTAAAGAGATTCTTTTCGGAAGACAAAGGCTGGAAATGGAACTTTAGGTGGAGTTATTTTTTTCAAAGGCAGGCAAAGCCGGTTCAATCTTAAGTCCACTGGTCCCTCACTTCTTTAATTATACCAGTTGGCATTGCTTCCGTGTTTCTGGTTTGACCCATTAAATGTTTTATTTTGTGCCCGGGTAAATTTAATATGACCATACTCGGGATATCAGCCTTTTATCATGATTCTGCGGCCGCTATTATACAAGACGGGGAAATAATTGCTGCGGCACAGGAAGAGCGATTTTCCAGGAAAAAGCATGATGATTCTTTTCCCGCTGAGGCCATTCGTTTTTGCCTTGATTTTGCAGGGCGAAATATTAACGAAATTGATGCCATCGCTTTTTATGATAAACCTTTTCTGAAATTTGAAAGGCTTATTGAAACCTATTACGCCTTTGCGCCTAAGGGCTTTCTATCGTTTCTTAAAGCAATGCCTGTATGGATCAAGGAAAAGATATTCTTAAAGAAAATAATCAGGGATGAACTTAACAAGATAGGAAAAGTTGACAAAAAGAAATTACTCCTGCTGTTTCCCGAACATCATTTATCCCATGCTGCCAGCGCTTTCTATCCCTCTCCGTTTGAATCCGCTGCTATATTGACAATCGATGGCGTGGGAGAGTGGGCAACCACTTCGCTGTGCAAGGCACAAGGCAAAGAAATTTCGGTCATCAATGAAATCCATTTCCCTCATTCACTGGGATTATTGTATGCCGCCTTTACCTATTATTGCGGATTTAAAGTCAACTCAGGAGAATATAAATTAATGGGACTGGCCCCTTATGGCAACGGGAATTCTGATGAAGTAAAACGATTCGTAGAGATCATTAAAACAAAACTGGTAGATATTAAAGATGATGGATCCTTTTTTTTAGATCAACAATATTTTAAGTATGCCACCAGTCTGCAAATGGTTGATGAAAATAAATGGCGACAATTATTTGGTATCAGCAGGAGAAAACCTGAATCCCAAATTGAACAGGTTTATTGCAACCTGGCATTGGCCATCCAAATGGTAACCGAAGAGATTATTTTCAAACTGGCGGGGGAGATAAAAAGAATTACAAATGCAGAGAACCTATGTATGGCGGGCGGCGTGGCGTTGAATTGTGCGGCAGTGGGCAAATTAGAAGATGGACAAATGTTCAAAAGCATATTTGTTCAGCCCGCTGCGGGAGATGCGGGAGGAGCTATAGGTGCTGCGCTAGCAGTCTACCATATTTATTTTGGCAGGGATAAAATAATTACCGGGAATGTTATGGACAAGATGAAAGGGTCATTCCTGGGACCTGAATATTCCGACTACGATGTTGAAAAGATGATACGAAAATTCAATGCGAAAGCCGAATATTTTGAGAATGAAGATCACCTATTATCAAGAGTTGCGGAATTGATCAATGAAGGGAACGTCATTGGGTGGCATCAAGGGAAAATGGAATTTGGGCCGAGGGCGTTAGGGGCAAGGAGCATTCTCGCGGATGCCCGAAAGCATGAGATGCAAAAAAGGTTGAATCTTAAAATAAAACACCGGGAGGGTTTCAGACCTTTTGCGCCGGCTGTATTAGCGGAGGATGCACACGAGTATTTTCAAATAAAAGGAGTCTCTCCCTATATGTGCCTGGTGAAGCAAATTGCGATAAATCATCGGGAAACGACGGCAGTTGGATTTGAGGAAAAGTCCCTGGCTGGAAAACTTAAGGAGGCGCTTAGTGATGTACCTTCTGTTACTCATGTGGATTTTTCGGCAAGAGTTCAGACCGTTCATACCGAAACCAATCCTAAGTTTAAGAAACTCCTGGAAAAATTTAAAAAGCTTACTGGCTGCCCTCTTATGATCAATACAAGTTTTAATGTGCGGGGGGAACCTATTGTCAACACGCCTGCAGAAGCTTACGACTGTTTTATGAATACCGGGATGGATTTTTTGGTTATTAATAACTTTTTATTTGCTAAGCAGGGACAAGCGGCGTGGATCAACGATCATTCTGCCCCAAAACCGATCAATGATTAATACGATTCTCTTAATTTTGAAAAAAAATCAATCATGAGTTTTGGCGGGGATGTGTGGAAATATATGAGAGCGAGAAGAAAATGGTGGGTCTTGCCTGTCATTATTATTTTGCTTTTACTTGGACTATTATTGATATTCGGGGGTAGTTCTGCGCTAGCTCCTTTTATCTATCCAATCTTTTAGTGGTATGGGCAAAGAATACTCGACCATCCTTGTACTTGTTCTTGCATTTGTCGGTCTTTATATTTTTTCGAACAAGATCATATTCCTTTACTTATCTCTTGGAATCGGTATTGTCTCTGTGCTTCTCCCACGTATCGCGGAAGGGATACACTTTTTGTGGATGAAATTATCACTGTTGATGGGATCTGTTTCGGCGGTGCTCATTTTAGCCCTGGTGTTTTTTATATTTATCATCCCCCTTTCTTTTTTAGCAAAGTTGATGGGCAAAAAATTTATTATAATGCGTCGACGCGAAGGCAGCTATTTTAGAGAAAGGAATTTCATGTATGATAAAGAGAGTATCGGGGATGTTTGGTAAAATGCTGCTTTTTTTACCGGCAAAAAGCTCAAGTTCGTAGTATGGCAAAATTCAACTGGCTCAGATGGTTTTTATATTTTGTCATAACCATGCTCGGCCTGGAAGTTCTTAAAGCAGTAATAACAAGAATTCAATTTTCCGCCAATTACCTCACTATTATAATTATCATTTGTCTTCAGACGCTCATGGCATTTGGTTTTTTGTACTACGCCCTGTTTGCGGCTTTTTTCAGACGTAAATTAAAAAGGAACAGGTTTCTTATATATTTTTCAACAAGTTTTGTTTGCATTATTATTTTATTAGAGGTATTGTTCACGTATTGGTTACATCATCCTGCAGTTATACCCAATGGATTAAAATGGCCATATAAATTTTATTATGACGTATACAATTTCAGAATAATGCAGTATGAAAAAGATGCTATTGCTTTCGATGATCAGCTGCTTTACACATTAAAACCCAACGCAAAAATTATTTTCCGGAATGCAGAATTCAATACACCTGTAATAATAAACAAAAATGGATTCAGAGACGATGATGCATCATCGGCGGGTCCTGAAATAATCTGCCTTGGTGATTCCTTTACGATGGGATGGGGGGTAAACGAGTCACAAAGTTTCCCGGATATCCTTGAAAAGGAAACAGGAGCAAAAGTGCTTAATACAGGTACTCCGTCATACGGCACAGCAAGAGAATTAATGTTGCTTAAACGATTGGACACTTCTAATTTGAAATATATCATAATACAGTATTGTTCTAATGACCTTGAAGAGAATCTTTCCTTTCTGAACAATAATTATAAGTTGGCGCTAACACCAGCTTCTGTATTTAAGTCCACGATGAGAAGTTATGAATTGGACAGGAAATATTTCCCTGGGAAAAACTTATTGCTCATTACCCAGCTTTTGATGAAACATCAGGTCAACAAGATCCATCCTTTTTTCAAGCTCTCCGGGCAACCTTACAGTGAAGAGTTTGACGGTCGTGAGCACGCTGCAGCTTTTCTAAAAATCCTAATGCGATTCCGTGAGGAATACAAGAACGTAAAGATCATTGTTACGAATGTTGACGCGAGCAAGTATCGGGATAACGAATTCATTGATGAATTGAATCGCATGATAGGGGATATGGATGTGGAAAAAAGAAAAGACATCATTTTCGTCAACACTCTGAAGGACCTTAATAGCGGGGATTATTTCATCCTCGATTATCACATTAATTCTTCCGGTCATCGGAAAGTTGCCAACAAACTATTGGAAGTCATTCGAGAAAACCCAGTTACCATGCCCGGCAAATAATGTCCGTCAATTAACATTATAAAAAACTGAGTTCAAAGATTACTTCTGAGAGATAGGTCTGAAAAACAGGGACAATTTTTTCCAGGCCCGCTCAAAAAACCCATCTGCTGTGATGACGTCTTTGAGATCAAGTAATTTCTTTTCAAAAAAGTGATAGCTAATAACGCTAACAAAAAACGCGGCGAATAGTGCGACCACTGATACAATGGCATAGCTGTTATAGCTGTTGAAACCATAATTGACCAATGATTCCAGTAAATAAATTTTAAAAAGAGCAAGTATTGGCCAATGATAAATATAGAGGCCATACGAAATTCGTCCGATATATCTTAGCACTTTGTTTTCCAGTAATATTCTGGAAAGGCCGTTTCTTTTTTCGACAGAATAGAAAACAATGATACCAAAGATTAGAGCAATCACAGTGTAACCCAGGAACGTAAAATGAGGAAGAGACAAAAAGAATGTTTTTGTGAGGATAAATAGCACTGTATAGCTCCCACAAATAGCCAATGCAAGTATAAAAATCTTCTTCTTTGTTTGATCATATGAACTGTATCGCCATATGGCGATAAGGCTTCCGATGCAGAGCCCGTCAAGTCTAGTCATGTATTGAAAAATGAAAATTGTATCTCTATCGCCAAGATAGAACCATGATAAGAATCTCGATAGGATGCAAATGACTAATATCAAAACTGTAACTTGGCTCAGCAGGCGAACATTTTTTATCAAAAGAACCAGGATTGGCCAGAATAGATAAAACTGTTCTTCAACAGACAATGACCAGAAATGATTTAGCATCAATGAGCCCGCGAACCTGGTGTCAAGAATGCTAAGCCAATTTTGCAAATGCAGCCATAGCATAGCCTGATTGCGGTAATAGTAGTTATATTCAGTGGCTATTTTTGGCAGTGCGGGCGCAATTGCAAAAAATAAAAGTAAGATGCCATAATAAACCGGAAAGATTTTTAATATCCGACGGATATAAAAGTTTTGGAGAAAATTTTTTTTATCTCTTGCTTTCAGCAAGATATCGGTGATCAGGAAGCCAGATAAAACAAAAAACAGGTCAACACCGATCCAGCCGAACTTAAAATGGGGAAGAAAATTTAGATTGTGGCAGCAAATCACTAATAAGATAGCAATACCACGAAGA
The DNA here is from genome assembly GCA_963785915.1 of uncultured Chitinophagaceae bacterium. Lineage (GTDB taxonomy): Bacteria > Bacteroidota > Bacteroidia > Chitinophagales > Chitinophagaceae > VBAT01. The sequence continues at coordinate 36,815 of CAWAWY010000010.1, read as the reverse complement.
CCGTCAAGCGCAGGGTAATACGACTTGGTGGGAGTCGCAGGATTCATAGGTACGTTTTTCGTTACTGGATATCGGACTTATTAATGTAAAGATTAAAATTTATCCGGATTATTTGTAGGTATCAACCACAAGACCGACTCGTAATTATTCAATAGTAACTCTACGAAGAACGTATTTACCAATTATATCGAATTCAAGATTCACGGCATCTCCCGGATTAATTACTTTGATATTAGTATGCTCAAAAGTGAACGGAATTATTGCTACAGTAAAACTCTTTTTTTTGATATTAAAGGCAGTAAGACTAATGCCGTTTACACAGATCGAGCCTTTTTCAATTATCAGTTCAGCAAATTTTTTTGGGAACTCAAACTCAAATTCATGACTACCTTTCTTGTCGGTCTTCTTTTTGCAAATACCTGTTGCGTCCACATGGCCCTGAACGAAATGGCCATCAAGGCGGCTATTTAATAGAAGAGACCGTTCGATATTTACCAGGGTACCCACTTCCCAGGTGTTCAGATTCGATTTTTGAAGTGTTTCATCAATGGCCGTTACGCGATGCGTATTACCATTCACTCCTTCTACTGTCAGGCAAACTCCGTTATGGGAGATGCTTTGGTCGGCTTTAAATTCATTTGATAAAGGAGACTCGATCCAAAATGTCCTGTTAGACCCATTGGAAATGATTTCTTTAACAACCCCTACTGTTTCAATAATCCCGGTAAACATGACTGCAAATTAGAGGTATTTATCATTTGACTAAAAGCAAATCCAGAATGGAAAACTTTTGAATCGGAAGTTTATAAACTTTGAATTTTTCCCTATATCTTTGCTCACTTTTAAAAAATACCAAAGGAGGTATATAAATGCTGATCATAGATTCAAAAGATTGCGAAAACATTGACAAAGCGCTGAAAAAATACAAGAAGAAATTCGAGAAATCAAAAGTCTTGCTTCAGTTGCGTGAACGCCAAAGTTTCATCAAGCCATCGGTAAGACGCCGCGGCCAGGTGTTAAAAGCGATCTACAAGCAAAAGATCGCCAGCGGGAAGATTGAAAGTTAATTATCAATTTCTGATATAAATTGCGATAGCTGCTCCGTTTTAACGGGGCAGCTATTTTTTATTTAATATGATGTAGCTTTATCAAAGCAATATGTCAGTCCAAACCCACCGTAATATCCAGTCCTTTCTTGACTACCTTAAATATGAAAAAAGGTATTCCCCACACACCATTATTTCTTATGAAACAGACTTAAGGGATTTTGAGAGTTATATTGACAAGTCCTATGGTGATATCGGGCTTAAAGATATCAGTCATGGAATTGTTCGTGGGTGGTTGGCCGGGTTAAAAGAAAAAAAATTGACGTCAAAATCTCTCAACAGGAAAATATCATCGCTGCGTTCTTTTTTTAAAAACCAATTGCGGACCGGGAAGTTGGATGTATCGCCGATGGGAAAGATCACCGCTCCTAAAATTCCCAGGCGATTACCTTCCTTTATAAAAGAACAGGAAACAAAAGAATTGTTACAAACTCTTTCCGATACATCTGAGGATTGGAAAGGCTTGAATGCAAAAATGCTGATCATGCTTTTCTACAATACAGGCATGCGATTAAGCGAATTGATCAATCTAAAAGAAAAACAAATTGACTTTTCAAGGCTGCAGGTAAAAGTTTTGGGAAAAGGCAATAAGGAGAGGATTATTCCCGTAAATAAAGAGCTTTTGGGAAATATTGATGTTTATAAACAACTGAAGAGAAAGGAATTTGAAAGTTCGGATGACGTTTTGCTTGTGACTGAAAAGGGAAAAAGGCTGTATCCAAAATATGCCTATCTGTTGGTAACGCAATATCTTGCCAGCACAGGTACCCTGGATAAAAAAAGCCCTCATGTATTACGCCATACATTTGCCACTCATCTAATGAATGGTGGAGCTGATCTCAATGCAGTCAAAGAACTGTTGGGCCACAGCAGTTTGGCTTCTACGCAGATTTATACACATAATACCATTGAAAAGTTGAAAAATGTTTATAAAAAAGCGCACCCAAAAGCATAAAAATTTACCCTTAGTGCAATAAAATTTCGCCTCATTTTTATTTGATATAATTTTTTATTGGCGTAATTTCATACAAGAAGATCCTCCCGGACAATTTCAACCATTACTTTAAGTTCTTTTATTTATTGTTTCACAGTTTAAAATCTCGACGATTATGAATGTAAACATTCAAACTGTTCGCTTTGATGCGGATACAAGGTTAATTGAGTATATCAATCGCAAATTGGAAAAGCTAAGCACCTTTCATGACCGCATCATCAAAGTAAATGTGTTTCTGAAACTCGATAATGTGGTGCATACCATTAAAGACAAGATCGCAGAGATCAGAGTACACGTACCCAGGCATGATTTTTTTGTCAAATCAACCAGTAAATCTTTTGAAGAATCGTTTGACGATGCATTTGATTCCATCGTCACTCAAATAAAAAGAAAAAAAGAAAAAAAAGCAGCCTAAAAAGATTTCAAATCCCGCCCCGATTTTTAATCGGGACGGGATTTTTTTATTTCACTGATTTTCAGTATAAAATTCTCCTAGCAAAATTTTTGCAATATCTAAATTCCCTTACCTTTGCCTTCCCAAAAATTGGGGGTAGTTCTTTATTGTCTTTTCCGTCTTACGTATCCGAGCTGAGACATAGGAAAGACAGAGTATTTGCAACAGGCCGAAGTAGCTCAGTCGGTAGAGCAACTGATTTGTAATCAGTAGGTCGGGGGTTCGACTCCCTTCTTCGGCTCAGATGATTAAATTTCGGATTTTGATTTTGAAATTTGAAATAGCCGGGCAAGTAGCCAAGTGGCCAACGGCAACAGACTGTAAATCTGTCCTCTTCGGAGTTCGGTGGTTCGAATCCATCCTTGCCCACAGTTCTTTGTTTAAACATTGAGATATAAAATTCTAATTGCTTTGCGGAAGTAGCTCATTTGGTAGAGCGATAGCCTTCCAAGCTATAGGTGGCGAGTTCGAGCCTCGTCTTCCGCTCAGATTGAGTCATATCAGTCAAATAAGTCAAATGAGTCAGAAGGTGACTTACTTATTTGACCTGAATGACACACTGACTTCAATGACTCAAAAAGCCGTTGTAGCTCAGTGGTAGAGCACTTCCTTGGTAAGGAAGAGGTCAAGGGTTCAATTCCCTTTAACGGCTCATAGAATTTCGGATTAAAATATGAGGTCGAAATTGTTATAAATAACAATAATTGGTAAAACACAACTTAAAAACCGATAACAATGGCAACTAAAGAGACCTTCAAGAGGGATAAACCCCACGTTAACGTTGGTACCATTGGTCACATTGACCACGGTAAAACAACTTTGACTGCCGCTATCACTACGATTCTTTCAAAGAAAGGTATGGCGACAGCAAAAAAATATGATGAAATTGATGCTGCTCCTGAGGAAAAAGAACGTGGTATCACGATTAACACAGCTCACGTTGAGTACCAGACGGCCAATCGTCACTATGCTCACGTTGACTGTCCTGGCCACGCCGATTATGTGAAAAACATGATCACCGGTGCTGCGCAGATGGATGGAGCTATCTTGGTGGTGGCTGCTACAGATGGTCCTATGCCGCAAACAAAAGAACATATTCTTCTTGCCCGCCAGGTGGGTGTACCTAAGATCGTTGTATTTATGAATAAAGTTGACCTTGTTGATGATCCTGAGTTGCTTGATCTTGTTGAAATGGAAATTCGTGACCTTCTGACCTTCTACGGTTTTGATGGCGCTAATACTCCGATCATCCAGGGTTCTGCAACCGGTGCATTGGCAGGAGAAGAAAAATGGGTAAAGGGTGTTGAAGAATTGATGGAGGCAGTTGATAGTTATATCCCGTTGCCTCCCCGCCCGGTTGATCAGCCATTCCTGATGTCTGTGGAAGATGTATTCTCTATCACTGGTCGTGGTACAGTTGCTACTGGTCGTATTGAAAGAGGTCGTATAAAAGTGGGTGAAGCGGTTGAAATTGTTGGGTTAATAGATAAGCCCCTTTCTTCAACTGTAACAGGTGTTGAAATGTTCCGCAAATTGCTTGACGAAGGTGAAGCAGGTGATAATGCAGGTCTGTGCTTCGTGGTATTGAAAAAACGCAGATCCGTCGTGGTATGGTAATTTGTAAACCCGGTTCTATTACTCCGCATACCGAATTCAAATGTGAAGTGTATGTATTGAGCAAAGAAGAAGGTGGACGTCATACTCCATTCTTCAAGAAATATCGTCCTCAATTCTATTTCCGTACTACAGATGTAACAGGTGAAGTTGAATTGGCAGCAGGTACTGAAATGGTTATGCCTGGTGATAATACATCACTGACTGTAAACTGATCCAGCCTATTGCGATGGAGAAAGGGTTGAAGTTTGCGATTCGTGAAGGTGGGCGTACAGTAGGTGCCGGACAGGTGACTGAGATTTTGAAATAAGAAAGCCGACGAACTACGGGCTTTTAGCTACGAGTCGTAACGCTTTGCAAAAGATTATTATCTTTGTGACATATAGTTTAAAAGCTGTCTCGACTTGTCGGGATAGCTTTTAGCTTTCTACGGGCATAGTTCAATGGCAGAATAGCGGTCTCCAAAACCTTTGATGGGAGTTCGAATCTCTCTGCCCGTGCGTAAATTAAAGTATTTTGAATGATTTTAAATGTAAACAATGAATAAAATAACTACTTATTTAAAAGATTCTTACAAAGAACTGACTGAAAAAGTGAGTTGGCCTACCTGGACGCAACTTCAGCAATCTACCATGATTGTATTGGTGGCAACGCTGGTGATTACCGGGATTGATTTGGCTCATGGATATTGTAGCCGGCGGCGCTTTGAAATTTATTTATAAAATACTCTTTCAATAATAATGGAAGAACGACAACTAATAATACAGAAAATGCACAGCAGGCAGGAGACCAAATGGTTTGTATTGCGTGTAGTAAGTGGGAAAGAACGAAAGGTAAAGGAATACCTTGATAAAGAAATTTCCCGCGGGGGCTGGAGCGACGTGGTGAAACAAGTATTTCTGCCAGTAGAAAAAGTATATAAAGTACAGAATGGTAAAAAAGTGATGCGTGAACGCAATTATTATCCTGGCTATGTAATGATTGAGATCCTAGATGGCAAATTGAGTGATGATCTTCGCGATACCATTAAGAATACGAATAGCGTTATTCATTTTCTGGGAAAAGAAAATCCCATTGCTTTACGAAAAGCTGAAGTGAATAAGATGCTTGGTAAAATGGATGAAATGGCTGAAGCCGGTGGAGTCAGTATGAGTGAACCATTTATTGTTGGAGAAACCATCAAGATCATTGAAGGTCCTTTCAACGACTTTAATGGAGTGATTGAAGAAGTAAATGATGAAAAGAAAAAATTAAAAGTAACCGTAAAGATATTTGGACGATCCACACCTGTGGAATTGAATTATATGCAGGTAGAAAAGATCAGCTAATAAAAAACGAAAAATATTTTTTGGAAATCATCCCGCGTCAGCAGGATGATTTTTTTTATTTCCGTTAAGACTTTCCTAAATGATCAGAATTAGATTTTAAGATCACATATGTTTTGATAAACGGTAACAAAATCACCTGTCCGTACGTATATCTTCGTAATGTCGGCTATTAACCGAATGCGTAAACCAACGACCATTAGCATGAAGAGGAAACTTAATCCGCTATTATTCCTGGCTTTGTTATATTCTGGCTTTGCTTTTTCCCAGGTGATCCCAAAAACATTATCAGCTAAAAGAACAATTGCCAGCTTCAAAATTGACGGAAACCTGGATGAGGATGCATGGAGAGAAGCAATTCCCGCAAAAGATTTTGCAGAATGGAGACCCACTTTTGGTGCAGCCGAAGATCCTTCTTGTCAAACTATAATATACCTGCTTTATGATAATACTTCGATTTATGTAGGAGGGTACTGTCATGAAAAATCTAAAGACAGTGTATCGACAGAATTGGTAGGAAGAGACCAGATCGGAGTGAACGACTATGTCGGTGTGATCTTCGATACCTATCATGATAAAATAAATGGAGTTGGGTTTTATGTCACTCCGCTGGGCGAACAATTTGACGCAAAATATTCCAACAATAATGGAGAAGACCCCTCCTGGAATGCCGTATGGGATAGCGAAGCTAAAATTGTTTCGGACGGATGGACCTTTGAGATGCGGATACCATATTCGGCATTGCGATTTGTAAGCAAGGACAATCAAACATGGGGATTGAATATAACAAGGAACAGGAAAAAGATAGGTAAACAATACATGTGGAACCCGGTTGATCCTAAAATAAGCGGCTTTATTAACCAGGAAGGTGAATGGACCGGAATTGAAAAAATTGAAGCGCCGATCCGTCTTTCATTTTCTCCTTATTTCTCGACTTATCTTAATCATTATCCTTATAAAACAGACGGTATTAAAGACTGGACTTCTTCAGTCAACGGCGGTATGGATGTAAAGTATGGTATCAATGATGCCTTTACTCTGGATATGACTTTGATACCTGATTTTGGCCAGGTACAAAGCGATAACCAGGTTTTGAATCTTACTCCTTTCGAGGTAAAATATAATGAGAACCGGCCTTTCTTTACAGAAGGAACCGAGCTTTTCAGTAAGGGAAATTTATTTTATTCAAGGAGAATCGGAGGGACACCAATTCATGCAGGTGATGTGTATGATCAACTGAATCCCAATGAGGAAGTTGTAAAAAACCCTTTGGAATCAAAGCTTATAAATGCGACAAAAATTTCCGGTCGTACCAAAAAGGGTTTTGGTCTTGGAGTTTTTAATGCCATTACGAAACCGATGTATGCAACTGTTGAAGATGTATCCAGCAAAGAAAAAAGGAAGATTGAAACAAATCCCCTGACAAACTACAACATTGTTGTATTTGACCAGACATTGAAAAATAATTCTGCAGTGTCTTTTATTAATACAAATGTGTTGCGGAGTGGGAATGACTATGATGCAAACGTCACAGCCGCTTTATTTGATTTTAACAATAAGAAGAATATTTATAACTGGAATGGAAAATTTGCGGTCAGCCAGTTGATGAACAAGGAAATAATATTAAAGGGTATTCTCATAATCTGAATTTTGGAAAAACAGGAGGCCGATGGAATTTTCAGTTAAACGAAGAAATTGACTGACGATAAATATGATATTAATGACATGGGAATCCTTTTCAACAATAATTATATTGATCATTATTTCTGGACAGGCTATCGCTGGATCAAGCCCGGCAAATGGTATAACCGGATACAAATTAATTATAATGCCTATTACAGCATGCTTTATAAAAACGTGACGTCAAAAAAGTGAATACAAATTTCAAAGATTTACTACCAATGTAAACGGAAACATGCAATTCAAAAATCTTTGGTTTGCGGGGTTATACTTTGGATATGTTCCTGAAGGAAATGATTTTTATGAGCCCCGGGTGACCGGATACTCGTTCAGGTCACCCAGCAGGGATTCAGTTTAATCCCTGGTTTGAAACAAACTCTACAAAAAAATACTATTTCAGCTTTAACTATTTTATCGGTATAAGAAAGTTGTTTAATAGTCCCAATCAAGAAGTAGATGTTTTTCATCGCTATCAGGTTCAATGACAAATTTTCCATTAGCCATAGCCTGATGTACAATCCTGCTAAGAATGATGCCGGATTTTATACAAAATTTTATGAAGCTGATTTGAAGCGGCAATGATGTTTTAAAAGATATTATTTTTTCCCGCCGTGATCGAAGACTGTAGAAAACATACTTTCTTTTAAATACAGTTTTAATAATAAATCAGGTATAACTGTGCGGGTAAGGCATTACTGGAGTAAAGTTGAGATAAAACAATTGTATGACTTGCAGGTGGATGGTACACTTGTAACCCACCATTCACGCAAATGACGTCAATGTCGAACATCAGAACGTATAATATTTTTAATGTGGATGCAGTTTATACATGGCAGTTTGCCCCAGGCAGCTTTCATTAATATTGTTTGGAAAGATGAATCGTTTACTTATGATGATGTAATCAACTACCGGTATTTTAAAAATTTTGACAGAGACCCTAGCTGCCCCTCAAAATAATAATCTTTCGCTGAAAATCATCTATTACCTGGATTATCTTGATTTTAAAAAGTGGAAGAAAAAAACTAATAATTAAAGGAAATAGTGACTGTGTTTGAGAAGACAGGGTCACCCGCTTGAAATCAATGGGCCTGTTCTATATATAAAATAATCCCGAAAACCTTTTAAAAATCCGTTTCCCGCCCTTATCTTTGCCGCCCCAATTAGTTCTTTTGAATCCCGATGAATCGGGAGAGGAATTTGGGAGATTAAGTAGTCTCTGAGATGAAAGATCGCTAACACCAAAAAAGTATTAAAAATGGCAAAAGAAATCTCCGGCTTTGTAAAGCTGCAGTGCAAGGGTGGCCAGGCCAACCCTGCACCTCCAATCGGTCCTGCATTAGGTTCCAAGGGTATCAATATCATGGAATTCTGCAAGCAATTCAATGCAAGAACACAGGACAAAATGGGAAAAGTTCTTCCTGTATTAATCACCGTTTATACTGATAAGAGTTTTGATTTCATCATTAAAACTCCTCCGGCAGCCGTTCAATTGATGGAAGCTGCAAAAATTCAAAAAGGTTCCAAAGAAAGTAACCGTAACAAAGTAGGTAAAGTGAACTGGGCACAGGTCGAGGCTATTGCAAAAGATAAAATGCCTGACCTGAACTGTTTTACTGTTGAAAGCGCCATGAAAATGGTGGCTGGTACGGCCCGAAGCATGGGACTGAATGTTGAAGGAAAAGCTCCCTGGGAAAATTAATTATCTGAATTAGTTCAAAAACGAATTATAATGGCATTCATCAGTAAAAAAAGAAAAGTTGCCGAAGACAAAAGTCGATAAGAATAAATCTTATTCACTGAAAGAAGCTTCTTCTTTGGTGAAAGCAGGTTAACACAGCAAATTTGATGCTTCTGTTGACCTGCATATTCGTCTGGGTGTTGATCCTAAGAAAGCAGACCAGGCTATCCGTGGAACTGTTACACTTCCTCATGGTACCGGTAAAACAAAAAGAGTATTAGTGCTTTGCACTCCCGATAAAGAAGCAGAAGCAAAAGCAGCCGGTGCTGATTTTGTTGGGCTGGATGAATTTGTAACAAAGATCGAAGGTGGATGGGTAGATGTGGATGTTATTATTGCTACTCCGTCAGTAATGCCTAAGATTGGTAAACTGGGTAAAGTATTAGGTCCACGTAACCTGATGCCAAATCCTAAAACAGGTACTGTTACCAATGATGTTGCAAATGCCATCAATGATGTAAAAGGTGGTAAGATTGCATTTAAAGTTGATAAAGTAGGGATCATTCATGCTTCTATCGGACGTGTAAGTTTTGCTCCTGAAAAGATTGCAGAAAATAGCCAGGAATTGATGAATGCGATTATTAAGGCTAAACCTTCTTCTGCAAAAGGTATTTACCTGAGAGGAATCAGTATGGCAAGTTCAATGAGCCCGGGTATCGCGATTGACACAAAAGCATTTGTTCATTAAACCCTAAATCCCTAATGGGGACTTTGAAGAAACTATTATCGAAGAGTCAAAACTTAATAAAATGACTAAAGATCAAAAAAATGAAGTGATTGAAGTGCTGAAAGGCAAGTTCTCTCAATACAACAACTTCTATGTTACCGATACAGAATCACTGACTGTAGCGCAGGTGGGTAAATTGCGCCGTGCCTGTTTCAATAAGAAAGTGGAAATGAAAGTGGCTAAAAATACTCTGATTAAAAAAGCGCTTGAATCATTGGACAGTGAAAGATATGCGGGTGTATATGATTCTTTGCATAAGGTAACTGCCCTGATGTTTTCTGAAAATCCGAAAGAACCTGCCTTGATCATCAGTTCTTTCCGTAAAGAAAGTCAACGGTGAAAGACCAGTGTTGAAAGCTGCTTTTATCGATGGAGAGTGTATATGCGGTGATGATCAGTTGAAAGCCCTAACCACAGATCAAAAGCAAAAATGAACTTATCGGAGAAGTTATCGGATTGTTGCAATCTCCTGCTAAGAATGTTATGAGCGCATTGAATGCAGGTAATAAACTGGCAAGCCTTATTAAAGCATTGAAGCAGCCGTTGGCTAATTTTGATTTCATTGCAAGTAGCCGACTGACAGAATGCTAGTAAATCGAAATTGTAAAACTTATCCTAAGTCTTCGGGTATAAGTGAAGACACAATTATAAATCTTCCGCCGGATCCATATAAAGGGCGATGAAGACGGTTTTAAAAATGTAAAAAAATGGCAGACTTAAAAGCATTTGCAGATCAGTTAGTAAACCTAACAGTAAAAGAAGTAAACGAATTAGCTAGATTCTTAAAAGAAGAATATGGTATTGAACCAGCAGCTGCTGCTGTAGCTGTTGCGGCTGGTCGGCTGCTGGTGGCGGCGCTGCTGCTGCTGAAGAAAAAACAGCTTTCAATGTAGTATTGAAAAGTGGCGGGCTAATAAACTTAACGTAGTGAAGATCGTTAAAGATATTACCGGGCTTGGTTTGAAAGAAGCAAAAGACCTGTTGACGGCGCACCGAAGAATATCAAAGAAGGTGTTGCTAAAGCAGAAGCAGAAGAAATTGCAGCTAAGCTGAAAGAAGCAGGTGCTGAGTAGAGATCGCTTAATTTTTTTAAGAAGATAATTTTTAAACCCTTTGCATTGCGGAGGGTTTTTTTATTGAATTGTTAAATAGGGAGCAATCTTATCATAAATCTCATCCGTTACCACCATCACTTTCTTTATATCCTCCATTTTGAAAAAGCTCCATGTTCATTTCTGTAAGCAACTAATTGGATTTGCAATATTCTATTTGATATAAGGATGAGATTTTAATTCATCAACTGTTGCAGTATTGATATTTATTTTTCTGATGAATTGCATTTTCCACTTTCAGATATTGTTGATCTTCTGAAAAGTGGAATCGGGTAAGCCATATGTTTCTCCAACCTGGTCAACAGAATAAAAGCCTCCTAATTTTCTCTGAAGTTTACAATTCTTGCTGCCAGTTTGCTTCCTATTCCTGGCAAAGAAATAAATGCAGTTGTATCGGCAGTATTAATATCAATTTCATTGGGAGAAAAACGCTTTGGCTGACTTTCTTTTTTTACGTATTCAAATGGTTTGTCATTGGATGTCCTGGTTTCAATTCTTATATATGGAGCCAGTCTTTCATATTCATTTGGTGACAAGCCATATATTTTCTTTAGATCTTCCGTCTTTTAAAAATGACCGCCTTTATTCAAATAGTTTTGTATAGTATGAATTGTTTTATCTTTTAATCCTAATTTTTTCCAACCTTCATCATTGAAGTGTATTTGGGTCAAAATAAAATAATTCTGCTTTCGGAGATTGCGAATTATTGACAGAACGGTCATATTGATATGAATAATCATTACCGTTGTCTGATGAGTTAGATGGTTTTTGATCCTTTTCTGATTCTTTGATTTCAAGTTTTTTGGCAGCAGAGATCCATGATGTATCTACCTGAGCAGTTCGGTTGCCGCTATTGTTATTCAATATTTTTGGCAAAAGGAAAATGATAACGATGATCAGAACAAGAATGAAAATGACCTATTCTGTTCCCGGCGGGTAAATGTAAGATAATCGCTTACAAATTCTCTCCATTTCATAGATAAGGTTTATCAGCAATTTACATGATGCAGATGATTTAAAAATAACCCTTTTAGCAATATTTTGGCCAGATTTTTGTTGGCAAACTTTTCTTGTCTGTAAAGTATTATTCCTTACCTTTGCCATCCTTTATTTTGGCCAATAATATTTTGACGTTCCAAATCATGTTCAAGTAGTTGATTTTCACCGGTTTTTATTTTTTTGAAATGAAAGCCTGTAAGTGATTTGTACGTCCTGAATCTCTTTAAAACCGGTTTTACGCATATGTCTTCAACAAAAATGAATCAAGGGTGGATTTCGGTAAAATTAAACATCTCGCTGAAGCCCCCGATCTTCTTGAAGTACAGATCCAATCGTTTAAAGAATTTTTCCAGTTGGAAACCACTCCTGACAAACGTAATATCGAAGGTTTGTTCAGTGTGTTTAAAGAAAATTTTCCGATCACTGATACCCGGAACATTTTCGTGCTGGAGTTTCTGGATTATTTTATTGATCCTCCCCGCTATACCATTGAAGAGTGTATGGAGCGCGGATTGACTTATGCTGTTCCTCTGAAAGCAAAACTTCGGTTGAGCTGTAATGATGAAGAGCACGTTGACTTCCAGACCATTGTTCAGGATGTGTTCCTTGGGAAATATCCCTTACATGACTCCCCGCGGTACTTTTGTGATCAATGGCGCTGAACGTGTAGTTGTTTCCCAGTTGCATCGTTCACCCGGTGTATTCTTTGGTCAGTCTGTTCACCCGAACGGAACCAAGATTTATTCTGCAAGGGTTATTCCTTTCAAAGGAGCCTGGATGGAATTTGCAACAGACATCAACAATGTGATGTATGCTTACATTGACCGTAAGAAAAAATTCCCGGTAACTACTTTACTGCGTTCTATCGGCTATGAAACAGATAAAGATATTCTTGAACTGTTTGGTATGGCTGATGAAGTAAAGACAGATAAAAAGACACTTAGCAAAATATGTCGGCAAACGCCTTGGCTGCCCGTGTATTGAGAACCTGGGTAGAAGATTTTGTGGATGAAGATACCGGTGAAGTAGTTTCTATTGAAAGAAATGAAATCGTGATGGAACGTGATACTGTTCTGGATGAAGAAGCCATTGACAACGATTGCTGAAATGGATGTAAAGAGCGTCTTTATTCAGAGAGAAGATGTGGGTGGTGATTATGCTATTATCTATAATACGTTAAATAAAGATACTTCCAACAGTGAACTGGAAGCTGTTCAATATATCTATCGCCAATTGCGTGGTGCTGATGCGCCGGATAATGAAACAGCCCGTGGTATCATTGACAAATTATTCTTTAGCGATAAGCGTTATGATCTGGGTGAAGTAGGTCGTTATAAGATCAACCGCAAACTGAATCTTGAATGCGCCGCTTGATCAAAAGACATTAACAAGAGAAGATATCATTCTTATCATCAAATATCTGGTGCGTCTTACCAATGGTAAAGCAGAAATTGATGATATTGATCACCTGAGCAACCGTCGTGTACGTACTGTGGGTGAGCAATTGTATGCCCAGTTCGGTGTTGGTCTTGCCCGTATGGCACAGTACCATCCGTGAAAGAATGAACGTACGTGACAATGAAGTATTTACGCCGGTTGATCTGATCAATGCAAGAACGCTTTCTTCTGTGATCAACTCTTTCTTTGGAACATCACAGTTGTCGCAGTTCCTTGATCAGACAAACCCATTGTCTGAGATCACGCACAAACGTCGTATCTCAGCACTCGGGCCAGGTGGTTTGAGCCGTGAAAGAGCAGGCTTTGAGGTTCGTGACGTACACTATTCCCACTATGGCCGTCTGTGTACTATTGAAACACCGGAAGGTCCGAACATTGGTTTGATCTCTACACTTTGCGTTCATGCCAAGATCAACGATATGGGCTTTATTGAAACTCCTTATCGTAAAGTAAATGATGGTAAAGTGAACATGAAGGAATTGACATTCCTGAGTGCAGAAGAAGAAGATCTTGCAAAAATTGCACAGGCAAATGCACCGCTTGATGATAAAGGGAATTTTGTAGAAGAAAAGATCGTAAGCCGCGAAACAGGTGATTTCCCGATCCTGGATAAAAACGAAGTAGAATTTATGGATGTGGCGCCTAACCAGATTGTTGGTTTGAGTGCTTCCTTGATTCCGTTCCTTGAGCATGATGATGCCAACCGTGCCTTGATGGGATCAAACATGCAACGCCAGGCTGTTCCGCTGATCCGTCCTGATGTACCGGTTGTAGGTACAGGGCTGGAAGGAAAAGCTGCCCGTGATGCAAGGATCCAGATCCATTCTGAAGGAAATGGTGTTGTTGAATTTGTGGATGCAAATGAAATTCATGTTCGTTACGATCAGTGATGAAGCAGGAAAAACTGGTAAGCTTTGAAGATGATCTGAGAGTTTACAGGCTTACCAAGTTTATTAAAACAAACCAGGAAACCTGTATTAACCTGAAACCTGCTGTTAAGAAAGGACAGAAAGTGAAAAAAGGTGATTTCCTACTGAAGGTTATGCTACACAGGATGGTGAACTGGCACTTGGGTAAAAACCTGAAAGTGGCGTTCATGCCATGGAAAGGTTACAACTTTGAGGATGCCATCGTTATCAGTGAAAGAGTAGTGAGTGAAGATCTGTTTACTTCTGTTCATATTTCTGAATATGAACTGGAAGTTCGTGATACTAAACTGGGTGAAGAAGAATTGACTCCGGATATTCCAAACGTTTCTGAAGAAGCTACAAAAGATCTTGATGAAAATGGTATCATCCGCATCGGTGCGCAGATTAAAGAAGGTGATATATTGATTGGTAAGATCACTCCAAAAGGTGAAAGTGACCCTACGCCGGAAGAAAAATTGTTTCGTGCCATCTTTGGTGATAAAGCCGGTGATGCAAAAGATGCTTCTTTGAAAGCGCCAAATGGAGTAGAAGGTATTGTGATCGGTAAGAAATTATTCCAGCGTGCTAAGAAAGATAAGAATGCAAAAGTGAGAGAGAAAGCAGCTATTGAGAAACTGGAAAAAATACATGAGAAGAATGAAGCTGACCTGATGGAAGTGTTGCTGGAAAAACTGACAACTTTATTGAAAGATCATACTTCTGCAGGTGTTAGCAACAACTTTGGTGAAGTGCTGATTGGTAAAGGTGCAAAGTTCACTGCTAAGAACCTGACGGGTCTGGATTATCAGAATATCAATCCGCTCGGCTGGACAGGCGATAAAAAAGTAGATGACCAGATCAATACTTTGTTGCACAACTATAATATCAAGTACAACGAAGAATTGGGCCGTTACAAAAGAGAGAAATTCAATATTTCCATCGGTGATGAATTACCGGCTGGTGTATTGAAACTTGCGAAAGTTTATCTCGCTGTTAAGCGTAAACTGAAAGTGGGAGATAAAATGGCCGGTCGTCACGGTAACAAAGGTATTGTTGCCAAGATCGTTCGTGCAGAAGATATGCCGTTCCTTGAAGATGGAACTCCGGTTGATATTGTATTGAATCCATTGGGTGTACCAAGCCGTATGAACCTTGGACAGATCTATGAAACTGTTCTTGGGTTGGGCCGGTGAGAAACTTGGGTATGAAATTCGCTACACCGATCTTTGACGGAGCAACTACTGATGAAATTGCTGAATATTGTGAGCAAGCAGATATTCCAAAGTTCGGTCATACTTATCTGTATGATGGTGAAACCGGTGAACGTTTCCACCAGAAAGCAACAGTTGGTATCATCTATATGATCAAACTTCACCACATGGTGGATGATAAGATGCATGCCCGTTCTATCGGACCATACAGTTTGATTACACAGCAACCGTTGGGTGGTAAAGCCCAGTTCGGTGGTCAGCGTTTTGGTGAAATGGAAGTATGGGCACTGGAAGCATATGGTGCATCCAACATCCTGCAGGAATTGCTTACCATTAAATCAGATGATATTATTGGCCGTGCAAAAACTTATGAAGCAATTGTAAAAGGTGATAATTTCCAAGAGCAGGTATTCCTGAATCATTCAATGTATTGGTGCATGAATTGAGAGGATTGGGATTGGATCTGAAATTTGAATAAAGTCAGTGTGAATGTGAGTAGTGAATTGAGAAATTCACTGACAACTCAATGTTGATTAGAATATCAGGTCGAGCCAGGATCAGACAACTAAAAATTTGATCAAAATTTAAAATCTCAATAGCAATATGGCTATCAAAAAAGAAAATCGTCCAAGGCCAGCATTTTCAAAGATCACTATCGGTTTGCTTCTCCGGATACTATCCTGGAAAGAAGCTATGGTGAAGTATTAAAGCCGGAAACCATCAACTATCGTACTTACAAACCTGAACGTGATGGTTTGTTCTGCGAAAGGATTTTTGGCCGGTAAAAGATTATGAATGTGCCTGCGGAAAATATAAGCGTATCCGTTATAAAGGTATTGTGTGCGACCGTTGCGGTGTGGAAGTAACTGAAAAAAAAGTGCGTCGTGAAAGAATGGGACATATTAAACTGGTGGTTCCTGTTGTTCATATCTGGTATTTCAAATCATTGCCAAATAAGATCGGTTACCTGCTGGGTGTAAGTTCTAAGAAACTGGAAACCATTGTTTACTATGAACGATTTGTGGTGATACAACCGGGTATCCGTGCTGATAAAGGTCAGAATTGTGGGCGACCTGCTGACTGAAGAAGAATACCTGGATATTCTGGATACATTCCAAAAGATAACCAGTATCTGCCTGATGATGATCCGAATAAATTCATTGCGAAGATGGGTGCAGAAGCTGTGCATGATATGTTGCAGCGTATTGACCTTGATCAGTTATCATTTGATCTTCGTAATGCTGCAGCTACCGAAACATCTCAGCAACGTAAAGCAGATGCTTTGAAACGTTTGAGTGTTGTGGAAGCTTTCCGTGATGCAAATACAAGAATTACTAACCGTCCTGAATGGATGGTAATGCAATATATTCCTGTTATTCCACCGGAACTGCGTCCGTTGGTTCCTTTGGATGGTGGTCGTTTTGCATCTTCTGATCTGAATGATCTTTATCGCCGTGTTATTATCCGTAATAACCGTTTGAAAAGATTGTTGGAGATCAAAGCACCTGAAGTAATCCTGCGTAATGAAAAACGTATGCTGCAGGAAGCTATTGACTGCTTGTTTGATAACTCACGAAAATCAAATGCTGTAAAAGCAGAAGGTGGACGTGCATTGAAATCATTGAGTGATGTATTGAAAGGTAAACAAGGCCGTTTCCGTCAGAACTTGTTGGGTAAACGTGTTGACTATTCCGGTCGTTCGGTTATCGTGGTAGGTCCTGAATTGAAATTGCATGAATGCGGTTTGCCAAAAGATATGGCTGCTGAATTGTTCAAGCCATTTATCATTCGTAAACTGATTGAAAGAGGTATTGTAAAAACAGTGAAGTCTGCCAGGAAACTGGTTGACAAGAAAGAAGCTATTGTTTGGGATATCCTTGAAAATATATTGAAAGGTCACCCGATCATGCTGAACCGTGCCCCAACGCTTCACCGTTTTCTATCCAGGCTTTCCAGCCAAAACTGATCGAAGGTAAAGCGATTCAGTTGCACCCGTTGGTATCTACTGCGTTCAACGCCGACTTTGATGGTGACCAGATGGCCGTTCACGTTCCGTTGAGCAATGCTGCTGTTTGGAAGCACAATTACTGATGCTGGCTTCTCATAACATTCTTAACCCGCAGAATGGTACAGCCGATCACTCTTCCTTCACAGGACATGGTACTTGGGTCTGTATTATATTACAAAAGGTAAGAAAATCAACGGAGACTGAAATAGTAAGAGGAGAAGGCAAAGCATTTTATTCTGCTGAAGAAGTGATCATTGCTTATAATGAAGGCAATGATTGATCTGCATGCATGGATAAAAGTAAAAGCAAATATCCGTAACCAGGATGGTTTGCTGGAACATAAATTGATTGAAACAACTGTTGGTCGTGTGATATTTAACCAGCATGTTCCTGCAGAAGTTGGTTTTGTAAATGCATTGCTGACCAAGAAGAACCTTCGTGAGATCATTGGTGATATTATTAAAATCACCAATGTTCCAAAGACAGCTAAGTTCCTGGATGATATTAAAACACTTGGTTTCCGTACGGCCTTCCAGGGTGGTTTGTCATTCAGTATTAATGACCTGATCATCCCTGATATTAAAGAAGAATTGCTGGAAAATGCAAAAGGTGAAGTAGATGAAGTGTGGGATAACTATAACATGGGTCTTATCACCAATAACGAACGTTATAACCAGATCGTTGATATCTGGAGCCGTGTGGATACAAGTATTACTGAAACATTGATCCATGAACTGAGCAATGATAAACAAGGATTCAACTCTGTGTTATATGATGCTTGATTCAGGTGCCCGTGGTTCCAAACAGCAGATTAAACAGCTGGCTGGTATGAGGGGATTGATGGCTAAACCAAGAAAATCAGGTTCTACCGGATCTGAGATCATTGAAAACCCGATCCTTTCCAACTTTAAAGGTGGATTGAATGTATTGGATTACTTTATCTCTACACACGGTGCCCGTAAAGGTCTTGCCGATACGGCCCTTAAAACAGCGGATGCCGGTTACCTTACCCGTCGTTTGGTGGATGTTGCGCAGGATGTGGTTATCACTGAAGAAGATTGCGGAACACTTCGTGGTATTGCAACTTCTGCATTAAAAGATAATGAAGATATTATTGAACCATTGTCTGACCGTATCGCAGGACGTACTTCATTGCATGATGTATATGATCCGATGAATGATGAATTGATCGTTGCCGGCAGGTGATGAAATCACAGATGATATTGCCAAGAAAATTGAAGATGCAGGTATTGAAACGTTGAAATACGTTCTGTACTTACCTGCGAAAGCAAACGTGGTGTTGTGTGAAATGTTATGGTAAAAACCTTGCATCAGGTATACCTGGCGCAAAAAGGTGATGCAGTTGGTATTATTGCTGCACAGTCAATCGGTGAGCCGGGTACACAGTTTACACTTCGTACCTTCCACGTAGGTGGTGTGGCTGGTTCTGCTGCTGTTGATTCTACATTGCTGGCTAAATTTGATGGTACTATTCAGTTTGATGGTTTGCGTTCTGTACTACTGAAAATAATGAAGGAGAAAAAGCACAGATGGTAATCGGCCGTACCGGTGAAGTTCGTATCATTGATATAAAGAATGACCGTTTGCTGATCACCAATAATATTCCTTATGGCGCTACACTGAATGTGAAAGATGGACAGAAAGTAAATAAAGGCGATGTGATCTGTACATGGGATCCATTCAACAATGTTATCGTTGCCGAGATAAATGGTAAATTGAAATTTGAAAATGTATTGAAGGTGTTACTTACCGTGAAGAAGCAGATGAACAAACAGGTCACCGTGAAAAAGTGGTTATTGAAACAAGAGATAAAACAAAAATTCCTTCTATCGTTGTAGAAGGAAAAGAGATAAAATCATATAACCTTCCGACCGGAAGCCATATCATTGTTGAAGAAGGAGATGATGTAAAAGCCGGACAGGTATTGGTGAAGATTCCACGTGTACTGGGTAAACTGAGAGATATCACCGGTGGTCTGCCACGTGTTACTGAATTGTTTGAAGCAAGTAACCCAAGCAATCCTGCTGTTGTTTCTGAAATTGATGGTGTGGTATCTTTGGGAGCTATTAAACGTGGTAACAGGGAGATCATCATTGAAGCAAAAGATGGTGTTCAGAAGAAATATCTTGTTCCGTTGACACGACAGATTCTTGCACAGGATGGTGACTTTGTAAAAGCCGGTTCACCGCTTTCTGATGGTCAGACATCACCGCAGGATATCCTTTCTATTAAGGGTCCGTTTGCTGTACAGGAATATGTAGTAAATGAAATTCAGGAAGTTTATCGTTTACAGGGTGTGAAGATCAATGATAAGCATATTGAAGTGATCGTTCGCCAGATGATGCGTAAAGTAATTATCGTTGATCCGGGTGATACCAAGATTCCTTGAAGATGATCTCGTAGATAAATTTGAATTTGTTGAAGAGAATGATTTCATCTTTGATAAGAAAGTAGTAACTGAAGCAGGGATTCAGCGAAACTTCGTGCCGGCCAGATCGTTAGCCTGCGTGAAGTAAGGGAAGAAAATTCTAT
Organism: uncultured Chitinophagaceae bacterium; assembly: GCA_963785915.1. Classification (GTDB taxonomy): domain Bacteria; phylum Bacteroidota; class Bacteroidia; order Chitinophagales; family Chitinophagaceae; genus VBAT01. Next base: position 16,928 of record CAWAWY010000010.1, on the reverse strand, counting down.
ACTGCGCCGTAATGATAAAAAACTGGTTGAATTCCGTGATGCAACTCCTGCTACTTCAGCTCCAACATTGCTGGGTATTACCAAAGCATCATTGGGTGTGCAAAGCTGGATATCTGCTGCTTCCTTCCAGGAAACAACCAAAGTATTGTCTTCAGCAGCTATTCATGGTAAAACGGATGATATGCTTGGATTGAAAGAAAATGTAATTACTGGTCACCCGATACCTGCAGGTACAGGTTTGCGTGAATTTGAAAATATGATTGTGGGAAGTAAAGAAGAATATGAATTGCTGCAAACAACCCGTGAAGCAATGGCATTTGATGAAGAAGAATAATTTGATCTAAATGAATTGACTGTAATATAGGAGGAGTAAGAACAATCTTGCTCCTTTTTTATGCTTATTGTTAAATGCTAATTGGTATATTAGCCATGCTGTTAAGGTTTCATAAAGTAAACTGAATTCGTTATATTTGCCCGCCTGTTCATGTTTAATTTGTAAAAAAACAGTGAATGAAAAATGGATTATTGATATGGAATGTGGTATTGACGTTGTTGCCGGTTATTTACTTGTTTACACATTTAGCTTCAAAAAAAAGTACTGATTGACGGCTAGAACATTCATTCAAACGATTCGTTACAGATTCGACTCACCGTTTTCGTATTGCCTATTTTGAAATGGATTCCATAGAAAATAATTTTGACATGGTTAAAGATGTAAAAGCAGAGATCAATAAAAAAGAAAAAGAATACAACAACGAACTTGCACAAACTTGACCAGAACTACAATAACAAGTATAGATGAATTACTAGCAAAAGGCTGCTACAATGACAAAGGAAGATCATGAAGCAGCACAGGATGATCTGAGAGCATTGAGCGAATCAGTTAAAGGACAGAAACAACGAACTCTGACCAGGAGTACCAGGATTTTGTTATGCGGAAGAATCTGAAGTGTAAAGAAAAAGATAGAGGATTTTCTGAAAGATTATAACAAAGACAAAAAATTATTCCTATATCGTTTCCTATGAACAGGGTCTGTTCTATTATAAGGATACGGCCTATAATATTACCGCATGATGTATAAGGGGCTTGAATGAGATGTATAAAAACAGAAAAGAAATAAAAAAAGGATTAATGACATTGAACGTCCTTCCGATTTCCGGAAGGATTTTTTGTTTTAATGGTTATTTATACAAAATGGACTGAATTACTTATCTTGAAACCTAAACTCAGCCTTTATCATGTCGGAAGCATGCAACTTCATTTAAACCCACGCTTGGATTATTTGATGGCACTATGATCGTTGCCGGTTCCATGATCGGCTCAGGTATTTTTATTGTCAGCGCTGATATCGCCACGGAATGTTGGTAGTGCCGGATGGCTGATTGCAGTCTGGCTGATCACTGGCTTTATGACACTTGACCGCAGCCTTAAGTTATGGGGAATTAAGCGGTATGTTTCCCAAAGCCGGAGGGCAATATGTTTATCTGAAAGAAGCCTATAACCCTTTGATGGGGTTTTTATATGGCTGGAGTTTTTTTGCTGTGATACAAACAGCTACCATTGCGGCGGTTGGTGTCGCTTTTTCAAAATTCCTGGCTTATCTGGTGCCTGAACTTGGGCAATAACTATTTTTTATTTGATGCCGGTATCATTAAAGTTTATTCAGGGCAGCTAGTAGTCAATTTTTATTATTTGCCTGCTTACTTATATTAATTCAAAAGGGATCAAAGAAGGAAAATTTATTCAAACATTATTTACTTCTGCAAAACTTCTTGCTTTGTTTGGATTGATTGTTTTTGGGTTTTTACTGGTGAAAGAAAGTTTTTGGGCAGAAAACTGGAAAACCGGATTTAATGCTATGCAGGATTGCAAAAGATGCAGCGGAAATTTTATCCAGGGACTGGAAACTGGCATGGAATCAGGCGGTAGCAGCATTAATGGGAGCCATTGCAGCAGCCATGGTGGGTTCTATTTTCAGCAGTGATGCCTGGAATAATGTAACTTTTATTGCCGGTGAAATGAAAAATCCAAAGAGAAATATCGGGATGAGTTTATTTTTAGGAACACTGATCGTAACCATTATTTATGTTTTTGCCAACCTGATGTACCTGAATGTATTGCCATTGAATGAACTGGCTTATTCCCAACAGATGACCGGGTAGCTGTGGCTGCAGCCAATAGAATTTTTCCTTCATCCGGAACAATCGTGATCGCAGCATTGATCATGGTATCCACTTTTGGTTGTAATAATGGATTGATACTGGCGGGAGCAAGAGTGTATTATACAATGGCGAAAGATGGTTTGTTCTTTAAAAAGGCAGGTGAATCTGAATAAGAATGCAGTTCCGCAATTTGCATTGTGGGTACAATGCCTGGTCGCCTGTGCCTGGAGTCTGAGCGGAAAATACGGCCAGTTACTGGATATGATCTCATTTGTTGTGGTATTATTTTATATACTCACCATCACCGGTATTTTTATTCTCCGGAAAAAAAGACCGGATGCCGAACGGCCTTATAAAGCATTTGGATATCCGGTACTGCCCATACTTTATATGTTGATGGGAACTGCGTTTTGTATTTTACTGATCATTTATAAACCAGCAATTCACATGGCCGGGACTTATCATTGTATTGCTCGGTGTACCGCTTTATTATATAGCAATTTCAGGACAGAAAAAATAATTCACTGATTTTTGCATCATGGAAGATTTTAAAAAACTTATTTGAATCTTTTTCTTCACTTAAAGGTCGGCGTGATCGGTGATGTGATGCTTGATACTTATATGTGGGGACAGTGTGGAACGGATTTCACCCGAAGCGCCGGTGCCGGTTGTTTCGTTGGATCATAAAGAATATCGGATTGGCGGGGCTGGGAATGTTGCGTTGAATGTGCAAGTCACTTGGTGCACAGGTTCTGTTTTTTCAGTTATTGGCAATGATGATGAATGGCGATACTGCTGGAAAAATTGTTTGACGGTAATAAATATTGATACAATTATCTTATGAAAAGTAATGACACGCATTACTACCAACAAAACAAGGATCATCAGCCGCAACCAGCAGATGATGCGGTTGGATGCCAAGATCACAAACTGATCTTAATAGAAAGATGAAAAGTTAGTTTACTGGATAAAGTAAAACTTATATTTCATCGCCAATGAAAAACCTGATGTCATCATCTTTGAAGATTATAATAAAGGAATACTTACGGAGAACATTATTAAGGAAGTGATTTCTCTCTGTAAAAGAGCCGGTATTCTCACAGCCGTTGATCCCAAAACGAAAAAATTTCTTTTCCGTTATCACGGATGCAGATATTTTTAAACCAAATCTGAAAGAAGTAAAGGAAGGGTTGAACCTGATCTGATGAGACCTGAACAAACGGTACTTGACAAATATTCATGAGGAATTACGGAAATACTTCATCATGCCATTTCCTTTATTACTCTTTCTGAAAAAGGAGTTTTTTATCAGCAGGATGGTGAAGTCGGCCATTATTTACTCGCATTTACGGAATATAGCTGATGTGTCCGGCGCCGGGGATACGGTGATCGCGGTTGCTTCATTGGTATATGCCGTTACGAAAAATGTTCATCTGATGGCAGAGATCGCGAATATTGCCGGTGGATTGTTTGCGAGGAAGTAGGCACCGTAGCGATCAATAAAGAGAACTTCTTCACGAATGTGAGATATTGCTTTCCTGAATTTTTCTTCACATCATCTATTGATCTTTATTGAGCGATTTTTTGCTCCATTTCGCCATGATTTGTCAATGATATTGTCGATATTAAGTACACTTCAAAGAATATTTTTACCAATGCAAATACGAGGATAAACCCTTTTCCCCATCCGAAACGAAGGAAACATGCTTCCCGAGTATCACTGTTAATTGCTGAATAAAAATGCGGCCATAAGGTTGAAACATCACTTTCATCATGGAGATGGTTTTGTATTCACCTGTTACGATAAATGGCACAAAGCTTCTTGCAAAATAACTTGACCGCAAATCCTCCCAGCATGATGGCAATATCTCATTGATGTAAGTGTACCAGTGAAAAAAGAAATAAAGCAAGCCACTCCCGGGCGATTAATATTTGCCGATTGCGAGAATATAGCAATGTTTGTACTGCAGCAAACATTCCAAAATGAAGTGTAAAAACAGCATAAAGAAAATGCCGCTGACTGACGAATGAACTTCCCTCATTGTACCATATATCCTTTTTGCGGACTACAGTAATAACTGCCATTTTAACAATGTGAGACATACCCACGATCAACGTTTCAAGTGCATATACAATGAATGCATCTGTCGGCGCTCCATCCCTGGAACCAGACTCCCGTAAACAGGAATGAGGTTTGCTGCGATCATGAGATATCAGCCCGCGAAAGTTTTTTTTGACAACATCAGTAAACATATTATTATTAGCTGCAAAATAACTAATTTCGGTCTTCGGAACAAATACCCATTAACACGTATGTCAATCGTTTACTTTGGTCAATACATGGCGGCGCCGGTACGATTTTAAAGAAAAGATATGACACCTGAACGCGAAGCTGCTTATCGCAGAGGTTTAGAAGAAGCATTGAATGCAGGGTATACATTATTGGAAAAAGGGCAGACGGCAATTAGATGCCGTAAGGGCTGCAATGATTTCATTGGAAGATAATATTCTTTTTAATGCAGGAAAAGGTTCTGTATTTGCCAAAGACGGCAGCCAGGAAATGGATGCTTCTATCATGGATGGCAGGATATTGAATGGCAGGTGCTGTCAGCGCTGTAAGAAATATTCGCAACCCCATTGAATTAGCGTATGCGGTCATGACCAAAAGCCAACATGTGATGTTAAATGGAAAAGGCGCCGAAGATTTTGCAAAACTTCATGGAATAAAAACTGGAACCGGATGAATATTTTTTTTCGCAGTTCCGTTATGATCAATGGAAACAAATGCAGGGATTCTGATGAATCGGTACTTGGATCATAACATAAGAACCCCTGGCAAATTGATGGGAAGAAAATTTGGAACAGTTGGAGCTGCTGCCTGTGATCAGACGGAAATATTGCGGCTGCTACCAGCACTGGGGGTATGACCAATAAACAATGGGGGAGGATAGGCGACAGCTCTATTATTGGGGCCGGTACTTATGCCAATAATAAAACATGTGCCATCAGCGCACCGGGCATGGCGAGATGTTCATCCGTGCTGTAGCGGCCTATGATGTCAGTTGCCTGATGGAATACAAGGGACTTTCTTTGCAGGAAGCAATGGATATAGTTGTTCATGATAAACTAATGAAGATTGATGGCGAAGGAGGAATGATCGGTGTGGATGCAAAAGGAAATGCGGCAATGGTTTTTAATAGTGCGGGAATGTATAGGGGATTGAAGGATAGTGCAGGGAAAACATGAAATTGCTATTTATAAATAAAATATAGATGAAGAAGATACATCGTAATTGTCGCGGGTGGAACGGGAACACGAATGAATAATGATCTTCCCAAACAATTCATGCAGCTTAAAGAAAAGCCGATTATTTATTACACTATCAATACTTTTTGAAGCTTATCCGGATATCAATATTATTCTTGTGCTTCCTTCTGAATATATTCAGACAGGCGAAAGAATAATTAAAATGGATATTTTGATAAAAAAGAAATTGGGATCATTCCTGGCGGGAACACAAGATTTCATTCCGTTAAAAACGGTTTGGCACTGGTTGAAAAGAATCTATCGTTTTTGTGCATGATGGTGTTCAGATGTTTGATTAACCATTGATCTTATTCATCGTTGTTATGAATCGGCCCTGGAAACCGGATCGCGCTATTCCCGCTATTCCTTCAAAAGACAGTGTCCGACTATTGAAAGATAGTCAAAGCGAACCTTTTGACCGCAATAAAGTAATGCTGGTGCAAACACCGCAGACATTTCATAGCAAAATTCTTTTACCTGCTTTCCATGTAGAACATAATGATATGTTTACTGATGAAGCGACCGTGGTTGAAGCCATATGGAATAAAGTTTCTTTGGTAGAAGGAGAGGAGAATAATATTAAGATCACGAGACCAGTCGATCTGCTGATAGCGGAGAAGATACTTGAGGGAAGAGATATCTGAAGTCTGAGGTCTGAATTTTAAAGTTTGATGGTGGTTTACGGTCTGACTTCCGACATCATTTCTTCATCCATTTCAAATAAAAAGGCAGTCTGTTTAATTTTATTCCGGCATAACTTTTCTCCACCGCCCCAAAACTTCTGTAGAATAAAGCAAGGCCACGAATATCCGATCCTTCAAAATCCAGTGATCAATTTTTTTTCCCGCATGATCTTTTATAAAGGCGTCAATCAATGCATGTGAAGCGCCGATAGTTCTTACTATCGGGATGATTACCCACCAGGATATAATAAGCCCTGTTGTGTGAAAAAAAGAAAACACAGGAAGCCAGTAATTCATTTTTCGCAGAAAAAATTCCGTAAGTAATTGCCATTCGTTTGTCGTTAAGAAATTTATACAGTTTCCGGAACCGGTTCACATTGTCCTCTGATCTGCTTGTATACGTTTTCATTTGTTGAATGGCAAGCTGAATCACTTTTTCTTCATCAAAATCTTTTTGAGACTTTGCAACCTCCTTTGCTCCGCTTTTTTGATATTTCGGATGAATATTTTCCTTGTAATCTTTATAAATCTCTTCATAAGGTTTATTCAGATTCAGAACAGTGATTGCTACGTTCGCATAGATTGAACTTATTTAAGTCAAAAACATTTTTATGATTGAGCTAAAATATCCCATGTATTTGAATTTTGTAGGGAACGCGTTTAAAAATTCTTCCAGCAATTTAGCAGAAATGTTTTTGCCAAAGACGCCCAATTGAGCGGTAAGAAAAGGCTGGTACAAATAATAGATGCCATATTTGTTATTCCATGTCAGCGGCATCACGGCTTCATAATCATTTAGCACAAGGGCATCCCATTGCCTTGCCATATGGTCAAGATAAAACGAATAAGAATAAATAAGACCATTGTCCGCTGTATCAATACAGCTATTCCACTTTGCTATGTCAATTTTATCCCTCGTGATGTATTGTATGTTCGTCGGATATTCCATTTCAGAAAACTAAGTTGCGGTCAAATTTCCGGAGGCTGAAATGGGAAATATCGATAGAAAAAGAAATTTCTTTAAAAAGACGGTTCTTTTTTGGTATGGTTGATTTCATATAATCCTTGAATACCCTGCTATACATCAGTGGTAAATAAATATTTATTATTTCTTTCAATATCGGGATGTGTATGCCTGCATCAAATAAAAATGTTATCCGCCGTTGAATTCCTTTTCCATGCATCGGCATAAGTGCCGATATCCACAAATACTTTTAATGGAATTTTTATTGGCAGATAAACTTAATGGATTTATCGAGGCAGGCACTGTCGTACTAAAATTCACAGCCATCAGCCAGTCATCGGTTTTACCTACTTTATCAGCTAAGAGATCGGTACGTACTTTAAATCCGCCGTCGCGAACCATTATTTGCTGGCTCGCAGTTCCTTCAAATTTATTTCGCCCTAAAAAATAATCGCTATAAGTGTAGTCCTCGTAACCATTAGGCCCGGTCATGTTCAGATGATAGCGGTCAGTCGCAAATTGTTTGGTTGTGGTTTTTGAACCAGGGTAAATAAATTTCCCCGCAAAAAGATCGAACATCCAATCCGCCTTCTTTGGGATAATTGAAAAAATATTTTCCTGTAAAGCCAGTCCGGATAAAATCTTTTCCCTGTTCAATTTTCAATTCACCACGATAAGGATACAAAGCCCTGTTATTCTCGATCACAAACTCTAACTGGTTAAGAGTCCTGTTTTCTGACAGGGTCTTGAATTTATTTGAAATGGTCGTGTCCAGACCATTAATGAGGGTGTCCCGGTAAAAACGAAATGCATCTTCGCTAATCAAAAATGTTTTGAACTGAATAAAACGGTTAGAAGTACTCCGGGGATTTTTTTCTTTTAACGTTAACCGGACATGCGGTACTATTTTTTGAAAGCCCAGGAATGTTTTATTGCCATCATCATCATGAACCTATGCATGGAAAAGATCGAACCACTAATGCCCAGTTCTATCTTTCTGAAAACACCAGCAGGATAAAAAGTTTCATCTACGAATCCTGTGCCGACGAATTTTTTTGACCCGGTCGCATACATTGGCGCAAGAAAAAATCGAAATCTTGAAGGAGGTAGTAGCATATTTGACAGCAAGCCACCGATCATCAGTTTATCATAACTATTATATCCTGCGGAAGGTCCATAAAGCAAAACATTTTTGGAAGGTGACCATAAATATTCTTTGAAGGATTTTACATCGAGGATGAAGATGGGCTTGGTCCCGGTTCTCTGCTGGTTGGGAAGTGTTCCTGTTTTATCCAAATAAGAAAATATCGAATCAAGATTTTTGCCACTGCTTTCTGCTATCACTTTTTTAAAATCTTCAGGCTGCGGATGTTTGAACTGCCATTGACGGTAATATTCCTTCATGGCTTTATTAAAGACATCATCGCCAAGTTGAGATTCCATATAGCGCATCCATTCTCCTGTTTTGTAATAAGCAACCAGTTCATAATTCAGTTCACTGAATTTTTCTGAAGACGTATTGATCGGCTGATCCGTTTTGTTAATAGCTTTTGTTTCAAATGAAATTCTTTCAATCTGCGAAGATTTTCCATATTTAGCCTGGAGTATTTGTTTTCATAAAAGGTATTGATACCTTCATCCATCCAGGGATAGTCTCTTTCATTTGTAGCTAATATGCCATAGAACCAGTTGTGACCTATTTCATGTGCGATAGTAATATCAAGGTCTTTTTCATCTGATCCCGAAGAAATGACAGTGATGGTCGGGTATTCCATGCCACCACCGAAACTTTCAGGGCCCTGCACCACACTGGCAATACTATAAGGATATTCTCCAACAAGGTTTGAATAATGACGGATAGCTTGCTTCTGCATTCTTAACACTGTTCTCCCATGTTTGAGCGTCTTGAGGAGTATAGTAAGTGAAAACGTCGATCATTCTGCCTGAGGCAAGCTGGCAGGTGTCATGATTTACTATAAAACGTTTATCGGCAAACCATGCAAAGTCATGAACATTATTTTGTTTGTAGCGCAGGATTTTTATACCAGCTGAAGATTCCGGGAATTGCATCAATAACAGTTTTAAGGGGGCCGTTTTTTGTTTTTACTTTACGCTTCACCGGTTGCCAGGTAAAAGATGATCTTGTTTTCAGCCATTCTTTTTCTTCCGCATTTTGCAATTCGCCGGTGGCAGCCACCACATAATTTTCGGGGACAGTAACACTCACATCAAAACTTCCAAACTCGCTATAAAATTCTCCCTGGTCAAGATAAGGCATCGGGTGCCAACCATTCTTGTCATATACTGCCGGCTTAGGATACCATTGCGTTACCTGGTAACTTTGACCATCATGCCCGCCCCGGGAAAAATTATACGGCAACTTTTCATGAAAAGGGGTAGTGATCAGGATCTTTTGATGTGGCGGCAAAGGAGAAGGTAAAATGAGTTTGATGATATCTATATGCTGCGGATGATCCTCTGTTTCTGCTGTTATATTATTTACTTTAAAATCCAGCCGGTTGATATATCCTTTTTGTTCTTTGTCAGAAAAATAAAATTTTGTATTCCCATTCTCCAGTTCCTGGTCAGTGAAAGCAGTCTTATCGTTTTTATAGGCATTCGGCCAAAGATGGAACCAGATAAATCTTAAGGTATCCGGTGAATTATTGATGTATTCTATTTTTTCAAAACCGTTTAAGGTGTGGTCTTTGTCATTTAGCGAAACATCTATTGTGTAGTTGACCTCCTGTTGCCAGTAATTCATCCGATAGCTATCGGATTGGCAGTTAGCAATTGGTAGTTGACAGTAAAAGAACAATAAAGCAGCGAATAGTTTTTTCACCAGGATTCGTTTCATCAAAAATAGAATCTAAAATCTTAAAACTAAAATCTTCAATTCCTCTATTTCCCTTTTCCTTTAAAAATAATTCTCAAAGTGTGGATCATGATCTTAAGGTCAAGCGCCAGGGAAATATTTTCAATATAAAGCAGATCGAATTTGCTTCTCTCGATCATTTCATCAATATTTTCGGCATACCCAAACTGAACCATTCCCCAGCTTGTTAGTCCTGGTTTTACTTTCAACAAATATTTATAGTAGGGAAACAGTGCAATTAATCTGATCAATATATATGCGACGCTCTGGCCGTGGACCAACAAGACTCATTTCACCAATTAAAATATTCCACAGTTGCGGCAATTCATCTATCCGCCATTTCCGCATTGTCTTTCCCCATTTTGTGATTCTGGGATCGTTATCCGATGACAGGGCCGGGCCATTCTTTCTGCATCTTTTATCATCGATCGGAACTTATACATGCGAAAAGGCTTGCCTTTGTAACCTATTCTTTCCTGCGAATAAATAAACGCTTCCTGTAGAAGAGAACTTTACTCTTATTGCAGCAAATAGTAATAGCGGTGAAAGAATGATCAAACCCAGCAAAGCCGTTGATACATCTAATAGTCGTTTAATATTTTGTTGCCATTCCGGCATCAATCCCGTTTTCAGATCGATGAGCGGAGCTCCCAATACATTGCTTGTCTTCACAGAGCCTGACAGAATATCCAATGTACTCGGCTGTATCTTTATCTCTACATCTTTTTCGCTAAGACGATCAATGATCTTTTCCAGAAGCACCTGTTCTGATTTTTCCATTGCCAGTACTACCTGGTGAATGTTATTTTGATCAATGATATTTTCCAACTGATCCGTGGTCCCGAGCTTTGGTATCATTTTCTGAATACCATTTTTGCCGTTGTAGTCAGGTGTCACAAAACCGATATACTGGTAACCGCCGTCTTGAAGATTTTTTTCTGTTTTTTTAAAAATACTTATGGCATTTTCCTGGCTGCCGATCATCAATGTGTTGAAGCTGACCTCACCGGAGAGTAACTGCTGTTTCACTTTGTTCAATAAAAGCCATCTGCCGAAAAATGTTAAGGTGAAATGAATACCCGTTAAACAAGCAAAAGCGATATAGTAATAGTTAGGATTACTGTGAGGGTCATTCCACACAAAAACAAGAAAGAAAATAACGCTACCAAAAAGACTGCAGACAAATGTCAGGGTGAATTCTGCCAGTCTTGATTTTTTATAAAGAGAATGATAAGTTCCGGCAAGTGTATATAGATGCCAGCCAACCGGCGGGAACTATCGCCAGGATATATGACCATGACTGGTAGCTGATCGGGTAGGCGCCTCTGTCATGCAGCATAGCGCTGCGAACAAAATAAAAACAAAGCCATGCCAATGCCGCTGTGAAATAATCAATAACGACATACCAGGTCAATAGATATTTTTTTACCGTTGTTCATCAGCGGGCTAATAACATTATTACCGATCTTATCGAGGATCTGGTGGGCTACATCCATTGCCATCAGGCCATCAATTTCTGAAACTATTGTTTTGGTATTATTAAGAATAGCGTTGGTAAATTCTTCCAGCTCTTTTTTAATTGCGTCTATTTCGGGAACTACGGGATTAGCAACAGCGATCGTTTTTCTACCTGAAGGAGTCTCGATATCAAAAACAAAACTGTCCGCTTCTTTGGGTTCTTTCAGCTTAATGATCTCAGTTTTTTTATTCAAAAAATCAATCCCTATATATGCGTCTTTCTGAAAGAGACGCATTTTACGCATCTTTTTCATAGAGATTCGGCTCGATGTCAGATTCGCTACACAACCATTATGAAATTCAATTCGGACATTGGCAATGTCAGGTGTTTCAGTTATCACACCTACGCCACTTGCTGAAATACTTTTAACATCACTTTTCACAATGCTTAAAATAATATCAATATCGTGGATCATCAGGTCGAGGATTACGCTAACTTCTGTTCCTCTTGGATTAAATTGAGCAAGACGATGGACCTCAATAAACATCGGATTCAATTGAATGTCTTTTACCGCCAGGAAAGCAGGGTTGAATCTCTCCACATGTCCCACCTGGAATTTAATGCCCGATTCTTCAGCCAACTTTACCAGTTGCCGGGCTTCTTCCATTGTATTGGCAAGTGGCTTTTCAACGAAAATATGCTTACCTTTTTTGATAGCTTTTTCGCACAATTCAAAATGATAGGTGGTCGGGGCGACAATGTCAACGCATCGGATGCATTCAACAATGCGTCCACATCAAGAAAACGAGGCAATTGATATTTTTCAGAAACATTTTTCGATGTATCATCATCGGGGTCATAAAAACCGATCACCTCTGCATCAGGGATCTCTTTCCAGTTATTAAGATGAAATTTTCCAAGATGGCCCACACCAAAAACGCCGACCTTGATCATGTGTTATTTCTTTAAATATCCAAAGATAGTGAAGCAATGCAGCATACTGTATTTCAATAGGTAATTAGCAGTATTGTTGGGGAAAAATGTAGAAGAACTTTTGTATGAAAGGGGTCAAATCCCCTATCTTTGCCATCCGAAAAAAGTGCTTCTTTAATTGAGAGACCCGTCATTACGAGGAGCGTCGAACTTAGCAATGGTACAATCTTAATGAAAGTAGCGACGAAGCAAGGATCGGTAGTTCAGTTAGTTTTCCCAACAGAAACGTTGGGACGTTATCCCTAGTTGGAGTCTTCAAAATAAAGTTCTTAAAAAATTATGGATCGGTAGTTCAGTTGGTTAAAGACGCCCTTATCCCCACAGAATTGTGGGGACGGGTTCGAGTTCAAAATAAAAAGTTCTTTTAAAAAATATTAATGGATCGGTAGTTCAGTTGGTTATCCCAACAGTACTGTTGGGACGCCCTGTCATCCCCACAGAATTGTGGGGACGGGTTCGAGTTCAAAATAAAAAGTTCTTTTAAAAAATATTAATGGATCGGTAGTTCAGTTGGTTAGAATGCCGCCCTGTCACGGCGGAGGTCGCGGGTTCGAGTCCCGTCCGGTCCGCAAAAAGCTCTGAGGAATCAGGGCTTTTATTGTTTATGGGATTCTTTGTTTATATCATTCAAAGCAAGCTTGACGGTTCTTATTATAAAGGTTATTCTGAGCAACCTTCAATAAGGCTTATTCAGCATAATAATGGGGAGTCTGTTTACACTTCTCAAAAAGGCCCTTGGGAATTGGTGTATGTTGAAGAACTCGAATCAAAAACAACCGCACTTATTCGCGAGAAAAATCTTAAGAAAGCATCAAAGGAAAGAATAATGGCTTTGTTGAATCATTCAAAAAACATTGTCGCTCAATTTATAGATGTTGGTTAGAATGCCGCCCTGTCATCCCCACAGTATTGTGGGGACGGGTTCGAGTCCTCCGATTTTATCCGGTCCGCAAAAAGCTCTGACCTGTTCAGAGCTTTTATGTTTTATGGCCTATTACGTTTACGTCATTCAAAGCCAGCTTGAGATTCTTATTATAAAGGCTTTTCTGAGAAGCCATAGCTACGGCTTGATCAGCACAATAACAAAGAATGTAATTATACCTCCCGCAAAGTTGCCATGGAAATTAGTATTTGTCGAAGAATTTGAATCAAAAACAACCGCACTTATTCGCGAGAAAAATCTTAAGAAAGCATCAAAGGAAAGAATAATGGCTTTGTTGAATCATTCAAAAAACATTGTCGCTCAATTTATAGATGTTGGTTAGAATGCCGCCCTGTTATCCCGACAGCATACTCTCAGAAAATACTTCAAGTATGTGGATTGATTTTCTCCAAAAATGAAAATTTCTAATGGGCAGGATATTTGCTTTATTGCCATACATGCCCATGTAAATGAAGCTGCCAACAACCAAATGTCTCAAACATCTGCTAAATCTTCTTGGTTTTACTATTTTAAAGTGGGGAAAAAAATACCCAATTAAAAGCCCTCCTGGATAATCTTTCCAATAGTTACCTCGCTTTGTTTTTTCTGATATAAAAAGTAAAAAGCTACGTTTATGAGATTTAAGTTCCTTGTTATTCATTTTTTTTTGCTACTGCCTGCATGCCTGATAGCGCAAATAGATACTGTACCGGATGTCAAAAGTCTTTTGCAACTTTCCCTTGAGGAGCTTATGAATATAAAAGTAGTTACCGCTTCCGGCTACCTGCAAACTACATCGGAAGCGCCCTCAACTATCACCGTTATTTCGGCGCAACAGATTGCCGAAAGAGGCTATGAGCAGTTGGAAGATGCGTTACGGGATATTCCGGGAATTGACATGATCCATGTAAACGGTTATGCACCCACGCTAATTTACTTCAGAGGTATGTATGGGGCAGAAAACACGAGAGCATTACTGATGATTGACGGCGTGGTGGAGAATAATATTCTTGGCAGTAATGATATGGCGGGTCCCGCCTATAGTTTACATAACGTAGATCGTATTGAAATTATCTGGGGGCCGGTTTCTGCGCTCTATGGAGCTAATGCCTTCGGCGGCGTGATCAACATAATTACAAAAAAGGGCGGGGATATTGACGGTTTGAAGTTCGAGCAAGGTTTCGGTAGTTTTAATACTTCTTTTCAAAAACTAAGTGTCGGGTTAAAGAAAAACAAATTTGAGTTTGCAGTAGCAGGTACATTGTATAGCACTGATGGACCAAAATTCAGCAACCGTGATCCAAATTATTCAGGCTCCTATGTTGATAAGGCACATTCATTGAATGCATCTATCAGTTATTATGCAAAAAAATCAATTACAACTCTTAGTTACCGGACATACAGGACGCCCATGGGATGGGGAACTTATTCTAATAGCCCTACCGCTTATCTCAGGCTCCCGCCTCAAGGCTATGGTAACGTCGGGATAATAGGAGTACTTCAAAGAGATATAAGGGGAGAGAAAGCAGGATTAATAGATTCTTATCTGCGCACCTGGTTTATTCAAAATGAATATAAACCGAATGAAAAACTAAATTTTCTCAGCCGCATTACTTACCGGGAGACGGGCCAGGGTGAAGACTCGTACATTTATGTAACAGTGGATGGAAGAAAACTGATTCGTGCAAGAATTGTTACTTATTCAAACAGGGTGTCAG
Source organism: uncultured Chitinophagaceae bacterium (assembly GCA_963785915.1). Classification (GTDB taxonomy): domain Bacteria; phylum Bacteroidota; class Bacteroidia; order Chitinophagales; family Chitinophagaceae; genus VBAT01. The sequence continues at coordinate 1,845 of CAWAWY010000010.1, read as the reverse complement.
GAGCATTTACTGCAAATTATAATCCTTCTGAAAAGCATAAATTTTCCGCCGGAGTACAAGTCAACCAGGATAATGTTGAAGCGGGCGCACGGGCTTCAACTTTTGACGTCACCACCATTTATTTATTAGATGGAAGAGACACTTTGCTTAACCTGAACTCAACGCTTTTACCAAGAGTTTTTGACATACGAACAAATATCGGCGGTTATTTACAATACGTATTAAATACCACGTGGCTGAAAAAAACAAATATTACACTGGGGGTACGTTATGATCACAACAGTTATTTCGGGGATGCTATCAGCCCGAGGATTGCCATAGTAAATCAGCCGGGCAAAAAATTTAATTTCAAAATTCAATTCGGCAATGCATTCCGGTCGCCAACAAATTTAGAGATACATCAGCCTCCGCCTACCGGGACATTCCGCTTAAAGAAAGAAAGAGTCAGAACCTATGAGTTAAATGCTATTTATACACCATCAAAAAATATAAGGTTGCAGATAAATGGATTTCGCAATGAATTAAGAGATGTAATTATACTTGGTAACCTCCCAACTCCAACGCTGGATAAAAATCCAGCTAAAATTAATATTACAGGCGTTGAAGCGATCCTGGACCTGACATTATCAAAAAATGTAAGTTGCTTTGCGAATATTACTTACCAGGATCCCTGGGGCAAAAATCTCATTACCGGGAATCATGGACGTACTCCCGGTGTAGCAAAGTTTAAAGGGAATGCCGGTTTCACTTTTCATTTAGAGGATTTCCTGGTCATTACACTTGCTGGTAATTATGTAGGTAGTCGTTCCGTTCCGCGTTCAAATCCTTATGGACCGGTAGCAGGTTATTTTCTGGCAAACTGCTGTATCAGTACACACAGCTTGTTTAAACAAAAAATAACCGTCAGTTTAAATGTCCATAATATATTCAACACAAAGTGGATCGATCCGGGATTCCGGCAAGCAGACGGACTTTTGTATGCAACCGTTCTTGAACAACCAGGCATCAATGGGGTGTTTAAGATCGGGATAAACTTAAAAGATCTTTAATGAATCTTATATATTCAATTTCCTTTTGAATAGAATGCCTATCAATCCAAATAAGAGGATGAGGACTAAGCGGGGTATAATACCCGGCCTTGTTTTCGTTACGCTGTTTTGCTCCTTTGTCGTCTCTACCCGGGCTCAAACGGAAGGTGAAGCAAATCTTAAAGCGGCATTTATTTATAATTTTACGAAATATGTTGACTGGGATACAAGTACAGCTAGTGGCGATTTTATCATAGGGATCATCGGGTCGTCTTCGATTACTGATCCCTTAACTGAAATAGCCAAAACGAATACAGTAAAGAATAAAAGAATAATCATCAAAAATTTCAGCAGACCGGAAGATATCGGGTTTTGCCATATTCTATTTATTGGCCGAAATAACCAGTTTTCACTTCAATCAATACTGGGTAAAGTGGGAAGAAATGTACTTACGATCAGTGAAGAAGATGGTTTTGCTAAAATGGGAACAGCATTGAACTTTATAATTATAAACAACAAACTTAAATTCGAAGCCAATCTGAATGCAATTAATTCGGCGGGATTCAAGGCCGGGTCGCAACTGCTGAAGCTGGCAATTATTATTTGATCAATATAATTTTATACAACTATCATTTTGCTCAAACTGCGCGACATATCAATCAGGAATAAGCTAATTCTTATGCTGGTATTTACCAGCGTGGTCGTTCTTGGGCTGTTCTTCGCGGTATTTATAATCACGGACATCCGTGCCTATAAGCATCGCAAAATCGACGATATGATCAGCCTCGCAAAAGTCATCGGCACTAATAATGTTCAG
>CAWAWY010000009.1:0-144513 GCA_963785915.1 uncultured Chitinophagaceae bacterium | reverse complement strand
TTACCTCGCTATGCGGGATGTCATAACGAATTCAGTGAAAAATATTTTCCGCAACAGAAATGAAAAGAAGGAAGATTTTTGGGCATTGCAGGATATCAATATCAAAATTGAGCAGGGAGAGAGGATGGGTATCATAGGAAGAAATGGTGCGGGGAAAAGTACATTGCTGAAAATATTAAGCCGGATAACCTGGCCAACAGCCGGCGAAGCTGTGATAAGAGGACGATTATCAAGTTTATTGGAAGTAGGTACGGGTTTTCATCCGGAACTGACAGGCAGGGAGAATATTTATCTTAATGGGTCCATACTTGGTTTAAGAAAATCCGAAATAGACAAACAGTTTGATGCCATCGTTGATTTCAGCGGGGTAGAACTGTTTCTAGATACTCCATTAAAAAATTATAGCTTGGGAATGCAATTGAGACTGCTTTTGCTGTTGCTGCCCATCTCGAACCGGAGGTATTGCTGATAGATGAAGTGTTGGCAGTTGGTGATATGGAATTTCAGAAAAAATGTATTCGAAAAATGGAGGAGGTAAGTAAACAGGATGGACGTACCATACTGTTCGTAAGCCACCAGATGAACACCGTGATAAAATTATGCACGAAGGGCATCTGGCTTGAAAAAGGTGAACTAAAACAGGCAGGCACCATTAACGAAATTGCCGAAGCCTATACAAATTTATTAAAAGGCGATGTGGGAATTTCTCACTATAAAAGAGATCGTGGACATGGTGATTACTATTTTGAGGACATCCGGGTAATGACACCGAATATCAACGTAGGAGAAGATTTAATCCTTTGTATCGGCTTTAATGAAAAATACAGAAACCGGCGACTTGTCGTCAATATTAATGTAAATGACGAAACAGGCGAATTGATTAGTCACATCATCAACGAAGACGATGATTTTTCAACAGAAAATATAAAAAACTGCATTCGGGTTAATTTAAGAGAGCTTAATTTACGACCCGGGAGATACTTCCTGTCTTTCTGGGCAGGGTATGATATGCAGCATGGAATTGATTGGGTGGAAAAAGCAGTAGCCTTTGAAATAAATCAATTAAATAGCTTCACCCGGCGTATCACTCCATTTCCTGCCAATTCAAAAATCATTATCCGCTCACAATGGCAAGCAGATTGACAATTATACTTTCAAGATTCTCCGGTTGCTATTATTTTACCCGCAGCGTCCGCCAAAGTCTGTATTTTTCTCTTAAGATTGGAACAAAGGGTAAAAGCAAAATAAGAACTCCCGATAAAAAAAACATACATCTTCGAAAAAATGAAACCGACCAGGAAGTATTCATGGCCACTTTCATCGAGCAATATCATCGTTCGCCGTTTGAGCTTGGTCATTCACCTGTGATAATTGATCTGGGATCTAATATCGGACTGACCATTGTGGACTTTAAACAACAATACCCTAATGCTACAATAATCGGTGTTGAAATGGATTCAGAAAATTTTGAACTTTGCAAATTAAATACTTCCGGGTTTGACAATTGCACATTACTGCGGGCTGCCATTTGGGAAACCAACGGATTCATTAATTATAGAGGTAGTGACGAACAATCGTATACTGTCGAAAAAAATTCTTTTGGTGATACGGGAACGGTTCGTTGTTTGACGATGGATCACTTATTTAAAGAAAACAATATAATAAAAGCCGATTATATAAAAATGGATATTGAGGGGGCTGAAAAAGCGGTCTTATTAGACAGCACCGAAAAGGACTGGCTACGACAAGTCAGGTATCTTTCAATAGAAGTCCACAGTTTGGCGGAAATGACCGATTCCGTTCTCACCAAAAAAATTGAAGATGAATTGAAAAATAGACATTTCATCGTTTTCAAATCCGCAAAGCATCCTTCATCAATATTGGCGATTAATGAATTATTGCTTTCTACCTGATAGTTAATTCGATTTTTTTTAATATGACTACATTTTGTACCATAATTACAGCCGACTATTATCCTAAAGCTCTCGCACTCTTTAAATCTGTTAAGGAATTTGATGCAACAGTAACTGTCCAAACCCTTATAATAGATGACAAGCCTATTGACAAAAAATACAATATTCCTGCTGGCATTAATTTGATAGCGCTATCTGAAATAAAGCGATATCCGCTGGTAAAACAGCTTCAAAGCAAATATGAACATATCCAGATGGATTATTTCCGATGGTCAATGAAACCTGTCTTTATTTCCTACCTGCTTGAAGAAGGGTTTGAAAAAATACTGTACCTGGATTGTGATATGTTTTTCTTTAACGATTATCACTTTCTTTTTTCCGAGCTTGATAGCCGATCGGTGATCTTAACGCCGCATTGGGAAACATCACATCCGCTGAAAGACCCACAAAGTTTCATAACGCTTTTCACCAGTGGTTTTTTTTCCTTGGGTTTCATTGGTGTTAACAAAAACGGGATTGAGGCGATGAAATGGTGGGCAGAGGCCTGTCACTTTAAGATGGGAGCGAACATTCTGCAAGGCATCTATGACGATATTAAATACCTTGACATTTTCCCTATAAAGTTTGAAACGATCAAAATCATTCGTCATCGCGGATGTAATATCGGGACAGGCGATAATGAAGAATCCCGGAGAGAGATCGTAAATGGAACTGTGTTAATAAATGGCGAGTACCCCATTATATTTATTCATTTTGATGGAATGATGATACGAGGTATCCTAAGAGGTTACGAAGGAATACTTCTGCCATATTTTGAACGATATAAAAAAGTTTTTGAAGAGTCAGGAGCTAAACTCTCTGATTATATTGATGAAATAAATACGCACGTGAATGCCAATTGGATAACACGATGGAAATGGAAGCTCCTGGTAAGAACACGAGTTAAACGGTTTTTGTATAAGTTAGCAGAAAAGCTATGATCAATCAATGACACCACGGTTTTTATTTATTTTACTGAAATTCAACCGCGCACAGTTCCACGAAAAACGGTTCAATTCCATATTAGATCAAACCTCGCAGAAATTTGAACTCATCATGCTGGAGGTGAAGGATATTGAATACGTTGAACCGTAAGTAAAGAAAATTATTCAATGCAACGAGCAATGCTCCCGATATTACGATGTCCTGTCACCCGGTCAAAATTACAATTACGAACCATCAAAACTTTCGTAAACGGCGATGACATCGATGAAGGGGTCTTGTTTGCAGATGAGGATTGCTTTTACCCGGTAATAAAAGGCATACCAAGGCTGACGATAGAAGCATTTCTTGAATACCGAAGTTTCCTTGAAAAAAATCTTGAAGATTATGCAGATCGAAAAAAAATAGTGGAAGACAAGTATGCAGAGCTTATTAAGTATGTCCAGAAGAAAAACAGGCGTACAAAAAAAAGCTTTTCACTGGAATGGAAACTATTCAAATATCAGGAAGATAAAACCTGGAACAACGATACTGCCGGTTTACTCGACTTGTTCTTAACTGAGATAGATGAAAAAGTTGTCAACCTTGAAGACAAGCTTATATTTGATGCAGGCTGCGGCAATGGGGTCTTGGATATGTGTATCGCCGAAAAAGGTGGCCGGGTGTTCGGCATGGATCTAAGTCTCAGTATAGAAACGGCATATTCACATAGTCAGAGCAGGAATGCCTGGTTCATACAGGGAGATGTCCAGTTTCCACCAGTTGCTTTTGAATATTTTGATATTGTTTATTGCAGCGGCGTATTGATACATACGAACAATACAGAGCTGTCCTTTTCAAGAATAGATCGTTGTGTGAAAAAAGGTGGCAAATTAAGTGTGTGGCTATATCACCCGGGAACTGGATTTGTACATAAGTCTTTCAATTCCCTTCGAAAATTCACTTCCCGGTTACCCATTCGCTTGCAATACTATTTATATAAGGTGTCCATATTCCCTGTTGCCTTTATTGTTAAACGTTTGAAGGGGAACAAACAAAATACGAGGGAGATGATGATTGACATTATGGACTGGCTTTCACCGGAATTTCGAAGGGAACATACCCATGAAGAAGCTGGAAGTTGGTTTACCAAAAGAAATTATAATTCGGTAAAGATCACAACAGATACCCAATTTGGTTTTAACATCATAGGTATAAAACAGGATGTCGCCTCATCTGATAAATATATAGAAGAGCAGGCTGAGATATATCGATAACGGCATTAAATTGCAGACTTCTGTTTACCATGCAAAAAAACATCCTCATTTATGAAACAGACCATTATGAAACTTTGCCAGGCCTGGTAGAGTTAGCCGTAGAACATTTTGAACAGATCTGCATATTCGCAGCCAATCCATCTATTGTTGAAGATTGCAAACATTTCAGCGTTTTTCAAAATGAAAACATCAAGTGGGTGACAAAGCGACCGGAAGAATCACATCGGCTGTTCATAAAAAAATTATTCAAAGAGTTAGCTGCAAGAACTTATTCGCATTTTTTTATCAACTCTCTCGACAATAATCTCCTGTACTTTGCCTGGAAGCTTAGGAAGCATCCGGCAGTTCATACTGTACTTAATGTACATTGTCTTCATGATTATACCACATTCAGTTATGACAATATTGTTTTATTTTCGGAGAGCTTTGCAAAAAAAATTCTTCACCGGCATATAAAATATTATCGTGTTCTTGCCCCCGCAATGCCCGGCTATTTCAGGTCATTAATGAAAAATATTGAAGTTGAATATATACCCGGCTTATTCTTTAATAGAAAAGGGGAAACAGATTTTTCAACAAAGCCTTTCAAAATTGTTATCCCGGGCAATATTGAAATGAAAAGAAGACATTATGAAATTATACCTGTTGTCGCAAGAACTCTTGCTGAAAAATTAAGCGATGATCACAAAGTTGAGTTGATATTAATGGGAAACAGCAACACAGCTTACGGAACGGAGTTGGTGCAAAACATAAAAAAGGCTATCGAAAACTCATCAGTTTCACTTGTGACATTTAACTCGGAAGTACCTTATGAAATTTATTCGCGGCATTACTACTCGCACATAACCTGGTCACCCATCCGGCTGAAAATGCAAAGTATAAGGGGCGTGGAGGAAATAAACGGTTTATCCAATTCAGCCGGCTTTATTGTAGATTTTATACATTATGCACAGCCGTCACTAATACCTTCTGATATTAGTTTCTCAAAAGAGCTCGATCCGCTTTTCTTTACATACGCAACGCCCGAAGAAGCGTCAAATATTTTAATTTCATTTATCAATGATATCAATATTTTACAGCGGAGAAAGGAATTGCTTGCTGCTGTTTGCTCCCACTACGACAGCAACAAATTCCGCGAAGCTTTTACCCGGTTGATGAATTTATAACAACCTGTGTTCGCTCATACGGGTGTTATCTGTATGAATTCTTTACGATTGATATAGTAATAGAAAAGGAAATAAACGATTGGCGCAAAACTTACCAGTTTTAAAATAAAAATGCCTGTGTAGATTCCAACCAGGTAAAGCACTATTAATAACATTGACCCGGCCAGTAATTGCATATCATCGATCACGCAGATCACTTTGAAATAATAAGTGTTGAGATGATGATAGACAAGTTCTACAGGCTTTGTGAAATGATACCCGTCAGTGATAACCACTTTGGGATTATTCTGCATTACAGTTATCGTAACAGGTTTACTATCGGGGAGCGGGTATATTTCTTTGCCATTTACTATCGCTCGTATTTTCAAAAAACTCAGGAGTGCCTGGTTTTTCCTGGTAATTACGAGATGGTAAGGTGGTAAGATATCTTTCGGTTTGATAGCTTGGGATTTAAATTTCCGGGTTCGGGGCTAGACAAATTTGGCGGGCAGGCAGCACGAAACTCAAAACCTGCTGCTTCTTATTTCTTCAATGCCCTGATGATCTCAATAAAATCAGCAGCTACCAGGGAAGCGCCGCCAACGAGACCACCATCCACATCCGGGCAACTAAATAGCTCGTTTGCGTTACTGGCTTTTACACTGCCTCCGTATAAAATCGAAACCTGGTCAGCAATTTCTTTTCCGTATTGTCCAGCTATTATAGAACGTAAATGTGCATGCATTTCTTGTGCCTGCCCGGTAGAAGCTGTTTTACCGGTACCGATCGCCCATATCGGCTCATAAGCTATGATAATGTCTTTTATTTTATTTTCAGCCAAATGAAATAATGATTCTTTCAATTGTGTCGCCACAAAATCATTTTGCGTTCCCGCTTCACGAATGTTCAATGCCTCGCCGCAGCAAAAGATCGGGGTAATAAAATTTTCCAGGCAAAGATTCACTTTCTCAGCCAACATCGCATTTGTTTCATTAAAATACTCTCTTCTTTCGCTATGCCCGACTATGCAATATAACATACCAATAGAATGAAGCATTTCGGCAGAAACTTCACCGGTAAAAGCGCCTGATTTTTTATGATAACAATTTTGCGCCGCGACATAATAATTTGGCTCTTCACCCACTTCACTGCGGGCCATTAGAAGGTATGGAAAGGGTACTGCAAAAATGGCCAACTGATCTTGTGAAAGCCTGGTGTTGGCGGCTAGTATTTCATCCATCAGTTTTTCCCCTTGCTGAAAGCTAAGATTCATTTTCCAGTTAGCGGCGGCGATCTGTTTTCTCATCGGTACTGTTTTTAAAAAGATTCAAATATATATCTTAATATGCTTTTCTCATTATTAGAAAGCTCACAACCTTTCAATTTTTTCCAGGCTTCAATATCGGTAAGCGCTTTTTCAAACCTGTAGTGATCAAAGCCATCACTTCCCCATGAAAATCCGGGAATATGTTTTGGGGTCAATCCATTTCCAAAAACATTACAGCATACTCCTATTACTGTTCCAGTGTTGATAGCCGTATTGACAGCAGTACGGGAATAATCACCCATCATCACGCCGCACTTTTTGCCGGCATCTATCTTGCCGTTGGGCGTCCACACTCTTATTTCGCCGGCATTATTTTTTAAATTGGAATTAGAAGTACCCGCGCCAAGATTGCACCACTCCCCTATTACCGAATCACCAAGATATCCATCATGCGCTTTATTGGAGTAACCAAATAGTAGCGAATTTTTTATTTCACCGCCGCCAACACAATAAGGCCCTAATGTTGTGGCTCCATAAATTTTGGTTCCCATTTTTAATAATGAACTTTCACCAAGCGCAAATGGTCCGCGGATCGTGCAGCCTTCCATTAATTCTGCATTTTTGCCAATATAAATGGGGCCGGTTGAAGCATTGAGTATGCAATGCTCCATCGCAACTCCTTTCTCAATAAACACACCGGAGGGTTTGATGACCTTATTGGTTTTGGAAAAAGGCTGTGATTTTCTTTTTCTTGTAAGCAGTTTAAAATCCTCGCGGATAGCCCAATCGTTTAGTTGAAAAATATTCCAGGGATATTGGATCATTATTGGCTCTTCCCGGATGGTGATCGCCTTTTTTACTTTGATAGTATGTTTCTCCCGGATCTCATTTTTTGTAAACCGAAAGACAATTCCTTCGTTGCCTTTTACTGAAAGAAACTCTCCGTTTTTCAGATCGCTTATGGCGTTTACTAATGCCGGGGTCGGCAACACATTACCGTGGATCATAACGCAAACGCCTCCATCTTCAACCGCTTCGTCAATGCTTATTGACCGGTCAAAATCTTTGTAGCTATCTTCCTTTTTGTCATAGGATACGAGTCCGAGCATTCTTTCCCACTTCTCCCTGATCGTAAGAATGCCAACACGAATATCCTGTAACTGCCGTGTCAATGTGAACGGGTGAAGGTTTTCCGGCTGGCAAAATTCCTCTGTAAAAATGATCTTGTCCATTCTAAAAAAACTGACGATTTTCAAAAATAAAGAAACTGCGCTATCTTAATAATATAAATTGTAAAAGGCAGCGGTAAAATTATGCTTACACTTTCAATCACAGATCCCTGCCGGGAGAATTGGGACGATATGACGCCAGTTGAGAAAGGCGTCTATTGCAAATCCTGTTGCAAAAACGTGATTGACTTTACCGGGATGAAGGATGGAGAGATATACGAATACTTTCAAAAAAAGAAAGATGAACCAGTATATGGACGTTTTCGAACCACCCAATTGAACAGGCCGATAATTGAAATTTCACCGGTAATATTCGCGATGGAAATACCTTTTTGGAAAAAATTTCTGGCCGCATTGTTTATTTTCTTTTCGGCCTTTATTACCGGCTGCTCAACAGCGGATGAAATGGATTATATAAAAATCGAAGTCCCAACTGCATCTGGTTCAATTGCCGGAACAAAGCATGTAAATCCGCCAAATGTAATCACAGAAATTCCATTGAGGTATCCTGACAAAGCTTATACTCTCGTTTCTGGTTTTGTTACAGTTTCTCCTACACAACCCTGGTTCGATCTTTATACTTATTTCCCGCATTTAAAAAAATGATACCATTAAAATCACCGTCTTTTCATCTACCTTGTTAGTAAACTGACATGTACTATCCTGCCCGATGATGTAGCAAAATCACTACACATTAATTGGTAAACATTCTATTTTTTTCGCCTCTTTCAAATCGTTCCTTCGCTGTCCAATATCCAATGAAACAATAAAAACCCTCTGCTATGAGTATGCGTCAGCTTAAGATCACTAAGTCCATCACTAATCGCGAATCACAAAGTCTTGAAAAGTATCTGCAGGAGATCGGGAAAGTAGATCTCATCAGTCCTGAAGAGGAAGTGCAGTTAGTCGGCCGGATAAAAAAAGGTGATAAAGCAGCACATGACCGACTTGTCAAAGGAAATCTCCGTTTTGTTGTTTCCGTGGCCAAACAATACCAGGGCCAGGGACTTTCCCTTTCCGATTTGATTAATGAGGGAAATCTTGGCCTTATTCGTTCTGTTGAGCGCTTTGATGTCACCCGCGGATTCAAGTTTATTTCTTTTGCCGTTTGGTGGATCCGTCAAAGCATTTTGCAGGCTATCGCAGTACATGCCCGGATGATCCGCCTTCCGTTGAATAAAGTTTTCTTAACTAACCAGATCAAAAAAGCCTATTTATCACTTGAGCAGCAACTGGGAAGGGCTCCCTCGACTGAAGAGATCGCCGAAGAACTGAATATGACCCCTGAAGATGTGGCAACCAGTCTCGCTTTCGGCAGCCATCATGTAAGTCTTGACGTACCGGTATCTGAAGATGAGGATAGCAACACGTTACTTGACACCCTGGAAAACACATCGGTCGAGAGTACAGATTGCGAATTGAATTACCGTGAATCTTTAAAGACGGAAATAAGCCGCTCTATGCAAACGCTTACCGATCGTCAGAAAGAAACAATATGCTACTTCTTTGGCATTGGCGTAGATCGTCCTATGAGCCTTGAAGATATCAGCCGGAAATTTGACTTGACTCCGGAACGTGTAAGGCAAATAAAAGATAAAGCAATTACTAAACTAAGAACAGCTAAGACTTTTAATTTATTGAGAGGCTATTTGAATGCATAGAACTTCTTAATCCACAACTTATATCTTCTTTCATTTGTAAAAAAAGATTGAATCACAGTCTTTTAGTTTCGTTGCCTTTTTTTATTCATTCCTTCTAATTGAAGCGTTGAATAATTTTGGCCCTGATGTTGTATATATAGTAGTATAGCCGCCATATTTTATAATTAAAATATGATGGATATGAAAAAGTTCTTCTTACTGACCAGTAGCATTTTATTGCTATTGATGGCCTGTAGTAAAGACAATGATCTGAAAGATTTAAATGATCAAAAAGTTGCAGCCAGGGCAAGCAATGATCCTTTCTTTGGCAAAAATGATATAGTGCACATAACCAGTTCCGGATTTTCGCCTGCGTATCTTGAAATTAAAGTCAACAGCGTCGTGGTTTGGGTGAATGATGACAATGTCATTCATACTGTCACCTCACCAGAAGGGAAATTTGATAGTGGTGATATTCCGCCAGGTGGCGCATATCGTCATTTATTCGAAGCTTATGGAACCTATAACTACTTCTGCAAGTACCACAATATAGAAGGGACTGTTATTCCCGGAGGAGTTAAATAAAACTGTTTCACTAAGGCAAAAAGTGCATGTTTCATTAGGGGCATGCACTTTTTTTATAATAAAAGAAAACCTCCCGAAGAATCAGGAGGTCTTAAAGTATAGCCATGAAAAACAAACTCTTTACCAATGCCTGCTTTTGACAGGCGGCACAGAGCTGTGTCACAATTTAATATTATTCTGTCTTTTTAGCATATTTCTTTTTGAACTTATCAATACGTCCTGCCGTATCAACCAACATATTCTTACCGGTAAAGAAAGGATGAGAAGTATTGGATATTTCCAATTTCACCAAGGGATATTCATTGCCATCTTCCCATTTTACAGTTTCTTTAGTAGCAGCCGTCGAACGGCTGAGGAAAGAATGCCCGTTACTCATATCTTTAAAAACTACCAGCCGGTAATTTTTAGGATGTATTTCTTTTTTCATAATTCCTTGATTTAAAGCTTGTCACGCCCTAGCTGGGACTCTTGTTGAATGATAATAAGTCGGCAAAGGTAATCGGGAAACACTTTTTATCCAAATAAATTAAGACCAAATGACTGGCGAAAGAGTCTTTAAAAAAGGGCTACCAAGCTTCTCTCTTCACAATTAAGAGGACGGTTATAGCCTGGCAACCCTTTCGAAATTTAAAACGAGGCACTAAAAGACGAAAGCATCGGATTTTGTTCATATACTTTCTTGCGATAATATACTTACTAACCTGATGCTTTCAAGAATCATATCGGCCTTGACGGCTTTTACAATTCCCGTTGCATTTATCTTGTTTCCAAAATCTCTGCAACGGTTGTAGATGGAAGATACATTCTACAGTGAGGGGTTTCCAAATTTTCAAGGCTTATGTTACACACGGCTTCTGCACCCGGTTTTCCACCTTTTTTTGTACATAAGCACAGGTTATTCAACAACAGAAATCCATATATGCACATTTATGCGAAGGGAGGGCTAGAGAGCCGGGAGATAAAACGAAAAGCTAATAATTGAAGGCTCAATTCCTCATATTCTCATACTGCAAAGGAATACCTAAGTCGGATGATCTGCAAAGTTGGATAACGGATTGCAGGTCGTCAATTTTTTTGCCCGTCACTCTTACCATATCATCATTAATAGAAGCCTGCACTTTCATACCGGAGTCTTTGATAAGCTTTATAATCTTTTTTGCATCCTCCTGTTTCAGCCCATTGCGCACCATTACTTCTTTCTTCCACACTTTGCCGCTTTGAGCGCCGTCTTTTGTAAGATCGAATGCTTCGGGAGCGATACCTTGTTTATGTGCACGGCTGATCAACACATCTATCAATTGCCGCATCTTCATATCATCTTCCGTTTCTAACTTGAGAAGGAATTCTTTTTTATCAAGATCGATCACTACATGTGACCCTTTAAAGTCAAAACGGTTGGTGATCTCTTTGGTAGTAACATTCACAGCATTATCCAATGCCTGTGCTTCTACTTTGCTGACGATATCGAATGAAGGCATGATCTGATTTTAGATTTAAGATTGCAGATTTAAGATTGAGGGACAAATGTAAGAAGGTTTATGCATCCTGATAAGACCAGCGAAATTTTTAAAATGGATGGATGTTTGTGTTGCGGTAATGCCACATGTCCCGCAGATGAACGGAGCGTCGCAAAAGGTGATCATCTGTGTTCATGTCGTCAGTCATACTTCAGCATATTCCAAAAATCCGAAATCTAAAATCGTCAATCTGCAATAAAAAAGAGTCCCCCGTAGAAACGGAGGACGTATACACATGAGAAAACTGTCTGCCTTACGGCGGACTAGAATTTTATCAATTAGCGCCACCGACCTAAAGCGATAGTGGCTGATTGAATATTTTTTTGAGAACCATCCAAAATGGTTCCGTTGATCTTACCGGTTTTTGTCTGTGCCTGAACAAACAATGCCATGCCTAAGAATAAAGCCAGGAATGCAGTTACTTTTCTCATAATTGGGGTTTGGAACTTAAAGTTGCTAAAGGAATGATCAACTTCTAAGCGAAATATGACAAGTTTCGTAGTTCTCTTGACAAGGGGCAATAAAGGCTTACCGATACACAAGCGGCCAGATTAACTTATGAAAAACTGGCTTGTGAAAAATTATTAAGAGCAGGCCCTTTACAAGACCTGCTCTGAAGTTTTAATGGCTAATGACTCAAAGACCTCTCTTAGTTCCCTGCTTTAACACGGTTCAATTCATCATCTGCTCCTCCATTCTTTCTATTGCTGCCTGCTTTCAATTTTCCTTTATTGAAGCGATAGGAGAAGCTGATGCTAACCGCACGGCTGTCGTTCACATTTCTGAATTGAGCATCTACATTGCCGTATTTGCTGTATCCCTTGAAAACACCGCCGGCAAATATGTCACGTACATTTAAACGAACACTTCCTTTATTATTCAAGATTTGTTTGCTGAAACCTGCATTTACCTGGGCGATGGGCTGAATAAAGATCACACCTTCCAATCCTTTAGTTCTGTAAAAACCGCTTACCTCAGCTCCCCAGCCTTTTCCCCATTTGAACTGTTGCTGCGCCTGCACCATAAGACCTGTGATGCCAATAGAAATGTTTTCATTGTTCACGATCCCTTTGAAATGGTTGTTGTACACATTCACATACACATTCCCACTCCACCACTTGTTGATCTGTTTGTAAGCGCTTATGGAAAGACCGACCTGGTTCCTGCTGGCGATATTGGCCTTTTTAATAAATGTTTCATTGGTCACTTCATTTTGTTCTATAACCTGCTGAATAATGTCAGTGGTTGTACTGTAATTAGCAGTCGTAGTTAAAAAGCCCTTCCATGTGTGACGCAATTCAATATTGTGGCTGAATTGTGGTTTCAGGTTTGGATTACCCTGCTCGAAAGTATATCGGTCCAAAAAGTGAATAAATGGATTCAAATCTCCATAGTCAGGACGATTGATCCTCCTGCCGTAATTGATCACAAATTGGTTGTTTTCATTAGCTGAGTATTGCAGATATGCGGTTGGAAATAGCTGAGTATAGTTTCTGTTGAATTTAATATTTGTCGTCAACTGGTTGCCTTTGGCATTTGTATTTTCCAAACGCAAACCTAATTGAGCGCTCCATTTTTTGTTCAACGGTCTGCTGTAATTGACATAGGCTGCATTGATATTTTCTTCGTACACAAAATGATTGCTACGGTTATAATCATGTATCACCTGCCCATTTTTTATGCTATCATAGCTGGCATTATTGTCTGTCTTAACATAACTGGATTTGATACCGGCTTCAAATTTTGCACCTTTCTTAAGAGGTAACGTATAATCGACTTTACCGCTATAGATAGTTATATCCTGTGGAAGATTGCCCATCAACAGATCAGTGCGCAGCAGATTTTCCGCGTTGTCATAGTAGTAACTGTAAAGTGGCTGCACACTGCTTGACCTGTATTGGATATAATCAAGATCCGCTGTCAGCTCCTGCCCCGCTGAATCCAATTTACTCCTCATGTTGAAATTGCTGCTGAAATTTTTCCATTTTTCATCATTTCTTGTTGATGCTTTTGTTTGGTCTGTCAATACCTTGTTGGGATCATATATGAGCGTGTTGGTATTACTTTTCCAGGTGCTGGGGTTATAATAACCATTTAAAACTACACCGAGTGTTGTTTTATTACTGACAGAATAGTCTACACCAACCTTAGCGCTGTAGTAATTGCTTTGATTTTGCATTTCTGATGTCTGGTCGAACACAGATTTCAGATCCTTTGTAGTAGATTCCCGAAAATTTCTCATGATATAAAGCTCCTGGCTACGATGATTGTGGCTATAATTGAGATTGCTGAACAAGTTTACTTTGCCATTGCGATAGTTGAAATTAAAACCCTCATTAAATCGTGCATACCTGCCTTGAGTATAACCGGTGGTGACACTGCCATTATATCCAAATTGCTTATTCTTTTTTGTTTTGATATTAATAACACCAGCATTACCGGCAGCATCATATTTAGCCGGTGGGTTGGTCATGATCTCAATTTGTTCCAACTCGCTTGCACTCATGTTGCGCAACATATTAGCCAGATCTGCACCGCTTAAATAGCTAGGACGGCCATCAATATATATCTGCACGCCTTGTTTTCCTTTCAGGCTGATATTTCCATCTTTATCAACAGAAATACCTGGTGATTTTTCCAAAACTTCCAGCGCAGAATTACCGACATCAGTTATTGATGCTTCCACATTTACTATCGTACGGTCAATTTTTTGTTCGATCAATGGCTTTTTGGAACTTACGACAACAGCGCCAATTGTTTTTGCCTGGGGAATTAATTCAATAGTTTTTAATATAACCGATGTATTAGCTGAATTGATCTCAAAAGTTTCAGAATATCCTTTCTCATGTCCGACTGCACTTATTGAAACGATATACTTCCCATCATGAACGCCTTCAAAGACAAACTTGCCCGTTTTATCCGCTACGCTCATTTTGGCGACTGAAGAATCTTTCGCCCGCAGCAAGGTGATGGTAGCGGATTCAATGGTTTTAGCACTTCCGTCTATCACGGTTCCGGCTACTTTACCTGATTTTACCTGTGCAAAGCTGACAAACGAAAACATCGTAAAAACGACTGTCAGCATGGTCATGATCTTTCTCATTGTATTTGTGGTTTTATTGATTAGTACTTTATTTTAATTATTACAGTTCAAAAGTAGGTACTTTGCAATGCAAAGAACATTGTTTTCAACTGAACGGCTGTATTTATTGATGATCGGCTGATTTAACATGCCCTCATGGGACGCTGGGCTTAGATTGCGGTTACAGTTTCTTGTCTTTTTCTGACAAATGGTGGGAAACTGATATAAACGGAAATACCATATATATTATGAACTATGGATCAAAAATAAAGGGACGTACAAGAAGGAAAAACAGGAATCCGGCTAAATACCCATTTGGTTATGTGAATGGAGTTAAATGCTACATGAATTGGTTTTACAGGCCAAATTCGGAACGGATGGCATCATGGTAGGTGCGACCTGAAGTTATCCGGGTGCCCGCCTTATCTTCCATGATAAACAGGTAACGGCTGTTAAAATGGCGATGCATTTCGCGAATCCGTTCTTTATTAATAATGTAGGATTTATGCACCCGGTGAAATTGAGAAGGCAGTTTTTCGGAAAGAGCAGTGAGGGATTGATCGGTCAGGTGTTTCTGACCATCATCCGTAAAAACCATAACATATTTATCCTGTGCCTCAAAAAAAGCAATTTTCTCATATCGCAACAGGATGATACGATCGCCATTTCGGATGGGCAGAGCTGTTGCCTTTTGCGGCGTCTTAAGTTGCTCAATGATCTGCTGTAGCCCGGAAACATCTATTGCTGACTCCGAGCTGCCGAACTTCTTTAATTTCTCAATGCTTTGCTGAAGGCGTTCTTCTTTTATTGGCTTTAAAAGATAGTCTATAGAAAATGTTTCGAAGGCTTTGATGGCATATTGCTCATACGCCGTTGTAAAGATAATATTGGGTTTGTGCGTCAGTTTTTCTATCACTTCAAAACCGGTAAGGTCCGGCATTTGAATATCAAGGAAAATAAGATCCGGTTTCATTCCTTCAATTTTTGTGATCGCCTCTCTCCCATTCCCCGCTTCACCTATTACTTCGATGATCGATGAGTAATCAGCCAGCAGGTTTCTCATCAAACGACGGGCGGCCGGCTCATCATCAATTACTATAGCTTTGAATAACTGGCTCATTTTTCATCATTTTTTGAATATGAATGGAAACCATTTTACGAGGTTGATTACTGAAATGGACTTCGTAGGCATCCGGAAATAACAGATCAAGTTTGTCATAGATACTCTTGACACCATAACCTGGAATAAGATCATCAGGAAATTCCGGCCCGTTATCAGCGACAATTATTACTAAGCCTCCATTATCATGTTTTACTTCGATTTTTATTTCCGTCATTTTACCCGTAGCTTTCAGACCATGTTTTACAGCATTTTCCACAAGAGGTTGCAGCAGAAAACGAGGAACGAGGTAGTAATTCAGATCGTCTGCTAACTTAATTGAATAATTCAACTGATCTTCAAATCTTATTTTTTCTATCTGGAGATAAACTTCTGTCATTTCTAATTCTTCCTTGACTGTAGAATAATTATGATCACTGTAGTTAATACTATACCGGAAAAGGTCAGCCAGCGCAATTGTCATCTTTCTTGCTTTCTTTCCATCTGTAATAGAAAGATCGGCGATCGAATTAAGAGCATTGTATAAAAAATGTGGGTTGACCTTTGAATGAAGGGCGTCTAGTTCCGCTTTTGTTTTCAGTGCCGTCAGTTTGGTGACTTCATATTCCTTTTCATTCAATTTACGTTTGCGATCCAGTTCCACATACTTGAAGCCGGTATAAATAAGTCCTGTCAAAGCAGCATTAAAATAGGCGTACAAAAGCGTTCCGTGAAGGTCTTTTAACTTCATTCCGTTGTCGATATAACTGATCAGTCCGTAGATGATCAATGCAGAAAAAACAATAGAAAGAAAAATCACTGCATGGTGTTTAATAAAAGACATTGTCTTTATGGCCGGAATGCGGGCGACCAGGGCAACAGTATTATAGACAAACAATATGATAATAAAACACTGAAAGAGTTTCTTTACTAAAAGTCCCCAAATGCCAGATTTGCCTGTCTCTGCGACGATGGCAGGAAATTGCAAAGCAAGAAATGCAGACATGACCAGCATCCCGATGATCAGAACAGAAAAATTATGGCGCAACCATAAATTTCTGATACCGGTAAAAAGCTTGTTATACACTGTCAGCAAATAGATGGCACCAGCAAATAAAGCTGTTGAAAGAAATATCAGGAGTATCTGTATCTGAACCTGGTGCTGCATTAATGACGGAGCAAATTAAACAAAGCAACAATTAAGATAGTAATGTATTCGCAAACCACCATTTTTCAGGAGTGAACGGAGTATATTGCGGGCAAAAATTCAGGATGACTATTGACTTCAGATCGGATACTGTCACAAAGCCATCGCCCGGCATGCTGGAAGCAATGATGAAGGCCAAAGTGGGCGACGACGTTTTTGGCGAAGATCCTTCCATAAACGAACTGGAAGCGACGGCCGCAGAAATGTTTGGCATGGAGGCAGGTATTTTTTGCCCGTCAGGCACAATGACCAATCAAATTGCCATTAAATGTCATACTCAACCGGGCGACGAAGTGATATGTGATGAAAGCGCCCATGTTTATCAATATGAAGGTGGAGGTATTGCTTTTAATTCGGGAGCATCGGTTAAATTATTGCACGGCGACCGCGGACGGATAACGGCCGAACAAGTGCAGGAAGCAATTAATCCCGATGATGCGCATCGCACTCATACAAGCCTGGTTAGTTTGGAAAATACTTCCAATCGCGGCGGCGGGAGTTGCTATGAACTTACAGAGATAAAAAGAATAAAAAAGGTTTGTATTGAAAATAAACTTGCTTTTCATTTAGATGGCGCCAGGATTTGGAACGCTTTGATCGCAAAAAATGAAACAGCAAAACAGTACGGCGAAATATTTGACAGCATTTCTATATGCCTGAGTAAAAGTTTAGGATGCCCGGTCGGAAGTTTGTTGTTAGGGAAAAAAGATCTTATTAAAAAAGCGAGAAGGGTAAGAAAAGTTTTTGGCGGTGGTATGAGACAAGCAGGATTCCTTGCGGCCGCCGGTATTATATGCATTGGAAAATAATATTGAGCGGTTAGAAGAGGATCACAAACACGCAAAGCAAATTGCAGAAGCAATTGCAAAAAAGGATTTTGTAAAAATGGTCTTGCCGGTCGAAACCAATATCATCATTGCTGAATTAAATGATTCTTTGTCAGCTCCTGCACTTGTAGCTCAATTAAAAGAACAGGATATACTCGGCTATGCGATTGCGCCGAATAGGGTTAGACTGGTTGTGCATTTGGACATTACAAAAAAGATGGTTGAAAAGACAATTGAAAAAATTACCTACCTATAAATTAATATATAATGTTCCCAAAAATAAACCCGACAGCAACAAGCGCCTGGCAAAACCTTCAGCAACACTATGAATCTACAAAAGCGATTCATTTAAGAGAAATGTTCCGGAATGACCCCGCCCGGTTCAGAAAATTTTCGCAGCAATCCGGCGATATTCTTTTCGACTATTCTAAAAACAGGATCACTGAAGAAACAATTCAACTATTACTACGGCTTTCTACGGATTGCCAACTGCAAACTGCCATCGAAGCAATGTTCAGCGGTGAAAAAATAAATGAAACCGAAAACCGACCTGTTTTGCATGTAGCGCTAAGAAACTTTTCTAAACAGCCAATGACTGCAGATGGCAAAGACGTGATGCCTGAAGTAAAAAAAGTATTGCGCAAAATGAAGGCTTTCGCCGATTCCGTTCACAATGGCAATCATAGAGGCTATACCGGTAAAAGAATAAGATACATCGTTAACATTGGAATTGGAGGAAGCGATCTGGGTCCATTGATGGTGACGGAAGCTTTAAAACCATATAAGGTAGAAGACATTGAAACATTTTTTGTCTCTAATGTTGATGGAACGCATATCGCAGAAACATTAAAGAAAGTAAAACCCGAACGAACTCTTTTCCTGATTGCCTCCAAAACTTTTACAACACAGGAAACCATGACCAATGCACATACGGCCCGGGAATGGTTCCTGGAAAAAGCAAAAGATGAAAAGCATATCGCCAAACATTTTGTCGCTCTGTCAACCAATGAAAAAGAAGTGGTGAAGTTTGGTATTGATAAAAAGAACATGTTTGAATTCTGGGATTGGGTGGGCGGAAGGTATTCTTTATGGAGCGCAATCGGTTTATCCATTGTTCTAACAATCGGTTACAAAAACTTTGAACAATTATTGAAAGGCGCCCACGATACCGATAACCATTTTCGTAATACGCCATTTGATAAGAACATCCCGGTGCTGATGGCATTGATTGGATTATGGTACACTAATTTTTTTGGGGCACAGAGCGAGGCTATTTTACCATACGATCAATACATGCACCGCTTTGCCGCCTATTTCCAGCAAGGCAATATGGAAAGCAATGGCAAAAGCGTTGACCGTAATGGCGAGCGTGTCTACTACTCTACCGGCCCTGTGATCTGGGGTGAACCCGGCACAAACGGACAGCATGCATTTTACCAGTTGATACACCAGGGCACACTATTGATACCCTGTGATTTTATTGCACCGGCACAATCACATAACCCTATCGGCGATCATCATGCGAAATTGCTTTCCAATTTTTTTGCACAAACTGAAGCATTGATGAATGGAAAAACAGAAGAAGAAGCAAGAGCAGAATTGGAGAAACAAGGTTTGTCTGCCGAACAAATCGCAGAACTCCTTCCCTTTAAAGTATTTTCAGGCAACAGACCAACTAATTCATTTTTGATAAAAAAGATAACGCCGTTTACCTTAGGGCAACTTATCGCTTTGTATGAGCATAAGATTTTTGTGCAGGGAGTCATCTGGAATATTTTCAGCTTTGATCAATGGGGAGTAGAATTAGGTAAACAATTAGCCAATAAAATTTTACCTGAATTAGAAAATGATGAAGCAGTTACTCAACATGATTCTTCTACGAATGGGTTGATAAATGTCTTTAAGGAAATGAGAAAATAGTTTTGACTCAATAAACCCATTTACAGTAACCTATTAACTGTACAATAAAAAGCCCCAACAGAAATTGTCGGGGCTTTAAATTTATCGGGCTATTTTGGTTTACCATTTATCTACTTCCTCATGGCTGTCATTACTTTGTATTCTCAACAGAAGCCGGTGAAGAAACTACTTCGGCTGGCGCAACGGGTTTTATATCCTCGGCAGCCGGCGCAGATGAAGTTTCTGTTTCCCCATTTACACTTTCAGAACCTTCTCCATTTTCAGCAGCTACTTCATCGTGGTTGAAAGCATCGAAATCAAAATCGGGCATCAGCTCTGTTTTCACATAATCTACTGCCTCGGTCAATGCTTTGATGAACTTATTGAAGTCCTCTTTATACAGGAACACTTTGTGCCTGTCATAGCCATTATCGTCAAAACGTTTACGGCTTTCGGTGATGGTCAGGTAATAATCATTGCCTCTTGTAGTCCTTACATCAAAAAAATAAGTCCTTCTTTTTCCGGCCCGGATCCTTTTGCTGTAAATGCTTTCCATTTTCTTGTCGTTGTTCTCGTACGCCACAGTTGATAATTTTTGCAGTTATAAAATTGCTTTGATTTATGATTTACAAATATATAGATGTTTTTGACATAGCCAAATTTAGAGCACAGTTTTGAATTACGAGTTTCTCATTCAAATTTTTATGTACCATCTCGATATCCCGCATTTAACTACCGTAACCCTAAATTCATGACTCGTTACTGCCACGTTGCTGTCTCGCATATAATCCCGCATAATACCCTTCCCTGATGGCAATCAGTTCCCTATGAGTACCCTATTTCTACTATTTCGCCATCTTCCAGCACCACGATCTTATCAAAACTAAGCAATGAAAATATCCGATGAGTGATAATAATGGCCGTTTTATCCCTGAGATATTCATTCAGATTGCTAATGATCTCTTTTTCTGTTTTTGCATCTACTGCGCTAAGACAATCATCAAAGATCACAAGGCCCGGTTCTTTGATCAATGCCCGGGCAATAGATATGCGTTGTTTTTGTCCACCACTAAGCGTCACTCCCCTTTCGCCTATCATGGTGGAATATTGCTGCGGCAACCATTCTATTTCTTTCTGCCACATTCGCCTGTAGCCGCTGCTTTCACTACCGCATCACGAGTGGCATGTTGCTGACCGAACCGGATATTATTTTCTATCGTTTCGCTGAATAGAAACACATCCTGCGGAACATAGCTGATCTGTTCTCTCAGTGTTTCTAGATTCTATTTTCCTGATGTCTGTCCCCTCAATTTCTATATTTCCCTTTGACACATCATACATGCGGAGTAATAATTGCGCAATAGTTGTTTTGCCGCTGCCGGTTCTTCCGACTATTGCAATTTTCTCCCCTTGTTTTATCTGCAGGTTAAAATTTTTCAATGCCTGAATCCCTGTATCGGGATAAATAAAATCAACATTCTTAAATTCTATATTTCCACGCAGTGCAACTTTCAACGGATGAATTGGTTGTTGGATGGCTGGTTCTGTTTGCAAAAATTCATTGATCCGTTTTTGCGAAGCCGCCGCTCTCTGTATCATACTTGCCGTCAACCCGATGGCGCTGACCGGGAAAGTGAGCATATTGATATACATCACAAATTCAACAATAGTGTCAATGCCAATATTATGATTCGCCATGTATATAATACAAGCCGCCGATCATGATCGTGAGTAGCGTACTTAACCCGATCAGCAAAGTGATGGAGGGAAAATAGATCGCTTCCACTTTTGCCAGGCCAATGGCATTCTTCCTGTATTCTTCACTGTTCTTTTTGAAAAAACCAAGCATGGCCTTTTCCTGCACAAAAGATTTGATGACCCGGATACCGGAATAAGATTCCTGTGCATTGGTAGTAAGGTCAGAAAGCGAATCCTGTATTCTTTCACTTCTTTTATTGAATCGTATTGTTTACATAATATATCGCGACGGCCAGGATCGGCAAGCGGGATCAGTACATACAATGTGAGCAACGGATCTCTACTGTACATAAAAAAAACTGTAAGCGAAATAACGGCGACAAGGTTTACGAGATACATGATCGCAGGTCCGGTAAACATCCTCACCCGGCTCACATCTTCAGAATACGGTTCATCAAATCACCGGTACTGTGTTTTTTATAAAAAGCTGTGTCCAGTTTCTGGTAATGATCAAAAATTTCATTCTTCTGATCATATTCAATATGCCGGCTCATCACAATGATTGTTTGGCGCATCAGGAAAAGAAAAAACCCGCGAAGCAATGCCAACACAAGGATTGTAATACCGCATATAGCGACGATCTTTTCCCAGCTATATGAAGATGAACTGATCCACGCGATAAATTTATCCACCAAGAGTATCATAATCGGGTTGAACCGTCTTTGGCTTATAACCCGGCAAATGCAATGACTTCTGTACAAAATCAATAATAAACCCGGTGACCTGCGGAACCAGTACATTGAAATAATTGGATAAAAAAACAAACAGCACCCCCAAACCCAGACGGATACGATACTTCCAGAAATATTTATTAACTGCCTTTAGCTGTTTCATCGGCGCAAAGGTATGGCGGTGGTTTTTTGGGTTTCGTTTTTTTATGTAACCGGCGGCAGTATAGCTATCGGCCCTGTTGCCAGTTCACCCAGCTTGCCCCGGCGAATGTCGTGGGAGCGAAACGAAGGGCTCCGTTCATCGTTCTGTTCTTTACACAGCAAAGTAGAGTAAATTTGGCTTAGGAATTATTCTAACATAATTTATTATCCAGGCACCTTCAGCCAGCCATAAACAACATACATGTAGATGAGCGAATATCTATTTTCATACGGAACACTTCAAAAAGATAACGTTCAGTTGAGATTGTTTGGCCGATCGTTAAATGGAGTCAAGGATACATTGACTGGTTACAAAGTATCTCCGATTGAGATCACCGATGAAGCATTCCTTGCAAAAGGTGATGGCAAATTTCAGAAGATCGCAACTCTTACAAATGACCAAAATGATTCTATCGAAGGAACGGTCTTCAAAGTAACGAATGAAGAACTTCTTCATGCTGACAAATATGAACCGCGTGACTATAAAAGATTTCAGGTGGAACTTAAATCCGGGAAAAAGGCCTGGATATATGTAGCGAAATAACTTATCTCTTTAAATTCTTTCGTCATCGGATGATCAAAACTGAAAGAAAAAAAGAGCCGTGGCCTATAAATCGGCGGGCAGATAAGATCAGTCATTTAAATAATACCGCATATTAAAAAAGCCACTCCTTTTCAGAAGTGGCTCCAATGTATCTTTCAACATTTATTTGTTACCCATACAACTTTGTACAGGAGGACATTTATCATCCTTCTTACAATCCTTGAAATCGCAATTCTTGTCATCCTTCGTGCAATTCCTCGGATCGCAGCATTTGTCTTTTATACATTCGGTCTTTGCCTTTTTCTTCGCCTTCTTTTTGCCACCATCAGCAGCAAAAGCGGGTGCAGACATTAAGGCAATAGCCAATATGCCTAAAAATATATTTTTCATTTTTAAGAATTAAATATTATAAAATAAAATTGATCGGAGATCAGGAAACAGATTCAGGAGGATGCCAGCATTCGGACAACACATTTGATAATGAGTTGTCGTCAAACAGGAGATTTTTTTCCTTTTTAAGGATTGGTATTGTTGTATTCGAAATAAAATTCTCAACTAAATAACAGCAACTTCCCATCGGGCAGGGTACAAAAGGGTTACAACCCTCATTGGGACATTTTTTCTCTTTATAAGGCAGCCCTTCTTTTTTCTGACCGGGCATTTTCATTTGGCATTTGCTTTTACAACAAGCCTTTTCTTCCTTAACCTCATGATTAGCAAATAAAGGTTGTATATGCAATAGACCAAATACTAATAAAATGATCGCGGAGAATATGTAAGCACTTAGCTTCATCTTTATAAAGATACAGTACATAAACTAATAACCAATTTGATATTGTTTGATGGCGGGTTTATATACTGATTGGTTCGATGTTCTTCCAAAGCACTAAACGACAAGCTAGACATTGCCTTATGAAATATCTGACAACCTGAATGCATTGTCGATAGAATTTCTAAAACACGTATAAATACTTTCTATTCTTCAACAATTCTTGTATTTTACCAGCGTTTAACGATTGCTATGACAACAAGTTACCTCCTTAACCTCGACGAAGTCGGGTTGAATGACCTTGAAATGGTCGGCGGCAAAAACGCTTCCCTGGGCGAAATGCTGCAAAATCTTACTAAACTCGGTATCAACATCCCCGGTGGATTCGTGATCACCGTAAATGCTTACCGCGAGTTTCTCCGGCACAATAATCTTGAAGAAACAATTAAGGGCATCGTGAATGCGATTGATTATAATGATATCGAATCGCTGCGCCGCGGTGGATTGCAGGTGAGAACTTTGTTAAAGAATTCAAAGTTTCCAAGAGAACTCAGTGAAGCCATCATAGAAAAATATTATGAGCTTTCGAAGCGATACGACCAGGATCAGACTGATGTCGCTGTTCGTTCTTCCGCTACTGCTGAAGACTTACCGGATGCAAGTTTTGCAGGTCAGCAGGAAACTTATTTGAATGTTCGTGGACCCGCCACATTGATCAACTCAGTTCGTAACTGTTTTGCTTCATTGTTCACTGACCGGGCGATCAGTTACCGCCAGAGTTTTGGCTATGATCATTTCAATATCGGTCTTTCAGTATGTATCCAGAAAATGGTACGAAGTGATTTGGCGGCGTCAGGTGTTGCTTTCTCATTGGATACTGAAAGCGGTTTTAAAAATGTCGTCGTTATCAATGCATCGTTTGGTCTCGGTGAAATGATCGTACAGGGATCGGTGAGTCCCGATGAATACATTGTGTTCAAACCCACATTGAAAGAAGGTTATAAAAGTGTAATTGAAAAGAAGCTGGGAAATAAAGACAGGATGATGGTCTATGGAGATAACCCTGACGAAAGAGTGCAGATCATCCCCGTGGAAAAACCATTGCAGAAAAGATATTGCCTGACCAACGACAGGATATTACAGTTAGCAGACTGGGTGGTAAAGATCGAAGAATATTATTCCAAACTTAAGGATCGCTGGTGCCCGATGGATGTAGAATGGGCGGTAGATGGATTAAGCAAAGAATTATTTATCGTGCAGGCAAGACCTGAAACGATCCATTCACAAAAAGATCATACAAAAATTACAGGTTACCAGGTTGATGATGCAACACCACGTACAACTCTATTTAAAGGCATTGCCGTAGGTGATAAAATTGCAAGTGGTAAGGTGGCTATTTTATTTTCATTGGATAAACGTGTGACGGAGGGCCACGTATTCAAAGCCGGTGATGTGCTGGTTACAGATATGACCGATCCCGACTGGGAACCGATCATGAAAAAAGCTTCCGCTATCATTACGAATAAAGGAGGACGCACCTGCCATGCGGCTATCGTGGCGAGAGAACTCGGTGTGCCGGCAATAGTGGGTTGCGGCAATGCTACCGAAATTGTAGTTGATGGGCAATTAATAACCGCTTCCTGTGCTGAGGGCGATGAAGGAATTATTTATGAAGGCGCTGTACCATTTCAAAAAACCGAAACCAATCTGCGTGATCTGCCAACAGTCAAAACACCTATCATGCTGAATGTGGCTTCACCAAGTCTTGCATTCCAGTTTTCACACTTACCCAATGCAGGAGTAGGATTGGCAAGAGAGGAGTTCATTATTAATAATTATATACAGGTCATCCGCTGGCGTTGATGCAACATCAAAACCTGAATGATAAAGAACTATCGGCGACCATTAAGAAGATGATTGCAGGTTTTGACAATGAAGAAGATTTTTTTATCAAACGCCTCTCCTATGGCATTGCAAAGATCGCTGCGGCATTTTATCCAAATAAAGTGATCGTTCGCTTCAGTGATTTTAAAAGCAATGAATATTATAATTTATTGGGCGGAAAATATTTTGAACCGAAAGAAGAAAATCCAATGATCGGTTGGAGAGGCGCCTGCCGATATTATTCTGAAAAATATAAAGCGGCGTTTGGCCTTGAATGTAAAGCCATCAAAAGAGTTAGGGAGGATATGGGTTTGAAGAATGTGGTGGTAATGATTCCTTTTTGCAGAACAGTGGAAGAATTACACAAGGTAACGGCAGTGATGAAAGAATTTGGACTGGTAAGAGGAAATGACGGTCTCGAAATATTTCTGATGGCTGAAATACCTTCAAATATTATTCTTGGCCGATGAATTCTCCAAACATATTGATGGTTTCTCTATTGGTTCTAATGATCTGACGCAACTTACACTTGGTCTTGATCGTGATTCATCCCTCGTTGCTCATTTATATGATGAACGAAACCAGGCGGTCAAAGATTATGCTGCGGATGCTTATTCAAACTGCCAAAAAGAATAAAGTAAAAGTTGGTATCTGCGGTCAGGGCCCATCTGATTTTCCTGACTTTGCGCAGTTCCTCGTTGAAGAAGGGATTGATAGTATTTCTGTGACACCAGACTCGGTTATAAAAACTATTAATGCGATTCATTCGGTTGAAAAGAAAGTATAATAACCGGATTGCATTTAAGAGTTGAGTTCCTTAAAATCTCCAGGTAATACCTGTACAGAATTGATTTTGCCGATACGGTTTGCAAAGTTATTTTTGCGCCGGAGAGATGGCAGAGCGGTCGAATGCGGCGGTCTTGAAAACCGTTGACTGTAACAGGTCCGGGGGTTCGAATCCCTCTCTCTCCGCTCAGGCTCTGAATACCAGGGCTTTTTTTATTTCCCAGCCTTGATTGATGGCGAGTCAGACCGATGTTTTTCCTTGCCGGAGAAGCACAAATTTCCTAAGGTATATTCCTGCATTGCCATCATCACCCATCCAAAAGCCACATGCACTATTGATACAGTGTCCATACTACTGTTATACATCATTCATACATTCCGAAAGCTTTTGCCATGCCTTTGAGTCGGGTTTGAGTGGGAGGTGCATGATCAAATAGACCGAGGCATTGACAGAAGTTCAAATGAAATTGTATTGTATTGTTTTTCTTACTCTAAAGCCTGACAAATGGCCGTATAAGCTTGATAGTAGCAGGCCCAATTCCATTGACATCGTCAAGCTGTTCAATACTTGTGAAATTACCGTTATCGGTTCTGAACTTAATAATAGCACGTGCCCTTGTTTCGCCAATACCCGGCAAGGTCAGCAAGTCGGCCAAAGTGGCTGTGTTGATGTTCATCTGATTTGGCACGACAACGACTTCTGGCTCCGTTCCTACCTTATTCCAATTTCCGACCGCATCTGCTTCCAGCACTATATTACCGTCCCATGCCGTTGCATATATGGCTTTTGAAACCAGGTAATTGCTGGTAAAAGTTTCCGCCGCCGATCCAGCCATCACGTGAATCGGAG
The DNA here is from genome assembly GCA_963785915.1 of uncultured Chitinophagaceae bacterium. Classification (GTDB taxonomy): domain Bacteria; phylum Bacteroidota; class Bacteroidia; order Chitinophagales; family Chitinophagaceae; genus VBAT01. Next base: position 117,403 of record CAWAWY010000009.1, on the reverse strand, counting down.
GACGTGTTATTGTTATTCTTTTCTGGAGCGAGTCTAAAATTTTTTTATTGGGATGTCCATAATTAAATGCAGACATCGGAGAATTATGATTCGGATTACCCACGCCAATCAATGCAATTTTGGGAGTGATTTTTCTTAAAAATTCAGGTAGCGTTCCATTTATCGAACCATGATGGCCTAACACATACACATCAGCGTCGAGCAAGGTAGTGCCATTATACTTTGCCAGTAAATTGCGCTGAGCAGGTTCCTCCAGATCACCTGTGATTAGTAATGATGAGGCCCCGTATTGAATCTTTATTACGAGTGAATGATTATTCGGATTATTAAATTCCTTGAGAATCCAACCCGGGTTGACAGGTGTCATACCCCAAAGAACTGTTATCACCGGATCAGTTTCTCCGGGGCAAGTTACGGGATCAATTATCTCGTTAGTTAATCCTGAAGCGCCAAGCAAATTGATATTCACCGGTTGAAATCCAATATCATCCCCATGATCAGGCGTATCCTCTGCATCCTGGACTGCTTCATGCAACTTGGTTTGGCCAGAACTTCCTGACGCTGGCAAGCCATCTGTAACTGCATTTTTGATAACAAAAGGAGGCTGTAACAGAAGACTCACTCCTCTTGTGTGGTCTATATGTGGATGAGTAAGATAAACGCACTGCAATGTGTGATTAAGGTCAGTTCTCCTATCAAAAAAATTATCGAGATAAGCTTTCAAAGAATCTGCTGAATGACAGAACTGATTGTTCTCTCCACCTGCGTCAATGAGAATTGCCGCACAGGGAAATTCAATGAGTGTTGCACATCCCTGGCCTACATTTATCAGATGAACACGCATCTGCGCCTGAATAGTAAGGACAGACACAACAAAACTCAAAATAACCGTTACGGTGACTTTCTTTTTCATTTTGATATAATTTTAATATTGCTACTTAACCAGAGAGAGTTGATAGGGGAAATGTTTTTCTAAGGTAGGTAATTTCTTTTAGCCTTCATTTTTATACATGGGGAAAATTGTTTATTATAATTCGCACTAAGCAATAAACGATTAGCAGAGTTTGAAAAAAAGAGGGGTTGTGGTTCAAAAATGAAGGAGCAAAATTTTTTAACCGTGACTCCCCCACAACTAAGTCCGACCTTTCGGAACTTTCCGAGTGAAGTATAGTTAGGTAAAATTTATTCCTAAACGGATCAAATCACACCTCTCTGTTGACAATCACCTTACTTTCCAAAACAATTTTCTTTTCAATTTTTTCTTTGGCGTCCTTTGTATCAATTAAACGAAAGAGGATATCGGTTGCTTTCTCCGCCTGCAGGTAAGGGAACTGTTCCACTGAGGCAATAGGCGGCTCGTCGAGATAACTAGTGACAGGGAGATTTGCATAGCTTACAAAAAAAATATCCTGGTTGATCTTTAATCCTTTGCTCCGGGTAAATTTTATCGCTTCCAACGCCACATAGTCATTAAAGGCGATCACCGCAGTAGGCCGGTCTTTCAATGCCAACAATTGCCGTATAGCTTCCTGCGTCTTCTTTTGACTTAGATCAGTTTTTACAACGTATGCTTTATTTATTGGCAGCATATTTTTTTTTAACCCTTCAAAATATCCATCCAACCGTTCTTCTGAAGGAAGCATGGTATCTGGTCCCTTAATAAACCCAATGTTTTTAAGCCCTTTACTTACCAGCCAATCCACCAATTTTACAGAACTATCCTTCAGATTGCATGATACCGTAAAAGAATCAGGCGTATCTGGTACCCTGTCAAAAAATACAACAGGTATTCCCTGGTCCTTCAGCAGGTCAAAATGTTCATAGGAAACGGTATCTTTTGATAAGGAAACAACCAACCCATCTATCCTGTGTTTTCTCATTGTGTCTGCGATTAGTTTTTCTCTTTCTGTATCATCGTGCGACTGACCGATCAACACGGTATATTTATTTCTTGTCGCTACATCTTCAATACCATTTATTGCAATAGAAAAAAATTCTTCCCCAAGATTGGGAAGAATGACACCGATAGTAAATGTTTTGCCTTGTTTAAATGATATGGCGGCCTGGTTGGGTTCATATTTTAGTTCCTTTGCTAATTTCTGCACCTGCTGCCGCATCCGTAATCCTATACTTGGATGATCATGCAATGCTCTTGAGATAGTAGAAACAGAAACGTTTAATCTCCGTGCGATCTCTTTGATTGTTACAGGTTTTTGTTTCATAAAAAATATGGCAGGCGAATTTATCAAAAAACTATAATAAAGACTCTTATTATATTACTGATCGGTACTTGCCGAATGATGCCTGCCCTGCATCATAAATCTTTTGCTTTGCCCGATCGCATCCATAATCTGAGCCGTAATGATTTCAGATGGGAGATCATAATCGATCATCAAAGGTTCCTTAAACGTCACCGAAAGCTGTATCCCCTTTTTTTTAAGTTTTAATCCTTTCTTATTGAAGGCTCTCCAGAAACCACTTATCACGACGGGAATTACAATAGGCTTATTTTGCTTAATTATAAGGGCAGTTCCTTTTCTCCCAGGGGCAAATGGTTTTGTCGTTCCTGGGGAAATGTGATGACCCAGTTTTTCTCCAACGCCCTTGATATCTTTCTTGTGTCGGAAGGGTCAAGACCCTTTCTTACCTCAGTGCCTTCGGAACGCCATGTTCTTTTGACCGTAAGTGCGCCGGCTAGCGCAAACAGTCTGCTGATCCAGCTTCCTTTCATAGTCTCTTCGGCAGCTACATAATTTACCCGGGTAAAAGGATTTAACAGGTAATAAGGAATACCAAGTTTATTCATCTTGCCCCATTTCATTGCACAGAAGATGTGCAAAAAAGCAATTACATCTGCAAAGTAGGTCTGGTGATTGCTTACAAATAAAACGTTATTACGCGGTAGTTTTTTTAAGTTCTTGGTTCCCGTTATCTTAAGTTTGTTAATTATCGCAAGTCCCGGGTAAGAAACTGTGCCTACTATGATATAGATCAATTTTCTTAGCAGATTAGCATGCCGCAACCTTTCACCTAACGAACCCATGATAGCTAATTTGACCAGCAATAATTTTAACCGGGTAAATGTAAACTATGTAGATAACATATTATTGCAATTCCTTTGGGTGATGAAAATAAAAAAAGCCCCTTAGACAAGGGGCCTTCGTCAGCTGCAAACCTTGAGCATAAATAAATCAGCTGAACATCTTAAATATTATCTGGCGATGTTGAATTTAATGCTCATTATCCCGTCGCCATTGACCATTTGCAAAAGGTAAATTCCAGCCTTGAGCCGATCAAGATCATTGATCGAAATACTATTATTTCCTTCGTAAACTTTATTTTGTTGTTGCAATACTACTCTGCCTGTAATATCAATCACTTTGAAACTTACATCGTCCCTGCCCACTGAGGTAAACCGTACAGTTGCCATGCTATTCACCACCGGATTGGGGCTTAAAGCAAGACCACCTATACTTTTTGATTCCTTGCGCAGCATTATTATATTACTATACTTGAATTGTCCGTCCTTGTCAATTATTTTCAAACGATAATAGAATACATTTCCATTGACCGCCGAAAGATCATCCGGGAGCTGATAACTTTGACGTACTGAGTTATTGCCGGCAGACAACTTAGAACCAACCGTTACATAGCTGGAAGCATCGGTGCTGCGCTCAATTTCAAAATGATCAAAGTTTTGTTCATTCTCAGTTTCCCAGTTCAAGATCGCAGAGAGATTACGATAGCTTCCCGTAAAACTTAAAAGCTTAACAGGGAGAGTACTTTCCTGGGCGAAGGTCAAACACGTAAACTCCGTGCCATACTCCCTGTCCTGGTTAGCTATCTGTCCGCCATTGCCTCTTAGAAATTCAAAGCCCAGGCGAAATCTTACAACTGATGTGGCTCCGTATGCAGCAATGAATGTGACGTCAGGATCACTTGAAACACTTTCATGTTCCGATAATTGTCCAAAAACCCGTCGCCATGTATAACCGCCCGCATTACAGCTTCCTCCATCCGTTAAATTTGTCGGCGCACTCACAAAAACATTGCTTGCTCCGGCGAGGCAACCGGTTTCACGGAAATAGCCTGCGCCAACTCCTGAACCGCTTACAAAGCCATCGACATCATAGTGCTGATAGCGAAGACCGGTTAATGTCCGGACACTATACGTATCATCAGCGTCTGTTGATGGGTTATTTTCCTGATAAGAATTATGTTTAATGAATGTGATACTGAATTGCACCCATCCCCTATCCGATGTTTCAGATCCGTTGCCTAACGAACCATCATTGGCTACTTTCGGTTGAAAACGACCAGGATTGAGAGCATTATTATCAAACGTAGTAACATGGGCATTACTATCTGACTCTATCTTGATCAGTCCGTCTAATACTTCAGGAGAAGTCACTACATTCTGAAATAAATAGACAGCACCGGGCTGCAAATCGCTGCCCTGTACACGTGTCGGGCTTCCCGAAAAATACGGAACAGTGGGGCCGGATGAAGTTGCAAAGACCTGGAAGTCGTCGAATCTTATCTCACTATTGGATGACCCGGAACTTCTCCTGGCAGTGAGTCTGAATCTGAAATCTGCACCTGACCAATATGAATTCGAATTGGGTATAGGTACGACGACAGTATTCCATTGACTTGCGCTGGGCAACGAAGTGTTTGTCCATACGGTGTACCAGGTGGTACCGCCATTTCCGCTGAACTGCAGTTTGACATCATAATTATTGCCATTTCCTGCATCTACATACCAATTAAATTGAAAATTCAGAGACGTGACACTGCATGTCCCGCCGCTGATATCAACATTCGGTGAAGTTGCCGTATCAACTCTGGGATTATTATTGCTTCCGTTTCCTCCCGTTGCAAATCGCAATGCCATAGTGGTGGCACCACCGGGAGCATCGCCTATTTCAATAATAGAATTTGTGGAAGACTTAAATGACCAGCCTGAAAGTGTCCCGTTGTAGCTGCCTGATTGTCCTCCCAAGCTTGTACTATTAAATTTATTTGACGGAAACGTCTCCGCGAGGATCATTGTCTGAGAGTATGCTGTTGCTGACAGCACAATCATCATAAGGGTGATTAATTGTTTCATATGCTTTAAGGTTTGATAAATTTTCCTAAGGGTCTGAATTTATCAGAAGATACGGGAGGAGATCAGCAATGAAATTAAAGGCTGAAAACCTTAAAGCTTTTCAAAAATGATGGAGCGAAAGTGTCTAACAGTGATTCTGGAAAAAAGTGGAAGTTGATAGGATCTGCGGATGTGAAGAGTTGTTACTTAAATCAACCACAAGATACACACGATTTTCAATTTTGCAAATCGTTTGACAAAAAAATCCTCCCGGTATTCCGGGAGGATTAATAAATAATCGGAAAGTATTCTTACGAATCAGAATTATTCCGAAGGTTTAGTTTCTTCGGTATCACCCCCTTCCATTTTCTTTTTAAGATCAGCTAATACCCCTAAGTCACCCAAAGTAGCTTTCTCAACTTTGCCTTGGATATTTTTAACTGCCTTCTTTGTTTTATCCGATTCGACTTTAGCTTCTTTCTTGGCCGCTTCTTTTTCTTCTACGTGAGATTGCTCCCAGATACGCGTATGAGAGACTACAATGCGCTTTTCGTTCCGGTCAAATTCTATTACCATGAATTGCGCCTGCTCATCTGCACCAATGCTCTTTCCATCTTCTTTTGTCAGGTGACGGTTGGGAGCAAACCCTTCCAATCCATAAGGTAATTGAACGATAGCGCCTTTATCATCACGGCGAAGAACGGTTCCTTCGTGAATACTACCGATAGCGAATGTATCCTGCAAAGTATTCCATGGATCTTCCTCGAGTTGTTTATGGCCAAGCTGCAGTTTGCGGTTGTCTTTATCAATACCCATTATCACCACGTCAATATTGGAACCAACCTTCGTGTATTCGCTTGGATGATTGAATCGTTTTAACCAGCTCAGATCGCTGATGTGGATCATACCACCAATACCCGGAGCCAATTCAACAAAGACGCCATAGTTAGTGATATTCTTTACTAAGCCTGTATGACGACTGCCTTCTGCAAATTTTACCTCGATATCATTCCATGGATCAGGTGAAAGCTGCTTGATGGATAAACTCATCTTGCGACTTGCTTTATCCAGCGTAACGATCTTCGCTTCATGCTCATCACCAAGTTTAAAAAATTCCTTGGCGTTGATCGGTGTGTTGGCCCATGTAATCTCACTTACGTGGACGAGACCTTCAACCCCAGGCATAATTTCGAGGAATGCACCATAGTCTTCAATGTTTACCACTTTGCCTTTTACAATATTGCCTTCCGCAATATTTTCAGGGAGAACATCCCATGGATGCGGAGTAAGTTGTTTTAGACCGAGGCTGATACGCTTTTTCTCATCATCAAAATCAAGCACCACCACGTTGATCTTCTGATCCATCTTCAACACCTCGCTCGGATGAGATATGCGTCCCCATGAAATATCAGTGATGTAAAGCAACCCGTCAAGTCCACCAAGATCCATAAATGCACCGAAGTCCGTTATATTCTTAACTGTTCCTTCAAGCACCTGGCCTTTTTCAAGTTTACTCATGATCTCAGCACGCTGTGCTTCAATGTCACTTTCGATAAGCGCCTTATGAGATACCACGGCATTCTTGATGGCTTCATTGATCTTAACCACTTTAAATTCCATGGTTTTGCCAACAAACTGATCGTAATCAGTTACCGGTTTCACATCGATCTGTGATCCGGGCAAAAATGTTTCCATGCCGAAAACATCAACGATCAAACCACCTTTAGTTTTACTTGTAACAATACCTGTGATTACCTCGCCGGTCTTATGAACTTCTACAATTTTTTCCCAGGCGCGGGTAATGCGGGCCTGGCGACGGCTCAGGTTCAGATGACCTTCCCTATCCTCTTTTTCTACGATCATTACTTCCACTTCATCACCTACTTTGAGTCCGGGCAAATCGCGGAATTCATTAAGAGAGATCAAACCATCGCTTTTAAATCCGATGTTTAGAACGACATCTGTTTTGGTCACACCAACAACAGTACCTTTCATCAGTTCACCGTCATTCAATTGGATAAAAGTGTTGTCATACACCTTGTCGTACTTTTCTTTTTCATCTTTGTTGTAAGATGTAACATTGCGTTTGTCCACGCTCCAGTCGAAATCATCATGGGCGCTCGCCTTTTCTTCAGGCTGAGGTTGCACCGGTTCATTTGTTGTCGCTGTAGTTGCTTCTGGGTTCTCAGAAGCAGACTCCTGTACATCAGCGTTTAAGTGTTTTTTAATTAAATTTTCAAACATGATTAATAATCCCGAAGGTTTTAAATCGGGGTTGCAAAGATAGGGCTTTTGGCTCTTAATGAAGAGTCGGAAAGGGGTTGATTTTTGATTTTGATATCAACTACAACGCCTTGATTGAGCGTCCCTTGCGACGCTCCTTTCAGGGTTCTGTTCGCTGATCATCTGGCATTTCCTTCATATATTCACCAAAATTAATTTAGTTGCTTTATAGCCTGCTTAAAGTCGTTGTACGTGTTGCGATGACTATTTTTTGCCGGAAAGTGATCATAAACAAACCCGATTTTTTAAAACTAAAAGGGCCATTACTTATTGCCAGCAATCACCCAAATTCCTTTTTAGATTCTGTTGTAATAGATACGATATTTGATCAACCTGTTTGGTCATTGGCAAGAGGAGATGTGTTTAAAAACAAATTTACCAGGCGCATTCTTGCCGCTATGAAAATTCTACCACTTTATCGAACCAGTGAGGGACCAGAAAACCTGTCGGAAAATTATAAAACCTTTGATGCATGTATTGAGCTTTTCAAAAAGAGTGAAGTGATAATGATATTCAGCGAAGGTAAATGTATCAACGAATGGCATCTTCGTCCCCTGAAAAAAGGAACCGCCAGGTTGGCCATCAGCTCATGGCAAAAAAATATACCATTAAAAGTGTTACCGGTGGGCATTAATTATAGTTCGTTCCGTCGCTTCGGAAAAAACATATTTATCAACTTTGGTGAAACTATCAACAAAGAAGTCATAAACCTCGAGGAAACAGAAGGACTGCGTCATCAGTCATTCAATAAAATTTTGAGACTACAACTGGAGCAGCTCGTTTTTGAAATCCCGGTAAAAGATAAACAGCAACAGAAAAAATTACTGGAATTAAGACCTTCTCTATTTAAGAAAACTATCCTGGCTATTCCTGCAGCAATTGGCTGGCTGGTCCATGCACCGCTTTATCTGCCTGCCAGGCATTTTACCTGGAAAAAAACTTTTAACAATGATCATTATGACTCAATTGTAACAGCGATCCTTCTATTCAGTTATCCACTTTACCTTCTGCTTATATCAGTACTGCTTTTCATTTCTATTAAATCCTGGTACGCATTAGCGGTCTTATTTTTTCTTCCTTTCACTGCCTGGTCTTACGTTCAATTAAAGCCCCAGTTAGATAGATAAATCTATATACTTTCCGCGATGCTTTTACCAGCTATAAAACCACTGGTCCATGCGTGTTGAAAATTGAAACCGCCCGTAATACCGTCTACATCCAATATTTCGCCGGCAAAATAGAGACGCTGAATCTTTTTGCTCATCATTGTATTGGCGTCCACTTCTGAAAGTTTAATGCCCCCCGCTGTAACAAACTCTTCTTTATATGTTGTTTTGCCTTTTACAGCAAATTCACCGGCACATAAATTTTGAACAAGCCTGTTCAGTTCTTTTAGTGGAAGATCAGCCCACCGCGTTTCACTTCTGATACCCGATTGATTCAATAAAAATTCCCACAATCGTTGGGGCAAACCAAAAGGGTTCTTATTAAAAATCTTTATTGATGCGTTTTCAAATCTTAATTCACGGAATTTCTTTTGCAAACTTTGCTCATTATGATCCGGTATCCAATTAACAACTATTGCAAATTGCCAGTTGCTTTTTGCTAATTCTCCTGCTCCCCATGCACTCAAACGAAGTATTGCCGGTCCACTAAGCCCCCAGTGAGTGATCAACAATGGACCTTCCTGGCTCTGTTTTGAATTTAAAACTTTGACCTTCGCTCTTTCAATGCTTACTCCCATCAGTTTTGTGATAGAATTTCCCGGAATATTAAATGTAAATAAAGAAGGAACCGGCTCTTCGATCGAATGTCCCAATTCACGAAGCCAATCGAACATGGAAGATTTAGGATATCCACCACAGGCAATGCAAACAAAATCAGCTTCCAGGTGCCGGGAATCTGTTAGCATGATTCGGAATCGTCCACCTTCTGACTTCAGGCTTCTGACATCCGATCTCATTCTTATCTCAATTCCATAGCGATTAGCTTCTTTCATCAGGCAGTCAACAATAGTTTGTGATGAGTCAGTAACCGGAAACATTCTGCCATCACTTTCTGTTTTCAGTTTCACTCCCCTTTCTTCAAACCATTGGATGGTATCTGCGGTAAAGAATTGATGAAAAGTTTTCTTTACAAAATTGCTTCCACGTGGATATTGTTTGCTCATCTCTGCTATATCAAAGCAGGCATTTGTCACATTGCAACGGCCGCCTCCACTTACTTTTACTTTTGACAGAAGTTTATTAGTTTTTTCAAGAATAGTTATATGTAACTGTGGATTCAGTCTTGCTGCATTTATTGCACAGAAAAAACCAGCCGCGCCTCCACCAATTACTATAAGTTGCTTAGACATTCGTTGTCATTTCATCATCATTAACGCAGCCATTGTTTCAATCCCATTCCAAAGATTTTGCAATCTTATATTTTCGTTCTCTGCATGCTGATTATTATCATGATTAGCTATAGGCACGGTAATAGTTTTTGCATCCAAATATTTTTCTATTAAAAATAAGGGAAGGCTGCCGCCCATGGTAGGCACAAGAACTACCTGGTCATTTGTCGTGCTTTTAACGGCATTGATCACATTTTTGGCGATCGGAAGATCCATGGAAGTCCGTTGCGCATTATAACCATCCATGCCTGGAATGACTTTTATTATTTTGCTATGCTTCACCCGCTCGTCATCCGTGGGCTCTTGGTCTGTTACATAATACCCTTGAGTGCGGATGTGATCTATTACTTTCTGTTGTTGTTTTTTCCAATCATTGCCCGGCACCACGCGTAAATCAAGCACAGCAGTTGCAGTAGCGGGTATAATGTTGCTGGCCATCTTTCCTACATTGGCACTCTGCATACCATTAATATTCAGGGAAGGAAGATTGATGGCTTCTGCCAGGGATTTTCCGCGATAGTCTATGAGAAGTATGCCTAACTCTTTTTTCATTTGCTCATCTACAGGAGGCATTTCCCGCAATGCTTTTATTTCGGCCGCCGAAAGAGCAGTTACATCATCATAAAAACCCCTGACTGTTACTTTTCCATTGTCATCTTTCATAGAAGCAAGTAACTTAGCCAGCATCATTGCCGGGTTAGGCGCCCAGTTTCCATAATGTCCGCTATGCAATGGCCGTTTAGATGCATAAACTGTCAGATCAAGATGTGCATCACCGCGAACACCAAACACTACTTGCCTTTTTCCCGATTGATGTACGGGGCCATCACAAATGATCCAAAGATCTGATTGAAGTAATGAACGATACTTTTCCAGTAATTCATTCAGATGAGGCGAACCCGCTTCTTCTTCGCCCTCAAAAAAGAATTTGAGATTACACGTCGGCTTCAGACCGCTTTTTACAATGGAATTATAAGCATTGAGTATGGCTATGATTCCTGCTTTATCATCTGATGCACCACGGGCATAAATTCTCCATTCAGAATTATAAGCACTTTTTTCAGAAGAAAATGGAATGATCATTCCGCCTTGCCCTATCACCCCATCCGCCAGCTTTGGTTGAAATGGTTCTAAACCATTAGCCCATTGCGTCGGGTTTACCGGCTGTCCGTCATAGTGCCCATAAAAAATCAACGTTAGTTTTGAGCCAGGTGACAGGACTTCACCATATACAGCCGGCGGCGCACCGGCAGTTATCGCTGGTAAAAGTTGCACCTGCTGAATGCCGCGATCTTTCATCATGCCCATTATGAATGCAGCATTCTTTTGAATATTTAATGTATCTGTGGCGACATTGGGAATAGAAAGAAAGGAAATAAACTCACTTAAAATATCTTGCTCATGATTGGCCCGGTAATCTCTTATTTTAAAAATATCTGCAGTCTGTGTGTAACCTGAAAACCAGGAAAGCAAGAAACATAAGGCGATCAAAATATTCTTCATATCATTCTATTGTTATATCTTGAAAGATACGAATGAAACCATAAGCGATATCTCCTTTCCACCAATTTCAAATTCATGGCACAACCAATCACAAAAAAAGAACTCAAGAAATTGCCCGTTATAAAATACGCTGATATTCGCGATCAGCTAATGACAGGACATATATTTTTCAGTTCCGGAAGCTATACTTTCTCAGGCATCATTCAAAAACTTACTAAGAGTGTCTGGAGCCACGTCGCCATTGTCTATAAAGATGCAGAATTGCAAAGAGTGATGGTATTGGAAGCAGAGCCTAAAATAGGCATAAGGCTGATTCCTTTATCAAAATATCTTAGAGATTACAAGGGAACTAAAAAGCCCTACAGGGGGCAGGTCGTAATTGGCAGGCTGAACTTCGAATTAGAGCGGGTCAGGCTGAATAACGCGATCAGTTTTGGACTTGACGAATTAACGAGGCCATATGATAACCGGGAGATCATCCGAATTATGTTTCGCATACTTTTCAAAATTGGTAAAAGAGAAAAAAACAAGAACTATATCTGCTCAGAGCTTGTCAGAGATGCATTTTCAAAAGCGGGTGTGATATTTCGGCGCAATGACACGTACATTAGCCCACAGGAAATCTGGAAGGATGCGAGAATTGAAGTTATGTATAGGCTTCTTTAAGCTTTGACGCGGTGTAAAGATTGGAGTTCTTTTCTTCTTCTCTTTCAATGAGCTTATAATCAGAAAGAATATCCGCCTTTGTTTTTCGTATGCAAACATCATGTTCAAAATGCACAGAAGGTTTACCATCTTTTGTTCTCACTGTCCAGCCATCTTCTTCAGTAAAAACATCTTTTTTTCCAAGATTGATCATTGGCTCAATAGCTAATACCAATCCTTCTTTCAATTTAGCACCACTCCCTCGCTTGCCATAATTAGGCACCTGTGGATCTTCATGCAGGCTTCTTCCCAAACCATGTCCCACCAATTCTCTTACGACCCCATAACCATGTTTCTTCTCGGTATGCTCCTGTATTGCAAAAGAAATATCACCAACCCGGTTTCCTGCAATTGCTTTTTCAATCCCCTTATATAATGATTCTTTGGTCACCTTTATCAGTTGTTTTACTTCTTCCGCCGGCGCACCAATTGCAAAAGTATAAGCATGATCGCCATGCCAATCGTTTAATATAACACCAATATCAATCGAAAGTATGTCCCCCTCCTTTAATTCATTTTTATTCGGGAAACCGTGCACTACTACATCGTTTACAGAAATACATGAATTAAATGGGTAACCCCTGTATCCCAGGAAAGAAGGAAAGCCTTTATGATCACGTACATATTGACCTATCAGTTTATCAATAGCAAGAGTGGTTAAACCTGGTTTTAGAATCTTTGCCATTTCGCTAAGCGTCTTGCTGACAAGCAAAGCGCTCTGCCGCATTATTTCAACCTGTTCATTTGTTTTTACTATCATCATAGATTAATCTGCAAATTTAATTAATTCAATTCATTGGTGAAACCCAAAACTACAAAGCATTTATCTATCGCTGCTTTGCAGGAATCAATCCAAAATAAAACCCGGTAAGAAAACTTACCAGGTTTCACTATATGATTTTTTTGACTATATTAATATTGAACGGCAGACGTGGTCGCCCTTCCTTGTATTCGGCCACTCTTCATCAATCCATCATATTGACGCATCAGCAATTGAGTTTCGATCTGCTGCAATGTATCAAGGATAACACCAACCATGATCAGCAATGAAGTACCTCCAAAGAAAGTAGAGAAACCCTGTGTCACACCAAGTCTGTTAGCAATGCCGGGCAGAATACCCACGAACGCCAGCAGTATTGCACCGGGAAATGTGATCTTATCCATAATATTTCCTATATAATCGGCGGTAGGCTGTCCGGGCTTTACACCAGGAATAAATCCGTTGTTCTGCTTCAGGTTTTCGGCTATTTGCTTTGGATTAAATATTAAAGCGGTATACAGAAATGTAAACCCGATCACTACCACAGAATAGATAAGCATGTACCACGATATTCTTATGGTCAGTGAACATCTGGGATATACTATTTTGTCCGCTGCCAAGAGTAATAAGCGTCGGTAAAAACATAATGGCCTGTGCAAAGATGATTGGCATTACACCGGCACTATTCACCTTTAGAGGCAAAAATTGCCTGGCACCACCAAACTGGCGGTTGCCGACGATCTGTTTTGCATAATTCACCGGGACCTTTCTTACACCTTGGATCAACAAGATGCAACCCATGATAATCGCAATCAGTATAATAATTTCAACAATAAAAATAAGTATATGTCCCGCAGGATTTGATTTGGCAGCAAGTTCCTGGGTAAATGCCTGTGGCAACCGGGCAAGGATCCCGATCATGATGATAAGTGATGTACCGTTTCCCAGCCCTTTATCAGTGATCTTTTCACCCATCCACATCACAAATAATGTACCTGCTGTAAGTACAATAATCGTTGAAAGCCAGAAATAAGTACCGTATAACCCGGCAAAATTGCCGAACCCGATGTCTGTTTAAGATAGCTAACATAAGCTGATGCCTGGAGAATGGTAACACCTACGGTGAGATAGCGTGTCATTTGATTGATCTTCTTTCGGCCGCTATCTCCTTCTTTCTGCATTTTCTGAAACCTAGGAACCAATACCGTCATCAACTGCATAAAAATTGAAGCAGAGATATAAGGCATGATACCTAATGCAAAAATGGAAGCCGCATTAAATGCACCACCGGCAAAAGCATCGATCAAGCCAAGAATACCAGTACTGACCTGGCTTCCAGCCTCCAGTTTTGATGGATCGATACCTGGCAATACAATATGTGAGCCAACACGATAAATCGCTACAAGCATCAAAGTGAAAAGAATCTTACCTCTCAGCTCTTCGATGCTCCAGATATTTTTTAGTGTCTGAATTAATTTCTTCACGGAGTTAAAAAGATTTAAATGCCCTTAAAACATGCACCAGTAATAAGACGCATAGTAATGCGCCTGTGCAATTTAGCGAAATTTACTTTACTATTTCAACTGTTCCGCCGGCCGCTTCTATAGCAGCTTTTGCCTTTTCACTTACCGCATTCACTTTAAAAGTGAATTTGCTTTTCAATTCGCCATTACCCAATATCTTCACTTTATCATTCTGGCCGATCAGTCCGTTGATATAAAGATTTTCAAGAGTAAATTCTTTGAAATCATATTTTTCAGCCAGTTGTTCCATCTGTCCAAGGTTAAAAACTTTGTATTCTACACGGTGAATATTGTTAAATCCGCGTTTTGGGATACGACGCTGAATAGGCATCTGTCCACCTTCATGAGCCATTTTCCTTTTATAACCGGCACGGCTTTGTCCACCTTTTGTACCTTTTGTAGATGTTCCACCATGTCCGGAACCATCACCACGGCCAATTCTTTTGTACTTTGTGTGTTGCGCCTTTTGCAGGTCTTAATTCGTGTAGTTTCATTTTTGCTTTTATTTTTTACTTAACGCCCCGAAAGCTGTTATTATCACGGGGCTCGCTTATTTATTAAATATGATAATAGTTAAAAGTCCTTAATACTAACTTTTACTTCTTCTACTTTGATACCAGGTGATTCACTTTTCTTACCATTCCTAATATCTGCGGAGTAGCTTCTACTTCTTTTGTAGAATTTGTCTTATTCAGACCCAATGCCTGCAGTGTCAGTTTCTGACGCTCAGGTCTGTCTATCGGGCTTTTTACCAATGTTATTTTTATCTTTTTCATTTTGCCTTGTTAATTGTTATTGGATAATTGTTGACGTTAATTGCAACTTTACTTTCAACGCTTAGCTTTTATCCGTTAAATACTTTCTTCAAACCAAGTGAACGGGTTTTGGCAACATGATCGGCTCACGCAATAAAGCCAACGCTTTAAAAGTTGCTTTTACCACATTATGCGGATTAGCAGAACCCAAGGATTTAGCCAATACATCTGTTACACCTGCATTTCCAAAACAGCACGCATGCTGCCTCCGGCAATCACACCAGTACCATGAGCGGCAGGTTTGATCAATACTTTTGCAGCACCTTCTTTAGCCCATTGATCATGCGGAATAGTTCCTTTCATTACCGGAACTTTTATGAGGTTCTTTTTTGCATCTTCAATTCCTTTCGTAATGGCTTCCTGCACTTCTTTGGCTTTTCCCAAGCCATGTCCTACCACACCATTCTCATTGCCAACAACAACCAGTGCAGAAAAACTAAAAGCACGGCCACCCTTTGTTGTTTTTACAACACGGTTGATGGACAACTACTTTGTCTTTCAAGTTCCAGGTCACCTGGCTTTTACTTTGTTTACGTTATACTTTGACATTTATATCTTTTTGCATTTAGATTTTGATTGATTACTTTATTAAGCTAAAAGTTTAGATTAAATCCAAATCCTGTAGCCTGCATTTAAAATTTCAATCCCCCTTCTCTTGCACCATCTGCTACTGATTTTACACGGCCGTGATAAAGGTAACCACCACGGTCAAAGGTTACATCTTTGAATCCCTAACTCTGTTGCTTTTCTTGCAATGGCAGCACCTACCATTTTACTCTTTTCAACTTTATTACCTTTCTGCGCTTTAATATCTTTATCTTTTGAAGAAGCTGCTGCCAATGTTTGCCATTTGTATCATCGATTAACTGCACATATATATCTGTATTACTTCTGAAAACAGATAAACGTGGTTTCTGCGCTGTGCCCTCCACCGATCTTTCTGCGAATGCGGTAGCGGATATTTTGTCTTCTTAGTGATTTAACCTTTGGATTCATATTCTTCTATTTGTTACCTTGATGCTGCCAAGTCTCAATTCTGTTTATCGCAGGAGAATATTGAGCCATTGCACCATTAAGCCATTTCACGTTATTTACCTGCTGCCTTACCAGCTTTCTTACGAACCATTTCACCAACATAACGAACACCTTTTCCTTTATACGGTTCAGGCTTACGCAGTCCGCGCAATTTTGCAGCCACCTGGCCGATCAATTGCTTATCGATTCCTTCTAAAGTGATCGTTGGGTTCTGACCTTTTTCCTGGGCTGTAACTACTTTTAGTTCTTTCGGTATTTCAAAAATGATATTGTGAGAATAACCTAAGGTAAGATCCAGCACATTACCCTGGTTGGCCGCTTTAAAACCTACACCGATCAATTCCAGTTTTTTTGTATATCCTTCTGTCACCCCTTTTACCATATTAGAGATCAATAGAACGGTATAAACCATGCAATGCACGATGACGTATCTGGTCAGTAGGACGAGTAAAATTTACTTCATCCTCTTTTACTTCCACTTTAATATCACGGTCAATAGGCTGCTTCAATTCTCCTTTCGGTCCTTTCACAGTAATACGTTATCTTTACTCACAGTAATCGTAACTCCTTCTGGAACAGTGACCGGTTTTTTTCCTATACGAGACATATTAATTTAGATTTTAGATTTTAGATTTTAGATTTACTTTTTGATCTGATCAGGTTTATCTAGATTTGAGAGACTAATAATCTGAATCGCAAATTGTCAATCAGCAATGTGATTAATATACATAGCAAAGAACTTCACCACCCACATTCTGGACCTTTGCTTCTTTATCTGTCATCACGCCTTTTGATGTTGACAGTATAGCCACACCCAAACCATTTTTTACACGACGAAATTCAGCAGGTTTTGCATACTGACGCAAACCCGGGCGGCTTATCCTTTCCATACTCTGAATAGCAGGTTGCTTTGATTGACGGATCATACTTCAAGGCTATCTTGATAACGCCTTGTTTGTTATCATCCTCAAATTTATATTTCAGGATATAACCCTGGTTGTACAATATCTCGGTCATGCGTTTTTTCAGATTAGAAGCAGGAATATCAACTATACGATGACCTGCCATCTGCGCATTACGGATTCTTGTCAGGAAATCTGCTATAGGATCTGTTACCATTTTATTTTAATTAAATCAGTTTTATATTTTGTTTTGTCAATTGTGAGCGGTCAGTGGTGAGGAATACTCATAACTCACCATTTACCAGCTTGCTTTTTTCAACCCCGGTATTTTGCCATTCAATAGCCATATCTCTCAGCGCATTCTGGAAATACCGAAATAACGTACATAACCTCTCGGACGTCCCGTCATCTGGCAACGGTTCTTTAAACGAACTCTCGAAGAATTCTTTGGCAGTTCATCCAAAGCTTTCCAATCGCCGGCTTTTTTCAATTCTTCCCGTTTGGCGGCAAACTGGGCAACCATTTTCTCTCTTTTCCTCTGCCTGGCTTTTACTGATGTTTTTGCCATAGTTTATTATTGTTTCAATTTTTATTGTTATAGTTCTTAATTACTTTTTGCTGCATTTTTAAAAGGCATTCCCAGTTCTTTCAATAACTCATATGCTTCTTCATCTGTGCTGGCCGTCGTTACAAAAGTGATATCAAAGCCGGTGATCTTATTCACTTTGTCAATATCAATTTCAGGGAAAATGATCTGCTCGGTCACACCCATTGTATAATTACCACGGCCATCAAATGATTTTTCATTCACTCCTCTGAAGTCACGGACACGGGGCAACGCCACAGCGATCAACCGATCAAGAAACTCATACATTTTATCGCCACGCAAGTGTAACCCGGGCGCCAATAGGCATGTTCTTACGCAGTTTAAAGTTTGAAATATCTTTTTTTGACATTGTCGCCACTGCTTTCTGACCGCTTATGATCGTCATTTCTTCCAATGCTATATCAACTAGTTTCTTATCAGTTACGGCGCCATTGACACCACGGTTCAGACAAATCTTTTCCAATTTTGGAGCTTGCATTACCGCATTTGTAACCAAACTTTTTTACCAGAGCAGGTACAACTTCTTTTTTGTACTTGTCTGCCAGTCTGGGAGAATAAGTTTTTGTTGCCATTATTTTTTACCTCCTTCAGCTTCTTTTTTTACTTTAAAAACTCTTTCCGTTTTACCATCTTTTCTCACACGGGTCACCCTAGCTCCTGTTTTTTGAGCAGCGTCCCAAAGCATCACATTACTGATATGTATTGGTGCTTCTCTTTTGACGATCCCACCTTTTGTATTTTGCGCAGAAGGTTTCGTATGCTTTGTAATAATGTTGACGCCTTCCACTACCACTTTTCCTTCATCGACCAATACACGTTTTACTGTGCGTGGCTTATCCAGCGCCTTATCATCACCGGCGATAACTACTACGCTATCTCCTTTCCTGATGTTAAACTTTGGTTTGAATCTTGCTTTCATTTTTCTAATTCTTTATCCGCTTATGCGGATGATTTTATTTTTTTGTTACCAGTGAGACAACGCATGCGTTGTCTCTACAGGACTTCCGGGGCCAGCGAAATAATTTTCATATATCCTTTATCACGAATTCTCTTGCTACCGGTCCGAAAATGCGTGTCCCTCTTGGCTCATCTGCCTGTGTCAATAACACGACTGCATTGTCATCAAAACGGATATACGATCCATCCTTACGACGCAGTTTATTGGTGGTACGAACTATAACCGCTTTGGCAACTGTTCCTTTCTTAATTCCTCCTTGTGGCAATGCATCCTTTACCGTCACTACGATCTTATCCCCGATCCTTGCATAACGCTGTCCGCTGTTGCCGAGTACACGGATACAAAGCACCTCTTTGGCTCCACTGTTATCCGCAACATTTAAACGGCTTTCTTGCTGAATCATCTTTTTTTGTTTTAAGTACTCAGTATCTAGTACTGAGATGTTCCAACAATTCGTTATTATCTATATACTGCAAATGACTCAGTATCTTAATACTTATTTCACTTTTCCACTACTTCCACCAGTCTCCAACGCTTTGTCTTGCTCAGCGGACGGGTTTCCATGATCTTAACGAGATCACCAATGCTGCACTCATTCTTATCATCATGTGCATGCAGCCTGGTCGTTTTCTTTAAGAACTTACCATAGATAGGGTGCTTTACTTTTCTTTCGATAGCAACAGTGATGGTCTTAGCCATCTTGTTGCTTGTCACCACACCTATTCTTGTTTTTCTTAAATTTCTTGCTTCCATTTTATTTACTTTATTATGCTTGCTGTTGCTTTAACTTCAATTCAGTTTGCAAACGTGCAATATCCTTACGCAATCCACGAATGGTCATTGGATTTTCTAAAGGGGAAATAGCATGAGCAAACTTCAGTTTTTTCAAACGCTGTTTGTCTTCTTCCAGGCGAGCCATAAGGTCCTGCTCATTCATCCCGTGAATGCTTTTTACAAAATCTGCTTTCTTTGACATCTTTTAGTATTTTGAAATTTCGGAATTTGCAATTGAGAAATTGGATTTATCAATTCTCCCATTGTACCATTTCCAATCTATGCTGTTTCTAAATCTCTTCTTTTAATAAATTTTGTTTTGATAGGCAGCTTACCGGCTGCCAGCGATAATGATGCGCGGGCAGTTTTTTCATCTACACCATCTACTTCAAATAAAATACGTCCCGGTCTTACTACTGCCGCCCAAAACTCAAGGTTTCCTTTTCCCTTACCCATTCTCACTTCGGCGGGTTTGCGTGTGATCGGCTTATCCGGAAAAATGCGTATCCACACATTACCTTCACGCTTCATCTCACGGGTCAATGCCTGGCGGGCAGCTTCTATCTGGCGGTCAGTGATCCAATGCTGATCCAAAGCTTTCAGACCATACGAACCAAAGGCTATAGTTGTCCCTCTTTTCGCATTGCCTTTCATGCGCCCCTTCTGCATCTTCCTGTGCTTCGTTCTTTTCGGTTGTAACATCTTTATTAATTTGAAAATTTCTCAATTAATTTCTTCTTCCACCGCCACCTCTTCTATCGCCACCTCCTCTTCCGCCGCCACCTCTTCTGTCATCGCGACGGTCACGACGATCTCCATGATGATCATCTCTTCTTTCCCTTCTGTCACCTACTTCGTTCTTGCCACCGATGAAGTTTGGATTGAGGTCTCTCTTCGCCAATACCTCTCCTTTACATATCCATACTTTAATACCAATTTTACCATATACTGTTAATGCAAACACATTGGCATAATCAATATCCATACGGAATGTATGCAGCGGAACACGTCCTTGTTTTATCTCTTCCGTACGTGCAATTTCAGCACCGCCTAAACGACCAGCCACTTTAACCTTTATACCTTCAGCACCCATACGCAATGCAGAAGCAATTGACATTTTGATCGCTCTTTTATAGTTGATACGATTCTCGATCTGGCGGGCAATAGTATCAGCAACTATCATTGCATCCAGTTCCGGACGACGTATCTCAAGTATATTGATCTGCACATCTTCTTTACCTGTCAGTTTCTTCAACTCTTCTTTTATACGATCTACTTCGCCACCGCCTTTACCGATAATGATACCAGGTTTCGAAGTATGGATCGTAATGATCAGTTTACCAAGCGTTCTCTCAATAACGATCTTTGAGATGCCGCCCTTATTGATACGTGCATTCAGGTAAGTTCTGATCTTCTGATCCTCGATCAGTTTCCCGGCATAATCTTTTTTGCTGCCGTACCAGTTAGATTCCCATCCACGGATGATGCCTAACCTGTTACCGATCGGATTTGCTTTTTGACCCATGTTTATTGGTTAATTCGTTATTACTTTTAGTTTTTAGTTTCTTTTGTGTCAACTATCACTGTTACATGGTTGCTGCGTTTGCGAACACGGTAACCACGACCTTGTGGTGCAGGACGCATACGTTTCAGTGTCCTTGCTCCATCCACAAAAATTGTTTTTACCACAAGCTGCGTTTCATCACCACCTTCATTCTTTTGTTTCCAATTATCAATGGCGCTTAACACCAGCTTGCGTAATGGCACTGCCGGATGCTTGGGATTATGTTCCAATTCGGCCAGCACGTATTCCACCTTCTGACCGCGAATAAGATCAGCCAGCAAACGCATCTTGCGGGGCGATGTGGGATAATTTCTCAATTTTGCTACTGCTTCCATGTTTATTGTTTCTGGTTACCGGTTACCGGACACCGGTAACTGGCAACATTATAAATTATGCTGATTCTATTTTCTTACTAGAGTGTCCTTTGAACTGACGTGTCGGTGCAAACTCACCCAACTTATGTCCGACCATAAACTCCGTGACATACACAGGAATGAACTTGTTGCCATTGTGTACTGCCAGGGTATGTCCAACAAAATCGGGAGTGATCGTAGAACGACGGCTCCATGTTTTGATAACACTCTTTTTATTTTTGCCTTCATTGATAGCCAATATCTTCTTTTCAAGATGAAAAGCTACATAAGGACCTTTTTTAATCGAACGAGCCATGTTTTGCTTCGCTTTACTCGCAATGACATCGCTTAGTTTTACCCGCAATGATGTCCTGCGAAATGATTTAATTTATTTAATTAACTCTGCGTTGAAAGTTTAATTCCACTCTTACGCTGAATGATCAGTTTGTCACTTCCTTTTCCTCTTGTTCTTGTTTTCAAACCTCTTGAATATTGTCCGTTCCTGCTTCTTGGCTGACCACCTGACGCCTTACCTTCACCACCACCCATCGGGTGATCGACAGGGTTCATAGCCACACCGCGGTTTCTTGGCTTGATACCTTTCCACCTGTTACGACCCGCTTTACCCATACTCTGCAAACTATGATCGCTATTACTAACGACACCAACCGTTGCATAACAATTGATCAGTATTTTTCTCAACTCACCTGAAGGCATTTTTAAAACAGCATATCTATCTTCCTTATTGGTCAATTGAGCAGAAGAGCCTGCGCTGCGCGCCAATTTACCACCTTGTCCCGGCTGCATTTCAATATTATGTACGTTAGTACCGAGTGGCATGTGCTTCAACTGTAATGCATTTCCAATTTCAGGAGCTACATTGTCACCGCTTTCTACAGTAGCGCCAACCTGCAAACCCTGCGGAGCAAGAATGTATCTCCTTTCTCCATCACCATATTCTACCAAGGCAATAAATGCCGTGCGGTTTGGATCGTATTCAATAGTTAATACTTTCGCAGCAGCGTCTTTTTTGTTCCTTTTAAAATCAACGATTCGATATTTCTTCTTATGACCGCCGCCCCTGTAACGCATGGTCAGGTGACCTGAAGAATTACGACCACCTGTTCTGCCTTTGGTTTCCACCAGGCTTTTTTCAGGTACGTTAGTGGTAACCTCTGCATATGCATTACCAATCCTCCAACGGGTTCCTGCTGTTACTGGTTTGAATTTTTTTAATGCCATGATCAATTTAGATTTTAGATTCCGATCCCGGTTGCTTAAAATCAGCAAGCCTCGATCATCGATCTCCAATTATATATTCGAATACAGATCAATTGTGTCGCCCTCTGCTACAGTCACATAAGCTTTTTTGTAAGAAGGCTTGCGCCCTGATATTACTCCGGCTTTAGTGAACCTCGATTTATTTTTTCCCGGTGATACAGATGTATTCACGTTTGTAACGCTGACACCATAAAAGCTTTCAACAGCCTTTTTGATCTCCAGTTTGTTCGCTTTTTTAGCAACTTTAAAAGCATAGCGGCGCAATTTATCCTGTTGAGCATTTGCCTTCTCAGTCAACACCGGTTTTAACAATACTTCAGAAAGTTTCATTTCTTTTAATTTTTTTAATTACGCTTCAGCTTCTTCCTGTTCGAAGATCTTTGGCTGCGCTTTCTGTCAACACCAACACGTCTGAATTAACAATATCGTATGTGTTAATGTCACTTAGCAATACTCCTAAAACGGTAGGCACATTGCGCATTGACATGTCAAGTGTATCATTATATTCAGGCGATACAAACATTACTTTCTTCTCTCCCACCTTCAGGCTTCCCAGGATGTCCATGAACGTTTTTGTTTTTGGTGCATCGAGCTTAATATCTTCCACCACCACGATCGCATTTTCTTTAGCCTTATGAGATAATGCAGAGATCTTCGCGAGGTCTTTTTCTTTTCGGTTCAACTTAAGATCATACATATGTGGCTTGGGCCCGAAAATAGTACCACCACCTTTATATAAAGGATTACGAATATTTCCTTTACGACTTCCTCCAGTTCCTTTCTGACGATGCAACTTCCGGCTGGCGCCTTTTACTTCAGCACGAGTCTTTACCTTGTGTGTACCCTGGCGCTGTGCAGCGAGATATTGTTTTACTGCGAGATAAACGACGTGGTTGTTAGGCTCAGCGCCAAATATCTCATCAGGTAAATCAACGGTTCTGCCGCTTTTCTTTCCTTTTATGTTTAGAACCTCTATTTGCATTTGTTTCTTTTTATAATTAATAGGTACAAGGCACGCCTTATCCCTACAACATTATTTCTGAATTAAAACTATTGAACCATTATATCCAGGTACAGAACCACTGATAAGAATATAATTCTGTTCAGGGAAAATCTTTACCACTTTCAGACCTTTCAGTTTTACACGATCGGTACCTGTGCGGCCACCCATTCTCATTCCTTTCATTACACGACTTGCATCGGATGAGTTACCAAGTGAACCCGGTGCACGACTGCGATCATGCTGACCGTGAGACTGACCGCCTACACCATGAAACCCATGACGTTTAACAACGCCCTGGAAACCTTTTCCTTTTGTTGTGCCCACTACCTGGACATCATCGCCTTCGGCGAAAATGTCAACTGTGATCGTTTCACCGATATTTTTTTCGATCGCGAAATCGCGGAATTCTTTAGAAAACTTTTTGGGAGAAGTGGAAGCTTTTGCGAAGTGATTTTTTTCGGCCTGGTTTGAGTGTTTATCGTTTTTGTCGCCGAAAGAAAGCTGGAGAGCACTATAGCCATCGGACTCTTTGGTCTTTACCTGTGTGACCACACAGGGACCCGCTTCTATGATCGTGCAGGCTGTTTGTTTACCCGAGGGATCGAAGATGCTCGTCATTCCAATCTTTTTCCCAATAATACCTTTCATTGTTTTACAATTTATGCCTGCAGGATTATTGGGACAGCGCTGGTTGGTGTCTTTACCAACCACTCCGATTCGTGAGACACGAACCGGGGCGACTTCAATCCCCGTTTGCCACCGACCTTTTCCTTTTATTCGGAAGTACCGGCAGTAAACAAACCCTGAACGGCTTGTTTTATGTAAGGCCCATCTAAATCTTCCCAAAGGGAAGACTTACAGAACCGTTTTTATTTCCAGAGCTCTTTTTTCAAACAACATTTTACGGTCGTCCAATTGAGAGATAGATGATTGTATTTATAAGAACTACTTATGCTTTATTGCTCAAACTCCTTCCCTTCCGGAAGGCTGGGATGGGCATCTATGCCTTGATCTCAACTTCTACACCACTTGGAAGATCCAGTTTGCTCAACGCATCAACAGTGCGACTTGAAGAGGTGTAAATATCCAGCAAGCGCTTGTGGGTAGCTAACTGGAATTGCTCACGACTCTTCTTATTCACGTGCGGCGAACGCAACACGGTAAATATTTTTCTGCGGGTAGGCAAAGGAATGGGTCCTGTTACCACCGCGCCGGTGCCGCGAACTGTTTTTACGATCTTCTCGGCAGACTTATCTACCAGGTTATGATCGTAAGATTGTAATTTGATCCTGATTCGCTGAGACATGTGTAAAAATCCCAATTTTCTTTTGGGAGTGCAAAGGTAGGGGGCTGATAGTAAATGGACAAAGATTTGGGAAAGAATTTTTTAGCAGCTTTTGAAATCATATTTGACGGCAAATTACTCAATAGGCTTGAGTTTCAGGCTTAATGTTGCAAAGCCTCCCAGTTCGAGATGTTCAACTATAAAGTAATGATGTCCTTCCAAAGCAAGTTTCACTTTTTTAATCGGTGATTCATCAAAAGTATAAAGAGAAGGGTTCCATTCATCTATTATCAATTTGCCATCAAGATATACCCGCACGGCGTCATCCCATGTAACACTGAGTTCGTAATCGCCTTTTATAAAATCGGCTTCCCCTTCCGCCTTTGTAATAAATTGTGTTAACTGACCTTCATCAGTTTTAACGCCACCCCACCAGGCATAATCGAGCTTATTTACCTTTTCAGATTTGGCCGGCCTGACCCGTACATTCGGAGCAAACAAACTGCCTGTTTTTATTGGATTATATGAGGAGGTATCCAGCCTGAACCAATTCACCTGCCAATTGATCGGCTGAAAAAACTTTCTGAAACTAAACCGATAAGGCTTGTTGGCGGGATTGACATTACCAAGCTGGTCAACAAATGACGGGCCTGTGTATTCCAACACTATTTCAATTTCGGTTTTATCCGCAAGTAATTTTTTAAAAAGAACGGTATTGGGAAAGCCATACGTCTTTGTAATATCTGATGGACAACAGACCCCTTTCAGCGAGATAATCTTCCACTTTCCATTTGGTCCTAGTAAATCAAATTTCATGACATTGCCGGTATCGATTGGATTAGTGTTCCAAATGATCGGATAGCGAAAATCATAAGGTCCCCATTCGGTGATCATGATATTTTTTCTTCCGGCAAGTTTTCCATTTCCTTTAAAAGGATCAATTGGGTTCTTGACTTCAGGAAGAACCATTGTTGTGTCAACCAGTTCGCCATCAGTGCTATCAATATTCGAAACGGTAGAATCCATTTTTAAAATAACATCATGTCCAAAATAAGTGTTCGCAAAAATCTTCACGCTATCTGTTCCTTTAATATTCATCACGACCGGATTACGGTTGAAGCTGTTCTTTGCTATTGTATAATCAGCACTACGGGTGTCCCTGTATTTTGCATAACCCCAATCCGCAGGCTGTTCTTTTCTTGACCAAAGTCTTATTGCTTCACCATCTTTTGAAAAAACATTAAATGAAATCTCATTGTGCTGCCCGTGCTCGATGGCAATTGCGATCCTGTTATCGCGGAATTTGTTACTAGTAATCATAGATCCGTAACTGTATCCACCCCAGATCCCATGATCGCATTCATAAATCCTGTTATTGGTTATTCTATTTCGGCTGAAAGTGACTTCCACTCCGTTAGTTGGCGCATAAGAGAAATCGTTTTCTAATAAAACGTTTTCATTGCAACCGCCCTCTCCTGTATCCATAGTGGATTGCCCTGCCCATAGAAAGAATCCATCACCGCCATGCGTCACGGAGTTTTTATAAAAAATATTGTGGTTGCTTTGTTCATACACTAAAATCCCGGCGCTGTCCTGGCCCCTGTTGTAGACTCCATAACTGTATCCCCGGACATTAAAATTGATCTTGTTGTAGGTAACTTCATTTGCATTACACCTGTACATTCCTATTCCGATACCTGAGTTAAAGGAAAAATCATTATTATATATCTTACCGTCGTTACATTCCGTCATCATCAAAGCATTCTGCCCGCCTGTAACTTTACAATTTGTTATTACGGCTGAATTACAATTTCGTAAGTAGATAGCAGCTCCATATCGGAGCCATTCATGATTTTCGTTATGGTGATAACTCATCCAATCGGATATATTTTCTTTTTCCTGAGTGCTGTTCAGATGCTGGCGATAGTTATAACTGAGATCACAATTATCTAAAGTAAGTTTTTCGACATTTCTTGCCGTCAGTGCAATTTTATAGCCTCTTGCTTTCAGGTTTTTGATAATAACATTTCTGCTATCACGTATAATGATACCGACTCCAAAGAATTCATCAGGATTCTTTTTTGAATTGCTGCCCTTGAGAGTTATGTTATTAAAGTCAACAATGATATTATCACCTTCAATTGTAATAATTGATCGTTCGAGATTATCCGAAGCGTCCAATTTGTAAGTTCCAGCTTTGA
This sequence comes from uncultured Chitinophagaceae bacterium, assembly GCA_963785915.1. GTDB lineage: Bacteria > Bacteroidota > Bacteroidia > Chitinophagales > Chitinophagaceae > VBAT01. The sequence continues at coordinate 90,367 of CAWAWY010000009.1, read as the reverse complement.
TCTTCATGGTTTTTGTGATCGTCATTCCTTTGACAAGGGTTTTGTCTTGGGCTTGTAGGTCACAGCAAAAAATAACCAGCAGAATTGCAATAATGAATCTCATTGTAAAATTGGATTTATCAACGCCAATTTACAAATTAATGAAGGAAGCCAATTAGTTACAGGCAAATTGAAGAAATAAAGACAAATAACGAGTCTTGATGTTCATGCAAAAGAAAAAGGACCCAAGAATGAGCCCTTAACCTTAGACATTGTGTTTTTCATAAAATGGCCGGCAACGGCCTGAATTAAAGACTTTAAAAACGGAGTGTTCCGGCCGGTTAACAGCAAAGACGGTGCCGCATATCGTAGTTTTACTTGTTTTGAAAAAATAATTTAAACTATTGATAATAATCAAACGAAAAGAAACTCTTAAACGCTCAAAGTGGGCTTAAATGAAAAGCCCGGCCATTCGACCGGGCTTGTATATCAAGATATTAATTCAATTTTTAAGCATTCACCTTTCCCTTCACCTTCGCGATTACTTCTTCAGCAATACCACTGGGTGCGGGAGAATAATGTGAGAATTCCATAGTAGATGATGCGCGTCCAGAGCTCAAAGAACGAAGCTGGGTCACATATCCGAACATTTCGCTTAATGGCACTTTTGCCTTTATTACTTCAGCGCCGGCACGGTTATCCATGCCTTCCAACATACCTCGGCGGCGGTTAAGGTCACCGGTCACATCTCCCATATATTGAGCAGGGGTTATCACTTCTATTTTCATGATAGGCTCCAATAAAACAGGTTTTGCTTTCCTGGCTGCTTCGCGGAAACCCTGCCTGGCACAAAGCTCAAACGACATTGAATCAGAGTCAACCTGGTGAAAGCTGCCATCAAACACACGGATCTTCATATTGTCGACAGGATAACTGGCCAAAACACCCGTTGTCATTGCCTGCTCAAATCCTTTTTGAATAGCCGGAACAAATTCACGGGGTATTGATCCTCCGAAAAGATCATTTACAAACTGGTAATGTTTATCGGGGTTCTCAGCTTTCCACTCTGCGTCAATGGGACCGAGATTGAAAACAATATCAGCAAACTTACCGCGACCACCCGTCTGTTTCTTTAATATCTCACGATGTTCGATCGTAGCCTGGAACGCCTCCTTATAAGCAACCTGGGGCGCACCCTGGTTAACTTCTACTTTAAATTCCCTCTTCATACGATCAACAATAATCTCGAGATGCAGTTCTCCCATTCCAGAAAGAATGGTTTGGCCTGTCTCTTCATCTGTCTTTACACGCAGTGTTGGGTCTTCTTCTACTAACTTTGAAATAGCCAACCCCATTTTATCAACATCAACTTGTGTTTTTGGCTCAACCGCGATAGATATAACAGGCTCGGGAATGAACATATTCTCCAAAACAATAGGATGATCTTCATTACAAAGCGTATCACCCGTTTTTATTTCTTTAAACCCAACTGCAGCGCCAATATCACCGGCTTCAATAAAATCGATCGGGTTTTGTTTATTAGCGAACATCTTCATGATTCGGCTGATACGCTCTTTCTTTCCGCTTCTTACATTCAACACATAAGATCCTGCATCAAGATGACCGGAATAGACCCTAAAGAAAGCCAGACGGCCAACAAAGGGATCAGTCATGATCTTAAATGCTAATGCCGCAAAAGGTTCTTTAGCATCGGGTCTGCGTTTCTCTGTTTCGCCCGTATCAGGATTTGTTCCTTCAACTGCTTCAATATCCATTGGACTGGGCAAGTAACGACAAACAGCATCCAAAGCAGTTTGCACTCCCTTATTCTTGAATGAAGAACCGCACATCATCGGCACGATGCTCAGATCAATGGTTGCTTTACGAATAGCTTCATGCATTTCATCCTCCGTGATGCTATCTGGATCGTCGAAGAATTTTTCCATCAGCTTATCATCATATTCAGCAACGGCTTCTACAAGACTTGCCCTCCACTCTTTTGCTTCATCCACCATATCAGCAGGAACATCCACTTCGTCAAATGTCATCCCCTCTGTTTCCATATGCCAGATAATACCTTTCATCTTTATCAAATCAACGACACCTGTAAAATTATCTTCCGCTCCAATCGGTAATTGCAGGGGCACCGCTTTGGAACCAAGCATCTCTTTTACCTGCTTAACAACATTTAAAAAGTCAGCGCCGGCACGATCCATTTTATTCACAAAACCGATGCGCGGAACATTATAACGATTGGCCTGGCGCCAAACAGTTTCAGACTGCGGTTCCACACCATCCACTGCAGAGAACAAAGCGATCAAACCATCCAGCACACGCATGGAACGTTCAACTTCGACTGTGAAGTCTACGTGTCCCGGGGTGTCAATGATATTAAAGTAGTACTTCTTTGTATCAGGCGCCGGTTTACCTAATAGTGTCGGAAAATTCCATTGACAGCTTACTGCCGCGGAGGTAATGGTAATACCTCTTTCTTTTTCCTGCTCCATCCAGTCAGTAGTAGCGGCTCCTTCGTGCACCTCCCCGATCTTATGGATCATTCCGGTATAACGGAGGATACGTTCCGTTGTCGTGGTTTTACCGGCATCAATGTGAGCGGCAATTCCGAAATTTCTCTGAAACTTTAAGTCTGCCATGATTATTTAATGTTGAATATTTTTATTTTTTGCCGGCTTCTTTTCTCTGGTTAAGCTCCCGTTGCGACGCTCCGTTCAGGGTTCTGTTCTCTACTGAGCAAAGCGATAGCGGCAATTTTTCAGGGCGCAAAGGTAAGGGAAAGCAAGGAGATTAATTGATTAAGTAACGTTTAATTCTACGCCGGAATCCTCCTGTCAATTCCCGGCAATAAAACCCCGCAATTTTTTGTAACGACCCGAAAATTATTCTCTGATCTTCGTTTCTTTAAGCAGTTGAGCGATTACTCTATTAATGTCGTTTGAGATTTCCAAACATAAAAATATTTCTCTCTAAACGATATTTGATAAGTCGCTGATACCTGCATAATTTTTTTTTAAAATATATAGGCTGTAAATTGTTGGTGAGTATGAATCATTGTAATTTCAACTCCCCTTTAATTCTATATTCATTTATTAACTACAAAACCGCATTGTATGCCCTCCAAAAAGAAAGCAAAAACAAAAAAGAAAACGGCCAGGAAACCTGCAAAGAAAAAAGCTGCTCCAAAAAGAAAAGTCGCTAAGAAAAAAACCGCTCCCAAAAGAAAGGCCGTTAAGAAAAAGGCTACTCCAAAAAGAAAAGCCGCTAAAAAAATTGTAAGGAAACCCGCAAAGAAAAAAGCTGCTCCTAAAAAGAAAGCAGTTAAGAAAAAAGCCGCCCCTAAAAAGAAAGCTGTGAGAAAACATGCAGCTAAAAAACCTGCTCCTCCTAAACCGGCAAAACAGCCTGAGCCGATGCCGATAATCGTAGAGGAAATAGTGACGATAATTGAAGAGCCGGTAATGAATGAACCAGTGGAAAGCAGTTGGACATCTGAAGAGCCCAGAACTGAAGAGACTCCTGATTAATATATTGGGTAGTTAATATGTTGATCGTCCCTACAGTGCTGTGGGGACGATTTTTTATTTTCTGACGATGGTATACAACTGTAAACAAAAAACCACCCCGTATTCTGTTTGATATCCGGGATGGTTATTGAGGATTGCTGTCCTTGTATCTTTTACACTCTAAAATGAGCGAAAGCCTTATTGGCTTCAGCCATTCGGTGTGTATCTTCTTTTTTCTTGAATGCGGCGCCTTCGCCTTTACTGGCAGCTACTATTTCACCCGCTAATTTATCAGCCATACTGCGACCATTCCTGTCACGGCTATAGCGGATCAGCCATTTAATGCTTAATGAAATTTTTCTGTCGGCTCGAACCTCGGCAGGGATCTGGAAGGTAGCTCCGCCAATACGACGGCTGCGAACTTCAACAGACGGAGTGACATTGGCAAGTGCTCTTTTCCAAACCTCGTAACCATCTTCGTTGGTTTGCTTGGTCACTTTATCCAATGCATCATAAAAAATATTGAATGCTCCGCTCTTCTTTCCTTCCCACATCAGGTTATTGACAAAACGGGTAACCAGTTTGTCATTGAACTTTGGATCTGGTGCTAAAGGGAGTTTTTTTGCTTGAGCTTTACGCATGTCTTATTCTTTGTTATTGAATTCAGATTATTTTTTTGCTTTCTCTTTCTTAGTTCCGTATTTGGAGCGGCTTTGCTTGCGGTCTTTTACACCGGCCGTATCCAATGAGCCACGAACAATATGGTAACGAACACCCGGCAAATCTTTCACACGACCGCCACGGATCAAAACAATTGAGTGTTCCTGCAGATTATGACCTTCACCGGGAATATAAGCGATCACCTCTACTTTATTGGTTAAACGTACTTTCGCAACTTTGCGAAGAGCTGAATTTGGCTTTTTAGGCGTAGTTGTATATACCCGGGTACATACACCCCGCGCTGAGGACAACTATCCAAAGCCCTTGATTTACTTTTTGCCCTGATAATTTCTCTTCCTTTACGAACTAATTGTTGAATAGTAGGCATTATTGACCTTAATTTTTGGGACGGCAAAGGTAAGGGGCTCAAGGGCAAATTGCAAAAATATTACGTTGATAAGTTGATGAGTTACTTGTTGGTGGGGATTAGCTTCATTTTACTATACAAGTAATCAACGAGCGAGCTAAACTTTCCACATCCAGTCATACTTGTCTTCTCTTCTTCCTTCCCGAATATCAGTCAAGCCATTTCTTTATTGTTGGGGCAGTTTTCCAGTTGTTCAACGTCGAATTTCATGACAAAATCTTTATACCGGAATTCTTTAATCAATGGTATCGTCGCTGCAGTGCCCGTTCCAAAGACCTCATAAAGCTCTCCCGCTTTATAAGCGTCAATAATCTTATCAATGCTCATTGGCCTTTCTTCCATGGTAAAACCCATTTCCTTTAATAAAGTAATGGCACTTTGCCGGGTAACACCATCTAAGAATAGTTCCTTGTTCCAGGTCAGGAGTTATGGCTGTATTTCCAATAATGAAAAAAACATTCATAGTACCGATCTCCTGTACATATTTATGCTCAAAGGCATCCGTCCACAATACCTGGTCATATCCTTTTTTTTTGCTTCAGCAGTTGCAAACATAGCAGCCCCATAATTACCCGCAGCTTTTGCATATCCGACACCTCCGGGAGCAGCACGAACATATTTTTCCTCCACATATATTCGCATTGGCGCAGTATAATAAGGACCCGTGGGACTGAGAATGATCATGAATTTATAATTTCAGAAGGACGAACACCTATCAATTCATCAGATGAAAACATGAATGGACGGATATATAATGAATGATCTGCACGTGATGGGATCCAGTTCTTATCCAGTTCAACCAACTTTCGCATCCCTTCCATAAATAGATCTTCCGGTACTGATGGCATCTGCATTCTTTCTGCAGAAATATTGAAACGACGGAAATTATCCTGCGGTCTGAAAATAAAAGCATTTCCCTCTTGATCCTTATATGCCTTGATACCTTCAAAAATTGCCTGGCCGTAATGCAAGGCAGCCAGGGAAGGGCTCAATAATAATGGCTGGTAAGGTTTGATCTCAATATTTTTCCACTCGCCCATCTTCGTAATCAGCTTCGAGCATGTGGTCAGTAAAATAACGGCCAAACGGAAGATTATCGAGGTTCAGATCCTGTAGTTTGCTTCTTTCTGCCTTTGTGATCGAAATGTCCATAGTCACGGTCATAAAAGGTTATTTTTGAATCTTCAAATTAACGAAAAAAAACTAACACCCCTTAGTACTATTTATGAGCCTGAATGATATCCATTTACCTCTTTCTGCGGTCGCCGATCTTTACAAGTCTTCTTTAATTGAAACAAATGAAAATTCAGTAAAAACCGAAGCTATTACTGTCGCAGCAGACGATAACGAAAAATATCTTGGGGAAAATAAAAAGAATATCCTGATTATCGTTGATTATACAAATGCAATGTATTTACCCGATGAGGAGTTATCTTTTTTGACCAGCATGCTTACGGCTTGTAAACTTAGCCTCGCGGATACCGTAATAGTCAACAGGGATTGTAATAAACAAAAAGGTTATAAAGAATTGCTTTCAAAATTTAAAAGCAGGATCGTTTTTCTATTTGGCGTTGACCCGGTTTCTTTTGGATTGCCTGTTAGTTTTCCGCATTTCCAGATACAGCCTTTCGCCAATGCAACGTTTTTGTTCACTCCTGCATTAGAAGATTGCAATTACGATGCTTTATTGAAAAGTAAGTTGTGGGTTTGCCTTCGACGCATCTTTGCTATTTGATGTTTTACTTTTATTTTGTAATCATGAAACTGATTTTCGCAACAAATAATCAACACAAGGCTGAAGAAGTAAAAGCGGTGGTTAGCGATTCTATCGAAATAATTACGTTAAAAGAAGCAGGAATTAATATTGACATACCCGAACCGCATGATACACTTGAAGCAAATGCGTCGGAAAAATCAAGAACCATATATGAGCTTACGAAAACGAATTGCTTCAGCGAGGATACAGGTCTTGAAGTGGTTGCGTTAAACGGCGAACCGGGAGTAAAAAGCGCCCGTTATGCAGGAGATTTACGATCATTTGATAAGAATATTGAAAAGCTTTTGCAAAAACTGCTGAATAAGCCCGATAAAACCGCAAGGTTTCGGACTATAATTTCTCTTATAATTGATGGAAAAGAAACACAATTTGAAGGTGTTTGTAATGGTCAAATAATTAATGAAAAAAGAGGAACACAGGGATTTGGCTATGATCCCGTTTTCATACCCGATGATGCAGATAAAACCTTTGGAGAGATGAGCCTCGAAGAAAAGAAAGGACATAGTCACAGAACAAAAGCCACCGAAAAACTGGTAGCATTTTTGAACAGCATAGAACCAATTAAAAAAATTTGAACTCCGAACGCAACCATATGATTCCTGAGAGCGACTTAATTAGTGGATGCATTGAAGGCAGCCGGCGGATGCAGGAAGAATTGTATCGCCGTTTTTCTCCCCGCATGTACGCAGTTTGTCTCCGCTACGCCAGCAGTTCCGAAGAAGCAGAGGATATTTTACAGGAAGGCTTTATTAAGATCTTTAAAAAGCTGAGTAGTTTCCGCGGCGAAGGATCGTTTGAAGGCTGGATACGCAGAATATTCGTCAATACAGCCATTGAGCATTTTCGTCGCAGACGATACCTCCAGCCGGTAACGGAGAAAGAAGAGAATACTATCGAAGGAAAATATCTCTCCGTATTGGATGAACTTGCTGAAAAGGATATTCTCGAATTGGTTAGGCAGTTGTCACCCGGATACCGTACTGTATTTAATATGTATGTGGTGGAAGGTTACACTCACAAAGAGATCGGCGATATACTTGGCATCAGTGAAGGAACAAGTAAATCGCAACTGTCAAGAGCAAAAGTGATATTACAGGATATGGTGAAAAAATTTATAGAACAGAGAAACGAGGTAAAAGCAAAACCATGAGCGGCTTACAAAATAAATTGTATAACTACGAGCAAACTCCTCCTGAAAAGGTTTGGGACAAAATAGCTGCTGCTCTTGATGATTCCCACATTGACGATAAATTCCCATCTAAATTATATGATACTGAAGTTATGCCGCCTCAAGGTGCATGGGATAGAATTGCAACCTCATTAGAAGCTGAGCATGCTTCCGTGATCCCCATGACACGCAGAAGTTTTCCGTTATTTCGTTATGCTGCGGCCGCGGTAATTATCGGACTTGTAGCTTTTGGAGCTATTAAATGGATGGGCGGGAATAATGATAAGACGGATAACAGTATTGCCAGATCCGCTGATACGACAACTAACACCAAAAAAGCCGATCTATCCAATGAAAAAAAAGCTGAGGATAGTAATAAGCAACCGGAGATATCGACCACTCCTGGTAATTCTGTTGATATCACTGAAGCTGGCCTGGCAAACACATCACCAGTAAAAAAAGTAAAGAATAGATATACTGTTGCCGGAGACACGGATGTTATTGACCCTATTTATGCATACAATGAACACACTCCTAACCTTGCCGACAGGTATATCATGTTAATGACACCGGGTGGTGATATTATCCGGATGTCAAAGAAATGGGGTAGCCTTGTGTGCTGCGTTTCCGGGCAGGAGCAGGATCCCGATTGCAAAGACCAGTTAAAAAAGTTACAGGAAAAATTAGCCTGTTCGCCGGTAGCTACCTCCAATTTCATGGATATTCTCAGTCTCGTTAGCACATTGAACGAAACTGAGCTTTAAAATTCCTTTCATTAATTTTATTGCCAAACATCCTTCATGGCAAGAATTAAAATTGATCTGCCGGAAAATTTTTCATTTACGACTACAATTCCTGTTCGAATCACAGACATTAATTATGGCGATCATGTAGGAAATGATACGATTTTAAGTATTATACACGAAGCGAGAATGCAATTTTTAAAAAGTTATGGATATACTGAATTGAATTTTGAAGGCGTCGGAATGATAATGGCTGATGTTGGAATTGAATTTAAAAATGAATTATTCTACGGAGATGTTGTGATTGCATCGGTTGTCGTGGCAGATTTCAGCAAAGTAAGCTTCGATATTTATTATAAATTAGAAAAAGAAGTTGTGGGTAAAAAAGTATTAGTTGCATCTGCTAAAACCGGTATGGTTTGCTATGACTATAGTAAGAAAAAAATAGTTAGTGTTCCTGATAAAGCGAGAGATCAATTGGAAAAAATTAATATAAAATAGACAAACAAACTCTATGGTTTGAAACCTTCCTTACTTATTGCCAATTGCCTATTGATTGCTATTCCAGATCCTCCAGCTTTCTTCCGCCTGTATCACCAGCATCTCATAACCGTTTTTTATTGCTGCGCCTCTTTCCTTTCCCTTTTGAAGGAACAGAGATATTTCAGGATTATAAACAAGGTCAAAAAGATAGTGACGTTTACTTAATGCTTCATAAGGAATTGGCGGAGCTTCATTCACTGCGGGGTATAAGCCCAATGGTGTTGTATTAATGATCAAAGTATGATCTTCAATAATAGAAGATGTTAACTGCTCATACGAATAATTATTTGCAGATTGACTTCGTGAAACATATTTAAAGTCAATCTTTAATTTTTTCAGAACAAATTCAACAGCTTTTGCCGCACCACCAGTTCCAGAGTATGAGCGCACTTGAATGATGAGGTTGTAATTTTTCTTTTAATGATCGTTCGAATCCTGCCAGATCTGTATTATAGCCCTTTAGTTTTCCATTTTTAATCACAATACAATTGCAGGCGTTAATTTTTTTTACAACGTCATCCTTTTCATCAAGAAAAGGCAATACCTGCTCTTTGTAGGGAATTGTAACATTCAATCCGCAAAGATCTGGATGAAGGTCAAGCACATTTTTTAATTCCTGTATGGATGAGATCGGGAAAAGTTGATACGTGCTGTCATTTAATCCTTCCTTCTCAAATTTTTCTGTAAAATATTTTTCAGAAAAAGAATGAGACAATGGATAACCAATAAGTCCGTACAGCCGCATCAGGCTTCTTTTTTGTCAAGGAATAAATCAAAAGTGTCTCCCCGAAGCCCAATACGCATAGCTTCCAAGGGAATGACTTCTGTAGGTGCAATATTTCCAAGATTCACATTGCTACCAAGCAATTCGATAAAATAAAGTTGTTGCGATTTTTGCGGAGCTTCCCAGATAATCTTTTCGCTGGGTATTTGTGTCAATATTTCCTGTACCAAACCTTCTCTCACTTCACCGGAACCGCGATAGATGCCAACCGTGCCCGCTTCCCTTGCTTCCGCTATAACATAGGATGACCCGGCACTTAACTCTGCTTTCATCAGCTCTATCCACTTATAAGGAGGTATAATATGTGCTGCATCTTTGCTTCCTACTTCACTGAGTACAGTTCCATATTTGGTCAGCTTTTCAATATAGCCGCATTTTTCTGCATGAGGGATAGTTATGGAACCATCGCTGACTTCCATGTAAGTGATACCATAGTCTTTGCACGCCTTTAAATAATCTTCAAACTGGTTCCGGACAAGGAATGCTTCAAACAAAGTGCCGCCGAAGTAAACAGGAATATTGTAAGATTTATATATCTCGAGTTTTTCGGTAAGATTAGGCGTCACAAAAGAAGTACCGAACCCTAATTTTATTATATCCACGTGCGGATGTGTAACACTGAGAAAGTTCTGCGCTTCATTTACACTTAGACCTTTATCCATTACCATCGTGATTCCTGAAGTACGCGGCTTTTGCACCCGATCAGGAATTTGTGACAGGTTAAAATTCATACTTTTTGAAATTTGATTTTGCAGTTTCTTGCATACCCTTTTTTAAGCCGCCGCAAAAATAGGGAAGAATAAGAAGCAACTTAACACAAGTGATAAGTTTGGTGGAGGTCAGATAGACTTATTACGTTTGAATCTGGCAACTACGTCCACTATTTGCTGATTTTGCAAAACCATAGGGTTTAATTCAACAAATTTCTTTAATAATTTAGGAGATCGCATCATTGCATTTTCCAATTGAAGCAGGGCCTCTTTCATTTGTCCTGCTTTCAACAGTATGGCTGCTTTATAAAAAAGAAATAAAGGCTTTTCATTCGTCATTCTCAATGCTGCATCTGCCTGTTCTGATGCCTCATCAAGATAATCTGTTTTATACAGGCATCTGATCAAGGCTTCCCATCCCGAAATGTTTCGGGGGCGAATGCGGACCACGTTAGAAAGATATTGGATTGCGTCTTTAATAAGTCCTGATTGCATTTTACATTCTCCCATCAGCAGGTTATATTCAGGCTGAAGCTTATGAATCTTTAACGCGTTTTCCAACTGTTTTACACAACTATCCCATCGCTGTTCATTGAAATAGGTGCAAGCCATCTTATAATACAGTTTGCTGTCTTCCTGGTTCAGGTGCGAAGCCTTTCGATAGTAGAATCTCGCATGGGCATAATTTTTAAGCTTATCATAGCAATGTCCTATAGCCTCGTAAATAACGTCTTCCGGCTTGGATAGTTCCGTCACCCTTTTCAATGCTTCGATCGCTTCCTTGTATTTTCTCAGCCTGATATAAGCATCTGCCATATTTCTGTATGCGTAATCAAATTTTTCTTCTATGGCGACCGCATACAGGTAGGCGTCTATAGATTTTTCATATAATTTAAGTCCCTGGTAAGAAGCAGCGAGATTGAACCAAGCCAGTTCATTATAAGGAAAATCATCAATGATCTGGCGATGCAACCGTATTCCTTCCTCGTTACGCCCGGTAAAGTCGGTCCAGAAACATATTTTATAAAGCGCTTCCTCGTTATTTGGTTCCTGCTCCAATATTGTTTTCAGGCAATCAAACACTTTATCAAATTCTTCATAGTCATCATATACATCGGCTAATTCAAATAGTAATTCGATCTTTTCCTCTCCTTCAAACAAGTTGAGCGCTTCTTCAAGCAACCTCATTGCTTTTTCCTGCTGATCCATGGCGAGATAAGCATCGGTCTTATAAATGTAGAGATTGATATCGCTGTTGTCAAACAATGAAGCTTGTTCAAGAATTTCTAATGCTTTCCTATATTGCCGGTTTGTAAGCAATACCTCAGCCTTTTTTACAAGTAAAGCGGAAGAGTAAGGAAATCGTTCGATAGCCAAATCAGTGGCTTCAAGCGCCTTGGATAGGTTTTCATTTATTTCAAAGTGGTTGATTATTTTTTCAAAGGCTTCTTCCTCAAGAAATGAATAGCCTCTGCCAAGTTTCAAATTCTCATATTGCTTTAGTAGTTCCTTTATCTGGTCTTTGTCTTCGCGGTGGGGGTTTTCTTTCATAGATCCTGATAAATTTATTATGCTTAGAAAACGGATACCAAAAAATGCTTATTTAGGCTTATGTATTTGAATACGGTTATAATCAACAAGTTAATAGAAAATTTCAGTAAATTGGGACAAATAGTTTTCCACAGCTCTTTAAAAATATTCACTTTTTTATCTTTGAGATGTAACAATTTTGCAATAATGCCGTTAAATAAGTATTAAAATTCGGGACAGACGGTTTGATTTTATCCTTTTTTTCTTGTTAAATTTGCTGAAGCAGTGAAAACTAACTCTTCAATATTAAAAATGCTTTTCAGAAGATTCGCCTTGGTTTCGTTACTGGCGGTTACAGCGCTGGGAACGTTCGCTACTTCGGGAGATGGAACAACGAAAAAAACTAATCCAGGAAAAAGATCATTGCTTTCAATAAAATCTTCTGCTACACCCGGCACATTTTCATTAAGCCCAGGCTATAATTTCAGGGGCAGCCAGGTGATAAATACACAACAAGACAACAGGTATATCAATCTGAACACGACTGTTACCTACCAGACTGGCCATACTTCTTATATCGTGCCATTGAAAAAAAAGGTATTGCTAAACGATAAGGTTGTTTTCAATCCAAATGCTGCTACACGTCGCTAATTATTCCCAGCTCCCAAGCTTTCTTCATAAGTCATAATTCTGTAGCCAGATTTCGGAGAATCAAATTTTGCAGCAGGAACAACATTAAAATTGATACCGGAAACGGTATAGGTCACTTTTAGTTTTCCTATAGAAGCTTCATATTGCATTGCAAGGCCGGGCAAATTTTTATTCAGATATTGAAAATCTTTGTTGACAGGAACAAGATCCTTAGTAAAGTAAACAGTGAATGTGCTGCCATCAGCAAGTTTCCCGATCGCTTTCTGGCAGTTATAGCCTGCAATGACCTTTGTAGAATCATTTACATAAGTAAATACGACGCCTTCATATTTCTTATTGAATTCCTTCCAGTTTTCAGGGGTCATCGTTATCATGTACTTCTGTTCACCATAATCTTTGAGTACAGTAACCTTGCCGGTTTTTCCTTCCACAATCGTAGATTGAGTCCCCAGGGAACTGATCAACTCCGAGCGGCTTGAATTACCTTTCAGATATACAACACTAGCGGCGCCATCAAGTAGATCAGCGGCCTGCGGTGTCGAATTGTTTGTATTAATTACTATATCGTAGGAAATAGTGGCTTCTGTTATTCTTTTCTGCCCAAAAACAGGTATTGAAAAAAGCAACAAGCACACTACAACTATATGGGTTATCTTTTTCATTTTATATATCTCTGTCGCAATAAATGACGTGCCAATTTAACCAATAAGTTGCTTTGAAAAAACTTCAATTGTTCTTAAACGAGGAAGTTCTTTAAAGTTAACAGCGCGATAAGTTAATAAGAAATCAAATTCCCCGTAGGGTGAGCCTGCTATTAAACCTTTGCAAATTGTCAACCAACGTTTAACGTTTGCTTTTTTGCTTCATGTCTTTCAACTTTTTCTGCTGCTCCTGCATTTGCTCCATCCGCTCCTGCCATTTTGATTTGGTCTTTGGCTTTCTCCTGTTCTCCTCTATTTTGGCGAGTATCTTGTCATGATCAATAATGTAATTCTGTATTACGTACTGGAGTATTAATGTAACCAGGTTGGAAACTGTATAATACCAGGTAAGCGCCGATGGAAGGTTATTGAAAATAAATAAAAGAAATACCGGGAAAATGTATGGCATGTATTTCAGCACCGGGTTACTCTGATCAGGCGTCATACTCATGCTGTACAACGAGATCAACAAGCTCGTTATTACTGCCGTTATTGTAAATAAACTAAGATGGCTGCCGAGCAATGGGATCTTAGTTCCAAATTTTATTACGGAATCAAATGCGGAAAGATCGTTGGCCCAGAGAAAACTGGCACCGCGCAGATCCACATTTGCACTAAAAAAACTATATAGCGCAAAGAATATCGGGATCTGAAATAGTGCCGGAATGCACCCTCCTAATGGATTTACACCAGCCTCCCGGAATAATTTCATCTGGTCCACACTCATTGCCTGTTGATCACCACCATGCTTTTCTTTCAGTTTCGCTATCTCTGGCCGCAATGCTTTCATCTTGGCCCCACTCAAATAACTCTTATAAGTCAGAGGCGAAATAAGTAGGCGTATAAAAAGAGTAAGCAATGCGATAACTATACCGTAATTTCCTACAATTCCCTTGATTGCATCCCAGACGGGTAATATGACAAACCGGTTCAATGGTCTTACAAACGCATACATACCCTGGCCAAGATTGATCAGGTTAGATAATTTAAGGTCATACTTTTTCAGGAGATGATAATCAGCCGGTCCATAAAATAAACTCAACTCTACTTTTCCTGATGATGACACCGGCATTTGCATGTTCGTAGTGGCCTGAACTATTGTTTTTGTATCATCAGGTGGAATGGTCCATTCAATTTTGCCGAGAGAAAAATTATTTTTTGCAATTAAAAAACTGTTGAAAAACCGCTGGCGTACACCAATCCATTTTACCGGCTTACTGAAATTAACATCGTTGGTCCTGCCGATCGTGTGATAATCAAAATCACCATCCTCAACATATCCAACTTGTGTATTCGTTTTTTCAAATGAAATATCTGATTCCTGCTGGGCAGCAGCATACTGCCAGGTCAAATTCATTTTCCCATCCTGCAATAGTTTGTTTGCTCCATTTACCTGTATATTAAAATCAATCATGTAATCATCCGGCCTCACAATAAATTGATGGGTAATCGATGAACCAGATGAACTATCTGAACTAAGAGTAAATGAAACAGTAGAACTGTTATCAGGGTTTTTTGTCACCACACCGGGCTGAAAATAAAAGTCGCCGGTCTCAGCACTTGAACCATTTTCCGAAGTAACTCTGTAACTGATCTTGTTAAAATCCGAGGCAGCTAATCTAACAAAACCACTATCCGCATTTTTATATTTCTTTAGTTCTATCCATTTAGGCTGCCCGCCTAAGTTTGTGAAAGCAATATTGAAGAGATCGGTGTTGATTTCAGTTAACTGTTCGGTTCCTTTAACGGCCTTTTGAAAATGCCCTGCCCTTAAACTATCAGCGACTTTATTAAGCGAATCGTTTTTTAAGGAATCAATTTTAGCAAGTGTGGTGTCGGGCTTCGGTTTTTGTGCATTAGAAATAGAATCAATTCTCGCCTGTTCTCTTCGGGAATCAGATTGTTGTTTACTCGTAATAACAAAAAAACCAATAAAGAGAGCAGCCAGCAATAAGAAACCAACGACGGTATTACGATCAAACTTCATGAGAGATTCAAATTTAAAGACGGCAAAGATAGGTGTTTCAGTCTATCAGTTGGCGGTTGACAATCGGCAGTCTATACTCAATTTCAGTTTCGTTAATAACTCTTTTTTACCAGAATCTTCAGGCAAAGAATATCCAATATTTTTTCAAGTCATTCAGCGATTATCACTGCGTTAACTGTACTTCTCAGGGTTTTTTATTATGTCTCCTAATAGTCTTCCTACTTCTCCCTTCTTTGCGAATAAGAACTTGTATTCATCTTCAATAATGTACTTACAGGCAAAAGCAAAATCCAACCAAACTTCGGTTTCAGAATTTTCAGCATCGGAATCTGTTAGTTTACTGATGAAATGAGCAGGATATTTTCTTCTCCGGTATGCTTCAGCAAAATTTGCACAAACTGACCTTGAACTTCTTCTTATCTGGTCTGTCAGGCTATATTTTTCCTCTTTCGGAAACCGCCTGGAAATTTCATATATCTCCATTGCCAATTCAAAAGCTTTCTTATAAGCCAGAAGGTCTTTAAAATTTCCCATAAAGTTTTTGTAAATGAAGGTACCGCCCCTTGCAAAAAACTTCAACTTCTTTTCGACTGATAAATAATGTGAATACGGTCAACTGGAGATTGTTGGCTGCCAACTGCTGACTCAACTAGATCATTTCACCCTGGAATTGTGGATTCTTGACTTCAGCTTTTTTTTCCGAGTAAGACTTTGCGGCTTTGATAAAATGAACAAATATTGGTTGAGGGTTTTCCACCGTACTTTTTAATTCAGGATGATACTGCACACCGATAAAAAATGGATGATTTGGTAGTTCAATAATTTCTACTAAACCTGTAGCAGGATTTTTACCACTGGCTATCATCCCTGCGTTTTCAAATTGCTCAAGGTATTTGTTATTAAACTCCCAGCGATGGCGGTGACGTTCGCTTACCGGTGAGTAACCATATATATCATATGCCAGTGAATCACTTTTTATTTCACACGTATAAGCTCCTAATCGCATCGTTCCGCCTTTTGCAGTGATCTTTTTTTGCTCCTCCATTAAATCTATTACCGGTTCTTTACAATCAGGATCCATTTCAGTTGAATGAGCTTCTTTCAACCCAAGCACATTGCGTGCATACTCGATCACGGCCATTTGCATTCCAAGGCAAATACCGAAAAATGGTAGATTATTTTCTCTTGCATATTTTACGGCAACGATCTTGCCTTCTACTCCTCGGTGCCCAAAACCCGGAGCGACAAGCAAACCATCAAGACCCGCTAATTTCTCATAAACATTATCATTGGTGATAAACTCGCTGTGTACATTCACCACCTGTACCTGGCATTCGTTCATTGCTCCGGCGTGAACAAATGATTCCAAAATGGATTTATAAGCATCCTGCAATTCAAGATACTTGCCGATCAACCCGATCGTGACTTTACTCTTCGGATACTTTAGCTTGTCTAAAAATTCTTTCCACTTTGTAAGTTCCGGCTCTTGATAATTAACAATATCGAGCTTCTTCATGCATATAACATCCAGTTTTTCCCGCATCATGGCTAAAGGCACTTCATAGATCGTCGGAGCATCCATCGCTTCTATCACCGCTTCCTGTTTTACATTACAGAATAAAGCGATCTTACGACGCAATTCTGGGAAAAGTGGTTTTTCCGTACGGCACACGATAATATCAGGATGCACACCTTCCTGGCTCAGCATCTTTACGCTGTGCTGAGTTGGTTTTGTCTTTAATTCTTTAGCTGCCTTCAAATAAGGGATCAAAGTAAGATGAACAACAACCGAATCTTCTTCAGGCAATTCCCATTGCAGTTGACGAACAGCTTCTACGAAAGGTAAACTTTCAATATCACCCACAGTTCCGCCGATCTCGGTAATAACGATATCATATTTGCCGTCCTGCCCAAGCTGCAACATTCGTTTCTTGATCTCATCAGTAATGTGCGGAACCACCTGCACAGTTTTGCCAAGATAGGCGCCTTCTCTTTCCTTGTTGATTACAGTTTGATAAATGCGCCCTGTCGTTACATTATTCGCTTGTGAAGTAAAAATATTAAGGAACCTTTCATAATGGCCAAGATCTAGATCGGTTTCAGCGCCATCTTCCGTCACATAACATTCGCCGTGCTCGTAAGGATTCAACGTACCGGGGTCAACATTGATATAAGGATCGAATTTCTGGATGGTAACTTTCAAACCCCGTGCCTGCAGCAGTTTTGCAAGCGAAGCGGCAATGATCCCTTTTCCTAAAGAAGAAGTAACACCACCTGTAACAAATATGTATTTGGCCATAATATGGTTATTATTTTAAAATCAATTTCTAATAAAAACCATCAGATCAAGCAATACTAATTGCTTAATGCTAAACTGCTTTTACAATAAAATCAATAAGCTAAATGAAAATTTGAAACCCCACCCAATTGACCAAGCGGACGCTTCAATAAGTACAATAGAAAAAAGAAGAATTCCGGGAGGTCATGTAAAGGTAAGAGAAATTTTCATGCCACTGAAATATCAAATATACTGCTGTGGAAAAAACAGGTATTTTTAAGAATAAAATAAAAATAGATGAAAAAACCTGCTATGCTGCTATCCATTTTACTCAGTGCCTCTTGCCTTGTAGCGCAGAAAACCTATATCTGGTGCGGTACCCTGATCGATGGCATTTCTGACGATTCCAAAAAGAACATGACAATAATTGTTGAAAAAAATAAGATAACCGGCGTTGAAAACGGATTTTCAAGACCGGGTACAAATGATAAGTCTATTGATTTGAAGACAAAAACAGTTACTCCAGGCTGGATTGATATGCATGTGCACCTGGAGCAAGAGACCAATCCAAATCGTTATATGGAAACATTTACTTATAACCCGGCCGACTATGCTTATCAATCAGTAAGATTCTCAGAAGTGACTCTATTGGCCGGTTTTACAACAGTAAGAGACCTTGGAGGAACTGGCGTAAACATTTCTCTTCGCAATGCCATCAACAAAGGATGGATAAAAGGCCCAAGAGTTTACACCGCAGGAAAAGCAATTGCTACCACAGGAGGGCATGCTGATCCAACCAATGGATATCGCAAAGAACTGATGGGTGATCCCGGGCCGGCACAAGGTGTTGCCAATGGAGCCGATGAATGTCGCCAGGCAGTAAGACAACGATATAAAGAAGGGTCCGACCTTATCAAGATAACAGCGACAGGTGGCGTATTAAGCGTTGCAAAGAGTTCAAGCAATCCGCAGTTCACTGAAGAAGAAATCAAAGCTATTGTAGAAACAGCAAAGGATTATGGATTCAAAGTGGCTGTACATGCACATGGCGCCGAAGGAATGAAAAGAGCTATTCGTGCCGGAGTCAATTCTATCGAGCATGGAACGTTTATGGATGATGAGGCGATTGCGTTATTCAAACAATATGGAACCTATTATGTGCCCACCATTACGGCCGGAAAATCAGTCGCCGATTCAGCAAAGAAACCCGGCTACTATCCGGACATGGTAACTCCGAAAGCTCTGGAAGTTGGTCCGAAAATACAAGCAACTTTTGCAAAGGCATATAAAGCTGGTGTGAAGATCGCATTCGGAACAGATGCCGGTGTATATAAACATGGAATGAACTGGCTGGAGTTTGGATACATGATCGAAGCAGGGATGAAACCAATGGACGCAATTAAATCGGCAACAATTAATGCCGCTGATCTTTTAGGAGAAAAAGAAAAACTTGGAAGTATTGAAGTTGGTAAATTGGCTGACGTTGTTGCAGTAGACGGTGATCCGCTAACTGATCCAAAGGTTTTCGGGAAAGTGGTGTTTGTGATGAAGGATGGAATAGTTTATAAACAATAGAATGTTTGGATAAAGTAGATTTACCTAATCCTTCTTAATGTCTTTTTCAATATCTTTTCAACATATCCAAGATAGAAATTGAAAATATAAAAGGCAATCAGAAAACCAAAGATAACACCGCTCCAAAAATCATTCAGTAAGGATTCATTGTTTATTTTTATCCCATTACCAATGAAAAACAGGAACATCAAAGCTAAGGCAATATATTGTGAAGCCTTTTTCATAAGATGAATTTATTATAAATTTTAATCTTTAGCTATTTTTTTATAGCTCGCTACGATCCCTCTAATCAGTGAAGAACTGAATCCCTGGTGTTCCATTTCATTTAAACCGGCAATAGTACATCCTTTGGGAGTTGTTACTTTATCTATCTCCTGCTCAGGATGCGATCCCTTTTGTAATAATAATTCCGCTGCGCCCTTTGCAGTTTGCGCAGCTATTAATGAAGCCGTGGCCGCATCAAAACCAATTTCTATTCCACCCTGTATGCTTGCACGTATATAGCGCATCGCATAGGCCGTTCCGCAAGCGCCGAGAATAGTGGCTGCTTCCATTAGCTTTTCATTAATGGTTACAACCTTTCCAAGTTTACCAAATAGGTCGATCACATATTTTACGGTTGGGGCGTCGGCTTCTTTGCTGCAAATACACGTCATGCTTTCGCGGATGGCGATAGCAGTATTTGGCATTGCCCGGAACAATGGCAGCTTTTTTCCCGTTATGCTTTCGATCTCATTCATAGATACACCTGTCACTACAGAAATAAGTATTTTTTTCCCGGTCAATTCTTTTTTAATACCCGCCAATACTTCTTCAGCCTGGAAAGGTTTCACGGCCAATATGATCACTTCGCTTTTTTTAACGGCATGTGCATTATCATTGGTAATTTCTATCCCCATGTTTTTTAAAGGGAGAAGTGTCGTCACATTTCTCTTGGTTACAATTACCTCTGAAGGTTTGCTGAATTTGCCGACCAATAAACCTTCTGCAATGGCCGTTCCAAGGTTACCACCGCCTATGATAGCGATTTTTTTACTCATAAAATATCATTTAGATATCAACAGCCAAAGTTAGCTAATGAAAAATTATTGATCGGATTTCAACGGCTCACATGATATGTCGAACTTTTTACCCATTGATCTATTCTCTGTAAAAACATATTGTGGAAAATAGTACCTCCAAAGCAAGCAAAAACGCCTGGCTAAGCCTGAAATTCGTTTGGCATATTTATCGCAATATTAAAATTGTACCTTTTAATATATATTGATGATGACCAAAGAATAAAGATCGTAACAGTGACGCGAATGCAAAGGGGGTGTCAGGGTTAAACCGGATGCTCCTTTTTTTTATTTAAAAATAGTTGTGAGCGACAAGGAAATTTTTTACATAGTCCTCCACGCCTTTTTCCAAAGAATAAAAATCGTCATCATAGCCAGCATTGCGAAGCTTGCTCATTTCAGCCTCTGTGAAGTACTGATATTTATCACGAATATCTGCAGGCGTTTCGATGTATTCAATATTCACATTCTTGTTCAAAGCAACAAAGATTGCCGTAACAAGATCATTGAAGGTTCTTGCCTTTCCTGTTCCTATATTATATAAACCGGGTGCAGGGCGCCGAAGATCTGACCTCTGACTTCCGACCTCAAATTTCTCCATGAACCAATAACAAACAGCAACTACATCATTGACATAAATAAAATCCCGAAGTTGTTCTCCGTCCTTAAAATCCGGACGGTGTGACCGGAATAATTTTACCTTGTCCTTCTCCTGTATTTGATTAAAAGAATGGAATATCACACTGGCCATTCTTCCTTTATGATATTCGTTGGGGCCATAGACATTAAAAAATTTCAATCCTGCCCAGAATGGAGGCAGCTTGTCCTGAGCTTGCTGAAGGACCCATTTATCAAATTCATTTTTTGAAACACCATACGGATTCAGTGGTTTCAACTTTTCCACAATGTTATGCGAATCAGAATATCCCAGTTCGCCGCTGCCATACGTCGCAGCAGAAGACGCGTAGACTAAGGGAATTTTTTCTTCAGTGCAGTATTGCCATATTTTTTTTGAATATTCAACATTCAGTTTTTCATGAATTGAGTAATCAAATTCTGTTGTATCAGTTCGTGCGCCTAAATGAAAAACAAATTCAACAGGAGGATTTTCGATCTTTAGCCATTCAAATAAATTATCCCGCTCTACCCGAACCCGGTATTTTTTGCCGTGCAGGTTGAGATCTTTGGCTTCCTCATCATATTCATCGACAAGAATTAAATTCTCGTACCCTTTTTGATTCAGATAACCAACCATGCAACTGCCAATAAATCCTGCCGCTCCTGTTACAATAATCACTGCTTTACGATCTATCGGCATAATACTGAACTTTTAGATTGAGCATTTCATAAAAGAAAACGATCAATAGCAAAACTGTATCGACGATCATACCTATACAGTTGCTTAAGGCCTTCTCAAAAAAGAAAGAAAATATTTCACAAAACTCAGATCGGGATCAAAGCGGAACCTGCCTCTTCCTTCGACAAATAATTTTCTATAGTTGTATCATATTTTTCCTGCCACCAGTCAATGGTTCCCCAGAAATCGCCGTCAATGACGATCTCGCCGGTGGTAACTACTCCTATTTTTTCAAATGGAAGATCGCCTACTGCTTTTTCAAATGCCTCCACTTTTTCCAAAGCAACGCTGACCGCAACACGACTTTGCCCTTCACCAAAGAGCCATGCATCTTTCCTGCAACTATTATTGGTAATAACAGAGAATCCAAGTTCACGGGTAAATGCACTTTCGCATAATGTTACGAACAAACCACCTTCACTAACATCATGCGCTGAACGTATTAATCTTTTAGCGATGAGTTCCAAAACTTTTTGTTGAAGTTTATATTCATCTTCGAGGTCAAAGTGTGGAGCTGGAGAAAATCCTACCCCCTGAATTTTATGTAAATATTCTGAGCAGTTGATATCGCTTGTCATTTTTCCCAAAACATAAATCACGTCACCATCATCTTTAAAATTCAGCGTCATTTTCTAATTGATATCTTCCAATAAACCCACCATGCCGATGGTCGGCGTAGGGTAAACAGGTCCATCGGGGTTTTGATTATAAAAACTAACATTACCTCCTGTCACCGGGGTATCGAATTTCCTGCAGGCTTCCCCCATTCCTTTTATTGCATTTACAAACTGGTAATATACTTCGGGGTCATAAGGATTACCAAAATTCAAACAATTCGTAACTCCGAGTGGCACACCTCCACTGCACACAATGTTCCTTGCCGCCTCGCTTACTGCCATCATTGTACCATTATACGGATCGGCAAACACATAGCGGCTATTGCAATCCGTCGTAATGGCTATTCCTTTCTTTGTTTCTTTTACAACCACCACGGCCGCATCAGCAGGAAAATTGGTAGTTGAGTTAACCGTGCCTACCATGCTATCATACTGAGTGTATATCCATCTCTTTGATGCTATTGATGGAAGCTGAATGATCTGCTCGGCAATGATTTTAAAATTCCCCGGAACTTCGATCGAAGAAGGATCAAATTTTTTTATTTCTGTAAAATAAGAAGGCTCACGATGTTCTCTCTCATATTGAGGTGCACCGCCTCCTAATACCAATTCATAGGCAGGAATTGAAGCTTCCAATTCGCCATGCATATAAAAGCTAAGCTGTCCATCATCAGTTACTTCACCTATCACTGAACATGGCAAATCCCATTTTTCAAAAACTTTTTGTACTTCCCGTTCCCTTCCTTTTTCCGCTACCAATAACATTCTTTCCTGGCTTTCACTTAACAAGAGTTCCCACGCTTTCATGTTCATTTGACGTGTAGGAACTTTTTCAAGATCTATTCTCATTCCCGATTCTCCCTTTGCGCTCATTTCTGATGTTGAGCATATAATTCCCGCAGCGCCCATATCCTGCATGCCCACGACGGCCCCGGTCTTTATCACTTCAAGACATGCCTCCAGTAATTTTTTTTCCTGGAACGGATCTCCAACCTGCACCGCAGGAAGATCCTGTGCACTTTCTTCGGTTATATCCGCCGATGCAAACGAGGCACCACCAATTCCATCTTTGCCGGTAGCGCTGCCGACAAACATTACCGGGTTACCATTCCCTTTCGCTATTGCAGAAACAGTTTTACCCACTTCGACAATGCCAACACTCATCGCATTTACAAGTGGGTTGGTATGATAACAATGATCAAAATAAATTTCACCGCCAACAGTTGGCACGCCAAAACAATTTCCATAATGACCGATGCCATGCACTACACCTGAAAGCAAATGCTGTGTTTTATCTTCTTCCAAATTTCCAAAACGTAAAGAGTTGAGCGCTGCAATGGGTCTTGCACCCATCGTAAAAATATCCCTGTGAATTCCTCCCACACCTGTAGCTGCCCCCTGGAATGGTTCGATCGCGGAAGGGTGATTATGTGATTCTATTTTAAAAACAACGCCGAGTCCATCGCCAATGTCCATCAACCCGGCATTTTCTTCCCCGGCTTTCACCAACATCCTGCCGCCCTCTCGTGGCAATGTCTTAAACCATTTGATAGAATTTTTGTAGCTGCAGTGTTCGCTCCACATTCCGGAAAATGCACACAGTTCATTAAAATTCGGTATTCTGCCAAGCTTTTGTTTGATCAATTCAAACTCTTGTTCTGTTAGCCTTAACTGTTGTGCTGTCTTTACGGTTACTTCCATGAAAATTGATTTCTGAATAGATCGATCGGAGAGATGCAAATTTAAGCAAATGTTGTGCGTTTGAAATTCATCGTTAGTATTTTGTCAGAAAAATCATTCCCGGGTAAACAGAAATGAGGTGAATGATCCTTCAAAAAAAATTCGGAAATGGTTTAAGATTATAATATCTATTTTGCAACGCTAAAACACAGCATTTTCTTGGAGCACCTTCTTTTTGTTGGTTATCTGATACTATTTGCCTGGCTGGTCACAAAGGTTAAATTTTTTACCCGTTCCGGTCTGAGCAATTCCCAGCTGATCATACTTTTTTTACTAAAAGTATTATTAGGGATATTTTATGGATGGATAGGTATATACTACGGTAACCTCGCTCAGATGTCTGATACGTGGGCGCTACATCAAATCGGGGTCATCGAATATCATACCTTATCAAAAAACCCAGGGGATTTTTTCTTAAATATTTTTCACAATCCTTACTCTTCGGGTTGGGGTGGCCTTTTTGCTTCTTCTGACTCTTATTGGAATGATCTTAAAGGGAATATTTTCGTCAAACTGCTTTCAATATTCGATGTCTTCAGTTTTGGGCATTATTACATCAACGTTATTTTTTATTCATTTATTACGCTGTTTGGCCCCATTGCCTTCTATCGCGTTATGATCGACCTTTTCCCCGGAAAGAAATCAATCATTTTACCCGCGACATTTCTCATACCCTCATTTATTTACTGGACCAGCGGTGTCCATAAGGAAGGCTTGATCTTCCTGGCCATCGGTTTTATCATCTATCATCTGTATTTCGGGTGGAAGGAAAAAAAATATACTGTGAAAAGGTGGCTGGGCATTTTGTTAAGCCTGCTAATATTATTTATACTTAGAAATTTTCTCATGTTACTTGTCGTACCTGCTGTTGTGGGATGGCTGGTCGTATCACGATGGTCAAAAAATAGCATTGTCAAATTTGCTGCTGTGTATCTTTTTTTTGGGTTTTTCTTTTTTACTGCCCGGTTCATTGATGAAAGGCTTAATTTTCCGGTGGCTGTCGTTGACAAACAACAGGCTTTTCTGAAGATGCAAGGTGGTTGGTCCACTATTCCAATTAAAGAACTGGAACCTACGTTTACCAGTTTTGCTAAAAATACTCCGCAAGCCATTACTCTTGCTTTTTTCCGGCCATATCCTGGTGATGTTCATCATTTACTGTCATTGGCTGCATCATTGGAAATAAATCTCCTTTGGATTTTGGTGATCTTGTTTTTGCTATTCAAAAAAAAGAATGAGCCGACAGCTAAAAACGCAATCTATCTATGTCTTTTTCTTTCGCTTTCCATACTTCTTGCCATTGGTTTCAGCATCAATAATCTGGGAGCCCTGGTTCGTTATAGAAGTATAGTTATTCCATTGCTGATGATACCGATGGTCGCACAGATAGATTGGAAAAAACTGGAAACTTTTTTTTCAGGAAAAAACAGGAAGAATCAAACATCCATACCGTTATGACCTCCTATCCCGATATAGTAAAAGAAGCATGGAAAGGATATGATCCTTCCAGAACAATTCTCAGGATAGAAGATATCAGCCCGATGGTCTCTACAAACCGGGTTTATAAGATCACCTTTACCGACGAGGATTTTATAATCGCAAAGCTATCGACCTTCGGGAAATATGAACATTTCAAAGAAGATCACCGGATCATTCATTCTCTAAGCAATAACCTGCTTTATCCATTTGAAAATCTGCTGGCAAAGAACTTATTGAAAAATAATCGCGTCTATACCTATCGTTACCGGAAAGGGAAAGACGGATGCATGGGTGGTGTTTTATAACCCGAGCCGTGTAATGCAACGTATGCCGCGAAGACTGGAGGAAGATCATATCAAAAGTTTTGGCAGACAAATCGGTAAATTTCATCTTGCCTGCAGCCGGATAAGGAATGTATTACCTAAAAGCAGCAAAACATTGCGTACCGATATCAACTCACTCCAGGAGCAATTAGACATAAACGAAAAAAAATTTGGCAATAAAGACCAATGCGATCTAATCCGGCACCATTGCGATCAGTTCTTAAAAAACCGTCTTAAATGAATGCAGGCTCTTTTGAAACCATCCCGGTTTTTATTGATTGGAATATTGGCAATTTTTCGGTGATCAATAAATTTGAACTTTTCAGTCGCTGGGATTATGACTGGTTTCGCATGAGCAGCCGGATGCTTGATTTTTATTTTTTCAGCCGGGTCGTAAGTGATGCAGGAGATAAAACTGTTTTCAGTTATCTGATCGATCCGATGATGGAAGACCGGTTCCTTCTTTTCTTAAGCGAGTATCATAAGATAAATCCGCTGACCGCTGATGAAATTCGCTTTCTTAGAGAAGTATATCGCTTTTTTATTTTGAATTATGTAGTGAAAAACGGAAATTATTTTTTCAGCGAGCAGTATGCAAAAAAATTACAGAGCAGAAGCCTGGATATTTACCTGCCTTCGGTGGACAAGAATTTTGACCCCGAAAAAATCATTGATCATTTGGATATCAGGTTAATAATAAGTTGATGCCATCCTAAAAACTGACCAATGGAAAATTTTAAATCATTACTTGAAAATTATAAGATCATTTTTTTTGACGCCTATGGTGTTATCAAGAACTATAAAGGGCTTATACCCGGCATTGAAAAAACTTTTGATTGGCTGAATGAACAGGAAAAAGCTTATTATATCATTACCAACGATGCCAGCAGAAGCCCTGATTTGCTGGCCGAGGTCTATCATAACAGCGGGCTGCATGCGATCACATCGGATAAGATCATTTCTTCCGGGATGCTGGCAAAAGAATTTCTTGACCTGAAAGTAAAGAGAGGATTGGTTGCTTACCTTGGCACAGAAGACTCAGCCCATTACATTGAACACCCAGGCCTCGATACGCTTCCATTACAACAAATGAATGACGATAATATCAATGACATAACAGCACTTGTCCTGCTTGACGACGAAGGCTTCGAATGGATGGATGGTTTGAATAAGGCAGTCAATTTGCTGCGTCGGAGAGCCATTCCTGCAATTATCGCCAACCCGGATGGAGCTTATCCTATGTCGCAAAGAGACGTGAGCATTGCCATTGGAGGGCTTTCGTACATGATAGAAAAAATTACCGGCAAAAAATTTATAAGGTTTGGTAAGCCGGATTCACAGATTTTCATGTTTGCCTGGGAGTATATCATCCAAAATCATCCGGGAATAACCAAGAAAGACATTTTAATGGTTGGCGACACCCTTCATACAGACATTTTGGGTGGAAATAAATTTGGTCTCGATACCGCTCTTGTCCTTACCGGAAACCTGTTACCCGAGGATTACGAATCAAGGATATTTTCCACAGGAATCGCTCCTACTTTTATCTGCGAATCCGCAGTGATTTAATATATTAATTACAAAAATAAATAATTTGAATTATTTTTTTAAATTTATCCAAAAACGCTAAATTTCTCCCCTAATTATTCACTTTTTTCTTTCAGTACACCAGACTTGTCCGTTTAATTATATAAATTCGCTGATATTATTATTCTTAATTAAGAAAACAATTCAATCTATGGCAGTTAAGCTAGAATATGTTTGGCTTGATGGTTACAAGCCCACCCAAAGCCTTCGCAGCAAAACAAAAATTGAAAAAGAATTTAGCGGAAAGGTCGAAGGATCTTCCCGATTGGAGTTTTGATGGTTCTTCGACCGAACAGGCTCCCGGCGGATCGTCTGACTGTATCTTGAAACCCGTTTTTGTTGTTCCTGATCCACAACGAAAGAATGCATACATCGTGATGTGCGAAGTGATGAATGCTGATGGCACTCCTCATCCTTCAAACGGGCGTGCAACAATCGAGGATGATGACAATGATTTCTGGTTTGGCTTTGAGCAGGAATATTTTCTATGGGATAGCGAAACCAATAAGCCTCTTGGTTTCCCGGCCGGAGGTTTTCCTGGTCCCCAGGGACCTTATTATTGCGGAGTAGGCGCTGCTAATGCTTTTGGCCGTCATATTGTTGAAGAACATCTCGATGCTTGCCTGGAAGCTGGTTTAAATGTAGAAGGCATCAATGCTGAAGTGGCAAGCTGGTCAATGGGAATTCCAGATATTTTCAAAAGGAGCTAAAGAAGCTGGCGACCAAATATGGATTGCCCGCTTCCTGATGGAAAGGATCGGCGAGAAATATGGAGTCTCTGTCAACTGGCATTGCAAACCGCTTGGAAATCTTGACTGGAATGGCAGTGGTATGCATGCGAACTTCTCCAATAGTGTATTAAGAAATGCAGGTAGCAAAGCGGTTTTTGAAAAGGTATGCGAAGCATTTCGCCCGGTGATTAAAGAACATATTGCCGTATATGGCGCAGACAACCATTTACGCCTGACGGGAAAACATGAAACAGCCAGCATAAACGATTTTACATATGGTGTTTCTGATCGTGGCGCATCTATTCGGATTCCAATAAGCAGCGTTCAACGTGGATGGAAAGGTTATCTCGAAGATCGCCGCCCAAATTCTGCTGCAGATCCTTATAAAGTTGCAGCCCGCATCATCAAAACAGTAAAATCTGTAAAAACCAATTCGGCAAAATCTCTAAATGGCAAAAAAGCAAAAACTGCTAAGGCATAATAGGATCATTGCATAATTTGTCCTGTCTTGTCTGCATAGTGTGTCAATAATAAATTTATCCCTTCCCGCTCAATATGGAAGGGATTTTTTTCCTTTGTAAAAAAGTAAAAGATTATGTCATTACGATTTCATGCGTTGGAAAGCCTGATCGATAACGGTAAAACGGAAGTAGCCAGCACACCCAAAATAACTGCCATATTCGGGAGCAACGTTTTTACCTTAAAGACAGCCCGTGAATTTTTAAGCGATGAAGCCTATAAAAGTCTTGTGAATTCGACGCGATCAGGTCAGAAGATCGATCGTGCAATTGCGAACCAGATCGCCAGTGGCATTCGCGCCTGGGCAGAAAGTAAAGGCGTCACTCACTTCACACATTGGTTTCAGCCTTTGACGGGAACCACGGCAGAAAAGCATGACTCATTTTTTACCATAAAAAGTGATGGAACTCCCATCGAACAGTTTGAGGGAGATGCTTTGATACAACAGGAACCTGATGCGTCTTCATTCCCTAGCGGTGGACTGCGGGCTACATTCGAGGCGAGAGGATACACAGCTTGGGATCCTTCCTCTCCTGCTTTTATCATGGAGATCGGTAATGGGAAAACATTATGTATCCCAACCATATTCGTTTCTTATACCGGTGAATCGCTAGACTATAAAGCTCCATTGCTGAAAGCTTTGGAGGCATTGAATAAGGCGGCTGTAGATGTTTGTAACTATTTTGATAAAAATGTAAGCCGTGTCTCCCCAACCCTTGGCTGGGAGCAGGAATACTTCGTCATTGATGAAGCTATGTTCAATGCACGTCCCGACCTTGTGATGACCGGCAGGACAGTATATGGGCATTCATCGGCAAAGAACCAGCAATTGGAAGATCACTATTTCGGATCAATTCCTGAAAGAGTGTATGCTTACATTCGTGATTTTGAAACGGAATGTTATAAACTCGGCATTCCACTTCGTACAAGACACAATGAAGTAGCTCCCGCGCAGTTTGAAGTGGCGCCTATCTACGAAGAAGTAAGCGTAGCAGTTGATCACAATTCCCTATTAATGGATATTATGGATCGTGTTGCACGTCGCCATAAATTAAGAGTGTTGCTTCATGAAAAACCATTTGCAGGTATCAACGGAAGCGGTAAGCATAATAACTGGAGCATGGCAACAGATACCGGCGTGAATTTATTGGCACCTGGCAAGACGCCAAAGACCAACCTGATGTTCCTTACTTTTTTTGTGAATACAATCAAAGCAGTGCACGATTATGCAGACGTGTTGAGAGCATCCATTGCATCAGCTCCAAATGATCATCGTCTTGGAGCTAATGAAGCGCCACCAGCTATCATATCTGTTTTTATCGGTCAATATCTCAGCAAAGTTTTGAGCGATGTGAAAGAAAGAGTGAGCGATAAGTTTGACGAGCAGGATGAAAGCATGCTGAAGATCGATATCCATAAAAATATTCCTGAACTGTTGCTTGACAATACCGATCGCAATCGTACATCGCCTTTTGCTTTTACAGGAAATAAATTTGAGTTCCGCGCAGTAGGTTCTTCTGCGAATTGCGCAAATCCCATGACCGTCCTAAATACGATCATGGCGCAAACGCTAAAACAATTCAAAGAAGACGTAGATGGGTTGATAGATAAAGGTGAAAAGAAAGAGATCGCTATCATGCACGTCATCCGTGAATATATTGTCGTCAGCGAAAAAGTCTTATTTGAAGGAAATAATTACAGCGAAGCCTGGGAAAAAGAAGCAGAGAAAAGAGGTTTACCGAACGTAAAAACGACGCCGCTTGCATTGGATGCCATGGTAACAGATAAAGCAAAGATCTTATTTGATAGCAACAATGTATATACGCATGGCGAACTGGAAGCAAGGCATGAGATAGAACTGGAAAAATATATCAAAAAGGTCCAGATCGAAAGCCGCATCATGGGCGAACTGGCGACCAGTCATATTTTGCCACCGGCAATACGCTACCAGAATCTCCTTCTCAATAATATCAAAGGATTAAAAGAGACTGGAATGCCCGAAACATCATATAGCAATCAAAAACAGATTCTCGATAAAATTTCAGAACACGTCAATAGTATCAGTGATCTTGTTGAAAAGATGATCGAGGCACGAAAGATCACCAATGCCATGGACAATACAAGAACAAAAGCCATTGCGTATCAAAGCCAGGTAAAAGATAAATTCTTTGATGAGATACGGTACCATGCGGATAAACTGGAACTATTGGTAGATGACCGCGAATGGTATTTACCTAAGTTCAGGGAAATGCTTTTCCTGAGATAATATGCTTATCATTTCGACTTTGTGACGCCAATATCTGCCAGCCATTCATTCAAACGCAGATACCAGTCGGCAACAGCGCCTTTGGTGGTTGAGCGCATTCCAAATCCATGACCAGCATTTGCATAGATATGCAGTTCAGCAGGGACACCCGCCGTTTTGTATTTGAGATATAATTCAGCCATGCCTTTTGATATATCATCCCGGTCTTTATAACCGCAGGCAATAAATACAGGCGGCGAAATTTTTGAAACAGTATATCTTGAAGAATTGCCCGGATAGATCAATGCCTGGAATGCGGGACGTGAAGATTGCCTTTCAATCGTATCAGTCGCGTCCATCTTTCCTTCATCCCATCGCATGGCAGATAAAGCAGCTACTTCACCGCCGGCTGAAAAACCCATTACACCAATCTTTGCCGTATCAATTCCCCACCCTCTTGCTTTACTTTTTACCAGGCGAATAGCACGTTGCATGTCCGCCAGTTCATGATCATCAACTGTATAAGTTGAACTATCTTCTTTCGACAAACGATATTTTAAAACGAAAGCAGATACACCATGTTCACTAAACCATTTGGCCACATTATATCCTTCATGATCTATCCATAGTTCGCGATGGCCTCCACCCGGCGCAATAATGATAGCCGCACCTGAATTTTTTTCTTTTACCGGAAGATAGGTTGTAATGGAAGGATGATGAATGTTTGATATAACGTGATCACCTGTTTCGGCTATCCTTGCTTTTTCTTTTCCTGTCTTGCCTTCCGAGCCGGGAGCTCCATTCGGCCATAGCAGTATTTCCTGGTTCTTCTGCGCATTCAAGACCGAAGATAACAGTATAGCAGCTATTACCTGTAATGTCGTACATCGTTTATTCATACAGATGATCTTTGATTATCTCAAGTTATCCTTTTCGTCATTTTCCTTCGACGAAATTCTTCGATATTTTAATTAAAAGCAGAGAATGTTCAAGATTAAAGAAATTATCAGCGCCTTCATGAACAGCCAATATCACGTATTAAACTCGCCAAATATTTTCTTCGAAAGTATAAAGCCTTTGCAAACTTTCGGAGTTTTCATGTGCAAGGCCGGCAAAACCGCGGAGCATTGGTTTTGCCTTGACTTTTTTGTTACTTTTTGTGTCAAGACAAAAAGAAAGACTATCGTCCGTAAACCGCCTTCACCCATTTCTCAGCCGGCAGGTATTTACTTCCGCTGGCCCATTTAATTCCTCGCTTCAGCATTTCAATTGCATCAGGCACGGTAGTGATATGATCAAGATTATGACCGACCGAAGTATAAAATATTCTTCCCTTCCCATACATTTTTTTCCATGTCACAGGTATCACACATCCATCGATCCATGGATCTATCTTTCCATTAAATTTTGTCGTTGCCAATACTTTTGTATTGGGATCAATGTGCATGTAGTATTGTTCGCTGTGCATGGCAAAATCTTTCAATCCATTCGTTACTTCATCTTTATGATCGGTGATCTGCACCGTATAATCAATCACGCCGCCGGGATGCGCCACCCATTGTCCGCCCACCATGAATTGATATTCTGTATTATTGCGAAAAGCATCGCCCATCCCGCCATGCCAGCCAGCCATACCTGTTCCATTATTTTTTATCGCATCCAACAATCCTTTTTCCTGTTCATTCGTTATTTGTGACATCGTGAATATCTGCATGACAAGATCAATAGAATCCATGACCGCCTTATCGGTATAAACATCCAGTTTGTCATGCACCAATACTTCAGCGCCTTCTTCTTTCAGCCATGATACCATATAGTCCCTGAATTTTTCAGGTTCATGACCATTCCATCCACCATAGGTAAAAAGGATCTTTCTTCCCTTTAAAGACGGGAGTTCATTTGTTTCTTCTGCTTCATCGGTTTCATTGCAGTTGACTACAAATGGCAACAAAGCGGCTGAACCCAAGGCAAGGGTCTTTGATAAAAAAGAGCGGCGGTTATTTTTATTCATACTGTAAATCTTGATGAACTAAGTTAACGTTTTTTGCAATGGCTTAAGCTATTAAGAAAAAACGACAATAAGCAGATGATCTATTTAAACGCAACCTACCTTATACTGCTCTAAATTTTCTGAAGAATTTTTTCCAGGTTTATTCCTTTGCCGAGAACAGGTTTAAAGATATCGCCTTCACGTTTTATTCTGTCAAGTGCATTTTGTATAGTAAAGTCTTTCATGTGAAGGCCTTTTTTAATTTCTTCCCAATACAGCGGCATTGAAACTGTAGCGCCGGGTTTCGGCCGTAATGAATAAGGTGCAGCAAGCGTCGCTTTCGGCCTGTTTTGCAGGTAATCAACATAAAGTTTTCCTTTCCTCTTTTTTGTAAGTCTCTCAATGCTGGTAAAACCAGGAAGCAAATGACGTACCTGCGTGGCTATTATTTTACCAAACAACTGGCACTCATCATAGGTATATTTAGCGCCGAGCGGAATATAAATATGAATTCCTGTTGAGCCGGATGTTTTTGGATATCCGGGCACTCCAAGATGATCAAGCACTTCCTTAGTTGCAAGGGCGGTCTTGATCACCTCATCAAAACTGTTTTTTTCGGATGGATCCAGATCTATCAAACACCAATCAGGGTAGTCCTTTTTATGAATGGTACTGTTCCAGGGATTCATTTCAATTGCACCGGTGCCCGCCATGTAAAGAATGCTGGCTTCATCCTCGGGCACGAGGAAATTTTTGTTCTCTCCTTCGCTGGTGTGGTAAGGTTCTCTCTTTACCCATGCGGGAGCTGTATTTGTGACATCTTTCTGATAAAAACTTTTTCCATTGATGCCATTCGGATACCTGTTGAGAGATTGTGGGCGGTCCTTGAGATAGGGAAGGATAAATGGCGCCACCTGGTAATAATAATTCAGCATATCCCGTTTAGTGAATCCTTCGCCCGGCCAAAACACTTTACTAAGATTGGTAAATTTTATTTCGTGACCGTTAATGGTTTTAACCTGCGTCTCTTCAGTTGGATTCAACAGCGTTTTGCGTCCTTTATTTTTTACCGGCCTTGTATATTTATTAGTCGCCTTCGGTTTACTGATAGATTTTTTCGAAACAGGCTTCTCATTTTTAACATCCCTGGCATTTTTATCAACTCTCAAACCTTCAAATGACGGATGACGCATGACGCCGTCGCTCGTTATTTCGTTATAGCTAACCTCGCAAACAAGCTTTGGTTTTATCCACGTAACCTTTGCCTTCGGCGGATTGGGCCGGAAACGTGATGGCTTGTTCACATCTGGTATTTCGGCAAACGGAGACTTACCTGTAATAAGCTTCTGCATCTTTTCCAGTATCTCCTTTTGTGTTTTGCTATTAAACCCGGTACCGATCTTACCGATATAATTCAGCTTCCTTTTTTCATAAACACCTACAAGTAAGGAGCTGAATAATTTTGATGATCCTTCGTTTTCCGTAAACCCTCCTATTACAACTTCATGTCGTTTATTCGCTTTAATTTTCAACCAATCTTTTGTTCGCACTCCTTCGGTGTACACGCTATCTTCTTTCTTTGCTATGATGCCTTCCATACCGAGTTTACTTGTTTCCTCTAAAAATTTTTTAGCCGATGTTTCAAAGCTTTCGCTGTAGCGGATAATGCCCGCGGCAGGAACAAGGCCTTTGAGGATATCTCTGCGATCAGACAACGGCAGGCGTTTCAAATCTTTTCCATCAAGCCACAAAATATCAAACACGTAGTAAATCAGCTCACCATCTGCTTCGCTGCGCCAGTTTTGCAGCGAACCAAAATGCGCAATACCTTCATCATTCAGCACAGCGATCTCACCATCTACTATGGCATTCAATTTCCATTTCTGCAATGCAGCATACACGGGGTAAAATTTTTCATTGAACGATTTATTGTTGCGGGAAATGAGGCTTACTTTCCCCTTATTCATTAAAGCAACTGCCCGGTAACCATCCCATTTTATTTCATATATCCAGCCAGGCTCATCAAACGGCTTATCCACCAGTGTTGCCAGCATCGGTTTTACCGTCTTAGGGAAAGGTGCCTTTTTCCCTTTTACGGATATTCTCTTCCTGTCGGACAATCTTGCCATACTTACCCGATAAAAATATCGTACCAACAATAAAATTTCGGCGATTGCATCTGAAAAAAGATCTGGTATTGGTTTAGCATCCTATCGGTTCAAATAAAGCGGAAAAAAATTATCAATCTAAAAAAAATCGTAGCTTGGGCTCATCCACCAAACCTTGACCAACGATGCAATTTCTCATTCCTTTTTTGAGTCCTCCCGGTAAATATTTATTGCCCATTCTATTTTAATCAAAATTTTCTCTGTCATGAAGTCAATTGCTACCAGAAAATATTTTATTACGGGTAATTGTTCTGCCTGGGTAATCATGTTGCTTTTTACCAACCTCACGGCATCAGCACAACCTACAAAAAGATTGAAACCCAGCGTTTACGAAAATTTTATCCGATCAAATGAAGTGGTGAAGATCCAGACGATCGAGGGAGGCAGAGTAAAAGATACAACTAATGCCGCTATCAACAACTTTCTGTTGCCCGCTAATAAAAAACAGGTGATATCGTACGATAAAAATATACTGGCAATAGACAATGCTTCTTACCAAAAGTTAAAGGAAGCTTCTCAGTTGACGGTGCCTGCTGATGAGGTCAAGATCATCCCTGAATTGCATGTGGAGCCGGGCGCAAACAACACAGAAGAAATTGCATACAGGATACTTTTTACACTGGAGCAACCACTTCAGTATAACGATACCTTAAAAAAATTCAATGGCCGGCTTGGATTTTTGCTGGTAAGTGAATCCGGAAGCAACGATCCTCCCGCTCAGCCGGTAAGTATAGAAGTCCTGTCGAATGTTGTATCATCTATCAAGCCCGAGTCTTTTAAGATTGACCATGTAAGCATCCCATCTGCCTGGGTTGATCTTGCAACGGAAAGGGTCAATGATTCAGCAGCCGTAAAAGTCATAACCGCATCCAATCCGAATGGATATATCACCTATCTTAAGGTAACTCCATCGCTGGTGATTTCCACCAATCAAACTAAGTTGCAAGGTCTCGGTATTGAACAGATACCTGTCAACGTCATGTTTGTCGGATCAAGTTCGGCTGATTCGGTGAAAGTTAATTTCAGTACTCAAAAAGGAACCGTTACTCCCAATTCTGTTTATGTAAAATATAATAGCCCTTCAACTGTTTACCTGCGTTCAGATGGAATTGGCAGCAGCAAACTTTCTGCGACATCGACAATTGCTAATTCAAATGAATTGCAATTTACATACGCTTTCCCCTGGCTGTTTTTGCTTGCCGCAATAGCGGGAGGATTGGCAGGCAGCCTGGCTAAATATTTTTTTGGCGCCGGAGAAAAGCAGTCATGGGTAAAACCGGTCATCGGTGGCATCCTGATCGGAATCATTGGCGCAACAGCATATTATGGATTAGGGGTTAACCTGCTCGGTATTAATTTAAGCGCCGGTTTGAATGCATTGGCGGTTTTTGCATTAAGTGCTTTGTGCGCTTATTTCGGAATTAGTATGATAAAGCTGGATGGAAAGCAGTAGTTTTTTATGGACCCGGCTCTACTACTACTATCGACCCAATTACGTCGCACACCTCAGGGTTCTGTCCGCTATTAAGCATCTATGAGATTCCCTTTTGAACTCAATATTTCATTTATTAGCGCCGCTGACGGGAAGAAAACACAAACAACGGCTTATACAAATAAATACATGATAGAATTATCTTTAGTCAATGAATTTATTGGGCAATTTAGTTTGGCTGTTATTCGGCGGTCTCTTTGCTGCCATAGGATATGTAATCGGCGGCTTTGCATTATGTGTCACGATCGTTGGAATACCCTGGGGTTTGCAATGTTTTAAATTAGCAGGTCTGGTTCTTTGGCCTTTTGGTAAAAGAGTTGTTAGTGATACGCAGAATACAGGATGCCTGAGCGCTTTCTGTAACCTGGTATGGATAATTTTTGGTGGCTGGTACACTACCCTTATACATGTTGTAATGGGTTTGTTGCTCTGCATAACTATTGTTGGAGTTCCCTGGGGACGCCAGCATTTTAAATTGATTGAAATCTCGATGATGCCATTTGGAAAACGAATCATTGAATCTTAGCTGGAATATTCAATCTCCTACTTCACTTTACAGACCATAACTTGATTCTTCAGCCAGCCCTGACCAGTTATTTAGCAGGGTCTGCAAAACAGACAATCAATAATATGATTCACTTAATATTTATCGTATAAAGCGAGACTTTCTCTTTTTTTCCTTTTAAAGGAATTTCGCCCAGAGCCATTTGCTGGTATTCGCCATTCAACGGCATTCGTTCAAGCAGATCGGAAGACAAAATAAGATTTACCGAATGTTTATTACATTCTTCCTGTATCCTCGACGCGGTATTCAATACATCTCCCGAATAAACGATGTCTTTTTTTATAACTCCTATCTCCCCGACAGTAGCTTCGCCGATATGCAAACCAGCTTTAAATAAGGGAAGTAAATTAAATGTCTCCAGGTAATGTTCCTTTTTTTCTTCAAGCGACTTTTTTATCCGGAAAAAACACAAAAGACAATTATTTTCCTCCAGTCCTTTATCAACGGGCCATGTTATCACGACCTCATCTCCTATATATTGGTATATTTCGCCCTGGCTATTTAAAACCGGATCAGTGATATCATTAAAAATTTCTTTCAGTAATCCGAAAAATTTTTCACTGTTCATATTTTCAGCAATAGTTGTTGAGGACTTCAGATCGAGGAACATGAATATCCTTTCTTCCTGTCGGGGGTGATAATATTTGCCGGTAATAAATTTCCATAAGATACCGGGACCAAACTTATCATTCACCTGCAACATGAATTGTGTGCAGGAAACTACTAATGCCCATATAAACATGGAGACAAAAAAAGAAGGGGTAGTTAGATTAAACAGGACATTGCCCCAGGTCTTTGTCAACGCAGAATCAATACCACCCTGGAAAGTAAAAAAAATAATATCCATAATAAAAAGACCTATTATCGCCAGGGCGAGGTAAGCAACAACGAACAGCAGACCGGCATTAATGATACCAAAACCAAAAGATTTTTTCCTGTAACGCAAATCCATTTTGAACACGAGAATATATCCACCGATAAGGCCTCCAAACAATCCTAAAAAAATTGTTCCAACAAAATCAGCCCAGAAATCATAGAGGCCCGATATCTTTTTAAGCATGAAGAGATCATAAACAAAGAAATATTCACTGATGAATGAAAGGATGGCGAACAACGTCCAGCAAGCAGCAATGATCAGAACTTTCCGCATTCTTTTCTGAAACCTGGTTTTAATTTTCATTATCTTAATTTGAAAATTTGAAATAGGAAACATAATGGTGAACGGAGAATAGTAATTTAACCCTTATCGCTTAAAAAAAAATTTTTATTTAAACGGGTATCTGGTAAGCCCGAAAGTTTAGATCGGATGGATAAAACATGGAATTTAGAAATCGGCAATTTGCCCTTTGCACCCGAAACTTGAATGAATCCTGAGGCACCGAAAACTTTCCAAAGTATTGCTCAATAGCGAACAGAACGTACAAGGGAGTGACACAACGAATGTTGATAGTAGCAACCCAGCCAGTTACAAAATTCTTCTTCTACATTTCTATTCATTCCCTATCTTTCCGTACTGGTCAAAACTACCTGCTATGCCTTCCTCATCAACTTATCGGGTTACATCTATTGATCTGTTGCGCGGACTTATTATGATCGTCATGGCGCTGGATCACACACGGGATTTTTTTCATGCATCCGCTATGACCGCCAACCCCCTGGCGCCTGCAACGACTACGCCAGCATTATTTTTTACCCGGTGGATCACACATTACTGTGCACCGACATTTGTTTTTTTGTCGGGATTGTCGGCATGGCTTTCTTCACAAAAGAAAAATTCTGCAGACGCCAGCCTCTTCCTCATCAAGCGTGGCCTCTGGCTGATATTTGTGGAAATGGTGATCGTCTCATTTGGTCTCACATTCGATTATAAATTCGGATTTATAATATGGCAGGTGATATGGGCGATCGGGTGCAGCATGATCATTCTCGGCCTTGTGAGACAACTGGCGAACAAATGGATCTTGCTGATCGGGTGTCTTCTTTTCTTCGGACATGATCTGCTGAACTATGTCCATCCTCCTAAGCCAGGAACCACAGGAGATATTGTTGATGTGCTTTTTACCGCATTCAATAATTTTATACCGTTTAATTCCACACATGCGATCGGCGATTTTTATGCGATACTTCCGTGGACCGGCGTGATGCTGATCGGTTATGGCATCGGCTATTGGTTTGGTAAAGAATATCCCGCTGAAAAAAGAAAACGCAACCTGCTTGCCAGCGGTCTTTCGATGATTGCTTTATTCATCATTCTTCGTTTCATTAATAAATATGGCGACCCTTCTCCAAGAGTCGAATTGAATAGCTGGCGCAGTTTCTTGTCATTCATGAATGTGAGCAAGTATCCTCCATCACTCATGTTTTGCTGTATGACGCTTGGGCCATCGCTTGTATTCCTTGCTCTATCGGAAAACATAAAAGCAGGATGGAGCAAGATCGCTTCAGTATATGGAAGAGTTCCTTTCTTTTATTATGTACTGCATTTTTATATTCTTCATACTTTATTGGTGGTCTTCTTTTTTGCAACCGGCCATAAAAGTTCGGAGATATATAGTTCATTTATCGGTTTCCGGCCAGTTGTATTCGGCTATCCGTTGTGGATCGTTTACATTATATGGCTATCGGTGGTGGCTTCATTATATTTTCCATGCCGGTGGTTCTATAAGTATAAGATGGATCATCAGCGGTGGTGGCTGAAGTATTTGTGAAAATTTTGAATGTTGAATTAAAAATGGTGAATTGATAACTTACCCACATTCATAATTCTGAACTCTTGATTTATAATTCTTGTCATACTTTTAATCCCTCCATTCAAACAGGCCAATCATGACAAGAAAATCATTTCATTTTATTGTGTACGTGGCTTCACTGCTTGTGTTGCACGCCTGCTCGTCTTCCAAACGAACAATGAAAGATGGCACAGTTAATTCGACTCGGCATACAGAAAGAGAATTTCGTGCAGCATGGGTAGCGACGGTTGCTAACATTAACTGGCCTAGTAAACCTGGCCTAACTACCAAAGAACAACAGGATGAAGCGATAGTTTTACTTGACTTTTTACAAAAAAATAATTTCAATGCTGTGATATTGCAGGTGCGCCCCCAATGCGATGCCTTATATAAAAGCGATCTCGAACCGTGGTCGTACTATCTCACCGGTCAACAGGGAAAAGCGCCGGATCCGTATTATGACCCTTTAGAATTTTGGGTGAAAGAGGCACATGATCGCGGGTTAGAATTACATGTTTGGCTGAATCCCTATCGTGCACATCATAAAGAAGGAAAAGAAATAAGCGATCAATCAGTTGTTAAAAAACATCCTGAGCTCGTAGTTTACCTGAAGGAAGGTTACTGGTGGCTTGATCCGGCACAGAAAGCAACACAAGATCTCACCACAGCCGTAGTGATGGATATCGTGAAACGGTACGACGTAGATGGTGTTCATTTCGATGATTATTTTTATCCCTATCCTTCTTATAATCTGAATGCTGACTTTCCTGATTCAGTTAGTTGGGCTGCCTATCAAAAAAGTGGCGGTAAACTATCAAGGGGTGACTGGCGGCGTGAAGCTGTGAATACATTAATTGAAAGGTTATACAAAGACATCAAAAAGGAAAAGCCGTGGGTTAAGTTTGGATTAAGTCCTTTCGGCATTTGGCGGCCGGGTTATCCTGAAAGCATCGGAGGGTTTGATCAGTATGATCAGTTATATGCCGATGCAAAGCTTTGGTTAAATAAAGGATGGATAGATTATTTCACACCGCAATTGTATTGGCCCATCAATAGAATGGCACAGAGTTTTCCCGTGTTATTAGGATGGTGGTCTGGTGAAAATAAAATGCATCGTCACTTATGGCCGGGCATCAGTGTTGGGCGAGATACCAGTGCGAGGAATGTAAATGAAATACTGAGCCAGGTAATGATCTCGAGAGGCATGCTGCCGGAAAGTAATGGCATTGTGCATTGGAGTATTTCATCGTTGACACAAAACCAAAATATGATGAATGCCATTTTAAAAGGACCTTATGCAAAACAGGCACTGGTTCCCGCAAGTCCGTGGTTAGATAAAAAAGCGCCGGCCGCCCCTGTTGTCACAGTCGTCTGGAAAGATGATGATCGGGTAATACTATGGAAGGACGACGATGAAGGAGACATTTTCCATTGGGTCGTATATTATCAATATGGCAATAATTGGAATTATAAAATAATGAATCACGGTGAAAGATCATTGACACTACCCGGAAGTATTTTGATCCGAAGTGCCGCCAATACCCCAAGTATTACCAATACATTAAACAGTGTGTTGATAACAGCGGTCGATAGATTGGGAAATGAAAGCAAGCCCAAAAAAGCATTCCTGGGTACATTGCTCAGGTAGAGTTAAAAAGAACCAGATCCAAAAACCAAGTAAACGCAAGTATTCAAATTAAAAGCAAGAAGTTGTTTTTCGAATTTATCTGGTTCTTGAGATTTATTTCACTAATGCCTCGTACAATATCTCCGCAGGATGCAAAGCTTTTCTTCCAGTTCCATCTTTCACCTGGTGGCGGCAACTGGTACCCGGTGCGGCAATAATAACTTCATTTGATGAATTACGGACAGCCGGAAATAAAACCAGCTCTCCTATCTTCATTGACAGGTCATAGTGTTCTTTTTCATACCCAAATGAACCGGCCATACCACAACAGCCGGAAGGAATAGTTTGTACCGAATAATTTTCAGGGAATGATAAAACTTTTAGGGTGGTGGCAACAGATGCCAATGCCTTTTGCTGGCAGTGACCGTGCAGTTTAATTGTTTTAGTTTCCAACGTAAATTGATCCGACTTAATATTGCCTTTATCTATTTCAGAAGATATAAATTCTTCAAGCATGAAAACATTTTTGGATAATGCTTTTGCCTTTTCAAATTTGTCATCATCAGCCAGATCAATATATTCATCGCGGAAAGTAAGAATGGCTGACGGTTCTATGCCAATGAGCGGAGTATTGTCATTGATAAGCGGAGACAACAGCCCGATATTCTTATTGGCGATCTCTTTTGCCTTTCTCAATAAACCTTTCGACAACCATGCCCTCCCGCTTTCTTCATGCTGCGGGATCACGACTTCATAGCCAAGCTTTTCCAATAACAAAATTGCCTTGATTCCGATCTCTGTATCATTATAATTGGTAAACTCGTCACAGAATAGATAAACCTTTTTATTTTGGATTTCGGATTTTGGATTTCGGATTTTCCGGGATTGCTTTCTGTACGCCAATTTCTCAATGTTGTTTTATAAAGCATCGGCATGCTTCGCTTTGTATTAAACCCGGAGAAACGTTTTACAAGATTGCTTACACCCGGAGTCGTCATAAAGAAGTTATAAAGCCACGGCGCCACGGACGCCCAATCTTGCAGAACGATTAAAGTTGGCGATCAACCTGCTTCGGAAAGGTATGCCATTGGCATCATGATATTGCTGTAGAAACTCTGCCTTCAGTTTTGCCACATCAACATTACTCGGACATTCGGAT
The DNA here is from genome assembly GCA_963785915.1 of uncultured Chitinophagaceae bacterium. Taxonomy (GTDB): domain Bacteria; phylum Bacteroidota; class Bacteroidia; order Chitinophagales; family Chitinophagaceae; genus VBAT01. Next base: position 47,947 of record CAWAWY010000009.1, on the reverse strand, counting down.
TTACATCCTTTACAACTGAGACAAAGGTCCATCACATCCAAAATCTCTTTATGGTCAAACCGGTTTATTTTTTCCGAATGAGTAAGAAACTCTCTCAGGATATTCGCCCGTGCTCTTGTTGTATCTTTTTCATCCCGTGTAGCCATATAAGATGGACACATGGTGCCACCGCTTAAATGTGTTTTGCGGCAATCACCAGAGCCATTGCATTGCTCTGCATGTTGTAACACATCCTGGTTGTAAAAACGAAAAACAGTTTTGAATGGCGGCGTCTTTTGCCCCGGTTCATAACGAAGCATGGTATTCATCGGCGGCGTATCAACGATCTTATTCGGATTAAAAATGTTCTTCGGGTCCCATGCCCTTTTTATCTCTTTCATCAACTGATAATTCTTCTCTCCTACCATTTGCCTGATGAACTCGCCGCGTAATCTTCCATCGCCATGCTCGCCGCTTAGTGAACCGTTATATTTTTTTACCAGTGTTGCGATCTCTTCAGCAATTTTTCTGAATAGTCTATTTCCTTCTTCCGTTTTTAAATTAATAATGGGACGTAAATGTAATTCGCCTGATCCGGCATGTGCATAATGAACCGCGTAGAGTCCATACTTCTTCAGAATATCATTAAACTCCCGTATATATGCGGGAAGATCGTTTACATCTACAGCAGTATCTTCTATCACGGGAACAGCCTTATCATCACCAGGCATATTACCCAATAAGCCCAAACCAGCTTTGCGTAGTGACCAGATTTTTTTTGTATCGTCACCGAACAATAGCGGAAAATGATATCCCAATCCTGCCGCCCTCATTTCACCCTCCACTTGTCTTGCGATCGTCTCCACTTCCGCTCTTGTTTCCCGTGCAAACTCGATCACTAATATGGCGCCCGGATCACCCTGCACGAAAAAACGATTCTTCAGTTGCTCTATATTATTCTTTGTGCATTCGAGAATATAATGATCGATCAGTTCACTGGCGCTGGGTTTATGCTTTAATGCAATTAAGATTTGCCATCAACGATTCATCAATCGTATTAAAATGAACGCAAAGCAAACCTGTTTCTTTGGGTGGCAATGGAACTACATTTAATTTAATTTCTGTGATAAACGCAAGGGTACCTTCTGATCCTGCGATGAGTTGGCAAAAATTAAAATCGGGCCCGCCGGCAGTAAAAGGCGCTGTCTCCGTCAGCAGATCGATCGCATAACCTGTATTTCTTCTTTCAACTGATCTCTTTGGGAATTCTTTTCGAATCTCTTCCTGGCTATCATAATTGCTCAATAAGCTGCGAACTGTTTTATATATATTTGCTTCCAAACCTTCACCTTCACATTTTGAATGAAACTCATCAAGACTTAGAGGTTTAAATATTGTTTCAGAGCCATCGCTCAGCACTGCATTCACTTCAAGCAAATGTTCTCTTGTACTTCTATACACAATTGAATTGGAGCCGCAGGAATTATTGCCAACCATTCCTCCCATCATCGCACGATTGGCTGTTGAAGTTTCAGGACCAAAGAATAATCCGTGTGGTTTCAAGAACATGTTCAGTTCATCGCGAATCACGCCGGGTTGCACCCGCACCCATCTCTCGTCTTTATTGAATTCAGGTATTTGAGTAAAATATTTTGAAACATCAACTACAATTCCATTTCCCACAACCTGGCCGGCTAATGATGTACCCGCTGCCCGGGGAATTAAGGAAGTATGATGTTGATTCGCAAATGCAATCAGTTTTTTGATATCGTCTTTTGTTTTGGGGATCGCCACTGCGAGGGGCATTTCGCGATAGGCAGATGCGTCCGTGGCATAGAGTGCACGCATCATCTCATCATAGTAAAATTCTCCTTCTAAAGTATCGGCTAATTGCTGCAATTTTTCTTTCATTACCGGGTTCGTATTTCTTATCTCAGCAAGCGCCGCAAAAATAATTCATTTAACACAACCGGCCGGCAAATTAAAAATACATCTACAAATTCAATATCATCTTCCCACACTTTTTTTAATACGGGGATACCTTGTTGCAGGTTTTGTTTTCTTGTTTCGATCACACGCTGACCGGGGTAAACAATTTTTCCTTTCATCGTCAACGGGGATTGATCGCTGATAGTCACTTACAATATTTTCAAGGATCGTCGCTATGGATGAATGATTTCCCAGTTTTGAAATATCAATGGCAATGAACACCTGTGATGCATATTCTGTTTCTTTACCGGTGATCTCGTGTGTGGCTAAACCACCCGACAATAAAGCTGCAAGCATGTCAAGCAACAATGAAAGACCGGCGCCTTTCCAAAAACCAATAGCCAACGGTCGCCGCGATTCAATGATAGCTGCAGGATCACGGGTTAATTTACCTTCCTTATCAAAACCGCCATTCACTGCAAGTTTTTCATTTTTCATTTGCGCCAGTTCCATCGCACCAAATGAATATTGCGACATGGCCATATCCAGCACTATCGCTTCATTACGATATGGGATCGCTATCACCAATGGATTATTGCCAATACGTTTATCTGTTGCGCCCCACGCAGGCATATTGGCAATCGTGTTTGTAAATGCAATAAGTACAAAGCCTTTCTTTGCAGCCTGCCAACCATACGTGCCGCCACGCATCCAATGATTGGTGTTGCTTAAAGTTGCACAACCGATCCCCGATTCAGTGGCAAGTTGCATGGCACGCTCCGTTGCAAACGAGGCATTCAAAGGCCCCGGACCAAGATTTCCGTCCCACTGTTCAATGCTGCCTGCCCGGTGTTTTAAGAAAGGTTCCGCATCTTTCTTAACAAATCCCTTCTTTATATACTCGATAAATTTTGGGAAACGATTCACCCCATGTGTATAAACACCATCTACACTGCTGGCGGTAAAAATTTCCGCGCATTGCAGAGCTTTAGCCTCTGTAAAACCATTCCTCAACAAAACTTTTTTGAAAAGAGTCAGCATTTCATCTGCTGATACTGAAGTATAGAGATCAACCGGTGACATAATTGTATCGGGAAGACTATTTAAAATTCGCTTTCATCACCCGCATCACATTGCCGCCAAGGATTTTTTTGATGGATCTTTCAGAATATCCTCGTCGCAATAATTCTTCCGTGATCTTTGGATAAGTAGTTACATCGTCGAGACCAATAGGCAGTGAACTTACGCCGTCAAAGTCAGAACCAATACCGACATAATCATCGCCGACCAACTTTACGATATAATCAATATGATCTACCATTTGGGCCAGCGTAGGACGATAGGGTTCAAGCTCATCTGAAAATAATTTTCTCCATACCTCATTCATTTTCGCCGCATCATAATATTGCTGCAGTGAATCTTTAATATGCTGTCCTCTTGTACCCTCCAATTCCTCCATTTTTTTGGCAAAATTGCTGTCAATGAATCCAGAATAAAAATTAATACAGATTACACCTCCATTTTTTGCCACTGCCTTTATTTGCTCATCTTTTACATTGCGGAAAACAGGACAAATATTCCAGACTGAACTATGAGAAAGCAAAACTGGTTTGGTCGTAGTGGCTATGGCGTCATAAAAAGTTTGTTCGCCAGTGTGAGAAAGGTCAACGATGATACCCAGTTCATTCATCTTTCGGATGATCTGTTTCCCGAAATCGGTCAACCTCCTTTAGTGCTTTAGAAGTCTCTCCTGAAGGGGGAGATTTAGCGTGGCTGTTTCATCCATTGCGCTCGTAGCCCAGTCAGTGCTATTATTCCATGTGAGCGTCATATAACCTGCTCCTTGTTCAAATATCTTCTCCAGTTTATTAATATCATTCTCTATCATGTGCCCTCCTTCCAGCCCGATCAAGGCAACGAGTTTTCCCTGGCGAACTCCCTTTTTTACTTCTTTATAGTTCTTTGCCAGCACCATCCGGTCTGGATTTTTCTGAACAAGCGTATCAAGCAAACTGATCTCGTGCACTGCGTCTGCATAAAAGCCCTTTTCCGTTCTAGGTTTTTTATCTGTCCATACAGAAAAGAATTGAACATCTACTCCACCTTCTTTCCAACGATCAAGATCACTGTGACCTTCCTTGATCCGATGAGAAATATCTTTTCCTTCCAGCATAGCTGAAGAAAGAATGTCATTGTGAGTGTCGACAAGAACGGCTTTATAGTGGAGTTTGCTGGCAGATTGCGCCGAAGCAAAAATGGATAGCAAAAGAAAAAGCGATAAGACGAAGGGAGACTTTTTCATAAGAGAATTTTACTTCAGTTCAAACCCTTCCAAAAATTTAGTGTTGAAATCACCACTGAGAAAACGTTCATCTTTCATCAATTGCAAGTGAAAAGGAATAGTTGTTTTTACCCCTTCGATCACATACTCGCTGAGTGCCCGATACATTGTATCAATAGCTTCATTCCTCGTCCGGGCAATAGTGATCAGTTTGCCGATCATGGAATCGTAATACGGTGGAATAACATATCCTGCATAAGCGTGGCTGTCCACCCGCACGCCATGACCGCCCGGTTGATGCAATACGGTGATCCTGCCGGGAGATGGACGAAAATCATTGTAAGGGTCTTCGGCATTGATACGACATTCGATCGAGTGCATCTGCGGGAAATAATCTTCGCCGCTTATCTTTTCTCCGGCTGCAATTTTTATTTGCTCTTTGATCAGATCAAAATTGATAACCTCTTCCGTAACGCAATGTTCTACCTGGATACGGGTGTTCATCTCCATAAAATAAAAATTGCGATGCTTATCAACCAAAAATTCAACCGTGCCAACACTTTCATAATTGATAGCGGCGGCGGCTTTTTTGGCGGCTTCTCCCATAGTATAACGTAATTCTTCGGTCATAAATGGAGAAGGTGATTCTTCTACCAATTTTTGGTGACGGCGTTGTATGGAGCAATCTCTTTCGCTAAGATGACAAACGTTTCCATATTGATCGCCGGCTATCTGGATCTCAATATGGCGAGGTTCTTCCACAAATTTTTCCATGTAAATACCGTCATTCTTAAACGATGCTGCAGCTTCTTGTTTAGCAGTATTGAATGCTTTTTCCATCTCATTCTCTTCCCACACGATGCGCATACCCTTTCCTCCTCCTCCTGCAGTCGCTTTTAAAATAATCGGGTAACCGATATCTTTTGCGAGACTTTTTGCTTCATCTAAATTTTGTAATAATCCTTCTCCTCCAGGTACCACGGGCACACCTGCTTTGATCATTGTTTCTTTAGCCGTGATCTTATCTCCCATCCCATTGATCATATCACCAGTAGGTCCTATGAATTTTATACCATGGTCATTACAGATCTTCGCGAATCTTGCGTTCTCAGCAAGGAAACCATAGCCAGGATGAATCGCATCAGCATTAGTGATCTCAACGGCTGACATGATATGCGGAATATTGAGATATGAATCGCTGCTTTGAGGTTTGCCAATACACACAGCCTCGTCAGCAAATCTTACATGCAGGCTGTCGCGGTCAGCAGTAGAATATACAGCAACGGTGCGGATGCCCATTTCACGACAAGTCCTTAAAACACGAAGGGCAATCTCACCACGATTTGCAATTAATATTTTTTGAAACATTGAATTTGTTTGATTTTGGAATTTTGAGATTGGGAAATTTTGAAATCATATTTCTCCAATCTCCCAATTGAACAATTTCAAAATCAGCTGGGTTCTACCAGGAACAACGGCTGATCATATTCAACAGGAGAAGCATCCTCCACTAAGACTTTTACGATCTTACCTTTCATTTCACTTTCAATCTCGTTGAAAAGTTTCATCGCCTCTATAATACAAACAATTTTCCCAGGTGTCACTTCATCGCCAACTTCGATAAGATTAGGTTTGTCGGGGGACGAGCGGCGATAAAATGTACCGATCATCGGGCTCTTTATTGTAACAAGATTTGAAGCTGCGAGCTCAGACGCTTTTGTTTTCTCGGTTGACTGGCTACTGCCTCCGGCTGACGGTTGCTGAGCGGCTGCCGGTTGAGGCGCTGTCGAGTAAACGGGGGCAGCTTGCAATGGTGAAGAAACCATTTGGGTAATGTGCTCTTCTTTTTGCTTTATCGTTAACCGAAAATCTTTTTGTTCGATGGTCACCTCGCCAATGTTGGATTTGTTGACCATTTTGATCAACTCCTGAATTTGCTTGAAGTCCATATTTTTCAATTTAACAGGCAATTTTTGTTAGTTGGAAAGAGGCTAAGATAGGGAAATCAAACTCAGCATGGCCACTATTTTTACTTGATTCTGGAGCAAAAATGAGCGAAATGGCTCTGAAATACGAAGAAATCGACCGATTTCTTGCCATTTTTCGATAACGCGGGAGTTATTCTTTTACCCGTTCAACATATTCGCCGGTCTTTGTATTAATGCGAATTAATTCGCCATCATTAACAAAAAGGGGAACACCAACTGTTGCTCCTGTTTCCAGGGTGGCGGGTTTTAATGTGCGGGTTGCCGTATCACCTCTTAAGCCCGGTTCACAATAAGTGACCTGTAAAGTGATCTTATCAGGCAATTCTGCAGCCAGGATCTGTTCATTTTCCGTGTTAATAAGAACGCCTACTTCCTGGCCTTCTTTCAGGTATTGTGGTGCATCAATTGCAGATTCCTGTAATGCTATTTGTTCAAAGGTCTGGCTATCCATAAAATTATAGCCTGTGTCATCTTTATATAAAAACTGGTAAGTGCGCTTTTCTACCCTCACCGGGTAAATGGTGTCCCCGGAGTTCCAAGTTTTTTCAATAGAGCGATTATTATCCACCCCTTTCAATTTTGCCCATACCTTGGCAGCCGCGCGGGCCGTTTTATTTTCACCAAATTCTACTACTGTATATAAACTGCCGTCAAGATTCAGGATCATTCCGCGACTGATATCCGCTGTATTTGCCATATTTAAAATTTAGAGGCGCGAAGATAAGGCAGTATTGATTGAGGACAAAGAGAAAATGAATTTACAATAACGACACACAGCCGTGAATTATGTGACCTGTTCGCTTTTTACTGAAATCTATCAGTTCGTTTGTTTAAAGACTTAATTTCGCATTATATATTTTAAAATAATGCAGAAAGCCTTTTCTATTTTATTTGCTTTGTTAATGACAGGGTTACTCAATGCGCAGAACGATTCTGATACCTCAGCCCCGTTTAGACGTTTTCCGACAGTGCCTGCATTTAAATTACTGGAAACGGATAGCGTTACTATTCTTACAAGAGACAACCTGAAAAAAAATGAACCAGTACTCATAATACTTTTCAATCCTGAATGTGATCACTGCCAACATGAAACGGAAGCGATCCTCCAGCATATTGATGATCTGAAAAAGGTGCAGATAGTAATGGCAACAATGGCGCAGTATCCGCAAATGAAAGATTTTTACGCAAAATATAAACTTGAAGAATTTAAGAATATAAAAGTCGGACGGGATTTTCAATACATGTTGCCATCATTCTACAGAGTTCGTAACCTGCCTTACCTGGCTATGTATGACGAAAATGGTAATTTGCTCACGACTTTCGAAGGCACAATGAAGATAGACGATCTTATCGCTGTCTTTAAATGATCAATGACTGATTCTCTTACTCTTTAAAAAAATATTTTTTCTACCTGGTTTTATATTTGAAAAAAATTCTGGCATGTACGTGCCGGCGGAGCAACATTGAATGGTGAAGCCGAATATTATCATTTGAATACACTCAGCGGAAATGAAAATCTGCGGGGCTATCCGCGTGAACGGTTTTATGGAAAAATACTTTTTACAATAACAATGAACTGCGCTGGGTAACGGATACAAAAAATTATCTGTTTGCCGGCAAAATCGGTCTGTTAGCTTTTTTTGACAATGGAAGAGTTTGGCAACCGGGTGAAAATTCAACTCTCTGGCATGTCGGCTATGGTGGCGGTGTCATATTGATCCCATTTAACAGAGCAGCATTAACAGGAACATACGGAATTTCTAAAGAATCAACATAGATATTATTACAGCCGAAAATTTTCTTTTGAAATCAATTAAAAACTTCGATCCTCAAAACAACTTTCTTATACCTTTGCCCGCAAAAACATATCTGCACCCAGGCAGATAATTTTATTACAGAAAAAAATTTGATCAATGAAAGTCACTGTTGTAGGTGCAGGCGCAGTTGGCGCAACCTGTGCCGATAATATTGCCCGAAAAGAACTCGCTCAAGAATTAGTACTGCTTGATATCAAAGAAGGACTTGCTGAAGGCAAAGCCCAGGATATGATGCAGACAGCAACCCTTCTGGGTTTTGACACAAAGATCAGCGGTTCCACAAATGACTACTCTAAAACTGCAGGAAGCAATGTTGTCATTATCACTTCAGGCATCCCACGCAAACCGGGCATGACACGTGAAGAACTGATCGGCACCAATGCAGGTATTGTAAAAGGCGTGTGTGAAAATATTTTAAAAAATTCTCCGGATGCTGTTATTATAGTCATAAGTAATCCCATGGATACTATGACCTATCTCGCGCTGACATCAACAGGTTTACCCAAAAACAGGATCATTGGCATGGGTGGTACTCTCGATAGCGCACGATTCAAATACCAGTTAAGCCAACGTCTTAACTGCAGTCCGTCCGACCTGAATGCAGTAGTAATAGGAGGCCACGGTGATACAACTATGATACCTCTTATCCGTTTTGCCACCTGGAACAGCGTGCCGGTCACAAAATTTTTAAATGAAGATCAGCAAAAACAAGTTGTTGCTGATACAATGGTTGGAGGCGCTACGCTGACGAAACTAATCGGCACATCAGCCTGGTATGCTCCCGGTGCCGCAGGTGCTGCGTTGGTGGAAAGCATTGTAAGAGATGAAAAAAAATTATTTACTTGTTGCGTTTCACTTAATGGAGAATATGGGCAGAAAGATATTTGCCTGGGTGTGCCTGTAGTGATCGGGAAAAATGGATGGGAGCAGATCATTGATTTTGGTCTCAATGAGAAAGAGCAGGCTGAGTTCAATAAAAGTGCGGAGTCAGTCAGAAACATGAATGATGTACTGAAGACCTTGTAGGAAATTTTTCCCCAAATTGATTGCGAAAAGCCGTTTTTATCAAAAAAAACGGCTTTTGTGTTTGTATTTTTTCAGGCATTTATTTTGTTGCATCACTCGTTGACCAAATCAAGGTTTTCCCACTAAATCGTCATTGTATGCGGAAATTTTACCTGGAGAGAACCACCATCTTTCTTTTTAGCTTATTTCTCACACACCATTTGTTTTCACAACCTCAACTTACTTACACGAGTAAGATAACGGGACTCAGCAGTCCGGTTGATATTGTAAATGCAGCGGACGGATCGAACCGTGTCTTTATAGTGCAAAAGGGAGGCGTAATCAAAGTGTATAATAAATTGGCGACACCACCGGGAAATCTTGTGTTCGTCAAAAATTTTTTAACGGTGACAGGGCTAGGCACCGATAATGAACAAGGATTGCTTAGCCTGGCATTCCCTCCTGATTATACAACCAGTGGCTACTTCTTTGTCTATTATGTCAACACGAGCGGCAATATCGTGCTGGCACGATACCATGTTGATAATAGCGATCCGAACCTTGGTGATCCTAATTCCCGCGAGATCGTATTGACCATCTCACACCCTACCAACACAAATCACAACGGTGGTAAATTGATCTTTCGTGATGGTTATTTATACTTTGGTACAGGTGATGGAGGTGGTTCGGGTGATGAGCCAAATAATGCTCAAAATATAAATTCTTTTCTAGGCAAGATGATAAGGATAATTGTTAGTACTTCTTCATCAGGTCCGCTTATACTCGCCGCCGCCGGATAATCCTTACGTAGGTGTTGCCGGGCTTGATGAGATCTTTGCAATTGGCTTGCGAAATCCCTGGCGCTGGAGTTTTGATCGTGCCAATGGCAATATGTGGATAGGTGACGTAGGCCAGGGTGCATGGGAAGAAGTGAATTTTCGCACTCCTGCAAATGCTAAGGGTGTTAACTTCGGATGGCACTGTTATGAAGGCATGCATGTGTATCCATATGTATCATGCACGAATGATTCGATCAACCCAATCTTTGATTACCCTCACAGTTCCTCAACCGGCGGTTATTGTATCACTGGCGGATATGTGTATCGCGGATCCGAATACAGCAATCTGAATGGCTGGTACATCTGCGCAGATTATATATCGGGCAACATGTTTAAGATTCGCCCCAACCCATCCGGAGGCTGGTATACATTCATGCAAGCTCAATCGCCTTCGTCAGGTCCCAATCTTCCCATTCATATTAGCACGTTTGGTGAAGCCGAAGACGGGACTTTATACGCCGCTTCATTAGATGGTGTGGTATATAAAATGGATTTGATTGCCTTCAGCCCGCTTCCGGTAAGGTTAATAAGCTTTGAGGCCCACAACGGCAATAATGCAGTTCAACTTTCCTGGAAAACAGAGTTTGAAGAAAATCTTTCTCATTTTGAAATTGAATTCAGCAACGATGGAATTGTTTTTGAGCATGCCGGTATTGTTAATGCAGCCAATGTTACCACGGGTCGTGAATATTCATTTTCACATACCCCCGTCTATTCCGGACGCATCTATTATCGTTTAAAAATGTTCAATGCAGATGGAAGTTTCGAGTACTCAAACGTTATATCTGTAATCCTGAATAAAACCAATGATACTTTTGTCAAACCGTCGCTCATTACTTCAGGTATTATGACCATTTACCTTGAAAATCGTTTTACTACTTTCGAATTAATGAATATGGATGGAGCGGTTGTTCTGAAACAAAATATTACCGGGCGAACAGGAAGAATGGATATACCAATTTCATTTGTTCCACCGGGGAATTATATAGCCCGCTTACGGAATAATGAATTAACCTTGCGACAAAAAGTAATAATACGCTGAGCAGGAATAGGCCTGGCGATACATTCTTCGTTTACTGAATGTTCTTCACAAAATATTGCAACCATTCGCGGGACAATAGGGATTTTACTACTGTCCCGTGGATGCAGGTCGGTAAACCTACGTGTTTATAAATAATTTATACGCGGTAGTGCTTGCGTAAGAACCTATTACAATCTACCTTTACCGCGAACCCATTAGGCTGATCCCGATCCTCTTTTATTGCCGCCTTAGTTCAATTCGCTCCCCGTGAAAACCTGATCGAAACCAATTTGAAAACAAAAAAACAATCAGGTTATGAAGAAATTCAACTCTATTCTTCACAATGAGAAAGTACAAGGCAATCTTGTCATCGGTGGTATGATCTTATTGATTGCAGCTATCACGTTTTTTACATGGGGTAGATAATTTATCCCGTGAACGTCAATTGTACTTTATGGCTTTTGCCATACAAAGTGATTGCTCCCGCTTCGGTGGGAGCTTTTTTATTTTTTTTGCACCTGGATGAATATTGGGTGAGAAAGCACAGCTTATTTTTTCAGCAGCTTTTTTAATTCTTCGACTTCCTGTTTTAAATCTTCCATCATTTTCTGTTGCTCCTGCACCGCTTTTATCAAAGGCACTACAAGATTGCCATACGCCAGTGAGTAATTGTCCTTATCGTTTTCAGGATGATGAACAAGATTGCTGACATTGATACCAAGTTTCTGGCAAACGTCTTCCACCTGTTGAGCTACAAGTCCCATTTCAGTTTGCTCTGAACGTTGTTGAAGAAAGGCCTCGTTCGTTTTTTGTTCGCCTAACTGCCGGGACAATTGCAGGTAATTAAAATGATAGGTAACAGGTTTCAACTGCATAATGAAATCAAGTCCCGGTGCATCGGGAAGAATATTGCCTTTGAATCTTGCATCAGAAACTGTGTATGTAGCAGCTCCTTCCACGACAGTAACGGAAGTATTACCGATACGCACTTTGTTGCTGGCATTCACTTTTGCCGTAGCCCCGATGGCAGTGGCATTGCTGAGTCCGCTTGTCATTACATCTGCAAAGAAACCAATTGCTGTGTTTTGACTGCCGGTAGTATTACTGTTAAGTGAGGCATAGCCAAATCCTGAATTACTAGTGCCGGTGCTGTTAGCTAAAGAAAAAGTACCCATTCCTGTATTGGAATCACCGGTTGTATTATTTTTCAACACCTGGAACCCGACTGCTGTGTTATAGGGGCCGGAAGTATTACTATAAAGTGCTTTTGATCCGACTGCAGTATTATCTGTCGCATCATAACTATTCACAACGCCAATTCCATTATTGAATAAAGACGAATCTCCAATTGCTACAAGGTTACTTCGGGTGATATTATAAAAAAGAGAACGATCCCCTATAGCCACGTTGGAACTACCTGTCATGTTGGTTGCACCAGCCTGATAGCCAAAAAAAATATTGCTATTACCGTCAGTATTACGATAACCGGCAGCAGTCCCGAAAAATGAATTGTCACCACCGGCAGTATTGTGAAAACCGGCATCTGAGCCGAAAAATGAATTGCTATTACCGTCAGTATTATCAATGCCGGCATCTTCGCCAAAAAAAGAATTCCCGCTGCCGACTGTGTTGTAAAGACCGGCATATGAGCCGAAAAATGAATTGCTATTACCGTCAGTATTACCAATGCCGGCATATGAGCCAAAAAATGAATTAAAACTGCCATCGGCATTAAGATATCCTGCCTGCATACCAAAGAATGAGTTTTCATGTCCGGTAGCGTTGTTGTAACCGGAGAAATACCCAACGGCGGTATTAGAATATCCCGTCGTGTTGGAGTATAGTGACTTAGAGCCAACAGCTGTATTGGCTGTAGAATGAGAAGACACAACTGCCCCAAGACCATTTTTATACAAAGCAGAATCACCAATAGCCACAAGATTGCTACGATCGGTATTTCTATATAACGCTCCGGTACCTATTGCAACATTTAAACGCCCGGTAGTATTGGAATAAAGTGCCTCATAACCATTAGCAGTATTATTTGAGCCCGTATTATTTGAATTAAGAGAAAATAGACCCGTAGCAGTATTGCTATTGCCAGACGTATTATTAAAAAGAGCCCAGGCCCCGTGAGCTGTATTGGAGGACCCGGTTGTATTATGATATAAAGACCAATAACCTATAGCGCTGTTATAAGGTCCGGAAGTATTAGAATAAAGGGACTGGAATCCAAGTCCCGTGTTAGCATAACCACTGCTATTTTGGTAAAGTGCTTTTGAACCAATACCAGTATTGCCGGTTGAATGGTAGGATAAAGTTGCCCCGACACCATTATTGTATAATGCCGAATCGCCTATGGCTACCAGGTTACTGCGGTTGGTATTTTTAAAAAGAGCATCTGTACCTATTGCTACGTTAAAAAAACCGGTTAAATTATTAAACAGTGCGTTATTTCCAAAGGCCGAATTATTATTTCCTGTTGTATTAGAGTCAAGGGCATTATAGCCAAACGCAGAATTTCTATATCCAAAAGTATTATTCAAAAGGCTATTAAATCCGGTGGCTGTATTTGCGCCTCCTCCAATATTTTTAACCATTGAATAGGCTCCAATAGATGTATTCTCAGAACCTGCTATATTGCCGCTCAGTGCAGATATTCCCAGAGCTGAATTACTAAAACCAGAGATATTTAACAACATAGCTTCGAAACCATTGGCGGTATTACCCGCCCCATTTGTATTATTTTGTAATGCGTTGGATCCAATTGCTGTATTATAATACCCGGTAGTATTTTCGAAAAGTGTATGTGATCCTACTGACGTATTTCGTGTAGACTCAAAAGATAATGTTGCACTAAGTCCATTATTAAAAAGGGCTGAATCCCCGATTGCTACAAGCGATTTCCTATCGGTATTGTTTTTTAATGCATCAATCCCGATGGCTACATTGGCATTACCTGTGGTGTTACTTAATCCTGATCTTAATCCTAGCAATACATTCCCATTGGTGCCCAGTAAGCCTGCTTGTGTATTGTTTATTTTGAAAAGAAATGATTGATTATCCGTAGTACCCAGAAAATTAGTTGAAGGATTGGTTCCGTTATTTCCTAGCGTACTCCATCCACTGCTTTGTGTTTGTAATATCATCCAGTTAGGAGAAACAGGAGAACCAGTATTGTAGTAAAATCCTGTTATATTATCTGATTGATAAATCAATAACCCCGTAGCGGGTAAACTGATAACATCACGTTGTGCTTTTGTCATCCGGGGAATTAAAATTCCTTTTGTGGTGCTGCTGACATCAAGCATGGCGCTTGCATCAGGTGAGACAGTGCCTATGCCTACGTTTTGAGAAAAGCCGAAGATGTAAAACAACAGAGTGGTTGAAATGAATATAAGTTTTTTCATACAGTGACCTTTTCTGATAAAAATTATTTTATTCTTGCAACAGCTATTATTAAAATTCATATAACCTAACGAGGCTTTCAGGTTGCTTTGAGTAAAACCGGAATATTGCTTATTGAATGCGCAGATAAAAGATTGAGCTTAATTCTCCTGCTTCGGGCAATTGGTTTTAGTGATACCAATATTATGTTTCAAATCCTATGAAATACTAAGGATGCCACTGTTTTTTGTTGTATATGGTACAGGTACAATCCTAAACATATTCGACGTTTCAGCAGCTTTTGCCGGAGAGAAAAAAATCGCGTCAAATAAAGACAAGATGTACATGTCTGATCTTAAAAGTAGAAAAGTAGTAAAGGCGGGATTGCTTTGATCGAATACTATAAAATTATTTTACTCGCTGATTAGATAGCCTGCAATTCTTCCGGAATGTGAATCTGTCCATGAACATGGAGCACCAAAACTCCCAGCGATACCAATGCCGATAGTAGCAGGAGCTGATATGTATGTATCGTAAGAAAAAGGATAAGTTTGATAATACCTGAAATCAGCATGCGCATTGCTCCTGATAAGATTACTATATGTGGCTATCCAGAAATCTACACCCCCGATAGTCAGAATGCAACTAAGAGTTGGTCCAAGAGTTGGCGAACAACCCGCTACAAAGCCCGCAGTAAGATACCCATCAATATGATATAATCCTGATTTATTAATCGCGATATTACTGCTTCCGATAGAAACATCTGCAGGACTGTAATTATATAGAGTTGAGAAATAAGTTCCCGCTGCAGAATTAAAGCTCCCAGCAAACCGTACTGAGTTATTGAATGCCGCATTCTTCCATGTTGGTGAACCTGTACCATTTGAAACTAAAACCTGCCCGGCTGTTCCGGCGCTGCCATTTATCCTCATGGCGCCAGTCAAATTCATATCGCCGTTTACATCAAGACGATATGATGGTGATGTGTTACCGATGCCAACATCACCCGCCGCATTCAGAGTTAATTTTGGCGAAGCCTGGATAGTCAAATGCAATTTACCTGTTGTATTTCCTGAACCCGTACCAAAGTCTGCATCTTCCGCGTTGCCGGAATATGAGCCTATATAACTACGGTAAACTCCATTTTCATAAAATGAAACATACATACCGGATCCCCCATCGAGGCGCAGGATGGAAGCTGAAGCACTTTTGATGTCAAGTGGAGTCAAAGGAGCGGAAGTACCGATGCCAACCTTAGTGCTGGAAGTAGCACCATTTATTCCATTGATACTACCTAACACAAGGCTATTGTCCTGAGAAACATAAGAACGATAACCGATAGCTGTAGCGTTGTTAAGGGTGCCTGTACTTACATTGGCAATAGAACCTAAAGCAGTATTATTAGATCCGGTTGTGTTAGAAGTACCGGCCGATATGCCAAAAAATGAATTCAAATTACCTGTAGTGTTGTAACCAGCGGACCGGCCAAAGAAGGAATTGGAATTGCCTGAAATGTTCGTGTAACCGGCATTTAAACCAAAAAAGGAATTGTCAAAACCTATGGTATTGGCATAACCGGCAGCACCTCCAAAAAAGGAATTGTAACTACCCGAAGTGTTCGAGTAACCCGCTGATCCGCTAAAGAATGCATTGGCACTTCCCATATTGTTGGAATAGCCGGCGGATTTGCCAAAAAAAGAATTGTCAAGACCTGCACTATTGGAATAACCTGCCTGATCACCACTAAAAGTATTGTCAACACCTGTATTGAGTCTGCCCGCATCTTTACCAACAAAAAGATTACCAGTTCCGGGAACAGCAAGAACGGTGTTTGTACCAATGCGATAAACCGAATCAGTATTAATGCTTCCATTCCGCACATCAAGCTTAAAGAACGGGTTCGTGGTACCAATACCCACGTTCTGAGAAAAAGCTGCGAGCAATGAGCTGTGAGCTGTGAGAAAGAAGAGTATTTTTTTCATATAATCACCTTTACTGTTATGCGATTCTTTTATCAGTGGGCTGGAGTTACTTAAAATTCATAAAGACTAGCCAAGCTTTCGGCCCGTTTTGGACCAAACAAGAATTGTTCTTAATGAATGAGGAGATATCTGAAATACTATTTCTGCTAAACTCATTCCTATAATATTGTCATTTCCCTCTAAGATTCTTATCTCCATCCTTATGCCTGATAATAAAATTTAGATTGTCCATCAAAACTGAATTAGGTCCGGAATTTTGAATTGCTTTGATATTATGGATCCCGATTGGAAAGTCCAGGTTTAAATTAATACTGAAATTTCCACCTTTCTCAACTTTAATATTCTGGTGAATTACTTTTCCATCAAGCAATATTTCGATAGGTCGCTGCGGATCATCAATAAAATTCCGACCAAATAATTGTACACTTTCATTACGATCATAACCCTCATTCGAAAAACTGTTTTTAGAAAACAGTATCAGGTAGGGCTTGTTTTTCATTGGAGATTCTTTTAGTCCCAGCCCCAGATATTTACCCGGATCTTTTTTAGGGAACTCCATCCTGATAAAATCATTGCTATAGATAACCTCATTCAACCTGCCATTTGCTAATTTGAAACCATTAAGCAATTTCTTTTGGTTCAAAATAGTTACACAGTTTTCAAGGCCCTTGAAGGAACCCAATTTTTGTTGTTCATTAATGGTAATACCGGGAGGAAATTGGTTTCCCTTACCATTTAAATGCAAGAATAAACTTCCGGGACTTACAGAAATCTCTGTCAATTCTTTTTTTTCATTCACCACCATATCCGTGATATACCCGTTTGCAACCATAAAGGCATTGTCAAGGTTTGCTTTTTGATCTTTTGTTTCAGGCTGCTTTACTACCGTAATCTCTGCCGAAGAGAAATTATCCGCTCGAATACTTTCCATGGTTATTGCAAGAGGCCTGAAATGGATGTTTGTTTTCCAAAGCCCTCTGCCATAGCTGGAAATAACAAGACGGGATTCAGTGATCCAGTATATAGAAGTGATATTGTTGATTTTTTTTGAAGCCGGAACCGGCCGCCAGCTGCTACCCCCATCCTGAGAATAAAATAAACCAGCTTCAGCCGTACCTACCATGATATATTGCGGATACTCCGGAAAGAAACTGATATGAGTTGCCTGACAGAATCTATATTCCCTGCTGAATTTTAAATTCCCATTTTCAGTAACTAGTCGTGTAAGCTCCGGCATATCTACCCAATCATCCCCGCCATTAAAAGAAGTTTTCATTTTACCATTAATAACATCCGCAGCAATTATATGCGAAGGGTCGGCAGGGTCAATAGCATACACCTCATACCACACAAACATGGTTGGATTTACACCAATTCCGCCAAAATTTCTCATGGCAGGGTATGCTAATGTTCCCATCGTAATCACAGCAGACTCCCCTGCGCCATTTAAAAAATTCGTTGCTCTTAATAGATGAATCTGTTCATACCCGGTCAATGCATCTGAGCCAACTTTTATCGCCTCATATATAACCGGATTAGAAACCGGGCCTGTTAACACTGGAATACCACGGGTGCTCTCAGGTATATCTAATACTTTTTGCCAATTTGCCCAGAATTTTTTGTTATTGATAATGAAACTGATGATGCAGGAGTCTCTCTATCCTGGAGCTGGGTGTAAATATCTTTTTGGATAATGATAGCATGACCATATCCCCTTGCAGGGTTTCTCCAGGCAGTTTTATTCCGGTAATGCGATTCGCTTGCTACACGAGTGCAAGGACTACAAGATGTATAAACTATTCTCGAATCAGCTTCGGTAGGAACTCTCCTGAGCATACTAAAATAGTTTCCTTCGTATTGGGCACCTAATTGCCAGGAACGACCCACATCACCAGAAAACCAAAGATCATTATCCTGAGTGGCAAAATATAAATCGTGCCTCGAATGAGACACTATTTGCTGACCTGTAACTTCATTTATCTGCAATGCATTCAGACCATGCCATCCTCCCCGCAGATATATCGAACTTCCACAGGTATGACCAACTGATTCCGTCATCACGTGAAATTGCCAACCCACCATCCGTAGCCAGAAATTTTGGATGAATTTCTCCGGAAAATCCAAATTCACGTGTATCACTATGTTCGTGATTTAGCTGAACCCATCTTCCTGAATAATTAAATGTATTTGTACCTGCTATGCGTGAACAGTTAAGTTTATAGACGTAACACTGGTTGCTAACATATAGTTCAAGATCCCCTGTTGAAAAGATTTCCTGTCCGGATAGCTTTTGGAAAACTATTCCCGCCACAGCCACCCCCGTCACTGTAAGGAAAACTTATTGAAGTCCAGATTCTACCCCCATCCGCAGAATAAAATAGCTGATTACTGACATTCATTACAAATGCAATAGTACCGGACGATAATAGCTCAGCATGGGATGTTCGGGCTAATGCATGTAAACTTTTGATAGCACCAAAGTCATTACCGTCGGCAATGGCTCCTGTTGCTGTTGATGTTGTCCTGATCCACGTGCGCTACTAAAAATTCCGTCGTTCGCATAGTAGAGCCCGTTTGTGCCGCCAACAATCACTTTGTTCGTTCCAAGTGCAACGACTGAAACAATTGTACCTGCCCCGGTTATTTCAGTATGGTTCCAATTTTCACCTCTGATATCACTAAATGCTACCCCGCAATCAGTAGCGACAAAAATTTTACCTGTGCCCGGTTCTATAGAAATTCCATATGCAGAAAAAGCACGGGGACAGCTGCTGGTAAACGGAACAGCACACTTTTCTCCACGAACTACCTCCATCGGTACTCCTCCATACCCCGCCACCGTTGTTTATATCCATATCTTTCCAGGTCGTGGCAAATAACAACCCGCTATAACCCGGATAAAATGTAACGTCATTAACAGTAGAAGAAGGTAAATTATCCAGATGTACCCAACTTAAACCGCCGTCTATACTTTTAAATAATCCTCCGGTTTCTGATGCCGCAACTATTTCCGAGTTCTTAGCAGGATTTACAGCAATTGTGTTAATCCTTCCATTCCATTGAATATGTGGCTGAAACTCGGCAACTGTAAATACAGGTTCAAAATAACGAGGATCCCATCTAACCTGGGAAACCGCGATTTCAAACAATAAAGCGGAAATCATTAATAAGAAATATTTTTTCATAAAATGATCTTTGTGGCTAAATAATTTTTTAACCTGCATCAGTCCTTAATAAATATCAGATTAACCGGAAAGCCTTTCAGCCCGTTTTGAGCCAAACCGGAATATTGCTTATTAAATGCGCAGATTAAAAGAGTAAACGAAATACGCTATTGGAAAGAAATATCACTTATGCGCAGTAACAGCTCTTTTTTCTTACGATCACTGACTTCCAGTACAGTTCCATCCCTAAGCTCAACTGTACCGGCTTCGTTTTTATGAAAGGTGCGCAGGTAACGAAGATTGATAATATGCGAACGGTGTATCCGGAAAAAATTATTCTTTAACAACATTTCCTCATATTCTCCCATGGTCTTGCTGACAAGGAATTGTTTGTTGTCGTTCAAGAAGAATTTTGTGTAATTGCTTACAGCTTCCAGTCTCACAATTTCGGAAAGCTGAATAATATGAATACCTTCCGTGGTAATAAGGGATATATTTTTGATCTGCTGTTGTGCCTGCAATTGCCGGATTGATTGCATTAACTCTTCCATACTTTGCGGCAGGCTAGGTTGTGAAACTGTTTTATTTTTTTTATCAATTCCCTCTTGCAGTCTCATGATGGTTTCCTTCAATAGTTTTATATCAACCGGTTTTTCTAAATAATCAAAGGCATGTGCCCGGATAGCCTGTATGGCATAGTGGTTATAGGCTGTTACAAAAACGATTTTGGCCTTGTTATTTTTTATACGTCTCAGCAATTCAAATCCATCCATCTGCGGCATTTCAATATCGAGAAAAATAACATCCGGGTTAATAACGGGTAGTTCTTCTATTGCCTGTTGCGGGTCAGTGAAGGTGGCTAATATTTTTACCTGCGGGCAATGGCGTTCCAGCTTGGCCTGCATGGCCTCAATACTGTTTTTTGCATCGTCTATAATTACAATATTCATAAATTCTACCTGTCAAATTTATTATTTCTCCGCAGGAAATATAATTGTAACTCTTGTGCCTTCCGGTTTGCCATTATTTATTTTATCAATTGTTTCGATACGAATGGCCTGGCCTGCTTTACCAGCCCAGTTTTCCAAACGGTGCCTCGCAAGTTCTGTTCCAAGCGATTGCTTATAGGATGTTCGCTGGCTATTTATGATTGCTGATTTTTCCCTTCCAATACCGTTATCTTCAATCACAGCAATAATTTTGTCACCTTTCAATTTCATAGAAACATTTAGTTCTCCATTCTTATCCTGGCGGTGGCGCAACCCATGCAGTATCGCATTCTCTGCATACGGTTGCAATAGCAGTGGCGGAACCAGGTAACCATCGTTTAATAATATTTCATCAATATCTGCATGATACTTAAAAGAAGATTCATGAATGGTTTCCTCTAATTCAATATAATTTATAAGTGCTTCCCAATCCTTCCGGATAACGGTTTTTTCCTGTGCTGAATTTTCTAATACAACACGAATAAGTTTTGAAAATTTCTGAAGCAAAGCAGAAGCTTCTTCCTGCCGGTTGGTCACAATAAATGAATCTATGGTGTTAAGACAGTTAAATATGAAATGGGGGTTCATTTGTGCACGCAGGGCTTTCATTTCAGCATCCATCCGTTGTTGCTTCAACTGTTCTTCCTGCCGCACTTGTTTTATCCTTCTTCGAACAAGCGTCACGATGATTGTGCATAATAATATTGCAACAGCCACTATAAACCATGCTCTTTCCCAGAAGGGCGGAACAATATAAAATTGTACTGCTATTCCCTTTTCATTCCATACCCCAAAGCCATTGGCCGCCTTCATCCTGAAAACATAGTGGCCACCGTCGAGGTGATTATATATTGCCACCGGTTCACTGGTATATATCCAGTCTTTATCGAGCCCTTCCAGCTTATAGGCAAACTGTTGAAATTGCGGATCAGTGTAATCAAGCGCAGCAAATTCAAAACGAATGTTGTTCTGTTTATAATTCAGTCTGAAATTATTTGCGTATGCTATTTGATGACCGCCCGGCAAAAATTCTTTATCAAAAACAAGGAAGCTTGACACAACAACATCGGGCGGTTCTTTTTTAACTGCAGCCATTAACAGGTTTATGCTTTGAATAACATTATTATCATACCCGAGATAAAGTTGATTCCCGTTCTTCACAATACAACTGGCAGAATTACGATACAGGCTTTCTTCTTCTGTGAATAATTGATATTCGGCCGGCCTGCTTATATTGTACCTGTACAAACCACTGCTACTGCTCAGCCAAAGTGTGCTGTCATTTTCTGGAATGATCGCGCCGACTTCCGGCAAAAACATGTTACCGCATTTCAAATTCTCAGATTCGGCACTATCCTGGTTAATTACTACCCGGATCAATCCAGATGTTCCTCCCAGGTATATTCTGTCTTTTTTATCAATCCACATATCATTCAGAACCTTACCGCTGCCTACTTGATGTGATAAAATTAATGGAGTAACATAATTGGTCCACTTGCCCGTATTTACATCAATCTGCGAAAGTCCTGAACTAAGATTTGAATTTGAAACCCGCAGGACCCATATATTCCCCTTACTATCTTCCCTGATCTTCATCACATAAGGGGCGATGGTCTCATTACGCATATCATAGTGATGAAAAGTGTCGGCTGCACCATCATACCTGTCCACACCCTGCAATGTAGCAATCCACAAACGATCTTTGCTGTCCATAAGCATGTCCTGCGAAGGACCATTTACTTTATATTTTATCATGGAATTGCCCAGACCGCCATGTTTTAAAGTCTTTTTTCTTTCATCAAAAATGTATAATCCATCTGTCAGTGTAAGAATATAATGCTTCAGGAAATCGTCAATAATCTTTAGCACGCAATAATACCTGGATGGAAATGTTTTCGCAAGCAGGGGAGGACTTTTTTGAAACTTGTCATTTACAAGATCAGCTTTCACAACGCCTTCCATATATGAGTGCATCCAGACAACATCTGAAGGAGAATTATCTCTCTTTTCACTAATGGAGTAAAGGATTCCTCCCGATCCTTCAGTCCGGGTTTCTCCGGTCGTTAGTTTATGAGTTGTTATCAATTGTTTCATTGGGTCCATTACATACACTCCATTATTAGTGGCAACCCAAATACTGTTACTCCTGTCAATATAACACGAATAATAATTCAACGCTTTATTACCTGGAACAACAATATGCCTGACAGTTTTTTTTGTTTTGCTGTTAAATAAAAAAACTCCATGATACAAATCATTTATCATTAATATGCTGTCATTATTAGCCGGGACTATTGAAAGATTAACGTTTTCTCTGTCCAGGACGTTTTGCAAAAAAGGTTCATAAAAGGAAAAGCTTCGGCTTTTAATGTCAAAAGAAGAAAAAAAATCACCCCACCGGCCAATCCAGGCAACGCCGTTTTTGTCCGAATACATGCTCATGACAGTATTACCTGAATTCTTACCGCCGGCAGGTGAAGAAAGCCTGTATTCACGAAGTTGCTTTTTGTTACAGTTGACAATATATAATCCTTCTGTAGTTCCCAATAATAGCTCATCCTCATTTATCCTGTTTATAACATTAATCCCTCCTTTTATATCGCCGGGAGCAGAAAAACCAGGCGCGGGCACAATTGCTTTTTTAGAAAAGTCTATCCGCCTGAGACCTTTGGCAGAACCGATGTAGTATTCATCCCCCTGCCTGATGATATCGCTTACATAAGCTTTGTACAGGGGACCATCCGGAGAATCCTGGAAATAAAAATTAATGAATTTTTCTGTCCGGGGGTCAAACCTCGCCAATCCGCTATGATGAGCAATCCATAAAGAGCTATCATTATCTTCATAAATTCTGTTCATATTATTGCCATCAATTGATGTGCTGTCACCTGGGATATTCCGGAACACCCTCATTCTATGCCCATCATATCTTGCAATACCGTCAGTCATACCGATCCATATAAAACCTCTTGAATCCTGGAACACTACCCGGCAATCATTAGAAGGAAGACCACCCGCCATACTAAGCCTGGAAAATACAGGCTGAGAAAAAGAACTAAAATAGCTAACAAAAAAAAAGAAAAGGAAGATACAATGTTTGAATAGTTGTCTGTATAATATCGTGATGGGCATTGTCAGCTGACAATTTGGTGAACGATCTTTTTGGCCTGGTAATTCTTTAAATATGAAAAGAATTGGTAGCAGTTAAAAAATAGATTAGTCAACAGGGTATCTTGTTTAGCGAATGATTGTAATTCATGTATAAGGTAGGCAATTTGCCGTCCTTCAAAAAATTTCTATTTATTGATGCAATAGCAATAACGGTCCAGTTTTTTCTCAAAATCAAACGGCGTTGTAATTTTCGTAATGTCTTTGATTTCTGAAGAGTTGATACTTTCGGTATCCAAAATAAATTTCCGGTAGTTGGTACTGAAATAAATGGCACCTCCGACCTCCAAGCCTTTCAGACAATCATTGATCAACTCCGCATGGTCCCGCTGGATGTCGAGAAAATCTTCCATCCGTTTGCTGTTGCTGAAAGTTGGCGGATCTATTACGATCAGATCAAAATAACCAGTTGGAATAGATTTTAAATATTGCTTCACATCGGCATGAATATATTGATAACTTGTCTTGTCGCTAAAGCTATTTAATACCATGTTTCTTTCTGCCCATTCAAGATAAGTTTTGGAAAGATCAACAGATACAACCTCATCAGCTCCTCCTGCCGCGGCGTACACGGAGAAAGAGCCAGTATAAGCAAATAAGTTCAGCACTTTTTTATGTTTGCATTCATCACGAACCAATTGTCGTGTGACGCGATGATCCAAAAACAAACCTGTGTCAAGATAGTCACTCAGGTTCACAATAAAATTTAACCCATTTTCTTCAACAATAAATTCATGCTGAGCCTTATCAAACTTCTGGTACTGTCCTAACCTGCCTTGTTTTCGTTGACGGAGCTTTAGAAATATGTTGTCTTTATTGACACCCAACACTTCTGTAGTAACTTCAAGGCACTTCTCCATCCAGTCATCGTGCTCTTCCTCTGTCATTCCATGCCGACGCTTATATTCGGCTACATATAATTTATCACCGTAAAATTCAATGCAAAATGGAAACTCCGGCAGGTCATGGTCATAAAGACGGTAACAACTGACACTAAGACGTTTGGCCTGCTTGCCCAGGTGGCGAAATACTTTTGTGAGCCGGTTTCGGAACATTATCGTTTTATCATCTGCCAGGTTGATATTTTTTACGAAATTAGCTGTTCCATTTATGTATGCAATTGTAGATATAGAAACGACCGGGGGTTATGCCGCTGCCCATGGTATCACGGAAATATCCATCCATATATTTGATGGGAAAAAGGTAATCGAAAAATTTGAGACGCTTATCAATCCAAACCAGCCTATTCCTCCTTACATACAAGCCATGACAGGCATCACCAATGAAATGGTAGCCGATGCACCGGCATTTGAAGAGGTAGCGGAATCCATTTACAATTTGATTCATGATAAAATATTTATTGCTCATAATGTAAACTTTGATTACTCCTTTGTAAAAAGTCACCTGGAGCAATTTGGTTTTGTTCTCAATGCAAAAAAATTGTGCACGGTAAGATTGAGCAGAAAGTTATTTCCCGGCTTTCCGTCTTATAGCTTAAGTAAACTCTGTCACTCATTGAACATTAAGATCCGGAATCATCACCGCGCAGGAGGTGATACAGAAGCGACGGTAAAAATATTTCAACGTCTGTTGAAAAACGACAAGGAAAACTTTATTGAAAAAAGTCTGCAGCGAAACTCCAAAGAATTTATTTTACCACCCAATGTTCCCAAAGAACATTTTGATCAATTACCTTATACACCGGGAGTGTATTATTTTCATGATGAAAAAGGGAAGGTCATTTATGTCGGTAAAGCCAGAAATATCCGATACCGGGTAAACAGTCACTTCAGTAATAATTCGCAGAGCAGGCAAAAGCAAAATTTCTTACGCTATATTCATTCGATCAGTCATCAGTCCTGCGCTACTGAGTTAATGGCTTCCATACTTGAATCAACTGAGATCAAAAAACTTTGGCCCATTTTCAATTATTCACAAAAAGGATGGGAAGATAGTTATGGCATTTATACTTACGAAGATCAAAACGGATATTTGCGCCTTGCAATAGAAAAAAATAAAAAGCAACTTGAACCTGTTTGTACCATTCATAATATAGTAGAAGGACATAGCATTTTGAGAAAGATCATTAAAGAATTTGAGCTGTGCCCTAAATTATGCTTTATGCAAACGGGCGACGACAAATGTGAGGACATTAAGGAAGGATCTTGTCATGGAGCTTGTGAGCAAAAAGAAGAACCCGGTGTTTATAACAATCGCGTAAAGGAAGCCGTTGCATCCTTCAATATCCGACCATCGTTCGCTATCATCGAAGAGGGGCTAAACGGCGACGATCAATCGTGCGTTCTTGTGATCAGGGGTAAATTTTATGGCATGGGTTATATCCCTTCCGATGTACAGATAGTAGAATTGGAAACACTTCAAAGTTTTCTTACCCGTTATAAAGAAAACAATTATATAAGCAATCTTGTGAACGGGTATGCTGCCAGGTTTCCTCAAAAAATAAAGATGTTTGAAACCATTACTGTTCAATCAAGCCATTGAAAATTTTCATCCAAAGGCATTTTTGAAAAGGTCACTGATACTTCGTGTGGAGGAATTGCCAGTTTCCTTTTGTTGGTATCCAGCCAGGCACCATCAACTAAAAGAATGGCAGAAAGAGCATCATCATTTTTTATAATATCATGTTGTATGGTCCAGCGTGAATAGTCTTGTCTCGCTTTCAGAAGCTTTAATCCAATTGTTACTTTATCTCCAAGTCGTATCTCTTTTTTAAAAATACATTCCTCCCTGAAAAGAATAGGACCGAAATGAAGTTGCTGCATCAGGTTCGTTGTTAAGCCGTGAGCATAAAGAAATTCGATACGACATAAAGCGCCCCAATCATAATAAACTGAATGCCTGAGATGAGCATTGGGATCGAGATCAGACCAACGGATCTGTATTTGTTTGGTAAAATTCTCCATTCTTTAAGAATAAGTCCTTAAATCAGCTAAATTAAATGATAGGCCGCTTCAGAATACGGTTTACAACTTTTATTTTTGCGGCTCAACAAAAAGACTCATGAAGCAATTGATTTTGGTTTCCGGTTTGGTAGTGGCCAGCTTACCAGTTTTGGCGCAATCCGGAAAAACTGTACCTAAACCTGTAAAACCTGTCGCTAAAGTAATTTCTCCCCAGCCAACGCTAAAAACGCTAAAGGATTCTGCCAGTTATGCTATTGGCCTGAGCATGGCAAGTTTTTACAAACAGCAGGGCATCACCGATCTTAACACAGCTCTCATCACGAAGGCTGTTAATGACGTGTATGGTAACAAAACGACACTGATCAGTGAATCGGTTACGAATGATATTATGAATAAACTAATGACCCGAATTCAGGAAGAAAAATGCAAACCCAATATAGATGCCGGTAAAGCATTCCTGGAAAACAATAAAAAGAGGCCGGAGGTAAAGACGACTGCCAGCGGTTTGCAATACGAGGTCATCACCCAGGGAACAGGTATCAAACCAACCGCCGCAGATACATTTGTTTGCAATTACAGAGGCACGTTACTTGACGGAACAGAATTCGATAACTCCTACTCCCGTGGTCAGCCGCTTGTATATCCGCTTACTTCAGTGATCCGGGGGTGGACAGAGGCATTGCAGCTAATGCCGGTCGGATCAAAGTATAAATTATATATTCCTTATGAATTGGCGTACGGACCATTTGACAACCAGGGAATACCCGGAGGGTCAACATTAGTATTTGACTTAGAGTTATTGGATGTAAAGCAACATAAAACAACAGAACCGGTTAAGCCGGGGAATTAAGATCCCTTACGACAGGTTCCCTTTCATTTGCTGAATTTGTTGCCGCGTTCCCAGCACGATCACTTTCATACCCTGGGTAATAATTGTGTTCTCGGGAGGATTGATAACAAATTTCCCTTCTTTGTTTTTGATACCGATACAATTGACACCTGTTTTTTCCCAGATCATTACCTCCTGAAGGCTTTTGTCCTTTATCGCATCCGGCAATTCATTGTAAGGAACCGATTCCATATTGATGCTCTCCCCTTCTTCCCCCGATAAATAATCTATGAATTCAATTACATCAGGTTTGGAAACAAGTGTGGCCATGTGAGTGCCGCCAATTTTATCAGGCAATATCACACTATCGGCGCCGGCTTTAATTAATTTAGGTTGTGACGCAATACTCGAAGCGCGGCTGATGATCCGTAAAGAAGGATTCAATGACCGGGCTGTTAAAACAATAAATACATTATCGGCGTCGGTGGGTAATGCAGTTATCAGCGCCCTGGCTTTTTCAACTCCAGCTCTTTTTAAGACATCATCTTCAGTTCCATCTCCCAACAGGTAAACGAGGTCAGGATGATCTCTCATATAATTTTCAATCATCTCCTCTCTTTTTTCCACTATGAGAAAAGGTACATTGTGCACTTTCAGTGTTTTTGCTGCTTGTTGACCGTTGCGGCCAAGACCGCAAACAATAACATGCTGGTTCATTTTCTCAATGGCTATCATAACTTTCCGGGTTTTAAAATATTTATTGATTTCTCCGCTGACTATGATTTGGGTGAGACGGGCGAGGATAAAGATCAAAGCTCCCCAGCTAAGAATAAGAAGTATGGTAGTGAATATTTCCCCTCCCGGCGATAAATGCCTGATCTCATTATAACCGACCGATGATACGGCTTGCATGGTCATATACAGCGCATCAATGAAATTATATTTTTCAATGATCATGAAGCCGGTTATCCCGATGGCGATTATACACAGCAGTAAAAGAAATGGAAGGATCAGTTTGTAGGCCCATCTTCTCATCAGCGGATTTTTTTATAAAAATAACCACATAACAGAATAGTTATTATGATTTCTAAAAATACAGGGGATGCAGGGTTATTTCTTGTCTAAAAATTGTTTTACAAACGACATAGCCTTGTGCAGTTGCTCTTCTTCGGTAAGATTGGTATTGTCAAGTTCAATGGCATCATCCGCCTTTTTTAGCGGGCTTATTTCGCGGTTGGAGTCCATATAATCTCTCATTTGAATATTGTCCCGTATTTCTTCAATGGTCACGTGTGGATTTTTTGCGTACAGCTCTTTGAATCTCCGTTCCACACGCACAGCGCTATCGGAAACCATATAAATTTTTAATTCCGCATCAGGAAAAACCACGGTACCGATATCACGGCCATCCATCACGATTCCTTTTTTGTTTCCCAACCTGTGCTGCTGTTTTACAGCAAATGCTCTCACTTCCCTGATAGCAGCTATCTCACTTACTTTTTCGGAGATGATAAGATCGCGGATCAGGAATTCGACATTGTCATCATTCAAATGTATTTCGGTGGCGCCTGTTCTATCATTAACCCGGAAATCCAGTTGAATTTCTTTCAATGCATCCGTCACCTGTTTTTTATCCGTCCAGTCAACATGATTACGCAAAAAAAACAAAGTGATGGCCCGGTACATGGCCCCGCTATCAACATGTACATATCCCAACTCTCTTGCCAGTTGTTTAGCCAATGTGCTTTTGCCTGCGCTTGATAAGCCATCAATGGTAATGATTATTTTTTCCATACTGCTGCGCAAAAATGAGTACAAATATTGAAAGAAAAAAGGCTGTTATGAAAAAGGAAAAACATAACTTAGTTACTTAGCCCCGACAAAGTATAACCTGGGATTTTGTTAGAAAAAAAATTGTATTCCAACGAGTCCCTCCGCTAATTTTCCTATAACTCAACGTTGCTGCTGGAGGAGACTCGTCGGGAAAGAAATGTTATAAAATGAATAGCCTCCTGGTTTCTGATTTTGTAGCCGCCATCACTCATAGTTTTATTACTAAGATACTCAAGCCTTAGGAGCAGGACACTTATTATTTACTAACGTGACTGCTTCGTTGAGGCTGCTGCTGAGATGCAATCTCAGCACAACGATTCAGTTTTTTTTATTTATTCAACATTCTCAGGATAACGGGGATTTTGTTGCTACTATGCAGTAAATGCCAGAGCCCGGCAAGTCCGGGCTTTGGTGCATATTTATTAACCTGACCATACGAATTAAATGAAAAAAACTTTTTGTTTTTAAAATATCTACGGGAAGTATTTTAAAGACTTAGGCTCGTGTGACACGAACCTTGGCAATGAATTTTCGATGAGGACTCGTCGAAAAAAAAAGCCACCCGGTTAACGCGGATGGCTTATGAAAAATTGATCATTTTATTTTCTACGATGCTTTTGACTTTTCTTCAATACTGTTGAAAGAAAACCTCAGCTTATTATTTTCCTTATCAAGATCAGCAATTAATACATCGCCAGCCTTGACGTGCATATTGAGTATTTCCTCAGCTAACGGATCTTCGAGATATTTCTGAATAGCCCTATGCAATGGGCGGGCCCCGAACTGTACGTCATATCCTTTTTCAGCCAGGAACGCTTTCGCATCTTCCGTCAGTTCCATGCTGAAACCGAGATTAGCCAGGCGCTTCATTACTCCCTTCATCAGGATATCTATGATATTAAAGATATTTTCCCTTGTCAGGCTGTTGAAGATGACCACATCATCAATACGATTCAGGAATTCAGGAGAGAAAGTTCTTTTCAATGCCTTTTCAATCACGGCCTTGTTGGCTTCATCTTCATGTTCCACTCTTGAAGTAGTCGCAAACCCGACACCGGCGCCAAAATCTTTCAATTGACGTGCGCCTATATTTGAGGTCATGATAATAAGACTGTTCTTGAAATCAACTTTTCTTCCCAATCCGTCTGTCAACTGTCCATCATCCAATACCTGTAGAAGAATATTATAAATATCAGGATGCGCTTTTTCTATTTCATCAAGAAGTATAACGCAATACGGTTTGCGGCGAACTTTTTCCGTCAATTGACCACCTTCTTCATAACCGACATATCCAGGAGGTGCACCGATCAACCTGCTTACCGTGAACTTCTCCATGTATTCAGTCATATCAATGCGGATAAGCGCATCTTCTGAATCGAACATATATCTGGCTAATGCTCTTGCCAACTCAGTTTTCCCTACACCAGTCGGGCCAAGGAATATAAATGTGCCGATCGGTTTCTTTGGATCTTTCAAACCAACGCGGTTACGCTGAATAGCTTTCACAACTTTTGCGATAGCTTCATCCTGCCCGATCACCATATCCCTCATATCATCAGCCATCTTGCGAAGTTTTTCAGTCTCGGCCTGCACCATTCTTTTTACAGGTATCCCCGTCATCATACTTACTACTTCTGCAATGGCTTCTTCATCTATAGGATAACGTTTGTGTTTACTCTCTTCCTCCCATTCTGCTTTTGCTTTTTCAAGATCTTCAGCCAATCTTTTCTCTGTGTCACGAAGTGAAGCCGCTTCTTCAAATTTCTGACTTTTCACCACTTTATTCTTTTCGTTCTTTACATCTTCGATCTTCTTTTCCAGGTCAACAATGTTCTGTGGAACATTTATATTCTTTAAATGCACCCGCGCTCCCACTTCATCCATCACATCGATTGCTTTATCGGGCAATAAACGATCAGTGACATAACGATCGCTCAGCTTTACACATGCATTAATGGCATCGTCGCTATATATTACGTTATGATAATCCTCATACTTCGATTTGATATTGTTTAATATCTGTATGGTTTCATCCACCGTTGGCGGATCGATCATTACTTTCTGAAACCGGCGATCAAGAGCTCCATCCTTTTCAATATACATTCTATACTCGTCCAACGTAGAAGCGCCGATACATTGCAATTCACCTCTTGCTAAAGCTGGCTTGAATATATTGCTTGCATCCAATGATCCGCTGGCCCCACCTGCACCAACTATCGTATGCAACTCATCAATGAACAGTATCACATCACGATTCTTTTCCAGCTCATTCATGATAGCTTTCATTCTCTCTTCAAACTGGCCGCGGTATTTTGTACCGGCCACCAATGCTGCGAGATCCAATGAGATCACTCTTTTATCAAATAATACTCTTGAAACTTTTCTTTGTACTATACGGAGAGCAAGACCTTCTACTATAGCTGTCTTGCCTACTCCGGGTTCACCGATCAATATCGGGTTATTCTTTTTACGACGTGAAAGTATCTGGGATACTCTTTCAATTTCCATTTCCCTGCCGACGATAGGATCCAAAGCTCCCATTTCCGCGAGCCTCGTAATATCTCTTCCGAAATTATCTAATACCGGTGTTTTGCTTTTTGCGGTACCCGACTGCTTCGAACTTTTTTGCTGAGAATATTTTTTTTCATCATCAAAATCGTCGTCATTTTCATCGGTGTATTCGGCGCGGGGGTCATTGGATTTTACGATGCCCAGCTCCTGCCTGAAAAGATCATAGTCCACGTCAAATTGATTTAAGATTTGTGTAGCAATATTTTCTTTATTCTTAAGGATGGAAAGCATCAGGTGCTCGGTCTCTACTGTTGTACTTTTTAAAGCTTTTGCTTCCAATACCGTCACCCTGATCACTTTTTCTGCCTGCTTGGTGAGCGGAAGGCTATTAATGTTCGCAATGTTTTTTCCTGTTTTATCTTTTACGGCAAGTTCTATTTCCTTTCTGAGTTCATAGAGGTCAACATTAAAACTCTTCAGGATACGGACTGCAGTATTATCGCCTTCCCGGATCAATCCGAGAAGAAGGTGTTCGGTACCGATAAAATCATTCCCCAATCTCAAAGCTTCTTCCCTGCTGAATGAAATTATTTCCTTTACCTGTGCTGAAAAATTATTATCCATGTTTAGATAATTGGTTGATACAATATTAACGAATATATTTGGTTTCTGTTCTCCCGTAATTATAAACGGAATGTTGATAACATTAGTTGTTCACGGAAGCAAACATTTTTCGGCGCTTCGCCGGGCTCAACGCCTAAATACCTGGATATGGAGGTCAAAACAGATACCAAAGAAAAATTTCATGCCATCACGCTGCCGGGACCTTCAATTTCTGCAAGTATGACAGAGGAATTAGGTGAATGTTTGTTGCCTTACCTGCAAAATGTCGTTAAAAACGTTGTGCTTATTCTCAAAGACATAGAAAATATGGATAATGCTGCTGCGGAAAAGATCGTGCACATTCAGCAAAAGTTCTATGAGAACAATGCATCGTTTGTAATATGTGAGATGCAAAAGAATGTAGAAGAATTTCTTGATCAGAATGAACTTTTAGAGATGATGAATGTTACACCAACTGAAAGTGAAGCCTGGGATATCGTACAGATGGAAGAGATCGAACGGGAATTATTGAGCGGAGATACCCCTGTCCCCTAAAGGGGGACTTAGATTTAATTAGTTCCTACATTATTGGTATTACTAAAAATCAAAATGCCATAATCGTTTTACCAGCTTTGTTACTACTATCATCGTCCCTTGTGTCACTCACTTCATCGTCCCGTAATTTTGCTGAACACGACAAATGACCAAACATTCAGAGCATGAATCTTCTTTCTATAAAAGAATTTTTAAAAGACCGTATATTAAAACATCTTCATATCGCTGTTGATTCGATTGATCTCTCGCCTGTCGGTGGTGGTTCTATCAACAATACTTATCGGGCTACAATAAACAACGACAGAAAATTTTTCCTGAAGTTAAATTCATCCAAAGAATTTCCCGGTCTCTTTGAAAAAGAAAAGAATGGTCTTGAATTCTTGAAAAAACAAAATTGCATTTTGACACCTTCCGTTATTTTATCCGGCGAGGTTGATAATTATCAATTGCTTTTATTGGGATGGATAGAAGAAGGAACTAGAAATGAAAGTTTCTGGAAAACATTTGGCGAACAACTGGCGCAATTGCATAGCATCGGCAATAAGCGTTTTGGTTTTGCAGAAGACAATTATATGGGCTCGCTGACACAGGTGAACACTTTTACCAATAGCTGGACGGAATTTTTCATCAGCCACCGGTTGGAGCCGCAGATCGAACTGGCTATTAATAAAAAACTATTGCAAAAAGATCACATCGCATCTTTTGAAATCGTTTTCAAAAAACTCGATTCTGTTTTCAACATTGAAGAACCATCATTACTTCATGGCGATCTGTGGAGCGGAAATTTCATGTGCGATCATCAGTCATTACCTGTTTTGATAGATCCTGCTGTGTATTTCGGACATAGAAGTGTTGATCTTGGTATGACCACACTTTTTGGAGGGTTTTACAGAATTTTCTACGATTCATATAATTATCATTTACCATTTTCTTCCAACTATGATGAGCAATGGGAAGTGAGCAACCTTTATCCTTTATTGATCCACCTCAATCTCTTTGGCATCGGCTACCTTGGGCAGATCGAAAGAACGATACGAAAGTTTTCATAAGCGATTAAAGAAAATATTTTATACATCTTCTCTGAGTTCGCACTTCCAATTCGTATTTTCGCTTATGCTCGCAGTTACGATCCTTGGAAATAACTCCGCTGTACCGGCTTTCGATCGTCACCCCACCAGCCAGGTGGTGACGCTAGATGGACAAAATTTCCTGGTTGACTGCGGCGAAGGCACCCAGATACAGATGATCAATTACAAGATCCGTCGCGGGAAGATCTCACATATTTTTATTTCTCATCTTCACGGCGACCATTACTTTGGTTTGGTTGGCCTGATCAACTCATTCAGCCTGCTCAATCACCAGCAGGAGTTGCATGTATTCGGACCATCGCCTTTGCAGGAAATAATTGAAATGCAGCTCAAGGTAGCCGACACCCGGTTGTGCTATCCTTTGCACTTTCATACTATTTGCGGAGCCGCCACTCTTGTTGACAATGAAAAGATCGAAATAAAATGTTTCCCCACCCATCACCGCATTGAATGTTACGGTTTTTCATTTCATGAAAAGAAGAAGCCCCGCAAGCTTATCATTGAAAGTGTAAAAGAAAATAATGTCCCCCTTCATTTTTATGAACGACTAAAAGCGGGTGAAGATTTTATTACAACTGCCGGTGAAGTGATAAAGAACGAATGGCTGACGATCGAAGGACCGAAAGGAAAGACCTATGCTTTTTGCGCGGATACAAAATACAACGAGGCGATGATCGAACATATTCAGAACGCAGACATGATCTATCATGAGACAACCTATCTTGATCATCTGCGGGAGAGAGCGGAGGAACGGTTTCATTCCACAACTAAGCAGGCAGCACTCATCGCACAAAAAGCAAACGTAAAAAAATTATTGATCGGGCATTTCAGCAGTAAGTATGATACGCTGGAAGAATTTGAACAGGAGACCAGAGAGGTATTTCCGAACAGTGAATTAGCGCTGGAAGGTGTGGCTTACCGGGTTTAAGTCCGGTTTTCTAAGCCGATTATCCAGACACAGCGGTCATGCCCTGCATGAAACAAAGACAGATTTATTGTAATTTGCTTTAAGGTTAAAACCCGAATTCTTTACTGGTAATCGAATGTTATGCAATCGCCGAAGACTGTATTAATATGTCGCACTGACGCTATAGGAGACGTTATACTAACCTTTCCTGTTTGTGGAATCATCAAACAGTTTTATCCTCATTGCAGAATTTTTTTGCTGGGAAGGAATTATACAAGGGACGCAGCTCAGATTTGTAAACACATTGATGAATTTTTGGAATATGATGAATTGGCCGGTAAAAACCAACAAGAGCTCCGAAATTTTTTTCAAATCAAAAAAATTGATACAGTCATTCTGTTGATGACAGATCTATATCTGGGAAAAACACTTAAGAAGGCTGGCATAAAAAAACGCATAGGCACGTCACATAGCTTACATCACTGGCGCACCTGCAATCACCTGGTATTTTACAGCAAGAGAGGATCGAATATCCATGAGGTGGAAATCAATCTTAAATTTTTAAAAGGGATCGGCATAAAAGCCAAAATTCAAAAAGAAGATTATTATAAGTTCCTGGGAGCCACTAAAATCCCAGCGTTGAAAAAAGAATATATGCAGTTGCTATCCCGGGAAAAATTTAATCTCATCCTGCATCCGCTGTCACATGGAAATGCGAAAGAATGGGGGCTTGAGAATTTTTCAAAGCTTATCGCGCTGCTGGACAAAAACCAATTCAAAATTTTCGTCAGTGGATCTGCTAAAGAAAAAGAAATTTTGGTTGAATGGATGCAGGAGTATAAGAACGATGTAACCGATGTCACCGGGCTTTTTAAACTGGATCAGTTTATTTCTTTTGTCAGCCATGCTGACGGATTGGTTGCAGGCAGTACCGGGCCTCTGCATATAGCGGCAGCTACAGGCATACATGCACTCGGGCTTTTTCCGAATATCAAAGCAAAAGACTCCAACCGATGGAGTCCGGTCGGGAAAAATGCTGAATTTATTCAGAGCGAAGATGAAAATATGAAAACAATAACTGTCGAAAAAGTATATGAAAAAGTAATGCCCTGGCTAAGAGCTGATGATCCAATAAATCTGAAAAAAACGATTACCTCCACGATAAAAATATAAAAAGCTTTATTTCCAACTGAGCATTTTACTCACAGGTTGATCCACTTATAAAAAAGCGGAAACTCTATTCTCCACCTTGTTTCATTGTGTTTGCCCTCATCCCGGATAACCGTTGTCATTTTTGATTTCGAGACCTCTTTCATCAGGTCGAAAGCCTTTTTTGTATCCGGGACCATAGTTTCACCTTCCTGCCCCCCGGCATAGAAATATATTTTAGCGTTCACTTGTCTTCCCTTTGCTTTTATATCATCAAATATCTTAGGCCCTACCCAGAAAGCTGGTGAGAAGATACCGGCGCCACCGAAAACGTCAGGATACTTTAATATGGCGTACATAGAGATTATCCCACCCATAGAACTTCCGGCAATAAAAGTATTTTGCTTATCCGATAGTGTTTTGTAGCTCTTATCTATAAATGGCTTCAATGTCTTTGCCAAAAAATCAACATACTGGTCGCCTTCGCCCTTTCCAAAACGTTCCATATCGTAAGGACAATATTCATTCATTCGTTTGGCGCCGCCATTATCCACAGCCACTACGATACACTTCTTTTTCATGGTATCAATACACTCATCCACCCCCCACTCACCAGCATAAGAAGTTGCATCATCAAAAACATTTTGCCCATCGTGCATATACAGAACCGGGTAGCGGTCTTTTGAATTATCATATCCTTCCGGAAGATAGATCCAGACTCTTCTCACCCGCTGAAGCTGTGGCATAACAAAAGCTGTATCTATGATGTGAACATTTTTATTTGCCGTACTTACACGTGGCTTTGCCGGAAACCTGTCAGCCCATTCTTCAACATTCAATTGAACGGTTGTTTCACCCGGAATTACCAAAACACGATTGGCAGTGAAACCGCCGCCTTTTTTACATTCAGCTTTATCCCACCCGCCCCTTGTTATCTTGTATTCATATTTACCATCGTCAAGTTTGACATTTAAGTGGTAATCTCCTTTTTCTGTTCGCTCAAAACGATAGTCCTTATCCTGCGGGTTCCAGCCATTGAAAGACCCGGCGATGTATATATCGCTGCCGGAAGGATGATATTCCGGTAAGCTTTTAATTTCTAACCTGATGGTGCTTTGCGACATTGCCATTATTCCAATCAACGATATCGATATGCAAAAAAATGATCTCAGCATTTTATTCAAATTGATTTTTACACTGCGCCGTTCATTAACTCTCTGATCTTTTGAAGTAACGTTTCGCTCACCATCCACACCGGCAAACGGAAAGTATTTTTACAAAGTCCCATTTCGCTTAAATATGCTTTCACCCCACTTGGACTGCCTTCTGCAAACATTGAAGTGATGATATCTGTGTATTTGTGATGAAGCGGAAGAGCCTCATTAAATCGTCCTTCCAGGCAAAGCCTGACCATATCCGAATAATCTTTTGGATAAGCATTGGCAACAACCGAAATCAATCCTTCCGCTCCGCAGGAGATCATCGGTAGAGTAATAGCATCATCTCCGCTGATCACCATAAAGTCTGCAGGTTTGTTTTTTATGATCTGGTTGATCTGTTCGAAATTTCCGCTGGCTTCTTTTGTCGCGAAGATGTTCCTGCATTCACGGGCAATGCGCAGTTGTGTATCTGCCGTCACGTTCTGGCCGGTGCGGGAAGGTACATTATACATAATGATGGGAAGCGGCGTCGCATCATTCAGTGCTTTGTAATGCTGAAAGATCCCTTCCTGGTTGGGTTTATTATAATAAGGAGCGACGGAAAGAATCGCATCATAACCTTTCAGATCAAAATTCTTAAATCCATCCAGCACTTCATGGGTATCATTGCCGCCGATACCTGCGACCAATGGCAGGCGGCCATTTGTGGTTTCATTCACAAAAGAGAAAACCTTCTGTTTCTCTTCACCATGAATGGTTGCACTTTCACCAGTAGTACCAAGCGCAACCAGATACTCTACCTTTCCTGCTATCCAGAATTCAATTAACTTCTTAAAACTATCCCAGTCAATTTTTCCATTTTCATCAAATGGCGTAACGATCGCGATGCCTGTGCCTGTGAATTTTTTTCTGAGAGACATTTGAATTTCGAGTTACGAGTTATGTGTTATGTGTTTTGGGTTATGTTGAGCAATGTTTGGGACGATGAAGTGAGTGACCCTTCCACTTCACTAGCTCGTGTACTGGTCAAACTGCGACGCTCTTGCTGAACAGCGGACAGAATCCTGAACGGAGCCCTTCGTTTCGCTCCCACGACATTCGTCGGGGCAGGCTGGGTAAACTGCAACGGACGATGATAGTAGCATTGCTGTCGGTCAAATAATTTTCTTCCTGGCTGCCGACTCTTGACTATCGACTGGCTTAAACTTCTTCCCAAAACCCCATCTTCCCAAATTTTTCTATCCTGTCATTGATCCGTTGCTCAGGCGTTAACTGCTTCAATTCCTGTATCACGGGTTTGATATAATCTTTCACTATCCTCGCCGACGCATCATAATCCCAGTGTGCGCCGCCAATGGGTTCGGGAATAATACCGTCAATCAAACCAAAGCCGAGCATCTTTTCAGCGGTCAATCGCAGTTGTTCCGCAGCTATTTCTTTCTTTTCCCAACTTCTCCATAAAATAGATGAACAACTTTCAGGACTGATAACAGTGTACCATGTGTTCTCCATCATAAACACTCTATCTCCAACTCCTATACCCAATGCGCCGCCACTGGCTCCTTCACCAATGATCACGCAAATGACCGGCACTTTCAACCTGATCATTTCATAAATATTTCTTGCTATGGCTTCACCTTGCCCTCTTTCTTCTGCTTCAAGACCGGGGTAAGCGCCGGGAGTATCTATTAATGTAACGATGGGCTTATTGAATTTTTCGGCAAGCTTCATCAGTCGCAATGCTTTTCGATATCCTTCGGGGTTAGCCATTCCGAAATTGCGCATCTGCCGCATCTTGGTATTGATACCCTTTTGCTGACCAACGATCATCACCGTTTCACCATCCAGGCTGGCAAAACCACCTATCATCGCTTTATCGTCTTTCACATTCCTGTCACCATAAAGCTCAAGGAAATTCGTGGTCATTTTTTCAATATACTTCTGGGTGTATGGCCGGTCAGGGTGACGGCTAAGCTGAACCCTTTGCCAACTGGTAAGATTTGAAGTGATCTCCTTTCTTTTTTCAATGATATTGTGCTCAAGACGGGAGACAAGGTCACTCATATCGATCTTCGTCTTTTCCTGCCGATGCTTCGCATTCTCGATCTCATCAATCAGGTCCTTGATCGGCTTTTCAAAATCCAGGAATTGTCTGTTCGCATTAGTAGGCATGTTCCTTAAATGAGGGGCTAAATTAAGGATTAAATAATTATGTACTAATGATCGTGATTACCAGCGATCCTGAACCGATAGCCGGGAAAAATTATGTTGTCATTTTCCTTTCAGAATAGCCGACCGGGAAGCATAGTATTTAACCGGGGCGTAGATAAAGAGACAACTTCTATCTTTTATTGCATCAATTATATCGTCGGCTTTGCTAACAGGTACAGCGGGGCAACCCTCGCTGCGGCCAATATATCCCTGCGCCTCAATAAATGAGTTGCTTACATATTCCGCGCCATGCATAACGATAGCACGACTCATCGCCTTATCGTTTATTCCTTTCTCGATGCCGTTAAGCTTCAAAGAATACCCATTGCTCCCATAATATGTTTGCTGTGTAATGTAGAATCCGGGACTGCTTTTATAAGAACCGGGCTTGTTGGAAAAAGAGAATGCCCGTTCTTTGCCGGAATTTCTTCCATGAGCTACCAGTGTATTAAAAAGGACCTTATAGTTTTTCATGTCCAGCACGTATAACCTTTTATGGTCGCTGGCTTGACTGAAATCAATAATCGCCATTACTGAATCATTGATGACCCGGCCCTGGCTGACGAGTTTTTTCCACCCTTTTTTTGCATAGTTGAAAGCCTGGCGGTTGAGACCGGCTACATTAAGTTGCAGGCTATCATAAACAGACTTGGCCGTGGAAATGGATTCGTCAGCGATAACGGGTAATGGAGCTGGTGATGGCAGCGGCACCGGGGCTGCAGCAACTACGGGGCGGGGAGTCAGCCGGTTACCAGAAACCTGTTTTGCAAACGAAAGCGGCAAATACAATAAGGTTATGCACAAGGATGATATGAGAAGGTAAAAGCCCTTCAGAGTCTTTTTCATAGCTATAAATTAATCGTGAAATAGGAAACGCTTGGCCCGGCTATAATATTTTGCCTGTCTGTAATCAATGTTTATTCTATAGGATATCTTCAATTCGTCTGCAAAGGTACAGCAGTAAGGTAAAAAATGATATTAAGAAATGCTAATTTGTAGGTTAGAAATTTATAAGCCGCTGATTTGTCAAAAAACTTGATCTCAGTCATCACCGAATGCGAATGTGTGAATGTGTTCTTAATAGTGATTGATGAGCAGCATGGAACAGGACTGTTCTGCTTTATGTGCGATGTGTATTTTTAGACGGCACTACTCTCATTTAATTAAGATAGACCCTGATGGTTTTTAATAAATGAGACATTTCAAAAGGCTTTGCAATAAAGGCCTGGGCCTGGCAATCCTGGAAATTATTTCCCAATTCAGCATATGCCGAGAAAAGAATAACCGGGATATGCTGTGTTTCATTGGCACGTTTTATTTTCCGGCATAGGTCACGGCCATCGGCGCCGGCCAGTGATATATCCAGCAGGATAAGATCCGGCTCGAAATTCGTGATACTGTCATTAATGCCTTCCCAGCGTGAGATAGCTTCCACTTCAAAATGATTCAACTTCAGCATCATTTTTACCATTGTCAGTATATCAACATCGTCATCTACAACAAGGATCTTTTTCATACGTTAGCAAATAAAAATATTTTTAAAATCAAATGGCCATGTCCCTGTCAGCCGGCACTAAAACCGGCGAATGTTGTAAGGGTAACGAAAAATAAAACGCAGAACCCTTTTCCTCTGCTTCGACCCATATCCTTCCGTGATGCCTTTTAATAATATCCCGGCATATATATAACCCAAGACCAAACCCGGAAAAATTAATGGATATGTCTTTTGTTCTGTAAAATCGCTCAAAGATACTTGCCCGCTCCTCGGCGGGCACACCTATTCCAAAATCCCTGACCTTTATAATTAATTCCTTTTCTGTTTTTTTGCAGGCAACAATCACTCTTCTTTCTCCAGGGGAATATTTGATCGCATTGGATAATAGATTGACAAAAACCTGCTCAATCCGTTGCCTGTCCGCAGTTATCATTTGGTCATTCAGACCCTCTCCCTCCCTGGTTATCTCATGAGTTTTTGAAACGATCTGGAAAGCCGAGATCGTTTCATCCAAAAGATCATCTATATTAAACTCCTTCATGTTTAGCTCCAGTTGCCCGCTTTGAATTTTTGAAACATCCAGCAATTCGCTGATCAGCTTTTCGAGTTTATTCACGTTTTCCAGGGCTTTCTGCACGCACTGGCGATTGGCTTCCTTATCCTCCATGATATTTAATAATTCCATATAACCTTTGATGCTTGTCAAAGGTGTTTTCAATTCATGACTCGCTATCCCGATGAATTCATCTTTTTTCTGCTGGCTTTCCCTTACCTTCTGCATAAGATCATTAAATTCTTTGATAAGCGTGCTTATTTCATCTTTGCCGTCATCGGCTATAGACATATCGTAATCACCGGTTTTACTCGCCTCCTTCATTGTATTCACAAGATGCAATAACCGTTTTGAGATATACGCCTGGATGGTGATGGCAATTAAAAACGAAAATCCAAGTGCTGCAAATAACAATATTGCGGCTAACTCATATTTGGACCGTTTTAGTTCCGCAAGTTCTGATAGTTCGATACCAAGAAATACTTTACCGACCACCACTTGTTTATCATCGACTATGTCATTCGTTACAAAAAGCCGCTGATCGCTGATTAAAGATTGTTTTTTGTATAAGGCCGAAGGGATGCGGAAAGTGTCGGCACCGGGTTTTGTATAACTTGCAAAAAGATGCCCCTTTTTATCGGTGATCACTGCGTATA
Organism: uncultured Chitinophagaceae bacterium; assembly: GCA_963785915.1. Lineage (GTDB taxonomy): Bacteria > Bacteroidota > Bacteroidia > Chitinophagales > Chitinophagaceae > VBAT01. Next base: position 5,924 of record CAWAWY010000009.1, on the reverse strand, counting down.
CGATTTCTGGAGAAACGGTGTGTAATTCTGCAAGTATCCGGCTTGCTTCTTCATTGTCCTGGAATTGCAAGGTGGAAACATTATTAGTGCCGATGACTTTTGCGAGGCTGATCATATCGTCGATTTTGCGATGCTTATAGGCACGGATGTCCGTGATTATAAATACCGCGAAGAACAGCCCAAGAACGACCACGCTGGTAAATACCAGCATAAGAATTAGCTTATTCCTGATTGATATGTCGCGCAGTTTGAGCAAAATGATAGTTGTATAAAATTATATTGATCAAATAATAATTGCCAGCTTCAGCAGTTGCGACCCGGCCTTCAATCCCGCCGAATTAATTGCATTCAGATTGGCTTCGAATTTAAGTTTGTTGTTTATAATTATAAAGTTCAATGCTGTTCCCATTTTAGCAAAACCATCTTCTTCACTGATCGTAAGTACATTTCTTCCCACTTTACCCAGTATTGATTGAAGTGAAAACTGGTTATTTCGGCCAATAAATAGAATATGGCAAAACCCGATATCTTCCGGTCTGCTGAAATTTTTGATGATTATTCTTTTATTCTTTACTGTATTCGTTTTGGCTATTTCAGTTAAGGGATCAGTAATCGAAGACGACCCGATGATCCCTATGATAAAATCGCCACTAGCTGTACTTGTATCCCAGTCAACATATTTCGTAAAATTATAAATAAATGCCGCTTTAAGATTTGCTTCACCTTCCGTTTGAGCCCGGGTAGAGACGACAAAGGAGCAAAACAGCGTAACGAAAACAAGGCCGGGTATTATACCCCGCTTAGTCCTCATCCTCTTATTTGGATTGATAGGCATTCTATTCAAAAGGAAATTGAATATATAAGATTCATTAAAGATCTTTTAAGTTTATCCCGATCTTAAACACCCCATTGATGCCTGGTTGTTCAAGAACGGTTGCATACAAAAGTCCGTCTGCTTGCCGGAATCCCGGATCGATCCACTTTGTGTTGAATATATTATGGACATTTAAACTGACGGTTATTTTTTGTTTAAACAAGCTGTGTGTACTGATACAGCAGTTTGCCAGAAAATAACCTGCTACCTGTCCATAAGGATTTGAACGCGGAACGGAACGACTACCTACATAATTACCAGCAAGTGTAATGACCAGGAAATCCTCTAAATGAAAAGTGAAACCGGCATTCCCTTTAAACTTTGCTACACCGGGAGTACGTCCATGATTCCCGGTAATGAGATTTTTCCCCCAGGGATCTTGGTAAGTAATATTCGCAAAGCAACTTACATTTTTTGATAATGTCAGGTCCAGGATCGCTTCAACACCTGTAATATTAATTTTAGCTGGATTTTTATCCAGCGTTGGAGTAGGAAGGTTACCAAGAATAATTACATCTCTTAATTCATTGCGAAATCCATTTATCTGCAACCTTATATTTTTTGATGGTGTATAAATCGCATTTAACTCATAGGTTCTGATTCTTTCTTTCTTTAAACGGAATTTCCCGGTAGGCGGAGGCTGATGTATCTCTAAATTTGTTGGCGACCGGAATGCATTGCCGAATTGAATTTTGAAATTAAATTTTTTGCCCGGCTGATTTACTATGGCAATCCTCGGGCTGATAGCATCCCCGAAATAACTGTTGTGATCATATCGCACCCCCAGTGTAATATTTGTTTTTTTCAGCCACGTGGTATTTAATACGTATTGTAAATAACCGCCGATATTTGTTCGTATGTCAAAAACTCTTGGTAAAAGCGTTGAGTTCAGGTTAAGCAAAGTGTCTCTTCCATCTAATAAATAAATGGTGGTGACGTCAAAAGTTGAAGCCCGTGCGCCGCTTCAACATTATCCTGGTTGACTTGTATTCCGGCGGAAAATCTATGCTTTTTAGAAGGATTATAATTAGCAGTAAATGCTCCTGATACCCTGTTTGAATAAGTAACTATTCTTGCCCGGATCAGTTTTCTTCCATCCACTGTTACATAAATGTAGGAGTCTTCACCCTGGCCTGTCTCACGATAGGTAATACGGCTGAGAAAATTTAGCTTTTCATTTGGTTTATATTCATTTTGAATAAACCAGGTTCGCAGATAAGAATCTATTAATCCTGATTTCTCTCCGCTTATATCTCTTTGAAGTACTCCTATTATCCCGACGTTACCATAGCCTTGAGGCGGCAGCCTGAGATAAACGGTAGGACTATTAGAATAAGTTCCCCATCCCATGGGCGTCCTGTATGTCCGGTAACTAAGAGTTGTTATTGATTTTTTTGCATAATAGCTGATAGACGCATTCAATGAATGTGCCTTATCAACATAGGAGCCTGAATAATTTGGATCACGGTTGCTGAATTTTGGTCCATCAGTGCTATACAATGTACCGGCTACTGCAAACTCAAATTTGTTTTTCTTTAACCCGACACTTAGTTTTTGAAAAGAAGTATTAAAACTACCGAAACCTTGCTCGAACTTCAAACCGTCAATATCCCCGCCCTTTTTTGTAATTATGTTGATCACGCCGCCGAATGCATTAGCTCCATAGAGCGCAGAAACCGGCCCCCAGATAATTTCAACACGATCTACGTTATGTAAACTATAGGCAGGACCCGCCATATCATTACTGCCAAGAATATTATTCTCCACTACTCCGTCAATCATCAGTAATGCTCTTGTGTTTTCTGCCCCATACATTCCTCTGAAGTAAATTAGCGTAGGTGCATAGCCGTTTATATGGATCATGTCAATTCCCGGAATATCCCGTAACGCATCTTCCAACTGCTCGTAGCCTCTTTCGGCAATCTGTTGCGCCGAAATAACGGTGATAGTTGAGGGCGCTTCCGATGTAGTTTGCAGGTAGCCGGAAGCGGTAACTACTTTTATATTGATAAGCTCCTCAAGGGAAAGTTGCAAAAGACTTTTGACATCCGGTACAGTATCTATTTGCGCTATCAGGCATGCAGGCAGTAGCAAAAAAAAATGAATAACAAGGAACTTAAATCTCATAAACGTAGCTTTTTACTTTTTATATCAGAAAAAACAAAGCGAGGTAACTATTGGAAAGATTATCCAGGAGGGCTTTTAATTGGGTATTTTTTTCCCCACTTTAAAATAGTAAAACCAAGAAGATTTAGCAGATGTTTGAGACATTTGGTTGTTGGCAGCTTCATTTACATCTAAATGTATGGCAATAAAGCAAATATCCTGCCCATTAGAAATTTTCATTTTTGGAGAAAATCAATCCACATACTTGAAGTATTTTCTGAGAGTATGCTGTCGGGATAACAGGGCGGCATTCTAACCAACATCTATAAATTGAGCGACAATGTTTTTTGAATGATTCAACAAAGCCATTATTCTTTCCTTTGATGCTTTCTTAAGATTTTTCTCGCGAATAAGTGCGGTTGTTTTTGATTCAAATTCTCTGACAAATACTAATTTCCATGGCAACTTTGCGGGAGGTATAATTACATTCTTTGTTATTGTGCTGATCAAGCCGTAGCTATGGCTTCTCAGAAAAGCCTTTATAATAAGAATCTCAAGCTGGCTATGAATGACGTAAACGTAATAGGCCATAAAACATAAAAGCTCTGAACAGGTCAGAGCTTTTTGCGGACCGGATAAAATCGGAGGACTCGAACCCGTCCCCACAATACTGTGGGGATGACAGGCCGGCATTCTAACCAACATCTATAAATTGAGCGACAATGTTTTTTGAATGATTCAACAAAGCCATTATTCTTTCCTTTGATGCTTTCTTAAGATTTTTCTCGCGAATAAGTGCGGTTGTTTTTGATTCGAGTTCTTCAACATACACCAATTCCCAAGGGCCTTTTTGAGAAGTGTAAACAGACTCCCCATTATTATGCTGAATAAGCCTTATTGAAGGTTGCTCAGAATAACCTTTATAATAAGAACCGTCAAGCTTGCTTTGAATGATATAAACAAAGAATCCCATAAACCATAAAAGCCCTGATTCCTCAGAGCTTTTTGCGGACCGGACGGGACTCGAACCCGCGACCTCCGCCGTGACAGGGCGGCATTCTAACCAACTGAACTACCGATCCAATTTATTACTATTTATTTAAACCAACCAACTTTTTATTCTTTTCAACGTTCGATTCCCGTCCTCCTACAATTACTTTTGTCAAACTTCTGACAAATAGTCCCAACGGTACTGTTGGTATAACCATCTTCACTACCGATCTATTTAATATTCTTTCATAGTACTTTTTATTTTAAACTCGAACTCTTCCCCTCAATTCTGTGGGATCGCAAGGCGTCTCAACGTTTCTGTTGAGAAAACCAACTGAACTACCGATCCTTGCTTCGTCGCTTCTTTTATTAAAATTGTACCATTGCTCAGTTCGACGTTCCTCGTAATGACGGGTCTTTCAATTCCAGAACCACTTTTTTCGGATGGCAAAGATAGGGGAATTACACCTTACTCGAAAAACTTTTTACATTTTTCCCCCAATTCCGGCCTAATTACTCATTGAAATTCAAGATGCTGCATTGCTATACTATCTTTGGCAATTAAACAAATTTCAGATGCTCAGGATCGGCGTTTTTGGTGTAGGCCATTTGGGAAAATTTCATTTGAATAACTGGAAAGATATCCCTGACGTAGAAATAGTTGGCTTCTATGATCCTGATGATGGTATATCCAATGAATGTTGCCGGAAAATATGAATTGCCCCGTTTTCTGGATGCGGACTTGTTAAATGCATGTGATGCAATCGATATAGTTGCTCCTACCACCTACCATTTTGAATGGTGTGAAAAAGCAATAAAAAAAGGTAAACATATTTTTGTTGAAAAGCCTTTTGCTAATACCATGGAAGAAGCCAGGCAACTGGTGAAGCTGGCAGAAGAGTCCGGCATCAAATTCCAGGTTGGACATGTAGAAAGGTTCAATCCCGCTTTCCTGGCAGTAAAAGACATTGAGTTGAATCCTCTGTTTATCGAAGTTCACCGGCTTGCTCAATTCAATCCAAGAGGAACAGAAGTTAGTGTGATACTTGACCTGATGATACATGATATTGATATTATTTTAAGTATTGTGAAAAGTGATGTCAAAAGCATTTCGGCCAGTGGTGTTGGTGTGATGACCGATACACCTGATATTGCCAATGTCCGTATAGAATTTGATAATGGCTGTGTCGCCAATCTTACATCCAGCCGTATTTCTATGAAAAAGATGAGAAAGATACGCCTCTTTCAGAAAGATGCTTATATAGGGATTGATTTTCTCAATAAAAAAGCGGAAATCATTAAAATGAAAGAACCGAATGAACCGGACATGTTTTGTTCATTTGACATAGAAACGCCTTCAGGGAAAAAAACCATTGCCATGGCTAATCCCTGTTGTTCCCGAAATAAATGCCATTAAAATAGAATTGGAAGAATTCAAAAATGCTATACTTAATAACACAAGAACTATTGTTTCAGAGATTGATGGATTGATGGCCATGGAAGTTGCCCACCAGATATTGAATAAAATCGGCAACAATGTTATTACACGATAATGAATAAAAATAAAAAAATATCCATTGCATGGTATGCGATAGTGATTTTATCATGGCGGCTTTGGCATGGATTTGTTTTTATTTTGTACGAAGCGCCCTGCTGCATGATAGAGGCGCCTACCCGATTAGCTACCTGTCATGGTCATATATCCTGGCGATAGTTCCTGCCGCCTGGCTGGATTATTTACACTTGCCGGCACTTATCCTCCGCTCTATCAAAAGTCAAGGCTGGCAGAATTCACCCTCACCTTTGTTTGCAGTCTTTTTGGTAGCGTTATTTTCTTTCTTGTTTTTGTGTGGAATGACCCTCACAGTAATCCTAACTATTACTATATCGCTTTTGCTTGTTTAACGGGTATTCATTTCACCTTAACATTTTTCGGCAGATGGCTTTTATTGAA
>CAWAWY010000008.1:0-565049 GCA_963785915.1 uncultured Chitinophagaceae bacterium | reverse complement strand
TATTTTTATTACGTGTATTTGGTTCGTTAATTGTATTGCTCCATTGTTAGTAGTGGTACCCGTGAAATATAGAAAGCCTCTTCCGGAGATCGTTCCGTTGTTGACAAAATTCACACTCTTTATTCTCCCGTTAATGGTGCTCACAATGGTGCCTCCGTTTGTGATAAGTGAGTTATGAGTCGCGTTCGATGCCCAGAATAAACCATCGTTATTAACTGTTGAATTGTTTATTTCTATAGTAGCGTCAGCAGCGGTTCTGCACGTGTTAGTGAAAGTAGCATTGCTCAGCGTAAGTTTTTTCTTTGTATAAAAAGTCCCCCCGTTTGTTGAAACACTTCCGTTGACTTGAAGATTTCCTTCTACCGTGAAGAGGTTATTATTAGTTAATACAGAACTGCTTCCTGAATACCAATCGTCTTTTGCAAGTATAGTACCGTTATTGATGAGCGTACTATTATTGAAATTAACGCCACCATTGAAAGTAATTGTAGCGCCGTAGTTGTTTTCTAATTTGGCGCTGTTACCAAGATAAGTATCACCGGTTACAGTAATATTACCGTAATTTTTTAAATAAAAGGAAGAACTCTGTCCATTGATGCTGCTAAGTGTAGCACTTCCATATACATAAATGCGACCCAGGTAATAGCTTAAAATTGGTTTGAAGTTAGCGCCGTCAGCAACACTGATCTTAGCACCTTCCTGCCAGTTAAGGATAATACCTGTGTACGTACCACTTGCAATATGCAGGCTATCACCAGAAAAAAGGATATACGTGGCGGAGTTGCCATTATTCACATAAGTAGTCTGGCTATTTATTGACGTGCTGAATAAAATGGAAGCGAATAAGATAGAAAGGGTAGAGATACGGATCATTTTGTTTTCTTTAGGGGTTGTTTTTAAAATCGGTTTTTAGGGTATCTGATTTTTCCGGGTTTCGGGCTTCACTTCTTTCGAAGTATAGTTTCGATCTCCCTTCGTAATCTGACGCAAAGATGTCTTGGAAATTACCCTGAAACAATCGTAAAACTACCTTCAATGTGTATTAGAGACAGATTAATGTGATATCGTTTGAAAAACAGGTCACTAAAAAATATCACGATTAATTACGGGAAGTTTTTTTGACATTTCTCAAATGCAGTGAAGCCGTTTAAATCTTTATTCCACCAATTTTTCTAAGTTTTACCCTCTCATGTCCTCCATTTCTTATCACTTTTAAGACTTTCCCTGACACGGTGTTTAGTGATCTTACGGATAAGAGATAATGGTAATTTCTGATCGAGCGGGAACTGAATGGAGCCTTTTGCGGTTTTATAATTTGACAGTTCGTTTGTAAAAGCTTTTACTGCCGAAGGTGTAGGGTAAAAACCTATATGATGCCTGAACACGGCAAACGTAACAAGTATTCTTTTATAAGAGTAAGCAGGCATGCTCCACTTTAATCCTTCTTTAGCTCCGGGTGCTGCCGCACGTATGGCCTCATGCAACTGGCGCAATTTGTCCCGGGCTTCAAGAGGGGCTGCTTCAATGTACTCTTCAATCGTTTCAGGCTTTGTTTTTTTTCCTGGCATCACTCTATTTTTATTGCTTTTAAGAGCCGGTTAAAATTAGTTAATGGCGAAGTTATGATCAAGAAAAATTAGTGCGATAAAAAAAATTACTCAAGTGTCAATTGCATAGCATTTGATCGTGTCGCTCCGTAGTATGCAACCAGGATATAGTTGCCGCGCGGAGAAGAAGAAAGGTCAAACTGAACTTCACCTCCGATTATCGCAAATGAACCAAGAGGCTGATCGTTCATGTTGAAAATCTTCAACAGAGTTGCTCTTCCTTCAATCTGGATTGAGACCGGGCCGTGAGATGGATTAGGCGAGATCTTTTTGATGATAGGAATAAGATGTTCTTTTTTTTCTTCGGTACTTTTAAAAAACCTGTACACCAGGAATCCTGTGACAGCAATCGCAGCAGCGATGACGCTGCTCCAAAGCAAATAGTCATTTGAATTGTCGTCCACATTTTTATTCTGTGCCGAAAGTAAAGAGCAATAAAATGCCAGGGGAATAGCAGTAACTATTTTTTTCATGTAGCAGCCTGTTAGTGGTTATTATTCAAGATAACAAATAACCCACTACTGCTGGCAATTCTTTTACAAAGATCCCCGGAGAAAGACTTCAGTCATCAAAAACGGGATCTGTTTTTATTGAAAGCCCTTAGGAGGAGATGGATTTGCATCAAAAGTTTCATTTAATATTGTTTTATTGGCTGTTTCCAGCGTAATCGTATATGTCGAAATGAGTACCCGGATTTAATTGGGGTGTAAACAGCACCGTCTCGACATTCTTTTCTTTTATCAGTTTTTTGATTTTTCGAACGTCAGACCTTTGCAGGACTATATCGCCGAAATACATATTCGTTGAGTATTTCAAAATGTTTATTTTAGTCGGCTTTAATTGAAAAACATACTGCGTAGCGAATGTGCGGCCCAAAAATCCGTCAGCATACCAGCAGCGAAGTGTTAAACTATCTTCTCTGACATATATAAATTTAAAAACCCACTTATCTGTATTTAGCGCACTGAAAACAGAACCTTCCATTTTTAACACGTATAGAGAGTCTGTAAGCGGGACCGGAAAACTTTGGTCTCGTTGGGATGCAATAAGATTTGGAGTCAGGACTATTTTTTTACTTCCCTTTTTCTCTTCGTTATAGTTTTTGAAAGAAGCCGTCAGAAAGAGAATAAGGAATAGCAGGGATGAAATTCTGTTAAGAATTAAATAGCGGCACATAGTTTTGGTTTTTGAAATAAATAAAATTTAAATCGCACCACAAGCAAGGTAATTACATTCTAATTGAATTCAATATATTTATTATTAAAACAGGTTACATTCAAACGCGCAATCGTTTTTGCTTTATGGAAAAAATAGGTGACTATTTACTCGTAGTGCTTGATTGGTCAGAAGTATGGGCAATGATCATTCCTCTTTCTGTCCTCTTGTTCCGGCGTCAGCAACCTTCGTCATTACGGCCCGTCACCATTTATCTGTGGATCGGTTTCCTGATTAACATCGTCATTGACATTATTGTGACCATCAATGAGCATCTTCCGGGTTATGTATTAACCAATAACCCATTTTACAATCTGCATTCAGTCGTTCGTCTGGCCTGCTTCAGTTTCTATTTTGTGAAATTGCAGCGAAATTCTTTTAGCAAAATAAAGAAAGGAATGGTGGCCTTATCCGTGACCTTTATATTGATCAACTTTATTTTCTTTGAAAACTTTTTTAACTATGATTCGTTCAGCGGTAACCTGCTGGCTTCGGAGGCTTATGCCCTGCTGGTATTTTGCATGTTGTATTACCTGGCTGAATTAAAAGATGATAACAGCAATCTTTTTGAGAGCCCTCATTTTTGGGTTGTAACCGGGCTAAGCCTCTACGTGGTCGTAAATTTTTATGTATTTCTGTTTTATTGGCCGATGCTTAACGTGGATATTGATCTTGCGATAAACATCTGGAATGTGCATAATGTCGCTTTTATCGTCTTTTGTCTATTTTTGACCAAGGCATTTTATGGTCCTTTTAGATATCAGTATTCAATCTAGGGTTGTCATTGGCATATCGGCAATGTTGTTGTTGTTTGTCAGTTTCCTGGTTGTGTTTATTTCCAACCAGCGTAAAAAGCTTCAATATCACAAAAACCTGCAGGCCATGCACGAGGAACAGCAGCAAGGCCTTCTGCAGCAAAACACATTGCTGGAGCAACGGGTCAGGGACAGAACCAGTGAACTGTCGGAACAAAAAGAAGCCCTTCAGGTGACATTGCAGGAGTTAAAAGCAAGCCAGTCACAATTAGTACAAAAAGAAAAAATGGCTTCGCTGGGTGAACTCACTGCCGGGGTAGCTCACGAGATACAAAATCCATTAAATTTTGTTCTCAATTTTGGAGAGATCAATACAGAATTGATCGATGAGATCCGGGTATGTATAGCAAGCGAAGCACTGCCAAAAGAATTTACTGATAATATTAATCCACTCGTCAATGATCTTACTGATAACCTGAACAAGATCCTTCAACATGGCAGACGTGCAGATGGGATAGTTAAGAACATGCTTCAGCATTCGCGCCGGCGTGAAGGAGTTCTGGAGCTGACACAGATCAATGAATTGACCGATGAATACCTGAAGTTAGCTTATCATGGATTTCGGGGAAAACATAAATCGTTTCACTGCAATTTCCAGGTATCATACGACAATAACATGGGACGTATCAATCTCATTGCTCAGGATATAGGGCAGGCTTTAGTGAATTTGTTCAACAATGCTTTTTTTTCTATGAATGAGAAAATGAAATTGAATTTGAATGGCTATGTTCCAACGCTCAATTTACACACGGAAAAAAAAGGGAATATTGTGATGATCAGTGTGAAAGATAATGGCCTGGGAATCTCAAGTGGTATAATAGACAAAATTTTCCAACCTTTCTTTACGACCAAGCCAACCGGTGAAGCTACCGGGTTAGGCCTGTCCCTTAGTTATGATATGATAAAAGCTCACCAGGGTGAATTAAAAGCAAATTCAATAGAAGGAGAGTATGCAGAATTTATAATTGAACTTTTAAATCACTAAAATAATCTTTCATTCTATTTTGTGCATGCTCTTTGCATAGACAGAACAATGCAGATCTGGCAAATTATTTTATTGATCATAGCAGAAACGCTTCTTTCGCTGATACTATTTGCATTGGTCATTGCTGTTATCGTGTTCCTCGTCAGGAAGCCGATGCGAAAATACAAACCCATTGATCTCGGTGTTTTTGACAGGCTTCAATTGTCGGTGAGTCCCGCAAAGAACAGGATCATGCTGGCGATTACTTTTCTTGGCACGCATAAATTCCTGATTCCCGCAAATGTCCTATTAATATTGTATTTCCTGTTTGGAACGCATCAAAGCTGGTTCTCCATCCGTATCGTCACCATCGCGCTGAGCAGTCTTGCATTGATGTTTTTATTGAAATATTTATTCCAGAGAAAACGGCCCTTGTCCCCTTTACTGAAAGCTGCCAAAGGGCTCAGTTTCCCGAGTGGTCATGCGATAATGGCCGTGACGTTTTATGGCCTGTTGCTGCATATTATTTGGAACACGATCGACGTGGAATGGCATCGATGGCTGATAGCTGTCTTAGTGGTATTGCTGATACTATTGATCGGTTACAGCAGGGTTTACCTTAGGGTCCACTATGCCAGCGATGTTTTGTCGGGCTTCATTATCGGGGTTGCCTGGTTGCTGATATCACTATCGGTGTTAGACAATCTTGAAACCGTTGTAAAAGGTTAGGTGCCGCAGACCTGAACATATTGAATAGTTGCGCTGCCGAATGGTGGCATTTGCAGAAACTAAATCGATCTTCTTCTCTCGATCGGCGGATCGTTATTATGGAGTAAAATTAATGAACGGATAGATTATTATTTGTTATTAAAGCAAGAGCTTTCGGCGGAGACAGGCAAATAGCAAAAGCGATTCAAAGCTTTGTCAAAACTGACTTTACTCGTCGTATTGGAAACGGAACGCAAAGGAGATTCCAAAATTTCCAAACATATTTTTGAAAAACATAATTTTAAATTCCGTTCATCGTTAATACGCTACCCTTTCCTGCATCAGCCATCATTTTATTTACCTCAAACACGCACATGAAAAAACTATTGCGCCTCTTTATCGTCATTTCTATTTGTATTGTTGTTGCTATCGGATCACATATTTATTATCTCACAACGCTTGCTGCAAAGGAAAAATATCCTGCCGACAATTTTCTTCTCAATACTGCTGAAAAAAATGCGCTGATCATCGTTGCGCATGATGATGATATGGTAGGAAGTTCGGGAACCATGTCCATGCTTTGTAAAAATGGGTGGAACATAAGGGAAATGTGTTTTTACCAGCAAGGCGGCTTGTACTTCGAAAAAGACAGCGCTAAAAACCCGGTAAGAAAAAAATCGCTGCGACAAGCGGTAAGCATCCAGGGTTTGCAGGGCGCCGACCCTGTTGATTTTAATTTCAGGAACGATATGAATACGGAGAAGTCGTATATGCCTATGCCTTATGATCAGTTTGCGCTGAATTATAAAACAGATTCTTTGCTCAGGCTGATAGGGAACTATGTTGAAAGATACAAGCCCGCTGTTATTTTTACTTTGGATGATGTGATAGGAGGGTACGGACACCCGGATCATACGATGATCAGTCAACTGATCACGCAGTATTGCCGGCAGCATAAAAACGATCCCGGTTTTACTGTAAAGAAGATATACCAGCCCGTATTTCCGCCATCGCTGGCGAACAGGATAATGGGCAAAATGGAAGTGTATAATGAAGCTAAGAAAGTATATAACACAGACGGGATGCCTTTGCCTGATGTTGAAGTAAACATTTATGATCATGCACGGCAAAAAAAAGAATGTATGCTGGCCTATACCACCGAGCAAAACTCATTGCAGAAGATCTGGCCTTATTATAACCGGTATCCTTACTGGATCTATTTCCGGATATTCAACCGGGATTTTTTTCATGTAATTGATGTGAGTATGTTGTAAAGATTTATGTATTGGCTTCCTGTTAACGCTGCCAAATTAGCAATGCTGTGAGATACAGTAAAGATTAGGGCAGCAGTTTGAACTTGATTCGCTTACCGAGCTCGTAAAAATAAAAACTGTGGTCACCCCGTAACGAAGACAGGCATCAGCTAAACAACAAGGCAGCCTTGATTCCTGACACTGGCGGAAGTCATCCGTCGTTTGTTCCTGATCCGGCCGCGGCATGCTTTCCCCAAAAGAACAAATGCATGGACAGAAAGCTTTACATTTGATGACGATAATTATTGAAATATGAAACCATCAAAATTCAACCGGAGAAAATTTATCCTGTCAGCTACCGCAGCTACATCAGCAGCCGGGTTACTTTCCGTCTTTCCTAAAGAACTGTTGGCTAATAGCAGTAATCAACAAGATATAAGTGAGGTTGCTGTTGCACCAGAAAAAACCCCTGAGCCGAAGATCAATTTTTCCGTTATCGGTATTAATCATGGCCATATCTATTCACAGACCGATGCAGTGATACGCGGCGGCGGACAATTAGTTTCCTTTCATGCCAAGGAAGACGATCTGGCTGCAGCCTTTTCGAAAAAATATCCGCAGGCAAAACGGGTGACCGATGAAAAGGAAATACTGGATGATAAATCGATTCAGCTAGTATTAAGTTCCATCGTTCCAAGTGAAAGAGCGCCGTTAGGTGTGCGGGTGATGCAGCATGGAAAAGATTATATGTCTGACAAACCCGGTATTACTTCCCTGGACCAACTGGCTGAAGTGCGTCGTGTGCAAAAGCAAACCGGCCGTATTTACTCCATCATGTACAGTGAGCGTTTTGAAAATAAAGCCACGGTCAAAGCAGGTGAATTGGTCAAAGCCGGCGCCATTGGTAAAGTGATCCAAACGATCGGTCTCGGGCCGCATCGCATCAGTTTAACGTCGAGGCCCGCCTGGTTTTTTGATAAAAAATATTTTGGTGGTATTATCACCGATATCGCTTCTCACCAGTTTGATCAATTCTTATACTTCACCGGTTCTACGAAGGCTGAAGTTGCTTGTTCACAAACAGGTAATGTCGCGCATCCGCAATATCCGCAATTCGAAGATTTTGGTGATGTAACGATCAATGGTAATGGCGGGACCGGTTATATACGGGTCGATTGGTTTACACCGGATGGATTGCAAACATGGGGCGATGGAAGGCTGACCATTTTAGGCACGGAGGGGTTTATTGAGATACGCAAGAACATTGATATTGCCGGTAGACCCGGCGGAAATCATCTTTTCCTGGTAAATAATAAAGACACACAATATATAGATTGCAAAGATGTAGTTCTACCTTACGGCGAACAATTAGTGAATGATGTGGTGAACCGAACTGAAACAGCCATGACTCAGGAACACTGCTTTTTGGCGACGGAGCTTGCATTAAAAGCGCAGAAGCAGGCGAAGAAACTGGTGCTTAATAAGGCATAGAAAAAAGATATTCCACCGGGATGATTGTTGTGGAATTGCCGTTGATCGTCACGCATTACTATTTTATAGATACAAAACCTGCGGATAAAGCATATTACTCAAACTACCTTCGCTTTGGAACGCTTTTGAAATAATTCAAAAAAGAACAGGTTTAATAAGATCATCTCGAAACCATAGACGAGATCCTCCGCAGGGATAGTAAAAAACCTGATCCCAAGGTTTTCGGAATTATTATACCACACTACAGGTTGATCAAGGCCGCTACCAGTAAGGATGCCGTTTACTATAAAAAAGGGGAGCAGCAGGACCGGGTAGATGCTGAAAAGCTTCGGCAGCCATTTTACCTTGAAAAAAAATTTAAAAAATGTCAGCAACACGGCAATACTGATGAAAGTTGTTGCCGTATATGAACGGTTAATATAAATGACTCCTGTTATAAGAAAAAAGACCGATAACAAAACGACGACCAGGTCTTCTGATCTTTTGTTCCATTTAATTGAAAAGAACTTATTGAGGCAATGATAGGTAAACACACAAGCAAAGGGGATACAAATGAAAAATAAGACTTCTTCTATCGGCAAATTCAGAACCTTGGCCCCGATAATATATCTATCATTAAATCCCCACACACCCATACCCGTGAAAATGACATCCCAGCTCAAAAAACAAAAAGCGGCGATAGCATTAGCTGTAAAAAAAGATTTGAAATGCTGGTCAAACCTGATCTTTGGATGAAAAGAGAAAATAAAAGGAACGATAACTGATAAAAAATTTATCAGCAGGTAAATGAACTTCATGCTAACTGCCCTGCTTTGATTTTTTAAAATATTTCCACGACACCCAGAGCATGCCAAAACTTTCACCCTGTTCTTTATCTACATGTTTGTGATGCATTTTATGTGCACGGCGGATGGCAGTAAAGTAGGTATTGTCGGTATTACGAAATATCCTGAATCGCTGGTGAATAAAAACATCATGTACCAAAAAATAGGTGAAGCCATACAAAGTAATACCAAGACCGATCCAAAACAGGAAATTAAAATCATGTTGCATTCCGAAAAGCAATCCTGCGATCCCGGGAAGCGCAAAAATCAAAAAGAAAAAATCATTATGTTCAAAAAAGCCTGAGCTTTCTTTTTTGTGATGGTCCTTGTGCAGCGACCACAGCAGTCCATGCATGATATATTTGTGTGTAAACCACGCTACAGCCTCCATCATGACAAATGACAGGATAACGATCAGGATATTCAATAGTATCATGATACCGGAGTTTAATGTTAAAGAATATTCAGTTGATATTTAAGATTAGATTTCATCATCAGCAGGAATTTTTGAAAGTCAGGTATCCGTATCCTTTGTTGTAATATCTTATCGGCCGGCAACCGTTTTATCTTTTTAAATAGTTTCCAATAATAATAATAGGCAAGGTAAACTCCATTTTTAGAATTGGAAGGCAGCATTTTTATTCCCTTCAGCGCCTCAGCAAAATCTTCCTCTATTTCTTTTTCAATTTTCGCTTTTTCTTCATTGGAAAAATTCAGAAACTCGACACCGGGAAAATATGTTCTTCCAAGTAAAACATTATCGGCCTGTGCATCTCTTAAAAAATTTACTTTTTGAAATGCGGCACCCAGTCTCATGGCATAGGGTTTCAATTTTTCAAATAATTTTTCATCACCTTCGGCAAATACATGAAGGCACATTAGGCCTACTGCCTCGGCGGAACCTAAGATATATTTTTTATATCCTTCTTCAGTATAAGTTTGCTGGTACAGATCCATTTCCATGCTGTCAAGAAATATATTGATCCATTCACGCCGGATAGAATATTTGTGAACGATAGACTGGAATGAATTTAAGATCGGGTTCAGCGAGATCTCATCCCGGAGAGCTGCGTCCGTATTTTCACGAAACGTTTCCAGCAACCCTTTCTTGTCATAGTTATGAAAGCTGTCCACGATCTCGTCAGCAAAGCGAACAAAACCATAAATAGAATAGACAGGATCGCGCAGATGCTTTGCAAGGAATAGGATGCCCAGCGAAAAACTTGTGCTGTAAGTTTTCGTTGTCAGCCTGCTGCATTCAATGGACACTTTATCGAACAAAGACTTCATTCCTGGTTTTTGTTAAGTGTTTATCTAATAAACCCGCGGCTATTTTACCGGAAATGATACAGGGCGGCACGCCCGGCCCCGGGACGGTCAGTTGTCCTGCATAAAAAAGATTTTTCAATTTCCGGTTTTTGATCCTTGGTTTAAACAGGGCGGTTTGCGAAATGGTATTAGCTAGTCCGTACGCATTACCCTTATACGAGTTATAATCAGCGATAAAATCTTTTATACAATAACTTTTTTTATAGATGATGTACGGTTGAATGGACTCTCCCGTAAATTCCTCCATTCGCTTTATAAAAATTGAAAAATATTTTTCTCTTGTCTGTTCGGTATCTTCCAGATCGGGGGCAACAGGCATTAAAAGGAAAATGTTTTCATTCCCCGGCGGCGCAACACTGTTATCGGTTTTAGATGGACAACAGGCATAAAATAAAGGGCTGTCGGGCCATCCCGGTTGATCATAGATCTGGTGGATATGCTGTTCCAGGTTTTCATCAAAGAATAATGTATGATGATTCAGTCGGGGTAATTTCTTATTGATACCGAGATAAAAGACAAGGCAGGAAGGGGCTAAGGTTTTTTTATTCCAGTATTTATCGTCGTAATTTCTTTCCCCGGCATTTAATAAATTTTCTTCGACATGATGATAATCGGCTGAAGCGATCACGCCGTCACAATACATTTTGTCGCCGTTCACCTGCAGGACTTTTACAATACCATGATCGGCAATTATTTTTTCTACGTTGGCATTGAAATGAAAAAAAGCTCCATTGCTTTCAGCAACAGTATCTCATAGCGTTGATCACTTTTCCAAAGCCACCCTGCGGATACCAATTGCCCAGTTTTAATCCGGCATAATTCATCAGGCTGTAAAGTGCCGGAATCTGCGAAGGCTTTGCCCCAAGAAACAAAACCGGGAACTCCATCAGCATGATCAGCTTTGGATCAGAAAAATATTTCCGGACATGGCGGCTGAAGGGTGAGAAAATATCGGTTGAGAAACTATTCCAGATAACATCTGGCGAAATAAATTCAGCAATGGACAGCCCGGGTTTATAAACAAGTCCTTCCATCCCCAACCGGTATTTACGTTCAGCTTCATCTAAAAATTTTTTTAACTGCAAAGCGCCGCCTTTTTCTATTGATTCAAACAACCGGCATAGCTCCCCGAAACCTGCTGGCACGACAAGCTTTTCTTCGTGGCTGAAAACCATTTCAAAAGAAGGGTCGAGCAAATGGAGATTATAAAAGTCGGCAACGGTGTAACCAAAATCATTAAAAAATTTTTCAAATACACCCGGCATCCAATACCAGCTTGGACCCATATCAAAAACAAATCCCTCGGGCGATCGGAATTGCCTGGCCCTTCCGCCCGGTTCGGCATTTTTTTCAAATACATGCACTTCGTGGCCCGCCGCGGAGAGGTAACAAGCTGCGCTCAACCCGGAAAACCCGGCACCTATAACTCCTATTTTCGCCATTTATGTGTTTATATTAAAATATCTTTATTTAAACATTATTTTCTTAAAACTGCTTCAAGATCATTTACGGAATTCAGCGTCGTAAAGTTTTTTCCGGGTTTTATATTTTTAAGCCGGCCAGGGTCGCAGGCTATAAAAAATTTATGTGCAGGAAAAGATTTACCCAGTTGCGAAATGAGTTTAGCGTCATTTTCAGAATTATTTTTTCTCACCAGGAAGAATAAAATAAAGGATGGGCCAATATCATCTATGGCTTCGGCAAGGGATCGGAAGGGAACATTCGCACCGAGATACACAGCTTTTTGATCCGCATGCCTGATAAGGTAATTCGCAAATAATAAACCCGTTTCATGAAATTCATCTTCCGGCAGAAAAAGCAGCCACGGATTTTTTGCGGAAGATGGGGGTGGAAGTGTATCGGCGGCCGATAAAAATTTTTGCCTGAAAAGGGCGGTAATAAAATGCTCCCGGGCCGGGGGTAACTGGTCTTTGGCCCACATAAGCCCCAGTCTTACAAGAGCCGGGTAGAGAATTTTAATATATGTCTCTTTGATACCATAGCGGAGCATGCAATTGGAAAAGACTTTATCGAAACGTTCTTCGCTATACCTCATCGCCGCCGCAATTACCTGGGATATGAAGTATTCATCACTTTCATTCTTCATAGTTACTGATGAAAGTTGTTCATCTAACAGGCGATGCAGTTTTTCATCGGGCATCCTGCATAATTCAGATACCTTATGGTTTGTGTCCAGCAGGCTTACAATATTCAACAACCTTCTTAACTGGTCATCGCTGTAATAACGGGTGTTGCCCTCGCTTCGATCTGGTTGTAATGCGTCATAACGCTGCTCCCACACCCGTATAGTATGTGCTTTAATGCCTGAAAATTGTTCTAACTGCGAAATGGAAAAGGCATTCATTTTGTTTAAATTTTTGTAAAAATACTTAAACAAAATTAAAAAACAAAAAAATGCTGAGCGCTATGGGCAGGATAGGTTGTGCAGATTATTTCAGAATCCTGTTAAAAGGAAAATGAACTCGCCGATAATAAACTTTCATAGGTAACAGAAATACTTTAACCACCTTTTTGATAAATTTTAAGCAGAGCATCTGCAAGAGCAGAAATATTTACCTGTTTATCTGCAACACTGTTGTTTTCGGAAGGCTGCCGGGCTAACCTGGTAATATCGCTTAAATAATTTGCTGAAAGAACTAAGATCCGAATAACCAACATCGCTGCAAACATCAGAAACAGATATGTGCGGAGAAAGTAAAGCCGTTCGGGCCGCTTCCATTCTTTTTGCCATGAGGTATTTAACAGGAGTGATATGAAAATGCGTTTTAAACTGCCGGATAAAATATTCCCGGTTCATACAGGCGATCGAGGCTATACTATTCAGTGTTATCTCTTTGCTGTAACAGCTATCTATAAAATCTTTTGCATTATTCAATCGTTTGTAAAGTTCCCGACGGGTCGAAGCTTTTATCTTTTTCACTTTTTCTATTTCACAAGCAACCGTTGCATTCAATTTCAACAGCGCCATGAAAATCTCTTCAAACAGTTCAGCAATCTCATCGTTGCGTTTATCCAATTCATTCACACACCGATGGATCTGCAGCGCCAGTGGAACGATCAGATCATCTTTACTGTATAATCTTTCTACAAAACGTAAGCCTTTACTTTTTTTGTCAACGTTATTCTCAAGCGCATCCCCCGGTTTCAACAAGCTATTTAAAACAGAACCGGTAAAAGCGTCACTGAAATTCAGCGTGAAAGAATCTACTTCGACACAGGAATCTATAAAACTGGAGTATTGCGTGTCTTTATTAAGAATTAAAAAATTTGAAGGATTCACAGCGTAGCTTGAATGATCAGTTTGGTAGTGTTCATTACCGCTCAAGGCAAATTTGATGGACAGTCCTCCCCAGTGTTTGGCATAAGCTATTTGTTTGGAACGTGCAGAAATAATGAGGTTCTTTTCGCGGAATCGCTGGTTGAACCTTTTTATATCAAAGCCCGGCGCTTTGAAGTCGGGGAAGCCCGCTATTAAATCAACTGTGTTCTCTCTCATTACCGTAAACAAAGTTAAGAGGTTGTCCTCGCGTACACCGGCCTGTCATAAGCCGGACAGGCCAGCCATGTAGAATCCGGCTAAAAGTCAATTTTCACCCAATGGGTTGATCTCATTCGTACTTAATTGCAGCAAACGAAATACCATGCGCACACTTTTGCATCTTGCTATTTTTATTGTACTGGTGATTCTTCCGGGTTTTCTTTTGGCCCAGCAGACAACTGCCACCAACCCGCCGGTCCCGAGAGAAGCGGACTCCTTGTTCTTTCATTTTGAATACAAGGATGCACTTGAAAAATACAATGTCTTTATAAAGGAGCATCCCGAGGCGCTGGCACCTACATTTGCCCGGATGGCATTTTCCAATCACTTTATGGGTAACTATGACGTTGCGATCGGGCTATATAATAAAGTATTGGGCAAAACTCCGGGACCCGGGTTACGGGCACAATTATATTCACGCATGGCGATGACATATTCCATGAAGAAAGATAAACAGAAAGCGTTGGAGTACCTGGACAGCGCTAATGCCAATGGTTATTCCAACACGTATGAAATGGAGAATTTCAAAGACTACTCATTTATACGAAATGAAAAAAAATTCAAAGATGTCTATGATGCCGCCCTCAACAGGGCCTTTCCCTGCCGTGCTATTGCAGGTGCACGATTGTTTGATTTCTGGATCGGTGACTGGGACGTCTATAATAATTTTTTCCCTAACAACCGGGTAGGTACCAGTCATATTCAAAATGTATCGGGAGAATGTACTATACTGGAAAACTGGGAATCCTATCATGCTCCCTTCACGGGTAAGAGCCAGAACTGGTATGATACCACAACAAAAAAGTGGACGCAGTTGTGGATAGGCTCGGGTGCCGGTCACCAGTATTTTACGGATGGCGAATACAAAGATGGAGCGATGCGTTTTGTTTATACGAGCAATAACCCACAGGGCCAACCGCTGAAAGGCCGCTTTACTTTTTTTAATCTTGGTAAGAATAAGGTCAGGCAACTGGCCGAGACATCGAATGATGAGGGGAAGACCTGGCAAACGGTGTATGACTTTATTTATATTAGGAATGGTACGGTAGGCGATTGATCAGCTTACAAATTCCATGATGCGTGATGCGATGAGCCATGGCATTCATTGTTAGATTCCGTGCCTGGCTGTCTGGTAGGCAAGCCTCCCGTGTACACTCAGCTAAGTTGTGAGACAACGCAGGGTTTTTATTTATCGGGCATCTCTCAATGGTTGAACTGTATGATAGATGTTTGTGTATACCTAAAGTAGAATAGATACGGATCGAACAATTTTGATTTCGCGTATTGGTCTTAATTACTCTCATAAGTTCTTCGGCGTATTTAGGATTTGATAATCTTGCAATAAAAGTATTCAAATCGATACTCCAGGAACGGCGGGTCTGCCTGCGCGGCATTGAAAGCGAAAAATCGGCAACGGTGGAAATAAACTTCCTGATTTGCTGTAACCTGCTGTTTTTTTATTGCGTCTCATACTGTTTAACCACACTCAAAAAACCGTGAACAGAATGAGGTTCAAAAAATACTTAGTCATCTTCTCTTTTTTTTCTGGTATTCATGCAGCGAGGGGACAGGAATTTAAAACGCTGGATTCGCTGGCCCGTGAAATGGTGAAAAATCACTATGCAAGAGGGATTTCGGTCACAGGAGTTCATGGCGGTAAGGTAGTCTTTGAGAAGGGATTTGGTTTTGCAGATGAAAAAAATCCGATGAATGACCAGACACGGCTTTATATCGCTTCCAATACAAAGGCTTTTACTGGTCTTGCCATGGCACAATTGGTCAACAAGGGGCTTATCCATCTTAATGACCCGTTAAGTAAATATATCGATCCAAAATATTTTCCCGATAGTATTTCGGTGGACAGTATTTCTATTCAACAGGTATTATCACATACTCATGGACTTAGTAATGACCCGCTGGTATTCCGCACCGCTTATTCCGGTGAATACCCTGCTGATCTCAGAAATCTATTGAAATTTACTTCCTACAGAAAAGGGAAACCAGATCATAGTTTTCGCTACTCTAATCTTGGCTACCTGTTGGCCGGCCTGATCATTGAGCGGGTAACGGGACAATCATGGAAAAAATATCTCGATGAAAAGATCCTGAAACCGTTGCGTATGATGCAGACTACCGCCCAAGTGCCGGTGAATGCAACAATAGCGTTACCCTATCGCTTCGACACTGAAAAATTGCAACTGGAAAAAACAGGGAGTACGATGCATGCAGCCGGCGGACTTTTTTCAACAACAGGCGATATGGGCAAATGGCTTTTATTGCTGACCGGGCGGGACCCCGGAAACATTATGACAACAGGTCTCAGGAAATTGTATGAAACCCGGCTTGCCGGTGCAGAACAAAACATGGGACCTTTTGCCATTACCGGCTATTCTTTCGGGTGGGCTGAAGGAAAATTTTTTGACATACCACTACGCATGCACTTTGGAACTTTTCCGGGTTATGAATCTTTTATTTCGTACAGGCCGGGTGAGCGGGATGGTGTTTTTGTATTTGTCAATGAGGCGGAGGCGGGTATCCGGATTGCCGGCATGCTGGCCGCTGTTTATTACACGACCCTATTGAAAAATAAAAATTCGATTGAGACCGCTGCCCCTTTTTTACAAATGATAGAAAAAATAAAAACCGGGTATGAGCCTTTTGAAGCACCGATAATTAACGCCGACAGTACTCGCCTGGATACCGGTATTTATTTCAACGACATGTACGGGACGTTGCGTGTATCACGATCCGATGATCATTATCTTTTTGCATTAGGAGAGCTGAAGAGCCCAGGTTTCAAAGGGAAGGAAAATAATGAAATAATTGTGGAGTGGACACCGGGCATTATAGAACATCTTTTCTTCGAAGAAGGAAAGAAGGGGTACAGGTATGATGATTACGGTTTTTTTATCAAACGTTATTAACAATGAATAACGCCATTGGGTGGAGGGCGGTTGCTTAATTCTTATGTAATGACAGATATAAATAAAAGACCGGTTATTTAGCCGGTCTTTTATTTATATTCTAATTTTTTGTGATCATGATACGCTGATGCTGCTTGCCCTGCCAGACCTCGGCGACGTATGAGCCGCGTGGCAATTCTGAAAGATCAACCTGTGTTTCCAAACCAGTGGTTGAAACTTTTTTAACGGCCTGCCCGCTTATATTGAAAAGAATAACATGTCCCGCTTCTGCATTTGTTGTGCGAATAACCATCTTGTTGGTAACCGGATTAGGATACGAAGTAATTTGCTCACCACCTATGTTGATAGTGATTACTCGGCTTGTTGCAGACTTTTCATCAAAATCCTCCTGAAGCAAACGATAAAAATTAGAACCTTGTACCGGTGTTGTATGAATATAGCTATACTCTTTTCTTGAGCTGCTATTACCAGTTGCAGCAACGATACCGACCTGTTTCCAACGATTGCCGTCCGTGCTATGCTGAACGATGAATTGTTTTGAGTTTTGTTCAGATGCTGTGGCCCAGTTTAATTTTACTGATGACCCGTATAATTTACCGTTGAACTCAGTTAACGATACCGGGAGAGTGACTCCATAATTAACTGTAAAGAAAGCATTACCCCTGGCCGCCATCCTTACCGTTGTACCACTCAGGTATGAACCGACAATGGTACTATAACTATTTTGAGGCAGGGCTGTCCAACTGGTGCCGTCATCGGAGTAAATAATATAATCCTGGCCTGTGTCAGCGTCAATCACTGCGCCCGTAAATTTTCCATTGGCATAATCTAACACACCCTGGTCCCAATTGCCACCGAGCACGACACCTCCGGGAGAGTTATTGCAAACAGCCTTATTGGCGTAGCTTCCGGCATTGGCAGGAGTAGTTGTAGATAAGGTGAAAAAGCCGACGGGTACATAATCCACTGATTCGACACCAAGAATATGATATTTGCTTCCGTCAAATGCGACATCTTTATAATAATAAACTTCACAACCCGCGTTGGGCGTTACATCCGACCAGGTAATGCCATCTGCCGAATACATTACTCTCCCGGTCCAATCATCATTATTTAATCCAAGAGCAAAGAATTTATTGTTGATGTATTTGATCTTCAGATACCAATTGTTATCGGTATTTGCAGTTGTCCAGGTTTGTCCGCCATCTGTTGAATAACGAATAAAAGCGCTAGAGCCATCATAACCACCCGCGACAAAACGGCCATTTCCATAAGCCAAAGCACTGAAACCATCGTTTATATTACTATACACATTCGTCCAGGTATCACCATCATCGATCGAGCTAAAAATCTTTTGAGACCCCGCAGCAAGTATCCTTGTGCCATCATATGCAGCGGCATATAGCTCCCTGATTGATGACGGGGTGCGGTTTGTCCATGTTTCAAAATCCGTTGAATTATAGATCTGACCATCATTGCTGATCATGCCCACGGCGACATATTTGTTTGTTGTTTTTATCATATCAGCAATGCTGAATCCGGAATGCTTATAGGTTAATCCATCGATTGAAGTAACAAAGCCTTCATTACCGCATACGAAATAGATGCCGTTAAGCATCACCGACTGCTGCGGCACTATATAAGCGGTTTTATTTAACAACGTGAAATTGATGCCATCCGTCGAAGTAAATGTGGAGCCATAGCCTGAATAGTATTGGCTGGAGCCATAAAAACTATATTTCGTTCCATCCCATACACCGTTAAAGATCTGGTGAGAAGTGTTCCAACTGGTAGTTGTGCTGTTGGGCTGCGTTAATACCACGGAGCTGGTGATCTCTGTCCACGAACTGCCGTCAGCCGATGTAAACATGCGGTTGCCGATCATGAACGCCCAGAACTTATCTTTCAAAAACTGGATACGGTTTGTTCCGTTAAACGAAGGGGTGTTTGTGGCATAGCTCCATGTATTGTTCGTTGCGGTGGCGGAACGGTAAACAATGGCGCTGCTTCCGCTATTATTTCGTGCAGATAATACATACCATCCATTGCCATACGCCAGCGACATGAAAAAATCAGCCGCCGAACCGGTATTGAATGTGATGGCGGTCCATGTAATACCGTCATCAGATGTAAGAAGGGTGCGATTAAAACCGATGACAAAAAATTTGCTGTTTACAAAATATACTTTTGAAAGATTGCTAGCCGTCCCTGATGTGCGGCTGGTCCAGGTAACACCGTCTGCTGAAGTTTGTATGGTTCCATTGTTACCAACCACCACAAAAAGACCAGCGCCATAAACAATAAAATTAAGCTGATTGGAGCTGAGTCCTGCCGGTTCCACCTGGCTCCATGATGCAGCATCAGTGGACTGGTATAGCCAATTGTGATCTGCCAGCAAAACATATTTACTGTTGCCGTAAGCAGCCTGTTTGCCGGATGTGCCAACGGGATAACCGACCTGGGCTGTGACGGATGGCGCCTGGGCGTTAATGAAAGAAGTTAAAAGACAAAGGAATGCTGATAAGCTGATTAATTTTTTCAGGTTCTTCATAGGGTTGGTTTGGATCAAATGATTTGGAGGGCGAATATAATCGCCGGACCATTTATTTGCAATAGACAGGATCATTACAAAGAGAAAAACAAGAAAGATTTTTAATTTATCAGGCTAAACAATTAGCAATACAATAAGTAAAACCATTAGTGAGATCAGTGAGGTCCAGAGCATCAACCACAGTGTTCTTCTTTCAGCGAGCACCTCCACAAGTGGAAAGCATCAGTGTGACGAGCGGGAAATATCTTTTAAAACAGCGCTGATACCTTATTGCCTTAGTAACAAAAGTCTCTTTTACACAGCAACCTTATTAGCTTATTATTATATGCCGTCTTATTTGAGATCTCTCACTTCGTTCGGATACCAACGGCTGCTAGTTTTTGCGGAACAGCTTCACGGGCGGAAAAAATCACCTCTGCCATTTGAATCACTTTATTTCTCTGCCTGCTTAATGAAAAAATAATAGCACAAAAAACTTGCTGATATACTAAATGACATGATGGCTATGGAATGAATGCCCAATGGCCGTGTATAATTCACGATGAGAAGTCCTGCGCCTAATCCTGCCAGCAGCAAAAACCATTTTATATTACTGTTCCTGTCTTCGTGAGGATTACTTTGTAAGACGGAAGCTGCGATGTTTTCCGACAGGCCTTTATCCACGATCTTATTTTTAAGCCGGTGATCAAGGTATCTTTTAATTATTGTAAGAATAAAGATCATAAATAAAATCACGGCAACAATTGTGGAAACGACCCTGAAAACTTCCGGTTGATTAAGGATACTTTCATCAGGGCCTTGTGCAAAGGCAGGTGTTGCGGCCAGTATTAATGCGGCGACAGTAGTTATTTTTTTCATTTTCTGATAATTTATATTGAATGTGACGATGATAGTAATTTAATGTTGCAATTGAATTAATAAAGATCAAGCAAGTTTATTTTCTTCTTATAGGATTTATACATATCCATACATAAGGTTGCTAACAGGAATACCGCTGAAACGACAAGAAGCCCCCCAGCCAATAGACCGATGCCGGCAAAGAAACCAGGAGAAAAGACAGTGAGCAGGCTGATGAAAGCCACAACAAAAAATAAAGCCGGCAGAAAAACGACACGGATGATTAAATTATCTGTTTTCTTTTCTGTAACAGGTTCCGGTATTTTTGACAGCACGAGTTCCTGCAGATCGAATTCAAAAACAGGCGAAGGCGCTTGTTCTATAATGGTGATCAACATGCGATATGTTTTCGCACGGGCCCTGCAATCTTCGCAGCTATGAATATGAGCAGCTATATCACCGCTCAATGAACTTTCATCAAGAACGTATTGCTGCAATTGCTCATCATTCAGATGTTTTGTTGTCATAGATCTTCTTTTTTATAGTTAATCGCCAGGTTGTTTCTCAGCACTCTTCTTGCCCTGAAGAGGTAACTTTTCACGGTACCGGCAGGCAATCCCGTGACTTCACCTATTTCTTCATAGCTTAATTCCTGCTGATGATATAATGCGATCATAGTTTTATATATGGGCGGCAATCTTTCTATTTCTTCTTTTAATATTACTGACAATTCTTTCCCGGTGATGCTATCGTTTTCGGCCGGGTAGTAAGTGTGATTTGGTTTATCAAATGATAACGCCGTCTCATTTTCCGGTTCAATAATGTCAAATTCATTACCGGTCAATACCATTTTTTTCTTACGAAGGTGATCAAGGCTGGTGTTATAACTGATCTGTGCTATCCAGGTGGAAAGTTTGCATTCAAACCGAAATCCCGGAAGTCTGTTCCATGCCTTTAGGTAAATATCCTGGGCTATATCCTTCCGGTCTTCGTTGTTGGCGATCATTTTAAAAACAATCTGTGCCACCAGTTTTTCTGTGTTTTTAATGATGAGGCCAAAAGCACTGTTATCTCCTTTCAGCGCAAGGCTGACGAGGCGTCTTTCCTCATCTTTATCCGGGTAGCTATTGTTCACTGTTGTATCAGACGGACGAGCCGCTGGATTGTTGCAGTAAATTTAGCTGTAAGGTTGGGAATGGAAGAATTCATCGGACATTGAGTCCGGTTGGAACGGTAGAGGTTCAGTCGTAAGATTTGTCGGACGAAAACTGGAGGTTCAGTTTCTCCTTTAATAAATGATACCTGGGATCATCAGCCATTCCCTTGTACATCGGGTGTTCAATAAGAAGCGCTACAGGACCCATCCTCTTTTCAACACATTGAAATATGTGGTGAAAAGCTTTGTCTTTATCTCCTAGCGACCACCAGATCATTGCCAGGTCAGCATCCAATACCACTTCCGGTTCTTCAACCTGACGTAAATTTATTTTACGAATACACTCCATTGCTTTTTCAGTTTCTCCTGACTGTGCATATGCGCATCCAAGTGGTGTAAGACCCTTTAATGGGTGCTTTGTCAGCCGGTGAACTTCTTCAAATATTTCTGCTGCCTTCTTCCAATCTCCTTTGACACCGACGCACCAGCCTTTTAACTCCAGGGCAATACGCATATGCGGATACATGTCTAACACCAATTCAACTTGTTTTAACGCATCATCCGTCCTTCCTGCATTGTGATAAACTTCCGCGAGGAAGTGATTAACAACCGGAGACAACGGATCTACCCGAAGAGCTTTTTCCATAATTTCAACAGCTTCCTTCTTTTGCCCGATGATCAAATAATAAAAAGAAAGAAGTTGGTAAGCGCCGGTTGTTGCTGGGTTTAGCTCAATAGCTTTTTGCAAGGAGTCATGTGCCTGTTTCCATTTCCAATCATAAAATAAATAAGCCCAGCCCTTAGCCGTATACCCTGCCGCCAATGAACTATCCAGTTGTAATGCTTTATCGCCGTACCTGTGCACGACTTCAAAAGCTTCTTTAGGTTGCATTTGTCCTGTTGCGCCAAGAAATGCATAAGCTGCCGCAGCCATCGCGTAAGCAGATGCATAACCCGGTTCCAGTGCGATCGCTTTTTCATAATATTCTATCGCTCTTTTAGCATCAGCAGGATTCAGCTTATTATGAAAATGTAAGCCTTTCAAATAAAGAGTATATGCCTCCAGGTTTTGCGTGGGAGCTTTTACCAGTTTCTCCACATATTTTTTCGCATTCAAATTCCCGCGGCACTTATTGGCTATAATATTGCTGATCTCATCCTGCACTTCAAATATATCCGTCAGGTCCCGGTCATAGGTTTCGCTCCAGATATGATATCCGTCCGCTGCATTTATTAACTGCGCAGTGATGCGCACCCGGTTCCCGGCTTTACGTACACTTCCTTCCAGTATTCTATCTACGTTTAGTTGTATACCAATGTCACGTATATCAGTATTCTTTCCTTTAAAAGCAAAGGCAGAGGTCCGGGAGGTTACCTGCAGTCCATCCACTTTCGTAAAGGCATTCAGTAATTCTTCGGTAATTCCGTCACTGAAGTATTCATTTTCAGGATCGCCACTCATGTTTACAAAAGGCAGTATGGCAAAGCGATTAGCAGGTTGTTTGGTTTTTCCTTTTACAGCATCACGGCCCGGAACAACGAGACCTTTATTATCTATTGCAAATATGCGAACGGGCTTTATTATGTTCTTCAATTCAAAATAGCCCATTTCACGGGCTGCCAGGTTTTCCTGGTTTTTGATTTCATCAAACACTTTTTCTGAAATAAAAATTGAACCCGGAACAGCCAGTGATTCAATTCTTGATGCCAGGTTAACGCCATCGCCATAAATGGCTTCATTTTCTATTGAAATATCACCCGTGTGAATACCTATTCGCACATCTACTTTAGGCTCCTGCATCAATGACTGTTGTATTGCCACAGCACAATGAACTCCATCAATAGCGCTGTTAAAAATGCTTAAAGCACCATCACCATAATATTGGAGAATTTTTCCATGGTGAGCAACGACAGCAGATTCCAGTACTTCTTTCAGTCTTCTAAGCTTCACCTTTGCCAATTGCTCGTTTTGCTGCATCAGGGCAGTATAACCATCCATGTCTGAAAACATAATTGCAGCCAATTGACGCATGGGTGAAATTAGTCAAGATTAAGCTGGTTTCTATTGTCTTTTTCCGGGGGTAAGAAAATGATGCAACACGCTTAACAATTCCTATAAGCTTTATTTATCATTTCAATAAAATTCATAAGGAAAAAAAATATCGGTCCTTTACGTCGTGATGGGACGCGGGGCTTGCCTGTCCCGGCGGATGATGGGAATGTAGTTCGGTGGTTGAAGCATTTGACCCGCCACTGTTATGTAGTTCAATCCAATGACGAGTAGGTTTATTTAATAGACTTTAGTTCGTGTGGTTGGTGGAAGAAAATCACAACCGCGGCCTGCTTCTTTCGGGTGAGATTATATTTAGTGTGCCCTAAAATTCCATTTGGAATTATCGCTGTTAAAATCAAATGCTGCCAATGCCGGTGTGCTATCTCCGGAAGATACCAGCGCTAACTTCTTTCCTGAATTGGGAACTGCCTTAGGCATTATTCTATAGGTACCATCCGTCAACTGATCGATTCGCCATAATTGTTCCGGTGCGCCGGTAAAAGCTGGTACAGTTATTACTTCTGCATCGGCAGTTGCCGCTAATGTCCTCTCGGTTCCTTCTATTACTATTTTATAATAAGGTCCGCCTAAATACCCTGTGCTATCAGGGGCATCCGTAATTGCCCATTTCTGATGAGGGCGGAACATATAATCACCAATGCGTAAATCAATGTTCCCGGTAGGCCAGGTGTTAATTACATCTGCTAATTCCTGGGCTGGAACGGGTTTTATCGGCTCATTATTATTACCGCCAAACCCCCGCATACCACCAGCCATTCTTGTAAAATCAACTGCTAATTCCAACGCATAGCCTCTTCTCACCGATTCAATTTCATAGGTACCTTCTTTAAACTTCTCTCCTGCAACAGGCCATCCATCTTTCCAGAGCAGTGGAAGGATGCCCAATACGCTGCGTCCGCTTTGATCTAAATCTGCTTCATAATGTAAGGACATTTTTTCAACTCCTTTCTCAAAAATCATATGTCCAAAATGCCCGGGGCCTATCAATCTTCCACGGGTAGCAACCACCATCTTGCCGCCACCTTCCAGCATGGTTCTTCCCACGTTATCTATATAAGGACCGGTTATTTTTTTAGAACGACCAACAACGATATTGTAGGTGGAGTTGGCGCCATCACAACAACTGCCATGTGTTGCCAGAAGATAGTACCAACCGTCGTGATATACTAAATCAGAGGCTTCACATGTAATGGCTACATCAACGGGTTTATTACCCGCCACAAGTTTTCCTGTTTTAGGATCCAATTCTATAATGCGGATGGACCCAAAATAGGTACCGTAAGTGAGCCAAAGGCGTCCCGTAGTGGGATCCAATAGAAGACCGGGATCAATGGCGTCATTATCTTCATAACCATCCGATGTAGCAACCACAACAGGGTCTGTGTATTTAAAATCAGGAGATGTTGGATCAAGCGTTTTGTTCCACATAGTAAGAATGGCACCTTTGTGGTTACTTCCACCGCCGGTTGCACCATACACTACCAGGTAGCGATCGCCTATTTTCATTGCATCGGGGGCTGCTCCACCACCAGGTCTCACGCCACCGCCTTTCCAGTTCCAACCGTCTTCAGATATTAATCCACCTCCACCAGTACCAAATGTGTAATACTTTCCGTCACATTCAACGATGGTTGACGGGTCATGGATAAATGGTTTTCCGACCTGCGCTATTAATGTTTGCGTTATCAATATTGCTAACAAGACGGTTATGTCGGATATTTTCATTCTTTTCATAATAACTTCGATTTCAGAATAATTGATTTCTTAATAGACCAGCAAATTTTATTCGTAACTAATACTGAAGTTTTTTACCGGCAATCCTTTTTCATCCAAAAAACGAACACAGAAGTTACACATACCCGGTCCATTTATTACAGCCCCACGGATGATGTTCTTTCCCTTTTTAAGAGTTAATAGCGAAGAGGTGACATTATCCACGATCATATCCCTGTCACCGGAAAGCGTAAGGGCTTCCTCGCCATTCACCCAAAACATGCCTCCCGAATTAACTCCTGCAGTCATTCTCACGTTTTTGATTTCTTCGGGGCAATTGATGACGGTGACAAGCCAAAAGAGCACGCCATATGGCGGCTTGCTGATGGCATAAGTAAAATGGTATAAATTAAAGTTGAATGACTTGCTGTCCAACGCATACCATTTCAGTTCCTGGTCTCCCACTTTTACGGTTGATCCATTTTTAGGAATTAAAGTAAAATCGTTGGAAAAATTATCGGTGGAGAAAGTTGTTCTGAGGTAGTTATCGGTGAATATACTATTTCGGGTAATGTTTTTCCTGACGGGTTCCAGCACCAGCCACCGTTGAATGAATCCTTTGGCATCCGGTCCTTTTTTGACGTTAGAGGACGGAATAAAGTGTTTAGTCAGGGTATGTGTCGTATCGCCTTTTGGGGGTATGGGAGGCAGGGATGTTCTTTGTCCCGGGCCCTGTCCCAAAGCTGTATTGGCGCCTGCCAGTAATCCTGATAAAACGACAAAAGCCATCGACGGCAACAAGGATTTGTGTTTTTGGTTCATCGTAGATTTCTTTTGTAATGATTGTTATTTCTGAAATTGAATTTACTATTTGCAAACCTACAAAAAGCAATTATTAAAAAAAGAAAGAAGCATGTTGATTCAAAAAACGTTTTTCTTTTTTACTAAAGGGTTCAGTTTAGTGAGCCTTAAATTTCTTTCGCTTCATTTGATTTGTTAGTTCCGGTGGGGACGGAGAATAATGATTTCATGAGCGCCGTTACCTTCTCAATCTGCTTCCTTTATATTGGGGAGTAGCCGACATCTTTAATACTGCTTTATCAGTATTCGCATCCAATATCATAAAATCAGGATGTGCAGTAGTGTAAGGTTTCCATACAGCTTCTCCTTTACCATTAGGATTACCGGTACGGGCGAAATTGGTATAGAAGTCAATCATTTTAATGCTCAGCTCCTGATCACCCGCCGTAAAAGGCCGCCAGCTATGTCTTAATGAATGGAACATATACCACAGGTCTGAAGAATGGAAAGCGCCACTGGAATCACCCGGAAGCTGACGCTGAAATAAATAAGCAAAAACCGGTTTGGTACTTTGTTTAGCCCGCAACGCAGCGAAATCACTTACAGGTTTTGTCATATCACCCAGATCATTGGCAGTAAACCCGATCATGTATGGGATGTCGGGTATTTCTTTTGCATTTGCTGCATCGGTAAATGTTCCTTTTAAAAAGTAATTATCAATAACAGGTCGCCAGCCAACCTGTGTTTTGGTTGTATCCGCATACTCTTTGCCATTTTCGTTAATTCATCAAACGAAAGAGAACGCATCTGTTCTAACGTTGTTTTCCAAAAAAATCCATCATACTTTGTTATTGGTCAATTGTGCAGTGTCAAGCGATAGGGCCGGGTCTTGTATTACCTAAACCACCACCGCTCATGCTGATTGCCTTACTCACCAGATTTTTGGAAATAGGAGAAGCGCATAATGATTGTACACTGCCTGCACCTGCACTTTGACCGAAAATGGTTATGTTGTTTGGATCACCACCAAACTGTTTGATATTATTATGGATCCATTTCAGTGCAGCAGCCTGGTCCATTAAGCCATAATTACCTGAAACACCATGAGGGCTTTCAGCCGATAAAAGTGGATGAGAGAAAAAACCTATTACACCTAAGCGATAAGTTACCTGTACTAAAATGACACCACGTGAAGCCCAGTCTTCACCGCCGTCCATTTCCGGTTCAAATGCAAAACCTTCCCGATAGCCACCACCATGTATCCACATAGCCACAGGAAGTTTTTTATCTTTTTGGCCTGTTGCAGGTGTCCATATATTCAGATAAAGACAATTTTCACTGAACGGAACAGAGCCGCTGGCACGCCATTCTTTTCCATAAAAACTTTGCGGATCCCATGTTACCTGTGAAGCAGCATCACCATATTTATCTGCCAGCTTTACACCTTGCCAGGGTATAACAGGTTGCGGTTCTTTCCAGCGCAGGTTGCCCAGGGGTGGCGCTGCAAAAGGAATTCCCTTATAAGCGATGATCCCTTTGGTGGGAGTTTCAATGCCTTTTATCTGGCCACCTTCAATCGTTAATACAGGATTTGAATCTTTTTCACTGCATGAGGCAAATGACAATGCTGTGAATACGAAAATGCAGAAAGATAATTTTTTCATAATGGCATCAGGTCGTTTTAATTAATACAAATTTATTGGGTATAATAAGCAACAGTTTATATAAGGACAGATAGCTGGATTATAAAGTTATGTCCTGATTTAAAATTCATCAAAAGAAATACTCAAGGAAAAAAATAAAATTTGAATAGATGATTAAATGCCGCTTGGTTCTGCACCGTGTGTCCCGGTGTGTGGGACGTGTTGAGCGGGACACGGTGATGTAAAGGGATATTTCGTTATTATGGGCGCCGTGTCCACGCTGCCCACTTAGCTATGCTGTAAGACATGGCTGTGAAGTTGTAAGGAAGATACGGCGGCGAAGAAAAATCCGGGCGGAGGAACATTCAAAATGACAGTGAGTGCCAGCGAAGCAACACCCGCCACTGATCTGTAGTTAATCTGCATGATGAGTCAGCAATCCGTCCTGAGTTTATTAAAGTATTATCTATTCCTGTTTCATAAAAAGATCCTCATCAAGCCGCCAGAGCCTTGCGCCACCTTTGATCCCGTCCCTGTTATCGCTGATGGTAATATTATCGTCTAATTTGAATTTTATCTTCTTCGCATTTCCCCCGCTTATATAGAGATGATCATAGTTAAAAGTTGTTTTCATGTTCTTAAGAGTTCTTGCTATACGCTTGTTCCATTTTTTTATGTCAATTGAATTTAATGCACTGTCACCAATATATTGGTCATAGGTTTTCGTTTTGGTGGCCGGATGTTGTCCCATTTCAACATGGGGAAGTAAATTGCCATCGAGAAATAAAGCGGTGCCAAAGCCTGTGCCAAGTGTAATGACCATTTCCAATCCTTTTTCACTGATCATTCCGAGACCCTGCAGGTCTGCGTCATTGATGATACGAACCGGTTTATGCAAGGCATCGCTGATCAACCCGTTCAGATTTACATTTTTCCAATAATGCGTTCCGAGGTTGGGGGCTGTGAACACTATTCCTTTTCTTATGTATCCCGGGAACCCTACAGAAATTCTGTCATAGGGCTCAAAATCCTGTGTCAGTTTTTGAATCGCCGACAAAACTTTTTCCGGTGTGGCCGGATCAGGGGTTTTGATCTTCGTAAAATCCTGCAAAAGCTCTCCCGTGTTACTCAGGATCGTAGCCTTTATAGAAGAGCCGCCGATATCAATAGAAAGGATCTTTATGTCGCGCAAGTTGTTGGCCATAATGGTTCAAGAATGTGGGTTTAAATAATTGCCGTTATGAGAGTCTGAAATTAGACAATTCTAATTGTACCAGGGTCAGCTATACAATTCATTAAAAGTAACGAAGAACACATATGGCAGTAAGGGTTTCCTATGCCATGGTGCGTGTCACCACGCACCACATCCTAAAATTCTTCATATAAATCTTTCAGGAAAGGAAAATTCTTTTGATTCAATTCGTAATACCTCGCCGATGAATACTTATAATCGCTTGGATCTTTTACCAGTTGCCAACGTTCGGCCAAAGGATTAAAATGAATGTATTTCAATTTTTGTAAGGCAACTTTTTTGGTAAATAAAGGGATGGCTAATGAATCTCTTTGCCAGAATTCATATTTTTTATTATCTGCATTTACTGCGTAAGGAGTCAGTTTATCGCCGTCTTCTTTCCGCAACATCTTTTTAAATATATGTGCTGTATATTTCAAAAATGAACCTTGTGGTGATTCTTTTCCGTTGAGTTCATTTACCCGCCAGATCAAATGGAGATGGTTGGGCATAATAACAAAGGCAAACACATCTATCTTTCCGGCATCACTCAAATATTGCAATGATTCAATAATTACATCCTTGTATTCGTCTTTTTCCAGTAGCCGGTACCAGTTATTAATAGTGGCTGTCCAAAAGTATATTTCCCCTTTGTCAATATGCGATTTTCGCTTTGGTTCAAGTAATGACTTGTCCATGATTAAAACTACATTATTTTGAGACGATGAAATGAGCGGTGATGCCATGATGCGTGCCTGCCCTGCTGAATAGCGTGGGTCGTCACGCATCATCATCTCGTTTTATAGTTCCGGTGCGTGGTGACACGCACCGCGGCGGGCGCACACGGACACGAAACAGGGCGGAGGTTAGGTGAAGACACGGCCGGGAAGCAGAATGATAGTTCTTCGTTCATGTGCCGGTGAAAAAAATGTATATTTGTTTAAAGTCATTGATATGACGGTGATAATTAAAAAAGGAATGAAAAAAGAAGAGATCGAGAAAGCGGTGAAAAAAATTACCGGTAAAGCAAAGCTTATTAAAGCAAAAAGATATGCCGGTACGGTAAAATCTTTTTCAGGAGTCAATGCTTTGAAATACCAGAAAGACAGCCGGAATGAATGATACCGTGGTGCCTGACACCAATGCCATTATTTATTTTCTTGGAGCAAATAACTCTGTGATCCCACTCGTTGATGAAAAAATCCACTACATTTCTGTGATATCGGAAATTGAAGTGCTTGGTTTCGATTTTAAGAGCCAATCCGACGAGTATGCTGTGAAAAGATATCTTCGGTCGGCCAAAATTATTCCTCTGAATAGCGAGATCAAGGAAATTGCCATCGGCATAAAAAGAAGTTACAAAACGAAAGTAGGAGATGCCATTGTTTGCGCTACAGCTATTTATTTTGACCTGCCGCTGATCAGTGCAGATAAAAATCTAAAAAAGATAAAAGAGCTGAAACTGGTTTATTTTACTCCGTAGCTCATGCTCAAAAATATATTTCCCCTTTGTCAATATGCGATTTTCGCTTTGGTTCAAGTAATGACTTGTCCATGATTAAAGCTACATTATTTCATGATGAGGTGAATGGAATGCATTGATCACGCCATGATGCGTGCCTGCCCTGCTGAATAGCGTGGGTCACCACGCATCATTCCTTTGCTTATATGAATGTCATTTTATTTGATAGTTCCGGTGCGTGGTGATCCCGAAATAATCGGGACAGGCTACGCACCGGAGCTGCCTCACTAATTGCGGACACGAGCCAGGGCGAAGTGTCGAGGACTATATGAGGCAAAGAGCATTGAATGAAATGCTACGATTTTTTAATTCCTCACCTGAGTTGAACTTTGAAAATTTTACAGACATACTAAGACGAGTCGATCTAAAAATTTTTTCTGGCGGTGATCAATATGGTGGAAAGGAGTTTATTCGATGGCAAGTCGAACGTCCTGCTTTTCCTGAGTCAGAAGAATAATTTCAAGCGGGAATTGAGTTGACAAAATGAAAATAAAGCTTCTACGCCTTGCCCACTCGCTACACTTAACTATGCTGTGAGACACTTCTGCGAAGTTGTAATGAAAGACATTGCGGGGAAGAAACACGCACCGTGGCGGGCGCACACGGACACGAACAAGGGCGGAGGAGGGCTACGCACCGTGGCAGTCTCACTTATTACGGACACAAACGCAGGCGAAGGGCAGCGGCGTACAAGGACACGAACGCAGGCGAAGGAGAGAAAGTTTTCTGGCAGGAGTCGTTTTTTGTGCAGCCAGTAATTGAAGCTTATCGAATTCCTTTTGCTCGATCACTACAAACTTCTTTTTATCTATTGTAAGAGTACCCATAAATAATTCTTTATGTTTCAAATTTACAATAAAATTTTGGTGGATAAAAGAGATAGTAACTAAACACTACGGCCAACCGGGAGCTTATTACGCCGTGGCGGGTGTTTCTCTTTCACCCGCCACTCCTGCTTTCCGTCAGGCGGGGATCTGTAGTTAGTCACGATGATGAGTAAGAAATCCCCAATTGTCAATACCAGTTTCATAAAACAAAGCTGATGAATACTTGTATTCTTCAGGTAGCTTACAAAAACCAGTCTTTACAGGGTTCCGATGTAAATAGTCCAACTTCTGACGATAGACTTTATGTGTTCTTAATTCAATGCTCAAAGCTCTCCGTTTCCAGAATTGGTAATATCTGTCGTTTGCATCTGCCTCAAAATGTTCTAATAGCTCAGGATGATTCTTTTGCAGATCATGTTTTATCTGTTGAGCGGTATATTTTAAAAAATCTCTTTGCACATGTTGAGGATGAATCAGTGGTTGCATCTGCCATATCAAATGAATATGGTCTGGCATGATAACAAAGGCATTCAAAATAATACGTTTGTCTTCTACGAGGAACCGAAGGCTGCTTACAATAATATCTTTATACTTGTCGTGCTCAAGCAGCTTATACCATCCTTTTATACTTGCTGTAAAAAATTGCGGATATTCAGTAACGAAAACGGGCATTGGCTAAGTTACGCCATGGCGGGTGTTTGTCATTGCGAGTGCTAGCGAAGCAACACCCGCCATCGGACTTTCAATGAGGCCAGTAAGGTTTAGTTGTTTATAGTTCGAGTGGTCGGTGGAAAACAAACACCGACCACGGCGTGCTTCTTTCGGCGGAACACCTGCATGGGCGGAAAGACAAACATCGACCACGGCGTGCTCCTTTCGGCGGAACATCTGCATGGGCGGATAGCGGCGGAGAATGAATTGTAAATCAAATTTGTATTTGAATACACAAAATCGTTTTTCACAACTATCACACATGGGTGCTTTTAAGAGGTATCGGCCCTAAGAATTTGGTATTTTTGGAGTATGGACAAGCAGCAAGAGGCAGAGCCGAAAAAAGAGGAACAACCAGAGAATGGACAACCAAAGATGGTGGTCAAAGAAGAAGTTAGTGTAGCAGTTAAAGAATCCGTTGAAGTAGCAAAAGAAGAATCTCCTGAAGAATCTGAAAAAAGGCACAAGGCAGAATTGAAGATATACAAGAAGGAATTAAAAAAATACAAGAAAAAACTTGCCAAGATAGAAGCTTACCGATTGGAGTTAAAAGAAACCTTCCATAAAAGCCAAGACATCTTTGAAAAACAACTGTCTTACATTTCCGCCGGTGCATTGGGCTTATCAGTTGGCTTCATAAAACACATCGTGAATCCAATAAAGGATTCAAGTCATAAGTGGATGCTCCTTTCAGGTTGGGGTCTTTCTGATTCTCACTTTACTTTTAAATCTGATTTCGCATATGATTGCGGGAAGGAATGCGAAAAAAGGTGCAGTGGAAACTGAAGATGTTGAGAAGAACTATGACCCACAAAAAATTGAAAACAGAGCAAAAGGTATCGACTGGATAAACCGAATAACAGTGGGTATGCTTGTGGGGGAATAATTTTAATCGTATTGTATATAACTTTAAATGCAGTATATGAGTAATAATCCAAAATCAAATAACGGTGGAGACGTTACAAAACCAAATCTTCCTGGCCAGACCAGGGGACAGAATCCTTATTCAGCACCTCAAAAACCTGTTACACCGACACCACCATCAACACAGACAGCTAAACCTAAAAAATATGGAAGATAATATTCAGCCAAAGCAAGGTGATAGAAATTGAGAAGCAGTTTGAACCTGATATAAAGAAGGGGAACAACGCATCCACTGCACCATTGAAACCAGTTCCACCAACACCACCACAAAAGCCCGTTAATAATCCTCCTGCAAAACCTAAAAGTTAATATGTATGATTAATGATGATTCAAACAAAAACCCTGATAGTCCCATTAAGGAAACCAATATGATTGACAAGTCTTCTGGTGGTGGCCTTGGTCATACAGCTTCTGCACCACCTGAAATTCCTCAGATGCCCCAGAGACCTGAACCCAAACCTTCAAAGGATAAAGAGTGAAAACCTATGTCAAAGTCAAGAAATGCAAATTCAAAAAAGGAAAGTTCTGTTCAAAAAGCAATGAAAGGTAAGTATGGACTGCATCATCAGTGGCCCCTGAGAAACCACAAAAGCCAATAAAGCCAAAAGGAAAAAAATAAAAACTCAAGCCATGCCCAAATCAAATGACAACAAACCACAGAATCCATCCGCACCTAAATATTCTGGTGTTGTAAAAACTACTCCTGACAAATATAAAGGAGGTCGTGTTGGAACAACTCCCCCGGCCAAACCTGATAAACCTACAAAGCCTGATAAGGGCAATAAGAAGCCTCCAGAAAATGAATAAAGCCATACACAAATCAACCGAACGTTCACAGGTTGACATTCCACCACTTAATGGATTCGCTTTCTGGAACTACACTATCAATAGAGATATAATAAAGAATAGTCTCTGGAATCTAAATGTGAAAGTCATAGTTGACTTGTACATTATTGAGTCCATGACCGGTTCAGCAACTGATAGAGTTTTCACCTCAACATCCAATTATGAAATGGCAATCACTGAGGATGTCACTGAAGATGATTTTTTTCAATTGTACCAGGACGCATATCAGAAAATGAGAAAGGCCTTTTTATTTTTTCAAAAGCAAGTTGGAATGCAACCAGCGCCTTTTAATGACATAACAAAGCAGCAGATGAAGAAGGATTTATCTAACATGGTTGTTCGGTATTATAGCCCATAGGATCGTTAACCTTAGTTTGTCATCAAGGTCAGTCGGGACATAACTTTTTCATTAGAAAATAGCTCTCTAAAATAATATGGCAAACAATACTTCAATTTTTACTCTAGTTGGTATTGTAATCGGATGGATCTTAACTCAACTAGCACAGTGGTATAAGGGCCGCAAGGAAGATAACCGGCTTAGAAAGGAAGTTTTATATTATCTCCTTGAAATTAGATATACAATCCCAAGATTGGATTTATCTGATTTGTTCGATGCATGGTAGATAAAATCATCCTTCAGGTGCCTGAACAATACAGAACGCCAGAAGCAAGAAAGGAATTGTCCATGGAGTTTCCGGCCTTAGCAATTGTTTCAATTCTCAAGTCTCAAATTCAGGAACCATTTGCAGAGGCCGAAAAGAATTATAAGATAGCTGTACAAAAACTCTCATCTGTAGATCCTGTGATAGCTTATCGATTGTCTGGCCAAACCGCAGTAATTCACTATGCCGACGCTATCATAGGGCATATCAATACTTTAACAACAAAGGATTCAGGAACTTTTGCTGTAGAATCATTCAAACAATTCTTAACTGCCGCAGTAAGTAAAAAAATGATTAACAATGCTAAAGAGGCTTTGGATAGTTTTATTAAGCGGCTGTCTCTAAAAATTGGTTTATTCACATGGTTTGAAACAAGGAAAGCGCTGTCGAAAATTGAGTATACCACTACATTCGACGAAGGGGACATGAAATTCATAAATGACAACTTTTAACACTTGTCTATTCAACGGCACGCCTTTACCGATAGGGATAAGAAATAGAATCAATACATTTCTATCTGTCCGGCACATTAAGGACAGCAGAGGATGTATTCTCAGTATCACAGCCTATATTTTTTCTTTTTATTATTGGAACGGAACACTAAGGAGAACGGAGGGAAAAAAAATTGTAATTTTCAAAGAAAATAACTGCTATGTTCGATTCGGTTTTAGATAACATTCTTACTGAACTTAACGAGCATGGAGTCAATAATAAAAAAGAAATGACTGATGACTTCATGACGAATTTGGGGTTAGACGCTCATAGTCGCATTGACAATCCCTATTTTAGTTATCTAAAAAAACAAGAAAAGATTGACACTGAGACTATTCCACATTATCAGATTGGCGACCAGTTTCACGCTGCAAGGAATTTCTGTTGGATAACCCCAAGCGGCTCAAAATTTATGACTGACGGTGGCTTCTCTGGTCAAGCGAGGTATAATAAAAAAATATTTAGAGTAGCAAGACAATCAAGAAATTGGACTGTTGCTGGTGTGGTCATCGCGATTACACTTTTCATAGCACAGCCGTATTATAACGGTTGCAATAAGTCGGCACAAACGTCAGAGGAACCTAAACTGACTTCCCAATTTTGCAACCACCAACGACTGTCAAGAAAGATACCCAGTCAGTAAAAAAAGACAGTAATAAAGTACTTGATGCTGTAAAGCCAAAAGCAACTAAACCAGCTAAATAATTCTATACTTTGAAACAGCATTTCGTACCTCGCTGCTATTTAAGAGGTTTTAGTAACTCTGAAGACTTTTTGTTTACCGTAAACCTTAAGTATATTAAGAACGGAATCGAAAAACCTAGTCTTAAACATATCAACGACATCTGCTTTCTAAAAGACCATTATAATGTCTTGAAGGAATACGATTCGTCAACTTTCCGAGTTAGTCAATTCGATGAATTATTTGTCGAAAGAGACATTTTAGTTGCCATCGAAAATAAGTATCAAGAAATCATAGACGGCACTGAGATAGTATATAATTTCATTACGATAACCCTAAAGTTTTATTTTTTTTTAAAGGACGGAACATTACGGATCAAGAGTGCGACGCAACGGAAGCTTAATATAGTAGCATTATAGCCGGCCAATAAAAATACTTACAATCTATCGTTATGCATCCTTACCGTGACAGTGTCTATACTTCTTTCCACTACCACAAGGACAAGGATCCCCTTCGCGGCGCTCCCACGACATTCGTCGGGACAGGCTGGGGGACGATTATGCATCTTTACCGTGGCAGTGCTTATATTTTTTGCCGCTTCCGCATGGACATGGATCGTTGCGTCCAATCTTCGGAGCTACTTTGATCGGCGCTTGTTTTTCCGCTACCGCAGGTCCACCACCACCGGGTTCAAACTTATCTCTTTCATTAGCGGCCTAGTCCTGGCCGGCTGCATCAATTTCTTCTTTGTTGGCCCGCATCTTTGAATAATCGGTTTTTTCTCCCGCTTTTTGCGGGACAAGCTTTTCGGCCTTCTTTTAATTGCGCTGTTTCCTGTTGTATAGGAATAGAAGCATGACAGAGGAAGGAAACAATATCTTTATTCACGTCGGCATCAATTTCCTACCACCATTGAAAAATGAAAAAATGAACTTATTGCCGCTCAAGAAATTCAAGTAAATGTTCTAT
The DNA here is from genome assembly GCA_963785915.1 of uncultured Chitinophagaceae bacterium. Lineage (GTDB taxonomy): Bacteria > Bacteroidota > Bacteroidia > Chitinophagales > Chitinophagaceae > VBAT01. The sequence continues at coordinate 528,719 of CAWAWY010000008.1, read as the reverse complement.
CCGGTTTGCCCATCGATCTGAAATTGTTCTTTACGATAAATTCAGGAACCGGATCAATATGTGTTTGTAAAACGATGGGCCTTGTCAAACCTTTTGCACTCCATATTTCATGACCACCTTTTGTACGAATATGATTGAGGCCACAATAGATAAGATATTCACGAAAAACCCGGAGGGAAATATTTTTCAGTTTTCCCATCAGGCTGCAGGAAGGGTTATGGCGGTATTATATTTCTTGAATGGATAGTTGTTAAATATCCGGCTAAATTCTTCATTTGTTCTCCAATATTTGATATCGGCGGCGGCAGGGCAACTAGTTTCTTTTTCTTTATACTGACTGTCCAGCCTAATTTTTTTAAATCCGACCAGAGCAATGTTTTTTTTAACTGTGTAACTCGATGTATTCTTCCAGCACAAGTATCAAAACTGTTTCCTGGCTTCTGTTTCATCGTTACCATATCCGCTCAAATCAAGGGCAGGGCAATATATGATATGCGTGTTATCATCAATAAACGAAATGATAGGAATCTGAAGTTCTACCTGTCCGTCACCAGCCTGGAACTTGCCTTTAAATCTTGATTGTTTCATAATTAATTCAGGAGAATGCACAAAATAAGCCAATTCAGCTACATTTTATACTCCCTCACGTTGTTCTCCACAACATACGTCGGGGCGGGCGGGATGATTCGTTTAGGCGTCTTTCCCGTGGCAATGCTTTGCTTCGCTGTACTCGCAATGACATTTCTTTTCCTACGCATCCTTCCCGTGGCAATGTTTGTACTTCTTCCCACTCCCACAAGGACAAGGATCATTTCTCCCAATCTTCGGAGCAACTTTGATCGGCGCTTGTTTTTCCGCTACTGCAGGTCCGCCACCACCGGGTTCAAACTTATCACGTTCATTGGCGGCATAGTCCTGGCCGGCTGCATCAATTTCTTCTTTGTTGGCCCGCATCTTTGAATAATCGGTTTTTTCCTGGCGGCCTTCTTTTAATTGCGCTGTCTCCTGCTGTATCGGAATAGAAGCATGACAGAGGAAGGAAACAATATCTTTATTGACATCGGCATCCATGTTCTTGAACTGCTGGAAGGCTTCTACTTTATAAATTACCAATGGATCTTTTTGTTCGAGATAGGCTGTCTGCACCGATTGCTTCAGATCATCCATGGCACGGAGATGTTCTTTCCATGCATCATCAATCACCACCAGCGTAATGGTCTTTTCCAGGTTAGCCGCCACTTCCTCACCATTTGAGCTGATGCTTTTATCCAGCGGCGAGAGTACATTCAATCCTTTGCGCCCATCGGAGAAAGGCACCACGACATTTTCGATCTGCCTCCCCTGCGTGAGCTTGATGTTTTTGAAAACCGGCACCACCTGTTTCTTCAGGTCTTCTTTATGACGGCTGTAATTTTCGGTGGCTTCATTATATAATTTATCAATGACGGTATTGACATCACCTCTTTTAAATTCTTCTTCTTCGATCTTTGTCTCCAAACCAAAGTTGACGATACAACCCAGCTTGAAACCTTCATAATCTTCCTGCTCACGAAAACCGCTGACCAATCCTTCGGCGACAACGGAGAATGCATTATCAATATCCAGCGCCAAACGTTCACCAAACAAGGCATGCTGGCGTTTGCCATAAACAACGTTACGCTGCTTGTTCATTACATCATCATACTCCAGCAATCTTTTACGGATACCGAAATTATTTTCTTCCACTTTCTTCTGCGCCCGCTGAATGCTGTTGCTGATCATGCTATGCTGTATCACATCGCCTTCCTTATACCCGAGCTTATCCATCAACCCTGCTATACGTTCACTGCCGAACATACGCATGAGGTCATCATCCAGCGATACATAGAACTGCGAAGTACCGGGATCACCCTGGCGGCCTGCACGTCCGCGCAACTGCCGGTCAACACGACGGCTTTCATGCCGCTCGGTACCAACGATAGCGAGACCACCGGCTTCTTTTACACCGGGTCCGAGTTTGATATCCGTACCACGACCGGCCATGTTGGTGGCAATGGTAACAGCGCCGGCCAAACCTGCTTCGGCGACTATCTGCGCTTCACGGGCATGTTGTTTTGCATTGAGTACATTATGCGGAATTTTTTTCTGCTGCAGCATACGGCTGAGCAATTCACTTACTTCAACCGAAGTAGTACCCACCAATATCGGCCTGCCTGCATTACGCAATGCTTCGATCTCATCTATCGCAGCTTTGAACTTTTCTCTTTTTGTTTTATAAACAAGGTCCTGGTTGTCCTTGCGCACCATCGGGAGATTGGTGGGGACATTGACAACATCCAATTTATAAATGCTCCACAACTCGGCGGCTTCTGTTTCGGCAGTACCCGTCATACCGGCGAGCTTATGATACATGCGGAAATAATTCTGCAAGGTGATCGTGGCATAAGTCTGCGTGGCCGCTTCGATCTTTACATTTTCTTTTGCTTCCAGCGCCTGGTGCAGACCATCACTGTAACGACGGCCTTCCATGATACGGCCCGTTTGCTCATCTACAATTTTAATTGCGCCATCTATTATTACATATTCATCGTCTTTTGCAAACAGCGTATAAGCTTTTAATAACTGCTGCACGGTATGAATGCGATCGGCTTTCTGTGCATAGTCATTGAGCAATGCTTCTTTCTGCTGCAGCTTATCTTCCTGCGATGCCTCACCTTTTTCCACTTCAGCAAGCTTGACGCCTATATCGGGCAACACAAAGAACTCAGGATCTTCACCGGTGCGGGTGATCATGTTATGCCCTTTGTCGGTGAGTTCAACCGAATTATTTTTTTCATCAATATGGAAGAGCAGGTCTTCATCCACGACTTTCATATTGCGTGACTGGTCCTGGAGATAATAATTCTCGGCCTTCTGCATTTTTACTTTAATGCCAGGCTCGCTTAAGAATTTAATGAGTGGTCCATACTTTGGCAAGCCGCGCCATGCCCTGAATAAATGAAGGCCACCGGTCTTGGGATCGTCTTCCCCTTTTTCAAACAATTTTTTTGCTTCATTCAGCGAAGTACGGACAATGCGTTCCTGCTCCTGCACGAGTTGCTGCACTCTTGGTTTATGAACATGGAATTGCTGATCATCACCTTTGGCTACAGGACCGGAAATGATCAATGGCGTTCTTGCATCATCTATCAATACAGAGTCCACTTCATCCACCATGGCGAAATGATGTTTGCGTTGCACCATTTCTTCGGGTGAATGCACCATATTATCACGGAGATAGTCGAAACCAAATTCATTGTTGGTGCCATAAGTGATATCGGCGAGATAAGCTTTTCTTCTTTCTTCGGAGTTGGGTTGATGTTTATCTATACAATCTACTTTGAGTCCGAGCCATTCGAAGATGGTGCCATTCCATTCCTGGTCACGACGGGCTAGGTAATCATTGACGGTTACGATATGAACGCCTTCACCGGGTAATGCATTTAAATAAGCGGGCAATGTAGATACAAGGGTCTTACCTTCACCTGTTGCCATCTCAGCGATCTTGCCTGAATGTAATACAGCGCCACCGATCAACTGCACATCATAGTGCACCATGTTCCAGGTGACTTCGCTGCCACCGGCAGGCCATGTGTTTTTATACGTGACATTATCACCGTCAATGGTGATATAATTCTTTTTTACTGCGAGGTCACGGTCAAGTTGAGTAGCGGTTGAAACAAGCTCTGTATTTTCTTTGAAACGACTTGCTGTTTCTTTTACTACGGCAAAAGCCTCGGGAAGAATTTCTTCCAGCACTTTTTCAATTTCTTTATCGCGGTCTTTTTTCAGTTTATCCACTTCCTGGTAGATGGCATCTTTGCCGAAAAGGTCATTGAAAGGAAGTTCTTCGGCTGCTTTATTTTTTTCAGCGATCTTATTATCTGTATCGCTCAAATGGTCTTTGATGCGTTGACGGAATTCCTGCGTTTTATTGCGGAGCTCATCATTGGATAAGGAGGCATAGCTGGCAAAATGTTGGTTGATCTCTTCAACTTTTGGTTGGATCTTTTTTACGTCTTTGAGTGATTTATTGCCGCCGAATACTTTGGAAATGATAGAGAGCATGATTTATACTAGTTGAAAGTTGATAGTTAAGAGTTAAAAGTTGATAAGGTCATAATGGTCAAATATTCATAAGTCAAATGAGGTCATATAATGCACAGCAGTTGAAACGAATTTGACTTATGTGACCACTATGACTTTTATGTCTGATTTTCTTGTCAAAAAGGGTGCTATATGTTGATAGTAAGCCAATTTGACAGAAGTTTTGTCCCGGTTTTTAGGGAAGGGCAAAGATACGAGAATGGTCGGAGTTCAGGGTAGCGGGTTGCGAGTTAAGAATTAAGAGTTATGAATAACGAACTGAGAGTTGAAGCCCTTCTTACTATTTCCATAATAGACCTTACTTTCTATATGAGGTAATTAACTCTGTACTTTAAACTCTAAATTCTAAACTCTCAACTCATTCACTCTTTTCCATTTTCTTTAACGAACTTTATAGCGATAAAAAGTATTAAGTACAAACAAATAATTATGAGCCGTATAAATTCACTTTTTCTTATTTCAGCTTCCGCATTTTTATTATTGAGTGCATGCACCAGCAATGAGATCGGCAAAGGCAAAGATGTGAATCCTGAATCCATTTATTTTGATTACAAGGTGTGGGGCGATGAAGATAATGGACTTATTACGGTTAGACTTCAATATCGTTTTGCGGGAAAAAATGGAACGACCTTATTATTGGAGGATCCGAGTAAAGCGGAATTTGATGGCATGGAATTAAAAGCGGATAGCTCTAAAATGAATGGGGCTTATTATGAAGTGAGCAAACCTGTAAAAGATTTTGGCGGCAACCATAGTATAGTTTTTACCAATGTCAATAATAAACAATACAAAGAGGAGTTCAAGTTTCAGCCATTGATGTTGAAGACCAAAGTACCGTCTGTGGTGAACCGCGGCGATCTTGTATTTGAGCTTGATGGCGTCGAACCAGAAGACAGGATAAGAGTGATGCTGAGTGATACCGTTGCTTTTAGTGAAGGTATCAGCCGGTTTGATACTGTAAGAAATGGTAGGATAGTGATCACTAAAGAACAGCTTAGCAAACTTGCGGACGGGCCGGTGCATCTTGAATTATCGAGGGAAGATGAGAAAAAAATAAAGAATGGGACACCGGAAGGAGGGAGGATCGCGATGTCTTATTGGCTGAGGAGGGAGTTTGAGTTGAAGCCATAGCCCTGATACGTCTGGCCACAAATGGACACAAAAACACACGAACCGGATTTTGATTGGCCACAGATGGCCACAAATGGACACGAATGCACACGAATCTGATTTTGATTGGTCACAAATGGACACGAATGCGAACGAATCTGAATTTAGTTAGCCACAGATAGATACAAATGAACACGGATGGACGCAGAAATTGCGCATGACATAAGGGAAATACAAAATGTAATGAAGATCTATTTGTGTCTATCTGCGTTCATCTGTGGCCAGAATCCATGCCCAAAACGTTTATGGAATTTTAGCCCTGAGCCCTTACTTTTGCGGCCAGAAAAGTGAGCGGTCAAACAGGTCAAAGAAGTCACATCTCCGCTCGTATTTTGACCCTTATGACCTTTTTGACTTATATGACATTTTAAAATCAATCGAATGGCCGGACAACTCAAAGAAGTACGTAACCGCATTAAATCAGTTCAAAGCACGCAGCAGATCACAAAGGCAATGAAGATGGTGAGTGCCGCCAAGCTTCGCCGTGCACAGGATGCTATCATACAAATGCGTCCCTATGCAAGAAAATTGCAGGAAATGCTGAGCAATATTGTCAGCAACAGTGAAGGCGGTGTCGGGATGTCACTGGCGGTTGAACGCCCGGTGGAAAAAGTATTGTTCATTGCTATTACGAGTGATAGGGGTTTGGCGGGAGCTTTTAATGCAAATACCATCAAACTGACAAAAGCTACGATTGCCGCTAAATATGCCGAGCAATATAAAAAAGGCAATGTGTTTATCTGGAATATCGGTAAGAAAGGGTACGAGCATTTTTTAAAAAATAATTATAAGGCAGACGCGACCTATAAAGATATTTTCCTCAACCTGACATTTGAAAATGTACAGGCGGCTGCGCAAGCTGCCATGAAGGCTTTTGAAGAAAGACAATTTGATGTTGTGGAAATTGTTTACAGCCAGTTCAAAAATGCTGCAACGCAAAAATTTGAAGTCGAACGTTTTTTACCGATCCCTAAAGTGAAAAAAGTCGAGGGAGCGACAAAGGCCGATTTCATATATGATCCTTCACAGGAAGAGTTGGTCAAAGAATTAATGCCGAAGATCCTCAATACACAATTATATAAAGCCGTGCTTGACTCAAATGCTTCTGAACACGGCGCCCGGATGACCGCGATGGATAAGGCAACCGAAAATGCCAATGAACTACTTCGCAACTTGAAGATATCTTACAACAGGGCAAGGCAAGCTGCAATTACAACTGAATTGACCGAGATCGTGAGTGGGGCGGCAGCGCTGCAGGGGTAGGAGAGTCAAATGAGTCAAATGAGTCAAATGGGTCATATAAGTCATATAGGTCAAAGAGGTCAAATAGATAGTAGTGGTCAAATGAGTCATAAGGGTCATATACGTCAGATGGTGTCATAAAGGTTGCTGCATTAATAATATCTAAATAGTCATGTATGGGAAAAGGTTTACGATTGGAAGACCTTGAAGTGTACAAAGTGGCGATGGAGATCGGAGAGATCGTTTGGAACATTGTGGCAAAATGGGAATATTTTGAAAAGAAGACTTTGGGAGCGCAATATGTTGATGCCGCTGATTCGATCGCAATGAATATCAGCGAGGGGTACGGCAGATTTCACTTTAAAGAGAATAAGAATTTTTGTTATTATAGTCGTGGTTCAGCAAAAGAAACTCTTACCGCAACTGATAAAGCAAAATCCAGAAATCTCATTACTGAAGAAGAATTTACCCTGTTAAATCAAAAGCTCGAACAATATTTCCGCCTTAGCTTTGGTTATATTAAATCTATAGGTGTTGCTGCAACTGCAGACGAAGTGTAGAAGCTAACATTCTGTGAATAATCTCTTTCAGACCTATTAATCAAATATGACTATTTTGCCACTTTGAATGACTGATATGACTTTATTTGACCTTATTTGACTTTTATGACTGACATTACTAATCTGATCCCACACATCGAAGCCCTGATCTTTGCCAGTGAAAAGCCTTTGACCTCTTTGGAAATTACGGAACTGGTGAATAATGCTTTTACTGATGAAAAAATTATTCTTGACCAGGTAGAAGCGGCGATCGAAGGGATCATTGAAAAATACAAATCGGAATTTTATCCGTTTGAAATGATACAAAGCGGCGGTGGCTGGCAATTTTTGACCAAAAAAGAATTTCATAAAACTGTTTCGCAACTCAATGGTGAAAAGTTTTTGAAAAGACTATCGTCTGCTTCATTAGAAACTTTAGCGATCATTGCTTATAAACAACCGGTAACAAAAGGTGAGATCGAGGCGATACGCGGTGTAAGCTCCGATTATGCTGTTCAAAAATTATTGGAAAAAGAACTGATCATCATCAGTGGACGTAATGAAAAAATGCCGGGACATCCGTTGGTCTATTCTACATCGAGAAACTTCATGGATTATTTCGGTATCAACTCAACAGATGATCTGCCGAAGATAAAAGAAGTGCTGGCTGATCAATTGGTGGAACCTACAATTATCAAGAATACTGAATTGCAGTCGTCTGCCCCTGAAAACAAGGAAGACGATGGTATATTGTCTGTGACGGAACAAGGTGAACTGATCGAAAAAGATAATGAAGACGAAGACAATCCCTGACGTTTTCTTTTGCCACGAATGGCAAGAATAATTTCTTTTAGGTTTAAAGTCGTTCCTGCCAGAACTTATTAATAAACCGCTTCCGGTTACCTGGCCTTCGTGTCAATTCGTGCCATTCGTGGCCACCTTTCACTTTTTAATTCGCGGCTTATCTTTCTCTTTAATATATTCGCATACATGGAAAAAATGGAAGTGAAGACTATGGCTCAATTGTCAGCAACACAACTTATCAGTGCAGCCGAGGAATTCGGAACCCCGCTGTATGTATATCATGCTGAAAAAATAAAAGAACAGTATGAAAAGCTGACAACCGCTTTCAGTCAAAGCAATGTTGTTTTCTTCTACGCGTGTAAAGCGCTGACCAATATCAGCATTCTTAAATATATCAAATCACTGGGTGCGAATATTGATTGCAGCTCTATCAATGAAGCCAAGCTGGCGCTGCATGCAGGATTTATTCCGCAACAGGTACTATACACGTCCAACGGTATCGGCTTTGATGAAATAGAAGAAGCTGTTGCATTAAAAGTGAATATTAATATTGACAGTTTATCGAATCTTGCAAAATTTGGTAAGAAGTATGGTCATGGCTATCCGATCGGTGTCCGGCTGCGACCGAATATTATGGCTGGCGGAAATTTAAAGATCTCGACAGGTCATGATAAAAGTAAATTCGGAATACCGGTCGAGCAACTGGATAAAATATTAAACATTGTAAAGAAGTATGACATTTTTATCGCCGATCTGCACATACATACCGGCAGCGATATAAAAGATGCCGATGTATTTGTAAAAGGAATTGAAGTATTATTCGATATCATTCCTCATTTTAAAGATTTAAAGTCAGTTGATCTTGGTGGCGGTTTCAAAGTGCCATATAAAGATGGTGATGAAGAGATAGACATTGATGATCTGGCAAAAAAAGTAAAAGACGCATTTGATAGCCACCCGCAGGCAAAGAATTTGCAAATATGGTTCGAACCCGGAAAGTTTTTGGTAAGTGAATCCGGTTATTTTGTTACGCAGGTTAATGTGATCAAAGAAACATCTGCGGCTACGTTTGTAAGTATCAATAGTGGTTTCAACCATTTGATACGTCCGATGTTTTATGATTCCTATCATCGCATTGAGAATATCAGTAATCCGGATGGTAAAGAGAAAAATTATTCCGTTGTCGGCAACATCTGCGAGACAGACACATTTGCCTGGGACAGGAAACTGAATGAAGTGCGTGAGGGTGACTATCTTGTTTTTTATAATGCCGGAGCTTATGGTTTTGAAATGTCTTCTAATTTTAATTCGCGGTTAAAGCCCGCAGAAGTTTTATTCAAAGAAAATAAATTCCAACTCATACGCCGTCGCGATAACTGGGATGATCTGCTGAGGAACCAGGTGGGGATGAGCGAGGTATAAAAGGATAAAAGTTTTAAAGTTCGTGACTACATTTATTGATTATATCCGTCAGGAATTTTCATAACCTCAGACGGTATTCCGGAGATTTCTTCTACTGAAGTTGCTTCCTTTACATAAACGCCCTGGTTTTCCAGTTTGAGTTCTATCTTTTTCCAGAGATAGTATTTTATGTTCATTTTTTTGTTATACCACACTTCGCAAGTCTTTCCCGCAACTGTTTCATCCGGCATTTTTTCATAGCCTATTCCTTTTCGGCTGGCATCCGAAATATCTGCAATACCGGGCGGCTCGGTTTCTTTTACCCTGAAAGGTGAAGTAGCCACTTTTTTTGTTTCATGATTAACGAGAGTGGTTTTTTTGTCTTTCCAGATTGATGTCGTGTGGTTTCGATTTAAATTACTGCCTTTATCCATTATCAGCACGGCAATGTTGCCATAATCATCAAAATAAAATGTCTCGTCGCCTGCATAAAGAGGTTTACCGGTGAACTGGTAAACGATCTTTGCAGCTTTGATATCAAAAAGATGTTTGTCATTGCTGCTACTGCTTGTTTCCATTTTTTTATCAGCGGCTTCTTTTTTTTCCGGTACGGCTGTCTTGTCACTTTCGGTTTTACTATCATTGCCACCGCAACTGATCGTCAGAAGGAAAATTCCGGGGAGAAAGAGTTTTGGTCTCATGACATTGGTTTTAAGGATTACTAATGTCGGCTGGTTTCCATCTCAAGGTAAAATATCTCCGGGAAAAAATCTTTAGTCGTGTATTATTATTTCCGTTTAAGAGCGTTACATCATTAACGATGCCCGCAATCTCACCACAGGCGGATCTTTTGGAAAAATCTCAGCAAGCCCGGCATTTCTTACCTGTTAACTCAACAATGAATACCTGATAAGCAACTTATCATCTTTGCGCCAGCGTATCCATCCGTATGGCTGAATGCGATCTGCCAAACCAAGCGTCGGCACCATTATCCATTCTCCCCTGATTGCAAGTGGCCGCAGTGAAAAGCGGTCGGATGGCGTAGCTAAAATGGCGGCATTTGCAAGCGGTTTGATCCGAACCGGGTTGGCTTCCGGATCTATAAGCTCCACATCATATACATTGAGAAGGAATGTTGACCAATCAATGAACTCAGCATCTTCAGCAGCCATCCAATGCGTCAATCCTGTTTGCCGGTTCACCACCACCTCTATCCAGTTTTTAGAAACAGTGATCATCCTTAAAAAAAGAAAGCCGTAATCCAGTTTCATGGATTCAGGAAAAAACCAGGGAGGCGCATAGCTGATCTCGAAATGGTATTGCCCTTTTTTCAATACAATACTATCGAATGGTTTTGCATCGCCCGGCAACGCATCAATGGAGGGAAGATTATAAAAATATATCCGCTTGCCATCTGCGAGATGTGGTTTTGCGAAACCTATTCCTACCGGATTTTCACCAGCCTGGTCCGCTGTGAACATTACGGGCTCGCTGGAATATTCAGCACCGGGTATAGCTCCGCAAAACGGGGAAGAGGAAAGCAGTATGATAAGCAAACAGCTTTTTGATCGCAACAACATCAGTGACGATTTGTATTGCTAAATAAAATATTCTATTCAACAATAAATTCTGTTCGCCTGTTTTTTGCTTTTCCGGAAACTGTTGCGTTTGATTCAACGGGTTCTGTTTCGCCCTTTCCATCAGTTCGAAGCTGATCAGCCGACACACCGAAACTATTTATGAGTGCATCCTTAACCGAGTCAGCTCTTTTCTTCGACAGCTTCATGTTATAGTCATCAGCTCCATCTGAGTCGGTATGCCCAACGATCTTTATCTTTTTATTTCTTTCGGTCTTGATCGCTTCCGCGATCTCACGCAGGATGCTATAAGATTCAGGTGTGATATCTGCAGAATTCACATCAAAGTGAATGGCATTGGTAACATATTTACCGGTGCTGAAAAGTTTGGCCCTGGGTTCGGGTAATCCTTCAGCAATGCGCAGGTTAGTGATCAGTAAATGCTCGGTCTGGTCATTCATCCCATAGGTAGAGAAGAGTAATGTTTTTATATCTTCATCAGGCGGCATAGCCCTGGGAAAATCAAGTATCTTTTCTCCATCTACATATAAGCGGTACCTTTTATCTTTTACAGAAATTGCTACATGGCAGCCTTCAAGAAAAGCATTCCGGACATCTTTTTTTATCTGGCCTCCCGATAATTCAACATTTACTTTTGCAGATTTAAAATGGATCGGTTGCGCCCAAGCCTGGAATACCGGGAGGTAAGCGTAGGCATAACTATAACCTTGTTTGAGTTTCGCTTTGCCATCGCCAAGCATGATATTAAAACGGGCGGTCTGCGATGTTTTCTCTTTCGTCACTCCATAAGCAACCGCATCAAATTCGATCGTGAAATCTTTTGGCAGTTCTTTTGGCAGATCGGGTTGGTACATGGTATAGTTGTACATCTTCAGCCATTTGGTATCCGGATCAACGCTTAACGTCACCACTTCCCCGGAAGAATTGGTATTCCAGAGCTGCGGAAAATCCCCGACGGGATCATTGCTGAAATCTTCGAAAAGGATGATGTCTTCACCGGGCACCCATCAGACTTTGAATACATGCTGATCTGTTCCTTCTCTGGAGCAGGCGTTGCGGATCCATCATTATTACCCGGTCCGGAACCATTTCCACTGTCTCCATTACTTCCGCCTGTCTTGTTATCATCACCCTTGCCATTATTCAGCAAGGTGTCCATAGCTTTATTTGTTTCTTTTACAGTTTTATCTTCCAGCTTTCTCGAAGCTGCATCCTCCGCTTTTTTCTTTAGTCTTTTCAGAATTTGTGCATCGGCCTGCTGTGTGCCGGCAAACAAAAATAGTGCTGTCAATATCATGACCGGAGTAAAAAACCTGGTAATGTTCATGGTGAATGATTTTAAAGTGAACACAATCTTGATCTGCAAACGTATCGAACCATGCATCGCAGGTCAATAGCTCATATGAGTTATTTTTTTACGGAATGAGAGAACGATAGTTGAGATGTGGTAAGGAAAGATCAGATCAATTTTTCCTGCATTGCTTTTTTTACAACCTCGGCGCGGGAGTTTACATGCAGCTTACGATAGATATTTTTCAGATGAGCTCTTACAGTATGCCCGCTGATAAAGAGTGATTCAGCGATGGCCATATAATTGAGACCACCACACAATTTTTCCAATATTTCTGTTTCTCTTCCTGAAAGAGGAGAAGGTGATTGAGGATGAAATGACCGTGTTACTTTTCTTGCAATGCTTGGAGTCATGGGTGAGCCGCCTTCATACACTTCCTGTATAGAAGATAGTAAACGGGACGGTGACGTATCCTTAAGGAGATAGCCACTGGCGCCGGCACATAGTGAATGAAATATTGCATCCTGGTCCTCACGAATCGTCAGCATAATAAAATCTGTACCGGGAATGGAAGCTTTCATTTTCCTGATGCCTTCAATACCACTCATACCCGGAAGCCCAATGTCCATTAATACTACATCGGGTAAATTTTTTTCGAGGACCTCTATTGCATCTTCGCAATTATTAAAAACCAACTGACATGAAAAACCCGGTGAGCGGTCAACAAGAATTTCAAGCATTGAGCGTATCTCATCATCATCTTCAATGATCGCTACGGTTATGTCCTTCAATCCATCTCTCATAAAGCAAAAGTATTTTTTTCCTTTACAAATCTCAATCCCTCATATGTGGTATATTATAATGCATTGTGATCCCGGTACCTTTCTCTTTGTTTGAAGAGATCACCAGGCCGGCCCCGGCTTTTTCTGCTCTTTCTTTCATAATACGTAGGCCATAGCCATTATGCATTTTCCCATTCGTATTATCAAAGCCGCTGCCGTTGTCTTTCAAACTTATTTCCAGCCGATTGCCTGAAACGGCTGTTGCCAACACAATTGTCGTTGCTTTTGCATGCTTGACACAGTTATTCATTGCTTCTTTGAATACCTGCAATATGGCACGCCTCGCATCAATGGGCAATTTGATATCGTTTAAATTACGGTCAAGCCCCTGCAATGTAAAAGCTGTTGACGTATCTATGAACATGGAGTCGCCAAATTCCTTTAATCGCAGCATTGTGTCCGCAACTGTATCTTTTTCCGGATCAAGCGTCCATATAAAATCCCGCATACCGGCTGAAAGCTCGGCCGTATTCTGGTAGATCTTTTCAAGATAATTCTCCAATCGCTGGTTGCTTCCTGCTTCTGATTTTGCCAGCTCAGTATAAAGGTTAATGCGGGTGATCTTATTACCGGCTTCATCATGAAAATCCTGTGAACTTTTTTTGCGAAAGCTTTCTCTTTCCTCAGCCTTAGCTTTTTCAATCGCTGCATTCGCCTCAAATTTTCTTTTGGCTACTTTCTCCCGCTGGCGGATAAAATAATAAATGCCGAATGAAGCTAAAAGAAAATAACCGAGGATCGCATACCAGCTAAGCCATGGCGGCGGTGGAACAATCAAATGAATAGAAGCGCCTTCCTCATTCCATACACCGTCATTGTTACTTGCTTTCACGCGAAAGATATACTTGCCAGCGTCAAGGTTGGTGTACGTAGCAAACCGGTTCTCACCGGCAGGGATCCAGTCTTTGTCAAATCCATCGAGCTTATATTGGTATTGATTTTTTTCTGTATTGATGTAATTAAGCGCGGCGAATTCAAACGTAATGACATCATGATGATAAGCAAGGCGGATGCGATCCGTGTAGGGTGCAGCCGATGTAAGGGAAAGATTGTGCTTATTTTTCTTTCCTACCGGCACGCTCACATTATATAATCTGAAGTCGGTGATGACAACAGGCGGTATATATTTATTGTCTTCGAGGCTGTCAGGATGAAAAATATTATAGCCATTAACACCACCGAAATAAAACTCCCCCTTATCATTTTCAAAAAAAGCATTCTGGTTGAATTCATTGTCCTGCATGCCATCATTGACATTGTAAACTTTATATTCAGATTGCTTTTTCTCCGGATCGAAATTTGCCAGCCCGCCATTGGTGCTTACCCACAATCTTTTTTTGTTATCCTGTAATATGCCGTAGATAACATCATTGATAAGACCAGAATGATTGTCGAAGCGGGTAAACAGGGAATCCTTGTCCGGTTCTTTTCTTGACCGGAAGTAATCGAACATTCCCGGTCTCAATGGCAGTGTAAGTTTATTAAGACCTCCTGCGGTGCCGATCCAAAGCCGATGATCCATCCCTTCAAATATAGTCAACACCATATTATTACTAAGGCTGTTAAAATTGCCGGCAGAATTTTTTATGTAGATAAATTTCTCACTGGCCGGATCAAAAATGTTCAAACCTCCTGTCGCTGTTCCCAGCCAGATATTACCGAAGCTATCCTTAAAGACATAAAATACATAAGGGTGACTTGGGCCGGAGCCATCCTGTTTCCAGGGATAATCTTTTGTTTCACCTGTTCTCTTATTGAACCTGATAAGTCCGCTACCGCTGCTGCCAAGCCATAATATGTCATTATCTCCCGCGCAAATGTGCTGGATTGTTTTATTATTCAACCTGAACTGACTGAACTTTACATCTTCAATGCTGTTAGATCGCATTTTGCTTGCTTTGGTCAGTCCGCCGCCACTTGTTCCTATCCAGATATTTTCTTCTTCATCTATCAATAGTGATAAGATATAATTTGAACTCAATGAATTTGAATTACCGGGTTTGGATTTAAATACGGTAATATTTTTTGTATGCGGGTCTAAAACATTTAATCCGTCAGATGACCCTGTCCATATAAATCCTTCGTTGTCTTCAACGATTCCTGAAACATTTCTATGACTGAGGGTATTGGGATTTCCGGGCTTGTGCCTGACAAGAGCAAATTGATTCTTTTCATGATCGAGTTTATCCAAACCGTTGCGGGTACCCACCCATACGATCCCGGACGCAGAACGGTAAATGCACAATACATTATTATAAATAAGACTGCCCGGCTCATCATTGTCATGCCTGTACAATGAATGCTGACCGGTATTGCGATCGAATACCAAAAGTCCCTGGTTGGTGCAAAGCCAGTATTTGCCATCCGGCGCAATCACCACATCAGTAAAACTTATCTTTCTTTCCGCTTTCACACTTGCACCGGGTATGATTACGTTCACTTTTTTACTTTCAACATTTATCTCGACCAGGCCCGTATCACATGTAACAAGAAAGATGTTATTAATACTCCTGATCCTGGTAATTCCTTTAACGCTGACAGGGCTGTCAAATATTTTTTTCCCAAAGAATTCTTTTCGCTTTGTCTTCATGTCAAATCGCGTCAATCCTGAATCAGAGTTCATCCAGAGAAATCCCGGCTTCTGCCATACAATCGAGCCGATAAAATTTCCTGCAATGTCTCTGTCGTTACCGGGTGTTTGAAGATACCTGTTTATATGACCGGTAGATTTATCAAGACTGCAAAAACCATCATTGGTTCCTATCCAGAGTGTATTATCCACTTCAAGCACGGAAAAAATATTATTACTTGAAAGGGTATTAGAGTTCCCAGTTTCATTTTTATAATGTGTGAAGGATTCAGCAGCCGGATCAAATTTATTCAGTCCACCGCCGAATGTGGCGATCCAGAAATTGCCTTCTTTGTCTTCATATATCTGCCAGATATAATTGTTGCTGATCGAGTTTTTTCCCTGTTCATTGCGAAAAATCTTAAACTTGTATCCATCAAAACGGCAAAGCCCGTCCTGTGTGCCAAACCACATGAATCCTTTTCTGTCCTGGAATATGCAGTTCACTGAATTTTGAGCAAGACCCTCATTTACGGTATAATGATGGAAAGGTGCTTCCTGCGTCGTTCCTTCGATGCAGCATAATACATACAATGAACAGAATAATGCGATCCGAAAAGATCGGGATGATATGGCAAAACTTTTTCTCTTCACAACTGCGTCGTGTTGATCGCTTAAAAATAAATCGGTAGCTGTTTAAATTTACAAAAAAATGAAAAGCCGTGACCGGCTTTTCACAAATATGATTTATACTTTACCGTAAATGTTTTTGTCTTCGTCAATAACAAATGACATTGCTATTATCACCATTCCACTATCTTTTCAACAGAACCATTTGCCGTTACTTCTACTGTAACAGATTTCTTACCTGAGCCCGGCGGCTTTACTCCATTCAGATCAACGCGGTATTTTCCCGGCTCCAGTGTGAATTTTTTCGGATTGGAAGATGCACTTTGATAAGTTCTTCC
Source organism: uncultured Chitinophagaceae bacterium (assembly GCA_963785915.1). GTDB lineage: Bacteria > Bacteroidota > Bacteroidia > Chitinophagales > Chitinophagaceae > VBAT01. The sequence goes on along the minus strand of CAWAWY010000008.1, from coordinate 512,170 downwards.
AGCGCCGACATTCTTGCCAGTCTTTTCATCATAAATATTCACGGTTGCATCTACATAGCCCTGCGCATTTTTTGCGCCGATACTTAATTCTCCGGATAAAAAATTATGATCAAAGTTTGCAGTACTGCTTCCTTTAACCTGGACCTTTTCCAAAAGATGCACGGGGGCGCTGCTGATCTCGATCGCTTTTATTTCGATGTCGTATTCGCCGGGCGGAACTTTGAATTTTACCGGGTTACTTGAAGCGCTGTTATAAGAGCGGGCGCCGGTAATATTTTCCCTTGTGCCAGCTTTATAAAAATTGATCGTGGCATCAGAAAGAGTTCCGTTGCGTGTCACTTTCACTTCAACGATTCCCTGGTCAAAACTTACTTCTTTATATAGTGTATCGCCGGATTTTATTTCAACGTTTTCAAATGTTTGGGTTGGCCTGTTCCTGATCGTTATACCTTCTACTATTATATCATAAGTACCGGAAGGTATTGGCAAAAGGCGGGGATTTGTTTCCGCTGATTCGTACGTTCTTCCACCAGCGATATCTTTCGGGTCGCCTTTTTTCACCACTCTGACGGTTGCATCTACAAGTTTACCTTCTAACAATGTTTTTACTGAAACAACGGCATCACCGGCAGGTGTTTCTTTTACTGTTTGTTCCAATGCCGCAGCGAGTTCTTCAGCATTGTTGGCTCCGAAGTATTGCCCGCCGCCTGCCTGTGCAATACATTCAAGCGGAGAAAGATCTTTTTCTGAAATTCCGAAACCCACCACATGCACCGTGATCTTTACGCCGGCTGCTCTTGCTTTCTTCACCGTTTCACAGGCATTACCGTCGCAGGTTTCCAAACCATCGCTTACAAGAATGATGGTTACCGGATCGTTGATCCCTCTTATCAACGCCAGTGACTGGTTAATTGATCTGTCAATCGGTGTTTTACCTTTGGGATTGAGCGCTTTTATTTTTGAAGCGAATTTTGCTTTATCCATCATTGCAATAGGCAACATTGTTTCTATATCATTGCAATCCGACGCGCTTCTGTGACCATATACTATCAATCCTACATTCGCTTTATCGGAAATCGTTTGAGAGAGTTTATCCATTGTCTCTTTTGCCACCTGTATCTTGGTGCTTTTATCGATCTTTCCCCACATGGAGCCGGAAGCATCAAAGATGAAAAGGATGTTTTGTGATGACGCAGTTTGCGCTGTCGTTTTTTGAATCGATAGCGATAGAATACTGAATATAAAAACAAGTTTGAATAATGGTTTCATGGTTCGTTTTTTTAGACGGCGTTACAGATACTATATATTGTAAGAAATATCTTTAGTCTTCCGGTGTTTTGTCTGCTATACTTTACTGATGCAAAAGGGCAGCGGATGCCTTCATAATAATTTGGTGAGGATCGATCTTTGAAGATATTTATTTAGTGAAAACATGGATCACCCTCTAATCAAATTCTAATTTGAGATTTGTCAATAGCAGCAAGGCGATACTGAAGCTTTGATGAGAACTATAATGAATTGATTTTTCCTAAATAATTCGGCGAAAGAATTTTAGTGAAGCTCTGAATAAACTATTCTGCAGGTTTAACTGTAATCGTAATTGTGGCTTTTGATGTAACAGGCATATTGCCTCCCATCGCTTCTGTTGATCCTGAAGAAGTCGTTTCTATTGTTTTTTCTCTGAGAATTCCTGTTATTTTATCAAGAACAATTTTTCCTGTGTAAGCATTATTCATAGTGGTTGAAGTTTCCATGCCCATCATCTGGGCTTTGGTCGTTGTGACAGAACTGCCTTTGATATCTATAACGATCGTTGAATCGGTGAGAGCTGATAAAGTATAAACAGTATTAAACTTTCCATTACCATCCTGTCCCGCCTCAGCCCAGCTTTCATTTATATGCAGTGCTGTATCCGGTAATACTTTAAAAAAACTTGCCTCATTTTTTTGAGGAGGATATACAACTGCGGTTATATCCTTAAGCATACTGTACACAATAGCCAAACGATCATCTCCTTTAGCCAATTCTATTTTCTCGGGTTTTACCATTAATACTTTACCCGCGGTATCAATGATCATATCAAATGATTTACTTAAAATATCTTTAACAGGTGCGCCAAACGCTCCTTCCACATCTTTTTTATTGTCTGAATTAAAAGAACGTTTTGTACCCATGCCGTCAAAATCAAAAGTGATATTTTTTACTTCATGATGGAGTGTGCTGTTGTTATCCGTGGCATTTGTTACTTTATATATATGGGTGGCCTTGCCATTTATTTTAAAATCTATTGCCTGTCCCCCTGCTTCCTGGGAAACGGTTGATTTTAATTCAAGCGTTATATTAAATACCTGTCCCTGCTGAAATACAAGTTTGCCTGAAGTTTCCTGTGATGAAACGACGATTGAAGACAAAAGCGCAACTGAAATGACAAAAATGTAGTTTTTCATGTTTATTAACGGCATAACCCAAAATTGACGATTCTTTCTCACAATTGGTGACAGCGGAAACAAAAATTATTTACTAAATAAGCTTAACCAAATATTGCCTGAACTTCCTATTTTTAATTTACATTTTAGAAACTAAAACTAATGTTATGCCTATCAGGATGACCGATGACCCGGAAGATCAGAACAAAAATGACTATAACGATGACGATGGTGGCGGAGGTGGACGTCCAAATATTCCCGGCGGTGGCGGTGGGATAGGCGCTCTATTACCTTTATTACTCGGGTTGTTCAAAGGGAAAGGTATCATTGTATTGGTTGTACTTGCCGCTGGAGCTTATTTTTTATTAGGAAGAAGCGGCGGTTGCAGTTTGGATAACATACAAGAAACTATCTCGAAATTTTCACAAAGCGGTTACAATTTCAACCCGGCTGAATTTAATAAAGCATCCGTATATGAAGGACTTGAAGATGATAAAGGAAAAAATCCTTTGCCTGAATCTGTCTCACTATTAAAGTATGCACCACCTCGTGGCGACCAGGGACAGCAGGGAAGCTGCGTGGCATGGAGCAGCGCTTATGGAGCGCAAACAATTTTGGTGGCAGCCGCCACACACGAGGACCCGGCAAGCATTGCTTTCAGCCCTTCCTATTTATATAACCAGATTCGTCTTGATGATTGCCAGGGTTCCTATGTGCAAAGGGCGATGGAGGCTATGCAAAAAAATGGCGGAGTTCCATTAAGTGAATATCCATACAATGACCAGGATTGTGAAAGAGCGCCTTCCGAGTCGCAAAAAAGAGAAGGCCGTCAAAACGCGATACATGGTTTTACAAGATTAACCGAAGGCGATAATATTAACCAGATCAATGTTCGTGCTGTGAAAGAACATTTGGCAAAGGATGCGCCGGTTGTGATCGGTATGATGGTGGGTCAGAGTTTCATGCAGGATATGATGGGGAAAGAATTGTGGCAGCCGCAAGGCATGGATGCTTCCGGCATGGGTATGGGCGGTCATGCGATGTGTGTGATCGGGTATGATGACAGAAAATTTGGCGGCGCATTCCAGATCATGAATAGCTGGACGCCGCAGTGGGGTAATAATGGTATTGCATGGGTGCGATATGGCGATTTTAAAAATTATGTGAAAGAAGCGTATGGTGTTGATCCATTACCAAAACGAAGTGAAGTAGCCAACATTCCACTTGAATGTACAATTGGTTTGGTAAATAATGATGGCGGCAGAAATATTCAATTGCAATCAAGCGGCGGTAACACATTTCAAACAGTGTCTCCGATCAAAGCCGGAACACGGTTTAAGATGTCAATAAAGAATGAAACAGAATGTTACATTTATATTTTTGGGCAGGAAACGGACGGAAGCAGTTATGTTCTCTTTCCTTATTTGAAAAAAGGTGAAACGGTTTCAAAACATTCACCGTATTGCGGTATTACCGGTTACCGTTTATTTCCCAGGGCTCAATCCATGGAAGCAGATACGATCGGCAACCGCGACTATATTGCTATTGTTGTAAGTAAGGACGAACTGGACTATAATGATATAAATAATAAAATAAGCAGGGCCAACGGTACATCTTATGCTGAGAAAGTAAACAACGCTCTTCAAAATATTCTTATTAATTCCGCGAGATTTAACAATACCGGCGACGGAGCGATCTATTTTAAGGTAGTTGCCAATAGCAATACAGCAGTGGCCAGTATTGTTGCATTTGACAAAAACTGAAAAATTTAACTGGCCGAAAAGACATGAATTCCGGGCGCATTTCAAATTGTGGCAGCGTTGCCGCTTGAGTAATTGCAACAGAGAGAATGCCGCATCCCCTCCCGCGGAGGGGAAGAAACAATTTCGCATAAGGAAATTTTGATGGGGGTGGGTTTTGGGCTTAGCGAATTTAAAATGCACCCTGAGTTCCTCAATTCATTTATTAATAAGGTAACTTTGGTTCATTAATGTAAAAGGATGAAGAAAATTATTTTGAGCAGTATGATTGTTATGATCGGGTTGATCGGTTTTTCCCAGGACCTAACGAAATTCAAATTGTATCACCCGGACGAAAATGCGGAACAAAAAATTACGGAAGCGATAAAGCAGGCAAAGAAAGAAGGCAAGCATGTTTTTGTCCAGGTCGGTGGCAACTGGTGTATCTGGTGTGCGAGGTTCCATGATTTTGTTACTACAGACAATTCCATTGATTCGCTGATAAAAGCTAACTACATCGTTTATCATCTGAACTATAGTGATGAAAACAAAAATCTCAAACTATTGGCTAAGTATGGTTATCCGCAACGATTCGGTTATCCCGTCTTTTTAGTGCTGGATGGAAACGGTAAACTGTTGCACATACAGAATACCGGCTATCTTGAGAATGGAAAGAAAAGCTATGACCGGGATGCAGTGATCGGATTTTTCAAAGACTGGAGCCCGGCTGCATTAGATCCCGCCAGTTATAAAGAACAATGATGAGTTCCAACACAGCCTCTTTTACCCGGTTAATAAAGCATCCTTTAAAGTTCAGGATGTTTCTATTATCCAAACTTCCCAGCGCTTATTTTACGGGAGTGCGGGTAAAGGAAGTTGATGAGAAAAAATGCATTACTACTGTTCCCTATCAATGGTTTTCAAAAAATCCTTTTCGCTCAACGTATTTTGCCAGCCTTGCTATGGCTGCGGAAATGAGCACCGGTGTCCTGGCGCTGGCTCATATATATAAAAGAAAGCCGTCCGTCTCTATGTTATTGGTAAAACTGGAAGCGGAATATTTTAAAAAAGCTACAGACAGGACAACGTTTGTGTGTGAGGATGGAGAATTAATTCAACGATCAATTGAAGAAAGCATAGCGACAGGCGAGGCTCGAACAGTCAGAGCGAGATCAAAGGGAACGAACAAGGCAGGTGAATTAGTAGCGGAATTTTTTATAACCTGGTCATTCAAAGCAAGGCAAAGAGATAAAGAGTAAATGAGAAAAGAGAGAGAGAATCAAGATGATATTTCCATTTTTAAAAAAATAGTCTCCGGAAGGAAGTGATGAAGATTTCCTTGAGGAGCAGAGAGTTTTATGAAAATAGCATTTCACGGCGCAGCCAGAACGGTAACAGGTTCCAAACATTTATTGACATTAAAGAATGGAAAGAAAGTTTTACTCGACTGTGGTTTGTTCCAGGGATTGGGCGATCGGACGGATGCATTGAACAGGGAGTTCGGATTTGATCCTGCGACGGTTGATGTGATGATACTTTCACATGCTCATGTTGATCATTGTGGACTTATTCCCAAATTGGTGAAGGAAGGTTTTCGCGGGAAAATTTTTTGTACTCCGGCAACAAGAGAATTAACAAATGTGTTGCTTCTTGATTCTGCAGAAATACAACAGGACGAAGTAAAATATGCGAACAAGCGAAGGATATCTCAGCCATTACTTTACCTCGAACCACTTTACACCATTGATGATGCGAAAAAGTGTATGGATCAGTTTACCGAAGTGGACTATGATATTTGGTATGATGTGATGGATGGAGTAAAGGCCATGTTTACAGATGCCGGGCATATCATTGGAAGTACATGCGTGCATGTTAACATAAATGAGGATGCCAAAGAAACCCGGTTAACTTTCAGCGGTGATGTGGGTCGTTACCGTGATGTGATCCTTCGTTCACCGGATATATTCCGGCAGGCTGATTATATTTTACTGGAGTCAACTTATGGTAATAGTTTGCATGATCCCGCCGTCACCACTCCGGATATTTTATTGCAATGGATAGATAAGGTATGCGTTCAGCGAAAAGGGAAATTGATATTCCCGGCATTCAGTGTGGGCCGCACGCAGGAATTATTGTTTGCGATGAATCAATTGGAGATCGAAAACCGTCTTCCGGATCTCGATTACTATGTAGATAGTCCGTTGAGCATTGAAGCCACCGAAGTATTGAAACACTATCCGTCTTATTTTAACAAAACTATTCAACGCATTATGGAAACGGATAAAGATCCTTTTGGATTTAAGGGACTCCGATACATAAAGACAGTTGATCAATCCAAAGCGTTGAACTTTCAGAATGGCCCAATGGTTATTATATCTGCCAGCGGTATGGCAGATGCCGGAAGAGTCAAACACCATATCAGTAATAATGTTGAGAACAGCCGTAATGCCATTGTAATGACAGGTTATTGCGAGCCGCAATCGCTGGGTGCGAGACTAATGAGCGGAGCAAAGGAAGTAGGTATATTCGGTGTAGAACATGAAGTGCATGCCGAGATCGGTTCCATTCGCAGCATGAGTGCGCATGGCGATTATGAAGATCTTACGCAATGGCTCGGTTGCCAGGATCCGCGACAGGTGAAACAATTATTTCTTGTACACGGCGAATATGACGTGCAGCAGGAATTCAGGCGACGCCTTGTCAGGAAAGGATTCCAGGACGTACAGATACCCGAGCAACATTATGAGATCGGATTACCCTGATTACCAGGTCCAATTTTCTTTCTCCGAATAACTTTCACAACTCCTTAATATTACCGGCATCATTTTTCCCGTTTATAGTGTCAGATGATTAACACAATAAAAAAAGGAAAAACCATGATGAAGCACTGGAAACTGTGGAGCGGATGTTTCGCTATCGTCTTCTTGCTTGCAAGTTGTGCCTCCACAGCCCATATTGAAAAAGACGATAACACTGATTTCAGCCGGTATAAAACTTTTGCCTGGATAGATAAAGATGATGCCGGCAAACACGATCATAATAAAAGCAATGAACTGATGGAAAAGAAAGTTCGTGAAGCGGTGAACAAGGAACTGGAAAAGTCGGCAGGGTGGAAGGAGTCAAAGAACAGGCCCGATGTTTTACTGAGTTATGATGTACTGGTTGAAAGAACCGTACAACAAAAGTCAGACCCGGTCTATTCGATGCCTTTTACAAGGACTTTTTACAATCCTTATTCACGCCGGCTTATCAATGTCTATTATCCGTCCCGGTTCATGGGTTACGATAGTTATGATGTGCCGTCAAGAGAAGGAACGGTAACGATCACGATGATCGATGCGAATACAAATAAGACCGTGTGGCAGGGATGGACGACAGATGAGGTGAACAGCAGAAATATCAGCAGCAAAGAAATTCAAAACAGCGTAAAAGCTATATTCAGAAAGCCCGGTATCGTGAAAAACTAACCGGTATCATGAAAAACTAATTTGAATAAGGACGGTTTGAACGGACGCTTCCCTTGCTATTGTGAGGGAAGCTTTTTTATTGGTAATTGTAAAGAATCAGGGATTGATGAGTTGAAATTAAAGTTCTTGGCTTGACAAACACGAAGTTTTTTCAATAAACAAAATACAACTACGTTATAAGATTCAATAACTTCGGTTCGTCATGAAAAAATTGTCTCTTGTTTTTCTATCCATATCATTATGCCTTTTCGGGAGATCGCAGTTAAAAAGCTCGAATTATATTTCTCTCAAATTTACTTACAGAATTTTTGACAAGCCTGTTCCTAACATAATATTTAGTTTGGATTCAGTAGACTCTCATAAGGGCGATCCCTATTATTATGTCGGATATATATTTAGAGTTAGTAGCCAGGAATTTTTGTCGATCGAAAACCTGGTGAAGCAAGGTAGTTCCTACTTAATCATAGACTCATTTGCTACTAGATTCTATGATTTTGAAATAGTAAGCAATGGCGTTAGGGCGATTTATGGCACAGATTACTTTCAGAAGACCAAAAAATTATTTTCTCAAATATTACAATTGTTTAAAACCTCAAAGGAATATTCTGAAATAGTTTATGCGTTCGATGAGATTTATGGCCGAGTAATGCCAATCGGCATTGATGTTTCGAATTAGTTAAATAATAAATTTTGTTTCGTGCGACAAGCCTCCTATAGCTGGAGCTAACTTATTTTCGAAAATTCGCAAGACCCACTCGTCATTTGATCTTATATCTTAAAGCTAGCAAGTACCGCTGCATTATAAAAACACAAATCCCCGCAAACAACAAGTTGCAGGGATCTGTGTATGCTAAGGTTTTAAAGTAGCCCGTACGAGATTCGAACTCGTATCACCACCGTGAAAGGGTGGTGTCCTAACCCTTAGACGAACGGGCCGGTTCTATAGATTTCAGAACAGGGCGGCAAAGATAGGTTTGCACCCGTTTTTGACCAAATGTTTTTGTTCGTGTTTTCCGCCTGCCTCTGCCACTAATGACCTCAATACTGCAATGGTCATTTTAAATAAATCTGATACAGGGAAACACTGCCGGTTTTCATAACTTTGCACGGCAAAAAACATTTTACCATAAACAATTAACGTTTTTATGAGCTCAGTTAAAGTTGCTATCAATGGATTTGGACGAATTGGCAGGTTAGTCTATCGCCAGATATATAAAATGGAAGGCATTGATGTTGTCGCCGTCAATGATCTTACAAGCCCGAAAGTGCTTGGACATCTTCTTAAGTACGATAGTGCGCAGGGACGGTTTGATGCTGAAGTAAAATCTACCGAAGATTCAATTGTTGTAAATGGTGATACCATCAAAATATATTCACAAAAAGATCCGGCACAAATTCCCTGGAAAGATCACCAGGTGGATGTCGTGCTTGAGTGTACAGGATTTTTTACCGATAAAACAAAAGCGGAAGCGCATTTGAAAGCGGGCGCAAAAAAAGTTGTTATCAGTGCTCCCGCAACCGGCGATTTGAAAACAATTGTCTTTAATGTTAATCATAATCTCCTCGATGGCAGCGAGACGATCATCAGTTGCGCAAGTTGTACTACGAATTGTTTGGCGCCGATGGCACAGGTGCTGGATGAAAAGTATGGCATCCTGAATGGATTAATGACGACGATTCATGCTTATACCAATGATCAGAATACCCAGGATGCGCCGCATCCCAAAGGTGATCTTCGCCGTGCAAGAGCAGCAGCGCAGAATATCGTTCCTAATACTACCGGCGCAGCCAAAGCAATCGGACTTGTGTTACCGAACCTGAAAGGAAAACTGGATGGTTCCGCGCAGCGTGTACCAACGCTTACCGGTTCATTGACAGAAGTTACATCTATATTGGGTAAAAAGGTGACAGTAGAAGAAGTGAATGCTGCGATGAAGGCGGCGTCGAATGAAAGTTTTGGTTATACCGAAGATGAGATCGTCAGCAGCGATGTGATCGGTATCACTTTTGGTTCGTTGTTTGACGCTACACAAACCAAAGTGCAGACAGTAGGCGATACACAATTGGTAAGAACAGTAAGCTGGTATGATAATGAAATGAGTTATGTAAGCCAGTTGGTGCGCACACTTCATTATTTTGCCAAGCTGATTGGTAAATAAATTGAATGAATCGTTATAAAAGAAAGTCTGCGCTTTCAAGCCAGGCTTTTTTAATTTTAACAGGGGGCTGATCGTACCGATGTCTTATAAGATTAACAAACGAAGGATCAAAAAAATTATCAACCGGGTAAAAAAATTACCGGGAGGAATTAATTTTTTTCGCTATAGCTGGAATAAGCTGCATGGCTCCTACCTGAAAACAACTCATAGTACAAAAGTTCCCTATCCTTCTTCCATCATGCTGGAAGTAACCAATCATTGCAATCTTGGATGCATCACTTGTCCGCGGGAATATGGTTTCGGGCATGCGATGGCAAAGGGCACGATTGATCTTGATCAGATGAAAAAAGTTGTTGATGAGGTCGGTCCCTATATTGATTCTATCGGGTTGACCGGGCTCGGCGAAACTTTGTTGTATAAAAAATTAGAAGATGTCTTACAATATATCAAGAGTAAGAACAGAGGCATCCAGACTTTTATTTCCACCAATGCACATATCCCGGGAGCCGAAAATTACATAGACAAACTTGCTCCTTATCTTGATACCGTGCAAATATCTATTGATGGTATTGGAAAAACTTATGAAACCGTAAGGTTGAAGAGTGATTATAGTTTCTTTTTTGAAACGACAAAAAAACTGGTTGCAGTTTGCAAAGAGAAGAATGTTTCCGTGATGTTCAACTTTGTGGCGGTGAAAGAAAATTACAAGCAGATGAAGGAAGTGGTAAAGCTTGCTTCAGAACTTGGTGTTCCTTTTGTGAACATAACACCTGTTAATGTCGGCAGCATCACTTCTGTTGATGTTGATTATTATGAACTGTTTTATGGCGATGATTTTAAAAATGAATTGAAGGAGGCCTTTGATGCTTCAAAGCAATCGGGTAATGTCGAACTCAGCATCTGGGATGTGAAGAAGAAAAATGAATTTAAAAAATGTCATCTTCCCTGGAATCATTTTTACATAAGCTGGGACGGATACATGACGCCTTGCTGTGCGAAGCCTTTTCCCAAAGAGCTTAATTTCGGTAATGTGTTTGAGACTTCATTGATGCAGTGCCTGAACAGCAAAGAATATCGGCAGTTCAGGGCGATGTGGTATAAAAATGAGACGCCTGATTTTTGTAAAAAATGTCATGTGGTGGATCTGAAACCTATCGAACTGGATTTTGACATAGCTTTGAATTAAGCATTTTCAAATTTTATTTATGAGCAAATTCTCCGATTACAATTTCAAAGGTAAAAAAGCACTGATACGGGTTGACTTTAACGTACCCCTTGATGATAAATATAAAATCACGGATGATACAAGAATGAAAGCGGCTGTACCGACCATTCAGAAAATAATTAAAGATGGCGGAAGCGTGATATTGATGTCGCATCTTGGAAGACCAAAAGAAGGACCAACTGAAAAATTTTCTCTGAAACATCTTATAGTGCACCTGAGAAGATTGCTGAATGGAGAAACTGTTTTATTTGCCAATGATTGTATCGGGGAAGAAGCGGTAAAAGTGGCCGGTGATCTGCAGCCCGGAGAAGTCCTGTTATTAGAAAACCTCCGGTTCTACAAGGAAGAAGAGAAAGGCGATGAAAAGTTTGCCGAGAAACTTTCAAAGCTTGGAGATATATATGTGAATGATGCATTCGGTACCGCACACCGTGCTCATGCATCCACTGCGATCATTGCAAAATTTTTTCCGGCAGGTAAAAAAATGTTTGGCCTGTTGATGGAAAGTGAAATAGCAAGCGCTGAAAAAGTCCTGAACCAATCGGAGAAGCCTTTTGTAGCTATTATTGGAGGCGCAAAAGTGTCAGATAAAATACTGATCATTGAAAACTTAATGGAAAGAGCCACCGACATTATCATCGGCGGTGGGATGGCTTATACATTTATGAAAGCAGAAGGTGGTAAAATAGGTAAATCACTTTGTGAAGAAGATAAATTGGATGTTGCACTTGAGTTAATAAAAAAGGCTGAAGCAAAAGGCGTTTGCATTCATCTCCCTTCCGATTCTGTTATTGCAGACAAATTTGCCGCCGATGCAGATACTTCGATGGCGCCAAGCAATGGTATTCCTGACGGATGGATGGGATTGGATATCGGTGCTAATGCCTGCGAACAATTTTGTAATGTCATCAAACATTCAAAAACCATTTTATGGAATGGCCCGATGGGAGTTTTTGAAATGGAAAAATTTCAGCACGGCACAAAGGCTGTTGCCAAAGCGATAGCAGAAGCAACAGCAGATGGCTCATTCTCCTTAGTGGGTGGCGGTGATTCAGTATCGGCAGTCAACCAGTTTGGTTTTGCCAATAAAGTGAGTTATGTCTCCACCGGTGGCGGCGCTTTGCTGGAGTACTTCGAAGGAAAAAGTCTTCCTGGCATCGCAGCTATTCAATCGTAATTTAAAGTAACTGATACTTTTGAGCAGAGAAGAGAACCTGGTTGAAGCCCTTCCACTTCGCTTTGCTTCAGTGTTCCGGGTAACCTGCAACAAACGATGATAGTACTTCATCCGGTTAAATAATTACTTGTCACTATTTCTTCGTGACTTCAATGATCTTATCACTATTTCCGCCATTACTGGTGCAGATATAAACTTTACCCTGCGGCGAAATGCAAATATCTCTCATCCTTCCATAATCATTGGTAAAGTATTCATTCGTTTGTGTGATAGAAGTAAATGTATCGTCCAGTTTCATTTGATACAGTCTGGAATTTTTAAGTGCAGCGACGAGCAACGAATTTTTCCATTGGGGAATGAGATCACTTTTATAGTAATCAAGACCTGAAACAGCGGCCGTAGGTGTCCAATTCCTTAGAGGTTCTTTTACATTATTGGCAGAACAAAAACTCTGTTCATTCACACCGTCACAAAAACCTGTTACTGTTGGCCAGCCATAATTTCTTCCTTTCTCAATAATATTTATTTCATCATCTGTATCCGGGCCATGTTCTGAGCTATATAATTTATTGTTGGCAAAAACCAAACCTTGCGAATTACGATGACCATAAGACCAATAAGGATTTCCAGGAACAGGATTATCAGCAGGAATAGTTCCATCAAGGTTGATCCGCAAAACTTTTCCATTCAATGCTGACGTGTTCTGTGGAGACGATTGGTTGGAAGCGTCGCCGGTAGTGATGAATAATTTCAGGTCAGGTGTTATCACCAGCCGGCTACCATTATGTATAGATGATGCAGCAATGTTATCTATTAAGGTCATGGGACTGCTGAGTGTCGCACCATTATATGTATAGCGTACTACTTTTTCCCTGTAATTGCCGCCGTTGTTATAATCATATACAACATAGAGATAGGGATTGGCTGAAAAATTTGGATGCAACACCATGCCGAGCATTCCACCTTCATTATTGGACACAACTTCTGTAACAGTTAATAATGTTGCAACTGCACCGGTTGCCGGATTCACACGACTGATCTTTCCGCCACGTTCTGTCATCCATATATAGTCATCGGGTCCCCAAAGAATTTCCCATGGAAAATTAAGGTTGGTTACAATGGCGCTGTCTTTAATATCTACAGCACCGGGTGGCTCTGCATTATTTTTGCCGGATTTTTTGCAATGAAGTGAAGCCATCAAGGGAATCAATAAAAGCAAATAATTTTTTTTTAATAAAGCCACGGGGAAAAATTGTATAATGATCGGCGCTAAAACCATGCCGCAAGATTATTTATTTCTCTTTCACCGACAATACTACTTGATTAACCGAAAAAATGGCTTGATAAACTGCAAAAGTTTTAATTTTGCTGACATAAAAAAACAACCATCATGAAAGGAACAAGAAATCTTACGTTATTGATCATAGGCGGCATCGTTCTCATTCTTTTTGTATGGGGATGCAGCGGATATAACGGATTGGTAAAAAAAGATGAAAATGTAAATAATGCGTGGAATAATGTCAATGCAGAATACCAGAAGAGATCTGACCTCGTAGATAACCTTGTCAACACAGTGAAAGGTGCAGCCAACTTTGAAAAAACTACGCTGACCGACCTTGTGAATGCAAGAGCAAAGGCAACTTCCATCAATCTCACTGCTGACCAGCTTACACCTGAGAATATGGCTAAATTCCAACAGGCACAGGGGCAATTGAGCGGTTCACTAAGCAGACTTCTTGCTGTAGTTGAAAACTATCCTGACCTGAAAGCGACACAAAACTTTCAGCAATTGCAGGGACAGTTAGAAGGAATAGAGAACGACATACGTAATTCAAGAGGCATATTCAACCGAACAATAAATGAATATAATACGAAACGGAGATCGTTTCCGCTGAATATGTTTGCAGGTATGTTTGGTTTTCAACCAAAAGAGGGATTTAAAGCGGATGAAGGCGCAGAGAAGGCGCCAAAGGTTCAATTCTAACCGGTATAATAATCCATGGGCAGTAAACGAAAAGCTATATATATAGCCGGAATCATCCTGGCATTGTTTGTTATTTACACTATTGTTGTTTATAATTCATTGGTGAAAAAAGAAGAATTGATAAATCAGCAATGGTCAGAAGTGCAGAATACTTATCAACGAAGGCTTGACCTGGTACCTAATTTAGTGAATGTGGTAAAGGGCGTGTCAGATTTTGAACAGGAAACGCTGAAGAAGATCGCAGAAGCAAGAGCTAAAGCATTATCAGCTTCTTCTGATAATTCGGTCACTGCGCAGAATTATAAAAAGCAAAATGATCTGCAGGATAGCCTGGCATCGGCGGCTAACCGGATCATCCTGATCATTGAAAAATACCCTGTACTAAAAGGAACGGCCGCCTTTTCAGGTTTGCAGGTACAATTGGAGGGAACTGAACGCCGGATAAAAATTGCGAGAAATGATTTCAATGCAGCAGTCGCTGCGTATAATAAAAAAGTGAGAGGTTTTCCGTCAAATATTGTCGCGGGGATATTCGGATTTAAAAAGAAAGCGGGGTTCGAAGCGGTAGCGGGAAGTGATAACGCAGTAGAAATTAAATTTTAAATGCACATAGCATGTTTTCTTTATTTGGAAAAAAGAAAGATTTTTTTGATGCAGAGAGCAAGCATCTGATCGTTGAGGCGGTTCGGGAGGCAGAAACCCGAACAAGCGGCGAGGTAAGAATATTTGTTGAAAGCCGGTGCAGGTATGTAGATGCGATAGATCGTGCGGCAGAAATATTTTTCAATCTCGAAATGCAAAAAACGGCTCAAAGAAATGGTGTGTTGGTGTATGTCGCAATGAAAGATCGCCAGTTGGCTGTTTTTGGTGATGAAGGCATTCATCAGAAAGTAGGCAATGTCTACTGGCAGGAAGAAGTAAAGAAAATGATCAAAAATTTTAACCGGGACGATTATGCAGAGGGAATAAGACAATGTGTACTCGATATTGGTGAAGCGTTGCACTCACATTTTCCATACGATAAACAAACCGATAAAAATGAATTGCCGGATGACATTGTCTTCGGCAGATAGTACATGATGAAAAGAATTCTTTGGATAATACCGTTTTTTATTTCCGTTTGGTGTACAGCACAGGATGTGGTCCCAAAAAGACCAACTCCACCAAAATTGGTAAACGATTTTACGAATACATTACTTCCCGAGCAAAGAGATGCATTGGAGAGCAAGTTGTATCAGTATGATGACAGCACTTCTAACCAGATCGCTGTTGTTATTATTCCGACGACGGGCAGTAATTCGATAGAAGATGTTGCACTTAAAATATTGCGCGAATGGGGTGTAGGAAATAAAGATAAAAACAATGGCATAGTTATACTGATTGCGAAGGATGATCACAAAATCCGTATCGAGGTTGGATATGGTCTTGAAGGAGCTGTTCCGGATGTGACGGCAAAGAGTATAATAGATAATGATCTTACGCCTGCATTCAGAGAAGGAAATTTTTATCATGGAATAGACAATGCAACAGACGATATAATTAAAGCTGCCGAGGGGCGATATACAGCTCCTGATGGGTATGGAAAAAAAAAGGGTAAAGGAATTGGCGCAGGCGCAATTATTTTTTTTATTATTTTTTTTATAATCCTTAGCAGCATTGGAGGAAGAGGTGGCGGAGGAATGATGTCGCGACGTGGCTGGGGTGGTTTTGGCACAGGCTGGTTGATAGGAAGCATGATGAGTGGTGGATTTGGAAGAGGCGGTGGCGGTGGCGGATGGTCAGGTGGCGGCGGAGGCGGCTTTGGTGGGTTCGGCGGTGGTAGCGGCGGGGGTGGTGGAGCGAGTGGAGGTTGGTAATATAGTAGTTGGTTATTAGCAGTAAAAATATTTTGCAATAAAAAAACCACCCGAACTTCCGGATGGTTTTTGTTTTATTAGTTGTATCAAACAGGGAAATCAGAACCCTCTCTTCTCTTCGTCCGGCAATTTTGATTTGATATAATCTGCCTGGTCGTTTAAACCAGCTTCCATTTTCTTTTTTACAAGATCTTTTAAAAATCCATTGATCGGACCATCTGTTTGGTTTCTGAATGCCTCGGGTATCGCATCTCTGAAAGTTGCGACATCATCAACTCCTCTTTTGACAATATCCATACTTTTCGCTTTGGCAAGGAACGTAACAATAGAACCCAGCAACTGGAATTTTGCCTGTGATAAAGGCAATTTTTCAAAACGGCTCAATATCATGTCGGCCGATGACTCATCTCCCGACGCTATAATAATCGTGGTGATCGCATTAGCGAGAGTTCCTTTTGCAGGCAGCGGCGCCAGGCGTCTTGCTTCCCTTAATGCTGCTACGCTATCAATATCCGATAAAGCACGCAATGCGTTTCCTGAAACAGTATAAGATGAGTCATTGATCGCTGCTTTGAATAGACTGGCGTAGGATGGGTTTTTAAATTGTCCAAGTTTTGCGATCGCTGAAGCTTTTACCGGTCGCTTTGGATCATTTTTAGCCAGATCAACAAGGGTTGGCTCAACGGCCCTTTTTACATCTTCTTTTTTCAGATCCAATTTACTGATAGCAAAATTGCGAAGACCATCATAACGATCTTTCAATGCCGTCTTCAACAGTTCAACTGCTTTCGGATCGTCCTGGTGTTTTGAAGCAAAATCAATCGCCTCTCTTCTATCAACATAATTGCCGGCATATTTATATTGATGAATGTATTCATCCAGCGTTTTATTTTCAGTTTTAGTGCAAAGAAGAATTTTATCGCCATCAAAATTGACAAGTTCGGGTTTATGAAATGCAGTGACCCACAATGTATCAACACGATCGTTGATCCACCTGTTATAGCGGACCTTGGTGGGGCCGAAATACACATCTACTGCTACAGGCATTTTGAAAACCTTGTCCCCATCTTGCGTTTGCTTTACAATTATTCTTACCATTTTCGCATTTTCATCATAAGAATAATTGATGTCAAGTTTTGGATGACCGGCTCCAAAATACCATTCGTTGAAAAACCAATTGAGGTCTCTTCCTGTTACTTCCTCAAACGCTAAACGAAGATTGTGCGCCTCAGCAGATTTAAATTTATTTGTTGTGAGATATAGATTCAATGACTTAAAGAAAGCGCTGTCGCCAACATAATTGCGAAGCATGTGCAGAATAGCGCCGCCTTTTGGATAACTTACCTGGTCGAACACATCTTCTTTATTGCTGTAATAGAACCTGACAAGGTCTTTTTTTGCATTGGCAGGATTGGCTAAATAAGACTGACGATTTTGAAAAATATGTTCATCGCCAGCGTCTTGCCCATATTTATATTCATCCCAGAGTGTTTCGCTATAATCGGCAAATGACTCATTCAAAGTAATATTGCTCCAGCTTTCTGTGGTTACATAGTCACCGAACCATTGATGAAAAAGCTCATGAGCAATAACCGATTCCCAGCCATTACCATCAGTTAATTCTCTTGCGTCCTGTTGGGCAGATTCTGAATGAAGTGTTGCTGTAGTATTTTCCATGGCGCCGCTGACATAATCACGACCGGTAATTTGTGAATACTTCGCCCATGGATAGTCAACACCTGTGATCTTAGAATAGAAGCCGATCATTTCAGGTGTAAGGCCGAATATTTTTCTGGCAACAGGTGCATATTCTTTTTCGACATAATAGCTTACTTCTTTTCCTTTCCATGAATCTTTTATTATTGCGTAGTCGCCAACTCCCATAAAAAATAAGTAAGGTGAGTGAGGCAGATCCATTTTCCAATAATCAGTCCTTGTTCCATCGGCATTTTTCTTTTGGCTTATCAATTTGCCATTAGATAGCGTTACATACTTAGCCGGAACGGTCATATAGATTTCTTCAGTTGTTTTTTGATTTGGCTTGTCTATCGTAGGACACCATACTGACGTTGCTTCTGTTTCACCCTGTGTCCAGATTTGAGTCGGTTTGTCTTTTTCTTCCCCCTTCGGATTGATAAAGTATAAGCCTTTTGCATCGGTGATGGCGGCGCTACCCTGCACCTGTACTTCATTTGGTTTTGCCGTGTAGTCTATATAAATAGTATACGCTTCACCGCCTTTATATTTTTTGTCCAGCGTTATTTTTAATTGCCAGTCGTCATATTTATACTTCAGTTCTTTCATGGCAGCACCTTTCACAACAGCCACCTTGTGAATATTCATTCCTTTTGCATCCAGCGTCAAAGAATCGGTGGAATAAAAGTGAGGCTTTAATGTTATCCAAACCTTTCCATTAAGATAGGAATGGTCATAATCAAACTTTGCGTCCAGTTTCGTATTCACAAGATCATTGATACGGCTAGCTGTTTCGCGGTATTCTTTTTTCCAGCTTGTATCTTTTGTAGCATTGGGCTGCGCAAGTAATACATAGCCTGGAAATGCCAGCGCAATGGCAAACAATAATTTCTTCATATATTTTTTTGTTTATGGGGTGCAAAGGTAAAACAGCTCATCATCTTTTTTGCCGGAAATAGGATAAGAGGTGAAAGGATTTAACAGGCTGTTATAGGCTATTTTGAGTTAATTTTGATAAACAAAATGCTACCAGGTGATGATCAGATTCATTCTTAGTTCTATACTCTTGATTACTTTTTCCGCGTCATTTTCTCAAAAAGTATATTTTATATACTTGCAATCGGAGCCGGAACAGGTTTTTTTTGTGAAAATGAATGAAAGCATACATAATTCTACGTCTTCCGGGTATCTTATACTTTCAAGACTTCGTGACAGCAGTTACACTTTCAATATTGGATTCCCTCAGAATAAATGGCCAGTTCAGAAGTTCATCGTTGATGTGAAAGGGAAGGACCATGGATATGTATTAAAAAATTTTGGTGAAAAAGGATGGGGCCTTGTTGACCTGCAGAATATGGGTGTCCAGATGAACCTTTCAACGTCAAGTAACGCGACTGAAAAAAGAGAACAAAAGGAGGTATCCGAATTTACGGATATACTTTCCAAAGCTGCTAACGATCCTTCCTTGAAGGAAAAACCTATAGCGTCACAGCCAATCAGCGTTAAGGAAGATCCTGTTAAAACTGTCACTGAGATACCTATCGTCAAAAACAACGAACCGGGTGTTGACAAAAAAGAGGAACAGGCAATTGCAAAAAAGGAAGAACCTGTTGTAAGAAAAGACGATTCAGCAACAAAGGCCGTGGAACAACCTATTGCAAAAAAGGAAGAGAATAAAAACGTTCCTGCAGAAGAGTATAAAATGTCGGTTGTGACAAAAAAATCTGAAAGCTCTACTTCAGAAGGGTTGGGCCTGACATTTATTGATGATTATCGGAATGGTAAAAAAGATACGATCCGCATTTTTATTCCAAACCCGAAAACAAGAACTGCCGAAGTAAAAGAATCTCCAAAAGAAGAACTGAAATTTCTTGATATAAGTTCAGGAAATGCTGTAAAAGAAGAGGATAGAAGTGATACCGTTAAAGAAAAAGATAAAGAGGACATTGTAAAAGAAATGGATTCGACCGTGACAGTTGTCAAATCGCAGGATTTGCCGGGTTTAAATAAAAATAACTGTTCCAACGTCGCATCAGAAAGCGATTTTCTCAAACTTCGTAAGAATATGGCTTCAGAAACCAGTGATGATGGAATGATTGAAGAAGCAAAAAAATATTTCAAATCAAAGTGTTTTACAACGGAACAGGTCAAAAATCTCAGCGTCTTATTTCTAAAGGATGC
Source organism: uncultured Chitinophagaceae bacterium (assembly GCA_963785915.1). GTDB lineage: Bacteria > Bacteroidota > Bacteroidia > Chitinophagales > Chitinophagaceae > VBAT01. Next base: position 492,261 of record CAWAWY010000008.1, on the reverse strand, counting down.
CGGGAAATACAATTTTTTTGATGCGGCTTATACGCATGTTTCTGATCCCGGGAATTTCCCTTCGTTAACTACTGAATTAAATGACGAGTATTATATCAATCGTTTTAAAGCCATGTTGCGCTAGAATTTCATTTATAAGTCACAGCTATGCCCCGTTATTTTCTGGAAGTTTCGTATAAAGGAAGTAAGTATAGCGGCTTTCAATCGCAAAAAAATACCGGCAACACAATACAGGCTGAAATAGAAAATGCTTTTTCGATATTGCAGAGGGATAACGTCACTCTTACAAGTTCTTCACGAACGGATGCGGGTGTTCATGCGCTACAGAATTTTTTCCATTTTGATTACGATAAAAGTATACACCCGCAGTTCATTTATAAATTGAATGCGATCTTACCGGGCGACATTGTTGCTAAGCAGCTGATACCGGTAATAGATGATGCTCATTGTCGTTTCGATGCGATCAGCCGGGAATACAAATATTATATCTATCGTGAAAAAGATCCCTTTTTAAAAGACAGAGCTTTTTATTTTCCTTATAAACTGGATATTGATAAAATGAATCAGGCGGCATCGGTCGTGTTGGAATATGATGATTTCACTTCTTTTTCCAAGCGAAATACGCAGGTTAAAACATTTACTTGTAGCGTGAAAGAGAGCAGGTGGATATGGGAGAATGATTGTCTCGTGTATAGTGTAAAAGCTAACCGTTTTTTGCGTGGTATGGTAAGAGCATTGACGGCAACTTTACTCAAAGTCGGTAGGAATAAAATGTCAATTGATGAATTTCATCAAGTAATTCTTGCAAAAGATTGCACCAAGGCGAGTTTTGGTGTACCCGCACATGGTCTGTTTCTGGTGTCAGTGCAATATCCGGTTGATTATTTTATAAAGCGCTGATTCGTTTTTAAATCGTTGCTGTAACTGCATTTCATTGGCGCTGACCTTTCGCAACACTGCATAAATTAAAAAGCTTGTAGCAAGATGCAGGATTTTTTGTGAATTCATTGTGTGGGATTTGTGAATAAAACTCACTTGAAAACTTTGCTGGTAGTGTGATATATCGTATCTTTGCAGCCCGCTTTTTGAAAAATTACAGATATTCACAAAACAAATTGATTTTCACGCCAAATAATTCGGATTAGACCGAAAAAAAATTTGGTAGAAATATACGGGCCCTTACCTTTGCACTCCCTTTGAAAAAAGGGTGGCTCGATACTCCGGGCGAAGCGAAGGAGGAAGGCCAAAAGTTCTTTGAAAGTTGGGAAACAATAGCACTTTATTCCGATAGCCATCGGGATAAAACAACAAGGTAGGTCAAGCGAAATAAATTCGATTTGACACGTTAATTTTCTCTTGAGAATTTTAAAATGTCAGTATCAAACATCATTTACAATGGAGAGTTTGATCCTGGCTCAGGATGAACGCTAGCGGCAGGCTTAATACATGCAAGTCGTGGGGCAGCAGGTCTGTAGCAATACGGATGCTGGCGACCGGCAAACGGGTGCGGAACACGTACACAACCTTCCTCTAAGTGGGGAATAGCCCGGGGAAACCCGGATTAATACCCCGTAATATAATGAAAAGGCATCTTTTTATTATTATAGCAGCAATGCGCTTAATGATGGGTGTGCGCCTGATTAGGTAGTTGGCGGGGTAACGGCCCACCAAGCCTACGATCAGTAACTGGTGTGAGAGCACGACCAGTCACACGGGCACTGAGACACGGGCCCGACTCCTACGGGAGGCAGCAGTAAGGAATATTGGTCAATGGACGCAAGTCTGAACCAGCCATGCCGCGTGGAGGATGAAGGTCCTCTGGATTGTAAACTTCTTTTATCTGGGAAGAAAAAAGGTTTTTCTAGACCGACTGACGGTACCAGATGAATAAGCACCGGCTAACTCCGTGCCAGCAGCCGCGGTAATACGGAGGGTGCAAGCGTTATCCGGATTCACTGGGTTTAAAGGGTGCGTAGGTGGATTGCCAAGTCCGTGGTGAAATCTCTGAGCTTAACTCAGAAACTGCCGTGGATACTGGTAGTCTTGAATATCGTGGAGGTCAGCGGAATATGTCATGTAGCGGTGAAATGCTTAGATATGACATAGAACACCAATTGCGAAGGCAGCTGGCTACACGAATATTGACACTCAGGCACGAAAGCGTGGGGATCAAACAGGATTAGATACCCTGGTAGTCCACGCCCTAAACTATGGATACTCGACATACGCGATACACTGTGTGTGTCTGAGCGAAAGCATTAAGTATCCCACCTGGGAAGTACGATCGCAAGATTGAAACTCAAAGGAATTGGCGGGGGTCCGCACAAGCGGTGGAGCATGTGGTTTAATTCGATGATACGCGAGGAACCTTACCTGGGCTAGAATGCTGGGAGACCGTGGGTGAAAGCTCACTTTGTAGCAATACACTGCCAGTAAGGTGCTGCATGGCTGTCGTCAGCTCGTGCCGTGAGGTGTTGGGTTAAGTCCCGCAACGAGCGCAACCCCCATCACTAGTTGCCATCAGGTAACGCTGGGAACTCTAGTGAAACTGCCGTCGTAAGACGTGAGGAAGGAGGGGATGATGTCAAGTCATCATGGCCTTTATGCCCAGGGCTACACACGTGCTACAATGGGGCGTACAAAGGGCTGCAACACAGCGATGTGAAGCTAATCCCAAAAAACGCCTCTCAGTTCAGATTGGAGTCTGCAACTCGACTCCATGAAGCTGGAATCGCTAGTAATCGTATATCAGCAATGATACGGTGAATACGTTCCCGGACCTTGCACACACCGCCCGTCAAGCCATGGAAGCCGGGTGTACCTAAAGTCGGTAACCGTAAGGAGCCGCCTAGGGTAAAACTGGTGACTGGGGCTAAGTCGTAACAAGGTAGCCGTATCGGAAGGTGCGGCTGGAATACCTCCTTTTTAGAGCTATAAAGACAAGGCATGCCTTGTCTCAACTTACTGGCTATTGTTTCCCTCAACTTTCAATTATGAATGCAATCATGCAATCTGCAAAAGTTCTTTTAATTAAGAAAGTAACCCGATAACACGGGGGCTACAAATACAGATCCGTAGCTCAGCCTGGTTAGAGCACTACACTGATAATGTAGGGGTCAGCAGTTCAAATCTGCTCGGGTCTACTGATTAAGCTAATAGCTATTAGCTGATAGCTATCAGCCCAAATATTTGGGGGGTTAGCTCAGTTGGCTAGAGCATCTGCCTTGCACGCAGAGGGTCATCGGTTCGACTCCGATATCCTCCACAAAGGATCTAAGATTTGTGATTGCAGATTTTAGATTTAAAAGTTCTTAAAAATATGATGTTGACTAAAGGTCTGAAGATTCGAAATCTTAACATCAGCACTTCAAACACAAGTTGGTAATTGCCGATTTGAAATTGAAAAGCTCTTTGACATATTGGGAAAGATTGTTAGAACGGATATCTAATAATTATCGATCACAATTTTGAAACATCACACCATTATTATGGTTGGTCTGACAGAATGTGGTCGGGTAACAACTACAAGAATAACAAATTCTAGTTTCTAATTTTTTTAAAGCAACTAAGGGCGCATGGTGGATGCCTTGGGTCTGAGAGGCGATGAAGGACGTGGTAAGCTGCGATAAGCCGGGAGGAGCTGCACACGAGCATTATATTCCCGGATCTCCGAATGGGACAACCCGCTATACTGAAGGTATAGCATCCGCCGAAAGGCGGAAGCCAACCTCCTGAACTGAAACATCTAAGTAGGGAGAGGAAAAGAAAACAATAGTGATTCCCTGAGTAGTGGCGAGCGAAATGGGAATAGCCTAAACTTCGGCGGCGTGCCGCCGGAGGGTTGTAGGACTGCATTTAGAAATCATCATCAAGTAAAATCTTCTGGAAAGTTGAGCCATAGAGGGTGATAGCCCCGTAGACGAAAATTGATGAGGACGAGCAGTATCCTGAGTAAGACGGGACCGGAGGAATCCTGTCTGAATCTGCCAGCACCATCTGGTAAGGCTAAATACTCCTCAGACACCGATAGTGAACCAGTACCGTAAGGGAAAGGTGAAAAGCACCCTAAACAAGGGAGTGAAATAGTACCTGAAACCGTGCGCCTACAAGCGGTCGGAGGTGAAACTACTCTTCGGAGTAATGTAACTGACGGCGTGCCTTTTGCATAATGAGCCTACGAGTTGCTCCTCACTGGCAAGGTTAAGTTCGAAATTAACGGAGCCGTAGCGAAAGCGAGTCCAAACAGGGCGTTTAGTCAGTGGGGGCAGACGCGAAACTTTGTGATCTATCCATGGGCAGGTTGAAGTGACGGTAACACGTCATGGAGGACCGAACCCGTTAACGTTGAAAAGTTCTGGGATGACCTGTGGATAGGGGTGAAAGGCCAATCAAACTGAGAGATAGCTCGTTCTCCCCGAAATGTTTTTAGGAACAGCCTCGGTTTATAAGTCTGTTAGAGGTAGAGCTACTGATTGGGCTAGGGGGCTTCACCGCCTACCAAACCCTGACAAACTCCGAATGCTAACAGATATTTACCGGGAGTGAGGCTGCGGGCGCTAAGGTTCGTGGCCGAGAGGGAAATAACCCAGAATAGCAGCTAAGGTCCCTAATAAGTAGTTAAGTTGATCAAACGAAGTAGGACTTCTATAACAGCCAGGATGTTTGCTTGGAAGCAGCAATTCATTTAAAGAGTGCGTAACAGCTCACTGGTCGAGAGGTCCCGCACGGAAAATAATCGGGCATCAAACTACTAACCGAAGCTCTATGATCCCACCTTGGTGGTGATCGGTAGGGGAGCATTGAAACAGCATCGAAGGTGTACGGTGACGTATGCTGGAGCGGTTTCAAAAGAAAATGTAGGCATAAGTAACGATAAATGGAGTGAAAAACTCCATCGCCGAAAGTCTAAGGGTTCCTGATCAACGTTAATCGGATCAGGGTTAGCCCGGTCCTTAGTCAAACCCGAAAGGGGCAGACGATGGAAAGCAGGTTAATATTCCTGCGCCTGCTATACAATGAAAGGGACGGAGAGACGTGGTGGCTACGTACGGACGGAAGTGTACGTTGAGCAGAGGCTTCGGCCAAAGCGAAGTCATAAAATCTCTTCCAAGAAAAGCGAGTATAGCAGCCGGTACCGCAAACCGACACAGGTAGACGGGATGAATATTCTAAGGCGCTCGGGTGAGCCGTGGAGAAGGAACTAGGCAAATTGACGCTGTAACTTCGGGATAAAGCGTACCATCTTCGGATGGTCTCAGTAAAATGGTTCAACCAACTGTTTAACAAAAACACAGGGCCCTGCAAAATCGAAAGATGACGTATAGAGCCTGATACCTGCCCGGTGCTGGAAGGTTAAGGAAGGGTGTTCGCCGCAAGGCAAAGCTCCTGACTGAAGCCCCAGTAAACGGCGGCCGTAACTATAACGGTCCTAAGGTAGCGAAATTCCTTGTCGGGTAAGTTCCGACCTGCACGAATGGTCTAATGAGTTGAACACTGTCTCCTCCACGAGCCCGGTGAAATTGTAGTATCGGTGAAGATGCCGGTTACCCGCCACGGGACGGAAAGACCCCGTGAACCTTCACTACAACTTTGCATTGATTTTGAATTACGGATGTGTAGAATAGTTGGGACGCTTTGAAGCTTTGCCGCCAGGTAGGGTGGAGCGGTCGTTGAAATACCAACCTTCTTTGATTTAGGATCTAATCCCTTGCGGGAAACAGTGCATGGTGGGTAGTTTGACTGGGGTGGTCGCCTCCTAAAGAGTAACGGAGGCTTGCAAAGGTACCCTCAGTACGGTTGGTAATCGTACGAAGAGCGCATTAGTAAAAGGGTGCTTGACTGTGAGGCACACAAGCCGAGCAGGGACGAAAGTCGGCTAAAGTGATCCGGCGGTTCTGTGTGGAAGGGCCGTCGCTCAAAGGATAAAAGGTACTCCGGGGATAACAGGCTGATCTCCCCCAAGAGCTCATATCGACGGGGAGGTTTGGCACCTCGATGTCGGTTCGTCACATCCTGGGGCTGGAGAAGGTCCCAAGGGTTCGGCTGTTCGCCGATTAAAGTGGCACGTGAACTGGGTTCAGAACGTCGCAAGACAGTTCGGTCCCTATCTGTGGTGGGCGCAAGTAAATTGAGAGGACATGACCTTAGTACGAGAGGACCGGGTCGTACGTACCGCTGGTGTATCAGTTGTGCCGCCAGGTGCAATGCTGAGTAGCTATGTACGGACAGGATAAACGCTGAAAGCATCTAAGCGTGAAACCTTCCTCAAGATGAGTTTACTTTTAAGGGCCGTCAAAGACTATGACGTTGATAGGCTACAGGTGTAAAGGTGGTGACACCAAAGCCGAGTAGTACTAATTGCCCGTACGCTTTAATTTTTTTTATTTAGATATTCGCTCTAACATACCCAATATGACATTATTGTAGCCGCGAGCCATGAGCTTTGAGCTTCGAGTATATATAACTCGGAACTCTTAACTCGCAACTCACAGCTTATCTTTTTATGGTGGTTTTTCCGAGGGTGTTCACCTCTTCCCATTCCGAACAGAGTAGTTAAGTCCCTCATGGCCGATGGTACTGCACAACAATGCGGGAGAGTAGGTAGCTGCCATATTTATTGAGCCCTGACATTTATTTGTCGGGGCTTTTTTTATGTTCTTACGGGTATCCGATATGCTTCGTTATCGAAACTCAGTCGCTTTGTTCGCCTGGCTTCCATATTTATCAAACGCCTTTCAACCTATGTTGGAAGGCATTTTTGTTTTACGTTATGCACGATACATTGTCTCTATTCTTAAATCACCCCATCAGTTTTTAAAGATTGTGCTATATTTACTGGTATAGCTTTTTGTAATCCCTACTCCATTACGATCTTATCGAAAATTCTTTTTGTCCAGGTCCACTGAATAACCTCCATTGTTTTCAATAATTGTTATGCCGCTATGACTATCGAAGAATCCAGAGTCGCAGAATTGGAAAAAAAGCTTGCGGAGCGTACTGCCCAGCTTGGATCAGCGGACAGAAGAACTTTCCCTGATCAACAGTGTGCAGGAAAGCCTGGTAAAGCAGGTTGACATGCAGGCTATTTATGATCTTGTCGGTGATCGTATCCGGGATACTTTTGATGCACAGGCTGTCATTATCGCCACTTTCGATCATGAAACAGGCGAGGAGCATTTTGGATACGCCATTGAGAAGGGCGAAAGATTTCATCTGAAACCACGGCCTTTTGATAAATTAAGGCAAAGCCTTATTGATACCAAACAGAAGATACTGATCAATGAAAATTTTGAAGATGCTTACCGCCAATTCGGGATGAGAGTACTCCCCGGTTCCGAATTTCCAAAATCAGCTTTGTACGTTCCGCTCATCATCGCTGATAAAGTCACCAGTTATGTAAGCCTTCAGAATGTAGATAAAGAAAATGCATTTAGTGAATCCGATGTTCGTTTGTTAGAAACATTAGCTAACAGTATGAGTACGGCATTGGAAAATGCCCGCCTTCTGAAAGAAACCGAACAACGCACTGCGGAACTGGCAGTAATAAACAGTATCCAGGAAGCCCTGGCAAAAGAAATGGATATACAAGGTATCTATGACCTTGTTGGCAACCGTATCCGCGACCTTTTTGATGCGCAGGCAGTTGGCATTGCAACTTTTGATCATAAAACTGAAACAGAACATATTCACTACCTGATCGAAAAAGGTGAACGTTATTATCCGGCACCAAAACCGCTGAATATTTTACGGAAACACCTGATCGCTACAAGAGAAAAAATTCTGATCAATAAAAATTTTGAAGAAGTAGCTGGCGCATTCGGTGTGAAAAAGATCCCCGGAACTGAGTTGCCCAAATCTGCTTTGTATGTTCCGTTAGTGATCGGTGAAAGGGTGACAGGTTATATGAGCCTGCAGAATATTGATAAGGAAAATGCTTTCAGTGATTCAGATGTGCGGTTGATGGAAACACTGGCGAATAGTATGGGTGTAGCATTGGAAAATGCAAGGCTTTTTGATGAAACGACACGTTTGTTGAAGGAAACTGAGCAGCAAAAAGCTGAGCTCGGAGTAATAAATAGTGTGCAGGAAGGTTTGGCAAAAGAACTGGATATGCAGGCTATTTATGACTTGGTGGGTGAAAGGATCAGAAAATTATTCAATGCACAGGCAGTTATGATCGTCACGTTCGATCATGACACGGCAACTGAGCATTTTAAATATGTTATTGAAGATGGCCAAAGGTTTTATTTGCCTCCACGTCCGTACGATAAATTAAGACAACACCTGATCGTAACACGACAGAAAATTGTCATCAATTCAAACTATGCAGAAGCGTATGCCCGGTTTGGACTAAAAACATTGCCCGGCACTAATCCCACCAAATCCGGAGTGTTTGTACCGCTTATCATCGGCGACAAGGTTAATAGTTATATCAGTTTGCAGAATATGCAAATTGAAAATGCATTCAGTGAATCAGATGTTCGCCTGTTGGAAACATTGGCTAACAGTATGAGCGTGGCTTTGGAAAATGCAAGGCTCTTTGATGAAACCACCCGCCTGTTAAAAGAGACTGAACAACGCACAGCGGAACTGGCTGTGATCAATAGTGTGCAGGAAGGCCTCGCCCGTGAACTGGATATGCAAGCTATTTATGAACTGGTTGGAAACAAGATCCGCGAAGTATTCGATGCGCAGGCAGTTATTATCGCCACCTTTGATCATGATACCGGAAAAGAAAAATTCAATTACCTGATTGAAAAGGGAGAACGATATTTTCCCGAAGCCCGCCCTTATGATAAGCTTCGTTACCAGCTTATCATGACAAAACAAAAAATCCTGATCAATAATAATGTTGAGCAAGCCTTTACTGATTTTGGACTCAAGGTCGTCAGCGGCACAGACATGCCCAAATCAATTTTATACGTTCCACTGGTAGTCGGCAATAAAGTTACCAGTTATGTAAGCCTGCAAAATGTAGATAAGGAAAACGCTTTTAGTGAAGCGGATGTTCGTTTGTTGGAAACGTTGGCCAACAGTATGAGTGTTGCACTGGAAAATGCGAGGCTCTTTGATGAAACCAATCGCCTGCTGAAGGAGACTGAGCAACGCACTTCCGAATTGGCAGTCATCAACAGTGTACAGGAAGGTCTCGTGGCTCAGATGGATATGCAATCCATTTATGACCTGGTTGGTGAAAAGATCCGCAAGATTTTCAATGCACAGATAGTTGACATCGTAACATACGATAAAACGAAGAACCTGATCGAAGACAGGTATGCTTATGAAAAAGGTGATAGGACTCTGTTAGGCGCACGAGAACCCAATGGCTTCAGAAAGCATGTGATCAAATCACGCCAGGTGTTTCTTATTAACGGTGACATGGAAAAGCACATGCAGGAATATGATAATGCAGTGCTTATCGGCGAAATACCAAAAGCAAATCTTTTTGTTCCACTGACGTTAAGAGGCGAGGTAAATGGAATTATCAGCTTGCAGAACCTTGACCACGAAAACGCATTTTCTGATTCTGACGTCAGCCTGCTCACTACACTTGCCAACAGTATGAGTGTGGCACTTGAAAGCGCATCTCTGTTTCATGAAACCAATCGCCTTCTAAAAGAAACCGAACAACGTACGGCGGAACTTTCGGTGATCAACAGTGTGCAGGAAGGACTGGCAAAAGAATTAGACATACAAGGCATTTACGAATTGTTGGGAGAAAAAATGAGAGAGATCTTTAATGCCCAGGTCTTTGATATTGTGACTTACGACAGATCAACCGGCCTTATAGAAGATCGCTATGCGTATGAAAAAGGCGATCGCAGTTTATTGGGGGCAAGACCCCTGAAAGGATTTAGAAAACATGTTTTTGAAACCGCGAGACTTCTCGTGATCAATAAAGAACTTGAACAGCAAAGACAAAAGTATGACCAGGCTGTTATCGTAGGCGAAGGCGCCAAATCAATTTTGTTAGTACCAATGATCGCAAGTGGCGAAGTGACCGGTGTCATCAGCTTACAAAACCTTGACCAGGAAAATGCTTTTCCCGAGTCTGATGTGAACCTGCTGACAACACTGGCCAATAGTATGAGTGTAGCATTGGAGAATGCGCGACTCTTTGACGAAACCAACCGCTTGCTAAAAGAAACTGAGCAACGAACAGCCGAACTTGCCGTGATCAATAGTGTACAGGAGGGCCTGGCAAAAGAGCTGGACATGCAGGCCATTTATACCATGGTGGGTGAAAGGATCCGTCATCTTTTCGATGCGCAGGTTGTAGGCATTTCCACTCTCAACCATGAAGAAAAAACAGAAAAATTCCAATACATAGTTGAAAAAGGGCAGCGGTTTTATCCTGACCCCCGACCATTGGGTAAGTTGAGACTTCACATGATACAAACACGAAAGAAAGTTGTGATCAACAAACAGGAAGAAGGATATGCATGGTTTGGAACTGAAGTAGTGCCAGGAACGGAGCCGATAAAGTCAGCGGTGTTTGTTCCGTTAATGATCGGGGATAAAATTACCAGTTATGTTACCCTTCAGAATATTGACAGAGAAAATGCATTCACTGAGTCGCATATAAGGCTATTAGAAACTTTGGCCAATACCATGAGCGTTGCGCTGGAAAACGCCAGGCTCTTTGATGAAACGAATCGCTTATTAAAAGAAACTGAACAACGCACTGCAGAACTTGCCGTGATCAATAGTGTGCAGGAAGGTTTGGCAAAAGAACTGGACATGCAGGGTATTTATGACCTGGTAGGTGAGAGGGTACAGAATCTTTTTCAAACGCATGCTGTAATAATTGCCAGTTTCGATCTTGCAAACAAAATAGAACATTTCAATTATGTATTTGAAAACGGAGAAAAATATAAGCTCGATCCCAGGCCAGTCAGCAGTTTGCGTCAAATGCTTATTGATAAGAAGCAAACTCTTTATATAGATACTGAAGAAAAAGCGAAAAATGAATATGGTATTGTCGCAATCGGCGATACCAAAATGCCCAGATCGCTGATGTTCGTCCCTCTTCTTAGCGGAAACAATGTCAAAGGCTACGTGAGTATTCAGAATGTTGATAAAGAAAAAGCATTTAATGAATCTGATATCCGGCTGCTCGAAACATTGGCGAACAGCATGAGCGTTGCATTAGAAAACGCAAGGCTTTTTGATGAAACCAATCGTTTGCTGAAAGAAACAGAACAACGCACGGCGGAATTAGCTGTTATCAATAGTGTGCAGGAAGGTTTGGCCCGTGAACTGGATATGCACGCCATTTACAACCTGGTTGGAGATCGCCTCTGTAGTTTATTTCCCGATACTCAAACATTGGTCATTCGCACATTCGAACATGCGACCGGGATCGAACATTTTCAATATGCAATCGAAAAAGGCATTCGCCTGGAAGTAAATCCACAGCCATTTATGTGGGCCAGCAGGCAACTGATTACTTCGCAAAAACCAGTTGACATCAGGGAAGACTATGTGGAGACAGCAAAAAAATATGGCGGTTCGGGTGTTACAAAGGGCCAACCTCCCAAATCTGCAGTTTTTGTTCCTATGTTGGTTGGAGACGTAGTAAAAGGTTCCATCAGCTTACAAAATGTGGACAGGGAGAACGCATTTACAGAATCAGATCTCAGGTTGCTTACCACGCTTACAAATAGCATGAGTGTAGCTCTTGAAAATGCAAGATTATTCGATGAGACCAACAGGCTGCTGAAAGAGACTGAACAACGAACCGGTGAATTAGCTGTCATTAACAGCGTGCAAGAGGGTCTTGTTCGCGAAATGAATATACAGGCTATCTATGACCTGGTAGGCAATCGTATTTGTGAATTGTTCGATACGCAGACAGTTTTAATAAGAACTTTTGATCACGAAGCCGGAACGGAACAATGGCGTTTTGTAATAGAAAAAGGTCAACGATATTACAGTGAGCCCCGTCCTCTTATCTGGGCTAATAAACAACTTATCAATTCAAAACAGGTTTTGCTTATCAATGAGAACTATGTTGAAACCGCAAAGAAGTATGGCGGCTCGGGAGTAAGTAAAGGACAACCACCCAAATCTGCAATGTTTGTTCCCATGATCGTCGGCGATGTAGTACGAGGTTCTGTAAGCTTGCAAAATATTGACCGGGAAAATGCATTCACTGAATCAGATCTTCGCCTGCTGACTACTCTTACAAATAGTATGAGTGTAGCTCTTGAAAATGCGCGGCTTTTTGATGAAACAACTCATCTCTTGTCTGAGGCAAAACAACGGGCCACTGAATTAAGTACGGTGAACAGTATCAGCAAAGCGTTGGCCTCACAATTGAACCCGGATGATCTTGTAAAATTGGTTGGGGATAAGCTGAAGGATCTTTTCAATGCTAATATTGTTTATCTCGCATTGGTGAATCCCAAAACCAAGGTCATCGACTTCCCTTACCAATTTGGTGATGATATGGCGCCAATAACACTGGGCGAAGGTCTGACATCCAAAATAATTCTTACCGGCGAATCACTTCTTATCAATAAAGATGTGCAGGAACTTCGTGCGCAGCTTGGTGTAAAACGGATCGGGATACCCGCCGCATCTTACCTGGGCGTTCCCATACCTGTTGGTGATGAAATCATAGGAGTGCTCAGTGTACAAAGTACCGAACATGAAAATCGTTTTAATGAAGACGACATGCGCCTGTTATCTACCATTGCTTCATCCGTAGGTGTCGCATTAAGAAACGCCCAGCTCTTTGAAGAAGTAAAACAGGCTAAAATGGAAGCCGAAGCGGCCAGCAATGCTGCCGAAAAAGCAAACGAAGCAAAAAGCGCATTCCTTTCTACAGTAAGTCATGAATTGAGAACACCATTGACATCTGTTCTTGGTTTTGCCAAGATCATCAACAAAAGACTGGAAGAAAAAATATTCCCACTCGTTGATAAAAAAGATGCAAAGACAGGCAAAACTATTAACCAGGTCACGGAAAATTTGAAAGTAGTGATCTCAGAAGGCGAGCGGCTTACTCATTTAATTAATGACGTGCTGGATCTTGCAAAAATTGAAGCCGGCAAAATGGAGTGGAGCCTGGAAAATATAAGTATGTCAGAAGTAGTAGAAAGGGCTATTGCGGCGACAACTTCTCTATTTGACCAGAAAGACCTGAAATTCATAAAACAGATTGAAACAGATGTGCCGGAAATTTCTGGTGATCGTGACAAGCTAATACAGGTGGTCATAAATCTAATCTCTAACTCTGTGAAGTTTACAGATAAAGGTTCTGTTACCTGCAGGTTACATAGCTCCGGGAATGAAGTAATGGTAAGTATTAGCGATACAGGTATCGGCATTGCGACCGAAGATTATGGTGCTGTGTTCGAACAGTTCAAGCAGGTAGGCGGTGATACATTAACAGATAAACCAAAAGGGACCGGTCTTGGATTACCGATCTGTAAAGAAATTGTTGAACATCATGGCGGCAGAATATGGGTAGAAAGTAAAGTAGGTAAAGGAAGTACTTTTTCGTTTGCATTGCCTGTTGTTAAATCGGGTGCAGTTAAGACCAACCCAGTTCACCTGGATGAACTGGTAAAGCAATTAAAAGAACAAATGTCATTTTCAAAATTAAAAATAGATGGAAAGAATGCTACCATCCTTGTAGTGGACGATGATAACTCTATACGGTCATTGCTGCACCAGGAACTAAGTGATGCAGGATATTTAATAGAGGAGGCCACCAATGGAAAAGAAGCGCTGGAATGTATCCGGAAAAATAAACCTGACCTGGTCATACTTGATGTGATGATGCCGGAAATGAACGGTTTTGATGTGGCCGCTATTCTTAAGAACGATCCGCAGACAATGGATATTCCGATAATTGTTTTATCGGTTGTGCAGGACAAAGCAAGAGGATTCCGCATTGGCGTGGACAGGTATTTGACCAAACCGATCAACACCACAGAATTATTTGCCGAGGTAGGCACTTTACTGGAGCAGGGAAAGTCAAAGAAAAAAGTCATGGTGGTGGATGAGGACGGCGAGGCTGTTCGTTCATTGACAGATGTACTGAAGACAAAAGGATATCATGTTGTTGAATCAGATGGTAAGGAATTAGTGGAAAAAGCTATCTCGACACAACCCGATATTATCATATTGAATTCCGTTTTATCCGACAAACAGGAAGTCGTCCAATCCCTTCGTTTTGAAAAGGGATTAGAAAATGTTTTGTTTCTTATTTACCAATAAATAATACAACAGATAAATCTTAAAATAATTTCAAGCATGGAACAAAAACTCCTGATCGTTGATGATGAAGCACACATTCGAATGTTGCTCGAGCAAACATTGGAAGAACTGGAGGATGAGGATGTGGAATTTTTAACGGCTGAAAACGGGGAACAGGCATTGGAAATAATTAAGCAAGAAAATCCTCAACTGGTTTTTCTTGATGTGATGATGCCTAAAATGAATGGTATGGAAGTCTGCCGCCGTGTAAAAAAAGAATTAGCTCTCGATAAAGTATATATCGTTCTACTCACCGCCAAAGGCCAGGAACTTGACAGGCAAAAAGGCCATGAAGTAGGCGCAGATTGTATATGACCAAACCTTTCGATCCTGAGATGATATTGAAAAAAGCAAGGGAAGTGCTGAACCTTCCCTCCTGATAAGGAATTTCTATCTTGTTCATAGCTGATCCACTTTTCGACCTTATAAATAGTATGGCCAAACTAAGTTTGAAAAATATCGTGGGAGACAAAAAGTGAAGCATCATCCGTTGCTGCTGCTCACTGATCGACCAATTGAAAGACCGATGTGTGTATCGAGGACGCAGATGGGAAATTATTATTGGGTAATGCAAAAACGGCAACGCCCTATCAGCACTCCATCAAACTTGAGGAGGAAATTCTTGGATGGGTCAAAGGCGACGAAAAAGCTATTGTCATTGCAGGACTCGTTTCCCATTTACTGCAAAAGGAGGCAGAGACGAAAAAAATTAGGAAGTGAAGTATTGAACTTATACCAGGAAGTGAATATGATCTTTGATTTTTCTGAAAAATTGGCGCAAACAATAGATGCTGCTTCCATTTCGCAAATAACACTTGATGAAGCCAGCCGGGTGATCAGATCCAATAATGGTGTAGTTGTTTTATGGGATGACGAAAATAAAAAATTGCAGGTAGCAGCTTCAACCGGCGAATTGTTTTTCGATGAAGAAAAAATAAATGGTAAACTGCCGGTACTGCTAAAAATAATTTTCAGCGGGCAATCGGAGATCATCGGCGATATTTCTATATTAAAGGAGGCCGGCATTGTACTGCCGCAGGTACAATCGGTCATTTATTCTGCATTAAAAGTAAAGCACCGCATCATGGGTGCGATCATTCTTGCCAGTAATGAGCCTGTCCAATACACCGCTGCTGATCTGAAATTACTGACGACTCTGGCGCTTCAATCTTCCGCTGCCATTGAAAGCGCTTTGCTATATGAAAAAAATATAAGAGACTCTAAGGAACGGGAAGAAGCTATGCGCCTGGTCTATGAAGCAACAAATAGATTTGTTCCGTATGAATTCATACGCTCTCTTGGTCACGAGGTAATAACTGATGTGAAGCTTGGCGACCAGGTAGAAAAGATCGTGACGGTGCTTTTTTCTGATATCCGCGAATACACTACCCTGTCTGAAAAGATGACGCCGGAGGAGAATTTCAGTTTTGTTTGTTCATTTAATGAACACATGGGACCGATCATCCGCAAGCATCATGGATTCATCAATCAATATCTTGGCGATGCCATTATGGCGATCTTTCCCGGCAATGCTGCTGATGCATTATCGGCGGCGATTGAAATGCAAAAGGAAGTGGAAGAATTCAACAGGAAACGTAAATTCAATGACCAATCTCCCATCAGGATTGGAATAGGTATGCATACAGGGCCACTTATTATGGGCATTACGGGGGACCGGGACCGTTTGGATGCCACTACTATTTCAGATACCGTTAATACAGCTTCACGTCTTGAAAGCCTTAGTAAATATTATAAAGCAAACATTATCGTAAGTGAAAGCAGCCTGCAGCAGATCGCCGATCGTTCATTTTTTCATCTGCGCAATCTTGGGCTTGTGCAGTTGAAGGGAAAAAAAGAACCAACCAGTATTCATGAATGTTTCAGCGGGAATACCGAACAGGAACTACGGAAGAAGATGGCTACCCTTTCTCATTTTAATGAGGGTGTAAATCATTATTTAAACAAATCATTTGACCAGGCAAATAAAGCGTTTCAATTGGTAGTAGAAAACCACCCCGGCGACCAGACCGCCAATTTCTTTTACAGTAATACGAAGCAAATAATCAAGACAGGCACTTCTGAAAACATCGCGGGCATTGTTGAAATGCAGGACAAATAATTTATTTTGATATTTGTGAAAAATATTTGAGCATGAGATATTCATCCCTTCCCGTAATTGTTTTTCTTTTTTCTCCTTTTATTTTTTATGGTCAAAGCAATAATGCAGGATGGACCAGCCTGTTTGACGGAAAAACGCTGAATGGCTGGAAAAAAATTACCGGCAATGCAGACTATAAGATCGAAGACGGAATTATTGTGGGCACGACAGTTCCTAACTCTCCCAATACTTTCCTGGTCACCGAAAAAGAGTATGGCGATTTTGTATTGGAACTGGAAGTGAAAATAGAAGATACCAATTCCAATTCCGGCATCCAGTTTCGCAGCCATTATGATCCCAATATGAATAATGGCAAAGGAAGAGTATATGGTTACCAATATGAGTTGGATCCCTCATCCAGAAAATGGACCGGCGGAATATATGACGAGGCGCGGCGGGACTGGCTATACCCGATGACGCTGCATCCTTCTGCACAGCATGCCTATAAGCACGGGATATTTAATAAAGTAAGGATCGAATGTATCGGCAACGAATTGAAAACATGGGTCAATGATATACCAACTGCCTATGTTGTGGATATGATGGATAAAAAAGGTTTTATCGCCCTGCAGGTACATGCCATCAATGATCCGGCTATGGCGGGAAAAAGGATCTGGTGGAAAAACATTCGCATTAATACTTCCGGATTAAAACCCATTGCCTTTTCCGAAATATATTTATGTGTTCAATACTATTCCTAATAATTTATCCGCATTTGAAAAAAGTGCCGGATGGAAATTATTATTTGATGGTAAGACAAGCAACGGCTGGGTCGGCGCTTATAAAGATCATTTTCCCGATAAAGGATGGGAAATAAAGGACGGGGTTTTAAAAGTATTGTCTTCTGAAGGCAGGGAGGCTGCTAACGGCGGCGATATCGTGACCAAAGAAGAATTCAGTGCTTTTGATCTTTCATTTGATTTCAAACTCACTCCCGGCGCTAACAGCGGCGTTAAGTATTTTGTGACATTGGATGAAAAAAACCAGGGCTCTGCAATCGGGTTGGAGTATCAGTTGCTGGATGATTCATTGCATCCTGATGCTAAACTGGGAAGAGATGGCAACCGTACACTTGCTTCTTTATATGATATGATAAAAGCCGAAAAGACATCACGCTTTATCCGGCAACCCGGTGGATGGAACACAGGCCGTATCATTGTTTATCCCAACAATCATGTGGAGCATTATCTCAATGGCATCAAAGTACTGGAATATGAACGAGGTTCCCAGGCCTATCGCGATCTTGTTGCCATCAGTAAATATGTTATCTGGAAAAATTTTGGTGAAGCAAAAGAAGGCCATATCCTTTTACAGGATCATGGAAATGAAGTGAGTTTTCGGAGTATTAAGGTTAGGAGGTTGAAATAATTCTTAATAGCTGACACAGATGAGAACTGGCATCTATATCCTTTTGATAGTAGTTATATTTAACGCCTGTGTCGTGTCGCAAAGTAAAAGAGAAAAGCAGGACAGGTCTTATACAAGTTATATTCTAAAAAACAAGGATCGTATCAAAGATGCCGCGGCACTTGCGATAGAATTGACCTGGGACAAGCCATCAAAAGAATTCGAAAGTAAATCGGTGAGGAATAAGAAGGACAGGAAATTATTGGCTGGCTTTGGATCAACCGTGATCGTCCATTATTCGATGAGATACGACGAGGTGTATGATAGTACAGTGATTTTTAAAACCATTGACTTTTCAGGTGTGCACGAGATTATTTATTGTTTTGCTGCAAAATCTGTTGAAAGAGTTACGCATTCAACTCAGTCTGATGCATTGATCAAAGTAGCGGATAATATTTATTACGCAAGGCGACCGTTCCCTCTGATGTGATTTTGGGTCTTCAACACCTCAGGGTTTATAATATTAGGTATTTTATTTCCCTTATAAAACTCAACAATATTCACCGCCGCCATTTTTCATTCCCCGAGTATCCCTTTATGAAACGTTCCAGACCATGTCTCCCGCCAAGCTATGCGGGTAGGCTGGGGACATTGGGCCTTCTGTAACGAATGCTTCAATTCAATACCTTTACGCTATGCCTGTTCGTAGGGATATACCATACAATGAAGGATTATTTTGCAAAGCCCGGAGTCCGCTCTGCACAAAGCCGGGCTGTGAGACTCCGGACAGGAACAGTAACAAAAGGCGATTTTGTAGCATATTGATTTACGACATACGCAGGATTTGAACGCCGGCTTCTAATACTTCTTTGGATGAAAAAAACAAGAAGAACTTCGATGAAAAGGATAATTCTTTTTCTTAATACCTTCAATTAAAAGATCTATCTCTTGGCTTATTGTTGTCAACCCGCAGAATAACTCACCCCATTCTTCAGCAGAAGGAGTAATTACAGATGCACTATAAACACTGTCATTACGAAGCCTTTCCAGCTTACTTATACATTTTTCATCATACCAGCGTTTAGGTGGATACACTTCAATCCTAAATATATAATTACCCCCATAAGAGATTAGCGTATCCACAAAATCTATCGCACTTACTTTCTTCCAATAACTACTATTGTCTATTGTCAATATTTCCCTAATGTCAGCTTTGGATTCATTATGCTTAAAACTGGTATTTGAATAAAATAGTGGTAGTATAATGAACCAAATTGCAATTTTCATGTGCTTAGTTTTTACTTTCATTCGGCCACGAGCCTCTATACTGACTACTTTTCAGCCGAGTCTGGCCGGCAGCATTTGCAATCAAAAAGTTTTTTGCCGACTCGGCGTCATTCAGACTCATTCAATACCATAATGCAGCTTTTCATGTATCAATAATTCAACACCTCGGGGTTTATAATATTCGGTATTTTATTCCCCCCATAAAACTCAACAATATTTACCGCTGCCATCCTCGACATTTCACTTCGTGCTTCAATAGTAGCCGAACCAATATGCGGAAGCACAGCCACATTTTCCATTTGCAATAGCGGGCTACCCGGTTTCATTGGCTCGGGATTGGTGACATCGAGTCCTGCGCCCCAGATTGTTTTTGCATTTAACGCTGCGACCAGGTCTTCTTCATTATGTACGGGTCCTCTTGTTGTATTAATGAAGATCGCAGTCGGTTTCATTTTTGAAAAAGCAGATTGATTAAATACTCCTTTTGTTTCAGGATTTAAACTGCAATGAGCAGACAGCACATCACTTTCTTGTAATAATTCATCAAAGCTTACTCTTTTTGCTCCCAAAATGTTTTCTGCTTCTTCCTTTGGTTTTCTGCTGGTGTAAATGATATTCATATTATAGGCTCCTTTACATCGCTTCGCCATTTCCATCCCGATCTTTCCCAATCCAAATATCCCCAGTGTTTTATTCTTTAGCTCAAATCCAAGATTAGCCATCGGACGGAAATGTGTCCACTCACCTTTGGCAATCGTTTTATGCATATAAAAAAATTTTCGTGACACGGCTATCATTAATCCAAATGCTATATCAGCCGTTGCATCACTCATAGCGCCGGGTGCATATCCTAATGGTATTCCAAGTTTGGTTGCTTCATCCACATTAATGTTGTCATACCCGGCGGCAAACTGGGAAATGATATCAAGATGCTTACATTCATTCAGAAAAGTTTTATCAATCTTATCTGTACTGATACAAAGTACTGCATTGACTTTCTTTCCTTCTTTTATTAATTCTTCCGGAGGTATTGGCCGGTCATGCGGCCACATTGAAATGTTGAACCCTTGATGTTTCAACAAATCAATCCCTGTGGATGGAATTTCTCTTGTAATAAAAATATTTATTTCGTTATTATTTCTTTTCATGTATTGAATTCACAATTTCTGCTTACGCTTCAGAGCTGCTCAACAGAATTCCTGGAGTACAAGTGTGCGACGCAACGAAGCTGATAGTAGCAATGCAGTTGGGCCAATAATCTTTATTCCCTTGCTTCATTCAGCATATCTGATCTCTGGACTACAACTTCGGAGCCCAGCCTTTTTCATATTCTCTCTTCCAGAATTTCATAGCGCCGGAGTCATCCAGTATATATCCATTCTTCGGGTCGCAATGCAATGTTCTGCCCGTTCGCTGAGCAATGTTGGCAAGATGGCAAAGCAGAACAGATTTGTGTCCCTCATCAATCGGTGAATTGATCTTCGACTCGCCACGAATGCTATCAACAAAGTTATTGAAATGAAAAAAATCTAAATTGCCGGTAGCGCTGATGGTGTTGGTGCCGTCATTGCTCGCACTTGTTTTTACTTCTTTTACGAGTTTATTATCCGCGTCGTAGATTGCGTAGTCATCATTTCCTTTATTGATCATAGAGCCATTTTCGCCATAAATAATAAATCCGCGGCTGGCGCCTTCTACATAAAATTTATTGCAGCTTCTTCCTTCCCACGTGATGCTTGCGTTATTGCCGAATTCGAAAGTGGCTACCTGTGTGTCCGGCGTTTCCCAATCATCTTTGAAAGCGTAGCGTCCACCGGCAGAAGTTACTTTGGTTGGAAAATCAACACCAAGACACCAGCGGCACATATCCAATTCATGCGTGGCGTTGTTACAAGTTTCAGATGTACCCCAATTCCAGAACCAATGCCAGTTGTAGTGAACTAAATTATCCAGGTAATCTCTTCTTGGCGCGGGGCCTTGCCATAATTCAAAATTGAGAGTGGAAGGGACGGGAACTTTTTTTCCAAAGCCGATAGACTTTCGGTTGTTTGCATACCAGCTTTTCCCGAAATAGGCATTACCGATTATTCCTTCTTTTATCAATTTAGCCGCTTCGATCATATTGGGCATAGAACGACGCTGATTTCCCATTTGTATCAAGTGGTTCGGATATTTCTTCATCGCTTGTATCAATAATTCGCCTTCATAAGGATTATGTCCGCAAGGTTTCTCTACATAGACATGTTTACCATGCGTGACGCCTAATATAGCTGCCGGCGCATGCCAGTGATCCGGAGCTGCAATGATCAATGCATCAAAATCTTTTTTATTGACCAACTCCCTGATATCTTTTATTACCATTGGCTTTCTTGCCGCATTGGCAAATGGTTTCATGCCGTTGGCAATAGCTCCATCTTCCACATCGCAGATATAAGCCACTTCAACATTTGTGAGCTGTGAAAAACATTCGGCGAGATAGGCTCCACGTCCATTGACTCCCATCACGGCCACAACTACTTTATTGGACGGCGCCATTTTCCCCAATACCGGAAAATTAAGAATGGTGATACCGGCAGTGGCAAGCGAAGTGTTTTTGATAAAGTCTTTTCTGTTCATGATCGTTAGTTTGTTGGTTAAAGATAATTATATCTGGCGCAGAAATTCCGGCGAACGACAGAAAACACCGGTTAAACGGATTTGTTTTGCATTACCGAATCACGAACTTTGCGCATCCTTTATATTATGACAAAAAAAGAACGGATCGTTTTATTCCTGCTGGCCGGTTTAAATTTTACTCATATTCTCGATTTCATGATCATGATGCCATTGGGTAATTACCTGATGCCGTATTTTGATATTTCGCCGCAACAATTCAGTTTTTTGGTCAGCGCTTATTCCATCAGCGCGGCAGTGTCAGGTTTTGTAGCTGCCTTTGTTGCAGACAGGTTCGATAGAAAAAAAATATTAGTATTCGCTTTCATTGGATTTCTCCTGGGAACTATTGCCTGTGGTTTTGCGCCAACCTACCATTTATTATTAGCCTCAAGGATATTGGCGGGACTTTTTGGAGGTATCATCGGTGCACAGGTATTATCCATCGTTGCAGATATTTTTTCCTACGAAAGGAGAGGAGTTGCCATGGGATCGGTCATGAGCGCATTTGCTGTGGCTTCGATATTAGGCGTTCCTTTCTCACTTTATCTGACTAACATATTTAATAAGGACTGGCATATTCCTTTTTTGCTGGTGGGTGGTTTGGGTATTATACTTGTTCCGCTTATGATAAAGTTTATCCCGGCAATGGATAAACACATTGCAGTGGAAAAGCGAAAAGATCCCCCAATAGATATCCTGAAAAAAATTCTGAATAATCCGGCGCAACGCTCTGCATTGATTTTTTCCTGTTTACTGATGATGGGTCATTTTATGATCATCCCTTTTATTAATCCTTATATGGAATTCAATAAAGGGTTTTCAAAAGATCTTACACCGATGATCTATCTTGTAGGTGGCTGTGCTTCCTTCATAGCTGCTATGTTTCTCGGCCGCATCGCTGACAGAAAAGGAAAGCTTCCTGTATTTTCTTTATCAGTTTTTCTTTCACTGTTTATGGTATTATTGATCACCCGAATGCCGACCGTTCCTTTCTCTGTTGTACTTGTTTTTTTCGCGATATGGTTTGTTTTTTCTACCGGCAGGGCTGTTACGGCACAGGCAATGATCAGCGAAGTGGTAAAACCTGAACAAAGAGGAAGCTTTATGAGTTTCAACGGATGTGTGCAGCAACTTGGGACCAGTATTGCCTCCATCGCTGCAGGCCTGATTGTATTAAAGGATAAGGCAGGGCGAATACAGCGATATGAATGGCTTGGCTATCTGAGTATTGTCGTTTTGTTTACAAGTCTTATGCTGGGCAGATATATATTCAAAAAAATTGATAAGGCAGATCTTGTTAGCACCGAAGGGGAAGTCAAGATAGAACATGAACTGCTGCAGGAAACTGCCTGATCATTTGCTCAAAACTCTATAAACAGGGTATCGCAAATAAGCCGGCTCAAAATAAGGCGAGCCCTCAAAAACAAAATTCAATTGTGCCCTTCCGCTTTTTGCAAATGTTGTATCTGTAGTTCTTCTTTGCTCCAACTTTGATCTGAGATCGGGATTTGTTTTTAAATAGTCGGCGGCTATATCTTCAAAAGCATACGCTGAATAGCCTTCTTTCTGCCCCAATATGGCATCGAAGAAATTCCAGGCGAAATAAGAATCTTCTGCCTGCGGTTCTAAAGTTTCCATTAAAAAACGATTGGCCACCTGGTTCATCGGGATATAGTAATCTCCCTTTTTGAATTTTAATTTTTGAATTGACGTGCTCGTCTTTATATCGTAGTTTATATGGTGCATCTCAAAAGGCCGGGGTGAAGATTTGTAATCGTCAATTCTGTAAACTTCCACCTCAATCGTTGTATCATTTTTTAGTTGCGTCATCTGCACTTTATTTACTTTCAGCAGATCGGTCACTGTCCACCAGCCTTGGGGAATGATATAAGCCTTGGGCTTTTGAATAAAATTGGCTGGGTTATAAAAATTGTAGAAGGGGATTTCTTTTTCATAAGGTTGGTTCCTGTCATAATATAATCGTTGCAACCCGGAAACTTCGCTTGGTTTGCGACCCGCCTTATAACCTTTATAAGTCCTCGGAGAAGATTTTGAACGGTCAAGAGTCCAGGCTAATGGAAATTCAATTTGTGTCTTTACTGACTGTTTGGTCTGATCACGCAGATTTTTTATCTGCTCACTATTCTTTGAAGTAAACTCAATGAAAGATTGCATCAATGAATAAGTTGATCTTACTCTTTGTTCATAAGGTTTCAACATGTGTGTTTCAGCAATAAATGAAAAAGTATGCCATAGAGCAGCATACCCACTGCTATACCTGGGACTTTCTATAAATTCCGGCCAACCACTATCCGGCGAGTCGCCGAAGGCATTTACATAAGGAATAAGATCATATCCCTTTTCTTTCATGGAAGCATACAAGTCCGGTTCAAACTTTTCATACATGAATTCACCCATCACTCCGCCAAGTTTGTTGTGCTGTGAAGAAATCAGCGTCATCACATGCTGGTAATCCGCGCCATCACTTACATGATTATCCAGGAAAACATCCGGATCGATCATATGAAATATTTCCGCAAATGATCTTGCATTCTTAGAGTCGCTTTTAATAAAATCACGATTGAGGTCAAGGTTTTGTCCATTGCCTCTGAAACCAAATTCTTCCGGACCATTCTGATCAACCCTGTAATCAGCGCTGCGATTCAGACAGCCACCGATATTGTAGACGGGTATTATAGCAAGCACAATATTATCAGGAAGCTTTACTTTATTTATAATGATATCTCTAACGAGCAACATAGTCGCATCAATCCCATCTGGCTCTCCCGGGTGGATGCCATTATTTATAAGAATAACCCGTTTATTATTCCTGTGGATATTATCAAAATTATAGTCACCGTGGTTCGAAACGACAATAAGGTGAAGCGGATAACCAGCATCGGTCATTCCCATCGTCAGCATTTTTACCTTTCCTGAACTTTCATCTAATTTTTTCCACCAGTCAATGATCTCAAAATAGGTGGGGGTTTGTGTGCCTTTTGATAATTCAAATTTTGTGGAAATATTTTGGGAAAAAAGAGAAATTGAAACTAATACTGAAAGAAATAAAAAAAATTTCCTCATGATGCTGAATTGAATAGCAAAAATAAAAAAAGCACCCCATGGTGGAATGCTTTTGTCTTCTTATAAAGCAAAATACTTATTTCAGGCTATTAGCTTTTTTCGCCAACTTACTCTTCAGGTTGGCAGCTTTATTTTTATGAATAATACCGCGCTTTGCCAGTTTATCGATCATGCTGGCCACCCCGGGCATTTTATCGCCCATCTCTTTACCCTTTTCAGTTCTCAACTCACGGATCGCATTGCGGGTCGTTTTTCCATAATATTTGTTTCTTTCACGGCGTTTGGCAGCCTGCCGTACATCTTTCTTTGTTGCGCTATGATTAGCCATTGATCTTTGTTTTAAGGACGGCAAAGGTAAGGGAAACCAGCCAGCGAATTGAATTTTTTTGGAAGATTTTTATTCATTTTGCAGGTTGAAGGCTATCGTTACAGATTCCTTATTTTCAACTAAAAAACCCATGTCCCGACGGTTATTACTCCCGCTCCATTTTGCTTCGTTGGTGCTACTTGGCCTGGGCTGGTGGCTTGATCTGCTTACGATCAGGATCAGTATCATGACGGGGATCCAGGCTATTGGAAAGATCGAGGTCATGAACGAAACCCGCAGCGTATTTGGAACCCTAAGGAACTTATGGGATACACATAATTATTTCCCTTTTATACTCATCGCTTTGTTTGGGATCGCCGTGCCATTGATCAAAACTTATTTCATCTTCCGGGTATTATTGCTGCCCGCTGAAAAAGCGAGAGCCCTGCGGAGATTTGTTAAAGCTATCAGCAAATGGGCAATGGCAGATGTATTTGCCATCAGTATCCTGGTCAGCTTTCTTGCTGCACGTGCTATGGATTACACTAACGCAATTCTACAGCCGGGTTTTTATTATTTCACAGCCTATGCACTGTTAAGTAATTTCATTGTGATGTTTTTGCCCAAACCGATAGCGCCCCGTTCAGAATAACATTTTAAAAACCGATATTTGCAGTCCTGCGATGCTCATTTTCAAATAAGGTATAATGAAGGATTTTTCCTATATCACCAATTCACACCCGGAATTTATTGAAAACCTGTACCGGGATTTTTTGAAAGACCCGAATAGCGTTGACCCGGAATTAAAAAAATTTTTTGAGGGCTTTGATTTTGCGATTGACAATGGTAAGGTCAGTACCAACGGAGTGGCAAAGGCGACAACAATTTCATCTTCGCTGACAACCGGCGATATTGATTGGGAAAAAGAACTTGGCGCATACCGTATGATACTTGGTTATCGCAACAAAGGTCACCTGATAGCCAAAACAAATCCTATCCGCGAAAGAAAGGACCGCGATGCCAACCTGAATCTTTCTTTTTTTAATCTTACGGAGGATGATCTTGATAAGGTATTCCAGGTAGGTGAGAGAATTGGTATCGGCCCTGCTACTTTGAAAAATATAAAAGCCCGTTTGGATAAAGTTTATGCTGATCACATAGGTATTGAATTCAAATATATCAGCAACCAGGAAAAAGTAAACTGGCTTACCCGGGAAATGGAAAATAAGTTTTCAAATCCCATCCCATTGGAAAAAAAGAAAAGGATACTGGAAAAACTGAACCAGGGTGTGATGTTTGAAAAATTTCTTCACACAAAATATGTTGGACAAAAAAGATTTTCATTGGAAGGTGGCGAAACGACCATTGCCGCATTGGATGCGATCATAAATACGGCCGCAGATCATGAGGTGCAGGAAGTGGTGATCGGTATGGCTCACCGCGGAAGGCTGAATATCCTCGCTAACATCATGGGAAAAACCTATGAGCAAATATTCAGTGAATTTGAAGGCACAGCCAAGGTGGACCAGACAATGGGCAGTGGCGATGTGAAGTATCACCTGGGATATGGAAGTGAACTGCAAACAGTGAATGATAAAACAATACATCTGAAACTGATGCCCAACCCATCTCATCTTGAAGCCGTAGATCCGGTGGTTGTTGGTTTTGCAAGAGCCAAGGCTGATGTTATGTATCACAGTGAGTACGATATGATCCTCCCGATACTGATACATGGTGACGCTTCAATAGCGGGCCAGGGTATCGTATATGAAGTGCTGCAGATGTGCAATCTTGATGGGTACTATACAGGCGGCACCATTCATTTTGTTATCAATAACCAGATCGGTTTTACAACGGATTTTGATGACGCAAGAAGTTCTGATTATTGTACTTCACTGGCCGCTGCTGTTCAGGCTCCCGTGTTGCATTGCAATGGGGATGATCCTGAAGCGGTAGTGAAATGCGCAGAAATTGCGACACGGTACCGGCAGGAATTTAATTCAGATGTATTCATTGATATGGTTTGTTATCGCAGGCATGGACATAACGAAGGCGATGATCCGAAGTTTACACAGCCGCATCTGTATGCGTTGATTGATAAGCATCCTAACCCAAGAGAAGTGTATGTAAAATATTTGTTGGAAAATGGGGAAGCTGATGCTCGGGAACTCGCCAAAGAAATGGAAAAGAAATTCTGGGAAGATCTGCAGGAGAGATTGGATGAAGTAAAACAACATCCGCTGCCGTATCATTATCAGCAACCTGAACTTTGGTGGAAAAGCCTGCGTCATGCCAGCGCTGACGATTTCGATGTTTCACCTGTGACGGCGATCAGCAAGGATAATTTCGATACAATATTTAGTGCATTGATGAAATGGCCGGAAGATTTCAAGCCATTAAGGAAAGTGGAAAAGATATTACAGGATAAAATAAAATTATTTGAGACAGAGAAAAAGATTGACTGGGCAACCGGTGAATTATTGGCTTATGGGAGCTTGCTGTTCGATGGAAAAGACGTTAGAATGAGCGGGCAGGATGTTCGTCGCGGTACTTTTTCTCATCGTCATGCTGTATTACGTGATGAGAATAATGACAGGCCATATAACAGGCTAAGCAATATTCCCGGGGCTAAAGGAGAATTCAGGATCTATAATTCTTTGCTTAGCGAATATGGCGTACTTGGATTTGAGTATGGCTATGCAATGGCTAATCCTAATGCGCTGGTTTTATGGGAGGCACAGTTTGGTGATTTTGGCAATGGAGGACAGATCATGATCGATCAATTCATTGCTGCCGGTGAGCAAAAATGGAATCGTATGAATGGCGTTGTTTTGTTGCTGCCGCATGGATATGAGGGACAAGGACCCGAGCATAGCAATGCAAGACCTGAGCGTTTCCTTCAAATGTGTGCTGAGTTGAATATGGTAATAACCAATATCACTACTTCTGCTAATTTATTCCATGCATTGCGCAGGCAACTAACATGGCCGTTTCGCAAACCGTTGATAAATTTTTCACCAAAAGCTAATCTTCGGCTTCCCGGCAGTTATTCTGCGATGGATGATTTCACCAACGGAAGTTTCAAGGAGGTGATTGATGATCCCTTTGCCGATGCGGCCAAAGTGAAAAAAGTTTTTTTCTGCAGCGGCAAAATTTATTTTGACCTGGCTGAACGCCAGCAAAAAGAAAACCGGAAGGATGTTGCTCTTATACGCATTGAGCAATTGTATCCATTCCCCGCCAAACAGTTGGAAGAACTGCATGCGAAGTACAGCAAGGCCACCTGGTTCTGGGTGCAGGAAGAGCCACAGAATATGGGCGCCGCTTCATTTTTGCAAACCAACTTTAAAGGCATTAACTATGGAGTGATCAGTCGGCAACCATCTGCATCCACGGCCACGGGGTTTTCAAAAGTACATGCGCAGGAACAAGCCGAGATCATTGAAACAGTTTTTAGTATATAACACCCATTAGCGATATGACAGATATAAAAGTTCCGACAGTAGGTGAATCCATCAGCGAGGTAACGCTGCTGCAATGGCTGAAAAAAGATGGCGACTATGTGGACAGGGATGAGGTAATTGCAGAATTGGAAAGTGAAAAAGCAACCTTTGAGGTAAATGCTGAAAAAGCAGGCATCTTAAAAACTTCCGCCAATGAGGGCGACACTTTGAAGATCGGAGACCTGCTGGCATCTATTGATGAAACAGCAGCGAAACCGGCGAAGGCAGAAACAGAAAATAAGAAATCAGAAAATGGAGTACCAAAAGCTAAAGAAAAAACTGAAGAGAAAAAGACTTCGTCAAAAAAAGAAACGGAAACAATAGAAGGGCTTAAACATCCAGTGGTCATTGAGCCCGGGGAAGCGGAGGATACAAAAGAAAGAAAAGCGTCGCCGGTTGCTTCCGCGATCATTGCTGATAAAAAAATTGATCCGAAATCGGTAAAGCCATCGGGCTACCAGGGCAAGATATTGAAAGATGATGTGCTTGCGGCATTGGCAAATCCGGGTAAGAAAACTTTTGACGGCGTAGAATTATTCAGCCGTAATGTTCGTACGGAAAAAATGAGTAATCTTCGTAAGACAATTTCAAGAAGATTAGTTGAAGTCGAAGAATACGACTGCCATGCTTACCACTTTCAATGAAGTGGACATGAGCAATATTATGGCGATAAGAAGTAAGTACAAGGAAAAATTCAAAGAGATACATGGTGTAGGTCTTGGCTTCATGAGTTTTTTTGCAAAAGCCTGTTCCATTGCATTAGCTGAATGGCCTTCGGTTAATGCCTACATTGACAGCGACCAATTAATTTATCATGACTATGCCGATATCAGCATTGCCGTAAGCACACCACGCGGATTGACAGTTCCCGTTATCCGCAATGTAGAAAGTCTTGGTATGGCGGAAATTGAAAAGAAAGTGATCGAACTGGCAACTAAAGCAAGGGATAACAAGCTTACTATGGAAGAATTGACTGGCGGAACATTTACTATTACCAATGGTGGTGTATTTGGTTCGTTGATGAGTACGCCGATTATTAACCTGCCGCAAAGCGCCATCCTGGGGATGCATAAAATTGAGGAACGACCTGTTGCAGCAAATGGACAGGTCGTCATTAAACCGATGATGTATCTGGCGTTAAGCTATGACCATCGAATCATTGATGGACGAGAGTCGGTAAGTTTTTTGGTGAGAGTAAAAGAACTGCTGGAAAATCCTGATCAGCTATTGATAGGTAAGGATCCGGTAAAGACTTTACTGGAATTATGATCGTATTGATAAATCAGATTTTAAAAGCCAGGCATCTGCCGGCTTTTTTTTGTTTTAATCTTGCATGATGAGCCGCTATCATTCTTATATTAATTCCGCGAAAGAAATTTTAAAAAAATACAAAGGCGACGAGCCTTTCGCCTCATTTCTGAAAAAATATTTTTCCGAAAATAAGAAGTATGGTTCAAGGGACAGGAAACAGATCAGTCATTTATGCTATTGTTATTTTCGGTTGGGCAAAGCAGCAAAGGAGTTGCCTGTTGAAGAAAGATTGTTGGTTGGCTTGTTTCTTTGTTCAGTTAGCTCAAACGAAATGTTGAATGAACTAAAGCAGGAGTGGAACACAAATGCAACAGGTAGCCTAAGAGAAAAACTTTCAATTTTCAATTTTCAATTTTCACTTCCCGATGTATTCCCGTGGCAGGAAGAATTGAGCCCGGATATTGATCATGAAAAATTTTGTCAATCATTTTTCATGCAACCCGATCTTTTTCTTCGTTTGCGACCAGGTAAAGAAGACGCGGTGAAGGGTAAATTGAATGATGCCGGGATAAAATTTGAAATTATTTCTGATACCTGTCTTGCTTTACTAAATGCTTCGAAAATTGATAAAGTAATTGAATTAGATAAAGAGGCTTCTGTACAAGACTATAATTCTCAAAAAACAGGAGATCTCTTAAAATCTGCAATCGCAAATCTAAAATCTGAGATCACTGCATGGGACTGTTGCGCCGGCAGTGGTGGCAAATCAATAATGCTCTATGATCTTTATTCAAATATTGATCTTACCGTTTCCGATGTAAGGGAATCTATTTTAATCAATCTTAAAAAAAGATTCCGGGAAGCTGGAATAGCCGGGTTTAAGAGTATGGTTGCTGATTTGACCCGCTCACCACTCACCATTCACCACTTACCTTCAAACTTCGAACTTATTATCTGCGATGCTCCCTGCACAGGCAGTGGAACCTGGGGCCGAACGCCGGAACAACTTTCTTTTTTCGGTCATGAGACCATCGGACAATTCAGTCATCTTCAAAAGAAAATTATTTCAAATGTAATTCCATGTCTCAAACCCGGGGGCTATTTGCTCTATATCACCTGTTCGGTTTTTAGAAAAGAAAATGAAGAGATCGTTGATTTTATAAAACAAAATTTTCATTTTCAATTGATCAATATGGAAGTTTTGAATGGCTATGATAAAAAAGCGGATACCATGTTTGTTGCCCTGCTGAAGAAATCTTTATAGCCTTAGGAATTCTGCCGTGCCTATCGCCTTCTGATTGTCGTAGATAGTAACAATATATTTTCCTTTTGCCAGTATATTAACCGGTAGCTCAATGGTTGCTTTGCCGGCTGCTTTTGATTTGTTCAAACGCATCACTAATCTTCCCTTCATATCATGGATCGCTATGGACATGATTGAAATAGCGTCATTGGTTTGAACGATCAGTGATGTATTGCCATTGGCCAGGGAGGGAACTACTTTAAATATATTTCCACCAGGTGTGGGATCAACACACGCGGAAGTCAGCGCAACATTTGCGGTGTCAATGTAAACACCAGTAAAAGTAGCAGTAGTGGTATCAATGACCTGGCGTATGCGGTATGAAATTGTTCCGGCAGATACATTAATTAATGTGTTACTGAATTGGTAGCTGTGATTGGCCAAAATATTTCCGGCTTGCGGATCCACGTCTGCGATCTTTGTATAGTTAAGATCTCCCGGAGCTTTTCTTTCTACCTGGTATTTCATGGCTGAAACGTCCTTGCTGTTCCAGTTAAGTGTTACAGTACATGTATTTATTGTTGCATTGGAAGTAGCATATTCCACTAACAGACTTGCAAATGCAGCTTTCATATCAGGAATCCCATAGCCGATCCTGTCATTCGGTGTATTGAAAATACTTCCGGCTTCTTTCATAGCACGAACGATCCGCATATTATTAAATTCCGGGAAACCCTGCCAAAGACAGGTTCCAAGACCAGCCATATTCGGACATGCAAAAGATGTCCCGTTTGAAGTGCCTATTGTATTATTAGTTGCCTGTACCAAGGCGCTTACGCCAACAGAAGATACATCTGGTTTAATACGGCCATCTGCAGACGGTCCATAGCTGGAAAAAGAACCAACAGTACCTGAAGTGTTCACAGCACCAACAGCTACCACGCTATCGCCATCCGAAGGAGCAATGAGATAATGCCAGCTATTTGTTCCTTCATTGCCTGCCGCAAGGAAAGTTAAAATACCTTTTTTAGCAGCCAGGTCTGCGCCGATCGTACTCATGGTTGTATTGCCATTCATCTGGCTGTAGGTATGATCGAATGTGGGATTATCAAAAGTATTGTACCCTAACGAAGAGCTGATAACATCCGAACCCGCACTATCTGCTCTTTCAGCTCCGCATACCCAATTGAATTCTTCAATCGGGTATTCTGTAGCTACGTCCTCTGTTCTGAATAAATGAAAACTGGCTTTAGGAGCTTTGCCGGTAAATTGACCGGGAACATTTGCTGCAATTGTCGAAAGACACATCATGCCGTGCGAATTGTCTTCTACGACACTGGCTTCACGATTCACAAAATCCCAGGTACTTAGTATTTGTCCATTCAGATTGGCGCTGTCAAAAGCTTTTAGTGTAGTATAATTAAAAAAACCGCCGTCGAGCATAGCGATCTGCATTCCCTGTCCGCGCAAACCGATGTTATGAAGGAACTCGCCTTTATGTAAATGAATTTCGTTATAAGAGGACGTTCCGTAGTTAAAAAAATCTCCTTTTGTTCCCCTAATTCTTCCGGCCGGCTCGACATCAAAATCCGGTTCTTCATCATTGTATTTACTCCAGCGGCTATGGCTGGTCTTTGCAGCTAATGCGGAGGTGCTTTGTACAAAAGGCAACGCATTAATGGCTGTAATTGCAATCGGGTCGGAGGTTTGTATATCGACTGCATTCAACCACTTCGAAACATTCAGGATCGTAACGTTCGATACATTTTTTATTTGCGTGATATAGGAAGATGGAACGGGAAGATCGGTGCTGTCGATAGCTATATTATATTTTGTTCTTCTGCTGATAGCACGAGCTGAGAGATAGGCCGAAGGATTAGTAATTGTAAAAGTAGTTGTTCCCTTATTTTTCAGCTTTACAATGTAGCGGGTGAATTGTGCCTGCGATTCATTTATCACAAGGACGGATATGGTAACCAGGAGAAAAATTTTTTTCATCAACGAATTTTTGACCCCCGAAATTAGGCAATAAAAGCCAAAATTAATTGTGATCGATCATCCAGAGAGTGACGCCAAAACCGGTGTAGTACGGGCTCGGGCCGCTGGTGTTAGGTTGATATTCCCAAAGCTCGTATTGTTTGTAAACCAAGCCGACATTCTTTGAATACTTTTCAATGGATAGCGTTTTGTAACCATAGGTATTGACGTCTGCTATTGGAACATTGAAACGATCATCTTGTTGCAATACAGTATAAACATCTGTGTAGTTGTTACCCCGATAGCTCGTAGCCGGCTCGAAAAGATCGTAGATGAACTCCCAGTTCTTCATATCATTGTCGTTGTTGAAATCAAATACATTCTGGTAGGGCTCATCAGGCAAATAACTGTTCCCTTTCCATTCAAAACCCTCTTTGATTGGCAAATGCAATTTGATGACACGGAGATTGTCGGCTGTCACTTCTATCTGCGTGGACAAAGGAGTGACGAGGTATGATCCATTGGCTGTCCATGGCTGCGTGCCTGCTGAATCCCGTATATACGTATAGATACGCCAGGAAGGTCTTCCCAGGTTATCTGTTATTTCTGCATCTACTACATGTTTTTCCTGGTATCGGTGGACCTCTATGTTGCGTCCAAAATTGGTATAAACCAGTGAGTCGAGACGATAAGTGATGTACTTGCCGGGTTGTAATGGCATATAGTCACTTAATTTATCCGTCATTAACTCTTCTGTTTTACGTGTGCAGGAAAATAATGTCAGAGCGGTAATTGCCAAAAGACAAAGACGAAAAGTAGATATAGATCTCATAAGTGGTTTTCGTTAATTCAGGATACAAAAATTGTTAGTTTGTCAACGGGTTGCGAAATTTAATGGCCCTAAAACTAGTAACAAAAGGCGGGGAAACATAGCATCCCCGTTGTGAAACGTATTTTGTGAGAGTTTATTGCCTGAAAATCAGAGGTCTGAAGCCAAAGGTCAGAAGCTGATGCAGTGAAAAAAAGTTTGAAAATCAATAATTTCCGAACCACCCGTTTCGTGGTTGTCACTTTAATGCGGAGGGAATGGGAGTTTGGATAATTCCGCCGCCAATCACATCCTCTCCTTCATAAAAAACAGCGCTTTGTCCGGGGGCAATACCTTTTACCTTTTCATAAAACCGTACAGAGAGCGAATGCGTTTTCTCAATCGGATAAATATTAGAAAGACATCCTTTGTCTTTGTAACGAATCTTTGTCACCGCTTCCATACCCGGAGTGATGGCGTCATATTTTATCATATTCAGTTTAGTAACCATCATTTCAGTTTGTTCCAGATCTTCCTCATCACCGAGTACTATCGTGTTATTTTCAGGGTCGATCTTAGTTACAAATACCGGTTTGCCAAAAGCAATTTCCAAACCTTTTCTTTGACCAATTGTATAGAAAGGATAACCTTTATGCTGACCTAAAATATTTCCATGCTTGTCAACAAAATTTCCGCCATTTACTTTTTCTTCTAATCCTTCCACTCTTCTTTTTAAGAAACCACGATAATCATTATCAGGGACAAAACATATTTCATAGCTCTCGCTTTTCTTCGCCAGTTCGGGATAGCCATAATCAAAAGCCATTTGTCTTATTTCCGTTTTGCGATAAGGTCCCAATGGTAATATAGTTCTGCTTAACAAGTCCTGTTGCAAGCCCCACAAAACATAACTCTGATCTTTTGTATCATCTATTGCTTTGCTGACAACATATCTGCCATTATTATGCTGACGAATTTTTGCATAATGGCCCGTTGCAATAAAATCACATCCCAAAGCATCAGCCCTTTTTAATAATGCTCTCCATTTGATATGGGTATTGCAAAGCACACATGGATTGGGAGTTCTTCCTGCGAGATATTCATCTACGAAATTCTCAATAACAAAATCGCCAAACTCTTCACGTATATCAAGAATATAATGAGCAAAGCCATGTTCGACGGCAGCCTGCCTTGCATCATTGAATGAATCGAGATTACAGCAGCCCGTTTCCTTTTTACTTCCGCCGCTGTGGGCATAGTCCCATGTTTTCATAGTGATCCCCACTACTTCATAACCCTGGTCATGAAGCATGAGAGCTGTTACGGTACTGTCAATACCGCCGCTCATGGCCACTAAAACTTTCCCTTTTTTACTCATAAAAAATCAAGCTGCAAATATACGATGAATGACAAAAAAGATGGTTTTTGAAATGAGGAGCAGTCGTTTAAAAAAATAGGCCGTTTTTTACTTAATTTCCCTTTTTATGTCTGCCACCACCAAATTCACCATTCTCCTTTTTGCTTTGTTTTGGTTATCACTACTTACCATTGCCGGCTTTGCGCAGTCCGGAGAATTAAACCCTCAAAAATGGGCCATTGAGCTAAGTAAAAAAGGTAAAGATGGAAATGAAAGTTATAGGATCATTGATTCTGTGTTGGGGCATATTGACAGTGCCCGGACTTTTGAATTCTTAAATAAGTTGGCGGACAAAGGAGACAATGATCACCATTTCCAGGCCAGGTTCAGTTGTCTCAAATCTCATCAAATCTGTTTGGTCGGCTATAGTATAAAAAACAAAATAACACCTGAAGTATTTGCAAGGAAAGCGGAAATACAAGACATGCTAGTCTATGCAATGGACGAGGCTTACCGATCTGAAGACGACTACCTGGTTGCTCTGGCAAGCGGATGCTATGGGCAACTTATGATCCATTTTGGTGAAATCGGCCTGTCTGTGATGTATGGAATGAATGGCATAGATCTCGGCGAAAAAATATCATTAGAAATTAGACCTTACGATTACCAGTTCCTTGCCGAAATGCTCTACAGGGTTAGGGAGTATAACAGTTCCATTAAGTATGCACGCAAAGCAGCAGATGCCTGGAATAATTCAAATCGGGCAGATAAAGGCATATTCGGAGTAACATGTTTGAACACAATAGCATTGGGATATCACAGGCAAAATATGTATGACTCTGCATTATTTTATTATAACCAGGCCCTGCAGCGGGCTAAGGAATTGAACAGACCAGTATGGATAGGAATCGTTTCAGGTAATTTGGCACAGATCTATTATGCGTTAAAAAGATATGATACTGCTTATAGTTTGTTTGAGTATGATTACGCGACAAGTAAAG
This sequence comes from uncultured Chitinophagaceae bacterium, assembly GCA_963785915.1. Classification (GTDB taxonomy): domain Bacteria; phylum Bacteroidota; class Bacteroidia; order Chitinophagales; family Chitinophagaceae; genus VBAT01. Next base: position 456,015 of record CAWAWY010000008.1, on the reverse strand, counting down.
ACTCCGGTTATTATGACAATGCTGCTAACTCTTTGCAATGGGAGGCGCGGACCAGCCTGGCTCTCGGTAATAAAGAAATTGCATTAAAGGAGGTAAAAGAAGCTTATCGTCTTTTAAAACTATGGCCGGATGACAGCTATTTACGAAATACATATTATACTACTACGCAAATATTCAGAGAAATGGGAGCTTACGACAGCGCCTTTCATTATAATAACCTCTATGCAGCATTAAATGATTCATTGGAAAAGGTAGTGAGCAGAAGCGGTACTGACATTGCAAAGGCAAAATTAAACGATGAGGCAAGCAGGTATCGTATTCAGACTCTGAACAGGGATAAAAAAGCACAGGTATTGTTGAGAAATATCATCATTGCATCCATTGTTATACTTTCCTTTTTTGCGTTATTAATTGTGAACAGGCTCAGATTGAAAGAGAAAATGAAAAAAGAAAAAGCTGAGCAGGGAAAATTGAGAATTGAGCAGGAAATATCTTCCGCCCGGGATCAATTGCAAATGTTCACTGAAAACATCATCGAAAAAACAAGCCTGATCGAAAAACTCGAATCACAGATCAGGGGAAAAGAAGCTACTGCAGAACAACAAGCAATCATTTCAGAGCTTGGTCAGCAAACGATTTTGACCGAAGAAGACTGGAATAAGTTCAAATTACTTTTTGAAAAGATCTACCCCGGTTTTTTTATCAATCTTAAAAACGGGTTTCCTGATATTACACTGGCTGAGCAAAGAATGGCTTCTTTAACCCGCCTTCATCTTACAACTAAGCAGATCGCCTCCATGCTGGGTATCTCCTTAGATAGTGTGCACAAATCCCGCCAGCGCCTTCGTCAGCGTTTTCAGATAGGAACGGAAACAAATCTCGATGAATTGGTAGCACGCCTGTAAACTGCGATTTATTACTTCAAAGCAGAGGAAAAAAACTGGCAACTCATAACAGAGACTGGGTCAATGATTTTCAAGTCAGTCAGGTTTTTGTCAGGCTCACTGTCAGTATTTTGTCTTTACCATGTCCGCTTTTTGTCGCCCTCAAATTTTGGTTGCATATCCACCGGCAACCTAATTTCCCTTTTGAAAAAACTGTGATGCGTCCTTTCAAAATTAAATCCTTTTTTATACTGGTTGTAGTAATTGCGCTACTGTTAATTGGCCTGGTAATAATTTTTTTTGATAAAAAGATAAAAGCGATGGAAAACGAATCGGGAGCGTCTGTTCAATCAGGAAAACAGTAATAAACAATTTTTTTCTTAACTATAATTTTTAAAACATGAGAAACAGAAACACCAACACTTTCATAAAAGCCATGCTTTTAATGATGGCCATTTATTGTTGCCAGTCTGCAATCAGTCAGACATGGTCTTCGATTAAAGGTGTCCAGGCGCAAGACATAAGTATAGGGTCGGAAGGAGAGGTTTGGATCACCGGAAAAGACAACAGCATCATGCGATGGAATGGTTCCGGGTTTGATAAAATGAAAGGTTCTGCGAGGAGAATTTCTGCTGGGGCCGATGGTATCCCGTGGATTGTTAATACTGCCGGCAAGATTGCACACTATGATGCAGACAATGATAATTGGATAATTGTTAATGGCAGTGCAAAAGATATAAGCGTGGGAGCCGATGGCAGTATCTGGATAGTGGGTACGAAGACAGTGGATGGTGGGTTTGAAGTTTCAAAATGGAATAGCGATGAAGAAAGCTGGAACAAGATGGATTTTGGTGCTGTACGAATAGCGGTTGATGGTTCCGGGAATCCGTGGATGGTCAATGATCAGCATAAAATTTTTACTTACGTGGATGATGAGCAGGTGGACCATGAGGGTGAAATGCTGGATGTAGGTATCGGAGCCGATGGCTCGGTGTGGGCCATCACAACTAATAAAGAAATAGTGAAACTGGAAGATGATAATTGGGTGACACAGGAAGGCACGGCAATTTGCATTGCCGCAACAAGTGAGGGGGAGCCATGGATATTGAGTGAAGACGGAATAGTTCATCATTACGCTGAAGCTGCATCAGGCGATGAGGATACTGAAGAAGCCAGTGATGAAGAAGAAAAAATAGCACCGAAAGAGAAAGCGTCAAGGATCGAAAAGTCAGATGATATCAAAAAGGAAGCAAATGAAAAAGGGCCAAGCCCAAATAAGCAAACTGAAAATGGCTCATCTTTCCCAAAATCTGGAACGCCGGTGGAGTTTTACAACTCCGGTAAATTGCCTGTGGAAATTTATCGCTCTTCCAGTGATCATTTAGGTGAACTTGTTACTGAAATCAGACCTCAATCTCGGGTTAAGATACCCGTGAATGTAGGTGATGAGTTTGAAGTAGGTATTAATAAAGAGATTGGCCGTCATCCTAAAATTTATATAACAAACACCAGGGATAATATAAGCTTATTTGGCAATGGTCCTTTAAAAGATGTACAATTTCTTGCAGAAAAGTTCTCAATATTAGATTATCAGTCAAGCCAGGCCGGTGTTGATCTGACAAAATATAACCCAGAGGGACCTTGTCAATTCAATAAACAAGGCGCACATATTCGAAATTCTGGATATAGTTGATGGTATTGATTACAGAGTAGTCGGTGATGGGAAAATAATGAAATACGGGTTCGAGTATGCAAGTGCCAATCACCACGAGGGAAGCAACGAGGTTTCCATGTCTTACGGATACAATTCTTTTTCAAAAAGCTGGAGTCTTAATGTGGGGGGGAGTGGCACCATTCCGCTTTCTACAACTCCAACCCCTGGCACACCTTCGTTAACGCCTGCCCTTGACTTTGGGTATAGTGAAAGTGAATTAGAAAATAAAAGTTACGAGAATACTTATGCCTATTCAAGAGAGCAGAAGTCAATATTTACGATTGCAGTTGACCCGAAGAAAGCTAAACTGGCCCAGGAATTTAAAAATATGGTGCGCGGTGTAGTTGATAAAGAAGCAGCTGAAGAATTTGTTGAGCAGTATGGTACACATTATCCCAAACTTGTTTATTATGGAGGAGATAGATCGGTATATGTTGTTTTTAATAAAGAACAATACAGCAAAGCAAAAAGCTTCGGTATTGATCTGAAAGCAAAAGTGGGAGTTAGTAAGGAACAGACAAAGAGCCGGAAAATGGGTGGGAAAAATGGTGACACTGAAAAAAAAGGAGACGCTGAAATTGGCGAGGGTCATCTCGGATTTAAGTATGAGCAAGGCAGTGAAGAAGAATCAGTTTTTGAAAATACATCTTCCAAATACAGGATGATTGGTGGCAGCGGTGGGTTTGATAACTGGGATGTTGGTGAAAAAAGTGCGGCGCCAATTGCTGCAGAGCTAGATTTGATATACACACTGATCAAGCCTGAAATTTTTAAAGATGGAACAGATGCGGCTGTTCTTGCTAAAGCAAAGACATTAATACAGGCAGCCGTGGATGAAAAGTTAAAATCAATGCCTCTTTTGAGGGCTCCGCTTCCACCGCCTAATGTTTACACTATCAAAATTGAAAAATTTGAAGTGATAGAGGAAATTGATGACGCCAATAAAAAAACATGGGGAAATTTTACAGCCGGTCTAACCTGGCAGAAAGACGGGAAGACCATTTCCACTCAGGAAAGCCCTAAATTCTGTGAATTTGATGAAGAACTTGGATTCAAATTCATAAAAGGGACTATTGCCTATCCTAATAAAATCTACACGTTTACTGATTTTCCCGATGTGAGTACAGGTAAATTTAATACGCTGTCGTTAGTTATTCGTGGCCTTATCAATGAAAAAGATGATTTGGTTTCAGATGACAAAGATGAAATGTACGGATATACAAATCATATCAACTTAAGTGAATTAAATCTTAGACCGGGACAGCTAACCAAGCCGAAGACATTTGACCTGGATTACCATGCGGTTGGACACGAAAATAAAATCAGGGTTACTTACAGGATACTGCGTGCGTCATCAGAGTTTGGTGATAAGCTTTTGAAATGGTAAGCCGATCCGCCACGATAAATTACCCACACATGTCTAAACAACGAATCCAGGTTTTGCTCAACATTGTTTTGCTAGGCTTTCTTATTGGCAGCTTAAATCTATTTATTACTTGTCAAACAGAAAGCTCCAGGCCACCGGAGCCTTCTGATGAATCGCTGATTTCTCTTGGCGGTAGCAGTTCAAATCAAATTGATTCTCCTCCTGCTTCTTTAGAATTGGATTCTTTTTATAAAAAGTATTTGGATGCCTCAGGTATACCTATAATCGGCTCAGACAAAGTTCCCGACGAAGCTTTTTTTGCAGTTCAAAAGATGGTAAACAAAATGGTATCGATGAGAAGTGATGTGTTGGAAAAAATGATTGAAAATAAAATACGTGTTGGGATAATTGCCGGTACCGAGGCCACTACAGATATACCCGAGTATCGTGATTGGAACGAACCGGACAAGTCAGATGGAACTGATTGGAACAAACGGGGCAGAGGATACGGGGCCGTTATCGGGCTGCCCTTATGTACCTGTGCGGAAGAGAATGTTTTATGCTATGGCCAGGGGAAAGATGGATGGTTTAATGAAGATATTTTTATACATGAGTTTGCACACAGTATTCATAGTCTGGGACTCTTATTCGTGGATAAGGATCTTGATGCCGAATTACAACAAACGCTTGATAATGCCAGAGCGACTGGTCTTTGGGAAAACACATATGCTGCAACGAATATTAGTGAATATTTCGCAGAGGGCGTACAGGATTGGTTTAACGTGAACGCTGAAGCGATACCTGCAAATGGTGTTCATAACGAAATAAATACCCGGGAAGAATTAAAGCAGTATGACCCTGCTCTATACAACATCATTAAAAGATATTTTAAAGATGATAATAAAAAAATAAGCTGCCATCCGTAAAGTCTCAAATCAAAAAAATGGAAAAGAAGCATATCACAACGACAATCGTTGCAAAGAATGAGCGGATTAAAAATCTTGTGCCAATACAGAAAATTCCGGACAAATATGCATCGCTGATAACTAACAACCAAAACAAGATAATATGAAAAGAAGTATGTCTTTTACGCTGAGGCTTATGATTTTTCTTTTGGCAGAAAACTTACAAGCTCAACAAAATGTAGGCATTGGTACTGCTGCACCGGATGCCAGCGCACTGCTTCATCTGAATAGTACCAGCAAAGGCCTGTTGATCCCAAAAATGACAACTGCACAAAAAAATCTATTGGTATTACCTGCTTTTGGTTTGATGATTTTCCAAACAGATAGTGTAGCAGGTTTATATTATAACTCCGGCACACCGGGAGTGCCTGCATGGGATCGAATGGTCGGTTCAAAGGATGTTTGGTCTTTGAACGGCAATGGAGGGATAACCCCGGGTACTCATTTCATCGGGACCACGGATGCAAACGGTCTTCGTTTCAAAATAAATAATGTGCATGCAGGTTTGTTCGACAGCGATAAATCTTTTTTCGGTTACAATGCAGGCAATACGACCACGACTTCGAAAAACAATACAGCTTTTGGAGACAGCCTTTTGATGAATATTACCTCTGGTGACCGAAACGTTGCAATAGGCAAGAAAGTATTTAATTCCCTTACTACTGGATTGCGGAATATCGGAATCGGTACAAATTCTTTGACTTCTGTTGTAAATAGTTCCGATAATATCGCGATTGGTGACAGCGCAATGCTGAATACTTTCAGCTCTGAAAATACGGCCGTTGGTTCCAGGGCGCTTATGAAGAATGGATCGGGTACGGGAAATGTTGCTGTTGGTTTTCAATCTTTATACAATAACAACATTGGGATTTATAATACGGGAGTGGGTTACCAGTCACTTTACTCCAATACATCCAATTCAAATACCGCATTCGGATACCGGGCGGCATTTGCGAACACTACTGCTATCGAAAACACCGCACTGGGTTTCCAAACTCTGATGAATAGCTCTTCCGGGTCCTATAATACGGCTGTTGGCAGTTCCGCGCTCGGTGCCAATTTATCGGGTCAATTAAATACTGCACTGGGCGCATATTCATTGCGACTTAATGCAGTTGGTAATAATAATACGGCTGTCGGCACCAGTGCATTGAGAAATAACCTTGTTTCAAACAATACAGCTTTAGGCAATAGTGCGTTGGAGCAAAATACTTCCGGCTCAGCTAATTTGGCAGTAGGATCATTTTCCTTATATTCCAATACAAGCGGATCTGCTAATACAGGCGTTGGATTAAATTCACTTTATCTGAATGTTGTTGGTGCAAAGAATGTAGCCGTTGGTGATAGTTCTTTATTCAACAATATTGCTACTGGAAATACAGCTGTTGGCTCCAGGACATTATTTAGTAATTCAACCGGTGCTGAAAACACCGCCGTAGGTATGCAAACGCTGATGAATAACTCTTCCGGGGCCTTTAATACGGCTATTGGCAGTTCTGCACTCTCATTCAACTTGTCGGGTCAATTAAATACTGCCCTGGGAGCATATTCGTTGCGCTCAAATACAGGTGGCAATTATAACACTGCTGTCGGTACCAATGCACTGAGAAATAACGTTGCCTCAAACAATACGGCAATTGGTACGGGTGCTTTGATACAAAATACTTCCGGATCCGCTAATACAGCCGTCGGATCATTTTCACTTTATCTGAATGTCGTTGGTGCAAAGAATGTAGCGTTTGGTGATAGTTCACTATTCAACAACATTGCCACCGGAAATACCGCTATTGGTTCAAAGGCATTAACAAATAATTCTAACGGGCAAAATAATACTGCTGTCGGAAATACCGCTATGCAGGCAAATACAACAGGCTATTCTAACCTTGCAATAGGTGTGGAAGCATTGAAGTCCAATCAAACCGGAAGTAACAATGTGGCCGTCGGTGACAGTGCACTGCGGTCAAACACTGTTTCGTTTAATATTGCATTAGGCTCCAAATCGTTGTTAAATAATTCGACGGGTACATTCAATATGGCTATCGGATTTCAGAGTATGTACAGCAATACTTCCGGCGGATATAACATTGCAGCAGGCAGACAAAGTTTATATTCTAATACGACAGGACATGATAACACAGTTATGGGGGATCATGCCATGTATAGCAATACCGGTGGTCCTGAAAATTGTGCTTTCGGGTCTTTTGCTTCATACAAAAATACTACGGGCGATTGGAATGTTGCAGTGGGCAATTCCAGCTTGTCTGATAATGTATCCGGGAGGGGTAATACTGCTATCGGTTATCTTGCAGGTAGTTTTATTACGGGGAACAATAATATTGCAATCGGTACACTTGCAGACGTGGCCGTAGCAGGCAACAACAATCAGGTTCGTATAGGAAATACTGGCATAGGCAAAGCGGATATACAAGTTCCATGGACAGTTACCAGTGACGCCCGGTTTAAAAAGAACACAAACACTTTACCTTCCTCATTGCCTTTGATCAAAGCACTTCGCCCGGTAAGTTATCAGCGTATCAATGATGAAGATTTGAACAGATTTGAAAATGGATTCATTGCACAGGAAGTAGAAGATGTTTTATTAAAACTGGGGTTGCCGGTTGACGGTATTATCAGCAAAGATGATAAAGGGTTTTATGGCATACGTTATAATGACTTCATACCTGTGGTGGTGAAAGGAATACAGGAGCAACAAACAATCATTGAAAGGCAGGAGCAAAAATTAAATGATCTGCAAAAGCAGCTTGATGAATTGAAGAAATTAATGGAAAATCAGCACAAATAATTTTAAAAATCGAGACCATGTTTTCATAGTAATGCCTACTACTTCATACCCTTGGTCGTGAAGCTTAAAGCCGTTACGGTACTGTCAATACCGCCACTCATGGCCACTAATACTTTCCCTTTTTTACTCATAAAAATGCAAACTGCAAATATACAAAATCAATAGCAGGCAGTTGCTGCGAGCTTGGGAACTGGACTTAGTCAGGTAAACGAAATTTGTCGACCGGATTCAGGTATGATTTCAGAATTTTATAAGGAATAACCGACCATCCCGGGCTATCACATACCCTTGCTACCCTTGCAAAATAGGCACCCAGGTATAAACCCTTTTCTGTAAAATGCCAGTTAGGGAAATCCCAGGCTTCCGGATCAGCATAGTCACATTGATCATCATCTGTCCCGGCCGGTCTTTTCATTTCAGTGGGATATATCTTTGTAAGTAGTTCAACTATCTTCGGCGCAAACACTTTATTGCGATAATCAAACCAATCATTTGATTCTTCTGCCGGAGGTTTTGTTTTTCCAAACCAGATCACGTCATCCAGCTTCAACAGATCGCCGGTTTGCCCGTTAAAATTTAAACCTTCCGAGCCAAAATCGGGATGGGCGCCTCCGCAATAGTAACCAACATTAATATTAATGCTGAAAACATTCCTGTGAATAAAAGTTTCGTCAACGCTTAACTCATATTCCCCATACCGGTCTGCCGAACAATCAAGGAAGTTATTGCTTTCCAGCAAATGCTTTTCCAATAACACAGAATTGATTTTTTTTAGAACGGCAGGTTGATAACCACTTTTTAGTCTTGGCATTATAATGCCGGAGTATTTTTCTTTGTACCATTCCAGTTGTTGAGTTCCTTTTTGCGCTGAAGTATCCCGTGTAAATGAAAGGCCGAGGATCTTTATATAGCTATAAGCGTCTTCTTTCTTTAAAGCTTCAATACCGGGTAAAGATCCATGGGGATTTTTATATTTATCGACAGAAGCTTTGATCAATGACATAGGTAATTTTTTGTTGCCGCTGATCCAGGAGCCAGCATATCCGGACGCAGTTTTTCGCAGGTTGATCAGTTCCTTTGCAGTTGTTTCATCACCCGTATAAAAACTTTCAGCTCTTATTTCGCCATCAGCGCTGATCACTCCATCAAGGTTTATATCTTTTCGCCGGTTCAGGTAAAAATATTTAATGGTGCAACTGGTATCATAGAAACTCATTTCCATCACAACAGGATATTTATCTATTTTGCCCTCAAACAATAGTGGCGCATCTTGTCCTTCGGATAAATAAGAAAGTAATAGACTAAAGCAAATCAGAAGAGCCTTTTTCATTTTACTATTTTCAATCAATGTATTCATTTTTTCTCATAGCCCTAATGTCCTTATCTTCCCAAATAATTTTTAACTACTGTTTATGAAAAGACACCTGTTTGCCTCCTGCCTGTTACTTATTGTCAATGGTCTTGTCGCCCAGGATCTACCTTATTATTTACCTGACAGTATAAAATATGATCCTTCCATACCAAAGCCCAAAGATATCATCTATCATGAAGTGGGCGAGTGGCATGTTACGCATGATCGCCTGGTAAGTTATATGAAAGCAGTTGCCGCAGCGGCGCCTGATCGGATTAAGTTGGAAACAATGGGATTTACCTATGAGCAACGTCCGCAGTTGCTGTTGATCATTACATCGCCAAAAAATCATCAACGGCTGGAAGAAATAAGACAACAGCATGTTCAGTTAACCGATCCAACCAAATCTGCTTCTTTGAATATAGATAACATGCCGATCGTGGTCTATATCGGTCATTCAATCCACGGCAATGAACCCAGCGGAGCCAATGCTGCATTAGTGAGTGCATATTATTTAGCAGCAGCACAGGGAAAACAAATTGATGAGTTACTGGATAATGTTGTTATACTTTTTGATCCCTCTTTCAATCCGGATGGACTGCAGCGATTTTCAACATGGGCCAATCAGCATAAAAGTAAAAACCTGGTAAGCGATCCCAACTCAAGAGAGTTTAATGAGGTATGGCCGGGTGGACGTTTTAATCATTATTGGTTCGATCTCAATCGTGACTGGTTGCCGGCAGTGCATGCAGAAAGCCAGAATCGTCTTGCGTGGTTTCATAAATGGAAACCCAATATTCTTACCGATCATCATGAGCAGGGAAGCAATGCTACATTCTTTTTTCAACCTGGCGTTTCTTCTAGGGTGAATCCCCTAACGCCGGATAAGAACCAGGAACTCACTGCAAAGCTGGCGAAATTTCACGCAGCTTTTTTAGATCGTATCGGCTCGTTGTATTTTACTAAAGAGAACTATGACGATTTTTATTACGGTAAAGGATCAACATATCCTGATGTGCAGGGTTGTATCGGAATTTTATTTGAACAGGCATCATCAAGGGGACATTTGCAGGAGACAGCAAACGGGTTATTGAGTTTTCCGTTTACCATAAAAAATCAATTCACCACAACTCTTTCAACCCTGGAAGGAGCAAAAGCTTTGAGAAAAGAATTTCTCGAATACCAACGTGATTTTTTTAAACAGGCTTTTAATCGTGCTTCTTTATACCCGATCAAAGGCTATGTATTTGGCGATAAAAATGATAAAGCCAAAACTTTTGAGTTTGCGACAATGTTAAAGCGACATCAAATTGAATTAAATGAATTGCCTGACAATTGGAACGATAAAGAATTTGAAAAAACAAGCGCTTTTGTTGTTTCCCTTAATCAACCACAGCATAGTTTGATCAGGGCTATTTTTGAAAAGACGCTTGACTACAAAGACAGTTTGTTCTATGATATTACTGCATGGACAATGCCACTAGCGTTCGGCCTGCCGTATAAAGAACTGACTGCAAATAATGTTTTGGGTGCTAAAGTGGAGTCGCTGAATTTTCCTAAAGGGGAAATGGTTGGTAAACGATCTTCCTATGCTTATTTATTAGAATGGGATGAACTCTATACACCGGCAGCAGTTTATGAAATGATTAATGCCGGTCTGATGGTCAAAGTCGCTACCAATTCTTTTGAAATGGCTATTGTCAGCGGGAATAAAAAATTTGATTATGGTACTATACTCATCCCGGTGAAGCAACAAAAAGATGATGAAGAAACCGTTGCCACTATAGTAAACGCAATGGCAGAAAAATACAGGCTGAAAATATATGCCGTAGCGACAGGCAATGTCGCCAGTGGCAGCGATCTTGGCAGCAGCAGGTTTGTTCCACTTGTAAAACCTTCGATCGCTATGATCGTGGGGCCGGGAGTCAATGCTACTGACGCAGGTGAGGTATGGCATTTGCTGGATCAAAGAATGAACATACCTGCAACTCATCTCGAGATATCTATGTTCAATCGTGTTGATCTGAATAAATACAACACCCTCATAATGGTAGGCGGCACCTATCCTGATATGAATAAGGATAAACTGAAAGCATGGGTGCAGGATGGCGGCACGTTGATATTAACCGAAGAGGCCGTGAACTGGTCTTCCCGCAATGGTATCAGCGATGTAAAATTTAAAAGAGCTAAATCGCCGGTTGACAGTATTCAACGATTAACTTATACCGACCGCCAGCAAATTGATGGAGCACAGCAGATCTATGGTGCGATCTTCGGCGCTGACATTGATCCGGCCCACCCGCTTTCTTTTGGTTATCATCAGAAGGTTGTCAGTCTATTCAAAGCCAACAAAGTTTTTATGGAAAAAAGCAAGAACCCTTATGCTACGCCATACTACTATGGTAATAATCCCTTGCAGAGTGGTTGGGTGAGCAGTCAAAATAAGGATGCGATCAAAAATTCTGCTGCTGTCATTGTAAATACCGTGGGAAATGGAAGAGTGATCAATATTGCTGACAATCCAAACTTCCGTGCTTTTTGGCTTGGAGGAACTAAGTTATTCATGAATGCGATCTTCTTTGGAAGGATCATTGATGCCGCCAGTGGAAGAACGGAGGAGTAATAGTTTTATTGTTGCCTTTTTATATTACACATGGCGCTCTGTGAAAATTCTCTTAATAAAGATTTTCTATTCCTGCTTTTCATAAAAAAATGTTGTAACTCCTTTGCAACATGCTGCGATTACTTCGCATGAAGTACCTTTCGTTTCAAATTTAAAAACTACCATTTGATCCCTTCTTTACACTTAAACCATCAAACAACATTTCCCGCCAATGGAAAAATATTTGTTCACTGACGGAACGAATGTGATAAGGGAAGCGGAGTCGAGAGAAGAGTTACAATCATTGATACAATCATCAGCCGATCCGGCCAAAGATCCGGATATGGATATTTAATACGAGCGAATGGGTAAGCTTGCCGGATTTTAATAAACGTTCATCCAAATCTATTTCTCCCGCCAGGAAACTTGCACCTGTCGCCGGACTTAAAATACCCCCGGTGCCACCGCGAACATCCGCGATCCGTAGCGTAATAAAAAAAGGTTTGATCGGTGTCTTTGCGGCAGTCGCTATTTTTTTGATCTATAATTTTACGAAGGTGTCGTGGGTTAAGGCTTCGCCACAGATCATTTCTGCCGAACGCCCTTCCAATACTCCGTTAATAGACATGGATTCGCTGATAACAACCATTGAATCACAAAGAGGGCAAAAACTTGATAAGGTCACAAGGACCAATCTTCGTATCCGTAACACATGGCCCGATCTTTTACAATTACAGTTAACAGCCGACCGTGATTCAAGCCGGGAAGGTTTACGTTATTACGATCTTGAATTGTCAATAGATAATTCTACAGGATACAATATTGATAATGCGGTTGTGAAACTGGACATCTGGAAAGATCATGAAATTAGCCGTAGTGACACCATTAATTTTTCCAAAATAACCTATTCGTCACCTGCGAAGAGAAAATTGGAGGGTATGTATCGTGGTGACAGCATTTCAGTGTCGTTTGAATCAATCAGGGCAAAATCTTTTAATTTCTGTTATTCATCGGATAAAAAAAGCAACTATGGTAATTATAATGACAGGTGGTATTGCAGAGAATAAAAAGTGGATAAAGTAAACAAGATTCAATTATAGAACTCTGATCCCCTCTCCGAAGGAGAGGGGTCGGGGTGAGGTTTAAATTAAATCATATGGCCCTCTACTATCTTCCTCTACTAATTCGCAGCGACCGTTATTTTGTAGCTAAACTCGTGAGCGACTCTATTCCCGGAAATCGCGAAAAAGCTGAATTCAATTTTGTGGCGTACGCGGATGACCGCATCCTGGCGCCGTTGATCACTATTGAAGATCCCGGTAAAATAGTGCTGAATCAAATGGCGCCCGGCGATCAGCAGGATATTCTATTAAAAGAATGTCATGTTTCGCTGGTGAAAAATGATGACAGCTTTGAATTAATGATCAAAAAGAATGATTCGTTTAAAGTGGATCCTTATTATGATGAAGAGAGTGGCTTGCGACTTGATTATTCTGCCGGGCAAAAAAGGATCATCCTTGGTTATTACAGGCACCAGGTTGATATGTCTTCTCTTGATATATATGTTACGCTTAGCTTAAATGAAACTGAAACTTATTCCGGAAAGTTTCAATTTGCTGTAGTAAATGCAAAGGAATGCCATCGTGTGGTCATTGATTTTGGCAGTGAGGCCAGCCAGGTTGCTTACAAAAATTGCGGACCGCAATCATCGCTGGTGCATTATGATATTTTGGAAAATATCATCAGCAGGTTGAAAATGAATGATGCTGCAAAAAGTTATAAGCGGGAAAATTTTTTGAACAATGAACCGGGACAACAAAGCTTGTATAGTTCCTACTATGCTGTGAAGAAAAATCTTTCTCAAAACGAAAGACAAAATTTCCCATTCAATTTTACCGATGATCTGCAGAACGATGAGATACGCATGTTCATCACCCGCCAGGAAGTAGGAGCGACACAAACTTTTTTCAGGGATAATTATGAGATCATTCCCAATCTGAAACTTGGAATCGAAAAGAGCCTCCAACTCTCTATAGACCGGCAATCGGAAGATTATAGCATACGCTCACATAAAAAAGAATTGATCAGTGCCGTACTGCTTCGCTTGCTCCGACTGATGATAAGCACTAAACCTGAATTCAGAGAAGGTGGTATGATCGTAACATTGTTGGTGCCGAATATCTATACGCAGCACGATGTTTTTGAGATGCTGAATGAACTGAGAAGCCGTACGGCAAGTTTGTTTACATCACTAAAAATAGAAAAAGATAAACTGTTCATTGAATACGAGACAATTTCAGAAAGCGATGCGGCCTTTATGGGTTATCAGCAGACCCATGCATCAGACGTTCAATTAACAAATGGGGAGATGGCGCTGGTGATTGATTGCGGAAAAGGAACAACAGATATTTCCATCCTGCTCGCGGATGACAATGAAAATTATTCCAGCTTTTTCCGCACAGGATTTGCGGGCGCCGGCAATGTAGTATCCTATGGACTAGCAGAAGACTTTTTGACACTGGCCTTACGGACTATACCGGGTAACAATGATATTTCCATAAAAGATTTTATAAGCCGGCATATCCTTAACCAAAACCTTACAGTGGATGTATTGAATTTCATACAGCTTTTGGAAAACTATAAAAAGAGATATAAAAACCTGCAACCTGTAAGCATTAATGAATTTGCGCAATTGGCAGAAAATTCTCAAAGCACGGAACGTACCATCGGTAATTTGTATAAAGATCAGTCAAACCTGTTGCAGTATGCCGAAGCTATCATGAAGGACAGGAGCATTCGATGGGATGATGAGATCACCGGTCTTATCAATAAGGCGACGGATTGTATTGTTCATTGTATTGTTGCAAGTATTAAAGACGTAGTCACAAAGGATATCAAGAAGAGGATCAAAGTGGTGATGCTTAGTGGCAGGGCTTTTTATTTTGATGAACTGAAGAGCAAGCTCGATACGGCGTTAACAAATTTGCTTGGTACCAATGTAACGATACATACTGTTATTCCAGGGCGGGCATTGAATAATAAAAACGTAGCGCTTTATGGCGCCTTCACCGGGGCGTATAAAATAACGGACTTTACCGGTATTCCCGTTGACAAAAAAGAAGGACTGTCAAAGAATAATGATGTGCTAAATAATAATATGTACCTCTATCGCGGTATCAAGATAGAACCTGGCAATGATATATTATATAACACGTCGGTTGTGAGAAGGAATAACCAGCAATTAAAATCTTTTAAGAATAAGGCGATAGATATTTATTTTACCCGCGATAATATTTACCTGCGTTTGATGGAAAACCAGCAGGTTAAAGATGTCCGTTCGCTTTATAATATCCTTACTTCCATTTCCGAAATATATTCACCGGTGCAGGATATGAAGGCGATCTCCATGTTCCCGAATTACACAGGTGAGCTTGCGTCGCTGAATACTTTGCATGATGATATGATAAGAGAAAAGGAAATTGCGGCGGCAAGACCGGTTAAAAAACCACAGGGGATCCTTCAATTTTTCCAGTTTTAATAAAAGGCAACATGAAAAATAAAATACTGTTTTCTTTTCTTTTCCTCTTCTTGCTGGCCGGTGCAAATGCACAGCAACAACAGGATAAAACAAAGATCCGGATCGTCGATACACTGACGAAGCAGGAAAAGACCAATCGTAATCCTGTTATATTAAAGTCGGAACTTGACTCGATGATCACGTTGCACAATGCAAATTTGCCGCAGGTGCAACCACAGACACCGGTGAAGGAGATTGTGAACAAAATACCAAACTGGGTTACTGTGACAAGTATCATCGCATTGCTTGTGATCGCCCTGTTACTGTATTTTCTTTTTAATTATCATAAAAGACTTACTAAGACGGTTTCAGATCTCAAAAGGCTGATACAAAATTTTGAATTTTATGTGACTTCGACATCAGAAACAAGCCCTGCTGAGAGGAATTCAAAAGGTAAAAGTGCATTGGAAAAAAAGGTGAACGAGCTTTCTGAAGAATTGAAAAAGGTGAAAGCATTAAATCAATCATTGATGAATGAGTATGGAGCCATCAAACAATCTATTGCCGATGTGTATAAAGTTCGCAATTACCCAGCTTTCAATAAAGACAAGACGGAAGAACAGATCATCCAGGATCTTCTAAAAACCGAGAAGGCGGTGGCGAATCATGCATTTGAAAAATTCATGAAACCGGCACTTGTAATAATGGATGCCAATAAAAATAACCCGGCAAAGATCAGTGAAGAAGAAAGGGCCCGGTTGCTAGAATTGCTTATTTCACTTTCATTGTACCATATTGAATATCTCTACCTGCGCATCAATGATCTTGCAGTAGGAGGCAATATAGTGCAAAGAATAGGGAGCAATGGGAAGGGTATTGATCCTTCTCTTTTGAAAAAATTAAATACCGAGCATGGAAGCAGGGCCCTGGCTTTGCGCATGGCACTAAATAAATCAGGTATTGACAAATTGAGCTATCCTGTATTTGACGAAACCGATCTCAATAATTTTTAATTGCCGCCATGCTGAAAATCGTTACAAGTCTTTCTTTTCTTTACACCTTGACCATTGCATTATTGGTGCTTTACGGCTTATTCTATTACCGGAATTTTGTTCGATCGGCCATTCACAGGAAAAGATTCGCCATAATTTTTTCGGTCATCAGCATAGCTTGCTTTGCTTTTCTTTGGATAAATATCCATGCTCCGCTGAAGCTAAAGACATTCAGTAATCTTGATCATCATTTCATAAGACTCGACGGATTTAATGTAACCGGAAGTATTGAACTGGGAAGATCGGACACGGCGAACTTTGATAATAATTCTTTCAGCAGTTTCCTGTTGTCGAAGAAAGACAGCCAGGTAATGGTCAATTCAAAATATTCCGAGGAGCCTTTCTATGCTGGCACGAATGGCAAGTTCCAGATATTGTCAAAAACATTTCCGGCCGAAGCACATACGATCTCATTCAGCTATGATTCTGTGTCCGCAATTGTAAAAGTTATCGAAGACAATAGTTTTGAATTATCATTGAACGGACAGGTTTTTAAGACAGAGAAACAAGTACGAAAAGGCATTGCGACCTGGAACTTGTTTAAAGATGAAAGTTCTTTTCTCAATTCGTTATATTATAATAATGAAAGACTCATCAATAGTCTTAAGAATATCTACGTATTGCGGAATGACGTGTCAAGAAAAGAAAGCGGCGACCTGAAGTATTTTATATCAGGTCGTTTATTTCAATACACACAAAGCGCAAGTTATGATCGGCAAAAACTTCGATTGGATGGACTGAGCTTTATCTACTTCAATTCCGGATAAAAACATTTTTGCGTGGGGAATTGGTTTTTTGGATAATAACAAAAACCAGTTCCGTCTTCAATATGGCGGTAATGACAGCTTTTCTGTATTTAACCGGTATCCGATTGCTTATCCATTAACCGAAGAAAATAATACCGATTGGTCAGAACACGGCGTCACGAAATTCCTGTTATCCGATTCAAAGGATATGCTGAATATGGCTTCTGTATTTAAAGAAGGGTTTTTATTTCCCGTATTTGAAAAAGACAAGGCAACTGATTTCGCACCGGTATTATTATCTTATCAAAAAGCGGCAGAGAATAAACCTCTCCGGTTAAAAGCCCAACGGTTAGATAAAACATCTTCTTTTATTGATATTAAGAATGACAGATTTTCCCTGCCTGCAAAGTCGTCGGATTTTAGTTGGATGTTTTCTATTCGAAATACGTTCGACTGGGAATTTGCCGGTGGAACGATGGCTGCAGGCTCGTGGCAGAACCTGTTATTCGGCAGCCTGCTTTTCTTTTTTATCCTTGTATTTTTTACTTCGTTAATAACTCCGGCGGAAAAGTTAAGCTGGGTTTGGCAGTTGCTTTCCTGCATAACGGTCGTGTTGCTGACCACGCGGTTTTTTCTTTATTGGAGATATAAAAGCTTTCCGCCGTATGATGGCCTTGACCTGCCTTCGCAACAACAGCTATATAGTTTCTGGAATTTTGGCATCATCATTTTTGCAACGATCGTACTGGCAATAATTTTTGGCTTCAGATCTCTGAGATATAGCTGGGAATTCGTCCGCAGTAAGGGTTCATTATTGTTCAAAGCCTCTACCAACAGGCGTAAAGAATCATCCGGGCCATTCCATGAAAGGATCAGCAGTTACTTATCAGGTCTTTGGTTTGTAAAAAGGTTTGGCGCCAAAGTAATTTTCTTTGCCAGTTGGTTTCTGGTACTTACGGTTGCGGCAGGTCTTGCCTATCTGAATCATTTTGATCCAGGCGCATGCAGGCACCTGGCGATTACTTTAATAATTGCTTATTTTATCTACGTTTTTATTTCCTACAGGCACTCTCCATTGGTCACAGCAACGAATAAAAGCTGGTGGAAGATCAACACAGAAAAAAATGCCGACATCATCGTAAGCAATCCAGTGAAAGTTTTATTATCGATCAGCTTACTGGCAGTATTTGTTTTTATTGATATTGGTTTTGCTATCGTTTTTTTAAATTTTCTTTTATTCAATGAAGCATTTCTTTGTATCAACTATGCTATTGCCGGTTTATCCGCCGGGAGCCGGCGCAATGCTAGCCTGTTTGGAATACTAGGCTTTATCTATCTAGCGGCTTTTATTCTGAACCTGTTATATGCTCCGTATATTTTTCAATATTTGCTCGGGTTGCCACAAACACTCTACGCAGCAGGATATATTATTTTTTCAGTAGTGATTGCCTACAATCTTGTACGACTGCTTACACAATATACACTACGTAAAAGATTACTAACCGGGCTGGTGACTACACTCATGCTTTTTGTAATCGCTTTCTTTTTCTTTCCAAAAGAAAAAATATTGAGCAAGGCTGCAATGACAAAATACAGGATCGATGTATTAACGATGCCGGTGGATAAAGCTATTGAAGGCGCTTATCGTGATGGCAAAACGTATGAACCTGTAATAAGAGCGGCGCAGAACCAATGGTTCATCAACACCCTGATTTATGAAGACAACAATCCGGCAGCTGGCTCCGCGGGTTTTCACCTGCTTCCTCATGCACCTCAGAATAAAGGTGCAAAATATAATGCGCAGGCTACTGATCTTGTGGCCAGCCGGTACCTGTTAGCCGAACATGGTAAGTGGTCGGTTCTGTTATACATACTTCTTTTGCTTTTGCCAACCACGATGCTGGCTTCGTTCTACAAACTCTATCCTGACTTTACGAACAGAACTAACACGGCTTACCCGACCATCACCGCTGGCTTTTCGATATTGAATTATTTTTTGATCGCGGCACTCCTGGTTATACTTGCAGCGACCGGTCGCTACATTTTTTTCGGACAGGATATGCCTTTTGCGAGTATTTTAAGTAAACAATCCGTCTTATTTCCATCTATTCTTATTGTGGTGACCGTTTTGCTATTTAAGAATATTCCGCTTGAGTATTATGCCAATCGAAAAAAACTGATACCGGGTTCGATCGTGTTTGGCATAATGGCTGTCTTATTATTATTTGTAAAACCTGTTTTCAACAGGAACAAAGAATTTAATGTGCAGGACCTGGCCAAAGAGATGGACTCGTTCATACAACTTCGCTTGCAGCCTGTACTGGATCATTTTGATACATCTCGTAGTACATTTAGATATTCGATGGCAAAAAAGGACCGGCTATTTGCTGACTCAGTGCGTAGTCTTATTGCTTCGGGTTCGTTTGATGAGGAGAGTAAGTTTTTTGCCAAAGAAATAAATAACTATATACTTTCAGATTTTTCCCGTCACCTGGATCAAAGCCGTATGTTATATCTTGATCTTTATTCAGGAAGACCGCAACTCGCCGTCAACGAGAATTATTTCCGTATTGATCCGCCGCCACATCTGCAGCAATTATGGACAGGAAATGTTTTCGGCGACTCTACGATATATAATATTACTTTCTGGGATGATAAAAACAATTCAGTAATAAATAAACGGCTGACAAACTTTACCAACGAACCTGTCACTGGATTAAGTAATGATTTGACCCTTGTATTCACTTCCGGGAATTCGGCTAATGGATATACTGACCTTTACCTGGTAAACAAAGGCTCTGCATTGTTAAGTATAGAATGCAATGATGAAAAGAAGACGCTTAAACATAATGATAGCTTAAGACTTTTAAATCCTTCAACACTTTTAATTAAGGACGCTGATGGCAGGAATGAAAGGATAGTAAAAATAGAACCGGATGCATTTATGAAAAATTATTATGTGAATGGAAGCCGCTTCTATGTTTACCCTATGGAAAGTCGTTTTATCTGGGCAAGGAATTTTTCAGAAAGCATTGCATCCGAATATACAGCCAGCAAAAAAGCTGATGCGGTAGTTTCATTTGATTTCGAAATAATGGATTCGCTTTCAACGAAGATACAGGCAATGATGACCAGCGATACTGCGTATAATAAAGGCGCTGAATATGGGATCAGTATTGCCGATGGAGATGGACGATTGATCGCTATAGCCGACTTTATTAAAGGTCTTGCACGCCCGGACCCGAATGATAAAGCCGGTTTTCGTAAAGCGATCATGGGGGAGAACGGCTATGTTTCTCAATCTCTTTTAAGAAAACAGATCGGCAATATCAACCTGCTGCGAATGAATCCGGGCCCCGGTTCGACATTTAAGCCAATCGCATTCTCAGCTATTGCATCGCAACTGAATCTCGACTGGGATGCATTTGCTACGGAAGGCTTTTCCGAACCGCAGAAATATTTTGGCGGAGAGAAAGTTGCGGAATATGACTTTGAAAAAAACAATGGAAGAATAAATAACGTGATCAATTATCTGAAGTATTCGGATAACTATTATCATTCCGATGTGCTGCTACTTGGCTCATATCCAAAACAGGATATAAATAAATTGCTGGCGGCGAAGTTTGTCCAAAAAAATCCTGAGACAGGTTTACACTGGCCCTATTTTTATTATCGCGGTTCACAATACTGGCTCGA
Source organism: uncultured Chitinophagaceae bacterium (assembly GCA_963785915.1). GTDB lineage: Bacteria > Bacteroidota > Bacteroidia > Chitinophagales > Chitinophagaceae > VBAT01. Next base: position 435,319 of record CAWAWY010000008.1, on the reverse strand, counting down.
TGGTTTTGAAAACTGGCCCGGCTATATGAATGGGAAAGCAAATTTCGGATTGGATAGCTCTTTTACTTCTATTGGGCTCTTTAATAATTATGATATCTATAATCATGCTGCCGACAAAAGCTTTGATATGTTTTGTACCTGCTACGACTCATCGCTTTTTTTAAATGCGTACAAAAGGTCAGGTTTTGTTTTGCCGGAATATGCATTATTCGATCAGCAGGGTGCGAATGTCAACAGAAAAATCCCTTATGATGTTTTTGCCAGTTGTTTTCGTGGTCACGTCAAAGGGAGCAGCCAGGTAATGGTACCCCCAACAAAGATGGTTGAAGCTTTTGGAAAAATGATAACCCAAAGCCGTAACTATTCATTGACATTAAACCCTTACGCCAAAGCAAATGAGTTTTGCCCGTTTGATGTTGATAGTACCATCGTTTATAATAATTATCTCTCACTGATGCGAGAAAGTGTATTTGGTGGTATGAAAGAGGTTTTGAAATCAGGAACGGCTGCTGGTCTGGGGAATTTGCTGAAGAACAGATCGTCTTATTTTTATTATGCAAAAACAGGAACGACAGGTGATAATGAATTAAAAACAAAATCAAAATTGCTTGCAGTCATTATTTCTAAAAAAGATATAAGCGATCCGGGATTTAATTTCCGTAACAACAAATTTTACACGATCTATTTTACTTCACAAAACGGGCCGGCAAAGCAGAATGAAAAATTTCAAAGTGAGATCATCAGGTACATTGAGCAGTCACCTGCTTTTAAAAAATATATGGAGAAATAAGGGGCTGGTCAGTAGTTCTATTTTCCCCATTCCCATAATCCCCATTTTACTGCGTCCGGGATCTTTTCCCCCGATTGCTTTAGTGTCAAAATAATACTACCCCGATGATGGGATTCATGAGAAATGAAATAACCTATCATTGGAATGATACCGGTTTTGAAGTTTTTTACTTTACCCGCATTGTTCCAGCTTTGGGTAATTAATTCTTCAATACCGCTGGCAGAATCTTTAAATGCTTTGGCCAACTCTTTCCTGTTAAACTTTGTTTCTTTGTCAATCGCCGAATACTTCTTAAAAATATCGGGGGCGCACACTTCCAACCATTTGATACGCACATTATGAACATGCGCCAATTGCTGATATACAGTTCTGCCACCGCGTGTACTGAGCGTTTTTTGCATACCGGTATCCGAAATGTTTTCCATCAGCAATAAATTCATTCGATTGTTGATCTGCCATGCTTCTGAAAGTTGTTCTTTCATAGATTCTGTCTTGTTAATTAATTGAGACGTTACCAAAATACAAAATCCCCGCACAGCATGGAGCGGGGATTTTTATCAAATCAAATAATTATTTCAAACTTAGTTTGATTTTTCTTCTTTCTGAGGCTCGGGCGGCAATACTTCACCGGTGATCTTAACAAGTTTTTCCTGCGTGATCCCGGCCAATTTAATATGCACATCCTTATTGATCGGGCCAACGGCCGCTGCATTGTATTGTACTTTCAGGTCAACAGTAGTTCCAGGCATTATCGGTTCAACGATCTTATCAGGAGTAGTGCAACCACAACTTGCATAAGTATTCTCTACCACAACTGGTTTGTTGCTGATGTTTGTGATCTTGAAACTATACGTAACAGGTTTTCCCTGGGGTATCTTTCCAAAACTGTGTTCTACGGTATTGACTTTAATTACATCATCTGGTGATATCTGCGACTCTTGCGTTTGGGCCGTCATCGGAACTTCGGTAGCAGGTTTTGTTTCAACTGCGGGCTTAACCTTTGTAGGGCTTTGTTCTTTTGTTGGAAGAGCTTTAGTCTTGGTCTTAGTTTCATTTTGAGCTAAAAGAGCAAGGCTAAAAAAAGTTGCAGTCGCGAATAAAAAGACTTTCTTCATGATTATTTTTTTTAGAGTGTTTGTTTTTTAAGAAATTGAACGGAGGCATTATACGGGGCAGCTCCCTCGGGTGCTTTCCATACAGTGCCATGTATCTTTAATTGTTTATTTTGACCACTGTTGTAAGTAATACTGATAGATTTATCAAAATCACCATCCGCGGCGGCATTATAACCCACTTTGATCTCTGCTGTAGCGCCAGAGGCTATCGGTTCACGACTCCATTCAGGAGTAGTACAACCGCAACTGGCATGCACATCATCCAGTTTTAAAGGAGTTGTGCCGGTATTCGTTATTTCGAAAGTGTAGTACACTGGTTTTCCCTGCGGGATCAATCCAAAATTGTGTTCAGTCTCTTTTAATTTCAACACATCAGGAGTCTCGGCAGGGCTGGTTTGTGCACCAACGAAAAAGAAAGCCGCCAGCAACACGGAAAGGGATAGGAATTTTCTCATAAAATTCTTTGAAGGTTTCAAAATTAATAGAAAGATGGCAGATTCCAAACAGAGGTTGCAGCAGAGGATGGGGATTTTTTGCAAATATTTAATGGTAGGTTTCTCCCTATTTTTGCCTCATGGACAATTCGACGATGCCTGCCGAAACAAAGTTGTCTTTTGACAAATTCCGGGAAGAGGTGTTGAACGACTATGAGATTGCCTGTATCAGCCGGGAAGCCAGTCTTTTAGCACGGAAAGAAGTGCTGACTGGCAAGGCTAAATTTGGCATTTTTGGTGATGGTAAAGAACTGGCCCAAATAGCCATGTCCAAATTTTTTCAAGCAGGGGATTTCCGCAGCGGTTATTACCGTGATCAAACGTTTATGTTCGCTTCCGGTCTTGCCACCGTAAGACAATTTTTCGCCCAGTTATATGCAGATCCGGATCCCGAACGTGAGCCATTTAGTACAGGCCGTCAAATGAATTGCCATTTTGCAACTGCTTTCACGGACGGGAACGGTGAATGGAAAGACCTTGTAAATTATAAAAATATATCATCTGACATTGCACCTACTGCGGGCCAAATGCCAAGGGCTTTAGGTTTGGCTCACGCTTCAAAATCCTTCCGCCATATTGAGCAACTTCGCCAGTTTCCTCATTTATCTGACAACGGTAATGAAGTTTGTTTCTGTACCATCGGGGACGCCGCTACCAGTGAAGGTCATTTTTGGGAAACTATTAATGCGGCAGGCGTGATACAAGTTCCACTGGCAATATTTATCTGGGACGATGGATATGGTATTTCAGTTCCAAAAGAATATCAAACAACCAAAGGCTCTATTTCCGATGCACTGATGGGGTTACAAAAAAAAGAAGGTACAAACGGCATTAACATATATAAGGTCAAAGGATGGGATTACGCAGGGATGTGCGAAACATTTGAAGAAGGCATTCGCAATATGCGAGAGACCCATACGCCGGCTATTTTCCATGTTGAAGAAATGACACAACCGCAGGGACATTCGACTTCGGGAAGTCATGAAAGATATAAACCGGCCGAACGTTTAGAATGGGAGCGGGAATGGGATGGTATTAAGAAAATGAAGGAATGGCTTATCGCTAATGGTTTGGCAGATAATGAAGAATTGGATGACCTGGAAGAAAAAGCAAAGCTCCATGTGAGAGATGAAAAGAACAAAGCCTGGGAAGAATTTTTAGCGCCAATAAAACAACAGGTTGTTCGCTCAGGAGACCTGATCAATACGATGGCGAATAGCCTGCCTGATAAATCTGCGGCTTTGCAAAAATGTGCCCGCGAGCTATTATCCAATCGCGAACCATTGCGGCGAGATGTATTGAAAACATTGAATGAGGCAATAGATATTGCGGGCAATAAGGATGTTGCATACTGGACACAGGATTATTATGATGATCTCATCGAAGAAAACAAGAAATTATATAACTCGCAATTGTATAATGAAGGCCCGAAGAGCGCATTGAATGTACAGGAAATAAAAGCGGTGATATCGAATGATGCACCTTTAGTGAACGGTTATGAAGTGCTTAATAAATTCTTTGATAAATTATTTGAAGCTAATTCTAAGGTTGTTGCATTTGGCGAAGATCTCGGACAAATAGGAGATGTCAACCAGGGATTTCGCCGGGCTACAGGAAAAATATGGGGAAGAAAGAATATTTGATACAGGGATTCGTGAACTGACGATCATGGGACAGGGAATTGGAATGGCGATGCGGGGATTAAGACCGATAGCCGAGATACAATATATAGACTATTTATTATTCGGACTGGAAGCTTTGAGTGACGATGCTGCCACGCTTCATTATCGCACAGCAGGGTTGCAAAGTTGTCCATTGATCGTAAGGACAAGAGGCCATCGTCTTGAAGGTATCTGGCACAGCGGTTCGCCAATGGGAATGGTGATCAATGCGCTCAGAGGAATGTATGTTTGCGTGCCAAGAAATATGACCCAGTCAGTAGGCATGTACAATACATTATTGCAAAGCAATGACCCGGCTCTCGTTGTAGAATGTCTGAATGGTTATAGATTAAAAGAAAAATTGCCCTCGAACCTTACGGAGTTTACTGTGCCGCTTGGAATACCTGAGATAATTAAAAAGGGCGATGATATTACGATTGTTTCCTATGGCTCTACCTTACGCATTATCCAGGAATCCGTTAATGTTCTTGAAAAAATGGGCATTAGTTGCGAGATCATTGATGTACAAACACTTCTTCCTTTTGATATAAAACACATCATTGTTGAGTCTCTTAAAAAAACCAGCCGGATCGTCTTTATTGACGAAGATGTTCCCGGTGGTGCCGCTGCCTATATGTTCAATATGGTCATGGAAGAACAAGGCGGCTATAAATACCTTGATGTCGCCCCGCGGACTATAACCGGCAAAGCTCATCGCCCCGCTTATGGAAGCGACGGTGATTACTTCAGCAAACCCAACGCAGAAGAGATCGAAACGGTCATTAAGGAAATGATGGCAGAGTAAAATAATTTTTACCCAGGGAATTGGGCATTTGCCTTAAATCATTTAATTTACAATGACCGCCACCATTAAACTTTGGACTTATGTGCCGCCGCTTTTCTTGTGTACTTCAACCTTCCCTTGCCTGTTTGTTCCTTCTTTTTTTTATTGATAGTTTTTCACAAGCTGATCTTTCAGGAAATATCACTTCATGGAAAAAACTTTTTCCGAAAGAAGACGTAGTAGCATCGACCTATAAAGAAGTAATTGATTTTTCCCTGAACGCAACTCCAAAGCCAGGAGAGGCAAAGGTAAAAGCCTCCGTTCTGAATGAGATTACGCTTGTACCGGTAAAAGATTATCTGAAATACGAAGACGGACTTTTTTATGACGATGAAACATCCATTGAAAACCTGAAGGTCTGGGATGCTGCCAACAAAGAAGTCAAGGTGGAGAAGACCTGTGGCAGTTATAACCAGGAAAGCATTTTTCATAGCGATGCCAAACTATGTGTTATAAAGTTTCCGTTGGGTGCAAAGGGAAAAGCTTATAAATATTCCTACCTGGACAGTTACCGTGATACAAAATTTCTAACCTCTTTTTATTTTCATCATCACCTTCCTGTGTCAGAGCATGTCATTCAATTCAACATTCCTTCCTGGATGGAGATAGATCTTCGTGAATTTAATTTTATCGGGTACAGCATTGAAAAAACTTCGGAGAAAGAGGGCGATATTACAAAGATCATTTTTCGTATAAAGGATCTCCAGGCTTACACTTCTGAATCGCATTCACCCAATCATGCCATCAGCTATCCGCATATTGTTTGCATAAGTAAGGCATATACCGAAAACGGGGTGCGTAACCAGCTTATTGAAAATGTCAAAGATCTTTATGGCTGGTATAACACGGTTTGTGCTGAGATCGGGAATAAGCCTGCTGAAATAAAAGACAGGGTAAATACCCTGGTCGAGGGAAAGAAAACAGACATGGAAAAGATCGAAGCTATTTTTTACTGGGTACAGGATAATATCCGCTATATCGCTTTTGAAAATGGCATCATGGGTTTTAAGCCTGATGCAGCGCAGAATGTTTTAAAAAATAAATACGGCGATTGTAAGGGAAAAGCAAACCTGCTCAAGGAAATGTTGAAGCTGGCCGGCTATGATGCCCGCCTGACCTGGATTGGCACATCCGATCTTCCGTATGATTATTCGTTGCCTTCATTAGTGGTGGATAATCACATGATCTGCACTGTGATCCTGAACGGTAAAAAATATTTTCTTGACGGCACGGAATCATTCATCGCCCTGAATGATTATGCCCAGCGCATACAGGGAAAACAGGTGCTGATAGAAGACGGTAAAAATTATATTTTGGACCGCATTCCTGATTTCCCGGCGGAAAGGAATAAACTAAAAAAGATCACTAAGATCAGTCTTGATAATGACGTCATCAAAGGAACGACCGCGGTTGAATATAACGGTGAATCAAAGACAATGCTTGAAGCGGTTTATTCATCCGTTCGCAATGAAGATAAAACAGAAGCTTTATCACAGCTTCTCAAACGTGGCAATAATAATATTGTTGTCAATAATGTGCAAGCCCCGGATTTTAAAGAAAGGCAGAAGCCGATCACTGTTAATTTTGATTTTAAGGCCAATAACCAGGTGAAAAAAGCAGGTGATGAGATCTATGTCGTAATGGACTGGGACAAAGAATTTTCAGGTCTGGAGTTTGACAATGAAAGGAAGAACGATTACGAATTTAATTATAAATACAATTATAGTATCCAAACCGAGCTCGCGATCCCGGATGGCTATAAAGTAGATTATATACCTGCTGCATTTAAGAAAACGACTCCCCATTATTCTTTCGAAGCTTCCTATATTAATAAAGGAAAAACCATTTTATACAACAAGACCATTGTGGTCAACAAGCCCATTCTATTCAAATCCGAATTTGAAAGCTGGAATTCCTTTGTTAAAGAAATAAATAATTTTTACAATGACCAGGTGGTGCTGGCAAAAAAACCATAAAATCATTTGCATGAAACAAAAATTATTGACCTGCCTGCTGGTTGTATTACTGGCTGGCAGCAGCCGGGCACAAACTTCCGTATCGGGGGAAACCGTTGAACCGGAATTTGCTGTCATCACTGTGCCTGAAAAATGGAATAAAGAAAGTGCGGTCATCATAGGACAAAAAACTGAATATGTTTTTACCCGGCTTGCTTCCGGCAGAAAATATACTACGGTAGTAAGGATCAAGGAACATATTCATAAACGAATAAAGTTGCAGGACAAAAATGCTTTGGAAAAATTCTCTACTTTTTACTACGTCAGTATGGGAAAAGATGGCAAAGCTGAATACCAGGTCATAAAAGCAAGCGGTAAAAAAGTAGATGTGGATATGAAAAACGCAATCGAAGAAGAAAAAGATGTGCCCTCGATTTATAAAGCTATTTATTATCTCCTTGGTATCAAATACTATAAAATAGCTATCCCGGATCTTGAAGTAGGTGATATAATTGATTACAACGTCCGCTCCACTATTGATTGGGATATGCGGACAAATGGCATCGAGTTTACTCCTTTTATTTTCTCGCTTTCTAATGGTTACTCAACGATGTACCAGCAATACCGGTTTGTCATGGCAAACGGTATGAAAGTAAGGTTTAGGGCTTTTAATGGCGCACCCAATTTAAAAATGGATACTAAAGCATCTGTGTTTGGAGAGAACGAATCTTATGTGGCATATTATCTTTTAGATAAAGACAGGGATAAAACAAATGAGGAAAGATGGAGTTATGAGTTGCGCAATAATCCCAGTGTAAAATTCAGGGTGATCATGCTGGCGGATAATGACCCGGAATCGAAAAATCTAGGAATGGCAATGATTGACCGGACATTTATTGATATTGATGCGGTGTATAAACGTTTTGTCGGAGCGGCATTATATAAAACAACGACTGTTAATTCACTCGTAGGCTACACTACAGAATATATAGCTCAGAAAAGGAAAGATGGTGTTTTAAAAAATGATGATGACATTATCCGGGAATGTTATTATTGTCTTCGGAAAGTTTTTTTAGAAATGTATTATAAAGGACCTGTGCATTCCGAGCTGGAAAAATATATGACAGGGAAAAAGCTTTATAAAAAGGTTTTAAAAATGCAGGAAAAAGATGAGCAAAAGAAAGAAGAAAGAGAGGATGAGATACGGATCAACAGCGTCACTTTTGCTACAGCGTTCCGTACGGCGTTAGCGGCACAGGGCATTCAATCGGAGCTTTTTGTTTATATGCCACGTAGCTTAGGCGCCTGGCGTGATGTTGTTTTTCTTGAAGAATTAGATTTTGTAATGAAGGTCAAGAGCAAACGACGTAATTATTTCCTCGAAGCTTTCAACAATTTCGATGCCTTTGCCTCTCCTTATTCTTATCTTGAAGGAGTAGAAGGATATAGCATTGGGTACGATGAACCTAATAAATATTACAAAACACCGGGCCCGGTAAGTCAATACGGAGAAAATATTTCACGCAAGGATTATACGGTCAGCTTTACTGACGCCATGGAAAATGTAAACATAGAAAGGGTGAGCACATTTACCGGGCATGAAAAATCGGGTTTGATCGGTATAGCCAATCTCGACCGGAACTACCTGCTCAAAGATTTTGATAAATATTATAATCAGCCGGGACAAAAGGGAAAGAAAAAAGATGATGTAATTGACATCGCATCCACAACAGGCTATGAAAACCCGGATATAGACGAAAAGGTAAAAGAAAGAAAAGAGTTGATGGAAAAAGATATCAAAGATGAATTTGATATTGACAAATACGGTGAGTTCGAATTGCTGGACAATGGACGATATGGCGATTCGGCCGAGTTGAAATACAAGGAAACTTTTTCATTAAAAAAACTGATCAGCCGCGCAGGTAAAAATTATCTTTTTGATGCCGGGAAACTTATCGGTGACCAGATCAAATTGGAAGAAAAGGAACTGAAGGAGAGGCAAACTGATATTTGGCTCACCAATGCACGCACCATCGAAAATAATATTACGATCATCATACCTCCCGGTTACACAGTGGATGGTTTGCAGGAACTGAACATGTCTGTTGATAATGAAAGCGGGGCTTTTACCAGCACAGCAAAAACAGAAGGCGATAAACTGATCATCAGTACAAGAAAACTCTATAAAAAGAACTTTGATAAAAAAGAGCAATGGTCTAATTATGTTGCCTTTCTTGAAGCGGGGTATAAGTTCAGCCAGACAAGGATCGTGTTAAAGAAGAAATAGTTTCCCGTCATATATCAATCACAAATGGAGCGCAGAGAGATTCTTTGCGCTTTATTTTTTGCATAACACTGTGCATCCAAACTGATACATACATTCTTTTCCGATCTGCATCAGTTTGATTTCAATCATCACACATAGATTTGCAGTTGGTTAAAAAGAAAATATATGACTCTCTATCAGATTGACGCTTTTGCAGAAAAATTATTTACCGGCAATCCTGCTGCGGTCATTCCTTTGGAAAAGTGGATTGATGAATCGCTAATGCAAAATCTCGCCATGGAAAATAATTTGGCTGAGACAGTATTCTTTGTCCCCAAGGGCAATGATTATGATATCCGGTGGTTCACACCTGCAGCAGAGATCAACCTGTGTGGTCATGCTACATTAGCGAGTGCTTACGTCTTATTTAATATCCTTGGATATAAAAGGACTTCGATCACTTTTCATTCTAAAAGCGGGCCATTGATCATTACAAAAGATAAAGACATCATCTCGATGGATTTCCCGTCGTGGAAACCTGACAGATTTAATGAGCATCCGCAAGGCTTAGAAAAGGCGTTAAGTGTAAAAGAAATTGTCGGTGTTTATAAGCATCGGGATTTACTCATTGAGTTAAATGGTGAAGATGATGTAAGAAATGCTCAACCCGATTTTACTTTAATAAAAAAATCGGGATATAAAATTATCGTCACCGCTCCGGGTAAATCGGTTGACTTCGTTTCGAGATTCTTTGCCCCGACTTTTGGTGTGGATGAGGATCCGGTTACTGGTTCTGCTCATTCCCAACTCATTCCCTTTTGGAGCGAAAAGCTTGGCAAGACTAAAATGAAAGCAAGGCAACTTTCAAAAAGAGGCGGTCATTTAGCTGTTGAGCAAAAAGGAGATCGTGTTCAGATGGGAGGAAAATGTGTTTTTTATATGAAAGGCGAAATAGAATTATAATCCCGCCTCTAATGCTTTCACAGAATCTGAAATAAAAATCATAACTTCAGGGAAGCCGGCAAATTAGGTTGTGTATGTAGCTATTTTAAGCTCTGAATTATTTTTACATTTTCAAAAATTTTAGCGTTTGTATTTGCAGGCTCATACAAAACTATGGGTTATGAGAGGAAGGATTTGTTTGACGATTGTTTTATTAACGGTTTGCAGCACCGTCATATTTTCACAGCATAACCAAAAATTTCCCACAACGTCGACGGCAAAAAACACTAAAGAGATAATCAGGAGTGTCCCCGTTCCGCAAGCAACACTGGCGGATATGTTTACAATAGTTGAAAGTGCAACAACAAATTTCCAAAAAGCCGATGCGTATTATTGGGTATCCCGGTACTATGCTGATCACCTGAAAATTGATTCAGCTCTTTTTTACAGCGAAAAAATAAAAGATGTCAGTGAGCAGGGTAAATATGAATTAGGAATGGGCAAATATTACCTGGCAAAATCCTATGCTTTATATTTTAGAAACAAAATAGATCCCGAGGGACTTGCTAAGGCAGCAGATATTTTCATACGGCAAAAAGATTCGTTGTTTTCAGGATTGTCATACAAACAACTGGCAAGACAGAATGAGCATTTAAATGATTTTTCCGCCGTAAAAGCAAACTATCGTGTGGCGATAAATTTTCTGTCAGCTGCTGGAGAGACCAGGGAACTTCAACGGGTTTACTATGAGCTGGGCAGAATCTATTATGAAACTTTCGAGGCAGATAGCGCAGCCTTTTACCTGATCACTGCATTGCAGTTGGCAGAAAAAATGAATGATCCCGGCCGGATTTTTAATGCCAGTGGTATTCTTGGGGAGTTATACATGATTACGGATAAACTTGACGAAGCCATCAAATACCTGAAATATGCACTGGACGTTCATACCCCGACAACAAGCAAAGTACTGGTACGAAATCGTCTAGGTGATTATGCGAGTTGCCTTATATTAAGGGGGGAATATGAAAAAGTGGACGACGTGTTGAAGGAATATGAAATGATCAATGAAAAAATCGGAGATGATTGGGGATCTATTAATCTAGATAAGGTCACGGGTGTCTATTCTTATTACAAGGGAGATTATAGTGAGGCGTTCCGGAAACTGCGCGAAGCATTTAGCAGGAAGGATGAGATTAAGACTTTTACTTCAGATGTAAAAAATATTTGTTTTTATTTGGCCAAAACAGAATTTAAACTGGGAATGTATGATAGTGCTGTAAATCATCTTTCTTTAGTTAGAGCAATTGCAAGTCAGTTACAGTCACGCGGCGATTTTTTGGAAATAAGCCTGCTGACTTCGCAGTGTTATGAAAAAAAGGGCAATACGGATTCTGCATACCATTATTTTTTGGAGTATGATCAGATCAAAGACTCGCTATTGACATTCCGGAAAGAAAAAGCTGTGATCGAGCTTACTACAAAATACGAAACGGAGAAAAAGGAACAGCAGATCCAATTGTTACAAGGGGAAAATGAATTGGCTGCTTATCAAATCCGGTTAAAGAACGGGGAGATAGAAAAACAAAATTTGCTCGATGTAAAAAAATCGCAGCAATTACTTTTGCTGTCGCAACAGAACGAGATCAGCCAGCTTGAAGCTTCACAAAAAACGCTGGCGTTGCAAAGCCAGGGAAAGGAGATGGCGAAAAAACAAGGTGAACTGGAATTGATTTCGAAGGAAAGCCAGTTACAAACCGCTATTGCGGCAAAAGAAAACCAACAAAAGAAATTTGCATATGCAGCAGTATTGGCTGTTTTGATTTTTGGGTCCATTATTTTTTACAGGTACCGGCAAAGCAATAAACTAAGCAAGCAACTAGCATCATCTTTAGTTTCGTTGCGGGAGGCGCAGGATCAATTAATAAAAACGGAAAAAGAAAAAGAAGCAGAGAATGTCAGGGTACGTATCAGCCGGGATATTCACGATGAGGTAGGGGCGACATTGAGCGGCGTTGCTCTATTCAGTGAAATTGCGAAACAAAAAATGGAACAACATCGGGCAGATGATGCGCAGGTTTATCTAAACCATATCTTGGCCAATTCAAAAGAAATGGTTGAGAAAATGAGTGATATCGTATGGGCGATCAATCCTGACAACGACAGTTTTGAAAGGATCATTGCAAAGCTCCAGTCTTATGCTTTTAATTTGTGTGCGGGTAAAGGGATCAACCTGCAACTCGATATAGACAAAGAAGTACAAAATGATCACCCGGTAATGCAGGTGAAAAGAAACCTTTATTTGTTTATGAAAGAGGCGATCAACAATGCGGTAAAGTATTCAGAAGGAAAGAATATTTTTCTGTCCTTGCAAAAACAAGGTGACATTATCACTGCAGAAATAAAAGACGACGGTAAGGGCTTTGATGCAGAAATAAAAAACATGGGCAATGGACTGAAAAATATGAAAGAGAGAGCCGACAGCCTCGATGCAAAATTCACTATTGATTCAGGAGAAGGAAACGGGACATGCGTCCGGCTCCAGTTTCATTTTCACCCCGCAGGGGGACAAGCAAAAGTGGTATAATGTTGTTTCTTTATAAAAATTAATTCTTCGGTAAACTCAGGATGGAGATAAAGGTTGCCATATTCGAGGACAACAAACTAATGCGTAATGGCTTTGAGGCTATTTGTGATGGTACAGCTGGCATTACCAGTTCAGGTGTGTACCCGGATTGCTCAGATCTTGATCATAAGATCAGGAGGTCTGATCCGAATGTTGTATTAATGGATATCGAAATGCCGGGCATGGATGGCATTTCAGCAACACGTCACCTGGTAAAACAATGGCCGGATCTGAAAATACTGATACAAACTGTTTTTGAAGATGATGACAAAATATTCTCGGCAATTTGCGCAGGCGCATCAGGTTATATTTTGAAATCCACTTCCCCCGCCCGGCTGGTAGAAGCCATTAATGAAGTTTATAATGGCGGCTCACCCATGAGTCCCTATATTGCCAGCCGTGTTCTAAAATTGTTTCAGCAGTTTGCTCCACCTGTTCAGTCTGATGATGAAAAATATGCATTGAGTCATCGTGAAAAAGAAGTCCTTTCGCTAATGGTAGAAGGATACAATTTTCATGCGATCGCTGAAAAAAGTTTTATCAGTTATGAAACGGTCCGTACTCATGTAAAAAGGATCTACAAAAAATTGCACGTCGCTTCCGCTTCTGAAGCTGTTGTCAAAGCTATCCGCCAGCGCCTGGTATAGGACTTTTCCTATTTCGTCATTTTAAATTCACCCATCAGAGGTATAGAAAAATACACGGAGTAGTTTGACTTTCATAGCGAAGAATTATTGTTATTCAAAAACTGCGTTATGAAAAAGAAATTTAAACTTTCCTTCTTGTCATTCATGATAGTTTTTCTGGGTCTACCGAAGGATTTATTTTGTCAAAACGTAGGTATAGGTATTACCACTCCAGGCGGTAAGTTGCATATAAAAGGTTCTGCAGATACATCTCAGCTTATATTGATGCTTTCAGTGCCCAAAGTAACTATGCGCCTCTTATCAAGCTGCGTGATAACTTCGGCACCGACCTTCTCTGGATCCATTCGGATAATTTGCGACTAATGTATTTTTTGGAGTTAATGCCGGAAGAGTCAATAGCCAGGATGGGGGGGATACTGTATAATACATTTATTGGCAATAATGCGGCATAGTAATACAACGGAATTCTAATACCGGCGGCAGCCTTTTCGAATACCACCGATATAGCAATACGGCCCCGGATATCGGCACTTTATACAATTACGATGGGATCATTTAATACTGCTTTAGGTACATATACACTTTTCTCAAACGCTACGGGACAACTTAATACAGCATGTGGGACAAACGCCCTTTTTTCAAATACCACTGGAGTCTTTAATACAGCAAAGGTTCTCACTCTTTTATACACTCAGGAATTCTCCAATACTGCCAGCGGGGTTTATTCACTTTCTAATAACACCACAGGGAGTTACAATTCTGCAAATGGGACGTATGCACTTTTGCCAATACTATCAGGATACAATAACACAGCCAGCGGATATTTTGCGCTTTGTCATAATACTACCGGAATTCTTAATACGGCTGCGGACATGAATCCTTGCGCTCCAATACGAGCGGATTAGAAATACTGCTATCGGTATGGAGGCTCTCTATACTAACACTACAGGATACGACAATACTGCGAACGGTTGCGCCCTTCGTGCTAATACAAACGGTACCAATAATACCGCTAATGGCAGTTCTGCCCTTAGTGCTAATACCAATGGATACACAAATACTGCCAGCGGTTTTAGCGCCCTTTACCTAATACCAACAGGTACATATAATACTGCTGTTGGTGTGAATTCACTTTATTCCAACACTACCGGCAGTTCCAATACAGGCCTTGGAGAATTTTCTCTTTATTCCAATTCTACCGGATATCAAAACACAGCTACAGGAAGCTTTGCGCTTTATTCAAATTCTACAGGCGTTTCCAATACTGCCATGGGGATCTCATCTCTTAGCTCTAATATTTCAGGGAGCTATAATACTGCCATTGGTGCAAGTGCCCTCATTCACAATGCAGCCAGCTATAATACCGCGATTGGCGGTTCTGCACTTAGTTCCAATACCTCCGGTACTTTTAATACGCCAGCGGGATTTGGAAGCACTTAGTTCTAATACAGTTGGAAACTCAAACACTGCGACGGGAAACCGGGCGCTTTTTGTAAACACTACTGGAAATTATAACATTGCGTTTGGCGATCATGCTCTTTTTGTAAATAGCACTGGTTCAAATAATACTGCTAGCGGATATTCTTCACTTTACTCCAACTCTACAGGTAATAATAATACAGCCACTGGAATTAGTGCGCTTTACTCGAACACTACAGGCCATGCCAATACAGCGGGCGGTTTTTACTCGCTTTTTTTTAATGCCGGCGGATTAAATAATACAGCTTTTGGCGCTTATTCTCTTTATGCTACGACCAATTCGCAATACAACACAGCTATTGGATTTAATGCCGGCGGTATTCGCAACATGGGTTGGAACAATACGCTGGTTGGCGCCAACGCTGATCTAAATGCTAATGATGTTTATAACTGTGTTGCTATTGGCAAAGATGTGATCTGTACGGCCAATAACCAGGCAAGGATCGGCAATTCATCTACTACTTCCATCGGGGGTTATGCCAACTGGTCAAATATTTCGGATGGCAGAATAAAGAAAAACATAATGGATAACGTACCGGGGCTTGCCTTTATCAGCAAACTGAAACCGGTTACCTACAATTTAGATTTGAATGCTGCTGATAAGATCATTCAAAAACCTTCTGCAAAGCATAAAGATGGAAAAATTATTCCTGTTGCACAGTTTGAAATGGATGCACGGAAGCAAAAAGAAAAGATTGTTTACACTGGTTTTATTGCACAGGACGTAGAAAAAGCTGCAAAAGAAATTGGCTTTGATTTCAGCGGAGTAGATGCGCCAAAGAATGATAAAGATCTGTATGGATTAAGGTATGCAGAATTCGTAGTGCCGTTGGTAAAAGCTGTGCAGGAGCAACAGGAACAAATGGACGATATGAAAAAAGAAATTGATCTACTAAAAGAGCAAAACAAAATACTTATTCAATTATTAAATAAGAAAAACTGATTGTATGAAAAAGACTTTATTGCTTTCTTATTTTTTATTTCTCATATCATATTTGTCATTATCGCAAAACGTAGGCATTGGAACGGCAACACCAACAGCTAAACTGCATATCAAAGGCGCCGCAGACACTACCCAGCTTCTCATAGATGCTAATAGCACTCAAAGTAATACGCGGCCACTCATCAGGCTTCGGAATAGCGCCGGGACCGATCTGCTATGGATCCATTCAGATAATGTCAACAACGTATTTATCGGAAAAAATGCGGGAAGATTGAATAATGCAAGCGGGACGGGAGTTTATAATACTTTCGTCGGATCCTATGCGGGCAATTCCAATACGACAGGATATGATAATACAGCTATTGGTAGCTTTACTCTTTATTCGAATACTATCGGAACTGAGAATACTTCTACCGGAAATAACGCCCTTTATTATAACACTACCGGATCCGAAAATACTGCGAACGGTTCTTCGGCGCTTTTAACTAATACTACAGGATCATTAAATAGCGCCACAGGTTATCACACATTATATTTCAATACAACCGGTGCAAATAATACGGCAATGGGCGCCAATGCTTTATTTAGTAATACAACAGGAAATTCAAATACGGCAACCGGAGTAGATGCATTATTTAATAATACTACCGGTAACGAAAATACTGCTACAGGAAAAGGATCTCTTAGGGCTAACACTACCGGTTATTCTAATGTGGCTATGGGTTACTATTCACTTTATAGTAATACGACAGGAAACTTTAATACGGCAACGGGGTACGCATCTCTTACTAATAACACAACCGGCAGCAGTAATACGGCTAACGGATATGCAACACTTAATTCAAATACGACAGGGAGCAGCAGTACCGCTATCGGCCACTATGCACTTTTTTCCAATACAACCGGCTCATCAAATACAGCTATCGGGCTAAGTGCACTTCATCAAAACACCACAGGGAATTTCAATACTGCTACTGGTTCTGGTGCGCTCAACGCTAACAATATCGGCTATGAGAACACAGCAAACGGAGCCTCTGCTTTAAATAATAATTACAGCGGAGCGGATAATACCAGCATGGGGTTCAAGTCACTTTTTTCCAATATCAACGGAAGCGCAAACACGGCTATCGGTGCGTTTACACTTTATTCTAATACCAGTCATTATAATGTTGCAATAGGTTCTAATACCCTTTATGCCAATACTACCGGGACGTTGAATACAGGAGTTGGCTATAGCTCGCTTAATGTAAATACAACTGGGCATGATAATACTGCTGCCGGCAACCGGACGCTTTTTTCCAACACTACAGGTAATAATAATATAGCTAACGGATCAACGGCACTTTTTGCCAACACGACAGGAAGTTATAATACTTCTAATGGATATGCTTCACTTTATGCCAACACCACCGGAAGCTACAATACCGCAACGGGAAATTATGCGCTTTATTCCAACACCACTGCCGATGAAAATACCGCAACCGGAAATTTCGCAATGAGATTCAACACTACAGGATATTGGAATACGGCAACAGGAAGTAATACCCTTTATGCCAATACCACCGGAGCCGGCAATACCGCAACCGGAATGAATGCCCTTTATTTCAATACCACGGGGATTGAAAATACGGCAACAGGATATAATGCGCTTCTTTCTAACACCAACGGAATTGACAATACCGCAACCGGAAATTATGCGCTTCAGGCCAACACTACTGGATATTGGAATACGGCGACAGGGATGAGTGCTCTTTATTTAAATACAACCGGATTTGGCAATACTGCCACCGGAATGAATGCTCTTCAGTCGAACAGCACAGGATCGGACAATACCGCTACCGGATATAGTGCACTCCAATCCAACACTACCGGAACCTCCAATACCTCTATTGGAAGGGAAGCGCTTCGGAACAATACGACAGGGAGCTACAATGCAGCAAGTGGCTACCGGGCATTATTTTCTAATACCACAGGATACTATAATGCTGCATTTGGTTCAGCCGCACTTACTTTCAATACTACCGGTTTTTGGAATACGGGCATGGGGTACGGTACACTTAATTCTAATACTACCGGAAGTTGGAATACGGCTACCGGAACTTATTCGCTTTATTCAAATACAACCGGGCAGTCCAACACCGCTGCTGGAGACGAGACGCTTTATTCCAACACAACAGGATATTCTAATACAGCTATCGGAAGAGAAGCTCTTTACTTTAACACCACCGGAGCTTATAATACTGCCACCGGGGTACAGGCTCTTTCTTTGAACACTACAGGCGTAAACAATACCGCAACAGGCAGCGATGCACTTTATTCCAACACAACCGGTCATGATAATACCGCCAGCGGTTATGATGCTCTTACTTCCAACACCACCGGAATCGGCAATACCGCTGACGGATCAACTGCGCTTTTTTGGAATACAACCGGCTTCTCCAATACGGCTACAGGTGATCATGCTCTTTATTCGAATACGACAGGATACTATAATACGGCGATGGGCTTTTCCGTGTTAGGCAGTAATAGTAGTGGTTTCGCCAACGCTGGTTTCGGATTGCAGACCCTTGCTAACACAACTTTAGCCAACGGCAATACAGGAGTTGGATTCAGAGCCGGAAGTACATACAACAATTCATCGTACAATACTTTTTTAGGATACCAGGCCGATGCTAATGCTGCCGGATATACTTTATCTACTGCGTTGGGAGCAAATACAACTGTAACTGCTTCTAACCAGGTTCGTATAGGTGCTGCCGCTACTTCTATCGGTGGTCCGCAGAATTGGACCAATACTTCTGATGGAAGAATCAAACAAAACATAAAAGAAGATGTGCCCGGGCTTGATTTCATTAAACTTCTGCGGCCAGTTACTTACACAAAGAGTATAAAATTGGAAAATAATATTACCGGTAAAAAGGAAATAATAGACTTACCGGCTGATAATATGTATGAAAAGATTCGCTATTCAGGATTCGTTGCGCAGGAAGTGGAGCAGGCGGCGAAAAAGATCGGGTACGATTTCAGTGGAATAGATGCTCCAAAGAATAATAAAGACTTGTATGGGCTGCGCTATGCAGAGTTTGTAGTGCCATTGGTAAAAGCAGTGCAGGAACAGCAACAGGTTATTGAGCAATTGCAAAAGGGAAACGATGAGCTCAGGAAAGAAATAGATGAATTAAAACAAATGATACGTTCAAAGCAATAACAGTATTATGAAAGAGAAATTGATTCTGCTTATGTTCTTTACTGTGTTTATGATGCAGTTTTTATTTTCCCAGAATGTTGGCATTGGCACCAATACACCAAACTCAAAAGCAATACTGGACATAAAAGCAACGGATAAGGGAATTTTATTTCCGCGACTTACGTCAGCCCAGCGTAACGCGATAGTAAATCCGCCAGACGGATTGCATATATATAATAAGGACGAACGATGTCTTAATTATTATGACTCGGTGTACCAGGTATGGAATTGCTATTGCGAAACCGATACTTGTAAAGTGGTCACCATAAAGATAAATGATGACGTCAGTAATATTAATTTCTATACCACCTATGCCAGCAAATATCCCTCGGCAAAAAAGTTTGTGGTGTGGATTGGTGAAGATATATACGTCAACGGTACTGGTAGTGCTCCTGCTATCGATTTTACTACAATGCCTTACCCTTCCTCGGTTTCTGTAAAGATTTTAAACTATGGATTAATTTATGGAAGTGGCGGTGCGGGAGGTAGGGGCGCCGCAGGACAAGTGGGAGCGCAATGTGATTTGCCGGCAGCTCCGGGAGAAATCGGTGGGCCAGCAATAAAAACCAATCCGGGGATTGCGATCACGATATTTAACTATGGCATCGTGGCTGGCGGCGGTGGTGGCGGAGGTGGTGGAGGCAAAACATCACTTGGTCAGTACGGAGGAGGTGGAGGAGGAGGAGCAGGAATTCCATTTGCTCCCGGTGGATCGGGCGGCGGTACCACGGGTTATGGTATTTGTATTCCAACTTGTGTATGCGGCATTACGTCAACGATTGCCGGCAACGGAACCGGAGGAACTAATGTCATAGGAGGCACAGGTGGAAGTGGATCAAGCGGTGGAGGAAATGGCGGTAATGGTGGTGGCTTGGGTCAAAATGGTCAAAATGGAACCGGCACCGCAGGAGGTATTGGAGGCTTGCCGGGTAAAGCCATCAGTGGCGGCAGCGGCAACAGCATTATGAATTTTGGTATTGGTCAAAGTTTTGGAGTGGTTGATTAATAAGCGATCTCATCAAAACTTATAATATTCTTTCATCCTTGTCATCAGCATATCTTTTTTTCTTCTTGACACTTCCACTTCAAATTTGTTGGAAAGAATAACAGAACCTCCTTCACCACGGACGTATTCCACTAAGTGTTACTAAGAAACAAGATCAGCAGAGGTCAGAATAATTGGCCTAACCAGCGCTTTGGAACGTGTGCTACAACATTTGGTAAAGATTATATCATCAGCGCCCCCTTTAGACAGCCAAATGGAGGGATCAGCTTTGGAAGATTTCAATAATTGATAGGTGTTTTTACTGACGCTGAATTTGAAAATTCACTAATTCGAAATTTATTTCTATTCCAAAAACCTTTCCTTCAGCTCCGGCATCGGTATCATACACTCATCCTTTCTGCCAAACCATTTATAACGATTCTTTGCAATCATATTGTAAACAGCATTCCGGATAAATCGCGGTACGATCATAAAACCATACAATAATTTCCAGCCGCCGCTTAATTTCCATGCAACTCTTAATGCTGCGGTTGACCGGGTATAAATTTTATTCTTTTCTATCAATATGAAAGAATTAAACACATCCGCCGGCAGATCATGTTGTTTTAGAAGTTCACTACCGGTTGTTCCCTGCAAAGAAGCAAAACGGAATTGTTTTTTTTTATCTCTTTTAATAATAAATTGAACAGCACCGTTGCATAAATTACAAACGCCATCAAATAAAATTACAGGGTGAGAATATTCCACATTGCAAAAATACATCAGGAGCAGCAGGCCGACTCGCCGGATCGGGTAATAAATCGTAACTTCTCTCATAAATTGTTTTTTGAATAAACAATAAATCTCACCATCATGGCCATCCAATTCACACCGCAATTACAATCGGAGTATCAACGATTATTTGATACTTGCGTGATCAATCCTGACAAACTTCCTGAGATAAAAGGCATCGTCAATAAAATACTTAATGGTCAAACCCGGTATGATGCAGTAGGAAATAAACTGAACATCCCCTGGTATTTTATTGGTATAGTACACAGTCTTGAAGGGGAAAGCAACTTTAATACGCACCTGCATAATGGCGATCCACTTACTGCCCGCACAGTGCAAGTTCCAGCTGGCAGACCCAAAACAGGGAATCCGCCATTTACCTGGGAATTCAGCGCTGAAGATGCTCTCATTTTAAAAGCTCTCGATAAATGGACCGACTGGAGTGTGCCGGGAATTCTTTATAAGCTGGAAGCTTATAATGGTTATGGTTATCACAACACGGACATCAATATCAATTCACCTTACCTGTGGAGTTATAGTAATCATTACACAAAAGGAAAATTCATCAAAGATCATGTCTATAGCCCGTCGGCGGTTTCAAAGCAATGCGGCGCAGCCATATTATTAAGAAGGCTTACGGAAACACAATCTGCACCGGTTGAAATTCCCAAACGACAAACTTTAATAAAGCAATTGGGTACTACTGTAATATTTGCACCAACACGGGTTGTGGAAAAAGCGAGAGAATTACAAAAACTCATGAATCTTGCAGGAGCGCACCTGCTTGAAGATGGAAAAGCGGGAAGGAATACATCCGATGCTTATTTTCGGTTTACCGGAAAATTTCTTTCCGGAGATCCAAAAGCAATGTATAGATGAATATCATGGCGTTTCTTTACATTTTCCCTAAAAAGAGAAACATTATCCCATATTATGAAACACTTTCTGCACATCTTCATCCTGCTCCAGCTTTTCAATCAACTTACTTACATCTTCGGCCTGTTCATCATTGAGTGGACGGTAGTTGTTCCAGGTATCCATTCCACTTCGGCGCTGATGGGTATGATATTTTTTTCTTCCAATGCCTTTTGCATATTACCAAAATCGGTGAAGCCGCAACGCAACACCAAAACATCTTCTCCATTTTCACCGGTGCCTTCGCCCATTTCTTCCAGGCCAAAATCAATCAGTTCTAATTCCAGGTCATCCAGCATTCAAACCTTCTGGTTTTAATTTGAACACTCCCATTTTTTTAAATTGGAAGGCTACACTTCCGCTATTGCCCAAGTTCCTCCGCCTTTGTTGAAAATTGATTTTACATTCGCTACTGTTCTCACATGATTATCGGTTGCTGTTTCCACCAATATCGCTACGCCATGCGGCCCATATCCTTCATATAATATTTCATCATAGTTTTCCATTTCTTTGCCCTGCGCTCTTTTGATAGCGGCTTCCACCCGGTCTTTGGGCATATTCACACTTTTGGCATTCTGAAAACAACGACGCAAGGCGGCATTAGTATTTGGATCGGGGCCACCCGCTTTTACCGCAATAGCATTATTTCTTTCCCGATACGGGTAAATTGTTTGCCATTCTGTCCCAGCGGGCAAACATGGATGCTTTACGTACTTCAAAAATTCTTCCCATTATAATTGTCGTTCATCCTGAGCTTGATCGATAGGATGGGATGGCAAATTTAAGGCAATGAGGGTAAAAGAAAAACCTTGTTAAACGCAAAGGCGACAGCATTAATAATGTGTCGCCTTGCAAGAACAATTTATTCTTAAAATTAATTCGCGGTTCCTGTCTGCCTAGTTTTCTTCCAAACACAACCACGTGAATCACGGCAAAAATAATTGATATATAAAGCAATGTTCTATCGGCATCAAACCCTGTAACGTATTGGTGCAATAAGCCAGCAATAACTAACAAGCCAGCAAGTCCTAACCCGGTATAGCGGGCAATTTTCATTCCTTTTCGGTTGTCTGTTCCATTTCCCAAGATGGCTGTTTTTTGCCCCATATACCAGATAAATATCCAGACCAATCAGCATCCATACCAATAAACGTATCCAGGTATCCATTGGCAGGAACACCATCATGAATAAACATGTGGCAATACCCAGTATAGGAACCAATGGAACAAGTGGTGTTTTAAATGCTCTTGGCAATTCAGGCATTTTTTTACGCATCACCCATATTCCGATACAAACCAGTATGAATGCAAACAATGTTCCGATACTTGTCATTTCACCAACAACTCTTGCAGGTACAAATGCAGCAAAAGCACTTACAAAAAGCATGAACAGTAAATTGTTTTTTGCAGGTGTCTGTGTTTTTGGGTTCACAGCTGGAAAATATTTTTGGAATCAAGCCATCTTTACTCATACTGAAGAATACACGGCTTTGTCCCATCAACATTACCAGGATTACTGATGAATAACCGAAAAGAATGGCTACCACAATAGCCCGGTTTAGCCAGGGATAATCTGGTTGAATAACACCGGCTGCATCTGCACTGTCCCATATGATCAATTGCAACAGCTACAGGAGCAATACCATCTTTACCTGCAAATGATGTATAACTTGTAACACCTGTCATTACATGTGCAAATAATATATATAATATTGTACAAATAGCCAATGAGCCCAAAATGCCGATTGGCATATCCCGTTTTGGATTTTTTGCTTCCTGTGCAGCGGTACTTACAGCATCAAACCCGATATAGGCAAAGAATACAATAGCTGCTGCCCGTATAATACCACTAAAACCAAAGTCGCCAAATTTTCCGGTATTGTCCGGAATATAAGGATTGTAATTGTCTGTATTGATATATTTCCATCCAAGAATAATAAAAGTAAGCACCACTGCAATTTTTACTGCTACAATGATTCCATTTACAAAAGCACTTTCTTTTGTGCCTTTAATTAACAGTAAACTCATCAATACAATAATAAATACAGCAGGCAAGATTAATAACGCCGCCATCCCATGGGCCCGACAGTTAATTCGACCGGCAAATGAACATCAAATCCTTCCAGAAATTTTACGAGGTAACGGCTCCAACTTATTCCAACTGTAGCAGCACCAACTGCATATTCCAAGAACAAGATCCCAACCAATGATCCAGGCAATGAATTCACCCATGGTAGCATAAGAATAGGTATAAGCACTTCCTGCAACCGGGATCATAGACGCAAATTCTGCATAGCATAAACCCGCAAAAAACAACCAAATCCTGCTACAACAAATGAAATAGTTATGGCCGGCCCGGCATGATTGGCAGCAGCCATTCCCGTAATGGAAAATAATCCGGCACCAATAATTGCGCCTATTCCTAATGCAATTAATCCGCCTGCACCAAGTGTTCTTTTTAATGTATGAGTACCTGTTTCAGTGCCTCATTCATCAAAGCATTCATCGGTTTTCTTACAAATAAACTCATGAGTTGATTGATTGTAGGTTTAGAAAAGTTTTTATCTGATTGTTATAAAGAGTCTGAAAAATAGTGATTTCTATCAAAAGCAAGTAAAAAAGATTTATTAACGGACTACCTTTCAGATTTTACACATTATTTGGAAGTAAACCTTTAGTTTTGAAAGATTAGTTTTTATCGTATGAATAAAAGAAAGTCCGGACTGCTTTCTCTTATTCTGTTTACAATAGTAGCGCATTCTTCATTTTGTACATTTTGAATGCTAGGATTCTGTAGTCCATCTACAGTATTATTGATGGGTTCACGCTGGGTTTTTATTGCCAGCCTGCTTATATTGCTATTTATAAAAAATCACTGACCACCTGGATATTAGTGGCAATGGCGCTTGGTGTAGAGATTGGTCTCGACTTCCGGGAGTTTTCACAAAACCTGAAATTTCTCAGCACGATCTTCTTACGGCTTGGTGAAAACGATTGTCGCGCCTTTATTATTTGCAACATTAGTGGTGGGAATCGCCAGCCATTCTAACCTGAAGCAAGTGGGACGGATGGGATGGAAATCGCTTTTGTATTTTGAAATGGTTACCACTTTTGCTCTTTTGATAGGTCTTACATTTATCAATATTACTAAAGCCGGCGTAGGAATTCAAGTGCCCACTGCCTTATTAAAAGAATTGCCGACGTCATCGGAAAAGCTTTACAGCAAAAGGTGATCGCTATATTGGATAGCGCCGACATAGCTATACCTCAACACCTGATTGATAAGCTTCCGGATGCCCCTGGTAAAACCATGGCAGGATCATATCATTGATATTTTTCCTGAAAATATTATCAAATCAATTTATGAAGGCAATGTGCTGCCGATCGTTTTGTTCAGTGTAATATTTGGTATTGCGCTGGCATTACTCTCCGAACAGAAGAAAAGACCGATGTTGAATTTCGCAGAAAGCCTTGCCGAAACCATGTTCAAGTTCACCAATATCATTATGTATTTTGCTCCTTTTGGTGTAGGCGCTGCAATCGCAGTAACAGTCGGCCATCTTGGAATTGATATTTTAAAAAACCTGGCATTGCTTCTTATCACGTTATACCTTGCATTAATTTCTTTTTTATTACTGGTTTTATTGCCAATTGCATTATTTATAGCAAAAATTCCGGTACGAAAATTTATTGAAGCGATCAAAGAACCCGTATCCATCGCATTTGCCACTACCAGTTCTGACTCCGCGTTGCCAAAAGCATTGGAGAATATGGAAAAATTCGGAGTGCCAAGAAAAATTGTTTCGTTTGTAATTCCTACGGGATATACATTTAATCTTGATGGTACGACTTTGTATCTTTCACTGGCATCTGTGTTTGTTGCGCAAGCAGCAGGCATGGATCTTTCATTTGGAGAACAGTTGCTGATTGGACTTACCTTGATGCTTACCAGTAAAGGAGTTGCAGCAGTACCAAGAGCCTCATTGGTTATATTAATTGCAACTGCGCATACATTCGGTTTCCCGCTATGGCCCATTATGGCTATTTACGGTATTGATGAATTGATGGATATGGCGCGGACGTCTGTGAATGTGATTGGCAATACTTTGGCCAGTTGTGTCATTGCCAGGTGGGAGGGGGAATTTGATGATCAAAAAGCATTGGCATTTAGTGAAGCTGAGGCAGACTCTGTGACCGAATAAATTTTAAACTTAAACTGGTAAAACTGCTTGAATAATGTTTGAACTATTGGATGCTTTCAGATGGACCGATCTTTTACAGCCACAGTGGTATGTAGAGAACGGAGGATTGTGGTTGTTGTTATTTGTGGTATTTGCTGAAACAGGTTTATTTGTGGGCTTTTTTCTTCCCGGTGATTCGCTGCTATTTGTTGCTGGCATATTTGCACACGAGATAAAGACGAAAGGCGGCGAAACCGGGCCGGGGCTTGCATTTCAATTTTTAGATAAGATAGGACTGGGTGGAATAAATAGTCAATGGGTTGACTTGTTTGTTTTACTGGCATTGATCTCCGTATGCGGGATCCTCGGAAATATGGTTGGCTACTGGACGGGACGAAAAGTGGGCCCGGCTATGTACACATGGAGGGATCGCCTTCTCTTCAAGAAAAAATATTTGCACCAGGCAGATGAGTTTTATCAAAAACACGGAGCCGTTGCTATTGTTGGCGCCAGGTTCCTTCCCTTTATCAGGACATTTGCACCCATAGTTGCCGGCATCGTTCAAATGGATAAAAAGAAATTTCATTTTTTCAATATCATTGGAAGTGTAGCCTGGGTCTTCAGCATGTTGTTTGGTGGATTTTTTTTACAGAAATGGGTATGGGAGCTATTTCATTTTGATCTGAAAGAGCATCTCGAACTGATCGTGCTGGGAATTGTATTGGTCACAACAGCGCCTGTACTTATCAAAATGTTTTCAAACAAAAAGAAAAGAACCCCGGGGTAACTGCCAGCGATCCCAATACCTGATTGCGTATGAACCAGCCAAAAACAGCTTCTGTTTTTAATATAGCGGTAATCGTTGCTGCACTTGGATATTTTGTTGATATATATGATCTGTTGTTGTTTAGTATCATCCGCAAACCAAGCCTGACATCTCTTGGACTTTCTCCTGACCTGGTCGTAACAAAGGGAGAACTTATTCTCGGTATCCAGATGGCGGGTCTGATGATCGGGGGAATTATATGGGGAGTTATGGGTGATAAAAAAGGTAGGCTAAGTGTTTTGTTTGGGTCCATCATACTTTATTCGCTGGCAAATGTTTTAAATGGCTTTGTTCAAAACGTAAACCAATATGCATTGGTCAGATTTATTGCAGGACTAGGTCTTGCTGGTGAATTAGGCGCAGGTATCACCCTGGTCTCTGAATTGTTACCAAAAGAAAAACGAGGTATCGGAACTTCGTTGGTAGCAGGGATCGGATTGACAGGCGCTGTAGTTGCTTATTTTGTTTCGCAGGAATTCGATTGGCGGGTTTGTTTTTATGTAGGTGGCGGTTTGGGGTTGCTTCTTCTTTTGCTGCGGCTATCAGTATTTGAGTCAAGTATGTTTCATCAAATCAGGCAACTTCCTGTTTCGAGAGGTAATTTTTTAATGTTTTTTACAAATAGAAAAAGATTTAAAAAATATTTACTGAGTATTCTTATCGGGTTACCGACATGGTATATCATCGGCGTGCTGGTTTCATTTTCCGATAAGTTTGCTGAAGAATTCGGAATAACTGAAAAAGTCAGTCCGGGTAAAGCAGTAATGTATGCTTACGCAGCTATTGCAGTCGGTGATGTATTAATTGGGTTGGTAAGTCAATGGTTAAAGAGCAGGAAAAAAGCGCTTGTATATTTTTTATGCCATTACTGCAATATTTATCCTGCTGTTTTTTATGCAACACAAAGGAAGTGCAGCCCAAATGTATATTATATGTGCGGGCTTGGGTTTTGGTACAGGATTCTGGGCCATTTTTGTTACGATGGGAGCAGAACAGTTTGGAACCAACCTGAGAGCCACGGCGGCGACCACTATTCCGAATATGGTACGTGGCGCTCTACCTTTAGTTCTACTTTTATTTAATGGTTTACGGTCTGCAACGGACTATATAACGGGAGGATGGATTACGGGACTGATCGTAATGTTGATCTCGGTTGTCTCAATTATAATGATCGAAGAAACATTTGGGAAAGACCTTAATTACATCGAAGCTGAAGAACCGAACTCTTAGTATAAATTCGTTTACCGCGTAATTCGTGTTATGAAATTCCTCATCATACGGTTTTCCTCTATCGGCGATATCGTATTGACAACACCCGTTATCCGTTGTCTAAAGAAACAGGTTCCGGATGCAGAAGTGCATTTCCTGGTAAATGATTCTTTTAGTTCAGTTATTGAACATAATCCCTATATTGATAAGCTTCATGTGCTGGCGCACAGCCGATGAATTGATGATTGACGAATTAAAGCATGAAAATTATGACTGTATTATAGATCTGCATAACGATGCAAGAACAGCCCGGATCAAAAAAGCAGTAGGGAAAAAGTCATTTTTCTTTCATAAACTGAATGTTCAAAAAAATATCTATACAAGCATAAAGCTGAATATCCTGCCAAAAGAGCATATAGTAGATCGTTATCTCACAACATTGAAATCGTTTGGCGTAAAGAATGATGGCGCTGGCCTGGATTACTTCATCCCGTCAAAAGAGGAAACACATAAGCATGATATACCCACCTCACATCATGCGGGCTATATTGCATGCGGTATCGGCGCTGCATATTTTACCAAAAGATGGCCGCTGCATAAATGGAAAAAATTTGCCGAAACGATGGATCACCCGATTATATTACTTGGCGGAAAAGAAGATGCGCAAAATGGAAATGAGATAGCATCTGTTGACCCGGTGAAAGTATATAATGCCTGCGGAAAATTCAATATCAACGAAAGCGCCGATCTTATCCGGAAATCAAAACTTATTATTTCCCATGACTCCGGGCTGATGCATATTGCCGCGGCATTTAAGAAACCTGTCATTTCGCTTTGGGGTAATACGGTTCCATCATTCGGAATGTATCCGTACTATGGCGATATCCAGATCACCAACTCTATCATACAAACTAATAAACTCTGGTGTCGTCCCTGCTCCAAAACGGGTTATGATAAATGTCCGCTCGGACATTTTAAATGTATGGAGAAAATCGAAATAGCAGATGTAGTTGCTGCCGTGATCAAAAGACTTTGATCTTTTTCCACCAGGATGCAGCTACCTTGGGCTGCAACGACGAACTCGCGACATAAGCCTGGATTTGCGCTATGATCCCTTCTTCAATAGCGACCCTTTCTTTTTCTGATATATTGTTTTTTTTCTCATCGGTGCAGGAAAGCCATGTCTGTATCTGTTTTGCTTCTGCCGGCACTGAATGACCAGACAGGTATCTGCCTGTTTTTTCTTTGAGCACTTCGGTTGTCATAACAAGGTTTTATTAAGTTCAATTAAATTCACAAAAGGTTAAGCATGTTTTGAAAAACGTGCTTTATTCCTTTCAAGCTTATCGGGGAATATTTATTCCACCAATGTTCTTCATAATTCTCCTTGCTAATCGCGGGAACTTGATACCTGGATTTTATTTTGAGACTATTTTTAATGGGCTGTTTTGCTTTTTTTAATTCGATAACACTAAATCCGGGAATGATCTGCTTTTCAATGGAGGGAATATCCTGGCTGGTCTTCAATTTGCTGTTCACACACTGCACAACACCTTTGCGTACTTCCGTATAGAGATAGAGCGATAAGGAAAAATCTCCGGGTAATGTATGTCTCCCTTCCCACAGGTTGATGAAAACATTTCTTACGACTCTTTTTGAATCCTCTTTAGAATTCAATTTAGTCATACAATAAGTATAGAGAGAATAACAATAGCGGCGGGAAAGGTCTTCTAACGCCTCAGCGTCGTCGAAAGACAGGCGATCAATAAGGGTTTGTTCCGGAGTAAAATTCCTGCTCATCATGGGTACGATTTAAGAGTAAAACAATCCGGATACTGGAGTTGTTTGTCGCAGGAAATTGAATTGTGAATTGGAATTCTAATGTAGAAAGAAAATTCAAGGTGCAAAATAAAAACCCCATGTGACTTTTACGTTCTGGCGCTGGTAATGTTGCAATATTTTGATAATAAGAGAGTAGGGTTTATTTCTTTTTTTCAACAAAGTTTTCCACTCGTAATTGTACGCTCCATTTCATGGTGGCAAAACCTAATGCCCTTCTTCCTTTTTATATAAGAGCTGTCGTCAGGTATGCAAGGACAATCCTGTAACTTACCATCAAATATTTTTCAGTGAGGTTTATTGTCTTAATATTATTGGCCTTATCATATCAAAAAGCGACCGGGCAAACTCCCGAAGATGCTATTAATTCCTTCTTCATGAGTGATAGCGTCAAGGTCACCGTTGACAAACCTGCGGATTTTTCAAGTCGAAAAAAAACCATTATTACCTTCTTTGCTCTACCAAATGGTAATACCACTGAGCAAACGATGGGTAAAAAAATGAAAGATGGAGATGATTGGCATTTCGACATTCAGCATATACGGGCTCAAACAAGGTTTATCCGCCAGCAATTAAGGAATAGGAATTTTGTAGTTATTTATCTCGAAAATAATTATAAAAGCTGGCCGCTATGGAAGCAAAAGCATCCTGGTTTTGCATTGATCATTCCACACATAATTGATTCAATTAGTGGATTGATACCTGGAAAGAAGAAAGATATTTTCCTGAATGGGCATAGCGGGGGCGGCAGTTTTATTTTTGGGTATCTCGCAGGCATTGAAAAAATCCCCTCATTAATGAAACGCATAAGTTTTCTCGACAGTGACTACGGATATGATAGCAGTTACTATTCAAAATTCAAAGATTGGCTGAAGACTGTCAAAGGATCAGCGTTGAATGTATTTGCTTACAACGATAGCGTAGCATTGTTAAATGGTAAACCGTTTGTCTCCGCAACCGGGGGCACATGGTATCGCAGCCATTTATTTTTAGCACACTTGCAAAATGATTTCTCATTTCAAAAAGTTCGTGACGATAGCCTGGTCATCTATAAATCTGCCGACGGGAACATCCAGTTCTTTTTTAAAACAAACCCTGACAGAAAAATCTTTCATACTGTGCAGGTGGAATTGAATGGATTTATCCATTCCATACTTTCCGGAACTTCCTATGATTCGAAAAAATATAGCTATTATTCGGGAAGAGCCTATAATAAACTGATAGAAGATTGAGATCAAAAATCATATTGAAAACCCATCGCCAGGTCATAATTTGTCTGGGGAGCATCGGCAGCGGGAAAACGATCATACAGGTAATTCCATTCAAAAGTGAATGAAAAATGTTTCCCGGTTCTTACTTTCAGTATACTTTCATTGAGAACTCTATAGTCGTTGAATTTTTTCAATAATGGCTGGTAAAAAGTGGTACTGATAATTTCTACGATATCATTCGGCCTGATGGTAAAAGAAATATAGCTGCTATTGCGAATATCCTTGTGAACTATGGGAGGCTCGGTGAGTTCCCGCTCTTGTTCATACATTACGAGGCTGGCAATATAAAGATGGAAAAACCGGTTATCAGCCAGTTTAAAACGAGGACCAGTTCCCAAAAGGTATCGTGATTTAATTTTTGTCACATAGTTATTTTGTGCCTGTCCGAAGATCTCCCACCTCAGCCAGCTATTCAGTTTTCTATTATACCGCAGATGCCCGAAAACATTTTTTATAAAATTCTGACCGCCGGTTTTCAAAAAACGATAGTTGCCAAGGATCAACCAGAGATCTTTTTGAGTTTTGTATTGGAGATGTGCACGAAGGTTTATCTGGGTGGTCTTTTGTGTCGTCTTTACCAACTCAAAACCGGCGCCGGCACTGCCCATCCATCCCACAGTATCCGATTGCATACGGGAACTTTCAATGTTCACGACCTGCGCATGTAAACATGTAGTGGCCGCAATAAAAAAAAGATATAAAAGAATTATTCGCATATCAATAAAATATTTGAATTGATCTTACAAAGATTAGAAAAAAAGAGTTTATTGAAAATACTCATTTTGGGGTATAACGTTCACTTATCTTAAAATATAAAAGCAGCAGGCTCACTTTCCTGCTGCTTTTATAAATTCAATTTTTTACCAGCGAAAACTATTTCATTCCTTTCGTGGCTTCCATAATTGGGAGTCGGTCTAAATACTGGCCGATATAGTCGATTTTGCCTGCGTCATTAAAATGGTTTACGCTATGCACCCAAAATTTTATGTTCTTACCATTTTTGTAAGTAACGTCGGCCATTGTCCAATGAAGTACCCATTTACCGGGAGGCGCAACGTCTGGTTGCTGGCTTTCATTTACCTGGATCGGAAGTACAATATCCTTTGAAAAATTAATGGATTGAATCACCTTCCATCTTCCTCTATAGTAATCTTGTACAGCTTTTTTCCCTTTAGCGCTATCGCCACCCGACCAGCCATAAAATATATTGTCATCGTAATCAGCAGACATGCCTTCTATATCTCCTTTGGAGAAAGCCGCAAGCGATTTTTTGACTGCATCACCCTGGCTAAGGTCCAGTAATTCGCTGGCGGGTTTCTTGTCGGACGAAGACATTGTTGTGCTGTCTTTTTTGGGTTCATCATTTTTTGCTTCGTTGTTGCAGGCAAATAGCCACATACAGGCTGCTGCCAGAATGAACATCTTTTTCATTTTTGAAAGTTTTGGTTTTGTTTTAAAAAATTATAAGGGGGGAATGTTATTGTCTCAACGGGACGAAATGAATACGAAAGCTATGAATTTTGACTGATTCGCCCAACTTAATAGAATTTGACATTTATCACATTATTTCACTTAGCTCCAGCCAACGCAGTTCTTTTTCATCAAGCTGATGGCTCACTTCACCAATACGGAGTGAGAGTTGCTGCAGCTCTTCAAAGGGAGTATTGCCGCTGTTAAGTTTTTCTGTTATGTCTACCTTTTGTTTAGACAGGTCGGCGATCTCCTTTTCGAGTAATTCAAATTCTCTTTTTTCTTTAAAGGAAGGCTGTCTTTTGATCCCGGTTCCCGGGTTCTGATTCTCCGTTTGCTGTTCACTCCCTTTTTTTTCCGGCAACCGGAAACTGGTAACTATCAATTGTTCCCGTTCTTTCAGCCATATTCTGTATTGCGAATAATTGCCAGGGAAATCCCGGATCATACCATCACCTTCAAAAACGAATAAGTGATCTACTAATCTGTCCATGAAATACCGGTCATGTGAAATTATAACAAGACATCCGGGAAACTCACTCAGGAAATTTTCCAGGACTCCCAAAGTCGGCAGGTCAAGGTCGTTGGTAGGTTCATCCAGTACCAAAAAATTTGGATTGCGAAATAAAATGGAAAGCAAATGCAATCTTCGTTTTTCTCCACCACTTAGTCTGCTGATGAAGGTGTATTGTTTGTCAGGATCAAACAGGAACAACTCGAGAAACTGGGCCGCGTTCAACGAGCCGCCGCTTGCAAGAGGAAAACTTTCGGCAATATTCTTTACAAATTCGATCACCCGCACATCTTCCTTTATTTCTAATCCTTGCTGCGAATAGTTGCCAAAGACTACTGTATCACCAATATTTATTTTACCGCTATCCGCTTTTTCCGTTCCTTGGATAATATTGACAAAAGTGGATTTGCCTGCGCCATTTTTTCCAATAACGCCAACTCTTTCACCTTTTTTGAAAGTGTAATCAAATCCCTTCAATATCATTTTCTCCCCGTAGCTCTTATTTACTTTTTTCAATTCGATCACCTTGCCCCCAAGACGATTCATTTTCATTTGCAATTGCACCTGCTGTTCTCCTATCTTTTGTTTTGCTTTCTTTTCTATTTCGTAAAAATTATCCTGCCTGCTTTTACTTTTAGTGGTCCTTGCCTTTGGTTGTTTACGCATCCATTCCAGTTCCTTGCTGTACGTGTTCCTGGCTTTATCAATGCTTGCCTGCTCACTTTCTACCCGGGCAGCTTTGCGCTCAAGGTAATTTTCATAATCTCCTTTATAGACGTGCAAATTACTTCCATCCAGTTCCCAGATCTCTTTGCAAACTGTGTCAAGAAAATAACGGTCATGTGTGACGAGTAACAGCGTGACATTTTCTTTATCGATGTAGTGCTCAAGCCATTCCACCATTTCTATATCCAAATGATTTGTTGGCTCATCCATTATCAGTAATACATGCTTATGATCAAAACCAACATCGATCAATGATTTTGCCAACGCCACCCTTTTTCTTTGACCACCACTTAGTGTTTTGGCTACCTGGTTAAGGTTGTGAATATTCAGTTTGCCAAGGACCTGTTTAACCTTTGCATCAAAGTCCCAGGCGCCGAGTTCATCCATTTTAATGATGGCGGCATTCAGTTTTGAAACATCATTTTCTTCGCTAATGGCTTCATATTCCTTGATGGCATTGAGAACAGGATGATCATGAAAAAAGATGTTATCCGCAATGGATAGTTCTTCCAAAAAAACCGGCTCTTGTTCAAACAAAACGACATCAACATCTTTATTAAGAAGATATTTTCCGTCATCTGGAGTTTCTTTACCCGCCAGTATTTTCAATAGCGTGGATTTGCCGGAGCCGTTACGTGCCACAAGTGCGATCTTGTCGCCTTCTTCAATATGAAAGGAAATATTTTCAAAAAGCGGAGTTATTCCATAACTTTTTGACAATCCGTCAGCAGAAACATAATGCATATATGGCAAAGATAAAGAAGCGATTAGGGCTTTTTCTGGCTGGATATTCTTTATGGCACAATTTTTTTGACAATAGGGGTAATTAAATCCATTGGTTATGGCAAATAATATTGTTGAAACTATTCAAAAAAATCTGGGCTATCCTGCTTTGCAGAAAATTGACCCCAATAGCCAGGAGATAAAGGAAAAGACACTACGACCTGCAAATGAAAAATTGGCGCAGGCGGCTATTCCGGCTGTATTAACCGCACTTCATAAGTTTACACGAACGGATGAGGATTGCAATGTCATTATCTCCAAAGGAGAGCATGATGGTTGGTTGAAAACACTTTTTGAGGATAAGGAAATGGAAGCTGTGGATAAAGTTGCCCGTTATGCGGGAGTTGCAAACAATGAAGCAGAGACTGCGATGAAAAAAATTGCTGACGAATCAGTAGCGACGCTAAAGGACTCGGCTGGAACTCCGGTGACAATTAGCGGAATCAGAAACTTTATGGATTTTCAACGGCATAACATTCTCAGTTATTTACCGGCAGCATTACAGATGGGGGATGTTTTAAATGATGAAGCATTGGATGACCGCACTAATAAAATGGAAGGCCCGGTTTCAAATTTTCTGCATAAGGTAGAAAACATACTTTCAAAGGGCGATGAGTCAAAATATCCTTAATGGCTGATCAAATAAATAAGTAAACAAAGAAGTAGTACTATCATTAACAGAAGCCATGTTTTGTATTGGTTCCAGGTATTCAATCTCTTTGACTGGTGAATATAAAGCTGGATATTTTTACTTGCAGCCGGATCGGAATTCAGCTTTTCCAATTTCTCGCACAAAGGCTTCGCAAAAATCCAGGGAAAGTGTTGGCTGCTTTTCAATGCTGAATTAACTATCGAGCTATTAATTTCTATATCATTAAAAGAATTCAGCTTTTCTATTGTTTCAATGGAGAGAATGTGATTGATGTACGCAAATAAGCCCTCTTTATCCAAACGATGCATATCAAGCCTTGAAACGTATTTATCCAGTTCGAGAAATTGTTTTAAAACAGTTTCAGGTGTAATGATAACTTCCGTTCTCTGTTTACCAATACTTTGATCATACCATCTTTGCTGCAGGTAATATTCCTTTTTGGATGGATCGCTTAATACTTCGTAGGCTTCTTTGATCACTTCAAATTGTGAAGATGCATACAGGTCATTATTGTTTTTATCAGGATGAAACTGATGTGCAAGGCGACGATAGGCGGTTTTTATTTCCTTAAGTGTAGCTGAAGGGGGAAGTTCTAATATTTTATAATAATCTTTCGTGTGCAAAACGCAACGAAGATAAAATATACATTTAGCTCAAATACTTTTTCCAGAAATCCAATGTTCGTTGCCACGCAAGTTTAGCTGCTGCCTCATTATAACGTGTCGGGGCGGTATCATTGTGGAACGCATGGTTAGCGCCTTCATACATATAAAGCTCGTAAGGGATATTATTCTTTTTTAGGGCCTCTTCATAAGCAGGAATGCCGGCATCAATTCTTTCATCAAGTGAACCGTAGTGAAGCTGAACGGCTGCTTTGATCTTAGCGACATCTTCCGCTTTTGGTTGCCGACCATAAAAGGCGACAGCTGCTTTTAATGACGGAACATTTACCGCCAGGTCATTTGACATGCCGCCGCCCCAGCAAAAGCCAACACAACCGAATTTCCCATTGCTATCTTTTCTTGTTGGCAAATAATCAAATGCTTTCATGAAATTTTGCAAGCTATCTTCTGCTTTTAATTGCTGAAATTTTGATCTTGCTTCGTCTTCATTAGCAGGCGTGCCGCCCAATGACGAAAGGGCATTGGGAGCGACAGCAAGATAACCTGCATTGGCAGCTCGTCTTGTCACATCTTCAATATGCGCATTCAATCCCCGGTTTTCGTGGATGACGACAACGGTAGGATATTTTTTTTCTTCTTTTGGTCTTGCCACATAAGCCTCCATAGCACCATTAATACCCGAATATTTTACACGTTCCGTAAAAAGATCATCAGCAGGCGTAATAGCTGCCTGGGTTTGATTTACTTCTATCATTGGCAATACAGCCATTGCTGCTGCAGTACTCCCGGCTAAAATGGTGAGCCTGCGTAAAAATTCCTGCCGGCTCAGAGGTTTATGCGTGTATTCGTCGTATAGGTTAATGATGCGCTGATCCATATGAAATTAATTTAGGAAGTTAAAGTTACAGAGTTTCTTTCTTCAGGATTTTTACGAAATTTCGGATGCACTTTTATATATATTATAGACAACTTATAAACCTGCCGCGCCAAACTTCCTTCCTGGGGACAGCTTTTTTATTGTAACACTTTAATAACAGTATCTATAAAAAATTTTCATAAATGTTGCTAAAACCAATTTAAATGCAACCTGCATGGCATAGTAATAGCGTCATATTTGTAACTTACGCAAACGTTTGACTTATTATGAAAACAGCAAATTCTAATCAAATGAAACGAATCTTACAAATTACCGCCATGATTTTCCTGGTAACTTTTATCGGGTCATGGCGAAATTCCGCCAGCGCACAAGTTGGTGTTGATATTACTTATCAAACATTTTATGACGATCTCAGTCCCTATGGCGAGTGGGTCGATTATCCTGATTATGGTTATGTATGGGTGCCATCTGAGCCAACCGGTTTCCGACCCTACGAGACAAATGGACATTGGGTTTGGTCCGATGAATACGAATGGATGTGGGTTTCCGACTATTCGTGGGGATGGGCTCCATTCCACTATGGACGCTGGTTCTATGATCCATTTTATGGCTGGATGTGGATGCCTGGTTACGAATGGTCACCAGCGTGGGTAGCCTGGAGAGATGGTGGAGATTATTACGGTTGGGCGCCGTTAAGGCCTGGCATAAGCATCGGTATTGGTTTTTCAATTGGAAGTTATAGCCCGCCGATTGACTACTGGTGTTTCGCTCCACGCCGTTACATTTCTTCACCGAATATTTACAATTATTGCGTGGACAGGAATCGCAATGTGACGATCATTAACAATACGACAATCATTAATAATTATAACAGGAGAAATAACGTGTTTGTAACAGGTCCGCGCCGCAGCGATGCTGAAAGATATGCGGGTCGCATTACTCCCGTACGCTTCCGTGAGGCTTCAGGACCTGGCCGCACGCAATTCAGAAATAACGAAGTATCCGTCTACAGACCGGGAGTGCGAAGAGAAAATAAAAGGCAATTCAGACCGGGTACAGTTGAACGTTACGACAGGAACAGGAGCAACAGTAATAGTAATGTGACAAGAAGAGACAGAGATAACAATATTCGTGGTAATGGAAATAACTTGCCATCAGGAAGAGACAGGAACAATACAATATTTGACCGGAGAAATAACAATGATCGGCAAGCAGGCAATAATAATAACAGAAGAACTGATAATAATAATGATAGGAGAACTGAACGTCCCAACATATTTGACAGGCGAAATGAACAGCAGGGAAATAATAGCAGGAATGACAATACTGAAAGACGAAGAAATGTATTTGACCGGAGAAGTAACAATGATCAGTCCGCAAACAATAACAGGACGACGCCGCGAAATTTTGAAAGGCGGCAGCAACAACCTCAAAGCAATCCTTCTCAACCTGGCAGGCGGGAACAAAGGCCCAATGTATTTGAAAGAAACCGGAATACTAATTCTCCTTCACAGCCGGAACGGCGTGAAATGAGAAATAATGATCGGAGGCAGACACAACCTGTTCCTCAAATAGATAGGCAGCGGCAAACTCAACCACAGCCACAGCCACGACAAATGGAGAATCGTAGAAGCGATGGCGGTAACAGGGAACAACGTCGTGGGGGCAATGATAACAATGGAAGAGGCCATGGCAGGAAAGGATAAAGATATTTCTCTATGAAAATAATCAAAGACCCTGCGGGGTCTTTTTTGTTTTATGTAAAATGAAACTCAACGATTATTTTAAAAAATCGAGCAGATGTTTCTTAAATACGTTCGGTTCCTGTATGTGTGGAATATGACCAACCCCCGGCAACTCAACAAGTAAAGCATTCTTAATTTGTTACTTTGTTTTCTTCGCCAGTATAGGATATTGACCATGCAATTTTTTTTGCTCTGCAGTCAATTGATCTTTTCCGACGATTGTTCTATCCTCTTGTCCAACTATAAGCAAGGTAGGCATCGAGATGCGATCCCACTCATAGCAAACCGGCTGTTCATAGATCATTTGATAGGTGATCGCATTCACTTTTGCTATTTTATCGAAGCCGGGGTCGGTCAATTGTGCGCCGGACGGATTTGCCGCAACCAGTAGCAGGCTAATCAGTGAAGCCCGGATCATTCTTATTGCTTTGAGATACTTTCATCCTCGTCTTCATTACCGAGGCTGTAGGAATTATTCTCTTCGTCTTCTTCGCCTATCTCTTCGTTGGCGTCATCTTGTTCGCTTCCTGGTACATCGAGATCGTGGCCGCTGACATCAGTTTTTTCATTCAGAGACTCACCTTCATCATCTTTAGTGTCCAGTCGGGCTTGTTCCAGGTTTTGCTCATCCTTTATATTGATATTTTTTTCAGCCGCATCCTTCAGAGCTTTTTTTTCACCCTTCGTAACATTTGATGATGAATTTTCGATCTCGTCTTCATTGTCAAAAATGTTTTTACCTTCCTCATCATCGGATGAGATGGTAGTATCTGCAAACTCATTCATTTTGGGCACATGAATATGCTCCTGCCCCGGAATATCTTTTACTTCCGGCAAGTCTAATGTGCCTTCATCAGGCTGTAAATGTTTTTTATCATCTTTGGTTTCAGGAAGATCGCTGTTTCTCACTGAAGGTTTCTTTTTCACATTTTTCATAT
Organism: uncultured Chitinophagaceae bacterium; assembly: GCA_963785915.1. Taxonomy (GTDB): domain Bacteria; phylum Bacteroidota; class Bacteroidia; order Chitinophagales; family Chitinophagaceae; genus VBAT01. Next base: position 395,967 of record CAWAWY010000008.1, on the reverse strand, counting down.
TAAAATATTTAGATTTAAAAAATGTTCCGTTATTTCCGGTAAAAAATCATACCTCGATATTTCCGATTGGCAGCCTTACTTTTTTCATCTTTCAAATTCTCTTATCTCCGAGTCATTAAATTTTGGGGAATCTTCGCCCCGCAATTCTTGTCATCGACACTGTCCAGTCTCTTCGGGAGGTCACATGTGATATTAAATTCGCTGCCAATGGAATGAAATTATACGGGGGGACTCTATTGCGAGGATCGCTGCCCGTTTACTTCACTCATTTTTTGACTTTGGAAACAATAACCAGTATTCCAACTATTACAAGCCCAACAAGAAAAAAAGCCCACCACATGCCTGCCTTAAAAACGGTTTCAACAACACCGCAACTGCTAAACACTACCAGTGTAAACAAAAGCAGGAATAATATTTTATGGATCATATACAATAAGTTTACTGTTTATAGAATTTCAACTATTATACCATTTTACAAAAAAGTTTGATTACATCCCGGGGAGTTTGATACCTGCTGCTTTCAGATCATTCACGAGTTTTTCCTGAAGAGCAATCCGCGTATCATAAAAATTATGGGAAGGTATCCAGACATTTAATGTGATCGTGTAACGATCTGCATCCAGTGCAGATACTCCTACTCGTGCAACGGGCTCAGGCAGTATATTGTCTGCAGACCCAATTGAATCCAGCAGTACTTTTTTTATATGTGCAATGTCAATGCCATAATTCAACTTCAACTCGATATCCAGCCTTCTTTTACCTTCCCGGCTCAGGTTGATAACGACATTGTTGGATAATTGTCCATTGGGAATGATGATCGTTTTATTGTCAAAGGTCAGCACGACAGTATAAAACAATTGAATGGAAGTAACAGTTCCTTCCTGCCCCTGTGTATTAATATTATCGCCTACCTTATAGGGCCGTAACATCAATATAAGTATTCCGCTCACAAAATTTTGCAATGTGCCTGAAAGAGCCAACCCGAAAGCTACTGTTAAGCCCGCTATGATAGCGGAAAGAAAGGTGAGCTGCACGCCGGCTATCTGCATTACGATCACCACTAATAGTACTTGCAACGAGATAGCAATAAAATTTTGGACAAAGTATCGTACCGAAGGATTGATGCGTCGGACAAGCAATCCCTTTTTTATCCCACGGTTGAGCATGCGAAGCAACCAGATCCCAACGAACAAAACGATCAGGGCAACAATTAACCTGGGCCCAAATGTAAGTATCCAGTTATATAGGTGGTCATAGAATTTTCTCCAGTCCCATTTCATACGAATCGGTTGAAAAGATGATAACAGGATTGTATGAAAAATTATGCCGGAGAAAGAGGGGTGAAGTGTATTTATCGTGCCGCAGGACTAGTTTCTGAATTCCTGGCTGACCATGATGCCGTAGAATCCGCCATCGAGTATGCCGATACCAACCCGGCTAAATGCGGGGTTCATGATATTTTTCCTGTGACCCGGAGACTTCATCAAATTTTCATGGGCAATTTCCAATGTTTGCGCTAATGCAAGGTTTTCACCGGCTGTGGTAAAACGCACATTAGCTTCTTTCATTCTGTCAAACGGACTTTTGCCTTCTGGATTTACATGAGCGAAATATCCTCTTGCGAACATATCTTTTGAATGGGCCCTTGCCACAAGCGTTTCCTGGGGATCAGCCCTTAAGGGATACAACCCTTCTTTTGCTCTTTCTTTATTTATCAAGGCAATCATCTTGGTTTCCAGCGACGGACGAACTATCGGGTCATCACATGTGAAATTAAGATCCGTTTCTTCATGAGATTGCGGATGTGTTGACAGGCTGCTCATTGTTTGCCTGACAGCCTGGTCAAAAACAGGAGCTAATTTTTTATTCGCCCATTCTGCCTGTACTGATAACGTTTTAGCGATCTGGCTTTTTTGTGTGTCTGCAGTGATACTTTTCTTAAGAGGAACGGCTAACAATAAGGCAGCGAGAATAGTGGCAAATATTACACCATTGAAGGCACCGGGAATTATGCCGAGGAACTTGTTGACAACATCCCCGTTTGTATTTTCAGGAACGGCACGGACTATCCGCTTTGTCACCATGCCGATCAGGATGCGTGCTGTGATAGCGGTAAGTAAAAATGCAACAGGAAGAAGCCAGGCACCTAATGGAAGGATCTTATAAAGTCCTTCGGCTGTATAAGAATAAAAAGAAAATCCGATGACAATGCTTCCCACCCAGGTAATGATATCTAAAGTGCCGCGAATAAAACCTCTTCGCCATCCGCCCCAGACAGCCAGTAGCAGCACGAAGAGCAGTAAAAAGTCAACCCAGTTCATAGGAGTATATTTTATTTTTTTAAAACGCTTTAGCGACGGTAAATAATATGACGTTAAGAAAAATTTATAGAATCTTTACAGACTCCGGATTTTTCCGGGATACTTTTTAGGAAATTGTTTGCTTTTGTATGGCGATGTAATGAAAACAGAAGTTCATTCGGCGAGATATGTTGCCTCTAACCCTGCGAAGATGTTTTAGATTGACGATAAAGTCTATCACAAAAGAATATACTTTTTTTCAAAATGAAAGTTTGGAATTTTAGCGTTTGGTACATTGAATAGCCGACCGTTTTTGCCAAGCATATTCTAACGGACAGCCCTTCCTTTCAAAAATTTGCCTTCGATGATATTGGGATTTCCGGAAAGACCGCATTATTTTTTTGTGTTATCTTTTTTTTAAGTAATTCATTACTTCATTGATAAGGATCAAAATAATTAGTGTGGATAAATTCGGAAAACGTTGAACTTGAACAGATAGGTTTACGGGCTGAGATTATTTTGTGTTTTTTACGAATGCACCGGCAAGTAAATCTACGAGTTGCAGAAGGGAGATTTTTCTTTCAAAAAATCTCGGTATTGCATAAAAAATTGCTACTTTAACCGTCCCATCCTATTTAAACCCAAGCGCCGCTATGAGATATGTTTCTCAATTATTACACCTTCGACGTCAGCACAAGATCAGTCTTAATGGTCTTGTGGCCTCCCTTAAAGTATTTTCTAAAAACCTATTTTCTTTTTTATACCGGATTAAACTTATTGGCGTAACACCAGAGATGAATGCTGTCGAAAAGAGTAAACTGGGAATATTTAATCATCTCAATTTTTTTCAATTTATTACCGGCATTCTTGTACCGGTATTCGGGCTTTTTGCAGCGGACAAATTCCCGGTAGGAGGATGGATAATTGTTTGCCTCCCGGCATTGGTCAGTGTCTTAGTGCTGGTATTAAATTATTATCACAAACACGAATTGGCGCTGCTTACCTATTTCGTTCTTTATCCTTTTTTTATCTGCATTAACTATATTAACGGAATAAGTCTCGGGATAGAGCTTTCTTTTATTTTGTACGGAATATTATCCGTTTTCTTTATTCAGGATATAGGGTATATGATCTTTTCCATCAGCTTTTCGATGATAAGTTATTTTTTCCTTTCCGTAATATTGAAAAAATACATTTATCAGTTAGAGCAGATCAATTTCGTAGCGTACCTCATCAACCAGGGTCTTGCTATCGTCTACATTTTTTACGGGCTTTACCTGATAAAGACGGAAAATGCAAATTATAATACCGCTTTGCAGCAAAATAATCTTGAAATGCAAAAGCAGTCACACCAGCTTCAGTTACAGACTGGCGAACTTGATCAATTGAATTCCCTGAAAAATAAATTGTTCTCCGTTATTTCCCATGATTTGAAAGCTCCTATGTATGCGCTACGCAACCTTTTTGAAAATATGCAGAGCCAGAATATGCCTGCGGAAGAAATAAAAGCGCTGATACCGGAAGTGAAACAAGATCTGAATTATACTGTAGGTCTTATGGAAAATCTATTGAATTGGGCTAGAAGCCAAATGGAATCTCATTCTGTCAAGGCCCAGGCGATAAATCTGCAGGACTTAATTGATGATGTGGTACATGTGCTGCATTTACAGGCAGAAGTAAAGAACATACGCGTGGAGAATAAGGCCACGACGGCCGTATATGCATGGGCGGATGTTGATATGATACACCTTGTACTCAGGAATCTTATTTCGAATGCGATTAAATTTACGTCTCCGGGTGGCGGGATCTCAGTTGGCGCAAATGAATTCTCTTCCTTTACAGAAGTATACGTGCAGGATTTCGGAAAAGGAATGAGCCAGAAGGAAATCAGGAAGATAAACGACCAGGAATTTTATACGACCAATGGAACTTCACAGGAACAAGGTACAGGACTTGGATTGATGTTATGTAAAGAGTTCCTTGCAAAAAACGACGGGCATCTTCGCATCGAGAGCGAGCCGGGAAAAGGCAGCATCTTTTCTTTTACCTTGCCCCTATCGTGATAGTATTGATCACACATCAGCAATTTTGAATGGCTTTACTTCTATGCTTTGCCATACATCAGCATTAATGTATGGTTCATTTCGCATCCATTGCACCAACTCGTCTTCTGTTTCGAATTGAACAATCATCATTGAACCGATCATGTTTCCGGCGTCATTGAGTATAGCTCCTCCAATAATGAAGTTATTGTTTGCTTTAAGGTTTCTCGCGGTGTCAAAATGAGCCGGCCGAGCACTCATCCGTCGTTCCAATGCCTTGGGATCGGTTCCATCACGTGCTATGATAAGGTATTGACGCATCACCGGAATTTTAATCAATTTCGCAGGTCACCTAAAAATAAATCTTTTTATTGAGCTAATTTTCAAGGAGCTATACAAGTTTAAATAAGAACCCCTTTTGCTTTGATTCAAAAAAAAAAGTCTCTATTTTGTTCACCTTACTTATTTGTAGGTTCGTTTTGACATTATTTCTTCAATTCACTTTCCTTTAAAAAACCGTCCGCCAATTATCCATGAGCCAGGTAGCTTATGGGAAGACTATTTTTTATACTGACGTTTTTGTTTTCAGGTACGTGCATGGTACAAAGTCAAACTTTGGCTGTGGATGATCTGCTGAGTCTATCTTCTCTTTCCCCGCAAAATTTTGATAGTTATTTGACCAAAAAAGGTTTTTCAGTCAAAAGAAGAACCATTGTCAATAAAGAGATGGGATACACTTTTTATCAAAAGAAGAGTCCGGGTGATACTTTGGCTATAGAAAGGAAGATTGACCTATATAAAAAGGATGATACCTGGTGTATTGCCTTTCACACTTCGTCAATGGAAGAATATATTGATAGCCGCAATAGCTTGAAAAAAATGAATTTCTTCTGGTGTAAATCAGATTCGGGTGTATCAACTCCGCTATTATTTCAAAAAAAGGCGATAACAATTCAAACCAGCGAAGAAATTGGCAGCAATGACCCGGTGTATACAATTTTATTGAAGAAAAAAGAATTTCCCGATGCGTCAAGCATTCAATACGCAGAGGACCTGCTTCGGTTTGACTCACATGAATACCTTGTCAGCTTTTTTGGCGAGAACAATGTAAAAAGGGATGTTTATTTTTTTTCGGAGCACGAGTCAAAGAAATGTTCGGTCTTGTTTCCTAATACCAGCGACCAAGCTGTATTTATCTGGGAAAATGATGCTGATTTTTGCAAGCTCAGCTATATATTGATCAGCGGTTTGATCTCGACGCCGGGGGCGGTAAAATACACCGGCAGTTTCGGGCAAAACAGGTGGATGCTAAAAAACGGTATTTACCCCGGCATGCGCATAGGGGACCTTCTGAAACTTAATGCAAATGATTTTAAATTTTACGGGAAGAACTCTGAGTTTTCTTTCATGGTTGAGCCGAAAGTCACAGGCAATATCAATTTTGAATGGATAGGAGTAATGCTTGATTGTTTTAATTGCGATAGATCCGGCATCATCAACAGATCAGAGATCAGCGCTGCAGATGCCGTCAGCAATGACCTCGCTATGCATGTTTCTTATATTATGATCAGACGATGATTACTTACGCTTCCGCTTCCATATAACTTTCCACCGGCTCACAAGTGCAGATCAAATTACGATCTCCAAAAGTATTGTTTACTCTACCTACCGATGGCCAGAATTTATTTAAGGCAACATAATGTAAAGGGAACACCGCAGTTTGACGGGAATAAGAATGTTTCCATTCATCAGCGGTCGCTACAAATTGTGTATGTGGTGCATTCTTTAATGGGTTATCCTTTTTATCTGCTTTCCCTTCTTCAATAGCTCTGATTTCTTCCCGAATACTTAACAAGGCATCACAAAAACGATCAAGTTCCGCCTTGTCTTCACTTTCAGTTGGCTCTATCATGATCGTGCCTGGTACAGGAAAACTCATTGTCGGCGCATGAAAGCCGTAGTCTATTAATCGTTTGGCTACATCTTCTGCTTCTATTTCAGCGCTTTTCTTAAACGGTCGCAGATCAACAATGAACTCATGTGCGCACTGATCGTTATGGTTTGTATAGAGAATATCATATTGTCCATGCAAACGGGCACGCATATAGTTGGCATTTAGAATTGCATATTCGGTTGCAGCTTTTACTCCTTCATTACCCAGCATTCTGATATACCCGTAGCTGATAAGAAGAATGCTTGCGCTACCGTATGGTGCAGCGCTAACGGCGCCATGAGGTGTAAGTTGTGTGTCGGAATTTAGTGACCGTTCACCCTTTACCCCTGACACGTGTCCAGGTAAGTGGGGAGCAAGATGTTTCTTCACGCATATCGGTCCCATGCCCGGCCCGCCACCACCGTGCGGAATAGAAAACGTTTTATGTAAGTTCAAGTGGCATACATCAGCACCAATCAAACCCGGCGCTGTTAATCCTGATTGTGCATTCATATTTGCTCCGTCCATGTACACTTGTCCGCCATGCTGGTGAATGATCTGGGTGATCTCCTTTATTGTTTCTTCATAAACGCCATAGGTGCTTGGATAAGTGATCATGATTCCGGATAAGTTAGCAGCATGTTGAGATGCCTTGGCTTTCAGATCTTCCATGTCTATATAGCCATTTTCCAAAGCTTTTACCACAACTACTTTCATTCCCACCATCACCGCGGAGGCCGGGTTGGTGCCATGCGCAGAAATAGGAATTAACATCACCTTACGATGAAGATCGCCACGGCTTTCATGATAAGCTTTTATGGTAAGCAATCCGGCATATTCACCCTGCGCGCCACTATTAGGTTGTAAACTGCATGCATCAAATGCCGTTATCTCGCATAAATATTTAGTCAGTTCATCCAGAACATATTTATACCCTGCTGTTTGATCTGCGGGGGCAAAAGGATGAATGTTCGCCCATTGCCGCCAACTTAATGGTATCATTTCAGAGGCAGCATTCAGCTTCATAGTGCAACTGCCAAGAGAGATCATGGAAGTGTTAAGCGAAAGGTCTTTGTTCTCTAACGATTTTATATAGCGCATCATTCCTGTTTCACTGTGATGCGTGTTGAATACTGGATGTTTTAAATATGCGGAATTGCGGGTAAGCGCAGCCGGGAGATTATATAACTCTGCATCCTGGCTTATATCAAATGAAACCGGGTCTTTGTCGTTCTCAAAGCAATTGATGAGATCATAAAGATCATCAAGCGCTGTGGTTTCATCTATTGAAATACCAATATGCTTGTCATCTATATAGCGAAGGTTAATGAACTGGCGTTCTGCTTTTTCTTTTATCGCTTTGGTGTTGTCGACTTTTACCGTTATCGTATCAAAGAAATCTTCAGATACTAACTCAAATCCTCTTGCTTCTATAGCTTCAGCAACGGTTTGAGTAAGTACAGCGACGCGTTGTGCAATTTTTTTCAATCCTTCCGGTCCATGAAATACTGCATACATAGCCGCCATGTTGGCAAGCAATGCCTGGGCAGTACAAATATTAGAAGTTGCTTTTTCTCTTTTGATATGTTGCTCTCTTGTTTGTAAGGCCATTCGCAATGCACGATTGTTTTGTGCATCAATACTGACACCGATTATACGGCCCGGTATGCCCCGTTTAAAATCATCTTTTGCTGAAAAAAAAGCAGCGTGAGGACCACCATAACCAAGTGGTACACCGAATCGTTGCGCCGAACCAACTGCTGCGTCGGCTCCCAATTCACCGGGTGGAGTTAATAACGTCAAAGCCAAAAGATCCGTCGCCATTACTACATAAGCTCCTGCGTGGTGAACTTTATTTATGAAATCACGATAATCTTCAACAGAACCTTTGTCATTCGGATACTGCACGATCGCACCAAAGAAAGAACTATCGATTGAAGCTGTCTTATAATCTCCATAAACGATCTCAATTCCTACGGGGACCGCTCTCGTTATTAAAACATCTTTTGTCTGGGGAAAAATTTCATTGTCAACAAAAAACTTTGACCGGACTATATGTTCATGATCTCTGTTGAGCGTGTTGAAGAACATGGTCATGGCTTCCGCAGCTGCCGTCGCTTCATCCAGCAGTGAAGCATTGGCAAGTGGTAATGCAGTGAGATCGCTCACCATGGTTTGAAAATTCAAAAGACTCTCCAAACGACCTTGTGAGATCTCAGCCTGGTAGGGAGTATATTGCGTGTACCATCCCGGATTCTCAAATACATTTCTCAGTATCACAGATGGAACGATCGTATCATAATATCCCTGGCCGATATAGTTTTTAAAAACTTTATTTTTCAGCGAAACCTCTTTAATATGCTTCAGGTATTCATACTCACTCATGGCTGAAGGGATATTCAGCGTATGAGTCATCCGTATATTCGGCGGAACCGTTTTGTCTATAAGCGCAGATAAACTTTCTTCACCGATCGTTTTCAGCATTTGATGGGTCTCCTGTTCATCGGGTCCGACGTGGCGCGGAATAAATTCGTTTGACTGTTGTTCGAAAAGGCTCATGTAGGCTTTAATTGTTTAAATCGTAACTCAAATTTGTCATACATGTCAAATAAGTCACATGCGTCAAATAGTAGGGTGTTTAATGACTGGTATAACTTTTTGTGACTCAAAAGCGGTGCAAAGTTAAGTGCTGGCAATCAGAAAAAAAGTCGATTATAATTATCGTGGAAAAGGCGGGGAAAGCCGTAAAACCAAATCAACTATTGTTTGTTTTCATTCTCCATCTTTCGCAATTGGTCGCTGGTTTGGCGACTCCCATCGTGACTCCAGCCCGGAGGGCCAAATAAGTAATACCACCTATCTTTTGGTTTAAGGCCCTTTTGAGAAAGGTCTTTTCTCATACTCTTCCATTCATGAAAAACAAGATTGATAGGGGTTTCTTTTCCAATGGGTTTTGTGAGCCCATATTTTATTGGCTGGTATTCAGAGTCGGCGAGTTCGGGCTGATAAGTGCCGAACATTTTATCCCAAATGATAAGGAACATGCCCAGGTTTTTATCCAGGTATTTTGGATTGGAGCCATGATGCACCCGGTGATGCGAAGGTGTTACTAAGAAATATTCAAGCCATCCAAGTTTATTGATCCTTTCTGTATGCACCAAAATGCCCCAGGTTTGTGTGACAGAATAAATAAAAGCAATATCAAGTGGCTGAAAACCGAAAAGCGCTAAGGGAATAAAATAAACAAAACGATAGAGTGGCTCCATAACAGAAGAACGGATGCCCACTGTAAAATTGAATTTCTCCGAAGAATGATGAGTTACATGCGTTGCCCAGAATAAACGCACATGGTGATCCACCCGGTGCAGCCAATAATACATGAAATCTTCAAATATTATAAGGGCTGTCCAGTATATCCATGGGGACTGGATCGAATTTGTGATACGATAATTATAGAAGAAAGTAAGGATGATACCAACATATATTGCCCGGAAACCAAGATCAAGACCTGCATTCAAAAGATTCAGGTAAAGATTCTGGATGGTATCTTTCTTCGAATAACTTGCTCTTGAGCGAGCATTACTGAGAAATAACTCTATCCCGATGATGACCATATACACGGGGGTAGATATCAGTAACAGTAATTGATCTTTTGCAGTTAGCATAGCGGGTGTAAAAATAACGTGCAAAATGGAATGATACTGTTAATAATGCCAACAAAGGCGGAGATTTTTTTTATCTTTGCATTTCTCAATAAGTTTTCAACGATAGCGATACAAAAACAGCCAAGCTCTGCTTTAACTGCGGGTTTATTTTCACCTGCTTCTGCCACACAAAAAATGATCGATTATGGTATTAAGGCTTATTAAAACATGTTCTGTTTTATTTATTTTTCTGTGTTTGATGAGCTGCGGAAGAACTAAAACAAATGTTATGGATGAATTGGTAAAAAGAGAGGTTCCGTGGTTAGATGGAAAGGTGAATTTTGAAATTGCTCCAAAAACCGGTGAAACAACCCGCGATAGCTTTTCATTACTGACAAAAAATAATAAGCTGCTGATCAAAGCGAATAGTAAAGTAGCAGCCGCCACCGGTCTGAACTGGTATCTTAAGTATTATTGTCACCGAACTATCTCTCATACGGGTGATAATATGGAGGCGGTAAAAGAATTACCGGTTGTGCAAAATGAATTTGAAAAAAACTCACCTTATCGCTATCGGTATGCGCTGAATTATTGTACGGCTAATTATACCATGAGTTTTTGGGATTGGCCACAGTGGGAACGTGAACTCGATTGGATGGCCATGAATGGAGTCAATCTTTTACTAACACCATTAGGTAATCAAATGGTTTGGTATAATGTGATGCAGAAATTAAATATCCCTGATTCGGTGGCTATCAAATATGCGCCTGGTCCTGCATTCACTGCGTGGTGGTTAATGGGCAACCTTGAAGGATGGGAAGGGCCACTATCCATGGATTTTATGAAGAAGCAAGTGGAACTACAGAAAAAAATTTTGAGCAGGTGTAAAGAACTGGGAATTGAACCAGTTGTACAGGGTTTTTATGGTGTCGTTCCAACCTTCTTTGAAAAATATTTCCCGGATTCGATTTTTGTAGAACAGGGAAAATGGGAGGGCGGTTTTCAACGGCCTGTATTACTGGATCCCGGTGATCCTTTATTTACTAAAATTGCCGATCTCTATTATAGAGAATACCAATCTTTATACGGGAATGATCTGAAATATTTCGGTGGTGATCCATTCCATGAAGGTGGTGCTACCGGTCACCTGGACCTCGGGACTGCTGCTAAAATGTTATACGATGCAGCTTCGAAATATTATCCGGGTGCGGTGTGGGTATTGCAGGCATGGCAGGGAAATCCAAAACCTGCTTTGCTGAATGGTTTTGGAAAAGGGAATGTACTGGTTCTTGATCTTTTTGGTGAGTCGGATAATTACTGGGAGCAGCGGAAAGGATATGAAGGCTATCCGTGGGTTTGGTGCGTCATTAACAATTTTGGTGAAAAGACCGGTATGTGGGGAAAGCTTGAGCATTTTGCCAAAGAGCCGGTAAGAGCTTTGAATAGTCCTTACGGTGGTTCATTATCAGGTATAGGTATTATGCCCGAGGGAATCAATAACAATGCGGTCGTTTATGATCTCGTATTGGAAATGGCATGGCATGATCAACCAATCAATACAGACGAATGGATCAAACAATTTGCATTGTACAGATATGGCGCGACAGATAAACATATTGAAAAAGGATGGGAGCTTTTGTTGAATTCCGTGTATTCAAACCCAGACAGTTTCAATATTCTCGGACCTGTTGAATCTGTTTTTCTGGCCAGGCCTTCACTAAATATTCATTCAGTCTCTACCTGGGGTGTCACAAACCTTTATTATGATCCTGACATATTGAAAGAAGCAGCCAAAGAATTTTTATCGGTCGCCGATAAATATTGGGAAAAAAATACTTTTCGTTATGATGTTATTGATATATGCCGGGAACTATTTTCTGCGAAGGGAAAACTAAAATATGATGAACTCGTAAAAAATTATAAGCAGGGCAATAAAAATGAATTTGAAAAAAATAAGAAAGATTTTTTGCAAATGATCCTTCAGCAAGACAGCATTTGTTCGTTGCATGAAGGGTTCACGCTGGCACGTTGGCTGAACCAGGCAGCCAATAAGGGCGAAAATGAAACAGAGGACCGGCAATTTACTCACAATGCCAAAGTGCAGATCAGTTATTGGGGTCCTATCAATCCGAAAAGCAGCCTGATAGATTATGCTGACAAGCAGTGGAGTGGAATGATCCGGGATTATTATTATCCGCGGTGGCAAGCTTATCTTGATTCTCTATCCAAACGCATGGGAAGCGGTCAGCACCGGAGTGAAACCGAGCCCCTTATCGATTACTACAACATGGGTCTGCGATGGGCGGATAACAATGCAACCTATACGACGGCGCCCTATACGGATAAGCCCGTTCCATGGCTGAAGAATGTGATACAGCATCTGGATTAGTTTATCTTATTTTGCAGGAACGTGAGCAAAGACATTCTTCATAACTGGGAAAAGAAAACCAAAGAGCGACAGAAATTGTACAAACAGTTTTTGGAAAGAGCCGATAAAAATAAAGTACTGAAACAATTGCCGGCCTTTCATGACGAGGCTTTTTCAAAAATAGATTGCCTTCAATGTGCTAATTGCTGTAAAAATTATTCGCCGCGATTCAAAACACCCGACATAAAACGTATCAGCAAGCATCTTAAAATGAGGGAAAGCGAATTTATTGACACGTATTTAAAAGTGGATGAGGAAGGTGACTTTGTGGTTAAGACCTTACCCTGTCCTTTTCTTGGTGCCGATAATTATTGCAGCATTTATGATCAACGCCCATCTGATTGTCATCGGTTTCCCTACACAGATGAAGATGTATTTATAAAAAGAAGACAGCTTACGCTGAAGAATTCAACCTTTTGCCCGATAACTTATTTTGTTCTTGAAAAATTAATTGAACACACACCCTGATTCATTATCTTAAAGTATGGATTGGCAGGAGATATTAAACTATACACTGCTGCAGTTCGGGACCTATAAACTGACCGTAGCACAATTACTGATCGCGATCGGGATATATGTCATTGCTAAAATTCTCCTGTTCTTTATACGGCGCATGATAATTCGCCGCATGAAAGTAAGAAGCGAACGGGGAAAGGCTTCAGCTTTGTTCCAGTTATTCCGGTATTTCATCTGGGTTATCATGATCGTACTGATCATGGATGCGGTCGGTATCAAACTGACTTATCTCCTGGCCGGTTCTGCAGCTTTATTTGTTGGTATCGGGCTTGGATTGCAGGATGTATTTAAGGATATCGCGGCCGGCGTGATATTACTGGTAGAAAATAATGTACGGATCAATGACGTAATGGAAGTGGACCAGGTAGTAGGAAGGGTAGTACATATCGGTCTTCGCACGTCTGTGATATTTACGAGAGATGGTATCCGGATGATCATCCCTAATTCCAAATTCATCAGTGACAACGTAATTAACTGGACAAAAGATTCAAAAGCCACCCGCTTTCGTGTCACCGTCGGCGTTGCTTATGGCTCCAATGAACAATTGGTGAAAAAAATATTACTTGATTGTAGCCAGCAGCAGGATATTATTCATGAAGGGGAGTTATCTCCTATCGTTCGGTTGGTAAATTTTGGAGACAGCTCTTTGGATTTTGAATTATGCTTCTGGACGTATAATGTTTTCCCGGTTGAAAGCACAAAAAGCGACATAAGATTCGCTATCCTTGAAGCCTTCCGGCAAAACAATGTTGTCATTCCATTCCCGCAAAGAGATCTGCATATTATCAGTGATAAGACGAAGGGGAAGGAGGAGTGATTTTTACGTGTACTAAAATGAAATCCTTTTGACGTTTTAAAGAATTATGCTACTTCGACCAAATCGTCTGCCCATTGGATACGAAGACGATAGCGCTGGCTTTAGAAAGGAATGAATTTTTAAATTTTTCTGTCTTTGTAAAGTCAGTTAATTGAGACGCCAGCTTTTCGAGTAAGTGTCTCCGATCCAAATTATCAAACTCGCCTTTTGGAAGTTTAAAATACATATTTGATGGTTCAAACTCAATACGGATTCTGGAATGATCTTTTCCCTCGTCATATGTATTTACTCCAGCTAAGAAAATGGTATGCTCATCCTGCGATTCAAAAAGACCAAACTTGTATTTTGCAATTGATTTTTCTGGCTTATTATTTTTGCAAACATCAAACAGCCAGTCTTGTAAGGTTTTGAATTCTGAAATTAGGTCTGGCGGAGGTGGTGACACATCATCTTCGACATCATAAATGCTTATCTCTTTGACCTGAACCGGATCAGTTTTTATTTTTTGGCTGCAAGCCATGATAAGACTTATGAAAGACGAGAAAAAAATTAAGGTTCGAACTCTCATAGAAGGATTTTGCAGTTCATAAATATAAGCCATAACCAATGTAATTCAGACTGAAAACCACCATTGGCATATCTCAACCCACATTTTTATCCTTTCTTCTCCCCATCTTTATCCTTATTTCCCGAGGTAACAATCCATCCATAAATGATCACGGCAACTATGATTATGACAATAACTTTCATTGGAAATAATTTACGGTAAATTCCCTGGCTTTCTCTTACCGGTTTACATCTCCCATTGCCTGCGATCGATCAAACAGTACTTCCTGCTACTGATATCAATTTATTTCTTCGTGTAAGTGATCTTCCAGATCCTTCCTTTCTGGTCATCGGAAATATATAATGAGCCATCAGATCCTTGCGTTAAACCGCAGGGGCGATGGTCTGCGCCGTTTGGCGTTTTCTTTTCCCCCGCAAATCCATCGGCGAAGATCTCGTAGCCGCCGTCAGGCATGCCATCCTTGAATGGAAGAAAGACCACGCAATAACCGCCTTGCGGTTGAGGAGCACGATTCCATGAGCCATGAAAGGCAATGAAAGCGCCGTTCTTATATTTTTCTGGAAATTGATCTCCTGTATAAAACAATAATCCATTCGGCGCCCAATGTGCCGGAAAGGCATAAATAGGTTTTCCTTTATCATCGCATCCTGTTGTCTTTTTTCCATCACCTCCATATTCCGGTGATTGCACTTTCATTTTTTGCTGACCATCATAATAACAATAAGGCCACCCAAAATCATCTCCGTTCTTAATGCGGAACATTTCTTCTGCCGGCAATTCCACTCTTTGGGCTTCTGTAAAAAATTCGGGATATAGACGATCAAGATCATCACGGCCATGCTGCACACCATAAAGGTCATTGATGCTGGAGTTCCAATCCAACGCGACTATGTTGCGGATACCTGTACAATAACGAATGCCGTCTGCATAATGTTGATTGGGTTTGTCGGTTTTGAATTGCCAGATGCCCCCGGCAGAATCTAGAATGGGGCAAGGATTCATTCCCGGAGAGTGAGTTTGCCTATCATCCAGTTGGCATGAATTGGAAGGGGCGCCGATGTTTACATATATATTGCCGGCATTATCTATTGTAATTGGCTTACCTGCGTGCTGACCTTTATTGACAAGACCTGTGATGATCGTCTCAACAGAAGATGGATCAGGGGCTCCATCCTGCCCGATCTTGTAGCGAAATACATCATTGTCAGATGTTGCATACAAGTAACCATTCTTCACGGCAATGCCGGTTCCACCATAATCACCGAAACCGGAAATATTATCGGCTATACCATCATTATTTGTATCTCTCAGGCGAAGAATGCCGCGACCATTCCTGACTCCTTCGAGCTTTACAAAAATATCACCGTTGCTAAATGCAATATGGCGGGCCTTACCAAGGGTATCTGCGAAGATTGATGCCGAAAATCCTTCCGGTAACTTCAGTGTTGTATCGGAAGACGAGGAAGCTCCCGGTTGTTTTTCGTTATTACAGGATACGGTTATTGCAGCGATTGCAATGAAGAGAACAGGAATAAAGTGTTTCATAACAAAGAAATTTGTGATAAAGTTACAGGTAATATCAAAAGGGTAAGACGGTTTCATACTTCAGGAGTTTATAAATAATTCCCCGGTATCTATTTGCGGCGGGAATAGCAACACATGGCTTCTCTGAAAAATCCTGACATTTATTTTAACCTTACAGAGAAAACGTGTATTTTTAAAAAAGGCCGGCAAATTCCCGAACGGGAACTAAAAAATCTCTAATAAATATTTCCTGATCGTTGTTCGTCATCAATGACGAAGCAAATGAAAAACTCTATAGAAAATAAAAGCCTCCGTGAAAATGGTACTCCCCGGATATTTTTTGCGGGAGGAGGTGAAATGGGCGAATTGATTCGCCTGAAGGACTGGTCTCAAACGGCTCTTGGTCCACCCGAAAGCTGGCCCCAAAGTCTTCGCTCTGCACTTGGTATCTGTCTTGGCTCTGCATTTCCGATCGGAATATACTGGGGCAACGAACTTACATTACTTTATAACGATGCATGGAGCCCAATTCCGGGAAGCAAACATCCCTGGGCGCTTGGCAAGCCGGCCGTCGAAGTATGGCCGGAGATATGGAACGATATTGAACCCTTATTTAAAAAAGTCTTTCTGACCGGCGAAGCTTCACGCTCTATTGATGCATTGCTGCCGATGCAGAGACATGGTTACACGGAAGAATGTTATTTTGATTTCACTTTTACGCCTGTACGCGGTGAAGACGGAGAGGTCGCCGGTATCTTCAATGCCGTGATCGAAACAACCTACAGGGTTATCAACGAAAGACGGGCAAATATTCTCAGAGATCTGTCTGAAAAATTAAATTATGCAAAGTCGGTCCCTGAGATATTTGAAATTGTAAAGCCCATATTAGAAAAATCTGTAAAAGACATTCCCTTTTCATTATTTTATCTGAACTCAAATGATGGGAAGCGATCTGATCTTGTTTTGGAGGCTGGTTCGAAAACATCAGCGCCTTCTTTAATAGACCTGGCCCAAACTTATAATATCAAATGGCCTTTCGCAGAGATCATAAATAATGGTCTCCCTTTTCAAATCAAAGAAAATAGTTCCTTGTTCGGAGCAGAAGTAATAAAAAGCGACTGGCCGGAGCCCACTAAAGAAACATTGATCATGCCGATCGGCTTAAATAAAGTGATCGGTTTTTTTGTCGCAGGCATCAATCCCCGCAGAGCGCTTGATATGGACTACCGGAATTTCTTGCAATCCATCGGCTCGCATTTTTCCACTACCATCTACAATGTTCAATCGTATGAAGAGGAACGAAAAAAGGCCGAGGCTCTTGCAGAGATCGATAGGGCAAAGACATTATTCTTCAGTAATGTATCGCACGAATTCAGGACTCCATTGACTTTGATGCTGGGTCCTGTCAGGGATCTGCTTGATGAGACATTGGATAATAATTACAGGCAACAACTTGAGGTGGTGCATAGAAATGGTCTGCGTTTGCAAAAACTTGTAAACACTCTTCTTGATTTTTCGCGATTTGAAGCAGGCAGAATACAGGTCAATTATACAGCAACTGACCTTGCAGTCTACACGGCTGAACTCGCCAGCAATTTCAGATCTGCCATTGAAAAAGCGGGTATGCAATTGATCGTAAAAACTTCAGCTTTGTCGGAAGATATATATGTGGATAGGGAAATGTGGGAAAAGATCGTTCTTAATCTTCTTTCAAATGCGTTTAAGTTTACTTTCTCAGGAGAAATTGAAGTTAGCATTACTGAAGACGACGACAATGCTATGCTTGTCGTGAAGGATACCGGTGAAGGAATTCCGGCCGCGGATCTGCCGTATATTTTTGACCGGTTCAAAAGAGTAGAAGGCGCAAGGTCAAGAACATTTGAAGGATCGGGTATCGGTCTTTCTTTGGTACAGGATCTCGTGAAGCAGCACGGTGGGAGCATTCATGTGGAAAGCGAGTTAGGAAAAGGAACTACGTTCAGTATTATCATACCTAAAGGAGCTGATCATCTGCCAAAGGAACATATCCAGTCAAATACCTCTATTCACTCCACAGCGATAGATACAATGGCATACGTGGAAGAGGCAGAGCAATGGTTGGAGATGAAAGAGACAGATTTTCTGACTGGAGATAACAAAGCCGGAACTGAAGATAGCTCTTCAACCCGGCCGCGAATCGTTCTTGCAGACGATAACGCCGACATGAGGGATTATATACGGCGTCTGTTGTCAGGACGATTTCATGTCATACCGACTTCAAATGGCCGCCAGGCGCTGGATGAAATACACAGGGAGTTGCCAGATCTTATCCTCACAGATGTAATGATGCCGGAAATGGATGGACTTGCACTGCTTGAATCACTGAAAGCAGATCCTAAAACCGCATTTATACCTGTCATCATACTCTCAGCACGTGCAGGTGAAGAGGCAAAGCTGGAAGGAATAGAAGCGGGTGCTGATGATTATCTCTTAAAACCTTTCAATGCAAACGAGCTCATAGCAAGGGTAAGCACATTGATAGCGGCTAATCACAGCAAGAGAGAAACCGAGCATCGCCTCTATGAACTTTTCATGCAGGCGCCGGCTATTGTTGCATTACTACGCGGCCCGGATCATGTGTATGAACTGGCTAATTTATTTTACAGAAAAGTAATAGGAGAACATAGAAACATTATTGGAAAGCCTGTTAAGGAAGCGATTCCCGAATTAGCGGCGCAGGGATTTATAGATATCCTGGATAAAGTTTATCAAACAGGCGAACCTTTTTTTGGAAATGAAATGTTGACGAAAATTGATAAAGATGGCACCGGGAAGCTGGAGGACACCTATTTTGATTTTGTGTATCAACCGGTGAAGCACAACGATGTTGTCAATGGAATATTAATTCATGCCGTGGATGTAACGTCAAAGGTAATAGCGCAGCAACAGGCAAAAGAAAGAGAGATAAAATTATATACCAGGACACAGCAGCAAAAAGTAGTGTCTGAACTTGGTGTGTTGGCATTGTCCGATACCGATCTCCGGAAATTGATGAATGTAGCTGTGCAAAAACTGAAGGAAGTTTTGAATGTTGAATACACAAAAGTATTGGAACTGCTTCCGGGGGGAAAAGAGGTGGTCTTGAGAGCGGGTGTTGGATGGAATAAAGACATCATCATAGGCGAATCAACGGTTGATACCGGAAAAAATTCACAGGCCGGATTTACACTGATGAATGAAGAACCTGTTATTGTAAAAGACCTAAGGTCCGAAACACGATTTAACGGCCCTGCATTATTAACAGATCATCATGTCGTCAGCGGGATGAGTTGTGTTATTTTGGGAAAAAATAACCAACCTTATGGTGTACTCGGAATTCATACGGTGCATTTGCGTGACTTTACAAAAGATGATATCAGCTTTCTGCAATCAGTGGCTAATATCCTGGCGACTGCCATCCAAAGAAAACAGGACGAAGAGAGTCTGCGTCAAAGCAATGATAAAGTAAAAGAGAGTGAAGAAAAGTTGAGAGCTCTTGCCGATAATATTCCCAACCTCTGCTGGATGGCTAATGCCGACGGCTGGATATATTGGTACAATTCACGCTGGTATGAATATACCGGAACAACACCTGAGTCCATGAAGGGATGGGGTTGGCAATCGGTACATGATCCGGCTGTGTTGCCAAACGTGTTGGACAGATGGAAAAATTCCATTGCGACAGGTAAATTATTTGAAATGGTGTTTCCATTAAAAGGCGCGGATGGGATTTACAGATCTTTTCTTACCCGCATAGTGCCGGTGAGGGATGACAAGGGAAATATATGGCAGTGGTTCGGCACCAATACTGATATCACAGAACGGGAGAACCTGGCGAAACAAAAAGATGAGTTCATGGGTATTGCATCGCATGAATTAAAAACTCCCGTAACAAGTATTAAGGCATCTATCCAGATCGTTAGCCGGTTATACGCCGAAAGATCTTTTGGTAAGGCAGCAAATTTCCTGGCCAAGGCAGATATGCATATTGATAAACTGACAGCCTTGATCAACGACCTCCTGGATGTTTCCAAGATACAGGCAGGAAAGCTGCAGTATAATTTTTCAGTGTTCAGCGTTGATGAATTTTTAGAAGATGCTGTAGAACAAATAGCGCAGCAGGCCAAAAAACACCGGATCACGGTAAAGGGAGATACTTCCGTGAAGGTATGTGGTGATAAGGTGAGGCTGGAACAGGTTGTTACTAACCTGCTGACCAATGCAATCAAATACTCACCGGGTGCGAACGAAGTGATCATTGACATAACGATAGAAGATGAATTTCTGAAAATATCGGTGACAGATTTTGGCATCGGTATTCCCGGGGAAATGCTTCCTTATGTATTCGATCGCTTTTTTCGAGTAGAAAAAACATCTAACCAGTTCCAGGGACTTGGACTGGGTTTATATATTTGTTCTGAAATAATAAGACGGCATGGTGGGAAGATCAGCCTTGTGAGTACGGAGGGGAAAGGGTCCACTTTCTGGTTCATAATCCCTTTAAAAATCTCCGATCGTGTGTTGGAACCCGGCGAGGAATTGAATAAGATTTGATTAAATTTTTTTAGAAAACCGGAACAACAGCCATCACTAAACTAATGCCATGGGGAAAAGAGTGTTAATATTTGATGACGACGAAGATATACTCGATATCTGCAGGTATATACTGGAAGCCAGGGGACATAAAGTTTTCACCAAACAAACCTGTAAAGATGTGATCGCCGATCTGAGAGACTG
This sequence comes from uncultured Chitinophagaceae bacterium, assembly GCA_963785915.1. Classification (GTDB taxonomy): domain Bacteria; phylum Bacteroidota; class Bacteroidia; order Chitinophagales; family Chitinophagaceae; genus VBAT01. The sequence continues at coordinate 375,440 of CAWAWY010000008.1, read as the reverse complement.
TCAACCCCAGGTTGTGATAATGGATAACTGGATACCGGATATAGGCGGAATAAAAGCTATACATGCCATACGTGAGGAGCCCGAATTCGCAAATATGCCCGTTGTATTATTCACTGCCAGCAAAGACATCCAATCCCTGATGAATGAAGCGAAGGCGGATGCATTTATCGAAAAACCTTTCAATATTGAAACGCTGGAAGAAATGGTGGAGAAAGTTTTTAACAGGCAATGATTTTATTTTAGTTTATTATACAGGTAATACTTGACTGTATGCAGCGTACTGATGTATTGTTCCCGTTTTGTCTACACAGACATAAACCCCGATAAATATTGGGTCTTGAAAATTTATAAAGTACCAATTTTCGTTCTCAAACTTAAGTGGGCAAATACTATATTTTTGCTGTCCTTTACTCAAAATTATTCGTTGGGCCGTGTCAATTCTGTTTGAGAACCCTTCAGGATGGAAGATTGAAACATTGGCCTTTTCCTCAGACCAACTGTAACGTCCGGGCTCATTAAGTCTAACTTCATTTAACGCAACAGGTTGTTCACCGTCTTTTTGTTTAATGGAGCAAGTGGTAACATATTCGACAGTATATTTTGTTGGCCGTTTTTCTTTTCCGAAAGAATCAACCTTTAATTTTTCAATAGTGATGGGATTCATGAAACCTCCAGAACTGCTTATTTCGTTTTTTGTAACAAGGATGGTTGGGGGTAGGTACCTATTTGAAAATAAATCAACAAAGTATCGAACTCCAAAGACAATTAATAAGATGGAAAGCACTGAAATAAATACTATTTTTTTTGATCTTCCGGTCATTGAATTTTCTCTTAAGTTGGGCAGAACTTATGAAGATACTTTTCCCTGGTAGCTTTCTCCTGATAATCAGCACAAAACTATTCCGGATTTAATTCGCCGTCAACTCCTCATACGCCGCCTGCAAGGGCCTTTGTATACCATCACCTTTCCATTCATCGGCGCCGGGAATAGCTGTCGCCTTTAATATCTCATCTTTTGATTTGCCGGCTTTCATTTCATCTTCTACAAACTTTAATACACTGCCGAGATAATCGCCGAATTTTTTCAGATCGTCTGCTTTACCAGTTACTTCATAGCCCGTGCCCGAATGTCCGTATACAAACGTGGTCTTCTTGTCGAATTTATTGACTCCTTTGTCCAACACTTCTATCCAACTCTTCATACTGGCTCCGGCGCCGCGATCAACAAAAGGATGGCGGCGGTTAAATACAAGATCGCCGCAATGAACAATATTGGCATTTTCAAAATGAATGTAGCTATCACCATCGGTGTGTGCCGCGCCGTGATAAGACAGGCAGATATTTTCTTTTCCGAATTTCTGGCACCACGTATCAGTATAAGTTTGATCAGGATATAATTGTTTGTCCTCACTCTTCTGCGCAACTGCCGAATTTTTTTGATTCTTCAGAGAGTTTTCATGCGCCAGCACATGTTCAACAATTCCTTTGAATGAAATATTACCTGCCGTATGGTCTCCATGATGATGTGTATTTATCAACAGCCTAAATGGGTTCTCGCTTTTCTTTTTTAACTCATCTATCAGGTGTTTGGATTGATCGGGAAATTGGGCATCTACTACCACGATCTCTTTTTTACCCAATAAAAAACCAATCGTACCGCCTCTTTCTGTAAAAATGCCGATATCATTTGTCAGCATCGTTATCTTCCACGGATCATCAAAGAAAGACGTTAATAATTTTTGCTGAGCCAATGTCAGCGCACCGAAGGCAAGTGCAGAATTTTGGATGAATGAACGGCGAAGCATATTTCAGAGTTTAATAAGTTTAAGATGGTTTCAAACGTTTAAAAGGTTTCAGATGTTATACGAAACTTTTTGAACTATTCCTGCTTAAATGGTTGAAACGTTCCATTTCCCGAATTTACGAAAGCAAGCCGTTATTTTAGGAATTTACTGTCATCTCAATCCATATTGATGATTAGTTTTGTAATAATAAATATTGCTTCATGTCGATTCTACGATCAAAACTGGTTCGCTATATCATCAGGAAGATGCGATTGCCCAATGATGAGGAGAATGTTAATCACACAATAGAAAACATCAAAGGTGCGTCAGATGTCTCAGGTGCCGGCTTATGGGTCCTGGCGGCGGCGATTTTTATTGCATCACTTGCGTCTCAATCTGAACTCAACCGCAGTTATTATCGGAGCTATGCTTATATCCCCGTTGATGGGGCCAATCATGGGTTTTGGTCTTGGGCTTGGCATCAATGATTTTTCGCTGGTAAAAAGATCCGTAAGAAATTTTATGATGATGGTTTTATTGAGCGTCGTTACCTCTACTATATATTTTTTTATCAGCCCCGTTAAAGAAGCTGGTTCCGAATTGCTCGGACGTACATCGCCGACCATCTATGATGTCCTGATCGCTTTTTTTGGCGGTATAGCCGGCATTATTGCCGGCGCCAGCAAGCTGAGGACAAGCAACGTGATACCCGGTGTCGCTATTGCCACCGCATTGATGCCACCGCTGTGCACGATTGGATTCGCCCTGAGCAATTTTAATTGGCAATATGCATTGGGTGCTTTTTATCTTTTCATGATCAATTCTGTTTTCATCTGCATTGCCACTTTTCTTGTTGTCAATCTTCTTGGCTATCCGAAAGTCCATGAAACGGGAAGACGCAGGTATATTACATGGTTGCTGAGTTTTTTAGCCATTCTTGTAATAGCACCAAGCATCTATCTTACTTATCATATCGTAAAGAAATATTTTTATAAGCAGAATGCGGAATCATTTATAAAAAACGAAATTCAAAGCCCGCAGCACATCGTCGTAACAAGTAAACTTGATTACCAGCCCGGTAATTCATTGCTTGAACTGGTGATGATGGGAGACATTATTGACAGCGCACAAACAGAATTGCTAAAAGAAAAAATGAAGAGCTATGCGCTGTACAGTTGTGGTCTTAAACTTTACCAGGGTCCCGATAGCCGTGCAGCAGCTAAAGGATTGTTTGATGAATTGAGTACGGATATGGCATTGCAAAGTTTATCTATCAAAGATATTTACCTGCGAATGGATAGCTTGCAACGCAGGTTGTCAGAAACCGTGTTGCCTGATAGCCTCCAGGTATTTGTAGCGAGGAATGTTAAAACATTAGACAGCACATTAAAAAATCTGTCTATTGAGCGAAATCTCAGGTTCAACCCTTCAAAGAACGCAAATGATACATTATGGCAGGTCAGAGCTTCTTTCACAGAGGAAATGCCGTTGCTAAGAAGAATTGCTCTCGAATATTGGCTCCGGAATCGTCTTGGGTCGCTAAATGTAACTTTACTGACAGATTAATCCAGCTTTGTTTTTGTTTCTTCATAGATGGAAATTGCTACTTGCTCGTCGAAGAGAATGAATTTTGAACCGATGTAAATATTAATAAATGGCAGGAATTAATATTCGAATTTCCGCAGACCCGGCGCTTTGATCCAGGTAAATATTACGACCAGGATGGTCATACAGCCACCAAATATGACTGAGGGGATCACTCCCATCAGTTTGGCTGCAACACCGCTTTCAAATTGTCCCAGTTCATTTGATGAGTTGATGAACATTGAATTTACACTCATTACTCTTCCTCGAATATGATCGGGGGTTCGCAATTGAAGGATCGTTCCCCTTACTACTACACTCACTCCATCCAGCATACCTGAAAGCATCAGCAAGGAAAAAGACAACAGGAACCATTTTGATAAAGCAAAACCGATGATGCATAATCCAAAGCCTGCTACGGCGAATAATAGTTTTCTTCCCTGCTGCCGGTTAAGTGGTGAAATAGTAAGTAGTACGACAATAGATATAGAGCCAATATCTGAGGCAGCATTTAAAAGTCCAAAACCCTGTGCGCCTACATGAAGAATATCTCTTGCGAAAACAGGTACCATAGCAACAGCGCCACCAAACAGTACCGCAAACAGATCAAGCGATAATGCTCCCAATAACACTTTAGTTTTATAAACGAACCGCAATCCTTCTTTCACACTTTCCCATGTTCTTTTTTCTCTTTTATTATTGATAGCAGGCTTTGGTTTTAATTGAGTCATTACAAGCAATGAAATTAGAATAAGCCCGGTGATACAACCCAATGTTCCGGTGATGCCGATCCACGCAATGAGTAACCCACCCATAGCATGACCTGAAACCGACGCGGATAGCCATGTTCCCTGGCTCCATGTCACTGCATTTTGCAGAAGATGCTTAGGAACAATAGCCGCTATTACCACTCCGAATATCGGACCTGTAAATGCACGGATCACGCCAGTAAAAAAGATCACAACATAAATGCAGATAGCGATCCAATGCCTGCTGAGATAGGATGCGGTGAATCCAGATGATAGGAACAATAGAACGCCAGCACATAAGATATATAATGCCATCCCGCGCAGCAGCATTTTTCTTTTTTCACTCAGGTCAATTATATGCCCGGCATATAGTGCAAAAGAAAGAGCGGGTATCACTTCGGACAGGCCAACCAGCCCTATGGAAAACGGATCGTTGGTCAGCTCATATATCCACCAGCCTACCAGCGTTCCCATCATACGTAGACCCATGATAAAAAGGAAACGGCCGATGATAAAATTTTTGTATTCAGGGATTTTGACTGCTGCTAAAGGATCATAAATGTTTTGGGGAAGCTGCTCGCTCATACTGGTTGCATCAAAGATACAGCCCGTTGGTTGATTTTTTATCCAGAGGAATTAAGCGTACCATAGTTGTAAGAGGTTTGATGCGAGGTGCACCGCGGCAGTCTTCACTAAGGGAGAGTAATATAGTGTTGCCCCTCATCATATTCAGTCTCCAATGCTTTCAATACGGTTGCCAGGTGTTTTTCGTTGCCAAGAAAATCCGCATTGGATGCATCAATGAACAACGTTTTAATATTATGTTGCTTAATATAATGTGTATAGGTTTCCTGGATATTGAATAAATACTCATCCGGGATACCTTGCTCGTAAGGGCGATTGCGTTTTTTTATATTGGCCTGCAGTTTCGTCACCGGTGCATGCAAATAAACCAGCAGATCAGGCTGCACCACTTGCTGGTGAATGATCTCGAATAGTCGCTGGTAAAGACGAAATTCATCTTCGGGCAAAGTTACTTTTGCAAATAGAAGGCATTTCGTGAACAAATAATCCGATATCGTCAGGTTTTGAAACATATCTCTCTGCTGGAGCAATTCCTTCAGTTGCTTGAATCGTTCAGCCATAAAAAAAAGTTCCAGCGGGAAAGCATATTTGGAAGGGTCTTCATAAAACTTCGGAAGAAACGGGTTGTCAGCAAATTTTTCCAGGATCAGTCTTGCATTGAAATGCTTCGCCAGCAAATGTGCCAGCGTTGTTTTGCCGGCGCCGATATTTCCTTCGATGGTGATGAAGTGGTAGTTCATTTTTGAAGTTCGATTCGAATGAGAAAGCGCAAAGTAAATGAAATGCCAGCCAGTAAGTTTAAGAGTTCCGGATTGTGGAAAAATTCAGATACTTATTGAAATATTTCTTTGAATTCTCTGCGGTAACTGAATTTTTCAAAACCCAGATCCTTTGTCTTAAGGGAAATAAGCTGTTTTAGCTGCTCGTAGTTGCGGTGGTAGAATTGAGATAGTTTGATGATTTTTTTATTTTTCTTAATGAGGTATAGATATTCGTAGTCTCCCTGTCTTGAAGACAGGATTGTGGTTTTGAAACCGTCAAACTCATCAAGACGAAAATGCATTTCAGCGCTCAATCCTCCAAAGATTCTAACCTTGATGTCCTCCCCATCTATGATCACTGTGACGGCTTTTGTCCGTAATTCCCCAAAGACCGCCCATATCCATGTAAAAATAAATAAAGCCGAAACTAAATAAACAATGAAAAATGGTTTTGCCGCAGGCGGCGCGGCAGCAGTAGAAATTATAAAATATAAAAAACAAGGAATGAGGAATAATAAGAGATATGGTAATAAAACCCAAAGCCTGAATTTTGATTTCGTCATGAATGGTTAAATATTATTAATGCTTCGAACTTTCGATTTTCCTGACGTTTAATGGGTCTGTACAGTCGTTAAGCAAATTTGCCACTGTTTTTTTAAATACAGGATGAAATGCATTGGGAGCAATTTCGGCCAAAGGTTCCAATACGAATCTCCTGTTTTGCATTTCCGGATGAGGGATTGTCAGAAAAGTTGTGGTAACAATATCCTCATTGAAAAGCAGAATATCTATATCTATCAAACGCGGACCATATTTTTCCTTCCTTTCCCGCCCCATTTTTTTTTCAATTTTTAATATATGCCGGATCAATTGTTTTGCATTCAGGGAAGTTTGGATCGTCAATCGCCTGGTTTAAAAATAGCGGCTTGATCAGTCTTTCCCCATGCTTCTGTTTCGTATAATAAAGAGGATCGGACAATTTCGCCGCATTCAGTCGGCAATTAATTCACTGGCTGTTGCCAGGTATTGGTCACGATCACCCATATTGCTGCCCGTGAGTAAGTAGGCTGTATTCATTGAATGACTAACTAAGAAATCAAATATCTCTAATTTTGACAGTAAACAATGAAATAATTATGAGAAGCTTTTTCAAAACTTTCTTCGCGGCACTTCTTGCGTTGGTCATATTTACTCTTCTTGTTTTTTTCTTTTTTGCTGCATTTATCGGGGGACTTACTTCAAAAGAGAAACCCAGAGTAGAATCCAATTCAGTGCTGGTGCTTGACCTGGAGCAGCATTTCGCGGAGCAATTGAAGGAAAACCCTTTGGGGATATTAAGCAGTGAGCAGGAAGATATTCCCGGTTTGTATGATGTCGTCCGTTTATTGCAAAAGGCAAAAGATGATAAAAAGATCGCAGGTATTTATATAATAGCTAATACTAACAACAATGGATTTGCGGCCAGTGAAGAAATAAGAAATGCTTTATCAGATTTTAAAAAAAGCGGGAAGTTCATTTTAGCGCACGGCGATATGATTTCGCAAAAAGCTTATAGTATCGCCAATGCTGCTGACAAAATATATTTAAGTCCGCAGGGATACCTTGAATGGTTTGGCTATAATGTTGACTATGTTTTTTTGAAAGGCACGCTGGATAAATTGGAAATAGAGCCACAGATTTTTTATGCCGGTAAATTCAAAAGTGCTACCGAGCCTTTCCGCACAGATAAAATGACGCCGGCAAATCAATTACAAACTTCCGTATGGCTCAATGACCTTTATAATGACTTTTTAATGAGATCGTCAGAAGCACGCAAAATGGATACGGGAACGCTGCATCTTTTGGCAAATGAAGGCGTCATTAAAAATGCAAAGAATGCATTCGATCATAAACTCGTGGATGGATTGAAGTATGACGATGAAGTAAAAGATGAGATCAAGGCGCGGCTCAAGGTTGATAAGTATGAAAGAATAAATTTCATTTCGATAAACCGGTACATGGCGGCTGTTGATTATATCAAAACGGGCGGCGAAAAAATCGCCTTGATCTATGCAGAGGGAGACATTATTGATGGAAAAGGCGAGCAGGGAAAAATAGGAAGTGAGACGTATCGCAACCTTATCCGCAAAGCAAGATTGGATCAAACTATAAAAGCAATTGTATTCAGGGTTAATTCAGGAGGCGGCAGTTCGTTGGCGAGTGAAAATATCTGGAGGGAACTCGCACTGGCCAAAAAGGAAAAGCCGGTTGTTGTGAGTTTTGGTGATGTAGCCGCTTCGGGTGGTTATTATATTTCATGTGTTGCTGACAGTATTTTCGCTTTACCCACTACTATTACAGGTTCGATAGGTGTGTTTGGTATCATTCCAAATCTACAGACATTTTTTAAAAATAAACTTGGAGTTACATTCGATGGAGTAAAGACCGGACCGTATGCCGACGCTTTCTCAGCCGTAAAGCCCATGAATGAAAATGAAAAGAAGATGCTGCAGGAAGAAATTGAAGCGATCTATTTGCAATTCAAACAAAGAGTGGCTGATGGAAGAAAAATTGATATTGCTTATGTAGATAGCATTGCACAGGGTCGTGTGTGGACGGGATTGAGAGCTAAAGAGATCGGGTTGATAGATAAATTCGGCGGACTTGATGATGCAGTAAAATGTGCGGCACGGATGGCAAAGCTCACTGATTATCGTGTAAGAGAATTTCCTGAGCCGCAGAATATTTTTGACAGGATACTTGGGAAAAAAGCACCGATCAACTACGACGAGAAAATAAAGGAGGAGATGGGAGAAGAGAACTATAAGATTTATCTTGAAATAAAAAAAGTGAGAGAGATGAGTGGCTCCATCCAGGCAAGATTACCTTTCCAGTTTTTTATACGATAAAATGGCGGTCAGAGGTCGGAGGTCAGAGATCTGAAAGAAAGATTTAGCCGGAAAAATATTTTTATTTGGAAGAATGATAATCTTCTGCTTTAAGACTTTTCTGACTTCCGACCTCTGACTTCAGTCTTCTTTAAATACATTTGCTCACCAACAGTCTCACATGTCAAAACCATACAGCCAAAGCAAAGCACTCTGGGCGATAACAAGAGCCAGTTTCAAAGCTATATTCAACCAGCCGACAGCCATTGTGTTCAGCTTGTTATTCCCGATCATTTTCATCATGATATTCGGTGCATTTGGGAATAATGGCGGTATTAGCTACAAGATCGCATTAGAGCCCGGCTGTGATACAACGAATGCTTTTTATTTAGCTTTAAAAAATCACCCGCAGGTACGAATAGTCGAATACCCGGATACAGCGACAATGAATAAAGATCTCGATAAGGGCAGGTTCACCGCTGTCGTATGTATCAAACAAACAGAAGGTTCACATTTTTCCATCAGCACAAGAACTACATCGGCTAGTGGTAATTCATTTGGCGGATTTAAACAGGTGTTAGAATTTCTTAAGTTGAAGTTTGAACTGGAGATGACAGGGAACAAAACTGAACTGGTGAGGATAGAAGAGCCTGTTATTAAACAAGCACAGAAGTATCGCCAGATAGATTTCATATTGCCCGGGCAATTAGGATTTTCCATTTTATTCTCTACTTTATTTGGTATCGCATTTACATTTTTTAACCTGCGGGAACAATTAGTACTGAAAAGATTCTATGCATCACCCGTTAACAGGATCAATATTTTACTTGGTATTGGCACAAGCCGTTTATTTTTTCAACTGATAAATGTTATCGTATTAATATTGGTAGGGCATTTCTTTTTAAATTTTACGTTACGTCACGGCGCCTTAACAGCGATCGAAATGATCCTGATGTCTATCGTAATGCTTTTCCTGCTGATGGGAGTGGGGCTTATTTTCAGCAGCATCGTGAAAAGCGACGCGTCCATCCCTCTTTGGATCAACTTGTTTGGATTCCCGCAGATGCTGCTGTCGGGTACTTTTTTCTCGATAGAAGTATTTCCGAAGTGGCTGCAACAAATTTGTAATATTCTGCCGTTGACGCAATTCAACAATGCCATACGGAAAATATCTTTTGAAGGATTAAGTTTTTTTGATTGCGGTAAAGAGCTTGGCATTCTTGCTATCTGGATGGTTATTGTTTATGTTATCTGCGCCCGGGTCATTCGCTGGGAGTAATTAATCAGGGATAACAAATCGTGAATAACCAGTAACTTCCCATTATGCGCATCATTAAATTGGCTTTGATCAGTATAATTTTTTTCTCACTGCTTCTCACAATCATGTCTCTTTTTATTCCATCTCATATCCGCATAATAAAAGCCATAAATATTGTAGCCAACCGTGATTCCGTAATGAACCCGATCAAAGATGCATCTAAATGGAAAAATTGGTACCCGGGACTGGACACTGCTCCATTGTTTTATGAAAATGGTGAAGTAAATCGGAGTAGTGCTTGATAATAAAGACCGCGATCATCCTGCCACTGTTCGCATTATAAACAAAAAAGATGACGAGATCACTGCGCAATTTGCCGGAAAAAAAATGAATGCAATCACCGGCGGATGGAAGATAACAAACTATTCATCCGGCGACTCAGTATTGCTCCAATGGTATATGGATTTTCATTTTCGCTGGTATCCCTGGGAAAAATTCAGCAGTCTGCTTTTGGAAAAATCTTTCGGGTCGAAGATGGAACAAGGACTATACAATCTTAAAAAGCTGGTTCAATACAAGAATTAGTTGTCTTCAGCGGTCAAGTGAATTCAGTTTTAGTTGTCATTTAGTGAAGAGTTTGTCAAATGAATTCTTGCATGTTTGTGCAGGTTTATCTTCAGATAAAGCATTTTTTTGCAGGTTTAAGCAAGAATTTACGGTTTTTATTTGCAAAATTGCTTTAAGTTTGAGGCACTTTCCAATATTGGAAAAGGAAATCTTATAACTAAAATAAAAACTGCTGTATGAGAAATTATCTAAAGCTGAGGCAATGGGGATGGAAAACTATTCCTGTTGTCTTGATTCTGCAATTAGCCACAGTTACAGCTTTGGCTCAAGTTCAGATCAGTGGAAAGGTCACTGGTCCGGATGGCAATGGACTTCCTGCTATCTCCGTTCAGATCCGCACTACATCTTTCGGAACTGTTACTGACGCCAATGGCGCTTTTAGTTTCAACGTCAGCATTAAATCAGGAAATTATACACTTGAATTTTCAGGTGTAGGTTTTAAAACAACAACGCAATCATTGACTATTGGAAGTGCGATGACTTATACCGTCAATGCAACACTGGCAAATGATGTGATGAACATGGATGAAGTAGTAGTCACTGGTGTATCTTCCGGAACAACCAGGAAACAAATTGGAAGTTATATCAGCACGGTAAAAGCTGATGAATTGACGAAAGGAGCAACAGGAAATGTACTTGCGGCACTTCAGGGTAAAACTGCCGGAGCACAGATCATTCAAAATTTGGGCGATCCCGGTGGCGGATTTTCTGTAAGGTTAAGAGGAATTAGCTCTCTTAATAGCGGCTCAGATCCGTTATACATTGTTGATGGAGTCATTGTAAATAATGCAACGACAAGGGTTACTAATACTCAGGCCGGATATGATGGTGGAAATTTTGTTGGAACAATAGGTCAAAACAGGCTGGCAGATATTAACCCGGCTGATATAGAAAGAATAGAAGTGTTGAATGGAGCTGCTGCTGCTGCGATTTATGGATCAAGGGCAAATTCAGGAGTTGTGCAGATATTTACAAAACGCGGCAAAACAGGTGCCCCGGTTGTAAGTGTTTCTACAAGTGTGATGTCAAGTTCATTAAGAAAAAGTGTACCGGTAAATCAATCTCCTACCAAATTTGGAGGACCTACTGATGGACCCGGCGCACAAACGCAGGATATATTAACGCCTGCTTTGACAAATACTACGTCGGTTAAACGGTACGATTACAACGACTATATCTTTCATACAGGAATCGGCACTGATAACAATGTTTCTGTGTCAGGAGGGACGGACAAAACAAAATATTATACCTCCGCATCTTATTTTAAGAATGAAGGCATCATTAAAAATACAGATCACAGGCGTTACAGCTTCAGGGTAAACCTGGACCAGGCCATTGGAGAGAAAGTGAATTTTAATATTGGTCTGAATTTTATCAATAGTCTTAGTAATGAGAAACCGGATGGCAATTCATTCTTCTCACCAATGAATTCAATCAACATCATTGGAAACTTTCATGACCTATGGACCCGCGATGCATTAGGAAATATCCAGGCTATTGGTGAAAGGGGAAGGGTAAATCCTGTGTCGATCATTGAAGATATAAAGCAACAGGAAGAGACGAACCGGGTTATTGCCAATGCTGGTTTAAAAATAAGACCTGTTAAAGGTCTAACACTTGATTATACTTTAGGTATTGATGCTTATAGTCAAAAGGGTACTACTTTTATCCCGCCTTTTGCCTACAATGTGAGCACGGGATTCTTTGGTGGTGGCCCCACACTTGACCCGACATTAAATGGTTATGCAAGCGCTGCCAGTTATAATTTTTTCCAGATCAATAATGAGGTCAATGCTACCTACCAGGCAAAGATCACTCCTGACATTTCTTCAACGACGCAAGTGGGATATTCAGTGCAATATGAAAAGAGCAGTTATGCGTTGTTGCAAGGCCGCGGTCTTGCACCGTTTGTGCAAACTGTAAATGGAGCCAGCACTATTATTCAGGGTAACGACGCAAGAGGTGAATTTTCTGTATCAGGTTATTATGCGCAGCAAAATTTCGGCTATAAAAATTTTCTGTATTTAACCGGGGCAATAAGAGTTGATGGTTCGGGAGTATTTGGAAAAGCCCAACGCAATTTTACCTATCCAAAAGTGAATTTAAGTTATATCATCAGCGAGCAGGATTTTTGGAAAAAAATGAGCATGAGCAAAGTCTGGAATTTTGCAAAACTCAGAGTTGCCTACGGTGAGAGTGGTAACCTGACCGGTATCGGCGCTTATGATCGATTTAATACTTACAGCAGCAACTCGTTTGTCAGCCGTACGTCATTAGTATCCAGCAGTACATTAGCGAATACAAATGTTAAGCCCGAGCGTCAGAAGGAATTGGAATTTGGTTTTGATCTGGGCTTTTTCAATAGCAGGCTAAACATTCAAACGAATATTTATACCAAGAAGGTAAGTGACCTGTTGATCAATCGTTTTATTGCACCGACTAATGGCTTCAGCAGTTTACTTGATAATTTTGGAAGTTTGGAGAATAAAGGATTTGAAATTGTAATCAATGGTCAACCAATTCAGAAAAAGGATTTTAATTGGTCTGTTACCGGTATTTTTAATCATAACAGAAATAAAGCCGTCAGGATTGGTCAGTCTTTAACATTGCTAAGTACTAACTCTGGTACACCCATTGCCATTATTGAAGGACAGCCTATCGGTGTTTTCTATGGTGCCTTTTTTGCGGTTGATGCAAGTGGTAATCCTGTTAAAACTTCGGGAGGTTTCATACAAGGTGAACGGGGCACTCAGACCAGCGCACTTACATATACTGTTCAAAGAGATCCAACAACAGGTCTGCCGATTTCCACATTTCCATTATTGCGAAGAATAATTGGTGATCCGAATCCCGACTACACCGCCAGTTTAGTAAATGAGATCACGTATAAAAAAGCCAGTCTTAGGGTGCAGTTTGATGCTGTGCAGGGAAATGAAGTATTCAACGCTGACTGGCGCACAAGACAAGGTGTTGGAAATGGCAAAGAAGCAGAGAAAGAACAATTGGGTATTTATCCAAGAGGATATATCAATAATTTTTATGGATCAGTCGAACAATGGCGTATTGATGATGGTTCCTTTGTTAAATTAAGGGAAATTTCGTTGAGTTATGGATTCGGAAACTTTAAGATGATAAAGGATATTACACTAAGTGTAAGCGGAAGAAACCTGGTGAGCTGGGATAATTATAAAGGATATGATCCCGAAGTAAACGCTGGCGGGCAAAGCACTTTACTCCGGGGTATTGATTTCGGATCGGTGCCTATTCCAAAAACATTTCGTGTCGGATTATCTGCAAAATTTTAAACCATCAAAAAACTATTTATGAAAAATAATATTATAAAAATTGTAATGATAGCTGCTTTTACCAGCAGTGTTATTGTTCAGTCAGGGATGTAAGAAGGATTACGCTAATCCCAACGCCGCGACTGCTGAACAGGTATTCAGTTCGCCAAAAGGATTAACAGGTGTGGCTGTTGGCCTGCAAAGAGTGCATACACTGGGAAGAGGAAGTAATTTGTATAATACATTTACTGTAAACGGCCTGACTACGAATGAACTAATAGTTGTAAATACAGGAAACACGTCAGAGGTGCAATTAGCCACGGGAGGTAATGCAGTAGACGGTAACCATGCTACGTTGACTACATTCTGGACAAACCTCAACAAAACTATATATGATGCAAATAATGTAATTGCCAATGCAAAAAACCTTGCAGATAAAAATTATGCCAGCGGATTAATTGCTTATGCGAGCATTTTTAAAGCGCTTGCTCTTGGAAATTTATCTGAATACTGGGAAAAGATTCCGGCGGATATTGGAGCCAACGTTACATTTATTGACAGGATAGATGGTTATAAGAAGGCGATAACAGTTATAGATGATGCATTAACCGCCATTGCAGCCAACGCGATAAGCGCAGCGTTTATAGCTAATGTCCCGGTGGGAATCGACATCATTAACACGCTGAATGCACTGAAAGCAAGATATTCCCTGGCTGCTGGTCTGTACACGCAAGCACTAGCCTCCGCCAATCTTGTTGACCTGACCAAAAAATCAACATTTAATTTTGATGCACTTTCGTTGAACCCGATCTTCGAGGTTTCTACTTCTACTAATAATGTTGTTCAGGTAAAGGATTCTACTCTTGGTTTATTAGTTCCTTTGCAGCCAGACATGGCTGACAAAAGAGTTCCTTTTTACACTTCAATCAACCCCACCATATTGCCACGATTCCGGATTAGTGGATTTGGTGCAGCCGCAACAACTCCCTTTCCTGTTTATTTGCCGGGCGAAATGACGTTGATAAAAGCAGAATGTTATGCAAGAGCTACCACGCCGGATCTTGTAAATGCTTTGATAGAATTAAATAAAGTAGTGACCAAACAACCCGCCAGCGATCCATTTGGTGTTGGGGCTGGTTTGCCTCCACTCGTTGGGCCATTTACCCAGGCACAGATTCTTGACCAGATATATAAACATCGTTGCATTGAACTTTATATGAGTGGGCTGAAATTAGAAGACATGCGCAGGTTTGGAAGACCGACTTCTGAAAGAAGAAGAAACCTGATGCCTTATCCTCTGCGTGAAAGAGATAACAATCCCAACACGCCACCCGACCCTCCATTCTGATTTTCCGCACAGCAGTTTTAAATAAAAGGGGTTACTTTTCTAAGTAGCCCTTTCTTTTCAAAATTAATTGATGGACAAAGAACAACATATCATTCAGTCATGGCAGGAAAATGCTGATAACTGGATCAGGTTAATTGAATCCAATGGGATTGAATCAAGAAACCTGGTAACAAATAAAGCGATACTGAATGCTGTCCTTTCTGCAAACCCTTCTTCGGTTCTTGACATAGGTTGTGGCGAAGGTTGGCTGGTAAAAGAACTACATGATCACGGAATCGCGGTAGGTGGCATGGATGTGATTCCCGGGCTGATAGAAAAAGCAACAGAAAAAGTGGAAGGAGAATTTTACGCAGCTTCTTATGAAGATATTGCTTCGAACAAGATCATATTTTCAAAATCCTTTGATGCTATTGTCATCAATTTTGCATTATTAGGAAAAGAGTCAACAGAAAATTTATTGCTCTCACTGCCACGCTGTCTTTCAGAAAAAGGAAAAGTATTTATTCAGACGCTGCATCCGTACAATCGTAAACAGTTGAATGATTACACCAGCGGTTGGAAACAGGGAAGCTGGGATGGACTCGATGATCAGTTTACCATGCCGTATGAATGGTACTTCAGAACATTGGAAGATTGGCTGCTGCTGCTTGACAGATCAGGATTTAGTAAAGTACTTATGACAGAAACCATCCACCCACATACCGGTCAATTATTATCAATAATATTTGAATGCAGTTCATAGTGTGGTTTTTATTTTACCACAGCCATGTTTCAGTGCAACGAAAGCTGTTTATTTATTGTCAGCTTTTTCAGATCCGGATAAATGGACCATCAAAAATTAGTCAGGGACTGCCTTAAAGGGAAATTAAAGGCGCAACGGGAGCTATATGAGCTATTTGCCAAAAATATGCTCGGGGTCTGCTATCGTTACACCCGTTCCATCAAAGACGCTGAAGATGTTTTGCAGGAAGGTTTCATAAAGGTATTTCATAATCTTGCTCAGTATAAAAGTGAAGGAGAGCTCGGGGCATGGATACGCCGGATCATGGTGAATACTGCCTTGAATTTTCTGAAGCGTAACCGTAAGTATCAGCAGGAAATGTATTTCACACAGGAATATCTGCATCCGGTTGTGGATGATGATCCCGCTATCCGCTTACAGGCAAAAGAACTGGCTGACCTGATACGGCAATTGCCACATGGCTACCAGGTGATCTTTAACCTTCACGCAGTGGAAGGTTATTCTCATGTAGAGATAGGTGAACTTCTTGGTATAAGCGATGGCACATCACGGTCGCAGTATTCCAGGGCAAGGAACTTATTGATAACGTGGATCGAAAATTTTTCGTCAGATAAAAAAACGGAAAAATATGCCGGCAAATGAATTTGAAAAACAGGTGCAAAAGCAGTTGGATGATTTTCAACTGAACCCGTCTGCGACTGTTTGGAAAAATGTAGAGGCTGAAATAAGAAAGAAAAAAAGAAGAAGAGTGATCTTCTTCATTCTAATGCCACTGGCTTTGGGGCTGATTGGGTATTTAAGCTATCATCTTCTGTATACAGGTCAAAAAACTGAACTGACAGATCAGTCAAATGCTGTAAACAATGAAAAGCCGTTAGCAACCGATAAAAAAAATAATTCTGCGAAAATAAACCCGCAAACTGATCAAACTCACGAAATACCTGAACAAGGTCTATTGGAAAAAGAAAAGATCATACAAAAGCAAAAAAAGGTTGATGCCAGGGGAGATGGATTACAAATTACTTCAAACAATCCTTCAACTGTAAGCATAAAGAATAAACAAACAATAAAACCTGCAGATAAAACAACAACTGTTCAAAAGACAAACAACAATCTCCAGGTAGATCAGAATGTCCCTGTTACAATCGGTAAACCTGTAACAACCACTGGCAAAGAAGATGAAGCAGCGAAAACAACCGATAATAAAACAAATCATCAAAAAGATGAAACGGATGTTGCAGCAAAGGATCCTGTAGTGTCAAAAACCGACAGCGCAAAAGCTGGATCCGTAAATGATCCGGAGAATAACAAGAAAGAGACTATTGCAAAAAAGAAGGTTGACAAAGGAAAAATAAAATGGGGCATTAGTTTTTCTGCAGGCATATCTGGAAACAGTGTTGCTGCATTTTCATTTGGCGGCGAAAAATCGCTGGATCTTTTGTCATACAACCCCGGCAGTACTGCGGGCACCGGGCAGACAGCGGTAGTGGGCCCATCTTCTGTTCATGCAGGCTTTTCTTTTCGAACCGGAATAGTCGCAGAGCTGCAAATTTCAAAAAGAAGTACTCTATCAACCGGGCTGCAATACGCTTATGCAAGCAACCATATAAATATTGGCAGAAAAGAGGATACGCTTATCCGTTTGAATAATTTTTCTGCACAGGCCGACGCATTTTACAGAGGCGTTCAGCGAAATAATTATACCAACAGTTTTCATTTCATCCAGGTTCCTTTGGAGTATCATTTGCAACTGAACAAGGGGAACAAGTTACCATTGCAATGGGATGCCGGCCTGTCTTTCGGATATCTTATCGCCACCAACGGGCTTGTATATGACACGAGCTATAGCGGAATTTATTATCGCAACAAAGAAGCATTCAACAGGTTTCATTTCAATATGGAAACAGGGTTATCAGCGAGATTGAAAACCAGGAATGGATCAGAGTGGATCATTGGCCCAGAAGTTTCGTTTGATACGAGAAAGCTTATTGACAACCGGTGGGATAAAAAACAATACTTGTTATATGGCGGCATCCGCACAAGATTTTTATTTCTGCAAAACAAAAGATGACCGCGTGCAACGTTCTCTCCCGGTGTGGTGTCAGCTTTTCAAAACACTGCTAAATGAAAAATAAAACAATCAGGATACTTGCGATCCTTTTTGCAGCATTGCCCATCGGTTTTTCTGCTTGTATAAAAGATCAATGTAAGAAGACACATACTTACACTCTTTTTAAACCTATTTATAAGACAAAGGCCGAAGTGATCGGTAATATCAAAAGCAACGCTCCCAGGGAATTGGAGAATACAGGTAAATTCTATATTTACGGCAATTACATTTTTTTGAATGAGGTAGATAAAGGTGTCCATATCATTGATAATACAAATCCATCTCAGCCGCGCAATATCGGTTTCATTGATATTCCTGGCAGTTTGGATCTGGCTGTGAAAGGAAATATTTTATATGCAGATATGTACAGGGATCTTGTGGCAGTAGATATTTCCAATCCGTCAAATGCAGTTTTGAAAAAAACAGTAGAGAATATTTTCCCGGAACGTGTTTATCCTAACGGCTTCTATGCTGATAACAACGGCATCATAGTAGATTGGAAAAAGGTTGATACTACCGTAACGGAAAGTTGTGAAAAAACATCTTGGTCGCCTTTGCGCGACGTGCTTACCTTTTCAAGCGCCGGTCCGCAGGCTGGTACTTCAGCTACGTCACCTGTCGGTATGGGAGGCTCAACGGCGCGGTTTACGATCGTCAATAATTATATGTACGCCGTTGACCGGCATACTTTGAAATCTGTTTCTATCAGCAATGCTGCTGATCCTGTAATGGCCGGCAGTATCAATGCAGGATGGGATATTGAAACTATCTATCCTTTTAAAAATAAATTATTCCTTGGATCAATGGGAGGAATGTTCATTTTCGATATTACTAACCCCGTTACACCGGTATCGCAGGGAAGCTTTAATCATGCCCGTGCCTGCGACCCGGTCGTGGCCGATGATAACTTTGCTTATATCACCCTGCGTTCAGGAACCAATTGCGGTCCAACGTCGAATGAGTTAAACATCGTAAATATTCAAAACCTGCAATCACCTGCGTTACTTAAAACATACCCGATGACAAGACCGCAAGGATTGTCAAAGGATAACAACCTCTTATTTATTTGTGATGGTACTTCTGGCGTGAAGGTGTATAATGCTACCGATGTATTGAATCTTCAGTTGATAAAAACGATCAGTGGCATTGACCCTGCCGATGTAATTGCATGGAACAATATTGCCATAGTTGTAGCAAAGGACGGTTTATATCAATATGACTATACTGATATAAATAATATCCGGCTTTTAAGCAAGATCACGATCAATAAGTAAGTGAAGTATGAAAAATAACTGGTTGATCATAGCAGCGTTTCTTCCTGCGTTATCTTTTTCCCAGGAAAACTCATCCGGTGCCCATATCAATACGATCGCTTCTGTCGGACTGGCGGCAGGAGGAGACGCTGCTAAACCTGTATTCCACGTGACATCAGGAGTAGCCTACGGTCGCTGGTTTACGGGCATTGGGGCTGGCCTGGATAATTACTATCTTAAATCAATTCCATTATTTGTTAACGGGAAATTGAATATTGGAAAAAAGCGCTCCACTTTTGTATATACCAGCACCGGTTATAATTTTTCTTATAATAACCGGAGTGATAACGATGATTTTTACGTGACAACAGATCGTTTCATTGGCGGTTTTTACATAGATGCAGGGATTGGTTATCGTATCCATTTAAGCTCATGGCATCGCTTGTTGTTTAGTGCGGGATATAGCAGGAAAGATATCAGCAATAAAGTGGGTTATACCTATCCCTGTTTAATTCCGCCATGTCCGGAGGAAATTTACAGGTATCATTATACACTGGGCCGGATCATGACGAATATAAGCTGGGAGTTTGGGAAGTAGATATCCTTTATGATTGAATGAACTTAATATTCCTTTGCATCCCTTTCCATTTAGTGCGGCTGATGGCAGAATGTTTGAAAAGTTTTTTAAAAGTTTCCTCTGACATAGCTTCCCATTCTTTGGTCGTGAGATTGAGGACTTCTGGTAGCGGGGTAAATTCTGCTTCATTATTCGGTTTGCTGAAGCGATTCCATGGGCAAACATCCTGGCAGATATCACAGCCGAATGCCCAGTTATTAAATTTTCCTTTTACTTCGTCGGGAATCAACATATCTTTTAATTCAATTGTAAAATAAGAAATACACTTGCTGCCATCCACAACTTTGTCCGTCAGTATGGCTTCTGTTGGGCATGCTTCGATACATTTGTTGCAGGTGCCGCAAAGATCTTTGGCAAACAGATCATCGTATTCAAGTTCAAGATCGGTGATCAAGGTGGCAATGAAAAAAAATGATCCGCTATCTTTTGTAAGAAGGTTACCATTTTTTCCGATCCATCCCAGCCCGCTTCGCTGCGCCCAGCTTCTTTCCAATACCGGTGCTGAATCCACGAAACCTCTTCCATGCACTTCCCCGATCTCTTCATGAATAGTTTCAAGGAACATTTTCATTTTGCGCCGGATCACTTCGTGATAATCTTTTCCATAAGCATATTTGGAAATTTTTACTGCATCTTTTTTTTGCGGCAGAGACGGGTAATAATTTTTTAGTAATGTAATAACTGACCTGGCTCCGGGAACGAGTTTAGTGGGATCCACTCTCAACTCGAAATGATTTTCCATGTACTTCATAGCGCCATGCATGCCTTTATTCAACCATTGTTCCAGTTTGCGGGCATCATCGTCAAGACGTTGCGCCTTCGCAATACCGCAATAATCAAATTCAAGGTCCGAAGCAATTTTTTTTATCGCTGCAGTATGTTTTTGTAAACGGTTCAGCGTATTACAGGTTTTATTTATACTTTACGTAATCAGTAAAGATACAACCCCATAATTTGAGATTTTTTAAGTAAACTTGTTATGTTAAACCACCACCGGCTATGAAAAGGCGACCCTTTATTCTTTTACTGTTCCTATGCCTGCCTGGTTCAAAAAATTTTGCGCAGCAAAAAGCGCCGGTCAAATTCGGTAAAGTTTCTCCTGAAGATTTTAAACAGAAGATTTATAGCATTGATAGTAATGCCAGTGCGGTCATTATTGCCGATGTAGGATCAACCGAGATCGTCGGAAACAGCAAAGGCGGTTTTTCCCTCGAATTCCGGCATTATAAAAGAGTGCATATTCTTAATAAAAATGGATATGACATCGGCAACGTCGCGATCGATTTTTATGTGAACGGTGAGGCAGAAGAAGAATTGCTGAACCTGAAAGCTGTTACCTACAATATGGAAAATGGTAAAATCGTCGAAACAAAACTGGAACCCAGGTCTTCTATCTTTAAGGAACGGATCAATAAGCATCATTTTGTACAGAAATTCGCTTTCCCAAATATCAAAGAAGGTTCGATCATCGAATATCAATATACTATTCAATCTGATTACTTATTAACACTGCAACCCTGGGAATTCCAGGGACAATATCCTGCGCTATGGAGCGAATACAATGTTACTATTCCGGAGTTTCTTTATTATGTTACTTTATCGCAGGGTAATCAATCTTTTTATATCAAGGATCAGAACGCCAGGAGAAGCAATTTTTCGGTTTCTGACAGCCGGGGAACGGCTGCCGCTTCACGTGATGATTTTACAGCTTCCGTGACCTCTTACCGTTGGGTGATGAAGGATGTTCCGTCGCTAAGAGAAGAGAGTTTCACTTCAACGCTTAACAATCATAAGGCGAGGATTGAATTTCAACTCGCAGAACTTAGACCACCCTATACACAGAAAAATATTATGGGCACCTGGACGCAGGCATGTGAAGACCTCTTAAAGGATGAGAATTTTGGTTACTCGCTTGATAAGGATAATCCGTGGTTAAACGATGCAACAGAGAAGGCCGTTCAAGGCGCCGCTACCGATCTGCAAAAGGCTAAGAACATTTATGCCTATATAAGGGATAATATGACTTGTATAAATTACAGTGCCATTGAGATCAGGGAATCTTTAAAAAATGTTTTAAAAGGGCGCAATGGCAATGTAGCGGAAATAAACCTGCTGCTTATTGCGATGCTTCGAAAGACAGGCTTAAGTGCCGATCCGATCCTGCTCAGCACAAGGTCACACGGATATACATATCCCATGTATCCTTTATTAGACAGGTTTAATTATGTCATTGCACAAACAGTGATCGATGATCATACTTATTATTTAGATGCCAGTGAACCACAGCTCGGCTTTGGTAAACTTGGATATGAATGTTATAATGGCCATGCAAGAATAATTAATGCTGATGCAACACCCGTTGAGTTCACAGCGGATTCTTTACTTGAGAAAAAGGTCACAACTGTTTTTATGATCAGCGATCAAGCGGGGGATTTGTCGGGCAGCGTACAAGAAATTCCAGGGTATTATGAATCTTACCGGGTTCGCGAAGAGATGAAAGAGTCGGATAAGACGCAATTGCTAACCGAAATAAAAAAAGGCTTTAGCACTGAAGCGGAGGTCAGCGGTCTTTCCGTTGATTCTTTAGATAAATATGATGAACCTGTTGTTCTGAAATACAATATTGAGATAAAGCCGGAAAAAGGGGATATCTTATACATCAACCCGATGTTTGGACAGGGGTATAAAGAGAATCCCTTTAAGTCGGCGCAGCGTTTTTACCCGGTTGAAATGCCTTATGCTTTAGATGAAACCTATTCGCTGCAAATGCAGGTGCCTTCAGGGTATGTGATAGACGAGTTACCGAAGCAGGTTATCCTGAAGTTGAATGAAAATGGCGACGGGATGTTTGAATACAGGATAACGGAATCCAATGGAACCATCTCACTTCGTTCGCGGCTTTGTATTAAGCGTACTTATTTTCACCCGGATGAATATGAAATGTTGCGGGAGTTTTTTAACCTGGTAGTAAAAAAACATAGCGAGCAGATCGTGTTAAAAAAGAAAAATTAGTATGAAAAGTTTAGCGGTTGTTTTCTTTTTCATGTGTTATAACGTTGCATCGGCAGATCCCGGTAATGATTATGCTGTCTCGGGTATACCAGCTTCATTGCTGAAGAATGCCAATGCCGTAAAGCGGGCAGAAGAAATTACATTCGAGATCACAGAAGGTAACAGGGCTAAATGCCGGCACATGGTCGCCTTTACCATCCTGAATGAACAAGGAGAGAAGTGGTCTTACTTTGGTGAAGCGTATGATAAATTGAGAAGCATTACTTCCTTTAATGGAACACTGTATGATGCAAGCGGCAAAAAGATCAAAAGCCTTAAAAGATCGGACATTAAAGATGTCAGCGGGTACAATGAAGAAAGCCTGGCAGACGATAACCGGGTCAAATGGCATAGCTTTTATTACAAAATTTATCCATACACCGTCGAATATGAAATTGAGATACGTTACAAAGGCACCATGTTTTTGCCTCAATGGACACCGGTCGAAAAGCCATTACAAAGTACACAGCAAAGCAGGTTGACCGTGATAAGCCCGACAACAAATCCTCTTCATTATAAGATGTTCAATTATGATGGTGACCCCGTCATTGCAGAAGATAAATCCAATAAGATATATACCTGGGAGGTAAAAGATATGCCGGCATTGATGGATGAGTATGCTTCTCCGGCTTGGTATCGTATCACGACAAGTGTTTTCCTGGCGACAGAAAAATTTTCACTGGAAGATTACGATGGCAGCAATGCCACCTGGAAAGATTTTGGAAGGTTTGTGTATGATCTGAAAAAAAACAAGGACGCCTTACCGGAAGATATAAAACAAAAAGTTCATCAGCTAACCGACAACGTAACTGATATAAATGAAAAGATCAGGAAGCTCTATGAATACATGCAGCAGAACACAAGATATGTCGGTATCCAACTTGGGATTGGCGGATGGCAACCATACGATGCAAAATATGTGAGTTCAAAAAGATACGGTGATTGCAAAGCGCTGAGCAATTTCATGTACTCCCTTTTAAAGGAGGCCGGTATTCGCTCAGTTTATACTGTTATCATGGCGGGGCGTTATAACGATTATTTATTGACCGATCTGCCCTGCTTACAATTCAACCATGTTATTTTGTTTGTTCCCAATGGAAAAGATACGACCTGGCTTGAATGTACGAGCCAAACAAAGGCAGCTGGTTATCTCGGCAGCGAAACTGAGAACAGGTATGCAATAGCTGTGGATGAAAACGGTGGAACGCTGGTGAGAACACCGAAATATGGACTGAAAGAGAACCTGCAAATGAGGAAAATAAATGCAATATTGAACAATGATGGCAACTTAACTGTAAAAGCGCGGACGA
Organism: uncultured Chitinophagaceae bacterium; assembly: GCA_963785915.1. Taxonomy (GTDB): domain Bacteria; phylum Bacteroidota; class Bacteroidia; order Chitinophagales; family Chitinophagaceae; genus VBAT01. Next base: position 351,490 of record CAWAWY010000008.1, on the reverse strand, counting down.
GATATTGTGCTTTGCAGCAGGATGATATTCATGGCCTCATCAATAATCTTTCGAAAGATAAAGTAAAAGAGATCTTGCATGAGCAACTTGATTTCGCTACGTATGACATCAGTGATTTTGATTATAAAGAAAATAAATCTTTGCTGCCGGAAATTGATGAGTCACTGGACATTGTTGTAAGTAACTATGCCACGATCACCGGTAAGCGTCTATTTGTGGTGCCTAACGTGATGACGAGAAGCCATCGCAAACTCCAGGCCGATACAACCAGGAAATATGATCTTGAACTTGGATTTGAGTACCGGGATATTGACAGCGTGGAAATAGAATTGCCCAAGGGATATGAACCTGAAGCTATGCCGCAGGACGTCGTCATTGAGAGTAAGTTTGGAAAATACAATTGTTCGGTTATATTAAAAGATAATACGTTGCTCTACTATCGTTCCATGGAAAAATATAGCGGTCATTTCCCGGCAAAAGACTATGCTGACCTTGTCAAATTCTACGATTCGATCTATAAGGCCGACCGCAATAAAGTTGTATTGATAAAAAATTAGACAGAGAAAATAGGCTGAGCCGGCTTTCGGTCTTATTATTTATTGCACGTAGATGGTATCTGCTCGTCAATTACTTTCTTCAATGCAATATGAGCATCTGCTCTTTCTTCCCCTAAAAGATTTTTTACAAAAACTATATAGGCATAACCTCTGCAAAAATCTACCATCGGCCAGGTACCAAATAATCCTGGACTTGCTAATACGGTGGCTACTCTTCCCCTCCCCCTTCCGGGGAAGTTGGAAGGGAGCTTTTCTCTTCAGCCACCCAGCTTCCAAGTGCATAGCCAAACCCTTCAGCGGCTTTTGGTGCATAGGCCATCTTTACGGATGTTGTTTGAACTTGTTTCATCATTTCTACGGATTCCTCACTTAATATCTGCTTATCGCCCACTTTCCCCTTATTCAATAACATCACTAAAAACTTCATATAATCATCAGCAGTAGAAACCGCGCCACCGGAAGGATTAATAGCGCTGGCATCCATTGTCGTAAAAGATGTTTTACGCATAGCCAGCGGATTAAATAGTTTTTGCTTGATCAGCACATCAAATTTTTTCTTGCTGATCACTTCCAGAACACGACCGGCGATATTCAAACCAATATTACCATACCAGAAATCAGTGCCGGGATTGGTTCGGATTTCTCTCGCGGCAAAACTGTTCACTTCCTCTTCCAGCGAGGAGTATTTTTTCCGTTGGAAAATTTTTTTGATCAGTGTTCCTTCATCCCCGATCCCTGTTTCATGAGAAAGGCAAAGCCGGATAGTAATATAATTTTTATTATATCGCTCAAATTCCGGCAACCATTTGCTGACCTTATCATCCAGTGATAATTTCCCTTCGTCTACAAATTGCATGACCAACGCTGCCGTCAGCCATTTACTGCAACTGGCGATCGGAGCGACGGTCTTTGAGCTAAAATCACCCACTTCCCGTTTGAAAATGATCGTGTCTTTATTAGCGAGCATGAATACAGCGTCTTTGCCCAGAAGTTTTTGTTTGGCCTGCCATTCCTGATCAAGATCCTGGAAATCGTATTGAGCAAAAACAGGCTGCAAGAATAGCAGGAAAATAGCTAAGGCCCGGTATTTGAGGCAGGTTGAGCGGCTTATATATGACATCATTACGGGAATTTTTGGCTTGGATTAAATTTTGTTATTAAAGTTTAAAGTTATTTGAACTTACGGAACAATTAACTCATACTAATAACATTTAACTGATATTATGAATTTAGGAAACTTCACTATAAAAGCTGCCGAAGCCTTTCAACAGGCACAGCAAATTGCGTTCAATGCAAAGAATCCGAATATTGAGACGGAGCATATCTTAAAAGCGTTGCTGGAACAGGAGGATTCTCCTGTTGAGTACCTATTGAAGAAAAACAATGTAACGGTGAATCTGGTAGATACAAAGCTCGACGAACTCATCAATAAATTGCCATCCACATCTGGTGAGCCGGCGCAGTCAATAAGCCGCGATGCCAATAGCGTTGTATTGAGAGCCGGTGCGGCGCTTAAGCAATTCAAGGACGAATTTATAACTCCCGAACATTTATTGCTGGCGATCGTGGAGGGTAATGATGATGCTGCCAAGCTTTTGAAAAATGCAGGTCTTACCGAAAAAGGATTGATAGCTGCGATAAAAGAATTGAGAAAAGGGGAGACAGTTACTTCACAAACTCAGTCGCAGGAATTCAATGCGCTGAATAAATATGCAAAAAACCTGAATGAACTGGCGAGACAAGGCAAACTTGATCCTGTGATCGGTCGTGATGACGAGATCCGCAGAACCCTGCATATACTTTCACGAAGAACAAAAAATAACCCGATACTCGTTGGTGAGCCCGGTGTGGGTAAAACAGCTATCGCCGAAGGAATCGCTCACCGTATTGTTAATGGCGATGTACCGGATAATTTAAAATCGAAGATCATCTATGCACTCGATATGGGATTGCTGATCGCCGGTGCAAAATATAAAGGTGAATTTGAAGAAAGGTTAAAAGCTGTTGTAAAGGAAGTAAGCGGCAGTGATGGGGAGATCATTTTATTCATTGATGAGATACATACACTCGTGGGTGCAGGTGGTGGCGAGGGAGCGATGGATGCTGCGAATATTTTGAAACCTGCATTGGCAAAAGGTGACTTGAGAGCCGTTGGTGCCACTACATTAAATGAATACCAGAAATTCTTTGAAAAAGATAAAGCGCTGGAACGTCGTTTCCAGAAAGTAATGATTGATGAACCAAGCGTGGAAGATGCTATTTCTATTTTGCGTGGATTGAAAGACCGTTACGAAACGCACCATCATGTAAGAATAAAAGATGAAGCGATCATTGCCGCGGTGGAATTATCCAGCCGGTATATTACCGATCGCTTTCTGCCGGATAAAGCGATTGACTTGATAGATGAAAGTGCGGCAAAGCTTCGTTTGGAAATGAACTCAATGCCGGAAGAATTGGATACGCTCGAAAGACAAATTCGACAGTTGGAGATCGAACGTGAAGCTATCAAAAGAGAGAATGATGATGCAAAACTAAAGGAGCTGAATACTGAGATAGCCAACCTGGCCGTAGAAAGAGATACACTGAAAGCAAAATGGAAAGAAGAAAAAGAAATTGTTGAGAAGATACAAAATGCCAAAGCCGCTATTGAGCAACTGAAACAGGAAGCTGAGCAGGCTGAAAGAAATGGTGAGTATGGAAAAGTGGCTGAGATACGTTATGGAAAGATCAAAGATCAGGAAAAGATCATTAGTGATTATTCGCAGCAATTGGCGTCCATTAGTGAGAAAAGATTATTGAAAGAAGAAGTGGATGCAGAAGATATTGCGGAAAGTGTAGCCAAGATCAACGGGCATACCGGTAACGAGGATGCTGCAAAGTGATAAGGAAAAGTTATTAAAGCTGGAAGAGCATTTGCATGAAAGGGTAGTAGGACAGGATGAAGCGATCACGGCCGTAGCCGATGCGATCAGGAGAAGCCGTGCAGGGTTGCAGGATCCAAGGAAACCTATTGGGTCGTTTATTTTCTTAGGTACGACAGGTGTTGGTAAAACGGAGTTGGCAAAGGCTCTTGCGGAATATTTGTTTGATGATGAAAGTATGATGACCCGTATTGATATGAGCGAGTACCAGGAAAAACATACTGTGTCAAGATTAGTTGGTGCGCCTCCGGGGTATGTGGGTTATGATGAAAGCGGACAATTGACCGAAGCAGTTCGCCGTAAACCCTACAGCGTTGTATTGCTGGATGAAATAGAAAAAGCTCATCCGGATGTGTGGAATGTATTGTTACAAGTGTTGGACGATGGACGATTGACCGATAACAAAGGCCGCGTGGTGAACTTTAAGAATACGATCATCATTATGACCAGCAATATCGGCAGCCACCTGATCCAGGATGCTTTTGACAATGTTACTGAACAGAATGTCGACGAGGTGACGGATAAAGCAAAAGTGGAAGTAATGTCGTTATTGCGACAAACAATACGACCTGAATTTCTGAACCGTGTAGATGAGATCATTATGTTCCGTCCATTGATGAAGAAAGAGATCATGGGTATTGTGAGAATACAGTTGAATAGTTTGAAAAGTTTAATAGCAAAAAGCGGGATAGATCTACAAGTTCAGCGATTATGCACTGGAATTCTTAGCTGACCAGGGTTTTGACCCGCAGTTTGGCGCCAGGCCATTGAAGCGACTGATACAAAAAGAGATCGTGAACCAATTAAGCAAACGGATACTCGCCGGTGATATAGATAAAACACACCCGGTATTAGTAGATGTGTTTGATAATACGGTAGTGTTTAGAAATGAAACTCAAGCCGAGCCTAAGCCAAAGGGAAAAGAAAAAGCATCATCTTCTAAATAGTTATATAAAGGCGATAAATAAATTAATGCCCTGATGTAAATCAGGGCATTACCATAATTTGGAGTTTTATTATTAGTTATTGACGTTTGTTAAAGCAAATTATCAGTATTAAGCAGGCTGAAAAAAGCTTCGTCATAAGTTTCGCCAATTGGAATGACATTGTGCTTGATAAAAATCCTTTTGCGTTCAATTGAATCTATTTTATCCCTGGCCACAATAAAGGATTTATGTACCCGTGAAAAATGGGAAGGCGGCAACACTTCTTCCATTTTTTTCATCGTTTGTAAGGTGACCACCTTGCCTTTGACAGTATGGATGGCAATATATTCTTTCAGGCTTTCTATAAAGAGGATGTCAGGCAATGATATTTTAATGATTTTATAGTCCGATTTTACAAACAAAGATTGCCCGCTAAAAGGGATTGATCGGCTAATTTTATTTTCATTCATCTCTTTTGAAGACGGAAATATCTGCAGAGCTTTATTAGCTGCTCTCAAAAAACGCTCAAAAGAAACTGGTTTAACCAGGTAGTCCACTACGTCTAGTTCATAACCCTGCAATGCATAATCAGGATAAGCAGTAATGAATACTACTTTACTCCTTCCATTCAGCAAGTGAATAAACTGAATACCACTTAATTCAGGCATTTGTATATCGGAAAAAATAAGATCAATATTTTGCTGCTGAACCAGGGTTAATGCCTCTAGTGGGTTTGTAAAAGTTCCTGCAAGCGACAGAAAAGGAGTTTTGTTAATATAGTCACTGATTAACTCCAACTGTAATGGTTCATCATCTACCACAATACAACTTAAAATACCCATATCATAAAAGTTGAAGAGTTAAATGTACCGAATAATATTCTCCATCGTTTGTTTGCGAAAGCTGGTGCCGGCCGGGGTATAATAATTCCAGACGTCTTTTAACATTGATAAGGCCAATACCATTTGTATTATCTTTTAACGAATGGTTGATCTTGTTCCTGCTTTGGAAAACAAGCCGGTTTTCGGTTACCGCTAATTTCGTTGTGACCGGATTTTTTTTATCATTCAAAATTCCATGTTTAAAAATATTTTCAATAAAGGGTACCAATAATAATGGAGCAACTATTCTGTCATCTGTGTTTCCTTCAAGAGAAAAATCAAACTGTTGGTGTTCGCTGCTCCGCAATTGTTCCAGGGCCATCAATTGCCGGATATAATTTATCTCTTTTGTAAGAGGTACCCATTCAATATTGCTTTCGTAGAGCATATAGTGCATCATCGCCGATAATTTCATCACGGCATCTGGAGTCTTATCTGATTGCTGATAAGCCAGCACATAAATATTATTAAGTGTATTAAAGAGGAAGTGTGGGTTGATCTGTGATTTCAAAAAGGCAAGCTCTGTTTTTAAATTTTGGTTTTCGAGCTGCTGCCTTATCTTTTCATTCTTAAACCAGTCTATCGCAAACCGATAGGTGATACTGAGCAAAAATAAAATGCCCATGTAAGTGCAGCTGATAAAAAAAAATTTCCCAAAATTGAATTGCAGATTGCCACGTTTGTATACATGGAAAAAATAATTAACGAGTAAAATAACCAAAGTATAAAGAATGATAAGAACAAGCCATTGAAGAAGTAATAAGGACGTCTTTCTTCGTTTTACCCAGCCGGGCAGGACCCAATAGTAACTGACATAAAATGAACTGATATATATAAGATAGGCAGTCGTCCAATAAGGAATGGCGCTGGCTGCATTAAACCGGAACATGGCAGGAATAACGGTACCGGGAGCGATACACCAGACCATAATATGCAATAAGGCTAATTTCCATCCCTTCATTGATTGAAGGTAAGAGAAAAAGGACTTTTACCTCATTGGTTTTTCAATCAAACCTGTTTTTATATCTATGAACTATCGTTCCTGCAGAATAAAAATATCATATGCGAAAAACACCTGTTGACGGGTTCTTTCACTGATTTCGTTGAATTCATTTTATTATTCATTTTATTTATTACAGCTTGCGTCATCAAAAAAATAGCTGATGCAGTTACCGGTTATACAGGTTGATCATGTTACTCATCGTTTCGAAAAACAAATTGTTCTTGATGATATTTCAATGTATATCCCAAAGGGTAGTATTTATGGTTTTTTAGGACCTAATGGTGCAGGTAAAACAACCACGTTGCGATTGATTCTTGGATTACTTCAAAAACAAAGCGGTGCTATTTCTCTTTTTGGAAATGAATTCAAGTCCGACCGGATCGAAATATTGAAAAAAACAGGGTCGCTGATAGAGCAACCTTCTCTTTATCTGCACTTGACTGCAAGAGAAAACCTGGAGGTATTCCGCCTGTCTTATCAATGCGAAAGAAAACGAATAGCCGAAGTATTAAGCATTACGGGACTTGAAGGCGCCACTGATAAGAAAGTAAAAGCTTTTTCCTTAGGTATGAAGCAAAGACTTGCATTGGCTATAGCCTTACTACATGATCCCGAACTTCTCATCTTGGACGAACCTACTAACGGGCTTGATCCAAATGGCATTATTGAAACAAGGGACCTGATCAAACAACTAAATAGTGAATATGGCAAAACTGTTCTTCTTTCCAGTCACTTGCTGACAGAAATAGAAAAAATAGTAACTGATATCGCGATCATTCATAAAGGGAAAATATTGTTTGAGGGCGGATTAGAGGAATTGCAGAAAGTCAGATCGGGCCAGTCATATATTGAAGTTGAAGTTGACGACACAGCCAAATCGATGCATGTGTTAACAGGAAATTTCCCTGTGCAATTAATCAATAAGAAACTCAGGATCAGCATCGAAAACAAGGAAGATGCCGCATCAATTAATACAATGCTTGTTCAGCAGGGAGTCAAAATCTTCCATTTATCTGTTCGCCAGGATGACCTTGAAAATTTGTTTGTTCAAATCATATCCGATTAAGATGAAAAGTATTTTTCTGTCTAATACAATGGGGGAGTTTTTAAAAACAAAAAGAACAGCTGCTATCTGGCTGCTTCTGCTCGCTGCCGCTTTTTTGCCAGCTATAAACGCCTTGGTTCTCATTAACCGGCCAGATGTGTTTGTACCGAGGTTGCGTGGCAGCCCCTGGTTGATTTTGTTCTATATGGTTTGGAAAAATGGCTCGGCTTTGATTTTACCCGCTTTTGTTATACTCATCAGTAGTATTATTGTTCAGATCGAATATAAAAACAATACGTGGAAACAGGTATATGCATTACCCCGAAAGTATACTGATATTTTCTTCTCCAAATTTGTGGTGGTGAATGTATTTGTGATAAGCTTCTTTATACTTTTTACCTTCTTCACGATTATCTCGGGCTATGTGGTTAATTTTTTTCAAAATAACTATCTTTTTGCTTCTCATCCCTTTCGTTTTAGAGCAATGCTGATTGTAATAAGCCGTGTTTATGCTGGCATACTGGGTGTAGTCGCTATTCAGTATTGGTTGAGCATGCGTTTTAAAAACTTTATTGTGCCATTAAGTATTGGGATTAGTCTTTTGATCGCAGGCCTGATCCTGACAGATTGGGAGAAAATTATTTACTATCCTTATATGTATTCACTGCATTTATTTTTTGTTGGCGCACCGGGTCACACGGGAACATTAAGCTTGTTGCTTGCCAATTCATTTATTTGTTTTATAGTAGCTGTTTTTGCAGGTTGGCAGGATATAAATAATCGAAAGGCAAAAGGATGAGCCTGGTCGTATTGCTGATGCTTATTTTTTAAAAAAGAGACTGATACAAAAAGATAGCGTAAACAAGTTGCGCAAGCGATTTGATGACAGATGATATAGATAGAACACACCCGGTATTGGTAGATGTATTTGATAACGCAGTCGTGTTTAGAAATGAAGCGCAGGAAGCGGAATTGGCGAAGAGTAATGGGAAGAAGAAGTAACAAAAAAGTGAAAAGGTTATTTCACGCAACAGTTGCCGCCGCCGGAAAGCTTACTGGAACTAAAGTTCAGAGAACTGGTATTTAATATACTTGTAAACCCAGCCAACGGTGATTTGCTTGCGTATTTAAATGCAATGGAAAACCAGGATCTTCCACCATTGGAAGAGATCATGGATGCCAATTATATGCATGATTTTTCACTTACAGATTTCGCTAAACTGGCACACCGTAGTCTTGCTGCATTTAAAAGGGAATTTAAAGAAGTCTATAAAATTACTCCAGGCAAATGGCTGATGCAAAAAAGACTTGATCATGCCCGCCTCTTGCTCAACACTTCTCAAAAACCAGTGAATGAAGTAAGCTATGAAAGCGGGTTTAAAAATTCAACTCATTTCAACCGGGTATTTAAAGAAAGTTGCGGTGTGTCACACTTGCAATTCCGAAAACAACTAACTCCAGCATGATGTTTTTACAGCAAATTATTTGACACGCAGCGCAAATTGATTTTTTACTGTTGTACATATTTTCATATCAACAAAAATTAATCAATATGAAAAAAATCTATTTGACGACAATGACCTGCATTTCATTTGCTATGGTCGCGAATGCGCAAAGTACAGAAGTGACAATGAATTCAAAGGTAGTCAATGACAATGCAAAAATGAAAGTGATCGAATTTAATGCCGCACCCGGAAAAGATGTTTGTGGCATAGGCAAACATAGTCACGCGGCTCATTTAACTATACTCCTTACCGATGCCGATGTAACTGTAATATTACCTGATGGCAAAACGATTTCACAAAAAGCTCCCGCTGGCACAGCTTTCTGGAGTGAAACTGAAACTCATACAGTAGTAAATGCAGGGAAGTCGCCGGTCAGGGCATATATTATTGATGTGAAGTAACAAGAAGTTTGAATTTTTATCAGCGAAGTGACCATCGCAGAAGAAAGTGTCGTTAAAAACTATTCTTCTTTCGAGGTTTCGTCATTCTCACCTGTCGCGTTTTCAACAACAGGAGGAGTAACATTCTTTATTTGCAATTCAAGGTTGTTATTAAGAGAGAATTCAATATCGTGCTGGCGTATGAATTGGTTGGTGGTGTCATCTTGCTGGAGAACTGATGCAAACTCCTTGGCTATTGGCGAAGGCTTATCTATTGTCTGCAGACGGCCTTTATGAAGAGTGATCGAGAAGCTGTATTTGATCTTACGTCCACCTGCTGCCCGCTGAAAGTCTGATGCATTCATGTTAAGGGTTTGTTCCTCATTGACTGAACGCTTCAATAATATTTTAAGAACGGGTAAATATTTATTCCAGGTTGGTACAAACATGAGTGATAAATTTCTTTTTAAAATGAGTGGCCAGCAAAAGAGAACGCAGTAAACTGATTTTGCGATGGAATGATCAGTTCAGAACAGGACAAAGGTAACGATATAAAACGATAACGAACCGATTAGTTTGCGGTGTGATATCCTCAATAATGCTGATGAAAATACCGAACGATGAATGGAGCGTCGCAAGATAAGCCGATAGTAGCACTATCGTTGGCAAAAAAATTATTTTTCCAGCACATTTATCCCCTTCGCCCATTTCTTTTGCCATGCCGGGTAACGATTCAAGATCTTTTGCGGAGCATAAGTATACCAGGCATAACCTGCACGTCTTTCCCGTTCTACTTCTGCCAGGGAATAAACCACTTTACTATCGCGATTGCAGAAAAGCGGACGATGGGTTTTTAATTCATAATAACGGGTCCATATAGGTGGCGCTAAAGAATCATGCTCAACCACTCTATCGGTCTTGGAAACTAAGTAAGGTGTTACAAGATCCGCGGCAGGAATAACTTTCACTCTCGTCTGCATTATTTCAGATTCTTTGAACCATGATACAGCATTTTGCACAGCATTGATGATGTCCTGCGAAGGATTGTTGATGGCCATTAAGAAAGATACTACTTCCACACTTTCTCCATTACATATAGATGGCGGTTCAAATTTCCGGGCCCAAGCAGGCTCCATTGTCACCTCATTGTACTGCTGGCACCATGCGGTAGGTTTACCCATATCATTGATTTGTGTTTGAAGGATGCATTTAATACCCTTATCATAAGCCGATAGCAATTTTTCCCTGTGTTCCTTATCTATGAATTCGTATTGAACTTTACCATCAACAATATCTTTTAAAAACCACATGATACCGCTGAATGCATCATCATTGTACGTGATATAACGGCTATAATTATTTTGCAAAGGAAAATACTGCGGCCAGCCGCCATTGGCATATTGTGAAGCTATTATAAAGTCCAATCCTTTCAGAGCAGCGTCTTTATATTTTTCAACTCCGGTAACATAATATACTTTGGCCAACGCTTCGATATGAGAGTAGGTCGTCCGGTTATCAAATGTTGTATTCAAAACCGGTTTATCTTTTATTAGGCTATCTTTTTGGTCAGGCGTTAAAATAGCAAGCATATCATAGTTCTTCGGCCACCCGCCATTGTCTTTTTGATAGAGCAAAATATTATCCGCAACATTTTCCAACTCCGTCGCTTTATAGCGAGGTTGGTTTGGCTTTGGTTGTATCATCCTGTCCTTCTCATACAGGTCATACCAATGATGGGAAGCATCCTGGAATATCGCGGTATCGATGGTCCTGAATTTTTCAGGGATCTTTTTTTGAGCAAAAACAGAATGTTGCAGTAACAATGTTATAAGCAGCAAGCTTAATTTCTGACAGCGTCGTGCCTGTTGTATTGAAAACATTGGATAAATATAAAGAACTTTGCTTTTTATTTTATACAGCTATGAGTTGAACGGGCCACTCATCCTTTATCTACAGCCATTTATTTCTTTTCCTGTCCCAACTCATGAACCCGATCTTGAATTGAATGGGATTGCGAAATTGGTTGGCGACAGAGCCGACAATATAGACTCCGATCTTTAGTTTAAATAAAGGGTTGAATGGCCATTTAAATACTCTTTCTACACCTGCAAAAAGTTCTGCATAGCGCAGATCTCTTTCAGGAGCGATCAAAAAACCACCACCGGCAATTTCTCTTAACTGCAATTTTTTGAGAAAAGGTATTTTATTAAGGATCGCCCCGTTGAATTCATGTAAATAATGCGCCTGGTAGAAACGATGAAATACCGGGAATGTAGAATCGAGTGATTGGAAAGCCTCATTGGGGCTCATGAACAAAAAAGGATCACCGCGGCGCTGAAACTGGTAATCCACGAATCGAAGGTCATTTGTATTGAGAAAGCTTCCTGTTTTAATCGTGTAGTGGGAAACACCAGCTATACCAAGTTTTAAATCCTGTTCCACTCCAAATTCAAGGTAATCAAAGTCAACTTTACTTTTTAAAGGACCGGGAATACCTTTTCGCCACATTGCATAGAAAGTCGGCCATTTAGAACCAAGTATGATCTTTTCTTTCGGCTCACGGATGTATCGCTGCCCGGGCGTATATTGCAATCTTATTTTACCGTACAATGCATTGTAGGGTTCAAAAGCAATAGCTTTATTGTCTTCAACGTTTTCATTCAGAACATCGTTAAGCAAACTGTCTACTTTGTCATTTGTTTTATAACTACTGAGCGAACGTCGAAAAGACATATCAAGATCTGTATAAAGAAAAAGACCATTTGCTATTTCCTGTCCATGCCCGATACCGATGGAATTATCTAAATAAAAATTATTACGCTTGATCATGTTGATCCAGGCATCTCCTTCAAATATGTATTCGAAGTCACGGTTGGCTTCAATCCGATAAAATGCACGGTTGAAGGGATTATACATTTTAGTAAAATTCAAACCACCGTTTATGTCATGATTTCTGAAACCATAACTCAGATCGGCATTGAGAGAAATGTATTTTTTTGATTTATAGGTTTTGCGATGCCAGGTATAAGCCTGGATACGGCCGCCACCAAACTCAAAAGGCTCATACAAGGAAGTAACCGGCGGGATATACCAGCTTCTTTGTTTTTCCCTGTTGTAAAAGGTTTGACCTGTGATCAGTATTTTTTTCCAGGTCACTTTATTCGTCAGCCTGTCAATCGAATCGAGATAGACTTTGCTTGTTATAACACGCCGTATGCTGTCTTTAAATTGAATAAATCGAATTTCTTTTTGTGTCAGTGGTTCCGTTCTTGTCTTTTGCCAGAATGTGCTGTCCTTTTCATAAGCATCCTGCGAAGTAGCGCTGACCTCAACACCGAAATATTTTTTTGGGAAGGACTTATTCAACTCAAAATCTTTGTAAGTGACCAGAGTTTGACCGGATAATTTCCCTTTGCCATGCTTTGCATAATAGGTGAAATACTGCCTTGTTATCATCCACGCCTGGTTGTCAACAAAATTGTATTGCTGATCAATTTCAAAAAAATCATATTCCTGGATATGATAGTTTGGTAATGTAAATCGGGCGCTGAGAATTACCCATAAACTGTCAAGGATCGTCAGTTCGCCTTCTACGGTGACATTGCTTAATTGTCTGGGTTTTATACTGATGGTAAAAATTTTCCTGGCGCCTTCCTGCTTCACGGAGGTTACCTTATACTTATACGCGGCAAGACCACTATAACTGACAGGCGATAAGAAAGGGACTTCTGAAAGATTTGTTTTGATAAGATTGTTGTACAAATTGAAATTGCCTTCCGTCAATGATAAATAGAAAAGCCCTTCCGGGTTACCTCGTTTTGAAACGCCTGCTCGTTCTTCCTTCGTTCTTTGATCATTTTCATGATCATAGTGAAGTGATATCTCCGCCATAGACATCTTGTCAAACGCTGAATTTTTTTGAAGAGAATCGGGTAATGGATGCTTTGCCTTGCGCTTCTTTGTCAACGAATCTTCCTGTAAAGCTTTTACATACGCATTGCAGGAATAGGCTCCCGGTGCTGCCAAAATATCCTCTTTGTTACGAATTACATTTCGGATAATTTCTTCCGCCCTGTCCCTGCCCTTGCCACGTACAGTGACCTCGGGCAAATCTTTAGATTCATCCGTTTCCAGGATAATATTCTGCGCATAATTTTTCGTAATAGTAATGTTTATGACGCGGCTCTTAAAACCAACCATACTGTAAATAAGATCATAGTTGCCTTCTTCCAGTTCCAGCAAATAAGTGCCATCTTCTTTACTTACAGTTCCGGTGTTCGACGCCTTTAACTGTATTGTGACAAGGGCTAGGGGTTCAAGCTTGTTATTGGTTATTTTCCCGCTGAGTTTAAAATACTGTGCATTGCCTGCCTGCGAAAAGAGAAATAAGGATAAAAAAAGAAGTGAACGGCACATAAGCAGAGTAATAGGTGTAAAAGTGCGGGCAATATTTTAACGGGGAAAGGATCAATTTATTTTTTGGAATGATTTAACAAGTAAAAGAAAAGCATCTTCAAAAGATCAGCAGCCTTTTTCGCGACTACCTGTTAATTAATGGGGGTAAGATATCTATAAACTTATTTTAAACAATTTGCCTATTTCGCTTTTACCTGTTCCTGTAACCAATATCTCTCTTGAATTCCTGATTTTTCTTATCCAGTCTTTTTTCACCAGGGATTGAAGCAACGCAGCACCTAATGCACCGCCGAGATGATGATTCCTTTCACTCCAGTCAAGACAGGGATAGGCGAATTTGCGATTTTGCCTTTGTGTAGCTGTTATGTCAATATCCAAACTTTCGAAGCATTTATTGCCTGCATTAGAGACCTCGTAGCGGTCACTATAAGCGATGAGCCATTTATTTTTCAAGAGCGAATGGGCCAGTTGTACGCCGATCGTTCCGGCGAGGTGATCATAACAGGTGCGAGCATACCTGATGCCGGCAGAGTTGGAATGATTTATTGATTTTAAAATAGACGACGCCGGCATAAGCCCTGCTATATTTTCAATTGCCTGCGCCACACGTTCATTGGCAAAACGATAATATTTATGCCGGCCCTGTTTTTCTGATTTTAATAAACTGGCATTTATGAGCTGCGAAAGGTGATTGCTCGCAGATTGAAATGAGACATCAGCAACAAGGGCAAGCTCCGTCGCCGTGTAAGCACGCCCATCTAAAAGATTCCAAAGCATCATGGCCCGTGACTTCTCGCCGATCAGTGATGCGATATGCCCAAAATGCTTTTCTATGTTTGCTGTTTGATCATTCATAAACACCATTTGCCCAGTTATTGGATACCATTTTTCCTTTTTCAAGATCATCTACAACAAGAATAAGTTGGTTGTAGTGATCACTGTATTGAACGAGGATATTAATATTATTTTTTGCCATCAGGCGGCAGATCATTCCTAATTGTCCCGGCATATCCTGTTTCAGTTTTTGTATCAATACCTCATTGATGCCTGCGACCGCGATGTTCTTTTCTTCCAATACTTGTTTGGCTTTTTCTCCATCTTCAACAAAAAAATGAGCAATACCTTTTCCATTATGTACAAATACGCCGCCTCCTTCCAGGCTTATACCCGCTTCTCCGAGTGTTTCACCCATTTCAGCTAATGCGCCCGGCTTATCCTGTAAATGTATCGCTATGTCTTTCATGATTTTTTATTTGACAACAACTTCAATTTTTGTTTTAACCGAATTGGCAATAAAACAGTTTTCATGCGATAGTTCATGTAATTGCGCCATGGTTTCCTCAGAAGGTAAATTATCTCCTTCAAAATTTACTATCGGATGCAGTGTGACAGAAAGCATTTGTTTTTTCCCGTCTTCCCCGTCACCCATTATTCCTTCTGCATGGTCTTCGTATTGCGCCACAATAAATTTACGCTGGGCACAAAAGAAAAGAAAGAAAAGCATGTGACAACTTGATATACTTGCGATGAATGCTTCTTCGGGATCTATCAATGTTTCATCAGACATCGGCAACGGAACAACATGTGGTGATGAAGAAGCTTTGAATTGCATACCGCCGTCAAACGACCATTCATGTACACGGCTGTATCTTCCGTCGCTGAATGCCTCAGCAGGTGACTTTGTCCAACTGACCGTAGCAGAATATTTCATTTTTATTTTTTCAATTGCAAAGCTAACGATCATAAATTATGGACAGTTCATTTTAGGATGAACAATGAAATGACCGATCCGCGGGAAAGCTTTACTTTTAGGAAATGTCAAATTATCGCTGGAGCATCTGTGAACCCGACAATCCTGACGTAGTAGAGAAGGGGTCGATCCGAAAAGAAGATATTATGGAAACCTTTGAACAATTTCCGTGGATGGATCGTCTGCAGAAGGTAGCAGGAATGAATGATAAAGATATCTGTTTCTCACCTTCACTGGAATTTGAAAACCTGGAAACTAAACAGGGCGTTGTCTTTTCCATTGTCGGAAATGACGTGGTGAATCATGAGTTCTATATTTTTTATAAAAGAGATAAAGCAAAAAAGAGTTTTTTGGGGATTTCAACAAAAGAAGTTAAAGGATATGTTTCTGACATTACGGGTCAAACAAAAGAAGATGCTATACAATTCCTTACAGCTTTTCTTAATAATGATACGGCTTACCTTGAGGAGAAAATAAGTAAATAAAAATACACCGGCGTGGGCCGGTGTATCACAAACATTAGCTTGAACCAGCAGTTTATTTTATTTTGTTCACTACCATATCTTCTACATAGCGGGCTTCGCTGTTCACCTCAAAGACTGCGCTTTTGTTGGTCTTTTTGCTGATCACTTCAAACCTTAAAAAACTGTCACCGATCTCATCCCTGTTCACAAGGAATTTTTTGTAAAAGACCTCACCTTTTATATTTTCCCTGTACAATGTATTGCCGCCTTCATCTTTAATGATGATGGTGAATTCATTTTCTTTTTCATTTCCTGCAAAGCTTAACTGAAACAGGGGTTGATTGTTCATCT
This sequence comes from uncultured Chitinophagaceae bacterium, assembly GCA_963785915.1. Lineage (GTDB taxonomy): Bacteria > Bacteroidota > Bacteroidia > Chitinophagales > Chitinophagaceae > VBAT01. Next base: position 335,291 of record CAWAWY010000008.1, on the reverse strand, counting down.
GCCCAATATATTTCAATTGTACCGGAACTACAGTGCTGCTGTCATTTGCCATGACGGCCGCCGGTGCTGCGACCATGGAGAAAACGGTGAAAAAAGCGACTACGATGATCCTGTTGTTTCTGAAAATCCTTTTCATAAGTCATAATTTTTAATGATCGAACTGGGTTTAAAAAAAATTCATGGAACGCAATCAGAAATGAGCGGCAAACAAAAGGGCAAGTTGTAGTTAGAATTTCCCGGCAGATCGGGTTTTTAGATTTTGTTAATCAGCAAGCGAATGTTGCTATCGTGATGTAAAAGTAATAGGGGGCTATTGGACTTGGAAATCATATTTTGACCGTTATCCGTACGCCCAATATGGCAATAATCTTTTAGAAGGCCTATCTGTCAGGGTTTTAGTGATGGATTTTGAGGACCGCCAAAATCATTTGTTAACTTATTTTAAACTGATTCTATTTTTAGTCTTTTACAAATAATGCTTTCAATTCAGTCGCATCATCAGGTTTCATCTTGCCGCCTAATATCAATCGTAACTGTCTTCTTCTTAATGCGCCTTCAAACAGCTTTTTTTCTTCTGCGGTTTCGGGTATTAGCTGTGGTGCAGGAAGAGGCTTTTTGTTTGGGTCCATGGCAACGAAAGTATAATAGGCTTCATTGCTTTTATACTTATGTTGAAGGTTCAGGTCCTCACCCCATACTTTTAAATGAATTTCCATAGAAGTATTGAAAGCCCTCGTGATCTTCGCTTCTATATGGACGACATTACCAAGCGGGATCGGGTTTTCAAAAGAAATATTATCTACCGAGGCCGTCACCACCGGTGCGTTGCAATGTTTGTGAGCTGACAGGGCTGCTGCAATGTCCATCCAGTACATAAGCCGGCCACCCATCAGGTTGCCGAATACATTGGTATCATTGGGTAAAACAAGCTCTGTCATTATCGTAAGACTGTCTGTCGGTCTTTTGGTTCCCATTCTGAGAATTTTTGTAAAGGTAAGATGGGAAATGCTTCTGACTTAATCATTGTACAATAAATAAAGCTGGTCGTCTCATCTCATTTGATAGTAAGATTTAATCTTTTACATTTGCGCATCATTTCTTGCTATGGAATCATATCCCGTTATCTCTTTTGACAATACAGAATTTGCATTTGAATATAAGACGGACAAACAATTAAAAAAGGCGAGGTTTCTTTTTTCATTGATGGGAAAACCGTGGCTCGTGAAAATGGGAACGAAGTTGACACCGTGGTCGCTTAAAGCGGGATTGCCGGTAAAAGGTATTATACGCAATACTATCTTTAAACAATTTGTCGGGGGCGAGACTTTAGAAGAAACAGCACAGGTGGCAAAGAAGCTATCTGATTATCACGTGCAGGTTATTCTTGACTATGGGGTGGAAGGAAAAGAAGGCGAAGAGAATTTTGATCACGCCTGTGAAGAATTCATAAAAGTGATCAACTATGCAGGCACGCAACCCAACATACCGTTTATGAGTGTAAAAGTGACAGGGTTTGCAAGATTTTCATTATTGGAAAAAATGGATGCTGCCATGCACAAGGCTGAAGGAACGTTGATGAAAAAATACATGAAAGCCGTAGAGGAATTGCCGGAAGTAGAAAAACAGGAATGGGATCGTGTCCGGAAGCGCATGATGCAGATATGCGAAACAGCCAAAGACAATAAAGTAGGAGTCATGGTGGATGCCGAAGAGACGTGGATACAGGACCCGGTGGATGCCCTGACCATTTTAATGATGGATACTTTCAATAAAGAAAAAGCAGTTGTTTACAATACCGTCCAGCATTATCGCACTGATCGGTTGTCGTTTTTAAAAGATTCGTATGAAGCGGCGTTAAAACGAAATTTCATACTGGGTGCAAAGCTTGTTCGCGGCGCCTATATGGAAAAAGAACGAAAGCGGGCATTGGAAATGGAGTATCCTTCACCGATTCAAGCCAGTAAAGAATCTACTGACAAGGATTTCAATGACGGAATTAAATTTTGTATTGAACATATTGACCGCATTGCATTGATCGTCGCTTCCCATAATGAGTATAGTAATTTATACGCCACTCAATTATTGCAGCAAAAAGGATTGTCTTTAGATCATCCACATGTTCATTGGAGTCAATTATATGGCATGAGCGACAACATTACTTTTAATTTAGCACATGCGGGCTGCAGCGTCAGCAAATACCTACCATTCGGCCCAATCAAAGATGTGATCCCTTACCTGATGCGAAGGGCGCAGGAGAATACTTCAGTAAAAGGTCAAACGGGAAGAGAACTTGGTTTGATCAAAAAAGAATTGAAGAGGCGAAAGCATTAAAATCACCGGCAAATACCTTTGACAGGGTATATCATCTTCGTTGGCAAGGGCAGCGTTGGAGCTGGAAAAGCCCGGATTCAGTCAGTCGCTGCAGGACCACGTCAGGAAGTTGATCAATTGGGCAAAAGAAGATAATAGGAAGGAGTTTTCGCAGTTTGTGATTTATACGGGCAACGATGAGACGAGGAGATGGAAGTCTGCAGTAGATACATTGGATCCATCGGAATTAAAAATGGCCGTTGATAGAATGAACGAGGTGAAAAATAATATGAGTGATTGCACTGATTTCACTTTTGACAAACTCAGGGGAAATAAAGAATCCGAAGGATTTTGGATCGTTCAGCCAGTTGTATGTGGCAAAAAGATCATATACTTCGCCTTTTTAAAAGTAAAGGACAAGCTATTGCTTGGCGATGTTGATACGGAAATTGCGAATTAGTCTTCCGGTCTTATTGCATCACATTCATATGCTTCAACGTGAATTAAAAATTCTTCCTAAAAAAGAGACAACAAATTCCTTTTGGTATCATTATTGACGATCTGCGGCTGTAGTAATGACCATTTGTTCCCATAGTTATTCATACATCAAAATAAATTCTTTATCAACCAGGTTAATGCCTTTTATATATACAGCGCCATTCATTTTCATTGAGGAGAAAAAACCAATATTTATCACCGGGCCAATAAAACGCTGAAAATAACTATTCGGAACTCTACTCAAAATTAATGGGGGATGTTGTTAGTCGCTGGACCAAGTCCTGAATTCCTGAAATTCATACAAATTCTTTGCTGGATCATTTTGCCTGCGACGGCCGTGATTCTATTCACGACAATTTTTTTGCATTATCGCAAAAAGAAAAGAAACGCCGCAGGTGTTGAAAAAGAAAGCGAGGAAAGAGAAAGTCTTGCTGACGCCTTTACAGGATTGGTCGGATACACCAACGGCAACGGCGAATATTTTTCATTTGACCATTCGGGTATCATACAACAATATAAAGACAAGCTCTTATACAATCATGCCTGCTATACAGCGCTGCAGGAAGATTTCAGCGACATGGAAATAAAATATGCCGCATTAGCAACGTATGTTCAAAACTATTTTAAAAATCACAAAAAAGGACCCATGGAAAACATTCAGAAAGAAATACCGAAACATTTACAGGCAGAAATAAGTAAGCTCGCCGAAGACCATGCAGCAGAAAAAAAAGAACTTTTGGCGAAGGTGGAGCAATTGGAAAGGTCATTCGGACAAATGGAGAAGGGAAACGCACTATTGCAGGATCAGGTCACTATGGGTACGGCAAGTGATGATGAAAAGAATAAGATCATCAGCAAATGGAAAGAAGAAATCGCCATATTAAGAGATAAAGAATCCGACCAGGCATACCTCGAAGACCTGCTCGATGAAAAGAAAGCGCAGATAATTTTTTTGCAGAACCAATTGGAGCAACGGATAAAAAACCTTTACCAGTCGGAACATCAAAGATTAAAAACGGTATCGGAAATGAAAGAGGTTAAAGAGAAAATGAGCTCTTTAGAAAGCGACTTATTAATGAAACAGGAACACGCCGATAAAATGCAGGTGATACTTTGTGAAAAAGAAGAACTATTGACAGAGAAGCAGCAACAGCTTAATACAAAAATGGAGCATGTCAGTTATATGGAGACTACGTTGCGGGAAAACAAAGAACAAAATGAATTATTAAACGCTTCACTGGCAGAGTCCCGGAACACGGCTAGCGCTTTACAACAGCAATTGTCGGATGAGCAATCGAAAGTGCAATTCCTGACGCAAAAGTTGTTTGCCAATAAGCAAACCATTCGCAGGCTTCACAAAGAATTTTCAGCGATTTTAGAAGATGGAAGCGAAGAGTCGCCTGTAATTGCGCTCAGGCCGGATTACATCAATAGAGAAAACGAGGAAAAGGCAGTTCAGTAGGTGTCAAAACGTTTTACCTGGATATTTTCATTTCATCAACATCGGAACTGGCGGCATAGCTTTTTTTGTAATCCAGTTTGCCTTTATCCGTTACCCATTTCAAACCGTCAATTATGTGGGCAAGATAGACGGGGTTTGAATAGTCTTCTTTACTATGACCGAGGGCAGTGTACCAGCTTTTACCTCCGTCAAATTCATGGCACCATGCGGCCGGGTACCTGTTCCCGAATACATCAGGTTTGACATTTTTCCCATCATCGCTTTCTTTTATATTACTGATGTCTGACACCAGCAATACATTTACTCCAACGTTGAACTCTTTAAAAAAATAGCACTCATCATCTGTTTCCCATTTAGCCGGAAGATCTTTAGCGGCGGGATGTTTTTTATCAAAAACATAGACAGCGAAACGTTGAAAAGGCGGGTGTCGCAGAAATGTAGCTCCGAGCATTAATTTGAACCACTTCCAGTTTCTTTCAGTACCAGACGCTGAATGGATACCCATAAAACCTCCGCCTGCCTGAATATAGCGCATAAATGCCACTTTTTGTTTTTCAGTGTCAAAGACATCGTTGTTAGTATTGGAAAAAATTACAACATCGTATTTGACGAGGCTGTCATCAGTGAATAACGCGGAACTAGTAGTTATATCAACAGAAAAATTCAATTCTTTTCCCAATTTTTGAATAGCAGCGATGCTGGCCGGTATATTTTCATGAACATAGCCTTTGCCATTTTTGGTAAAAACCAAAACATGTTTTCCCTTCAGTTGCCCGGCGTTTGGTTGTTGAGATCCTGATTCGGTATTGGTAATAGTTGCAAGAAGCAATATGACAGGTATTGTCCTTATCCGGCTGATAGTATGAATATTCATTATTGTTTATTGATGATTATAAAGTTAATGATCTCCGATCAATCCACAGATTCCTCACATCCATCTGCAACTTAATACTTGACCTTCTCTTTTACGTAACTTGCGCCCATGCAGCAATATCTCGACTTACTTCGACATATTTTACATACGGGAGTTCATAAAAGCGATCGTACAGGCACGGGTACACAAAGTTGTTTTGGCTATCAAATGCGTTTTGATCTTCAAAAAGGATTTCCTTTAGTGACTACAAAGAAGGTGCATATCAAAAGTATTATACATGAATTACTTTGGTTTCTGAAAGGTGAAACAAACATTGCTTATCTCAAAGAGAATGGTGTAAGGATATGGGATGAGTGGGCGGATGAAAATGGAGAATTGGGCCCTGTATATGGCAAACAATGGAGAAGCTGGGAAGGAAAAGATGGAAAAGTTGTTGACCAGGTAGCTGATTTGATCGCCCAGATAAAAAAGAATCCGGATAGCCGCAGGCTAATAGTTAGCGCATGGAACGTCGCTGATCTTCCGGAAATGGCATTGATGCCTTGTCATACGATGTTTCAGTTTTATGCCTCACCCCCGACCCCTGTCCAGTCAGAGAGGGGAGTCAAAGGCATTCTTAGTTGCCAGCTTTACCAAAGATCGGCGGATGTGTTTCTTGGTGTACCATTCAATATTGCATCGTACGCTTTATTAACAATGATGATCGCACAGGTGTGTGATATGGAGCCGGGAGAATTCATTCATACTTTTGGAGATGTCCATATTTATAGCAATCATATTGCACAAGTGAATCTTCAACTCAGCCGCAAACCTTATCCGTTGCCGGAAATGAAGCTGAATCCTGCCGTAAAAAATATTTTTGATTTCAGGTTCGAAGATTTCACGCTGGAAAATTATCAAAGTCACCCGGCTATTAAAGCGCCGGTAGCTGTCTAATAACAGATTGCGGATTTCAGATTTTAGATTTTAGATTTGCAATCTGCAATCGTCAATCTAAAATCTGCAATTGTGATCATTTCCCTTGTCGTCGCCGCATCAAAAAACAATGCCATTGGCAAAGACAACAAATTACTGTGGTGTCTTCCCAATGATATGAAGTATTTCAAAAACGTAACCTGGGGTATGCCGGTGGTGATGGGTAGAAAGACATTCGATGCACTTAGTAAACCGCTTAAAGGGAGAAAGAATATTATTATTACGCGGCGGACAGATTGGGCTGTGGAGGGAGCTATCCCTGTGAAGACGCTTGAAGATGCGATGTTCCTTGTAAAAGAAATGGACGTGAAAGAGATGATGGTAATTGGTGGCGGCGAGATATATAAAATGGCGATTGAAAAAGCAAAACGTATTTATCTAACCCGCGTCGATGCAGAATTGGAAGGGGATACATATTTCCCGCATATTGATCCCAAACATTGGAAATTGGTAAGCCAGAAAGATCATGATGCGGATGAACATCATAAATATGCTTATTCATTCCAGGTGTGGGAAAAAATATTTAAATGAGAAATTAGAAATAAGGAATTTAGAATGAAAAAGTAAAGCAGTGCTGATCTTCGAGACACTTTCTGATTCCTGATTTGTTGCTTCTTATTCTTTACTTTGCTTTTCATGTATTCTTCTTCCAGATTAGTCCTAAAATACTTTCGATATTACCTTACCGCCTCCAACAGTAAGGGACATGGTGTTCATTCACCATTCGTATACGATTTCATCACAAAAGTTTTAAATGACAGATCAAATTATCCTGCTTACAAAGAGGTGGAAGACTTGCGGCGGCAATTATTGAAAAATAAAACGATATTGGAAATTGATGACCTCGGAGCAGGGTCAACTATTTCTAAAACCAATCAAAGAACCATTGCATCTATCGCAAAAAATGCAGCCAAACCCAAAAAGTTTGGACAACTGCTTTATCGTATGGCAAAATTTTATCAGTCGCAAACGATATTGGAGTTAGGAACCTCCCTTGGAATTACTACTTGTTACTTGGCCAAAGCAGATCCAGCGTCAAGGGTAGTAACGCTGGAAGGCGCCGGAGAAGTTTTATCTGTTGCAAAAGAGAACTTTAAGAATTTGCAGTTACAGAATATTGAAACAATAGAGGGAAACTTTGACAACACATTGCCAACTGCAGTCCAGAGCCTGTCGGATGACCAATTGGCGACAGTTGACCTCGCTTTCTTTGACGGCAATCATCGCTATCAGCCAACTATCGAATACTTCAATACCATTTTGCCTAAAACAAATAACTTTTCCTTTATAATACTGGATGATATTCACTGGAGCAGAGAAATGGAACAGGCCTGGAAATATTGTCAGGAACATCCTTCTGTAACACTAAGTATTGATTTGTTCTTTATCGGAATTTTAATTTTCAGAAAAGAAATAAAAGAAAAGCAGCACTTCAGCATCCGGTTTTAAAACGATTATGAAAATCTTTCTTACAAGTATTTTTATTATTATTTTTTCGATTCTCCATTCACAGGATCTTAGTGAATACAAAAAAGAGATTTTTACCAACAGCGAAGGACGTTTACCTTATTGTATTTTATATCCCCAGGTATTCAATGCCGATTCGTCCTACCCCTTGCTTATTTTTCTCCATGGCGCTTTTGAAAAAGGTACGGACAATGAGTCCCAGTTAAATATCGGCGGCCATTATTTTTTAAGAGAAGAGAACCGGAAGAATTTTCCTGCTATCATCCTGTTTCCCCAATGTCCTGCAGATGATAGCTGGGCTTATTTTGATACCAAACTGGATTCCTCAACCGGGCTGGCTAAAGAATGGGATTTTCCTTTTCGAAAAGAACCGACAAATATCGCCAGTGTATTAAAATCTCTGCTCGATAGTTTACTGATGAAAAATTTTATAGATCAGTCCCGTATCTATATCGGTGGACTTTCCCAGGGCGGCATGGGAGTTTTTGATATGGTAGCCCGTTACCCGGATATTTTTGCAGCCGCTTTTCCTATCTGCGGTGCAGGCAGGATCAGTACGGCAAAGAACTTTGCAACTACGGTATCGCTATGGATCTTCCATGGAGCCGATGACGAGATCGTTCCTGTTTATTTTTCCCGGGATTATTATAAAAGATTAAAGAAGCTAAATGGGGATGTAAAATATTCTGAATACCCGGGAGTCCACCATAATAGCTGGGTAAATGCCTTTGGCGAAAAAGATCTGCTGCCATGGCTTTTTAGCAAGTCAAAGAAAAAGTAAAACAGTTACTTTTGCCAAGTTTAAAAGCATCTCGATTTTCCGGAAAAAGGTAGATCCCGACAGGTCTTACTCCTTGAAAAATTATATCTTCCGGCGTCTGAGTGCGATATGATCTTTTGATACGATAATAAAAATTTTATTGTTTAATGACGATAGGTGTTCTTAAAGAACCAGGCTATGAAACAAGGGTGTCGCTAATTGATGAAGCGATCGCTGCACTTACAAAAAAGGGACTTACTGTTCTTGTGGAAACCGACGCCGGCGAAAGAGCTTTTTGCGGCAATGCCGACTACGAAAAGGCCGGGGCTAAAATAAAAGATAAGAATGAGGTCCTGCATGCTTCCGACATTATATTAAGTATTCATCAGCCACTGCAATCCGCGATGGCCGATCTTGAATCGAAAATTTTTATAGGCATTTACCAGCCATTATATAATGCTGGGCTAATGCAGCAATGGGCTAACCAGGGTATCACTACTTTTTCTCTTGATATGCTTCCCCGCACCACCCGAGCACAAGCGATGGATGTTTTGAGTTCTCAGGCAAACATTGCCGGTTACAAAGCGGCGCTGACTGCGGCCAACTTGTACGCAAGATATTTTCCCATGTTCATGACGGCGGCGGGCACCATCAAGCCGGCAAAAGTTTTAATTCTTGGAGCAGGTGTTGCCGGTTTGCAGGCAATAGCGACCGCAAGAAGATTAGGCGCCGTAGTGGAAGTATTTGATACACGACCTGCAGTGAAAGATGAGGTGGTAAGTCTCGGTGCAAAGTTCGTTGAAGTAGAAGGCGCTGCTGATGCAAGTAAAGCCGGTGGTTATGCTGTAGAGCAATCGCAGGAATTCATGCAGCGACAAAAAGAGAAGATCGCGGAGAGCATTGCCAAAGCAGATATAGTGATCACGACGGCACAGATACCGGGCAAAAAAGCGCCGGTATTGATTTCTGAAGAAATGATAACGGCTATGCGCAAAGGATCGGTTATTATTGATATTGCTGCAGCAACTGGCGGCAATACCCCGGTCACAAAGAATAATGAAACGATAACTTATCACGGGGTGACGATCATAGGCAATTCGAATCTTCCTGCTACCATGCCTTCCGATGCGAGCCGGATGTATGGCAAGAACGTAATGAACTTTTTGCAATTGATAATAAATAAAGAAGGACAAATAAATCTGAATTGGGATGATGACCTCGTGAAAGGAAGTTGTATCACGCATGGTGGAGAGATCACAAATGAAAGGGTGAAGACATTGGTGCTGGCGAAGACGGATGGGTTTAGTGAGGTGTAAAAAGCCTCCCCAAACCCCTCCGAAGGAGGGGCTTAGAAAGACTTCGATTGAGGTAATCTGTTCATTAAAAAATAGCTGCTAATTTATTAATCAGCTTTAGTTCTTTATTCAAGAATTTTTTAAACAATAAATCACTTACCGCTCTTTGGGCTGTGAGTTGTAAATCCCTCCTTCGGAGGCCTTTAGGGAGACCGTATTTATGTTACATTGGATAACCGCAAATCAACAGATCATCTACATTGTCATCCTGATGATATTTGTAGGAATCGAAGTAATAAGTAATGTGCCGAGTGTATTGCATACGCCATTAATGAGCGGCGCCAATGCGATCCATGGTGTCGTGATCATCGGCGCCATCATCGTCATGGGTAAAGCCGAACATGATAACTATCTCGCATTGATACTGGGATTTTTGGCGGTGATCTTAGGGACATTGAATGTTGTGGGTGGATTTGTGGTGACGGACCGGATGCTGGAGATGTTTAAGAAGAAGAGAAGCCCGAAGTCATAATATCGAAATTCGAAGAAGAAGATCGAAATCGGAATAACGAAATTCGAAATGGAAGAACAAAAGAAAATATATGATCTGCTTGAGAGAACAGAAAAATTTTCTCTGCGAATTAGAGACTTCTGTTTGAAGCTTAAAAAAGACACTATTAATATCGAATACGTGCGACAATTGGTAAGAGCTGGTGGCTCCGTGGCTGCGAATTATATCGAGGCAAACGAAAATCTTGGTGATGGAGATCTGAAATATAGAATAAAAGTGTGCAGGAAAGAAACAAAGGAGTCGAGGCTATGGATGAAACATGTTCTTACTTATGATAGTGCAGAGCTGGAAAAAGAAAGATCGGAATTGATCCAGGAGGCATTTGAATTAGAACGCATTTTCGGCTCTATCTTAAAAAAGCTGATGTATAAGGACCAATTGAAAGCAATCACAAAACAATAGGAAATCTCTTTTTTCGGTTTTCGGATTTTTTTTATTCGGATTTATACCATGGAACTCAACATACTTACACTTTGTTATCTCATCGGCTCAGTCACTTTTATCCTGGGATTGAAGATGCTGTCTAATCCTGCTAAAGCGAGAAGAGGAAATCTTATTGCTGCCGCAGGAATGACGATCGCCATTTTCGGAACGATCTTTTTATACAAGGATGATGAAGGTAATCCATTACATAACTATGGCTGGATCTTCGGCGGTATAGCAATCGGTGCCATCATCGGAACATTGGCAGCAAAGAAAATAAAGATGACAGCAATGCCGGAGATGGTGAGTATGTTTAATGGAATGGGTGGAGCTTGTGCTGCGTTGATATCAATTGTTGAGTTTAATCATCTTGTAAAGCATCCACATTTAGATCAGGAAGGATTCACGCTTTATCCACCGCTATCGACTTTGGGGCATAGTACCTCGCTGACTGGATATTTGCCGACCACGGAATTGATAATTATCATGGCTGGGCTGATTATAGGATCGGTTTCATTTGCGGGAAGTATGATCGCATGGGGAAAATTGAATGGCACGATTAAAGACTTTTCATTCAAAGGACAGCATATAGTGAACATCATTTTCCTGGCGGCAGCATTGAGTTTATCTGTTCTTATAATTTCGAAAGCGAATCATTTTGATGTAGCTGCTACGCTGTCTGGTACATCTATGGAAAGCGTTTCTTTCAATTCTGATTTCCCTGTCCTGATTTTCTATACTGTTTTTGCACTTTCCTTATTATATGGGGTGTTCTTTGTCTTTCCGATTGGAGGCGCTGATATGCCCGTTGTTATTTCCTTATTGAATTCATTCACCGGGGTAGCAGCAGCCTGCGGTGGATTTTTATATGACAATAAAGTAATGCTCACCGGTGGTATTCTTGTTGGTGCAGCAGGTACATTGCTTACTATATTAATGTGTAAAGCGATGAACCGCTCTTTGGCGAATGTTTTGATCGGTTCATTTGGTGGTGGGAAAAAAGCCGGACCCGCAGGCGATAAACAACAAGGCTCTTATAAGGAGATTTCATTGAGCGATGCAGCGGTATTGATGGCTTATGCAAATAAAGTGATGATCGTTCCCGGCTATGGATTGGCCGTGGCACAGGCTCAGCATGCCTGTCATGACCTTGAAAAATTATTGGAAGGCAAAGGTGTGGAAGTAAAATATGCTATTCATCCTGTTGCCGGCCGTATGCCGGGGCACATGAATGTATTGCTGGCTGAAGCTGATGTGAGTTATGAAAAGCTTGAAGAGATGGAAGAAGCCAATGAAGAATTTCCATCTACTGATGTTGTTTTAATACTAGGTGCTAATGACGTGGTAAACCCTGCCGCGAAGACCGATCCATCATCACCGATCTATGGCATGCCGATACTTGATGTGGAACTGGCAAAGAATGTAATTGTCAACAAACGAAGTATGAAACCCGGTTATGCCGGTATTGAGAATGAACTTTTCTTTCAAAAGAAAACTTCTATGTTGTTTGGTGATGCGAAGAAGGTGTTGCAGGATCTGATTGGGGAGATAAAGAATTTGTGATTTGATTTGTTTTGCCCCGCTCTTCAGAGCGGGGATAAATTAAATATTGGTTCTTTTCAATGGGCTTTAGCCCAACACAATAAACCTGGAGGGCTAGAGCCCCTTATCACTCTGAACTTTTTCACCCTGCTCTGAAGAGCAGGGCAATGTAACTACTCAAGACGTGTTATTATGAACAAATTATTTAAACCAGAACAAATTAATCTTAGAGAGCATCCTGAAATAACTGAAAGAATTATTCAAGATAAAATTGCTGAAGACCCTTCCATTCTGGGATTGGGCGATCTTATATTAAAAGATAAGGAGAGAATGCAGCCGCGGGCAGGACGACTTGATCTGCTCTTTCAAGATCCAGAAACTTACAAACGATATGAGATAGAAATACAACTGGGAAAAACAGATGAAAGTCATGTTATAAGAACAATCGAATATTGGGATATAGAAAGAAAAAGATATCCTCAGTATGACCACTGTGCTGTAATAGTCGCTGAAGATATTACAGGAAGGTTTTTAAATGTAATTAATCTCTTTAACGGTTTTATTCCTCTTGTGGCGATCCAAATGAAGGCATTTAAGTTCGGCGATGATATTGGACTTGTATTTACAAAAATATTAGATGAGATGCAGCTGGGGTTAGTGGATGAAGAGGAAGAAAGGGAAATTCAGAAACTTTCAACAAACAGAGAATATTGGGTCAAGAAAACGTCAAATGAAACAGTGCTCCTTACTGATAAATTTTTAGAAATAATAAATGAAGCTGAGAATAGCTATCAGTTTATCTATACAAAAAGTAGTGTAAGGATCAGTAAAAAGGGACTACTTTTACCTTTTATACGATTAAGAATAAGAAAGAAAAATCATATTATGCTAATTCTTTTGGTTCAAAAAGCAGAGGACATTGACTTGTTGGTAGAAAATAACGATCTTGATGACATGGGATACAATGCCAAGCTTTCCAGATACCGCATCAGGATCAGCGGCGAGGATTTTATCCATAAAAGAGAGGTGCTAAAAGAATTATTTTTTATCGCCGAAAAAAAGTATAGTGATTAAAGGCACAAAACTCCTTCCTGCTTTGTTACAACTACTAAATCAAAACGGAAGCCAGCAAATGCTGAATAGCGAACAGAACCTTCAAGAGTGCGACGCAAGGGACGATGATAGTAGCACTTTAGCCGGCTTCATAAAAATAGAAATCATTTACATGAAAAGATTGAATTTAGTTTTACTGTTTATTTTTTCTATTGCATCGGCAAATGCTCAAAAGATCATGGGCTTCACAGATGCCAATGCTACCAAACAAACAGATTGGGAAAAACAATATGATGCGCAACTTGATGCAAAAAATCTCGACACGTGGATGAAATTTCTGAGTTCGCACCCGCACCATGTGGGCAGCCCGCAGGATAAAGCGAATGCAGAATATATGGCGAATCTTTTTAAGCAATGGGGCTATCAGACTGAGATCGCTTCATACTGGGTGTTGTTCCCGACACCAAAAACAAGATTGCTGGAACTCACCGGCAGCAAGCCTTTCAAAGCGAAACTGCAGGAACCGGCCTTGAAAGAAGATAAGACTTCGGGTCAATTGAGCGAGCAATTGCCGACATACAATGCTTATTCAGCCGATGGTGATGTGACTGCAGAATTGGTGTTTGTCAACCGCGGAATACCTGCCGATTATGAAGAGCTGGAAAGAATGGGTGTGGATGTGAAAGGGAGAATTGTTATTGCAAAATATGGCGGATCATGGAGAGGTATCAAACCTAAAGTGGCGTATGAACACGGAGCCATTGGTTGCATCATTTATTCCGATCCCGAGGATGATGGCTATTCGCAGGGTGATGTATATCCTGAAGGTCCTTTCAAACCAAAGGATGGTGTGCAGCGTGGTTCGGTGATGGATATGCCGGTATATCCCGGTGATCCGTTGACGCCGGATGTGGGTGCAACAAAAGATGCAAAACGGTTGGATAGAAAAGATGCGATAACTATTATGAAGATCCCTGTGTTGCCGATCTCGTATGAAGATGCGTTGCCCTTGCTGCAATCATTGGGCGGTGAGGTTGTGCCTGCTGCATGGAGAGGAAGTTTGCCGATCACTTATCATGTCGGGCCCAGCAAAGAGAAAGTGCATTTGAAATTAGAATTCAACTGGGATCAGAAACCCGTATATGATGTGATCGCTAAAATGCAGGGAAGTGAATTTCCCGATGAATGGGTGATTAGAGGCAATCATCATGATGGATGGGTGAATGGCGCAGCCGATCCATTGGCGGGAATGGTAGCAGTGATGGAGGAAGCAAGGGCTATTGGTGAATTGGCGAAGAAAGGTTATCGTCCCAAACGCACTGTTATATATTGCGGATGGGATGGCGAAGAGCCTGCATTGCTTGGTTCAACGGAATGGGCGGAAGATCACCAGGAGGAATTAGAACAGAAGGCCGTCATCTATATCAACTCCGATGGAAATGGCCGGGGATTTATTGGCGCTTCGGGTTCGCACACTTTGGAAACATTTTTTAATGAGGTTGCCAATGATGTCATTGATCCTCAAACCGGCGTTTCTATCAAAGAAAGAAGATATGCCAATGCAGTGGTCAATGCAGATAAATCAGCAAGAGCAAAGTTGTTAGGGAATAAAAACATAAAACTTGGCGCATTGGGAGCGGGTTCTGATTATTCACCCTTTTTGCAGCATATGGGAATCGCCTCTATCAATCTTGGTTTTGGCGGAGAAGAACAGGGGAGGAGAATATCATTCTATATATGATTCATATGACCTCTTTATAAAATTCAAAGACCCCGGTTTTCAATATGGTGTTGCTTTGGCTAAGACTGCTGGTCGTGTCACGATGCGTTTTGCGAATGCAGATGTATTGCCTTTTGACTTCAATACGTTTTATAAAACGGTGAATGATTATGCAACCGAAGTAAAAACATTATTGGAATCAACAAGAACAGAAACCGAAACGGAGAACAAGATCATCAAAGAAAAGTTATACGATCTCGCAAAAGACCCAAAGAAGACATACAATTCTCCTGCAGCAAAAGAAGCAGTTCCTTTCTTAAATTTCAGCGAACTGGAAAATACACTGGCCCGGTTAAAGGATAGTGCGGAGGCTTTTCAAAAATTGTATAGTAAGTCGTTACAGCTATCCACCGCCAAACAAAAAGAGCTGAATGATATTTTATACAAAGCAGAACGGAGTTTGATCTATGTAAATGGATTGCCGAGAAGACCCTGGTACAAACATGAAATTTATGCGCCGGGGTATTATACAGGTTATGGCGTCAAGACTTTGCCGGCGATAAGAGAGGCCATTGAACAGAGGAACTGGAAAGAAGCACAGGAAGGAATAGAAATTGTATCGAAAGCTTTGCAATCTTATGTTGAGCAGGTTTCAGCTGGCACAGCAGTACTGAATGAGCTTAAAGCTTATTAGAACTTGTCTCAAAAAAAATTAAGTAACACTGAGAACACAACGAATGCACAAAGGGCACAAAGTATATGCGTGGTGTTCTTTGTGCGCCTTCGTGAACTTTGTGTTCCTTTAATTAGATTTGCTCAGTGCAACTTCCCGAAAAATTATTGCGATCATTAGAAGGAGTCGTCGGCTTCGATAGAGAGGCGTTTGAAAAAGTTCATACGTCGGGCGGACAAGTTACTTCTATCAGAATAAATCCTTCTAAAAAATCTGCAATCGAAAATCTGCAATCTGCAATCCCCTGGACTGATCTCGGATATTATTTAACCCAACGTCCTTCCTTCACCTTCGACCCTCTCTTCCACGCTGGTTGTTATTATGTGCAGGAAGCAAGCAGTATGTTTTTAGAGCAAGCGCTGACACAAACTATTGATCTTTCACAGCCATTAAAAATTTTAGATCTAAGTGCAGCGCCGGGAGGTAAGTCAACACATATTAATTCTTTGATCTCCAAAGACAGTTTATTGGTGAGTAATGAAGTGATTAGATCACGAGCAAACATTTTAAAGGATAATATCATTAAATGGGGATGCGAGAACGTTGTTGTGACAAATAATGACCCAAAAGATTTTTCAAAATTGGAAAATTATTTTGATGTGATCGTTGCAGATGCACCTTGCAGTGGCAGCGGATTATTTCGCCGCGACCCGGAAGCGATCAGTGAATGGAGTGAAAATAACGTAGCTCTCTGCAGTCGGCGCCAGCAAAGGATTTTGGCTGATGTGACACCAGCATTAAAGAAAGGAGGCGTGTTGATTTATTCTACCTGTTCGTATTCGAAGGAAGAAGATGAGGAGATTGTTGATTGGTTGACGAAGGAGTTAAAAGTTGAGAGTTTAGAGTTAAGAGTTGATGAAATTACGGGAATTACAAAAAGTCGTTCTGTTTCCGGGGCGGTTGGTTATCGCTTCTGGCCTGGTAAAGTAAAAGGAGAGGGATTTTTTATTTCTTGTTTCAAAAAAATGGGAGGGGAGGTGGATATTTCTGTCCAAGTGAAAAATAAAGCAGAACCGGCTACGAAAAAAGAATTGGAAGTCATCGGGAAATGGGTCAGGACAAAGGATCATCAATTTGTCAAAAATGAAAATACGGTATATGCCTGGCCGGAAAGTTTGGTGAATGACATGAGTTTTTTATTATCCAAACTCAGAGTTATTTATTCCGGTGTCCGGATTGGAGAACTGGTCAGGGATAAATTAATTCCTGATCATGCACTCGCAATGAGCAGCCTGGTCAACGATTCAATCACGGGTATTGACCTGGATTACGAACAAGCAATTCAATACCTCCAGCGAAAGGATATAAAAATAGAATTACCGCAAAAGGGGTGGCAATTGGTAAACTATAAAGGACATTCACTCGGGTGGGTCAATGTTTTATCTAACAGGATCAATAATTATTATCCGAAGGAGCTAAGGATTTTGAAAGATAGCAATGACTAGATATAAAAAAGCCCGCTTCTGATTCAGCGGGCTTTTATGATATCATTCATTCAAAAATTATACTTCGGCAGTTTCCATTTTGATCTCCGTCATTTTCATTCTCGTATCATACAGTTTATAATCTTTGATCACTCTCAGTATTTCTGCGACACCCCAGGCCTGTGCTATACATCCGCGGGGATGATGGGGAGGCTCAGCATCAAAGATCTCTGATACACTTCCGATACATGCTTCGTTAAGATGATAAGCAAAATTATTGATCACTGCCTGTGCCTGCTGCTTGCCTTCAACGCCATTTACTTTCATGATAGCATCAACATACGGCCCGAGCAGCCAGCTCCAGACGGTTCCTTCATGATACGCGGCATCGCGGTGAAGTTGATCACCTCCATACATTGGAATATAGCGTGAATCATTCTTTGGCAACGTTTTTAATCCAACAGGAGTATATAAGTGCTCTGTTATTTGCTGCAGCACTACTCTTGCTTTGTCGCCTTCGATCAATGGGAATGGCAAGCTCATAGCAAAAAGCTGGTTAGGCCTGAACTCTGCAATTCGTTCGCCCTTCTCATTGATGTTATCATAGAGATAATTTCCTTCTACGTGCCAGAATTGACGGGCAAAACTCTTCCTTGTTTTTTCTGCGCTCATATTCACCATGCCCGCATCATCCGGTTGGCCGTTTAATTCAAGCAGTTCTGCAAATATCATTAGTGCATTATACCAAAGCGCCTGTATTTCCACCGGCCTGCCCATACGCGGGGTAACCACCTGGTCGCCGATCTTTGCATCCATCCATGTAAGCTGCTGTCCTTCTTCGCCGGCATACAACAGCCCATCTTCTTCGACGTGAATATTATAGCGTGTGCCTTTGTAATGCCAGTCAATAATGTCTTTTAATACGGGAAAAATTTCATTTAATACAAAGCTTTTATCGCCGGTAACTTCTAAATATTTATTGACGGCAACAAAAAACCATAAGGTTCCATCTGCGCTGTTATATCCCGGCTCTTGTCCATCTTCAGGAAAGTAATTTGGCAGCATTCCCATATTTATATTTTTGGCAAATGCTGACAGGATCTTTTTTGCATCTTCAAAACGGCCGGTGCTGAGACATAGCCCCGGCATGCTGATCATTGCATCCCTGCCCCAATCCGCGAACCAATGGTAACCGGCAATAATAGTTTTGAGATATTCGCTTCTTTTTACAATGAACTGGTCAGCCGCCAGTGTCAGTTGTTCAAATGTTTCATCATCAGGCTGATTACTGACAAGTAATTGTCTCCGCATATTCTCTTTTGTCAAAAGTTCGTGTGCAATTTTGTCCTGTGGATTTTCTGTTGATACAATGATACCTAAGGAATCGCCTTGTTTTAACTCAATGAAAAATGTGCCGTGATTGAAAAGATCTTCTGAATGGTCTAATCCACGGTATTGCTCAACGATATATTGAAGATTATTATACCAGCACGGTTTATGCTGATAAGTTGAACCGGGCACGCTGATGAACAGATCTGTTTTGCCATCCGGCTGGTTATGAAAAACTCCATTTTCAAAATCGACATGCCAATGCATCTGCTGTCCCTCATGAGCGAGAGAGTGATAATTCCTCGCGGCCATTAATGGCAGCAGCTCAAACGTAAAAGGTTGCGCCGCTTCAAGCACATCATAAATAACCAGTACAGTGTTCTCGCCATGCACCATTGCGATGGTCTTCTTGAGTTTTACCCCTTCTACTTCATATTCCCATTGCGGAAATAATTCTTTGGTGAAATTGTTTAAGTGCTGGTATCCACTTGGCTGAATGGTTTGATTGGGGTAAAGATTTACGCCAAGCTCAAATCTTTTTTCTCCCGTTACAATTGTTTCATCTAACCGGGATAGGAGCACCATTCTTTCGGAAGGTGGGGAAACAGATGCTACAAGCAATCCATGATAACGTCGTGTATGTGCACCGATGACAGATGAGCTGGCCCATCCGCCAAGACCATTTGTTTCCAACCATTCATGGTGAGTGGCTTCTGCAAAGTTTTGCAATTCGGTTCGGTTTTTTGTTAGCATATTAGTTTTTTTAAATGTTTCAAAGACCTGCCCCGGAAAAAATTACTTAGCCCGGGATATTGATTTAGAACAAATGTCACGAGTTAATAGCTAACAACTGTTAGAATTAAGCACATTTTATGCACTTTTTCAGAAGCGAATTATGTAAATAGAATTTCAGAAAATCCCGAAAAGATTTTTCATTGAAGAAAAGTGTGGCAACTCATTTCCCTTTTATATCTAACCTGATGCCGGGAGTTATTGTCAGCACCGCTCCCGGTGACAGGTTAATACCATGAACTGTAACATTCGTATTAATAACAGGATTATGATTTGAAGCAGGTATGATCACATCAGTTTTAGCATCGGGAATATAATTGCATCCCCAGTTAGAGCCGTCATTCCATTCACTGCTTTCACCTCCTTGCCACCGCACGGAAAGCTTTAATTCATAGGTTGGCCCGGTAAGAGATACTCCATTTTTAGAAGTTATACAGCGATACTTATAACCATAGTAAGAGGTTGCAGGTTCGTTAATCCATAAAGTATCTGTAAAGACACCAGAATGAATAATATTATTCGAAAGGTTGACAAAGCCACCGCCTGTTGAATCTATCTGCCATTGATACGTATAGTCGGTGCCGGGCTTTGGCAGCGTGAAATAAGTAGCTCCGCCGGGACAAATGGAAGTCGGTCCACCCGAACTGATAGTGATGTGAGTTCCTTTAGTGTGATAAATCCGCAAGGTCTTTGTAGCCACATCAAGCGTCCAGCCCGGCTGGTTCAGATCAGATCTTTGCGATAAGACAATACTATCGGCCATTACCGTAACCGGGTTGAAATTAAGATGCAGAACCTCTTTAGCGCTTGAATCATAAGTTATATAACTAACATTGTTTATTCCATAGGTGATATTTTTTACTACTGAACTGCTGCGCAATAAATGCGTCTGGTTCGATGGTGACCATTCCGGAGCTGCAGCCATTCCTGTCATAAAATGCCTGATATAATCCCCATAGCCATCGCTGAACCATTGATTGTTGACATCCGGCCCGTCAATCACAACACCGTTAGTTTTACACATATAAGTTGCCCAGTTAAAAGAACGATATGCTTTTTCTTTAGCGGTAAGATCACCAGTTTTCTCATATAGCAACGCATTGACCGATGCATAGCGTGATGTATGACTTCCCATAACATAAGAAAATGCCTGTTGCTCTTTGATAGCCGTAGCGCCGAAGTTGGCAGTCCCAAAAGTATTTTCCACCCATGTGATCAAACTGCGGGCATGAGCTTCCCAGCTTGGATCAAATTCAGGATGAAGAAGTAAATAACGTGCAACCATCATGGCATTGTATTGATTTAAATTGCCATTGTAATTTGATTGCACGGAAACATCCTCGAAATACTGGGACCATATATTATTTTGCATGGGATAAGTCATCATCCAGTTCCATGCAATGTTGCGGGCAGTCCTGTAAGCAGCAGTATCTCCAAGACCGCAGGCAATTAAATTATCAAACAAAGAAATCGGGGGAATAATGTTAGCGCAATATTCTTCGCGAACAATGCCTGTATGTGCATTGACTCTGAAAGGCCATGGCGATTGATTTACCGTACCTGTTCTTATTTTATTGCTTAATACATTGGCAGCTTGTATGGCTGCATCTTTGAAGCGGGTGTCACCGCTATACTTATAAAGTTGAAGCCACGAATCAGCCAATTCACCGATCTTATCAGGTTCGATATATCCGTCGCCGTCACCCTGCCCGCTAGAATTTCCGACAACAGCTCCCTTATAAATCAACGACCCTGCGTCCCCGCTTGCATAAGGAACGTTTGGCCAATTATCGCCAACGAGTGTCATACCGTGATCAAGGTGCCAGAGTGCAACATCCGTTGCTAATTGCATTACATTGGTATTGGCTGAATAATTAAAATATTTTAGTGCGGATTCGGTCAGCATGCCATATAAACCCGCGGGATTATGTGGCCAGTTGACCACCGCCTGCGTAGTAGGATTTAAGTAACTCCGGCTGTAGTAGGCTGGTTTACCAGTTGACGGGTCATTAGGTACCAGGTTCAAAAGATAATTCCAGGCAAGGTCTACAACGGTGCTGTAACCGTCCATGGGATTCGGCGTCCACGGAATGATCTTATTCGCCGGATAAGCAAACACCGTGTGTCCGTTTAACGTACCGGGAGATGAGGCAAGGGTCGCAGTAGTGAATATATTATCCGTGGAAGTGCCAACTCCATTTGAATCTGCAGAAGCCACACGATAATGATAAAGAGATCCTGGAGCAAGGTTGATCAGAGTCATAGAATGTGAAGTCATCAAAGCAAGATCGGTTAAAGTGGAAAGTGAATAAACAGTACTCTGATCATAATCAACTTTTGAACTTGCCGGAACATTCGTTGTCCATGTTATAGTGGCTGAATTTGCAGTGATAGAGTTTACAGAGATACCCGAAATAGCAGGCGGGTAGTTGATAATGACTGTCACATTCACATAGGTAATTATGGACATATTGCCGGCAAGATCTCTTGCCCTTGCAGCAAGCACATGATTACCGGCTGTGGCAGTTTGAGTATTCCAAACCACCGAATAGGGAACGGTAATATCCTCAGCTCCAAGAGTATTTCCATCTAATAAAAATTGTACTCCCGCCACTCCGATATTGTCGCTTGCAGTAGCCCGTATGTTGATGGTTCCTGTTACGCTTCCGGCATTCGGTGAAGTAATGATGACCGATGGCAACTGGGTATCTACCGGATTACTGACATTGACAATAACCGCATTTGAAGTAGTAGCATTCCCTGCTGCATCCCGTGCAATAGCGGTTATTGCATAAGAGCCATTAGCAACCGAATAGGTATTCCATGAAAAAGTATAAGGTGCCGTTACATCTTCAATTCCAAAGTCCGACCCATTTAAAAAGAATTGCACACCGGCTATGCCAACATTGTCAGTTGCATTAGCTGTAACATCTATGATCCCCGTAACATCGCCCGCTGCTGGAGAGATAATGCTAACGACAGGATATTCATTATCGGGCGGAAGATTTAATATGTCAACGACAACAGCCGGGGATATTTGAGTATTGCCTGAAGCATCACGTGCCCTTGCAGTCAATGTATAACTGCCATTGGCAATAGTTCTTGTATTCCATGATATCGTATAGGGAGCAGTGACATCTTCCAGGCCGAGATTACTTCCGTTCAAAAGGAATTGAACGCCTGCCACGCCTATGTTGTCATTTGCGTTAGCGCTTACATTTATTGTTCCTGATACCGTCCCTGCCGCAGGCGAGATGATAGTTACTGTCGGCGGTTGAGAATCATTTTTCACGGTTACTATGATATCAGGTGTTGTCGTTACATTTCCGGCAGTATCTCTTGCTCTCGCTGCCAACATATAATTTCCGTCAGCAATCGAAGCGGTATTCCATGAAACCGAATATGGCGCAGTATAGTCTTCACTGCCAAGATTGACTCCATTTAATAAAAATTGAACGCCTGCCACGCTGATATTATCAAACGCATTTGCAGTCACATCCACCACACCCGCCACTATTCCTGCCGGGGGACCAGTAAGAGTAACTGAAGGCGGTTCGATATCCGGTAAATTATAAACCGTAACATTCAGATTCGGAGTGGTCGTAGTGTTTCCATCAAGGTCTCTTGCCCTTGCCGACAAAATATAATGTCCATCCGGAACCGCAGTTGTGTTCCATGAAAACGTATAAGGTCCATTCAGAACTTCAGCGCCAAGGTTAGCTCCATTGAGAAAAAATTGTACGCCGGCTACGCCAATATTATCGCTGGCGATCGCAGTTACATTCACTGTACCATTCACTATCCCGGTTGCAGGAGAAGTCAAGCTAATTGAAGGAGACTGGGTATCCGGTACGTTATGAACCGTGACATTTATATTTGGAGTTGTGGTAACATTTCCGGCCCCATCTCTCGCTTTTGCTGCCAACACATATTGTCCATCGGCAATGGCGTTTGTATTCCATGAATACGAATAAGGAGGAGTAAGAATTTCCGATCCGAGGTTGACGCCATTTAGCAGGAATTGCACACCCACCACACCGATATTGTCACTTGCATTTGCGTTTATATTTACCGTTCCTGTGACTATTCCTCCTGCAGGTGATGTTAAACTGATAGTTGGAAAAATAAGATCATTGCTTACATTGACATTGATGGCTAAAGAAGTTCCGATATTTCCTGCAAGGTCTCTTGCTTTTGCAGTCAACGCATGACTGCCATCATTTGTGGTAGCAGTATTCCATGAAATAGAATAAGGCGATGTAATATCTTCGGCGCCGAGATTAATTCCATCAAGCAGAAATTGAACACCAACAACTCCAACTGCATCCGATGCATTCGCTGTAACGTTAATAGTTCCTGTCGCTGACGATCCATTTGTTGGACTGGTAATACTTACTGCCGGTGCTGTATTATCAAGAGGCGTAGCCATGTCTTCCTGGATCTCTGCAAGGGAGAGCAGCCTGGTGTAATATCTTACCTCATCCACAGCGGCATTAAGATATTCACCAAAGGGTTCATTAGAACCTATTCGTATATTGGTTGGATTTACAGATGCAATAGTTCCGGTAGATTCAATATCGGTTCGGTCGGTAACATCTGTTCCATTTATGTAAATAGTGAATCTGTTTGCCTGTGATTGGCTTCCGTCATACGTAACGGTTACATAACTCCATACCCCTGCCGTCAGAACATTATTGTTGCTATGGACTACCAATTTGTTACTCCCGGTGGTCCAATAAACAGTTATACCATTTGTGACTGGTCCGGCTTCGGGATCAGTTGTGGTATGAGCATAGAAATAAAAGAAATTATTAGCATCAAGGGTTTGGCTCCATACAGTGCCCCATTGATTAAAATTGGTATTCTTTACCCAGACGCTCCATGAATAGCTTTGAGCAGAATTAAGCGTATAATCGTTATGGTCCGCGATGTTCACATAATTGTTGCTTCCATTAAAACTTACAGCCTGGCCATATTTACCAGATGCCCAAACAGGTGCATTGACCAGGGTGCCATTGTGAGAATTTCCGGAAATGTCTGTAGCGATCGTTCCTGTGCCCTCATTAAAATTCAATTCGGTGAATGACCCTGTGGCAAATGGAAATCCACTGACGGATAGAATAAAAATAAGGATGCCGGCAAAACTCCGGGTCAATACTTTAAAACCTCGGTTGAGGTGCAATACTTTTATATACAGATGTCCTTTGAATAGCATTTTAACGCTTTTCTTTTCATTCGCGAAAAATCCAACATGTATTAGTGATAAATTGTACGGGGTTCTACAAGAGGAATCGGTTACGGGGATATCCAAAGGATATTAAAGAGAGAGCCGATAAATATACAACATTATCGGACAGGTAGGTATGAAAAGACGAAAAATTACGAAGATGGTTACAAGTTCAATATAAAAAGCAATATTAGAGCAGCACTGTGGCAAAAACTCCCCATTATTGTAACGCAGTTTCTCTTTTTACGTTTAAATTTGCACCCTTTCGGTTAATTCCGGGGGGGATGCCCAGATGGCGGAATTGGTAGACGCGCCAGACTCAAAATCTGGTATTCGCAAGGATGTGCAGGTTCGATTCCTGTTCTGGGCACAAAGGCAATCTTTTAAAAGGTTGCCTTTATTATGAAAGGAAAAATGAAAAATGAATCAATGACAAGAATTGGACTTATCAGGGAAGGAAGAATACCAGCCGACAATCGTGTAGCGCTTACGCCTGCTCAATGCAAATGGATATTAAAGAATTCCACGGATATTGAAATAAAAGTTCAAAGCTCCCCGGCAAGATGTTTCTCTGATAGAGAATACCTGATGGCAGGAGCAGAAGTCAGGGACGATCTCAGCGATTGCGACTTTCTATTTGGAATAAAAGAGGTGCCGCCCGAGCAATTGATAGCGGGTAAAACTTACCTCTTCTTTTCTCACACAAAAAAGAAGCAGCCGCGTAATCAGCAACTGCTCAAAAGTATCCTTGATAAAAAAATAACATTGGTAGATTATGAATGTCTCGAACATGACGATGGACAACGCATCATCGGGTTTGGTTTTTTTGCAGGTGTGGTCGGAGCGCACAATGGCATGATGGCATATGGAAACAGAACAGGTCTATACAAACTGGAGAGAGTATATAAACAGCGCAGCTTTCGTGAACTGATACATACTTATTTTGGTGTAAGGTTACCAAATGTAAAAATTTCGGTTACAGGCTCCGGTCGTGTAGCGCATGGCATACTCGAGATCATGAACCTGATGGGTATTCATGAAGTGGAGCCGGACGATTATTTGCGCAGAAGGTTTTCTTACCCCGTTTATTCGCAGTTAAAGGGGACCGATCTTTATAAAAATAAGATCACGGGTAAATATAGCCGCGCAGATTTTCATTCTCATCCCGAAAAATATGATTGCCTGTTCCGCCCTTATACCGAACAAACCGATATATTAATGAACGGTGTGTATTGGGATAAAAGCGTACCAAGATTATTTGAAAAAAATGACGTGCATCCCGAAACATTTATTATACAAACCATCGCTGATATTACTGACGATGCCGATGGTTCTGTTCCGATAAACCTGGGCGATCAGACCATTGAGGATCCCATTTATGGTGTTGATAAAAATACATTAAAGAAAACCGAACCTTACTTGCCCACTTCTATTGATATAATGGCTGTTGGTAATTTGCCGAATGAGTTACCCCGTGATGCAAGCCGTTACTTTGGCGAGCAACTTATAAAATATATCTTGGAAGACCTGCTGAAAGGCGGTTCGGATATAATTACCCGGGCAACTATTGCAAAAGGTGGGAGCCTCACAAAACAGTATGAGCATTTGAAAGATTATGCTGAGGGAAGGATATGAAAGTTGAGAATTGAGAATTGAGAATTGAAGTTGAGAGTTGAGAGTCAGAGATAGAGGTAGTAGTCTTTTAATAGTTCAATGAATTCTTTGGTATATTGCTGTTGTTCATTCCAGATAGTCATCTCCGTTACTTTCATTTTTTCTTCTGCAAGTTTATGGCTGCCTGTGATCATTATCCGGAAGTGATCGTGCTTTGCGGATTGCCTGACAAGTTTTTTTTCGATGATGCAAAGTTTATTTGAATGGATAAGTTTTTCTGTTTCTTCATTTCGTTTATGTGGCAGTAGTAAAAAAAACTGTCCCTCAGTCGAGAGATTTTTTTTAATAATCTTTAAAAGCTGTTGTAAATTCAAACCTCCATGATGAGCTATATTCTTCGTTTCATCCGGCGATTTTAATTCGTTTTCATAAAACGGAGGGTTGCTGATGATAATATCATATTGGTAAGGGAAGATAAACTCCGTTGCATCTGCATGATAAACATTTATCTTGTCTTTCCATGGTGACGAATTGATATTTTCTTTGGCTTGCTCAAAAGCACCTTTCTCAATTTCAATCGTATCAATAAGAGCATTTGTCTTTTGCGCCAGCATCAGTGCTAACAAACCCGTGCCTGTACCAATATCAAGTACTCTCCCGGCAACCTGCATTTTACTCCTGACTTTTGACTCCCGACTCCCGATTCTCTCTGCCGCCCACGCACCAAACAAACAGGCATCCGTCGTCACTTTCATGGCGCAGCGATCCTGGTGAATGACGAATTGCTTGAATTGGAAAAAATTATTGGACATCGTTTAAAGTTCAATGTTCGAAGTTCGATGTTCTTGCCAGACTTCAAACATCAAACCCGGAACTTCGAACCTGCTACCATTCCGCTCTTGCCGAAGAACTCGCAGACAGATCAGCAAAGTCTCGTTCTAAATATTTATAATAACCTGTTATAGCGATCATGGCAGCATTGTCTGTGCAATATTCAAATGCAGGGATAAAAGTATTCCAACCATTTTTTTCCTGCTTCTTTAAAAGCCTTTCTCAATCCGCTATTGGCAGACACGCCGCCGGCAATACAAATATCTTTGATGCCAGTTTCAACCGCGGCTTTCTTTAATTTATTCAGCAATATAGTTACGATGCGATGTTGAATGGAGGCGCAGATATCCGCAAGATTATTTTCGATAAATATTTTCTTTTCCTCTTCTGTTGCCATGAATTCTTCTTTATAAATATTACTTGTTCCTGCATTTTGTAAAAAATAAAGAATAGAGGTTTTTAACCCACTGAAACTAAAATTCAATCCCGGTATCTGGGGTTCAGGAAATTTGAAACGGTTTGCATTTCCTTGCTGAGCATATTTATCTATCAATGGCCCGCCCGGATAGGGGAGGCCCAACAATTTTGCCGATTTATCAAATGCTTCACCTGCCGCATCATCAATTGTTTCACCGATCATTTCCATTTTTGTTGGTGATTCACATAATACGATCTGTGTATGCCCGCCACTGACCGTCAAACATAAAAAGGGAAATGATGGCTTCGGATCATCAATAAGGTTAGCCAGTACATGTGCCTGCATGTGATGCACCGCTATCAGTGGTTTATTCAATGCAAGAGAAAGTGATTTTGCAAATTGCGCTCCTACCAATAACGATCCTATTAGTCCGGGGGATTGAGTGAAAGCAATGGCATCAATAGCTTGCAATTCGCGGGTTGCTGTTCGAACGCAGCATCCACGACCGGAACGATGTTCTGCATGTGTGCACGGCTTGCCAATTCAGGCACCACGCCTCCATATTGCTCATGTACTTTTTGATTGGCGATATAGTTGGATAAAATTTTTCCATCCACACAGACAGATGCCGCTGTTTCATCACAACTGGATTCTATTGCAAGAATAGAAGTCATATGTCATATAAGTCAAAAAAGGTAAAAATAATTGCAAACTTACTGACTAATATGACCCGTATGACCGATTTGACTTTTGGCCCTTACATACTTCTTATCGCCACCACTGGATCCATTCGTGCAGCTTTGTATGCAGGGATGATGCCGGCAATGATGCCGACAGAAATGCAAATGATAAATGTCCAGACCATATTACTGACGGAAATAAAAACCGGGAAATTTAAAACACCACTTAGTATCAGTGCATTATGAAGACAAGTGTTAAACCTATCAAACCACCAATGATGCATAAGAAAAGCAGACTCTAAAAGAAACTCGCTTAAGTATCACTCTTTTTTTTGCGCCGATAGCTTTTTTCAACCCGATCTGTCCTGTTCGTTCACGAACAGTTACAAACATAATATTTGCAACGCCGAACATACCGACGATCAAACTGATCCAGCGATCACTGCGCCACCTATATTCAAACTCACAAATGCATCGCTGATTGATTCAGCAAGATCATTTATATCATTCAATGCAAAATCGCATCCTTTGTCGGCGTCAATCTGTGAATAGCCCTCATCGTTCCTTTCAGGTCATCTTTCAGCGCTTTGCTGCTCAGGTTGTCCTGGCCCTGCACCATTATAACGGGGCTTGATCGTATCTCATTCATGATAGTGCGGGCAAAGCGATATGGGATGATCACACTCTGATCAAAATCCCATCCGCCTATCATTTGTTTACCTTGTTTTTTTATTACGCCGATGATCAATGACTTCTTTCCCCTTACTGTTACTTCTTTGTCTACGGCCAGTTCGGCATCGCCAAATATCATGTCTGCTACATTATAGCCAACAACTATCGCATTTACGCCGCGGTCAAATTCGGCATCAGAAATATAGCGTCCATACTGGATCTCCAATGGCTGGATCTTATTAAAGTCCTGTGTGATCCCATAGAGATTGACATTGGAAAGCGTGCTGCCTCTATAATCTACGTTATCCTGTGTATTGATATTAAAAGCAACAAACTTTGCGCTTGGTGTTCTCTTCATTATCTCGTGTATCTCCTCATATTTCGGCGAAGGACGGTTCACATATTTCCACCAGGGATAGTCAGGGCCGCCTTCATACACCCATTTGTCAACATAAATCGTATTCGAACCCAGCGATTTTATTTCATTGGTGATATTTCGCTCAAGGCTGTTTACGACTACCAGCACACCAATGATACAGAAAATGCCGATAGTGATGCCAAACAGAGAAAGGAAAGTGCGGAGTTTATTTTTCCACAATTCCTGCATCGCCATTTTAAAACTGCTGCCAATGATTTCTATGGTGCGGCGGATCATATAGCAAATTTACTGACTTGAGGCTGTCTCAAAAGGATTTTTTGTTTTATAGCCGGTAAGTCGAGAAGACGGTAAGCATTGTCTTGCAATTATTATTTTCTTTTCGTCTTACCGCCTTTCCGGCAAATTTTTACTTTTGAAATACTCCAATGAAATATTTTATAGGCTTAATCCAAGATTCGTCGGCAACCCATCCAAACTCTTTAGATTTTTTTCCCTGACATATTCCCGCAAACCTTCTTCGCCTTTCTTCTCTGCCCATTCAAAATGGATATCCCGTTCACCGGCATAATCAAATAACGGAACACCGAAGCCGCAGGATGTTTGAACCAGATCAATATTGGCAACAATGATCTGCCTGGTACTTGGATATATTTTAAAATGCGGAGAATGCTCATTCCATTCAGCAGTGTCACGCAATACAGCATAACCCTTTCCATACAACCTGAGAATATTTGGGGATCCTTCAAAAGAACAGAACATAAAAGTGATGCGCCCATTCTCCAGCGTATGCGCAGACGTTTCATTGCCGCTGCTGATAAGGTCCATATAAGCCACTTTATTTTCAGATAGCACTCTGAAACAATCCAATCCCTTTGGTGAAAGATTTATTCTTCCGTTAGCGCTTAATGGTGCGGTAGCAACAAAGAAGATGTGCTGCTTTTCGATGAATTCTTTGTGCTGTGGTTTTATGGAGTCATGAAGTTTGCCCATTGCTTATCTGTTGAGCAATAAAATTAAGAAGGAATGTCGGCGAAAACGTGAGAAACATTAAACAAACTAAACTCTTACGGCAGTTACCAGCGGTTCGGGTTCATGAACACTTAATGAAACAGCTTTATCATCTTTCATTTTAAAAATGATCTTTACCGAAGCCGCTCCTGCCGGTGAAAAAATATTATCATCAACTTTATTCATCTTACGGGGAAATGATCCTTTCCGGCCCACCTGTAAAAATCCCAGGCGATGCAGATCTACAATTAATATCTCGCTTTCGCCATCCCCGAACCGATATTCACCCAGGTATTTTTTCTTTTCTTCTTCGCTTGCCTCCAGATTCTTTGGCCTGGCATCCGCATTACCCAAACTTTCCAGGTAACTGATAACTTTATTTACATTAGCCTCATCTGTTTCCGACATAGCTTTATCCTCGAGCCTGTTCTTTGCATGTTGAAGCAACGTGATACCATGTGGCCCCGTATGACTCTGGATGCCCGGTACCGTTTCTATAATTTCCTGTACACTCTTCAGCATACCCATCATGGTATAAGTAAATATATCCGGTCTTGCTCCATTGCTGATCAGGAATTCAGCAATGTCACGGCGTCCTACATGCGAAGCGGCGCCAAGAGCCGTTTCCCAATCACCAAAACCCCAATCCCATGCAGCGCCTGCGAGCTCAGGACGTTTGGTCACGAGCTCTTTTACTTTGTCAAAATTTCCATGTGAAGCGCCGACAATGCTGCTTACCATATTATCATTCATGCTTGGATATCGGTAGAACAGCGGTTCGCCAATGGTACCAGTTCCTTTATATGAGGTGGCATGTGCAGAGGTATAACCAAAAGCAGTAATGCCGATCAAACCAAAAGCAGAGCTTTTGATAAAGCGGCGGCGTTGAGAAAATAGGTTGTTCATACCGGTTAGTTTAAAGTTTAGTGCTGTTAATTTACCGAATTCAATACTATATCAACTCCAACTTCCTGATGACCGGTAACATTTTGTTTTTGGAGGCAGGAAAAGCAATTTAAGCATAGCAACTAAAAGCTCCGGAATATTTCCGGAGCTTTTAGTTGGCCTTACACTGTCTTACCAGGCCTATCTCATTGCCGAGGCTGCTTTATAATCAAATTCATGGAAAACAGAAGATATTGCCTGCATTACTTTGGTTTTACTGTTGACCATATCGGGAGTGAGAAGTCCTGATACATATCCCTGCCAAACCTGGTCGGAAGTTTTGGCATCTATGAAATTGATAAGAACCGTTCCTGCTTTCACGGACACCTTTTCCCGGTTATCTTTCGTCCGTACAGTATCAAAATCCACTACTTCGTATCCATTATAAGTTACCAGTTCACTTGGCTGTTCCAGCACCTTAAATGTTACATAGAAATCAGGGCTCTCCGATTTTTTGTAGCCTCTTGCTTTCAGCTCGTATTCTATTGCGTCTTTTATTTTGCTTCGCGTTGATTCGTTGTTATAGATCAACACGCTATTCGGCGCAACAAACATTTTGCTGTCAGGAATTTTATCAATATTCGCTGTCCAGTCGTATGTAGAATATTTTTCAATTTGTGCACTTATTTTCTCATCGGCCCCTGTTTTCTGTGCTGATGCTAAGGTTGACAGCATTAACAGAACGCCGGCAAAAAAAATTATCCGTTTCATAATAAATCCTTTTTTAATATTAAACAATTATTTCCTGTTAAATGGCACATAGACCATGCCATGCCAGGGATGAGGAGTGATTGTTTTCCACAGAAATTAATTCATAAGAAAGAAAAATATATGGGGTTTATAGGCAAAAGAAAAACCCGTACGATGGAGTAGATTATTTGTGGCCAGGTTGTATTGCTACTTTCGGCTGTTGTGCTTGCCCCAACAGTTTTGTCGTGGGTCACACTCTTGTACGTTCTCTTCTCTATTCAGCATTTGCGAAGTGTCCTTTTATTTATGCGATTGTTTTCAATTCATGTCGCTGGTGGAAGAGAAACACCAACGACGGCGTAAGAGAAACATCAACGACGGCGTAAAATTGCGGCAATGCTTTATTAACTGCAGTGCATTTGCGCTGCAAGGACTATTTAGGAATTTTCATTTTAGTTATCTTGTAAACTTTACCTTGCTTATCATAGGTTGTCCACTCACCAACTTGTTTGCCTTTATCAAAATATCCTGAACGCATTATTACTCCATCTTTGCGAAACCATTCCCAATATCCATCTGGTTGGTCATCAGCCATTTTACCTTTGGCCCAAATTGTTCCGTCATTATGATATTTAATAAATTTTTTGGCTGTTACCTTTTTTGTAGGCATTGTCAAAATTTTTTAGAAGTCAAAGTGTCTTTGCATTGCGGTTAACGTCGAGCATTGCCGCAGTTTGGGAATTTGATGCTGTGTCCGCCCGGTGATGTTGCTTATTAAAGGAACGAAATATTATTGTGACTACAAAACCAGCCTGCGCCCTGGGAGCGTAGCAAAATGCGCAGGCGTATTAATGAACGGTCAAGCCGATGACTAATGATTGGTAGAGTTATAATGCTGAGAATATAACTGTCCGCCCGAATTGCGGCAATGCTTTTGTCGGTGGCAGTTTTAATGTTTAGCTCTTTTCTCTATTTCTGCAAAAACACGCAAATAATTTTCGCTTGTTATTTTTCTCAACTCATTTTCAGACCAGCCTCGTCTTGCCAATTCAACCAATAATTTGGGGAAACAGGAAACGTCTTCCAAACCAGGGATTGGATAGTCCATTCCATCATAATCGCCACTGATACCAATGTAATTTATACCGATTAGTTTTTTTACATAATCAAAATGATTGGCTACGTCACTGATTGTCACAACAGGCATAGGGTTGTCCTTTTCCCATTCAATCATTACTTCTTTTAATTTCTTTTTATCTCCGGGGAACTCTTTTTTGGTGGCATAATAAACAGAATCGCCCTCATTCGCCCATTGACCAAATTCAGTAGTAGTATGTTCTGCTACCATATCTATCATAATCAACCCGCCATTTTGTTTAAGCCTAAATAGTATTTCGTCGGGAACATTACGATTTACATTGCTGAGTGCTCTTGCGTTGGAATGGCTGAATATTACCGGTGCCTTTGTAATATCCAGAATGTCGCTCATTGATTTTGCAGAGATATGGCTCATGTCAATGATAATGCCGAGCCGATTCATTTTTTTTACGAGCTCTTTACCAAGTACGGTAATACCATCGTTTCTCGGGCTATCATCACTACCATCAGCAAATTCATTTGTAGTATATGCAAATGTCATGCAGCGCAAACCAGCTTCGTAAAGTGAATCGACCAATAGCAAATTGCCATATATTTTTTCAGTACCTTCTCTCATTGGCAGCAGGGCAATCTTTCCTTCCTTTATTGCTTTGCGCATTTGGGATGAAGTAGTTACTACTTTCAAATCTTTTTGATAAACTTTTTCTAACTTATACAACAGCTCATACTGGACTTTAAAATGAAAGGAATCCGCATCCAGATTTATTTGCACGCCGCCCACACCCCCTTTTCTCCATCGGGGAATATCTGTTTGACCTTTTGAGATCGTGTCTAATGGGTAATCAGAAATATCCTGCGGACATTTTTTTAATTTTTTATAGGCACAGCCGAAGTACCAGGCAAATAGATCACTATGCCCGTCAATTACGGGGCATTTTTTTAAAACGATCTCAACGATTTGCTTTGCTCTATTTTCGTCAACAACGTAATTGATAGCCTTTTTACTTTGACTTAAATTCTGTCCTTGCGTTGAAGAAGAAATAACTACAAATATTATTAGAAAGCTAAAATAAAATTTCATACAACAATTTTAGGGTTTCGATAAATTGCCACCGATCGGGATTTACGAAGTGCCCACGGGTGGAGCAGATGCGGGAGCGAAACCAAAGGTTTCAGCGAAGCAGCTGCGGGAACCTGTGGGTACGTGGAAATTTATCGGGGCATTTTGTAAATCCTCATGTACCCCGCAGTGTCTTGCACAAAGTTCACTACCCGATAAATTTACAAGTAAATCCCGATCGTACCGCCGCAATAGCAATGGAGAAAAAGACCGGGAGCTGCGACAGCAGCGAAGGGATTTTTCCTTGTGCAAGGCATTGCGGCGGTACGTTGTATTGGCGCTATTTCTTGTTCCAAATTTAATTAATTTTCAATCCG
The DNA here is from genome assembly GCA_963785915.1 of uncultured Chitinophagaceae bacterium. Classification (GTDB taxonomy): domain Bacteria; phylum Bacteroidota; class Bacteroidia; order Chitinophagales; family Chitinophagaceae; genus VBAT01. The sequence goes on along the minus strand of CAWAWY010000008.1, from coordinate 301,064 downwards.
AATTAGAACAAAACATCAGCTAGCAATCCGCAATTGAGCGGATCCTTTGTCTTGGCTCAGGCCAGCACTTTAGCCTGGAAAATAAAATCCCACTCATACCTTACCTTTGCGAACTTTATGAAATATCACAACGAAATAATTCGCCGTAGAACATTCGCCATTATCAGTCACCCGGATGCCGGTAAAACAACATTGACGGAGAAGTTTTTGTTGTTTGGCGGAGCGATACAGGTAGCCGGTGCGGTCAAGAGCAATAAGATCAAAAAATTTGCGACCAGCGACTTTATGGAGATAGAAAGACAAAGAGGTATCTCGGTTGCTACTTCTGTCATGAGCTTTGAATACAAAAAGATACTTATCAATCTTCTCGATACGCCCGGTCACAAAGATTTTGCGGAAGATACTTATAGAACGTTGACGGCAGTTGATAGCGTTATTCTTGTTATAGATAGCGTAAATGGAGTAGAGGAACAGACAAGAAGATTGATGGAGGTGTGTCGTATGCGGGATACACCGGTCATTGTTTTTATCAATAAGATGGATCGTGATGGCAAAAACCGGTTTGATCTTTTGGAAGAAATAGAAAAGGAATTATCTATCAATCTTCACCCGATGACATGGCCGATCAATAGCGGTAAAGAATTCAAAGGCGTCTATAATTTGCATGATAAAAATCTTTTGTTGTTTACGGCCAACACCAGGGCAACCGACGAAAATAGTATCGCAATCAGCGACCTAAGTGAGACGGTGCTAGATCAAAAATTAGGAGAAAAAGATGCCGCCACATTGAGAGAAGATGTCGAATTAGTGGATGGTGTTCATGGTGTATTGAATGTGGAAGATTATCTCGCCGGAAAAGTGGCGCCTGTTTTTTTCGGCAGTGCCATCAATAATTTCGGAGTAAAGGAAATGCTCGATACATTTATCCGCATTGCCCCAACACCCCGCAGCCGGGAAACTACGGCCAGGATAGTGAACGTTGACGAAGACAAGCTGAGTGGCTTTGTATTTAAGATACATGCTAACCTTGATCCCAAGCACCGTGACCGTATTGCATTCTTCAGAGTTTGTTCCGGTAAGTTTGAACGCAACAGATATTTTCACCATGTCCGGTTAGATAAGGATGTTCGCTTCAGCAACCCTTATTCATTTATGGCGAGGGACAAAAGCATCATTGAAGATGCGTATGCAGGCGATGTTGTTGGTTTATTTGATACCGGCAATTTCAAAATAGGAGATACGCTGACCGAAGGAGAAGATTTTTACTTCACAGGTATTCCTTCTTTTTCACCGGAGATATTCAAAGAAGTGGTGAATAAAGACCCGATGAAGACAAAGCAATTGGAAAAGGGTTTGCTGCAATTGACTGATGAAGGAGTTGCACAATTATTTACTCAATTCGGAGGTAATAAAAAGATCATCGGTTGTGTCGGTGAGCTGCAGTTTGAAGTTATCCAGTACCGGCTGTTGCACGAGTACGGTGCATCGGTTATATTTAACAACTTGCCGTTTTACAAAGCTTGCTGGATCACGAGTAACGATCAGAAAAAGCTTCTTGATTTTACGCGATTCAAGCAAGCCAATATTGCAGAGGATAAGGACGGTCACCTCGTTTACCTGGCACAGAGCGAATGGTTCTTAAATACGGAACAAAAGAACAACCCCGATATAGAATTTCATTTTACTTCAGAAGTACATAAGGAAGCTGTATGAAGCCGATCGAATCAGACCGTTTATATACACGATACTTAACGATGGATGATCTGGAAGATTTTTTTCTTATCAATAGCGATGAGGATGTGATGCGCTATATACGGCCGGTAAAAAATAAAGAAGAAACGAAAATTTTTTTAGAGGAAATAATTCAGAAATATCAAACTGAAAAATACGCTCTTCGCCTGGGGCTGTTTGAAAAGAATACTGATATATTCATTGGCTCCTTTGCGATCATTCCAATTGAAAAGTCTGATGATGTGCAATTGGGTTATGCTTTGCTGAAAGCACATTGGGGTAAGGGGTATGCAACGGAGATCACGGCGGCGGGCCTGCAATATGCGTTTAACGTTTTGAAACTTTGTGAAATATTTGCAATAACAAATGTTGAAAATTTCCCGTCACAGAACGTGCTTCTTAAAAATGGATTTGTGTTCGTAAAAGTCTTTATGGAGGAAGGGAAGGAAATGAACCTTTATCGCCGCCAAAAGTGATAGCTATCTTGATATCCTGTCCAGCAAGTATTCATCCCGGGCAGACCTGTTTATTCTCGAAATCGTCACAGAGTTACCACCATTGCTGAAACTGACAGTATAAGTGCCATCGAATATGAGTGTCCAATCGAAGTTTGCGGTCCAGGTACAGGTATCATTTACCTTTAAACCGTTTCCATTCTGCTCATAGCTGCCACTGCATATTGCAGGATAATATGATGGCCCGCCCGTTCCTTCAAATGTGCCGTCCGCTTTGAAATATAATTCAACCTGGACAGTATCCATGGCTGTCCTGCTGAACGAACCTTTATAACGGCCAATTAATTCGTCAGAAGAAGAGTCGCTATTTCCTTTTTCGCAGGCAGATAAGCCTAATGCAAATACTGAAAGAATTATTAGTTTCCACATAGAGGGAATTTTAACCAATAAGGACAAAAACTGTGCTGAAATGCTGGCTTGTTTTTTAAAAATCGGAAGGAATTCCGGTGTAGCTATGGGGTGTTATCTTTTTCAACTCTTTTTTTATGTTATTATCAATCTTCAATAAATCAATAAAACTATGGATAGTTTTCTTATCAATTTTGTTGTTACCTCTTGTCAATTCCTTTAATGCTTCGTAAGGCTGGGGATAATTTTCCCGGCGAAGAATTGTTTGAATGGCCTCTGCGACAACCGCCCAGTTGTTTTCCAGGTCATCGTAGATCTTTGTATTGTTTACAATCAATTTCTCCAACCCTTTTTCAATTGACTTTAATGCAATAATAGTATGCGCGAATGGAACACCTATATTCCGCAACACCGTGGAATCAGTAAGGTCTCTTTGCAGTCTTGATACCGGAAGCTTGGAAGAAAGATGTTCGAATATAGCATTTGCCATTCCAAGATTACCTTCTGCATTTTCAAAATCAATAGGATTTACTTTATGCGGCATGGCCGATGATCCCACTTCCCCTTTTTTTGTTTTTTGTTTAAAATATTCCATAGACACATATGTCCATATATCCCGGCAGAAATCAATCAGGATATTATTGATGCGTTTTATACAATCAAAATGGGCTGCAAGATTATCATAGTGTTCTATCTGCGTTGTAAATTGCTGTCGGTGTCAATCCCAGTTGTGAAACAAAGTCATTGGCCAGCTTTACCCAGTTTGATTTCGGGAATGCAACATGGTGGGCATTGAAATTACCGGTAGCGCCTCCAAATTTAGCACTGAATGGTATGCCGATAAATTGTTCGATCTGGTTCTGTATCCTTTCTGCAAATACCATGATCTCTTTTCCAAGCGTGGTAGGGCTGGCAGGTTGTCCATGCGTATGCGCCAGCATCGGGATGTCTTTCCATTCCTTTGCCATCAACTTAAACTGGGTATTCAGGTTTAATAAGAAGGGCAGGTATTCATATTCGATGGCGTGTTTCCAAAGCAGGGGGATAGCCGTATTATTAATATCCTGTGAAGTAAGGCCAAAATGAACCCACTCTCTTTCATTTTTACCTCCGGTTTTTCCCAATTCATTTTTAATAAAATATTCTACCGCTTTTACATCATGATTGGTGCTGTATTCGATCTGTTTTATTTCCTGCGCATCTTCAGGTCCAAACTCTTCAGCAATTTTTTTAAGGTGTTTGATCGTTTTATTAGAAAGGGTAAAAAATTTTTTCTTTTGAAGAAACAACAGATATTCTATCTCGATCATCACGCGGTATTTCATCAACGCATATTCAGAAAAATATTCGTCGAGGTGCTGCACTTGTTTGCGATAGCGGCCGTCAATAGGAGAGATAGCGGTAGAGGTTTAAGTTCCATTATTTGATTTTAAAGAAGCATTTTGTTCCTTTACCTTTGCTGCGCAAAAATAAATTAATTGAAGAAGATTAAGGTAGGAGTTGTCAACTATCTCAATACAAAACCGCTTCTTTATGGCCTGGAGCGTCCGCCGATCAATGAAAGAATTGAAGTAATAGCATCATATCCAGCCAGGCTGGCTGAAATGCTAAAGCGAAAAGAAATTGACATCGGGCTGATCCCTGTTGCTGCTATACCTGATCTTTCAACTTATCATATCGTCGGAGATTATTGCATTGGCGCCGAAGGCGAGATCGCTTCGGTTTGTTTATTCAGTGAAGTGCCGATGAGTGAAATAAAAAAAGTTTATCTCGATTACCAGAGTCGCTCTTCCGTTGCCTTATTAAAATGGCTGATGAAAGAATACTGGGGTATCGACCCCGAAATTGTTCATGCAACTGATGAAAGCTATCGGAAGGAAATAAAAGGCACAACCGCAGGCCTTGTTATTGGTGACAGGGCTTTGGAGCAACGCAGGATATCTACATTTATTTATGACCTTGGCTCTGAATGGAGAGCTATTACAGGTTTACCTTTTGTCTTTGCCGCATGGGTAAGTACTCAAAAACTTGCCGGACGATTTTGTCCAATTATTTAATGAAGCGAACGGGCTTGGTCTAGAACATATTGATGAAATCGTTGATGCAGACAAATTTTGATATTTACGACCTGAAAAAATACTACAACCTGCATTTAAGTTATCATTTGGATGAAAGAAAACACCAGGGTATGAAGCGATTTCTCCAGATCATCAGTGAAAGTTGTATGGTACCTGTTGCTAGTAACCGGTGACCCACTGTAGCATCTGCTAAAACGTTACTTTTGCTTCAAATTTTTTAATCAAATGAAGAAAGCCCTTATCACTGGTATTACCGGGCAGGTTGGCGCATATCTCGCGGAGTTTTTACTGGAAAAAGGTTACGAGGTTCATGGCATTAAACGTCGCACTTCCATGATCAATACGCAGCGCATAGACCATTTGTACCAGGATCCGCATGAGAAAAATGTGAAGATGGTACTGCACTATGGCGATCTGACTGATTCTACCAATATCATCCGAATCATTCAGCAGGTTCAACCCGATGAAATTTATAATCTTGGAGCCATGAGCCATGTGCATGTAAGTTTTGAGGAGCCGGAATATGTTGCTAATACCGATGCGGTAGGTACTTTACGAATACTGGAAGCAGTTCGTATTCTCGGCCTGGAAAAAAAGACAAAAATATACCAGGCCTCAACTTCAGAATTATATGGAAAAGTGCAGGCAATACCGCAAAATGAGAATACACCTTTTTATCCCCGGTCTCCGTATGGCGTTTCTAAATTATATGCTTATTGGATCACGGTAAATTATCGTGAAGCGTATGGAATGTATGCCTGCAATGGAATTTTATTTAACCATGAAAGCCCATTGCGTGGCGAAACTTTTGTTACCCGAAAAATAACAAGAGGTGTCGCGGAGATAGTGTTGGGCTTAAAAAAGAAAATGTGGCTTGGCAATCTTTCGGCTAAGCGTGATTGGGGTCATGCCAAAGATTATGTGGAAGCGATCTGGCTGATGCTTCAACAAAAGGAAGCGGAAGATTTTGTAGTTGCCACCGGCATCAGCACATCTGTTAGGGATTTTGTAAAAATGGCATTTGCGCATGCCGGAGTGGAAGTAGCCTTTGAAGGCAAAGATGAAAAAGAAAAAGCTATCGTTACAAAAGTAGCTGACCCGGATATTCATTTGGTAAGAGGTGATATCGTCGTGGAAGTGGATACACGTTATTACCGTCCTACAGAAGTTGACATTTTGCAAGGTGATGCGACAAAGGCAAGACAAAAATTAGGATGGTCGCCAAAATATACCTTGAATGAACTGGCGAAGGAAATGGTGCATGCCGATATCGAACTTTTCAGGAAAGATATTATCCTTAAAAATTCCGGCTTTCATACGTTAAGACAATTTGAATAATGGAAAAGAACAGTAAAATTTTTGTAGCAGGGCATAGGGGAATGGTTGGATCGGCGATAGTGAGAAAACTGGAGAAGGAAGGTTTTGCAAATCTTGTCATTCGAAGTTCTGCTGAGTTGGATCTTCGTAACCAGCAGGCTGTAAACGATTTTTTTGAACAAGAAAAGCCGGAATATGTTTTTCTTGCCGCAGCCAAAGTAGGAGGTATTGTCGCTAACAATACTTACCGTGCTGAATTTTTATATGATAACCTGCTTATCGAATCCAATATCATTCATGCTGCATATCTGAATAGCGTAAAAAAATTACTGTTTCTTGGAAGCTCCTGTATTTATCCCAAACTGGCGCCGCAACCATTGAAAGAAGAATACCTGCTTACAGGATTGCTTGAACCTACCAATGAGCCTTATGCAATAGCAAAGATCGCAGGCATTAAATTGTGTGAAGCATATCGCGACCAATATGGATGCAATTTTATTTCGGCAATGCCAACCAATCTATATGGGCCGGGCGATAATTATCATTTGCAAAACTCCCATGTGATACCAGCATTGATCAGAAAATTTCATGAAGCAAAGCAAAAGGATGCGTCATCTGTAGAATTATGGGGGACGGGATCACCTTTGAGAGAGTTCATGTATGCTGATGATGTAGCAGATGCTTGCCTGTTCCTGATGCAGAAATATGATGAGAAATTATTTGTCAATATCGGTACGGGCGAGGAAATTTCGATCAAGGAACTTGCATTGATAATAAAAGAAGTTGTAGGATTTAAAGGCGATATTCAATTCGACTCATCAAAACCTGATGGTACACCCCGCAAACTGATGGATAGTTCCCGGCTACACTCACTGGGATGGAAACACAAGATGTCTCTTAAAGAAGGATTGAGAAAGACCTATCTGTTTTTTCTTGAAGCAACCCGGAATCAATCCTAAGTATCCAGCAATCAGTGATCACAATTCCTATATTCGAATCCAATTGGACGGGATAAGATCATTTGTATTAATATCTGTTTTTGCGAACCACTTTTGGGGTGCTATAACAATTTTTCCGGGGTTTTCATTAAGCCAGGCGGGCCACCAGCTAAAGCTGCTATTGGCAATAATATTATGCCTGCATTTTGTCATCAGGTAAAAATCTTCAATTGCCGATTTTGTAAATGAAGAAATTAATTCAGTGTTCTTATCAATAGCAAGATTTTGTTTCACCCATTCGACATCATCGGAAAAGAAGTAAACAAAGACGCCGGGAATTTTATCTTTTATCAACCCGATGGCTTTTTCAAAATAAAGTGCATTCAGGATACCGTGATAAGCTGCAATTTTTGGATTTAAGAAATCACCTCTGCGGATATGCACGGCGATAGAAGGTTTGTTTTCGAGTTCCTTTCCTTTTTCAATTACGTTTTTGATCAATTCCGGCTTAACAGTAAAATCCTGCCGGATCGTTGCTTCAATGTCCTTAAAGTATAAATGACTTTGCCAAAAGCCATCAAGAAATACCGGGTCATTAAGCTGGAAAAAATTATTATCAAAATGAAAATGCGGTTCGCGATATATATTTTTTCCAAACCTGGAAAAAAAACCGGGCTTATGCCTGTATAGTGTTGGGAAATAGACAAACTCTTCTATTTCTTTTTTGTCAGCCAGTTCAAAATTGGTTTGTAGATCATGCAAAGCGATCTTGCGCTGTTTATCTTTTTGAAGCGAAGTGATGGTTTCTAATTTGAATGGTCTATTCAACAGGCTTGACAAAGCTTTTGCGGCACCATATTGAAATAATTGATTGCCCAAACCTCCCTGGAGACGCATTAATATCATGTCTTGCGTGCAAATACGTGAATGCCGAAGCAAAGTAGTTCTGAAGATCCTTTATCTTTCTTTGCCAATTTGTTCAGCAGAAGAAGGTTTGTATAAACGATCGCTTTTTGAAAAATATTCATCTTTTTACCAGTATATTTTAAAGCCACACTGCGAATGCGGCGATTTTCCTGTGCTATGTATTCGAAAAAATTACCGTTGAAATTCAAATCTTCAATAGTAAACCCGTTTTCAGGAAGATGCTTCTCATAAAAAAAGCGACTAAAGCCGCTGGCAAAATGATAAGGAGCAAAATGTGTCAGGCTGGCAAATGGTGCGGTTATAAGTAAATAACCTCCCGGCTTCAATAACCGTTTGAATTCCCTGATCGCTAAAACAGGTTCGGGTATATGTTCAAAAACCTCGGTACACATAATTGCATCTACAGATTGATCCGGGAGCGGAATAGAAATAATGTCGGAAACAATATCAAGCCTGGTGTTATCCCAGGTTCCTGTTTGCATTCCAACATTTCCACTGCCGTCATATTGCGCAAAATCCTGCGAGATGTATTTCAGGTGGCCGCAAAATTTTTTGAATTGTAATTCACCGGCCCCTGCATCGAGTATCGTTAATCCTTCAGGGATTTTTTTCAATGTTTTTTCTATCCAACTTACCCTTTCTGATTCATTCGTTGTTCCTACTTTGGTCATGCGTGAACTTTAAACAAAAATAAAAGATAATGAGTCTTCTGCCTTAAATTACTTTGATCAGGAAAAATTATCAACCTATCTTCTTTTTAAACCAAAAACATCCGCAACCATATTTTTGTTCTTTGGCCAATGATGGATCGGGATTAATGATTAAACCGCCTGCATCAGGTATTAATGCAAATTCCTCCAGCTCGCAAGTAGCGAAGTATTCAACGATCTGTTCATAGCTATAAATGCGATGGGCATTGAACTCGATTCGTGGTTTACCGATAGGGGTCACAAATAAAATTGTTCCGTTTGGTTGAGTAACTCTTATCAATTCGTCAATGGCTTTCAGGTCGCCCTTTACGTCAAGCGCATCACCGTAACGCCCCAAACCAATATGTTCGATTGTATGCATGCACGAGATGGATTCGACAGAATTATTTTCAAAAGGCAATTTTTTAATGTCGACAAACCCTGATTCAAAATTATTCAACTGCAAATGTGCCGGCCTGTAATCATAAAATTTGATAGGGATGAAAGCCGATGTAATAGCACTAAAATTTAATATGGAGGAGATGTCAATATGCAGTTTAGGTTGTGTCTTTGCCAGCACTCTTGCAGCCCATGCCGGATGATAGGTATAATGTTGATCAAATGGAGTTGTTGTTAACTTGTCTTTCAAACAGGGATAAAGGTCTCTGTGCCTAAGAGAAAACCTTTTATCATTCTTCCTCCTGAAACTGAACCATTGGGCAAGAAAAGAAAAAAAGATGACAACTCTTTTTGGAATACGGATTATACTTTTTGCAAATCTTTTAGTGGCTGAAAGAATATACATTTCCTTGCCGTTATTTGGAGCAAAGTAAAGGCTTTGAACTTTACAAACGAAAAATGACCTTTTAAATAAAAAGTCATTAGCTAGCGAAACAAAGATTGGAACTTTTGGACTATGTCAATCACATAATTTGGACATACTGAATTCGATTGATTATGGACACGATATAGCGGTAAACACCGCGGCGCCAGCATTACTTACAGTCATTCTCCAGCATTGACCATTTGGTGATTTCATAATGACCCCGGATCCGATCTGGTCAATATAAACATCCCCGCTTTGAACATGCAACCTGGATTTCGGTAAATTATTTGTGCCTCCGAGAGAATTGCCGATCCCCACTTTATTATCGGATGTAATTATTAAAGGTATGGTTGAACCATTGCTGACGTTTACTATACCGAATCCCCCTGCGCCGACACCATAAGTGGGCTGGATATTGCTGGTGCCACCCACCACTATATGATAAGATGCGTTATTTGACGTGTTATGCATCAGCAGGTTTGTTTGCCATGTATCATTTGACGCAAACCTTGCTATGGGTTCTCCATCGGTTCTGTTATCCAACATCTCTATATTTAAACCGATGGCATTGCTTGACAAACCGCCAATTCCAACATGACCAGTATTGGAATTATGAATTCCATTGGCGTCGGCAACCCAAAACCCGCCTCCAAACGAGCTGGCATCCCTAGCGGCTACATTTCCATTTGCATCCATGGCAAGGATCCTGATTAAAGCGTTATTGGAATTCACGCCTTCAAATCGCAAAGTTCCTTTTGTATGAAAATTGGCAGTGGGTTTTTCTGAGTTATTCAGATTAATCCCTACCAGGTTTTGGGGTGATATAGTGATCATTTTTTTCGGAATATTTGGTCCACCATTCTGAAACCAATGATCGCTGATATAGAAAGATGAATCCTGGCTTATCCCCAAATCATAAAAATGACTCTGGGCAAATGAGGGCGACGTCATTTGCGAAAACCGTATCATTCTTCCTAATGTATTACCTATCGCCGTTCCCCACGTTTGTCCAACCACATTATTAGCAATAAGCATATTCGCAGTTACGCCTACGATCTCCCTTCCCCATATTGATAATTGGGCCGGGTTTGTTGCTGACCCCGCTTCATCGGATAAAGAAAGTAGTGCTACATCTGAACCTGAACTTACAGTTGACTTTTCCAGAAACATTCTCATCTTATTGTTTGTTCTGAAATAGAGTCGTTGATCGTCGGTGGTTCCTACAAAGTTTATTGCAGAAGTGCCGCCATTTCCAAGCAACGCCCAGTCATTACCTAAAAGCGTGCTTGCATCCCTGGTTGCCACATTGCCGTTCGCATCGGTTGCAAGAATTCTTGTCAGAGTATTATTGATATTCATCCCTTCGAATCTAAGAGTTCCTTTTGTGTGGAAATTGGCAGTTGGGTTTTCTCCCCAGTTAAAATTTATCCCGACGAAATCCTGCGAACTGAGAGTAAACATTTTTTTTGGAAATACGGGGCCCTGAGAGCTTAAGCCTTGGTTGGTCATATAATAAGAGCCACCTTGATCTATTCCAAAATCGAAGAATAAGCCATTGGTTGACGATGAAGTTGGAAATTGCGTTAATCTCACCAGTCGTCCTAGCGTATTATTGCCACCCCCTTGCGGAGCCCATGTCATACCCGCAACAGAGCCATGTATCGAAAGCGGATTGGCGACTCCGGGTATATCCTTACCATAAATTTGCAGTTGTACCGGTGCCGTAGAGATATTTGCGAAATCAGAGAAGAAAACAGTTGCAGCATTTCCGCCTGAAGCAACCGTTCCCTCGTTTATGGTGATTCTTTGAATATTGTTTGTGCGAATCCGAAAAGGCTGATTGTCTGTTGTACCGATAAAGTTTGAAGAAGTTGTTCCCGCATTCCCATTCAATAACCATGCATTCAATACTGCGGTTGATGAAATAACATTGCCTGTAATGTTTATGCCTGTCCCGGCCTGGTAATTACCAGCGATGGTATTGCCAGTTATGGTTATCGCGTTTCCCGCCTGGTAATTTGCATTGATCGTATTCCCGTTTGTGATACTAATAGCATTGCCGCCTACCAATTTTGTTTTTTCAGCATACAATGCATAAGGAACGCTCAGTAATTGAGTTGTTCCTTGTATGCTATAAGTAGTTCCTCCCTGCGGAGCTATTTCCACTTTCAGATATTTATCACCTCCTGTTGACCAATCAATGGGAGCCATAGCTCCGCTTACTGCAACACCTTTTCCGATAGCCAGCGTAAACAAACCAAAACTATTTGTAGTGGTATTATGCGTTTCCTGGTAATAGGTAATGTTACCAGTGGCATCCATTATAGTAAAACGAACGCCGATATTTTGTGAAGGCACGATCTGCCCTAATGAATTACGAGCAACAGCCTGGTAGTTCAATGCCTGAGGCACCTGGGCCGAAACAGCTGCAATAATCAGGAAGGTCGTTATACAAATGACTATTTTTTTCATTGCTTTATTACTTTAAGTACTCTGAATTTATCGTTACATCCGGGATAGAGTTTGATAAAATAAGCTCCCCCGGGAAGATTATACATGTTTATTTGGTTATTGACAAAATTGGCCACCCGAACCAGTTTGCCATCCGCAGCATAAACACGGTAGCTGGTTATCCAGTCTAATCTTCCGACAACGCTGAGTATTTTTTCAACCGGGTTAGGAAAACAATTGATCGTATCATTGACAATAGCGCACTCAGGGTTTATTATTTTAATATTTGGTTGCAACAATCCCTGCGTGACATAACTGGCATTGGCCATTTCCGTTAAAGTTGTTATTGAAATTTCACCGACAGAATACTCTATGATAAACTTATTGTCAGAGATGGTCGTACCGGTTGTGTTGATCAGCTTTTGGGCGGAAACGTTACTAAAAAGCAAGAGACAAGGAATATTGCACACGAAGTTGGAAACTGCATGTACGGTAATTTAGGCAGACGACAAAGGCTATACATTTTAAGTCTATTTCTGAGAAAAAGAAGGGTATAACGTAGGAGAGGAATCCAAATTTAAACAATGGGCAGCAATAAAAGAAAATTTATATTGGATTTTCTGTTCCGGTTTTGATAGAAAGAAAAGAGGATAAGGCTGTAATGGTCAAAGGTGATGGTTAATGGCTGATATGAAAATAGCATAATTGATGGAACAGAATTCCAATTTTTGAAAGAACTTTATAAGTGAGCAGCTATTGACTTTAAGTGAGTAAAAGCGGCGTTTTTCTGCACACAGACTTATAAGGCTTTTCAGGGATGCGATCCAGTTATTGTCCGAAACCTATTTTTTGAAACGCCTTAAGAGTTCGTCGCGTTTACGCTGGGAGACTTCCAGTTTCATATTGTTGACCATCAGGAGGAAGCCACCTCTCCCCTTGGAATAGCTCACAGTATGTTGGAGATTGATCAGGTGGGCGCTGTGGATCCGGCAAAATATATCTTCAGGAAGCAATTCCGAAAAATGTTTCAGGTTATTGCTTGACAACAGTTTATTACCATTGACGAGAAAGATAACTGTGTACATTCCATCAGCCGAGCAACATACTATATCATTGAAGTTGACAAAACTATAGCCATCTTTTAATTGGATGGCAATCTTTGTCTCTTTTTTTGTTTCAATATTAAAAAAATTACTAAGCCTATCCTGAAAATTCCTTTCTTTTATACGCATTCCTTCCTTTATCAATTGCGTCGCGAAGTTCAGCGATATTTATTGGCTTCAACAGATAATCGATCGCACTGTAGCGAAATGCTTTGAGTGCATAATGTTCAAAGGCCGTCACGAATATGATCTCAAACCCGACAGGGGTTAAATGATCGATCAGGTCAAAAGCGTTTTTTCCCGGCATCTCTATATCAAGAAAAATAAGGTCTGGTTTTTTTTCTTTTATCACTTTTATCCCTTCATCAACAGAATTTGCTGTACCTGATATTTCAATGTCGTCACAGAAATCCGTGACCATCTTTTTAAGGACATCAATATTTCCCGGTTCATCATCAATAATTATTGCCTTGATCATAAATCATTGTTTATGAAGAGGAGGAATCAGTAATTGTTACGGATGTCCCTGTAACTATTCCTTTTTCATCACTTACGTCTTCAATATTCACCCGGATATTTGTGTTAAACTGGCTATTTATTGCAAAGATCCTTTTTTCATTAATAGACGTTCCTCTCGACTGGTATTCAATATGGCGGGAAGATTTTAGTTCTTCTGCTTTTTTGCGGCCCACACCATTATCTTTTATAGAATATAAAATACAATTATCAGGGGTACTGGTGATCGTCAGTAAAATCAAGCCTTCATTGTCTTTGCGATGCTGGATTCCATGACGAATTGAATTTTCTATATAAGGTTGAAGCAACATTCCAGGTAATAAAGTATTGTTTTGATCAATGCTTTTCTCCACGTGGATTTGATATTCAAATTTATCCCTAAAACGTAGTTTTTCCAGCCCCAGGTAAGTTTCAATATATTTTAATTCACTGGCGAGAGCTGATCAGCGGGTGCATGGAATTTTCCAGTGTTTGCCGGATCAGGCTGGCAAAATTGGTGAGATATTTATTGGCCCCTTCAGCATCAAGATTCAGAATGAAAGTCTGTATTGAATTAAGAGAATTAAAAATAAAGTGCGGATTCATTTGTGCCTGCAGCGCTTTTTGTTCAAGTCCGGCAAACCTGATTTCATTTTCTCTTTTTGCTTCTTCCTTTCGCCTGATATTTCGGATATTGTAGCGATATATGATTAGGGCAAGAAGCCCGATAGCTATTATAGCGATTATTCTGAAATACCATGTTTGCCACCAGGGCGGCCGGATTTCGATCTGTATTGTTTTAGTTTCACTTTCCACTCCAAACTTATTGACTGCTTTTAGATTTAAGGTATAATTGCCGGGCTGCAGAGTGGGGAAATTGACAAAATTGGCAGTCGTTGTATTCCAGTCTTCATCCAAATCCTTCCAATTGATAATAGTAAGTTATATCACCGGCTGATTTGAATGAAATAGCCGTGAAATCAATTTGAATGTTTAGCGCATTATGAGGGAATGAATAGATGCTGTTGTTTTTAGTTGCCTGCTGTTTTCTGATACCTGCAGAACATGAAATATGCATACCGATTTTTCTGTAAGAATATTTTTATTAAAAATAGTAAGGCCTGCTGCCGTACCCACATAGACGTTGCTGTCTGTTGCTAATACAGCATTAATAAAATCAGCACCCAGGCCATTGGCTGATGTAAACCGTATAACCGTTGCTTTTTCTCCCGCTTTCAATCCTGTTAAGACCATTATTTGTTCCCAGCCAGATAAGATTGCTATCTATAAAAAGGCTGGTACAGATGTCACTGGTCAATCCATTTTCTTCTCTGAATGTTTGTAATATTTTGTCGTCTTTAAAGTGAACCAGGCCAGAACCGCTGGTGGCAATCCAGAGATCATCATTTATCCCTCGTTGTAGCGTAATGATCCGACCCCTGAAGGCAGCTAACGATTCAATACAGTTCGTAATTACTTTGGTCGTCGAATTTATTTTGATAAGCCCTCCAAGTGTCCCTATATAATAGTCATCATGGTAAATAATCCCACAGGTTGACCTTTGTTTCAACAGTGTATCTTTTATGAGCAAGTTGTTTTCATTCAATAGCAACACATTACGCCCGGTGCAAATAAGCAGGTCTTTATCCCGTCACATCTATGTCTTTTATTGGAAAAATGTTTCTGAAGATGGGTTCAGATGATCCTTTTTTTTTCAGCAAGAATGCATCCGTTCCGATATAAAGAGACTGTTCTTTGGATCGTAGAACATATATTCTGTTTCTTTTCGTAAAGTGAGATACTGGATTCTCCGAGGAGACAATAAATTTTGAGAGATCTATAAAAGAATAATGAAATTGAGAATTAAAAGGAATAGAGTATATCTTGCTGAAATCAGTTCCGCATAAAAGCTGCTAATCAAAGCTTAAGATGGAAAAAATTTCGTTTTTCCCTTCAAAATCAATATTTCTGAATCCAAAAGAGGGGAGTCTATATACACCATCTCCAAGAGTTGAGATCCACAGATTGTTTTCATTATCTATAAATGCCGCACTGAATTTTTCAACTTTAATTTTATAGATCAAATTACCTGTTGATGTACTAAAGATATTTAGTGAATCATTCAATGTTCATATAAAGTAGATCATCGTGATAGTATTCCCCCGGGATGTGAGTTTATGTTTTCTGAAAAATTAATGAGTACTCTTCGCACTTTCATATCGAATACGGTATTTCTTTTCACTTGTCAGGGATATTCAAAAGCGCTTATATTTCCCGAATCGGGAATATAATAATAGACTATCGGTTGAACTCGCAATTATCAACGTGTCATATACGCCGTCGAATATAATAGTCTGTTGTTTTTTTCATACTTGTCTTCGAAGGAAATCAAGCTGCCGTTTTCTAATATGTAACTGTGTTTGATGCCAGTTAAGATAATTTTGTCTTTTTTATTTGCAAACGTTGAGACATCCGACATATCTATTTTATACTTCTCGGGAATAGGAAACTTATAAAAACTGTCATTCTCATAATAGTACAGGCTATGTGTGAAAGGTGTGAAGTAAACACGGCCGGTGTTATCACCATGGACTTTCAGTATCGAATTATCCGGCAAACCATCTTTAGTAGTAAATGTTTTAAAATTCTTTCCGTCAAAACGACTTAACCCGTTCTCCGTGGCAAACCATATAAAACCATCCTTATCCTGCGAAATATCATAAACGGTCTCACTGGGCAGGCCGTCTTTTGTATCGTAATGGACAGAACTATACGACTGTGCATTCAAATCGCACAAGGAGTTTATCAATATACAACAAGATACAAGGGTGACTAACCTCATAATTCCCCAATTGTTATGAAAGGAACCGTCGATCAACTGAATTTTTCCGGAACCATCCGTATGATGTCCTCATCAACAGAAAAATGATAGTTTGGAAAATGTTTAGTGTTTACTTCTCTCAGCTCTTCGATGGTAGGATAGCCATGTTCCCCTTTAAAACCGCGGGCATCATCAATAAGGATGATGTGTGATTGATTATTTGCCATTATCGCTTCCAGCTCTTCACTGACCGGAGAGTATTTTTCTGTTGTCGCCGTTATCCCTCCCGAATAGTGCCCGTCCAGCCAAAAGATCGCTGGCTCTTTCAGCTCTTTTAACACTTTCGTTATGACTTCTCCGCTATTGCCTAGCAGTAACCGGACCTTATCATATTTTTGAAATCTTTTCTTTGCTTTTTCAAATAAAGCTTTGCTTAATTCGATGGAATATATTTTCTCAAATGAATCCATTTGGGCAAATATCATATCACCTTTGTAAGTTCCGGTCTCTACAAGTATACTATATCCTGATCTTTTTTGATAATATCGTATTGCCTGTTGCTTGATGACGTGTGGGGGAGGAAGAGGCTTACCGGCTAATTCCCATTTCTTCCTCGTTTGATCTGCAGCATAAAGATTCTTGTATTGTTTATAAAGATCAATGATCGGCTGCGGCACTATTTTCTCAGTAAATTTCATTGGTAATAAAAAAGTTAATAATACAACCTGGCTTCTACTTTTCTTAAATAGGATATGGCGGCCTTCGAAATTTTATTGCGTTGTTCTGTTTTGTGAATAGTAATAATTGTTTTCCATGCACGAAAATAGTGTTTCAGGTTAAAACCTGTTATCCGCAGGTACTGAAATGACCAAAGAAATGCTGTACTGTAAAAGTAAACCTTCGGCAAATATCTCCAGGCTACTTTTGATTTATTGACCCACATCATTTTCAGTTTTTCACTGGTGGGTTTTCTTCCCAGTGGAGACTCCTTGTGGAGCATGACGATACTGTCATTATATTGTATGGCGTAGCCTTTGTCAACAATGCGATAGCCAAGATCATATTCTTCCATGCCGTAAAAAAAATCTTCGGGGTAGTAACCAATCTGCTCTAATACCTCCCTTTTGATGGCATGCGCCCCGCCTGCATAATAGTAAGTATAAAAAGAATGTTTGTCTTTGTATTTATTGTATTTTTTATGCGGCAGACCATTCTTTTGCATTTCCAGGGTATCGAAATATAAAACCTTGAAGGAAACAATTGCTGTGTCCCTGTTAATGTCCGGGTAGCCGGAAGGTTTTTGTTCAAAAGCAAGTAATGTTCGCTTCAACGCATCTTTATTCTGTAAAACAGAATCATCATCTAAAAGTATAAGAATGGGAGCGGTAGCAAAACGAAGAGCAAAGTTTCGGCCTTTGGCCACACCAAGATTTTCAGGAGATTCTATGTATTTAAAAGGAAGAGTCGGTTGCGAGTTAATATAGTTTTCTACTTTGGTATAACTGGTTGAAGAACGGTTATTCACCAATATGATCTCTTGCAATAAAATTGACGCTTCATCCAGTCCGGCGATGTTTTGCAGCAATTCCAGCGCATCATCGGGACGGTTATAGGTTATGATAATAAAACTGAGTGGTTTCAATAATGAGACTTTTGATGGCTGTATCTGTTTTTTGCCTTAGTTTGCAAAATAACAAAAAAAGACCATGCCACTGGTAAGTGTCATCATCCCTTGCTATAATGACGGGCAATATCTTGACGATTCTGTTTCGTCCGCCAGGGAGCAGACTTTTACAGATATAGAAATTATTATAGTCAATGATGGCTCCGATGATGAAGCTACTATTCAAAAACTCCGGACTTTCAGTGACCCGGCTATTACAGTTTTACACAAGGAAAACGGCCATTTGTCTTCTGCCCGAAACTACGGAATAAGCAATGCAAAAGGGCAGATCATCGTTACACTGGATGCTGATGATAAGTTTGAAAGAAGTTTTGTTGAAAAAGGGGTTACGGTCCTTCAAAACGATCATTCTGTCGGTGCGATTACCTGTTATTTAAAAAGTTTTGGATTAAGAAAAAATAAGTGGAAACCGCTCGGCGGCGACCTGAAAAATTTTTTATATCGCCAGGAAAGTTGTGCCAGCGCCATGTTTCGAAAAGAATGCTGGGAAAAAGTGGGCGGCTATGATGAACAAATGAAAACCGGTTATGAAGACTGGGAATTCTGGATCCGGTTAACTGCGGCGGGTTGGAAAGTGCATGTGCTGAAAGAATTTTTATTGAATTACCGGTTAACTGAAAAGTCTATGTTGCTGACCCAGTCTGAGCCACAGCGGGAAGCCATTGTTGACTATATCATGGAAAAGCACAAAGAACTTTACTGGCAGCAATTAAAGGATGCAGTAAAGCATCGGAAAATCATAGACCTCCGCAATCCGGAGAGCTCAATAGTTCTTTTAAAAAATTTATACTGGAGAATTTTTAAAAAATAATATCCGGGAGCCGCTGAGATTCAAAAAGACGGTTAACGATTGTTGCACTTATTTATTTTTTCTCCTTCTTACTTCCATAAAAATTCCTCCTGCTAATAAAAGCAACACCAGTATCTGCCCGACCATTGTGAACTTCCTGCCTTTTTTATAAGACGGCGGTTCGAACTTAAATTCTATGCTGTGGTTACCTGCGGGCACATTCATTCCCCTTAATGTATAATCCGTCTTTACATATTCGGTCTTTTTGCCATCCACATAAACATTCCATCCCTCAGAATAATATACCTCGCTGAAGACTGCAAACTGAATAGATTGCGCATTTGATTTGTAGGTAAGAATATTGTGGTTATCGCCGTTGTTGATCTTTTCGATCTTCGCCGTTGAATCATAAACCGGTTGTTTCACCCTATCTTTTTCGCTTGCCGGTACAATGGCTGTTTGTGAAGCGTCCAAACCATTGAGGTCATTCATCTCGGCACGAAGGTCATTAGCAAAGTGAACTTCTTTTACAAACCAGCAGGGACCAAGTGCATTTGGATTTGTAATTACAAAAGGTTGCTGATTCGAAATTGCCGGTGGATTTGAACCAATGATGTACTTTGTATTCAGCATATTTAAGCCGGTATATGCCGTTTGACTCAGGCCAAATCCCATCTGGGCTAATGTATCATTTCTTATCAATCCAAGTTCCTGCGAGACCTTATTCTCCCATAGATCCTGGTAGCGACCAATTTTCGCTGCATGATATCCGCCGATCGAATTATGAAAATAAGATGTGGTAGCATCCTGGAAAGGAGAGACAGAAAGATTCAATACCCGATACCAGCCGGTATCTTTTAATATCTGCTGGTCAGCTTTCCCCATCATTAATTCTTGTTTACTTTCCTCCGGTTCTTTGTAAGCATCCTCTCCGTAGGGTGTTTTATTAAGATACAGGTCATCAACAGGTAAAAGATCGATCAACACTAAAAGAATAGCCGCGGCTAAGACCCACGCCTCCTTTTTTATTTTTTTTCTTACATAAAGAGAAAGGATGCCGAAGAAAATACCGATGATCAATATCGCCTTAAAAATATCTTTGAGAAAAACCGCCTTCCGGTCTTCTGACAGAGCTTTGATGGCATTCATTACAGGCTCACGCACATTATCCTGTTGATTTGCTATTTGCTCCTTGAGCTGTTTTGCGCCTTCATCTGTATAGTTGAAAGATAAGTACGCCATCAACATAATAACAATAACACCCGCCGTTACAATTCCAGCTCTTTTCAATTTTTTCCATGTGTCAGGATCATTTACATTAGTGATCACTTGCTGCAGCGCCAGGATCGCTGCAAATGGCCAAAGCAATTCAAGCACCACGAGACTCATGGACGGCGCTCTGAACTTATTATACAGTGGCATGTGATCGAACACAAAATAATTGAATTCAGGAAAAAATTTGCCCCATGATAAGAGGATAGCAAAAGCACTAACAGCCGCGATCCACCATTTGGTATCACCTTTTATGAAAAAAAGAAAGGCAATAAAAAGAAAGCAAACAATAGCTCCAAAGTAAGGCGGGCCTGAAGTGCCTGCAAGGCCTCCCCAGTAACCAGTCATGTTTAACATTCGTGATTCCATGACTTGCTGCCTTAGCTGTTGTGGCATTTCCGACAATGCCTGGTTTATTTTTGAATCTTCCCCGATCTCCCTGATACCATCACTGCCGCCATAAATTCGGGGAAACATAACAGTAAATGTTTCCATCGGCTTATAACTGTATTGAAAGGCATATTCTTTGGTCAGCCCTGTTCCATTTGCTTCGGTCGAATCTTTTAATGATAAAGAACCGCCGCGTATCGTTTCTTTGGAATACTCGTAAGTAGTAAGTAATGTGACGGCATTTACCATAACACCTATCAATGCAGCAACAGCAGTGAATGCAAGCGATTTTACCAAATGAGAATATTCTTTATTCTTGACCCAGCGGATGACGCAGGCAATAGTATAAATGGCGAGTATAATAAATAAATAGTACGATACCTGTAAATGATTAAGCCCGATCTGTGTGGCTGTAAATAATGCCAGTAAGCCCGACCCGATCAAGATATTTTTTTCGATAGATAAGCATTAATGAAGCCAACATGGCCGGCATATAAGCCACCACCCACATTTGCGTGACATGGCCCGCGGAAACCATAACCGGGTTAAAAGTGGAATAAGCGAATGCCAATGAACCGAATATGCCGATATACGGATTCACTCTTGCTACCTGCGACAAAAAATAAAATAAAATACAGGCAAGAAAAAAGAACTGCATGGGTTGTGGCAAACCTAATGTCAATATGTTGTTTACAATATGCGGCAGTTGATTATTACCCGGCATCCATATCTGGTAAGTGGGCATACCACTGAACATTCCATTGGTCCATAAGGGAGGCTCACCATGCTTTGCGTTATAATCAGAAATGTCTTTGCTGGCGCCATCATACTGGATGATGTCATGCTGGTAAAGCGTCTTTCCCTCCAACGCTGGTCTGCAGAAAAAAGCAGCAATAACAATGAATATCACGACAGCGATTATATGGGGCAGGACCTTTTTCCAGTTGATGGCCTTCATGAAGAATGATTTAATGGGCAAAATAAAGGTTTTTTACGACTTGGAATTATTCTTCCCCCTATAGCTGAAGTAATAGCCTGTCAATTATATTTTGCCAGTTATATCCCTCATAAAATTGTTGAGGTACAGCCTTTGGTTGAGAGGAAGCGGCAATGATATTATCCGCAAATTGTTCCCAATCATTATTCCCCGAAACGAATACTTTTTTATTGACGAGATATTCGGGCAAACCTGTGGCTGCAAAATCTGTTGCAACGACATTGCAACCATTGGCGATCGCTTCAATATTTTTAGTTTGAACACCTGAGCCGATTATAACCGGATTGATAAATACGTCCGCTGATTGCAGATGATCTTTCATAGAGCTAACAAAACCGGTTGCTGTTACATTGGCAAAGGCATTAAGTCGCGATTTTCTTTTTTCGGACAATGCTCCGCAAATAAAAAGATGGAATTGGAACCCCTTTTTTTCTAAGTGAGGAACAATTTTTTGCAATATGATTTCAATGGCGTCCAAATTAGGTTCGTAATTCAAAGAACCGGCAAACAAAAGAAGCTTTTTACCAGGCGAGATATTATATTCTCTTTTGAGCTTTTCTTTTGTTTCAATATTTATTACCGGTTGTTCTGTTTCTTTGATACCATAAGGAACAATAATGCATTTATCCGCAGAGATATTGAAAACCCTTATTGCGGTTGATCTATCTGTTTCTGTTTTAAAAAGAATCGTGTCGGCCATTTCAAAAGCTTTTCGCTCGACTCCTTTTGCCAAAGTCCACCAAGGTTTCCCTCTTGCTTTCATGCGGAGAAATTCGATATTATGAGCATGGACAATAAATTTAAAGCCAGCTTCATGCTTATGTTTCCCAAGCCAGCCATGCCACGGATGCTCAATGATGATATGAGTGAATGATTGCCGGCGGATGAGGGAAAGAATTTTTTTCCTGACAAAAGGATTCCAGAACTGGAAACGGGAAACAGGTAAGGTATTTAGAACTTTGTATGAAATATCTTCATCGGGTAAATTAGTATGGGAACAAAGGCACGTGAGTGGTGCTTTCTTTCCCAGGTGATAGTTAAAACCAGCAATTCCTTTTTGCCCGCCATATTCCGGGGGCAGTATTTTATACCATACTACGCTTAGAAAATTATTCATTCTATTAATATTACAAATAGTTAATAAATTTATGGCTTATGCGCTGGCTTTTATTTTTATCGCGAATAGCATTTATCTGTGGCATTTTCTTTCTCCTGTCCATTTCGTTACTGATAAAAAACTGGACGGGCGATGAAGCCATCTCATCTACAATTATTATAATCGGTTATTTTATCGGTCTTATCGTGGTGCCAATCGTTAACCTTTGCTATGCCGGAGTGCTTATCGTGAAAAGAAAACTTGGAGTGTATGTCCCGTTGTGGCTGGTCACAGCCAATATTTTTTTCTTATTGATTTTGATCGTTTATATTTTTTATTTCAATGATCCATACTATCATCAAAGATAAGCCCACAAAGCTTTTGCTTGGTATTACTGCTTTCTTCTGCTGTAATGCCCTTATCGCAGAGGCCATTGGTACCAAGCTTTTTTCTTTAGAGAAAATCTTCGGCGCTCACCCTGTAAATTTTACTTTGTTTGGAGAAAGCGGGTTGTCATTTACCTTGACATGTGGTGTATTACTTTGGCCGCTGGAGTTTGTGATCACTGATATTGTGAACGAATACTATGGGCCAAAAGTAGTGCGGCGGATCTCTTTTACGGCTGTTGTATTGATAGCATATGCTTTCCTGATGTATTTTCTTGCCATCCGCATTCCGCCTGCAGATGTATGGCTTGGCAGCAGCAGCACGCAAGGGGTTAAAAATATTCAAACTTCTTTTTCGGCGATCTTCGGACAAAATATGCGGATCATAGTGGGGAGTATTGTCGCCTTTTTGGTAAGCCAGGTCATTGATGTATCCATTTTTCATAAAATAAAAAAGGTTACCGGTGATAAACATTTGTGGTTAAGGGCAACAGGTTCTACGCTGGTTTCCCAGTTGGTTGACAGCTACGTTGTTTTATTTATCGCTTTCGGTGGAATTTTCAGTTGGCAGTTAATACTTGGTATTGGTATCATGAACTATGCTTACAAATTCACTATGGCGCTTGTACTTACTCCCGTTATTTATTTTGTAGAAAAAAGAATTGAGCGGTATGTTGGACATGAAACAGCAGCGAAAATGAAAAAGGCGGCAATGGGGCAGGAGGACGATGGATTTAAGAATATACCTGCAGCAGGTTAATAGTTTTTTTGCTTTACCATCCCAGCAACGATCTTATCTAGAGGAAGCGTTACGTTTTCTTCAGAAAAATTTTCCCAGTCAACAAAACGAAAAGTTTCTATCTCATTTTTTTGACGGTAAATAGCTAATTGCTCGTCATCAAAATCAAATAGCTTATCTCTAAGTGGCACTTTAATTTCTTCCAAAGCCATTGCATAATAATAAATAGAGATGATCTGGTGTTCAGGATTGAAAGCCGACATCTGGAAATAGTCAGTGGTATAAATATGTTCACCGGTCTCAACCTTAAGATTCATTTCTTCCATAAATTCACGTACGAGGCAATCCCTTGTGCCTTCACCAAACTCTAATCCGCCACCCGGAAATTTTGTGTAATAATTGCCGCGGATATATTCATCACTTACCAGGACCTGCTTTTTTTCGTTAATGAGAACTCCGTAAACCCTGAGATTAAAACGAGACATTAAATGTTTTTTGTAAAGTCAATCAAAGATAAGTGAGAAGTCGGAAGTCGGAAGTCGGAAGTCGGAAGTCGGAAGTCGGAAGTCGGAAGTCGGAAGTCGGAAGTCGGAAGTCGGAAGTCGGAAGATTGGGAATAATAAAGTTATGATTTATGCGGCAAATGAAAGGATACTTACTTCACGTCTACCTTTCCATCAAATACTTTTTCGGCGGGACCACTGAGCCAGATATTTTCATATCGTTCATCATCCAGGCGATCGAATTCTACGGAAAGAGTACCACCAAGCGTCTTTACTCCCACTTCATTAAACCCGTTTTCATTATGATAGCAAACCAGTGCTGACGCAGTGACACCGGTGCCGCAGGAATAAGTTTCATCTTCTACGCCCCTTTCATAGGTGCGTACAATGATCTCATTTTCTCCGGCCTGCTCTACAAAATTCACATTGATGCCTTCTTCTTCAAAATCTTTGCTGTAACGGATATCCCGTCCTTTTTTGTAAACGTCCTCTTCCATGACATCCTGCACCAATTTTACATAATGCGGAGAGCCTGTATTTAAAATAAAATCGCCATGACTTTTTGTGATCTTATCTACATTTTTCATTTTCAGCGAGACGTTGCCATCCATGTCAATCTCTGCTTCATAATCGCCACCAGCCGCCCAGAATTTATAATCGCTGCGATGAATACCCAGGTTATAAGCAAACTTGATCATACATCTTCCGCCATTGCCGCACATGCTGCCTTCCCTTCCGTCGGAATTATAATATTTCATTTCAAAATCATAACCCGCCTTTTCGCTCAGTATCATCAACCCATCAGCGCCGATGCCAAAGCGCCTGTCGCATAAACGGCGTATCTGGTCGGAGCGCAAAGAAGAATATTCATGCTTCCTGTTATCCAATATAATGAAATCATTGCCTGTGCCCTGGAATTTGTGAAATTGTACCATCATAAGCTTTCAGAAAATATCTCCATGAATTTAATGATCAGGTTTTCAACTGTGGCTTTACCGTCTTTTGAAAAATCTTTTTTTATCCTGTTAGCTACAATTGCGTTTATGGCAAGACAATTATGTCCCATTAATTTTCCAAGACCGTAGATCGCTGACGTTTCCATTTCAAAGTTAGTGATACGATGCTGACCAAAACGAAAATCAGTCAGCCTGTTTATGAGATCAGGATTTCGGACACCTAATCGCAAAACTCTTCCTTGTGGACCATAAAAACCGGGACACGTCACCGTAATACCCTGGTGAAATCCATTGACAAAGTTTTTTATCAGGGAGACGGCGGCGCCGCTCACATAAGGATAACTCATCTGACCATGCATCTGCGTATGGGTGACAAATGAATGGAGCAATTGTTTTTCTTCTTCATTTTGTTCATGCCTGTAAAAATTAAGCAGGTTGTCAATACCGAGTCCATGAGTAGATGCAACAAAACTATCCACGGGTACATCAGCCTGCAGAGAACCTGAAGTGCCGATGCGGATAATATTGAGCGAAGTGAGTTTATTTTTTATCTGTCTTGTTTCAAGGTCAATATTTGCTAGTGCGTCCAGCTCATTCATGACAATATCAATATTATCCGGGCCAATACCTGAAGACAATACAGTCAATCTTTTCTTTCCGACAAGGCCAGTATGCGTAATGAATTCACGATGTTTTGCTTTTACTTCTATTGAATCAAAATGTTTACTGATCTCCTTAACGCGGTCGGGATCGCCTACGGTAATCACGGTGCCCGCAATTTCATCTGGTTTCAGGTCAAGATGATAGACTGCGCCACGTGAATTAATGATCAGTTCCGATTCTGCTATACGGCTCATGATTTCAGTTTCTTTAGTAAAAGAATGGAGCGAAAAAATGTATATTTGCCCCGCTTTAAGATTCAAATCTAAAATTTTAAATCTGAAATCTTAAATGTAAAAGGTCCTGTGGCCGAGTGGCTAGGCTCAGCTCTGCAAAAGCTGCTACAGCGGTTCGAATCCGCTCGGGACCTCTGAAGGAAGAATGCAATGAAATGCAAAAACCTGCTGACATGAATGGCGGGGTTTATTTTTTTCGACTTACTACCTGCTCAAAAGAGCTAACCCAAAAAACAAATGGTTTATTATGAGTAGATATATTTTACCAGATAAATGTTCCCACTGATCCACCTTCCAGGGAAACAACGACCCACTTGCCATTGTATTTGATGTTGAATATTTCAGAACCGGTTCCGTCATTTTCCACCACCAGGACCTTTTTCCCATCGGGTCTTTTAAAAGCGACATTATTGAGATTACCAGTCGTGTTGCTGGTTATTCTTTGAGAACCCGGGGGCACAAATTTAGAGGCATGTGCAACAATGTAATAAGAAACGTTCCGCGTGAAGACACTGTTCGTTTCAATGGTAATAGCTCCCTTACAAACGTCGCAGCCACCGGTTGTGTGTGGCCCGAAAGAAGCGTCATTTGCCAGGTTCCACTCCAGCGCATTGCGGCTCCAGTTGCGCATTGACCCGATGATCACATTCTTTAAATGCCATTTAAGGTCACCAGCGAAGGAGCCGGTTGATGAAGTATACTGTTCCGTAAAATATAAAGCCTTATCAGGATGCGCACTTCGCACATTGGACAACGCACCGATGTCGCCGCCATATAAATGAAAGGCCGAGCCATTGACAAAAACTTTGGCAGCCGGATCATTTAAAATTGAAATGGGATAGTCGGGCCTGTCACAGTTGTGATCATAAACGATAATTTTTGTTGAAAGGTTTGCAGCTTGAAATGCCGGACCCAAATGATTTTTGATAAAATCAGCTTGCTGTGCCGCAGACATCAGCATACTTGGGTTATTGCCACCATACAATGGTTCATTTTGTGGCGTGATGGCATCAATGGTAATACCCTGCGCCTTCATTGCCTGGATGTACTTGACAAAATATTGTGCGTAGACAGAGTAATACTGTGTTTGCAAACTGCCACCGACAAAACTGTTGTTATCTTTCATCCAGACAGGTGGCGACCAGGGGCTGCCAAGTATTTTAATAGCCGGATTGATTATTAAAATTTCTTTCACCAATGGTACGACGTTGGCCATATCCGGAGCAAGACTAAAGTTGTTAAGATTAACATCTGTCTGACTCGTCGGCATATCATCATAAGAGAATGGTGCAGCATTCAGGTCCGAAGCCCCGATGCTTATCCGCAGGTAACTCACACTTATAGAATTTGCAGCAGAGCCAAATAATTCCTGAAGCAGTTCCTGTTTTTTTGAAGTAATTAATGAATTGATCACTTCGGCGCTTCCGCCTGTAAGCGTATACCCAAAGCCATCAATGGTTTGGTAGGTGCTGGTTTCGTCAACTTCAATGCTGGAATACTGATTAACCGGCGTTCCAAAGGCAAGTATGTTTGTTTGCTTCTGAAGTTTTACCGTTTCATCAGATTTTGTCAACCAGAAATCAACTTCATTCGTCGCCGGTGGCGGATTAACAGGAGGATTACCTGAGCCGTCATTATTTTGCGTGCAACCTGTGAATAAAACTGTACCTGATATCCCCGTCAATAAAATTTGTTTAATGTGAAATACCAGGCTTTTGTTTTTTTTCATATTGATTTTTAAAAATGATCGTTTTATAATTTAGCTTGTTGATATGCCCGGATATAATCTATTTCCATGACAGCCGGAAACACATTTTCATCAATTCCTTTTTTTCCTCCAAGGTTACCCCCTACAGCTATATTAAGTATTAAGTAAAAGGGTGAATCAAAAGGCCATTCTGCTGAGGTCTTATGTTCGTTCTCCACATGATTGTATAGTTTATTGTCCAGGAAAAAATCCATGTGTTCAGGTGTCCATTCAATTGAATAGAGATGATACTCGTTGTAGGGATTGGCGATAAAGGTCTTTTTTACTTTTTGTGTCCCCTTTATGTGATTATAGGCCTTCGTGTGAACGGTACCAAACACAGAATCTTTATCAAACCCGACGTGTTCCATGATATCTATTTCACCACAATCAGGCCAATCCACTTTCCCGATATTCGTACCCAGCATCCATAATGCAGGCCACAGGCCGCGACCTTCCGGAAGTTTTGCCCTGATCTCTATTTTGCCATAAGTGAATTGCTCTTTGCCTTTTGTAACTAACCGTGCCGAGGTATATTCCCTGTCGGCCATTTTTTCGTGAAGCGCTTTTATCTTTAATGAGCCATTGTTAACTTCGACATTATTAATATTCGCATGGGTATAATACTGCAATTCGTTGTTACCCCATCCATGTCCGCCGACCTCGTAATCCCATTTAGTACTATCCGGCAAACCATTGTAGTTGAACTCCTCGCTCCATGAAAGTTTCCAGCTTTCTGAATCTTCTTTTTTAGGTGAACTAAAACAGGAGACGAAAAAAAGAGCTATGACCGGTAAATAAACAAAACGCATAAAAATATATTTTTTGAAACATCAATAAATGTTTCGGGTTTTATTAGTGAGAACGTTTCATTGAAAGATCCTTACATAATCTACAAACATCCGCTGAGGAAATGCTGTGTTGGCGTCAGGTGAACCCGGCCAATTGCCTCCTACTGCAACATTAAAAATGAAAAATTGCGGTGCATTAAAAGGATAGTTAGCAGCACCAACATCTGTTTTTGTTGTTGTGAGAAACAATTGATCATCTACAAGAGACTTAATAGTATCCTGGGTCCAGATAATGCTGAATACATGAAACTGCTGGGAAAAATCACCGGACGGCAAATTATATTCTCCACCCTTTGAGGTGTTGGTTCCTGTTACCGGCTTCCAGTGCATCGTGCTATATACACGACCCGGATAGGTTCCGATCAGTTCCATGATGTCTATTTCTCCGCATGCAGGCCAGCCAACACCGGTTATATTAGTGCCCAGCATCCAAAGCGCCGGCCAGATGCCTTTGCCAACAGGAAGTTTAGCCCTCATGTCAATTCTTCCGAATGTGAATGTCTTTTTATTCTTGGGTCGTCATTCTGCCGGAAGTATAATTAAAACCTCCCATAGCTTCCTTACGAGCTTCTATTATCAAATTGCCATTTGAGATAAAAGTATTTTTTGTACTGGTGGTGTAAAATTCGAGTTCATTGTTTCCCCAACCTCCCGTGCCATTGCCTGATTCCTGGTTCCAGGCGCTCATATCTAATGATGCAGTGGAGAATTCATCATGCCATGCAAGTGTATACCCGGGATATGACATCGGTGTGCTGTACCCCGTATTGTCTGTCGACAAATTGGAACCATTTTCTGTTATGATAGTTCCTGTTGCAGAGGGCACACCAATTGCACAAGCCTTTGCATTGCTTATCTGTACTGTAAACTCAAGATTATTCTGGCGTGTATCGGTTGGATCAGCTTTGATCTGTACATCAATTTGCGTTTGAACCTGGTTAGCAGGGATAGTTATGGTTCCGGAAGCCGCTGTATAGTCCCTGGGAGCAGTAGCTGAACCGTCAATTAATGTATAGTCAACAGATACCGGGACAGTAGTTGATTTATTTAAGGTCAGATTAAAATGCATTACGGAAGCGGTAGTGCTTCTTGTTTGCGACGCATCTTCTATCTTTATGACAGGGACTACAGGGGCAGGAGCATCGCTTCCTTTCTTTTTACAAGAAAGCAACATGACACTGAACGCAGCCAATACTATAATGTTAGGATTTATTCGATTTAACATGCTCGTTCATTTTATTTCTGATCGTTATTGATCAATTTCACATTGAAATTTTTTGAAAAGCAGATGCAGTCATGTTAATTGAAGCACAGGGTATTGCTACCCCGTGCTTACTGCTTGCTTAACTAACTGCTACGCTTGATATGAAACTATTCGACCTTGTAGCCTTTAAATCGCTTTCAATCTCAAATACCACGCATTACCTGTTTCGGTACCCTGTACTCTCAAATACATGCTCGTGGCGGTAATGGCCAGTATTTCGTATTCTTTTAATTGCGCACCGTAACCGATATATGTATTACTGCCTGTCAACAGGATCGCCGTTTTAGTTGAAGGCGCTGATGCGGCCACTCCTGAGCCCGATGGAACAAACGAAAACGAAGAACTTCCCCCGCCATAACTGTAACATGCTTCAGGACCAGAGGCCGGAATTCCAGGAAGTCCACCTGCTAATGAACCTGTTTTAGTAAATGCGCCGTCGGGACTTGCAACCGTTAGCGTGTAGGTACCACTTGCCGGCACTTTCGTGAATGTAAAAGTTGCTGTATAGAAACAATTACAACAAGCTACCTTTTCGTTTGGAGCTGCTGCCCACCATTCCGGAGTCACAGAAGTGGGGCTCCATGGACCGACTCCAAAATGCCCGGGTATATCTTTATTCACTACCCAGGTTTTAGAACCAGTCCCGGTGAGATTGGTAACAATAGAAGGATCTGGTGTAAAATCACTTCTTACCTGTATGTCTTTGGTAACAGTGGTTGCAGTAGCGCCTGCGCCATAGGCCACAACCGTTATCCTGTAAGTATTCAATCCTATTTTAGTATATTTCTTAGTTACTTTTCCGTCGGCAAGAAAGTCGAGGCTGATGCCATCGGATGCATCATAGTCAATTTTGTAAGAAAGAACATGATCACCAGTTAAAGTAAATTTCACATCGCCCGAGCCATCTCCGTTCGGATGAGAACCATCCTGGCCAACGATGACTGTGTTAATAACAACATTGGCGGGGGCAATAAGATCTCCCATTCGATACTCTTTCTTTTTGCAACTGCCGACAGCGAGTAACACAACAATTGCGACTGAATAAAATTTTATATTACGTATCATATAATAAAGTTTTAGTTAGTTAGTCTGAAATTGTCAACATAAATAACAGCGCCTGCGCCATCCACTGAATCATTAAATCGTAAAACAAGCTGGCTGAACTTTTCTGTATTTGGTATCGCAGCAATCGTTCCGAAATCAAACACCAGTTCTTCCCATGCACCTGATGTAGTAAACGCTGTTTTAAGAACGGCAACTCCATTGGGAATTGAGGAACCCGCTTCAAGTTCCACATTCAACTTTTTACCGATGAGTGCAGGATCGGGATTATAGGCCAGCACTTTTATTTTTTTACCCACTGCCATGTCGATCGGAGTATTCAACGGGCTGTAGGTTCCGCTCCAGCTTTCAAAACCTCGGGTGAACTTACCCACCTTTGCCGTTGTGTTCAACCCGGACGAATTGGGATTGGCAACTGTTGCAAATTGCTGACCGCCACCAAACGTTCCGAAAAAATAATCGATAGTCGTGAGGTCAAACGTGATCGGTAATCCAAATGCATCGTAGATTGTTACAGGTGTAGTACTTTGAGAAGTTGCAGCGCCGCCGCTCAATGCGACTACTTTTACATTATAAACACCTGCTGCAGCGTAATTATGTTGCACTTCGGCACTGGTAGCAAGCGGAGTACCCACCTCATTTGCCACATCACCAAAATAAACAAGATAGGAAGCCGCATACAAGGCTGTCGCTTTTACTTTTAAATTATGAATGTTTTGTGTCAGCGTGACCTGGATATTTTCAGGTGCCCTGTATGTTACTTGCAATGGATACGTTGCTGATGATTCGGTGCCAGAGACACTTTTCGAAACTATGGTGACAGTATACGTGCCTTCCGGGTATGAATGAGTGGTGCTGAATCCAGGCATTACGGTTGCTGATGCTGAGGCGCCAGTTCCGTGACCATAATTTACAACGTAAGAAGAAGCTCCTTCACCTGTTGGCGTAATTTTTACATTACCTGAATTATCATTGCTTATATCGAATATTTTGCCGTTGTTGGCGGTAGAGGCGGAGTTCAAAAAAGAGAGGTCATCATCAATGCCATTTTTTTTGCACCCGATCATGCCCGTCAGCAAGATCCCCAGCCCTAGTATTATAGTTATTTTCTTCATTGTAGTTAGATTGTTGTTAGTTTAATACTGCGGATTCTGAACCAATTTTGTTCCCTGTAATTCGCGTGTCGGAATGGGGAATATTTCATTTTTACCTGCAACAAAACCCCTGCTTCCTAATTTGGCTGCCGCATCTCCCCAACGAACCAGGTCAAAGAAACGATGACCTTCGCCGGCAAGTTCAAGTCTGCGTTCGGCTTTGATGGCAGCCATTGAAACCGGAACAGAAGGAAGACCAACTCTTGCACGGACAGCATCAAGCAACGCCTGTGCTCTTGTACCGGTAGCATTCAATGCTTCGGCTTCCAATAAGTAAGTATCTGCCAACCGGATGATATAATCATTTTGCTGGAAGTTCAATTCCAATGCTCCGCCACCCGGACGCACATCAGATCTTCTTGGAATAAATTTGTTGAGAAAATAACCTGTATTCATATATCCTTCGATATAGTCAGCCTGGCCGGCAGCTTTTAATGCTTTCATATCAAAAACGGTCGCAGCAAAACGAGGATCGGTTTTAATGGCATCGTAAAAATCCTGCGTCCAAACATTGAAGCTCCATCCGGATGGAATATCCGGCGCTGTAGATCCGGCAGGTCTTGAATAACTTCTTGGACCCACCATTTGGTTCACGGAATTTCCTTCATCGGCACCGCTTCCCCAGAATCCCCAGTCAGCATTGGAAGCATTTGTATGAAGACATTCAAGGATAGATTCCGAATTGAATTTATTGGTGAATACCCACAGATCGGCAAAATTGTTCAGCAGCCTGTAACCATACTGACTTGTTTGACCGGGCGTACCATTTACTTGTGCAAGTTGCGCGGCAGCTTCTGTTTTTTTATTGTCATAGAGATATACTTTACCAAGCATGGCTTGTGCTGCACCTTTTGTCATTCGTCCAGCTTCCGTTGCCGGTACGACACTCGTTGGTAAATTCGGTATCGCTTCATTGAGGTCTTTTTCCATTTGAGTATATATATCTGCGGGCGGCGCTTGCGTTACCTCGTACATGTTGGCCGTTGTCAATGGTTCGAGCAGCAGGGGAATGTTTTTGAACATCCTTACTAAATTGAAATAATAAATTGCACGCAATGCCTTTGATTCTGCAACAAACCTGCTCTTCAGTGCGGCATCCATATCAATGTCAGGCAATCTTGCCAGCAAAAGATTAGCTCTGAAAATGCCCTGGTAATGATCGTTCCAAAAACTGCCGGGAATTATGTTGGCATTTAATGTATAATTGGAAAAGCCCTGGATACCGGCGCCATCGGTAGCGCCACCACCACCGGCATAATTGTCATCAGAACCGGCATTCATCATTGTGATCATATTTTCAAAGCCACCGGCATTTTTGCGCAGCACATCATATATACCAACCAAAGCGCCATACGCCTGGTCTTTATTTGAATAATAATTCTGCGAAAGAAATTGTCCTTTCGGTTGTATCGTTACAAAATCTTTTTTGCACGATGAAAGAAACAAGATCATCGTGATCGTAAGTAATGTGATATTAATTCGAGTATGTTTCATAACATTTAGTTTAATGAATTAGAATTGAAGTTGAATACCGCCAAGGAATGAACGGGCCTGCGGATACTGACCTTTGTCAATGCCAAATACTCCACCGCCTACTTCAGGATCATAACCTGTATAATCCGTCAGTGTAAGCAGGTTTTCAGCGGTAACATAAACCCGGAATTTTGACAAACCGATCCTTCCAAACCATTTATTCGGCAACGTGTATCCGAGCTGAACAACTTTCAACCTTGCATAGTCTCCTTTCTCCAAATAAAAATCAGACATGTTGCCAAAGTTTCCGTTGGGATCTGTGCTGGTAAGTCTGGGATAATCATTTGAAGTGCCTTCACCAGTCCAGCGTCCCAGTGCTTTGGCAGGATAATTTGAATTACCAATGTCAAGGCGACGCAGTCCCTGGAATATTTTATTACCCATGGCACCTTGTGCAAAAAGGAGGAAATCGAAACCTTTATAGTCGAGACTGACTGTTAAACCAAAAGTATATTTCGGTATGTTACTTCCAAGAAAAGTTTTATCTGCTTCAGTTATAACTCCATCGCCATCTGTATCCTGCCAGCGGAAATCGCCAGGGCGAGCATTTGGCTGCACCAATCCACCGGTTCCATTTTTATAATTAGCGATCTCAGCTTCATTCTGGAAGATGCCATTTGTTTTGAAACCATAAAAAGCATTGTAAGATTGACCAACTTGTATCCTGGTTACATTACCCATTGATTGGAAGCCGGCCTCACCCCCGATAAAATTTGCATCTGCGGCTACATAAGTTACCGTGTTTTTGAGATAAGCGATATTGCCATTTGCAGAAAGATTAAGATCGCCAAATCGTTTGTGATAACCTAATTCTACTTCTACGCCTGTATTTTCCATATCGGCTATATTATCCCACGGAAGTTCAGGAACACCTACATAACCGGGAATGTTGACCGGGCGAAGTATACCTGAAGTTTTTTTCTTAAAATAATTAGCGGATAAATTCAAGGAGGAGAATAATTGCGCATCAAAGCCTATGTCTGTAGAAGCTGTTTCTTCCCAGCGAAGATCAGGATTGTCCAGCGTCCTGGGAGAATAACCTGTTGTCACTGCACCTGTATTACCGATCGCATAATTATATCCACCACCAACTGTCGCTAAATATCTGAAATCAGCCAGCGCATCATTACCCACAACACCATAACCACCTCTTATCTTTAATGACCTGATCACGTTATTATTTGTCCAGAAATTTTCTTTGTTAACGTTCCAGCCCACTGAGAAAGACGGGAACACACCGAATTTATTATTGAAACCAAAGCGGGATGAACCGTCACGACGAACAATACCTGTAAAAAGATATTTGTCCTGGTAGCTATAGTTGACGCGGCCAAACAAAGAAGAAAGTTTGTGCTCGACCATATCATAAGCGCTTGATGTCCGGCTTGTCTGTGGAATATCAAAACCGAATGATGCATCCTTATAGCTGGTAATGGGCAGATTGAAAAGGGTAAGGCCTGTGCCTCCGCCAATGTTTTCAACATAACT
This sequence comes from uncultured Chitinophagaceae bacterium, assembly GCA_963785915.1. Classification (GTDB taxonomy): domain Bacteria; phylum Bacteroidota; class Bacteroidia; order Chitinophagales; family Chitinophagaceae; genus VBAT01. The sequence continues at coordinate 266,017 of CAWAWY010000008.1, read as the reverse complement.
GCCTTGTCCCAATAATACTGTCACGTTATGATCACCAAAAGTTTGAGTATAGGTAATTGTATTTTCAATATTCCAATTAAAAACTCTGTTCTCACCTTTACCATAACTGTTCTGACTCGTGCTATTCGTGGCATTCAGATAAAACACAGGAGTAAATCCAATATTTCCCCAAAATGCTTTCTTAGCACCCATCGTAGAGCGAACCTTTAGATGTTTAGTGACCGCTGCTTCCAGGTAAACATTTCCTACAAAATCATCAGACCATGCATAATTACCAAGTCTTGTTTGAATGTAAGCAACGGGGTTGGTCATTTCCTGGCCAACGATCGATGAGATACCGTAAGGATTGCCATTGGCATCTCTGAAAACCGGGTTCACGCTGTAAGGCGCAGCATTAGCTACCAGCGGATCTGTTACAACTAAAGGTGTAATTGGATCAAGATTAATAGCAGAACTTAAAGGACCGCCATACTCACTATTTGTATTTCCAAGACCGATAGATTTCTGATGGGTGTATCCCAATGTTTGGCCAAAAGTGAAAACATCAGATATCTTATGCGTGGAGTTTAAGCGTATATTCTTTTTATTATAATTAGATATTTCTGTGCTCACAATACCTTGCTGATCCTGGATGCCAACAGATAAATAAAAAGTTGATCTTTCACTTCCACCGCTCATGCTCACTTCATGCAAATATCTTTTTGCACTGTAATTGAATATCGCTTTTTGCCAGTCAGTTCCTACACCTAGTGATGTTACGTCGGGAAACAAAACGTTCCCGCCACCAGCAACTGACCGCTCATTCAGCAACAAAGCATATTGAGTTGCGTTGAGGAGATCCAGCACTTTAGCCGGCGCTGATACACCGTAGTAGCCGTTGTAATTGACGCTGATCTTTCCTGCTCTTCCTTTTTTCGTGGTCACGAGGATCACACCGGTGGCCGCACGTGTACCATAAATAGCAGCCGAAGCAGCATCTTTCAAAACCTCAATTGATTCAATGTCGGACTGGTTGAGATAACCAATGCCCCCCGCATCTACCACAACTCCATCTACAACCCATAATGGATTGTTACCACCGCCAAATGTGGTGATGCCTCTTATGCGAATAGTTGATGCAGAACCGGGTTGACCTGAATTCTGCATGATCGTAACTCCCGATACACGTCCCTGCAACGCTTGTTCGATGCGGCCGTTTGGAATGTTTTCAAGATCGCGGGCTTTCACACTTGAAATGGAACCGGTTATTACGCTTTTCCTTTGCGTCCCATAACCGACAACCACTACTTCATCCAAATTTGATAAAGTTGATTTTTCAAGTGACACTGAAAAAGTGTTGCCAACGATTGACACTTCTTTTGGACTATAACCAACCGATGTAACTACCAGGGTCTTTGCAGATTCCGGTATGGACAGGGTAAATTCTCCATTTTCCTTAGTGATTGTACCGATCGTTGAATTTTTGACAGTAACAGATGCTCCTGATAGAGGAACATTGTTTTCACCGATGATTTTCCCTGTGATTGTTTTGTTTTGTGCCCAGCTGAGTGTAGATAAAAGCAGCAATGAGGGGAGCAATATCCCCTTACAGAATTTTTTCATACGCAAGACGTTTAGTTAGTTTGAGCGAAAATTTATATAGGCAATGTAAAATTAAGCTTGTAGAATTAAAAACGGCATCTTAACCTACACATCAAAAATACATCAGAAATACTTAAACTGTTGATTGTTAATTCATTTAAAATACATCATTACTACATCATGCTAATAATTATATTTGTTACATGAAAGAGTTTCTTTCTACGATTGCTTTACTAAGTTTATTTCTTCACGGTCAGACCCAGAATACTATCGGGTTACCTCAGATCAACAATTATAACAGCGGAATTTTCCAGGGAGGCAGCCAGACATGGGATATCAGGCAGGACGAAACAGGCCGGATGTACTTTGCCAATAATGAAGGACTTCTTACTTATGATGGTAGTTATTGGAAAATATATCCGCAACCAAATAAGACCATTCTTCGATCCATAGCGATTGATGACAACAGGATATACGCCGGAGGCCAGGATGAAATGGGATATTTTGCTCCCGATCAGCAGGGTGTTTTACAATATACTTCCCTAAAAAATCTGATACCTGAACAATACAGCACATTTACCGATGTTTGGGAGATAGAGGTCTTTAAGCAATCGGTTTTCTTTAGAACATGGGATCGCATTTATGAGTATAAAGGCGATGCTATACGTGTCTACACCGCAGAGAACGGTTGGCAGATCCTGAAAAAAAGCGGCGACCGACTCATTGCACAGGATAAGAAAAGAGGCCTGTTTGAATATATTAATAATAAGTGGGTGCCTTTGAATGAAGAATCAGCGGCGCCAAAATTTGAGATCACCGGATTGGTTGCACTTGACAATGATAGCCTGGTTGTGGGGACGCTTCTTGACGGCGTATATATTTTTCATAATGGACTTTTCAGGAAGATGATCACGGGTGCCGATAATAGTTTTGATAAAAATCATATTTATTGTTTCGAGCAAATTAACAAAACAGAGTTTGTCGCTGGTACCACCTCCAAAGGCTGTATGATCATTAATGCATCTGGTGAGATCGTGCAACAGATCGCAAGGCCGGAAGGTCTGCAGAATAATAATGTGCTGTCTGTATTTCTCGATAAGGATCATAATTTATGGGTAGGCCTTGACAACGGAATCAGTTTTATCGCGTATAACTCTGCTATCAAATACATCAAACCAGGAAAACCTGATGAAGTATCGGGCTATTCTGCCCGCGTATATCAGGAACAATTATATGTTGCCACCTCAAATGGAGTTTATATGGCATCCTTGTCAGGTACGGCAAAAGATCTTAGTTTTTCCAAAGCCGATTTTACTGAGTTGGAAAAAAGCGGCGGGCAGGCCTGGAGATTGGATGAAGTAAATGATCAGTTATTACTTGGTCATCACAATGGCAGTTTTTGGATAAGAAAAAACGAAATGATCCAATTAACTGCGGATGCGGGAGCCTGGATTTTTTTGCCGACTTCCTCAATCTATCCTTCAAAAAAAATATTGACCGGGACGTATGCCGGCCTTAGCCTGCTCCTGTTTGAGAACGATAAATTCGAAAGCCAGGGAGAGATCAAAGGGATGAATGAATCGCTTCGTTTTTTGACCATTGATAACAATAATGCCATATGGGCTTCTCACCCGTATCGTGGTGTATACAAAATAATACTTTCTCCCGATGGACGATCATTCAATTACGAACTGTTTACCGAAAAAGATGGGCTTCCTTCAACGTTGCGCAATAATGTATTTCGGGTGAGAAACCGGGTAGTGTTTGCAACTGAAAAAGGGATCTATGAATTTGATGATGCGAAAAAAAGATTTATCCAATCACCGATGTTGTATAAAATTTTTGGAAGCGCTGTCATCCAGTATTTGAATGAAGATGCTGATGGCAATGTATGGTTTTGTTCCGGTAAAAAGATCGGCGTCGTGAGTTTTGAAAAGGGAAAGGATGATCCCAAGGTCATTTATTTTCCCGAACTGACCGGTAAGATCCTTTCCGGATTTGAAAACATTTATCCTTATGACAAAGAAAATATATTCATTGCTTCCAATACGGGCATCATACATCTGAATTATAAAAAGTATATCGTTGCCAATGTGAAACCCGACATCCTGCTTACGCAGGTGAAGATGTCCGGTAAATCCGATAGCCTGATCTTTGGAGGATACTTTGACAGGGATAATGACTCATCGCATACTTCAATTAGCAATGAGGTTTTACATTTTTCTAACAGTAATAATTCATTTCATTTCGAATTCAGTTCGCCTGTATTCGGCTTGCAAAGTAATATTGAATATCGTTACCAGCTAAAAGGATATGAAAAAGATTGGTCTGCTCCTTCGTCGAAAACAGAGAAGGAATATACCAATTTACCAAAAGGGCGCTATACGTTTGTGGCAAAAGCGTATGATAACTTTGGTAATGAATCAGAAGCCGTCAGTTACAGTTTCGTAATCAACCCCGCGTGGTATGAAACGGTATGGGCTTATCTTTTTTATATGGCGCTTGGCCTGGCGCTTATTTATTTAGTTTATAAATCACAGAAGCGAAAATTCAATCGCCAGCAATTGCGATTTGAGGAAGAACAAAAGCGGTTAAAATACATCCACCAGTTGGAAATGGAAAAAAATGAAAAAGAAATCATCCAGTTGCAGAATGAAAAGCTTATCAATGAAATGGTCTACAAAAATAAAGAACTGGCCGACGTCAGTATGCACCTTGTCGAAAGAAGCGATGCGTTGACAAAAGTGAAAGATGAGCTACAGCGGCTGCATAAAAAAACGGGCGGTAACCATGACGTTCAACGTGCTATTCAACTGGTGAATGAAATTGAAAAGAATAATTCCAACTGGGAGCAGTTTGCCGCGCATTTTGATGAGATCAACAACGATTTTATTAAAAAGCTTAAAACAAAATTTCCGAACCTGACGAGCACCGATTTGAAAGTATGTACCTATCTTCAGTTAAAACTGGCGTCAAAAGAAATTGCGCAGTTAATGAACATTTCCAAAAGAGGAGTGGAGATCAGCAGGTATCGTTTGAGGAAAAAACTGCAACTGCCAACCGGTAAGACGCTGAACGATTTTCTTAATGAAGTGCATACTGCATAGAGGTGTTCATCCATTGACAGGGACATGGTATTTTCAAAAAATTAGAACAGAGTCACAGCGCAATATTTAGACTACACTTCCGGAAATCAGAAACCTGTTTTTCACAGGAGCGGTTCCATCATAAATAGTTAATAGATCGGGCCCTGCGGTGGTCCCGAAAGGCCTTATGACCAAAAATCTCTTTTTATTTTAATCACTTTAAAAAATGCATAGGTTTATATTTGACAGTGCTGACTTGCGGGGCGTCTGTATAAGGTCTAAAAATTTTATATGCAAATAAAAAATGACGATGCTTCAGTCAAAGCCCGGGTCGCGGGCTCCGGTAACCTGTTCACTATTTCATTGATTGCTGCGCTGGCGGGATTTATTTTTGGATTTGACACTGTTGTTATTTCGGGAGCCAATCAACCTATTAAAGCAATATGGCACACTAGTGATATTTCCCCGTGGTTTCACGGCTTATTTATTATGTCAATGGCATTGTGGGGCACTGTCGTTGGCGCGATCTTCGGTGGAATGCTAACGGATAAATATGGACGAAAAAAAATTTTGTTGTGGGTTGGAATTTTCTTCAGCATATCTGCGATAGGATCTGCATTGGCGCCGGATCCATATACTTTTTCATTCTTTCGTTTTATTGGAGGTTTGGGTATCGGTGTATCATCCGTTGCGGCCCCGGCTTATGTTTCCGAAATTTCAACGGCCGCGACAAGAGGCAGGCTGGTTGCGATGTATCAATTCAATATCGTATTCGGAATACTGGTAGCATTTCTTTCCAATTATTTTTTAAAAGGAGTCGGGGGAGCCAATGACTGGCGCTGGATGCTAGGCGTTATGGCAGTGCCGTCGTTGATCTACACATTAATGGTGATGACCATTCCTGAAAGTCCAAGGTGGCTGATCGCGAAAAAGAATGACCTGGTAACCGCTAAAAAAATATTTCAACGAATTGGTGTTGTCAACGCAGATGAAATAATTGAATCGGTAAAGAAGAGCATACAGCACGAAACGGTTGTCGGTCATGGCTCAGGTTTTTTCAACCGTAAATACAAAACCATTTTGTGGCTTGCATTCTTTATTGCTTTTTTTAATCAATGGTCGGGCATCAATTTTATTTTATACTATGCGCCGGAGATCATGCAAAGAGCGGGTCTTGCATCCCTTGATTCTTTGAAAAATTCGATTTTTATTGGCGGCACGAACCTGGCCTTTACATTCGTCGGTTTATACCTGATTGACCGGTTGGGAAGAAAAACGCTATTGATACTTGGCTCCGTAGGATACATTATAAGTCTTACATTGGTTGCCTATGCTTTTAAAACTTCAGCCAACTCAGGCTTCTTACTTTCATTCCTGTTAATGTTCATTGCATCCCATGCCATCGGGCAGGGAGCAGTGATCTGGGTATTTATTGCGGAGATTTTTCCAAATAAAATAAGAGCGAGAGGCCAATCCTTCGGAGCAAGCACACATTGGGTATTTGCTGCTATCATCACGTTGATAACGCCCGTTTTTTTGGATAAGGATAATGGCATATTCAAAGAAAACCCATGGCCCATTTTTGCATTCCTTGCTTTTATGATGGTACTTCAACTTGTTTGGGTATTGACAAAAGTGCCGGAGACAAAAGGCATATCGCTGGAAGACCTTGAAAAGAAATTTGTGAGAGATTAATACTATTGTTTGAAAAATAAAATGACCGGTTATGAAATTATGGGGAATAGATCTTGGCGGAACAAAAATTGAATGTGCAGTTCTTGATTCCAATTTGGATTTACTTACCCGGAAGCGTTTGCCAACAGAAGCTGATAAAGGGTACTCGCATATACTTGTGCAAGTTCAGAAATTGGTAGAAGAAGTTTCGGGGGAGATGAATGAAAGACCTCAGAAAATCGGTTTTGCCACACCAGGTGTATTAGAACCAGAGACACTAACCATGAAGAATTGCAACACGGTTTGCATGAATGGTCAGCCGATGCAGGTTGATCTGCAAAAAACATTGGGCATCCCGGTAAAGCTTGCCAATGATGCAAATTGTTTTGCTCTTGCTGAGACGCTAATGGGTGCCGGAAAAAAATACCCGGAAGCTAAAGTTGTTTTTGGCGTTATCATGGGAACAGGAGTGGGAGGCGGTTTGGTTGTAAATGGTGAGATCATAGAAGGGCGCCATGGATTAGGAGGAGAGTGGGGACATAATGTGCTGGAAGAAAATGGGGTCGATTGTTATTGCGGTAAAAAAGGGTGCGTTGAAAAAGTGATCTCAGGGCCGGCGTTAGAAGAATTTTATTTCGGTAAATCAGGAAAGCGCCTCAAACTTCACGATATTTTAAAATTACATGCAGCCGGAGAAGATAAGCATGCAACTGGAACTGTAGAAAGACTACTGGAAAATTATGGAAAGGCGATTTCCGTTCTTGTAAATATTATTGATCCTGACCTGTTCGTCATCGGTGGAGGAGTTGGAAATATTGACGCATTATACACCGAAGGATACGAAAGAATTAAGAAATATGTATTTAATAATGGTAAGCTGACCACACCTATCTGTAAGCCGTTACTTGGTGACAGCGCTGGGGTATATGGAGCAGCATTACTATGGAAAAAGAGCATTGTCCTTTCTGATTAAACTGCATCACAAGATTAATAAACGATTAAAAAGACCAGCTACTATTTTATCGGGTATATGTTCCCTCTTACATGGCATGCTTTCTAATATTTTCTTCATAGGTCTTCTTATCGGTAGCCTTTATCTTTGCAATTCTATTTTATCTCTGGTACTCAGACTAAATTTTGTAGATGAGAATATTCAGGCTTTTGAGACGAAAGGTCAAAGATTTGCTAGATAACGTCGGGAATGAGCGGCTTAAGACTAATTTTTTACAGGCTATACCTTTCTGGGTTGCATCATTGATCACGGGTCTTATTGCCGTTTTATATGCAAAGTTGTTCGTGTATGCGGAAAACGGAACCGCTTACATTCTGCGTAACCACGATTGGTGGTTGTTTATAATTACTCCTCTATGTTTTGTGGTATCCTGGTGGCTGGTCGTTAAATTTTCTCCCTATTCCCGCGGCAGCGGGATTCCGCAGGTGATGGCTTCCATAGAACTAGCGACTCCGAAATACGTCAATAAAGTAAGTAGACTACTTAGCATCCGTGTTATTTTTTTTAAAATGCTGTCGAGCCTTGTGATGATATTTGGGGGAGGAGTGATTGGGAGAGAAGGTCCGACCATCCAGATCGCAGGATCTGTTTTTCGAATCGTCAATCAATGGTTGCCTTCCTGGTGGCCGAAAATATCCAAAAAAAATATGATCATGACAGGTGCGGCTGCCGGGCTAGCCGCCGCATTTAATACTCCACTTGGAGGAATTGTGTTTGCCGTAGAAGAATTAACAAAGACGCATATTAGTTATTTTAAAACAGCTCTTTTCACAGCGATCATTATTGCCGGTTTGACTGCGCAGGCGTTGTTAGGCCCTTATTTATATCTCGGTTATCCGAATATCAGCGGCCTTTCCAGTTATATTTTTTTATGGGTAATGGTTGTTGCAATCATTGCGGGTTTACTAGGCAGCGCAACGGCTAGAATTATCCTGCTGTTAATCCAATGGAAGTCTTCATTCAGGTTCAAATGGCAGCATATAGTATATGTTGTTGTCTGCGCATTGATCATCGTGTCACTTGCTTTTATTTTTGATACTTCAGTTCTTGGTTCGGGAAAAGCAATGATGACGAATACATTATTTAGTCCGGATAAGTATTCTTCGATTCAAACACCGCTGATGAGAATTGCAGGACCGATCTTGTCTTTTACAACAGGTGCATCTGGTGGTGTTTTTGCTCCATCCCTTGGTTGCGGTGCGAGCATTGGATCATTTATGTCGGGCCTCCTCCATTTATCAGAAGCCGATTCCAACATTATCATATTAGCTGGGATGGTTGCTTTCCTGACTGGTGTAACACGATCTCCTTTTACTTGCGCAATACTTGTACTCGAGATGACCGACAGGCACAGTGTGATCTTTCACCTGATGGCGGCCGGGATGATAGCAAGCCTTGTTTCATTGCTGGTTGATCGTCATTCTTTGTATGACAGGCTCAAAGTGCAGTATATCCATGATGTACTGCACGAAGAAAATGGCAATGGTTTACCGCCGCCGGAGAAAGAGCAGCCGGTCAGCCCAACATCAGAGCCTGGAAATTAGCAGGTTTCAAACGGAAGGTATTCTTTAATTTGTCGGATAAATGAGCAGCCAAAGACTAATTCAGTTTCTGAATAGTTCGAATCTTGTTTCGCGAAAAACTGCGGAAGAGATCGCCAATACATTTTCCCCGAAGGAAATAAAGAGAAATGAATTCCTTTACAAAGAGGGAAGAATTTGTAATGAATATTTTTTTCTGGAAAATGGTTTTATTCGAGCCTTTGCTTATGATACGGAAGGCAATGATGTTACTACTAATTTTTATTCAAGCTGCCAGGTAGTATTCGAGGTGTCTTCTTTTTTCAACCGGAGTTTATCAAAAGAAAATTTCCAGGCGATAGTCGATTGCGACGGATGGTTTATTACTTATGAGCAACTGAATAATCTTTTTCATTCAATGCATGAGTTCCGTGATTTCGGACGTTCTGTTTTGGTGAAAGGGTTTTCTTCACTCAAAATAAGGATGCTTTCAATGATCACCGAGACGGCAGAGCAGCGCTATGATACTTTATTAAAAAGCAACCCCGAGATATTTCAGCATGCTGCATTGAAACATATTGCTTCCTACCTTGGCATTACTGACACTTCGTTGAGCCGTATTCGCAAAGAGTATTCTAAAAAGTAACCTTCATTTTATTTCTTGTCATTTGCTAAGAGCCCGGATGATTGACTGAGCTTTCTTTGTGCTGCAATAATAAAATCAAAGCACAATTAAATTTTATGACATGAAAAGTAATTTCTCAACCCCTGGTTTTCTATGGCCATTGCTTACCTTGATCTGCATAATACTGATCTTAACGGGTCTGCGTGCCGCCTTAAAAAAGGCAGGATGGGAAAGGAACCACAGGCAAAAAATACTTGTTGGCGCAACTTTGCTAATAGTTTTATGGACCGGTTTTCTTTCTGTTCTGTCTTATAACGGGTTCTTTGCCGACTTCAGTAAACTACCACCGAGACCTGCGTTGGCAATGCTGATGCCGTTACCAATAATTTTAATGACAGCCTTTTCGAAAAAGGGAACCGAACTGTTACAGTCAGTGCCGCCGCATTGGCTGGTCTACCTGCAGTCGTTCCGGATCGTTGTAGAACTGCTGTTACTGTTTGCTTTTATGGCGGGAAAACTTCCTGTGCAAATGACATTTGATGGACGGAACTTCGATATATTGACAGGCTTACTCGCCTTTCCGGCAGGGTACCTTCTTGCACGGAAAAAAACTTATGCAATAAAGCTGGCTATCGCTTTTAACATAATTGGCTTGCTTTTACTGCTGAATATCCTTGTGATCGCCGTGCTTTCTATGCCGACATCGCTGCGTTATTTTATGAACGAACCTTCCAATACGCTGGTCGCACAATTTCCTTTTATCCTTTTGCCGGGAGTATTAGTGCCGATCGCTTACGGGCTGCATATTTTTTCGTTAAGACAATTGCTTAGAAAGGAATTAGCCGTGGCAATTAATTAATTTCGATTTAGCAATTTTTCACGGTCATTTTCATTGATATAAGAAAACCTTCAAATATGAAAGCAGTAACTACCTTCTCTTTTATGACCATCGTCGCGTTGGCGTTGTTGTCTTTTTCATTTTGCAAAAGCAAAGCTGCGAAGAAAGAAAATAACTCCGGAACAGATAATGGTTTTGTTGTTGTGGAATTATTTACTTCCGAAGGTTGTTCCAGTTGCCCGCCCGCCGACGAATTGATGATCAAACTTGCTAAAGAGTTTCCGGAAAAAGTTTATTTTCTTGGCTATCATGTTGACTATTGGAACTATATCGGTTGGAAAGATGAGTTCAGCAACGCAGATTACACAAAAAGACAAAACAAGTATGCTGAGTTGCTCGGTCTGAGCAGCATTTATACGCCGCAAGCCATAATAAACGGTGAAAAAGAATTGGTCGGTTCTAAAGAAAGCCAGCTAAGAGGTCTTATAGCCGATAAACTAAAACAGGAGACTTCAGCAACTATCACGTTAATGGCAAAAAAAACTGATCAAACTGTCACTGTTTCATGTAGAGCCGACAACGCCGGTAAAGCTATCCTGAATATTGCGCTGGTACAACTAATGGCAACAACAAATGTGAAACGCGGAGAGAATGAAGGCAGAAAGCTAAATCATATAGATATTGTCAGGGATCTTAAAACTGTTTCAGTAAATAAAGAGATCAATTCTTCCGTTACTCTGAAAATACCTGCAGGTCTCGGAGTCAAAGATCTAAAAGTAGTTGCCTTTCTGCAAAACGAGGAAGAATGGAATGTTACCGGTGCAGCGGAAACTTCCATACAATAATACCCGCACTATAGAATAAAAAAAAAGCAAACCCTACTGAGGTTTGCTTCCACTTAAACCGTCCCTGTCAGAAAAATAACTTATGCTTGCCAAAAGGAACAAATGCCTTTTCAACACACTGTATATTATGAAAGGTCAATTCCTGTTGCTGTTTCTTCTGAAAAAGGTTTTGAGAAAATTGCTTTCATGAGATGGTCATTTATTGATGGTTTTTCTATTGCTGTCAATGATAAGGAGTTCCGGATCTTTATTGTACCTATTTATTTTTTTCAAATGCTTTTCCACAATTCTTTCCTTACAAGTTTTGCAGGAATATGCCGCACTTCCCTCGTCTGCTCAAAAGAATAGGACTCTGTATCGAAAAAATTAAGTTCACCGATATTAGAAATATTTACAAAACAGGTACCGTTGATCACCACATCCAGTTTAGGTATCCGCAATGAATACAATGTGCTCACATGGGCTTCACTGTTGATGCGGATGTTCCTGAGCTGATCGGCTGGAATATAAATGATGCCCGCACTTTTGAGATTTTTTTCCCTGGCAGAACTGATCAGAAGTGTGTCCGCTGTTTGCACCAACGATACAAGTCCAGTCAATGTGAGGTTGCCCATCATTTCCGGAATCAATTGTTTATTATTGGTAAGCACTACGGTTACGTCAGCATTTATGATCAGGGTAGTGATCCTGGCGGGTTCATCTGGCAGTCCTGAATTATCGGAAGTTCTGCCGAATGAGTAATTGAAAATGGTTGTGAATAGAAGAGATAGCGATAAAACAATTGCTTTTTTCATGATTGATAAAGTTTAAAGGTTATGGTTTTTAAAAGTTAATTTTTTTTGGTAAAACGATAGATCGCAGTGTATCGGACATTGATCGTATCGGAAGCGTTGACGGGTGCTATAAGGGGCGCCTTACCGCCTTTGGTTGCGATGCGTTGAATATAGGACACGCTTGAAAAAATGCCGGTGGGTGACTTTCCGTTTTTAGGCATTAATAACAACCAATCCACTCCATTAGGGTCAGAACTGACTGCTGTTCTGGGCGGGCTGAACTGCTGTCCAAATATTGAATCTGCAGTGCCGGTCAGTTGCCAGGATGGTCCGGCTGAATGAGTTCCTTTTTTTTTGTTGGTGGCATCATATAGATTTGCCTGCGGCGCTACAAACACCCATTCATAGGCAGATGGATTACTGCCTGATTTAAGCTGGGCTTTATATTTCTGAACGCCTTCTGCGTAGAAAGTTGCCACCCTGGAATTTCCAAGAGGAAAATTAGCGGGCAGATCTACATTCGAAAAAATAAAAAGCTTTTCGCTTTCTGCGATTTGATACGCAGGGAGATCCCTGTCTATTTCTTTTTTGCAATCGCTATTAACAACTGCCAGGGATAGTAAAGACGCGAACAAATAGAGTTTGCCGGAATGATTTTTTTTGATGAACATTTTTAAAGGATTTAGTTATTAAAGGTTAATGATCACATTTTATTTCTGGCCATAGATCACAAGCGCACTTGAATCAATCATCACGTCCTGCCCGGGATATTTTTGATTTACCGCCTGGTAAACTTCTTTCCTGATCTTATCGCGAAGCTGGTCATCTGCATTGCCTAATGCTGCAACAACAGGAGCTGCTAATTCCGTCATCACATTCCAGTATACTTCTGTCGTTTTGCAATTCAGTTTACCACTGACCTCCGTCACGGAAATATTTTTCAAGCCAGCCTGCGAAAATATTCCTGCGATCAGTCCATCTTTTGCGCAGCGAAACATTCCCGGCGCATTTGGCGGCGGCGCGGGTAAATCCATATTCTTATTAATGGTTCCCATTGTCGCCGTGATCCAGAAATTTTTTTCAGGTACATTCCAAACCGATGCGGCAATCCTGCCGCCGGGCTTCAGTACACGAACCATTTCCTTTGCTGCTAAAAGCATATCAGGAAAGAACATAAAACCAAAGCGACAGCTTATTGCATCAAACGTATTGTCAGCGAAAGGAAGTTCGCTAACGTCGCATGCCTCGGTTTCTATATTTTTTATTCCTCTTTTGGCGGCATTCTCCCGGGCAATTACAAGCATGTCTTCTGCCAGGTCAGTGATGATGACTTTTCCTCCTGTCAGCATGGATGCTATTGTCAGGCCGGGTTCACCTGTGCCGGAGGCCACATCCAAAATCAGTTCGTTGTTTTTCGGTTTGATCAAACGAATGATCTCATCTCCCTTGGGCTTCAGAAAATCCATGAAGAGATCGTCCCATTTTTTCCAGCCGGGAGAAAATTTATTCCACGACGCTCTTTGCTGGTCACGTACCTGTTCCATTTGTAGTTCCATTTTTTTGATTTTAGATTATTAGAAAATATGAATGTTTTTTTTATACTTTATATTAAATACCAGGTGAACTTCTATTAATTTTTTTTGTGCAGCAAATTGTTCAGTATTTTATTAAGTTCATCAATTTGCGCCTGCTGGGATTGGATGATCTTTTGTTGCTCCTGTACAGCTTTCACCAATGGCACTACGAACTCTGCATATCTTAAACCATACAGATCTCTATCATTATTTGGCTTATCTACTCCGCTGAAATCATAATTTAATTCCTTAGCAGCCTGTTCTACCTCTTGTGCTATGAAACCGGAGAAAACTGTTTTTTCTTTTTCAGCAATTGACAACATAGAATGTTTCATCCTGCTCTTTATTAATATTTAATTTTTTATTAAGTCCTGAAATATCGAGTTGATAGGTTACCGGTCGCAGCTTCATGACAAAGTCTAGACCTTTTACATCTTCTTTTATATTCTTTTTGAACCGTCCATCGCTGAGACTGCTCCAGCCTACTTGCCCCCCGATAGATGTAGTGGCGGAATTACCTAGTCTCACCTGGTTACTGGCAGTACACAATGACGATTCGCCTACCGCCACACTATTATACACACCATCTAAGGATACACCTGCATTAGCCCCAAGAATAGTATTGTTGTATCCCAGATTTTTATTCTTTCCTGCATTGGAGCCTATTGCCGTATTGTTTTGGGAGCCGGTGGTGTTTTGTAAAGCGGCATATCCCATAGCGGTGTTGCTTGATCCCAGGTTGTTTGCCAACATTGCATATACTCCAACGGCTGTGTTACCGCTTCCCGAAATGTTATAATATAGGGATTGGAAACCGGCTGAAGTATTGCTGCCGCCCGAAATATTTTGATAAAGTGATGTATGACCTATGGCCGTATTAATATTGCCTGTGGTATTTGCATAAAGCGCATAAGCGCCTGAAGCAGTATTATTGCTGCCGGTGGTATTTGAGCGAAGCGCTGTAAAGCCTGTCGCAGTATTGTTGGTGCCAGATAGATTAGACCCCCAGCGCATAGGCTCCTACTGCCGAATTATTCCCGCCGGTGGTGTTAGCATACAACGATGCATTTCCGACCGCTGTATTGGCAACTCCTTCAGTACTGAGATAAAGTGATTGATAGCCGATAGCCGTATTTAACCCGCCAATAGTATTTGAATAAAGGGATTTTGCTCCTGCGCTCGTATTGTTATAACCGCTCGTGTTAAAATAAAGGGAACGGGCGCCCATCGCGGTATTGTTATAACCGTCGGTGCTGGAAATAAGCGACTGGTAGCCGGTTGCTGTATTCTCATAACCAGAAGTGTTGGAAAAAAGAGATTGGTAGCCGGTAGCCGTATTTTCATGTCCCGTCGAATTGAGAAAAAGAGAGTAATTCCCAAAAGCCGTGTTAAGGCCACCGTCGGTATTGGAATAAAGCGCTTTTGTACCTACCGCTGTATTAGCATAGCCGTTCAAGTTTGAATACAGAGCTTGAAAACCGGTAGCTGTATTTTCGCTGCCTGTTGTATTAGAAAATAATGATTTTGATCCTATCGCAGTATTGACGCTTGCTTCGCCAGTCAATGCACCGATACCATTATTAAATAATGCTGAATCACCTATTGCTACTAAATTTGAACGGACAGTATTCAGTTTTAAAGCATCAGTTCCAATAGAAATATTGCTGTAGCCGGCTGTATTGTTCTCAGCGGCACGTAATCCCCAAAAAATATTTCCCGTTGACGGATTTAATTCTCCGGCGCGGATGCCATTTACCCGGAAACGCAAGGGGCGATTATCATTTGTCCCTACAAACTGGGTGACCACGTTAACACCACTGTTACCGCCAAGGTTCCAGTTACCATTCGCTGCAATGGTTTGCCAGTTACTTGCGGCAGGAGTTCCAATATTCACCATGAGTTGATTTGCCACAGAATCATAAACCATCAGTCCTCTCGCTGGGTTGGTTATTGCAATAATGGAAGAAGTGCTCATGCGTGGTATAAGCAATCCTTTCGAAGTATGTGTAATATCCAATGCTGCAGATGTATTGGGAGTCGCGATCCCGATACCTACGTTCTGTGATTGTGCTGTCACGAAGTTTGAAACGAGGATGGCGATTAGAAAAATCTTTTTCATTATTGCGTCGGTTTAAAGGTTTTTTTTCAGCTTCTTTTTAAATGCGGCGGCGAAAATAGATTCACAGACATTACTTCCGCATCCCCTCTTTGCAAACGGTTGTCTTTTTTTCCCCAATGGGAGGGCTAAAAAAAAATATTTTGGCAACTGGTTTTAACGATTTGCGGTAATATGCATTTGAAAGTACAGGCTGGATTTCCCAACGGGGAATGACCCTTTTAACGCCGGGGCATGATGAAATTTTTGCGGTTGCAAGTAATTACCTTTAAGAAAACAATCAGAGGTCCGGAATGAAAAAGCAAAGATTGATCATTCACTTGTTACTATTATTACATGCAGGTACTCTGTCCGCACAAGAATTCAACGAATCTGATTTTGCCCGGTATACCACCAATGAGGGCCTGTCTCACAATACAGTTACAGGTATTGCACAGGATTCTACCGGTTATATATGGGCTGCTACTTCTTCAGGGCTTAACCGCTTTAACGGAAACCATTTTATACAATTTCACAGTAACAATGACAGTTCTTCGCTTGCTGCCGAAGAACTGACGGGAATGACATGGCTCGATAGCCACCGATTGGCTGCGTTTTCCGCAGGCGTGCATATTGTAGATACGCGGACCGGAAAGACACGCAACGTGTTCATTCCTTACCATGATAAGCAATATGAATACAAGTTCAATAATATATCAGCGGTGATGGGAGATGAGGAAGGCAACATCTATATCCTTTCCCGTTCCGGCTTTTATCATTTTAACAGGGATTATGAATTGGTATCTCGGTTTGACTATTACCCGGAAGAGCAAGTGCCGGTGGAGCATTTTTTTTTCGGAAGGTACCTTTGCGAACTGGATTCGAACCGGCTGCTCATTATTTCCATAGACGGTCTTTACATATATGATAAGAAGAAAAAAGCGGTTAAAAAAATGGAATACGCGGATTGTCTGCTGCTGGCGCAGTTCCTGGAATATCCGGGCCCCGTTTATACTCCTTATCATTTTTTCCAGGTAAAGCCAGGAGTTTTTTTTATCATGAATTTATCAAGCGATAGCCTCACCTACGTTAATGTAGCAGAAAATAAAAAAAAGATATCCATTGTCCCAATCAAATGGCTGAGAAGCGAATTTCACTATCGTTCTAAAATATTGATGGTAAATGATACCTTGTTTTATTTAACAAGTCACGTATCGGGTTTTTATAAACTGCGATTTTATCCTGAAAGTGGCGCCGTTAAATTTTATCCGCAAAAATATCTTCAATCTTATCTCTGTTACTCATTGATGAGAGACAGCGACAATAATTTATGGGTGGCGACCAACCGGGGTTTATTGCACCAGGATCGTGGGAGATCGCAAGTACAGTTCACTGGTTTACCTGCAAATATTACCGATACTCTTCCTTATCTCCGGTTTTCCGGTGTTTATGTTCACGGCAATAATATATATGCTGCTACAAAAGACAATGGAGGTCTTTTGCTGTATGATAAAAAAACAATGAAATTTACCGACCAGGTACTTACCAGAGATTTTTTTAACGGCAACTTCATTGGTGCAATTGTATTGGCAACACCTTCAACTTTATTGCTGGCAACAGGTGATCCGCTTTTCCTTTTCGACGTTGCCAGTAAGAAAGAAAAATTGCTGGTACCTCCGAAATGGGAAAGTGGTGACTGGGCCAGCGACCTGTTCAAAGACAGTAAAGGAAAGATCTGGATAAGCACCGTTCAGATATACCGGTACGATCCTCTTGCGCGGAATTTTGATCTTATCCCATCCTATGATCGCTTGCTTAGTCAGCCGGTTGCCATTCGGGAAGACCGGGATGGTAATATGTGGATGGCTGGTCATGGATTGGCGAGGTACAACACCTCCCTGAATACCTATGACAGAGTCGTGGATTCTTTTCCCTTTATCAAGATGCATGATAAGATCGTGAACACAATGGTGATAGATAAGCAAAACACGATCTGGTTCAATAGTAATAATAACGGACTTATAGCTTACAGTATTGACAAGAGAACTTTCCGTCATTTTACCCGTAAAGATGGATTGCCTGATGATAATATCGCTTCCATGATCATTATCGGTGAAAAACTATGGATCGCAACTTTTTCCGGGCTAGCCTGCATGGATCTTCAAACGTCGGAGATAGTCAGTTTTGGAAAAGAAGACGGCTTTCCACAAATGCCGGTATTAAAGGGCGCCGGCTTCTATTATGATAGTACCGGGCAACAGCTATACCTTGGTTTTACCGGCGCAATTGTCCGGTTCAATCCTAATGATATTCTGCGAAAAAAATCGCCACCGCGTTTATTTATCGAGAGCCTGGCTATTAATGGCAGGGAAAGTAATTTCCTGCCCGCAAATAATATAGCCACTTCGTGGAGAGACAATGAAGTAATGATCACAATAGGGAGCATAAATTTTTCTGACAGTTACAGTCAGCGGTTTGCTTACCGCATCATGAAGAGTGACTATACACCATGGCAACCACTTGGAACTGAATCTTCATTTAGTATCTCCAATTTATCGCCGGGGAATTACCGGATACAGGTAAAATCTTTTTCACAAAATAACCGCTGGCCGGAACAGGTGAGAGAGATCAGTATTTCTGTAAGACCACCATTCTGGCAAAGGGCCTGGTTCATCATTGTCATGTTTGCACTTTCGATGCTTCTGCTTTATTTATTTGTCTATTGGAGAACAGGACTGGCAAGAAAAAAAGAAATGGAAAAAACCCATATTGAAAAGTTGAAAGCGACCGACTATAAGAACCAATTTGAATTGGAACAGATAAGCAATTATTTTTCGTCGTCACTCGCTGATAAAAAGACTGAAGAGGAGGTGCTCTGGGATGTTGCCGGTAACCTGATCGGACGGATGGACTATGTGGATTGTATGCTCTATCTCTGGAATGATGATAAAACAAAGATGGTGCAAAAGGCTGCCTATGGGCCGAAAGGGAAACCTGAGTTTATCTCCGAACAGCTTTTTGATGTGGTTTCAGGACAGGGCGTCGTAGGTCATGTCATAGAAACTATGCAGCCTGTGCTGATAGCTGATACCAGGAAAGATAACCGCTATCGTATTGACGAAATGTTTCGCCTGAGTGAAATATGTGTCCCGATCATTCACAATGATGAACTGATGGGCATCATAGATTGCGAGCATCATGAAGTGAATTATTTTAAAGAACGCGACCTGAAGATCCTGACCACGATCGCAACATTGATCGGAAATAAATTGAAACAATTGGAATCTGAGCGATCGCTGAAAGTAAAGGAAAAAGAACTGACAAACATCAACGGACAGTTAGTCGAGGCGAGACTCGCGGCACTGCAGGCCCAGATGAACCCGCATTTTGTTTTTAATGCGTTGAACAGCATCAAACGAATGATACTGGATGGAGATAATGAAAAAGCATCCAGGTACCTGAGCAAGTTTGCCTTGATGATCAGGATGACATTGAATCATTCAAAGGATACATTTGTTACACTTGATGAGAATTTAGAATATTTGAAAACATATCTTGAAATGGAGCAGTTACGGTTCGATGATTCATTTACTTATAAGATCCTTACAGCAGAGAATATAGATGCGGCGGAGGTCCCTATCCCTTCGTTAATGATGCAGCCGCTTGTTGAAAACGCGATCTGGCATGGATTGCTGCCATCGGAAGATGAGAAGAAAATGACGATACGGTTCACACAAAATCAGAACAGGATCACTTGCATTATCGAGGATAATGGCATTGGCGTCCGCCAGTCAGAAAAGTTAAAAGAGATACACCGGCCCCTTCATCAATCTGTAGGACTTGAAAACCTGCGAAAGCGTATCAAGATCATAAACGAAAAATATGATACAGACTGCAGTCTTGAAATCATTGATCTGCAGGAGGCCGGAAAAGATGGAACGGGTACGCGGGTGGTATTGCGTTTTAATGTAATCAACATATAACAACAAAAATAGTATGAAAGCAATTTTGGTAGACGATGAACCGGATGGCATCCGCACTTTGCAAAAAATGCTGGAAAAGCATTGCCCGCAGGTAAACATTGCCGGTACCTGTTCTAATGCGGTTATCGCAAAACAACAAATGGAAACAGCAAAGCCTGATGTCATTTTTCTTGACATTCAAATGCCCGGTAAAAGCGGGCTGGAGTTACTGACCGAACTGCCCGGGAAAAAATTTGAAGTGATATTTGTTACGGCTCATAACGAATATATGCTGCAGGCGCTTCAATACAGCGCTGCTGATTATTTATTAAAACCGGTTGATGAGGACAGGCTGATCGAGGCTGTACAACGGGTGGAAAAGAGACTGGAAGATGAAAGAAAGGAAGATCTGACGGAAGTATTACTGCATAACTTCAGTAAGTCCGGCAACCCCGCTGAGATGCGGTTATGTTTGCCCACACTGAAAGGATTTATTGTATTGAAGCTTGATGATATTATTTACTGTGAAGCGGAGAGGAGCTATACCATCTTTCACCTGGAAGGAAAGAAAACGGTTACTGTATCAAAATCGCTGATCGAATATGATAATCTTTTAAGAGATACCTCTTTTCTTCGAATCCATAAATCTTTTCTTATCAACCTGCATCATGTAAAAGAATACCAGAGAGGAGAGGGTGGCCTGTTGATCATGAGCGATAATGCAGAGATTGAGATCAGCCGTCGAAAAAAAGAGCAGTTCCTGTTAAAAATAAAAGAGGTATTCAGATATTGATCCGTTCAGAAATGTTTACCTGTTGGTCATGCTTGTGATCAGTTCAGTATATTGAGGATATGTTTTTGCTAGACCATCTCTTTCTGCTAATTCAAAATCATTGAAGTCAAAACCGGGAGAAACTGTGCAGCCAACTAAGGAATACTCGCTGGCTTCCACGACTTTTGCTGCGAACCAATTGCCTCCTTTTATAACGCAAAACAGGGCTTGACCTGCGTCTACTTCATTGCCAAGTAAATGTTCTTTCATGTCACCCGACTTATCGATCTCGTATACGATCAGCGGGTCACCTGCATAAAAATGCCAAAGCTCATCTGCAGGTTTACGTAATCGGTGGAAAGCCGAAAATCCTTTTTTCTGCAATAAGAAGTAAATATGAGTGCAGGCATTGCGGTCGCTCTCAAATGAAGCAGGTAAGATATCTTTTCTTAATATAAACGAAGAGCGATATACTTCGCTGTACCATCCGCCTTCTATGTGTTGGGTAAGTTGTAATTGTTTGATCCAAAAATCAGCGTTATATTTTGACATCAGTTTTGATGTTCAATATAAACTTTTCTTCCGAGGAATGCCGTGAGGGAATCAATGACCCTTGAAGTGTCAGGTGTTGCCGGTAGCAAGACAAACAATTTATATTGTATCGAATCTTTGGTCTCCATTTGGATAGCATCGGCAAGTTTTGTGTCCTTTAACTGATCATATCGTTTGAAGGCAGTATATGCTTTGGATATTTGTAATACATATTTAAAACTATCGGCATGGCTCGCCGGCTTCTGAATGCTGTCAACAGCTCGTTTAGTTAACATTGAAGTGTCTGGTACAGGTACACTTTGATCAATGGTATCCTCGGATGCGGTTATCTGTTTATTTTCAGCCCGGTTGGTCGAAATAAAATATCCACCCCAGATTGCAAGCCCTATACCGCATAAGATCAGGAGAGCTAAGACTGGTTTTCTCCAGCGTGACCGGATCACAGGCGTGGCCAGGTAGGCCTGGTATTTTTCTTCAACAGTTTCTTTTTTAGACAGGCTGTGTTTTTCTTTTTCGGAATTATTTTTCGGTTTGTCTGGTATAATATCGCCCTGGGTGAATTCATATTCTCCCGGTTTCACTTTTGTCAGTGTGCCAATTCCTTCAAATGAAACGGGCTTATTAAGATTCAGGAGTTGCAGTGAGAGTTCAAGATGCGATTCAAGATCAGATTCAGCAAGGGCTTTCATCTTCCCTGTCTTTGATGAAATATAGTTCACCAGTTCAGGAGCATCCTGGATTGAAGAGTCGTTTTGAAAGCTGATACCGTGCGGTATCTCATTACGATTTTTTCTGTTATCAATCTCAATGGTGGCTGAGGGATCAAGAAAAAATGTGCCTATTCCGGGTAGGTCCAATCGTTTATTGGAATAAAGGTATTGCGCAAGATAGTAGGCAAGTTTCAATGGACTGGATTTATTTGCACAATATATATAATTTGAGTGGCTGACACAATAGGATGACCCCGATAGTTTATTTTTGCCACACTATGCTGACCGACGAAGAAAAAGAATTTATCGGGTATTGGGAGGCTAATCGGCTTAGCCGTAAGCGCTTTCCGAGACAGTTAGCTATAGGTTTGCCTGTAGGCGTGCTGCTTGTAGCCGCCATATTTATCAGCTTCTTCTCAGGCTGGCATAGGCAGGCAGACATCGAAATACGCTCACAAGCGCAATCGCAGCCTGACTATGCAACCATCATTCTTGTGCTGGTGGTCGCCGCATTGTTAATTGTGGTTTTTACGGCGGTCTTTTCCGCCCGGCATAAATGGGATATGAATGAACAGCGTTACAGGGAACTATTGGCAAAAAAAGAACAGCAGTAATTTTTTTGTATTCTTGCAGCACAAAATGATTACAAATTGTCTTTATACAGATTTATAATTTAAATGAATTGCCTTGAGAAATTTTGTTTTGCCTCTTACCTTACTAATTGTAATTTCTGTTGGCTTAAGTTGTGTAAAAAGTTCTAACTGCTCTCCAAAAAGCCCTGCCAGTGAATCCGGCGAAATACAGGCTTTTGCAACGACAAGCGGTATAAATGCCGTTGCTGATCCGAGCGGATTATATTATGAAATAATAAGCGCTGGAAGTGGCCCCGTACCTACTATTAATTCGACCGTAGCGATTACTTATACGGGCATGATGCTTAACGGGACAATATTTGATCAAAGATCAACTCCCAATAATACGACGGCCGACCCGCCTTGGCGACTGAGCGACCTGATAGAAGGATGGAGAATAGGACTGCCTTTGATTCACCAGGGAGGTCATATAAAACTTATCGTTCCGTCATCTATGGCATATGGTTGCACTGGTTACGGCACGATTCCCGGCAACTCTATTTTATTTTTTGATATAACTCTTGTCGAGGTTCATTAAGTGACCCAATACTACCTGCGTAGCCTTGAGTATTAAAATGCTCAAGGCTTTTTAATTGTAATTTTGCCACAAACGATCATCTTGACACACGAACCCATTTCAGTCTTTGATATTTTTAAAATAGGTATCGGGCCATCCAGTTCGCATACGCTTGGGCCGTGGCGTGCAGCGCAGCGGTTCACTCAATCGCTGACCGAAAAAAATATTTTATTTAATGTGAAAGAAGTAAAAGTGCTGTTGTATGGGTCACTTGCAAAGACGGGCGTAGGGCATGGTACTGATATGGCTATACAACTCGGCTTGAGCGGTGATGACCCGGTCACATTTGAACCCAATAATATACACGCAAAGCTGAATGACATAGCTGCGATGAAAAAAATCCTGCTGGGTGGCATGCATGAAGCCGATTTTGATCCAAGAGAAGATATAGAGTTCCTTTTTGCTGAGACACTTCCTTATCATCCGAATGCGTTAACTTTTTTAGTTACATTAAAAAATGGGAACTCTCTTGCAGAAACTTATTATTCAGTCGGCGGCGGTTTTGTAATAAAAGAAGGAGAGGAGATATCAGGTTTGCAAGCGACGCAAATTCCTTTCCCGATAAATACGGCTGATGATCTTTTGCATTGGTGTATCAAGACAGGTCTTCCTATTCATGATGTGGTGATGGAAAATGAAAATGCGTGGCGACCGGAACTACAAACAAAAGAGCAATTGCTGAATATTTGGCGGGTGATGAAGGAATGTGTCTATCGCGGCTGCAATACAGAAGGATCATTGCCGGGGGGATTGAATGTAAGAAGACGTGCCGCCGGGCTCAATAAAAAATTATTAAAGAATAGTTCATGGTCTGATTTTGATTCGTGGATGACTGCAATCAAAAAAGGAGGCAATGATTTTAAATATATACTTGACTGGGTCAGTTGTTTTGCATTGGCAGTAAATGAAGAGAATGCATCTTTCGGCAGAGTAGTGACGGCACCAACCAATGGCGCTGCGGGAGTCATTCCTGCTGTGTTATTATATTATGTCATTTTTAATGATGGTGATTCGGAAGAAAAGGTCATTCGTTTTCTCTTGACCGCATCTGAGGTAGGAAGTATATTTAAAAAAGGAGCTACGATATCAGCGGCCATGGGTGGTTGCCAGGCGGAGATCGGAGTTTCTTCCTCTATGGCGGCTGCGGCATTGACTGAAGCAATGGGTGGCACGCAACGTCAGGCTTTGATGGCTGCAGAGATCGCCATGGAGCATCATCTCGGTATGACCTGCGATCCGATAGGAGGCTTGGTGCAGATCCCCTGTATCGAACGTAATACAATGGGCGCCATAAAAGCGATCACCGCTTCACAACTTGCATTGCAAAGTATGCCTGACTATGCAAAGGTTTCATTGGATGGCGTTATTAAAACCATGTGGGATACTGCGCAAGATATGCACAGCAAATACAAAGAAACGGCTGATGGTGGATTGGCGGTGAATGTGCCGCTGAGTTTGCCGGAATGCTGAGTAAATAGTTGATCGGTTTATTTTTTAGTTGATAGCTGTAATAATCTGACAGGCCCGATCAATCCCGATTCAGTCAATTGATATTGCCCGCCAAAAGGATTCGTATAAGAATCAAGGATCTTTTTATCCGGCCCCAACTTATCACCGATCAGCCGGTTCGTCCATTCGTTGGTTACTTTAATGATCAATTCATTCTTACCGGGCTTTATCGCCTGCGTGATGTCTGTTTGGTAAGGAGCTTTCCAGATCGTGTCCATTTTTTTTCCATTGAGGGTAACTTCGGCAATATCACCCACTTTGCCAAGATCCAATAAAATTTGTTTGCCCGGTTTAAACCAGGTCTTATTCGCATCGAAGGTTTTGCTGTAAACAGCGGTACCCGAAAAATATTTTATTCCACTATCAGCATTGACTGTCCATGAATTCAATTCATTCATTATTGTTTCCTTTGGTGCACCTGATCCCGGAGGGAAAATAATTTTCCACGGACCTTCTATCGTTGCTAAAAGTTCTTTTGTTTGCAGTTGTTGTTTTCTTGATGAGTCGGTCGTTTCATTTTTAAAAACAATAAATGCAGATTCCCTCTCCTGTAATTGCAATGGAACTGTTGTGCTTTCACCTGTCATGTTGTAAGCAGCTAATTTTATTTCTCCGTTAGATGGATCAAAAATCCAGACCTTCTTACCTGTGATCCGAAACCTGGTTTTTACTTCCCGTGCATGATCACCTGAGTTTGCCAAAAAATAAATATCTGTGTCACCTGACTTTCGATGTATCCATGAAATTTTACCGTCAAGGCCAGCGTCATATTCAAGATCCGGGAAAACTTTCAGTATTGTAAGAACCTTTTCAAGTGGTGTATTCCAGAAAATTTTTCCCTTCCCATAATTACGCATGGTCCGGCTGACGCCATCGAGATCGGCCCATAGTTCATTGGCTATTTCATTCAATTCATGATCTGCATTCGGATAGCCGGTTAGTCCGGGACATTTTTTAGGTTTAGGTCCGACGATCGTTGCGCCTGCATATACAAGATCACGAAGTTTGCGTAGTACCGGTAGAGTCATCTCTTCAATTTGAGGAAGCACCAATATTTCATAACGCATTCCATCGGGCAGCACCAGTTTACCATTATTATCAACTGACATTCTTGTAAGCAAGGCGTCCGCGTTGATATAATCAAATTGATATCCTTTCGGAACGGGAGGTTGCAAACCATTTCCCCAGAATGGCATAGTGGAAGGCGCGCCTTCATTCAATAAATAAGCAAGGTCTGCTGAATACAATCCCTGCTGAAGCAGGTAGGAATTTCTTGCGATGTACGTCATTAATGGTTTGCCCAATTCTGACCACGTAATGTTGCGGTTAAGATGTGTGCCAACCATAGTATTGCCGGGCTTTGTATCAAGCGGCTGATGTGCTGAAGTATGAAAGACGAACCGGTTCACTCCCTGCGTAAACCAATAGTCTCCTGTTTTTTTAAGCGTATAAGGCGACTCATAGTTACCGCCCGTGAATGATTCAGCCGCGACCAATTTTTTACCATACACATGCGATGCCGAAGCGGCGCCGCGGACATCTTCATAATACATAGACGAAGGATGAAGGTCTTTCACCCAGAATTCTCCCATAGGAATATTGACATACTTTTTAAAAAGCAAAGCATCCTCTATTGTTTCCAATGATACACCACCTGCTTCACCGTAAGTTTGAATGCCCTGTTTATTTAAAAATGATGTTATGGTTCCATAGTGGTTTTCTGCAAACATATCCACCAGCGTTCTTCGAAAATCCCAGAGAAACTTATCACTGACTTCCGCACTTTGCACAATGTGACCAGTCATCGCAGGAAGAAAAAAAGTAGCATCATATCCTCTTCTCTTTTTGAATTCAGCCAGCATTTCATCGGTCCAGTTTTGAATACCTGCTTCCCAGCTATCAAGCAGCATGTAACGTAAACTTTTTCCATACAGCGGACCTAAAGCATTTGCGATCGGTTCCACATACGCTTTGATATAAACTTCCGTGTGTTTCTGACTCAGTTTATCAACTTCATAGCCAAGACCGGAAGGAACAGCGGGACGGTTCTTCGCACCTGTCAAAGAATATCCGAAACGCATAATGGTCCATTTGCCTGCAGGAATATTCCAGTTCAATATCCCATCTTCCGTCATTTTAGAAGTAATATCAATGATAGAGGAAGTATCAATGATCGAGTTTGTGCTTGCAGGCGGTGTTTCGGTGTTTTCATATTCAAACAAAAAATTGAAACCTGCTTTATCTTCCCAGCGGTTGATACGTTCGGCAGAATAAAGTTTGAATTCATTCAGCGAATAGATGCTGTCTGGTTTCGCAGGCGTTTCGGCGATCACATCAGCAGGTCGCATTGGTGCGCCGGTCAATTCAAGCCGGAAAAATTTTGCCATGACTTCCGGGAATGAAAAACTCCGCACTGTTCCTCCGCGGTATCCCTGTTTTGACGGAAGTATCACCAGTGTCTTAAATATTTTTCCATCTTCGCTGGCAAGCAATCGCCCAAAAGGAATACCTCTTGTACCCGCGATGGTCATAGCCTGTACTTTCACCGGTTCGTTGAATTCATATTGGATCCATGCCGGCGAATTTTCATTGGCTGGTTTTATGGAAAGAGAAGTATTGAGATCATCGTCAGTAAGTGAAGATGCATCAATGGCGCCCGCATTTGTAGATACCCTTGTCAATTCTTTAGAAAGATCTTGTTCATCAGTTGGAGTGCGGAAAGCGATCACGGCGCAATCGCGATAGAAGCTTGGTTGATCATTATTCCGGTTACCACCACGTGCTAAATTTCGGATCGGACCTTCATTCGATGGCGGCATCGGAAGAGAGCCGTTAAAAGTTTTGCCTCCTTCAATGGTGATCTCACTCCAAACCAATTTCTTCATAGCTTGTTCAGGTTTGACCCACGGGCCACCGGTCAAACTCCATCCGGCAGAAGTGAACATAGCCATCTCAAGATCGAGTCGTTCGGCCTCTAATGCGGCATGTTTCACTGCATCCAGCCATTCCGGTGATCCAAACACGATCTTGTTGCCAACAATTTGCCCGCTTCCTGCACTTACATCCGCCAGTTGAAAGCCGGCTATGCCAACACGCTTCATCCATTCGAGATCTTTTGTTATTCCTTCTTTGGTTACATTGCTGTTTGTCCAGTGCCACCATGTTCTTGGCCATGCTGATTCCGGAGGATCTTTGAAACCTTGTTCGAGAGTCGGGACACCATTTTGAGCTGTTGCAATAATTGGAAGAATGTTTATCGCAGCAATGATCATCTCCTTGGCAAAAGATTTTATAAATAAGCGCATCGTCAGAAAGATTGAAAGGAAGGTACGCAGAGTTTTTTTAATAGCTTTCCTGTGGTGACATGGCTCGGGCATATCCTTAAGCCAGCATAGAATTCAGAATTCGATGTTGTATTCCCTTTTGTGTAACATAATTTGTTGATATGAAATTGTTCAATCTACCCTTGACTTCTCAGAGTCGGCACCATTGTCTGTATATCTGCGTTTTCGGGCAAAGGCTTCTTTACCGAAGCTATAGGAGAAGGATAGCCCGATCCTTTGGGTATCTGTTTCATTGAAATGGAATGCTTCTGTTTGTTTCAGCAGTGTAATATCGTTTTGTTTCCAGGAATGAAAAATATCATCAATAGTAAGCTTAAGGCTTCCTTTGTCTTTAAGAATTTTTTTCTGCGCTGCAGCATTTACCCTGTACCTGGAATTTATTGTTAGTTGCCCTGCAATCATTTTGCTACCATAAAATGAAAATACTTCGGCACTCCATCCTTTATTAAATCTGAATTGGTTCAGCAGGTTCAGCCTTGCTATATTAGCATGCTGGTTGAGATTTTCTGTATATACTTTTCCAGCATTAACCACATTAGCCAATGTCGCATTGAAATTAAAATTCCACCATTTCGTAAAAGAAAAAGAGAGATTTGCTGCTACTCCAATCATGTATCCCCCATTAAGGTTTTCGGGACGGGTTATGAAAACATTGTTTATATTTTCTGTAGCCTGGAAGATAATGTCTGTTACATGATCATACAACACACCAATTCCAAAATATTGTTTATACCTGAAATTCAATTCCAGGTGATAATTATATGTTGGATCCAGGTAAGGATTGCCCGCAGTATAAGAATATTTATCACGATACAATAAAAAAGGGTTGAGTTGCTGATAGTTCGGCCTGTTTAATCTTCTGCCATAGCTCAATACAATGCTTTTGCTACCAACGCTGTCAAGTTTATAACTAAGATAAACGGTTGGAAATATACCCGTATATGTTCTGTTGAAAGAAGAGTCTTTTATTACACGGTTTCCGGCCTGGTAGCCCTTCACCCTGGTATTTTCGATTCGAACACCAACCTGTACGCCAAATCTTTTCCATTCGTTCCTTGCACTGACATAAGCTGAATTAATATTTTCCCAATAAATAAACTGATTAGTTTTATCATAGTCGGGAATTATACCAGATCCATTCACTGTAAAATAGTCGGCTATATTATTTGTATGCACCCAACTCGATTTTAATCCTGCTTCCAATCTTGCTTTTCCTTTGAATGGGTGTACATAATCTGTCTTTGCAGTATAAATATCAGTACGGGATGGAAAAAGATATTTCATTTCGTTGCTGCTGAGGATTGTTCCGTCTGGTTTTGCGGTATAAGCAGGCAACTGTTGATCCCCGTTCGCATCGTAATTCACATAATAAAAATCAGTTGTTATTTCTTTCCCGATCTTATCAAATTTATGTTGGAAGTTTACATTTATCCCTGTTGTATGCCATTTATAATTTCCGTCGGTAAATCCTGTTCCTGTTGAATCAAGATGCATTGAACCATCATAACTATTGCTCGTGTAGTCCAGCCGATCATGCTTTGGTCTTGTCATGCCGGAAAAAATAATTCCATAAGTCGTATTTGGTGATGCAGCATAGTCCATTCCTATCTTTCCGAATGCGACATCCGCTTTATACTTATAATCGTTTTCGATCAACACAGCAGAAGCCATTGATCCATCAGGATTATAAAAATATCTGCGAAAGGTATCATTACTGTAATTGCCGTCTTTGCTATAACCCATATTGCCAAATATGTTCATTTTCTTATAGCGATAATTCAGGTTCATCACGGCATAATCCCTCAATTCAACACCCTGGCTATAACTCGCAGAAATATTTCCATTAAAACCTTGCCTGGTATTTTTTTTCAACCGGATATTTATCACTGAACTTCCAGAGGCGTCATATTTTGCAGGAGGGTTGGTCATTAATTCTATTTTATCCAAAATTGCCGCAGGTAATGATTTTAAATAAGCGGCTAAATCCTGTCCGGACATATAGGTAGATCTTCCATCCAGCAATAGCAATACCCCACCATTACCATTAAGACTGATAGCGCCATCTGAACTGACGGTTACGCCTGGAGTTTTTTCCAATACTTCCAGCGCGTTGCTTCCTGCAGTGCCAATCATTGCATCAACGTTGACAACAGTCCTGTCAATATCCTGTATTATTAGCGGCATTTTAGCAGTAACAATGACTTCTTTCAGTGTTGTATTGTTGGATGCTATTAAAATGATAACGGGCAATAAAATATCCGGATGCTCCTCATCAACTGTCATGGGTGGGCTTGTATATTTATTATTACCAATGCTGGTGATGGTAAGCAGGTAAGTCCCTTTTTCCAGTTCAGTAAATTCAAAATTTCCGTTTTTATCAGCTACGTTATTTTTCATCGCTGCGGAATCAATTGCATTTAACAAACTAACAGAAGCATTAGCTACAGGGTCATTTTGAATAGTAGTTACCTTGCCACTGATTTTTTTGCTTTTAACCTGTGCAGCGATAATAACGGGCAGCAGAGAAGTAAGTACCATAATTAAAAATGATTTCATAATAACAAGATTTGTAGTAGCGGATATTGATTAATAAAGCACAAATGTTGTTCAGGGATTTGGCCGTTTAAAATAATTGTGTTGTACCTTGTTCAAAGCCTGACGGAATGATGATTTTCGGGGTTGAAGCATTTAGACTATTATTACCGGCTTTCTGTCATAGATTTTAAATGATTGGACATGTTACCTTAATAATGCTTTTTAGATTGCAGACTTTTGCAGAATAAATAATTCGATAGTGGAAAAATTACCAGGCATTATCAAGAAATTAATATCCGCAAGAGCTTTTGCACATATTGGCTTTTGTATAGCAGTTGTTGCTCTTTTCTTTTTTGCTATTCATTTTTATATAGGAGATATGAGAAGTAATGAGGCACAACTGGGTTATGTCGCCTGCTTTTATTTTTTGGTATGTGTGTATACCGGGCGGTGGGTAAGTCAAAAATGGTTCCTCAAAAACCAATTTGGTCTTTTTCTTTTGGTTGCTATATTTTCCTGTATTATTCTGATAGTTGCCGGAGGACTATTGGTGCAGTCCCGTTTTCATCTGCACAATAAAAGCTTTACAGATTTTTTATTAAAGATTGCACCCTTCTTTATTATCAGTTTTGTACTTGGCGTTTTTATTAAACTTGCCCGTGCTGCTTTGCAAACTCAGTTGAAGGATGTAAAGGCAACCGCAGCGCAACGGCAAATAGAATTAGAACTTTTACAATCACAACTAAGTCCACATTTTTTATTTAACACTCTTAATAATATATATGGACTCTCCCTTTCACAGCAGGAAAAAATTCCAGCACTATTGTTAAAGCTGTCCGACCTGTTGCGTTACTCGGTATATACTACTAATGAATTATTTGTTCCAATAACTGAAGAACTAACTTATATCAATAACTATATCGATTTTGAGAAAATAAGGCTAGGCGATCGACTCGTGTTGATGACTTCCATTGAAGATATCTCAGATTCATCTGTAAAAATCGCACCGATGTTACTCATCGTCTTTATAGAAAACGCTTTTAAACATTCCCGGAATACACTCGATCAAAAAATCCGGGTAGATATAAGGTTAAAAAAATCGGATAACTTTATTTTGTTTTCCGTTAGTAATTCGCAAGGGATAAATATTGAAGAGCGAAAGAACGGCAAAGATCAACCTGGGTTAGGATTGACCAATACAATCAAACGTCTTGATTTGCTCTATCCGGGAAGATACACCCTGGAACAGCAAAGCAATGAAAAAACATACCAGGTTGAGCTCCGGCTAAAGGTTGAGTAGTATGAATAAAATCAATTGTCTTATTGTAGATGATGAACCCATTGCAAGGGAAATCATTCAAACTTATTGTAAGCATTTACCGATATTAAATGTAGTAGACTTATGCGCAAACAGCTTTGAAGCAAAAGATGTGTTACAAAAGCAGAAAATTGACATTGTTTTCCTGGACATTAATATGCCGGTGCTTGACGGCATTGCTTTTTTAAAAACGATCAAAAACCCGCCGGCAATTATATTCACTACTGCTTATAAGGAATTTGCTGTTGATGCATTTGATTTATCTGCCTGCGATTATCTGGTAAAACCATTTTCTCTGGAACGTTTTATTGTTGCGGTGGATAAGGCAATAGAAAAGCAAAAAACAACAACTCCGAAATTGCCCGCAAAAGACGATGTAGCAAACGAAGATTTTGTTTTTATAAGGGCAGAGGGTAAAATTTATAAACTTGGGTATAACGAGATACAGTTTGCTGAAGCAAAAGGGAATTTTGTCAAAATTGTAACCACAGATAACAGCATTATGCCTGCAATTAAATTTTCCAATTTTGAAGAAATGCTGCCTAAAGAAATCTTCATCCGGGTACACAGATCTTTTATTGTTAATAAATCGAAGATTAACCATATTGAAGGAAATAGGGTTTTCATCAATAAAAATGAGATCCCTATCGGGAGTAGCTATAAAGAAGAGTTTTTAAAAATTTTGAGGTTGTAAGAATTTGCCATCAGGTTAGGTTTTGCTCAGAGTGACCCACAACACGTAAATTTATGCTTTAGTGGACACATCAAAAAAATGTCGCTCTTGAAAACTCAATTCATCACCCCATTCACTTCAATATCCTTCACATCAACTTCACTATAATCCCTGATCACATTATACAGCGTTCCTCTTTCAACAGGTTTTCTTTTTACCTGTTTGATAAGTGTAACTAACTGGGCCGTGGTCATAGAAGGATTTTGCTCTTCAGCGCCGGCCATTGAATAGATCTTTGTGGTATCATCTATTGTTCCGTCAATATCATTTACACCAAATGACAGGCTGAGTTGTGCGCTTTGACGGCCAAGCATCGGCCAGTAGGCTTTTATGTGGGGGAAATTATCTAAGTATATTCTTGCGATTGCATACATCTTCATGTCTTCCGGGACTGTTGACTCCGGCACATTACTCATATCGTTATCCTTGTTCCGGAATTTTAATGGAATAAAAGTATTAAAGCCACCTGTTTTATCCTGCAGTTCCCGCAACCTGCGCATGTGATCGATGCGGTGATGATATTTTTCAATATGGCCATATAGCATAGTTGCATTACTGTGCATGCCAAGGTTATGTGCTGTCTCATGTAGATACAGCCAGCCATCGGCATTTACTTTATCAGCGCATATCTGTTCTCTTATTTCCGGATGAAATATTTCGGCGCCGCCACCGGGTAAAGAATCCAAACCGGCTTCATGCAGGTACTTCATTCCTTCTTCAATCGTTTTATTTGCTTTTCTGAACATGTAATCCAGTTCAACAGCAGTAAAGCCTTTAATATGCAGTTCGGGTCGGTGCGTTTTGATCTTTCGCATCAGCTCAGCAAAGAATTCAAGATTCATTTTTGGATGCACACCTCCGACAATATGCACTTCTGTTACGGGTTTGCCATCATAACTTTTTACTATGTCGAGCATTTGTTCCATGGTCAGTTCCCATCCTTCATCACGATGCGCATAGAGGCGGCTGTAGGAACAGAAATTACAACTGAATACGCAAACATTGGTCGGCTCGATATGAAAGTTGCGGTTGAAGTAAGTTATATCTCCGTGCTTCCGCTCCCGGATAGTATTGGCAAGACTGCCGGAAAAAGAAAGGCTTCCTTTCTCAAATAATAATAACGCATCGTCATCACTTATTCGTTCGCCGGCGATCACTTTATCAGCGATAAGCTTTAATTCACCACTCAATTCCCCTGAGTTTATCATAAATAATTATTCAGGATGCAAATTTACAACAGTAAAAAAGAAAAAGCCTTCCGCAATAGGCGGAAGGCTTGGGAAAAAGCGATGACTTAATTATTCATTTGATTTGATGATCCATATCTTTTTGTCCTTGCTCTTGTCTGAATAGCCAAGGTTGATCACATACACGCCGGCAGCTTTTCCTCTCAGATCAACATTAATAACATTCGTGCCGCTGCCATTGCTGTAAGCCTTGTTCCACATCAGTTGACCGGCAGAATTGTAAACCGCGATATATCGCAGATCGGACGGCGCCTGCAGGAACCAGAGGTTGAAGTTTTCGCTGAACGGATTTGGCATTACAACCATTCCATCTGATTTCAATCTTGATGGCAACGTTACAGTTCTGAAGTTGACATTGTCAATATAGATGTCATTCTGGTTGTTGGTAGTATTTCTGAATACCAATTGCAGTGGCCCGTTAGGTGCAAGAGAACCCAGGTTGATCGTTTCCGTTCTCCATAAGTGCGGAGCGTTTGGAGTGTATTCAACCGCCTGCGGATAGTTTACATCATTGATCGTCTGCAATTGAGCGCCCCATTTTTTATAGACTGATGTGAACGTAGCGCCGCAATCTTTTGTCGCCAGCACTTCCAATGTATCAAAGGCCACTCCTGCACCAGGCAAGGTTCTGGTCGT
This sequence comes from uncultured Chitinophagaceae bacterium, assembly GCA_963785915.1. Lineage (GTDB taxonomy): Bacteria > Bacteroidota > Bacteroidia > Chitinophagales > Chitinophagaceae > VBAT01. The sequence continues at coordinate 231,867 of CAWAWY010000008.1, read as the reverse complement.
TGCAGAAAGGTCAAAGGATACCAGTATGGAGTCAACACCTGTGAAGTTAAGAACGGGTGTATATAGTGCGTCTCTTTCTCCATTGCCGTAGTAAGCAAAGTTCCTGATGTAAGCAGAACCAAGGCTGGTTTTGCCCGTTCCGGCTTTTTGCCATGTCATTCCGCCATCAGGATTAGACAGAGCCCATCCTGCCGGCAGGAAGCCACCTTCAAATGTTTCGACAATATTAGTTGGCGCCTGGACAGATCCTGCGACAGAAGCAGTTCTTGCGATCGTATCATTAACCAGATACTGGTCACCGGTACCGCTTGCAGTAGTAGGCTCTGGAACTATATACTTTTATGTTATTAATTCCTGTAACCAACGTACCCGCAGTTAGCGCAACGGTTGTAGTAGCATTCGGAGCCACACTTACGCCGGTGAAGGTCGTGGTGACTGCCGCGCCAGTTCCGATAGTGTAGGAAACTTTAAACCCTGTTACTGTTTCAGTTCCCTTGTTGCGGATCGTGACTGTGGGTGTGAATGAAGGCGAACAAATCACAGGAGGAGAAACAGACACCACTTCAATATCTCTTTTGAACACCGGAACAATATTGATATTATCAATAAAGATATTATTCCCCCAATCATTTCTGTTCTCAAACTGAACGATAAGATTACCACCTGTAAACGTATTGTTCAGGCTGATGGTTTCAGTTCTCCATTCGTTTTGAGTCGGACTGGTGAAATCTTCGTCACTATCACCTGCAGTTGCCAGAGTGGGACCTGATTTGCTATAGACGCTTGTGAAGCTGACACCGCAATTAGTGGATGCTAAAACTCTGAGCCGGTCGAATGCTCCCGGATAATCTTTATGCGCGACATCGAAGGTAATAGTGACGCCATCCGCGCCAACTGTATTTATCGGTGGTGACTGCATTAAATCCAGCTGATTGATCAGGTTGTTATTGTAGTTATCAATGAAAGCTGAATAGTCACTTGCTTTACCTGGTGTTCTTCTCATCCATGTCGCATTGTTATTGGGATTGACCAATACCCAGTTTGCAGGAATGAAAGTTGAACCTTCAAATCCCTGGATCACGTTTGGAACAGTAACTGGCACCGCAAAGGTCCGTGTCAGTGTATCATTTGATGGCGTTCCATCAGGTCCGACTGACGCTGTGATCGGATCAGTGACGAACATTTTGATCGTATTATTGCCTGAGGGTGGGTTGAGGTTCGGGAAGGTAATCGTTGTGCTTGCACCCTGCGCTAATGAAATGTTATGTACCTGCAAGAATGGAGCGCCGCCATTTAATATGTATCCCGTCTTAAAGGCTGTAACGGTTTCTCCGCCATTATTCCGGACTGTTATCGAAGGCACAAAAGGTGGAGCACATTCCGTGGCATTCGGTCTTACTATCGCCGTTGTCTGCATATCCTTCCTGGGTTTCATGACAATATTGATATTATCGAGAAACATTGTATTTCCAAAACCATTTACATTCCGGAATGCAACAAGTATCTGTCCTCCCCCAAAAATGTTATTCCCGATGGCAGGTTTGAATGTTCTCCAGTCGCCGGCCGCGGGTGGATTGTAAAGTCCGGTAGACGAACCTGCAGTAGCCAATTGGGGATCGCCCATTGACCAAACAGTTGTCCAGGTAGCGCCACAATTGGTTGAAACGAGAACTTTGAGACTATCTTCGAAACCAGCGTCCGGATAATTTTTGTGTGCGAGGTCAAAACTTAGAAGTAACGAATCATTTGCTAAAAGACCTGATGTATTGATAACAGGAGTTACCAAATCATCAATAGTTCCTTGCGCAGGATTATTATAATTGTCCATAACTGCAGCCCATACTGAACCACCGGATGCACCACCCGCCGGATTAAACCGGAACCAGGAAAATGCATCGCCATCGGGGTTGACTGATGACCAACCGGCAGGTAGCAATGCAGTTTCAAATCCATTGACTACCGGTAAAGCGGATGGCGCCAGTTTCGTAAAGACAGAAGTAGCTGTATCATTCGCCGGTGTAGCATCTATCTGACCATTAGGAAGAGTGGTATGCACCTTGATTGTGTTGCTGCCGTTTGTGGGGACACTCAAGGCAGTAGACAATGTTACATCTGTGCTAGCCCCGGTCGCTAATGACCCGGTCCAGTTTTGAGAAAACGCAAATGTTCCGTTCAGTCGTACATTGATAGTGGCAGCAGTAAGATTATTAGTGCCAACATTTGTTATAGTGACCTTTGGAAAGATTGAACTGCAGGAGATCGTGGATCCGTTGGCAGGAGTGATGATACCCGAAATCTGTGCATCATTAGTTCCCACACCTGTAGTGGCAATAATGCTGATATCATCCAGGTAAATATTGTTGCCAAACGCATTAACATTTCGGAATTTAACGATCATCTTTTGACCAGCTACGATATAGGGTGTGAGGTCTATAACTTCATTTCTCCATTTCGCAGGTTCTGTGGGCAGAGCGGAGAATGCAGTTGTTACTGCAGTAGCTACAGTAGCTAACTTATTTCCCGTTTTCTTATACGCGAGCTTGTATGTTTTACCGCCATCGCCGGAAACATATACATCAAGACCGTCCCATGCGGATACATCGACAATGTCGAAAGCTGCGTGGGCAACTTTGAAACTCAGTAAGGCCCCGGGTGCGCCACCTAAGTCAAGAGCCGGGGTGATCAGCTCATCAAGAGTTCCTGCCTGATTAATATTATAGTTATCGAAAAATGCGGAGCCTGCAGCAGCAGACCCTGATGCTGTACTTTTTGTCCAGGTAGTGGTAGCACCTCCATTTGGATTCCATAGTTGCCAATTGGCCGGTGGAAATGTTGCTGAAGTAAAATCTTCAGAGAAAGGCAGTGATGAAGCCCCCGCATGAATGGCTATATAAGATAAAAGTGTGTCGTTGTTAAGAAAATTATCAGTGCCGCCGTTAGGTGCAGTAGTATAGACAGTATAAGTATGATTCCCTGCTGCTCCGGAAAGAGCAGCCAGATTCAATGTTGTATCTCTTCCGGCAGCCAGGTTCAACGGAAAAACAGTTGGAGTGGCAGCGCCGGCATCTATCTTAACGTTTAGAGTAACTGATGTAAGAGTAGTTGTTCCACTATTTCTTACTATTGCCTGGAAGGGAGTATTGTTGATAACGAAAGCTCCTGCGCTCAGGAGTACCCCTGGAGGTAACGTTTACAAGGTAAGCATCTGTAACTGCTGAAGGAGGTGTTGCCCCATTAGTTGTTAATAATCCAGGCCGGTATAAATTAATACAACCTTCAACTCTTTTTCTCATCCCGTCAGAAAACATGAACAAGGCACGGTCATCAAAATAATTCATATAGCTTCCGTACATCATTCCGAAACTGAGTGCGGAAGCAGCCATCGTTATGGTTCATGCTGGGATTTCCAAAATAGGCATTTCCCGGGCCTGCCCTTTCTTAGGCGTGTCATCATCTATCGGAGTGGCCTGGCGGCGGGATAGTAAAGTGGCCATCCTGCCTGAATTCTAAAGTCGGCATTGTTACAAGTGGTTTGATCTCCGAATGTATGCCATAAATAAAAATAGTGACCTATCTCGTGTGAAAGAGTAGAGCCTTCCGAATAAGTCGGATAGTAGCTACGGGTAGTAGGGCTGGTATATGGCAATGTACCCAAACCTATAACAACCCCTTGACCACCTTCACTAGCGCGTAAACGGAAACGTAGCAATTCCAAGCAAGTCCGGCATCGCCTCCACTGAACGTGCCAGCCCACACATTGACATATTTTGTTACATCCCATGCATCCAGACCACCTGTTGCATTTGATTTAATGTTAATATGGCTTGGTGTAGCTCCAACACGACGATCAATGCCCGAGGTAAGATTTCCTGATGGATCTCTTCTTGCCAAAACAAATTTGATCGGAATATTTCCAATGCGGGCAACAATTTCAGGGGGAATGACTTTTAAGTAATTGTTATTTTTTCACCAGCATAATCCTGGTTCAATATTTCAACCTGTTCGTAAATATCCCTGTCAGTGATCCAGGCCTGGTGTGTAGCATCATCTACAAGGTGAAAAACGATTGGAATAATTATAGGATTTGCCTGGGTGCCTTGACCGCGCTGATTTTCCTGGCCTGATTGGGAACGTTGCAAAAAAAGCTGGTACTGCCTTTCTCCTTCAACTCTCCATTTTTCCGCTAATGAAGGATCTTTCCTGAGCGCTTCTTCCATGTATTCCATTGTCAAGCAACGGGCAGGAGCTCTTTCAACGTTCTTTGCAGGTACTATTACACTCAGAGCTTTTTTGGGCAGATTCGAATTCGGGAATTGCTGTGCAGCTATATCCTGAACAATGAAAGTAAATAAACCTGCTACAATGAGATAGGTAAAATTTTTCAAAGCAGTATAGTTTTAAGTTAAGAAAATGAGATTTTGCGGTTAAAAGCAGCTACAATTATACTGAATAATACAAACACACCGAAAAAAATCTTCCTATGGAAACCGGATCGGAATCTTTTCATAATTCCAATCAATTTATTTGTGTTCCGGGTTGCCTATCAAAGATTTCCGACGGCTGAAAAGGATATCTGAAAATCCCTATCTTCCCTCTTTGTTTGTTCAAATATCGCATACCAAAATAACTGTACATGAATATCAAATTCCGGTTGACGATCCTGAGCTTTTTGCAGTTTTTTGTCTGGGGCGCATGGCTAATTACAATAGGAACTTATTGCCTGAATGCAAAAGGATGGACGTTTCCGCAATTCGGCGCCATATTTTCAACGCTGGCAGTTTCGTCACTTTTTATGCCTGCCCTGACAGGTATCATTGCCGATCGATGGATCAATGCGGAAAAGCTCTACGGGGTGCTTCACATTCTGTACGGCGTGATCTTATTCTATGTACCACAGGTAAATGACCCGGATACTTTTTATTATGTAGTTTTTGCGGCTATGATCTGTTACATGCCGACAATTTCTTTATCAAATTCTATTGCTTACACTATTTTGAAAAGAGAAGGCTTTGATGTGGTAAAAGTATTTCCGCCGATTCGTGTCTGGGGAACCATTGGTTTCATTGTTGCCATGTGGTGTACGAACCTCAGCGGAAGTAAAGCAAACGGGAATCAATTCATCATCGGAGCGGTAGCTGCCATTCTGCTGGGAATATTTTCATTCACCTTGCCCAAATGCCCGCCACCAAAATTGATCTCAAAAAATGCCGGGATCATTGAACAACTTGGCTTAAAAGCTTTCAAATTATTTGCAAGTTATAAGACGGCATTGTTTTTTATTTTTTCTATGATGCTCGGCGCGGCGTTGCAATTGACAAACATGTATGGTGATTCATTTCCTCGATAACTTCAGCAGGACACCGGAATATGCTAATTCTTTCGTTGTTAAATACTCTACGATCATATTGTCTATTTCCCAGATGTCGGAAACATTGTTCATTCTCACGATCCCATTTTTCCTGAAAAGATTCGGTATTAAAAAAGTTATGCTGATGGCGATGTTTGCCTGGGTATTGCGCTTTGGATTGTTCGCCTACGGAGATCCGACAATTGCGGGTACGAGTATGATCATTCTATCATGTATCGTTTACGGAATGGCATTTGATTTTTTCAATATCTCAGGTTCATTATTTGTGGAGAGCACCACCGATACATCTATCCGATCAAGCGCCCAGGGACTATTCATGATGATGACAAATGGGGTCGGAGCATATCTTGGCAGTAAAATAAGCGGTTTTGTTATTGAAGAATATTTCATTCTTCCCGGCGGTGCCCGCGACTGGCATGCAATCTGGCTGTCCTTTGCCGCTTATGCTTTTGTCGTATCCATTTTATTCCTGCTATTTTTTAAACACAAGCACGTGCCGGACACCGGGCAGATAGAAAAGGGTGAAGCCATCGCAATGACGCCGCATTGATTTTGCATTAACAAAAAACCCGTTCATGAACGGGTTTAACTTCTTTATAAAAAAATTTTTGCTACTCAATCTTTATCGTTTGTGGAGTTGCAGCACGGGGATTTTTTGATCCATCGACTGTTACGTTTTCTTCATACTGGATCTGGCCGGGATCATCTTTTAGTTTGCAAACCTTTTTTATTTTCTTTATAAATGCTGCTTTCTGTTTTGCTGTTAGCTCATCAAGTGATAACGCCAGCGTGTACTCTCCTTCTCTTCCCATCTGGCCTACGGTATCAATTTTTATTTTTGTGATCTTGTTCTTCTGCTGAAAGGAACGGACAAAATCCATGACAGGTTTTTTATCCGGAACTCCGGCGCCTTCGCTTACAAACCTGATCACGATCGGGTATTCCTTTTGCTGATTTTCCTGGGAAGATGCAAAAAAAGAAAACGAAAATAATAAGATTGTAATCGCTGATCTTGATATCATACTATTGTCGATGAACGGGTGTTCTAAAAAGTTGTAAGCAAATGTCAAACCTGGAAAAAATTAACAAAGCAAAAACGTTCTGAAGGGCAAATAAAAACCCCGCTTCAAATGAACGGGGCTTTTATACATGAAGCCGTTTATTATAAATGCGCTTCGATCTTTTTTACAAAATTTCCTTTCGGCTGCGCACCTACTAACTTATCAACTACTTTGCCGCCTTTGATAAATAAGATCGCTGGAATAGAGGTGATACCATAGCTCATGGATACCTGCGGATTATTGTCCACGTTCACTTTACCTACATTTATTTTACCATCATATTCTTTCGACAACTCTTCGATCACAGGACCAATAGCGCGGCAGGGACCACACCATTCCGCCCAAAAGTCAACTACGGTCAGTTTATCAGAAGCCAGAACGTCAGCCTGGAAGTTTGCATCATTAAATTCTTTTGCCATTTTATTGATTTTATTTTTTTTACTGCTTAGTGGGTCACAAATTTAGCTCCGATTATAATAACAGACAATGTTGGCAGAAAGTTGTGTAAAACTTGTCATTGATTTTTGTCAGATAACTGACAAATACGAAACTTATTTACGTTCCCATCACTGGAAACAGCTCTTGTCAATTTGTTAACACCTGCACATCCAATTCAGGTTTGGTTTCCAGGAAACGGATCATCTCTTCATTCATTTCAAAACTTTTAGCAGCCATTAAGTGTATTCTCATATTGTTTTTGAGGTCAGTTAAGATAAATTTTAAAGATGCCGCCCCCGGATGATATTTAAGATTTTTATCCAAAAAGCCGATCATATCCTTGCTGATATTTTGAGGGCTTACTTCAATAGAAACCTGCCGGGTAAGATTTTTTTTCATTGTTTCAGCTAATGTAACATTGACGATCTTGAATTCAGCTTCTTCTCTATTATATCGTTGTTTGAAAAAACCAGTGATCAAAACAGTGCTTCCCTGCTGAAGTAAAGGAGAGAATTTGAGATAGTCATCAGTGAACAAAAGGATCTCTGTTTTACCTGAATAATCTTCGACCACAAAATTGCCGTACTTATTTCCGCTGCGTGCGATCTTATGTTGCGCATCTGCGATCAACCCGATCACTTTGAACATCCGACCCGGATTCGGCTGCATCTTAAAAGATTCTTTGAACTCATTAAAATCAAAGATCGGCGTTACGCCATAGTGTTTCATTTCAAATTTATAATGATCCAGCGGATGGCCGCTAAGGAACATCCCGGTTACTTCTTTTTCATGCGTCAGTTGCTGTGTCAAAGACCATTGCTCACATTCCGGCAATCTCGGCGGTGATATCTCCATCGTGATCGGCAAGTCGCCGAATAATGTATTAGCGGTGGAAGCATTTTGTGTCTGTATTACCTGCCCGTATTTAATAATGCGTTCAAGACCGGTGACGGTTTCTTCCGGCGGTAAATAAAAAAATTGCGCCCGGTGATGTTCCGGAAAACAATCGAAGGCTCCTGCATAGGCAAGGCTTTCCATCGTTTTTTTATTTACGGTGCGTTGATTGATACGTTTGATAAGATCAAAGACCGTTTTAAATGGCCCGGTTTTTTTTCTTTCTTCAATAACACTTTCCACGGCCGCTTCGCCTACACCTTTAAGACCGCCGAGACCAAAACGTATCTCACCTTTTTTATTGACAGCAAAACCTTTTAATGATTCATTGATGTCCGGTCCGAGTACTTTAATTCCCATCCGCTTACATTCTTCCATAAAGAAAGTAATCTTGTCAATACTGCCGGCATTGTTCAACACGGCGGCCATATATTCAGCAGGATAATGTGCTTTTAAATAAGCGGTTTGATAAGCAACATACGCATAGCAGGTAGAATGCGATTTATTGAAAGCATATTGTGCAAATGCTTCCCAGTCTGTCCATATCTTTTCTAACCTTTCTACCGGTAATAATTTTTCGGTCGCTCCTTTGATAAACTGAGCTTTCATTTTATCCAGCACCGACTTTTGTTTTTTGCCCATCGCTTTTCGCAAAATGTCTGCATCGCCTTTGCTGAATCCTGCTAATTTTTGCGCCAGCAACATCACCTGTTCCTGGTAAACGGTAATGCCATAAGTCTCTTCGAGAATTTCAGTCATTTCCGGAAGATCATAAGAGATGGGTTCGCGTCCATGCTTGCGGTCAATATAATTCGGGATGTATTGAATAGGCCCCGGACGATACAATGCATTCATGGCAATCAGATCGCCGAACTTATCCGGCTTCAATTCACGCAAATATTTTTGCATACCCGGACTTTCAAACTGGAATGTTCCGATCGTTGCACCGTGCTGGTATAATTCAAATGTTTTTTTATCGTCTAAAGGAATTTTATCAATGTCAATTTCTACACCATGGTTTTGTTTTATAAGAACAAGCGCATTTTTTATAATGGTCAATGTCTTTAATCCAAGAAAATCCATCTTGAGGACTCCCGCTTCTTCAATTACATTTCCTTCTATCTGCGTCAGCCACAAAGAAGATTCTTTGGACGTAGCGACCGGTAAAAGATCCGTTAGATCTGTCGGCGCAATGATGATGCCCGCTGCATGTATGCCGGTATTACGTACCGAACCTTCCAGCCTTTCGGCTTCATGCAACACTTTACTCAACACTGTGTTTTCTTGTTTGTAGATGTCACGAAGCTTTCTCACATTCTCCATGTCATCATTCCCAAAACCTTCCTTTTCTTCTAATGACTTTTCACCATCTTTTGTTTTAGCGGGTGCATGCAAAACACGACGCAATTCAACGCCGGGACGTTCCGGGATGAGCTTAGTTAAAGCCCTGCTTTCGGGCAACGGCAGATCCATCACTCTTGCGACATCCGCTATACTTGATTTGGCAGCCATCGTACCATAAGTAATGATCTGCGCTACCTGGTTCTTTCCATATTTTTCCACTACATAGTCAATCACTTTTTGTCTTCCTTCATCATCAAAGTCGGTATCAATATCCGGCATTGACTTACGATCGGGATTCAAAAATCTTTCAAACAGGAGATTGTATTTGATAGGGTCAATATTGGTAATGCCGGTACAGTATGCAACAACGGAGCCTGCAGCCGATCCACGACCCGGACCGATGAATACACCTTTGTCTCTTCCGGCTTTGATGAAATCACTTACAATAAGAAAGTACCCGGCAAATCCCATCATTTTAATAGTGAAGAGTTCGAACTCTATTCTATCTTTTATTTCAGTTGTTAATTCAGTATAGCGATGGCCGGCGCCCTCATAAGTAATATGCTTTAAATATTCCCATTGATTCTGCGATTCGGCCGATACTTTGTATTTGCCGATCGTTTCTTCTTTGGTGTGCAACTGAAAACGTTTTTCAATAGGGAAATTGGGAAGAAGAACATCACGTGTTAAACTTAGCAAATCAACTTTATCAACTATTTCGCCGGTATTATCAATCGCTTCCGGAAGGTCGTCGAACACTTTGCTCATTTCTTCCGTTGTCTTAAAATAAAACTGGTCGTTGGGAAATGCAAAGCGTTTATCCTTTACATATATATCATCGTCTGAGAATTCGCGAAGGGCAGGAGTAGCTAATTTTTCCCCGGTATTGATACAAAGTAAAATATCATGCGCATTGAAATCACTCTGATCTACATAATGTGAATCGTTGCTGGCAATAATTTTTACATTATATTTTTTAGCGAGTTTGATCAATACTTTGTTTACCTTATCCTGTTCGGTCAATCCATGGCGCTGCAGCTCCACATAAAAATCTTCCTGGAAAACATTCAGCCACCATTTGAATTCATTCTCTCCTTCTTCTTCACCTTTTTTCAAAATGGCCTGCGGCACCATAGCGCCTAGACAACAGGTCGTTGCTATCAACCCCTTATGATGACGCAGTATGAGTTCTTTGTCAATGCGGGGATATTTGCTGTACATGCCTTCTATAAAACCGAGCGAAGTGAGTTTGACAAGATTGCGATAGCCTTCTTCATTTTTAGCTAATAGTATCTGGTGATGCCGCTGATCTTTTTGTTCTTTGGTAAAAGATTTTATGTGACGATTGGCGGTGATATAAAATTCACAGCCAACAATAGGCTTTACTTTCAGGTTTCCATTCTCATCTTTATGCTTGTGCGCTTCGGCTACAAATTCAAATACGCCAAACATATTGCCATGATCACTGATGGCTAACGCAGGCATACCATCTGCAATGGCTTTTTTATATAGTCCCTGGATAGAAGCGGCTCCATCAAGAAGCGAGAACTGGGTATGAACGTGGAGATGAGAAAATTTCATGGTCACAAAATCAAATGGTCAAATAAGTCATAAATGTCAAATAGTCATAAGAGTCAAATGAGTCAGGAAGGCAAATTTCCGATTGTTTGGTCAACCGGCAAGCGATGTTTATTTTTTGTTGAAAGTGAAGACACTGATACTTCCGTTGCTATAGCTGCATACCCACGCTTCCAGTATTTCATCATTTTCAAAAATATCCACACCGACAGGGTGGCCTTTGCAGGGGAGGGAAATGACCTTTTCAAAATTGTCCTCATTTATTTTAAAGACATCAACGGTATCGGCATCATAACAGGTGGCAAATAAAAATTTCTGGTTCTTCGATAAAATAATTGTTCTCGGTTTTGTATGAGTGGAAGCGGTAAATAATGTATTGCCGGTAGCCGCATCGAGACACGCAATTTTTCCAAGCGCATTATAAGAAACAAAAATATGACCACTTGTATCCATTACAATATGTCTTGGATTTGAAGCCACATTAATAGCTGTATCTTTTTCCCATGTTTCATTATTTATTACAGCGAGGGTCGCGCCGCCCATGATGGCCACATACGATCTTTTATTTTTATCATCAATCACAATGCCTCTCGGTATTGCTGATACAGGAACGGTGCTGATCAATTTAGCAAAAGGATATTGATCTTTATTTATTTCAACTACACTTACAGTATAAGAATGCCAGTTGCTTACCAATAGATACTTGTTGTCGGAAGTTTTGGAGATCACTTTCGGTGTCTTTCCTGTTTTGATCAACGGAACATAAAAAGAATCTTTTTCAGCATGACCCGGGTAGGTAACGTATAATTTTTTTAATGCCTGGTCGCCGGGCTTTTTTTTGCCTAATGGCATTTTTTGCAAATTAGATCCGATTGGGTCAACCCAGATCGGAACAATCCCTTCTGCGTTGTGCAACGACACCCATAATATCTTATCATCATGAGTTAAACAAGCTTCTACCGGTTTTTCCTGGTAAGAAGGAATGGGCTTATCTTTTTCATAGTCCCATCCGGTGCCTTTTGTTTTTTTGAATTTGAATTCTCTTATCACTTTTCTTGTTGGCTGATCAAATTCATAGATGCTCATGCCTTCGAGATTCATAGCATATAACCGTGATCCATTGGTATTGAATAAAACAGATTTTGTTCCCGGTGCCGCATGCAACAATTCAAGAGTGTCATATTCAATAGTTGAATACGGTTTAAGCCCGGGGTGAGTTGTATCATATTGTAAAGGGGTTACAAATAAACCATAAGGTACACGTTGAGTGGGCGACTTACCACTTTTGCCATAACAGGGCGCGATGCCTGTTAATAATAAAAATAGTAAACATGTATTTATGAATAAACGAAGCATCAGAATAACAATATACTCAAAGATGAGGTCTTAGAATAGCAGGTTGATGCAAATCATTAAAAATAGCAGGGCGTGAATCGTAGTGCGACATTTAACCGGTTGATGCACAATTTAGAAAGTAAAAATTCGTTAATGAATTCGTGTTTTTTAACGATAATAAAGTATATTTTTGCTAATCTGAAAATAACGGGGCAGGGTTATTGAGCAGGCCCTGCAACACTAATGAAACCTTATGATCAGGAACCTTACTATTGCTTTATCATTTATCATTTTACTGGCAAGCTGCTCAAGCACAAAGCCGGTGAATACTTCTGCTAATAATAAACCGGCAGCTCCAAAGCCGGTCGCAGCAACTAAACCGGTTGACAATAAAAAAAAGGATGTGAAATTTCTTGACGAAATATCATCCAACCCCAAAATTTCAGAAGAGCTTCCCGATGCTAAGACAGAACAGAAAGAGTCAATCAATAAAACAAAGCTTGCGAATAATTCAGCAGCTTCCGGTGATGTTGCATTGAAATTAAAATATGCAGAGTTGCTGGGAAAGGATTCAGATGATATAGAAAATTTACCATTGCTGAAAAGCGTGGATGAATGGTATGGTACAAAGTATAAGATGGGCGGCGAAAGCAAAAGCGGTATTGATTGTTCCGCATTTGTCCAGGCAGTATATCTTACAGCGTTCGGAATGGCAGTACCACGTACAGCATTTGAACAATACAAAGCTGCCAATAGAATTTCGGCTACACAAATGAAAGAAGGCGATCTCGTTTTCTTCAATACAACCGGCGGCGTGTCGCATGTCGGTATTTATATGGGTAATAATAAATTCGTTCATGCGTCGGTTGCCCGCGGTGTTACAGTCAGCGACCTTTTTGATCCTTATTACCTGAAGCGTTTTCTGGGAATTGGCAGGATCGAAAAATCTTTAGGTACGCGTTAATCTTTTCTTTATTGTTTGCAGCACCGGTTTTACATCGGGTGAAAGATTTAGATAGAAAGCTGCTCCTGCATACGTAATGATAAATGCGAGGCTTCGCAGAATCAATCCTGTCCATCCATGCATATTAATAAATAAAAAGTAGCAGGCAGCAAAGCAAGTTGCCGCCAACAGCACTGTGTAGGCTGATTGAATGGTAAAAGGAAATAACCGGAATTTTCGCCACAGGAATATTATTCGGATGGTGTTGTAAATAGTGATTGAAATAAGATTGGCGATGGCGGGACCAAGTATATCGTATTGCTTTGTGAGTATATAAGTGAGCGGCAACATAAAAATGAGCAATATCACGCCACTGATGAGTTCAAATCTCCAGTAGGTAGACGTTGCGATGATCTGCGAATTAAGTCCTGTTCCCATCTCGATCACACAGGTTAGGCCAATAAACACAAAGGCATTGAACCCAAGCAGGAATGCGTCTTTCAATTTAAAAGTGAGAATCGCTTCCGTATAATTAAGTGTGATCAGCGAAAAAATCCCCGCTGCAAAGATCAAAAGATTGATAGATGAGCGCTGGTAAACCCGTTGGATCAAAGCCCTGTTCTTTTCTTTCCATGCTCTTGAAAGGTGAGCAATAGATGCTGATATAATTCCTCTTTGCGGCGCTTGTATCACACTCCCCATCAACTTAGCCAAAGCAAAAATGCCTGCCTTGCTGAGTCCGTCATCTAAAACAGAAGCGATCACAATGCTATCAAAGACCTGTGATAACTGGAAAATGATAAGGCCTGAATAAACGAAAGTGCAGAGGGCAAGTATCTTTTTAAAATACCGGCGACTTACTTTACTTATACTGAATGTAAAATGGATCTTTTTTGTGACGACAAGATATATAAACAAAATAATGGCGATGGCGGGATAGGTAAATGCATACAGCTTAATAAACAAGTCAAAGTCAGGGATAATATTGGTAGCAAATAGAACAACAAGTATGGTCGTGAACAATCGCCACTGCACCTCTCTTAAATAATTAGTAAGAATTGACTTATTAAAATTCCACGCATACACTTCGAGGATAGAATAAATCGTAAGGCCAAAGCCGAGAATAAATATCCAATAGTAATAGTTTACCAGTAAAGCAGAATTCTCTGAAAATTTCCTGATGATGACATGCTTGAGCGCAATACCTGCTATCATTACTAATATAAAACCGATAGCACTGATCAGCAAAGCCCAGGTAAACATATCATTCTTTCGCTGAGACAGGTGATCATGGTAGTAAGGATAGAACTTAGCTACATAGGATGGCATCCCTAATGCTGCAAAGGCCATCATCATACCTGCAATATTTACGAAAATAGTTGTGAGCCCATACTGCTCCGCTGTAAACAAACCTTGTTTTGTAAGGAAGTAAGTATTAACGAGACCAAAAGCAAAACCAACATAAACAAGTAGTGATGAAATGATGCTCTGTTTACGTATGGTGCTCATGCAGTAAAGTTAATAGTCAATAGTGAATGGTCAATGGTGAGTTGTGAGTTTGCGGTTTTTGATTCAGGGAATTTTTTTCACTGTGATATAAAAATTTTTATCAACGACAAAGGTTTCAGGCTTAGAACTTCCGATTGCTGTCGTTTTGAATTCACTGCCTGGAGTTATCCAGACAGGCTTGTTGTCAATGTATATTCTGACAGGCATAGCAAAACCTTTCACCGTATTGTTCCATTTATATTTTATATAATAAGAACCTGAATTGCCTTTTCGTGGCACTAATTGATATTCTAGTTCAGGTATTTTGGTAGTGCGCAGGTATTGATCAAATATTTTGGAAAGATCTTTTCCGGATCGCTGGCTCATGTATGCTTCTACATCTTTTGAATCAACTGTTTTATGGTAAAATTCTTTATTCAATCCGCGTAGTATGCTTCTGAATTTTTCATCATTATCGATCACCTGGCGGATAGTGTGCAGCATATTCGCTCCTTTGGCATACATATCCCCACTGCCTTCTTTATTTACGTTATATGGCCCGATGACAGGTCTGTCGTTGCTGATATTCTGACGTAATCCCTGGCAATATTCATCGGCCGCTTTTTTCCCGTACATACATTCCACAAACAGCGGTTCTGAGTAGTCAGTGAAACCTTCATGCACCCACATGTCAGCAATATCTTTGGTCGTAATGTTATTGCCGAACCATTCATGACCGCTTTCATGTACAATTATATAATCCCATTTCATTCCCCATCCGCTTCCGGAAAGATCAAAGCCCTGCCCACCGGAATAATATCCATTTACATAATGATTGCCATAAGCAGTTGCGCTTTGGTGTTCCATCCCAAGATGTGATGACTCAACCAACTTGTAACTGTCTTCATAAAAAGGGTAGGGGCCAAACCAATATTCAAAACAATGCAGCATTGGTTTTACGTCACGGCCAAATTGTTTCTTTGCTTTTTCTAAATTGTAATCAAGCACCCAATAACTGAGATCCAGGTTTCCTTTTTCTCCATTTAATGTGTCGGTAAAATTTACATACTTGCCGATATAAGGAATGATGTCATAGTTGTTGATAGGGTTTTTTACTTCCCATGTCCAGGTCGTGGTACCATTATCGTTTGATTGTTTTTCTTTTAATCTTCCATTTCCTACTGCAACTAATGAATCAGGACCACGGTTATACTGAGCGTTGCGCCGTTATCCGGTTCATCGCTTTGATGATCTTTGCAGGGATACCATACGCTGGCGCCGAGACCCTGGCAAGCTACCGTCATCCACGGGCGACCTTTGTCATCTTTGGTGAATATCCAACCGCCGTCCCAGGGCGCTCTTATGGCTACACGAGGATTGCCGTGATAAGTATTGTAATCGAATGGACGTTTCCTGTTTCAGCCTTGGGTAGAGGAATATGCCATACGTTCTCTTCCAGTTATAATAGGGTTTAGCCGGATAATTTATATAAAGTTTATTATCATCAAAATAAAGTATCAATTTTCAACGGCTGCTGGAGGTCAATTTGTAAATAATCAGATTTTTGACCGGGCAAAACTTTATATTGAATTGTTGTTCGCCCTGTAATGGATTTTGCATTATAATCCGGAGTTACCGACAGATCGTAATGAAAGACATCCCACCATGCTCTTTCCGGCCCGATGCTTCCTCTTAGTGTATCCTGGTGAGTAGTGCGCTTGACTAAAAGAAAATTGTATTCGTCAATAATAAAGTTAATATTACAATGATCCTGGAAAAGTATTTCACGATAATAGTATTTGAATTGTAAATTTAATCGTTCGTAAGGAATATGATTGTTAAAAGAAATTGCTGGATGTTGCTGATTACCGGTTGCCGGTTACTGGTTATCGCTTGTTTGTTATTTCTCACATGATGCTCGGGAAATAAGAATAGCGATAAGATGATATTTCATTACAATGAACAAACAGGTATCGCTTCTTTGGATCCGGCTTTTGCCAAAAACCAATCTACCATGTGGCCGGCCCATCAATTGTTCAATACATTGGTGGAAACGGATGACAGCCTGCACATCGTTCCCTCGCTTGCTAAAAGTTGGAAAATTTCAGATGACAGGCTCACCTTTACTTTTTATCTAAGAAGCGATGTGCTCTTTCATGATGACGCTGCTTTTGCAGATGGCAAAGGACGAAAGATGATTGCAAAAGATGTTGAGTATAGTTTGTCAAGAATAATAGATAAACAAACGGCCAGTCCGGGAGCATGGATATTTAATCGCAAAGTGGATTCCATTGAGCCTTTTAAAGCAATTGATGATACTACATTTCAACTCAAACTTCTGCATCCGTATAATCCGATTCTTGGGAATTCTTTCAATGCAGTATTGTTCCGTCGTGGCAAAAGAAGCCGTGGAAAAATATGGTAATGATTTTCGCCGGCATCCTGTTGGTACCGGGCCTTTTCAATTTGTAGCCTGGGAAGAAGGACAGGCTCTTGTTTTAAAAAAGAATGAACATTATTTTGAAAATGATAGCGCAGGTGTTCGCCTTCCATACCTAGATGGAATAAAAGTTACGTTCTATGACAGCAAGGCCACCGAGTTTTTATTATTCCGGCAAAAGCAACTTGATTTTATCAATGACATTGATGCTTCTTTCAAAGATGAGATACTCACAAAAAGAGGAACGTTGCGAAAAGACTGGGAAGGGAAGATTGTATTGCAGGCAAATCCTTATCTGAACGTTGAATACCTCGGTATATTGGTTGACACTGATAATGAGCTTTTGAAGAACTCGCCCATGCGATTACAAAAAATAAGGCAGGCGATAAATTATGGATTTGATCGTAGAAAGATGGTGCTTTATTTACGCAACTCGCTTGGCACTGCTGCAGAGTCAGGCTTTATTCCTATGGGATTACCGTCTTTTGATTCATCCGCCGTAAAAGGGTATCATTATGATCCTGATAAAAGCAGGCGTCTCATGGTTGAAGCGGGATTCACCAACGGGAAAAATTTTCCACCAATAAAATTATTGACGATTGCCATTTATGCAGAGATGGCAAACTTTATTGCTCACCAGTTAGAAGAAGTTGGGATCAATGTGCAGGTAGAAACAGTTCAGAAATCTTTATTGCTTGAAATGACATCCAATTCGAGAGCCTTATTTTTTCGCGGTAGTTGGATTGCCGATTATCCTGATGCCGAAAATTATTTATCAGTATTCTATTCGAAGAACCCGGCTCCTCCTAATTATACCCGTTATAAAAACCCGAAATTTGATGCCTTGTTTGAAAAAGCATTGACAGAAGACAACGATTCATTGCGGTATAAACTTTATCAGCAGGCAGATCAGCTAATGATGAATGATGCACCGGTAGTGCCGCTATGGTATGATAAATCGGTAAGATTGGTTCAAACCTATGTAAAAGGCTTTCGGCCAAACGGTCTCAATCTCCTTGAGCTTCGTAAAACTCACATTAGAAAACCGTAATTTCTGAAATTTTTTTTCACCATAACTGGTTGAGAGGCATTAAATTGATTTTTTTATCGCAATACCCCGCCCGGGATAAGATTGCATATTAAAAAAACTGTTTCTATTTTGAGATTTCAGTTTTTTCAGCGCTCTTCTACAACAAATCTGAAAATATATTATCCTCTATTCTAAGGTAAAGAGCCCGGCGATTGCTTGCTGGAATTTTAAGATCGATCCTATTTAGAATCAAACCGTACTTATTAATTCGCGACCTTAAAACAAACCGCACCTTGAAAACAAATGGTACTCACATTCTGATCATAAGGATATTACTCTTTATTCTTATCAGCTTATATTCTATCCTGGTTTTTGGTCAGTCCCATGTATAAACATGAGATTCGGGAGTAGAGAACTTTATCTTCTTTTGAAGAGACCGAATCGAACACCCGCTTCTGCCATTATCATATTTGTTTTGGATTCCTTCTGTGTAAAATAAACTTCGCCGTTATTATTAAAGTACGGATCGGTGAGATACTTTGTATTGCTGCCGAATAAATAAGAGCCTTTTAACACCAAGGCTACTTCTTTTCCCTTATCTAATGGAATTTCTATTCCCAAACCCGGTCCAAATACAAATGCCCAATACCCTTTACTGCTACTGCCGCCCGAATATTGAGTGCCGCCGAAAAAAGTTTCTCGTTCTGCATCTACAGATGAAAAGAAAAGGTTGGTGCCAATGGTCGCATCAATAAATATTAATACATGCTTATCCACGGGCACAAGATCTGCTCTGGCTTTGAATGCTAGGGACACAATATTATTGGAAGCCGATATCCTGTACCGATCGTAGTAACCAAGAATAATAGATATCAAAATACCGGGCATCGCTCCCCGTCACCATATAACCAACCTCACCACCGATGCTGATGGCGCCACTTTCTTTGAAACGGTGTAGTATATTCCACCGGCCACCGACACCTGTTTTTGGATCGGCTGATCTAAACTCATCCTGCGGAAAACTTAATTGCAGACTTATTGTGGTTATAGTTTTTTGTCCGGATGCGGAGCACAGCATTCCAATTAACAAAAAAGAAATAACTATGCTTCGCATGGTAAGAGTTTTGTTTAAGTCAAAAATTTAAAGCAAGATATCAATTGAATTATTGATGTCCCTTTAATTTATCCTTAAATACTTTTCTAAACTTATCGACTTTGGGCCTGATCACGATTCTGCAATAAGGATTCGCATTTTCATTATTTTCAAAATACTGTTGGTGATAATCCTCAGCCGGGTAAAATTTTGTGAAAGCGGTAATCTCCGTTACGATCGGTTTATCAAATGCGCCGCTTTTATTCAATTCGGCTTTATACTTCTCAGCTTTTTGTTTTTGCTCTTCATTGTGATAAAAAATGCCGCTGCGGTACTGCGTTCCTACATCATTGCCCTGCCTGTTTAATGTCGTTGGGTCATGTGTTTCCCAGAAAACTTCCAGCAATTCATCAAAGCTGATCTTTTTCGGATCATAAACGATCTGCAGAGCTTCTGCATGACCCGTCTCGCCGGTGCAAACTTGTTTATAAGTGGGGTTCTCGATTTTTCCCCCGGTATATCCCGAGGTAGCGCTGATCACTCCTTCTAATTCTTCGAAAATGGCTTCCGTGCACCAGAAGCATCCATTGGCAAGTGTTGCAGTATCATTGCCCGTTGTTCCGGACTCTGGATTTTTCGTTGATGCTGTTGAAGTATTATCCATAGTTGTATTGTTTGTCAATTTTGTTGTTGTCGGCGATTGTTGTCCGCAAGAAGAAAATGCAGTGAAAGTTATGAATAGTAAATTCAATGCTTTGATCATACCGTTATGCTTTAAAATTCTTACTATAAATTTCGGGCAATTTAGTTTCATAACCTCGCCTGTTTTGTAACCTGCCTTGGGCAGACGCATTAAAAGTTTAATGTAATCTCTATATCGGTCAAAGGGAGAACACGGGTAACACAGATCGGACGGATCAACACGGATTTTTTTAATTAGGTAAGCCCCGATTATATTTAGTTGACGGAGGAATAATCTAAAGATCCGTGATAATCTGTTTTAATCCATTAAATCCGTGTTCTGTTTCCCTCTCATTTTTCATAATGCGTTTACTCTGGTAACCTGCCCGTCAGTTGTTCATTTTTCAATTTTTATTAACTGATATAAATACGTTTATAACAGGTCAGCAGTTTTAAAGTTCAACGGCTTTAACAAACCTGCAATAGATTTACCTTTGACCTCCTGAAATAATTAATTTTTAGCAGAAGTTATTTATGAGACTGTATCCCGAATCGGCATATATACAATTAGAATTTGATAAGATCAAAAGTCTGCTTGCGCAGCATTGCCAGGCAGAATATGCACGTCATAAAGCGCAGCAATTACGGATACATACCCAAAAGGAATTTATTGACAGGGAATTGAAACAAAGCCATGAATACAGCCAGTTGTTGCAAAACTCGATCTATTTTCCCAATGATCATATTCTGAATCTTTCAAATGAACTCAAGCTATTAGCCATACCCGGTGCTGTGTTAATTGGCGAACAACTCATGCAGATAAGAAAGCTGGCAGAAAGCATTGAAAAAATCTTTCGCTGGTTTGATAATGAAAAACGCCTTGCTTATGCGGCATTGGTCGAAGTGATCAACGGGACTTACTATGAGAAAGCCATCATCGGGATGATTGACGATGTATTAGATGATGATGGCCAGGTAAAAGACAATGCTTCACCGGAATTGAAAAATATCCGGATGAACCTGTATCGCAAGCGCAATGAATTGCGGAAAATGTTTGAAAAAATTGTTGCCCGTCTTAATAAACAAGGTTATCTCGCGGAAATAGAAGAAAGTTTTATGAGTGGCCGCCGGGTTGTCGCCGTTTTTGCAGAACAAAAAAGGACGGTCAAAGGGATTCTTCATGGTGAAAGCGATAGCCGCAAAACCGCCTTTGTAGAACCGGAAGAAACCATTGAATTGAACAACCAGGTTTATGAATTGGAAAATGATGAACGTAAAGAAGTATATCGAATACTCAGGGAACTGACGGCAAAGCTTTCCGTTTATTCTTCTTTGCTTACGACCTATCATACAGTTGTGGGAGAATATGATTTTATAAGAGCGAAAGCAAAATTAGCGGCTGATATTAAAGGCGAATATCCTTTAGTGATTGATAAAGCCCATGTTCATTTGATCAATGCCTTTCATCCTTTGTTGTATTTGTATAATCAAAAAACAAGCAAGCCGACAATACCTGTTTCTATCACGTTGGATGAAACAAGAAGAATTTTGGTGATCAGTGGTCCCAATGCCGGAGGTAAAACAGTTACCTTAAAAACGGTAGGGCTACTTCAGATGATGGTACAGAGCGGTTTGTTGGTCCCCGTCCATTCTTCGTCTCAGTTTGGCATTTTCAAACAGTTGATGATACATATCGGCGATACGCAGAGTATCGAGTTTGAATTGAGCACTTACAGCAGCCATCTCATTCACATGAAATACTTCATGGAGAATGCAAATGGTAAAACACTTTTCTTTATTGACGAATTGGGTAGCGGCAGCGATCCGAATCTTGGCGGCGCCTTTGCAGAAGTGATATTGCAGGAGCTGGCAAAGAAACATGCATTCGGCATTGTGACCACGCATTATCTTAACCTGAAGATAATGGCGGGTAAAACGCCTGGTATCATTAACGGCGCTATGGCCTTTGATGAAAAAAATCTACAGCCTCAATATAAACTGCTTATTGGTAAACCCGGAAGTTCTTATACATTTTCTATTGCGGAACGAATAGGTTTGAATAAAGACCTAATCAACCGCGCAAAAAATATTGTAGATGAAGATCAGTATCGCCTCGATAAATTACTGAACCGTACCGAGCAGGACCTGCGTGATCTTGAAAAGAAAGAAAAAGATTTACACCAGGCTGTGAAAGAAAATGAGCGGCTGAAAAAAGAGATGGAGCAGGTGATGAATAAAGAGCGACACCAGCAGCAGGTGCAACTGTTGAAAGAACAAAACCGTGTGTCCGAAGAACGGATCGCTTACCTGAAAGATATGGAACGTAAGCTGAAACAATTACTGATAGAATGGCGGAAGGAAGAAGATAAGAACAAAGTGATCAAACAAATGAATGCATTGCTATTTAAAAAGAATGAGCAGAAGACAGTAAATAAAATGCAGAAAAAGATTGAATCAAAGTTTACAGAGGTGGGTGGCGAAATAAAAACCGGTGATAAAGTAAAAATGAAATTGAATCACCAGGTGGGAGAGGTGATGGAACTGCGTGGTAAAAGAGCGGTGGTGAAGATTGGTTTGTTGCCGATGCAGGTAGATGTAAAAGATTTGGTAGTGGTGAAGGAGAAATTGAAGGAGGAGTGATTATGAAACAACTGGTCAGTAGACGGTCTAAAATCATTACGTTGCTTTCCCCTTCCTCCTAATAAAATTTACATACACCGCAGCCACGATAGCAAATACCAAAGCAACCGAGAGTCACATTATCTACCAGAGAAGGATCGATGTCTTTTCCACTTATCTTATCCGCGAAGTATTTGATAAATGAATTGGGTAATTTTTTTTCTCCAAGTTTTTCTTTGACCTGCCAATGCCAGTCGGTCAGAAAGCAATAGCCCCAGCCATACCAAATACCGAACACGAACCAACTCAGTAAAGTAAGACCTAAAGTGATCAGGTGGGCTTTGCGTGTCCGCTTCCATATCCAACCGACAAGATTGAATAGGGTGAATGATATATGAGCGATGGTAAAAAAGATATCTAGAAAGACGAGCATGGTCAATAAAGATAACAAAACCGACCCATTGGTTTTGAATTGAGAAAGTCTTTTGCTCCGGCTTGTTTCCAAAATCAACCTCCCGGATGACGGCTATCATTGTTTTCATTTAATTGATAAACCAACTTTGGGTTCCTTAATTGTTTTAGTATGGAAAAGATCAACATGAGGCTAAATAAGGAATGGCATTTAACCCACCCGATGCCAAAGAACCCCACACTGCAACAACGGATACATTGGCATCTTGAACACCTTAAGCATTGCAATTGCCGCCGTGATATCCCAGAAAAAACTGAAAGCTGAAATGAAAAAAAGGAAAATCAAAATGAGTGTATCATGAAAGGACTTGAAGATAGCACCAATCTTATTTTGTACATCATTTCCAATGCGGTGGCGATCCTGATGCTCTGGACGGCGTGGAAAAATATCCGGCTTGCCAGGCTCCTGTTCTTTTTGATCTTTGCCTGGGCAAGCTGGACAAACTGGAAGACGGCTTTATATACACCGGAGACCTATCTCGGTGAAGCGGATCTTACTTTCTTTGGTTTCTATAGAGAATTTATCCTTGGGTGGTTCAGTGAGCACATTTACATTGCTGTTGGTTTTGTTGCTACCTGCCAGGCATTGATAGCCTTTTCTATGTTGCTGAAAGGATGGTGGCTGAAAACCGGCGCTCTTGGCGCTGTCATATTTTTATTGGGCATCGCCCCATTTGGTGTAGGTTCTGCATTTCCCTGCACGGTCTTGTTAGCTATCGCGATGTTCCGCATTTACAGTGCCGGTCATCCGGATTATTTGTGGATCGGTGCAAAAAATAAACCTGTATGGCATTAGTTTCGCGAAGCGAAATAGGGTATGGTCATTGGGCTAGATAAATTATAATGGAGGTAAATAATATGACAAAGACAACAAGAGAATCTTTTAAGATCAGCGGCGAAAATCTTCTCAAGAAAGTAAAAGAGCTTATCAATGAAGGAAACATCAGGAAGATCACCATCTATGATAAAAGTGGAAAAGAGCTGATGACTTTTCCATTAACTGTTGGAGTAGTGGGAGCAGTGTTTGCCCCGGTTCTTGCGGCTATCGGCGCATTGGCGGCTTTGGTTGGCGACTGTACCATTACAGTGGAAAGGGAAGTATAACTCATGACGGTTCACGTCTCATCAATCGCATCTGCCACAGGGTAAAATTTTCTTAAGACAACAACCTTGATCTATGGCACTACTGATCACTTTGATCGTTCTTTTGGGTTTTATCGCCTGGTTGATTTTTTCACCATTTGTTCTGGAAATTGATACAAGGATACCGCAGGCAGCAATAAGATGGATTAGTATTGGCAAAGCAAGAGTGTGGTATGATAATGAATGGTGGCTGAGTTTCAGGATATTTTTTTACAGAAAAACAATTCGATTTTCTGATATAAAAAGTAAACCCAAAAGAATTAAAAATGCCGGGCCAAAAAGGAAATCAAAGAGAAAAATAAAACTAAGACGGGTAATGAAAAAAGTGCTGCGAGTGGCAGAGACGTTTCGTGTTACGGAATGGCAACTGGCAACCGATACCGGCGATTATTGTCTCAATGCACAACTATACCCACTGAATTACTTGCCTCACGCATTTGAACACCTGCATGTAAATTTTGCCGACGAAAACTACTTTGTTATGAAGATTAAAAACCGCCCCGTGAACATTTTGTATGCTTATTTGCGATAATTATTTTTTGAACCAATAAATTCTATGTTATGGCATTCAATTTAGAAGAAACAGTAAAACAGCTTTCTGATTTTCTTAAAACAGAAGCAAAGACAGAAACAGTTATCGGTCAGTCATTTCAACTAGGAGAGTTTACCTGTGTTCCTGTGATAAAATTTGGGCTGGGAATAGGCTACGGCAGTGGAGAAGGTCATGGTGAGATGGCAGGGAAAGGTAAAGGCGAAGGCGGTGGCGGTGGAGCTGGTGGCGGCATGGGTGTTGCGCCCATCGGTTTTTTAGCTACCCGCGGTGACCAGATATCTTTTATTCCAACCCGGAGCAGTAAAGGACTGAGTTCAGTATTTGAAAAGGTGCCCGACTTGCTCGAAAAAATGATTGACAAGAAACAGTCACAAAAGGCTGAAGCTACTGTTTGATTGTGTTTCAGGCAACTGCCTTGACTGGCAGTTGCCTTTATTACTTCCGTATCATTGGCGCGGCGATACCTACCTGTTTTACATTTGTTTTTTATTCGTATTACAGAACAATTCTATCATCCGAAACGTGTCTCACCGGGAATTGCCTGCGGCAATCACCAATTTTCCCGTCAATATTTTTATGAAATAAAGCAAGCACTTGTTTTGCCACACTTTTTTTATCATTTTTACGTTTCAGATTAGCAAAAAAGTACCCTGTTACCAAACTATATCTTATGAATTTTCAGGTCTCCTCATCTTCAGCCAGTAATAAATCTTATACTCTTGTGTTGCGTTTAAGCTTATTCATAGTATTGTTTTTAGCCGTCGCTTTCGGAGGGTATAAAGTTGTTTTGTATTCCACGGCACAAGCTAAGGAATCAGAAAGTGATGTTCAGGAAGTCAAACCTGCAGAAGAGAAGAACAAGTCAAGTCTTGTTCCCTCTTTGGATACTGCGGAGTATGATAGCAAAATGGTCCATATCGTTAATGGCGATACCACAGGAAAATGGCCTGTAAAAACCGGGTATCCTTTGGACGGTGCTATTCTTCCGTTTAAAAGGATCGTCTCTTTCTACGGGAACCTCTATTCAAAGCAAATGGGGATTTTAGGGGAAATTCCTGAAACCGAAATGCTGGCAAAGCTGCAAAAAGAGGTGGCCGCATGGCAACAGGCCGACTCCGCAATTGAAGTGGTGCCAGCTCTCCACTATATTGCTGTAACGGCACAGGGTAGTCCCGGCAAAGGAAATAAGTACAGGCTGCGGATGCCTTTTCACCAGATAGATTCTATATTGAAAATGGCAGCCAAGATCAACGCGATTGTTTTTCTTGATGTACAAGTGGGTCTAAGCACCCTACAAGAAGAAATTCCTCAACTGGAGACTTACCTGAAAATGCCCAATGTGCATCTTGGAATTGACCCGGAATTTTCGATGAAGGGTGGGCAAGCGCCCGGTAAGGTCATTGGTACTTATGATGCTGCAGATATAAACTATGTAAGCGAATACCTGGCAAAACTGGTCAAAGAGAATAATCTTACGCCTAAGATCCTTGTCGTGCATCGCTTCACCAGGCCGATGGTAACAAACTACCAGCAAATAAAAACAAGACCCGAAGTACAGATCGTGATGGACATGGACGGCTGGGGACACCCGATTCTGAAGTATAGCAGCTATAAGCTTTATATACATAAGGAGCCTGTGCAGTTCACCGGCTTTAAACTTTTCTACAAAAATGATGTGAGAAACAACGGGCGGATGCTGACGCCAAAAGAAGTACTTGCGCTGAAACCTCAGCCAATATATATACAATACCAGTAGATAATAAACTATTAAAGTGAAACTGCGGGGCTAACACTCCGCAGTTTTTATTTTAAGACAAGATCATTTTAATGCGAAGACCACGCTTACTTCATATTTCAATTTTATTTTTCTAAAGTCGACCTCTATTGCCGGTGCATTTCCGTTGTTATATGCCGGGTTTTCAAAAGCGCCATTTTTAAAAGCTGAGCTTGCACCTCTTATTCTGATAGCATCATAATAACCATAGTTATTATTATTAGTATAGACCGGCGGTTGCCATTCAGCAGGCTCTTCGATAGTTATTGTTTCACCTAGTTTTTCCCCTAATGCTTCAGTAAGATAGATACCTTTCTCTCTAGCTACCTGCACTGCTTTAATTTTTAATTGCTTCCTGTATTCGCCGATCTTGCTGTGACTGGTTGAGACGATCTGGAAATTTTGCGTCGCATTATCTCCAGCTTATCCACAAGGTCATCCATCAGTTTGCTACTTTTAAATTTCACCTGGTAAGTAATAGTAGAGAATACTTCTGCATTCTTTTTTCTTTTGCGTATAAAATAATAACTACTGTTATTATATCCTGAGTAGAATACGATGCTGATCAGCGAGTCGGCTATTCCCATCCCTTTGCAGGATTCAAGGAAGTCTGTTTTGATCGTTTCCAGGTCCCTTTTGTTATCGCCTCTTTTTTGATACTCCGTCAGCGTGATGTTGACAAATATCTCATCGGGTACAATCTCCATTTCTGAGCTTCCGTTAACGGAGATGGTTTTAGGATAGGGGTTATTGGAAAATACGGTTTGTGGTTGTTGTGCGGTCATTGCGTTTATAAGACAGAAGGCAATTAGCAGCAGGATGATTTTTTTCATAATAAACTTTTTTAAAAGATACGCGAGGCTTAAAAAAAATGCATAAAATAAGTTTTTAAAACAGCGGTATGAATTTTGGTAAAAGAAGCTTGGTTTTGTTGCTTTTCGGAGTAAATTTTTGTTGTATATATTATTGATTTTCAGGATGGGGATATACCGTTTATAAATTTAATTTTTTCACCACGATCACGGGTTTAAAAAAATACTATCTTCAGCCCCTTTCAAGGCAATTTTCATAGCCTTGAGGGATAAAAATCAACTAAATAACCCGAAGGTTGTTATATAGATGACCAGGCAAGGGTCGTTAAAGAGCGGCCAGGCAGATATTAAAAAGGAGATAAAACAATGGCATTTAAAAAAGAGATCATAGAGATCATTGAACCGAAAGACATTTTTGTTGGAAACGCTGACGCAGCAGTGACGTTGATGGAATTTGGCGAGTACGAGAACGAGGACTGCGCGAAGGCAAACGAAGTGGTGAAACAATTACTGGAAGAATATGAAGGTAAGATCAGGTTCAACTTCCGGCATTTCCCGCTCACAAGGATCCACCAGCGCAGCATGAAAGCCGGGGAGGCTGCCGTAGCTGCCGCCCAGGAAGGTAAATTCTGGGAAATGCATAATGTATTGTTCAATAACCGTCGAAACCTGGGAACTACGAGTCTGAAATTACATTCCAAAGAAGCCGGTGTTAATAACAAGAAATTCCTTGACGACCTTGTCAATGGCGTATTCGGATGGCAGGTACAGGATGATCTGAAAGAAGGAATTGACAGGGGAGTAAAGGACCTGCCCGCATTCTTCATCAATGATGAGCCTTTTACCGGTAAGCCTACATTTGCCAATCTTAGCGCGGCAATAGATGCAGCTTTGAAGAAAAGCAAAAAGAAATCCGTGGCTAAACAAAGAGCTTAATTCCCGGTAGCTTTATTATAAAAAATTAAAACCTCTCCGCCGCGGCGGAGAGGTTTTTTTATCGGTACCAGTTGTTGTATTACAAAACTATTACCAGCGGCTGTTTGAATTAGAATAAGAAGGCTTTTTGCTTCTTTCTTCTTTAGGCTTTGCAATCATTACTTTGATTGCCCGGCCTTCTACCATACCGCCATCCAGCTCAGCGATCGCTTTCTGCGCAGCTGCATCATCAGGCATTTCCACAAATCCGAAGCCTTTGCTGCGGTTTGTGTATTTGTCCATGATTATTTTGGCAGAAGAAACTTCGCCATACTCTGAAAAGAAACCTCTTAAGTCATCATCCTGTACGGAGTAGCTTAAGTTTGAAACATAAATGTTCATGTAAAAAATTGGTTTAAATAAAAAAATACTTGAGAAAAAAGCACGGGTAAAGAGGACTGACTATTCGCACAAATTGTTTAGCAGAAAAGCTCATTCACTTACAAGATGCTGAAGAACTCAAATTAACGGCGCAAAGATAGGGAGTGGACGTAATATTTTCGGTTTTATTTTTAATAAAGATCGCCTGGATCAGGAAATAGATCATTCAGATGTAAAGACAAATAATTAACCAGCGCAACCTAGTGAGCCTTTATCAATTTCCCCGATGAAATAAGCCCTCCTTTATCGTTAACAAGCTGATTAACATATAAACCCGTAGAATCTTCGATTAACGGTACATTCGTAATAGTACTACTGATCTTTACCTGTTTTATTTTTTTCCCCGTAATATCACAGAGCCTGAAACATGCTCTGTGAATTGGAAATTCATTTATCGGACGTTGATCCTGGCCGTAAATGGATTTGGATTAATGCCGACCAAAGCCCTTTGGAACAAAGAAGTTGAATAGTGATATTTAGGACCACGATTGTCTCATCAGCACACTCTCCATTCCCCGCAAAAAATTCGCATCTTTGTGTGATAAATTGATACTATGAGGAAGCACTTTGCAATGTTGTGGGTTTCATTTGTCTTTGTAATTGCGATCGCAGCCCAGCCGGGTCAGCTGATGATAAAAGGATATGGCAAAGACCTGCATATTGATCATACTGTGTCACCCAAAGAAGGGCTCTTTTCCATCGGGCGTTTATATAATGTACATCCTAAAACAATTGCGGCCTATAATAATCTCGATATGGCCAAAGGGTTGACAATAGGCCAACTGATACATATTCCGCTTACTGATACCAACTTTTCCCAGAATACTAACAGGGGGGCGCCTGTGTATTATAAAACAGGTGAAAAAGAAAGCTTACAGAAAGTGAGCAATCTTAATAATAAAGTGCCGGTGGAAAACCTGCGTGATTGGAACAAGCTCATTAACGATAACTTAACGGCTGGGAAAAAACTCATCATAGGATTTCTTATTTCCAATGAAATTCCGGCAGTGACAATTTCAACCCCGGCAAAAGAAGATCCTAAGAAAGTAGCAGATGAGAAGCAGGCTGTAAAGACAGATACTGACAAGTCAATTGTAAAGAAAGAAGAACCAAAGAAGGAAGAACCCAAAAAAATAGAGCCTGTTGTTACGAGGCCGCCGGTAACGGTTGATATGAGCGGGCAAGGGTATTTCAAATCATCTTTTGATCAGCAGGTAAATACAGTTCCTGTTTCGAAAACTGAGACTGTTACATCGGGCATTTTTAAAATGACGTCCGCCTCACAGGATTCAAAATATTATTTGCTTGTGGATGGCGTTCCATCGGGTACAGTGATCAGGGTTATCAACCCGGACAATAACAAAACTATCTATGCAAAAGTGCTGGGAGAAATGAATGGTATTCGCCAGAACCAGGGATATGATATCCGCATCAGCAATACAGCCGCATCAACTCTTGGGATCGCAGACACTGAGAAATTTATTGTGAAGATCAATTACTGATTTTTAAAAACTTTTTAATCATTTGTTTTTTATGCGAAAATTATTTTTGATAACTCTTGTGCTTATTTCATCGTTTGTATTTGCACAGCCGTCGGCGGAAAATTCGAGGGAAGAGTTTACTGCCATTAAATTATTACCTGCCACGTCAGTAAAGAACCAGGCGAATACCGGCACTTGCTGGTGTTTTTCTACAACATCGTTGGTAGAGAGTCAGTGTATAAAAAATATAAAACAGGAATTAGATTTGAGTGAAATGTTCACTGTAAGAAATATTTATATTGAAAAGGCAAGGAACTATATTCTCCGCCAGGGTAAAACGCAGTTTGGGCAAGGCGGGTTAGGTCATGATGCGATCAGAGCGATCAGTTTGTATGGCGCTGTACCGGATTCAATTTATAGCGGTTTAAAGCCCGGTCAAAGATCATACAACCATTCAGTGTTAGAGAATCAATTGAGACAATACCTTAATGATGTACTGAAAAAAAGACCTCTTGCAGATAACTGGATGGATGGATATATCAAAATACTGGATGAGAATTTAGGTGAAGCTCCGGCCGAATTTAAATACAATGGCAAAACATATACGCCACAATCATTTGCCAAAGAAGTAATGAAGTTTGATGCAAACGATTATGTAAATATTACGTCGTTTACTCATCATCCCTATTACAAGCCTTTTGTTCTCGAGGCTCCGGATAATTTTGCCAATGGCTCGTTTTATAACCTACCGCTTGAGACGATGATAGATATTGTAAAAGATGCAGTGGATAAAGGGTATACAGTAATGTGGGATGCAGATGTAAGCAATAAAGGATTCAAACAAAATAAAGGTCTTGCGATGAATGTTGGCAAAGATGAACCATTCGCGGCCGATATAAAAGAAGAACCGTGGGATGCATCTAAGCGCCAGCAATTGTATGAAAATCTTACAACAGAAGATGACCACCTGATGCATATCGTAGGAACCGAAAAATCAAAAGATGGCAAGTTGTTTTTTATCGTAAAAAACTCCTGGGGAAAGGTTGGCCCTTATGATGGATATATTAATGTATCCGAAGCGTATTTTGCTATTAATACGGTTAGCCTTGTTGTTCCAAAGGCAGCTTTATCGAAGGAATTGCTGGGGAAATTGGAGATAAAGTGATGAATCCTAAAAATTATGAAGGACAATAGTATAATTCCCCGGAAATAATTTGGGGAATTTTTTCTAAAACCTATACCCCCTCAAAAACTCTTCAATAGTCATTCTTTTCTTTCCCTCCAGTTGTACATCTTTTAAATGTATATAGCCGTCTTTTGCCGCGAACTTGAGAAAAGTCTTTTTATCACTTTCCCATCTCCCGGGCTTTGATGTAGGAATCATTAATTCTTTTTCACTTTTGAATATTTTAATTGTCTTATCTCCAAGTTCAGTAAATGCAGCCGGAAAAGGAGAGAGTCCACGGATAAGATTATGTATCTCGTCAACGGATTTTGTCCAATCTATTTTGCAATCAGCGGTGAAGATCTTGGGGGCATGTTTTAGTGGCGAATGGTGAGTGGTGAGTGGTGAGTCAGTTTCTGACGATTGCCGATTCAGGATTGACGATTGAGGAATTTCTGCTAACGTTCCTTCCGCAATGCCCTGAACTGTCTCTACTAACAACTGCGCCCCAATCTCTTTCATTTTGTCATGCACCTCACCAGCGGTTTCATCTTCGCCAATCGGAAATGATTCCTGCATTAAGATATCACCGGTGTCAATCTCGTGTTTCAGTTTGAAAGTTGTTACACCTGTTTCTTTTTCACCATTAATAACAGCCCAGTTGATAGGAGCAGCTCCGCGATATTGCGGAAGTAAAGAACCATGAAGATTGATCGTCCCTTTAGGTGGCATATTCCATACAACATCAGGTAACATACGGAACGCAACTACTACCTGCAGATCGGCAGTTAATGATCTTAGTTCTTCTAAAAATTCAGGTGCTTTTAATTTTTCCGGCTGTAATACTTTCAGGCCATGTTTTAAAGCATACTTTTTTACTTCACTTTGTTTGGGTTTCAATCCACGGCCCGCAGGTTTGTCCGGAGCAGTGACAACACCAACAATATTGTAGCCCGCTTTCACCAGTGCTTCGAGAGAAGCAACCGCAAATTCAGGAGTGCCCATAAATACAATCCGGAATGTGGTCAGTGCCAGGTTAAATGTATTCGGCTCGTTTTCTTTCGTCTTTATCTGGTATTGAATCATCTCGCAATTCAGTTATTCAAAATCATCATACAATAGGTATTTCTTCCTTATTTTCTTAAACTCACCCAGTTTCGGCTCCCAGCTTTTTCTTATTTCTTCTTCACTCTTTCCATCTTTTATTTGCTGCATCAAATCGTCATTGCCGGCAAGACGATTGAATGAATTTGTCTTTAAAAAGAAACTGTCTTTCCCGGGGAATATTTTATAGGCATCGATCAGCCACTTCAATTGAATTTTATTGTCGACTTTCTTTAAAACTTCTTCGGGTGTCCCTCCAAAGTTCCATCCGTAACATTTCTTTCCATAATGTTTAGAGCTTTTTGCTCCTTCATTCGGATTCGGTGTAAAAGAAAACATATCCTTCGGCAATGAGGGATGACCAATATATTCAAATGGTTTAGCAGTACCACGGCCCTCACTCAATGCTGTTCCCTCAAACAGACAGGTAGTGGGATATAGATAGACGGCTTGTATTTCGGGTAAATTGGGAGAAGGTCTTACCGGCAAAACATATTTGCTCCTATGTGTATAGTTTTGGCATTTGATAACAAGAAAATGGAATGGCGTGTCAACGGTGGGATTTGTTGTAATATTATATGCATTGACCGCATTTGCTTTTTCAGACAGCCATTTTTCACCGCATAACATCATAGCATATTCACCAATGGTCATTCCATAGTTGATGGGGATCGGCTGCATCCCAACGAAACTTTTAAACTTCATATCTAATACCGGCCCATCAACATAAAAACCATTTGGGTTCGGCCTGTCCAATAATAATAACGGTTTGTGATTTTCCAATGCAGTTTCTAAAAATTCCTGCATGGATGAAATATAAGTATAAAATCGTGAGCCAACATCCTGGATATCGAAGACCAACACATCAATATCTTTTATGTCTTCCACTGATGGTCTTCTCTTGTTGCCATAAAGTGATACCACCAGTACTCCTGTTTTTTCATCAACATGATTTCCGACTTTTTCTCCTGCATCTGCCGTGCCGCGAAAACCATGCTCGGGTCCGAATATTACTTTTATATCTGCTCCGAGCGATCTTAATGTGTCAACAAGGTGAGTGTTGCCAACCATTGAAGTCTGGTTTGCGAAAATGCCGATCTTTTTTCCTTTGAGAAATCGTAAATACACATTGATGCGGTCAGCACCTGTAATGATCTTTATTTGAGGTTCTGTTCCGGCAACAGGTGGTTTTGTTGCTCTTTGAGCCGTAGAATTTGAATAGTAAATGATCGCAAATATTAGTAAGGCAAATGTCGTAACTGCTTTTTTCATCTTTATCATACATTCAAATTTCTACAATTTATTTCTTATTTATTGCATTAAAAATCCCCATTCATCATTTTGGGTTACCTTGCACAAAAGTTGCATCATGTATGCAGCCAATTTTGTAATTATTAAATAAAAAGCGATGCAGCAGGTAAAAAAAGGTGATAAGGTGAAAGTGCATTATCATGGACGCCTGAACAGTGGAGAAACATTTGATAACTCGGCAGGTCGTGAACCTCTCGAATTTGAAGTAGGAAGCGGTAGCGTAATAAAAGGATTTGATGATGGTGTGACCGGTATGGCAGTAGGAGACAAAAAAACCATCAATATCCCATTTAATGAAGGGTATGGTCCCCGGAATCCGGAAATGATCATTGAAATGCCAAAAGAACGTTTCCCTAAAGACATGGAAATAGAAGTTGGAATGCCATTGGGAATGAGCGATGGTCAAGGTCAGCAATTCGAAGTAGTGGTAACAGATATAAAAGAAGATATTGTAATGTTAGATGCCAATCATCCGCTGGCAGGACACGACCTGGTATTTGATCTTGAATTGGTAGAAATTATTACTAAGCCCCTTATTATAATGCCGTAAGTCAATCGTCAGTCACCAGTCGTTAGTCTGCACATTGCTGAACTAAGTGAAAAGTTCATAGCAGTTGAATGAGCAAACGCTATGAACTTTTTTAATGATGTAGACATTAGAGATTGCGGACTGACAACTGCAAACTGTTCTACTTCCTGTTCAACCACCAGCCGAGCCATATACCGCAAAGCGACCAGGAGATCAATTGATCAAATAATTCTCCTTTTATCATGTGCCAGGGAAGATCAAACCACACGTGGCCCATGTATTGACCGGCAAGGAAAAATGCAAGTCCCCATGCGACAGATCCGGAAAAAACTCTTCTTGGAATTGGAGTCGCTCCGCCTCTCGTAAAAACATAAATCAGGGAAACAACAAGAAAAATATCTACAAGAAAAGCACGGATCATCCGCTTTGCTGTATCCATGTGATATTCTTTGTGATAAATGACGGATGCCCACGGCTTGCCCTCATTTCCCTTCGCTACTTCTTCCGCATCTTTTTTTGTGGCGGCTGACGGCATTGCATACAAGCCATCTTCTGTAAGATTGGAATTGAGAACACTCAATATCTCAGCTTGAGCAGGAGTATATTTCATCTGGCTATCATGAATTCCAATGACCATCCATGAGAGTCCCTGCCATGCAAAAACAATAATACCTCCGACAATGGAGCCGATTAACCATTTTTTCATAATTGTTGGTTTTGGTTCAAGTAAAAGGTAAAAACATTTTAGCTGCCTCGCAAGTTTTTTCATTGCACCAGTGTGTATTAAGTTGTATATTCGACCCCCCAAAAGTGTGATATGTTTGAAAATTATAAGTTTACAGCAGCAGAGAGATTTTTAAGATACGTTCAGATCGATACTCAAAGTGATCCTTTATCTTCTTCACAACCGACAACAGAAAAGCAAAAAGATCTTAGTAAAATATTAGCAGAAGAATTAAAAAAGATCGGCATTGCAGATGCACACATGGATGAGTTTGGTTATGTCTACGCAACTATTCCAACCAATACTTCAAAAAAAGTCCCGGTGATCTGTTTTTGTGCGCATGTGGATACGGCACCGGATTGCAGCGGCACAGGAGTTAAACCGGTCATTCATAAAAATTACCAGGGCCAGGATATTGTTTTACCGGATGACACTACCCAGGTTTTGCGCATGAGCGAATATCCGTATTTGCAAAAACAAACAGGGAATGATATCATCACCGCATCAGGTACTACTTTATTAGGTGCGGATGATAAAGCCGGTGTGGCTGAGATCATGGACCTTGCTAATTTTTTAATAACCAATAAAAGTGTAAAACACGGCACGATAAAAATTTTATTTACTCCTGATGAGGAAGTGGGAAGAGGAACCGCAAAAGTGGACCTGGAAAAACTGGGAGCCGACTTTGGTTATACATTGGATGGTGGTGAAGCCGGTTCATTGGAAGATGAAACTTTCAGCGCTGATGGTGTGAGAGTAATTATTAATGGTGTTATCGCTCATCCCGGATATGCAAAAGGTAAAATGATAAATGCGATGAAGATCGCAGGACATATACTGGATGCGTTGCCGAAAGACCGCCTGTCACCTGAATCAACAGAAGGTAAAAGAGGATTTATTCACCCGGTGAGAATAGAAGGCGGTGCAGAAAAATGTACCATTGAATTCATCATCCGTGATTTTGAAACACCCGGTTTGAAAAAGAAGGAAGATTTTCTTCAAACCATGGTAGCCGAAACGGTAAGGACATATCCAAAGGCCTCATTTGAATTTCATGTGACGGAGCAATACCGCAACATGAAAGATATCCTCGATATGCACCCACAGATAGTAGAGTATGCAAAGGAAGCAATTGAACGGGCCGGCCTGGAAGTGAAGATGGAAAGTATCCGCGGCGGAACTGACGGAAGCAAATTGTCATTTATGGGATTGCCGTGCCCGAATTTATTTGCAGGTGAATATGCCATTCATTCCAAACTGGAATGTATCAGCATACAGGATATGAATAAAGCTGTGGAAACAATGGTACACCTGGCGCAAATATGGGAGGAGAAAAGCTAGGATGAGAACCGTGAGTTGGCTGAAGAAGAAGTATGATCCGCCAGGCAATACCTGTTAAATCTCCTGGTCCTTGTTTAAACAATACATTAAACTTCATTTCGTTTCTGGGATAATGAAATTCCTCTTCATTATCTCCCTGCTTCTTTTGACCCTGGTCTCTTTCTCGCAAAATTTATTGGTAAACGGTGGATTTGAAGAAGAGAATATTTGTTTGGAATACCATGTGAATTGCGCCCCGGAGGGATGGATCAGCAGCGGGGACGGATTTGCAAACTATTTTAAAGATGCAGCCCGGGCTTATAAAGGAGAACATTTTCTTGCCATTGAGGCAGGATTTACTTTCAAACCTTTTCAACGCACATTTATCCGCAGCCGTCTTGTGTGCGGACTCAGGAAGGACCATCAATATAGGCTGGAATTTTATGTAAAATCATCCCATCCGATCCTGGACAGCATAGGAGTGATCTTTACTTCATTTGATTTTTTATTCGGGCAAAAAAAGTTACAGAACCTGGAGCCGACTTTTTTTATCCGGCCTATCAATGGTTCATTCAGCAGGGATAGCAGTTGGCAAAAAGTTTCAATGAATTTTACAGCGAAAGGGGATGAGGCTTTTGTATCCATTGCTAATTTTTCAAGAAGGGATGTGAATGGTCCCACTTACATAGCAATGGAAAAACATTTTTTTGTTTTTATTGATGAGGTATCATTAACGCCGCTGGACAGGCGTGAAGGTATATGCGATGGTTGGCAAAAGAATAAACAGGACATTTATAACCAGGACGAGCGTCATGAATTCCTAAGACAGGAAATAAGACGAAATAAAAATGAACCTCCTACTGTGCTTATCCGGCCGTTTACGAGCCTGGAAGTGACGGACACGCTGATCGTGCCTGATGTGTTGTTTGCTACAGGAAAATCGGACCTGCAAAAGGAAGGTTACCTGATGCTGGATAGTGTTTGCAATAAGATCAGATCAAAAAAAATTGATTCGATCGTTGTAGAAGGGCATACGGATAATACAGGATCGATCCAGATGAATGAGCAGCTTGCGGTAAATCGTGCTTTATCGGTAGAGTCGGCATTGAGAGAGCGATTAAGACCTCCGGGGTTATTTATCATTACAAGAGGATGGGGCGATAGAAAACCTGTTGCTGACAACAATACTCCAGCCGGGAGACAATTGAACCGGAGAGTGGAGCTATATATTTATACAAAGGAGTAAAATCTTTTTCGATTGAGTTTGCCTTATGTTATCTTTAGCGGCTATTCTGAGTTACGGGTTTTGGGTTATGAGTTTCGGATTCCTTCGGGTAACAATATTCATGATGTGACAGCAAACTCAGCACAGCAATCAAACTTGTAAAGAGTATTTTTTTCGTTTAACCAAAATTTTCTACTTATGGATGTCCAGCAATTTTTTGCTTCTTACTGGTGGGTATTAATCGTACTCATTATTTTCTTTGGGTCATTTTTCACGATCAACCAGGGGTATATTGGTGTGATCACTATGTTTGGCAAATATCGTCGTGTCGTTCGCCCGGGTTTGAATATGAAGATCCCGATACTCGAATCTGTTTCAAAAAAAGTATCTATACAAAACCGGTCAGTGGAATTGGAATTCCAGGCGGTAACGCAAGACCAGGCCAATGTCTATTTCAAGAGTATGCTTCTGTATTCTGTGCAGAATGAAATGGAAGAAACGATCAAAAAAGTTGCTTTCAAATTTATTGCTGACCGCGACCTGATGCAGGCATTGATAAGAACGATAGAAGGGAATATCCGTTCTTTTGTAGCCACCAAGAAACAAGCTGAAGTGCTTGGTCTTCGTAAAGAAATTGTAGAGTATGTGAAAGAACAAGTAGATCATTCATTAGAAAACTGGGGGTATCACTTGCAGGATCTCCAGATCAACGATATCACGTTTGATAAAGTGATACTTGACTCCATGAGTAAAGTAGTGGCCAGTAATAACCTGAAAGCGGCTGCGGAAAATGAAGGACAAGCTATGCTGATCACAAAAACAAAAGCCGCAGAAGCCGATGGTAATGCTATTAAGATCTCTGCCGAAGCAGAAAAAGAAGCGGCACGTCTTCGCGGCCAGGGAGTGGCGCTGTTTCGCCAGGAAGTGGCTAAAGGTATGACGGAAGCTGCCGAACAAATGAAGCAGGCTAATTTGGATACCAACGTCATTCTTTTCAGTATGTGGACAGAAGCGATAAAGAATTTTGCTGAATACGGTAAAGGCAATGTGATCTTCCTCGATGGAAGCCCGGATGGAATGGAAGGAACTATGAAACAAATACAGGCGCTAATGGTGAAACAGGCGGGAACCAGTAAGTAGTTCTATGTTCGGGGTTATTTAAAGGTTTAAATTTTTTTTATCGTCACCATTAAATACGGAAAAAAAACAGAACACTGATAACATGGATAAAACGGATTTGCACAGATTTATCCGTGAATATCTATTCAATCCGTGTTCAATTCCTTCTGTCAATTCTATGTTCGATGTTCAGTGGAATGTTTACCCTGAAATAGATTTCTTAAAAACCGTTTGAAATGAAAAAAGCGGAACACGGATAAACATTGATAAGATGGATTTAAACGGATTTATCTGTGAATATCTATCCAATCCGTGTCATCCGTGTTCTATTCCTTCCGCCACCTCAAACGTATAGTCTTGTTAAAGAACTCCAAAACTTAACTTCCCCATACAACGTGGCACTCTTTTTTTCGTTCAATGACGTGTTATTCAGAGTTGTTGAAAAGAACCGGTAACGTAATCATTTAGCATATCTTACATTTGCGCACATAAAAGAATATTAACCTATGTTTCATCTTTTACAGATCGTTGATTCATTACATAATGCTCTGCCAGGATCAGCTAACGACAAGGGGGAAACGCTTCGTTTTTTTGACCTGATCTATATGGGGGGATGGATCATGGTCCCGCTCGGAATAATGCTGCTGCTGGCCGTTTATTTTTTTGCAGAACGTTATATCGCTATCCGGAATGCTTCAAGGCTTGACAGCAATTTCATGAATATTATCCGTGATCATATTGTGAGCGGAAATGTTTCTGCCGCAAAAAGTTTTGCAAAGAATACCAACAATCCTGTTGCCCGTATTATTGATAAAGGCATTCAACGCATAGGCAAGCCGATTGACAGTATTGAAAAAAGCATGGATAATGTGGGCCAACTGGAAATGTATAATCTTGAAAAAAACCTGGCGGTGCTTTCTTTTATTTCCAAAGCGGCTCCGATATTCGGTTTTGTGGGTACATTGATAGGGTTGATGCAGTTATTTTCAAATATTCACCAGGCAAATGAGGTGGAGATAGGTGTCATTTCTCAAGGTATTTACACGAAACTGATCACGTCCATCAGTGGTCTTGTTATTGGTTTGATCGCATACCTTGCTTATAGCTATCTGAATACCCAGATTGATAAAACGGCCAATAAAATGGAGCTGGCTTCTGCCGATTTTCTTGATGTATTGCAGGAACCTACACGTTAATATAAATCACGCGGGAAATAATGAAGTTTAGAAAAAAACATAGAGAGCAATCAGAGGTGTTTACCGATTCATTGAATGATATCCTGTTCATTTTATTGATGTTCTTCCTGATCACCACCACGATGGCTAATCCGAATGTTGTGAAAGTAGGATTACCCAGGGCTTCAAAGGATACAAAGGCCAAACAGAATATTATGATAAGCATTGATAAGGATCAGAACTTTTACCTGGGGCAGAAATTAGTTGACAGGAATAACATAGATTCAATACTCGGAGCCGAAATTCGCAGAATGAAATTGCAGATCGATACACCCAC
Source organism: uncultured Chitinophagaceae bacterium (assembly GCA_963785915.1). Taxonomy (GTDB): domain Bacteria; phylum Bacteroidota; class Bacteroidia; order Chitinophagales; family Chitinophagaceae; genus VBAT01. The sequence continues at coordinate 191,956 of CAWAWY010000008.1, read as the reverse complement.
TGTGGTCATCAACGCAGATACAACGGCTTTTTATGGCGAGGTATTCCGCATTATGCGCATTGCAAAAAAAGATACGGCGCGGGTAGTGGCAAATGTGAAGTAGTGGTGAGTAGTGAGTAGTGAAATGGTGAGTGGTGAGTTGGTTATATTGAAGCTTTCAGCATCCTTTCCTTTCCCTGCATATCTTTTTTCAATTCTGTTTTATATCCGGCAGTCTTAAATAATACAGATGCATCTTCTCCCAGCTCTTCATGTAGCTCTGTATAGATCGCTCCACCCGAATTCAAATGTCTTTTGCCAAATTCTGCAATAGCTTTATAAAATATCAATGCATCATTATCCGGAACAAACAATGCTGTATGCGGCTCATAGTTCAATACATTAGGCTGCATCTGCTGTTTGTCTTTTTCGGGGACATAAGGCGGATTGCTGACAATAATATCAAAAGACGGCAACTGGTTTCTTTTTTCTGAAACCAGGAAGTCCAACAGAAGAAAATTAATGTCAACCCCGATTGTTTCAGCATTCTTCTTTGCCACAGCCAGTGCCGCTTCACTTATATCGCAACTCCACATTTCGGCACTATTCAATTTTCGTTTTAAAGCAATAGGAATACAACCACTGCCCGCTCCTATATCCAGAATTTTGATCGGCTGACTCACGGCTCCCGACTCCCAACTCCCGACTTGTACTGTTACCCATTCCACCAACTCTTCTGTTTCAGGTCTTGGTATCAATACATTTTTATCAACATAAAATTTTAACCCGCAAAACCAGGCTTCATGTAAAACATATTGTACAGGTTCATGTTGCAACAGCCTTTCTGCATATTGTTGCAACTGCAATTCTTCTTTAGAGGTAATGGCAGAATTTTTATAAAGCATGCGTTCCGCTTTTTTTGATCCTGTTAAACTTTCCATCACCCAGTCCGTGATCTCGCTTGCTTCCCCTTCAGGATAAATGCTGCGGAGTTTATTCAATAAATAATATGTTGCTTCCTGCATCGTCATAGTGAATGGTGAGTTGTGAGTTGTGAGTGGTCAGTGCTCAATAGAACAGCGTTTTTTATAATAAGTATATTTGACAAATTTAATTGTTGCTTTTGACAACAGATGAACTATACATGCATCGCTGCCTTGAACTGGCTACGCATGGAGCAGGTCATGTTGCTCCCAACCCGATGGTAGGTGCAGTGCTTGTGTATAATGAAGAAATTATTGGCGAAGGTTATCATCAGAAATACGGAGAAGCTCATGCGGAAGTGAATTGTATCAACCAGGCCATTTCAAACGGCCGGAAGGAAATGATCAGCGGTTCCACATTATATGTTTCTTTAGAACCCTGCGCTCATTACGGAAAAACACCTCCCTGTGCAGATCTTATTATTAAGCATAATATCCCGAAGATTGTCATTGGTTGCGGCGATCCTTTTAAAGAAGTTGACGGAAATGGGATAGAAAAATTAAAAGCGGCGGGGCTGGATGTAATGGTCGGAGTATTAGAAGAAGAATGTAAAGAATTGAATAAACGGTTTTTTACTTTTCATGAGCAACACAGACCATACATTATTTTGAAGTGGGCGGAGACTGGGGATGGTTTTATAGCAGCCCCCTCCAAACCTCCCCCAGGGGGGAGGCTTATGAAGACCCTGGTTGCCGAAGATTGCTTATCAGTAGTGAATACACAAATAGACTTGTACATAGATGGCGGAGTGAAGAGGCAGCGATATTGGTAGGTACGAATACAGTGATCAATGATGACCCTGAATTAACAACGAGGTTATGGCCCGGCAAATCACCGATACGATTGATAGTTGATATGGATCTGCGGTTACCTTCTTCATTAAATGTATTTAACAAAGCCGCGTCAACCATTGTATTTAATGCTAAAATCCATTCTGAAGAATCAGAGTGGTTGACATATTACCAGGTGACAGAAGATGTTAACCTCGTGCATCAAATAGTAAACGCTTTGTATCAGTTAAAAATTCAAAGTGTGATCGTTGAAGGCGGGGCCAAATTGTTGCAATCATTTATCGATGAGGGCATGTGGGATGAATCGAAAATAATACGCAATGAGCAACTGGCAATTACCGACGGGTTGAAAGCGCCCCAATTAACGTTTGCTCTGAAAACAAGAATGCAAGCTATTTTTTCAGATAAGATAGAATATTTTAAAAATGCGAGAGAGAAATAAAAGCAGGCGCTCATTTTATTTAGCTACACGGTTATGCAGGCTGCTTTTCGCTGATAGATTTATTGATAGTTGCCAGCAAGCTTCCCACTTCAAATGGCTTTTCTATAAAAGCATTGGCTCCCGCTTGCACCGATAATTCACCGATATTAGGATAAGCCGACATCATGATCACCGGGATCTTCTTTGTATTGCCTTTGCTCTTCAGGTGGCGGCAGAGCATGATGCCATCAATTCCCGACAATTGCTTGTCAATTAAGAAAAGATCCGGCAAGCTGTAATGATCTTCTATAATGAGTTTGCCATGAGCGAGTATGGTTACTATAAAACCTGCCCTCTGCAGGATGATCTTTAGGATATCCTGTATGCTTTCATCGTCTTCTACAACAAGTATCTTCTTCGGCATAGTGATTTTTTTCGCAAATCTCAAGCCATTTCAACATGTTCTCTGCTATCGTCCTTGTGCAACCATTTTATCTCCGGAGTTAATTACCTTTCATCCATAAATGCATAAAAAATACGTTCTATCCGGCCGGCACTCGGCGATGCAAGAGTTGTGAGAAATTTTTGCACAGCGGTCATGCCTGTTTTCCGAATTAATTAAAAGAGCAATTTTTTCCTCATAAAGGGAAACCAATACTTACATTATGGTGAAAATATAGCCATCTAAGATTTGCCTGAGCAACTTTTTTTCGCTTAGCTAAATATTCTTTTCTATAATTTTAAGTAAATGAGAAAGCTCAAAAGGTTTTTCTAAATGATCGTCCGCTCCCGCGTTTTTCGATTGGATATCAATACCCGGCGCGGCAGATGTCATCACTACAGATATGCTCTTTGTACGGTCCTCCGTTTTTAAATGCCGGCAAATATCAAGACCATTCATGCCGGATAAAAGTTTGTCGATTAAAAAAAGGTCGGGAAGGGGAAAATCATTTTTCATCAACTCATTACCATCTTTTTTCAGCACCACATCATAACCGGCTTCTTCAAGAATAGTTTTAAATATATATCGCATATCATCGTCATCATCAGCAACGATGATTGTTTTTCTTTTTTTCAAAGATTTTGAAGAGGTCAGGTCTCCATTGTTTTTCTCAATTTGCCCGTTACTTTTTTTTCTGTTCATTCACTTTTTTTTACGGGAAGCCAGAAACTAAAAGTTGAACCTTTTCCTCTTACACTTTTTACCCAGATCTTTCCCCCTTGTCTTTTTATTATCTCGGAAGAAATGTAGAGCCCGAGACCAAGACCGGGGAATGTATTCATAATAGGATCGCTGACACGGAAAAAACGTTTGAATAAATTATCAATAACTTTTTTGTCAATACCGATCCCAAAATCCTCTACAGATACAGTGATGCCGCCTTTTTCTGATTTAGAAGAAACGATGACCTTTTCCGCATCCGGTGAATATTTGATAGCATTGTTCAGCAGGTTGGTCAGTACCTGCCCGGTACGATACCGGTCTCCCCACATGTGTGCAGACTTATCCAGTTTCCTTTCTATTTTATGATGTTTGGTTGTTCTTTGCATTTCCTCAATTACTTCCAGCAAAAGTTCATTAAGGTCATAATTTTCGTCTCTGAATTTTAATTTGCCGCCTTCGATGCGGGTGAAATCGAGAAGGTCAACGATCAGCATCGTCAACCTGTCCACCTGGCCATTCATTTTATCAAGCAGCACCTCTGATTTCTTGTCTTTAATTTTGTGAAATGCTTCCTGCAATATCTGTGTATAAGCCTTGATGCTGGTAACCGGTGTTTTTAATTCATGACTGGCAATACCGATGAATTCATCTTTCTGCAGTTCCAGCATTTTTCTTTCTGTTATATCCCTGTAGTTCACAATGATGCCATTGACCTTTGGGTCATCGAGCAGGTTGCGGAAGATTGCTTCTATTGTCCGGTAATCTCCTTTTTTATGAAGGAAGCGAAACTCGCCGGAGATATTCTTTTTTGGGTTTTGAAGAGATTTTTTTAAGAGGTCTATTTTAATTTGTTTATCATCCGGATGAACGATCGAATCCATGTTTATATTTCTTCCTAACCTTTCTTCCGGCTTATGACCTAACACGAATTCAATGGCGGGGCTTTGGTATTTAATTGTAAAATCCTGGTCATAGACTGTGATGATATCCGAGGAATTTTGCACCAGTAGCCTGAACTTTTCTTCTTTTTGTTTTAATTCATTTTCAAATTGCTTCCGCGAAGTAATATCCTGTACGGAGAGTAGGATCAGCGACTCACTCAACTCTCTTTTGGAAAATTTTTGCGCATTCAGCAGCATGCTTTTGACTCCGATCTTTGGGAATTCCGCCGTTACTTCAAAACCTACAAACGGTATATCCCTATCCTGCACCATTTTTAATTGCCTGCGCAGTTCGGGAATATTCCAATGATGATCCCCGAGGTCATATAGAAAAAAGCCTTCCGTTTCTTCCGGCGTTTCCTGAAACATCTGGTAAAAACCTTTATTGGCATTTTTCACTTTCAGGTCGCCTGTGAGCATCAGCAGGCTTTCATGCATGGTTTCAATAATGGCTTTGGTATAATCTCCCGCTTCTTTTAATTCGGAATTTCTTGTCTGTAATTCCTCGTTGATCGTGGTAAGCTCTTCGTTGGTAGATTGCAATTCTTCCTTCGATGTCTCCAGCTCTTCATTGATGCTCTGCAGTTCTTCGTTGGAAGAAAGCACTTCTTCATTGGCCGACTGCAATTCTTCTCTTGTCGCTTCAAAATCTTCAGTCATGATCTTGATAGCATCCTTTGATTCTTTTAACTGTATCTCAAGGTTGACGATTCGCTTATCCTGTACACTGCGGCTGCCTGATTTTGTTTTTGCTGATGATATAGGAACTGTACCTGTTTCTTTGAAAACAATCAGGTAGAAATTATCTCTGCCGTTTTTTATGGGTACCGCTTCGATCGCAATTTCCAGGGAACCACCATTAGCACCCAGGACAATGCCCTCTTTTCTTGCTGTTCGTCCCTCTTTTTTTGCTTTGTGGATCACTGTCCGCAAGTCAAAAGAAAGCTCATCTTTTACCATTTTAAGTAAATGAAGACTTGCTTTGCCGGATGCAGGTTCCAGGTACCGCGAAGTAGATCCGCGGAAGCGAAGTATTTCAAGATCTTTATTGACAAGCACGCTTGCCGGAACATAACGGCTTAGCAAGAGTTTGTCCGTTTCCTTCTCGATATCATGGTCCCTGATCAGCGGCTTCTGTTCAGGGATGCTGTTGTTTTCCTGGATATAGGAATAGGAAACCGGGTAACTGTGAGAGATGAAATCGAGCTGTAGCGGCGTAGCAACTTGTCTTTTTGTATAGACTTTGTATTGTTTGCTCGCCTGGTCGAAAAGATCTGAGGCTGCTCCAATGGTTTCTGATTTTCCCAGCAATAAAAAACCTGTTGACTTCAATGCATAATGAAAGGCATGCATGATCCTATTTTGCTGTCCCGGCTCAAGGTATATCAATACATTCTGGCAACTGATGATATCCATCCTTGAAAAAGGCGGATCTTTCAAAAGGTTGTGTGGCGCATAGATGCACATGTCCCGGATAGATTTTACTACCTGGTATTTACCGTCAATATATATAAAATACCTGCGCAGCCGTTGCGTCGATACATTTTGCAATGCAGACTTTAGATAGATACCCGTCCTTGCTTTTTCGATCGCTTTCTCGTTCAGGTCGGTAGCAAACATTTGCACCGGTGTCGTGATCGCTTTTTCTCCTAAAAATTCTAATATGACGATGGCAAAGGAAATGGCTTCTTCGCCGGTGGCGCATCCCGGTATCCAGATCCGGATTGGATCATTTGATTTCCGATTCTTAAATAATGAAGGTAATACCGAACTAATAAGTGTTTGGTACAAATTGGCATCGCGGAAAAAATTAGTAACAGCGATCAGCAGGTCCTGGTACAAAGCGTCTACTTCACTCTTATTATTCCGCAAGATCTGTGCGTAGTCATGAATATTATTTATTTTATGCAATGCCATACGGCGAAGGATACGGCGATGGATAGTGCTTTGTTTATAAAGAGAAAAATCCACACCCCGCTTACTATTCATGATCATGTGGATCTTATTCAGCTCGTTTTTATTGTAGGCTGTAAATTCATTCGGTGATGTAACGGCATAGGGGTGCTTGATCAGCAAAGCCAGTTCCTGCGCTATCTTTTCGGGATTCATAACAAAATCAACATATCCCATCGTTGCAGCATGGTGAGGCATGTCCTGGTACTTTGCTGACTCATCCTGCGCAAAGGTGATACCGCCTTCCGCTTTGATGGCCATCATTCCCATCGTGCCGTCAGTGCCGGTGCCCGATAAAAGAATACCGATTGAATTTTGCTGATACAGTGGGGCAAGGGAGCTTAGAAAATAATCAATGGAATGTGTTATATGTCCTTTGTTTTTGTCCTGTTTTACCAGTCTTAATTTTCCATCCACAATGCTGAGATTGTTTTTGGCAGGAATCACATAGATATGGTCTTTCTCAACACGCATGTTATCCTTTACCTGGTGCACTGTCATTTTGGTTTTGCGTTGAATGATCTCCGGCAAGAAACTTTCATGAGTGGGAGAAAGATGCTGTATATAAACGTAAGCCATTCCCAGGTTGGAAGGCAAATGCTGCAAAAGAGTAGTAAATGCTTCCAATCCGCCGGCAGATCCACCGATGCCAACAATAGGAAAAGGTTTTATGCCTTCCGCTTTCTTTTGCTTTGAAGATTTTGACTGGCGGGGTTTTGTCGCACGGCTCCCTTTGGTTGCAGCTTTTTTGCCTTTGATTTTTGCAGGCAAAGCAACTTTCAGTTTCTTTTTTGCCCTGGTCTTTCTCTGTGGATTCGCTTTCTTCATAACAGCTCCGCCAATTGCAGCAGGAAGATAATGAAATATAAAGATTGCCCTTGAATTTTATTAAAAAATGAAGAAATTGCTATCAGTCTTTAGCGATGGCAAATAACAAACTCTTTCATTTTATTAATATGTTCCCCGAGGTCCTCCCGATGCTTATCGTACGGGTACTTAAAGAACGCAATCCTTTTTCTTTATAATCTTTTGCGATCCGGCCAAGCAATGTTTTCCTCTCTTCCATCATCCTTACTGCCACCCATATCGTATTTTCAATTGTTTCTGCCTGCTTTACTACGAGGTCTTCTTCCGAATAAGAATGCCCGATATGGCAACGATAATGTTTAAGATTCCCATTTTCTACTTTCCAGAGACCGCCACCGCAATCAGGACACGCATACACTGATTTTTCTCCTATGGAACTTACATTCTCAAGTCCTGTCGCTGCCTTTTCTGATAGTTTTGATTCGGCTATCACATTTGCGGGGGGAGTTATTCGCTTTAATTGACCTGCTTCAAGTGTTCTTAACAAGATCACATCGGCTATGTCTTTCAGCGGAACACATTTGTCAACTTCCATATTATCCAATACAGATAATGGCATATCAGGATATTGCGCTTCATTCGGGTCTTGTACTATGCAATATCCTCCGCTTTGTTTAATGGCCCACATGCCGGCAGTGCCATCATTCAGAAAACCGGTAAGAATGATCCCGATCACTCTTTCTCTATAACTCGCGGCAGCAGACCGGAACAATACATCAATTGAAGGGCGAAAACGATTTTCAGTTGGTCCATGTCCTATGATCACTTTGTCCTCTTTAATAAGCAAATGTGCATTCGGCACGGCAGCATAAATAACACCTGCCTCGATGACCTCATTATTTTCGGCCAGCTTGCATCGGAGGCGGGTATGTTTTTGAATTTTGCTCACCATTAATTCACCCGGCGCTGCCGCCGATAAATGTAAAACGATAAATACTGCGGCGTTTATTTCCGGTGACAATTGGGAAACAAGTTCATTTACCGCATTGATACCGCCTGCAGACGCGCCGACAGTAATTATAAAAAAATCTTTTTTTGTTAAGGCCATACTACGGTACTACAATATATATGCCCTGTTGAGCGCAAAGGCGAATAAGAAAAATATCTTTGCTTATGGATGACAAGGATCTTTATTATTGCACAATTGAAAAACCCGCAGTGGCGGAGTTTAAAGACCGGGGCAGCAAATTCATCGCCTGTGCTTTTCCGATCAATTCAGTAAATGATTTCAAAGAAAAATTACCGGCGATCAAAAAAGAGCATCCGAAGGCGACACATCATTGCTTCGCCTATCGTATTGGGCTGGACGGAAATAATTTTCGCGTTAGTGATGACGGAGAACCTTCCGGCACAGCGGGCAAACCGATACTTGGACAGATTGATAGCAAACAATTGACGAATGTGCTGATCATCGTAGTCCGTTATTTCGGTGGCACATTGTTAGGCGTGCCGGGATTGATCAATGCCTATAAGACTGCGGCTGCTTTGGCATTGCAGGTGACGCCTGCAGTTCGGAAACCGGTGGAGGTTAATTACACGCTGCAATTCGATTATACGATCATGAATGATGTGATGACGATTGTAAAGCAATGTGATTGCAATATTCTTAGCCAGGATATGCAGTTGTTTTGCAAAATGGATATTGCTGTGCCCAAGAGCAGGCTTGATGAGTTGTTGTTTAAATTAAAAGCGCTTCATACGCTGGAGATCGAAAAAGTTTAGAATCCTCTGTTTCTTCAGGGACAATTTATAAAATACAGTGCCAGATACTTACTCTTATTTAAATCTCTCACTCACCATCAACTCCTTACTCCCTGCTTCATAATTATAAAACCCTTCGCCGCTTTTTATTCCCAGCTTACCCGCCATTACCATATTTGACAGTAAAGGACAAGGAGAATATTTAGGATTGCCAAAGCCGTCATGCAAAACATTTAAAATAGAATGACAAACATCGAGGCCGATAAAGTCTGCCAATTGCAACGGCCCCATCGGGTGAGCCATTCCGAGTTTCATTACGGTATCAATTTCTTCCACACCAGCCACGCCTTCATATAAACTATAGATTGCTTCATTGATCATTGGCATCAGGATACGGTTGGCAATAAACCCGGGGTAATCATTCACTACGCAAGGTACTTTGCCGAGTTGTTTGCTCAATTCCACAATTGTTTCTGTTACATCTTTTGAAGTAGCATAACCATTAATGACCTCAACTAATTTCATCACGGGCACAGGATTCATAAAATGCATCCCGATCACTTTATCCGGACGATTTGTAGTCGCAGCAATTTTTGTAATAGAGATGGATGAAGTATTGGTTGCCAGGATAGCTTCTTTGGGAGATAGCTTGTCTATCTGTTCAAAGATTGTCAGCTTCAACTCAACATTTTCGGTAGCTGCTTCTACAACCAGTTCGGCAGTCTTGACGCCTTCACCCATATTGGAGAAAACACTGATATTAGCAAGTGCCGTTCTTTTCTGTTCTTCTGTTGCCGTTCCTTTTGCGATCTGGCGATCAAAATTTTTACTGATGTTGGCAACGGCTTTATCCAATTGTGCCAGCGAGACATCAACAATAGAAACCCTGAAACCATTTTGCGCAAATACATGCGCAATACCATTCCCCATCGTACCGGCGCCGATCACTGAAACATTTTTCATATTGAAAGCAATTTGACTGCAAGATAAGAATTGCAAAAAAGAATGCAGCCTCGATAAAGAAGAGATCCGATGGTTTAATTCCCGCGGCCTGGAGAAGATGCGATGAAAAATAAACCCGGCGCCATAAAATAAAAACTTAACTTCTTTGTAGTCTTCAGCAAACAGGTAAGATGTCCATGACCTAAGTACTCCCTTTTGCTTCGTTATACTCGCAATGACGGGGAGACAGAGGCTGACTTATTTATTCTTAAAATCTCCGCGCTTCCAGGCTTCTATGAATTCAGCCCAGGCTGCCGGATTGAAGATATTCATGGGAGGCACTTGACCGGAGTAAACCGCTTTCTGTGCTATTTTTTTGAATTGAAGAGCAGTCGCTTCGCCACCATCTCCGGGAGTTGTTTTCATCAATATACGCCGCTTGGCAACATCAGTATTTTTTCGTGCGATCTCTATATCATCATCAGGGACTTTTGCATTCACAAAATCACGTGCAAATTGTTCCGGTGTAGGCCGTGGTCTAATAATTGTTGCAGGAAGATAGACCGTATCGGCCACCATCAATTGCACTACACTGTATTGATTGCCTTCAAGGTTACGGGGGATCGAAATAGTTTTTGGTTTGTAGCTGACGTGAGTGAATTCAACCTGGTCGCCTTTCAACACAACTATCGAAAAAACCCCGTCATTGTTTGTGATCGTTCCGCGGTTCTGTCCTTTTACCATCACACTTACTGCAGGGATGCCAACAAGACTATCAGCCGTCATTATGACGCCATATAATTGCACTACCGAATCACGGGCAGCTTCAAACTGGGCTTTGGAAATTGCGGGAACTATTAAAAGCAGGATGGTAATATGAAGTAGAATTTTTTTCATTGTCATCTCAAAAATAAGTACAAGTCTTCTAAATAAGGCAACAAATTAGTCAGCCGTATGTTTACATTTGCAGTTGGAAATTAATTTAACATAAGTTTGAATATGACCGAAGAAAAAGTACTTGAAGCGCTTAAAAATGTACAGGAACCCGACCTGGGAAGAGATATTGTGACGCTGAATATGGTGAAAGATATTGCTATTGATAAGAACTACGTATCGTTTACCATAACATTGACGACGCCTGCCTGTCCTTTGAAGGATAAAATAAAAAATGATTGTATCGGCGCTATCAGGTCACACGTGAATAAAGAGGCAGTAGTGAAAGTGAATTTCACTGCCGACACTACTACCATTCGTACAGATAATAAAGTTGTATTGCCCGGTGTAAAAAATATAATTGCTGTTGTCAGCGGAAAAGGCGGTGTTGGAAAATCAACGGTCGCGGCTAACCTGGCATTAGCCATTTCTCAAAGCGGAGCGAAGGTGGGATTAATGGATGCGGATATTTATGGGCCAAGTGTGCCGATCATGTTTGGTGTTCGCGGTGAAAGGCCAATGATGATAGAAATAGATGGCAAAGGAATGATCGCTCCATTGGAACGTTATGGATTAAAACTTATAAGCATTGGTTTGCTGGTGGATGAAAAGAATGCTGTGGTGTGGAGGGGGCCGATGGCCAGCAGCGCCATACGGCAATTCATTACTGATGTATATTGGGACCAGTTGGATTACCTGATCGTTGATATGCCACCGGGAACCGGCGATATTCATTTGACATTGATGCAAACAGTTCCGGTAACAGGCGCAGTGATCGTTACGACGCCGCAGGATGTAGCGTTAGCCGATGCAAAGAAAGGTATTGCAATGTTTGGGCAGGCCCAGTTGAATGTACCTATCATTGGCTTAGTGGAAAACATGAGTTATTTTACCCCGGCGGAATTGCCGGAGAATAAATATTATATTTTTGGCAAAGAAGGCGGCAAGCGATTAGCGGATGAGTATGATATCCCTTTTCTCGGGCAGATACCATTGGTGCAGAGTATTCGCGAAGGAGGAGATATAGGTGTTCCTATTATGATAAGTGATGATGCCGTTTCCAAAAAAGCGTTTGAAGGATTCGCCGCACATGTTGTCAGGAGCATTGCGATGAGAAATGCTAATATGAAAAGTGAGCAGATCGCAGAGGTCGTTGAGAAATAGTCATGTCATGGACAATAGCCGGCAGATGAACTTTAAATAAACAACAGCCTTATATGAGGTCTTTACTTTTATTGCTATTTTTTTCGAGCTTATTCACAGCTGATGTCGCAGCACAAAAAAAGAAATTTTTTAAGATTGATCCGGGAGAAAAGGTTTCGGAAAAGATTCCAAGGGAAGAAATGTACTGTTATCCTGAATTTGTTACAGGGAAAGTGTATCTCCGGAATAATACATACTCAGTCGTTAAAATGAATTATAATTCTTTGTTTGCCGAAATGCAATTTATAGATCCCAAAAACGACACGCTTTCTCTTGCGGATGAAAAAATGATCAAACTGATCGTCATCAATGCGGATTCTTTCTTTTATAAGGATGGTTACCTGAAATTGATTTTGGACGACGGCAAGGTGAAGCTGGCAAATAAAAAGATCATCACATTCGCAAACAGGCAAAAATTAGGGGGATTCGGAGAGCCGTCCAACGGTTCCATTGACACTTACAATACAATATCCACTCAGAGTTTCTTTAAAGACCTGGTAGCTATGGAAATAATTACGATGGTAAAAGATAGCCTTTTTTATATCGGTAATAGCTTCGACAATTTTAAGGTGGTAAACAAAAAAAATCTATTAGAGATATATTCTCATAATCAGAAATACGTAAAGACATATTTGAAAAACAATAAAGTAGATTTTTCAAATGAGGAAGACCTCAAAAAAATGATCGGCTATCTTAATAAAATAATTCCGACAATGCCACTGTAGTGATGTATGACCTTCCTTATTATAAAGAACAGGATGCGGAGATCGTAAAGCAATTTATCCGGGATCACCCGTTCGCTTTTGTTGCCGGGTGTGATCATGAAAGCAAACCGGTTGCTACGCAGGTACCGGTTTTTATTGATGAAAAAGATGGAAAGCTTTTTCTAACGGGACACATTATGCGGAATACGGATCATCATAGAGCATTTGAGCAAAATCCTAATGTGCTTGCAGTATTCACGGGCCCGCATACCTATGTGAGCGCTACATGGTATGATAACCCACACCAGGCCAGTACCTGGAATTATATGAGTGTGCATGCGAAAGGGACGATCCGTTTTGGCGGAGAAGAAGATTTGATCGCGGTATTGAAGCGACTCACATTGCATTATGAGAATAACAATGCGGCGTCTACAACCGTGTTTGACAACTTACCGGCTGAATACACTGGAAGGCTTATCAAAGCAATCGTAGCATTTGAGATTGAAATATTATCCATGGATCACATTTTTAAACTAAGCCAGGACCGTGACGAAAAAAGTTATCACAATATTATTGAAAAGCTAAAGCAGCAGGGAGGAGATGGAAAAGAAATAGGCGAACTCATGGAAAAAAGAAAAGAAAAGGTCTTTAAATCGTGAAGCGTTATCTTTTTATATTACTTGTTTCGTTTTTTGCCTGCAAAAATGTAAAACATCTTCAAAATACTTCAGAGATGAATTCGGAGTTTGATAAGCAGGGCCATCGCGGCTGCCGCGGCCTGATGCCGGAGAATACATGGCCGGCGATGAAAAAGGCGTTAGATCTTGGTGTCACTACATTAGAAATGGATGTTGTGTTTACAAAAGATAAAGATGCCATACTATCGCATGAACCCTGGTTTGGCCAGGAGATCACTACGAAACCGGATGGAACTTTTATTGGCGATAGAGAGGAAAGGAAGTTCAATATATACTGGATGAGTTATGAGGAAGTAAAGACTTTCGATGTTGGCATGAAACCACATCCCCGTTTTCCGAAACAGGAAAAGATGAAAGCGGTCAAACCTTTGCTGAAGGATATTATTGACAGTGTGAAGCAATACATGGCAACAAGTAAACGGCCATTTCCATATTTTAATATTGAAACAAAATGCCTGCCGATGGGAGATAAAGTATTTCACCCCGAACCGGCAGAGTTTGTAGAATTATTAATGGGAGTGATCAAAGAAAAAGGCATCGAAAATCATGTGATCATTCAGTCATTTGATTTCAGGACGCTTGCAATACCTGCATGAAAAATTTCCGCACATGAAAACTGCTATGCTGATAGAAGATTATGATAAAAGAGGTTTGGATGAACAGGTAAAAGAACTTGGATTTGTGCCCACGATTTATAGCCCCGCGGTTGAGTTGGTCAATAAAAAACTAATAAATAATTGCCACAAACAAAAAATGAAGGTGATACCATGGACGGTAAATGAAAAAGAAAAGATCGAAGAGTTGAAAAAGATGGGTGTGGATGGAGTCATTACCGATTACCCGGATTTGTATAATGAATTGAATTGATCCTTATCTCCACAGATAAAATTGTATCTTTAGTGAAACCTTGTCGTTATGTCTGTTATTAAACTTCCGCTTTTGTTCGTGGGCTCAAAAGGTGAGAAAAGGTTGTATGCTCTTTTTGACTGCGGAGCTAATTTATCATGTATTAACAAAGATCAGCTTGTCAACTTGGAAACACCTATTGGTTTGGGGGTGGTCAGAAAACTTGCTACAGCAAGTGAGGGACATTTTATTGAGATCAATGAAAGAGTAACGTTAGACTTTTATATTAATGACATCCTATTGTCAGATGAGTTCTTAGTTGTACCCAACCTTAGCGAAGAAGCGATTATTGGTGCAGCAACATTACAGAAATGGCGTATCAAATTGGATTTTGAACATGACAAAGTGGTAGTAGATCCTAAAGTGGCCAAATTGCAGTTGATCTGAGTTATTTTCTAATTCCCAGCCACTCTTCTGCATTTTTATACAATAACTTTTGTTCGTCATTCTTTTCCAATTTCATTTCTTCGATCAGCTTTCCGGGATGATGCTCACCAAGTGGGAAAGGATAATCACTGCCAAGACAAATTTTGTCTTCGCCCATCAACTCCAATAAATATTTAAAAGCCATTTTATCGTGCACAAGACTATCTACCCAGAACATGCCGATATACTCTCTTGGATTTACATTATTATCAACAGCAGTCAGATCGGGGCGAACGTTAAATCCATGTTCAATCCTGCCGATTGTGAATGGGAAAGAACCACCGCCATGCGCAAACGCCACTCTTAGTTTTGGAAATTGTTCAAACACCCCCCCGAATATCATGGAGCAGATGGCTCTTGCCGTTTCTGCCGGCATGCCTACCAGCCACGGTAACCAATATTTCTCCATTTGCCTTGAGCCAATCATTTTCCAGGGGTGTACAAACAATGCACAATTCATCTTCTCAGCGGCTTCATAAAATGGAAAAAACTTTTTCTCCGATAAATTTTCCTTATTAACATTAGTGCCGATCTCGAGGCCTGGCATTTTCAATTCATGCACACAACGGTCCATTTCTTTTATGGCCGTATCAATGTCCTGCAAAGGCACAGTACCGATTCCGATAAAACGTTTTGGTTCTTTTGAAACCGTTTCTGCAATATGATCATTAAAAAAACGTGAAGTTTCCAAGCCATCGACCGGTTTCGCCCAGTAATTAAATAATACAGGAATAGTGCTTAGCACCTGCATCGTTACTTCTGTTTTGTCCATATCCTTTATCCGAACCTCTTCCCTGTAACAATTATCTTCTATTGCACGGAATATTTTATCGCCTTTCATCATGCAGGCTCCGCATTCGCGATGTTCGAGGTGAATGAATTCTCCATAGCCAAATTTCTTTGTCCAGTTCGGCATGTGTTCCGGCATGATGTGCGTGTGGATGTCTATTTTCATAATCCCCAAACCCCTAAAGGGGCTTATAAAAATTCTGAATTGATGTTTATAATTAATCTGGGCGCTCAGTTTCTCCCCTTTTGGGGGCAAAGGAAAATTTCTGTTGACAAACTATTTCTGGTGGTTTGGTTTTTCCATCACCGTCCCACATTTCTTGCAGGTACGCAATTCAATATTTCCCCAGAACTTTTCCATGATCGGCGGTAATTGTTTTACTATATCTTTTACAAATACTGAATCTTCATATAGTTTGTTGCCGCAGTTCTCACAAAACCACATAAAGGCATCCTTTTCATCCTCCTCATCTTCTCTTACTTTTTCAATCACCAATCCAACTGTATTTGGTCCGCGCTGAGGCGAGTGTGGTGTTTGCGGAGGTAGTAGAAACATATCGCCTTCATTGATCGGAATATCTCTTGGCTTACCGTCGTCAATAATTTTCAGCACAATATTGCCTTCGACCTGGTAGTACAATTCTTCACTTTCATTATAATGATAATCTTTGCGGGCATTGGGACCGCCTACCACCATCACGATAAAATTCTCTGCGTCTTTATAGATACATTGATTGCCTACCGGGGGTTTCAGGAGGTTGCGGTTTTCGTCTATCCATTTTTTGAGATTGAAAGGTGCGATAACAGCCATAAAATATTTATTTGATTATTTAAATGATTTAAGCGACCGTGGAATTTTTTCAAACCAAACTTCTACTTCATATCCATCCGGATCATAAAAGAAAACAAAGGGTTCGCCAGGGACAAATTCTCCGCTGTCTTTGATCCTTCCACCAGCTTCTTTTACTTTTTTAATAAGGGTTTTCACTGACGACGGTTTTACCAACCTGAAGCCAAAATGAAAACTTTGTCGCATGTTACGTGATATTCCTTTTTGTTTTTCAAAAACAATGATGTCCTTGCTTCCGGGAGTCTGTACTTGTATAAAATTTTCAAGACAATACATTTCTTTTACACCAAAAACTTTTTGATAAAATGCTGATGAACGTTTTACGTCTTTTACCGGCAATGCAATATGAGTAAGTCCAAATGTTTTGATCATAATTTCAAATAATATCCCAGCAGATCGTATTGCGAAAATTACAACTTTTTACCGTAGGTTTGGCTTGTATGAATTTATCACTCGAGGGTAAAAACGCAATTATCTGTGGAAGTACACAAGGAATTGGGTTAGCGATTGCAGAAGAACTGGCATTTCTTGGCGCCAGTTGCACTCTCATAGCAAGAAATGAAAAGTCATTGAAAAATGCGGTTGAAGGTCTGAATACTTCTTCAACTCAAAATCATGGATATCTTGTTGCAGACTTCAATGATCCCGGCGGGTTAAAAAAAATAATGGAAGCTTACGTAAAAAAAACTGCCGTTCATATATTAATTAATAATACCGGTGGGCCACCTGCCGGCCCGATCACCGATGCTGCAGAAGAAGACTTCCTGAAAGCATTTAACCAGCATCTTATTTGCAATCATATATTAGCAACGGCCGTGATTCCGTCCATGAAAAATGGAAAATACGGTCGTATCATCAATATTATTTCCACATCTGTAAAGATCCCGTTAAAAAATCTTGGCGTATCAAACACCATTCGTGGCGCTGTTGCTAGTTGGGCCAAAACCATGGCTAATGAGCTTGGTGTATATAACATTACCGTGAATAACATCCTACCTGGGTTTACACGAACACAACGCCTGGAAGCTATCATTGCCAATACTGCTGAATCAAACAAGAAATCAGCGGCAGACGTTGAAAAAGAAATGAAGCAAGAGACTCCTATGAAGCGATTTGGAGAACCGGTTGAAATAGCTGCCGTAGCAGCGTTCCTTGCATCGCCGTCGGCATCCTATGTAAATGGAACAAGCATTCCTGTAGATGGCGGAAGGACAGGATCAATTTAGCAACTGGTGGCTCGTTTCTTGTTATCCGTAACGCTGATAAAAACTTATAATAAACAGTAGTATGAATCTTTCGGCGTATAGCGATATTCAAAATTTTATCGGGGGAGAATTTCAACCGACACGGTCGGGGAATTATATTGATAATATCAACCCGGCCACGGGAGATTTGATCGGTCAAATTCCGGATAGCAATGAAAAAGATGTGGCCGAAGCTGTAGGTGCGGCTAAAAAAATATTTTCTGAATGGTCTGTCACGCCGGCCGAAAAAAGATTCCAGGTGCTGAACCGGATCGCAGATCTGATTGACGAACATACAGACGAATTAGCATTAGCAGAAACCAATGATAATGGCAAACCACTTTGGCTGAGTAAGAAAATAGATATCCCAAGAGCTTCGGCAAACTTTCGTTTTTTCGCGACCGGTATCATGCACTTTGCTGCCGAAAGTCATACCATGGAAGATAAAGCGATCAATTATACGTTGCGTCAACCTATCGGTGTTGTTGCATGTATTTCGCCATGGAATCTTCCATTATATTTATTTACCTGGAAAATTGCACCGGCTCTTGCTGCAGGCAATTGTGTTATTGCCAAACCTTCGGAAGTAACGCCGGTAACAGCTTATTTGCTATCTCATATTTGCAAAGAAGCGGGATTGCCGGGTGGCGTATTGAATATCATTCACGGTAGTGGAAATATTACGGGCGAAGCCATTATCAAACATCCCGATATAAAAGCTATCTCATTTACAGGAAGTACAAGGGCAGGTGAAAGAATTGCGTCGCTTGCTGCACCTAAATTCAAAAAATTATCATTGGAGCTTGGTGGCAAAAACCCCAACATCATCTTTGCGGATTGTGATTGGGAAAAAATGATGAGAACTTCCATTCAATCATCTTTCAGCAACCAGGGCGAAATATGTTTATGCGGCAGCAGGATATTGGTCGAAGAGAGTATCTATGATAAATTCAAAAAAGAATTTGTTGAAAAAGCTAAGCGACTTAAAGTAGGAGACCCGTTGGAAGAGAATTCAAAACAGGGCGCCATTGTAAGTAAAATTCATTTTAATAAGATTATGCGTTGTATAGATACGGCTAAGCAGGAGGGAGGAAAGATATTGTGTGGTGGTAATAAGGTGCAGATGGCAGGCAGATGTACCAATGGATTTTTTATAGAGCCGACAGTTATTGAAGGATTAGGCCCTGATTGCCAAACCAACCAGGAAGAAATTTTCGGTCCTGTGGTTACACTGCAATCATTCAAAACAGAGGATGAGGCGCTGAAGTTAGCCAATGCAACAAGCTATGGATTGGCGGCGACCATCTGGACGCAGGATATTTCCAAAGCCAATCGTGTAGCTGCAAAAGTGGAGAGCGGTATCATCTGGGTAAATTGCTGGTTGCTTCGTGACCTGAGAACCCCTTTCGGTGGCATGAAGAATAGCGGTGTTGGCAGAGAAGGCGGATGGGAAGTCTTGCGGTTCTTTACAGAATCAAAAAATGTTTGTGTAGAACTTTAGATAATAAACTTTAACGGGTTTATGTGGAAACGGTGTTATAACAATACATTTCAGGTAAAATGAAAAAATCATCGGTGGATTTCAAAGGAGCGGAAGATTTTATTCTTGACAAGCTGAAAAAAGAACTTTCTCCGACGCTTACCTATCATGGGTATCATCATAGTCTTGATGTGCTGGACGCTGGTTTAAAGATCTCTGCTGCGGAGAATATTCCGGAGGACGATATAAAGTTGTTGCGGGTGGGCGCCCTGTTTCATGATGCGGGGTTTATATACATTTATAAAGACCATGAAGAGAAAGGATGTGAAATGGCGAGAGAAATTTTGCCTGGCTTTGGTTTTAACAATGAACAGATAAATATTATTACAGGAATGATAATGGCCACAAAAGTGCCGCAAATGCCAAAAACAAAAATAGAAGAGATCATTTGTGACGCCGACCTTGATTACCTGGGAAGGGAAGATGTATACCCTGTTGCACAAACACTTTTCGAAGAATTAAAAGTTCATGCTAGTCTTGCCGATAAAAAGCAATGGGATAAAATACAGGTAAATTTTTTAAATAGTCATCACTACCATACGAACTATTCAAAAAAATTGCGCGAACCTAAAAAGGAAATTTACCTGGCGCAACTTCAAAAGGAAATGAAATAAGATCAATTGTCGGTTTGCCTCCTCAATTCATGAATATACTGGTTGGTTGCCCTGATCCTTTTACAAAGAATTTTAATGACTCCTTTTACGACTTCGGGACGTGTTTCCATCAATGCATAAAAAGGCTCCTGGTCAATACGAAATAAAACACAATCTGTTTTTGCTTTTACGCTGGCCGATCGTGTTTCTGTATCCAGCAGGGATAATTCACCAAAGAAATCTTTCTCTTCAAGAGTCGCCAATAACTCTGATCCTTTATAGATACCGACATTGCCGGAAAAAATAATATACATGCAATCTCCCGGTTCTTTTTCCTCAACGATCATGGTGCCTTCGGCGACCGGTACTTCAACCATAAGGTGTGCGATCTCTGCCAATATGGTCTCAGGAGTATCGCTGAATAAGGAAAGGGACTTAAGCAACAAAACCCTTTCAATAAGTAAAAGTCGGGGATGTTCGTGTAAACTCATTCTGTTGTGATCTTACAATAATATGATTCATAGCATGGCAAACGATCGCTATGATTTTGAAACCACCAGCTCCGCAATCTCTTTTATCAGCATATTTTCTGATTGTAAATATGGAGCCACCGTTTCAGTCTTTAGCAAATCGCGTTCATTTTTCCCGGTATACAATACGCAGGCTTTTGTCCAGTCATTATACGTCTGCGCCCGGTCAATCAAAACGAACTCTGCAACCGAGTGAATTGAATTTCCGGCTTCCTTATAGAATTTTTTTAGTTGCCGGCTTGAAAAAGCATAGTCATTTTTTTCAAACACGATCGTAAATATAGAAGAAAATTCCCTCGGTATCGTCATTTCGATCAGTTCAAAAGTATTAGCAAGAGAATCGTTGGTATTTAATTCAAAGCCATTCTTTATTTTCCGGATCTTTTCTTCATCGTATAAAAAAGAAAAAAGCCAAAGACATTTTTCCCTTATCCTGCCAAGTTCGAGTTCCAATGCACGGCTGATCAGCGTATAAGGATGTTGTTGCGAAGAGACATTTAGTTGGAAAATGATCTCCGTTGCTTTCTGAAGGTTTTGTGTGATCAGCTTTTGGTATATCGAATGGTCTTCCACACATCTGAAATTAACCTGGTGCAATGCGGAAAGTATTACATATTCGTTCTGAGGAAAACGTCTCAGGCATTTTTGCAATAGGTCAACGGATGCTGCACATTTTATTTTTCCGGTTACTGCAAAAAGCTTCTTTCTTTTCAGCTCTGAGCAGAGTTCATTTTGTATGTATGTATGAATGTATGGAACTGAAGACTCACCTGCATGTACTATCGCATCGGTAAGATGACCGTCACTGGACGAATTCAGAAAGTCATTTAATAATTGCGTAACCAACTTTTCCTGTCCAGTTTTACCAGCCGCCAGTGCCGCAGAGCGACGAACGGCATCATCTTTATCCGACATCAATTTGATTATAGGGTCGGCATAACGGGTGTCCTTTAATTCACGTGCAATAAATAAGGCATTCAATTTATCTTCATTCGAAGCCGATGAAAATAGTTTTAGCAGGTACTCTTCCGCTTTTTCTCTGCCTTTAATATCTTTTTCCCGAAGTATGGCAATTGCAGCAGTATTAGCGACCTGTGGATTTTGGTTCTGCAGGTATGAAGAAACATCGGCTTCCTTATCAAATAAAGCGATGGTAAAAATTAGCTGCGAAAGTGACGCCGGGTCTTTTTCGTTATCCAGGAATGATCTTAGATCGGATAATATCGTGAGATCGTTTTCCGATTGGATAAGCTGAAGGGCCAGTCGCCTGACATTTGGGGAGTGATGCATGAGACTTTCCCGATAGAATTTGCTGCGTTCTATTGGTTGCGAAGCTACCAGCCGTAATACCGAAATAGCTTCTTCCTCACTTCCTTCTTTAAGTTTATTATATAAAAAGTTCAGCGAGTCCGTGTCAGTTATTGAAATATCTCTTTCATTCAACGAACGTTTCCGGATGGCCGCAGTGAGCATTTCAATATAATTTTTATCAACCGACAACGTGAAAAAAAGCCAGAGGACGGTGATACCCATTAATAATATGGTCAATAGGCTGAAATTCATTTGATGCGATAGCTGCAGCAATAATAAAATCACACCTATTGCGAAAAATGCAAAAGGGTCCATTAATCCTTTGATGATCGTATGTCCTCTCAGCCTGTGATGCACAGCCAGCGGCTGCAATGTTGACAATAGAACGGGTGTCAGAATAGCTGAACGCAAAATGTCGGCGGAGATCGCCATTATCCCGAACATATAAAAAGTGGTGGTAGAATTTTTCCCGTCGGCGAATAGTATGGTAGCACAGCAAACAAGTAAAAGTAATACCGGTGTTATCAGCAAAGACTTCCTGATCCCGAGCCGGTCGAACAATCGGTTGGTAAGTAAAAGTTTTATAAGCAGAGTAATGCCCCGGCTGGCCGCCATAAAGATCGCGAAGAAGCCGGCTAAGGCTTTGTCATTATGAAATTCTTCTTTTATATAGCCATAAAAGACAAAAGTGACGATAATAAAAAAACAGAAATAAAAAAAGGAAACCAGCGCCACATTTCGGATAAGCCTGTTGCCGGTTAGCGATGCACGGATGCCTTGTAAATTTTCGGTTGCATAATGATGACGATGATCAAGGGACCAGCTTTTCATATTCACCAAACGGGCGATCGGGTTAAACAAAAGAATAGACACAATAACAAAACCGGTGGCGATCCATAATAAATTTTCTGTTTTAATTACCGGCACCAGCAGCAAGGCGACAATATAGCCTATCATTTTCGCCGGGATGTCACCAGCACTGACGATGGCAAACAGCCTTTTACTTTGGCGCACATCAAACAAGCGGGATACCAATCCCCAGAACTCGAGATTATTGAGCAGGTATAAAATATTAAAAGACGAAAGAAAGAGAAATAAATACCAGGTCTCAGTCTGTTTATAAATAAATAAGCGGAAAAGTAAAATGCAAACGCCGTTGAAGATCAATACGCAGAATATGAGTTTATGTGCAGGGATTGAATGTTCCAGTTTATTATATAAAAACCCTGTGATCCATAGAAGCAACGCTGACAGGATAAAGATCTTCGGTAATTCTTCCGCAGACAGATGTTGAAGAAATATGGAAATCGCTGTAGTAAAAAAAAGGGCGATAGCAGCCCCCTGGAAAAATTCAAAAATGAAGAGACGGGAGACCAACCGGCCTTCGGATTCCCGAATCAATAAGAATTGTGATATTGATCTGCGTATATTCAAGAATGGGGATGAGGATTGATTTTTTAAATGTAGTGAAAAAATCTGGCAGTCATGATGATTTTAAAAAGTATGCAATTGTTGTAATTGGTTCTGCACAATGTTTAATAACTTTCCACCCTGCGTCGGACATCAATGTATAACTGTATGACAGATTTTATTTATACTGAGAATGCTTCTAAACCACTTGGCGCCTACCCACATGCAAGGAGAGCAGGTAATCTTTTGTTTTTGTCGGGCATCGGCCCGCGAAACCCAAAAGATAATTCCATCCCAGGGCTGGAATTGGATGAAACTGGCAATATCAGGAGCTATGATATCGAAGCCGAATGTCATTCTGTTTTTGCCAATGTAAAAGCAGTCTGGAAGCCAGTGGCAGCAGTTGGGATAAAGATAATTGATGTGACGGTTTTTCTTACCAATATGAAAAACGATTTTCCGGTTTATAATAAGATATATGGTGAATATTTTACTTCCGTGCAGGCCTGCCGGACAACGGTTGAAGTAAAAAGTCTGCCTACACCGATTGCCATTGAACTAAAAGTCATTGCAATGATAGATTAGCCAAAATGAAAAAGATGAACTTCCAGAATACATTAAAATTTGCCAAAGAATTGGATAAAAAAGATTCTTTGAAACATTTCCGTGGAAATTTTTATATCCCGCTGCATGTTCGGGAAAGGATTGTATTTATTTTACCGGAAATTCTCTTGGGCTTGCAGCCAAAACAGTACGCAGGATTATGTTATAGCATGAATTGGATGACTGGGCCAGTCTTGGAGTGGAAGGTCATTTGCATGCAAGAAATCCCTGGTTCCGTATCATGAAATTTTCCCAAAACAATTATCAAAGATCGTCGGCTGTTTGCCGCATGAAGTGGTGGTGATGAATTCCCTTACTGTCAATCTTCATTTGCTGATGGTAAGTTTTTACCGGCCAACGAAAGCAGCGATATAAGATCATTTGCGAAGAAAAAGCATTTCCTTCTGATCAATATGCATTTGAAACGCAGGCAAGATATCATGGCTTTGATCCTGCCGATGCGATCATTGAAGTTTCACCAAGAGAAGGTGAGACATAACATTGAGAACAGAAGATATTATTTCAACAATTAAACAACATGGCGATAGACTGCGGTTGTTTTATTTGGCGGAGTGAATTATTATACCGGGCAGTTATTTGATATGAATACAATTACGGAAGCAGCGCATGCGGTCGGTGCTTATGCAGGATTTGATCTCGCACATGGCTGCCGGAAATGTTGAATTACATTTGCACGACTGGAATGTTGATTTTGCCTGCTGGTGTTCTTATAAATATTTAAACAGCGGCCCAGGTGGAGTTGGCGGATTTATATCCATGAAAAACATGCAGCCAATAAGGACTTGCCAAGTTTGCTGGCTGGTGGGGCTATACAAAAGAGACACGTTTCAAAATGGAAAAAGGATTTGAGGCAATTCCGACCGCCGAAGGATGGCAGATAAGCAATGCACCCATCCTTTCAATGGCGGCACATAAAGCATCACTTGATATTTTTGAGGAAGCCGGGATTGATAAACTTCATGAGAAAAGAAAATATTATCTGCTTATCTGTATTATATTTTAAATGATATTAACAGCAGGCAAAAGGAAAAAGTAATGAAATAATCACACCGGCAAATGAAAATGAAAGAGGTTGCCAGGTATCCATGCTGATGCTGAAAAAGGGAAAACAAATATTTAATGAATTAATGAAGCAGGGAGTGATCGCCGATTGGCGGGAACCCAATGTGATCCGGGTTGCCCCGGTGCCATTATATAATTCGTTTGAGGATGTTTGGCAGTTTCGGAAAAACATTTTAAAATCAATTCTGAATAAGGTTGGGAGCGTATGAAAAAAGAAATTGCCATAATAGGCGCAGGATTAGTAGGTTCTTTATTTCCATCTATTTGTCTAAACGTGGATATAAAGTAAAGTATTTGAACGCCGTGGTGATATGCGGAAAGAAGAAATGCGAGTCAGGACGTTCTATCAATCTTGCTTTAAGTGACCGCGGATTGCTCGCCCTTGAAAAAATAGGATTGGCGGATGAAATAAAAAAAATATCCATTCCCATGCATGGCCGCTTCATGCATAACCTGGATGGCTCAACATGCTTTTCAGCCTTATGGGAAGGAAGGACAATACATCAACTCTGTTTCGAGAGCGACTTTGAATATAAATACTATTGGACGTTGCCGCCAAACATGTGTGCAAATATTTTTCAATGAAAGATGCATCTGTGATAGATTGGAAAACCATATGACTGTGGACTTTTGAAATTACTATTACAGGAAACTACAACTCGATATAGATCGCTGAACTTATTTTTGGCGCTGATGGTGCTTTTTCGGGTGCACGACTGCAACACCAGTTGCAGCATGATAAGTTCGACTATCACCAATATTATATTGATTGTGGGTATAAAGAATTGACTATTCCCGCAGGCATCCGGGCAATGTTTTTTGATGAGAAAAATGCGCTGCATATCTGGCCGAGGAAAGATTATATGCTGATCGCCCTGCCGAATCTTGATAGGGAACTTTACCTGTACGTTATTCTTTCCTTTTGAAGGGGAGCTATCTTTTGAAAAATTAGATACGGAAGAAAAAGTAACAGCATTCTTCAGGGAAACTTTCCCTGATCGCTGAACCTGATCCCGGATCTTGTAAAGCAATTCTTTCAATAATCCTGTCTTCGGGGCTGGTAACGGTAAAATGTTATCCCTGGACAAAGGGAGGAAAGTTTACATTGATCGGTGATGCTGCTCATGCTATCGTTCCTTTTTTTGGCCAGGGCATGAATTGCGGTTTTGAAGATTGCCGGATACTTGATGAATTGATGGGACAGTATGGTGAGGACTGGGAAGCTATTTTACATAATTTCCAGGTAAGCCGCAAACCTGATGCAGATGCGATCTCTGACCTGGCTGTAAATAATTTTATTGAAATGCGGGACAAAACGGCCGATCCGAATTTCCTGTTGCAAAAAAAGATCGAAGCCAAACTGCACGGGAAATACCCTGATAAATGGATACCGGCTTACTCACAGGTTACATTCAGCCCGCATATCCGATACAGCGAAGCATTAAAAAATGGACAGAAACAGGAAGCGATCATGAAGGATATAATGCAGATACCAGGCATAGAAGAAAAATGGGATAGTGACGAAATCGAAAAACTGATCCTACAGAAAATGGAAAGCTGATCTAATAATTTTTTTGAATAACGGAGATCATAATAAATCCCGCCCATCAAAAAATCTGTGTTCTCCTTATC
Organism: uncultured Chitinophagaceae bacterium; assembly: GCA_963785915.1. Lineage (GTDB taxonomy): Bacteria > Bacteroidota > Bacteroidia > Chitinophagales > Chitinophagaceae > VBAT01. The sequence continues at coordinate 165,757 of CAWAWY010000008.1, read as the reverse complement.
TTCGTATTCATGACCCGCCAACAACTCGTAGAACAGATCTATAAAAAGAAATCCTATCTCTGCGTTGGCTTAGATTCAGATATCGAAAAGATACCTAATCATCTTTTGTCAGAAGCAGATCCCGTTTTTACTTTTAATAAAGCGATCATTGATGCTACAAAAGATCTTTGTGTGGCCTATAAGATCAATACTGCCTTTTATGAAGCATTGGGGGTGAAAGGGTGGGGGACGATGGAAAAAACGGTGAACTATATCGGCAATGATCATTTTAAAGTAGCAGACGCCAAGCGTGGCGATATTGGCAACACGTCATCCCAATATGCCAAAGCTTTTTTTGAAACCATGCCATTTGATGCGATAACGGTTGCGCCATATATGGGAGAAGATAGTGTCAGACCGTTCCTGGAATTTGTAGGTAAATGGGCGATTGTTCTGGGTTTAACATCCAATAAAGGCGCCGGTGATTTTGAATTAAAGCGAATGGTTAATCGGGAAGACGTACTCGAAGAAGGAGTGCATTTCACGCATCAGCATACATCCTATTTATATGAAACCGTTTTGAAAAAAGTTTCCGAATGGGGAACGCCGGAGAATTTAATGTTTGTTGTCGGCGCCACGCAAGCAGATGAATTTGCAAACATCCGAAAGTTAACCCCCGATCATTTTTTCCTGGTTCCGGGTGTAGGTGCGCAAGGCGGTTCGTTAAAAGAGATTTCAGAAAAAGCAATGAATAAAGATTGTGGGCTGTTAGTGAATGTAAGCCGGGCTATCATTTTCGCTTCGGACAAAAAGGATTGTGCTGACAAGGCAAGGGAAGTGGCGAAAGAATATTTTGAAGAGATGAGGAACTATTTAAAATAAAAAAGATGACCCTTTTACAGGTCATCCTTTTTTACACACGAGTCTCCCGGCTATACTTGCTTATATTTCTCTTGTTTTCGATTTTGATTTGTGTTTCTCACTCAGGTCAACTTTAAGGTCATGACCGACAATGATCTCACCAAAACTAGAATTGATCTTTACTTTAGCGCTGCCGCTTCCCGAAGTGCCGCTATAAGTTTGATTGAATCTTGGACCGTAACGCCGGCTATCATCTTTACCTTCTTCTTTGATCGCAAAAGAGGTCTTATTGGAAAAATCTCCATGTGAGGTCTTTATGTCATAAGTGGCAGAAAGATTCTTACTCACATCGAGATACACGGTAGAATAAGAATTCTGCAGGTCAAGATTTTTAATATCGTTATCAATAACAAGCTTTACCTGCGAAAAACTAAGGTCAGTTTTTACATCCCCGCTGAGTTTATTTACCGTGCCTTCAGAAAATTTGATATTGAGTTTACCGCCATTTATCTGTTCAATAGTTCCTGAACCAAATTCAACCGTCACTTCTTTTGCGTTGCTGATCTTGCCGGCGGTTAATGAACCGAATTTAGATTCTATCTCCGCTTCACCACGATAGTCGGGAACGATCATTTTGCCAAACTGATTATTTGCATTTAAGGGGTTACCTGCCGGCAAATAGACCATGTAGTTGATCTCCATCCCTTCATTGTGATGCTCTTCTTTGTTCTCTTTTTTATCCCGATCCCTTTTATCCTTATCATCGGCAAATTTTGTTTTAAAGGAAACATTGCTTCCTTCTTTGCTGTCAAGGATGGAGATCCGGTCGAGTATCTCCTGTGCCCTCGCTTCGTCATCTGATTTGCCGGTAATGGTCACGTCAACTTTTACTTCATTCTTATCCCAGGTAGTCAGTTTCATTTCACCAAACTGGTTACTAAGACTGATCTTATCACTGCTGCTGACGTTATACGATTTCGTATAGCTCTTTGTTTTCTTGTACTTTGGTTCTCTATCATTTTTATGATCGTCTTTGTGATCATTCTGCGCAATAACTGAACTGATGGCCAGTAAGCCGGCGAGAAGGAAAGTTGTATTAAACAGTGCTCTTTTCATGAGATGTATTTTTTTGTTTTATTTCTTTGATAATTATTAATTGGCGGTTTAACAGGTCGGTCTGCAGTTGCAGATTCTGTATCATAGCTTCCAGCAGTATTTCTGTGTTCGGATTTTCTGCCAGCTTTTTTTTCAGTAGCTGGTAAGTGCTATCAAGCACCCTGATGTCACTTTCAAACTGATGATAAAGCTGCGGTTGCTCTTTTGCTATTTGTTTAAGCTGGGTTTGCTGTAGCCCGATCAATTCCTTGTATTGATCGATCTGTTTGGCATATACAGGATCAGGTATTGTTGTTATTTCACTGGCATTTTCGCGGGGCACAACTGGTTGAGCCCCATTTCTATTTTGTGTTGCATAATAAAATACGACTGATAACATGATCAATCCGGCAAATACAGCCGCCCATTGAAATGATCTTCTCCCGAATTTTTTTTTAGGCTCGTTGCCTTGTTCTAACTGACCCCGTAATTTTTTTAAAATCCCGGGATCGGGAATTTCGGAGTCAAATGCATCCCTGTTGTCGTCAATAAATTGTTTTAATTTATCACCCATCACGATCCTCCTTGTTTTAGCGTGTGTAATAATTTCATCCGGGCTCTATGATATTGTGTACGCACCGTTGAGCCGGATATTTTAAGAATTTCACCTATCTCCTCATAATCATATCCTTCAAAAAGAAAAAGACTAAGCACAGTTCTGTAACCGTTTGGAAGCAGGCAGACTGCTTTTTTAACTTCCTCCACTTTTAGTTCAATACTTTCCTCGTCCGGAGTTTCCGTATCCTTCATATCAATGACCGCAACTTCATTTATTTCAGCAAATGCAAGTTTTCTGCTTCGCAACACATTAATTGATTTATTTATTACGATCCGCTTCAGCCAGGCGCCGAACGTAGAGGAATAATCAAACCTGTCGAGATATTGGAAGGCGGAGGCAAACGACTCCTGCAATACATCTTCGGCATCGGGTGTATTGTTCACGATACGCAGGCTGGTATTAAACATTGACTTGGCATATCGTCTGTACAGGGTTTCAAAACTCTGTACATCGCCTTGCTTGCATTTTGCAACCAGCTGATCATGGTACATGACGGCATTCAATTCCAATTGGTCGGCTTTAGATTAAGTACACGGCTCGAGAAGGCTTGTTGCATGTAAAGTAAAAATGAAGAAAAAATTTCATGGCCGATTTGGATGACCGGAAAGAAAGGCTGCATAAAAGGCAATGCAGTTAATAGGGCTCAAGCGTTTTTTTAAGACTTATATATATTGAAATCAGAAAGGCTTTGTTTTAGGTTTGCCAGGTTCAAAACTGCCGATCGGGGCTGTGTACCATGATTTAACCTGGTAAGCTAATCTTCCCGCTGCGATAGCAGGATCGGTTTGCAGTAATTTTTCTACTTCGTCTTTAGTCGGGCAATCGAAAATGAAAATGCCCTTCCAATCGCCTTCTTCGCCAAACGGTCCCGCCACTTTTATTTTGCCTTCCATATACAGCTTTTGAATATTGGCAAGATGTCCCATTTGGATCTTCGCCACCGTTGTTGAGTCCTGTGAACGATTGCTGCCCTTTGTCAATAATACGAACCAGTATTGCCTGATCTGCGGCTCGGGCATTTTGGAAGCAGGATCCTTTTGGCTAAATACCGTTTGATTCGTTATTGAGATGACCAGGAAGAAGGCGATTATTATTTTCATACAAATAATTTTTGTTGATCAATGTGGTTCAAACTGGTTTATGACGACTTTCGCTGGTAACACAAACCGATCGTTAAAGGCAGTTTTGCATGTCAGTACTTAATTATTTATTTATTGTCCTGGTTATGCTAAGTCTTGAAAAGATTAAGAATAGAAAGATCAATCCAGACAAGATAATAGGCAGTAAAAAAGTAAACGCAACCGTTAGGCCAAACAAAATTCCGAAAACAAGCAGGTTAATGGTTATTACTCCTTTCATAATTTCGGGCCCAACTTTTTTTCGAAGCAGGTACCAATTCAGCAAACTGCCCAATAGACAAACCAGGCAAAAACAGGCGCTCAACGTGAATACCAGCTCACCCATGGTTCGATGAAAACCCGCACCGAAATCAAACCTGTAAGTGTCCATTAAGGTAATGAGTTGCTTTTCGGTTTCGTTGTTTGGTGGCAGCGTGACAAAAAGTGTGATTGCGTGAATAATTGCAGCAATGAACTGCAGGATCGCGGTTGTTTTAAGCCAGGTGGAATATTTTTTCATATACTATTTTTTCCCTTTTTTTACTTGTCAAGCGGTTTATCGCCTTTCTGCTAAAAATAAATCATTTGTTGAAGCATACCGGCCGAATAGCGATGGGGACGTACAAGAGTGCGACGCAACCGGAAATCATCAGGGCGAAACAGCCGGGTCAATAACAATTAAACAATCGATAAGCAGGAGACTACAGACTTTCCAATACCTTTGCAGTAAATCTAAAATCCGCAATCTAAAATCTAAAATAGAATGGCCGCCCGTACAGATAATTTTTCCAGCCCGGATTATTTTAAAGTAGATGAACTGTTGACAGAGGAACAGAAGCTCATTCGAGAATCCGTCCGCAATTACGTAAAAAAAGAAATATCTCCCATCATCGAAGATTTTGCACAGCGGGCAGAGTTCCCTCAGCAGATCGTAAAACAACTAGGTGATCTAGGTTGCTTCGGTCCGACGATCCCGGTTGAATATGGCGGTGGTGGTCTTGATTACATTTCTTATGGCTTGATGATGCAGGAACTGGAACGTGGTGATAGTGGAGTTCGTTCTACCGCATCGGTACAGGGCTCTCTTGTTATGTTTCCTATTTATGCTTATGGAAGTGAAGAACAACGCAAAAAATACTTACCAAAGTTAGCCAGCGGTGAGTGGCTCGGTTGTTTTGGATTAACGGAGCCGAATCATGGCAGTGATCCATCAAGCATGCTATCAAATTACAAAGATGCTGGCGACCACGTCATATTAAATGGTTCAAAGATGTGGATCAGCAATGCACCTTTTTCGCAAGTGGCAGTGGTATGGGCAAAAGACGAAGGGGGCGAAGTACGTGGGTTGATCGTTGAAAAGGGAATGAAAGGGTTCACGGCACCGACAACACATGGCAAATGGAGTTTAAGAGCATCAACGACCGGTGAATTGGTTTTTGACAATGTAAAAGTGCCAAAAGAAAATATTTTTCCCAATGTAAAAGGACTAAAAGGTCCGTTGGGTTGTTTGACAAAAGCAAGATATGGTATTGCATGGGGCACTATCGGTGCTGCGATGGATTGCTATGATACCGCATTGCGTTATAGTCTCGAACGGGAACAGTTTGGTAGGCGAATCGGTGGTTTTCAATTGCAGCAAAAAAAGTTGGCCGAAATGATCACAGAGATCACGAAGGCACAATTATTGAACTGGCGGCTCGGTGTTTTGATGAATGAAGGAAAGGCATCGCCGCAACAAGTAAGCATGGCGAAAAGAAACGCCTGTGAAGTGGCATCGAATATTTGCAGGGATGCAAGGCAAATCCTCGGCGGTATGGGCATCACCGGCGAATATCCTGTGATGCGCCACATGATGAACCTTGAAAGTGTGATCACATACGAGGGCACGCATGATATTCATTTGTTGATAACGGGGATGGATGTGACGGGTTTGAATGCTTTTAAATAAGAGGTCCGGAAGTCGGATGTCCGACTTCTGACTTCAGACTTCGATATGAAAATTTACCTCGTCGGCTTCATGGGCTCCGGTAAAACATACTGGGGGCAACAATTGAGTCAAAAGCTCAACATACCCTTTTTTGACATGGATGAGCAGATCATTAATTCGGAAGGCAAGTCTATCAACGAAATATTTGAAAAATTCGGAGAAGAATATTTTCGCTTGAAGGAAAAAGGAGTTCTGCATGTCATTACTGATACTCATGCTTCCTTTGTGATGGCCTGCGGCGGCGGATCGCCCTGCTATTTTAATAATATTGATTACATGAACCAGGCTGGCACAACAGTATGGATCAATACGCCGCTCGCCATTTTATTTCAACGGTTGATGAATGAAAAAGATAAGCGACCACTCCTTAAAGAACTTTCCGATGTGCAACTAAAAAGCTTTATCATAAAAAAATTTGCCGACAGGAAGATCTATTACGAACAAGCCGAGGTGATTATTGATAATGAAGATATCTCGCTGGATCATTTCATTGAAAAAATATTTCATGCCTGATGGTGAGTGGTGAATGGTGAGTGGTGAGTAGTGAATGCGCTCCTCAAATCAGGTACTTTGTCACGATTGGCCACTTAAATGACGAACGATTATAATCATGCACAAAAACTATTTGATTGCCGGTTCTTTGTTTGGCGCTCTTGCGGTGATCCTCGGCGCTTTTGGTGCACATGGTTTGAAAAAAATAGTTGATGCAGATACGATAGCTACGTTTCAAACCGGCGTACAATATCAAATGTATCATGCGCTGGCTTTAGTAGCTGCAGGTATTCTCTTTGAAAAATTTCCTAATAAATGGATTCAATGGTCCTGCGCTTGTTTTATCATTGGCATCATCCTGTTCTCTGGTTCTTTGTATCTGCTTGTTGCATTAAAAGCGACTGACCAGGTTGGTCTTAAAGGCGTCGGTATTATTACTCCTTTCGGCGGAGTTTCTTTTATTCTCGGTTGGCTTTTACTTTTTCTTGGTATTATTAAAAAAGAATGATCAGAGTGGAAGCGTCAATATTGTAACGGTGCCATTATCATTTTCGATACTATACAAACCTCCGATACTTTCCATTCTGCGGGCTATATTCTTTAAGCCATTACCAAACTGGCGAAGATTTTGCAGATCAATGCCGATGCCATTATCGGAAATTTTTATTATGAGGTTATTGTCAATCTGGAAATCAATTTTAATCATGGTAGCTTTAGAATGTTTCAACGCATTATTCAGTGTTTCTTTTATACATAAAAAAATATTTCTTCTTTTGTCGCCGGTCAATTCTTTGGGTTCAATATTTTCAGGTGTATTGACCTTGCAATGAACAGGAGTGCTTTCGAAATATTCCAATGCATAAGAACGGATATACGAAACAAGGTTATCCATCGTATCGTTCCCACTATTCATACTCCAGATAATGGCATTCATTTTATTGAGCACTTCGTCGGCAGATTGAGATATCCTTTCTATTTCTGCTGGTGTTTCTTCTTTCATTTTATTACGGGCGATCTCGCTCATCAACCGGATGGCCGTCATGCCCGAACCCAATTCATCATGCATGTCGGCAGAGATCCTTTCCCGTTCTTGTTGCTGCGCTTTAAAGACAGCGAGTTCCTTTTCGTACTCCTTCATTTGGTTCTCTGCTTTCAATCTTTCTGTCTCGCGGGCCTGTGTAATTATTTGTCTCCTGTTCTTATGATTAAGGGCCATCAGGAAAAAAACAAGTTCGAGGAATAGACCAATCTCGTAATAAAGGAGAGAGGATCTAAACAAACCGGGAAGTTGTCTTATGACGGTATCCGCCATTATAGTTAATTGGGAAATGAGGGAAAAAATAAACAGGCAAAGATTACCCCAGAAAAGATAGCGTAATAATTTATCGTGCCAATGCCGGAAACTATATAGTATAAAAATCAATGTTATTAAAAGTAAGGAGACTTTAGTGACATTCTCCGCGAGATTTTCCGCAGTGAAATTGTCACTGAAAAAATGGAAGTAGCTGAAGCTGACAATAGAAACAGCCAGCAAACCGATGCCGGCATTAAACAATTTATGCAGAAACGGATGCTGTTGCTTTGTCATAAGATATTTCTGCATGAATATCATATAAAACAAATAGCCGGTACCCTGCATAATAAAATCAAGATATTCTTCCTGGAAAAAACTTACCCCGTTAGTTTGCTGACTGTAAAACGCTTTCATGAATAGCATGAGGCCAAGGAAAAAAGCATAGCCCGAATAATAGAGGAATTCTTTATTGGCTCCCTGGAAAAAGTTGGCCAATGAATAAAGGATCATCATTAAAAGCAATCCGCAAAAAACATAGGTGATAAGATTAGCCCGGTTCCCTGAAGTATGCAGGTCATTCATGAAAGAGGCAAGAAAATCCGGGTGAATCAGCCGCGGGCGGACGGCATTAAGATAGGTTTTTGCAAAGCCAAGCTCTGCAATGATAGTTATTGAATCATGTGGAAGCAGAGATATCTGACGGTATGAAAGGCTGTCAGGGATTTTAGGGGTAATAGATGGCAGTTTTACAACCTGGACTCCTTTCAAGGCGAATAGCTGAACATTTTTGCAATAAAAACCCGGAAAGAACCATATTGATGTCAAAGTATCGGAAGTGTTACAGAGGTTAAACCTGATAATAGCTTTTTGGGTAACAAGACTATTGGGAACAAATCCTCTTGGAATAGTATTTCTAAAAACAAGCGAACTATATTTTTCCTGCAGGAGAGCTTGCTTATTGATGTAACCTATTTCAGTTTGTTTGGAGATCGAAGTTGCCAGTGTTATTTTGCTGATATCAAAGCAGGTGGGAGTTGTTTCATGCTGGCTAAGCAGCGGTTTTATAAAAAAACCTGAAATGATAAAAACGGTTAAAAACCTGTGTAGTCCCATTCGCAGTTAATTGAATAAGATATCTTTCAAATTTAATACTTAGGTTCTTGTTTTCGTGATCTTAGCGATATTACTTTAAAGTATTTTTTGACAATATAAGATCAACGATTATCGTTCTGTTATTCACATTTGACATCGGACAACGCAGCATCTGAACTCCAAACTATATTATCTTTGCCCCTATGCCCAATAAGAAGAAAAAGACCACTTCTGCAAGATCCGGAAATAAGAAAGCGAAAAAAAGTACGGCCGGTTTGAAGCAGGAAAAGGTAGAAAGTATCGATTGGAAAGCCCTTGCCCGTGATGAACGTACCTGGAAGATCATCGGGGCAGTTTCATTACTCATGGCTCTTTTTCTTTTCATTTCTTTTGTCTCCTATTTTTTCACCTGGAGCAGTGACCAGGATGTGGTGTCAAAAGGCAGTTCGATCCTTTTCGACAATACAGTCAAGGTGAATAATCTGCTCGGCAAACTCGGCGCACTCATTTCTCATTTTTTTATATTCAAAGCATTTGGTATTGCCTCCTTGTTGATCTGCACATTCTTTTTTGTGGCGGGGGTTAATTTGTTATTCAGTCGTAAAGTATTTTCTGTCTGGAAAAACCTGAAGTACGTTACAATCGGGTTGCTGCTGCTGTCAACAGTGCTGGCGTTTATTTTATCCAACAGTGAATTTCGCTTTGGAGGCGGGGTAGGTGTTATGATCAGTAATTGGTTGGTAGGGATATTCGGCACCATCGGAACCTCGGCTCTGTTATTTGTCATTGCATTGGCATATATCATCTGGCAATTCAATCCGAACTTTAATTTGCCGGCAAATAAAAGGACTGGACCTCTTCAACCCGAAATGGCAGGGACTGACAAAGAGAAATTATTCATCGAGACAAATGGTAACACTCTCAAATCAAATGGATCAATGAGCCAGGTCAATGAAGAGGAAGAACCGCTGCATAACTTCACGGTGATAGAAAAGGACGACCACGAAGAAGAACAGCTTAAGGAGCAGGAATCTGCAGTAGAAAAAGAAATCGTGAGTGAGATAATGCACACACACGATTCCGATGATAGTTTTGTTCTCAAACCGGAAATCGCTAAAGATGAATCAAGGAATGGTGTTAAAGGAAAAAATAAAACTGCCACTGACCTTGAGCTCGAAATAAAAACAGTGCCGGATGAAACGGCAGAGGAGGAAGACGAAGTTATTCCCGTTGAAAACCTGCCGCCGTATGAGCCCACGCTTGATCTGCGGGATTATAAATATCCAACATTAAGCCTGCTTGAAACGCATGGAACTGAAAAAATAGTGCAGGATGCCAATGAACTGGAGAATAACAAGAACCAGATCATATCTACACTTAGAAACTATGCTATCGAAATACAAAAGATCAGCGCTACCGTAGGGCCCACGGTGACATTGTATGAAATAGTTCCTGCGGCGGGTGTTCGTATATCAAGAATAAAGAATCTTGAGGATGATATTGCATTGAGTCTTGCAGCACTGGGTATCCGTATCATCGCACCTATTCCCGGGAAAGGCACGATCGGTATTGAAGTCCCCAATGTAAAAAAATCTATTGTCAGCATGAAGGCTTTGCTTTCATCGGAGAAATTTCAGCATAGCAATCACAGCCTGCCAATTGCAATTGGGAAAAAAATTGACAATGATAATTTCATTGTTGACCTTACCTCTATGCCTCACCTGCTGATGGCTGGTGCTACGGGACAAGGTAAATCTGTTGGTATAAATGCGATATTGGTTTCGCTTTTATATAAAAAACATCCTTCGCAACTGAAACTGGTGCTGATAGATCCTAAAAAAGTTGAGCTGAGTATCTACCGTCATATTGAAAAGCATTTTTTAGCAAAATTGCCCGGCGAAGAAGACGCGATCATTACCGACACAAAAAAGGTCGTGTATACGTTGAACGCTCTTTGTATTGAGATGGATAATCGTTACGACCTATTGAAAGAAGCTGGTGCAAGGAACATCAAAGAATACAATGAAAAATTTATAAAAAGAAAACTGAATCCGCAAAAAGGGCACCAGTTCCTGCCGTTCATCGTTCTTGTGATTGATGAGTTTGCAGACCTCATCATGACAGCAGGTAAAGAAATTGAAATGCCAATAGCAAGGTTAGCCCAGTTAGCCCGTGCAGTAGGTATTCACCTGATCATTGCGACGCAACGGCCGTCGGTAAATATTATCACAGGAACTATTAAAGCGAATTTCCCTTCACGTATTGCATTTAAAGTCACTTCTAAAATTGATTCAAGAACCATTCTTGATACCGGTGGTGCTGAGCAACTGATCGGGAAAGGAGATATGCTTATATCGCATCACGGGGAAGTGACACGGTTGCAATGTGTTTTTGTTGACACACCTGAGGTGGAAGAAATTGTTGATTTTATTGGGAAGCAGCGCGGTTATCCGCAGGCATTTTTATTGCCTGAATATGTGGATGAAAAGGAACTTGAAGGGAAAGATTTTGACCTTGGTGACCGTGATTCATTGTTTGAAGATGCTGCGCGTCTCATTGTGCAAAATCAGATCGGGTCTACTTCCTTACTGCAACGCAGAATGAAACTTGGATACAACAGGGCGGGTCGCCTGATGGACCAGTTAGAAGCAGCGGGCATTGTAGGACCCAACCAGGGAAGTAAGGCGAGAGATGTTTTGATAAAGACAGAAGTTGATCTGCAACAACATCTTGATACGATGGGGTAACAGGCCGTTAAGAAAGACCCAATGCGTGCAACCCGGTATGATGATTGTCTGTCTGTTATAGTAATTGCTTATTTTTGTGTGCCCGTTAAAAACGGAAAAAATTGTAACAAAAAATTATGCGAAGTTTTAAGATATTAATGATTCCCGTATTGATGTTGATGATCTTGCCGGTGATGGCACAGACAAGTGATTCAGGAAAAAATGACCCGGCTGCCAAGAAAGTGCTTGACGATGTAAGTGCTAAATTCAAAACATATAAGACGGTGCAGGCCAATTTTACTTATAAGGTTGAAGACGCAAATGGTAAGACGATGTCAACCAAAACTGGTACGATCTGGATGAAAGGAACGAAATATAAAGTTGTGTTTGGAGGACAGGAGATATTCTCCGACGGTACCACGGTCTGGAATTATGACAAAAGCGCCAAAGAAGTCACGATCAATAATGTGGATGCATCAGGAAATGGAATTACTCCGCAAAAATTATTTACCAATTTCTACGACAATGACTTCCTGTATTTATTGAATGGTGAAAGGAAGATAGGCGGGAAAACGATACAGGAAATTGAAATGACTCCCACCGATAAAAGCAGGAATTTTCATAAAGTATATCTCCAGGTAGACAAAGCGGCAAAGACGATATATAGCACTAAGGTCCTTGAGAATGCCGGCAACAAGTATATTTATACTGTAACAAACATGAAAACAAACACACCCTTGACAGATGCTATGTTTGTTTTTGATAAAAAGAAGTATCCGGGAGTAGAAGAAGTAGATTTGAGATAAATCACCTCAGGCGCAAAGCCTCCTCTAAGGCTATATTTGCCACTAATTTGGAATGTATCTTTTAGCATTTATTTTTTTACGGTGCCATGCGTAAAAAAATTACTTTTGCACTCTTAAAATTTATATAATGCCAGGAACAGAACTATTTGGTGCAGAAGAGCGCAAAGAGATCAATGATGTGTTGGAAACAGGTATTCTTTTCCGCTATAATCATGATCAGCAACGGAAGGGTATATGGAAAACCCGCGAGTTTGAAGAAGAGGTAAAGAAAATAACAGGTGCAAAATATGCGCATGCAGTTTCAAGCGGTTCTGCTGCGATTGCCACGGCCCTTGCTGCTGCAGGCGTCGGCGCAGGTGATGAGGTGATCGTGCCCCCATTTACTTTTATTGCTTCTGTTGAAGCTGTTCTTTTTATTGGAGCATTACCGGTATTTGCGGAAGTGGATGAAACGCTTTGTCTCAGTGCTGAAAGCATTGAAAACGCAATCACAAAAAAAACAAAAGCCGTTTGCCTCGTTCACATGTGTGGCGGCATGGCAGATATGGAACCTATTATGAATGTGGTCAATGATAACAACCTTATTTTGGTAGAGGATGCGGGACAAGCTTTTGCTGCTTCTTATAAAGGAACAGCGACAGGTTTGTTTGGCATTGCAGGCAGCTATTCATTTGATTTTTTTAAAATTGCTACTGCCGGTGAAGGCGGTGTAATTGTGACCAATGACGAGCAGGTTTATCTTAATGCGACATATTATTCTGACCACGGTCATAGTCACGAAGGAAATAACCGGGGAATGGAGAGACATCCTGTTTTGGGTTTCAATTATCGCATCAGCGAATTGCATGCAGCTGTTGGCCTTGCACAAACAAGAAAAGTGCCTTCGATGCTTGAAGTAAACAGGAAATATAAAAGGATGCTCACTGAAATCCTTTCTGAATCAGGTAATGTTTCATTTGCGCATCTCCCGGATCCTGAAGGGGACTCAGCCACATTTCTGAATATACTAATGCCTGCTGGTGATGCTGCAAAAACAACGGTGGCAGAATTGAATAAAGCAGGTATCGGTGGATTTAATTACTGGTACACCAATATGTATCACTTTATCAATCAATGGGACCATTTGAAACAGATGAGTACCGTGTCCAGGTTGCCGCTGCAAGTGTTGAAAGCGCCGCAGGATTATGGAAATATTCAATTGCCTGAGTCGCAGAAAGTGATCAGTCGCCTGATCTCATTTGGCATACGCTGCACATGGACAGAAGATGAAGTAAGCCAGTTAGGCGGGAATATACTTAACTGTGTGAAAAAAACTTCTTCAACTGTTCCCATGTAATATCATTTACATGAAAGTTTTTCATGCATAAGAATTTTAAGAATATAGAAAAAATTGTTTACGGCCGTGGAAGCTTTGACACAATGCACGATATTCTCTCCGAAAAAAGAGTCGAAAATGACCGATTCTTCCTGTTTGTAATAGATAATTATTTTAAAAATAAAGAGCTTGAGAAACGTCTTCCCGTAAAGACGGAAGATGTGGTTACGTTTATTGATGTTGATCCTTACGAACCTACTACGGGGCAGATAGACAAATTAAGGGATGAAGTTCTGTCATCTAAAGGTCTGCCGGCAGGAGTGGTAGGTATCGGCGGCGGAAGTGTTATGGACATTGCTAAGGCTGTGTCACTGATGTTTACCAATGAAGGATCTTCTGCACTTTACCAGGGACTGAATCTTATAAAAAAACCTGGCGTCTATCATCTTGGCGTGCCCACCATTTCAGGCACGGGTGCGGAAGTTTCTATGACAGCGGTACTTACCGGTCCGCAGAAAAAACTTGGATTAAAATGTGAATGGACTGTTTTTAACCAGGTAATCCTTGATCCGGAATTGATTGCAACCGTCCCTGTTGACAAATGGTTTTATACCGGCATGGATACTTATATTCATTGTATTGAATCAGAGAATGGGACGTTAAATAATGCATTCAGCCATTCCTATGCAGAACAGGCATTGAAACTCTGCCGTGATATTTACCGGGGTGAACAATCCGGTCAAACACCCGGGAATGATGACAAGCTGATGGTTGCGTCGTTAATGGGCGGTTTAAGTCTTACTTATTCGGAAGTCGGGATCTGTCATGCTTTGTCTTATGGCCTATCGAAAATATCAGGAGAGAAACATTGTTACGCAAACTGCCTGATATTTCAGCACCTGGAAGATTATTATGAGGAAGGCGTGAATGAATTTAAACTGATGTTGCAGAAACACAAGATAACACTGCCGCAAAACATAAGTCAGAATTGGACAGAGGGGCAGGTCACAGCTATGGCGCAGGTAGCATATAATTTACCACACATGTGGATACATGCGATTGGGAGCGACTGGAAAGAAACAATTACCCTTGATAAGATCAAAACGTTATACAAAAGAATGTAATCATGAGTGTAAAAAAAATATTGGTGGGGAATATTAATTGCGGGGCGGATGAACTATTCCTGATTTCGGGTCCTTGCGTCATAGAAGGAGAGTCGGTGATGATGAAGACCGCGGAGAAACTGAAAGAGGTGGGTGAAAGACTGAAAATAAAGATCATTTATAAATCATCTTTTTCAAAAGATAATCGCAGCAGCATTAAATATTATGAAGGGCCTGGTCTTGAAAAGGGAATGAAGATGCTGGCAAAAGTGAAAGAGCAATTCGGTTTTCCGGTTTTAACGGATATACATTATCCACACCAGGTTACTGCAATAGCTGAAGTGTGTGATGTGCTTCAAATTCCGGCTTACCTGTGCATGCAATCCGGATTGATGGTGGCTGCAGCTAAGAGCGGGAAAGTGATCAACATCAAACATGGACAGTTTCTTGCACCGGAAAATATGAAGCACCCGGTAGGTAAATGTGTTGACTCCGGCAATGACCAGATCATTTTGACTGAAAGAGGATATACGATGGGTTATAATGACCTGGTAGTAGATCCGAGAAGCTTCTATCATCTGTCCCGGCTAGGTTATCCAGTTGTATTTGACATTACTCATTCTATCCGTAAATACGGAATCCCGAGCGCCGATGCAAAAGGCGGCGCAAGAGAATTCCTGCCTGTTTTAAGCAGGGCAGGAGTGGCATCCGGAGTTGATGGTATTTTTATTGAAACTCATCCAGAACCTGAAAAAGCTTTATGCGATGCCGCCAGCCAGTTATGCGTATATGACCTGGAAGAGTTTTTGAAACCTCTGTTGGAATTGCATGCTATTGAGGTTAAATACAGACAGTAACGAAGTTTTGTTCCCGGACATTTATACACGAAAATAAACTTTACTTTTGCGGACTATAATGAATCTAATTTTATGGAACTGTATCTCGATTCGGCTAATCTAAAAGAAATTGAAGAAGGGTTTAAGCTTGGTTTCCTGGATGGCCTTACTACTACTCCCACATTTATGCAACGGGAAGGTATCACTGATATTGATGCGACCATCATTAAGTTGTCAAGGATGGTACCCGTTTTACAGATTGAGGCATTGGGTGATAAAGCCGCGGATGTTGTTAAAGAGGCAGAGCGTTTATTGAATTTAGGACTTGATCCAAAGACGACAGTCTTCAAAATACCTGTGGCTTTGGAAGGTGTTCGTGCCTGTTATTTATTAAGAAAAAAAGGTTTGTTGGTTAATGTTCATCTTGTTTATACGCTGCAGCAGGCGTATATGGCCATGCATGCAGGAGCCAGTTATGTTTGTCCACTCGTTGGCCGGTTGCAGGACCAGGGTCATGACGCGATAGGATTGGTGGAGCAATGTGTTGATGCCGTAAATCATTATGGATACGATACGAAAATAATGTTCAGCTCCGTACGTAGCGCTGAGCATGTAAGGAATGCTTTGAATATCGGAGCGCATACGATCACTGTTCCTTTAAAAATATTAAAGTCGTTAACTGAAAATCATTTTACAACGGTTGGCACCCAGCAGTTCCTTCACGATACAAGGTTGATGACTGTGAAGGTTAAGAATGCAATCAATAACATTAATCCTGTTGTGGATGCCAATACTAAATTGAAAGATGCTATCGTGAAAATGACAGGCTATGGATTTGGTTGCGTCACGGTTACAAAAAACGGCGGATCGCTTGTTGGCGTTTTCACGGATGGTGACCTGAGGCGGTTGTTGCAATCAGAAGGGGAACATATTCTTGATAAAAAGATAGGCGATATTTCTTACAAATCGCCCGTAAGTATAGATGCAAATGCATTACTTAATGATGCTGTGCCTTTATTTAAAGAAAAAAGGGTAGATACTATCCTGGTGACGAATGAAGGCAAACCTGTTGGCATGCTCGATATCCAGGATCTTGAAGATAACTGATCTATAGATAATGAATGACGATCTCACCCAGATAACCAAACATTTCAAAGGAACTTTCTTAACTGAGCCTTCTTTGATCAGGCAAAAACTTTTCAATGTCAGGGCCTTTCTTTTTGACTGGGATGGGGTATTTAACAGCGGCTATAAAGATGGGGAAGGGGCGAGCCCTTTCAGTGAGGTGGAAGCAATGGGTACCAATATGCTCCGTTATAATTATTACCTGCGAAATAACATTCCCCCCGTAGCGGCTATAATAACAGGAGAAAAAAATAAAGCGGCTTTTACTTTTGTAAAAAGGGAACATTTCGATGTAGCTTATTATAAGATGTCAAATAAAAGGCCGGCGCTGGAACATCTGTGCAGCAAATATTCACTTGATCCTTCTGAAGTAGCATGGGTCTTCGATGATGTGCTTGATCTTTCTATTGCAAAGCGATGCGGTTTACGGATAATGATATCACGGGAATCAAACCCTTTATTACTTGATTATGTGAAGAAGGAGCAACTTGCAGAATACATTACATTTTCTCATGGTGGTCAGCATGGATTAAGAGAAGCGGCTGAGTTATTGATCGGAATAAGCGGCGAATATTACCAGACCATAGGCAACCGTGCTGAATTTACTGAAGATTATATGCAATATCTCGCTTTGCGTAATAAACCAGAGGTTACTTTTTATACAAATATTGAGTCGGTTGTTACCGAACAATCACCTGTATGATAGTTGGAATTATTCCTTCACGCTATGCTTCTTCAAGGTTCCCGGGCAAACCATTGGTAGACCTGGGTGGTAAAACTATGATACAACGGGTATATGAACAGGCTTTAGCAAGTCGCTATCTGAATAAAGTAATAGTGGCAACTGATGATAAAAGGATTTTTGATCATGTGCAGTCCTTTGGCGGCGAGGCGGTCATGACTTCAGCCGACCATCCAAGCGGAACAGATCGTTGCCGGGAGGCGTTGCAAAATTTGAATGATCAATACAAATATATAATAAACATCCAGGGAGATGAACCTTTGATCAACCCGGCCCAAATAGATGAATTGGCATCTTTATTAAAAGATGAATCAATAGAACTTGCCACGCAGATGATCAGGGTAAAGACTTATCAAGAACTTGCTGATCTGAAAGAAGTAAAGATTGTGTTGAATACAAAAAATGAAGCGCTGTATTTCAGCCGTCAGCCCATACCTTTTATTAAAGATGTGGAAGAAAGCCGATGGCACTTACATCATTCATATTTTCGCCATGTAGGTATGTATGCCTATCGCAGTGATATTCTTGATAAGATAACTAAGTTGCCGGTTTCCCCTTTGGAAAAAGCTGAATCCCTTGAACAATTGCGATGGGTAGAAAATGGATTTACTATTAAATGTGTTATTACCGGGTTTGAAAGTATTTGCGTAGACACTCCTGGAGATGCAGAAAGGGTAAGAAAACTTCTTTGGAAAAATGAGGTTTAACTAGGAGGGGAGATAGCAGCTTTATTCTGGCTGGAACAAATTAAAATCCTATTGCCTTTAAAAACTCACTTTTTTTTCTTTTGGCAACATCTAATGTAATGCCATTGGAGAGTACCACCTGTCCTCCATCACCCCGGATATATTTCTCGGCGTAGTTTTTATTAATAATATAGGAATTGTGGATGCGGAGAAAAGTTTCCGTCGAAAGCATATCTTCAAAATCTTTCAGGGTACGGCTTACAATGAATTTCTTGTTGCCTTCGCAATGGATGTGGGTGTAGTTGACACTGGCTTCAAGGTAGATTATATCGCTCGTCTTTATAAACTGCAAACCTTCGGTGGTCGGGATCGCAAGACGCGTGAATGAATTTTTTTTATTTACCAATTGATCAACCAGCAACTCGATCTGCGGATTGGGATTGGAACGGTTGCGCTTTTCTTTGGCTCTTTCTATCGCTGCCTTCAAATATTCTATCTCTATGGGCTTTACAAGATAATCGAGAGCACTGAAGCGAATTGCTTTAATGGCATAATGGTCGTAGGCAGTTGTAAAAATCAGTTCAAAATTTTTATAGTTAAGTTGCTGGAGCATGACGAATCCATTCATGACTGGCATTTCGATATCGAGGAAAACAAGATCGGGATGTAGCGTATCAATCGCACTGATTCCTTCCATCGCATTGTTGCAGACTGCTGCGATCTTCACTTCAGGGCAATAAGAAATAAGTTTTTGCTTCAGCGAACTGAGACTGCTTTCTTCATCGTCGATCAGGATAGCATTAAGCATAAGGATGGTTGTTATTTTCGTATACCTTAAGTGAAATTTCTACTTTGGTTCCCGCAGGATTACCATTCTCCAGAATATCCGTGATCACAATATCATTCGTTCTTCCGTTTTGATTATAAAGATGAACTCTTTCCGCCGTTGTGCTGATGCCATACGACCGGTAACCGGGTTTATTGATGTCCCTTATCTCTTGTGCCCTTCTTCTCCCGACGCCATTATCAATTATTGCATATTTAATGAAATCATTTTCTAAGGTGGCAGATACAGTCAGTTTCCGGTCACCTGCCTGCTTATTCAAAAGCCCGTGATGAATAGCGTTTTCTACAAAGGGTTGAATGATCAATGGTGGAAGCTTGTAGTCGCTGTATAATAATTCTCCGTCGGCTCTTAATTCATAAGTGAACTTATTGCCGCAACGGAATTGTTCCATCTGCAGGTAAAGCTGCAATGTTTCATAATCATTTTGAAATGGAACAACATTATTCTTCGAGCTGTCGAGCACACTCCGTATCAGTTTTGCAAAACGTGCCAGGTATGTTGTTGCTTTTTCTTTTTGATTGGTTTGAACAAGATTGTCAATAGCATTAAGACAATTAAAAATAAAATGCGGATTCATTTGAGCACGAAGCGCCATCATTTCTGTTTCTGCGATCTTGTGTTTCATATCCGCCTCGTGACGAATGCTGCTGATCCTTTTTTTCACAATGATATAAACGGCAATGACCGCAAGACAAATAGCAGAGAGCTTCACCCACCAGGTTTGCCAAAAAGCCGGAACAATAGTAATCTGAAGTGTATCGCCAGCTTCATTCATGATGCCACTGTTGTTCGAGCCTTTGACCTGCAATGCATATTCTCCGTACGGCAGGTTTGTATAAATTACCTCGCCATCCTTCGACTCATGCCAGTTCCTTTCGAATCCTTCGAGCTTATAATAGAAATGATTTTGTTGCGGGTTCGTATAGTTTAGTACGGCAAAAGAAACTTGTAAAAAATTTTGCCAATGCTTCAGTCGGAGAACTTTTCCGCTTTTCTCGAGTTCGTAAGAATAGATGGAGTCGTTGACTTTAATCTGCGATATCCTGATCGTCGGCACTTGATCATTAAAGGGAAAATTTTCCGGGTCAATTAATGTATAGCCCCCATTAAAGCCGGCTAGAATTTTTCCATTTTCTAATCGTGTCAATACCCCATCATACAATTCTACCGGAAGGCCTTCTTTGACAGAGAAGTTTAAAAATTTTTTTGTCAGCGGATCGAAGCGGGTAATGCCGACAGTAGTCGTGACCCAGATCTTCTCTTTGTTATCAATGCATACCCGGTTGCAGATATTAATGGCCATTCCGTCGGCCGAAGTATAATGCTCAAATGTTTTTGCAGACGTGTTAAAAAAGAACAACCCTACATTGGATGCTATCCAAAGATTGTTGTTGGCATCCACATCCATTTTTTTTAATGGGACGATATCGCCACTTCCGGGCACCGGTTTATAGGTAATGAATCTTCCTTCATTGGTGAGAAAATGGCAAAGCCCGTTAGCCGTGCTTACATATATATTGCCATCAGCCAGTTTAACGATGTCAAAAATGTTATTGGATGGGAGAGAAGTTGTATCATTCGATTTGTGCAGGTAATGTTTAATGAACCGGTTTTCTTTTTTATCAAAAACAAGGATACCCCAGTTCCATGTGCGCACAAGGAATTGATTATTATCTAAGGGTAGCAGCTTACGCATTCTCAAGTGCTCCCGGTGAATAGAAGTATCACCGGGTGATGGGATAAAAACTTTGTTTTGCCCGGTGCGTTCATTCCATCTCACGAGTCCCGAGTCGGTGCAGATCCATAAATAGTCATTTGATGGTAAAAAATAAAATATGCTTTTGGAAAGACTGCTCTTTGAACTACGTGATACAATACCTGTTGTTTGTAGCAACTTATCGTCATGGTCATATTTGTATAAACCCTTAAAGGGCCATACACCTAAGTATTGCGTATCGCTTTTTTCATAGTATGCAGATATTTCACCGAATTTTTCAAACTGGCCGGGAAAGTCATCTTGCCCTAATAATTTGTTTTTGAATAATTGCATTTGTGGATTCAAAACGCAGATGCCTTTATTGGTGGCGAACCATAGCGATCGTTGTTTATCTCTGAAAACTGCAGGAACATATTCACCTGAAATGGACCGGTCGTTAAAAATATCAGGCTGAAAAATTTCCTGTTCTTTTAGAGTAGGATCATAGCGGATAACGCCGGAGTTTGTAGTGCCGATATAAAGAAGTGGGTTATTCCCTGAAGTCGTGTCGTTAAATAAAGAGATGGAAGAATTATACGGGTCTTTTACCGGAATTGACCTGATCTCACTTGTTGTGATATCCAACTCCAGCAACCCTGATTCGAATTGACCAAGATAAAAATGTGTTTCATCTTTCTGAGCTATGTCTTTATTGGCTCTGCGGTTGATAGTGAAAGACGAAACAAACCGGTGGGATGCCCTGTCAAACAAAAACAGTTTATAAATACCGAGACACCAAAGACGACCTTGCTTGTCTTCAATTATTTTCTCTATGACATTGGTTGAAGGATCTCGTTTGATGTCTTCTGCCGGAGCGATGTTATAAACAGTAAATTTTTTTGTGACGGGATCAAAATAATCCAGGCCTGATTTTGTAGCTATCCATAGATCATTGGCATTATCAATAAATGGTTTCGGCCAGGAACTGTTGCTGATGGTGCCGGTTTTGCCTGGTTCATTTTTATAGATAGCAAACGAATCATTCACGGGATTGAGCCGGCACAAGCTGTTGTCGGTTCCTATCCAGATCAGTCCTTCTTTGCCTACGGCAAGACCGGTAATGTAATTATTAGATAAAGTGTTTCGGTTATGTGGATCGTTCCGGTATATTTTAAAATGCAGTGCATCATAGCGATTGAGACCATCCTGTGTACCGACCCAGATAAAGCCGCTGCTGTCTTGCGTGATACAATTCACCGAATTGTTAGATAAGCCATCCAGTGTTGTCAGCCTGTTGAATACCGGCGAAGATTCCTGCGAAAATGCCGGCGATAAATTCATAAATATATTGCAGGATAATATGATCGTTTTAGAAATCATTAATGTGCGGCTTGTTCTAATTTACGCTTTTTAAGCGACAGCAGTGAATGCTGGTAACAGGCAGCGGATCAAAAATTTGACACACTGCCGTGATTTACCAGCTCCATTCACACGATTTGATCAGAGAAATTTCCGTATAGATTGTTTAATGGTTTGCAAAACATTATTTCACCCGATTTTCAAGCTCGGTAATCTTTTTTTGCAGGCCATCATTTCTTTCCTGCTGCTGTTGAACTATATTCTTTAGCTCGCTGATCATTTGCTGTTGTTCTTGTACAGCTTTTACCAACGGCACTACAAATTCTGCATAGCGGAGACCATAAAAATCATTTGCATTTTCAGGCTTATCCACCCCGCTGAATTCAAAACCGCTTTCTTTAGCAGCTTTTTCAACGTCCTGTGCAACAAAGCCTGATTGTCTTGCATTTGCTCTTTCTGCAAAATATTTTGCTTTCAGATCAGCACTACCGTTGAACGCATCTTTTATGCCCAATGCATTATTGATACCTGCGATATCGAGTGTATAAGTAACCGGTTTTAATTTTAAAATAAAATCAAGCCCGCTGACATCTTCTTTGATGTTTTGTTTAAAACGACCATCGGAGATATTGGTCCAGTTTTGAAAACCGCCAATGGATGTGACAAATGTATTCCCGATCCTAACCATATTGCTTGCTGTAGCGGTAGCATCAATGCCGAGACAAGTTGTGTTTACATAGTTGCTGCCGTTTGGTCCGGTGTTGTAGCCCAGGGCAGTATTATAAGAGCCAGTGAAATTTAATTCCAATGCAGCTGCTCCCACAGCTGTATTTTGAAAACCAGTAGTGGTAAGACGAAGAGATCTGTATCCTGCCGATGTATTATTATTGCCTGTGGAATTCAAAAAAAGTGCATCAAGACCCGTAGCTGTATTAGCAAACCCTGATGTGTTATTTGCCAGCGTATTCTCTCCATTTGCGGTATTGTTGACACCTGTGGTATTGTCAAATAAGGCATTGCGCCCGGTTGCAGTATTAAAATCCCCGGAAGAGTTATTCAATAATGCCTGGTAACCAATGGCCGTGTTAGAATTACCTGTATTGTTGGCCGGTGTGAGAGAGCCTCGCAGTGCTTCATAACCTACTGCGACATTATTATTAATGAATGAAGTCGATGAATTGTTGGAATTGTGCATTGCACCATACCCGATGGCTGTGGCATTACTTCCTGAAACGTTTGTGTACAGGGCTTCGGCGCCTATTGCTGTATTGGCACTTCCAAATTGGTTTTGGCGAATTGTATAATAGCCGATACCTGTATTATTGTTGCCGGTTGTAGTGCTTGTTACCGCAAAATATCCGAGGGCTGTGTTATTTTGACCGCCAGTATTGCTGAACATCGCGCTATTTCCGCCGGCAGTGTTAAAGCTTCCCGTTGAATTTTTGTTGAGTGCCTGGACTCCCGAAGCTGTATTGCTGCTTCCGGTTGTATTATTTTCAAGTGCTCCAAATCCTAAAGCAGCGTTGTTGCTTCCTGAAGAGTTACCGCCAAGTGAATAGGCGCCATTTGCAGTATTAAAAGCGCCGCCGTTATTATTATTAAGGGCATTGTAACCGGTAGCAGTATTATAATTTCCGACGGTGTTTGAGGAAAGAGTGAATGCTCCGTTAGCAGTGTTTCCAAAGGCGGTAGTGTTTAATTTGAGTGCTTCAAATCCTGTGGCTGTATTGAGACTACCTGATGAGTTGCTATAAAGTGTTTTTGAGCCAATAGCTGTATTTCTGATACCTTCACCTGGTGTTGAACCGGTATTGTTGTAAAGGGCTGAATCGCCAATTGCAACAAGATTGCTGCGAGTACTGTTTGAATACAGAGCTTTTGAACCAATCGCGATATTCGATGAACCTGTTGTATTTAGAAAGAGGCTAAAGTATCCAATCGCTGTATTGTCATTACCGGCTGTATTGTTGTGAAGTGAGCGTGTGCCCGTTGACGTATTTCTGTTTCCGATGGTCGTGAAAAGCAAAGCACCACTTCCATTGCCAGTGTTTTCATTTCCGGTGGTGTTATTTGCCAGTGCGCCCTGCCCGGTTGCGGTATTATCTTCTCCGGATATATTTGAAGTCAGAGCTGCGGAGCCTAAGGCAGTATTAAAATCCCCTGTATTGTTTGAATAGCCTGCATTATATCCAAAAAATGAGTTGTGGATCCCGATGGTATTGGTATAACCTGCTTTACTTCCAACGGCTGTATTGAAGCCGTTGCTAAAAACGGCGGTATTATATAAAGCAGAGTCCCCTATGGCTACCATATGATGGCCGGTTTGATTAAGACGGAGGGCGGCAACTCCTACTGCTACATTGCTATATCCTGTTGTATTTCCATAACCGCTGTTGACGCCAAAAAAAGAATTGGATGCTCCATTTGTATTGCTGATACCTGCATTGCTTCCGAAAAACGAATTATTGCTTCCAGTATTATTAAACGAACCTGCACGGCCTCCAAAGAAGGAGTTGAAGTTGCCGCTTATGTTTGAGATGCCTGCCTGGTAGCCGAGAAATATATTTTGACTGCCTGACTCAATTTTACCGCTCGGGGAATTATTTATTTTAAATGCCAACGGTTGGTTATCCGTAGTGCCGATAAAATTATTTGCAGGATTTGTATTACCGTTTCCCAATAAACCCCAACCGGTTACTGACGTAGTAAAATTTAACCAGTCAGGAGTTGACGACGTACCCGCATTATAATAGAACCCGGCACTTCCATCAGTCTGAAATATTAAAAGGCCTGTTGCAGGATTCGCAATTGAGGTACGTTGTGCCGATGTCATTCTTGGAACCAGCAGGCCGGCATTTGTTGCGGTTATATCAAGTTTTGCGGAAGCATCAGGCGTGCCAGTGCCGATGCCTACATTTTGTGCAGAGGCAACAGGCAGCAGTGCAACGGAAAGAAGAAGAGAATAAAAGTATTTCATAACGGAGATGTTAAAGGACAGTCTTCAATGTATCTAATACTGATGGACTAAAAAAAGCCGACTAATTAGACGGGGTTATTCTCTGATTATACGGGAGTGGGAGTATTTGATTGCAATTCTCTAAGGGTGGCTATGTGGCAGGTGCCCGATCGCCTTCATAAACTCTTCTTTTTTTCTGCGGGCTACATCAAGTATTTTTTCATTGCTCATCAACACTTGTCCGCCTTCGCCCTTCATGTACTTGCGGATAAAATTCTTATTAATGATATAAGAATGATGTATGCGGATAAACGTATGTGCAGGTAATAATTCTTCAAAATCTTTTAATGTTTTGGATACCGTTATTTTCGCCGCCGGATGCATGTGAATAAAAGTATAATTGCTTTCCGCCTCGAGGTAAATAATATCAGCGATCTCGATAAACTGGAGCCCTTCCCTCGAAGGAATAGCGATCCGTTTAAACGCATTCTTTTCGTCCAATAAATTATAAAGCAGCGTTTCAATTCGTTGGTTGGGTAAATTTGCCTGTTTTTTTTCCTGCACTCTTTCTATGGCTTCCTTTAGTAATCCAATTGCAATCGGTTTTACCAAATAATCCAATGCACTGAAACGAATAGCCTGGATAGCATAGTGGTCATACGCGGTAGTGAAAATAAGTTCAAAACTGCGGTGCTTCAATTGCTGAAGCATGACAAAGCCATTCATCCGCGGCATTTCCACATCCAGGAAAACAATATCCGGCTTATATGTTTCAATGGCTTTGATGCCTTCTTCTCCGCTATCGGCTTCGGCCGATATTTCCACATGAGGACAATGAGTACTGAGTTTTTGACGAAGCGAACTCCTGCTGCTGCTTTCATCATCTATCAATATTGCCGTTAGCTGTTTCATGTTGGATTAAGTTGAGTAGTTAGCCATACTTCCACGAGAGTGCCTTCCGGTTGTTGAAATTCATCATACAGGTCGGTTATTTTGACAGAGCCGTTATTGTCCTGGTTGAAAAGATTGATCCGGTCTTTTGTTATTTGCATACCAAAGGGTTTTCCGGATGAACGATTCAGTTTCTTATACTCACCTGCTTTCAGCCGCCCCACGCCATTGTCCCTGATAGTGTATTTAATTTTACTCCCTTCCAGTTTTACTTCAATTGCTAATTTTTTATCACTTGCTATTTTGTTCAGCAAGCCGTGATGAATAGCATTTTCGACGAATGGTTGCAATATCATAGGAGGCACCTTATAGTCTCCGTCATGTATCTCAGGTGCAATGTTTATGTCGCATTCGATTTTTTTATCCCACCGTAATTCTTCCATCTCCAGGTAAAGTTTTAATGCTTCAACATCCTTCCAGCAGGGAATGATATTATTTTTTGAGTTTTCAAGAATATCCCTGATCAGTTGTGCAAATTTTGCCAGGTAATCAGTAGCTTTTTCTTTTTGGTCTGTCTGTATCAGGTTATCGATCGAATTGAGACAATTAAATATAAAGTGCGGGTTCATTTGCGCCCTTAATGCCATCATTTCCGTTTCGGCGATTTTCTGTTTCATAGCAGCTTCATGCCGGATCATTTTTATCCTTTTTCTTACCAGGCTGTAAGCAACAATGACAATGACTAAAATGCATAAACACCTGAACCACCAGGTTTGCCAGATCGGTGGCGCGATAATTATTTTGAATGAAGTGATCTCACCACCGCTCGTTCCGTTTTCGGCTTTCACATCAAAAGTATATTCACCGGGTTGCAGGTCCGTATAATTTGCAAAACGCCTGGTTCCCCCGTGTACCCAATCTTTATCTATGCCGTGAAGCCGAAAATCATAGTGGATTTGCTGAAGACTCCAGAAATTCAGCGCTGCAAACTCTATCGTAAAAAAATTTTCCTTGTGTGAGAGCCGGATAGTTTTATTGACAGATAGCAAAGAATCAATTGACAAGGGTTTATCAAATAAATTAAACCCGGTTATTTCTACTTTGGGTTGCAGGTTTTCCTGGAACTCTGTTTTACCGGGGAAAAAACTAACGGCTTCCGTGGTGGTGAATATCAGCCACTGTCCATCCTGCAAAGGATAAAATCTATTTGATATTATCGAAGAGTTAATAAGACCCGGGCTCATACTATAAGGAATTATTTTCTTATCGGCCAGGTTGAATTTATAAAGCCCAAAATCGGTGGTAAACCAAACATAACCAGCCGTGTCTTTTTTTATAGCATAGATACTGTTGGAGGGCAATCCATCAGCAATACTTAAATGAGAAAACGCCTGGGTCCTTTTATTAAAAAAATTTAAACCGCCATATATTGTTCCAATAAGCAATACACTGTCACTGTATTCTTCTATGCCTTCGCATGTTTTTCCTGAGAGGCTGGTCATATCGTTTTTATTAGGAAGCCATGTATTCGTGTATTCCATTTTCTGCAGATCGAATTGTTTGAATCCTCCTTCGGTACTTACCCAGCAATTCTGCTCATGGTCAATAAAAATATTTAATACCGTGGCCAGGTTTTTCAGACTGTTGCTGAAAGGCAGGAATTGCCTTTGCTGTTTATCCCATTTTACAATTTTTCCGTTATGCAGGCCAAACCATACATTGCCGTTAGCGTCTTTTTCCATACAACGAATAGTTGATCCCTCCATTTCGGGCGGCAATATGCTTTGTGTTTTTCCGGAGACAATATCATAGATCTGCAGGTAGCCGTGCTGGCATCCTATCCATAATGTTTTATCATCAAACTGCAGAAAGCTCCAGATAAAATTGTTTTGATACGGGTTTTTAAAAAGTATGTTTTTTTTGAAATGAAAAGTTTTATCATAAGCGGCCATACCGCCTCCCCATGTGCCAATGAAAATATCTCCTGTGGTGGTTTGTATGAAACTGATAATTTCACTTTTGCTGATGGATAAAGGCTCATTCTCCTCGTGGCGGATAGCTTTAAAATATTGCCGGTAGGGGCTGAAGATGCTGATCCCTTTATCAGTGCCTACCCAGATATTTTGCTCCCGGTCCTGGAACAGGGTTAATATTTTATAATTGTACCGGATGCCTTCGCTGTTTTTTTCCCGGGTGATGCAATAGTCGAAATCATCATTTGCCCGATTATAACGCAGCAATCCCGCATTTTCAGTTGCCAGCCAGATGTTGTTGTGATCATCTTCCAGCATACAATTTATCAAAAGGCCGGCCGGCGATGCCTTGCTGCCTTGCTGTATTGATTTGACAGCGGATAAGAAATAGGTGCTGACCTTTTTTGTCAATGGATCGTAGCGGTATAGCCTGTCTCCCCAGGTAGTGACCCAGACATTATTCCTGCTATCAACCAGAACAAACCTTGATAAACGATCCCCTTCGCCGTACAGCGAGTCTTGCAATAAAGGATGTATGCCAGGGTCATGTGAATAAACTGTTTTGTTCTTTTCGTTAAATAAAAAAACACTACCCATAGTTGCCACCCATGTCTGCTTATTTATACTGTCTGAAAAAATGTAGGAAGCCCTGTGAGCATCTGGCTGGCTGGTATTCCACTGATAATCTTTTTTTGCGGGTGTGTTTATATGAAAATAGGCGGCATTATTGCCAAGCATCCAATTAGAATTGTTGGCGCCTGAATAAGCAGTAAAATGAAAAGTGGTATCATTTAACAACTCTCCTGCGTCATAAACTGTAACGCTATTTTTATCCTGCGTCATTTTTTCGATCAAATTATTTTTTGATATCCATAGCAGGTTATTTTTATTGTCGGCATATATTTCAGCACCATTAGTAAGTTCTCCGGCGGCATTACTCAGCATTTCGGGGTAATAATTAAAACGTAAACCATCGTAACGTTGTAGTCCATTGGAAGTAGCTATCCAAATAAACCCCTTTTTATCCTGGGCGATACCAGGCACCTGGTTATGCAGTAATCCATCCGCCTGGGTGATATGCCGGAATAGATAGTTGAGATGCTGCTGTGCAAATGTGCAGGATGTAATTAACGTGCAAATGATGAGTATGATCAGGCGGCCATTGCGCATATATTAAAGCTAATTCAAATTTCAATCTTATTTTTTTTAATGAAACGTCTGTCTTGCAATCTTTTTTTGTGATTTTAGCTTGCATCACCTGTATCTGTTACTGTAGCCTCGCATAATTTTTTTCTTTGAGTTCCTTAATTTCTTCCGTTAAGGAGGCAATCATTACTTTCATCGCATCAATAGCGGCCTGTTGCCCCTTAATTAATTTGCTTAGTTCCTGTGTGGCAGAAATATTGAGCGTAGTGAGACCTTCATAGTCTACTGTACGGAAATCATTTACTTCTTCACCGTATACAAACAGCATGCTAATGTTGAGCTCGTTTGATTTAATGACTACCTGTTTTGCAGAAGGTATGGAAACAATTTCAAACTCCTGAACGACTCCTTTTTCCTCCGAAAGCACCCGTAACTTTTTTGCGTTGCTGCTGATTGAATGATTATTGGTAAAAGATAACATCAAACCATTCGCTACCTTTTCTACCTTAGTGGCCAGTTGATAGACATTTGGTATGAAATCAGTATGCTGTGATACTACTTGCGGATAAACCTTCTCCA
This sequence comes from uncultured Chitinophagaceae bacterium, assembly GCA_963785915.1. Lineage (GTDB taxonomy): Bacteria > Bacteroidota > Bacteroidia > Chitinophagales > Chitinophagaceae > VBAT01. The sequence continues at coordinate 136,434 of CAWAWY010000008.1, read as the reverse complement.
CTTCCTGTGCAATTACTTTTTTAAAAGGTCTGGTTCCATACTTTACAATATCCTTCATGGTGTAATCGCTAATTTGTAATGCATTGATAATTTCAAGGTCTTTTGCTGATGTACTAATTCCATTGATGTTTTTTATACGAGCATCCGAATAAGCATCAAATTCATTTGCTAAAATTGCATTGGAAACTATAATCGATGCAGCGCTGGAACAGCCATTACAGTCTAAAACCCCATTAGGATATCCTCCTCTATTAAAATAAGCATAAGATGCGGCCACGGAAACGAAATCAATTACATCCAGCGAAGCTCGTGGTGATGTAGTATTAATACCCACCCTGCCGTGCCCGTTATTTCGGGGCATTAAAACAATATCTGTAGTAGCTCCAATATATGTAGAAGCGTTCGACTGAAAAATACCCAATGCATTAGTGCCATTGCCTATAACAAGGTCATTACCTGCGAAACCTGTACTACCCACACTGCCAATCTGTAACTTGTTGGTTGGGTTGGGAACACCAGATCCAATACCTATGTTACCATTATTGGTATTCATTACCAAACTCCATCCTCCGCTGTTTCCATACATACCAACCTGGTCTACATCTTTGGTTCCTATAAACGAAATAGCTGTCGAGTTGGATGGATTATTAAACCAAATGCCGGCAGTGGATGACCCTGATCCGCTGCGAATTCTTATTCTGTCTGAAATATCCATTTTATAAGTTTGATCGATAAGACCAACTCCTACATTGCCTAAAGCATCCAGGTTAATTATCGGGTTGTTATTGGCCATCAAACGGAAAGTATGGTTGGAGCTGGTGCCGATTGTTGCAGAAACGCCACCAATGGCTTCAATTAATGTGATGCCCCCCTCGCTTACATGGGTAAACCCGGTTGTATTATTAGGAGTTTGCACTGTAAGTCTCGAGGTTGGAATAATAGTGCCTATTCCAACATTCCCGGTTGGCGCTATTGTCATTAAAGGCGTGCCATTGGAATAAAACTGTGTAAGACCTGTAGCGTTATCTGTACCGAGGTACAGATTATTACCTGCACTTTGGATAAATGACATCGGTAAAGGCCCTGTACCGCCATTGTTGTAAAAACCAATATAAGAAGAGCTGCCCTCAATACGAAGGGCTTCATTGTCTTTTTTAATATGCAGAGGTGCTAATGGGGTGGTGATCCCAATGCCCACGTTTTGTGCAACCATTGTACTACTGATAGCAATAAAGCCTATCAACAAAAGAATTATTTTCATGATGATTATTTTTATTTTTAAGACTCGGTTATTTTATTTTTTCCCTTATCTCCTGCAATTCTTTAATAAACATTTCTATCTTTTTATTTTGTTCCTCAATGATCAATTGCTGTGCATCCGCACGAACTGACAGTTCTTGTACGGCTTTTACCAACGGCACAACAAAATCCCCATAGCGTAAGCCATAGAGAGCTCTGTCATTGGTGGGTTTATCCACCCCGCTAAAAGTGAAGCCTGTTTTTATTGCCGCCTGTTCAACTTCCTGAGCAATGAAACCGCTCTCACGATGTGTAGCTGCTCTCAAAAGGCTTTCATGTTTCCACTCATCGTTCCCGGTGCTGTCCTTTGTGATGTTATAATGTTTATTCAGCGCAGGCACATCAACAATATAGGTGACCGGTCTTAGCAGCTTTATGAATTCCAAACCACTTACATCTTCCATCACCTGTTGTTTATATCTCCCGTCTGAAAAGGTTGACCATCCTTTGGACCCTCCAATAGAATTAATAGTTGTGTTACCTACCCATACCCTGCTAAAATCATCCACCCTGGCGTTGTATCCAATTGCTGTCGCATTAAAAAGATTACTGTACGAAGCATCTGCTCCGGCACCTATTGCAGTATTGTAATAGCCGGTTATGTTAAACTGCAAAGCAGCAACTCCGACAGCAGTATTATTTATCCCGGTAGTAGTATTAAAAAGTGAACTTCTTCCAAATGCTGTGTTACCGACAGCGGTATTATTAAAAAGAGCTTCAGCACCCATAGCAGTATTGTCGTTCGCACTGATATTATTATACAATGAATTTAAACCCATAGAAGTATTGAATGAACCTGACTGATTTCGATAAAGACTCTGCACCCCTGCAGCAGTATTGTAGGTGCCGGTATTGTTGGCTACAAGTGTTTCAAAGCCTATGGCAGTATTCGCAATACCTGTGTTGAAACGGAGGGCTGATGCACCGGTTGCAGTATTAAAGTCTGTATTGGTAAATTGAAGTGCCCTGGATCCGGTAGCAGTGTTTGAACTTCCTGAAATATTATTTGAGAGCGAATTGATTCCTACAGCGGTATTTAATGTCCCGGTAGTATTGGCCACAAGCGATGTTTTTCCAATGGCCGTATTGTTGTTCCCTGAAGTATTCGCATATAATGCTTTCGAACCTACAGCAGTATTATTTCCATCAACAATCCCGTTGTTATTAAACAAAGCAGAATCACCAACAGCTACATTATAAGAGCTTGCCGTATTTGAAATAAGCGTTCCATAACCCACCGCTGTATTATTGTTACCAGTATTGTTATTATATAATGCTCCCTGCCCGATTGCAGTATTGTTGTTGCCGGTAATGTTTGAGTAAAGGGAGCCATGACCCATAGCTGTATTATAAGTTCCTTTTCTGTTCTGGTAAAGCGATGCATAGCCAACTGCTGTATTAATTCCGGTTGTATCATAATAAAGTGCATAAGCGCCTATTGCTGTATTATAATCTGAAGTGTTACTTGCTAAAGAATAATAACCAATGGCTGTATTGTAAGTTCCCCGGGTGTTAGAAGACAGAGCCCAATTCCCGACCCCGGTATTATAACTGCCAGTGGTGTCATTATATAAAGCTGCCACTCCAATAGCAATATTAGAACCGGAGGACCTGTTATTGATAAGGGCTGCTACACCTATTGCTGTATTATAACTTCCGCTGATGTTATTATATAATGCATTATAGCCAAATGCTGAATTGGAGGTTCCTGTAGTATTATAGAATAATGCATAAGCGCCATGGGCAGAATTATAGCTTCCGATTGTATTAGAGTATAATGAATTGGTACCGGTTGCGGTATTATACCAGCCACTGGTATTAAATTTCAGCGACTGTGTGCCAAATGCAGCATTCTCTGATCCGGAAATATTAGAATAAAGTGAACTGAATCCAAAAGCTGCATTATAATTTCCATCTGTATTTAAATAAAGCGCCTCAGAACCCATTGCTGTGTTCCAGGTACCGGTAGTGTTTTTGTAAAGTGCCCGCGACCCCAACGTTGTATTTTTAAAACCACTTGTAATTCTAGTGCCTGAGCTGTCGCCAATAAAATAATTTGCTTTAACTGCATCCAGTTGTCCTGCCCATATATTATTCAGCTTGAAACGAAGAGGTTTATTATCTGTCGTGCCAATAAAATTCACAGCTGTATCAGTTCCGGCATTGCCGGTCAGGTTCCAACCATTGCTGCCTGTTGTTATTTCTTTCCAAAGTGATGAATTATAAAACCAGAAACTGGCGGTAGTTGTATCATAAAGTAACAACCCCTTTGCAGGGTTAACAATTGCAGTACGGGAAGTCGTTGATGTTCTTGGAATGAGCATTCCCTTTGTACTGCTTTTTATATCCAGTATTGCACTGGCATCCGGAACGGTATTGTTGATGCCGACAGACTGAGCAATGGCGAATGCTGAAAGCAAAATGCAGACAACAGCGATCAAAAATATCTTTTTCATAAACTTATTTTTGAAGTGGATCGATCCTTCTTTCAGCGATTTTATCGGTGAGTTTATTTAATGATCTTTCAAGTTATTCTTATCAGTAATCCCGGATATTTCTACCTGAGCAAATGGCTGCGGCTGTTGAGCAACCGGCTGATTCGCGGGCATATAATTTTTCTTTTCGGTCTTTACGGGTTTACTTTGTCATTACAAAACCATTTATGGTAAAAGAAAAAATACTCGTCATCGGCGCATCGGGACAAATAGGAGTGGAGCTGACATTAGCGCTTCGCAAAATTTATGGCAATGCAAACGTAGTGGCCTCAGACCTTCGGGAAGAAAATGACCTGTTGAAAGGTACCGGCCCTTATGTAAGCCTTGATGCAATGAATAAAGAAATGCTGCATGTGCAGGTGATACGGCAGAATGTGACGCAGATATATTTATTGGCGGCCATCTTATCGGCAACGGGAGAAAAGAACCCTCATCTTGCATGGAGCCTGAATATGCAAAGCCTGTTGAATGTTTTAGATATTGCTAAGGAAGAACAACTACAGAAAGTATATTGGCCTTCCTCTATTGCTGTGTTTGGTCCCACATCGCCAAAGAAAAATTGCCCGCAGCAAACTGTTATTGAGCCAACAACAGTGTATGGCATTAGTAAATATGCGGGAGAATTCTGGTGTAATTATTTTAATCATCGGTATGCTGTGGATGTAAGAAGTTTACGCTATCCCGGTTTGATCTCTTATAAGTCTGCCCCGGGCGGCGGCACTACCGATTATGCCGTAGAAATATTTCACGAAGCATTGGAAGAAAAGAATTATGAATGTTTTTTAAAGGAAGATACTTACCTACCAATGATGTATATGCCGGATGCAATAAGAGCGACAATTGAATTAATGGAAGCTCCTGCGAATAAAATTTCAGTTCGTACATCATATAACTTATCTGCCATGAGTTTTTCGCCAAAAGAAATTGCGACGGAAATAAAAAAACATGTACCTGATTTTAAAATTTCTTATCAACCTGACTATCGCCAACCCATTGCCGATAGCTGGCCACAAAGTATAGACGATAGCGTGGCCAGGAAAGATTGGGGATGGAAAGAAGAATATGATCTTGCAGCGATGACGAAGGATATGCTGGAGAATTTGAAAGGCCCATCCCACATTCATTAAAGCTGAGGTTTTCCTCAATTCGCCTTCCCAAAGGGAAGGAGTATAGGTTTCTTTTAGTTTCGAATGGAACCAACAAGTAAATTTTTCAACAAGCAAGGTTTGTGTGGTGGTGGCCTTCCCTTTGGGAAGAGCCTGTCCCGCCAATGGCGGGATCGGGATGGGCTTCTGGATCGGGCTTTACCTCCCAATCCTGAACTTTTCAAATTGCTGTAAAGGTTGCTCTTCGGCAATCACCTTCTCTACTTTCGCTTTGGGCGGACCCTGCTTGCACCAGGTCATTAGTCTTTCTATTTGTTTATCGGTGCCGGTTGCTATTATATGCACAGTGTCGTCAGGCATATTTCTCACTTCTCCTTTTATACCAAGTACCGTGGCTAATTCTTTTGTGCTTTGCCTGAAAAAAACACCTTGCACTTTTCCTGTTACAATAATGGAAACAGTTTTCAACATGTCAAAATGGGATCAGGTTCACAATTTCTTCGAGATATCGTTGATCGGTAGCATCAAATTGATCCAGGTCTTCGCTATCAACATCGAGCACGCCAACAACTTTATTATTTCGGATGATGGGTACCACAATTTCTGATTTGGACAGACTGCTGCAGGCGATATGTCCCGGAAACTTTTCGACATCCGGAACGATAAGTGTCTTTGCTTCTGCCCAGCTTGTGCCGCAAACACCTTTTCCTTTTTTAATTCTTGTGCAGGCAACAGGACCCTGGAATGGCCCGACGATCAATTCATCCTGAGTACCGTCGATGGATTTTACAATATAAAAACCAACCCACAACCATCCAAACTGCTCTTTCAACGCTGCTGCAACGTTGGCAAGATTAGCGACGAGATCATTTTCTCCGTCCAATAATCCCTTGAGTTGTGGAATGAGTGATTCATATTGTTCCGTCTTATTTCCCGTTATTATATTCAGATCTTCTGCCATGCTGCAAAGATAATAGTGAAGCCGCAAGGTGCAAGGCACCATGAGCAAGTTACAAAAGCGCAAAAAGAAAAGTCCTCCCGTGTTGAACAGGAGGACCTTTTTTCACTAAAAAGAAGTTTGGTTTTTATCGGTCAGGTCAGTCAAAGAGAGCAAGTTGATTTTTAAAGATGAATGACCAGACCGATAAAAACTATTGAATCGTCAGCTTTTTCACATCGGTGAAATCGCCGGCTTGTAACCTGTAATAATAAATACCGCTGGTAAGTGATTCTGTGTGGAAGCTGATAGCATGTGTGCCCGCATCTTTAGAACCGTTCACCAATACTTTCACCGTTCTTCCGCTTATGTCAAACAATGAAATGTTTACCAGCTCATGTCTTGGTATGGTGTATTGAATCGTTGTCTCATTATGGAATGGGTTGGGATAATTTTGTCCCAGCGCATACTCTCCCTTGCTGCCAACCACCGCAGAAACAATGATCGAATACTTAGACCGGCCATCCAGGTCGGTTTGATTTAACCTGTAATAATATTTACGGGTTTCAAGATTGTCATCAACATAACTGTAGTTTGTCGTGAGACTGCTATTGCCAACACCGGCCACAAAACCGATCGTTGTCCAGTTAACACCGTCAGTGCTGCGCTGTACATCAAAACCACGGTTGTTGATCTTGGTGGAGGTTGACCAGCTAACTGTTACTTTTCTTCCATTTGGAGATGCGGAAAGATTTAGCAATGTTACCGGCAGTGTGCTGCAATCAACAGAAAAAACGTTCAGTGTTTGCAATGCGCCGGAGTTGGTACAGCCTGTTGCATCTGTTATGCTTTCCAGGTTAAAGGAGTTGGTATTAGCTATAAAAACGACATCAGTCCAATAGTTGGTCGAAAGGTATGAACCCCAGCTATTGAAATTCGTTGACGGACCAGTTTGTTCGCCACCCACGAAATATATACCATTTGTGGAGGTGCTGTTAGCCAAAACTGTCAGCGGCCCACTCGTAACAGCACTGCTGAAGTAATTGTCGCTGGCTGTATAATTGCCCTGTGAATTATAAACCGTGACAAGGTATGTTGTATTAGCTGCGATTTGAATTGGCGTTGAAAAATTTACTTCAAACCATTGTCCTGCCGTTACGCCGGTATAAGTGACTGTACCAAGTAAGGAACCAGTCTGGAAATTCCAGAGCTTGCCTTTGTATGCTCCTGAAACCGCTCCGGAGCCGTTATAAAAGCGAAGTCCTTTGATAAAGCCGGTTTGAGAGGACCTGAACTTGTTACCGACCTCTATGGCGGTCCCTGGCGAGTCATTCAATCGTGGCACACCCGGATTAGTTGTTGGCCATATTTTATAAGTAGGGAAAGGAATTGTTGCAATTGTTGTACCCACTGTTACATTTGGATAAGTTGTTCCGTTTATGACAACACTATAAGGGCTTACACCGGTTGCCGATGACAACTTAAGACTTACAGGCTGACCATTACATGTTGTAGATGCAGAAGAGCCGGCTATAGTTCCGGTAGGCGCTGTACAGTTTTGAATGTTGACTGTTCCGTTTGTTATGCCACCTAAAATAGAACTTGCACTTCTTTGTACATCCGTTTTATTTGGAAGCGAAGTCAGAAATGTTAAAGCAGATGAAGTGGCACCACCACCGATTGTATTAAAATTTATCGTCAAAAAATTAAAATCCGCATTTGGAAAACCACTACTTGTACCTGCTGCATAATTTATTTGACCATTTGTATTAATAGTGCTTATTGACTGAAGAGGTATCACTTCGGTGGGCAATAATCCGATAGCTGGTTTGGTAATTGACGATACCGAAAGTTTAGTGTTGTCGAAAGTCAGATGTACTTCTACTGCATCTGCTGAAGAGCTACCCGGAGGTGTTGTAAAATCTACAGTTACGTTTACAGAAAAACTCTGTCCTACTGTAGTTGTTGTTGTTGCAGGCTGTACAATGATATTTGCAGAGTTCTGTGCGCTCACATGAGTCCACAAAAAAGCAAACAGCATAAAAGAAAGAATCGTCTTTCTTTTTATTTGCCTCACAATGCTTTTAAAAAGCAAAGGAAAAATTGAAATTGTTTTCATTGTCTTCTTTTTAGTGTTACGAAATGTCATACTTGCTCATAATGTTTAAGGATTATTTTCACCCGCCTGGTTGAAATTGTTCAGCAATAAGGAGAAATCAGCCAGCGTCACAAAATTGTCGTTATTAAAATCTGCTCCTGGATCATAACCAAGATCTCCAAGAGTCTTATTAAATGAATTTAGCAATAAGGAAAAGTCAGCCAGGGTAACGAAATTGTCGTTATTTGCGTCACCTTCCAGCAGCGTTCCAAAATTTATGTTATTACCACCCGCAACAAGAGCTTGTGATAGTTTCACCCTCTTGAGTGTATGAGTGCTCTTTACACCGATATTGTAAGTACCAACCGGAACACCGGAGATTGTAAATTGGCCGTTTATGTCGGTATTAGTTGAATAGGTCAATACGGGAGTGGTATTTCCTGTTACAAAAAGCTCAACTGTAACGGGTACCTGCCATTGCCCATTTGGAGCAGCAGGGCGTCCTTGTAAAGTAACCTGACCGGTTATTGTTGTTGTGGGTGCATAGATAGCACTATAACTTCCCGTGACCGAAGCATCAAAGAAAGCATATTCAATTCCTTTGATCGTTGATAAAGTAAAACCTATTGATGATCCCGCACGATTGATCTGCGTTAAAGGATTGGTACCCGAATTAGAAGGCAGCATTGCACGCAGGTTGGTTGAACCGCCGGCAGCGGTCACAGTAAAGGTCAACACATTGCCAACCCAAGTTATGTTAGTAAAGGAAGAGTTGTTACGGCCGTCTATCCATGTCAGCATTTGCTTAGCCGAAACAACCGGAACCTGGTGTGCCAGCGCCGAAGCGATAATAGCATTTGAGCCCGTGTGATTAGCAGTATCTGTATGCATATTAGCGGTGAAAACACCGTAATAACCTTCAGGACCGTTAGCCTTTGTTAATAACGAATCGCAAAATGACCCGACACCAATGCCTGATTCATCCGTCATTTGAGTAGGAGCCTGGTACACATCGATCATCGAACCATTGGTATCTGCGAAGCGCATTGGCATTCCGGAACCGGTAAACATACCCGGGCGATTCTGCACCCAGCTTGCCGGCCAGTAATAATAATTTACATCCAGCTTTATTCCGTGATTGTATTCTGTCTTGGCATGAGTAGCCCAGTCACTCCATGCCATGCAGTGAGTACGGTTGGTGACAGGAGCAGAAGCACCCGGGAAGTCTGATGCAAAGTTTGCAAGCTGTGTATTAAAATTACTTTCCAGGGAACTTGCCGTAAAATCAATACAACCTGTTGTAGGATGCAATGCGATCTCAAAACCCTGGTTCTGGAATGAAACAATTTGCGCATTAGTGATAGGTGTATTCGGATAAATATACGAAGTGCCTCTTATTGCTGTCCAGTTGGCAACATCAGCCGGAGTGTTAGGGCCGAGTGTAAGGTATTGATTGAAACGTCCGACTGTTCCATTACTTGAATGATCATCACCCGTCATTACGATCGCTGCTTTCAATGATCTTGGCAGATACCAGAATCTTGGCAATGGTTTGCGGTGAAGATTGTTTTGAATAATAATATTTGCCAGCAGGCGTTGCTGTTCATCAGCCTGCGGAATAGCTATTTTATTAAAGTCGATCCAATCAACTCCGGTGCCGGCGGGTAAACCGAAGAACATATCATCAGAACGAATGGGACCTGAAGTTCCATCGCGTTTTTGTGCGGCCCATGCAGGATTTCCCTGTCTCGTATAAATTATTGACTTTGCAAGATCATACGTAAATGCAATGGCTTTACCACCATTAGATCCGACATTATTAGTAGTAACGGCGGGATTAGATGTAGCGGTGCCTGCAGCCGAATAAAGCGTGGCAAGGCTTGTTGCACCATTCAAAGTATGCAGGTTGGCTGCGCCGTGGTATTGTATTGTTTGATTCACGATGCCAACACCGGGACCTGCGGCTGTATTTACCAATAAATATTTATCACTTAAAGTGCCGCTTGCAGCTGATATCCCCAATAAAGAATTCAATAATGAACTCGGTTTGAAGGCTATTAATGTACCACCTGCGTTTACCCAGTTGGTTAACAGAGTAACCTGGGGAGCGGTGACAGTCATTTCTCCCAATATCACCACATCATAATTATTGAGAACAGATGCGGTTACTGCAGAAACATCCATTGTCGCAAATTCATTTAGTCCTTCCGCTCTTAATATTTCTGCGGCATAAAGACTGAATGGGTTGCTACCGGTGCTGATGACTAATATTGGTCCGCCGGGTCCATCATTTGGACCAAGTGGTGTCGCATCCAGTGTGGTAAATGTTCTATTCAGATCTGAAGGCATAGCGTTGCCGGAAACGTCTTGTATTCCAAGCTCTCCTCCTTTGATAACTACTTCGTAGAGCGAAGAATATTTCAATGACGAATCAGGAGTAACCGTAACCTTATGAAGACCGTAATTATAACTAAGGCTGATTGGTACGGGATTATTTTCCGGATCCCTTAATTCAATTGTATAACTGCTGATTGTAGCTTCGTCAATTGCTTCATCAAACGTAATATCGAATGAGGTGTTAACATCCACGCCGGTAGCATTGCTACCAGGTGTCGTTGCTATTACTTCCGGGGGAACAACATCGTTGTTGCTATTATCAAAGACAACATCCACCCAGTAATTCTCCGCCTGAGAACTTTGCGACGGGAAAACAGGTGTGGATGAATATTGATAAACACCATTTGGCCCGTCCGGATCAGTCTTTGCAATAGCTGTTAAAGGACCATGCACAAAACCGCTTGTAAAAAATGGATTTGTCTCAGCATAATAACCGGTCGGGCTGTTGTATGAAGCCACATAAGTTGTACTTGCTGTGATCGCAACAGGCGTGTCTAATAAAACTTCCTGCCATCCTGAATCTGATTCATTAGTAAATGTAGCCTGGGCCAGTAGCATACCGCCTAGCGTCCATAAGCTTCCTTTGTGTATTCCCATATCATTTACGCTTTTATAAAACCTTAATCCTTTTATATAACCATTTACAGCTGCCCTGAATTTCACACCCAATTCAACCCCTCCATTATTATCAAAGAGATTAGTAGTTGCCGGCTTATCTGTGGTCTGATACAGCATGCAGGGGCAATCGGGTGATGCTATATTTAGTGTGATCGCATTGGAAGACGGAACTGAACCCGGTGTTTCCATATTTCCCGAATCATCAAATCCGCGAACTTTTATTGTAACAGATCCGATTGCGGTTGGGGTCCAGGTAAAGGACCAATTATCTGTACCGGTCGCCACTTTCCATGTAACGCCGCCATCAACTGAAAATTCTACACCTGCTACCGAGCTTGAATCAGAAGATGTTCCTCCAATTGTTAATGGTGCAAAAGAAGGAAATGATGCACGGTTTGAAGTTGAGGTTATCGTTGTAGCAGGTGCGGTAGTATCTGATGATTCAGTAGCCGGTATAAGTCCTTCCTGAATTTTTTCCGGTTGAACACCCATGTCGGCAAATAAATTCACCGTTGCCTGCTGCATATCGCGACTGACAGGTAAGTTGCCATTATCATGAAGGCTGTCTAATCCCCATGCCCATTGAATAGTGCCCGCACCAAATACCAATGCGCCGCTTGAATGACGATATAATGATAGTTTATGCGTTTTACCATTGACCGTAGTGCTGGACATAGTAATCCTTCCCGAAGGATAGCTGTCAGGATATTGTTCCCATGACCATTCATTTCCAAGAGTTCCATATGGTAATATCGCTATGTCTTCCGCACTAAGATCTGCAATACTTGTATTTCTCCAGAACCGGAGGTGTCTGTAAGCAGCCGGAACTTCGATAGAACCTGACGAATTTTGCCAACTGATCTGTCCGGTCAGTCCATTTTCAGGTTTGCATCCGCCTGCGCCAGGATATGCACACCCATCTCTCCACAGACCTGTCCATTCTGTTGTTGAAGTGTCACATTTGGTGCCGCATACCACTTCACCGAGTGTGCCTTCTTTATAACAAACCAAAGTCCGGTAGGGAGTACTTAAGCTATCTGCACTGTTTTCCCATCTTGCTTTCCAATAGACCTCGTTACCGCTGAAGAAACCAAGATGAACTCCAGCATTACGGGCAGCTTCTACATTATTTCTTTGTTCTGCTGACCAGTATTCATCATGACCGACCGATAAAAACACTTTGTGATTTAAAATGAGATTGCCGGAACGGGCAATATCTATATCAGTAGTATAGCTAATGTCGTATCCATTTCTTTCCAGAAAACGGATCATTGGGTATTCTGCATTGAATAACCAATCCTGGGCGGTACCACCACCTCCACCACCATTACGTGTGATGAAAGGCCGGTTGTAACTTACTTTCGCCGCATGCCCTGAGGGGAAAGAAGTGGTTCCCAGATATAAACTGTTACCGCCATAAATATTATAAGCTTGCCAGGTCGCATCGGATGTTTTGAAGAAAAGATCGGAATTACTTGTATCGTCACGTACGATAAAAACTATATGGCTGGCGCCCCCGTTATCTGTGCGTTTTAATCTCGCAATGTACACACCGGATACGGCAGTTGAAGGTACATTCCACATTGCGGACTCACTCCAGTTCCCGCAATCTACCAATCCGGTAACTGTATCCGTTATAGGTGAAGGTTGAATTTGTGGCAATGTCGCAGTGACAGTTCCCGTATCAATATGTCTTGCGCCCATTCCGTTGTAATAACCCAGCCGAAAAATGTCAATGGTGTAAGCAGCGGCATCTGTTTTGATCTTGAAATGGACAGTTTGACCTTTATTGACGCTTATATCAGTGGCGAAACCTTGCAGGCTTAGATCACCTGCACCGGAAATGTCCCATTCTGATGATGGGTTACCTGGCAGATCATTTTCTGCAACAATGGGGTTTTGCGCTTTTAAAAAGCAAAAATGGAATAACGCAATTAACAATACAGCAAATTGCTTCCAATAGGTACAAATGTTTAACATCCTGCTCATTCTAGGTTTTGTGACCGGTTGAAAAAATCTTATACTTCCCTGGGATATCTTCCTGGTCTGATCTTAAAGAAGGATATTGAGAAAATGCGTGATTAGTTTTTCCCGAATGGGATTTATGAGGAGTTTAGAATGGGATCGGATGGTGTAAAGGTAAAATAAAATGCCGGAAATGCAAATCCAACACTAGGTTTTTACGTATCGTTATGAATAAGCTATAAGACTCTCTGGCGCTACATCCTGGATAATATGAACATACTATGTGAAGAACTAAACAACGAAATTTAATTTGCTTTTAATAAAATTATTTTGCGCAGTAACACCATCGCCATGCAGAACGAACTATAATATTGAACCAACAATTTTGTTCACTCTTTATTCCTGGTATCCAGAACGATCTTTTTACGATTAAAATAAGTGCCTATCGAAATACCATAGGTTCTGTGAAATATTCGCGGGCCGTTATCTGCGTTGTTGATGCTGGCAAACCCGTTTGAGCAATGCGCAAAGACCAAAAACCCGCCACCGGTTTCAAATCCAAACTGCATAATAAGATTTGCTGAGTAATGGCCGTAGGCGCCAAAATCATAGAGCATGCTGCGATCAACTGGTCCGCCCGTCTTCCGGTTGAATTTTTCTCTTCCTTTTAATTGAAAATCCAGGGAGGGACCAGCCTTTATAAAGCAATGATTTGGACTTTTGCCCAGGTCGAGTTGTAACATGAATGCAAGTTCGAATGTGTGGATGGTAGTATTATTATCTGTTGCGAGCGTATCCGGGGGGTATGCAGGTCGGTTAAAATTTACCTTGTATCCTTTTAAACTATAAAAGGCAGCCGGGCTAAAGAATAACTGAGTTTCAAAAGGAACCTTCCATCCAACACCAGCCTGGAATCCATATTTATGATTGGTGGGTTGCTTAGTGTCGGCTACAGTATATTTTGCTGATGTCGCCTGTGCGCCGGCAAAAATGCCAAATTGGGATTGGGAAAAGCAAACAAGAGAAAAAAAGAGGAGTAACGATACTAAGGTGGTTTTTTTCATAAGACAAGAGGGATTAAAAACAAAACCGATATGCGCATAACTGTGGGATTGATTTAAAAGGAAAATTTTGGCAAATCTACGTCTATAAAGGAATAAGAACGGTGGGACATCTATTTAATTATTGACTAAAGAAATTAATTACTGCAAGCCAAACGGTCTTGTATCTCTTATTTAAAACTTTTTTGCCGGGTCTTTGATAATTTCGCCTTTATTATATTGCTGAGAGTGACCCTTGGGTATCGAAAGGTTTTTCCACGAACGATCTTTGATGATCCTGCCGATATAAACGATCTGCCCGACATGATAAGGATAATGAGCCAACTGCCGGTTGACAGCGTCAATAGCCGATAGTTTTTCCTGCCGGATACTAATTGTTCTTAAAAGGTCATTTTCATTTAATGATTCAAGAGCGTCTAGAAAACAGTTCCATCCCTTTTCCCATATCTCCAGTAATTGCTCTTTCGAATAGTCATGAACAGCAAACTCATCATCTCTTTGACGCCATTCTTTTTCTCCGTCCTCAGTTAAAAAATTTGTCCACCGGCTGAACATATTTCCGGCAACATGCTGAATGATGACTGCAATACTGTTTGATTCTTCATTGGGCTGATAATGAAAATCAGCATCATTGATTAACTGCTCAAAAGTTTTATCGCCGAGCTCTTTATAATATTTCACCCGGCGTATAACTGTTTGCAGGTATTCTTCTCCTACATTCATGAGTAATTTTTTTTAAATAAACGATGAATTTCATTACCAAAACTCTTCACTCTCAATTCTCCACTTTTAACTCAAATCACCATCCTTCCGCATCGTCATCACCTCGTCTGTCGCCTACCGCCTCAAATTTTCCATTTGCTAAAACCCGAATGACTTCCGTTCTCCCTATTGCGCCTCTCTCCCTGATAGCGTATCCCTTTTTTTGCAAAACATCACGAACGTTTTGCGGGAAACCTTTTTCTACTTCCAGCGTATCCGGCAACCATTGGTGATGGAATTTAGGTTTATATACGGCATCCTCTGTGCTCATATCAAAGTCGATAATATTTACCAGTGTTTGAAAAACTGAAGTGGGGATAGTTGTTCCACCAGGAGTACCGACAACTAAAAATGGTTTATTATCTTTTAATACTATGGTCGGTGTCATTGAACTCAACATTCTTTTACCGGGCATAATGGCATTCGCTTCACCACCAATAGCTCCATACATATTCGGTGTGCCCGGTTTGATACTGAAGTCATCCATTTCATCATTCAGAAAAAAGCCAGCACCGCCGACAACTGTTCTGCTGCCGTAAGAATTATTTAATGTCGTTGTGATTGCGACGGCATTTCCATCTTTATCAATTACACTCAAATGTGTGGTTTCTTCACTTTCGGCTCTTAACAGAACACCGGGCTTTATTGTTGTGCTTGGAGTTGCTTTGGATGTATCATAGTTTTTCATTCTTTCCTGCAGATACACTTCATTTGTGATCATTTTCACCGGTACCTTATAAAAGTCGGCATCACCCATGTATTCTGCGCGGTCTGCAAATGCTCTTCGTTCTGCCTCTGTCATTAGTTGTACAGCCTGTTCCGATTGAAAACCGATTGAATTTAGATTTTTGTCTTCAACCATCTTCATCATCTGGTGTAATAATACGCCGCCGCTACTCGGCATAGGCATTCCAATAACCTTGTAACCTTTATAATTAAATGTATGCGGCTCTCTTTGTCTTGCTTTATAATTTTTCAGATCATCATAGGAAATAATACCACCGCCTCTTTTCATTTCTTCCACGATGAGCTTTGCTGTTTCTCCTTCATAAAAACCTGCCATGCCTTTATCGCGAATTCTTTTTAAAGTATTAGCGAGGTCTGTTTGTATTAATGTATCTCCTCCTTTCCACGGAACATCTTTTACAAAAGCAGGCATTATCGTATTATATTTTTTCAGTTCATCCTGTAGCCCATTCAGGTTTCTTGCTTCACGTTCCCTTATCACAAATCCTTTCTCAGCAAGATCAATTGCTGGTTGAATTAATTTATCAAAAGATAGTTTACCATATTTAGCAGATTCAAATAAACCAGCGACAGTTCCCGGTACACCGCTGGATAAATGACCATCCTGACTTTTATCGGTTCTTGCCGTACCGGTAGAATCAATATACATATCCCTGCTTGCGTTTCCCGGAGCCATTTCACGATAATCAATTGCAATTTCTTTTCCGTCGCTCAATCTTGCAACCATAAATCCGCCACCGCCTAAATTACCAGCTTGCGGATAAACAACGGCCAATGCTAACAGTGTTGCGATAGATGCATCAACAGCATTACCTCCGTTCTTCAATATCTCCAAACCAACCTTGCTCGCAAGAGGATGAGCCGACACAACAGCTCCGTTTTCAACAATAATTTTTTTTTGAATGGAATATTGGTACGGATCAAAGGAAGCGGTGTTCTTTTTAGAACTGTTACAGGAAAAAATCAAGAGAACTGCAACAGTAATCCAAAGTTGTTTGTACATATTTTCCAAATGTTTTTTCAAAAATTTATTGACGCGGCGGCTGTAAAGATAGTTAAGCTTCATGATGAACGTGTTGCAAAAAACCGACACTGATTTTCGCTTCACTTGCACCGATTTTTTCACAGACATGTTTCCTTTTTATGTATTTTTATGTCTCAATTTATTTCACCATGAAAGTAGATCATATCAACTTCTTTTCGATTGAATCGGACATCCGGTTTACGATCTACAACACTTCGCCTCCTCCTGTTATCTGACAAATAAATGATGAGCAGAATCCCGAATGTTCGGGACTGATCCCGGTAGTTGTTTTTTTTTAAAAAAAAACCACCAAAGGGTTCGTGTGTTCTGTTTACAAGTTGTTAGCATCATTGCCTGTAGAGGCAACATACATTTTCTTTAAACAAATATTTTTTATAACCATTAATCATTAAGTCATCATGGAAAAATCTGATCTGCTCCGCTGGGGACTCATCATCGGTATCCCCCTATTTATTTTATTGTTTTACAAATTTATCCTCCGATTCTTCTTCGGGTTGGTGATAGTGCCTGAAGACAAGATCGGGTTGGTAACAAAAAAGTTTGTCTTGTTTGGCAAACAGGAATTACCTGAAGGTCGCATCATCGCGACTCATGGTGAAGCCGGTTTCCAGGCGCAGACATTAGCGCCCGGTGTTTATTTCTGGAAATGGATCTGGCAATATTCTATTACGTTTCAGCCATTCATTGTCATCCCTACCGGTAAGATAGGCCTGGTGCTGGCAAAAGACGGTATTGAATTAGAAGCCGGTAGGATACTTGCCCGCAAGGTCGCTTGCGATTCTTTCCAGGATGCAGAAGCCTTTCTAAAAAATGGCGGACGTAAGGGACGGCAAACATCTATCATCGCTCCGGGCTTATACCGTGTCAACACATTCTTATTTGAAATTGAGATAACGGATATGATCAATATACCTGATAACGCGGTAGGTATCGTGACAACCTTGGAAGGTAATCCTTTGGACGAAGGCCAGATAGCCGGAAAAGTCATTGAAGGACAAAACAAATTTCAGAATGTTGATGCTTTTCTTGAAAACGGAGGCTACAAAGGTTTGCAGGAACAGGTGATGCTGGCTGGTTCTTATTTTTTGAATCCATGGTTTGCCAAAGTGGATATGGTAAATATGACGGAGATAGCGATCGGTCATGTAGGCGTAGTGATCTCTTATGTCGGAGCCGAAGGGGTAGATACAAGCGGTGTAGAATTCAAACATGGCAATATTGTTTCGAAAGGACAAAAGGGAGTGTGGGCAGAACCGTTAGGCCCGGGAAAATATCCCGTCAATCCTTTTATTATGAAAGTGGAACTGGTACCTACTACCAACTTAGTTTTGAATTGGGCCAGCGCCAGGAGTGAATCACACCAGTTGGATAAAAACCTTTCTACAATTACCGTAAGAAGTAAAGATGGGTTCACATTCAACCTGGATGTAGCGCAGATCATTCATATTCCGACAACGGAAGCGCCAAAAGTTATTGCACGATTCGGAAATATGGCAAATCTTGTTACGCAGGTGCTGGAGCCAACTATCGGAAACTATTTCCGCAACTCAGCACAGGATGCAGATGTTATTGATTTCCTGAAAAGCCGTAAGGAAAGACAGGAGTCAGCTAAAGAACATATCGGCACTGTGCTGGATCAATATAATGTGTTTGGTGTGGATACCCTGATAGGTGATATCGTTCCACCGGAAAGTTTGATGAAGACATTGACTGACCGTAAACTGGCTGAAGAACAAAAGATCACATATGAAACGGAAAAGAAGGCGCAGGAAACAAGGCAAACATTGGAAAAAGAAACTGCCATAGCTGAAATTCAGAAAGAGATCGTAAAGGCCGACCAGGGTGTATTGATCGCTGAACGCATTGCCGATGCTTCTGTAAAAAAAGCAACCGGTGATGCCAACAGTGTGCGGCTGCAGGCAACTGCTGAAGCGGATCAGTTTGAAGTTATTAGCAAGTGGAGAAGCGGAAAAGACAAGGCTATTGGCAAAAGCAGATTCTGAAAAAATTGAATTGATGGCAAAAGCAGATGCCGAAAAGATATCATTGACGGGTAATGCAGAAGCAGAAAAAATTCTTGCTATCGGTAAATCGAATGCGGAATCGTATAAATTATCTGTAGAAGCGATGGGTGGCGACAACTTTACTCAATTGAAAGTAATGGAATCCGTTGCTGCAGAAAAAGTGAAGATCATGCCGGATGTGTTGATCGGTGGTGGTGATGGTGCCAATGGAGGGATCAGTGGTTTGCTGGGTTTGCAATTGCTGGATCAGTTGGGTAAAAAAATGAATAAGGATAATAACGGTAAAACAAAGAACTGATAGCAGATTAAAAGTTTATTCAAGTTTACGATCCCGATTTATCGGGGTCGTTTTTTTTATATCAATGGTTTCGATCGCTATAAAATAGAAGGTATATTCGCCTAATAATTCCTGTTGATGAAAAGATATTATCTTTTTTTAGTTGCGATAAGCATGCATCTTTCTGCATTTTGCCAGGCGCCGGTAAGCTGGACATCCGCCGATATGTATCTTGCCATTCGCAAATTGAATGTATTAGGCTCTGTATTATACGTTGCCGCACATCCTGATGATGACAACGCGAGGCTGATCGCTTACTTTTCCAAAGACAAATTATACCGCACGGGTTATTTATCCATGACAAGAGGCGATGGCGGGCAAAATTTGATTGGTGATGAACAGGGAATCGAACTTGGTTTGATAAGGACCCAGGAATTGCTCGCATCAAGACAGATAGATGGTGGTGAACAATTTTTTACAAGGGCTTTTGACTTTGGTTATTCAAAAAGCCCCGAAGAAACATTTACCAAATGGGAAAAAGAAAAAATATTAAGCGATGTGGTATGGGTGATCAGGAAATTTCAACCGGACGTAATTATAACCAGGTTTCCAACAACAGGGGAAGGAGGGCACGGTCATCACACTGCTTCAGCTATTTTAGCAAATGAGGCGTTTACTGCTGCCGCAGATCCTAATCGTTTTCCTGAACAATTAAAATACGTGCAGCCCTGGCAGGCGAAACGTATCTTATGGAATACATTCAACTTTGGAGGCAATAATACAACACGTGATGACCAATTCAGATTTGATGCGGGAGGTTATAATCCTTTGTTGGGAGAAAGCTATGGTGAGATCGGTGCAGAAAGTCGTAGTCAAAATAAAAGCCAGGGAACCGGTTCAACGACTTCGAGAGGAGAAGCTTTGGAATATTTTAAAACAACCGGCGGCCCTGCTCCTGTAAATGATCTGATGGATGGTGTAGACGCGGGTTGGAAAAGGGTGAAAGGCGGCGAAGTGATTGAGAAAATAGTGGATAGCTTGTCTTCTTCTTTTGACCTTTTGCATCCTGAAAATTCCGTTAAAGGTTTGGTGAGACTGTACCGGGCGATCAACTCTTTGCAGGATAGCTATTGGAAAACACAAAAACTAAAAGAAGTACAGCAATTGGTCGCGCAATGCAGCGGATTGTTTATGGAGGTGACCACCAATGATCAATTTGCTGTGCAAACGGATTCGATAAGAATGAACTTTCTATTCAATAATCGTCTTGGAGTAAATGCTTCATTAAAACAAGTGTCGGTCGATGTGTTTGATTCGTCATTCAATCAAACTCTTTCAAAAAACAGGAACGTTTTTTTCAACAAAACTTTTTTTGTTCCCGCATCCAAGCCGATCACACAACCTTATTGGTTGGAAAATAAAATGGAAGAGGGTTATTATAATGTCACTGATCAGCGGAAGATCGGGCAGGGTGACGTTGACCCGGCATACAATGCAAGTGTTACTTTGAATATAGAGGGACAGGATTTTAATTTTCTAAGAGCAGTAAAATACAGGTTCACTGATCCGGTACATGGGGAGCTTTACCAGCCATTGGTTGTCATACCGCCTGTACTGGTAAGCCCATCTGAAAACCTTAAGGTCATTACGCCGGATAAAACAAATATTTCCGGATCTCTTTCTATTCGGGGGATGAAAAAGGGATTTTCTGGCAAACTCGGAATAAATCAGAATGCGTCGGCTACACCGGTTAAAAATATTTCCATTAGTAACAGTAATATATTAGTCAATTCAAAGAACCAGGTATCTGAAGTTACCTATCGCGGTGATGTGCCGGAAAAAAATGAAGAACTCGCTTTTACCGTATCTCATGACGGTACTAATAGAGTAGCGGAAGATAAGCACGAGATCAAGTATGATCACATTCCATACATCAATTATTTTCATGAGGCAGATGTTTCATTAAGGTATGTTGATCTGAAGACATACAACAAAAAAATAGGCTACATCGTCGGCGCCGGTGATAAAGTTCCGGAAGCGCTGGAGCAAATGGGATATGAAGTGACCCTGCTTGGCGACAAAGAACTTTCAAGAAATAATCTTCAGCAGTATGACGTCATCATTACCGGGGTCAGGGCCCATAATACTAATGATTGGATGAATAAATATTACGATAAGCTGATGAAGTATATAAATGATGGAGGAAATTTCATTGTTCAATATGACAGACCATTTTTTGGCTCTTCAGAGAAAATCGGTCCTTACAAGTTTGATGTTGTCAACAGGAGGATAACCGATGAAAATGCCGATGTTGTTTTCTTAAAACCTGATCATCCTGTCATGAATTTTCCGAATAAAATAACCCAGGATGATTTTAAAGGCTGGATACAAGAACGCAGTATTTATCACGCATCGAATTTTGACAAGAACAATTTCGAAACAATTTTTTCAATGCACGATCCCGGGGAGAATAGTGATGATGGTAGTTTAATTATCGCTAAATATGGTAAAGGTTTTTTTACATACACAGGACTTGTGTTTTTCAGGGAACTACCTGCAGGCGTTCCGGGTGCATACAGGTTGCTGGCAAATATTATTGCATTAAATAAGAAAAAAGCTTTCTAAACCTCTCTCGTCTTTGCGATCCGCCGTTTGGCGGAGAAGCAAGAGAGGGGTTTGGGGTGAGGCCTTCTATGAGTACAGAAAGAAAACCGAGCTTAAGAAGAGGAGAGATAGCATTCATTTTTGCTATTGTACTGGGATTATTGCTGGGGTTGCTTATTAAACGAGTGCGGGTGGGGATTAATCCTTGGAGTTGGGTTAGGTCTTGCAATTGTTTTTCTTGGTGCATCAAGGTCTTCGCGAAATTGAAAATGACTGATCATAACGATAAACCGCCTTTATTTAAAAACTGGAATTACTGGTACACGCTGGTACTTGCATTTCTAGCTGTTTTGATCATTCTGTTTTCTTTATTCACGAAATATTTTTCATGAGCCAGCTCGACTGGATAGTATTAGTTGTAACGCTGCTTGCCATCATTCTTTACGGTTTATATAAAAGCCGCACTTCCCGCAATCTTGATGGTTATTTTCTCAGCAATAACAGTATGTCATGGGGACTGGTATTGCTGAGCATTATGGGCACACAAGCCAGTGCTATCACTTTTATTTCAGCGCCGGGCCAGGCTTATACGGATGGAATGCGGTTCGTGCAATATTATTTCGGTCTTCCGCTTGCCATGGTGGTGATCTGCATCTTCTTCGTTCCTATTTTCAGCAGGTTAAAAGTTTATACTGCTTATGAATATTTGGAGACAAGGTTTGATGGTAAGACACGAACATTGACCTCTTTTTTATTCTTATTGCAACGAGGTTTGTCAACTGGTATCAGTGTATTTGCTCCTTCTATCATTCTCTCTTCTTTGCTTGGCTGGAATATTTATTGGACAAATATCCTAATGGGCGGCCTGCTTATTATTTATACCATGACGGGTGGTGCTAAAGCTGTTGCCTATACACAAAAGCTGCAGCTCATTGTGGTTTTTACAGGAATGTTTCTCGCCGCTTATATGGTAGTGAATATGCTTCCGGAAGGTATCGGCTTTACAGATGCGTTGAAAGTAGGAGGGAAACTGGGGAAATTGAATGTAATTACAACGGGTATTACCGACAAAGGTTTCAACTGGAGTGATCAGTATAATTTATTGAGCGGGATCATCGGTGGATTCTTTTTGGCCCTTTCTTATTTCGGCGCTGATCAAAGCCAGGTTGGGCGATATCTTACGGCCAGATCGTTAGCGGAAAGCCGCATGGGACTATTGATGAATGGCTTTGTAAAAGTGCCCATGCAATTCCTGATATTATTAGTTGGCGTACTGGTATTTACATTTTATCTTTTTAATAAAGCGCCGATATTTTTCAACGATGTGCAGGTAAGAAAGCTGGAGCAATCTGTATATAAGGATTCCCTTTTGCTGGCTCAGCAGCGATATGATGACCTTGCTTTGCAAAAAAAGCAGGCGGTGACCGAATTTGTAAATGCAAATGATGATGATGCAGTAGAAAGAACATCCCACGAACTTGTGTATCTGCAGAAACGATCGGATTCATTAAGAAGTAAAGTAAAAACCTGGATAAGTTCAAAAGAAGTTAACGGCGATAACAACGATACCAATTATATTTTTCTGCGGTTCGTAGTGGATTACTTACCTGCAGGTTTGGTGGGGCTATTAATTGCCATTATTTTTCTCGCATCATGGGGAAGTATAGCAGCCGCGATCAATTCACTGGCATCCTGCTCGATGGTGGATTTTCACCGGCGGTTTACTAAAAAGAAAGATTCAGGAGAAGACGAATACAAAATTTCAAAACGGTACACACTTGCCTGGGGTATCTTTTGTATCATAGTGGCTATGTTTACTTACAATGTTGGCAACAGCCTTATTGAAGCGGTGAATGTGCTCGGGTCATTATTTTACGGAGTGATACTCGGGGTATTCCTTGTGGCTTTCTTTTTTAAAAAAATAAAAAACAGTAATGCTGTATTCTGGGGCGCCGTGCTGGCAGAGTTACTCGTGTTGACTGTATTTATTCTGACTAAATTAAATCCGCCGGTTCTGAAGATGGGGTTCTTATGGCTAAATCCTATCGGGGCCTTCGGCGTGATCATATTCACCTTCTTACTTCACCCGTTTTTTAGTAAAAAGCAAAACCCTGCCGCGTAGCAGGGTTCTGGCCTATTCAAATTTCGATCAGTTTACTTCATCTCTTTCTGCAATTTTTCATTCAATGCCACATAATCATCATTCTTTTCCTTTTTAGCAATTTCTATAGACTTGTTGGATGCCGCCAATGCCTCGGTTTTTTTACCCAGCATTTTTAAAGCACGGGCTTTCTGATACAATACCCAGAATGCACTTGGATTTTGTGCATAGGCTTTATCCAGCCATTCCACAGCTTTATTCAGATCTTTTCCATTGTCAATGTAATATTGCGCTGCGTTGAAATAAGGCTTATTGTCTTTATCCATCACATCACTGATCTGTTTCATCACTTTACCTTCCACGTCGGTAGTAATCGGAACGGCTACATATACATTTTCCCATAGGAGGCTTATATTGCAACTATTACTTTTTAATTCATCGATGTTGATGGAAAAAGTTTCAATAGTAAATGGAAGCACAACAGGTTTTACAGACACTCTTACTACATCCTGGTCCTGGTTATAAGCAGCGGGACTGGTCACGTCGGTTTGTTTTGAAATGATCACTGTCCAGTTGTCCGCACCAGGTATAGTTAGAAGTCCATATTTACCAGCAGGCACTTTAGTTCCGCCGATCATAACATCATCGCCGAACGTGATTGTCGTTGCGCTGTTGGCTCCCGTTCTCCATACTTTATCATAAGGTACAAGGTCTCCAAAGATCTTTCGACCCTTGACACCCGGGCGGGAATAAGAAACTTCTATCGTAGACAGGGCAAAATCCTGTTTAAGCAATTGCGTAGGACTTGGCGCCGGTGTTTTTAATGTTTGTGAATCGGCAGAAAATAAAATAAAGGCAGCAATAGTGGTAATAAAAAACTTCTTCATAGCAAATGTTTTAGTGAAGGGCGAAGGTAAGAAATGAAGAAGGAAAATGCGTGGAGACTTTATTGGTTCTTTATTGAATAATAAAACCTGGCGCTATCATTCCGGTTTAATAAACGGAACAGCAACTGTTGTCCTTTTTCCTTTTTTTGCTTTGCGTACCCATTTAGGTCCTTCCTTGATGACACGCATGGCTTCTTTATCGCATTTATCGCAGAGTGATCTTTCTACTTTTAAATTTACGGGGTCGCCGTTTTTACTTACTTCAAAAGAGACCTCGACCACATTTTGCGCAACCTCATCGGTTTGTTTAATGTTAAGAGATTCGGGGACATTCAGATTATTGACCAAATAAGAGCTATAGGAATCCCAGCCATCCGCAGGTTCGGGTTCCTCAAAGGTCATCGTGTTATTGCGACCAGCGCGGCTCAAATTTCGTTTAACCGTGTCAATTATTTTTGCATTCAAACTTTGATCTTCCTTCAAAGCGATTCTGTTGGTGCCAGCGTCGCTTTGCAATAGGAAACTTTTATTCTGAAACCCTAAAGATCTTACCTGGACATTCATTACACTATCCCCTGAGAGCAGTGTAAAATTTCCCTGCGCATCGCTATATGTGCCCACATTGTCATGGGTATTGGTGATGTTAGCGAAGGGCAATGCATTATTATTGGCATCTGTCACTTTGCCGCGGAAATAGTTGGGAGCACTATAAGAAGCGTTGTCGTTTCGTTTATTGGTCGCATAACCATTTGCAACAACTTCCTCTTTTGCTTTATTCCGCGTTTCCACGACTCCATCGGCATCGGCAAGTGCCGGTTTTTTTAAAGTAATGTCTTTCGTGTCCTTTTCACCTTTTAGAGCAATATCAGTCTTCGGAACGGATACATTATTATTTTGTTTTGCGATCCCGGCATTTTTTGAGTCATCCACTTTTTCGTTCAGATCTTTTACAGGTGCCGATAACGTCGAAGGATTAGTAGTAGTTAGTCCGGAGTTAGTTGTCACAGAATCTTTGGTAACCTTTCTGCTTTCATTTGCATTGCTGAGAAAAACTTTTTGGGCCTCTTCAGTGCTACCAGGCGCACTTTTATAATCGCTGGTATTTTTAGCTAGTTTATCCGATAGACTGTCAGTTTTGTTATCCTGTTGCAATGTATCTGTTGACTTCTCCGTTTTACTTTCGTCGTTTTTGCTGGGTGACAGTGCTATCTCATTATTTTTATTGCTTGCCTTAAACAAAAATTGATAAGCAAGTAGCCCCGCACCAGCTACCAGCACGATCATAATGGCGGCTCTCAACCAAGAGAATGATGATCTTCCGCCGGCATTCATGGGTATCACTTTCGCCTGTTCGGTTTTTTCTTCCAATCTTCTTTTTAATTCTGCGATGTCAGCTTGAATATTTAGCCCGGAGACTGAATAGCCTTCCAATGCATCAGCAAGAAATGGGTCATCCAGGGCCGCTTTTTCCAAAGCATGCCTTTCCTGCGCCGACAATTGTCCATTACGATATTTGTCGATATCGGTCGCTGTAAAATTCTTTATGTTGTTATCGTCTGCCATGTCCTGATTTCAAAAGGGTATTGGTTGGTCCATATATAATCTTAATAAAAATATTTGCTCAACATTCAGGCTTCCGATCGCCTGGTCCCGATCTCACTTTTGTCCATGCATATTTTCAAATTTCTGCGTCCATTCTGAATGCAGCTTCTTACCTGGTTCCATTCCTGGCCTGTTAGCTCTACGATTTCATTGTAGCATTTGCCTTCAAGATAAAATAACCGGATCGCCTGCTGTTGTTCGTTCGTGAGAGTGCCAAGGCAATATTCAAGCTTTTGAAAATTCTCCTCTTTTTCCAGCACACCATTCAGATGCACGTTTTCTTCGTTTTGCATAAGGTCTGAGTTGAACTCGACGATTTTCAGGTTCTTAGGGGTACGCAACTGCATCAGGCAATGGTTCTTAGCCACCTGGTGCAGCCAGCCTTTAAAGTTCTCGACCTCGTGCTTTTTTAATTTTAATACCAGTTCCTCGAAGATCAGGATAACGCTATCCTTGGCTGTCTCAGGCTCCTTAAAGTATTTAAGGCAAACGCCATATACAAGATCCATGTACCGCTGGTAGAGTTCACCGAGCAAGCTCATATCATCCGATTGTTTGTAAAGGGCGATCAGCTCTTTATCGGTTAGTGTATTGCCGGATATTTTCTTTAGAAATGCCACGGACATTAAAAATAATAAATAAAAAGCGCACTTGGGTTTATGCAATTACTAAAAAAACGACATCTCCTGTGTTTGAAAGGTTGCACAGTGGCATTAGCGGATAGGTTTTACTAATTATAAGTAGGGTCTTATGTAATATATTTCGAGACGGCATCCAACAATAAAACGACAGTTATACTAACAGCCGGTTAGTGATAAGGAGCCGGTTTCTACCGGCTCCACATTTTTTAAACCTAAAACCTTCGCATGTGAAAATATTTTTTACCCTTATCGTCACATTTTTTGCATTTACTAACAAGATTAATGCTCAATCCGTCTCCAACCTTATAAATGCAGTGCCCGCTGTTTGCGCCAGTAGCACAGATTCCGCAATGACTTCTGAAACTCCGGCCAAGGTAGTTATCGGCCACTACGACAGCCCTGCAGTTGATGTTCAGCCCTTGTTTGTGATTGATGGGATAATGTATGAATACAATGAGATATCGAAATTGAATCCCGACAACATTGTCTCAATAGATATTCTAAAAAGATCGGCTTCGGGTGCAATGTTTGGCTGCCGGCCAGCACGTGATGTTATTCTGATCACCACTAAAGAGCTTTATCTGAAAGAATTTACTATTAAAGATTTTTTGACAGGAGAAAAAATACCGTTTGCTACGGTTTACCTCACTTCAGGAAATGATACTATCAACGCAGTAGCTGATGAAAAGGGGGTTTTAATTATTGATAAATTCAAAGCAGGAAATCAGTATGGGATAACCGTTTCCTCAGCGGGATATAAAACCCTGTCAACTGTAGTTAGCGGCAAGGTACAGGAGATACTTCTTGAAAGAGATGTAAAAGAAAATGATAATGTTGTCGTCACTGCTTATTCTGTCAAACGGCGCGGGTGTTGTTGCTGCGGCATCTGTACAAAGAACGTATTCACAAAAGCAAACGAATTGAAATCCGCCGAAACTAGTAGTATAAAATCTTTATATCCAAACCCGGTCCAAAGGAATAATATTTTCAATCTTGAATTGGAAAATGAGCAGGATGAGCAAGCTCAGCTAAGTATTATCAGCCTTAATGGAAGTGTAGTTTTCTTTCAGTTACAAAAAATCAATAAAGGATCAAATCGCCTTTCCATAATTGCTGATGCAAAATGGGCGGCAGGCATTTATATTGTTCAATTGAGAAATGAAAAAGGTTCTTTTATTAAACAGGAAAAACTAGTTGTTCAATAAATCTGTTATATGAGCAAACATATCCAACTCTCTATCGCCGATCCCTGCCATGAGAACTGGGATGAGATGACGCAAGCGGAGAAAGGCCGTTTCTGTGCATCCTGTCAAAAGCAGGTGATAGATTTTACCAATATGAGCGATTCTCAATTAGCTACTTTTTTTAAGAAACCCGCGGGAGGTTCTGTTTGCGGCAGGTTTTATCATGACCAGTTAGAAAGGGATATTGAAATTCCAAGGAAACGTATTCCATGGGTTAAATATTTTTTCCAGTTTGCATTACCTGCGTTCCTGGTGTCTATGAAAGCTACAGCGCAGGGGAAAGTAAAAGCAAAAATAACCGCAGTTGCATCTGTGAAACCTTCGTGCAATATGATAAGGGGTGAGGTGGACGTTTTTGAAAGAAAAATTTTTACGGGTGATACCGTAACGGCAGGTATCAAAAAAAACGATAAGGTTTCTGTGACTAATGCAAAAAATATAAGTGGGAAAGTCATAAATGAAAATGGCGATCCTGTTCCTTTTGCATCTGTGATGAT
The DNA here is from genome assembly GCA_963785915.1 of uncultured Chitinophagaceae bacterium. Taxonomy (GTDB): domain Bacteria; phylum Bacteroidota; class Bacteroidia; order Chitinophagales; family Chitinophagaceae; genus VBAT01. Next base: position 108,027 of record CAWAWY010000008.1, on the reverse strand, counting down.
TAAAGGAACTAAGATTGGGATAATGTCGGATAGTATAGGAAATTTTAAAATAGAAAATTTAGTGTTGCAAGGAGACATTATTCTACAGATTTCATCTGTAGGCTATGATGCAAGGGAAATGCTTATTAATCCGACGGATACTGCAAAAATCCTTTTAATACAATTAAATCAGAGGTTGATGGGTGAAGTTGTTATTACCAATCATGTTATGGGAGCATTGAAAGTTAGGAACGCTGAGACATTTCGAAAAGGCGAAGTCAAAGAAACTATATCAAAAAAAGCTAAAGAAGAATTATCAAATAAACCGATCGCAGAACTCTCTTCTGAAGACATACCCATGATAAAAGTTTATCCCAATCCTGTAATGGCTGGAACCAATATTAATATAGGTTGCCAAAAATTGAAGGACGGTTACTATGTTCTTCAATTGTCCAGTCAGTCAGGGCAACAAGTATTGAACAGGCAAACATGGATTGACGGTGAAATGCAGGTCTTGAATATAGAAATACCGCACGTGGCATCAGGCATCTACTTTCTGAAATTGACAAATAAAGAAACCAATAAAAGGTTTACTCAAAAGATCATTGTTGAATGACTGCTATTGAAATGCAGGATGAAAATTCTCCAGCGTCTTTCTTAAAAACTTCCTGTCAAGATGTGTATATATTTCCGTAGTGGTAATGCTTTCATGCCCCAGCATTTCCTGCACAGCACGCAGGTCAGCACCACCTTCTACGAGATGTGTGGCGAATGAATGACGAAACGTATGTGGTGAAACAGTTTTTTTGATCCCGGCTTTTTTTACCAACTCTTTTATAATAAGGAATATCATGATCCTCGAAAGTTTAGCGCCTCTTCTGTTCAAAAAAAGAATATCCTTATTGCCCGCTTTTATTGGCAGGTGAACTCTTATATCCTTCAGATAGATCTTTACGAACTTCACCGCGCTTTTCCCGATAGGTATCAATCTTTCTTTATTTCCTTTTCCCGTGACACGTATAAAGCCCGCATCAAAATACAGTTCTGATATTTTTAGATTTACGACTTCGCTGACACGAAGGCCGCAACTGTACATTATTTCGAGTATCGCCTTATTGCGTCCGCCCTCCGGCTTACTAAGGTCGATCTCCGAGATGATCTTTTCAATTTCATCGAAGCTTAACACATCAGGCAATGTTCTTTTTTGTTTGGGAGCTTCGAGCAGGGTAGTAGGGTCGGTTGCAGAAATATTTTCCAGCAAACAATATTTATAAAAAGATCGGATCCCTGAAATGATCCTTGCCTGCGACGATGATGTCATTCCCAGCTCAGCCACCCACTTCACGAATTGCTGCAGGTCTTTAAGTTTTAGATCAGCAGGACTTTTTAATGATCTTTTTTGTTGCAGGTATTCTGTCAGTTTATCAATATCCCGCAGGTAAGCTTCGGTGGAATTATCAGACAATGATTTTTCCAATTGAAGCCATGCTTTGAATCCTTTTTTATATGACGCCCACATAATAGGATTTGGAAATTTGGTGATTTGGAAATCGGGAAATCGCAATAGTGCATGTATAAATTTCCAAACCTATTATCGTTAGCCAGCCCTGGATCACTTCAGCTCTATCTTTCTCTCCATATCTTTCCATTCGCCATCTACTTTAACTTTTGCATAAATCCTGCCCGGCGTGATATTGACCGAATCAATGGAGTTATGAATACTGGCATAGTCAGGCTCAATATCTTTTCCAAACGTCATCATAGCTTTTAAGCCGGTTTTCATGTCTTCGACAAAAATGTTGCCTGGATCAATATAAGATACAAGGCCGCCAGCTACATAAAATTTAGGATCAAAATCATTGATAGCCCTGTTGCTCCTTCCTATCGGTCTTGTTTTGTCGAAAGGTATCTTGAGATAATAGCCCCGGCCTCCGTCGCAATTATTGAATAATAGCCAGGCATAGCTTGTATCATTAAAAACACATCGAACAAAATCTTTATTAAGGTGTACCGATGTACCTGCCAGGCCGACAAGGTCCAGCTTGCGGTTTACTCCCATACCCGCATAGCTCCACAGTATGGTATCAGGCAGGCAATTATTTGCGGTTATATAAACATAAGGTTTCAGTATACTATTGTCTTCCGTGAATTTCAGTGTATCCTTCATACAAGCCGTGTCACAGAAGGTTGCAGGGCCAGAGGACTTGCAGGATGAAAAGGAAAAACCTATTGCAATGATCGCAGCTATGGAAGTGGCAAATAGCAATTTCATAGACATGTTTTTAAAGTGTGACAAAAATAACCAATGAAAAGTCTTATGAACAAATTTCTTTTATTGTTTAAATGATAGTGTGCAAAGAAGTAACTTTGACCGGTGAGCAGGATCGTAAAATACAATCTCAGGTATTTCTGGAAAAAAGTAAATGGACGTAAAAGAGCCTTCAGAAGATTTCTTACACGCCTCGAAAAAAATACCCCACGCGGAATAGATAAATTAGCGGCTGAAACTGAAAAAGAAGTTTGGCAGGAAGTGGATTGTATGCGTTGCGGTAATTGTTGTAAAACGATGACACCAACGTACACATCAAAAGATATAAAACGAATAGCCACACATCTGCAAATGACAGCTGCCGACTTTAAGGAAAAATGGTTGTACAAGGAAAAAAGCTCCGGTGACTGGTTGAATAAAAGCACTCCCTGCCAGTTCTTTGACCGGCAAACTCATGAATGTAGTATTTATGCGGTTCGACCTGCTGACTGTGCCGGCTTTCCTCATCTGGCTAAGAAAAAAATGACGGATTATATACACGTACACAAGCAGAATATAGAATTATGTCCTGCAACTTTTAAATTGGTGGAGAAAATGATGTCAGTAATTAAGGGTGAAGAATCAAAAAAAATCATTCAATAAGCACTGGCCCTGCTGTCACCGAATTCACTACTCACCACCGACCACTCACCTACAGGAACACATCTTCCAATAGGAAAAACTCAGGGTCCTTATCATTAAATAAAGTAATGGCAAGAATATTATATTGTATCCATTTGTGGCCGGGATTCAGAAAAAGAAATTCATCAGCGGCTCGTTGCAGATTTTTGAATTTTTTCTTTCCAACATTGTCCTCAGGATAACCGAAGGGAGAATGATGCCGTGTTTTAACCTCAATGATATGCAGAAAATTATTTTTTAATGCGATCAGGTCAATCTCAAATTGTTTGTGCCGCCAGTTGCGGTGCAGTATCTCATAGCCTTTCTCTATGAGCCATTGCATAGCCATATCTTCTCCCTCTTTCCCAAACTTATTATGTTCGGCCATGTATTATCTTTATCCTAAAGTAAGAAATTTATGAATGGAATTGCCAGGCTAACAGGAACAGTAAAACATTACGACTGGGGTGGCTATTCGTATATCCCGTCATTACTGAATATTGAAAATAAAAACCATCAGCCTTTTGCGGAATATTGGATGGGGATTCATCCGTTAGGAGTTTCAAAAATTCATTTGCAAAATGGCGATGAAAAACCGCTGACTGATTATGCAAGCGACCTGCCATATTTGCTCAAGGTGCTTGATGTAAAAGATATGTTGTCTATCCAGGTGCATCCGTCAAAATCGTCTGCGGAAGAGGAATTTGCAAGAGAAAATAAAGAAGGCATTGCATTGGATTCTCCGGAACGCAATTACAAAGATCCCAATCATAAGCCGGAGATGCTGGTGGCGTTAAGTGATTTTTATTTGTTACACGGCTTTAAAACAGAAAAATTATTGATCGCAATACTCGAAGCCATTCCTGAATTAAAAAGTCTGTTGCCGGTTTTTCAAAAAGACGGTTATCCGGGTTTGTATAAAATGATCATGACTATTCCCCAGGAACAGGTGAATCAAACATTACAACCGTTAATTGACAGGATCGTTCCTCAATACCAGGAAAATAAACTGGAAAAAATCAGTGAAGATTTCTGGGCCGCGAGGGCTTCGCTTACTTTTTCGAAGAATAACAATATTGATCGGGGCGTTTTTTCTATTTACTTTTTTAATATTCTCCATTTAAAAAAAGGCGAATCACTTTTCCAGGGCGCCGGTCTGCCGCATGCATATCTCGAAGGGCAGAATGTGGAATTAATGTCTAATTCGGATAATGTATTGCGGGGTGGATTGACAACCAAGCATATTGACGTAAAGGAATTATTAAAGCATGTAAAATGCGAAGCCACAGTACCCCAAATATTAAAAGGAGAGGATGCAGCACCGCATGTCCAATTGTTTAAACCACCAGTGAAGGATTTTCAATTGAGCGTCTCCGGGCTAAAGAAGGGTGAATTGATAAATTCCACGGCAAATTCAACAGAGATCATTTTGGTGACCGATGGAGGGGCACAGATCAATGATGTCAATTTGCAGGCTGGTCGGCCTGCTGCCGTAGCATTTAAAGGAATTGCTTATGAAATAAAAGGAGTTGCAGAAAAAACTACCATATTCAGGGCTTCTGCGCCTATGCACAATGGTTAATAATTAAGCCTTTCAATTGCTTCAATTCTTTTATTTTTGCAATGAAACTAAACGAATATGAAACTTAACAGATCAATACTCATCATTTTTTTATTATCACTTGTAGCAGCAGCGTTATACCGCCTAATTCCTGATAAACCCGAGGGTTTTGCGCCGCAAATGGCTATGGCCTTGCTCGGTGGTGCACTTATTAAAGACAAAAGATGGGCATTTATCCTACCTGTTCTTTCTCTTTTCATATCTGATCTTACTTTTCATTTTCTGTACCAGGCAGGTCTCACAACCAAGCTTGGTTTTTATGACGGTCAATGGGGCGTGTATCTTGCATTTGTTTTGATCACTTGTTTGGGGTTCTTAATGAAAAGAGTAAATATTCTGAATGTCGCCATTTTTTCTATAGCCGGTTCGGTATTCTTTTTCCTTATCACAAATTACATTACCTGGGAAGTAGGGCAGGGCTTTGGCAGGCCACATACATTTGCCGGTTTGATGCAGTGTTATGTCGATGGTATCCTTTTTTATCGCCAGTTTGGATTGATAAAAGGCTTCGATGCCAATTTTATTTTGGGTGATATGACCTGGACTTTTATTTTGTTTGGATCATATTCCTTGTTGACGAAACTTTTTGTTCAGAGAAAGACACAGTTAGCCTGAGCAATAGTTAACGTTTGACTTCCCTTATAGTTTTAAGAAAAAAGGCCGCTTTTATCCTGCAAATATCCTTCGTCAATCAGCAGATCGCTTCCATCGGCAGCCTGTGTTGCCAATTCATCGCAACGATTGTTAAAAGGATTATCCGCATGTCCTTTTACCCATACAAATTTGATGAACTGCGTTTTGGCTAAATGATAATAGTGCAGCCAGAGGTCTTTGTTTTTTTTGCCACCTTTAAAATTGGTAGCTATCCACGTATTCAGCCAGCCCTTCTCAACTGCGTTTACTATGTATTGACTGTCTGAGTAAATTTTTATTTGTTGTCCCTGCTTCTTCATTGCTTCCAGCCCCGCAATGACAGCCATCAGTTCCATCCGATTGTTAGTAGTGAGTTTGTATCCCTGTGATAGTTCTTTTCTGTGTTGTCCCAGCATTACTATAACGCCATAGCCGCCGGGACCAGGATTTCCTTTCGAAGAACCATCAGTATACATTGTAACTGTACTCATTGCTTAATGATAAATTGAGAATTATGAATGGGTAAGCAGTCATGCATAAGTCTAACTCCACAACTCATAATTATTTTAAACCTGGAAGACACCTGTTTTAAAATCTGCGATCTCGGGGTTATGGTTTGCCGCAGCAATTCCTTCCGAGATAAGTTTCCTCGTTTCCACCGGATCAATGATCGCATCTACCCATAATCTTGCTGCTGCATAACAAGGAGAGGTTTGTTTATCATACCGGCCTTTTATTTCATCTAAAAGATTTTTTTCCTGTTCAGCCGTTACCTCTTTTCCCTGTGATTTCATGGAAGCAACTTGTATCTGCAAAAGAGTCTTAGCCGCCTGTTCACCACCCATCACCGCAATTTTTGCTGAGGGCCATGCATAGATGAACCTCGGATCATAAGCTTTACCACACATAGCATAGTTGCCAGCTCCATAAGAGTTGCCAATGATGATCGTGATCTTCGGTACTACTGAATTGGCCACCGCATTCACCATTTTAGCTCCGTCTTTGATAATGCCAGAATGTTCGCTGCGACTGCCTACCATAAAACCCGTTACGTCCTGCAAAAAAACAAGCGGAATTTTCTTTTGATTGCAATTCAAAATAAAGCGGGCTGCTTTATCTGAACTGTCATTATATATCACGCCGCCTAATTGCATCTCACCCTTTTTGTTTTTTACGATCTTTCTTTGATTGGCGACAATACCTACAGCCCAGCCGTCAATCCTTCCGTAACCACAGACAATTGTTTTGCCGTAATCTTCCTTGAATTGTTCAAATTCTGAGGCGTCGACTAATCTTTCGATTATATCTACCATGTCGTATGGCTTTCCATCAGCGGGAAAGATGCCATATATTTCTTCTTCATTTTTTTTGGGTGGTATTGATTTGATGCGATCATATCCTGCCGATTCTTTTTTTCCCAGTAATGACATCATTTTTTTAATATGATCCATACACTCCTGTTCCGTCTTGAACTTATAGTCAGCAATGCCTGATATTTCTGTATGTGTTGTTGCTCCGCCAAGGGTCTCTGTATCTACTTCTTCACCGATGGCTGCTTTTACCAAATAAGGACCTGCCAAATAAATAGAAGCGCCTTCCACCATTAATGTCTCATCGCTCATAATCGGCAAATAAGCGCCACCGGCAACACAAGCGCCCATTACGGCAGCAATTTGTGTAATACCCATCGCACTCATTCGGGCATTGTTTCTGAATATCCTTCCGAAGTGTTCTTTATCGGGAAATATTTCATCCTGCATCGGCAGAAAAACACCGGCGCTGTCAACCAAATAAATAATAGGTAAACGATTTTCCATTGCGATCTCCTGCATACGAAGATTTTTTTTACCCGTAATAGGAAACCATGCACCGGCTTTTACTGTTTGATCGTTGGCAACAACAACACATTGTCGCCCGCTTACATAACCGATACCCGCAACGGTACCACCGGCAGGACAACCGCCTTCTTCTTCATACATTTCATACCCGGCGAAAGCGCCGATCTCGATAAATGGTTTGCCTTTATCAATCAAATAATCCAACCTTTCACGTGCAGTGAGCTTATTTCTTTCTTTTTGCTTTTTGATTGCCTTTGTTCCTCCGCCCTGGTATATTTTTTCCAGTTTTCGTTTTATACCACTGAACAGCAATTTCATTGCATCCTCATTCTTATTGAATTCGATGTCCATGTCATTTAGAAAGTTGAAGGGGCAAAGATAGGGACTGATAAAGAAGTCGGAAGTAAGAAGTCAGAAGCAGGAGACATGGCATTAAACCGTTTTTTAAAATTATTAACAGCAAAAACTAAAAGCTAAATATGGAAAGCCCGGAATAATAGTTCTCAGGGTGCAAACCCAACTATTATGAACCAGCTATTCATCGTCATTCTTCTTTCCTTTTTTGTTTCATGCCATTGGAATAATAATGATGCTTCATCGGCGGAATCCGTTGAGCAAACTGATTCTCTTAAGCTCATATCTGATATCTCCCTTCCGCCCGGATATAAGCGGATGGATCAGTCAAATGGTTCTTTTGGCGAATGGCTCAGAGATGTTTCCTTAAAAAAAGACAGGCATGTGTATTTGTATAATGGTGAACTTAAAAGAAATCAAACTGCACAATTTGCAGTGTTGGATGTTTCTGTGGGGAAAAAGGATCTGCAGCAATGTGCCGATGCTGTAATGCGTCTGCGTGCTGAATATTTATTTAGTCAAAAAAAATATTCTGAAATTGAATTCAAAGACAATGCTGGCAAATCATATAAATGGGCAGGTGGATCCGACAGAACGGGGTTTGAAAGATACCTGGAAACCGTTTTTGGAATGTGCGGCTCCGCTTCCTTGCAGAAACAATTAAAACCTGTCAGCTCGTTAAATGAAATGCAACCGGGAGATGTATTTATTAAAGGAGGATTCCCGGGTCATGCCATGATAGTGATGGACGTGGCAGTGAATGATAATGGTAATAGAATTTTTATGCTGGCGCAAAGTTATATGCCCGCGCAGGATATACATATTGTAAAGAATCCAATGAATGAAACTTTATCCCCGTGGTATGAAATAAATAGCAGGCAAGAAGTAATAACACCGGAGTGGATATTTAAAAGAGATCAACTACGGAAATGGTGAGAAATGGGAAAAAGAAATAAAAAAACGCCCCGTTTCTAAAGAGGCGTTTTTTTTATAAAGCGGTCAATTAATTATTAAAAATATATCTTAAGCTGAACTGCATGGAATAAGTCGAAGCAACACTCACTACATCTCTGAATGTTTCTCTGACCAATTGTGTTCTGTCGGTTGCCAACTGGAAAGTTGGTCTAACGGTACCACCAGCTACTAGACTTGTCACGTTTTGAGGAACCAGGATCGAGGCAGCATTGACAGTTTTCACTCTGCCCCACGATGGATTAAGCAAGTTGCCTAGATTGAAGATGTCAACACCAAATTGAAGTGTATTGCGATTCTTACCGATGCCGACAAACAGATCCTGCAGGAACTTCAATGAAACCTCATTTCTCCACGGGTATTTACCTCCGTTACGTTCAGCGTATTGTCCTTTATGTTTTTTAAGATATTTATCCTGGTCAATATACTTGAAGAAAAGATCACTTTGGTCCTGTGCAGAATAAGTAACACCATTAACCGTTTTGGCAACAAAATCAATTTCTGAAGGACTGTTAGGAATATATATCAGGTCAAAATTGGTACCGTCACGGTTAAAGTCGGTAGAATAAGTATAAGAAAATCTTCCCTGGATTGCACCTTCATATACCAATGATATGGTAGTGGCGAGGTGTTTAAAATATTCTTTTTTATACGAAATAGCGCCAAGTAAGCGATCAGGAACTGTCAAATTCGTATAACCAAGTCTTGCAAAGTTTGATCCGTCAACATTGGCAGTACCCTGCCATGCGGACAAAGGCTGATCTCCATTTCCGTCGAAAAGATTGTTGGAAAAAGATTTTGTATAGGCAGCGGTTGCAAACAATCCGTTACTGAATTGTTTATCCACTTTAATGGTGAGAGACATGTAATGCCCTCTGCTTCCATTTTTCATAACAATGGTATTGAATGCCTGTGTGCCATTGGCCGCTCCGTTAGCTACAGGGTAGCTTGGACGCGGATTGGTTACTGCATTGTATGTTCCGCTTGTAAGTGGATTGATGAATTTAAGATTTGTAGCATTCGGATAGAACATCCTTTTATCGGGATAGCCTGAGACATTCAATGGAGAAGGGTCAACAAGATTCGGATTTGTAAATACAGCCGTGTTGATATCTTTATTATAGATCGCTTCTACGGTTAAGATAAGTCCGCGGGCCAACCTTGTATCGACAGCAACACTTGTCTTCCATGTTTGAGGAAGTTTGAAATCATTTGAAAGAGCGCTGATAGTACTTGGTACCACAGTTCCTCTTACCGGAACAGTTGCAGGTCTATAAGCTGCCGGGTCAGGATTGAAGGGTCCGGGTGTATTAGCCTGGCCCACATAAGTCTCAGTTATTTGTAGCATACCGGCGTCACCTGACTGGCTCACGATCCATACGAAAGGAATTTTACCGGTGAATATGCCTGTTCCACCACGAATTTGTAATGAACGATCTCCGTACAGATCCCAGTTAAAACCGATACGTGGGGACCACATGATCCGCTTTTTAGGAAGATTACCTGTATTGATTTTTTCGCCATGGGCAAAAGTTATACTGTCAACTAAAGGATGTGTGACAATTTCATCTACATTCGGATAAGTGGGCAGATCAAGACGAAGTCCCAATGTCAGCTTAAAATTTTTACTGCATGCGATCTCATCTTGACCATACACTGAATACTGTGCAAATTCAAAACTTGGAAAAGCCTGTGCAAAGCCAGGAGCCAAAGAATAAGTAATGGCAAAATCTTTGGGTTTAACACCGCTGATGAAATCATTCCATGAAGCGAATGTATAATAGCTGGTTCCAAATCTCTGGAAGCCGTTGATGGTTTGACTCCAGTCATACTGCGCACCTAAAGTCCATAAATTTTTGCCGCTGGTCCAGGTAAGATTGTCAACAACAGAATACATCTTCACTTTACGAAGATTGCCGAATGTAAACGGTTCATACCCGAAAGTGACAAATGGAATTCCCACACTCGAGCTTGTTGCAGCAACGGAACCATCCAGGATATCTACTAAAGGAAATATCTGGCTGTCCGATTGGCGGGAATCATTCTGATAAGTATAGGTTGCACGGAACGTATTATTTAATCTGTTGCCGATCTGAGAATTCAACTCACCAGCTAAAGAATAAAAATTCGCTCCCTGGTAGTAATTTGTGTTTTTATACCAAAGCGCATTATCAGTTATACGACCTTGTGTAGTCGAATACCCGGTAAGGGGAGATCTTGATGTACTTACACCGTTTGGCTCTCCGCCTTCAACCTGGCTATAACGGACATTTAGCCTGTTCTTTGAGTTGATATTCCAGTCCAGGCGTCCCATGATTTTTTTTCTGTCAATTGAGGGAGTATAATTATCGTAGGGGCCTGTTACATAACCATATTCGGTAGCAAGATATTGACTAATCATATCCATTTCAGCCGTTGTAGGTTTAGCGATCTGCGGGCTGCTGCCATACGGAGCTGCAGACGTTGCAGCAAATCTTGTCTGGATTGCCTTGGGTTGTTTTTCTGTTTCGTAGTTAAAAAAGAAAAATACTTTGTTCTTGACTATTGGGCCGCCGACGCGAAACCCATACTGATTGAATTTTTCCGCCGGGCGGATAAAGGTAGTTTTAGCAACCTGGTCACCCCTTTGTTTTTCCGTTCTCCAATACGTATAAGCAGAACCTGTAAAGTTATTAGTACCCGCCCGGGTTACGGCATTTATGGCACTCCCTATAAAACCGGACTGACGAATATCAAAAGGAGTGATGTTTACAGATATCTCTTCAAGAGCGTCTATAGAAATAGGAGCCCCATTGGCAGGCAGATTGGAACCGATACCAAAACTGTTATTAAAATCTGCGCCATCTATCGTAAAATTATTTTGGCGATAGTTGCCACCCCCGATCTGATTTCCATTTGCCTGGGGAGTTATACGGGTAAAGTCATTGATGTTGCGGGTGATGGTTGGAAGTCTCTGGAGCTCACGGGAACTGATGTTCGTAACTGCTCCTGTTCTTTGTGCGTTCATGATCGCATTTCTCCGTGTGGCAGTTAACACTACCTGCGAAAGCTCACCACTTGTTGCTTTTAATGTCTTATTGAGAAGAAACGTTTCTGCCAGTTTTAGATAGACATCTTCTTCCTTGTCTGTTTCAAATCCGACAAAGGAGATTTGTATCAGGTAAGGACCTCCTACACGCATATTGGCGATCAGAAATTGGCCTCCAGCCTTGGTGGTTGTTACATACTTTGTACCTGACGGCTCGTGTGTAGCTGATACAGTAGCCCCTACAAGCGGCTCATCATTCGCGGCCGTTACTGTACCTGAAAGACTTGAGGTGGTTATCTGTGCCAACATCGTGAACGGGATGGCTAATAAAAAGGCAATTACCGGGATAATTCTCTTAAGCATATTAGTTTAGTTATAGGTGCAAAGAAAAGGAATATTCCAAAATTAAATATAGACAAATATTAACAAATCATGATCGGGTTGTTATTCCGGTAAAAGACAGATCGGCTGCACGCTTTGCTGCGTTGCCGGCCAACCATTAAATGCTTTTATTTGTTTTTATCTTTGTAAAAACCTGAAAAATGTTTGATACTATAGAAAGCGCTATCCAGGACATTCGGGAGGGGAAACTGACAATCGTAGTTGACGATGAAGACCGTGAAAACGAGGGAGACTTTATTGCTGCTGCCGCCATGATCACTCCGGACGTCGTCAATTTTATGACCAAACATGGGCGGGGTCTGATCTGTGTGCCTTTGCCGGAAGAACGATGTGATGAACTGGCGCTTGAGTTGATGGTTAATAATAATACAGCGTTGCATGAAACCGCATTTACCGTTTCTGTTGATCTTCTTGGCAACGGGTGCACGACCGGCATCTCTGCTCATGACCGGGCCAGGACCATCAAAGCATTGATTGATCCTGACACTGCGCCTGCAGATCTGGGCAGACCCGGACATATTTTCCCATTGCGTGCAAAAAGAGGAGGGGTATTAAGAAGAGCCGGTCATACAGAAGCTGCGATAGACCTGGCAAGATTGGCTGGTTTTGATCCACCATATGGAGCCGTTTTGGTGGAAATAATGAATGATGATGGCACCATGGCGAGATTGCCGCAATTGCTTGAAGTCGCAAAAAGATTTGACTTCAAAATTATTTCTATAAAAGACCTGATCGAATACCGGCTGAAAAGAGATTCTTTGATCGAGGAAATAGTAAAAGTGGATATGCCGACCAAATACGGCGATTTCAAACTGGTAGCGTTTAAAGAAAAAAACTCAACTAATGAACACCTGGCGTTGCTAAAAGGTGAGTGGAAAAAAGATGAGCCGGTATTAGTGAGGGTGCATTCATCCTGTTTTACCGGTGATATACTTGGGTCAATGCGTTGCGATTGCGGCGATCAGTTGCATCGTGCAATGGAAATGGTGGAGAAAGAGGGAAAAGGAGCTATATTATATATGAACCAGGAGGGAAGGGGAATTGGATTATTAAATAAATTAAAAGCTTACCGCCTGCAGGAACAGGGGATGGATACTGTTCAGGCAAATCTGCATCTAGGTTTTCAGACAGATCAAAGAGACTATGGTGTAGGTGCACAAATACTGCGATACCTTGGAATAACAAAACTCCGGCTGATGAGTAACAATCCAAAGAAAAGGGTAGGGCTTATCGGGTATGGACTGGAGATCGTTGAAAATATTCCGATCGTGATCCAATCAAATCCGCATAACGAAAAATACCTGAATACCAAGAGAGATAAGCTCGGACATGAATGGGAGTAGGCCTTTGTATACACGACAAATATTATTTTTCAAGAAATTCCTGGAGTGATTTGCCAATAATATAAGTCCATCCTTCTTCGAAATTCTCTTTTGCAAAATCATTTGTTGCTGTCTCCGGGAATGTTTCGAGACCTTCATGTGTAAGTCTTACTCTTGTTTTACCTTCTTCATCAAATAATTCAAATGTTACAAAAGAATTCCCTTCATAGCCATCATATCGCCAGCTATGCCTGAGTTTTTTATTTCTTATCACTTCCGTGATCTTGCAGAGATGTAAAAACTTTTCTCCGGTCTTACCTTCTCCATAGAACTGAAACTCAAAACCCACTTCCGGTCTGAAATCCGGAATATCAAAGTACCATTGCTTCATCTCATTCTTATCGGTAATGGCCTTCCAAACTTTCTCTACCGGAACATTATAAGTTCTTTCGATTGTAAATGGCGCTGAGTTGCTCATAATTTTATTCTGATTTATGATCTGGCGAATTTGCGTTACGTAAAAAGAGGCTGATCGCTTATTTTATTTCAATCATAATATTTGATTTTTTATTAATGAACCTGGTTCCAATAGTTTTCCATTCTATCTATATTCTGTTTCATTCCTTCATCCACTTTGAATACTCGTATCACTTCCTGCAATTTGTTCGGCAGATTCAAAAAAGAGGTTCTCTTAAAAGCAGGTTTTATTTAAATAGCCGGGAAGATGAAAAGACGATAAGAGGGCACTTACAATTATTATTTTCCTTTCGTCTTACCGGCTTCCCGGCAAATTTTTACTTTTAAACAACCTCTTTCAAAAAAATATTAACAGCTCTAACTATTCTGGTTATGACTTATCATCCATTGCACACCGAATTTATCAGTAAACATTCCAAAATAATCGCCCCAGAATTGTTTACTTATTGGTACCATGATCTTGCCTCCTGCTGATAATGCATTGAATAATTTTTCTGCCTCAGCATCGCTATCAGCACTGATGGACAAGTGAAAATTATTGCCCGGGCGTATTTTCTGACCTTTTGACTCCAATGTATCAGTGCCCATCAACACGTTTCCTTTACCGATCGGTAAAGCAATATGCATTAATTTATCCTGGTCGCCCGCAGGAGTATTGGCAGCTTCGGGTGAATCTTTGAAGCGCATGACCATAGCGAAGTCACCGCCGAATGCAGCTTTGTAAAAATTGAAGGCTTCTTCTGTATTGCCTGGAAAATTCAAATAAGGATTTATTGCTTTCATTTTTTTATTTTAATTGTTAGAAATTATTTTATATCGTTCAATTTGCCGACTCTGTGTACTTTTTAAAATTATCTAATATGGATTGCCAGCCACCACGCTGCAATTCTTCAGAGTTCTCATTTTCCATATCAAACGTTTCGATCACTTTGGTGGTCTTATCGGCTAGATTTTTAAACTCTACTTTTACATGTCTCCCATCAGCCATGTCATATTCGATCGTCTCAAAATTTTTTACGTTATTATATATCCCTTCAAAATCAAAGCTCGCACTTCCGTCTTTCGCCGCCATAGTTGTTTTGAATTTGCCGCCTACTTTGACATCATTTTCTGCGTGGGGTGCATGCCAATCATCCGATGCCTGGCACATTGAATAATGTCTTTTGGGTCTGTCCAGGTCTTCCAAACTTTTTCCACAGGGGCCTTTACGATGCTTTCAATCGTTATCGCTTTATTCTTTGCTTCTGCCAGTTCTTTTACTTTTTGTAGCGCATTGGGCCACATTTTTTCAAACATTTCTTTGAATTCTTCAGTTATATCCATTTCGATGGATAAAGTTGTTTTGCCATTTTCTTCTTTCAATGTATAGTTTTCCATTGCACCTGACCATCCTTTTACTTTTTCACTTGTGGTATCTTCTACGCCTTCCTTTACTTCTCCAAGATGTTTAAATGACATGAACTCATTCGGAATATTTTTGGCGATCATGCTTACCATACCACTGCCTTTAGGATCAAGAAATAAAACTTTAGTCCCTTCTTTCCAGTTATCCGTTTTTGCGTAAGAACCTTCCATAAAAGCGCTGGTCCATACCCGGTATGACGAATCATTCCAAAGTGTCGCCCATACTTTCTCCCTGGGTGCATTGATGGTAGTTGAAAATTTAAGCTTTTGCATAAAATGTATTTTTATTTATGAATTTAGTTGAACAGTTGCAATGGTCATTTTCCTTCTGCTGCTTTCTCCAGGTCGGCGATGACAATTTTCTTCATCTTCATCATCGCCTGCATCACTCTTCCTGCTTTTTCTTTGTCTTCGACTTCCTAATAATTCGCCGAGTATTGGAGGAACAATTTGCCAGGATACGCCGAAAGGATCTTTTACCCAGCCACACATGCTTTCCTGTCCGCCATTTGCTGTCAGTTTTTTCCAGAAATAATCTATTTCTTCCTGTGTTTGACAACTAATAAAAAGTGAGATGGCTTCACTAAATGTAAAATCATGTGGCCCTGAGCTATCCATGCATGCAAATAATTGACCATCGAGTGTAAATTGAGCATGTTTGATATACCCTTCAACATCCGGTTCGCCTTTTTCATATTTTGATACCTGTTTGATCCCGGAATTTTTGAAAAGTGAAGTATAGAGTTCCATGGCTTTGGCAGCTTTCCCGCTATTGTGCTGCGTGAACATCAGGCATGGCACTGTCGGTGCACCCTGGTTCTTATCCATCATCAGTTGCCAGCTAACACCAAATTTATCCTGGCACCAGCCATATTTTTCACTCCAGGGATAAGTATTTAGCGGCATCATTACTTTTCCGCCTTCACTTAATTTGTTCCATGCTTTCTCCATACTCTTCCGGTGAGTCAAAGTATTCAAAGAATGAAATGGATGGATTGATCTTGAATTGCGGGCCCGCATCAAATGCATGGAATTTTAAACCATTTATTTCAAAAGCCCCGGTCATTACCTGGTCGCTGGGAAAAGGAGTTCCTTCCGGCCAGTATTTCATATTGATGATCTTCGAGTTTTTAAAAACAGAAGTGTACATATTGACGGCGTCTTCCGTCTTGCCATCGAACCAAAGGAATGGAGTTATTTTTTGCATAATCGTTTATTTAATGTTTTTTTTATTATTTTTTTTAGCGGCAAAAGCTTCTTCATTTGCTTTCACCCGGAATTCGGTAATCCTTTTTATCAAATCATAAGGAATAGGTTTATCCAACGGAAATTGTGCCGTTCCTTTCCCTCCTTTATATTCAGCCAGTTCTTTTTTAAATTTTTCCTCGCCTCTTGGCGCAGGATAAACTGAAATATGATTTTTAAATGCTGCAAAGAAAATCAGCATGCCGTGATATTTATACCCCGCTATACCATAGCTTATAACTTCTTCTGCTTGCGGGGCTGTTTTCGTATCGTTTTCCGGAGCTTTTGCAAAACAGGTTGAATGCATGGTGGGCATCTTTTAATATATTCATCAACTGTTTTTGCAGGAGCCATTTTTGAATTTATCATAGCAAATATTTTAATAGTTATTTTTCCAAAACAGCTTTAAGGTTTCGTAAACCGGTCTCCAGGTTTTTGCCGAGCATATTTTGTATCATTGATTTCATGGCATTCATCGGGAATTTCATCTCGCTGTAGAAACCCCATTGAACTCTTGTAGCATCCGATGAAACGGGTTCGAAGATAAATTTAGCTTTTGCCACACTCTGCATTGGCCGGATGAAACGTAGTTCATGCTCTATGCTTTTTCCTTCTTCTATATTTTTTATCTCCTGTTCACCAGCGCCTACATTTTTTTTCTTCGTGCTGTCCCAGGCAAAAACAAAACCGGGTTGCCCGTCGGTTCCCTTATATTCTTTTTTCATTTCCGGGTCCATCATCGCCCACACACTGAAGTTGTCATGATTCTTGACGTATTTGACATAATCAAAGACCTGCGGAAGTGGACGGTTGATCACGATGCTTTTTTCAATATTCATTTCTCTGCTCATAAGCATAGCTGCTATAAGAAAAAAAGCGATGATGGCGCCAATGATCGCCAGGATGATCAGAAGGATTGTCATTTGAAATTATTTTTTACTGTTTGTAATTGAAGTACATTTATTTTTTTGTGATAATAAATGTAAGATAATGCACCCACTGTCAGTGGCAATAACATAAAGCTCCATTGCGCAAAAGTGGCGCCCATAGCAATTACCGAATAAGTAGCGCCCAGCAGATCGATCATCAACCCTGCATAAGCCCATTCTTTTATTTTGCGGAAGCCCGGAACAAGGAGAATGATGGCGCCGAGCAATTTGGCAATGCCGATAAAACCGATAATGTAAACAGGATAGCCAAGAAAATCATGCACTATCTTAACGGCATCTCGTGTGACGAGTGCATCCGGAATGGCGGAGAATATCATGAACCCTGCAAATAGTACCGTGAATACCCAGTAGAGAATGTTTGTCTTTTTCATAACGATGTTATTTATTTTGTTTGTTTGAGTTAGTTTGATAATGCAGTAACCAATGGTGACCGTATTTGTCAACCAGGTCGCCGAATAAGGCGCCCCAGAATGTTTTTTCCAATGGATGTGTAGCCTCGCCTCCTTCAGAAAGTTTTTCATAATAGTTCCTCGTCTCTTTTTCGCTGCTGCAATTCAGCATCAGCGAAACTGAATTTCCCTTTATTAATCCTTTCTCGCCTACCATGTCGGAACCCATGATCGTTAGCGGACTTTTATCAATGTAGAATGCAAGATGCTTTCCTTCATTTCTTCTGGCATGTTTATCGGCCATCGGCGATTCGCCAATTGCCTGTAAAGTCAGTTCACCCCCAAGACATTCTTTATAAAAGGTCATCGCTTCGCGGCAATTGCCACTGAATGTTAAGTACGAATTGATCTTAGTCATTTGATCTTATAATTTATTTACCAGTAATTGTTTTTACCATGCACAGCATCTCGTCTGTCATTTTTATACCACTCTACAGCAGGTTTGGTTTTATCCGTGCAGTCATCTTTCAGCAGGTCATGAAATATATCTTTGATGCAATTTGTTTGACTGCGCCAGTCTAATTAGTGTTTCAGCTTAGATAATCTCCTTTTTCTATGGTATAGTCTTTCACAGGAATATTTTTCTGCTTCACCTGGCATGTTTTCTTCTGCAGCAGCATAGTAGATCATTTTATCACCTTCCATATAACTGATGCCATAAAATGATCTATCAAAGCCACCGGGAAGCATCTTTACGAGTTTGTCAAATGCTTCACCAATGCCCAGCGGAAATGTTTTGACCTGTACTCCAAAAACTTTCAGATCATTTTCGATAGTGAGCTTTTCCATATTCTTTTTTTAAATGACATTACAAACATACTGTCAGAAATACGATTTGAAGGGCGGTGAAAACGACATTTCAAAGGGTTGTTTGCGACAAGCAAACTTCCCTACATTTACAGTATGAAACATGTATCCATATTGGTTCCTGAAACGGCGGTGATAGAGGCTATCGCTGATCCGCGTTATTTATTTACAGCAGTCAACGAGTTCTTACAATCGGCCGGTAAGCCTCCTTTATTCAATGTGCAATTAGTAGGAGCGAAGAAGGAAATCAAGCTCGTGAACAGTTTATTTTCTGTGCATACAGACTTGCAATTAAAACGATGTAAAGAAAACAGATCTTGTTTTTATACCTGCCATCAGTGGTGATATAAAAAAGGCATTGGACCTGAACCAGGAATTAGTCCCCTGGATCATTGATCAATATAAGAATGGTGCAGAAGTAGCTTCACTTTGTATCGGTGCATTTGTATTAGCATCAACGGGGTTATTGAATGGAAAAAAATGTTCGACGCATTGGAACTCTGCCAATGAATTCAGAACAATGTTCCCGGATGTGGAATTGGTGGATGGGAGTATCATTACCGAAGAACATGGATTGTATTCAAGCGGCGGCGCCAATTCTTACTGGAATCTTCTCTTATACCTGGTGGAAAAATATACAGACCGCGCTACCGCTATTCTTGCTGCAAAATATTTTGCCATAGAAATAGACCGTAACAGCCAGGCGGCATTTATGATGTTTAATGGACAGCGCGGGCATGATGATGAGGACATCAAAAAAGTGCAGGACTTTATTGAAAAAAATTATACGGAGAAGACAACCGTTGACCAGTTGGCCGATAAGTTTTCCATTGGCAGGCGAAGTTTCGAACGACGTTTTAAAAAAGCTACCAATAATACCGTTGCTGAATATATTCAACGTGTAAAAATGGAAGCTGCTAAAAGAAGTTTTGAAACAAGCCGTAAAAACATCAATGAGGTGATGTTTGATGTGGGTTATACTGACACAAAGGCGTTCAGAACTATTTTCAAAAAGATAACAGGTTTAACACCGATAGAATACAGGAATAAATATAATAAACAGGCGGTGGTGGTGTAGTTGTTATTGTCTGTCTGCAATGTAATTCAGTTCGGTTACTCCGCTGGTAAATTGGCGGGTAGTCAACAATTTTAGTTTTATTTTATCTTTGATGTCTGCAAATAGAGGAATGCCTCGTCCAAGAATAATTGGATTAACAAATAGCCAATAGCCGTCAACTAAGTTCAGTTGCATAAGTGAATGGGTTGCTGTCGGGCTGCCAAAAAGTAAGATTTCTTTCCCTTCCTGTTGTTTTATTTCATTTATTTTGTCTGAAAGGTTGTCGCTGATAATTTTTGTGTCAGGCAAATCCGCGTCTCTCATAGTTTTTGATAAAACAACTTTGTGAACTTTGCTATACCATTTTGAATGTTCAATGTCGTGCCTGGTCGCTGTCGGCTTGGCTCCTGCCGTTGGCCAGTAATTTTCCATCATCTGGTAAGTTACCCGTCCATATAATGCCGTGTCGCCTTCGCTTATCCGCTTACCGACATAATCAAAAATTTCTTCATCAATTTTGATCCAGTTCATTTCTCCGTTCGGTCCTGCTACAAAACCGTCAAGCGATATGTGCATAAATGAAATTATTTTTCTCATATAGTTCTATTTTTATTGTTGTCAGTTTGTGAAAAAACTATCCATAGATATTGAAATTAAAAATAATGAATCCTCTACATCAGGTAAAATAAAAGGTCAGTCCTTGTAGCATGAAAATTAGTGAGGATAAATCTCGCCAGCAAATGCAGTTCAGCAGCCTGGATGATCAGATAGTGGCTGATAATCCGGTTCGATCCAATGTCGGGTGAAAACTATTGCCGAAAGCGAAATGAATTAAATATTTTGTCAGCCGTTGGGACATAATCTTTTTCTTCTCCTTGTTTGATTGTCATTGTCAATGCATATCCGACATCATCTTTCAAATAATAGTGCTGAATTATTATCAGTAAGAATTTTCCTTGCCGTCCTTTGTATTTAAGAATATAATACTGTTGTGAAGTTGTGCTATCAAGTCTACTGTCAATAATTTGAACATCAGTTACCATGTTTTTTATTTGAGCTTCACTTTCTTGCCCCATTTTACTCAAACTGTAGTTTTGACCGTGAAGATCCTGTTTGAACAAATTCATGTTTTCATTAAAATCGTCAAGGCTGTCAGTCTTTGGTGAACGAAGCAAAATATCCATTCCAAACATTTTACTTGTGTCAAGTGTCCATGATTTAGGATAGCCTAAAGAATATCGCCCTTTCATAACTATTGTTAAGGTATCTGAATTGTTATTTGTTGTCTGCGCCGATATAGAAATTGCCGACAACATAAGAGTCAAGAAAATTACCGTTCGCATTTTAGAAAATGTCGTTTTAGTTTTCGCCCAACGTTCGAGGCTTGCCGCAGGGCTGGATTGTTGCTGTGTCCGCCCGGCAACTGAAGCCGATTGAAAAACTGAAGTTGAAGTTAACAACTAAAAGCCAAATAGAATTCGGTCAAGCCCGATATTAGCTGATAGTAGTACAACTGCCGATTGTTATTACGTCCGCCAGCCTTGCGGCAAACCTTTTGTTGTGCGTTCGTGTTTTAACTGTTGCCATTCAGATTGTTTTTTGTTTCGTATTCGTCAATTGCTTTTCTCAATTGCTCTTGTTTTTCTTCCGAACAATTTTTTGAGGGTAACGGAATCATTCCTTTATACCAGCTCCCATCTTTGTTTCGAAAACTATACAATCCTCTTGTAAGCCAAAGCCTGCTGGAAGCACACCTTTGTAGTGAAACCACATCTTCTTCGTTTAATTTGGAAGTGAATTTGGTTACAATTATAAAGCCTTCATTAAATCGTCAATTTGGAAGCTGTCGTTATCTTTCATATAATTTAGTTTTTAGGTGCTGGTTTAAAATATTCTGCAGTATAGCCCGCAAAGTCTGAAACGAAAGGATTTCTTAACCATCCTGTAATGCCAGTTTTCGTTTTTACCTTAACCCACAAAATAAATTCACTTTTATTATTTAGTATTTTACCTTCAACATTATTGCATCCTTCATAAGCTCTTTCACTAAGTTCCATTTTGTCTTCATCAAATGAACAATTTACATAAGTCTCTTGTTTTTAAATATCACATTAAACCTTCCTTCCCAATCTGGCAATAAGAAATATACTAAATCCCCTACATGGAATTTGTCTGATTTGCATTCGGGAAATTCGTCAGCTACTATTTTTGTAATTCGAGCAATTGGCATTTTATAAATATGCACTTCACTACTTAACGCAGTAAAGGCTTCATTGCTTTTAAAAGTGTAAACCTTCGTATTTGAATATGGCTCCTTGTAAACGGGAGTTTCTAATTTAGAAATCCATTTAGGATTTTTTGTCCTTAGAAACATCTTCGGAAAAGAGAGTACTGTTTTTATAAACGTAGTAATTTTTTTGTACGTTTTGATTTAGCTGATTAAATTTTAAAAAATCAAACTTTTTTGGTCCTGTAATTGTCAAAGTGAGATTGCTATAATCAAATTCAAACTTTCCTAATTTACTAAGGGCGGATTGTCCTAATAATAACGGGGCATTCGGAGCTAAAGTTATCAAGGCAGGAACGTTTAATAACTTGATGTCCCCAATTTCAATTAATGTGATTAAAACTGTAAAACCTACTTCAATTTGACCACGGCGGTTTGATAACGATTTTTCCCTATAATGTCTGAGGGCAGTAAAAGACCTTTGTAAATAAGTCACGAGCTTCATCTAAGGATAGTGAAACATCGCTAGCACCTGTGTCAAAGTAAAAGTCAAGTGCTTTGCCATTTACACTACATGGAATCGTGTAGCTCCATTTTTTTGTGCCAGATTAATTTTAACTTGTCCAAACACTTGAATGTATGATACCAGAAAAAACAGAACTAATAGATTCTTATACATTTTTAAGTTTATTGTCTGGTTTGGTTATGGTGATGTCATATGGTTAAATTGGAAGAGTGTGTCGAATAACATGACGCACAACGATCGGGATTTACGAAGTGCCCACGGGTGGAGCAGATGCGGGAGCGAAACCAAAGGTTTCAGCGAAGCAGCTGCGAGAACCTGTGGGTACGTGGAAATTTATCGGGGCATTTTGTAAATCCTCATGTACCCCGCAGTGTCTTGCACAAAGTTCACTACCCGATAAATTTACAAGTAAATCCCGATCGTACCGCCGCAATAGCGATGGAGAAAAAGACCGGGAGCTGCGACAGCAGCGAAGGGATTTTTCCTTGTGCAAGGCATTGCGGCGGTACTCGTAAATA
The DNA here is from genome assembly GCA_963785915.1 of uncultured Chitinophagaceae bacterium. Taxonomy (GTDB): domain Bacteria; phylum Bacteroidota; class Bacteroidia; order Chitinophagales; family Chitinophagaceae; genus VBAT01. The sequence continues at coordinate 85,289 of CAWAWY010000008.1, read as the reverse complement.
TGCGAAAGTCCCGGTCTCTCAAACTTTCGCTTTTTTTAGTAAATCTATAAAAACCAAACTTTTAAAAAAATTGTTTTTAAGACCCCACTTTCGCAAATACAACCTTTATTTCTCCGGATCGCTGCAAAGAACGATCATCAATGTTAGGGTTGCGGATTATTTAAATATGGCATTGAGATTCACACCCTTTACTCTTTCGGCGGTAACGTTGATACACCTTGCGAACTGTCTGCAGCGGCCGGAGGTGGTGGTAGCAATTGCGGTTTCTTCTTTTTCTTAAACCCAAAAAATTCGCCGAGATTATCGAACTCTTTTCGATAGGCAATGCTGGCGCCTGATCGTTTATTGCGTGCAGCGCCGGTGGAGTTGCTGGTTAGATAATCGAGGTCCTGGCGGTAAAAGAAGCTAGCACGGATAGTTCCGGTCTGGTTGATAAGCCACTCAGCCGTTACATCGGGCAGGAACTGTACGTTTTGCTGTATCGTTGTTTGAAGCGGTACATCAATAGTGCTTCCCAATGTAATAACAAACCGATCCTTGAATAATGAGATCGGAACATTGACAATAAAATTACCCTGGTTGATGCCGACGGTATTATTGGCCGAGCTGTTCAGCAGGTTGCGGTTATAAAAATAACCGCTGAAGTTGATCGTCACGTTGTCGTTCTTCAGAATTTTTGCAAGTTCAGTATTGAGTTTTTTATTGATCTCGTTAAAGAAAAGGCCTGACAAGCTTGAGATAGTGCTGTTGGCAAACTCGCCAAACACATTTGTGTTAGCGGTACTGCTCTGCCCACCGCTGTTTTCGGCCGGTGCGAAACTATTAAACACGATCAGGTACGTGACCTGTCGGTTGATCTCGGTCTCATTATTTTCAATCTGGCGGATATTGGCGGCTACAGCAAAATCATTTTTTGTAATGCTGTTGGGAGGGAAATCAAGTTCGAATTTGAATTTAGGCTTGAACAGTTCATCTGTAAGATGCACCACTACATCTACATTTTCTCTTTGCTTGGCATACGATTGATCAATCAGGTTAGCCGAAGCCAGCGGAGCAAAGCTTACTTTTTCCGCAGTATAAGCGGCTTCAAAATTTATTCGCGCAGTATATGGATCGCCGTTCCATTGTATATAATTCTCTGCGCCGTTGCGTATCTTAAATGGTTTTTTGAAAAATGATTGGAAAGTAAAAAGATAGTCGCCGTCTTCAATGTCAAATCTTCCATGCATGGTAAGCGGTTCATGCGTGCCCGAATGTATATTCAATGTCCCGGTGCCTTTTCCTTTTATTTCATCTCCCGTAAGATCATCGAGTACCACTCTTACCATCAATTTAGGATTGGCGGTCACGTCCACATCATATATAATACTTGAAGCGCCTTTATTATAATTAGTGTTCACCATTTCATGGCCATATTTTCTTTCTACCAGGAAGTCAGCTATGCCGGACTCACGACTGTCGGAAGAAGGAATGGTAATGGTGCTGGTATCTTCCGAAGAAGCGATGGCATCTATCTTCATAAACATTTCCGATTGCGGTCCGGATAAAGAAAATGATCCGGTGCCCTTTACCCTGCCATAAAATTGTTTATTGTCAGTATAGCTTGTATTCAATAATAATACAGGCCGGTTATTTCCAATGTCAATAGTATTTGGTTTGCGGGTAGATACGGTAAGGTCATAGAACATGTCTTTGAACTTGTCGTGCAGTATACCTCCCGTAATATAGATCGGGTTACCGGTGACAGGATCGGTCAACACGATCCCGTCTAATTTTATTTCTTTAGGCTTTAACTCTATATCGGTGTCGCGTATCTTATAAAAGCACTGCGTAAAATTTACTTTAAGAGCGGCATCTTTCAATTTTCCTTTTCCAATGACCTGCGGTTCATCGAGGTCGCCACGAATATCAAAGTTGCCGGTAACATATCCCTGCATGTCGGAAAAAAGATCACCCAGGAAACGTTGCAGATATTTTAGTTCAAAAGTATTAGCCTTTAGTGCGATCACGTTGTCTTTTTGTTTGACCGGGTCAAATGAAATGGTAGCATCAACGGCGAGATTATTTTCCTGGTTCAGCGTATTACCTTTTATTTTTAGTTCCTTCGCTTTGCTATCATAAACTACTTTAGATCTTATATCGCCAATTGAGTCATTATCGAGACGTAATCCCTTTACCAGTATTGAATCCGAGGTAATGCGAAGATCCTTTGTCGGGTCCTCGATCAATAAATTCCCGGATAACGAACCTTCGAGCCTGTTCTTAGGTAATACCAAAGGAGAAAAATCGCCGGCGTTTACATTTTTTAACTCTACGGCAATGTCGTTCCAATCGCCTGTTTTTGAATCGCGGCTATTTATTCTTATCTCCTGGTTGCTTTCCCGCAATACCAATTGTCCGCTTGCCGGTGTATTGCTGCGAAATTCCAGTTCACCGTTTTCATCAATCGTCCATGTCTTCCCGTTGATCATGAAAGTGGAAGGATTGAATTCGATCTTGACTCCATTATTATAGGTAAGCACCTGTGCATTTAAGTTGGCTTGATTAATGGCCTGGTTGGTCCCGGTATTTATAATGACCTGCGACGAATCACCCCGTCCATTAATATGAAACGTAGCATGTGAGATGTTGATGCTATCGTTGATCCTTACATTCGCTGCTCCACCAGTGAGTGAAAGACTGTCGCGGTTACCTGTGGCCGCGATCTTCACATCTTCAAAACTATAATTCTTATATTGAAATTGCGGCACGTCGGCATTCAGGGTCATTTCATTCTTCGATGTATTCAGTATCCCCGACACATGGCTGTTATTAAATCCCGAAAGACTGGTGTCCACTAACTTTAAATATTCATCGACGTACTGTGTGGTGATATCAAAACTGAATGACTCATTTTGCGGAATCCTTTTTGGAGGTTTGATGTAGGCGGGGTAATATCTATTCAGGAGCAGGGTGAATGCATCAGGGATATCTCTTATAATAAAATTTCCCGTGATACTTCCTTCAAATTCATTAGAGCGGGCTCTTAATGTTTTTATATTATTATTATATTCTGATGAAATGATCAGTGAATCAAATGGCAACGGGTTGCCATTACGTGTCAATGAAGCATCGCTGATATTCGCATAGCCAAGAAAATTATCAAGATTATCTCCCCGGAAATCAAGGTTGAATTTTCCTTTGAAAGATATGCTATCAGTTGTAAGATTCAATTTTTGAAGATCAGCTTTCGTTACATCAGCTTTGAAATTAAAAACCGGTACTTCAGTGTTAAAATCGATCAGACCATTCAGAGAAAGGTCAACATTGGGGTCATGAATAGACGCAATACCGTCAAATAATTTTTTGTCCAGCTTTCCATTTACGGCTATGTTGCTGTAGCGATAACCATTGAAATCAACAAACTGAATTTTTCCATCCACCTCCGCGTTCCTGTTTGTTTCTTTAAATCCTTTTCCTTTCACTGTGCCATTCATTGCTATGGCACCGATCCCAGGGTCATTGATAAATTCGCCAAGTCGGAAAAAATCGGTAGAGATCAATCCTGAATACAGGGGATCCTTGCCGGCGGGTAATTTCATATTCAGATCACTCTTGACAGTTCCGAGATTTGTCTGGATGGTACCATAGGTTACAAAGTCACGGATAAAGCCTGTGAAACTTCCATTGAAACGGATGAACTGAAGCTTGCGAAGATCAGGAGTTGTTACATGGCGAATGGCAGGTACAATTGTAACGGCATCCTGGTAAGTTGTCCGGAAGTCATTGGCTTTAAAATCTATAAAAGTTTTAGTGATGTCAGGCAAACCCGTAAGGCTGATATCACCATTCAGTAAAGTATTTCGGCCGGCTTCCACTACAAGGTCTTTGCCGATGAGCCCATCCACAGTTCCCCTTACAGTTCCTTTCAGTTTTATTTTTTTCTTCCAGGTACTCATTTCAGGCGCAAAGAAGGCGATGTCATCACTGTCAATCTCCGAATTTTCAAAATTGGCCTGCATGGTCACTTTATGAATGTAATCATCCATATCATCAAAATCATTAAAGCTCATCTTGTAAGAATTGCGGACGATGCTGTTATTGGTTTCAATATCAAGATCAGTGAAAGCCATTTCCTTTGGCGTCATTTTCATGTCGGCAATCAATTTTTTTACTTCGAAACCGGATCTCTCTTTTGATTTCAGATCTATGTGTGCAGTGATGGTATCCTTTTCCCAATGAACATTGGTAAATGTACCATTGATGCTACCAAATGAAAGATGTCTTCCGTCAAACGATTCAAGCGGCGGTTTGTCCGATAATTTGTCATCTTTGAAAAGACCATTGGTGATCTCCAGTTTATCTAATTGCACGATCCAGCCATCTTCGTTCCATTGCAGTAGCGAATCAACATTCTTCTTCAATTCATCTTTATTTATTGATCGGGGTTTTCGTTCAAGATAATTGTATTGACAGAAGACCGGGTCTTCCATCGTAAGTGTATTGATGGAGACGATGTGTTTGGAAAAATTGATCTCCTTTGCATCCAGTTCAAGAGAAGTAACGGAACCAAAGATATCTTGCCCGGACCAGGCATCTTTTTTTCGGACGATCAGATTTTTCAGATGCAATTTTTTCAGGCTGAGTGCTATGCCGCCTTTTTTAGTAACAGTATCGGGAGAGGAGTAATGATCAACGATGAACTGGTAATTCCATATCGAATCGTTTCGGTTCAGATTAATGACTGCATCTTCAATTCCTATATACTTCAGCTCGATATTTTTCTTAAAAAAGAACCAGTCGGTAATACGAACCTGTACGTCACCGGCATACAGAAGGGTATCATGCTGCTGGTCCTCGGCAAGCAAGCCTTCAAGATGCATCTTATTAAAAAGCGAGAGGCTTACATGCTTAATCTCAATTTTTGTATGGAGGTCCTTAGAAAGCCGTTTTGTGACCTGTCGGGTTATCCAGTTTTGGCCGAAAGGAGTTTCAATAAATATCCACAACCCTATGATGAGGGCTAATAGCGATCCGAAAAACCATAATGCTATTTTTTTGAATTTCCTCAGCTTCAGCAATTTAAGTTGTAAAAGTAAACAGAATTGACGGCTTTGTGCAAAATCAATACCAAGGTTTTGAGACCTGTAAGATGTTACCCGGTAATAACCTATTATCCGCAAATAATATCTTACACCCTAAGTTGGTCAAAAATTTCCGGCTGAAAAAACTGCTCATCACTTTTTCACTTTTCTTTCTTAATAAGTCGGGGAAAGCCGCAAGGGATATTATAGGGTAGACTTTAAATAGGGAAAGCAATTTCCTCCGGATCGGTTGTTCAGCAGCAGATATATTGTAGGTGGCAATGGCGACAAGCTGCCTGGTTAAATCTCAGCAGGAACTTCTCTTTTACAAACACAACAAACGGGGTGTAGGATACCGGAAGAAAAAGGTTAAGAGTTTCCACTGGCCGGTTTAATAATACTGCAAATGACAGGTGTATAAGTTTTGCAGTAAAAAAAATTTCACGAACTTTATAAATTGCTGCTTATGGGTCGGCTCGTTTTGATAGGGTTAGTTTTTTCTGTACTCAATAAAAACGAAGCAAGGCGTTTGTGAATGAATGGCTTTTTTCGATAAACGGTTTTATTAACCTTTCTATGAATCAACCAACGGAGATCCGTTTCCGCCAATTGTTTGAATCTGCCCCGGGACTTTACCTCATCCTGTTGCCCGATCTCACTATTGTCGCAGTAAGCGATGCTTATCTCGAAGCTACTATGACCCGGCGTGAAGATATCCTGCAGCGTAATCTTTTTGATGTATTCCCCGACAATCCAAATGACCCCGTTGCTACAGGTGTATCAAACCTGCAGGCCTCGTTGAATTATGTTTTGCAAAACCGGATAGCGCATACGATGGCCATTCAGAAATATGATATAAGAAAACAGGATGGAGGATTTGAGGAACGTTACTGGAGCCCGATGAATAAACCTGTGTTTGACGAAAAAAGAGAGGTGCTTTATATCATTCACCAGGTAGAAGACGTAACAGCCAGCGTAAAGCAAACGGAAAAATTTGAACATGACCTTCAAAAGCAAAGAGATGAATTAAAGATTCAGTTGCAGGTTAAAACAGCCGAACTGAATGGTATCCTCGAAAGAATAACCGATGGTTTTATTGCCTTGGATAAAAATTTTTATTACACCTATGCGAATAAAAAGATTGGAGAAATGACTCATCGCGACCCGGACAGTCTCATTGGCAAAAATGTATGGGATGTATTCCCGGAAGCTGTGGGATCAGGTACTTATAATGCATTTAATAAAGCAATGAAAGAGCAGCAGCATGTTTCCAACATTGATTATTTTGAACCACTGGACCTCTGGCAGGAAAACAATATTTATCCATCTCCGGATGGCTTATCAGTTTTTATCAGCGATATCAGTCAACGCAAAAGAGCCGAAGAGAAGCTAAAGCAATCAAACGAGCAACTCCGTCAATTGACCTCGCACCTTCAACGCATCCGGGAAGAAGAACAAAAAAGAATTGCAAGAGAGGTGCATGATGAAATGGGACAGCAGATAACAGGATTAAAAATGGATGTGTCGTGGATAAAGAAGAAAATTGCTGAAGGAGAAGGAAAGGTGATGCTGAATGAAAGACTTACACAAATGCTGAACTTACTGGATGCTGCTGTGCAAACTGTACGAAGAATATCTTCTGAACTTCGTCCTAGTATACTGGATGACTTCGGGCTGGTAACTGCATTGGAATGGCAAAGCGGAGAATTTGCCAGGAGATTTTCCATCCCTGTTTATTTTAAAGCGGCCGTAAAAAAACTGGATGTTTCACCTGATCTTGCTACGGGTCTTTTTCGGAGTTACCAGGAATCGCTGACCAATGTAGCCCGCCATGCAGAAGCAAAACAGGTTGCTTCTACGCTGGATGTGATCAATGACGAGATCATTCTTTCAATAACAGATAATGGGAAAGGCTTTGACATCAATGGCACAGGACTCAAGCCAACTCTTGGCTTACTGGGAATGAAAGAACGTGTGTCAATGATGAACGGAACATTACAGATAAAAAGTGAGCCGGGAAAAGGTACTTCTGTTACCATTGCTGTGCCGCTCGACAGGCAGGCGACTGGTTAATCAAAGATATTCGTCTTTAAAAAATAAAAAACCGGAGCTGGTTAAAACCAGTTCCGGCAAGACAACTATGAAACCCTTGTTGTGTATTTATGCAAGAACTATCATAACAAGCATTATCGTACAAATAAAACTCCCGGCAATAAAAAGAGTGCCATCGACCGAACTAATTTGCCTGCCTTCTTTAACCAGGCTCCTAACTTCTTTTCGCAATTTCTTTCGTTCCTCGCGGTTTAGGTTTGATTTGTCCATTGTCCTTATTTCCGTTATGCGTGTTTTTATTTCAGCTATCCGAACATCTCTTTGTTCCCTGGTCATTGTTCTGATCTTCTCATTAATGGTATCCTTGCCACGATCAATATCCGGGGTAGCGTTACCAGTGAATATCGATATTGAAATGGACATCACTGCAAATAGTAAATAATATTTTGCTTTCATAGTAATGAAGTTTAGTGAAGAATATTTTTTATCCATCAGAGCCTTTCATTTACTATCACTTGTCTTCTCTCATTTTAAAGTTGTTCAAACACTATGCCCTAAAAAAAGTTTAGAATAATATGGGGAGTATATAAAATTGAGATAGTGGTTTTTAAACGGGGTATAAAAAAATAGATACATTTTTCCGTTCAACCCGTGCCGGTCAGCTTTCAACCTCTTTTTATTTTTTTGACAGAACAAGAATGTCTTTTATTTCAAGTACAGATTTTTCATATCCATCCATTACTGCATTGATCATGGCCCGTCCGAGTTCACTTAAGCTGACAATAGATCCTTTCCCAAAAAGCTTAATGATGGGTATCAGCCATCCGAGATATTTATAAAAACCGAGCGTATTTTTTAATCCTTTTGTCGGTTTCAGGATGCCGGGTCTGAAATTATAAGCCTTTTTAAAAGGCAGTTTCATCAGGTCATTTTCTGTTTTGCCTTTTACTCTTGCCCACATGGACCTTCCTTTTTCGGTGCTGTCGGTATGGGCACCCGAGATGTAACAGAATGTCATGCCCCGGTTACGATTGGCAAGTGTAGTGGCAAAGTTCATCGTTAATAAATAAGTCAATTTATAATACTCAGCCTCTTTCATTCCCACGGATGACACACCAAGACAAAAAAAGCAAGCGTTATACCCGCTCAATTGATTTTCGATAGAAGCTAAATAATAAAAATCGGAATGGATGATCTCTTTTAGTTTCGGATGACTGATGCCGCAGGACTTTCTGCCAACCACCAATACTTCTTCCACATCATCATGCTGCAAACATTCATGCAATACGCCTTCGCCGACCATGCCCGTAGCGCCTGTAAGAATTGCTTTTATTTTCATTTATTTATCCTTTAGCGAAGGTCAGGAAAGAAATGCTTTCTTAAATTTTGGCTCAATCCGGTTCTTCGAAGCCTGTTCATACGCATAGCCGATTCCGATCAGCAATGCTTCACTGTACGCCGGTCCGAAAAAAGATAAGCCAACCGGAAGCGCATATACCGTTCCACACGGAACAGATATATGCGGGTAACCCGTGACCGCCGCCGGCATTGTAAGAAATACATCACCCCAGCGATCGCCATAGATAACATCAATGCTGCAGGCCGGTCCCATCGTAAGACCACAGATCGCATCTAACTTGTTTTGATCAATTACATCATCAATGATCTTCTTGGATCCGATATGACATTTCTCAAACGCATCTTTATACTCTTTACTATTTAACCCGTCTTTCTTATCAGAACTTTCCAACGTTTCCTGTTTGAAATAAGGCATTGCATCATTTTCATTCTGTTTGTTGAATGCAATAACATCGCTCAATGTTTTCATTTGTGCATTGGCGGAGGATAAATATTTGTTCAGACCATCTTTAAATTCATATTGCATCAATGAAAACTCAGCGTCGCCCAGTTTATTTATTTTATCAAGGTATTCTATTTCGATGATCTCAGCGCCTTGTTGTTTCATAAGTTCAATTGCTTTCTGCTGTAAGGCATGCATATATTGATTATTACCCTGTGTCTTTTTCTCAACGCCGATCCTTTTTCCTTTTAACGCGTCTGTATCAAGAAACTTTGTATAATCGGGATGAACTTTTCCTTCGCTTTCTTTTGTGACAGCATCCCCGTCATCAATCCCGGTCATCGCTCCTAATAATATCGCCACATCCTTTATTGTTCTTCCCATCGGTCCTGCCGTATCCTGTGTTGCAGAAATAGGAATGATGCCGGAACGACTTATCAAACCTACTGTTGGTTTTAGTCCGACGATGCCATTTGTTGATGCAGGACAGGTAACTGAACCATCTGTTTCCGTTCCTACAGCAACTACGCAAAGATTGGCGGCGACAGCAACACCCGAACCGGAACTCGAACCACATGGATTATGATCAAGTATGTAAGGGTTTTTTGTCTGTCCGCCGCGACTACTCCATCCTGAGCAGGAATGAGAGGAACGGAAGTTAGCCCATTCACTCAGGTTTGTTTTACCAATGATAACAGCGCCTGCCTCCCTGAGTTTCTTTACTACAAAAGCATCGTTTGATGCAATATGTCCTTTCATGGCCAACGCACCTGCAGTGGTTTGCATTTTATCGCCGGTGTTAATATTATCTTTTATTAAGATCGGGATACCATGCAATGGACCTCTGACCTTACCCGATTTTCTTTCTTCATCTAGTGATCTTGCAATGCTTAGTGCATCTGGATTAAGTTCGATGACTGAATTAAGTGATGGCCCTTTTTTATCGATCTCGTTAATGCGATCTAAATAAAGTTTAGTTATTTGTTCCGAGCTATATTTCCCTGAAGATATTTTCCCGCTGAGACTTTCGATGTTTTCTTCATTCAATTCGAAATCGGGAGCAATAACATCCGTTGCTAAAGGTTTCTGGGTTTCAGAAGAATTGGAATTGCAGGAAGCCGATAATATAGTTGAAAGTCCACCTGCCGCCAAAGTACCGGTAGTAATAAAGTCTCTGCGTTTCATATCCTGGGAGTTATTAGGTTAGGAAGAGTGCTGCAAATTAGCGAAAACCAATTACCGAAAATTCCGTTTTTGATAATAGATCTCCCACAAAGAGAAACTATAGACTAAAATAGCTCCTTGACAAATTCGAATAAAGGTGATAGGGAAAGAAAAAAAATTAAGAAAGTAATTGCTATGTTATTTTTTAAAAGACATTCCACATGCTGGACATCAGAAAATGATCTTTGCTCCCGCTGTGACATAAAACATTTTCTCGCCTCTTTCAGAAAGACCGGGACGGTTTGCCACAGTGATCAGGTTTTGTGGAATGACATAAGCGGGGATCACGATCAACTGCCATTTATCATGTGCAAGAATAATAGGCGCAGTGAATTCATACGAAAGAATATTCAACCGGCTTACCTGTTTCGTCACTGCCTGCTCTGTGCCGGGGAGGGGAAGAAAATTATTTTTTTCATAATAAGATTTTGAAAACCGCTGTGTTCCTGCATAGATATATGCTGATGGATCAGCCACAAGCACGAACTGGCCGGGAAATTCATACCTGAAAACGTGATCTGCTCCTACACTAAGACCATAATCTATGTTGTCGCTATGTTTGATATCTGCGCCAATTGTAATGTTGAGATCTTTGTTTTGCCAACTGACTATTGTACTCAACTGCTCTTTCAATGCTGATTGTACCAGTTGGCTGCCGGATTTATAAAATGGTTTGGTGAAGTATAGATGAGTAAAAATTTTTTCGTTTTTACTTTTTGCCTGGTAACCTGCCGTTGCCACAGCACCGGCATATTCAAAATGATTGACCGCATTATTAATAAAAACAGGTGCTGCGTTCACATAAAAGTTTTTGTTGAACCATATTTCTGCCAGTGGAAAAAAACCACTGCTGTGCAGGCTGTCGGTGCGGCCATAATAACTCAGGTTATTGTTATAGAAAGCGCCGAGTTTGAACTGAACTTTTTCATTGGATGAAATGCTATCCACTGTCTGTGCGTTCAACGATATTACAACGTAAATCAAAAAGCTGAGGGTGCAGATGGATTTTTTCATAACGGGTAATTTGATGTTAAAGAAAAAGGGGATGTATCACTTGTCATCTGCTACATCCCCTGGAGTGGGAAAACAGTTTTCTTATTCGTGTTTCATAAGGGTTTATTGTTTTCCGGCTGACGCTGAAGCGCTGCTTTGTGTTTCAGCCGATACTTTTGTTTCTGGTTTCACGGATGCTGCTGACTGTGCGGCTGCTTTTACGTTTGCTTTCGCTTCATCTTTTACTTCTTTGGCTTTTTCAATAGCTGCATCAGTTTTGCTTTTAACTGCTGTTGTTGTTTTTGCCGTACTTGCCTGAGCATCGTCTGACAATTTTTTGCCATTGATATCAACGCCTGCATTTACATCTGCAGATGACTGGTTGCTGCTGCTTGCTGAATTAGTGGAAGCAACGGTACCGCCCTGTGCGTTAACAGATGCGTTTGCATTTACATCAGCACTGTTTTTGATCTTGTCCCCGGTTTTGTGAACAGCAGCAGATGTTTTTTCGCCGGTTGTTTTTACCGCAGATGTTGCTTTAGTGGTTGTAGCATTTACCGTGATTTTTGTTACCTGTGTTGCCTGGCTGCTCACTTTTGTTATTGCTGCAGTATTGGCTGTAACGTTAGCCGCTGCCTGGGTTGTTGATTTTAATCCAAGATTTACCTGTGCAAGTATGCTTAACGAGGCAAAGCATGCAAGGGTAAGGATCATTGTTTTCTTAGTTACTGTTTTCATAACGTGATTTTTGGGTTTAAGAATTTAAAACAATAAAAAAATAACTATTGATAGTAATAATCATTTCAAAACTTATACTGCATCCTGAGACACCCGGTGAAGTAGGTTGGTTTAAGAAACGTTAATAAGTTTTTTACGTCGTTTCAGTCATTTTTTTGTCAATATGTTTAGGGAGAAGAAAAAAATTGTTGTTGTATGGATTGGGAATGAAATTTTTTTCGTAGGAGTTGTTGTGAGATTTCGTTTAGTGCTGACTGAGTCGAAAAGATATGGTCGTTGGTGACGCCTCGTTAATGCCGGCAACGACCGGGCAGAGGAAAAAAGTAGGAAGAAGATTAAATGTATTAGTGTGTCTTTCGAAGGACGGTTGCCATATCTTCAAATTTTTTGCGCTTCTTTTGATTTTCGTCTTTTTGCTCACCCTTTATTAATTCGAAGACAATCATAAACAAATGCATGATAATCCATAAAATTAAAAGTATCCACAGAATTCTCCATCTTGTTACTCTATTCATGGTTTATTATTCAAGTTAAGTAATTGCAAAATAGTTGCCTGCTATTTGCATTGCTACCATCAACAAAATGGGATATGACTGAGCAATAACTTTTTTCCTCGAAATTCTATGATATGTTGTTTCAAGGTGAATATAATTACAGAACAATGAATGGAGCCCTTCACTTCGTTCGGGGTAAACTGCAACAAACGATCATCCGTGATTCTACCGCTGGCTTTATAACATTTAACCTCGAATCTCAAACTTCAAACAATCCATCAAAATGCCTTCTGCTTATTCTCCTCCGTCTTCGGTGCATTCTTCACATACTTCTCCAGCCAGGTATTTTGTTCAGCCAGCATGGTCAGAATATTTTCACGGCCACGATAACCATGCGCTTCATAAGGAAGGCTTACAAATTTTACAGTACCGCCATGTCCTTTGATAGCATTGAACAATCTTTCACTTTGTATCGGGTAAGTGCCGGTGTTATCATCCATTTCACCATGTATCAGCAGTATGGGAGTTTTTATTTTATCGGCAGCCATGAATGGGCTCATCTCATTATATAGTTCCGGCGCTTGCCAATAAGTACGGTCTTCATTCTGAAAACCAAAAGGAGTAAGCGTACGATTATAAGCGCCGCTGCGTGCAATACCTGCTTTGAACAAATTAGTATGTGCCAAAAGATTTGCTGTCATAAATGCACCATAACTATGACCACCTACGGCCACCCGATTGCGGTCACCAACACCCATATCTGCTAATTTATTGATAGCAGCTTCTGCATTCATTCGTAACTGGTCAATAAAATCATCATTGGGCTTTTTTGCAGTGTCAGTTGCAACGATCGGCATCTCGGCGTTATTCAACACAGCATATCCCTGTGTAACATAAAAAACAGGGGAGGCCCAGTTGAGTAAAGTAAAACGATGTTCGCTGCCGCGGATCTGCGCTGCATCCGCAGCAGAGTTGAATTCTCTCGGATAGGCCCAGAGAATAACCGGCAAAGGTCCGTCGCGTTTGGCATCATAACCTTTTGGCAAATACAGATCACCGGTAAGATCAACACCATCGGCGCGTTTGTATTTTACTTTTTCTTTGCTTACCCCGTCTAATTGCGGATAGGGATCAGTAAAACCCGTAAGCTGCCGATCAGCAATACGGAGCTTCAGATTCTTCAACCAATAATTGGGGACCATGTTTTCGCTTTCACGACGTGTGACCAATGTGAGTTTATCCGGATCAATAACAGCGACTACATTCTCAAAAATATCCTCATTGCAACGCCAGAGAATATCTGTCTTTTTTGTATTGAGGTCAAATGTTGCGAGGAAAGGAAGATCACCCTTTGGGGAACTGCCGCTTGTATTATTCATTAAAAGTTTAGTTCCGTTATCCACGGTCACAATCACTTCACGTCCCCATTTATTTTTATCAGTCACAGGAAAACCGGGATTGGAATAAGCATCGGTCGTGTTTCTTTCCATCAGCATTTCTATTTCGCCGGTCGAAGGATTGAATCGGTTGGTTTGTATTTTCTGTTTGCCAGTAAGTCCTTCATACACCAAAGCAAGCGTTGAATTGCCCCAGGTAATTCCACGGTAACGCATTTTTGTTTTGAGGATTTGTTTAGCCTCACCGGTAAATGGCGCAGACAATACATACACAGCATCATGATAGTCCATATTCTTTTTGATCAGCCCACTGTCCAATGGCATTGACCAGGTGACGGTCGCAGGTTCATCATCTCTCCAATCAAAGCCACGTGCCACATTTTGTACATTATCATTTCCACTTGGGGCTGTTTCAGAAGAAGGCAGATCGGCTAACTGTTTTACTAACTTCCCATTCATGTCGGTAATAGCAACGACGGAAGGAAATCCAAACGCAGGCACTGTATATGAAAAAGGTTTTTTCAGTGTGCGTGTGATTAAATATTTTTGATCAGGCGAAACATTGGTAGAAATATAAATAGCAGGTTGACCGATCTTCATTTCAATGCCATTAGTATTTTTTATCAGTTGACTTGTCGCATAAAATTCAAATAACTGCTCATCATAAGGACTTTTGATCAGGTCCTGGAAAGTGGGCCGCGGAGAGGCCTTACCATAGTTTTCCTGCACGGTTGGCCCCTTTGGCATCATTGGTTTTGGCGGAGCGGCTGTTGCGGGTTTCAAAGTAGCTCTATATAATAATGTATTATCATCATACCATTGATACCCGCTACCGATCACAGCATTCAATGCGATCTTATTTATCTTCATTGCTTTTTGTGTTGTAATATCTATCACATACAGATCAACCCGGTCACGGGTTATTTGTGTAAAGGCGATCTTCTTATCATTCGGGCTCCAGTTTACACTCGCAGCAAATAGAGGAGATGGCAGCCCGGTGATCTTATATTCTTTACCCGTGGATATATTTTTCAAATAAAAATTGTTGATGTAGTTCTGGCGGCTCGGTGCATAGTTTGCAGGATTGATACGCAGGCCCGCGATCTTTAATTCCGGTCTTGCCATTTCTTCAACGGATGGATACAAACTGTACTCACTGAATAGCATCCATTCTCCCTTATCATCAATACTGACATTGGGTGTGGGCTTTGCCAGCAGCATATCAGAAATATCTTTCGGAGGTGTTTTGTAAGAGGCGTCATCCTGTGCATGAATAGATACACTGACAAAAGAAAAGACAAGAACGATGAATAAAAAACGATGGACTGTCATAAGCGTAGTTTTTAGGAACGGGAAGTTAAGAAACCAAGTCCAACCCGATATCATTTTGGCTGAATCCTTCCCAAATTCGCCTTCCCAAAGGGAAGGAGTGAAGATTTGTTTTAGAATTACAAATAAACCTGCTTTGTGAAAGTTCTTAAGTCCCCTTCGGGGAATTTAGGGGGCTTCTAATATCGCCAATGCTTTATTGATCTTTTCCTGTTGTTGTTCTTTTAATATTTCAACGGGAGGCACAGCTCTTTCTTTGCAATCCATAATGCCACAACGTTCACAGGTGGTGTGAACAGTTCTTACAGGAATAGAAGTATCGTTTACAAATGGCATCGTTTGTAAAAGTTTCTGATCTATCATAAGCCCGATCGTGACACTTACTATTTCATTGCTTCCTTTGGCGGCAGGTTTAGCAATGGATATACAGAGATAGCGGTTATGTGTCTGCCAGTACTGCGATATCTGCGCTTCAACAACCGGCTGTTTGTATTTTTTCTTAGCTACCTGTTCAGCGATATGTTTAATGGAATTGATAGAAACCCAGCGACGGCAATAATGTTCATGCATGGCATTGGCGTAGGGATTATGCAGTTGAGAAAGGTGAAGTTCTTTTGTAATCTCGTATTCGTCTTTTGCCACATCACCTGAGAGCCGCAAAAAGAAAAGTTGATCAATGCTGAAATGCCTGGGCAAAATATTGGTGAGCCGCTGCATCATCATTTCCGGTGTCACATCATATTTGGTACAGAGATCAAGCCACGCTTTATCGTTCCACTTCGGTTGCATCACGATACGCTTTACATCTTCCGTAAAATTTTCTTCCGGCATCAACAATGCGACAGCGAAATAAGAAGCTTTAAAATTATTCAACAACATATCAAAGGAATCACTGTGTTGTATGATCGTTTCGTATGGCCTGTCAGTGATACCGAGATAATGAAAAGCGATCTCACGGGCCATCAGGAATTTTTCCTGTGCCGAACTGAACGCTTTATTAATAAAAAGAGTTTTACTAGTTGCCGAGTAGTAGGAGCGAAGATCATTCAATGCTTCCATTGAGTTCATCCGCTTATGGTTGATCGTAACATCCATCTTTTGCAAAGTGGATTCAAGTGTGGCGATCTCAAGCGGCAAAACTTCTTTCCATTTATATTCTTTTCTGAAACGGCGAACTGCATCTTCAATGTCTTCAAAATAATTATCCTGCAGGTCCTGGTAAGAGCGGAGCGCGGCGTTATAAAAACTTTCTTTGGATAATTGATAGCTGCGTGAGATCTTAAGTAGCGTGCTAATGAATGCAGTTACCTTATCGGGTGTGTTGGAAAACAGATCGAGCATAGCAGCAGGCGTCAATCCAAAATGTTCCCACGGAATAGCATTGATGAAATCAGAATTGATCAGATCAATGATGGGTTGCAGTTTTTTACTGGCTCTTAACGAAACAAGATAATCGTAATCAACTCCCAACGCCTTGGCCAATGATAATATCTTATCGGCCTTTGGAAATTTTTTGCCTGTCTCTATATCATGTACATATGAAAGGGACATGCCGGTCTTTTCTGCAAGCTGCTGGTAAGAAAGGCTTTTCTCCTGGCGTAACGCTTTCACCTTGAGACCGAAGATGAGGCGGACACTATCATTATCTGTCATCATGCAGCCAAAATAGCTAAATGTCGTAGAATTACGAAAAAATATTTTTTAGCGAAAATTTCGCTTTTCACGAATAATACTTATTTTGCAAAAAATATTTCATTATGGCATCTATTATCACCCACCCGGCTACACGTTATGTCACTCCCGATGGAATGGAGATCAAAGGACCATTCCTTGCAGCTTACAAAGAGATACTGACAGCAGAAGCTTTGCATTTTATCCGTGCCTTGCACCTACGGTTCGATCCCCATCGTAAAAACTTATTGAAAGAAAGAGAAGTGGTGCAGCAAAAAATTGACAAAGGATGGAAACCCGGTTTCATGCCTGAAACAGCGGTGATAAGGGATAGCCAGTGGCTGATATCGCCTGTTCCCGAAGATCTGAGAGATCGTCGTGTGGAAATAACGGGCCCGGTTGATCGTAAGATGATCATCAATGCACTGAACTCCGGCGCTAATATTTTTATGGCCGACTTCGAGGATAGTAATGCACCCAACTGGGATAATGTGATCGGCGGGCAGATCAACCTTCGTGATGCGATCAATGGAACTATATCATTTACCAATGAAAATGGAAAAGAATATAATCTGAATGAAAAGGTCGCTACACTATTTGTTCGTCCACGTGGCTGGCATCTCGAAGAAAAGCATATTGAAATAGATGGCGAACCCATTAGTGGCGGCCTGCTGGATTTCGGACTCTACTTTTTTCACAATGCAAAAAATTTATTGAAAAAGGGCTCTGGCCCCTATTTCTATTTACCCAAAATTGAAAGCTATAAAGAAGCGAGACTCTGGGATGATGTATTCGTATTCTCCCAGAACTATTGTGGCGTACCCTATGGAAGCGTCAAAGCCACCGTACTGGTAGAAACGATTCTTGCATCATTTCAATTAAATGAAATTCTGTGGGAGTTAAGAGATCACTCTGCCGGTCTCAATTGCGGAAGATGGGATTATATCTTTTCTTTTATTAAAAAATTCAGAAATATTCCCGGTCAGATATTTCCCGATCGTTCACAGGTGACGATGACAGTGCCATTTATGAGAGCCTACACACAATTGGTCATTCAGACCTGCCATAAACGTGGCGCACATGCTATGGGTGGAATGGCAGCGCAAATTCCTGTTAAAGGAAATGAAGAAGAGAATGCCGTAGCGATGGCAAAAGTAAGAGCTGATAAACTTCGTGAAGTTAAAGACGGACACGATGGTACATGGGTAGCGCATCCCGGCCTGGTTCCATTAGCGAAACAAATATTTGATGCTTATATGAAAACGCCGAACCAGCTTCATGTAAAGCGTGAAGATTTCAGTTGCACAGAAAACGAATTGTTGCAGCTTCCTGGAGGAACTATCACAGAACAAGGTTTGCGACATAATATTAATGTTGGCATTCTTTACCTGGAAAGCTGGTTGCGTGGTAATGGCGCTGCTGCACTTTATAACTTAATGGAAGATGCTGCCACTGCAGAGATATGCAGGACACAGGTTTGGCAATGGCTGCAGAACAAATCAAAACTAGATGATGGCAGATCAATAACACAGTCGTTGTATGAAGATCTGCGGGATGATGAAATAGAAAAGATACAGCATGCTGTTGGCAGCAAAGCCTACCAGGAAGGTAAATTCACTCAAGCGATCTGCATTTTCAATAAACTCGTAGTGCAGGATAAATGGGAAGATTTTCTCACCCTGCCCGCTTATGATCTTATTCTTTCGAATGATGAGAAGAAGATCTGCGAAGAAGATGAGAGGAATGAACAAACGACTTCATCAATTTATATAAATATAGAAAAAGAATTGGCCGGATAGGCGTGAGTGGTGAGTGGTCAATGGTCAATAGAACCGTTCGAATGGTAAACCCATTCACCTCTCACCACTCACCATTCACGAGCCGCAATCAACAACTTTAAAACTGTCACCATGACCACACACTCAAAGGCCACGCAATTATTTATTGACTGGCAAACCAACCCCAGATGGAAATGTATCAAACGTCCGTACACGGCTGAAGAGGTTCTTCGCTTACGCAGTAAGGTGGAGATCGAATATACATTGGCAAGAATGGGCGCCGAGAAGCTTTGGAAAAAATTAAACTCGCAAAATTATGTTGCAGCTCTTGGTGCTTTGACCGGCAACCAGGCCGTACAGGAAATAGCAGCAGGACTGGAAGCAATTTATCTCAGCGGTTGGCAGGTAGCGGCCGATGCTAACCTTTCAGGAACGATGTACCCTGATCAATCACTTTATCCTGTCAATTCTGTACCGGAAGTTGTAAAGCGTATCAATAATGCCTTGTTGAGAGCGGAGCAAATTGATTCCGTCAGCGGTGATAATACAAAAGATTGGATGGCGCCGATCATTGCCGATGCTGAAGCGGGATTTGGCGGCAACCTGAATGCATTTGAATTAATGAAAGCGATGATAGAAGCGGGTGCAGCCGCTGTTCATTTCGAAGATCAGTTATCATCTGCAAAAAAATGCGGTCATCTCGGGGGAAAGGTTTTGGTGCCGACACAGGAAGCCGTGAATAAATTAATCGCTGCAAGATTGGCCGCCGACGTGATGGGTGTGCCGGCGCTTATCATTGCACGCACCGATGCTGAAGCCGCTACCCTTATCACGTCAGATATTGATGAAAGAGATCATAAATTCCTGACAGGCGAAAGAACTTCAGAAGGATTTTATACGGTGAAGAATGGACTGGAACAATGCATCTCCCGCGGACTTTCTTATGCACCGTATGCTGACATCATCTGGATGGAGACATCTCATCCCGATCTTGAAATGGCAAGACAATTTGCAAAAGCTATCCATGCAAAATATCCGGGAAAATTATTGGCCTATAATTGTTCCCCTTCATTTAACTGGAGTAAACATTTAACTGAAAAGGAAATGGAAACTTTTCGTGAAGAATTAGCTGAACTGGGATATAAATTTCAATTCATCACGTTAGCCGGCTTCCATGCATTGAATACTTCGATGTTTGAATTATCAAAAGCATATAAGGAAAAAGGCATGGCTGGTTTCTCTCAATTGCAACAAAGAGAATTTGCTTTGCAGGAACATGGTTTCAAAGCTATCAAACATCAGAGTTTTGTTGGCACTGGTTATTTTGATTACGTGCAGAATACGGTGCAGCAGGGTGTGGCTTCGACGGTGGCGATGAAAGACAGTACAGAGGTAGCGCAATTCCATTAAATATTTTTTTCAGATTGGTTTTTCGTCAATAGCGCCTTTGAGTGAGGCGCTATTTTAATTTAGGCGAAGGAAGGTCTCTTACTTTCATCCCGATAGCCATCGGGAGAAAAAAGATTAAAATATTAATTGACGGTCCGGATAACTGAACCATGACCAATTTTGAACCACCCTTCCTTCGTCTGGGCGGGCTTCGGCACAATAGAAACATAGTTTTTCACATAGAATCTTATGTGGTTCCATCACAGGGATCATATATGCAGACACTCACTAAATATCACCTCTCTCCATAGGCCCGTATTGGTGACAGAAAGTTGTTATGAATATACATATGGGAGACTATGGGAAGGAAAAGGACGAGTTATTGTTGGCGAAAATTCTTGTTTAAAATTTAAATAGCTTTCAGATCAATTTGAGGCCTGTGGTACGCATTTACTTCTTAACGAACCGGCCTCTTAGGGACAAGGCTTCTTTATAAGTTGAAAGTTTGATAGACAAAGTATCTCCTTTCAAGGCAACATATTCGAGGTTGGGTAATGGGTAGTCTCTTACAAACTTCAATGTGAGCGTATCTGAGTTCATTTGGTAGCCGCCTGCATATAAATGCTGTTTTCCTTTTTTCAAAGGGATTGAATCTGCTTGCGATATTTGAAACCTGCTGTCCTTTGTTAAATAAACTGTCCAATAACCTTTCTGCATGTCTCTGAGTTTTGCCGAATATAATATCTCATTTTCTTTCAAACGATTTTCTTTAAAGATTGAAAGACTTGTACTGTCAAAATATCCCGAACATGAGATAGTAAGTAATGATAAAAGAGGCAGGATAAAGTTAGTCTTTGACATATAGGAAGATTACAAATAATTCGCTTTTGTTCACGGCTCTTATTCCAAATTTAATTCAATTTCTATTCAAAAGTTTCAATCACAGCGCCTTTGAGTGAGGCGCTATTTTAACTGAGCAGCTACTTCCTATAGTCAATTAGGATTACCGCTCTTTCTATAGACGTTTATCCTGTTTTGTGTAACCAATATAGAGTCAAACAAGGTATAACTTTCTTTTTCTTGAGTCTTTAGAATGGCATTGTTCAGATTCAAAATAATCATGCTATCTGAGCTAATGATAGAATCCTTTATTTTAGTTGAGTAAACGGATAAAACAAGCCTAGGAAGCGCCGTACTAACAGCTTTATCATATCTATATACTCCGTTATATTCGCCATATACGTCAAAATCACTCCATTTAAATATGAAGGTTTTGTCTGGTCGTAATGTAAACTCGGTGTGTCCTCTTGGCCCTCCTGCCACGATCTTGCCGCCTATTCCGGATGTGCTATCAAGAATCCATCTTCCATAAAGTTCGGCAGGATCATTTTCAGAGATGTGATGGCAAGAGATAGAGATTGTCAAAAAAGAAATCGCTAAAAAACGGAAGTACATCTAAATAGGTTTCTATTTAGATGTTTAAATTTCGAAATTTCACAAAAAGAATCTGGCTCCTCGATTGAAGCAAGCTTTGTTCCAAATTTTATTGCTCATAAATCACCCCACCCTTCATCACCAACTTCACCTTCCTGATATTTTTTATATCAGCAGAAGGATCGCCTTCCACTGCAATAATATCAGCCAGCAATCCTTTTTTTATTCTTCCTATTTTATCGCCATAGCCAAATGTATCGGCATTGATTGAAGTTGTTGATCGCAAAACATCAGTGGGTTTCATTCCGTAATCCACCATCAGTTCCATTTCTCTCGCATTATCGCCATGCGCAAACACACCTACATCGCCACCCATGCAAATAGTAACGCCTGCTTTTAACGCTGCGGCGAAACTTTTCTTTTTACTAATGATGCGTTCAGGGTCGGGATCAATTCCTTTTCTCCAACCTGCATATTGTTCGTATGCTTCGCTGGCAGCAAGCGTAGGGCATAATGCAACATTTTTATCTTTCATCAGTCTAAAAACATCTTCTGTTCCATTATCTCCGTGCTCAATGGTAGTAAAACCGGCGTTGATCGCCCTTGTCATGCCTTCAGGAGTAGTAGCATGCGCTGCAATTTTTCTTTCGCTGCTTTTGGAGATGAGAGCAGCTAATTTTAATTCATCTTCAGTAAAAGCCGGGACAGCATCTCCCGTGGGGCTATACCGGTAATCTGCGTATATTTTTATTAAGTCAGCGCCATGCGACATTTGTGAACGAATGACACTTGCCAGTTCATCAGCGTTGCCTGCTTCTTCCGCGCCCTGGGGATAGCTAACATCCGGTGATACACTTTTGGGCGCATAGGTTCCTTTGGCAACTATTGCCCTGGTAGCAACGATCATTCGCGGTCCGGGTATCACTCCTTTTTCTATAGCTTTCTTTAATCCGACATCATCATACATCGAGCCTTCCGTTCCAAGATCTCTGACTGTAGTGAAACCTGCCATCAATGTTGCTTTTGCATGATTGACAGCGCGGGCCGTTCTTTCCGCTCTTGATTCTTTTAATACCTGGTCTTCCCATTTTGTTTCGTTATAGGGATGAAGGAATAAATGCGAATGGCCTTCGATCAATCCTGGTAGCAATGCCATTCCCTTTAATTCGATCACCTGTGTGCCGGCCGGTAATTTGAATGTCATGCTGCCCGCAGCGATGATAGAATCATTTTTTACCAGTACTATCCAACCAGTCTGCATTTGTTCACCATCGAAAACACGATCGGGTTTCAACAAAATGTATTTATCGGATTGTTGTGCATGGCAAACACACAACAGCAATAACGAACATATAAAGAATAAATATTTTTTCATGGTCAATTATGATTTGTAAAGCACATCTGCATATTCCGGTTTCTTTTTAAACACAGCATTTGCAAAAGGACAAAGAGGGACGATGCTGATATTGTGAGCCCTTGCATATTCAACCGCGGTATGCACTAGTTGATAACCTACATTCTGTCCCTTCAGTTCATCACTTACTTCTGTATGCTCGATGATCATTTTGTTTGGGTTTGGCATTGAGTAAACCATTTCTGCCAGGATATTCCCTTCGGTTTCTACAAAGAACATCCCCTTGGTCCCGACTTTTTTGTTTTGAATCAGCATAGTGTTTATGGTTTATCCATTTTTCTGAAATAAGCTTCTGTATAATCAGCACTGATCTGGTTATAAAAATTGATCAGGAGGGTTACCTTTTTTCTTATTCGCGGAAAACGATCAACATAGTTCCAGAAATTTTTTTCAGGGCAAAAAAGATTCTGTGCAAAAGTATTCACATCGTTTTCAATACTTGATCCACCGTACTGCGTTAGCACTCCCTGCAAATAAAATAACGTATCAAGATTTTGTGAAGATTGATTATTCCTGATAGCGCCGACGCCGTTTTCAGGATCGTTATAAATAAATCCGGGAGCATTGGCTCCTTTCCATGCGTTAGTGTCAAGGAATGCCGGGTAATTCCTGAAGAGAATACTTGAGAATTCATGATGAAAGGTCTGTTCGAGATACTTGTCTGTATATCCCAATGTAATTCCCCGGTTGGTCAAATAAACTATATCAGTATAATTTGTTCCGCCGTATCCGACGTTATAGAAACTCATTTCTTTCAGGAAATACACAGATTTAAGATTGTATTCCAGGATTATTTCAGGATACTTGCTCAGAGCTTTTGCAATTATCTTTTTACTTCGTGCTATTTCACCAGCCTCTATTTCTTCCCCTGAAGCACTGACCGGCGCTTCTGTCCATGCGACTGGGAAAATATCTTTACTGTATTCAAACCCGATATGAACTTTGTGAATGGTGGTGTCCGGGTTCTGCGCTTTTATATAAAAAGGAAATAGTAACAGGAAATAGATTAAAGACCGGTTCATCATGGTATAAATGTAAAAAGAATTTGCTCATATTGATTTTGCTTTTATATTTGTGTTTCAATGAAAAAAATAAAAACAAATATTCAATGGTGGTGGCATTCAAACTCTATTGGGGTGATATAATGCTGTTACTTGTTTATTTAAACATATTCAGAACCCCGGCGATACCGGGGTTTTTTGTTTATTGACACTAAGACCCTGTATTTGCCTGTAAGGGTTGCAGGATCAAAAAGTTTATGAAAAAAATTAAGATTGATACAAACTGTAAAAGGCTCTTGGCAGATGTGTTCACACCCGTCGGTATTTACCTGCGGCTGCGTGATCGTTTTCGCGATACAATACTTCTTGAAAGCACCGATCATCATGCAGCGGAGAATAGTTATTCTTTTATTTGTATCAATGCAATTGGCGGCATTGAAATAAGTTCTGCGAAAAGTATTGAGTTTAAATTACCGGCGCAAAAACCGGAAAGAATAGAAATATCAAAACTATCTGACGTTCCACAAATGCTGTCGGATTTTTTGAACAGGTTTGAGGTCAGTAAAGCCTCCCCCTTGCGGGGAGCTCGCCTGCCGGACGGGCAGGGTTTGGAGGGGGCCGGTTCCTTTGCGCAGGGCCTGTTTGGCTATACAACGTATGATGCCGTTCAGTTTTTTGAAAATCTTACTCTAAATCAAACCCCGTCATTGCGAGCAGAGCGAAGCAAGGAGGGGGCTATTCCCCTGATGCGATACCGTTTATACCAGTATGTCATAGCGATAAATCATTTCAAAGATGAAATGATCATCTGTGAGAATGTCATTAAAGGGCTGGAAAGTGAATTGGAGGCAGTTGAATCTTTGATCTACAGTAAAGACGTTCCTGTTTATCCTTTTAAAACAAAAGGAGCGGAGACCTCCAACATGACGGATGATTTTTACAAAGACATGGTGAGAAAAGGAATTCAAAGTTGTCACCGCGGCGATGTTTTCCAGATCGTATTGAGTCGAAGGTTTGAACAGGGATTTATTGGTGATGAGTTTAATGTGTATCGTGCATTGAGAAATATCAATCCATCGCCTTACCTATTTTTCTTTGATTATGGTGATTACAAATTGATGGGATCATCGCCGGAGGCACAGTTGATTATTAAAAACGGAAAAGCTGTTGTTCATCCCATTGCAGGCACGTTCCGGCGTACCGGTAATGATGAAGTGGACCATGAAGCGGCACAATTATTATTGACGGATAAAAAAGAGAATGCAGAGCATGTGATGTTGGTTGATCTTGCACGAAATGATCTTAGCCGGGTTTGCGATAATGTGGAAGTGAAAAATTATAAAGAGATACAATATTATTCTCACGTCATCCACATGGTCAGCGAAGTGACGGGCAAAGTGAGAAAGGACAGCAATGTCTTTGAATTGCTGGCAAAAACTTTTCCGGCAGGAACATTAAGTGGCGCACCTAAGATCAAAGCCATGCAACTGATCAATGAATATGAACCGACGGCAAGAAGTTATTATGGTGGTGCTATCGGCTTTGTAGGATTTGATGGCAGTTGCAATCATGCGATCATGATCAGGACTTTTTTGAGCACAAATAATACACTGATATGCCAGGCAGGAGCAGGAATAGTTGCCGCGTCAAAACCGGAAAGTGAATTACAGGAAGTGAATAATAAACTGGGAGCATTAAAGAGAGCGATTGAAATGGCTGAGGCTCTCTAAATCTCCCTTTGCTTTGCTGAGCTCGCAATGACAAAGGAGACTTATGGAAGTCTTGTAAAATGAAAACACTTTTAATCTTTAAAACTCAAATACCCCTTCAGGGGATAGGGGCATGAAAATACTTGTTTTCGATAATTACGATTCATTCACTTACAACCTCGTTCACCTGGTTGAAAAGATAACGCATGAGAAAGTGGATGTATATCGTAACGACCAGATACCGATGGAAAAAGTGCAGGAGTATGATAAGATCATCTTATCGCCGGGACCTGGTATTCCTGAAGAGGCGGGGATGCTGCTGCCATTAATAAAAGAGTATGCTTCTTCTAAGTCTATTCTTGGGGTTTGTTTAGGTCACCAGGCAATTGGTGAGGCATTTGGAGGAAGTCTGGTGAATCTTGAGACGGTGTATCATGGTGTAGCGACGGATTGCAGATTGCAGATTGCAGCGTGCAGATTGTTTGATGGTTTGCCTGATCATATAGAAGTTGGCCGGTATCATAGCTGGATCGTTTCAGAAGAAAGTTTTCCGAAAGATCTGGAAGTAACAGCGAGAGATGATAATAATTATATAATGGGACTGCAACATAAAAAATATGATGTGCAGGGAGTGCAGTTTCATCCGGAGAGCGTGCTGACTCCGAAGGGGGAGGATATTTTAAGAAATTGGTTGAAGTCTTGACCGCAAAGGCGCGGAGGCGCTGAGAACATTACTCTGCGCCTTTGCGACTCAGCTGTTAATTAAACGGTAATGAAAAAAATTTTACAATATCTGTTTGAACACAAAACTCTTTCAAGACAAAAGGCGAAAGAAGTGCTGGTCAACATCGGTAAAGGAGTTTACAATGAACACGAGGTTACGGCTTTCATGACCGTCTATCTTATGCGCAGCATCACCATTGAAGAGTTGCAGGGTTTCCAGGATGCGTTATTGGAGTTGTGTGTAA
The DNA here is from genome assembly GCA_963785915.1 of uncultured Chitinophagaceae bacterium. GTDB lineage: Bacteria > Bacteroidota > Bacteroidia > Chitinophagales > Chitinophagaceae > VBAT01. The sequence continues at coordinate 58,834 of CAWAWY010000008.1, read as the reverse complement.
AAGTTGATCTGAATGGATTTGATACAATGGATATTGTTGGTACCGGTGGTGATGGCAAGAATACTTTTAATATTTCCACGTTGGCTTGTTTTATTGTCGCAGGGACAGGACAAAAAGTAGCGAAACATGGAAATTATGGCGCCTCATCCGTAAGTGGCGCAAGTAATGTAATGGAACAACTGGGATACAAATTTAAAAATGAGAATGATAAATTGAAAAGAGAAGTGGAAGAGGCGGGTATCTGTTTTTTACATGCCCCTATGTTTCACCCGGCATTAAAAACAGTCGGCCCGATCAGGAAGAATCTTGCGATGCGGACATTCTTTAATATGCTTGGGCCGATGGTAAATCCGGCGACCCCGAAATATCAACTGGTTGGTGTTTATAATTTAGAAATGGCAAGAGTATATAATTATTTATTACAACTGACGGAAAAAGCTTTTACTATTATACATAGCCTTGATGGTTATGATGAGATATCATTGACCAATGATACAAAGGTTATTACCAATGAAGGGGAAAAGATCATGACGCCGGAGCAGTTGGGGAAAAGAATGGTCTCACCGGAAGATATTTCAGGAGGAAGTTCAGTTGAGGAGGCCGCTAAGATCTTTTCAAAAATTCTGACGGGAGAAGGTACATGGGCACAGAATGCGGTTGTGCTCGCTAACGCAGCCATGGCTTTGAACTGCACAGGAAAGTATAAAACTTATGACGATGCCTATAACGATGCGGTGAAAAGCCTGGAGAGCGACAAAGCAAATGATTGCTTACAGAAATTAATCAGCTTACAGTGAAGAATATATTGGAAGAAATAGTGGCCGTTAAGGAGCGGCAGGTTGAATTTGAAAAATCAGAGACACCTGTGTCAGAATGGGAGAAGCTGCCCCTGTTTCAAAGAAATACATTATCGCTATATTCTTCTTTACAGGATCAAGATAAAACAGGCATCATTGCAGAGTTCAAAAGAAAATCACCTTCACGAGGTATAATAAATGATAAAGTATCAAGTGAAGAAATAACAAGGGCTTACTCGATGCACGGTGCATCCGGGTTGTCTGTTTTAACTGACAAGGCTTTTTTCGGCGGATCAATTGATGATATAAGACAGGCAAGAGTTAACAATATACCAATATTGAGAAAAGATTTTATCATTGATGAGTATCAAATCATACAAGCTAAAGCCATAGGCGCGGATGTAATACTGCTCATTGCTGCCTGTCTTTCGCCTGCACGGACAAAACGCTATGCCGCTTTTGCAAAGAAGATCGGGCTAGAAATATTGCTGGAGATACACAATGAGCACGAATTGGATCATATCTGCGAAGAAGTAGATATGGTTGGAGTCAATAACAGGGATCTGAAAACATTCAAAGTTGATGTCAATATATCGTTGCAGCTTATCAATAAAATTTCTGACGATAAGATTGCGGTAGCGGAAAGCGGCATCAATGATGTGGAAACAATTGTAACTTTAAAAAAAGCAGGTTTCAAGGGATTTCTCATTGGTGAGGCGTTTATGAAGGAACCTGATCCGGCGATTGCTTTTGCTGATTTTGTAAATAAACTAAAAGCAAAGGCTCATGCGAGTTAAAGTATGCGGAATGACTTTACCTGAACAGGTAATGGCTCTTGATGAAATGGGAGTTGATCTTGCCGGTTTTATTTTTTATCCTAAGTCGCCGAGGTACATAGGAAATAAAATATCGCCGGAAAAAATGAAACAGATAAAAGGCAGGATCGCCAAAGTCGGTGTGTTTGTCAATATGCCTTATGACGACCTGATGAAAACGGTGGAAGATTACCGGCTTGATATGGTTCAATTGCATGGCGATGAATCACCGGTCTTTTGTGAAAAGGTGGCAAATTATATTACGGTTATAAAAGCCTTCCGGCTTTCTGATAACGATCCGATAGAATGGATGGCAAAGTCTTATCATGATTCTACCGACATGTATATGTTCGATACACTTGGCGCCGGTTATGGCGGTACCGGAAAAAAATTTGATTGGAATATTCTGAAACTTGCAACAATTGATAAACTGTTTTACCTGAGTGGAGGCATTGAGCCTGGCGATGTTGAAAAGTTAAATGAATTTGCAAAAGAGTCGGTAGCGAAAAAATTATTTGCCATTGACATCAACAGCAGGTTTGAAGTATCAGCAGGAGTAAAGGACATGGATAAAGTAAAAAATTTTGTAACAAGTTTGAAAAGTTAAGAGTTGAAAGTTAAAAGTTAAAGTGTATGTTGAGTATCCGTGAAGCCACTGAAGATGATCTGAAGCCAATGTTATAATTTTAAAAAAATGAAATCAACAACTATTAACGACTTGAAGCCTCCCCTTACGGGGGAGGTTTGGAGGGGGCTTCCCAATGACCAGGGCTACTACGGTTCCTTCGGCGGTGCTTACATTCCCGAAATGCTTCACCGCAATGTAGAAGAGTTGCGGACAAAGTACCTGGATATAATTAATGAAGATAGTTTTCAGAAAGAGTTTCATGAATTATTAAAAGATTATGCAGGCAGGCCTACACCTCTATATCATGCAAAGAGATTAAGTGATAAGTATAAAACGAATATTTACTTAAAACGCGAAGACCTTTGTCATACCGGTGCACATAAGATCAACAATACGATTGGACAAATTTTATTGGCAGAACGTTTAGGTAAAAAACGAATTATTGCCGAAACAGGTGCGGGGCAGCATGGTGTAGCAACAGCAACAGTCTGTGCCTTGAAGGGTGTAGAGTGCATTGTGTATATGGGGGAAAAAGATATCGAACGCCAGGCGCCGAATGTTGCAAGAATGAAAATGCTGGGAGCAACAGTAATTCCTGCCACAAGCGGAAGCAAGACATTAAAAGATGCTACCAATGAAGCTATCCGCGACTGGATCAATCATCCTAACGACACACATTATATAATAGGTTCGGTGGTTGGGCCACATCCTTATCCGGATATGGTGGCACGATTTCAAAGTGTGATCAGTGAAGAGATGAAATGGCAAGTGAAAGAAAAGCTTGATATGCATCAGGCCGTCGTCACTCTGAGCTTGCCGAAGAGCGCCCAGATGCATACGTTACCAACCCACGTCATTGCCTGTGTTGGTGGTGGCAGTAATGCAGCGGGTGCATTTTATCATTTCCTCGATGATGAAAATGTCCAACTGATCGCAGTAGAAGCTGCTGGACTTGGTATTAATAGCGGTAAAAGTGCCGCGACAACTCAATTGGGTAAGCCGGGTATATTGCATGGCAGCAAAAGTCTGGTGATGCAGACAGAAGATGGACAGGTGATCGAGCCACATAGTATTTCAGCAGGTTTGGATTATCCGGGCATTGGGCCATTGCATGCACATTTATTCAAAAGTGGTCGTGCTGCTTTTTTAAGCGCAACTGATGATGAAGCTTTAGAAGCGGCATTTGAGTTAGCTAAACTGGAAGGAATTATTCCTGCATTGGAAAGCGCACATGCATTGCATGCTTTAAAAATAAGTGGGTTTAAAAAAAATAATATTGTGATCGTCTGTCTTAGCGGCAGGGGAGATAAAGATCTCGCTACTTATATGAAAGCGATGGATAAAAAGTAAAATCATAACAAATGAAAATAATTTTGATAGCTGTACTTGCAACAGTTTTTGTTGGCTGCAAAACAAAGCCTTTCGTCAAACACGATCTGAGTTTTGAAAAAGTGTCCGATGATTGTAATGATATGAACACGAATTTCAGCATGAATTCAAATCTGAATGGAGAGCGTTTCGAATTGCAGCGTTGTCTTGATGCAGATTTTAAAGAAGAACAGCTCACTTCTAAACAAGTGAATGATACGACAGTCGTCCTGCAGTTTGAAAGAAAGAACTCTAACCAGGCATTATATAAGTTAACGATCGATCTTGACGCTTATCCCCGTTATAGTTTATTGATCCTCGATGGCGATACTATTCACATGAAAGCGGTTGAGCCATGAGCAGGATAGAGAAGCTATTTCGGCAAAAGTCCAATGGAGTTCTCAATATTTATTGTACGGCAGGTTATCCTGAACCTGGTGACACTATTAAAGTAATGAGCGCATTGCAGGATGCCGGCACTCATATGATCGAGATCGGGATGCCATACAGCGATCCGCTTGCCGATGGTCCTGTCATTCAACACAGCGGTTCCATTGCTTTGGCAAATGGGATGACGATAAAAAAGCTATTTGAGCAATTGAAAGATTTTAGAAAAGAAATTTCATTGCCGGTTTTGCTAATGGGATATATGAACCCCATTCTTCAATATGGATTTGAAAGATTTTGTGCTGACGCTGCAGAGATTGGAATAGATGGTTTGATATTACCCGACCTCCCGATGTATGAATTTGAAACAGAATATGGCGCTATCATTAAAAAATACGGACTTGATTTTATTTTTTTGGTCACACCAGAAACATCGGATGAAAGAATAAAGAAATTAGATCAACTAAGCAGCGGTTTCCTGTATGCAGTATCATCGTCTTCCACTACAGGGAGCAATAAAAACATGATCAACGTAAATACTTACCTGCAAAGACTAAAGGCTTTAAATCTGAAGAACCCTGTACTAGTAGGGTTTGGCATAAAAGATAAGCAAAGCTTTAATGAGGCCTGTAAGTATGCCAACGGCGCCATCATCGGGACAGCCTTTATTAAGGCATTGGAAACGAGCACTTCAATAGAAAAATCTGTTAAACGATTTATAGAAGGCATCTTAGCCTGATGCTTAGCAAGGAATCCACAGAAAAAGAAATTATCTTTGTTCATACATTATTAAAAAAGCCATTGATGAAAAGATTTCTTGTGTTTATTGCTTTTAGCCCTCTGCTGGTTGCCGCTCAAAATACCTTTTCTCTTTCCGGAAAAATTATCGGGCTCAAAGAGCAATCTGTCGTATCGCTTACAGATGTAAATAATGCCAGTGACACGATTGCTAAGGCAATAGTAAAAAAAGATGGTTTCGTTTTAAAAGGAAAACTTAAAGAGCCTATGCTGGTCATGCTTAACTTGGATGACAATAAAAAAGCCGCCCTTTTTCTCGATAATTCCAAAGCAACTATTTCAGCAAATGTGAATGACCTTAAAAATTTGAAAGTAACAGGTTCCCCGACTTACAACACTTTTGATGCTTTTCAGAAAAAATTCAGCCCTTTGTTTGAAAAACTGAATAACGTCGGGCAACAGATGCGGTATGCAAAAAATGACAGCCTTGAACAAGTATTTAATAGCACACGGGAGGAAGCACAAAAAGAGATCGATCTTTTTATAAAAGCCCATAAAGAATCGCCTGTCTCAACTTTTTTACTGGCAATAACGATTACTCTCACGGATGATATTTTGCAGACTGAAAAAAGATACAATTCATTAAAGCCGGAGGCGGTTAATAATTCTTATGGAAAATATCTGAAAGAACAGATCAATGAAACAAAGTTCCTTGCAGTCGGAAGCCCGGCAATGGATTTTACACAAACTGATACATCTGGCGTTCCGGTTTCCCTTTCGTCTTTTCGCGGTAAATATGTATTAGTGGATTTTTGGGCTAGCTGGTGCGGACCCTGCCGCCAGGAAAATCCCAATGTTGTTTATAATTATAAAAAATTCAAAGACAAGAAATTTACGGTGCTCGGTGTTTCGCTTGATGGGCCGGGACAAAAAGCAAGATGGCTGCAAGCTATTCATGCAGATAATCTGACCTGGACACATGTCAGCGATCTGCAACAATGGAGTAATGCCGTAGCTGTTAAATACAGGGTGCAAAGTATTCCGCAAAATTTCCTGGTAGATCCGGAAGGAAAGATCGTGGCCAAGAACTTGCGTGGCCCTGATCTTGAATCAAAACTTTGTGAATTGCTTGGATGCAATTAAAGAATAAAGGATCAGTAAGCACGAAATCCGAAAGAGCCGTTCTGTTGCCAGGAGGTCTTTCGGATTTCGAATTTTATAATTCGGTTTTCTAATTCACATCCTTACCATCTTTCAATTTTTGTATCATTCCTTCCACTTGTGTCTTTGCCTGCTGACCCGGCGCTTTTGTTAATGCAAGATTCGCATACTTTAACGCGTTCTTATAATCAACATTAGCTGAATAACCTCTTGTTAGTCCCACCAGCGTAGTGAATTGATCAGGGTTCTTTTGGAAATTCATTTTGAATACTTCCAGCGCTTCTTTACTTTTCTTTTGTGCCAGCAACTGCCTGCCATACTGATGTATTTGACCCATATTACCAAGAGGCACAGCTTTTTTCATGAGGGTATCAGCTTCGGCATTACGTCCAAGCTTTGCAAGTATATCCGCTTTCGTTGAAAGAGTGACAAAATTTGCGTCGCCTACAAACTGATCGTTGATCGCATGGTCGGCCCATTGCAGCCCTTCCTCAAGATCTATATTTTTATCGGCGGTAAATCTTGCCGCTTGCTGAAATGACTGCCATCCCGGACTAAAACTTCTTTCACCTCTAAGTTCTCTGCGGAACGATTCCAATTGTAATTTATTCAGGTCAACTTCTACTTTAAATGGGATCATCAATTTTTCCCATAGCAAAGCAACAGTTGCGGCGTTTTCTGTTTCATTCATGAACTCATATTTAAGCCATTCCACATTTTTGTCCGTGGCAACAGGTTTTACTTTTACACGCAATGCGTCTTCCTCTGGTTTATAAAAAAAACTTCCCCAGCTTGTATTATTTTTTGAAAAGATCAATGTGCATTCGTTGGGATCATAAGCAATAAAGAACCCGTATTTACCGGCAGACAATGGTTGTCCTTCGATCATGACATCAGAAGAGAATTCAATCGTCGTATTTTCATTAGAACCTGCTCTCCACGGAGCTTGTTTACTTGTGCCAAAACCAAGATCGGCATAACCGGTATGAACCAACTGCCCCCATATTTTCCCTTCACGACCTTTTACGCCCGGTCTGTCGTAATGAATAGTAACATCTGTAATACCGATGCGTTCACCAACGATCGCTTTCTTATTGCCGCCATCGGGCGGTGTGGTCAATTGTGATAAACACGAAATACTTATCAATGCGAAAAGCACGCAGATAAAACCTGTTTTTTTCATACTGTTAGTTTTAGGATAGAAAGCTAAGCAGAAATCCTCTTATGGACTATTGATTATTACCAGCGAGGGTGACAGAGGATGAATAGTAAAGGGAAATGATATGAGGCTAATGGGCGAAATAATAATGTATCTTAGTTGCAATGGCATTCCCGTCAAAAGAAAAAATAGTTGGGGTTTATTACCTCCAACGGGTAAAAGAAACTGCTTCGGGTTTTAAATTAAATCCGGATAATACATTCCAGTTCTTTTTTACCTATGGCGCTTTGGACCGTTATGGCATGGGTACCTGGATAATTGAAGACGATCATATCATTTTGCAAAGCAAACCATGGAGCGGGAAAGATTTTTCATTGGTAGAAAGCAGCGCATCCGGTCGTGGAATCGCAGTTAAGATTACTGACAAAAATCCAATCTTTCCGAAACATGTATTTGCTAGTTTAAAAAATGGAGAAGATGGTACGTGGCAATCACCCGACTCAAGAGGAGAAATTCATTTTCCAAATTCTGACGCAGATGTTATTACCCTCGCATTTGAGTTTTGTCCTGAACGAAACACTTTTTTCACAATAACCAATAAGGAACACAATTTTTTCGAATTTCGTTTAGAGCCCTGGGTCATGGAAATTTTCTTCAATCAATTTCCATTAAAGGTTAAAAGACATGTCTTGCTTGGAAAGCATCCACTATTAAGCGGAGATGAATTTGTGTATGAGAAAAGGTAGGTCTCAGGTTATTTTTTATAACTGTGATTTGAACTTTACAGTAAAAAAAATCTATGGGAATATTCCAAGCTCCTCATACGCTGTAGCTACTTTATTAATGGCGACCACATACGCAGCCGTTCGCATATCCGGGATATCTTCATTTTTTTTCCACTCATTCATTATCTCATGGGTGGCAGCGATCATCGTCTCTTCCAACCCGCTGTACACCAGGTCCACTTCATCGGCTCCATGCAGAATATATTCCCGCTCTACTTCTGTTACTTTCTTCCCGGTCAATGATTCTATCTGTCCAAGAATATGCAGGTTCAAATTTTCAGTAAATCGTTTTTCCATTCGGCCATAGCGTACATGGCTCAGGTTCTTCAGCCACTCAAAATAGGAAACGGTGACTCCTCCGGCATTCAAATACATATCGGGGACTACAATTATTCCTTTTTTTGCAAAAATCTCATCGGCTTCGGGTGTTAATGGGCCGTTAGCCGCCTCACCAATCAGTTTTGCCTTTACCCGTGGTGCATTTTCTCCATCAATTACATTTTCCAATGCTGCCGGAATCAGGATATCACAATCCATTTCCAGGGCATCCATATTTTTTTCAAAGTTGGTACCGCCGGAAAAATTCAATATCGAACCGGAATTTTTTCTATGATTAAAAACATCATCTACATCCAAACCATCTTTGTTATAAATGGCGCCTTCATATTCTGCTAATGCAATGATCTTTGCGCCCGCATCCTGGAAAAATTTCGCGGTATGATATCCAACATTGCCGAAGCCCTGTACAATGATCCTTTTGCCTTCTACTCCAATAGTCAATCCAAGCTTGTTCATCACATCCGGGATATTGCACACTTCACGAATTCCAAAAAATACACCAAGACCAGTTGCTTCACGTCTGCCACGAACACCACCTTGCGACACCGGCTTACCTGTCACACAACCTGCTGCATCTATTTCACCTGGGTGCATCGCTGAATATGTGTCAACTATCCATGCCATTTCTCTTTCACCCGTTCCATAGTCTGGAGCAGGCACGTCTGTTCCCGGGCCAATAAAATTTTTCCGGATCAATTCCGCTGTATAGCGTCGTGTAATCTTTTCCAATTCATAAGGAGAATATTTTCGTGGATTGATCTTGATACCTCCTTTAGCGCCACCGAAAGGGACGTTTACAATAGCGCATTTGTAGGTCATCAATGCAGCCAGCGCCATTACTTCATCCTGGTTCACCTCGGCAGCGAACCGGATACCTCCTTTGCAGGGAGTTTTATGCTGTGAATGTTGCACACGGTACGCTTCAATTACCTCAACTGTTCCATTATCTCTTTTTATTGGGAAACGCATCCGGTAAACCGCATTACAGGCTTTTATCTGTTCAAGAATACCGATATCCCATTTGGTAAATTTTGCAGCTTTATCGAAACTTTTTTCTACGGCTCCGAAAAAACTATATTCTGTTTGTGACATGTGTTCAAAATTTTAAGCAATCGTTATTAAAATCAACCAGCAATAAGCAAGGCGCTAATAGCTATTTTATATTTGTCATTTATTATTTATTCTCTTTTTCAAACCGTCTGATCTTGCTGTCTAGTCTGATTACATAAAGTACCAGGCCAATTAAAATTGTCAGCATTACAGCAATGACCACATAACTTCTCCGATTAGTGCACATGAATTTGCCAACAGGTTCCTGGTCGCCTCCCTGTGCATTTGCTATACTGGTAAAAACAAGCATTATCATCAGGGTAAAAAAGATTTTGATTTTTTTCATTGTGCCAGTTTTCTTTCTTTCAATATAGTCAAACGAATTTTCAATGTAGTGATCCATACTGCCAGTAATGCCCACCCAATAAAAGCAGGAAATTCCACTGTGCGCATCTGAGGGCTTACATCTTTAAAATCCAATGCTGGATTTCCTTCCTGTCCCGGGTGAAGGCTTGGAAGAACCTCGGAATGATCCAGATGGTAGGGAAAAGCATTGCATACGCAAATATGTTATAGACAGCGCTGATCCTAGCTCTTTTATCCATATCATTAATTGAATTGCGCAAAACAAGATAGGCAAAGTAGATCAGCATAGCAATTGCTGCTCCGATCAATTTAGGCTCTCTTGCCACAGCGCTGAAAGAATCAAATAAAGGATTATTTGGATCAGCCCATGTATAACTCATCCAGATGGTGCCGGTGCTATAACCAAGTACGCCAAATAAAAGACCGCTGGTCGCATAATGGCGGGCATATATATCATACTTCAGATTAAATGTGCGGAGATAACGAATGGCATTGACCATAGAGACGGTAAACATGGTCATCAAAGCCACCCACATGCCAACATGAAAAAAAAGATTGCGACTTGTCTGGCCCAGCGCAGGAAGATTTGGCACTTTAATAAGAAGCCCGGCGGTAAAAGTATAGATGAGTAATAGTACACATAGGATCTTCCACCAGTTTCTCTGTATAAAACTTTTGTTATCGGCTTTGGGATCTTTCAAGATGTTCTCTTTTCAGCTAAGGACAGCAAAAATAAGGGTAAATGGGAAAAAGTATGAAATCGGAGGTCGGAAGTATGAGGCATGGACGCTATAGTTCTCCATTCTTCTTATGTTCAGTTTTGTAATTTAGGGAGATATAAATTAATGAAGGCTGTTTTTCGGCCTTCACACTTCAGACCCGTTAGTTACCGGGTTTGTATTTCTCGATTCAGTCTTTCCATAAAAAAGGAAATAATATCACGGCCAGCATTATTATCAATATATCTAATGCAATAAGTAGCAGGACTGGCATTTGTAGATACAGTAAGTGCAGGATTAAATGCTGCATTGGAAAGTCTCATCAGCAATAATAATTGGGGAATGATAAGCGGGAAACCAAGCACGGCCATGATCGCCGCATTTTGCTGAGCTTTAGCTGCTATAGCAGCTAAAAAAGTAAAAACGAGACTAAGACTCCATCCCCCTAATAACACCAGCCCAATGAATGGCCCGATCTTCTCAATGGGATTGCCAAGAAAAAGGCTGAATAGTAAAAGACTCAGCAGGCTCATCACCAGCATCAGCAGAGAATTGAATAGAAGTTTTGACAACATAAAATTTCCGGGCGAAGCAATAGAATAGAAATACAAGCATTCGTCCTTTACTTTCCTGCAAAAAACTTTTGGCGACAGCATTGATGCATATAAATAATTGTATCACCCAGAACAGACCGTTCCAAACATTGCTTTCCGGTTCATTGATCGCCAGGAATAACACAAACACAGTGGCGCCGATATATAGCAGGATCCCATAGAAACTGTATTGCTGTCTTACTTCCAGCAGCAGATCTTTTTTAAAAAGCGTTATGATATGGTGAAATGAACTCATATAAACAACTTGGTCTTCTTACTTTTCAGTAATAACATACCCTGCATCTGGGCTCATATGCATCTGTGGCGCCGAGCATGACCTGGTCCTCATTTGGAATTTTTCTATAAGAATAATTGGCAATATTTCCGCATTTCACACAAATAGCGTGGAGCTTGGTGACATAATCGGCTTTTGCCATGATATATGGCATCTGGCCAAACGGCTTGCCGTGATAATCCATATCAAGGCCAGCCACAATTACCCGGATGCCTCGCCTGGCCAGCTCATCACAAACGGATGGCAATTGCTCATCGAAGAATTGTGCTTCATCTACGCCGATCACGTCAACATCCTGTGCCATTAATAATATTTTTTGCGAATTATCAATTGGTGTGGACTGAATGGCATTTGTGTCATGCGATACGATCTTTACTTCATCATAGCGAATATCAATAGCAGGTTTGAATATTTCCACTTTCAGGTTAGCGATCTTGACTCTTTTCAGTCTCCTGATCAGTTCTTCCGTTTTACCGCTGAACATAGAGCCGCAGATCACCTCGATCCATCCACGTCGCTCACCACGTATATTTGGCTCAATAAACATTGTTAAGATTTATTCACAAAAAATGGACAATAATTATTATTGATAAACAGTTAGTAACTTCAAAGGCAGATTTTGCTGATCAGTTGAGCTGCCGCACCGCAAAGAAAGGGAATAAAAAATATTTGCCGCATTTATAAAATTAAACTCTTCTGATCCGTAAAATTTGTATAAATCCATAAAATTGTGATAACAATGGAGCAAATTGAAATCCTGATCTCAAAATTAAAAGAACAATTTGACCGTGGAGCAGAACCCGCACAACTGCTCACTATCGTGCAACAATTGCAAAATGAACTAGCCCAGTTGCAGCCCCGTAGTGTCAAAACACTGGGCACTTCCAAAGTTGCGATCATGATGCCTTCGGGCATGAATGTGGTGCCTGTTGAGTATGAGAAATATTTACCTAAACAGAAGCAGTCAGAAGAAAGAATAATTGAAATAAAAGAAACCATATCGGTTGATAAGAATTCTGTTTCTATAGTTCATGATAACGGCCAATTAGATATGGCATTTGATCCGATGACCGAGATCCCAACTTTATCACAGCAGATCCAGGATACAACGACAAAGCCAGCCAGCACTAAACCAAGTAAGGCAGAAGATAAAAAAAGTGAAGTGCAGAGTGAATCTTTGAATGATAAGCTAAAACAGGTAAAAACAGAATTGTTTGAAGTATTAAAGGAGACACCTGTAAAAGATCTGCGAAAAGCCATCGGGATCAACGACCGTTTTGTGTTTATTGATGATCTGTTCCGTGGGGATGAAGCCATGTATGAACGCAGTATAAAAACGATCAACGGGTTTAATAATTATGGCGAAGCGGAATACTGGATCATTCGCGAGTTAAAAGTGAAGATCGGGTGGAATAATGAGCATAAGACGGTACAGCATTTCGATCAGTTCGTCAAAAGGCGTTTTTCCTGAATGAACTGAATTATTTTTTCCGTGGCGCCTTTATTTTCCCATACATAATTTTTTGAGGCATTGCTTGCCTTATCATAGCAACCATGTGAGTTTTTCTTAAGATTGTTAATAACATTGGTCAACTCTGATTCATTTCTTATCACAATAGCACCGTCATTTTTTACGAGTTCTACCGCTTCAATATATTTTTCATAAAATGGTCCCATAAGGACCGGCTTTCCATACACTGCGGCTTCGAGTACATTATGAACTCCTGAACTGTTCAGTCCTCCTCCCACATAAGCAATAAAGCCGTATTTATATAAACGTGAAAGCATGCCGATATTATCAATGATGACGATGTTTGATGCCGCGTTTTGTGAGCTGTCTGCCAATTTCGAAAATAAAACCGCACTCGGGAAAAATTTTGTTTAGCTCCGCCAGGCGTTTTTCAGTTATCTCGTGCGGAGCGATCACCAATTTTAAAGAAGGATCATTGACCGTTTCAAATGATTTTTGCAAAACCCCTTCATCTTCCTTCCAGGTACTTCCGGCAACAATTGTCTTATTGGCTCCGACAAAACGTCTCAATTGTTGAAATAGGCTCAAACTTTCCCGCTATTTCTATTACGCGGTCAAACCTGGTATCACCTGAAACAGAGCATATTTTTGCGAGTCCTACCTCATCCATTAATGATTTTGACTCTTCATTTTGCACAAATAAATGGTCGAAGCGTGAAAGCATTTTGCGTTGCAGGCCGCCATACCATTTAAAAAAAGACATATCTCTTCTGAACAAAGCAGAAACCAATAACAAAGGACATCTTGCGATATTTAATTTTTTTAAGATAATAATACCAGAATTCATACTTTACAAAAATGACGAGGGAAGGATTAACTATTTCCAAAAAGCGTTTTGCATTTCGCGGGCCATCAGACGGTAAATAAAAAACCCAATCGGCGCCCGGATAATTTTTTTGGACATCGTATCCGGAAGGGAGAAGAAGGTCAGGAGAATTTTGTGGCCTGTATACTGGTTCCTTAGCCTTTCAATAATAGGGCGACCCTGTTCAAACTCACCGAGGGAAGCACAGTGGATCCAGATGATCTTTTCGTTTTCGGGAATTGTACTCTCTAATCTTTTAAAAATGTTTTTTCTACCCTGCATCCATTTTTTTGCTTTGCCATTAAACAATGAAGCGACGCGAATTCCCGCTTTAAATAGAGAGAAGAAATATATTGTAAAAAATGACACCCAAATTGTTGTTTTTCAAATAATGGCCAAAAGTAAAAGCAAACTTTTAAACTACAGCTATTTTACTATTTTTGCGCCACCAATTAAGAGAGTTAAATGAGTCAAATAGGTCAAATGAGTCAAATAGCATACCCTGATAACCTGATATGACCTTTATGACTGATATGACCTCTATAACTTTTATAACTGGTATGACCCGTATGACTTCCATGGCTGATATGACCCCTAAACCTTCTTTCTGAATGCGTCCTATTCAGATGGTGGATACCAAAACTCAGTATCATAAAATAAAAGCCGAAGTAGATAAAGCTGTTTTGCAGGTAATGGAAAGTTCAGCTTTTATCAACGGAAAACCTGTTCAGGATTTTGCAGAAATCTTTCGTCATATCTTGGTGTTAAACATACTATTCCCTGCGCCAATGGAACCGATGCCCTGCAAATTGCCATGATGGCACTGGGTCTGCAACCGGGCGATGAAGTCATTACTCCTTCTTTTACCTATATTGCAACCACCGAAGTAATTGCTTTGTTGAATTTGACACCGGTTTTTGTAGAGGTGGATCCAAAAACCTTTTGTATTGACCCTGCTGCATTGGAAAAAGCAATTACTCCAAAAACAAAAGCAATTGTTCCGGTTCATTTATATGGACAGGCTGCACCTATGGAAGAAATAATGGCCATTGCCAAAAAGCATAATCTGTTTGTGATAGAAGATAATGCCCAGGCTATCGGTTGTGATTATATTTTTTCAAATGGATCAAAGAAAAAAACCGGAACCATTGGGCATATTGGGACTACCTCCTTTTATCCTTCTAAAAATCTTGGTGCTTTTGGCGATGGCGGGGCAATTTTTACCAATGATGATGAGTTGGCTGATAAAATGAAAATGATTGCCAATCATGGGCAAAGTAAAAGATATTATCATGATATAGTTGGCTGTAACAGCCGGTTGGATACGATCCAGGCAGCTATTCTTGATATCAAACTGAAACATCTGGATGAATATATTACAGCAAGAAGAAAAGCAGCGGATTTTTATGATAAAGCTTTTGCAGGTAATAAAAAAATTATAACACCGTTCAGGGCATCTTATTCCAGTCATGTTTTTCATCAATATACTTTGATCGTTGATGTGAATGGCAACCGGCAATCATCGTGATGGTTTGAACGAATTTCTGGCTGATAACAAAATTCCTTCCATGATCTATTATCCTGTTCCGGGTCACAGACAAAAAATGTTTGAACATTTCAATGTAGCAGCATACGATCATTACCGGTTACAGATTGGCTTACAGAAAGAGTGATTTCTTTGCCTATGCATACGGAACTGGATGAAGAGCAACTAAATTTTATTACCGGATAAAGTTTTAGAATATATGAACGAATAATTTAAATAATTAACTTAAACTGTATTATGAAAATTGCTGTTGTTGGAACAGGCTATGTTGGATTAGTAACCGGAACCTGTTTTGCTGAAACAGGAAATAATGTTACCTGTATAGATATTGATGTAGATAAGGTAAAGAAGCTTATCAAACGGAGAGATCACTATTTATGAACCCGGCCTTGAAAAATTATTTCTCCGCAACCTGAAGGAAGAGCGTCTGCATTTTACTACTGACCTTGCTGAAGGAATCAAAGATGCGGCAATTATTTTCCTTGCATTGCCAACACCTCCGGGAGAAGATGGTTCTGCTGATCTGAAATATATATTGGGTGTTGCTGAAGATCTTGGGAAAGATAATTGACTGATTATAAAGTGATTGTTGATAAAAGCACTGTGCCGGTAGGCACAGCAGAAAAAGTGCATGCAGCTGTTGCAAAAAATTGTAAAGGCGAATTTGATGTAGTATCCAATCCTGAATTTTTAAGGGAAGGTGTAGCAGTTGATGATTTTATGAAACCCGACAGGGTAGTGATCGGAACCAGATCAGAAAGAGCAAAAAAACTAATGAATGATCTGTATGCTCCGTTTGTTCGCCAGGGTAACCCAGTATATTTATGGATGAACGTTCAGCAGAACTTACCAAATATGCAGCGAATTCTTTTCTTGCTACTAAAATTTCTTTTATGAATGAAATAGCCAGACTTTGCGAATTGTTGGTGCAGATGTGGATATGGTGCGACGGGGTATTGGTAGTGATGAAAGTATTGGTAAACGGTTTTTATTTCCCGGGTATCGGCTATGGGGGAAGTTGTTTTCCTAAAGATGTGCAGGCATTGGTGAAATCTTCTAACGAAGTAAATTATGATTTTAAGATACTGAATGCAGTAATGGAAGTAAATGAAAAACAAAAACTGCATCTTATTCCCGAGATCAAAAAATATTTTAAAATGATCTGAAAGGAAAACATTTTGCCATTGTGGGGGCTTGCCTTTAAACCCAATACTGATGATATCCGGGAAGCGCCGGCATTATATATGATTGATGCATTGCTGAAAGAAGGAGCATACAGTTTCTGCTTTTGACCCGGAAGCAATGAAGAATGTAAAGAAATATGATCGGAGATAAGATTGAATATGCAGAAAACCAATATGATGCTTTGAAAGATGCGGATGCATTGATCATTGCTACCGAATGGAACGAATTCCGTACACCGGATTTTGCTAAAATTGCAGCAGACCTTAAAAACAAAGTTATCTTCGATGGAAGAATCTGTTTGATCTTAGCAGCCATTGCGAGAACTGGGTTTTCATTATGAAAGTATAGGAAGGAGCGATTAATTAATTAAACATAAACATGAAACAAAAACGAGTATTAATAACCGGGCAGCCGGTTTTCTTAGGTTCTCATTTATGCGACCGGTTTATTAAAGAAGGTTTTCATGTAATCGGCATGGATAATCTGATCACCGGCGATCTGAAAAATATTGAACATTTATTCAAACTGGAACATTTTGAATTTTATCATCATGATGTTACCAAATTTATTCATGTTCCGGGTGAACTTGGATTATATTCTTCATTTTGCATCACCTGCCAGCCCGATTGATTATTTGAAAATTCCTATTCAAACATTGAAAGTAGGTGCAATGGGCACACATAATTGCCTGGGTTTGGCAAAAGCAAAAAATGCAAGAATACTTGGTGGCATCTACCAGTGAAGTGTATGGCGATCCATTGGTGCATCCGCAGACTGAAGAATATTGGGGAAATGTAAATCCTGTTGGCCCAAGAGGTGTTTATGATGAAGCCAAACGTTTTATGGAAGCCATTACGATGGCCTATCATACTTTTCATGGATGTTGAAACAAGGATCGTGAGGATATTTAATACCTATGGTCCGCAGGATGCGGTTGAATGACGGAAGAGCTTTGCCTGCATTTATCGGCCAGGCATTGCGGGGAGAAGACCTGACTGTATTTGGAGATGGATCACAAACAAGAAGTTTTTGTTATGTTGATGATCTGATAGAAGGGATTTATCGTTTGTTGATGAGTGATTATCATTTTCCTGTAAATATTGGAAATCCCAATGAAATATCGTTTAAAGATTTTGCAGAAGAAATCTTTGCTTTAACCGGTAATAAAGTAAAAATTATTTATAAGCCATTACCGGTTGATGATCCAAAACAACGGCAACCGGATATTACAAAAGCAAAAGAAATTTTGAACTGGGAGCCCAAAGTGAACCGGCAAGAAGGATTAAAAATTACTTATGATATTTTAAATCGTTGCCGGAAGAAGAATGGAGTAAACAACCTAAAGAATTTGTAAGCAGAAATAAAAATTAAGAAACAATAAGAATGATAATAAAACAATTACATGTACCAGGAATTAGTTGATAAAAAAGCAAAGCTGGCAGTGATCGGGTTAGGATATGTCGGCCTGCCCATTGCACTTGGAGTTTGCCAGAAAGATTTCCGTGATTGGATTTGATATTAATGCCAGACAGGATTGATATGATGAAGAAGGGCATTGATCCCAGCAATGAACTGGAAAAAGAAGATTTTGAGGGATGCGATATAACTTTTACCAGATTCATTGGATGTATTGCGAGAAGCAAATTTTTTTATTGTGCTGTTCCTACGCCGGTTGATGAACATAATGTGCCTGATCTTATCCCTGTTAAAAAGGCTTCTGAAACTATTGGTAAAGTGATTAAGAAAGGAGATTATGTTGTTTTTGAATCTACCGTATATCCTGGTTGTACGGAAGAAGATTGTCTACCAGTTATTGAAAAATTATCCGGGTTAAAAAATATCATTGATTTTAAGATCGGGTTATTCACCTGAAAGAATCAATCCGGGAGATAAAACACATACGTTGGCAAATATCATTAAAGTGGTTTCCGGTTGTGATGCAGAATCGCTTGAAGAAATTGCAAAAGTGTATGAATTGGTAGTGAAGCAGGTGTTCACAGGGCTTCTTCTATCAAAGTGGCAGAAGCGGCAAAGATCATTGAGAATACACAACGGGATCTGAATATTGCATTGATGAATGAGCTTTCCATCATTTTTGATATGATGAGTATCAATACATTTGAAGTGCTGGAAGCAGCGGGTACCAAATGGAATTTTTTAAAATTTCAACCCGGCCTGGTTGGCGGACACTGTATCGGCGTTGATCCTTATTATCTTACTTATAAAGCCAATAAACTGGGTTATAATTCAGAAGTGATATTAGCGGGACGGAATATCAATGATAATATGGCAAAGTATGTGGCCAAGAAAGTAGTTCAGCATATTATCAAAAATAGCGGTGATGTGAAGTCATCCAAAGTGTTGATAAAAGGGGCCACTTTTAAAGAAAATGTAAGTGATATCCGCAATTCAAAAGTAGCGGATGTGGTAAAGCTCTTAAAGTCATATTATGTAAATGTAGATGTAGAAGATCCTATGCTGATTCGGATGAACTTGAATCATGAATATGGCTTTGGCTTAGCAAAAAAAATATGCAATGATTATGATGCAGTTATTATTGCCGTGCCGCATAAGGCATATTTAGAACATTGGATGATGATTATTTTGCAGGCATCACTAAACCGCATGGTTTGATTGCTGATCTGAAAGGTATTTACCGGAATAAAATTATATAACAGAAATTACTGGAGTTTATAATATGCCATTTATTAGTACTGATTTTCCGCGGTCTGCTTGTTTTTGAACCAAATGTTTTTGAAGACAACCGCGGTTATTTTTTTGAATCCTATAATGAGAAACTTTTTCATGAAACAGGATATTAATCCACGGTTTGTCCAGGATAATCAATCTTCTTCCATTTATGGGGTGATCAGGGGATTGCATTACCAATTAATCCTTATGCTCAGGCAAATTGATAAGAGTGTTTGTAGGGGAAGATATTGGATGTGGTTGTGGACATTCGGAAAGGTTCGCCAACTTTTGGAAAAAGTATTTTCAATAGAGCTTATCGGCAGAAAATAAAAAGCAATTGTTTATCCCGGCAGGGTTTGCGCATGGGTTTTCTGTATTGAGTGAAAAAGCTGAAGTGTTTTATAAATGTGACCAGTTTTATAATAAAGAAAGTGAAGGCGGCATTCGCT
The DNA here is from genome assembly GCA_963785915.1 of uncultured Chitinophagaceae bacterium. Classification (GTDB taxonomy): domain Bacteria; phylum Bacteroidota; class Bacteroidia; order Chitinophagales; family Chitinophagaceae; genus VBAT01. The sequence continues at coordinate 39,427 of CAWAWY010000008.1, read as the reverse complement.
ACAATGACCCGCAACTGAATATTGACTGGAAAATTCCGGCTGATAAAGCAATCGTTTCTGAAAAGGATAGATCACTCCTCTTTTGGCAGATTGTAAAAACAATTTTGAATTTAAAAGCTGATGGCAAAGACCAAAAATACTGGTTACAGGGGCCAATGGCCAGTTGGGAAAAGAATTTCAGGTTTTATCTGCTCATTTTCCGCAATTTGAATTTATTTTTTTGTCAAGAGAAGATCTTACTATTCATCATGCTGAATCGGTAAAAGCATCTTTTAACAAGTATCGATCCTCATTATTGTATCAATTGCGCTGCTTATACCGCTGTTGATAAAGCTGAATCAGAAAAAGATCTGGCTTTCCAGGTAAATGGAGAAGCAGTCGGAATTTTGGCATCTGTTTGTAAAGAATCTGGTTGCAAGGTTGATCCATATTTCCACCGATTATGTGTTTGATGGTACTGCAACTGTTCCATATAAAGAAGACTCACCTGTAAATCCACAAAGTGTATATGGCGCATCCAAGCTGGAAGGCGAGAAGCAGGCGATACAATTCAATCCGAATTCCATTATTATCCGCACATCATGGGTTTATTCTGAGTTTGGTAAAAATTTTGTAAAGACTATGCTGAAATTAATGAATGAAAGTGATGAGATCAATGTAGTCAATGACCAGATCGGTTCACCCACTTATGCTGCTGATCTTGCAGAAGCGATACTAAATATCATAACATCTTTTCAAACTCACCACTCACCACTCATCACTCACGGTGTTTATCATTTCAGCAACGAAGCCGTTATCTCCTGGTATGATTTTGCTATTGCCATTAAGGAATTGACGGGAAGTAATTGTAAAATAAACCCTATTCCTACGTCACAATATCCCACACCTGCAAAACGGCCTGCGTATTCTGTTTTGGATAAAACAAAAATTCAAAAAACTTTTGGTATAGCGTTAAAAGATTGGAAAGAAAGTCTTGCTAACTGCATTCAAAAAATAAATAAAGCCCCGGAACAATTCCGGAGCTAAATCTGTTGCCTTGCAAGGATTCGAACCCTGACATAGAGAGCCAGAATCTCTCGTACTACCATTATACTACAAGGCAATGAGTTTGCAAAAATAGGAAAACTCACCTTAAACTATCCGGCATGTTTGGCATCAAAAATTGCAGCCTTGCAGACAATAATTAAAATAAAGACAAGATTGAATCGTTTTTTTACTATGGCAAAATGGTGGTTATAACGGGATTCAGAAAAATTGACAATTTTTTATTTTTATTTAATAGAAAACCAATTGACTGCCAGCTATTTTTGTGCGGGCTTGACCTGCCTTTTGCAAGCTAAACACCTATTTAATGGCCACATCCTACAGAACGCTGAAATTTTTTATTGTAATCCTGCCCGTATTCTTCGGCTCTCCAGTTCTTTCGCAGATCCAGTCCTGCCCCTCGAACATTAATTTTTCTTCCAGCGATCTTTCTTTTTGGTCTGCCAAAACCGGCCTTGTCGGTGGTTCCTCTCAAAATTACCCGGCTCCCAATAACGGTGTTACTTCATTTCCTGAATTCTCCATTTCAACAACAGGGATACAGGTGATCTCAGGTAGCTCCAATGATCTTTATGGCGGATTTCCGGTTATTCCAACGATCAACGGATATGCCTATGGACATTCCATAAAAATTGGTTCTAACGTTACTTCATATGATCTTCATTCGCCAACTCCTAATCCAGGAGGCTTTACAAGATCTGTTACTTATATAATCAATGTGCCCGCAGGATCTGTCGCCATTCCTTATACGATGACCTATGCTTATGCTATGGTTTTGGAAAATGGTACCCATAATTCGAATGAACAACCTCTATTTAAAGCAACACTGAGCACAATCGACAGCGTTATCACCTGTGCTTCGCCTCAATATTATCTTCCGACGTTTAATGATGCGGGCGGTGGTGGAGCAGGATCTACCGGCGCTACTTTGGATACGGCCGCTGCATTGGCAAATGGTTTCAATCTAAGTCCCATATTGTTTTTATCCCATGCTGGTGTGGCGGGAAACTCGGGAACGTTACTGCAGGATGTATGGACAAAAGGATGGACGGAAGTTACTTTCGATCTTTCGCCTTACCGCGGCCGGCAAGTGACGTTGACATTCGAAGCTGACAATTGCGCACCCGGCGCTCACTTCGCTTATGCGTATGTAGCACTCCGGAATACCTGTGCCGGGCTTGAGATCAGCGGCAGCACTATAGCCTGCACCGGCAGCACATTTAATTATTCAGTGCCTGCATTGGCAGGTGGCACATATATTTGGACAGTTCCTGCAGGATGGACCATTAACTCAGGAGCGAATACAAACATTATAAATGTCACGGCTGGAAATGCGGGTGGTCTTATTACAGTGAATGAGATAAATGGCTGTGCTAATTTGAAAGATACGATCGCTGTTTCGACATTGCCACCTACGGTCCCCGGGCAAGTTGTTACTGATATTACTGTTTGTACCGGCATTAACAGCACACTTCTGACATTAAACGGTCAAACGGGGAATGTTATTAATTGGTTATCCTCAACAGATGGTACGAGCTGGACGACAATCCCAAATACAAGCACAACTTATAACGCTCAAAATCTAACAGCAACTACGCAATACAAAGCTCTTGTGCAGAATGGCGGTGGATGTAAGATAGATTCAAGCGCCGCTGCTATCGTTACCGTAAACCCGAAAAGTGTTGGCGGCATTTTAAGTCCGGCAAACAGCGATTTCTGCCTGGGACAAAATAGCAATAGCACGTTGACATTGTCGGGAAACACCGGTTCCGTTTTTAACTGGCAGGTGTCAAATGATAATATTAACTGGAGCAATTTTGCACCGCCAAATACGAACACAACTTATAATGTCAATTCGATAAACACCACTACCTATTACCGGACCATTGTAAAGAGCGGTGTATGTCCTGCTGATACAAGCGCTGTGGCGGCGCTCAACTTTATTAATGTGCCTTTTCCACAAGCAGCGATCGCTCCTGATTCTTCTTCCATTTGTTATGGCAAGTCTGCCGCGTTAAATGCAAATATCACCATCGGTACGAGTTATACATGGAGCAATACAAACACCTTGATGAACCAGGGCAATGGCACAGTGACGTCTCTGCCTTTTAGCATCAATGCAATTGCAACGCCTGCTCTGTCCACCAACTATATTCTCACGGTTAACAATGCAGGTTGTCCAAACGCGTTGAAGGATACTTTTCATGTTACTGTATATCCCAAGATTAATTTGTTTGCAGGAAATGATACGGCCATAGTGGCTAATCAGCCATTACAGTTGAGTGCCATCGTCAGTGATTTGGGAATATATGCATATACTTGGACACCTGCAACCGGATTAAGTTCCACGACAATAAAGGATCCCATCGCCACATTGGGTGCGGAGATAGATTATATTACTTATATCGTGAGAGCCACTAACCCGATAGGTTGCTATGCCGAAGACGACATTAAAGTGACTGTCTTTAAAACAGGACCTGATATTTTTATGCCCTCAGCTTTTTCGCCGAATGGCGATGGGCGCAATGATTTTATCTATCCAATTTGCGTCGGTATAAAGCAATTGAATTTTTTCCGCGTTTATAATCGCTGGGGTCAATTGATCTTCAGTACAAGCGTAATAGGGAAAGGCTGGGATGGCAGGATCGGGGGCGTGCCACAGGGAAGCGGCAACTTTGTTTATATGGTACAGGGTATAGACTACACAGGAAAATTTATTTCCAAAAAAGGAAATATCATATTGGTACGCTGATAAATCAAAGAATACTCTCTCTCTCTCTCTTTGAAAAAATATTAACTCCTGCCAGGCAAATTTCCAGTGACGGGTACAAATGTGATAAAACAAATAAACCCGTTAAATTGCAGAAGCGTATTTTAACAGGTAAATGAAACCAAATTATTAAGTGAGTGTTCGCATATATGAACCTTGTAATGGGACCACATAGTTACATAGAACAAAATAGAAGAAAACACATAGAATCTTATGTGAAAAACTATGTTCCTAATGTGCCTATGTGGTTCAAGATTGGTCATTGTTCAGTTATTTGGAAAGTCATCAGGTTTTTTTTTACACTGGGGGTTATTCTCGTCTTTTCTGCAGGACTATTGGCTCAAAGCAATACCCAAAAACCAAACATCATTTTAATTGTCGCTGATGATCTTGGTTATGGAGATGCAGGTTGCTACGGACAAAAGAAAATTGAAACTCCCAATATTGATAAGCTGGCTAAACAAGGATTGAAGTTTACGCAATTTTATGCTGGTACTACTGTATGTGCTCCTTCGAGAGCAAGCTTGTTGACAGGATTGCATACGGGGCACACACCCATACGCGGCAATAAAGGCACCGAGCCCGAAGGACAAGCTCCTTTACCTGGTTCAACTATAACATTTGCAAATCTTCTTCAGAAAGCAGGATATGTTACCGGTGCTTTTGGCAAATGGGGATTAGGCTATATCACTACATCTGGTGCCCCGGATAAAAAGGGATTTGATCAGTTCTATGGTTACAACTGCCAGACGCTGGCGCATAATTATTACCCCGATCATTTATGGAATAACGATGAACGGGTTGATCTTTCTGAAAATAAAAACTCAAATACGGTTTATTCCGGCGACCTGATCCATCAGCAGGCATTGGAATTCATTGATCATAATGTTCAAAAGCCTTTCTTCCTTTTTCTTCCTTACACCTTACCCCATGCGGAGATCATTGCACCGCACGACAGCATCTATTATTATTATATCCGGAAGTTCAACGAAAAAAAAGATACCACTCAAAAACACTATGACGGACGTGTGCTGGAGCCATTCCCGCATGCAGGTTATGCAGCCATGGTAGCGAGACTTGATCGTTATGTAGGAGAAATTGTGAGATCAATAAAAGAAAAAGGGATCGCCGATAATACACTGATCATTTTTACCAGTGATAATGGTCCACATAAAGAAGGTGGGGGAGACCCTGATTTTTTTGACAGCAATGGGATTTACCGCGGTATAAAAAAGAGATCTGTATGAAGGCGGCATCCGTGTTCCTTTTATTGCTTATTGGAAAGGAAAGATAAAACCGGGCGTCACTGAACAAACAGCAGCATTCTGGGACCTGTATCCTACTTTTTTGCAAATGGCGGGAATTGCTGTTACGAAAAATATAGATGGTATCTCTGTTTTGCCAACGTTATTGAAAAAAGGAGAACAACAACAGCATGAATATTTTTACTGGGAGTTTCATGAAAATAATGGACGGCAAGCCGTGCGGTGGAATAATTGGAAAGGAGTAAAATTAAATGTCGGGAAAGACAGTAATTCGCCACTTGAATTATATGATCTTAAAACTGATCCCGGAGAACAAAAGAATGTTGCTGCGAAACATCCTGATATTGTAAAGAAGATCGAGCAAATGATGAAAGAGGCTCATGTAACTGACAAAGACTGGCCGTTGCTGGTGAATGAAAAGAACTAATCTATCCGATATATTTTGTTGTTGTCAATCGCTTGTCTTGATTTGATGGAATGGCAAGAGGTCTTGTTTGTTTGCTTTTTTCCACAACCAGCACCCAAGGAAAGCTCTCATCAAAGGCTGAAAAGTATAGCTGTAAATGTCAATAATTTTTTCAGCAAACTTATTGGGAAAAAATTCAATGGTCAGCGCAGTAAAATTTCCGGCAGACCAAATTAAGAGCAACCAGCTTAATAGTTTGCCCAGGCGATTTTCTTCCCAAAGACTTAAGCCATAAAACAAATTGCCTAAGGCAAGGGCAAGAATAAATAAGACAAATAGCGAATTGCTTATTAACCCGAAGTTCTCAATATCTGTTTTCAGTATCTCGCGGACGACGTTATTTTCAATACCCAGATATTTAATCCTTAACCCATTGAGGTAAAATAAAACAAATACCTGTCGGGCAATTTCAGTAAAAGAAAATACGGCAAAGAACATCAATCCCAGTCCGGAAAATCCGGCTGATTTGTGGCGTTGAATTAAATAGAATCCCCACATTGAAATTAAAACAAGCAGGCAGTGGACGATGACCCACCACCTGTTTAAAAGGTAGATTTTATTTTTATAAAGCTGGAGACGCTCGGTGAATTCAGGAGAAAAATCGGGGAAATACAAGTGGATGCCGAGGGTGGTAATGACACTCAGGAAACAGCAGATGGCTGCGAATCTGAGGAATGATTTTGTCGCTCTCATTTGAACTTGCTTTATAGCTTCCGTTTTTTATTCTTAATCTTCCACACATTGTTCGAAATGACATAACCTGATTCTTGCCGTCCGGCAGCAGCAAAAGTGGCACTGGTTTATGCTTGTCATCCTATAATTGCGACTGAACCGCCTTGAGCAAACACATGTATGCTTGCCCAAAAAAGGGCAATGTTTGAATTTAGGATCGCCTCAAAATCTTAATGACCTATTTTAATTTTTCCAGTAATCCGTTCCACCTTACGTCGGATTTTAAGGGTTCAAGGTCAGGATCATTTTCAAATTGTTGTTTGGAGTTGAATCCGTTTTCAATCGCCTTCTTCAAAGATTCAATTGCTTTGTCTTTTTTATTCAGTTTTGAAAAGGCACAAGCAGTATTATAGTAATCCTCACCGTTGGGCTGCATTTCATTGGCTTTTTCGAAAACCAGGATGCTGATTTCATATTTTTTCAACGAAATCAATTCTGCGCCAAGGCCGCTGTAAAAATCTCTGGATTTTCCCCCCGAACTAATCAGCCCGGAAATATAGCCTTCGGCTTCAGTTACTTTGTTTTGTTCATAGAGCAGTTGAAGCAACTCAAATAGATAATTGCTATTTAATGAATCAAGACTTATAGCTTTTTGATAGGCACCCTCCGATTCATTGTATTGTTTTTTAACACCGAGCACCTTTCCATACTCCCTGAATAGCCCGGCATCCATTGGATAGATAGTTATGAGATATTTTAACGTGTCTGATTTTCGGTTGGCATCCATGGCATACTCATTATTGAGAAGCTTCCATTGGCTATTTTTCCAACGCCATAACTCATTGGTAAGGCCCCAGGCTGTTAACCCACCATAGAGGTATAGACTGCCATTGTCGTATTCCATTTTAGCCCCTGCCCTTGGAACTGGTAATTTATCAGTTTCAATTTTTTCCCATTGTATTCCATTCCATTTCCAAAAATCATTTACAAAGCCGTTGCTGCCGTTTCCACTGAACAGATAAGTGACAGCTTGTTCCTCATGATAAGCTAAAGCATAATAATTAAAGACCTGGGGACAATTGCCGTAACAGTCTACCTTCTTCCATTTTTCTTCCTTGTATTCCCAAACAATTGTTCTTCCATTTTCCCAGAATGGCAACACTAAGGCGGACCGCTTTATGTCAAAGCTTACCTCGTATGGTGAAAAAGAAGACGTGAAAACGGGTCCCTTGTCTGAGATTTTTTTCCAGGTATTAGCTTTCAACTCCCATAGTTCCCATTTGCCTGAGTTTGCACCCGGATTACTTTTTTCATAAACTTTACCATAGACCAAAATCCTGTTATTAGCAGGATCATAAGCGCCTTCAATTGATCTTAAAGGACAGTTTTTATTTACCTGTTTCCAAACTTTGCCGTCCCAGATCCAAACACCCAATGACTCACCGTCGTCAGGTTGATTAATGGGGCCACCAATTAAAAAGGTCAGCTTTTCTGTCGGGTTGTACAGCAATACATGTCCAGTTATACCTGCTGGTCCTGTTGACTGCAGGCTGACCCATTTTTTCCCGTCCCATTCGAATGTATTGTTTAAGAACTTTGTGTTGGCACCTTTGATATCGGGCTCTCCACCACCATACATTACTAAAACTCGGCGGTGTTGATCGAAGCTGATTTCCTCCCAATGCCTTGGCATTGGATTGTTTTGAGAAAAAGCCGTTGCCGGGAGCAAGAAAATTACGGTGACTATAAATAATTTCATTCAGGCCCTGCGATTTTTGTTTAACCTTACTTCAGTTTTCCCGGCAAGACTTCCGGCGTGCAGCAATTGTCATGACGCAGCGTCTTTTCATGGCGTGACCGGGTTTTTAAATCTTGATTTTAATATGAAGAAAATACCAGTGATACTATTCAACGATTTATATTTTCCTTGCAACCAAGGTTAAGTCTGGTTCTTTCACAGTCAGCGAAACTATTTTACCCTTTTCTAATTGAAAAGAAACTTTGACTGAAGGGGCGCTTCTATACTCAAATATGTTTTCATCATTTTTTACTAATACCCCGCCAAATTTCCCGATTTTACCTAATGTCAGTGCTTTCCTGCTGGTTACTTTTACCGAGAACCCTTCCATGTCACCCTCCCCATATTTATAATCGCCAACATATTTTTGTTTCTCAGCATCATCCATTTCAAAATATTCTGGACTATCTGCATCTCCAAAAGCCATTAAGTATTCAATTAATTTCACGGAGCCCTTTGACCCATCGTCACCCTCTTTGGCGTGTTGCATCAGGCTAATGCCATGTGGTCCTCTTGTTCGTTGCAACCCGGGCATCAACTCGATCATTGATTTAACCGTGTCATATGCTCCTAACATTGCAAAAGTGAAAATGTCTGGTCTCGCTCCCTTAGAAATCAAGTATTCGACAATGTCTTTCCGGCCAACATGTGATGCCGCACCAATGGTGGTCTCCCAATCGCCAAAGCCCCAATCCCATGTAGCACGTGCCAGTTCAGGTCTTTTATCGACCAACTCTTTCAGCCTATCCAAATTAAAATGCGACACACCGACCACTTCGGCGACAATATCTTCTGCAATTGCCGGGTAACGGTTTACATCTACGATCTTGAGTTCCCGGGAAGATTTTAAGTCGGTTATATTTTTTGCGTAAAGGATATTATTCAAAGGCAACGCCAAAACCCCGAAAATGGAGCTTTTAATTGCTACTCTTCTTGAAAATGAATTTTGATTTTCCATGATTTTAATTTTTTAGATACATCAGTAGCCCTTTTTATTTCATTAATTGTTATTACCAATTGGCAAAATCCCCTGTGAAAAATCTTACTGTTGTGCAATAACGTACCCAAAATTTTTTATCTTAATTAAAGAACTTTCTATATTCATCCACCATGAACAACTATTTGTTTATACAGGTAGCACCTTCTTCTTTTTCGAATGAAATTTCAGGTGACAGGCTAATATGATTCCAACGATGAGGCTTGATGCTGCCAGCACATCAAACCATATTGGGTTGTCAGGTTTTTTTGTTGTTATCAGCCAGGTAGTTTCACACACGACTAAAAGACACATGATGTAATTGGAGATTCTGGTTTTATAAGAATTGATCCTAAAAGCAATCCATCCGCCAGCTACTGCTGAGAGGAAAGTTCCGAAACCAGCAACTCCAAGTACAATAGTAGACGATTTGTAATAGCTCACTCCTTTGAACGTCCATTCCTGTACGGCAGTAATGAGCAGACCCATTGAAATGTAGCCAACTAAAGTAGCTATTATTATAAGTATTGTTTTTTTTAGTTGAGTATTCACTTTAAAAAATATTTAAGTATGATAATTATATTCATTACGCTGGCGGAAACCGGTATTTGCGGATAATTTTATTTTAATATTCAAAAATAGTACTACCCTTCAACCATCAGCTTCAATAAGACAGACAGGGCATATAATACGATGAACAAGGGCCTGTAGTAATATGGCCTTAATTATTTGCACTTTTTTTATGCTACACGGTCTTTAGGTTGGTGCAGTGCGTCTTAAGATTGGATTGGGACAATAGCAGGAATTCAAAGAAAAAAAAATCCCTGTTTCCTTTTATAATAAATGCTTCTGAATTGTACCCTTGAACGATTTCCTGTATAAATCACCAAGTGGTATAGTTACACCGTTATGGAGTTCAATATCTTCCTCAGTGTAGTGATGGATTTTTGAAATGGAAATAATAAATGACCTGTGTACCCTGGCAAATTCTGTTTTTGGAAGCCATTCCTCATAATACGAAATTGTGCCCCGGGTGATGAATTCACCTTTTTCTGTAACTATCTTGATATAGTCTTTTTGGCTTTCGAGAAAAATGATTTCATCAAGCAAGACCTTTGTCATACGTTTTTTCTCCCGGATAAAAATAAATCTTGCTGCTGGCACATCCTTTTGTATAACCGCGGTATTCGAAGTAACCAGTTTTGATATGGCCTTTAGAAATCTTTCATAAGAAATTGGCTTAACAAGAAAATCAAGTACATCCAGCTCAAAGCCGTCTAATGCATACTCCCTGTATGCTGATGTGATGACAAACTTTGGTTTACGCTGCATTTTTTTTATCAACTCCAGTCCCGTGATTTTTGGCATCTGGATGTCTATAAATACAATATCAACATGATTTTTCTCAAGAAAAGAAATTGACTTTAACGGGCTGGTAAAGGTGGAAACCAAATTGACTAAACCAGATTTTTCCACATATGATTTAAGTACATTTATTGCGAGGGGCTCATCGTCAATGATTATGCAAGTGTACATCCGGCTTTAAATTACGTATCTAAATTACAAAATTGAAAGTTTAAAATTCCTTTATAAGTTTCTTTGGAAGCATTGTGCTTCGATCAGTTTCATGTGTATGCCAGTCGCCGGCGATTGTGTGTTTTTTGACATAGCCGTCATCATAGTATTGCAAGACGCAGTACGGACATATAAGAACCTTCAGCGGGTACCTGTGAAAATTCAAATTTTCCGGCATAGGTCAGTTGCAACCTGTCCCTAAGATTTTTTAGACCCTGCCCGCTGATTTTGTTTTCCACTTTTTTCCCGGGATCAGGCACACTGTTAACGACGGTGTACACAACTAAATTATTTTCATTTTTGAGCGAAATACTTATCCAGGTATTTTCATCATCCTTGCTGGTGCCATGTTTAAACGCATTTTCTATGAAAGGGAACAAGAGAAGCGGGGCAATATGCGTTTGGTACAGATTTTTATCAATATCCCATGAGACTTCAAGCCTATTGCCATACCTGATTTTTTCCAGGTCGACATAATTTTCAATATGCATGACCTCCATTTCAATTGATACTGTTTCTTTCGGGGCTTTATAAAGCATGTATTCCATAATGCCGGACAACTTTAATATAAATTCCGGTGCTAGCCCTGGTGATTGTAAAGAAAGACTGTACAGGTTATTAAGGGTATTGAATAAAAAATGCGGTTGTACCTGGGACTTCAGCAACTTCATTTCAGCAACGGCCTTTTGTTTCTCCGCCTCTTTCTTTTGAATTTCATTTTTATTCAGCCGCTTAAATATATCGCTGATAAATTTAATGGCTGGTACCGCAAGAAAGTATAAGGGCGCTGTAAATAAAAGTGGCACATCGAACACTGACTTCCAAAAAGAAGTGTCAGTCGTATTTGAGGGAAAATAGTATAATCTTCCGATCCTGTATGAAACAACGGCCAATAGTAACCCAATGGTGAATTGTATAAAGGCTGTTCTTTTTTTCTTCCCGCCGAAGTAAGCGGGAATTATAAAAACAATAACTGAATAATATAGAATTAATTCTGCAGGAAATCTGCTCAGCGATGTTTTCCACGCATAGTCAAAACCTCCTTTTGCACCCGAATAAAACAATATTTCATATCCTTTTATGAAAAACCAGAATGCAAGCTCGGTGAAAAATTTTTTCGTCAGATTCATGTTTAAGATTGAATAAATGCATAACCCCAACATGGAGCAAATTGTAATGGAGTATGCTCTTCCACTTGTTTATAAAATCTAAATGTAGGATAAATTAGCAGTCTCTGTTAAAGCGGGGATAAACAGGGTAAATATTGCGATGAGACGACCCTACAGTAAGTATCAGAGCGGCTGCACATTTAGATTTATAAAGCTTCAGCCTAAAATTTTTCAAGATCATTGTTTTAGTAGTTTACAACTTTTCGTCGCAGATTAATGCCTTTCTGTCTTACAGGTGATCATTGAAATCATTAAAAAAATATTTTTATAGTCATCGTAACCGCACAGGTTACCTTTTCTGTCTGTTTACATTAAACTATTTAGTATGTTAAGTTTAAAAAATATTCTTGTATGCTACTTCTTAATAGCTTTTATTTCTTCAAAAGGGAATCCGCAGACACGACAAAAGTTTATGTCGTTCTCAACATGGATTGGATGCCTGACGGCAAAAGCATTGTTTTTACGGGAGCAAGATTTGACAGGTCGCGAAAGACTCCTCCAAAATTTACTATTTTCCGGGTAGATCCGGATACTAAGGTAATAAGTAAGGTTTTGGATGATGCCGCTGATGTATCCGTTTCTGCCGACGGGAAAAAAATTGCATTCGTAGATAAGAAAGAACCCCTTCGATGGACTAGTGACATCTATATGTATAACCTGGTAACAGGTGAAAAAACGCAGGTTGTCTCCGATACATTCAGGAAATCGAATCCCAGTTGGTCACCTGATGGAAACAAAATTGTCTTCAACCTTATGCGAAATTCGCAAAATGGTCACCGGGATGCTCAAATGGATATCAGAATAATTGATTTGGGAACCGGTAACATTTCCCAGATTTCGGAAAATGATGGTCTTAAAAGTTTTAATCCTATGTGGGCTCCCCACGGAGACTATATTGTTTATTACCAGGAAAAGGGAGATAACAGGGACAAGATTTATTTGACCGATTCCGAAGGAAGTTTTCACCGAAATTTAACCGCAGATACTTCAACGCATAATTTTTATCCATCCTGGTACAATGACAAAATTATTTTTACAAGAGCCTCTAATATGAAGATGATCGATATAAACGGGAAGTCAATCGTTAGTGTACCTAAAATTAATTCGTTCAGGACTGTCTATAATAAGATGGCCGATAAATTCACATTCCTGGAAAGGAACAATAATGAAATAAAGGTCTTCGACTTGAAAAGCGGGAAAACATCCGTTGCGTTTAACAAAGAAAATTTTGAAAGTATGCTCAAAAATTAAGCGTTATTCTTAACTGCGTTAAAAACATGATGGCGTAAAAGTTAATGCAAAGATTTGTACCAGTGCCATAAACCGGGTGTATTATGCACTTTTAACTTTAAAGAATTTATAAAGACAAATTGAGTCCGATGAAGCAAACAATCTTTTTCTCATTCGCGATCAATTTGATAATTTCCGGTTAAAGTTATAGAGGCATCGATAATCCCCGGAACAACACAGGCATTGAACATAAGGCCCCAAAATCAAAGTGCAAAAGATGCTTTGGACAAATTGGAAAAATAAATTTGCGCCGGTATGAGACTGGATTTTCTTTCATTTATGCAATAGAACCCAAAAGGCAACATTGTTTTATGACGAAAATGAAAAGGAGAAGTCAGCTATAAAACTGAATTCTCCTTTTCCTGTTGACCCATAAGGATTCGAACCTTAACTGACTGAACCAAAATCAGTAGTGCTACCATTACACCATGGGTCAGTTACCACCTTCTTTAAGCCTGTCTAAGGGGCTTGTTTTGGGAGGGCAAAAATAGGGCTTGAAAAGCTGTGTGCCAAACGGTTTTTGAAAATGAACAAATTAATTCTTCGCAAGGCGCCGGTCATATCCGGGCCTATGCTTTGACCAATTGTGAGATCCCTTCCTCTCTTTCTTTCAACTCCCTTAATTTATCCAGCGCACCGGCGACCACATCGCACATGATCGTATAAAGAGCGCCTTGTTTCTGATGGGTATAAATATATTCCAGCGCTTCATTCTCATCAGGAATGATCATCACAGGAATTGAAGAGTCAACCTTTTCAATGCCTTCTTTCAGAAGCCCGATTATATCATCAGCAGTTCTCCCCCTTAAGTTTTTATCACAACGGATGATGATCTCATCAAAATATTGTGCAGATATCTCGCCAAGCTCTCTGATGTCCTCATCCCGCCGGTCGCCCGTGCCGCTGATGATGCCGATGCGAAGCTGGTAGTCCAGCTTGCTGATAAAGTCGCAAAGCAATTTCAAGCCATGAGGGTTATGCGCAAAATCTGCCAGAACCGTAAAGTTTTTAAAATGGAAGAAATTCAAACGACCAGGAGTCAGATTTTCCGACGGAATAAACGTTTGCAACCCCGAGCGGATGTCTTCAATCGTTATGTCACGGAATAAATATGTCGCAAGTACGGCCGGTAAGCAGTTATTGATATTATGAATCGCTTTTCCTTCATAGGTCAATGGAATATTTTTTACATGCAGTACCCGTATCTTCCAATTCCCTTTCATGATCGTGACATAACCGTTTTCAAATACACAGGACAATCCGTTTTCAGCGGCATGTTCTTTAATGCGGGGATTATTTTCATCCATACTAAAAAGAGCTATGTTGCAATCGAGGCCATCTTTCATTGCATATACAAGATCATCATCGGCATTCAGCACTGCATAACCATGATCAAAAACAGTTTCCGGTACAACAGCTTTCACCTTTGCCATTTCCTTTACACTATATATACCGCCAAGACCAATATGATCGGCGGCAACATTCGTTACCACCGCCACTTCACAATTCTGAAAAGCAAGACCTGATTTTAAGATGCCACCTCTTGCACATTCTAAAACGGCAAAGTCAACCGTAGGATCTTTCAAAACAAAAGCAGAAGAAATTGGGCCGGTGCAATCACCTCTCATCATCAACTGGTTTTGTATGTATACACCATCTGAAGTCGTGTAGCCAACTTTTTTACCTGAACTTTTTGCAATATGCGCAGTTAGTCTTGTCGTTGTTGTTTTCCCATTTGTTCCAGTGACGGCAATGATAGGAATTCGTCCCACACTTCCTCTTGGAAACAGCATTTCTACAACAGGTTCAGCCACATTTCTGGGAAGTCCTTCAGCAGGTTCTATGTGCATACGAAAACCGGGAGCAGCATTTACTTCAAGTATCGCCGCGCCATTTTCTGAGACCGGCGTTCGCAGGTCAATTGCCATCACATCAATACCACAGATATCAAGGCCGATGATCTTTGCAATACGTTCAAACATAAAAATATTTGCCGGATGTACTTCATCCGTTACATCCGTTGAAGTGCCGCCGGTTGAAAGATTGGCTGTAGGTTTTAATAATACCCGTTCACCTTTTTTGGGAGTGGTTTCTAAAGTATATCCAATATCATCCAGCATTTTTTGAGTGAATTGATCAACGGTTATCTGGGTCAACACTTTTTCATGGCCGTAGCCGCGACGGGGATCTTTATTCGTTTCATCAATCAGCCATTGAATTGTATTTTTTCCATCGCCGACTACCGAAGCAGGTGTTCTTAATGCAGCACAGATAAATTTATAGTTGATAACAAGGCAGCGAAAATCAAAGCCGGTAATAAATTTTTCAACGATCACACTACGACTATATTCTTTTGCCGCATCAAATGCTTTTAAAGCCTGTTCCCATGAATTAATATTCGTTGTATTGCCTTTACCATGATTACCATCAATTGGTTTTATCACCAATGGATAGCCAAATCTTGCTGACGGCGCTTTGCAGTCCTTCTTCCGTCCTGACGACCGTTCCTTTCGGCACAGGAATCTCGGCGGCTTCCAGCAAGATCTTTGTCTCTTCTTTATCACAGGCAATATCCACGGCAATATTGGAAGTGGTGGATGCAATCGTAGCCCGGACCCTTTTTTGATTCACACCATACCCCAGTTGCACAAGGCTTTGTTTGTTCAGACGTATGAAAGGTATTCCTCTTTTTGCCGCTTCATCAACAATGCAACCGGTAGATGGTCCGAGACGTGTATCTCTCACGGATCTCACGCATCGTTTGTATATCGGTTGGGAGGTCATAATCTGATCCATCCATCGATCGCCTGTGCGATCCTGACTGAAGCCCTTGCTGCATACACACCCGCGTCCTCTTCCATATAGCTGAACACGACGTAATAGACGCCGGGTTTTTCACCTTCCGGTGTTCTGGTTCTCCCAAAACCTGTATCCATTCCTGCCAATGTTTGGATCTCCAAAGCAATATGTTCTATTACATGTCCCATCCAAGTGCCTTCATCCACGCGATGGAAAAAGCCACCACGTACTCCTTCGCTGCAGCGATGTTCGATCAATGATGGAACATTTTCTCTATTCGTTCACGAAATCCCGGGATCTTATTAGTAGGTGATTGTTCAAGCTCTTCGAGATCCAGTTTCATCTGGATAAGTTTGGGACGACGTACACTCCAGTAGTTAGGGCCTTTAGCACTTTAAGTTCTAATATCTTCATAAATGAATAATGAATAGGGAAGTTAGTTTTTTTTGTTTATGTGACCAACTGAATTGCTGCTATTGGCTTCCGTTGCGACGCTCCTTTCATCGTTCCGATCGCTGCTGAACAATAATTTCTCTCTCGTGATTATTTCCTAATTTCCCCGCGCATATCTTTTTTAAACCCAATCAAACTGTTATGAAAAGACTTTCTATTGTTCTCGCCTTGCTCATGCCCTTATTGTTGCCCGCTCAAAAGGATAACAAGGAAATTCCCAGGGAAAATAAAGAATGGAAGGAAGGCAATCTTTCCGTCACCAAACACCAGGTCACTACGACCAACGGCGCACTGAATTATACGGCGACTACCGGCTATATGGAAATGAAAGATGAAAAGGATACATTGAAAGCTAATCTATTTTTTATTGCTTATACCAAAGATGGAGAAACTGATCCTTCGAAACGGCCGATTCTTTTTTCATTTAATGGTGGCCCCGGTTCTTCTTCCGTTTGGCTGCATATGGGCGTGCTTGGTCCAAAGATTGTGTTGATGACAGAGGAGGGGAATACATTACCGCCCCCATATAAATATGTTGACAATCCAAATACATGGCTGGATAAGGCTGATATTGTTTTTATTGACCCGATGATGACAGGCTTTACACGACCTGCCGGGAAAAATCTGCACAATCTGAATTTACCGGCTATGAAAATGATCTTCGTTTTGTTGGAGATTTTATTCGTCTTATATTTATCAAAGTATGGACGCTGGAGTTCGCCGAAATTTATTGCCGGTGAAAGTTATGGCACAACCAGGGCGGCTGGTCTTTCCGGGTATCTGCAGGAGCGGTATAATCTGAATGTCAATGGGATCATTCTTATTTCCGCTATTCTTGATTTTGGAACTGTAAGAACAGACAGGGGAAATGATGTTCCGTTTCCATTGGGCCTTGCCCACTTTTGCGGCCACTTCCTGGTATCATAAAAAATTAGACAGCCGTTATCCTAATCTTAACTGCATTATTGCAGGAAGTGCAACAATTTGCAATCGACTGACTATGCCGCAGCATTAATGAAAGGAGATAAGATAACGGATGCGGAAAGAAATAATATCATTAACAAACTGCATGACTATACCGGTTTGTCAAAAGAATATCTTGACGAAACCAATCTCCGGTTATATGTTGGCAGGATATAATAAAGAATTATTGAGAGACAGAAGGAAAACAGTGGGCGGCTTGATTCACGCATTACCGGACAGGATTATGATGATGCCGGCGATGATTTTGACTATGATCCAAGCCTTGATATTGCTATCTATGGCGGGTATACGGCTGCTATCAATGATTATATAAAAAGAGATCTGAAATATGATAATGATCTTCCTTATGAAATACTGACGGGTCGTGTAGGCCGCTGGGTGAATAGTGAGAACAGGTATCTGAATGTGGCAGAAACACTACGCAGTGCAATGGTAAAAAACCCTTATTTGAAAGTTTGGATATGCAATGGGTATTTTGATATGGCGACACCTTATTTTGCTACTGACTATGTCATTCATCACATGTTCCTGCCAAAAGACCTGCAGAAGAATATCAGCTTTACCTATTATGAAGCCGGACACATGATGTATATACATAAACCATCATTGCTGAAACTGAAAAAAGATTATGACCAGTTCATGACTGATGTACTTTCAAATAAAATCGAATTGAATTGATAAAATTATTCGTGTTAATTCGTGTCCATTCGTTGCAAAATAATATTATCATGAGAAAAAATAATCGTCGGAATTTTTTACAAAAGGCAGGAGCGTTGACTGCTACCGCTTTTTTTTCTTCACTAGCAAAACCCGCATGGGCAAGGAACCTAGAAAGAGCTTTACGGGATGCAGAAGGGATGATGCCTGCTGATATTCTGGCAACGGAAGAAGATTTCTGGTATTATATTCAGCAATCGTTTACCGTTTCTCCCGGTTTATCAATTTGAATAATGGCGGTGTTTCTCCGGCGCCAAAAACCGTGCAGGATGCTATGAAGCGTTATTATGATTATTGTAATGAAGCGCCAAGTTATTATATGTGGCGGATTCTTGACCAGGGCCGTGAACCGCTTAAGAAACAATTTGCCAAGCTGGCCGGTTGTGATGCAGAAGAAATCGCCATCAACAGAAATTCATCAGAAGGTTTGGAAACAGTCATTTTTGGTTTGCAGTTAAAAGCAGGTGATGAAGTGGTAGCGGCCAAACAGGATTATCCAAATATGATCAATGCCTATAAGCAACGGGAAAAGCGGGAAGGAATAAAAATGGTTTGGATCAACCTGGAATTGCCAAGCTGAAGATGAAAATTATTTGGTCAACCAATATGTAAAGGCATTTCACTTCTAAAACAAAAGTGGTTCATATCACGCATATCATCAACTGGAACGGGCAGATATTACCGGTAAAAAAAATTGCACAGGAAGCCCATAAAAGAGGAATAGAAGTGGTAGTAGATGGCGCTCATTCCTTTGCTCATTTTGAATTCAAAGTCCCTGATCTTGATTGCGATTATTTTGCCACCAGTCTGCATAAATGGCTGTATGCTCCTATCGGCAGCGGGATGTTGTATGTAAAAAAAGAAAAGATCAAAAAGATTATCCTTTATTTGCTACAAGTGATGATCCGTTAAAAGATGATATCAGAAAATTTGAAAATCTTGGCACCAGGCCTTTTTTTATTGAACAGGCTATCGGTAAGGCTTTGGAGTTTCATGATATGATCGGCAGTGAGCGAAAGGAAAAACGGTTACATTATCTGAAGAATTACTGGATGGAAAAAGTAAAAGATATTCCCAAAGTAAAACTGAATACTTCACTTCGATCCGAAATGGGGCTGTGCTATCGGCAATGTGGCTATTGAAGGAAAAAAACCAGGTGAATTGGATTCATTTCCTTTTTGACAAATATAAGATTCATACTGTAGGTATCGAATGGGAAAATATTCATGGCGTAAGGATAACTCCCAATGTTTATACAACAATTGATAACCTTGATGTGTTGGTAGAAGGAATAACGCAATTTGCAAAAAGCTGAATTAAGGATGGCACGGTTTAAAACCGTGCCATCCTTTCATCGTAAATGTCATTACCACTCACTAACCGCAAAATAAACTTACTTCAGGCCACTTCTATCAACATGATAGATATGGTGGGTATCGGGCCTTTTGTGGTGATGCCCTTTGTGGTTGCTCAATTCAATAATGGATCTATTTATCTGGGCCTGGATATTCGGTGCCTTTACTGCTTTTGTGGATGGAATGATATGGGGCGAACTCGGCGCTAAATATCCATTGGCAGGCGGCACTTATAATTTTCATCGCATTGCTTTTGGTGAAAAAGGCGGAAGGCTGATGAGTTTTTTATTTGTATGGCAAACAGCATACAAGCTCCGTTGGTGATGGCGTCGGCTTCTATTGGCTTTGCACAATACCTTACTTATATCGTTCATTTGACGGATTGGCAGCAAAAAGCTATATCCGGCGGACTGGTGATTTTCGTTTTTCTTTTACTATACAGAAAAATTGAAACGATCGGCAAAATATCGGTTGTATTAGGAAGCATTGTCATACTCACTATACTTTGGATCATCTTTAGCGGGTTGACGCATCAACAACATTCCATTCAAATTATACCATCGGGCAATGAATCTTTTTTTACGTTTGCCTTCTGGGCTGCCATTGGACATGCATCGGTGAAAACAGTTTATACCTATTTGGGTTATTATAATGTATGCCACCTTGGTGGTGAAATAAAAAACCCGGGAGTCAATATTCCGCGAAGCATTTTTATTTCAATTATCGGGATCACTGTTTTGTACCTGCTCATGAATATAAGTGTGATGGGAGTAATGCCCTGGAGTTTGATCAAAGAAGGTGACAAATACCTGGTAAGCTCTTTTATGGAACGGGTGTATGGACACGGGGCCGGAATTGTGATAACGGTTTTGATCCTTTTTATTGCTTTCTCTTCTTTATTCGCTTTGGTGCTTGGCTATTCAAGAGTCCCTTATGCTGCTGCGGTGGATGGGAATTTTTTTAAAGTGTTTTCAAAACTTCACCCGGCAAAGAATTTTCCATATGTCTCGCTGATCTTTTTATGCATCCTGGGTTTTATATTCAGTTTGTTTATGAAATTGCAGGATGCGATCAGTTCAATCCTTGCTATGAGGATCATTGTTCAGTTTATCGGGCAAGCGGTAGGTGTGGTGTTGTTAAGAAAGCGACTTGGAACAAAAGATCTTCCATTTAAAATGTGGCTTTTCCCGATACCAATTATTCTTTCTGTTGCTATATGGATATTCTTATTTCTTTCTACGGGATGGTTCGCTTTGTGGGGAAGTTTGATTGCGATTGCTGGTATAGGAATTTTCTATTTAACCAGGCAATATCAAAACAAGATGATAAGCGAACGGAGCGATTAATTGAGTGATCCTTCGCTCCGCTCTGGGCAAACTGCGACTCAGCTGCTGAATATAGAACCGCAAGATAAACGGAGCCCTTCGTTTCGTTCCCACGACATTCGTCGGGGCAGGCTGGGTAAACTTGCAATGGACGATGATAGTAGTACCGAAGCCGGTTAAAAAAAAGTTTCTCCACAACTTGTCCCGTTTTTTGCGGGATATCCACATACTTCAACTTACACTGTTAGCGTTAAATCATTTTTCTTTTAAATTTGTTGTTAACCAAACCCGATTGAATGAATCATCCTAAGGGAAAACTAATAGCGATAGGAGGAGCAGAAGACAAAGGAACAGATTTGGAAACCGGAGAAGTACATCGCAATAACCTCAACTTTTTTGAACTTGGTATTCTTCGTCATGTCGTAGAAGAAGCTGGCGGACCGACTGCACGAATCGAAGTCATCACTACTGCATCAATGATCCCGTATGAAGTGGGAGAAAGTTATCTGAACGCATTTGGAAAAATAGGTTGCACCAATATCGGCCTGATGCATATCCGCACAAGGCAGGATGCGATGAATAAAGAATATGTTGAACGCATACGGCAATGTAATGCGGTAATGTTTACCGGCGGTAACCAGCTTCGTTTGAGTGCAACGGATGGCGGCACCGAATTTCTTACTATTTTAAAAAACAGGTACAGGGACGAAAATTTTGTGATAGCCGGAACATCAGCGGGTGCAATGGCTATGAGCAATACGATGATCTATGAGGGCAATGCAACAAGAGCGCATCTGAAGGGGGAAGTAAAGATCACGACGGGTTTAGGATTTATCACAACAGTGATCATTGATTCGCATTTTGAAAAAAGAGGAAGATTCGGAAGGCTGGTGCAGGCAGTTGTGGCTAATCCATCTAGTATCGGCATCGGTCTTGGTGAAGATACCGCCATGCTGATTACGGAAGGAAATAAAATGGAAGCGATCGGCAGTGGCCTTGTGGTGATCATTGACGGGCATGACATTCTTCATTCAAATATTGCTGATATTCCTGACGGCAATCCTATCAGCATCGAGAATTTGAAAGTTCATTTTTGCGAAAAAGGAAACGGGTATCTTATTAAAGAAAGAAAATTTTTGCCGGAAGCAAGTGAGGGATCAGTGATAAAGAAACAGGTGGATGTGGAATAGAGAAACCTAAATTTGATATTTGGGATTTAATATTTGGATGCTTTCTTTAACTTGTGCCAAATGACCGATATGAAAAAACTTTTCATCCCTTTTCTTTTTATTTCACTTGCATTTGCACCGCAGAAAAAAACAAAAGTGATCTTCTTTGGCGATTCTATTACACAAGCAGGCGTTAATCCGGGAGGTTATATCCTTCGTATTGATAGTATGTGTAAACAAGAAGGGTTAGGTGATAAATTTGAATTTATCGGTGCGGGAATTGGTGGCAACAAAGTTTATGACCTGTATTTAAGAATGGATGACGATGTATTAGCAAAGAGCCCGGACGTTGTCATTATATACATTGGGGTAAATGATGTGTGGCATAAAGCTTCTTCGGGCACAGGCACCGATGCGGATAAGTTTGAAAGATTTTACAATGCTATTTTAAAAAAGCTGCAGGAAAAAAAGATCAAAGTGATCCTTTGCACACCTGCAGTGATAGGAGAGAAGACCGACTTCAGTAACCAGCAGGATGGCGATATGAATGCTTACAGCAATATCGTTCGTGGTATTGCCGAGAAAAATAATTTGCCGTTAATTGATCTACGGAAAATATTTCTCGACTACGATCTTAAAAACAACCCGGAGAATAAAGACCGGGGTATCTTGACCATTGATCGTGTTCATTTGAACGCAAAAGGTAATCAACTCGTAGCTGATGAAATGTGGAAAGTAATTAAGAACAACTGAAAGTTGAGAGTTACTTTGTTTGGCCGATAAGTTTTTTTAATAACGCAGATATTTCTTCATGACTATCCATTGGCATTACATGATTTCCTCCTTTGATGATATAATCTGCTTTTACCAGCCGATTAGGTAATAGCCTATCGGCTGTGCCGTGCAGGTGTATTACATTTTTTGGGATCTCTTTATTCTTCCAGTTCAGTATTGCGGTTATTGACCATTTCACAAAACGGGGATCTATATCACGAATAATTTCAAGAAAGACTTTTTTTTGCTCCTTTCCGTTTCTGCCAAACACCCATTTGATGGCATAGGCTGAACTCTTCATCATTTTCCCGGGCATCCATTTATAAAAAGGAAAATATTTGCCTGCCCGTAAATATTTCGGAAACTCTTTAGCCGTTTTATTGCTGGCAATGATGATCGCCTTTAGTCCGGGCTCTGCTTTCGCCATTTCAGTTGCTAACATACCGCCAAAGGAAATTCCAACTATTGTTGGCTCTTGCTCCGGGAGTGTTTGGCGCAAGCGCAATGCATAACTTTCGAGAGATTCTTTTTTCAGAGGTTCTATCCAGGCAACAAAAACAGGTTCGCAGAATGAAAGATCTAAAAAAGAAAAAATTCTTTTGTCAGCACCAAGCCCACTGATGAAATAAACCTTTTTCATAGATAAAAATGCCTGTGTCACATATCAAACAACTTTGACGAGGTAATGGTTCTTTTTTCCCTTCTGTACTAGGATATACTTATCGTGCAGTAACAATGAACGGTCAATTTTCATCTGTATGTCTTCTACTTTTTTTCTGTTTATGCTTACGCCGCCGCCCTGGATCGTTTTTCTCGCTTCTCCTTTACTTGGAAAGCTGCCTGACTCAGCGAGAAATGTCACTACGTCAACTCCATTCAGAACAGATTCTTTAGAAAACGATAGTGCGACAAGTCCTTGCATTGATTCAATATCTTTTTCCGTCAGTTCCTTTGCAGGTTTGTTTTGATCAGCAAAAGTTTTTTCAGTGGCCAGCATCGCTTCATCAAGTCCGGACTTTCCATGAACAAATAATGTTACTTCTTCTGCGAGTTTCTTTTGAAGTATTCTTTTACCCGCATCTTTTTGATGTTCTGAAAGAATTGCTTCAACCTCTGGTTTAGACAAAAACGTAAATATCCTGATCCATTTCTCTGCATCGTCATCACTCGCATTTAGCCAAAATTGATAAAACTGGTAAGGCGGAGTTTTTTGCGGATCGAGCCATACATTTCCTTCTTCCGTTTTGCCGAATTTTGTTCCGTCTGTTTTCGTCAATAATTTACAGGTAAGACCAAAAGATTCTCCGCGCAATTTTTTTCTTATCAACTCGACACCGGCAGTTATATTTCCCCACTGATCAGAACCTCCCATTTGAATTTTGCAATTTTTATGCTGATATAACCATAAGAAATCGTAAGCCTGCATTAAGATATAATTGAACTCGGTAAATGAGATATCCTGTTCCTGCTCAAGCCTGTCTTTTATAAACCCTTTATTTAACAGGTAACTGACGGTTAAATATTTTCCGGCATCCCGCAAAAATTCTATAGTCGTGATCCCTTTGAACCAATCTGCATTATTTACAAGCAATGCAGCATTGGCTTCGTTGCTGAAGTCGAGGAATTTTGACAATTGTTTCTGTATGCAGGCTGCATTGTAATTCACATCTTCCTCCGTCAACAGCTTTCTTTCTGTTTTTTTCCCGGATGGGTCACCGATCATTCCGGTAGCACCGCCAACAAGGACGATAGGTTTATGCCCATTCAGTTGAAAATGTTTTAAAATCATGATCTGTACAAGGCTACCAACATGCAGTGAATCGGCTGTTGGGTCAAAGCCGATATAAGCAGCAGTCATTTCCCTGGAAAGTTGATCTTCCGTTCCCGGCATTATATCCTGTAGCATGCCTCTCCATCGTAATTCTTCTATAAAGCTCATTGTAGTTATTGAAATTTTGCGGCAAAACTACGGCTAATTGATATTGTGGTAATTCAAATGCAATATTTTTCTAACACATTCGTTTCCAGTAGTTAGTCTTTTCCCTTAGTAAAACTATGTATTTCGAAGGCGAAAGATTATTTTTACAATCCGTTCGTCCAAATGAAAACATAGCGATTTATTAATTGCTTATTAGAAAATTATCCGAATGAAATCACTCCGTCTGCACCTGGCCCTATTGACACTAATCGTGTCTGTTTCCACCAACGCACAATTCCGAAAGTACTCCAATGAATTTTTAAATATTGGGGCTGGCGGTCGTGGCCTCGCTATGGGAGGTGCACAGGTAGCTTCTGTCAATGATGGGACGGCAGGTTATTGGAATCCCGCGGGGTTGGTAGGGGTAAAAGATCATCCTCAATTGAACCTGATGCACGCAGAATATTTTGCCGGCATCGGTAAATATGATTTTGTCAATATCACGATCCCGGGCACCGACAATAAAAGGACCTTCGCCGTCACCGGTTTGCGTTTTGCAGTGGATGATATCATGAATACATTGTTTCTTGTAGAGCCTGATGGCTCTATCAACTATAACAATATCCAGGCGTTTTCTTCGGCCGACTATGCTTTTCTTTTTTCTTATGCTCAAAAATTGAAAGAAAGTTCAAAAAGGAATATTCATTTTGGCATGAATGCAAAAGTGATTCATCGTAGCGTAGGAAAGTTTGCAAAGGCCTGGGGTTTTGGCCTGGATGCTGGTTTACAGATCATCCAGAACAAATGGAGATTCGGGATCAGTGGTCGTGATATCACTACTACATTCAACGCCTGGTCATTTAGTTTTACTGAAAGAGAGAAAGAAGTTTTATACCTCACCAATAATGAAATTCCCGTCAAATCAACTGAGATGACTGCACCAGGCTCGTACTTGGAGTGGCACGGGATTTTAAGATTGGGAAAAAATCAAGTCTCCTTGCAGAAGCAAATATTGATTTCACATTTGATGGCAAGCGCAATACACTATTCAGTGCAGACCCGGTAAGCGCCGACCCCAAGCTTGGACTGGAATTAAATGTCAACAATATTTTTTTTCTGAGAGCCGGAATCAATAACTTTCAGAGGGCATTAGCCGATGGCGATACACTGAACCAGAAGAAAGTATGGATATACCAGCCAAGTGCAGGCGCAGGATTTAAGATACAAAATGTAACCATTGACTATGCGTTTACCAATCTTGCCAATCAATCTAATCCTTTATTTACTCATGTATTTTCGTTGTGTCTTGACATGGTAAGTGATAAGAATAAAAAGAAGAAATAACCCGTACCAAATAAAACTAAGTTTAATGAAACGAATTTTACTTTTATTGACAATTGCTTTCTCGCTCACGGCGAAATCGCAGATTTTACAATAATGAATGGATTGATTATTCAAAGACCTACTATAAATTTAAGGTGGCAGCAACCAAGCTGTACCGGATTAACCAGCCTACACTTGCGACAATTGGCCTCGGCAATACTCTTGCACAGCATTTTCAGTTATGGAGAAACGGTGAACAGGTGCCTATTTATACTTCTGTTCAGACAGGAACTATGGGGAGCAGTGACTATATCGAGTTCTGGGGTGAAATGAATGATGGTAAACCGGATAATATTTTATATCGTTTGTCAGATTATCAACTAAGTGACAAATGGAGTTTGGAGACGGATACGTCAGCCTATTTTCTTACCGTCAATACAGCGAGCAGCAATTTTCGTTTGCAGCCTGCTGTAAACGATGTAGCCGGTAATACACTTCCCCCTGAACCTTATTTTATGTACACTTTTGGAAGGTATTATAGGGATAAGATCAATTCAGGACATTCAGAATTGGTGGGTGATTCTTATACTTATTCATCAGCATATGATTACGGAGAAGGTTGGACGAGTAGTGACATTCCAAATGGAGCTAGTATTAGCTATAGTGCAAGCGGCATCAGGCCTTACACAGGCCCCGGAGCGCCAGAGCCAAAGGTTCAGGTAAATGCGGCAGGCAATGCAATACATGCTCGAAATATCCAGGTAAAACTTAATGGGACTCTTATCCACAGTCAGCCTTTAAATTATTATGATTATGCGAAAATAACCGCCCCGGCTACAATCGGGCAAATAAGCAGCGAATCATTTGACATTGAAATAACCAATGCCGGCACAGAGCCTAATGACCGCATGGTAGTCGCAAAGGCGGAGTTGATCTACGCTCATCGGTTTGATATGGGAAGTGTCAGCAACATTTCATTTGAGTTGCCAGCCAGCAACGTGGGCAACTACCTGGAGATAACAGGTTTTATTTATAGCGGACCTACTCCAGTGTTGTATGATGTCACAAATGGGAAGAGATACGAAGCAGATATTACAAATCCCGTTATATTAAAGATTGCTTTGCAACCTTCGTCTGTCACGAGAAAGTTAGTATTGGTCAACGAGGCTCCTGGTAATATAGCCGGAATAACATCATTTCAGCAACGAAATTTTGTCAATTACGGTCTGCCAGCTAACCAGGGCAATTACCTTATTATTACGAATCCAGTGTTGACTAACGGCGCAAACGGCAGCAACCCGGTAGATGATTATAAGAACTACCGAAGTTCTGTGGCAGGTGGTAGTTATGATGCCAGAGTGTACATGATAGACGAGTTAATTGACCAATTCGGTTGGGGGATCAAGAAGCATCCCTTATCAATAAGGAATTTTGTGAGATGGAGCAGGGTTAATTATCCTGAACCCATAAAAGATGTTTTATTGATCGGTAAAGGGGTAGTTTATAACCAGTACCTGCCGAATGAAAGCAATCCTGATATAGAGAAGCTTGATCTTGTTCCTACTTATGGATACCCGGGGTCCGATAATATGTTAACGGCTGAAGGAAGCAGCTCCGCTCCACTGACGCCGATAGGCAGACTCTCTGTAATCAGTGCCGATGAGATCACCACATATCTGCATAAAGTGCAACAGTATGAGCAAGCCCAAACTATATCATCGCCTTATGTTATAGATAAGTCCTGGATGAAAAACATTATCCATGTTACCGGCGCCAGCGATGACAACACAAATTTTCTTTTAGAAACAGCGCTTAACGGCCATGCAAAAATCATCACTGACACATTTTATGGCGGGAAAGTTCACACATTTACCAAAAGTTCTGCTGATGCAGTACAACAATTAAACAGCATAAGGTTGACGAACCTGTTCGATAACGGAATTGGGATACTCACCTATTTTGGGCACTCTTCTTCCAGCACGATGGAGTTTAATATGGATAATCCCCAAAATTATAACAACCCCGGAAAGTATCCTTTATTTATTGTAATGGGATGTAATGCCGGAAATTTTTTCAACTTCAACACCGCCCGATTTACTACAAAGGAAACGCTTTCAGAACGATATGTTCTTGCCCCTGAAAGAGGCTCAATTGCATTTATAGCAAGCACCCATCTGGGAATTGTCCATTACCTCGATATTTATAATACGCAATTATATACTGCCATTTCCAACACACGATATGGCGAAACAATTGGGGAGCAGATGGACGAGGGCATTAATCGGTTATTCAACATTACTACGGAGAATGATTTTTACGCCCGTTTCCAGTGCGAGCAGTTTTCTTTGCATGGCGACCCGGCGTTGAAGTTGTACAGTTTTGTCAAGCCCGACTACGTTATTGAAGATCCGATGGTCAGTGTATCTCCGTCTTTTATTTCAATAGCTGAACAGCAATTTAAGATAAAGGCCAGCTTTATGAATATTGGCAAGGCCGTTTCCGACAGTATTACAATCGAAGTAAAACGTACTTATCCGGACGGAACGACGGAAGTTATACAACGCGATAGGATAAAAGGGATCCGGTATATTGATTCTGCTAATTACACGATACCCATCATTTCCTACCGGGACAAGGGTCTAAATAAGATCAAGATAACTATCGATGCTGATAATGAGGTGGACGAACTGTACGAAAATAATAATTCAGTTACCAAGGATGTATACATTTTTGAGGATGAAGCCCGCCCCATTTATCCTTATAATTTTTCGATCATTAATCAGCAAAATGTTAAGTTGGTAGTATCATCCGCTAATGCTTTTGCTGTTTCGAGGGACTATATCATGGAGTTGGATACAACAGAGTTATTTAATTCTCCGTTCAAAGTTACTCGGACAACCACCTCAGCTGGCGGTACATTTGAATTTACACCAGGGATCACCTTCACTGATAGCACAGTTTATTATTGGAGAGTGTCGCCTTCTGCGCCGACCGGCTCTTTGGTGTGGAACACATCGTCTTTTATTTATCTGCCGCAGGAAGAAGTTGGATTTAATCAATCTCATCTTTACCAGCATCTGAAGTCGGGAATGGAAAGAATAAATCTTGACTCGTTCAGTCGAAAATGGATTTTCGGACAAAGGACTAATACTGTCTTTGTTCGTAATGGGATTTATCCTACTACTTCTGACCAGGGAGGGTTTTATTCGGGCACGATTAACGACCAGGAAGGGTTAATTGGGCCGGGATGTAATTACAACGAAATAATGTTTAATGTTATCGATCCGATAACTTTTAAACCCTGGAAACCATCAGAAACAGGCTTGTATCAAAGTAATCCTGCAACTTGCGGACCATTCCCGGGTAGAGAATACGGTTACCTATATTTTTTATCCGACTCGCTATGGAGGCATAGAGCGATGAATTTTATCGATTCTATTCCGGATGGCTTTTTAGTAATTATCAGAAGCAACAGCAGTCCTAACGATGCGGGCAATACGTTTTCTTCTGTGTGGAAAAATGACCAGACTTATTGGGGTGCAGGCAATTCACTTTATCACAAGTTGCTAAACCAGGGATTTACAGATATTGATTCTTTCAATAAGGCACGCTCGTGGATATTTGCTTTTAAGAAAAATTCTCAAAGTTCTTTTACCTCGTTATCACGGTTTAGCGCCGGTATATACGACGCTATCACCATGAACATCGCCTTCTTATCGCCGGATACTCTTGGTGTAATAACTTCCCCTGCGTTTGGCCCGGCCAAAGGCTGGAAACAGCTTCACTGGAGAGGTAGTTCGGTTGACGCAGCAAACGGCGACTTACCAACAGTGAGTGTGTACGGAGTCAGTAACGGCGGAACGGAGACACTCTTAATACCTGATCTGAGTCCGCTGCAGCAGGACTATGATATTTCATCAATAGATGCTCATCAATATCCTTATCTGAAATTGAAAATGCGGAACCAGGATTCCGTTAATTTGACTCCGTATCAGTTGCGGTATTGGCGGCTTACTTATATCCCGGTTCCGGAAGGTGCTATTGCACCTAACTTATACTTCACTTCAAAAGATGTTGTAGAGGTTGGTGAGCCCGGAAAATTTGGTGTAGCTTTTAAGAACATAAGTACTGTTGATTTTGACAGTGTGCTGGTGAAATTTTCTATTACAGATAAAGACAATCATGAAAGTATTGTTCCGTATCGACTGAAAAAGTTAACTACTACTTCTCCGGCTGACACGGTCCACCTGGATGTTGATATAGATACACGATCGCTTTCGGGCCATAACACCATTTTTGTAAACTTCAATCCCGATTTTGATCAACCCGAGCAGTACCTGTTCAATAATTATGCGTTCAGAGATCTTTACGTGAAACCGGATAGTCTGCATCCATTGCTGGATGTGACTTTTGACGGCGTTCATATACTCAACCATGATATAGTTTCATCAAGGCCTGCTATCGTTGTGAAGTTAAAAGATGAGGCCAAATGGATGGTTCTTGATGATACTACGCTACTTCAAATGTTTTTAAAGTATCCGGACGGGAATGTGCGAAGATTTTATTTCAGTAGTGATACATTGCAATTTACACCGGCAGGAACCCCGCCTGTTCTTGATAATACAGCAACTATCGACTTTAATCCCTGGCTCACACAGGACGGCGATTATGAACTGATTGTCACAGCTAAGGATCGAAGTGAAAACACTGCCGGAAATATTGAATACAGAGTTGGCTTCCAAGTGATCAATAAACCAATGATCTCAAATTTGCTTAATTATCCAAACCCTTTTACAACATCAACGGCATTTGTATTTTACATAACAGGGAGTGAGGTTCCCCAGAATATCAGAATACAGGTATTGACAATTACCGGTAAGATAGTTCGCGAGATAACCAAAAACGAACTTGGCCCGTTGCACGTGGGCAGGAATATCACCGAGTTTAAATGGGACGGTACTGATCAATATGGACAGAAACTTGCAAACGGTATTTATTTATATAGGGTGATTACCAATCTGAATGGAAAATCTTTGGATAAGTACAAGGCTGATGGCGATCAAACCGACAAATACTTCAATAAAGGTTATGGCAAAATGTACCTGATGCGATAAACAGAAACAATTTCAATCTTAAATAGTCCCCCGGCGAACCCGGGGGATTTTGCTTATCAGGATGATATTTTTTATTCAACAGAGTGATCAGCGATCAAATTCATTCTTTTGTTTTCGCCCGGAAACCGTCGGTGATTTTTTCTCCACGCAACAAGAAGTTGCAACTGTCGGAGTATATGCAGGGAATAGATAAATCTCCACAAAATTCACCGGTAGTCGGTTTGCAAAACAAGAAATGGTTGCATTCAAATGAAGTGGAAGAAGTATTTTCAATGCCGATAGGTGTGATTAGTTGTTTGTCAGAAAAAAAATGGAAGAATCTGTAGCCTATATAACCGCTGACTGCAAGCGCCGACGCCAGGATTGACGCGATAATCGCTTTTTTATAAATGCTGACTGACAATTTAAACTGTGGAAGAAATAATGCGAAGACCACGGCTATAAAAGCTATAATAAATCCAAACCCGAATCGTGGATCGGGTGCCTGGATAAACCAGAAAGCGATACCGGACATTGCTGTGATCAAAGCCATTTTTACATGAAGCGGTGACCGGATTATTGCCTTTAAACGGGCTATTGCCGTAATAAATGAAAGGGCAAGAACCAAAAGAATGACCTTGTCTGCAACGCTGTTATTTTGCCACCATAAAGGTAACCACCTGCCCGCTGGCATTGCTATGGTTTTTTCAATCTCTTCTTTGGTATAATTGGCATGTGTTCGTGCGTAGGCGGTTATGTAATCTTTTTCAAGTTTGGTGCGATAGTTATCATATTTCCAATCGACTAACACTATATCCGGAAAAACGGAGGGGAAGACAAGGTAACCTGTTGTAATAATATTCCTTGTTAGAAAAGGAGACATGATCAGGAGGGCCAAAAAACAGGCAATGACCGAAGCTTTTATTTTTTTTAGCCGGAACAGTTGTATGATTGAATAAGCTGATAGAATAAAAATGGGAATTGCTGATACTTTTAATGTGATTGAAAAAATGCTGAGGATAACTATCAGCAACCAATGGACAGTTGATCGGCCGTCCCTTTCCTTTAAGAATAGATAAAACACCGTCCATATGACGATGGTTGCAATGAAGTCAGGGTTTGCTGAAGTGACCGTTAGTCTAACTTGGGTATAGCTTAGACAACTGCCAGCAAACAATAACAACCATAAAATGGAATTAATTTTACTGCCTCGATCTTTATGATATGCATTGATCTTTTGAACGATAAACAAGAAATACCAGGTAATGACTGTTGAATTAATAAACGTCAGGGCCTCTGTACCTGTGAACCTGAAGCTGAAAAAAGCGCAGGAAACGAACCATTGACCCTGGTAGCCATATCGTGTGTATAAATGGACCAGCCCGGGAATGACTCTGTATTTTTCTATCCATTGAATCGTTTGAGCATGGTAAGCTAATGTGTCCGGGTGATTGATCTTCCATGTGCTCATTAGTAATATCAATACAAGCGAAGCCAACAAAAGAAATAAGACTACAGGGTGCAGGTCTGTAAACTGATTTTTTAATCGGGAATAAAAACCCCGGTTTCCTTTTCGGAAAAAAAGTAAGAGACAAGGACTGCTGATCAGCAGCAGGGCTTGCCAGCCACCTAAAGGCATTAATAAGGAAAGGATTCCTGCTATAACAGTAATAGCAGCAAATCCGGCCAGGCAGATAATGCTGAAATGAGGTAAAATAAATGTGTTATCCCGAAAAATTATTTTCAACCATTCAAGGAGAAGACCTCCCCATGTCCAGCAAAGAAAAGTAATAAAGATCCATGCAAGTAATGTAACAAGCATAAATTATTTTTTATCCCGGTAACGATAATGAGATGCTCCGCTTATTTAAATACGCCTATTTATTCACGTTAGCTGAACAATACAATTGAAAACGCTTATTTTATTGTTCTGATAATGCTATTTGTGATTGTCCGGTTAATGCGAGTTTTGAAATATTGCCAATTCCTCATCCGGGTTTCTCCTTTCAGGAATACCTCATCATTACAAACACCCATCGGTTTGTTTTCGCTCATCTACGTGAAAACAAATTGTATTTGATGATACAATAGATGGCCCTGAAACCATCTTTCCAATTGATCTTTTTACCATCATCGTAAGTTCTTCCATAGTAAGCTATCCCGGTTTCGTAAATGCGAATTCCTTTTATGCGACTTATTTTAGCCGTTACTTCCGGCTCAAATCCAAATCTCTTTTCACGCAACGATATTTTATTTAAAATTTCAACTCTGAACATTTTATAACCTGTTTCCATATCTGTCAGATTGAGTTGCGTAAAAAGGTTGCTCAATGATGTCAAAAATTTATTACCTAAGGTGTGAAAGTAAAATAAGACCCTATGCGGTCCGTCACCGGTAAACCTCGATCCATATACCACATCGGCATGTCCATCAAGAATAGGTTTTAATAATTTTTGGAAGTCCAGTGGATCGTACTCCATGTCAGCGTCTTGTATTACTATGATTGTGCCGGTTGCTTTGCTTAAACCCGTTTTTACCGCAGCGCCCTTTCCGCTGTTTTTTTCATGGTGGCAAACGACAATACGGGGGTATGTCTGTGTACAGCTTTTTAAAATTTCGGAGGTGTTATCTGTTGATGCGTCATTTACTACAATTATTTCCTTCTCCACTTCCAGGTTAAACTGCGAGCAGGTTTGGAGCACCTTGTCAATAACCCGGCTGATAAATTTTTCTTCGTTATAACAAGGTATGATTATGCTCAGTTTTTCCAAGTATTGCGATTATAAGTGGTGAAGATAAGAAAGCAAACTTATTTTTCTACACGGAAACCGTCTTCTATTCTGCTACCTCGTGGATGGAGTTTTGGGTCAACGATATAAAGACATGGAGGATCTGTGGCATAGCAGCGGGGATTCCAGTTGTCAAGTATTTTCTGCGGTATTTTTAATTGAATATTATCCACCGTAACTTCTTCTACCGGCGGTTGCGGGAGGCGAAAGGGCATGACAAAATTTTGATAATTCTCATTCTTCCCGGCGCGCAATATTGTATAGGTAAAAGTTCCCGCTATGAGAATAACAAAGAAGTACAGGTATAACCGATTAGTCAATTTGACGACTCGGTTTTTTAACAGCAGGATAGGCAACAATGCTGCGCCACAAAGAAAGATACCATACGCAAACCTTGGACCGGGGGCAATAAAAAACCAGGATATGAGATGTGCAGAAAAAACAAGCAGAAATAAAAGAGCGATCGGGCCGAAAATGCGTGACAGTCTTTTAACGAATGCGAAATTAATTAATAAGCCCGATAAGCCCGTTATCACTACGAGTTTATCGTATGAGAACATATTTTGAAACCAGGCAAAAACCCAGGAAGGGAAATGTAATTTGCTTGTTTCTTCTATGCTCATAAGGCCTTCATTAACCCTGTTGTAATATTTTATATAATCGATCAGCTCTTTGATCATTTCTCTATTCGCTTTCCAATCAACATCAAACACATTGAAAGCTGTGGCCGGGTAAAATGGGTATCCGGAAAGTATGACGTTTCTTGCCAAAAATGCAATAGCCAGCAATGAGCAAATAATGAGATAGATAGCAGTTTTCAGCCACTCCCTGTTTTTCAATAAAAGATAAAATCCATAGATGCTTAATAATAACAGCGGATAATTGACAATGCGGACCGTAAACAGGTAAACAGGCCATATAATTAATTCGGTAATAAATACGCCACCTTTTATTTCCATTCCCCGTTGTAACGACTTTATAAAAAGTATCAAAACAAGTGCAGTAGTGATAAAATCGTAGTTGGCTGTCGTAGAATTGCCGCGAATCATTGGCCAGCAAAAAAGAGAAAGCATTAAAACCAATACCATTGCGATAGGCATGGCTTTAACCGACGATTCTTTTTGTTTAAAGAAAGGAGTTAACCCAAATACGAGAAACAAGCAAAGCCAAACAGAGATTACACCATTGAGGGTCGTGTAAAAATTCAATACTGATTCACCAGGTAAAAAAAAACTGATGGAGATAAACCACGATGAATTAAATCCAAAACGGCTATGGAGATTGGCGATCCCCGGGACCGTCCCATATTCATTTGCCCATTCTATCATTTGTATATGGTAACTCTCCGTATCATCCATCATAGTAGGTCCTGCATTAAGCACCAATATCATTAACCAAAGGACGCATGCCAATAGAAGTTGTATTCGGGGTTGTTTTTTTACATAAACAAAAACACTTTTATAGAATATCCCGACGTTTCTCCTTTTCGCGATCGCGATGCAAAAAAGGATGACTAGGAAACCGAGGGTGAAAAAATTATTGATAGGGATAAAGAGAACAGCAAGCTGGCTGATAAGTGTGATAACTATAAGACCTGTAACAGGATAAAAAATGAGAGGAATAGTCCCTTGTTCCTTTTTTAACAAAAAGCTATAAAATAAAAGTCCGGTCAATGAGCAGACCAAAGTGATAACGATATGCAA
Source organism: uncultured Chitinophagaceae bacterium (assembly GCA_963785915.1). GTDB lineage: Bacteria > Bacteroidota > Bacteroidia > Chitinophagales > Chitinophagaceae > VBAT01. The sequence goes on along the minus strand of CAWAWY010000008.1, from coordinate 4,000 downwards.
TAAGAACACAGATAGCATTTACAAGTATTGGATATACCTTTTAAGTATGAACATTTAGGGAAGATATCATATTAACTATTATTAGACCCTTATTTGACATGCTATCACAACCAATCAAAAACTGAGCGGATCCCTGAAGCCTCCTTAAAAGTATAATTACTAAGATACCCGAAGGTAACTTTACTACTCATTATATCTTATAATAAAACTTTGGACATTTCGTTATAAATCAGGTGTCGTGGTAAATATCTAAAAGCCATTTACCCGGCTAATTTAAAGAATCCGATAGATACCTTATGCAAAAACCACCCGTCCTGTCAAACAGGACTGCAAAGGATGATACCATTCCCTGGCTTGATGGTATACGAGGGTTAGCTATTATACTGGTCGCTGCCGGCCATTTTTTCTGCGAAATTTATTTTTGTAATATCGGATGGATAGGGTTGAACCTTTTTTTTATTTTATCAGGGTACTTGATCACGCGCTGTTTATTCCGGTACAGGAATTATTCTATTCAGGCATACTTTCGGAATTTTTACGGGCGAAGGATGTTGCGGAATTCTTTCCATTGTATTACGGAGTACTGATTTTTTTTTCCTGGTGCTTCCACTGCTCAGTCAAAAATTACATCTTTATTATTCCGCGTTGGATAATATGCAGGGCAGTTACTGGCTTTATACCAGCAACTGGAATATGATACGGAACGGGCTTCCGGCCCAACCTGTTTTTTTTCATTTCTGGTCATTGGCTGTCGAGGAGCAATTTTATTTTATCTGGCCACTGTTATTTCTTATTTGCAGAAGCTCAAAAAGTAAATATATCTTAATATCGATTCTATTGACTTTCTCTATTGTTAACAGGATAAATACAGGGGTGGCTCTGAATGCGTACCTAAGTTCGTTTACCGCAGCAGAGCCTTTGTTACTCGGTTGTTTACTCTGCGTGTTGCAGGAAGACGGGATTTTGCAAAATATAATTAAGAGATTAAACATAGCCGCTTTTTTATCCGCCATTTTTTTATGTATTGTATTTATCCGGGACAAGATCTGCGTATTACGAACACATGGCTCATCAAGTACGGGTATTCTGCAATAAACATTATTCTGTTTTCAATGGTGACGTTTGTCCTTACAGGTCTATCAATGGGAAGGCTGTGGAGAAGATTCTTTTCCCTGCGATGGTTGCGCTGGATGGGTAAGTATTCGTATTCATTCTATGTTTTTCACTGGATCATTCTGCAGACTATTGTATTTAAGTTTGAAGCAATGCTAATAGCAGTTCATATGCCAGGTGCGTACCTGCTCTCAAGAACTACCGGCATAATGATCACCCTCCTTATGAGTTATTACAGCTATAATTATTTCGAAGTTTACTTTTTGTCACTAAAGAGATTCTTTTCGGAAGACAAAGGCTGGAAATGGAACTTTAGGTGGAGTTATTTTTTTCAAAGGCAGGCAAAGCCGGTTCAATCTTAAGTCCACTGGTCCCTCACTTCTTTAATTATACCAGTTGGCATTGCTTCCGTGTTTCTGGTTTGACCCATTAAATGTTTTATTTTGTGCCCGGGTAAATTTAATATGACCATACTCGGGATATCAGCCTTTTATCATGATTCTGCGGCCGCTATTATACAAGACGGGGAAATAATTGCTGCGGCACAGGAAGAGCGATTTTCAGGAAAAAGCATGATGATTCTTTTCCCGCTGAGGCCATTCGTTTTTGCCTTGATTTTGCAGGGCGAAATATTAACGAAATTGATGCCATCGCTTTTTATGATAAACCTTTTCTGAAATTTGAAAGGCTTATTGAAACCTATTACGCCTTTGCGCCTAAGGGCTTTCTATCGTTTCTTAAAGCAATGCCTGTATGGATCAAGGAAAAGATATTCTTAAAGAAAATAATCAGGGATGAACTTAACAAGATAGGAAAAGTTGACAAAAAGAAATTACTCCTGCTGTTTCCCGAACATCATTTATCCCATGCTGCCAGCGCTTTTATCCCTCTCCGTTTGAATCCGCTGCTATATTGACAATCGATGGCGTGGGAGAGTGGGCAACCACTTCGCTGTGCAAGGCACAAGGCAAAGAAATTTCGGTCATCAATGAAATCCATTTCCCTCATTCACTGGGATTATTGTATGCCGCCTTTACCTATTATTGCGGATTTAAAGTCAACTCAGGAGAATATAAATTAATGGGACTGGCCCCTTATGGCAACGGGAATTCTGATGAAGTAAAACGATTCGTAGAGATCATTAAAACAAAACTGGTAGATATTAAAGATGATGGATCCTTTTTTTTAGATCAACAATATTTTAAGTATGCCACCAGTCTGCAAATGGTTGATGAAAATAAATGGCGACAATTATTTGGTATCAGCAGGAGAAAACCTGAATCCCAAATTGAACAGGTTTATTGCAACCTGGCATTGGCCATCCAAATGGTAACCGAAGAGATTATTTTCAAACTGGCGGGGGAGATAAAAAGAATTACAAATGCAGAGAACCTATGTATGGCGGGCGGCGTGGCGTTGAATTGTGCGGCAGTGGGCAAATTAGAAGATGGACAAATGTTCAAAAGCATATTTGTTCAGCCCGCTGCGGGAGATGCGGGAGGAGCTATAGGTGCTGCGCTAGCAGTCTACCATATTTATTTTGGCAGGGATAAAATAATTACCGGGAATGTTATGGACAAGATGAAAGGGTCATTCCTGGGACCTGAATATTCCGACTACGATGTTGAAAAGATGATACGAAAATTCAATGCGAAAGCCGAATATTTTGAGAATGAAGATCACCTATTATCAAGAGTTGCGGAATTGATCAATGAAGGGAACGTCATTGGGTGGCATCAAGGGAAAATGGAATTTGGGCCGAGGGCGTTAGGGGCAAGGAGCATTCTCGCGGATGCCCGAAAGCATGAGATGCAAAAAAGGTTGAATCTTAAAATAAAACACCGGGAGGGTTTCAGACCTTTTGCGCCGGCTGTATTAGCGGAGGATGCACACGAGTATTTTCAAATAAAAGGAGTCTCTCCCTATATGTGCCTGGTGAAGCAAATTGCGATAAATCATCGGGAAACGACGGCAGTTGGATTTGAGGAAAAGTCCCTGGCTGGAAAACTTAAGGAGGCGCTTAGTGATGTACCTTCTGTTACTCATGTGGATTTTTGGCAAGAGTTCAGACCCTTCATACCGAAACCAATCCTAAGTTTAAGAAACTCCTGGAAAAATTTAAAAAGCTTACTGGCTGCCCTCTTATGATCAATACTAAGATTTTTAATGTCGGGGGGAACCTATTGTCAACACGCCTGCAGAAGCTTAGACTGTTTTATGAAATACCGGGATGGATTTTTTGGTTATTAATAACTTTTTATTTGCTAAGCAGGGACAAGCGGCGTCGATCAACGATCATTCTGCCCCAAACCGATCAATGATTAATACGAATCTATTTAATTTTGAAAAAAAATCAATCATGAGTTTTGGCGGGGATGTGTGGAAATATATGAGAGCGAGAAGAAAATGGTGGGTCTTGCCTGTCATTATTATTTTGCTTTTACTTGGACTATTATTGATATTCGGGGGTAGTTCTGCGCTAGCTCCTTTTATATTATCCAATATTTTAGTGGTATGGGCAAAGAATACTCGACCATCCTTGTACTTGTTCTTGCATTTGTCGGTCTTTATATTTTTTCGAACAAGATCATATTCCTTTACTTATCTCTTGGAATCGGTATTGTCTCTGTGCTTCTCCCACGTATCGCGGAAGGGATAGACTTTTTGTGGATGAAATTATCACTGTTGATGGGATCTGTTTCGGCGGTGCTCATTTTAGCCCTGGTGTTTTTTATATTTATCATCCCCCTTTCTTTTTTAGCAAAGTTGATGGGCAAAAAATTTATTATAATGCGTCGACGCGATGGCAGCTATTTTAGAGAAAGGAATTTCATGTATGATAAAGAGAGTATCGGGGATGTTTGGTAAAATGCTGCTTTTTTTACCG
>CAWAWY010000007.1:0-11102 GCA_963785915.1 uncultured Chitinophagaceae bacterium | reverse complement strand
ATCGAAGAATCGAAAAGTGTTGAAATCTCTACCGATTTTGACAATTCACTTCACAAGCATCTTCTCATGCTGCATGAACCAATCATAGAACTTCTTCAAACCATCATGTATCTGTGTTTTCGGATCATAGCCAAGTAAGGCTTTGGCTTTGGCAATATCAGCATAGGTCTTCGGAACATCTCCCGGCTGGTCGGGCTGATGGTCTATGATCGCTTTTTGGCCGCTAACCTTTTCAATTCCTTCTATCAATTCTTTCAGTGTAATAGTATAATGATTGCCAAGATTGATGATCTCGAAATCAGTCTTATCATAATGAATAGAAGCGATGATGCCTTGCACAGTATCATCCACATAAGTATAGTCGCGGCTGGTGCTGCCATCACCAAACATGGTAATGGGTTTGCCAGCAACTATGTTTTTTGTGAATTTATGAATGGCGAGGTCAGGGCGCTGGCCGGGGCCGTAAACTGTAAAAAAACGCAACGCAATAAAACGGATTCCAAATAATTTATGATAGACATGTCCCAGCATTTCACCTGAGAGCTTAGTGCTTGCATAGGGACTGATAGGCATCAGTTTCTCTTCCTCCTTCCAGGGGTAATGATCGTTCACGCCATAGACGCTGCTGCTGGACGCAAAGACAAATTGCTTGACGTCTTTGATCCTGGCAAAGTCGAGCATGTTCTGCAGGCCAATCACATTTGCCTGCTGATAACTTAGCGGATTCTCGATACTTGGCCTTACTCCAGCTTTTGCTGCGAGGTGAACGATCACATCCACCTTCCCAGGGATCAATTCTGCCAACTCAGCGCCTGAAGTTTCGGCAAGATCATTTTCTATCAAATGGAAGGAAGGATTGTCTTTAAACTCCCGGATATTAAATTCTTTTATACTTCTTGCATAAAATGGATCGAAATTATCAACACAGGTGATTCTGATGCTGGGTTCATTTTTCAGTAAAGTCCGTATGAGGTTGCTGCCGATAAAACCAGCGCCACCTGTTATTATGTAATGCTTCATAGTCGTTTAAACTGTCACAAGATACATTTTTTAGCCACAGATGAAAACAGATAAACATAGAGAGTTTGATAAACTGGAATCTAACATAGTTCAGGAGAAATAGACCTTTAATGATAGACCCTGGCAAACACTCAGCCTGGAAATTTATTCTGTGTTTATTTGCGCCAATTTGTGTTCATCTGTGCCGGTATTAACGGGGATGCAGTGTGTATATTTTTATTCATCGGGAGGCCGCTTCTCAGCTACTTTTCCCGATTTACACCTTTATAATCATGAGAGTAGCTTTTATTGCACGATCCACTTTGTATCATGTTCCAGGCGGCGACACCATCCAGATACAGCAAACAGCAAAACACCTGGAAGAGTATGGCATTCATGCGGACATCTGTCTGACAAATAATAAAATAGATTATAAGCGATATAGCGTTCTTCATTTCACCAACATCACACGGCCTTCAGATATACTTTTTCACATTGAACAAACAAACAAACCTTTCGTTCTTTCTCCTTTTCTCGTTGATTACAGTGAATATGATAAGCATTACCGGAAAGGGCTCTCAGGGATCATCCTGCGGCAGCTTTCGGCTAACATGAACGAGTATGCAAAAACTTTCGGTCGTTGGCTATATGGTAAAGATGTATTGCGAAGCAAATCCTATTTATGGAAAGGACAGCGAAAAAGTATAAGGGAGATATTAAAAAGAGCGGCCATGATATTGCCTAACTCGGAAGCAGAAAATACAAAGCTGCGGGAAGAGTTTGAGGAGGAGCTCGATTATGCGGTGGTCTATTTTGGAGTAGACCCTTCTCTTTTTTGTGCTGATGAAAAGATGACCAAAGACAATAAGATGGTTGTTTGCGCTGCAAGAATTGAGGGCTTGAAAAACCAGTTAAACCTTATCAAGGCGCTCAATAATACCGACTATACATTGCTGATAGCTGGCTCGCCTGCTCCTAATCAAAAGAATTATTATGAGAAGTGCAGGAAGATCGCCGCAAAGAATATCCTGTTCCGTGATCACATGCCGCATGCAGAACTTGTCAAATTCTATAAAAAAGCAAAAGTTCATGCTTTACCCAGTTGGTTTGAAACCTGCGGCCTTTCTTCACTGGAAGCAGCGGCTATGGGTTGCAATGTAACTATTACGGAAAAAGGATATACAAGAGAATATTTTGGCAATGACGCCTTTTATTGTGATCCGCAAAGCCCGGAATCCATATTCAATCAAATAGAAAAGGCGGCCCAGACAGATTGCCAGACAGCATTGCAGCAAAAGATCTTAAGAAACTATACATGGCAGGAAGCGGCAAGGGTCACTTCGCAAGCTTATAGAAAAATCATATCATCATGAAAAAACTAAAGATAGGAATTATGGGAACAAGGGGTATTCCCAATCATTATGGCGGTTTTGAACAATTTGCTGAACATGTGTCACAAGGTTTGCTGCAAAGAGGACATCAGGTTTCAGTTTATAACTCCAGTCTTCATCCCTATACAGAAAATGAATGGAATGGTGTAAAGATCATTCATTGCCACGACAGGGAAAATAAGATCGGCACAGCCGGACAGTTTATTTATGACTGGAATTGTATTAATGATGCACGTAAAAGGGGTTTTGATATACTTCTTCATCTCGGTTACACGAGCGATTCTGTTTGGCATTGGAGATGGCCCAAAAAAGCAATCAATATTGTAAATATGGACGGTCTTGAGTGGCAACGGACCAAATACAATAAACCTACCCGCCGATTTTTAAGATGGGCTGAATCACTAGCTGCAAAAAATGCTCATAGTTTGATTGCAGATTCACCGGCAATCAGAGATCACCTGATTGTTCATTATAATAAAATACCGGTTTATATTCCTTACGGTGCTGATGTTTTTACCCGTCCTGACCCGGTAGTTATAGAAAAATACGGACTCCTTCCCCATCAGTACTTTATGCTCCTGGCAAGGATGGAGCCGGAAAATAATATTGAAATGATCATACAGGGTCATTTAGCTTCGGGCACTTCTTATCCTTTACTTGTGATTGGCACTATCACCAATAAATTTGGAAAGTATATCACATCAAAGTACAATGATCCGAAGATCAGGTTTTCCGAAGCCATTTATGATAAAACTGAATTGGACAACCTGCGTTATTATTCCGCCTTATATTTTCACGGACATACGGTTGGTGGCACAAACCCTTCCTTAATTGAAGCGATGGCATGCGGGTGTTATATCGCCGCCCACGAAAATCGCTTTAATAAAGCCGTTTTAAATAATGATGCCGCGTATTTTTCAACCGCCGGGGATATCAGTAAGATTATCCGGGAATCGCAGCCCCTTTCAATTCTTGAACAATGGAAAAAATCCAATATCGAAAAGATAAGAGTAACATATAACCAGGAAAAAATAGTTGACAGCTATGCGAAAGTAATGCTGAGTGCATTTGAAGAACAACAACCGGTTGTCGGATTACCGGTTGCAAAAGCAGTTTAGTCACCAGTTAAGATTTTCGTTTATGAAAGTTGGCATTGATGCAAAGTGGTTTTTTTCAGGAACTGTCAGCGGCAGGTTATTCATCCGGAATGTCCTGCCTGAATTGCTTTTCATCCATCCCGAAATTGAATGGCATGTTTTTCTTAATGCCAAAGAAAAAAACCTTGAGCTCCCTTTTAAAAGTGAAAATGTGAAGGTCCATTATGTGTGGGCAGGCTTTAACATGTTGTCAAATCTTTTTATACTGCCAAGATGTGCTAAACGACTGAATCTTGATGCTGTTTTATTCCAGACATTTTCTGCCAGCCGAAAATCATTCAAGTCTGTTGTTTTTATTCATGACGTATTGTTTAATCGTTACCCCGAATATTTTACATGGAAAGAAAAACTTTATTTCAAACCATTGAAATGGACAGCTCCGGCTGCTGACAGGATCATTACCACAACAAGATATGTGCAAAATGAGCTACTCCGCTTTAATTATGCAAAAGAAGGCCAGTTAATGGATATTGCTCCTTCGGGTGTGACACAAATTTTTAGGCCTCTTCATTGCCATGATAAAGAGGTCCAGGAAAAACTAAAGCTTAAATACAGTCTTCCCGGGTCCTATTTACTCTTTGTAGGACGTTTGAATGCCCGGAAAAATATCGAAAACCTGGTTGAGTCCTTCCGCTTTATTAAAGATAAAAACATTTGTCTTGTAATTGCCGGTGAGAAAGAATGGAAAATTGCACGAATCAATCATCTTATGGATAATAAGGAAATAAGGTCGAGAATATTTTTTATTGGGGCTGTGGCGGATGATGAGCTCAGCATTATTTATGCGATGGCAAAAGTATTCTGTTTTCCCTCTTTTGCTGAAGGGATGGGACTGCCCCCGTTGGAAGCAATGGCATCGGGAATACCAGTTATCGTGTCCAATACTACTTCAATGCCGGAAGTATGTGGCCATGCTGCCTCATACGTTGATCCCGCTAACCCGGAAGCAATAGCTGGGAAAATAAATAGACTTTTAGAGGATGAAGGTTTGTACAAACAAAAAGTGCAGGAGGGCTTGAGTTGGTCGCGGAATTATACCTGGCGAAGAACAGCAATGGGAATTATGAAAAGCATTTTTGCAGCAACAGGAAATTTGAAGAATTCTAATAAATCTTAAATAAGAAATTATTTTTCGACATGAGATCTGCCTGTCCCATCTGCAGGAAAAGTAATTACACAATAAAATACGATCTTTTACAGGTCCCGGCGATTCTTATTGTTAAGTGCGATCATTGTTCATGTATTTACACCATACAAAAAAATGAACCCGGTATTGAAGAGCTATATACACACGAAGTATATGAAGTCGTTGAAAACCGCCATAGCATTTTCGATAAAATATTGAACTGGGAATATGGCAGGGTCGTTAAAAGAATTGACACCCTTAAAAAAACAAAAGGTTCTTTGCTTGATTTTGGCAGTGGAAAAGGGAAATTCGCTGACCTGGCAAAAAAAAGACAATGGCAGGTAAGATGTGTCGAAACGGCTGAAGCAAGGGCGGATTATGCCAGGAAAATTTATGGCCTGGAAGTGGACACACGTTTCTATACAGGTGGAAAGCTATTCAACAACGAATTTGATGTGATCACGCTTTTTCATGTATTAGAGCATTTGCCCGATCCACAAAACCTGTTGAACGAGCTGATACAATGTAACCTTGTAAAAGGAGGAGTGGTTGTCATAGAAGTTCCTAATATTAAAAGTCTGCAGGCTTATATTGCCGGGCGCAAATGGATACACCTTGACGCATCCCGTCATAAAAGTCATTTTACACACTCACAAATTGAACAATTGGCCAGGAGAGCTGGTCTTATATGCCGGAAAACTACTTTCTTCTCCTTCCACCTGGGTGTACTTGGAATGACGGACACATTTTTGAAACTGTTCGGATACAAAGGGAATATTATTTATGAGTTGAAAAATAAAAAGAGCATCGGTCTCAGGTTAGCTATTTTCATCTTGTTACCATTGATGATCACGCTTGAGTTCTCTTCTGCCTTGTTCAAACGCGGAGGGGTAATTAGGGAATATTTTGTATTGCCACGGAAAAGAGTTGACGAAAAGAAACGCCTGAAAGAAGAGAATTATATTAGTAGTTAAATTCGGACAATGACGAACTTCTCACCATATGCCGGAAAAGATAAGCGGCATTAAATAACTAATAATATGTTGAAGTACATCTTTAATCAAGATATCTGACAAACAGGTTGACCATTTCGCATGAGCCAAAAATTTATTAAAGACATATCAGCCAGTTCAGCCCAGATCATCACCTACCAGTTTCTCGGCTTGGTCATTTTCATTGTCACATCCCGTTATCTTGCCAAAACAGTTTATGGTGAGTTGAACTGGTCGCTGGCAGTGCTCACTTTCATCACCTCTGTTTTAAGTCTGCGACTTGAGCAGATCGTTGTCCGGCATGTTGCTGCCGGGCAAGACCCGTCAAAATTATTAACGCTTTTTACCGGTCATATTGTTTTCTTTAGTATCATTTTTTATGCGCTACTGCTAACAGGCAGTATTTTATTTCCGTTTTTTTTTAAACAACATGATCTGTTGCTGGTAGTTGCTGTAAGCCAGCTTCTTATTTTTTTTTCGACTCCGTTCAAGAATGTGGCTAATGGAAAAGAAAAATTTGGCTACATGGCTATTATGTCATCCACTGCCGCACTGGTCAGAGCGGCCTGGCTGCTTATCCTTATATTTTTCTTCCAGCTCTCCATTCAATGGGTATTGACAATATTTATTATCAGCTCATTAATTGAATTAGCCGTTTGCTGGTACCTCGTTACGGAGAGGATGCAAATAAAATTCAATACATATATCCGTTTTGCTGATTATCTTTTGCTGCTGAAAGAATCGCTGCCTCAGGTTGGCGTTGCGATTTTGATGGCTGGCATAATAAGAATGGACTGGATATTACTTGGACTGTTTTCAACTGCTGGTAAAACCGCTGAGTATAGTTTCGCCTACCGGGTTTATGAACTATCACCCTTTCCTTTGTTGATAATAGCGCCGGTTCTTTTAAGTCGCTTTACAAAATATTTTGCAATACATTCCGTGCAAAATGTTCTCGAGGAAAAAAACAGGCTCGGCTTGCTTGTCCGGGTTGAAATGATCGTAGCTACACTCATACCCCTTATCCTTAATATTATCTGGGTTCCTCTTATGGATTCATTGACAGGAAATAAATATGGAGCTGTCAACCAGGTTACTTTCCTCATTCTTTCTTTCTGCATCCCTTTTCAATATATCAGTAATCTCTTATGGTCGGCCCATTTTGCACAACACAGGTTGAAACTCCTTCTACGAATTACCTTTACCAGTTTTTGCATCATACTGGTTGGTGACCTCATATTTATTCCTATTTATGATGTAAAAGGAGCCGCTCTCGTCTATCTCGTAACTATGATCATCGAATACATAAACTACATGCGGTCATCCTTGTTTTCTAAAATAAAGGAAACCTGGTGTTCACTTTTAATTTGTATGATATCAGCTGCAATAAGTGGTTTTTCCGCCTATTATTTATTTAGAGAAATTACATATCAACTTCTTTTTGCAACAGGCTTGTTTTTTTTATTAATCATAGCAACCCGGCAGTTAAGAAGAAGCGATATTGTGTACACGTTACAGGCTATCAGAAGAAGAAAAAACTAAAAGCACTCCTATTAATAACATGATCTTATTACGCCAGAAAGTTAGTGATTATTTCCGGAATGTAAACTGGCAGTTATTGATCTTTCTTGTCATTGTTCTCGATGTAAAGATGATGATCAAAATTGCGGGATTAGTCTTGTTTCTTGTTCTCAACAGAAATGTGTTTCTTGATAAAAATATTTTTCGTCAAAAGTTTATTTGGTTTTATTTCAGCATGGTCATTATAGGGCTGATCAACGTACTCACCAACGTTACATCTCTATCCGGCAATTATTTTGTAATCGCCTCTACCGGGATTGTTTTTTGGCTGATGTGCGTTATCGCCGGCATGATAAGCTACTGGCAGGTTTCAAAAACAGGCATAAAGAAATTACATGCAACGGTCACCATTTTTTTCATTGGGAACATAGTTGTATCGGTCATTCAATTGTTGCTGATAATGTGGGACAGCGGGAGTTTCAATCCCTATCGTTACCAAGGGATGCATCAGAAATATTTTATGGGAGCCGGCGATTATATCAGAGGTATTACTTTTGATGTTTCCACCACGAACGCCTTGGTGAGTGCATTTGGGCTTTTATATTTTCTCAGTCGCAATAACATAAAACTCGCTGTGCTTTCTATGTTAACGGTTTTGCTGACAGCCAGCAATTTTACCAATATCCTGCTCTTAGCTGCTTTTCTTTTCCTTTTCCTGTTTCAAACCAACCGCAATCAGAAAAGTATTATTATAGTTTGTTCATTCATGTTGATCATATTCCTGGCCAGGGTCTCGCCTCAGAATGGAAGTTATATCACCCGTTTTCTTGAAAAAAAAATTCCGGTTTATCAATTGTATCTGACCCGGCAACGGATAAAGCTTCACTTTTGAGCAGGCCCGACAGCTTATTGACAGTAAATGAAAGGAATCGAAAAACAGCTATGCTTTATCTCGATAGCATTTATGCGGCGAAAGCGATCAGTGATTCAAATTACAAAGATAAACAGGCTGAAATAACGCTGCTGATAAAACCATCCATTCCCGAACCCAATATTCATACCGAGCCTTACCAGAAGAACAGGGATACAACCCAATTACAAAAGGAATTACTTGCGTTTGCAGAAGCAAACATACCTTCTTTTGATACAAGCCTGTCTTTAATCAAAATGCACAAGGAACCAGGGAAACTTATCGCATTAAAACAAACGATCAATTTTTTTAAACAACACCCATTAAAAATTTTTACCGGCACAGGCATAGGTAATTTTTCTTCCAAGCTGGCTTTCCGGGTGTCGGGACTGCAAATTGCCGGGGGCTATCCTGCAAGGTACTCCTACATAAATGATGATTTCAAAACCAATCACCTAAAACTCTACCTGGAGTATTTTACAAAGGAAATGGAGATGCACTCGCTGACAAATACGCCTAACTCAGTGTATGACCAACTAGCAGCAGAATATGGACTGGCAGGAATCTTTTTATTTGTTTTCCTTTACCTGGGTTTCTTTTTACGTCACTGGCGAAAGCTAACTTATATTCTACCTGTTCTGCTGATATTAATTGGCGCACTGGTTGCCGACTACTGGTTTGAACAATTATCAATAGTAATCCTGTTTGAATTGTTGTTTTTTATAAATATAAAAGAAACGAAAAAACAAAATGAATGAAATAAAAGTAACTGTGCTGATACCCGCTTATAACGTGGAAAATTATATAGCTGAAGCGATCCGATCGGTGCTGGAACAAACGTTTACTGAATTTGAATTATTGATCATTGATGATGGATCAACCGATAACACAGTGACAGAGATACGTAAATTCAATGACCCCCGTATCCTGTTAATTAAAGCTGATCACCTTGGTTTTGCCGGGGCATTGAACAGGGGTTTACAGAAATCGAAAGGATTTTATATTGCCCGCTTTGATGCCGATGATATTTGTTATCCTGACCGGCTCAAAGTGCAATATGATTTTATGAATGGCCATCCTGAATATATTTTGACAGGTACCGATGCCGATTATGTTGATATGAATGGCGAAAGGATTTTTACATTTGAACACAAAGGATACACTGACGAAGAGATCCGGCGTGTTGCCCTTGTCGCATGTCCTTTCACACACACATCAGTCATGTATAAAAGGGAGGAAGTTATTAAGGCAGGTGGCTATAATTTACACTCTCCCACTTTTGAAGATCATCTGTTATGGCTGAAATTGATCCGGATCGGAAATGTTTGTAATATCCGGCAAGTACTGGTGAAAGTGAGGTTTAATCCCGAGTCATTTACAATTGATGAAAAATGGAGGGGAAAAATATTCATAAAACTAAGAAGTAAATGTTTGAAGAACCTTGATTCAACCCCTGAATATGGCGAACAGTTCCGGGAGATCATAAAAAAACAGAATACAGAGAAAATAAAAAAAGCGTCGTATTACTCATTAATAGCAAAAAAATATTTATGGAATAACTACAACCCGGCAAAAGCCCGTGGATCGCTCAGGAAACTTATGGGTTATTATCCTGTAAAGCCAACAGCCTGGCTGCTTTATCTTATGTCGTTCCTCCCAAAGAATGTAATTGCTTTTATTTATCACAATAGACCCAATCGATCATGAAAAAAGGCATGATGATCAGCGGCGTAAATAATAACCGGGGAGAGTCGTTTAAAATTAAATGAGAAAATTGTTCTTCATAAACGATAATCTTGAAAACAAGATCAGCTACTATCACCTGGTTGCCTTTCTTATCACCTTACCTTTCGATAGGTTTTACAGTGAGCTGGCCTTGATTAGTTTTCTTATTCATACAGTTATTCATATTACGAAACAAAAGCTCAGAAATGCATTCACCATGCAAACGCTGATACTAAGTTCAGTTTTCCTAGTTGGCGTTATTGGTCTTTCCTATTCGCAGCATAAAACAGAAGGGATACAGGACCTGCAAAAACAACTGGCCATCATTCTATTTCCTGTTTTATTGGCTTGCTGCGGGCTCGATCTGAAAAAATACAGGACGAACCTTTTGCTCCTGTTTGCATTCACCTGTGTACTCACAACCGCATATTTTTATTTTGATGCTATACATATTATTCTCTACAACAATCTGCCGCTTTCAACATTATTTACCAAGGCATTCATCAACCACAATTTTTCTGCGCCCATTGGTCTTCACGCCACTTATTTTGCCATGTATTGTTTACTATCAGCAGTCATTCTTTTCTATGCTGTTTTCAATGAAGTAAACAAAAAGCGACGCATTGTCCACTTCTTGTGTATTCTTTTATTACTTGGCGGACTATTACAACTTGCATCAAGAGCAGTATTGATCAGCGGAATCATTATTGCAATTTGCTTCCCTTTTTTATTGTTTAAAGGCAAAAGCCGGTTGCGCTTCATTGCAGACATCGCAGCAATATTAGTACTGACAGGACTCTTAATTGCAAATATTTCTTCGCTCAAAATGCGTTATGTAGCGCAATTCAAAAATGATCTCACACAGGAATCCATCAATTCAGAAATACTCGAACCACGCATCACCCGGTGGCAACATATCATAACGCTGGTTGAACGATCCCCGGTAATTGGGTATGGCACCGGCTCGGAGAATCAATTGCTCAACCAAACTTATTTTGAAAATAAACTATATAACTCCTACCTGCATCAATTGAATTCACATAACCAGTACCTCGCATTCCTGGTGGAAACCGGCGCCTGGGGATTGATAACCTTTCTCCTTACTTTGTTAGCCGGTATTGTGTCAGCTATCAGGCAAAAAGATATTCTCTTTTTAGCTTTTCTGATCACAATCTCGGTTGTATGTTTTTCCGAAAACGTACTTGATACCAACAAGGGTATCTTCTTTTATTCTTTCTTTTTCTCCCTTTTTATACTATCCGGCAAACCTTTCTACCCGCT
>CAWAWY010000006.1:0-724832 GCA_963785915.1 uncultured Chitinophagaceae bacterium | reverse complement strand
CCCACGCTTGGAATGGAATCAGTAGATGTACGATCTGACATTCCTACATGTTGACCCACCCTCGCCGGCTATAAAGAGTGAAGGCTTTTGTGGTTTTTTGCTCCTCAAAAAAAATAAGGAGCATGGCACAAAAACCGATAGCGATGGAACAATTAAAACAGGTTCTTCAACTTCAAAGCGATGGTATTTCAATCCGGGAGATTGCGCGTCGTGTAGGTATCAGCCGTAATAGTATTCGCAAGAATCTTTTACGTCTTAATGCATGTAAAGACTCTTCAGATCGGGATCTGGCTGATCAGGCTTACAGCAATGATCTATTAGAACTGGAAGCAGAACGGCTCAGACAGGTAACCACACATTTTAGCATGACCGGCACTGAGCTGCTAAAGACAGGTGTTACCAGGCAATTACTGTGGCAGGAATATCTTGCCCAGCATCCTGATGGCTACAGTTACAGCAGGTACTGTCATCATTTAAATCAGTATCTGAAGAATCGGGATCTGTCTATGCATCTGGAATACCAGCCTTCAGATATGATCATGATTGATTTTGCTGGTAAGAAACAACACTACATTGACGCTTCCACCGGTGAACAGATCCCATGTGAAGTGTTTGTAGCGATTCTGCCTTTTAGTGGTCTTATTTTTTGCCAGGCTGTTCACTCGCAGCAAACAGGTGATTTTATGCATTGCATTAATGCTATGCTGAAGTTTTATGGTGGAGTACCCGCTACTATTGTTTGTGATAACCTGAAGACCGCCGTAAAACGTGCTGATCGTTATGAACCACAGTTTACCGATATCTGTAACCAGCTCAGCGAACACTATCGCACCACTTTTACTGCTACCCGCCCTTATAGTCCGCGTGATAAGGCAATGGTTGAACGGGCCGTTAACATTGTATACAATCATATCTATGGGCCTTTACGTAACCGTGACTTTACCAGTTTGCAATCGCTGAACACTGCGATAGAAGAACAGTTGGTGTTGCTCAATAATAAACCCTATAAAAACACTCCATACAGTCGCCGGTATTTTTTTGAGCAACAGGAACGGTCATTGCTTAAACCTCTGCCCTCAGAACCTTATAGCGCTAAAAAAGTGGTGACGCTTACAGTGCAGCGTAATTATCATATCCAGCTTACCGAAGATCACCGTTACTTCAGCGTTCCTTACATGTCGGTAAAAAAGTAAAGGTGCTATACGATGCAAAAGTGGTTGAAGTATACCTGGATTATGACCGTATTGCTTTACATGTGCGTAAAAAAGTCAATAAAGCCTATACCACATTGGCTGAACACATGCCGCCACATCATCAGCGTATGCAACAAATAAAGGGTTGGAATAAGGACGACTTGCTTCTGCAGGCCTCACGCATTGGTTCGGCTACTTTACAAGCAGCTACGCTGATGCTGGAAAACAGCATCTATATCGAACAAAACTATAAAGCCTGCTTTGGTATGCTGATGCTTCAAAAAAAATATCCGACTGCCCGGCTGGAAGCAGCCTGTACAAGGGCCTTGCAGGGATCACGGGTTAACTATACCATGATAAAAATATTCTTGAACGTGGATTAGATGGACAGTTATCATTACCCATTGCACCACCTCTGCCTGATCATGACAATATCAGAGGTAAAGATCATTATCAGTAATCACTAAAAACAAATATCAGGATATGAACACAACACAAACATTAGATCAAATGCAGCATCTTCGCCTGCAGGGTATGTATCATGCTTATCGCTCGCAACTGGAGCTACCCATGGACCAGCAACTCGAAGGACATGACCTCATCGCTCACCTGTTGCAGTCTGAAGAACTCACGCGGGCCAATGAAAAGACAGCTTATTATCTAAAGCTCGCCAAACTTCGATTGCCAGCTACTGTTGAACAGATTGAGTGTAGCGCTTCGCGCAATCTTACCAAACAGCAACTGGCTACTCTTGCCGAAGGGCGTTATCTTCAGCAGGGAGAAAATATTTTGATTAGCGGCGCCACCGGTTGCGGTAAGAGTTTTTTGGCCTGTGCCCTGGGCCACCAGGCCTGCCTGCAGGGATATAAGACCGCTTACCTCAACATGAATCGTCTTATTGAAAGAGTAACCCTGTCCAAACTTGATGGTTCTTATATTAAACTGCTCAATCACCTGGAACGACAAACGCTCATCATCCTTGACGACTTTGGACTGCAATCCCTAACTCAGGAAATCCGCCTTACACTTTTGCAATTACTGGAAGACCGATATGGAAGAAAAAGTATTATTATCACTTCCCAGCTACCTGTATCCAAATGGTATGAATACATCAATGACCCGACCCTGGCCGACGCAATTATGGACAGTTATACCGCTAAAAACAAAGAACTTTTCAAACAATTTTATATGTTTGTTCTGGATGGCGGTAAGCCTGTATTATCTCACGTTTTTGTAAGATTAGGACCCGCCATTTCTTTTCTCTTTTGAGCTGCCCTTCTTGACAAAGGCACATTGCTCAACTCCTCCATTTGATATCTTCTTTTACTTTTTTTATTTTCTGTTTTGATCTGTTTTTCTCCCTCTGCTTTTCTCTTTTGCTTTTCAGCTGCTCTTTCCTGGTTCAGCAGGTCTATACTTTCTTCAAAAGGCCTTTTACTTTTCAAAACTCCAAAAACTATTCGCAACAACTTATGCATCACAACACCCATTGCATCATAATGATTTTTTCCTTTTGCTCTTGCAGCAGCATAACGCTGTTTAACAATCGGATTATATTTTATTCCGCATAATGCACTCGTATATAAAAGAGCCCTAACAACTGGCCTTCCTTTCTTGCTCATGTGATAGGCCCAAGCACCATCTCCACTTTGTTTGAACTGAGGGTTTACTCCAAAAAAAGCTGATAGTTTTTTTGCGTTTTCAAATCTGTTCAGCTCTTCAATTTCCATCATCAACAACACGGCTGTTTTAATCCCTATACCTGGTATTGTCATCAGCAACTTCACATCTTCGTTATCTTTAAACAGATCAATTAAATACTTTTCATTCAACTCAATTTGTTCTAACCGGCTTAATACTTCCTGACTTGTTTGTTTGATTAAAAATTCAATATGTTTTGATATTTCACCAACCCGCATCGATTTTTCAATTACTTGCCTGGCCTTTACTTTATTTAAACCTTTCACCTTACTCAACTTTGTCACACCTGCTTTTACCACATTCGCCCCAGATCCATACTGGGAAAGCATTCTAAGCAACCACTCCGGTGTATGCGCCCTGCAATAATCAAGCATTTCCCCAAAGTGCTGGTAAAGAATTTTCTCCAGCTGATTACTTAATTGAACCTTTTGCTTGGTTAACATGCTTATAAACCTGTAATGTGACCGGGCTTCTTTAAATGGATTATCTAATGATAGGTAATCCAGCTTCTCATGAAATAACAAAAGGTAGATTGCAATATTCTCCGCACTCACCTGATCTGTTATTGTTCTTTTCAAAGCGGCGTCACTCATACCCTTGACTGCTTTTGGGTTCACTCTCGATACCTTCAAAGGCAACTCCTTTGACAACTTAACAAGATATCTTAACCAACAATCTTCATAGCCACCGGTAGATTCACAAGCACAATAAATAACATCGTAACCTTCGTCTTCGCAGTACACGCTTAATATGGATTTTAATTTCAGATAACCTTCCAGGTTATCATCCAATTGAAAACCGGGCTCCAGTAGATTTTTAAATTCATTGATAATGTAAAAATCCGCGTACCCTTTACTTACATCAATTCCTACAAACAGTTTCTTAATCATGTCTGATCGTTTTGAATTAAATAAAAAGTCAAGCTCCGTTCAGTCTTATAAAATCCGGTATAAAATACCAAGTTATACCATGAACTCAACCTGACGAAGAAGAGTCTGTCAAGCAGTATCAAGTACTATGATTGAACAACCTCCTTATCGTCAAAGTTGATGACTTTAAGTTTAGTTTGCTTAGATGAGGCATGATATTCTGTCCAACGGTTTTACACCAAGAGTGTTCAACATCATTACCTCAACTAAACAAATAATTATTTCAAAGAACAAACATATAAGAATGACAGCAAATGGAATCAGGATAGAACTCAGAGGTGAATCACTGAGAAGAAAAAAATCGAAACCCAATCAATAGCTCTTTGTATTTTTAAACCCACATCAAGCTCTTACTCTTATTGCCGACAACCGGGGGTGGGTCAACATGCAGGAATCCTGGGTCAACATGGCAAGAATCTACACTGAATAGGTAAAGACGTTTGCAGGAATACCAGAACGTACGAAAAGCATAGAGGTGAAATCATCAAGCGGAGCACCCGTAAGATGTAATACACCTTCATAAATCAGCAACAGGGACGGATGTACCCGTAGTAGTGATGATAGCTTATGAAAGTAAGCAGTAGCGAAGGGGTACACAAGATGAAAATTGGTAAACACAAAACAACCGAAAGGGATGATTGAAGTGTTTAACCAAACAAACGGTAAGCTTAAGCTTACTGATTGGTCGAGACATCTTGAAGAGCCGTATGAATCGAGAGGTTCACGTACGGTTCTGTGAGGAGCAGGGGGTGAGAATCCCCTTGCTTACTCGACTGGTGGCTGGCTTTCTTTTAGTCCTGTTCGTTCTTCTAATATTGTTTAGATAATTTGTAAAAGGCTTTGTGTTTAATCAGTAAGTTTTTCTGCATTTGCCTTTTCAATAATTTTTTCTGGTGCGTCAATTTTATTTAAAAAGACATTGATGCCAGTGATGGTCTGATTATCCACTATATTTTGTTTTCCTATAACTAAGTTTAAAACCGTCCATAGTAACAATGCGTAAGATGTCATTAAGGAGATGACGAAAATCCTGTTGCGAAGAAAAAGTCAGGTCATCAACATATCTGGTGTAAGTTATTCCGTGTTTATTACAAGAGGTCAATTAGCTTTATATCCGTTTCAAGAAATACAGATTTGCAATATGAGTGCTCGTCGGTGTACCTTGTGGCAATTCATATTTCCATGTCGTAAGTTTTGTCAACCAGTGAGCATAATGTGGTGAAAACTTAAGACCAATAAAAGTATTGTAAATCCTTTGAAAGTCTATGTTTGGATAGAACTCTTGAAGGTCAGTTGTAAACTGATACTTGTTTCCTTGATGTGGTTTAGCGTTTGATATGTTGCTTCTTTTCTTTACACCACCATGAACAGAGTTAGGCAATTCAATTGGTGCTAAAATTCTATTCTTAATATTTGTTTGAATTACTTTTAACTCTTTTAAAGATGGTCTTATCGTCCGCTGTTTTATTGTTCCGTCTTTATACTTCTTAAAGTCTCCTGTTTTCTTGTCAGTCTTTTGCTCAACCCATTCTTTGTAATATGTGTCCAGTTTAGCAATTAAGTTCTTCAACCTGTGCAGGTTTGAAACCTATAGTTGCACATAATTTTTTGAACTCATTTTTTTTAAACTGCGAAGAATTCATTGACTAAAGATTTTACAGACGGGCTAACGATTTCAAATGCCTTTCTTTTGCTTGGTTGAACATCGTCTTCAGTCATTGACAGAAAAAACAGAATGGGCAATGGGATTTTTAGGTTTTCGCTAATTTCCCGAAGAGTTGAAAGGTTTGGCTCTTTGGAGTTGCTTTCAATTTGTGAAAGATAAGTTTGTGTTATACCACATAAAGAAGCAAACTCGTTTTGAGTAAGCCCTTTTTGCTTTCTAATATTTTTTATGATATTTCCTAAGTCCATTTTGTACAATTGAAAAAATTAAGGAGTGTTCGGATTTCAATTCAGCATCTCATAGCTTCTTTTCTGTTTTCAAACAAAAAATTTGGTTAATAGCTCAATCACTTTGGCAATTTCTTCAAGAATTTGCTGATTGGTTTTGCCTTTCTTTTGTTTCAGTTTTTGAAGTCTTTCTAATGCTTCATCTAAGACGGTTTTGTCCTGTTCCGAAAGAGAACACTGGTCTTTGTGATAACTGTGATACTTTGTATCAAGCTATCAATGTTTTGATTTTGTTTTAATCTAGACATAATACTTATTTTAATAACAACGACATTGTTGCCTGCTCATTCAACAACGCCGAAGTAAAATGTCTAATTTAAAGTCTATACACTTAATGTGTAATCAATGTGCTCATACACTCACTTAAATTTCCTGCTTATAATAACTAATAGCATAATAGCGGCAAGAACAATTCATATCTGGTCTATGTAGCAACGATGTACAACGTGACAAGGTGAATGAATGTGTGCCGTTAATTTACCCGTTAGGGTTGCCTTTTCAGACAGTCAAGTTAACTCCATTAAGAGTATAGACACCAAAACACTTCTCAAAGAACTATTACAATTCAAATATAGGGGAATATTCCTGTGAGTTAATAAATGTCTCTGTTTTATTTTTCCACATTTTTAAGGGTTTCGTGGAAAAAGGATGGGTTTGTCCAACTGCTTAAGTTAGCAGAGTGTTGCCGATAAGCTTGCCACCAACGGAAACGTGTTTATGAAGTTGTGGCATTTGAAAAACGTCAGCTTCAATTAACCACAAAAGCAAAATACAGATCTATAGTTAAATGCTTAACATCCAGCCACAATTTTATAAACACACTGTTGGTGGCAGTGCTTATTAACTAAATATTTCTTAGAGCTTAGTCTTAGACGTAATTGAATTAATAACCATCTGAATAGATTGAGCCACTATTTCTGGATTATCATTTTGGATCGCATGGCTGCTTTTGGGATCTAAAATATACTTTGAATTAGTTGACAAAGTGGTAAGGCCTCTCTTTTGTTTGTCTTTCTCGTCCTTTATTTTTTCCCATTGTTCATCAACAGTTCCCGGTGGTTTTTGACCTTTTCCAGCGCCCAGAATTATTAATGGACGATCACCTAATTGTTGCGGACGGTTTATAGATGATAAATAGATATTTTGGAATTCTTCTGCCATATAATCTGCTGTTGAATCGTACCCAATGCTAATACTATCTTCCACTTGTGGTTTGGGTATAGGCTTTGCTAGTGCTTTTTCACGCAAACGAACCCATCCGCCATACTTCATACTCCCCAACATACTACTTTCATGAGTCGGGTCAACAAGAACCAGTCCGGCAACATCTTTTCCATATTGTTCCGTATAAAGTCGAACAATTAAACCACCGATTGATTGTCCTACTAAAATTATTGGACCTTTTATTGAAGCTGCCTTCAGCAATTTATGTAATTCGAAAACATTCTGGGCCATTGTTTGCGGTAATGGTCCTTTTCTCACTTTTGCCTATGCCCGCTCTGTCATAAGCAACTGTTCGAATTTCTGAAGGCAAAACTGCTATCACTTTTGCCCAATCTTGTGAGCTGCCTCCGCCACCAGATTCAAATACTACGGTAAACCTTGCATCTGAATTTCCTTTCTCCCTAATAAATAGTTTATGATTACCGACTTTTACAAGTCGTTCAATAGAAGTGTCCGAATGTTGAATTGCGTTTTGGCAATGCGCCCCGAATCCAAACAAAAAAAATAAAGCAACCAGGGAAATAAAATACAAATTAAGATTTCTGAAGCAATTTTTCATTCATTATAATTTAAGAACATTTTCGTACAAAAATACGATGCGTATCGTAATAGTAAAATTATTTTTTGGAATGCAATAAGAAAGGTCAGGAAAATGATTTTAATTGAGAGCACTGTCGGTGAGAATGCATTGCCACCAACGTAAAGCATTTGTGAAGGCATGGCAATAGCAATTGGTCAGCCTGGTACAAATGCTTAATTGAAAAACTGAAGTTGAAGATAAATACAAATGTTCAATAGCGAAATGTCGGCTTGAACAAAAGATGATAAGAATTACTACTGCACAATTGCGGCTGGTCAAGCCATGCTTTTACAAATGCATTTGTTGCTTGCAGTGCTTTAAATTGAATGTTGTTTGAAAAAAGTAAGCTACTGTGTCCACAGAAACAAGTTTTGTGATGTAAGAGCAAGTTGTGTCAAACAATGAAAACCAGTCCGCCGAAGCTGATTGTTATAGATTGGGTCGTCCGAAAAATAATATATAACCATCAGCATCTTCTATTTCAAAGCCCCTTAAATTATCACTGTTGTCATGTATAGGCTTACTAAATGCTATACCTTTTGAATGATATTCCTCAAATAATGTGTCTGGTTCAGCAACAGAAATATAAGCATCCGAAGGTGCCCATTCGTGTCGCGTACGATTAGGAATAGGTTTTATATCACGAGCAACTGTCTTAAGCATAATAGAAATATTGTCGCGACCAACAATAGCCCAATAGGGATTGTCATCCGGACCATATACCGAACTTCAAATCCAAGTTTATCTACATAGAATGAAATGGAAATTTTCAAGTCTGTAATGATAAAACAAGGCATGATGTAAGTGAGATTTGTCATTGTTTAAACTTTACATTTGAGAAGCGTCCAACCGCATTGCAAGCAACGTGTGTATTGTCGAATATACGAAGCTTTTAAGTTTTTACCGGCTCGAAATTGTCGCTCTGATTTCTATATTCTTAGATCGTTTTATGCAAGATTTTAGCTCGTCATTCCGAGTTGCGACAATACAACCCCGGTTTTTTAAATTGTTACAGAAAATCTATTATGTCTTCGGGTGGATTTGAGATATTTTTTAACTCCCTATTGGTAACGTGCAGGGAGTGAAGCGCGGTCTTTAAATTCAAATATCTCCTTGGCATGACTCTTCCAAACAATAAAAGAAAGTAAAACTTATGGAATGGTTTGCTTAATCTATGATAAATGCCGGCGTTGCAAATTCACCCGATCTGTGATCACGTCACTGCTCCTTCCTTCTCTCCAACGTAAAGCCAACCGTAGTACCAATATCCTCCCGGCTTCTTATATGAATAGTTTGTCCATGCGCTTCGATAATGTGTTTGCATATAGCGAGTCCAAGACCGCTGCCGGTAAGATCAATGCGACGCCCTTCTTCGGTACGATAAAAGCGTTCAAATATCCTTGGCAAATGTTTTTCAGGAACGCCGATCCCATCATCGCTTAGCTCGACGAGTATATGCCGGCCATCGGTATTGTACATGCTCGCTATGATATTGCCATTCACCTTTCCATATTTTATTGAATTCTCGACGAGGTTCAGCACCACTTGTCTTATTTTTTCTTTGTCGGCAAAAACAGCCAAAGGTGATTCGCATCCTTTCTTTATGCCGCAGCGGATGTGTCTTTGCTCAGCCATGATCGAAATGCTTTCAAACACTTCACGTATGAGGTCCTGGATCATAAAATTCTGTTTGAAAAGTGTTTGCTCGCCTCTTTCCAACTTTGATATTTCATCGAGGTCATTCAAAAGGTTAGTGAGCCGCTCCACATTCGTAGCTGTTTTTTCCAAAAACCTTTTGTTCACGTCAGGATTTTCCAATGCACCCTGCAAAAGCGTATCAACATAACCTTGTATGGCGAAGACAGGAGTTTTGAATTCATGCGAGAGGTTTTGCAGAAACTCTTTACGGAACTGTTCATTCTTACGAAGCAGTTCTATTTCCTGTTTGTTTTGCTCGGCCCATTCTTCCACATCCTTGCTTACTTCGTCAATGCCTTTTTGCGGTAAAAGATATTTATAATAGGTCTCTTCTTTTTTGGTGGCTTTGGTCTGATAAATGAATTTATAGATCAGCTTGATCTTCCGGTAAATAAATTTTTCCAAAACAAAAGATATGAGAACATACCCGCCGAAGACTATGATACCGAATGACACGGCGGCAGGCTGCCATCTTTTTTCAACGATAAAAACCAACAACCCCACCGGCACTGCCAATCCCAATGCAGTAAAAAACGAAAGCTGTCGGGGAGAGATGTTTTTAATGGAGAACATTGCTGCAAGTTACGGGTTATGCGTTTCGGGTTACGGGCCCGTACCTCATTCGCCGTAACCGATAAGTGTATTAAATCTCAAATTTATAACCAACACCTTTTACAGTAGTGATACAATCGATGCCGAGTTTCTGACGGATCTTCCGGATGTGCACATCAATCGTTCTGTCACCAACGATCACTTCATTACCCCACACCTGGTTGAGTATTTCATTGCGGAGAAAAACGCGGCCGGGTTTCATGGCGAGCAGGTGAAGTAATTCAAATTCTTTTTTTGCCAGCACCACATTTTTATCTTTTACCTGCACGATGAATCTTTCCGGGTCAATGGTTAGTCCATCGAGTTCCAGTTTTTTGTTTTCCGGTTTATTCAACCTGCGGAATAATGCATTTACCCGGCTTAAAAAAACTTTAGGGCTGATGGGCTTACTTACATAATCATCAGCACCGGTCTCGAGACCTTTTATCTGCGTGCCTTCATCATTAACAGCGGTAAGAAAAATGATCAATGTATCTTTAAAAGCGGGCTGAGCCCGGAGTATCTGGCAAACTTCAACGCCGGTTTTTTGCGGCATCATGACATCGAGCACTACAAGGTCGGGCTGAGTGCGACGGGCTTTTTCCAATGCCTCATCGCCGTCTTTTGCCGTCACTACTTCATAGCCTTCTTTGGAAAGATTATATTTCAGTATCTCAAGGATGTCAGGCTCATCATCTGCTATAAGCACCTTGCGGGCTTTAGAATCCATTCATTGAAATTTTGCGCAAACCTAACTGGAAATTGCGTGCCCGTGAAATCGGGTTGTTTTGTTCATACAGACTTAATGAAAACTTAATATCCCAAGCTTTTACTGGTGATGCCTTTCCGGGCTAACCGAAGAATTAACAATCCAGAACCAGCATATTACACTGAAAACTCATCTGTACCGGTAAATATGGTATGTCATCGTTACGCAGTAAATTTGTAACTCGATCCTTATGATAGCAAAAACCAAGGTCCTTATTCTCACGCTTTTCTTTCCTTTGCTGAGCCAATTGGCGACAGCCCAGGTTAGTTATATTTCTTCTATAAATACTGACAAACCCCCCAACACCTGCAAACCTCCCAAGAACCGGGAGTTATTTCACGATTATATTGATGCAGAACAGAAAAAGATATTGAGATCGGACGGAAAGAATGACAATCAGTACACACCTTCAATAGACGACGAGATCAATTTTGCCCTGACAAGATCACTCATCAATACGGTGGATTGGCTCCAATGTAAAATTGAAAGTGATACAACACTGACTGGGCAAAATAAAGTTCGTTACCTGCGGGGAATTGAGAACGTGCTGAAATATTTTGCCTCCAATACGGCTGCTAAAAAAATAAACCCTGTCTTATTGCCGCAGATCCTTTGGGCCTATGAAAGCTGCATGGAAAATGACAAAGAAGGAAAAACGATCATCGATATCATTGATGGGTTACCTTACGAGACAGGGATATCCATCATCAAAGCTGACCGGGTTACGTTTGAAAAAAACCCGGGATACCGGCCCAGCCAGAATTTATTATTGCTGAAATATTGCGTGCTTCATCCAAAACAAATATTGCCCACACTACGGGATAACCCGGATGCTCCTTTTGCCGACAGCCTGATAAGATGGGTTGCAAAAGAATATCCTATGCAACTATATAACTATGCACAAGCGAATAATAAGCTGGCCTACATGATACGTAATATCAAAGACGATGCATTTATCAGCGCCATTACCCGAATGGCAAGGAGCCGGAAAGGGCAGCAGTATTTTCCTTTCCTTGATAATATTGTAAAAGGCAAAATGACGATCGAACAGATTGACTCGATAGAAAGTGATTCGGTGCAATATTATAAGCTGCTGGTAAAAACACAGATGGATTATACGAAGAGGATGCTGAATAAGGATACGGCGTTTGCTATTAAAGAGCTGACGGCAAAGATCGAAAAGAAAGCAAGAGATGTTTTTGTGACTACAATCAATGGTCTTCATGAAAAGCCGGATGAGGTGCGGTTCAGGTGTATTCAACCGTTGACTGCGGAAGAATTGTATTACCTGGCCGTTCTGACAGATGGACTTATCTATACATCCAGTTATACAAAAGGTGTGTACCCTTTAATGATGAAAAAGATCGGTGGACGGGGTGATTCATTATTGTTACGCCTGCATTTTGATCGCTACAGGAAGTTCATCAGCCAGGCGGCGGCTTATAACACACTCGGTCATTTTCTCTCTTCGTTTCCCGATCATGAGGATGCCGATAACCTGATGAAGGCATTTGTAAGCAAGCTGGAAAAAGCGGATGGCCTTGAAGACGGTGTTGATGTGGCGGATTCATATGCGAGTATTGTTGAGACATTGCCATCACGGGCGGCTGAGATGCTGAAAAATGTTCAGCTCAATTATGAAAGAAATCTCTCAGAGAATAATATAAAGGGGATCGCTATTTATAATATTCTGTATAAACTTTTCCTTTCTGCTGATACGACAAAAAATGTTGATCTCACCAAAGAACTTGGGATTCCCCCTGTTTACAATATTCCATTTTCTTCACTTGCCAATGATGAGGGAGTTGTTGTAGCGCAGGTATTTTTCTATGGAGATAAGGATGGACAGGCGATCTATAACGGATTTCAAAGAATGTTCAACACAGCCAACTGGAAGATAGATCGCAGCAATAAGCAATGGATCGTGATAAGATCAACCAAAGGCAAGCCTGTAGCTATTTATGCCAATGCCGCATTGCCGGAGGAAACGGGTGAGGATGATAAAGCACAGAAAGCTCTTTGTGCTTATTTAGAAAAAAATAAATTGGCGCCCAGCATTACTATCCATCGTGGTCATAGTTATTTCGCCAATACGACCATTGATTACATGGCGCCTTCTTCCAAGATTGTGTTCATGGGTTCCTGCGGCGGATTCCATCTTATAGACGTTATACTGCATAAATCGGAGGATGCGCATATCATCGCGTCCAAACAGATCGGTAAGACATCTATCAACCGGCCATTTTTTGAATTGCTTACCGAAAAGCTGAGGACCGGCAACAGCATTGACTGGATACCCTTTTGGAAAGAATTTAAGGGCAAAGTAGGCACTGAAGGATTCGAAGATTATATTCCTCCGTATAAGAACCTTGGTGCAATTTTTATAAAAGCTTACAAAATAGCTATAGGCGGCAGGCAGGAAGACGATGATGATGATAAAAAAGCATTTTAAAATTAAGGGCCGGCTATGCTAACTTTGCATAACGACCCGTATGATCTCAAACCTATTCCGATATCTAACCGTTTTTATCCCGGTACTCTTATTCCAGTTGGTCCGTGCGCAAGGACCGGCGCTCCCCGATACTATAGTTATCCCTGCAGATTACAAACCGGAGTTTAACCGGTTGCGGAATCATGAGCTGATAGATGGCGAGCAAAGATCCATCATGGCGTCTGATGGAAAAGTTGATAACCATTTCAGCCCTTCGGCCAATGCGGAAGTGAATTTCCTTATTACAAAGGCGTTGACGAGAGATGTGGACATTTTACAATACAGTATAGAAACGGATAGCCTTTTTGATCATCGGTTAAAAGTGAATTATCTGAAAGGTCTTGAAAACATTTTGCGCTATTATAGACAGAACTGGAAGATAAGATCAGAAAAAAAAGTAAATGCTATCCATCTTGCACCTATACTGAATGCCTATAAGGCATGTATGCAAAAAGACAGGGAGAATGGATCTATTGAACCGATCATAAAGTCTCTTCCTTATGATGCGGGCACAGTCATAATCAATGCAGGCATTTTTGATAAAAATCCGGGATACCAGGCGGCGAAGAATTTACTTGTATTCAAATTTTGCTTGCTTCACCAGGAACAAATCTTACCAACATTGCGGGAGAACCCCGATCTTCCTTTTGCCGACACATTGATCAAAATGATGGCACAGAAGTATCCGCAACAATTGTATGATTATGCCCAGGCTAACAATAAGCTGGGCTTCCTTATCCGTAATATTAATGATAATGTCTTTATCACTTCGGTGGTTCGGATGGCTAAAAGCAAAAACGGCCAGCAGTATTTTCCTTTCCTGGATAATATCATAAAAGGCAAAATGACATTTGACGAAATTGATAAGGTGATGGAAGATTCTGTATTATATTTTCGGTTACTGGTAAAAACGCAAATGGACTATACGGAAAGGATGCTGGATCATGATACTGCGTTTGCTTATAAAGAGCTTAGGACAAAGATCGAAAAAAAAGCATCGGATGTTTTTATAACTACCATCAATGGGTTGCATGAAAAACCCGATGAAGTAAGATTCAAATGCATTCAGCCGCTAAGCGCAGAAGAACTGTATTACCTGGCTGTGTCAACCGATGGACTTATTTATACATCGAGCTATACAAAAGGAGTTTACCCGCTGATGATGAAAAAGATCAATGGACGGGGCGATTCGTTACTGTTGAGCCTGCATTTTGATCATTACCGGAAATTCATCAGCCAGGCAGCGGCTTATAATACGCTTGGAAATTTTCTTTCCTCCTTTCGCGATCAAAACGATGCAGATGACCTGATGAAAGCATTTGTAAGCAAACTGGAAAAATCAGACGGGCTGGAAGACGGAGTGGATGTTGCTGATTCATACGCCAGCATAGTGGAAACTCTGAAGCCAAGAGCGGCGGAGATGCTGAAAAACGTTCAGCTCAACTATAAAAGAAATGTTTCAGAAAATAATGCAAAGGGCATTGCTATTTATGATATACTGAACAAACTTTTCCTTTCCGCCGATTCAACAAAAAAAATTGACCTTACGAAAGAACTTGGGATACCGCCGGTGTACAATATTCCCTTTTCGTCATTGACCAGCGATAGCGGAGAAGTAAACGTACAGGTGTTTTTCTATGGCGATGAAGATGGAAAACTGGACTTCACTATTTTTCTAGATATGTTTAATAATGCAAACTGGAAAATTGACAGGACCAACAAGCAGTGGATATTGGTCAGATCGGCCAAGGGAAAGCCTGTTTCCATTTATGCCAATATACCTTTTGATGAAGAGACCGGCGAAGATGACAAAGCGCAGCAGGCACTTGGACAGTATTTCACAGAAAAAAACATTATACCGACCATTACAATAAACCGCGGCCATAGTTATCACGCATTGACGACGATCAGCTATATGTCGCCTTCATCCCGGATCGTGTTCATGGGTTCCTGTGGTGGTTTTAACCTGATCGATGCTATCTTAAAAAAATCACCGGATGCACATATCATTGCCTCAAAGCAAATTGGCAAGAGAGACATCAATAAGCCTTTCCTGCAATTACTTACTGATAAATTGAGAACCGGGAATAGTATTGATTGGATACCTTTCTGGAAAGAATTTAAAACCAAAGCCGGAAAAGAAGGGTTTGAAGACTATATTCCTCCTTATAAAAATCTTGGAGCCATTTTTATCAAGGCCTATAAAATAGCTATTGAAAAGAATAGCGATGCATTTTAATAGGAACGTTCTTTTTAAATTTGCTGTTTCTTCAATTATCATATTTTGTCGAACCCCAAAAAAAGTTTTTTTGATTTTGCATTGTTGCGGCGTGTATTTCACTATGCATCGCCGTATAAAAGAAAATTCTATTGGTCGGTAGTACTGGCAGTTGTACTTGCCGTGATCACTCCTGTACGTCCACTGCTGGTTCAAATAACCGTTAATAAATACATTGTTCATTCGGTTGAGGATATGCTGATCTATATTACTTTGATACAGGTTGGATTGATATTGATCGAAACAGCCATGCGTTTTCTTTTTTCTTTTTTAACAGCTTCACTTGGTCAATCGGTAGTAAAAGATATGCGGGTGGCAGTATATAAAAAAATTCTTGGACTCAATCTTTCGCAATTCGATAGAACGCCGATAGGCACGTTAACAACAAGAACAATCAATGATATAGAATCCATCAACGAAATTTTTTCGGATGGATTGGTTCCCATTATCGCCGACCTGCTTTCTATTGTTTGTGTGCTGGTGTATATGTGCTGGGTCGACTGGCAGCTAACACTTATAGCCCTGATCCCTTTTCCGATCATGATCATCGCTACTTACTATTTTAAAGAAAGTATCAACCGGTCTTTTTTTAAAGTACGTAATGCAGTAGCGCAACTGAATGCTTTTGTGCAGGAACACCTAACCGGTATGCCTGTTGTTCAGGCTTTTTCTGCAGAGGAAAGGGAAGCGGAAAAGTTCAGGGCCATCAATACAGAGCATCGCAATGCCAATATCCGGGCCATATTTGCTTATTCCGTTTTCTTCCCTTTAGTGGAAATAGTATTGGCTTTGTCAATCGGTTTGATCGTGTGGTGGACAGCCAGGGAAGCGCTGCATCTGCAGCAAAGTCAGCAAGGAACGGTGATCGCTTTTATTCTTTGCCTCAATTTACTTTTTCGGCCTTTGCGTGTGCTGGCTGATAAGTTCAATATTTTACAAATGGGAATTGTAGCGGGGGAAAGAGTTTTTAAAGTACTCGACAATGAAGATTTTATTCCCGAATCACATAAAGAGGCCTATAAGCCTGCGGCAATAAAAGGTAAAGTTGATTTTGAAAAAGTTTGGTTCGCTTATAATGATGAGAACTATGTTTTAAAAGATGTAAGCTTTGGCATTAAAGCGGGTGAAACGGTGGCAATTGTCGGACATACCGGGAGCGGTAAAACAACCATCATCAGTTTGCTGAATCGTTTGTATCATATTCAAAAAGGAGCGATACGGATAGACGATATTAATGTTGAACAATATGATCTTAATATGTTGCGAAAAAATATCGGCGTTGTTTTGCAGGATGTATTTCTTTTTTCCGGCTCAGTTATGGATAACATAACGTTGCGCAATACAGATATATCAAAAGAGAGAGTAACAGAAGCCGCAAAACTTATCGGCATGCATGATTTTATCATGCGTTTGCCGGGCGGTTATGATTATAATGTAATGGAAAGAGGTATTACGCTTTCTCTTGGGCAGCGGCAGTTGTTGTCATTTATCCGTGCATTATTATATGATCCCTCTATTCTGATTTTGGATGAGGCCACTTCGTCTGTGGATACCGAAAGTGAGCTCCTGATACAACACGCTATTGATACTTTGATAAAAGGAAGAACGGCTATTGTAATAGCACATCGCTTATCAACTATACGGAAAGCATCTAATATAATCGTTCTTGACAAGGGCGAGATCAAGGAAATTGGTACTCATGACGAGTTGCTTGAAAAGCAGGGATTTTATTTCAAATTGCATCAATTACAATTTGATAAACATCATAAACTAACTCCGCTATCGTAGCAAGTGTGACTCTACTTTTTCTTGAAATCGCAAGTTTGAAAAAAAGCATTTGACTGAGTAAAAAAGAGTTGAAAATGAACCCATGTCAATCTACCTGATCAATGTTCGTTTTTGCCTTCGCCCCCTTATCTTTGCGCAAAATTTAAAAAGGGTATGCTATCAAAGAGGGTTAAATGCTTGAGTATAGCGGCTTTGAGCCTGATTTTCACCTCTTTTTCCAATTACGCTTTCGCAGGCCATAACGACGATACTACGGCCTCTGAAAAGCCTAAAAGTTTTGATATCAACGAGGTAATTTTTGGCCATATTTCCGATGGTCATGAATTCCATTTTTTCTCATACGAAAGCGGTGGCAAAGAACACGAAGTGACCATTCCACTGCCGGTTATGCTGTACTCTTCGGGACGTGGATGGAGTTTATTTATGGCTTCAAAGTTCCATCATGGTGAAGAAACTTACGATGGATATGCGTTGCTTACCAACCATAATATCAAGGAGTGGAAACTTGATCCGCAGAAATTTCAACCAGGTCAGATCGTTGCCGTAAATGGACAGGGCGAACCGGACCTTTCTGTTAATATCTATGATCTGTCACCCACCCGCAATGTGGTGCAAATGATCATTGCGCTGGCTTTGCTGGTATGGGTAATGCTGCTGATTGCAAAACGTTACCGGAAAGGGGAAGGAGTGAACACTGCACCAAAAGGAATACAAAATTTACTTGAACCGATCATCACCTTTATCCGCGATGAGGTCGCCAAGCCTAACCTGGGTCATAAGTATGAAAAATATCTGCCTTATCTCCAGACCGTTTTCTTTTTTATTCTTATCAATAACCTGGTAGCGTTGATACCGGGTACAGCAAATGTATTCGGGAAATATTGCTTTTACCATGCTGCTTTCGCTGATCGCATTCATCGTCATTCTTTTCAGCACCAATAAGCATTACTGGAAACATATTTTCTGGCCTCCGCGTACCGCATGGAATAAAACCGATCTTGATACCGGTTGAGATACTAGGCATTTTTACCAAGCCTTTTGCGCTGATGATCAGGTTATATGCCAATATGGTAGCCGGACATATTATAATCCTTTCACTGGTTTCGCTGATATTTATTTTTGGCGCCACCAGCACCATAACCGGATATGTAGTGTCTCCGTTCTCAATTGCTTTGTTGTATTTATTTATTTCATTGAGATTTTAGTTGCTTTTCTGCAGGCGTTCATCTTCGCAATGTTAACTGCTGTTTTTATCGGCCAGGCATTCGAAGGAGAGCACATCATCATGAAGAAAAAGTGCACATATAATTTTTTTAATCACAATAAACACTCATCAATTATGGATTTTTTGTTTTGTTAGAAGCCCTGGCGGTAGCGGGTGGTGCTATTGGTGCCGGTCTTGGCTGCCATCGGTGCCGGAATTGGTATCGGCCAGATCGGTAAAGGTGCAGTTGAATCGATTGCCCGTCAGCCGGAAGCTTTGAACGACATCAGGGCTAACATGATCCTGACTGCGGCGCTTGTAGAAGGTGCTGCGTTGTTTGCGATCATTGTCGGCTTCCTCGCAATAGGCAAATAACTATTGAAGGAAATTCTTACTGCATCCAAAGCACAGGGCGGCGGATGCAGTATTTATCAAATAACAGATTTTAAAAATCTTTGATCTGCTTACACCTGCATTTGGTTTATTGTTATGGACGTTTATAGCCTTTCTTATTGTGTTTCTTATTGTTGGGAAAATTCGCATGGCCTGCAATTATTGGCGGTTGAAGACAAAGAGAAGCAGTCCATTGCAGATTCATTGGCTACTGCTGAAAAAGTGAGAGCAGAAATGGCACAACTGAAAAATGAGAATGAAGCTTTATTGGCAAAAGCCCGTGAAGAAAGAGCGCAGTTGCTGAAAGAAGCAAGGGAAACAAAAGAAAAAATCATCAATGAGGCTAAAGAACAATCGAAGATCGAAGCCAATAAGATAATTACGGATGCACAGGCAGCTATTAACATTCAAAAAATGGCAGCATTGACAGATGTAAAAAATGAAGTCGGAAAACTGGTGATTGAAATTTCTGAAAAATTGCTCAGAAAGAGAACTGGGCAGTAAAGAAGCGCAGGAAGCACATATCAAAGGGTTGGTTGATGAAGTGAAATTAAACTAGTTACTGGTTGCTAGCAGTTTGTTACGGTACAACCGGTAACAGGAAACCAGAAACAAAAATGCCTAATCCACGTTTAGCTACACGGTACGCAAAATCGCTGCTCGATCTGTCTGTAGAACGAGGTCAGTTGGAAGACAGTATATGCAGATATGCAATGGCTGCAGTCGGTCTGTAAAACAAATCCGGATTTTGTGAACATGTTGAAGAGTCCCGGTCATTACAGGAGATAAAAAAATAAAAATACTTGAAGCTATTGCAGGAGACAGGCTCAGTAAATTAACCACGGCTTTCAACGCACTGCTCGTCAATAAAAACAGGGAAAGTAATTTAGCAGAAATTGCCAGCGCCTTTATTTCACAGTATAAAAAATATAAGAACATTCATACTTTAAAACTAACAACCGCCAATGCTGTTAGTGAAGATTTAAGAATGCCATTGTAAGCCAGGTAAAGAATACCGGCGGATTTGAAAATGATCGAACTGGTAGAGAATAGTTGATAAAGACATCATTGGCGGATTTGTATTACAGGTAGGCGATAAATTGATCGATGCCAGTATTGCTTATGATCTGAAAGCAATTGCCAAGCAGTTTGAGAATAACGACTTTATTTATAAGATCAGGTAATAGTTGTTTGAACTCAATGATGATCGTATAGTTCTTTGTAAAAGCGTAATAAATCATATTTTATAAATAAAAAATATCCCGGAGATTGGAAGGAAGTATTTCACCTTCCGGGATTGGGAGCTTAAAATGGTAGATATTAAACCAGATGAAATATCGTGCGATACTGCGTCAGCAGTTAAGCAATTTCAATGCAAGCGCAGACCTGGAAGAAGTTGGCACAGTATTGCAGGTGGGTGATGGTATTGCCCGTGTATATGGGCTTGGAAATGTTCGTTACGGTGAACTGGTGGAGTTTGAAAATGGCGTTCGTGCCATTGCGCTGAACCTTGAAGAAGATAATGTGGGTGTGGTATTGATGGGTGACACAGGCGGCAATACAGGAAGGTGCAAAAGTTAACCGCACCGGCCAGATCGCTTCTATCAAAGTTGGTGAAGGAATGGTTGGCCGTGTTGTCAATACTCTTGGTGAGCCTATTGATGGCAAAGGCCCGATTACAGGAGAACGTTATGAAATGCCGCTGGAACGCAAAGCGCCGGGGGTAATTTTCCGTGAACCGGTAAAAGAACCTCTACAAACAGGTATCAAAGCTATTGATGCGATGATCCCGATCGGCCGTGGCCAACGTGAGCTGATCATCGGTGACCGGCAGACTGGTAAAACTGCTATTGCAGTTGATACAATTATTAATCAGAAAGAATTTTTTGCAGCAGGCAAACCTGTTTATTGTATATATGTAGCCATTGGTCAAAAAGCTTCCACTATCGCAGGTGTAATGAAAACATTGACAGGATGCAGGCGCTATGGAATATACAATTATCGTTGCAGCTTCTGCATCTGATCCCGCTCCTTTACAATTCTATGCACCTTTTGCCGGAGCAGCTATCGGTGAATTTTTCCGTGACACCGGTCGTCCTGCGTTGATCATTTATGATGATCTGTCAAAACAGGCTGTAGCTTATCGTGAAGTATCATTGTTGCTTGCGTCGCCCTCCGGGTCGTGAAGCTTATCCGGGTGATGTATTTTATTTGCATAGCCGCTTACTGGAAAGGGCTGCCAAAGTTATCAACCAATGATAAAGTTGCAAAGAATATGAATGACCTGCCGGATAGTATTAAGCATCTTGGTAAAAGGAGGTGGTTCACTTAACAGCATCTGCCGATCATTGAAACACAGGCAGGTGACGTATCTGCATATATCCCTACGAACGTGATCTCCATTACTGACGGACAGATATTTTTGGAAAATAACCTGTTTAATGCCGGTATCCGCCCTGCGATCAATGTGGGTATTTCGGTAAGCCGTGTGGGTGGTAATGCACAGATCAAATCCATGAAAAAAGTAGCCGGTACATTGAAACTTGACCAGGCGCTTTATCGTGAACTGGAAGCCTTTTCCAAATTTGGTGGCGACCTCGATGCTGCTACCAAAAATGTATTGGATAAAGGAGCCCGTAATGTGGAAATTCTGAAACAAGCTGCAATATTCACCATTTCCTGTTGAAAAACAGGTTGCCATTATTTACCTTGGAACGAATGGGTTGATCAAAAGATGTACCGGTAAAAAGGGTAAAAGAATTTGAAGAACATTTCCTGATGGAAATGGAAAACAAATTGCCGGATGTGATGGCTGAATTTAAAAAAGGAAATCTTACCGGAAGATGGATTGAAGAAGATGGTGGATTTAGCAAACACATTAATTCCACAATACAAAAAATAATTTCATTTTTATTATAATCATTGAGAATGGCTGGCTGTTTGCCGGCCATTTTTTATTTCCTTCTATGTAAATACTCTTACTGAATTATTTATAGATATTCTTACGGTAAAACTATTTACCAACTCAGAACTTCATCTTTTTTCCGGCGAGGTCTCTTTTTTTTTACATTATAGGCCTATTAAAGCCAGCGCTATTAATTTGATTGTCATATACCATCGTAATAATACTACAGAAAATACGGTATTTGATACGAAAAAATGCCTGATAAGCTTGCAGGTAAAAAAACGACGTATTAAGTTTGTCCTTTAATCGAAGATACCCTAAGAAGACAACGTAAATCCGACTATGAGACTAGCCACACAAAAAAAGGGAATTTACTCCCGGCCAGTTTCACACATTTTTTAATCGGTTTTCATTGTAATCAACGGGTAAGATGCTCAGGAGAGCAACCTTATTAAATCTTTTAGCCCAAAATGAAAACTATGAATCAATTCTACACAAAAGCCGCATCAGAATCTAACCAGTTGACCGGATCAAACGGTAAGCGGTCCTTCAAACCCATTCAAATTGTCTTCATAACTGCAATGTTTTTAATGAGCCTGCAGGTATCAGCACAGTTAGGGGTTTATCAGTTTACAGGAAGCGGTGGGTGTCCTAATCAAAACACTGATGTAACGGCGCAACCTGCTAATGCAACATTCAGCAGCATTACGACCGTTAATGCAAACTGTAAAGTGCTGACAGATGCGTATAGCTATTCAAATTGGAATACGGGCTCTGCAATAGATCTTACCGAGTATCACCAGTTTTCCATTACACCAGTTTCAGGCTATGTTTTAAATTTAACTTCCCTGTCATTCGTACACCGGGTAAGTAAAAATGGTAGCGGATCAGGAACCGGTCTTACAACATGGATAGTTCGTTCAAGCCTCGATAATTATTCAACAAATATTGCAACAGGTCTTACGCAGGATGTTAATCAAACTGCTTCCGTAATATTACCTGCAGTGTTTAGTAATATTGGTTCAGTTACATTTCGTTTGTACCTTATCAATTCTAAGGACAACGGCACTTCATTAGAGATGGACGACATTGCCCTTAACGGCTCAGTATTTGTTGCGCCTGCGGATCCGTCAAACCCGACTTCAGATTCACCGCAGTGTTCAAATCCTGGTGTTACCCTTTCTGCAAATGGCATTCCTCCTGTGGGTGAAACATGGTACTGGCAAACAAGTGCGTCAGGAACCAGCACAGCAAACTCAGGATCCACTTATACAGTTACCACTTCAGGAACTTACTTTATAAGATCACAAGATAATACGACTCTTGCCTGGAGTATCGGTGCGGGTAGCCTTGCAATAACAGTAACACCGGATGTAAGTATCCCGGTATTTACTTTGGGTGCAACCTCTGCACGTTGTGACTTTGCTCAAACGTTGGCATACACTGCAACGGCGAACAACACAACTGGTATTACTTATAGTCTGGATGCTACAAGTCTGACAGCAGGAAATAGTATTGATCCTTCAACTGGTGCGGTAACTTTTGTAGCAGGCTGGACAGGTAATTCAATAATTACAGCAAGTGCTGATGGTTGTAATGGACCTAAGACCTCAACCCATACCGTTAGCGTGACACCGAATGTAGGTTCGCCGGTTTTCACCTTGGGTGCAGCCTCTATCCGTTGCCAGGGTGCTGGAACAGTTACTTATACTGCGACTGCAACTAATGCAACAGGTATTACCTATAGCCTGGATGCAGCAAGTATCGCAGGTGGTAATAATATCAACTCTTCCACCGGAGCTGTAACCTATGCAGCAGGATGGAGTGGAACAACAACAATTACCGCCAGCGCTGCTGGTTGTAATGGTCCACAAACATCAACACACACCGTTACTATTACACCAACAGTTACTACGCCGGTTTTTGCATTAGGAACTACTTCTACCCGTTGCCAGGGAGCCAACGTTGTTAACTATGGAGCAACTTCATCCAACAGCACGGGGATTACATATAGTCTGAACGCCCCAGCGTTGTCTGCGGGTAACACTATTAATTCAGCAACAGGTGATGTTACTTATATCGCTTCATGGACAGGATCAACAATTATTACAGCAACCGCAACTGGTTGTAACGGACCTAAAACTGCAACTCATACGGTTACCATTACTCCCACTGTCGGCACACCGGTATTTACACTCGGTGCAAGCACGACACGCTGTGAAAGCTCTGCAACGGTAACCTATACTGCTACCGCCTCAAACAATACAGGTATCACTTATTCTTTAGATGCTTCAAGTATTGCCGGTGGTGTTACTATAAATTCTTCCACTGGAGCTGTAACTTATGTTATGGGCTGGTCAGGTACAACCACTATTACGGCTACTGCGGCTGGTTGTAATGGTCCGAAGTCAGCAATACACACCGTCACGATTACTCCTTCGGTTACTGCGCCGGTGTTTGCACTTGGTTCAAGTTCTTTCCGCTGTTTGGGTTCAGGCAGTTCAACCTACACTGCAACTGCAACAAACAGTACCGGTATTACATATAGTTTAGATGGTGCAAGTTTATTTGGTGGCAATTCAATAAACTCAACCACGGGAACTGTAAACTGGTCGTTACTGTGGGTAGGTACCTCAACCATCACAGCTACCGCAACTGGTTGTAATGGTCCTAAAACAGCAACACATACTGTGACAATTAATGCATCTGTTTCGACTCCTAATTTCGTACTTGGATCAACGTCTTCGCGTTGCCAGGGAGCAGGAACTGTTAATTATACAGCAGCCGCAGCAAATACTTCCGGAATCACTTATAGTCTTGATGCTGCAAGTTTAGCGGCCGGTAATACGATTAATTCCTCAACGGGTGATGTAACTTATACAGCAGGCTGGTCGGGTACAACAACGATCACCGCAAGTGCGGCAGGTTGTAACGGCCCCAAAACGACAACACATACCGTTACAGTTAATGCTCCTGTTACTTCTCCTGTGTTTACACTTGGTGCAAGCTCTTCACGTTGCCAGGCTGCAGCTACGGTTACTTACACGGCTACTGCTTCAAATACTACGGGCATTACTTACAGTCTTGATGCTGCAAGTTTGGCTGGCGGGAATAGTATCAATGCAACTTCCGGGGTTGTGGCTTTTGTGGCAGGATGGGTTGGAACGACAACTATCACTGCAAGTGCGGCAGGATGTAATGGTCCGAAGACCTCAACACATACAGTAACTATTAACGCAACGGTTACCACGCCTGTGTTTACACTTGGTTCAAGCTCTTCACGTTGCCAGGCCGCTGGCAGTGTAACTTATACTGCTACTGCTACAAATACCACTGGCATCACCTACAGTCTGGACGCCGCAAGTATTTCAGGAGGTAACACAATAAATTCTTCGACTGGTGCTGTAACTTATGCAGCCGGATGGTCAGGCACTACAACAGTTACGGCAAGTGCAGCGGGATGTAATGGACCTAAAACGGCAACACATACAGTTACCATTACTCCGTCAGTTGGCACTCCTGTTTTTGCATTAGGATCTTCTTCGTCAAGAACACAAGGTGCAGGAACTGTAACTTATAGTGCAACGGCTTCTTATACTACCGGTATTACTTATAGCCTTGATGCTGCAAGTATTGCCGGCGGTAATACTATTAATTCATTAACAGGTCATGTCACTTATACTGCAGTATGGAGCGGAACAACAGTAATTACAGCCAGTGCGGCAGGTTGCAGTGGTCCGAAAACAGCAACGCATACTGTAACGATCAATGCAACCAGTGTTATTAAACAACTGTATCTTTCAGATCCTTCTCAGGCGCTTGACAGAGTTGACCCTGTAAATACAGGAGATGCAACAACTTCAAGCACTGCCTTATTGAGCACAAGCGGTACAACTTTTACAACTTTTACGATGGCCCCGGCATTGTGTGATTTTTTAACTATAAAAGCAGGAACTATTACTGTTAGAACTTATATCACTGTATCAAGCGGAACAATGCCGGCAAATCCGAATGTTACTGCTGTTTTACAATATGGTTCCACTACAATCATTAACTTAACCAATCCGGTGTACAGCGGTGGTATTTTAACATGGACGGCACGCTTGCCTCGGACGTAACTGTTCCTGCGGGACAGGCCATTTCTTTGCGGATAACCACAGCAGTAGCTGGAGTTATATTCAGAATAGATTTTGACAGCCAAACTAAACCTTCAAGAATTGATCTGCCTGTTTCAACATTTATTAACATCACTTCATTAAATGTTTATTCTGCCGCTTATCCGGGTGGTATCGTGGTGACAACAGGTGTTGGAGGTACAACAAGGTATATCCGTGCAACGGTTACGGATCCTTTTGGAACGAGTGATATTACTGCATTGAATCTTAAGATCAATCCTACGGCTCGACTGTAGCGGCTACCTCAGTGGCACATCCGGTTGTACGCGTACTTATGAATATGTATGGTCAATACCGACCGTTTCAAGTAACTATGCTATCTCTGCGACTGCCAAAGAAGGATATGAGAATACTGTAACCAATACAAAGAGCATCAATTTTGATGTGTGTGTCAACCTGTCCTCCTGTAGCGACCGATGACAGCGTTTCAGGTGCAGGAGGTACATCCAATTGTTGTTGATGTTTTAGCAAATGACTATGATCCTAACAATAATCTTAATCCATCTTCTTTGACCATCGTGGCTACAACCGAAGAATGGTTCAGCTTATATTTCCAACAACACCATCATTTATCTTACCTAACGGTACTTTCCAGGGAAATGACACTCTTACCTACCAGGTATGTGATCTTACTTCACCAACGCCTCTTTGTGCGACAGCGCAGGTATTTTTTACCATTGACCCGCTTATCGTAGACATATGCGGCGATGCAGCCAAGACGCATACTTATTATATCCCATACCCGGAAGGCCAGGCATGACAGCACTGCAAGCTTCGGGAAGCCCGAGCATGCCAAGTAATAATCTTCGTACTATTATCAGCATTAAAATACCTTATCCGGAATGACCATTGTATGGGATGAATGGGAAGATGGCTATGAAGCTAATGCATTAAACCCTACACAAAGCACTACAAAAGTATGGGGTGATGGTAATCCATATAATGGTATTGCTCCGGGATATCCAAATGACATCATTCCTGCAAACGGAAATATCATTCTTGGATAATACGATGAATGCAAACCCAAGAAATTCTGCCAATATTTATTATGATGGTAAGGACAAAGTAGTTTCAAACGGACAATTGCATTCACACAGGTTACGGGAGAACCGTCCATTACGTCGGTTCAATCCATCAAAACAAATGTAACCTCCACATATGATTTTGGACAATCCTTTACTATTCCTTTAGGACGAAGATTTTCCAAGCCGGGATTTCAAGTACACTGCCTTATTTATCCGGGCATCTCAAAATAATACAACGGTAAGTATTGATAAAGACAACAACGGTACATTTGAAACGGTAGTTGTTTTGAATGAGGGTAATTCCTATCTCGTGAATGGTGGGGTGCTTACCGGTGCGACAGTGGCCAGTGATAAACCGGTGGGAGTAGAATTAAATGCAGGAGGTGTTGACAACTATTCAATCCGCAATGCACCTATCTATCCGGCCACATGGTATTCTAATACGTACTATACACCTGTTCCTACATCTGATAATGCTGGAGATAATCCAAAAGATTCGTCAGCTGTGATGTTTTATAACAGTCTTAACAGCGCCATTTCTATTAACTGGTATTCGGGCGCTCCGGCAAATGGAGTGATCAATTTACCGGCAAAATCTGCAGTACGCTTTCCATTCGCTTATTCAACTACTGCTGCCTATAAATTTGTCAACCCAACGGGTGAGTCATTTACCGCTATAGAAATAGTAGGTTCATATAGTCCTGGTGGTGGTGGTGCAAGTGGCACAGCTTATGACTGGTCGTTCAACCTGATCTCTGAAGCACGCCTGACAGATTATACAACGGTAGCGTGGGCGCCGGGTGGCCTTGATCTTACTAATGATGTCAGGACCGGATGTTAACGGTAACCCGATCTGGGTAACACCTTCTGCTAATACAACTATCTATGTAAAATATGATGGTAATATGAATGGTACTTCTGGTTCA
Source organism: uncultured Chitinophagaceae bacterium (assembly GCA_963785915.1). GTDB lineage: Bacteria > Bacteroidota > Bacteroidia > Chitinophagales > Chitinophagaceae > VBAT01. The sequence continues at coordinate 697,009 of CAWAWY010000006.1, read as the reverse complement.
GTAAGTCCTTGTGGATTACGTTATGATGTATCTTATAACCTGAATGCACTTAACTATATCAAGATAAAAGATACCAGTGATAATGATCAAAGTGGTATAGCAATATTTACTTGTAATGGGGCTAAGATCGCCGCTGTATATGGAGAAGATCCAATGGGTTCAACTGCAGGTAACAGTGCGTATTGGGATGTAGGCACCACCTTGCAGCCATTTTGTAAAGAAAAACTTGTTGTAGCCACTGATGATTATGCTACAACCTTCGTTAGTCAGCCGGTAACGATCACGGTATTAAATAATGACTTTGGTTTCCTGGCCATTATTGATCCAAACCAGTGTATCCATACTAGGCTTGTTGCAACCAAAGCACGGTACTGTCAGTATCAATTCAAATGGTACGATTCTATATACGCCGAACGTCGGGTATTCCGGATTAGACAGTTTTGAATACAGAGTTTGCTCTACTCCGTCACCTATTGTTTGTGATGTGGCCCTGGTCGTAATCAAGATCAGTACTTGTCCTTCAAACGGTAATCAGAATGTTATCTCCGGCCAGGTATTTATAGACAGGAATAAAGACGGTAATAATAATGATGGCGGCGCAGGTCTGGCTGGAGTAAAAGTATACTTGTATACTGATGGAAATTGCAGTGGCACTGCCAGTTCTAATGAATTGACGGATTCAGTGACGGTTGACAGTTCCGGTTTTTACCAATTCACAAAATATCCGGAAAAAACGGTTGCTGACGATTTTAATAACGGAAGCGGTGGCAGAACGTGTGCAAATGGTTCGGATGGTGATACTCAATGGTCTTCAGACTGGAGCGATTCAGGAGATCCTTCATCAGGATTTTGCCAAAGCTATTCTAATCCGGATGTGGAGATCATGAGAGATGGGGCATTTGGATACGGTCTGAGAATAAAAGACAATAACGTATCTGCAGCCCGTTCCGTGAACCTTAACGGTGCTATCAAAGCCTTTTTGACTTTTTCCTATCGCAGGAAGAGCAGCTCATTAACCAGCGGGGAAGACATTTATGTACAGGTATCGTCCAATGGTTCCAGTTTCACTACCATCTACACGATAGAAGGTGACGGAACTACTGATGCCAACTATGTTACTATTTATAACCAGGATATTTCATCCTATGCCAGTTCAAATACGGCGATCCGCTTTTTGACAAATAACTATGTTGATGATGGAGACACTGTATACATTGGTAATGTTTCAATCAAGTATCTAAAATATCCTCAATGTTATATTACGACTGTGGCTACTTCTTCAATACCTGCTTATTATAGCACGACGACAGCCAGTCAGAAAACAATGACTATAAACAGTGGTGGTAGCTGTACTTCAAACTTTGATTTTGGGCTTACCAAAACGAGTATGACTGTCAGTGGCACTTTGTATAATGATAAAAACGGTTTAATGGATGGTGTGGTTAACGGAACTGCTATGGGATCACCGAACGGCGCTACTGTGTATGCCTACCTGGTAGATCCTTCAGGAAAAGTTGCCTTCAAAGCAACGGTCAACAGCAGTAACGGTACTTATTCTTTCCCGCTGGCGGAAGTTAACACCACCTATACTTTAATGCTGTCAACCAATAGTGTTGTCGCCGGTAATACTGCACCCGCATCTGCCAACTTTCCTACAATCTGGTATAGTGTGGGAGAAGCTTATGGAACAAATAACCAGGCAGGAACAGGTAACAAATCGGGCACGTCAAGCTCATCCATTTCTGTCAAGACCGGTACAAGTAATATAACCAATGTAAATTTTGGTATCGAAAGATTACCTATTTCTGATAGTTACATCACATCCATCAATCATCCGGGCGTGAACCAGGTGATCACACTTAACGGCGGAATGAATCCACCCGTTTTAAGCGGATCAGATCCGGAAGATTGTACATCCGGTTGCGTTTTGACAACCCGTTCAGTTACGATTGACCAGGTTCCCGTCAATGCAGAATTGTATTATAACGGTTCACTTGTAACCGGTAATCAAACCATCAACAATTTTAATCCTTCATTGTTCCAGGTGAAGATAACTCCAGCGGCAATGGGTGATACAACGGTCATGTTCCAATACTCCTATGTGGATGCGGCGATGATGAAAGGAGCTACTCCGGCTACTTATACATTGGTATGGTTGGTACCATTGCCTGCAGATCGTCTTACTGCAACAGCAAGCCTGAGCGGCGCAGTCACGACTATCAAATGGTCAACACTTTCAGAGCAGAACACAAAACATTTTATTGTCGAAAGAAGTCTTGATAATTCAAACTGGTCTGAAACAGGATATAAAGTTGCGGCGGCAGGTAACAGCACAGACAAAAGAGAATACCAGATGCCGGATAACATATCAGACCTGATGCAGAACAGCACTATCTTCTATCGGGTAAAACTGATCGACCTGGATGGAAAGACTACCTACAGCAATGTAGTGGCGGTGAGGTTATCGGTAAAGCTTGAGGTGAAAGCATGGCCGAATCCTTTCCAGAGTTCGATAGCGATCAGCATTACTACTGAAAAGGCAACGACACTTAATATTAAAATGATGGATATAAATGGAAGGACGATCAGGAACATTTCTCAGAGTGTCGCAAAAGGGACATCACAGTTAGCATTAAGAGATTTCGCAAATTTACCACGTGGTATATATATGCTGGAGATATACGATGAAAAAACAACAAACAAAACGGTTGAAAGACTAATAAAAAATTAAACTGGACGGCGATTTATTGACAATGAAAAGGCTTCATTAGTCGGATTTTGAAGCCTTTTCACTTTGCGTAGAACTGTTTATTGAGATTGAGTGGATTGATAACCAATGCTCATAGTAGTTATACTACAGAAAATACGGATTTTGTTTAGGGAAATTGCGCGGAAAAGTTGCACCGCTAAAACCCGCGTATTACTTTCGTTTTCGAATCGAAAGAATCCTTAGAAAACAAACTAATCCGACTATGAGACAAATTACACTCAACTCCAGAATTTCCCTGTTCACAGCCGTCTTTGCAGTATTCAGCATTCAGTTAAATGCACAGACACCTTCTCTTGAATTTGCATCCGGAGCTGGTAACCCAACAGGAAATGGTGCTTCTGCATCCAACCAGGTTATAAGATTTCAGAATAATACAAATAACCCTTCTGGTAACTCGTTTGCGACTTATAATCCGTCGCTAACTGCTACCTTTTCTTTAAGCAACCAGCAATACACCTTGCCTTCGTCTCAGATAAGTACAACGAAGGGATTAAGTTTCGGAGCCAATCTGAATGCTTCGGGCGTTTTGGCTGCAACCTCAGCTTTGTTTCAGCCAATGAATTCGATCAGTTCGCCATCAAACAACAATTTTACTTCCTCTACTGCGGTAACTGCGGGAACAGGAATAGATATTAGCTCCAACAAGGCCGTAGAGTTGTTTACTTCTGCAAGAGCATTGTACAATGCGGGGGCATCTACCGGCGGACGGTTCTATTTTGCTGATCTGACAATTACATTTAATCAATCTGTAACGAATCCGATTTTTCAAATAGTTGGGTTAGGTGGCTATTATAGTTCTTTGGGATTTACTACTGAATTAGAACTGCAAAATTCAGGAGTTACGTTATCGAAGTTGTCAGGTTCAAATGAGTTCAACGTGACAACCGGCAAGAAAATTCTGAATTCAGCCAACAACCCAAGTTCAAATACCGGTTCAGGTGGCGCCAGCGGATCAGTACTTGCTACAGGTTCAGGAATTACATCTCTTACTTTCAGAATATATATGCGCGGTGATGGTGACGAGTCAACATGGGGCTCATCGAGTATGCATGCAGGTGATGTTTGGCTGATCGGCGTCTCTTTGAATGCCCCGGTAAATTTATCCGGAACTGTGTATAATGATGCAGATGGTTTGACAGATAATAAAGTTGATGGAACAGGGACAGGTAAACCAGGCGGAACGCAATTGTATGCGAATCTTCTTGATAACTCCGATATTGTTTTAACATCAGTAGCTATAAACAGCAACGGAACTTACACGTTCAGCAATGTTGCTAATAATACGAATTATGTTGTGCAGGTAAGCACTACCCAGGGAACCAGCGGACAAACTGCTCCTTCTACTTCGTTACAATCCGGCTGGATAAACACGGGTGAGAATATTGGTAACGGAACAGGAAATGATGGTCTCGTTGACGGCCGTATCGCTGCATCGGTAAGTGCATCTAATGTTATCAACATGAATTTTGGGATCGAACAAACTCCCAATTCAGATGCAAAATGGTTTGAGATATCGACCCCGGCTGCTAATTCATTCATTTTATTGACAAATCTCCTTGGCATTTTACCCGGTCCTTTGAGCGGTTCAGATGCAGAAGATGGTATTCTTGGCGCATCAAAAAAATTAGGGATTACTTCTTTACCTACCGGGGGTAACGAGCTTTGGTATAATGGCATAAAGATCACGAAAGGTGCAGATGGTGTTAATGCTCCTTCAGTATCCAATCCGTATATTATATCAAATTACCTGATAGCGATCCTGGCAGTGAAGTTTACCGGCATGGGTTCGATGCAGACCGGTTTCAAATACTCTTTTTATGATGCGGCAAATGCAATGGACCAGACTCCTGCTACTTATACCTTGAGCTGGTTGTCTGTATTGCCTGTTAAATTGACCTCTTTTACAGCCACACTTAATAAGAATAACGTGGATCTGAAATGGACAACAGCGACCGAAAGCAACTTAAGCCATTTCGTTATTGAAAAAAGCATTGATGGTATAAACTTTACAAATGCAGGTATTGTATTTGCGAAAGGAAATACCAGCGATAAAACGAATTACCTCTTTTCTGATAACAATATCTCTGCACAGACCGGTGTGATCTATTACAGGCTTCGTTCAGTAGATAGTGATAGCAAAACTGAATTGTCTGAGACCAGGATAATCCGTTTTGGAAAGCAGGATATTCAGTCAGTTAGTATCCTTGCCTATCCGAATCCCGCAAGCAGTGAACTGCGAATCACCATTCCGGATAGCTGGCAGGGAAAGAAAGTGAGTTATGAACTATATGGTAACAATGGCCAGGTTGTGATCAAAAATGAAGTTGCCAGCAGCAGCCAAACTGAGTCGATCAATGTGAGTAAATTGGCGCCTGGATTTTATGTGGTGAAAGTAAGATGCAATGAAGGTGTCGCCCAGCAAAAAATAATCAAGCAATAATATTTTGTTTCATCTAAGGGTTCCGACCGGGTATTTATATACCCGGTCTTGTTTTTTTAATATGGTTTAAAAACCTGCTACTCAAGACTAAGTGAAATTACTCTTCGGAAAATACGATCCTTGTACGAAAAAGTCCCCTAAAAACTTGCAACAGAAAATACCGTATTATATCTTGTGACAAATTCGAAGATACCCTGAGAAGACAAGGAAATCTGACCGTGAAACTAACAAACTACGTCAAGTAAAATTCCCTCAACTGTTTCACTTCACAATTTGGTTTCATTGAGCTTTGCAGGTTCTGAGAGTGAGAATCTGAACCCTAAAACTGAAGACAATGAAAACATTTGTACCCGTGAAAAGATCTGTGAACAGCATATTCCTGATAGTAATGTGCCTTTTATTAAATGTTGCGACAAAAGCACAGACCTATACTACTATTGCCAACGGCGCATGGAGCAGCGCTTCTACATGGCAGGGAGGCAATATCCCCAATGCAAACAACATCACACTTACTACAGTCATAAAGATTAAACACGTTATTACCTATACAGGTAGCGACATCAACAATTCCGGAACAATCAATATCGATAATAACGGCGGTATTTCCCCACGGCTTATTCTCCCTGCGGGCATTACTATAACTAATAATCTTACAGGCAAGATCTATGTCACCAATGCTGAACTAAGACAATACAGATTTGTGGGTGGTGGTGAATCAGGAACTGCGCAAACCGGCGACTTTAAAAATATTGGTGGTTACGTTCAGATCACAAACAGCTTTGTTGAAATAGCTAGAGACTGGAGCAATGAGACTGCTGGTGTTGTTGTTTTCCGTAACAGTTCATTGGCAGTAGGAAGAAAATATGATCTTAAAGCTACTGCAATCGATACGTTGGAATATACATCAGTTTCGATGGGTATACAGGGATCGGGTGATTTTACCGTGAGTGGCTTGAGTGCGTACTACAAATCCTTGCGTGTACAGGTTGCCAGCACCAGTGGTAAATTCAATTTGAAAGCCGGCATCATCAATGGCAGCATTGAATACATCATGATGAAGAATCATGTCACGAATGTATATAGTGATGATAAAATTGTTGCGAATCTGTCAATGATCACAACGGGCCTTACATTGGATGCCTATTGCATAGGCAATCCATCAAATTATCAGCCTAACGGGAAAATCTCCGGCGCACAAAATGCAAACGCTTCATTGAATTATTTTCCCGCAGGACTCTACTGGGCGCTTCGCCAACATCGCTTAACTATACAACGGCGCCGGTACTGATTTCCGGAACTGATCTGCAGGTGAATGCTACTTATAAATACGAAGGCGCGGCTCCGGGTATAGACGTCATTATAAAAATTGACAGTCTTGTCGGTGGCGCCACGGTTACCAAGATCGATGATAATACAGGCGGATTGGGTTATAAAGAAGGATTTCAACCAGAAGTAAAGGCTGGTCCTTTTGTAGGAACGTCTTATGCTGTATTTACAGTGAGCTATCGTATCACCGGTTCTAATGTTGCTCATCAACTGGCTTCTTGCAGTCTTACTGCAATTGATATAGACGGCGGTGCTACGTTGAAAGAATTCGATGAAATAGGTATGGGCCCTGGGGCTACTGTATCTTTTTCCACCCCATCTGATATTTCAGTAACGCAGCTCAGTCCGGGATCTTTCAGGGGAACCAACGTTGCCGGCATCGAAAGAGATGGAATTGATACAACCTCTCTTGCCAACATGTTTACTGTTACAAACAGCAATATCAATTCTTTTGTTTTAAAACTTGGCACTATAAAAGCAAACACCACGCAAACCAGTCGGCAATATGGTATCTATATGAAAGGGTTTATTTACCCCAACCTGGCTACCCTTCCTGTTAAGCTGGTTTCATTTACCGCTACTCTGAATAAGCAAAATGATAAATCAGATCTGAAATGGATCACCGCTTCGGAAGACAATGTCAGCCATTTTGAAATCGAAAGAAGTTTTGATGGACAAAACTTTAAACAAATAGCCCTGGTGTTTGCAGCGGGCAACTCTGTGAGCAAGATCAATTACAGCTATCCCGACGATCTTACAAATACTACGAGTGCCGTTATTTACTATCGTCTTAAAATGGTGGACAATGATGGTAAGTATTCTTACTCTGATGTACGACTGATACGAATCACTAACCAAAATGATCAGGCATTAACAATAAATACTTTTCCAAATCCTGTCAGCAGTGAGCTTCGGATCACCATTCCCGCGACCTGGCAGTCAAAGAAAGTTCTTTATGAAGTATTTAATAGCAACGGGCAGATCATGATCAGGAATGAGATCGCCAGCAGTAGTCAAACTGAAACAATCAATGTAAACAGACTGGCGCCTGGCTTCTATATAGTAAAGGCTAGTTGTAACAGTGAAGTAGCTCAGCAAAAAATCATCAGACAATAATATTTTAATTGAGAGGGCTGTTCCGCCGGATATCTTTTGATATCCGGCTCTTTTTAAGTTTGAAATTTATTATTAGAAAGGAGAAAGTAATATGTGAAAAATACGATCAAGCATTAGAAAAAGTTCTTGAAAAACTTGCATCAGTAAATACTAATTAATATCTTGTAGAATAATTCGAAGACCTTAGAAAACTTTACAAACCGAGCATCAGAAAACCTCACATTCAGGGGAGTTCATTTCCCTTATCACTTCCAAATTATCAAGCCGGTTTTATTGCTTTCTGGTGAAGTCCGCAGAATCTATGATTGCCTCAACAATCAATCTGTACTTTAAACCCTTGAGCAATGAAAACAATTGTACCCACAAAGCAATGCTTTGTATCCCTGATGCTGTTAATATTATTTACAGCTTCAGGTCTCCTTTCACAAGCGCAATCCGGATCACAAACTTCACCGGAATTATCGTTCATTAATCCGACACTGTATTCGGGAACAGCTGGCCAGGACAATGCTGTTTACCGGTTTAAAAGTGTAAACTCCAGTCTGGATGCTTTGGTTAAAATATCGGGACGTTCATCATCATTGGTGAAACTGGATGATATTGATCTTACCAGTACCGGTTTTAATAAAGCGTTTCAGCCGCAGGTATCCTATAATAACGGGAGTACCAACATTGCTGCGAGTTGGTGGATGGAATTCGAGATCAGTTTTGTAAACAAGAACACCACGACTCCTGCAATTATTAATATGTTTAAGGTTACCGCCCTGGACATTGACGGAGATAATAACCGTTTGCGTGAGTGGGATGCATTTTATGGACCATCGTCTTATTCGATGGAAAATAATTCGTTGCTGCAGGTGAGCAATTTGACGCAAACTATTTTAAATGTTGTGCAAACTGTTGGTAAAACCTTCACTGGCGTTATTACACAATACAGTGGCATCGATACTGCGCAAACGTCTATTATGACAACCCTGACATATAATAATACAAACTCAATAAAATTCAGAGCAGGGGCTACGACTACCGGTTCAGCCAGTGTAACGGAGCGTATGTATGCAACGTGGTTCAGAGATTTTACTTATAACTCTGCTATTGTAACAACGCTTCCTGTCAGCCTTATTTCTTTTACAGCGGCACTCAATAGCGGTAAAGCTGATCTGAAATGGACCACAGCTTCCGAGATCAACGTGAGCCATTTTGTTGTTGAGAAAAGTTATGATGGTAAAGATTTCAGTGATGCCGGATTAGTATTTGCCTATGGCAATAGTTCTGAAAAGAAAAATTATAGCCTTTCCGATAATAATATCAACATTCAGCAGGGAGTAGTATACTACCGCCTTCGGTCAGTAGATATGGATGGCAAAGAGCAACTATCTGATGTGCGCATCATCCGCATAGCTAAACAGGGCGAGATGCTTAAACTGACAGCTTATCCTAACCCGGTGAACAATGAATTAAGAATAACTCTTCCTTCAACCTGGCAGGGTAAAGCAGTAGTATTGGAAATTATTAATCAGAACGGTCAAAGCATGAAAATGATAAAGGCAGGTATTGCAAGCCAAACTGAAACTGTAATGGTAAATGACCTTGTAAGAGGATTATATATGATAAAAGCAAGTTGCGGAGATGAGTCATCCACACAGAAAGTAATCAAAAATTAATTTTTTCTACCCTTAGTTCAAACACGAGTCCCATCGGGTTCATTTTATGAGCCCGATTTTTTTGTTTAAAAAATTTGGTTTATGATATAAACTACTTTATGTTTGTGGCGAAAATTGTTCGTTTGATATGAAAAAGTATTTACCAATTGTTTTGTTTTTTATACTTATAGCCGGCCTGGGTAGATCTTTAAGCCAGGTAATAATAAGTGGCCAGATCCTTTCGAAGAAACAACCGGTGCCTGGCGCAAGCATTACCCTTAAAGACACTTATGATGGGACTACCAGCGATTCATCCGGTAATTTTAAATTTTCTACTACTGAAAAAGGGAATCACATCCTCGTAATAACGGCGGTAAGCTATCGACCATACGAAGAACCCATCGTGCTTTCCAATCAGCCCGTTTCTTTAGAAATAAATATGAAGGAAGAAGTGACCGAGCTAAATGCGGTAATAGTTAGTGCCGGCACATTCGAAGCTGGTGATAAAAAAAGAGCGGCTGTTCTAAGTTCAATAGATGTTGCCACCACTGCTGGCTCCAATGCAGACATTACTGCTGCGTTGAAAACTTTACCCGGAACGCAGCAAGTAGGAGAGCAGGAAGGTTTGTTTGTTCGCGGGGGTGCAGGCTACGAAACAAAACAATTCATTGATGGCAATCTTGTCAATAATCCTTATTTCTCAAGTGTGCCGGACATAGCAAGTCGCGGACGATTCTCGCCGTTTCTTTTTAAAGGTACCGTCTTCAGCACCGGCGGATATTCTGCATTGTATGGACAAGCGTTATCATCTGTACTGTTGCTCGAGTCAATTGATCTGCCTGAGAAATCAGAGGTAGATGCATCCTTTTCTCCAATCATCGTGGGAGCAGGCACACAACAGTTGGCAAAAAACAAAAAATCATCTTATGGCATTACTTATAACTATGTGAACGTAGGATTATACTTTGCTTTAGTAAAACAAACGCCCGATTATTTTAAAATGCCGCAGTTTCATGAAGCCACTGCTAATTTCCGTATCAGAACAAAAAATGGCGGCATGTTCAAATATTATACAACTTTTTCTCTCAGCGATCTTGGTTTGCGACGAGCGGATATTGACAGCAGTTATCTGAAAGATGCCTTCTCTTTAAAAAACAGGAACTGGTATAATAATCTCAGTTACCGAGAAAATATCGGCGCAGGGTGGAAAATGACTTTGGGAACAAGCTTCAGCACAAACCTCGATAAATTACAACAGCAGGTACAGGATCAAAACAATCAACCTAAACAATTTTCACCATCTGTTTATTGGATGAATGGAAAGAATTTTAAGTTGAACAATTTGCAAAATCTTACGTTGGGCAGAGCGGTATTTGAGAAAAGACTTGGCGGTCTTAGCGCTTTGCGTTTTGGCGGTGAATACTGGCATACTGATTACAGGCCAAAATTCAATGATACATTATTCAAACAGGTAGATAATTATACGGCCGCTTTTGTCGAAGGCAGTATCTATCTTTCAAAAGACCTGGCAGCGCAGATAGGGACGCGGTTTGAACACTCTTCGATCATCAATAAGTCGGATATTGTGCCAAGAGTATCACTTGCCTATAAGACAGGAAAAAATTCACAAGTATCCCTTGCCTATGGGATTTTTTATCAAAAGCCCGAAAGTCAGCAGCTATATTCTTCTTCTGATATTGGTTTTACCAAAGCCATTCACTATATCATGAATTACCAGAGAATACATGATCAGCGAACATTCAGGATTGAAGGATATTATAAAAAATATAAAGACCTTATAAAGCAGGTGCCGGTTGCCTACAACTATTACTCATACGCTAACGGCGGCAGTGGTTATGCCAAAGGAATTGATATTTTTTTCAGGGATAAAAAAACGATCAAAGATTTTGATTACTGGATAAGCTATTCCTATATAGATACCAAACGTGATTACCTGAACTATCCCATGCAATTGCAACCAAGCTTTGTGGCAAAGCACACCGCTTCCATTGTAACAAAAAAATTCATTACAGAATGGAAAACAGGATTCAATCTTACTTATAGCTGGACTTCCGGAAGACCTTATTATAATATATTACCTGATGGCAACAATAAATTTTACATCGCTGATCAGGGGAAAACAAAAGATTATAATAACCTTAATTTTAGCGCCGAGTGGGTACCGAGCATAGGCAAGGAAAATGCAAAGTCATTTATCGTGTTATTCGCTAGCGTTAGTAATATTTTGGGTTCAAACCAGGTGTATGGCTATAACTATTCTTATAATAGCGCGATGAAGTCCCCCATTAATCCGCCAGCAAAACGTTTTTATTTCATCGGATGCTTTATTAGCTGGGGAGTTGACAGAACGCAGGATGCTATCAACAATAATCTTTAATAACTATTGGATATAAAAATCAAATTTTAAAACAAGTGATATGAAAAAGTATATTTTTTTATTGGCGGCTGTTAGTTTACAGGTGGCTGCCTTTTCCCAAAGCGATAAATATATCGCATCTATGAAAAAAAATCTTGAACTGTTTGACTCTTGTAAAACGGTAGAAGACTACACCAAACTCGCCAACACATTTGAACGGATCGGCTCTGCAGAAAAAACACAATGGCTGCCGTATTATTATGCAGGCCTTGCTTTATCCACTGCCGGCTGGCTGCCCGGTTTTAAAGACCAGGATGCAAATTCGCAAAGGATAAATGGACTTTGTGATAAAGCCGAATCTTTAGCAGCGACTGATGCTGATAAAGCTGAGATACTCTCGATCCGAAATATGTCCGCCACACAGCAAATGATGGTTGACCCATCCAGCCGGTATATGAGCTACGGTATGCAGGCCGGGCAGTACTTAGATAAAGGGATGAAGCTTGATCCCAATAATCCAAGATTACATTACCTGAAAGGCATGAGTTTGTTTGGAACACCGGTTCAGTTCGGCGGGGGAAAGGATAAGGCAAAACCCGTTTTTGAAAAAGCGGTTGAATTATATAAGCAACAGAATCCAAAGGAGCTCTATCCACGGTGGGGCCAGCAGCAGGCCGAAGATATGGTTGCGCAATGTCAATAAAACAAAATGCAAAGAGACTATCTGATTTTTTTTTAATTAAATAGCGGGTAAGACGGGAAGGCGGTAAGTATTGGCTTACAATTATTATTCTCTTTTCGTCTTACGGGCTTCCCGGCAGTGTTTGACTTTTGAGACAGGCTCTTCGCAAATTCACTACCTTCTTTAATACATTATCTATGGCAGACGAAAAATTTTCCCCGGAACAAAGCCTGCGCCTGATTCAATCCATGATTGATAAGACAAAACAAGGCATATCGGATAAGAGCATTCATTATCTCGTCTGGGGCTGGCTTACTTTGATCGCCTGCACGGGACAATTTATTCTGAAGCATATTTATGAATATCCGAAACATTATTATGTATGGTGGTTGATTGTGCCGGGAGTGATCTTTTCCATCTATAACGGAATGCGGGAAGGAAAAAAGACCAAAGTGACAACCTACATCGGTGATAGTATGAAATACCTGTGGATCGGAATGGGGATCACTTATTTTGTATTGAGTATGATCCTTTCTAAAACAGGATGGGGAACAATGGTGTTTCCTTTTTACATTATGCTGTATGGGCTGGGGACTTTTGTATCAGGTAGTATAATCAAATTCAGGCCGCTGGTCATTGGCGGGATCATTGCTTTTGGATTAGCTGTCGGCGCTGCTTATGTTGAATATGATTACCAGATGTTGTTTGGAGCAGCCGCCATCTTCATAAGTTATATTATTCCGGCCTATATGCTGCGCAGCAAAAATCAACTTTCAACCAAATAATTTTTTATAAAATGTTGCAGACAAGCAGGCATGTTTAAAGACCTCGACCCTATATTACATTCTCAATTGCGGCTGGCCGTCATGTCACTCCTGATCGGTGTGAAGGAAGCTGAATTCACTTTTCTGAAGGAACAGACCAATGCCACAGCCGGCAACCTGAGTGTGCAGATACAGAAACTGAAAGAAGCCGGTTATATTGATGTCATCAAACAATTCAAGGATAACTACCCGCAAACGATATGTAAGATCACTCCGCAAGGAATAAAAGCTTTTGAACTGTATGTAAAAAATCTGCAGACCTATTTAAGCGTGAATAAATAGTTACTCCTTTAATATCTTTGCCTTCCATGTCAGCCGTCATCGAGGTAAAAGGACTTACCAAATATTTCAGGGATATAAAAGCCGTCAATGATCTTTCCTTCACCGTGCCCGCCGGGCAGGTATATGGCTTTTTAGGACAGAACGGCGCCGGAAAATCTACCACGATCCGCATGTTGCTGACGCTTATTACTCCTGATTCCGGAAGCATTGAAATTTTCGGGATGGATCTTTATAAACATCGCAAAGAAATATTGCGGCAAACAGGAGCTATCATTGAAAAACCCGACCTGTATAAATTTCTAACGGCCACCGAGAACCTCCGCATCTTCGCTGCTATGAGTGGAGTAAAAGTTCCCGAAAAGAAATTGATAGATCAATTAGACATGGTTGGTTTAGCAGAAAGAGCTAACAGCAAAGTAAAAACTTATTCGCAGGGAATGAAGCAAAGGCTTGGTATTGCCGTAGCATTGGTGCATGACCCGCAGTTGATCATACTGGATGAGCCAACCAACGGTCTCGATCCGCAGGGTATTGCTGATGTGCGCAATCTTATTTTACATCTTAGCAATGATCTTGGAAAAACAGTGTTTGTATCATCTCACTTATTGAATGAAATGGAACTCGTAGCGGACTCAATGCTGATCATTAACCGCGGAAAAAGAGTAGCTGAGGGCAGCAAGCAGGAACTATTGAACCCGGCACGAATGGAAGTTGAACTCGTCACCGACAATAAAGAGAAGGCACTGGAATCATTGAAGGAATCAAAGTGGAGCAGTAATTTATTGGTTGGTGATAATGAAAATATTTTATTGGAAATGGAAAAGGAGTTGATACCTGATCTGAACAGGACATTGGTAGAAAAAGGACATAAATGTTCTTTCCTTAAAACCCAAACATTCATTGGAAGATTTTTTCTTATCATTAACCGGGCACTCCGTATGATGCGTCTTTTGCAAATAGAGATATATAAAATATTCAAACGGCAGCGAACCTATATTGCGTTTGCCGTTATCGCCGCCATTATTTTTCTTATACAGATCGGGTTGAGGTTTGGCGGCAAAGAATATATTGGGATGATCATGGGCGCTATGAGCGGTGTTTTTGAAGTGCCGGCAAAGGACATGCTCAACGGATATTTCGTATGTTTTTTTATTCTCAATTTATTACTGGTTCATGTACCGATACTGGTGGCATTAATAGCCGGCGATATGATCTCCGGCGAATCCAACATGGGAACACTGCGGTTGCTGGCATCAAAGCCTATTAGCAGAACGAAGTTATTACTCGTGAAATTTGGCGCATCAGTTTTTTATACGCTTGTTTTATTGATATGGGTAGCCATTCTTTCTTTATTGGTCAGCTTGCTGATCTTCGGAACCAATTCCTTGTTTGTGCCAAAAGAATTAGAAGCGAATATCATGTTGTCGTCGGATGTATTGTGGCGCTATTTTGCAGCGTTTGGATTTGCAGCGATAGGCTTGATAACAATAGCAGCGATGGCTTTTATGTTCTCCGTATTTTCGGACAATTCTATCGGACCGATCGTAGGTACGGTATGTGTCATTATAATTTTTACCATACTGATGCAAATGGAAATACCATTTTATGATGATACGATAAAACCTTACCTGTTCACCACCCACATGCTGGGGTGGAAAGGTTTTTTTTATGTGAAGGCAATTGACGGGGTCACGATTAATGGCTCTATCAGCAATTTTTCTGCAATTGTAAAAAGCGCTTTAATATTGATCGGCTATGCAACGGTATTTATGGCGATAGCTATCTGGTATTTCAGGAAAAAGAATATTTTAAGCTGATGAGTGTGAAAATATATATATCGTTCTTTCTTGCCGGCCTTATGCTTTCTGTTTCTTCAAAAGCACAATCTGCGGAAGAAGTCATTCAAAAAGTAAGAGCGAAACTGGACAAAGTAACATGACTATGAAGCGAAAGGGAAAATGAAAACGAATGTAGTATTTATAAAAGCGCCGATAGCTACCGTGAAAATCTATTTTAAAAAACCTAATAAACTGAAAATAAAAAATGAAAGCGGCATTTCTTTGATCCCTAAAGGTTCGGTGAATATCAATCTAAATAGCATTTTCCTGGATGGCCCCGAAGGATATGACATGGTTGATCTCGGGAAAGAATCAACAGCAATCTGCGTATCATAAAATTGTTACCGAAAGATGAAAATGCTGATATTGTCTTATCCACTCTTTATATTGACGAAAAACAATCATTGGTCAAAAAAGCAAAGACAACCACAAAAGAAAATGGGACCTATGAACTGGAAATGACATATGGCAAATATGCTGAGTATGGCCTGGCCGATAAAGTGATCTTTACATTTAACACCAAAGATTATAAACTTCCCAAAGGAGTCACGTTTGACTATGACGATGGCACTAAGAAAGAAGACACAGATAAAACCAAAAATAAAAAAGGAAAAGTAGAGATTACCTATTCGGTTTATACGATCAATAAAGGAGTACCGGATTCCGTCTTTCAATAGTCATCTTTTTCCACTTCTGTATTTAGTCATACTGACGTTTGCCGGCAATAGTATCCGTAAGCGTTTTCATAAAAGCGATTATATCAGAAATTTCTTTTTTTGATAAATTAAGTTTATCCGAAGGCAGCGTCTGATTTTCCGGAGCAATTTTTAAGCCCTCACCTCCGCCATTATTATAAAAGTCCATGACTTCCTCAAGTGTATTATAAACTCCATTGTGCATATAGGGAGCCGTTAACTGAATATTTCTAAGTGTTGGTATTTTGAAAGAATGTTTATGTATCTCAGCGCGGGTAAAATCGAATTTTCCTAAATCGGGATCAAGCGATGCCGATGTTTTCGATTTAGAGCTTGGTACGCCTAACACTTCCGATTCAGTTTCGGTGTACTGCGGTGGAATAAGCCCATTGAATAAAGGGATAAAGTGACAGGTTGCACACTTCGCTTTTCCTGCAAAAAGAGTAAACCCATTTTTTTCGGAAGCGGTCAATGCTGTTTTATTTCCTCTCATATACTGGTCGAACCTCGAATTGAGAGCAACGAGTGAACGCACATACGAGGATATGGCATTGGCAATGTTAAAGGGAGCAAAAAGATCTTTCTCCCCGGGATAAGCTTTCATAAACAGGGATACATACGTGGGTATATCTTTCAACTCCTCGCTATTCAATTTCAACGAGCCTTTCATTTCGTCTGCGTTGTGAACAACTTCATCAAGCTGGTTTTCTAAAATGCTTGTGCGGCTGTCATAAAACTGTTTCGTTTGAAAGACCGAATTCCATAACGTTGGCGTATTTCTTTTAAGCAACGTTTCTTTCTCAATAGCAGCGGGTACTTTTAAACCATCGGTAAATGCAAGTTCCGGTTTATGACAGGAGGCGCAGCTTCTTGTTTTTGTTCCTGAAAGTATCGGGTCATAAAACAATTTTTTTCCGAGTTCAATACGTGCAGGATTAACCAGGTATCCTTTAGCCGGTGAGAAAAAAGTGAGATTCATAAAATCTTCCGCAAATAAAGATTCAGCGTCCGCATTCACTGGTGACCTTTCCCCGGAGATAGTGATCTTTAAACTTTTTCTTAGTTGAACAATTGACTTATAAAGAGGATCGAGATACGAAGTGATCAATATAAGCCTGTTTGCCGAATTAAAATTTTTACATGTGGAAAGATAAAGCTCGGTTTTATCGGCGATTGAAGTGAATTGTGTATAGATATTCTGATCATTTGCGGTTATATCGCCTTTATAAAAAGCAACCAATTTTTTTATTGATTGCATGGAAGCGATGGCCTCGTGAAACGAGTATAACGCTTCGGGCGATTCATAGCCCGTGATGTCAAGAACGGTGATCCTTAAACAAGCAGACCGCATTGCTTCCCATGCCAGGTCATCTTTGAACTTATATATCCTGTCCGGCTCATGCTTCATTTTTTGGATGATTGACTGCATGAAGTCAATTTCATCTTCGATCATCTTATAGTTTTTGGTTTCCCACTTGCCAAATAAAATTGTTTCCAATTGCTGAAATCCATGGGGCGGAATGATAACATCCGGGACTTCATCCTGTATCCAGCTTACAGGCGGACCGTTCAGATACCTGCTTTCGTTCCTGTTGAAATACTCAGATAGTACGGCCAAAGATTTATAGGCGAGCCTTGCTTCGAAGAACTTTTGCTGAAGCAGTTTTATCGGTTCTTTTTTTTGACTTGACAACTTCAGATCGCTGAGTTGCCTTTCGACACTGTCAAGAGCATTTGAAAAATAGATATCGATTTGTATAAAATGATCGTTGCGGGAATTGAATTGAATTGTTGCAAGCAAAGGAACTATAATAAATAAAATAGTTACTCTGAATATTTTGACATTAAAATGAAATGAGAATTTAAAATGCATACAATAAGGGAAATATTACTTCTTTAATGATTAGTAAAAATAAAATTCATAACGAAAATATACTTCATATTTCGAACTAATGTTTTCGAAGGTTTGCATGTTTTAGTCAAAACACTCATTTTACATACCGAATGAAAAGTAAAGGTTATACTTAAAATCCAATTATAAGAAACCACTATCCACCCACCATGAAAAACCTATTTGCAAGTCTCAGTTTTATCTTTTGTTTCAGCATCTGCAATTCGCAAACCACGATCATTCCATATGGAAGCAGTTGGAAATATCTTGATAACGATACCCGTCCCGCCAACTGGGAAACTTCCGGTTTTAATGACGCATCCTGGAGTTCAGGCACTGGGGAACTGGGATATGGTGATGGAGATGAAACAACCTGCGTAGCATCTGGTGGCGGCGGTACGATTTGTTCACCGACGGGAAATAAGTATATCACCACGTATTTCAGAAAAAGCATAACGATCGCCAATCCCGGTATTTATTCAAATTTTACTCTTAATGTGAAAAGAGATGATGGCATCGTCGTATATATTAATGGCATAGAACGTTACAGTAATAATATGCCGGCTGGCAGACTACATTCGACATTAGCTTCTTCTGCAGCAGCAGATGATGGCGATACACCACAGACAGCCACGCTTTCTTCAGCATTTTTCTCGGCGGGTACAAATGTAATTGCGGTAGAAATACATCAAAACGCAACTACCAGTTCAGATATAACCTTTGACCTTGAACTGCTGGGTAATTCGGCGCCTGTTGGCTTGATCAACTATGGAGATGTTTGGAAATATCTTGATAATGATACGCGTCCTTCCAATTGGGAAACTTCAGGCTTTAATGATGCAGCATGGTCAAGCGGCGCTTCGCAACTAGGATATGGTGATGGAGATGAAGCGACCTGTGTTGCTTCAGGCGGTGGCGGTACTCTTTGTACTCCTACAGGAAATAAATATACCACCACTTATTTCAGAAAGACATTTACCGTTACCGGACTCGTCAATTACAATAGTTTTACACTTAGTGTAGTGAGGGATGACGGTGTCGTTGTCTATATTAACGGGATAGAAGTTGCAAGAGATAATATGCCCGGCGGTACCCCCTCGCACAATACATTTGCATCAGCAGCTATTGGCGGAGCCGGAGAAACAACTCCTGTTTCATTTACACTTTCTCCCTGCGCATTTGCTGAAGGCACAAATACTATTGCTGTTGAAATACATCAAAGTGATCTGACCAGTTCTGATATTTCATTTAATCTTGAATTGACCGGTAATGTAGGCGGAGGCACGCCCACTTTGACAAGAGGACCTTATCTTCAAAAAGGAGCTGAGACTGAGATCACATTCCGCTGGAGAACGAGTTCTGCTTGTTATGGCAGAGCAGAAGTAGGTCCATCAAACGGAAATTATACAACGGCAAGCACTGATGAGACATGTCCAACCACGGAGCATATCATAACTGTGACAGGATTGACTGCCGACACAAAATATTTTTATCGCATAAGCTCAACTGCGGGAACAATATTCGAAGGCGATGCAAATAATTTCCTTACAACTGTTCCACCAGCGAATACAACAAGAAAAATAAGGATCGCAGCATTTGGTGATTGTGGCAGGAACAGTACCACCTACCAGGATCAAAATCTTTCCAGTTACCAGAATTTTCTTTCCACAAATGGAATAGATGCTCCGGATGCATGGATCTTACTTGGTGACAACGCTTATTCAACGGGTTCAGATGCAGAATACACCAGCAATTTCTTTAATGTTTATGAAAATAATATTTTAAAGAACCATAAGTTATATCCTGCTCCCGGTAATCATGATTATGGAAATAATACGGCAAACAAATCTTCCCGAAGCATGACGTATCACCAGGTGTTTACAGTACCGCAAAATGGTGAATGTGGCGGAGTGGCTTCCGGCAAGCAGAATTATTATTCATATAATATTGGTAACATTCATTTTCTTTCGCTTGATTCTTATGGTACGGAAAGTGATCTGTCAAGTATGGAAACGAGCGGAAGCAGTATGTTAAAGACATGGCTGGATGCAGACCTTGCCGCCAATACACAAAAGTGGGTAATAGCTTACTGGCATCATCCACCCTATACAAAAACGAGTCATAATTCCGACACCGAGTCCGATCTTATCAATATCAGGCAGAATTTCATAACCTATCTCGAACAACGAGGCGTTGATCTTGTCATAAATGGCCATGCCCATGGATACGAAAGAGGATATATGTTGAGAAATTATACGGGATCATGGGCGTCTTTCAATAGTGGTGTGCATGCGATCAGTACATCAAGTGCAGCCTATACAAATAGTTCAACCTGTCCGTATGTATATAACTCAACACCATTGAATCACGGAACTGTGTATGTTGTTGCAGGTTCTTCAGGCGCCAGTGGTGGAACACAGGCAGAATTTGGTACCGGCCCTATGCCTTTTGCGGTCAATGACGGAGGTGTACTTTATTTTGAGGTGGATGGTAACAGGCTGGATGCAAAAATGCTTCGTCGTAACGGAACAGTTTTCGATCAATTCACGATCATGAAAGATGTGAACGTTTCAACAAGTTATAATGTCGTGATTGGAAACAATGTGACCATGACCGCATCATGGCCCGGCAATTACAACTGGAATACCAGTGCGACAACGCAATCAATAAACTTTACACCAGTGTCTGTTGGCACAACAAATTTTACAGTAACGGACGACTATGGTTGTGTCACCGACCAGTTTTCTGTTTCGGCATCTGCCACATTACCAGTTTCCTTATTGGCCTTTGATGTATCGTTGCAGACTAACAAAAAGGTCAAGGTAAGTTGGTCCACTTCGGCAGAAACAAGTAATAAATTGTTCACGATCGAAAGGTCAGTTAATGGCAGCGATTATACGGCGATAGGGACCGTTTATGCGTCAGGAAACTCAGCAATCAGAAAGGATTATTTATTCATTGACGAGTCTCCGTTGCCGGGAACATCTTATTATAGATTATCGCAGACCGATCTTGATGATCATACAAAGTATCTTGGAATAAAACGAATTGCTAATAGTGGACGACCATTTGAAGTAAAAACAATATCATCTTCAAATGGAAACCTTGTTTTGCAGATCAGCTCTGTACATCAAACAACAGCTCAACTACATGTCTATGATATGAGTGGCAGAGAAAGGAAAAATGAAAAGTTGAATATTCAACCGGGAGTGACAAATAGTGAAACCAGGCTCGCTCCGGGTGTATATATATGGGAGATACGAGAAGAGAAAGGAGAAAAGCTATTTCAGAAAGTCATTGTTCAATAGACGAAGAACCAGGATTTCTCTGGGAGAAATCGAAAAATCCGAACTATGAAATTGAAACTTTACATCATTTGCATAATTACCATGTGCATTGCAGGGAGTCTTTCAGCACAGGTGCTGCGCTCCTTTACGCCAAGATACAGCAACCCTTCTGTAAGGGGCAACATTGTCTATGTGTCAAATAATATAATTACTACCAGTGGTGTTAATACAACAGAAGTACCACCGGGAGGATCAGCAACTAACAACGGAGGTACTGCCGCATATATTGATATAGATGGAGCCGCTGCAGTTACCTATGTGTCGTTTGGCGCAAACTGGAAATACCTTGCTAATAATACGAGACCTGCTAAATGGGAAACGACTGGTTACAGTGATGCTGCGTGGCCGGCAGGTAATGGCGAATTAGGATATGGAGATGGAGATGAAACTACTTGTGTTCCCTCAGGCGGCGGTGGTAGTTTATGTTCCCCGACAGGAAATAAATGGATCACCACTTACTTCAGAAAAACGATCAATATTGCCAATCCTTCTTCACACGCCGATTTTACCCTGAATGTAAAAAGAGATGATGGTGTTGCAGTTTACATAAACGGTGTAGAAGTGTTCAGAGATAACCTTCCGGGTGGTGCTTTGGCACACGGAACTCTTGCAAGCTCTGCTGCGTCCGATGATGGTACAGGAATTCAGAGCGTGACATTGAGCACCGGAACATTTGTGGCAGGAAATAATGTTATAGCTGTCGAAATGCACCAGACCAGTGCAACCAGCTCAGATCTTACTTTCGATCTTGAATTGATCGGTAACCCGATCGGCTATTCTACGATAGTTCCATTTGGTGCCAACTGGAAATATCTTGACAATAATACGCGTCCCGCAAACTGGGAGACGGCTGCTTACAATGATGCGGCGTGGGCTGCGGGTAATTCTGAACTGGGATATGGCGATGGCGATGAAGTAACCTGCGTAGCATCGGGAGGTGGTGGTACACTGTGTGCTCCGACAGGAAATAAATATGTCACTACTTACTTCAGAAAAGTTGTCAATATTCCCAATCCATCATCGTATGCAAATTTTATTATTAATTTGGTTCGCGATGATGGCGCAGTAGTGTACGTGAATGGAGTGGAAGTAGTGAGAAGCAATATGCCCGCCGGTGCCATTACGCATGGTACATTTGCCGCCTCCGTAGTCGGAGGAGCAGCTGAATCAACTCCTAATCAATATACAGTTGCAAGTAGCTATTTCGTCAGCGGAAATAACACTATCGCAGTGGAGGTTCACCAGGAGAATGTAACGAGTTCAGATATTTCTTTCAACCTTGAACTACTGGGATCAACTGATTCTACTTTTTGCTCCTCTTCAGGTGATCTTAGTCTCCCTTCTTGTACAAATGTATTATGGGCTGGTTTATACTGGGGAGCATCACAAGGCACCGATGGTACCAACACCTCCTGGATAACAGGCGAAAATATCATCGAGATAAAAGTACCGGGCTCATCAGTGTATCAAACAGTGACTGCAAGTCAGACTGATTACCACAATGGCACATTGGTACCAGGATTACCACATACCGGCTATCAGTGTTTTGCAAATATTACATCTCTAATAAACACTTCAAGTCCGAACGGAACTTATATAATTGCTGATATGATAGGTCCTGCCGGAATTAATAATGGCGCGGGTGGATGGACTATAGTATTTGCATACGCGGACCCATCTACAATTGTACGCAACCTGACAATATTTGATGGTTCTGCAGTAATGAATGGAGGCGACCCACCGATGTATGTTCCGATTACCGGATTTTTAACACCTCCATCAGGGCCGGTCAGTTGTGAATTAGGAGCAGTAGTATATGATGGTGATCGTGTATCCCAGGATGAATTTTCTTTTAAACAAGATTCAAATCCCCTGGTTGGTTCATACACCAATATGACGCCCAATGCTACTGCCAATCTTAATGACATGTGGAACAGCACCATTTCTTATAAAGGATCTGTAATAACGACGAGAAACCCCGCGCAGGAAAATACTCTTGGATATGACGCTGATATAATAGAAGTACCAAATGCGGGTAATTCAGTTTTAGCAAATAGTCAAAACTCAGCGAGCATCAGGTTTAGTTCGCCATCTGAGAATTACATGATACAGGTAGTCTCAACGGCTATTTCACAATATACCCCATCATTTAATTTATCAAAGAGTTCGACCGACGTGAACGGCGGTTCGTTACTTCCCGGAGAAGTTCTAAGATATCAGTTGGATTATTATAATGGTGGTAATGATGCAAGTACCGCTACAGAAATAGCCGATAAGATACCCGCACGTACAGGTTATAAACCCGGTTCACTCAAGATCGATGGAGTTGCAAAAACAGATGCAGCAGGAGATGATGAAGCGGAATATGATGCGATCAATAATCGTGTCGTCTTTCGTATTGGTACAGGCGCTAATTCATCATCGGGAGGAGAAGTCGCTGCTGCGGCATCAGGTATTATCACCTTTGATGTATACACTTCAAGTTCTTGCGCGGTGTTATCCTGTGATAATAGTATCAGTAACCAGGCACGAATAAGCTATAATGGAAAGATTTCATTGCTCAGTCTTTATGATTCAAGCGGAGTGATAGTTGGCGGCTGCAACGTGGAAGGGCCAGTTACAAATACTGTCAGTGGCAGTTGCTCGGCATTGAATGATACATTACTGACCAATATTTGCCCTTCATTATCTGTTATGTTGCCTGTCGCAAGATTTGCAGGCTATCAATTTTATTCGGCACTTCCTTTTATCCCGGGTAATATTTATGATCCCGCTGTTGCAGTAACTATCACGCGAACAATTTATGCTTTTTATGATGGCGGCGGTGGTTCATGCGATGATACGGTAAGGATAAATATTTATGTCACCGCCTGTCCTGATATTGATGATGATGATGATGGCATTCCTGATTATGTTGAAATAAATAACCCCGTTGCTTTGCAGGACCATGACAGTGACGGAATTCCTAACTGGAATGACGCAGATTACCCGGGCTTCGTCGACAATAACACAGATGGTTTCAATGATAATTTTGATCCCGGCGCAGATTCAGACAATGATGGAATTCCCAATTTCAGAGATCCAGATTTTCCAGGCTACGTTGATACCAATGGCGATGGGATAAATGATAATATGGATAAAGATAAAGACGGCATTCCAAATCATCTTGATCTCGACAGTGACAACGATGGTATTCCTGATGTAGTGGAAAGTTTTGGTGTGGATACCAACGGCGATGGAAAAATTGATAATTATAGTGACACTGACAATGATGGTCTCTCACAAAATGTAGATGCGAACTCCTTGGGGGTAGGCGGATCAGGTGTCGGTCTTGGTGCAATAGATACTGATGGAGACGGTGTGCCAAATTATCTTGATCTTGACAGTGATAATGATGGTATACCTGATGCAGTGGAAGTGTATGGAACGGATAGCAATAACGATGGGCGTATTGATAGTTTTACAGATACTGATTTCGACGGATTTTCGGATAATGTTGATGGAGATGTTGGGAATGACGGAACGGCTGAAAATAGCAGCAATGCATTATTGCTTACAGGAAACGATAGTAACAACGATGGTCGTGCCGACAGCTATCCCAATAAAAATATGGATGCTGATTCAAAAACTAATCCTTATGATCTTGACAGTGATGGCGATGGAATTCTTGATGTAAGGGAAGCGGGATTTACAGATGCTAATTTTGATGGAAGAATAGATGGAGCGCTTAACAGTGATGGTTGGAATACAGGGGTAGCTGCGATGCCATCATTGAATCTTCCCAATACTGATGGCACCGGCAGAATCAATGCTTATGATATTGACTCGGATGATGATGGTATACCAGATAATGTCGAGGGGCTGCCGACGCTGTCATACTTGTTGCCCGCAGGTGTCGATACGGATAACGATGGTATTGATGATTCGTATGACAACTTTGTCGGCTTTGGCGGCAATGGCATTCAACCCATAGATTCCGATGGTGACACGGTACCTGATTATCGCGACACAGATACCGACAACGATGGTACCATTGATCGTATCGAAGGAAATGATCTCAACTTCAATGGTTCACCAGATGATAACGTAACCCTTACTGGTATTGATACTGACGGTGATGGATTAGATGACAGGTTTGACAATAATAATTCATCGGCTGAGGCAACTTCCGCATACATGGGCAATGGCGGTTCAACATCCGGAGATGCGACACCGGGTTCTATTACAGTTGTGCAGCGCACAGCCGCCGGTTTTTATAGTTGTGCTACTGAACGTGATTGGCGGTGTATGCCTTATGTTTTAAGCTGTAATATGATCACATTTAAAGTGAGCGAACAAAATAATAGTGTGCAACTCAACTGGACAGTGCTTTGCAGCCAGGAAGTTGACCATTTTATTGTTGAAAGAAGTATCGATAATCAAAATTTTATCACTGCCGCAAATGTAACCGGCAGGGCCACCATTAATGAAAAGGAATCTTATAATGCTGGTGATAATATCAATGCGATCAGTTCTGATTTGTTTTATTACCGATTGAGAACGACATTAAGAAATGGCAGAGAAAATGTGAGCAATACAGTTTTATTACGCCGTGTAAAAGATATTTCAGATTTCCAGGTATTACCTAACCCGGTAACTGACAAATTGCAATTGCTGATAAATACCAAATCAACTACCGTGGCAAAAATTGATTTAATCGATGGCATGGGTAAAATAATGAACAGGTATACAGAAACAGTGAGACCCGGAAGCAATACCTTCATGTACTATGAACCATCAGCTTATCCTATCGGGATCTATTACCTGCGGGCGGAAATTGATGGAAGGATCATTACCAAAAAATTCACTGTAGTCAAATAGATACTTTATAGCTAAACATTTTTTAAAAAGCGGGATCCTTCTTTTCTGATGCCGCTTTTTAACGAGATAGGCAGACACCGAAAAGAGTAGCTTGATCGACGGAAATCCGGAGAAAGTACCTGGTCATTTATTCGGTCCAATGCTCAAAAGGCTTATTAAGATTCAATATTGCAATAAGGTAATCAATGTATTGACTTCGGCTAACAAGAAAATTTGTTTCGTCAGCTTCTTCGCTGTTTCAATGATTGAACAAATTTTTTTTAATCTTGTATAAAGTATTTACATTTAATGTTCTGGCGATATCCAACCTATGCCATCAGCCAAAAATTTCCCCCCATTTCCTATTTAAAAGATCAGTATTGTTCCGGACATTCTTTTGTGGAATGATCCCGGGGTCTAAACGGGTCCATCCATCCTACACTAACCAGGCAAAAACTGCATTCGGTAATTTCTAAAAACAGGCACCAATGATCACCGTGAAAAAAACTGCATCGGGTAAATTCTTACGTAAATCCCGGGCGTTCAATATTTCTTTACTTTTCATATTTTTTTCGATTGTTACTTTAAATTTTAGTGAATTTAACCCTGCTCCGGGAGTAAATACTGAATTATTGTTTAATGAAGGTACCGGTACGACCACAGCAGATGGTTCCGGCAACGAACATAACGGTACTTTGGTGAATAGTCCTGTTTGGGGAGCCGGTAAATACGGACAGGGATTAACTTTTAATGGAACAAATAATTATGTAAATATTCCCGACCACAGCGATTACACTCTTACTCCCACTCAAAGTTATAGCTGGAGTGCATGGGTAAAGAATAATGATTTCCATGAATGGAGTACGGTCTGGAGCCAGACAACCAATTCCGCTAATTTTTTTTATTTCTATGCGCACACTTCAAGTGATCCTGATGGCGGCCCGGTAACAAACGGCATATCTGTTTACTGGTGGGTAAATAATGGAGCCAGTAAACTCGGTGCACACAGTAATAACAATGTATTGACGGCTGGCCAATGGAGTTATGTAGCTGTGACGTATGATGGAAGTCAATTGCAAAATAACCGGTTTACGATTTATGTAAATGGAATTGATGTAACCAACAGATCCGATATCGCATCCGTCGGAACATTAACGGCAATTGATCCGACGAATATCAGGATCGGTTCCAATCAGCCATTTGGTGAATATCTAAATGGATCTGTTGACGAAGTAAGATATTATAAGAGATTACTGTCCATGGCAGAGGTACAGGCTGATATGAATATTGGTAATACGCCGGATACACAAGCGCCAACGATCAATATTACTGCACCTGTAGCCGGCAATGTTTCCGGAACTATCAATGTAAATGCAAATGCAACCGACAATGTCGGTGTGGCCGGTGTGCAGTTTTTATTAGATGGCAATAACCTGGGGGCAGAAGATATTACTGCACCCTATTCTGTATCGTGGAATACCACCGCAATTTCCAATGGAGATCACAGCTTAACAGCACGAGCCCGGGATGCTGCGGGAAATGTAACAACATCATCAGCGATTACTGTTAATGTAAACAATATCATAGATATTGAATCTCCAACTGTGAGTATCGCGTCACCCCCGCCGGGAGGGACGGTAGCAGGCACCATTAATGTGAATGCAAACGCAGCGGACAATGTTGGCGTGGTGGGCGTACAGTTCTTGCTCAATGGCGCTAGTCTGGGTGCAGAAGATCTTGCTGCTCCATACACCATATCATGGGTCACTACAACTGTTGCCAACGGCAATTACACATTGAGTGCCCGTGCCCGCGATGCGGCCGGAAATATTGCAACATCAGCGACAATACCTGTAACTGTTTTTAATAATAACCTTGTTGCTGCTTATGGATTCAATGAAAACACAGGGACGATCGCCAATGATAATTCCGGTAATAATAATACCGGAACGTTAACCAATGGACCGGCATGGTCTGCAGCGGGAAAATATGGCGCTGCCATTTTATTTGATGGTACAAATGACTTCGTAAATATCAATGATGCAAATTCATTGGACCTGACCAATGGCATGACGATCGAAGCCTGGGTCAACCCTTCTGATCTGACAGGGTTCAAAACAATTATTTGCAAGGACAGGACTGCAACCAGTTACACATATACACTGGCGGCAAATAATAACGCATCCAATGTAAATAATCAACGGCCCAATAGCCGTGCAAGGACCGCTAACACTAACAGAACAATAACAGGTACATCAAAATTGCCTCTCAACACCTGGTCGCATGTAGCGAGCACTTATGACGGCGCTAATTTCAGGCTGTATGTGAACGGAGTGCAAGTAGCCACATTGGCGACCACAGGAAATCTAACAATAACGACAGATCCATTACGGATTGGGGGAACTACAGCACTAAGTGCACAATATTTTGCCGGATTGATTGATGAGGTAAGAATTTACAATCGGGCACTAACTGTATTCGAGATACAAACAGATATGAACACTCCTATAGCTCCGGATGTTACCAATCCAACGGTTGGTATTACTGCACCCGTTGGCGGAGATGTTTCAGGCACAATAAATGTTACAGCTAACGCATCGGATAACATTGGTGTTTTAGGAGTTCAATTTTTGTTGGATGGAGCTAATCTCGGTGCTGAAGATATAGCGGCACCTTACTCGGTTTCGTGGAATACAACTACTGTGGCTAATGGTAGCCACACTTTAACTGCTATAGCACGTGATGCGGCAGGCAATACAGCTACGTCGACTACAGTTATCGTGAACGTCAATAATTCCCCGGATTCACAGCCGCCAACAGTAACGATCACTGCACCGGCTGCGGGTAATGTTTCGGGAACAATAAATGTAACAGCCAATGCTTCAGATAATATAGGTGTCGTTGGTGTTCAATTCAAGTTGAACGGCGTCAACCTCGGAGCAGAAGATATTACTGCCCCCTATTCAATTTCCTGGAATACTTTATTAACAGCTAATGGTACTTATAATTTAACTGCCGTAGCCCGTGATGCGGAAGGTAATACAGGCACATCAGCAATTGTACTTGTTACCGTTAATAATGATACGCAAGGTCCAACGGTAAGTATAACAGCACCTGCAGCCGGTGATGTTTCAGGAACTGTAAATGTTACAGCCAATGCAACCGATAATGTTGGAGTGGTGGGCGTTCAGTTTTTATTGAATGGCGCTGATCTTGGAGCGGAAGATATCAATTCTCCTTATTCAGTTTCTTGGAATACAATGACACTCATCAATGGCAATTATACATTAAGTGCGAGAGCTCGTGATGCAGCAGGTAATACAACCACATCAGCGGGTGTTGTCGTTACGGTAAATAATGTACCAGATCAAACAGCACCGACAGTGAGTATTACTGCCCCTTCGGCAGGAAATGTCTCAGGAACTATTAATGTTACAGCCAATGCAGCCGATAATGTTGGAGTGATGGGAGTACAATTTTTATTGAATGGAGTTAACCTTGGTGCGGAAGATGTTGCAACTCCATATTCAGTTTCATGGAATACATTGACTTCGCCAAATGGCAACTATACTTTAACTGCGAGAGCCCGTGATGCGGCAGGCAATACAACTGTGTCACCCGGTGTAATTGTAACTGTTGCCAATGCCAGTAACCTGATTGCCGCGCTTCCTTTTAGTGAGGGATCAGGAACGGCAACAGCAGATATTTCAGGTAACAATCATCCCGGTACATTGGTCAATACTCCTGTTTGGGGAGCGGGAAAATATGGTCAAGGATTAACTTTTAATGGCACAAATAACTATGTGAATATTCCTGATCACAATGATTTCACTTTGGATCCGGCACAAAGTTACACATGGAGTGCATGGGTGAAGAATACCACTTTCAAAGAATGGAGTACAGTATGGAGCCAGACGCTCGATGGCAACAATTTCTTTTATTTCTATGCACATACTACCAATGATCCTGATGGCGGGCCGGTCACCAATGGCGTATCGGTTTATTGGTGGGCTAACGGCGGCAGCAATAAATTGGGAGTACATAGCAGCAATAATGTATTGACATTAGGTCAATGGAGTCATATTGCCGTCACCTATGATGCATCGCAACCACAGAATAATCGGTTTTCAATTTATGTCAACGGAGTAGATGTCACCGTCAGAACTGATATAAGTTCAGTTGGAACATTACCTTCTATTAATCCAACCAATATCCGCGCTGGTTCTAATCAGCCTTTTGGTGAATATCTCAACGGTTCGATAGATGAGATCAGGTATTATCGCAGACTTCTAACAGGGGCAGAAGTGGTTTCCGATATGAACACGGCATTGGGGGTTGCAGATAATACTCCTCCTACAGTAAGTATCACAAGCCCGGCTGCAGGAAATGTTTCAGGCACAGAAAATGTAACAGCGAATGCAAGTGATAATGTGGGTGTAATTGGTGTTCAATTTTTATTAGATGGAGTTAATCTCGGAGCCGAGGATATTTCTGCGCCTTACGCAGTATCATGGAATACGACGACAGCATCTGCGGGCAATCATACGCTGACGGCAAGAGCAAGAGATGCTGCAGGAAATACGACTACTTCGGCAGGTGTTATTGTTACGATCACACCAGATTTTTCTTTCACATTGCTGAATGCAACGCAAAATGTTGACCGCACAGGCAGCGCAAGTTTTGGTGTCAGCATCAGCTATCTTAATGGCTTTACAAGTTCAAATGTAGCTCTATCAGTATCAGGACTGCCTAACGGCGTAACCGGAAATTATGCAGTCAATCCAATGACCAACCAGGGACAAACTCAATTATTGATAAATGCGACTAACGCGACTTCGGGGATATATCCACTTACACTTACTGCCACTGCACAAAGCATTGTTCATTCACAACAGGCGACGCTCATTGTAAATGGAGGAGATGATTTTGGATTATCTGCTTCAACCTCTATCCAAAGTGTGGCGGCTGGCGGCGGAACTTCTTATTTTATTAATATTACACAAAGTGGAAACTTTGCGAACGCGGTAAATTTATCTGTTACCGGACTAGGAACGGGCATGTCTGCAATTTTTAGTCCTTCATCTGCTGCTCCACCTGCTACATCAGTCCTTACTATTACAACATTGCCTTCCACACCCATCGGAACTTATAATCTTACGGTGCAAGGCACGAGTGGTGTCCTGGTTCATACACTTCCAATTGTTTTAACGGTATTGACAACAGTTCCTGCCACATGGCCTGTTACCAATTTAGGCTCCGGATGGGATATGCCCGTAGGAGTTGCATTCTCAAAAGATGGTCAGAAATTATTTGTTTGGGAAAAAGGTGGAAAGTTATACGTATGCAATAGAAATGCAACGACTCAATTATACGACAAACAGACTACACCTGTATTGGATATTTCAGCGGAAGTTGGAAACTGGAATGATATGGGAATGCTTGGATTTGCACTCGACCCTGCGTTTGAAACAAATGGATTGATCTATCTATCATACATTGTGGACCGGCATTACCTGTTATACTATGGCACTCCCCAGTATGATCCGCCACCGGGTGATAATGCTTCTGCACAAAAAGCAACGATCGGAAGGATCACCCGCTACCAGACAGTAAACAATGGCGGCATTATAACCGCTAATCTTGCTTCACGAACAATTCTACTTGGTGAAACAATTTCTACAGGCATACCTATTTTATATGATTCGCACGGAGTAGGAACTCTTCTTTTTGCTGCCGACGGTACATTAATTGCTTCCTGCGGTGATGCCGCCAGCTATGCAGCTTATGATGCCGGAAGTGTAAGTCATACTTATTATGTACAGGCGCTTGCTGACGGAATTATCAGGCCTAATGAAAATGTCGGTTCATTCAGGTCACAAATGCTAACAAGTCTTAGTGGAAAAATACTACGATTAAATCCTGCCAATGGTGATGGTGTGCCAAGCAACCCATTTTATGATCCGGCACAACCGCGTTCAGCAAAATCAAGGGTATATGCTTTCGGGTTACGCAATCCATTCCGGATCACTATCAGGCCCGGCACAGGTTCTACCAATCCCGCTTCGGGAGACATCGGTGAAATATATGTGGCCGATGTAGGCATGGGAACATGGGAAGAGTTGACAGTCATTAAAGAACCCGGTACAAATTGCGGATGGCCGTTTTTTGAAGGACATGCTGCCATGTCACAATTCCAGGACAACATCACTGAGAATAAGGACGAACCGAATCCTCTTTATGGAGTGGGCGGTTGCACAAAACAATTTTATACATTTCAGGATTTGTTCAGGCAGGTAACCGCAGATAATGTGAAAACAGTTTATAATCCATGTAACCCATCTGTGCCTATTGGCACGGGTAACCGGTATGTACACCGTAGGCCGCTGCTTGATTTCAAACATGATGCGGATATTTCAAGAGTGGGTATATTCACTGGCAATGTCGCTGGAGTTGCCACCATTGGCACTGCGCAATCGGGTGTCACAGGCTCGCCTTTCAGAGGCAATGCGGTAACGGGAGGTTGTTGGTACACCGGTACTTTGTTCCCTTCTAATTTCAGAAATACATTTTTATTCGGTGACTATGGACGCTCGTTTATAAAAAGTCTTACAGTTAACTATACTGATGTGCTCCAAAAAGTTGAACATTTTGCTGATGTCAGTACGCCGGTATGTTTGACGGAAAACCCGTTAGACGGCACATTGGTATATGCAGATGTAGAAACAAATGCAGTGAGAAGGTTAAGTTATGGAGGAAATCAATTCCCTGTCGTAAAAATGACATCCGATGTTAAGTATGGACCTTCTCCGTTGAATGTCACTTTTAGCGGGAATACATCATACGATCCGGAAGGGGGTCGTTTGACTTATGTATGGAACTTCGGGGATGGAACGGCTAATAGCACGCTGGCAAATCCTCCTGTCCACAGTTTTACATCAACTCCAGGCACACCAAAAAAATATGTTGTCACACTGACCGTTAAGGATTCTGTCAATGCTACGGCTACCGATAGCATAATTATATCAGTAAATAATACGCCTCCGGTTGTGAATATTACGAGCCCGATAAAAAATTCGACTTATAACATCGGTCTTGACTCTGTTTATCTATTCACCGCAACAGTTACTGATGCTGAACACGGACCCAGCCAGTTGAAATATGAATGGCAACAAATTTTAAGACACAATGATCATCAGCATTCCGGTCCCATTGATACTGTCAGGAATACATTTGGTTCCGTGTCACGGATCGGTTGTAACGGGGATAACTACTATTGGCTGATACAGCTAAAGGTAACCGATGCGGCCGGGCTTTCAACGATGGATTCTTCAAAGATATTCCCCAACTGTGCCGCGGGCCGCATAGCGCTGGGATTACGAAAATTCAGTGTTACTCCGGACATCAGTGAAAATCTTGTAAAATGGATGACGGAAATGGCGCCGGAGATCAGGGAATTTGAAGTGGAAAGAAGCGTTGACGGAGTAAATTTCTATTCAATAAATTCTCAACTGGCTGTAATTACGACTGGTTTAAAAGACTATAGTTTCTATGATAATGGATTTGCACCGGGAGTAAACTATTACCGGTTAAAGATGAGCGAAGTAGGAGATGTGGTGAGGTATTCAGCGACGGTAAAAACATTTACTGACATAAAAAGCGAAGGATTGGTGGTTTCGCCAAACCCGGTTACCGGTAATTTTTCTGTGCAATACACAGCAAAAAATAACGGCCCGGTCACGATCAGGATCACCGATTTAAATGGCAGGACGATATCAGTGATTCATGAAAAAATAAATAAGGGACAGAATATTATTTACCTACAGGATATACCCGGATGGTCGTCAGGAATGTATATGATAACAGTTCAACATGGGAATGATATTCAGCAAGGTAAATTGATAAAAGCAAAATAGAAATCATAAAAGGAGGTGCGCATTCACTTTCACCTCCTTTTATTCAACACAGTTATGAATGCAAATAATCCAACAAATAACAGGCCTTCCTGAATTTTCCAATAATAGCTTTCAAATCTCACCGACAAAATTTTTCTAATAACCGCAAATTTTCCATTGAGGATACGAGTTACGATTTTTACTCTGCTGAAAAAGATTTTTTTTTGGTATCTTGAATCAGAATTGCAAAAAGTACTGAATCTGATATCTCTGCGATCTAACCTATGCGGAGTCCTCAGGTCCCGGCGCTCAACGTTCCTATTGGCCGTAGTAATTATTCAATTCCTCAGGAAAGATCAGTGTCTTTCACCATGCGATCAGTCCCCATTGAAGCGAAAATTTTATTCGTCTAAAACCAGGGTTAATGAAACGATTTATTCTTTTTGCAGGGGGTATATTTTTATTTTTTAACTCATCCTCATTTTGCCAGTCATTTCCTTCAGGCTTTTCTTCCACCACGATCAGTTCCGGATGGAGTGAACCTATAGGTACTGCCTTTACACCGGACGGTCAGAAGCTTTTTGTTTGGGAAAAATCAGGAAAAGTTTTTGTTTGCAACCGCGACGGTTCAGGCAACTATGTCAAACAATCAACGCCGGTAATAGATATCTCCCCCGAAGTTGGCAACTGGAGAGATTATGGATTGCTGGGGTTCGCTCTTGATCCCCAATTTGCTGCAAATGGGTTGATCTATCTTTTATATGTTGTGGACAGACACTACCTGATGAATTTTGGAACAGCTTCCTATAATCCTAACACCAATGATTATTTTAAAGCGACAATAGGTCGTCTCACCAGGTATAAAACGATCACAAGCGGTGGTAATCTGACAACTGATTATTCAACCCGGACAATACTGATCGGCGAGACCAAAAAAACCGGTATACCGATTTTACATGAATCACATGGAATGGGCACTCTCGCATTTGTTGCTGATGGCACTCTGCTTGTATCAGCGGGCGACGGCGGCAGTTACAATATAGTTGATGATGGAAACGGATCAGATACTTATTATGCACAAGCTCTTGCTGACACCATAATAAGGGCGAACGAAAATGTCGGCGCATTCAGATCCCAAATGCTGAATAGCCATAATGGAAAAGTGTTACGGATTGATCCGGCAACCGGAAATGGAATGCCAAGCAATCCTTTTTATGATGCAGCCCAGCCTCGTTCACCTAAATCGAGAGTATGGGCTTTGGGATTTCGTAATCCTTTTCGGATGGTAGTAAGGCCAGGAACGGGTTCTACCAACCCTTCCACAGGAGATATAGGAGAGATCTATGTAAGTGATGTAGGTTGGGGAACCTGGGAAGAACTGAATATTATTAAAGAGGCAGGAATGAATTGCGGATGGCCGCTTTACGAAGGTCACACTGCTTTGACCGATTATTATAATTTAAACCTGGAAAACAAAGATGAACCTAATCCTTTATATGGAACAGGTGGTTGTACGCAACAGTATTTCAAGTTTAAAGACTTATTGAAACAGGCAACGGCGGATGGCATAACAACTGTTTATAACCCATGCAATACTTCACAGGCAATCGGCACCGGCAATCGTTATTTTCATCGCCGGCCAGCTATCGACTGCAAACATGACCAGGATATAGCAAGGGTTGGCATTTTCAGTGGAAATACTGCTGCCGTTGCAACTATTGGGACAGCCGCATCGGGAGTTACCGGCGCGCCTTACCGGGGCAATTGCGCAATTGCCGGTTGCTGGTACACAGGTAATTTGTTTCCCGTCAATTTCAGAAACACATTTTTTATGGCAGATTATGGGCGCACCTGGATAAAAACATATACTGTCAATTACACTGACGTCATTCAAAAAGTAGAAAATTTTGCAGATGGATTTTTGGGTATTGTATCTATTACCGAAAACCCTCTGGACGGAACAATAGTTTGTGTGGATAACGGTAACAATACTATTAAGAGAGTGACTTTTGGCGGCAATCAATTACCGGTTGTAAGAATGAGTTCAGATAAAACATATGGCCCTACTGCGCTGGCTGTTAATTTTACCGGCAACACTTCTTATGATCCTGAAGGAGGAAATATTACATACCTGTGGAAGTTTGGCGACAATACTACATCAACTGCAGCTAATCCATCTCATACTTTTACTGCTCCGGCAAGCACACCAACGCGGTTTGCTGTTAAACTCACTGTAACAGATAACCAGGGAGGAGCTTCTACAGACAGTATTATAATATCGGTGAATAATACTCCACCGGTTGTCAATATCACAAGCCCAGTAAAAAATTCAACTTATACGCTTGGCCCGGATACGCTTTACGCCTGTACTGCTGCAGTGACAGATGCAGAACATTTGCCAAGCCAATTGAAATATGTTTGGCAATCTTTTTTGCGTCATAATAATCACCAGCATCCGGAGCCCATTGATACAAACAGGATCACCTCAACCGTTATCTCACGTATTGGTTGCAATGGAGATACTTACTATTGGTTTATCAAATTGACAGTGACAGATGCGGCCGGTCTTTCAACTACAGATTCATCCAAAATTTATCCTCCCTGTGCAGAAGGAGCATTACCTCTTGTCTTAAAAAAATTCAGTGTCACACAACAGGGCAATGACAACCTGGTAAAATGGGTAACGGAAACTGCGTATCAAATAAAATATTTTGAAGTAGAACGCGGCATTGACGGTCGAAATTTCTTTTCAATAAACCGTCAGGCTGCGATGAATACAAGCGATATCCATGAGTACAGTTTTTCTGACAACAGTTTTCTGCCGGGAGTTAATTATTATCGTTTAAAAATGATTGAAGTGGGCGATGTGATAAGGTATTCCGTTATTATCAGGACCGGTTCGAAAATAAAAGCAGAAGGTTTGGAAATATCGCCTAATCCTATTGTGGGTAATTTTTCAGTCCGTTATAATGCGACAGAAAACGGTCCCGTCATTATTCGCATTGTTGACATAAGCGGCCGGGAAGTGACCGTTGTTCATGAAAGTGTAAACAGGGGACAGAACATTATATACCTGCAAAATTTACCGTCATGGTCGCCTGGCATGTACTTGCTGACTGTGCAGCAAGACAATAACATTCAACAGGGAAAATTAATAAAAGCGGAATAAATAAATCGAAGAGGTTTGACATTCGCAGTTAAATCTCTTCGATTTTTAAAAAATTGAAACTGTTAGAAACGTGTCATTAGAGTAACACCATACGTTTTCGGGTCACCCAAATGAATAGCTCCGAAATCGTAAGCATAGGCGATATATTTTTTGTTGCCTAAGTTTCTTCCCCAGAACATCAGCTCAGCTTTCTTTGATGTAATCCCGAAACGTGTATTCAACAGGCTGTAGCCATTTTGTGAAATACTGTTTGACAGATCAAAATATTGTTTTCCGAGATAGACCCATTCACCACGCAAAATTAATTTTAATTGTTGCTTTGCAAGAAGATCAAAACTATACTGCATCGCCAGCATCGAAGTGACATTCGGCGTAAAGATCTGTTTCTTGCCATCAAGGTTTACTGCTGAACCATTCTGCGATAATTTCAGATTTTTATACATGGCATCGGTATAGCCGAAGTTATAATCCACTTGTAAACCTTTTAACGGAGTAGCTGCGATTTCCAGTTCAATTCCTTTACTGGTTAATTTGCCTGCATTACGGGTAACAGTGATGGCATCCGGCAATATCAATGTAGGAACCTGGGCATCGTTTACATAAGTGATGAAAGCCGCGATATTCAAATGCAATCGGTTTTTGCAAAAAATATTTTTGATACCCAGTTCGATATTGTTACTGTATTCTGGCTTATATGGAAATAATGGAGGCTGAGAAGGATCGGAAGATAATTGCGTCATTCCACCGGTTCTGTAGCCACGACTGTAAGTTGAAAACATGTTGCTATTGGCTGCTACCTTATACGCAAGGCCGATCTTTGGAGAGAATGCATTAAAGTTTGCTCGGGCACTGGTGTCTGGCCTTGTCTCAAATAACGGGTTCGGATTAGGGTCTTTTTGGTATTCACCAAGGACATTGTACTTTTTATTTTCATAGTCATAGCGCAACCCGGCAATAAGATCTAATTTTTCATTGATAGCATAAGTAGCCTGGCCAAAGAAAGCAATGCCTGTGCTTTTAGCTTTTGTCGTACTGATCGTGGAAAAATCTGTATCGGGAGCGCCGACATACGCGGCATCTTTTCCAAAGTGAACGGCTTGTTTAACAGGATTGTCCTGGAAAAAAAGATAGCTGCCTGCTGTCCATTTGATCGCAGATGTGGTAGCAGCAGGCGAAGAGAATTTGAATTCCTGGGTCCACGCTTTTACCTTATTCCAGTCATTCCCGTAGTTGTTGATGATTGTCACCCCGTCGATCGGACCAAAATCTCCATCTAATGGTTTGTCATAATAACGACGATTGGTTTGATAAGCGGTTAGTGAACTGAAATTAAATGCGCTGCCGGCATAAATAGCAGTAAAGGAACCATTCAAGGTGTTATCAATCATTTTTGCGACAGCATTTTGATTAAGAATGAAAGGTTTATTAAAAGATTGATTCACGCCAACGACCAATGGGAATGCGCCGTTATTTCGGTTGTTGTGATGCTTCAGGTTCAGGTTGAATGCCCATTTAGAATTAGCAATGTACTTCAGGTAATAGTTACCGGTAAAACTGTTTTGTTTATCAAAAGAAGAAGCATTAAAACTATTTGTATAAAAGCCGTTTCGTTTATCAAACATGCCTGCGACTCCCACAAACAATTTGTCTTTAACTACCGGGGTCCTTATGCCAAGACTATATCGCTGTTGTTTATAATTCCCGATACTTATTTCTGCAAACCCATTCGTGCTATTGGTGGGTTGTTTCGTAATGATATTTATAACCCCGCCCATTGCATTTCTTCCATATAATGTCCCTTGCGGTCCCCTTAATATTTCTATTCGTTCAATATCCAGTAA
Source organism: uncultured Chitinophagaceae bacterium (assembly GCA_963785915.1). Lineage (GTDB taxonomy): Bacteria > Bacteroidota > Bacteroidia > Chitinophagales > Chitinophagaceae > VBAT01. The sequence continues at coordinate 658,037 of CAWAWY010000006.1, read as the reverse complement.
ACGTTCAATGTAAGTATCCAGTCCAAACTGGTTTACACCATCAATATAAGTTGCAACCGCAGGGTCATAGGAGGTTGTAGTAATACCGCGGATACAGGTTACATTTCTGTCATCTCCGGGGTTGGATGAGTAAAGATTAGGACTGATGGCTGTCAATTCGTTGCTGTTCCATAAACGGTATTGTTGCACTTGCCGGGATGAGATGGCAGTGATGCTGATAGGAACTCTTTGCAAAAGCTCTTCCCTTTTTTGTGCAGATACAAACACGGCGTCCAATTGTTTACCTCCATCTGCCAATTGAATATTCAGCGGTTCGTTTGTTGAACTTCCCAAGACAACATCTATATACATGGTCACGTAACCAACAGAGGAAACCTGTACAACATATTTTCCAGCTTGTAGATCCTTAATGCTAAAGTTCCCTTTTTCATCTGAGACGGCTCCCTCATTCGTGTTCAATAAATAAACCGTAGAAGCTGGAAGGGGAGTTGACCGGGTATTCGTAACCTTTCCCGACAATTTATAGGATTGCTGGCTGTTGCCGTAAAAACTAAACGCGGCAAATAGGACAAAAAAAATAACTACAATTTTCATAAACATAAGCTATTAGCAGTTCATAAAAACAGATCACCGTTCCATATATTTTACACTCAATTACCGGCACTAAAAGTATAACAATAAAAATATGATGTGGAAGTTTCCGGAATGATTATTATGATTTATGAAGAAAAGGTTGGATAGGTCAGTTGGAAATTTAACCTTCTTTGATCTCTTCATCTTCCATACGGGCAAACGACTCTGCAGTTATCTTACGAACAGGATTTGCCCTGTTTTCGTCATAAGCGGCTCGTCGATTAATAATGTCAATGCATTCAAATACAGCAGCTATAAAAGAAGATGTGTCAGCTTTATTTTTCCCGGCAATATCAAAGGCCACCCCATGATCTGGCGAAGTCCTTACGCCCGGAAGCCCGGCAGTATAATTTACCCCTTCACTTATTGCCAATGATTTAAAAGGGATCAGTCCCTGGTCATGATACATAGCCAATACCGCATCAAACTTTTCATGATGCCTTCTGGCAAAAAAGGCATCGGCACTATAAGGACCTACAGCGAGAATATTATTGTTTTTTGCTTCCCTGATGGCGGGCTTAATTATCGTTTCTTCTTCATTCCCTATCAGTCCTTCATCACCTGCGTGTGGATTGAGAGCCAGTACTGCAATGCGGGGTTTGTCAATTCCAAAATCTCTCTGCAGGCTTTTCTGAACAATATTAAGCTTACTGGTAATGGCTTCTTTGGTAATATTTTTTGCAATATCGCTCACGGGAACATGCTCGGTAACAAGAGCCACACGAAAATTTCCGGCGCAAAGCATCATTGCCACATCATTGACTTCAAAAATATTTTTGAGATAGGGCGTATGTCCCGTAAAACTGAATTCAGCCGATTGAATATTTTTTTTATGGATTGGCGCTGTTACTAAGCCATTAATTTGTTTTTGTTTCAGAGCGCCCACAGCTGTTTGCAAGGATAGTACAGCATATTTACCGGCGGGATCGGTCAATTGACCGGGGTTGATCACAGTTTCTTCTTCCCAGCAATTGTATAAGTTGATTTGTTTATTGTTTATACGGCTAAAGTCTTTTGTATTTTGATAATTGAAATTAATTTCAGGAATTGATTTCCGGTAAAAATTAATAACCTTATTGGAAGCAAATACCACGGGTGTGCAAAATTCAAGGATACGATTGTCGGAAAATGTTTTTATGATCAGTTCTATACCGATGCCATTCAGGTCGCCGCAGGTAATGCCTATAACAGGTTTTGGAGTAACATTCATAACTATCAAAATAAGTGATAAAATTACTGTTTTTGAGCCATAAGTCATTATTGAGGCACTACTGTTCTGCCATCTGGTTAAAATAAAAAACCGCCCGGATGGTTTGGGCGGTTTACGTACGGGTCGGATTAATGCGATCGTTTATAAATCTTTCTTCAATACTTTTCTGTTTATGATCAAGTCATTGTTTCTTATCCGGAAAATATATGTACCGGCAGGCAAACTTTCTGTATCTGTCATACTCAAGGCATTGATACCTGTGTGAACGAGATAGCTGTTCTTTCGCACCATTTTGCCAAACAAGTCTAAGAGTTCTACTTCAATTTTTGTATCAACCGGCGTCGTTATATCGAACTCGATTGTATACTTAAAAGGATTGATGATGTTCGACAAAGAAAGCAAAATGCCATCCTGGCCGCTTAACTGGATAATACGGGAATATTTTTTTGCATTGGATTGATCGGTCATGATCAGGCGGTAATAAATTTTGCCTGTCACAGCGACTGGATCCACCAAAGAATATGAATTCGTTTCTGCTGAGTAGTTATTATGACTGGTGATCACTCCTGCAGTCGAAAAATTATAACCATCACTGCTTCGTTCAATGGTAAACGTTAATGGTTCATCTTCTTTGGATGTATTCCAGAAAAGTTTTCCTTTATCATTTTCTAATTTGCCGTTAAATGAAAGAAGATCTGTTTTTAGCGGTACGCCGCAGTTTAGAACATTCAGGTTAATGATACTGATACCATCTGTGAATTGGCAATTGGCATTCGATAAGTTTGCCGATGTTGTGGCAACGATCAGCCTGTAGAGATCACCATTATCGGAAGTATCTGTAACTGCCGGAGGTATTGTATAAGAAGTTATGTACTCCCATGCTGAGCCATTCCAGGTTGGCGTGGCAGGGCCCAATGGTCCCGTTGCGTCCGACCAGCTTGCTCCATTGTTCGTACTTCTTTGCCATTTATAATAAACGTAATTATTAAAATATGACCGGACCGTATCATCGATAGTGATCGGGTTCAAACGACAGACGGTTGGATTAAGCGAAGGCGAATATTTCATATTAGGCAAACAGGTTGAAACAGCAATATCATCCATTGCCCAGTCATTGCCTCCACCGCCGGGTGCATTATTACGAATGGTCAGTGTAAATGAAGTTTGAGATGGACCGGTTAAATAGGTGAAACCTCTTTTCAGCCATCTGTTTGATGTATCGGATTTTGTAGGAGTTGTGCCGATGTAAGGAATATTTCCTGTAGTGTAATAATCTATACCATTGACATCGAATGCAAGATTAGGCTGAACGCCTGAGGAATCTCCGGGCGCAAAAGGAATATAGCCGCCGCTCGTTGCCCCGACACCATTCGAATCACAGCCACATTTGTAACATATATTTCTTACCCATGCTGATATTTCGTAGTTGGTATTTGGACATAAGCTATTCACCGTATACTGAAATGCTGTATCTGTTTTAAATGCTGAATTAATGATCAGCATATATCCACAAGGATTAGTGACGCTTACAGGTTTGGTGGTATCGCAAGGAGGATTACCTTTTCCTGTATTGGCAGCGCCTGTATGATCTCCAATAATATCCCACAGCCCGAATACCCTGTATTGAGGCGAACTAGGATCAGGCTTATTTAGGTTTTGTAAAATTGAAAACCTTGCGCTGGTATTATTGGCAATACCATAATAGTAATCTTGTGGTCCGCCACCTGCACTGCTAAAAGTATTGTAAATATATCCAGGTACATAAGATGAAGTTCCGCGGTTTCTGGCAAGAGGAGCGCCACCAGCCGGAAGTCCGAAGGTACCATTGGATTCGACACCAACTGCATTGGCAGCAGACACGGCATTAGGACAAAGACCTGGACTTTGATAAACTATCAAACTGTCGCTTTTAAAGTTGATAGCGCTAAGAACTCCCGTTGCACTGTCTCTGAAAGTCAACGTACCGCCTCCGAATCTTATTTTGGTACCATAAGATCCTACCACTCTTACCCTGTAAGTGCACATAATGATACACGTACCTCCATACTCAGACGGTTTTGAAGTATTCCTCAACTTTCCTCTTACTGACCTCGAGGCGCCGGCACCAAAGTTTATTTGTATAGCAGTATCAGGATTCGCTCCATAAGAAGTTCTCCACCCGGCATCTGAATCCGCATTGCTATCTGTAAAAAATTTATGGTTTTTTCCTTCATTTGTTCTTGTAGAAATAGAATCAAGTTTGGCAAGTACCAAGCCTTTGTTTTTATATACTGTATCAGAATAGGAAAGACTGTCCGCCGCACCGCTAAATGCGACAAAGGTGACCCTGATCTCCAACGAGTCGCCGGGATCCACTGTTCCGCCCGTAGCACGTTTTGATAAATTGATATAGCTTTTACTATAATCAAACTTACCCGGAGCCGGATCAGTCACACAAATATCAAAATCCCAATTAGCACCGGTAGGTGCAAGGGTGTTTGAATAAATTCTCACATAGTAGATAGCTCCCACGGTCAGGCCTGCACCTCCCGGTGAGGTTCGTGTATTCAAAGATAAAGTGGTTACCGCGGTACCCGTTACACATGCAACATTTGCAAGCGCTCCGCAAGATCCCGAAAGCAATTGAATACTGGGGTTGTTATCCATATTGGTCCCCATCGAGCTCAATGTAATTACCGGGTATGCACTTTGCGCAGTAAATGTGTACCATACATCGCCGCCGGCTGTACCACATGAAGTTGGAACCACCGGTGAAGAAACTGTGGCGTTCTGTAATGTACCTTCTGTAGGAGTACATGTTACATCGGAAGTTAACACGATATCAGAAGCACAATAATCATTCAACTCATGCCAGGACATGATACTCTTCAGGCAAAGAACATTGGAAGATTGTGTTTGCGAAACGTTTGCTACAGCACTGGTGGTCGCGTTGATATTATAAGCAGCAGTATGAGACTGACCAGTTGTTGTATTTCTATATTGTGCAACTATACCGGTTTTACTCCAACCTGCGCCAGTCAGTGTTGTCCATGTATTAGCAGAAGCACTAGCCCAAAATCCCATAGTTACAGTTTTTGGTGCAGTAGTGGTTAAGCCTGTAATTGACTGGGCGGTTGCAGTAGTAGAACTATAATTTGGTCCAACATTTAAGCCCCATGAACTATTACCGTCACCGGGTCTGTAAACATACATTATTGCTGACAAGGCATTAGTACCTGCACCAATAGTGACCGAAGGGTTTGCCGCCCATGTTCCATTAAACCTGCACCAGAATACAGAATAAGTTAGATTGGTACCGGTATTGGTAGCCGCAGTATTCCAGGTTTGCCCACCGGTCGCACTGATTGATATGGTTGCGCCATTTAATCTATACTGAGCATATATAATTACCAGGTCACCAGCAACCATTAAAGTAGGAGGTGTTACGGCAGTTGTTGGCCCCGTCTTGGGAGAATTATCTGCCGGGTTGCTTGATACGCCAAAAAATGTTTGTGAATATGAAAATATAGGAAATGATAAACTGAAAAAGGTAAGTATGACTATACCGGGCAGTTTTCGGGACTGTAAAATTTTTTTCATAAGCAGTGGATCAATGGTTCATTCGAGGATATGGATAATTATCAAAATAAGTGAAAACCATAAACTTTATCAATGGGTATTTCACTTAATTATATCAGGTGGTTTTACCATATATAATTCAGTATAACCTCGATTGCATAAATGTGGATAAGTAAATAATTTGCGCACACAAATCCACTATCAAATGCAAAAAGAACTGCTTTTTCTGTTAAGCTCGATTATTCTTTTTACCTCTTCCTATTCACAAACAAATGTAGATGCCGGACCTAAAAATGAATATTTCCGGCAAACAATCCTTATTCCTTCTTCCGGCAACCTGAATGACCCGTGGGAAGTTACCTACGGTCCTGATGATAGTCTTTGGGTTACTGAGGCAAAAGGTTATAAGGTTAAAAAAGTAAATATCACTAACGGCGGACAAAGGACCGTATTGGATATCGGGTACCATAGTATTTTCCTGCCGTTGGCAGATACTTCTTTTGATGTTCAGTTTACCATCGCGATGCACAATCCGCAAGGCGGTTTAATGGGAATGGCGATTCACCCTGATTTTATGAAACCAGTCAATCCTAAGAGATTTATATTCGTCGCCTACGTCTATCAATACACTAACACTGTAGCAGGCAATGGAGGAGAGTTTTACAAAAATCGCCTCGTCAGATTTACTTATAATACTACCACCAACAAGTTCGATAGTCCAATGATAGTGTGCGATACACTCCCCGGAAGCAGTGACCATAATTCTGGTAGAATGATCATAGCGCCGGTCGGAGATAGTATGTACCTTTTTTATGCACAGGGAGACATGGGAGCCGGACAGTTTGGTAATGCATACCGAACAAACAAAGCGCAAAATGTAAACTCATATGAAGGAAAAATTCTGCGCTTCAGAATTAACCCTGACAGTGATGTCGGTACCTATGATAAATGGATCCCGAGTGGAACCGGCACGGATGCAAATCCTTTTAATGGCGCAAAGCAAAGTGCAGTATGGGCAACAGGGATAAGAAACAACCAGGGCTTTGCTTATGCTAATGGCAAATTATATGGAAGCAGCCACGGACCTTTTACCGATGATGAGATAAACCTTTTGCAGGCTGGAAAAAATTATGGCCATCCAATAGTAATAGGTGATAGCACGGATGGTAATTATGACAATGCAATGGCCGGCGGTTCTGCGAGCAATCTGCCACTCATCGTTTCCGAAAAAATAAATGCCCGGAACCTTGGTAGCGCCTATGGCAACCCGATGGTTTCATTTTACGCAGCACCTGGAGGACCTACGTCTAGTCCGCCCGCAGGCACAGTGCAATACATCTATCAGCAGTTCAATAGTGGCAATCAAAACAACTCGGCCTGGCCGTCAGAAGCTCCTTCGGGAATTGATATCTATACAAGTAGTCTGATACCCGGTTGGAAAAATTCACTATTGATCGGTTGTTTAAAGGGGGGCCGAATCATGAGGATGAATTTAAATGTTGCCGGGACAGGAACAGCACCTACTAATACGATAAGCGATACTAATACTTTGTTTCGTAGTATAAACCGGTTCAGGGACATTGCAATTTCACCTGACGGACGATCAATATTTACAGTAATTGATAGTAGTGCGACCACATCCGGCCCTACTACCACCAATCCAATAGTCAGTGCGTGTGCGGGATGCTTACAGAAATATACTTTCCTTGGATATAATGATAGTTCAGGCACAAGCCCTATTCCCTCTTTGACTCCAATCGCTGCCGGCCTGGCTAACCAGTGCGAAACAGCAAACAAAGTCGTGATCAATGCAGCCAATTTCAATACAAATATTTGGGTTCCGATCACTGATACTAATAGTAATATCATCGCTGAGATATATGCAAACGGGAATAATCTTGATACGGTCCGGACAACTTTTTATAGAAACTCAGGACCGGTGAGAGAGGATGGAGGCCATCATCTTTATATGAACAGGAATATCACCATTACTCCTCAAACCCAGCCCTCATCAAACGTAAAAATAAGGCTCTACTTTACAGCTGCTGAATTCACAAGTTTAAGTTCAGCACTTAACTCACTGGGCCAGTCAAGTGGCATTAGCGGCAGTATTGCTAACGTAGGTATTTTTAAAAATAGTAATAACGTCTGTTCGTCAACACTTACCGGCGGTGGTGCGTCTGCAGTAGCTACTGTTTCCAAAGCAGCTTTTGGTTCGTCGGGATATGTTTTGCAATCAAATTCTCTTTCTTCTTTTTCAACTTTCTATTTTGCCAATTCATCGCTTACCACATTGCCAATACAATTGGTATCGTTTATGGGGAGTCTGAATAATAATGTTACAATCCTTAACTGGACAACAAGCTCAGAAATAAATTCAGCAAATTTTGAGATTGAAAGAAGCACAGATGGCGGCACCTACTCTAAGATCGGGACCGTCGCAGCGAATGGTAACAGCACAACCACAATTAACTATTCATATACAGATAATGACGCGGCAACGCTATCGACTTCATTTATCTATTACCGGTTAAAGATGACCGATATTAATGGAAGCTATACTTATTCGAACATCGTAACCATTTCACTGGCTGACGTGGCAGGAAGAGTAACTGTCTTCCCTAATCCTGTTGCTGATGATGCGTTGATCACTATCGGGGCGATCACTGACGGTAAAATTCGCTGGAAGATGCTGGATAATGCCGGTCGTACCGTAATGGAAAATTCATTGCAGGCAAAGAAAGGAAGGAATAATCTGCGGATAAATATCAGTAAGCTATCTGCAGGCATTTATTACCTGAGTGTATCCGGCGCAGGCATTGATCAGAAAATAAAAGTTCAGAAACTATAAAAGGATTTTTCAGTGTTCCGATGCTAACCCGTCTCGCTTCCGGCGAGGCGGGTTCTTTTTTTGCTTTTACGTCCATGTCAACGCGATTTGGAAAATTCACAGGAATTATTCCGGTATTGATCAGGTGTTTTTACACGGAAATAATGCAACGTGTAGCTGAATCATTGGTTTTAAACGGGAATTGCAATAACTTAACATTAATCAAATCCTATCTTAATGAAAAAGCCAATTTATATCCTTCTGCTGTTTATTGTTTTTGACGTACATGCTCAATCAGAAACATTTTCAAAGCGTACAATCATATCGGGATTAAGTGCAGCGTGGGAAGTGTTATATGGTCCTAATGATTCACTTTGGATCACAGAAAATTCATCTTATAAAATATCAAGGATCAGTCTTGGTGTCACTCCCGTGAAGACACAGCTATTGGACTTGAGTTCGAATACGTCCACGTTTACCACAGGGACTAAACCACAGGGCGGGTTAATGGGGCTTGCTATTCATCCCAACCTCTATTCTTCAAATGCTGCTGTGAGAGCTGCCAAACCCTGGGTATATGTAGCTTTTGTTTACAACAAAGCAATCCCTAACAGTACTTGTGCAAATCCCGGAGCTACCTGCGTTTTCAGTACGCGGATCGTCCGGTATGATTATAACGGAACTTCATTGACCAATCCAACAATCATAGTAGATAACATGCCTGGAAGCAGTGATCATAATTCCGGAAGATTAATTATCGGTCCCAGCATCGAATCGGGATCGGATGCAGCGCATACGCAATACAGATTGTATTATACCATTGGTGATATGGGAGCGGGACAACTTACCAATACTTCCCGGACAGAAAATGCGCAAAACGTTGATGTAATGGAAGGGAAAGTTTTACGCATTAATACAGAAAGTGATGGTGATGCGGGATTGGACGCCTGGGTTCCTAACGATAATCCTTTTTATACCTCAGGTTCAATTACGCCCCGAGATTATGTTTATTCATTGGGTCATAGAAATCCGCAAGGCCTTGTATGGGGCACGTCAAGTGGCGTTGACAGGCTTTATAGTTCTGAACAGCAGGATAGAAGCGACGATGAGATCAATATAATCGAATCGGGAAAAAATTATGGATGGGATAAGGTGACAGGTTTTTGTGAGGGCAATGTAAACGGGTTTAAGATCGGGCAGACTACTAACCCGAATGAACAAACTTTTTGTTCAGCGACGCCTACTTACAGAAACCCGATCTTTGTTTCATTCACAGAAACTGCGGCTAATATGGCCGCACTGTATGCACAATCCAATAATAGTTTATGGCCAACCATTGCAAGCTCTTCCATTGATTTTTATGGAAAGACTATTATACCCGGCTGGAATGAGTCGCTGTTAATATCATCACTAAAGCAGGATAAAGTTTACAGGATAAAACCAAACACGGCAGGCACGGGGGTATTGACCCTTCCAAATGGAAAAGATACGATCTCTTATTTCCGTGGCGATGGTAATCGCATCCGGCGAATAAGAATCTCGCCTGATGGTCTGAAATTCTATGTAGCGAGGGATGCCGGCACTATCATGGAATACACTTATACCGGAACTACACTGCCTTCACATTTCTTAAAATTTGAAGGTAAATTAATAAGCAGCGGGGTTGCTGAGCTGACGTGGGATGCGGTAACCGATCAGCAGCATGATCATTTTGAGGTAGAAAGATCGACGGATGGCAATGCCTTTATCAGTTTAGGACGAGCTGTTGCTTCTCTTCCTTATAAATATATTGATCAATCCGTGCAGATGGGAAATAATTACTACAGGATAAAACAAGTTGATAAGGATGGCAAAGTCACTTACAGTAAAGAAATAAGAATTGTATATGACCCTTCGAAACCTGTAATAACTTCTTATCCTAACCCTGTTTCTGATTATTTGACCATACGGATATCTTCTTCTAAAAAAACACAAATAAAAACGTTAGTAACAGACATAGAGGGAAAGGTCATATACAGGCAGTCTTCTGTGTATGATCCCGGTATAAGCGATATTAAAATTGATATGCAGAAAATGCCTGCACAGGTTTATATTATGCATATTTTAAACAGCGACGATGAGTTATTGATGACTCAAAAAATCGTGAAGCTGCAGTAGACAGCAATATTTATCTTTGAAAAAAATGAAATGCCCTCTCAAAGAGAGGGCATTTCATTTAAACGGGTAAATTCAAATTATCTTTACGGTTATGTACATGCTGAAAAAATCGTTGGGCCAGCATTTTTTAAAAGATGAAAATATCTGTAGGAAGATAATAGCAGTTTTAGAGAAAAAAGAATTTTCGCAGTTATTGGAAGTGGGTCCGGGAGGCGGAGCATTGACAAAATATCTGATCAGGATAAAAGATATAAGCTTTAAATCTGTAGAACTGGATGAGGAAAAGGTAGCGTTCTTATTAAAAACATATCCTGAGATGAAAGGAAAAATCATCCATCATGATTTTCTTGATATAGAAAAACCTTTTGAAGGAAAATTTACAGTAGTTGGGAATTTTCCCTATAATATTTCTACACAGATATTGTTTAAGGTATTGGAATGGCGGAACGATGTTGAATGTATGGTTGGAATGTTTCAAAAGGAAGTGGCACAAAGGATCGCAGCCAAAGAAGGCAATAAAACATACGGTGTGACAAGCGTATTAGTTCAGGGTTTCTTTAACGTTGAATATTTATTTGATGTGCAGGAGCAATCTTTTGATCCTCCTCCCAAAGTTAAAAGTGGGGTTATTCGATTGGTTCCACACACAAAGATTTTAAAAATAAGAACTGAAAAAGATTTTTTTCTTTTGGTAAAAACCGCCTTCAACCAACGACGCAAAACTTTGCGCAATGCTGTGAAAGGTCTGTTTGACCAGGAAATGCTTAAAGACAAAATTTTTGATAAAAGGGCGGAACAATTGAGCGTTGCCCAATTTGCTGAATTAACTTTTAAGATGCAATGAAGAAAGTGATCGTCACGGGAAAAACGCATGACTACCTGCTAAAACAGCTCAAGGACCGGGGCTACGAGGTGGTACATCACCCCAGATGACGTATGAAGAACTTATTAAAACAATAAGTGAAGCAGAAGGATTAATAGTAACAACGAGAATAAGAGTAGATAAGAATTTATTGGACCAGGCTTCCCAATTAAAATGGATAGGCCGGTTAGGCAGTGGTATGGAGTTGATAGATGTAGCTTATGCAGAAAGTAAAGGAATAAGATGTGTAAGCAGTCCTGAAGGAAACCGGAATGCTGTAGCTGAGCATGCGCTTGCACTTTTATTGAACCTGATGAACAAAATTCATTCTTCTTCTGAAGAAATTAAAAAAGGACAATGGCGCCGGGAACAAAACCGTGGAATTGAACTGAGCGGAAAAACCGTTGGTGTTATTGGGTTTGGAAATACCGGGAGTGCTTTTGCAAAACTGCTTCGATCATTTGATGTAACCATCCTTGCTTACGATAAATATAAATTCGGATTTAGTGCTGATAATATTAAGGAAGCAAACCTGGAACAAATAGGCCGCTATGCAGATGTTGTCAGTCTTCACATTCCGTTATCAGGTGAAACGCGCCACATGGTCGATACGGCTTTCTTTAATTCCCTACATTGCAATCCTTTTTTTCTGAATACGTCGCGGGGTGGAATAGTAAGCAATGAAGCGCTTATTGCGGCGCTTAAAGAAAATAAAATTGCAGGCGCTGGATTAGATGTTTTGGAAAATGAAAAACTTGAAACCTATACTGATGATGAAAAAAAACAATTAGGTTGGTTGCTTGATCAACCTAATGTGATCATTACCCCACACATTGCCGGTTATAGCCATGAAGCTTTTTATAAAATGGCGAAAATTCTTTCGGATAAAATATTTATATAAAAAGCGCCAATGTTAAATCAATAATCATTGGCGCTGAAACTATATCGGTCTTATCTCCAATGCCCACGTCTCCAATACCAGCCACTAGGTCTTGATTCCCATGAACCGGATATCCATGCACGGTTCCTTGTCCTTGCCCAATGACCTTCATGCCAACGATAATGACCGCCCCTGGCTACCCAATTTCCATCCATCCAAACATATCCAACACCGGGGGATGCAGGTCTCATATAATATGGGCGCTCAGGCCTGGAACTTACTGTTATGGAGCTGGGACCACAGGAACTAAAAATTATTAATCCGCTTATCGTCAATCCCAGTAACAATTTTTTTTTCATAACGCCATAATTTAAATTTCTGAATTTTGTTTTCTGGCGACCTTATTTAAAAAAAACCAATAATTATGCCACCGGCCCTAGCAGTTCATTGCCAGTTTTTTATCAGAAAGTACACTGGATGCTTTTGGAAATTTTAAAATTTGTTTCTTATCTTTGAGGCCAATAATGCAACGCTTCAGCACAGACCCTGAGGCGTTGTTATTTTTTTCATTTTTACCAAAGGAGGGATTATGAATAATTTTCAATACGTGACTAAAGAAACCCTTGAGCAAATGAAAGTAGAGTTGCAAAGGATGAAAGGAATTGAAAGGCCTGCCGCCAGCCGCGCTATCGCCGAGGCGAGAGAAAAGGGTGATCTGAAAGAAAATGCAGAATATGATGCTGCTAAAGAAGCTCAGGGATTATTAGAAGCTAAAATAGCGGCATTAGAAGGATCATTGACCACTATCAGGGTCCTTGATGAATCGAACATTGACACCAGCAAAGTTTCCATCCTCACAAAAGTTACATTAACCAATATCAACACAAAGAAAAAAGTAACCTACCAGGTAGTGAGCGAAAAAGAAGCTGATCTGAAAGCAGGAAAAATATCTGTTGCTTCTCCTATTGGCCAGGGAATATTGGGCAAACAGGTGGGAGAAACAGCAGAAGTGCAGGCGCCGGTGGGAATCCTTAAATTTAAGATCGAAGAAATAACAACGGCATAGACTGAAAAAATACATTGGTTTGCCCTTTTACAGGGGCATTTTCTTTATAGATAGACGGTAGCTTTGTCTTACACTTCAACCGGTGTTCAAACGGGCCAGATATTATTTACTTTCATTGAGATCAAAAATTTTTGGCGGCATGACAATATTTTCAAAAATAATTGCAGGTGAAATTCCTTCTTATAAGATCGCTGAGAACGATAAGTTCTTTGCATTCCTCGATATTTTCCCATTACAGGAGGGGCATACATTAGTAGTGCCTAAAACAGAAACAGATAATTTATTTGATCTGCCTAAAGATTACCTGGAAGAAATACTACTCTTTGCACAACCTATTGCAAAGGCAATAGAAAAATCATTTGATTGTAATCGCTGCGGAATAAGTGTGATTGGATTGGAAGTGCCACATGCCCATGTTCATCTTATCCCGATCAAATCAGCCGATGATCTGAATTTTACTAATGCAAAACTCAAATTGTCGGCGGAAAAACTGAAGGAGATCCAGGAAAAGATCGTCGCTAATTTGTAGCACTATTTTTTTACAAGCCGCGAAGGATTTTTAAGAATGAAATCACTCCATCCATTTTTCTTTTTCGCGATCTTCTTTTTGATCGTTATTTCCTCTACAGGCAATTTGCATTGAAAGTGATGGCAAATCGCAACAGCTAACGCGTCGGATGCATCGAAATATCCGGGTTTTTCTTTCAGAGCCAGGATATGCTTTAGCATTTTCCAAACCTGTTCTTTGTCGGCATTGCCCTTACCGGTAATGGATTGTTTTATTTTTTTAGGAGAATATTCTGTAACCGGTACTCCGGCGCCGATCGCCGCCGCGATCGCTACTCCCTGCGCCCTGCCAAGCTTCAGCATGCTTTGCACATTTTTCCCAAAGAAAGGCGACTCAATGGCAAATTCATCCGGCTTATACTTCTTTATAAGGGTTACCACCTGCGCATGTATCAATTGCAATCGTTCATAATTGTCTTTTTTCGCAGAGAGCTTCAATACGCTCATTTCAATTAAATGCATGCTATTACCATTGATGGCGATAATACCATGACCCATCACGAGGGTTCCGGGATCAATGCCGAGGATTATTTTAGCAGGCTTTTGCAAACGGGCTGTATTTTTACATGATTTAATGAAGCTGAACAAAAATATCAAAATCTTCACCAACTATTTTCTTGGTCCGTTATTGTTTGCCTGGGTAACTTATTCGATATACAAACAGATATTACGTCAGCCTAATCTTGAAAGATCCTGGCACCAGATCCGTGAATCCTTTGGCAGCCCGATGATCATAAATCTTTTCGTCGTCTTTATCCTGATGATCGTCAACTGGAGTATAGAAGCTGTCAAATGGAAAATATCAGTTCAGGGAATACAAAAAGTGAGTTTTTTTACTTCTTTTAAAGCGATCTTGTCAGGCAGTTCGTTTTCTGTTACTACTCCTAACCGGGTCGGTGAATACCTCGGCAGAGTTTTGTATATGGACGAGGGAAACAGGCTTAAAGCAATTGCACTTACTATTGCCAGCAGCATGAGCCAGTTGATCGTTACACTTTTTATGGGATTACTTGGTTTTTTTATTCTTCAAAAGCCTATTGAAAACGGCCATATACTCTCTCCTTTCTGGATACAGGCCATTGTGTTTGGAGTATTATTCGTATTGCTTATTTTAACAGTATTTTATTTTCAGCTATCCTGGATAATTAAATGGATAGACCGTTTGCCGGCTATTAAAAAATATGCGTGGCTGATAAAGGAACTGGAAGGTTTTAATGCAACGTTGATGTTGAAACTTTTGTCTTTATCAGCGTTACGTTTTTTGGTTTTCGTCATACAATATTATCTTTTATTTCGTTTATTTAATGTAAATGTCTCGTTGTGGAATGATGTATGGGCTGTGAGTGTTTCTTTTTTGGTGATGGCGGTCATTCCTACCATCGCCTTGTTTACCGACCTGAGCCTGAGAGGAGAAGTGAGCCTGAAACTAATGGGGTTGTTCAGTAATAACACCCTTGGAATAGGACTGACTTCGGTAAGCATCTGGTTTATCAACCTGATAATCCCCGCACTGGCGGGTAGTTTATTAATTTTGAGTATTAAAAGAATCTTTAAGAATAAAAATGATGAGGAATCTTAAACTGATCAGTATTTCGCTTGTAGCATGGCTGGCTTTTTCTGCAAAAACAGAAGCGCCTTTTGAAGACTCCTGCGCAATTAAAAATGTCGCATTTCACGCAGGAGAAAAAGTTTCTTATACCGTTTTTTACGATGCAGCCGGACTTTATCTAGAAGCCGGTACTGCGACATTTACCAATACATTAGAAACGTTGAATAATAAACCCGTATTTCATATAGTGGGCGAAGGAAATACCAGTTCTTCTTATGATTGGATCTATAAAGTAAGAGATAAATATGAATCTTATATAGACACAGCCACTATGCAGACACTGAAATTTGTCCGTAACATTAATGAAGGTGGTTATAAGAAATATCAGAATGTCACATTCAATAAAAATGCTAATACAGCGGTGACAGGTGAGGGTGTATTTAAAGTGCCTGCTTGTGTGCAGGATGTGGTAAGCTCGGTTTTTTATGCCCGCAATATTGATTTTTCAAAACTAAACCCGGAAGATAGGATCACTTTTTCCATGTTTCTCGACAACCGGGTATATGAGATGTATATCAGGTATCTTGGTAAAGAGACGATCAAAACAAAATATGGAAAATTCAATGCCATCAAGTTCAAACCTTTGCTGATCAAAGGAACTATTTTCGAAGGCGGTGAAAAGATGACCGTGTGGGTAACGGATGATGCAAATCATATACCTGTGCGTATAGAAAGCCCGATCGTGGTTGGCAAAATAAAAATGGATATGATGAGCTATGAAAATATCCGCCATCCGTTAACGTCCCTGATCAGGAGAAGGTAAGCTTCCCCAAACCCTGCCTGTCCGGCAGGCAGGCTCTTCAAAAGAGTCTATTAGCTTTCCGATAATTTGAAAAAATCTTTTGCTCTTATTCCTCTTTCAGTTTTCTGCAGATTGCAGCATTCGTTTACCGGGTCATGTTCGAAGAAAAGGATGTAATCGTTTTTAATGGCATCATTAAGAAAATTCTTTTTTTCATCAAGCGTTGTCAGGGGAAACATATCATAGGCCATAATATAAGGAATAGGTATATGTCCTGCTGAAGGCAGAAGGTCTGCCATATACACTATCGTCTTGTTTTTATATTTTACCTGGGGCAACATCATGCTGCTCGTGTGCCCGTCAACAAATCGTATAGAAATATTTTCAGTAAAATCTGTGGTCAATGTTCCCGGTGAATAGGAAACCTTATCTTTTTTATCTGTAAGAGGATGTGAGATGAAATTCAGCCGACCACTTTCTTCTATCGGTAAGATATTTTCTTTCAGAAAGGATGCTTTCTCTCTTTCATTTGGATTCACGGCCCAATTCCAGTGTCTTTCATTGCTCCAATAAGTTGCATTCTTAAATGCAGGAATTAATTTTTCTCCTTCACGAATTATGCTTCCGCCGCAGTGATCAAAGTGAAGATGGGTCAAAAAAACGTCGGTGATATCATCGCGGTGAAAACCGAGTTTTGCCAATGATTTATCCAATGTATCGTCTCCATGCAAATAGTAGTAGCTGAAAAATTTTGCATCCTGCTTATCGCCGATACCGTTATCAACTAACATCAATCTTTTGCCATCTTCTATCAGCAAACATCGCAAGGCCCAGTTACACATATTATTTTCGTCAGCCGGATTTATTTTAGTCCAGATACTTTTAGGAACAACGCCAAACATAGCGCCCCCATCCAATTTGAAGTAGCCGGTATTTATGGAATATAAGTTCATGAAGAGCTTTGCAAAAAGATTAAAGATATTTACAATTAAAGACTCCAAAGTCCCTCTTCGGGGGATTTAGAAGGCTACTTTCAGGCACTATCGCAAACATAGCGCTACCGTCGAGTTCGTAGTAACTAGTATTGATCCTATTCATCTTCATATTGTCTCTTCCTTTGCTGCTGATGTGTAAATTAATAGCAGTAAGCCAATGATAAAATAAGCCATTAAAGCAAGAACAGAACTTCTTTGCGATCCGGTAAGCTCATTAATAAATCCAAAACTGAACATGCCGATAACAATTGCGATCTTTTCCGTGACGTCAAAAAAGCTGAAAAAGGAAGCCGTATCCTTAGTGACCGGCATCAGCTTGGAATAGGTAGAACGACTCAATGACTGAATGCCTCCCATGACAAATCCCACGAGCGTTGCCAATCCATAAAACTCATATACTCCTTTTTGAGGCAACATGTAGCCAATGATACAAATTACGATCCATACAGCCACGCAGCACATCAATGCTTTCATATTGCCGATCATTTTTGAAAGCCATGATATGACATATGCACCCGGTATTGCGATCAACTGAATGATCAGGATAGCGATGATCAGGTTAGTAGTAGGTATTTGCAATTCGCTTTTACCATAGAGAGTTGCTGCAAGCATTACGGTTTGCACACCCATATTATAAAAAAAGAAAGCGAATAAAAATCGTTTGAGGATCTTAATATGTTTTAGCTGGTTCCATACTTTTTGCAATTCCCGGTATCCTTTTGAAAGGATACGATGTTTCAAGTCGCCGGTGCCGGCAGCAATTGATCTTGGTAAACGACTCAAGGAAAACTGACCAAATCCAAACCACCATATCCCGACAAGTAAGAAAGAATATTGCGACCCTTTACCTTCTGTAAATCCGAACATATCATGCTTCAACACCAGTACAAAACATATCAATTGTAAAATAACACTACCCACATATCCGTAGGTAAATCCTTTTGCGCTTACCCTATCGCGGTCCTCAGGTGCAGCGATCTCTGGGAGGTAAGAATTATAATAAACCAGGCTGGCCCAGAAACCTACACAGGCTATGATCATGCCGGTGATACCTATATATAATGTATCCAGGTCAGAGAAGAAATATAGCGCAGCGCAGGACATACTGCCGACGGTGAGAAAAAACCTGAGAAACGATTTTTTATTACCCCTGTAATCAGCAATAGATGAAAGCAAAGGGGAGATGATGGCCACAATAAGCATAGCAAAAGCAAGTGCATAGTTGTATAAAGCCGTATTGACAAAATCTCTTCCTAAGAAATGCACCGTATCTGTAGTAGTAGCCTCGTTACCGTCCCCGGTGATAGCTTCGAAGTAAGCGGGAAAAATAGTGGAGGTGATAACAAGATTATAAACTGAGTTAGCCCAGTCATACATCGCCCAGCCATTGATCACTTTTTTGGAAGCTGTTTGCATTGGCGGTATTCTTTACGGGTAAAAGTAATGATTTGAAATCACAATGTTTGTTGACCCTTAATGACACCGGTCAGCAATAAGATGATCAGGATAATGCCGACAATGACACGGTACCAGCCAAATACTTTAAACCCGTACTTTTTGAGATAATTAATAAAAAAACGAATAGCGATTATCGCCACGATAAAGGCCATCACATTCCCGATGATAAAAGCGATCGTGTTGTCCCGGGTTTCGAGTATGATCTCATATCCTTTTCTCATTTCACCGTGATGCGACCATTTTTTTAAAAACAAAGAATATACCGTAGCGGCAAACATGGTTGGCACTGCGAGAAAAAAAGAAAATTCAGCAGCAAGGTTGCGGGTAAATTTTTGTGACATTCCACCAATGATCGAGGCGGCACTGCGGCTCACTCCCGGGATCATCGCAATAGTTTGCCATAAGCCAACTATAAAAGACTTGACGTAGGTGATCTTATTATCCGTGTGAATCGTTGGTTTATTGAACAGCTTATCAATAAACAATAAAATGATACCACCGGCCAGCATCGAGATAGCGACGGTCATCGGGCTTTCGAGCAACTCATCTATTTTATCAGAAAAAATATAACCTAGTACAAGCGCAGGAATAACACCAACGATCAGCTTGGCATAAAACTGCCAGCGGCTGAAATCAATAAACTTGCGCCAGTATAATACAACAACTGCGAGAATAGCGCCGAATTGTATCGATACTTCAAACAGTTTGGTGAATTCATCTTTTTCAATACCCAGTAATGAACTGGTGATTATCATGTGACCGGTAGACGAGACGGGAAGGAATTCGGTCAACCCCTCCACAATAGCGATGATAAAAGCTTCAACTATTCCCATAATGGCTTATTTGGTTTTCTTTCGGAAAATGGAGTAATTATAACGCTGCAACATAATAAATAAAAAAGCGATGAGAGAATCATCGCCGTAGTTTTTTTATTGCTGTTTCTGAACAGGGTATTTATCCTTTCGGTTTTTTAAATATCGCATATATCTCGACAATCAGGCCTGCCAGTATCAGGAGAGGGGCCACTGTGATGCGGGTGAATCCATATACTTCTTTGGCATTAAAAACAGCCGGGTTGTCGCTTTTTCCCCCAGCCATCATAAACATGCCGATAGCAATAAGAACTATTCCGACAAGCATCCAGATATAATTGTCTTTTGAAAAGAAAGAGGTTGTTGAATTATTTTCAGCCATGCTGTAGAAATTTGGAGGTGCAAGATAAGGAATTTGGTGAATTGTGAATGGTCAGTGGTGAATGGGGCATGTTTAATAGCGGAGCTTTCCATACTCACCATTGACCATTCACCACTTACGATCAATACAGGTCATCCAGCTTCATTTTCAAATATTTGATTACGCTGCGGTGAGTGCTGAATAAGGTGATACAAATGCCAATGACAATTAGCCCGATAAATAAAAGAGCCAGCGTACTATTATCATTTATGGCTTTCATTTCGGGTAATATCTTTTGCGCTGCCAAGATGACAAGAATGATCGCTATAATAGCCATTAATCCGCTGATAGCGCCATTGATGATGGCACGTATATTCATGGGCCGGGCGATGAACCAGCGGGTGGCTCCCACCATTTGCATGGTCTTTATTAAGAATCGGTTGCTGAACATGGCCAGACGTATCGTGTTATCAATTAAAATTATTACCACCAGGGCGAGGATAACAGCAATAGCGAGGAGAATGATGCTTATACTTCGGATATTCTTATTAAGGTTATCAACAAGAGCCTTGGGATACTGCACATCACCGACATAAGTTTGATTTTCCAGGTCAGCTTTTATAATTGTCAGCGAATCTCCATTCACGTATTCCTGCTTTATTTTGAAATTAACACTGTTGGGAAGGGGATTATAGTCAAGGATCTTGTCCCAGCTTTCATTACCATCACTCATATACCTTCTTTTAGCTTCTTCTTTGGTGACAAATTCTATTGACTTAACATATGGTTTTGCGGAGACATATTCCATCAGCGCCACACTGTCCTTTGGGTTCAGGTCGCCGCGGAGAGAAGCGATCACTTCTATATTTTCCCTGAAATAGTTACCGAGTTTATTTGCATTGATGACCAGCCAGCCGATGATGCCGAGGAGGAATAGTACCAGCGTCACACCAACAATAGACATATAATAAGAAGGTTTGCCACGTTTGATAGAAGCTCTGCCAGTTTGCGCCATAGTAATGGATTTAGAATTTAACAGGTTCGGGATAATTGCATACGGACGGCGGCAAAAATAGCCAATTCAGTTTTACAATCAGTATTTTTGCCGCTCAAATAAACGGTTGTTGTGAAGTGATATTGCCATGGTTTGTAAGTTATTTGTTAAAGATATTTTTAAGCCGGCTTCAGCAATTCTATTAATCTTTGATTGCTGAGTTTATCCTGAGCGAAGTGATGGACTCCGTTCATCACTTCGGTAATTCTAATCATCGTTTGCCGGTGCTTCGACAAGTTCAGCAGCGGACAGAAAGCTCAAGTGAGTGACACAAGGAACGATGATAGTAGCACAGGCGCTGGCAATCTAATTATAAAACAGAAGGTATATAATGAGCGAATCAGACGATAGGAAGCTTTCCAATAACACCGCTTCAGGAGGCATAGAATATAATTTCAGGGATATTGAAAAGAAATGGCAGCAATGGTGGAAGGATAATAAGATATACAAAGTATCGAATCCTTCGGCAAACTCAGGACAAGCTGCCAAACCGAAGTACTATGTATTGGACATGTTTCCCTATCCAAGCGGAGCAGGCTTGCATGTCGGGCATCCCCTTGGATACATTGCGAGTGATATCTACGCACGGTTTAAACGACTGAAGGGTTATAATGTTTTGCACCCGATGGGCTATGATGCGTTTGGATTGCCGGCAGAGCAATATGCTATCGAGCATGGAATTCATCCCGCCGTTTCAACTGAGACAAATATCAAAAACTTCCGCAGCCAATTGGATAAGATCGGTTTTTCATTTGACTGGGACCGGGAAGTGAATACATCAAAACCCGATTTTTATAAATGGACGCAATGGATATTCCTGCAATTGTTCGATTCATTTTATAATCGTAAAACAAATAAGGCGGAAAGAATTTCTGTATTGATTGCTGCTTTTGAAAAAGAAGGGAATAAAAATCACCCGATACCGGATTCAAAATTCGAAATCAAAAATTCGAATTTCGATATTGCAAGTTCGGGCTTCTCACCAGATCAATGGAAGACCTTTGATGAAAAAACAAAGCAGGATATTCTAATGGAATATCGTCTTGCCTATTGCGGCATTGGTGAAGTGAATTGGTGTGAAGCATTGGGAACAGTATTGGCTAATGATGAGGTAATAAATGGAGTAAGTGAACGTGGCGGTCATCCTGTGGTGAAAAAGAAATTGCGGCAATGGTACCTGCGCATTACTGAATATGCCGATCGTTTGCTGGAAGGACTGCAGAAGGTTGACTTTAGTGACGCGATGAAAGAGATGCAGGGAAATTGGATCGGGAAGAGTTCGGGTGCGGAGATTGTGTTTCGCCTCACCCCTAACCCCTCTCCTGGTGGAGAGGGGAACGTCGGAGATTCCGGAACCTCCGATAAATTCTTTAAGACGGCGGACAAAAAGAACTGGGGTATTTTAAAAGATCTCTCAAGAGAAAATAGAAAAAATAAGACGGAAGCAGAAGATGTGTTATGGCAGGCATTGCGGAACAATCAACTGGGGCATAAAGTAAGAAGACAACATGTGATCGATGGATTTATTATTGATTTTGCTTTTTTACAAAAACGCTTATTGATTGAAGTGGATGGCGGCTATCATGACGAAGAAGATCAAAAAAGCTATGATGAGGCGAGAACGGAATATCTTCTTGCAAATGATTACAAGATTTTACGATTTACCAATGACGAAGTAATAAGCAACACCAATGAAATTGTAAAACGTGTCAGTAAAGAATTAGCAAAGCAATCAATCGCCGGTTCTAACGCCCCCTTCTCCGACAGGAGAAGGGTCGGGGATGAGGCGTTAAAGCTGAAGGTTTACACCACCCGCCCCGACACCATCTTCGGCGTTGACTTCATGGTAATAGCACCTGAACATGAACTGGTAAAACAAATAACAACGAAAGGGCATAGTGAAGAAGTAGAAAAATATCTTGAATACGTCAACAGCCGCAGCGAAAGAGAGCGGATGGCTGAAAAAAAAATAACAGGAGTTTTTACAGGTTCTTATGCCATCAACCCTTTCGATGGAAGAGCGATCCCTGTTTGGATCAGCGAATATGTATTAGCTGGTTATGGAACCGGCGCTATCATGGCAGTCCCATGTGGTGACCAGCGTGATTTTTTATTTGCCAAACATTTTAATATTCCCATCACCAATATTATCGGTAAAGATTTTAATGGCGAAGAAGCCAATCCTACAAAAGATGCCATATTGGAGAACAGCGATTTCATCAATGGCATGGTAATGAAAGTTGCGATTGATGTCGTGATAAAGGAAATTGAAGAAATGGGAATCGGGGTCCGGAAAGTAAATTATAAAATGCGTGATGCTGCATTCAGCCGTCAGCGGTACTGGGGTGAACCATTTCCTATCATTTGGAAAAATGGAATTGCATATCCGTTAGATGAAAGTGAATTGCCCTTAACATTACCCGAAGTAAAAAGCTATAGTCCCGGACCAGAAGGAGAAGGTCCTCTGGCCAACATTAATGAATGGGTCAATCAATTTGAGACCAGGATCCCCCCTTCGGGGGGCGGGGGCGCTTTAGAAACCAACACCATGCCCGGCTATGCAGGCAGCAGTTGGTACTTCCTCCGCTACATGGACCCGCATAATGAAAAGGTATTCTGCAGCCGCAAAGCATCTGATTACTGGAACCAGGTTGACCTGTACATTGGCGGCACTGAACACGCAGTTGGACATTTATTATATAGCCGCATGTGGACGAAGTTTTTGTATGACCTTGATTATATCGGATATGATGAGCCTTATAAAAGATTGGTGAACCAGGGGATGATACAGGGGAGTAGCAGGTTTATATATAGACTTAAGCCCCTATTAGTAACTGATGGAAAAATTGCAACTTCAAAAATTCCACAAATTTTTATTTCAAAGGGTATTGTTGATAGGCTACAACAAAAAGAGCCGGGGGTTAAAGAAGAACTGACTAATCTGATAAACGAAACTTTCAAAGACTTATTCCCTTCAACTTACATTGAGCAACGTCCAATTCTTGAAATAATTTCTTTACATGTTGATGTAAACATAGTTGATGGAACTAAATTGAATATTCATCAATTTAGAGAATGGAAAGACCAATTATGCAATGCTATAATAATTGGAGAAGATTTGTTACATATTTCAACTGATTTATTTGAAGATCCGGAATGCGAATACATCTGCGGCACTGAAGTTGAAAAAATGTCCAAGTCCAAATTCAACACAGTAAACCCTGATGACTTAGTTTATAAATACGGCGCCGACACCTTCCGCATGTATGAAATGTTTCTCGGTCCGGTAGAAATGAGCAAACCCTGGGATACTAAAGGCATTGAAGGTGTGCATCGCTTCCTGAAAAAATTATGGCGCTTGTTCTATGATGAAGTGAAAGGACCAATATGGACGACTGCTTCTCCCTCTCCGACAGGAGAGGGCCGGGGTGAGGCTCCCACAGAAGCTGAATTAAAAGTATTACACAAAACAATCAAAAAAATAGAAGAAGATACCGAACGGTTCAGTTTTAATACCGGTGTAAGTGCATTCATGATCGCCGTCAATGAACTCACCGATCTGAAATGTCACAAGAAAGAGATTCTTGAACCGTTATTGATATTGTTAGCGCCTTATGCACCACATATTGCAGAAGAACTTTACCATCAGTTGAAAAAGCCACCACAAGCCACTCCGAAGGAGGGGCCTGCTAACGCACAAACCCAGCCTTCCGATGAGTCCTTGTCAAAAGAAAATCTCATCTTATCGGAGAGCCCACAAGCCCTCTCCGTCATTGCGAGCAAAGAGAAGCAAGGAGAGGATTTGGGTGAGGTCTCTGTACTAAACGCCACCTATCCCAGACTTGAAGAAAAATACCTGGTGGAAAGCAGTAAAGAATATCCTGTTTCCATCAATGGTAAAATGCGAACAACTATTGATATGGCATTGGGCATTTCTGAATCAGAAGTAGAAAAAATAGTGCTGGCCAATCAAGTCGTACAGAAATGGCTTGAAGGAAAGCCGCCAAAGAAAATAATTTATAAAGAAGGTAAGATGGTAAATGTTGTCATATAGAAATGTTACTGGAAAGAAAAGTTTCATGAATCGTCTGGGCTGTGCGATGGTGGCTCTCCTCCTTTGGAGGAGAGCCCGTCCCGATGAAATCGGGATCGGGAGGAGGCCGGTAAAATGGTAAATGTTGTGGTATAAATTTTTATCCCACAAAAACACAAAGGCCACTGTGAAATTCTGTCATATCTGCTTTGTGTACTTAGTGTCTTTGTAGGAAATCTGAATTGAGCTAACTTTAAAACAAATAGCAACTATGAAACTAATTCTCTCCTTCTTTTTTATTTTATTGACACTTTCAACCTTTTCTCAGCGACGGGGTGCACGACAAGTTGTCAATGAAAGCCAATCCTACCGTGCTTATCGTCACAGGCTCACTGTTCCGCCTTATGGTTTGATCAGGGTCAAAGAATTGATAGATAAAATAAAATCGGATGAAGAAGACAATGAAGCGCTGAGCAATAAGGATTATGAATCGCTGTCGATGCGGGAGAAGTTTACCTATAATATGATCCATGCGGAATCGTATAGCCAGAATTGTGATGCCATGCCGCCCGTCTCGAATGAGGACAAAAAAATTTTTGCCTATACCCCTGATGCTTTTGAAGAGTTTGCCTGGAGTGAGCGGCAAACAAAATTTTTTGGCAGCAACCGTGATTCAGTCATCGAATTTATGAGAGAGAGTATGGAACGTACAAAAAAAGTGGGTCTTAATTTTAAGGATGCAATAATTGAGATCAATGCAAAAGAAATGATCCCCGATATCATTAAAGCATTCAGGACGAACAAAGCAATAAAAGATCTGGACCTGCTGACATTATTGTTGCTGCTGATGAAAGAAAACGAATATGAGCCGTTTCTTCTTTCGGGTTCGTATAGAAAACTCTATGCCGAAGATGCCAGTTATCAATCTTACCTGAATTATAATAAAGCCAACGAAGACCTGATCATCAAGAGAGCTACTGATTTTTATAATGCAGATAGAAAATAAAATCCTTCTTTTTTGTAGTGCATTCTTTTCCTGCGTTACACAACTACCGGCCCAATCGGACAATAATTTTGTTTTGGTCCCTGCCGGTACCTATACGGTTGGTAAAAAAGGACATATGCTCAATCCGCTTCGAAAAGTGGAAGTGAACAGCTATTCCATCGCAAAAACGGAAACCACGAATCAGCAATTTGAAGAATTTGTCAGAGCTACTTCTTATAAAACAGATGCAGAAAGAATGCATAATGCGATGGTATTCCAACCCGGACTAAAAGAATTTGAATGGCTGGAAGATTCAACGGCATATTGGCGCTATCCGAATGGGATAACCCGTGGCGGCATTGAAAATAAAATGAATCATCCCGTGACTTGCATCAGCTATAGCGATATACAGGCTTATTGTAAATGGGCTAATGTAAGATTGCCTTCACTAGAGGAATGGGAAATTGCCTGTCGTGCCGGCTCTGCTAACGATTATTTTTGGGGAAATGAAAATGATAAGATAAATGAGTATGCAAATATCTGGCATGGCCGGGATCATTTGGTAGCAGATAGTTCGGACGGATATATGTATACGTCACCTGTTGCAAGTTTTGCACCCAATCCATGGGGATTGTATGATATGTATGGAAATGTATTTGAATTCTGCACCGGTAAGCTGAAGAAAAATGAAAAGAGTACCATTGCTCATGCACGTGGCGGATCATGGTGGTGCAGCAAGAACGCCTGCAACTTTTTTAACTCATACGATATTGGCCGCGTCAACATACATGCTTCTTTCAGCAACCAGGGATTCCGGGTTGTGAAATGATTTTAAAAACAATTTCTTCTTTATGAAAAGAATTCTGCTTTCATTCTTCCTGCTTTATTTTTCTTTTTCTCTTGCCGCGCAAGATCTGAACGTGATGACATTTAATATCCGTCTCAATACTGCCTTTGATAGTTTGAATGCATGGCCCTACCGGAAAGATAAAGTTGCCTCGCAGATCCTTTTTTATGAAGTGCATCTACTTGGCGTCCAGGAAGCTCTTCATGAACAGATGATGGATCTCAGGGAGCGACTAACAAAATATAAGTCAGTTGGTGGTGGCCGTGATGATGGTAAAGAAAAAGGTGAATACTCTGCCATTTTTTATGATACAACAAGATTGCAGTTATTACAAACACAAATGTTCTGGCTTTCTGAAACGCCTGATGTGCCTGGAAAAAAAGGTTGGGATGCTGCCTATCCCCGTGTTATAACCTGGGCAAAATTTAAAGATAGAAAAACGAATAAGGTCTTCTATGCCTTCAATACACATTTTGATCATATAGGCCAGGTGGCAAGAAGAGAAAGCGCCAAAATTGTTTTGAACAAAGTAAAAGAGATCGCCGGCAATACACCAGTTATTTTTACCGGTGATTTTAATGCAAGACCAACAGATGAGCCGATACAGATCATTACCGATAAAAACGATCCTTTGCACTTAACCGATTCGAAAGAAATTTCCCAAACACCACACTATGGACCGACAGGAACTTTCAATGCCTTTCAATCAAAAGAAAGAGACAACGATCCTATTGATTATATTTTTCTGAAAGGGAAATGGAAAGTGCTTAAGCATGCCACTATTTCAGAAAGCTGGAATGGAAGATTTGCGTCGGACCATTTCGCTGTATTTGCACGGGTTATTCTTTAAATGCCGCTTGACAACCGGGATAAAAAAATATCGCGTTAATGGATGTTGTATTTATCTCAGTTGTATGGATTTCAATTTGCCCGTCTTCGCGAAATCAAAGAGGAATGCATTTTCTTTATAAACGGTATTTGAATAAAGCTCTCGCAGTGTAATTTCATTTATAAATTAATGGCTATGAGAAAATTTTTTCTGCTTATCACTTTATGTTTTTCATTAATTCTTTCAGCTCAAAACAACGATGCTTATTTCTTATCCAATCCCTGTCTGACTCCAGACGGAGAAACTGTGATCTTTAGTTTCGAAGGTGACTTGTGGAAAGCGAATGTAAAAGACGGACGAGCATCAAGACTCACTGCCATGCAGGGTTATGAGACCAGTGCTAAAGTTTCTCCGGATGGAAAATGGATCGCATTTACCGGGAGACAGTATGGAAACCCGGATGTATTCATAATGCCATTAAATGGCGGTGAAGTAAAACAGGTAACTTATCATAGTGGCACCGATGATGTATCAAGCTGGAGCTGGGATTCAAAATATATTTATTTCAACAGTAATCGCATGGGCCAGGTGGCGGGGTATAAAGTTTCTGTCGATGGTGGCACGCCGGTCAGGGTTTTCGGCAATTATTTTTTTCAATATGATCATAATCTTGTTGAACATCCATCATCAGGAGAGATTTTTTTTAGCGATACATGGGAAAGCAGCAACCAGGCGCAACGCAAACGATACAAAGGACCCTTTAATCCGGAGATACAGTCCACTAACCTGCAGTCAAAACAATATAAAAAATATACGGATTGGGCGGGAAAAGATTTTGGCGTGACCATTGACAGGAGCGGCAACATCTATTTCATTTCCGATGAGGCGAATGGCGAATACAACCTCTATACATTTGATAATGGGAAGAAAAAAGGACTCACGAAATTTTCTTCTTCTATTAAAACGCCTTCCGTCAATGCTAGTGGAGGTAAAGTGGTTTTTGAAAAAGATTACCAGTTGTGGCTGTATGATGTAAAATCAGGTAAGGGCGATAAATTGCAAATTTCAATTAACCGGAATAATGTTTTGCCAAAGGAAAAAGATTTTGATGTCAAAGGAAACATATCTGCATTTGATGTTTCTCCGGACGGAAAAAAACTCGCAATTGTGTCAAGAGGCGAATTATTTGTCAGTGATATTGAAGGAAAATTCATTCAGGAGATCAACCGTGGTTCTGCAGAAAGAGTGAAAGAAGTAAAATGGCTGAACGATAATAAGACATTACTTTTTAATCAAACTCTTGATGGCTATACCAATCTTTATACCATAAGGGCTGACAGTTCCGCGTCACCAAAACAATTGACCAGTGATAAAAAGAATAACCGTTCTATTGTATTAAATAAGAACCGCAGTAAAGCCGTTTACCTGAGCGGCCGGGATGAGGTCAGATTACTTGATACCAAAACGCAACAAAGTAAAACGATCGTGAAAGAGGAAATATGGAGTTTTCAGAACAGCGACCCGGGCTTTTCACCGAACGATGAATACATTGTATTTACTGCATACAGAAATTTTGAGCAGGATATTTTTGTATATAATATCAAAGAAAATAAGACAACAGATCTTACCAATACCGGGATAACAGAAAGCGGACCTATTTGGTCACCGGATGGAAAATATATTTACTTCACGTCGCAAAGATTAAAGCCGGCTTATCCTTTTGGAATGCCCAATGCAAAAGTCTATCGGGTAGCACTGGAAAAATTAGATGAGCCTTATCGTACCGATAAGTTCAATGAACTTTTTAAAGATGAAAAGAAAAAAGACACAACTAAAAAAACTCCCGCCGCTGATTCTATCCCGATCGTTATTGATACCGATCTTATCATGGAACGGCTTGAGCAAATAAGCCCATCACTTGGCGCCCAGTTCTTACAATATGTTTATAAAAAGGCAGATAAGACATCTGTGTTTTATACAAGTAATCACGGTGAAGGTCGCAATGCATTATGGAAAACCGTGATCGAACCGTTTGAACAAAACAAAACAGAGAAGATCGCAGGAACGGACGGAAGTTTTGGATTTAATATTGTGGAAGTAAGTGATAAAATATATGGATCTGTTCAATGGCGGGATCAATAAAGTGAATATTGAAACCAATAAAGTTGACCCGATCAATATCAGTTATACATTTCGCCGGAACTTGTCAGCGGAATTCAGCCAGATGTTTGAGGAAGCCTGGGCGCAAATGGAAGAAGGATACTATGATGAGAAATTTCATGGTTTGAATTGGAAGAAAACTAAAGAATATTACAGCCAGTTTGTTCCCTATTTGAATACAAGGGCCGATCTGAGGATAATGCTCAATGATATGCTGGGAGAATTAAATTCATCTCACCAGGGTTTTGGAACATTTGGCAGTGATGAAAGTATTGCGCTTACTAACCGGACCATGGAAACAGGGATCATATTTGAAAACAATGATCCGTACAAGGTGAAATATGTGGCGAAACGATCAGCAGCTGACAAGAAAGGAATAGAAATAAAGCCAGGTGATGTATTATTTAAAGTAAACGATGAAATTGTTGATGTAAAGAAAGATCGCAATTACTATTTCACAGAACCATCTCTTGACAGAGAGATGAGATTGACTTTCAAAAGAAGCGGCCAGGATATAGAAGTAAAGATCCATCCGGAATCTTCTTTGTTTACGACGCTTTATGATGAATGGATCGACAATAATCAGAAAAGAGTGGATGAAAAAAGCAAGGGTCGTATTGCTTACGGTTATATGAAAAATATGGGGCAAGGAGAACTTGACCAGTTTATCATTGATATGACACAGGAATTGAATAAAAAAGATGCGTTGATATTTGACTTACGATACAATACCGGCGGAAATGTCCACGATGAAGTTTTGAAATTTTTGTCGCAGCGTTCTTATCTCCAATGGAAATATCGTGAAGGAAAATTGACGCCGCAGTCTAATTTTTCACCGAGTGACAAACCGATCATCTTATTGACGAATGAGCAATCATTGAGTGATGCGGAAATGACATCACAGGGATTCAAAGCACTTAAACTTGGAAAAATCGTGGGCAATGAAACGTATCACTGGATCATTTTTACCAGTGGCGTCAGTTTAGTGGATGGATCATCGGTTCGCATGCCAGCATGGGGCTGTTACAGTCTGGAAGGAAAAGATCTTGAAGCGACAGGAGTACAGCCGGATATCCTGGTCATTAATACATTTGATGATAAATTAAATGGACGCGACCCGCAGTTGGACAGGGCTATTGACGAGATAATGAAAATGCTGAAATAAAATCCGAAGCGAAAAATTGGTAGTGTCTCAGTTTGAAAACTCTTGTTTTTGATCCATGAAAAAGAGCCGCGGAAACAAACCGAATAGTTATCTGAGCTCTTTTTTCCCGTGCATCCGTGACAAAAAAATCAAATAAATTAGGATTTCGGTTTTTTATTTTTCGGGCTTCTTTACAAATCGAACCATCGCACTGCTGCCTTCAGTGCTTTCAAGCCTTGCATCATAGCGGTCTTCCCCAACTATCACCACCATGTAAGAAGTGTTGGGAGGAATGGTGCCGAGATTTTCCGCCACCATTATCAATTCATTTGTGTCATTCAGATCACTGACGGCCAGTTTTATGGTATAAGCTTTTTCGGTCAGGCGTATATGCTCGAAAATAAGTTTGTCATTCAGGAAAAGTGAAATGGAATCGCCGTCTATTTCTGCATTGTCATAAAATCGCACCTCGATCGAATCGCCGGTTATGGGAATTTCTTTATAGAATGACTTCCTCCTTGTTACAAATTTTTCTTCGACTGTTTGCTGTTTCACCGGTTCAGCAGGCTGGATCACAGGTTTGTGTTCTTCGGTTGGTAGTTTTGTTTTTGCCACCGGTTCAACGGGAATTTTAATCATTGGCTTTTCTTCAATAGTTGTTTTTTGAAGCTCTTCTTTTAGTAAAGGTCTTTGGACAATACCATTAATGATATCGGGATCATTACCGCCGACCAGGTAGTTATCTATTACATCGTCCCATTCATCATTAAATGAACCTTGCATGATCTTATCAAGATGCACATCACCTTTCGGATCTTCTGTTATTTTTCCGGCTTTACCATCAAGCATCATTTTACCACCGCCGGGACAATTAAAATCCGCTCTTGAAAGCAATGGCATTTTTCCTGGTGTAGAAAGGCTATATTTCCCGGATCTTTCATCGATCAACTGATCATCCCACCAAACGGCTTCGTTGGTATTGCGATCAAAATAACCTTTAATACTATAGCGACGATAATTATTTGGTGATTCATAATAATAAGAAGTTCCGGTAAGGCTATCACCGTTCTGAATGATTTTTACTTCTGCTTTTTGCCGGTTGATCTTTCCTTTCCAAATCCCTGTTATCATTTGGGCAGAAATAGTTCCATACATCGCAGTTACAAAAATTACCAGGCAGATAAAACATTTTATGTTCAAGTGGTTGATTTTTAATAAATAGAATTGGAGTTTGCCGGGTATAAAACGGAAATATCAGATGGATATTATATGCCCTGGCGAAGGAATAAAAAGATTATTTTTTTGTATGTCAAAACACACGAACTCTTAAAAAAAGGCAGGTAAAAAAGAAATTGCGGTTCGCAAAAAAATAAATAACTTTCATCGCTGAAGTTCACACTGGACTACCGAAACAACCACAATAATAATTATAAACTCTGCTTATGAGAAAGATCTACATCTCACTTCTTTCGTTATTTACATTTTTTTTCTGGAGTACAAGGTCAACTGCGCAGGTAAGTACATATATTTTTTCCCAATCGTCAGGTACTTTTACGGCTATTACTGGAGGTACTGTTGTGGCAACTGCAACTGCTAATGCAGGCGCAGCGGCTATGGACGATGTCAATTACACATTACCTGCGGCAACCATTCCGTTTACATTCACTTTTAATGGAGTCGGATATACGACCCTTAATATCAATTCAAATGGGTATTTAACTTTTGGAGCAACTCTTCCACCTGCGGGCTCTCCTTATACTCCCATTTCCGACAATACAGGTTACGCCGGTGCAGTTGCTGCGTGGGGTGGTGATATTATTTCATTGTTTAACATCGCTTCAACCACTGGTGAAATCAGGTACGAAGTTGTCGGAGCTGCTCCCAACCGAGAGTTTGTTGTACAATGGACAAATTTCAGACCTTCCTATTCGACATCCACGACTTCGGCATTTGTTTTTGACTTTCAAATAAGGTTGAGTGAAACATCAAATACCATTAAGATTGTTTATGGAGGTACATTAGGCTATATTATTGGTTCAACTAGTTATTCTGCTACCAGGCAAATTGGTTTAAGAGGTGCTTCGAATGCTGACTTTAATAACAGGACAAATACGGCCGGCGCTGCTTTTTCAGCATCAGTGGCTGGTACATTAAATACGTCCGGACAAGCTTTTAATACAGTTACAAGTCCTCCGGGTATGCCACCGACAGGATTAACTTATATGTGGGCGCCTCCTTCATGCCTTGCGCCTAGCGGTGTAACGATGTCAGCCATCACAACAAACAGTGCAACGATAAGCTGGACGGCATCTTCATCAAGCCCTTCGGGGGGTTACGAGTGGGAAGTTCGTACGTCCGGAGCCCCTGGTAGTGGTGCTGGAGGTTTGGCTGCCAGCGGTGCCACAGCTGCAGGAGTTATCACGGCTAATGCAACAGGATTGGTCGGTGCAACAACTTATAGCGCATATGTTCGGTCCGTTTGTACCGCCGGTTCCGAATTTAGTGGATGGACAGCTGCGACGAACTTTGTTACCCTTTGTACAGTAACCACTATTCCTTACACGCAGGATTTTGAATCTGCAGTTGTGCCCGCAATTCCAAATTGTACTTCGGTAGAAACAATATCGGGTAATCCATGGACTGTTCAAAATAATCCCGGTTCAGGATTTACTTCGAAAACTCTCAGGTATAATTATAATACAGCCCAGGCTGCTAATGCATGGTTCTATACGCAAGGGTTAATTTTAACCGGCGGAGTTTCATACAGACTTACTTACCGATATGGCAACAACAGTACCTTCTTTATAGAAAGGATGAAAGTGGCTTATGGATCCAGTGCAACATCTGCTTCAATGACCACAACGCTTGCCGATCATCCTTCAATAGTGGGAGGTGTTCCTGCCACTAATGTAATTGATTTTACACCTTCAGTAACCGGTGGTTACTTTATAGGCTTTCAATGCTACTCTCTTGCAGACGAATTCTATTTATTTGTTGATGATATAACTGTAACACTAACGCCTACCTGTGAAGCACCCTCAAATCTGGGTATTTCTGCATCAACGCCAACTTCTGCAACACTTACATGGAACGCATCTACTTCGAATCCACCTGGCGGGTATGAGTGGGAAGTTCGCACTTCGGGAGCCGGAGGAAGTGGAGCAGCAGGACTTGTGGCTAGCGGAACCACAGGTGCAGGTGTTACTACCGCTAACGCAACGGGCCTTACCGGCAATACAAATTATAATCTCTATGTTCGTTCGAATTGCGGTGGCGGAGATCTCAGTACATGGGCAGGAGGTTTCGGGTTTACTACTCCTTGTAACGCAACCAATATTCCCTATACTCAGGATTTTGAATCTGCAACAGTGCCCGCAATTCCAAATTGTACCTCAATACAAACTCTATCTGGCAATCCGTGGACAGTTCAAAATAGCCCAGGTTCAGGATTTACCACAAAGACGCTGAGGTATAATTACAATAGTGCGCAGGCAGCCAATGCGTGGTTCTACACGCAGGGATTAAATCTAACGGCGGGTGTTTCTTATAGGGTTACTTATCGTTATGGTAATAACAGTACCTTCTATGTAGAGAGCCTGAAAGTTGCCTACGGCACCGCGGCTGTTTCATCTTCAATGACATCAACGATTGCCGACCACTCTTCAGTAACGGGGGGCACACCTACTACGAACGTAGTTGATTTTACACCTGCTTCTACGGGTGTCTACTATATAGGATTTCAATCTTACTCTACTGCCGATCAATTCTATTTATTTGTTGATGATATAACTGTTACATTGACTCCATCCTGCGAAGCGCCGACGGGTCTTAGTGTTTCTGCACTTACGACAACCACCGCAACTGTAAGTTGGACTGCATCAATTTCAAATCCTTCCAATGGCTATCAATGGGAGGTTCGAACCTCCGGAGCAGGAGGCAGTGGGGCTGCAGGACTGGCAGCCAGTGGTACGACAGCTGCTGGTCTTACTTCGGCAAATGCAACGGGGCTTACTCCTAACACGACATATAATTTATATGTTCGTTCGGATTGTGGGGTTTCTAATTTCAGTACCTGGGCGGGTGGATATGTTTTCGTCAGTCCGTGTAATGCGATAACAACGTTCCCCTATACGCAAACTTTCGAAGCGGCAGATCCCACTCGGTCTTGCTGGAAAGTAAATGAATATGCGATAGGAACCGTGGACTGGATATACGCTACTGCCGGAAATGGAGGCACACTGACAACCGCTCATGGCGGTACCCTTAACGCCCGGTTCTACCAAGGCAATTACAATAATAATACTACCAAACTTGTATCACCTGCACTTAATTTGTCCTCTATGACAAATGGTGCGGTAGTAAGATTCTGGCATGCGCAGGAAGTATGGCTGGGCGACCAGGATGAGTTGCGGGTTTATTATAAAACATCTGCAGCAGGGCCTTGGACCTTGGTGCCTGGAGCAGTATTTACGAGCAGTATAGCCCAATGGACAGAGGAAGAATTTGTATTACCATTCTCAACAACTGCAGCTGATTATTATGTAGCATTTGAGGGATTTGCTAGTTTTGGAAGAGGTGTTTTGATAGATGATGTAACTATAGAAGCAGCGCCAACCTGTCCGAAGCCAACAGCAGTAAGCGCTGTCGGTGTATCACCCACTTCTGCAATAGTAAGCTTTACTTCCCCGGGTAGTGCCTTTGTTGTTGAATACGGACTGCCAGGCTTTACACCGGGAACCACTAATACACCCGGACCGGGAGGCACAGTGGTTTTTGGTGCATCATCACCTATTACAGTAGGTCCACCCGGTAATGCGCTTACTCCTAATACCACTTATGATTTTTATGTAAGAAGAATTTGTGTACCGGGTGTCGATTACAGTGTTAATGTAAAAGCGACTGCAACAACGCTGTGTAACGCAACCAATATTCCCTACTTGCAGGATTTTGAAACCGCTACACCAACTGCTGGGTTCCCAACATGTACAAGCATGCAGGACGTAAATGGTAACAGCGGGCCGGATGGAAATGTAACAGGTGGAAGATGGACCACATTTACGGGTACAAGTAACCAGACTTATGTATCCCCGACTAAAGTGCTGAGATATTTATATGATGCAGCCAATCCTGCAAGGGGAGCAGACGATTGGTTCTATTTACAGGGATTGAATCTTACCGGCGGATCATCGTATCGTCTCAAATTCTATTTTAAAGCTTCAGATGGACCGGTGTTTGTTGAAAGGCTTGAAGTGAAATATGGAACTCAAGCTTACTCCAGCGCCATGACGAATTTGTTATATACTAATAATAATATTGCGAGTGCCATTGCTAGTCCATGGGATTCTGCTACGGTTGACTTTACTCCTGTGGCAACCGGAGTCTACTATATCGGCTTCCATGCCATGTCACTTCCGGACGAAGCATTCTTATATATAGATGATGTAAGTGTAAAAACGGCGCCACTAGTTGACGTGGGCGTTTCAGGTCTCACCTTACCGTCGTTGACATGCCCCACAAATAATGTGTTTGTGCAGGCGACGGTTAAGAACTATAATACTTCTGTGCAGAATTTTGCTACTTATCCTGTAACGGTTACTGCCAATATCACGGGAGCAGCGACAGCAACATTGACGGCGCTGATCAATACGGGAACACTGGCGCCGGGAGCTTCGATGAATGTATATCTAAGTCCTTCCTTCAACTTCTCAGTTGGCGGTATCTATAATATAACGACAGCGACATCAACCACGCCGGCGAGCAATGATCCGGAAACAGGCAATGATTCATACAGTACATCGATCAATGTAAATCCGAACCCGGCAACACCGGTGATCACGCCGCCATCTGCCGCGATCTGTGTGGGTACTCCAGTGCAGTTGAGCACGCAGTTCACCGCATCCCCACCTCCAGTTACATTGCCTGCTGTTACATCGGGCACTATTTCAGTTGCTATTCCGGACGCAACCCCTGCAGGGACATCGCATACATTGGCAGTCACCACGGTTCCTGCCGGAGGAGTTGTAACCGGAATAAGTGTAACGATCAATGCAACCCATACATGGAACTCTGATCTTATCTTTAACCTGAAAGGGCCTAACGGGAATGTATTGAACCTGGTCAACCGTCGCGGAGGCAGCGGGGACGATTTCGTCAATTGTATTATCAGTTCTACCGGAACAGCCATTTTACCGGCGGGGAACACAACCCCGATCACCGGTACTTTCGCTGCCGATGGAGTAGCCGGGATCGGTCCAACTGCATTCGTATCAAACACACCCGGCTTCGGAGGTCTTTATTCAATAGGTAATGGTAGTTGGACGCTGGCAGTAAATGATAACGCTGGAGCCGACGTAGGTACATTGACGGGTTGGAGTATAACTATCACTTACCAGTTAGTAACGCCAACAATTACCTGGGCGCCGGTGGCTGGGTTATACACCAACGCGGGTGCTACAACAGCTTACTCTGGCGGCAATGCTTTTTCGCTATATGCTAATCCTGCAGCAACAACTACCTATACCGTGACAGCAACAACAGCCGCAGGTTGTACAGCATCGGCTAGTACAACAGTGACCGTCAATCCCTATCCGGTTGTTACTTTAGGAAGCTTACCGGATACAGTTTGTACCAGTGATCCGATGATCCCGCTTACTGCCACTCCTGTGGGTGGTTCATGGACCGGCATAGGAGTATCGGGCAATAACTTTATACCACCGGCTACTGCCGTGGGGACTTATGCTCTCACGTATAGCTATACGACATCGTTTGGATGTACGAGAACAGCGGCAAAGAGTATTGCGGTAAAAGATTGCCCGGAAAGAATAATCTTGTTAAGAGACAATGCACTGATCCTATATCCGAATCCAAACAATGGACAGTTCAATATCAGGATCAACAGTGTACTGTATAATAATCTTAGCATGAGAGTATATTCCAATAGTGGAGTATTGGTAAGGAGCCAGGAATTTGGTGGATTAGCGTGGGGCAGAGTAGTGCCGATAGACCTGACGAATTTGCCCGGCGGCGCATACATGGTTCAGTTCTATTACCAGGGCGGAGCCAGGACATCAGAGAAGACGTTCAAAGTAATAATCGGTCATGAATAAATAAGGAAGAACGACTGATCATAATATCCCGTCCCGCTCCATAGTGGGGCGGGATTTTTTTTGATAAAGCAAAGTAACTTCACTCCACAATGAATTCTCCTGAGTTAATATCGGTGCTTGAAAAAAACAAATCAGAATTTGTCCATGTGGTTCCTTTCGATAAAGGAAAAGATCAAATGCTTTTATTCGATTTCACAGAAAGTAATAAGGAACTGACGGATGAAATAATCAATGATGTAAACAAATTTTGCGATCACATAAATAATAAGCTTGACAACAAAAAGGCACGATACGGTGTCGGCGGATATGGAGAATATCGCACTGTTTACAGCAAAAGCAAAGTATTCGATGCCACTGTTGCCGGAGAAGAACCACGACGGTTGCATCTCGGTATGGACATCTGGGGAAAGCCACATACGGCCGTCATTGCGCCATTGAATGGCATCATTCACAGCTTTGCATTTAATGACCGGCTTGGTGATTATGGAGCAACGATCATTCTTTCACACCAGTTACGAGGAAAAAGTTTTTATACTTTATATGGGCATCTGAGTTTGAATTCCATTAAGAACATAAGTGAAGGCGACAGGATAATGAAGGGAGATATATTTGCCGGATTCGGCATTCCGCGTGAAAACGGTCATTGGCCTCCCCATTTACATTTTCAGATCATCAATGATCTTGAAGGATGGAGTGGCGACTATCCCGGTGTCTGTAAATATTCTGAGAAAGAAAAGTATTTGAAGAATTGTCCTGATCCGGATCTTATACTTCGGTTGAATCAATACTTACAGTGAATGGTCAATTGTGAGTAAGTGCGGTTGCGATATCTTTCCATTCTTCCTGCAGCGTTACGGTTGGTCTTTTTCTTTCGCCCCGGCGATACCAGTAGTCAGCATTGCCAATATCACCTTCCTTACGATGAAGATAAGCATGTATCCATGCTGCAGTATCATCGCTTATATCCTGGATGGTTCTATGAGCATTTTCCCAGTCACCATTGGCATCATACCATAATGCTTTGAGATAAACTGGAAATTCATCCGGCGGATCTTTTAAAGAAAGACTTTTATTAAATTCCTCGAATGTCATACACGGAATTACATCTTCAATAATTTGAAAGCATGCGTCCATTGATTGCGGATAAAACCGGGAATACACCATAGGATCGCAAGCGGTTCAATAGCTCTTGCAGCTTCCACCTTACCCATATCTTCTGTTTCATGACCGAATGCAGTAAGAATATCAGTTACAGTTTTTTTTGCTGCATCATCATTGCCGCAGATGAACATGGTAGGTTTTCCACCGGGAAAATTTGGTTTGTACATAAAAGCATTACCGACGCTGTTGAATGCTTTTACAATTTTTGCATCAGGTAACTGCTTCTGTATCCTTTCCATGAGGGAGTCATCCAAAGAAGTGAAATACTTCAATACGCCGTTTTCTGGAGGAGCAGCGGCAATGGGGTTCGTTGCATCAATGACAACCTTGCCTGAAAAATTTTTTTCGCCCGCCATTTTTATAATGTCTTGCGTGGCCGGGCCGTTTGTGGCCAGTACCAGCAATTCACCAAACGCAGACGTCTCTTCAAACGTTCCGGCTTGTCCTTTCGGATTATCTTTTTTCCATTTTACTACTTCTTCTTTCGAAGTATCTCTTGTGCCGAGCATGACCTCGTGTCCTTCACTTAAAAATGCATTTCCAAGTACCCGGCCTACGATACCTGAACCAATGATACCAATTTTCATATCAGAAAGTTTTTATGTTTAGTTTTACAAATATTATTGAAAAAAGTTCATGAGCAATCCGAATTTAAATAAAGAAAAAAATAGTTTAGAGGCTATTGATAAAGAATTTGAGAACAATATCCGCCCGTCGCACATCAAAGAATTTTCCGGGCAGGACCAGATCATTGAGAATCTGAAGATATTCATCAAAGCGGCGAAGATCCGCGGTGAAGCGTTGGATCATGTTTTATTCCATGGACCGCCAGGATTGGGTAAAACGACTTTGTCAAGAATAGTTGCCAATGAGCTTGGTGTAAACATCAAAGAAACTTCGGGCCCGGTCATTGAAAAACCGGGAGACCTTGCCGGCCTTCTTACCAACCTTGAACCGAATGATGTTTTATTCATTGATGAAATTCACAGGTTGAGTACCGTCGTGGAAGAATATTTATATGCGGCAATGGAAGATTACAGGATAGACATCATGATCGACAGCGGCCCCAATGCCCGAAGCGTACAGATCAACCTGAATCCTTTTACACTGATCGGCGCTACCACACGAAGCGGATTGTTGACCGCTCCATTACTTTCTCGGTTTGCCATCAAATCAAGATTGGAATATTATACATCTGAAGTATTGAATAAGATCATTCAACGTTCAGCGGCCATACTTAATACTTCTATTTCAAAGGATGCAATTGGAGAAATAGGAAGACGCAGTCGCGGCACTCCAAGAATTGCGAATGGATTATTAAGACGTGTAAGGGATTTTGCGCAGGTTTTGAATGACGGGCAAATTGATCTTGGCATAACCCAGCATGCATTAAAAGCATTGAACGTTGATGAATACGGTTTGGATGATATGGATAATAAAATACTTCTTACGATCATCGAAAAATTTAAAGGCGGGCCTGTCGGTATCACTACTATTGCCACTGCTGTCAGTGAAGAAGCAGGGACGTTAGAAGAAGTGTATGAACCTTTTTTGATACAGGAAGGTTTTCTTCAAAGAACACCAAGAGGAAGAGAGGTAACTCCTAAAGCATATCAGCACTTAGGAAAAATAAATCCCGGAAACGCATCGTCCGGGAACTTGTTTTCATAAAAAAAGGGATTACAAGTCTCCTCATAATCCCTTAATCTTATAAATCATGGTTCAGACCTACTCCTGCACCACCAGCCTGAATCCATTCCCATGTATATTCACGATTTCGATCTTCGGGTCATCTTTTAAATATTTTCTCAGCTTGGCGATATACACATCCATACTGCGGCCATTAAAATACGTATCACTGCCCCAGATCTTCTTTAATGCCTGGTCTCTTGGTAAAAGGTCATTGAGGTGTTCGGCCAGCATTTTCAACAGTTCATTTTCTTTGGGAGATAATGTCTGTGTAATCCCATTATGCGATAATTGACGAAGCTTAGGATTGAAATGATAAGTGGAAAGATCAAACTCTTTATTCTCGCTTTCCTTGTTCAGTTCTTCATTTCGCTTGAGAATAGCTTTTATTTTCAACAATAAAACTTCGCTGTCAAAAGGTTTGGTGATATAATCGTCAGCGCCAAGTTTATAGCCCTGGATAATATCCTCTTTCATCGTTTTTGCGCTTAGAAAGAATAATGGAATGTCCGGATCAACATCACGTATTTCTTCGGCCAGTGTAAAGCCGTCCATGTTAGGCATCATTACATCAAGCAGGCAGAGATCGAATTTTTCCCGCTGAAAAGCCGCGAGGCCAAGACGACCATCACGTTCCAGCGTTACATCGTAGTCGTTCAGTTCAAGATAATTCTTCAGCACGCTTCCAAGATTGGGATCATCTTCGCACAATAAGACTTTTGGTTTCTTTGCATCCAT
Source organism: uncultured Chitinophagaceae bacterium (assembly GCA_963785915.1). Lineage (GTDB taxonomy): Bacteria > Bacteroidota > Bacteroidia > Chitinophagales > Chitinophagaceae > VBAT01. The sequence goes on along the minus strand of CAWAWY010000006.1, from coordinate 616,551 downwards.
TATTCCAGGTTTTAAATTTGATGTTGAATGTTTAACGTCCATAAAAAGTAGTACAAATAAAGGTAAGGTAATTTGCTGTTTTATTATGAAAGGGTTCAATTTTTTGTTAAAACAAATGGCTATCGGGGTAATGTCTCAGTTTGAATTTTTTTGCCACGGATGCACGGAATAAAAGAGACCCGATAACTATCCGGTTTGATTCCGTGTTTCCGTGGCTCTTTTCATGAATTAAAAACAAGAGTTTTCAAACTGAGACACTACCGCTTACCGGCCATTCCTTTGTTTTCCTAACTTTAATCTTTGAATCTAACCTTTCAAACTCCGAAATGCATATTACAAACGATAACCGTTTAAAGAAACTCATCGTCATCGGTGACCGACTTTTGATCAAACCCACAAGACCCGATGAGCGGACTGCCAGCGGATTGTACCTGCCGCCGGGCGTACAGGAAAAAGAAAAAGTACAACAGGGTTATGTGATCAAAACAGGTCCGGGCTATGCCATACCGATGCCGGTGGAAGATGAAGCGTGGAAAGGAGAAGAAGAACGAGTAAAGTATTTACCGCTACAGGCAAAAGAAGGCGACCTGGCCATCTTTTTAGTCAGCGCTGCCACCGAAGTGATGTACGAGAGTGAAAAATATTTTATTGTGCCGCAAGGGGCGATATTGATGTTGGAAAGAGAAGAAGATCTTTAGCATGAAAAAAAATATCATAACATTCATGGCATTTACGATTGCACAAACAATGTTTGCACAAAAAAGTATTGACGGATTGATAAAAGCAGAGAAAGATTTTGCAGCTTACTCTGTGGACAACAGTACCAAAGAAGCTTTTTTAAAATTCCTGGATAGTGCAGGATTAGTATTTGATAATGGAAAAGCGGTCAATGGTATTGAATCATGGAATAAAAAAGAAAAGCGAAAAGGAGTCCTTGACTGGCATCCACAAATTGCTGAGATCGCGAACAGCAATGATTTTGGATATACAACAGGTCCCTGGACTTTCCGCTCATCGGCTGATGATACAGTGGCAGCACGAGGTCAGTACACTACTGTCTGGCATATTGACAAAGAGGGCGAATGGAAATTCCTGGTTGATCTTGGGGTAAGCAATACTCCTGTTAATATAGCCGGGGAAGTAAGAAAGATTGAAATTGAAAAACGAAGTCATGGTTCTTCATCGATAGCGCATGTTTCGCCTGTTGTTACAGCTGAAAATGATTTTCTGAAGCTGTATAATAAAAATAATTCAAAAGCGTATAAAAAATACCTGTCTACGGAAAGCACCCTGAACCGTAACGGTTATACACCTGCAACGGGCGCCGCAGAACAACAAGCGGTCATTCATTCAACACCTTCGATACAATATACAATGGATGGCTGGGGAATTTCTCCGGAACAGGATATGGGCTTTGTTTATGGCTCTACCAACATTAACGGTAAAACCGAAAATTATCTTCGTATCTGGCGTAGTGAAAAAGATGGCTGGAAGATCGCCGTCGAAGTGCTTCGCTATTAGGTTATACTCCCGATTATCAGATAACATGCAAATAACGAAAAGCCTGCTTGCTATTCCTTCCATTTCTTTTACCTTTCAAAAAATTTCAGCGTATGGCAGACAGTACAAAATTTCTGGAAGCAGTAAAGGGCGGCTATACTTTTAAGGGAGAAAGCTTTCGCGTTGGCTCGGCTATGCTTGATGGTGAAGTAATAAGTGGCGCTGAGGTTTTTATTCCCTTTAAAACATTGAATCGTCACGGGCTGATAGCTGGCGCAACAGGGACCGGCAAGACCAAAACATTACAAACGCTGGCGGAAGGCTTGAGTGATGCCAGCATACCCGTACTATTAATGGACATCAAAGGAGATCTGAGTGGCATTGCTGCAGAAGGAACTGCGAATGATAAAATAAAAGAACGTTACCAGAAACTGAACCTTGAATATAAACCTGCTGCTTACCCCGCCGAATTGTTGACCTTGAGTACGCAGAAAGGTGCAAGGCTAAGAGCGACGGTCAGTGAATTCGGACCAGTATTGCTTTCGAAGATTCTCGGGTTGAATGATACACAAGGCAGTTTTGTCGCCATGATCTTTAAATATTGTGATGATAATAAAATGCCTTTACTCGACCTGAAGGATTTTATCAAAGTCCTTCAATATGTAAGCAACGAAGGAAAGGATGAATTGCAAAAAGAATATGGCAATATTTCTGTTTCTTCTACCGGTACAATTTTGAGAAAGGTGATCGAACTGCAGCAACAGGGCGCCGATGTTTTTTTTGGAGAAAAAAGTTTTGAAGTGGATGACCTGATGCGCATCAGTGATGATGGCCGGGGAATGATATCTATTGTTCGTGTTACTGATCTGCAGGACAGGCCAAAATTATTTTCCACTTTCATGTTGCAGATGCTGGCGGAATTATATGCCACGTGCCCGGAAATTGGAGATCCTGATAAGCCAAAGCTCGTAATGTTTATTGATGAAGCTCACCTTGTCTTCCAGGATGCGACGGATGCTTTGCTGCAGCAAATCGAAACGATCATTAAACTGATCCGTTCAAAAGGTATCGGTATTTATTTCTGCACGCAAAACCCGATGGATGTACCTGCATCCGTATTGGCACAACTGGGATTGAAAATGCAACATGCGTTACGGGCATTTACTGCTGCCGACAGGAAAGTGATCAAACAAACTGCAGAAAATTATCCGGAGACAGAATATTACAAAACAGAAGACCTCATTACTCAACTTGGAATTGGCGAGGCCTTAGTGACTGCGCTGAATGAAAAAGGAATTCCCACGCCGCTTGGTGCATTGTATGTTGTGCTCACCACGGAGCCGAATGGATATATTGACTGACGGTGAAATTGATGCTGTAGTAGGCAAATCAAAGATCGCCGCAAAATATAACCAGGTGATAGACAGCCAGAGTGCTTATGAGATATTGACAGATAAACTCAACCATGCTGCTGAAAAGGCGGAAGAAATAAAAAAGCAACAGGAACAGGAAAAACAAACTAAGACTACGACCAAAAAAGAAAAAGGTTTTTTTGATGACCCAACAGTCAAGAGTATGACCCGCACTGCCGGTAACACTATTATCCGTTCATTACTGGGCGCCTTAGGTTTGGGAGGAAGAAGCAGGAGGAAGAGTTTGTTTTAATTACTTGTGGAATATTGCAGGTTTTCTCTCTTAGAGCAATGATCCAATTCAGTCGCCCGATATTCTCTTTTTTATTATTGACGGCTTTCTCGTGTTCCGGGCGGAACACGAATGAAGAAAATATCAGAGACACAATTCCGGTTAAAGAACAAGCCCATCATCAAAACGATAGTTCAATAAAAGTTATCCATGTCTTTGTCGCATTATGTGATAATAAATACCAGGGTATCGTTTCAGTTCCAGCTTCAATCGGTAATGGGCAAGATCCAAAAACAAATCTTTACTGGGGTTGCAAAATCTCCTGGTTGAGGGCTGGTAAGAAAACCGCTTACCAATTTTCTTCGAAATATAATAGTTTCATTTTTGTATTTCCCACAAATCCACCAAGGTCACTAAGCTTATTCTTTGTGTACTCTGTGCCTTTGCGGGCAATCTTTCAAATCTCTTCGTGGCCAAACTTAAAAGATATATTACAACAGCAAGGGAAAAAGATTTTAGTCTGCAGACACACGAACTTGATTTCCGGATTTAGACTTATTTCTTGAAAATCATTTTGGACTGATTGCTGAAGATAAAATGCCGAAAGGAGGGCCTGCCTTTCCTCAGTTAATGGCAAGGTGGAAAAAATTTCAATGCAAAGAGTGCACTGCTCCTTACCTTTATAATTACCGAACGCACTTACCTACACATTGATCCTGATTGGATGACTGCCCGATATAAAGCAGCCGATTAGAAAGAAATCTGATTTTACACGTCAACAAACAAAGGGTGACTTATTGGAAACATTGAGGCAATTCTGACAAATTAAGTAATTATATAACCTTTAAAATCATCAACTATGAGTACTGAAACATTAAGCAGCAAACAATCAACGGCGGGTCATAATGGGAAGTCCTCACAGCCCACTCCCGAACACATTATGCAGATCGGTATGGGGTTCTGGGCGTCAAAGACTTTATTGGCTGCCGTTCATTTCAGATTATTCACTTTATTATCCGGAAAAAAACTGAGCGGTGCAGACATCAAAGACAATTTGGATTTGAAAACAACACAACGGCATGTGTATGATTTTCTAGATACGTTGGTATCTCTTGGTTTTTTAGAAAGAGAAGGGCTATTGGATAAAGCTAAATACAGCAACACTGCCGATACCGATATTTTCCTGGATGAAAACAAACCTTCCTACATCGGCGGTATTTTAAAAATGGGAAACAATCGTCTGTATCGTTTCTGGGGCGATTTGGAAGAAGGTTTACTCAGTGGTCAACCGCAAAATGAGTCTAAAGGAAAAGCTGAGGGTGGGATATTTGATGAGTTGTACAAAGATCCTGTTCGCTTGCAGGAATTCATGGATGCCATGAGCGGAATACAAACTGGGAATTTTATGACGCTTGTAAAGAAATTTAATTTTAATAAGTATAAGACCCTGCTGGATGTCGGTGGAGCCGATGGCTGGCTTTCGATACAGGTTTGCCGTCAGCATCCGGATATTAAATGCATCAATTATGATCTTGCTCCTGTAAAACCTTTGGCGGAAAAAAAGATCGCACAGCTGGGGCTTTCAGGGAGAATAAAAGCTGAAAGCGGAGATTTTTTCAAAGACCCTATTCCCCGCGCCGATGTAATAACGATGGGGAATATTATTCATGGCATGGATGAGAATGCCAAACAATCCGTTATTGACAAAGTTTATCAATCATTGAATGATGGAGGCGCCCTTATTGTGATTGAAAATATCATTGACAATGATCGCAGGCAAAATACCTTTGGCTTGCTGATGAGCCTGAATATGCTTATCGAGAATGGTGATGCGTTCGATTATTCAATGAACGACTTTGAAGGTTGGGCAAAAAAGGCAGGGTTTAAAAGAACTGAACTGATACCGCTTACTGGTCCGGCAAGTGCCGCGATTGCTTACAAATCATAATGAAAAGCAATCTTCAATTTTTCAAGCCCATGTGTAACTACCCGGGAAAAAATGAAGAGCTTATTTCAGCCTGACCATACCGGTCTTGTCCGTTTCAATTTTATTTTCAGCCTGGAGAAACTCGATCACTTTCCAGGCTTTTTCTTTTTTAATCCCGTTTAATGAAGTAAGCAATTCTTTTGCACGTAAGGAGCGATGCTGAAGTGTATTCACTATCGTTTCATGAATTTTTTCAAATTCTTCCTTGCTAAGTGACACTGCTTTCAAGCGAAGGCAATTGTCACAAATCCCGCAATTTCGCATAGCGGTATCTCCAAAATAAACTCCGATCGCTTTACTGCGGCATTGCGTTTCGGAAAATATAAACCGGGTCATCTCATTTATACGTGCAACAAATTTTTCTTTTCGATGATTATAATCCGGCTTATTGATTGAAAGCTCTTCTGATCTCACACGATCTTTCAGAAAGAATAATTGTGGCGTATCTTTTTGTGGTTGGTATTCAATGATGCCGTAATGATGCAATTGCCGGAGATTTTCTTTTACGTCATCAATGTGTTTTTTGAGCAGTTTAGCCGCCAGTAATTCTGATATGGATGCCGGGTAATCAAATATGCCTTCATAGGCTCTCAACAATGTTTTGATGACAGGTTCAAGCAAAGGATTGCCCTTTTCAAATTCATACAGCTGATCTTTACTGGTTGTAAACTTTACAACCGAAGGCATAAAGACTTGTTCATTAAAAGAAAGCCAGCCTTCCTGCTCCAAAGACTTTAATGAATAGACAACGGTGTGACTATTCAGCTTGAATTTTCTTAGAAAATCGCTGATATCGAAATCATAGTATTGGCCTTCACCGCCTCCCGCTGGAATTTGAAGATAATTAGCAATGGCCTGGTAAACATTTCTTATGTCCTCAATGGATGGAAAGCGAAGTGTGGGTAGTTCTTCGAGTTCTTTGATCTCTTTTTCATCATACAATAATACGGCGTACGATATTTTTCCATCCCTGCCGGCGCGGCCTGCTTCCTGGTAATAGTTTTCGAGGCAATCCGGAACATCAGCATGTATAACAGTTCTTACATTCGGTTTATCTATCCCCATTCCGAATGCATTGGTGCAAACGATCACTCTCGTTTTATTGGCGATCCATTCTTCCTGTTTCCGGTTTCTCTCTTCCTGCGCTAAACCTGCATGATAGAAATCTGCAGAAATGCTTTGCAATTGCAGCAACTCGCTTATTTCTTTGGTACGCCGGCGACTTTTGCAATAAATAATGGAAGTGCCTGGAACTTTTTTTAATATCTCAATGATCTTATTAATGCGTGAATCAACTTTAAAAACACTGTAAGAAAGATTGGCTCTTTCAAATGACTGGCGAAATATTTTCCAGGCCCCCCAACCCCCCGAAAGGGGGCTTTGTGATGTTCCTCCTACAGCCAATTTCGCACATATATCTTGCTGCACATCCGTTGTCGCCGAAGCCGTCAACGCAAGAACGGGAACACCAAGCAACTCTTCTCTCAGGTCTGCAATTCGTAAATAGGGAGGACGGAAATCATAACCCCATTGGGAAATACAATGCGCTTCATCCACAGCAATCAGACTCACACGCATTCCCGGCAGGTATTCTTTGAATAAAGCCGTTTCTAATCTTTCCGGAGATACATAAAGAAATTTGCAGTTGCTATTGATCACCGTTTTTAAAGTCTGAATCACTTCCTGCCGGCTCATCCCGGAGTAAATGGAATAAGCCGTGATATTTTTTTTACGAAGATTCTCCACCTGGTCTTTCATCAAAGCGATAAGTGGTGAAATAACCAAACACATTCCATCTTTTGCCAAAGCGGGTACCTGGTAACAAAGAGATTTACCGCCACCTGTCGGCATTAATGCAAGCGTATCCTTTCCGGATAAAACGGAATTAATAATATCTTCCTGTAAAGGCCGGAATGAATCAAAGCCCCAGTATTGTTTTAATATTTTTTGCAGTTCTGCCATTTACAATCCTTATCAACCGGCTAATTTACAGATTGTGTGCTTCAATTCTCCAGCTTTCTGAAAATGATCAATTCGACCCTCCTGTTCAATGCTCTTCCCGCTGAAGTACTGTTAGAAGCGACAGGTTTTGTTTTTCCGAAGGGATGGATCTGTATGTTTTGTTTATCAAGAATGCTATTTTGTAATAGCCATGACTGCACGCTTTCACATCGCTGCTGGCTTAATTCCATATTACGCGAATCACTTCCGATCGAGTCGGTATGCCCCTCTACGTAAAGACTATCAATATTACTTGTCCCCGGTTTCTCTAAGAAAAATTCTTTCAGCATCTGTAATGCGGAAGGCTTGAGGCTTGCTTTATTGAAGTCAAACAGGACATCGCTCAGTCGTAACGTATCTGCTTTTATTAGTTTCCTGGTGACGGCTGATGGGGAACTGGTAGTAGCTGGAACATCAAGATTAATATCAAGGTATCCTTTGCCAAAAAGTGAATAATCCATCTCTTTGTGGCGAAAATTATAATTGTAGATCGCCTCTTTGTTTTCAATAAAATAGTCACAATCTGTTTCGGCTGAATCGGAAGGGAGCAATTGAAAATTATCCAATACAATTCCAATAGTTTGAGTGCCGATAAAGGCTTTTTTTGAAAGTAAGGTATCTTCTTCTATAAACGTTCCGAACGTTAGGTATTTTTCTTCTCCATTCGCAATAAAGCTGTATTCAAACTGGAAAAATTCAGTCCTTGGAATATGCGAGATATGAATGATGCTATCAGGGTGCATGTTTACTGCAAAAGGTCTTCGGGGAACATAAAAGTTCTCACCTACGACAATGCCTGGTTTCAGGATCAGTTTACTGTTCAGTTTTTCTTTTTTGATCATGCCCCGGAATATGTATTGCCTGTCTTTTTGCAAATGGCAAGGCAGTATGGTGCCAATAACAGGGGTAAAGCCATTATACTTTATCCAATTGTAATAGATACCAAAAGAATTGCTTCCAAGGAATTTGAAAAGAGCCGGATCATCGTCATGGCCGCGCATCTGTATTTTTACATCGCTGAGATAAAACCATGCCTCAACTCCGCACTCTGATTTGTATTCTGTGCATGTATTGATATCCTCAAAATTTCCATTCAGTACTAAATTTTTCTGGGCGCAAATTGAATTAGCATGTAGAAAGATGCAAGATATCAGGATAATAAGAGAAAACTTTTTTTCAAACGAACACATATTCATAAGGCGGTCAAATTAAGCCTTATTACCGAATGATAGCCGTTGTTGTCCCGTAAAAATTTGTGAGAATTGTTAGGTTACCTTTTTAATAAAAAGCCTGCCGGAGTTGATAGCAAGCACCACATCACTAAAACCCATTGCCAAAGCGCCGAAAGTAGGAGTAAGAAATCCGAAAGCAGCTATAGGTATAGCGACAATATTATAGGCAAAGGCCCAGAAAAGATTTTGTTTGATAGTGATATAAGTGTGTTTGCCCAGTCCTAATGCAGTCGGTAAATTCTTTAAGCCGTTATTCATTAATACAACCTGTGCCGTTTGCATAGCGATATGAGAAGCATCACTCATCGAAATACCAATGGTGGCTTTCGCTAATGCAGGTGCGTCATTGATGCCATCACCTATCATGACGGTCGGTGTTGCCGAATTCAGTTCAGAGATCTTTTGCAGTTTTTGTTCCGGGCTTTGCTCCGCTATCACTTCATCTATGCCTAATTGATCACCAAGTTGTTTTGTTTTTTCATACCTGTCGCCACTTAATAATATTGTCCTGATATTTTTTGAATGTAAAAAATCAATGACAGCTTTTGCTTCGGCCCGTATCTCATCATTTACATCAATCCATCCGAGTAGCCGATCATTTTTTATGATATAAACATTGTGCTTGTCGTCATTTGTCAATTGTTGAGCTATTGCAAATGAGCCAGCCTGGTAAATATTACCCTCTTTGTCTTCCGCTTTCATACCTTTCCCTTTTATTTCTTCAATCTTTTTCCAGCTCATCTCATCTTTAATTTTCCATTCTTTACTTATACTTTTGGCGATCGGATGATTTGAGTATTTTTCCAGCGAGTAAACAATTCTTTTGAACACTTCTTCATTTATTTCGGTGTTTGCCAATTGAAAATTGCCAATTGCGAATTCCCCTGTAGTCAGCGTTCCCGTTTTATCAAACACCACCTGTTTGATGTCTTTAAATAATTCAAGACTCGTAGCGTTGCGAAATAATATTCCTTTCCTGGCACCGCGACCTAATCCTACTGCAATTGCCGCGGGAGTTGCCAAACCCATTGCACACGGACAGGCGATTACTAATACAGCAATGCTTCGCATCAACGCAGCGGTGAAGTCCGCCAGGATGATCCAGTTTGCGATTAATGTGACAGCCGCAATGCCAAGAACGACCGGCACGAAAACAGCGCTGATCTTATCGGCTAATAACTGAACCGGCGGCTTCTCGCCTTGCGCTTGTTTTACAAGATTAATGATACCAGAAAGAACTGTATCATTACCAGCGGCAGTTACCTGTGCCTTTACGGTTCCATTCGTGATCATGCTACCACCGATCAATGTGTCTTTTTTTTCTTTATGTACAGGGATACTTTCACCAGTGATGATCGCTTCATTGACATCTGCCTCGCCCCAAAGTATTTTACAATCTGCCGGCACCTGCTCACCGTCTTTTTATTAGAACAAGATCGCCGGTCCTTAGTTCTGTATTTTCAATGGGGTGGATCTGCTCCTGGTGTTTATCATCAAAAGCGATCATGTTCGCCATTACTTTTTGCGTCTTTGCCAGTTTGTTCAATTCTCGTTGTGTGGAATGAACGGAGGCTTCTTCAAGATAATTACCAAAAAAAACTAAAGTAATGATAGCGGCCGTTGTTTCATAGAACATATAGTTGGCAGCTTGTCCGGTTAATGTCCCGTATAAACTATAAACAAAAGATGCAGTGGCACCTACTGCGATCAATACATTCATGTTCGGCAAACCATTTCGTAGACTTTTCAAGGCGCTTCTGCCAAAGAAACTCATGCCGACTATAAATACCGGGATCGTTAATCCTAACTGTATCCATGGGTCCATCAGCCAGTGGATGCTGATACCGGGTATCATGTGCAACATCAGGACAGCAGTGAAGGGAAGACAGAAAAGGAAACGATGAAGATGAGTGGAAAGAAATGGTTTTCTTTTGGCGTCCACTTTTTGTTGACCGGCGACTTTGTATCCAAGTGACTCAATTCCTTTCGAAAGTTTTGCTGAAGGAGCATTTCCATTCATATCGAAACTTACATCACCGGTGGCAAAATTCACCTTCACCTCCTTCATGCCTTCTTTTTCAAGATAGCGCCGGATAGTAAGTGCGCAATTGGAACAATCCATTCCTTCAACCTGCCATTGAACTTTTTCCATATCTGCTATTTGTTTCCCGCAAAGCCACTAAATGCACGAAGACATTTGATTATTATGCAATCCCTTTGTGTTCTCTGCGTCTTAGTGGGATGTCTTTCTGCAAATTTACCCAATGCTTTACCGATGGCATATGACTTACAACAGTATCTTGGCAACATGGTTGCTATTCCCGCTAAATTTGTGCAATGGAGTTGAAATTTTCACTGGATACTATCAAAGAAATTGCAACACAGTTTTGGAAAATAGCAGGTGATAGAAAAGTATTTGCTTTTCATGGAGAAATGGGTTCGGGAAAAACCACATTTATTCATGCGCTCTGTGATGCAAAAGGTGTAAAAGATGCTGTGACCAGTCCCACTTTTTCAATTATCAATGAATACACATTTAAAGAAGATGAAAGGGAGAAAAAGATCTTTCATCTTGACCTTTATCGTTTGAAAGATGAGGAGGAAGCAATAAGGGCGGGGATCGAAGACTGCTTTTATAGCAACAATATTTGCCTTGCCGAATGGCCTGATAAAGCACCGGGTATCTTTCCCGCTGACGCATTACATATTTATATACAGGTGGTTGATGAGAAAGAAAGGCAAATTGTAATTAAAGCGTGATGATCTTAATTCTTTTATAGACGATAGGGAATCATAGTAAAGCCTTATTTCTGAACTTCCGTGCATCCGTGGCAAAATTCAAAAGGATACATACTGGAATTTGCGGATGGATGATAAAATAAACTAATTTTGAGAATCAGCAGTTAGGACAGAAGACAGGCACTCAGGATTCAGCTCCATAGCGGACAGAACCCTAAACGGAGCGTCGCAACGAAGTTCATCCGTGTTACTACCGCTGGTATAATAAAACTTAAACTTTGCATGGCCCAGCAAAAGCCGAAAATAAGTACTTCCTTCAGCTATGAGACCTTAGAAGAAACGCTGGATATAAAGCCAAAGGCGCAAGGGATGATGATCGGCATACCCAAAGAGATCGCTTTCCAGGAAAATCGTATTGCATTAACGCCCGACGCCGTAAGCGTGCTGATGAGCAATGGTCATAGTGTGATGATAGAACATAATGCAGGTGAAGCTTCTCATTACCGGGATAAAGATTATAGTGAAGCCGGTGCTAAAATAGTTTATGATCGTGCCGAGGTTTTCAAATCTCCCATATTGGTGAAAAGTGCACCCGTGATCGATGAAGATCTTCCGCTGCTTCAGCATGGGCAGGTCATTATTTCTCCCATTCATCTTTCTGTATTAAAAGCGGAGTTGTTGGAGAAGATGATGGAAAAAAAGATCACGGCTATTTCATTTGAGAATCTCAAAGACGATAGTGATTCCTATCCCATCGTACGCAGCATGAGTGAAATTGCAGGAAGCGCAGTGATGCTGATAGCTGCTCAGTATTTGAGTTCGGCTAATCATGGTAAGGGAGTTTTATTAGGCGGTATATCAGGGATTGCCCCGACAAAAGTTATCATCATCGGCGCCGGGATAGTAGGAGAGTATGCGGCAAGGGCTGCATTGGCATTAGGAGCATCCGTGAAAGTTTTTGATAACAGCGTTTATCGCTTAAAAAGATTGCAGAATAATATCGGCCATCGTTTATGGACATCGGTGATAGAGCCAAGGATGCTGGCCAAGCAATTAAAGACATGTGAAGTGGCAGTTGGCGCTTTGGGTTCTGAAACGGGAAGAACACCGATGGTAGTGACGGAAGAAATGGTAAGTAATATGCGGCCGGGTTCTGTTGTCATTGATGTAAGTATTGACCGTGGCGGTTGTTTTGAAACTTCCGAGATCACATCCCATGAGCATCCCATCTTTATGAAATATGGCGTGATACATTATTGCGTTCCCAATATTCCTTCCGGCTTTTCCCGCACTGCTTCGCAGGCGATCAGTAATGTATTGATGCCTTTGTTGCTCGAGGCCGGTGATGAAGGTGGTTTTGAAAACCTTGTATGGCACCGTGTGCATCTTCGCAGCGGTATCTATCTTTTCAAAGGAGCGTTAACCAACTTCTATCTTAGCGAACGCTTCGATCTGAAATACACCGACCTGAATTTACTGATAGCAAGCCAGCGTTGAGAAACATTCATTTACCTCTCTTTCACTAACAATTGTTTTTTATCCTTTCCGGAATTTTTTTTAAAAAAATAATTAAACAGTTGTTTAAATCAAACATTTGTTTAATTTTGCCCTTTTTATAAAAACCGAAATGGAATACAGCGATAAACAAGTGCAGATCATGGAAACCGCAGAAATGCTTTTTGCAGAAAAAGGATTTAACGGCACTTCCGTTCGGGATATCGCTGAGAAAGCACATGTGAACCTGGCGATGATCTCTTATTACTTTGGGTCAAAAGATAAATTGCTGGAGGCATTATTCGGTTACCGGGGTGAACACCTGAAGCTGAAACTGGAGAGCATGATAGAGGATAAAGATCTTTCTGTTACTGAAAAGATGAATACGCTGATCGATCACTATATCGAGAAGATCATGAAACAGCAATGCTTTTCGCGTATTATGGCACGGGAGCAGGTCGTCAACCATACCGGCATCACGGCAAAGCTCATATTTGAAATGAAAAAAAGGAACCAGGAACTGATCTCCAGACTTATCCATGAGGGACAAAAGAAAGGCGAATTCAAAAAAAATATTGATATACCGTTGATGATGGCGACACTGGTGGGCACGACAAATACGATGGTTGCTACTCAATATTATTACAGGGAGATCAATAATCTTCAGTCGTTAACAGAAGAAGAGTTTCAGAAACATATAAAAAAGAAATTGAGCCAACATTTAAAAAAATTATTTAAAGCAATACTGACAAATGAGGAATAAACTGAAAGTACCCCTGGTCATTTTTTTCATGCTTGGGTTATTACAGGTCCGGGCACAGGAAAAGAAAACGCTTACATTGAATGAGGCAATTGATCTGACTATCCAGAACAGTAAGCAATTAAAGATCAGCCACGCAAAAATTGAAGAAGCTACCGCCGCAGTGAAAGAAGCAATGGAGAAAAAACTTCCCGATGCAAAAATATCGGGCTCTTACCTGCGGTTAAACAGCGCCAATTTTGATCTGAAAACAAAAAGCAATAACGGGGGAGGCAGTGGTGAACCACCCCAGGTCTCACAAGCCATGTATGGATTACTGAATGTTTCTTTACCTATTTATAGTGGTGGGCGCATTCGTTATGGTATTGAATCATCCAGGTTTCTTGAACAGGCGGAAAAATTAGATGCAGAAAATGATAAAGAAGCAGTGATTCAAAATACGATAGAAGCTTTTGCCAACCTTTTTAAAGCAAAAACAGCAGTGGGCCTGGTCAAAGAAAACCTGGCACAATCACGGCACCGGGAAAAGGATCTTGGTAATATGGAGGCTAGTGGATTACTGGCCCGGAATGATTTTTTAAAAGCGCAACTGCAAACGTCCAATGTTGAACTCAATTTGCTGGATGCGGAAAACAACCTGCAACTCGCAAATATAAATATGGACCTGATGCTTGGACTTCCTGCAACAACTCAATTGGTGCCGGATACAACAGGTATCGAAAGAAAAATGGACAGCCGGCAACTTGATGACTATATACAGGCGGCGTTGAACAGCAGGAAGGACATGGCTGCAATAGACTACAGGAAGAAGGCTGCTGAATCCGGTGTGAAGTCAGTTAAAAGTGAATTGTATCCCGGCATTGCCCTGACGGGTGGTTATATAGCTGCTGATGTGCCGAATGTTTTTTCCGTTACAAATGCAATGGACATCGGTATAGGTATTTCCTACAATATCGGTTCGCTCTGGAAAAATAAATCAAAAGTGAAGCAGGCGGAAGCGAAAGTAAAACAGTTGATATTGAGCGAGTCTATGACAGATGATAATATCCGGTTGGAAGTGAATAAAAGTTACCTGGCCTTATTAAGCTATCGAAAAAAGATAGAAGTGTATTTGAAAGCGGTGGAGCAGGCGCAGGAAAATTACCGTATCATAAAAAATAAATTTGATAACAGCCTTGCTACAACAACCGAACTGATAGATGCCGATGTAGCACAATTACAGGCAAGGCTTAGTTATACGCTGGCAAGGGCCGATGCCTTTGTCGCCTATCACAGATTATTGCAGACAGCGGGCATCCTGAGCGCTGAATTAAAAAAATAAATCAAAACTTATAATTGAATTGAGCATGGAAACGAAAGCAAAAGAAACAAAAAAGAAAAGGAACCCCGTCTTTATTATTATACTCGCTATTCTGGTGGTGGGTGGCAGTTGGTTCGGTATATCGAAATACCTGCACAGTCTTCATCATGAAGATACAGATGATGCACAGGTAAGCGGAGATATCAGCCCCGTGATACCTCGTGTTCCCGGTTATATAACCGATGTCAGGGTCAGCGATAATCAGCATGTCAAAAAGGGTGATACATTATTAATACTCGACGATCGGGATTACGTGATCAGGCTGGAGCAGGCTGAAGCAGCTTTGCAGATCGCGCAAAGTTCCCTTACTTCCGCCAGGGCAACTACTTCTGCTGCCCGGGCAAATATTGCAACATCACAGGCTTCTATTGGAACAATAGATGCGCAGATAGATGCCGCTAAGGTATCCTTATGGCGCTCTTCCCAGGATTATGATCGTTATGCAAACCTGATCAAAGATCATTCGATCACGCAACAACAATTTGAGCAGGCACTAGCAGCTAAGCAAACTGCGGAAAAACAATTAGCGATTTTAGAAGAACAAAAGAAACAGGCGCAGCAACAAACCAATGCCGTTTCGGTGCAAAGCAATGCAACAGCATCGCAGATCAAAGTAGCGGATGCGACCATTCACCAGCGGCAGGTGGATATTGATGCCGCTAAACTGAGTCTTTCATACACCGTGATAACAGCGCCGCAAGATGGGTTGGTATCAAAAGTAAGTGTGCAGCCGGGCCAGTTTGTGCAGGCCGGTCAGCCCTTATTCAGCGTAGTGCATAGTGAGAATGTATGGGTGATCGCTAATTTCAAAGAAACACAACTGGACAAGATGAAAGAAGGGCAACGCGTAATTGTAAAAGTTGATGCATACCCCGGGCATAAATTTGACGCAAAGCTGGCGTCCTTTTCACCAGCTACCGGTGCAACATTCGCCCTGCTTCCTCCCGACAACGCGACCGGGAATTTTGTAAAAGTGGTTCAGCGATTGCCGGTCAAAATTGAATTCACCGATGCGGCTGATTCGCTTGTAAAAAAGCTACGCCCTGGTATGAATGTTTTTGTCGACGTTCATCTAGATTAATAGCGAGAGAGGTGAGTTGGGAAGGGTGAATAATTTATCAACGCTGATATTTCTTCTAAACATTCATGACGGACCATTCACTAGAAAGTTGATAAGCGAACTGAACCCCGAAGAGTGCGACGCAACACAAGGTGATAGTAGTACAGCAGTTGGGTAAATAAAATAATATGGTACAGGCAGGTTCATTAGTCGAATACGGATCAAGGAGAGTGATCATCACGGTCACTGCTATTGTATGCGCATTACTGGAGATCATTGATACAACTATTGTCAATGTATCCTTAAGTCATATGCAGGGAAATCTTGGCGCCACGACGAGTGAAATAGGATGGGTGGTCACAGCGTATGCAATTGGGAATGTAATCATCATTCCGATGACAAGTTGGTTGTCGGCGCAATTCGGAAGACGTAATTATTTCGCCGCGTCCATCGTTCTGTTTACTATCTGTTCATTTCTTTGCGGTAATTCCACGTCTATTACTGAATTGACGATTTTTCGTTTCCTCCAGGGAATTGGCGGCGGTGCTCTATTGGTGACGTCGCAAACAATCATCACCGAAAGTTATCCGCTGGAAAAAAGGGGTATGGCCCAGGCGATCTACGGTATGGGTGTAATTATTGGCCCTACGATTGGTCCGCCATTAGGTGGATTTATTACTGATCATGCGGGATGGCCGCTTATCTTTTATATTAATATTCCTATCGGCATTATTGCAACCTTACTTACTCTCCAGTTTGTACGAAGTCCCAAATATTCAGAAAAAAGTCATGTAAGAGATATTGACTGGGCGGGCATTGGTTTATTAGCGGTATTTGTCGGCTCACTGCAATACATTTTGGAAAAAGGGCAGGAAGAAGATTGGTACACGAGTAATGTGATCATTGTTCTCACCGTTATCGGCATATTGGGCGCATTCTTTTTTGTCTGGAGAGAGATGACGTTTCGAAACCCTGTCGTCCAATTGAGAGTTTTGAAGAACGGGAATCTGAGGGTAGGCACCATATTGTCTTTTATTCTTGGATTTGGTTTATACGGTTCAACTTTTATTATTCCCTTGTACACACAAACTATACTGGGTTGGACGGCAACACAGGCGGGGCTGTTGTTCATTCCGGCTGCGCTGACGACTGTTGTAGTGATGCCCATTATTGGCCAGTTGCTGCAAAGAGGAGTAAAACAACAATACCTTGTTGCACTGGGGATGCTTTCATTTTTCTTTTTCTGTATGTGGGGCTATAATATATTAACTCCCAATACAGGCGAGGAGAATTTTTTCTGGATGCTTATACTGCGCGGATTTGCTATGGCAAGCCTGTTTATTCCGATCACCACCTTATCATTAAGTACACTCAAGGGAAGAGAGATCGGCGATGGTGCGGCATTTACCGGAATGATGCGTCAACTGGGCGGATCATTTGGCGTAGCCGTCATTATTACTTTCATGTCGAGAAAAAATATGCTTCATCGCAGTAATTTGGTGGCAAACCTGGACGTGAACGATCCTGTCGTTCAGAATAAATTGTCTGCATTACAACATGGTCTCGCTTCAAGGGGCATAGATCCATTTACTGCAAAGCAAACCGCTGTAAAAGTGATGGATCTTTCAGTAACGAAACAGGCAGCCGTTCTCAGCTACATGGATGTGTTTTTGTACCTGGGTGTAATGTTCCTTCTCTGTATTCCATTTATATTATTTGTAAGAGGAAAGAAGAAGAAAAATAATACAGGTAGTGAAGATAAAGTTGATCTGAGTAAACTGCATTAACGAAGCAGGTATAAAGAGCGGTTTATCTCTTTATGACCAGTCAACAGATCAATTCTTATTCTTTTGTACCGATCTATTTTTCAACCAGCATATCATTGCATTTAAAATCTTCCACATTATTCATATACCACTCCCAGCGATCAAAGCCACCGGTCAACCAGGAAATTTTGTATCCTTTCTTTGTTAACGCATCAGCGAGTTCAAGTGTATCATAGTCATCCGAAATAAAAACATATTCTTTCTTTTTATCCGGAAACTCTTTTTCAAATTGCTCCTGGCCTTTGCCTGCAAAAAAATTGATTGAATTCTTCAGGTGTTTATAATCATGTTTAACGCCCTCATTTATTTTGTTGAAAAGACTATCATGACGTGTATCAATCAACTGCACGTTTTTATTACCGGTCATTGCGCAATAATTAACGGGTGTGATAAAGTGAATGGCGCTTTGCATTTTAAATAGCGGGTCTGTCTTAGCGGGCATTTGCTTGTTCGAAACGTATTCATAAAATAAATTATCACCACCGACCAGGTAAGAAATATTTGGAATGCCTTTCCTGGCGAGCCAATCAGCCATTTCAGCAGCCCCGTTATTCACAGTATTGAAAAATACGATCGGTCGCCCTTTTGCTTTTTGTACTTCGTCCCATATTTTCATGGAGTCGGCATAATTAAAAAACATCGTATTCCTGATCATGGGATAATAGTGATAGAATTGAATGTTAGCACTGTCCCACCAAAATCTTGGATTACTTTGAATGCCAAAGATCAATGGGTTTTTCCCGGTTTGCAATGCATTCAGAAATTGAGAAGGCGCCATGTTCTGGTAAATAGTTCCTTTTTCAAGAAACTCATTCATGTAGGGTGAAAGCTCATCATACCGGCGATACCATTCCGTCATTCCGCCCTGCACATTGTTGACGTGCGTAAAACCATTGTTCAGTAATATTCTTGATGCCGAGCGGCTGCGGTAGCTATGTGAGCATATCAGGTAAATATCTTTATCACGGTAAGCATCCAATAGTTTAATGGCGCTGTCAGGTTTTTGCCGCAGGTCCTGCAATGTCACGCTGATGGCATCTTTGATCCGCCCGATATTGGAAGACCTTCCCCACGTAAAACTGTCGAGGTATTCACCCTTGGTCCTTACGTCAACGATCAGCATGTTCTTATCACCATCCTTTTTTTTCTTCATCAGTTCCGGGAGAGTGATCTCATTATACATCTGTTGCGCCTGCGCGGCAAAAGCAAACATAAGAAGGCTGGCAATACAAAAAAGGGATTTCTGTGTCATGGTTCTTTTTTGACAAAGCAACACAATATTATACAGCGAAATTTGTACGATATTGACTTTTAGATGAGCGGAAAGACTTCGGTGACGTTCCGGCAATTTTGTAAAACATCCGGTTAAAATGCGATGAGTCGTAAAACCCGGCATCAGCAGCGGCGTCTTTTACTTTAAGCCCATTGCGGAGCAGTTGTTTGGCATGTTCGGCCCTCACGATCAGCAGGTAATCATAAGGAGATACACCGACTGACTTTTTAAACAGTCGAACCAGGTGAAAAGGATTTAACCTTGCCAGGTCAGCAAGTTGCTGCAAAGAAATGTCGTCTTTATAATGAGTGCGGATAAAATCAATAACTGATTGAATCCGCTGATCTTTTTGATGTGATGACAATTGTTTATAATTATTACCATTGACAGGTTGCAAAAGCTCATACATACATTCAAAAAAAATTTCCTGCTGAAGCACATCTTTTTTTGAATTGAATGAATCAAAAAGAAGTTTAAACTTTTTCGTTAATGAAGGTTGATCAATTAATGATCGTTGAAAGCAAAAGTCTTTTGGAATTGAAATATTCAGCGAAGCGGCTACCTGTTGCAATGCTTTTTTATCGGGGTATAAACTGTAGTACTGAAGAGGAGTGTCTGAAACAGTATTGCCGGTATGCACTTCACCTGGATTGATGAGGACTAATTGATCATTCTGCGCTGTATAATTTTTACCATCGCAATAAAAACTATCCACTCCATTTATCACCAGTTCGACCACATAGTGATCATGAAAATGTCTTGAAAAATGGTGATGCGAAAGTGAATAAGAAGCAAAATCTATATTGAACAAAGATTCGCTTCGCCAGAGGGAGAATTGGGTGTGTGGGGTTTGAGGTTTCACAGAAGTAAATTATGAAAACAAGAAACAATTTTTCTACCGTTTATAACAAATATTACGTGACAAAATAAACGTTAAGCTGTATTAATTTTTCCTTTAAAGCGATCCAATGCTTGTTTCTGAGACTTCCCCCTGAGAATAATCTGGATTTAAAATTATTAGTGGTAATTCTTAATGCATCAGAACGTCTATAGGGACTTTCAAAATCAACTTCAATTATATCGTTAATATCATATACTCTATTTGTCCAGAATAGGAAATGATTTTTTACTATCAATCTTTGATTAGAAACAACAAAGTAATTAAGCTGCAAGCCAAACCCGAAAAAAGATACAATAATCATGAAAATAAAACCAAGGTGACTCCATTGAAAACCGCCTGATTTTAGTATCATCACACCAAAAATGATAACAATGCTAAAAAAAGCAATTGAACGGATGTTTACAAATGAGCCGGAAAATTTTTCAGAATCAGTTTCCAAACTCATTTTAATTGTAGTATATGAGTTCTTGATCCTGAAGGGAACTATTTTTTCTTTAAAATTTTCATACAAATATTGCTTAATAGTATAAATGTTGGTGTAAAGCGGATCGGCTATAATAATTTTCTTTCCATTTTGAAGATTTATGCAAATAACAATTGTGGTAGAACCGGTTGTCCAATACAAATCTTTTTTTGCAAAGAGATTGATTGAATCAATTTCCGGAAACTGGATTACTAACTTTTTAAAAAAGCTATTTAATTGAATAGCCTGCTGGCTAATCCGAATCACAAAACTTCTTTTCGCCATAATATAAAAGAATAGTATCGATAAAGGCAAAATAATCGTCGTAGCGACAACATAGGAAGATAGTTTATCAGCATGTGCTTTTGTGTCTGTATAAAATCTTGAAATTAGAAAAACAGACGATAAAGAAAATGCTATAATGAAGAAGAAAGTTGAGTAAGTGTAAAAACTGAATTTACTTTTTACCATATTAGTTCTTATAATCACTGATATTAATCCTCTCTTCACAAAACCTATACTCCACCTCGTCATTACTGCTTACAATCACTAAGCGATCTTTACAATATTCATTTATCAACCGATGATACAGTTCAATACCTGCTGCATCAAGGTTAGTACAAGGCTCGTCCAGCAAAACAACAGGCACATCAGAAAAGATGCATTGCGCCAGCTTTACTCTTTGCTTCATGCCCGAAGAATAATATCGTATCTGTTTGTCCACCGCTTTTTCCAAACCAACCGATGAAATGATATGATTGATAGAAAGTCCCGGCAAAAAAGGTTTAAACCCATGATGAAAATGTAAAAATTCTTTCAGCGTCATTTCTTCGATTACTTCAAGGTACGGGGCACATATCGAAACATGATTATAAAACTCTTCAGGAGGTAAGTTCAATTTTTTACTTTTTACTTTTGACTTTTCACTCCCGACTCCCGACTCCTGACTCCCGACTGCTAACTGCATACTGCCAACTGCAAACTGAATACTTCCTTCATTAATATGCATCGAACCACTGATGGCCTGAAGCAATGTACTCTTACCCGAACCATTCGGCCCGATGATAGCATAAGAATGTCCTTCTTCAAATGTGTAAGTTAAATGGCGGAATATCCATTCGCGGTTGAATCGCTTGCCGGCATCAGATAGGGAGATCGTCATCGCCGTTGCCTTTGGTAAATCGTTTGATGATACCTCTTCCGCTTTCACGGATAAAAGTTAATATCTCATCCCGTTCGTCGGTAGCAGGCATTTCTTCTTCAATATATTCTACAGCCTGGCTGGTATTTTTTCCTTTATTATATATGATGCGGTAGATATCGAGAATATGATTGATTCGCTCAATGCTAAAGCCCCTCCGTTTTAACCCGATAGAATTTACACCGGCATAACTAAGAGGACTACGTGCGGCCTTAATATAAGGAGGTACATCTTTGCCAACCAAGGAGCCGCCGCTGAGAAAAGCATGTTGCCCGATATTTACAAACTGGTGTACAGCGCACATGCCCCCGATGATCGCCCAATCACCGATAGTAACATGACCTGCCACCTGGGTATTGTTGCTGATGATGCAATTATCTCCGACAATGCAATCATGGGCAAAATGGCAATAAGCCATGATAAGGCAATTTTTGCCAATAGACTGTTTTATCTCTTGTCCTTTGTACCGCGATTTACCGTTACAAATTCACGGATGGTAGTGCCATCGCCAATAAATACATTGGAATATTCACCCTGAAATTTCAGGTCCTGCGGAATGGCAGCGATCACTGCGCCGGGAAACATCCTGCAATTCTTCCCGATCCGTGCGCCTTCCATGATCGTGACATTGGAGCCTATCCAGGTACCGTCCCCTATCTCCACATCCTGGTGGATAACGGTGAACGGGATCCACTTTCACATTGGTAGCCAGTCGCGCATTTGGATGAATGTATGTATGCGGATGAATCATCAGTGTTTTACAAAAAAGCCACGTTTTTAACGTGACCGTGCAAAGGTAATTGTTACGGTTAAAAAAGGAACTTTTTTTAGATATAGCTTGTTAAAAATCAGTAGTTATGAACTTCATTGCTGAAAATCAGCGATACATCTGTAAATTTGTACTTCACCATGCATAATTACTCCCGATATATTAGCATTGGCCTATAAACAAACCGCCGATGCAGGAACAGATGGCCTTGTTGCATGAAAGGCAACAGCAAATGCCCGGTTCTGTTCATTATACGGTAAGGAGATATCTTCATAATCCGCAATGGAGTATTGAGGATACAGGAATGATGGTATATCATTATGAACCGAACGATCAGCGGGAGAATTATCTTGAATTGAAATTTTGTGTATGCGGGTAATATTTATTGCAGGCAGAAGGATACCGAATGCAATATGTGTCAGTTCAGGACTTTCAAAAAATTGCACCGAAAAGTAAATAGCGCTGATGTGTTGAGTTTTAAGTTTTCGCCGGCACATTTATCACAGTTTGTGAAACCAAGGAATGCAACAGATACATTTAGCGAGGATATACTGAATTTTAAACATGTTTCTTCTTTTACCAAAATACTTACCTCTTTGCGGCAAAACAAGAATGGTGATTGAAGCATTACTGAATCACAACTATACCGACAGCCTGGAAAATATTTATATCAATGCCCAGATACAAATGCTGTTATTGTATAGTCTGGATTGTATGATCGGGGAAAAAGAAATTGATGTTATTAACTGTAAATTCCTCGCTAATGAAGCTGACAGGGAGAAGATCGTGAAAGCAAGAGAAATACTTATACAGCATATCGGCGAACCAATCACCATTAAAGAACTAAGCCGTAAAGTCGCCATCAATGAATGTTACCTGAAAAAAGGATTCAAGGAAATGTTCGGCACCACCATCTTTGATTTTTACCAGAGCCAGCGTATGGAGCATGCCAGATATCTTCTTTATGAAAAGGGATTAAGCGTAACCGATGTTTCCATGCTGCTCGGTTATTCTTCTATTTCGCATTTTTCTACTGCTTTTAAAAAACATACAGGATTGAAACCCTGTGAGCTGCTGTTTCGTTAATGACTACCTTCACGGCTTTACGTACTTTCTATTTTTTTAAATAATTTAATATCGAAGATGAATAATGCTGAATTCTTCAATCAACTAGCCCGTAGTCGCCGCTCTGTTTTTCCCGATCAGCTTGAGGCTGGAAAAAAAATAGATGATAATATCATTAAGGAAATACTGACAAATGCGACCTGTGCGCCGGATCATGGTAAGTCGGAACCATGGCGGTTCACTGTATTTACCGGAGAAGGATTGAAGAAATTTGCGAGTTTTCAGAGTGAATTATATAAACAGGAGGCCGGAGAAAATTTTAAAGAAGCAACCTACACTAAACTACAGCAAAACCCTTTGAAAGCTTCGCACATTGTTGCTATCGGGATGAAACGCACCATGACAAAAAAAATTCCGGAGATAGAAGATATAATCGCCGTAGCCTGCGCCATAGAAAATATTTATTTATCACTTACTGCTTATGGTCTCGGTGGATATCTTACCACCGGCGGTGTGACCTACAAAGAAAAAGCAAAAGTCTTTTTTGATCTCAGTGAAGAAGATAAACTCATCGGTTTTTTTTATATCGGCCATGTTGCTCTTCCTTCTACCGGCGCAAAAAGACTTCCTTTGGAAGAAAGAATGAAATGGATAGATGAATGATCGCTTTAATAAATTTTTGCCATCACCTGCATGCTGCCTCTTGATAATTTCTGTTTGCGTAATTTTTTTTTCTGTTATCGGAAATGCGCATGATCTTACTCATCCGCCTGCATGATTGATATAACATCAGGCGATCACAACTTTCTTAATACATGACCTTCGTCAGTTCATTCGATGATTGATTTGCATATTGATGTCACTTGTTTGTAAAACAATTTCAATGTTGATCTTCTTGACAATTGCATGATAAAACTTATCAATTCCCGGATAACATTTGCAACCGGAATAAAAGATTATGAGAAAGTTTTATTTGATCATCGCAGTTGTTTTTTCAGTTCACGGTATTTCCGCGCAACTTGTCCCGTCTCAGCGGGAGGAAGACAGCAGTCACTTCAGGCAGATGGATGAAGTAGTGATAACAGCTACACGAACAGAACGGAAACTTAGCAACGTGGCCGTGCCCACTCAACTTATCAGCAATAAAATTATACAGCAAAGCGGCTCATTGCGTCTGACTGATGTGCTGCAGGAGCAAACAGGGTTATTTATCACAAGCGGCGGTACTACGAGTAGTGTCGGCGGTGGTGTGTTTGGAAATGGTGTGCAGATACAGGGACTTTCGCCGGATTATACGTTGATATTATTAGATGGCGAACCGGTTATCGGCCGCAATGGAGGTGTACTTGATCTGTCAAGACTTGCCGTAGCAAATATTAAAAAGATCGAGATAGTCAAAGGGCCTTCTTCCAGTTTATACGGCAGCGAGGCGATGGGTGGTGTGATCAATATCATTACTGAGCAGGCAAAACAAAATCGAATTGATGCAGGTATCCGTTACGGAAGATTTAACAGCGCAGATGCAAATATCACTGCCGCGATACATAAAGACAATTTCGGCATAAAACTTTTTGGAAACCGTAATAGCTCCGATGGGTATGACCTCGACAAAACGATCATCGGAAAGACAGTGGACCCGTGGCATAATTACACGGGGCAAATAAGAACTTTTTATCAGCCTTCAGAAAAAACAAAGATCAGTTTGTCTGCAAGATATTTTAATGAATTGCAAACTAATTTTTTCCAGGCTATTGATCCTTCTTCCGGCAATGCAATTAATATAACGGGTAATGGGAAAGTAAAGGATATGAATCTGAACCCGGTTATAATGCAGCAATTTTCAGATAAAGTAAGATCGTCGCTGCGTTTTTATTTCAGCCGATACCAGTTTGAACAGAACCTTGTGAACCAGGTAAATAAATCGCCTTACTATTATGATTTTTTCCAGCAGAATTTTTACCGGGTCGAAGACCAGACAGACATAAAATGGGAAAGTCATAATGTATTGAGTGCTGGTGG
This sequence comes from uncultured Chitinophagaceae bacterium, assembly GCA_963785915.1. Lineage (GTDB taxonomy): Bacteria > Bacteroidota > Bacteroidia > Chitinophagales > Chitinophagaceae > VBAT01. Next base: position 591,257 of record CAWAWY010000006.1, on the reverse strand, counting down.
CGGTCTTGTTTCGGAAAGATTAAATACAACGAGATACGCAGGGAAAAAAGGTAACGATACCAGGTATGTTTTTTTGCAAAATGAATGGAAACCGCTGGATCAAATCACGGTTATCGGTGGAATTCGTTATGATGATAATTCAGCTTATAAGTCAAAATTAAGTCCAAAGCTGGCAGCGCAATATAAGTTCAGCAGTAAGTTTCGTGTGAATGCTTCGTACGGCGCCGGTTTCAAAGCACCTGACTTCAGGCAATTGTTTTTGAATTTCACGAATAATGCAGCCGGTGGTTATGTAATATATGGCGCAAATGAAGTAACGATCGGGCAACTGCAGCAGCAAAAACAAGCCGGAACAATTAATGAAATATTACCAAGAGCCTATCAGATTGCATTATTAAACCCGGAGGTATCAAGTGGCCTTAACGCGGGATTTAATTATGCAGTAAATGAAAAACTTAATGTATCAGCTAATTTTTTCCGTAACGATATTGAGAACCTGATCATCGTTGATGTGATCGCCTATCGCAGCAACAATGCGCCGGTCTTCAGTTATTTTAATGTGAAGGAAGCATTTACTGAGGGTGTTGAACTCAATGCACGATATAGCATTTGTAAAAACCTCCAGGTGCAAGGAGGCTACCAATTTCTCGTGACGGCTGACAAGGCTGATCTCCGGAATATCAGGGACGGAAAGGTTTATACCCGCGATCTTCAAACAAGCCAGGTATCACTTGTTCCAAGAAGTGACTATGCCGGGTTGCCCAATCGTTCTGCCCACATGGCTAACCTGAAATTTTTTTATGAAGACCCGGCCCGCGGATGGTCCGCTTCTGTTCGTGGAATTTATCGGAGCCGTTGGGGCACTACTGATAAAGATGGCAATGGTATCATTAATCGCAGCGATGAATTTGCCAAAGGATTTTTGATGGCTAATTTTTCAGCCACGAAAACTATCAACCAATTTCGCTTCCAGGCAGGCATTGACAATTTTTTGAATTATAAAGACAGGAACAATCTGCCCGGCTTGCCTGGTATCCAGCCCTATATTTCAATCATGTATTCAGTTATTAAAAAAAATAAACAATAGAAATTATGAAATGGAAATTCATTCCCCCGGTGACAATGACATTATTGACCGGCATCCTTTTAACCTCTTGTGCAAAAGATGAAGTCACCAGCCAGCCTGTAACGGCTGAGACTGCCACCGTTGTAGTTAATTTCAGTACCTCCAGCCCCTATTCTTTTTTCAGTTTCAAGAACGGCCCTGTGAATAATATTGATTCAGCTACCAATAAATGGGACTTTGGTTTGAGACTTACTACTTTTCTTGTCAATAGCAATGCCAGCGGGCCAGGCAATGCGGGTGTTATTATGCAGGATGGTGTATTTGATAATATCGCTTCTGCACCTGCTTCGGGATATGCTTATGATACTTCAGCAACTAAGTTGGCTATAAAAGATGGCAGTTGGTATAATTATAATATCACTACACATTCTTTTAATCCGATCCCCGGTAAAGTGTTTATTTTTCGCACAGCGGATAATCACTTTGCTAAAATGGAAATATTAGAAGCCAATTATGAGCCTTTTTCAGGAATGGTTCCAGACAAGATTGATTATAAAGTAAGATTTGTCTACCAATCAAACGGAACAGTTAACTTTTAGTAAAAAAAATTCGTGACAAGGCTAATTCGGTTTACCGGAATAGCTTTTTCTTTTTTCGTAAATTCCTTTTACTGATAGCGTAAGCTTTAGTTGTCGATCTGCTGTTGCTTTGTCAGCAAATTGTAAGAAGAAATGAAAAGAATAGCAGGTTTAGCCTTCGTAGCAGTTATATGTACATCTCTGCATGCACAGTTAGTAAAAGGAAAACAGAACATCGAAAAACTTTGCGGATGTTATGATGTTGAATTCAAATATGCTGAGACATTTTCTCCGGATCCAGCTTATAAATATCATGCACGTGATGAAATTAGTAGTGGCCTTGAGTTAATACTCCCTGTGGAAGTAAGCGATAGAAAAATGGTCCTGCAACATTTGCTCATCATTACCGACTCAATGATCATTAAGCACTGGCGGGAGGACTGGACGTATGAAAATCCGGTGATCTGGAAATATAAGGGCGATAAAACATGGACGAAAGAACTATTAAAGCCGGAACAGGTAAAAGGTAAATGGACGCAGTCGGTATGGGAGGTCAGCGATGCTCCCCGGTACCAGGGCGTCAGTGAATGGATAAATACGGATAGTAAAACTTTTTGGCAAAATACGGCAGATGCTCCATTGCCTCGTCGTGAATACACCGTTCGTGACGATTATAATATTTTACAAAGGACCAACCGGATTATTTTAACCGGCGAAGGATGGATACATGACCAGGACAACCAGAAAATAATACGCAATAAAGGAACAGATAAGTTGCTGGTGGAAGAAAAGGGCATTAATACGTATAAAAAAACGGATGACAGTAAATGCGCTGCGGCAAAAGCTTTCTGGAAAAAAAATGAAGCCTATTGGGCAAAAGTAAGAGATGCATGGGCCGGCTATCTTTCCACTCATTCTTCTGTAGCATTGAAAGATAAGATAGATGGCAAACCATTGTATCAATACCTGAATGACCTGGCGGCAGAGGTTGCAGCAGGAAAAGTGAAGAATGCGGATATTGATAGCCGGATTAAGATAATATTAGAGAAAAATATAGATCATGATCAATCGGTTGTCCAGAAGCAATAAAGAGATTTTATTGAAGCCTGTTAATAAATGCCTCCGGTAAATGGAGGTTTTTATTTTTTTGATAAATAAATTTACCACTTAGGAGTTTTTAATACATACAATGAAAAAGAGAGCGGGAGAACATTGGGAAAAAGAAGGAGGTCATTCACCATTGGCAGCTTTTGTCAATTATGTTCATCCTGTTAGCCCCGAAGCCACAAACTATATCAACCAGTATTCATTTCCGCAGCAGGTTAAAAGGGGAAGCTTTTTGTTAAAAGCCGGGGAAACTTGCAAACATCTTTATTTTATCCGGAAAGGCGCAATCAGGGGTTATATAAAAGAAGGGTCAAAAGAAGTGACTACCTGGATCACAGCAGAGAATGAAATGGTAACTTCAATCCGCGGCCTTAGCCTGCAGGAGCCATCTTTGGAAAATATCCAGGCCATCGAGCATTGCGACCTTGTGGTCGCATCTTATGAATCGTTGCAGTATTTATATGATCATTATCTTGAAGTGAATATTGTTGGCAGAAAATTGCTGGAGCAGTATTACCGCGATGCTGAAGAACGTGCCTTTATTTCGAGAATACCCAACGCAACCAAACGATACCGGCATTTTTTAGAGACTAAGCCAAACCTTGCTAATCGCATTCCTCTTAAATACATCGCATCTTATCTCGGAATGACGATTGAAACACTGAGTCGGATCAGGAGCAGAAAGTCTTAATAGGATGCTCTTTCAGAATGCCAATTTCACCTTTTCATTTACTTTTTTCGCTCTGTTTTCCCGTACCTTTGCACCCTTAAAATTGAGCATGGCAGCCAGATACAGGGAATTTTCAGGTTTGAATTTGCCCGCCTTCGAGCAGGAAATATTAGCCAAATGGGCTGATAGCCATGCTTTTGAAAAAAGTGTGTCATTACGGGAAGGAGCCACGCCATTTGTATTTTATGAAGGACCACCCAGCGCTAATGGCATGCCCGGTATTCATCATGTTATTTCCCGTACATTAAAGGATCTGGTTTGCCGCTACAAGACCATGAAGGGTTTCCAGGTAAAAAGAAAAGGAGGATGGGATACACATGGATTACCCATTGAACTTGGAGTTGAAAAAGAATTAGGTATCACCAAAGAAGATATTGGTAAAAAAATATCTGTAGAAGAATATAATCAGAAATGCCGTGAAGCAGTATTGAGATATAAAGACAAATGGGATGAACTGACGATGAAGATGGGTTATTGGGTTGATCTGAACGATCCATATATCACTTTTAAGAATGAATACATTGAAACACTCTGGTGGTTATTGAGTGAGTTGTATAAAAAAGGATTGCTCTATGAAAGTGTCAGTATTCAACCTTACTCACCGGCAGCAGGAACAGGATTGAGCTCACATGAATTGAATCAGCCCGGGACGTATAAAGACGTGAAGGATACGAGCTGTGTAGCGATGTTCAAAATCATTCGCAGTGAAAAAAACGAATTTCTTTTTTCAGACTCGGCGAGGGCTCCCTCCCCGACAGGAGAGGGGTGGGGTGAGGCGTTTTTCCTTGCATGGACGACAACCCCATGGACGCTTCCTTCAAACTTAGGATTGACTGTTGGCGCTAATATAGACTATGTTTTGGTGAGGACATTCAATCCTTATTTGCACGACCCTATTAATGTAATACTTGCAAAAGCCTTAGTAGGAAAGTATTTTAAACCAGAAGGGGAAAATGGCGATTTCAATGGTTATAATGAGAAAGTAAAGGTGCTTCCCTGGAAAATAATTGCAGACTTCAAGGGAAGACAACTGGAAGGCATCAGCTATGAACAATTACTTCCTTATGAAGCCAACAAAACCGATAACCCCAATGCCTTTAAAGTTTTATTGGGTGATTTTGTAACCACTGAAGATGGTACCGGCATCGTTCACACAGCCCCCGCTTTTGGTGCAGATGACTATAGGATAGGTAAGAAATATGACATCGGCATATTGACAATGGTTGATAAACAAGGAAAGTTTGTAGATGGATTGGGTGAGTTCAGCAATCGCTATGTAAAGAATTATAAAGATGATCCAAAGTACGTTGATGTAAATGTTGATATCGCCGTTAAACTAAAGAAAGAAAACCGCGCTTTTAAAGTTGAGAAATACGAACACAGCTACCCCCATTGCTGGAGAACCGATAAACCGGTTTTGTATTATCCCTTGGATGCCTGGTTCATTAAGACAACAGCGGTAAAAGACAGAATGGTTCAACTCAATAACACTATCAACTGGAAACCGAAATCAACCGGTGAGGGAAGATTCGGCAATTGGCTGGAGAATATGGTTGATTGGAATCTTAGCCGTTCAAGATTCTGGGGAACGCCATTACCAATATGGAAAACAGAGGATGAAAAGGAAGAAATATGTATTGGCAGTATAGATGAATTAAAAGCTAAAGCAAAAAAAGCTGACGAAACTTTAGGCACTCACAACTCACAACTCACAACTCACAATCTAGATCTTCATAAACCTTATGTTGACGAAATAATATTGGTAAGCAATTCAGGCAAACCGATGAAACGGATTCCTGACCTGATTGATGTGTGGTTTGACAGCGGCGCCATGCCTTATGCCCAATGGCATTTTCCTTTTGAGAATAAAGAAACATTCAAACAAAGCTTCCCCGCTGATTTTATAGCTGAGGGTGTTGACCAGACAAGGGGATGGTTCTACACGCTTCATGCTATTGCGGCCATGCTTTTTGACAGTGTGGCTTATAAGACTTGTGTATCAAACGGATTGGTACTCGATAAGAATGGCAATAAGATGAGTAAGCGACTTGGTAACGTGGTTGATCCGTTCAAGACAATAGAAACTTTCGGCGCTGATGCCACAAGATGGTATCTCGTTACCAATGCGTCACCATGGGACAACATGAAGTTTGACCTCGACGGTATTAAAGAAGTGCAAAGGAAGTTCTTTGGTACATTATATAATACCTACCAGTTCTTTGCCCTTTATGCGAATGTCGACGGTTTTAGTTTTAAAGAAAAATATATACCACTTAAAGACCGGCCGGAGATAGATCGTTGGATACTTTCTTCATTGAATAGCCTCGTGAAGAAGGTAAATGAATATATGGATGATTATGAACCTACGCAGGCTGGCCGTGTTGTTGAGGATTTTGTGGATGAACATTTAAGCAACTGGTATGTTAGATTATGCAGGCGTCGTTTCTGGAAGGGCGAATATGAACAAGATAAGATATGTGCTTACCAGACATTATACGAATGTTTGGAGACGATCGTAAGATTGATAGCTCCTGTTTCGCCATTTTTCAGCGATGTAGTTTTTCAAAATCTCAATGCTATTACAAACCGCTTTAAGGCAGAGTCTGTTCATCATGCAGATTTTCCCGTGGTAAACGGATCGGCTATTGATGAATTATTGGAAGAAAGAATGCAATTGGCGCAGGATGCATCTTCATTGATATTATCGCTTCGCAAAAAAGTGAATATTAAAGTGCGGCAGCCTTTGCAAAAGGTTTTGATCCCGGTTTTGAATCCGGCTATGAAAGAGCAATTAAAAAAAGTAGAAGATCTTATAAAGGCTGAAGTAAATGTGAAAGAGATAGAATACCTCAATTCGGATAATACTTTTATCAGTAAAAAGATAAAGCCAAACTTTGTTGTATTGGGGAAAAAACTGGGTTCCAAAATGAAGGCCGTTGCGACTCTTTTGTCACAATTTACGCAGGACGACATTGCACGGCTGGAAAAGGACGGACAATATAATTTGTCAATTGGTGGCGAACCCGTAATATTACAGGTTAGCGAAGTTGAGATAAGCAGCGAAGATATTCCGGGATGGACGGTGGCGAATAAAGGGAGTTTATCTGTGGCTCTTGATGTAACCGTGACGCCAGAACTTGCCGCAGAAGGTGATGCCCGCGAATTTGTGAATCGTATCCAGAAAATCCGTAAGGATCAGGGGTTTGAACTCACTGACAGGATAGAAGTAAAAGTAATTGCAGCTAACGGAATGAAAAATTCTTTGGCTCAGTTTAAAGATTATATTTGCGCCGAAATTCTCGCTGATAAGCTTGAAGTAGTATCTGAAATACCCGGTGGAACTGTCCCGATAGCTATCGGGATTGATATTAATGATATTTCGCTAAAAGTGATTGTTTCAAAAAAAGGCTAAATGTATGGCTAACAAAAAGAAACCGGCTCCAAAAAAGCCAGCTGCCAAAACAGCCCATAAAAAAGCGGCAAAAAAGCCTCTTGTAAAACACGTGGCAAAAAAAGCTGCACCTAAAAAAAAGGAAAAACCTGTGTCAAAGAAACCTGTTGCTAAGTCAGCATCTAAAAAACCTGTACCCGCGAAGAAGCCTGCAGCAAAACCCGCTGCAAAACCTCATCCTAAACCAGAGGCAAAACCGGCTGCACCGGTTGCGGCAAAGCCAGTTAAGAAGGGTGGTGCAGTAGATCCTAAATCTTTAGTTTCTATAAAACCAAAGGCTAAACCGGTGATCAAAAAAGAGCCGCCAAAGCCAACGAAAGTCGTTATTCCAAAAACGACAACAAAGAGTGCTGTAAAATATGAACCCGAATTCACTAAATCTGTATTAGATAGCCCTATGTACGAACACAACGGTCCTACCATGAGATATGCTGATTCCGACCTTGCAGAATTCAGAGAGATCATCACAAAGAAACTTGATGCAGCTAAAAAAGAACTGGCTTACCTCCAGGGATTGATCACCCGCAGGGACGAAGGTGGTGATATGGATGAAGCCCGCTACATGACCATGGAAGATGGCAGCGTGAGTATGGAAAGAGAACAGCTGAGCCAGATGGCCAGCCGCCAGATCACATTCATTGATCATCTTGAAAAAGCCATGATGCGTATAGAAAATAAAACGTACGGCATCTGCCGCGTTACCGGTAAATTGATTGATAAAGCCCGCTTGCGTGCTGTTCCCCATGCTACTTTAAGCATTGAGGCCAAGCAAATGATGAATAAATAACTTAGATAACTTATCAACGAATAATAACCCTTTCTGAAAAGAAGGGGTTTATTTTTTTTTGGAAAGAAAGACCTGGAGTCCCACACCGAGGACTACATTATGCCCGGTAAATTTCTGATCGTAATTTATGGTCTGAGTAATATCACCTGTACCGGGATCAGAATAGTCTCTGAAAAAAGTTCCTTTTGGATTGCTATTGATATAGGAAAATTTATATCCTGCATAAAAATCCAGGGAAAGATGATTTGCCAGGAATTTTGAAACTCCGAACATCAGGCCGGTTTTGGCAAAAAAATCACCGGAAGATTTTTGGTTATACCTGTCAACATACACACCGTATGTCTCATATTGATAACCATTGTTTTTACTTCCGTTTAATCCAAACGAAAGATCGTATTGTCCAAAAAAACGCATCAAATTGTTATTGCCGTTAAAATAATAACGGGCAAAACCGCCGACACCAAAATTGAACTGACTGGTTTCGTCTTTCAGGTATGTGCTTCCGCTGGATGATTTACCTAATATTTTTTGTTTATTATACCCGGCGGTCGGCATTATACCGATGGCCACATTATTATTAATAAACCAGCCAATGGATGGGTCAAGTGATATTCCGAAATTATCATTGCTGGTGGTAGACGTGCTGATGGACGTAGAAATATCCGTGCTTCCGTGATTAAAAAAAACTGTACCGATTGAAACGCCTGCCATTTTATCTCCCTTTTGAAACTGGGCATTAATGGCTATACTCATAAGCAATCCGATTGCAATAAAAGCCGTTTTTTGCATCATAATATAGGTTTATCCGAAAAGCCTCTTCCAGAGAATAAGCAACAAATATAACAGTTCGATTAAATCCGGCAATGTCGAAATTTTTTAAAAATCCGATAACCAATTGAAATATTTTCCCCTACCTTTAATTGCTTTTGGAAAAACAAAATTTTCCGTTTACTTTTAAAAAAGAAACTATTTTAACTGCCAAAACAAACGTTATGAGAAAGTTGAGACTTCTTTTTCTTTCCCTCTTAGCTATTACATTTATATCGGTTAGTTGTACCAAAGAAGGACCTGAAGGTCCTGTGGGTGCACAAGGAGCACAAGGTCCTCCCGGTTCACCCGGCGCTGCAGGCGCTGCAGGCGCTGCAGGTGCTACAGGTCCTCAAGGCCCTCCCGGAACTGCTAATGTTATTTATTCAGGTTGGATGGCTAGTCCGACGACTTTTGGTGCTGCCGGATGGTTTGATACGACAATAACAACAATCGGTACCGTATCCCGTGCTAATTTTCCGGCGCCATCTATGTCACAGGCTATACTTGACCAGGGGCTTACTTTGGTGTATCACACGTTCGCGGCATCCCCTGCTCTTCCTGCCGGTGGCGCAAATGCGCAGGCATTACCATATAATGTTGGTATAGGCGGTGGTAATTTTGTAGAAGTAAATTACAGGCCTGCTGTTGGTAGAGTAATAGTGTTTCTCCATAATGTTCTTCCCGGTACGGGTGGATTTGGGTTCTTGGCAGGTCACTACTTTCGATATATCATAATTCCAGGCGGTGTACCGGGTGGTCGTATAGCAACTGGACCCGCAGCTGGATATACTGTCGATCAATTAAAGGCCATGTCCTATGACCAGGTATTAAGGCAGTTTAATATTCCCCGTCAGGGATCGAATGAATAATAATTTGTTTAAAAGTTTGAGCCGGTCTTTTTGTTAAGACCGGCTTTTTTATTTTGATTTGATCGTAACAAATCAAAGTAAGCGGGAATAAGGCTGTTTTATTTGGTTTACGTTTGCAATGGTAATTCTTTATAAAAAGACCCGATAACAGCAAACATTTATGATCATACATTTTGAATATGAAAAGAGGCAGGTAATACAGGCGTTGCGGTATCATTTTATCAGCCGTCCCGAGATCAGGACCATGCTGATATTGGTAAACGTTTTTGCTTTAGCTTCTATCACACTTTATGCTTTAGGTAAAATAACTCCGACGGCATTCTTAGTGGGATCCAGTTTATGGATAGTACTCATGATCAGCTTTTGGTTCATCATGCCGGGAATGGTCTATAAAAGAGCGCAAACATTTCAGCATGATTTCACGATGAACTTTGAAGCAGAGAGTATTACACTATCACATGAGAAAGGCTCACGAAAATGGTCATGGGATTCCCTGAAATACTTTATCGAAAGTCCTCATTTTTTTCATTTATATTTTGATAGCCGGTCTTTTTTTCTTGTACCGAAAAGCGGATGCCGGGATAAAGATGAGGTATTTGAATTAAGGCAGATATTAAAAGAGAAAATAAAGAGAAAGAAATAGTGATGAAGATTCGAAAGATAATGCTATTATTCATTGTGGCTTTTACAGGTTGTATTCAGAAAAAAAGCAACCTTGAAAAAAATCTTACCAATTGCTTTTGGGATATGCTGAATAAAAAACAGACAAACGCCCCTAATAGTGGGTATAAATTTAAAAAAAATGGGGAATGTTCGCGTTTTTATTACGTTTTCAAAGATGGAAAAAGAGCCGATACCGTAGTATTGTTTAATGATGATCATGTAATAGTTCCTCACATTTGGTATGTCGAGGGTGATACGATACTAAACATTCGAAGTTTTGATCTGAGGATCATAAGATATAATGACGACTCAATTTACTTACAAAGAGCCAACAAGGACACAATCATTTTGATAAAGAACTGTAAGACTGTAAGCAAATCAGGATATTTTTAATCTTAATCCCTGGATCAATATAAGTAAGAATTGAAGAAAAATGTGATCGTAAAAAAGGAACTTCAAAGGAGCTTCACAACTGTTTTTCCATCACATAATGCGGAATGGTTACTTCAATAAACTGGTCGCCATTTACTCTATAACCCATTTTTTCATAAAAGCCGATTGCATTTTTCCGGGCATGCATGCGCATGATCTTATAACCGCTGTCCCGGGCCAGGTTCTCTGCAAAATTCATTAATGCCCTACCGATACCTTTTCCCTGCAGGTCATTCAATACTGCCATTTGGCGAAGTCGTACGGTATCGGGCAGTTTCTTCCACCAGCATGCAACAACCAAGCATTTCTTCATCTTCAAAAGCAGCCAATAAGCATATTATCTTTTTCTGATTCCAATTCTTCCGGAGTAAAACCCAGGCCAAGTGGTTTACGCAAAATATCTTCCCGCAGTTTTATCATCTGCTGGTATTCATTAGTGCCATGATCAATGATTTTCAACGCCATTGGAATTAACAGATTGATTATGTTTTCAAATTACAAAGAACTTATGATACTGCCAACCGTTTATAATTATTATTTATTCTCGTGATATGCTCTTCTGATGGCCTATTATCATCTCGTTTTCAGTTTATTGACGCAAAATCGGAAAAAATCACGCTTTCCGATGCTGATTAATTCAAAAAGTATATTTTTGCAGCCTATAAACAAAATCTATACGACATGTCAGACATCGCATCAAGAGTTAAAAAGATCATCGTTGACAAACTAGGTGTTGACGAAGCAGAAGTAACCAATGAAGCTTCTTTTACAAATGATCTGGGCGCCGATTCATTGGATACCGTAGAACTGATCATGGAATTTGAAAAAGAATTCAATATTTCCATTCCTGATGAGCAGGCTGAAACCATCACTACAGTTGGCCAGGCTGTTGCTTACCTGGATGAACATGCTAAATAATGGATCCCTCTGGAGAGATAATGAATGTCAGCCTTCGGGCAATGCATGGAATAAACTTAACTCCGCCTTCTGACTGTTATTTTGCAGCGAAGGCGGTTTTATCTTTACATAAACTAATTATCTGGCACAATTATGGAATTAAAAGAGTTGTTGTTACAGGAATGGGAGCCATTACTCCCATTAGGCAATTCTATTCATGATTATTGGAATGGATTGATCAATGGGGTTTCCGGCGCCGATATGATCACCCAGTTTGATGCCTCTAAGTTCCGGACCAAATTTGCCTGCGAAGTAAAAGGATTTGACCCCATTCAATTTCCTCGATAAAAAAGAAGCAAGGAAAATCGATCGCTTTACCCAATTTGCATTGGTGGTGAGCGACCAGGCCATGAGCGATGCAGGATTGAATAAAGAAAATATTAATCCTGACAGAATAGGTGTTGTATTTGCCAGTGGTATCGGGGGATTGATCACTTTTCAGCATGAAGTAACTGATTTTGCAAGAGGAGATGGTACACCACGTTTCAATCCTTTTTTTATTCCTAAAATGATATTGGATATTGCCGCAGGGCAGATCAGCATGCGGCATAATTTGCGGGGACCCAATTTTGCTGTTGTCAGCGCCTGCGCCAGCAGTACCAATGCTATTATGGAGGCATTTAATCTTTCCGTCTTGGGAAAAGCAGATATTATTCTTACCGGGGGCAGCGAAGCTGTGATCAGTGAAGCAGGTGTTGGTGGTTTTAATGCTATGAAAGCAATGAGTGAAAGAAATGATGATCCGAAAACAGCCAGCCGTCCTTATGATAAAGACAGGGATGGATTTGTAATGGGCGAAGCAGCCGGCATACTGGTGCTGGAAGAACTGGAACATGCAAAAGCAAGGGGAGCAAAAATATATTGCGAAATAATGGCGGTGCGGCGCTACGGCTGATGCACATCATATCACAGCCCCGCATCCGGAAGGATTGGGCGCTAAAAATGTCATGCTGGCGGCTTTAGATGATGCTGGTATGAAACCGGATGACATTGATTATATCAATACTCATGGAACTTCCACCCCGCATCGGTGATGGTGCGGAAGTAAAAGCTATTACTGCATGTTTTTGGAGAGCATGCATATAAATTAAATATCAGTGCTACAAAATGCTATGACCGGCCATTGCCTTGGCGCAGCCGGTGTGATCGAAGCAATTGCCATGTATCCAAGCAGTTATACATGATATCGTTCCGCCTACCATCAATCATTTTACAGATGATCCGGAACTGGACACCAAACTGAACTTTACTTTTAATAAAGCGCAACAACGAACAGTGAATGCGGCATTGAGCAATACGTTTGGTTTTGGAGGTCATAATGCCTGCGTGATCGTCAAGAAGTTTAAGGCTTAGTGATGAATGTTTGCATGGTTCATAGTTCCCCGGTTAGGTAATCTAAATTTCCGGAGTTAATTTTAAAATCGTTAAACTAATAGGCATAGGCAATTGTAAACTTTTTTTCGTAGCTTGACTCTCGTGGATTTTTTTACTAATCTTTTTTAAAAAACATTCCGGCTCATCTTTTAAAAAGGAGCTTAAAAATATCCTGGGCTTTAAACCCGGAAATCATTTCTCTTTATAAAACGGCTCTTACTCATCGTTCCGTCGGGAAGGTGCAGATGAAAATAATGAACGGCTTGAATATCTTGGTGATGCTGTTCTCAGCGCCTTGATCGCTGATTATCTTTTCAAACGATATCCTTATAAGGAAGAAGGATTTCTGACAGAAATGCGGAGCAAAATGGTCAACCGCCAGCAACTGAATGAGATCGCAATTCGAATGGGACTGAAAAAAATTACGCTCTACAATAAAATGGACGGCTCATTAAAAGTGAGCCAGATATTCGGTAATACGCTGGAAGCCTTGGTAGGAGCTATTTATCTTGATCATGGATATAAAAAAGACAAGCAAGTGGGTGCTCGATTGCATCATTCTTCCGCACATGTTTATGGACGACCTGGAAATCCTGGAGATCAATCATAAGAATAAATTTACGGATGGGCCAATAAAAATGGTAAAGTGCTTGAATTTGAAACATTGAATGAAAGACTTGAAAATGGCCGGCGTTTATTTACATCGCTGCAGTGATTGATGGACGAAATATTGCGGAAGGCAAAGCATTCAATAAAAAAGATGCTTCGCAGATCGCTGCACAGATTGCCGTTGAAAAAGTTGGTATAGTACAATTCCGACTCAATAGGAGAAGAGACAGGAAGAGCAAAAAACTAAAGGTTAGCAAGTTTATTTTCTTTCCATACACAATTCAATCAGTACGCCATTAGTATTTTTGGGATGTAAAAAACAAACCAATTTATTATCTGCACCTTCTTTAGGATTTTCATTCAGCAGTACAAACCCTTCATTTTTTAACCGCTCCATTTCCGTTTCGATATCGTCTACTTCAAAAGCAATATGATGCAGACCTTCTCCTTTTTTTTCAATGAACCGGGCAATCACACCATCCGGATCGATACTTTCCAATAATTCGATCTTTGTTTCACCCGATCTGAAAAATGCGGTATTCACCTTTTCACTTTCAACTATTTCAGTTTTATAGCACCGATGTATTCAGCAACTTTTCAAATAAATGGAACAGAAACTGCAAGGCTTTTTACAGCAATACCAATATGTTCTACTTTTTGCATAAGTATTGTTTTTGAATATGGAAGCGATTACGATTTGGTAAAATCAGTCTTTCAACTAAATTAATAGCTTTCAAAGTAGAACCTTTTGAGTAATTTTGTGTTTAACAATAACAGAAACAATGACTAATAAATCTTATGCTGAAATTTCCTATTTACCTTGATCATAATGCTACTACTCCCTGCGACCCACGGGTCGTAGAAGCAATGATACCCTTATTTTACGAATAACTTTGGTAATGCTGCCAGCCGCAACCATCCATTTGGCTGGCAGGCGGAAGAAGCAGTTGACTATGCCCGTGAACAGGTGGCAAAACTGATTGGCGCTGATCCAAAAGAAATAATTTTTACTTCCGGCGCAACTGAAGCTGATAACCTTGCTATAAAAGGTGTGTTTGAAATGTATGCCAGCAAAGGCAATCATATCATCACCTGTAATATTGAACATAAAGCAGTGTTGGATACCTGTAAGCATTTAGAAAAAGAAGGCGGAGAAGTTACTTATCTGAAAGTAAACAGATAATGGCTTGATTGATCTGTCAGAATTGGAAGCGCTATCAAACCGAACGACCATTCTTATCGCCATCATGTATGCCAATAATGAAATTGGCACCATTATGCCGATGAAAGAGATCAGTGCTATTGCAAAAAAGAAAGGAATTCTTGTTTTCAGTGATGCTACGCAGGCTGTTGGTAAAATACCGGTTGATGTAAATAAAGACGGTATTGACCTGATGGCTTTTTCAGCACATAAAATGTATGGACCGAAAGGAGTTGGCGCTTTATATGTTCGCAGGAAAAATCCAAGAGTAAAAGTAACTGCACAGATTGATGGTGGCGGACATGAAAGAGGAATGAGAAGCGGTACATTGAATGTGCCCGGTATTGTTGGTTTTGGTAAAGCCTGTGAATTATGCTATGAATGAAATGGAAGCAGAAACTGCAAGAATGAGTAAGCTTAGAGATAAACTGGAAAATGATTTATTGAAAATAGAAGAAACTTATCTGAACGGGGATAAAGATCACAGGCTGCCGCATGTCACAAATATTTCTTTTAAATATGTGGAAGGTGAAGGTCTGATGATGGGCTTTAATAAAAATATTGCTGTTTCATCGGGTTCTGCCTGTACTTCTGCCTCGCCGGAACCATCTTATGTATTGAAAGCACTTGGCTTGGGTGATGATTTGGCACATAGTTCTCTACGTTTTGGTTTTGGAAGGTTTACGACCGAAGAGCAGATTGATTATGTGACCGGTGAAGTGATCAATAAACTAACTGAACTTAAAAAATTAAAATCATTTTTTCATAATACAGAAGCCTCTCATTATTGAAATAATTTATTAATTATGGAACAAACATTGGAAAATGCTATTCATGTAAGTGATAAAGCAAAAATTAAGATACAGCAATTACTAAAAGAAGCGGGTGTCGCGGACGATCCGTCTTATTTTCTTCGGGTAGGCGTGGTAGGCGGTGGTTGCTCGGGTCTTAGCTATAAAATGGATTTTGATAATGAATCCAAACCCACCGACCAGGTATTTGAAGATAATGGTATGAAGATAGTCACCGACTTCAAAAGCTTATTATATCTCGTCAATACCACTTTGGAATTTTCGGATGGATTGAATGGCAAAGGTTTTTATTTTAATAATCCCAATGCCAGTCGCACTTGCGGGTGCGGTGAGAGTTTTGCGGTGTAATAAAACGTTTTTTATAAATTATTTAATCCGCCAACTGGCGGATTTTTCATTTCTCTAAATAGTTTAGTTTATTTTGCAGCTTCTTTTATCCAAATCTATGTGGGCCATTTGTAAAAAAGAACTCCGCCAATTCTTCAGCAGTCTTACAGGCTATATCGCCATTATCGTTTTCCTGTTAGCGAATGGTCTTGTTTTGTTTGTATTTAAAGACAATATTCTTGATTTTGGATATGCGACGTTAGAGAAATTTTTTCAATTAGCCCCGTGGATCTTATTATTACTTATTCCGGCTATCACCATGCGCAGCTTTGCTGATGAGTTCAGGGGTGGCACTTATGAGATATTGCAGACAAGACCGCTAACCCGCTGGCAGATCATCGGCGGAAAATATCTTGGTAGTCTTATTGTTGTTGTCATTGCATTGTTGCCGACAATTGTTTATTTTTTTTCCATCCAGCAGCTTTCTTCCAATGAAGGAATAGATACCGGCGCAACGATCGGTTCTTATATCGGGTTATTCTTTTTAGCAGCGGTATTCACGGCTATCGGGACTTGCGTAAGCAGCTTTACCAATAATGCGGTCGTGGCATTTATAATCAGTCTTATTGCCTGCGTTGTTTTGTATTATGGTTTCAGCGCTATCAGCCGGCTGCCCGGTTTGGAAGGCGGCGCCGATTATTATGTAGAGATGCTGGGAATTGATTTTCATTATCACAGCATCAGCCGCGGTGTGATTGATACGAGAGATGTTGATCTATTTTTTAAGTATAATATTTCTATTTCTTACCATCACAAACCGTAACCTGTTAAAACGATAAATGAATAACCGGATCGGAAAAATATTTGCTTCAAAATTCTGGTGGTTGTTTCTGCTGCTGGTACTATTTGCAATTAATTTCCTTGCATCGGCCTTTCATTCGCGGGCTGATCTTACAAAAGAAAAAAGATATACACTAAGCAAAGCGACGAAAGAGTTGCTGGACACACTTAACAATGATCTGACCATTGATGTATTTCTTAAAGGAGATTTTCCTTCAGGTTTTCAAAAACTAGCGAACAGCACAAAAGATTTTCTAGAATTGATCAGGGATCGCAATAGTTCGCGGATCAGCTACCGGTTCATATCACCCAAAAAGAACGTAGAAGATACAAGTCAGATAACATACGGCGATTCACTCGTCTCCTTGGGAGTAAGCCCGATCAATCTCACCGTCCAGCTAAAGGAAGGTCAACAGCAGAATTATATCTTCCCGGTTGCGCTTGTTAATTATAAAGGAAAACGACAATTAGTTAACCTGTATGGCGGAAGTAACCGCTTTATTTCTCAAAACGAGATCAATGAAGCAGAGGCATTGTTGGAATACCAGTTTGTAAGCGTGCTGGATAAGATGGTGAAAGAGAAAAAACCGTTTATAGCTTATGCTCTCGGAAATGGGGAACCGCCTGATGCGAGGACGTTTGACCTTAGACAAACGATCCAACAGGATTATAACTTCTTTACTTTTGATCTGCACCAACAACCGGTAATACCCGATGAGTTGAATGCAGTCATTATTGTAAAACCTTCACTTCAATTCTCTGATTCAGATAAGTTGAAAATAGATCAGTATGTAATGAGAGGCGGCAAGCTTCTCTGTTTTATTGATAATCTATATGCAGAGTCGGACAGTCTCGCATTCAAGCCGGAACTGGTTGCTTATGACCGTAACCTGAACCTCACTGACATGTTTTTCAAATACGGTGCACGTATCAATACAGATCTTGTCATGGACCTGCAATGTGAATCTATTCCATTTGTAGTGGGTCGCAGCAATACAGGCCAGCCGCAACAGGAATTCCTGCACTGGAATTATTACCCTTTATTTGAATCCGCTAACAATCACCCTATTAACAGAAATATTGGATTGGTTGGAGGACGGTTTGTTAATTCAATGGATACGATCAATGTACCTGGGATCAAAAAGACAGTTTTGCTGGCATCGTCAAGCGCCTCCCGGACTATAAGCACGCCGGCGTTGATCAGCCTGAATGAGAACAGGAATGCTCCGGAAGATGATAAATTCAAAAAATCAGGGATCCCGGTTGCGATGTTGTTGGAAGGTAGCTTCACGTCATTATTCCGTAACCGTATTTCGAAGACAATGATGGATAGTCTTGCAGCACTTAATAGTCCTTTCCGGCCTTCATCCGTTGACAACAAGATGATCATTGTTGCCGATGGCGATATGGTGTTGAATGATTTCATACCCACGGGCGGTCCGGGCAGTGCTCCGGAGCCTATACCGATGGGCTTTAATAAATATACCTATGTTGCATACCTCCAGCAAACGGAAGACGGAAAATATTTTATCCCGGCGGCCAACAGGCAATTCGTTCAAAACTGCATTGAATACCTGGTAGCCAATCCGGCAATTATAGAGACCCGGAATAAGAATATTGTTCTTCGATTGCTTGATTCTGTAAAAGCGAAAGAGCAGCGGAGTACATGGCAATTCATCAACATAGCCTTGCCGGTTCTTCTGATTATTCTATTCGGATTTATTTACCAGCAAATACGCAAAAGAAAATACGCCGCATAACATTTGTCAAACTATTAATGAACCTTTCAGCAGTTGCCTGAACCTTGTCCCTTGTTCCTTCTCAGTATCTTTGCTTTTTAAATAAATCATTAAACGGAGAATGACGACAGATCAGATCGCCTATCTTGTGTTTGGAGCTGTATTATTGATCGCACTGGTCTTTGATCTTGGGCTATTAAGTAAAAAGAATCATAAAGTAAGCCTTAAGCAGGCGCTGTATTTAACTTTTCTCTGGGCAGGTCTTGCATTAGCCTTTTTTATTTTCTTGTGGGCCACTGAAGGGCGGGAACTTTCATTAGCATATCTCAGTGCTTACCTGATGGAGTGGAGCCTCAGCATTGACAATATTTTTGTTTTCATCATAATTTTTTCTTCGTTTGCTGTTAAGGAAAAACATTATGGAAGGGTATTGCTTATCGGTATCCTGCTGGCTATTGTTCTTCGCATCATTTTTATTACAGTAGGGGTAGCGCTGGTGGAAAAATTTGAATGGGTATTATTGATCTTTGGAGCCTTTCTTATCTACACAGGATATAAAATGTTCTCAGCAAAGGATGAGAGGTTTGAGCCGCATAATACAAAGGCTTATCGTTTTTTGAAAAAAGTCTTACCGCTTACTCCTCATGATGGTAATGGGAAATTTTCAGTGGTTGAGAACGGAAGGCGCCGATACACTGTATTATTTGTTGTAGTCATGATGCTGGCGGCCATTGACATTGTATTTGCATTGGATTCGATCCCGGCGGTTTTAGGAATATCAAAAGACAGGTTGGTTGTTTACACTTCCAACATTTTTGCCGTGCTTGGACTTCGTTCGCTATTCTTTCTTTTAAGGGGCGCTGTCAGCCGTTTTGATTATTTGCAACAGGGAATAGCGATCATTCTCGTTTTTATCGGGTTAAAAATGCTGGGAGAACATTGGATCAATCAATGGCTGAATGAAACGATCCAGGTCCTCATTTCGCTGGGAGTGATCCTTATTTGTATTTCCGGTTCCATTTTCTATTCTATTTTTATGAATAAAAAAGGAACACCATCTGATGTGAACGAAGATGACATATACTAAGAACACTCAGGAGTACATTTGATAGCTTTTGAAATATTTATTGGGACATATAGCCAGCATTGTCGATTCTTCATCCAGGGTAGAAGAAAGAGATATTGAATACCTCGTGCTTGATAGCCGCAAAATTTATTCGCCCGTCAATTCACTTTTTTTTGCGCTGAAAGGATTTAGAAGAGATGGTCATCAATTTATTCTGGAAGTTTATAAAAAAGGCGTCAGAAATTTTGTCGTCAGTGATTCGCAGTCAATAAAGGAATACCCGGGGGCTAATTTTATTTTGGTAAAAAATACGCTCGATGCGTTGCAGCAATTAGCAGCGCATCATCGTAAGCGGTTTAATATTCCGGTGATCGGGATAACAGGCAGTAACGGAAAGACAATTGTAAAAGAATGGTTGTACCAATTGTTGCAAGCGGATCATAACATCGTTCGCAGTCCTAAAAGTTACAATTCGCAGATCGGGGTGCCATTGAGTGTGTGGCAAATGAATGAACAAAATACACTGGCCATTTTTGAAGCTGGGATCTCACAACCCGGCGAAATGGCAAAGCTGGAAAGGATCATTCAGCCGACTATCGGCGTGCTGACAAACATCGGGGAGGCTCATAGCGAAGGTTTTTCTTCAATTGAACAAAAGGAAGCAGAAAAAAGAATTTTATTTAAGAACTCACGGCAACCTTTGCCGTTGAAAGTAGCGGAGATCAAAAAGCAGGCTGATAGTACGATCATTTTAGCAAAAGCGGAAAGTTCACCAGCGACAATTTCAATTGAAATCCCATTTACAGATGACGCCTCTGTTCAGAATGCCATCACCTGCTGGGAGATAATGCTGATGCTTGACTACGATAATGCGGTGATAAAAGACAGGATGAAGTGTTTGCATCCGGTCAATATGCGGCTTGAATTAAAGAAGGGGATTAATCATTGCAACATCATTAACGATAGCTACAGCGCCGACCTTAGTTCACTGGAAATAGCACTCAATTTTTTGAGCCAGCAAAATCCGGGTACAAAAAAAACAGTTATCCTCTCCGATTTTTTACAAAGCTCTTTAAGGGACGAAGACCTGTATACCTTTGTCCTCGACAACCTTCAACGACATAACGTTGATCGTTTGATCGGGATAGGAGAGAAAATTACAAAGGCGTTGCGTCCGCTGAAAATACATTCTGATAATTTAAAAACGGAACTGCATTCTTCAACCGAAAATTTTATCAAACAATTCCGATCATCTCAGTTCAAGGAAGAAACCATATTGATAAAAGGCGCAAGAGTTTTCGGTTTTGAACGGATAGTCCAGGTGCTGGAGCAAAAAGTTCACCAGACAGTATTGGAAATAAACCTGAATGCAATTGCACATAATTTAAAAACATACCAAAACTATCTTGGGCCGTCGACGAAGGTGATGGCGATGGTCAAGGCATTTGCATATGGTAGTGGTGGTGCTGAAATAGCGGGTATTCTGCAATTTCACAAAGTAGATTACCTCGGTGTAGCTTACGCAGATGAGGGAATAGATCTCAGGAAAGCAGGCGTCATGCTACCGATCATGATAATGAATCCGGAAGAATCAGCTTTTGAATCGCTGGTGGAATATAATCTTGAACCGGACATTTATTCATTTGAGCTATTAAATTCCTTTGATGCTTTTTTGCAAAATGAAGGACTGCAACAATACCCCGTCCATATCGAAATTGAAACGGGAATGAACCGTCTTGGGTTTGCTGTAGAAGAAACGGAACGATTAGCCGGTTACTTACAAAGAACTTCTTCCTTGAAAGTGCAGTCTGTATTTTCTCATTTAGCAGCGAGCGAAGATCCTGAAGAGGATGAATTTACATTGCGACAGTTCGATCTTTTTCAAAAGGCCACTATGATCCTGAAAGAAAAATTACAATACTCTTT
The DNA here is from genome assembly GCA_963785915.1 of uncultured Chitinophagaceae bacterium. GTDB lineage: Bacteria > Bacteroidota > Bacteroidia > Chitinophagales > Chitinophagaceae > VBAT01. Next base: position 569,913 of record CAWAWY010000006.1, on the reverse strand, counting down.
TTTGCAGCATATTGCCAACTCAGGCGCTATCTTCCGGCTTCCGCAATTACAACTTGATATGGTAAGACTTGGTATTGGTCTATATGGAGTGGATAGTAGCGCAACCCACCAGGAATTATTGCAACCGGTTGCCACCTTAAGGTCAACCATCGCGCAGTTAAAAAAAGTAAAAGCTGGTGAGTCAGTAAGCTATAACCGGAAAGGCATCATCAAAAGAGATGCAATAATTGCTACGATCAGGATCGGGTATGCTGATGGTTTTTCACGTCGCTTTGGAAATGGTATTGGCAAAATGTGGTTGAAGGGAAAACTTGTTCCGGTGATCGGTGCTGTTTGTATGGATATGACGATGATCGATGTGACGGGAATTGAAGATATACAGGAGGGTGATGAAGTGATCATCTTTGGAAAAGAATTGCCTGTGCAGCAACTGGCAGAGTGGGCTGGAACTATTCCTTACGAAATAATGACAGCTATCTCGCAAAGAGTGAAACGGGTTTATTTTGAAGAATAAGTCTCCGGTAATCAAAATAGTTTATCAGAAAATAAGATGTAAGGTTGATATGATGGGGTTGGACTTTTATGACTTCTTTGAGCCGTTGCCTTTCCCCTTTTGGATTATATTTGCGGATTAAACGCAAGCCAGTGAAGCTTAGAAATGTTATTCTCATTATCGTTTTGATCATTGTCGCCGACCAGGCATTAAAGATCTGGATCAAAACTTCCTTTTCATTCGGTGATACAGGGATTACAGGATTAAGCTGGTTCAAGCTTTATTTTATTGAAAACAAAGGCATGGCCTGGGGTTGGGAATTTGGTGGTGATTGGGGAAAGATGATACTCACACTTTTTCGTCTCGTCGCAGTCCTGTTCGGAACCTGGTATCTTGGTAAAATAATCAATAAAAATTATAGCAGGGGATTTATTGTTTGCGCTTCATTGATCTATGCCGGCGCTTTGGGTAACCTGATTGATAGCATGTTTTATGGGCTTATTTTCGATGGTCCGGTTTCAACCGAAGAAGGAAGAGATTTCGTGGCTAAAATATTCCCTTCGCATGGCTATGCAGGTTTCTTACATGGCAGGGTAGTGGATATGCTTTATTTTCCAATTATCAGGAATGCGCATTTCCCTTCCTGGTTCCCGTTTATTGGTGGTGATCAATTTGAATTTTTCAGCCCGATCTTTAATATAGCGGATGCGTCTATTTCAGTTGGTGTGATAACACTTCTTGTTTTCCAAAAAAGATTTTTTAAGAAACATCAACAGGAAAAACATTCCATAGAAACAAGCACTGAGGTAAGCGACAAGATGCAGGTATCGTGAACAGATCAGTGTGCCTGTTTCATTACTGTTTTAAAAATGATTATTCCAGACATCTCAGCCCTGAGAATGTAGATGCCGGTTGATAGTATATTGGTATTGTCAAACGACAATTGGCTTACACCGGCCCTGACGTCAAAGAAGGCCCGTTTTACAGGTTTACCAAACTGGTCTATCAGCTCTGCCTTCACTTTACCATCTTTAGACGATGTGACATCGAAAAAGAGAGAATTTGTAAATGGATTGATCACGGAAGCAAATGAAAAAGCTTCTGACATAGTTGTCAACTGGAGTGTTCTCGAATAACTTACCTGTTCATCTGGCGTCCGCATCCTGATCCGATAATGAACTTTTCCGGTTATATCTTCAGGATCGGTGAATACATAATTATTTTGCGTAGCTCCGGGATCATTGTAGCTGTTGATCGTCGCGATTATTCTGAAGTTGGAACCGTCTGTGCTTTTTTCTATATCAAAATAGAAAGGTCCGTCTTCAATATTTGTCGTCCAGTTAATTTTTGCTTTGTTATTGGTTATTTTTCCGCTGAAGGCGATGATCTTCGTGCTTAAGGGAGGCCCGCAGTCAATGACATTTATTGTTACGATAGTGCTGGGATCTGTCGAACGGCAATTGACGTCAGTCAAATTTGTAAATGAAGTTGCCACCACGAGCCTGTATTTATCTCCCGAATTGGCCAAGGTTGTAAAAGCTGGTGGAATGGTGTATGAAGAAACATACTGCCAGGCTGTTCCATTCCAGAATGGAACGACCGGTCCAAAAGGTGCCGTTACGTCTGACCAGGTTGCGCCTCCATTTGTACTTCGTTGCCATTTGTAATAGACGTAATTGTTGAAATAAGACCTTACAGTATCATATATGGTTATAGCATTGCCCTTACATACACTAGGTGTAATGGAAGGTGAATATTTCATGTTGGGTAAGCAGGTGGCGATTGCAATATCATCAATAGCCCAGTCATTACCACCTCCACCGGGAGCATTATTACGGATAGTAACATTCATTGAGGTCTGGCCGGCTTTCGTTTTAAAAACAAACCCTTTTTTTATCCATTGTCCATCATAAGCTATGTTGCCACTGGTGTAATATTCTTCTCCATCAATTGTAAAAGAAAGATTTGGCCTTACTCCTGAAGAATCATTGCCTGGACTGGGAACGTATCCGCCTGAGCCCGCTCCCTTTCCACTTGAATCACAACCGCAACGTCTGCAAATATTTTTAAACCAGGCGGCGAATTCATAGTATGTGTTTTCGCATAAGTTGGTTATGGTTTGATCAAATGCTTTGTTGGTTTCATAACTGGCATTAATGATAAGTGCATAGCCAGCAGTACTGCCGGCAATGGTAGTGTCTGCGGGAGGGTTACCTGCGGCAGGATTCACAGCCCCGGTATGATCTCCCATGATATCCCATAAATTAAATACACGGGCAGCATTCGGCATTGATAGATTCGGATTAGTTGCCCATGTTCCGCTTGTATTATTTGCTATTCCATAATAGTTATCATTGGGCGTATTGGAGCTGAACATTTTTCTTGTGTAAGGTGGTGGTACTAAAGATGAGTTGGTCGGCCGGTTTTTATTGTGGCCAACATCAAATGTCCCACCAGCTTCTGTAACCAATGCGTTAGTACCAATGGAATTTGCACACAAACCATAGTCAGGTGCTATTTTTATTTTATATGCGGAAAAATTGGAAAGCTGATCTGTTGAACTGCTGCCCACCCGGTAACGGAAGTTTCCTGCACTTAGAATAACCGTTGTATCTATGTCTACAATTGAAGCCGTTGACTTTATCTGAGCCCTGTAAACATATACACGTATACACGTGCTGCCATAAAAAGTGGGTACCAACGCCCCCCATAGATATCCGGCATTAGTAGTGCCAGTGCCTTGCGTAATGACATTTGCAGCACCTGATGTGCCCCCGATATTAAATCGTAACCGGCCAGTAGCGACGTCAATATGAGCTGAATCTGTATCAGCAGCATCAGTAAATTGACGCTGTATATGACCCTCGTTAGAGATCATTCGCAAAGTACCAGCTATATAAGTCAGTTTGGCGGTGTTGATCGTATCATTATAGCGGATGAAATTTATCCGGGTTGTTGCAGTATTGCTCCCGCCGGATACTGCAATGGTAGCTCTTACTTCTATGATATCCCCAGGCAAAAATGTTCCGCCGTTGGGACGCGATATATTTATATAGCTTTTTCCTGTTGTTACTGTCTGCGAAAATGTTTGTGTGGAAACAAATAATAAGAGAAAAAAAGCAGGGGTGGTATGCTTCAGAAATGTTTTTACATTTCGCAGGGTTCTCATAGCAGTTATCAGGGTTTTCAAAAGTCGGATTTTGATACTCCGAAAATAGACTAATTGAAAAGCTTCTACAATAGAAGTTATACTGGCATTTTTGCCGTAGTACTACTGCTTAGATACACGAACACCCCTAAACATTTTTAATGGTAAATAATTAACGCACAATGAATAGATTTATTATTGCAGGCGCACAGGATTTTAATGTGCTATTAATTTATCCGCACAACAATTCTTTGCTGATGATGTGCCTTTTGAAAAGCACATTCCAGGAAGTGCCTACTCTAAAGCATGATCAATACCTACTCATAATTGTTGAACCAATCTTTTTCAGTCAGTTCAATATCTTTTGGCAATTTATTGGCGTCGGCAGGGGTTGGTACGAATTGATTGTTATACTTTTTCAAAGGAAGTATCCTTGCCTTGTGGTTGTTTTTTGATTTGCCGGAAAGTAAAGCTTTTAAATAAGGGGACTTAAGTTGATTTTCTTTTTCGTTTGTCTCTTTAATTACTCTTAACGGATAGGCGGAAAAATAGAAAGAAGGCTTGGCAATACTCTTCATAGTTTGGGATTAGTTGTTTTTAATAAGGTATCAGATTCCGGGCTCTAAAATGCTGCAAGTGCCGCAAGTTTACAAGTCTTACCGTTGAAAAATATGATAAATACTGTTGAGCAGGTTGTTTTACTTAGGAAGTATCCGATAATAGCTTTTAGATCTTGCCGACCATCTTAGCCGGAACAACCCACTCATCAAACTGATCAGCCGTGATGTACCCGAGTTTTACGGCCATTTCTTTAAGTGTGGTTCCTTCTTTATGCGCTTTCTGTGCAATCTCGGCAGCTTTGTAATAACCGATTTTGTTATTTAATGCTGTTACCAGCATCAGCGAATTGTCAACATGTTTTTTAATATTTGCTTCAATAGGTTCAATACCAACAGCACATTTATCATTAAAAGAAACACAACCATCACCGATCAGTCTTGCACTGTGTAAGAAATTATAGATCATTACTGGTTTGAAAACATTTAATTCGAAATGACCAGTAGCGCCACCAATATTAATAGCAACATCATTTCCCATTACCTGTGCAGCAATCATGGTCAACGCTTCACATTGTGTAGGATTTACTTTTCCCGGCATAATAGAAGAACCCGGTTCATTATCGGGAATATAAATTTCACCGATACCGCTTCTTGGTCCTGAAGAAAGCATCCGGATATCATTGGCAATTTTCATCAGGCTTACCGCAACTGTTTTTAAAGCGCCATGCGCTTCCACTATGGCATCATGTGCAGCCAAGGCTTCAAATTTATTTTCTGCAGTTATAAATGGGAATCCTGTCAATGCTGCAATATGCTTTGCAACTTTTTCAGCATAACCAGGAGGAGTATTGATTCCAGTGCCAACAGCAGTACCACCTAATGCCAGTTCGCTTAAATGAGACAAAGTGTTTTTAATGGCTTTTAATCCATGATCCAATTGAGAAACATAGCCGCTGAATTCCTGTCCGACTGTTAACGGAGTGGCATCCATAAAATGGGTTCGGCCGATCTTCACCACCTTCATGAATTTTTTACTCTTTTTTGCCAGTGTATCCCTCAGTTTTTTAATTCCCGGAATAGTTGTTTCCATCAAAATCTTATAAGCAGCAATATGCATCGCTGTTGGGAAGGTATCATTTGAGGATTGTGATTTATTTACATCATCATTCGGATGCAGAAATTTTTCTTTATCAGTCAATTTACCACCTTTTAATACATGTCCACGGTAAGCGATCACTTCATTTACATTCATATTGCTTTGCGTACCGCTGCCGGTTTGCCAGACTACAAGCGGGAAATAGTCATCCAATTTTCCTTTCAGAATTTCATCACATACTTTGCCGATCAAAACCGATTTATTTTTTGGCAAAACACCTGCTTCAAGATTGGTGATAGCCGCTGCTTTTTTCAGGTAAGCAAATGCATAAATGATCTCTTTCGGCATTTTGTTTATATCCTGTGCTATTTTAAAATTGTCAATGCTGCGTTGGGTTTGAGCTCCATAATAGGCATCGGCCGGAACTTTTACTTCTCCCATTGTGTCTTTTTCAATTCTATATTCCATAAGCTTTTTTTTGCGGCACAAAGGTACAGGCAAATCACGTATCTCTTGCGAGGGAAGACATCCTTAATTTGATTAATTTCGACAGTAATACAATGAAAAAAATATTAACTGCTTTATTAGTTTTATCTGTTTTTGTTTCGGACGCACAGCAACATAAATTTTCCTTTAGCGCTTCAGATTTTTTGCTGGATGGCAAACCAATTCAGATCATCAGTGGAGAAATGCATCCGGCAAGAATACCTGCAGAGTACTGGCGGCATCGCATACAAATGGCAAAGGCGATGGGCTGTAATACGATCGCGGCTTATATCTTCTGGAATTATCATGAATCTAAAGAAGGAATTTTTGATTTCAAAACCGGCAATCATGATATAGCTGAGTTTATCCGCATGTGCCAGCAGGAGGGCATGTGGGTTATCTTACGACCCGGTCCTTATGTATGTGCGGAATGGGATTTTGGCGGCTTGCCTTCTTATCTTTTAAAAATCCCGGATATAAAAGTGCGATGCATGGACAGCAGGTATATCAAAGCAGTCAGAAGGTACATCAGCCATCTTTCAAAAGAAATAAAACCGCTGTTGTGTGGTAATGGCGGACCTATATTAATGATCCAGGTGGAAAATGAATATGGCAGCTATGGCAACGATAAAAAATATATGGAAGAGCTTCGGAACATGTGGAAAGAGAATGGTATCAATGGACCATTTTATACTTCTGACGGGCCGGCGGACTTTATGCTGGAAGCAGGCAATATAGACGGAGCGGCTATTGGATTGGATAGTGGGAGTAATGAAAATGATTTTGAACAAGCCAGGAAACACAACCAAAATGTTCCTTCCTTCAGCGGCGAAACATACCCTGGCTGGTTGACACATTGGGGTGAAAAGTGGAACAGGCCGGATACAAATAGTTTAAAAAAGGAAGTTGAATTTTTACTCAGGAATAAAAAATCGTTTAACTTTTATGTGATACATGGGGGAACTAATTTTGGTTTTACTGCAGGTGCAAATGCTTTTTCTCCGATCCAATACCAACCTGATATCACAAGCTATGATTATGATGCGCCGATCAATGAGCAGGGACAGCCAACTCCAAAATATTTCATGCTGAGAAATCTGATCGCTCAGTATGTTGGCTATAAAACCCCTGATGTCCCGAAAGCGATTGCGGCCATTGAGATTCCTCCAATAGAAATGAAGGCTGTCAATTCTATCTGGAATAATTTGCCGGCTCCTGTTCTTTCTCCGCAGCCCAAACCAATGGAATATTTTGCCCAAAACCAGGGATTGATGCTCTATCGCACAAAACTGATCGGCCATAAGAGCGGAAAGCTTACAATCACGGAACCCCATGATTATGCGTTGGTTTTTTTAAATGGAAAATTTATTGATACCGTATTTCGTGATGGCGGCCATCGGACTGTTGATCTTCCGAAAACTGAAGTAAAAGATCCGGAACTTGAAATACTGGTGGAAGGAATGGGCCATATCAATTTTGCTCAATACATGATTGACAGAAAGGGCATCACGGACCGCGTCACGTTGAATGGAATGACACTGATGAACTGGGAAATTCTCTCTCTGCCGATGGAGTATAGTTTTGTGCAAAAAGCTACGAAACAAAAAAATGGAATTACAAATGATAAACAGGGCTTATTTTTCAAAGGTGAATTTGATCTGAATAAAACGGGCGATACTTATTTTGACATGAGCAATTATTCAAAAGGAATTGTGTATGTAAACGGACACAATCTTGGGAGATACTGGAATATAGGTCCGCAGCAAAGGCTGTATTGCCCGGCGACATGGCTAAACAAAGGAAGAAATGAAATAATTGTGTTCGATCTGCTTCAAAAAAATAACGCTGCAGTCAGCGGGATGACTTCGCTACAATGATCTTGTTCTGGATCAATGTTGCTGCCCCGGATTGTTAGTAAAACTTATTTTCCCTTGAAATTGGCCTTTCTTTTTTCTAAAAATGCAGAGGTACCTTCTTTCATATCTTCTGTACCAAAACATTCACCGAATTTTTGTATCTCAAAATCGTACCCTTGTTGAGTATGATCAAAGTTGTTGACACATTCGATCACTTTGGCAACGGCTATAGGAGCTTTGCTTTGTATGAGCGCCAGTGTTTCTTTTACTTTTGACAACAATTCCTCCGCAGTCGTTATTTCATTTACGATACCGTACTGCAAGGCTTCTTTGGCCGCGATCATTTTACCGCTCATTAAGAGTTCCATGGCTCTTCCACGTCCGGCAATCTGTGTCAGCCTTTGCGTTCCTCCGTACCCGGGTATCAAACCAAGATTTACTTCAGGCTGGCCAAACTTTGCATTGTCACTTGCATATATAAAATGACAGGCCAATGCTAATTCGCAACCACCGCCTAATGCAAATCCGTTAACGGCAGCGACTATTGGTTTAGGCGAGTTTTCTATTTTGTCAAATACCTTTTGTCCTCTTCTTGCAAGATCTGGAGCCTGCTCCAGTTTCAGATCCATGAATTCGCTGATGTCCGCACCTGCAACAAACGCTTTGCTCCCGGCACCGGTAATAATTGCCGAATGTATATCCCGGTTATTATAAATTTCATCAACCGCTTTATCCAATTCATTGAACACATCCTTATTCAATGCATTCATCTTATCAGGGCGATTAATGGTAATAGTGCAAATCCCATCTTCTGTTTGAACAAGCAATGTATTGTACATAAATAAACTTTAAAAATTCCTGTTCTTTTTTACCCATTCAGTTATATAGTTTGCAATATGAGTAGTGGCGGTACCCGGGGCGAATAATTTACCTACACCAATTTGATTCAAATTTTTCATATCGTCTTCAGGAATAATGCCGCCACCAGTCAACAAAACGTCATCCAATTTTTTTTCTTTCATCAAGGAAATGATCTTTGGGAAAACAGTCATGTGCGCACCGCTCAGGATACTAACGCCTATCGCATCAACGTCTTCCTGTAATGCAGCATTAACCACCATCTCCGGAGTTTGCCGAAGACCGGTATAGATTACTTCCATGCCCGCATCACGTAACGCAGTAGCAATCACTTTTGCGCCACGGTCATGACCATCCAATCCTACTTTAGCAACTAATACCCTGATGGGTCGTTTGAGATCAGTAGTCATCGGAATCTAATCTTTTCGTATGAGGTTAATTAAAATGAGTTTGGCTACTTTGGAGTCTATGATAACATTATCATGCTCAAAATCCAATTTTATTCTCCACTTCTGCATGGTGGTCGCGCCAATTACAACATCTTCTGATAACGAAGGAACGATCAGGAATTCATCAGAAAGACGAATATCATCTTTATAAAAATCAAGTCGCACTATGTTTGAAATTTCCATAAAAACATGTTCGCTTGCCGTCGCTAATTTCATAGGAGTATGAAGAGGGGTAAATATCTCCAATCCCTTCGCAACATCTTCGTTGATGCAGGAATAAGTAGCTCCACTATCAAAAAGTGCATAAAGATTTTTTGAATTCTTCGAGCCTTCAAATAATAAAGGAAGACGTAAAATCATAACTTTAGTAAAGTTCGTAAAAAACTATCATAAGCTATAAAATACGATGCAATACAGAAAGTTTGGAAATACCGATCTGCGTGTTAGTGAAGTAGGATTTGGTGCATGGGCGATAGGTGGGGGCGCGATGATCGGCAATACGACTATTGGCTGGGGTGATGCGGATGATGATGTTTCAATAAAAGCTATTAATAAAGCCCTGGACCTCAGTATTAATTTTTTTGATACAGCAGACATATATGGACTTGGTCATTCGGAGGACCTGATTGGGAAATGGATCGGAAAGAAAAAGGGAATTATTATTGCAACCAAGGTCGGCAATGTATCCCGCAATGAGCAGTTCACCGTTGATTATTCCAAAGATTATATTATAAAATCGTGTGAGGATAGCCTCTTAAGACTGCAAAGAGATACGATTGATTATTACCAGTTACACTCCGCCAGGCTGGAGCACCTGCAACAAGGGGAATGTATCGAAGCCATGCAATACCTGCAGCAGCAAGGAAAGATTCGCTACTGGGGTTTATCATTAAATACTTTTGATCCTGAACCAGAGGCAGATTATCTCATTGAAAACAATTTGGGAAATGGATTTCAATTAGCACTGAATATACTCAATCAAAAAGCATTGGATCTGGTAAAGAAAGCAAACTCCAAAGGGTACGGTATTATCGCCAGGATGCCATTACAATTCGGATTGCTGACTGGCAAATTTGACAATGGCGTTTCTTTTGCATCAAACGATCATAGAAAAAAACGATTGACTCCTGCAATTGTAGAGGCGGCGAATAATGCATTAGATCTTGTCTGGAAATTATGCGATAAATATAATTGTACAAAAACTCAATTGGCCATGAGCTATATATTGAGTTACGGGGAGATATCTGTTGTTATTCCAGGGGTACGAACGGAAGCGCAGGCAACCGAAAACGTTTCGGGACTATTTCAATTGGATAAGGGATATGTAGAGCTAATTGAAAGATTAGGTAAAACAGAATTTACGAGGGTGATGGAATTAATTCAGCAACAGGGATAATTGTCAGTTGCTAAAAATCTCCGACGCTTTCTTTATCCGGTTTATAGTTTCTTCTTTTCCCAGTATTTCCGCAATATCAAAAACTCCCGGACCGAACTTGCCACCGACTAACATGATGCGAAAAGGAAGTAAAACTTCACCAGGTTTTATTTGATTGACTGATGCTATTTCTTTGAAATTATTTTCAAGGGTATGCGCATTCCAGTCGATTGCCAGCTCGAAGTTTCTGATCACCTCTGCAAAAAATAATTGTTTTGTTTCATTCCATTTTGGTTTTACCGCATTCATATCATATTGCTCAGGAGCTTTGAAAAAGAAAACAGATTGATCATAAAAATCTGTCAGCAATGTGCATCGGTCCTTTACCAGGACAATTATCTTGTCAAGGAAAACTTTATCAGAAATATCAACTCCATTTTCTGCAAAAAGCCTTTCAATCTGCAATCTTAAATCTGCAATCTGCAATCGCTTGATCCATTCATGGTTGAACCATTTTGCTTTTTCATAATCAAATTTTGCGCCTCCGCTATGAACTCTTTCAATTGAAAATTTTTCTGTCAATTCTGTTTTTGTAAAAATTTCCTGGTCAGTGCCGTCATTCCAACCCAACAACGCCAGGAGATTTATGAAAGCCCCCGGAAGGAACCCTTTTTCTTTAAACCCTTCAGTCAATTCACCCGTTTTAGGATCCGTCCAGTTCATAGTAAACACAGGAAAACCATATTTCGCTCCGTCTCGTTTACTCAGTTTTCCATTAGGACCGAGTATCAACGGAAAATGTGCCCACTGCGGCATATCATCAAGGCCAAATAGATATTTCCAGAGCAGAACATGTATAGGAGCACTTGGCAACCATTCTTCACCGCGGAATGCATGTGTGATCTTCATTAAATAATCATCTACTACCACAGCGAGATGATAGGTCGGCATTCCATCTGCTTTCAGTAAAACTTTATCGTCAACCAAAGAGGTATTAAAACTGACCTCTCCTCGAATCATATCACTAAAAGAAACAGTTTCATTTTCCGGCATTTTGATGCGGACAACGTGAGGTGTGTTATTAGCCAGTAATTTTTTTACTTCATCCGCGTTTAATGAAAGAGAATTCCTCATTTTCATGCGAATGGTATGATCATATTGAGGGGAAGGATTATGATCATTTTTAAAATCCTGTCTCATCTTCTCCAGTTCTTCTGGCGTATCAAAAGCATAATATGCGTAACCATCCTTAATCAATTTTTCAGCATATTGACAATACATTTCCTTTCTTTCACTTTGACGGTATGGACCATATTGACCTCCATGAACAGGGCTTTCATCCGGTTCCAAACCTGCCCATTTGAGACAGTTAAAGATATATTCCTCTGCCCCTTTCACATATCGGGATTGATCAGTGTCTTCGATGCGGAGGACGAAATCGCCATCAAGTTTTTTAGCGAAAAGATAATTGTATAATACTGTTCTCATGCCGCCGATATGCAATCCGCCGGTGGGACTGGGAGCAAACCGAACCCGTACTTTTTTATTCATATCCTGCAAAGATAACAGGTAGACTTAAGCAGCAACGTCCAGGTAAAATGTAAAACCAAATCTGCAAACCTGTACCTTGCATTTCGAATGAAATATTTTGTAAAGACTCCATGGTGGCTAAAAATGATCTATCCTTCCTATACCTGGGATCTAAAGACTCATGAAAAAAATGTTTACCTGACTTTTGATGATGGACCGCATCCTGAAGCCACCCAGTTTGTCTTGGATGAGCTAAAAAAGCATGCTGCGAGGGCCACCTTTTTTTGTGTAGGAAGCAATGTGGTCGCCCGACCGGAAATTTATAAAAAAGTGCTCGATGGGGGCCATACTACCGGTAATCATACGTACAACCATTTGAACGGTTGGAAAGCAAAAGATGAAGAGTATTTAAAAGATGTAGCCGAAGCAGCTAAATATATTGATTCGTCGCTGTTTCGTCCGCCCTATGGTAGGATACGATCATTCCAGGCTAAAAATATACCGTTGGTTATAAAGGATAATTCGGCGAAGATCATCATGTGGGATATTCTTAGCGGAGATTTTGATAGAGGCATTACTAAAGAAGAATGCCTGCAAAATGTGATTTTGAATGTAAAGAGTGGTTCTATTATTGTTTTTCATGATAGCGACAAAGCAATGCCACATCTTGAGTTCGTCTTGCCACGTGTGTTGAGTTACTTGTCAGACCAGCGATATAGATTTGAAGGGTTACAAAATTCAAAGGGTAGCCAGTAGACACAACGAAGAAAATATTGCTTTGTAATGAGAGTGTAAAATAAACGGTTATCCCGTAAAAAGTTAGGGCCTGGGTAGAAACCCTGGCCCGTTTTTAATCCGTACCCTATGAAAACTGGCTTAAAGGTATAATATTTTTTAATTAATCCAAACAAATTTAAGGCGACGGGTAATCGGAAGTTTGCAGCTTTCTGCCGGTTTCACTGGTTAATATTTTTCAAAATGACACTTATTGATACACACTCCCACATCTATTTGGCAGACTTCGATGATGACAGGCAGGCGGTATTGGAAAATGCTGATAAAGCGGGTGTTACAAACATTTTAATGCCGGCTATAGATTCATCCACACATGAGAAAATGCTTCAAACAGAAATGCAATTTCCTAAAAAATGCAGAAGCATGATGGGGCTCCATCCTTGCTCGGTTTTGAAAAACTACGATAAAGAATTAAAGGTAGTTGAAGGGTATTTGAATAAAAAAAAGTTTGCTGCGATCGGTGAAACAGGTCTTGATTTTTACTGGGATGTCACATTTAAGGCTGAACAATACAATTCTTTTCAACAACAGATCGAATGGGCATTGCATTATGATATTCCGATTGTGATTCATTCCCGCAATTCCATTGACGAATGTATTGATATGATCAGCAAAAATCAGAAGGGAAATTTAAAGGGAGTATTTCATTGTTTCTCGGGTTCGCTGCAACAGGCTAAGCAAATAACTGATCTTGGTTTTTATTTGGGTATTGGCGGTGTGATAACTTTCAAAAATGCCGGCCTGGACGCTGTAATGAAGGAAATTGACATGCAATTTGTGATCCTTGAGACAGATGCACCTTACCTGTCGCCGGTACCGTTTCGGGGTAAAAGAAATGAGCCATCCTATCTGACCTATGTGATAGCGAGATTAGCGGAGGTCAAATCAACCAATATCTGGGAAATCGCGGCGGTGACAACGATAAATGCACAAAAATTATTTGACCTTTCCGAGTAAGTAAAAGATCTAAACTGCGGAGACTGAGGGATTCGAACCCTCGATACCCTTTAGAGGTATACACACTTTCCAGGCGTGCTCCTTCAACCACTCGGACAAGTCTCCAATTTGAGGACGGCAAAAATAGAAAGATTTATTTAGTACGGGAAATATATACAACGGATAAAATAATATCATCCGGACTTCTTTTTTTTCTACAAATTTGTTTTTTGAAAACAATGTCATGATTGCTTTGCCGAAATACATCCTTTTTGTTCTCTGCTTCTTGATTATTATCCCGTATACTTCCAATGCACAAAAAAATAATTATGTAAAAACAAACGATGGTATCATTATTTACCCTGATACAGAACTGACAGGACAAGCAAAAGCAATAAGGCTCAAGGTAATAAATGGTAACATTATTCGTGTAACCGCTTCCCCTCAAAAAGATTTTCCTGTTGTAAAAAGTCTTATGACAATTTATACAACTGACATATTACCTCAATGGGACCTGGTTAAAAGCAATGATAATAGAAGCCTTAGTTTAAAAACAAAAGCGATCAAAGCCGTTGTTGATCTGAACACAGGCAGCGTTAGATTTTATAATACAAGTGATATAGAAATTCTTTCAGAAAGAAATGCCGGGCTGAAATTGGACCCAGTCGTTTTTGAAGGAGAAAAAACGTATACCATTCAGCAAACTTTCGAATCTTCCACAGATGATACCTGGTATGGATTAGGTCAGCATCAGGATGGACTAATGAATTACAAAGGCTACCAGGTTTTTCTTTTTCAAAACAATACTGAAGTAGCCGTTCCTTTTTTAATTTCAAAAAAGAATTATGGCATTCTCTGGGATAATAATTCAATAACCAAAGCGGGGGATACAAGAACCTATAAGGAACTTTCTTCTCTTAAATTATTTTCTAAGAACGACGAACAAGGCTGGCTAACGACTACTTATTATAATGACAGGAATAAAAAAGATGACGTACTAATGCAGAGAGCCGAATCGGAAATTAAATATGAATATATAAACGATTCAAAACTTCATTTGCCACCGGCATTCAAACCGGAAACAGGCGCAGTCGTCTGGGAAGGCAGTGTATCTTCCGGCCTGGATGGAATTCATAAACTGCGGTTCACCTATGCAGGATATATGAAGGTTTGGGTTGATGGAAAGTTGTTACTTGACCGCTGGCGACAGGCCTGGAATCCCGGTTCTGCAATTCTCGATATCTCTTTTGAAAAAAATAAGAAGTTGCCGATCAGAATTGAATGGATACCGGATGGTGGCGAGTCTTATGCTACATGCAAATGGTTGGAACCGATTGAAAGCAAGGATGAAAGTTCATTCAGCTTTTTATCTGAAGCAGGTAAACAGGAAGATTACTATTTCATTTATGGAAAAGATATGGATGAAGTGATCAGCGGTTACCGGGCATTGACAGGAAAGGCTACTATGTTGCCTATTTGGGCATTTGGTTTTTGGCAAAGCCGCGAACGCTATAAAACGCAAGATGAAGTTTTAGATGTTGTACAGGAATTCAGGAAGCGAAAAATTCCGCTCGATAATATAGTACAGGATTGGTTTTATTGGAAAGAAAATAACTGGGGCAGCCAGGAATTTGATGCATCAAGGTTTCCAAGCCCCGACAGTATGATAAAAGTACTGCATGAAAAATACAATGCACATTTCATGATCTCAGTATGGCCAAAGTTTTATGAAGGGACAAAAACTTATAATGAATTTGACAGTAAAGGATGGTTGTATAAGAGAAATATTGCTGACCGCCAGCGTGATTGGGTTGGACCGGGATATGTTTCCACTTTTTATGATGCATTTAATGAAGATGCGCAAAAAGGATTCTGGGACCTGATCAATAATAAAATTTATAAAAAAGGTATTGATGCCTGGTGGATGGATGCCAGCGAACCCGACATTCTTTCCAACGTAAGCCCGCAACAGAGAAAGCAACAGATGTATCCGTTGGCGACGGGTATTACATCAGAATATCTGAATGCCTACCCATTGATGAATGCAAAAGGTATTTATGAAGGACAACGGTTGGCTGACCCGGATAAGAGAGTTTTTATTCTTACACGCTCTGCTTTCCCAGGTCTGCAACGATATGCAGTGGCCACTTGGAGCGGAGACATTTCCAGCCGCTGGCATGATATGAAATTGCAGATAAGCGCCGGGGTAAATTTTTCTATGTCAGGTTTACCTTATTGGACAATGGATATTGGAGGGTTTGCTGTCGAAAGTAGATTTGAACATCCTGACAGCGCTACCTTGGAAGAATGGCGGGAGATGAATGCACGCTGGTATCAATTCGGATCGTTTGTTCCGCTCTTCAGAGCACATGGTCAATTTCCATATAGAGAGATCTTTAATATTTCACCACAGGATCATCCCTGTTATCAATCTATGCTGTATTATGATAAGCTTCGCTATAGGTTACTTCCTTATATCTATTCATTAGCCGGCCAAACTTATCACAGGGATTACACAATGATGAGGGGGTTGATTATGGATTTTCCTGGTGACGACAATGTGAAAAACATAAATGATCAATATCTATTTGGGCCTTCACTCCTGATCAGTCCTGTTTATACTTATAAACAAAGAACAAGGGAATTGTATTTGCCGAAAGGTCAAGGGTGGTATGACTTATATAAGGGAAATTATTTTGAAGGCGGACAAACGATAACTGCTGATGCCTCGTATGAAAGAACTCCTGTTTTTGTAAAAGCAGGTTCCATTCTTCCCTTTGGGCCTGCATTACAATACACAACAGAAAAAAAAGCTGATACGATTGCATTGTATGTTTATGCAGGTAAAGATGGAGACTTTACTTTATATGAAGATGAAGGAGTAAATTATAATTATGAAAAGGAAATGTATTCTACTATACAATTTCAATATTCAGATGCTGATAAAAAACTCATAATAGAAAAAAGGGAAGGGCAATTTCCAGGGATGCTGACAAAAAGATATTTCACAATAAAATATATCAATAAAGAAAAAGCACTGCCGCTTGATTTTGGTAAAAAAGATGGAATACTTGTAAGATATACCGGGGATAAAAAAATTATTCTGCTCAAATAGAGACAGACTCACTACCAGTTCTGCCCCTGGTCTGGATTCAATCTTTCGGAAACATCTTCGGGTTGATGTTCTTTCCAATCTGGATCATATTTTACAAACCAGGATATCCAAAGGCTGCGGCTGAATCGCATTAACCACGGCTGAAGTAAGATCAACAATACTGAATTAAAACCCAGCCAGAAAAAGAAACGATTATCTTCTGTTGACAAACCGATGATCACCCACCACACGATTAAGCTGGCAATGCTCAATGCCACACCGATTACATAACTGACGTAACTCGTGCCGTAATAAAACCCGACCTCGATTTCTGTCGGTTGACCACAGACAGGACATTCTTTATTCATCAGCATATTTTTTTTCATGCTGATGCTGACGGGATTCTGAAATAATTTTCCTTCGCGGCAGCGGGGGCACCGGCAACCAAGTGTAGAGGATAAATAGCCTCTTGCTACTTTTTTTTCAGACATTATTGTTGATTAGTGAATGCTGGGTAATGATCTTTACCAGCTGTTTGGCCGGCATCACACCCGAATTTCTCCAGAGCAATTTACCATTTTGAAATAACATCAGGGTGGGAATACCTGTTATTTGGAAAGTTTCTGCTATGGCAGGACTGCGGTCTGTATCAATTTTTAATATCCTCACTTTATCTCCCATTTGCTTATGGAGCTCTTCAAGTATAGGTTTCATCATCCGGCAAGGAGCACACCAGGCGGCAAAGAAATCTACCAATACCGGTTTGTCGCCATTGATTATATCTTCAAAGCTTTCTAATTTGTTATTTGTCGTTGTTTCCATTTTTACGTTTTTTAAAGATGCTGAACAATAATCCACCCATCAATCCTCCGTAAGCAGTGCTATTATGCCATTTTGAAGTGATCATGCAGGTGCCATTACTGCACCCGATCTGTTGCCAGTACAAATAGCCGGCAACTGCCCCTGCAAATACGCCAACGATGACCCATTTATTATTTAGCACCCACTTCTTCATATTCCGTGTCATTAATGTCAATGGCTTTTTTTTGCTGCACAGTCGGATTATGCATCGCACAACAACTGCCTGCAGTGATCAATGAGACCAATAAAAAACCCGACCCAAGTAGTATGAAAGATGTATTCTGCTCATAAATGCCGGAGATCAAAATAAATGTCCCTGCCATTATACGAATGATCTTTATAAAGTTCCAGCCGCCGATTATATTAAGCAAAATTGCTTTCATCATTACCTGATCTTTGACTGCAGGGTTCTCCAGCCTCCGCCATTATATACTTCAATGCCTTGCTGTGATAACGCTCTCTTTGCTGAAGAACTCCGGACACCGCTCAGGCAACAGGTAATTACCGGCTTATTCAATTTTTTTAACTTAGCTGTTTCCTTGTTCAGGGATGGCAAAGGTACATTGACCGATCCCTTAATATGACCCGATTTATATTCCTGCGGCATTCTTACATCTACAATGATGGCTCCTGCGGAATATAATTTCTTGAAATCCGTTTTATTTGATGCTATAAGTTTTTTCAACCAGGTGATCATAAAAAATTAATTTATTAGTGTTAACATATCATAATAGCCGCCGCCGTTGTACATCTCGGTGCTAAGCCCCGCTGATTTCAATATTTGAATAGCCATACTACTCCTGTTGCCGCTATGGCAATAAAATACGATCGGGCCCTTCATTTTTTTTATTTCGTCTATTTTTCCGCGAATCTCCTGGACGGGGATATTGATACTGCCCGGAAAAGAACCCAATGAAAGTTCTTCCGGCGTGCGGACATCAATTACCGTTGCCAGTTTGTTTGCAATGACCTCCTTCATTTTCATTTACTTTAATTTTAGCAAAGAACCGCTTATTCAGCAAGAATAAAAGTGACAATTGTTACAATCAAAAAAGACAAAGGTTAATATCTCTGACTATTGCACCGTAATTACTGGCTCGAAAACGATCTTCGATTTTATTGAGTTGGTGATCAGGCAGGCTTTTTCACTCATTTCCAAAACTCGTTTTGCTTTTTCTTTTTGCTCCGCGTTATTGATGACCAGTGTGGGGCGCAAGATGACTTCTACCATCATGTATTTACCATCAACTTTGTCGAGCTTGCCGATGGCAGTGCTGTCAAATGACGCGAAATCAAGTTTTGAATTTTCGGCAACTGCCAGGAATGTTGTCATCAGGCAACTGTTGACTGCTGCGGCAAACAAATGCTCAGGCGACCAAACGCCTTCTATTCCTTTTGGAAATTCCGGCGGTGTTGCTATTTCAATCGCTTGCATCAAGACCGGGGATCTTATTTCTCCTTTCCTTTCTTTTGTCCAGGAAAGATTGACTTCATAATTGTACATGATCGATGTTTTAGTGGTGTAAAATTATTGCCCCACGATTGGGCTACTTGTGATAATCATCACAAAACTTCGTCCTACCCATATGATTTTAATCAGGTAAGAGCAATTGTATTAGAATTGTTACGAGAGGGAACGCTATCGGCTTCGATAGATAATTTAGTGTGGCAGCTTTTCCCTAAAATACCCGTACACCCATGTTCCGGCAATGGCGCTGAGGAGTGTAACGATAATCACCGTTGCGCCTGATCCTATTTGTGCATATATTGGCCCGGGGCAGGCGCCTGTCAATGCCCAGCCAAATCCAAATAGCAGACCGCCGTAGATATTTCCTTTATTAAATTTCTTTTTGGCAAACCTGATGGGTTCTCCATAGATCGTCTTGATGTCGAATTTTTTTATAAGCCATACAGATATCATTCCTACTGTGACGGCAGAACCAATGATGCCGTACATGTGAAAGCTTTGCAGGCGGAACATTTCCTGGATACGAAACCAGGAGATCACTTCTCCTTTTACCAATATGATCCCGAAAAATATTCCTGCAGCCAGGTACTTAAGGTTATACCACCAAGGATGCTTTAATTCAGATTCATTAATACAAACGGCATCCAGTGAACGAACTTCGAAATCAGTATTCATTGCACTCACATTTTCATAGATCTCTTTTCCGATAGTGTCTTTTACTTCCATCAGCTTATCATAATTTTAAAATATATGGAATAATGAGGTTGGCGACAATAAAACCGCCGGCCAGAAAACTTATTGTCGCAATAAATGAAGGGAGTTGAAGATTTGATAAACCCATAATGGCATGACCGCTTGTACAACCGCCTCCATATCTTGTACCGAAACCAACTAAAAATCCTCCAACAACCATTAAAGTGAACCCTTTCGCTGTTAATAAGCTGTTCCAATTGAATAATTCAGAAGGTACCAGCCCATGATAATTAGTCACTCCATATTGTTGCAAATCTGTGACCAACTTAGCATTTAAATCTACCGGTTCCGGGTTATTGAAGAACCGTACCGTGATGAAGGCGCCGATTACAATTCCTGCAACGAAAATGAGACTCCACATCTCATTTTTCCAATTATAATGAAAAAAAGGAATTCGTGCAGGTAAGCAGGCTGCACAGATATGCCTCAATGAAGAAGAGATGCCAAATGCCTTATTTCCGACAAGTAACAGTAAGGGCACCATTAAACCAATTAACGGGCCGGCTATATACCAGGGCCAGGGTTGTTTTAACCAGTCAATCATTTTTAAATTTTCGCAAATGTGAATTTACTAAACTTGATGCTGTGTGGCTTAGGTCAACGAAAGATTAACATTCTTCAGATGACAAGGTTTAACGAAATGCAGAGCTGGGTAATATTACAGCATTGTGGTCGGCGCCACATATTCAGTTATCCTGAATTTTTTTGTCTTTTTGATCGCTTTGATACCACTTTTTACATTCACCAGGTTATCGTATCCTCTTGCTTTCAGTATTGAAATGAAGATCACAGAGCGATAACCCGCGGAGCAATGGATATAATTCGTTTTGGTTTTATCAATCTGCGCCATGTTCTGGTTGATGTAGTCAAGAGGAATGTTTTCAGCGTCTATTATGTGCTCTGAATCGTATTCACTTTTTCTGCGCACATCTACAATAACGGCATTTTTGTTATTCTCAATGATGTCGGCCAGTTCATCGGCTGTGACCGATTTAACAATATCTGCTTCTTTACCTGCTTTTTCCCATGACTCAAAGCCATCTTTCAGGTATCCGATCGTATTGTCATAACCGACACGGGCAAGTCTTGTTACTACTTCTTCCTCATGAGAGGGTTTTGCAATAAATAAGATCTGCTGTTTGATATCGGGTATTAAGGTTCCTGCCCAGGAGGCGAACTGTCCGTCAAGCCCAATATTGATCGAATTGGGAATAAAGCCCTGTGCAAATTCTTTCGGATCACGGGTATCAAGTATCAATGCGCCGGTTTCATTAGCTGCTGCTTCAAAAGCATCGGGGCTTAATGCCTGTGTGCCTCTTTTGATCACATCGTTGATGCTTTCATACCCTTTTATATTCATTAATACATTAAAAGGAAAATATTGCGGCGGCGGAGTGAGGCCGGTCAGAATTGCTTGCATGAACTCGTCTTTCGTCATATCGGCACGAAGTGCATAGTTTGTTGCCTTTTGATGACCAAGTGTGTCGGTAGTCTCATTGCTCATGTTTTTGCCGCATGCACTGCCAGCGCCGTGAGCAGGGTATACAATGATGTCATCGGGCAACGGCATGATCTTATTTCTCAAAGAATCGAATAAATGGCTAGCCAGCATTTCCTGCGTCAATTCAGCTTTTACTTTTTGCGCCAGGTCCGGGCGACCAACATCACCAATGAACAATGTATCGCCACTGAATAAAGCGACATCTTTTCCTTTTTCGTCCTTTAATAAAAAACAAGAAGATTCCATAGTATGGCCGGGCGTATGAATAACTTTTAATGTGACATCTCCAAGTTTAAATTCCTGTCCATCTTCTGCAACAATAGCGTCAAAGCCTGGTTTAGCTGTTGGTCCATAGACAATCTTTGCTCCAGTCTCCCTGGCAAGGTCTATATGACCAGAAACGAAGTCTGCGTGAAAATGGGTCTCAAAAACGTATTTGATCTTCGCACCGTTATTTTGTGCTTTCTGAATATAGGGCAGTACTTCACGAAGAGGATCCACTACTGCAGCTTCTCCATTACTTTCTATATAATAAGCGCCTTGCGCTAAACAGCCGGTGTATATCTGTTCGATCTTCATGGTTTTTTTTATTTAAAATTAATAAAACGCAAAATTCAATTTTTTTCTTACCATCAAAAATGACTTTTGTCACATAAGGCAATGACTCATCAGCTACCTGAATACCATTTCCCTGGCGATAATATAAATTCCCATTACAAGTATAAACCATCCAAAACCTCTTCGGAGCGAGACACCGGAGACTTTGTCGGTGAGTTTGCTGCCGATAAAGATACCTGCAATGGCCAGCGCCGTAAACGAAAGGAGTATAGTCCAGTTATATTCAAATTGATTCAGGCTGAATAAGAACCCAAGCAATGAATTGACAGCAATTATAAAAAGAGATGTACCTATTGATGTTTTCATTGGCAGGCGAAGAAAAAGCACGAGAGAAGGTATTATTAAAAATCCACCGCCCGCACCCAGCAAACCGGTAATAACACCAACTAACAACCCTAAAAAAACAAGTGGCAGTATTTTATTACGATGTTCATTTTCTATTTTGTTTCTTTTAATATCGGCTTGCTTATTTGTTATCATCGAGACGGAGGCCAGGACCATGAGGATAGCAAAGCTAACCATCAAAAACAGGTCTTTTGAAACTTCCAGGTCGCCTATGCTGAAAAAATGCGATGGGAGAGCAGGCAAAACATAATATCGTGTAATAAAAATGGAAAAAATAGATGGAAGCCCGAATTCAACCACCGATCTGAAGTCAACTAATTTTTTTGAATAGGCACGCAATCCACCGACCAGGCTGGTAGATCCCACTATAAAAAGCGAACTCGTAGTTGCGAGCAACGGATCAATATCCATAAAATAAACCAATACAGGTACAGTGAGTATCGAACCACCGCTTCCGATCATTCCCAGCGAAATACCGATAAAGATCGATGCTATATATCCAAAAATGTGCATGTGCTTGTTGCAATATTAAGGGAATAACGGGTTTCCAGGTGTGCCTGATGTCACAGAAGAAATTGCTGCTACACCAATTCGATCATATTGCGCTGCAGGTGCACTATATTTTGCTGCTCCATTTTCTTTAATAATCTCGAGATAACTTCTCTGGATGTTGCGAGGTCATCGGCGATTTCCTGGTGAGAAAGCCCGATGTTTTTTTTACCTGTTTGGTCAGCATGACGTTTAAGATAAAACTCCAGCCGTTCGTCCAGATTTCGAAAAGCAATATTATCAATCACAGTGAGTAGTTCTTCAAACCTGTTGCGATAAGTCTGGATCACGAACTGATACCAGGTCTTGTATTTGTTCATTAGCTCATCCATCAATTGAACAGGTATCATTAACACATCGGTATCTTCTTCTGCTTTTGCCATTATCTCGCTGGTTTGAGATTGAATAGCGCAAATCATCGAAACAGCACAGGCTTCGCCAGGGCTGAGGTAGTACATCAGAAACTCGCCACCTTCATCATTTTCCCGGTAAATTTTTATGCGACCGTTTAAAACCAATACTGTTGATTTAATGTATTGACCGGTTCTCATAATAATATCACCAGCCATGAAACTTTTTTCAACGGCATCTTTCTCTATTAAATCAATCAGTCCCGGTTCAAACCGGGGAAAAAGTTTTTTCCAACTCATAACGATTAAATTAATTCTCCAATATTTTTTCCATTTGGGTGCTGCGGCTTCCTTTAATAAGAAAGTGCGTGTTCTCAAAATGCTTCTTTTGCCACCACTCTTTAGCTTCAGCGCTGTTTTCAAAAGATATAAAAGGGTGCTTTATTTTTAAAAAGTCACCTCCAACCAATACAACCTCTTTCCAGGGATTTTGTTTGATCAGTTCCACAATTGCCCCGTGTTCTTCGAGACTTTCTTTGCCCAGCTCGGCCATAGCTCCAAGGATAAGCACTTTGTTGCCAGCGGGTATTTTTGCAAAATTCTCAATCGCCAGTTTCATACTGCTGGGATTGGCGTTGTAAGCATCAAGAACTATTTTATTTGTTCCTTTGGTAACTAATTGCGAACGACTATTAGAGGGAGAATAACTTTCGATTGCGTTTTTTATTTTTTCTTCATTAACATTAAATGTCTTGCCAACAGTAACTGCAGCCAGTACATTCGGTAGGTTATAGTCACCGACCAATTGAGTTTTTATCACACCATTGTTCAGTCCCTGTGTTATTTCTGCTTCGAGATAAGGTTCGCTCTCTTTTACTTTACCTATGATGTGTGCATCTTTTTTCGTTCCGTATTTGATGATACCACTGATGCCTTTACTCATTTCATGCAGGTATTCGTAATCCCACATGACGAATGCAATTCCATGGCTCAATGTGCGCAAATGATCAAATAGTTCACCTTTTCCTTTCCTTACCCCTTCAATGCTTCCAAAACCTTCAAGATGAGCTTTACCACAATTGGTGATTAATCCATGAGTGGGCAACGCATACTTGCAATAACTTGCTATTTCACCAATATGATTGGCGCCCATTTCTATTACCGCCAACTCTGCATCGGACTTTATTTTTAAAATGGTAAGCGGAATGCCGATATGGTTATTCAGGTTCCCTTCTGTCGTATATGTTCTGAAGGAAGATGAAAGAACAGCATGTATCAATTCTTTTGTGGTTGTTTTGCCATTGCTGCCGGTAATAGCAATAAAAGGTATTGTAAACTGCTCACGATGGTATTTAGCTAATTGCTGAAGTGTATCTAAAACATCAGCGACCAAAACAGTTTTTCCTGGAATCTCAAATTCTTTTTCATCAATAACTGCATAGGCAGCGCCGGCATCAATGGCATGCTTTGCAAAAGTGTTCCCGTTAAAATTTCCGCCTTTTAATGCAAAGAAAATATCATTTTGTTTCAGCTTACGGGTATCGGTCTGTATGGAAGGGTAGGTTTTATAGATATCATACAGCTTTTCTATTTGCATAAAACAAAAGTAAGCCAGTCATCGTAATAAAAAACCCCGGAATACCGGGGTTAAAATATTAGCGAAAATTAGTTTTAATTGGCGAATATCCGTGTTTATCTCTTTTGTCTTTTTGTCGGGAAGAACTGCCCGGTCTTGCGCTTGTTTCCTTCAGGGCTACCCATACGATCCATAGCGCAACGGAAACCAAGTGTACTCAATGACTGATCTTCTTCAAGGAAGCGTCGTGTACCGGGGCTGAGCCAATATGCACGATCATTCCAGCTACCACCTTTATATACTCGTGATTTGTCACTGATAAGTGTTGTGACTCCGTAGCCATAAGTTGCCTGGGATGAAGTATCACCATCGAGATAGTTGATCACATTCCCTCTTTGATAGTTGCGACGATTCTTACTTTCAGCATCTGTAACCTCTACCATTCTTACTCTTCCGGTTGTATCATTTATCTGTGCTTCACCAGTGGTAGGGTCTTTATATAATTTCATGAACAGGTTACCGCGGAAAGGAGCGGGCATATCATCATAATCCATAGAAGATAATGGTCTGTAAACATCCTGCACCCATTCGCTTACATTACCTGCCATGTTATAGATACCGAAACCATTAGGATAGAATGACTTTACATCGGCCGTATAGAAAGCACGGTCATTCAAACCGCCAGCGACACCGGCATTATCACCAGAGCCACGCTTAAAGTTAGCGAGGAACTGACCTTGCCAGCTTCCATGACGTGTATCACGCAAGCCGTTTACATTTTGTGACCAGGGATATATTTGTTTATTAGATTGCAACTCTTCACCACGCTTACCTTCTTTTTTACTCGGACGCGGATTCTGATCAATAAGACCATAAGCTGCGTATTCCCACTCTGCTTCAAAAGGCAAACGGTAATCAGGCAACAACAAACCATCTTCCATAGACACTTTTGTACGCGGTTGTCCCTGGGCAGTTTTTAACTCATTCTTTTTTGAGGTAGCTGTTTTACCCGGGGCTGTCTGGTACAAGTCAAGCAGGTAAGATTTAGTTGTAAAATTATTACTGCCTTGCTGTCCCTGTAAGCCTTGCTTATTGATATATCCTTTTTGCAAAAGAATTCCTTCATTTACCCTGTCGCTTCTCCAAAGGCAAAAATCAGTAGCCTGTCTCCAGGTAACGCCCACTACAGGATAATTATTAAAGCCGGGATGACGGAAATAATATTCAACCAATGGCTCGTTGTAACTCAATTCGCTTCTCCAAACCAGGGTATCTGGCAATGCACCTTCAATGATCGGAAGGTTTGCAGGATCGGTTGGATCAAAAACTCTTTGTAGCCAGAACAGGTATTCACGATAGTGTACGTTGGCTACTTCAGTGCGATCAATATAGAACGAAGGAACAGATACACGACGAGGTATATTATTCCATTCATACATGACATCTTCGTCAGTTTGACCCATTGTGAACGTACCACCCTGAACAAACACGAGACCGGGCCCCGTATTCTGATCTTTGGCTTTGGCTACCTGGTAGCCTCCCATGTTTTTGTCGTTGTAGTTCCAGCCAGTGACGTCTGATTTGTCATGTTTTTTCTTACCAAACAAACCACCGTTCTTACAAGAAGCAAGAACGACAATAGCCGATAACAGCAGTATTAAGTTTTTCACTCTCATTGTTTTTTGCATAGACCTATGAATTGGAATAAATTTAACGCCGGTTAAGGTAAAAATATTGCCTGTTGCAAATGATTTTACGGCCGGAATTGCGAATATATAGACTTTCAGTAAAAAGTCTTTTAGCATAAATACTTTTTTTAGTCGCGTGTATTTACTGCGGATTGTTGGTAATGAGCAGGGAATGCTTGATAAACAGTTTTCAATCATCGGGTAAAAGATATGTTTTTGGTGCCTGATCAATAAACCTGAGTTTTGCTTTATGCTGTTGAGAAAATTGGTGCTGCTTTCAGTCATAGTTTTGGCTACTTCAGTAACCGTCACAGCTCAACGCATTTATAGGACTAATTCCGTTTTGTCGACCGGCAACTGGTATAGGATCTCAATAAAGGAAAGTGGCATTTACAAAATGGACGTGCCTTTTCTGAATAGCCTCGGCGTCAATACAGCCAGTCTTGCTTCAGATGCCATTCGTCTTTACGGAAATGGCGGGCAGATGTTGGCCGAATCCAATTCCGGCCCCTGGCTGGATGATCTACAGGAAAATGCAATTATAGTAGCGGATGGAGGTGATGGTGTTTTTAACGGAAGTGATTATATACTCTTTTATGGAACCGGCCCTGATAGATGGTTGAAAGACTCCGTCAACCAGCGATTCAGCCATCAAAAAAATCTTTACAACGACAAAGCATATTATTTTTTAACTATTGGCGGAACCGGCAAGAGGATCAGCAATGCTTCTGTCATAACTTCTCCAAACGTTACGATCACTACTTTTTCTGAGAGATACTTTCATGAGCTGGATACAGTAAATTTTTTGCAAAGCGGCAAAGAATGGTATGGCGAAGAAATGTCTAATCTACCCGGGAGAACATTGACAAGAAGTTTTGTAGTTAATATTCCGGATATTGTTAACAGTTCTGCTTTAGTAGTAGTGAGTAATTGTATTGCCCGTTCAGTGGGAGCAGGAAGCAGGTTTGATGTTAAGATCAATAGCACCCCTATCGGGCAAATCATTATTGCTCCTATCGGTACCGGACAATTTGATCTGTTTGCACAACAGGCGAATACTATTCATTCGGCGGTTGCCTCTCAAAGCAATCTTACAGTCAATTATACCTATAATCCCGGAAGCGTTAATGCCCAGGGATGGTTGAATTGGTTTGAAATTTTTACACGAAGAAATCTTTCTCTGAATGGAGGGAACCAGTTATTATTCCGTGACTGGTCATCTGTGGGAAATAATATCGGCGAGTTTGTGATAAATAATGCAACGTCCAGCACTCAGGTTTGGGATATAACTGGTCCTTTGAATCCTTCAAAAATGCCTGGCAACTTTGCCGCCAGTCAATTCCGGTTTGTCAATAATTGCAACTCGCTTCATGAATACGCTGCGTTTAATCCCGAAAATTTATTGCTTCCAAAAGCGAGGGAACAATTGCCAATCAGAATTTACACAACACTTCTCCGGCAGACCTGGTCATTGTCGTGCATCCTCCTTTTTTCTCGCAGGCACAACGTCTCGCACAGTTTCATCAGCAACAAAACGGATACAGGAGTTTGGTGGTGACGACGCAGCAAATATTTAATGAGTTTGGTAGTGGTAGCTCCGATCCGGTTGCAATTCGGGATTTTGTAAAAATGTATTACGATAAATATGGTAACAGTACCGCCGATAAATTAAAATATCTTTTATTGTTTGGCGATGCATCCTATGATTACAAAGACAGGCTTGCAGACAATACAAGCTTTGTACCTGCCTGGGAAAATAATTTTTCGTTAGACCCGCTGGCAACGTATGCATCCGATGACTTCTTTGGTTTTTTGGATGACAATGAAGACATCAACTCAGGCGCCGTAACTAATTACCTTGACATAGGTATTGGCCGCGTACCCGCTAAAAATGCAGATGAAGCAAAAAATTTTGTAGATAAAGTTGAAGCCTATTTTGATCCTAAAAGTTTTGGGCCATGGAGAAATAGTTTGACGTTTATTGCTGATGACGAAGATCAGAACCTTCATTTGCAGGATGCTGAATTAATAACCAATACAGCGAACTAATCGCACCTGTTTTCAACCAGGGAAAAATTTATCTTGATGCATTTCAGCAACAGAGCGGGTCAGGCGGAAGCAGCTATCCGCAAGTCAACCAGGCGATCAATAACCAGATCTATAATGGAACATTGATCTGGAATTTTACAGGTCATGGCGGTGCGGTGCGATTGGCAGAAGAAACCATCCTGGACCAGGATATTATCAATAGCTGGAATAACCCAAACAAGCTGCCGTTATTTATTACTGCTACCTGCGATTTTGCTCCTTATGATATCCGCAGATCAACTCCATTGGAGAAAACATTTTACTTCGACCCAAAACAGGCGCTATTGCATTAATGACAACGACAAGGGTTGTATTTGCGTTCAGTAACAGGATCATGAATAATAACTATCTGCAGTTTGCATTACAAGCTGATGCAGCTGGCAAATACCAAACACTTGGTGATGCCGTTAAAGAGGCAAAAAATTTTACCTATCAAACGTCGGGTGATATCACCAATAACCGAAAGTTCACTTTGCTCGGAGATCCTGCTTTGACGATTGCTTATCCGGTCTTAAGAGTTCGGGCTTCCAAAGTAAATGGCATAGCTGCTACCCAGGCGGACACACTAAGCGCCAAAGAAAAAGTAACAATAGAAGGTGAAGTAACCGATGTGCAGGGTAATGTGCTGACAGGGTTTAACGGCACGGTTTATCCCGCAGTTTTTGATAAGCCGCAAATAATTACAACGCTGGCCAATGACCCGACAAGCCAGCAAACGACATTCAGCACACAAACAAATGTGTTATTCAAAGGGAAAGCGTCCGTCATTAACGGTCGCTTCTTATTTACTTTCAAGGTGCCAAAAGATATCAATTATCAATACGGCAATGGAAAGCTTAGCCTGTATGCAGAAAATGGCTCCCAGGATGGAAATGGTTTTTTTACCAGATATGATAATTGGGGGTACCAGCAACAATGCTGACAACGATAATGAAGGTCCGGAAATAAGACCCTATCTGAATGATGAAAAATTTGTGAACGGAGGTCTTACCAATGAACACCCGGTACTGATCGTAAAATTGGCCGATTCGTCGGGAATCAATACTGCCGGTACCGGGATAGGTCATGATATAGTAGCAACTTTGGATAACGATAACCACCAATTTTTTATCCTTAATGACTTTTATGAAAGCGATCTGAACAGCTATCAAAAAGGTGTAGTGAGGTTTCAATTACCGGAACTAAAACCGGGAATGCACACACTTAAAATAAAGGCCTGGGATGTTCTCAATAATTCACGGGAAGTACTGCTTGACTTTGTAGTTGCAAAAGATGAAAACCTGGAAATAAGCCATGTTTTAAACTATCCAAATCCCTTTACGACCAATACTCAATTCTGGTTTGAACACAACAAGCCCGGCCAGGACTTACAGGTTAGGCTTCAGGTATTTACACTTACCGGGAAAACAATAAAATTGGTTCAAAAGACAATAAATACTACAGGAAACCGTTCAAATGATCTGGAATGGGACGGCAGAGATGAATATGGCGATAAA
The DNA here is from genome assembly GCA_963785915.1 of uncultured Chitinophagaceae bacterium. Taxonomy (GTDB): domain Bacteria; phylum Bacteroidota; class Bacteroidia; order Chitinophagales; family Chitinophagaceae; genus VBAT01. The sequence goes on along the minus strand of CAWAWY010000006.1, from coordinate 539,944 downwards.
GTTGGACGCGGAGTTTATATTTACAAGCTCTCTGTTACTACTCCGGACAAAATAAAAAAAGAAAAAATAGAAAAATTGGTGATTTTTTAGTTTCAGGTAAAATTCAATATTTTAGCCGCTCGTTTTACCAAAACTCGTATATATTTACATCCATAATTAAACAACTTCTAATGAGACCAACTGCTTTAAAACTAACTGCTGGAATTCTCCTGATTTGTGGTTTATCATCCGTTGTGCAAGCGCAGGTTGATAAGATTAATGTCGTTACTACTGCTGTTCCTTTTTTGCGTATTTCTCCCGATGCCCGCTCAGGCGGAATGGGGGATATCGGCGTTGCTACTGCACCTGATGCAAGCGCAGGTTTTTGGAATATCGGTAAAGTCGCTTTCAATGAATCAAAAGGAGGCATTATAGCCACTTATACTCCCTGGTTAAAAGACCTTGTAAATGATGTTTATCTGGCATCGCTTGCTGGATATTATAAATACAACGAGAATGAGGCTATTAACCTGTCCTTGCGTTATTTCAGTCTGGGAAATATTCAGTTCACTGATGGATTAGGCAATGACTGGGGTTCAGCCAAACCAAGAGAGTTCAGTGTTGACCTCGGATATTCTCGTAAACTTTCCTCCAAAGTTGGTATCGGTGTTGCCTTGAGATACATCAATTCAAATCTCACAGGTGGTGGCGTAACCAGTGGTACCACTACTTACAAAGTCGGCAGCTCTGTAGCGGGTGACCTTGGATTTTATTATGATGGTAAAAGTGCAGCAGGTGATGGCTGGGCCTTTGGTGCTACCATGACGAATCTTGGTTCAAAGGTTTCCTACACCGACAATGCTGATATGAAAGATTTTATTCCTGCCAATCTTGGACTAGGAACAACGTGGACCAAAAATTTTAACGAACAAAACAAGCTTAGCTTTGGCCTTGATGTTAATAAGCTTTTAGTGCCTACGCCTCCGACTGATCTCAGCGACCCTAATGCGATATCTCAATACCGGAAAAAAAGTGTAGTAGGAAGCTGGTTCAGTTCTTTTGGAGATGCTCCTGATGGCTTTAGCGAAGAAATTAAAGAATTTCAGGTGTCTTTCGGCGCCGAGTATTGGTATAACAACCAGTTTGCACTGCGTGCAGGTTATTTTTATGAAGATAAAACCAAAGGAAACCGTCGTTATTTTACAACTGGTCTCGGCATTAAATACAACATCTTTGGTCTGAACTTCTCTTACCTGTTACCTTCAGGCAGCGGTGTAAGCCGTAATCCTTTATCAAACACACTTCGCTTTTCTGTATTGTTTGATCTTGATGGCGGTGGTGATGGTAAGTAATTTTAAATTAAATTAGCTTTATAAAGAAAACGTCCCAGCTATCGGGACGTTTTTATTTTAGCTAATTACCTCTAATTTCACATCATGTCATATCGTATCGGATCAGGAATTGATTTTCATAAGCTGGCAGAGGGCCGTGAACTTTGGATCGGCGGTGTAAAAATTCCTCATCCAAAAGGCGCCGTCGGGCACAGTGATGCCGATGTTCTGCTACATGCGATTTGTGATGCATTGCTTGGAGCTGCCTGTCTTGGAGATATAGGAGTGCATTTTCCTGATACGGATGCGGCCTATAAAAATATTGATAGTAAGATCCTTTTACAGAAAACGATTGAATTGGTAAAAACGGAAGGCTATTCTGTAATAAATATTGATGCCACTCTCTGCCTGCAAACACCAAAGATCAGGGCCTTCGTGCCGCAAATGAAGGAAGCCATTGCAACCATTGCAGGAGTAACAGAAAAAGACATATCTATAAAAGCGACAACAACTGAGCAGATGGGATTTATTGGAAGAGAAGAAGGTTTGATGGCGTCTGCGACTGTATTATTGCAAAAGACTAAAAACTAATGAAAGTTCTACATTAAACTTTCCTTTTATCTTTGTCACATGCCCTCAATTCTTGTAAAGATCGTCAACAAATCATCCAATGACTTACCTGCTTATGCCACATCAGGTTCTTCGGGAATGGACGTAAGAGCTTTTATAGATACACCAAAGCTGCTCCAGCCTTTTGAAAGAGCTTTAATACCTACAGGTATATTTATTGAAATACCCCAGGGATATGAGGTGCAGGTTCGACCACGCAGCGGCCTGGCTATTAAACAAGGTATCACCTGTTTGAATACTCCTGGCACGATAGATTCAGACTACAGGGGAGAAATTAAGATTATCTTAATCAACCTTTCGGGCGAAGAACAGATCATAAATCCGGGTGATCGTATTGCGCAAATGGTGGTTCAAAAAGTTGAAAAAATACTATGGGACCCTGTCGAATACCTGGAGGTCACTGAAAGAAATGCAGGAGGTTTTGGTCATACCGGGAAACAATAATTAAAAGAATGAAATTTTTACTGATACTTATAACGGCCATTTCGATTTTTATTTCATGCCGGCCTACGCGTAAGATCCAGACAGCAATTACAAAAAAAGACTCCGTTGATGTAGTAAAGCAACCGGTAGAAAATGGGGAGGATTCGTTGGCATATATCCGGGAAAATTATACTAAGATAAAAATGCAGCAAATTACGTTCAATACTTTTTCTGCAAAGATTGATGTGGATTATGTGGGAGGCGATGGAAAAAAAGAAAATGCCAATGCAGTGTTGAGAATGTATAAGGACAGCGTGATATGGATATCCCTGACCGGTCTTCTCGGGATCGAAGGATTGAGGACTTATATAACCAGGGATTCCATAAAGATCATCAACAAACTGGATAAAATTTATACCGGGAGAAGTCTTGCCTACGTGCAGGAAGTAACGAGCCTGCCACTTGATCTTCTATCCATGCAGGAACTGATCATCGGCAACCCTGTTTTTTTAGATAGTAATATAGTTTCTTATACAAGATCGGCAAACACAGTTTCTTTTTTGAGTATTGGCGAAGGATTTAAAAACCTTATTACACTGGTTGATGGAGTATTGCATCATAGTAAGCTTGATGATGTAGATATAAACCGCAACCGGACCTGCGACCTGAGCTATGATGATTATGAAGATAAGAAAGGAGTGCATTTTTCCTCTAAACGAAGAATAACCATATCTGAAAAATCCAAGCTTGATATAAAACTGGATTTCAAATCTTATAATTTTAATGAAACGTTAAGCTTTCCCTTCTCAGTGCCTAAAAATTATACATGGAACTAAAGAAAATAAAATTTATTTTGCGATCTGCCGTTATAGATTTCTTTATCCCGCACCCTGGTTTTATTCATTTTCCAAAAAATAAACTATGATCAAAAGACATCTGCTGACCGTTTTGCTTTTTACGGCCATCATCCCGGCATTATATTCACAGCCAGTTTCAGATAAGACCCAGCTCGAAAAGGAAAGGCAGGAAATTCAGAATGAACTCAGGCAGATGCAGGATATGTACAATAGCGTGAAAGGTAAAACCAAGCTGTCCCTTAGACAATTGAACATATTAAAGAATAAGATCAGCCTGCAGGAGCGATACATTAACAGTATCAACAAAGAGCTCAAAATGATCGATGATGATATTTACCTCAGTAATCTTGAAATATACCGCCTGCAAAAGCAACTGGATACTTTAAAAGCGCAATATGCCCGTACGGTTGTGTATGCCTATAAGAACCGGAGCAACTACGATTATGTGAATTTTATTTTTTCTGCCACCAGTTTCAATGATGCCATTCGCCGGATCGCCTACCTGAAAAGCTATCGTGCCTACCGGGAAAAACAGGTGAATACTATCCTGGAAACACAGCAGCTTATTGCAAAAAGACAACAACAACAACTAGGGAGGAAAGAACAAAAGAGTGTGGCGCTGCAGAATCAAACAAAAGAAAGAAATGTACTGGATGAGCAGAGAAAGGAAAAAAATGCCGTTGTCTCTGAGTTGAAAACACAGGAAAGTGATCTGCAAAAACAAATAAATGCAAAAAGAAAACGTGACAGGGATCTGCAGAATGCAATAGCGGCGATCGTACGCCGCGAAATTGAGGCGGCAAAAAAGGAGGCAGAGAAAAAAGCTGCCGAAGAGGCAAAGACGGCTAGCCCGGAAACCAATACTACTACCACGGCTGCTCCCAAAAGGCCCGACAGCTATCTTAACCTGAATGCAAGCGATGTTAAGCTCAATGGAGAATTCGAACAAAACAGGGGCAGATTACCCTGGCCCGTGGATAATGGATTTGTCAGTATTCATTTCGGAAATTATACAATTGAAGGCACTAAACTAAAGAACAATAATCCGGGAATTACGATCGCTACGAAAGACGCCGGAGTTGCGGTGAAAGCAATATTCGAAGGAGAGGTGGCTGCTATTCATAATTACGGAGATGGTGCGGCCGTAATTCTCCGGCATGGAAAATATTTTACATCTTATAGTAATCTTTCATCGGTTAGTGTCAGTAAAGGAACAATGGTTACCAGGGGACAAACATTAGGCAGAGCTGGGGAGTCTGAAGATGGTGCGGGTGGACAAATTGATTTTATGCTGATGATCGAAAGTAAAAATGTTAACCCTGAATTATGGTTGCATCATTAAAATTCTGAAACGATAAATTGTAAGTCCCGTTTTGGGACTTTTCTTTTTACAGGAAACGTTCATATAGTTTTTCGTACAAAGGAACAATATTAGCGATGTCATATTTTCTTGCGTGAGCAGCGGCTCTTGCTTTAAAAGCGTTCAATGTTTTGTCGTCGCGGACAATATCCAATGCCCGCCTGCTCATTGTTTCTATATCACCCACTTTTGCCATATAGCCTGTTTCTCCTTCAATATTTATTTCTTTCAGACCACCGGCATCGGTTGAAATGACCGGCACACCGGCTGCCATTGCTTCCAGTGCAGCTAAACCGAAACTCTCATATTCAGACGGCAAAAGGAAAAGATCAGCAATCGCAAGAATATCTTCCATCTGTTCCTGTTTGCCTACAAAACGCACTTCTTCACAGACACCGAGGCTTCGGCTTAGCTCTTCAGCATTTTGTCTTTCGGGACCATCACCCACAAACAGCAACTTTGAGGGGATTACTTTATTCACTTCGTAAAATATTTTTACTACATCCTGTACACGTTTCAATTTTCTGAAGTTGGACGCATGTAACAATATTTTTTCACTATTTGGTGCGATCACCTTTTTAAAAGCATCAATAGGTTTACGATTGAATCGCTGCACATCCACGAAGTTGTAGATCACCTCAATTTCTTTTTCGATATGGAATGTTTTTCGTGTCTCATCGCAGAGATTTTTTGAAACAGCCGTTATCGCATCGCTTTGATTGATGGAGAAGGCAACAACCGGAGCATAGGTCTTATCTCTTCCCACCAAGGTTATGTCCGTGCCATGCAGGGTTGTGATAACCGGGATGTTTTTACCTTCTTTTTCCAATATTTTTTTTGCCATGTAAGCCGCCGAGGCATGCGGAATGGCGTAATGTACATGCAGCAGATCGAGATTATTATTTTTGATCACATCTACCATGGTGCTTGATAATGCCGTTTCATACGGTGGGTAATCAAACAATGGATAAGCGGGCACCTGCACTTCGTGGTAAAAAATGTTTGGGATAAATCCATTCAGCCTCACCGGCTGTTGATAAGTAATGAAATGCACCTGGTGATCTTTTTGAGCCAGGGCCTTGCCTAATTCTGTTGCTAAAACGCCACTGCCACCGAACGTGGGGTAACAAACTATTCCAATTCGCATAAGATTATTTATTGTGCATATAGCACCCTAAGGTAACAGTTTTCAAGAAAGAAGGTTTACCGTTTATCTTAAATCTTTATTTCCGTTTTTTATCTTTCGATTAACTTTATAAAAATTCATGTACATGAGAAGAATATCTTTTGCGTCCCTATGCTTATTTACAGGAATCAGTGCATTTACACAGCAGGAAGATTCTGTTTTCATAAAAAAAATTTCCGACGAAATATTTGCTAATGGCAAAGCTTATGATAATCTGCGGACTCTTACAAAGACCATCGGCGGGCGTTTAGCGGGTTCACCACAAATGGTGAAAGCTGAGCAATGGGGCTTAAAGACTTTACAGCAGAGTGGTGCAGATAAAGCATGGTTGCAGGAATGTCTGGTGCCACATTGGATAAGAGGCGGCAAAGATGAAGCAAGCGCCAGTTACAACGCTGCGCTTCCACAAGCAAGGAATTATGTTGGCGGCACAAAAAAATTAAATGTGATCGCCTTGGGTAACTCTATGGGAACGGGGATTAAAGGCGTAGTGGCTGATGCGATCATGGTGAATTCATTCGAAGATCTCGAAGCAAAAAAGGACGAGATAAAAGGAAAGATCGTTTTTTATAATTATAAATTCAATCCAACTTTTATTAATACGTTCCAGGCCTATGGTGATGCAGTTCGTTATCGCGGCGCAGGTCCAAGCCGTGCTGCGAAATATGGAGCAGTTGCTGTTATCGTACGAAGCATGAGTCACAGCACGGATAATTATCCGCATACCGGCTCAACCAGGTATGATTCGGCCTATGAAAAAATTCCTGCCGTTGCGATTGGACTAAAGGATGCGGATTGGCTGAGCGGAGAGTTAAAAGATAGCAGAGTTTCGGTTCGACTAAAAACTAGCGGAAAGTTTTTACCCGATACGATCGGGCATAATGTGATCGGTGAGCTGACCGGTTCTGAATTTCCTGATCAATATATAACCGTTGGCGGACATCTTGACTCATGGGATCCTGCCGAAGGCGCCCATGATGATGGCGCAGGTGTGGTACAAACGATGGAGATACTGAGAGCTTTCAAAGCACTTGGCTACACGCCTAAGCATACGATCCGTTTTGTTTTATTTGCTAATGAAGAAAATGGTTTACGTGGCGGAACAAAATATGCCGAAGAAGCAAAAACAAAAAATGAAAAACATCTTTTTGCTTTGGAGAGTGATGCCGGTGGTTTTACACCACGAGGTTTTGGATTCAATGCAAGCGATGAACAGGTCAGGAAAGCTCAAACCTGGAGCAGTTTGTTGATGCCTTATGGAGGAGGAAATTTAAGTAAAGGTGGTGACGGAGCGGATATCGGCCCTTTACAAAGAGCTTTTAATATTCCCGCGGCGGGATTAAATCCTGATTCGCAACGATACTTCGATTATCATCATGCGGCTAATGATGTCTTTGAAAATGTAAATAAAAGGGAGTTGGAATTGGGAGCAATTAATATGGCAGCGTTGATTTATTTGGTGGATAAATATGGATTATAAGAGAAAAGTTATTAAGCTGGCTATTATATTGCTATCATCGTCAGTTGCAAGTTTACCGATAGAGAGGTAAAGGGAATACGTTTGCGATGATGGTGAACCACCCTAATCCTCATTTACAATCAAAATTTTATTATTCTTAGCAGTCTTTATATGTACCCTCAGGCATAGAATAAATTATTTCAGATAAGCACTTACCTTAAGCTGAATAAATTTTTTAACCGATTCCCATGTTTGCCCTTTCAGGCTTACGGGGTCTTCACCTTCTTCGGCATCATCAAAATAAACAATGGCCGGGGGAATGGAAATGAGTAACTGCTGCGAGCGGATTTTTTTTTCATAAAAGCCGATAAAATCATTAATACTATAATGCTGTAATAACTCGGCAACATCCCAAAAGTCTTTTTTTACGGCTCTTTTCAGGATGGCATTTACTTCATCGCAATGATATCAGGAGTACTCATAAATCGAATGCCTTCCGAAAAAACGGCTGCCTGGATAAGCGGATGATGATAATATTTTACAAAATCCACTTTTACATTGTCAATATATCCAAATAGCCCGATCGGATTCGTGACATTGCGGTAGGCAAAGCCCACGAATTCTTTCTCAATCACCCTTACTATTGATTCGTTATCGAAATTTTCTGAAGAAAAAAGATCAAGATCATTCGAACGACGATGTCCAAACTGAAGCGAAAGTGCACTGCCTCCAACTAAAAAAAAATCGGAAAGCGCAGGTACTCTCATCAGCTTCTTTAATATATCCAATGCCCCGGGTGCGACTGTCTGGGTTTGTAACATTTGAAATCAGTTAATGGTCGGTCAATAACAGCAGCAGCAAGGTAAACAGTATGGAGGGGCAAAAATTTAGCGCTCAGTAAAGCGTGTGCCACCTTTTCTTCACCATAGTAGCGGCGGCAATTGCGGACATCTTCCACATCACCCCTTTCAAATACCCGTTCAATGATAAAATCGGATCTTTTGTCGTAATCCAACGCATCAAAATTCACATCCCAAAAGATACGTTTATTAAAAACTGGTTTGGAAAGCCGGATACTCATAGCGGTAAAGTTAATATTTTCCCGCAAGGTTTTTCGCCAGGGGTTTGTCTTAGCGTCTTCGAATGCGTTTATCAGATGTCAACGAATTAATTTATCCAATGCATTCTGAACAGACGCAAATGGAAAAGAGTCCACAACTTTGATCATCTGCTTTTTTATTTCCTCTGTAGCTAAATAACCAATGCTACCCTCGTGTGTATGCTTCAAGTCTGAATTGTATTTGAATTTGCCGGCTTCAATATCCATCCCAACTTTTTTATAAGCGTCACGGAATGGCATGCCTTGCAAAACAAGCTTATTCACTTCTTCCACACTAAAAAGATATTTATATTTTTCATCAGCCAGGATATCCTTTTTTATCTCAATATTGGATAGCATCAGCCAGGCCATTTCAATGCAACTCCGCAATGTTTTGAATGAAGGAAATAAATGTTCCTTCAGTAATTGCAGGTCCCGGTGATAACCTGAAGGCAGATTCGTTGTCATCATCATGATCTCGTTTGGCAATGCCTTGATACGATTGCAATGTGAGCGGATCAGTTCGAATACATCGGGATTTTTTTTATGCGGCATAATGCTGCTGCCTGTAGTTAATTCATCGGGGAAAGAAATAAATCCAAAATTCTGATTGAGATATAAACAGGCATCCATGGACAATTTGCTCAATGTATCTGCAATATTTGCCAACGCCATCGCAGTAATTCTTTCTGCTTTTCCTCTTCCCATCTGCGCATAAACGACATTATAATTCAGATCATCAAATCCCAGCAATTTGGTCGTCATTGTTCTGTTGACCGGGAAAGATGAACCATATCCTGCTGCGGAACCAAGTGGGTTTTTATTCACGACGTCATAAGCTGCTTTCAGAGTAATGGTATCATCCACCAAACTTTCGGCATAAGCGCCAAACCATAACCCGAAGGAAGAAGGCATGGCTAATTGCAGATGCGTATAGCCCGGTAACAGATGCTCCTGGTATTTTTCACTTTGCGCCTGCAGCAATTCAAAGAAGGATTGAATAGCTTTTACGATCTCCTCAATTTCATTTCTCAAAAAAAGTTTTATGTCAACCAATACCTGGTCATTGCGGCTCCGGGCGGAATGTATTTTTTTTCCGGCATCACCGAGCTTTTGTGTAAGCAATAATTCTATTTGCGAATGAATATCTTCCACATCTTCCTGAAGTTTAAAATTCCCGGCTTCAATCTCATTATAAATGTTTTTTAGTTCTTTCTGCAACCGCGGCAATTCATTTTTTGTGATCAAACCTATCGACTGCAGCATCTGAATATGTGCCAAAGAACCTAATACATCAAAGGCGGCAAGATAAAGATCCATTTCCCTGTCATTGCCGACAGTGAATTTTTCGACCTGTGTCAATGATGTCTTATCTTTTTGCCAAAGCTTCATAAAAAAAGTTACCGGTTACAGGTTGCTGGTTTCCGGTAGCGGAAACTCATTCCAGTTATCATCAACCCATTGAATAAATTTATTGATACGCTTACTTAGCAAATCATATCTGCTACGCAAATCATCATATTTTATTTTATCTTTCAATGATTCAGTTTCATGCAAAAAATCAAGGTGAACTATTGTTTCATCACACTCCGACTGCGAGTAAATAAGATACTTTATAAAATCCGCCTTGTATCTATTCCTGCCATATCCTTCCACGATCATTGCGGTTACTGATTTTGATGACCTTCCTATTTGACTTCCTTCCTCAAACAACTCAAATTTTGGCAAGGATAATGTCATTTTGTGGATTTCAACTGCCAGCAGTTTTGATTCTTTATAAATGTCAAGATCCCTGTAACTTTTCATATTTAAGGTTTTTACCGGCAAACTGGAAACAGGTAACCGGAAACACTACAATAGAACGCGGTTCAATAACCGGATATACAACTCAATTCCTTCCTTTATTTCATCCACATAAATATACTCATTGGCAGAATGACTACGGCCGGAATCTCCCGGGCCCATTTTCAATGTCGGAAAAAACATCAGCGCTTTGTCCGATGTTGTCGGAGAACCGTAATACGTTCTTCCTAGTCCGATACCTGCTTTTACTAATGGATGATCCAACGCGATCGAAGTTGAGCGAAGCCGGAAACTTCTTGCTTTTACTTCACTTTGTATATTTTTTTGTATCACATCAAAAACTTCTTCAAAAGTGTAATGTTCATTTACCCGTATGTCCACTACAAACTTGCATTGCGCCGGAACCACATTGTGTGCTTTATTATCCGTTTCAATAACCGTTACATCCATATTTACCGGCCCCAATAGATCAGAGGTTTTGTCGAATTTATAGGAAGTAAACCAATCAATATCTTTTATCGCTTTGTAGATAGCATTCTCACCTTCTTTTCTGGCAGCGTGACCTGCCTTTCCTTTTGCCATGCAATCAAGTACCATTAATCCCCTTTCGGCGACCGCCATTTGCATCTGGGTTGGTTCGCCGACAATACCGCAATCAATCGGTCCCAGTTGTTGCAGCAATACTTCGATTCCGTTTGCACCGGAGATTTCTTCTTCAGCCGAGGCTGCCATTACAAGATTGTACTTCAGATTTTCTTTTTCATAGAAATAAAGAAAAGCAGCGATCAGTGACACAAGCGAACCGCCAGCATCATTGCTGCCCAGGCCATAGAGTTTTCCTTCTTCTATTTCTGGTTTGAACGGATCTCTTGTGTATTGGGAATTTGGTTTTACCGTATCATGATGAGAGTTCAGTAGAAGCGTCGGCTTATTGTTGTCAAAATATTTATTGACAGCCCATACATTGTATAGATGTTTTTGCGGAGAAATATTTCTTTCAAGAAGAAATTTTTCAAGTATCTCCGAGGTTCGGTCTTCTTCGCGGCTAAAGGAAGCAGTGGCGATCAGTTTTTTCAACAGGTCGACAGCATCTTGCTGCAAATTATGTATTGTGTCATTATTCATTGACGATGGCTGTTCCTTTGCTACCATTAATAAGTTCGCTTAGTTCCTCGGCTTTACCGATAATCACTTTACTTACCCCGCTGTCCAGGGCGGCGAAGGCATTGTCCAATTTAGGGATCATGCCGGCGAATATTTTACCCCCATCCCCTGAAGGGGAGTCGGCAGGCCTTCTTAATTGCTGGTAGTATTTCCAATCTAATTTTGTTATGAGCGTAGATTCGTCATTTACATCTAACAGTACTCCGCTTTTTTCAAACGAATAAATAAGATGGACCTCATATTCAGCGCTCATTCCTTTCGCCACCTCCTGTGCAATCGTATCTGCATTTGTATTTAACAGCTGACCTTCCTGGTCATGAGTGATAGGAGCAAATACAACAGCAATATCCTGATCCAACAAATTTTTGATAAAGGAAATATTGATTGCATCCACATCGCCGACAAAGCCATAGTCAATTACAGCTGTTTTGTCCCCATTCCCTAAAGGGGTGTTTGCAATTCTTTTATGCGCTTTAATAGCGTTAGCATCGGCGCCTGTTAAACCAATAGCGTTACAACCATTTCTCTGCAAATGAGTTACGATATTCTTATTAATGTAGCCGGCATACACCATCGTAACGATCTTCAGTGTTTCTGCATCAGTTATTCTTCGTCCGTCAACCAGTTTTTGATCTATACCAAGTTGATCTGCCATTTTCGTCGCCAGTTTCCCACCTCCGTGTACTAATATCCTTTTGTCTTTTATGCTTGCAAAGTCTTGTAGGAATGTAGAAAGTTTTATCTCATCATCTAAAATGTTGCCACCGATCTTTATTACCAGCAATTTTTCCATTTAGAGGGTTGGCTTTAATATTTCTGATAAAACAGCCTGTGCCGCCCAAACCCTGTTCGCCGCTTCCTGCGTCACTAAACTATTTGGCCCGTCAAGAATCTCGTCGCTTAATTCGACATTTCTCCTTACAGGTAAGCAATGCATCACTTTTGCATTGTTTGTCGTTTTCAATTTTTCATTCGTCAGCATCCATTCAGGATCGTTGCAATATATCTTGCCATAATCACTATACGTACTCCAGTTTTTCACATAGACAAAATCGGCATTCTTCAATGCTTCATCCTGGTTATGAGTAATGATTGCTCCTTTGGTAAACTGTTCACTCAATTCATAATCTTCGGGATGCGTGATCACAAAATCAGCTTTACCCCAGGCATTGATCCATTGCGAAAAACTATTCGCGACGCATTGGGGCAATGGCTTTACGTGGGGCGCCCAGGTAAGGACAATTTTAGCCCCCCTGCCCCCCGAATGGGGGTTCAATGACATCTGTTCACTGATTGTAATAATATCGGTTAAAGATTGCAATGGATGAAGGGTTGCACTTTCTAAACTCACTACAGGGATGCCCGCGTATTTAATAAACTGTTTAATGAACAACTCGCTGTAGTCATCTTCACGGTTTTTTAATGAGGGGAAAGTTCTGATAGCGAGAATATCAAAATATTTACCCATGATGGGAGCAGCATCTTTTACGTGCTCGACCGTATTGCCGCTCATGATCGCTTCTTCCTCAAACTCCAATGCCCAACCTTCGTTTCCTACATTAAAAATGATCGTTTCCATTCCAAGGTTTTGCGCTGCTACCTGTGTGCTCAACCTTGTTCGCATACTTGGATTCAGGAAAAGACAGCCTATTCTTTTGTTGACAGCGAGCGCCTTGTCTTTAAAAGGATCGGCTTTATAGGCCAAAGCTTTTTGCACAAGAGCATCAATGTTGGCTGCATCATTAACGGAAATGAAATGTTTCAATTTAGGAATTCGATTTTTTAATTGTTACGGCATCAATACCGCGACAGTGTTATTTACGAAAAAGCTTAGCTCTGAACATTTTCTGTTATTTTCTCTATCTCCTCTTTTATGGAATCGATAAACTGTTCCGCATCCCTTTTCTTCAAAGCCAGTGATGGCAATAAGCGGATCACGTTTGGTTTTGACTCGCCGGTAAATATTTTTTGATTCCACAACAAATTTTTCTTTAAGTCTTTTAATTCCTCCGGTACATCAAAGCCGATCATCAGACCTTTGCCTCTTACATTTTTCAGTTCCGGTATTTCATCCAACTGGTCTTTCAGGTATTTACCCACCATTACGGCGTTACCCATCAGCTTTTCTTCTTCTATTATTTCAAGTACGGCAAGAGCTGCCGCACATGCCAAATGATTGCCGCCAAATGTAGTGCCCAGCATAAAATGCTTTGGTTTTATATGCGGCGCAATTATAATTCCTGCTACAGGAAATCCATTGCCCATTCCTTTTGCCAATGTATAGATATCTGCATTCACACCGGCGAAGTCATGCGTAAAGAACTTTCCACTCCGGCCATAACCGCATTGCACACTATCGGCAATATACAGCGCACCATACTCATCACAGAGACTTCGTATTTTTTTCAAAAAAGAATCATCTGCCACATTAATACCGCCAACACCCTGGATACCTTCGATAATGACCGACGATATTTTTTTAGCATTTTCTTTAAAACACTCTTCCAGCGCATCCTCATCATTAAAAGGAAGAAAGATCACATTGCTGGTTTCATTGACAGGAGCCACATAGTTCTTATTGTCGGTAGTGGCGGCTGCAAGAGATGTCCGGCCATGAAAAGATTTATTGAATGCTATTATTTTTTTTCTTCCGTTGTGAAAGCTCGCCAGCTTCAAAGCATTTTCATTGGCCTCAGCACCGGAGTTACAAAGGAAAAGCTGGTAATCCTTTTTTCCGGATACTTTCCCAAGTTTATCTGCCAGCTCCTGCTGCTGTGGGATCTTGATCGAGTTCGAATAGAAAGCAATTTTTTCTAACTGCTCTTTGATGCGTTGAACCCAATGCGGGTGGGTATGCCCGATACTTATCACAGCATGGCCGCCATAAAGATCGAGGTACTGTTCGCCTTTGTCGTCCCATACATAGGAACCTTTGGCTTTCACAATAGTAATGTCATTCAGGGGGTAGACGTCAAATAAGTTCATTTATTTTATTTTCAGTTTTTGTAAAGGCGATTTATAAACGAGAAATGGAGAAGCTTCATTTATCCATGCTATTTCCTCTGTGTCTAATTTCAGTTTTATATCTTTCCACGCTGCTTTGTTCTCTGTGTAGTCAAGCAATAATTGATCCCCAAGTAATAATTCAATGGCTTTTTTGTCATTAAAGGCTTCATATTTTCCCTGCCGCCATTCAAAGTCAGGCGTTTTTTCTTTTATATATTTTATTAATTGTAACGAATGGGACAAGGAATGATACTTCTCTTTTTTATGTACAATTAAATTAATGCCATGACAGATCTTGTTAGCAAATTTGTGGAATACCGGCATAAAAAGCAAAGGTCGTGTATAGCAATATTCATTGTACGCAGGATGATTAGTGTTATTCCAATCATCAGAGAATACCCAATCCATGAATGGAGCGCCGACGGTCTCAAACGGAAGAGTGGTACCGCGACCCTCGCTGATATTTGTTCCTTCCCATAAGCATTGACCGCTATACAGCGTACAGGTTGTGTTTGCCGGGATGTTTGGAGAAGGAGAAATAAAAAGAATGTCTTTATTCCGGACAGGATCAATGATCAGTTCCCATTTCCCGTTCAATTTATTTTTGAAAAAGCGACAAAGCTCGCCAATAGTCAGTCCGTGACGATGAGGCAAACCTTCGAGACCTACGAATGAAGCATATTCTTTGGTAAGCTTCGTCCCTTCAACTGATCTTCCTGCAGGATTCGGTTTGTCAGAAACGACAACCGTTATATCAAGATTCAACCCGGTAATTTTTTTTAATAGCAACCAGGTCGTATTAATATAAGTGTAATAACGGCTGCCGGTGTCCTGTATATCTATGATAAGCGTGTCAATATCTTTGAGTTGATCTTCTGAAGCCGTCATCGAATGTTCTGCAGAATTATATAACGATATCCATTCAACCTTGTCGGTAATGCTCTTATATGCTGAGGTATCATCCTGCCTGACCTGGTCTTGCAACTCACCAAAAAGTCCATGCTCCGGAATAAAAACCTTTTTCAGCTTGTCTGTCTGGGCCAGGGATTGAAAAGTATATTTTCCGGTGTTGCTGTGCCAGCCGGATTGATTGCACAATAAACCGATCGCTTCTTTTTTCTTTATTAATTTATATAGAGGATAATTTTTCACCCTTAAAATCCTGCCGGTTTAAGTTGAAGCCCTGCCGTCTCACTCATTCCGAACATTAAATTCATGTTCTGAACAGCTTGGCCACTGGCGCCTTTTAATAAATTATCAATGGCGGAATGCACCACAAGTTTGCTTCCCGCCTTTTCTAATTGTATTATTGCTTTGTTTGTATTGACCACCTGCTTGAGAAAAATGGGATCTTTACTTACATTGGTAAAAGGATGACTTTTATAGAAATTCTCATACAGTTTGCCAAGATCCTTTAATTCTTTTTCACAATGAATGGTAGAACTGGCAAAGATCCCTCTTGTAAAATCGCCGCGCCACGGAACGAAGCTCAGATCAATACTGCTTTTATGCTGAAGTTGTAAAAGTGAATCACCTATTTCTCCAAGATGCTGATGGGTAAGTGTTTTATACGCTTGTATATTGTTTGCTCTCCAGCTGAAATGCGATGTAGCGCTCAGGCTTTGACCGGCACCTGTTGAACCAGTGATCCCTGTTGTATAAATTTCATCGAGCAAACCTGCCTTTGCCAAAGGCAATAAACCCAGTTGAATAGATGTAGCGAAACAACCGGGGTTTGCAATATTGTTTGCGGTTTTGATCTGTTCGCGATTTAATTCAGGCAATCCATAAATAAATTGCCTCTTACCGAATTTCGAATGTTGTTTTGAACGGAAGTCGTTGGCAAGATCAATGACCTTTATCTTCTCTGCGACCTTATTTTCTGAAAGAAATTTTTTCGACTCGCCATGCCCAAGGCAAAGAAATAACGCGTCGATCTTGTCAGATAATTTATCAGAAAATACCAGGTCAGTATCACCAAGCAGGTCCTGGTGAACCGAATGAACAGGCTTGCCCGCATTGCTGCGGCTATGAATAAAAGAAACAGATACACACGGGTGATGGATCAACAAACGTATTAATTCGCCACCGGTGTAACCTGCGCCACCTATTATTCCAACCCTGACTGACTCTTTGCCCCTGGCTGCTATGGAGGTTTTTGTGTTGAGTAATATATTTTGAGAACTCTTCATTGTTTAGGCATTAGGGAAAGGTCTTACATTTTTTTCGGCGCTGTTGCGTCTTTCACCAGGTGATAGATCATTGCCTGGTTACCAAATATTTTACTGAAACCTCTCACATCTTCTCCGGTCCATCCCATATTCATTTCCCCATATTTTCCAAATTGGCCGCTCATGAGATCATAAGGCGACTCTATACCCGTTATTTGAAAACGATAAGGAAATAATTGCACAAATACCTCGCCGGTTACATTTCTTTGAGTTGTTTCAAAAAAAGATTCAATATCTCTCATAACCGGATCGAGTATCTGGCCTTCATGGAGCCAGTTGCCATAAAATTGCGCCAATTGATCCTTCAGCGTCAATTGCCATTTGGTCAGCACATTTTTTTCCAGTGCATGATGAGCTTTTAATATTATCATGGGTGCGGCAGCTTCAAACCCCACACGTCCTTTTATACCGATAATAGTATCGCCAACATGAATATCGCGACCGATACCATACGGCCCGGCAATAGATTGAAGGTATTGAATGGAATCGGTCGGGTGATAAAAGGATTTATCATTGACTTTTCTCAACTCACCTTTTTCAAAAAATAGGCTCACCTGTTCGCTGCCATCTTTTGTCACCTGTGTGGGCCACGCTTCTTCCGGTAACATTCCGTTGGATGACAATGTTTCTTTTCCTCCCACACTTGTTCCCCACAATCCTTTGTTGATCGAATACATTGACTTTTCAAAATTCATGTCCACACCTTTTGCTTTCAGGTATTCGATCTCCTGTTCGCGACTTAGCTTCAGATCACGAATAGGAGTGATGATCTCTACGCCGGGGATCATAATATTAAAGATCATATCAAACCGCACCTGGTCATTACCGGCGCCGGTACTGCCGTGAGCAACGGCTTCTGCATTCAATTCGATGACATGATCGGCTATATGAAGCGCCTGGCTTAAACGTTCGGCGCTTACACTCAGCGGGTAAGTATTATTTTTCAGAACATTACCATAAACCAGGTATTTAACGATACTATCATAATAACTTTTTACCGCATTTACTGCTTTATGGGATTTAACACCAAGATTGTAAGCATGAGATTCTATATGCTTTAATTCATCTTCCGTAAAACCGCCGGTATTAACAATAATACTGTGCACTTCATACCCGAGATCTTCGGTGAGGTATTTAACGCAATATGAAGTATCTAATCCGCCGCTGAAACCCAGCACAATTTTTTTTGACATCTATACTAACCTTTTTAAAGATGGAATAAATGGAACAACGATTTTAGTTTGCCAGTGCTGTTACCGCTTTTATCCTTTTTTAAAAATGGGCGAAGCAATTTCCATTGTTTGAAGCGTATCAATCTTTCAAATCCTTTGACATTCTCTTTAAAATATTTTTTGGTTACTTCAGGTTCATAATGATCTTTCGGATCGTAGAGCATGGCGGTGCACATACAGATCTGCCTGTTTTTGCCCATGAGTATCTCATAGTTCACACAGCTTTTGCAGCCTGCCCAGAAAGCTTCGTCCTGTGTCAGTTCTGAATAGGTGACCGGTTCATAACCAAGATCGCTGTTGATCTTCATCACAGCCAAACCTGTTGTCAGCCCGAAGATCTTTGCTTCGGGATATTTTTCTCTTGAAAGATTAAATATCTTTTGCTTGATTGACTTAGCTACACCGCTTTTCCTGTATTCAGGCACTACGATCAATCCTGAGTTAGCCACATATTGACCGTGGCTCCATGTTTCGATATAGCAAAAGCCGACCCATGTACCGTCCTGTTGTAACGGCAATTACGGCCTTTCCCTCATCTATCTTTTGCTCAATATATTCCGGGGTACGCTTTGCAATGCCGGTGCCACGAGCCGTTGCCGATGACTCCATTTCATCGGTGATCGTTTTTGAATAAACCTTATCATCCGGTTTTGCCACCCTGATGATAATTTGTTGATTGTCCACTTTGAAAAAATTAAATTGAGTATGGGACGACCAGTCCTTGTTTATTTCTTCGGATTTTGTTCACTGACAGGGACCGTGGTCAGGGGTTCGTCCTGCCAGAAAAGAGGGCGGCGTCGAGGACGGGGAGAGAAGGCAAACACATCAAAACCTACCGCATACACACCACTTGTAATGGGTGCATGAAAGGCTAATTGCTTTGTATGTGTCAGAATATTGGCCACGTTTTTATTCTACTTTAAATATCGGGTACAAATGTATAATAATAATTTATTTACTCTGGCAATTATTTTTGTTTTGCTAACGGTTGTTTTGGCAATGATTGATGGAAAAAGATTAGCCGCAAATATGTAAAATTTTTACTTAACCGGCTACTATACCCATCATCATCGTTGCGACAACACTCTGTACTATTTAGCATAAAGAGTGCCAATGGGTTTAAGTTTTGAATATTCTTCTCCAACTTTATAGCTGATCGGCAAGTAATAAAAAGATGGCCGGACGCTTGTGAATATTAACATTCTCTTTTTTCCAGTCGGCAATGGTTTTTGTTTTGATCCATTCTTCCTGGCCGGTAAGGTTCACCGCGATGCAAAGTTTTGTTGAAGACTTACAAGTTTTAAGCAATACTTCGATCAGTTGGTTATTCCGGTACGGCGTTTCAATAAATATCTGTGTGCAATTCTTCTTTTGTGATTCAGATTCCAGTTCTTTAATAACTTTTATTTTTTGCTGGTTATCAATTGGCAAATAGCCCACAAATTGAAATTGCTGTCCATTCATTCCACTCGCCATTAATGCAAGCAATATTGAACTGGGACCAATCAATGGTTTTATCTCCACATCCATTTCCTGGGCAGTTGCTACCAATAATTGACCGGGATCGGCAATTCCGGGGCAACCTGCTTCGCTGATGATGCCTACGTTTTTTCCCGCATTCAGTTTTTCTTTAAAAATATCCCCGACATCATTTTCAGCTTTATGAATAGTGAACCATTCATAATTATCAATTACAATTTCCCTCCACAATTGTTTCAAGTAACGGCGGGATGTCCGTTCATTTTCTACAAAAAATACCTGGCAGTTTTTTACAGCTTCAATGATATAAGCCGGAATAGAGTCCATGCCGTTTTCATCCAGCAAAGAAGGAATTAAATAGACTATTCCTTTTCGATCCATCTTAGTAATATTAAATTAAGTAGCTTATGCGGTAAAAAAAATTTTCCACAAAGACACGGAGTTCACAAAGATTTTTTCTTTGTGCTCTTAGCGGCTTTGTGGGATTTGCATTGCTTGCTATCAGCATTGCACTAACTATTTTTTACTTTATGAACGCTTAAAGTGGCGGCTACAATAGCATAGGCTGGTGCAAGGATGATGGCGATATGCATCAGGTAAAATAAGATACCGTTGCCGACAGCCAGTCCCTTGTGCCTTCCGATGAAACGAATACTTTGCTGCCTTGTGAATCCACTTCGGGCAAAGCTGTAGTCCAGCATCGAGAATCCGTAATAATAACATTCCATCAGTAGTGCAATGATGGGAGTGATCCATCCGATCACAGGAACCAGCGACATTAGTACGAGCCCGATAAAATACAGGATCTGCAAAAGACAATTTCTTAAGGCTATCCGGATACTTCTTGCTGCATCTTTTCTCAATTCCGGCCAATTAAATGAGTGATCCTTGCCTTCGATGATAGCTTCCGTCTTTTCACTCAGGTAGGCAAATAGCGGTGAGCCGATGATCAGGATGACGTATTTGAAGAGTGAAAAATAAAATAATACAAGAATAAGCCGGAGCATCATTCCCATCATCACGAAAAAGAAACTTAACCACCCGCTTCTTTGGTGTTGCAGCCAGTTTTCTATTCTCATTTGTTCGCTTACCCACGATACCGCATCGTCCGCAGAGCTCCAGAAGAAATACATGCCGGCAATGAAAAGAACAGTGTAGATGAAACCCGGCACCAATATCCATTTCCAGAGCTTGTGCTGGTCAATAAAACGGTTGGCTTCACGCCAGGATTGAAAGGCTATTACTATTTCCTTAAGCAAAACTTAATTTTGAATGGGTAAATATAATTATTAACGCACAAGGAACAAGATTAGAAATTCTGTGGATGTATGGAAAAATTGCCGATCGAATTTTATCAAAGAAAAAATGTTTTGCAAATCGCAAAAGAACTCCTGGGAAAAGTGATCGTAACAAAATGGGATAACATTGTTACGTCGGCAAGAATAGTAGAATGTGAAGCCTATGCCGGGGTGATTGATAAGGCGTCACATGCCTACAATGCGAGAAGGACAAAAAGAAATGAGGTCATGTATTCACACGGCGGCTTTGCCTATGTATATCTCTGTTACGGCATTCACCATTTATTTAATGTGGTAACAAATTCGGAGGAAGTGCCCCATGCCATTCTTATCCGAGGTGGAGAACCAATGAAAGGAATAAAGGAAATGCTGAAACGAACAGGAAAGAAAAACCTGGACAATACCCTCACCCGCGGCCCTGGTAATCTTTCAAAGGCTTTAGGCATATATACTGTTCATAGCGGCATGTCTTTGCTGGATAAAAAATTATTTATAGCCGATGATGGATTTAGATTTAAAAAGAAAGAAATTTCTGCATCACCCCGTATCGGTGTTGATTATGCCGGTAACCATGCTTTATGGCATTATCGTTTTTATATAAAAGGAAATCCATTTGTGAGCGGGAAGCCGGGGTAGAGTTCAGTGGTCTTCAATGGTAGCGTCTAAAAGGTTATCGCTGAGAATATTTTCTGTCTCATCTACATGTGAGAAAGCACTGACCATTTTATTCCTGTCAAATTCCTTTTCATTATTGGCAAGCCATATTGTAGCGACACCATTGCCGATAAAATTGGTAATGGCTCTTGCTTCCGACATGAATCTATCAACGCCTATCAATAAGGCCAGGCCCTCCACCGGGATCACTTTTATACTGTTTAGAGTAGAAGCCAATATTATAAAACCGCCGCCTGTCACCGCTGCTGCTCCCTTGGAGGTTAGCATCAGTATACCAATGATAGAAAAAATTTGCCCCCATGACAGATGAATGTGAAATACCTGTGCAAGAAATATCATGCTCATGGAAAGGTAGATCGTTGTCCCATCAAGATTGAATGAATAACCTGTAGGCACTACCAATCCGACAACAGGTTTTGAACATCCCATTCTTTCCAGTTTTTCCATAAGGGATGGTAATGCGGCCTCAGAAGAAGATGTTCCTAAAACCACCAGCAGTTCTTCCCGGATATATTTTAGGTATTTTATCAAACTGATCTTATACATCCGTAATATGAGAAATAAAACACCGAAAATAAAAACAGCCATCGTGGTATAAACTGTTCCCATCAGTTTCGCTAATGGGTAAAGCGCTTCAAGGCCGTACTTACTGATCGTGTATGCCATGCCACCAAAAGCACCAATAGGAGCTAGGAGCATTACTTTATGCAATCCCTTAAAAATATATTTCGATAGCAATTTCAGGAAAGAAACTATTTGCGCTTTTGCAGTATAATAATTAAGAGCAATTCCAAATATGATAGCGACGATCAGTGCCTGCAATGTAGAATTATCCAAAAAGAATTCCCAGAAATTGAAAGAGTGGCTTCCCTGTACATATTTTGAAACATCCCCACCTTTAACGGTAGCAGTATTTACACCACGACCCGGCTGAATGATCAATGCAATAATTACACCGGCGATCAAAGCAAAAGTGGTGACCACTTCGAAATACAATAATGCTTTACCTCCTACACGTCCTACTTTTTTCAGATCACCCATTCCCACTATGCCAAGTGTAATGGTCAGGAAGATGATCGGGATAATAAACATTTTGACGAGATCAATAAAGCAGTCGCCTAAAAATTCGCTAAGTGTGTTTCCGAATTTTATGTCCTGGCCTAAAAATTTTGTCTTGAATGTTTCATCTAAAACAGGATATTTCGCAAATTCCGGGGCAAATTGTCCCACTAAAACACCGGCTGTTATTGCCAGCAAAACCCAGAATGTAAGATTGGTAAAAAGTTTTTTCATTAAACGATATGGATGTCAATAATTGGATTGTAAAATAACTCAATTGCCCGTCTTATGAAACAGAAATAAAAATGCCCCGCATGACGGAGCATCTTAATAATATTGATTGGGCAAGATCAGAACTTCGGACAGTTCAGCTTCTTCATATTCGGATCGGTATACTTCTTAATGTAGATAAGAGAGATCTCAACGCCACCCCTCGAATTGGAAGCAGGTTTCAGAGAGGAAGTATTTACATCATACGAAGCGCCAAAGTGCCATTCACCAACTTCTAATCCTATATAAGGTATGACTGCATCATTAAAGCGATACCAGGCACCGAGATAAGCGTTGGTAGGATTTTCTTCATCATTATTTACATTCAGCGAATAAGCCGCGCCTAACATTGTATTGTGCGCTTTTGCCTGGATGCTGTGATTACCTGCAAAATGAAGAAAGTTGTATGTCCCAACAGGAATTTTTCCCCCGGCTTGTATAGTGGTCCTCGTGCTAAGCACAAAATTTCCTTGCTGAAAACTTTCTTTGGGCCGGTTAATATGATACATAGAAGCGCCGATGTAAAAATTATTATACCCGTTGGTAGAACCATTATAGATGAACCCTGCATTGAGATCAAAATAGTTCAGATTGACCTGCGATGATGAAAAACTTTCGCTGGTCACACCGGTAAATCCAAATGGTGTCAACTGATCCTGGAATGTGAGCTTGTTTGTGTTTAATCTTTTGTTCATGTAGGTTCCCTGGAAGCCAGCGCCGATCTGGTGATAACCATTTTCATCAAGGCCCTTATGATAGGCGAGAGACAATCCGTAATACGTGCTGTTCAATGCCCCGTCACCTGCCTTATCGCTATATGCCATTATCCCAACACCGAATTGATCTGTTTCAGGAATTCTGTTTTTCATAATACCCATATCCAATGATGCGGTCGTTGTCACATAAGCGTTGCTGATGGATGGCCATTGATTCCGATAATTTGCTGCAAAGCGAAATACCCCATCGAACTTGCCGGTAAGCGCCGGGTTCAATGTAAGAGGTGATGCAAAGAATTGAGAAAAGTTAGGGTCTTGTGCCGTTGACACACTCGTCAGCGCAATGCAGGTAGTAAGGGTAAAAAGGAATTTTTTCATCTCAGCGATTAAAGTTTTGCTCTCAGACTGGTGAAATGATCCAAACCTGGTTATTCTGTCTAAAACGCCTTTCTGATCGTTGAAATTGCGCTGTTAGAATGGTTATTTCACAATGTCCTGAGGGAAATGGAAAAATACAACAAATTTGACAGCGGAGGAAATTTCCGCCTTAGTAAAAAGACAATTCAGGCGCGGGATAAGCTGCTCTTTTATTGTGGAAATATCACATCTGAATTTTTACGCCAAAAGCAAGATCTCCTGCATCGCCAAGGCCGGGAACGATATAGCCTTTGGCTGTCAATTCATCATCAATACCGCCGCACCAAATAGTGATTGTCGGGTCTTCCCGGGTGACGTATTCGATACCAACCGTGCAGGCAATGGCAGCGACTATATGAATTTCTTTAGGCCGGCCCTCGGCTTTCAAAAAATGTATCGTTTTAACTAACGAAGCGCCGGTTGCGAGCATCGGATCAGAAATGATAAGCACTCTGTCTTCAATTTCAGGACAGGAAATATAATCAAGGCTTATTTCGAAAGTGCCATCTTTATTATGCTTGCGATAGGCTGAAATGAATGCATTATCAGCTTTATCAAAAAAATTCAGAATGCCCTGGTGAAGTGGTAAACCGGCACGAAGAATTGTGGCAATTACCGGCTGCTGTTCTAATACTTTACTTGTTGCGGTTCCAAGCGGAGTTTCTACATCCGTTTCTTTAAATGGCAACACTTTGCTGATCTCATACGCCGCCACTTCGCCTATCCGCTCAAGATTGCGGCGGAACCGCATCCTGTCGCTCTGTATGTTTACATCGCGAAGTTCACTTATCCAGTTACTGATCAAAGAATGTTGCTGGCTTAGGTTTACGATCATGACGATAATGGCAGTTTTAAAATTTGGTGATTTCGTTTTACGGGTTAGCCGCGCCGTGCAATGGCTTATTTTTGGCAAAACTAAAATCTTAAATCTGCAATCTAAAATCTAAATCGGATGGTTTACAGAATTATTGGATTAATGAGCGGAAGTTCCCTTGACGGGCTGGATATTGCTTATGTTGAATTTCATGAGAATGCAGGCAAATGGAATTACGAGATCATAAAAGCAGATTGCTATCCTTATTCAAAGGAATGGATAACACGATTAAAGGATGCTATTTCGCTTGACGCATTGAATTACCAGTTGCTTCATGTTGATTACGGACATTATCTTGGGCAGCAGGTAAATAAATTCATTGCAGAAAATGAACTTCAGTATAAAGTAGCATTGATCGCTTCACATGGGCATACTACATTTCATATTCCTGCAAAAAAAATGACAGCTCAATTGGGTGACGGAGCTGCTATTGCTTCGGAAACTCATCTACCGGTTGTCACTGATCTGCGGGCAATGGATGTGGCATTTGGAGGCCAGGGGGCGCCCATCGTTCCGATCGGAGAAAAATTATTGCTCGGTAATTATGATTATTTTTTAAATCTCGGCGGCATTGCTAATATTTCAGTGAATACAGACAATTATATCGCATTTGATATATGTGCCGCCAACCGTGTTTTGAATATGCTTGCTAATGATGCAGGAAAAGAATTTGATAAGGATGGAGAAATGGCGGCACTGGGAACAGTCAATACAAACTTGTTGGATAAACTAAATGAGCTTGATTATTATAAGCAACTTTATCCCAAATCCCTGGCTAACGATTTTGGAACAGATATAGTTTACCCTATCATAAAAAAAGAGAACATAGCAATAAGCGATGCGCTAAGAACTTATGCCGAACATATTGCTGTTCAAATAAAAAACACAATCGCTTCTTTAAAAAATCAACAACCCGCAACCAGCCATCATCTTGAACGAAGTGAAGGACAGAAACTTCTCATTACCGGCGGCGGCGCCCTTAATATTTTTTTAATTGATCAGCTAAAAGAACATTTGAAAGAACTGAACATAGAAATTATTGTTCCGGATAAAAACCTGGTGAACTATAAAGAAGCAATGATCATGGCATTGATCGGTGTGTTGCGCTGGAGACAAGAGAACAATGTTTTATCTTCTGTGACCGGTGCTGCAAGAGATTCCGTTGGCGGTGCTTTATGGCTTGGACAGGAAGCGTGATAAAATTTTTACAAACCCAGCACAGCCTTTAGTTTTCCATAACCACCGCGGCTGACTGGCACTTTGGCTCCAGAGCGAAGAACCGCCACATGATTATCCTTTTCATAAGGATCAATTCTTGTTATCTGCTGCACATTGACAATATAAGAGCGATGACCACGGACAAATTGCTGCTTGTCCAACACCTGCTCAAAATGATTCATCGTTTTATTTTTCAGGAAATAACCCTCCGGTGTATGGATCTTCACATAGTCATCAGCGGCTTCAAGATAAAGGATATCATGCGCAGGAATGATCTTGATCTTGCTTCCATTCTTTACTACCACCCGCTGGCTTTGCGCCGGAGATTGCGAAGCCGTTTCTAACAATTCCTGCGTTGCTTTGTCTGAGGCTGTACTTTTTTTCTCCATCCATTTCGCGACTGCTTTATCAAAACGTTCCTGGTCAAATGGCTTCAGTAAATAATCTATCGCATGCGCTTCAAAAGCTTTTATGGCATATTCATCAAAAGCCGTTGTGAATATAACTGGCAGGGGGTTGCTCTATCAGTTCCAGCATTTCAAATCCATTGATCTTTGGCATTTGAATATCCAGGAAAATAAGATCGGGCTGGTGTTGCTGAATGGCCTTTAACCCTTCAAAGCCATCGCTGCATTCCTGCATCAATTCTAATTGCGGATGTTTTTCCAAATATTCTTTTACAATGCTTCTTGCCAGCATCTCATCGTCTATGATCACTACTTTACTCATATTTTTCTGTTTTATTGGTCAGGCCACTTCAAAAGTAATATAGATCCGAAAAAAATGCTGAAGCGGCCAGACCCGATATTACACCTGCGGAATTTTCACCGTTGTCGTAAAAATATTACCTTTTGCTTCTGTCACCAACAGGTCGCTTCTGCCAAACAAAAGATACAACCTGCGTTTAATTGATTTCAATCCAAAACCAGTACCCTGTTTGGGTACAGAAGTTTCAGGATCAAATGGATTACTCACATTTATTACCAGCTCATTACCTTCTTTTATTGCATTGATCTGGATCACTGTTTCACCCGTCGTATCATAAAGCCCGAACTTGATCGCATTTTCCACAACCGGCTGTAATAATAACGCTGGCATTTTCATCTGTTGCACTTCTTCGGTTGTTTCGATATTTGTAGCCAGCCGGTTCCCAAATCTTACTTTTTCAATTTCAAGATATAATTGCAGGTACTGCAATTCCTCTTTCAATATCACCCATTGTGTTTCTTCCTTTTTCAAAGTGCCCCGCAAAAAATCGGAAAGCTGCTGCACCATTTTTCTTGCTTCGACAGGCCGGCTTCCTATCAGTGCATTAATGGAATTTAAACTATTGAATAAAAAATGCGGTTGCATCTGCTGTCTCAACTTGAACAGTTCGGCATCCCTCGCCAATTTTTCTGCATCTGCTTTTCTTGACTGATCTTCTTTTTGTTCATTCCAGGTTTGCCATAATACGCTGATCATTGTCACGCATCCAAGCAATAAAAAGGATATGCTGAAGCGTATCGGCATGGAATGATGAAGCATTTCCTCATAATTTTCATAGTAACCCAGGGAAACACCCAACAACCACCTTGTCAGTAATAGCCATATGATGGTAAAAAAAATGCACCAGGCGAAGATGTTAATAACTTGCTCTCTTCTTGGTAAATAGTAACGAAGCGTATTTAATATCAATAGACAGAAAAAGAACAATATACCATTGCTGATCAGGCTGTCAATGATCGCTTCTTTCCAGGGCAGCGCCAACCAATGTATGACCATAGCATGATCCGCCATCAATACCAGCCAGCAGATGCTAAAAATTAACTGGAACCTTCGTACCGAAAGGGGAGATGTTGACATAGTTCACTTAAGCCAGTTGTAAAAGCTGGTGCGTTTGCGAAAAAAATATGTTCTCAGCTTTTTGATTCACCGTATAGATATAAGCCTCTGCATTTTCTCTTTCTTCGATCCTTGAATATAATTCTGCGCCGTCAATCAGCTCACTGAGGCGGTACAGTTCGCAGACATTGATGAATTGCCACTGCACCAATTGTTCCTTACGGTTTAGGAAAGTCTCCTCTTCTTTTTTTCCTACAGACTGAGCTTTGTGAAAAGCGTCTTCTTTGTTGTCAGCGCCGATCAGCCTGAGCTGTTCATCAAATTGCGGGAGATGGTCGCCATCTCCGCAAACGATTCGAAACACGATTTTTGCCAAATACCAGTTCATAATTATTACAGTTGTTGATTAGTAGTGATTGGGTATGGTTGTTACTGATGACAAACAACCGGCAGCAATTTGGACATAATGCCTTAGTAACTCTTGATATCGATTCCCCCGAAGATCACTGTTCCTTTCAGCACTAATAACTTATCGGAGTTCTCTTTTATCTCCGGCATTTTCCTTTTATCTTCTATTCCTCCAAATATGATCACCGCATCAGATTTAATGGACCAGTTAGACGGGATGATCAGTTTGGTGCCCCCGAAAATGGTGGTGAGTTCGATGACGGCTGTTCCTGTAAAATCAGCCTGGCTAAGATCAAGATCAGTGCCGCCGAAAATATTTACCAGGTCGCCTCCTTTAAAATTCTTGGAGATAATATTTTTTTTGGCGCCTCCGAATATCGAAGTCGAATCAACAAAGTCTTCCTCGCTCCAGGTCTCTTCACTCGTCAGCGTACTGTCCGTCATACCAGCATTTTTTTTTTCAGACCAATGTTGCCAATTCCGTCGCCTCGGACGTACGATAAAAAATAAACCAACTACGATCAGTGCCATCGGCCATATATAGCGCCGCATGGAAATATCAGGGTTGAGGTGATCAAAAAGAAACGCACCACCCACAAGGATCAGGATGAACCAGGCAACGCCCCGGAAATTGTGGCGAAGGCCGATGAAAAAACCGAGTACGATCAGGAATGTAGGCCAACTGAATAACCAATCAGGCAGATCAGTCAATGAAGCTTTTAATAAAGCAGCTACCCCGACCAATAAAATGAATATACCTGTCCAGATACTGCTTTTTCTGCGCATGGTTTGATAGTCTTTATCACCCCATCTTTCCTGCATCCACCTCCTTCTTTCTTCTCTTCTCTCTTCTCTCCACCGCCGTCTTTCCTCTCTTCTATTTTCGAAATCATTCATACATTTTATATTTTATCCAAAAGTAGGGAGTGAATGGGCAATGGTCAATAGTCAATTGGCGGCAGGGATTGAAAAGTCGGCGAGTGGCGGGAAATGGGGGGTGGGATGCAGAGGATAATAAATTGTATTCGTACTTCATGTCAGGTCTATGATAACTTCCAATTGCTTTTGGGACTTTTCTTTACCTTCCCATCCCAAAACTCACTCACATGATTCGCAAAAGACTACTTGCTGCCATTGCTCTTGTATTTATTGTATCTATTATTCAGGCTCAGGATAAACCCGATAAAAAAGACACAAAGAAATGGGATGTTTCCAATCCCGATGGACCGTACAAAGAAGTTTCCTTTACAACCAATGAAGGCACGTGGATGAATGTCGATGTATCGCCAGATGGAAAGGAGATTGTGTTTGATCTTTTGGGAGATATTTATAGCATCCCCTCAACAGGTGGTGAAGCAAAATTGTTGCGCGGTGGTCATGCATTTGAAGTACAGCCGAGATTTAGCCCCGATGGCAAAAAGATATTGTTTACTTCCGATGCAGCCGGCGGCGATAATATCTGGATAATGGATAGAGATGGGAGCAACGCAAAACAAATCACCAAAGAAAGTTTTCGTTTATTAAATAATGCTGCATGGTCACCCGATGGTCAATATATTGTTGCAAGAAAACATTTTACTTCTACCCGTTCATTGGGTGCAGGAGAAATGTGGCTCTATCATATCAGCGGTGGAGGTGGTTTGCAATTGACAACAAGAAAAAATGATCAGCAGGACGTAAATGAGCCGGTGGTTTCTCCCGATGGACGTTATGTATATTTCAGCGAAGACATGTACCCGGGTGGATTTTTTCAATACAATAAAGATCCCAACGACCAGATATTTGTGATAAAACGTTTCGATCGTGAAAAAGGAACTTCAGAAACCGTAACTGGTGGTCCGGGAGGTGCAGTGCGTCCGCAAATTTCACATGATGGCATAACTGCTTTCATTTATCAAAAGAGTAAGAACCAAAACAGTTTTGTACTTACGCAACATTGAAACAGGGGAAGAATGGCCAGTCTATGACCAGTTAAGCAAAGACCAGCAGGAAGCCTGGTCTGTATTTGGTTTATATACTGGCTATGCATGGACTCCCGATGATAAGCAGATAGTAATATGGAGTAATGGAAAAATATGGAAGGTGGATGTTAATGATGTGAACAAAGCAACAGAAATACCTTTTACCTGCAATGTAAAGCAACGAATCTATGATGCTGTCCGTTTTCAGCAGGAAATCAATCCATCAACATTTAATGCCAATGTTATCCGGCAGACCACTACATCTCCGGATGGAAAATGGATTGTCTTCAATGCTGTTGGTTATTTATGGAAAAAAGAATTACCCGCCGGCAAACCGCAACGGATCACTACCGCAACGGACCTTGCTAACCGGCAGGCAAATTTTGAATTTGAACCTACTTTTTCTGCGGATGGAAAAACATTGCTTTATACTACATGGAATGATTCTGCAACCGGAGCAATCTGGAAAGTAAATATGCAAGGCGTTGCAAAACCTGTTAAGCTGACCAAAGCAAAAGCTATTTATCGTATGCCATCATTTTCTCCGGATGGAAAATGGATCGTATTCAGAAAGCAGGGCGATGATAATGTTCTTGGGCCCGCATTCACTGCAAGACCTGGCATTTATATTATGACAGCAGATGGCAATGATGAAAAGTTAGTATCGGAAAGAGGCGATATACCAAAGTTCAATAGTACAAGTGACAGAATTTATTATCAGCTTGGCGGCGGAATGAATCGCACGTATGCCAGCAGCAGGCTGGATGGCGAAGGTGAAAAGATACATTTGAAAAGTACGTATGGAAGCCAGTTCACGGTATCGCCGGATGAAAAGTGGATCGCCTTTATCGATTTGTGGGAAGTGTATGTAGCGGCATTCCCCAAAACAGGTAAAACGATCGATATCGGAAGCGGCACGAAAGATTTTCCGGTAAAAGTTGTTTCTAAAGATGCGGGCATTAATCTTCATTGGTCAGCAGACAGTAAACAATTCATTATACCTTAGGCAATCAGTATTACAGTATCAACCTTGATGAGCGGTTTGATTTTATTGCCAACAAACCGGATTCACTATTCAAAGTGCCGGAGAAAGGAATTGATGTCGGACTTGAAGTGACGGTGGATAAACCGATTGGCTCCGTTGCATTTACCAATGCACGTATCATTACAATGAAAGGTGATGAAGTCATTGAAAATGGAACAGTGTTAGTAGAAGGTAATTTGATTAAAGCGTTGGTAAAGGATGATTACCATCCCTGCAGGTGCCAAACAAATTGATTGCAGCGGGAAAACAATTTTACCCGGCTTTATTGATGCACATGCACATGGCGCTCATTTCCGAAGTGGCATCACACCACAAAAACACTGGCCATATTATGCCAATCTTGCTTATGGCGTTACAACGATGCATGATCCTTCTGCAAACAGTGAAATGGTATTTGGACAAAGTGAATTGATAAAAGCAGGATTGATGGTCGGACCAAGAGTATTTTCTACGGGGACTATTTTATACGGAGCGGATGGAGATTTTAAAGCAGTTATCAATTCAATTGATGATGCAAGAAGCGCTTTGCGGAGAACAAAAGCTTATGGCGCTTTTTCTGTAAAAAGCTATAACCAACCAAGGCGCGAACAAAGGCAGATGATCATACAGGCAGCAAGAGAATTGAATATGGAAGTAGTGCCGGAAGGAGGTTCTTTCTTTTATCATAATGTTAGCTATGATTCTTGATGGCCATACTACGATTGAACATAATATGCCGGTTGCTCCGTTATTCAATGATGTTGTACAGTTATGGAAAAATGCAAAGACTGCCTATACACCAACGTTGATCGTTTGTTATGATGCGATTAGCGGCGAGTATTATTGGTACCAGCATAGTAATGTATGGGAAAACGAAAAATTACTTCGCTTTACCCCACGTTCGATCATTGATCACACGCAGTCGTCATCGAACTATGGTGCCGGAAGAAGAATATGATAACGGTCATATACTTGTTTCAAAAAGTGTAAAAAAATTAATGGATGCAGGAGTAAGAATAAATATGGGGGCACATGGCCAACTACAAGGCCTCGGCGCTCATTGGGAGATATGGATGATGCAACAAGGCGGAATGACCAATCACCAGGCATTGGAAACCGCGACTATAAATCCAGCGACAAGTTTAGGATTAGATAAATGGATAGGATCACTGGAAACAGGCAAACTGGCCGATTTGATCATCATGGATAAAAACCCATTGGAAAATATCCGTAATACGACGAGTATCCGGTATACCATGGTAAATGGCAGATTATATGATTGTGAACAAATGAATGAGATCGGAAATTACAATAAGCCAAGAACTAAATTCTATTGGGAGCTAAGTAAAAATATTAGTGGTTTTCCATGGCATGATCTGACAGAACAGGAAGAAAGCATGTGTGAGGAGCATTGAAAGATCATTCGGTCAACCCACTGGCTGCTGCTGGCTTCGCATTTTTTTTGCCGAATATATTTGCCAGTCCAACGACCCATAAACCGGCGATAAGTATAGATAACATGGTTTTTAGTTTTTATTAAGAAAGAGAATAAGCCCAGGTTAATTTATATGTTTCATTTTTCCCTTTGATGCAGGTGAATAGAAAGCTTGTAATAAAAGGCACGTTGATGTTCTCACCATTATCATTAAGAGCGATTGTTCCGCTCACATAAGTTTCGGTAGATGAAGTTTCCAGTGCTTCAAAATTTACCGGCATTCTTTCTTTGCCATAGCCAATGTCATAACGGCGACAGGCTAATTTTTCAACCAGGTTCTCCAGCAATACAGGTTGATCGAATGTTGTACTGATATGTAGAGACTTTTTCATAATCTTTGTTTTTTTTAAGTCAACAAACATTATCTATTCTCACTCATATCGCAAACACAGGTATTTGTTGCTTTGTCTATTTGACGCAACGGACACGAAATAGTAAATAAAAGGACTGTGAAAGTTTTCAAAAATCAGCAAGAAGAATGATGGGCAACGGAGTAACGAACGGCGCGAATCAGGATAAGGAATTGCTCCACGCGACTTTATAATCTTTATTTTCTTCCCGGGTGCAAAAAACAATGAACCGGGAAATAAGAGGGTGAACAAAATGCCTGGCGACCCCCGTATCTTCAGATGTTAATAGCATCTCGACCACACTACTAACCGGAAGTTCAGCCGCGCAGCATTCAATATCATTATAGGTGACTGAGAAAATGCCCATGCCGGAAAGTTTGTTCTCTTTTCTCAGCCTTGGTGGTAGATTGATCTTCACAAATGTTTCAACCTGGCTTTCATAAAAACCTGTTTTGGTTTCTACCGATGTGATGTTTGACGAACTTTTCATATTGATTCTTTTTAAATCTGCGATTATCTATTTCCGCAAATAGAAATTCAAACAGGATGCCAGAATTGAAATAAAAAATCAAATTGTTTGAAATGCAAGACTGTTAAGCATTTGCGGAGAAGTGTCGCTGATGCGACAAAGTTGTTACATGATAAAAGATTCCCGATATTTTGTAAGTCTCACAATGGGCTGGGAAAATAAAGATATAAAAATGTGTCCTGTGCAACTGTCATCCAAAGCTGGATATTTTGCATGGTTCATTCGTTGTTTAGAAAAAACAACATTAATGCCATAAAATAATGCCTTAATGAGAAGGATAGCTAACGTACGGTATATCAGGAAAAAATGTAGAGGGGATGACGATTAATTCGGGATTAAAATCCTCGTTTCAATCAATCTACTGATCCACAAATTCAAATTTATCTCCATTAAATAAACCAAGATCACTCAATTTTAAATGTGGTATCACGAGCAGCGCCATAAAAGATAAAGTCATAAACGGAGATGACAGCGTTGAACCTGCATCTTTGGCTGCTTTATCAATCAATGAATATTGTTGCGCCACATGATAGCCGTCTTCGTTACTCATTAACCCACCTACCGGTAAAGGAAGTACTAGTTCAGAATTATCAGCCACGCAGGATATTCCTCCCTTGCTATCAATTAATAAATTCACGGCTGCGCAAATGCTCTCATCATCCGCACCTACTGCAACAATGTTGTGACTATCGTGGGCAACCGAAGAAGCAAGCGCTCCCTGGTTCAATCCAAAATTTTTGATAAAAGCTTTTGCAACCGGGGCGTCTTTATATCTATTGACGACAACGATCTTTAAAATATCCTTTGATGTATCGCTGATGATTTTTCCCGATTCAATTTTTGGAGGGAAAAAAAGTTTATTGGT
Organism: uncultured Chitinophagaceae bacterium; assembly: GCA_963785915.1. Lineage (GTDB taxonomy): Bacteria > Bacteroidota > Bacteroidia > Chitinophagales > Chitinophagaceae > VBAT01. Next base: position 505,722 of record CAWAWY010000006.1, on the reverse strand, counting down.
GATAAGTTGTCCGTCTAATGCTTCAATGACCGGGATTTCTTTTTCACCTTTCCATTTCACCTCAAAGTCTGTAATATCTTTCTTTGCGCAGGAAAAATTATTGATGACGTTCGATCTTACAGTTTTTATTTTTGGCTTTCCATTTTCAGCAACCAATTGCCCATTAATATAAGTTGCAAAGACTTCGAACGTTTCGAGGTCTTTTACCAAAATAAAATCAGCCGGATCGCCTTCCTTTAATAACCCTACATCCAGTTTGTAATGCAAGACCGGGTTAATACAAGCGGCCTTCAAAATTTTAAATATATCAATCCCTTTTGCCACTGCTCTTGCGCATAGTTGATTAATATGTCCCAGCACCAAACTATCCGGATGTTTATCATCGCTGCAGAGCATCATTTGATTGGGATAATCATGCAGAAGATCAATCAATGCTTCAAAATTTTTGGCAGCACTTCCTTCCCTGATAATGATCTTCATTCCATTTTGTAGTTTGTCCAATGCTTCTTCTTTGGTAAAACATTCATGATCGGTAGTGATTCCGGCAGCGATATATTGTTTTGCCTGTTCACCTCTTAACCCAGGTGCATGCCCATCCACAGGTTTCAGCAAAAGATGTGCTGCAGCTATTTTTTTCATTACTTCCTCATCTTCGTTCAGCACGCCGGGAAAGTTCATCATCTCGCTGAGATATTTTATCTCATCTCTTTTCAGGAGTTTTTCTACATCCTTTGAATTCAATGCAGCGCCTGCTGTTTCAAAAACAGTAGCGGGCACGCAACTTGGGGCACCGAAGTTGAATTTGAAAGGAACTGTTTTTCCATTCTCTATCATAAATTCTACACCTTCCATACCGCATACGTTAGCGATCTCATGCGGATCGCTGACAGTGGCGACAGTGCCATGCACAACAGCTAATCTTGCAAACTCCGAAGGAACAAGCATTGAGCTCTCGATGTGTACGTGACTGTCAACAAAACCTGGGAGAAGATAATTGTGAGATGTGAGTTGTGATTCAGGAATTTCTTTTATAGAAATAGTTCTCCCTTTTTCGACAGTTATTTCTGCGGGATAAATTTTTTGCTTATGTACATCAACAAGACTACCTGTAATGGAAAAAGAAGACATTAGTTATTACGTTTTAATAGCGCAATAAAGATAAATGAATGTGATTAATCAGGAGTTAATTAAAGACCGGCTCAGAAGTTTTTCCGGAAGGCACCAACCGGATGTCAACACCGGAGCCCGGAGAAATTACTTTTCTCGTCCTTTCTTTCATTAATGCGATAGCCTCTTCTTCACTGCTGAACATATTATTGATGTTGACAAGATTGCGGGCTAACTTATCGTAACGCCTGGTCATCAGCCAGAGAAAAATGTGCAGATAATGGATGCCGTCAAATACAAGTGTCTTTTTTTCGGCAAAAATTTCTTTGTGTTTGAGGAACTCTTCTGGCAGATCGGTATAATGCAGTGCTGGCCGGAGATGATGTTCGAAATGATATCCATCGTTCCAGCATGTATGGTTATACTTTGTATTGATGCAATTGATTGTATTTTCTTCCGGATCTCTTACATCTATGAAAGCATGTTGCGCCCAGTTGCCGATCATCATCACAAAACGCGCAAAAACAAATGGAATGATGAAGATAAAAAGCGTAGCATTGAAATTAACGAAGCACATGCCAATGCAAAAAATGTAAAAAGAAAGCTCACCGTAGGTCAATCTCATATACATTTTTTTTCTTTTCCTGTTAAAGAGGTACATGAATGTATCGCGGAAGCCCAGGAAGAAAAAGGTGAGGTAATAGCGCATAAAATTGCGAAAACTGTCGCGCTGATAAGGCAGTGTGCTGCTCGCATCATCTTCCAGGTTATTTTCCACGTGGTGCATAGCCATGTGATGCACAAAATAAGTCTCCGGTGTGTGACCAAAAAAAGGACATATTCCCCAAATCACCCAGTTGTAAATCCACATATAGCCTTTCTTAAAAAGCTTTCGGTGGCTGATACAATGAAGCATCAACCCAAATCGTCCTTTAAAGTATAATTGCGAGATATAGAAGTAAGGAACAAAAACTGCCCACCATTGCCATCCTTTTAATACAGGCGTATAAAGTAATATCGCAACAGGTAATACTAATATATGAATAGAGGTCAGTAGGTAAATGAAAGGAAGATCTCTGGGGTCATTCATCAAACGAAGCCAGAATTTATCGTACCAGGTGTATTTTTCCTTGGGAATATAGACCGGGTCTGTAATAGTGGTCAGAGCCTTCATTCGGAAAATTAAATTCTGTTAAATAAGTATAGACTGGTCTGGTGGTCGAAAAATTAATCTGTTGGTTTCCAGTATGCTCGTTGTGCGGCTAAGTTACGCTATTCTATTAACAGTTATGTAATTAGTTTATTGCCTTGGGGTGGTATTGATTCATGAAACTTAACAATGAAAACGAAGTTAGCAAGACAGATTATGCAGATCAAATAGAATTATTTTATCAGATAAATAGCATGTATTATCCTATTGTTTGACAAGTTTCATCGTATAGGTAAATTGCTGTTCAAATGGCGCAGTTGTTTTTTCGGGTATGCCAATCATTCCTCCATCAACGATAGCACGATTCAATATCTCACCTTTTAGTCTTTCATCATCCTTGAAAAGAAACTCTGTTCCATAATTGCGATAACCATCTGCCGATACATGCACGTGTATATGTGCAGGAAGATCGCTTTGCGGATAACCGGCCGGTTTTACAGTATGTAACTCAAACTTTCCATTCTTATCCGTCTTTACATAACCGAACAAACGGGCATGGCGGTAATCTCCTTCATTCATTAACACATGAGGCGCATCAGCAGCATACCAGCCGCGTGAATCTGTTTGATATAAATAAACTAAAGCATTCACTATGGGCTGATCATCCTTATTTTTTATGGTCCCGATGACTTTGATCTTTTTTCCGGGCTCATCGCCAGTGGTAATTATCAGTGTTTCTGTCGAAGCATTTTTTTTGATCATCTCCCTGAATGCTGCCTGTGGATGCAACAACAAATACTTTTTATCAGATAAAATACCTGAAGCTGTGGAAGAGCTATTCTTGAATTTTGATTCTGCTTCTTTTAGTAAAGTAATAGAATCTTCCTGGGCCAATAAAGATCGCATAGTAATTGCGACAAGAAAAACCGTAAGAAAAAATGCCTTCATGACTGGTAGTTTAAACATTTTAGCTAAACCGTATTTAAGGTAATTCTTTTTAAGCCTATGGAAACTAACATTTGATGAATGGCAGAAATTTCATTTTCAATGTACTTTTTTCGAGGATGTGTTGAACAGGTTTTTACGTCACTTTATCAGGCGTTGACCGGAGATCTTTTACCTGCGTTATTTTCAGAGTTTCCGTGTACTAATCCTATAGATTTAGGCTTGCTTTGGCATGACTAATGCAATATATACAGCGATCCAAAACTGTATCTTATGAAACTAACAATTGCAGTGAACATGGTAATCATTTTGCTTTATTACTTTTTGCTACAGGCTTTATTTCCTTTTTAAAAAGTAAAAGCTTACGATTCATCAAGAAGATCCGGTCGCTTGTCTTTGGTGCGTTGCAGTGATTGCCCGTGCCTCCAATCTTCAATTTTCTTATGATCTCCGCTCATTAAAACGTGCGGTACTTTCCAACCGCGAAAATCTTCCGGTCGTGTATAAACAGGAGGAGCTAACAAATTATCCTGGAATGAATCAAACAACGCGGAAGTTTCATCATTTAATACGCCGGGTATTAGCCTTCCGATGGAATCCACTAAAACAGCCGCTGCTAATTCACCGCCACTGAGTACATAGTCGCCAATAGATATTTCCCTGGTAACAAAATGTTCACGTATTCTTTCATCAATGCCTTTATAGTGGCCGCAGATAACAAGAACATTTTCTTTTAGTGAAAGCGTGTTTGAAATTTTTTGATCCAGTTTTTCACCATCGGGCGTCAGGTAAATGACTTCATCATACTTTCTGTTACTTGATAATTCTTCTATCGCTTTCGCCAACGGCTCGCACATCATTACCATTCCCGCTCCGCCGCCGTATTGATAGTCGTCCACTTGTCCATATTCATTGATCGCCCATTTACGTAAATGATGAACTTGTATTTCTAATAAACCTTTCTCTTGTGCCCTTTTCATAATGCTATGTTCAAAAGGACTTTTAAGCAATTCCGGCAAAACAGTAAGAATATCTATCTTCATATTGCAAAGATAGAAAGGCAGCTTTATTGTATGCAAATCAAACAAGTAGCCGAACTAATTTGTTTTTAATTTTGGGTTAACAGCCTTTAAACAACGCTTGGTTACATTTAAAGGGTTTTAAAAAAACAGGTAATAATAAATTTATATGGCAACAACAACGACAGTCACAAAGACAAAAAAAAAGATAGTATGCAGAAATCTAAGGCAAGAAGATTACCAGGCGGTATGCGACCTTCAACTCGATTGCTTCCCGGGCATGAAGCCGTGGAGTGCGGAACAGTTTGAAAGTATAATACGGATATTTCCCGAAGGACAATTTTGTATCGAATATGGAAAGAAAGTCGTCGCATCGAGTTGCAGTCTTATAATAATGCGGGATGAGTACGCAGAAACCGCGGGTTGGAGTGAGTTGACGGACAAAGGATTTATCACAAATCACGATGAAGAGGGAGATACGCTGTACGGGATGGAGATAATGGTGCATCCGACTTACCGGCAGATGAAACTTGCCCGGAGGCTGTATGAAGCAAGGAAAAAACTTGTCAGGGAGCGTAATATTAAGAATATCCTCATTGGAGGACGAATACCAAATTTCCATTTGCATGCCGATAAGATGGATGTAAAGGAATATGTACAGCAGGTGATTGATAAAAAAATATACGATCCTGTGTTGACGGCACAGCTTTCAAATGGATTTGTCTTAAAAAGGCTTTTGCCGGATTATCTTCCGAACGATAAAGAATCCTGCGGGTACGGCACTTTTCTCGAATGGAATAACCTGTTGTATGTTGAAAAGAAAGGTCATGCAGTAAAATCTGACCCTTATGTCAGGGTATGCTGTATTCAATACCAGATGAGAATGATAAAAGACTTCGATGAGTTTGCAGCAGGCTGCGAATATTTTGTAGATGTGGCTTCTGACTATCGCGCCGATTTTGTGGTCTTCCCTGAGATGATCACTATGCAGTTGCTGACTTTTATGCCTAAAAAACGTCCGGCGACTGCTGTGAGAGAACTGGATCAATTTACAGGTCAGTACATTGAGCTATTTACGCGTTTGTCGGTTCAATATAATATCAACATAATCGGCGGATCACATTTCCAGGTCGAAGAAGACCACCTCTACAATGTTTCTTATCTCTTTAAAAGAGATGGCACTTACGAAAAACAGTATAAGATCCACATTACTCCGCATGAAAAAAAATGGTGGGGAGTGCAGGCAGGTGATGAAATAAAAGTGTTTAATACTGACTGTGGCAAGGTGTCTATAGCGATATGCTATGACATAGAATTTCCTGAATTATCACGTGTGGCAGCAAGCAAAGGCGCCAACATAATTTTTGTTCCTTTCAGCACTGATGAGCGAAGATCGTACCTCAGGGTAAGGTATTGTTCGCAGGCAAGAGCGATAGAAAACCAGTTATACGTAGTGATGGCTGGATGTGTGGGCAATCTTCCGAATGTTGACAACCTTGATATCCACTATGCCCAGTCTGCCATATTAACGCCAAGCGATATTGAATTTCATCGTGAGGGAATAGCTTCCGAAGCTCCGCCAAATACCGAGACCGCTATCGTACAGGAATTAGATCTGAATTTGCTAAAACGAAACCGTGCATATGGAAATGTGCAGACATGGAATGACAGGAGAAGAGACCTGTATCATATAGCCTGGCAGGAAAAGAACAAGCTGCTGAAGGTGTGACATTTTTTTTCAAACTATCTTTAGCAAAAAAATCCATGCAAGACATACATATTCTCATCGTTGAAGATGAAAAAAAGATCGCCGATGCGCTCAAACAGGGCTTGAGTGAAAACGCTTTTGAAACCGAGGTCGCATACGATGGCGCGATCGGGTGGAAAATTTTTCAAAGCCGGCCTTTTGAATTGGTGCTTCTCGACATTAACCTTCCGGGCATGAATGGCTATGATCTATGCAGAGCGATAAGAGCTGCGAATCCTGCTGTACCAGTCATGATGCTCACCGCTATGAATGCAGTAGAAGATAAGATCGAAGGTTTTGATGCAGGTGCCGATGATTATGTTATCAAGCCGTTTGATTTTCGCGAACTATTGGTAAGGATAAGAGCTTTATTAAAACGTATCCACCGCACCGTTGCCACGGGAACCCTTTTACAAGCCGGCGATCTGCAAATGAATCTCGACAGCAAGGAAGTGACACGAAATGGCGAGCCCATTTCTCTGACAGCAAAAGAATTTCAATTACTGGAATACCTCTTACGCAATAAGAACCGGGTGGTTTCCCGTTCAGATATAGCCCTTAATGTCTGGGATATTGACTTCGACACCAAGACCAACGTAATTGATGTTTATGTAAATTACCTTAGGAAAAAAATTGACAAGGGTTTTGAAAACCCGCTTATCCATACGCAGGTGGGTATGGGCTATATACTGAAAGATAAAAGCTGATGAAGCTTACTTCAAAGATCAATCTTCTATTCACGGTTATTGTTTCCGGCATTTTGCTGGTAATGGCTGTGATCATTTTTACAATTACCCGCAAGCAGGTAGAGAATGATTTCCGTGTGCGCTTGCAAAGCCGTGCCCGAAGCGCGGCTAATCTTTACCTTGCTTTTAAAAGCGATAGTGCTGATCTTTTAAAATCACTGTCAGCATCTTCACCTGTTTCCCTTATTAATAAGAATATCAATATCTATGATGATAACAACAAATTACTTTATCAGTTCCACGACAACAATGTACCTGACTTAAATCCTGATCCGGCATGGTTAAAACGGGTGAGAGAAAAGGGTGAGGCTTTTTATAAAATGGGGGAAAAAGACATCTTTCTTTACCATTTTTCCAAAGACTCTTATTTTACTGTATTAGTGGCAGCAGAGAATATTACGGGTGTTGAATATCTCAATAATCTCAAGCAGATATTTTTTATTTATCTTCCAATAGCTATTATAGCTACATTGATCGCGGGCTATTTGTTCTCCCGTCGTCTTGTAAAACCCATGAAGGAAACTATTCATGATGTAAAGCTGATCACTTCGCAAAATCTTTCTCATCGTCTCTATATAGGTAATAGCCGGGATGAGCTCGCTGAATTGAATACTACTTTTAATGACCTGCTTAACCGGCTTGAAGAATCATTCAATATTCAAAAGCGTTTTATAGCCAATGCTTCTCATGAACTATCAACTCCGTTGACATCTGTTTCCAGCCAGGTGGAAGTCGTGCTGCTGCAGGAACGGGAAACTGAAGAATACCGCCGCGTCCTGTTATCCGTGCTTGAAGATGTAAAAGGCCTGCATCAACTAACGAGAAATTTATTAGCTATAGCAAAGTCAGGAACTGACGGCGCTATCGAACTGGATAAACTCCGGATAGACGAAATTCTTTTGAAAACTCATAGTGAAGTAATGAAGCAGAATCCCGACTTCACAGTTGAGCTTGATTTTCCCGATCTGCCGGAAAATGAAAATGAATGTATGGTATTCGGCAATCCTCATCTCCTGCAAATAGCGTTTAAAAATATTATGGAGAATGGCTGTAAATATTCTCCGGATAATAAGGTCAGTGCAAAACTTATTCTGAAGGGGCATGAAGCGGTTCTCATTTTTATCAATAAAAGCGATACCATTTCTGCCGAAGAGATGAGTCATTTGTTTGAACCTTTTTATCGCAGCTCCAATGCGGCTGGTGCGGCAGGTTTTGGGCTAGGTCTTACATTGACACGGCGCATCGTACGTATTCACAAAGGAACGATTGATGTGCAATCAGACGCAGAAACGGGCACTACTTTTACAATTGTACTTCCTACGCTTATGTGATCATTTTTATTCTAATTGTTTTTTAATCAAGGGTTAACTGGCCCTTTAGTCGGCCATGGTATATTGCATTAGAGCTTTTCCTGCAGATATATATTTCAATGAAAAAATTATTCAATCATATACTTGTGCCGGTTAATTTTAACCGTAATACCGCGATGGTGGTCGAGAAAGCGATCGGGATAGCCAACGAGTTCCAATGTGATATTCACCTTCTTCATAATCATTCACCGGTGTTGCCTGTTTCTTTTCCTTATGAAGGTCATGTATCAGGTTATAGTTCCAATTATTCGAATGCCGAAGCCGAAAAGAAGATGAATATGCTGATGGAAAAATACGGGCATCGCATGAACCGGGGATATTCCATGAATAATGCGATCACCGCCGGTAGCTGGTTCTCGGTAATGAAGCAATATATCATTGCTCAACATATTGATCTTGTTATTATACCCCGGCATACACAACGTTTTTTCGGAGAAATTTTATACAACATAAATGTGAACCGGCTGACCCGGCAAACCAGTTGCCCGGTTCTTACCGTCACAAATAATATGAATGTGAATCAACTGAAAAATATTGTAGTACCGGTCAGTGATTTTTTACCCATACGCAAACTGACGGCGGCTACTTATATCGCAAGACAATTCAATTCTATCATTCACCTTATGGGGTATAAAAAGAATTTTCACGCAAAAGAATTAGGCGATGCCAAATGGCTCGCCAGGTCCTATCAATTGCTCAGGGATCATACACAACTTAAGATACATCGTTCTTCTACATACGGAAACTTGGTTGCAGGCAATACATTATCCTATGCCAAGCTGGTAGAAGCTGACCTTATTGTGGTTAATCCCGGCAAAGAATCTATTCCCGCCGGATGGATCAATCATCTGTTTGGCAGGCACCTGTATAAGAAATCAACTATACCGGTGCTTACAGTTGCTCCCCAGCAATAACCCGGATTTTGACGATAACATTTTAAAATAAAAATTATACACGATTTATGAAAAGAAAAATAATTATTGCACTTACTTTATTTATGTACCTCGCTGCCCATACCCAGGATGTAGCCATGGTAAAAAACCTGCTGAATAACGAACGATACAGCAGCGCAGAAAATATGCTGGAAAAGAAGATCAGCAATGATGCAGATCAGCCCGATCTGAATTACCTATTGCTGACAACCTACCTGGAACAGCAAAAGACGGATGAGGCAAAACAATTCGTAGAGAAATATCAGCTTAATAAAACAAATGACGCTGACCCGATGAACCAGGTCACTTATGCGAGCTACCTGTTAAACACTGGTCATAAGGAAGAGGCCAATGCCATATTTGACGCTGTTTTAGATGACAGGAAAAACAGGAAAAATTCTGAATTACTTACCGCCATTGCTGCAACAAATATCCGCGCTGAGAAGGGTGATCTTCAAAAGGCAATTGACCTGCTGGAGCAGGCAGAAAAAAGAGATAAAAATAATCCTGAAATTGATGTGCTGAGAGGAAATGCCTATCGCAAAATGAAAGACGCAGGCACTGCATACCAATCCTATAAAGCTGCTCTGCAAAAAGACCCGATGTGCTTGCAAGCCCACTATCAGCTTGGTACCATATTCGTCAGTCAAAAAAATTCTTCGCTTTACCTGCAGCATTTTATGGAGGCCTATTACGCAGACTCCACTTATGCACCTGTGCTTGAAGCATTGTACGACCATTATTATTTTAAAGATGTAAATCTTGCAAAAAAATACCTGCAGAAATTTATTGCAAACTCAGACTACTCTGTAGAGAACGATTACCGGATGACCGATATGCAGTACCTGACCGGCGAATATGAAAACGCCATTAATTCTGCTAAAGTGATCCTTGATAAAGAAAAAGATAGTGCGCAGGCACGCTTGTACAAGCTAATGGCCTATTCTTACGAAGGATTGAAAGATTCGGTAAAAGCCCTGGCGAATATGAAGGAATATTTTGCAAAGGAAGATACGGCAAAGATCATCGCACCGGACTACGAGATCATGGCGCGACTTACTGCTACTGTGCCAGGCGAAGAACAAAAGGCTGTTGGATTGTACGAAAAAGCGTTTGAGATTGACACGCTTGTAGTCAATAAAGTAAAATATGCTGAAGAAATGGCGAAGCTTGATAAAGAAATGAACGATTACAGCAACCAGGCAAAATGGCTGGGATACATTTATGAGAATAAAGAAGACAAGAGTAACCTGGATCTGTTTAACTGGGGTTTAGCCCATTACAATGCACAGGAATATGTGAAAGCGGATACTGTTTTTGGTAGGTACACTGCAAAATACCCTGATAACATTTATGGATATTACTGGAGGGCACAGGTGAATGCAGCCATTGATACCAGTCTTACTGAGGGATTAGCGATCCCTTACTATGAAAAAATGATAGAGATTGGCGAAAAGGATAAAGAAAACGGCGCCAATAAGAAAATGCTTATAAAAGCCTATGGATATCTTGGCGGATATGAAGCCAACACGATAAAAGATTACACTGCTTCTTTGGCGTGGTTCGAAAAATTTCTTGAGATCGAACCTGGTAATGCAGACGCTACACGCTATGTGGATATATTAAAAACATGGATCGCTGAAGGAAAGTAATTATAGTAGATTAGTTGGTTAGTTTTTAGAAACAAATACCCCGGAAAGGGGTATTTGTTTTATTGAAAATGCCGGTCACTGATTTTTAAAATCAGTGACCGGATTCTTTTTTACTCTTATATAATTTTCAACCCGGAGGTTACCGTTCCTACTACCTCTAATAAACATACAGGGTCAATGGGTCTTTTTCCGTATTCTGTCCTTTAGGAATATGTATTTCCAATTCTCCGTTGTTAAAAGTAGCAGCGGTAAGCAAAGGATCTGCATTATCGGGAAGAGTCAAACTTCTTTTCCATTCAGAAAAATTATTTTCCCGGTGATTTGCATAGGAGGCTTCCTCCCGGTTTGAAGCCACGATGGTAATAGTTTTTTTGTCGATACAAACAGAAAAATCTTCCCGGTGCATCCCGGGTGCAGCAACATATAAGACGTATTCCCCTTCGCCTTCATTTATGTTTATTGCGGACAGACCCAGTGATTGGTTGAACGGTCCTTTTGTATTTTCTGGTTCAAAAAGAACATCTCCGCTATTTGCCTCTTTTGGTGACAGAGTTATCATAAATAAAATTTTATAAAGAACCGGCTGGAAAGCCGGAACCCGGGATTAATTAATTTGAATTTGTTTCACATGCTTTATCTGCCTTGCGGCTGTCCTTGGAATATTGATGGACAGTTCACCATTCTTATAGGATGCCTCCACTTTGGCGGCATTACAGTCTTCCGGAAGAGTAAAACTCCGGCTCCAACTACTGAAGTTATATTCCCTCCTGTTGTATCTCCCGTTCTTTTCCTCCTTTTCCTTTTCTGCAGAAATCGTCAGCATATCATCTATTACTTCGATCTTGAAATCCTGTTTCTCCAGACCAGGAGCCGCTATCGAAAGCTTATACTCTTTTTCTGTTTCAGACACATTTACGGCGGGCATATTCAATACTTTGCCGCCAAAGGTGAAAAATTCATCAAGGGGAGCATTGAGGAATTTTTCCATCCAGCCATTGTCGAATAGCGATGACCGGGAACTCGTCGGTTTGCTCAAAGCTTTGTTTTCCATAATAAATATTTTTTTCATTAAAAAAATGCGGGAAAGAAAAAGGCACAAACTCTATACCATGACGGGCCTCAATTCTACTATTATTAATTTGAAAAACTTTTAAATGTATATCAATTGATTCTGCAAAAAGATAGATGTGGTTTTGTGCAAAAGAAGATAGTAGTTTTTCTAAGCTGAAAAATTAATGAGAGCTTTTTTGCACACTGGCACTGAGGAATTGTCACGGAAGAGTTTAGTTACATGAAACTTCGACTGATTTACCAGTCGAATTAGATGAAGCATCATCTACGATGACTTGTATTTTATAAGAAATACCCGACTGGGCTGTGTATGACTGGGAGAAATTGAAAGAGTTACTATTGGGATGAATGTGGATATGAAGATATTCGACGCCAGTAACCAGGTTAGTAATGACGATGTGTATCTGCTCAATAAATTTGTTGTCGCTTGCAGCGCCCGTCACCATGATATTTTGTCCGGCGTTGAACAACTGGTTGTTTGATGGGGTAGTCAACGTAAGGACCGGCGCTGTGGTATCTTTTTCTTTGCCGGATCCCTTTGGAACATGCAAAAAGTAAAATCAGAAAGTATATGGGAATTATTCGTTTCATTACAATAAGATGTAACTATAAATTTATTGAAATTAAAATGAAAAGAGAAATCAATATGACTCAGTCTTCGTCCAGGAAATCATCCAGCTCTCTTCGTTCTTTTTTTGTCGGCCGGCCTATCTTGCTTTGTCTTTTACCGGTATGAAAACTGGCTGCCTGGTATTGAAGGCGTTGAATCTCTTCTTTGGGGGTAATATCAAGATAATACTTTAAAGCTTCTTCATATTTCACCCGTTTATGTAATAAACCGGTAACTTTTATTCTCCATCTTTTTGCTTCTGTTTTTACCTCGTATTCATCATTTATGCCCACATGCCTGGATGCTTTGGCCTGGGCGCCATTGAATTTTACTTTGCCGGAATCACACGCAACCGCAGCCAACGTTCTTGTTTTGAAAAGACGGATAGCCCAGAGATATTTATCAAGACGGAGTTTTTCTTTTTCTGCCATTCTGCAAAATTAAAAAGCCTGAGCAAATGCCCGGCCTGTTAATTAAAGAGGTTTCTTATCTTATTTTGCCAACGGCGATCGTAAAATGGTAAAACTTTTTCCAAAGCGTGCCAATGCCTTGTCTTTTTCAAAGGCAGTGATAGAATAAAGTTTTGGCTGCACGGTGATCTTGCCTGTTTTATCCATGATGCCCCACCCGCCGTCATAGAATATAAAAACGCCGTTGTCACCACTATACACGTTTTCGTATTCTGCTTTTACTATTTCTTTCCCGCTTTTGTCAACGAGTCCCCATTTACCATTCATTTTGAAACGGCCGAACCCGTTTTTAAAGACATCGCAACTATCGTATTTTGTCTCTATTACTTTATTGCCGCGATCATCAATATATCCCCATTTACCGTCTTCTCTCACGGCAAGCGTACCATCACTGCAAAATTTCATTTGATCAACTCCTACCAGTCTTTTAAACACTTCGCCTTTTTTATTCATTAGTGAATAAACGCTGTCCATATTCACTACCGCCACATTTTCCCAGAATTGATAACCCTGGTAAGCTTTAATATTGAATTCTTCTTTTAAACTTGTATTGATATAGTAGTAAGTATTGAGACTTTTATCAGCGCCGTTAAGTATACCTACGGCGTACCCTGATCTGAATTCCCACAGGTTATCATATTTACGCGGCGGCTCCTGTGTTTTACCATTTTTGTCAACGAAAAAATAGCTATCATCCTTTTTCATGATACCCCACCCGTCGCGAAATATGCGGAGATCGTCATACTCTGCCGCCAAAACGGTTTCACCCTTTGTATTGATATAACCATATTTTGTTTTGCCATCCACTTTCATTTCAACTCTTGCTATTCCATCTACAAAGCCGGAAAAGCCATCATAAGAACAGGCGCCGATCTTTTTACCTGTATAATCGATAAAGCCATATTTCGAATTTGACTTGCACCGGTATCCTGCAATGCCGTCTGAGAACGTATAAATGGCATCACAATCGGCAAGCTTTTTTACCATATTGCCTGTTTTATCAACCAAGGCAAAAGGATAATCATTGTTTTCAATAATGGAATAACCATCCTTGCCAAAACCTTTATAGTCTTTATCATCCACCGCTCCAAAATCCTTTCCCATTTTATTTATGTAATGGAATTTTCCATCTGTCATTCTTACCCAGGCTCCCCCGGATTCGTCAAAGTCTTCCGCCTTGAGGTAAACAGGTTTTAATATCCACGCACCTGTTTTATCCATATAACCATACCGGTTGGTTTCCGGATCTTTTGCATATACCAATCCATTGCTGAATGTGCCAATACTGTCATAGATCACAGGGATCACTTCTTTGCCTTTTTTATCTATGTAACCGGATTGATAATAGTACGAAGATGAATTTTTCCTCTTGCTTACCTTGGCGAGGCCATTACTCTCAAAGCCATCAGCATTATCGTATCGGGTAATCACTGCTTCATTTCCCTGCCGATCAAGATAGCCGTATTTACTATTCACCACGCAGGTGATCATTCCATAATGACTGCCATATAACGTGTAAACAGAAGCTGCTTTCTCAAACAACCACTTGCCGGTAAGATCAATGTATCCATATTGTGATCCTTTCTTTGCCTGCACCACTTTATCATCTGCATAAGGCACAAGCTGATCATATTCTGCCGGCAGGATCTTTTTACCTGTTATGTCCATCAGACCCCATTTGCCATTTTGTTTAAAACCTAGAAGATCATTGTTGACCTGGAATTGTTCGTATTCTATCGGAACGACCACTTTGTTTTGCATATTGACGATACCATACACGAACTTCCCGTCTTTTTTTATACTAACCGATGCTGCAATGCCATTGAACAGAAAATAAAGGGATTCGTAGTCGAAAGGAATTGCCATTTTGCCGGTTTTGTCCAAAGCACCGTACTTGCTATCTTTTTTGATCTTTACGTATCCGTTGTTAAATGAAGGGATTTCTGATGAATAACTGGATTCATAAGAATAAATAGCAGGGATAACCACTTTTTCATTTTTATCTATGTAACCGAATTTTCCGTCTTTTTCAAAACCAAACATGCCATCGCCGGAAGCTTCCAGCTTTTTATAATAAAGGTTTGATTTAAAAACATAAGGACCATTCTGTGCAGATACAAAGACAGGAAGGAGCAGCAATAAGAGTAAGGATCGCATAGGCCAAAAATTTCCTGAAAAGTATGACTTATGAAGAAGCTATTGAATACCCAAATGACGGTATTTCACCAGGACCACAGATATGAAAGAGCAAAGTAGGTTTTGTAAAAGGTTATTTCATTTCTGCAAAATACTTATGGAAGTATGGTATCGTTTCAATTCCCTTATAATAATTCGCGACATTATATTTTTCATTCGGGGAATGAAGGTTATCATTATCCAAACCAAAACCCATGAAAATAATTTTAATTCCAAGTTCTTTTTCTAAAATAGAACAAATGGGAATGCTGCCTCCCCCGCGAACAGGTATAGGTGCTTTACCAAAAGTGGTTTCGACCGCTTTGGCAGCCGCCTTATATCCTTTGCTGTCAATAGGGGTCATATAAGCTTCGCCTCCGTGATGCTGAAATGCTTTCACCGTAACAGATGGCGGAGCAATCTTTTTAAAGTAATTCAGAAGAAGTTCTGTGATCTTATCAGATGATTGATTGGGCACCAATCGTGCAGAAATTTTTGCAGTTGCTTTTGATGGCAAAACAGTTTTTGCACCTTCGCCCTGGTAACCACCCCAGATACCGTTTACTTCCAGTGTTGGTCGGATACCCGTTCTTTCATAAGTGGTATATCCTTTTTCACCCCATAATTCTTTTACGCCGAGATCATCTTTATATTCTTTTTCATTGTAAGGCGCTTTATTGATCAATGCTCTTTCTTCGGCGCTTGCTGTTACTACATCATCATAAAAACCAGGGATAGTGATATGATTATTTTCATCATGACATCCGGCGATCATTTTCGCCAGGATAGTAGCGGGATTTGCTACTGCTCCCCCATAAGTTCCGCTGTGCAGGTCGCGATCAGGTCCTGTTACTTCAACTTCAATATAGCTAAGTCCTCTTACACCTGTATCCAATGAAGGATTTTCCATACTCAGCATGGAACTGTCGCTTATTAAAATAACATCAGCTTTTAATATTGATCTTTATTGTCAGCAACAAATTTTCCGAGATTGGGTGAGCCCACCTCTTCTTCACCTTCGATCAGGAATTTGATATTGGTGGTCATGGTATTTGTTTTCACCAATGTCTCCAGTGCTTTCACATGCATATAGAACTGCCCTTTATCATCTGCCGATCCTCGCGCATATATTTTTCCATCTTTTATTACCGGGTCAAAAGGTCCGCTGTTCCAAAGTTCCAATGGTTCGGGTGGCTGCACGTCATAGTGTCCATATACCAGTACCGTCGGTTTGGATGGGTCGATAATTTTTTCACCAAATACAACAGGATGTCCTTCAGTGGGCATCACTTCAGCTTTATCAGCCCCCGCAGCCAGCATACTTTTTTTTACCGCCTCAGCACATTTCAGCATGTCATGTTTGTGTTCGCTTTTTGCGCTTACAGAAGGTATGCGAAGAAGATCAAGCATTTCATTAAGAAAACGGTCCTTGTTTTTTTCCTGGTATTCTTTCCAAACATTCATAGTGCGTTATTTAGCTTTTTTTGGAGGCCAAAGGTAAGAAACGATAGCGACGTGAGTTACTTCCCCGTTTTCTTTTTATTATGTCTTGTTGTATGCTGATTATCTCCTTCAACCAGCTTTGATGTAACCGCTTTTGTTACTGCTTTACTTCCGAACCTGTCTTTAATATCATCTACGGCTTTGTAGAGATTGAGTTTCTCAAGGTTATTATCAAATAAACTCATTTGCATAGTAAATTGTATCATCTGACTAAAACGGACACCGAGAAGTCGTACCGGTCTTCCTTTCTGATAGCTTTTATTGAAGAGATCTTTCACTTTGGCAATTAATACATCATCCAATGCGGTATAATCAACTGTTTCTTGCCTTGATGTGGTTTCAAAATCCGAATAACGAATCTTGACCGTGATACATCCTGTAAGTTTTTCATCTGCCCGAAGTGAATAAGCCGTCTTTTCGGTGAGGCGCACCAATTCACTATGTAAAAAAGTCACGTCAGTATAATCTTTATCAAAAGTATTTTCATGGCTCATGCTCTTTTGTTCCCAATCCGTAACTATTTCCGTACTTCCGATGCCATGAGCTTTATGCCAAAGTGATTCGCCCCATTTTCCTGCATATTTCTCCATTAATTCAATGGGAGTTTTAGCAATGTCTTCAATGGTATAAATGCCAAAGTTTTTTAATTGTTGTTCTGTTTGTTTACCTACACCATTTATTTTTTCAATACCTAAAGGCCATAGAAATTCTTTTTCTTTTCCATGAGGCACTTCCAGGAAACCATTTGGTTTTGCTTCATTGGTAGCCATCTTGCTGATGAATCGTGCAGAAGAAAGACCACCTGATATGGGAAGCCCGGTTTCTTTTTTGATAAACTCTCTTAATTCTCTTGCATATTTGCTGGCGCCAAAAAATTTTTCCATTCCTGAGAAGTCAATATAGAACTCATCAATAGATGCTTTTTCAAATAATGGCGCTTTGGAAGCAATGATGTCTGTAACCCATCTTGAATATTTACTGTATTGATCACGGCTTGAACTGGTCACGATAGCCTGCGGGCAAAGCTGTAGCGCCTTCTTCATCGGCATAGCAGAATGTATCCCGAATTTCCTCGCTTCATAGCTGCAGGCTGCTACAACACCTCTTTCGTAACCACCGACCAGTACGGGTTTTCCCTTTAGAGAAGGGTCATTGATTATCTCTACTGAAACGAAAAAGGAGTCGAGGTCAAAATGGGCAATATAGCGTATATTGTTTTCTGACATTAACTATCAAAGTTACTTAAAGCAATATGAACCTTGAATGGCTTAAGACGGGCATTGGTCCGCTAAAAGACCTGCTGACCTTTTTGAATAAAGAAGCAAAGACCAATGATATCTTAAAGAAGCAGGTGATCAGGGAACTCAGGAATAACCTCAATATTTTTCATAACGCTTTTCTGAATAACGTGTCGCCGGATATTATGATCGATATGCTCCGCAGCGATGCTATCAATGAAGCGATGAAAAACAATTTCAAATTTAAAAAACTCAAAGCCGGTGATATAGAACCTTATCATGTATTTGATGACCGGAATAAGAAATATATTGGATGGGATGCAGAGAAACTGGTAGATAAGATTGACGAAAAGATAGAGGAATTGAAAAATATAAAGAAGATGAATGGGAATAGCGTAGAGAAAGTGAAGAATAATGTATCGTTGATGTTAAGCAATCTTTACTACAGGATGAAATTGCTGGCGGATTTTATTAAAGGACCTAAATAAGTTAAACCTTTCTTATGAAACTTTTCCTGCTGCTGTTTATCACCCTTTGCATGGGCGCCTGCTTCGGACCAAAGAAATATAATTGTGAATACAAGGAAACATTGAACTTCCCGATGCCGGAATCTGTATTGCAAAGAATGAAAAAACAAATAGAAGATCAAGGTTTTTCATCTAACATGGCAGATCAGTTACTTCAGCAGATCAGTTTACAGAATATTTCTGCCGGCTATTCGAGGATAATAGAAGCACGTTCTGACAGCACATTTATTTTAATGACCAATAAAGAAGAAGGAAATGAGGCCGAAGGCGAAGTAAAAATGAATATGCGGATACGAAATATTTGTATCGTAGGGATAAAGTATATGTTTTTGATTCTGCCACCACTCAATTTAAACCCGATACTACCCGCTCAAAGCTCAGAACATTCAGTACAGATGGCAGTAAGAGAATTATTATGGGTCGTTCCTGCATTTGCTATGCAAGTGCAGACAGCTTTTGCCGTATCTGGGTAAGCAAAAATCTTCCCCGTTATATAAACCCTGGTATTAGTATCGGAAGTATTAAGGGGGCCGTACTTGCTTTTGAGATAAAATACAATGGGTCTCGGATAGAATCAGAGATGTCTAAAATTGAACAACCCTATCAGCTAAGGTAAATGTCCAGCAAGCCTTCCGGTAATTCAACCCTTACCTGCTTCTTTTTGTGATCAATTTTTTTGAGGAATTGTTCATGTAATGGTATCAGCACTTCTTTTGATTTTATTTCGAGGCGGCAAAGTAGCTGATGCGGCTGTTCAATCACTTCAAGAATTTCTCCGAGCGATTCATCATTGTGTATTATGGTATATCCGAGTAGGTTAATCGGAGAAGTTTTAGCCGCAAACTTCTTAAAATCGGCTTCCGTTAACCATATTTCTTTCTGCGTGAGCTTAGCTGCTGCCTCTCTTGTATCGATTCCTTCGAGCTTCATGTATGTTTCTTCTTCGCTTTTGATCTTTGCAGATTCAATGAACCAGGGAATGAACGACTCTTTTTTTTCTTCAATAAAAATTGTTTCCATACCCTTGAGCGAAGTTTTCTTGCCAAACGAGTGTTTCAATAGCAATTCACCTTTCAACCCGTGAACAGCAACAAACTTTCCTATTTTAAAATACTCGGTCATTACTTAGGGATTTGAATGGGTCACATTAACAGAGAGAAATTTCCGGATTATGCTGAGCCATGTTCCGAACGATGAAGTAAGTGACCCGCAACAATCTGCTGGGGCAAACACAACAGGCGCCGATAGTAGTAATGCAGATGATAACATGATTATTCCCGCAAATTTGATCAATTAATGGAATAAAAAAGCGATCCGTCACAACGGATCGCCCTAAGAACTTTCAGGATGCGGATAGTATTATCCTTCAGTGCCACCACCTTCCGTCTTCCTTTCAGGCCTGCGGCCCGGCATTGGACGTCTGGGTCTTCTGTTGCGGCTTGCATCTTCCTGGCGTTTTCTTACCTGGGCATCATGTTCGGTGCTCCATTTGGTGAATTTCTCCATCGCAGTTGCATCATCAAACAACCCCAGCTTCACTCCGCGAAGCAGGTGTTTCAGGTACAACACTCCTTTGAAGCTCAGTATACGGCGAACAGTATCAGTGGGTGTAGCACCTTTGCTGAGCCATTCCAAAGCTTTCTGACGATCAAGCTGTATTGTAGCCGGAACAGTCAGTGGATTGTAAGTACCTAATTTCTGGATGAATTTCCCGTCGCGGGGGCTGCGGGCATCGGCAACTACGATGAAGTAGAAGGGTCTCTTTTTTGACCCGTGACGTTGCAGTCGGATTTTTGCTGCCATTTTAAATAGACATTTAAAGGCGTTAAACAATAATTGTTAAGTCCGGTTGACACCGGTTCGGCGAAGATAAGTCGCGGCCGCTGAAATTCAAAAGGGATTTTATTAACTGCCTTTCAACGAGCGGGGATTCATCATTTTGCCAAACATACCCGCCTTATTCATGCCTTTCATCATGTCCCTCATTTGTTCAAACTGCTTCATGAACGCATTTACTTCACTGATATCCTTTCCGGCCCCTGAGGCTATTCGTTTCCGGCGGTTGCCGTTTATAAGATCGGGATTATTTCTTTCTTCAGGGGTCATGGAGTTGATCATAGCTTCAATACCTTTAAAAGAATCTTCATTTACATCAAGGTCTTTTACTTTGTTTCCGACGCCGGGTATCATGCCAAGCAGATCTTTCATGTTGCCCATTTTTTTTATCTGCTCGAGTTGTGTTTTAAAATCGGCAAAATCAAATTTATTCTTCCTGATCTTTCCTTCCAGCTTTTTGGCCTGCTCTTCATCAAATTGTTCCTGCGCTTTTTCCACCAAGGTTGTTATATCACCCATGCCGAGGATACGCTGAGCCATTCGTTCGGGATAGAATACATCCAATGTATCCATTTTTTCACCGCTGCTGACAAACTTGATCGGCTTATGAACCGTGTATTTAATAGACAGCGCCGCGCCACCTCTTGTATCACCATCTAATTTGGTAAGAACAACGCCACTAAAATCCAAACGGTCATTAAATGCCTTGGCAGTATTGACTGCATCCTGCCCGGTCATGCTGTCTACGACGAACAATATTTCCTGCGGCTTTACAGCATTTCTAATATTGGCTACCTCTGTCATCATAGCTTCATCAATAGCCAATCGACCGGCAGTGTCGATGATAACTACGTTTTTATTTTTACTTCTTGCCTCTTTCACAGCATTCTGAGCAATGGACACCGCATCTTTGTTTTCTTCTTCCACATGCACATCCACGCCGATCTGTTCTCCAAGGATCCTCAATTGTTCCATAGCCGCAGGCCGATAAATATCTGCTGCGACCAGCATGGGTGAAAGACCTTTTTTTGTCTTGAGAAAATTGGCGAGTTTACCGCTGAAAGTTGTTTTACCGCTACCTTGTAATCCAGCGATCAAAATAACAGCAGGATTTCCCTTTGCATTAAAAGCCGCTTCTTGTCCTCCCATCAGTTCCGCCAGCTCATCTTTAACGATCTTTGTCATCAACTGCCCGGGGCTGATGGCATTGATCACTTTTTCACCCATAGCCTTATCCTTTACCTTATCAGTAAATTCTTTGGCTATTTTATAATTTACATCGGCATCAACTAAAGCACGGCGTATTTCTTTTACTGTAGCGGCAATATTGATCTCAGTAATCCGACCCTGGCCCTTTAAACCTTTAAAGGCCGATTCTAATTTTTCAGAGAGACTTTGAAACATAGGTCACAAAAGTTACATTAACACAAAAATAAAAAGTGAACATCATCATGCTCACTTTTAAAAGAATTACAAAGATAGGTAGTGTATAAATTATATCATGCGCCTAAATAAGTTCTTAAAAGTTTACAACGGTTGGTAGCTCTTAATTTGGTGATGGCCTTGTCTTTGATCTGGCGAACCCTTTCGCGGGTCAGGTTAAATCTTTCGCCGATATCTTCAAGGCTCATCGGATGATCCACCCCGATACCAAAGAAATAGCAGATCACTTCTTTTTGTCTTTCGGTAAGTGTTTTAAGTGAACGGTCAATCTCTGTTTTCAGAGATTCTTTATGATCCAGTTCGCCATCGGTTCTGTCTGCATTGGGATTTTCCAATACGTCCAGCAAAGTATTGTCTTCGCCTTCGGCTAAAGGAGTGTCCATGCTCACGTGGCGGGCTGAAATACCAAGTGTTGCTGAAACTTCTTCAAGGTCCATTTGCAAAACCTCAGCAAGCTCTTCAGCCGATGGTTCTCTTTCAAATTCCTGCTCAAGCAGGGAAAATGCTTTTTGAATGCGGTTAGTCAAACCCACTTTGTTCAGCGGTAACCGGACAATGCGGGATTGTTCAGCCAATGCCTGGAGGATGCTTTGGCGTATCCACCATACTGCATAAGAAATGAATTTGAAACCACGGGTTTCGTCAAAACGCTGGGCAGCCTTAATAAGGCCGAGATTTCCTTCATTGATAAGATCAGGAAGAGATAATCCTTGATTTTGATACTGCTTAGCAACCGACACAACAAAACGAAGATTCGCCTTTGTCAAACGATCTAACGCTCTTTGATCACCTTGTTTAATAAGTGTGGCTAATTTGACTTCTTCTTCGGGAGTAATCAGCTCTACTTTACCAATTTCCTGGAGATACTTCTCCAGACTTTGAGATTCACGATTCGTAATAGACTTCGTGATCTTCAATTGTCTCATACTCATAGGTAGTAGGGTTAAACGGGTTATTTAAAGGGTTAAAGAATTACAGTTTTGGTAGGGTCAGCCCTAAAAAAACACCCACACGGCTCAGTTTTCTTCGAAAATATTGGACTTCAGGGCAAATTAGAGGATTTATCCAATATTTGCCAAAAAAACTTTACTTTTCTTTAACGCATTTCGATAAATTTTATTTTGTATATGTTGGTAAGGTGGCAAACAGCGCTAAAAGGGATGAAAAAATTATTTTGGGGCAATCATTATTTAATTATTATTGCAGCATACAGAGGATTTTTTAATACCAAAAGATGAGTAAGCAGCTTTATACTTTAGAGTTTCCTGTCCGGTGTTCACCGTCTATTTTATATGAATTTCTTTCCACACCTGCTGGTCTTGGAGAATGGTTTGCCGATAAAGTAGATGAAAGAGACAACGTTTTTTATTTTGGCTGGAATGGTTCATTTGAAAAAGCGGAATTAGTAGAAAAAGAATCTGATAAATTTATCCGGTTTCATTGGTTAAATGCTCCCAAAGAAGAATACTTTGAATTCAGTATCGAAAAATCTGAGATAACCAACCAAACAATTTTGGTCGTGAAAGATTTTGCAGAAAAAAAAGAGATCAAAGATCAAAGCTTGTTGTGGGACCACCAGGTAAAGGAGCTTTTTCATCGTCTTGGGGGTTGATTTAACCGGTCAGCCACCTGATTAATTGGCGAAAAGAAGTAAATAAATTATCTCCTGCATTATCCCATTCCTCAAGCGAAAATTGTTTTGCCAGCTTAATAAATTCTTTATTTGCGAGATAATCTTTAAATGTAGCCCCGCTCATTTCCTTTAATGGCAGAAAATTGCTTTTTTCAAAATGATGCTCCCATTGATCATTACTGACACCAATTGAGAAAGATTCGTCTTTTAAGAATTTAAAAGAAGATTCAATTTTATCTGCATACTTACTTTTATAGTTACCGGATAAATGCAGTGTAATACTGAAAAAATTTCCCCACCAGAACATATTGCGTATGGCAAAATGGTCATCCTTCCCAAAAAATCTTGGATGATCAAGAATAAGATAAGGCAAGCCTTTATAATTCTCTCCTTTTGATATTTTGGGAGGTATTTCTATTACTTCTTCCGGAAGTCCCGGGCCGTAAGTTGATAAAAATTCCTGCTGCTCCGCTTTGCGAGACCTTCCAGGAGGTGTCTTGCCTTTTGCAGAATATTGTTCTTTGTTAAAATCCAGTCCGAATTTTTTACCAGTTCCATCTCCAATGATGAAAGATGTACTTTTGATTGGTTGCTCATTGATCAAAAATAATCATAAACTCTCCGCCTTCGGGCGGATCGGAGGGTTACATGTTCAAGAAATTAGACAAACTTGTTATTAAGGCATTCATTGGTCCCTTTACGGCAACTTTTTTTATCACGTTGCTGGTACTTCTCATGCAATTTTTCTGGCTATGGATTGATGATTTTGTTGGAAAAGGTCTTGATACCGGAGTAATTTTTAAATTCATCTGGTATCAGAGTGCTGTGCTGGTCATGCTGGCGTTGCCACTTGCAATCCTTCTTTCATCATTAATGACATTTGGCAACCTGGGAGAAAGTTTTGAATTGATCGCCATTAAAACGTCAGGCATTTCTTTGCTCAGATTTATGCGCCCGTTATTTATAGTTTCATTGCTTTTGTCCGGGCTTGCTTTTTTATTTTCAAATTATATTATACCTGTTGCAAATCTTAAGTCCAGAACATTATTGAATGATATCGTGCTATCCCAGCCGGCGTTTGACATTAAAGAAGGAGTTTTTTATGACAAGATTCCCAAGTTTGCTATTAAAATAGGGAAGAAGGAAGAGAATGACAGCATCGTTCGTGATGTAATTGTCTATGAACAGACCAACCCTTTGCAGGATAACTTCATCATTGCAAAAAGCGGTGTGATGAGAATCTCAGATAACAAGCGATACCTTGAATTTGACCTGAGAGATGGGTGGCGATACGAGGAAAAAGGCAATAAATACGGTGGACAAAAGACCGATTATATCCGGCTGGGTTTTAAAGAGTATAAAAAGCAATTCGATTTAAGTACGCTTGGATTCAGCATTCGTACACCTGACAGCGCCAATAAGAATAATGAAAAAATGTTCAGCATGCGGCAGTTGAACCAGGCCATTGATTCTTTCGAAAAAGAAAACAAGCAGTTTGCTGTGCAATTGTATAGATCAGTCTATAATGTTTTACCTTTCACTCAATTCCTTGATACGTTCGGGAATAAAAAATTTCCCACCGATACCAGCAGCAGGATAATGACCGCTAAAAGCTTTGAAGACTTGCTGCCTGATTCGACAAAACAAATGGTTCATGACAGGGCACTAAGCCAGGTTTCTTCATTACGGGCAACAGTTGATGCCAGCCAAATTAACCTGGAAGCAAGGGAAAAAAATCTCAGGAGATATAAAAAAGAATGGCATCATAAAATAACTTTATCAATTGCATGCATGGTATTGTTTCTTATTGGGGCGCCACTGGGTTCCATTATCCGGAAAGGCGGACTTGGAACGCCGCTGATCTTTGCCATCATCTTCTTTATGTTTTTTTATTTTTCATCTACGGTTGGAGAAAAACTTGCTACTGAAAACACGTTGACCCCATTTACCGGCATGTGGCTTTCTACATTTTTGCTGCTACCGGTAGGAATTTTTCTTACCTATAAGGGGATGAGAGACTCCCAGCTATTTAACAAAGAATGGTATTCCCGCTTTGCAAAAAAAATCGGCAAGCCGATCCAACAACTATTCAAATCGCCGCATGACCGGAAAGGCTGATTTGATCACAAGCTTTTTGCACGGGAGGATTATAAAATAAGTTTTGAGTAATTTGCCCGCTCTTGGAAACACCTGGTCAAAATCTGCAAATTCAAAAGTGGGTGGCAGGCATATCGATCCTGTTGCTCGCAGTAAAGTTTCTTGCTTATTATTTCACACATTCGGTGTCGATCCTTACTGATGCGCTGGAAAGCATTGTCAATGTCGCAGCGGGATTTATTGGTTTGTATAGTTTATATATTGCCTCTAAACCAAGAGATAAAGACCATCCTTACGGACATGGGAAAGCCGAATTTCTTTCCGCTGCTATAGAAGGGACATTGATAGGGGTCGCAGGAACATTGATCTTGTATGAAGCGATACAGCACCTGATCCATCCTGTCGTTTTGAGGGAAATTGATACTGGTATATGGCTGGTAGGATTAACGGCCGTTATAAATTTTATAATGGGTTATTACTGTGTCCGGACTGGAAAGAAAAATAATTCGCTGGCTTTAGAGGCCAGCGGTAAGCATTTGCAAAGCGATACCTATTCTACCATCGGTATCATTGCAGGGCTTCTTCTTTTATTTTTTACCGGGCAACAATGGATTGATAGTGCTGTAGCGATCATTTTTGGTGGTTTTATTGTTTATACTGCTTATAAAATTATACGACAGTCCATTGCAGGGATCATGGATGAAGCTGATGAAAAATTGCTTGGCAGGTTGGTTGAAGTATTGAATAAGACCCGTCGTGAGAATTGGGTTGATCTCCATAATTTGCGTGTTATTAAATACGGGAGTGTATTACACCTCGATTGCCATCTTACTGTTCCCTGGTACCTGAACGTGAATGAAGCGCATGAAGAAATAGAGGCATTGGCAAGAACGGTAAAGAAAGAGTTCGGGGAATCGCTGGAAATGTTTGTTCATTCGGACGGCTGTATGCCATTTCAATGCCCGATCTGCGACAAGCATGATTGCCCGGTAAGGCGGCATAGTTTTGTAAAAGAAATTTCGTGGACATTGGAAAATATCCGAAAAGATAAAAAGCACAGGTATGAAGACCTCAACAAAGTGGAAGCATGATGGTGTTTTTGAAAGTCACCAGGAGGGAAGCGGTAAGAGTATTACCATAGATACTAACCGGAAGGAAGGACCGGGTCCGAAATCGTTGTTGTTGTCCGGCCTTGCCGGTTGCTCGGGTATTGATGTAGTGGATATACTAAAAAAAATGCGTGTAACTTTCTCCGATCTTTCTATTGATGTTGAAGCTGACGTAATAAAGGAAGATCCAAAAATTTTTAAAGATATTATCGTTTTATATAAGATCAGGACTGACCCAGCGAATAAGGACAAAGTAAAAAAGGCGATCGAGCTTTCACTTGAAAAATATTGCGGCGTATCGGCCATGCTAAAAAAGAATTCGGCTATCCATTATAAATTGCAACTCATAAAATAGATGCTTTCAAAAAAATCACAATACGCTTTCAAAGCGCTTGCCTACCTGACGGAAAAATTCAATAAAGGGCCTGTACTCATTTCAGAAATTTCCACGAAGAAAAAAGTACCGCTTAAATTTTTGGAAAATATTTTATTGGAACTAAAAAAAGCCGGGATCCTTGACAGCAAAAAAGGAAAGGGTGGAGGATATTTCTTAAAAAAAGATCCTTCCCAGGTTAAAGTAGCTACAATTGTTCGTTTGGTGAATGGACCTATAGCGATGTTACCTTGCGTGAGTCTGAATTTTTATAGACGCTGCGATAACTGTGACGAATTGAGTTGCGGACTTCATGATATAATGATCGAGGTTCGCGATGCATCATTGGCTGTATTAGAACATAAAACCCTGACCGATCTTCTGCCCATGAAGTAAAACTTAAGTCAAAATAGTCCACAAAGTTGGTGGGGTAATCATTTTCATTTACTTTCGTAATCTTAAAATCTTCAGTTCAAAGTTTAAGAGATCTTTTGCGACATATTGCGCAGACCAATTGGTAATGCTTACTGATCAACAGATAAAAGAGATTGAAAACAGCCCGGTTACTGAAGCGATACGATCGGTGGCTGAATGGTTCCCGGAGGCAGTCGTCTTTTCCTCTTCTCTTGGACAGGAAGACCAGGTATTAACAGATATTATTTTTAAAAATAACCTGCCGGTAAAAATTTTTACAATTGATACAGGCAGGTTATTTAATGAAACATACGAATTGCTTGAACGAACAACAGCACGATATAAAAAAACCGTGCATGTTTATTTTCCAGAGGCGGAGGATGTAGAAGAGTTTGTTATTAATAAAGGCATCAATAGCTTTTATGAATCGGTTGATAACCGGAAAGAATGTTGCCATATTCGAAAAGTAAAACCACTGAACAGGGCATTGAATGGAGCGAAAGTATGGATAACAGGTTTGAGGGCCGATCAATCTGCTAACCGTCACGATATGCCAATGATCCAATGGTCGGAAGAGAGGCAGTTGTATAAATTCAACCCGCTTATCCACTGGAGCTCTGATGAGGTTATTGATTACATAAAAGAATTTAATGTGCCATACAATCCATTGCATGATAAAGGATTTATCAGCATTGGCTGTGCACCTTGTACAAGAGCCATTGAGCCGGGTGAAGATGCACGGTCAGGAAGATGGTGGTGGGAAACGTCGCAAAAGGAATGTGGCTTGCATGCAACGGTTGTAAAACAATAGTAATTTTTTTTGACTAAATAGTCTATCGGTATGATAGATAAATAAGATTTAATGAACATGGAGCGATATCATTTAAATTACCTTGAACAATTAGAATCGGAAAGCATTTATATTTTTCGCGAAGTAGCGGCGCAGTTTGAAAGACCTGCGTTGTTGTTCAGTGGAGGCAAGGATTCTATTACATTGGTTCATCTTGCTAAAAAAGCATTTGCGCCCGGCAAGATACCTTTTACACTTGTGCATATTGATACAGGTCACAATTTTCCAGAGGCACTGGAATTTCGTGATGCACTTGTCAAAAAAGTTAGCGCAACATTGGTGGTAAGAAAAGTGGAGGATACGATCAGGCAAAAAAATCTCACTGAGCCCAATGGAAAGTTTGCCAGCCGCAACTGGTTGCAAACCCATACGCTATTAGATACCATAGAGGAATTTAAATTCGATTGTTGTATTGGTGGAGGAAGAAGAGATGAAGAGAAAGCAAGAGCTAAAGAAAGAATTTTTTCCGTAAGAGATGAATTCGGTCAATGGAATCCTAAACTGCAACGACCCGAATTATGGCATATATATAATGGAAGGATACACAAAGGAGAAAATGTAAGAGCGTTCCCCATCAGCAACTGGACTGAATTGGATATTTGGAATTATGTGCGAAAGGAAAATATTGATCTTCCTTCAATATATTTTTCTCATGAAAGAGAAGTGATCGAACATGAAGGCCAATTGATAGCGGTTTCTGATTTTATCCGCATAGATGACACCGACCTGGTTTTAAAAAAGAAAGTGCGCTACCGCACGGTTGGCGATATGACCTGTACTGCTGCCGTTGAATCAAATGCTGTTACATTGGACGAAGTGGTCAACGAAATTACCGCCACGAGAATAAGTGAAAGAGGTGAAACGAGGATTGATGATAAAGTAACGGAAGCTGCCATGGAAGACAGAAAGAAGAATGGATATTTTTAGGTGAGAGGTGAATCGTGGGTATGTAGCAGACCGATACTGACAACTCACCACTGACCACTCACAACTAATAAACAAATAAACAGCAAAATGGATTTATTACGTTTCATAACCGCCGGCAGCGTTGATGATGGCAAAAGCACATTGATCGGACGGTTGCTATATGACAGTAAGAATATTTTAATTGATCAGTTGCAGGCATTGGAACGATCAACAAAGAAAGGAACAAATGGTGCTGTTGATCTGGCTTTGTTGACCGACGGGCTTCGTGCAGAAAGAGAACAGGGTATTACGATCGACGTAGCGTATCGTTATTTCACCACGCCAAAAAGAAAATTCATTATCGCCGATGCTCCCGGTCATGTGCAGTATACAAGAAATATGATTACCGGCGCATCGAACGCCAATCTTATTATTATATTGATTGACGCAAGACAGGGAGTGGCCGAGCAAACCCGCCGTCATTCCATCATCGCATCGTTATTAAAGATCCCGCATGTCGTAGTTGCCATTAATAAAATGGACCTGGTGGAGTATTCACAGGATGTATTCAACAATATCGTGATCGAATATGCGGAAGTTGCAAAGCAACTGGGATTGACGGATGTTACCTACATCCCTATCAGCGCATTGAACGGGGATAATATTGTGGAGCGTTCAGCTAATATTAATTGGTATGAAGGCAAGCCTTTGCTGGAGTTTTTGGAAGAAATAAAGATCGATCATGATATTAATCTCACCAATGCCCGCTTCCAGGTGCAGTTTGTTATTCGTCCGCAAACTGACGATCTGCACGATTACCGCGGTTATGCCGGTAAAGTGATCAGTGGTATTTATAAGAAAGACGATAAAGTGAGAATATTGCCGCAAGGCATCGAAACGTCAATCAGCAAACTGGAAATCGGCGGTAGCGAAACAGAAGAAGTATTCGCACCCCAGTCGGTTGTGATTCAGCTCAGTGATGATATTGACATAAGCAGGGGTGACTCAATTGTAAAAATAAATGATCTTCCGGTAGTCAGTAATGATCTGGAAGTTTTGCTTTGCTGGATGGATAATAAACCATTGCAAAAAGGTAACAGGTATTACCTGCAGCATAATAACCGCCTCGTAAAGGCAGTGGTGCGTGACATAGAATATAAACTGGATGTGACTACGCTGCAACATGAGCCTGTGGAAGGGGGAGTGAAGTTAAATGAAGTTGTAAAAGCCACGATTAAAACAGCCTCGCCTCTTGTGTATGATGCGTATGCGAAAATAAGGGCTGATGGCAGCGCAATATTGATTGATGAAACCAGTAACAGTACAGTAGCGGCAGTGTTATTAAATTAAATTGTATGAATGATCAGCAAACAAAAGGTAAAGTGATATTGGCAGGAGCAGGGCCCGGTGATGCTGAATTGATCACAGTTAAACTGCAAAAGAAACTGGGGGAAGCAGACGTTATCATCACGGATAGGTTAGTGAATCCCGCCATTATCAGCGATCATGTACGTCAAGATGCGAAAGTGATATTTGCAGGAAAGCAGGGGTATAATGCTGCATCACTGTCACAGGAAGAAGTTACGGCGCTGATCATTGATCATGCAAAGGCAGGTAAAACGGTGTTGCGATTAAAGGGCGGTGACATTGCATTTTTCAGCAATGTGCTGGATGAACTCATTGCATTGCAAAAAAACAAGATTCCTTTTGAGATCATTCCGGGAATCACCGCCGCTTCAGGAGCATCTGCTTACACGGGTATTCCGCTGACTGCAAGAGGCTATGCACAGGGAGTGCAATTCATTTCCTATAATCCAAACAGCGATACTACTATAGCAAAATGGAAAGGGCTTGCCGCAAACGATGACACACTGGTCTTTTACATGGCAGGAAAAATTATAAACTCTCTTATTGACTTATTATTACTTTATTCCCGGCCACAGCAAACTCCACTGGCTGTAATTGAACAGGCTTGCACACCGAATCAACAAGTTCATATTTCCACTTTGGAAAACGGAATAAAAGATTTCCAGGATATAAATTTTAGCTCCCCCACCTTGATAATTGTTGGAGAAGTAGTCAGGCTGCATCATGATTTTAATTGGTACAGCAGTTCCAAACCTGGAACAGTATTCCAGGAATTATAAACCACTACGATTCTTTTTCAACCAATATTATTTGCTCACGGAATACTTTAGCAAACGCAATAAATTTTTTTGCCTGTTGCAGGTATTCACTGGCAAACTCTTCTGAGGGAGCCATATCGTTCATGCGCAACACAGCAGACCTGAAATTTTCGCTTTGAGTATATAGCCCCTTTTCAATGAAATGCACATCAAAGTCTTTCAATATGCCATATTGCGTATTGCACTGTATGCCCTGCTGCAGCAACAGCGCTTTGGCTGCATGCACCTGAGCCGAATAAGCATTATAAATTCCATCGGCCCATTTGCTTGACGCAAGACATTCTTCCGCGGACGCAATTTTTTCTTCAGCTTCTAATATCAGCGTGGCGACAAGGTCAATCATTACACCGGCACATTCTCCTACGCCAATGGCTGTTGAGAATTTTTCTTCCTGTCCCCAGTCAATATAATCTTCGGCCTGCAAAGATTCCAGGCTGGCTAATGGTTTTAATAATTCATAATAATACCTTCCGCCTTTGCGCTGGCTGTAATGCAAAAAGGATTCCTCTCCGCTATTTAACTTGAAATCATTCAACACTAAGCGCAATACATCCTGTGCTCTTTTGCTTGGCACCTTGATCACTTTATCCGCAATGCGTCCATTACCGCTACCTAAAACTCCACCCCCGATTAATACCTGCAGTGCCGGCAATACCTGGCCTTTTGCTTTCAGTGAACTTCCATGAAAACCAATGGACGCCATACCGTGCTGACCGCAACTGTTCATACAACCACTGATCTTGATGGCGATCTCTTTATTATGTAAAAATTCGGGGAATTCTTCTTCTATCACCTCCGACAATGCCAATGCAGTACCAGTACTATTACTGATACCAAGATTACAGGTATCTGTTCCGGGGCAGGAAGTAACGTCGCCTGTACTGCCAAACCCGGCAGCAGCCAGGCCTTCACTTTCCAGCACACTGTAGATGTATTCAAGATGTTCTTCTTTGACAAAACGAAATTGCAATCCCTGGTTAATGGTGATCCGGACATCATCAGCAATAACATCTTTTAATTTTTCAATAAGGCTTCGGCTTTTATCGGAACTTATATTCCCGTTAGCCACCCTTACATAAACGGCCACATAACCTTCCTGCTTTTGTTTGAAGACGTTGGTGGTTTTCCAGAGTTGGAATTTGAAAGGATCTGGTAGTGAGTAGTGAGTGGTGAGTGGTGAGTGATTGTTGACATTTACAGATTCTTTGCTCATCACAAATGACTCGCCACTCACATCAACTTTATATCGTTGCTGTGTCAATGCCAAATGTTCTTCCTTTACCAATTCATTGAATGCATCAATGCCGATTTTTTGAATAAGAAATTTTATTCTTGCTTTATGGCGGCTGTTGCGTTCTCCGTGGCGATCAAAAACACGCAAAACACTTTCTAAATAGGGGATCAGCAGGTCTTCTTCCAAGAATTCATGCGTGGTAACGGCAAGATGCGGCTGTGCACCAAGTCCGCCGCCCACCATTACTTTAAAACCTCTTTGTAATTTTCCATCCACAATACGAATCCGGGGGATGACTCCAAGGTCGTGCATGAATATAAGAGCCGAATCTTTTTCACTGCTGCTGAATGCGATCTTAAATTTTCTTCCCATTTCCTGGCACACAGGTTTACGTAAAAAATATTCGAACATAGCATGGGCATAAGGAGTAACATCGAATGGTTCGTCAGGATCAATACCTGCCATATCGGACGCCGTGATATTTCTTACCGTGTTGCCGCAGGCTTCACGGATCGTTACATTATCTTTTTCCAGTTCACTCCACAATTCCGGTGTACGGTCAAGACTTACAAAATGTACTTGTATATCCTGCCTTGTTGTCAAATGAAGATTGCCGGTTGAATATTCATCTGATACATCGGCAATTCTTTTCCATTGCGCAAATGTCATTTTTCCATAAGGCAGTTTAATGCGGACCATCTGTACTCCCGGTTGACGCTGACCATATACGCCCCGGGCCAGCCGAAGACTACGGAATTTTTCTTCAACGATCTTTCCATCTTTGAAATCGCGGATCTTCCTTTCCAGTTCAATAATATCTTTTTCAACCAATGTTTTTCCCGAGGGATCAGCGACATTCTCCAACTCGTTGCGAAAACTTTGCATGTATATTGATTTTGGTGATCAGTAATAATAACCTTAGCCAGGGAATATCTTATTACCTATGATGAGTTTTAGTATCAGTATGTCCTAAGCTCTTTTCCGGCGCCACAATGTCTCTTACCAATTGTTTCAATTCCTTGATCCCGGGAAATCCGCCGTATTCTTTCCGGTCAAATATTTTTTTCCCATCAACGGTGATATGAAAGACCCCATTCACTTCTGCCGGCTTCAGAGTAACCGCATTCAACTCGTTTTCAAAAGTGGTGAAAAATTCCTGCGCCATATAAGCCGCTCGTAATAACCAATGACATTTCGGGCAGTATTCAATCGTAATGACAGGTTTCATATTGATTTTATCCAAAGTCTTCGGAGCAAATGTTAGAATGAAATAAAATATATTTATTAGTCTACAAATTTAGTAGGAAATAGTTATGTTTGCAAATAAAATTTAATGAGGGACCAGGTATGTTTAGTTATGATTCAATCCTGAAGAATAAAATACAGCAATTAAAAGATGCCGGCTCCTATCGTCATTTTTTAGAAGTAAATAAAAGTGCACAGCACTTCCCGCAGTTTTATTATAGCAATCGTGATGGTGTGCAACGATCGGCCATTAACTGGTGCAGCAATGATTATTTGTGTATGAGTACGCATGAGGAGGTGATCGCTAAACTTGGATTTGTTACACATCGGAGTGGTACAGGCAGCAGCGGCACAAGAAATATTTCCGGTACTACGATACATCACAGGGAACTGGAAACAACATTGGCTCAATGGCATAAAAAAGAAGCGGCCTTGTTATTTAATGGCGCTTACACTGCTAATGTGACCACATTGCAAACATTGGCCCGTCACCTTCCTGGTCTTGTGTTTATTTCTGATGAAAGAAACCATGCTTCGATCATTGAGGGTATGAGAGGTTGTAAAAACGAAAAGAAAATATTCAGCCATAATGATACCGATCACCTCGAAGAAATATTGCATTCTATTCCTGTTGATCAGCCTAAGCTGATCGTATTTGAATCGGTATATTCTATTTCAGGAACGGTTGCTCCGGTAAAAAGAATTGTGCGGTTGGCGAAGCAATACAATGCGCTCACTTATGTGGATGAAGTGCATGCAGTCGGTTTGTATGGTGAGACCGGTGCGGGGATTTTTGAAAAAGAAAATTTGCAGGATCAAATAGACATTCTCAATGGCACATTGTCCAAAGCTATCGGAGTGTTTGGAGGTTATATTGCTGCATCGGCTACCATTATTGATTTCATCCGCAGTTATGGAAGCGGTTTTATTTTTACTACCTCGCTTCCGCCTGCTGTTTGTGGTGCAGCTAATAAAAGCATTCAGGTTATTCAGCAAAATCGTGGATGGAGAAATGGATTTCATGAGAATGTTTTATTGTTGAGAAAAACATTGCGTGAGTGTGGAGTAAGGTTTACGTGCAATGATTCCCACATTACTTCCGTTCCGGTTGGTGATGCAAACCTTTGCCGCGAAGTTGCTGATTACCTATTGCATCAGCACGCAGTTTACCTGCAACCTATCAATTTTCCCACCGTGCCTGAGGGAGAGGAATGTTTACGCATCATCGTAACAGCTAAACATCAGCCAAAGCACATTAATCATTTAGCGTATAGTTTGAATAAGATTTTAAGTGCCCGCCCGGCAATATTTAATGACGCAACCTTTTAAAAATAGCATTGATGGGGAAACAATCAGGCTCATAGGAAGAGATTCCCGCCTGTCGCTGTTGCAATTGGAGATAGTGAAGGAGAAGATTGAAACAGCATTTGGCAAGATCAATGTGCAGATCATTACCCGCAGCAGTCGTGGTGATGCTTTGCAGGATGTGCCATTACACACGGTTGATGGAAGTGATTTTTTTACCCAGGATATTTTTAAATCTCTGGCAAACAATGAAGCCGATATCGCCGTGCATTCATTGAAAGATATGAGTAGCGAACATTTTTTTGGTAAAAATAAATTTGCTGTGGTGGAGAGAGATGATACAAGAGATGTTGTGATTATCAGTCAAAAATCAATCCTTCGGCTGGCTCAGGACAAAAAACAAAATGGAAAGACATTGGTTATTGGCACTTGTTCACCGCGCAGAGAAGAAATGGCAATTGGTTTTTTACAGAAAGCATTGCCACATTTGAACAAGGAATTTAAAGTGATCACCAGCGATATTCGCGGCAATGTAGATACCAGGTTAAGAAAGTTGGATTCCGGAGAATATGACGGAATTATTTTAGCGACAGCCGGTTTGAATCGTTTATTGAGCAGCAAAAAAGATGCTCCTGCGATCAAAGAATTGCTGAAAGATAAATTACTGGTGATTCTTCCGTTAATCGAATGTGTTCCGGCACCTTGCCAGGGTGCTGTAGTAGCCGAAGCAAATCCGCACAATAAAAAAGCTGTGGAAATATTAAATGCGATCAACGATACCAGCTTGATGGACGCATGTAGGCAGGAAAAGAAAATGGCTATGCAATACGGCGTTGGATGCCTGCAAAAATTCGGGGTCACTACAATCCATTACGGCAAACATGAAACGTTATATGCAGCGGGCAAAGACAGCGAAGGAACCGTTTTTACAGAATGGACGGATTTACCTGAATTAGATATAACGGGTAAAAATTTTTTGAACACGACTGATTTCATGGGAAGCTTTTTCCAATATGAATACAAAAAAGATGAACTGAAAATAGAAGAGCCGGTCGTATATGTGGCAAATTATAAAGCGGTTGAAAAAAAAGGCATCGTTGAACAACTAAAGAATAAAAAAGTATGGGCGGCCGGAACAAAGACCTGGTTTGAATTAGCCAAAAAAGGAATATGGGTGGAAGGTTGCGCAGATGCTTTTGGACTAGAATTTTTAAAGCCGATATGGAAAATGCCTTTACTCAATATTGCTAAAAATGATATCGCCATTATTACCAGCAGTGAGGCCGCGGAAATATGGCGATCGAAAGGTTGGAAAACCTACACTACTTATTCGGCAACAGAAAAGCATTTACCGGAGGTTGAACAAAAGATCAAAAAGGCAGATATTATTTTCTGGACAAGTTACCGGCAATACCTGCAATATAAAGATGCCGTAAAAGAAAATGTGATCCATGCCTGCCCTTATGGAGAAACCGCAGAACAATTTAAAACAGCAGGAATAACTCCTGTTATATTTCCCAACATCAAAGCCTTTCAGCAATGGAGACAAACTTCTATCCCCTCACACAGCGTCGCTTAAGAACGGCAACCCACATAAGGGAACTGACTGCTTCGGTAAGGCTTTCACACAAAAATTTTATCCAGCCTTTGTTTGTGGATGAAGAGATACAGGCACCGCGGGAAGTAGCCGGATTAAAGGGTGTGCAGGTGAATACTATAGATTCTATTTTACCTGATATCGAACAGCATATAAAGAAAGGCATAACTAAGTTTTTACTTTTTCCCGTTCCGGCAAATAAAAAAGAAAACGATTTTGATTTCTCTTTTTCTGTGAATGCCATAAAAAAAATCAAAGAAACTTTTGGAGAACATATATGGGTAGCCGCAGATGTTTGTCTGTGCAGTTATACGTCGCATGGGCATTGCGGAATTTTAAATGAAGATCATTCGCAGCTACTGAACAGTAAAACAGTGGATGTATTAAGCCATTATTCATCTTTACTTGCCAATGCCGGCGCGGATTGCATTGCCCCCAGCGACATGATGGATGGACGCATTGCCGGTATCCGGAATAAATTAGATGCTTTGGGTTTTGACCAGGTTAGTATAATGAGTTATGCAGCAAAATTCAGTTCGCAGTTCTATGGACCCTTTCGTGATGCCTGTCATTCCGTACCTAACACAAATGGTTTGCAAAACCGGAAAACTTACCAGTTATCTCCATTCAATATCAATGATGCGCTTGCCAGTGCGTTAAGGGATGAAAAGGAAGGCGCCGATATTTTAATGGTCAAGCCCGCTGCTTTATATACAGATATCATTGCGAAACTGAAACAGCAAACATTAAAACCGGTTGCTGCTTATCATGTAAGCGGTGAATATGCCGCTATAGAATCATTGGCTGAAAAAAAATTATTGAACAGGGAAGCCGCACATATTGAAGTATGGGCAGCTTTACAACGAAGCGGAGCAGATATAATTATTTCTTATGCGTCGGGGCACGCTAAAGAGTGGATTGAAAATGCAAGTATTTGAGATCAACAGAGCCTCGATAGATTGTCTTTCGAAATAATATTATGAGCGAAGAAAAAAAGAACTCCTTATACCCTGTCTTTCTTAAACTGGAAGAATTGGAATTGCTGTTAGTAGGAGCCGGCAACGTAGGGTTGGAAAAATTGCAGTCCTTATTATTCAATTCACCGCAGGCAAAGATCACTGTTGTGGCTCCCGTTGTTAAAGAAGAAGTGAAACAGCTTTTGCAAGATCATCCTTCCTGTGTTTTGTATCAACGTTCATTTACGACAAGCGATCTGGAAAATAAACAACTTGTGTTCCTGGCGACAGATAATAAAACACTGCATAAAGAAATTAAGCTGTTGGCTGACGAGCGGGGAATATTAGTAAATGTGGCAGATACTCCGGGTCTATGTGATTTTTATCTGGGCAGTATTGTACAGAAAGGAAATTTGAAGATCGCCATTTCAACGAATGGAAAATCGCCCACTGCGGCGAAAAGGTTCAGGGAGATGCTCAACGACTCGTTACCGGAAGAGATAGATGAATTACTAAATAACCTTTATTCAATAAGGAATAATATGAGTGGCGATTTTGCTGAAAAAGTGAAATACCTGAATGAACTCACCAGGATAATGGTAGAAAAATATTAATCAGATGGAAGATACAGTTAAGAAAACTATTACAGTGAACCTGACGCCATCAAGAGAGGGAGTTATTGCCGAAAAGGAACTGTCCTCTTCGAAAAGAAAAGTTTTAGGAAAATACACGATCGCCGCTGCAGTGTTGGTTATAGCAATTCTATTTACTTACTTATTTTTATCGCCTGTACAATTAGCTGCGTTGCAGTCCATGCTTCATCGTGACCATTATTTGTTTTACTGGATGCTGCTGGCCGGTTTTTGCGCGGAAGTCGTAGCTGGCTCTATGGGGATGGGATATGGTGTTATTTGCACGACCGTATTGCTGATGTTAAATGTACCGCCACCTGTCATCAGTGCAAGCATTCATTCGGCAGAATCTTTTACAACTGCTGCAGGAACTATCAGTCACTGGCAATTGGGCAATGTAAATAAAAAATTAGTGAAAGCACTTGCAGTACCAGCCGTCATTGGGGCGATCCTGGGTGCAATCGCTCTCTCGTTTGCCGGGCATCGCTATGCAGAAGTAATCAAACCGCTGATAGCAGTTTATGCCATGTATCTCGGATTCCGGATATTAAGAAATGCATTTAAAACTAAAAAGGGGAATGTTCTAAAAAAGAAAACAAATATCACTGCGCTGGGATTGACCGGCGGGTTTATTGATTCTTTTGGAGGCGGGGGATGGGGACCATTAGTGACAGGCACATTTATAAAGAATGGCCGCACACCTCGTTATATTATCGGGAGCAGTACCATGGCAAAATTTATACTGACCGTAGCCAGCGCTATTACATTTATTTTTACAGTTGGCATTCAGCATTGGAATATAGTTGCGGGACTATTGATCGGCGGTGTTATCACCGCACCATTTTCTGCCCTGCTCACTGCCAGGATGCCTGTGCGAAAAATGTTTATTGCTGTAGGAATTGTTGTGATCGTAATGAGCATGATCACGATCTGCAGGACATTGTTCTTATAAGCATAGGTGTTAAAATGTTCATCTTTAAAACGCAGCTCAAACAGGTTTCTTATAGCTGAACAGCGGACAGAACCCTGAACGGAGCCCTTCGGTTCCTCCCACGACATTCGTCGGGGCAAGGCTGGGTAAACTCGCAACGGAAGCATAATCCTTCGATAAACTCAGGACAGTACTGCAACCGGGCCAATAAAAAAAATTAACCTTCCACCGGGAATGCCGATAAACTGGCTAATTTGCATACCGATATTCAGCTTATGACTAAAATTTATCTTGGTGATTCGGGTCCGAAAGTTTCTCCCGCTATCTATGGTTTTTGGAGATGGGAAGGCATCAGCGCATCGGGTGAGGCTAACATGGAAAAGATGATCAATTTTTGTCTTGAGCTCGGCATTAATACTTTTGATCATGCAGATTTTTACGGCGGATATCAATGCGAAAAACTTTTTGGCAATGTTTTAAAGAAAAGATCATTTAAGCGGGAAGATATTGTACTGTTTACTAAATGCGGTGTGATCGTTCCTCATGCAAGTCATCCTGGTGTAAAGGTGAAATATATTGATTCATCCGCAGCACATATCCGGGATAGCATAGATAATTCGCTTAAAAAATTACAGACAGATTATATTGATATTTTCCTGCTTGATCAGCTTGATCCGCTGTCTGACCTCGAAGAATCAGCTACCGTTTTGGAAAAATTGAAAAGCTCTGGTAAAATAAGAAATATCGGAGTGGCAAATTTTTCTGTATTCCAGCACCAGTTATTGGCATCTTATCTGCGTGTGCCGATCGTGACCAATCACATTGAATTAAATATCCTGAATACAACTGCTCTTGATAACGGCCAGCTTGATTATACCCGGCAGCGTTATATGCGACCTGTTGCTTCAGCGCCGCTGGCGGGCGGAAGAATAGAGAACGGAACAGATCCATTGGCAGTAAGAGTTCATTATAAACTCGAAGAACTAAGCAAAAAATATGATGCGCATATTGAATCAATAGCCGTAGCATGGCTGGTGAAACTGGGAGCATTGCCGCTGATCGGAACTACCAGCGAACAGCGGATAAAAAATATTGTCAATGCGTTTGATATTGATCTCGACAGGCAGGATTGGTATGAATTGTATAATGCTTCACAGGGGAAAGCCCTGCAACTGGACCAGGAATGAGATCATTCTTAGCTCTCTTTTCAATCGGCCGGTTTAGAAAATAATTCATGATAAAGATGTGACATCGAACGTCACTGCCTGCTTGTATCTTTGCCGCTTAACATAAAAGACCCAGCAATATATGCCGCAACGCCGCGAAACAAAAGCTATCCGTATCCAGACAGCAAAGACAAATGAGAAAGAGCATGCAACCCCTTTGTTCCTGACCAGCAGTTTTACTTACAATAGTGCAGAGGAAATGGCGGCTGCTTTTGCCGACGATACATTGGATATAAATATCTATTCCCGTTTTTCCAATCCTACCGTTGATGAATTCATTAGCAAGATGGCGGCGTTAGAAGGTGCTGAGGATGGCGTGGCTACCGGCACCGGCATGGCAGCGATCTTTTCGACCTTCATGACTTTTCTAAGCAAAGGCGATCATATCATTTCTGCATCGGCCATATTCGGTTCGACTCATACGATGCTGACAAAGTATTTGCCTAAATGGGGAATAGAATGTTCTTATTTCAATATGAACAGACCTGAAAGTATTGTAGCGTTGATAAAGCCTAATACAAAAATGTTGTATCTCGAAACGCCGAGCAATCCCGGGCTGGATATTATAGATATTGAATTTGTTGCAAAACTTTGCAAGAATCATAATATCTTATTTGTCGTCGATAATTGTTTTGCTACTCCAGCCGTGCAACAGCCTGTTCAGTACGGCGCCGATCTTGTTTTACATTCTGCTACCAAATTTATTGACGGGCAGGGAAGGGTGCTTGGTGGAGTAGTAGTTGGGAACAAAGAACTCATTAATCAATTGTATTTATTTATCCGCAATACCGGCCCATCACTAAGTCCTTTTAATGCATGGGTATTGAGTAAAAGCCTTGAAACATTATTTATACGCATGGATAAACATGCAGATAATGCATTGACGATCGCTAAAGGATTACAGAAACATCCGAAGATTAGCTGGGTAAAATATCCTTTTTTGAAAGATCATCCGCAATATGAGATCGCTAAAAAGCAAATGAGCAATGGCGGCGGTATTGTGACATTTGAAGTAAAAGGCGGTATTGATGGCGGAAGAAAATTTTTGAATGCACTGCAAATGATCTCGATGACCAATAACCTGGGCGACAGCCGCAGTATCGCTTCACACCCTGCTTCCACCACACATTCCAAATTAACAGAGGATGAAAGAAAAGAAGTGGGCATTACTCCCGGTCTTATCCGGATATCTGTTGGTTTGGAACATGCTGATGATATATTGGGCGATATTCTGCAGGCGTTGGAGAAGAGTTGACGATAAATTCTATCTACTAACCCCAAAAATTTCTTTTTTCTTGTCATATTCCCAATTCTGAAATCTATCACTAAGCTGATTGGCTATGTCATGTTTTGCAAGCGGCAGCTTTTCAAATAGAAAGTCTATTGGTGCTATCTGGCTATCTTTCAAAATAAAAGTTGAAGAAGGATAAAGTACAAAGTCATTTAAAGGCTTTGCATAAGAAGCACGAGTAATAGTTAAGCTTTTATTTTTTATTTCAGTATTGTGCGTTAAATATTTTATTCTCACAGTGTCATGATTTATCGCATAGATGCCAGAATAGACGGTTCGTATGACTGATTTATATTGGTCTCTGTAACTGGAAGTGTATTCCGATATTTTGACAAGAGAATCGGGAAACAATTCAATAACATAATCCTTTTCGGTCGTTCCAACAAAATGACACGACTGAGTGTGTTTATGAAAAGTCTTTATTGAATCATTAACCTGTCCATTCGAGCAAACTGTAATTGACAGGAGAGAAGATAATATTAGCAAACGAAACTTCATACACGAGAAAAGAATATTCTAATTTACAAAAATTCGAACACTATATGATGGTAATTATTTCAATTTTTTTCTTTTCTCCAGTTGCTGTAACGTCGCTCTTATATCTTTGGGTATCGGCGCTTCCAATTCAAAAGATTGCCCATTAGTGTCAGTAAACTTCAGTTTCCAGGCATGTAGTGCCAGCCGGTTCAGTATCGGTCTTTCCTCTTCTTCTTTTTTGGAGAGTTTGAATTTT
Organism: uncultured Chitinophagaceae bacterium; assembly: GCA_963785915.1. Classification (GTDB taxonomy): domain Bacteria; phylum Bacteroidota; class Bacteroidia; order Chitinophagales; family Chitinophagaceae; genus VBAT01. The sequence continues at coordinate 463,463 of CAWAWY010000006.1, read as the reverse complement.
GATTTGATGGAAGATAAAAGAATGGGTTTGCCATCACCATATAGTTCGTCACATACAATCGGATGACCTATGTCTTTCATGTGTACACGTATCTGGTGTGTACGACCGGTATGAATGCGGAACTGCAGCCAGGAATAAATACCAAAATCTTCCAGCACTTGATAATCGGTCAGCGATTCTTTTCCTCTCTGGTGAATGATCATCATTCCTCTTTTCACTGAATGTTCTGCAATTGGTTTATTGACGCTTCCCTTTTCTTCAATTGGCGATCCGATCACCAATCCCGTATATATCTTTTCTGTTTGTCGTTCTTCAAACTGTTTGGAAAGATGCCTATGCGTCTCCTCATTTTTTGCAAAAACGATTATACCGCTTGTATCCCTGTCTAAACGATGAACAGTAAATACCTGATCAAACTTTTCCTTCAGTAAAATTTTTAATGAAACCTCTTTTCCTTCCCGGTCAGGAATTGACAATAAGCCCGAAGGTTTATTCGACACAATAACATCATCATTTTCAAATATGATTAAATCGGAAAACTTCATGCCTTTATCTGTGTCCATTTGTGTTCATCTGTGGCCTACTTCCCTTTCCCAAAATGTTTCAGATCCCTCACTTCCCTTTCTGTCAAAAAACGCCATTTACCTCTTTCAATATTTTTTTTGGTCAATCCAGCAAAGATCACCCGGTCAAGATTCCTTACATCGTATCCCAAGTGTTCGAAGATGCGGCGTACAATACGGTTGCGGCCACTGTGTATCTCCACACCGATCTGTGTTTTATCTTTAATATCCGCGTATGCCAAAACATCTACACTCGCGGGACCGTCTTCAAGTATCACACCTTTCAATATCTGATCAAAATCTTTTTTATCCAAAGGTTTATTTAGTGTAACATGATAAACTTTCTTTACTTCATTGCTTGGATGGGTCAATTTTTGCGCGAGCTCACCATCATTGGTGAATAATAAAACACCTGACGTATTTCTGTCAAGGCGACCAACCGGATAAACTCTTTCCTTTGTGGCGCGGCTGATAATATCCAATACAGTTTTCCTGTTCTGCGGGTCAGCGGTGGTAGTGATATAATCCTTGGGTTTATTCAATAAAATATAAACAAGATTTTTTGCCAGGAATATTTTCTTGCCATTAACCCTTATATCATCTTTTGAAGAAACTTTATGTCCCGGTTCAGTCACTACTGCATTATTCACTTTTACCATTCCTTTCTTTACCATTTCAGCAGCATCTCTTCTTGCACATATACCTGCATGAGCGATGAATTTATTTAAAGGCATGAGATCGGAGGTCTGAGGTCTGAGGTTCGATTGCTGCTGATCGTTGGATATGGTTCTGCCGGCAGAAGCATTCTGTTTTCCTGACCTCTGACCTCTGACTCCTGGCTTCTGCTTTCTTCTTCTCAAAATATTCTTCCCGCTCTTTCTTGAATTTTCTTTTTTCCTGCCTGAATTGTTCTTTGATCGCAGCGTTGCTTTTCCTTTTCGTAAACTTATCGAAATGGGTTGACTTTTTTTTCATTGTAGTAGTTTGCTGTTTTACAACAGTAATGGGCGGCAAAGATAATTGAAAAACCCCGCCTCTACTTCAAGAGACAGGGCTTATATTTCATAAAACCGTCTTTATATATTTTCTGCTTTCTTTCTTTTTCCGTGCTCTTTCCGTCCCTCTTTCATTTTCTGCAACTGCTCATCTGTAAGGATTGACTTCATCGTTTCTTTTTGCTTTTCCATTACGTCCTTTACCTGCTCTTTCTTTTGGTCGTCGCTTAATGAACTGTTTTCCTTTATTGATTTTATTTTTTGCGAAGCGTCTTTCCTGTTCTGTTCCATTTTTGCTGATTGTTCACTCGTCAGATTTAATTCTTCTTTCATTCTTTCTTGTCTCTTCTTGCCGTATTCTTTCATTTTTGCGTTACGGGCTTCTTTGTCTTTTTTCATCTGTGCCTTTTGATCGGATGTCAACAGTGATTGAAATTTCGATTGATGATCTTTGCGCAGTGCCTCCATTTTCTCACGGGATTCTTTTACAGTAATGTTATCCTGCTTTTTTAAATCTTCCATTTTTTTACGGAAGTCCTGGTTCATGGATTTCATCTTTGCTTTCTGCTCATCGCTGAGATTAAGGTTGGAGAGCTCCTTCTTCCCCATCATTTTTTCTTTGTGGATCCCTCTCGATTCATCGTGTTTGCGTTCCGGTATTTCCTGCGCCTGTACTGTTATCACACCGGCGGCGGCAAATACCGCAAATAAGATTAGTTTTTTCATTGCTATATTTTTAAAGTTTAAATGATCGCGTTCCGTTTTTCGGAAAACATTAAGCTTTTGACGACGTACAGACCACTAACCTGCGTGCAGGTTTAATGAAACTATGAAATTCTTCGTACTTAACAAAAGTTTGTAAATATTATCCGTGTACATGCAATGACATCCCGATATTATCTAATGTGTATTCTTATTGGCTAGTTGTCCGCAGGCCGCATCAATATCTTTTCCGCGGCTGCGGCGAAGCCTTGCGTTCACCCTGTTCTTTCCGAGATAAGAGATAAAGGCTTCTACTTTTTCTTCTTCCGGCTTTTCAAATTTGGCGAAATCAATCGGGTTGTATTCAATGATATTGATAAGATCGGCAGGAACCTGGCGGTAAATTTTTATTAACTCATCCGCATCTTTGAGTGAATCATTGAAGTCTTTAAAAAGGATATATTCAAACGTGATCTCGTTCTTTGTTTGTTTATAAAAATAATTCAATGCATCAACCAGTGATTTGATATTGTTGGTGTCATTGATCGGCATGATCTCATGCCGTTTGGCATCATTAGCTGCATGAAGGGATAATGCCAGTTTGAATTTTACTTTATCATCACCCAATTGTTTTATTTGTTTGGCTACACCGGCCGTGGAAACAGTAATTCGTCGTGGACTCATGGCTAATCCATCAGGTGAGGTAATTCGTTCAATTGCTCTCAAAACATTTTTATAATTCAGTAATGGTTCGCCCATTCCCATAAAAACAATATTGCTAAGTTTTTTGTTATAGGTTTTTTCAGCATTGCTGGTTGATCAATACTACTTCATCATATATCTCATCAAAATCAAGATTTCTTTTTCTATCCATATAACCGGTGGCGCAAAACTTACAACTTAATGAACAACCTATTTGTGATGAAACGCAAGCAGTATATCTTGATTCGGTTGGTATCAATACACCTTCCACCAAATGGCCGTCATGGTTTTGAACCGGCTCTTGATTGTTCCATCTGAACTATATTGTGTGGCATCAATGTGTAAGGCAGGGTAATGTAAATTGTTCTCCTAATTCTTGTCTAAGCTCCTTGCTCAGGTTGGTCATATCATCAAAACTCTGTGCCTGTTTCTGCCATAGCCATTCATATACCTGTTTTGCCCTGAATTTTTTTTCACCTTGTTCTTCAAAGTACTGTTCAATATCGGTTAAGCCCAGGTAACGTATATTCTTTTGTGCTGTTTTTGCCATTCTGCAAAGATAACCATGATGGAAGGATTCAGTTGATTTGACTGATATTTGCATCCTCAAATAAGGTTTGATGAAAACAGCTTTTGTAATTGATGTGATCCGCACTCCTGTTGGTAAATATGGCGGCACTTTATCATCCGTCCGCCCTGATGATCTGTTAGCTCATGTGATCAAATCATTGCTTCAAAGAAATCCTTCGGTTGATCCCAATGCAATTGAAGATGTGATCGCAGGCGCTGCCAATCAAGCAGGAGAAGATAACCGGAACGTAGCAAGAATGGCGGCGCTTTTGGCTGGTTTGCCGGTTACAGTTGCAGGTAATACAGTGAATCGTTTATGTGCATCGGGACTACAGGCGATCATGGATGGATCAAGACAGATCATGTGTGGTGACGCTGAAATAATTATTGCAGGCGGTGTAGAGAGTATGACAAGAGCGCCGTTTGTGATGCCGAAAGCAACAACATCTTTTCAGCGCAACCCTGAAATATATGATACAACTCTGGGATGGCGTTTTACCAATAAGAAGTTAGCAGAGATGTATTATCCCTTATAGTATGGGTGAAACGGCTGAAAATGTAGCAAAGCAATGGAAGATATCGCGGCAGGAGCAAGACACATTTGCTTTATCATCTCAGCAAAAATATTTTGATGCGCATGCGGCAGGAAAATGGAAAGATGAAATAATTCCTGTGGTTATAAATGAGAAAGAAAAAGAGATCTTGTTTGAAGCAGATGAACATCCGCGGCAAACGTCTTTCGAAAAATTAGCATCTCTGAAACCAGCTTTTGTAAAAGATGGAAGTATTACGGCGGGTAATTCTTCAGGTATTAATGATGGTGCGGCGGCGATGTTATTGGCAAGTGAAGAAGCCGTAATAAAATATTCATTAAAGCCGATGGCAAAAGTTGTTTCCATGGCCGTTGCAGGTGTTGATCCTTCCATCATGGGGATTGGCCCTGTGCCTGCAACAAAAAAAGCATTGCAAAGAGCTAACTTAAAAGTAGAGCATCTTGATCTCATTGAACTCAATGAAGCATTTGCATCACAATCTATCGCCTGCGTCCGCGATCTTGGACTTGATATCAACAAAGTAAATGTGAATGGAGGGGCAATCGCCATCGGTCATCCTCTTGGTTGCAGCGGTGTAAGGATTTCCGCCACACTTTTACATGAAATGAAAAAAAGAAAGAGTAAGTATGGATTGGCTACAATGTGTATCGGTGTTGGGCAGGGCGCAGCTGTTATCTATGAGACTGTTTAGTTTAATTTATATAATTGTTTTTTTACCAGTCTGTAATTGGTAAATAGCGAAAGTGAAATCAGCAGAAGCGCAGCTAACATTATGCTCCAATGTATAATCGGGGAAAGGCCAGGTTTATCATGCATGATAAAATGATGAAATGCCCATTGCATAAGTCTCTGTCACTGCCAGCGCAATTATTACAATAATTATATAAATAGGCAAAAATCGTTTTGAAACATTCCGGCTCAGCCACGCTGGTGAATAACCAATTGTAAGCAATAGCTGAAGGTTGTCTTTACTTTTTGCAATGATCAGTTGCAGGTAAAACGAAAATAACATCAGTGCCAGTATCACCACCAATAATCCGAATATTCCCAGCCCGCTAAAAATACTTTGTATGATCATTTTATTCCGGCCGAGCATGGTCTTGTCTTTATTGACGACATAACCTTTCGACTCAAGAAAGGTGATCAGCTCCGGGTTATTTGCATCTTTTGTTTTGATAAAGACCCGTGATGCTTCTACATCTTTTTTATAACCGAATGTTGAATTAGCCCAATCTAAAAAAGTTTTAGGTACTAAAATTGAATTCACCCGGTCGCTGAATGCCACGATCTTCCCGGTAAACGATCTTTCCCGGCCGTTGCCAAAACAAGTAACTACGATGGGGAGACCGGTCGCTACTTCCTTTGAAACCTGCGGCAGGTCCTGGCTTGGAGCGAACACAGTATATATTTCAAAAAAATCAGCCGAAAAAATGATTGGTAACGTCTGCTGTCCTTCCTGCCATGAAAAAGATGGAGGCAACGTATCAATGAAATCATTGTCGAGACTTTCAATAAAAAATTCTGTCTGAAACGGCAACATACTGCCGGCACTGAGTTGAATACGGAATTGATTAGCTATTAAAGGCGCCGCATCCTCGACAAATGGCTTTTCTTTTATCTCATCAATATCGTGTTGTGTAAATAAATTCTGTTCCGGGTGTCTCATCGTTTCACTTGTCACATTTTTAGCGATAGGTATAAAATCAAATCCGTTTTTACGGATATTGCCTTCTGTTACCATTTGCTGAATATTGCTATACATCTGTATGGAACATAATAATAACAGCACACCGATGCCAAGACCTATATACGAAAACCATCTTGACCAGGAACTGGTATCCGTTTGTAATAATGGACGTATAGGTTTGAATGATACCGCCACTGCAATTTTTATAGATGATACAATCGGGTGAATGGAAACGGATCATACCGTTCAAGATCAACAAAAATAATTGATGCACTTCTTGCCTTTGTTTCTTCCATTATCAGGTCCATCGCCTTTTGGGAATTATTTTTATCGAGATGACTGAAAGGTTCATCCAGTAACAATATGTCATAAGGCTGCATCAAAGAACGAATGATGGCAATTCGTTGCTGTTCACCATAAGAGCAAGTGCTGCATTTGAATGACAACCGGTCACCGATGCCAAGTCGCTCCGCCATTTCTTTTATTTTTTCTGCAGGATGATAAGGATTCAATTGTCTTTTTATTTCTAAATTTCCCAGTACTGTTTGATCGGCAAATAGCTTCATGTCCTGAAACACAATGCTGATATGTTTACTGCGGTAGGCAGCAAGATCTTCCTTCGAAAACTGATTGAAACTTTTTCCCGCATAGGAAATACTTCCGGAATAATCGTTCCGGATGCCATATAGAAAACTGATAAGCGAAGTTTTACCGCTTCCGGATGGAGCGACTATTTTAATGAACTCGCCTTTTTCAAATACCAACTCCTTTCCCCAGATCCCGGAAGTTTCAGTAATATTTTGATTAAAATATCCCGGCAAAAGATTCCGGATAGCTAATTGCATAAAGGCTTTTCAATTTCAAAGCCACAACCGGCACATTGTGTTTCGGCAGGTTGTGGCTTTTATTTGTTTTTCTATCAGTTCATTTGGGTGAAGGCGCAGGTGGCGCTTCCTTCAGATCTTCAATCGTCACTTCTTTTATTTTTGCCATCTTGCTCTTTTCCATCGTTACAACCATCTTGTCCAGGTATTGATTCAATTGTTTGAGACTGTTCGTATTTTTATCCACGAGGTTTACTTCCAATTCCATTTCAGAGGCTTTATCTTTATAATCCCCGCCCCAGGCTGTTATATCCTGCCACATACCAAGAGAGGCGTTCAGTGCTGCTTTACTGCTGTCTCTTTCGCCTCTTTGCAGTGATCCGATGAACCGTATTATTTTTTGCAGGTCAATGTACAATCCAAAAGGATGGCCGCTGATCCGGTCTGCAAAAGGAAGTTTATTATTACCTCCCGCCAGGAACTTATCGGTGTATTCTGGTGAATTGCTGGCAGCAAACCAGTCATCCTTGAGCTTATAATTGATGCCTGACTTCTTTTTTGTTGTATCGGTATCATTACCACTCATTCCAAACTGTTTGGAAAGATCCCAGATCACAGTGACCAATTTATCAAAGGCTGCTTTGTCATTCACGGACGTGGCAAAAAGAACCTTTGCACTGTTTTTCATGAACGGGAACTTATGACCAGGTCCAAAGCTCATCGAATCTGTTGCTGCATTGAGATCGCTTAGCGATAAAAGTATTTCGCCTTTGTTCGCTTTTATAAGTTCGTCAATGCTGAAATTGATCTTGGCAAGAAACGCATCAGCTATTGCATCAACACCGATCATCTTCAGCAATTCTTTCAGAGCATTCGGTGAATAGTTAAGAGCCAGCACACCGACCACGTCGGAAGAAGGAATGCGGTTGATAACATCGGCACTGACAGGCTTGGGCCGGTTATCCGATAATATCTTGTTCATTTCATCGCTGTGATAATTTTTCGCTTTTGCAGTGATCTTGCCATTATCAAAGCTCACAGATGCAGCAACGATATTTCCTTCTGTCAGTGCACTCACCTTCATCATTGACATAAAACCGCCGCCCATTCCGCCATACAGCTTGCCCATGTCCATCCAGAAATGTATATCACCATCGTTTTTTACCAGGTCGGCAAAGCGGCTATCTGTATCAAGATTGTCGCTGCCTTTCACATTCAGTGCCTGTTTAGCAAACGCATTCAGGCTGTCACTGCTGACTCCCGGGTCATCGTCATCTTCGTCCTCATCATGATCATGACGCCTGTTTTTCATAAATGCTCCTGCAAGATCAGGCATATCGTGATGATTGACTATAGCAAACATTGTCTTGTTCCATGCGATCGCGGACCTTCCACCCGCTCCCATATAACTGATCTCGCCCTCCTTTTTTACTTCAGCCGGTGCTTCCTTATGCATTGCTGTCAGCATTTTTTCAAACGCAGCCGGATCGGCTACCGATCCTTCCAAAACAAAATAACCGGACCTTCCGTGTTTTTTAAGATATAAAACGAAATCGCTTTTGGTGTCAATGCCCGAACGGGAAGGGTCGGCGAGTAGTTGTTGCGCAAGACTATCGGTTGCTTTTGCCGATGCTTTTTTGAACCAATTGGTCTGACGGATCTCATCCCAGCTAAGCTTAGATGAAAGCGAGGCGCTATTGATGTGAATGACCATGCTGGCATCTTTGGGAACGAGCAAACCGGATTTGCCCCCCTTGTTTCCACAGGACGCAAATAATAAGGCAATGCCCGAAAGGATAAGGAGTGATCTGCGTTTCATTTTAGACTTTTTATTTATTTATAAAAATGAAAATTATTCAGAGTCGCAAAGTTAATCAAAGACGGGATTGTTTTATATAAACAAAAATGAATCAAGATCGCCGACGGGGATGGTTTGTTGTTCGCCTTTACGGATATCCTTTATCACACAGGTGTTGTTTTCGAGTTCTTTTGTACCTAGAATGATCACATACGGAATATTTTTCTTTTCGGCATATTTGAACTGTTTATCAAATTTTACTGTTTCATGATACAACTCGCAACGGATGTTCTTATTTCTTAACTGCTGCATGATTGTAAAAGCTGCTTTGCTTTCCACTTCTCCAAGATTAAAAAATAAAACCTGCGTGCCGGTATGAACTTCTTCCGGAAACAATTTTAATTCCTCCATCACATCATAGATACGATCCACGCCAAAGGAAATACCAACACCGGGAATATTTGGAACACCGAATAAACCGGTAAGATCATCGTAACGTCCACCGCCGCCGATGCTGCCCATTTGGACATCTTTTGCTTTTACTTCGAAGATGATTCCGGTGTAGTAATTGAGTCCGCGGGCTAATGTAAAGTCGATTTTGAGTAGTGAGCGGTGAGTGGTGAGTTGAGAACTGGTAATCTCTTCCAACTCTTCAATTCCTTTTTTGGCTGAATCGTTATTTCCAAAAAGATTTCTTGCCTGATTGATCTTTTCTTCATTAGTTCCTTTGACGCTGAGATATTTTTCGACAATTGATATCAGATTTTTCTCTAATCCTCTTTGAGCTAATTCTTCTTTTACTTTTTCCAAACCAATCTTGTCCAGCTTATCAATAGCAATTGTAATACTCATCATCCGGTCAGCACCTCCGGATAGTTCAGCTAATGCAGTCAATAATTTTCTATGATTGATCTTTATTTCGACTGATATTTTTAATTTTTCAAAAACAGTCGCATAAATATTTGCCAGTTCCAATTCATTTAACAGAGAATTACTCCCTACCACATCTGCATCACATTGATAAAACTCGCGGTATCTTCCTTTCTGCGGTCTGTCAGCTCTCCATACCGGTTGAATCTGGTATCGCTTGAATGGGAAAGTGAGTTTGTTGTGATTCATTGCCACATACCGGGCAAAGGGGATGGTAAGATCATACTTTAAAGCCCTTTCAGTAATGCCAGATACATTTTTACCCTTCAACACTTTTTCAAAATCTTCCCGGATCTGTTTTTCTTTATCGGAATTATCAAGACCATTGTTTAATATTTTGAAAATAAGTTTATCTCCCTCTTCGCCATACTTCCCCATCAACGTTTCAATATTCTCCATAGCGGGAGTTTCCAATGGCTCAAAACCATATAATTCGAAAACAGAACGAATGGTGTCAAAAATATAATTACGTTTACGAACGACGTCCGGTCCAAAATCTCTTGTGCCCTGCGGGATACTTACATTAACTTTTACCATTGAGAAAACTTTTCAGAAGTGAAAGGTTTATTAAGCCCTCCTTTAGAGGGTTTGGGAAGCTATAATTACGCTTGCGAACGACATTCGGTCCAAAATCTCTGGTGCTTTGAGGTAATGATGGTTTGACCATAGTCATTTCTTATTGTCTGACTCCTGTATGATTGACTCATTGAGGTCGGTCTGTTGATCGGCAGGCATTGCCAATTTTATATTGTCCGCCGCATATTTCTGAATAATAGCTTCGCATACCTCATCCAGCATTTTATATACTTCATGATAGCCGGATTCTCCACCATAATAAGGATCAGGAACGTCCAAATTTTTATCAGGATATAATTCATTCATCAGGAGGTCAACTTTAGCCCCGTCAAATTTATTTCTTGATATATACCCGATATCGTTCATCACGTCGCCGGCCAAAGCATATATTTTATCATATACTTTAAAGTCATCGGCTACAAATCTTCGTGCCCGTTGCCGACTTATATCAATATTATTAAGCTTTGCTATTTTTTGCGATAATGGATGAGGAGCATCCCCGATGTGATAACTATTCGTGCCGGCACTTTCTACACTCCAATTCAACCCGGCTTTGAAAGCTTTATCCTGCAAAATGCCTTCTGCCAGCGGACTGCGGCAAATATTTCCAAGGCAAACCATTAAAATTTTCATGTGAGCAAAGGTAGAGCAAAAGAGACAACGTGCAAGGTACACGGCACAAGACGCAAGATGTTCATCGAATTAAAATCTATTGTCAGCCAAATTGATCTTTTTGTGTTTCTCCTGGGTCTTGTGCGTTGTTGCTTTATATGGATTTCCTTTTATTCTGCATCTTATTTAATGTCAATATTTATAAAGACAGAACAATAAAAATTCAATAATTTGCCTTCCTTGAAAACAGAGATTATGCTTGAAGAATACGAAAAGAAAAGACGAAAGCAGGTATCGTTAATGCGTTCGATATTGGACTATGGCATGGGCATAGTTATGATTGGCCTGGGTGTTCTTCTTTTTTTTCACGATAAACTCAAAATACAGATCAATGAAAGATTGTCAACAGGTGCCGTACAAATCCTTGGGGTGATCTTTGTACTATATGGAGCCTGGCGCATATACAAGGGGTTTAAGAAAAATTATTTTCAATGAGACCAGTCGTAGTCCGGCCGACAAGAATTATTGGTATCCTTCTTACATTGATGCTATTGTTGAATCGTTGTAAATCTGACCAGGAAAAACAGGATGAATGGCCGGATACCTGGTACAGGGGAACGATCAATATAAGCGCTGATGAATCTTTCAAACCGATCGTGGATGCATTGATTGAAGTATATGAGTCGAACCAACCACGCACTAAGATCATTGCACATTATAAACCGGAAGCAGAATGTTTGAAAGACTTTGCTATTGATAGTATCCGGGTGGTCATAGCCACCCGGGGATATACTGAAAGCGAAGAGAATTTCATGATTGACTCGATGAAAGTAGCACCCGCTGAATTAACTGTTGCGAAGGATGCAATTGCGGTAATCGTCAATCCTGAAGCACCGGATTCTTTTTTTACCATGTCCGAGTTAAAACAGATACTTACGGGAAAGTTTAATAAAAAATTAATTCCTGTGTTTGATGGTGTAAAGGCAACCAGTACAGTACGTTTTATCGTCGATTCTGTGTTGCACAGCGATTCCCTGTCACCCAATACTGTAGCGGCCCGGACAAGTGAAGGAGTTATTGATTATGTTGCAAAAACCCCTGATGCTATTGGCTTTATAGGAGTTAGCTGGATCGGGAATAAGGATGATACAGCGCAAATGAATTTCTTAACAAAAGTTAAAGTTGCAAGATTAGAGAGCACGGATAGGCCGGGCGGTTATGTATTGCCATATCAATGGAATATTTATAGCAAAAGCTACCCGATGGTACGTGATTTGGTATATATACGTAAGGAAAAGCATAAAGGTCTCGGAACCGGCTTTACGGATTTTATGGCTGACGAGAAAGGACAATTGATATTCAGAAGAGCTTACCTGGTGCCTGCGCTAAGAAGTTTTTATATAAGGAAAGCACGGTTGAGAGAATAGACAAAGTAGTTATATTTACACATTGTAAAAGTGAAAATAAAATGAAGAAAATATCAATCACATTTTTAGTTGGCTGTCTACTATTGGTAACAGGCATCAAGGCCCAAACACTTGCTGAAGGGATCAATGATCTGTATGCCGATCGTACAAAGAACGCCAAAGCTGCATTTGAAAATTTGTTAGCGGCAAATCCAAACAACATTGATGCTACCTATTGGCTTGGGCAGACATATATCGCGATGAAAAACATTCCCGGTGCAAGGGATGTATATTCAAAGGCATTGATGGCGAGTGCCAATGCGCCATTACTTATAGTGGGTATGGGGCAAGTTGAGTTGAACGAAAACAAATTCAGCGAGGCTAACCAACGTTTTGAAGCGGCTCTTACTTTGACCCGGACAAAAAAAGGAGATGACCCGGTTATTCTGAATGCCATAGGAAGAGCGATCACGAATACTTATACAGATAAAGAAAAGAAAGGCGATATTAATTATGCTATACAAAAATTGGAAGCCGGTGTTGCCCGTGATCCGAATAATGCCGAGATATATCTCAACCTTGGCAATGCATACCTGAAAGCTAATCCAGGCTCAGGTGGTGGAAAGGCTTATGAAAACTATACAAAAGCTACAAACGTCAACCCCAATTTTGCACCTCCTTATTACAAACTTGCAAAATTATTTGAGTCACAGAAGAACTGGGAATTGTATGAAAAATATCTGAATGAAGCCATCGCTAAGGACCCGCGTTTTGCACCCGCCTATTATGAGCTCTATTATTATAAATTAGGAAAATTAGACTTTGCAGCCGCCCAGGATATGGCGGCAAAATATATTGCCAATTCTGATCCCGACCCGCAGGTCGATCATTTCAAAGCACAGACATACTGGGCAGAAAAGAAGTATGATGAGGCGATTAGAATTTCGTTGGGCATTATTCAGAAAGCAGGCGAACAAACCAAGGCAAGAACTTATATTTTGCTTGCTGATAGCTATGCAGCAAAGGGTGACACCCCGACAGCTAAAAAATACATTGATATTTATTTTTCGAAAGCAAAACCGGAAGAGATAACGCCAGTGCACTATATGATGAAAGGTGATATTTACCTCGCTACCCCTGGCCAGGAAGAAGCCGCACTTAATGCCTATATGGAAGGAGTAAAAACAGATACAGTTTTAACAAGCAAAATTGATCTGCTCAAAAAACTGTCTGCGACGTTCAAAACAAGAAAACTGTACGACAAGGAAGTGTTAGTGGACGAAATGCTGATCGATATAAGGCCTGATCCTTCTTTGACCGACTATTTCAATGCAATGCTCGCCAATTATTTTGACAGCTCATATGGCAGGTCAAGGGAGTTAGCACTTAAGATGATCGAAAAATTCCCCGATGAAATATATGGATATCAATGGGCATATAATAATGCCAGGGCCGTTGATACACTAAAAAAAGACAGTATCGCTGTTCCGGATGCTTTGAAGCTTTTTGGGTTTACACAGAGGGACAGCGTTAAGTACAAATCACTTTATATAAACACGGCTCTTTTCCTCGTGGATTATTATATCAATTATGCCAAAGATGCCCCCAAGGCCCTTGAGTATATCAATAAGGTGGTTGCAATGGACCCCGCCAATGAGAATTATAAGAACATACAAAAACAAATAGAACAATCCGCAAAACAATCCAATCCAAAAGGCTCAAATGAATCGAAGACGGGAACCGGGCCGGGTAGCAAAAGCGGATAACAATAATTTTTTATACACCGATCGAAACCGTAACGATTTAGTTGCGGTTTTTTATTTTAAGCAAGTAGCGGGTGCTTAGAAATTGTAAGGTAATTTGCTGATGCTGTCTTATTTTTGCCCATCGGGTAAAAACTATGATCTATTTACTCCAGGGAAGCCTTTCATCAACCGATTCCAGCTCTTATCTGCCGGTCGCAATACAGGTATTTCTTGCCGTGGGACTTATTGTTTTGCTTGTGGTGATCACGCATTTATTAGGGCCGAAACGGAAAACAACGGATAAACTTCAAAATTTTGCAAGCGGCATAGAATCACATGGTGATGCACGCCAGCCAATGGCTATCAAATATTTTCTGACCGCCATCTTGTTTGTTTTGTTTGATGTGGAAGTGATATTTTTTTATCCGTATGCTGTCAATTTCAAAGGGCTTGGCTGGAGCGGTTTTTGGGCGGTATTAATGTTCATTGGATTTTTTCTTTGTGGGTTCGTATATATAATTAAAAAAGGCGCATTGAAGTGGGAAGACTAAACGGATTTGATATTTGAAATTGAAGATTAAACCCTTCAATTGCCAGTTTGTTTAAATATTAAATCTTCAATCTAAAATCTGAAATTGTTATGGCTCGTCCTGTATCATATAATGTCAATTACAAAAAGCTGGAAAACGACATCAGCATGGCAGAGATGCCGGAAGGTCACCAGGGGGAAGGATTTTTTGCTACCTCATTTGGTAAGCTTATAGGCCTGGCGAGAAAAAATTCTATCTGGCCATTGCCTTTTGCTACTTCATGCTGCGGCATTGAATTCATGGCAACCATGGGATCGCACTATGACCTGGCAAGATTTGGATCAGAGAGAGTAGGATTTTCTCCGCGTCAATGTGACCTGCTGATGGTAATAGGTACTATTGCAAAAAAAATGGGACCGGTTGTAAAGCAGGTTTATTTACAAATGGCAGAGCCGAGATGGGTAATCGCAGTCGGTGCCTGTGCATCGAGTGGCGGTATTTTCGATACGTACAGCGTATTGCAGGGAATTGACCAGGTGGTTCCGGTAGATGTATATGTGCCCGGATGCCCTCCAAGACCGGAAGCCATTCTTGATGGTGTAATGCGCATACAAGATCTTGTCGGGAAAGAAAGTTTAAGAAGAAGAAATGGCGAACAATATAAAGCCCTGTTGGAAGGTTACGGGATACAATAGGGTGTGAAATTGTTTGATGTTTGAATGGTTTAATTGTCAACCATCAGGCAATACAACAATCAAATAATGTTGAATAACGAAATAATAAAGCAAAAATTAATCGAAAAATTCGGCGAACCGGTTACTGATTTTACTGAGCCTTATGGTATGTTGACATTTTCAGCGCCAAAAGAGCTTAACCTTAAAATACTGAATTTTTTATTTGACGATCCAGCACTGAAATTCCGGTTTCTGACGGATCTCTGCGCAGTACATTATCCCGGCCAGAAAGGCAAAGAACTGGCAGTCGTTTATCATTTGCATAATCTTGAAGACAATGTTCGAATCCGGTTTAAAATATTTACAGCTATTGATCAGCCGGATGTTTATACAGCTACCGGTCTATTCTCTGCAGCGAACTGGATGGAGAGAGAGACCTATGATTT
This sequence comes from uncultured Chitinophagaceae bacterium, assembly GCA_963785915.1. GTDB lineage: Bacteria > Bacteroidota > Bacteroidia > Chitinophagales > Chitinophagaceae > VBAT01. The sequence continues at coordinate 448,149 of CAWAWY010000006.1, read as the reverse complement.
TTACGGTGTCAATTTTGTAGGTCACCCTAACTTGAAAAGGATATTGAATGTAGACGAAATGGATTATTTCCCGTTGCGGAAAGAGTATCCTCTCGAGGATCAGACCAGGATGGATAAAGACGACGAAATGTTCGGCAGAGGAGGAACTGAGGGCTTTGGAAATGAAAGAACGGATCATGGTACATTGATAGAAGCTGATAAGAAGAATGCGGGAGAAAAAATTGTATAAGTTTCTGCATATCGTAGGCTGAATAGGGGCGAAAATTAAAACAATCATGTCTGAGCAACATATAAAATTACCGGAAGGCAGTATAGAGAAGACGACCACTACTTTGAATCTTGGTCCAACCCATCCCGCTACGCATGGTGTTTTTCAGAACATACTGGAATTGGATGGAGAACGGATTGTTTCAGCAGACCAAACGGTAGGATATATTCACCGCGCCTTTGAAAAAATAGCTGAGCGACGACCGCTTTACCAGATCACACCGCTTACTGACCGTTTGAATTATTGCTCATCTCCGATAAACAATATGGGCTGGCACCTGGCTTGCGAAAAATTGCTGGGTGTTAAAACGCCGAAGCGTGTTGACTATCTCCGAATAATAATTATGGAGCTGGCGAGAATTTCAGATCACCTGATCTGTAATTCTATTGTTGGCGTGGATGCCGGCGCTTATACGGGATTTCTTTACGTGATGCAGTATCGGGAGTTGATCTATGAAATATATGAAGAGATCTGCGGATCACGATTAACAACTAATATTGGCCGTATTGGTGGCTTTGAGAGAAATTTTAATGATATAGCTTTTCAGAAGCTGGATAAGTTTTTAAAAGAATATCCAAAAGTGTTGGAGGAATTTGAAAATCTTTTTACCCGTAATCGCATTTTTATGGATCGCACTATTGGGGCAGGCCCGATCAGTGCTGAACGGGCATTGAATTATGGATTTACGGGTCCAAATCTTCGGGCAGCGGGTGTTGATTATGATGTACGTGTTCATTCACCTTACAGCAGCTATGAGGACTTTCAATTTGAGATACCCGTAGGCACGACGGGAGATTGCTATGATCGTTTTTTGGTTCGTAACCAGGAAATGTGGCAAAGCCTGAGTATAATCGAAGAGGCTTATCATAAGGTGCAGGAATTTAAAGGCGCAGAGGCAGAAGTCTATCATGCTGACGTGCCCGAATATTATTTGCCGCCGAAAGAAGATGTGTATACAAAAATGGAAGCGTTGATCTGGCATTTTAAAATTATTATGGGGGAGATCAATATGCCTCCTGGTGAGGTATATCAATCGGTAGAAGGCGGTAATGGAGAGCTCGGATTTTATTTTATCAGTGACGGAGGCAGATCGCCATATCGTTTGCATTTTCGCAGGCCTTGTTTTGTTTATTACCAGGCATTTGAAGAATTAGTAAAGGGAGCTATGTTGAGTGATGCGGTTATTGTGATGAGTAGTTTGAATTTAATAGCAGGTGAGATGGACGCTTGAAAAATTTAAAATCAAAAGTCAAAAAATAAAAGGAGTTACAGCCTTGCATTTTGACTTTTTACTTGAACTATGATTCAATTTTCAGAAGAGAAGTTAAAAGAGGTACAACGTCTTATTTCAGCTTACCCCGAAGGAAAGCAGAAAAGCGCCGTACTCCCTGTACTGCATCTGGCCCAGCAAGAGTTTGGTGGGTGGCTGGATGTGCCGGTAATGGATTATGTGGCTTCATTGCTCAACATTTTACCGATTGAAGTTTATGAAGTAGCCACATTTTACAGCATGTATAATCTGAAACCTGTTGGCCGGTATATGTTCGAGGTTTGCCAGACGGGGCCGTGCATGATCAATGGCAGTGATGACATAATAAAATATATCCATGACAAATTGAGTATTAAACCCGGGGAGACGACCAATGATGGAATGTTTACCTTGAAAGTGGTTGAATGTCTCGGCGCCTGTGGCTATGCGCCGATGATGCAGATGGGAAAAAATTATCGCGAGCATTTGACAAAGGAAAAAATTGACAAGATCATAGAAGAATGCAGAAATAACGCTGCAAAAAATAATTGAGCATGAAAGCATACACCAACGGAAAAAAATTTTTCGTACTACTGTTGCTGATTCTTTCCGGGCAATTTGTATTCGGGCAGTCGAAAGATGAGATACAAGTTTTAGCAAATAGCCGGAAATTGCATCAAACAGTGTTTGGTACAAAAGATAGCGCGACCCTTGAAGAATTATTTGCAAAAACACTGACGTATGGTCACTCAAGCGCCAGGTTCCAGACCAGGTCGGAAGCAATTGATGGTATTATTCATAACATGTCAACTTATACCGATACGTCAATGAGAGGCTACCAGGTATTGATGAGTGATGATGATGCAGCTATTGTGAGATATAACATGAGAGAAACTGAAACCAATGGTGAAGGCAAAATCTCGCCTTTGAATCTCGGGATCATGCTGGTATGGGTGAAAGAAAAAGGTAAATGGAAACTATTCGGAAGACAGGCTGTAAAACTTCAATAATATGCGGGTATTCTTTATCGTAGGGTTGTTATTTGTGAGTGTCTTTGCTGTTGCTCAGTCGGAGGAAGAAAAACTTACAACGACGATAAAAGAATTTCACCAGGCATTGGTCAAAAAAAATACGGTTTCTATCAACCAGCAAACGGACAAAGCGTTGAGTTACGGGCACAGCAATGGATGGGTGGAGACGAAGACAGATGTGATAAAGGACCTTGAAACCGGGTATCTGATGTATCATAGCTATAAAGAAGACAGTTTGAACATCACGATCAATGACAACATGGCGAATGCAAGATTTATTGCTGATATCAGTGCAACATTAAACGGTAACAGATCAAGCTTTCATTTGAAAGTGCTGGAAGTTTGGGTGAAGAAAGGAAAGCGCTGGATATTGTTTGCAAGACAAGCGGTTAAATAATATAGCGTTATAAAATGTAATAAACTGATTATTGATGATGATCAGGGTGTTGATTCGAGGTATGAAGACAATTCATTTAGAACCAAATTTGCAGTTATCGTTTCTGTTGTTTTGCTATTAATAGTTTTTATTGGATGCTTTTTAGTGTTGTGGCAAGTGGTAAAATATTTATATTATATTTTTTAATTGATGGGAAGAAAACTTTTATTAGATAAGATTAATATTGAAGGCATTCGCAACTATGATGTCTATCGCCAGCATGGTGGTTATCGTAGCGTGGAGAAAGCATTTAAATCAACGAGCCCCGACCAGGTTACGGATGAAGTAAAGAAGAGTGGTTTGCGAGGTCGTGGAGGTGCAGGATTTCCCACCGGAATGAAATGGAGTTTTTTGGCCAAGCCAGAAGGTGTTCCGAGATATTTGGTGGTAAATGCAGATGAAAGCGAACCCGGAACATTTAAGGACAGGTATTTAATGGAGTTCATTCCGCATTTACTGATAGAGGGAATGATCGTTTCAGCGTATGCATTAGGCGCTAACAGGAGCTATATATATATACGTGGAGAGTTTGCGTGGATCGTTGATATATTGGAGCAGGCGATCACAGAAGCCAAAAATAATGGATGGCTGGGTAAAAATATTTTAGGAACCGGTTTTGATTGTGAAATTTATATTCATCGTGGAGCTGGCGCTTATATCTGCGGCGAAGAAACGGCGTTGTTGGAATCATTGGAAGGTAAACGAGGTAATCCGAGAATAAAACCACCTTTTCCTGCCGTGAAAGGCTTGTGGGATTGCCCAACTGTTGTCAATAATGTTGAAACGATCGCTGCCGTTGTTCCCATCATTAATGAAGGCGGCGATGAATATGCGAAAATTGGTATCGGAAAATCAACGGGTACAAAACTTATTTCATCCTGTGGTAATATTAAAAAGCCGGGAGTTTATGAAATTGATATGACCATCTCAGTTGAAGAATTTATTTATAGCGATGAATATTGCGGCGGTATTGCGAATGGAAAAAGATTAAAAGCATGTATACCCGGCGGATCATCGGTTCCAATTTTGCCGGCTAATCTTTTATTAAAAACAGCTAAAGGCGAAACAAGGATGATGACCTATGAAAGCCTTGCTGATGGCGGTTTTCAAACAGGCAGCATGATGGGATCGGGAGGATTTATTGTATTGGATGAAACGCAATGTGTCGTTCGACATACTTATACGCTGGCAAGATTTTATCGTCATGAAAGTTGCGGGCAATGTTCACCTTGCCGCGAGGGCACCGGCTGGATGGAGAAAATTTTATTGAATATTGAGAATGGAAAAGGAAAAATGAGTGATATTGATCTGTTATGGGATATTCAACGAAAAATAGAGGGCAATACGATTTGTCCCTTGGGAGATGCTGCGGCATGGCCGGTAGCAGCAGCGATCAGGCATTTCCGGGATGAGTTTGAGTGGCATGTCGAAAATCCTGACGAGTGTGTGCGAACAAATTATGGTTTGGCAAATTATGCAAGTGAATTGGCCGTATAAATTTAAAATAAGAAAGCAGTTTGAAATCATTAAAACATTAATTGTTTTGTTTATTGCTGTTAAATCGTCCGGGCAAGATCGTTCTACTTACAACGATAAAAAAAAGGGACAAATCACTGTCTCCTGGGGTTGGAACAGGGGTGCCTATACGAGGAGTAATACCAGCTTTAAGGGTGATGACTATGATTTTAAGTTGTATCACGTTAAATCACACGACGTACCAACGCCGGTAACATCTTTGTATAGATATCTTCAAATAACCAAACTGACACTTCCGCAAACCAATCTCAGGATAAGTTATTTCATCAAGGATAAGCTTGCTATTTCCTTTGGTGATGATCATATGAAGTATGTAATGACCCAGGACCAAACGGTTCCAATAAAAGGAACTATTACCCAAAATGGAAATTATAAAGGAACCTATAATGAGGATATAACGTTGTCCGAAGACTTTTTAACCTTTGAACATACAGATGGCTTGAATTATTTGAATTTTGAGCTTGAAAAATATTTTACATGGTACCATTCAAAATAGATCTGTGTATTATTGGGGGAATGATCGGTGGTGGAACGGGTATTTTGTTTCCAAGAACGAATGTAAGACTGCTCGATTATGAACGAAATGACCGTTTTCACGTTTCCGGTTTTGGATTCTCTGTTAAGGCAGGGATGCAGGTAACTTTTTTTAAACATCTCATAATAAGGGCAGAAAATAAATATGGATATATTGATATGCCGGATATTATTCTTCATAAAATGGGAATTTTAGGAAGGGCAAAGCAGGCATTTTTCTTTACCGAATTTTATGCAACAGGAGGCGTTTCATTTTCCATAAGGAATAAAAAAAATGCGAACAAGACTAAACAGAATTAAGCAAAATGGCGGAAGCACCTAAATTATTCAAAGTAACAATTGACAATATCACGGTGGAAGTGGAGCCGGGACAACTATTCTTATGGCGGCACGGCAGATCGGTGGTGATGTGACGCCGCCTGCCATGTGCTATTATAGCAAATTGCAGGGAAGCGGCGGTAAATGCCGTACCTGCCTGGTGGAAGTATGCAGCAGGTTCGGAAAGCGATCCCAAGACCGATGCCTAAACTGGTGGCAAGCTGCCGAACCACATGTGATGGATGGGATGGAAGTAAAAAATATTACCAGTGAAAAAGTATTGGATGCAAGAGCATGGCGTAGTTGAATTTTTGTTGATCAATCACCCGCTGGATTGCCCGATCTGCGACCAGGCCGGGGAATGTCATTTGCAGGATCTTGGGTATGAACATGGCAAAGAAGGAACCCGGTATGAATTTCAAAGAAGAACATTTGAAAAAGAAGATATAGGCCCGTACATACAATTACACATGACAAGGTGTATTCTTTGTTATCGTTGTACCTATGTAGCCGATCAATTGACCAATAAACGTGTGCATGGCATATTGGATCGGGGCGATCATGCAGAAATATCAACTTATATTTCAAAAGCAATTGATAATGATTTCAGCGGAAACATGATTGATGTTTGTCCTGTTGGCGCATTAACTGATAAAACGTTCCGATTTAAAAACCGTGTATGGTTTACTAAACCTGTGGATGCACATCGTGATTGTCCCACATGCTGCGGCAAAGTGACCTTATGGAACCGGGGCGATGAAGTGTTGAGGGTTACAGCAAGAAAAGATCAATGGGGCGAAGTGCAGAGTTTTGATGGCAAACCGGGCTGGATTTGCAATGACTGCCGCTTTGATAAAAAGAAATTAAGTGATTGGGTGATTGAAGGACCCACAAAGATAAGCCGTCATTCTGTTATTTCAGCGCTAATCATTATGTAAATGCAAAAAGGCCGCAGGAAACTATTGCTGAAGTAATGGGAGGAAGGGAACCAAAACTGTTGATGGATATTCATAATATCAGTGATGTAAATAAACCTTAAGTGGATTGAGTGAATTACAGGGACCTGCTACAGATGATACTTTCAATGGTGAGGTACATGCTGTAGGCATAATGCTACGTGAAAGAACGAATAGCGATTTAGGAGGAAAGGATCAAAAATATAGACGCAAATAAAAATATAATTGAACAAGATGTATTTATTAGCAATTGATTGGTTTTTTATTATTGAAAAAGTTGTCCTGATAGCCGTGATCATTGGTCTTTCCATGTTCGTGGCGATGTATGCTACTTATGGAGAAAGAAAAGTGGCGGCATTTCTGCAGGACCGGATTGGCCCCAACCGGGCAGGACCTTTTGGTATTTTCCAACCTTTAGCCGATGGGGGTAAATTATTTTTCAAAGAAGAGATCATTCCACTAGCTGTCATCAAAGTTTCTTTTTATTCTAGGTCCGATGCCTGGCAATGATCACTGCATTGCTGACCAGTGCTGTTATTCCATGGGGGCCATCGTTTAACAATAAGTGGGCGTAATGTTCCTTTGCAGATTGCAGATATTAATATTGGTATCCTTTACGTATTTGGTGTAGTGAGTTTGGGTGTGTATGGTATCATGATCGGGGGATGGGCTTCCAATAATAAATTTTCTTTGTTGGCAGCTATTCGCGGCGCTTCGCAAATGGTTTCTTATGAATTGCCGATGGGGCTTGCGCTGATCGCATTACTGATGCTGGTGGGCGATCTGCGGATGAGTGCGATTGTGCAGGATCAGATCGGTAATGGATTTTTTAACTGGCATATCTGGTATCAGCCGCTTGGGTTCCTTATATTTTTTGTTTGTGCCTTGGCTGAATGTAACCGTACACCTTTTGATCTTGCCGAAGCAGAGAATGAATTAAACTTTGGTTATCACCAGGAATATTCATCCATGAAACTTGGGTTTTATTTGTTTGCCGAATATATTAATATGTTTATCAGCGGTGTGGTGATGTCAACCTTGTTTTTCGGCGGTTATGATATTCCATTTGTGAATGAAGCAAGCTGGGGATTGGCGCCGTGGTTATGTCGTTGATCGGGTTTTCTGTGTTGATGATCAAAGGCATGGATATTTATTTTCGTATTCATGTGGATACGCTGGACCATTCCGCGTTTCCGTTATGATCAGTTGATGAATCTTGGGATGGAAAACATTGATACCGCTGGCGTTGCTGAATATGATTATTACGGCGGCGGTGGTGTTGTGGTTGAAGAAATAAGACAGGCATCCGTCTGCAATGAAATATGTAATGATTGTATTTGGAAACAACAGGAATCACGAGCTGGGCAGCGATACGGAGGATGAAGAGTTCGACTGCAACGAAGTTGAATAGAGTTGTTGTCGCTGATAACATAACATATATTTGCGAAATTTTAAATTCCTTTCAGGGAGATTGAGATATGCAATTAACACACAGAGCAAAACAGGTGGACCGGCAAGCCCATGACATGGCTGGAGAAGATATACCTGTGGAATATTGGAAAGGAATGCTGATTACATTGAGGCATTTTTTTAAAAAAAAAGCAACTATAAAATATCCCGAAGAGAAAAGAAGTTTTTCAAAAGTATTTCGGGGGTTGCAGATATTGAACAGGGATGAAGAAGGACGTGAACGTTGTACAGCCTGTGGATTATGTGCCGTAGCTTGCCCGGCTGAAGCGATCACGATGGAAGCGGCAGAAAGACAACCGGAGAAGAACATTTATACAGGGAAGAAAAATATGCAGCCAAATACGAGATCAATATGCTGCGCTGTATTTTTTGCGGGTTTTGTGAAGAAGCTTGTCCGAAAGATGCGATCTATTTTCGCAGACTTTTGCGCCAGCCAATTATGCACAGAAAAGGATTTATTTATAAAAAAGAAGATCTGCTGATCCCGGATCCGAAAGACAGATCCGGAAGCATATCAAAAAGCACTGGGAGAAAGAGTAGTGAAAGCAATGAGAATAATAAATAAACCAATCAAAGAACGGAGACCAATAGCTTTAGAGAAATGAATATTACACAAATACTATTCTGGTTGCTTTCTGTAATGGCATTGTTCGGTGCATTGATGGTGATCACCAGCAAAAATCCTGTTACAGTGTGTTATGGCTTATCGTCACCTTCTTTGCTATTTCCGGGCATTATATTTTATTGAATGCGCAGTTCCTCGCTATTGTAAATATCATTGTTTATGCAGGCGCCATCATGGTGTTGTTCCTGTTTGTGATCATGCTGATGAACCTGAATAAAAGTACGGAGCCACAAAAACATCAGATGGCTGAGATTGGCAGGTGCTGTTGCAGGCGGATGTTTGTTGCTGGTATTGGTGGCAGCTTAAAAAATACGGAAGTGAAAAAATAACTGGCACAGGTAAATACCGGAGATATCGGGCTGATCAAAAACCTGGGAAAAGAATTATTCAGCACTTATGTAGTGCCGTTTGAGATAAGCAGTATTTTATTTTTAAGTGCAATGGTAGGTGCGGTGGTGATTGGGAAGAAAGAATGAATGGAGATTTGGAAATGTGCCGATGAATAAATTCATTTTCAGAATCAACTAATCTCCAAACTTCAAAATTGAATTTATGCCGATCAATTATTACATATTTCTGTCAATTGCATTGTTCTGCATCGGGATAGTGGGTGTGCTGACACGCCGCAATGCGATCATCATTTTTATGTGCATTGAACTAATGCTGAATGCAGTGAATTTGTTACTGGTGGCATTTTCAAAAATGCATCACTGGATAGCATTGAAAAATGATGCAGCTACAATGCCGGAACAGACGGGCAGTTATTTGTTTTCTTTATTATGGTAGTAGCGGCGGCAGAAGTAAGTGTAGGATTGGCGATCATAGTGATGATGTACAGGAATATTCATTCGGTGGATGTGAATTTTTTAAACAGGTTAAAACATTGAGGCAGAAGTCAGAAATCGGAATTCTGACTTGATTCTGATGTTTGATTTTGATAATATGCAGAATGCTTTACAAATAGTCTGGTTGATCCCTTTTTTCCCATTGCTGGGTTTTCTGATCAATGGTTTGGGAAGAAAACATTTATCCAAATCACTGATCGGTATCATCGGCAGCGGTGTAGTGCTTGCTTCTTTTGTATTGAGCATCTGGGTGTTTATGCAGGTAAAAGATGGCAATACTCATGTAGCAGAATATTTTAATTTTATCTCTGTTGGCGGACTTAAAGATTCCTTTTGCTTTTCAGGTCGATCAGCTTTCCTCGCTATTTCTTATTGATCATTACCGGTGTTGGGTTTTTGATCCATGTGTATTCCACTTCTTATATGCATGAAGAAAAGACGGAACATTTCGGAAGATATTTTTCTTATCTCAATCTGTTTGTTTTCTCCATGTTGCTGCTGGTGATGGGGGCCAACTATGTTATCATGTTCATCGGTTGGGAAGGAGTGGGGCTTTGTTCTTATTTGCTGATCGGTTATTGGTTTAAAAATAATGAATTTAATAAAGCAGCTAATAAAGCCTTTATCATGAACCGTATCGGCGATCTTGGCTTTTCTGATCGCTATATTCTGGATTATTTCAAAAGTTGGATACTGTTAATCTTACGGCGATGTATTTGCTGCTGCGAAAGGTAATCTCGAAAGTCTTACAGCGCACTGATATTACCGTATTACACTTATTATTATTTATTGGTGCTACCGGTAAAAGTGCACAGATACCTTTATATACATGGCTGCCCGATGCGATGGCTGGTCCTACGCCTGTTTCAGCATTGATCCATGCTGCTACCATGGTGACAGCAGGTATTTATATGATCGCAAGGAGTAATATGTTGTATTCTCTTTCGCACGTTACGATGAATGTTGTCGCCATTGTTGGGTTGGCTACTGCATTCTTGCTGCTACTATTGCTCTTAAACAAAATGATATTAAAAAAGTACTGGCCTATTCTACAGTAAGCCAGTTGGGATATATGTTTCTGGCATTGGGTATCGGCGCTTATGTAGCAGCTGTATTTCATGTAATGACACATGCATTTTTTAAAGCATTATTATTCCTTGGCAGCGGTAGTGTGATTCATGCCATGGGCGGCGAACAGGATATCCGGAATATGGGTGGACTGAGTAAAAAATTAAAAATTACTTACTGTTACATTTCTTGATCGGTTGTATTGCTATCTGCCGGTATTCCTCCATTCAGCGGGTTCTTTTCCAAAGATGCAATTCTATTAAGCGCTTTTGTAGAACAATTAATAATATTTTATGTCATTGCATTATTTACGTGCATTGCTTACGGCATTTTATATGTTCCGTTTATTGTTCATCACTTTCAGCGGAAAATTCAGGGGAACAGAAGAACAAGAACATCATCTGCATGAAAGTCCGGCAGCTATGACGATCCCATTGATTATTCTTGCCGTTCTTTCTGTCATTGGGGGCTTTGTTGGTATACCGGAAATATTTATGAATGGCGGAGATAAATTGACGAATTTCTTTCGCCGGTGATTGCACATACATGCCGGAGAACACGGTATCTCATTCCACGGAATATGATGTTGATGGGATTGTCAACAGTACTTGTGCTGGTTACGATCGTTTTTGCATGGTCTAAGTTTCAGAAACTATCAGCGAAAAGAAGCAAAAGGATTTGGAAAAGTGTTGGAGAATAAATGGTATGTGGATGAATTGTATGATAAGATAATTGTAAAACCATTAAATAAGTTTGGAGGTTTTCTAAATGATGTTTTTGAAAAATCAGTGATTGATGGATTGGTAAATGGTGTGGGTAAGGCTAGTGAATTATAGCAGTCGCCAGTTGCGGTTGTTGCAAAGCGGCCAGGTAGGCAAGTTATGTATTGTTGATGGTGTTGAGTATGCTGGTGATTTTTGTTTTGCAATTTTTTTTGAGAAAATAAGTCCTATCCCTAAAGGGAATTAGGAAGCTTTTCAATGAAGAAGGATTGAATTTTTATGAATATTTTCCCTTGTAGGAGATAGGTATATGATTCCTGTTTTACTGATATTGATTCCTTTGCTTGCCGGGCTTGTTTACTTTCTTTCTAAAAAATGAAAAAACAGTTCGTTCATGGGTTTTGTTTTCTTCATTGATCACTCTTGGCGGTTTCATTACTTGGGTTGACTGTTATTAAAAGATGAAAAATATCTCGCGCATCAATACTGAATGGATGGGAGCATTAGGCAGCAGTTTTTCTGTGAAACTGGATGGCATGGGCCAATTGCTTTGTCTGCTTAATGCCGTTGCTTTTCCTCTCATTTTTATTGCCACCTGGAAATCTTCTTATAAAAAAGCAAATAATTTTTTTGCGCTGATGTTGCTGACGCAGGCAGGAATGATGGGAGTGTTTCTGGCCATGGATGCATTGGTGTTTTATTTCTTCTGGGAACTGGCATTGATACCTGCTATTTTCTTTGTTCCCAATGGGGTGGAGAAAAAAGAATACAGGTCACTTTCAAATTCTTTATCTACACATTTGTTGGCTCGCTTTTCATGCTGGTAGGTATTTTATATGTTTATGCTCATACAGCCTGATCATTCTTTTGATATAGATTCTTTTTATAAAGCTGTATTGACAACTAAGCAACAAGACTGGTTATTCTGGTTGTTCTTTGTTGCCTTTGCCATTAAGATGCCAATATTTCCTTTTCATACCTGGCAACCGGATACCTATGAACAGGCGCCTACTGCTACTACCATGGTGCTGAGCGGCGTGATGGTGAAAATGGGGGTATTTGGATTGTTACGCTGGTTGTTTCCGGTTTTGCCGGATGCGTCATATACGTGGGGCGATATCAGTTACTTCACTTGTCAGTTATCGGGATGATCTATGCTTCGCTGATTGCGATGCAACAGGATGATCTGAAAAGATTGGTTGCCTATTCTTCTATTGCACATATTGGTTTGATGTGTGCTGGCAGTTTTTGCTAATAATACATATTGGTATGCAGGGAGTGATGATACAGATGTTCAATCATGGTATCAATATCATTGGTTTGTGGATCGTGGTGGAACTGATAGAAAGACAATTCGGGACAAGTAAAATTTCTGAACTTGGCGGGCTTGCACAAAAAGCGCCGGGCTTAGCCATTTTTTTTGTCGTTATTGCATTGGCCAATATTGCCTTGCCATTTACCAATGCCTTTGTCGGGGAATTCCTGATGTTTAACGGTATTTTTAACTCTTTGGCCACTCAATATTAATGTATGGTTACACAGTGTTTGCAGGTATTGGCATCATTCTGGCGGCAGTGTATACATTGAATATGATCCGTAAAGTATTTTATGGAAATATATCAGTGGCAGTGACAGCAGTAGGTACAGATATTAAGTTAAATGAAAAGTTTGCATTGGGGATTATTGTGGTATTGATATTCTGGATGGGGGTGTATCCGCAACCTATGTTGAATTTCACAGAACAATTTCGTCTGATATTACCAATGGTATTTTACAAAAACCAGATGTAATTCAATAGTTAAGGAAGTAACAGGAAGATATGAACGCATTAATATTATCAGCAATTTTGGGAGTGATCATGATGTTCAGCGGCATTGTGCTGAAACAAAAAAGCACTGATGCGGAATCTTGCCATTGCAGGCTTGTTCTGCTGCTGATTGTGAATATCCTGGAAATGTATGGCAACACTTTTTTTCAATATCGATACTAACAGGAATGATGCAGTTTGACAGGTTTGCTCTGCTATTCAATTCAGTATCGTTTTCTTTCAACTTTGATTTATTTTGCTTTTATCTGCAAGGGATATGGAAAAAGTCGGAAGTTAATTATGCTGAATATTTTGCATTGATATTTTTTATTCTTTGTGGCATCATACTGACTTCTTCCTTTAAATCACTACTGATACTGTTCCTTGGATTGAAATTATTTCTATTCCTCTTTATATTCTTACAGGCAGTGATAAAAGAAATCTCAAAAGCAATGAAGCTTCGTTGAAATATTTTTTATGGGAGCTTTTTCCACCGGTCTTATGCTGATGGGTATTGCACTGATTTATGGTGCATCCGGGCACTTTTAATACTGAGCAAATGAAATTTGTCTGGAAAAAGCATCGGCACCTTACTGATTGCAGGCATGATGCTGTTGCTTTTTTCCATGTCATTTAAAGTTTCGGCTGCGCCTTTCCATTTCTGGACACCGGATGTATATGATGGTGCGCCAACTGTATTTACTTCTTTTATGGCTACCATTGTAAAAGCAGCTGTATTTATTGCATTTATCCGGTTGTTTGATGATGCGTTTGGTAGCATTGCAATCAGCAATGGCAGATATGTGGTAGCATTGATTACTGCCGCTACATTTTTATTGGAAACATTACGGCTGTTTTTCAACAAAGTGTAAAAAGGATGCTGGCCTATTCCAGTATTGCACAGGCAGGTTTTATGCTGATGGCTGTTTATGCAATGAATACGGATGCGAAGGAAGGATTGGTGTTATATGCAGCTGCATATAGTCTTGCTACCATCGGCATTTTTGCCGTACTGATTAAAATGAATGATTATACGTTTGACGGATTTAACGGTCTTGCAAAACAACAGCCTCTGTGGCAGCTACGACTGACTATCTTTCTTATTATCACTGGCGGGTATTCCGCTAACTGCCGGGTTTCTTGCTAAATTTTATATGCTTAAAGCGGTTGTTGGCAACCGGAAATAATCTGTGGCTGGTGATATTTGCGGTGTTATGGCGGCAGTCAGTGTGTATTATTATTTCCGGATTATACAGGCCATGTATTTTAAAGAAGGGGAGGCACAACTATCGGTAACTCACCGTATTTAAATGGACTTTGGTTGTGCTGGCCGTATTGATCATTTTGCTTGGGATTTTCCCTAACCTGCTTACTGTATTGGTATTATTTCTGATAATAATACCATTTATAAACTAAATCATTCGCTGATACCTATTCTTTCTTTAATTTCGGTAGGATAGTCGTATATGAATTTTCTTGATATTTTTTCATTGGCTTTTCGTACGGTTCGGAGTAATAAACTGCGAACAGGCTTACTGTTTCTATTATTGCTTTTGGTATTATGGCATTGGTCGGGATCATTACTGCTATTAAGGCAATGAACCAGAAATTTTCTGAAAGTTTTTCTACCATGGGCGCCAATGCTTTTACCATCCGGTATAAGGAAAGAAATATTCATTTTGGCGGCGGCAACAATAATGATGATATAAAACTTTCAAAAAAAGGAAAGAGAAAAGAAAAAAAATCAACCTTGGAAAAATAATTACAAAAGATGAAGCAGAGCTTTTTGTAAAGACATTATCAATATCCTTCTATTAAAAGTATTTCTATTTTTGGCAACAGGAATAATATTGTTTCTCATGAAGACAAGAAAACAAGTCCTAATGTGATGCTGTTTGGCGGGGATGAAAATTATTTATTGCTAAATGGATTTTCACTGGCAGGCAGGACGGAATATGAACAGGATGGATGTACAATCGGGAACTAATGTTTGCCTGTTGGGATATGATGTGGCCAATAAAGCTATTCAGAGAAGGAATAGAAAGAGCAGTAAATTCAGTTGTCAGGATCAATAATATTCCCTTACAGGGTATTGGGGGTGTTGGAAAGCCGGGGATCCACATTTGGTTTCAGCAGGGATAATGTAGTCATTACCAGTTATAATAATATTGACAGGAATTTCCCATCAGGATATTCTTATGTAATTGCTGTAATGACAAATGATCTTCGGCAGGTATATGAAGCGATGGGAGAAGCAGAAGGCAGCTTTCAGGCCAATACGGAAACTGACTATTACAGAAGAAAATAATTTTGCACTGGACCGCAGTGACAGTGTTGCGGAAAAAGCGATGAATAGCTTAGGTTTCTTACTATTTCTGCTACGGTGATCGGGCTTATTACTTTGATCGGAGCAGCAATAGGGCTGATGAATATTATGCTGGTGTCTGTTTCGGAACGCACAAAGGAAGTAGGTCTGATCAAAGCAATTGGAGGAAAAAGTAAAATGGTAAGCGCCAGTTTTTGCTGGAAGCAATTATTATCAGTGTTCTGGGAGCATTATTTGGGATTATTCTTGGGAGTATTGGTTGGCAATCTTGTTTTCTATGGTTTTAAATACCGGGTTTGTGGTGCCCTGGAACTGGGTATTGGATGGAATTATTATTTGTAGTATTGTGGGGTTGCTGGCAGGTTTTACCCGGCCCTGAAGGCAGGGAGACTGAATCCGATTGAGGCATTGCGATATGAATAATAGGAAGATGATTTGTCAGTATCAAATATTCTTATCAAATTATCTTATCAGGAGTTGTTACTTTTAAAAAAATCCTTAACTTGACGCCCCTCCCGGCTAAAAAAATTAGCCGGGGATATTTTTATAAACTTTTTTAGTTAGAATTGTAATCTCTTAAAGGGCTCATATTTAAAATTTAAAAACACTAAAAAACTAAGATCATGGCTGAGACTAAACCAACTGCATCATCAGTTAAGGCTACCTCTGTTCAAGCCAAAAAAAGCAGTAATGCCATTTCATGGATTGCTCCGATTGTTTGTATTATTGCCGGTTATTGTATCTGGCGTTTTGTTTTGGGTGATCCCAATGGATTTGAGAGTAACAGGCGAAGGCTGGTTCTGGCCCAGAGCACAAAAAACCAAAATGATGCCTTTCACAGAATTTATGAAGGTGGTATCATCGTGCCGTTGTTGATCGGAATGTTCCTGATGGTAATTGTTTTTTCAATTGAAAGGTTTCTGACTATCCGCAAAGCACTTGGGAATGGTTCTATTGCTGATTTTATCCGCAAAGTTCAATATCATCTTGCTAACAGTAATGTTGATGCTGCATTGTCTGAATGTGACAAACAACGCGGTTCTGTTGCTAATGTAATGAAAGCAGGTCTTCGCCGCTATAAAGAAATGATCAATGAAAGCGGAATGGATACAGATCAAAAAGTAATTGCTATTCAAAAAGAAGTGGAAGAAGCTACTGCTCTGGAATTGCCTATGCTGCAGAAAAACCTTGTATTTCTTTCTACTATTACTTCAGTGGGTACATTGATCGCCCTGTTGGGTACGGTAATGGGTATGATCAGGTCGTTCTCTGCCCTGGGTGAAGAAGGTGGTGCCGGTGCATGCAGGTGAACTGGCGGTGGGTATCTCTGAGGCCTTTATAATACAGCCTTGGGTATCGGTACTTCAGCCCTGGCACTGATCATGTATAACGTATTTACTACAAAAATTGATTCAATTACTTATGGCATTGATGAATCTGGTTTTACACTGACACAAAGTTTTGCTTCTCTGTATAAATAATATTATGAAGTAATAGTGTGTATGGAATTTTCGAATCTTATTCATCTCAATTATTAAATTAAGTAAGATATGCCAAGTGTTAAAATACCAAAGAAGAGTACGGATACGGATATGACACCCTTTGTGGACATCGCCTTTCTGATCCTTTCCTTTTTCATCATGGCAACCAAGTTTAAGCCGCCGGAACCTGTTGAGATAAAACGCCGAATTCAGTTTCTTCAGATATTTAACGGAAAGCAATGCATGCTGATTACTATTGATACGGACAACAGGGTGTTTTTCTACTATCTTATCAGAAAATGATCCGAAAGTTTGTGATCAGGTTATTCAAGGAATTAATGAACAGCAGAAACCTTGGGTTAACCGGCAGCAAATGGCAAATTTACGAAAGACGCCTATCTGTTGGTGTTCCGTTTGCCAGTCTTAAAGCAATTGTTGTCGATCCTGCTCAATGAACAAAGGAACAATTAAAGCAACCGGGTATTCCTGTATTGGATTCTGAATAATGAATTGGTTTGGTGGATAGCTGAAACAAAAAAAGCGTTTGCCGGGAAAAAGCTTAATTTATCTGATTAAGGGTGATGGTATTTCTAAATATCCCGCTTTTGAAGCGAGTGGTTAATGCCCTGAAAAGAAATGAAGAATTCAAATATAACCTTGTCACTTCCCAGGAAGATGTACCGGTCGGAACTGAACTTGGATCAAGGAACGAACGGGTATAAAAGAATAATTATAATTAATTTTATATAATTTAAAACAGATTATATATGGCAAGTATTAGATACCGGTGGTGGCGATAGTGGCCACAAAAAAGGACCAGGGGTAAAAAAAGCTAAAAAACTTTCTACCCGGGTGGATATGACACCCATGGTGGATCTTGGATTTTTGCTGATTACGTTTTTCATCTTTACTGCTACGATGAATAAGCCCTACAACCATGGACCTTAATATGCCGAAGGATATAGATGAAAAAGATGAACAGACAAAGACAAACAATCCGGGCCCTTACCATTTTGCTTGGGAAAAGATAACCAGGTCTATTATTACGAAGGCGAGTTGAATACCGAAAATGCTTCTAGATTTTCAAACAAACTACTTTTAAAGGCATCCGGGATGTGATCATTAAAGAAAAAGAAAGAAGTAATGAAGAATTATGCTACCGGATGCAAAATGTGAGGAAATAAAGCAGAAAGCAAAAGACGAAAAGGATCCCAATTGGGAAAATGCGTCTTGACCAGGATTTTGTGGTAGTTATTAAGCCCGATGAAGAAGCTACCTATAAAAATACAGTTGATATTCTTGATGAAATGACTATTAACGATGTAAAGCGTTATGCGATGGTAAAAATATCAGATACAGAAAAGGAACTGATAAAGGCAACAGAAGGCACTAGAATAACTGACACGAATTTTGTGGAATAAAACAGGAAAAGCATCTAATTTTAAATAATTAAATAATGGAAGCCAACAAAATATTATCGGCTGATGTTCTTGATCTGATCTTTGAAGACAGGAATAAGGACTATGGGGCTTATGAATTGCGAAAAACTTATAACAGGCGGATTATCAAAGCTTTGATTATTACTGCTTCCATTGCATTGCTGGCATTATTGGGTTCTTTTATTGCCAGCAAGATGGATACAGGGCCAAGAAAGTAGACATTAAGGAAGTAACCATTCAGGATATTAAACAGGAAGAAGATAAACCGGAACCGCCCCCGCCTCCCCCTCCTAAGCCGCCAGATCCTCCAAAAATGGAGATGAGCAAGTTCACACCTCCTAAAATTGTAAAGGATGAAGAAGTAGAGGAACCACCTCCTGAACAAGAAGAATTAAAAGAAATCAAGATTGATGTAATTAACCAGGAAGGTATAAAGGATCAGGGTATTGTCACTCCTGTTGAAATTGATCAAGGAAAACAAATTATTGAAGAAAAGAAAGAAGACGAAAATAAGATATTTGAAAAAGTTGAAATCGAAGCTAAATTTCCGGGTGGTGAAAGTGCATGGAGGAAATATCTTGAAAGAAACCTGAATCCAAATGCCCCGGTTGATAATGGAGCTCCTGAAGGTACTTATACTGTGTATGTTCAGTTTGTTGTGAGTAAAGACGGAAGTATAAGTGATGTAAAAGCATTAACCAACCATGGTTATGGTATGGAAGCAGAAGCCATAAGGTCATTAAGAAAGGTCCGGCATGGGTTCCTGCTGTACAAAACGGCCGCAGTGTGAATGCTTATCGCAAGCAACCAATCACCTTCCAGGTACAGGCAGAATAATCATTGATCTTACATAATAATATCGATCCCCTTGTCGCAGGCAAGGGGATTTTTATTTTACAGGATTGAAGAATCAAATCTATTTTTGAAGTGATGATGAATAATTTTTCAGGATGGGATGATACAATTGTGGCATTGGCGACACCGCCCGGAATCGGTGCGATTGGCGTTATCCGTTTGAGCGGAAAAGATGCTATCAGGATCGTCAATGAATTGTTTCCTTCCAAAGACCTTTTGAATCAGCCTTCGCATACTATACATGTTGGCTTTCTGAAAGAGGGTGAAAAAATATATGATGAAGTAGTCATTTCTATTTTCAAAAACCCAAGATCGTATACGGGCGAAGATGTTGTAGAGATCAGTTGTCACGGTTCGCCTTTTATTCATCGTCAAATAATTGAGGCTTGTATTGATAAAGGAGCGAGGCTTGCCAAACCAGGGGAGTTTACCCAGCGGGCGTTTTTATCGGCAAACTTGACCTGGCACAAGCTGAAGCCGTAGCTGATTTGATTGCCAGTAATACAGAAGCTGCACACAGGACTGCTTTGCATGCCATGCGTGGCGGTTTTTCCGGTAAGCTAAGCGAGTTGCGTGAAAGATTGATCCGATTCTCGGCCTTAATAGAACTTGAACTTGACTTTTCGGAGGAAGATGTGGAGTTTGCAGACAGGAATCAATTCTATGAATTGATCGCCAAGATAAGACAAACGACTTCACAACTTATATCTTCATTCAGACTTGGTAATGTAATAAAGAATGGAGTAAGTGTTGCGATCATTGGTAAGCCAAATGCGGGTAAGTCAACATTGCTGAATATTTTACTAAATGAAGAACAGGGCCATTGTAAGCGAAATTCCCGGCACGACAAGAGATACCATCGAAGAAGTGATCAATATTGACGGGATATTGTTTCGTTTAATTGACACAGCAGGTATCCGGCAGCATACAAGTGATGTGATTGAAACAGCAGGTATGGAAAGAAGCCTGGACAAAATGAAAAAGGCAGACCTCGTTTTATATTTATTTGATGTAAATGATGAAAATGCTGAAGTAAGAAATTTCAGATCGGAGATAGAAAAACATAGTTTGAATTATTTATTAGTAGGAAATAAAATAGATCAATCCGGAGGAAATGAAAAAAAAGCAAAATTTGCAGACCTGGCTAAAACTGTTTTTATTTCTGCAAAACAGGGCTTAAATACCGAAGTATTAAAGGAACGAATGGTAGATTCCATTTTGCAGGGACAGGTTAAAGTTGAAAACACTATCGTTACCAATGCAAGACATTACCACGCATTAAAGGAAGTAGAAAGATCACTGGACGATATTAAGAGCGGACTGGATAAAAAACTTTCCGGCGATTTGCTGGCATTAGATATACGCCGGTGTCTGCACTATCTCGGAGAAATAACAGGCGAGGTAACCAACGAGGATACACTGGACTATATTTTTTCTAAATTCTGTATCGGAAAGTAACTTTTCCGCGAAATACTAATTCTCAATAAAAGACCTGGAAAGCCAAGTTGCTGTTTTCTTGAATAATACCCGGATATTTTTCAGAACGGCGATAACAACTAGCATAAAGCTGATGAGTATGAGCAGAATGAACTCCGCTCTCAATTCTTTCAGCCAATATACTTCTATCAGGATAAAAGCATGAAGACAGCAAATAAGCCGGGTTGCAAAAACATGACTGAACCCGGCATTGGTCAGCAGGTGATGTATATGCGTTTTATCAGCCACGAATGGTGATTTTCCTTTCCATATCCGCGAAGCGAATACCCGTATCGTGTCAAAGACAGGAATAAATACAAGTCCAAGTATGAACAAAGGTGCATGAGGCAGTGTTGTCAGCGTATTGACCTGCATAAGCCGGATGCAAAGAACGGCAATGCTAAATCCAAGGACAAGTGAACCTGTATCGCCAAGAAAGATCTTGGCAGGATTAAAATTGAAATATAAGAACGCCACAATGGCTCCCGCCAATGAAAAAGCTATTAAAGCGGAGGTGATGTCGCCATTAATAGTAAGGAATATGCCAAGAATAGCAAGGCTCATAAATCCAAGCCCACCAGCCAATCCATCAATACCATCAATAAGGTTAAACGCATTGGTGATTCCAGCAATGGTTAGCAGGGTAAAAGTATATTGAGCCGCAATAGGCAGGTCATAGATACCAAACAATCCTTCAAAAGAAGTGATCCGGACACCAGAAATGGCCATCAAAGTAGCCAACCCGATCTGGATCATGAATTTATACCTGGCTGTAAGATCTTTCAGGTCATCCATAATGCCAAGACTCAGTAAAACAGCAATTGAAAAGAAAAAACAGATTTGTTCAGTTTCATAATGGAAAGGAAGCCACAAAAAAAGAGAGGTCATCATGCCCGCCACCACAGCAATCCCTCCCATTGTGGGAACAGGCAATGAATGTTCTTTGCGCTCACTGGGCATATCATACAAACTATATTTTTTTGCCAACTTTATAATAACCGGGATACACAACATGGTTACAACGAAAGCAGTGACAAAACATAGTAAGGCAAACTTATAATCCTGGAGATGCAAATCTATTTGCAACAGATGGAAGTGGCTTTTCATTAGACCCTTGGTTTTTTCGTAAGGTGGTTGATTCTCTGGGGCTAAAAGTAGAATGATTTTTAATATGTGGCAACCGGTTTTTTTCTTGTCAAATGTTTTTCCGGAGAAGGTATCAATTCAAAGCGGGGAATCGGATATTTACGATTTAAAAAAACGTAATTTTCGCAATTACGCGGCATGTTAATTACTGTAATTTATTTCTGGATAAGCCTTTCAGTTTTGTTTTTTTGCTATGCGGGTTACGGCCTGATCCTATTTTTATTCAATCGACTGAAAAGGATATTTACATCACATGGCGAAAAACCAGGTGAAAGGAATTGGATGCCAGTGACAATGATAATCCCTGCTTATAATGAAGGTGCGGTGCTGGAGCCAAAAATATTAAATACACTTTCAATTGATTACCCTCCCGATAAGATCAGGATGATTTTCGTTACTGATGGTTCAACCGATGGGTCAGAAATGATCTTTGAAAAATATCCCAACGTGGTATTACTTCACCAGGCGGAAAGACAAGGTAAATTGGCTGCAATCAAAAGAGCGATGCAAAAGGTGGAAACTCCCATCGTGGTTTTCAGCGACGCCAATGCGATGTTGAACAAAGAATGTATTCAAAAAATCACAACGCATTACCGGGATCAGAAAACCGGGGGTGTAGCTGGCGAAAAGAAAATTATTTATGATAAGCAAGGATCTGTTATAGGACAAGCGGAAGGGATCTATTGGAGATATGAATCTTTTATGAAAAGGCAAGATGCTGAATTTAATACAGTGGTGGGCGCCGCCGGAGAATTATTTTCTATTCGTACAGAATTATTTCCTGATCTCAACGACAATATCATACTGGATGATTTTGTGATCACCATGAAAGTTTGCCTGCAGGGTTACAGAATAAAATATGAACCGGGAGCTTTTGCTTCAGAATTTCCGTCTGCTTCATTAGCTGATGAGGAAAAAAGGAAAGTAAGAATAACAGCGGGCGCCTACCAGTCCATTGGATCCTTAAAAAGAGCGTTAAACATTTTTAAATACCCCTTGCTGAGTTTTCAATACATATCCCGCCGGTTATTTCGCTGGATAGTTTGTCCATTGATGTTAGTTGTTTTGTTAGTGACCAATATTTTAATTGTGGTCAATGAAACCGCTGGTCTTATATATACAATTCTCCTGTCGGGGCAACTATTTTTTTATGCTATAGCTATAGCCGGGTGGTTGATTATTGGTTCGGGTAAAAGAGCAGGTATCCTGACCATTCCTTTTTATTTTGTTTTTATGAATTATTGCCTCGCAAAAGGTTTTATTAAATTTTTGAAAGGGAAACAATCTGTTCTATGGGAAAAGTTAATGAGGCAGTCAGTATAGTAAGCTTGATATACAAATTTGAACTGGGTATCACAACAATAAGTTTTGGAAATTTGCAAGCCGGCGTAACTATGCCATGAACTATTTTTGTATAAAGCACTAAAATTATTTCTTCCGCATCTTCTATATTATCAAATCCTATAGAATACCTCAAGGGCGTAGGTCCGCAAAAAGCAGACTTGCTGAAGAAAGAACTCAGCATTTTTACTTTCCGCGATCTGTTGGAGCATTTCCCTTATCGCCATGTTGATAAAACAAAAGTCAACTTTATTGCTGACATAACTCCTCAAACGGAATACATACAGGTAGCTGGCGTATTGCTTAATGTCGAAATAGCAGGCGGAAAGGGCGCAAGAAGATTAACTGCTCAATTAAAAGATAAAACCGGCTTTCTCGAACTGACCTGGTTCCAGGGAATATCATGGATTCAAAAAACTTTGCAAGCCGGGCAATCTTACCTGGTATATGGGAAAGCTGGGTTTTTTCAAAACAGGCCGCAGATCGTACATCCTGAAATTGAAACATTGACTCATGAAAAACAAGACGGAAAAAATTTTCTGGAACCCGTCTATCCTACAACTGAAAAACTAAAAGCGAGGGGTCTTGGCGGAAGACAGATCGGTAAATTAACAAAGGCGCTTTTGCCTCTTATCCATGAAAAAGATGTTCCGGAGAATTTGCCCGATGTTATCATAAATCAATTAAAATTAATTGACCGTTATACTGCTTATCGCTACATACATTTTCCTCCAACTGTGTCCGATTATGAAAAATCTGTGCAACGCTTAAAGTTTGAAGAATTATTCATCTCGCAACTCCGCCTGAACCTGCTGCGTTCTAACCGGCATCGTTTTTCCAAAGGTGTTTTGTTTGGTAAAGTCGGAGAATATTTTAATACTTTTTATAAAAACTATCTCCCTTTTGAGTTGACAGGTGCACAAAAAAGAGTTCTGAAAGAAATAAGAGCTGACACCGGCACCGGAAAACAAATGAACCGGTTGCTGCAGGGAGATGTAGGCAGCGGTAAAACAATTGTTGCGATTCTAACCATGCTTCTTGCAATTGACAATGGATATCAGGCTTGCCTCATGGCCCCTACTGAGACACTGGCCAAACAGCATTTTTCAACTATCAGCAGCCTGGTAACCAAACTTTCCATCCCGGTAAAATTGCTCACAGGTTCTTCTAAAACAGCAGATCGTAAAAAAATCTTAAAAGAGCTACTCGATGGGTCTTTAAAAATCCTGATTGGAACGCATGCCGTAATTGAAGAAGTGGTGCAGTTTAAAAACCTTGGTATTGTGATCATTGATGAACAGCACAGGTTTGGTGTAGCACAGCGTGCAAGGTTGTGGCAAAAAGCTGACGTGCCGCCGCATGTACTGGTCATGACAGCAACGCCAATTCCCCGCACGTTGGCAATGACAGCATACGGCGACCTGGATTATAGCATCATTGATGAATTGCCGCCGGGAAGACAACCGATAACAACTGTGCATCGTTATGAATCTCAGCGAAGCAGGGTGATGGATTTTTTGAAAGCTGAAATAGATAAAGGACGGCAGGCTTATATAATTTTTCCGTTGATAGAAGAAAGCGATAAAATGGATTACGAAAATTTGATGCGGGGTTATGAAATTGTGAAAGGATATTTTCCTGCGCCAAAATACTGGATCAGCATGGTACATGGCCGGCAACCTTCCGACCAGAAGGAAATAAATATGCGGAGATTTGTTGAGGGAGATACGCAGATTATGGTGTCAACCACCGTTATAGAGGTAGGAATAGATGTGCCAAATGCGTCAGTGATGGTGATAGAAAGTGCGGAAAAATTCGGCCTTTCACAGCTTCACCAATTGCGTGGCCGTGTAGGACGCGGAGGCGATAAAAGTTATTGCGTACTTTTATCCGGGTCCAAATTAGGTAATGATGCCCGTGAGCGCATCAGGATAATGTGCAACGTTTCCAACGGCTTTCAAATAGCCGAAAAGGATTTGGAATTGCGCGGGCCTGGAGATATCGAAGGGACGAGACAAAGCGGGATTTTAAACTTTAAGCTGGCGAATATAATCCACGACAGGCCTGTACTTGAGGTAGCAAGAAATATGGCATCTGCGGTTTTAGAAAAAGATGCAGACCTTGTTTCGGCAGAAAATTTGCAGCTTAAAAAATTCCTGCACGAACAGAAAGGCAATGTGATATGGAGCAAGATTTCTTAACATAAGTTTTCAAAGCGTCTACCGATAATTTTAGTTAACTTGATGAAAAGAAAATTAACCCTGAGACAATTTTTAACCCTATTAGTATTTTTAATCCCGGCTTGCGTCCTGCATGCACAGAATTATAATAATATTGAATTTATTGAGAATAAAGGCCAATGGGATTCCCGGGTAAAATATAAAGGTGATGTAAGCGGGGGGGCCATATTTATTCGCTCCGGTGGATTTACGGTTTTGCAACACAATCCGGAGGATTGGGAAGCGTTCAAATCCATTCATCATAATAATGCAAGTAAGCCAACAAGCGCTGATGAAAATTTAGTTTTGCGATCCCATGCCTTTAATGTTGACTTTATCGGAGCAAGCCCCGATATGCAGATCATTTCCGACAAAGTAATTCCGACTTATAATAATTATTTTATTGGCAATGACCCCTCAAAATGGGCCGGCCAATGTCGTATCTACCAAGCCATTACTCTAAAAAATGTATATCCTGATGTAGATGTCAGGTATTATACTGATAGAGGTATTCTGAAATATGACATTATAGCTAAGCCTGGCTCAGATATCAGTAAGGTCGCTTTGAAATATGAAGGTGCAGATGAATTGCGAGTAAAAAATAAAGAGTTGGTTGTAAGTACATCGGTTGGAGACATGAAAGAATCGTATCCATATTCTTATCAGTCGGATGGTAAAGAAAGGAAGGAAGTAAGTTGCCGGTACATTGTAAAAGATAATACAGTAAGATTTGATGTAAAGAACTACGACCCGAATGCAACGTTAGTAATTGATCCTTTCCTGGTATTTTGTTCTTTTTCCGGAAGTTCTGCTGACAATTGGGGTTTTACAGCCACCTATGGTCCTGACGGCAGTTTTTATGGTGGTGGAATAGTGCGTGAAGCAAATGGATTTCCCGTCTCTCCCGGTGCTTATCAAACGGTTTATGGTGGCGGGATTGCATCTGATCATCCCGGCCCTACAGATATCGGTATTATAAAATTATCTCCTAATGGAGCTAATAGGATTTACGCCACCTACATCGGCGGTTCTGGTAATGATCAACCGCATAGCTTGGTTGTAGATCCGCAAGGTGAACTTATCGTGGCGGGAAGAAGTAACTCTCCGAATTATCCTATTACAGGAACTAATCCATCGGCAGGCGGAGCTTATGATATTGTGGTGACAAAATTGAATGCTACAGGTTCGGCGCTTATCGGCTCAAAAAAGATCGGTGGTTCTTCCAATGATGGAGTAAATATTTCTATAAATAATAGTGGAGCAAGCTCTCTTGATCATAATTATGGTGATGGCAGTCGCAGTGAAGTGATCCTTGATGGCGGAGGAAATATTTATGTAGCTTCCTGCACTCAATCAAATAATTTTCCTTTTACTCCAGGTGCTTTTCAAACAACCTTTGGAGGAGGGTTTCAGGATGGGGTTGTATTAAAATTCCCACCTGATGTTTCTTCGTTAATATTTGCCAGTTATTTGGGGGGAAACAATAATGACGCTGCTTACGTATTATCTCTAGCCCCATCCGGAAATTTATTTGTAGCGGGTGGAACAGAAAGTACCAATTTTCCCGGTAATCAGGCGGGAACGGTAGGTGCTGCTTCTAATGGCGGCATCGATGGTTTCGTTGCTGAGATCAGTAACAATGGAGCAAACATCATCCGTTCAACTTATATCGGCACCAGCGCTTATGATCAGATATACGGTATCCAGTTTGACCTTAACGGGTTTCCTTATATCATGGGGCAAACAACGGGTACCTGGCAAATCATTAATGCTGCATATAGTAATCCCGGTTCCAAGCAATTCATTGCCAAATTGCAGCCGGATCTATCCGCCTATGTTTATTCTACGATATTTGGTAGCCCTTCAAATATTCCCAATATTTCTCCAACTGCATTCTTAGTTGATCGCTGTGAAAATGTATATATCTCCGGCTGGGGCGGCACGGTGTCTAACGGCTATCAAAGTGCAGGAACGATGGGCATGCCTGTGACATCAGACGCCATAAAGTCGACAACGGATGGAGGGGATTTTTATTTCTTTGTATTACGCCGGAATGCAGCAGGCCCGGGTCCTTTATATGCAAGCTTTTTCGGGCAAAATAATGGACCTGTTGTAGATCACGTGGATGGAGGTACAAGCCGCTTTGATCAGAATGGAGTCATTTACCAGGCTATTTGCGCCGATTGTGAAAACGGAAATTCTACTCCTTTTCCTACTACTCCCGGCGCATGGGCTACACTCAAACCGCCTTCCGCATTATGCAATCTCGCTATGGTAAAAATCAGCTTCAATCTTGCCGGGGTAGGGGCCCAGGTGCAGTCTGCAATCGGAGGAGTTCCGGCAGACACTGCGGGTTGCTTTCCTCTCACGGTAGTGTTTACAGACCAGGTGCGCAATGCTATACAATACATCTGGAATTTTGGCGATGGTGGTCCTGACGTAGGTCCTTTAGCGGCTGGCGCACCAGACAATGGCTATACGCAAACTCATACTTACAATGTTGTCGGAACCTACCGTGTAATGTTGGTGGCTATTGATCCTACCAGTTGTAATGTTCGCGATACGTCGTATATTAATATCCGTGTGGGGGACCTGAAAGCTAACCTGGCGGCCAATTTTGGAAAGTTGCCGCCATGTCAATCCTTCAATTATCAATTCAATAATCTTTCTACCACAGATCCATTGAGGCCATTTCTTAATACATCATTTGTGTGGAAGTTTGGAGATGGCAGCGCACCGGTTGTCGCCGGTCTTAATAGTGTCAGTCATGTCTACCCCGGCCCGGGGACTTACACAGCCTGGCTTATAATGCAGGATACGGCTTATTGTAATTATCCTGACTCTATATCTCTTGATGTGAGAGTGGCAGCTAATGTAGTTGCAAAATTTGAAACACCACCTGTTGGCTGCGCTCCTTATACCGCTGTATTTAATAACACCTCAGCAGGCGGTCAGACGTTCCAATGGAATTTTGGAGATGGTAACACATCAACTGCAATTAATCCGACCAATTTATATGCCGTCCCCGGAACTTATAATATAGCAATGGTAGCAACAGACCTGAACACATGCAACATTACCGATACAGCACGATTCACTGTTGTTGTATATGAAAAACCGGTTGCTGATTTTTCTTATATACCCGTGACGCCGGTTGAAAATACTCCGGTTACATTTACTAACATGTCTTCAGTTACAGCTACACGTTTTAAATGGCTCTTTGGTGATGGGGACACATTGATGACGACGTCAAGGGCGCCCGTGGATCATCAATATAATGCTACCGGCACTTTCAATGCATGTCTTGTTGCTTTCAATGCAGCAGGCTGCTCTGATACAGCCTGCAAGCAGGTAAACACCCTGGTCGTTCCCGCATTAGATGTACCTAATGCTTTTACACCCAACACAGGAGATGTAAACAGTAAAATTTTTGTACGTGGATTTGGTATTGCAAAAATGCGTTTCATTATCTGGAACCGCTGGGGTCAAAAGGTATTTGAGACAAATAATCGCTTTGAAGGATGGGACGGAAAAGTGAAAGGAGTTGTGCAGCCAATGGACGTATATGCTTATACTCTCGACGTAGAATTTTTTGACGGAACCAAAGCCACGAAGAAAGGAGATATAACTTTAATAAGATAATTTGAAATATGGGGAGTTGAAAATGAAAATCAATAACAGAATAATATTGCTGGCTTGTGCCTTTTATGTCCCTGGCACCTTGTGCCTTGTATCCAGTGCCTTTTCACAGGATCTGCATTTTTCCCAGTTCATGAATTCTCCGCTGAGTACCAACCCGGCAAATACTGGTTTTATTCCTGACGGCGACTATCGTATCGGCATCAATTACCGGAACCAGTGGTCATCCATTATGTCAGTTCCTTACAAAACGATGAGCTTGTTTGGGGACATGCAGCTTATGCAAACAGAAAACGGCTGGCTAGGTGCAGGCGGACTTATTCTTCATGATGTGGCAGGCAGCGGCAACCTTTCTTCTACCAAAATATATGGCTCGGTTGCCTATCACCAGACATTGAACCTTGCAAGTCTTCTAAGCCTGGGATTCAATGTTGGCTGGGCAAACAAACAGATCAATGTTACCAATCTCAAATTCCCTGATCAGTTTGACGGGCATTTTTTTGACAATCATTTGCCGACCAACGTGGTGCTTGACTACAATAATATAAGTTACCTCGATATACAGGCAGGAATGAACTATGCCTATTTCCCGAATGAGAATACATACCTGAATGCCGGGTTTTCTGCTTTTCATATCAACCGGCCAAGGGAGTCTTTCTTTAATGCACAACCCGGAATCGATAACCGCATTCCATTGCGATACACTGCATTTGTCAATGGTAGTTTCAAGCTAAACGATCAATGGATCATCAACCCAAATTCTTATTTCTCCTTGCAGGCAAAATCGTATGAATGGGTAATGGGCGCCAATGCACATTACAATTTATCAGGGGATGGGGATAAAATACTGATTGGCGGTTTGTATTATAGGAGCAGCGATGCAGTTATACCAATGATCGGCATCGGACTGAAAGATTATTCTTTCACCTTCACGTATGATGCCACTATATCCACACTCAAAAACTATAATAACACCCGTGGGGCATTTGAATTTTCACTTATCAAACAAGGGGTTTTTGATAAGTTTAATGGTAACAGGCATGATGTGATTTGTCCGTCCTTCAGGTCAGGATATTAATCGGAAAAATTGATTTACATCTGATCTCGGCTGAAATAATAAACCCAATACAGTCTTTGTTTTACTAACTTAAATTTGATTTAATGCGCTAAAGAAAATCTAATTTCCTTTTTTTATAAACTAATCATTTGTCGCTGACGTTAATCAATGAAAACAATTACTGTTCAATCTGAAAATATGAAAAAACTGTTTGTAACAATCATAAGTCTCTGCCTGCTATCATCTATTTTATGGGCGCAGGATGATGAGGAAAAAGGATTCAAAAAAGAAAACCTGTTTACCGGTGGAAGTGTTACCGTTTCATTTTTTAACGGACAGACGGTTCTTGGCGCTAACCCGATCTTTGGTTACAAACTGGCAAACTGGGTTGATGCGGGGCTTGCATTTAATATTGTGTATGCCGGGGCGAGGGACTACAATGAGTTCAACGATAAGATCAGACAAACAGTATATGGTCCCGGAGTGTTTACACGATTATATCCCATTCCGTTTTTGTTTGCACAAGCTCAATTCGAGCATAATTTCAGTACGCTGAAATATATTGCCGCACCGGGAAGCGTTTATTATGTTGACGATAAGATCAAAACCGGCGCTAATTCTCTTCTACTAGGTGCAGGCTTTGCGCAGGGAAGGGAAGCCGGGTCAAATTCATTTTATTACATTTCTCTTTTGTTTGATGTTTTAAAGAATATAAACTCACCTTACGTAAACGTCAATTATAACCCCGACAATCCAGGCCAGCGCAGAATAACTATGACGCCGATCATACGTGCAGGCTTTAATATCGCCCTTTTCCAGGGAAGATATAAATGAGTTAAAAATAACTGGCTATTTCTGAAGGTTCATTGATGATCGCAAGCCTTTGTTGTGCTGCCTCGTATAAAAATTTTTCTTTTTGCATCAGCTCAATATGAGCGATAAGGTGATTGTAATAGCCGCCGGAATTTAAAATGAATATATGCTTGTCATGTATAGAAAGCTGGTTCCAGGTTATCATTTCAAACATTTCATCCAGCGTACCGAAGCCGCCAGGAAGAATGATAGCTGCATCGCATAGCTCATACATCTTTTTTTTGCGGGTATGCATATCGTCTACTATCAGTAGCTCGCTGAGAGAATTATGCTGACGCTCCCATTCAACGAGCACTTGCGGAATAACACCTATCGCTTTGCCGCCGTTATGCATGACCGTATTAGCGATGGTACCCATGATCCCAACATTCCCGCCGCCATAGATAAGTGTGATATTGTGCGCAACCATTATTTTTCCCAATTCAATGGCGTGTTCCATATACAGTGATGTAACGCCATTTTTAGAACCGCAAAAAACCGCCAATGAGTGAATAGGAGTTGACTTCATAAATTTGCGGCAAAGGAAGACAAATTTGTTTATCTTCAAAAATTCATAACTATATTATATTTATATAAATACTGTTCATGTCAGGTACTTTATTGTTTTCGTTTGTTATAGGGTATTTTGCGCTGTTGCTTGGGGTCGCATGGTACACTTCAAAAAATTCCAACAATGAATCTTTCTTTATTGGCAACCGCAGTTCCAACTGGATGCTGGTAGCATTTGGTATGATCGGCACTTCTCTATCCGGAGTTACGTTTGTTAGTGTGCCGGGAACTGTCGGCGGTAGCGGCTTTGCTTATTTCCAGGTGGTCATCGGTTATTTGATCGGCTATGCAGTTATTGCCTTTGTGTTGCTGCCTTTATATTATAAGCTGAATCTTACTTCCATTTATAATTACCTGCAGCACCGATTTGGAATGATCTCTTATAAAACAGGCGCTTTATTTTTTATTATATCGCGGGTACTGGGAGCTACGGCAAGACTTTATCTGGTTATTAATGTGCTGCAGATATTCATACTGAAAGATATGAATATTCCTTTTGCAGTTACAACCTTTGTTATTCTGGTCATGATCCTCCTCTACACGTTTGAAGGTGGCGTGAAAACCATTGTTTTCACCGATACCCTGCAAACTACTTTTATGCTCGTTGGCCTGGTAGTCTGTATCATTTATATCATGAATAATATGGGGCACTCGTTCAATTCTACATTGACTGAGTTAAGGGTCGCGGACTAACAAAGATCTTTAATACCGATGTGAACAGTTCCGGTTTTTTTCTTAAACAGATCGTAGGAGGAATGTTCATTACAATAACCATGACCGGCCTTGACCAGGAAATGATGCAAAAAAATATAAGTGTACGCAATCTTAAGGATTCACAAAAAAATATGATCACCTTTACTATCATACTTGTTGTTGTAAATTTTTTGTTTTTGTTCATGGGCGGGCTGCTGTATATGTATGGAAGCACACAAGGAATTAATGTGCCTGCCGATGATCTTTTTCCAACTATTGCATTGCATTATATGCCGGCAGCCGTCTCCGTCATTTTTGTCATTGGGCTTATATCAGCATTATTTCCAAGTGCAGATGGAGCATTAACGGCGCTTACTTCTTCTTTTTGCATTGATATGCTCGGGATGAAAAGAAGAATAGACTGGGATGAAAAGAAGAAAACGACGTATAAGAATGACAGTGCACTTTACTTTTGCGTTTGTATTTTTCCTCGTGGTGATGGGCTTTAAATGGGTGGATAATAAATCCATCATTGATGTAATATTGAAAGTGGCCGGTTTTACCTATGGGCCATTGCTGGGATTGTTTGCATTTGGGATTCTTACCAAAAGAAATATCAAAGACAGGCTTGCGCTTTATGTTTGCCTGATAGCGCCTTTATTGATCTGGGGAATTGATTTTATCAATAATATTGAATGGTATCAGAAACAATTTAAACTGGATGGCGATTGGATAAATGGTATAAAAGATCTCTCCAGGTCTATTTTCGGGGATTTCAAGATTGGTTACGAACTTCTTATTTATAATGGATTGCTACTTTTCTCGGGTTGTTGCTTATTTCTAAAAAAACAACAGCAGAGACAAAATGGCGACTCAGAAAGTATAGCATAGTTTTTTTATCCTAAAAAAAATTAAGTGGAACTTATTAATCCAGAAGTTCAGCAATCTATGCGGAACATTTTTCTTCTGAGGAAGATGAACTGTTAAAAGAGGTCAATGCTACCTACAGCATCACCAACGCGAATCCGCAGATGCTCAGCGGCCATCTGCAGGGAAAGTGCTTGAAATGTTCAGCTGGATGATACGACCAAGCCGTATTCTTGAAATCGGCACATTTACCGGTTACAGCGCTTTATGTCTTGCAAAGGGCCTTGACAGCAGATGGACAACTACATACTATTGAATTTAAGGGAGGAAGATGCTGAAGTAGCCAGAGACATTTTTTAACCGCTCTTCTTATGCTGACCAGATAATTTCACACACCGGAAATGCGTTGGACATCATTCCTGACCTGAATGAAACATGGGACCTGGTCTTTATTGATGCTGATAAACCTGCTTATATTGAATATTTTAACCTTGTTTTACCCAGGGTTCGGCAAAACGGGTTTATTTTAGCAGATAATATTTTCTTTCATGGCGAGGTGCTGGAAGAAAACTAAAAGGAAAAAGTGCAAAAGGCATTAAGGCATTTAATGAGTTTATAAAGGAAAGAAAAGATATTGAAAAAGTAATTTTGACCCTCCGGGACGGACTTTACCTGATCCGGAAACTATAATAATTATATCCATGCAAAACATAGAAGATATTCTTGTTGTTGTTTACTGTTTACAGCATTTATTGCCCAGCACAAAATGAAGACAATAATTCAGGATTATATTAATACTTATAAGGATCTGGCTATTGAAGAAATGCAGCGAACAGGTGTTCCGGCATCCATCAAACTGGCACAGGGCATTCATGAAACAATGGCCGGAACCAGTGACCTGGTACTTAAATCAAATAATCATTTTGGTATAAAATGTAAGTCAAACTGGACAGGCGAATCCGTTACACATGATGATGATGCAAGAGGTGAATGTTTTCGTAAATATGATTCACCGTTGGATTCTTACCGAGATCATTCTGATTTTTTAAAAGGAAGTCAGCGGTATGCTTCTTTGTTCAAACTTGATCCGCTGGATTATGCGGACTGGGCTTATGGTCTTAAAAAATGCCGGGTATGCAACTAACCCAAAATATCCACAGATAATTATTAAACTGATTGAAGATTATCATCTTGCAGGATTATACGTTGATTGCATTGGGTAAAATGCCGGAAATGAGAAATTTTGGCAAAGATACTCTGCGGATAAAAACAGATAATGAAATTATTCCTGTAGCAGATGCGTTGAAAACGGCAGGAAATAAAAGAAGCGAGATCAGAGCCAAATGTCGTGCGTAGCGCCGCAGTATCCGGGGGGAATTCAAGATCAATGAGACAAAAGTTATTTATGTGCAAAAAGGAACCTCATTTCTCTCTATAGCTCAACAATATAATATTCCTCTGTCCAGGATATTTGAATTTAATGATATGACAGAACAGGAAGAGTTACTCAGTGATCAACTTATCTATCTGCAGCGTAAACGAAAAACAGGGAATAATGAATTTCATGTGGTAAAAACGGGGGAAACATTGTATGATATTGCACAAGCGGAAGCAATAAGAGCTGAGTCTTTGCTAGAGTATAATCAATTAGAAAATATATGCAGCCTGCCGTTGGTCAGAAATTGTATTTACGATCAAATGCACCAGTGAGACCCGAATTGGCAAAAAATAATACTACCGTTTTTGGAAAAAATGAAAATGCTGTAGCAGGAAGATTACCACAAACACCAGGCATAACAAAGGAAACAATCTCCTATACCGTCCAGCCCAAAGAAACTATTTACTCTATCTCAAAAAAGTACAACGTGAAGATTGATGATCTTGTCCAATGGAACCAGTTAACCAGCTTTGATCTGAAAACAGGTCAGCAACTCAGAATCTATAAATAGCATTTATATGGCTGTAATCACCGTGCATGATAAATCTTTGAAACTTATCTTTCGGAAGAAACTATTCTGCAAAAAGTGAAAGAAATGGCCGCCGCAATCAACAAAGATTATTCCGGCAAAAGGCCACTCTTTATTGCGATATTGAATGGCTCTTTTATGTTTGCTTCCGATCTGTTCAAGCATCTTACTATCGAGGCGGAACTTTGCTTTATCAAACTCGCTTCCTATAAAGGGTATGAAATCATCAGGTAACGTAGTTACTTCAATCGGATTGGAAGATGATCTGTTTGGAAGAGAAGTAATTATTGTTGAAGATATAGTAGATACCGGCAAAACACTTCATAACTTTCTTCCCAAATTACTTCACCAGCAGCCCAAATCTCTTAAAATAGCTACTTTGTTGCATAAACCAGAAGCCACTGAATATCCGCTGGAATTGAATTACATCGGCTTTAATATACCTAATAAATTTGTCGTTGGTTATGGGCTGGATTATGATGGGTTAGGCCGCAATCTGAAGGAGATTTATCAATTGATCTAACTTTAGTACGCTTTGTCAGGCTTTTTTTGTAATTTTTGAGAATAAAATATCCCGTTGAAGATCACCTGCAATATATTGATTTGCTTGCTTATCAGTTCATTCGCCTTATCTCAGCAATATTATATAAGGGGCGAAGTAAAAGATGAATCGGGCAACGCGTTACAAAATGTCACCATTCTCAATACCCGGACCGGGTATGTTTATAAGACAGGAACCTTCGGTACATTTGGTATCATCTCAAATCAACAGGTAGATACCTTCAGCTTTTCCCTGGATGGTTATAAATCAGAATTAATAATTGCGGATGCGGAAAACTATCTAAATGTAAAATTGAAACTATTGCCTGCATCAGTTACTAATGTAAGACGGGATAAATTATCATCACTGATCAAAAATATGCGCAAGGATGATCAGAGAAACTGGTTTACCGGGGATGAAACTTATGCCAGTATTGTAGAGAACAGATTTGTGGATGCGAAAAAATTTCCCAATACCGGAATGTCCCTTAATGTTGACAGAGCTTCATATAGCAATATCCGGCGATTTATCACGCTTAACTCAATGGTTCCTCCTGATGCAGTTAGAATCGAAGAGATGCTTAATTATTTTAACCTGGATTATTATGAGCCACCCGGCAAAGACCTTTTCAATATTAAAACAACAATAACTTCCTGTCCCTGGAATCCGGAGAACCAACTATATTATTGCAATCTTTCTTCTAAGAAAATAGATCTGGATACGTTGCCCCAGAGTAATCTTGTTTTTTTGATTGATATTTCCGGTTCGATGGATATGACCAATCGCCTGCCTTTGCTGAAATCTGCTTTTCGCCTGCTGGTTAATAATCTGCGGGCATAAAGATTCGGTTGCTATTGTTGTTTATGGTGGGGTGACTGGAGTTATGTTAAATACAACCAGTGGAGCTGAAAAAGACACCATTTTAAAAACCATAGATGAATTGACACCCGGTGGTTCCACTCCTGGCGAATCAGGCATAAGAATCGCCTATAGTGTTGCAAGGAATCATTTTATTAAAGGAGGCAATAACCGTGTGATATTAGCCACTGATGGAGATTTTAATGTGGGATTGAAATCAGAAAAAGAATTGGATGAATTGATATCGCAACAGCGGGAATCAGGTATTTATCTTACCTGTCTTGGAGTGGGAATGGGAAACTATAAAGATTCCAAGATACAGACGCTGGCAAAAAAAGGTAATGGCAATTTTGCTTATCTCGACAATTTTAAAGAAGCTGAGAAAGTATTGATGAAAGAGTTTACGCAGACATTATATGCAGTGGCAGACGATGTATATATGGATGTAGAATTTAACCCTGAATATGTGAAAGAATACAGGCTGATAGGCTATGATAACAAAGTAGGCGCCCTGACTGATTCTTTATCTGTGATTGAAGGCGGGGAGATTGGTTCCGGTCAATCGGTAATCAGTGTTTTTGAAATAGTTCTGAATAAAGAAGCAATTAGTTCTGCGGTTCGGAAAAAAATTTGCCGAAGTACATCTTGAATACAAATATCCCAACGATTCCGTTAATTACCGGTTCAGTCACAGTAGCAATTTGGATATCATACCTTTTGATAAAGCTGAAAAAAGTTACCGGTTCTCCGCCGCAGTGGCTATGTTTGGTTCTATGCTCCGCTATTCGCCCTTTATAAAAAATCTATCGTGGAATGATATTGTTACCAGGGCTACGTCTTCAGTAGACAGTAAAGACGTCCTTCAGCAGGAATTTCTCAACATTGTGCAACAGGCAAAAATTCTATATACAAAAACAAAAAAGAAAAAGTGAGACAATACTTCTCAATGATTCGAGGTTGCTAAGAAAACATTTCTTTTATTTTATCGAAGAAATCCTTTCTCATTTTTATCAGGATGTGGGTTTAAAATTTTGCGAGTGACTGAGTTTTTCCAATAAAGCCTTTTCTTCGGAAGTCAGGTTCTGCGGGGTCCATATATTTACATGGATCAATTGGTCTCCTTTTTCATAAGAATTAACAGCAGGAAACCCTTTTCCTTTAAGCCGGAATATCTTTCCACTTTGTGTGCCTGCAGGTATTTTTATTTTTGCGCTACCATCAATAGTGGGCACTTCTATCTGTGTACCAAATACAGCATCAGTAAAAGAAATATGCAGATCATAAGCCACATTCAATCCTTCACGCTGCAATTCTTTATGCTGCTTCTTCTTCGATCAGAATAATAAGATCACCAGATGATCCGCCTCTTTCACCTGCATTACCTTTTCCACTTATACTAAGCTGCATTCCTTCCTGAACGCCGGCGGGAATATCAATGCTTACTGTTTCTTCTCCATATACTCTTCCTTCTCCTTTACAAGTATGCGCATTTTGCGGTTACAGTTGTACCTTCACCATTACAGGTTGGGCAGGTAGTTACCGTTTGCATTTGTCCTAGAAAAGTATTTTGCACCCTTCTCACCTGGCCGCTGCCACCACATGTGCCACAGGTTTGCACACTACCTTTATCTTTTGCTCCGCTGCCACTACAGGTATTACAGGCAATATATTTTTTTACCTTAATATTCTTTGTAACACCTTTTGCAATCTCTTCATAATTCAGTTTTAATTTGACGCGAAGATTACTTCCTCTTACTCCGCGGCTGCGTTGTGCCTCCCCGGCCACGTCTGTCCGCCGCCAAAAAAACTTCCAAAAAGGTCATCTCCGAAAATATCACCAAACTGGCTGAAGATATCTTCCATGTTCATTCCACCGCCACTGAAATCCGCCACGTCCGTTTCCGCTTACGCCTGCATGACCATAGCGATCATATTGCGCTTTTTTATCCGTATCAGCTTAATATTTCGTAAGCTTCTGCGGCTTCTTTAAATTTTTCTTCTGCTGCTTTATCTCCCGGGTTGCGATCAGGATGATATTGCATGGCCACTTTGCGGTAAGATTTTTTGATCTCATCGGTTGAAGCACTTTTCTGAACTCCAAGTATTTCGTAATAATCTCTTTTTGACATAATACCTCTTAGCTTTCTTTTAATATGGATTCTGTATTTAAACAGGATTCACGGCTTAATTATTTTCCTACTACAACTTTTGCATGGCGGATGATCTTATCATTAAGATAATATCCTTTCATTACTTCATCTACTACTTTACCTTTTAATTCTTCGGAAGATGCGGGAATTTCTGTTATAGCCTCATGCAGATCAGGATCGAATTCTTTATGCATCGTCTCCATTGCTTTTAATCCTCTTGCCTGCAAAATATTGCGGAATTTATTAAACACAAGCATAACACCTTCTTTGATCTGCTTTTATATCATCACTGGTTTCTATTTGTTTTTGTGCCCGGTCACAATCATCCAATACATCCAGCATATCAGTAATCACTTCTTTGCCCGCTGTCTGGATTAGCTCGATTCTTTCTCTTGGCATTTCTTCTTTTGAAATTCTCAAATTCGGCTACTTTTCTGAGATATTTGTCTTTTGCTTCTTCCAGTTCTGCTTTCAGTTTTTCCAACTCGGGAATCTTCTCGATAGATTCATTCAGTGGGATGCCACTAAGGCTTTCATCTGCTATTAATGTCAATATCATGCCTGTTTTTCAGGCTTCTTGCTTTCTTTGTATCTTTTTCTGCCATTTTTTCAAAATTGTGTGCAAAGGTAAGGCTGTCAAGAATATTGCCAATGGATAATCCGGGACAAAATGACGGGTAAAAACTCAGCAAATGCCGCTGCGGCAGGAATATGAAGTAAGGCTATTTTTACTTCGCGCTTTTCGAAGAAACCGGTGTTGCTTGTACAGGCAGCAGCGACTGCATAAGCGTACCCGCCACCTGCATATAGCCGGTTATTTTATCTAGTTTTTCAATCATTGCACCTAACTCTTTTTCCGAGCCTTTCATTTTCTTTACAATTTCCCCAAGTTTTTCGCGGCTGTCCTTTAGATCCCCGACGAGAATTTCCTCAAGCTGTTTATTGACGAGATCAGCACTGGCCTCCAGTTGTCTTATGGTTTTTGAAAAAAGAGATCTTTTTTGAGGATCCAAATCAGATCTTGTCAGCGAATCGCTGACTTCAGCACGCAACAGGGTGATCTCTTGTTTGGATGAGAGAAGGGCTTCCGTGATCTTGCGGGCTGTTTCATTTTCCAGATTCGAAGGATCAGGAAAATTTGCGGCTCCGTTATTATTTTTTGATACTGAGTCAGGGGGCATCATTACATTAGATGAATCACTTTTTTCATCTACAGAATTATTTTCGCCAATACTATTACAACTGTAAAGGCTAGTGCTTAATAATAATATTTTTAACAGAGTTTTCATTTTGCATTATAAAGTTTTTATAATAAGAAAATTTTTCCTGTCCTTCTTTACTGAAAAGGTCTTTCAGAATAAATAATTTTTCTACTATTCCATCTACTTCCTCTGTTACACTTATCCAGTTAGTATTATTATCAAACATGGTTGTCATCGCTCTGTGGGTGACAGCAAGATTATTCATCAAAAAACTTGTTTGCTTGATCAATTCTTCGTTCTTATAAATTTCATCCGTGAGCTCATAATAGACCGGGTTTATCTTAGAGTAAAATTCTATAGCCACACTGGTAGTCGCATATTCCGGATGGCGGCTGAGATTTTGAAGATAGGTTGAAACAATTCGTTTGAACTGTTCGCGGAGGGCATTTTTTTCATCTTTGAACCAGTCGATCATATCAGGCATTTGTATTTCCTGGTAGTTCCGGTTAATGGTCTGCACAAATGTATCAGCCTGGTTTATGTAATCTTTCAGGAAAGCTGCCTGCATCGTTTTTAGTTTGGTACGGCCGTGCATGGTGGCCAGGGAAGTAAGCCAATCAACAGGATTCATAGGCAATGTGATCTTTTTTCCCGACGAAGCATTAAAACCTGAAATAAGGCCGCTCATTTTTTTCCCCATTTCTGCTGACTTTTTTTCGAAGTCTTTGGCATATTTGTCACTTGCAAGAATTTCTAAAGAGTTTATATACGTCGTTAATAGTTGGTAAACTGTTTTTATTTTATCCGCGACTTTAAGATTTGTGTAGTAATCATCTCTCATTTCATCTATAGTTGCAATTACTTCTGCCGGAAGTGAGTCAAGATATTCCTTTGTCGTATCCCCGGTAAGATAGTTTTCGGGGAGTAATTGTTTTCTTTTGAATTTGATCGAATAATAACTGTAAAGGATCTTATAAGGCAGATCGGAAACTTCTTTGGCTGAACCTGCAAATTTTTTTACAACGGTAGATTGCGTAGTGTTCATCGTATGGCACGAGGCAATAACGACAAGTAATGATAGCAAACAAACTGCTCTGGTGGTCGTTTTCATGCCTGGTTCGTTGTGATCTTAAAAGTAATATAAAAATTTTTCCCGGCAATACCGTAAAGAAGGTATGCATTGCAAATGATTACTTTTGAACCATGATCAAGATCAATCTCAGGAAGAAGATATCCCCACGTATTGTTAATGGCCACCCATGGATATTTAATAATGAAGTAGAAAAAATTCATGGGGAGGTAAGTGGAGGCGAAATAGGAGAAGTATTCACATACGATAATAAATTTATTGGTAAAGGCTATGTTAACCCTAAATCACAAATCATAATCCGGCTGCTAACACGGGAAAAAAATGACCAGGTTAATGAACAATTTTTTTATGATCGTATTCTTCAATGCTGGGAATACAGGAAAAAATTAGGCTATACAGAGAATTGCAGGCTCGTCTTTGGCGAAGCTGATTCTCTTCCCCAGCTTGTCATCGATAAGTTCAATGACTATTTTGTTATTCAAACGCTGGCTTTAGGTATTGATGTATGGAAACCTGCCATAGTAAATGCTCTTAATAAGATATTTCAGCCAAAAGGCATATATGAAAGAAATGATGTGCCTGTAAGGGAGCTGGAAGGCTTGCCGCAACAAAAGGGCTTTTTGTCCGCGCCATTTGCCACAAAGATCCTTATTAACGAAAATGGATTGCAATTTCATGTTGATATTGAAAATGGGCAGAAGACAGGTTATTTTCTCGACCAACAGGATAATCGACGTGCGATTAAGCGTATCGCAAAAGGTGCGAGATTTTGGGGGCCTTCACCTATACCGGCACTTTCGAGATACATGCGGCATATTATGGCGCCAGATCGGTGCTTGGGTTGGATATTTCAGAAAATGCGGTGCTACAAGCAAAAAGAAACGCGGAATTAAATGGGGTGCAGGATATCTGCAGGTTTGAGACAGCCAACGCCTTTGATGTTTTAAAGCAATGGTCAAAAGAAGGCAAACAATATGACGTAGTAATGCTGGATCCACCTGCATTCACAAAAAGCCGCGAGACTATACAGAAAGCAATTACGGGCTACAAAGAAATCAATCTGCGGGGAATGAAACTGATCAGGCCGGGAGGTTTCTTAGTTACTTCCTCCTGCACTAATCTTGTAAATGCTGAGTTGTTTAAGGAGATAATTGAAATGGCAGCCAAAGACGCAAGAAGAAAAATCCGCCAGGTTGTTTTTCAAACTCAATCGCCCGATCATCCGGTTATTTGGCAAATGGAAAACACACAATACCTGAAGTTCCTGATTATCCAGGTCATTTAAGTGAATAAAGTTGAAGAAAAATTAGCGGGACACCTGGAATTTTCCCGTATCGATCACCTTTCCGCTTTGATCAGTGACATGGTAAATATAAATACCGCGGTTAAAATCGGTAAGCGTCAAGGTAGTTTTTTCAGACGCATTCGGATTTTCATACATTTTTCTGCCTAAAAAATTATAGACTACGATAGTCAATCCTTTTTCGTATCCTTTCTGAAAGTCAAAGACAATATAAGTTGTAGCGGGATTGGGGTATGTTTTTAAAACTTTTGCCTGAATCTCAGAAGCCGGCATACGGTTGTCCTGACCATTTGCCAAGACGGCGGTAAAGAGAATAAATGATAGTATGGGTAGAAATCGTCTCAACGAAACAAATTTACTTTTATTTTTCAATAATAGATTGATTTTTCTAAATATACAAAGCATTTGCCAGAAAAATATAGGGCCTTCTGTAAATCAGGTATTTATACGTGGTAAATTGCCTTCATTAACAAAATATTTTGTTTAAAATTTTATCAGAATCGAGGACAAAGAATTGAATTCATGGTGAAGCGGTCATGTTTTTTGGAAAAGCCGATATAAGAAATTGATAGCTCAAATCCACCCCTTCCAAGACTGGCCGGTTTAAGCCTTGAGATATTCGCGTCGTAGCTAAAAGCAAATGAAAAACCTGAATGATCTATTTTAACAACCGGTATCAGTGCATCACTCCACCTTAAAAAGAGACCTCCATGTAATATGTAAGATGGATTATCAGCATCGGGCCCGATCTTCATCCCATACATAGCACCACCAAGTGTTTCCTGGTATTTATCCTGTATGGAGTGGTCAACTTGTATTGTCACATAAGAAAATTCGTTGACACCAAATCGAAATCCTGCCGAGGCCACCCATTTTGGATTTAATTGAATGGAAGGATCGCGAAAAAAACCATTTTTGGGTTTAGTAAAGTGATGGTATGCTGCCCCCAAATAAAAATTATCATCCGGGTCGGATGTGAGATTAGAATTGTAGCTCAATCCGACACTTCCGTCAAGGTATGTATAATGGGGAATAACAACAGGTTC
The DNA here is from genome assembly GCA_963785915.1 of uncultured Chitinophagaceae bacterium. Taxonomy (GTDB): domain Bacteria; phylum Bacteroidota; class Bacteroidia; order Chitinophagales; family Chitinophagaceae; genus VBAT01. The sequence continues at coordinate 405,166 of CAWAWY010000006.1, read as the reverse complement.
ACCATCTGTACCACCGGAATATGTATTGTCAGTTGTGATCTTGCTGCGGTCAAAATTCCTATTAACAACACCTCCCATAAAGCCAAGTGAAAGGTACCTGTTTTGTTCACCGCTAAGCGATTTATGATAATTAAACACAGGCAAGATGCTGATTTGCGTTAAGGCCGCGGTGCCTGCCCTGTCAAATAAAAACTGTCCACCGAGAGTCAAAAAATCGTCTGCCTTTCCTATCGGGAGTTTATATTCTCCATTCAACGATCCCGTTTTATATCCATCGGTTACGCTTCTCCATTGATCGCGATAAACCATTTGCAACCGAAAGTCACCTGTGAAAATTCCGGCAAGCGCTGGGTTTCTCAAAAGGGGAGTTTCAAAAAACTGTGAGAAATGAATGTCCTGTGCTTTCGGCACGATCTGCGTACAAAGCAAGTATATCAACAGATAATATTTTCTTTTTTTCAATTGCATCTGTTTATCGCAAAAGCATTATGTTTCCTTTTACCGGAACGACAGAATTATTATCGCATAAGATTTCTATCAAATAGATGTAAACATCCGGGCTTGCTTTTCGGCCTTTAAAATATCCGGTCCATCCGGACGATGGGTCATTTGGGGGAAAATCCTTTTTTTCAAAAACAACTTCACCCCATCTGTCAAAGATCAACATTGATTTTATCCTGAAAAGCCCCGTACCCCTTGGATAAAAAATATCATTTTGTCCATCACCGTTAGGAGAAAATGTATTGGGTATAAAATAGTTTATTTTATTGCATAGCACAACTACGTTTATGTCGCTTTGGTTAATGCATCCGTATCTGTCAGCTACTTTAACAGTATAGGTCGTATTAAATTTTGGGCTGGCAAAAGGCGTAGGACAATTATTGCAGTTTAGTTGTGTTGTCGGTGTCCAGGTATAAGAAGTGATGTTGCCGGTATAATCCATTAAAAGGTCGGTGCCACTTCCTACATTAATGGTAATCGGATTCTGAACAGGTGCAGCTGTTGGAGGTGGCGCTACATAAATTAATTTTGTGGTTGTATTGCTGCATCCAAGCTTGTTCAAGGTGGTTAACTGAATTGTGTAATCTCCAGGAGAAGAGAAATTTGTAGTAATGTTTTGGCTGCTGGCGTTTTGTCCATTGCCGAAACTCCACTGCCATATAGTAACACTGTCAGGAATCATAATCATTCCATTAAATACTTCATTAGTGTTTATACAAATGGTGTCTTTGCCAATGATCGAGGGTTGAGGAGTTCGATAAACGAAAACGGTATCCTGGTATGAGCTGCTGCAGTTACTTTGCGTGGTTATATTTAATGTCACAATATAGGTTCCTGGCTGGGTAAAATTATGTGTTGGATTTTGAACACCGGAAGTACTACCGTCGCCAAAATCCCATACTCTGGAAATGATGGGTTCATTTTTTGTGGTAAAATCTTTAAAGATCACAGAGTCGCTATCACAGAATTCCGATTTATTCATTCCAAAGAGCGGGATAGCACCCAGGACATTTATTTGCTGTGTACCATATTTACCGATAACACATCCCGAAATAGTATCATATATGACCACTGCCGGAAGGCTAAAACTCGGCCTGGAATAAAAATGACTTAAGGTCGTTCTGCCGGATGTATCCAATGCGCCATCTCCAAAATAAAAAATAAACTTGAACCCGGATGGCAGGACTAGATTAAAATCAACATTTAGAGAGTTACATCCGGACGTAATGGGTCCGTAAGTCAACTGTATATCACTCCCATCGTATATGGTTACTGTCGACTGAGCCGAATCAATGCACCCGCCAGGCCCTTGCACATATAATTTCGGAGTAAAGGTTCCGTGGGCACTATAAAAATGGGTGGGATTAGGAAGCGTGGATTGATTGCCATCACCAAAGTCCCAAAGAAAAGATTGGTAATCACTTCCGTGAAAAGTAAAACTCGTAAGCAACGGCGGACAAATCGTTATGGTGTCCCTGATAGCAAAAGCGGCTTTGGGAGTCCGGATCTTAATATAATTGTTTTTAGTTACAGAGTCTTTGCAACCGGAAGTGTCCGTTATTATCAATTTGACACTGTAGGTGCCATCTCCGGAAGGATAAGCATTCTGTGGATTTTTTATAATTGACGAATTTCCGTCACCAAAGTTCCATAGGTAAGTTAAACCCACTCCAGATGAACTGTCCGTAAATTGAAGCGCTGATCCTGGACAATAAAATGTGTCAGCTTTAAATCCAGCAACAGGCCTGGTGACCAATAATTTTGAGGGTAAGGTGTAAGAATCCGAAGCAACCGGCAATATCAGTTACGATCAAAGAGACATAGTATCCACCCAATTGAGAATACGTATGACTGAATGGAGGACTGGAAAAATTCTGTTGTGACCCATCGCCGAAATAAAAATTCCAATTTGCTATAGATCCTGGTGGTGACGAAATATCGTTAAACGTGACCATCTTATTAAGACAACCTCCCGGAGATGCGGGAATAAAATTCGCCGAGGGTCCGTTAACTGTAAGAAAATTCGGCAACGTCTTCGTAGTAGTACATCCATTAATATCTGTTATCGTCAATGTAACATCATAGACGCCAGTAGCAGGTAAACTATAGCTTATTGACCTGCTGTTACCTGGCAAAGTTGTACCACCTACCGACCATGAATAACTAACAATATTTGCAGTGCTACTGTTTATTGCGGTCAAAGTAAAAACTTCATTTTTACATACCGGGTTTCTGCTGACAGTAAAATCAGCTGGTTCATTTGCAATAGTTACCGCATTGGTTGTTGTATAAGAACATGGGCCATTTGTTACAGTTAGTGTTACGTTATAAACTCCCGGACCTGGATAAAGAAAAGGGGGCGGATTTTGAACCGTAAACTGTGTATTAGCGGGATCACCCATTTGCCACAAATAAGTAAGTGGAAGCGTTGCAGGATCTACAAGGCTGCTATCTTTGAAAGTAACGAAGTGCGTATTGCAGTCCACTGTATAATTAAATAAAGCTACAGGGGGTTTGACCTGCAATATTTGTTTTACTGAATCAACACAACGATTGTTTGAAACAATTAAAGTAACAGTAACAGCTCCCGTATCTGTAAAAACATGTTGAGGGTTTTGTAAAACAGAGGTACCGCCATCTCCGAAATTCCATAAATAAGTAACGGCAGCCCCCGGTGTAGTCACCGAAGTATTTGAAAAAGAAATTGTGTCGCTTGCACACGCATTTACCGGGTTAAAAGTAAAATTCACTGTCGGCGGCACACCTGTCAATACACCACCTGGAATACTTACTGTTTGTACGCAGCCACTGGCTGTTGTAACTGTAAGAGATATAGTATAGCTTCCTGCATTTGTGTATATATAAGGAGGAGGATTTTGAACATTAAATACAGCGCCCGGTTCCCCCAGATCCCATTGATAAGACGTTATCGGATCTAAAGATTGAAGAGTAGCCTGGGGAATATAAGTAAAAGGAATACATCCCCCGGCAGGGACATTCAGTGAGATAGAAACTGGCTGAACTTGTATATAAGATGGTTTGCTAATTGTATTGCTGCATCCGCCAGAAGTTGTTGTTGTCAGTGAGACAGTATAATTTCCAAAACTATTATATACATGTAAAGGGTTTTGCAGTGTTGAAGTGTTGCCATCTCCAAAATCCCACTGCCATGATACCGCTCCTGCGGTCAAATCGGAAAATTGAACATTAAAAGGTGCTCTACAGGAAGTGCTGTCATCAACGGTAAAATCAACAACCGGTCTATCAAATACAGTTATAGGTTTTGTCACCGAGTCAATGCAATTAGCGTATTGATTTACCAAGGTAACATTGTAAGTGCCAGGAGTGAGAAACGTCTTTGACGGATTAACCTGGGCAGAAAAAGTTCCATCTCCGAAATTCCAATACGATGAAATGGGTGATGATGAGGAGTTATTTTGAAAAACTACCGGGACGTTCAAACAAATATTTGCCGGGGCAATAAAATCAGTATTGGTGGTTGTTATGGTTATATTTTTTTGAATCGAACCGACACACCCAAGGTCGCTTTGGGTGTTCAATGTAACAGTAAAGTTGCCCGCAATATTGTAAGTTGCTGTTGGATTCTGAGACGTTGAAGTTTGGCCATTACCAAAGTCCCATGTATAGCTTACGTTTCCCGGACCGTTTGATTGGTTTTGAAAATTTACGGTGATGGGCGCCATACAAGACGTGGTAAAAGCATAATCGAAATCTGTCGTGATCCCGCTCAAAACTCTGATATAATTATCATACGTGGCGCTTTTCTTACATCCATTACTGCTTGTCACAGTAAGTGTGATCGAGTAAAATCCCGGACTGTTAAATGAATGTGAGGGGTTTTGCTGTGTGGAAGTAGCGCCATCTCCAAAATTCCAGTCCCAGTTCGTAATGGATCCTGTCGGTGTAGTGGAATGATCTGTAAAAATAACGGTAGCTGGTGCGCAACCTAATGAAATGTTTGTTGAGAAACTGGCAATAGGCGATTCAAAAACAGTGATGTAATTAATTTTTTCAAGTTCGGCGATTCCGACAGAATTTACTACCACAAGCTTGACAGAATAAGTGCCCGGGGTACTAAACGTGACTACCGGGTTCTGTACGCTCGAAAGTGTGCCATCACTGAACTCCCAATTCCAGACAGTTGGATTACCCGTTGATTGATCTGTGAAAGTCACCGTGAGAGGAGCACATCCAGATGTAACATTTGCTGTGAAATTTGCAACGGGGCTCTGCCCAAAAACATATATAGTTCCAGTCAGGATTAATACGAAGACAAAAAAAGTTCTCGTAAGAGTAGTATATAAAAAAGTCCTCAGTGTCTTGGATTTAAAATAGGAATTATCCGCTTCGCTAAGCTGCAACAATCATTCCTAAGGATTTACAAACTGGTCAAATCGGGCTATACAGCCACATGGTTGTTCAGGACATTGAATTCTGAGGTATGTTTTAAAAAGGATGGACGGATTTTAATGATGCAACTCAATCAAAAAATATGTCAGGTTACAGCTTGTCGAGTCTCATTGTTTTCGTTTCGCCACCAGATGTTTGTGTCGCGACAACGAAGGTCCAGCTATTATTTTCAATATGCCAGCTTCCGTTAATCAGACTCAATGGAGGAACAGCACTTGTGAAATTGGCCCATGTGGTCATTGTAGATGCCTGGCCATCCCATGTGCCTGTTTTTTCTACAATACCATTTTTGATAGCGTCAACTGTTTTATTGCTGTAATACTGAAATTTATAACCTGTAAAATTGGTGGTAATGTCTGAGCCATTTTGCGTAAAACTTGTAACACTCCACTGACCGTCCGTCATTGCTTTTATAACGAGGTCTTCTTTTGCATTTTCTATTGATTTTTTACATCCTGACAGCAACATAATCATGCAAAGGGTCGGGAAGAGTTTTTTCATAAGTAAAATTAAGACTTGAAAATTAAAAATATCCCTTTGCTTATGCAATAGTATTTTATCTTTTTTAAAGGAACATTATACCCGGTATTTTGTTGGTTCAGTTTCATGTAGTTAATTTCATGCCTGTAACAGGCAATAATTATGCTTAAGTCAGTATTTGCGGCTATAGCCGTTGTATTTATTTTTTACAAAGGATATACGCAGCAACCTGAAAAAATTTTGAACCAATGGGCTGAGGCAAATCCGATCGAAAAGATCTATTTTCATTTTGACCGAAGCGGTTACATAGCTGGCCAAACTATATGGTTTAAAGTATACTTATATTCTGATTTTCTACCTGATAATAAAAGCACTACTTTATTTGTTGAATTATTAAATGCATCCTCGTCTATGGTAAGCCGCCAGGTTCTTCCTGTGTTTAATGGATTCACTCGTGGTCAGGTCGAATTGCCTGATACTTTACCCGGAGGTTCATATATCCTGAGAGCATATACTGCTACGATGCTGAACCATGATCCTGATTTTATTTATAAAAGAAAATTCTTTGTTTTCAGTAAAATAAAAAATACTGAAACTGAAATTGTAAAGAGACAGCGGGCTATAATGATCGATTTTTTTCCCGAAGGAGGAAATTTTGTTACCGACTTGTCAAATTCAATCGCCTATAAAGCTATTGACGAAAATGGATCGCCTGTTGCTGTGAGCGGCATTGTCAAAAATGAAAAGGGAGCGAACGTCGCAGAGTTTACTTCTTTTCATGACGGTATGGGTTTCTTCGATCTGACGGCAGCAGAAAACGATAATTACTATGCAGTATTAAAGGATGATACTTCCGGAAAAAAATATCCTCTCCCACAACAAACGGTAAAAGGAATTGTCTTCAGGGTGATCAGCGCCGGGGTGACCAAATCATTCGAAATACTTCAGCGCAATGACAATCCGGCGTTCAAGGCATCGTATATCATCGGCCAGATGCAGCATCATGTGGTTTTCAAAAAAATGTGCAAACAGGATGGCGATGAAATAACGGGCATTATTCCGGCTGAAAAATTTTCATCTGGCATTTTGCAACTTACAGTTTTTAATAAAGATGGTTTGCCGATTGCGGAGCGGTTGACGTTTGTTGATAATAAAGAATATGTCCAGCAAGGTGATATTTTACCCGATACGATAAATTTTTCCGATCGCGAAAAAAATCATTTTACTCTTTCATTAAAGGATACTGTAAAGGGCAGTTTTTCCATATCTGTTTCCGATCCTGTTTTTGATCTGCATCCTGTAAGACAGGAAAATATTTTTTCAGGGCTATTGCTTACTTCTGACCTGAAAGGATATGTGCATGATCCGGCCTATTATTTTTCTGCGACGAACGACTCGGTACAAAATGCTCTCGACCTGGTCATGATGACAAACGGGTGGCGCCGGTTTAAATGGGATGAGCTCCTGAAAAATCCTTTATCTGCAAAAAAATATTCTGATCAGGGATATATTGCTTTATCAGGAAAAATAAGTTTAGAAGGAACAAAGAAACCATTTGCCAATAAAGATCTGCTGATGTTTACCATAGCAGGCGATTCTGGCAGAAGTATGGAAATGATACATACCGACGCCGAAGGCAGGTTTAAAAAAGATTCAATAATATTTTTTGGTAGTGCCCGCGTCCTGATCACGGACATAAAAGGTAAAAAAAGCAGGTTCATAGATGTAAAACTGGATGGAGATTCTTTGAACAAAACATACATTTTGCCACTTATCTACCTGACGGATTTTTCTTTAAACGAAATTTTTTCATCAGACCGGGATAAAAAAATGTTTGACGAGTACAATGCTGCTATCAAAGCAGAAGGTATAATGCTTGAAGGAGTGACCGTCACAGGTAGAAAGAAAACTGCCCTGGAAGAGACCGAAGGAAAATACGTTAGCTCATTATTTTCAGGAGATGCCAATTCTACATTGGATCTTACTAAAGAAGACCTGATGCCATACCGCGATATTTTTGATTACCTGAAGTTGCGGGTTCCCGGTTTGCAGATATTAAATGATCCGGAAGGACCTGGTTATATAGTTAAATACCGCCAGCAAGCTACAATAAGTGCTATGGGTGAAATACCAATGACAATATTTCTGAATGAGATACCGTCTGATGCCGATGCTATAGCAACCATACCTGCGTATGAGATCGCATTGGTCAAAGTTTACAGCAGTTTTGTCGGCGCCGCGGGAAACGCACCCGGGGGAGTGCTCGCCATCTATACAAAAAAAGGAACGGATCTTAGCTCATTGCCTTCCTCCGGAGATATGATCAATTATAAAGGTTACTCGATCATCAAAGAATTCTATTCACCCGATTACAAGATCAAAGCTTCTGATAAGAAACCCGATCATCGCATCACGTTGTATTGGAATCCTGTCGTTTTTGTCAATGGGATCAATCCAATTATCCCGATCACCTTTTATAATAATGACCGGACAAAACAATTTAAAATAGTAATAGAAGGAATGACTGAAGATGGCAAGATGCTGATGATAGAAAAAATAATCGGCTCAAAAAAAGCTTTTTAAAAACAAAACCCCGGTTGATCAAACCGGGGCGGAGGTTTTTCGTTCCTCAAACCATCCCTTAATCTTTTTACTTTTTGGGAAAACCGGGTGCAGATCTTATTTTGTTGACCATTTCAGCGAAATAATGGCTTCGGTCTGCCAGCAATAAATGGTATTGATAACAATCTATCCATCCGGAAGAAGATTTGATGACATGATTTCGCAAATCCTCTGTTGATGTTCTGATATATTTTATTTGATCGTCCCGTAAAGCCATAAATTTTTTAATGGCATCTGCCGGATTTTTCGGTAAAGTGTTATTGTTTGTGCAAACCTGCATTTTGCATATTGTATAGTTATCGTTAGCTAATAATTGGGCATCTGTTAGTGCTATTTTCAGCCTGTCTTCGGAATTAGCCGGTTGTGACATAACAGCTTTTATTTGCTCGTTGCAATTTTTTTCTTCCGACGTCATGATCATCAGAATTTCACCGATTGAAAACTCATCTGGGGTAGGTTTGTATTTGATTTGACGAAGTGACAATCCTTCAACATTTTTCAATACTTCATTCCTGCTGTTCCTGATGAGGTTGATAGCTTGCCTTCGTTCCTTTTGCGACAGGGAAGTGTCACTTAGCGTGCCTGCTAATCCAGTAGTTACCAACAATGTAAGCAGAAGCCGGCCTCTTGTTCTTTTAAGCATGGTGAAAGTATTAATTAATAATAAACGGATTGGGGGTGGCCATGGGTGGATGGGAAATCAAAGAAAAGGTACGAAAGATAGTTTTCTCAAAAAATAATTTCTTGATGTCACTAATTTCTTTCAGAAACTTTTTCACAAATGAAACTTTACGATTAAGAGTTCTACGTGTGCTTTTCAAAAGGCATTATCATGCTCTGCCCGAAGTGGAATCGCTTAATCATTATCTTTAGCCAATGAAAATTGGAGAAGTAATTTCTTTTCTCGAATCATTGGCTCATCCCTCCTTACAGGAGCATTATGATAACGCAGGATTGCTTACCGGAGACGTAGGCTGGGAATGTAAAGGCATAGTTTGTTCGCTGGATGCCATTGAAGAAGTAGTAAACGAAGCGATAAACAAGAAATGCAATCTTGTGGTAGCGCATCATCCCATTATATTTGGCGGATTGAAAAAGATAAACGGAAAGAATTATGTAGAAAGAACAGTGATCGCGGCAATAAAAAATGATATAGCGATCTATGCTATTCATACTAACCTTGACAATATAATTGACGGCGTAAATGGCAGGATAGCAAAAATGCTTGGACTGCAAAATGTTTCAATACTTGCTCCAAAATCCGGTACTCTCAAAAAGCTTTTCACGTTTGTTCCGGTGGATAAAGCTGAAGAAGTTCGTAATGCCATTTTTGCCGCCGGCGCAGGTCATATCGGTAATTACAGCGAATGCAGTTTTAACGCAGAAGGCGAAGGAACGTTTAAGGCGGAGGAAGGAACTAAACCCTATGTTGGCGAAAAAGGAAAACGTCATACCGAAAAGGAACTGAAGCTGGAAATGATCGTGCCTGCTTATCTAGAAAATAAAATCGTTGCGGCATTGAAAGCTGCACATCCCTACGAGGAAGCGGCTTATGATGTGGTTGAACTGGCTGGTTCGAACTCAAGGGTTGGTTCAGGTGTTATAGGAGAGTTGACTGATCCGATTACCGAAAAAGGCTTTTTAGAAAAACTTAAAAGGGTTTTCCAGTTAAAAGTGATCAGGCATACCCGGCTTTCTGGACGGAAGGTCAAAAGAGTGGCGGTATGCGGAGGCGCGGGCAGTTTTCTGGTATCCAAAGCCTTAGCTTCAGGCGCAGATGCTTATGTAACGGCGGACATGAAATATCACGAGTTTTTTGACGCCAATGATCGAATGCTGATCGCTGATATCGGGCATTATGAAAGCGAACAATTCACAATCAACCTGCTGCACGAAATTCTGGAGCAAAAATTCCCTATTTTTGCCGTCCTTAAAACAGAAGTGAAAACCAACCCGGTGCGATATTTTTCGTGAGTGATATTGTGAATGATGAGCGATCGATATTCTGGCACTCAAAAAAAAGTTGAGTAGTGAACAGGAATATGAAGGGAGCGTCGCAACGAAGATGATAGTAGCACTGCAGTCGGCTAATAAACTAAACATTTCAAACTAAAAATAATAATGGCAAACGTTAAAGAATTTTCAGTAGAAGAAAAATTAAGCTCTTTGGTTACTCTTCAGAAAATTGAAAGTAAGCTGGATGAGATCCATATCCTGAAAGGAGAGCTACCTATGGAAGTTGCCGATCTCGAAGATGAGATCACCGGGCTGAGATCGCGTCAAACGCGAATCGAAGAAGAAATAAACGGGGTGACGGAATTTATTGCGCAAAGAAATGAAGCGATCAAAGAAGCGCAGGCGATGGTCAAAAAATATGATAAGCAAAGCAGCAACGTAAAAAATAACCGTGAGTTTGAAGCTATCAATAAGGAAATAGAGATGCAGCAGCTGGAAGTGAAACTAGCGGAGAAACATATCAAAGATGCCACAGAAGAAATTGCAGAAAAAGCTGTGTTACTCGAAAAAGCAAAGAAAAATATTGCGACGAAGGAATCTGTGCTGACCACCAAGAAATCGGAGCTGGAAAAGATCATCGTAGCCAATGAAAAAGAGGAAAAGCATTTCAATAAAATGGCTGCTGAAGCAAAGTCGCATGTAGATAACAGGTTGCTGACCAGTTATGAGAAGATCCGTAAAAGCTATCGTAATGGCCTGGCCGTTGTCGCTGTGGAAAGAGATGCCTGCGGTGGCTGCTTTAATGCTATTCCCCCGCAAAAGCAAAGCGAGATCAAGCAACATAAGAAAGTAATGGTGTGTGAGAACTGCGGACGCATATTGGTAGATGAGGAATTGTCAAACAGTGTTGAGATAAAATAACTTCCGGATAAAATAATTTTTTTCTTTTTTATTTTCCCTCCCGTCTTCCTTCGGTTAGTCCAGGATACAGGAGGGTTTTTTATCTTCGTTTCATGTTGCGCTCCCTGCATATCGAGAATTATGCTATCATTGATAGTTTGCAAATTGATTTTTCAGAAAAATTAAATGTGATCACGGGTGAGACCGGCGCTGGTAAATCCATTATCGTCGGCGCACTGGGATTGATATTGGGTGAAAGAGCCGACTCAACCGTATTGGTCAACAAAGAAAGAAAATGTATTGCAGAAGGAATGTTTAATACAGAGAGTCGTAAAGCGATCAAAGATTTTTTGAAGGAAAATGACCTGGACACGGATGATGAATTGGTACTGCGCAGGGAAATCGGCACAAATGGCAAATCAAGAGCGTTTATTAATGATACGCCAGTAAATCTTGCACAGCTTCAGCAATTAAGCGCCATGCTGGTGGACCTGCATCAGCAATTTGATACTTTAGAATTAGGCGAAACCAATTTCCAACGGCAAGTATTGGATGCACTTGCCGATCACGCAGCCATACTGGACAAATACAGTAAAGTATTTCATCAATGGCAACAAGTGAAAAAAGAATATGAAGCATTGAAAGAGCAAAAGCTTCAGTTTGATAAGGAAGCTGATTACAACCAATTTCAATTTAATGAACTGGAGGAAGCCGGGTTTAAGGAAAATGAGATCGAGAATATTGATGCGGAACTCAAAATGATGAGTCATGCTGAAGGGATAAAGGGGACACTAACCAAAGTTTATTTTGAACTACAGGAAAGCGAAACTCCGCTGGTGCAGCAACTAAAGAGTTTGCAAAATCAATTAGCTAATTATTCATCTTACCATCCCGATCTCGCCTCACTGATACAACGATTACATTCTTCGCAAGTAGAATTACAGGATATAGCTGATGAGGTTGACAGGATCAACAACCAGGTGAATTATGATCCGGAAAAGATGGAGCAACTGGGTGAACGACTGTCAACAGGGTATAAGCTGATGAAGAAACATGGCGTGCAAACTACCAACGATCTATTGAAGATACAACAGCAATTACAGGAAAAATTGCAGGCTGTTTTGAATATTGATACACAGATCATAGAAAAAGAAAAAGAGGTTGCAAAATTATTGGAAGACGCCAAAACAATAGCACATAAAATTTCAGAAGGCCGCAAAAAGCAGGTGAAACCATTAGAAGAAAAGGTCAACAAATTATTGGTACAGGTGGGTATGCCAAATGCGCGGTTACGTGTATCCGTAGAGACAACGCATGCGTTGTCTCAATACGGTAGCGACGTTATTGAATTTTTATTTGACGCCAATAAGAGCGACCAGTTTCAGCCTGTAGGCAAGGTAGCCAGTGGTGGCGAATTGAGCCGTTTAATGTTATGTATTAAATCACTGGTAGCGCAATCCATAGATCTGCCTACAATGATATTTGATGAAATTGATACCGGCATTTCAGGTGAAGCAGCAAGACAAGTTGGTCGCATCATGAAAGGATTAGCGGCCAAAAGACAGATGATCTGCATCACGCATCAACCGCAAATTGCCGGAAAGGCAGACGCTCATTTTTTTGTCTATAAGGAAATCGTTAATGATGCAGTAAAAACAAATATCCGGCAGCTTTCTACTGAGGAAAGAATAACTACGATTGCTAAAATGCTAAGCGGAGAGAAACCTACTGCTGCCGCGATAGAGAATGCAAGAGAGATGGTAAATAATTAAACAGTGATGAAACTTAAGGCTCTTGTTATATTATTTATTATCCTTGTTTCACTTATTCCCGTTTATCTCACCAATAAATATCTCCAAAAAATAATAGGCCCAAAAAGATCTATGGGCCGATTGTTTTTATATCTGGTAGCAGGATTTACCGTGGTATTTATTTATACTTTCCTTGTGGTTTTGATTTTAAAAAAATTATTCCCGGATAGCTGAACGGCAATCATCGTGAACTGACTAAAACGAATTCAAGACAGCCTCATCTGCCGGCTAAAAATATCTCCTTACTTTTACGCTCATTTTCAAATTTGCATATTTTCAGATTTTCAAATTATTCTTATGTCAAATAATTTATTGAAGGGGAAAAAAGGCATCATCTTCGGCGCATTGGATGAAAAATCCATTGCCTGGAAAACAGCGTTAAAATGTTTTGAGGAAGGAGCGCAGCTTGTGTTGACTAATGCACCCGTTGCACTCAGAATGGGTGAAATAAATAAACTCGCGGCAGCTTGCGGAAATGCACCCGTCATTGGCGCTGATGTGACGAACATGGATAATCTGAAGAACCTTTTCGAAAAATCAATGGAGCATTTTGGAGGCAAGATTGATTTTGTGCTTCATTCGATCGGGATGAGTTTGAATGTAAGGAAGAACAAACATTATACAGAAATGAATTACGAATGGAACCAGAAGACCCTGGATATTTCTGCTATGAGTTTGCATAAAGTCTTACGAACAGCGTGGGACCTGGATGCTTTAAATGAATCAGCAAGTGTTGTCGCACTGACCTATATCGCTGCGCAAAGAGTATTTCCGGATTATAATGAAATGGCAGATGCTAAATCGTTACTGGAAAGCGTGACCAGGATGTTTGGTTATTATTACGGAATAAAGAAAAAAGTAAGAGTAAATACGATCTCGCAATCACCTACACGTACAACGGCAGGAAGTGGTGTAAAAGGTTTTGATGGATTTATCAGTTATGCGGAAAAAATGAGTCCTTTAGGGAATGCTTCCGGTGAGGATTGTGCCAACTATTGTGTGGTTATGTTCAGTGACATGACTAAGATGGTAACAATGCAGAATCTGTTTCATGATGGGGGGTTCAGTTACACAGGCGTTACACAGGCTGTGATTGAGCAGATGGAAAAGTAAAACCCACCGCTTTTTGAAGGGATTAGATAAGATAGTAAGTGATAAATTTTCCAACTTTAAATCCACATCAAATAAGAAGGATTTTCCGACCTAAATTCCCCTTTAGGGGATAGGGGCTAATAAGTCGTCGTCATATCTTCATCCACGCAAATGATAAAGTCGGCTTTGTGCTTATTTTCTTCCGATAGTTTGGAAATATATTTTTGGGACACCGTTGTAATGGTTGCATATTTCAATTCCGGCCTCTGCTTTTTCAAATACCACAAAATGCCTTCATAGTTTTCTGAATGGTACGCTCCGTTGAAATGAATAAACAAACTTCCAGGTTTATAATATTGAAGAATGAAATAAGCCATCGTCGCATCTTTGATCGCTTGTGCTTTTGGCAAGTTCTCACCCCCGTGACCGGGAAGCATTTCTTTCATTTTTTTATACCCGGGTAACTCCGCATCATAAATAATAGGCAATGGGGCGATCCATGCTTTTTGCGCAGCAGGAAGGGTATCTAGTATTTCAAAACCACCTTTTGCTACCATAGAGGCATACCGCCGTGGAATATTGCTGGCGGCAAAGGATAATTTTTTTTCTTTGGCATAATTCACCAGCGGGGCATAATCGGGTTTATAATTTTTCCAAAGCCTTGCCATCGAATCAATTCCTTTGTCATCGATCTTTCCCTGCAGGTACATATCCAGTGCCTGCTGATTATCCTGCTCAAACATTTCAGCACCGAGAACAAGTTCACGAAGCTCACCGCAATCTTTTGTTACCGATAATTCCAGCCAATGAGAAATGGGGTTATTATGAAACTCGCCAAACAATACAACGTCTGTTTCCGCCAGCGACCTGATCATTTTCTTGTAAGAAATTTTTTTGCCTTTGGCATTGTAAAGTATGTATGCAGGCTTTTGTTGAGCAAAGGAAATGACAGCAAGTAAGCACGCCAATGAAAGGAGAATTATTTTTTTCATGCTGAAAAGTAAAGAAAAAGAGGCAGCCATTGAATTATAAAACTGCAACTTTCACTCTCTGGTCATTTTTCGCTGTAATTAAAACAGTAGTGCCCTTACCTGACTCAGAAATTATTTTAAGATCTCCGCCTATCATCGCAGCTCTTTCTTTCATGCCCAGCAACCCAAGTGTTTTTTTGCTGGTTAACGAGGTGTCAAATCCTTTACCATTGTCGGCAATGATAAGCGATATATCATCTCCCGTCACTCGCAGGTTAACTACGACTTTGGTGGCATTAGAATGACGGGCGACATTAGTCAAAGATTCCTGGAACATACGGAATAGTCCTGTTGCAGTCGCAGAAGATGTGTTTAGATCGGTCAAATCTGAACGAAATTCCACTTTAATATTAAATCTTTTTTCAAATTCCTGGCTGTGCCATTCCAATGCGGGCAGCAAGCCAAGGTCATCCAGAATGCTGGGCCGAAGTTCGCTGGCTATTTTTCTGACAAATTTTACAGATTCATCAACAACTGACAACATATATTCCAGTTTCTCTGTAATAGCAGGATCATTGGTTTCGCTTAACTTTTTTCTTAACCAGGATACATCCATTTTAAAACCGGTGAGCAATTGCCCCAATTCATCATGCATTTCACGGGCAATATGTATGCGTTCATCTTCCCGTACGTTTTGTAGGTAAGCAGAAAGATCCCTAAGCTGGTCATTCATTTCGGCTGCTTCAATTATTTTATGTTCTAACCCGGTCTTTGCCTTACGCACCTGCGCTATCATAGCATTGAATGCACGGGATAGCTTGCCAACCTCATCCTTCCTTTCTGCAGCAACAGTTGCTGAATAATCACCTGCTGCAATTGCCGAAGCTGCAGCCGTTAATTTATTTAAAGGGCTTGTGATATTGCGGCTCATTAGCCAGACTATTAAAATACCGACTGCAATTAATATGCCCCCGATAATAATGATCCGGTTTAAAAACCGACTAGCGGTTGCCAGGATAACACGCCGGGAAAATTCAACGGAGACCAGCCAGGGAGTATTGGGTATTGGTCTTGCTGCAGCTATCAATTGTTTACCTTCCGAACCATTATATTCGAAGGGGTCATTCATTTTGCTGGCATCTAAGCGTTGATAAGAAACTGGCTTGATCATATCAGTCCATAGACTGCCGTCATTATTGCCAATATAAAGTTTGGCATTTGCTCCCATAAGTTGTGAGAGTCGCTCAATAGTGTTTGCACTGGCAGCTACCTTTTGTGTTCTTACCAGGTATCCTCTTAGCTGGTTGTTGTCAAATACCGGAACGGTGATGTAATAATACATTGAGGACTTTAAGAGGTGTATTTTCCCAATCCCTGCTGTGTCTATTAACATTGACACTGATAAGAGGGAATCGAGACTATGAAAGGATTGCAACGAGTCCTTACTTGACCGAAGCACGATCTGACCATTCGCATTTAATAATTCGGCAAATACCCATGTGCTATCAGGCCGGAGTTTGTCCAGTACTTCCAGCGCTTCATTTTTAAATCCGGCATCATTTGTCTGAAGATATTTTTTTACCGGGTGTTGATTGGCCGCTGCCCGGGAACCTGTTAGCGCCGATTGAGCAGATTGAGCAAGCATTGAACTAAGCTGATTGCTCAATGAGCGCAATCTTTCTTTGCCATTTTTGAGGGTTTCATTTTTTACACTGATATAAGATATCCAGCCGAAAGATATAATGACACTTAATAATAGTACGCATATGAATAAAGGAAGCCGTTTCTGGATGGAGAGATTACGAAATGACAAGCGTTTAATCCATGCTCCTATTAACTTAAGCATATCCATGCTGTCGGATTTTTTAAATAGTATTGAAACTTATTACAGGTGGAGTCAATTTGTTTTCAGGAGGTAGGATTCAAATAATAAGCCAAGTAACGTGTTTGCTATTAATATAACAAGCGTAATTGTTCGTATGTTTATGAAACGAAATTGTACGGTTACGGGTTTCCTCTTAATTTTTTCGTTATACTTTTTCGCCCATCAATTGCCTGATCAATACTTCCAGGTCTTTCACTCTTTTTTCTAACTCGGGTAGCTTGCGATTAAGAGCCTGGCTGCGGAGAGCGGCAGTATAATCATAAGCAGGACTGCCGGTAACAGCTTTGCCTGGTTCAAGTGATTTACTAACGCCGCTTTGCGCATTGATCTTTGCTCCATCGCCCACTTGTATGTGACCAACAATCCCAACCTGGCCGCCTATCATAACACCATTGCCGATCTTTGTGCTTCCACTGATACCGGATTGGGCAGCAATCACAGTACTATTTCCTATTTCTACATTATGGGCGATCTGGATCAGGTTATCCAGCTTCGCTCCCGATTTTATCAACGTCGAGCCAATAGTGGCTCTGTCAATGGTTGCATTTGCGCCGATCTCTACATTATCTTCTATCACTACGTTGCCTATCTGCGGGACTTTTTTAAAACTGCCATCACTCTGCGGTGCAAAACCAAAGCCATCGCTGCCAATAACCGTGCCCGCATGAATGATAACATGACTTCCTATTTTGCAATCATGATAAATTTTCACACCGGGATGAATGATGCTGCTATCACCTACAGTCACATTATCACCAATGTAGGCATTCGGAAATATCTTGCTGTTATTGCCAATCTTCACATTTTCGCCAACATAGGCAAATGCGCCAATAAAAACATTTTTACCATAAGACGCTGTCTTTGCTAAATAACTCGGCTGCTGAACACCACTTAACTGCTGCTCCATTATTTCCTGGTATTTCGTAAGCAAAGCCGCAAAAGCACTATAGGCATCGGTCACCCGTATCAGGGTCGCTTTAACGGGATGTTTTAGTTTGAAGGACTCATTCAGGATGATCACAGATGCTTTGGAAGTATATAGGTATTCTTCGTATTTGGGATTAGCCAAAAAAGAAAGTTGCCCTTGTTGTGCTTCTTCGATTTTACCAAATGAAGTGACGGCGGTATCCGGGTCGCCCTCTATTTTACCATTTACTATAAGTGCTATTTGTGATACCGGAAAAGTCATGAAGTTTAAGCTTTGAGCATTGAGCTTCGGGCTTTGAGTGGAGCTTATCATATGGCTCGCAGCTCATTGCTCAGAACTCATTGTTATCTTAAATAACAAATGTAATATTTTTTGATGGCGCTGCTCAGGTTGTGTTGTATCAGGGCATTGTCCACCATCGAAATGTCTTTTATAGTTCCGTCTTTAAATAAAATATTGATGCGTTCATCTTCGGGATTGTAGGTAGTGTTGCTGGTTGTTCCGCAGAAAGCAAAATAATCAGCCTCATTTTCTGATACACCGAGCCTTTCCATAGCTTCTTTCTTTTTTTCTTTTATCAGATCCTTATCTATTGGTTCGGCTTGCAGTTTCACTTTGTATAAACGCCGGTCAGTTAAAGAACGGCAAAGGATCGCTAATATTTTATCAGGATGCGCCGACCAGTTCTTGATCGTTGTCATTACGTCATTATCATCAAGATGACAGAAAGTATCGAGGTGTTCTTTAATGAAGGTATTGCCATTTGCCTGATGCAAAAAAAAATCAAAAGCATCGGAAGCAGCAATCACCTTTTCTCCTTTCGCAATCAGTTCTTTCGCCCGGCGAATAATTTTCACCAGCATCACTTCAGCGGCAAGAACTGTTTTGTGCAGATACACCTGCCAATACATCAGTCGTCTTGACACTAAAAATTTTTCAATGGAATAAATAGCTTTTTCTTCCACCATAAGATCGCCGTCTTTTACCGTCAGCATTTTTATAATACGGTCGTAACCGATGACGCCTTCCGCGACGCCGGTAAAAAAACTATCGCGGTTGAGATAATCCATCCGGTCAACATCTAACTGACCCGATACAAGTTGGTATAAAAATCGTTTCGGATGTTTATTAGTGAAAATATCTATGGCCGTTTGTAATTGGCCATTGAATTCTTCATTCAGTTTTTGTATGATCATTAAAGAAATGGCTTCATGATGTATATCCGGGATCAACTGGTTTTCGAGAGCATGAGAAAAAGGGCCATGACCAATATCGTGTAATAATATGGCGATCTTTGCGCTGAGTTCTTCTTCGTCATTAATATCAATGTTCTTGCTTTTTAGTTCACTTAGGGCATTACACATAAGATGGTAGGCGCCGAGCGAATGATGCAACCTTGAATGTACTGCTCCCGGATATACCAAATGCGCAAATGCCATTTGATGGATATTCCGCAAACGCTGGTAGTAAGGGTGAGAGATTATCTGCAATATCAGCGGATGATCAATGGTAATAAAACCATAGACCGGGTCGTTGATGATCTTGCGGACAGAAGACATTGTTGCGTTTTTGTTAAAGGAAAGGTGGCAAAAGTACAAAGCCAGCAGTTAAAAAGCTAAATTTGAGATTCGTCGGTAAATTATTGATGGAAAAGTTTTGACAAGCCTTTAATCTGAAATCATAAACCTGCCTGTCGGTAGACAGGTCTGAAATAGAATGGCAGCAGCAAAAATTATTTGGGTGGATGACGAGATCGAAAGCCTCCAATCGCAGAAGTTATTTTTAGAAAATAAAGGATATGAGGTACAGACTTTCACGAATGGATTTGATGCGATAGATTATGTAAAAGATAACCCGGTGGATGTGGTGCTGATCGATGAAACGATGCCAGGTATCACAGGGTTGGAGACATTGGCTAAGATCAAAGAGATAAATCAATCATTACCGATAGTACTCATCACAAAGAATGAAACGGAGAACCTGATGGATGAAGCGATTGGTTCGCAGATCAGTGATTATTTAATTAAACCGGTAAATCCCAACCAGGTTTGGTTGAGTTTGAAAAAGATCATAGATAACAGGCGATTGGTGGCCGAGAAAACAACTACAGCCTACCAACAACAGTTTCGTAATTTATTCATGGCGCTGAACAGTAATCCTGACTATAACGAGTGGATGGATATTTATAGAAAATTAGTGTATTGGGAGCTGGAGATGGAAAAAAGCGATAGCCCTGAGATGCAGGAAGTATTGCAAAGCCAGAAAAGCGAAGCCAACACCGAATTCTTCAAATTTATTTCAAAGAATTATTCGTCATGGGTGAATGCCAAAAGTGTTGATGGGCCAGTGATGTCTCATACATTATTAAAATTTAAAGTGCTGCCGCACGTTGAAAAAGGGACGCCGTTGTTTTTTGTTTTAATTGATAACCTCCGCTTTGATCAATGGAAAGCGATTCAGCCCATTTTTGCAGAGAGCTTCCGGATCATGGAGGAAGATAGCTTTTACAGCATCCTGCCAACTGCTACACAATATGCACGTAACGCCATCTTTTCAGGGTTGCTGCCGGTGGATATTGAAAAGCAATTTCCGCAGCAATGGAAAAATGATGAGGAAGAAGGAGGGAAAAATCTGCATGAAGAAGATTTTTTCCGGTCACAATTGAAAAGGTTGGGCAAAGGCGATCTGCGGGTTTCCTATACCAAAGTATTAAATAACCACGCGGGGCTTGAGCTTGTCAGTAACGTTCACAACCTGCTGAATAATGATCTCAATGTGATCGTATATAATTTTGTAGATATGCTCAGCCATGCCCGCACCGAGATGGAAGTGCTGAAGGAACTGGCGGGCGATGAAATGAGTTATCGCAGTATCACGACATCATGGTTTGAGCACTCACCGCTGCACCAGGCATTGAAAAAAATTGCCGACAAGAATATTAAAGTAATATTAGCAACCGATCATGGAAGTGTAAGAGTAAAGACGCCATATAAAGTAATAGGGGATAAGCAAACAACAACCAATCTCCGTTATAAGCATGGCCGCAATCTTAATTATGAGCCGAAAGAAGTTCTGGCTTTTCGTGATCCGCGTGAAGCAGGATTGCCTGTACCCACTATTAATTCATCATTCATCTTTGCCAAGGAAGATAGTTTTCTTTGCTATCCTAATAACTATAATTATTACGCAAACTATTACCGTAATACCTTTCAGCATGGCGGTGTGAGCCTGGAGGAGATGATCGTGCCGGTAATAAAGATGCAGAGTAAATAGGTGAATGGTGAGTTGCGAGTAGTGAGTGTGGAAAAGTATAAAAGACGGAAAGAACATATCGGGATAAGAAAATTTACTTTCGCAGAAAGATATTTATTCACAACCGACCATTCACAATTCACAACATGAAATACACACAATCGACTCTTGATAAATTAGAAGCGATTCCTGAAGGAGCGGGGTACGTTCTGCGATACGAAAGAGGTACTTTTCAAAGCGGCTATTGCATATTGGAAGAAAGGAAGGTCGTGGTGCTGAATAAGTTTTTGCAAACAGAAGGACGCATTAATACTTTACTCGATCTGATACCTCAATTAGAGATCAATTCCGAATTACTCACGGAAGAGTCGAGGAAGCTTTATAACGAAATTATTTCCAAACTGGAGACAAATAATAACAGCCTGTAAAGAGTTACATTTTTCTTCGGAAAAACTCCGGGACTGCATTCTGAATTCTACTTTTGCGTAGTGTCTTACCCACCGATCAAAATAACGTTTCTTGGTTCCGGTACCAGCAGCGGAGTGCCGATGATCGGCTGTGACTGCGAAGTGTGCACTTCAACTAACAAAAAAGATAAGCGTCTTCGTTCAAGCATCCTGGTGCAATCAGCAAACACCACACTGGTGGTAGATACAGGACCGGATTTCCGTTACCAGATGCTGCGGGAAAATGTAAAACACCTTGATGCGGTTATTTTCACTCATCCACATAAAGATCACATTGCAGGATTAGACGATATACGGGCTTTTAATTTTTTAAATAAAAAGCCAATGGATGTCTATGCCGACTCGCTAACAGAAGAAGCTTTACGTCGTGATTTCTATTATGCCTTTACCGATACCAAATATCCGGGCATTCCTCAACTCGATCTGCATACATTTACTCTTGAACCGTTTGTCGTCGGCGATATTCCTATTATCCCGATATTGGTATGGCATTTAAAAATGCCGGTAATGGGTTTTCGCTTTGGCAAATTCACTTATATAACTGACGCCAATCATATCGAAGCGGAGTCAAAAGAAAAAATTAAAGGAAGCGAGGTATTAGTGTTGAATGCACTTCGAAAACAAAAGCACATTTCTCATTTTACTCTGGATGAGGCCGTCATGATGGTAAAAGAATTAGGAATTCCAGAAGCATATTTTACTCATATATCCCATCAACTTGGCTTGCATGATGTTATCGAATCAGAGCTTCCCGGTGGCATGCACCTCGCCTATGATAAATTAAAACTTGAACTTTAGTAAATCGAGCTTCGTTAGTATTTCGAAAAATATTAGCCCTAACACTTGTTAGGTATCAAAAAAAACACTTACTTGCATCCGCCTTTAACGATTGCTGAACGGTTGCTTGCTTGGTTTAGCGACCGCGTAAAATGTGCCATCCCGTCCTGATATCATTCGGGATTGTGATGGCACATCTTTTTAAACTATTTAAATACGAGAGCCTGTATCATGAATTTTGAGGTTTCTGAATTAACACAACAGGTTGCACAAACAGCCAGGGATTTTGCCCGACAACAGATTAAGCCGCATGTAATGACCTGGGATGAAAGCCAGGAATTTCCACTTCCTATTTTTAAAGAAATGGGAAAACTTGGGATGATGGGTGTTTTTGTGCCTGAAGAGTATGGCGGAACCGGTCTGACTTATTTTGAATACAAAACTATAATAGAAGAAATAGCCAAGGTCTGCGGTTCTATCGGGTTAAGTGTTGCCGCGCATAATTCACTTTGTACGGGCCATATATTGGCATTTGGCAATGAAGAGCAAAAGAAAAAATATTTGCCTAAGCTGGCTTCAGCAGAATGGATCGGTGCATGGGGACTAACCGAAGCCAATACGGGCAGCGATGCCGGAAATATGCGATGTACTGCCATTAAAGAGGGTAACGATTGGATAATTAATGGAACGAAAAATTGGATCACACATGGAAAGAGTGGTGATGTGGCAGTGGTGATCTGCCGTACAGGTGAGCCAAGAGCGAGAAATAATTCCACTTCATTTATTGTTGAAAAAGGAACTCCTGGTTTCAGCGGTGGCAAAAAAGAAAATAAACTCGGCATGCGTGCCAGCGAAACAGCCGAGATGATATTTGATAACTGCCGGGTGCCAGATAAGAATCGTCTTGGCGAAGTAGGCGATGGGTTTAAGCAGGCGATGAAAGTATTAGATGGTGGAAGAATATCTATAGCTTCACTTTCATTAGGTATTGCTAGAGGGGCTTATGAAGCAGCCTTGCAATATTCGCAGGAGCGGCACCAGTTTGATAAACCAATTGCGAGTTTCCAGGGAATATCATTCAAGCTGGCCGATATGGCAACGGAAATACAAGCGGCTGACCTATTGACCATGCAGGCTTGTGATCTGAAAAATCGGGGTGAGGATGTAACTAAAGCTGCTGCCATGGCAAAATACTATGCCAGCGAAGTAGCAGTCAAAGTTGCCAACGATGCTGTTCAGGTTTTCGGAGGTTATGGTTATACAAAAGATTTCCCGGTAGAAAAATATTACCGCGACTCGAAACTTTGTACGATTGGAGAGGGTACGAGTGAGATACAGAAAATTGTGATAGCAAGAGAAGTATTAAGGACTTAAAAGACTTTCTGAAAGAATCATTTATCCTGCCTTGTGCAGGATTTTTTGTGTGCTACCTTTGTGATGTGAATAAGCAGGCTGGTTATATCACTTCTGCACACTTAATACTCATCAGTATTGCAACCGGCTATTTCTTTATTTCAAAAATTTCCACAGGATCAACTGCCCCGGATATTGAAATACTAATTGATCAACCAAATACAGAAGTAGCTACTGTCTTGTCTAAAAGGGCTGCAAAAGGTAAAATTTTATTTATGAGCAAATGTGCTTCCTGTCATGCGCTATTCAAGGATATGACAGGTCCGTCGCTGGCAATGGCTATCAGGAGTGAGCAATGGGCAGATCGAAAACGATTATATGATTGGATAAGAAACCCCGAAGCATTTATGAAGAAAGACCCTTATACGAAAGGCTTAAAAGAAAAATTTGGTTCAATGATGACTGCATTTCCAAACTTATCTAACGAAGAAATTGATGATATTGTTGAATACATAACAACTATTACTTCTCCTTAGTGCCGGGTACTCACTTTACCTCCTGCATTTCAACCAGTTTTTTATAGAAACCATTTTGTTCAAGCAATTGCTCATGCGTTCCCCGCTCAACGATCTTTCCATTTTGCAAAACAATTATCTCATCAGCATGACGGATGGTTGAAAGCCGGTGAGCAATGACTATACTCGTTCTATTTTGCATCATATTATTGATCGCGTCCTGTACCAGCCTTTCACTTTCAGTATCGAGCGAAGAAGTCGCTTCATCCAGAACTAATATTGGCGGATTTTTTATCAGCGCTCTTGCAATAGTCAATCTTTGTCTTTCACCTCCGCTGAGTTTACTGCCCCGGTCACCGATATTGGTTTCATAGCCTCTTTCTTTCTGTGTAATAAAATTGTGCGCATTGGCCACTTTCGCGGCATCTATAATTTCATCATCACTAGCATTCTCTTTACCCAGTTTAATGTTATTAGCGATTGTATCATTAAACAATATCGGTTCCTGGGTCACGATGCTCATGAGACTGCGGACAGATTGCAATGAATAATCTTTGATATTGATCCCGTCAATTAAAACTTCGCCGCCGGTAACATCATGAAATCTTGGGACAAGGTCGGCCAAAGTAGATTTGCCAGCCCCGGAAGAACCTACTAATGCAACCGTCTTCCCTTTCTCGACCACCAGATTAATGTTATCAAGGATCACAGCATCAGCATAAGCAAAAGTCACGTTCCTGAATTCAATCTTGTCACTGAATGAATCAATGATTTTGCCATTTGGATTATCATCCACGGTTATGGGAGTTTTCAATATTTCTTCTATCCTGTTTATCGCGGCGCCTCCCTTACGCATGTTGCTGAAAGAAGTAGATAATGCTTTCGCCGGATTAATAATGGTATAAAAGATCCCGAGGTAGCCAAGAAAAGCCGGGGCTTCCAGCAATTCATTGTTCAAAACTAGACGGCCTCCATAATACAGAACGGCAGTAAAAAGCAAAACGCCCATTACCTCGGAAAGAGGGGACGCCAGGTCACGGCGATAACCTATTTTATTTTTAGAATGAAGAAGCTCCTCATTGCCTTTAAAAAATCTTAACCGTAATTGTTTTTCAATATTAAAAGCTTTAATAACTCTTAAACCTCCAAGTGTTTCATCCAAAGTTGAAAGTGTTTCACCATATTTTTTAGCCACTTCCTGCGAGTGTCGTTTAAGTGATTTGGTGACGCGGCCGATTACAAGACCAATAATAGGTATAAGCAGCAATAAAAACAGGGTGAGACTTGGGCTTATGATAAACAATACTGCAAATGTTACAATTATTGTCATTGGATCGCGGATCCATCCTTCCAGTGTACCGACCACAGATGCTTCTACTTCACCGACATCGTTGGTCATCCGGCTCATGAGGTCTCCTTTTCTCTTTTCATTAAAAAAACCGATGGGCAGCTTTAAGACTTTATCAAAAAGATCTTCACGGAGTTTGTTTACTACACTATTTTTTAACGGGTTAAGAACGTAATAAGAAAGATACAAGAAGATATTTTTTAAAATAATAAAAGCAACCATTAAAACGCAGATAAATCCGAGAGTGGGAATTTTGCCACGGGTGTTGAGTGAATTGTCCAGGAAATTATTGACGGATTGAATAAGTAGGTTACTGCTGGCCTTTCCGAATGTGCTGCAATCAATGCACTCTGGGTCTTGGATTTGTGAAAATAAGTTGCAGAAAAGGCATCAGCATTCCGATAGAAACAATGGAGAATACAATGCTCAGCAGGGTAAACAGAAAATACAAAACAATTTTTCCTTTGTAAGCTCCGAGATATCCGAAAATCCTTGAATATTGCTTCATGATGTTATTAATCGCTTAAACGGCGCAAAGTAACTAATTTTACAATGTCTGTTGAAGCTTTAGCACAGATGAACGCTAAATTAACAAGTAATGGAAGAAGGAAAAAGACAAAAGCAAATAGCCAGCCTGTTAAATGAAGAAATGAATACCATCTTTCAACGTCTTGGATTGAGTATGATAGATGGGGGAATGGTATCCATTTCTTCGGTAAAAGTTACGCCTGACCTCCTCGACGCAAGGTTTTATCTGAGTTTTTTCCAGGTAAAAGATCCGGAAGAGGCCTTAAAAAAAATCGAAGAGCGCCACCATGATATAAAAAAAGAATTGGCAGCAAAAGTGAGACACCAGTTACGAAATATACCGGTATTAAAATTTTTCCGGGATGATACATTGGACCATGTATTTAAAATGGAAGAACTGTTCAAAAAAATAGAGAATAAAGAAAAGGACAAGGAATGAATAAGGAACTTGTTTCAACTTATTAAAAGTTAACTTTCAAATTTGCATTTTCTTTTTGCCTGGCGATATTTCAAAGCGAAAAAATCAACCAATGCGATCAATGTCATTGCCTGGATCAGCATTGTCGCTATAGTTATTGGCACCGCCGCATTGATATTGGTATTAAGTGTTTTCAATGGGTTTGAAGATCTTGTCAAGTCATTGTATTCTTCTTTCTATGCTGATATCCGCGTTTCTCCCTCACTTGGCAAGACGGTTACTATCACAAAAGAACAACTGCAAAAACTCAGAGGTATTAACGGCATAAAAAATTATTCACTGATAGCAGAAGAAAAAGCGTTCCTGCAAAACGGCGAATACCAATCGATCGTTTATATGAAAGGCGTTGATGATAATTACAGGTATGTAAGTGGTGTAGCTGATCACATAGTAAAAGGGAATTACGATCTTGGATCAGGAGAAATCCCTAAATTAATTGTTGGAGCCGGGATAGAAAATGCGTTAGGCATACAGGCCGACCGGAATGTTTTTACGTTGAGGATCTATTTGCCGCGAAAAGGTAAAACGGAATTAATGGATCCGATGGAAAATATCAGCAGCGACACCATAAGGACGTCTGCAGCCTTCATTATTCAGCAAGACTTTGATAATAAATACGCTATTACCAATATTGATTTTGCCAGGAGAGCTTTAAATCTTGCGGTTGACGAGTACAGCGGTCTTGAGATAAAACTGAATGATCCGTCGCAGGTAAATAATATGAAGAAGGAAGTGCAAATGATCTTTGGAAAAGGGTATGAGGTCGAGAACCGGTACCAGCAAAATCAAAGTTTGTATTCCGTAATGAACATGGAACGCTGGATCATCTACGCCGTTCTTTCGCTTATTTTGGTCGTGGCTGCATTCACTATGATCAGTGCGCTCAGAATGCTGATACTGGAAAAGCAAAAAGACATCAATGTACTATTTGCCCTGGGGGGTAACAGGAATTTTATTCAAAAAATATTTCTAACTGAGGGATTGTTGCTTGCTTTAATCGGGGGTGTAGTGGGGATGTTTCTGGCACTTGTAATAGCCTTATTGCAGATCAGGTTTCATCTTATTCCACTCCAGGGGGGCTCTTTTTTAATTGACTACTTTCCTGTCAAATTAGAACCGCTGAATTTCTTATTGGTCGGAGCTACGGTTTTTGTCATTGCTTTGATCGCATCATGGCTTCCATCAAGAGAAGCATTGAACCAGGAATTTTCGTTGAGAAGTGAGTAAAAGCGTTCCGGCACAATTAATGGAATTTGTTCAGGAGATTTTGCGCCAACTTCTCTTCACCGGATCGGGATCAATAGTCGCCCAGTGTTTCCGGCAATTGCGCCAACGCTTTTTTTAATTGTTCGTCATTAGGCGCTATCCCATGCCAGTTGTGATCGTTTTCCATAAAGTCCACTCCTTTTCCCATTATCGTGTGCATCATTATGGCAACAGGTTTGTTCTGACCTGTTAATGATTTTGCTGCTTTCAATGTTTCAACTACCTGGTCCATATCGTTGCCGTTCATTTCTAAAGTTATCCATCCAAATGCTTCAAACTTTCTTCGTAGATCGCCGTGATCCATTACCTTTTCTATAGTCCCATCGATCTGCTGATGGTTCCAGTCAACGGTAGAAATAAGATTATCCACTTTATGATGTACAGCAAACATGATGGCTTCCCAAATCTGTCCCTCATCTAATTCGCCATCACCATGAAGAGAGTACACAGTATTTTTTTCTCCGTTTAATTTTTTGGATAAAGCGGCTCCTATTGCTACACTCATTCCCTGTCCTAAAGATCCTGATGCTATCCTTACTCCCGGCAAGTGCTCGTGAGTTGCCGGGTGTCCTTGCAGGCGCGAATTTATTTTTCGGAAAGTAGAAAGTTCTTTGATATCAAAATAACCGGAGCGGGCCAAAGTCGAATAAAACACTGGCGAAATATGTCCGTTGGAAAGGAAGAAAACATCTTCATTAGTTGCATCCATATTAAAAGAAGGATCATGTTGCATCACCTTGAAATACAACGCGGTAAAAAAGTCGGTACAGCCCAATGATCCTCCCGGATGTCCACTCGATGCACCATGCACCATTCTGACTATATCCCTGCGTATTTGGCTTGCTATTGCAGTAAGTTCAGCCATAGTAATAAATTATATTTAATATGCTTTTTAAACTTTTTGTATCTTGCCGCCTCAAATCACCGTTTAGTCTGCAAATGTGCGATCTTTTTAGTTATCAAACATTACCCGAGCCAACTAATCTGCCTGCAAAATAAATCCAATCGTTTCTATGATTATCTAATTATTAATTTATTTCGCATTAAAAAAAAGTAATGTTTGAAATAAACTAATGTCTGAAAGCCTATTTTTGCAACAGAAAAACCGAAATTCGATGCTCGATGTATTACTAACCGCCTCTGTATCTTTTATAATATCCTTTCTGGCGATCCCGGTTATTTTACAAATAGCTGATCAGAAAAAACTTTACGACGTTCCTGACGAAAGGAAAGTTCATACTCACCCGGTAGCTTCTCTTGGAGGTGTGGGGATCTTTGGGGGCTTTTTGTTGGCCTCTCTCTTATCGATCCAGGGACATCTTAATCCTGAGTTTCAATATTTCTTTGCCGCAGCGCTCGTAATTTTCTTTCTAGGTTTAAAGGATGACCTGATCGTTTTATCTGCCAGTAAAAAATTCGTTGGTCAGATGGTTGCTGCATCTATATTGATCCATCTGGGCAATATACGCCTTGACAGTATGTTTGGCTTGTTCGGATTTGAAAAGCTGGATGAAGGTTTTGCGCTGGCGTTGTCCTACCTTACCATTATTGTTGTTATCAATTCTTTCAATCTTATTGATGGGATAGATGGTCTTGCCTCCAGCCTTGGCATATTAACCACAGTGATCTTCGGCACTTATTTTTTCATAGCGGGTCAACAAGCATATGCATTGCTGGCTTTTGCATTAGCAGGGAGCCTTGTCGCATTTCTCATTTTCAATCATCATCCTGCCAAAATTTTTATGGGAGATTCGGGCTCATTAATGATCGGCCTGGTAAATGCAATATTGGTCATTAAATTCATCAGCGTTGCAAGTGAACCCACGGCCGTTGTGCCAATTGAATCGGCGGTAGCTATCGGATTTTCTATTTTAATTGTTCCTTTATTGGACACTCTCCGGGTTTTTGCGATCCGCATTTTCAATGGCCGTTCACCATTTACACCCGATCGTAATCACGTCCATCATTTGCTACTTGGTTGGGGACTGGGTCATGCCGGCGTTACCATTACCTGCGTTGTGCTAAATATTTCTTTTGTGGCTATGGCTTACCTGGGCAAATCATTAGGCTCAAGTTTGCTATTGCTTGTTATGCTTGCTGTGTCTTTTGCCGGCTTTGGATTATTGTATTATCGCAGACCTAAACGTACAATGATAATAGCCAAGCGCATAGATGGAGCCTCAGAACTAAAAACAGCTTCCAAAGTTGTCACCTTGACACAGGATAATGAAGTAGCTACGGCGGATCAGAAATAAAAGAATACGAAAAATTTTAACAGGCAGAAAGAACTCAATATTCTTTCTGCTTTTTTTTGAATCTCGTCTTTTATTAGCTTTGCCTCCCATCCCGGAATTCGGAAAAATAAAGAATTGTTTATGGCAGAAGAAATTTCTACGATCATTACTACCAGTGAAGATCATATGCAAAAAGCGATCAGTCACCTTGAATCTGAATTAATAAAGATCAGGGCAGGGAAAGCAAATCCCCAAATAATTGACGGCATTGTCGTAGACTATTATGGCTCGCCCATGCCCATCAGCCAGGTGGCGAATGTAAGTGTGTTGGATGCCCGGACATTAAGCATACAACCTTGGGAAAAAAATATGCTGCAACCAATAGAGAGAGCTATTATTGCAGCCAATATCGGGATCAATCCACAAAGCGACGGCAGTCTTATTCGCCTTTTTCTGCCTCCGCTTACAGAAGAAAGAAGAAAAGAGCTGGTAAAAAAATGTCAGGCCGAAGGAGAACATTCAAGAGTGGCCATCCGTAATATCCGGCGTGATGCGATCGAGCATATCAAAAAACTTCAGAAAAATGGTCTAAGCGAAGATGTGGCAAAAGATGCCGAAACAAGTGTGCAGCAAATGACTGATAAATTTATATCGGCCGTGGAAAAACATCTAAACTCAAAGGAAAAAGAAATTATGGCCGTGTAGCGCGTTTTGATTGACGACTTACGGCTCTGTGTTCAACTTTTTATTCGGACGATTGGCCAGGTAAACTCCCAGTAAAATTATACACAAGGAAATTACTTCAATAACAGTTACACTTTCTCCATCCAGAAAACCCCAGAACAAAGCGACAAACGGAATTCCATAAGTGACCAATGATGCAAAAAGACCACCGGCTCTTTGTACAAGCATATAAAATATAACAGTAGCAAAAGCACTGGCAACTATACCAAGAAGGCTTGCAAAAATTATCGCCCTTTGAATAACTGAGCTGGAAAAGTCGATCTTAAAAAAACCTTGTTGCCACAAGATCAGACCAGCAGGCAGCAACATCATAGTCAGTGACACGGTGGCCAAATGAAGCGGGTTGATTTCTTTCAGGTGGTGAGCTACAAGATTCACATTAATGCCATAGGATATAGTGCCGGCAATGATCAGCAATGCGTAACCGGCGTTATTAAGGCTGATATTCGTGCGGGTTAAAGTAAGTATACAGAGACCCGCAAAACCAATGATTACACCAACGATCTTTTGGGTTTTTATCTTGTCTTTAAAAAAAAATATACCGATCGTGACGACACAAATAGGAGTAAGTGAATTGATAATGCCGGCTAATGAGCTGTCTATTTTAACAATAGCGATGGCAAAACAAAAGGCTGGGAAGAGGTTGCCAAAAAAGCCAGCGACAAAAACAAGCCCCATTTTTTTTCTCGGAAGTTTGGCAAAATGAAAAATCGCAAATGGAAGAAACACAACGGCGGCAGAAAATATCCTGAATGCAGCGATCTGCGTCGCTGTCAGACCTTCCTGGCTTATTTTCATTACGTAAAAAGAACTGCCCCAGGTAAAACATAGTAGCACGAAAATGGCCCAGCTAATGAATTTATTACTCATAAAGAAGCCGCAAAGATTATTAAAAAACTTACGATAGCTTTCTATTTATTTATATTTGACCAAATTAATTTTCATCATGGCAAAGATCAGCCTGAAGGATATAGATACAAGAGCTCCGAAAGAGATGGATAAAAAAGCGATCAAAGAGAAAACGGACGACATTCTCGGGGAATTGGATGAACTGCAAAATCTTTTATATGCGGAAAACAAGCATTCAGTGTTGGTCGTAATACAGGGAATGGATGCAAGCGGGAAAGATGGAGTGATCAGGAACGTATTCACTAATATGAATCCGCAGGGGGTAGATGTAAAATCATTCAAAGCGCCAACACCTGAAGAATTGGCTCATGATTTTTTATGGAGGGTTCATCTTCATACACCCGGAAAGGGAAGGATCCAGATATTCAACCGGTCACACTATGAAGACATTTTGATAACACGGGTACATAAATGGTGTGATGATAAAACGGCAAAAAAAAGAATGAAAGCCATTAATGATTTTGAGCAATTGCTGCAGGAACACAACAACACGCATATCCTGAAATTTTATCTCCATATTTCACCGGAAGAACAGCAGGAACGACTTAGTGAGAGAATGAAAAATCCTGCCAAAATGTGGAAGTATAATGAGAACGATTTTGCAGAAGCAAAACTCTGGGATATTTATATGAACATGTATGAAGATTGTTTTCAAAATTGCAATGCCGTACCCTGGACAATCGTACCTTCTGATCAGAACTGGTACAAAGAATATATTATTGCCGTTGAACTTCATAAGTTATTAAAAGGACTCGATATGCAATACCCTGGGTTAAAAAAGGAATGATCGGTGTCTTTTTTATATTTGGACTTTCCGTTACCTTTTGACCTCTTAAAAATTAAACTTCACACTAAAATCAACATTTATGGGAATGGTCAAAGAATTTAAACAGTTTGCTATGAAAGGCAACTTGGTGGACATTGCAGTGGCATTTGTAATGGGCGGCGCTTTCGGAAAAGTTATTACTTCATTTACCGAAGGTCTGGTGTCTCCGTTAGTGGGTCTGTTAACCGGGAAAGATCTGAGCGCAAATATGATTGTAATAAAAGAAAAAATTGTGGAGGTGAAGGACCAGGCAGGAAACATTATAACCGCCGCTCAGCCCGAGGTTGCATTGAAATGGGGCGCCTTTGTCACTGCCGTGATCGATTTCATTATTGTTGCATTTGTTATGTTCCTTGTTGTGAAGGCCATTAATTCGATGAAGAAGAAAGAAGAAGCCGCTCCTTCAGCGCCACCGGAGAACATTACTTTGCTGCGTGAGATACGGGACGCCTTAAAGAATAAACCACAATAATTTTTCCCTTATTTTTGAGTCCTGTTACCGGAGAGTAGCAGGACTTTTATAGCATATCTTATGGCAAACAACACATCGTACCAGATTAAACTTCCGCAATTTGAAGGGCCGTTTGATCTCTTATTATTTTTTATAGAAAGAGATGAATTGGATATCTATAATATTCCCATTACAAAGATCACCAATGATTTTCTCAATTACATTCATCAGCAGGAGTCAGTGAATATTGAGCTTTCCAGCGATTTTATCTTGTTTATCTCCACGCTGATGCGCATTAAGGCAAAAATGCTGCTGCCAAGAAAAGAGCTCGATGAACAGGGCAATGAAATTGATCCGAGGCAGGAACTTATTAACAAGATCCTTGAATATAAAAAATTCAAAGAAGCATCCGCGCAAATGGCAGAGATGGAAGCGCTTCGTATGCTTAGCTTCAAAAGGGGAAATATTGAACGGGAATTATCACAAATCGGCGAAGAAGCTGGCGAAGGAACGGAGATACAAAACATCACATTATTCAAATTAATGCGGGCTTTTGAAAAAGCCATGCAAAAATATTCAGACCGGATAAACAAGCCCGTTCATACGGTTGTTCAGTACGAGTATACAATGGAAGGGAGTCGCCAGAACATGCTGGAACTGGTGCAGGCTGAGAGGACAGTTGCTTTTGAAAAAATATTTGAGCAGGCCGAAAACAGGGTTCATGCTATCTTTCTTTTTCTTTCCCTTTTGGAGTTGGTGCAGCAAAAGTATATGAAGATCATTATCGGCCAGGGAAAGAATAATTTTATTATAGAGTACAACGAACCCGAAAATCGTTTGGCGGAACTGGAAGAAGACAATAAACCTCAATAATTCTTAAATCTTTTATTATTATGAAACGCCATGCTACAGCCATCTGGAAAGGCACCGGAAAAGAAGGAATGGGAAAGGTGACAACACAATCCCTCGTATTAAAAAATAAAAAGTATGATTACAAAAGCCGGTTTGAGGATGGCACACTTACAAACCCGGAGGAACTAGTAGCTGCAGCCCATGCAGGTTGTTTTTCCATGAAGCTGAGTTTTATTATAGAAGCTGCCGGCTATAAACCAAGAGTTATTGAGACAAAATGTACCGTTACGTTGGAAAACGGTGCAATTACAGAGAGTCACCTTGAGGTGAAAGCAAAAGCGCCTAGAATGAAGGCAGATAAATTTGCCGAGTGTGCTGAAGAAGCTAAGGCAACATGTCCGATCAGCAAATCGCTGAATACAAATATTACATTGGAAGCGAGTTTAATGTAGACCGCATTCTAAAAATTTGAAAATGCCACCGTTTCTAGCAGTGGCATTTTTATTAATACTATTGATATATCCATAGAAGGACAGGTTTCTTCGATACTTTAATTATCGTTTTTAATTCCTGTAAAAAGCCTGGAGCAACTGTAGGACAGCCATCACTCTGACATATTTCATCACTCACTTCAGTTTCAGGTACGCAATTATGTGAATGAAGGACAACAAACCTTTCAAAAGCTTTATCATTTGTTTTATCTAATCCATATAATTTAAAAGCGAGTCCAAATCTTCCATTGTAAGAAAATCCGATCTTATATTTCCCGAGTGAAGTGCAGCCGCAACCTACAGTGTTGCCATATCTTCTGCCTTCCAACCAATTTTGATCACAGCACCCATGTGTGACAAGGCCGGCATTCTGCAGAGTATCTTTTTCAATGTCATATACAAAAAACCTGTTTTGACCGGAGGGCAGGCTCATGTCAACCAGAAAACAAATAGCCTCATTGTAACTATTTTTATGTACAAACTTTTTTGCTTCTTCTGCTTTCCCTTTCATCTTTTCGGTTATTCGTACTTCGGAGTTGTGTCCTTTTATTTCGTTAACCGTGGTAATGGCATTGTCTCTTTTCCAAATACCGGAAGAAGAGAACCATGCAACTGATAAAATGAGGACGAAAAAAAGCAGGGTGATTTTGGACAGGCGCATAAAAATGGTTAAGCAAAACGGAGATGCTTAACCAAAGAATTTCCACAGCGAATAATCTAATAACTGCTGTTAAAGCTTTTAGAAATAATTTCAATCAATTGCGAAGGCAAAAATCAAGATATCTCCCATACCGCTCATGCTCATCATATCTGTCATGGTAAATGCATATTCACCTTTCGGCAAGTTTTTATCAACGACCAGCTCCCAATAGCCATCCCGGATTTTTCTTACGCTGAAGGTATATTTATCGCTCGAATGCATTTTGCCTCCGAATGCACCGGGACTTTTCTGCAAGAATATTTTTCTTTGGCCCTTTCCCGATTCTGTTTTGTATAAGGTGACTGTACTGGACGGATCGCCATCCATCATTCCTATCATAGATGGATCGGCACCGTTGGCACGCATCATGGAATCCCGCTGTGCGGTAGATGCCGACGAGGAAGTCTGTTTGCTAAAAATGAATGAGAGATTTTTCCCCTCTGTAAAACGAACACTTGATTTGTCTCCATCGAAAACATAACCACTTTCCGCGCCGCCAAATCCGGCCATTTTCATTTTGGTTTCCATTTTTGAATTGTTCTTTTCCAGGCGAACCAGTGAATTCACACTATCTTTTTTAAGATAGCATACCTCGTTGCCGAATTCAGGATCGGGGTACCTCGATTTATCTGGCTGAGCATGTAAACCCAGGGAAGCAATTATTGCTGTAATAAAAAATAAATACCTTTTCATAACAGAATTTTTAAATCATTTTCCAAATTTCCATCCGGCAAAGAACTGGAAGAGATTATTCTTTACATCTACCTTCGGGACAAAAGATGGAGGAGTGCCTGAACCTGCAGTTGTAGTGAAATCTTTGTAAAGGCTTCCGAGGCTGATATTAACCCTTGCTCCGATTAATAATCCTTTTACAGGATGCACCTCAATGCCACCGCCAAATCCATAATCGAACCTGTTATAATAATCCATGATCTTGTCAATCGTGGCATTGCCGGTGCTGTTACTTGTATCTGCTTTTGCATTTATCAAATAAGCCATTTGCCCACCCAATTGTATTTGAAAATATTTTGTGATATTGATCGCCATGAATTGAGGCAACATAATATAATCAAGGTTTACGGTGCCCGTGTTATTACCGTTCTTATAGTCATAGCCCTGCCGGGAGTAAATCAGCTCTGTTCGTGAACCAATGATCTTTTTTGAAGAAGTACCCAGAAGCAGCCCCGCATGAAATCCCGAACGGCTACTATTATTAATGGATGAGGCTTTGCTGACATTGGCAAAATTGATCCCCGCTTTTAATCCTATTTGTGCAAAGAGACAACAGGGAAAGAGCAGGACGATACCTAAAATAATTTTTTTCATACAAATTTTTTTAAAAGGTAAAATGATTTCAGACCGGGAACAATAGAACAAAAGTTAGGTTTCACCGGAGTTTTGATAATTAAAAATAGGAGAATGTGTTCTTCCGCCGGTCACCCTAAACAGTGATTCGGGCGGTATGCCAGAAAATCACATGAAAAGGTGAGGTTATCCATTTGAGCTATCCAATCCTTTCATAATTGTTGCCGGGAATCTTAATCAGCGCCTGAAAATGCTTTAACAAAGGAAACATACCTAATCGCTGTTTTTCCAATTTATTCCAAAAGCAAACACCGTAAACTCTTTTAGTTCCATATTTTTTACCCATACAAACCCGTACTCGCCTGCTTCTAATTGATCGGGCAACTGGATCAGGTAATTATCCTGGGAGATCATTTTTACACTGAAGCTTATTAATTTCCCCTTTGCATCTTCCTTGTCGTTCAGTATTCCTTCTTTGGCGTTGATGGTAACTTCTCTTTTTTGGTCGGCAGGTATGAACTGGTAAAGCTTGATATAAGAGGTAAGATCAATTACGTCGCCGCTGGTTTTGATCATGAACACAATATCCTTTTTTGCAGTAAAGCGGATCTTTGATGAAGCGTCATCCATGCTCAAAGATTGTTTGGCTCCTTTCAATCCAAGCGTTTTCTTTTTTGTTATCATCTGTGCTATCGCATTCTCTAACCGGGTAAGCTTGTTGTTTTCCTTATCGTAATAGTAAGGCTGATTGATAAATTCGGGAACGGGAATAACGATCTCAGCTTTTTGCGGCAGGACTTCAGCAGTTCTTTCTACGGGCTTTGCTACTGGTTTAACTGCGGGTTTCTTTGCAGGTTGACTAACGTGCTTCCTTATGATCGTATCATACTTTTCTCCTTTTTTAACGACGGTTTGCGCTTCCATAGTAAACGTAAAGAAGCAGAGAATTGTAATTGCCAGCAATGGTAAGTATGCAGCTGTTTTCATCACAGTTGTTTTAGAATGGTAAACTTACCCGACCGGCGGATGCAGAACAATAGAACAAAAGTTAGTCACAAAAGAAATAAAACTGTATTGAGCTTTACCGTCTTTTCAACACTTCCTCATTAAAATTAATGGCATACAAATGTGTTGTCGTGAACCGTAAATGCAGCGCCTTAAAGTCAGCCTGAACCCCCGAAACGTTGCATGCCGGAAGCATTTGAAGCTTGTAAATGCTCTCGTCATTTACAGTCATCGTATTTTCCGTAACACTGTTACTCTGGTCACGTTACCCTCTTTGTCTGTCTGGGAATAATTTCCTTTACGAAGAGTTCTTAGCTGACGGCCCGTTGCGACGTCGATAAGCATCTCTAATTTCAGGCCGTTAAAAATAGAAGCAATACTATTATCAGGCACATTCTGCCGTTCTCCTCCTAACTGTGAAAAACAATCACCGACTACGTTCCGATAAAATTTTGCTGTATCGCAGTCAATATTGATATAAGCATAACCGTCCAAAGAATCAATTTGCAAATCAGTATTGACATATCCGAAGCCCACCACTGACATATAACAAAACCTGTCGGGAGGATCTGCTTTCTCATCACGTTCCACGCTACATATATCCATATTAATATTCATCCAAAGGTTGCCTGTATAAGACACATCATCGTCACGATCAACATTTTCGAGACCTTCCAGGATTCCGGTGAGATACACTCTACCGTTACGGCGAACGTGGCAGTCTGCAAGAGTGCCACCTAATGTTGTATAACCGTTGAATTCAAATGATACCTGGTAAGCAGATGTCTTGCCTACAATGAATTTGGGATTACGGGAAATATTCTTGATGATGGTAATAATTGTTTCCGATTTTATGATAATAGCACCTATTGCACTCTTAAAAAGAACGAGTACGTCTTCCTGGTCCTCAGGAAGGGCATCTTCGTCCGGATCTGCAGCAACCTCGCCGATAATTGATACGGTAATCCACTTCGCTATTTCACCCGGCTCAAATCTAATTGAACCGCTGGTGGCTACATAATCGGTGCCTGCGATCGCAGTACCGTTCTTTGTGCTGTATTCCACTGTCACCGGTTTCGATGCCGCCCGTGACAGGCAAACCATAATTTCAGCAGGTGTTTGTCCTTTATCACCCTGGATCACCGTTACGTCTGAAATAATTATTTCTGGCAACTCAGGAAAAGAACTGGCAAAGGTATTCGTGTTCATTGATTTCGCTGAAACAAAGGTTTGATGCTGTGTATTTTTTTTAAACCCTGTTAACAGGGTTAGGATTACAATAAATACTCCAACGTGTATGTAATACTTTTTCATTTAAAATGATTTTATTTATCAATCATCGCTTTTAATTTTTCAACCGGAAAATTTTCTTCAATGATATTTTTGAAATTCATATTGGAATGATTTGTATCTCCTGATATTAATTCAATAACAAAAAATTGGGGAACATATTTTGGCAACTCCTTACGGAAATAATTTGGATTCTCTGTTGCGAGCATGCAACCCCCTTCCACTTCTGATTGGAAAACGGGTCCTTCATTCATGAGTAGTGGATCAATCCGCACAACAGCCGGTGCGTCAAGCAAACCGTCTTTTGTTGCCTTTTCCAATGCATCATGCAGTTTTTTTAGCGTCTCATTTTTCGCTGTTGTATTTTGAGCCTTTTGTCTATCTATCTCTTCCTGAGGAGAACGAAATTGAGCAGGTAAAGCCTCATTAGCCTGGAGCATCTTTTTTGTAAGCCCATCATAATACCTTGTAACGTATTGAATGGCTCTGTCCAGGTATTGTTTTCTTGTAACAGGTATATACGGTAACATTCCATCACGGCTGATCAATACAAAATGTTCAGAAGCTGCAGCAGGATAAATTCCTCCTATAGAAGACATCATATCATAACCTTTCCAACTTCCTGCCGCAAACATTTTTCTTTTAATAGGCCTGCCATCGATCCGCCATTCATCTCCGTCAGCATAATTCTCATTCAGGATCTCCAGGTGGTTCGCACGGATAATAATACTGCCACTACTGCCTTCGGGATACATATTCATGATCTCGTTTGGGTTGCTTGTGCAGATCCATGGGAATAAAGTACAACTGTAGTTATACCGATAGACGGTGTTGGTCTTAGTTTTTGTTTCTTCCGGATCACGATCCTCTACCGGAACAAACTTCACCTCATCTGCAAAAGATGTTTTGATGAATTCTCCGGACCATTCTGCATCGGCGCCTGTAGGTTCAGGATAAATTTTCCTGACAAGATCATTTATTCTATTTAAACGGTTCATCACTTCATCATGATAATCGTTTACACTGATAGGCTTATGGATCAGCCATTTGCCTTTATAATTATTGATGAATCCTTCATTACAAGAAACAGAAATTTTTACTTTTGGAAAATGAGGATTCTGTGCTGATGCATTGATAGAAAACAGAAGAAGGATAATGATTTGTTTTTTCATAAGCAATCAATAAATGCTTTTCAAATGACTAATATGAATTTGATGAATTAGTATAATAATAGAATCAAGTTTCTTT
Organism: uncultured Chitinophagaceae bacterium; assembly: GCA_963785915.1. Taxonomy (GTDB): domain Bacteria; phylum Bacteroidota; class Bacteroidia; order Chitinophagales; family Chitinophagaceae; genus VBAT01. The sequence goes on along the minus strand of CAWAWY010000006.1, from coordinate 365,550 downwards.
TCATGATGGGGAGTTGAAGAGTTCTCAATTGTTTTTCTTCAGCATATTTTTTATTTCGGCATTTTCTTTTTTCAGTTCTTCTATTTGCTTCTGTTGTTCTTTGATGCTTTCAATCATCACGGGTATCAAGCCGATATAGTTTAAACTTAACTCACCATTCATATTTTCCTTTACCAAGCCCGGATAGATTTTTTTTACTTCTTGCGATAACAAACCCAGTTGGATCGCCGTATCCCTTGAAGGATCTTTCCAATTGTAGCTGTAACCATTCAGTTGCTGAAGATGGTTTAGTGAAGATGATAGTTGGTGTACATTCTTTTTTAACGTTGCATCTGAGTTTTGTGTAAGGGCGCCTTGCAACCACGCATTGCCATCATTATATAAGACAAATCTATAGGCGCCATTGTCGGCAATGCTTAATGCACCTTCAGGAGTTACTGTTCCTGTGGCTCCAACCCGAAAATACCAGGTGTTGTTTGACCCGGGGGCTGTATTGGTGATCTGGATGGCGGCATTGCCTCCATTCAGTGTTGATTCAGATCCTGAAACATGAAGCCTGGATGTTGGGCTATTAGTGCCGATACCCGTGTTGCCACTATTGGTAATGCTCATCCTGTTCATTGAATTGGTATAAAAATCCAAACCATATTGATTGCCACCAGCAGTACGCTTTGATGCAATAGCTTCACCACTGACTGAGCCGAAACTCAAACCGGGGTTTACCGTTCCGCTGTTAACATTAGTTTGATCAACATTCATTGCAGCACCAACACTTAACATTTGCTGCGGTGATGCGGTGCCGATTCCGACATTCACACTGGATGTGGCGCCATTGATACCGTTGATTGAACCAAGTACCATGCAGTTATCACAATCAACTCTTGCGCGGGCCCCGATTGCTGTGGCGTTGATAAGATTGGTACCATAGACAACAGTACCATAGCCAAACGAAGAGTTGAAGCTTCCTGTCACATTACCATTCATAGATATAACCCCGACTGCGGTGTTATGTTGGCCAATGGTGTTAGCACTCAAAGCGTCGTTTCCTATCGCTACATTTGAAGAGCCAAAAGTATTAGCCAATAAAGTATTGGTTCCGACAGCAGTATTAAAGCCTGACGAGTTTGTGGCAAGAGCCATATGGCCGACTGCTGTATTTGATACTCCGTTTTGATTGTTTTGCAGACTCTGAAAACCAATAGCTGTATTAAAGGCACCACCTGTATTTGCAAATAATGCTTTTGATCCGATAGCTGTATTTGCCGTACCTGTTGTATTATTTTTTAAAGCTGAATCACCTATAGCAACAAGATTGCTGACGCTTGTGTTGAAAAACAATGCCTGTTCACCAACGGCGACATTTGAATAACCCGTAGTATTATTTAATAATGAGGAATGCCCCACAGCAACGTTGTAGTACCCGGTCGTATTGAAGAGCAAAGATCCCTGTCCGAATGCTGAATTCTTAAAGCCGGTGGTATTACTGCTTAACGAAAGGGAGCCTATAGCGGTGTTAGCATTCCCTGCCGTATTGTAGTACATCGAACCTGGCCCGATCGCCGTGTTCTCTGCGCCCATTAAATTACTGTATAAGGCATCCTCCCCAATTGCTACATTTGAATGACCATTGATGTTTGAATACATGACAGAATTTCCAACCGCGACATTATATGAACCTCCATTGTTTGAGTAGAGAGATTTAAATCCAATAGAAGTATTACGAAAGCCATTTGTATTTGCGTATAATGATTTCGAGCCAATGGCCGTATTCTCTGCTCCTGCTGTATTATTGAATAAAGCAGAATCACCAATGGCAACGAGGTTGCTTGATATTGTATTAGACCTTAGTGCTTCGATACCGATAGAAACATTTGAGTAGCCTGTAGTATTCATGGCCATTGCATCGGCACCCATTGCTATATTATTACTACCTGTCGTATTGGAGTACAAAGAATAGATCCCTACTGCTATATTATCATAGCCGGTAAGATTTGATAGTAACGCTTCCTTACCCACTGCGGTGTTTTCAAAACCGGTCGTATTACCAGTCATCGCATTTCCACCAACAGCCGTATTGAAATATCCTGTTGTATTGCTGCGCAATGAATTATTGCCAAGAGCTGCATTGAAATTACCGGTTGTATTACTGAATAGGGCGTCGCTGCCAATTGCTGTGTTGGGAAAACTCGTGGAGTTACTGTTATTACTTCTCCAGCCAAAAAAAACATTTCCATTGTTACTTAGTAACCCTGCATTGAAGGTGTTTATTTTAAATCGTAGATCAACGTTGTCATTTGTTCCAATATAATTGATGGAGGGATCGACGCCGGTATTACCTCCCAACAACCAACTTGTAGAAGAAGCAGCAAGAGTCGTCCAGCTTGTTCCATTATAAAACCAAAAGCTATTCGTATCGGTATCAAATACCATCAGGCCGGTAGCAGGTGACGTAATAGCCGTTCTTTGTGTCCCCGTCATTCTCGGAATGAGAATACCTTTCGTTGTACTGCTCACGTCCAGTTGCGCACTGCTATGAGGCAAAGCACCCGTAGAATTGATGGCAATGTTTTGCTGAGCTTCGCTATTCTGCAGTAATGGAATAGCAATTACAAAGAGAATGATCTTTTTCATAAACTGTCATTTGATATTTCCTGCTTAAACATTTTCCTGCTACCTATAATTTTATGAATTCTACCCTGCGGTTATTCGCCTTACCTGCCGGAGTATCATTTTTATCTATGGGTTCGCTCTCACCTTTGCCATCGGTCTCCATACGTGTTTCATCAATGCCAAATTCTTTTGCCAATGACTCTTTCACTGAAGCAGCTCTTTTTTTGGATAAGTCAAGGTTTGCTGCATCGCTTCCATCAGCATCGGTGTGTCCAACAATTTTTACTTTCAGATCGGGGTACTCTTTCAATACATTGGCCATTTCTTTCAATGTGCCATAGGACTCAGGTTTGATGTTGGCACTGTTTACATCAAATAAAATTCCGTGAGTCACCCACTTGTTTTGAGTAAGCATTTTGTTGCGTGTATCAGGCGCACCGACTGCAAGTCGGAGGTTGCCGATATAGTGCTGGATATTTGATTCAGCATATAGAGCGCTAAAAATTATTGCATTCAATTTTGCATCGGGCGCAATGGCTTTAGGAATGTCCCAAAACTTTTCCTGGTTTATATAAACTCTTACTCTTTCTTTTTGCCGCCAGACAGATACATGAATGGGATTGAATTTATCGCTAAGAATATCTGTATAACTCTGATTGCCCGCCTGGCTTCCCGAGTTCTTTCTTATTTCTGTAGTTGTGGCACCATTAACCTGATCAGAATTAGATGTGTAGAGGCCAATGGTTAGCCTGTTAGGCGACAAAGTCCAGTTCTGAGGCTGCTCAATGTCCGACAGTTCGGCGAATGCAAATTTAAAGTCGGCGCCGGTGATCGGCACACCATGTAATAAATCAAATTCTAAAGTGAAATCTTCGGGATAGTTCTTTGCAAATTCAGGAACAAACACACCCGGTTTGGTAATCCAGAGCCAGCGGCCTGGCTTGCCTTCAATGGTTACAATTTCGCCGGAGCCACTGGTATTCCATCCCGCGGGAAAATCACCAATACTCCCCGTTGAAAAGTCTTCAAAGCCGATTACTTTTTCACCGGGAACAAAATCAAATTTGCTATAAGTTTTGAGGGAAGCCGGAGCGGCATTGGTATTTTTTGTTTCGCTACTTCCTTCTTCCGTATTATTCTCATCTGTCTTGTTTCCTTTAGTCGCACCGTCAATTGTCTTATCGGCTTTTTCCATAGTTTTCTGCTCTGCTTTTTGTTTGGCACGATCTGAAATTTTTTTCAGTATCTGGCTATTGGCAAAAAATGCAAACGCAAGCAAGCCGAAAATCAAAAAAGATTTTTTCATATTGCTGATTTTTAGTTTAAAGAATTGAGATGTGTTTCAATGATTGCAGAATCTGTCCGATGAAGGCTTTAATCGGATGAAAGTTACCCTTCCGGTCAACATCGGCCAATATGACGAACGTTATAGGCCGGATCGGTCCACCTGGTAACGAGCCTTGACAAAAGACAAAAAAAAGGGTTGCTATGCACCCCGAATAATTGTGTCGACTTTTTCATTCTACAAGTTTGATTCTAAAAATTAAGCAGGTCAAATGTATAGGCATATAGATACCGCAACTATCACCCGAAACAGTGATTCCTGCTGAATCCTCTATAAATCACCGGAAACCGGTATTTTGGCCGGAGATTTTGATTTTGTGAAAGGGAATGGTAACCTTTATGTAAATTATATCCTTCTGTATGTTTTTGAATAAATTTTTCTTACTTCTTTTAGTGGCGGCCGGCCTTTTAGTCTATTCAAATCATATCGCAGCACAGGATATTCCCGACACCTTGCAGCGCAAATTGAATATAGCTTCCAATGATTCCGTTAAAGCAAGAACATTATTGGATATAGGAGAAGCAATAGAATCAACTGAGACTGAAAAAAGTTTTGACTATTACCAGCAGGCATTGGCACTAAGCAAAAAAATAAAAAACAACCACCTGGCACTTTCATCATTGAATGATATAGGTGTTTGTTATATTGAACTGAATAAAATGGACAGTGCAGTGGAGACATTTGAACAGGCGATACCTGTTGTATTTGTAAGTCCATTTACTGTTGACAGTCATCGGAAGAATCTTCTGGCAAAATTGGATGTAAAGAATACGGCTATGCTTATACGTTTTGCTGTCGAGAATAAATTGGTCTGAGCATTGTTTATTTAAGCAGGTTACAGTCACTTCCTTTCAAAATATTTGTTTACTGCTTCTGTTCGGTTCTGCACATGCAGCTTTTCATAAATGTTATGAATGTGCTGCCGGACTGTTCCATGAACGATGTCCAACCGTTCTGCGATCTCTTTATACAATAAGCCATCAGCCAGTAGTTGTAGCACTTCATTTTCCCGGTCAGTGAGAATTTCTTTTTTAGTTACTTTTTTTTCATCTAGGAAAATATGGAGCAGCTTACGGGCAATATTGCTGCTCATAGGAGAGCCGCCATCATTCAGTTCTTTTATGCTTTCAAGAATGCGTTGTGGTTTTGTCCTTTTCAATAAATAACCTGTAGCACCGGCCTGCAAAGCCTGTAATACTTTTTCATCATTTTCATACACAGTAAACATCAAGAACTGCGTGTCCGGACATTTTTCTTTTATTTGCTTTATGCAATCGATCCCGCTCATGCCCGGCAGATTGATATCCATGATCACAATGTCAACATTCATCTTTGGTAATTTTTCCAGCGCTGATTCAGCATCACCAAAATTATCAAGCATTAATAGTTCTTTGTCCGATCTTATCAGGTCAGATAAGCCATCTCTTATTTCGGCAAGATCTTCAACTATAGAAACACGTATAGGCATGAAAAATAAAATTAATTATCAGGAACTGCCATTCCAATAGGACGAACGTTATAGATTCAAAGGAACATCAAGCAGAACTTTTGTGCCGTGCTCATTTAAAAACTCTGCCTTGCCTTTTATTTCAGTCATTCGCTTTTGAATATTTTGCAGCCCATTACTAAATGACCGCCGGCCACTCCAGTCAATTCCTTTTCCATCATCATGAATTATAATCAGTATCGTTCCATTTAATTCAACAGAAAAATTGACCATTGAAGCATTGGCATGCTTTACTATATTGTGCAGGCTTTCTTTTACCGCTAAAAAAATATTGCGACGCACCTCACCCGGAATAAAAGTAGAGGGCAAATGCAAAGGTGTATTGGCTTTGCATTGAATGTTATGGTTAGCTAAATACTCCATGGCATAAGACCGGGTATAAGCAATGAGATCAGCCAGTGTATCATTCTTTTCATTCAATGCCCAAACGATCTCTCCCATCTTTTCCGTCATTTCATCTGAATAGCTGGTAATCTTTTCCAAAGCGGCCTTGGTGGTTTGATCTTTTGCTTCTTTATTGACAAGCGACTGGCTTAAAAACTTAATTCGTGACAAACCCGCACCAAGATCATCATGCATGTCGGTGGCAATGCGTGTTCTTTCTTTTTCGATCGCCTGTTGTTCTTCCAGGAGCCTGCGTTGCAAAACAAGTTTTCTGTGATAATAATACCGGAAGCTGAGAATCAATAAGGCCATGATCAATATGGCCATGATCAAACGGAACAATACCGTTTGCCACCAGGGAGGAGTGATTTCAAATGAATAAGAAAGTTCAGCCGGTGTATAAGAAGCAGAAGGAAAAAATGCTTTTACTTTTAATGAATAATTTCCTGCTGACAGGTTCGTAAGATTGATGACCGAATTAGTGGACGAAGTATCACTCCATTTCTTATTTCCTGATCCTTCGAGCAAATAGGAAAAGGTAACCCGCTTTTCATCAACGAAACTTGGAGCTGCTACAATGAAATTTATGTTATTCTCTTTATAGGGAAAGATCTTTTTATCGGTTGTTACAGCTTGCCCGTTCACTTTTATTTCTTCCAATAACAATTCAGGGGCATAATTTTTTTCTATTTGCGGGGAAGGGGGAGAGACCTGTAAAATTACACCGGTATTTGTAAGAGCATAACCCTGGTTTTGCCCATCTATCCATACCCTTTTCACGTAAGCAAAGAAATCATTGTTCCGGGTCAGATTTTCTATGAGATATAAACCATCCTTGTGAATGATCCTGTCGAGCCCGCTTTGAGTCCCGGCAATAATATTATTCAGCGAATCGCAGGCAAGCGAAGTAACAAAATTATCCGTGAGCCCATTGCTGATATTGAAGTTGGAGATCAGTTTTAAACTATCTCCATTTTGTTTATAAACCATAAGGCCATTCTCTCTTGTGCCGACCCATATCAAGCCGGTTTTATCAATGACAAAGCTCCGGACAGAATGAACAACCTGGTCCTTAGTATAATGATAAACAGGTTGCAGATATTGGGCACTATTTTCGGGATGAAGACTATACACGTCAATTCCGGTATATCGTTTGACCAGCCAAAGCAAATTATTTTTGTCGATGAAAATTTTTTCAACCGCATCATTATCGCTTAAAGGAAGAATAAATACCGGGCGCCGGTTTTGCCAGATGCGTATCGTTTTTCCTGTTGAAAGAATGGTTCCTTTGTTATCAATGATATGTGTATGCGAAAAAAAATCAGGGTCATTCAAAGTAATGACCTTGTGGAAGAGGATCGACCTTTGGCCGGTAAATGAAGCTTCATATATATTCCGATAATCAGCAGCTATCAGCTTATTGGCAGCTTCGTAGAATATTACCGGCACTTGTTTTACATTACAGGTAAGCTGCCGAATGCCATGTTCCGACCTTCGGAACAGCTTGTAGTTATTGGTACTATACCAGGTTACGTTTTTGGAGTAATAAACATTACCCGCCTGGCTCTGCATCGACGTACCTAATGGATTTTGAAAGACGCGAATAGGAGAATTTGCAATTTTAAATACGCCTTCACCATCATTGCATAACCAAATGGTATTTTCTTTATCAATGAAGATATTTTTGATATCGGAAGATGTGGCTTGTTCGGGTAATGGTATCTTTAATAATGAACCATCTTCTTCAATGCGATGGATCTCCTCGTTCCGGTAATCTTCATTCCTGTGAACGAACCATATACAATTGTTGTCAAAAGCAATGTTGGCCGTGGAATAATCTTTTGCCTGGTAATATCCGTGAACAGGAGGTATGAGCGATAATTTTCCTTTTGCAACATCACTGCTATCAAGGATAAATAATTTATCAAGCATTGAAACCCAGATATTGTTGCTTTTGTCTTTGCCGGGTAAATACGCGCTGACTTCGGGTAAAGCATCACAAATCCGGTTGTTGCGAATATCATATAAATACAACCCCAGGTGGCTCTTCAGATCATTAGTCGAGATCACCAAATAATTGCCGATGCCGTCAATTTCTCCCAAATAAGGAAGCAAGCGGCTTTTCTGAGACAACGATGAAATATTTAGTTCAATTAGTTTTTTGTTTTGAAGTGCAAACAAACCATTATCAGATGAGAGAAATATTTTGCCCTGACTGTTTCGATAAAGTTGGTTGATGACAGGGATACTATCGGTGTCAGTTTCCAGCTTTTTTATCTTTCCTTTTACCAGCACATTAAGATATAAACCGCTGTTAGTGGCTACCAATAATGAATCGTCACCCACCTCCAGGATATCATTGATAAGGTTATTTCCCAGCCCGTCTTGCGTCGTATAATTTTTAAACCTGGTTCCATTATACACACTCAACCCGCCATAAGTAAGAAAATACATTCTGCCTTTACTGTCCTGGTAAGCTTTCCGGACTCGGCTGTTTGCCAAACCATCTTTGGGTGTGTAATGAACAAAAGGATATTGCTGTGCAAGACAATTTGTACAAATAAAAAAGCATGCAAAAATGATGATGGTTCGTTGCATACTTAAATGTACTTAGAAAAAGATTATGGCTAATGGAAAGGCGATTCACTTTTTACCAAAAGCCTTATTGATAGCTTCCGTGCGGTTTTGTACATGCAGCTTTTCATAGATCTTATGAATGTGCTGACGTACTGTGCTGGTAGAAATATGAAGCTGCTCAGCGATTTCTTTATACAATAAGCCTTTGGCCAATAATTGGAGTGTTTCGTTTTCGCGGGTACTAAGCACCTCGACCGGCACCATATCCTTTTCCTGATCATGAAACACTTTCACCAGCTTGCGGGCAATATTGGCGCTCATTGGCGAACCGCCGGTGTGCAATTCTTTTAGCGCTTCGATCATTTGCACCAGTCCTGTATTTTTCAGCAGATAACCCGATGCGCCTGCTTTTAATGCTTCGAAAACTTTCTCATCATTTTCATATACCGTGAACATCATGAATTGCGTCTGCGGTACTTTGTTTTTTATTTCCCTGATACATTCAATACCATTCATTCCGGGCAGACTGATATCCATGATCACTATGTCAGGATTTTGCTTCGGTATTTCATAAACCGCTTCTTCAGCGGTCTTGTACGTATCCAGTACCTTGAATTCCGGATTCAAAGAAATAAATTGCTTTAAACCTTCTCTTACTTCATCGAGGTCCTCTACTATGGCTAATGATATGCTCATGCGCTTTCCGAAAGTAGTTTTTGAGTGGTTAGTAACCAATAGAACAAAAGTTATAACGATAATGGTATATTAAACTGTATAGCTGTTCCATTTACGCTTTGTATGTCTACATTTCCTCCGATGTCTTTCATTCTTTTCTCAATATTTGCCAGTCCATTGCTGAACAGTCGTATGCGGGCCCGGTCAAAACCAATTCCATCATCCGCGATCTGAATCAGCAGTCTATGACTTACGTTCATTTCAATACTTACATGATTTGCCTGCGAATGCTTGACTACATTATGCAGAACTTCTTTTACAGCAAGGAAAACATTGCGGCGGAACTCGCCACTTACAAATGAAGAAGATAAATGATCTGGTAAAGAAACGGTGCAACCGATACCGTTTTGTGAAAGATATTCTGCGGCGTAGGAACGGGTATAAGAAAGCAGATCGCTGAGAGTGTCGTTTTTCTCATTCAGCGCCCATACGATCTCGCCCATCTTGTCGATCATTTCATGTGAATATTCCCTGATCTTGCTGATGTCTTCTTCAATCGGCTGCTGTCGTTGTTTTTTTATACCAATTGTCTCACTGAGAAATTTTATACGGGATAACCCCGCGCCAAGATCATCATGCATGTCTGTAGCAATGCGTGTCCTTTCTTTTTCAATCGCCTGTTTCCTTTCAAGGATTGCTTTTTGTTGCTCCATTTTTCTCCGGTAATAATACCGTGTGCCAATAATTAAAATGCCTATGATCGCTGAAGCCGCGATCAATCTGAACAACACCGTCTGCCACCACGGCGGCATGATCTGAAACGGGAATTCGATTTCTTTTGAAGAATAAGTGGTGGAAGGAAAGAACGCCTTCACTTGTAAAACATAACTTCCCGGTGAGAGATTCAGCAGATTGATGTCTGCGATCGAACTGGTATCGCTCCATTCATTGTTGCCGCTGCCAGACAAGAGGTAACTGTACTTCACCTGTCTCTCATCAATAAATGTTGGTGCTGCCACACTGAAACTGATATTACTTTGGAAATATTTCAGATGCATCGGAGATGAGGTCACTGAAACCGTTTTTCCGTTTACTTTCATTTCCTCTACCAGTAATTCCGGCTCAATTGCTTCATTGGCCGGCAACACGGCCTCTAACTGGAATACAATTCCTGTATTGGTCAGTGCATACGCAGTATTATCAACATCTGTCCATACATGACTTATGAAAGCAAAAATATTATTGCTTTTAGTTACGTTTTCCAGACGATAACCGCCATCCTTTTCTTTTACAAGCCTGTCAATCCCCGTTTGAGTACCAATAATGATATTATCGTTGTTGTCACATGCCAGCGAGGTTACAAAGTTGTCTGTCAAACCATTTTGCGTTTGAAAGTGATGCAGCTTTTGTAAATGCTTATTCTTATATTCAAAGGACATCAGGCCATGATACCGTGAGCCGATCCATAGAATTTCATTTTTATCTACTGTCAGGCACCTTGGCGATGCAGCCTCAAGTTCTTTTCCGGATTGAAATTCCTTTTGCAGGTAATGTGAAGGATCTTCGGGGTGAAGTGAAAAAACCATCAGCCCCCCGCGGCTAACGATCCATAGCTGTTGGTTTTTGTCGATGTGCATTCCTTCTACCAGGTCAAATCCCGGGAAAGGATATGTAGCTATCATTTTTCCATTTTTAGCGACACAGATATTCCATGTTTGAAACAGGATCATATTTCCAAAAGGATCAGTAATAGCCTTCCCGCCAAACTTCGCGGAATCCGGCAGTGTTATGACTTTTTCAAATCCAATTGTCCTTGCATTTACTTTTGGTAGATCCGCAATATAAAGGTTGTGAAGATCGGCAGCATATAAATTTGTTTTGGTATGAGCTAAAGGAAATAAGCCGGACGTAGGGACGATCTTGAATTTTTTATTCTTTAATGAGGTATGGAGCATCCATTCCCCGCTATTCAATATCAACCACACGGAATCAGGGCTGAGGACCTGGACATACCTGATCGTTGCCTTGCTTTCACGGAGAAATATATCGGTGGACTGCAATTTGGTATTGGAAAGCTTATATATTCCATTGCCGTCATGGCAGATCCATAATACATCTTCCCGGTCAATAAAAAAATTTTGCACGACAGTATTTGAAAGCTCAGAGGATGTGATATTAAGCGCAGTACCATCTTTATTGTATTGAATGATTCCCCCTTTTCCTGTTGCAACAAAAAGTTCGTTCTGCTGGTTGAAATGGATATTACCCGCGGCATAGCCTTGATGCTTTGCCATTATGGTATACGGTTTTCTCAATTCCAGTTTCCCGGCAGTCAGCGCTGTTGTGTCAAGGATCTGGGTATTGCCCAAGGCACTGATCCAGATGATGCCGGCCCGATCGCATTGCAGATCATAAACCGCCAATTGCAGTAATGCATCCGTTATTTTATTTTCTTTTTTGCTATACAAAAACAGGCCGGTATTGTTTTTAATATCGTTGGTGGTAAAAACAATGAAATCTTTGTATTCTGTAATGGCGCCTAAATAGTCAATCGGTTTTTTTTGATCGGGATAAAATACAGAAAGTTTTTCAAAGCGGGCTGACCGAAACCGGTATAAGCCTTCATCCGTGCTGGCATAGATGTTTCCATCACTGCTTTTTAAGAACTGGTTGATAACAGGACAATCGCGAAAGGCAAGCACCGCTTTTTTCATGCGGCCTTTTACCAGCACATTTAATTCTGAGGTGTTAACAGCCACGAGCAAAGAATCTTCACCCACTTCGAGGACATCATTGACCAGGTCCGACATTAACCCGTTTTGCGTTGTATAATTTTTAAAACGGGCGCCATCATATACACTTAAACCGCCAAAAGTTATAAAGTACATTCTGCCCTTGCTGTCCTGGTAGGCTTTACGTACCCTGCTGTTGACAAGGCCATCCTTGGGAGTATAGTGAATAAAGGGATACTGCTGCGCAATACAGTTTAAACAAATAAGAAAACATGCAATAAAGAGAAATTTTTTTTGCATGCTTAAATTTACTTCTAAAACTTCTTATTTCTTTTTTTCTTCGAATGTTAAAGCAAGCTTCACCGATTCATAAGCATTGACGATCCTGCCACTCGAAGAAAGCGAAGAAAACTTCACTTTTACATCTTCAGTGCCCGGCTCAGTCACTTCTGTTGTGATCGGTTTGCCCGAGGTTGTTATGATAGAAATGATCTGCCCCGGAGTAAGGTCGGGAAAGTAAGACTTAAGCAATGCTGCTACACCTGTGACCACAGGACAGGCAAGACTCGTTCCATCCGCATTTTCATAATTATTGTTACTTGCCGTCGTATATAAATAAACGCCCGGTGCAAAAATATCGACCCATTTATTACTATAGTTGGAGAAAGGAGCAGCCAATCCGCCGGTTGTGATATCGCCACTGGCGCCTACAGTTATGAAATTATTGGCTCTTTCACCATTGATAAAAACAGGACTGGGATAAAAAGTATTGTTGGTAATATCGGTTCCGTCATTGCCTGAGGCGTGCACGATCAGCACTCCTTTCGATGCAGCATAGCGTACTGCATCATCAACAAATTGTTTATAAGGAGAAACAGGTTTACCGAGACTAATATTGATGATCTTGGCGCCGTTGTCAACTGCATAGCGTATAGCGAGGGCCACATCTTTATCATGTTCATCACCACCAGGCATAGCACGAACGGCCATGATACGTACATTGTCCGCTATCCCGTCTGCACCTATCCCATTATTTCGCACCGCAGCTATCACTCCCGCCACTGCTGTGCCATGATTGCCACTTCCTGTTTTCAGATTATTGTTGCCATAGAAGCGATCGTTGATATTGGTATAATCATCCTTGATCAACTCGCCGCGCCAATCCTCCGGCTCTTTTAGTTTCCTGTCGATTCGCGTTTGCAATAGGTTTTTATAATCACTGATCTCTTTGAAGACGGTTACATTTTTTATCGTGCTGTCAGGCGACCTTGAAAAAAGATCCATCCATATCTGCGAAGCAAGCGCAACTTGCTTGTTGTTATTTTTTAAAAGAGGTTTTACATCCGTGATCCTGAATTCTTCTTTTTGAAGATGATCAGCAATGATCTTTGACGACCATTCAGCGCTTTCCAGTATATCAGAGACGTTTTTCTGCTGGCTGCTGGCCTCGTCATATTCCCTATTGATTATCCCGGCAGCTTTTACCCATTGTTGGTAGAGGAATTTTTTATCGGCTGGGATGTCTTTTTCATTCTTGCTTTCGAATTCTTTTTTCCAGCCATGATAAACCCTCGCCGTCTCGTAAGAATTGCGTGCAAGGTTCTCGCCATTTTTTGCTCCACAAAAATTCCAGCCATAAACATCATCCACGTAGCCGTTTTTATCATCATCAATCCCGTTGCCGCTGATCTCATTTTCATTTCTCCATAAAACATCTTTGAGATCTTCCTGTGCGGTATCAATGCCACTGTCAATGACGGCAACAATAACCGTTGTACTTTTCCTTCCTTTTAAAAGATCATAGGCTTTTTGTAAACTGATTCCGTGGTAACCATCTCTTTCTTCATCGAGCAGATGCCAGCCGTTGATCTTTTGCTTTGGTTGTTGTGTTTGGGAAAAAAGATTGAATGTAAGAAAGAGCGAAAGTAAAAGGACCGGGATTCTTTTCATTCATATAATTTGTAAAAGTCACGCCTAAGCACCAGGTGGATTTGCCTATAAGATGATCAGCAAAACTTATGTCTACGATATAATATTCACACTTAGCTTATCCTTCATCATTTTTCTTACAGCATCAGCAATGGCGATCGCATCGTACCCACATTCATGATGCAACTCTTTTGGCGTGCCATGTTCAATGATCTTATCGGGTATACCCAGTATTTTAATATCGTTTTTATACCCATGCTGTGCCATGAACTCCAATACTGCGCTTCCAAAACCGCCTTCAATCGTTCCGTCTTCTACTGTTATTACCTTTTCATAACTCTTCAATGCTTCATGCAATAGTTCTTCATCTAAAGGCTTTGCAAAACGCATATCATAGTGTGCAGGGTTCAACCCATCGTTTTTCAATTCCCTTATAGCTGCTGCAGCATAATTTCCCGGATGACCAAAAGAAAGAATAGCAATCTCTTTTCCGTCTCTTAATTTTCTTCCCTTGCCGATCTTTATTTCTTCAAACGGAGTTTTCCATTCCGGCATCACGCCTTCACCTCTTGGATAGCGGATGACAAACGGAAGAATTGTTGTTTCCAATTGTGCAGTGTACATCAGGTTGCGCAATTGACTTTCATTCATCGGCGCACTGACGATCATGTTTGGTATGCACCGCATATACGCAATATCATAAGCGCCATGATGTGTCGGACCATCATCACCAACTAATCCAGCACGGTCCAAACAAAATATTACCGGTAATTTTTGAATAGCTACATCATGCACTACCTGGTCGTAGGCACGTTGCATGAAAGAAGAATAAATATTGCAAAACACTTTCATTCCCTGCGTCGCTAAACCCGCACTCACCGTCACGGCATGTTGTTCCGCTATACCCACATCAAATGCCCGGTGCGGCATTTTTTCCATCATATATTTTAATGACGAACCAGAAGGCATTGCCGGAGTGATACCGAATATTTTTTCATTTTGTTCTGCCAGTTCGATAATGGAATGTCCAAAGACATCCTGGTATTTTTGCGGCTGTGGTGTATCGAATTTCTTTTTATGTATCTCGCCGGTCACTTTATCAAATAATCCCGGAGCGTGCCATTTGGTTTGATCTTTTTCTGCTAAAGCATATCCCTTACCTTTTACAGTAAGGACATGAAGTATTTTCGGGCCGGGTATTTCACGAAGATCTTTTAATGTGTCCACCAGTTTTGCAACATTATGTCCATCTATCGGACCAAAATAACGAAGCTTTAATGCCTCAAATAAATTAGCGCTGCTGCTTACCATTCCCTTCAATCCCTCACTCAACTTGTGGCCCATCGCACGGGTAAAATTTTTACCGACAGGTAACTTACCAAGCAATTTCCAAACATCATCTTTTACCTTATTATATGTAGGAGAGGTGGTGATATCCGTCAGGTACTCTTTTAACGCCCCGACATTGGGATCAATGCCCATGCAGTTATCATTTAAAATGATAAGCATATCCGTATCGGCTACACCTGCATGATTCATGGCTTCGAATGCTATTCCTGCGGTCATAGCGCCGTCACCTATAATAGCAACTACTTTTCTATCCAGTTCGCCCTTATATTTAGCAGCAATGGCCATACCAAGCGCAGCAGAAATGGAAGTGGAAGAATGGCCTACGCCGAAACTATCATATTCGCTTTCGGTTCTCTTGGGAAAACCGCTCAGACCCCCGTATTTCCGGTTGGTAATAAAATTATCCCGGCGTCCGGTAAGTATTTTATGACCATATGCCTGGTGACCTACATCCCAGACCAACTGGTCGTAGGGAGCATTGTATATATAATGTAAAGCAGTGGTCAGCTCAACGACGCCGAGGCTGGCGCCAAAATGACCGCCATGAACACTTACTACATCAATAATATATTGGCGAAGTTCATCACAAACCTGGTGGAGTTTTTCTCTAGGCAGCTTCTTCAGGTCGGCCGGAGAATCAATCGTTTTCAAAAGTGGACCCGGAATGATTTCCATTTTGCAATTTTACGAAGCAAAAGTAATATTTTCTGCCCAGCTTGGCTCTCATGGTCCCTTTTAACATGCCGTTTGCCACAAAAACCGGGATAAGCGGTGTCATCTGGTAATATGTTTACAAAAACTCCCATTTGTAAAACTTATTGTCCACTGGTATATTTACAGTGCTGCGCGGGAGGTGAATAGGTTAGTTTCGCTTTTTATGAAATTTGGGAACTCACGATATTGGTTATTTCAGGCCATAGGATGGGGGCTGTTTGCTTTCATCTATCTTTTTTTCGCATTTGTTTTTGATAAGCTGGATCAAAAATTCATTAGCCGTTTATTCTTGTATATCGGTATGGGTGTTGCGCTTACCCACCTGATGCGGTGGGTCATCCGGCGAACCAATGTGCTTTTGAAACCACTCCAGTCCCAGATCATCAGCTTGTCATTGACCACCTTTGTTTTTGCTATTCTGTTGGGTATTTCTGAAACATATTCCGATCTTTTTTTTAATATCCTGCCGGACGGAAGCGGATCAGGTAGGACATTTATATTTAAAAATATACTCAACAATGCCTATACCTCTTTCGCTTACTTGTTCATGTGGAACTCTATTTATTTTATATATCATTATATAGAGAAAAGCCGTCGTCAGCAATTGGATACGTTGAAACTGGAAGCATTGATCAAAGAATTGGAATTAAAAACGATTAAAGCGCATATCAATCCTCATTTTATTTTTAATTCATTGAATAGTATCAGGGCATTGGTAGATGAAAACCCTGAAAGAGCAAGAAAGGCTATTACAGAACTCAGCAATATATTACGCAGCAGTATGCAGGCTGATAAATCGGAGACAGTCACACTGGAGAAAGAATTATATATTGTAAAAGATTATCTCGCTTTGGAAAACATGCGTTTTGAGGACCGGCTAAAGATCGAATACAGTGTTGATGAGGATACCCTGGATCAACCAGTGCCACCGATGATGTTGCAAACACTGGTTGAAAATGCCATCAAACATGGTATCAGCAGGCAGATCAATGGTGGTGTGGTAAGGGTAATTTCCGGTTTCAAAGGCAATTATCACGAATTGGCTGTAGAAAACACCGGTAACCTGAATGGCAAACTAAATGGCGAAGGATTTGGCTTATCCAGTACAACTGACCGCCTTAATCTTCTTTATGGAAATAAAGCTAAATTTGAAATAAGACAGGCTACTCCATCCTTGGTGGAAGCCAAAGTATCGATACCTCTTGAAACTGACATTCGTTAAAAACATTCACATGCGAGCAATTATCATTGATGATGAAAGATTGGCCAGGGCTGAATTAAAAAAATTGTTGCAGGACTTTCCTGAGGTAGAGGTGGTGGACGAAGCTGCTAATGCCGAGGAAGGAATTACAAAAATTGAAAGTCAGCGGCCCGATCTTATTTTCCTGGATATCCAGATGCCCGGTAAAACCGGGTTTGATATGCTATCCGAACTGGAGCGAACGCCCCAGGTAATATTTACAACCGCCTACGACGAGTTTGCATTAAAAGCTTTTGAAGTTAATGCATTGGATTACCTACTGAAACCGGTAGAACCAAAGCGCTTGGCAGATGCTATTCAAAAATTACAGGTCAGTGAAAGCAGGGAACCGAAGCCCGAAATGGAAAATGTAAACAACAGCATTTTGCATGAGAACGACCAGGTATTTGTAAAGGACGGCGAACGTTGCTGGTTTGTCAAGCTAAGTGAGATACGTTTGTTTGAAAGCGTCGGCAACTATGCAAAAGTTTTCTTTGGCCCCAACAAGCCGTTAATTCTGAAATCACTGAATGCATTGGAAGAAAGGCTCGATGAAAAATATTTCTTCCGTGCCAACCGCAAGCATATCGTTAACCTCAGGATGATTGAGAAGATAGAGCCCTATTTCAACGGAGGTTTGCTATTGGAATTAAAAGGTGGTGAGAAAATAGAAGTGAGCAGGAGGCAGACGGTTAAATTTAAAGAGATGATGAGTTTATAGACCAATGGTTAAATGGATTGACGGTTGAATTGTTAACCATCAACCAATGAAACCATCAAACAATATATAAATGAAGAAAGCTTTTCTGACGGGGTTATTGATATCAATAACCTCTTTTTTATTTGCGCAAAATATTGATAAGATTATCAATGCAAAAGAAGTGGAAAGAATTGAAAGCGTGCTGGCAGCTGATGAAATGCGTGGACGAAAAGTTTATAGTCCTGAAATTGATAAAGCCGCTGATTTTATTGCGTCTGAATTCAAAGAAACTGGCTTACAAACATGGAAGAATAGCAGCAGCTATCGCCAGGAATTTACCATGGTGACAGCGAAACTTTCTAACTCAAGTTATATGTTGAATGGCGATGAAATTGACGAAAAGAATGTAGTGGTTATCACCTCGGAATCGGGATTTTATATCAGCGAAAAATCAGGGTTCGAAAAAGCGAAGATCGATGCCGGTAAGAATTTAATGTCGGAGGCTCGCAAACTTTTAAAAGAAAGTAAAAACTATCTCATCGTCGTTGATACCAGTTACGCAAAAAATTTCAGCCAGCTTAATCGTTTTAAACGGCAATTTGTAAAGTCGGATAAAAGTGTTGTGTTCGTATTATCTTCTGATGATCCGAAAACTTATACAATTGAAGCCCGTCATGATATAACAGAACAAAAATTAGCGAATGTTGTCGGGGTAATTCCTGGCAAGAGCAAAAAAGATGAATATGTCGTCTTCTCCGGTCATTACGATCACCTCGGAGTTACATCAAGACCGGTTAACGGAGATTCGATTTATAATGGTGCTAATGATGATGCAGCAGGAACAACTGCGATGATCATGCTGGCAAAATATTTTAAAGCATTAAAAAATAATGAGCGGACTCTTGTGTTTGTCGCTTTTACGGCAGAAGAAGTGGGCGGCTTTGGTTCACAGTATTTTTCACAGCAATTTGCTGATCCGGATAAAGTAAAAGCCATGTTCAATATTGAGATGATAGGAACAGAAAGTAAATGGGGTAAGAACTCAGCGTATATAACAGGATATGAGAAAACAGATATGGGGACTATCCTACAAAAAAATCTTGAAGGCACAGGATTTACATTTTATCCCGACCCTTATACAACACAAAGCTTATTTTATCGGTCGGATAATGCAACGTTAGCGAGACTTGGTGTTCCCGCACATACTATTTCAACTTCCAAAATGGATAGTGAACCCAATTATCATAAAGTCTCCGACGAAGTAGGCACTCTTGATATGGATAATATGGCGATGATCATTAAATCTGTTGCTCTGAGTGCAAAAAGTATCATTGCCGGGAAGGATACGCCGTCGAGGGTGAAGGTGGAGGAATTGAGATAATGGTTTATGGAAAAAAAGCCATAAACAATCTTATACATTGCTATGAGATTGTTATCTGTGATACTTTGTCTGTCTCTTTACTTTGTTCTTTCCTGAAGTCAAAAAAATCTTTTGACAGGTACCGTCATTTCGATACAATGTTTACGACCAGTAATCCATCATTCATTAAACAAATCCCGGCAAATGATACTGGCGACATCTTAATTTGCGAAATTCCTTTTGAACCGGAAGTTAATTTGAAAGAATGGAAAAAATTCCTGGAAGAGAGTTTGCCACTGAATGACGTTTATCCTGACTCAATTAAAGCGGGTACATATCAGATTTCTGTACAGTTTGAAATTGATGAAAAAGGAAAGATCAACAATGTAAAAATTTTAAAAAACCCTGGCTACGGATGGGTGAAAGAGTTGCTGCCATTATATCAAAATACAAGGGTTCGTGGAAACCCGCCACAATATATGGACGTCCATAAAATCTTACCGGGTGCAACCGATCACGTTTGTTATAGAAGAAGATGAGGAGGAATGTGAAGAAGAAATTCCAGATGAAATCACACTTTAATCGGCACACTATGCACCGCATCACTCATCTCTTTGATCAATGACGCATCTTTTTCAATGGCATTGCCAACAACGATCACATCAGCGCCGGCTTTACAATTGAGATAAGCTTTTTCAGGATGAATGATCCCGCCACCGATAATTAAGGGAACACTGATATGTTTGGAAACTGTTTCGATCATGCTTTCGGTGATCGGTCGTTTAGCGCCGCTGCCGCTGTCCATATAAATAAGTTTCATGCCCAGCATTTCACCTGCCATGGCTGTACACATAGCAATTTCATTTTTATCAGAAGGTACGGGTGTAGCATTGCTGATGTAAGAAACAGTAGTAGGTGCGCCACCATCTATAACAATATAGCCGGTCGGCATTATTTCCAACCCGCTTTGTTTTACGATCGGAGCGGAGACGACATGCTGCCCGATGAGTAACTCAGGATTACGTCCGGATATGAGCGACAGGTATAATAATGAATCAGCGTATTTACAGATCTGCAATGGGCTACCGGGAAAAAGAATTACGGGAATGTTGCAGTTTTGCTTAATGTATTGAACGCAATGATCCAATTGATCGGAAATCACCAGGCTGCCACCCACTAAGAAAGTAATCAACCCTTGCCTCTAAAGAAAGTTTGATCAGTTCATCCAGCAACGGATCATTG
This sequence comes from uncultured Chitinophagaceae bacterium, assembly GCA_963785915.1. Classification (GTDB taxonomy): domain Bacteria; phylum Bacteroidota; class Bacteroidia; order Chitinophagales; family Chitinophagaceae; genus VBAT01. The sequence continues at coordinate 345,185 of CAWAWY010000006.1, read as the reverse complement.
ACCTTGTCGGGGTCAATCAGTACGGCAAAGGATTTTTTTCCCAGCTTCTTTTTTTCTGCCAATGACGAGTAAATGTGCATCTTCATCCGATAAGACCTTGAACTGCAAAAATGCGAAAAGTTTTTGAGTTACAAACGATTCTATAGATTTAAAAAATTCAATTTGGCATTTTTCGGGCAGGGTATAGAAAATTTTACCGGGTTTGTTTCGCGATGGCAACTTATTCTACATTCTGTCCAGGCCGGTTGTAAAAAAAACGACATCCTGATCTCTCAAGCATATCGTTTTTAGTGTCCCGGAAACAATTTATAAAGTTTGTTATCGCTTAATATGATTTAACCATTAAAAGACAAAACAGCAAATAATATGGAGCGGCTTCAAAAATTTTACTACAAAAAAAATGTAATACCAGTGTTACTGAATTTTTATCATTGTATTATTTCTGTATGATTGGACTGGCAGGCTTTTTGGCCGATTAAATCGCTGCAGCTCCAGCAAAATCAATGGTTTCGGGCTATTTATGATCTAAGACCCTTACCGGATTTATGTTGTGGGATCAGCGGCAGACGTTAGAAATATTTGTAATAGTTGACAACCAATTTTCCAAAAAAAATTTTTCAAAAAAAAAGTACCGACTGTGCAGAAGTTATAAAAATCAACGGGGTAAAGGGATTCCGCATTATACACATCCTTTATTAACACAATGTGCAAATTTGTAGGTTTGAAATGATGGAATGAAAAAATACTTTCGTAATAGCCTCTTGCCTAGGGGGCTATCTGGAACCAAGGCCAATAACCCGATTAAATTCTTTTTTGTTATGCTAAATATGGAACGCCCCTCTGCCTCCGGCGGATTGCAATTTCGTCGCCGCTTCACTTCCGAAGGAATTAATGTGTTTGATATGTTTGAGTACGATTACCGCACTTCGGTGATCCGTAATCCAAACGGTGAGATCGTATTTGAAATGAAGAATGTGGAGGTACCGCGACAGTGGAGCCAGATAGCAACGGATATTTTAGCACAAAAATATTTTCGTAAAGCAGGAGTGCCCCAGCCTGATGGAAGTCTTGGCAGAGAAACATCTGCCAAACAGGTTGCTCATCGTCTTGCTAATTGCTGGAAAGTATGGGGTGAGCGGTATAATTATTTTGCAACACCTGCTGACGCGCAAATATTTTATGAGGAACTCGTGTATTCTATATTGAACCAGATGTGTGTTCCTAATTCTCCGCAGTGGTTTAATACCGGTTTGTATGAAAGTTATGGTATCAAAGGGAAGCCGCAAGGACATTATTATGTTGATTCTGCAGATGGTGAATTAAAAAAATCAACTTCAGCCTATGAGCGTCCGCAACCTCATGCCTGCTTTATATTAAGTGTGAATGATGATCTTGTCAATGATGGCGGTATCATGGATCTCTGGGTTCGTGAAGCAAGGATATTTAAATATGGTTCCGGAGTGGGAACAAATTTTTCCAATCTGCGCGGTGAAGGTGAACGATTAAGCGGAGGCGGCACATCATCCGGGCTAATGAGTTTTTTAAAAATTGGTGACCGAGCAGCAGGCGCTATCAAAAGTGGTGGCACAACAAGAAGAGCGGCTAAAATGGTTTGCCTGGACCTGGATCATCCGGAAATAGTTGAATTCATCAATTGGAAAGTGGAGGAAGAAAAGAAAGTAAGCGCCCTGATCGATGCAGGCTATGCCAGCGATTATGAAGGTGAAGCGTATAAAACCGTGAGTGGTCAGAATTCTAATAACTCCGTTCGCATTCCTAATTCATTTTTTGAAAAATTAAAAAGCGGCGATGACTGGGAATTGACAGGAAGAATGGATGGCCGTGTAATGAAAAAAGTTCCTTCAAAAGAATTATGGAATAAAATAGCGTATGCTGCATGGCGCTGTGCTGATCCGGGTACGCAATATAATACTACCATTAATGAATGGCATACTTGTCCTGAAGGCGGAGAAATAAGAGCATCGAATCCATGCTCGGAGTATATGTTTCTTGATAATACTGCCTGCAACCTGGCCTCATCCAACCTCATGAAATTTTATGATTCAGAAAAAAATTATTTTGATGTAGAAGGATACGAATATAATTGCCGCTTGTGGACAGTGGTATTGGAAATATCTGTGTTGATGGCGCAATTCCCATCTAAAGAGGTTGCACAACTCAGTTATGAGTACAGAACGCTTGGATTAGGTTATGCAAACCTTGGTACATTATTAATGGTAAGCGGTATTCCTTATGATAGTGAAGAAGCCAGGGCAATTGCCGGTGCTATTACCGCTATCATGACGGGTGTTGCTTACAAGACCTCTGCAGAGATGGCGCAGGTGCTTGGCGCCTTCCCGCGTTTTGAAGAAAACAAAACACACATGATGCGGGTAATGCGCAATCATCGTCTTGCTGCGTATGATGCTGATGAATATGAAAACCTGAGTTTGAAACCACAGGGTATCAAAGCGGAATTCTGCCCTGACTATTTGTTGAAGGCTGCATGCAAAGCGTGGGATGATGCGGTAGAGCTGGGTGAAAAATATGGTTATCGTAACGCACAATCAACTGTTATCGCACCGACAGGAACTATTGGTTTGGTAATGGATTGTGATACTACAGGAGTTGAACCGGACTTTGCATTGGTAAAATTCAAGAAGCTATCCGGCGGCGGTTATTTTAAGATCATTAATCAATCGGTGCCGGTTGCATTAAGGAATTTAGGATATAGTGAAAAAGAAACCAATGCTATCATCAAGTATGCAGTAGGCGCTGGCTCATTTGCCGGGGCGCCATTTATCAATCACCAGTCATTAAGTGAAAAAGGATTTATTGCCGATGAAATTAAACGCCTGGACGCTGCGGTAGTTTCCGCTTTTGATATTGCCTTTGTATTTAATAAATATACATTAGGTGAAGAATGCCTGCAACGTCTTGGTTTTGCTCCTGAAGAGTATAATGATTTTGAATGGAACCTGCTGGAGGCATTAGGATTTAGCGATGGAGAAATAGAAAATGCAAACGATTATATATGCGGGACAATGATGCTTGAAGAGGCTCCTGCTTTAAAAGAAGAACACCTGCCCGTTTTTGACTGTGCCAACAAATGCGGAAAAAAAGGTCAGCGCTATATTCATGCGCATGGCCACATTCGAATGATGGGCGCCACACAGCCGTTTATCAGTGGCGCTATCTCCAAAACGATCAACCTGCCTCACGAAGCCAACGTAGAAGAAATTGCGGAGTCTTATTTATTAAGCTGGGAACTTAGCCTCAAAGCTTGCGCGTTATATCGTGATGGTTCCAAGCTTTCGCAACCGTTGAGTAATAAATCGGATAAAAAGAAAAAAGCAGAAGAAGCAAGTCAACCATTGGAGACGCCAAAAACCATAGAGCCTGCTAATGAAAAAATGAACCAGGCGACTGAATCGAACATTGTTGATCTTGGAAAGCTTACAGTGGATGAATTGTTAGAGGAAGTTCAAAAAAGAGTGCAAGCATCGCCGGATACCCAACTGAAAAGAAAATTAGCAAGTATAGTTGAACGCCGGGCATTGCCTGCCAAACGCAGGGGCTTTACCCAAAAAGCTAAAATAAATGGCCAGGCTATTTTCTTAAGGACCGGTGAATACAGTGATGGCACACTGGGTGAGATATTTATTGATATGGCAAAAGAAGGCGCTACCATGCGCAGCATGATGAACTGTTTTGCCATTGCCATATCTATAGGTATGCAATACGGAGTGCCTCTCGAAGAGTTTGTTGATAAATTTGCATTCACCAAATTTGACCCTTCAGGTTTTGTCGAACACCCGAACATTAAATCAGCCACTTCGATCGTTGACTTTATATTCCGTGTACTCGGTTATGAATATCTCGGTCGTACTGATCTTGTACATGTAGTAGATAAACCAGAAGTGATGAATACCGGCGCTGACGACTGGGATGATATTCCTTCCAACCTCGAATATGTGGAGCCCGAATTATCAAGTGTACGGATAACGCCTTCTTCCGGTTCCGGAGGCAGCGCTTCCCAGCAACCAAAAAATCCGCAACGCACAGCGCAGAACGTTAAAACAGATACCAGGATGGATGCCGTAAATGCAGCGGCTAAAAATATGCAGAGCGATGCGCCGGCTTGTAACGTTTGTGGTCATATAATGATGCGTAGTGGCACATGCTACAAATGTTTGAATTGTGGTAGCCAGGGAGGTTGCAGTTAGTTAATCAGCAATTAACTCATTTACATACGGACGGAAAACCAAAAATTGTACCCACCTGCATCCCGCTACTCTGGCGGGATGTTATCTTATTATATGTTCATGTAGTATGACAAAAAAATTAAATTGATCGCGATTACTTAATTACGCCGGATCATTTTTTCTTTTGATATCCACATAATAAAAAATTGCGTAATTCTTCTTCGTTATTTCCACATTTGATCGTGGTCAGTTTTGACCGATTTATTTTTGCGAATGGTTTTGTTGATTGTTTATTAATAACATATTCCTCTTCGGTACAGAATTTGTAAAAGTTGTTGCCGGATTATCCCAATGTTCAGCAAGTATTGCCACTTGGAGATAATCTGTAATCCAATGTTTATCATGAAAAGTGCCTCTATGAGAACCAAAGCCTGCTATGTAAGACTTTTACATTTAGTTTACTTTTTACTTTTTTTCAGTTCGGTAGGAACGTTGTATGGTCAGACCGTACCGTATGAAGGCTTTGGTGCTAATGCGGTAGGGGGTTCGAACAGTTCGACGGTATATCATGTCACTAATCTTAATTCATCTGGTGCCGGATCACTGGCCAATGGAATAGGCAGTAACCGGACGATCGTCTTTGATGTATCGGGAACAATAGTCGGTCGGTTTGACCTGATAGGAATTTCTTATTTGACCATAGATGGTTCAGGTCAAAACATCATCATTAACAATAATAACAATGGAGATGGTATCAGCTTTGATGGCGCCAATACGCATCATTGTATTTTAAAAGGGATACATGTGACCAATGCAGGCAATGATGGTATCAATGTGCTGGATGGTTCGCATGATATATTGATCACAAATTGCTCCTCCTATAACAATGTGGATGGAGAAATTGATATAGCAGGCGGAACGAATGTGACTGTACAATACTGCATATTGGGAGGAAGTTCCAATGGAGGGCCGGGCCCGATGCTGATAACAGCCACCAATGTAAGTGTACATCATAATTTATTTTCACCGGCATCGGCCAATACACCGGGAGAGCGTTGTCCGCTGGTGCATTGTAATTATTCGCCGGTCGGTAATCCCAATGCGGATATAAGGAACAACATAGTCTGGAAATATGGCCGCAACAATGGAACAGGCAGCGGCTATGGAACAGCGATAGCGTATAATGCGACGGGGAATGTCGTCAATAATTATTACTATACAACAGGAACAAGTCCCGGCAGTGCTACCAATACAGATGACGGGTATGGTGCAGGTGCGACAGGGAAAATGTATGCAGCGGGAAACGTAAGTGGCAACAATGGAGTAAATGCCAATGCAGCCAGTAATCATGCTGAATATTCAATACCGTCGCAATATGCGGTAACGATGCAGAGTGCATGTGCGGCAGCGGCGCTGGTTCTTGCCAATGCAGGTCCACGTCCATTGAATTCAACAGACCAGGCGATGATCAATGCAGTGACATTACCGAATTGTTCATCTACACCCACCAACCAACCACCGACAGCCAATGCAGGAAATAATATCACATTGACATTACCGACCAATTCAACCACACTGAATGGAAGCGGAACAGACCCGGATGGAACGATAGTGAGTTATGCATGGACAAGAGTAAGCGGTCCGACAACTTATACATTAGGCAGTCCGAACTCAGCGACGACGACATTAACTAATCTTGTGCAGGGCACGTATGTATTCAGGCTAACGGTAACAGATAATGGAGGAGCCACAGGCACAGCGACAGTCACTATAACAGTGAATGCAGCAGCGAATCAACCACCGACAGCCAATGCAGGAAGCAATATCACATTGACCTTACCGACGAACTCAACGACATTGGTAGGAAGTGGAACAGATGGGGATGGAACGATAGTGAGTTATGCATGGACAAGAGTAAGTGGTCCGACAACTTATACATTAGGTAACGCCAACTCAGCGACGACGACACTGACCAACCTTGTGCAGGGAACCTATGTGTTTAGATTGACAGTAACGGATAATGGCGGCGCTACAGGTACAGCGACAGTAACAGTTACAGTGAATGCAGCAGCCAATCAACCACCAACAGCCAATGCAGGCAGTAATGTAACATTGACCTTACCGACAAACTCAACAACATTATTGGGAAGTGGTTCAGATCCGGATGGAACAATAGCCAGTTATGCATGGACAAGAGTAAGTGGTCCGGCAACTTATACATTAGGCAGTGCCAACTCAGCGACGACGACATTGACCAACCTGGTGCAAGGCACGTATGTGTTCAGGCTGACAGTAACAGACAATGGAGGCGCAACAGGTACAGCCACAGTAACGGTTACCGTGAATGCGGCAACTCCACCCTCCGGTAATCAGCCACCGGTAGCCCGCACGGAAAATGATATTGTGTTGACATTGCCAATTATATCTTCCCTACTACATGGTAATACGTCATCTGATCCTGATGGTGTCATCATTTCTTATGAATGGACACAGTTATCGGGACCAAACCAGGCAATAATTACCGATAGGCTTACTGATATTGCCACTATTTCAAGTTTTGTGGCAGGCATCTATACATTCCAATTGAAAGTAACAGACGATGATGGGGCTTCTTCAACAAAGGCCATGAAAGTGACAATCGAAAATCATGGAGGGCAATATCCGGAACTAACAATTTATCCAAACCCCACTGCCGGAACATTGAATGTAAAATATACTGCAAATACAAATGGTAAGTTAAGATTGTTTATTTATGATGCTAACAGGAGACTTATGAAAAGCGAGTTGATTGACAAAAATCAGCTATCCATTACGGAAACAATGGATGTAAATCTTTATGCCAAGGGAATCTATTTCATCGAGATAATAACCCCGGATAATGAAAAATCAGTTAAGCAGTTTGTAAAGATGTAAATGAGATAGCAATAATTCTCTTATATGACAGCAGGTTCGGAATAAAATTTCTGCTTGCTGTTTTTTTAGTAATAATATAAGCTGAGACATATTGTGAGGCGGACTTTGTTTTCGTAATTCTACGTTTATTTACCGGAACGTCAGGCTGTAGACTTTACAAATTTATTTTTTAATAACATTTTTAATGATCACCCGGTTAAGACGCAGGCTTGTTTAATATTATATTTGTAAGAACGCAAGACAAGAAAATTGCAGATGATCAAGCCACCTTTATACCTGTTTCTTTTTTTCTTTCTTTTTAAAAGCATTGACGGGCTTTTAGCTCAGACAAAATATGAAGGCTTTGGCGCAACGACCCCGGGGGGAAAAGGAAAACAAATTGTACATGTCAAAAATCTTAATGCAAAAGGTCCGGGCTCACTTTATGAGTCTATGGGCAGCAACCGGATCATTGTTTTTGATGTTGCAGGTACTATCTTTTTCCGATGGGATAGTTCGGATGAGTTTCCTGTTAGTTATTTAACTATCGATGGCTCTACTGCACCGCCGCCGGGTGTAACGCTTGATAATAATAATAATGGCAACGGGCTGTCATTTCAGGACGGATGTCACGACATTATTATTAAAAATCTTCGCATGCGAAATGCAGGTAATGATGGTTTCAATGTTGTCAATGCTCATGATATTGTGTTTGATCACGTATCCAGTTCAGGAAACAGGGACGGCGATCTTGATATAACGGCAGGTGCTTATAATATTACTGTGCAATGGAGCATTCTTGGACCGGTGGTGCCACCTTCATCCGGACCGATGCTGATCGCATATACTCCGACCAGGGATATCAGTATTCATCATAATTTATTTAATTCGCGGGGAAATTCGTGGGAGGGTGCGAGGAATCCATTGGTACATAGTTCAAACGGCGCTCCGGTCGGAATGATGGCAGATATTCGTAATAATGTAATCTGGAATTGGGGTAATGGCAAGACTAGTCCCTGTTGCGGATATGGTCACGGTACTGCGCTTGACTACTCAGCCACAGCAAACATTATTAATAATTTTTATCAAACTAATGGCACGCAGGCGGAACATGCCATAAATTTTAATCATGAAAACAGCGGATCAAAAGGTTATGTATCTGGAAATGTAAGTGGGAATAGTGGCATTAATCCAAACAGGTTAAATAATCTTCCAAAGCCATGGCCTGCCGCGCCGGTAACAACACAGGATGCATGCACTGCGGCTGCGATGGTTCTTGCCCAGGCAGGACCAAGGCCTCTTGATGCGATCGACCAGGCGTTGATCAAAGCAGTTAGTTTAGCAAATTGTCCCATCCCAAATCAGCCACCAAAAGCAAATGCCGGCAAGGATTTCGCGATAAGTTTACCATCTAATTCTGTTGCATTATCCGGAACCGGTTCGGATACCGATGGAACGATAGTGAGTTATGCATGGAATAAAATAAGTGGCCCGTTAACTTATATTTTGAAAAATTCAAATGCATCAAAAGCTTCGGCAACTAACCTTGTCCCCGGAACGTACATCTTCAGGCTGACCGTAACTGACAATAAAGGAAAGACAGCAACAGATGACATAACAGTTATCGTAAAAGCGGCCATAAAAAAATAATAGTTTTATTTAGCAGCAAGTACAAATAAATTCTTAGTTCTTAAATGCGTGTTTTGTCAACGCTTTTTTATTTTTTTCAGATTCATTATATATTCATCTCATCTCGTAATTATTCTTCGTTATTCTCACAATGAGTAAACTTACTTTTACTCGATTTTGGTTTGTTATACTTTTTTGGCGCTTCAGGATTTAAATAATAGAGCCCTCAGGTATAATATTTGTGTAGTCAGAAACAGAATTTTCCTGGATGGTATGACAAGCAATTGTCACGGGATTAATTCTGGATAATCCAATACTCACTATGAAACGTACACTCTATGAAAACCAAAACACCCTATGTAAGACTTTTACATTTAGTTTACTTTTTACTTTTTTTCAGTTCGGTAGGAACGTTGTATGGTCAGACCGTACCGTATGAAGGCTTTGGTGCTAATGCGGTAGGGGGTTCGAACAGTTCGACGGTATATCATGTCACTAATCTTAATTCATCTGGTGCCGGATCACTGGCCAATGGAATAGGCAGTAACCGGACGATCGTCTTTGATGTATCGGGAACAATAGTCGGTCGGTTTGACCTGATAGGAATTTCTTATTTGACCATAGATGGTTCAGGTCAAAACATCATCATTAACAATAATAACAATGGAGATGGTATCAGCTTTGATGGCGCCAATACGCATCATTGTATTTTAAAAGGGATACATGTGACCAATGCAGGCAATGATGGTATCAATGTGCTGGATGGTTCGCATGATATATTGATCACAAATTGCTCCTCCTATAACAATGTGGATGGAGAAATTGATATAGCAGGCGGAACGAATGTGACTGTACAATACTGCATATTGGGAGGAAGTTCCAATGGAGGGCCGGGCCCGATGCTGATAACAGCCACCAATGTAAGTGTACATCATAATTTATTTTCACCGGCATCGGCCAATACACCGGGAGAGCGTTGTCCGCTGGTGCATTGTAATTATTCGCCGGTCGGTAATCCCAATGCGGATATAAGGAACAACATAGTCTGGAAATATGGCCGCAACAATGGAACAGGCAGCGGCTATGGAACAGCGATAGCGTATAATGCGACGGGGAATGTCGTCAATAATTATTACTATACAACAGGAACAAGTCCCGGCAGTGCTACCAATACAGATGACGGGTATGGTGCAGGTGCGACAGGGAAAATGTATGCAGCGGGAAACGTAAGTGGCAACAATGGAGTAAATGCCAATGCAGCCAGTAATCATGCTGAATATTCAATACCGTCGCAATATGCGGTAACGATGCAGAGTGCATGTGCGGCAGCGGCGCTGGTTCTTGCCAATGCAGGTCCACGTCCATTGAATTCAACAGACCAGGCGATGATCAATGCAGTGACATTACCGAATTGTTCATCTACACCCACCAACCAACCACCGACAGCCAATGCAGGAAATAATATCACATTGACCTTACCGACCAATTCAACCACACTGAATGGAAGCGGAACAGACCCGGATGGAACGATAGTGAGTTATGCATGGACAAGAGTAAGTGGTCCGACAACTTATACATTAGGTAACGCCAACTCAGCGACGACGACACTGACCAACCTTGTGCAGGGAACCTATGTGTTTAGATTGACAGTAACAGACAATGGGGGAGCAACAGGTACAGCTACAGTAACAGTTACAGTGAATGCAGCAGCCAATCAACCACCGACAGCCAATGCAGGAAGCAATATCACATTGACCTTACCGACGAACTCAACGACATTGGTAGGAAGTGGAACAGATGGGGATGGAACGATAGTGAGTTATGCATGGACAAGAGTAAGTGGTCCGACAACTTATACATTAGGTAACGCCAACTCAGCGACGACGACACTGACCAACCTTGTGCAGGGAACCTATGTGTTTAGATTGACAGTAACGGATAATGGCGGCGCTACAGGTACAGCGACAGTAACAGTTACAGTGAATGCAGCAGCCAATCAACCACCAACAGCCAATGCAGGCAGTAATGTAACATTGACCTTACCGACAAACTCAACAACATTATTGGGAAGTGGTTCAGATCCGGATGGAACAATAGCCAGTTATGCATGGACAAGAGTAAGTGGTCCGGCAACTTATACATTAGGCAGTGCCAACTCAGCGACGACGACATTAACTAATCTTGTGCAAGGCACGTATGTATTCAGGCTAACGGTAACAGATAATGGAGGCGCCACAGGCACAGCGACAGTCACTATAACAGTGAATGCAGCAGCCAATCAACCACCAACAGCCAATGCAGGCAGTAATGTAACATTGACCTTACCGACAAACTCAACAACATTATTGGGAAGTGGTTCAGATCCGGATGGAACAATAGCCACTTATGCATGGACAAGAGTAAGTGGCCCCACGACGTATACACTAGGAAGTCCGAATGCAGCGACGACTACATTGACCAACCTGGTGCAAGGCACGTATGTGTTCAGGCTGACAGTAACAGACAATGGAGGCGCAACAGGTACAGCCACAGTAACGGTTACCGTGAATGCGGCGCCTAACCAACCACCGACGGCCAATGCAGGGAGCAATATAACATTGACATTACCGACGAACTCAACAACATTATTGGGAAGTGGTTCCGACCCGGATGGAACAATTGCTAGTTATGCCTGGAGCCGGGTGAGTGGTCCTACAACGTACACATTAGGAAGTGCGAATGCAGCAACGACCACATTGACGAATCTTGTGCAAGGAACCTACGTATTCAGGTTGACCGTAACAGATAACGGCGGAGCTACGGCTACAGCGACAGTCACAGTTACTGTTAACGCTGCGGCTAATCAACCGCCAACCGCCAATGCCGGTAATAATATAACATTAACCTTGCCGACCAACTCTACTACATTAATTGGAAGTGGAACAGATGCAGATGGAACAATAGCGGGTTATGCGTGGACAAGAATAAGTGGCCCGGCTACCTATACATTAGGCAATGCAAATGCTGCTACAACTTCATTGAGCAACCTGGTACAAGGAACTTATACATTCAGGTTAATGGTAACCGATAACAATGGAGCGACAGGAACCGATGATGTAACCATTACCGTGAATGCTGCGGCCAATCAACCGCCATCAGCAAATGCCGGTAATAATATTGTATTGACATTACCAGCCAATTCAACAACTCTGTCGGGAAGCGGAACTGATCCTGATGGAACGATTGCAGGTTATGCCTGGAGCAAAGTAAGCGGCCCCGCATATACAATGGGAAGTCCAAATGCGGCGACAACCACATTAACGAATCTCGTGCAGGGAGTATATGTGTTCAGATTAACGGTAACCGATAACAACGGGGCAACCGGAACTGATGATGTGACAGTAACGGTAAATGCATCGTCTCCATCCAATCAGCCGCCGATAGCAAATGCGGGCAATAATATCACATTGAATCTTCCGACAAACAGTACGTCGTTGAATGGTAGCGCTTCTACGGATCCTGATGGAACAATTGTCAGCTACCTGTGGACAAAGATCAGCGGACCATCAACGTTTAACATTGCTAATGCCAATTCAGCTATTACAGGATTAAATAACCTGGTTGCCGGTACATACATATTCAGGCTAACAGTAACTGACAATAATGGCGCTACTGATTCGGATAATATGACTGTGATTGTAAATGCAGTGGCAAATCAGTCGCCCATAGCAAATGCGGGACCCGATATTTCAATGACGCTTCCATTGAACTCAACCAACTTAAATGGGGGAAGCTCATCAGATCCTGATGGTATAATAGTAAGTTATGCCTGGAGTAAAATAAGCGGACCGGCGACATTTGCTATCGCTAATGCTAATGCAGCTGCAACCGGTTTGAGCAATTTAGTGCAGGGAACCTATACATTCAGGTTGACAGTTACAGATAATAGCGGGGCTACGGCAACCGATGATGTGAACGTGACAGTAAATGCTGCGCCGAATCAATCGCCGGTCGCCAATGCGGGAAGTGACATAACGTTGACCTTGCCGGTAAACTCGACCATGTTAACCGGAAGCGGCTATGATCCTGATGGAACGATAGTAAGTTATGCATGGAGCAGAGTGAGTGGACCGACAACATTTACATTGGTAAATGCCAATGCAGCGGCAACGGGTTTAAATGGTCTTGTGCAGGGAACATATGTGTTCCGGTTGACGGTAACAGATAACAGGGGTGCTACTGCAACTGATAACGTAACAGTAACGGTAAATGCAGCTACTGCAACACCTAATCAACCACCGACCGCCAACGCAGGTAGTGATATAACATTAACATTACCGGTAAACTCTACCCTGTTGACGGGAAGCGGTTATGATCCAGATGGAACAATAGTAAGTTATGCATGGACTGAGGGTGAGTGGATCGACAACGTTTACTCTGGTAAATGCAAATGCAGCAGCAACCGGGTTAAATGGTCTTGTGCAGGGAACGTATGTATTCAGGTTGACGGTAACAGATAATAGCGGAGCTACCGCAACAGATGTTGTGACGGTCACAGTAAATGCTGCAAATAATCAGTCACCAACAGCGAATGCTGGTGCTGATATTTCAATAACATTGCCGGTAAATACTGCTACATTATATGGAAGTGGCTCTGATGCTGATGGAACAATAGTAAGTTATGCATGGAGTAACGTAAGTGGCCCGGCATCCTTTACAATTGCCAATACAAGTTCAGCCACAACCGGTTTATATAATCTTGTACAGGGTATTTATGTATTCCGGTTAACAGTAACAGACAACGGCGGCGCTACTGCAACCAACACCGTAACAGTCACGGTAAATGCAGCAGTACCGACAACGAATCAACCGCCCACAGCCCGCACAGAAAATGACATCACGATAACATTGCCTGTCAACTCAACTCTGTTACACGGCAATACTTCATCCGATCCGGATGGTGTCATCGTTTCGTATGAATGGACACAGCTATCAGGGCCAGGGCAGGCTGTAATAAACAATAGCAATGCTTCTATTGCTACAGCGGCTGACCTGACAACCGGTATCTATACATTCCAGTTGAAAGTAACAGATGATGATGGAGCAACTTCTGTTAAAACAATGAAAGTGACAGTAGAGAACCAACACAACCCGAAAGCATTCATTAAAGTGTTCCCGAATCCGACATCCGGAACGTTGAATATGCAGTATGTAGCCAATGCGAATGGTAAATTCAGGATCACTATTTATGATGCCAGCAGGAAATTAGTGAAAGATGAAGTGATCGATAAGACGCAGGTATCAATAACAAAGACAATGGATGTAAGTATTCTGGAAAGGGGAGTTTATTTCATTCAAATCCTATCGCCTGATAACGAGAAATCCGTTGTACAGTTTGTAAAGATGTAAGCGATAAACAATCCTTATCATAACATCACAGCAGGCGTTAAAAAAAAGCGCCTGCTGTTTTGTTTGTCACATTTCGTTTATAAGATCAATGGACTTACAGGTTATTCCGGGTGACTTCTATGTAGATTAAATCGCGAGGGACGTAAAAAGGGGAAAGCTTAAACATGAAAGTTGTCCATAGTACTTGTCCGTTTTCCACAGTAATGGTCTTAAATAACCGGGTAGATATACCGGGTAATTCTACATTGACCGCGATCATTTTTGAATGTATTTTAGTAGGCTGTATTATTGATTACGTACGATAATAGCCCTTAAGGTATAGTATTTGTAAAAGATCAAAACAGAATTCTCTTTCCGAATTGCGTGTGATTTTTACTAAGAGTATTCTGAATCCAATATCTATTTTGAAATGTAAATCTCTATGAAGACCAGGCCACCCTATATAAAGCTTTTTCGCCTGTTATTCTTTTCTTTTTTGATGATAACTTCTGACAAACTTCTTGCACAGTCAACCGGAACTATTACAGCCGTCCCGACATTTCAATCCATCGGTCTTTATTGGAGCAACAGTGGAGGCAACGCAAATACCGTTTGTAATGTGAAATACAGGATTGCCGGCACAACTGCCTGGCTGAATGGATATCCTTTATGGTTTGACAGCAGGGCACATAGTGCAGGAGATGTACAGGGATACAATGGGATTGTTTTGCCAGCCAACCAGTACAGGGGTTCGATAATTGGATTAAATCCGGGTACTAACTACGAAATACAACTTACGACAGGCGCCATTACAGCAACAACCACAGTTACTACATGGGCTGAAACATCTGCATGGCCTGTTAGTAATACCTCAACTGTGACCAATTCATCTTCTCAATTAAATATTACAACTTCGGGCACTTCTGCCGGGTATAGATTATATACAGGAAATGCAACTATTGATGTGGCAAACGGAGCAGCAAATTGTATTTATGTAAATGCCGGTTATATTATTATCAGAGGACTAACTCTCAAAGGTGCGTCGGAAGATGCCATCCGTTTAGGTCCGCAGGCGCACGATGTTGTCATAGAGAATTGTGATATTAGTGGTGGGCGCGGTAAGTTTTCCGAGTCCTTATAACTCATTTCCCAATACTCACTCCGGAGTAAGGATACGTGGGAAAGCTGCTAATGATGCAGGCAGCACAGAAAATTGTTATAACGTCACGAGGATTATTGTACAGCGAAATAAGATACACGACCCCCGCGGAACTGCAGGGTCCTGGGACAACGGTTATCCATACGGTCCGCAGGGAATTGCATTCCAGGAAGCAGGTGGTAATATGGTCATTCGCTATAATGACATTTATGGAAGCGACTCAAAACATTTCCAGGATGGTATTGGAGGGTTAGACAATTTTTCTAAAAGTGGTTTTCCGCGTGAGAACAGCGATATATATGGCAATAAGATTTCTTATTGCTGGGATGATGGAATCGAAGTGGAAGGTGCTGATTGTAATGTTCGGGTGTATGGTAATTTTCTTGACAATATTTTTACCGGTGTTGCCAGTGCGGTTAATTCGATAGGACCGTTGTATGTATTTAGAAACATAACTTATGTAGGCCGGCGTCATGCGATCGGCGCATCTAACAGTTCTCTCGATATTGAGGACAGAGGCCCATTTAACAAGTGTGGATTTCACAGCCCCCTTGCAAGTGAAGGAAGAACATATTTATTTCACAATACGGTTCTTCAACCAACTCAGCCAGGATTCAACAATCCCAGGGGCTTAGATGGAGGGACAATGGATAATGGTGGTGGGCCTGTTCAAAATATTTTGAGCCGGAATAATATCTGGACAGCTGCCTACCAGGGGCAAGGCGGCAGATCTATTGCTGAAAATAATAGTGGTTCTGGAGTTGGGTGTACATATCAATATGACGTCTGTAATACTGTCCTTGTATTAAATTCAGGTGTTGCAAGTAATATCCGGAGTGGCAATCCATCGTATGCGGCCGGCGTTCCGGTTGCACCCCTCGCTATTAATGGAGGCCCCCGTGCACAAGGATATGAGCTTGCCACAAATAGTTTAGGATATGATGCAGGAACCCTATTGCCAAATTTTAATGATGGCTTTAATGGTACCGCACCCGATGCAGGAGCTTATGAAGCTGGTAAACCTCTTTTGGAATTTGGAGTGAACGCTTATTTGGCTGCACCTCCTGCGAATGTTCCTCCTGTTGCCAATGCAGGTAGTGATATCACCATGATATTGCCGGTAAATTCTGCCAGCTTAACGGGAAGCGGTACTGATCCTGATGGAACAATAACGGGGTATTCGTGGACAAAAGTCAGCGGACCAACCACATTCACTTTAGCAATTGCAAATTCCGCAAATACAATAGTAAGTAACCTTGTACAGGGAATATATGTGTTTCGGTTGACTGTAACAGATAATAATGGAGCCACAGGAACAGATGATATAACGGTAACTGTCAACGCAGCTATCAATCAGCCGCCGACTGCAAGTGCAGGCAGTAATATTATATTGACATTACCGACAAACTCAACAACGTTATTAGGCAGTGGAACTGATCCTGATGGAACAATTGTAAGCTATGTATGGGACAGGATAAGTGGACCGACGAATTATACTTTCGGAAGTCCAAACACAGCTACCACAACATTGACGAATCTTGCACAGGGAATTTATGTATTCCGGCTAACCGTAACAGATAATGGAGGCGCAACAGGTACAGCCAACGTAACAGTAACTGTTAATGCGGCGTCTAACCAACCTCCAACAGCGAATGCAGGCAGTAACATAACATTGACTTTACCCACCAATTCCACGACATTAGTTGGAAGCGGGTATGACCCTGATGGCACAATTGTAAGTTATGCGTGGAGCAGAGTGAGCGGTCCAACAACTTATGCATTGGGAAGCCCGAATTCGGCAACAACAACTTTAAACAACTTAGCGCAGGGAGTATATGTATTCCGGTTGACCGTAACAGATAATGCAGGTGCAACTGGTGCCGCTACCGTAACAGTAATCGTAAATGCTGCGACCAATCAACCGCCAACCGCGAATGCAGGTAATAATATAACGTTGACCTTACCAACAAACTCAACAACATTGGTTGGGAGCGGTTATGATCCGGATGGAACAATTGTGAGTTATGTGTGGAGTCGGGTAAGTGGCCCGACAACCTATACATTAGGAACTCCGAGTGCTGCAGCAACTTCATTAGGTAATCTTGTAGAAGGGACTTATGTGATTCGTTTAACCGTAACAGATAATGCTGGTGCTACAGGTACAGCTACTGTAACAGTAACAGTAAATGCTGCTGCCAATCAACCACCAGTTGCCAACGCCGGTAATAATATAATATTAACCTTACCGGCAAACTCAACAACATTATCAGGCAGCGGAACTGATCCTGATGGAACAATAACCAATTATTCATGGACCCACATAAGCGGTCCGACTACTTTCACAGTGTCAAATGCAAACGCAGCTACAACGGGATTAAGTAATCTTATACAGGGAGTTTATATATTCAGGTTGACTGTTACAGATAATAATGGTGCAACTGCTTTCGACGAGATGACAGTTACAATAAACGCATCACTGCCTTCTAACCAGGCGCCAGTCGCAATAGCAGGCAATAATTTAACATTAAATCTGCCTGCGAATACAACTATATTAAATGGAATAAATTCTTTCGATCCGGATGGAACAATAGTTAGTTACTCATGGACAAAGGTAAATGGCCCGGCGACGCTTAACCTTGCGAATGCAAATTCAGTTTCTACGGCATTGACAAATCTTGTACAGGGAACTTATGTCTTCAGACTTACCGTAACAGATAATGACGGTGCGACAAATTCTGATAACGTGACGGTAATTGTGAATGCTCAACCAAATCAACCACCGGTTGCGAATGCGGGAGCTAACATAATCATGACACTTCCACAGAATTCAACGATCCTGAATGGAGGAAGCTCCGTTGATCCCGATGGCATTATAGTGAGTTATGCATGGAGTCATATAAGTGGACCAACCACATTTACGATGCCTGCTTCCAATGCCGCAGCAACGATCTTAAATAACCTGGTACAGGGAATCTATGTATTCAGGTTGACAGTAACCGATAATGGTGGTACGACAGCTACAGATGATATAACAGTTACAGTGAATGCAGCGGCTCCACCACCTAATCAAACACCAGTGGCAAATGCGGGAGCGGATATAACAATGACACTACCGCTAAACTCTACCATATTAACCGGCAGTGGTTATGACCCTGATGGAACCATTGTAAGTTTTGTGTGGAGCAGAGTAAGTGGCCCGGCAAATTTTATAATTGTAAATCCCAGTGTGGCTGCTACTGGAGTAAATGGTCTTGTGCAGGGAACCTATGTCTTCAAATTAACCGTGACCGACAATAACGGTGCAACCGCTACAGATAATGTAACAGTTACGGTGAACCCGTCGATTAATCAGACGCCCACAGCCAATGCTGGTGCTGATATAGCAATTACGTTACCGGCAAATACTGCTACTTTATATGGAAGTGGATTTGATCCTGATGGAACAATAGCCAGTTACGCCTGGAGTAAAGTGAGCGGTCCGGCAACATTTACAATAGCAAACCCGGGTTCAGCAATGACAGGACTATATAACATGGTGCAAGGGATCTATGTATTTAAATTAACCGTAACGGATAATCGCGGGGCCATTGCAAGTGATCATATAATGGTAACTGTAAATGCAGCTCCACCACCTGCAGGTAATCTACCTCCCGTTGCACGAACCGAAAACGATATCACCATGACATTACCTGTTAATTCGACACTCCTTCATGGTAATACTTCATCAGATCCTGATGGTGTTATTGTTTTATACACATGGACACAAGTATCTGGTCCGGGCCTTGCTGTCATAACTAATTCCAACGCTTCTATTGCCACTGCATCGAATCTGACCACGGGTATCTATACTTTCCAGTTGAAAGTTATTGATGATGGTGGAGCAATCGCTGTCAAAACAATGAAGGTGATAGTGGAAAATCAACGCAACCCGAAGGCGTTCTTTAAGATTTTCCCAAATCCAACTTCGGGAGCGCTGAACTTGCAATATGTTTCCAATGCGAATGGTAAATTCAGACTTACCGTTTATGATGCCAGCAGGAGACTGGTGAAAGATGAAGAATACGACAAAATACAAGTATCAATCACAAAGACGATGGATGTAAGCCTGTTTGAAAGAGGAGTATATTTTATTGAGATCGTCTCGCCGGATAATGAAAGGTCTGTCGCTCAGTTTGTAAAAATGTAGGGCTATAGATTTTTTATGAATGAATTATTGAATCGTAGCACTAAAAATCTGGGCTTAAGAAAGAGATCATATAAACACACGGCTTCCATAACTATAATTTTCGCGGAATTCTTTTGGCGTACATCCCTTTTTCTTTTTAAAAAGACGGTTGAAGTTGGAAATATTATTGAAACCGCAATTGTAAGCTACTTCGGAAACCGACTGGGTAGTATCAATTAATAAGCGTGACGCATGACCTAGCCGCATCTCCAGCAAGCTGTCCATAAAAGTAATACCGGTCCGGGTCTTAAAGAAACGACTAAAGGACACTTCCGTCATATTGGCCAGCTTTGCTACTTCGTTTAACGTGATCGGCTTTTGAAAATTCTGGCTCATGTAGTCAACTGCCTTCCCGATGCGCCGGCTATTATACGAAAACTCCGCATTATTAAAAGTAACGTCTGATAAAGTATGCATGTTTCTCGAAATAGAAAGGTCGTGCAAAATAGACATCAGCTCAAGCACTGAATCGAATCCGTGTTTCTGATTCAATATTACCAGGCGTGGCGTGATCTGGTCAATGGTTTGTTTTGAAAAGGAAATACCTCTTGCTGAACGTTCGAGCATGGTTCTTATAAAGCTCATCTGGTTTCGTCTCAAAAATTTTTCGTCAAAGAGGTCTTTATGAAATTGGATCGTGATCTCCCTTATTTCTTTGCTTTTGCATTTGTGTGTTTGCCAGACATGCGGCAGATTAGAACCGACAAGCACTAATTCGGCATCATCAATCTCTGAAATATGGTCTCCGACTACTCTTCTGGCACCTTTTGCATTCTGAATAAAATTAAGTTCCAGTTCCTCATGACTATGCAATGGGAAGTCAAATTCCGATTTGATACGGGCGAAAATTGTAAAGCAATCGCTGTTGGTGAGCGGGGTTATTTCCCGCATAATATTTGTTTGCATGACACCTATTAGTAAACTAAAGTTATAAAAACTAAGATAAAAAAGTACTAATTAATTTTCCATTATTTGTTTTATATCTCCTCTTTTCTCTTTAGGAATATGACTTTTTATCTATCTGCGCTTCCTAAGTGATGGAAATAAAATATTACTATCGGATAAAATAGTATTAGTTGCAGGAAATGCAAAGAGGGTAAATTTGGTAAACAATTCTTGCTATATGAGAAGAAAAACGTCCCACCGTTTAGCTGCGGTTATCTGCGCTTATTTTTTGACAATCTCTGTCGCTTTCGCTCAAAAGAAAATTATAACCGGTGTTGTTTCCGATGAATCGGGCAAAGCGTTGTCCGGTGCAACGGTCAGCCAGAAAGGAGGAGACGCTGTAACAATTACAAATTCAGACGGCTCCTTCAAACTTGAAGTCAGCGCAAACGCAAAGACCCTGGTCATTTCATATGTAGGGATGAATAGCCAGGAAGTTTCTATTAGTGGAACTACAACGGTAAATGTCAAGCTTGGTTTCGCAGATAAAAGCCTCGATGAAGTAGTAATGATTGGCTATGGGCGCGCTAAAAGAGGTGACCTTACAACAGCACAGACCACAGTTACTGCAAAAGACATAGATAAAACTATAAATACAACTGTTGAGCAGGCCATTCAGGGTCGTGCTGCAGGAGTATATGTGGTTCAAAACACCGGGCAACCTGGTGGTGGACTCTCTGTCAATATCAGGGGTATAAGCTCGTTGAATCGTACGCAACCTCTTTATGTAATTGATGGAGTGCAAAGTCAATCAAGTGAAGATGTGTCTTATGGCTCTTCAAGTACCACCAATCCATTGGCAGGTTTGAACCCGGCTGATATAGCAGACATACAAATTCTGCAGGGACCATCTGCAACGGCTATTTATGGTTCACGTGCCACTAACGGCGTAATTCTGATCACCACAAAACGTGGTAAAGCGGGACTCGTCAAGATCAATTATATATATCAATACACACTGCAAACTCCTCCCGAGAGTCTGGATGTGATGGATCTGCAGCAATATGCCCAAATGGTCAATGAATATCACAACCTGGCAGGTGGCACAACGCCCGGAGAATTTTTAGATCCTTCTATATTAGGTAAGGGTACCGATTGGCAAAAAGAATTGTTCAACAATGCAGCCATGAATAAGCATCAGCTTAGCTTAAGTGGAGGAAATAGCAATACTACTTATTATGCTTCCGGTGAATATCTTGACCAGGAAGGTGTGGCCGCCGGATCAGGTTTTAAGAGATATGGCTTTAGGGTGAACCTGGATAACAAGCCGAGAGAATGGGCAACACTTGGTCTCAATCTTAATTATAGCCAAACAAATGAGAATCTTACGGCCACCAACTATGGCGATGCAGCGAGTCCTCTTATTGCAAATGCACTAAGATTAACGCCGCAGATACCTGTTACCAATCTTGACGGATCATGGGGTGGGAGCGATCCGGTAAACGGCGCAAACCAGTTCGCACCTATCAACCCTATTGCTCTTGCCAGCCTGGTCACAAATAAAAATATGAGAAGACAGTTTCAGGGTGGTATAAACCTTGGTATTACCTTGTTGAAAGGTCTTACGTTTAGAACTTCTTTCAATGGTTCAGTGGGCAATGGTATTTCGACTTATTACACTCCTACTTTCAACATTGATCAGTGGCATTACAACCTCAATGCATCTCTATCAGAAGGTTCTTATACAAGTTCATACTGGAATTGGAACCAGCTTTTGGAATATACCCGCCAGATAGGTAAACACAATTTTACGGTAATGGCTAGCCATGAGTCGCAGGAATCATTATGGAAGGCTTTATCTGTTGGCAGAACCGGTTTTCTTACAAATGATATTTATGACGTAAATGCCGGCGACCCTTTATCTGCTACAAATGGAGGTGGGACTTATGACTGGTCACATGGAATCATATCTCGGAAGAGCTACTTATAATTATGATAACCGATACTATGTAACAGGAACTTTCAGAAGAGATGGATCTCCATATTTTGGCGCTAATATCAGGTGGGGAAATTTTCCTTCTGTATCTGCGGCATGGAGAGTAAGCCAGGAAAAATTCTTTAATATTTCTTTCATCAGCGAATTAAAACTCAGGTATGAAACCGGCTTGACAGGTAACCAGGGTACCGGTTCGGGAATCTATGCACCATTGACAGCGGATGCCACTACCTGGGGAACAGGCTTTTTACCGTCAACATTTACAAACGCAAATTTAAAATGGGAAGAAACAAAGACAAACAATATAGGGATGAACATAGGTTTCCTTAATAATAGATTCACCATTGAAGGCGATTATTACATAAGAAATACCAGCAACATGATAATGACCGCAAATCTGCCGTGGTATATGGGTACAAACAATAGCCCCGGATCGATCACTGCTCCACTGGTTAATACCGGCACGATGAAAACAAAAGGCTGGAACATTACAATAGATGCAACCATTGTAAATTCTAAGGACTTTAAATGGGAGACTAACCTGAATCTTTCTCAGTTCAAAAGCCGCGTCACATCGCTGGTGGGCGATAATCCGTTTATTCAAAGATCTTCCTGGTGGTTTTTCAATGCACTTACCTGGACGCAGCGTGCACAAATCGGTTATGCGCCCTGGTTGTTCAGAGGATATATAGAGGAAGGTTTGTTCCAATCAGTAGATGAAATTTCTCACAGCGCTTTGCCTGTTGATAATAATGGAAACCCAAGGCCTATAGATCCAAATAACGGAATTTGGGTGGGTGATGTAAAGTACAGGGACATCAATGGCGATGGGAAAATTGATGTAAACGATGAAACTTTTATTGGTAATCCCTGGCCGAAGCTGAGCGGAGGTTTTACCAACACATTTTCTTATAAAGGGTTTAACCTGGGCATTCTTTTTACGGCTGCCTTTGGCAACGACATTTATAATGCGTTAGCTGCTCAAAACAGCAACCCTAATAATGTTAATCTCAGCAGGAACTTTTTCGTTGATGCCATGAACTATGCAAAACTGATTGACAAAAATGGAGTGATCGCTTTATCCAATCCCTCTACAAGAATTCCCCGGATCAGCAATAACCAAATATCATCCGATAATAATTATGGGAAGATCACAAACAGGTTTGTGGAAGATGGCTCTTATATAAGGTTGAAAAATGTTTCTCTTAGCTACGAGGTACCTTCTAAAATTCTGGATTATTCCAAAATGATCAAAGGGCTAAAGGTTACGCTTGGCGCCCAGAACGTATTTACAATCACCGACTACAAAGGGTATGATCCCGAGATAGGAGCATATGTAGGCACGGGATCTTCGGGTGGAAACGGGGGAAACCAGGCCATCGGTATTGATTTTGGACGTTATCCATTAACGCCTATTTACACAATCACTGTAAACGTAAATTTCTAAAACTATTAATATGACTAAGATAAATCGAACAAATTATTTAGCTGGCTTATTAATAGCCGTTGTAGCAATCACTGGCTGCAAAAAAGAGTTCCTCGAAAGGCCGCCGCTAAGTTCAATAGTGGATGCCAATTTTTATAAAACAGATGACCAGGTACTGGCCGGCACCAGTTTGCTTTACAGTAAAGTGTGGTTTGATTACAATGATAAAGCCATGTATAATCTCGGTGACTTCAGAGGTGGCACAGCTTTTTCAGCCTGGAATGACCGCGGCAACGTATTGTTTAATACAACAGGTGATAATGGTGAGAACGGCGCTTCATGGCGTGCATTCTTTAATGTAGTGGCTCAGTCAAATCTTTTCTTATATAATATAGATAGATATGGTGGCTCAGCTGTTTCTTCCACAGTGAGAAAAATGGGGATTGCAGAGGCAAGATTTATGCGGGCACTGGCCTATCGTTTTCTTGTAATGAACTGGGGCGCTGTGCCGGTTATCGAAAACAATTTCGATCATCTCTTTGATAGTTCGATCAGGAGAAACACTGTTACCAGCGTGTGGCGTTTCATTACAAGAGAAATGCGGGCTGCAGCTGAAGACCTTCCAACAACACCGGTACAGGAGGGTAGACTTACAAAATGGTCGGCTGAAGGAATGCTTGCTCGTTTTTACCTGACAAGAGCTGGTGTTGAGTCAACGGGAGGCGCCAGGAAACAGGAGTTTCTTGATAGTGCAAAATATTATGCAAAAAGAGTGATCACCATGAGCGGTCGCCACCTATTAAGCAATTATGAAACCCTGTTCATGTATCCATACGATAATAATAGTGAATCATTATTTGAATTGCAGTGGGTGTATGCCGGGCCGAATGTATGGGGAACAAATAACAGCATGCCGGAATATCTCGCTTACAATCCTGATATTTCATTTGGCGGATGGGGTGGAGATAAAGGTGCCACCTGGTGGCTGATGTCACAATATGACGGCTTTCAGAAAATAGGTACCGATACATTAAAGGGAAGAACGTTGGATCAACGCTTACATGCAACTTTTATGCTCCCCGGATTTTATTATTCCCAGATCACAAAGGTTTCGGACCATCAAAAGCTGATCTACCCCTTTATGGACAATGGAGGAGGAGCAAATTTTCTGGCTGTTAAGAAATATGTCATCGGCTCTCCCGTTGACCTGGCCGGAATAGCCTCACAGCAGCATTATCCCAATGATACTTACATGATGCGTCTTGCCGAAATGTACCTGATCTATGCTGAAGCTGCAATGGGAAATACCGGTTCTACCAGTGATGCAACGGCTATTGATTATTTTAATGCGGTACATACAAGAGCTGGTTTGCCTGCGTATGAGGTCGGAGGTGTAAATGGGAGCGGTCCTCTTACCATTGATTATCTTTTTTCAGAAAGATTTAAAGAGTTTGCTATGGAAGGAATGTCATGGTATGACCTGGTGAGTCTTCATTATTGGAATCCTTCCAAAGCATTTGCAATTCTGAATTCGCAGGATAGAGGTTTATTTTATACTGTACCTGACCAAATGCCCAATCCAACACTGTGGACAGTTGCAAAAACAACCTGGTTCACGGAAAGAATGATCACTGCGAATGAAGGAAATTTCCTTCTGCCGATTCCTAACGCTGAATTGAGCCAGGCTCCTAACCTGATGGCGCCGGCAGTAGATTATCCATAAACGAAAAGCATTAATAACTGAAATGAAATGAAAATGAAATCAATAAATAAAATAGCACTGGCACTCCTGCTTGTGGCAGGTGCAGCAGGCAGTTTTACTTCCTGTACAAAAAATGAATCGCCAGGCACTCCTTCGATAAGTTATGTGCGAATAACCAGGCCGGCCTCTTCAGATTCCCTGCTTGTCGGTGCGGGCCAGGGTCAGTTGATCGCAATTATGGGTCAAAACCTTCAGAATGCAGTCGAGGTCTGGTTCAACGATCAGCAGGCAAGACTGACGCCCACGTATATTACCAATACTTCCTTGCTGGTAAGAGTGCCGAGTCAAATACCGATCACTGTCAGCAACAAACTTAAAATTGTTTTCAAAGACGGGACTGAGTTGCTGTATGATTTCGAAGTTCAGATCAGCGAGCCTGCCATTTACGGAATGGAATGTGAGTTTGTAAAAAATGGTGACGTCGCCACCATCCGGGGTGATTATTTTTATTCACCGGTAACCGTGAAATTTACGGGCGGAGTTACCGGAACAGTTGAATCTTTCACTGACCAGGAAATCAAAGTAAGAGTACCGGCGGGTTCCCAGCCGGGTCCGATTACAATAACAACCAATTTCGGAGAAACAGAATCAGACTTCTGGTTTAGGGATAACAGGAATTTACTTATTACTAACGATCCCTGGACAGGCTGGTGGGGACAAAACCTGGTTGTCAATTCTACTGATCCTTTAGCCATTAACGGAAATTTTACCAGGATCACGCAAAACGTTGGTTCATGGGCATGGACTGAATGGATCGGTGGTAAAGAAGATGCTTTAGCTACCAGTCATAATCTCCCAGATGAAGCTGTTATAAAGCCCAGCGATTATAATTTAAAATTCGAGATCAATACACTCAAGCCTTACAACGGGAACAGGATTAAGATCATGATCGGCCAGGTAAATGGCCCCGATCCTAACTGGGATACAGAGCCCTATTTCTGGGAAGCTCCGTTTGACACACATGGAAAATGGCAAACTGTAGTGATCCCCTTTAATGAAGTTGTAGCCAATTACGCTACCAACTGGGGAGTAAGGCCACAAGGTTACGGTGTTAAGATCTGGTTCCACGGTCCGGGTACTTTGGATGCAGATATCGCCTTTGATAATTTAAGAGTGGTTCCCAAAAAACTTTAATAAAATATTGCTGAACAGTAATAAATCAGAAATATGATAAAAGCATTTAACCAATCACTGCTCGCTGCGTCCGTCCTCTTGTTGTCGGTTGCAGCGATGGTATCTTGTAAAAAAGATAAGAATACAACATCGGATCAAATAGTATTATTGAGTTTTGGACCGACGGGTGCAAAACATGGGGATACGCTGCGCTTTATAGGTATTCATCTTGATCGGGTCACTTCCATTGTGTTTACTGGAAATAATGCCGTTATCAACCAGTCGGATTTCAAAAAGCAAACTTCAGAATTGATCTTGTTATTGGTGCCGTCTGCTGCAGAGAAAGGTTATGTGACATTGAAAACACCAGAAGGAGATATCGTAACAAAAACACAATTGAACCTTGATGTCATGACCACGGTTACATCAATGACCGCACAGGCTCGTCCCGGGCAAAATGTTACAATTAATGGAACCTATCTGAACTGGGTAAAGAGTGTAACATTTGAAAGGGATAAAGTTGTTGCTTCTTTTGTCAGTAAAGCGTTCGATAAGTTGGTAGTGACAATACCCTTGGATGCACAGACCGGGACACTCGTTCTTTCATATACAGGAACGGATTCAGCCGACGTTGAAACAACAGATACTTTGCATGTGACCTTGCCTTTGATCACTTCTATGTCTCCTTTACCAGTAAAACCTTTAACCAATTTAACGATTACAGGGACAGACCTGGACCTGGCAAAAAAAATTATATTCACCGGAGTTTCGACACCCGTTACAACATTTGTCAGCCAGTCAGCTACCCAGATCGTAGTGGCGGTTCCTGAAACAGCAAAAACGGGAAAGCTAACTTTGGAAGCCGCTTCGGGTGTACAGACTGTTTCGGCCGCTGATCTCGGGATTGTGTTACCGGTTGTTACAACATTCGCACCTGCACTAATAAGCCTTGGAGCAAGCCTCACCATCACCGGAACTAACCTTGACCTTGTCAAGAAAATAATTTTTAGTGGTGTGGCGCCAGCAGTGACAACATTTGTCAGCCAATCAGCTACGCAGATTGTAGTGGCAGTTCCGGCAGGTAGCAGAAAAGGGGCTATAAAATTAGAGGCTGCTTCCGGCGTTCAAACTACTTCTGCTAGTATCCTTGATGTGGTATTGCCTTCTGTTACTTCTATGTCTCCCAATCCCGTTTTTCCTGCAACCAATCTAACAGTTTCAGGAACCAGGCTGGATATGGTTACCGGCATTACTTTTGAGAATGCTCCCATCGTTACGACGTTTGTCAGTCAATCAGCCTCGCAGGTAGTTGTCACAGTTCCCTCAGGCGTATTGCGAGGTAAAATAATTCTTCGGATATCAAATCCGACAGATACGGTTCAATCAACAGATATTTTAGAAATAGCAGGAGGTGTTCCTCCGCCTACAATTGCTCTCCCGATCTATGATGATGCAGTAACCTCCAACTGGACCGGTACCGGCGGCTGGGTTGGTGGCGGTTGGGGAGGCTCGGCGGATTATAATAATACATCGCCTGTGCGGGCCGGTTCAAAATCTATTAGGATTGACTATACAGGGCAATGGGGCGCACCGGTGCAGTTAGGTGCGGGCAATGTGAATGTATCAGCCTATACGACATTTAAGATTTCAATTTTCGGCGCACCGGGCAGTTCCGGCAAGCAGGTTAATATAGGAATAAACGGTGTCGATGCCTATACCATCGCAGTTGTAGAAGGTACATGGACTGATTATTCTATCCCCATTTCGACATTGACAGGCTCTTCCACCATTACGGAAATTCTTGTAAAAGAATATACGGGAGGTACATTCGGCAACTTCACTGTTTATGTAGATGCCATGGGATTTAATTAATTACTGATCTGACATATTAGACCTGGTTGCTGTACAAAGAACTATACACAACCAGGTTTTTTTTGAAATCCATAAATTAATTTTTTCGGCAGTTGAGATGGACAAATACCAACGCATGTTTTACTACTCTTTTTATACTACCAACAAACTTTGCCTTGTTGATGCCATCCCATATGCCGTTGTCGGAACAGATTCTATAAAATTCTATAACCTTAAAAGAACGCTTTAAAAAATAAGGTGAGCAATGAGAAAATATATCAACAATAGTTTAGCAAGCAGCAGTCGTTAAAGCAAGGTTGCGGGCGGATTCTTCTTCCTGCAACCTGTTTTTAAAGGCTACGATTTAAAGTTCTTTGCTAAGAATCTTTTGCGCCGGGCTTATCTGGTTCCGTTAACTTTAAATCGTAAACGTTAAACTTTTAAATTTCTCAAAGCTGCCAAATGAAATTAGAGATAATAGATGTTAGTATAATCATTTTGTACCTGGTTAGCATGCTGATGATCGGCTGGGTGTTGCGGAAAAAAGCGAGACAGAATAAAGAAAGTTATTTACTCGGCGGAAAGAAACTTCCGTGGTATTTACTCGGGTTAAGTGACGCTTCTGATATGTTTGATATCAGCGGCACGATGTGGATGGTAGCTCTTTGTTTTGTGTATGGGATGAAAAGCATTTGGATACCCTGGTTATGGCCGGTGTTCAACCAGGTATTTAACATGATGTATCTCTCAAAGTGGTTGAGACGATCCAATGCAAGCACAGGCGCTGAATGGCTGGCGACAAGATTCGGATTAAGCGGCACAGGAGTGAAGTCCTCGCATAATGTAGTTGTTGCATTTGCAATTATCGGGTGCCTTGGATTTATGGCTTATGGTTTTATCGGTTTAGGAAAGTTCATTGAGATTTTTGTTCCCTGGCATATTGTGCAGCCGTATGTGCCATTTCAGATAGCTGCTGAATATGTTCCTCATTTTTACGGGATCATATTCACGCTGTTTGCCATGTTTTATTCCATATTAGGCGGCATGCATAGCATTGTGCTGGGCGACCTGATCAAATATATTGTGATGACGGTGGGCTGTGTATCAATTGCCGTTATTGCTATGATACACCTGCATGATAACGGAAGTGTGTTGAATGTGCCGGAAGGCTGGAAAGACCCGTTTTTCGGATGGCATCTTAACCTCGATTGGTCAGGTATTGTGCCGGATGCCAATAAAAAAATATTTGGCGATGGATTTGAAATATTTGGTTTCTTTTTTATGATGATGTTATTCAAAGGAATATTTGCTGCAGGTGCAGGTCCGGCACCTAATTATGATATGCAAAAGATATTATCATCGCGGTCGCCGAAAGATGCGTCGAAGATGACAGGTTTTGTATCTATCATATTATTACCTGTCCGTTATTCTATGATCATCGGGCTTACTGTGCTTGGTCTTCTCTATTTTAACCAGATGAATCTTTCCAATGGATTAGGTGGAACTGATTTTGAAAAAGTGTTACCTGCTGCTATTAATAATTTTTTGCCGATAGGTATATTAGGTATTGTATTGACAGGATTGCTTGGTGCATTCATGGGAACTTTTTCCGGCACATTGAACGCAGCACAAGCTTATATCGTCAATGATATTTACCTGAAATATGTCAACCCCTTAGCATCCAACAGGAGGATAATCTATATGAATTATTTATCCGGGATCGTGGTGGTGGCTTTGGGAGTAATGCTGGGATTCATGATACAGGATGTAAATACAGCATTGCAATGGATAGTCTCTGGCCTGTATGGCGGTTACATAGCTGCTAACGTATTTAAGTGGTATTGGTGGAGGTTTAACGCTAATGGATTTTTCTGGGGAATGCTATGTGGTATTCTACCGGCGATCGCCTTGGCAGCATTGAAATATTATGGCGTATTGCATGGTCTTGATCTCTATTGGTGGCCTGCGCTGTTTGTACTTTCTCTTGCCGGATGTTTAATAGGTACCTATACAGCACCGCCTACTGATATGGAAGTTTTAAAAAAATTTTATAGCACGGTACGACCCTGGGGTTTTTGGAAACCCGTTCATGAGCTTGTAGTAAAAGATGATCCTGCATTTGAGCCCAATAGACGATTTAAACTGGACATGTTCAATGTGGTTCTCGGCATTATTGCTCAATGCTGTCTGACGATACTTCCCATGTATGTGGTGCTATGGCTGAAGCTACCATTATTGATCACAATAGTTATCCTTATCATAATTGTTTTGATATTAAAAAAGACATGGTGGAACAAACTGGAAAATTAAAACAAGGCTTTTTATGACTGGAAAATTTTATGATCGCCTGGCGGAATTAGAAAAGAAGCAGGGACAATTGCTGGGTCGGTGCAATGAGAAAGCGGAAAATGGCAATGGAATATTTGACCGTTACAAATATCCTGTGCTGACAGCGCAGCATACTCCAGTATTCTGGCGATACGATCTGAATACGAAGACGAATCCATTTTTAATGGAACGGTTTGGCATTAATGCTGTTTTAAATGCCGGTGCGATAAAGTGGAATGATAAATATATCCTTGTCGCCCGGGTAGAAGCAAGTGACCGGAAATCATTTTTTGCAATAGCAGAAAGCCCTAACGGTATTGACAATTTCCGTCTTTGGGATTATCCTGTCGTGATACCGGAAAATGATAAGCCCGATTCAAATACTTATGATATGCGATTGGTGCAGCATGAAGATAGTTGGATATATGGATTATTTTGTACGGAAAGAAGAGATCCTTCAGCTTCCGATAGCGATCAAACAGCTGCTATTGCGCAGTGCGGCATCGTAAGAACAAAGGACCTTCAGCAATGGGAAAGATTGCACGACCTGGTAACACCATCGCCCCAGCAAAGAAATGTGGTATTGCACCCGGAATTTGTACAGGGCAAATATGCTTTTTATACAAGGCCGCAGGACGGGTTTATTGATGCCGGCAGTGGAGGCGGTATTGGTTTTGGGTTGAGTGATTCTATAGAAAATGCGAGAATAGACAAAGAGATCGTTATTGATCCAAAAGTTTATCACACCGTGTATGAGGCAAAAAATGGATTGGGGCCTGCACCGTTAAAAACAAAATATGGCTGGCTTCATTTGGCGCATGGTGTTCGCAATACAGCAGCAGGACTTCGGTATGTATTGTATTTATTCATGACCGACTTGTACGACGTTACCAAAAGGATCTATAAACCGGGTGGTTATTTTATGGCGCCTGAGGGTGAGGAAAGAATTGGTGATGTTTCAAATGTCCTGTTCAGCAATGGGTGGATAGTGGATGATGATGGCCGTGTTTTTATTTATTACGCATCGTCTGATACAAGACTTCATGTAGCCACTTCAACCGTTGACCAGTTATTGGATTATGTAATGAATACTCCCGAGGATGGCCATAGTTCTTCAGGTACTCTCCGGACATTGAACCATCTTATTGCCAACAATCAATCCGATACGTTACTGAACACAGTCCTTCTGTCACCAGGGAATGAAAAAAAACATTCTAAGGAAAAATGATCGCAATAGCAACAGACAATATCATCGACACTTATCGCCAGGATATCAGCAGCGAACTCTCTTCGATACTTAGCTGGTGGATGGATCATGCAGCAGATCATAGGCACGGTGGTTTTCACGGGTGTATCAATAACAACAATGAGGCAGACCCCTATGCACCAAAAGGAGTTGTGCTGAATAGTCGTATCCTGTGGGCTTTTTCAGCAGCTTACCAGGCTGACAAAGAATCTTCATATATGGATATGGCCTTCCGGGCATACAGTTATATCGTTGATCATTTCATTGACCGGAAATATGGCGGTGTGTATTGGTCGGTAAATAATAAAGGAGAAATGCTCGATGGCCGCAAACAGGTATACGGTCTTGCTTTTTGCCTGTATGGTCTCACTGAGTATTATAAAGCATCGAAAGATGAGATGGCTCTGCACCTGGCAGAAAGTATTTTTGATCATATTGAAAAATTCAGTTTCGATAAAAAGAATGGTGGTTATTTCGAGGCTTTTACACAAGGATGGAAGCCGGTGAATGATATGCGCCTGAGTGAAAAAGATGATAACGAAAAAAAATCAATGAACACGCATTTGCATATTATTGAAGCGTATGCAAATCTTTATTCAGTTTGCCCAAATAAGAAATTAAAAGAAAGTATAAAACACCTTCTCGATGTTTTTGAGCAATACATTATTGACCCGCGAACTTCTCATCTTAATTTATTCATGGATGAGACATGGAATGTAAGGTCATCTTTAATTTCTTATGGACATGAAATTGAAGCTGCCTGGCTCTTATTGCATTGTGCTGAAGTTCTGAACAACGATAGTTATATAAATCGTTTTAAAGAAATCAGTATTAAGATGACTGATGCAGCCACAGAGGGATCGGATGATGACGGTGGCCTGTGGTATGAAAATGATAGGGGCAAAGATGAGTTGATCAAAGAAAAACATTCGTGGCCGCAGGCGGAAGCTATGATAGGTTTTATGAATGCTTATCAACTGACAGGGGAGGAGAAGTATCTACATCATTCTTTCAATGCCTGGAATTTTATAAAACAACATATAAAAGATCACAACAAGGGAGAATGGTTCTGGGGAGTGAATGACGATTATTCTGTGATGCAAAAAGAAAAAGCAGGTTTTTGGAAATGTCCTTATCATAATACAAGAGCTTGCATAGAGATCATTAACCGTACAGCTAATCAAATCAAATAAACAACGATGAGAGTAAAGTGTAGAATTGTTTTCGCAGTCATCCTGGTTTTATTAACTCATACTTTTTCTTCCTGCAGGAAAAAAAACAGTGGCGGTAGTTCGCCGAACCCTGTTGACACTACAACAGTAAATCCGCAGGTTGACCCTGCTTTGGCAAATACGATCGGGTTTTTTATGGACGACTGGCAACCGAAAAATTTTACGGTTCCTTCTTCCACAACACCGGCCTCTGTTCCATCGGTGACGAATTTTACTGTAACGGTCGACCGAAGCAATGTCATTACAAAAATTCCACGTGCCATTGCCGGTAATAACTCCAATATCTGGATGACACAAATGGTGACCGAATCTTCCCTGCTGGATCATATCACGGCTATACATCCACACATAATTCGCTTTCCGGGTGGCAGTATCAGCGATGTTTTTTTCTGGAATGCCCAGCCGAATACAGCGCCTCCTGATGCACCCTCACAATTAGTGAACGCAGATGGATCTGCATCGGCTGCCGGTTATTGGTTTGGAAAAAATACTGCAAGCTGGACATGCTCAGTTGATAATTATTATAACATGCTCCAGCAAACGAATAACCAGGGAATGGTCACAGTCAATTATGGATATGCACGATATGGTACAGGGCCCGCACCAGCTATAGCAGCAGCACATCTTGCTGCCGACTGGGTGAGATATGACAATGGAAGAACAAAATACTGGGAGGTTGGTAACGAGAATTTTGGCGACTGGGAAGCAGGGTATCGCATCAATACGGCCAGCAACCAGGATGGACAATCTCAGTATCTCAGCGGACAATTGTATGGACAGCATTTTAAAATATTTGCCGATTCAATGAGAAGTGCAGCGCAGCAAATAGGGAAAACGATTTATATCGGCGCAGTGATGAGTGAATCAACCCCGCAATCATGGTGGACGCAAACAGCCACCTTCTGGAATAGTGGATTATTCAACGCTGCAGGCAACAGTCCCGATTTTTACATAGTTCATAATTATTATACGCCTTATCAAACCAATGCCAATGCAGCGACCATATTGAACACGCCCATCCCTGTTACGCAAACTATGATGGATTACGTAAAGCAACAGATCGCCGGTGCCGGCCTCACACAAAAACCAGTTATTCTCGGAGAATGGAATATAACCTCGCAGGGTTCAAAGCAACAAGTGTCCCATATTAACGGACTCCATGCCGTAATGATATTAGGCGAAGCATTGAAAAATAAATTTGGTATGACGGCGCGGTGGGATATGGCAAACGGATGGAATGATGGCAATGATCATGGTATGTTCAATATCGGTGATGAGCCTGACGCTGTACCCAAATGGAACCCCCGTCCTGCTTTTTATAACATGTACTTTTTTCAAAAATTTTTAGGTGACAGGCTGGTCTCTTCCTCTTCCTCCTCAACCGATCTTATAAGTTATGCCTCATCATTTACATCAGGGGAAACAGCTGTAGCATTAATTAATAAAGGCTCAGATACAAAAGCAGTTGGGATCACATTCAGGAATTTCAAGAAGGGAAATAATTTTTATTGGTATACTTTGACCGGCGGTGGCGATAATGGAGAATTTTCAAGAAAAACGCTTGTTAACGGAAATGGTCCTTCAGTAGCTTCGGGAGGGCCTGCCAACTATAAAACCCTAAGCCCTTACGGAGCATCAACCAGCGCCGGTGTCACGGTTTATGTTCCGGCTAATGCCGCCGTTTTTGTTGTTGTGGATAAAAAATAACGGGAGCCTCCTGTGTTCGGCTCTTGTTGTTTTTGATAAAAATAAAATCTCACTTTACGCATAAAATCTTTTGCCAACTATTCATTAAGCTGTTATGAAAAAACTTACCTCTTTATTATTTGTAATCACGATCTCATTTTGTTTAGAAGCACAGACAGATCAGCAGAAAGCCGAAGCTCTTCTCAAAAAAATGACACTGGAAGAAAAAGTAGGTCAAATGACGCAGGTGACTTTTGCCGTGATTGCAAAAGGAGGCTGGGGAGATACGGAAGGAAATATAGATCCTGATGCATTAAAGAAAGCGATCTTAGATCATACATGTCGGCTCTATTTTAAATATAAATGCGCATGGTCTTAATGTTGATAAATGGAACAGCGTTATCACACAGATACAGGATGAAGCAAAGAATACACGATTAAAAATTCCCGTTATTTATGGCTTGGATGGAATGCATGGGCAAACCTATACATTGAACTCCACCTTGTTTCCGCAAAATATTGCGATGGCAGCGACCAGAAATCCGCGACTTGGCAAAAGCAGCCGCAAAAACAACGGCCAAAGAACTAAGGGCATCGGGTGTTCGCTGGAACTTTGCACCGGTATTGGATATTGGCCGCCAGCCTTTATGGTCACGGTTTCCTGAAACCTATGGCGAAGATGTTTATATCGGTAAAACAATGGGTGCAGCAGCCGTAAAAGCTTATGAAGAAGATGGTTTGAAAAATCCTACTGCTGTTGCCAGTTGTATGAAACATTACCTCGGCTTATTCGGCATCCAAGAACGGGTAAGGACCGCACACCGGCTTATATGCCTGAAATAGAATTGCGGGAATATTATCTTCCATCAATTCCGCGAAGCAGTCAAAGCCGGAGCTTCAACCATCATGATCAATTCAGGCGAAATTAACGGCGACCCGGTTCATGCCAGCAAATATTTATTGACAGATGTATTACGAAAGGAATTGGGATTTCAGGGAGTGATCGTTACTGACTGGGAAGATATCAAGCGATTGTATGACACGGCATAATGTTGCTGCTACGCCAAGGGAGGCGGTGGTCATGGCCGTCAATGCCGGTATTGATATGAGCATGGTGCCAAGCGATTTTTCTTTTTATGATTTATTGCTTGAAGCAGTAAAAAAAGGGAAGTGCCTATGAGCCGCATTGATGATGCGGTTACAAGAATTCTTGACATTAAAATATAAAACTAGGTTGTTTGATAATCCTTATCCTGAAGCCGCAGCTAAGCAAATTTTGGTAAACCGGAATACCAGAACACTGGCATTGAATGCCGCACATGAAGCCATGACCTTATTAAAGAATCAAAATAATATTTTACCATTTTCAAAAAATGCGAAAGTATTGGTGGCCGGTCCTTCTGCACAAAGTATCACTGCTTTAAATGGTTGCTGGAGTTATACCTGGCAGGGAAATAATGAACAATGGTATCCGTCAGACAGTAAAACGATTTTACAGGCCATTACTGATAAAGTAGGCGCGGCAAATGTAATCACTACAACAGGAAAAGGATTTGATAACCCGGCGAATTATGATGCGGCTGCCATTAAAAACTGCTGCAGCTAATGCTGATGTGATTGTATTATGTATTGGCGAAAATGCTTATGCAGAAAGTCCAGGCAATACACGGGACCTTAGCCTTGCCGGAAGAACAAGTAGAACTGGCAAAAGCAGCAACAGTTACGGGTAAACCCGTTATACTGGTTTTAACAGAAGGAAGACCCAGGTTTATCACCAATATTGAACCAGCTATGAAAGGGATTTTAATGGCTTACTGGAGCGGAAAAAAAACCGCAGAAGCCATTGCCGATGTATTGTTTGGAGATTATAACCCTGATGGAATGATTGCCATTCAGTTATCCAAAAAGTATGGGTGAAATTGTTATTGTATGACAGAAAACCAACAGAAGAAGTCAGGGAAGTTTTTAATGATAATGTCGACAGTCCGGTTATGATCCGTTGTATCCATTTGGTCACGGATTAAGTTATACAACTTTTGAATACGGTGATCTTAAATTAAGCTGCACAACATTGACAGGCGAATGAAAAACTTACGTGTCAGTATTACTGTAAAAAATACCGGCAGTCGCGATGGCAAACACTCAGTTGAATTATATACAAGGGATCTGTATGCAAGCATTACGCCTAGTATGAAAAGATTAAGGGCTTTTCAAAAAATTGATCTGAAAGCCGGCGAAAGCAAGAAAGTAACATTTACTATTGATAAAAATGATTTTGCTTTTGTCAATGCACAATTAAAAACGGTTACAGAGCCGGGAGATTTTGAAGTAATGATTGGGGATAAAAAAGCAACGTTTACTTATAAATGAGAGACAGGAAAGACTTTACTATTTATCTTTTGTCATGTCAGTATTTGATGCTGACTGCACAGGGAACAATGTTCACTGAAATTTTTTTCCGGCTGATAATCCATCTATCCAATACATCGGCGCATTGATTTTAGTAATCCTAAGCTGCCCCGTTTCTGGCAACCGGGTGTTTACAGTGAATATATATTTTACAGGAGCATCTTGCAGGTTGATTGTTAATGATGAAGATACTATGGGGAAAAAATCATAACTATTATGAACTGATCGTTGACGGCAAACCTTATCGTCTGCAAACCAAATCAGCAAGAGATACGATTAATGTTAGCCCTTACTTACGGCGACGAAAGCGCACGATGTTTCATTCGTAAAAATACACCGAAGCCAATATCGGTTATCTGGAGTTGGTGGGGCTGTTTTCCAATGGTTCATTATTAACGCCACCGGTCAAACCAACACGAAAAATTGAATTCATCGGTAACTCGATTACCTGTGGAGCCGGTGCCGATCATTCCGAAATTCCTTGTGGTAAAGGAGTCTGGCAGGATCAGCATAATGCCTATATGAGTTATGGGCCCGTTACAGCAAGAGCATTGAATGCACAATATCATTTATCGGCTGTTTCGGGCATCGGCTTGATGCGCAGTTGCTGTAATATGAATATCCTCATGCCACAGGTATTATGATAAGATCAGTATGCGGAACGATACCATCGCGTGGGATTTCAAAAAATATCAACCCGATCTTGTTTCTATTTGCCTTGGGCAAAATGACGGCATGCAGGATTCAACTGCTTTTTCTGATAACTATATTTCATTTGTGAAAACAATTGAGGGGTTATTATCCCAATGCGATGATCATTTGCCTGTCAAGCCCGATGGCAGATGAGCGGTTAGCAACATTCATGAAAAAAAATTTGACTGCAGCAGTCAATAAACTGAAAGGTGAGGGCGATAAAAAAATAAGTTGTTATTTCTTTTCCAGGCAATATCATAACGGATGCGACTGGCATCCAGACCTTGCCGATCATAAGATGATTGCGGATGAACTAACTGCTTTTATTAAAAAAACTATGAAGTGGTAAATAAAATATTGTTGGATTGATCAATTCACAGAACTTAGGCAAAAGAAAGATATGAATTATACTCCCTCGGCAGACAGGTACAGCAATATGATCTATAACCGATGTGGTAAAAGTGGTATACAATTACCCGCGATCTCTCTTGGCCTTTGGCATAATTTCGGATCAGTGGACGATTTTGAAATTGCAAGGAATATTATCCGCCGTGCATTTGATCGCGGTATTACACATTTTGACCTGGCTAATAATTATGGCCCTGCTCCCGGCACTGCAGAAGAAAATTTTGGAAACATTCTTAAGAAAGATTTTGGCGGAAACCTTCGGGACGAGATGATCATTTCCACAAAAGCCGGTTACCTGATGTGGCCCGGTCCCTATGGCGAATGGGGCTCAAGAAAATATTTGCTGTCGAGTCTTGATCAGAGTTTGAAAAGAATGCAATTGAATTATGTTGATATATTCTATTCGCATCGCCCCGATCCCAACACTCCGCTGGAAGAAACGATGATGGCATTGGATACCGCCGTGAGAAGCGGCAAAGCACTATACGCAGGTATTTCCAATTACAAAGCGCCTGAAGCAAAAAGAGCCATTGAGATTTTAAAACATTTAGGAACGCCATGCTTAATTCATCAGCCAAAATATTCCATGTTTGAAAGATGGGTGGAAGATGGATTATTGGATGTGCTGGAAGAATATGGTGTGGGCTGCATTCCTTTTTCGCCATTGGCGCAAGGATTGCTAACGGACAGGTATCTAAAAGGAATTCCGGAAGGGTCAAGAGCATCTAAACTGCATGGTTTCTTAAAAGAAAAAGATATTACTTCAGAAAGATTGAAACAGGTAAAGGACTTAAATGAAATAGCTAAAAAAAGAAATCAATCACTGGCTCAAATGGCTTTGACCTGGTTACTCAAAGACAAGCGCATCACAACAGTATTGATCGGGGCAAGCTCTGTGCAACAATTGGATAATAATATTGAATGTCTTAACAATTTGAACTTAAACGAAACTGAACTTTCACAAATTGAAAATATTTTAAGAAGACAGCCGTAAAATTGACAATCGGAACAATGAAAGGCTTTATAACAATATCATCTTTGTTTTTAAGTGTGACAATATGTTTTGCTCAAAAGAAAATGAATTTGATTGATAAGGATGCAACCGAAGAAACAAAAGCTTTATTCTATAACCTGTTTGAGCTTTCCAAAAAAAATATTTTATTTGGTCACCAGCATGCAACACAATATGGTCATGGATGGTACGGCGATGCAGACAGATCGGATGTAAAATCAGTAACGGGTTCTCATCCTGCTGTCATCGGGGTTGATTTCAGCGGGTTATCAGAAAGACCGGATAGCATGATTGAGAAAGAAAAAGAATCATTGCGAAAAAATATTGCTGATACTTATGATCGTGGCGGGGTGACAACTGTGGCCTGGCACTTTAATAACCCTGTTTCCAATACAAGTTTTTACTGGAACGATTCGACGGTGGCCGCAGCAGTAAAAAATATCGTTCCGGGTGGCTCACATCATGAAAAATATAAGGGAATTCTGAAAACAATTGCCGGCCTGGTGAGATCATTAAAAGGAAAAGACGGGAAAACGGTTCCGGTGATCTTTCGTCCTTATCATGAATTTGATGGTGATTGGTTTTGGTGGGGCAAAGCTCATTGCACGGTTGATGAATTCAAATCATTGTGGCGGTTTACTGTTTCTTATTTGCGTGATAGTTTACATGTTCACAATTTTATTTATGCTTTTTCACCCGATTGTTTATTTAACACAGAAGAGGAGTATTTAGCCCGTTATCCCGGCGATGAATGGGTGGACATGGTCGGCGTGGATGATTATAATGATTTTGGACGATATGGTAAATACAATGTTGACTCCGGAATAATGAAGTTGAAGATTGTTTCTGGTTATGCGATTAAGGGCACACAAGCTGGCAGCATTTACAGAAACCGGTTTAGAATCTATCCCTAACATAACCTGGTGGACGGATATTTTATTGAAAGCATTGAAAAAAGAAAAGGTTCAATTTGCTTATGTGCTTGTTTGGCGCAATGATGTCACCAGTCCAACACATTTTTATGCGCCATTTCCCGGGCAGGTTCAGCGAAGACGATTTTTTAAAGTTCTATCATGATCCTTATACTGTATTTGAGAAAGATCTGAAAGATATTTATAAGCTTAAAAAATGATGACATGAAGTTGTTGTTATTGGCGCTGCTATTCTTTGTAACACTGGCAAATGTTATTGCTCAGCCGGTAAAAGAACATGGCGACTTACACGTGGAAGGTACCAGGCTAGTTGATAAAAAAAATAAACCTGTTGTATTAAGGGGAATGAGTTTCGGTTGGCATAACTGGTGGCCCCGGTTTTATAATGCCGGTACGGTAAAATGGTTACACAACGATTGGAAATGCACGGTGGTAAGAGCAGCCATGGGGGTGGAGCCGGACAAAGGATACCTGAAAGATCCTGCCGGTTCAATCAAAAACATCAAAGCAGTTGTAGATGCTGCAATTAAAGAAGGCATCTATGTGATCATTGACTGGCATAGCCATAATATTAAGCAGGAAGAAGCAAAAGGATTTTTTAAAGAAATGGCTACAGCTTTATGGCAAATATCCCGAATGTGATCTATGAAATATTTAATGAACCGGATTATGAAACATGGCCGGAAGTAAAAGCGTATTCAGAAGAAGTAATTAAAACGATAAGGGCTATTGACCCCGATAATATTATTTTAGTAGGAAGCCCCGGTGGGACCAGGATATTCAATTGCCTGCTGCTGATCCTGTCAAAGGTTATTCGAACCTGATGTACACGGTTCATTTTTATGCAGGGACACATAAGCAATGGTTACGTGACAAAACCGATGAAGCTATTAAAAAGGGGTTGCCGATTTTTATTTCAGAATGTGCGGGTATGGAAGCAAGCGGTAATGGCCCGATCAATTATGAGGAATGGCAGAAATGGATTGATTGGATGGAAGCAAATCAATTAAGCTGGCTGACCTGGTCTGTGTCGGATAAAGACGAAACATGTTCCGTATTGAAGACCACTGCGGCATCCGATGGTAAATGGAAAGAAAGCGATCTGAAGGAATCAGGAATAAAAGTGCGGGAATATTTAAGAAAGTACAACAAGAATGAATGACAGCTGATCAGCGAACAGGAAGATGAACGGAGCGTCGCAAGAAAGCTCATCTGTGTTGCCGAAGTTTATATCAAAAGTAAAAGACCAGATAATGAAAAAATTCAAATGGATAATTATACTAACATTGATAGTAACACAAATTCACGCACAAAAATTTGAAGGACTTGCCTTGACACCGCCGATGGGTTGGAATAGCTGGAATACTTTTCAAACCAATATCAGTGAGGAATTGGTAAAGCAAACGGCGGACATCATTGTATCAACCGGGATGAAAGACGCGGGTTATACATATATCGTATTAGATGATGGCTGGATGGCGATGGATAGAGACAGCGTCACAGGTGACCTTATTCCCGATCCGAAAAAATTTCCGAATGGA
Organism: uncultured Chitinophagaceae bacterium; assembly: GCA_963785915.1. GTDB lineage: Bacteria > Bacteroidota > Bacteroidia > Chitinophagales > Chitinophagaceae > VBAT01. The sequence continues at coordinate 303,188 of CAWAWY010000006.1, read as the reverse complement.
ATGAAAACCGTTATTGATTACGTTCATTCAACAGGATTGAAGTTTGGTTTATACAATTGTGCCGGAACAAAAACCTGCGCCGGTTACCCGGGAACAAGAGGATACGAATACCAGGATGCAAGATTCTATGCGTCGCTTGGCATTGATTATTTAAAATTCGATTGGTGCAATAGTGATGGCCTGACTGCGAAAGAAGCATATACCACGATGAGTAAAGCGCTAAAAGCGGCGAAGCGTCCAATTATCTTTAGTTTATGCGAGTGGGGAAATAATAAGCCCTGGTTATGGGCACAGAACGTTGGTCAATTGTGGCGAACAACGGGAGACATTGCCAATATATTTGATGGCATAAAAAAATATGATACCTGGCATGCCAATGGTGTGATGACGATCGTTGATATGCAGGATACCTTGCGTAAATATGCAGGCCCCGGTCATTGGAATGATCCTGATATGCTCGAAGTGGGAAATGGAATGAGTGTGAATGAAGACAGAACACATTTTTCAATGTGGTGTATGCTGGCCGCACCTTTGATGGCTGGTAATGATATCCGAAAAATGACAAAAGAGACTAAAGAAATCCTTACGGATAAAGATGTAATTGCCATTGATCAGGATGCAGCAGGTATACAGGCGCTTAGATATTCCGATAGAGATAGTGTACAGATATGGCTAAAACCGTTGACGAAGGGGGATTGGGCCGTGTGTTTTTTAAATCGTTCATTATCTCCGAAAAATATTTCAATGGATTGGAAGCAAATGGTTGTTAGCGACAGTCTCTCCGGATCAGCATTAAATCCAATAAAGGATAATTACACGATTCATAATGTTTGGTCCAGAGCAAACATGGGAACAACCGGACAGCCTTTCAAAGCTGTTCTTCCTCCTCATGATGTTATTTTATTACGGGTAACAAAATAAACCCCTTATTAAATCAGGTTTTCTGTATTATTCCCATGTGAATATACCTCCCGTCCGGCGTGGATTTCAGGCGGATTTATTTTCTTGTTATTATGATCCGGCGACTATATTAGCGGAATAATCTGGACATTATGAAAACAAGACACCTTATCTGGACAGCAATTATCCTGATCGTTTTACAATCATGTGCAAGGGCTATCAGCCCTTATGAAGCTGCTAACAACCCGAGGGGAAAGCATTGTAAAGTGATACGCTGATTTATTTATGAATTGCCAAAAAGATTTCCCACTGCTCCTTCCAGCATTGGGAATTTTTCTATTACATAATTTTTTATTGTTTCTATGGCTTTTTTAGCCTGCTCATCGTTAAGGCCGGCTTCGGCTTTCAGCTTATCTATCAATTCGTGCATAGAGATTTATTTAAAGATTAAGGAAATAAAGTTAGTTGTAAAAAAAATGCCGGAAAAATTTCCGGCATAATGATGTTTATGACTATGATCGCTGCTATGCGACTTTCAATAAACTCAGCTTACTCTTATCAAACTTCCTTTTGGCATATTCAAGGTCAAGTTCAAAATGCGTATCTTTGGAGGAAGGCAGTTCAAACATGGCATCTGTCAATATGCCTTCGCAGATACTTCGTAAGCCCCTTGCTCCTAATTTATATTCCACCGCTTTTTCTACCATAAAATCCAGTACATCTTCTTCAATAGTTAATTGTATGCCTTCCAGTTCAAATAATCTTTTGTATTGTTTGATCAATGCATTTTTGGGTTCTGTAAGAATAGCCCGAAGGGTAGGGGCATCCAGCGGATCAAGATGCGTAACAACCGGGAGACGTCCCAGCAATTCGGGGATCAGGCCAAATGATTTAAGATCCTGTGCATTGATATAACGAAGCAAGTTTTTCTTCATGTTTTCCTGCTGCTCTTTATCAACATTAAAACCAATGGTATTTGTTTGCACCCGGCGGGCAATTATCTTATCAATGCCATCAAATGCGCCGCCACAAATAAAAAGAATATTTTGTGTGTTGATCTTTATCAGCTTTTGTTCAGGATGTTTTCGTCCACCTTGTGGCGGAACCAAGACATCCGTTCCTTCCAGAATCTTCAACATGCCCTGCTGCACACCTTCACCACTTACATCACGGGTAATAGAAGGGTTATCTCCTTTTCTGGCGATCTTATCTATTTCATCAATATAAACAATACCACGTTCAGCCGCATTGACATCATAATTGCAAACCTGTAATAATCTGGTCAGGATACTTTCCACATCTTCACCTACATAACCGGCTTCAGTAAATACAGTAGCATCAACAATCGCAAAGGGAACATTCAGCATACGGGCAATACTTTTTGCCAAGCAATGTTTTACCTGTACCCGTTTCACCAACCATGATAATGTTGCTTTTTTCTATTTCAACTTCATTATCGGAAGCATTGGTTTCATTATTTTGCTGTTGCAATCGTTTGTAATGATTATATACTGCAACAGCCAATACTTTTTTAGCCTCATCCTGGCCGATCACATATTCATCAAGGAATTTTTTGATCTCTATCGGTTTCTTTACGGTAAGTTTAAAGGAGGAAGGAGTTTTTTCATCACGAACCATCAGTTCCTGTTCAATGATCTCCCGGGCATGTTCTACGCAATTTTCACAAATATGACCTTCCTGGCCTGCAATCAGGATCTTTACCTCATCCCGGCTGCGGCCACAAAATGAACAATGTAATGGATTTTTTGCCATGTTTCTTAAGGATATAAGGTAAGATTCAAATCTATTCGTAACTACAAAAATATAAAACCGTCCTGACAAAGAAGGGCTTTTAGACACTTATTTATTCCCCAAAGTATTTAAATCATATTGATCCTTAGGTTTAGGGTCAAAGCTTATAATTTGTCAATTATCTTATCAACTATGCCATATTCGATCGCTTCTTTGGCATCCATCCAGTAGTCCCGGTCAAAATCTTTCAGTATCTGTTCGACTGATCTTGCCACAATTGTCAGCTAATATTTTGGCACCCATATCTTTAACCCGTTTTGTCTGCTTTGCCTGGATTTCAAGGTCAGTGCTTACACCCCGGATATACCCACCAATGGAGGGTTGATGTATCATTACTTCACCGCTGGGATAAATAAATCGTTTGCCTTTTTTTCCACCGCTTAATAGAATACTTCCCATTGAAGCCGCAAGCCCCATACAAATAGTACTGACCGGGCTTTTGATCATTTGCATCGTATCATACATCACCATGCCGCTTGTGACTACGCCACCGGGGCTATTGATATAAAATTTTATTTCTTCTCCGGGTTTATCGGCATCCAGCAATAAAAATTTGCTTACTATATCCTTTGCGCTTTTATCATCCACTACTCCCCAGAGATAAACACTCCGGGTTTCAAAGAAATATTTCTCCAGCTTTTTGCTCAACATCATCAGGATCCGACTTGGGCTGCTCTTCTTTTTCTTCCTCTTCTTCATCGTCAGCTCTCCAGTCTGGTATAAAAAAACTGATTGTGATTCATATTCAAATTATTTATCGTTTATATTTTATTATTTCAATTATCTTTTTTTTGCTTTCTCGGATTGGTCAGTAACACTTCATCCACCAGTCCATATTCTTTCGCTTCAGCTGCAGTCATCCATTTATCCCTGTCAAAATCTTTTTCAATTTGTTCAACTGGTCTTGCCGGAATGATGATTTGCACTATTTCGTATAATTCTGTTTTTAATTTCCTGATCTCATTTACAGTGATTTCAATATCACTGGCCTGTCCGCCAATAGCGCCGCTTGGCTGATGCATCATGATGCGGGCATGTTTCAATGCAGCTCTTTTTCCTTTTGTGCCGGCACCCAATAATACACATGCCATAGAAGCGGCCATACCAATGCAAATGGTGGCAACATCAGGACTTACATATTGCATGGTGTCATATACACCCAGACCCTGAATAAACACTGCCGCCCGGGCTGTTGATATACATATTGATATCCCTTGTTCTGTCTGTGGAATCAAGAAATAATAACTGGGCAGTTACAATATTGGCCACTTCATCATTGATGGGATAACCTAAAAATATGATGCGGTCCATCATCAAACGGCTATAAACATCCATTACCGCTACGTTCATCGGACGTTCTTCAATGATATTTGGCGTAAGACCGGTTACAAGATGAGAAGCATAACTGTGAAGTGTATTACTGGAAAGGCCACGGTGTTTTACCGCATATTTTTCAAATTCCGAATTAAAACTCATAGTTGATCTTTTAGTCTTTAGATGGGATTTCAATGTCATCAAATATCCGTCCAAATGCCAAAACCACAAAATGTTGACAGAAAGAGATAATTTCAGGACGAAATGGCACAGAATTTTTTTGCGGCATAACAAAAATCCTGTTATGTACAGGAATGACATTTTTTTACTGGCAATAAGAGAAAGGGGATAAGAAATTCTTTGAAGAAGTATTAAGCAGCTCCAGCTACGTTCAAAAAACAATAGGCAATAGAGGCCTGTTTGCTTTCGCAATGGATCATTTCAATGGTGCCACCGGTCCGCTGCGCCTTTCTGCTTGCATGACCTATATCTTCAGATAAGCCTGGTATAATATTGCCTTTGCTTTTTACCTGCACCAATACGGCCATGCCATACACTTTGGCAGAAATGAGGATGACACTGTTTTGAGCATGCCGGAAAGAGGTTTGAAATATCTTACTCAGAACCGAAGAAACAATTGTGCTGCTGGTCTCTATTTGCAGATCTGCAGGCACATTATTTACGACATAATTCCGGTTATCAACAACAAGCGGCGCCGAATCCTGGATGAGGTCATTTATTATGCTGTATAGCGTAGCATTTTGTGGTGGCAATATGCCGTTTATAACCTGTTGAATCTGCATGAAGGTTCATTTAGATTAGTAAAAACTCCACTACGGTGGAGGACGGCGCTCTTGAAAAGGGATACGGTTAAGTTATGGCTGTAAAAGGGTCGATCAAAGGATATTGAATGCAATCTATTGCGATGAGTTATATGCGATTCAATACTGCAAAGAAACGGCAGGAATGAGAAGTAAAAAATAGAACTATTGCCTAAATGCTTGTAATAAATGATGGAAACAGAATGTAGAGATTGCGCTACACACTATTTATGCTTTTTCGGTTTTATAAAAAAATGTTGGGGTCGGCGGAGAAAAATTGATTAATTAAAAACATGACCAATCTTGCTATTGTCATTTTCAATCCGAAATACTGCGTCTTTACTCTCCCTTAGTGGCGGATTAATGATGATGTTTGTGTTCTTCCGTCATTTTGGTGAATTCTTCGGCACTGATCTCTTTTTCTATTGGTTTCACTTTTGTCTCTCCCCATTCGAATATCCTTTGTGCCTGGATACGATTATACGCGTCTTCTACATATTTTCTGTCTTTCATCATTTTTTCAATGTAATCATTTACCCACGGCTGATCTTCGGCATTGGTACCTATATTACCCATATAGCCGAATAACTGTTGTTTAGCAAAATTGCGGATCTCATCAGGCTGCACTTTTATATCATTGTCCTGTACAATTTTGTCAGAGATCAAGGTCCACTTCAGTTGATTGAGGAAAGAAGGAAATTCCTGTTCTACCTGTTCATCTGTTTTGACGGCCTGTTCTTTTTCGGCTTGACTATTTTGTGTCTTCAGCCATTTTTTTAAAAAACCTTCAGGGAATTTTATTTCAGTATGATCCACTAAATAATGATACACCTGGTCATGAACCTGGTTTCTTGCCTGGCCTTTCCAATACGCTTCTATTTCCTCTTTTATTTTATTGCGGAAGTCAGCTTCTGTTTTTACTTCCTGGCCCGGATATAATTGATTGAAAAATTCTTCACTCAATTCTTTTTTCTCAAGGAGCCCGATCTTGGTGATCTGGATCTTAAAATGTTTTTCCAATGCGGCAGGATCATTTTTGTCAAGACCAAGATCGCTTAGTATAAAGTCAAGCTCCTTTTCATCAAAGGCATTATTGAGTTGTACGATAACAAAATCATTAAGCACTTTTCCAAGCAGGTTACTCCGAAAACTTTCTTTAAAATATTTTACCAGCAGGGAATTATCCTTCGTTACCCCGTTCTCAATTTCATTTCCATTTTCATCTACTTCAGAAAAGATGACATTCAATACATTTTCTTCAGTATTTACCGTATCCTCGTCTTTCATATTGCCATAACGGTTTTGCAGACGGGCGATCTCGTTATTGATCATGTCATCATTTGCCGCGACTTTGTAATCAGTGATCTTTGCTTTTTCCAGGTCAGGCAACTGGAATTCGGGTTTCATTCCTACTTCAAAGTGAAAAATATAATCAGCGGGATTATTAACATCCAGTTGCCGGAAATCTGTTTCAAGCGGGAGAGGCTGGGCAAAAATGTCGAGCTTATCTTTTTCAAGATAACTGATCAGTTCGCGATCAACGGACCGCAGCACCTCATCGGTAAATAAAGAGTTACCATACATTTTTTTTATAAGTCCTGCCGGGACCATCCCTTTTCGGAAGCCGGGAATACTAGCTTTTTTACTATAGTCTTTCAGTGCTTTTTCAAAAGAAGGCAGGTAGTCTGTCTTTTCAAGTTTCACAGTCAGCTTTTCATGCAACAAGCCTATATTTTCTTTAGTAACTGTAGCCATAACTCAAACTCCGCAGAGATTTTAGACGTTTGAATTTTTCATTGCATCCCTTAATGAAAAGTTCGGGGATTAATAATATCACTGATTACCCCCCTTTAGGGGCTGGGGGTATTGTCCGGATGGAGGGACTCGAACCCCCACACCTTGCGGCATCAGATCCTAAGTCTGACGTGTCTACCAATTTCACCACATCCGGATTGTAAAACTCGAGCTTGTTTTGGGGTTGCAAATGTATGGCATTTTTGGAGAAAGACATGAACGATAAGGAAGAACGAATTCATATAGTCTATATATCCTGATTTACTTTTTTTCGCAAAAAAAAAACCCTAAGTTTGAATTCTACTTTCCCAGCATATCCATCCCTGCAAGAAACCACTGAACGATCGTAGCCTTATTTTTCTTTTTAAATTCTGACAACTTTCTGCGAGCCTGAACCGCAGCAAAAGATAATACACTAAAACTGACCGCTAATGAGAAAATCAATTTTACTCTTTGCTTCCGTTATTATCAGCCTTTCGTCAATTGCACAAAATCCTGCGTCCGTTTTTACAATTCCAAACAAAAATATTGTGCTCCCTTGCGGGACAAATTGCACCCCGATCAGCCTTTCTGTGCCGCATATCAAGCAAACAAATAATTATGTGATCACAAATCCCGCCTACCTGCCTTATGATTATGCTACCCCCGGAGGTACGGTTGTCACGAGCATCTATATAGATGATATGTGGAGTCAGAAGATCCCATTTCCATTTGCTTTTACATTTTGCTTCTTTGGTACTAACTATCCCACTTTGCTGATGGGTTCTAATTCCGCTATTACATTTGATACAACAAGAGCCGGAACGGGAAGCGGTTACGTCATTTCTTCCGGCACCCCTATTCCTAATACTGCCTATGCACCTTCTATGATCTTTGGTCCTTATCATGATATTAATCCAAACCTTTCAATATCTCCCAATAAAAAAATTGAATATCGTGTAGAGGGAATTGCGCCGAAAAGAAGATTCATTGCCAGCTATAATGAAGTACCTTATTTCGGCACCAACTGCACCACTCCGAGAGCAACTCACCAGATGGTGCTTTATGAGAATACGGGCATCATTGAAGTTTATATACATGACAAGCCCTACTGCACAGACTGGAACGGCGGCTTAACGATACTGGGAGTTCAAAACCAGGACAGATCAACGGCCGTCGCAGCTTCCGGAAAAAACGCCACTGTTTGGGGAACTATGGGAATGGATTCATGTTTTCGCTTTGTGCCGAGTGGAGGCACGCCAATGTTCAAACGTGCAGAATTAATGGTAAATAATGTAGTGGTGGCTACCAATACAACCGACACCTCATCCGGCGCTCCGGGTATCCTTAATATTAATTTTCCAAATGTTTGTCCTGCGGCTGATAGCACCGCTTATGTTATCAGGGTTGTATATGGTTCTTGCAGTAACCCCGCGCTTGATGTTTCTTTTACTGATACAGTTTTTGTAAAGAGAAATACTTTAGCGGCTACCACTTCAAAAACGGATGCTACATGTTTTGCAAATGGTTCAGTAACGGTAAATGGTACCGGCGGAATCGCCCCGTTGCAATACAGCATTAATGGCGGCACGTATCAAAGCTCTAATGTATTTTCTAATTTGACGCCAGGCACTTATACTGTCACTACCCGCGATGCATCTTCATGTTCAGTAACAAGTTCAGCTGTAACAATAACATTACAAGGGGCTATTACTGCTAGCGCCGGTCTCGATACTGCAATGTGTTTTGGAGCGTCATTTACGAGGGCAGCAGTCAGTGCAGGTACTACGTATAGCTGGTTGCCCACGACGGGTGTGAGTAATCCGGCCATCGCGAATCCTGTTTTTTCACCGCAATCCACGACAACCTATACTGTAGCCGCAAGTACGGGTAATTGTACTGCACAAAGTTCCTTTAAGATTACGATATTCCCCGGCGCTACTGCAAATGCAGGCCCAGATGCGATCATTCTCACCGGAGATAACTATGTTATACAGGGAAGCGGATCGGGAGGATCTTATTTGTGGACACCATCCATAGGTTTGAACGCAACAAATATTTTGAATCCGTCAGCGAGTCCGCAACAAACAACAACCTATACTTTAAAGGTCACTACATCGCAAGGATGCATTGCATCGGACAGTATGGTAGTAACGGTGGTGCCTTATTGTATTAAACCGATGGAAGCTTTTTCACCTAATGGTGATGGAATAAATGATCTATGGTTAGTGACAAATGGTACCGGTTGCCTGGATAAAGCCAAAGCCCAGGTATTTAACCGGTATGGCGCCAAAGTATTTGAATCCAATGATTATAAAAATAACTGGAACGGGACTTACAGTGGCAAGCCGTTGCCGGACGGAACTTATTATTTCGTGATAACCTACAAGCTTATTAATGGTAAAGAACAATATCTGAAAGGAAACGTGACCATTTTAAGGTAATCATCAAAACGCTGTAATTATGAAACGATTTATATTTATTTTATTTTTTGCTTTTACTGCAGCAGTAGTGTCTGCGCAACAAATCGCCACTTCATCCATGTACGAGTTGCAGGGAACCTTTCATGATCCATCTGTGGCAGGTGTGCAAAAACATGGAATGATCGGCGCTACTTATCGCACTATGTGGGATGGCATTGATGGTGGTCCAAGGACCGCTACTCTCTTCGGTTCCGCATATCTTCCAAAAGTTAAGCTGGGTCTCGGCGGATATATTTATAGCGATATGACAGGTCCCACTAAGAGAACCGGTTTGCAAATGGCATATGCCTATCATATACCCATGAAAGACGACGCGGTTTTTTCTCTTGGTATAGAAGGAAGGTTTCAGCAATTCTCGTTTGATAGGGCAAAACTGCAAGCGTCATTAGGAAATGATCCTGTACTTGGGAGCGCCAGTAACAAGTTGACCGGAGATGCAGGCTTTGGAGTTAGTTATACGAACAAAAAATTCCAGGTTGGCGCATCAGTCAGCCAGTTGTTGCAATCGGGAATGGATTTTTATAAATTGAATCTCGGCGCCGGCACCGGCGCTTTACCCGGTCGCACGGAAGAAGCAAAGCTTTATCGCCATTATTATTTGCATAGTTATTATATATGGGATGTCGATGGCAATACTACCATTACTCCGAGTGCTTTATTCATTTATCTTCCTAATGCTCCTTTGGAATTCCAGGGCGGGGCAAGAGTGGAACATCATGAACTTTTTTGGTGGGGATTAGCTTTCCGGGCACGCCAAAGCTGGATGGTATCAGCCGGTTTACACATCAATAAAGTATTTACAATCGGGTACTCATTTGATATTTATACCACTCCTCTCAGTGTTTACAACCAGGGATCAAGTGCACATGAAATACTGCTGCGGTATGATTTTCTGAAAAAGAAATAAGGACTAAGAGAAAGGGGAAAAGGGAAATTTCATGGAACTCTTTTTCTCTTTTTTTGTTTTTAAAGTGGTAAGATCATTTCGAGGTAAGCAATTCCTTTCTTGCTTTATTCTCCTGAGTTTATCGAAGGATCACTCTTAGCTTAAAATCAGTAAATTCGTAGTCTGTGGAAACCGTAGCGCAAATACCAAAATACAATCTTAATGAAGAACAGGAACGAAAACTCATCCTGCGGGAATACCGTTCCCTGCTGCGTTCCCTCAAAAGCAAAATAAAACCGGGAGACAAGGACCTAATCCGTAGAGCTTTTGAAATGTCAGCCGAAGCGCATAAAACTATGCGTCGTAAAAGTGGCGAACCTTATATACTTCATCCCCTGGCTGTCGCCAAAATTTGTGTTGAAGAGATTGGGCTTGGCGTTCGATCCACTATTTGTTCATTGATGCATGATACGGTAGAAGATACGGATGTATCACTGGAAGATGTCGAAAGAGAGTTTGGTAATGAAATAGCAAGGATCGTAGATGGTCTCACAAAAATTTCCAATGTCATTGATGTAAATGCCTCGCAACAGGCAGAGAATTTCAAAAAAATATTGTTGACGCTTACAGATGATCCCCGTGTTATTTTGATCAAACTTGCCGACCGTCTTCACAATATGCGTACGCTGGAAAGTATGAAGCGGGAAAAGCAGTTGAAAATCGCATCTGAAACCGTTTATGTATATGCGCCATTGGCTCACCGAATGGGTTTATACAATATCAAAACGGAGATGGAAGACCTGGCCATGAAATACATGGAGCCTGAGGCTTATAAAGACATTGCACAAAAACTGGCCGAAACAAAAAGAGAACGCTCCAAATACATCAATGAGTTCATCAAACCTCTTAAAGATAAGCTCGAAAAGAGCCGGTTTAAATTTGAGATCTACGGTCGTCCCAAAGAGCATCCACTCTATTTCAAATAAAATGAAAAAGAAAGCCGTGGATTTTGAAGAAGTGTATGATCTCTTTGCTATCCGCGTCATTTTGGATTCACCTCCTGAAAAAGAAAAAGAAGATTGCTGGAAAGTTTATTCCATGATAACCGATGAATATACGCCTTCACCGGAACGGTTAAGAGACTGGCTCAGCAATCCTAAATCAAATGGCTATGAAGCATTGCATACGACAGTAATGGGGCCGCAGGGTAAATGGGTGGAAGTGCAAATACGATCTAAGAGAATGAATGAGATCGCCGAAAAGGGGTTGGCCGCTCATTGGAAATATAAAGAAGAAACATCGGATGAGAACCGTTTTGATAAATGGTTTCACCAGATACGTGAAGTAATCAGCAGCCAGGAAACAGACAGCATTGATTTTCTGCAGGATTTCAAAACAAGCTTTCTTGCCGAAGAAATTTATGTATATACACCAAAAGGCGATGTGAAAATGCTGCCGATCGGATCTTCCGCATTGGATTTTGCGTTTGCTATTCACAGCGCCGTTGGCGCCAAAACGATCGGGGCAAAAGTGAATCATAAATTAGTTCCGATCAGCCACAAGTTGAGGAGCGGCGACCAGGTAGAGATCATTACCAGTAATAAACAAAAACCATCTGAAGATTGGCTGGGTTATGTGGTAACTGCCAAAGCAAAAGGAAGAATAAAAGATGCACTGAAAGAAGAAAAGAAACAGATAGCAGATGAAGGAAAGTATGCCGTGCAGCGCAAATTAGAAGGCATGGGAGTTCCCATGAACCAGCATAATATTGATGAACTGGTACAATGGTATAAACTGACTTCGAACCTTGATCTTTATTACCAGGTAGCTATAAAGAATATTGATCTGAAGGAGCTGAAAGAATTTAATGTGATGGGAGATAAGATAGAAGCGCCAAAGCCCCTTAAAATTTTTGAACCAAAACCGGAACATGTTCCCCATCATCCCGGCAGCGCAAAAAAAGATGCCGAGTTGATCATCTTTGGAGAAAGCAGCGACAAGATCGTTTATAACTTGGCTAATTGCTGCAAGCCAATTCCGGGTGATGATGTATTTGGTTTTATAACGACCGGGAAAGGATTAACTATCCATCGAACCAATTGTCCGAATGCGGCAAAGCTATTAGCCAACTACGGTCATAGAGTAGTAAAGACCAAATGGGCGAAGAATAAAGAAATATCTTTTCTTACCGGTTTAAAAATTGTCGGGCTGGATGATGTAGGAGTTATTCATAAGATCACTAACCTGATCTCCGGTGAATTAAAAATAAATATCAGCGCATTGAGCGTGGAGGCCAAACAGGGATTGTTTGAAGGAAATATAAAAGTCTATGTGCACGATATAGAAGAGCTGGAAGAATTGGTGCAAAAATTAAAAGAACTTCCGGGTATTGAATCGGTGGAAAGATATGATACCGAGGATATTGCGTGATAGGAAATTTACGTACCATTCTAATCAAAAATCAATGCAGCGATCACAGGCAGAATACATATTTTTCTTAACTTGTAGCCCTGACCCGAGCCGATAAATCACCCAAACTATTTACCCTGCTTATGAGACCTGCTTTGTTAAGGATTTCTATTGCATACATTTTATCGATCTTAGTTTCTGACCAGCTTTCCGCACAGAATTGTTTTAATACCGGGTTGAATGGAACGGTCATCAACCTCCCCTGTAATCAGAATTGTGTGAATGTGCCCGTGATGATACCGCATCTGAAAACCACGGATGACTACAAGGTTGTTTCGGTTCCTTATGCGCCTTTTCCTTATACAACTGCCGCACCGGCTTTGTCAGTTCCCGGATGTACAAATCAGGATGATAAGTTTTTTGATACCACTTTTCTCCCTTTTACCTTTTGCTTTTATGGAGCGCAATATTCCAAGCTTGTAGTGAGCACAAATGGTTTGGTAACATTCGATACGACAAATGCACTTAAAGGAAGTAATTGGACTCTTACTAGTACGAACCAAATTCCTTTCGCCGGGACAGGAGGTACCGGTGCTGGTACTTGCCCGACACCAACGGGAACTTTATTTCCCCGTGCCTGTATAATGGGTGCATACTATGATATTTATATAGATGCTACAACATTTCCAAACAGAAAAATGCAGGTAGGGGTATATGGAACTGCACCGTGCAGAAAATTTGTTATTTCTTATTACCAGGTACCCTTATTCAGTTGCACTTCCACCGCTGCAACTCAACAAATCGTGCTTTACGAAAGTACAGGTCTTATAGATGTATACATAGAAAATAAACCCGGGTGTACTGGGTGGAATAGCGGTTTGGCGATCCTGGGAATACAAAATTGGAATCGCGATCAGGCTGTTGCTGCACCAGGAAAAAATTGTACCGCCTGGAATGAGCAAAATACCGGCTATCGCTTTGTTCCGTCAGGAGGAACTTCACGTTTTGTAAGTTGTATTGTTCAGGATTTAACTGGTACTTTGTTGGCCACCGGAGATACAACAACAACCACACCGGGCATGCTTGATGTCACATTTCCCAGTTTTTGCCCGACAGGCACCGGGGGACAGTATGTCGTAAAAACAATTTTCTCTGCCTGCGATAATGCTGCCAATCAAATCATCAGCTACGATACCATAACAATTAATAAAACAAATAGCCTGAACGCAACATCTGCTGTGACCCCCACGAGTTGCGGCCTTAGCGGTTCTGGTACTGCTTCCGTCACAGTCCCCGCCGGCATTGGTACGGCTCCTTATACTTTTGTATTAAATCCCGGTGGTACGACTCTTACCGGAAACAGCCCGCAACAATTTACCGGGTTAAATGGAGGCAGCTATACGGTTGTTGTTACGGACGCAGGTGGCGGATGCAGCAGCACTCTTCCGATAACTATTACTTCGACGGGTGTACTTTCTGTTACATACAATGTCACTAACACAACCTGTGTCGGCGCATCAAATGGAGTTATTACTGTTAATCCGCCAAATGGTACACCGCCCATTACATATTCGATTCAAGGTGGCCCATTCTCTCCTAATAATGTCTTTGCGAGTCTTGCGCCAGGTACTTATTATGTCAGTACGCATGATGCTGCGGGATGTGTAGCAGATTTTATCCCGGTACCTGTGAATTCAGGCCCCTCCTTAACTATAACGACTACCTCCATTCCTTCATCTTGTTCGGGCGCCAATAATGGAAGCATTACTGTAACCGCTGTAAATGGAGGAGGTACCCCACCTTATCAATATTCAATTAACGGGGGTCCATATCAGTCGAGTCCTACTTTCTCAAACCTCGTTGGCTCTGGCAAGCCCATATTTTATTTCTGTGATTGATGCGATGAGGATGTACCGTCACGTTCATACCGGTTTTAGTTGACGTTGGAACAGGAACACTAACAGGCACAGCTACTTCAACGGCAACATCCTGTTCCGGCGCAACAAATGGTACTATCATAGTAACAGCTACCAGTGGAAGCGGTCCTTATCAATATTCTTTGAACGGAGGTCCTTATCAGTCAAGTAATACGTTTACCAATGTAGCAGCCGGATGCTACGCTGTGACAATCAAAGAAGCTGGTCTATGTACATCTGCACCAATTCCTGTAACCGTCACTGCCGGCCCCGCATTAACAGCCACAGCGACTTTTGCAGCAACATCCTGCAATGGCGCAGCAGATGGAACAATAACTGTTACACCTACCAATGGCAATGCACCGTATCAATATTCTTTGGATGGAGGTGCACAACACTCAAGCAATATTTTTTACGAATGTATCTTCAGGACCGCACAATGTGGTAGTGAGAGATGCCGCAGGTTGTATATCAGCCTCTATTCCGGTCACTGTTACAGCAGGGCCGGCACTTACAGGTACGGCTACTTCTACAGCTACTGCGTGTTCAGGTGTAAATAACGGAAGTATTACGGCTACTGCTACGAGCAGCTCTGGTCCTTATCAATATGCTTTGGATGGTGGCACTTACCAGGCAGGTAATACATTTACCAACGTAGCGGCCGGACCGCACAATGTTGTTATAAAAAATGCATTGGGATGCACGTCTCTCAACATACCGGTGACAGTTGCCGCAGGTACCGCATTGATAGCGACAGCAACTTCAACTTCTACGGCTTGTGTTGGTGTAAATAATGGTTCAATAACGATAACGCCGACCAATGGCAGTGCGCCTTATCAATATTCATTGGATGGGGGCGCTAACCAGCCAAGTAATACATTTACTGGTGTGTCCGCGGGATCTCATAATGTTGTGGTCACTGATAACTTTGGTTGTGTTTCCGCACCAATAGCAGTAACTGTTGCCGCCGGCACTACATTAACCGCTACAGCAACATCCATAGCCACCGCCTGTCCCGGTGTGAGTAACGGATCAATTACTATTACACCTACTAATGGCAGCGCACCTTATCAATTTTCGTTAGATGGCGGCGCACAACAAGCAAACAATACTTTTACCGGTGTATCCGCCGGTACACATAATGTTGTTGTTACAGATAATTTTGGTTGTGTTTCTGCGCCTATCGCAGTGACTGTTGCTGTGGGTACTGCATTGACTGCTACATCGACATCAACAGCAACTGCCTGCGCAGGAGTAAATAATGGATCAATTACTATTACACCGACTAATGGAAGTGCACCATATCAATATTCCTTAGATGGCGGAGCTAACCAGGTAAGCAATACTTTCAACGGCGTGTCAGCCGGACCACATAATATCATTGTAACCGACAACCTGGGATGTATGTCCGCTCCTATCGCCGTAACTGTTTCAACCGGGTCAGTATTGACGGGTACCGCAACATCATCGGCTACTTCCTGCAACGGTGCCAGCAATGGCAGTGTCACTGCAGCAGCAACTAATGGCAGCGGCCCTTATCAATACTCATTAGATGGCGGAGCTAACCAGGCAAGTAATATTTTCAACGGTGTTTCGTCGGGCTCACATAGTGTAGTTATTACTGATAATTTTGGATGTATATCTGCTCCAATACCCGTTACGGTAAATGCTGGCAGCGCATTGAATTCAACAGCGTCCGCGATCAGTACTACGTGTAACGGAGCAACCAATGGTTCTATAACTGTAACACCAGCAACCAATGGAACGTCGCCATATCTATATTCTATAAATGGCAGCGCACCGCAAGCAACTCCAACGTTTAATGGTCTTGCAGCCAATACTTATACTATCAATGTCACTGATGCCGGGGGATGCAGTTCAGGCAACTTACCAGTTACGGTCAATGCCGGACCTGCTATCACAGAAACGCTCAGCAAGATTGATGCATCCTGCTTTGGTTCATCTACCGGAAGCATTGCGGCTATGCCATCAGGTAATACCACTGCGCCGGTGCAATATTCCTTAGATAATTTGACATGGCAGGCTAGTCCGAATTTCAATGGACTGGTGGCAAACACTTATACAGTTTATATAAGAGATGCAGTTGGTTGTTCTAATTCATCTAACATTACTGTTGGTCAGCCATCGCAGCTTGCGGCTTCGACCTCGGCACAAGCGGTTTTATGTAACAGTGGAGCCAGTGGAAAAATTGTTGTTGCAGCTACAGGTGGAACAGCCCCTTACTCTTATTCTCTTGATAATATTAATTTTCAACCCGCCAATATTTTTAACGTAGCTGCAGGCACATATACCATATATGTGAAGGATGCCAATGGTTGTACTCTTCCACCGTTGACAAATATAACCGTTACAGAACCTGCATTGCTTACGGCAGCTCCTGCTACAACTGATGCGACTTGTGATGGAGGAAACGATGGCACGATCACCATTACACCTGCGGGCGGTACTTCAGTTTTTGAATACGCATTGAACGGGGGAGCTTACCAATCTTCCAATACATTTAATGTTGGGCCAGGTACCTTTGATGTTACTGTAAAAGATGCTAATGGTTGCACATACCCGGTAACAAATATTGTTGTCGGGCTCAACAACAATCTTACCTATACGCCGATGACCGATCCGGCGCCTATTTGTGAAAGCAAAGGTGTATCGCTGCTATTGGTTACCAATGCAACACAATTTGCCTGGACAAACACCGGAAGTTTATCAAACAGCACAATAGCTAATCCGGTCGCGCAACCATCTGCAACGACCTTATATACGGTAACGGCAGCATTAGGACGTTGTACAATTACAGATGATGTACTTGTAAGTATTATGCCTGCACCAATACCTGATGCGGGACCTCCGGGTGATATTTGTTATGGACAGACCTATCAATTACAAGGTTCCGGCGGGGCAACCTATACATGGACACCTTCAACGTACCTTAACGGTATAACAACTTATGATCCTGTTGTCACTCCGGATAAAACGATCACCTACACACTAAGCGTTATTGATGCGAATGGATGCGCCTCGTTGGTGACAGACCAGGTAACAGTGAAAGTAACACCGCCTATCAAAGTGACGACTTATCCTAATGATACTATCGTTTATGCGGGAGTTCAGATTCCATTGTTGGCAAAATCTATCGGTACGTTCTATAGCTGGTCGCCCGCTACAGGTCTCGACAATCCGAACATAGACAATCCGACAGCTACGGCTCCGCTAAATGATGGCGATGTCGTTGTTTATAAGGTAACAACTACTACATCTGCCGGATGCCAGGGAGACGGATATATAACAGTGAAAGTTTATAAAGGCCCGGACATTTATATGGTCACTGCGTTCTCACCTAATGGCGATGGAAAAAATGAAACATTTATTCCATTCCCGGTGGGGATTAAACAACTGAATTATTTCAGGGTATTTAATCGCTGGGGTCAAATGCTGTATTCTACTACTACGCTTAATAAAGGGTGGGATGGTCGGCTCGCCGGTATAGAACAACCAAACGGAGTATATATCTGGATGGTGGAAGGGGTGACGATGGATAATAAAGTAATAACTAAAAAAGGAACCGTCACGCTGATACGTTGATAAAAAACGGTTATTACCGGTCAGCCAATTGAAATAACTTCGCCTGCTGTTTACTGTGACAATTGGCCAGGCCGGTTTGCAAAAACCACCGGAATAATTCGGTGGCTTTTTATTGAAAGAGTATTTTTGCCTCTTTACAGAAATGCAGTATTTTATTTTGAGTTTTGATAATGCTCAGTAACGAACAGAATGTACAAGGGAGCGTCGCAAGGGACGATGATAGTAGCAATGCTGCTTCGTCCAAAAAAAAATTTGAGAAACCATGGTTGATGTAATTCTTGGCCTCCAGTGGGGCGATGAAGGAAAAGGAAAGATCGTTGATTATTTTGCCAAAGACTATGATGTGGTCGCCAGGTTCCAGGGCGGACCTAATGCAGGGCATACATTATATGTGGAGGATAAAAAAATAGTACTTCACCAGATACCTTCCGGTGTTTTTCAGAAAAACAAACTTAACCTGATCGGAAACGGAGTGGTGCTTGATCCTGTGACACTGAAAAAAGAATGTGATATAGTGGCGTCATTCGGCGTCGATCTCAAAAAAAATCTTTTTATCGCTGAACGGACGCACCTGATATTGCCTACTCATCGGGCATTGGATAAGGCGGCAGAATTATCAAAGGGCAATCAAAAGATTGGCTCTACACTGAAAGGCATTGCACCTGCATATATGGACAAAACCGGCAGAAATGGCTTGCGGGTCGGGGATCTGCTGGATAAAAATTTTACTACGTCCTATATCAAGCTGCGGTTGAAACATCAGAAGCTGCTGGATAATTATTCTTTTAACGAAGATGTGTCTGCATGGGAAGAGGAGTTTTTTGAGGCGCTTGAATTCTTAAAGCAACTCAATATTGTAAATGGCGAATATTTTATTAACCAGCAGTTGCAGGCTGGAAAAAAGATACTGGCGGAAGGAGCGCAGGGAAGTATGCTGGACATTGACTTTGGTACTTTCCCTTTTGTGACGTCTTCCAACACTATTTCGGCGGGAGTTTGCAACGGTCTGGGTGTAGCTCCGCAAAAGATCAGGGACGTGATCGGCATCACTAAGGCGTATTGTACCAGGGTTGGTAGTGGACCTTTCCCGACAGAATTAGAAAATGAAACGGGAGAAGAGTTGAGAAAAATAGGAAACGAATTTGGCGCTACAACAGGTCGTCCCCGCCGCTGCGGTTGGATAGACCTGGTGGCATTGCAATATGCCTGTATGATAAACGGGGTAACTAAAATAGTGATGACGAAGGCTGATGTATTAGATGCTTTTAAGGAACTCCAGGTCTGTACCAGCTATAAATTAAATGGCAAAGAAAGCCGGGAAATCCCTTTTCGGCTTGATCGTCTGCAGATCGAAGCACAGTATAAAGCATTTTCAGGCTGGGACACCGCTACAAATATGGTAAAATCATTTAGTGAACTGCCCGAAAAAATGAAAAAATATGTGGATTTCATCAACCAGTTTCTTGGAATTAAGATATGTTATATATCTAATGGGCCGGGCCGGGAGCAGATTATAAGCATATAAATGATAAAATTTTAAAAAAAACTGATTTTTTAAGCCTATCTGCTGGAAATAAAAAAAATTTTTTAAAAATTTGGAGGATTAAAAACTTAGCCGAAATTTTACACTCATAACCCTATCAGACTTATGGCATCAAAACCGAGCAAAGAAAAAAAGACACCGGGAAAAAATATTCCTGAGAATGAGTCAGCAAAAAAGGAATCTTCCAAACCCAAAAAGCAAATGGAAGAAGATGACGAAGATGACGTGGAAGATGAAGAGGTAGATGTGAAGCCTTCGAAGAAAGGAGGTAAAGCTGCTACTACTTCTAAAAAAGGTAAAGGAGATGATGATGACGATGATGATAGCGGAGAAGATGAAGTGGATGAATGGGATAAAGTAGAAGAGGAAGAAGAATGGGATCCCGATTTTGAAGAATTTGATATTCCTAAATCAAAAGGTAAAAAAACCACCGGGGCAGCTGGTGGTAAAAAAGGCGTGGACGACGATGATGATTTCAAAATTGATGATGAGTTTAAGGATATGTTTAATGATAGTGATGGATTAGATGATGAGGATGATGATTACTAACCGATCTTATTCGTTCAGATATATTGAATACTACGCTGACCAATCCTTTCCCCGTAACTGATCTCGGGCAAATGAAACGAAAAGTGTTGAACTGGGCACAACGGTTCAACACTTTTTGTTTCCTGGATAATCAGCAATATCATATCGATCCGCACACAGAAGAATGCATACTGGGTGTCGGTATCAAAAGGAAGATCAATGTAAATGCAGCCAATGCCCTGGAATTACTGCAGCAATTCATCGACGAAAAAAGAACCTGGCTTTTTGGACATCTTGGGTATGATCTTAAAAATGAGCTGGAAGGATCTGTTTCCACACGTCCGGATAAGATAGAATTCCCCGACTTGTTTTTCTTTGAACCGGAAATAATCATCAGCCTCAATGAAAAGGAAATCGTCATTGAAGCGAATCGGGCAGCAGAGATATTTGAAGAAATAATGGAACTAAAGGATGATATAAGGATATCATTGCAAGCATCCCCCGTCATCAACAGCAGGATTCAAAAAGAAGAATATCTTTCAATCGTCAGGAAATTGCAAAAACATATTCTCCGGGGTGATTGTTACGAGATCAATTTTTGCCAGGAATTTTATGCAGAAAAAGTTATTATTGAGCCGGTTGCTGTTTATAAAAAATTAGCTGCTATTTCTCCAAACCCTTTTTCCGCTTTGTACAGGATGGGTGACAAATGGCTTATCTGCGCCAGCCCCGAAAGGTTTTTGAAAAAGCAAGGTAACGAGATCCTTTCACAACCGATCAAAGGAACATCTAAAAGAATAATCGACAATAAGCAGAAAGATGAAGCGAGCAGGGAAGAACTTTTCAACAGTTCTAAGGACCGTTCTGAAAATGTTATGATCGTGGATCTCGTTCGCAACGATCTTTCCAAAATATGCAAAGAGGGATCTGTACAGACAGATGAGCTTTATGGAATTTATTCTTTCCCGCAGGTACACCAGATGATATCTACTGTCAGCGGGGAACTAAGGAGCAAAATCTCATTTACCGAAATAATAAAGGCGACTTTTCCAATGGGTTCCATGACCGGAGCGCCGAAGAAAAGCGTGATGGAACTGATAGAACAATTTGAAAAAACAAAAAGAGGAATTTTTTCAGGAACGCTCGGCTATATTACTCCCGATGGAGACTTTGACTTGAATGTCGTCATCCGGAGCATAATGTATAACGCGTCGTCAAAATACCTTTCTTTTCAAGCCGGTTCGGGCATTACTTTTTACAGCGATCCTGAAAAGGAATGGGAAGAATGTCTTCTGAAAGCTGAAGCTATAAAGACGGTTCTTGAATAAAGGGGATAGGAACAGCAAACTTCACATTAGTTATTAGCGGCGCTCAGAAGTAATTGCATTGATTCATTCAATATCTCTGGTTTCTTTGAGATGAATAACTCCATCTTTTCATTCGGTAAGCGCATTTCATAATCGTTTCCTGAAGCTACCATTCTGTCAAAATCGGGGTTCATCTTATTAAACGATACAATGTCCATGGCTATGTACTTTGTAATCACAAGGGAATTATAGCGGCCACTGATATTTTGAGTTTTGGAATTCTCCATTTCTTCAGGGGTCAAAGCCGTACTTGTAGTCATATTTTTTGACTCTGCTTTTGTGGCAGTGGCAATGCTTCCCTGGCCTTCCATGATAAAATGCGTTGCAATGAATTTCTTTACATGGTTTTTTGATTCTGTCGGCAGAAATCTTTGAAGGGTCCAGAAATCTTTACTGCCGCTTTTTTTAATCGCTGAATTCACTTTACCTGCTCCACCGTTATATGCTGCAATCACTAAAAGCCAATCACCGTACAGATCATATAAGCTTGAAAGATATTTCGCAGCCGCATGAGTGCTTTTGGAAAAATCTTTTCTTTCATCATAATTTCCATTTACCCGCAAGCCCATGTTTCTTGCCGTTGCCGGCATGAACTGCCATGGCCCTACCGCTCCGACCCAGGAACGGGCATTACTCTTTAAGTTGGATTCTACGACGGCGAGGTATTTCAGTTCTTTTGGGAGGCCGTGCTGTTCAAGAATATTTTCAATTAATATAAGATAAGGCTTACCCCACTCCTTAATATCTTCAATTTCTTCTCCATATTTATCCGCGTAATCTTCTACAAAGCTTATCGCCTGTGGATTTAGCTGCCTCAGGCTAATATTGCCTGAAGATTGGTCGCTGATAAAGAGATTTTTAAAGTCTTGTTTAGGATCATGTACCTGGCTGGCAATCACAGCTAAAGAATCGTCTTTATAGGTGGTGTCGGAAACGGTGGCTCTTTTTTCAAAATGACCATCAAAACCTTTGCGGGCATAGGTGAAAGAGAAAAAGAAAAAACCAATAACGCCAATTAAAAGTCTATGCATTACGGCAAAATTTTATTTGTTAAAAATTAAATACTTGCAGTAGGTTCGTAAGGGCCTGGAATCAAATATTTTGCATAAGCCTATCTGAAAAGCGGAGCAAAAGTAACTCATTAAATTTTTCAGCCAGCACCTGCAAGCCAAAAGGCATGCCATTTATGTGCTTAAATAAAGGCAGGGATATTGCGGGAATTCCTGTCAAATTTGCCATAACAGTATAAATATCAGCCAGGTACATGGAAATTGGGTCGTTCATTTTTTCACCGGCTGTGAAAGCAGTAGTTGGCGTAGTAGGTAGAAAAATGAAGTCGAAGTCTTTGAAGATCAGTTGTATCTGAAGTGTTAATAACTTTCTTACTTTTTGTGCCTGCGTAAAATAAGCGTCGTAATAACCTGCACTCAGGACAAAGGTTCCAAGCATAATTCTTCTTTTGACTTCCTTCCCGAATCCATCTGATCTTGACAATTTATAAAATTCTGTCAGGTCAACTCCATTTTGAATTGTGCGATAACCATATTTTACTCCATCATATCTCGAAAGATTTGAAGAGGCTTCTGCAGTAGTAAGAACATAATAGGCGGGAACTATATAATCGAGCAGACTAAATTCGACAGGCTCAACCTGGTGCCCCTGCGCTTTAAGTTCTTTTAAAAGAGATTTAATGGAAGAAGCTATTTCGGGATCAAGGCTTGAATGATCAAGGGCCTCGTTGAAATAGGCGATGCGATATTTTTTTGTAGAGTCTTTAGCAGGTGAATAATGATCGATTTTATTGGCTGAAACGGTGCTATCGTATTCATCGGCGCCGGATATTACTTCGAGGGTTAGGGCAACGTCAGCGATGTGGGTTCCGAAAATGCCAATCTGGTCAAAAGAGGAAGCATAGGCCATCAAGCCATATCGGGATACACGGCCATAAGTGGGTTTTAGTCCGATAATTCCGCAAAAGTCAGCCGGTTGCCGTACAGAACCACCAGTATCACTTCCTAACGAAAGCATACACAAACCAGCTTGTACAGCTACTGCAGATCCGCCCGAAGATCCACCTGGAACTTTTGTTTCATCCAGCGCATTCAGGACCCTGCCATAAGCAGAATTTTCATTTGTCGAGCCCATGGCAAATTCATCACAATTGAGATTGCCAATGATTATCGCTTCTTCGGCCAATAACTTTTCGACAGCAGTGGCAGAATAAACGGAAATAAAATTTTTAAGAATGTTTGATGAAGCGGAGAGTTTGTGCCCCCGGTAGCAAATGATATCTTTTAAGCCGATAACAACGCCATGTAATTTTCCAATGACGCCTGTAGCGCTTCTTTTCTCATCTAATTCCTTCGCTTTTTGAAGCGCCTCGTCGTCATAGACCTCTATGAATGCATTCAGCTGTTTCTTTGATTTGATTTGCCTGAGATAATGCTCAACGGCCTCCGAACAGCTAACTTTTCCTTCCTTTAACCGGGCATGATATTGCTCAATGGAAGAAAACTCAAACAAATGAAAAGTGTCTTTTTCGGTGAATGAAGAAAATCAAAAACGAGGAGTTCTTATGGGTTTTTTATTTCGTTGGCGTTTTCCTCAATCTCTCTTTTCACATTGCTTTTTGCATCATTAAACTCACGCACTCCTTTGCCAAGACCTCTCATGAGTTCAGGTATTTTGCGACCACCAAAAAGAAGTAATACAATAACCAGGATGATGATGATTTCATTCGTACCTAACACACCCAGTAAATTAGTCTGTATCATATTGGATAAATTGAAGGTCAAAGATAATAATTACTATCGGCAAAATATAGGATCAATTCCTAAGAGCTGGTTAATGCAAAAGAAAAACGCGGAATTTCCGGGTCTGAATTTTTTGGGCTGGTATAACTACCCGGCGGCAACTGTGGTAGCAATAACCATACGTTTTTCACGGATCCTGGCACTTTTGCCGCTACGTTTACGCTGGTAAAATAATTTAGCCTGTCGAACACTACCGGTTTTATTCAAAACAATTGAATCAATATTAGGGGAATAGTATGGAAATACTCTTTCTACACCCACTCCATCCGATATCTTGCGCACGGTAAAACTGGCTGTATGACCCGTTCCCTGGCGTTTGATCACATCTCCTTTAAAAGACTGGATCCTTTCTTTATTACCTTCAATGATCTTATAGTTAACGGTAATATTATCGCCCGGCTTGAATTTCGGAAAATCCTTTTTGCCTGTCAATTGCTCGTGTACAAACTTTATGGCATTCATGACTCTTATTTTTAAGGATGGCAAAGGTAGGGGAAAAACTCTAAGCTTTAATAGCTTAAGGTTGAAAGTTTTTAAGAATCAAAACCTGAACCTTACACCCTAAAGCTTATTCACTTACCTGGCTACATTTACAGCCCTTTTCTCCCTTATTACAGTTACTTTGATCTGGCCCGGAAAAGTCATCTCGGTTTGAATTTTTTGTGCTATTTCAAATGATAGTTTTTCTGAATCCTGGTCAGTCACTTTATCTGCTTCTACAATTACACGCAACTCACGACCAGCCTGGATAGCATAGGCTTTTTCTACACCGGTATATGCCATTGCGAGGTTTTCGAGGTCTTTGATACGTTGCAGGTATTGCTGCATTATCTCCCGCCGGGCGCCCGGCCTCGCGCCACTAATAGCATCGCAGGCCTGTACTATCGGAGAAATAACATATTGCATTTCCATTTCATCATGGTGCGCTCCGATTGCATTCACAACGGCCGGATTTTCACCATATTTTTCAGCAATCTTTGCACCTAGGAGCGCATGGCTCAATTCACTTTCCTCATCAGGTACTTTGCCAATATCATGCAAAAGACCGGCACGTTTAGCCAGTTTGGGATTCAATCCTAATTCTGCAGCCATGGTAGCGCAAAGATTGGCTGTTTCCCGGCTATGCATCAACAGGTTTTGACCATAAGAAGAACGGAACCGCATACGACCGACCATTCTTACCAATTCTTTATGCAAACCATGAATACCCAGTTCGATCACTGTTCGTTCGCCAATTTCCATCACCTGTTCTTCAATTTGCTTCTTTGTTTTTTCTACTATCTCCTCAATGCGGGCCGGGTGAATACGGCCATCTGCGACCAATCTTTGTAAACTCAAGCGGGCAATTTCTCTCCGAAGCGGATCAAAAGAGGAAAGCAGGATCGCTTCAGGTGTGTCATCCACGATAAGATCAACGCCTGTGGCGGCTTCTATTGCACGGATATTTCTGCCTTCACGACCAATGATCTGGCCTTTTATTTCATCGCTTTCGAGATTGAAAACAGTAATTGAATTTTCAATAGCCTGTTCGGCAGCAGTACGCTGTATAGTCTGAATAATAATTTTCCTGGCTTCTTTATTGGCTTTTTGTTTGGCGTCATCAATGATTTCCTGCTGAATACCAATAGCCTGGGTCTGTGCTTCGTTTTTCAGACTTTCTACCAATTGAGCTTTTGCTTCATCAGCAGAAAGACCGGCAATTTTCTCAAGACGACGGATATGTTCTTCCTGGTGCTTTTCCAGTTCCGTCCTTTTGATGTTGACCAGTTCGATCTGGCGGTTCAGATTCTCCTTGATAGCCTCATTTTCCTTTACCTGCTTTTCGAGATTTCCTTCTTTTTGATTGATGGATTGTTCTTTTTGTTTGATACGGTTCTCGGTATCATTGATCTTCCGGTTACGATCATTTCTTTCACGATCATGTGCAGCCTTCATCTGCACAAATTTTTCCTTAGCTTCCAGTTCCTTTTCCTTACGGATTGTTTCAGCTCTTAATTCAGCTTCTTTGAGGATGGTTTGGGATTGCAGTTCGGCTTCATCTACTTTTTGGCGGGTGTTTTTTGCGAAGATCAGTTTACCCGCTATAATACCGGCAATGAGAGCAGCTGCACCTATTATTATAGATATAATGAGTGGATCCATGAATTTGTTGTTTAATGTGTTCCAGAATGTTATAATTTACCCCGTAGATCATAATAAAATAAATACCCGTAAAAAACAGGCAACGGGCGAAGATACAAAACGGAAACAAATGAATAAAATTGCGCTGAGGGTCGTGAGCTATTTGTTTTTCAATTGGTTATCCAGCATCTGCTCAATGAGGTCCAATTCTACATTTAGGTTTTCTTCTTCGAGGTTAGCTTTTTTCTGATTTATCTGGTCTGTCGCAAACCATAATAACACCATGGCTATGTAATCCTGCATATCCTTTCCGGCAAAATGCGTTTTGAATTCCGTAACCTTGTCATTGATCGTTTTTACTGTTTTCCTGACTACCTCCTCATCACCCGAAGCACATTTAATGCGATAACTTCTATCTCCGATCACAACTGAGGCCGCAATTAATTGTTCCATAAGTTTGCAAAGTTGAAAAATTGTTAATATCTTGTTTTTGACTTTTAGAAAAGAACCCTCTCATCCTGTCAAAATCCCTTTGTCAATTCCAGTTCCTGTTAAAAACGTTTAATCTATAAAACGTTACTGATTATGTTCGCTAAAATCAAGCCGTCAATTTTTATTGATGCACTTCAACTTGAATTAAGTGCCCTACGAGGTGATTTTCTCCGGGGAGTTTTAAAAGACGATAAAGGCAGCATCTGCAGCACCCTGGAAAAAAATATCGTAAAAGAAAATGAGCATTTCACCTGGACCGGATTAAATGACCTTCCTTACGGCAAGTACACTATTGAACTATCACAGGGTGAAGATGAAATGAAAATGAACCTTGTAAAAAGAATCTGATCATTGACCCAGCATAGCAATGCACCGGTCGATCTCTTTCACATAAGCGTTTATCTTTTTTTCAAATTCTTTTTTGTCAGCATCGCTCATTTCGCCATTGCTGTATTTTAAAACGTTCACCTGCTGTTTCAGGATATCTGCCATTTCCTGTTGAGTAGACACATCTTTCTTTGCCTCGTCTAATTCATTTTTCAGCCAGCTATTCTCCTTCTGCAAAACAGCGTGTTGTTTCAGCATCTGCTGAAGTTTGGCCTGAATTCTTTTTAATTGATCGCTGCTTTCTGTCATGCGTCAGCAAATTAAATGGTTACTCATTTTCTTATTTCCGCCTGCAGATCTTTCTCAAAAGTTGACATGATCTTTTTCATCCAGTCATCAATTTCTTTATCCGTCAGCGTTTTTTCCTCATCCTGGAATGTAAAACTTACCGCCAATGATTTTTTATCAGATCCAAGTTTTTCACTTTCAAAAATATCAAAGAGTTTCATGTCCTGTAGTTTATTCAGCTTGATCTTCTGCACCAACTTTTCCACTTCCTCGTACGCAAGGTGCCGGGGAACGATCATTGCTACATCTCTTTGCACTGCCGGGAACCTTGGAGTTTCTTTTATTGCCGAAGGTTGTTGTGACGCCAGTTCGGAAAGTAAAGCCCAGTTCAGCCCGGCAAAAAATACCGGTTGCTCAATATCGAATTTTGCAAGTGATCTTTTGTTTACTTCGCCAGCGCCCGCGATGATAGTCCCGTTTACTTTAAATATGATGTGACTATCCAGTTTAGATACTTGTAGTTTTTCAATGGCATCAGGTTTAATTCCAAGTAATGTCAGAACGGAGCTAACAACACCTTTCAAATAATAAAAATCTGCGGGTTGCGCCTTTTGTTTCCATTGACCTTCTGACACATTCCCGCTGACCACTACGCAAAGTTTTTCCGTTTCGTTGTAATCTCCCGGTCCCGATGTACTGTAAGCTCTGCCGAATTCAAAAAGCCGCAGTGAATCATTCCGGTGATTAAGATTATGCGCTACGACTTCAAGCGCCGTTTCAAAAAGTGAGTTGCGCAGGATATTCAACTCAGCACTGAGGCTATTCAGCATTTTCACCATCTGCTTTTTTTCTTCTTCAGAAAAATAAGCTGCGTTGGTAATGGAGTTGGTTATGATCTCATTAAAACCAAGGCCTGCGAGATAGTTTGCCACTTTTTCTTTGTAAACATCCTTCGCATGGTTTTCTTCTACTGACGGTGTAATAGTAATAGCATCGGGTATGGCAATATTATCCAAACCATCAATCCGCAACACTTCTTCCACGATATCTGCAGGTAAACTGATATCCGGTTTGGAATAAGGCACCGCCACCCGTATCTCATCAATACCTTCTTTTAATATTTCAAAGCCAAGGCTGATAAGAATATTTTTTACCGTATCGGGATGATAATTCTTGCCGCTGAGTTTTTTTAAGAAATGATATTTTAAAGAAACTTCTTTCTTTTCCGCCGGCTCCGGATAAATATCTACTATGTCAGATGCGATCTGTCCTCCGCAAATTTCTTTAATAAGATTAGCTGCCCTTTTCAACACATTCACAGTAGCGGAAATATCCGTTCCTTTTTCAAATCGGCTGGCTGCGTCAGTTCTTAGTCCATGACGAAAAGATGTTTTACGGGTTATGACAGGATCGAAGCAGGCGCTTTCCAGGAAAATATTCTTTGTTTTTTCGGTAACGCCACTATGCAATCCGCCAAAAACACCGGCAATACACATTCCCTCTTTTTCATTACAGATGATAAGGTCTTCGGCACTCAGCTTTCTTTCTTTTTCATCCAGTGTAACAAACCTTGTTCCTTCCGGAAGATTTTTTACAATGATCTTTTTACCAATGATGGCATCGGCATCAAAAGCGTGAAGCGGTTGACCCGTTTCATGCTGGATATAATTAGTAATGTCAACGATGTTGCTGATGGGTCGCAAACCGATCGCCTTTAATTTTTTCTGTAACCATTCCGGCGATGGAGCGATGGAAATGTTGGCAATGCTTACCGCGCTATACCTGGGGCATGCTTTTGTATTTTCAACTTTTACATTGATAGCAAGCGAGCTGTTATCCGCTTTGAATCCATTGGCATGAGGCAGCTTTGGCTTAATATCTTTTTTATCATGGTGGGTTAAATAAGCGCAGACATCTTTGGCCACTCCCCAGTGACTCATTGCATCCATACGGTTGGGTGTAAGCCCGATCTCATATATCCAATCAGTGTACGGCTTGAAATACTCAGCAGCAGCCGTCCCGACTTTTGCATCGGCAGGCAAAACCATTATTCCTGCATGTGAAGTGCCCAAACCAATTTCATCTTCAGCGCAGATCATGCCATGACTTTCCTGGCCACGGATCTTTGCCACTTTCATCGTTAATGGGTCACCTGTAGTTGGATAAATAGTTGTACCAACCGGAGCCACAATTACTTTTTGCCCGGCAGCAACATTTGGCGCTCCGCAGACAATTGATAATGGTTCGCCATCACCGGTGTTTACTTTGGTTAACGTTAGCTTATCGGCATTCGGATGTTTTTCTGTACTCAATACTTCACCGATCACAAGGCCTTTCAAGCCTCCTTTTATTTCATCATATTGATAAAAACTTTCCACTTCAAGACCGATAGAAGTAAGGATGCGGCTTAATCTTTCCGGTTCTACAGTTACGGGTAAATATTCACTCAGCCATTTATAAGAGATCGTCATGTTCGCTTGCTGTTATGGCTGCGAAGATAAGGAATGACGGCGGGGTGTAATTGAATGGTAAACAAATCAGACTACCCACTGCTGCTACATCGGCTGCTTTATAAAAACGGAACGGAAAAAAGAGTAGGGTGTGGAAGTTATGGGTTGTTTGATTGAGAGGACTTGTCATATGGCCAGTGAAATTTCACTTGAGTTGAAAAAACTAACCGTGATAAATTTAATAGGTATAGAAATCTAAATTCTGTAATGCATTCCACTCGACTAGTTATTTAATGGGGGCAATTGCAAAATTCCTGGTTTCTAAATATCCCGGATTTAAATTCTTTTAGATTTTCAACATGTGAAAGACACTATCAATAATAACGCCTATCACTCCCTGTTTAAAGCCTTCTATTCGTATTTCGGCCAGGCCGGCCTGCCTAAGAGCATTCATTACAACGAGATCTTTCTGACGAAACATGAGCCACTCAAAATCTTCTGTGGTTAGTTTACCTTCGGCAAGCAATTCAGTCCAACGTATTACATTTTCTTTGGTTGATTCAATCAAAGCCTGCGCGTCCTGCTTTGCCTGACGTAGATACTCTTTGGCGGTTGATTTGGCAAGATTGGTTACATCATCAGTAATTGTTTTAAACAAGTGTGTTATTTGATCATCGTTCATAAAATATATTTTTTGTAAAATTATTATTGAACACCTCCAAGATGCTGTTTAATCTTTTCAAAAATTGATTCTGCCGTTGATTTTGCAAGTTTTTTACTTTCCAGTTCCATTATCAGATCAAACATCGGAGAAATAATTTTTTCGCTTGCCTCGTCCACAAAATTTTGACTCTCTTTTTTTTCTGCTTTCCATTTATTGAAAAATCCTTTTTTATGTTGATGACCTGCTATTCCTTCCATTTCGTCAGATAAAAGCGATTCATATAAAAATTTCCACATTTTTGTCATTATCTCGTTCTTTGGTTTGTGCGTATCATATTCATACGCTTTTTGTATTTCAATTTTAATTTGTTCAACATCATTTGCATGTGTAGAATAATCTTCATTGGCCTTCGACATAACATTTAATACGTCTACTTTCAACGTTGAGAGTTGGGTATATGAATAGGGATCATATGTGGCTATAAAAGTTTTACAACTGCATATGAATAATGTCACACTCAATAAATGACAAGCCACAATTTTGTTCAATCTCATAGTAGTTGTTTTTTGATATGCCTACTCTATAAGTACCCTTTTCGGCTTTCCGGGTTTTATTTAAGAGATCATTTTCCTGTACGATCCTTCCTTGCGGTATAATTTGGACCTATTTTATAAATATTGTCTCATGGATTTTATTGGATTTGGGCCTATTGTCAGTATATAGGTTCGTTAATTCATTTATTTTTGGTCAGCGTGATCGAAGAATCAAAAGTGTTTTGATAGTATGAAGTGGATAACATTGTAAAAGCAAGAACTCAGAAAAACAACCGATCCAATAAGGTTTTTCATCACACATCATTAATCCCCAATGCAGCAAAAGTTGCCGGACCTACAATACCATCAACCTGTAAATTCTTTTTTTGCTGAAATGCTTTAACAGCCTTGACAGTGCCGTTTCCAAATACGCCATCTTCATCTACAGCAGGATTAGCATCCAGTGCATTTAAAGCATGCTGTACGCTTAGCACGGCGCTGCCGCTATCTCCTTTTTTAATAAAAGCGCCACTGGTAAATTTTTTTGCAGGAACTGATGGCGATGAGGCTTCCTCCTGTATGACTCCCAGTACTTCTGGTGTTACAATTCCTGTCACTGATAAAGAATGATCCCGTTGAAATTCCTTTACAATAGTTTCCGTTTCATTGCCAAAAATTCCATCTACAGTGATCTTAAAATCGAGATCATGCAATAGTTTCTGAAGTACAGTTACAGCGGAACCTCTATCACCTTTTCTCAGAGTATCATCATTCACAGGGTTTGCAACCGGATTATTGTCCAAGGCAATAGGTGTAACAAACGCGGCTACATTGGCTTTTTTTCTTTCTCTCAGCATCACTTGGCCACCATTGCTGTCATTTCCCTGTGCTGTATTTCCTTCCCACGCACTGAATCTTGTTTTGGCAGCATCAAGCCACTGTACAAATATGCCTGTGTGATTGCAATGTCCATCGCCTGTCCAATCATATAATACAATATCGCCCTGTTGCGGTTCACTCGTAAAACGATTTTTTCTTTTCCAGAAATTAAAACCTGATTGGCAGGATTGATACCCCTTTGAAGAGTCGATGGATTCCAAAGGATGTCCGGCATGGCTATAAACAAAACTCACAAAGATGGCGCACCATTTTTCTCCATCCAGCCCATACCATTTTCCATATTTCGTTTTATTGGAATTAGGTGGCGATTCTTTGGTTCCATTCTCTGTGGCAGCGGTGTCAATGATAGTTTGGCGCGACATAATAGTTAGTTATAGGTTAAAATCAGAAACCTTAAAGGTGCTTTTAAATAATATATCGGGTGAAAATCACCCAATCTCCCACCGTCTTTTCACGGGTACACTCGGAAGCACATTGCACCAATAAATTTGGAAGTATTACAAATCAGAAACCTTAATAGGGGAAGCTTAGATAAGGTCGAAAGAAGTTATCAGCAAATTAGAAATAAGAAATGAATAAACAATCAATGAGAAAAAATACTTTAAAATAAAGAAAGCCCTGTCCCGGTTTTTCCGGAACAAGGCCTTCTTAGTTCTTCATAGCATTTAATTATATGTACATAACTCCACCTTGAATGTGAGGCTGAAGTAGGAATAATAATTTCCTGCCAGGTTTCTTGAATCTCCATTCCACTCATGGCCGAATGTAAAAGGTTGTTTGGTTCCTGTCGCTGCTTCACCAAGACCTACCAGCGCTTTATTGGTTTGTACGCGGAAACCATAGGTAGTGTTCTTGTGCAAATGCAATGGCGGCAGAGTAAAATGGATCCACTTGCCGTCTTCTCCTTTTTGCACTTCCAATGTAGAAGTGCCGATCGGTGGTCCCCAATTTTTGTTGCCGGCATCAAATTCATGTAGTGTCAGCATTACCTCTCCGCCATAATGAACGGCAGAAGAATACAATTGAATGTTGTCCAATTGCCCTTCATCGGGGCAGGTAAAAGTTTGGCCGGCGAAATGGTCAGTGGGATCGGTTTGCAGATGACCGATCCAGAGAGTGGTGTTGTTTTGAGCCTGTGAAATCACAGGGTGTGGGTGGCTGCTTTTTTTCGTTGTCTCCATGATCTAAAGTTTTATTGTGAATTAACTCACCGTAGCAGCTATTGGTACAAGTCGGGAAAGAACTCCTTTATATAACTTATATTCTATGCAATTATTGTGCAGAATAAAAGTTCATTACTATAGTAAACTCTGGCTGAAGAAAATAAGTTGCTTGAATACAGAAATATTTTTCCACCAATGTGATGATCTTCTCAAAAACGTGTAGAGGATTTTCTGTAAATTGTTGCTGGCCGTGGGAAAAGATGAAAAAAGGACTGATGTGGATAACCGGCAAATCAACTGGTGAAAAAAGGTGCAGAAAGAAAAATTTTTTTAATATATCAATTGCATTTTATTTCGCTTATCTGACTGACGGGAATATTCCTTTAACAACGAAGAATTAATTTCTTAATCAAGACGGAACTAACCCACTGGTCATTGGTGAATAACTAATGGTTTAACCCTTTATCGTTTGTACTGAACAATGGATCTGACCAATATCAACAAAGAAAGGAAACAAAAAAGAAGATCGGCAGTTGACCTGGGAACAATGGTGTATGGCAAAGTGCCGCCGCAGGCAAAAGATCTTGAAGAAGCAGTGTTAGGCGCTATCATGCTCGAGAAAAATGCATTTGACGCCGTCATAGAGATACTGAAGCCCGAATGTTTTTATGTGGAAGCGCACCAGCGCATCTTCAACGCAATGCAAAGTCTCACGAACAAGAGCCAGCCGATAGATATATTGACGGTCGCTGAAGAATTGCGAAGCAAAGATGAACTGGAAATGGTCGGCGGACCTTTTTATGTGACGAAACTGACCAATTCTGTTGTATCATCGGCACACATCGAGACACACGCAAGAATTATTTTACAAAAATTCATTCAAAGAGAACTCATACGCATCAGCGGCGAGATCATCGGTGATGCGTACGAAGATTCAACCGACGTATTCGACCTGCTCGATGATGCCGAAAGCAAATTGTTTGAGATCACGAATAATCACTTGCGTCGCAATTTTGATACTATAGATTCTGTATTGGTAAAAACGATACAGCGTATCGAAGACCTTCGAAATAAAAATGAAGATATCACAGGTGTGCCAAGCGGATACAGTGCACTCGATTATGTCACCTATGGATGGCAGAATACTGATCTTATCATTCTTGCCGCACGCCCTGCCGTTGGTAAAACAGCATTCGCATTAAACCTTGCACGCAATGCGGCTATTCATCCCAGCAAGCCAACACCGGTAGCTTTATTTTCCTTGGAAATGAGCGCCGGGCAGTTGGTGCAGCGTATTCTCGCTGCAGAAAGCGAAGTATGGCTGGAAAAAATTGCACGCGGTAAACTGGAAGAACATGAGATGAAGCAACTATATACGAGAGGTATTCAGCGGTTGGCGCAGGCGCCTTTGTATATTGACGACACGCCTGCATTGAACATTTTTGAATTGAGAGCAAAATGCCGCCGTTTAAAAAACAAACACAATATTGGTCTTATCATTATTGACTATTTGCAATTGATGAGCGGAACCGGCGAAAACCGTAATTCTAACCGCGAACAGGAGATCAGTAATATTTCGAGAAACTTAAAAGCTCTTGCAAAAGAATTGAGTGTTCCTATAATCGCCTTATCACAGTTAAGCCGTGAAGTGGAAAAGCGTGGCACCAAGGAGGGAAGCAGGGTACCACAGCTTAGTGATCTTCGTGAATCGGGTGCTATCGAACAGGACTCCGACCTGGTTATGTTCCTCTACCGCCCGGAATATTATGACATCAATACAAATGAAAGCGGCGAAAACATAAAAGGTTTAACGGAGATAAAGATCGCCAAGCACCGTAATGGTAAACTGGAAACTATTAGGCTAAAAGCATTATTGCATATACAGAAATTTATTAACTGGGATGATGATCCATATAGCGGTATCGGATTACCGGCTGGCGGATGGCGGCCCGTAGAAGACAGCGGCGGCGGAGAAAAATTATTCATTCAGACAGGAAGTAAGATGAATGAATTGGAAGCGGATGATAATTCAGATGATCCCTTCTAGTTTTCAATGACTTGACCTTAGACATTGAGTAAAGCCCATCTTTTGTAAAAAAGGATGGGTTTTTTGTTTTTGCGTTAATTTTATTTTCTTTAGCCTACTATATGTCGTTGTCTTACTTCTATATTAAACAATTTGATCCTTCACAGCAGGAAATAGAATTGGATGAGGATGCATCTTATCATATCGTGCATGTGTTGCGGATGAAACCCGAACAAAAACTTCAACTGACGGATGGAAAAGGTAACCTCATAATGGGCCATATTCTCAGTTCCCATAAAAAGCATTGTATAATCAAGGTAGAAGAGACCACGTATAAGGAGCAGGGTTCGGGAAAGATCAGCATTGCCATTTCATTAGTAAAAAATGTCGCCAGGTTTGAATGGTTTTTGGAAAAAGCGACGGAGATCGGCATCAATGAATTCATCCCGCTGATCTGTGAAAGAACCATACAGCAAAAATTCCGTTATGAGCGGATGAAAGGTATTTGTATAAGCGCCATGCTGCAAAGCCAGCAATGCTGGTTGCCGGTGTTGCATGAACCGATCGCTTTTGACCTCCTTTTTCGACAGGAAGAATTGAAAAATACAGATCAGAAATTCATTGCTTATTGTGATGAAAGACCTGAAGATCAATTGAGCGATCATATCAGAAATAAAGGAGCTGATGACGGCTCTGTAATGATACTTATTGGTCCCGCAGGAGATTTTTCTCCAAAAGAAATTGAACTGGCACAGCAACATGAATTTACTTCTGTATCATTAGGCGAAACAAGGTTAAGAACAGAGACAGCCGGTGTAGTGGCAGCTTCGCTGTTGAAATCATTATAATTCTGAATTTGCGGACTGTATTGTGAAATCACCCAATGAGGTATTGCCTCTGTCAGCTTATCTATGGATATTTAGGTATATTCGGAAAAATATGAAATTCAAGTGTTTTATCTTGGCACCAATGCTGTATGGTTTAAGCCACACAGTAGTCTTTCCACAGGATAAAAATATTGATAGTCTTAAACTTGTTCTTTTAACTGCAAAAGAAGATACCGGTAGAGTAAATACTTTGAATTCTTTAAGCTGGAAATTTTTGGCTAAACTTCAAAATTTTGATTCTGCTTTGATTTATGCAACTGAAGCATTACAATTAGCACAAAAATTAACCTATAAAAAGGGGATTGCTTATGGCTATTTCAATGTTGGGCAATCCATACAAAATCAAGACCATGAATCTTTAAGAAATTATTATTTAGCATTAAAACTTTTCGAAGAAGCAGGAAATAAAGAAATGACGGGAATGACACTTCAATCAATTGGAGGTACTTATTATTATGAAGAAAATGCAAACGAAGCAATAAAATATTTGGAAAAGGCATTAGATATCAGGTTGGAAATTGGAGATGAAGCTTATACAGTGCAAACCCTAACAAGTTTAGGAGATTGTTACCGTGTACAGGGTAAATTAGATCTGGCACTGCAGAAACTACAAGCCGCATATAATTCGTACAAAGAAATGGGAGATGCTGCCCCTGATTGGGGGCTTCCTTTTTCGTTGAGTAACATTGCTAATGTTTACGAAGCCCAAGGAAAATTTTCTGAATCAATTAAGATATTGCTTGAATGTATACCACTTTGGGAAAAGGCCGGCATGAGAGAAGGGATTTCATCAGTAGAATTTTCTTTGGGGAGAATATATATGAAATTGGAAAATTTTGAAAAAGCAAAATATCATTTGAGAAAGTGTATTATAATATCAAAGGATGTTAAATCAAATAGGATTCTAACGGGTTGCTTTCTGCTATTTTCTCAATTAAATAGACTTGAGGGAAATTATAAACAAGCATTGGAGAATTATGAACAGTATATCCTTTATAAGGACAGTCTGTACAACCAGGAAAATATGAATAAATCGGAATCTTACAAAACACAGTATGAAGTTGAAAAAAGGGAAGACCAGATTAAACTTCTAACCACTGAAAATAGATTAAAAACAACAGTAGCCTCCAAACAAAAGCAACAAAGGAATTTTGCCTACATAGGTATTGCTGCTATCTTTCTTGCAGGCAGCTATGGTTTCTACCGCTATCGTCGCCGAAAAAAAGTACAAAGCCAGCAGGCAGTCTTAAACGAACGCCTGCGCATCAGCAGCGAACTGCATGATGAAGTGGGGGCCACTCTTAGTGGTATTGCCATGTACAGCCACCTTACTAAAGAGCAAATGAAAGGAGGACAAACTGAAGAGACTGAAAAGTCGCTCAATGTAATGCAGCAATCATCCGCACAGATGGTGGACAAGCTGAATGACATAGTATGGCTGATAAACCCTGACCAGGATCAGTTTGCAGAAACTTATTGATCGGCTGGAAGAATATGCCATCGATATGGCGGCCATCAAGAATATGAAAGTGAAAATTACAGTTCCTGATAAAATAGCGGAGATTAATTTGCCGGTAGATAGTCGCCGTAATATTTACCTGTTTTGCAAGGAAGCAATTAACAATGCTGTTAAATACAGTAATGGCAGTTTACTTGAACTAACAATAATGAAAGTGGATAATAAACTGGAGTTTTCTGTAAGTGATAATGGAAAAGGTTTTGACGCAGTAATGGTAAGGAGAGGCAATGGGTTGGAAAATATGCAGAAAAGGGCGGATGAAATAGGAGCTAAACTTATCCTTCAATCAAAATTGAATGAGGGAGCTTCTCTTTCCCTTCAATGCAAAATCACTCATTGAGGTATTGGAGTATAGGGTATTCAATCTCATATTTGGGTAAACAAATGGATATACGGGTAGCCATATTTGAAGATAATAAGCTGGTGAGGGATGCACTGCAGGCTATTCTCTCGGGCACTCCTGGTTTTAGCTGTATTGGCGCATTTGCAGATGGCAACCGCTGGATGCAGGATATCAAACGCAGCGAACCCGATGTAATATTGATGGATATAGAATTGCCGGGGCTAAATGGAATAGAGATCAGCCAACAGGTACACCAATCCTTTCCTGAAATAAAAATATTGATTCAAACTGTCTTTAATGACAGCGATAAGATATTCCAGGCTCTGTGCGCCGGCGCTTCCGGTTATATTCTCAAAAACGATCCCCCGCATAAATACCTCGAAGCTATTAATGAAGTGTACAGCGGCGGCGCCCCGATGAGCCCTGCTGTGGCAAAAAAAGTATTGGGATTTTTTGGCGCCAAAAATATTATTCTTACAGCTCCCGATAATACCGATTACCAGTTAAGCGAAAGAGAAAAAGATATACTCCGCCTGATGGTAGAAGGAAGTAATTACCGCAGCATCGCCGAAAAAGCTTTTATCAGTTATGAGACTGTGCGCACCCATGTAAAGAATATTTACAAAAAACTCCACGTAGCCAGCCGCAGCGAAGCCGTGATGAAAGCAGTACAGCAAGGGCTGAACTAATACTTAAAATACCCCATTGCGGTATTGGTTTCACTTTCATCTCAAAGTACTTTCAGTTTTATAGATTTTTAATTGAATTCAATAATTATCTGAGAGCAATCTTATCCCAGATCCGGTGAGGACAAATTAACATTAATCAGTAAATATTTTCTAATCAAAAAAAAGGAGACTGTTATGCCAACATCAATTGAAAAAGCACTTAAGGCGGCTATGGAAGGCCGGAGGTAAAAGATCTTAACGTTTTTGGTCACGATTGGAATATTAAAAAAGCCACCCTGACAAAAAGCGGAACTACGATCACTGTAAAAGGACAAATATCTCACAACGTCGCGTGGTCCAGGGATGACCAGATCTATTATGAATTTGTTTTTAAGAAAAACAAAATGACAAAGCATGACATCAAAATTGATGAAAATGGATGGGGTTCAATTGTCGGGAAGGTATTGTCGGTCGTTACCGGAGGGCTCATACCGGCCGATGATATTGGATCAATAGCAAACAAGGTCGAGAACATGGTGCATGGGGAATGGCAGACAGCGGGTCAACAGCTCGCATTGCGGATTGCCCTTGAAGGATATAAGAGAAAATCAAAGGCCGCCGTAAGTGCATAGATAGGTGGGTTCATCCCAAATGTTCGCTATTTGTTCCTGATTCTATAGGATTAGCGATATATATATTGGCCGGCATGAATAGCCGGCCATAATTTTAATAGTCATATGCCGTAATGGTAACGATTTCGATTGTCCTATTGCATACCTACAAATCACCCATTGAGGTATTGCTTACCTCTTTTAAGACCCCGAATTTGCTGTGTAAAAAATTATTACACCAAAACATTGTGTTATGAAAAAAAATTATCTAAAACTCATCACTTCATTTGTAGTCTCTCTCCTGGTTATTACCGGTTGTCAGAAACAAATCAACGAACCTCAATCGTCTCCTGCCACTGATCTGCAAAAAGACGAGTCACAGGCAAGAGGCGACCATGAAGAGCATAGGAATGAATGCCGGTTGACAGAATCCGTAGTTGACGGAGAAATCGAAACATTCCATTACAATCACAAAGGACTATGTGATGAATGGAATATTTCCAGTTGGGCTTTATTAAAACTTGAATATAATGCTTCGGGTCTTTTGACAAAATCAAGGGTGTACGTTGGGAATGAACTTATTTACACGATTCGGTTTTTCCAT
This sequence comes from uncultured Chitinophagaceae bacterium, assembly GCA_963785915.1. GTDB lineage: Bacteria > Bacteroidota > Bacteroidia > Chitinophagales > Chitinophagaceae > VBAT01. The sequence continues at coordinate 263,424 of CAWAWY010000006.1, read as the reverse complement.
ACAGGAGAAAAAGTGAACAAGGAGATTTGGTACGACGGAAATTCGGAAAATGTGGCCGATGTTGTGTTTTATACGTTTAACCGCCGGGGACAAAATACAAGAATGGAAAGTTTTGTAGGCGACTATTATACTCTCAACACATTTGATGCAGCAGGAAACGTGACTGCCTGGGATTTTTATAGCGGGGGTACTCGTGCATACTCCAGCCGTGCAACATTTGTCCATCGGTTTAAAAACCCCAGAAGAGCCATATCTGGTATTGATTACGGTTTTCCTTTTCTGAATGCGGCAATATTTGCAAACCCATTTTGTATTGCCAGTGAAAAATTAATTGCGTATGATGAAAATGGAAGTCCTGTTGTATTGTATGATTATGATCCAAGGCGCACATCTTACAGGCCCGCTTCACAAGACTATCCGGCATCAGGTACTTTTTTTGACCGGGTAACCAACGATTGGACAAGCCAGGCATTCGATTATGAAAATTGCGGCGGCCGCGGACATGACAACCACAACAATTCACAAAAAGTTGCGCCATCAACTGTTCCAGGTGTAAACAACATGAATTTAATGATGTTATTGAAACCAAATTCTGCTAAATCAATGAAAGAACGGGTAAATGATTTCAGGCAACAGTTGAAAAATATCAATAATTCAGGTGTTAATAATTAATAAATCTGTTTGCCTGTAAAGAATGATGAACATGATGAAAAATTGATTCTTGCCGGATCGTCAAAGAATATCAAATCAAAAATTGAAAAGTTCGGAAGGCAAGAGAGTAACTGATTGCAGTAGCAAGAACTGATTAAAGGGGATGGCTCAACGGGCTGTCCCTTTAGTCTATTATCCCCAGCTCTCTCACTACATTCATCAGCGAGGTTGTATTATGAACGTTAAATTTCTGCAGCATATTCTTTCCGGTGTGTATCCACCGTATGATTGCTTAAAAATAACCGTCCGGCAATTTCATTACTGGTCAATCCTTCCGAAAGCAGTTGCAATATTTCTTTTTCCCGTCTTGTCAGTGCCGGGATCTTATTTTGCGGAAGTTCATGAAAATGCAATTGCTGCAGAATTTTTTCATTGGCAGCTTTGCTCAGATATATTGTACCATCCATTACTTTATTGATGGCATCAATCAATTCTTCCCGCTCCATGTTTTTTAAAAGATAACCGTTTGCACCTTTTTTTATAAGCTGGTTGATGATGCCCGCTTCATTAACATAAGTAAGTCCAAGTATTTTGACGGTTTTATTTTTTGTCCTGATCATTTCACAAAGACGAAGACCGTCTATGTCAGGAAGATTGATATCTAAAAGAATGATATCAACGGGCGGATCGTTCTCGAGGAAGGAAAGTGCGTCCTTTGCTGTTTTAGCTGCCGCTTCTATGTGGAGATAGCTTTCATCTTTCAGCATTGTTTTTATGCCATCAATTACCAGCGGGTGGTCGTCAACAATGAGGATCTTTATCATAGCCGGCTATCAGCTATAAATTTAATCATTGTCGCCAATAACTTTTTTTAAAATTTGGAACACGGATGACACGGATTAAACTGATTTGCACGGATTTTTTTGATAGACCTTAGCAATAATCGGCGTTAATCCATCTAATCCGTGTCATCTGTGTTCTAACCGATCAATTCTCGTTTAGCAGCAAGTCAATCATTACGGTTGTGCCAATATCTTTTCTTGAATCAATAGTGAGCTTGCCATTCAGATAATCAACACGGCTCTTCACGGTTGCCATGCCCATGCTTCGTTTTTCCTCGGCTTCTTTGGTGTCAAAGCCTCTTCCATTATCTTCAATGGTCAGGCTCAGGCGGTTTCCATCACGGTTGATCTGTATGATCGCCTCCGTGGCATAAGCATGCTTGATGATATTATTTACTAATTCCTGGATAATGCGGTAAAGCATGATCTCTGTAGAACTGCTCAATCTTTTTTCCATACCGAAACTCTGGAAGGTGACTCTCAGCAATTTTCCTGAACTTATATTATTACAGAAATCCTGCAGCGCTTCTGCGAGGCCTACTTTCATAAGTACCTCCGGCATCATGTTGTGGGCTACTTTTCTTAATTCATCGGATGCATTATTGATGAGGTCGAGCGTCTTTTTATACAAAGGGTTTTCTTTTACCGCCGGCGTATTCTGTTGTAACGTACTGTAATGCATTTTAACGGTTGAAAAAATACCGCCGAGACCATCATGCAGGTCTTTGGCTATTCTTGTTCGTTCTGTTTCCTGCCCGTTGATCATGGATTGCAAAGAACTGATCTGTTGTTCCTTCTCTATTGTTTTTATTCGCTCCTCCAGTAATGCGGATTGCTGCCTTGCCAGTTTTTGCCTGTTGCTGTAATTTCTTTTTAAAAGATATAGTATAGCAATGAGCACCGTGATGAGCCCAATACCAATCCCGAGATAAGTATTCCGCCGCTTTAACTGAAAATTCTTTTCCTGCTCTACTTTCTGCAAGCGAAGTATCTCATTTTCTTTTTTATTGGTTTCATACTGAGTTTCTAATTGCGATGTGTAGTTCCTTGTTTCACTGCTCAGGATACTATCGGCGATCTGCGCATGCAGCAAAAGTTTTTTATAAGCGCTTTTATAATCACCGGTCGAATCATAAAGTGAACTTAATGAGAGTGCGATGTTTGACTCGGCTCGCCTGTTATTATATTCCTTCGCCAGCGACATCCCTTTCTCCAATGTTTCTTTTGCCTTTGCAAAGTTTTTTATTCTGTAGTAAGCCTGGCCAAGCGAATTATAATGATTGGCAAGCTGATATTTATTGTCAAGAGATATGGCTTTTTGCAACGCAGTTTCGAAATAATCTGCTGCTTTTGCAAATACATTTTTCCTGTAATAATAAGTCCCTAGGGTACTGTAAATTTCTGCTGACAGGTTTTGATCACTATTGGTATTTGCGAAATTTAAAAGCCGGTCTAAATAGGTGGAAGCCTCTTCCATTTTATCGGAATAGATCAGGTCGGTGACAAGATTTTGAAGTGCATAACCTATCGAAAGAGTATCACGGAGCTGTTCAGCGGTCTTTAAGATTTTTTTCCCCAGTTCTGCGGCTTTCTCATGTTGTTTGATCTGTCCTAAGAGCGCAACAAGATTTTGATAGACGATAAGAGAAGTAGTTGTATCCTTTACTTCATCAAATGTTTCTGCTGCTTTTGCATAAAATTCCGCCGCTAACCAATAGTTGCCAGTCATATAATTCCTGTTGCCTCTCGCATTCGAAACTTTCGCCAGTCTTTTTTTATCATTCAACTGTTGAAATTTTTGTTCAGAGATATTCAGAAAAGAATCCGTCAGGGTATAATTACCCACATCCATGGCAGAGATCGCAACCATATAAGACATATTCCCGACGCCTAATTCATAACGAAGTTTGAGACTCAGATCATAACCCTGCTGTGAGTACTCCAATGCTTTACCCGGATTTGTATAGCCAATTTCGTTTGCAAGGTTCATTAACAGAATTACTTTGCTTGTATCTTCTTTGGCAGTTGCCAACCTCTGCTTCATACTATCTATTTGCAACTGCGTCATCTGGCTGGTGGCTTGCTTTGAAATAAAAGAGCAGGCTATAATGAAAGCGAGGCTAACGAAAAATGGTTTTCCTTTTTGAAGCATAAACCTGGTTTCAGAAGTGAATAAAAGATGGGCGATTGAAAGTTACCAAACTAATTTATTACCGGCCTACCTGATTTCAGGTATTTATTTCACTCATAATTCACTATTGTCTGGTATTGTCTTCGCTTACATCCGCCAATATTTTTGTTGCCGTTCTTTTCAAACAATCAAATCCCAACTCGCATGAGATATCTGTCAATTTTATTTGCTCTTTGCCTGAATGTGTTGCTCGTGATAACGGCAGCAGCCCAGGAAGATGAAGCTAAAGCTGGCCGTGTCACACCTAAAGAGCTGACCATACCGCCATCACCGGTATTTGATATGATGGGCGTCACTTCTTCGCAGATCAATCGCACATCGGATATAAAAGACTTCAAAGTGGATTGGTCTTTTAAATCATGGAAGCTGAATCCCAATCTTGCTATCCAGTCGCAACCCGTTTGGGAATTGTTTTATAACCGCAAGGATCTTAGTAAATATCAATCGTCGTCGCGATTCATGCGTCGTTTGGCATCACTGGATATTTCTATTGGAACTGTGCAGGACGAAAATAGTGACCGGCGGATAGGGTTTGCCGCAAAAATGAATTTGCTCAAACAAAAAGATCCTTTAATGGCCGGGGAATTGTATGCCGGGATCAGTGAAAAATATAAAACAGAAAAAAAGGAACTGGAAGAACAGTTGAAAGAACTGCGGTTGCAACTTGATACGACGCACAATGTTCTTTTGAAGCCCGGTTTACGAAGCCAGATATTATCAACAGAAGAACAGGTAATGACACTGAACTCACGCCGGAATGAAGAGATCAACAGCCGTGCAAAAATTTTTGTGAGCGAAAATTGGAATGCTTCTTCACTGGATGTGGCTTTCGGAAGAGTCTACTCTTATAAAACCGACAGCGCCGGATCATTAAAAAATTTGAGGCTTAACAGGAATACTGGTTATTCCGGATGGTTGAACGCGAATATTGGTATTGGCAAAAAATTTCTCTTGTCTGCTTTACTCAGGAACAGTTGGTATGAAGAAGAGCTGGAGTTTCTTATCCGTAATACTTCAACGGGTGATGAAATGAGTCAACAGGCTATTGCTGATAACACATTGCTGACAATGGGCATGAATCTCCGGTATGGAGGTTCTATTTATACATTCTTTGTCGAATTCCTTTATGAGAAGAAAGGATTAAAGACACCAATGGAAGCGTTGAGTAAATCTTTTAAAGCGCCCGGTGATTTTGAAGTAGTCGGTTCAACTGTCAAATGGGATGTCGTACATCCTAACACGCTCAGTTTTGGAGGTGACTGGCGGATCAGTCGCAGTGTGATATTGAATTATGGAATGCGCTGTGTATTTGACAAGTACTGGAAGTTCACCACATTCACTCCAATAGCAACGATCAGTTGCATGATGAGGTAAAAATTCAAAACAAAATATATCAAACTAAAAAAAATTAACATGAATACAGTAACCAGAAAAGTAATGAAATTATTGCTGCCTGTACAATTCATGGCGCTGCTGGCCTGTGCGCAGGAACCACTTGATTTAAACACAAAAAATAGTTTAGTCAAAGTCGATTTGGGGCAATTGGAATTAAATGCTTCGCCACAGGTTAAAGCCGATGTTACCAAGCTTAAGCAAACAGTTGTCTTAAAAAAGTATTCTTTTCAGGTAGGTGTTACATCGGTAAGTGCTTTAGACCTCAAAAGAATCACGTCGAAAGCTTCATTGAAAAATATTGATGCAGAGTTTATGTTATATCAAAATGGAAATGCATCTGTTTTACTGTCAAAAAGTAAATTTAAAGCAGTTCCCACTGACCCGCTTATACCCGGCACAGGGTTAAAGACAACCTGCACCAGGAGTAATTATATTGTACCGGGTCTGTCACCCATACGAGACCAGGGCCAATGTGGAAGTTGCTGGGCTTTTGCTACCGCAGGAATTGTAGAGGCTAGTTTTAAAAACAGGTATAATTTGAGCCTGGACCTGGCGGAACAGCAATTGGTTGATTGTGCAACACCCCTTGCAGATGGCTGCCAGGGCTTTTTTTCAGAATTGCCTTTAATTTATTCTCAATTTTCGGGCTTGATCCAGGAGAATGGATATAACTATACTCATTCAGATCACGGAACATGTAATGATAATCCTCTCAAGACCCATTATAAAGTACTTGCCTGGGGTTATGCCGGAATACCGGTAAGCCTGGTGCCTAATACAGTGCAGGAAATTAAGAATGCAATAACTGCACATGGCGCAGTTGCCTGTTCAGTAAGTGCAACAGAATGTTTTCAAAATTATGCCGGAGGTGTGTTCGATGAAATTTCGCCCGGTCAGCCTTTTGACCTGAATCATGCTGTGATGATTGTTGGATGGGATGATTGCAGGCAAGCGTGGCGTGTACGAAATTCATGGGGACGCGGATGGGGCGAAGATGGTTATATGTGGATCAAATATGGTTATAACGGAATTGGTACACATACGATATGGGTAGAAGCACTTAATCCCTCAGGCTCTGTTATCCCTCCGTTTACGGACGAAGATTTAACCGAGGGGACTTATTATATAAAATGTGTAAGAGGCGGGAAGTACCTGGATGTGGAATATGATTGCAGAAATAACAATGGCTGTAAAGTTCAGCTTTATTCATTGGGCCAAACACCCACCAACAATCAGTTCAGGGTTAAAAAGGTTGCGGGAGTTATAGGAGGATATACGCTGCAATGCGTTGCGGGTAATAAATATATTGATGGCAATATGGATCCTGTGAGTCCGCCAACAAGTATTTTGGATCTGGATTTTGACCTGACTCCTAAGGTTTTCGTCAATGGAACACGGTTGCAGGTTTGGGAAAGAGGATGTGGTGTTTGTGTCCGGACAAACCAGGAGTGGGGTATTCAACGGCTTTCTAATGGTCACTATGTTATTAAAAATATAATGAGCGGTAAAGTCATTGACGCAGTTAATGCAGATGTCAATGCAAATGGAGGAAAAGTGCAGCTGTACTCACGGGTTTCAGGTGATGATACGCAGGAATGGATTTTTGAAAAGGTGCAATAAGCTTGTTTCAGGTCTTGTGATAATTTAATGATATAAACGCTTACAATTAAAATAGAACTAAAACCAAACGATTATGAAAAAGATTAAAGCAATGGTAATTGCAGGGTTATTAATATTCATGTTGAATTTTAAAGGCACGTCTCAGACACTTTCTTCCGTGATCAAGCGAAACAATTTCATTTTTACAAAATAAGTCCACACCTGCCAACACTGTGAGGAGTGCCGTCATTGAATTTTCATTTGTTGACGATCTTAATGGGTTTGGCATCATAAGTGGGAGAGCTAACTTGGCTGTCAATTCCGCTATTCAGAAAATTGGATCTACCAGCCTGACGAAAAATTTTTTGAAGAGCAGCACAGGTCAATGGATCAATACAAATGGCAGTGCCAGCAACAAAACGTTTACTTTCACCAGTCCTTTACTATTAACGGCTTCGTCCACACTTACTATTACATCAAGTAAAGGAACGGTTAATAATAGTTTGAAGCATGACCTGGTTGCTGTTAAAACGAACAACTCAGGATCCAATGGCGCTAATGAATACATCATTTCAGGTTTCATAGATCCATCTAATCCCAAAACGTACATAACAATACGGATCATCATGCAATTCGTTCAATTTGGCTGATAAGTTCGGCGCCAGGATGCCGGTTGATTATTTCAGATCTGGGAGTTCTTTGTCTTCATAACTTTTGTTCTATAGTTCAGCTTTTGCATTTCGATACTTTTAACAAACAAAATATCTGTTTATGAAAAAGTTCTTTTCAATTTTCGCGATCGTGGTCCTGGCGGCATTCAATGGTAATGCAATCATTCGCACCGTAAGTAATGTGCCATCTACGTTAGCGCAGTTTAATACCATACAGGCTGCAGTTGATGCCAGCAGCAGTGGTGATACCGTGTATGTTCACGGCAGTCCCAACAACTATGCTGCTTTTACTATCACAAATAAACAATTGGTTATTATCGGACCGGGATGGAGTCCTGATAAGAACCTGCCATTGACAGCAATTGTACTTGGCATTACCATTACCGGGGCAGCAAGTGGAAATACAGAAATACAGGGCCTGGTAATTAGCGGAAGTGTTGTTGTCAATTCTAACCACCCGGATAATCTGCGTTTTATCCGTAATCAATTTACCCAGGGCCAAAGTCTTTTTTTCTCCAGAGTTCGACTACTTATAATGGATATCTCTTTGAAGGCAATATTTTTCAAAACTCGCAGGTGCTTGCATCAGGCAGCAGTACCTATCAGAATTTTCTTTTTCAAAACAATTATTTCTATGAATCGGGTTGCTGCGTTGGAGGCAACATCCATGATTTTACTAATTCGGTAAATGTATTGTTCAATCACAATCTTTGGTTTGGTCCCGCCAGCGGCACCCGTGATTGCTTTACCACCAATTGCCGTTTCTTAACTATTACCAATAATATATTTGTACGTCGCGACGCTGGCAATCAAAACAGCCAAAGCACATTTAATAATAATATTACATTTTATCCCACCGGTACTCCTCCTTCCGATCCCTGGACAGTCAATGGAAATGTAAACAGTGGAGGAAATGTTTCTAACCAGGATCCGCAAATGATTGCGCAGACTTCAGTTAATGGAGGAACGGATAATGCCTTAAATGATTTCACCATTGCAGTCGGACCTGCTAATAACAGCGGATCGGACGGGAAGGACATGGGTTTATTGTTTGATGCTACCGGAAGCCTGAACTGGACAACCAGCCGGAATAGCCGCCTGCCTTATATATTTAGTATGAATATTATCAACCCGACCATTCCGCAAGGAGGCACATTGAATGTACAGGTAGAAGCACGAAAAAATAATTAGGCCTTTTACAAAAAAACCATTTTTCATTTCTAAAAATCGGTTGATATGAAAAGGCTGGTAACGCTGTTGATGATGATTTTTTTCGTTGCAACAGCACTATCACAAAATATAACGGCAGCTGAATATTTTATTGACGCCGATCCCGGCAGGGGAAATGGCGTGCCTATCACTATTTCCACTCCCGGAGACATTGTGAACTTTACAGCCAACGTTTCTACCGCGTCTCTTTCCACCGGGTTTCATTTTGTCGCTATTCGCACAAAAGATGCGAATGGCGTATGGGGTTTGTTTGAAACCAGAGGATTTTATATTTCATCTTCCGCCACCAACGCTGCTGATATTGTTTCTGCAGAATATTTCCTTGATAGCGATCCCGGTTCGGGAAATGGTACGGCAACATCTGTCGGAACCAGCGGAGCTGTTGTAAATTTTACAGCAGTCATTCCAACATCTTTATGGCCGGGTTTTCATTTTTTAGCCATTCGTATGAAAGGTGCAGATGGCAGTGTGGGGTTTATTTGAAACAAGAGGATTTTATATCACAGGTTCTGGAGTGAGATGCAGCTAATATTGTCGCCGCGGAATATTTCTTTGATGCAGATCCCGGTGCTGGCGATGGTACTTCGTGTCAGTTGGAACAACATGGATGTGTTGTAAACTTTGCAGCAGCCATACCAACATCTTTATCGGAAGGCTTTCATTTTTTAGCCATAAGAGTGAAAGGGCGCCGATGGATCTGGGGATTATTTGAAAAAAGAGGATTTTATATTACGAGTGCCGCAGCGGATGCAGCTAATATTGTCGCTGCGGAATATTTCTTTGATGCAGATCCCGGTGTTGGTGATGGTGCTTCTGTTTCTGTAGGCACAAATGGAAGTGTTGTGAACTTTACTGCAGTTATACCAACATCTTTACCGGAAGGTTTTCATTTTTTAGCTATAAGAACAAAGGGCGCCGATGGAGTCTGGGGCTTATTTGAAAAAAGAGGTTTCTATATTTCCAATGCCGCAGCCGATGCAGCCAATATAGTTGCGGCGGAATATTTCTTTGATACTGATCCCGGTCCGGGTAATGGAAGTGCAGTTTCTGTTGGCACAAGCGGAGGAATTGTAAACTTTACAGCCGTTATCCCAACATCATTGGCGGAGGGTTTTCATTTCTTATCCATCCGTGTAAAAGGTGCTGATGATGTCTGGGGTTTATTTGAAAAAAGAGGTTTCTATATTTCAACAGCAACGGCTGATGAGCCGATCATAACAGCTGCTGAATATTTCTTTGATGCTGATCCCGGCGTAGGTGGGGGAAACCCTTTGACTATTACAACACCCGGCAACATTGTTACCCAAACTTTCAATATTACAGAACCAAGTCTTATTCTTGGCCAGCATTTCCTTGGTATACGTGTAAAAGATCAATCGGGTAAATGGGGCTTATATGATTATGATACACTCAACATCGGTAATTCGACAATAAATTGTCCGGCAAATGTAGTTGTAAGTGCAGGCGCAGGTCAATGCACTGCCGTCGTTAATAGCATTGATCCTGTAATTAGCCCGGTGCAATCATTTACTTACACACTTAGCGGCGCAACAACGGGAAGCGGAAGTGGTACAGCAAGCGGTCAAACATTCAATGCTGGTATAACTACAGTGCAATATGTATTGACTGGTTCGCCCACTGTGAATTGTTCGTTTACTGTTACAGTAAATGCTTCAGTTGTTCCATCTATAAGTATAGCTGCGTCGGCAACGAATATCTGTACAGCGACGAATGTAACATTTACGGCTACACCAGCTAATGGCGGCGCCACTCCTTCTTTCCAATGGAAACTAAACGGAGGCAACGTTGGAATAAACAGCACAACTTATCAGAACTCAACTCTTGCAAACAATGATGTGGTAACTGTTGTTATGACATCTTCGATTCCCTGCGCCAGCCCGGCCAGTGCAACGTCAAATGCAATTACGATGACAGTAACTTCAATCGCTACTCCATCAGTGTCCATAGGCGCCAGCGCTACAACGATCTGCTCAGGAACAAATGTGATCTTTGCTGCGACACCGGCTAATGGGGGTGCAACTCCATCCTATCAATGGAAGTTGAACGGAAGTAACGTTGGAATAAACAGCGCAACTTATCAGAACTCAACTCTTGCAAATAACGATGTAGTGTCGGTAGTGATGACCTCCTCGCTGACCTGTGTGACACAACCCACAGCTACGTCAAATGCTATTACTATAACTGTTAACCCAACAGTCATTCCATCAGTAAGCGTTAGTGCGAGTGCGACGACAATCTGTTCAGGAACGGATGTGATATTTACTGCCACCCCAACGAATGGTGGTGCAACACCTTCTTTCCAATGGAAACTGAATGGCGGTAATGTTGGAACAGGCAGTGCAACGTATCAGAATTCGGGTCTTGCAAGCAATGATGTGGTAACGGTTGTTATGACATCTTCATCGCCTTGTGCAGTACCGGCGGCTGCAACATCTAATGCGATCACCATGGCGGTGACCACAACAGTTACCCCATCGGTGAGCATTTCAGCAAGCGCAACAACAATATGTTCCGGAACGGATGTTATCTTCACTGCTACGCCAACAAATGGAGGAAGTCCGTCGTACCAGTGGAAACTGAATGGTGGTAATGTCGGAACAAATAGTGCGACTTATCAGAACGCGACACTTGCCAATAGTGATGTAGTAACACTGGTCATGACGTCCTCGCTGACCTGTGTGACGCAAACAAGTGTAACGTCGAATGCAATAACGATAACAGTAAATTCTACGATTGCGCCATCGGTAAGTATTTCAGCAAGCGCAACGACGATATGTGTGGGAACGAATGTGATATTTACTTCAACACCAACTAACGGAGGTGCGACGCCGTCTTATCAATGGAAACTGAATAATGGTAATGTCGGAACAAACAGCACAACTTATCAGAATGCAGCACTTGCCAATAATGATGTGGTGACAGTTGTAATGACTTCTTCATTGGCGTGTGCGAGCCCGTCAACTTCAACATCCAATGCGATCACTGTGACCGTGACTTCACAACTTACGCCATCGGTGAGCATTACAGCATCAGCAACGACGATCTGTTCCGGAACAGATGTAACGTTTACTGCATCGCCGGCTAATGGCGGCACTCCATCTTATCAATGGAAGCTGAACGGAGGTAATGTTGGAACAAATAGTGCAACCTATCAGAATGCAGCCCTGTTAAATAATGATGTGGTAACTGTTGTCATGACATCGTCATTGACATGCGTAACACAGTTAACGGCGACATCCAATGCCATTACTATGACTGTGACTTCACCCGTTACACCAGCAGTAAGCATTGCAGCAACTGCAACGACAATTTGCACGGGAACCAATGTAACGTTTACTGCTACACCCACCAATGGCGGCGCTCCCTCTTATCAATGGAAGCTGAATGGCGGTAACGTTGGAACAAACAGTGCGACTTACCAGAATGTAACTCTTGCAAACAATGATGTAGTAACGGTTGTTATGACCACTTCACTGACTTGCGTAACACAACCAACAGCTACTTCCAATACGATTACTATGACAGTGAACTCACCTGTTACGCCATCGGTGAGTATTGCGGCAAGTGCGACGACGATTTGTGCCGGAACGAATGTAACGTTTACTGCTACACCCACCAACGGCGGCACTCCTTCTTATCAGTGGAAACTAAATGGGACTAATGTGGGAACAAACAGCGCAACCTATCAGAATGCAACTCTTGCGAACAGTGATGTGATAACAGTTATTATGACTACTTCATTGACCTGTGTAATACAATTGACGGCGACTTCCAATGCCGTTACTATAAATGTTACATCACCTGTAATGCCTTCAGTGAGTATTGCGGCAAGTGCGACGACGATTTGTGCGGGAACCAATATAACGTTGACTGCCACACCCACCAATGGGGGCACTCCATCTTACCAATGGAAATTGAATAGCTCCAATGTAGGAACAAATAGTGCCACTTACCAGAATGCAGTTCTTGCCAACGGCGATGTGATAACGGTTGTCATGAGTACATCGTTAACTTGTGTCACACAAGCAACGGCGACATCCAATGCAATTACAATGACTGTTGCAGCAAACCAGACATGGATTGGTGTAACAAGCACCAACTGGAATACTGCATCTAATTGGTGTGGTGGTGTACCCTCAGCAGCAACAGATGTAATTATTCCCTCAACAGCTCCTAATATGCCAACCTTAACCGGGGGAACCGGAACGGCCAGAAATATCACTATCAATGGAGGGGGATCACTCACTATTGCTGCAACAGGCATATTGGATCTGTTTGGAAGTGTGACCAGCAACGGAACATTCAACTCAACAGCGGGCAATATTAATTTTAGGGGAACAAGCAGTCAATCCATGCCGGCATTTGCTGTAAATAATGTTACGATAAATGGAAGCGGTGGGGTCGTACTCAATGGAAATGCTGCTATCAATGGAACACTAACGTTGACCAACGGAAGCATTTCAATCGGGAACAATAGCCTTACTCTTGCATCGAGCAGTACAGGGACTGTTGCCTCACATATTATCATTAATGGTACCGGAAATGCTATAGTCAAATCTTTAGCAGCCGGTAATACGAGAACCGTTCCTGTGGCGACCGATGCAACAAGTTATAACCCGGTCGTTATTTCCGCCAATGCAGCACATGCGACCGATGACATAACTGTTCGTCTTATACAGGGAGTATTTTTGAATGGAAGCAGTGGTAACCAGTTTACGGATGTAGTAGTGAACAGAACCTGGATCTTTGGCGAGACAACAAACGGTGGAAGCGATGTAAATATTACCCTGCAATGGACCGCTTCGCAGGAATTGGCACGATTTGACAGAACAAAATGTTATGTCACTCAAAATCTCACCGGTGCATGGCAATCAACAACAGGGACTGCAGCGGCCGGTATAGATCCATTCACACAAACTAGAAACAATATAACAACATTCTCACCTACTACAGTACAAACCCAGCCATTACCAAGACCGATAAAAGGGATTTATCCAAATCCTGTGGCAAAAGTGCTGCATGTCGTCACTGAGCTACCATTTGATGAACAAGCTATCATTTCTGTTTATGACGGTATCGGCAGACTTGTGATGCAGTATTCAACATTCATCGGCAGCGGTATTAATCAAACGGATATTAATGTCGAAAAGCTGAGTGCGGGTGTTTATACTCTCTATTTCAGGGGAACAAAAGTGTCGAAATTATTGCCGACAGTACAATTTGTGAAAATATAAGATCACGCTGCATTTTTTATCAATGATCTCTGGAAACTGCCGGGGTTTGTTTTGATATCATCATGAGGTAGAATTCCGGAAAGCTTTCAGTTGGTCATGTCAGAATAACCCTCCTCTTCATCTTTTTTCAAAACGGGCTCATTCAACTCTACCAAATGTGACCTTTTCTTTGCCGCCCTGCTGCGCATCACCATATTCAGCATTTCTACACCAAATGAAAAGGCCATACCGAAATAGATATAATTTTTCAAATGCAGTTTATCCGCTTGTTCTTCATCCCATCCTTCGATCACAAGACTTAAGCCGATCATAACAAGAAAGGAAAGAGCAAGCATCTTCAGGGTGGGATGCTTATGAATAAAAGAAGAGATTTTCGGACTAAATAAGAACATAATGATCATTGCAATGACAACAGCCGCGATCATGATCTCAAGATGCTTTGCCGTGCCCCCTGCTGTTATAATACTATCAAAAGAAAATACTGCATCAATCACAATGATCTGTGTCATTGCCTGTCCGAAGCTGATCCCTTTTTTACCCCGTGTTACAACATTAGGATCTTCACCTTCCAGTTTGCCATGTATTTCTTTTACCGATTTATAAATAAGAAACAACCCTCCGAGCAGCATGACAATACTGGCAAGGTCAAAACCCTTTTCTCCAATTGTAAAAACAGCTTTTCCTTTTTGTGAAAGCAACCATCCAAGCGCCACCAATAATAAGCTGCGGGAAATGATACCCGTGATCATCCACAATCGTCTTGCTTTTTTTTCTTCTTTACCCGGCAACCGGTTCATGATGATGCTTACAAAAATGACATTGTCAATACCCAAAACAACTTCCAACACAACGAGTATAAAAAAACTAATAAGACTTTCGGTAGTGAATAGATGTTCCATTGACTATAATGATTTGCAGATCTTTTTTACGATCATCGGTCCCTCATAGATAAATCCCGTCCAGACCTGCACCAATGATGCGCCGGCAATCATTTTTTCTTTGGCGTCTTTTCCGGAAAAAATTCCTCCTGATGCAATAATAGGAATTTGCCTGTTTGTTTTTTTTGAAATGTATTCGACTATTTGAGTAGCCCTATCCTTCAGGGGAGCGCCGCTCAATCCGCCTGCCCCGATTTTAGTGAGCTGGCCTTCATTCGTAACAAGCCCGGCACGGCGAATAGTAGTATTGCTGGCAACAATCCCATCCAGTTTTATTTCCATTGCCAGGTCTATCACATCATCAATTTGTTCCTCGGTGAGATCAGGCGCTATTTTTAATAATATGGGTTTGGATACCGCTTTACCGTTATTGATCATTTGCAGATGCAGGAGTATTTTCCGAAGCGAATTTTTTTCCTGCAACTCTCTTAAGCCGGGCGTATTGGGTGAGCTTACATTTACCACGAAGTAATCAACATAATGATGCAATTCATTAAAACATATTCCGTAGTCTTTCCACGCATCTTCATTGGGAGTAACTTTGTTCTTTCCTATGTTTCCGCCGATGACGAGTGGTGAGTGATGAGTGGTGAGTCGTGAACCAGGATTCTCAACTGCCGACTGCTGATTGCCGACTGCTGATTGCCTTTCTTTCCACTCTTTTAATCTCTTAGTAATAATTTTCACTCCATCATTATTAAAGCCCATACGATTGATTAATGCTTTATCTTTTGGCAAACGAAACAATCTCGGTTTTTCATTTCCTTTCTGCGGTAATGGAGTTACTGTTCCTATTTCTATAAAACCAAAACCCAATGCCTCCAATTCTCTTAAGTATTTTGCGTTCTTGTCAAAACCGGCGCCGAGACCTATGGGATTTTTGAATTTCAGATTGCAGATTTCAGATTGCAGATTGGTTGAAGGTTTAGGTTTGAAGATCGCGGATATCAATTTCCGCATTGGTCTTATGCTGCACAGTGCTTTCAGCCAATTCATGGAAAAGTAGTGTACCCATTCGGGAGGAAAAAGAAAGAGAATATTTCGGACGATCCGATACATAAGTTACTGCTGATTGTATGATGCCAGTTTTTCCAAAACTTTCCTGGGAAATAATTTGTTGACAAGTTCCTGGTCTTCCGTTACGGTAAAGAAACTCCATTCTTTCGCAAATTCATCTTTTGCTGCAACTGCTAAGACTTTTACCTTTATCGTCCTTATGCCATCAGCTTCATCAAGACGTGTAATTTCTATTCCAGATTCACTCCTCATCAGCGTCGCCATTAACGTGCTTTGAGGAGACGGATATCTGTCACCTATCGAATGTTTGATTCCTGTATCAATAGCAGGTTTGGCTATATTCTTTTCAGTAGAATCCAAAGGTATTTTTATGACCATTGAATAAATAGCGATTGAATAGCTTCCTTTACCAACATGAAAAACAGGCTTTATTGTGTCAATCTTAATTGAATCCAGTTCAGCTTTTCCTTTAAAAAAAGTATAAGATGTTTCCATGCTTTGGCGGGATTGGTCCCGGGGGATTATAGAAAATAGCTTGGGATAAGTATAATTTTGTATGCTGTCAATATTCATGTTTCCGATCGCTTTTAAAAATCCGGTAAACCTCATACGAAGGTCTTTTGTTTCATTTTCCACGGATCCCTGTCTGTTCTTGCAGGCACATACACAGGCAATCAACACAGTAAGCCAAAAAAATATTTTCTTCAAGCTTTATTTTTATTCAAAGAAACCCTATCATAAATGGACGGCAAAAACTTTTTTTCCTGAAATCCTAATCGGTTAATTTTGGTATTTGAAGGTTGCATAAACAACTTTTTTGATTTTTCATTTGTTGTAAATAAAAAACTATGCAGGACGCATATATAATAGCCGGTTTCAGGTCAGCAGTAGGTAAAGCTAAACGCGGTGGTTTTCGTTTTTACCGGCCCGATGATTTAGCCGTGGACGTCATCAAAGGATTGATGGCATCGGTGCCTCAACTCGAAGCAAAAAGAGTGGATGATGTAATTGTAGGTAATGCAGTTCCCGAGGCTGAACAAGGTCTTCAATTCGGAAGAATTATTGCGGCCAGAGCTCTGGGATTTGATATTCCCGGTGTGACTGTAAATCGTTATTGTGCATCAGGGTTGGAAACGATTTCTATTGCTACAGCTAAAATAAGAACGGGGATGGCAGAATGTATCATCGCGGGAGGCACAGAAAGTATGAGCCTCGTTCCAACTGCAGGATGGAAAACAGTTCCTGCTTATTCGATTGCTAAAGATGAACCCGATTATTATCTCAGTATGGGATTGACAGCTGAGGCTGTCGCCAAAGAATATAAAGTAAGCCGTGAAGACCAGGATGAGTTTTCTTACAAATCCCACCAGAAAGCCATTAATGCGATTAAGAGCGGTTACTTTAAAAGTGGGATACTTCCCGTTAATGTCGAAGAAGTATATGTTGACGAAAAAGGTAAAAGGCAAAAAAGAAATTATACAGTGGATACAGATGAAGGTCCAAGAGCAGATACATCCATGGAAGCGCTGGCCAAACTCAAACCCGCATTTGCCGCAGGTGGAGTTGTCACCGCCGGTAATTCATCGCAAACATCAGATGGCGCCGCCTTTGTCATCGTGATGGGAGAGAAGATGATGAATGAACTAGGATTAAAACCCATTGGGAGATTGGTTGCTTGTGCATCAGCAGGAGTACACCCGCGTATTATGGGGATCGGTCCCGTTGCTGCCATTCCCAAAGCATTAAAACAAGTCAATATGAATTTGAACGATATTGACCTGGTTGAGCTCAATGAAGCTTTTGCTTCACAATCATTAGCTGTGATACGCGAAGTGGGATTAGATCCATCCAAAGTAAATATTAATGGCGGCGCTATTGCTTTGGGTCACCCGCTTGGATGTACCGGTTGCAAATTGACCATTCAGAATTTAAACGACATGAAGCGACTGAATAAAAAGTATGGGATGGTTACTGCTTGTGTCGGCGGCGGTCAGGGCATTGCGGGAGTAATTGAAAATATTCAGTAAACATTTTTTTAATGTTGAAACTTAGCTATCAGTAAACGTCGAACTACATTAAACACTTTCTTATCGTCTTACCGCCTTCCCGGCAATAAATCCATATTGAGCAAGTAGCCCGGGTATGATTTGTCATTATCAGTCCGTACCTAATGACTCACAATAAATTTTACACTTCGGTTTCCTGTTCTCAAAAAATAGATGCCGTTGCTAAAATCAGCAACAGAAAAATAATCGAATTGTCCCTTTTTCTGAATGATCAATTGTCCCAAAATATCAAATATCTCAAAACTGAAAAGTTTTTTTGAAAAATACAGTATATCATTGACGGGATTGGGATAAAAAATAATATCGCTGTTGTTCGAATTGGGATCATTTGTGGCTGTCACTAATCCTTTTATTTTATTTACACTCCTGTAAACACCGGCACCGCCGGTACCTGCATATAAAAATCCGTCTTGTCCAAGTTCCAATGTATGAATGACAACGTTGCCGGGATTCAACCCCGAATTCAGCGGTGTCCATGTAGCGCCTGAGTTAGTACTAATCCAAACTCCCAATGTAGTACCAACATAAATGCTGTCTTTGCTGGCCGTGAATATGCAATTTGTTAATCCATGAGCCGGCATTAAATTGGAGCTCCAGGAGCTTCCCCCGTCTGTTGAGCGATATAATGCGCCATTTCCGCTCCCGCTAAATACATCATGTGCTACATAAACGTCTTGGTTTGGACTGATCTTTATATCCGTAACGTCACCTCCCGAAAAACCAACCCATGAATAACTGGCGCCATTATTTGTCGATCGTAATACTCCCTGCGCTTCCGTGCCCACAAAAATTTTATCGGTTGAATCAATGGCAACTGCAATGCACACGGTGTTGGCAGAAAAACCAGCAGCAGACCACAGTGGCCCATTCCAGTTAATTCCATCCGTTGATGAATGCATAGGTCTTGCCCAGCCGGATCCCACAAATATTTTTCCCTGCTTATTATAGGCAAAATCAGTAGTCCTTGTGCTGGAAAACCCTGTTTCATTCATGTTCCAGGACGAACCATTGTCGGAAGAAATGAAAACATGAGAAGCTATATTGTCACTGTTGCCGGCAAACATTCTTCCATCGGGCGTATAAAGTATCGTCGACATCATAGCGTTATCAGTCAATCCAGCATGGCTCCAGGTATTGCCGCCATTGGAAGATCTGTACATACCATTATCTGTTCCGACAACAAGGTCCCCGTTTTGACTGAATGCCATAGAACGTCCTTGTGAATTTTTTATACCATTCGTAAAATACGTCCATGTATTATTGCCTCCATTGAATTTCCAGATACCGGCGCCGGTCGTTAATAAAATATTTCCGGAATTGTCGCGTGTGATGGCCGAAGTTCTGAGTGAGTTTAAATTTGTATTTACAGCTGTCCATGTATTAGAACTATATCGCCAAACACCATTGTTCAATATCCTGACTATAAGATCACCATTGGGTGTCGAAATGATCTTGGAAACCTCCCCTCCCGGATATCCCGCGATACGGGTCCAGTTACCACCGCTCACCGATTTATAAATATCGCCAGCCCCCGATTGAAAATTCACAGTGCCTGCATACATCGTGGAATTAGCTGCGTCATAGTAGAGGTCGTTAATACGTGAGCCCGGAAGTCCTGTACTTATGTTTACCCATGACGTGCCGCTCTTCATAAAGACCTTGCCTCCATTCCCAGATACACTGTCAGTACCGGCATATAAAGCTCCCTGGTAACCATATTCGATATCTGTAATGTTCGGATTAGTAATGCCCGTATTCATCGCTTGCCAACCCGAACCATTATTGATCGAATAACTAATGCCATTTGTTTTTTGCCCGGCAAAAATGGTATCTGCTGTTCCATTGAACTGCATTGTCGTTGGCGGAAGATTGCCTGCGAAATAAGCACTGTTTTTTAGTGACCATGAAACGCCGTTGTCTATGGAGAAATATATTTTGGTTGGAATGGTCGCCGTAAGCGGTACATCTGCATCCATTACTGATATGACCAGGTTGGCATTAGCAGAAGAATGAGCAAGACCGTAAACGGGTTGTGCATTTAATCCGTTATCAATCTCTGTCCAGCTATTTCCTCCATCAGGTGAAATAAAAATATTACTTCCAAGTCCATTCCCTTTTAAACGTGACCAATGTGTGATGAGGTACGTTTTACCCGTTGATGCATTTGTTGTAATGTCCCTGTATATCCCGCCCTGCGGACCATTGGTAGGTTGCCAGAAATTTTGGCCAAATGATGTATTATATGCCAGGCTTAGACAGGTAGACAATACGAGGCTGGGCAAGGTTGGAAGATTTTTCATAGATGTGGCTTAATTGACTATTGTTGGTGCGGCTTTCCTCACTACTGATGGTGAATATATAAGCACAGTGAGAAAGCCGAAAAAATCGAATCTGTAAGATAGATTGATTAAATGGTATTTCATAGTCATCAAGCCACGAGACCGAATTACACTATTATTTGCCTGTTTTAAAGCTTACCTGCCGGAGAATAGTTTTTCCAACCGGTTCTAAAAAAACAGTTTCATTCTTTTCGAAAGATAAATTGAAGAGTTTCGTTTGAAAAATAAGTTCGCCAGCTTTCTTTATAGCTTCTCCTTTATATAAATAGTGTTTCAATGATGCGGGTTTAAAGTGTGAGTCAAAAAACTTTTTCTGACCATATTCTTTTATCCGGGTTTCAATGGATTCTATGGGCAAGGCTAAGACAAGCGGACCATAAGTAAAATAAACCTCATCCTCACTAGCCTGATTTTTCTCCAATGCCGGTTCAAATTCAAGCCTGATTGTTTCAGTTCCCCTTCCCCTTTTTGTTAATACAAATATGAGTCTTTATTTTCTTCAAAGGAAACATTCAATTTGAATTCCTTTACCCATGAAGGCTTCCTGATCTTCACAATAAAATCAACAGGTTGTTCTGCTGTAATTTCAAAAATGATAGTGAAGTCATAGGGATAAGAGGTGATTTCTTTTACGGATATTTTTTTGCCATTAATTGTTGTTTCCAATTCACACGGACCAAATAAGCATGCGATCAACCCTTCCTCATCTTTCATCCACATATTCTGGACAAAATAAGGTGTTATTCTTCCCGCATTCGGAATACAACATACAGCCACGTCCTGGTGAACAGGAGAATATTTATATCTTGTTTGCTTTTTATCTTTCTCAATTTCGCCATTACGTGTGCCGCACATTTCATATGAATTATCTGTCTTCAGGTAGGCAATACTGCTTTGTTCCGGATGACGGGCTCCCTGCGCAGCATTGAAAAAAATTTTCTCCGCTTTTTCAGCAAATTTGAGATCACCGGATTTTTGTAAAAGAAAAAGATAAGAATCCATCAGTTCATGTATCGAACAATATTCGTAACCGGTATTTGTGGCATCTGCGTGGCGTCCATGTATCCATTCATCGCCGATCGGGCCACCGGAAGGCGCGGTTGTCTTTTCAACTCGTTCTAAGTAAATAGTAAGTGCTTTCTGTAATTCGGCATCGCCGGTTGCAAATGCCGCCAATGCAAGCGAACGCAAATGCTCATACGTGTGAACGCCATGGCAACAAAATTTATAACCGGGATCTAAAATATTCTTTAGTTGAACATCTTTTTCGCTTACATCATGCCGGCAATAATCCTTGTACAAAAAGATCGCATATTCTTTATAGACTTCCTTACCAGCGATCTGAAATAGTTTATGGAGAATATCTGTAAACGCCAGGCCATGGCTCAAACCTGCGTACGGCTTGTTTGCCATGAACGGCGTCGAGTTATCAATTGGAAAATTCTCCATTACATTATTCACAGCTTTGATGACTGCATCCAGAACGTTTATCTTTTTTGTCGCTTCATAATAAGCAAGCAATACCCTGTATAAAGTGGCTTTAGACCACAGCTCACCATTTTCACTTGTAAAATGATAACGGAGATCAGGAGCATAAATGCCAAGATATCCATCTTCATCCTGCGTGGAAAGTATATAATCAATGTATTCTTCGACACGCATCAAATGCTTTTTATCGTTCAGCATAAAAGCATGGCGCAGGTAGCCATCCCACCAATTGGACTGGCTTTCACTATTCCACCACATGTATTGCTCACTCCATTCTGCATCAGGGATATTACCTACATTTTTGCTGGTGATATTTTTCGTTAAACGGTGTTCACCATAGATCTTATCATGAATGAGCAGATCGGGAGCCAATTGGTCAAGGTGACCAACGAAACCATCCATATCTTTTCGCATTTGTTCTTTTATCCATCCGGATGGTTTTATCTCTCCAAAATATGTTGCTTGCAATTCTTTATTTATCATTATCGTATTGTCCATACGCTGATCTCATAAGGCATCAAATCAAATTTGTTTTGAGTGATGGCATTTTTGCCATAAACAGAAGAGTATTCTGCAGCTGGAAGTTTGAGATTCGCAGTTTGTTTTTCAGGTGAAAGATTCACAGCTACCAAAACTTTGTTTTTCCCATCATCCCGTAAAAAACTAAAAACGGAACCGTTATCATTTTCTGCATTGTGGTAACTGCCTGCAGACAATGCATCATGTTCTTTTCGCAGTTTGATGATTGTTTTATAAAAATTAAATAACGAGCTGTCATCATTTTTTTCTTCTTCCAGCGATACACCATCACCTGGTTTCAGATTTGTGCTATCCCACCATGGTCCCGAATCTTTATACCATACCGCCATTCCTTTGCCTGTATCTGACTTGTACCATTCAAATGCTTCCCGTTTAGGTATATCGTTAGCGTCGGTAGAACCATACATACCGAAACCAGCTTTGCCAAACATTCCAATCTCCTGTCCGTAATAAATTGAAGGCACGCCTCCGATCAATAAAGAGATGGCGGCGGCTACTCTTTGTTTGCCGGCATCGCGGCCAAGAGTAGTCGCTGACCTTTGTATATCGTGATTTTCGATGAATATGATCTGTTGTTTGCCATTTGGTGTCAGGCCAAGAATAGTGTCGGCCTTATTGATCAGTTGTTGTTTGTTGAAGGATAAAATCGCCCATTGCAATCCGAACCCGAACATCCTGTCAACACCGGCTTTTTCAAAATAATCAAATCCATAACTGGCCCAGTCGGCTTGTTCCGCTGCAAAAATTATTTTTGGATTCACCGCTTTTATTTTTTCGATCAATGGCCGCCAGAACTCCTGGAATAAATTTGTAAGAGTTGGTTTATTATCCAAATTGTCCATCGCATGATCGAGACGAAAACCATCTACTCCGTCATCAAACTTTCCATCGCTATTCGGGTCGGCGTAGAATGAGAAAAGCTTCACATTATAGTCAAACACATCTTTACTCTTCAGGTTGACGGTGGTTGCTTTTATTTTCTTTCCATCATAGCCGGTAAATTCAGTCAGATCAAAAATGATAGAGGCAGGTTTTGTGTGAGCGGAATCCTGGAATAAAAGATAGTTGCTGTATGGTGAATTAAGATTGCCCACAGCATCCTTCCACCATTTGTGTTTTTCTGCCACATACTGTGTCTCCATATCCATGTAGATCTTCATGCCTCTTTTGTGCACGTCTTTCACCAAAGCAATAAAGTCATCCATTGTTCCAAATTCAGGATCTATTGTCTCAAAGTCATTAGCAAAATAATTATGATAACATTCTGCATCATACAACGGCAGTAACAGGATAGAAGTAACGCCTAAGTCCTGCAGGTAATCTAATTTTTCCCGCAAACCATTCAGGTCTCCCTGCATATCTCCATTGCTGTCATAAAAGCTGCGCTGAAATACATGGTAAATAATTTCTCCTTTTGGTTCGCTGACTGACTTTTCCTCATTGCATGACCACATAGCTATAGTGAGAGCAGCAGCGATAAAAAATATTTTCTTCATTGCTATAAATTCCAGGTTAATTGGCTGAAGATAATAACTTAAATTCAAAATTGCTGAATGTGCAGAACAATGAAACGCATAATCATTCATTGAAAATGAAGATCATACTTTCCTTTTTCTAATTAGCCCGATCCCCAAAGTAAAGAGACCAATTGCCAGGATAACAGCCCCGACATATGCGAGATATATGAATGAATTCGGTTCTGTGGCATCTGGTTTCAAAACTGAAAAGAAAAAAGCCGCCGGAAGAAGTATCGCTGCGAGCGGAATAAAATGCCGCACAATTCCTTTCCATGTTTCCGATAGATTTGCTTCGTCAACATATTTTAGGACAACAAGAGATAACAGCAGCAAAACTCCCGCATGGGCATGCCCTGCCCTGAATAAGTTTTGTCGCAAAGGATTTTCCATGTATCGCGGATCATTTATTAAAAAGCTAAGAAGGCTTACACCGCCATATATAATAGTTGGGAATACGATTAACAGAATTCCTGCGAGACGCTTCGATCTGTGATCCATAAAAAAGTTTTTGGGTTATTGATACCGATGATTGTGACAGCCGGAGTATCCGAAGTGGCAGATATTTCGGGTTCGTCGGAAGACAAACGTAGAACAGATATTTGACAGGGGCTCCGACCCTCACAACCAGTATTTTATATTTTATAGATTCCTTAAACCTTTTACTAATTTTAATATCACAGTGAAATCTTCTCAAACTAACGCTTATGGACAGACGTGATTTTCTCACGGCTAAAAGAAAAAAAGCCGAACCCGTTCAAACCTTCCGCACACAATCCGGCATCAATCCTTATTCAGGCACGTGGACCAAAAATGAAGTGCAGCACTTGCTGAAGCGTACTATGTTTGGATCAACAAGAGCGGATATTGCATACTTCCTTACAAGGACGTTGGACCAGGCAGTTGATGAACTGCTTACTCCTGTTGCGCCGCTGCCCTCACCCCCCGTAAACGATTATAGCCCCGGTACGGCGGATGCAAATGTACCGGCAGGAGCAACCTGGGTGAATAATCCAACAATTGATGGAACATTGAATGGAGTTCGCAATGCTTCTTTTAAAAAATGGTGGACCGGTGTTATGATCAACCAGGATAGAAGCATCCGTGAAAAGCTGACCTTATTCTGGGCCGATCATTTCGGGACGGAAACAACCACAATAAATTTTACTCATTTTATTTATCAGCATCATGCTTTGTTAAGACAGAATTGTCTTGGCAATTTCAAACAATTGGTAAGAAGTGTAACAACCGATGCAGGCATGTTGCTTTACCTGAATGGATATCTGAATACTGCTACAGCGCCTGATGAAAACTATGCAAGAGAACTGCAGGAATTGTTTACAATAGGAAAAGGCCCAACGGTTGGCTTACACAGAAGATGATGTAAGAAATGCAGCCCGTGTTTTGACCGGCTGGCGCATTAATACTTCCACGTTTTCTGTCTTTTTTGATTCTACCAAACATGATACTGCCAATAAACAATTTTCTTCTTATTATAGTAATACCATCATCACCGGCAGAACAGGAGCAAATGGCGCATTGGAAACGGATGACCTTATCAATATGATCTTTTCCAAAGACGAAGTATCTAAATATATCGTCCGTTCCCTTTACCGCTGGTTTGTTTATTATACAATTGATGCAGCTACCGAAACAAATGTCATCGAGCCACTGGCTGATATTCTTCGCACAAACAGCTATGATATTAAACCTGTTCTTTCAGCGCTATTTAAAAGCGAACATTTTTTTGATGTATTGAACCAGGGTTGCCTGATCAAAAGTCCCGTTGATAAAGTGATAAGTTGCATGCGGGAATATGGAGTAGTTTTTCCCAATTCAGTTACTGAATATACCGATGCTTATGGGATGTGGAACTATTTGCGCAACTGGCTTTTTACCATGAACCAGGATATCGGCGATCCTCCCAATGTATCCGGTTGGCCTGCTTATTACCAGGCGCCGCAATTCCATGAAATATGGATCAACTCCGATACATTACCGAAGCGCAACCAGTTCACGGATATTATGATCAACAATGGTTATACACGCATGGGAAAAAAGATAATCATTGATGCGGTTGCTTTTACTCAAACATTATCCAATCCCGCCGATCCAAATGTGTTGATCGATGATGCACTGTCCATTCTTTTTCGTGTTCCTTTATCTGCTACGGCAAAACAGACAATAAAAGAGCAGATATTGCTGACCAACCAGACGCAGGATTATTATTGGACAAATGCGTGGAATGCATACATCGTAAATCCAACTGACCAGGCAACTTATAATATTATCAATAACCGTTTAAAAAGTTTTTATCAATACCTGATGAATTTGGCGGAATACCAATTATCCTGAAACAGCTAGGAGCTGTTAGGGGCAAGGTGCGAGCTTGTATATGGCTTTCACTCAATGTTCTCAGCTCACAACCCAAAGCTATAATTTATGAGAAGAAGAGATTTTCTGAAAAATACGATACCTGCAGCGGCAGTGCTACCGGCGGTGATCGATGGCTATTCGGTAAAAGCATTTACAGGTAATTCGCCATTGCTGCAAGCATTGATGAACCCGACCATTGACACAGACCATGTGCTGGTCATCGTCCAATTCAATGGAGGAAATGATGGTTTGAATATGGTCATTCCAATCTCTACTTACAGCAGTTATTTTAATGCAAGATCCAACGTGGCTATTCCTCAAAACCGCATCCTCGCACTTAATGGTTATTCGCAAACAGGATTGCATCCGTCAATGACGGGCCTGCAAAGTTTATACAATGAAAATAAATTGAATATTGTCCAGGCGGTTGGCTACCCTTCACCTAACTTCTCTCATTTCCGGGCTACCGATATCTGGATGAGCGGTTCGGATGCAGATACAGTAATAAACTCAGGATGGGCCGGCCGCTACCTGAATACGGAGTATCCAAACTTCCCGACAGGTTATCCCAACACCACAATGCCTGATCCGCTGGCTATTCAAATTGGTTCGATCACCTCACTGACATTACAGGGGCCGAGTGTGAATATGGGAATGAGCATTACCAATCCAACCAGTTTTTATAATCTTATAAATAATATACTCGATCCGGCGCCGAACAACCCAATGGGCACTGAATTGACATATATAAGGACGATTGCCAGTCAAACTAACCAGTATGCACAAACAATCGTAGCAGCAGCTAACTTAGTGACGCAACAATCCACTTATCCAACCAATAATTCGTTGGCGGATCAATTAAAGATAGTTGCACGGTTAGTAAAAGGCGGTTTGAAAACGAGAATATATATGGTAAGTTATGGCGGGTTTGATACTCATTCCTTGCAGACAGATGCGACAGACACAACTACGGGAACACATGCCAACCTGCTGAAAAATGTGTCTGATGCCATCAAAGCTTTTGTTGATGATTGCCAGTTTCTCGGTGTACAGGACAGGGTAGTTGGAATGACATTTTCTGAATTTGGCCGCCGTATCAAATCCAACTCCAGCACAGGCACTGATCATGGTGCTGCTGCTCCGATGGTCTTATTTGGCAAACAGTGATACCCGGAGTAACGGGCAACGAATCCAACAATACCGACTAATGTAACTGTCAACGATAATATCCCGATGCAATATGATTTCAGAAGCATCTATGCATCCGTTTTGGAAAAATGGTTTTGTGTTCCGACCACTACGATACAAACGATATTATTTCAAAATTTCCAAAGCCTCAATATTGTGAATGATGCTGGTTGCCGTACTACTGCTGTCGGCGATCCCAATCAAACTGCAGGTGAAGAACTAATAATTAATTATCCCAATCCATTCACGGAAACGACTTCCATAAAATTCAAGACCAAAGGCGGGCATACTCTCGTCCAGATCATTGATATGCTTGGCCGGGTGATAAGAACGCTCACTGATAAAGAATACATACCGGGTACTTATACATTATCATTCGATAGCGGTCCCTTGCCAACCGGTGTTTACTATGCACGGCTACAGAACGGCCCGATACAACAGGTAAGAGCAATGCTGAAAGTGAGGGGATAATCCTGAGCCTGCGAAAGAATCCTGCAAAGGACATTGCATTGACTCCGCATCTACCAGGAGAAAAATAAAAAATAACTGCGGAGTGATTGCAATGGTTTGGCACATCTGCTTGCCGAAACCGAATGAGGGACACCTTTTAACCCCCATTGATTGAATTCTCATTTTATTGCAACGTAACTATAAATCCCGGCCCAAAGTCTATCTCTTTGAGTCAGAAAAGACCAACACTGCCTATCCTGTAAGAACGGTGCAACAAATATTTTCCAATGCAAAATACAGGCGGGAGAGGACTTGATTCGAAACGAAAACCCCGAATGGTGAAGTGGGCATTGACGCTATAACAATAAGAAATGTATAATATTAATAAATTGGTTTTCAAATGTCGCTTTTTTGGAGTACGACATCTAATAACATAAATTTACGTGTTGGCTGCTATTTTAAAGTGACACCCAACTATTAAATAGATAATGACAGCACAGCCCGACAAACGGAAGAAATCCATGATAGAAACTTCAAAAAATATACTGCCAGTTCAAATTTTATGAAACTTAGGACTATAGATGTTACTATATTACTAGTCTTAGGACTTCTTTTATAGCAAGAGCCACATGGGGACTGTTTAAAGACATTAACATTGATATATCTGACACAAAATCTGTAACTGGACAAGTTATTCAAGCAGACATAATTCAAATTAAAGAGACCACTTTCAAATTGAAAAAATATAAGACAGTTTTTGCATTAAGACTTGAAAACTCAAATCAAAACTTTGCTATTGACAGAGGCGTTGACTTTTGTAATTACTTAAAGGCGCAAATAAAAATAGGCGACACAATAAAAATGCTTTACAGACTTAGTACAGGTGAACATAACACTTTTGTTTTCCAAATTGAAAAAAGTCAGGAAATTCTGGCCGATTTCGGTGACTATAAAAAGAAAGAAACAAAAATGATAATTCTTGCATACGTTTTTGGATTTATATTACTAGGCGGACTAACCCTTTGGTATTTTAACAAGAGAAAACAAACAAGACTGACACAATCATAATTTTGACGTTTGAAAAACAGCAGGCAACATATAAGGCTTAAACGAAGCGCCGCCCAGTTTCTCTTTGGTTCCTGTAAACAGAATTGTTTGGCGGCGGTTCGATTTAAGCCTTGTTGAATGAAGCGATTGGTGTAAGTATATGGGGGTTCAATGCTGCTGCTGCGTGAAGGGCGCAGTGAGAAGTACCCGGTTTTTCTTTTTTATTCAGGATAAAAGGATGGTGCGTTGCTTAATACATCTGCAACTGCTGTTTTTTACTTTTTGTTCCTGCCCGGAGTCTCACAGCCCGGCCTTGTGAAGAGCGGACTCCGGGCTTTGCAGCACCTTCTTACTTATTATTTCTTCCACATCGGTTACTTTATAAGCTGCATGTCTTCCGGTTATGTAAAATCTCGCAGAGCTATGTTCATACTTAGTAATATCTTCTGCCAACTTCCACTTGCCAGAACAAGGGTTGTTGTGCAAGTAAATCAGTTTCTGATAAGCAAACTCTGCCGTCTCACATAGTTTCCAGTCAAACGACTCTTCCCACACTTCATGTTTCTTTCCTTTATCTTTCCCTTTTATCGTTACTGCTTTTTCCAACATCGTCAGCATATCTTTTTTACCAGCCTCCGCCAATCTTTTTATTATTTCATACGCTATAAATCGTTTGCCATCTCCAATGATCTTGTTAATCTTCTTTGTTGTTGCGGAAAAATCAATCAGCGCATGAACATGATTCGGCATAACGACAAAGCCGGCAATACGGTGGTTTTGTTTTTCCAGATAGTCAAACCAACCATACACTAAATCATAGCCATTGGTTTGCTCTATCAGAGGAAGCCATTTATAACAGGTAAACGTAATAAAGAACAATCCTTCATTGTATGGTATATCCTTACGAACGGGCATGGCGTAAAGGTATTGAATTGAAGCAGCCGTTACATAAGGCCCAATGTCCACGGCTTACACACAGGGCCTGGCGTGAGACATGGGCAAGAACAGTTGCGAAGGGAGACTCCGTGCAGGAAAAGTAAAATAAAATTCAAGACCGAAGGCGGGCATACTCTCGTCCAGATCATTGATATGCCTGGCCGGGTGATAACCACACTTACAGAATATATACCGGGTACTTATACATTATCATTCGATAGCGGTCCATTTCCAACCGGCGTTTATTATGCACGGTTGCAGAATGGACCGATACAACAGGTAAGAGCAATGCCGAAAGTGAGGGGATAAATGTTATGTGAACTTGCAGTAACACGGCCCCTTTATTTCATTACTTCGTAAAAGAATACGTCGATTGTGCAAAAACAAAACTGTCCGCATTCAAATCTTTTTTATTATTGCATTCCGGGAATGACCGGTACTTTTTACTCTCAGATTTTGATTTAGTGATTATGGATAAATTCATCGTTTCAGCAAGAAAATACAGGCCGCAAACATTTGATACTGTTATCGGGCAATCGCATATTACGACCACATTGAAAAATGCGATCAAAAATAATCAACTGGCGCATGCCTTTTTATTTTGCGGTCCCAGAGGTGTGGGTAAAACGACCTGTGCAAGGATCTTAGCCAAAACTATCAATTGTGAAAACCAAACCAAGGATGGTGAGGCGTGTAATAAATGTAATTCCTGTATTTCTTTTAACGAAGGCACTTCGTTAAATATTCATGAGCTCGATGCCGCGTCAAATAATTCGGTAGATGATATAAGGACACTGGTGGAGCAAGTGCGGTTTACCCCACAGGCCGGCAAGTATAAAGTATATATAATAGATGAGGTGCATATGCTGAGCTCCGCGGCCTTCAATGCTTTTTTGAAAACTTTGGAAGAACCTCCGCCTTATGCCATTTTTATTTTGGCCACTACCGAAAAACACAAAATAATCCCAACGATCTTAAGCCGCTGCCAGATATTCGATTTCAAACGTATTACAACTAATGATACGGTAGAGCATTTGCAGGAGATCTGTGACAAGGAGGAGATAAAAGCGGAGAAAGCTGCTTTGCAGGTGATCGCCCAGAAAAGTGAAGGCTGCATGAGGGATGCGCTAAGCATCATGGATAAGATCGTCAGTTTTACCAACGGTGAGCTGAATTACACTAATACACTGGAGCATCTTAATATCCTGGATGCAGATTATTATTTTAAATTGCTCGATTGCATGTTGCAGCAGGATCTTGCCGGCGCCATGCTGTTGTATGATGATATTAACCGAAAGGGATTTGAAGGGGATCTTGTTATCAATGGCTTTGCTGAATTTATCAGGAACTTATTAGTGTGCAAAGATGAAAGGGCCGCAGGTTTATTAGAAGTTGTAGAGAGTTTCAAAGATAAATATGTATCCACGGCCAAAAATGTGTCTGCTGCTGTTCTCATCAGTGCATTGAATATTCTGAATGGGACTGAAGTAAACTATAAAGCAGCCCGCAATAAAAGATTGCATGTTGAACTGGCGCTTATCAAACTCTGCTACCTGCAACAGGCTATTGAATTAAGTTCTGATGCTGGCAGCATTAGTAAAAAAAAAGTAACTGAGACAGCAAGACCTGTAGCTTTTCGGCAAATTGCGCCGTTTGAAATAAAAAACCAGAAACCGGAAGCACGGAAGCCAGGCGCCAAAGGTCAGACGTCAGAAGAAAAACTCACTATTGAATCCAATAATTACCCGGATGAAAAAATAAAAGTTGCAGAAGAAAATCCCGGCTATGGTAAGCGATCAAAAAGCAAAGAACAAGATGCAACCATCCGTCATCCTGAACGAGGGGAGGTACAGCAACCAATAACCAGCGGCAAGATATCCGCGCTGGATAAAATAAGAAAACAATATAAGAGTAATGGTTCTTCGGCAAAGGAAAACTGCGATCACCCGCTAAAAATCGAAACTTTACAAAAAGCCTGGACAGAATACATACAAAAATTAAAGGAGGCAAAAAACTCTGCAGCGCAAAGTTTTGAAATGGCAGAACTGCGGATAAAAGACGAAAATTCATTTGAAGCTGTTACTGCCAATAACATTGAACAGAAATTCCTTGAACAGGATCGTAACGAACTTTTTTCTTTTTTGCAGGAAAGGCTGAACAATCGTTCCCTGCAATTTGCCGTGCTGATCGAAGATAAACCCGAGCTCCGTCCTAAAATTGAGATCCCGCTTTCTTCCAAAGAGCAATTACAAAAGATGATGGAAGATTATCCTTTGGTAAAAGAACTTAGGGATAAGTTAAAGCTTGACCTGGAATATTAGAAAAATAAAATAGTCTGGTCACCTTTTCGCTAATGCGAAACTTTTATATATCCCCATCCTTCCCGTTGCTTTAAAATGATCTCGTAAATACCGTCTGGTACTACTTCCACACCAGGGATCAACTGTGATTGGTCTATATTATTTCTTTTCATGGCTATGGCGCAGATCTTAAATGATATTCCTTTATCAGTTAATAGTTTTTGCACGGCGGCTTGCTGTAAGGATCTGTCTTTGATCGCGAGGTCAATTCCCTGCCCGTATAGTACTACCTCCATTTTAGCATCGGGATTTCCTTCCCTGATAAGTCCTAATTCCCGGATAACCGATTGCTGATTGATGGAATCTCTGCTGGTCATGTCAAAAATAACTCTGTAATCTGCATTCTGAGCCTGCGCTAAATAAGCGATCAATAATATACCTGCAAGCGATATGAATTTTTTCATGATGTTGTTTTTTTAATAAAAAATAAAACCATCAGTTTGCTTTGGCTGTTTTTTTCTCTTTTGCCTGGCGGATCGGATCAAATGGTCCGAACTTGTGTTGCTCTGCTGAAAAATTATCTGCATACGGTCCGAACGGATCGTCAATCGGTTTGCGGCTAATATCCGGATAGTCTTTACTGTAATCTTTTTTGGGACGAGGCTGCGAGTTGACAAACGCCGCCACGTTCCATGCCTCCTCATTTGTCAAGGGAGTACTGTTGTAAGGAGCATCAAATGGCATGTTTTCCCTGACATATCCCGCGAAACGGGTAAGCCTGTATAAACCTGCTCCAACATTATAACTGTGATCACCCCATAAAGGAGGATATTGATAGGTCATGCTATCGGAGTTTAATAATCCCTGGCCATCAGTTCCATGACAACGCTGACATTTCTGCATGTAGACAGTTTGCCCTTTTAAAGGATCTGCGGCATGATCGGGAAGAGGAATATCTGCGATACCGACGCCAAGCGGTCTTTCATCTTTGGGCACATCTTGTCCCAGCCATTTCATATACGCATAGATCGCCTGCATTTCACGACTATCGGTATCTAAAGTATGTCCGTTCAAACTTCTTTCAATACAATCATTTATTCTTTTATAAATGTCTTCGAGCATTCCACTTCTTTCCCGGAATTTCGGATAGGTAGAAAAAACGGCACTATAATTATTTCCCCACTTTTTTGTTCCGGCATCGAGATGACAGTTCTGGCAATTCATACCATTGGTGATTGCCGCTACTTTTCCTTTTGGACCAAGATAATAGGAGGTGCGTGCTATAAGATCTCTTCCATAGCGAATGAGCGATCCCTCTTCCGTAAAAGGAATTTGTGAAGTATCCGGAGCCTCCCATACAAAGCCATCATGTACTGACGACTCCGGATCATTATTGGCGTGACGATCATTATTATCAGTAGTTGCTAATACAAAGACAATAAGAATAGCTGAAACTATCAGTAGTAATAATAATCGTCCTGAATTAATCACCTGCATGCATAAACCTCTTTGCTGTTTTAGCCGGCAAAACAATACGTGCAACCATGCTCCTGGGCACGACCGACTGCCCATACTCCCGAAGGAACAATTTGTACACCTGGAAGAAGACCGGCCTTCCATTCGTTATAGATATCTTCTGCCTTCATATTCATCCCTGCAGCTACTACATTTGAATAAACAGTCATGGCTGCGTTACAAACGCAAAACATAACGCCATTGTTCTGTAATTCATTAACGCCAATTTCTATCGCTCCGATACCGGGCACCATGAAATCCCCTTTTTTTGGATTCCAAACCGGGTTGCGCATTGAAGTGACTGTAGCCTTATCGCTTCCCTGGTAAAATGGAGGCAATTCCTTTATAGAAAAAAGCTCTGCGAAATTATATTTTTTCCAAAGCTTGTCTTCAAAAGCAAAAGGAATACCGGCGTGACGAAGTACTACAACAACACCACAATCTTTTTCAGCTGTATTGGTTGCTGCATTTGTAGCAAGAAAAACTCTTGGCCAGATGAACGGCATGAGTTCATGTGGCTCAGTCGCGTCAAACACTATCTTATGCTTTTTCCCATCTAATTTTTTGAACCATGCATCGGGATCATCAGGATTAAAGCCGGGTACATCCCCTGTTGCGCCAGCCTGCAAAGGCGGAAAAAGTGAAGCCAGGCCTAACGTGGCGGCTCCCGCAGTTATGCTTCCCAGAAAACGACGGCGGTCAGTGTGGTTACTGATGTTGGTTTTTTCCATAATTTTTATTTTTTATAAAGTTAGAAGAGTTGTTTGCAGTTGGCAATTGCATATTTATGCTGTTTTAACTAAAGCATGTTGAAGTGTCATCCTCCCGGGTGGAATGGCATGTAAATGCCAGGTTCCGATTCTCTAAAAAATATTATACAATCTTATCACGCAAAGCCTTTACCACCGCCTCTCGTCCGCAATTCACATGCAGCTTTGCATAGATATTCCTGATATGACCGCGAACGGTATCAAGACTTATGTAGCAGGTACTGGCGATCATTTTGTAGCTGTAACCTTTTACAAGATATTTTAGTATTTCAACCTCACGTTCTGAAAGATTGTATTGCAATCGGCCGGCAGATGTTGCCTGGAATGACTGCAATACTTTTTTTGCGATCGGCGGCGAAAGCGGTGCGCCACCATGTAATACGTTGTCAATGGCATCAAGCAGGTTAATAAAAGAAGTGTTTTTGAGGATATAACCATTCGCCCCCGAACAAAGACATTTGAACAACCTCTCTTCATCTTCAAACACCGTGTGCATGATGATAAAAGTCTGAGGTGATCGTTCCTTTATAATTCGCAAGCCTTGTATGCCATCCACACCGGGCATATCAATGTCCATGATCACGACTTCCGGGTGAAGCTTGTCAATTATTTCAGCGGCGTTTTCGCAATTCTCATAGTCACCGGCCACCGTATAGCCTTCAACGCCATCCAATAGGATCTTAAGCGATTCACGTAATCTCAGGTTATCTTCAAAAATGACAATGCTTGTTGACATACAATTACTAAAGGTACTACCGGACGTATTTGCAACCAATGGCATATTTATGCTATTTGCGCATGCAGCATAATAGAAGTTCCTTTTCCTTTTTCAGATCGTATAAATATTTTCCAGTGATGTCGTTGCGCCCTTTCCTGCATATTTTTCAATCCATTGTTCACATGCGTAGTGTTTGTGTCAAACCCGATCCCGTCATCAGCCACTTTCATAGCGAAAATTTTCCCGGTGAGACTGAATTGAATATTCACCCGTTTGGCTTTTGAATGTTTGGCAAGATTATTAACGGCTTCTTTAAAGATCATATACATGTCTCTCCGTTTTTGCATGCTTAGTTTTACCTTTTCTATTTCAGGTGCGATCTCTGCATGCAACTCTATATCTTCCGCCTCCAATAATTCAGAAGCATAATGCAACATTCGGGGTAGCGATTCACCCAACGTATCGATCTTTGGATTAATGCTCCATACTATCTCACGCATAGATTCAGATACATGCTGGCTGTCTTCATAAATTCTTTTCAGGATCTTATTTAAACCTTTGAGATCATTCATTTGCTTTTGAGCCAGCAAACTGCCCAGGCTTATGTTAGTCAGTGTTGAACCTACTTCATCATGAAGATTTCTTGAGATCTCGCTTCGCACTTGTTCTGTATTTGTCAATTGTCTTAACCGGAAGCGATACATAGCATAAAACAAAACAGCAATTCCAACCAATATCAATGCATAAAACCAGATCGTTTTTGTAAACGGCGGTTTTATATAAAAGCGAACACTTGCTGTTCTTGTACTCCAGCGGCCGTTGTTATTTGAGGCACGTACAATAAATGTATAATGCCCCGGCGCAAGACGACTGAAATTTATTTGCCGTTGATGACCTGCCATGACCCAACCAGTATCTTCTCCTAATAATTTATATGCATATTTCGTTCCCGGTCCATTGGAGAGATCTATAGCCGAGTATTGTATAGTAATGTTATTTTGCCAGTAACCGAATCTTTCCATTTTATCCGGGTCCGGCATAAGCAGATCCGCATTCACATACATGGCGGTGATCATTGTTTCGCCCGGCTGTTGTTCAGCATTCATCTTACCCGGATCAAAGTAAAACAGCACAGCGCCGCCACCGGTATAAAGTCTTTTAGTTTTTTCATCATAGTAGAAACTTGAGGTGGGGTAACTTGCCGGCAATCCATCTTTTTCGGAATAATTGATAAATGTTTCTGAACGTTCATCAAAAGACGAGAGGTCACCTTCTGTTGCAAGCCATACTCTTTTGTCGTTGTCTTCATAAATACTGC
Source organism: uncultured Chitinophagaceae bacterium (assembly GCA_963785915.1). Taxonomy (GTDB): domain Bacteria; phylum Bacteroidota; class Bacteroidia; order Chitinophagales; family Chitinophagaceae; genus VBAT01. The sequence goes on along the minus strand of CAWAWY010000006.1, from coordinate 227,070 downwards.
CGATATGGCTATTGCTTAAACCTTTTTCATGTCCATACATTGTTACCGATCCCGAAGGAACATTATACTTTACCAATCCATCTGTTATGGTTCCCAGCCATAGCGTTGTATCATTTTTGCAAAACAGGGCAGACAAATTACTCACCCGTTTATGGGAATCTGTTTGCAACTTTACAACCCGGAAATGTTCATCATCTCTTCCGAGAAAAGCAAGTGAACCGCTTGCATCATTCACGAACCATAAATTACCTTTTGTGTCTTCCGTAATTATGGTAGGGTATCTAAATGGATAACCATCCGGTGAATTGCCGGGATAGTTACTAAAATGCCTTGTTTTCGTATCAAAACAACATACGCCATTTCCTCTTCCTAATCCTATCCATACACGTCCCCGGCTGTCGGGGAACTGGGTGGTGATCGCAAATGTATCCAGTCCGAAAGGTTTGCCCGGATAGTCGGGTATCCGCCCGCTTTTTTGGTTTGAAAGGCAATACCAGAACATTCCCGCCTGTGTGCCAACCCAAAGTGTATCGGTAGTTACCTGTCGTACATTCCATACAAAATTTGTCCAGCGATTTTCCGGCTTGATAGTAATGACATGTTGTTTATAGCTGCCTGATCGAAGGTCCACTTCAAAAAAGCCATTACCATAAGTGGACACCCATAATGTATTATCATATTTCGAAATGAAGTTGATTTCATACCCAATCGGCTTGCCCGTTAGATTATCAATGAGTGTATCGCTGGTAAAATATTGTTTGCCGGGTGATATCTTTTGCAGGCCATGCTCAGTGGTAGCGAGCCACCAGTTTCCCTGCCGGTCACTTAAGGCCGCGTCGTATTCATAATTTTCAAATAATAAAGGAGATAGCGAATGGATGATGGGGTTATTATTTTGCCAGGTAATTTTTATACTCGCTAATCCATAGTTATGATATAAAAATAGCAGCCTGCCTGAATCTATCATAGATATCTGCTGTGACCATAATATGTAAGGGTATTTGTTGTAAGCGAAATAGCAATTGCTTATTGATCTTCCCTGTTCGTCAAAGACAAACAGGCTGTCAATACCGGGCTTTAGACAAAGAAAATAGCGGTCAAAAATTTTAAAGACATTGGCATAAGGTGTATACTCATCCGATTTTTGAAAGGATCGCACTTTAGAAAGATCATACAGGAATTTCAGTTGATGAAGCCAGGGCGAGTTTTCAAGATCAACCAGTTTTTTTTCCTGCGACGAATAAATTTTTATACCGCTTGACAGGTAAAACAGCATATCGCCATTGGATAGAGGTAGCATTTTGTCTATGAACTTCAGACGTCGCCTGGTGATGTCAGTTTCAGAAAAACCGGAAGGGATAACATTTTTTAGCCGTCGTTGGGAATCAAAAACATAAATACAACTGCTCGATGCTGCCCACAGGTTTCCTTTTGCGTCGATCGCCATTCTCGGAATGATATTGCTGAATTCATCCACCGGCCTGTTTTGTTTGTAATAAAAATTGGTGAATACTCCTGTGTTGCTGTTATAAAAATCAAGGCCTGCCTGTGTACCGATAGCTATATAATTATCCGCAAGTTTTGCCAGGCAATAAATATAATTGTGAGAAATAGAATTGCTGTTGTCCTTATGAAAGTATTGCAACACTTCCGTTCCGTCAAAACGGTTCAGCCCATCTGTGGTGGCGATCCATAAAAAGCCATTATCATCCTGGACGATATCGCTTATCTTATTACTGCTGAGACCATCCTCCCTCGTGAGCTTTTCCATGAAATGCGGTATATCCTGCGCTGCAGCATTATTCAGGAAAAATGAGCAGGAGCAAACGAAAAGAGCAGTTATATATTTATTCAGTATCACATTCGCGATTAACGCTTGCCAATTTAGGATTTTCTTTAAAGGCTGCCAACCTTTCATCAGTTCGATCCGCCCCGGCGAAGAAGTCGGGGTTGGCAACCCGCTTCAAGAGGCGGACCTTATTACCTTAGTGATAATTACCGCAGGTAATTGATCAACCTTATTACATTATTTTATAACCACAGTTTATAAAGCTTTATACAACATCTTTTGATAAATAAGCTAATAAGGTTTTGATAGCAACTATGAGTTTTTTATTAAGGTATTAAGGGGCATTAGAATTATTGTTAAATTTGTTATCGCATGACAACATTGGATAAACATATAAAAGAAATACGCCGACTTTGCTCCCATCACAAAGTAAAAGAGTTGTATGCGTTCGGTTCTGTGCTATCAGATCAGTTTAACCAGGACAGCGACATTGACCTGCTCGTTAATTTTGAGCCTATTGATGTATCCCTCTACGCCGATAATTACTTCGATTTCAAATTTTCTTTACAAAATGTCTTGAATCGTTCCGTTGACCTGCTCGAAGAAAAGGCTATCAAAAATCCTTATTTCAGACAATCCATAAACCGGCAAAGGCAGCTTATTTATGGAGATTGAGATCAAAACATGGCTTTATGATATCTTAAATGCTATTATAGAAATTGATAGCTTCTTCGAAGACCGGCCAAAGGAATTTGCAGAATATCAAAATGACCTCCGGACCAGGAGAGCAGTAGAACGAAACATCGAAATTATCGGGGAAGCTATGAACCGTATTTTGCAAAGAAACGTGGCGGTCGAATTATCCAATTCAAGAAAAATTGTAGACACAAGAAACAGGATCATTCACGGTTATGACACCGTTTCAGATGACATTATTCTGGGGAATCGTGATAAACCATTTGCCTGTATTGAAATCAGAAATTGAAAAGATGCTTAACGAATAGACCGCTTTTTGTCATGGTTAGTGTTGCCGGCATCAATTCTTCAACAGTAAAAGTTGCCTCTCCAATATCGCTTTAAATTGTTCAAACAAGAATTTATTGACAGCTACCCACGACTCATTGCAAACTTCATTAAGCGTTATCAATTCGGTGTCAAAAAAACTGCTGCCACTAAAATAGACATTATCCGAAGAGATGAATTTTTCAACCTTTGATCTTTCTTCCGGGATCTTGTCAAACACACCTAATGCCAGCCAGCTTTTCAGTCTTCCTTTAAATTTTATTTCATGATCCGATCTCAAATTGTCAATCATTACATTTATCTGTTCGATCGGCATGGATTGTCCGCTGAAAACCGGCTGAAGAGATTCCAGCATTTTATTAATGATATTTAAAAACTCATCGGCGTTTCGGCGGTTTTCAAAATATTCCGCATAGTTCTTTTTCAGCTCGTTTGATATTTCAATTCCCTTTTGATTGGCTTTACCAAGAAAATAATGCACAGCCTGTTTATCCAATTCTTCCAACTGCGACTGCTGTTTTTGCTGCTCGCTTTCCAGTATGGCCATTACAGCCGGAGCTTCATCTCTCTTATATTTGACTCCGTCAAAATCAAACGTCTTTGTTTGAATTCTTTTTTCATTTATTGCTTTCAACACTTCAAGATCGTTTGAAGCCAAACTGATCTTTTTCGGCAGCGATGCATTTTCAGGGGAAAAAATATCTTCAAAAGCCAGGCTGTTATTTACGGTTGAACCTGTTTCTTCATCCATATTCAACGGGGCGATCTGCCGGTTATCATAAAAACCTTTGTAGTCGTCGGGCAGGGAGAAGTTTTTTACATCTGAAAATAGTTTCTCCTCAAAATCTGTATTATTGATCATCGTCACGTCTTTATCCTTTACTGCATTTTCGTATACTTTTTGCGTAAGCTTTGATTGCAGATCCCCTGAATTTTCAAACAAAACCCACGCGGGATCAGAAACTATATCGGCATTCACCGCCAGTCTATTCAAATGTTCTATCCTGTCATCTGTAGCCGGGTGAGAAGCCCATTGATCTTTGAAATTTACCCGCGATTTATTGTTGTCTGCAATGAATTTATCATTCACAACCGGTATATCATGCTCTACGGTCAGTTTGAATTCATTCGCAAGGTGCTTCAGCACACTTTTCTGATTGTGATAAATATTGCTGCTCACTTTTTTTTGTTTAAACAGATCATCACATTTCTGCAATGTGATGTTATAACCTGCATTGGCCAACTCTATCCTGCGTAATGCGGTAACCAAGCTCTGGCTTCCGCTTACACTGGCAGCCACTGCATCTGCATGAAACTCCATTTCTCTTGACAATCGCATATAACTTTTATTGATGACGCCATACATCTGCCGCAATACCCATTGTATTCCTTGTGCGATCCTTGCCGTTAGTTGTGCAAAAAAAGCAAAGACCCCATCCACTCTTGCCCATCCGCTCAGGAAATTCGAATAGCTGGTATTTTGAAAGAGCATATTATGAATGATCTTATTGACATTGTAAACGAAACTCCCGAGTTTCATACTTCGTTGTGAGAAATGCCCGAACTCATGAGCCATTACAGCTTTGAATTCACTTACATTAAGTGAATTGACCAGCCCGAGACCGATCTGCAGATTTTTTTTCACCGGTAAAAACATACTCCAGAAACTGGAATCATAAAACACAGCAGCATTCACATCAGGTGATATATAAATTTTTTTGGGAAAAGGCGTTTGTACATCTTTTGTAAGTTGGCGGATAAACTGGTAAAGTTCCGGCTGCTCTTCTTTTGTGATCTCTACGCTGGTGGACTTATCATATCGTGTAACAGCAAAAAGAAATTTAATAAGGAAAACAAAGACCATTATCCCAAGTCCAACCAACCCTAATCCGGCAAATATGGTGATCAGCCTTGGTACGGCAACGATAATGGCAATGCCACCGTAGACACATGCCACGATCAGACCGATTGATAAAATGAACATCAGCACATAGACGATAAGGAACAAAACAATAGAGCCCATGACACCGGACACTTCTTTTTTAAAAGCGGGAGATACCTGTGTTACAGAGTCCGGCACATTCAGCGGCGTGGCCGGGTATAATAAATTATCTTCACTCATAAGCTTAGTTTAATTGGTTAATGGAGAACTGAAAATAAGAAAAGTCAGTAAAATAAGGCGCGGCAAGAGGTTTTTACCGGCTATTATTTTTTTATAGTTGGCTTTTGTGCAGTTCCAATCAGTAGTACACTACTTTTTTCCGGTCATCTTTTTTATAAAATCAATCTCATCCTGTTTATAAGGAGTATAATCTGACCTGAATAAGATATGATGCCACAACGGCGGATCGGAAGTATATCTTTTTTGCCAGCTATCCCACGGATATTTCGTTTGCTCTTTTCCATCCGCAAAACCCCAGTTGATCATGCCCACGTTAAATTCTTTTGCAATAGGCATAACGGTAATGACAGTATTCTTTTCTCCCCTTGCCATATACTCAGTACAAATGGCCGGTCTGCCGTGTGTAAGTATAGCTTTTAACTGTTTTCTGAATATTACAGAATCATTATAGCAATGGAAACTGATGATGTCTGAATTGGCGAGTTGTATTTTCTCTGTGGCAGAAAGGTTTTTGCTGCTATCAATATCCCATCCATTATCCCACCATGTCCATAGCCCTGATGTCAAAGGTTGCGAAGGGTTCTCACTTCTTGCCCAGGCAAATACCTGCGGCAATAAATTATTGACCAATGCTACTTTATTTTTTGGTTCCTTACTGTTATAACTGTTACCATTGGTATTGTCCGGTTCATTCCATATATCCCAGCACAAAATGCGCTGATCATTTTTGAACGACTTAATAATACCTTTTACATAATCTTTTAATTGCTCGTATCGGGATGTATCGGTTAATATATCTGCGCCCGGACTTTGCACCCAGCCGGAATTATGCAACCCGGGTTCAGGTGCATGCTGTTTGCCCAAATGCGGAAAGGGATCCCAGCAACTGTCAAAAAATACAAGCATCGGTTTAATATGATGCCTGGCACAGATATTCAGAAAAATATTAAGCCTGTTTATAAAACCTTTACTGTCTTGCTGCCATAATTTATCATGGAGAAAAACGCGGAGAGTATTAAAGCCAATACTCTCTGCCAATCCAAGTTCTTTATCGATAGTGGCTGTATCAAAACTTTCAGCCTGCCACATTTCTAACTGGTTGATGGCTGTGACCGGAAGATAATTACAACCAGCGAGCCAGGGTTGTTGGTTGTACCAGTTGGATGCTTTGGTATTCGTCCATGTTGTTTGAGCAGAAACGGTATTGCGCCCTGCCAATAAAATACCGAAACCAGCAATTAATAGTTTTCGAAATGTTTTACCGGTAAAATTTTTCATTTCATTATTTTATTAATGGTTCGGACAATTTACAACTTCTTTTCCTTGAACCACCAATTCCTCATTTTACCTTAATTTCGGCGAAAATTCAAAGCAATGGCTGAAGTGATTTTGATGCCGCGCCTCAGCGATACAATGACGGAAGGTGTGATCGCTGAATGGCACAAAAAAGTTGGTGATAATGTAAAAAAAGGCGACCTGCTTGCAGAAGTGGAAACCGACAAAGCGACCATGGAACTGGAAAGCTATAAAGATGGTACGTTGCTTCATGTGGGAACTGATAAAGGGGGTAAACTCCAGGTAAATGATCTGCTGGCAATCATTGGAAATAAAGGCGAAGATATTTCCGGCCTTTTGAAAGAAGGGGGAAGCAAGGAAGAATCGAAGCCACAAAACGCAAAGGACAAGGCACAAGGCACAAAGGACAAAGAACAGGACTCATCTGATAAGAAAAAAGAATCCACTAAACAACAACCAGCAACCGGTAACCAGCAACCGGTAACAAGTACTCTCGATATTTCAAAAATGGATGAAGTGGTATTGATGCCAAGACTCAGTGATACGATGACCGAAGGTGTCATTGCCGGATGGAATAAAAATGTTGGTGATACAGTAAAGAAAGGTGATGTGCTCGCAGAAATAGAAACAGATAAGGCAACGATGGAACTGGAGAGCTATAAGAATGGAAAGCTTTTATACCAGGGAGCAAAAAAAGGAGAGACAATAGCTGTCAATGATCTGCTTTGCATAATTGGAGAAGAAGGAAAGGTAGACGTAGATAAAATTGTTGCGGCAGCTAAAGGAGGAGGAGGGAAGTCGGCAGTCGGGAGTCAGAAGTCGGAAGCTGGAAGTCAGAAGTCGGAAGCATCTGCTCACAAAACCGAATCTTCCCGGGCAACAAGCAGCGAGGAACCAGTAACCAGCGACCATTCAGCTACAAACGGAAGAGTAAAAGCTTCACCGTTAGCCAAAAAATTAGCAAAGGAAAAAGGAATTGATATAAACAAATTATCCGGATCGGGTGATGGGGGAAGAATAGTAAAAGCGGATGTGGATAGTTATACTCCTGCTGCAACAACGGCTACGGCACCTGCTGCAGAAAAGAAAGCTGCTGTTCCTGTATTCACACCGGTCATATCGGGTGAAGAAGGATATACAGATATTCCCAACTCACAGATGCGGAATGTGATCGCGAAGAGATTAGGCGAAAGTAAATTCAGTGCGCCGCATTTCTATCTTACGATGGAGATCAATATGGACAATGCGATGAAAGCACGTACGCAGTTGAATGAAGTAAGCCCGGTCAAAATAAGTTTTAATGATCTTGTTGTAAAAGCTACCGCCCTTGCACTTCGTCAGCATCCGGCGGTGAACGCGTCATGGATGGGCGATAAGATCCGTCGCTACCAGCATATACATATTGGTATTGCCGTTGCTATTGAAGATGGCCTGATCGTTCCGGTTGTTCGGTTTGCCGATCAGAAAACATTGCCACAAATCGCCTCTGAAAGTAAAGAGCTGAGCGGTAAAGCAAGAAATAAAAAATTGCAACCGAGTGAATTTACAGGCAATACATTTACAATTTCCAATCTCGGCATGATGGATATAGATGAGTTTACTGCTATCATTAATCCTCCGGACAGTTGCATCATGGCAGTAGGAAGAATTAAAGAAGTAGTGGTAAAGAAAGGAGATGAGTTTGCTGTAAGCAATGTTATGAAAATAACGATGAGCTGCGATCATCGCAGTGTGGATGGGGCAACAGGTGCAGCATTTCTCCAGTCATTTAAGAAATTTCTTGAAAACCCCATAACTATGCTCCTTTGATCACCTTGAATTTTTTGCGATATATAAGCTGCCGATTGAGCAGCTTTTTTTTAATCTGGTTCTAATAACTTTTTCTTGTTGTAGGAGTTTAGCCTTAAAGCGAAAAAAAAACAGGCGATAGGTTAAAATATTTAATTCATTTCACGTTTTCGTAAGTATATGACAGAAAAAGATCCGAACCGATTCTCACTGACTCTTCTTTTGATGGTGACCGCCATTTCATTTTTGGCTTTTGGTGGTTTCATCAGGTTAATTGACGGCTCGTATACACAGGCGCTGTTACTTATTAAAATAGGATTGATTTCACTTGGCATTGCCATTATTGTTTTCATCTTCGGTCATTCGTTGAAAAACATATTCAAAAAAGATAAGAAATCTTCCACTTCGGTTTAGCGCAAGAAGCTAAACCGAAATTAATCCTGATTTGCTTCCAGCAAAACAATTTTTCCATCCATCGTTGACACAACGAGGTGATGTTTATCCAAAACACGTAACGTGTTGACCATTGAGTTGTCGATCTTGTGTGCCCATACAATTTGTTGCGTCGAGGGGTCGATAGCATATACTACACCGTTCCTCGTTCCAAAAAAAACATTTCCTTCTTTTTCAATGAGCATAGAAGGAACATGCTCATATCCAAAACCACAATGCATTTTCCATGCGGCTGATTGTTTTTCATGGCTGGCTGCATAAGCAACAATGGTATCCTGCATAGTCTTTCCATAGATCCAATTACCATCAGCAGAAATGCCAATTGACTCACGAACTACAGCATCATTATTTCGCCAAAGCGTTTTACCGTCGTTTGCATCAATGGCTGAAATATACCTGTCAGGAGCTACTACATAAACAACTCCATCATGGGCAACAGGAATACAGGCAGCCGGAGAATAATTTCGGACCGTTGAACCATTGTTCCATTTCCATAAAAGCGACCCGGAGTTTTTATCTAATGAGTAAAGATTCCTGTCCCAGGCGCCAAAGATTATTTTTCCTTCATACAATAATGCTGTGCTAACAACGGGACCTTCCAGTCCGTCAAATTCCCAAATCGTTTTTCCTGATCGCAGATCAAGTGCAAGAAAAGAATGATCACTGCCTCCGATGAATACAGTATCATTTTGAATCAGCGGGCAACCTAATACAGCCGCCGCGGTTTCCCTGCTCCATTTTAATTTTCCATTTTTTATATCAAGACAATAAACTTTGCCATCGCATGAACCAAATACCGTATAGTTCTTCGCAATAGCAGGCGATGAAAAAATGGCGCCCCCGGTCTGATAGCTCCATTTTTGCTTACCATTCTTTAAAGAAAGACAGATCAGCTTTCCGTCCTGGTTACCCACGATCACATTATCGCCATCAACGGCCGGGGTGGATATAACGTTCGCAGCAGAAGAATATCTCCATTTTTCTTTGACCTTTTTGTATTGTTCATTAATGCTATAATCGGGGCGATTGAATTTTTTATTTACATTAAAATGCCGGGTTTCAATTTTTATGCCTGTCCATGGCTTCAACGTTTCGACTCCCGGTCTTCTTTCAGTAAATAGTAAAGAGTCGGCTCTTACATCAACAAGATTATATCCGCCAACTTCTGCTTTGGCCCGAAGATTTGATCGTCCCATAACGGCAGGGATATCTTCAAAGTTCATCGCCTTGTTGGCATGGCCATGCCCGCAAAGGATCGCCCATACATTATAATGACGGAGACGGTTAGTAATCTCATACCAGTTATCCAAACTATTATCGATGGGGTAATGATTAAGAAAGATAACCGGCTGTTGGGCTTTTACATGACTGAGTTCTTTATCAAGCCAGTTGATAGCGCCACGGGGGATATGGCCATCACTCATCCGCAGGTAAGGCCCGGATGCACAACCAAGAAACCGGATACCGGCAAATTCAAAACTGAATTTATCATTGCTGAACACTTTTGCGAATTCGTCGCCACCGCTTTCGCTCCAGCCCGAATCGTGATTACCGGGAATAATATGATATGGAACTTTTAGCTCATCAAATATCTGTTTGGCTCTTTTGATCTCTTCATCAGTACCCAGCTCAGTAATATCGCCGGTGATAACAACAAACGCAATGTCTGTCATCTCGTTTATATCTGCAACAGTCCTCCGGAGGTCTTCCTCTGCCTTTCCATCAGGCGAGCCGATATGCGTGTCAGAAAGGAATGCAAACCGGAAGGTTTTGAACTGGGCGTTTACTGCGGTGATAAAAAAGAGTAAGAAAATGAAAACAAGTTTTTTCATATCGGCAAGTTACAGAGAAGCATTTAACTCCGAATTCGGTATGTTATTAACAAATTGTATTTTAGTCTTCGCCTAAACCACCACAATGAAAATTTCTCTGCTCTTCATATTTTTTTACATTATCATTTCTCCCGCAACAGGCCAGAAATCAAAAAAGGAAAAGGACTCCTACTACGTTTACGATAGTTTGTGGAATCCATGCCAGCTTGATAAAGCAAAATACATGGGATATGTTCGGCAGTTGGACGACACGACTTACAGGTGGAGTATGTATCATTTTACAGGCACGCTTATGAGTGTAGAAACGTACAAGGACAATGAGGCGAAAATTCCAAACGGTTATTTTGCCTGGTATGATGAAAACGGGATCATAGATTCATCCGGTTATTCATTAAATGGTAAAAAGGACAGTCACTGGTACACCTATGACGATACATTAGCTGTAATAATTGAAAGGGAATACAGTAATGGGACATTAGTAAGAATAATTGATCATAACGACCCTTCATATAAAAGACAAGTGGATCTCTCGGATTCTTTGCCTGGTGACAAAGAGGCTGACTTCAAAGGCGGAGTTAAAGCATGGATAAAATATCTTGAAAAGAATTATCAATTTCCTTCCCGTGCACTAAGCCTGAATAAATTTGGGAAGGTGATGGTTGACTTTGTTGTTGATACAACCGGGAAAGTAAAAAACCCACGTATCGTCAAGTCTGTTGAATTTTCTCTTGACCAGGAAGCCATTCGCCTGATAGAACAGTCTACTAACTGGATCCCCGCCATCAGGAATCGTAAAAAGGTAAATGCATTCAGAAGGCAACCTATTACTTTTGCAAAGCCCGAATAATCTTTCAATATTTTTTGAAAATTCAAAATTGTGAATTATTTTTGAATCATGAAACTCACAGAAGCCAAACAACAGTTCATCAGCAGCTGGGGCGCCTTTGGCACGCATTGGGGCATTAATCGCACTATGGCCCAGATACACGCTTTATTGCTTGTCACCCCTGATCCGCTGACTCAGGATGATATCATGGAGCAACTGAATATCAGCCGGGGCAATACGAATATGAATATAAGGGAACTCATCAACTGGGGACTTGTGGACAGGGTATTATTAACCGGTGAACGCAAAGAATATTTCTCTGCTGAAAAAGATATATGGAAAGTAGTAAAGCAAATTGTAAAAGAAAGAAAGAAAAGAGAATTAGAACCTATGCTGAAATTGCTGGATCAATTAGAAGAAGTGGAGGGAGATAAGAGAGATAAGAATATCAAATCATTTGTGGATACGGTAAGCAGCATAAAAAAGCTTGGACGCCAGGCCGATAAGACATTGGATGTAATGATAAGGGCCGAGGAAAGCTGGTTTGTCGGCAACCTGGTAAAGCTCTTTAAATAGCCTCGCCCCCACCCTCTCCTGGCGGAGAGGGATGAAACAGCCGGTCATTCCGGCTTTTATTTGAAATGATTGTTTCATTGTTTTCTGAAAGTTTAAAAACCAACTAAAATGAAAACTGATAACAAAATATTACTTTATGACGATTACTGTCCGTTATGTACGTGGTATTCTGGTTTATTTGTAAAGTTCGGTTTGCTGCATGACCGTAACAGGATCGCATTTTCTAAAGCTGCCCCTTCCGTGTTAACCGCGATTGATATCGAAAAGGGAAAAGATGAGATCCCATTATTTGATCCGGCTACAAACAGAACTGTTTATGGAATTGATGCATTGCTTGAGATACTTGGCCAGGGAATACCTTTGATAGGTAGGATTGGGAATATTAAACCGGTTAATTGGTTCCTGAAAAAAACATACAAGCTCATTTCATACAACCGAAAAGTAATTGTTGCCAGGAAATGCGGTCCTGGAATATTTGATTGCAGCCCGGAGTTCAATTCATTGTACAGAACTATTTTCATTGCATTTTTTTTGGTGTTTAATTCTCTAATGCTTCTTCCATTACACGATCATTTTCTCAGTCATCTTTCATTTTATCATTTAAACAGTTTGCAGTTGCAAGTTGCCCATTTCATTTTTATAGGTATCAATTGTTTCCTTGCAATATTTCTGGGCAGGATAACAGCGTTTGAATACATCGGGCAGGTGACCGTGCTTGCATTGGTCTGTGTTTTGCTCGCGTCAACTCTTATGCTTATTAACTCCGCCGTCATGCTTCCGGATTGGCTAATTCTTTTTTGTCTTGTCCTGGTCACTTGTTTAATCACTAAAGAATATTTCAGACGCATGAAATATGCAGCGATAATTGCCACGCATAAGCCGGTTGTAATAATCAATATCATTTGCTTGTCATTGTTTTTGAGTTACCTGTTTCATTAATTAAAAGTTTATGAGGGACAAAAAGATCGTTATTGCAGGAGGTTCGGGTTTCATCGGTCAGTCACTTGTAAAATATTTTGGCAAGAATAACGAGATCATCATCCTTGGCAGGCAATCAGGCGATATACATAAGAATTCTTATAATCAAAAACTGCTGACCGCTTCAGACGGCTACGATCTTCGTTATATAAAATGGGATGGTAAAAATTTGACGGAAGAGTGGAGCAAAGAAATAAACGGAGCTGATCTTGTAATTAATCTTTCAGGAAAGTCGGTTAATTGCCGGTATCATAAAAAGCAAAAGCAGGAGATAATTGACAGCAGAATTAATGCTACGAAGGCAATCGGTGAGGGAATATGCACTGCTTCCCGACCCCCGGAATTATGGATCAATATGTCATCGGCAACAATTTATCAAAATAGTTTGACCATACCCAATGATGAAATCATCGGCACAATCAGCGATTGGAAAAAAGATAATATGCCCTTTAACCTGATTGATCATCTCCGGTATAAAAAGAATAAGCAGCTGACAAAGCTATTTCACGGTAAAAATTCAGCAAAGTACAAGGATCTGGATCTTGACTTTTCAGTTCAGGTCTGCAAGCAATGGGAAAAAACTTTTTTTGAGCAATCAACATCTGCCACAAGAAAGATTGCTTTAAGATCAGCTATTGTCTTAGGTAAGGGAGGCGTTATCACTCCTTATTTGAATCTTTGCAAATTTTGGCTGGAGGTAAACATGGTAGCGGCAAGCAAATGTTCAGCTGGGTACATGAAGAAGACTTGTCCCGTATGATAGAATGGTTGTATGAAAATAAAGACGCTGTCGGCATTTACAACTGTGCGGCTCCAAATGTCGTTTCCAATTACAGTTTTATGAAAACATTGCGGCAAGCGACCGGGCATAGGTTTGGTTTGCCTGCGACAACGTGGATGCTGGAAGCAGGAGCTTTTCTTATTGGTACCGAAACCGAACTGATGATGAAAAGCAGGTGGGTAGTGCCTGCAAGAGCATTGCGGGAAGGATTTGTTTTCAAGTACCCGATCCTTAAAAATGCATTTCAGCAAATCATCCGGAACCTTCCCCGAAGAGATTATCGTTTGTTTTAGAGCCGTCGTTTTGGATTACGAACAAAGCTTCTTTACTTGTGTTAGTATAACTTTATACTTATTATGGAAAAGAAGAAAACACTTGTTCTGGGAGCTTCTGCCAATGCTGCCCGCTATAGTTATCTTGCAATACAGCGATTGCGCATGTACGAACACCCGGTAGTAGCTATCGGTAAAAGAAATGCACATGTCGCCGATGTAAACATAGAAAAAGAAAAAAAAATATTTGAAGATGTTGATACGATCACACTTTATCTCAACCGTGTTCATCAAACGGAATATTACGATTATATAATTTCGTTAAAACCAAAACGGCTAATATTCAATCCAGGCGCGGAAAACAGCGAATTGGAAAATCTTGCACGACGAAATAATATTGAAACTATGGATGCTTGCACGTTGGTTTTACTAAGCACGGGGCAGTACTAATTTTTACAAGGCTTAGAAGTTTTACTATTTGGATGGCAGTACTAGCCCTCATTGTTAATTTTTTTTTGTTCCTTCACTTGGACGTGCTGAAAGTTTTTTAAAATATTTGTTCACCGTCCCCACTGAAGACTGTAACAGACAGAAATCCGTTACCGTAAGTTACCCATTTGTATTTTTAAAAAATATCCCATGAAACTCCTGCAACTGCCAGGCATTTGCCTTATTGTGTTGTTTACCCATTATACTGTTTCTGCCCAGAACAGTATCCCGATCAATGAACCCGATCTGAACAAGCCTAAGTTATTTACTGATCTTCCCGATAAAATTCCTGTTGATATATACAACCTTCAAGGTTTGATTAGCGCCGAAAATGGTAAAAGTGTAAGCCTCAAACTTGGTCAACGTGAACTAAGCAGGTTTGATGGCAAGGTAGTTTCCAAAGCAGATGATAATAATATTCATAGCGTAGTGATACGCTCCGGCAATTTTAACGGTGCCACCTTAACCCTGTCCTCTTCCACCCAACCCAACGGCACCGTTAAATTTACCGGCAGGATTATCAGCTTTCAGCATGGAGACCTTTATGTATTAGAAAACCAAAACGATCAATATATATTAATAAAGAAGAATTTTTATGACTTAGTCAATGAATAAAGTTTTTTTCTGAACCCGTTTTTATCCAGTACCTATTGAAAAACCAAATCCGCCTTGTTTTATGAAAACAAGTATCCGTATCCGAACCATTATCATGGCGTTGTTAGTGAGCAGCGCGATGGTAGCAAGCACACAAGTTCCCTTTTTAAGCAGCTATCCTTCCGCCCAGGCAGTGATTTTTCTCGATTTCGACGGGCACACTGTCAACGGTACCAGTTGGAATTATAACGGCCCCATCGCCTGCGGAGCGTCGGGGCTGGATAATTCCCAGGTTACCGAAGTATTCAATCGTGTTGCGGAAGATTATCGCCCATTCAACGTCAACATCACTACTGATTCCACAAAATTTTTGGCTGCACCGCTTAATAGAAGAATGAGAGTGATCATTACAGTTTCTTCCAGTTGGTATGGCGCAGCAGGTGGTGTAGCTTTTGTCGGCTCCTTTACATGGGGTGATAATAATCCGTGTTTTGTCTTTTCTCAATTACTGAATTTTAATGTAAAAAATATTGCTGAAGCTTCTTCGCATGAGGCAGGTCATACGCTTGGCCTATATCACCAGGCTTCTTATGATGCCAGTTGCAATAAACTAAGTGATTACTATGCTGGTCAGGGCAGCGGTGAGATCGGATGGGCGCCGATCATGGGTGTTGGCTATTACAGAAATTTTACTTTATGGAACAATGGCCCCAACTCCTATGGCTGTACGAATATGCAAAGCGACCTGGATATTATCACTTCCGGTACCAATGGTTTTACTTATCGTACCGATGACCATAGTAACACTTTTTCCGGAGCAACTTTAGCCAGTTTTTTCAGTGATCAATTCAATGTAAGCGGTATCATAGAAGGGAATACTGACCAGGATATGTTCACGTTTACTCTGCCTGCCAATGGACGCTTCCAGTTAGATGCAGTTCCCTACAACGTAGGGACAGGTAATTCCGGCTCCGATCTGGATATGCAGGTTACATTATATAATGCTTTCCAAACAATGCTTAATAGTTATAATCCCGGCACACTCCTGAGTTCGGTAATAGACACTAATCTGAATGCAGGAATATATTATTTAAAAGTTGAAGGGAAAGGTAACATGTACGCACCGGCTTACGCAAGTATCGGTTCTTATTCTTTGCTTGCACATTCCACTCCGGGTACTACACTGGCATTGCAAAAACTAGAGCTGCAGGGCAGACTGAATGGAGATAAGCATGATTTAAATTGGATCATTGAAGCCGATGAACCGGTAACGCAGCAAATAGTAGAGATATCAACGGACGGAAGAAACTTTCAGCAACTTATACAAACATCCAATGATGTCCGTTCTTATATCTATCGCCCGAATAATCTTTCATCGACCCAATACAGGTTGAGCGTGACACTCAATAGCGGCCGCCAATATTATTCAAATGTTGTTACCATTAACCAAAATGGATCGCCGCGGCCACAGTTGACAGGAACGATTATCCACTCAAGCAGCATTGCAATAAACAGCCCCGGCGATTATAAGTACATGATCATGGATATGAATGGAAAAATAATCAACAAAGGGAAATTGGCCAATGGCCTTAATACCATAAATCTTGGTGGTATTTCCAATGGAATATACCTGATCCGTTTTTCAGATGGTGAACAACAATGGACCGATAAATTTATTCGCCAATAAACGCTTTCCAGTCCGCTACGGCGGGCAATAATCCGTTCCCCTTTTGCTAATAAGAGGTTTTTCCCTATCTTGGGAAAACCTCTTTTTTTATGCGTTGGAGAAAATTTAATGGCGACCCGATTGAAATCCCGATCCTGAAGGCTGTCGAGAATGCCATCAAACGCGAGACAGCTGCAGGTTTCAGGCTAAAGGTCTGTATCGGCACAGATTCCCAGGTGAAAGGAAAAGAAACTGAATTTGCTACCGTTATTGTTTTTTTACGTGAAGGACATGGAGGATTTATGTTTATTCATAATGAAAAAACAAGACAGCAATTCACCATCAAAGAAAGAATGCTGATGGAAGTAGCTAAAAGTATTGAGATCGCTTACGAGCTATGCAACCTGTTCACCGTTTACAATGTAGATATGGAAGTGCATGCAGACATCAATACCAACCCACACTTCAAAAGTAATGATGCACTCAAAGAAGCAATGGGATATATCCTGGGGATGGGTTTTGCATTCAAAGCTAAACCTGAAGCTTTTGCCAGTAGCAGTTGCGCCAATAAAGTAGTGAACTAGACAAGTGATCCGGAAACTTCAATGACAATTGCGGGGAAAATCTTCGCAGAAGAAAACATCTCTCTCTACTTCTTCACTCTTCGTCTTAACCCAACTATCAATACAATAAGAAAAAATACACCCAGTGCTATATATATGATAGCTTGCCTTTTTTGTTTTTCTCTTTGTTGCTTTTTGATATTGGACAAAAAAATCGGTGCTCCTCTTCGTCATTCTATCTATTATCCGCTTTCTGCAGGCTGTCTTGATAAGATTGCCGTTGATCGGTAATTTTTTCTATAGAATCAGAACTGCGAAGTGTGTTATTCGTGGTATCCTGTGAATAGCTAAAACCGGAGATCATTAGCGCTGCTCCAAAGAAGAAATTTGTACATACTAATTTTTCTTCGAAGCTATACAACGGCGTCCGGGGTGAAATACCGTAAGCAAGGTATTTATTGATTATCGAAATTGTGACACCGATGAGGCTGCGTTTTGCTTCTACTTGCGGGTCGGCTACCCTGGTTAAGTGAAGTAGCAAGCAGATGGGTATTTGTCTAATAATGTTTTTTCGACTGTTTTTAGAAGCTTCCTGGGCGAAAGAAAAAATGACCAAGTACCAAAAGAAACAGTACAACCACCAAGTTTTGTTCAGATAAGATTTTTCTTTTCATAAAATAAGTGCCAATCCGCCGCAAAATAAGCGATAAATTTTATACCATCCAAAGTAATTTCCTTATATATAGCGTCATAACTTTTTAAATCCACTGTTCAATTGATCAATGTAATCAAGCAAAGGTTCCCTTCCTTCTTTGTTTGTTGCCGATGTAACAAAGTGGGGAGGCGGGTTTTCCAGTTTTCACCCAATGCCAGTAGAAACGATTCCCACATTTCTTTTGGTTGCTCCGGGTTTATTCTTATCTGCTTTGGTAAAAACCAGTACGAAAGGTATTTCCCACTTCCCAAGTTGATTAATGAAATCAAGGTCTGCCCGCTGCGGCTCATGCCGGCTATCGATCAATACAAACAGGCAAACAAGGTTTTCTCTTTTGCGGATATAATTTTCTATCATTTGTTCCCAGCGCCGGCGGTCGCGCTGTGAAGTTTTAGCATAACCATAACCGGGAAGATCTACCAGGAACCATTTTTTCTTATCGTCTGAAATAATTTCAAAATGATTGATAAGCTGTGTTTTTCCGGGAGCCGCTGATGTTTTTGCAAGGTTCTTATTATTACAAAGCATATTGATAAGTGAAGACTTGCCTACATTGCTTCTGCCGATAAATGCATACTCAGGTCTGTCCGGTTTCGGGCATTGCTTGTAATCAGTATTACTGATCAGGTACTTTGAAGAAAGTATTTCCATTGGCTGCAAGATAATGAGAAAGCTTATGGCACATTCATTGATTTACCAGTTATAAAAAACTTATGATACGCAAATTAAAATCCGGGGAATATCGTCTTTACTCACGTAAGAAAAATCCAAAGACGGGTAAACGAAGAAACCTGGGAACGTTCAGCTCCCGTGCTGCTGCGGAAAAACACGAAAGAGAAGTGCAGTATTTTAAAAAGCATTGAAGAATAGCAAAGCGATTTGATTATTTATAAACTGAGGGAATTGATACGGAATAAAAAGGCAGCGCAAAAATCCTGCAATTGGAATATTGCTCAATAGAATTAGCAGACAACGCAGTGAATGATCCTTCGCTCCGCTCTGGGTAAACTGCGACCCAAGATGCTGAGTAAAGATCCGAACGATAACCGGAGCGTCGCAAGGGACGATGATCCTCCGACAAGCTCAGGATAGCAATACAGCTTGCTCCAAAAAAATCACCATCCCACTCTCAAACCCGAAACTTCAAACCTTCCTTACCTTTGCCGCAACCATGAGCGACCCGTTACCTCACGATCATATTATCCCTTTCAAGGAATCATCACAAGGCAAAAAAGAGCAGGTGGCGGATATGTTTAATAGTATTGCAGGCCGCTATGATGTGATGAACCGTTTTCTGTCTGCACGCACCGATATTGGCTGGAGAAAAAAGGCGATCAGGCGATTTAAAAAGGACGACCCCAAAATGATACTCGATATCGCTACCGGCACAGCCGATATGGCGATCATGGCTTGTAAATTGCTAAATCCCGATCATGTTGTTGGCATTGATATATCGCAACAAATGCTGGAGGAGGGAAGAAAGAAGGTTGATAAAGAACATTTTGGAGACAAGATCAACTTGTTAAGAGGAGATTCCGAGGCAATAAATTTTGGTGAAAATACGTTTGATGCCGTAATGGCGGCTTTTGGTGTCCGGAACTTTGAAAACCTTGAAAAAGGCCTTTTTGAAATGCTGCGGGTCATGAAACCCGGCGCTCAATTAGTGATCCTTGAGTTTTCAAAACCAAGACAAACAGCAGTGCGGGGCTTGTACAATTTATACATGAAAATAGTTGCACCGCAGGTGGCCCGATGGTTCAAGCAGAATAAAGAAGCTTACCAGTATTTGTGTGAATCGGCCAATGCTTTTCCCGAACGCCGGAACTTTATTGATATTTTAAACAAACTTGGTTATTGCGATACCGGGTATAAATCGTTAAGCTTAGGAATATGTTGCATCTACACCGGAAGAAAGCCTTTGAATTGAGAACCGGATCGTTTTTACTGTTTGGTTTATTGCTTTTTGCTCATACTTCGCAGGCGCAGCCAAGGGACCTGAATTTATATGATCATGATTCCAAGCCATATTATTTCGGTATAACTTTAGGAAGCAGCATCACCCGTTTTCAAACGGAATTGCATCCACGTTTCCTGGAGGATGATAGTGTATATGTTGCGGAGCCGGGCAATTCTTATGGCTTCGGGTTAGGTTTGTTGGCTACAGCAAGATTGTCCGACAGGTTTCAGCTTCGTTTCAACCCGATATTACATTTTACTGCCCGCAACATTTTTTACACGCTTAAATATCCTGACGGCGATGGATTGACAGATGTCAGCAAAGTAATTGAATCAGTTACCGTTTCATTTCCTTTGCAGGTTAAGTTGCAATCGGATCGCATCGGTAATTTTCGTGTGTATATGATGGCTGGGATGAAGGGCGATATAGACCTTGCCAGTAATGCCCGGACAAAAAGATCAGAAGACCTGGTAAAGATTAAAAAATATGATTATGGTATTGAGCTCGGATTAGGTTTCAATATTTTCTTTCAGCAATTTATTCTTTCTCCTGAAATAAAACTTAGCAACGGTATTCCCAACATTCATGCCCGCGACCCAAGTCTTATTTATTCCAGCGTGTTTGATAAGATACAATCGAGGATGATCGTGTTTAGTATTCATATTGAGGGATAGCCTGAAGCCCGAAGTCTGAAGTACGAAATTCGAAATAAGAAAATTCACGAGAACTTGCAGATTTAATCAGGCCGGTAGCAATACATTTCTTTTTTTTGTGAGCTTCTGTACTACCATCAGATTTTGTCGGGCATTCCGGGTGTTTTAAAAATCAAACTCTCTCCGATGCATATTCCATCTCACACCAAATGAAATAATGGTCGTATTCATGGAAGTAATAGGAGGTGTCTTTGTTTCCTGTTTGCGGCGCACACCAAACAATTCAAGGAAAAGATTTTCTTTTAGTTCATAAGAGACCAATAATGATGCATAAGTGACATTCGTTTGCCAACCAGAACCAATGTCATATCCATAGTCGCCGATACGGTAGGGCGGTATGTTCAGCAAGAAGATATTACTGCCATAACTGCGACCGCTTGAATCTCTTCCTTGTTTGTAAGCCATGACCTCAAGTTGCACCAGCCATTTAGGCGCCGGCTGATAACGGGCAATGGCAATGAATTCGGAGAAGTTTGCCATCAATGGATGAGCCAATGGTTGATTGTAATGTGTATAGTTCGCCACCGAGTCATTGTGGGAATAGGTAAAGGGCCTTACCTTGTTCATCTCGATCTGCAGATCAAGGTTTTTTATAGTGAATGCATCAATATATTTAGCGCCTAACTGTATCCCGTATTTATTTCCCCACCATCCATTGCCTGCTTTTATCTCTGACAATTTGAACTCATCCAGCAACAGTTGACCGTATACCTGGAAATGATGAGCAATATTTGCCTTGATATCAAGGCCTGCAACAGAATTATCATAGCTTCCGTTCTGCAATTCAATGGAGCGATAAAAAATGACAGGGTTCAGGTAACTGAAATCAAAATGATCCTTACGTCCGAATATTATTCCTTCAAACAAGCCAATATTCATCCATTTGGTAACGGCCACATCGAGGTGATGCAGCGCTGCATATTTTCTCCCGATCAGTTTATCACCGCCGGGAATATGCGCTGAATGCAGTTCCATAAAAAGGTTCTGGTAATTGATCTTCCAGATCCTTGTATTCAGCTTCAGGAAAAGATAACTGTTGCTGAAGTCACTGAGAAATAAACTGCGGTGACCATTGCCGATAAAATTTTTGTCATACCCAAAAGTGACGTCGATGTATTTGGCGGCATTAAAAGTAAAATAACCACGTGCATCGAAGTAATCAACACCACCGGCCGCTTTAAAAGTTTTATATAAACCCGCACCGGGAACTGCTTTACGATCATTGGTCCATTGCTGCACATACATTGGGTCACGTTCCTGGTTGTCTGTGATATAAGCGGAGAAACCTATTTTATTGGCGATCCTTCCTCTTACAGTCAATCCTCTCGAGTTTAGAAAGAGGCTTTGATCATTATCTTTTTCCTTAGATAAGACATATTGAAAAACCGGGTTAACGATGAGATCAAAATCTTTGACATGCACTTCATAAAGATTGGCCGGGGTTTTATAAAAATTTTTCCAGATAGGTTTTTTACTGGCAAATTCTGGTGGCCGGACTCCTCCGGGAGCATTGCCCACCATTCCTGGTTATTCAGTACGGCACTTTTCAGGTTGTACATATCAACTTTTGACATTGATAATTGCCTTGCCAGTGCAGTGTCTTTAACAAGGATCGGATTTTCTTCATTGTTTACAGGATGTTGGGTCAGCCCGTATAAATTTATTTCTTTGAAAAAAATATTTTTTCTGCTGTAAGGCCTTGTCTTTGAAAAATTAAGAATTGAGTCTGCCTTGCTTTTTATTTCAAGTCGTTCAAGGAGGATATTTTGTTTATCACCTTGCGGCAAATAAGTTGTTTGTGAGGTAGCGGCAAAAGGAAAAAGAAATACGGTTAGTCTTAGAATGGTTTTTTTAAATTGCATAGTTATGGATTAATCCGGTCAGCAAATTATGCAAATATATCTTATAAAAAATATACAGGTGGTCAATGAAGGCGGGATAATCAATGCAGATGTGTTGATAAAAAACGGCCGGATTGACAAGCTGTCACCACAGATTTCAGGAACAGGAACAAATGTTACGGAGATAAACGGCGAAGGTAAATTTCTTTTTCCCGGCGCTATTGATGACCAGGTCCATTTTCGTGAGCCGGGGCTTACACACAAAGCAACTATATATACGGAGTCAAAAGCTGCAGTGGCGGGTGGCGTCACCAGCTTCATGGAAATGCCGAACACGATCCCCAATGCGTTGACGCAGGAACTGCTGGAAGATAAATACAAGATCGGCGCGGCTACCTCGCTTGCCAACTATTCTTTTTTTATGGGAACCGGGAATGATAATGCTGACGAGGTTTTAAAGACCAATGATAAACGACAAGATGTTTGCGGTGTCAAGATATTCATGGGCTCCAGTACGGGAAATATGCTGGTGGATAATCCAAAGACGCTGGATAAAATTTTCCGTGAAAGCGAAGTGCTGATCGCGACGCACTGCGAGGACGAGAGGATCATCCGGGAAAACCTTGCGAAAATAAAGGCAGCCGGTAAAACACTGACAGCCGCAGATCACCCGGTAATAAGAAATGAAGACGCCTGTTATGCGTCTTCGCTTTATGCTATTCAAATAGCTAAGAAGTATAACACACGATTACATATTCTTCACATCACCACGGAAAAAGAGTTGCAACTTTTTACGAACATGGTGCCATTAAAAGAAAAGCGTATCACGGCTGAAGTATGTGTGCATCATTTACATTTTACCAGCGATGATTATAGCCATTTGGGCTACTTAATAAAATGTAACCCCGCTATCAAGGCCGGCCATAACAGAGAAGCTCTTTGGAAAGCTCTTTTGGATGACCGCCTTGATGTGATCGCTACCGATCATGCGCCGCATACGCTGGAAGAAAAAGGATTTCATCGAAATACGGAAGGTTTTTTGACCCCCTCTCCTGTCATTGCGAGCAAGGCGAAGCAAGAGAGGGAAGGGCTGAGGTCGCACTATGAAAAAGCTCACGCTGGTCTTCCATTAGTACAGCATTCTATACTAATGATGCTTCATTACTATAAGCAAGGCAGGATTTCACTTGAAAAGATCGCGGAGAAAATGAGCCATGCCGTTGCCGATTGTTTTCGAATAAAAGAAAGAGGCTATATCCGCGAAGGTTATTATGCCGATCTTGTTATCGTTGATTTGAATCAAAAAATCAAAGTCACAAAAGATAATATTTTATATAAATGCGGTTGGAGTCCGTTAGAGGAGTTTGAGTTCCCGGCAAGGATCACACATACTTTTGTAAGCGGTAATTTAGTTTATGGAAACGGAACATGGGATGAATCAAAGAAAGGACAAAGATTAAAATTTGACAGATAAAACCGTGAGTGTTTAATAAGCCAAATTCCTGTCACTTACCATTAACCGCTCACCACTCACCATGCAGATAGACAAAACATCATTCAGCGATATTTCGATCTTTCACCTGGAAGAGGAATTTTCTATTTTTCATAAGCTGAACTTTACAAGAACACTCGGTGGCAAAGAATGGTTGCGGAAATTTTTTACCGAACCACATGACGACCTGAAAAAAATATTGGGCATACAGAAAGTCATCCGCACCTTGATGGAGCATGTGAAAGACTGGCCCGAAGACATCACCAACGGTACTATATTGGTAATGGATAAATTTCTTGATTATCCATTGGACCCGATCAGCCAGAACCTGACCTCTTTCAACAGCGTACTTTACAAATGGCTTCATAGCGCTGACTATTCCATGGTGAAATATTCTGTCGCTCATTTTGCAGATTTTTATCGCGGCATAAAAAACATAGCAAGCTTGTTAGAAGACCTCGATCTGCCACTCGGTATCAGGATCTACATTGACAGGATCACGCAGGTATTAAAGGACCCGCCTCTTGCGCAACTTTCTCAAACTAATAGAGGTGAAAAATTTTCAACCCGGCAAAATTTATATTATGCTTATCACCTTCGGGGCAGATACAGGTCCAATACGCTTGAATTAATGGATACATTCAGCAGGCTTGATGCCTGGTATTCGATGGCAGTCGCCATGAAAACGTATGATCTTTCCTTTCCTGAATTTAAAGAACAAAATACACCATTGGTTGAAGCAAGAGGTTTATACCATATTCTAATACCCAACCCCGTTGCGTATGATCTGCAGATGAATCCGGAAAATAATTTTCTTTTTTTAACCGGGGCTAATATGGCGGGAAAAAGTACCCTGATAAAATCAGTTGGCTCTGCTGTATTCCTTGCGCATATCGGTATGGGTGTGCCGGCAAAAGAAATGAAACTTACTTTGTTTGATGGGTTGCTAAGCAATATCAATGTCGTGGACAACATAGCTAAAGGAGAAAGTTTTTTCTTTAATGAAGTGCAGCGGATAAAGAATACGATCGAGAAAATAAACAATGGTAAAAAGTGGCTGGTGCTGATCGACGAACTATTCAAAGGGACGAATGTACAGGACGCCATGAAATGTTCATTGGCCGTTATCAAGGGACTGATAAAAATTAAAAACTCGCTGTTCATTCTTTCTACTCATTTATACGAGATAGGCGAGGATTTGAAAGCTTATCCGAACATTTCATTCCGGTATTTTGAAACCAACATAAAAGATGATCAGCTTGAATTTACTTACCAGCTAAGGGAAGGTATAAGCAACGATCGTATTGGTTATGTCATCTTAAAGCGGGAAAAAGTGGTGGATATGCTGGAGAAGTTGTGATCTGCAGAAGTTGTTGAATTTCGGTCACATTTTTACAGTAGTCATAGATGTTTTCAATCGGTTATCCGGCTTAAAAATGTTATATTTACATTGAAATAAATGGAAAAAAAAAGGCCTCATATTATCAACGACGCCCTTCTCTGGGAATATGATCTTAGTACATTTAGTTATGATAAATCTTACAAAATAGTTATTGAAAGGGTCCTCCAAATGGGAAATCTTGAAGAGTGGCGGAATATGGTCAATTACTATAAGAGGGAGCAGATTCTTGAAACTATTGAGTGGAGCGCTCAGTTGGATGAAAGGGATAAAGAGTTCGCAAGGTTTTTTCTCAATTCCGGTTTTTTACATGCTGCATAAAGACCCACTTATTATTGCTCCTGAAACTTTCAAATTAATTCAGAGGTTACAGGCAGTTCCTGAATTGAAGAATTTCTATTTGGTCGGTGGTACAGCACTATCCCTTCAATTGGGACACCGAAATTCAATTGATATTGACCTTTTTACTAAAAAGGAGTTTGATGATGGTGCTATTATTGAGTTACTTGGCAAGCAATATGATGTGAAAGAAATATTCAGGCGTAAGGGCACAATTATTTGCCTGGTCAATAATATCAAAACAGATTTTATCCGGCATGACTATGAACTGCTTTATCCGCCGATTACAGAAGAAGGTATTAGCTTTTTCAGCAAGGAGGATATTGCAGCTATGAAGTTTCATGCTATTATTCAAAGCGGCAAAAGGCTGAAGGATTTTATTGATATATATTTTCTATTGCAGCATTTCAGTTTAAAGCAGATGATCGATTTTTTTTCTGCTAAATACAAATACACTAACCCCATGATCGCAATGAAAGCCATTAATTTTTTTGGCGATATTGATGAAAACATGGATCCGCCTAAGATGCCTAAACCTCTGCCGTTAAAAAAAATAAAGAACCGGATACAGGAAGCAACACTAAGGCCGGACAAGATCTTCACAAAGGAGTAATTCATGAAAAAATTTTTAGCCTCAATATTATTCATTGTTGTTTCACTTATTGCGGAGTCACAAAGCAATATTGATGTACTGCATTATAAATTTGAAATAGAACTATCAGATCAGTCGGATACGATAAAGGGGAAAGCTTTTGTTGAAGTAAAGTTCCTGGAAAATACAAATCAGTTTTTTCTGAATCTCACCTCAAGAAATCAAAAAGGGAAAGGTATGATCGCTTATCGTGCTTTACGTGAAGGTGAAGCGGTATCTTCCGCTCATGGTCAGGATAGCCTGTTCCTTCGTCTTTCTATTCCTGCAAAGAAAGACGAAGTACGAACTTATGAGATCCTCTACGAAGGTGTCCCGGCTGATGGACTCATCATTTCAAAAAATAAATATGGGGACAAAACTTTCTTTGCAGACAATTGGCCCGACCGTGCTCACCAGTGGATACCATGTATAGACAGGCCGGATGATAAAGCAAGCTTTGAGTTTATTGTCACGGCTCCTTCACAATACAGCGTTGTATCCAATGGTGTAAAAACAGAAGAGAGGGTAATAGACAATGGCAAAAGAGTGACGCATTGGAAAGAAGATGCCGCTTTGTCAACGAAGGTGATGGTAATAGGTGTCGCAAACTTCGCCGTGAAATCCTATGCCGATAGCCCTGCAGGTATTCCTGTAAGCGCCTGGGTGTATCAACAGGACAGCTTGCCCGGTTTCAGGAATTATTCGGTAGCGCCATCGATCCTGAAATTTTTTATTTCTTATATCGGACCCTATCCCTACGAAAAGCTGGCGAATGTTCAATCAAAGACAATTTTCGGTGGCATGGAAAACGCCAGTGCAATTTTTTATGAAGAGACATCGGCGGCTCTTTTTCAAAACATAGAAAGTTTGTTCGCTCATGAAATAGTGCACCAATGGTTTGGTGATATGGCTACCGAAAAAAGTTTCCCGCATCTTTGGTTAAGCGAAGG
Source organism: uncultured Chitinophagaceae bacterium (assembly GCA_963785915.1). Taxonomy (GTDB): domain Bacteria; phylum Bacteroidota; class Bacteroidia; order Chitinophagales; family Chitinophagaceae; genus VBAT01. The sequence continues at coordinate 199,985 of CAWAWY010000006.1, read as the reverse complement.
CTTCGCAACATATCTCACACATATTTATATAGAATCCAAATACGGAAAGGACAGTTTGAATACCGAAATGAGAAAAGACCGCAACGAGATCATTGATTTTACGAATGAGTCTGATCTTCCGGTCGTGGATTCCGTTTCTCCTCTGATGAAATTACTCAATACAAACAGCTATCAGAAAGGCGGATGGATATTGCACATGCTGCGCCGGCAACTTGGCGACTCAGTTTTTCATAAAATAATCCGCAGTTATTATGCTGCGTATGCCGGCAAAAACGCCGATACAAGGGATTTTCAAAAGGTATGCGAGAATGAGTCAGGAAAAGACCTTAGCGTATTCTTCGATCAATGGCTATACTCTCCCGGGTTGCCTAAGCTTACTATTCAGTGGAATTATGATGCAAAAAATAAAATGGTTTTACTGAATATAAAGCAGTCCCAAAGCAAGCCGTTCACTTTTCCTTTGGATATCCAATTGCGAACAACGTCCGGAAAACTGGTCCGGGAAACGCTTGAAGTGTCAAAATCAACGCAGCAATTCTTGATCCGGGTTAAGGAAAAAATAAACCGGGTGATCGCTGATCCTGCAGTTTCTCTTCTGTTCCAGGGCACAGTTTCCGAAGCTGGACGTTAAGGACAAACTGTTTTCTAAAGTAATAAATTGGTACAACGAACCAGATTTTATGACAGGAATGTAAATATATTTGTCCTGTTTTTATGCCTTATTAAAATATAAAGGTATGGCGACTTCAGGCGGATCCGGTAGCAATACGCAGCCAATCAGGAATATTGTCGTAGGAGTTACCACTACAGTATTGGCCAGCACAATCGTTTATTTCCTGGGATTTCATTCAGGCGGCCGTTCTTCTGCAGAACAAATGCTTTTTACCAAAGAAGCTACTGTTGCGGCATGGCCTAATTATGTTGCCACTGAAAACATGTTTACGAAAAATTGGAAAACGTTGGCGGCTAATTACAGCACTTCCCGCTTTAAAAATTATAAGGAGGCAACACTGGAGGAACTGGATAAATTTTTTAATGATATCAAAGGATTGATAGCAACAAATGATATTGACCCTATGTTTTTATCGTTGCTGAAAAGACGGCTTGCGGCTAAAGAGCAATGGAAGAATAAATACAAGATTCATCTTGACAATTTTGAATCAATACTGAATGATGTGCCGCAAGAGCAGCAGGGGCAAAAGCTAAATGATGAGCTCTATCGTTTCCAGGTTGATGTAAAAGACCTTGACGAACGGTTTATCAACGAGATCCGGGATATCGCCAAAGCGCTGTCTGATAAATATCACTACAACTTTTCCTCATCTGATCTTTTGGCTTTTAAGAAACCGGATACTGACACGCTGCTCAACCGGGGGCGGGAGGTGGCTAATGGAATTGACCGGCAATCACTAGTAGGCACCTGGCTTATAGACCAGAGCTGGTATATTTATCATTATGACGATGGCCGACTATACATGTACTTCACGAGGGCCGATGGCGCCAGGGACAGTACCTATGGAACATGGCAGCTAACAAACAATCAATTGTACCAGTATGCCACATATTATTTTAGCGCCGGCAATAAATGGGTGTATGATATTTCTGACATCACCGCCAACAGTTTTTCCATGAAACTGACAACATCACCCTATACTACTTACATTGCCCGGAGATATAACCAGTAACACATTTTTTGGTATAAAATAACAAACGAATTTTATTACTTCTCATCAAAATTGTAAATTGTAGGTTCAAAAACCACCCTATATGGCGTCAGAAGCTCCTTCCACACTTCTTCATAAAATAGTTTTCCCGGTTATCACTACTGTGCTGGGTGCAACCGCTATCTATTTTCTTGGTTTTAATAAAAAATCAGCGCCGTCTGAACTTGAAATAGAAAAGGCTACTGTTAGCGCCTGGCAATCTTTTGTATCGACAGAAAATATTTATTACAAAACGACGATGTCCCTGTCAAAGGAATACAATGAAAAAATATCCAACGTTGTTAAGGAAAAAGGGCTTACAGGATCGGTACCCGTTTTCACTGCCTTTAAAGAAGATTTGTTCAGCGAAGTAAATAAACTAAAAGAAGATATCCAGGAGATCATAAAAAAAAATGAAAATATAGATATAGGGTTTCGCTCAATGCTCAACAGGACACTGGTAAATCTGGAGGATGAAGAAAAAAAGACAAAGGCTTTTTTTAAATCTGTTATTACCCTGATAGAATCAGAAGAGGATGATGTCGAAAAAGGAAAAAAGATGATGGCAGACAGCGAGCAGTTTTTAGATATGGAAAAAAACATGCAGGATCGGGCCGCAACAGAAGCAGAAGATATTGCACAAGCTCTTTCTAAAAAATACGATAGACCTTTTGACTTAAAGGAACTTCTCTTATACGTTGACTATAAAAAAGAACTTGAAGCAGAAAAGAATGGACCCGGGAACAACATAAAAAAACCGGAAGATGATGGCGGTGGCGTTGCACCCCCAGATCCGGACAAGGGCCAGGAAGTGAAAGGTGAAATACCCAAAATTGACGACGGCGGAAATACTAATAACCATACAAATAGTAACAATTCCCTTGAGCCTACTACCGCATTACTGACAGGCGCTTGGACGATGAATGGCGGAGGTCTCGAGTTAAATGATGACGGCGATATGTACTGGGGTTTCGGCACCAGGGGCTATACTTCCGGCGATTGGAAATTATCAGATGGAAAGATCAGGATGAATGCCACTAATCCTGACACCAAACAAACTTCGTTGATCATCGGTTATATATCGGATTTTACCCGCAATTCGTTTACTTTAACTTTCATGTCAACTCCAAGAGAGGTATATTATTTCAAAAGAAAAGGTAAGTAAACCAGCAATCCTATCGCATCCTTCCAGCTGTTAATTACTGATCGGTTTATTTTCTCTATCTTCAAATCATGCTCGTAAAAACTTTTGGCAGCGCTGTATATGGTGTGGAGGCAATTACCATCACCATAGAAGTGAACTGGCTTTCCGCGTCGGGTAAAGACCCGATGATAGTCGGTTTGCCGGATAATGCTGTCAAAGAAAGTTTGCAACGGGTAGAAAGTACTTTTAAAACTAACGGCTATCAAATGCCGAGAACAAAAGTAGTAGTCAACCTGGCGCCGGCAGATATTAAAAAAAGCGGAACTCCATTTGATCTTCCGATCGCTTTGGGAATTTTGGGAGCATCTGAGCAAATAGAAAATAAAGATGCGCTTGCAAATTATGTGATCATGGGTGAACTAAGCCTCGATGGTGCGATCCGTTCGATAAAAGGAGCATTGCCGATCGCAATACAGGCACGCAAAGAAGGATTCAAAGGTTTAATTGTTCCGAAAGTGAATGCAAAAGAAGCGGGCATGGTCAATAAGCTGAATGTCTATGGTGTTGACCATATCAAAGAGGTGATTGATTTTTTTGCAAATGATGAAACCGGTTTAGAAACGACAGTCGTGAATACAAGAGAAGAATTTTTTCATTCGCAATATGATTTTGAAATTGATTTTGCTGATGTAAAAGGACAGGAAAATATAAAACGGGCATTGGAAATTGCCGCAGCAGGAGGACATAATGCAATTCTGATAGGACCACCTGGTGCGGGGAAAACAATGCTCGCAAAAAGACTGCCGACCATTCTTCCGCCACTTTCTTTACAGGAAGCATTGGAGACAACAAAGATCCATTCGGTGGCAGGCAAGTTGCCGGAAAATTCTACATTGGTTTCTAAAAGACCTTTTCGTTCACCGCATCATACTATTTCAGATGTAGCATTGGTGGGAGGTGGTGGCATTCCGCAGCCGGGAGAAATTTCACTGGCCCATAACGGCGTTTTATTTTTAGATGAATTACCTGAATTTAAAAGAACAGTATTGGAGGTAATGCGGCAACCGATGGAGGAAAGAAGAGTGACTATTTCAAGAGCAAAGGTCGCGGTAGATTTTCCTGCAAGCTTTATGTTAATAGCATCAATGAATCCATGTCCCTGCGGATTTTATAATCATCCCGACAGGGAATGTACCTGTCCGCCGGGAGCGGTACAGAAATATCTCAATAAAATTTCCGGGCCGTTATTAGACAGGATCGATCTGCATGTAGAAGTAACTCCTGTTGCTTTCAGCGAATTGTCGAATATAAAACAACAGGAGAATTCAGCGAATATCCGTGACCGCGTTATTAAAGCAAGAGAAATACAGGAAAAAAGATATGAGAATAATGACGGCATTTATTGCAATGCACAAATAAGCAGTAAAATGCTAAAAGAAATTTGCGTGATCAATACCGTCGGCGCAAATTTGCTCAAGGCGGCGATGGAAAAATTGAATTTATCTGCGAGGGCTTATGATCGCATTTTGAAAGTATCACGAACAATAGCTGATCTTTCCGCAAGTGATGATATAAAGCCGGAACATTTGGCAGAAGCTATTCAGTACAGGAGTTTGGATAGAGAAGGTTGGGCGGGATAAGAAAAGTTTCAAAGTTCATATGTTTGCAGGCTTAATTATTAATTGTAAAGATGAAAGATGCATTGCTGATAGCAACAATGATACAAAAAGGAAGAGATGCAGGTAACAAAGTAAAAACAGAATTTTCCGGTCTGAGATCAGAGCAACTGAACTGGAAACCGTCACCGGATAGTTGGAGCATAGGCCAATGTTTAGAACATCTGATCGTTTCAGATTGTTCTTATTTTCCTGTCTTCGAAAATATAGCGGGCAATACTCACCTAATGACTGCGTGGCAAAAATGGAGCCCTTTCAGTGGCCTTTTTGGTAAAATGCTGGCCGACCAGATGCAGGAAAAAGTGAAAAAGAAATTGAAAACACCCAAAGTTTTTGTTCCTTCCTATAGCGATATGGATACGGGTATCCTGGAACGCTTTCAGAAACATCTTGATTCGTTGCTTGAATATATCGGCTTTATGAAAGACATTGACATTGATAAAATTCGCATCACGTCTCCGGCGGCAAAGTTTGTCACTTACAATCTCCGGTATACTGTTATGATGCTTGTTCCTCACCTCCATCGCCACATCAACCAGGCAATGCGGGTAAAGCAAAAGGAGGACTTTCCAAAATAGTCGGATAAGTTGTCTTTTTTTACGAACTTGTACGTCATTTTGTTGTTACTTGATTCATTACTGAGTGTAACTTTTTATGAAAATATTACTGCATTATTTAAAACCTCATAAATGGCTGGTCACGCTGGTGCTTACACTGGCTGCCATTAATATTGGCTTTTCATTGGTTGATCCGATCCTGTTTGGTAAACTCATCAACCTTGCCAATGCCCGCGTTAATAATCCGGAAATATTTACCTGGGACAGATTTTTCAATTCTTTTTCATGGAAACAACCGGGAGTCTGGTTCATCGTCATGTTATCTATTTCCGTCGCCATGATCAGCCGTATTGCTAAAAATTTCCAGGATTATTTTCTTAACGTAGTTATCCAGAAATTTGGCGCCAAAGTTTTCACGGATGGATTGCAACATGCCATGAAACTACCTTACCAGCAATTTGAAGATCAGCGCAGCGGCGAAACGCTTTCGGTGTTGACCAAAGTAAGAGCGGATGTGGAAAAATTCATGATCAATTTCATCAATATTCTTTTTGGAGTACTGGTAGGCATTTTGTTTGTGTTTATTTATGCTGCTGTCTTTATTCATTGGAGTATTCCTGTTGCCTATCTGGTAGGTATACTTTTGCTCACAGTTATTACCAATCTGCTCAGCAAGAAGATCAAGATCATTCAAAAAAATATTGTTGGTCAAACGACGGCATTGGCCGGTTCGACCACTGAATCACTTCGGAATATTGAACTGGTAAAAAGTCTTGGACTTACACAGCAGGAAGTCGAACGTCTCAATAAGAATACGTATAAGATACTTGGGCTTGAATTGACTAAAGTGAAACGCATACGAAGTATCAGTTTCATACAGGGTACTATGGTTAATACTCTCAGGCAGGTGATTCTTTTTATCCTGATGTGGCTCATATTCGGCAATTATATGGATGCCGGACAATTGGTGACCATGCAGATATTTTCTTTCTTTGTATTCGGCCCACTGCAGGAGATCGGCAATATTCTTCTATCCTATAGGGAAGCGGAAGCTCTCTTAAATAATTTTCATGCATCTGATGCAAAAAGACGCCGGAACTTGATCCTGTTCACCCAAAACCCTTGGCGATATAAGGACTTTATCTTTTAAAAATGTAGCATTCCAACACCAGACGGCTTCGCAAAAAGCAATTAATAATATAAGTTTTGATGTAAGGGTTGGGGAAACCATCGCTTTTGTCGGGCCGAGCGGTAGCGGCAAATCAACACTGATGAAATTACTGGTCGGGCTTTATCGTCCGCAGCAAGGAAAAATATTATATAATAATTTAGATGAAACAGAATTGCGGTTTGATGATCTGCGGAGCCAGATCGGATTTGTAACACAGGATACCAATCTTTTCAGCGGCACTATCAAGAGAAAACCTTTTGTTTGTAAATCCTCGGTGCAACTGAAGAAGATCTCATGGATGCATTGAAGAAAGCAGCCTGTCAGAATTTATTGGCCAGCGCAGAAAAAGGTTTGGAAACCATGATCGGGGAAGGCGGATTAAAATTATCAGGCGGAGAAAAGCAACGGTTTTCAATTGCAAGAGCATTACTTCGTCAACCCAAAATGCTATTATTCGATGAAGCCACTTCTGCATTGGATTCATTGACAGAAGAAGAGATCACCGATACCATCCGCGATATTTCCCGGGAAGGAGATCAAATCACCATTATTGATCGCCCATCGTCTCTCTACCATCATGCATGCCGATAGAATTTATGTGTTGGAAAAAGGCGATGTAGTGGAAACGGGCAGTCACGAAAGTCTCCTCGAAGAAAAAGGGCTATACTATGCTATGTGGCGTCAGCAGATCGGTGAAAGAAAAAATAAGATCATGGCGGCTGCTTCATGATCATCCCGCTAAAACGAAAAAATTTACCTGAAATTTTTCACAATAGTTTTTCTTCATGAACTTTGAGGCTTCGTAGAATTTTTCTTTTTACATTCACGGAGATTTTTATGTTTAACCTGCTTTTCGGAGATAAAATAAAAAAAGCTATAAGAGAAGGCGCAGTTATTATAGATGTGCGGCCGGCTTATGCTTTTGATCAGCACGGCCGGATCCCCGATTCTATCAACATCCCTCTGGATCGCATTGCCATCAATGTCGAGAGAATAAAAGATATGAAAAGGCCGATTGTCATTTGTTGTGCCTATGGCACTGACTGCAGTAATGCCGTAAAAATGCTAAAAGAGAAAGGTGTCAAAGATGTATACAACGGCGGGAACTGGGAATCTGTTTTGCGGAAGATAAGATAGCTTTCAGGGATTCACTTTTATTTTTCTCGTTTTTACAGTTTGGTTATGCCCGTGGTCTTCAAACTTTACTGTGATCGTATAATCAGTTGAAGAAGTTACAGTAGGGGTGTAGGATAAACTAAAGTTATAGGATGGTATATAGTGGATCTCATAATATTGGTCTTTGACTATTGAACCACTGGCGTCATTCTTTATGATAATGCTTCCCTGGTAAAGGCTGTTATCAGAAACAATTCCTGTCACATCTAATGCGCTGCCACTTGCGAATACCTGGTTGTCTGACGGGGTATAAACATCAACTACCGGGTAAGTGGTGTCAGCTGTATCTATTGCATGTCTGTCATCTTCAGGGGCTCCTCCTTTACCGCAGGAGATGCAGAGGAAAAGTAATAAGCAGTATAGTAACGATGATCTCACTCTACCAAAACTATTCTTTTTGTTCTTTCTTACCCCACAAATCGCTGAAGAAATTTGATTTTTCCAGTTCTTCCATATCGCTCAGTTCCCATTCGAGGGCTTTTGTGCTTTGGGATATTTCCAGCAGTGAAATGATCAATGAAACAAGTAGGCTCAATAAACTTAACGCAAAAACATATCTCGTCACGGCAACCCACTCCTGGTAAACGCCATACATTGTCACTACGCAACACAAAAAACTAAAAACTCCCAATGCCTGCATCTGCCTCACCATATTAATGCGAACCCGCAGTATCTTGATCTGTTTCAGCAGCAGGTGATTCTTTTCGCCCCGCATATACTCATCGTGCAATTTTCGGATCAGGTTGGCTAAAGCAAGATAGCGATTGGTATATGCCAGTAATAATAAACTGATAGCCGGAAAAAGTAAAGCCGGCGTATTGAATGTAATTTCCATAGCCAAAAGTAAACTCTTATGGCTTCTTTTTTACAACCAGTGAACTCATAAGTTTGTACATGGAGGCCAGGATAAAAATACCTCCAAGGACAGCAACTATGGATGAGCCTGCCGGGAAATCATAATGGAATGAAAAGTTCAATCCTAAAAAACCCGCCAGGATACTGATGATAATTGCGATCACTATTACCAGCGTATTATTCTTTGTCACCAAAATCGCAGAAACTGCAGGTATAATGAGGTAAGAAAAAACGGGGATCACACCGTTGATCTTAACTGCAAAGACTATAGCCAGGCCAATGGAGATGTAAAATAGGAAGTTCCAAAAATTAAATATTCCGATAAGATGATTTTCTCCATTCTCGAAAGACTTTGTAAGACCAAAGAACTTACGGAAAAAAACGATTTGCACTAACGCGATGGCCCCGAACACTATCCCTATAAAGCGAATGGTGTCGGTACCTACAGCTAAAATATTTCCAAAGAGCACTTCCTGTATATCTGAATCACCATGCGGCGTCTTCGAGATAAGCAGCACAGTTAGAGCCGATGCAAAAGCATACAATATTCCAATGATAGCTTCCTGCTTCAGCCTTTTATCACGGATACTGATGAATGACATAAGTACAGCTCCGACCAAAGTAAAAATGAGAGGGATGGACGTTAATCCTGTTCCAATAAAAGCGGCAAAAGCCACACCTAACGATGATATTTGTCCAAGTGCAAGATCAACAAAAACGATTCCCCTGCCTACCACGTGCACTCCCATATAGGATAAAAGGATACCTGTAATAACTGCCGCTTCGAACGCTTGTACCATGAAGGGCAACTGAAACATTTCAAACATAATTAATGAAGTTTATATGGTCAATAAAAGTCTTACGTTATTTTAGGGCTGCTGTTAACTGGTTAATATCATAATCAAACAGGTCGAAATAATTTTTGATCGCGTCAAATGCCCCAACGGAAGTAGCAAGTGTTACTTCTTTTGCTCCTGTTTGCTTGGAAACTACGTCAGATGAAGACGTGGTAAAATAAGGAGATGAGACAATGACCTTGATATTATCAGCCTTTACTTCCTTAATCACTTTTACCAATTGTGAAGGAGACGGAGGTATCCCCGGTTTTGGTTCCATAAAGTCAACGATATGTAATCCAAACCTTGTCTCGAAATAAACCCATTCATTATGATAGGCGATGATCTTTGCGCCTTTAAATGCTGCCATTTTTGCCTCCCATATCTTCATCATCGAGTCAATGCGATTATAAAAAGATTGAAGGTTTGCTTCATAGGTCGCTTTATTTGCAGGATCAACCCGCTCAAGTCCATTGGCAATATTTCTTGCAATGACTTTTCCATTTAGAGGATCAAGCCAGTAGTGAGGATTGCCATAAATATGAATATCGCCTTCGGCCCTGTTTATGGAAGATGGCACCTGGTAAAGGGTAACTCCTGTTGATGCATCTACATAACCCGGCGAACCTTTTTGTATCTTATTATTCCTTGAGCTTGTAAGTAACTGGGGCGACCATCCTGTTTCAAGATCAAGACCCACCGTTACAAACACGTCAGCTTTTGACAAATTAATAATATAACTGGGTTTGGGATCGACAAAGTGAGGATTTTGGTATCCTGTTGCGATTGATGTAACGGATACTTTATTACCACCGATGAACTCGGCAATACTTTTGAGATCAGGGATCGTAGTTACTACTTTGATCGGGCCTGCATTCGCTAACAAGAAAATGCCAAGTGATAATACCGATAAAATTAATTTTTGTTTCATACTATTATTTCTTTAAAAAATTTTAATTAATACTGGTGAGCGCCATGTACTCCGATCACAAATATCCATCGGAGCCATGCCTGGTAATATCGTGATTGAATATTATCATCCGTTGTTTTTGCTTCCACTTCCATTTTTGAAAATTCGGTCGCATACCATCCTGCAGTCAGCGAATATGCCTGTTCAACAATACTCCTGTCAGAAGGTCTTTGCGCATAATCATACCGTCCTGTCAGGAACCAGCGTTTTGACAACTGGTATTGAATAAAAGAATAAAGCCCAAAAGAGTTACGAGATTCTGTAGCCGTGTAATTCGCATGACTGAAATAAAATTCACTTTGCCAGGCAAGGGATTTGTAAGTATTCAGTTTAACTGGTTTCCATTTATAAGTAATATCTGCTGCTGCAATATTTGTTGTTCTGGCTGAATCGTTGGGGCCGGTGATGCCGGTGACCCCCGCTTCAAGCGTAGCATTATCATTAAGTGTAAAAGAATTCTTCAGATGACTAAGATAAATCAAGCGATTACTTTCACCACGCATAAAACTTGGTGATTCAGATGTCCCTGACGTAACCTGGAATATGAGTTCCTGGTAAACTTTTTTAGTTGGCAATAGCCAGCTCAATGACAGTCCTTCATCATTCAGTCCATCACCGAAATAATTTACATAGGCATTAGGGAGATCCACAAAGGGAAGCGCATGGGCATGTGTCGGATTGATCCTGCCAACAGCTTCTTTAAATTTTCCTGCTTTCAATTGCAACCGCGCAGGAAGCGATAGAGTGGTCAGGTAACCTTCCTCTACTTCCACTCCATATTTTCCAGTTTCAGGATCTCGTCCGAAAGACAGGAAAAAATCTGCCCGGGCATATGGATCCACGACGGCCTGCAAAGAGACTTCGGTTTCATTAAGATAAAAGTCAATATTTTTTTTACCCCTGTTTATATAAGAGGTCTGAAAATCTCCGATGACTCCTATATCCGGGTTTGTCGAAATGGCGGAGCGTGTTTGCTGAGGAACTGGCTGGGTAATCTGCTGTTGCATCTGCGCCTCTATTTGTCTTAGCAAAACAGAATCAGCCGAAGTGCTGTCTGCCGGGACCTGGGCCGTGCAAATGCTACTTGTAAAAAATAACAGTAGCAAAATAATTCCGTGAAAACGGATTTTTAATTTCTTTCCCAATTGATAAAAATTTGAAAGTTGAAAGATGGGGGCAGGAAAAATAAATTTCAATAATATCAGTAAAACTTATTTGTTATACCTGTGAAGGTGGTCCGCGGAGGAAAGAAAATAAAATGTCGGCGGAATAGTATTTGAGAATATAATAATTGAAAAAAGGAGAGTGGGGAATAACCGGGCCATCATGCTGAAAATCCGGTTGACCTGTAAAGGGAGACACTATTGCATCGTTCTGCCAGCTACATTGAAAACTGTTTTTGGAATTCTGGACATTTACAATTCCTTCAACCGTTGCATTGCTATGTTTATGACCGGTAATTACATCATGAAGAAGTTGCTTGGGTGTAACGCTGATCGCAAAAAGCAGAAGCATCCATCCGGATATAATTTTTTTTATGGTCTGTTTGCGATACAACATTTTTGTTACGATGTTGCAAATTTATAGTTTTTTTCATATCTATAAAATTTTTCATTTCCTTCCTTATTGTACAGACTGATCTTTTAACGAATTCCTGCCAAATTTGCTATATGAAAAGAGATAAAATAAGAGCATTCTATGCAAATGATAACCTTGCTGAAAGATCAAAGGATACCGTTAATTAACTAAGATCATTAATATGGTTGAAACAAATGAAGACCTTATTGCTATGAGCCCGCACATGATCGCCGTAGCAAGGAAGGAGTGAAGTTATTTTTTTTCAATGCAATATCGGGTGACGTTTAAATTCTTTTGTTCTGTCAAATAAATATCGATAAGTAGTCAATATGCGACTGCGATATGTGCCAAGGCTTTCAGATACATTGATCATTTTTGGATTGAATTCTCCTATCCACTGCATTTCAAATTCATCATACAATAGTTTGCCGATAACGGGTTTACCATTGACGAACGTTAAGTTCTGTACCACAAAACAACCTTCCACGATCATGTAACTATCCAAGCCTTTTCCCTGGAACTCCGGAACGATACCAAATACAAGCCCGGTAAATTTTCTATTTCTTACCGTTGATTTGACCCATAGAAATTTTAATTTGTGCCATAGACTGAATTTTCCATTGAGATATTTGAACCATTGATTGAGGTCAGGCAGGTTGATCCAAATCGGCAACGGGCATCATCCTTATAATAAACAAACCAATTGATCTTTTCATCCATTACTGGTTTCATGGACTTAAACATCTTCCTTACCACTTTTTCATCTATTTGCTTAAGCCCGCCGTGACCAGCCCAGGCTTTATTATAAACGATTGCAAAATCCGCTGCAAATTTGTCTAATTGATCTTTCCTAATGTGCCTTATACTGTAATTCGGGTCTTTGGCACATTCTGCATGACGGTCATAAAATTTTTGTTGAACTGTATCTTTTGCATGTAATCGCAAAACAGACCTGGTTGTAAAAATTTTTAAAGCCGTAGTTCTCAAACAACTGTTGATAATAGGGCTGATTATAATTCATACAATATAGTGGTGGCTCAAACCCTTTAATGATCAAACCCCACCAGCGATCCCTCTCTCCGAAATTGATGGGGCCATCCATCGCCTCCATACCTCTTTGCAGTAACCAATGTTTAGCCACATCAAACAGCATATCCGCTGCAGGCTGGTTATTTATACAATCAAAAAAACCAATGCCTCCTACCGGCACATCATCATCCTTGTTCTTATATTTTTTGTTGGTGAACGCGGCGATCCGGCCTATTAATTCTCCGCCATCGGATCTTAATAGCCACCGGGTAGCTTCGCCGAAACGAAATGTTTTATTTTTTGCAGGATCAAAAACGTCATTTATATCCTTATCTAACGGGCGAATATAGCCAGGATCATTCTTATTGATCTGGACGTTTACTAATAAAAATTCTCTAGCTGTCTTTTTATCATTTACTTCGATCAGTTGCATGAAACTTATTTGGCTGGATGCAAAATAAGCGAATCTGCCTATTTTGATGAAGTAAACATCTTTTCCGCCAACCTCTCATCATGTCCATAGATATCATCCCTGAAATTCAACTGGCCGTTTTCATCGACCCAGGCCGTATAATAGGTGATCACAACAGGAATAGGATCCTTTACTTTCACATATTTCTGTTCCCCTTTATTCATTGTTTTTTCAATTTTTTCCGTCGTCCATCCTGGCTGATCACGTAAAACATATTTAGCAAGTTTCACCGGTTCCTTCAGCCGGATGCATCCATGACTATAGGCCCGCTTATCTTTTTCAAATAAACTTTTTGCAGGCGTATCATGAAAATAGATATTGAAGCTATTAGGAAACAAAAATTTTACTTTACCCAGGGCATTCTTTTCTCCCGGTCTTTGACGAATGACGGGAAGCCCATCGTCTTTTCCTGTGATCTCCATGTTTTCTTTTTCCAGGTAATTGGCTTCTTTTTTCATTGCCGGCAATATTTCATTTTTCACAATGCTTTCAGGTACGTTCCAGTAAGGATTGAATACGACCTGGTTCAAGTCACCGTTAAACATCATTGTATTGTGTCCTTCTTTTCCCACCACAACATCTATATCGAAAGCTTTCCTGTTACCTTCATATACATGCATGACAAATTCGGGGATATTGACCACGATAAGATTGCCCTTTGGCTCTGAGGCCAACCAGCGCATTCTGTCCATATTCATCAATATCTGCTGCAGGCGTTCGGTTGCAGTCACATTCATATCTTTTATCAATGAGTCGCTAAGCATGCCTGTCGGTTTATATCCATAGCGTTGTTGAAAATTCTTTATACCAAGCACAAGTGAGTCATTAAAGAGTTGTGAAGTATCAGTGCCTATCATATCTCCGCTTATCTGCAACCTTTTTTTAACCCGGCTTATCTCTGGCGCTTTTACACCTTTCTTTAATTTCTTTTTTGGAATATCTATTTCGGGCCAGCCGCCCTGTTTAGCAATAGCATAATAACGTTTCAACTGTTCTTTTAGCCCTTTATAGCTTTCATTCACATCTTCAAAATATTTATCGTCCTTATGTTTTTTATTGATAAGAGAATCGGCGAGGTACAGCGGATCTTCTTTTTTGCGAGGAATGAAACGCTCCATCTCTTTCCTTTTCACATATCCTTTTTCATAATTGTGCAGCATATATTTAATGAAGTGAGTAGTCAGCGTCAGCTCGGTATTGATGTAGGATTCATTATCTGCATTTATGGAAAGGTCTTCGTCGGTGATCATGTTGTCCATTTTTTTCTGTAATGTTTTATTCTTCAGGGATGAATCCGCATCATACGTGGTCACATAGTCATGAAGATTCCAGAAGCCCCTGGCCTGTTCGGTAAGGCCATCGCTGCTAAACCACGCGAATTCATAATTCCGGGTATTATAAAAACTGCGTATACGATCAGAAAGTGAATCGGGAATTTTTTTCTCAGTAATGAATTTTTCCACAGTTGAACTATCAAGAAAAAGATCGCTATAAGAAACAACTGTTGTAATGCTTCGGTCCCGGGTGCTTATGTTTTTACTATTCTTTTTCCCTTCTTTATCTTTTTTTTCCTTATCAGATTGCAGATCAGAGCATGAAATGAGCAAGCCGGATACGATTAAATACAACAAAATTTTTTTCATACTGCACGAGTAAGCAAAAGCTGTGCCTTCGGCGCTCCTGAATTGTTATACTTCGGCGCAACTCATTATTTTATTTTTTAATAACTGTTGTTCCTGGTGTGAAGTAGTAAGTTGCAGAGCTTCTTCATAATGTTTTTTCGCCTGCTTTTTGTTCAGCATTTCGTAGTAGATCTCACCGATAGAAGTGTGATAGAGATAATATTTTTCCAATCCTTTTATTTCCTGCAGTTCTTCCAAAGCTTTTTGTTTACTGATCGCATAGGCGGATGCAATAGCTTTGTTCATGGCTATAATTGGATTGGGTTGCTGCTGGTAAAGCAATTCATATAGTTGATAAATGCTTTTCCAATCCGTTTGTTCAAAAGAAGGGGCGGCAGCATGCAAAGAGGCAATAGCCGCTTCAAAATGATATGAAGAAATTTCAAACGGTTCTGCCGCTTCATCCAGATAATCAAAGCCTCTTTGAATTAATAGCAGATCCCATTTGCTCCTGTCCTGGTGTTTTAATAAAATAATATTGCCTTTATCATCCAGCCTTGCTTTTAACCGTGATGTTTGAAAGCACATCAACGACAACAAAGCCTTGCTTCGGGGATAAGCTGTTAACGGATGTTGCGTTAACAATAGACAAAGCCGCATCGCTTCCTCGCAAAGGTCTTCCCGGATCAGTTGCTCGGGATGGGAAGAGTTGTAGCCTTCATTAAAAAGAAGGTATAATGATTTTAAAACTGCATCCAGTCTTTCCTGCAATTCATTTGAACCCGGAACATCCAACTCAATTTTTTCGCCTTTTATCTTTTCTTTGGCACGGTAAATCCGTTTGCTGATCGTTTCATCATTGGTCAAAAAAGCTTTGGCTATTTCATTTACATTTAAACCGCATAGAGTCTTTAATGCCATAGCCACCTGGGATTCTTCAGGTATGGAAGGATGACAACAGGCAAACATCATTCTGAGCTGGCTGTCCTGTATTTCGTTTTCGAGGAACAAACTATATACGGTTGGTGCTAAGCTGTATTCTGATTCGACGAGATATGCATATTGCGGACTGATCTCTTTGAATTTTTTTTGACGGCGTAAAAAATCAATGGCTTTATTTTTTGCAACGCGATATAGCCAGGCAGGAGGATTATCGGGAATTCCATTATATCCCCATGTATTCATGGCCTGCAACAACGTGTCCTGCACGATATCATGTGCTGTTTCTATATTTTGTAAACCAAGCAATCGTGATAAAACAGAAACCATCTTTCCCGACTCATGCCGGAAAAGATGGTCGATCGTTGTATGAATTGCACTGGTTGATCGCACGAAAACTTTTAGCGCAAGTTAATTTTATTTCCTGTAGGCCTCGTTGACGAATGCTTCTCCTTTTCCCGTTTAAACTTTTGGAAATCCTGGACGTGTTTTCACTTCAATTATCTGTAAAGTATGTCGTCTTGAATGTGCACTCAGGAAGATCAGGACCTGGTAAGCATCTAAAAACCCGAACGGAAATTCAGCAAAATGATTTCGCAGATCGTCTTTGGTATCCTTTACATAGTTGATGAGGGCCTCGCGTCTTTCATTAAATACAGCCAGTGTTTGTTTGGTATCGCCAAACTGCCCGGTAGGAATGAATCCTTCCTGTGTCTTTACCCTGAATGACCTGTCTGTAATAAATTTTTTCACCCCCTCATCATCGAATTTCAATTGTACTCTTTTCGACGGATCAGCTTTTTCTTTTAATGTTCCCATGGCCATGTCAAAAAGATTTTTTTCTGCTAAAGCGATGTGCTCAACACATTCGGCAACACTCCAAACACTGTCTGCCGGTTTCCAGGTAAGTTGATTGGGTGTTAGACCGGCAATCTCATCTGCCAATCCTTTTTGTGTTTCTTTAAAATAGCTGATAGCATCTTTTCTTTCTTTTTTTGTCAGCGTATTATCAACCACTTTAAAACTAAAGAGCAGCGCTAATCCTGCAAGCAGAAAGATCTTTTTCATAAATAAAAATTTTTGTTTGAAGAACGTTGTTGTTTCGAATCGGAGCCCTGGTAGTTCGCAACTATGCAGGCACTTCGACCTTCATTACCTGTCTTACCTGTATGCTGCCGCCATATTCATAGTCAGGATAGTCATCGCAGATCTTAACTACTTCAGCATAATCCCTGGCTTTAATAAGAAAGAAACCACCGACTATCTCTTTACCTTCCGTATAAGGTCCGTCAGTAACGGTTTTATTTTTCCCGGTTATCAATTTGCCTCCCGGCAACAAAGGTTCACCGGCAACATACTGATCTTTCTGCTGAAGTTTTTCTATCCAGGCCATCCATTTTCCCATTTGAGATTGCATTTGCTCAGGACTTTGATCGGCGTGCATACCACCGTGGAATATAAGCATGAACTTTTCCATAAGTTTGTGTTTAAGTATTATAATTTTGATTGGTTACATTGATAATTCTTTAAGTTCTCTCACTTCTACTATTCCTTCATGCTCCAGCAACGGGCAGCCTTTTGATAATTCAACTGCTTCTTTCAAGTCACCGGCTTTTATGATCACGTATCCGCCTACGATCTCTTTGCCCTCGGTAAAAGGGCCATCAGTCACCGTTTTTTTAGAGCCGTTGATCACAGATCCATTTTGATCCAACGGTTGACCTCCACCAAATTTTCCTGCTTTACCAAGACCTTCCATCCATGTTTTCCATTTCATCATGTGCGCCTGCCATTTTGCAGGATCTTTTTGCTCGTCAAGTCTGTGGGCATCGCCGCCGCGGAATAATAAAAGATAATCTTTCATAACACTATTTTATGGTTAAAAAATATTTGTACTAGTGACGAACGGCGTTTCCGGGAGCGGACAGAGCGGGAACGAATTTTTAGAAAAATTCTTTCATAGCAAAAACTTTATCCTTTTCTGCGAGCGCCTTGAGGTTGGCAAGGTAAATAGCCCAGTGATAACTGCATTGAGCAAACATATCAGTATATTCTTTCCAGCCACTATGATTGAATCGCAGTTCAGAGCTGTTCTTACCCATGGTGATATCAAATGTCACCTTGGTATTGAGCCATTCGGGATGGGCTTCCTGTATATCCCAGGTTACTTTTTTGCCGGGCACCAGTTCTGAAACTTTGATCTTTTTGTAATAATCGCCTCCGAAAGAGATACGATAGATGGATTCGACCTCCGGTTTTGCATTATTATTCGGGGACCACCATTCAGCAATACCTTTTTGGGTGGTGATAGCTTCACAGATCTTTTCTGCTGTTGATTTGATAAAAACGAGGTGACGTATATCAGGCATAGGAATATTTTTTTAAAAGGTAGACAATTGTTTACTATGACGAATGACTTGTTGATGAGCGGACATACCCCTCAAATCTTCTGAAAAAGGGATTAACGAAGCTCACTTAATTGGGGTTTTCCACATTTATTTTGCCCGGTTTTATTTCCGATTTTACATTTTTCATTTTCCCCTTGCCCCCCTACCTTTGCGGCCTGAAAACTAACCTTTTTCATAAATAACGAATATGGCAAATGCTGGTAAAGTAAAACAGATCATCGGAGCAGTTGTTGACGTTCAGTTCAATGGCACTCTTCCTGAAATTTATAATGCATTAGAATTAAAAAGAGAGAACGGTGATACACTGGTTCTTGAAGTGCAGCAACATCTTGGCGAAGACAGTGTTCGATGCATTGCGATGGATGGAACAGAAGGTCTTGTTCGCGGAATGGAAGTGTTGGATACCGGAATTGCGATCGCAATGCCTGTTGGTGAAGCTATCAATGGCCGACTTTTTAATGTAACGGGTGATCCGATTGACGGTTTGCCTGCTGTCAGTAAAAAAGGAGGTCGCCCGATCCACGCAAAGCCGCCGACTTTTGAAAACCTGAGTACTGCAACTGAAGTTTTATTTACAGGTATCAAAGTTATTGACCTGATCGAACCTTATGCAAAAGGTGGTAAGATCGGCTTGTTTGGTGGTGCGGGTGTTGGCAAAACTGTATTGATCCAGGAACTGATCAATAATATTGCAAAAGCTATGCAGGTCTTTCGGTATTTGCCGGTGTGGGTGAAAGAACACGTGAAGGAAATGACCTGATGCGTGAAATGATCGAAGCAGGCATCATGAAATATGGCGATGCTTTCAAACATAGTATGGAAGAAGGCGGCTGGGATCTTCAGCAAAGTAGATATGAAAGAACTGGCTGAATCAAAAGCAACGTTCGTATTCGGACAAATGAATGAACCTCCAGGCGCACGTGCAAGTGTGGCCTTGTCAGGGTTTGACCATTGCTGAATATTTCCGTGATGGTGATGGGCAGGGTAAAGGAAAAGATATCCTGTTCTTTGTTGATAATATCTTCCGTTTCACCCAGGCTGGTTCTGAAGTATCGGCTTTGTTAGGTCGTATGCCATCAGCGGTGGGTTATCAACCAACACTTGGCAACGGAAATGGGAATCATGCAGGAAAGGATCACTTCTACAAGAAATGGTTCTATTACTTCCGTACAGGCGGTGTATGTACCTGCGGATGACTTAACTGATCCGGCTCCTGCAACAACATTTGCTCACCTTGATGCAACAACAGTATTGTCGCGTAAAATTGCTGACCTTGGTATTTATCCTGCGGTGGATCCATTGGATTCTACTTCCAGAATCCTTATGCCGCAGATTGTTGGTGATGCACATTATGATTGTGCAAACCGGGTGAAGCTGATCTTGCAACGTTATAAAGAATTACAGGATATCATTGCCATCCTGGGTATGGATGAATTAAGTGATGAAGATAAAATGACCGTAGCACGTGCAAGGAAAGTGCAGCGTTTCTTGTCACAACCTTTCCATGTAGCAGAAGCATTCACTGGTTTGAAAGGTGTGTTGGTTCCGATCGAAGAAACGATCCGTGGTTTCAATATGATCATGGATGGAGAAGTGGATGAATATCCCGAAGCTGCTTTCAACCTTGTGGGCAGTATTGATGATGCGATGGACAAAGGGAAGAAGCTGATGGCGGCGGCACAGGGATAAAGAAGAGAGACGTAGAGTACATAGTACTAAGTATTGAGACAACTGCAATTATGGGGATGCATAATTATAGAGAGCTTAAGATTTGGCAGAGGTCTATGGATTTTGTAGTAAAGATTTATGAGGTAAGTGCAGAGTTCCCTAAAGAAGAACGATACGGATTAACGGGTCAGTTAAGAAGATGTGCAGTTTCTGTTCCAAGTAATATTTCAGAAGGGGCCGGAAGAGGAACAAATAACCAGTTCAAAAGATTCCTGGAGTTTTCAATGGGATCAATTAACGAAGCACAAACACAGATTGAATTTGCCCACAGAGTTAATTTTCTTTCAAAAGAAAATTATGAAATGTTGATTGATGAGGCCTTTCAAATTTATAAAATGATCCTCGGTTTTTATAATTCTTTAAAAAATGATGAATAGGAAGGTCTAAGTACTTCATACTATATACTATGAATCTCGAAATACTAACACCAGAAAAAAAACTCTACAGCGGCGAGGTCTACGGAGTTCAGATGCCGGGCATCAGCGGCAGCTTTGAAGTGCTCGACAGGCATGCGCCATTGGTTAGCGCATTAAAAGCAGGACGTGTAAAAGTTTTAAAGGATAAACAAAATCATTTAGCTTATTTTGACATACAAAGCGGATTTGTCGAAGTGATCAATAATAAAGTGACCGTATTGGTAGAAGGGGCAACAGCCATAGAAACTTCTTGAATGCACCAGTGAAAAACCCTGCCCACCGATCGGGCAGTTAAAATCCGAATGGTGAAAACAAAATTCAATGTCCTCCTGATTTACTCGGGAGGTTTTTTATTTTCAGGAGTAGCAACTCATGTTAAATAATGCTTTAAAGGTGAAAAAGCGATACTAAGAGAGTGAAAAAAACAATACTAAGAAGGTGAAAAAACGCTTGTCTGATATTATATTAATTGCCGACATTTAATTAATAATCTTTCATAGCTATCTCAAAGACCACACTTATAGCACAAGATTATATTTAACTATTTAAATGTAGATTCTGCAAGGCCGAATGATTGAATCAAAAGCTGAATAAAATAACATCGTTTGGGTCATCGGATTGTACCTTTGATCATAAGCTTTTTAAAATTCTAAGTTGCTGTTTTATTATTGCGATGATAAGTGGAACTCTTCTTCACGAATTCGGCCACTATATTTTCGCGAAAACCGCAGGCTATAAATCAAGTATTCATTACGCATATACGCATGTGGATGATTTAGGATTAGTAGATTCAATAAATAGTATCACAGCTCGTTATTCAAAACAATTGGAAGAAGGTAGATCATTTTCAGGAAAAGTAGAATATGATAAGCTCATTCATTCGTATATTACTAATGGCAGATGGATCAGCATTGGCGGTCCTCTTCAGACTTTGTTGACTGGGACTATCGGATTGATATTATTATTTTTATGGAAGAGATCGTTTAAAGGAAAACAAGAACTCAAGCCAGGACAATGGGTGCTTATATTTATCACATTATTCTGGTTACGACAAGCATTTAATATGATGATATGGCTTGGGACCTTTATACTGACAAAACATTTTCCTCATTCTGATGAGATCGGTATTGCGCAAAAACTTGGTCTTCCTTTTTGGTTAGTATTAATTATAACTGGCATAATCGGAATGATCATACTTTATATTGTTATTTTTAAATTCATTCCTAAAACACAAAGGCTGACCTTTGTTGTTTCAGGTTTAGTGGGAGGCATGGCAGGATATATTTTATGGTTTATTTTTTCTGGGGCCTGTTTTATTGCCATAAGCACTACTGGATTTATAAAAGGTTTTGTAAGTTTAGAGAATGAAGATTTTCAACCTCCTTTTCTGTATCTTGTTTGTTTTCTCAGCGGCATTGCAGTACAATGATCCCGACCCGTATGTTTGGATGCCAATTTATTTGTATGGCGCTGTATTTTGCTGGTTGGCATTTCGCAATAAATATTTTCCGAAAGCATACATATTCGGAATTATTATTTATGCCGGCTATGCCTTGTATTTATTTTTTGCGAATGACGGTGTTTTAGATTGGATAAAACAGCACAATGCTGAAAACATTGCTGAGACCATGAAAGCAACAAAACCCTGGATAGAAGAAACAAGAGAATTTTTCGGCCTGGTTATATTGATTGTCGTATTGGCCATTGATTATTTTTATGGCAAACGAAAGATCAGGCGACCCGCTATTTGACCTATATGACCCATTTGACTTATTTGACTCATCTGACTCCTTTACTTCGCAAAATCAATTCTCGATAATCCCGAATCTTTATTCTTACTGAACCAACCCTGGCCATATTCCAGTATGTATAGTTTTCCGTCAGGCCCGAGTTCTATATCAACCGGCGCAGCAAATTTTGTTTTTGTCATGAACGGTTCCATCTTATAAAAATCTCCATTGGATCGTAGTGTTACAACCCTGATAAAATTTCTCATCCATTCATAAATAAAAAGCTTTCCATTATAATAATCCGGCAGCCTCGTCTCGGCAGGATACAGGTCGGAATAGAAAACTGGTCCCGCCATAGCTGTCCGGCCACCTGAGCCCATTTCGGGAAAATCTTTTGAAGGTAAATACGGATACCAGATAAACGCCGGCTGTGTCGCAGGCAATTCTTTTAATCCCGTATTGCTTCTTGAATTATTGACGGGGTGAGATGGATCATAGGCTGCACCAGGTTTACCTGAACCATAATCGTACTCGTGATAAGGATAGTTATTTCCGATGAATAAAGGCCAGCCAAAATAACCTGCCTTTTGTGCCTGGTTTATTTCATCATAACCACGAGGACCTCTTGTTTGCAAACTATCTTCATTTGAATCGGGTCCCACTTCTCCCCAGTATAAAAAACCATTTTTGGGATCAACGGAAATGCGATAAGGATTCCGGTTGCCCATCACATATATCTCAGGTTTGGTCTTCGGCTCATCCTTCGGAAATAGGTTACCGTCCGGGATATCATAGCTGCCATCTTCTTTGATGCGGATGCGGATGATCTTGCCGCGAAGGTCATTGGTATTACCGGCTGTTCTTCTTGCATTGTATTGTTCATGCCCGGGACGATCATCAAGCGGAGCGAAACCATGATTTACAAAAGGCTGTTTCGCTTCATCAAAAGGAGTGGAGTTATCGCCCGTTGAAACATACAATAAACCATCCGGTCCAAAAGCAATGGAACCGCCGGTATGACAGCAGATCTCTCTTTGCGAATAAAATTGCAAAACAATTTTTTCCGATTGATTGTCTATCGTATCATTTTTCAATTCAAAACGCGACAAGCGATTTACAGAAGTATCATAAGGAGAATAGAAAATATATACATAGTTATTTTTGGCAAAATTGGGGTCTTTGCATACACCCAGCAGCCCCTCTTCCGCATTCACATTAGGGGTATGTTTTGTTTTCCAATACACGTTCAGGAAACCCGCAGGCTTAATTTTCTTAGTTTCATTTTTATACAATAATATTTCACCGCGGCGTTGAACAATGAGTATATCGAGATTGGGGAGTATTGTCATTTCAGTTGGCTCAAAGAATTCTCCCTCCGATAAAACGGTTTTTGTAAACGTAGTTTCTTCCGGGGGGTAAGGCGTTTTTGCTTTAGAATAATCAAGATCGTTATCACCGATCGCATATTGGATCCCTCCGAGAATATGTTTCAGGAACAATGAATCAGAATAAGATTCTTCTGTATGTCCTAAACCGGTGTAAAAAGAACGACCACCATCAAACTCATGGTACCATGCGATGGGATGATTGTCGCCCATTGATCCACCTTTATATGTTTTTTCATCCATTTTCAACAGCACTTTTATATCATTGCTTACTTTTTTATAATTATACCATTCATCGGTTCTTATCCACGTGGGGGGAAGTTGTTTTGTTGCATCGCTTGAATTGTCTGCGACTTGTATGGAAGCTTTTTGAACTTCCGGGTGACTTTCAAACCAGGCGCCATTAAGATCGCCGTACCATCCCCAATCATACTCCGTGTCGGCTGCGGAATGTATGCCAACGAATCCCCCTCCCGACTGGACAAATCTTTCCAGAGCGACTTCCTGGTTAATGTTAAGTACATCACCAGTAGTCAGCAGAAAAATAACAGTAGAATATTTTTTCAGATCGTTGTCGTTAAATACATCTGCATTTTCCGTGGTATCCACATCAAACCCATTTTGAATCCCAAGATTTTGTAAAGCCAGCTTACCCGGTACAATAGATGAATGACGATAACCGGTTGTTTTGGAAAATACCAGCACACGGGGTTTGCTTTTTTTATTGCAGGACGTAAATAAAAAAACACATGATATTAAAATCAGCAATGATATTTTCATAATATGATTTAGCGATGGAAAAAAATTCGGAGCAATAAAAGTAAGTGTATATTAAGACAAGGCAAACTAATTCAACTGCGGATCGATCGGAAAGTTGATCATCATTTCATAATCGCCCCCTAATTGTTTGAGAGAGTCTTTCCATATTTCTTCATAATTGCGGTGAAAGATCAGTTTGCGTGTACCTGCTACGGTCAGCCACGATTTTTCTTCGAGTTCAGTTGTAAGTTGTCCGTCACTCCAGCCGGAATAACCGATATAAAACCTGATCTTATCCGGGCTGGCTGTTCCGTCCTTCAGCATTTCTATTACTTTTTCAAAATCACCACCCCAGTAAACTCCTTTGATCACTTCTTCGCTGCCAGGAATTTCTTTGGGATATTGATGCAAAAAGTGGATCGTATCCATTTGCACAGGACCGCCATAATAGACCGGCAGCTTCACATCTTCAAGGCCCGGTATCAATTCATCTAACGTATTTTCATATTTACGGTTCAGCACAAAACCAAAACTTCCCTCTTCTTTATGTTCGCAAAGAAAAACAACCGTGCGAAGAAAATTGGGATCTTTTAAAAAAGGATCAGCTATTAATAATATGCCCGGGGCCGGCTTAATCATACGTCAATTTAGTATAAATTCTTTTTAAAAATAAAAGGTTTAGCCTTTTTTCCCGGGGTCGCACTTTAGTATTACGCAATCGATATATAAAAATGGTTGTTAAAAACGTCGTTAAAATAAAGAGGAACGTTCATAAGCATTATTATATGCGATTGTGACACAGTATTTTTGCCGGATTAGTATGATATATCGGAAACCGTTTATCTTTCAGGTCAAATCACTCAATTCTTTGTGAGACGGATCTTCACCATCATCACTGTCCTCATAACCTTGTCACTGGTTGGCATCATCTTCTTCCAGGTGTCCTGGTTGAAGAACATGATCCTCCTAAGGGAAGAGCAGATAAAAGAAAAAATAGACAAAGCGACGGGTTTAGTGGGTAATGAACTGGCGCAATATAAAGGCAGCTACTCTCCCGGTCCTACCAGCCGGTCATCATCCGAAAATATCTTTCCTGATGATTTCACCATTGAATTCCTGCGACCAGCGAGCATAGGTAAACGATTTACTTCTGCAGAGCTGATCGAAAAAATAAGAATCGCGTTTCAAAAGGTAGAACTGGAAAAAATGCATTTTGAATTTGCCCTGGCAAATGTTGATCCACGCACCAACCTGATGGGAAGGATAGAACGACAGTCCGATAAATTTGCAAGTGAGTATAATGATACCATTAATAATTACTCCAAAGGATATTTACTGATAACACCCAGTGGATCGGCAGCCGAAAATCTTGCCATGGATGAAACGCTGGTCATTGTTGGATTAGACTATGAAGACTTTGCTTTTAAATCACTGCGCTTCCGCATCATCACGGCAATCCTCTTTACCATTATCATCATTACCGCTTTTTACCTTACAGTCCGTACCATGCTGCGGCAGAAAAAACTCGGCGATATCAAGAACGATTTTATCAACAATATGACGCATGAATTTAAGACGCCGATCGCTACGATATCGCTGGCCGTTGACGCGATGAAAAATGAAAAAGTATTGCAAAACAGGGAGAAGATCACTTACTTCAGTCGTATCATTAAAGAGGAAAATCAACGTATGAACCGCCAGGTAGAAACAATTTTAAAAGCGTCACAGCTCGAAAGACAGGAAGTAGAACTAAATCTGAAACCTGTTCACGTGCATGAAATAATAAAAGATGTAACGGATAATTTTTCGTTGCAGTTGGAAGAAAAGCAGGGCAAAGCCGAGCTATTGCTGAATGCGGAGAATGATATTGTCAATGCGGATGAAGTTCATTTTTCCAACCTGATCAATAATCTTGTTGACAATGCCATCAAATATTCCAAAGAGAATACGCCGATCTATATAAAGATCACCACCCAGTCGAATAATAAAGACCTGGTCATTCGCGTCGAGGACAATGGCATCGGTATGAATAAAGAAACACTGAAAAGGGTGTTTGAAAGATTTTACCGGGCACATACCGGTAACATCCATAATGTAAAAGGATTCGGACTTGGGTTAAGCTACGTAAAAACGATCGTAGAGGCACATCATGGTCACATCAAAGCTGACAGTACACTAGGTAAAGGAAGCATATTTACTATTGAAGTGCCTCTGAAAAAAACTTAATCTTGCCTGGCCCAAAGCAAACTTCCATCACCATAACTGAGAAAACGAAATTCATTTTTTAAAGCATAGTCATAAACCTTTTTCCAATCATTGCCGATCAGAGCGGCGACCAATAATAATAAAGTGGAATTAGGTTGATGGAAATTAGTGATAAGACCTTTGGCAATTTTGGTTTTGTAGCCCGGAGCAATTATTATTTGTGTTTTTGTTATCAATCTTTCCATGTTGTTTTTCTCCATCCATTCGAGTAGGGTCGCTAAAGCAACGGCGGGAGAAATATCCTGTCTCAATTCATCATATACCTCCCATTGCGAAATTTCAATTGCAGGCAGATTATCGCCGGCCATCAATTTCACTCCCAGCCAGTATAAACTTTCAATCGTACGCAGGGATGTAGTACCTACAGTTACAACATGATTATTCAGATTGTCAAGAATATTTTTAATAGCAGCTGTAGAAACATCAATAAACTCAGCATGCATTTCATGTTCACCGATCGTTTCGGTTTTTACCGGCTTAAATGTACCGGCGCCAACGTGCAGCGTCACAAAATCGGTTTGAATATTTTTCTTTTGCAGTTTTTCAAAAATGTTTTTTGTGAAATGAAACCCCGCAGTAGGAGCAGCGACTGAGCCATCATGATTAGCATAGATCGTTTGGTAACGTTCAGCATCACTTACTTCAGCTTCTCTTTTGATATAGGGTGGGAGAGGTACGGCGCCGGCATAGTGCAATAATTTGGCAAAAGTAATGTTGCCCGGTGACCACGAAAGTTCAATAATAAAATGATCGGTTCTTTTTTCTTTATAAATAGCATGTAGCATTATCTCCGATCCCGATTCATCGATCTTCTTTTCAAGTACCTGGCCGCGTTTCCATTTAGAAGCGCCGCCAACAAGGCATTTCCATAAAACATTTCCCTGCTGAGACATTGCAGAAGTAATATCTGCATATTGTTCATGTGGTTCGAGACAAAAAATTTCTACAACACCGCCAGTCGATTTTTGAAACAATAACCTTGCTTCAACAACTTTTGTATTATTGAAGATCAGTATACTGTCATCCGGGAGATGAGCATCAATATTCCGGTAAAGATCATTAGTTATTTTCCCGTTTTCATAAATAAGAAGTTTGGAAGCGTCTCTTTCGGCCAACGGATAATTAGCGATCTTTTCTTCAGGGAGATCATATCTATAGTCCTTTATAAAAATATTTTTCGGATGCATATTGCTGCGACCAACTGTCGCATTTTCGATAACAAAAATACTATCGTTTGGCGAGAGGCACTACTACTTTCAACCCACTCCAGAAATCACTGACTGCGCAAACTTTTACATCAACGAGATCATTTCGCAAAGCATAGTTGCGGATCACGTCTTCTGTAACGTCAGTTGCAATTTTAGATGTTTTTTTATACCATGAAACCCATATAACGATGTTTGGATTCTTTTTACACACAGCTTTTAATTGTTTCATTTCATTTTCAAACTCTTTATTGTTTTTTACAAACAAATGAATAAGATCGGGTACTTCATTCTTTTTGCAAAGCTGTTCGCTTATATCTGTTTCAATTAAATCAAAATAATTATCGGGTTCATTAATTAATAGAACAATGGAACCAGGTTTGATACCAAGCTTTTTTATCAATGGAGTTCCTGAGTAACCAACTGGTGCCATAATGCAATGTAGTGATGAAAAGGAAAACACACTTTTCTCAGAATTCGTATCCGTCAAATGCGAAAATTCTGTTTATCCACAGTTTATCCACTGTAATCCACAGTCAATTAACTGTCAAAAATCACCAGATTTAGTATTTTTCTCTGAAACCTTTTACCAGACTGCGTTTCATTTAAAAATCATGTGGGGATAAAAGAAAATTGAAAAAAATTGGGCATTGAATGTCAAATTGTGTTATTTTGTGTCAATTAATGGTAAAGTGACCCAATTTACTGATAATGATAAGGTTTTTAGGCGAATACGAGGCTACTCTGGATGCCAAGGGAAGGTTTCTCTTCCCCGCAGGCTTCAAGAAACAATTGCCGCAAGAAGAAAGCCAACGCTTTGTTATTAACAGGGGGTTTAAAAAGAATTTGAATTTATACCCCGGTCAGAATTGGGATCAGCTTTCTGATGAGATAGAAAAACTAAGTGAATTCGACCCGAAAGCGAGAGAGTTTCTTGATTTCTTTTTGAATGGCGCCACGTTCATTGAGCCGGATAGTGCAGGCAGACTGCTGATACCGCCAAACCTGAAAGAACAAGCTGGTTTAGAAAAGGATATAGTACTCGTCGCAAAGATCAAACGAATAGAAATCTGGGATAGTAATAAGTACAAACAGCTCTTTGAATCATTTTCAGAGGAGAGATACAGCAACCTGGCGAATGAGGTAATGAATAGAAATCGCGGACTCACTAAGGAATAGCGATCATGAAAAAGAATCGTAATAATGATCCAACCTTCGATTCCCGGTCTTCAAATTATCACATACCGGTTTTGCTGAATGAAGTGATAGATGGTTTGCTGATTAAACCCAATAGTGTATATGTTGACTGCACCTTTGGCGGCGGCGGGCATTCGAAAGCCATTCTCGAAAAGTCAGATGCAAACAGTAAGTTGGTTGCATTTGACCAGGATGAAGAAGCCGGAATAATCTTCCCAATGATGAACGGATAATTTTTGTGCCACACAATTTTCGTCATCTTGAAAGATTCCTCCGCCTGCATAAAATAAATACAGTGGACGGTATCTTGGCGGATCTGGGCGTAAGCAGCCACCAGTTTGATGAGGCAGGTAGAGGTTTCTCTACCCGCTTCAATGCCAGGCTGGACATGCGGATGGATCAGCGGCAAACGCTTACGGCTTTTGATGTGGTGAACACCTACAGCGAACAGCAATTGCATAAACTATTTGAACAGTATGGTGAAGTGACAAATGCAAAGACGCTGGCCAAAACGATCGTACAGACCCGAAACAATACTTCACTTCAGACAATCGATGCTTTCAAAAATGCTCTCCGTGAAATTGTGAAAGGAAATCCCAACAGGTACTTTGCCCAGGTTTTCCAGGCGTTGCGCATAGAAGTGAATGATGAATTAGGTGCATTGAAAGAAATGCTGCAGCAGACACCAAAACTGCTAGAGCCCGGTGGCCGGGTGGTCATCATTACGTTTCATTCTTTAGAAGACAGGCTGGTAAAAAACTTTTTCCGTCGCGGCACATTTGATGATGAGCCGGAAAAAAACCCTTTTATCAATGTTGAAAAAGTAAATGAGTTAAGAGTGATAACTAAAAAACCAATCCTACCCTCAGAGAAAGAAACAAAAGAAAACCCGAGATCAGGAAGCGCTAAATTGAGAATAGCGGAGAAAATAATGATGGTGTGAACTAAAGTAATCCTGCTCACTATAAATACGAACCCCATGAATTGATAAGGCTAAAATCCACAAATAGATTATGGAAGATCAATTGCTTAAAGAAAAAGAATCCCGGTCCGATCAGATAGCAATCGGATGGAAACGCTGGTTGAACTATCAATCTATTGTAAAACAGATCCCCTTCTTTTTATTCCTGGCATTGCTGGCGGTGATATATATATATAATGGCCACTATGCCGACAATACTATCCGCAATATCAACCGGACTGCTAAAGACGTAAAAGAATTACAGTACGAATATAAAACAGTGAAAAGTGATGTGATGTTTCGCAGTAAACAAAGCGAACTGGCAAAAGCTGTTGAACCATTAGGTTTAAAAGAATTAACAGCATCGCCGGTGATATTAAAAGATACGGTGATAAAAAGTGAATAGGTATGTGGGTAATGGGTTTCAGGGTTCCGTGTTACGGGGTGAAGGTAGTAAGCGACTTCCCTCCCTGGCGGGGCGAATTAATGAGAACTTGAATCTTTGATCCTGGGGTGGGTTATTAAAGAGAAAACGGTGACAACAACTAAATAAACCAACAGAACAAGCAGCGACTTTGGAAGTGAGACGTGATATATTATGGAGAGTATATCTCAGTTTTATCGGCATGGTAGTACTGAGTGTGCTAATTCTTGGTAAGGCATTTTATATCCAGCGCTTCCAGGGCAATTACTGGCGCAGTATGAGTGATAGTATGCACCAGCGAATTGTAGAACTGGATGCCGATCGCGGAACCATTTACAGCGAAGATGGGCAAATGTTGAGCACTTCACTCCCGCAATTTGATATCTACATGGATTTCCTCGCTGATGGGTTAAGAGACAAGAACGGAAAAGTTTTTAAAGAAAATATTGATTCGTTCTCCATTGCTCTATCAGACTTCTTTAATGATAAATCAACAGCTCAATATAAAAATGAATTGCAGAAAGCCTATAAAAGTAAGAACCGTTATTATCTTCTGAGAAGAAAATTATCCTTTGAACAATATAAGGCCTTCCGAACATTTCCATTGGTAAAACTTGGACGAAATAAGAGTGGCGTGATAGCTGAAGTCAGTAGTAAGCGATTGGCGCCTTTTGGTTTATTGGCTAACAGGACGATTGGTCTTTCGAGAGAATACGTAGCAAGCAATGGAAAAATCAAAAAACAAAATGTCGGGCTGGAAAAAAGTTATGATACTTTATTGAGCGGACAAAAGGGTCAGCGGCTTGTGCGCTTCATTGCAGGTGGTGCGGTTCCTATCGAAGGATTCCAGGTAGAGCCGGAAAATGGTAAAGATATTTTCACGACGCTGGATGTGAATATGCAGGACATCGCTGAGAATGCGTTGCTGACTATGCTGGTAAAAAGTGAAGCGCAATACGGTACGTGTATTGTGATGGAAACAAAAACGGGAAAGATAAAAGCGATCGCTAACCTTGGCCGGAGGCCGGATAAAAGTTATTGGGAAGATGATAATTATGCGTTGCGGGTAACTGAGCCAGGGTCTACAATAAAATTGGTCACACTTTTATCAGTCTTAGATAAAGGCAGTTCCAAACTGGATGATCTCGTTGAAGTTGGCAGTGCAGGCCAGATGCAGGTTGGTCCGAGGGTCGTGAATGATGCCGAACGTGCACCCAAACCACTTCTGACAGTAAAAGAATGTTTTGCTCATAGTTCCAACGTTGGGATGAGCAAACTTGGGTATAAAGCGTTTGGTGATAATCCGCCCGAGTTTAAAAAATATCTCCATCGCTTTCACCTGGACGTTCGCTCTTCTCTTGACCTTTCCGACATACCCTCCCCGCGATTCGCTTCATTAGAAAAGAAAAATGGCGGGGTGATGAATATGGTCACGATGAGCTTTGGCTATGCTATCCAGATAAGCCCTCTTCACACACTGACATTATACAATGCCATTGCTAACAATGGAAAGATGATGAGGCCTTATCTCGTGAACGGGATACAGAGCAATGGTATAATAACAAAACAATTTTCACCGACGGTACTGGAAGAAAAAATATGTGATGCGTCAATAGTGCAAGAAGCAAAACAATGTATGGAAGCTGTCATTACGGAAGGAACAGGCCGGCCGGCTTTTAAAGGCATGCCATTTCCAATCGCTGGCAAAACAGGTACGGCTCATGTCGCAGATGGTAACATAAAATATTATGACATGGTGTACCAGGCATCATTCGTTGGATATTTTCCGGCTAATGATCCGCAATATTCGTGTATAGTAGTGATCAGAACAAAGCCTCACGCAGCTTTGCATTACGGCGGGCAATTGGCAGCGCCGATTTTCAGGGAGGTGGCGACAAAGATATACGCTATGTACGTCGACAAAAAAGACCCCAGCTTGATTGCAGTTAAAAAAGACAGCCTGGCTTATTTCTATGCCGGCAATGCGAATGATATAAAAAATGTGTATCAAACATTAAATGTTTCGTATTCAGATTCTGTTCAGAAAAATGAATGGAGTAATGTATACTCAAGCAATTATCAGCCGGTGATGAGTGCAAACCTGATAAGAGAGCAGGTAATGCCAAATGTAAAAGGGATGGGATTAAAAGATGCTTTGTATTTGCTGGAGAACATGGGATTGAAGGTTGCAGTAAAAGGTAAAGGGAAAATCGTGACACAATCCATTGTGCCGGGGGTGAGCCTTGCAAAAGGAATAACCGTGACCCTTGAGTTAGCCGGATAAACGTGATGATCAATGAGACTACAGGACATATTATACAAAGTGAGTATCAGGTCAGTGGTTGGTAAAACAGATATTGAAGTAAAAGATATACAGATCGATTCGAGGAAAGCAAAGAAAGGTGGAGCGTTCATAGCGGTAAAAGGTGGCGCAACAGACGGTCACCAGTTTATTGAGAAAGCGGTTGAAGCGGGAGCAGTAGCTGTGATAAGTGAAGAAATGCCCTCGACAAAAAAAGAAGGTGTTGTATATGTGCAGGTGGAAAATAGCGCAGCAGCAGCAGGGTATATGGCGCATAATTTTTTTGGACAGCCATCTGAAAAAATGAAAGTCGTGGGAGTGACAGGTACGAATGGCAAAACGACAATAGCGACATTATTATATAAGCTCTTTACATCGTTGGGATATAAATGCGGATTGTTAAGCACTGTAGAAAATCATATTGGTGATAAAATTATTCCGGCTACGCATACTACACCGGATACGATCAGTCTGAATCTTTTGCTGAAGCAAATGGCCGATGAGAGTTGTACACATGTATTCATGGAAGCAAGCTCACATGCCATTCAGCAGCATCGCATCATGGGATTGCAATTTGCCGGAGGATTATTCACCAATATCACGCATGATCATCTGGATTATCATAAAACATTTGATGAATATATCCGGGTAAAGAAGTCCTTTTTTGATTCATTATCATCATCAGCTTTTGCTATCAGCAATGCGGATGATAAAAGAGGACCGGTGATGCTGCAGAATACAAATGCTAAAAAGTATTTCTACAGTTTGAAGACACTGGCGGAGTTCAAAGGAAAGATCATTGAAAATAACCTGACCGGGTTGGTTATGGACATCAATGGACAGGAAGTGCATTTCAGATTGATCGGCGAATTCAACGCTTACAACTTGCTGGCAGTATATGGTGCAGCAACATGCATGGGAGAGGACAAACAGGAAGTATTGAGAAACCTGAGCGTATTGACAGGGGCGGAAGGAAGATTTGACTATATGCTGTCGGCAAAAGATAGAATAATAGCGATCGTGGATTATGCACATACACCAGACGCTTTATTAAATGTGCTGGCAACGATCAAAAAATTGAAAAATGGATTTGAACAGGTAATAACAGTGGTTGGATGTGGCGGTGACAGGGACAAAACAAAAAGGCCAGTAATGGCGGAGGTGGCTGCTGAACATAGTGATAAAGTGATATTGACAAGCGATAATCCAAGAAGCGAAGACCCGGTACAGATCATAAGAGATATGGAGGCAGGATTATCAAGTGCGGCAAAAAGGAAATATATCTCAATAGCAGATAGAAAAGAGGCAATAAAAACGGCGATCAGTTTGGCAAAACCGGAAGATATAATATTAGTAGCAGGTAAAGGGCATGAAAAATACCAGGAGATAAAAGGAGTGAAATATGATTTTGATGATAAGAAAGTGGTGAAAGAGATGTTTGAAGAATTAAACAGGTGAGTGGGAATAGTGAGTTGGCTGATAGCTGAAGAGAATTAACCTGGCTGAAATGCTTAATTACAAAAGTTGATTGAAAACATTAGGCCGGGCCCCCCTCTCAAAAGGAGAGGGATAAGAGGGTGAGGCTTACGTAACCAATAACCAGCAATGCTGTATCACTTATTTGAATGGTTTAAAGAGCAGGGGATAAAGTTCCCGGGAAGTGCATTGTTTGAATTCATCACTTTCCGGGTGCTGCTAGCTATGCTGCTGGCTTTGGCGATCTCAATGATCTGGGGGCGCAGGATCATTCATTTGCTAAGGAGCAAGCTGGTTGGTGAAACAGTTCGTGACCTTGGATTATCCGGTGAGCAAAGTAAAAAGGGAACGCCGACAATGGGAGGTCTCATAATTATACTTGCGATATTAATACCGACTTTATTACTGGCAAATCTTAATAAAGTCTATATCCGGTTAATGCTTATCAGCACAGTTTGGTTAGGTATCATCGGGTTTATTGACGATTACCTGAAACTAAGAGCAAAAAGGATCGCCCAGCAACAGGGTGTAGCTTATAAGAAAGGAGACAAAGATGGTTTGGCGGGTTGGTTCAAAATACTTGGACAGGTTGGATTAGGGATCATCGTTGGGTCGACATTATACTTTAATAGTAGTGTGACGATATGGAGAGAATATATCGGTACACCCGCTCCAAATGACTCAACAATTATCTGCAGACAGGTAAACGGAAGAGAAAAATGTTTTGTTTCAACCAAAGTACCTATTACTACCATTCCTTTTTTGAAAACGCATGAGTTCAACTATTCAAAATTATTGCCGGCAAGCTGGCGTGATTATACATGGGTTCTTTACATATTGGTGGTAATATTTATTATAACAGCTGTATCAAATGGATCAAATATTACTGACGGATTAGATGGTTTGGTGTCGGGCACATCGGCGCTGATCGGTGTATTACTGGGCATATTTGCCTATGCCAGTGGCAACTTCTTTTTTGCCGACTATCTGAATATAATGTACATCCCGAATCTTGGCGAGTTATCCATTTTCATTGCAGCAATGATAGGTGCGTGTATAGGTTTTCTATGGTTCAATTCATATCCTGCACAGGTATTCATGGGTGATACGGGGAGCCTGACGTTAGGTGGGATCATTGCAGCGCTCGCAATCATTGTTCATAAAGAATTATTGATACCGATATTCTGCGGAGTGTTCCTGGTAGAGAATGTAAGTGTAATGCTGCAGGTCGGTTATTTCAAATACACGAAACGAAAGTATGGCGAAGGCAGAAGAATTTTTTTAATGAGCCCGTTGCATCATCACTATCAAAAGAAAGGATATCATGAAGCCAAGATCGTGACGAGGTTTTGGATAGTAACGGTACTGCTTGTTTTATTAAGTATAGTTACGTTGAAGTTGAGATAAGGCCCGACCTCTCCCGATTCATCCGGGAGAACGAGGGTGAGGCAGGAAAAGCTCTTATTGAAA
The DNA here is from genome assembly GCA_963785915.1 of uncultured Chitinophagaceae bacterium. Classification (GTDB taxonomy): domain Bacteria; phylum Bacteroidota; class Bacteroidia; order Chitinophagales; family Chitinophagaceae; genus VBAT01. Next base: position 164,531 of record CAWAWY010000006.1, on the reverse strand, counting down.
AACCACCATCCACCTGCCCGATGGAAACAGGACGAAAACCATATAGGATTGTGGTGTGAGATTGGAACCCATGCTTTTGAAAAACCATTATCCGTACACAGGCCTTACGGTCGCATGGGCTTAATAAAAGTGCGACATGTATAATGGATAAGCGGTTAGTCATACTCGGCGGAGGTGAAAGTGGCGCAGGTGCTGCGCTGCTGGCGAAACAAAAGGGATATGATGTATTTGTTTCCGACGCAAGCTCTTTGAAGGATAATTATCGTACCGTGTTACAGAATGCAGGAATCGACTTTGAAGAAGGAAAGCATGATGAAAAAAAAATTCTTGAAGCTGATGAAGTGATGAAAAGTCCGGGCATCCCGGAGAAAAATGAAATGGTGAGAAAGGTCAGGGCAAAAGGAATTGACATCATTAGTGAAATAGAATTGGCTTATCGCTTCAAAGGTGACAGCAAGATCATCGCTATTACTGGCAGTAACGGGAAAACAACGACCACGGCGTTCACCTATCATATTTGTAAGCATGCAGAGTTGGATTGTGCTATGGTAGGTAATATCGGTTATTCATTTGCCAGGCAGGTAGCGGAAGACCCGAAAGCATTGTATGTAGCAGAGATCAGCAGTTTTCAATTGGATGATATAAAAACATTCCGAGCCGATGTAGCTGTACTCACCAATATTACTGAAGATCATTTGGACCGGTACGATTACGATTTTAAAAATTATATCCGCAGCAAATTCAGGATTGCGGAGAACCAGCAGGAAAGTGATCATTTCATTTACTGCGCAGATGATGAAGTAACTATGAAATATTTGAATGACCCGATAACTACCGGAGTAACTATCCGGGCAAACCAACTGCCGATCAGTATGAAAAAACAATTACCCAATGGAGCGTTTATCAAAGACGGGGACATGTACATCAGGACAGGACGTGATTTTGTATCAATGAGTGTATTTGATTTTGTGCTGAAAGGAAAACATAACCAGTACAACACAATGGCAGCTTGCTTGGCTGCAGCCACTATGGATATACATAAAGAAAAGATCAGGGATGCCATGAAAGATTTTCAGGGCCTTGAACATCGTATGGAACCCGTAGCCACCGTACGGGGAGTAGAATTTATCAATGATAGCAAAGCTACCAATGTGAATTCGACATGGTATGCCCTGGAAAGTATGACCAAGCCAACGATACTGATCCTTGGCGGTGTTGATAAAGGAAATGACTATTCATTGATTGCTGATCTTGTAAAAAATAAAGTAAAGGCAATAATATGCCTTGGAACTGATAACCGGAAAATTCACGAGGCCTTTGGAAATATGATTAGCCCTATTGTAAATACCGGCAGCGCCCTGGAAGCCGTACATGCTGCCTTTCATTTTTCAGAAAAAGGAGATGTTGTGTTGTTAAGTCCTGCTTGTGCAAGTTTTGATCTGTTCAAAAATTATGAGGACAGGGGGAATCAGTTCAAGCAGGCGGTGCGGGATCTATGAATTGATAGTTAAGAGCGATAAAAAAAGATGTTATAGTTATAGCAATGTCGGAAGCAATAAACATACAACAACCAACCCAAAGAGCATTTGGTCATTTGGTCAATAGGACCAAAGGTGATAAAGTGATATGGGCGTTGACTGTGTTGTTGGTGCTGGTATCGTTGCTGGCGGTATACAGTGCGACCGGTTCATTGGCCTATAAAAATTATAAGGGCAATACAGAGGTATATCTTTTCAAACAGGTAATGTTCATATTGATCGGGATGCTGGTGATCTATTTTGCTCACCGGGTCAATTATACTTTCTATTCGGGCATCGCGAAAATATTATACATACTAACGATCCCTCTTCTTGCCTACACTTTATTCTTCGGTGTCAGCATGAATGAAGGCAGCCGCTGGATAAGATTGCCACTCATCAATATGACGATGCAAACATCCGACCTGGCAAAGCTGGCGCTGTTCATGTACCTGGCAAGATTACTCAGCAAAAAACAGGATGTGATCAAAGATTGGAAAAAAGGTTTTTTGCCGGTAATGATACCGGTCGGCCTTACTTGTGTATTAATTGCGCCGGCAAATCTTTCTACTGCATTATTACTTGGAGCAAGCTGCCTGATGTTGTTGTTCATTGGCAGAGCAAGAGTGAAACATATCTTAATTACTCTTGGTATCGCTGCAATACCTATCCTGTTTCTTATCGCTGCTGCCGTTATCCGGCATAAATCCGGAGGCAACGAGGAGACTGTCGAAACAAAGAAAACTTCAACCGGGATGTTTGCAAGAGTGGATACCTGGATAGGACGTGTGGAAAATTTTATATACGGTGGTAAAGAAGCGGATAATGATGAAATGTACCAGGTGAACCAGGCGAAGATCGCCATAGCCAACGGTGGAGCATTTGGAGTAGGTCCGGGTAACAGTACCACAAGAGATTACTTACCGCAAGCATATAATGATTTCATTTTTGCCATCATTATCGAGGAGTATGGTTTTGTTGGCGGCGCATTCATTGTATTTATTTATTTGGTGTTCTTATATCGCTGCATACGGTTGTTTAAAAAATGCCCTTATGCATTCGGTGCTTTCCTTGCTCTCGGATTAAGTTTTACGTTGGCGATACAGGCGATAGCAAATATGGCAGTGACGGTAAACCTTTTTCCAGTTACCGGAGTGACATTGCCATTAGTGAGTATGGGAGGAACGAGTTTCATATTTACCTGTTTGGCAATCGGAATTATTTTAAGTGTGGGCAGGAATGTAGAACAAAATGAATCGGGAGTCATGACTTGGGGGACGGGAGATTCAGTTACCGTATCCTGAGCCGATCTGTCCCGTAGGGACATAATATCGGTAGTTGAATGGATATTGAATGTTTTTCTTCGCTCCCGAAGAGCGAAACAAAATAGATAATGGGCAAAAGAATTGTAATAGCTGGTGGCGGAACAGGTGGACATATTTTCCCGGCAATAGCAATTGCGAATGCGCTGAAGGAAAGAGATGATAGTATTGAAATATTATTTGTCGGCGCAAAAGGAAAGATGGAGATGGAGAAAGTACCGCAGGCAGGGTATAAAATAGAAGGGTTGGACATCGCAGGTTTTAACAGAAGTTCTTTGATAAAAAATTTTGGATTGCCATTTAAGCTTGTAAAAAGTTTTTCGCAGGTAAGATCGATTTTTAAAAATTTTAAACCGGTTGCGGCAATAGGTGTAGGTGGCTATTCCAGTTTCCCGGTTTTACGGTATGCCCAGGCGAGAAGGATCCCAACATTCATCCATGAATCAAATTCTTTTGCCGGCAAATCAAACAAGATGCTGGGAAAAAAAGCGACAAAGGTTTTTACCGGTACGGATGGAATGGAAAAATTTTTTCCGAAGGAAAAAATTATTGTTACAGGGAACCCGGTGAGAGAAAGTATAAGCAGGTCAATGATCGGTCCGCGGGAGGCAAAGAAATTTTTTTCGCTGGATGAAGAGAAGAAAACAGTGCTGGTTGTCGGCGGAAGTCTTGGTGCAAAGTCTATTAATGAAGCGATAGATAAGCGCCTGGATGAATTACTGAATTCAGGCTTGCAGTTGATATGGCAAACCGGCAAGCTGTATTCGCCCGGAGTAAAGGCCGATACAAGGGTATGGGTAAACGCTTTTATCAACCAGATGGAATTTGCTTACGCAGCAGCGGACATAGTAGTTGCAAGATCAGGTGCGATGACTGTTGCAGAATTATGTGTGGCAAAAAAACCTGTTTTGTTCGTGCCATATCCATTTGCGGCAGAAGATCATCAAACAGTGAATGCTCGGCAATTAGTAGATAAAAATGCAGCATTGATGGTGAAAGATAGTGAGGCATTGGATAAAGTTGTACCGATGATCATTGAGTTATCAAAAGATGAAAGTAAGCAAGCGGAAATGAAAAATAATATCGGTAAGCTGGCAATCACCGATGCTGATAAAAGAATAGCAGATGAAATCTTAAAAAGCATTGAATAGAATGGAGATGTAGTTTCCTTCTGTCATTGCGGGCAAAGCGAAGCAAGGAGTGGGACGAAAAGTGAGTCGGAGCTGAAAAAGAAAAAAGTGACGATGGTAACAACGGTATTTGGTAGAATGGAGATGTAGTTTCCCTCTCCTTCGGAGAGGGACGGAAGGGTGAGGTCGAAAGTCGAAAAAAAATATAAGACCCTTTGAGGGTTGAACCGATACAAGCAATACTGTCCTTATGATTACCCCCCTTCGGGGGATAAAGAAAACGAATTGGAGATTAAATGAATGAACAGAAGAAGAATGATATAATGAATGCGTCTTCATTGCAGACGGTTTATTTTATCGGTATTGGCGGGATCGGTATGAGTGCGATAGCAAGGTTCTTTCAATCAAAGGGTGTTAAAGTAAGTGGTTATGATAAAACGCCAACTCCTTTAACCGGGGAACTGGAAGCAAGCGGAATAGCGGTTCACTATGAAGATAATATTGAACTGATCCCGAAAGATGCAGAACTGGTAGTTTATACACCGGCTGTGCCGAAAGATCACAAGGAGCTGGTTTATTACCAGCAACATGGTTATAGGGTGGCGAAGCGAAGTGACGTGTTGCAAAAGATAACTGAAAGTTCTTTTAATATATGTATAGCCGGCACACATGGCAAAACGACCATTACGACGATGGTGGCGCATTTGCTTCGTGATAGTGGTTATGGTTGTAATGCGTTTCTCGGTGGTATTTCTGTGAACTATGGAACCAATTTTTGGAGCAGCGAAAGAAATGTTTGTGTGATAGAAGCAGATGAATACGACAGAAGCTTTTTGAAATTAGATCCGGATATCGCCGTCATCACAGCCATGGATGCCGATCACCTGGATATATATGGTACGGCAGAATCGGTAGAGCAGGGTTTTATTGATTTCAGTAAAAAAATAAAACCGGGTGGTTTATTGATCAGCAAGTTTGGGTTGAAACGGGGGAAAGAGTTGAAAGCTGACAAACATATCACTTACAGCCTGCAAAACGAAAGTGCTGATGTGTTTGCTTCGGATATCAGGATGAACAACGGAAGCTATGAATTTGATGTGCTATTGAAAGACATTCGGCTGGATAATGTCAAACTGAATATGGGCGGTATGCATAACGTGGAGAATGTAATAGCAGCGATAGCGGTAGCAAGTTCTTTGGAAATCGACAATGAAAAGATCAAAGCGGCGGTCGAATCATTCAGAGGGGTGAAAAGACGGTTCGAGTATATCGTGTCCCCTTCTCCGAAAGGAGAAGGGATAGGGATGAGGCCAATTGTTTTCATAGATGATTATGCCCATCACCCTGAAGAACTAAAGGCTTTGATAACGGGAGCAAAATCCTTGTTCAATAAAAGAAAATGTACTGTGATCTTTCAACCACACCTGTACACGAGAACAAGAGATAATGTGGAAGGATTTGCAGAGGTTCTTGAAATGGCGGATGAAGTAATTCTTTTACCAATATACCCGGCAAGGGAACTACCGATAGAAGAGGTGAACAGTGAAATGATATTAAGAAAGATGAAAAAGGAAAATAAAAGGGTAATGACAAAGGAAAAACTGCTGAGCTGGATAAAAAATGATTTTGTAAAAAAATTTGATAAAGAATTCGGCGAAGTGTTGATAACGGCAGGAGCGGGTGATATTGATACGTTGGTCGAACCCATAAAAAAAATAATTGAAAAAAATTAATACGTGAACACCGGGAGAACGATAAGAAAGGTTTTATTTATCACGATGTGGGTTGTGATAGGGGGCGGCATGTTGTTCCTTCTTATTGCTGCTATTGGCAAACAGAAAAAAGATCATTGCCGGGATTATTCCATAAATATAAAAGCGGCAAAGAATAATTTCTTCATTGACGAAACGGATGTGGTGAAACTTTTAAAAAAGGCAGCAAATGGTGAAGTGAAAGGACAAAAAAGATCATCATTGAACCTGCTGGTGATAGAGCAACAGCTGGAAAAAAATGTTTGGATAAAAGACGCTGAACTGTATTTCGACAATCGTAATGTGTTGCATGTTTCTGTAGAAGAACGAGAGCCAGTGGCAAGAATATTCACCGTCACAGGCAAGTCATTTTATATTGATGCGATAGAAGAAAGGATGCCTTTGTCAGATAAACTCAGTGCAAGGGTGCCTGTCTTCACTGGTTTCCCTGAAAAGATCATCAGCAAAAGAGACAGCACATTATTGCATGATGTAAGATCGGCAGCAAAGTTTATTCTTGAAAACCCTTTCTGGATGTCACAGGTGGCGCAAATAGATATTACTTCTGACAGAAATTTTGAGATGACACCGGTCGTTGGCAATCACACCGTACTGCTCGGCGACGGAGAAAATATGGCTCAGAAGTTTCACCGCCTGTTCGTGTTCTATAAAAATGTATTGAGTCAGACGGGGTTTGATAAATACAAAGCCATCAATGTCCAGTATGCCGGCCAGGTGATCGGGGTTAAAAATAATACGGGTTCAAAAAATGATACCGCACAGTTGCGATTGAATGTTGAAAGACTTTTGCGGCAGGCCCGCGAGGTACAAAATGATTCATTGATCGCAGCCCGGGAAATTAAAGAACAAAAAACAATACAAGCTGACCTTACGATTGCTGCTACGGAGAAAACTGCCACTGGGGACAATAACAAAGAACCAAAGGCAGAAAGTTTCACCAATCCAGTCCTTGTGACGAGTCCAGTCCCTATGAAACCATTTTTAAATGGAAAGACTGAAGAAAAAGCAAACGAAGAACCGAAACCGGTTGATGAGAAGAAAGTGCCCAAGGCGGTGATGCCGAAGAAGGGTGAGCAGTGAATGATGAGTAAGTTTTCAAAAGCAGACTATTCATTCACAACTGACAACTCCCCACTCACAAAAAGTTGAGTAAGGGACAGGAAGATGAACGGAGCCCTTCGCTTTGCTCTGGGTAAACTGCAAGAGGTGATGCTATGAAAAGCAAAACGCTGGTAACAAAAATTTATTAAATCATATAATCCTTGTGCAAACAACTAAAAACAGAATATCATGAATTACGAACAACCCATTATTGTCGGACTTGACATCGGGACAACCAAGATCGCGGTGATCGCCGGTCGCAAGAACGAATTCGGTAAGCTGGAAATACTTGGCTTTGGGAAAGCGAACTCCAATGGCGTGAAGCACGGACAGGTACTTAATATTGATGAGACCATTAAAGCTATCCGTACTGCTTTAGAAAATTGTTTTGCTTCCAACCCTAACCTGGAAGTAAAAGAAGTCTATGTTGGCATTGCGGGCCATCATATAAAAAGTCTCCAGACCCGCGGCGATATTGTCCGCCAAAATACCGATGAGGAGATCACACAAGGCGAAATTGATCTGCTGATAAAGGACCAGTATAAAACTTTTATTCCTGCAGGCGACCAGATCATTGATGTGATACCGCAGGAATTTACTGTTGACAATTTTCAAAACATCGCGAACCCCATTGGTTATGGTGGCGTGAAAGTCGGCGCCAATTTCCATATCATCACTGGTGATAAAAATGCGATCCGCAATATTAACCGGAGCGTTGAGAAAGCCCATTTGCATACAAAGGATTTGGTATTACAACCGCTTGCTTCTTCATCAGCAGTAATGGCACAAGAAGATCTTGAGGCCGGTGTTGCCATTGTTGATATAGGCGGTGGTACCACAGACCTTGCTGTTTTTTATGAAGGGATATTAAAACACACCGCGGTCATTCCTTTTGCAGGAGAAAATATTACCAATGATATTAAGACAGGTCTTGGCGTATTAAAGACGCAGGCCGAACAAATGAAAGTGCAATTCGGCAGCGCATTGTCAAATGAAGCAAAAACCAATGCGTATATCACTATCCCTGGATTAAGAGGAATGCCAGCCAAAGAAATCAGTGTAAAAAATCTTGCCAACATCGTGCAGGCGAGAATGAGTGAGATTCTCGATTTTGTTACCTATCATTTAAAACAAGTGGGTCTTGATAATAAATCATTGAATGGTGGTGTTGTGTTAACCGGAGGCGGCTCACAATTAAAACATTTGATCCAACTGACAGAGTATGTAACAGGGCTGCCTGCGAGGATCGGTTTCCCCAATGAGCATTTGGCGCCCGGACATATCGATGAGTTGGCAAGACCTACTTATTCTACCTGCATCGGTCTTATACTGAAAGGTTATGATGACTATGAACATAACCGCAAAGAATTTGAAAAAGAATTTAAGAAGGTAGAAGTACCGGATGGATTGAAAAGTATGAACGGAGAAGAAGTTTTAGTAGAAGAAGAAACAGTGCCTGCTGAAAGAGTAAGACAGCGCAGGGGCTTAAGCAATTTCTGGGGCAAGTTCAAAGACGGCATCATTGATCTGTTCAAAGAAGAAGAGGATAAACATTTATAAAAAAAGCTCCCTCTAAACCTGCCTGCCGGCAGGCAGGTCCCCGAAAGGGATGGTCTTTGAGGAGTCATTAATTTTTTAAAAGTTCTTTTAATAACAAATGAAAATTACTAACCTATTTGTAAACGGCTTCATAAGTCCCGCAGTTGCGGGATTGGAGGGGCTTCAATCTTTAAACTATGATACAGTTTGATCTGCCTAAAGAAAAATCTTCTATCATCAAAGTAATTGGTGTTGGCGGTGGCGGCGGCAATGCAGTGAACTTTATGTTCAGCCAGTCAATAGAAGGTGTCAATTTTATTACATGCAATACTGATTCGCAGGCATTGGCATGCAGCAGTATTCCCAATCGTGTGCAACTTGGCCCCAATCTTACACAGGGCCTGGGAGCCGGCGCCAACCCTGATATTGGCCGCCAGGCCACAGAAGAATCGTTGGAGGAGATAAAGAGTATTCTTGAAGTAAATACTAAGATGGCTTTTATTACAGCAGGTATGGGAGGCGGCACAGGAACAGGTGGCGCACCGATCATTGCAAAGATTTGTAAAGACCTCGGAATATTAACTGTCGGTATCGTTACTACCCCTTTTGCTTATGAAGGAAAGAAACGGCAAATACAGGCAGAAGAAGGAATTAAAACATTAAAAGGTTATGTGGATACGTTATTGGTGATCAGTAATGATAAATTACGTCACCAGTTTGGAAATCTGAAAATGCGTGAAGCATTTGAAAGAGCCGATAATGTGTTAGCGACTGCGGCCAAATGTATCACCGATGTGATCAGCAGTACAGGCCAGATCAATGTTGACTTTGCTGACGTATGCACCGTAATGAAGAATGGAGGTGTCGCCATACTCGGCAGTGCAGCCGTAGCAGGAGAGAACCGGGCACATAAAGCAATTGAGGAAGCATTGAATTCACCTTTACTTAATGATAGCGATATACGCGGAGCGAAATGGATACTCATTAATATTAATTCAAGTGAAGGTGATAGTGAATTCACCATGGATGAAGTGGAAGTGATACAAAGTCATTTAATAACCCAGGCCGGCGAAGGAACTGATGTTATACTCGGTCTTGGTTATGATAACACGCTGGGTGATAAACTTGGAATTACATTGATAGCAACCGGATTTGAGCACAAAGATCCTTTCATGAAGAAAGAGAAGAAATCGGAACAGAAAAAAGAAGAGAAGATAATAATGGTGTTAGGACAACCGGCAGAAGTGAATTCAGTCAAGCCTGTTACTACTGATGACAAAAAAGCAGAAGTTGACCAGGTTGAAACTAAAGTCGTAAAGATGCATAAAAGAGCGGATGCACCGTCGCTTTTTGATAAGTCGCATGATCCGTTGGCACCAAGACTGGTAGAAGAGTTTGTTGATGAAACGCCAATGCCGGGTATGAACGATATTATCGAGACAGAATTTATCAAAGAAGAAGAACCCGTGATCCTGCTCGAATTAAATGTGACAGAAAAATTACCTGGTAAAAACCCTGTTGACGGTGGTGAAAATACTGTTGGAAAAATGTTTATTACTGAAAAAGAGGATGAGCTACATTCGTCAAATCATTCCCGATCTGATCTCCCTTCGATAAGCAAGGAAAATTCCCCTAACGAACCGGTATCCGGACAAACAAAGAAAGAAGATGCTGCGAAAGAACGCAGCGATAAAAATAGTACTGCCCCGCTGTCTGCAGCATCGGGAGGCTATCTGGCCAGGCCATCCAATATCTACGCAGAATCAAAAGGAGAGGTCTATACCTCAAAACCTTCTGCAGAAGAACCGGTCCCGCCCAGCTATGCCGCAGATGAAGAGGAGGAACTCCTCGATCTGCAAATGCAACTGGTAGAAAGGGATGACATTCCTGCGGCGGATAAGCCGTTGGCCCATCAGGCTCAAACACCTTTGACCACCGAGGCTGAGGATCTTGCACTGCAGGACGAAGCCGAAGAGCAAAAACGTAGGGCGGCCGAGAGACTGCACAAGTTGCGCAACTTGTCATTCAATGTTAACGGTGCAGACCCGAATAATGAGTTTGAAACAGTGCCGGCATATATCCGCCGCAATATGGAATTGTACAACAGCACTTCCCATATTGAAAATTTCTATAGCAGTTACGAAGTAAAAACAGATGCTGATAACAAAACTGAGATCAGCACGATCAATACTTTTTTAGATGGACAGAAGCCGGACTAATGATACGCATCCGGGTGCGAAAGGGTGAAGTTCTGTAATCTGGAACCCTTATTCGTTCCGATGAAGCCACAAGATTAAGCTTGTGTTTTTTAGTTGTTCCCCCCGATTTCCATCGGGGGGTTTTTGCGGGTCCCACCCAGTCGGACGAAGCAATCTCCACCGGTAATATGATTGTTAGCCCGGCTGTATTGCTACTATCATCGTTCCTTGTGTCACTCACTTGTACGTCCCGTAATTCTATTCAGCAATTCATCTTCGTTTAATTAAATTTGAAATAGCGATTAGAAGCCATGTACAATAATATAAAGTCACTTGCGAGTCTTGTATTTCTTTGTCTTTATACCTTTATTTCCTTTTCTCAGGAAAATAAAGGTTGTAATTGCCCGGAGAAAACTATTACTCATGCTGGCAAACCAGACAGTGTTTACCAATTTAGCAATGAAAAGAAAATCGGTCTATACGGCTATATTGACATAGAAGACAAACATATTCATTATTCCGAATTCGTAATTTTTTTCTGTGAGGAGGAAAAGAAAATAGCAGAATGGGGTGCCTTGCAAACCTGCTTGGTTGAGCAAAAAAAAGATACGTTGGTGATAGGGGAGCTATACGATATACCCAATGGAAAAAATCATGCCTCGCAATGGCAGCCCTTTTATATCAGCAAATATTATTTCAAATCATCACAGCTTATTGATACTTCCTGTTATCGTACAGATCTGAGAAAATATTCGGCAGCAGAAATTAAAATCGTTTTAGCGCAACACGAAGCACTAACGACAAAGGACTATGAATATGTTTTATTAATTGGCCACAGACTTTTCTGGGCTTATGTTTCAGGCAGCAAACAAGCCGGAGTGTATTTGGAAAACTTCCGGAATAAATTTGGCCCATTTGATGGTGCGATTGCAGAAGACTTTTCCGATCTGATAGCGACTTACATGCATTATAAACGACTTTCAGCCAAAAAGGATGGAAAGTAAAAACCTGATTTATCGGCAAGGGTTTCCGGGAGAAAAAGAATCGCTCAAACAGTTAGGCATTCTTTCCTACAATCAATTCTCAAAAATGTTACCGCCATCAGATTGGGCTACGATGGATCGCTTCCTGAACAACGATAAAATGTGGGATCAAATGATCAACAACTCAAAGATCTTTGTATGTGAGGACAAAGAAAAATTAGTTGGCATGGCTTACCTGGTTCCGCGTGGCAATCCTACTCACATTTACCCGGCTGATTGGTGTTATATAAGAATGGTTGGTGTTGATCCCGCATACAGAGGAAAAGGAATCGCCAAACGATTGACGCAAATGTGTGTTGACTTTGCGAGGCAATCAAAAGAAAAGATAATCGGGCTTCATACCTCCGAATTAATGGATGACGCCCGTCATATCTATGAAAGCGTAGGATTTAAAATTTATAGGGAAATAGATCCTATCTATGGAATGAAGTATTGGCTGTATAAACTTCATATTTCCTGATTAATTTTTACAGATCATCATACTTATATTTTCTTACTGTAAGGAAGACATATAAACCGGAAAATGCGAAAGCCGCTGGCAAAAGCACTGAAATAGAAGGGAGGTTATTGTAAAAGTTTTCCATTTTTGGAAAAGGGATCAACGCATCAGCAATTTCTAGTGGCAGGAAATATTGCATTCCGGGATAGATCTTGCTGAACAGCCACATGAACAGCGATTCCAATATCAACCCGTAAATAAAGAATACGATAATGGCAACACCGCTTTTTCTGAACCAAGTTGCTAATAGCAGGGCAAACATCAGGTAAACAAAAGTTTGGACAAAACACAAGCCAATCGTATCAAGTCCGGATATGAGTGAGAACTCAATTCCGCTGACCTGGCACATGATAAAAGTGGCAAGAATATTCATGATCGTCACCACGATGGAAATACAGATGATCAAACCAATTTTCGTATATATGAATGTTTCCCTCTTCCAGCCATCAATGATATTTTGCCGGTGCGTTTTGAAATTGACCTCATTGATAAAAAGATTGATGATGACCATGCCAGGCAGGTAAAGTAGAAAACCCGTCCAGAAGCATACTGTTTGCCAAATACTATCAGGAGAAAAGAGCTGGAAAATATCCCGGCCATCTCTTGGGTTCGGATTACCCATGGACATAATCCGTCCAGTAAGCTGCATATATATTTTATAGAAAATGTAGATGATAACAAGGATGCCGATAAGGTATAACACAGAAAACACCTGGAATACACGGTAGTTCTTTATTTTCATCCACTCTATTTGTAAATTCCTGATCATGTCTATAATTATTTTAATTAAGTTGAATTAGCGGTCGCTTTGATTGCCGGTTATTTCGAGGAACCTTGTTTCGAGTGATTTTTTCTTCAGGTTGAGTTGGCTTAATATGATTCCTTTTTCAAAACAATATTTATTGACGCCGGCTGTGGTTATCGTTTCTTCCGCATGAATGGTTAATGCGGTTCCATTGTTACGGACCTCAAGGATGCCCGGCATTTGTTTCAATAGTTCTTCCAACAACACCAGGTTATCAGCCGCCAGTTCAATGTCAACTCTGACGACCTTATCTGCCGGTGACGCATTCAATACTTCTTGCACAGTACCCACCGTTTTTAATACACCTTTCTGAATAATGGCAACATGCGTACAAACCTTTTCCACTTCATCCAGTATATGACTGGCCATAATGATCGTCTTTCCCTGCTGGTTCAGTTGTTTGATCAGTTCTCTTATTTCTGCAATGCCTGCAGGATCGAGACCATTGGTAGGTTCATCGAATACAAGGATATCGGGGTTGCCAAGTAAGGTAGAAGCGATAGCCAATCTCTGCTTCATACCAAGGGAGTACGTGCTGAATTTGGAGTCTTTTCGCTGGGTGAGGTTGACCTTTTCAAGCACCAGCGGAATATCTTCTGCGCCCTTTTGTTTGATGGCTGCAGCTATCTGCAAATTTTTCTGGCCGCTGAGATAGTGATAGAAGTTGGGAGTTTCGAGTAACGTTCCTATTTGTCGTCTCATTTCATTACTGCTGCCAGGTTGCCCATTCCAGAAAAAATTGCCGGAAGAAACTTTCAGAATGTCCATTACAATTCCAAGCAATGTCGTTTTGCCGCTTCCGTTAGGTCCAAGAATACCAAACACGCTTCCCTTCGGAACTTCAAACGATACATCAACCAATGCCCTGACAAAGCCATACGATTTGCTGATATTCTGAATTTTGAGAACTGGTGTCATAATTAAAATTGATTGCCGGATGAAGATAATCCTTTATGTATTGAAATAAAAAGACCGTGGTAAATTATTCAGTATCTAAAAGTTTCCTCGCCACTTTACCAATAGTCAATCCCTGGACGATAATAGAAAAAATAACAACGATATAGGTAATAGTAACAAACTGTTCTCTGAACATATCTTTAGGTAAGGATAGAGCCAATGCAACTGAGATACCTCCTCTTAATCCTCCCCATGTCAGCATAGGGATCGTATTTTTTTCAAATGTTCTTCTTAAAGACAAAAGCAAAGTTGGTAATGAAACTGAAACGAACCGTGCGAACAGAACAATTAATACAGTAAGGAGGCCGATCCAGACCAGAGACCAGTTTAACGTCAGCAACAGCATTTCAAAGCCGATCAGCAGAAATAATATGGCGTTCAATATTTCATCAATGAGTTCCCAGAATTTGCCTACATAATCTCTTGTCATATCAGACATTGCCAGTTGTTTTCCCTTATTGCCCACAATGATCCCTGCTACAACCATGGCCAACGGTCCGGATACATGAATAGAACTGGCAAGTGTATAGCCTCCCATCACCAGCGCAAGTGTGATCAATACTTCTACTTTATAATTATCTATTGATTTTAATAACCGGAAAGCAACATATCCAAGGATCAGCCCCAGGATAATACCGCCGCCGGCTTCTTTAATAAAAAGCCAGCCAATTTGCACGGCAGAAAGATTCTGTATGCCATAAGATGCCACTTCAAATATGCTCAGAAACACTACTACACCCACACCATCATTAAAAAGCGATTCTCCCGCAATTTTTGTTTCAAGAGCAGATGGTATCCTCGCAGTTTTTAGAATTCCCATTACTGCGATGGGATCGGTGGGTGAAATAAGTGCTCCAAACAATAAGCAATAAATAAAATCAATGGGAGAATTAAAGATCCGGAACAGAAAATAAGTCAGTGTGCCAATGATAATCGTGGAAATAATAACTCCTGCTGTGGCAAACGTGATAATAGGAACCGCCTGCTCTTTTAATTTGCCCAGGTTTACATGAATTGCACCTGCAAATAGCAGGAAGCTGAGCATCATCTCCATCAGCAGATTTTCAAAATCCAGTGATTCAATAATGGTAGTTGCTTGTTGTGAAAGGGAAGGAATAAAATTTCCTGCAACTACGAGGCCCAAAGAACACAGGAGTGAGATGAGCATGACGCCAATGGTGGCTGGCAGCTTGATAAAACGATGATTAATATAGCTGAATATCGCCGTAAACACGATCAGTATAGAAAAAATGGTATAGAGACCTGATGACATCATTCCTGCTAAAGCTTTATTTGATGTTGGCAAATATAGCTTTAAAAGATTTTCTTTTGATCACGAAGGCAAAGTGAAGATGTTATTATACATTTATAATAAATCTAAATGATAACTGTTCTCATTACCGGCGGCACAGGATTGATAGGCAGAGCAATTACAAAAGCTTTGTTGAAAAAAAATTATCACGTTATCATTCTTTCAAGGACAACCCGTAACTCCAAAGCCGAAACCCCTAATTTGTCTTATGCTTTATGGGATGTAAACAAACAAACTATAGATGAAGAGGCTATTAGTAAAGCCGACTACATCATTCATCTTGCCGGGGCTGGTATTGCCGATAAGCGATGGACAAAAAAAAGAAAGCAGGAAATCGTCGACAGCCGGGTACAGGGTAGCGAACTAATTGTAAAAGCGCTGGAAGAAATTCCCAATAAAATAAAAGCCATTATTAGTTCTTCGGCTATTGGTTGGTATGGTCCTGATCCCGCTATACCGAATCCAGATCCCTTTACAGAAGAATATCCTGCACACGATGATTTTTTGGGAAACACATGTCATCAATGGGAAAAAAGTATTGAACCTGTTAGCGATCTTAGGAAACGATTGGTTAAGTTTCGCACCGGTGTCGTTTTAAGTAATGAAGGCGGGGCACTAAAGGAATTTAAAAGGCCATTGTTTTTTGGAGTTGCTGCAATACTTGGAACTGGTAAGCAAATGATAAGCTGGATAAATATTAATGACCTGGCGAATTTGTATGTTAGTGCCCTAGAAAATGAAAATATGGTTGGCGTTTACAATGCTGTAGCACCTTATCCTGTTTCTAATCGGAAACTTACATTGCAGTTAGCAAGAACAATAAAGGGAAAATTTTTTATTCCTTTTCGTGTTCCGGCTTTTGTGTTGAAATTTCTTTATGGCGAACTAAGTATCGAAGTTTTGAAAAGCGCTACTATCAGTTGTAACAAGATCCAATCATCGGGGTTTTCTTTTTTATTTCCAACAGTTGATAGTGCATTAAAAAATCTTAGGGAGCAGGATTGAAAGTTATCAGGTCAGTTCTCCATGATCCGGGTGCCACACACTGGTAAATTCGCCAATGATGCCTTTCCCATTTTCAAAATGAATCTTGTGCAATCTTAAAGAAGCAATATCTTCTTTCAATACTTTTCTAAACACCGGGCGCAGGGTTCCCCCGGTCACTCCCGCAGGTTTTGATGGATCATATTGATATTGCGGATCAACTAACGTACCTCTTGGATACATAATACCCGGCACTCCTTTTCCTCTCAGGTCAAGATCTATGGGATGATGAAGACCTAATGTGTGCCCATATTCATGCGCCGCAGTAGTTGACCCCTTATATAAATTCTCCAGCATAAAATATCCGCTATTGCAACCAATACCATCAACAAATGAAATATTCCCTTGCACATACTCTTCGATCCGGAAATAGTTATTAGCAGGGTTAGTATTTTCGTAAATATCAACAGGTGAGATGCCGGGTGCAAATGCAGCAATGATCTTGAATGAAACGAACAAGTCCCCACCTTTCCATTCAATGATCCCTTTTGGTTCGTTCCACATCGTTTCTATTTCTTCGCGGATGAGTTCGGTAACAGCCGGATTGGCGGCATTGCCATACGTGATGATGTTGGACCGAATGATTAATTGCCGAGAAACTATTTCAGTAGTTCCCATAATTTAAGATCACGCATTTTGGAATAGAAGATGAACTTTTTGTCTTATCAATTGGCAAAATAGACTTTAAAAGCTTCTGTCATTCTCACAAATTCTTTTCTTACCTGCATTACCCCTATAGCTCCGCCCATAAAACCGCTTGCATCTCTTTGTACAAGTACTGAAAAAACATTATTCTCCCACTTTATGGATACACGGATACGAAAATACTTCCAGAATGCGCCTAAAATAATTCGCAGCACTTTGTTTCCTTTCGTAAATATTTTTCCATCATCTTTTTCTCCCTTGAATTTATATCCCTCGGAGGTGAAAAAAAGGTTCAGCTTATTATCCAGCTCTTCTTTGGTGGCGCCGGTGATATTGAAAACTGTCCGGTCTTTAGCAAAGTCAACTACTGTGCACGTCATGGTGGTGGTATTTATTGTTTATGTATATGAAGATTAAATTTATCTCAAAATTCAATACGGATTCGATTTTATGTAAGATTATTTGGAGGACCGCCTTGATAACTTGTCAGGGATCATTCAAAGGTCAATGAATATAATTTTTCTTTTTCTTCCCTGCCTTTAAATTCCATTTCGCCGATCTCAGAGATGTTATATAAATGCGGAGTATGAAAATCATCGAGGAAATCCCCGGAAAGCACGAAGGTCTTATTTAACTCGTGGCATTTGCCGCGTATCCTCGCAGTCGTATTCAATGTGTCGCCACTATACACAAGATCCTTTTTTACAATTCCTATTACACCGGCTGTTACTTCACCAGAATGTATGCCTGCCTTGAATGACGGGGCGATACCATACCTGTGTAAATATCTTTTTTCACGTCTCTTCAGGAGGAAAAATGCATTTCGAAGACATCTGAGGCATTTGATCTTATTCAACGGCGTCTTTTTCCATGAAAGCACCACTTCGTCGCCAACGTATTGATAAATTTCACCACTGTTGGCCAATATGGGAATGGTGATATCAGAAAAAAAATCTCTAAGGAATTGGAAATATTTTTTATGACCCATTTTTTCAGCAATGGTCGTTGCACTATTAATATCGAGAAAGATAAAAATGCGATCTTCTATTTTCGGATTGTGATATTTGCCTCTCATCATGCTCCAGAAGCCGCCCGGACCGTATTTCTCTGTCACTTCAAGAACAAGAATTGTGAGAAGGGTAAGGATGCCCAGGTCAATCATGAAAATAAGAAAAGCACGGGTAAGGAATACATTCTCATAAAAGTTAGAGGTATATTCTCTCAGGTTCTTGTGCGTGCTGAAAACAAAATAAAAGGATAGCATGATAAATGCAACGATGACGAACAGGACAAACGTCAGGCCCAGCTTTATTATGACAGACAGCCACAACGGATAGTTCCTGAAAGACCTTTTAAGATAAAAGACCAGCGAAGCAGAGACTACAAAACCAATAATAGCAAATGCCAGTGAAAACAAAAGCAGGGAGCGGCCCGTTACCAATCTTTTTTCAATTAAGATAATATTGTAAAGAAAAAGGAAGGCGAATAATATCCAGATAATAGAAATACCCGTAAGTACTTTGAGCCGATAATATAGAATCCTTCGTGAAGCCATTGTGTTAGTCTGACCGTCCCGGTCTGACTAATGAAGTTATCTAAAAAAATCAATTACTTTTTTATCTGCCGGTTCATAGGATTTGGCTATAAAATCTTCAAGCCGATAATCGCAATGGATAGCCGCTAAGTCCTTTTGGCAAAGTTTACCATCTCTAAGACCCGCATAATCCTTGAATGATGAATATTCCCAGTCTTCAAGACGGTCAACAAGCTTTGCAGCAAAGGGATTTTGGTGGATATAATGAAAGCAATTGATTATATAATCTTGAATGCTATGGTTAAGTTGAGTCAGCACTTTTATATCAGATAAGCATTTCGCTTTGGTTTTTTGACGAAATAAAGAACCGGACCTCTGGTTGATGTTATTAAAGATCCGGCAATAGCCACTAAGTAATTTGCGGAAACCGTTAGTAACCGGATCAATGAAAATGCCGCCTTGCTTTATTTTGATGTTACATCTGTTATCTGTATAAATCATAAAATGAAAATGATTAGGCATGAGACACCATGCAATGGTTGACGCATTTGGGAAGACCAATTTCTTATATAGGTTAAGGAATACGAGATAATCTTCCTGGCGGAAGAAAATAGTTTGACGATTATTTCCCTGGTTGTAAATATGATAAATATTGTTGGGAGAAATGGTCATGGTTTACAGGACGGTCAGACGGGGACCGTCAGACCGCGGTTAATTCCTTACTGGCTTCCCACTTTTTAACACACTCTGTATCCTTTCCAGTGTTTTCTTTTCGCCGCAAAGAGATAAAAAGGCTTCTCTTTCGAGATCCAAGTAAATATTGTTCAGAAACTAAAGTTTGTTCACTCAGGTCGCCGCCGCACATGACATAGGCTAATTTTTTCGCAACGACCACGTCATGATCCGTGGCATAGTTAGCCCTCCACATACCATTGATGCCGGCATACAAAGCGCCAAGAGCTGATTGTCCAAGAACTTTTACATCTTTTCGCTGAACCGGTGTTGTATAACCACTATCAAAAATTTCGATCACTGATTTTTTTGCTTCTGCAATTCGTCGATCCTGGTTTATGACTACTTCATCCAATCCTTTTCTGATATACGCCAATATCAAATCCTTCATGAGCGGAAGTGGCGACTTTAGCAGTGGCAATTGTTAAGAAACGATTTTTTAAAGTAATCGTTTCCGGTTCGTCTTCATGCATTTCATCGGATGCTCTCAATATAAATTCTTTTGTTCCACCGCCACCGGGAATTAATCCAACGCCTAACTCAACAAGACCTGTATATGTTTCAGCAGCAGGACAACATTTATCCGAATGCAAACTCAATTCACAAGCGCCGCCTAATGCCAACCCATGCGGAGCAACAACTACCGGAATTGAAGAATACCTGGCCCGCATCATTGTGTTCTGAAACAAGCGGATCGCCATATCCAGTTCATCATATTCCTGGTCAATAGCCAGCATAAAGATCATTCCCACATTTGCGCCGGCACTAAAATTTGCTCCTTCATTGGCGATCACCAAGACCTTTATAATTTTTTTCCGCTTTGTCGATAGAAGTTTGAATACCACTTAATACATCGCCACCGATACTTCCCATTTTTGTGAACCATTGCAAGGCCCAAGACATCATCACCAAGATCATATAAACGGCAACTGCCATTTTTCCAAATCAGTTTATCCTGGTAATTGCTCATTACAATAAATGCATCGCCACCGGGCAAAGTTTATATGTTTTACTTGAAGCAGGATCGTAACTATATTTTTTCCCGTTTTCAACTTTATAAAAAGATTTATTGCCGGCAGCTAGCATTTCATCCACCCACGGCGCCACTTTATATCCCGCTTCTTTCATTGCCTCTACTGTTTTCTCAACGCCCAGTACATCCCAGCTTTCAAAAGCGCCGATCTCCCAGCCAAAGCCAGCCATCATTGCATCATCAACACGATATATTTCATCGCTGATCTCAGGAATGCGATGTGAGATGTAAGAAAATAAGACCATAATGAAAATGACGATAGAATTCACCGGCTTTATCCTGCCCGGCAACCAACATTTTCAAACGTTGATGTAGATCGTCAATTGGTTTTGCCGCTTCGACGGTTGCAAATTTTGGTTTTATTCTTGGTTTATATTCTAATGTTTTCAGGTCAAGCACCTGGATCTCCTTGTCTGATTTTCTTTTTCAGGGCTTCCTTTTGTTACCGGTATTTTTATTTTTTTGAAAAATCCCTGGCCGGTCTTGTCACCAAGCCATTTATTGGCACACCATTTTTTCAAGCCATGCAGGAATAACAAACGAATCTCTTGCTTCATCAGCCGGACAATTATCATAAACACCTTTGGCCACTTTTACCAATGTATCAATTCCCACTACATCAGCGGTTCGGAAGGTTGCCGATTTTGGTCGGCCAATGATCGGGCCTGTCAATGCATCCACTTCATCAATGGTCAACCCTAATTTATCTACCAAGCCAAAGATGGCCATGATGCCATATACTCCTATTCGATTGGCAATAAATGCAGGGGTGTCCTTACACAGCACTGTTGTTTTTCCAAGATACAGATCACCATAGTGCATTAAAAAATCCACCACTTCAGGATCAGTATCCGGCGTTGGAATAATCTCGAGCAATCTTAAATATCGTGGCGGGTTAAAAAAATGCGTTCCGCAAAAATTTTTTTGAAATCATCACTTCTTCCTTCACTCATCATGTGAATAGGAATGCCGGAAGTGTTGGAAGTGATAAGTGTTCCGGGTTTTCGGAATTGTTCTACCCTTTCATAAACAGACTTCTTTATATCCAACCGTTCCACCACTACTTCAATTATCCAGTCGCAACCGGCAATATCTTTCATGTTATCGTCAAAATTGCCGGTTGTAATTTTTTTAACTACATCTTTATAATAAACCGGCGAGGGATTTGATTTTATTGCAGCAGTCAGCGAATCATTGACAATTTTATTCCTTTCTGCAGGCTTTTTACTTTCTACAGCTTCTTTGGGCACAATATCCAGTAATAATACCTGCACGCCAATGCCTGCAAAATGACAAGCGATACGTGAACCCATTACTCCGCTTCCTAGTACGGCTACTTTTTTGATTGTTCTTTTCATTTTTCCTGGTTTCTGATGCAGATCACTTGTAACCGATAAGGTTTTACAAAAAGCGGTACAAGCTTAATAGTTAGTTATGCAACTAATTGCGAAGCCGAAGGTAAAATAAATTATGAAGCAGAAAAATTATGAAATAGAAATCGAAGAGGAGCGATCCGGGTTTTTCTATTTCAGAGGCTCTAATGTGCAGTCAACTGTAATTTTAATTGTAGAAGAAATATTGTCCTTATAAAGAGGCGGAACAGTGATCTTATAATCCGCGATCTGTATATTAAATGTCGATTTGATTGACGCCTTACTGTCCTTGACAGAGACCGTTCCGGTAACTTCAATTTCCTTTGACTGGCCATGCAGGGTAAGAGTGCCTTTTACTTTCGCTGAATAATTGCCATCGGCAGTATAATTTATTTCACTGTTGTTTGTGATCTTTCCGCCGAATTCTGCTTTCGGAAATTTGCCGCTTTCTACATAGCTACTATTAAAATCTTCCTGCATCAAAGCTTTTTTAAATTCAAACCCTTTCATCAATACAGCAAATTGGATATCTCCGGTTTTGGAGTCCAAAACTGCCACAGCGCTTTTATTAGTGGCGTCAATATTTTCCACTGAAGTTTTTGAATAAAATGATATTTTCCCGGTCCGGGTATAAAATTTCCCCTGGCTGTTTACAGTAAAACAAAGGAAAAGATAGAAACCGGTTGTGATTATCTTTAGCCATTTCTTCATGTTGTTGTATTTATTCTTTTTTTACAATGACACACCTGTTCAAGCTTATGGTTGCACCCAAAGGAACTTCCAGGATTATTTCACTTTTTTGAAAGCCAACAAAATGCCCTTTTAGTACGACTGGTGAATCCTTGGTCAGTTGGGTGATTTCCTCCTGGTGAACAGTATCCATTTCACATTGTACCACTGCGGCAGTATTGTCCTGACCGAGTATAATCGTATAATCCCCGTATTGGTTTTTATTTATCTCCCTGGTATCACCGGTCACTTCAATGATCTTCTCATAATATTTTTTGTTGACAGAAGCAGAATCGCCGGTTTCAAATTCTTTGATAAGATCATCAGCAGAGATCTTTATATCTGCCTTCAATTTAGTAAGGTCAGCATGGGTGCGTGTAAACTCTCGGTACCCATACCATATACCACTTGCCGCCACGACTAATATTACCAGCCATATGGTTTTTTTTCTGCTCACACAGATTCATATTTTTTATAAGGATAAAAAAATAATCGCCGTTACCTATGTAGCTAAAAATATTAATCGTTGCAGGAAGGAGGAAGGTTGCGTTTTGTAATTCTTTTTGTGGGCAAACAAGAGTAGTAAAGACCTTTAAGAGATTATACTTTAGTTGAGATTTGTCTTAGGCTCGCCAAAACGTTCTTTCAGCATATCATCAAGGTGATCGGCCCAATATCCCACATCATTAATGAGTGTGACGAATTCCTGGTAATCCATGCCTTCGATATCCCGTTCGCCGATAGCGTACATAATTCCTTTTTCGGCCATGATGCCGATCTTTACTCCCATGTTGCGGGCATTTACTTCGAGAGCTATATGATATAGCTCTTGCCTTTTTGTGAGGTCAATAGGTATGGGATAGATAGTAGAAAAACAGCGAAGAAATGTTCTTTCAGTTTTGTCTTCTGTTTCATAAGAAGTAAAAAAAACTTCAAGCGTAGATGAGCCTCGGGCAAAGTACCACGCATTATTCTGGTGACTGAATATTTTTTGCGGATCGGCACCTGCTTCGGTACATAGCCGGTTGATATATGCAATTACCATTTCTTGTGTTGTCATTGCAATATGTTTGTTAGAGTTGGTGAGTGATGTCAGTTCACAGGCGATCCGTTGTCTGTCTTCTCATCAGGATTCACAAATATAAGCCTGCCATTTTTATCTTCAGCCATTAATATCATCCCGTTACTTTCAATTCCTTTCATTTTTCTCGGGGCAAGGTTGGCAACCACGGCCACTTGTTTTCCTATTATATCTTCGGGCTTGAAGTGTAAAGCTATTCCGGATACGATAGTTCTTTTTTCAAAACCAAGATCTACTTCCAGCTTCAACAATTTATCAGCTTTCGCTACTTTTTCTGCAGTAGTGATCGTTCCGACTTTCAGGTCCAGCTTTGCAAAATCATCGTAAACGATTTCAGGTTTAATATTTAAGATTTGAGATTTGACTGCCGGCTGCTGACTTTCTACATCAGTTCTTACCAGTCCTGCCTTCAATTTTTCAATTTGTTCTGCAATCTCTGCATCTTCAATTTTTCTGAATAATAATTGAGGCTCCCTTAAGCTGTAACCGACACTCAATAATTTCAGCTTGCCCGCATTTTCCCAATCCAGCATTTTATCTACCACTTTCATCATGTGCAGCATTTTTTTTGCTGTGTTAGGTAAAAATGGATTTATCAATACCGCAAGATTGGCTGTTAATTGAAGACAAAGATGAATACAATTGTCAATACTTTTTTGTGCGTCCAGACTTTCGGACTCTAAAGTCCCTCCTTTGGAGGGATTTAGGGAGGCCTTTTTCCACGGCTCTTTCTTCTGCATATATTGATTGCCCTTGCGGGAAAGATCAATTACTTCATACAATGCTTCGCGGAATTTATAACCTTCCAGTAGGTTTTCAATTCTTCCTTTTGATTTTTTGATATCTTCAATCAAAGCCTTGTCAGTTTCATCTAAAATATCTTCATGCAGTTTCGGCACTTTGCCTCCGCATAATTTATGCATCAGCACCCATGTCCTGTTCACAAAATTGCCAAAGATGGAAACAAGCTCACTATTTACTGCATCCTGGAATCCTTTCCACATAAACTCACTGTCCTTTGTTTCCGGAGCGATTTGAGTGAGATAATACCGTAACATATCAACACATTGTCCGCCGCCATTTTCCTTTTTCACAAAGTCATTGATATAATCTCTCATATCCAGCTTCCAGTTACGGCTGGTACTCATCTTATCACCTTCCAGATTCAGGAATTCATTCGCAGGTACATTGTCCGGCAAAATATTTCCATGAAGTTTCAGCATGACGGGAAAAATGATGCAGTGGAAAACGATATTATCTTTTCCGACAAAATGAACAAGCTTGGTTTCTTTATCATACCAATAAGGTTTCCAATCCTTGTTATTATTTATCGCCCATTGCTTGGTTGCGCTGATATATCCAATAGGAGCATCGAACCAAACATATAGTACTTTGCCTTCAACCGAGGGTTGTGAAGCCCCTCCTTTGGAGGGTTTGGGGAGGCTGGAACTTTGATTCCCCAATCAAGATCTCTTGTTACAGCTCTTGATTGCAACCCGCCCTCTATCCAGCTTTTGCATTGACCCACCACTGTTGGACGCCAATCATCTTTATGCTGTTTCAATATCCATTCGCGAAGAAACTCTTCATGTTTTCCCAAAGGCAAATACCAATGAGTTGTTTTTTTCTTAATCGGTTTTTTCCCGCTTAATGTGCTCACGGGATTGATCAATTCGTCCGGGCTTAATGTTCTTCCGCAATTTTCACATTGATCGCCAAAAGCACGGTCGCTGCCGCAATTGGGACAGGTACCTTTTATATAACGGTCGGCCAAAAAAGTTTTGGCTTCCTCGTCATAATATTGTTCTGTTTCTTTTGTTTCCAGTTCACCACGATCATTGAGGTAAGTAAAAAACTCCTGCGCTGTTTCATGATGCAACGGGTCACTCGTACGATGATAAATATCAAAGCTCATATCCAGGTCTTCAAAATCCTGTTTCATCGCTTCGTGATATTTGTCTATGATAGCTCGTGGTGTTGTGCCTTCCTTCGCGGCTTGTATAGGTATCGCTGTTCCATGTTCGTCACTTCCGCAGACAAACACCACATCTCTTTTTTGTGCACGCAGGTAGCGGACATATATATCAGCAGGAATATAAGCGCCCGCCAGGTGACCCACATGTTTCAATCCGTTGGCATAAGGAAGCGCTGATGTAATTAAATATCTTTTAGGTTGATCCATTTTCTTGCGAGGCAAAGCCGAAGCAATCTCCTCAATTTTTTATGTTGCCAGCCTTAGTACTACTATCATCGTCCCTTGCGACGCTCCATTCAGGGTTCTGTTCGCTGCTCAGCAAAGTCATTGCGTCGCGAGGAACGAAGCAGGAAACGAAACAAGCAAGTAATTTAGTTTGCAAAAATACCGGAATAGCCTCTATTTTGTTTCAGGCAGAAAAAGTTTACAAAAGTCATGAAAAGATAATTATGATAATCGTGAATGCCCCGCAATGCGGTCGGAATTATAACGAAAAGGCGACATAAGCATCCGCCGATTTCGTTCTTAATTTTCCACCGCCGCAAGCAATGACTATGTATTGTTTACCGTTGATGCTGTAAACGGATGGAGTAGCGAATCCCGGTGCAGGGAGATCGGTTTCCCATAAAAGTTTCCCTGTCCGTTTATTAAATGCCCTGAGTTTTCCGTCTCTTGCGGCAGCAATAAATAATAATCCTCCTGCCGTCACAACAGGGCCCCCATAATTTTCAGTTCCGGTCGCAGGAATGCCTTTTGCTTTTAGTTCGGGGTACTCGCCTAATGGAATTTTCCAAACCATTTTTCCTGTGTTCAGATCAATCGCATTGAGTGTGCCCCACGGCGGGGAGACCGCAGGGTAACGTTCTTTGGTAATAAACTTATTATAACCGGTGGTAGTATAGGGCAGGTTATAATATTCATCTTCTTTTTTCACCGGAGCTATGAATTTTTCATTTCGCTTTTTTTTATCATCCATGATAAAAGATACTATTGCCTCTTTTTCCGAATCACTGAGTTGGTTTTGCGCCGGCATTATTCGTCTTCCTGTGGTGATGAGGTCTATTACCTGCTGTTCATCATACTTCTTATTAATGTTTATGAGTGTTGGATTATTCCCGCTTCCTTCACGGTTTGGCCCATGGCATGACATACAGCTATTGTTATAAAGGCGTTGCCCGGCCTGTAAATTTGTTTCATTGATCGCTTGCGGTTTTTTTGCGTCAACCATCGTTAATACCCATGCCATTTCATTGGCATTAATATATATTATTCCGGTTTCAGGATCATAGGCAGGACCGCCCCATTCGGCACCACCGTCATAACCCGGAAAAATAATTGTGCCTTGCCGGGAAGGAGCATTGAATGTGAAGCCGGTTTTATAAGAGGCCAATCTTTTTTTTATATCAGCATAAGAAGAATCAGGAACAAGGGTATTAAGATCATTCTCCCTCAAAACCTGTCTTGCAAATGGTTCGGGAAATGTCGGCCATGGTTGTGTGGGAAATAGTTTTTCACCCGTTAATTCTGACTCTGTCGGTACAGGTATTTCGTTGATGGGATAAAGAGGCTTACCCGTTGTTCGTTCAAATAAAAAGATCAATCCTGATTTTGTTGGTTGTGCTACAGCCTCAATCGTTTTTCCGTCTTTTTTAATATTTATCAAGACGGGTGCAGTGGGAAGATCCCTGTCCCATACGTCATGATGCACCGTTTGAAAATGCCAGATGCGTTTGCCTGTTGCTGCATCAATTGCCAGGACCGAATTTGCAAAAAGATCAGCGCCTTTTCTTTTGCCGCCATAAAAATCAAAAGATGCGGAACCGGTTGGTGCAAATAAAATACCTTTCTCTTCATCTAAACTAAAACCCGACCATGAATTAGCACCACCGATATGTTTATAAGCTTCTTTATCATCCCATGTTTCATAGCCTTCTTCACCGGGATGAGGAATGGTATGGAATATCCAGCGCAGCTTGCCTGTATGAACATCGTAGGCCCTGATATGCCCCGGAGCGGCGGTTGGTCCTTCATCCACACGATCACCAATTATGATCATATCCTTATAAATGATGCCGGGAGTGGTAAGCGCAACAAAATTTTTTTTTACATCCCTATCGAGATCATTATGCAGATCGATTTTTCCGTTATCACCAAAAGATGAAATAAGCTTTCCATTGGAAGCATCAATACAATAAAGAAAAGAACTAGCGCCGAGGAAAATACGTTTGTCATCTTTTCCGTCTGTATAATACGTAACTCCGCGGCAGGTATTCATTATAAAAAACCAGCCCTTTGCATCACTGTTGTTTTCCTGAACCGGGTCAAATACCCATTTCTTTTCCCCTGTCGCTGCATCAAGAGCGAATAATTTTAATTTGGGTGAAATACCGTACAAGGTGTTGTCAATGACCAGGGGGTTGGCTTGTATCTGGGTAACGCTATCGGCATCACCGGTATGATATATCCAGGCCACCTTCAAACCAGAGACATTATTTGTGTCAATTATTTTCAGAGACGAATACCGGTCATTATTCTTGCTGCCGCCATATACATCCCAACCCTTGTCTGTATGAGATTTGCAAGACGTGGCCAAAGCAATTAGAAAGATAAACTGGTAACTACGTGGCATTTTGAAGATCGGTTTATAAAAAAAAGAGGAGCATCTAAAGATACCCCTCTTTGCCAGATGGCTGACAGACTTTTTATTTACCCATTTCAAAAATCTTAGGATCAATTTCTTTATTCACTTCTACTTTAGTTGTCGTGTACGCTAATGCGAAGTTTCCAAAATCTGTTGTTCTGCTATAAGGAAGCACAATACCAAAATCAGTTTTTTTATAGTCTGAAAAAGTAGTAACAACATCTATGTTTTGTCCGCCAAAATCGGCTGACGCTACTGTTTTGTTTATGTAATAAGTTGCCGTGTCAATAAAATAGGTAGTTTCAGCGCCGCCACTTGTAACCTTTATTTTATAATTATTATTTTCTTTCCCGATAAGTTCGACCTTATTTCCTTTTGCCGCATAATCGAGTAAAGCGCCGCCGGCATAGATCACGTTCTTGCCAGCTTTATAAACCTCGTCAGGCATCGGTTGAGGATCGGTACTTCCAAAAAACGGGTTGAGCAACCAGCCTCCTTTATCGGTATAACAATTTATGATCTTCATTCCGTTAAACTCTGATTCGGTTTTGAAACCTTTACTGTCAACCAGGTATTCTACTTCAGGAGACTGGTTACCCCCTACCTCCAGCGAGTTTTCAATGTAAAGCGATTTTACCTGGGACAATTTCTCTTTACCACCAATGGCTTCAATATGCCTGTTAACGATCTCATCAACGGTTTGCGCCTGCACAGATAACATAAATAGTACCGGGATAGCAACTAAAAAAAGTTTAATATTTTTCATTGTTTGAAAGTTTTTAAATGCGGATTTGAAATTGGTAAAAAAATACCGCGATAATCTTTTTTACCTGCCAAAAATAGGGGCAAAACTGATTGCCGGATAATTAATTCTAAGATGACGGCATTACAGACACGAAAGTTGGTTTAATGGTTGCACAAAACGGGAGCCAGTCCGACCGCACAGGAGGTACAGATTCAGTAAGTTTGAGGGAAATTTGATATTGAATCTAAATTAAATATATGATCACAACTCCTCCATACCTGCAGAAAGGTGATACTATCGGGTTAGTTTGTCCTTCCGGCGCTATGCCTGTTGAAAAAGTTTCTGAATGTATCCGTGTTTTGAATGAAGAATGGGGATTTAGAACCAAAGCTGGCAACACGATAGGTAAACAATTCAATTATTTTTCCGGAACTGACGACGAAAGATTGAATGATTTTCAGCAAATGCTCGACGATGATGAAGTGAAAGCGGTGTTATGTGCAAGGGGCGGATATGGGATGACACGTATCATTGACAGGATCAACTTTAAGAAATTCAGGAAAAATCCAAAATGGATCATCGGGTTCAGTGATATTACAGTGCTCCATTCGCATCTCTATTCCAATTATTATATCTCTTCTCTTCATGCGCCGATGGCAGGGGCTTTTAATGATGCAGGATACATCAACCGGTTTGTTCAGTCATTAAAAAATGCGTTGGAAGGGAAAAAGGGAAAATATTTAGTTGAACCGCATGAACTCAACAGAAAGGGCGAAGCGATCGGCGAATTGGTTGGCGGCAATCTTACGTTGTTGGCTCACCTGGTCGGTACCGACTCTGATATAAAAACAAGAGGACGAATATTATTTATTGAGGATGTAGGTGAATATTTATACAATATTGACAGAATGATGTATCAACTAAAGAGAAGCGGAAAGCTATCAAAGCTGGCCGGCTTATCATCGGAGGTTTTACGGATATGAAGGATACAGAGCAGCCTTTTGGACAGACAGCATATGAGATCATTCATGATATCGTCAAAAAATATAGTTACCCGGTATGTTATGATTTCCCGGTCAGACACGGAAAAGAAAATTATGCGCTAAAGATAGGAGTAGGGTATAAGCTAAAGGTCGGAAAATCAAAAGTTGTGTTGGAGGAATAAAGTATGAAAGAAAAAAAATTCTGGAAACTGACACCACACTTGCCTGTACGCGATGTTGAGGAAACTGTACAATGGTACAAAGAAAACCTCGGCTTTGGAGAAGAATGGTTTTATGGTAACCCCGTTACCGACGGTGGTTGTCGCAGGGATGAAATGCGGGTATTATTTGGAAAAGGGGCATCACCATTTCAACCGCCGAAAGAGATCAGCCTTATTCTTTTTGTGGATAATGTCGAAGAAGTTTATGTTGAGATGCAGCAAAAAGGGTTGACCATAACATCGCCGCTTAGAACATATGATTACGGAATAAAGGAATTTTCTATCATGGATTGCAACGGATATTATCTCCGTTTTTCTGAAAGTGTTTAATGCTGCAATATCGAATCCAGCTTTTGGTGGAACAGCGGAAAATCATTCAGGTTATTATGTTTCCCTTTTTCAATAGTAACTAACTCAGCGCCGGGCTTTGCTGTCTCGACTAACCTTTTTGCCTGGTCATAGGGAATGACTTCATCACCTGTACCATGAAAGATGGTAACAGGAGCAGCTATGCTCTTGAAAAACTCATAAGTGGGCAAATGATATGTGCTCATCCAACTAACCGGATATATAAATGCATAGTGAGTAAAAAAAGCATCAATGCTATAATAAGGAGTTTCCAGTATCAATCTTTTACAATCTCTTACAGAAGCTAATTGAGCGGCAACACCTGTTCCGAGAGATTTACCATAAATAATAATGCTGTCCTTCGAAAATCTTGCTCTGGCCATTTTATAAAATTGCAAGGCATCGTCATAAAGTATCTGTTCAGTTCTTTTACCGGTAGCTTTTTCCAAAGCCCGGGTAATCCATCATCCATACTTCGTAGTTATTTTTAGTAAAATTGACGGCAAACGGAGCATAGCGCTCAATATTTTGCCGGTTGCCATGAAAATAAAGGACAACGCCTTTGCAAACTGAATCCGGAACGGTGAATTGAACAATACTCAGATTCGTTTCATTATTTACCGCGAGATTGATCTCTTTAAAAGGAATATGGAAAATTGAAAACGTGATCTTCCGCCAGTTTTTTCGGGTGAAATAAAATTTTTTCCTGGAGAAAATATAAAGCGATCCCTATGACAACATAGATGATCAGAATTATCCTGATCCATTTCCAGATTCTTTTCCCTGTGCTTTTCTGCATGGCCGCAAAGATGAAAATAAAAAAGGACATGAACCATCATGCCCTTTTATAATGAGGATAGTGAAACTTAAAACCTGTTATAATAATCCCTGATGCCGCATTCGGCCTTATTTTGTATCTCGTTCATGATGATGCGGATGATCTCATCATTTGAAGGAGGACATTGTTCCTTCCGGCTAAGGAGCTTTTTATCTTCATCACTCAACGCTCTTTCATCACCAGTAAAGGTAGAAAAATCAGCGCTCCAGTTATAATCGCCGCGATAAGTATCGCTCCACAACCATTTATTATATAATCCCGGACAGTAACCTGCAATAGCCCATCCGCTTGAATCGTTCTGCGGGTAGTAGTGATCTTTGCTTTTACTGTCATATATTCTTTTATCATTGAATCGGGTTTAATGACCCTTTCTTTTACTACAACCTGCTTGCTGACCTCTCTTGTACTGCGCTGATCGCGGTAACGGTCAATATCAATATTGCTGAAACGCATTTCAACTATTTGATCCGTCCGGATATTCAAGCTCCGGGCTTCAGCAGATGAATAATAGCGAACAAAAGAGTTAGCGTTGTTATTGCTGAGATAATGGAGGATATTGTTATCAATATTGACAAAGCCATAGTTGTATGAACTATACTGGAAGCCTGACTGGGTCACTGGCATCACGATTACATTGGTTACTGCATATTGCAAGAGCCTCTTCCATCTTTTGCCTTGCAGAAAGATCGCCGGGTTTTAAGTTCAATGCTCTTTGAAATTCGTAGTAAGCATGTTTATAGCTGTTCTTTGTGTTATTTTCCATGAGAGCAAGTCCTCTTTCATAACGGGCATTGCCGGCCTCTTCCTTGTAAGTAGTGATATAAGATGAATAATCTGTTGGATGAACGATGTCAAATACTACAGGAGATTTCCTGATCGCATCATATAAACTTTGCAGGTCGAGATACTCGGTATAATTCCATTCCCATCTCAGGTCATTGTTGCTGTTGGAATTATTCCTGATCCTTCTTTCATGATCTTCTACCGCAAAACGATAAGCATTTTGCAGTATATCAAGTGTGCTGCATCGTTTGGTTTTTTCTGCATTTTTTGGCAGCCAATTCAACAGCTTCATCATACTTTCCTTTTTCGTACATCTTTTCTGCCGTCTTACAGGAAAAAGAGAAGAAGGAAGCCGTAAAAAGAATAAAGAGTAAAATTTT
The DNA here is from genome assembly GCA_963785915.1 of uncultured Chitinophagaceae bacterium. Classification (GTDB taxonomy): domain Bacteria; phylum Bacteroidota; class Bacteroidia; order Chitinophagales; family Chitinophagaceae; genus VBAT01. The sequence continues at coordinate 132,251 of CAWAWY010000006.1, read as the reverse complement.
AGTTTCATAAAAATCCATTTAGTTGTTTGACGTACAAACAAGAAGCCGTTACAAGACATGCTTAAATTAGATCATCCTTAACAATTTGGTTAATAAAGGTTAACGACGACTCTAAAACGTTTTTTTAACTGCGGAAATTGCAGGATATATGCTGGTATTATTGCCGGATTCTGCATATTCTACCTGGCATTGGGAATTCTCCTGAGTATTTTTATCAATACTTCAAGATATCCCGGATAAAATTATGATACTCGTCAAAAGCAGGAAGTTTTATGCCCGCCCCCATGAATGCGGATCAGCGTTATTTTATTCGGATTGATCTTTTGCAACTTTTCACTGTTGCTGATTGGAATCAGCCAGATCCTTTGTGCCATGAATAATATAAGTATGACAATTTACATGTCGTATCCATTTATCTGTGCGCAGATGAAATCGCAATACATGACGCACGGGTAGTATAGGCAAAAAACGTTCAACTACTTTTAGAAAACTATAATAAGGAGCATCCAGGATCAGATAACGGGGCTTATTTTCCGATGCGATCTTAGTGGCAAAACCGCTGCCGATACTGCGGCCATATACGATGATATGATGTTCCGGATATTTTTCCAACAAGCTGTATAAACAAACTGCATATCACTGAGCATTTCTTTTTCACTTCGTTTGCCGGTGCTTTTGCCAAATCCCCGGTAATCAACCAGTACCACATCATAATTATACCGGTAAAAATCCTTGGCATATTTTGCCCAGCCTTTTATGCTTCTTGTGTTGCCATGAAAATAAAGAATAAGACCCTCGGGTTTTCCCTGTAAAAATGAAGACCGTTAATACGGACACCGGGTTCTACATCAAAAAAATATTCTTTGAAAGGAATATCATATTTGAATTGAAAATCCTGTTTTAGTTTTTCCGGTTTAAAAATGAATTTTTCCTGGAAAAAATAAACGAGCAACAGACAATACAATGATACCAATGATAATATACCAGATAAAAGCAGGCAAATTAAAGTTGATTTTGGAATCCTAAGTTACATGTTCTTGTACTAGACGTTACTAATAAGTAACTCTTTGCAGTTACGATCTTATTCTTCCACTCTTTTCAATTTCAGATTGGTAACCGGCGCTACGATCAGCGGGAATTTTTCAACCGTAACATTGGCGAGATCCAGCCCAAAACCTCTTTCTTCAGAAAGGCTATGTTCTTTTAGCCAGAAATAGAATTTCATGATCACCCTTTCAATAAAAGGAAGTTCATTATCCTGGCTCAGGTATTTTTCCATCACCATGAACTGGAAATCACCAACCGTATTGCTGCTGGCGAGGCTTTCATAACGGCTGATGATATTTACTTCCTTATTGGCTACAAGATCTTCCACCACTTTTCGGAACATCAGATTGATCCGTGGTTCCATCCGGAAACCCAAGCCTGAAATCAACCCGGATAATATCATTGGGAATGATATGCTCCACTTTATATTCGCAGGTATATGGATCATCCAGCGTATCCACATGCACAAACCAATAGATATCCGCCCGTTTTGGTTTTTTGTTTAAGATGGAATAAATGATCTTATGTTCAATTTCTTTCGGATTATTGGCGCTGGTGAGATATACAAGGTGGGTAGCATATTTAGGAACAGATCTGATCATTACTTAGTTCCTGTATTTTGGGAATATAATGTTCCATCCGCACAAATTCCACATACCGGTTCTTGATCTTTCTGCCCGGTACCAGATATACATCACCAGAAACATCAGCCCTCCGATCATCAACGTAATATAACCTCCATGAATAAATTTATCCATCAAGGCGATAAAATAGCCTGATTTCAATAGTAAAATAAAAACAAGGAAAATATATATCCAGACGGATTTTACACGATGAAGTACAAGGTAATTGGCAAATAAAATGGTCGTCGTCAGCATGGTAACAATAATGGCAAGACCATAAGCCGCTTCCATATTTGATGATTTCTGAAAGATAAGAACTACTACCTACACAACCAACAAACATCAGCATGTTAACAGCAGGAATAAATAAGCTGTCCTTTTTCTTCAGATGGATAACGGATCTTGACTTTCGGCCACAGATTTAAGCCGCATGGCTTCACTGATTAGTGTAAAAGCACCTGAAACCATTGCCTGGCTGGCAATAATAGCGGCAGTAGTAGCAATGATAACTCCTGCAATAATAAACCATTCCGGCATCAGGTCATAAAAAGCATTTATACCCATTGATTTTTTTACTTCAGCTGTTATTTCAAGTCCTGTATGATGAGCTAGTAAATAAGCGCCCTGTCCAAAATAATTAATAAGCAGACAGATCTTTACATATATCCATGATATGCGGATATTATCCTCGGCCACAATGGCCAAGATCGCTGTATAAGTGCTTCGGCCCCGGTAGTACATAGAAATACGGCTCCCAGTAGCCAAAACCCATCCGGATAATTTCTTAAGAAACTCAATTGCATAATGCGGACTTAATGCTTTGAAAATAGCAAGATCATCTGAAAGGTGAACCATGCCAAGCACTGCCAGCATAGTAAACCATATAAACATGATCAGGGCCAAACATTTTGCCAATAGAGGCAGTACCAAATTGCTGCATGAAAAAGAATAAAGCTAAAATGACCAATACAATGATAACTACCGTATCGGTTGGCATGCCACGCAAGACCGGCAGTTCTTCCAGACCCTTCAACTGCTGAAGTAATTGAAATAGGAGGTGTGATGATGCCATCAGCCAGTAACGCAGCCCCGCCGATCATGGCCGGAATCACAAGCCATTTTTTTCTCCGTCTTACCAAAGCATATAAGGCAAAAGTGCCACCTTCACCCCGGTTATCTGCCCGTAGAATCAGGATCACATATTTAATAGTGGTTTGAAGGTGAGTGTCCAGATAATACAGGATAATGCTCCAAGGATCAGGTCTTCATTTATAACTCTTCCACCAATGATCGCATTGAAAACATACAGTGGTGAAGTGCCAATATCTCCGTAAATAATTCCTAATGCAATTATCAATCCTGCTGCGGTGACTTTATTGGTCGGTATTTTCACTTTTGAGCTTGTTGTTTAATTCCGGTACCGGATGATTCTCTTTATTTTGGACAACGCCTGCAAAGGTATATGCAAAATTCAATTACAAAGAATAACTTGTTAAAACATTACTATACTTCCATAGGGTTAAATAGGTAATGCGGTGCAACTTTTTTCTATTTTATTTCGTTGTTCATGTAATAACACTTCATTTGGGCATCTGGTATAAAATAAAAGTTGCTGCTTTTGGCAGCCAACTTGTAACTTTAATAAGCAAAAAATCAGAATATTATGATCAGTGCAGAACAGGATTTTTAGTAGTTGTATTTATTATTGGCAGGAATTTCCGCTCAGTCTCAAAAAATTGTTTATTCTGAATATGATAAAGATGATACCCGCCGCATGAATTTTGAAATAGCGGAAAGATCAACGGGCAATTTTCTTATTTATAAAAATATCCGGAATAAAAGCTGGATTACCGTGCTTGATAATGATATGAAGGAAGTTGGCATAAAGTGGAACAAGATTATGTTGCCGGATAATGACAAGATGATCAATGTTGATTTTTTCCCATACAGCGATTTTTGTTATATGATCTACCAGTTCCAGAAAAGAAATATTATTTATTGCATAGCCGCAAAAATTGATGGTGATGGCAATAAAATGGGTGATGTAATGGAACTGGATACCACACATATCGGGTTTGCCGCTGATAATAAGATATATACTGTATTATCGAGCGAGGACAAAAGCAAGATCATTGTTTTCAAAATAAACAGCAAGAATAAAAAAATGTATATGATCACTACTTTGCTGTTGAATGATAAGCTTGAATTGCTTAAAAAAAGCAGGCTTGTCATGCCGATGGAAGACCGGAATGATTATTTCTAGCTGAATTTCAATTGGATAATGACGGTGATCTTGTTTTTACAAAATTTAACAGGGTAAATAATGAAAATATCGGCAACGCCGCTTTTATTATCAAATATGCACAGGCCGATTCTTTCATGCTGTAAATAAATTGAATTTTGAAAATACCTTTCTCGACGAAATACATATTAAGCCGGATAATTATAATAAACGATATTTTATTACTTCATTTTATTATAAGCAAAGACGCGGGAATGTAGACGGCTATTATTTTTATATATGGGATAAAAAAACAAGGGAGCCAATAATAGAAGATACGATAACTTTTAACGAAGATCTTCGCAAAGAGGCCAGAGGAAACTGCAAGTATGAGAATAGCTTTTAATGATTATTTTATACGGAATATTATTACCCGAAGGGATGGCGGATTTATTATCGGCAGCGAAGCCTATTATACTACCTCACGGGGATAATAACTGGAACAGGTAGAATTATTTGTATGGTTCACCGTATCTGCGTCCTATGAACTATTACTATTACTCACCTTATTACAATAATTATTGGTGGAACTCAAGATGGAACGATAAGGCAGAATGTCCGTTACCAGGCAGATAATATTGCTAGTCATGTCTTTTGACAACGGGATGGCAAGCGGGAATGGACGAACGTGATAGCCAAAGAACAATTTGATGATCAGACAAGTGACCTGATTTCCTACCAGATCATGAACACGGGAGGTCAATTGCATGTTCTTTTTAATCAATCGGAAAGAAGGGTACAACTTGTTAAATGACTTCAGTATAAACCCCGATGGTAAGATCAACCGGAACCCTACACTCAAAAACCTTGACAAAGGATATGAATTCATGCCCAAATACGCCAAACAGGTAAGCTCCAGGCAAATGATTTTCCTTGTTGTATAGAAACTATATTTGCTTTGCCAAAATTGAATATAATTAAAATGTAATTAATATCCATTATCCTGTGATCGGAATATTTAAACAGAAAAGCCCGGTTAATATTTTTTTGCTGCTTAGTATTCGGGGCTATTGATCAAGCTGCCTTGTTTCATGCATCCGCATGTGCCTGTTAGCCGGCCTGCGGACGGAGTGCTTTTATGACGCTATTTTAAAATTTCTTCAGCCTCAGGAACTCTTATCCCGGTCTTTTTTCAATTCTTGCTTTTGTATTATTGTTTGTTCAGGCAATGGTTCTAACAAGGTTTATTAATGTTCAGCGAATGATGACCCGCCCTAATTACCTACCGGGCATGGCCTATATGCTCATCACTTCTTTATTACCTGAATGGAATTATTTTTCAGCTCCATTACTTATCAATAGCATTTTATTATTTGTACTTTCCGGCTTATTCAGAATATACAATCAGCCAAATGCCAAAGGAACGATCTTTAATATTGGTCTTGCATTGGGAGTAGCTGGTTTCTTATTTGTTTCCTCTCTCATTTTCATAATCTGGATATTATTGGCTTTCGCTGTCATGCGTCCTTTTCGGCTTAATGAATGGGTTTTTGTATCCTTGGTATTACTACACCATTTTATTTTTATGCCATTTATATTTTTATTACAGGAAAATGGAGCTGGCAGGCATTTTTGCCGAATATCAGCATTGGTGTTCCTTCGCTGAAGCAATCTGCCTGGTTGGCGGCAAGTGTTTTCTTATTGATGGTTCCTTTTCTTGTCGGGGGTTATTATGTCCAGGACAACTTGCGGCGAATGCTGATCAATGTGCGGAAAGGCTGGAGTCTGCTGTTGCTGTATTTATTCGCAGCATTGTTATTACCTTTTGTCAATACCAGTGATACGTTTGAAAACTGGGTCATGGCGATGGTTCCTTTGGCGGCATTTCATGGCTGCGCCTATTTGTATTCAACCTGGCGTACATTTCCTTACATTTTATTCTGGATTACTTCGCTTTTATTCTCGCTTACCAATATTTCGGGCCAACATGGATACCGGCTCCTTAAAATCTTCAGCCTACACGACATGTTTCTTATCTTTGCATTTCTTTTCAAGGAATAATTAATCTCTAATGAAATTTGGAGTAGTTGTTTTTCCAGGCTCTAATTGTGACAGGGATATGCAGTATGCGCTTTCTGATGATCTGAAACAGGAAGTGATCATGCTTTGGCATAAGGATAAAGATCTCAGTCAATTTAATACAGAAGATTGTATCATATTGCCGGGTGGATTTTCTTATCGGCGATTATCTGCGTTGCGGAGCTATTGCACGATTTAGTCCTATGATGCAAAGTGTCATCGAATTTGCAAATAAAGGCGGAAAAGTTTTTGGTGTTTGTAATGGTTTCCAGATATTATGTGAATCTCAGTTATTGCCCGGGGCATTATTACGAAACGGCAACCAGCAATTTGTTTGCAAAAATGTTTTTATAAAAGATCCTGAAGAAAACGTGTTTAAAATTCCTATCGCTCATGGCGAAGGCCGGTATTATGCCGATGAAAAAATATTGCACGAATTTGAAGAAAATAACCAGGTTATTTTCCAGTATTGCGATGAAAATGGAAAATCAATATTGCAGCAAATCCAAATGGCGCCATAAGGAATATTGCAGGCATTTGTAATGCGAACCGCAATGTATTTGGCATGATGCCACATCCCGAAAGAGCCTGTTCTGTCGTTTTGGGTAATACAGATGGACGGGAAATATCATTAAAAATTTGCTGATGGCAGAGCAACTGGTTAGTCATTAAGGCCGTCTTTTGTCTTTAATTAGCAACTTTTCGTCAGTTTTCTTACAGTAAAAAAGATTTGAGCGATTATTTTTGTATTTCAAATAATAAACTAAGCGTGAAGAAAGTTTTAGCCATAGTATTGATACTTGTAGTTGCAATGAATAACAAATGCGCAGCTCAACCCCGTAAGCTGGACTTTTTCTGCTAAAAAAATCGCCGATAAAACGTATGAGGTTCATTTGACTGCTACCATGCAATCGGGCTGGCATCTGTATTCGCAGACACAGCCTGAAGATGCCATTGCAGAGCCGACTAAGCATTCACATTTAATAATAATCCGTTGGTAACACTGGATGGTAAAATCAAGGAGATCGGTAATATGGAAAAATTTCATGATGCTAAACTGGATCTTTCGGCCTAACCAATTTTCGAAGACTGTTAGATTTTGTTCAAAAGATCAAACTGAAAGTGAACGCAAAAACAAATGTGAGCGGCACTGTAAGATTTCAGACCTGCAATGATGAAAAATGTCTTCCGCCAAAAACTGTTACTTTCAGTATCGCTTTATAATAAAGGAAGAATTTGATCTTTTGACAACGGGTTCTTTCAGAACTCGTTTTTATTTAAACAGGATAAATGATGAGGAACTTTTCAAAACTGACTGCTTTTATTTCAGGATTACTTCTTTTCAATGTTAACTTATTTTCCCAGGATAGCCTTTCAGTTTTCCCCTGGAAAGTGACCAGCAAAAAGATCAGCGACGGCATTTACGAACTTGTTTTTACCACACGGCCAGTTGATGGCTGGTATTATATTCACCCGATCAATTATCGCCCGATCTCGGAGAACGACCGAACTGCAATTTAATGATTCGACGATCACACAAGAAGGAAAATTTTCGGAAGCAAGAGGTGTAAAAACTTTTTCCAATACATTGTTTGGAACTGTAAAGATTTATGATACTGCGGCGGAATGGACGACAAAGATCTATTTCCAGGATAAAGACAGTGTGCCGGCGCAGCTGCAGGGAAAACTTTTGTATACTATGGAAAAGAACCCGATTTTTTTTATCCCTCTACAACATTCCTATTTACTGTTGCATTGGAAGGAGGAATTAAATCTACAAGCGAGAATAAAAATATCTTCAATTGATATTCAATAATCCCATTGCACCATGTGGCGATGACGATACAAAGAATCAAAGTCTTTTTTCTATTTTTCTATTGGGATACTTGGGGGACTTGATTGCTTTGCTTACTCCCTGTGTTTTTCCGATGATACCGGTTACGGTTTCTTTTTTTACCAAAAAATCAGGTGATAAAAAGAAGGGAGTTGGCAATGCCGTTCTGTATGGTTTTTTTATTTTCCTGATTTATGTGTTAATAACTGTTCCGTTTCATATCGCCAGCAAAACTATCAGTCCTGAAATATTTAATAATATTTCGACCAATGTGTGGCTGAATTTTATCTTCTTTGCCGTCTTTGTGGTCTTTGCATTTCATTTTTTGGTTTTTTTGAAATTGGCTTCCTTCGGGGCTTGCCAATAAGGCGGATTCAAAATCAGGTATTGGAAATTTCGCGGGTATTTTTTTTATGGCCGGAACTCTGGCTATTGTTTCGTTTTCCTGTACCGGTCCGATACTCGGAACATTGCTGGCAGAAGTTGCAGACGAAGGCGCCTGGCCGCTTACAGCCGGCGCAGCAGGATTTGGATTGGCCTTGGGTTACCGTTTGCTTTGTTTGCTATGTTTCCCCGTGGCTGCAATCACTTCCCAAATCGGGAGGATGGATGACAGATGTAAAAGTGGTACTTGGGTTTTATTGAACTGGCGTTGGCTGTTAAATTTTTTTCCAATGCTGATCTTGTAAAACAATGGGGGTTGCTTAAAAGAGAAGTTTTTATTGGTTTGTGGGTATTATTGGAATATGTATTGTTATTTATTTGCTGGTAAAATAAGTTATTCACATAGATAACCGGTCTGAGAAATTTTCCATTTATCAGGATTGCTTTTTATCATTCTTGTTTTTAGCAGTTACAATTTATCTTATCCCGGGGCTTACAAATACAAAATGCGCTAACCTGAAACTTATCAGTGGGTTTCCGCCGCCATATGTTACAGTGTTTATGAAGATCCTGTTAACTGAATAAAGGCTTTAAGCCGTTGGAAGATTACGAAGCAGCTTGGCAAAAGCAAGAAAGGAAAACAAACCGGTATTGATAGATTTTACAGGATGGGCATGTGTCAATTGCCGCAGAATGGAAGAAAATGTATGGACGGATCCGGTAGTGGATAGCTTGATGCATAATGAATTTGTCGTTGTTTCATTATATGTAGATGAAAGGAGAAATTTGCCCTCGTTAGAACAGTTTGTATTACAAAGACGTCTCAGGAACAGAAAAATCAATTGTAACTGTTGGCGATAAATGGGCCACTTTCCAGATTGAAAATTTTGGCGCCACTTCACAACCTCAATATGCTATTATCAGCCCGGATGAAAAAGCATTGACCAAAACAAAATTTTATACTCCCGATCCTAATGAATTTGCCACCTGGCTTCAATGCGGTCTTGATGCTTTTCAGAAAGAATAAACAATAAAAAAACCGTATATTAAACCGTCTCCGATATTAATCGGGACGGTTCAATTTGGTGTCATTCTGTACCAGCCTTCACCAGGAGCATAGTAAAAGCAAACTGAAAAATTCCTTTTGATCAGGAATTCTTTCATCTCCGGTGACGGGAGATACAGAATGACAATATCTATTCACCAGTTCAGGTTGCAAAAATGTAGACAGGTGCAAATTATAAAGCAATTTGTTTTTGCATCATTAGTTTGCGTAAATTAATTAAACCATAACGCATACGTCCCAAGGCAGTATTAATGCTGCAATTGGTAGCTGCTGCAATTTCTTTAAAACTCATATCTGCATAATGCCGCAATATGATCACTTCACGCTGATCTTCGGGTAATCTTTGCAAGCATTTCACGTACCCGGTCGTGGCTTTGCCTTTTTATCATAGTTGTTTCAGCGCTGTCATCAGCAAAATTGAATACTTCAAAAATATCTTTATCCTCGCTGTTGCGGATAGTGGGGGTGCGTTTTACTTTACGGAAATGATCTACACATAAATTATGTGCAATACGCATAGCCCAGGGAAGAAATTTTCCTTCTTCTGTATAGCGGCCGCCACGCATGGTATCAATGATGCGGATAAAAACATCCTGGAAGATATCTTCGGCCAGGTATTTGTCTTTTACAAGGAACAGGATAGATGTGTACAGTTTATCCTTGTGGCGCAGCACAAGTGCTTCCAATGCTTCAAGATTGCCATCTGTAAACAGATGGATTAATTCATGGTCGGTTTTCTTGTTAAAAGCTTTCATAAACTCCTACAGGTTTAGGTGGTTGATTAGAATGTGTTGGGTAAAAAAATAGAACGGTAAAAAAGAGTAGAAGTTTATGCTATAGGCGAGATATGTTTTTTGGTTTTCATTTTTTGGATATTGTGATTTAAAAATAAGTCTATTTCAACAAATTTCCAAACAAATCTATGTGACGAAGTTATTTAATATTCTGTCAAAAAAATGTTAAGGATATTCGACTGAAATTTGTGTCTGATAAGGCTTTACATTTGGTAGTGCAGAAATATGGAAAAAACAATAAAAGAGAAAATACCCGTCAAACAGCAGTACCGTAAATTCCGCAGAAAATATACTGATTAAAGGAGCAAGGGTGCATAACCTGAAGAATATTACTGTTGAAATTCCGCGTAATAAGCTGATTGTTGTAACAGGAGTGTCCGGTTCGGGTAAATCTTCGCTTAACTATTGATACGTTATATGCAGAAGGGCAGCGCCGTTATGCAGAAAGTCTTAGTGCCTATGCCAGGCAATTTCTTAACCGGATGAATAAACCTGATGTGGATTATATAAAAGGTTTGTGCCCGGCCATTGCTATTGAACAAAAAGTAATTACAAGGACTCCCCGGAGTACAGTGGCAGTATGACAGAGATTTATGATTATCTCCGTTTGCTTTTTGCAAGGATTGGCAAGACCATTTCCCCTGTTTCGGGAAAAGAAGTAAAAAAAGATGATGTAACTGATGTTGTGAATGCCATCAAGAAATTAAAAGAAGGAGATAAGGTTTTTATTCTAGTTCCTTTTAAGCAGCATAAAAACAGGGATATAAAAGAAGAATTGAATATCCTGGTGCAAAAAGGATTTTCAAGAATGTATATACAGGAATCGTCAGGCAAGAAGGGCAGTAGGAACAATTACAGGATTGAAGAATTGCTTGAACTAACGGATAAAGAATTAAAATCAAAATTTTCGAACTCATACATTCACGATCTGGCATCAGTATTCTTGTTGACCGTATTGTGGTAAAAGATTTTGATGAAGATGATATACACCGGCTTTCTGATTCTGTAGGTACTGCTTTTTATGAAGGAGAAGGAGATGTTTATCTTGAAATACAGTCAGCGATAAACTTAATTGCTCATTTCAATAACCGCTTTGAAGCTGGATGGAATGCAGTTTGAAGAACCTGTTCCCAATTTATTTTCTTTTAATAATCCTTTTGGCGCCTGTCCTACCTGCGAAGGCTTCAGCCAGGTGCTGGGAATTGATACTGATTTGGTGATTCCTGACAGAAGATTAAGTGTATATGATGGTGCGGTGCCCCTGGAAAGGAGAAAAGCTTGGATTGGTGGAGGGAACAATTTATTAAAGGGAGCAAAGAAATTCAATTTCCCTGTTCATAAAGCGATTGCTGATCTTACAGATAAACAATACCAGATTTTATGGGAAGGAAATGAACATGCACAGGGTATCAATGATTTTTTTAAAGAAGTAGAACAAAATTTATATAAAGTTCAATACCGTGTTTTACTGAGCCGCTACCGGGGAAGAACCATATGTCCGGATTGCAAAGGTTATCGTTTGCGCAAAGAAGCATTGTATGTAAAGATTAACGGAAAACATATCGGTGAATTGAGTGAATATGCCGGTAAAAGATCTTAAAGCATGGTTTGACGAACTGGATAAAAAATTAAGCAGACATGATAAACAGGTTGCCAAAACGAATTTTGATGGAGATACATCATCGGCTGAAAACATTACTGGATGTGGGGTTGGGTTATTTGACGATTAACCGTCTGGCCAATTCATTAAGTGGCGGCGAAAGCCAGCGAATACAATTGACAAGAAGTCTCGGCAGTAACCTGACAGATTCATTATATATATTGGATGAACCTTCTATCGGGTTGCATTCAAGAGATACGGCATAACCTGATAAGGGTATTAAAAGAACTAAGAGATCTGGGTAATACTGTTGTAGTAGTGGAGCATGATGAAATGATGATGCGGGAAGCTGATCATATTATTGATATGGGCCCATTGGCTTCACATCTGGGAGGTGAAGTAGTAGCTGAAGGTGATTATGATGAAATCATTTCAAATCCGGAAAGCCTTACCGGTAAATATTTATCGGGTAATTAAAAATTGAACCCCCGAAAACAGTTCGTAAATGGAACCGGTCCATAAAAGTGGAAGGTGCAAGGCAACATAATCTGAAGAATATAACTGTTGAATTTCCTTTGAATGTTCTTTGTGTTGTAAGCGGCGTAAGCGGCAGCGGTAAAACAACATTGGTAAAACAAATTCTTTATCCTGCATTGAGAAAAATAAAAGGAGAATTTGGAGATAAGATCGGTTTTCATAAAGCGATTACCGGCGATATTGATACTATTGTCACAGATTGAAATGGTTGATCAGAATCCCATCGGTAAATCATCACGGAGCAACCCTGTTACTTATATAAAAGCTTATGATGAAATAAGGGATCTTGTTTGCAAAACAACCATTAAGTAAAATGCGGGGTTTTCAACCCAAACATTTTTCTTTTAATGTAGATGGCGGCCGCTGTGATACCTGTAAAGGAGAAGGAGAACAGGTAGTGGAAATGCAGTTCCTGGCGGATGTTCATCTTACCTGCGAAGTATGTGGCGGAAAAAGATTTAAAGAAGAAGTGCTGGAAGTAAAATATAAGGATAAAAATATTTACGATGTACTGGAAATGAGTGTGGATGAAGCCATTGATTTTTTCATGGCAGGAAGAAATCATTGGCTAAAAGCCATTCAGCCATTGAGTGATGTCGGATTGGGTTATATTAAACTTGGGCCAATCATCTGATACCTTATCAGGCGGAGAAGCGCAACGGGTAAAACTTGCTTCTTTCTTGGCAAAAGACGGAGTAACAGATAAAATACTTTTCATTTTTGATGAACCAACAACCGGTCTGCATTTTCATGATATAAAAAAACTGCTATTATCTTTTAATGCGTTGATAGAACAGGGACATTCCATTATTGTCATTGAGCATAATATGGATGTGATTAAAAGTGCAGACTGGCTGATTGATCTTGGCCCGGAAGCAGGAGACGGAGGCGGTAATTTTGTTTATGCAGGCAAACCTGCAGGTATTAAGAAAATTAAGGAAGTCATACTGCTGATTTTATCTGATCAATACTTCTGCGTTAAAAATAACTGCTATCGTAATTTTCCTTTAAGTAGTATAACGTTTTTTCTTAAAAAAGCTTGGAGAATCTGTGAACAGTTTATAGGTTTGTGTTATCTAAATTGATAAATCCTTTCCAATCTCTCTGAAATCCGTACCAAAAATCCTCGGAAAAAAACAAAATAACTAAAGCATTTCTATTCGGAATTTTCATTTATTTTTTTGTTTTCTCCTTCGAATACCACAAGGGTTCGTTTCTATTTATTCCAACTCCTTTTAAAAGCTAACAATCCAAAGCCTGGTTTAACCCCGACCAAGTATTTTTAATCTGTTGTATAAAAACAAAAATCAGGCTTTATGAAAAAGTGTTTACCCTTTTTAAAAGTATTTACAATACTGGTGGCCTTTGTGCTGACAGGGTCCATCGTAAATGCACAAACCAGGACCGCCTCGGTAAGCGGCAACTGGAATAATATTGCGACGTGGGGAGGTGCTTCCGTTCCCACATCGGCTAATGATGTAGTGATCAATAACGGGATTACCGTTACAGTTAACGTGGCAGCCCAGTGTAACTCAATGACATTTGGTAGCACATCGGGAACAGTTACTGTAAACTCAGGCATTACACTCGATGTAACTAATGGCGTCACACTGCAGAACTCTTTAACCAGTAATACAGCTGCTGCTCTCGCTGGTGCTGGCTCAATAAACTGTGCATCTGTCGTAGTTGGAGGAACAGCGGCAGCTATTACATCGAATGCTTCAACGACTCTAACTTCAACAATTTCAAGTTTATCAATTTCCGGAAACCTTTCTTTGACAGGTGTTGACAATGGTACTCGTGATAACGATGCTACTCTCAATCTTCAGTCGGGTTCAGTTAGTGTTGCAGGAAGTGTTGCTTTGAATGAACCCGTTGGTTCAGCAGTAAAGTTTACCCTGGCTAGCGGAGCACAAACAGGTACGCTTACACTTTCGGGCTCTACCCCGTTTGTCATTACTGGTTCGCCGTTATTTACAGCAAGTGGTACAAATGCAACTGTAGTTTATTCAGGTGGTGCGCAAACAGTAAGACCAGTAACATATACCTATCTGGTTCTTGCCGGCAGTGGTGTAAAAACAACAACATCCGTTACCGTTAATACAAAATTAACCATGCAGGAATCAGCTACTGCAGGAAACACGATCACATACAGTTCTGCTATATTAGAGTATAATGGTAATGTTGCACAAACTAGTTCTAATAATGAATTCCCCTCTACAATGACCTCTGATGTTATTATTAATAACGCGGCTGGTGTAACACTCAATGGGGCTAAGGCTAATTTCACCGGTGATCTTACACTTACAAGCGGAACATTAGTTGCGGGCAACAATCTTACATTCGGAACAACCGGAACTCCACTTATCATAAGAATTGATGGTAATATGACCGGAGCAATTCAGGGTTCAAACGATTATAGTGTTACATATACCGGAAGTTCTAAAACAGCAGGACCTGAATTATCTGGAAGTGGATTAAGTACTGTGACTGTTAATCTGAATGCGGGTGAAACACTTACCTTAGATCAAAACCGTATACCGGATGGTAACCTGACAGTTTCTGCCGGTACTCTTGATCTTTCAACTTTCACAATGAACAGGTCATCTTCTGGCGGTACTTTGAGTGTAAGTAATAGTGCATTTTTGAAGATTGGCGGTACCAACTCTCTTCCCTCTAACTATAATACTGTTACGCTTAATACTTCCAGTACAGTTGAATATTACGGTACGGCTCAAACAGTAGGATCTGCCACTTATGCCAACCTTATCCTATCAGGTTCAGGCGCAAAAAATTTTCCAGGTGCAAGAACTGTGAACGCTAGTTTATCTATGCAGGGAACGGCCACAGCTACCGGAACTAGTCCAGGCTATGGCGCCTCTGCTATTCTTGAATACAAAGGTTCGGCTGCCCAGTCAACGAGCAATGTTGAATTTACCGGCACCGGTACAAATCCCGTAAACGTTAGAATAGATAATACAATCGGGGTAACTTTAAACGCTGCAAAGAGCATTAATGGTGCATTAACACTTACAATGGCTACCTTACAACAACGGGAACAAACCTTTTACTATTAATTCAATGGGTACTGCTTCTACTTCCAACGGCGCATTCGTAAATGGTCCTCTGGCAAAAGTGAAAAATACTACTGCTTTATTTACTTTCCCGGTTGGCACCCTGACTGGTGGTCTGCGCACAATTGGAGTTACGCCGCAGACAACAACATCGACAACATACAAAGCAACTTTCATCAGCGGAGATCCAAGGTCAGTGCCTAATGGTACCAGCATGGGATCGGTAGCGTCAATAAGCGCTTGTGAATATTGGGATCTTACGAGGACTAGCGGCACAACTGCAGCCAGAATAACTATTTCCTGGCCCGCCGCTGCTAATAGTTGTGGAGCAGGTACCTATGTTGGTAATGTTGCTACTTTGTTAGTGGCTAATCACAACGGAACTTCCTGGACAAGCGGAGGTCAATCATCGAACACGGGAAGCCCTTCTGCAGGCGGTACGGTCACTTCTACAACATATCATGCGCTTACTCTGAATTCAATTAGCCCCTTTGCTTTAGGTACCTCAGATCCGAATCAGAATCCTTTACCAGTTATGTTTGCAGATGTAAAGGCATTTGAAAAAAATTATGGTGTACAAATAGAATGGTCTAATCTGACCGAAAGAGACCTTACTAATTATTTCGTGGAACGTTCTGCCGATGGTGTAAACTTTACGACCATCAATCAGCAACTGCCCAAAAGCAACCAGAATGACAAGCAGAATTATTCGGCATTTGATGCCGCACCCCTTTCAGGCGATAACTATTACCGTATCAAAATTTTTGAAATCAGCGGTAAAATAATTTATAGCAAAGTGATGAGGGTTGATATCGGCAAAACTATGCCTGGTTTCACGCTCTATCCAAACCCCGTAAATGGCAGCCAGGTTTCAATTGGAATTAATTCGAAACAAGGTCAGTACTTAATTAAGGTATTGAATACTGCTGGTCAGGAAATATATTCTCAAAGGATAGTTCACCAGGGCGGTTCAATGACACAAGTAATAGAACTTCCTTCAGCAATTAAATCGGGAGTTTATAGCATGATCATCAGCGGTGATAACTACCGCGAAGCTAAAATGTTTGTAGTACAATAGAGTGTTTCAATAGAGAACCACCACTCTGGCCGGCTCAGCAATGAGTCGGCCTTTTTATGATCATTACTGCTTAATGAATTTTTGGTAGGTTGTACCCGTTGTATTTGTCAGTGATATTATATATGTAGCGGCGGACAATCCGCTTACATCAACGACCATGCTTGTTCTTCCCGGGTCCAAATTCATTTTTTGCTTAAATACAGTCAAGCCTGTCATATCTGTTATATTGATCATCACAATTCCTGCATTTTTTTGATCAAATGAAAGATTCAGAAAATGCTCAGTGGGGTTTGGAAAAAACTCAAGTTTTGTGACTGTTTTAGTCCGGCTAAACATTATTACGTTGCTATAAGTGAAATGACCGTCGTTGTCTATTAGTTGAAGACGATAAAATACTTTTTGCTCCGGGCGGTTGTGCAGATCATTGTCATAATAGCTGTAGTCGCTTTCATTCATAAAGCCTGAGCTGTTTACATTTCCAATAACAGCGAAATTGCTCCCATCAAAACTTCGCTGAACGGCAAAACGGCTGAAATTTAATTCCCTCGTTGTTTCCCATTGCAGGCGTATAACATCATTATTCAGCACACCGCTGAAATTAAGTAGTTGCAAAGGCAATACAGGGTAAGTGCTGATCTTCCAGAGATCATTCAACATACCCGAGGTACTGACGCTAAAGCCATAGCCGCCAAATAGCCAGAGATCTCCACTTTCACTTGTCCATGAAACACAACTATTCCTGGAGCCGGATTTATTGTAAACAGAAGGAATACCTTGCGACCCATATACTCCCAATTGATCAATTCTATTATCACCTTTTACCCATGTCCATTTATTAGCTGCTGGATTATATTTCCAGAGATCATTCAGATAACCTTCGTTGTTGGTATCATAACCGTAGCCACCAAACAACCACAGATTGCCACTGGCATCCTTCCAGGAAACGCTTACATATCTTGCTCCCGGCTTGTTGGCGGCATCAGCCTTACCCTGAACACCATAAATACCCGGTTTGTTGACAGAGCTATCTCCACTTATCCATGTCCATTTATTTGTAGAAGGGTCGTATTTCCATAGATCATTTAGAATTCCCTGTGTGCTGCCATTAAACCCATCACCGCCAAATATCCAGAACTTATCATTGCTGTCGGTCCATGAAGTGCTGACGTATCTTGCACCGGGTTTATTCGAAATGTTTGCGGTTCCTTTAACACCATACACACCAGGCTGATCGACCCTGGTATCACCCTTCATCCACGTCCATTGATTGCTGACAGGATTATATTTCCACAGATCATTTAAAATGCCCTGCGTGCCGCTGCTATCCAGTCCATATCCACTAAACAACCACAGGTTACCATTGCTGTCTGTCCATGCACGGCTTCCATATCTTGCACCCGGATGATTAACAGTATTAGCTATTCCCTGCGTACCATATGCGGCGGTCGAATTCACCGCCTTATCTCCTTTTATCCATGTCCATTTATTAGAAGAAGGATTGTATTTCCAAAGATCATTCAAGAAACCAAAATCATTTTCTGTATAGCCAAAGCCGCCGAACAACCAAAGGTTACCGCCAGCATCCGTCCATGAAACACCGGAAAAAATGCCACCGGGTTTATTAGCAGTGTTCGCAATACCCTGGGTGCCATAGACACTAAAGTGTTCAACTGTGTTCTCACCTTTTACCCAAGTCCATTCATTGGAAGAAGGATTGTATTTCCAAAGATCATTTAGATAACCGGTAGCGCTACCATCCAAACCCAATCCACCAAACAGCCAAAGGTTATCATTACTGTCTTTCCAGGTTGCAGAAAAATTTCTTGCACCCGGTTTGTTGGTGGCAGCAGCTGTTCCTTGTGTACCGTATATTCCAGGCTGGTTAATGGTGTTGTCTCCTTTCATCCATGTCAGAAATGTAGAAGTGTTTTGAGAAAACAAATAGTGGCCGTACAGGAGAAGAATGAAAAATAGCAGCATAGTTTTTTTCATAGAATGATGGATTATGTCAAATTTATTTGACTTTGATTGTATAACAGAGGATTTCATAAAATCAGGGGAATACCCTTATTTTAAAACAAACGTTTACAATAAAGATCTCATGTTAATAGGGAAGGAGATGAATAAATAGGGAAGCGAAGTACAATAGATAGAATAATGGAAGAAGTGTGTAATAAATAGGATTGGAGTATTGAACCGCGTGTAACCAAATATATGCAAACCCTTTAAATAATCAATAAATTATTGGCGGGCAAAAAATAATGAGTCAGAATAATTATCTGAGTTTGTCTAAACTCTTCACCAACTTTTCATCTTTCCAGATACCTCGTGCAGCCATGATATAACCGGCAATGTTAGCAAATGCAAATAAGCATGATAAAGAAATACTGCCTGAATCAAACTTCTTCATTTCGACAAAATAAAATATGAGAGTAAGTACTGAAACACCTATTCCGGCAAAGCATAATTTCAATTGCAGTTTCCTGTCTTTAAATAAAAAGATTGTAATAAGCGAAAGGATCAATGATGCGCCGGTGAATACGACAAGAAAAAAAGTGCTACCACCATCCAACTCGGCCGAAGTTATCAGCTCATTGACTTTTTTTGTACCATTATAAAAAGGTAGTTTAAAACTTAAAAATGAACTTAAAGTTGAAAGTAGCAACCAAAGACTTTGCTGACGCTGGATCATAACAAGTGATTTTTACAAAGACTAAATATCGTAATTTTTACAACTTAACCCAATTCAGGATACAGCGGATATTTTTTCATTATTTCTTTTACTTCCTCTTTTATTCCCGCAATTAATTTTTCATCATCCGTATTCATGAGCACTTTATCAACCATTTCTACGATCATTTCCATGTCCTGTTCTTTCATTCCCCTTGTTGTAACAGCCGGAACACCTACTCGTATGCCTGACGTAACAAAAGGAGATTTGTCATCAAAGGGAACAGCATTTTTATTCAAAGTGATATGGGCTTTGTCCAAAGTTTCCTGTGCTTTTTTGCCGGTAATGTTCTTATTCCGGAGATCGATCAGCATTAGATGATTATCAGTTCCGTTACTGATAAGATCATATCCCCTGTTAACAAAAGCTTTTGCCATTGCCTGCGCATTTGTCAAAATTTGTTTTCCATAGTTAGAAAATCTTCCATCAGAATTTCACCGAAGGCCACGGCTTTTGCAGCAATGACATGCTCTAACGGTCCACCTTGTGTACCCGGAAAAACAGCCAGGTCGAGCAATTGGCTCATCGGTCGGGTATTGCCTTTTGGATCTTTTATGCCCCAGGGATTTTCAAAATCATGTCGAAGCATGATGATGCCGCCACGTGGACCGCGTAATGTTTTATGCGTGGTAGAAGTAATGATGTGACAATGTTCAAACGGATCATTCAGTAAGCCTTTTGCGATTAGTCCGGCAGGATGTGCAATATCAGCCATGATCACTGCCCCGATCTTATCAGCTACTTGCCCGGATCCGTTTATAATCCCAATCGCGGCTATAAGCAGAAGCGCCGCAAATTATCATTTTAGGTTTTTCTTTTATGGCTGTTGCTTCCAGCTGGTCATAATCAACTAAGCCCGTTTCTTTTTTAACGCCATAAAATAATGCGTGATAATTTTTACCGCTGAAATTAGCAGGACTGCCATGCGTCAGATGTCCGCCCATGCTCAGATCAAGCCCTAAAACTTTTTCACCGGGTTTTACACAGGCAAGAAAAACAGCAGCATTGGCCTGTGCTCCACTATGTGGTTGCACATTAGCCCAGCTTGCATTGAATATTTTTTTAAGCCTTTCAATGGCCAGTGTTTCTATTTCATCTACCACTTCGCAACCGCCATAATATCGTTTGCCGGGATAGCCTTCAGCGTATTTATTTGTGGGGCAGGTGCCCATGGCCTGCAACACCTGCAACGAAGTAAAATTTTCAGACGCGATAAGTTCTATGCCATTACGCTGGCGTTGTAGTTCTTTGTTGAGGAGGTCAAAAACGGGAGTATCTTTTTGCATGATGAAGGTTTCAAAAGTTTGATAAGTTTCCAGGATTTAAAATGTTTAAGAGATTAATAAAGGAAAACTTTACCGATTAAACAACTGATCTTTAATTTATTGAATCTCCTGAACCTGATAAACCTTTGTCGAATAGCGAATCTAAAGTACAAGTGTGCGACGCAACCGAAGTATACTAGTAGTACACCAGTTGATTACACATATATATCTGCAAAAATAAGTGTGCAATGAATGTTAAAGGATTTACCGGGTAAATTTTTATTCATTTAAAATTCATTACTTTCACGGGCGTTTTCGTCAATCAATGAAGGCAATAATACCAGTAGCAGGCGCAGGCACCAAACTGCGCCCACATAGTTATACACAACCCAAGGCTCTCATTCCGCTTGCAGGAAAGACGGTTCTAAGTATCATTATTGATCAATTGCGAGAAGCCGGTATCAATGAATTTGTTTTTATAGTGGGGTATCTAGGCGACAAGATCAGGGACTATGTTGAAGCCAAATATCCCGAGCTGCATGCCCATTATGTTCAGCAAATAGACCGGCAGGGCATTGGTCATGCCATCAACCTGGCGCGTGGTATTGTAAACAATGATGAAGTATTTGTTGTATTAGGTGATACGATTTGCGAATATGATGTGAAAGAAGTCGCCAGCAGTGAAGGCTCAATGCTGGGTGTAAGAAAAGTAGATGATCCCAGAGATTTTGGGGTAGCGGAAATGGATGAAGATGGTTTTATTGATCATGTTGTGGAGAAGCCGCAGATACCTAAATCAAATATGGCATTGGTGGGTATTTATAAGATCAAAGAAACGGAACTGCTATTTCAATGTCTCGAAAATAATTTTTTGCAGGGTTTGCGGACACATGGTGAATACAGTTTGACAGATGCATTGGATTGCATGTTGAAGCAGGGAGCGAAATTTAAACCATTTAAAGTAGATAGCTGGTTTGATTGCGGGAGAAAGGAGACGCTGCTTGAATCAAATGCGACCTTACTAAAAAAATTCATTTCGCAAAATGGGAAAGAATATCATTTTGAAAATACGGTTATCATTCCACCCGTAAGTATCGGGGAAAATTGCAATATCAAAAATTCAATTATTGGCCCGAACGTGACCATTGGCGATGATACAACTATCAATTATTCTATAGTAAGAAACTCCATCGTTGGGTCTTTTTCCAATCTTTACGATATTGTGCTCGAAGATTCCCTCATTGGAAGCGATACGGCTTTGCGTGGGGAAACTCGCCAGTTGAATATCGGCGACAATACGAGTATTGACTTAGGCTAATAACTTAAAGGTAAAAAGTCAAAAGTAAAAACTGTGTACTCTGATGGTATGGTTTTACTTTTGACTTTCGATTTTTTACTTTGCCCATGCAGAAATTTAATAACAGGATCACCAAACTTTTCGCCATTGATTACCCGATCATTCAGGCGGGTATGATATGGGCCAGCGGCTGGCGACTGGCAAGCGCCGTCAGCAATGCAGGTGGCCTGGGGCTTATAGGCAGCGGAAGCATGTACCCGGATGTCTTATTAGAAC
Source organism: uncultured Chitinophagaceae bacterium (assembly GCA_963785915.1). Lineage (GTDB taxonomy): Bacteria > Bacteroidota > Bacteroidia > Chitinophagales > Chitinophagaceae > VBAT01. Next base: position 110,345 of record CAWAWY010000006.1, on the reverse strand, counting down.
ATATCCGGAAATGTAAGTCCGCTACCATCCGTTCCTTTGGCGTAAACGTACCCTTACTTTATCCAGATATTGATAAGCATATACAGATCATCATTGACGAAGGAGTAAAGATTGTTTTTACTTCTGCCGGTAACCCAAAGACATGGACGAGCGTCCTAAAGGAAAAAGGCGTTACCGTCGTACATGTTATCAGCAGCAGTAAATTCGCCCGAAAAGCTGAAGAGGCCGGTTGCGATGCGGTAGTAGCAGAAGGATTTGAAGCCGGTGGCCATAACGGACGAGAGGAAACGACGACGATGGTTCTAACACCCGTAGTAGTTGATGCCGTCAAGATACCTGTTATATCGGCGGGGGGAATAGCAACGGGAAGGCAGATGCTGGCGGCTATGGTAATGGGAGCGGAGGGAGTCCAGTTAGGTAGCCGCTTTGTGGCAAGTGAGGAAGCTTCTTCGCATATTGAATTTAAGAAAAAGGTGGTGGACATAAAAGAGGGGGACACCGTTCTTACAATGAAACAATTGACGCCCGTACGGATGATCAAAAACAAATTTTATAATGAAGTGCAGGCAGCGGAATGGAAAGGGGCAACTCCGGAAGAACTCAAAACGTTATTGGGTAGAGCAAGAGCCAAAAAGGGAATGTTTGAGGGAAACCTGGAAGAAGGTGAATTGGAAATAGGGCAGTCGAGTTCCTTGCTAAAGGACATTTTGCCCGCGGCGACGATTGTAAAGAATTTGTGGACTGAATTCAGCGAGGCTTTGGAAAATCCGGTGAAAATCCTTTAATTTTATATTAAGGTCGGATATATGTATTGCAAATGTTTTTTTAAATTAAAAACAATTAGTATGAAACCTAAGATTTTCTTTCTGGCCATTTGCTTAATGGGTTTTGTAGCAGCCAATGCCAGCGCAGACCCGGATCCTTTTAGTGAGAAAACGAGAGTCGACGAGGTTAACGGGGTCATATTTAGCTCAGAGAATAAAAAGCCATTAAAGGATGTAACTATTACGGCCTATTCAGTTTCAAAAAAAGAGAAAGTTGTTCAAACCAATGAGGCGGGTAATTATGCTTTTGATGAATTAAAACCCGGCATTTATAAATTCGTTTTTGAAAAAGCAGGCTTTAAAAAGGTTACCAAAGAAAAAGTAGTTATCAAGACTGATGAGACGTTCTTGTTGAATATCGAAATGGTCGGAAGCAGTGACCTGGAATTAATGCCTTCACCTTTTCATTTCTCTGACTTCTGAAAAGACAGGAATTTGACTAATATTATAATCCTGTAATTTTTTACAGGATTTTTTATTTGCGTACACTTAAACCTTGTCTGTGCCGGAAATGGTTTCGAAGAAATTTAATGGATACTCGATGATAAAATAGTATCTCTTTGCTAAAAAGCATCTGTTTCTGTATTTATACTTAGTATCTCTTCTTATTTTGAAGAAAAAAAACTTATTCATCTAAGAATTAACATATTTTGACTTGTAAAACTGACATTTAATCTCTTTTTTTACCTACGTACACTTATCAGAGTTTGCAACTAATACTTAGGCTGGCCTACATATATATAAATGGATAAAGCCGGTAGATAAGCAACCAAATAGTAAACAGAACTACTAGTAAAATCCGAACCATGAAAAGACTAATTGCAGTTTTTATCTTTCTGCTTTTTGTAGCATCATCATCCTTTGGTCAGGCCAATACCTGGTCGGTCAAATTTTCCAACGCAATATTAAGTCGTTACACGCCAACCATTAATGCTATGACAAGTAAGGGGTGGGAATATTCCAACACTATCATACTTCATGGCATGGAGAAAGTGTATAACAATGTAAATGATGTCAACTATCTTAACTACATAAAAGGTTTCATTGATACTTATCTTAATGCGGATGGCAGTTTTAAGGCCGGCGTGACGCTTGTTAGCCTCGACCGTATACATCCGGGAATTTCCTGCCTTTTCCTCTATGAAAAACTAAAAAGTAATTCTTCCGATTCAATTAAATACAGAACTGCCGCTACCAATTTACGAAACGTGTTGGTGGGTGCCGGTGCTTCTTATGCTCCTTACAGAACTCCTGTAAAAAAAATTTTCTGGCATAAACAATCCAGTTATGATAATATTATGATGCTGGATGGAATGTATATGGCTCATCCTTTTCTTGCCAAGTATGGCAGAATGTTTGGCGATAATGCGGCTATTGATACTGCTGTCAACCAGGTATTGTTTGCCTATAACCAGCTTTATGTAAGCGGAACAAAGCTTATCAAACATGCGTGGAAGGAACCGGGATCTTCAGGATCTGTTTCTTGGGCTGATGGCGCAGGTAATTCAACTTCTGTGTGGTCACGTGCTATGGGCTGGTATGTAATGGCGGTGGTTGATATCTTAAAATATGTTCCTGCAGGTCATCCAAGAAGAGGTGAATTGTTGACAGCTTTGGCAAATCTGGCTGATGGGATAAAGAATTTCCAGGACCCGACATCGAAATTGTGGTATCAGGTAGTAAATAAAACGTCTGCAACATTGGCCGGAAACTATCTAGAAACTTCGGGAAGCGCCATGTTTGTATATGCTTTAAAAACAGCGGTCGATAGTGGATGGATCAGTTCAGCTACTTATCTGCCGGTAGCACAAAGCGGCTGGGCAGGCTTACAAACTAAAATTGATAACTATACAGATGGTAAGCCCCGGATCAATGATTTTGCGCCTGCCATGAGTGTTCAAAACACAGAAGCTCTTTATGTTCAGGCTTCCTTACAGTCGGTGGATTGCCCGGTTGTCAGTGGTACACAACATCCGCACGGTTATGCAGCCATATTAATGGCGGCTTCTGTCATGGAGTTCCCATTGATCACACTGCCCGTAAAATTTATAAACTTTACAGCAAAAGAATTTCCTTCTAACATAAAATTGACATGGCAAATGGGTGATGAAGGCGATGTGGATCATTATGAAATACAAAAATCAAACGTAGGAAATAACTTCGCTGTTATAGCCACCATCCGAGCTGCAGGTTTATCCAGCTACAATTTTGAAGATAACATTGCCGAAGCTAAAACTGTCTATTACAGGATCAATGCTGTTTCGCAAAATGGTTCGACACATTACAGTGTCATATTAACTGTAAGGAAGAATGATCATCTTCAATCTTTCGGGATATCTCCAAATCCTGTCAGAGGAGGCGAGATGAACATTGTTGCGGACAATTTCAAATCAGGGAAATATAATATCAGTTTAGTCAGTACAACAGGTCATGTAGTATATAGCGAATTCTTAAAGATTACAGAAGGAATATCGGGCCAGCATATACAGCTTCCCCGAAGTATAATGAAAGGAATATATCATGTACGACTAACCGGGGAAGGCACCACGATTAATAAAAACATTTTAATTGAATAATTGCTATCGTAAATATGACTTAAAAAATTAACCTGGAAACAGGGTTAATTAAAACCGGCACCTATGAAGACTGCTATCTCATCATTAAGTAGACCCCTATTTTTAGTGGTTAGCTTTTTCCTGTTTTTTTCAACCAATTCTATAAAGGCACAGCTTTGTACAAATGCCTTGGATTCTGTATATTCCCTGACTACAAATGGCCAGTTTCATAGTCTTAACATTAATAACGGCAACCCAAGCGTTGGAATCCTGGGAGGTGTGGCAGTAACCAATGCCATAAACGCAAATGGATTAGGATTTAGCTCGGTGACCGGAAAATTTTACTTTTTTAATCGGTGTGCTAATGGCGATTTCAATGAGTTTGTATCTTACAGCCCGGTTACGGGGTTGAAGCAGGTGCTGGCTAACCCGCCTGCCCCGATGACTACCGCAAGTTCAAATAAAATAAGAACGGGATCAGTTACTAATGATGGCACAGGTTTCTATTCTATTCTTACAACATCACCGGCAACAGCCGCTACCTTTTATTATTATAATATTGGAACTAATACGTGGAAAATAATAGCCCAGGCATTTAAAGATACCGCCACAGGCGCAAGCCTGGATAGTATGTTTCATAACCTTAATTCAGGCGATATGACTTTTGATGGCGCGGGTAATTTATGGATTATCTGCTCCAAAAGCCCGAAATATGCCCTTTATAAAGTTAAAGCACCAGTAACTACCAATACAGTCTCCAAGCTTGCAGTGAGCGTGATGATACCAACCAGGAATATGCCGATTGCTACTTCGGTCGCAAGTATTACAGGTGTTGCATTTAACTCGGCGGGAAAACTGTTCTTTACAACCGGCTCGAATTCTGCACTGGCAGCCGGTGTAAGCACTGTCGGCACCAATTATAATATTCTATATCGGATGAGCAGCGTAAGCCCGCTTGTCATAGATTCAATTGCCAATATACCCAATAGCTACGGGGATGATCTGACTTCCTGTATTTACCCAGCAGCTGTATTGGGAACGACTTTCAGCAGCTTTTCTGCATCACGGCAAAATAATTCAGCCAAGCTATTATGGACAGTGAATGAAGATGAAAAAGTATCTGGTTATGATATTGAGTACAGTAATGATACAGAACATTGGCAGACAATTGGACACATTGAATCAAATAACAGCAGTGCCGGATTGAAGACATATAATTACACACACAACGATTACAGTCAGGGCAAAAATTTTTACCGCATAGCTCAGCTTTTGCAATCCGGCCGGAAAAACATTTCAGAAATAAGGCTAATTGACACCCGTGATATCGGTAAAATTTATATCGGACCTAATCCGGTAAATGATGTAATTTATTTTTACAATAAGGATAATGATTCAAAACTTTTTGCAAATGTTTTTGATAATACAGGGAAACTAATCTATTCAACCATTGTTTCTCCGGACAGGCAATCAATAAATGTCAATCATTTGCCAGGAGGCAGTTTTATACTCAGGCTATCTTCAGCAAAAACATATGAAAATCTGCAGACCTTTCATTTTATTAAATTGTAAATGCCCGCTGAAAATTATATGTAGGCATTGCATGGAACAACTCCTGCAGCTTGGTGATCTTCCTATTCCTGTACCAGTGAGTATTTAGGGATCGGCTTGCAAAATCTGTCACATAAAGAACAGGCAAATAAATCTTACCGAAATGGCGTCGCCATTATCACTTCCCAATTTTTTTTGTTATGACGTAAAAGAGACACTGAGTCAACCACCCAATTCGCTTCATATTTTTTTTCTTTAAAATGCTCCCAGGCTTCATAAAATGCTTTCTTGTATAAATCTCTTGTGGCAATTGTTATATGAGGAGAGAAAGAACGCCTTTCCTTCTTGATGGGATATTTATTCATTGTAAATAAAAAACCGGACAGGTCATCTTTCATTTTTGCCAGTTCATGATTGGCTGTCGCATCAACAAATATGACCCTTGACTTAAAATGATGAAAATTTTTAAGCTGAATAAGAAAACTTTTTTGTGTAGCTGCCAATTCAGCGAGCGAATTTTCCAGGTCTTTTTCCAGTTCCGGCTTCATCCAGAACGGTGGAACCAGGGTAATATGTGCCGGCGATTTTAACGCTACCTCACAACCGAATCGATCCTTCATCCAGAGTTTCCATTTCAATACCTGTTGATTGATCTCTTCGGGCGCCACCAAAGCTATAAAGTACATATTCATGGTATAAAAATAAACTGTCCCGACTTGTCGGGACAGTTTGCTTTTCATGGCTGGCCTTGGCAAAAAGTACTAATCAACATCTATATTAAAATCATCATCACTTTTTTTGATCTCGAATTTGGGATGCTTTTCTAAAAAGCTCCGATATTTAAGATAGGTTTCATTGGAAGTTTTCTTGCCATTTATGATAAGTTCTCCATCTTTATGTTTGATGGAATAACCTTCGCTCTTTTTTATCAAGCCATCTTTTTCCAGTCCGTCGACAAAAGTTTTGTATTCTTTCATTTCTTCTTTTGCTTTTTCAATTTCGATCTTTGCCTTTTGCATTTCTTTTTCTATCTGCGGGCCGATCTTTTTCATTTCTTCTTTTGCTTTAGCCATCTCATTTTCCATCTTTGAAAGATCAATTTTTTTAACTTCGTCCATTTCTTTTTTCATTTTGTCCCAGTCAACTTTTGCCATGGATTCCTGCACTTCTTTCTGCATTTTAGCCATGTCAATGCCTTTCATTGCGTTTTCCATTTCAGCTTTCATTTTCTCTCCATCGAAATTTTTCATAGACTCCTTCATTTCCTTTTGAATTTTCTCCATGTCTATATTGACCCTGGCCATTGACTCCTGCACTTCTTTCTGAATTTTTTCAAAATCAACTTCCCTCATTGCTTTTTCTATTTCCATTTTGACCTTTTGACCGTCAAATTCTTTCATGGCTTTCTCTATCTCTAAGTGTGCTTTTTCCATCTCTTTCTGAAGATCGACCGCATCTAATTCATCCAGTACATCATCGAGGTCACGTATCTTTTTTTCCCTGTTCGTCTTTTTTTTCTCAGGAGTTGTATCATTAAAGTACTGGTGATGGACGCCAGTCGGAGATTGTTTATGGTTCCATGAGATAAGAATAAATACTGTTCCGATAGTTAGCAGGGCCAGTGGAATGCGTCCACTGATAATTGATCCTGGTTTCATACAAATAAGTTTAAGTTTACTGAATCACGAGATATTTCGTATCAAATATACGATTGATTTCGTATTATGTTGCAATCTTTTTTCTTTAAAGATTATTTTAACAGAAGCCGGTTTGAGAATCTTTAGCTTTTACGGAATGCCCATTTCAGCATTTCCTTCCAGGTCGGTTTTTTACCATACATAAGGATGCCTGTACGATAGATCTTGCCTGCGAACCAGGTGGTGAAAATGAATCCCGCTATCAGGGCAAGCATAGACACGCCCAATTGCCACCAGGGTACTGTTTCCGGAACTCCAAATGGTATCCTGGCCATCATAACTATAGGAGAACTAAAAGGAATAATGCTAGCCCACATGGCAAGTTTGCCACCGGGGTCTACAATGGCGCTTGACATAATAATGATTGAAAAGATAATGAGCATAGTAACGGGAAAACTAAGAGACTGTGCTTCCCGCATATCTTCATTAATGGAGCTGCCGATCGCAGCATATAGTGATGAATAAAAGAAAAACCCTCCTAACAGGTAAAAAATAAAACAGAAGATAAGTAAAGGCATATTGATACTGAGGAAAACATCCTGCATACCTCCTGCCAGCCCTGACATAATATTACTGCTGCCGCTGGACACTTTGCCAACATTATAAACGATTAGCATAAAAGCGATCCATATCAGGAATTGGGTAAGAGCGACCATTCCGATCCCTATTATCTTTCCAATCATAAGCTGAAAGGGCCGGACGGAAGAGATCACTACTTCGGCAATACGGTTGGTTTTTTCTTCCATGACGCCCATCATGACCTGTGAACCGTATAGTATCATAATAATATATATAAGGATCCCGCAGACATACCCGATTGTGGTGGCGGTTTTAGCATTTGCCTCTTTATTTTTTTCATTTTCTTCCTTAAGGCTGATATTGCTGTTGTTCAAAATGGCTCTTTTGCGTTCATCCATTCCAAGACTATCAGCCTTAATCTTTCCCCAGATCATGTTTAACTTGCTTTGTACCTCCATTACAGATCCAACGCCGTGCGTTTTATTGGTCTTAAAAGGGATCTCATTGATTTTTTCATCCCATTTAACAGCAGGAATGATCACGTAGCCATCATAACCAAGAGAAGAATAGTTTGCTATCAGAGAATCCGGTTTGGATGTTATAAGCGTCAAATAAGATGAGCTATCCTGCTTATTTACTTTATTGACTAAAGGCTCCGATAAAAGACCAGAGGAATCAATCACCGCTACGTTAAGCTTCCTGACGCTTTTGCTGGCAATGTATCCTGATCCGAATATGAGCAGAACATAGAACAAAGGGAAAAGGATAGTGGAAATGATAAATGTCCTTTTGCGGATGCGGGTAAAATATTCACGTTTTATGATCAGTAATATCTTGTTCATAAAATTATTTTAAACAGTGATTTTTTCAAATTGCCTGGCGAGCGGAGTGCCTTCTACAAGCCTGATAAAAATATCGTTCAGGGAGGGAAGGATCTCATTGAATGAATGGATATTCCCGCCTTGTTGTAACAGGTACTTTAAAACGTCATTGGGTTTGTTTCCATCCTTAATTCTTACAACAAACGAATTTTCCTTGTTGCCGATCACTTCAAACGGAGCGCTTCCATTCATTGCCGCCGGCAGTTGATCAATGCCCACACTGAAAATATTTTCTTTAAAATCCTGCTTTACATTTTGCACTGTCCCATCCAATATTTTCTGCCCTTTATTTACCAGGACAATATGATCGCAAATTTCTTCTACCTGTTCCATCCTGTGCGTACTGAAAATAAGAGTAGAACCTCTTTGAGCGAGATTGTAAATTTCGTCTTTGATAAGATTGCTATTTACGGGGTCGAGCCCACTGAAAGGTTCATCGAGAATAATAAGCTTTGGCTCATGTAAAACGGTAATGACAAACTGTAACTTTTGGGACATACCTTTTGACAGGTCCTCGACCTTTTTGCCCCACCAACTATCCATATCGAATTTAATAAACCACTCTTTGATCTTTTTCAAAGCGTCATGTTTGTTCAACCCTTTCAATTGTGCCAGGTACATGGCTTGTTCGCCGATCTTCATTTTTTTATACAAACCTCTTTCTTCCGGCATATACCCGATCTGCGCAATATCATTGAGCGGATCGAATTTCTTACCATCAAAAAGGATCTTGCCACTGTCGGGGTAAAAGATACCGGTAATCATTCTGATCAGGGTAGTTTTACCGGCGCCATTCGGACCCAATAATCCAAATATTTGACCTTTCTCGATAGTCAGGCTAATATCATCAACGGCTTTTTGCGTGGCAAAATATTTTCTCAACTGTTGAAGTTCCAATATGGCCATAATTAAAAGATTGTAGCGCAAAAATAGACGTTACTGCCTATTAGCGGCAATATTTCGGTGAATAGATGCGGACAGAGTGTAAACTGGCAAAAAAAGTGCGTCAATTGCGCAGTAGTGTTGCAACTATTTTATCTGCAACTTTCTCCCCATCCATAGCACCACTTACAATTCCACCCGCATAACCAGCGCCTTCACCGCAAGGATAAAGATTTTTTATTTGCGGATGTTGCAAGGTTTCACCATCTCTTGGAATACGGACAGGGGATGAGGTTCTGGATTCGGTGGCAACCACTACGGCGTCATTGGTGTAATATCCTTTGATCTTTTTCCCAAATTCTTTAAACGCCTGTTTCAGACCTTTAACTATAAATATCGGAAGAACTTCTTTTAACTGCACAGAATGAATACCCGGTAAATAAGAACAATCCGTCAAAGATCCAGACAATTTTGTCTCTGAAAAATCAACCAGGCGTTGAGCCGGTGCGACAAATTTGCCACCGCCTGCTTCAAACGCATTTTGTTCCACTGCTTGTTGAAATCTCATTAACAATAGCGGATCATTTTTAGTTTTCTCAATTCTCTTGCTTTCTTTTTCAAAATAAGCAAGGGCATCTTTTTCTTGTACTGAAACTACAATGCCGCTATTTGCATACGGATTATTTCTTTTCGATGGCGACCATCCGTTCACAACCAATTCACCGGGGCTGGTGGCCGCGGGAGCTATGATTCCACCAGGACACATACAGAAAGAAAAAACTCCTTTTCCATCTACCTGGTGAACGAGACTATAAGAGGCGGGGGGAAGAAACTTATCTCTTACCATGCAATGATACTGCGCCGTATCAATTAATGATTGTGGATGTTCAACCCTTACTCCTAATGCAAAGGGTTTACTTTCGACATGTATTTTTTTTGAATGAAGTAATTGGAAAATATCACGTGCTGAATGACCGGTAGCAAGTATACAGGCTTCTCCTTTAAAAATATTCCCATCAAAAGTTTTTACACCTTGAATTTTGGCATTGTCAACAATAAGATCGGTCACTTTCTTTTCAAATAGGAATTCACCTCCGCAATCCATGATCTGTTTTCGGATAGCTGTGATGATAAGCGGAAGTTTATTAGTCCCGATGTGGGGATGTGCTTCGTACAATATTTTTTCATCAGCTCCAAAATGTTCAAACAAGTTTAATATCCGGTTGACATCGCCTCTTTTTGAACTTCGGGTATATAGTTTTCCATCGCTGTAAGTTCCTGCGCCGCCTTCTCCAAAGCAATAGTTGCTTTCGGGATTTAATTCTCCTTCCTTATTTAAAACGGCAAGATCTCTTCGTCGGGCCTTTACATCTTTGCCTCTTTCGAGAATAATAGGTTTAATTCCACATTCGATCAGCTTCAATGCAGCAAATAATCCGGTAGGTCCCGCCCCTATAATGATCACATGCTTTTCAGCTTTTGTTACGTCCTTAAAAGAAAAATAATTTTTTTTCCGTTGCTGGAAAGGCTCATTAATAAATGTGCGGATCGTTAAGTTGATCCATGCTTGTTTCCCACGTGCATCGATGGATTGTTTGAGGATATGATAGCCAGTGACAATGTTGCTTTCAACTGCTTCGGAACGTGCAATATATTTTTTTACAGACGTTTCATCGGCTGCTTCCGATGGAAGCAATTTTAGAGAAATAGTTTTTTGCATTGCAGCCAGGTTTTTATCCTGAAAAACAATTTTAGAAACAAATATAACTAATAAAAAAACCGTTCCTGCTATGGAACGGATTGATCAGCTAAAATAAGATCGAAATTATTTGCCCTTTTTTGCCTTCTTAGCTTTTTTGGGTTTATTTAATTTATACCCGATAGTGCCCTGCACAGCTTGGTTGAAAAAAGTTACATTTTCTGGCCTCACGCTGACATCCTGGGATCCATGAATGTACCTGATATCAAAAGTCAATTGTTTGGCCGACGTTCCTACTCCTGCGGTATAAGCAAAATCAAAATCTTTGATATCATAGGTTATCGTTTTGGATGGACTACCTACTTGTCTTGCTCTGATAAGGTTGTCCAGTTCAGCACCTGCAAAGACATTAAAGTTTCGTGAAACCTTGTATTTTACAAGCAAGGGCATAGAAAAATAATTATATCTGAAAGTAACATAGCCCCACATGATTGAATTGGACTTAGCGCCTAACTGGGAATAGAGAAACTCAGGCTGAAACGAAAAACGCGAAGAAAGTGGGATATTCACAAACGCTCCAAGGACATATCCACATTTTGCTTTGGCTCCAATCTCGGGGTAATCCACGGCATTTCTGAACCCGCTTAAATTTCCTCCGGCTTTGAAGCCAAACTTTGTTTTTTCTTTGGTGGACTGAGCATTAACGACAGAGCAACATAAGGCAATAGCTACTATTACCACGGGTATTTTTCTCATATCAGTTCATTTAGTTTTAGTATAGACAAATGTAATGATAATTGCTAAATAAATGATTTAAAAAAAGCGGCCAAAACATGCGCATTTCCTGTACTTTTCTGTCTGAATAAAAGATTTCTGTTTGCCGGGAAGGAAAATATTTATATCTTCAAAAAGCAGACGATCAACCTGCCAAAAATCCTGTTACACTTTTTTTTACTCCGCTGAATATCCTCCGGAAGAAATAGAAAAAACTCATCCATACTTACTATGACTGCCTTTACACTGAGAGGTTTGTTTTTTTGATTATAGCGCATTGACAATAAAAAAAATGATCGACTGAAATTGCGACCACATTAACAGATGATCCGGTGATGTGAAAAAACAAACGATAGTTGCAGGTGATTTTATCGTAGTGAGTTTAAAAGAAAAAAAACAGATGGTGAAAAAACGATCAAAAAAATCTTAGAACAAAAAAGATGGATCGATTATGTATTATTGAATGTAACTGGTAAGTTTTTTCGAAAAGAAGCAACAACGAATATTAAAAAAGGTAAAGTTGTGATTGTGATAATGTTAATGTAGTAATTGCTCTACGACAAGCCCGGTGGGGATAATATACGATAAAATAGATTTTATTTTTTGTAAATTTCAATGCAAAAAAAGACAAAAAAGAAAACAATTTTAATTATAAAAAAAACAAGCGAATAAAATTTTTTTTTAACCGGGAAATATAGATATTCGCCACCCCGTCCAATTTTTTTTATTGACAAATGTGAAAAGATTTTTTGGACTTTTTTTTCAGAAACAACTATACTTAACCCATTATAAACCGCCCACTGACTGATGGAGAAAAATGCTGAAAAAATCTGGACCAATTGTTTAAAGATCATTAAGGATATCGTTGAGTGGCAGCATTTCAAAACCTGGTTCGAACCCATCAAACCGGTATCATTAAAAAATAATATCCTCGTCATCCAGGTTCCAAGTCAGTTCTTTTTCGAGTATCTCGAAGAGCATTACGTAAATTTATTGGCAAAGACTTTGAAGAGAGAATTAGGCAAAGATGCGCGGCTTGAATATCGCATCATGGTAGACAGCGGCAACAGTAAAAACAAACCGCTCACCATGGATGTAACAGGCCAGGGATTTAAAAGCTTTTCAAACAACGAAATGGATTTTCCTTTGGTCATAAATAACCCTGTTAAGAACCCCTTCGTTATTCCGGGTCTTAAAAAAATGCAGATTGATCCGCAGTTAAATCACATTTATACTTTTGAGGCATTTATAGAGGGTGATTGTAACAGGGTGGCTCGCAGGGCAGGCAAAACGGTGGCTGAAAAACCAGGCGCTAACTCGTTTAATCCGCTCGTTATCTACGGAGGTGTTGGTCTTGGAAAAACTCACCTGGCTCAGGCTATTGGCAATGAAGTGAAAAGGTCAAATCCCAACAAAGTAGTTTTATACGTCAGTTCCGAGAAGTTCATTAATCAATTCATGGATCATAGCCGCAACAATGCGATCAATGATTTTATTCACTTTTACCAGTTGATTGATGTACTCATAATAGATGACGTGCAATTTTTTGCCAAAGCAGAGAAATCCCAGGATGCATTCTTTGCCATATTTAATCACCTGCATCAGTCTCACAAACAGCTTATACTTACTTCCGATAAATCTCCAAAAGACCTGGAAGGTGTCCAGGAAAGATTGCTTAGCCGTTTTCGCTGGGGGCTGAGCGCCGACCTGCAGATACCGGATTATGACACACGTATCGATATATTGGAGAAAAAGATGAAGAATGACGGCTTGGAAATGCCTAAGGAGGTAGTAAAGTACATTGCTTATAATATTAATAGTAACGTAAGGGAACTGGAGGGGGCATTGATATCACTGTTGGCACAATCTTCGCTGAATAGGAGAGAAATAGATCTAGACCTTGCTAAAAAAGTGCTACGCAATTTTGTAAAATCATCCAGTAAAGAGATCACGATTGACACCATACAGCGTATGGTTTGTGATTATTTTGATGTGTCGTATGACAAACTTCTGCAAAAGACACGCAAAAGAGAGATCGTGCAGGCAAGACAGATCACTATGTATCTCGCAAAAGCATTTACCAAGAATTCACTAAAGACAATAGGAGAGCATTTTGGAGGAAGGGATCATACTACTGTTATTCATTCCTGCCAAACGGTAAAAGACCTGATGGACACCGATTCGGTTTTCAGGGAAAATGTTTTAGAACTTCAGCAAAAAGTACAACTGGCAGCTATGTAAAAATAATTTTGATTTATCGTCCCTTAATCGTTCCCGGTTCTGCAAAAGACCGGGATTTTTTATTGAATGAAAACAAAAAAGCCAAACTTTTACGTCTGGCTTTTGTCGGGAGGACAGGATTCGAACCTGCGACCCCGTGGTCCCAAACCACGTATTCTACCGGGCTGAACTACCTCCCGAACTGTGAGATAAACTTCATCTCGTATCTTCCTCACCCATAATCTGAACTATTTTCCCACTTTAAAGAACTTGCTACCGCGGTGAGGGAGGGATTCGAACCCTCGGTACATCTTTAAGGACGTACGACGGTTTAGCAAACCGTTGATTTCAGCCACTCATCCACCTCACCGGCTGAATAATTTTCAAGGGGCAGCAAAAATAACCTGAAACGTGTAAGCCGCCAAACAAAAGATTGTCATTTCCCATACATCTTCAGCATCTTCTTCAGATCATCCAATGTGTTGATATTGGACACGGTTTTATCTTTCCGCCAGCGGTTAATGCGGGGAAATCGCAAAGCCACTCCTGATTTATGGCGGTTGGAAGCAGCGATCCCTTCAAATGCGATCTCGAAAACCAATTCTGGCTTTACTGTTCTTACAGGTCCGAACTTTTCCAATGAATTTCTTTTTACAAAATGATCTACTTGTGCGAATTCTTTATCCGTCAAACCCGAATAAGCTTTGGCAAAACTTACGAGATTCTCACCGTCTCTTACAGCAAAAGTGTAATCAGTATACAAATTACTCCTCCTTCCATGTCCTTTTTGCGCATAGATCATTACCGCATCGATAACTAACGGGTCAATTTTCCATTTCCACCAATCGCCTCTCTTTCTTCCTACCTGGTAGATCGAATCTTTCCTTTTTAGCATGATCCCCTCACTGCCGATATCTCTTGATTTTTTCCGGATTTCGGTAAGTTCTTCCCATGAATCGAATAAAACAACGGGAGAAATTATCAAAGCAGGATGATTCACATTCACAACTATATTCTCTAACATCATTCTCCTATCAGCTAAAGATCTTTCTCTCATGTCACTGCCCTCGTATTCCAGCAGATCATAAGCAAAAAAAGTGATAGGCGTTTCCCGTAATTGTTTTTTGGTGACATTCTTTCTTCCGATCCTTGTTTGCAATAATGCAAATGGTAAAGGTTTGCTATCACGGCTTGGAATGATCTCTCCATCCAGTACTGTTCCGTTTGGTAAATGATTTTTCAACGCATAATATTCAGGAAATTTTTCTGTCATTAGCTCTTCGCCCCTGCTCCAGACGAAAAACTCGTCATTACGTTTGATCATTTGGCCGCGAATACCATCCCATTTCCATTCGGCCTGCCACTCTTCCGGCTTTCCCAATGAATGAACATCATCCTCTATTGCGTAGGCGAGATAAAATGGATAAGGTTTTGAATTATCAGCTGCAGCTGTGTGCTCACTTAATAGTTCTTCAAAAGTTGTTGTCAGCGGATCCCATTTGCCGCTGATGCGATGAGCTATAACTGAAGCATCAAGCTGAACTGTTTTGGAAAGCGCATTGACCATCGTTTTTTGTGATACACCTATCCTGAAATTACCCGTGATGAGTTTATTAAAAACAAATCTTTCTGTTTGCGTCATGCTATTCCATGCATCAAGTATAAAAGATTTACGGATAGTTTCATCTTCCTTTTCGATCCTCACTAATGTTTCAAGATAGTGATGCAGGGGCAATGATGCCCCTGATTGTTGAGCTTCCGGTAACAATAAGGCAATCGTTTCTGCCAGGTCGCCGACCACATGATATGATTCTTCAAACAGCCAGTCGGGAAGTTTAGCTAATTCATTGCACCATGTCCATAGCTGCGTCGAGTTTACAACACGTTTTGGTCTTCGGCCGCTGAAAATAGCGATCACCCAAACTTTATCCTTATCATCAGCTGTGGCGAAATAGTTCGATAAAGCCTGCAACTTCTCATTTGTCTTTGTTGATGTTCCCAATGTTGATACTAATTCTGCAAATAAACGCATGTCTGTTAATCGTTGTCAGATGTCGAAGATGAATTGCTTGCCTGCTCCTGTTCCTGCGCAATGCCAGAACTGTTTTCTTCCTCCTCATTTCCGAATTCTGTTTTTACTTCAGCGGCTTCTATGCCTGTTTCATTCAAATATCTTGCGAGCACCGATTGAAAACCGTGAGTAACAAAAACTTTCTGCGCTCCTGTCTCCGTTATCGCCTGCAATAACCCTTTCCAGTCGGCGTGATCGCTCAATGCAAAACCGGCATCGGCATTTCTTCTACGTATATTGCCTCTTACCTGCATCCATCCGCTACATACCCCGACTGCATAAGGAGTAAATCTTTTTATCCAGGGTGACGCTTCAGCGCCGGAAGGGGCGATCACGATATTTCCGGCGTATATTTCTTTTGGCTGATGAGCGGTTACTCTTTGTACGTCGGGCAAAGGAAAACCATTGTTCACGATGGCCTGGTGCACATTCCATATGGCTCCATGGACAAAGATCGGTAAGCCTGTTCCCGCCAGGCATTGCAGCAATCGCTGGGCTTTTCCCAGGCTGTAAGCAATGAACACAGAAGTTTTTTTTGCTTCGCGGTTCTTGCATATCCAATCATTTATATTTTGAAAAACTTCATGTTGTGGTTTCCAGTGATAAATGGGCAAACCAAAAGTTGATTCCGTAATGAAAGTATTGCACCTGATAGCTTCGAATTTTCCACTGATACCGTCATCTTCTACTTTATAGTCTCCGCTTATAACCCAAACCTCGCCATCTTTTTCTACACGAACCTGCGAAGATCCGATCATATGACCGGCCGGATGTAATGAGATCTTCACTCCATTCATGAAAATAGTTTCCTCCCATTCAACAACCTGGTAGTCGTTGTCACCTAATCGCAACTTTAAAAGTGGTCCGCATAGCTTTTGACAGAGATAGTGCTTTGATCCGGGACGTGCATGATCGCTATGAGCATGAGTGATTACTGCTTTTTCAACGGGTTTCCACGGGTCAATATAAAAATCACCTGCACTGCAATAAAGCCCCCTGTCGGTAAAATCAATTAAAGCCATTCTGCTTTGTTTATTCTTTGACAAATTTATTTACATACGCTTCGATGTAACCGGCATTGCTGATCGCACCTATTCCAGCCGTGTTATTGAAATAGATGAATACATTTTTTACGCTTTTACTCATGATCTCAGCTAGTTTCTTTCTCAGAAACTCTTTTTTATAAGCTGAATAATACAATTTAGGCACACCGTGAAAGCGGTAATAAATATTCTTATTAGTGGCGATCACATCATTGGGCAATCCTGGATAGCTAATACTGCAAAAAGCTATATTATTTTTTTTAAACGCAGCATACACTGTCTTGTTCCACCAGCTTTCATGACGAAATTCAACAACATTATCGAACGAATTGTTCATGCATTTTACAATAAGGCCCAGCTTCTCTTTGGTATAGATCATTCCCGGAGGCAATTGAAAAAGAACAGACCCCAGTTTATCCTTCAATCCTTTTTTACAAGTAGTATAAAAATCTTTCAGCAATCTTGCCGAGTCTGTGAATTTCTTATAATGCGTGATCAATCGAGGCGCCTTAACGGCAAAGATGAAATGCTTTGGACTTTTGGAATACCAATTTTCCAAAAATGAAAGCTGCGGGAAGCGGTAAAATGTGACATTAAGTTCTATGGAATTAAACTGGCTGCTGTAGTGATCAAACCATTTTGATTGTGGTAAGCCCGCCGGATAAAAGACTTCCTTCCATTCCCGGTAATGAAATCCTGAACAACCTATGATCCATTTCATCCCTGTTTATCCTGCAAAAGAAAAGCCAGAATGATTAATTGTAAAAGAAGTAATCTCATGAATCATGCGCTATCTTCCCATCCATCCGCCATCAACAGTAATGATGGATCCGTTCATATAATCGGAGGCAGGGGATGATAAGAAAACAAACGCACCTGCCATATCTTCCGGCGTACCCCAGCGGTTGGCAGGAATCCTTGAAAGAATCGCAGCATTGCGATCTTTATCTTCTCTTAACTGTGCTGTATTATCTGTGGCAATATAACCAGGAGCGACACCATTCACATTTACTCCTGACCTTGCCCATTCATTGGCAAATGCTTTCAGTAATGATGCAATAGCTCCTTTGCTTGCCGCATAGCCCGGAACTGTAATTCCTCCCTGGAAAGAAAGCAATGAGCAGGTGAAAACGATTTTGCCGAAA
Source organism: uncultured Chitinophagaceae bacterium (assembly GCA_963785915.1). Classification (GTDB taxonomy): domain Bacteria; phylum Bacteroidota; class Bacteroidia; order Chitinophagales; family Chitinophagaceae; genus VBAT01. Next base: position 92,484 of record CAWAWY010000006.1, on the reverse strand, counting down.
CCCTGTTCGACCATTCTTTTCCCGATCTCTCTCGTCAGAATAAACTGGGCATTAAGATTAATATTGATGATCGTGTCCCAGTAATCATCGGGATGCTCGGCAACAGGTTTACGTAAAATATGACCAGCATTATTGATAAGAATATCAATCTTCGGATGATCAGCTTTTACTTTTTGTAAAAAGGTATAGATAGAATCCCGATTACTTAGATCACATTGATAAGCGTAAAATTGTTTCCCTGTTTTTGTTACCGCTTTTTCCAAATCAGACCCTGATGGTTCCAGTTTGCTGCTTACACCAATTATATCGGCGCCCGATTCTGCCAGCGCAGTTGCTATTGCCAAACCAATACCACGGCTGCTTCCTGTTACCAACGCCAGTTTATTATCTACTCTGAAATTTCGCATACAAAATTGTGTTTTGATAACGCTGAGAAACAGAGAACGCAGAGTGAGGTTCTTTTAATTCTCTGAGACTTTGCTTCTCTGCGGTTGAATAGTTTATTTTAAAGATGATGCAGGCACCGGATCCATATCGGTAAATGCCATATTCTCGCCGGCCATAGCCCAGATAAATGAATAATTCCCGGTTGCTACACCACAGTGAATACTCCAGGCAGGCGAAAGGATCGCTTGTTCATTATTTAGAAAAATATGTCTTGTTTCATTCGGCTCACCCATGAAGTGAATGATCCGTTGTCCTTCGGCTAAATCAAAATAAAAATACGATTCCATTCTTCTGTCGTGCAGGTGTGGTGGCATGGTATTCCAGATACTTCCCTGTTTAAAATTGGTAACGCCCATGACCAATTGGCAGCTTTTAATTCCATCCATGTGAATATACTTGTTGATCACCCGTTGATTATTGTTTTCAAGACTTCCGAGTTCTGCCGGCAATGCTTCTGCAGGTTTCATCAAACGGGCAGGATACTCCTGGTGTGCAGGACAGGAAAAGAAGATGAATTTTGCCGGGCTGGATTTAGTAACACTGCTGAATACAACTTTTTTATTCCCTTTCCCGATATATAAACAATCTTGTTTTTCGAGTTCAAATTTTTCATTGTCAACTGTGACGTTCCCTTTGCCTGCAATGTTAAGAACACCTACCTCGCGGCGACTGAGGAAATGATCAGATTTTAACTGCTCATAAGTTCCCAATTCTAATGTTGTATTTACAGGATGGGCAGCCCCAACGATCATCCGGTCATAATGGGTGTATGCACATTCAATCTTATCGGCAGAGACTAAATTTTCCAGTAAAAATTTATCTCTTATTTGTTTGGTCGTATAATCGGCAAAGTCTTCCGGATTGACCTGGTAAATGATCTTCATATATTTTTTATTAATGTCGGCAAAACTAAATCAAAGTTCCCTATATAATGCACTTCTCTTTTTCGGCAACGATTCCGAAAACCATTATTTTCTAAAATGTATGAATAAATAGCCTAAGTATGCAGGAAATTATCGTTGATGGATGCGAGCCTGATTTTTTTGAAAAGATTTTGAGAATACAGTAGCTAGATTGTAAACGACCCGTAAAATTGTTTTTGCGAATATTTTACAATCCAGCCAAAACCCTGACTTTCTAATATATATCGTGTCCAAATTAAATCGCCTTACAATACTCTCGTAATCTTTTGCAGGCCCGCGGTAGCCATTTATTTGTGCGAGGCCCGTTATGCCCGGCTTTACAAGTGTCCTGAAATTGTAAGACGAGATCACGAAGGAAAAGCGGGCACAGTCGGATAACATGTGCGGACGCGGTCCTATAAAGCTCATGTCGCCTATCAATACATTGAGCAACTGGGGAAGCTCATCTAAATTTGTTTTTCGTAAAAACTTACCAGCCTTTGTGATGCGGTCATCATCTTCTTCAGCCTGCCTTTCATCGGCCTCATCATTTTGTATCATGGTCCGAAGCTTAAAGCATCTGAATATCCTTCCATTACGGCCCATTCTTTTTTGCGAAAAGAACACCGGACCTCTCGAATCCGATTTTATCCATATTGCTATAAGTGGTAAAAGCCAGCTTAATACAAGAACAGTTAGCAGAAAAGAAAAAAGAATATCTAATGTTCTTTTAATGAGTAAATAGTTCCTCCTGCTGGCAACGAACCGTGTGACAATTGCGTTTTCATTTATTGTCGATGTCCCGGGAGTTGCGAGCGGCTGAATGTCATTATGAAGATCGGGGTGATGCAAATCGTTAAGGATATCTGGCAATGAGATCAGTATTTTTTCTGAACTAGTTTAATCGGGAAAACATAAACATCGGTTGCTTTGTAAAATGTTTTGGTAACAGATGATGAAAGTTGTTTATAAAAGAGATGCTGTAAAAAGAGTAGGAGCGGAAGTCTGTATATTAAAAATACTGGCTTACTTTTCTGTTTTTAACTTTCCACTGTCTGCAAGTGAAATAAGAAAACTCCTGCCTCCCGTGGCCGACGCGGACTGCATAGAAGACGCTTTGGAAAATCTTGTTGAAGTTGGCGCCATTTTTCAAATTGAAGATGTGTATTTGCTGCAGAATAATATGGCATTCGTGAAAAGAAAACGTGATGGCCATTTTCGTGCTGAACAACTGTTGCCAAAGGCGATGAAGATCGGCCGGTTCCTTTCGAAGTTTCCATATGTAAAAGGAATTGGCATTTCAGGAGGGCTATCCAAGATGTATGCACACGAAAAAGCCGACTTCGATTTTTTTATCATTACCAAATCCGACAGGCTTTGGATCGCGAGAACCTTCATGCATTTATTTAAAAAGCTGACTTTTATCACCGGCAAACAGCATTTTTTCTGCATGAATTATTTCCTCGATGAAAAGGCATTGACGCTGAAAGATCAGAATATATACACAGCCATTGAAGCTATCACTTTGATACCGGTTAGTGGAGAAGGCATGAACGATTTTTTTAAAGCTAATAGTTGGGTCAATGAATGGTTTGTCGGTTATTCAGCGGTGACAAATAGTTTTCACTATGACCAGGCAAAACCCTGGTATAAGCGATTCGTCGAGTGGCTGCTGAATAACAAAACAGGGAACCGGCTTGATAATTACCTGATGGGAATAACCACCCGCCGCTGGAAGAAGAAAGAAGATAAAAAAATGTTGAACTACGAAGGAAAGGAAATGTCGCTGGTAACGGGGAAACATTTTGCGTGGTCAAACCCTGACTCCTTCCAGGAAAAAATAGTAGAACTGTATGATAAAAAAATGAACGAGCTGAAAACTAAATGGCCAGAATACTTTCAGGAACACACTTTTTCTTTTGGAGAGTGATAATATAATAGTCACCAATATTTTTCCACGGCCATTTAGTTTTCCATTTATCTTCTTTTCTTTTTAAAAAACGATAGGTCTTGGGATGTTTTTCTCCAAATTTTTCTATGTAGGATGGAGGTATCAGTGTGCAAAGGCCTTCTAAACTTAAAACGTTGAAAGAATCATGCAAATTTTTTTTGATAAACGACGGGTTATAATACCAGCAACGGAAAAATTCACCTTCAATATGAGCTTTTGCTCCTTTTTTACCGGAAAACCGTCTAAACGCAGTTTTAAAATTTCCCCGGAACAATAATAGAAACTCCCAGAGACAGAATTTTGGCAATATGACCAGCGTAACAAATCCGCCAGGTTTCAATAAAGTATTAAAGGAATGCAATACTTCTTTTAGTTGATCTGTGCAGTTCAATCCTGCAAAGTTCGAAAAGATAAGATCATAAGGTCCACGGTTGAAAAGATTTTTCAGATCGGTATAAGAGCGCAACTCATAGCTGATGCTGCCATTGAGGTCATTCAGTTTCACTTTTTCTTTCAAAACATTCTGCATCATCACAGAAATATCTGTGGCATGAACAGAATGTCCATGCTGAGCAAAAAAAATAGCATCATCACCTGTGCCGGCATTTAATTCAAGGATGGCGGAACCCGGCTTCAAATATTTCAACACATGATCCCTTACCCGCTCTCTTTTGTATTGAAAGATTATATCTTCTGCATACAGCTCATCAAACAAGGGCGCCTGCTTGCTGAAAGCGATGGCGGCTGCCTGTTCTTTCACCGTATGTACTGTAGCATTCATGCAGGTGTGTTTTCCAACGAATCGAGTTTTTGTTTATCGATCCATGCCGCGGGGGCATAATATATAAATGATAAAGCCTTTTTAACTGTAAATAAAGTAAGAGCAAAAGGTTTTGTGATCAATTTTTTTAAATGTTGAATAGCCACATGCTTGCGGTAGCTTTTATGAACGTACCGATAGAGTTGTTTATAAAATGCAGGAGCATACGTATTTCGGAACATCAGCGCCAGTTCATCTGAATCGGTCCAATTAGTTTTTTCCCTGAGCTCATTTTTTACTCTTTCATAAAAGGTTGTTCCGGGCAGGGGATAAGAAACAGAGATGCCGATCTCATGAGGTAGTAACTCATTAATCATCCTGATCGTTTTCATAATGTCTTCCTTTGTTTCACCGGGATAACCGAATTGAATAAAGAAAGAAGGATGAATGCCATGCCTTTTCAGCAAGTGGGTTGCATTATGGATCTGTTCTACTGTTGTTCCCTTATCCATTGCATCTAGTATCTTTTGTGATCCGCTCTCTGCACCCATCCAGATATTTTCACAGCCTGCTCTTGCCAGGTCTTTAATGTAATTTTCCTGCATCATCAGGTCAACTCTTGCCTGTATTTTGAATTTGATATGCAAGTTTTCTTTTTCAACAAGATCAGCAAACTCATGAACCCAGCCGGGTTTTAATCCAAAGATGTCATCGCAGAACCAGATATGATCGAAGTTGAATTTTTCCTTCAGCATTCTTAATTCAGCAACGACATTCTGAGGCGACCTGGAATTATAACGATTTCCATAGATTGGCTTTGCGCACCAGTTACATTTGAAAGGGCAGCCCCTTGTTGTAGCGATATTAAGAGAAAAATATCCTTTGTGCTTCATCCACATCCTGCGATACATATCAACGTTCACAAGATCCCATGCCGGAAAAGGAAGCGAGTCCAGCTCTTTGAGAACATTTCTTTTCCCGGTTTTTATTACAGCATCATCCAAGTTGTAAGCAAGACCGGGTATTGACAAAAAATTATTTTGCTTCTTAGCAATAGCATCACTTAATTCTGCCAACGTCACTTCTGCTTCTCCCAATAAAATAAAGTCAGCGCCTTCGTTCAAATATTGTTCATAGCGATCGGTGGAGTCTGAACTTGATACAATCACGATACACCCTTTCTGTTTCGCCAGCTTTATCATTTTAAAGGCTGCTTCCCGCATATTAGTCAGGCACATCTTGCTGAGGTAATTGAAACCGTCATCATACAATACAAACAGGTCGGGTTTGTTTTTTTCCAGAGAAGGGATGATCTCTTCGGGAGCATGAGCAAACATTGTGTCGAAAAATGAAACATCGTAACCGTTTTCTCTCATCAATGCGGCGGCGTATAATGTGCCGATAGGAGGGTATGGCTGACCCGTCGTCCACTGCTTGGGGTCGAAGCGAAGAAAATAGGAATGCGAGAAAAGAATATTTTTCATCACTTAGTTCAGTTTTGTGGCGGGTGAAAGATTTAAGGAACAAACACATTTTACACAGGTGCTGTCTTTACCTACATCAAGGTCTCTTCTGAACCGGATGCTTTCATCATTGTTTAAAATTTCTTCAAGCGAATGTTTCCTGATATTGCCGATAGGTAAATGAAAAAAACAGGGACGGACTGTGCCATCGGCCTCTACAACCGTGGAGACCCAGGGAGCATTACATTTTTTATAAGGAAAAGGATTCAGGTTGTAAAAGGCGGCGTAATAGTCGGAGATGTTCCTTAATTTTTCAGGTCTTTCAGCAATAAAATGCGAATTAAGGTCGCTGGAATATTTTTCAATGATTGTCGCAATAACATCTTTAAGCGCTGGCAATTCATTTTCATCCAACAATATGTCATGTTGGCGCTGATCGCTCCACAACACTTCGCGATTGAATGCATGACTACTTATATCAGCCGGCAAAAAACTGATTTGATCCAGCCCGATCTCCTTTGCGCTGTCTATTATGCCTGACCAATAACGATAATTCAGCCGATGTATAACCGATCTTCCTGTTATCCTGAATTTTGAATTTTTACTTTTTACTTCTTGTATACCATCTTTTAATTTCTGGTAGGCATCCGGAACATTCCGTGTCCGGTTATGAATTTCTTCATTACCATCCAATGATACGATAATATCATTCACCCATTGGAGCAACTGGTCAGCATTTTTTTTCAAAGTAAGCCCGGTTGAAAGAAGAGATACTTTGATATTATGCTTTTGCAGTATTTCACAAAACCTGAAGAAATTCGGGTTGAGCAAAGCTTCACCGCCGGACATCAATACCTGCTGTGTTCCTAACTTTTTTAATGATACGAGCAAACTTTGTATATCATTTTCTGTAAGCTGCTTTAGGTTTTTATTATCCTTCCAGATGTCGCACATCACGCAGCGACAATTGCAGGCACTATGCGGCATCAATATAACAATGGGTAAAGATGTTATTTTGTGCGTTTGTAAACTGCGGTAGCGTTTGTAAGTTTGATATATTGATTGCTCCAGCATGAACTTGTTTATTGAATGCGTACCCAGGGGAATGGGTTTTTATTTTTCAGAAATTTATTAATGAGGTTATTCGGATCATAAAGTATGGAATAATTGTATTGGTCAATGTCATCGAGACAGTGATGAAAATAATAGTTCGTCATTTCGGGAAATCCTGTTGATTGATAATACAGGAGAGACCGATGTCTGGAAGCACTTATTTCAGCTGCCGGATAAAAATGCGAATCAATAATATGTATCTCGGCACTTGGCGTCAGCAACTTTAATGAATTATTTATTACCTCATTCAGCGAAGGGAAATATTGTATTGAAGCGGCAAAAACAACGACATCAAATTGCCCGTCTTTAAAATTATCTGAGTCCGGCTTGCTATAGAAAAAATGAAGATTAGGGACATTACAAAAAACCTTCGCAGCCTGCTGAATCTCGGTGAAATTAATATCAGTCCCTATTACTTTGCTTCCTTCGATGATCGCAAGCCGGCGAGATAGCCATCCGTTACCACAACCGATCTCGAGTATTTTTAATGGGGTTGATTTTTTTTGCAAATAGTTGATTAGTTTATCGCAGGATTGTTTTCGCATCTGCCATTCATTATAATGCGGATGGTTTTCGGCTATTTCTGGTAATGCCGCTACTTCTTCATCCGTGTAGATCCTTCCTTCCTTCTCCCTAAGTTGGAGGTATAACTTTTCAAAAATCGGTAAATCAATATTTGCAGTAAGTTCCCTCACTTTGTTGTCTCGATTTTATAAATAAAATTCTTTTCCAACAGGTTTTTTCTTGTGTGCACACATTGCAGGTCAAACCCGTTTTGTGATGCAATATTTTCGATCAGTTCCAGGTCGCATCCGTCGAAGAGGACCATAAGTACATCTGATTCGGAGTGGGTATACTCATTTAATTTTCCAAAAAGCGACAAGAAATATTCCCCGTTTTCGCCGCAATACCAGGCGTATTCCTGTGTTGTCTTTGGGTCTTTTTTATAATAGGGTGGGTTGATAGAAATAATATCAAACTTTTTTTGCGGAATATTATCAAAAAGATCGGATTCAATAATTTCCAACCAAACATTGTTTTGCGCTGTATTTATTTTGAGAAACTCAATGGCAAAAGGATTAATGTCTGTCGCGGTGACCTTTGCTCCCTTCTTTGCTGCATATATCGAAATAAGTCCGCTGCCGCAACCCGGTTCCAGAAAACTTTTTCCTTTAAGGGATAACTTTTTAATATAACTCAGCAATAGCTGCGTGCTGAAGAAAAAACCCGGATGAAAGACCTCAGGTGGGATTTCCAATTTAATATCGCCGTGATTATAAACTCTTGTTTTGGAAAGATATTTTTCCAACCAGGGTTTATACGTGTGTGCAACGATATGTTTGATTGCAGCTTTCATTTTTTTAAAAACCTTCAAGTTCAGGTTGGCGGTATTTGAAAAGTATTTGTAACACCTTGATCTCATACGGGGATTTGTTCCAATTGAATTTATAGCGGAGCGAAGAAAATAACTTCAGCATCCTTACCCTGAACGGCGTCAGTTTTATATCTGTCACGGTAGGATAATAACCGTTCAGCACGGTTTCAAAATCTTTTATCTTCTTCACCATATATGGTTTCAGCCAGGGGGTAAGAGGATTACGATGCAGGTCGAAACTTTCCCATTGCGGACTTGTCCAATCATCCAGCGTTTGAGGAAAATGAAACCCGGACTTAACTACATCATGCGATAATTGTGACCCTTCCGTTGGCACGGGGCTATAGACATAAATAATGATCTCGGTCTTCGGGTTTATCTGCTTTATTTCGCGGATAAAGTTGATGTCAAAATCAATTTGCCTGTTAACCTCTTCTTCGGTTTCAGCCGGCGTCCCTACGACAAATGAATACTCCGGAATGATATCAAAATTTGCCATACGTGCAGCAAAGCGCTTTATCTGTTCACCTGTTTGCGTGCCGCCTTTATCCATTTTTTTCAGCATCTCATCATTGCCGCTTTCGGCTCCATGAAAGATCATTTTACAACCCGCTTCCCGCATCAATGCTAAACTTTCGTCCGAATATTTATCAATCGTATCAATTCTTCCCTCACCCCACCACACAAGGTTTTCGTTTTTGATCAGCTTCGAAAATTCAACCACCCTTTTTTCAGATACAAAAAAATTACTATCATAAAATTCAACGGCATTGATGTCATATTTTTCTTTTACTTCTTTTATATCATCATACATCTTCTGAGCTGATCGTCCTCTCCATCTCGCATTGTAAATAGGAACGACTCCGCAGAATGCGCAGGTGAAAGGACACCCCACGCTGCTGTGATAAGCGAACGTCTTTGTTCCAAGGATCGACTTGCCAATATATCTTCTCATCGGGTAGAATGTATCCAATTTTTCATAAGGCAACCGGGGTAAAAGATCCTGGTCATATAGTTCATCTTTTTTTGTTTTGACGATGGTGTTGTTTTCTTTAAAAATTAAATTAGGAATATCGCGAAACCCTGAATTTGTTTTTATTGCTTCCATCAGCATTGGAAATGTGTAATCTCCGGGACCATAAATAATATAATCAATATACCCGGAGTTAATTGATACGGTGCTGTGGTTGGATGGAAAGTATCCTCCCCATATGATTTTTACATCCGGGTATTTTTTTCTTATCTCTTTGGTAAAAGGAATCGCCTGTTTCAATTGAGGGCCCGGCATTACGGTGCTGGCAAAGACATCATACCATCCAGTCTCAAGATAATCTAACAATACTTTCAAGGGATTATTTTCAAGATTGCCATCTACAATGGCATAGTCATATTTTCCTTCGATTGCTGCGGCGATGGACAATATCGAGTTCGGAACTCTTGCTTTTGATTCAGCCGCCCGTGGATTAAAAAATAAAACCTTGTTCATGCGATATTAAAGCTGACTAAACTAGCTTTTCTTTAAATCGCATCAGCGTATTAAATAGTTGCCCGCCAACCCTTTATTATGCCGCCATGTTGCATAGACGTTATGAACATGGGCCAGGGTAGCCGGTTGCTGACTAAGAGCTTGTTGAGAAATTATCTTATAAAGCAAGAGCTTATGAATGCCATACTTAAATGACTCTACTAATTCCAATTCACGATAATTTAATGCAGACTGAGGCAAAGGAAGTTGAAAAGTAGCTGAGCTACCGCCGCTGAACGGGAAATTATCTTTCGATTTTAATTCCTGCATGTGATTTTTCCCCATTGAGTATGCCATTTTATAAGCATTGCTATCTATTTGTGAAATCACAATTTTTTTTGATGCCTCCACCTGCTTGCAGGCCATGCCTTCGTGGCGAAGGGAACTGAGGTAATATTTTTCATTTACCGCTCCATGAAGGTCGGTGGGGAATAGATTGAAAAGTTTACCATCGCTTATGGTGATCAGTGAGATAGTTCTTGGTATTGAATAGGCTATCTGCACTTGCTTGTACAGATTGTTATGAAGAAATACATTCCCGGGTTTTTTATTGTAAAGATTGTTATGCAGTCCGATGATGTATTGATGAAGGGAAGAAAGAAAATGATGTTCTCCTTTGATACCTTCATAATAAACGATATTTATATCGCCGGCTGACTGTCGCCGGATCATTTTCAGGGAAAGAGAAGCGATAGCATCCTTTCTTTTAAAAAAATCGTTTGGATTGACAGATATTTCTGAAAAAATAATTTCGATATTTTCAGTTAACCCGCTTTCATTACCGGCAAGCGAATACAAAGTAAGGATCAGTGGACTGTAGCCGGTAAATAAATGCTGGTTAGTAATATCATTAATAATTCGTTCACCCGCTATAAGATAAACATGAAGCGGTTGTTGAAAAGATTCTTTGGCAACACAAAGATACTCCTGTGAAAAAGCAAGCCCGTTGAAACTGTTTAGTATCTTTTTCATCATCTGCATTAATTAAAACTAAGAAAAATATCTGCGTAATTGGAATGAAGATCATCAGTACGAGCTATACGAATACGTCCGCGTTCAGCGACCCCCGCTTGTGGCTTGACAGGATCAGTTTTTATATCGGGATCCTGGAAGGTCTGGCTAAGAAATATGAAGTGGAAAGTATTGAACAGATAAACTACCAGGGTAGAATGGAACGGAACAGCGTACTTTATCACTTTCTCGATTTCAGAAAACCAAAGCTTTATTTTCCCGTTGCACTGCATAAGTTTATAAAAGACAGGAAACCGGACATTGTCTTTGTCAATGGCTTCATTTTTCCTTTACAGATCATGCAACTGCGGTTAGCGCTTGGAGAAAAAGTAAAGATCATTGTTATCAATCGCTCGGAGAAACCCTATAAAGGAGTAAGAAGATGGCTGCAGCGCCGGGCAGATAAATGTGTAGACGCCTACCTATTCACATCAATTGAATTTGGGGATCGATGGATCGAGAATGGGAATATTTGCGATCAGCGAAAAATTTATGAAGTGCTGCATGGATCTTCCGTCTTCAAGATGAGCGATAAAACTGAGGCACGACAAACTAAAGCAATAAGCGGATCTCCTGTCTTTTTATGGGTTGGAAGGCTTGATGCAAATAAAGACCCGCTTACGGTTGTAAAGGCATTCATTAAATATCATCAGTCACAGCCATCGGCAAGATTGTATATGATATTTCAAACAGAAGATCTTTTGCCAGGAGTAAAGCGACTGATCTCAGAGAACAAGATCGCAGAACAGGCGGTTCAATTGATAGGTCGGGTCTCACACAATGAATTGGGCAACTGGTATAATGCCGCTGATTTTTTTATCTCTGGATCACACTATGAGGGAGGTGGCATAGCTGTTTGCGAGGCTATGTCTTGTGGTTGCGTACCTATTGTCACCAATATTATTTCTTTTCGCAAGATGACCGGGCCGGGTAAATGCGGCTTATTATATGAACCGGGTAATCCGGGCGATCTGCTGAAAGCATTATTAAAGATCAGCAAGATGAATATTGAAGAGGAAAGAAAAAAAGTATTATTTCAATTTGCCGAAGAGCTTTCTTTTGACGCTATTTCCCGAAAAATAGAAAAAGTGATTGCATCAATCTAACCTGTTTCAGTTGTAAAGTATGGACAGACTTATGATGAACGAGTTTCCTAAGATCAGCATTATTATGACAACATATAATGGTGCAAAAAATATTGCAGAGACAATTCAAACTGTTTGCTGCCAGACCTTCACGAATTGGGAATTGATAATTATGGATGATGGCTCTGAAGACAATACACCAGGGGTGGTTAAAGGCTTTAAAGATGAAAGAATTCATTTCTTTCCGGCGGGACGAATAGGCTTCAACGGAAAACTCAAGAACATGGCTCTTGCAAAAGCCACCGGGGAGTTGATCGCATTCATAGATCATGATGATTTGTGGGCAGCTGAAAAACTGGAGAAGCAAGTTCGTTTATTAAAAGACTATCCGGAAGCGGGTTTTTGTCTTACCGGGCGGCTATAATTTCAGGAAGAAAGATGAGCCTGTTGAATATCACTTTAAACAAAATGAAGGTATCCGGTTTGATAATGTTTTTCTTTCCATATTCACGTCTGAAATTGCGGCATGGACGCAGGCATTGCTGTTGCGAAGACAATGTATTGAAACAGCAGGAGTATTCAACGAAACCAGTTTGTTTGCCGATCCTGAATTTCTTTTCAGGTTAGCATATCATTTTCAGGCCGTGATATTGTACGAACCGCTTATGTTTCACCGGCTGCATGAAAAGAGTTATACTTTCCGAAACTGGATCAAAAGCCATAACGATGGTCTCAACGTCATCAGGACACTGCGGAATAGTAAAATGTTACCGGCTGAAGCAGCAAGGAATGTTTTGTTCAGGTCACATATTCATTTTGGAGAAAAATGTTTACAAAACAGTATGTATAAAAAAGGAGCAGAAAGTTTTCTGAAAGCATGGCGATGTAAGCCACTCAGTATCGTTCCTCTTAAGAAAATTGCCAAAACGATCATATACTTTTTACGAAGAGAATAACTCCATGATCTTTCTTACCGGTTCTTCTATTGAGTAGACGATCACCTTTTCATACTGCATGCGGGGAGTTCGCAGTATCTCAGTGGCCCTGCTTATCATTTCTTCTTTGTTAATTACGATGCTCCAATTCTCAATTTGCTTTTTCATCGGTTTAACGAAGCTGATCACTTTGGCGCCTGCACAAAGCGCTTCTATACATACGATGCCAAAACCTTCATAAGAGGAGGGATGCAGGAATATTTTTCCCCGTTGCATCCACCGGAGAACTTCTTTATGCGCCAGTTCACCTGCCAGCGTAATATTTGATTGCAATTCCAGGGACGTAACGAGTTCCTGTAATCTTTTCTTTTCAGGGCCATCACCGATCAATATGGCTTTAACAGTGGGAATGCTTTTCCTGATCTCTGCGATCGCTTCTATAAAAACGTCATATTGTTTTAAAGGAATCAGTGAACCGGCCCCGATTATGTCAATGTCCTTGTCAGTATCGGTAAGTGGAAAAGAGCTGGTATCTATGCCTGGCGGTGTCACGTGTTGAGGCCTGGTTCCATGATTTTTTTCAAATTCATCCTGCACGAAATCAGAAAAAGCTAAAAGTTCACCTGCTTTCAAACGGGCCTGCTTTACATACTTATTTTCTTTTCTCGCGTCCTGCCCCCACATCCAGCAATAATGCCGAATGCCGTATTTGGTAGCAAACTTTTTTCCAGCTAAAGCACATTCGCCGTACCAAAAACTAAGCAACCCTGTTATTTCATTTTCAGAATGAATTCCTTTGAGACGTTCTGCAACTTGTCGTCTTAACAAAAATCTTGTCAACCCGCCTTTATTTCTCCCGTTAAAACTGATGACAGTATTACCAAACCACTTATAAGTTTCTTTAACATAGGGATACTCGAATGCAAGAATGATAATATTTTTATCCGGAAGCAGTCGGTTCAATGTCCTGATAAAAGATTGTTGCATGGGGATACAGGTAGTATCTCCTTCGTTTGCCGCAAACCCTGGTGTGAGAATAATGAATGTCTTTTTATCCTTGTGCATCTAATGAAACAACTTTATTGCAATAAGAAAGGCTTTTCTTATCATGTGTTATAAGTATTATCATTTTGCCTGATAGCGATAATTCCTTGAAATATTCAAGCATTGACTGTACGGAAGGTTCATCCAATTCATTAAATGGCTCATCCAGTAAAATCAGATCAGCCTTTTTGTACATTGCTCTTGTTATCGCCACACGCTGCTGCTGGCCACCGCTGATATTCTTTCCATTTTCAGTTATTATTTTTTCTAAGCCTTCTGGAAATGCAGCAACGAATTTATTCAATCCTGAATTTTTCAAAGCGCACTGTAGTGCTTCATTATTATAACCATCCTCTTCCAATGTGATATTTCGCAGTATAGTATCATGGATAAAGAAAGACTGCTGCCTGACGTATGATATCAACGGCCAGTAGTGTCTCAAACTTTCCGCGTTAAGCTGATGATCATTTATAAGAATTTGCCCATTGGCCAGATCTAAAAATCCAAGCAACAAATTCAGAACGGTTGTCTTCCCTTTTCCAGAAATGCCGCAGAGTCCAATAAAGTCACCTTTTTTTATACTGAGAGAAAAATTGCTGATCAATGACTCATTTGTATATTGAAAACTGATATTATTAAATTGAATGGATGAGATACCCGATGCTGCTGCCGTTGAGGAACTGGTTCTTGCCAGGTCATCATTTCCTGCAAGATCAGCAACAGAAAATTCATAAGCTCTCATTTGCCCGCTGGCATTTATTATTTTGACAAGCCCGGGAATGATCTTATAGGCTGCTCCTATAAAGGCGCCGATCGTTATGAAAGTTGCGCTGTCGTTGTTACCCGACCATTGAGCAATAGCGATCAGGAGAAATAAACCAAGCATGGCGAATACTTCGATGATGCGGGTTGGCATATTTTGTATGCTGATAGATTCAAATAGCGCGACACTGAATTTCTCCCTTGATCTGATAAAACGGCGCAGGAAGAAGTCATTGCGGTTATAAATATTGCTCTCTATATATCCTTTCAACGCATCCAGCAGGTACTGATATGATCTTTGATTGCTTGTTTGTATATACTTTTTAGCTTTGGTAAGCCGTTTTTTTATAAAATAGAATATCACGATCGCCGGCGGTAATAGTATCAGGAGAAGTAATAAAAATAATTTTGCATTGAACAGGACTATGGCAATGACGGTAAGAATGATAAGAGAAGACTGAGTAACGATCTGTTGAATGCCGGATAGCATGTATTGACAAAATTCAAATGGTTGCAAAGCGATCCTGCGGATATGATCTGATGAATCTATGTTCACAAATTCCGGGTAGCCGGATCGCTGATACTTTATTAAATTATTCGTGGAAATACGCATCGCTACCCGGCCAAAAAATTTATAATGTGACCTTGCTATTAAATAGGCGGCAAAATTTTTCAATCCAAAAAGAATAAAGAAAACCGAAATAAAGGCGACAGAGTTTCTATTGGTCAGCCAATCGGGAAGAAATGATAATTTAGTTTTTGAAACAGGTTGAATATAGAATTGTATGATCCAAAGTAATAAAGCAAGTGAAAAAATATCAATTATACTGGTAATCGTATCGAGTATGATCAATAGCCTGAACTCTTTTTTTTCGTTGTTATCCAGAACAGCTAAAGTATTTCTAAAAACAGGTATCACTTCCGGTTATTCATTTTAGTAATTCTATAAATGTATAGGGAATTTTGTGGCGGGACCCAGGTCCCAATAAATTTCAGGATATTACAAATCTCCTGCAACGCTTTTTTTTGAAGGAAGTATTGGTTTAACAAAAGAAACCGCTTTTGTTTCCTGCTTCGATGCCCGTTGCAGCTTATATAGTTTACTGTATTTTAAAAAGACCTGGTGAGACATATTCACCGCAAAGCCAAATCCTTCAAATCCATCCAGGAATCCAAGTCTGAAAAAATAGCCATTAAGAAATGCCCACGCTGGTCGCACGAGCATTTTATACCAGGAACTGCGGAGTCCTATCTTATAAAGCGACATTGCAGCAATAGAACTGATGCGGTTATTTCGCCAGATAATATCTTCAGTAGTGTCAAACGCATAGTGAAGTATATTTCCTTTTAAATGTTTAAATCTAAAGCCTTGTTGTAATTCTATTTTGTCATGCGGATTTAGTCCTCCCCATTTTGCTATCCTTCGGTCAAACAAGCGGATCTTTTTGTCAGGATACCAAAGTCCGTGTCGTAAAAACCTGCCGCAATATTGTGTGCAGCGATTCATGCGATAAGCACGAAAAGGAAAACTTTCTTTGGCTTGCAGGATCAAATGAGTAAGCTGACTATCCAGTGCTTCATCGGCATCAAGGCTGAGAATATAATTGTGAGACGCTAATTGTAAAGCGTAATTCTTTTGTTCGATATAACCCCTGAATATTTCAAAATGGACGATGGCTCCATGACTGCGGGCTATCTCAGCGGTTTTGTCTGTAGAATAAGAATCCAGGACAATGATCTCGTCGGCCACTGTCTTCAGAGAGTCAATGCACCGGGCAATATTGTTCTCTTCATTATATGTAATTATCACTGCGGATAAAAGCTGCATCTGCTGGTTTATTTACGGTATCAGGATGAACGGGAGGTTCGTGCCTTCTTTTCAATCGGAATAATGGGTTGAAAGGTTTACCATAAGTCATTATTTTTCGTCAAACCACATGAAATACGGAAAGAATACAAAGATCAATATTCCATATTGCCGTTCAAGCACTGATTCAGTAAGCAGCCAGGTAAGTAAAAGACCCGTAATAAAACTTATTTTCCTCTTTTTCTTTTGGAAGGCCATTTTTAGCAAGGCAACGCAGGTAAACAACAGAATAATAAGACCAGCAATTCCTGTTTGTAAAATTGTTTCGAGAAATTGATTATGCGTATTATAGCCTAGAAAGCCGTGATCACCCCGGGCAGGTTCGCCAACATACATATTTGAAGAAATATATTTTTGATCAAGAAAATGCTGTGCATTACCGGGACCCACACCTGTCCACCACCCATGATGTTCATTTAATATTTCACCGGTAAACTTCCACTGAAGCAACCGGAATTGTACTCCATTAAAGTACATTCCCGGGTTATATTTATCCATGGCTACAACCTTCAGATCTCCATTCATGATGTCAGAAAATCGTTTGCCGAGGGGATTAGCGGTTGTTAAGGCTATAACACTGCCTGCAACCAAAAATATTATCAGGCCGATGATCAAAAAAAGGTTAACTGCTCTCTTTTTTATAAGCTCTGTGAAATAAACGACCAGGTATAAAAAATAAAAGCCTATTACAAGTTTTGAAGAAAGAAGGAAAAGAAAAACGGATAAAAAAAAGATGAAAAAGACATGGAGGGCTTTGTTTGAAATAAAACCATTTATTCTATGGGTTTCCAGGGATAATAACAATGCAATAAATACAAGCACCGAAAAATACACTGCGTGACCTTTAACAGGTTGCACCAATACATGATAAAAAAAGAAATAAAAATTTCCTGACTGAAAATAGTTCCATACAGCTATGCCCAGGCAATACAATGAAACAACTGTGATTATACATACAAAGTAAAATGACAATCTTTTTCTTGTTATGTCATTAAGAAATCTTGTACAACAAACAGCGAACGGAGTAATAACGAGTCCGCTTTTTACCTGGATATTAAGCCAGCCCTCGTTTTTATCGCCTGTATAAAAAAGAGCAAGAACATTAATAAGAAAAAGTAACAGGCAACCGGTCAACAAAAAATCACTGATATCCTTACTAAGAATTGTTTTATCCTTCGATCTAATGGTAACAAGCCCCGTTACAAAAATCAATAAAATGGTCACACTACTGACAACCCTGAAAGAGCAGGCGAGACTGATAAAAAAAACCAGGTACAGGGCTTCGGTGATCAATGAAGTACTTTTTGCCGGCAGCATGAATTTCTAAGGTTAAACAGATTTTTTCCTCATCGGCTGTGAAGATCCCCGCGAACGCATTTTCAGTTTATTGTTAATGCTACTAATAAAAGAACACAAAAAAGCAAGACATAAAAAAGACAACAGGCCTATCACTAGCCAGGGAAGTAAATGCGGGCCAACCGGTTTACTGAACTTGCTGAATCCCTTGTACACCTGGACTGCCGATGTAAATTTGAGATCATCCCTATATCCCAGGAGTTTTTCATTCATTTCAATCAATTGTTTATAGATCGTGGCTCCTTCGATAATAAGAGAGGAGGAACTTTTGCTTTTTCCTTCTATGATATTTTCAACAATTTTTTTGTGGAATCAAGCTTTATTATCTCTGCGGCCGTCTTATCAATAAGTTCATCGAGGCTTGCCCTCCTGGAATCTAACCGCAGTTTTACATATTCAGTGTTTTCCAACCCATATACAATAGCTTTCTGCAGATCATCCAGTATGGAGTTATCAGTAACGTTTACCTCAACCAGGAACCCATTTGGATTAGTAACAGAAAATACTTTTTGGATTTCTCCCGCGCTGATCTTTTTAACCTTAGGGAAAAGATTTGCAGGACAATTGAGCGTGGCAGAAAGTTCTGCATACTCTTTTTTCCCCAAAAGGGAATTCCAGTTTTCAATTATCTCGATATTCTCCTGGTTGGTGAGAAAAAATGAATGCATTACCAGCTCTCGATCTGTAAATGTTGGGGAGAAAGCGATAATACAAATACCCGATGCCAGGCCAAGAATCATTGAAATAAAAAAAACCCATTTGTATTGCTTGAAAAAAAGCAAGAAGCGTTCGATCAGTAAAAGAAGATCAATATCATCTGATGCATAATTTTTATGCTTTGGAGTTGTTCATATCGGGAGTATTACTGGCGAAATTTACAATAAAAAATCAGATTAATCTTATCTGAATAAAATGGGACATTTTTGTATTGCCCGGCATTTTTTTATTCGGATACATAACGGATCTATGTGAGCGGGTTGCTTGTAACAATTAAAAAGAGCCCTTTTTAAATTTTGTCATCCGTGTATACCTTTGTTTAACAACGTTGACGATGAATTAAACTGACCGGTGTTTTTTCTTAGGCATTTTTAATGAGCTAATGCATTTACTCAAAACGGTATAAATTGGTGCAGGTTTCAAAAGTATATATAGTAATTGTAAATTATAATCAGTGGCAGGATACCCGCGATTGCCTGGCTTCTGTTTTTAAATCTACCTATTCTAATTTTTCTGTGATCGTGGTTGATAACGATTCCGGAAATGACTCGCTTATGCATTTAAAAAACTGGCTTGTAAATACAGATGAATCAAGGCAGGTTCAATTTATTTTACTATCAAGATCAGATACAAAATAAGTTCACGAATCCTGCAACACTCCCTAAGCTAGCCCTGATGCAAAATGACACGAATGCCGGTTTTGCGGGAGGAAATAATATAGCGTTCAAACTTTTGACAGGCCAGGACGCTTATTTCTGGCTATCAAATCCAGACATGACTATCCAGGAAAATACATTAGACGAATTGGTAAAGTTTGCCGTTCAGCAATCGTCGCGTGCTATCATTGGCGGCGTATTCGGTCCTTTGCAGGCAACCATATTGCGTTTTTTACTGTGGGGCTACGATAATCTTTATGAGATTCCGTTTTCAGGTATGGTCACGAACTTCAAAGAAAAATCTTACTTTTGAATATATCCGGGGCCTGTTTGTTTCGCACACGTATCCTCAAGTCCCTTTTGGCGAATATTATACTGGATTTTTTTTTAGTGCGATCGAAACCTTGTCACCGGGCTAAGCAATTGGCTTTGAATTTCTTGTTTGTCCGATATTTTTGTTATGATTCCGGACTGTTATTGTAAAGTTTATCGCTAATTATTTTTACGTAAAGCGAACGGTCTATACTTCGTTTGGAAATACAAGAAGAACAACCTTCCATTTGTGTTCTTTTTTAACATGATAAGGTTTTTAAAACGTCTATCGGCAGGGAAATGGCAACGGGCTAAAGGTGTACTAAATGGACATCATATTTTTAACCAATGAAATTGTATGAAAGTGAACAAATACCTTCCATTTGCTTTGCTTTATTTTTTTGTCAATTCACTGGGACTTCCCTTTGGATTGACATACACAGCAGTGTTTGCTCCATTTTTTTATCTCTGGATATTACGGGTAAGAAAAAAGGATGTTCTGCTGCCTTTTACCATTATATTAATGCCCTTTATTATTATACAGGTATATGAAGGTGTAGAGATCAATGTATATGCGATATCAATGATCAATTTATTTCTGGTGTATATTTTTGGTCAAGCTGTTTATACTTTCTTAATAAAGTGCGGAGATGTGGAAAAAATATTTCAGTGGATTTTAATTTTAAATTTTATTTTATGTGTTATTGCTTGCTCTGTTATATTTTACTCCTTTTTATTCATGGCTATGGATGGAGCAAGGGAATAACTGCTGATATTCAATTTCAGGCGTTTAAAGCTTTTTACTTACGAGCCTTCCTATTATGCTTTTATATTTACTCCCATTTTTTTCTTTTTTTTACTTCAATATCTTTTAAAGCAAAATAAGATACCCGGGATTTTACTGCTTATTACGTTGTTTGTTCCTTACGTATTTTCATTTTCAATCGGTGTTATCGCCGCTATTTCAATGGCAATCCTTTTTACCTGGCTGGTATGGTTCAGGAATTTGATGATAAAAAAAAGAATATTTAATGCTGTTTTATCAACAGGCACGGCAACTGTTTTTATTTTGACTATAGCGATACTCTTTTTTAGAGATAACCCTTTGTTTGCCCGCATTGGAAATTATTTTTATTGGAAGAGATACTTCTGGAAATGGAAGGAACCTTTGATGCATTTATACTTGCCGATAAAATACTTCGGACAGGAAATGAATATTGGGGAATCGGTGCATCGGGCAGATCAAACTGACAGGCGCAGAATATCATCCAGGACTATTATCGGTATGTTAATGAATTTACTGCTACTATTCCTAATGCGATCTGCCGAAACACTTGCAGTTTTTGGATGGGTCGGCTTTTTCCTGCGTTTCGTTGTTGAAATATTTCTTTTCTTTTATACAAAGGTGTGGACAAACTATTACCGGCTTCTTCTTTTCTTCTTTATGTTTATCTACCAGTTCACCGGGAGTTTTATAACCAATGTCGCAGAATATGTGATCTGGATACTCGCATTCACAAATGTCTTTAACCAATTTGATGTAAAGGCAAATAAAGCCATACATTCTAAATGGCATCTGCAACAGCAGGTCTTATGATGGCCCTTTTTTCACCACATGCATTCAGCATTATTTTCTCATAATCGTCAATTATTTTCTCCTGGTTATAAACGGTCCTGATCTTTTCACATTCGATTTTTTTCCACTGTTCAACCGTGGAGAATTAGCTATCGGGTTATTGATAATGGCACTGATTCTTCATCAGTTGAAAAATAATCGGCTCATCATGTAAAACTGCTTTATTAAAACGATTATCATGCGCAGCTATATAACATCCGCAGGCCATCGCTTCGATTAATGAAGGGTTAGTGCCACCGACCGAATGACCGTGAAAATACATTGCGGAATAATAGCGGAGATTGTCTAACTCGTTCTTGTCATAAATAGCATCAGCAAATTTTATTTTCGGATCGTTATATTTTGAGGTGATGTATTTTCCAAATTTGTTCGTGATATTACCAATGACAAATAAGGGGTGAAAATTGCCGGAAGCCAAATGACCCTCGATAATCATTTCAATATTATTTTCCGGTTCCATTCTGGCTATGAGCAGAAAGTATTGCATGGGAATAAGCCCATATTTGTCTATGACTGATCGGTTCAGGATGTGTAAAATATTTCAGCGCCATAAGGAATATAAACCGGTATTTTATTATAATGAACGATAAGATGATCCCGGATTGCCGGTGAATCAGCTATTAAACTATGCGCATTTTTTGCTGCCAGTGATTCTGCCCATTTTAAAAAACGGTGGGTTGGTTTATTGTATTTGCTGCGTTGCCATTCAAGTCCATCCATATTTACAATGTTGACTGCTTTTTTAGGCCATCTCCAATGCCATATTGAATCGCTGGTATAACCAAGATGAAGAAGTACATCAAAATTTCTTTTGCGGGCATCATTGATACAGTTCCAGTCATAGATAAACTGGCCGGCTGTTCCGATCCTGTATTCCCAGTCTTTGCAATGAATGATCTGTACTCCATTCCATTCCTTTTCTTTATACGGATGAAGCTCGAGTTGTAAACGGAAACTTGATGTCCTTTCTTACTAAACCTTGTGATAAATGCTCGGCAAATTGTTCAAAACCTCCGTAATGATTGGGAATACCTCTTGTTCCAAGAATACCGATCTTCAGTTTTTTCATGATGATATGATTTTTTTATAAGCTTCGGAAGTGACCCTGGCAGCTCTGTGCCATGTGTAGTCATTTAAAATTTTTTGCTGTAAAGCAGTTTGACAGTCAGAATTTGCCGCCTTTTGGATTTGATTGAATATTGATTGGGATCTCCGGGGTCACAATAAAAAGCATCATCACCAAAATATTCCCTTGTATATCCTTTTTCCGTGATGGCGATATTGCATCCCATTGCTGCTGCTTCCAGTGAAGAAAGACCACAGGTCTCGAACCAACTGGGTAATGCATGAACTTTTGCTTTTTTATAGTAATGAAGTAGTTCCTGCTGAGAGACCCGTTCATGAAACAGGATATTTCTGGCGGCAATTTTTCTGCACTCGTTGTAATAACTTCTTTGATTAGGTGCAGGAGAGCCGATAAGCAGCAACGTATAAGCCGTATTATTAAGTGCCCTGATAAGATTGAGCTGGTTCTTGATACCCTCTATACGTGCAGCACATAACACCATCTTATCATCTTTCCTCATTTCTTTATCCGGTGAAAAAATAGATGAATCAACGCCACTGGGTACAACTAAATATTTTTTATGAATTTCAAATGCCTCTTCCAATTTTTTATTTTCAATTTCCGAATTGGGCAATATCATCGCCGCCTTTTTGAGTATCTCCCTGATACTTTTTCGGTGTCCTTTCCATAAATACGATTTGCTTTGCAATACATCCTTTCCATTCAGCCAACGGCCAAACGTTTTTGCATATTCATTGGTGTTGGCAGAAAATTGTCGCAGCAATATGCCAGATAAACCTTTCCTGTAATGCTTATCATATTCACTATAGTCAATGAGGAACGGAGAAATGACGAATGGTTTTTTTGTTTGTCCAATATGAAAAAGGATATCAGAAGGCCGCGTAATATTGGTGAAATGCAGGAGGCTATATAGTTTGTAATCTATCTTCTCATTGGTCAGGCGTATATCAGCATTGATACCATACTCTTCAAGGTGTTTTGCTGTTTGCAGTATCTGGATAGTATCGCCGCCGGGAACATTGTACAAAGTTGATCGCGCAATAAAAGCTACTCTCATGATTATAAAGGTGTAAATCGGGAAAAGTAGCTGAGAAGCGGCCTCCCGATGAATAAAAATATACACACTGCATCCCCCGTCAATACCGGCACAGATGAACATAAATGGACGCAAATAAACACAGAATAAATTTCCAAGCTGAGTGTTTGGCAAGGTCTATCACTAAAGGTCTATTTCTCCTGAACTATATTAGATTCCAGTTTATCAAACTCTCTATGTTTATCTGTTTTCATCTGTGGCTAAAAAATGTATCTTGTGACAGTTTAAACGACTATGAAGCATTATATCATTACAGGGGGCGCCGGTTTTATCGGCAGCAACCTTATACGGACTTTACTGAAAAATGAACCCGGCATCAAAATCACCTGTATTGATAATTTCGATCCATTTTATGCAAGAAGTATAAAAGAATTTAATATCCGGGAATTTAAAGACAATCCTTCGTTCGATTTGATAGAAAATGATCTTGCCGAAACTTCAGGCGCTGAGTTGGCAGAATTGATTCCTGGGAAGGTGGATGTGATCGTTCACCTCGCAGCAAAAGCTGGAGTAAGGCCAAGTATCGAGAATCCGCTTAGTTATCAGCAGGCAAATGTGATTGGCCTGCAGAACATGCTCGACTTTGCCAGGATCAAAGACGTCAAGCAATTTGTCTTTGCGTCCAGCAGCAGCGTCTATGGCGTGAATGATCATTACCCCTGGAAGGAGGAAGAGAAACTGATGCCTATCAGTCCCTATGCAAGCACTAAGCTCTCAGGTGAAATGCTGGGACATGTCTATCATAAATTATTTGGAATCCGTTTTATTGCGTTGCGTTTTTTTACAGTTTACGGCCCCGGCCAGCGCCCTGACCTCGCCATTCATAAATTCACAAAAAACATAGTTGCTGGCAAACCCATTACCATGTTTGGTGATGGCAGCACCAGCCGCGACTATACTTATGTGGATGATACTGTGCAAGGCATCATCGCTTCTATTCATTATGATAAGACTGATTTCGAGATCATCAATCTTGGCAATCATTATACTATTACACTGAAAGAATTGATAGAAGGAATTGAAAAGGTTAGCGGCCAAAAAGCGATCATAGACCATCAGCCCGACCAGCCGGGAGATGTTCCGAAGACCTATGCTGATATTGCCAAAGCCAAAGCCTTACTTGGCTATGATCCGAAAACACAGATACATGATGGTTTGAAGAAGTTCTATGATTGGTTCATGCAGCATGAGAAGATGCTTGTGAAGTGAATTAATTAGCCTGGCTGCATTACTGCTATCAGTTTCGTTGCGTCGCACACTTGTACGTTCTGTTTGCTATTCGACAGTCTGAGTCTCTTCGTTTTTGATAAAGACAAATTAGGTAGTAAATTAACTGTTAATGATGATCAGTAAACTTTCATTCATTTGTCTGCATTAGCTAACGTTTCAAATTATAGTTCTGGTTGGGATTGTCCTTTCAGGTTAACATTTAGAGCTTTTTCAAATTTGGAAAAGCTACTTGAAAGTTCTGAACCTTCACCGGTTCGCTTTGATTGTTGTTTGAACACTTCTTCAATTTCTTTTGTTTCAAAACTTTCGCCAATGATGTTACCCAAATAAATTGATACTAATTTGTCAAATTCATTAGCTGGCTTTTGAAAATTCTCATTAATAGTAGCCTTAAGTTTTTGGATTTTTCAGATTTCACTTTTCAGTATAGTCTGTATTAGTATTTTGCTTAACGACCAAGAAGTAACTCTTTGCAAATGGAGTTCGCTTCATTTAATCCATAATTTTATCAAATAAGAGACAAATGGTATTCTCAAGTTATCAGGAAATATATTCGCTTCTCCACACCACGCAACACACCAGCATACAGAATAATGATAATCAAATCATTTGTTTTGAGTAAATCTAGCATAATACTGAATATCTCGTCAGAAAAAAGAGACCGGAATTTCTGCTTTGTGAGACCGGGAAATTCCAAAAACATATCTCCATCATACCTAAAATTGCAAAGCATTCATCTTCTTTTGTTTCTTTTTTCAAGCCTGCAAGAATTTCATTTGGAATTTTAGTTTTATTATCAGAATTTTTTAGATCGGAAAGAAAAATATCAGACAAAGTCGAACCTAACGGGGAAGAATATTTATCATCATATTTTTCAAAAAATCGTTCTTTGACTGTTTTCTTAAACGCCTATCTAAATTTATTTTTAAGAATTATTTCGGTATTGCCTCTATCACTAATCAAATAAGTGTTTTTTGCATACCATTCTATTGCTGTTTTTAACAAATCAGGACTGATCTGAATTTCATTGGCGATACATCTTCCCAATAATAACGGTGTTAATCTTCATCTTTCTTTACCCTTCCTAGTGTATCTTTTGATACTACTATTTTTGACTCTTATATCAAGTGATCAATTAAGTCTTTTGTGTCTCTTTCTAATAATACTGCCGCTAATGGTATTACTTCTTTCCATTTTTCATTATTTACATTTGCTTAATGATGTCTACTACTTTGGCCTCTTAATCTCATTTGGTATAAATTTTTTTACCATAGCTTTAGCCGTTAAATACTCTTGGAAACTTAAGTGGAGAAATTCATAAACCGCAGTGACAATTCCTGAACTAAGGCGCTTATGCCCTGTCATAATTAACAAACTACTCCTTGATCCCACTCTCTTAATAAACTCTGATGGATTAACATTTGTGTAGCCTAAAATTTCTGGCATTTGTTTCCTAGCTTCAATAAGCCAATCATTAAGTTCTTCAACAGAACTTGTTTGTTGTCCGTTTTTAGTCATGCAATATGCGACATACGCCAGCTGAGGCTCCGCTTCTTCAATATCAAGATTTTCATGACCTTCAACATTCCAAGTAACTAAATAATTTTAATCATTTTTTTATATAATATACTTTTTTTAGTAGGAAGATAGCCTGCCCATCTTTTCACAAAAAGAAGTGTTGTTAAGAGGAGTGTGTTTTGGGCCAAAACTTCAATTCTTGTATCTTTTAAAATTAGTTCGCTGAGCTTTTTTGCCTCTCTAACACTCTTTTCGGAGTTGTCAATTATAGCAATATGCCACTTCAGGCACAATTCTTCTATTTCTGGCGAGCTTAAATTTGAAACTGTATAATTTTTGCAGTATGTTCTAATTAACCACCAACAACCCTAAAACCAGCTTCTCTTGAAGTTACACTTATATTGATGTTATAATAAGTTGCAACAACGTTCTTAGTTGTTTACGAAAGCTATTCTATTTTTATCTTCTGCTATTTCGTCAAGTCCATCAATGAGTATTAAAGCATTTCCCTTTTGCAACTATTTTTAAATTAACATTGAAAACTCATCTGCGCATTAGTGTATCTCAGCTTTAGAAGCTATCCCATTAATAATATCAGTAATACTTAGATTTACTTTTTCACCAAGTTCTCTGCATCGTAAGAAAATAGGAAACCAATTTTTATTCTGGAGCTTGTCGTTTATTTGTTTTCTTCTTTCAGGAAAAGCATACGCAATTGCTATTCTCTTGATCAAGGTAGATTTACCTCCTCCAGGTTTTGCAAGAATCGTAAGTCTAGATCTTTTTTCTAAAATTTCTCCGATTCCCTCTCTTGTATTTTCTATTCAAAATCAAATTCATATTTTTTTCTTCTTTTTTGTTGATTTGTGCTTTGTGTTAAATGAAGTGGAACAAATATATTCTCTAACTTAACTTTTATTGAACCTGCTTCCTTGTCAGTCTGCAATCCCTCAAACTGAATTTCTCCTAATTCATTCTCAAAGTATTTGAGTATTTTTTTTCGGTGTCATCTAAGTTCTTTTGAATTGTATTCGTAGATTCTTCTTTATTTAGTAAAGTTAAGCCTTCAAATATTTTGTTTAGATTGGCATCTATTGAAATTATTTCTTCTGTCAAATCTTTAATTAAGAGTTTTCCCTCCGCATGGACCAATACGAAATGCGATGGTTTTTGCCCATTTGAATTAGAGTAATATAAAGCCCAAACCCAACCTTTTTTATAAGCTAATAAATCAGCGTAGGCTATTAGTGCGTGCCGCGAGCTAACCGCTAAATAAGAAGAAATCGCTTTTTCAGGTGAGACTAATATCCTCCCGCAATTAACTCCTCAACTATTTTTTTCGATTTGATTAAAATTACCCGCTTATTGTCAAAGTCATTTTCTTGTTCTATTGCTCTCTCTTTAAAGCCTGACAACTCAAATAAAATAGCCAACTACGCTGTAACTCCTTAAGAGTTTTATCTTTTTTTAGCTTTCTCTTTTCAGCATCAAATACTCCTACAATTTTATTTATAAGCTCGTCACCTCTTATTTGTGTCTTAAAGTGAGTTTTTGCATTCTGCATTGCAACTTTTCTGGCTCTATTCTGTGAAACGAATTTAGATCAATCTCTCTGCCAAAACTTAATCAATATTGAATCTTTGCTCTATCATACCCTATGTATGAAAAAAGTCAGACATAAGACGCCCAAAAGAGGCGCCTTTCTTATTTGAATCTTTTTCTAAATTTCAATATTTCCTTATTTTTATTTCTTTTGAGGAATTTTCAATTAGTTAAAATTTACGGTTAGAGTATTTCAACACTCTTTCGATTCTTCGATAAAAAGAAAGGCCTCCATCAGGAAGCCTTCTTTAAAAACACAAAAATGAAAAGCTAAGATCTATTAATAAAAGGTTAGTTGAAAACGATTCCGGCCAGTTCCAGGCTCTTCTTCTTTAGTTTACGGGTAGCTATATCTTCGATCACCGGTTCAGGCGTAAGATCAGCGAAATATTATTTTCCTTCCACCAGTTATTTTCTTTTAATTCTTTAAATGAAATAACGCCTACCAGGTATTTCCTTTCTTCCTGCACATGCCATTCTTCTATCCATTCAAATTTTTCTCGGGGAATGTATTTGATTCATCAAAGCTTATATATACTCGCAGAAAAATATCATTGCTCAATTGGTGCGGCTGGTGGTGATAGAGTTTTTTATACTCGTATTTATATTGATATCGCAAAGCAGAAATATCACTTAATACCGCAGATGCAGTAGGAAAGCTTCCGGCCCCTTTGCCATAAAAAAATTGTTTATCTGCAAAACCGCTTTCAATCACCACACCATTGTATTCATTTTTTACAAAAGATAAGTGATCGTCCTGGTTTATAAACTGCGGTAATACAAAAGCAGCCACTTTGCCATTTTCTAATTTTTTTGCCTGTGCTACCAATTTGATCTGCTGATTTTTTGCTTTGGCTACAGTCGGCATCTTCAGCCTGTAATATTCTGGATTCCGGTAAACAAAATATTCTCCGGCGATTCAATGATGCCATAAGCATGTGTCAGCAAAAATGTCCATTTATTTACAGCATCATATCCTTCTACATCCAATTTCGGATTGCTTTCAGCAAAACCCAGTTGCTGGGCTAATAGCAACGCCTCTTAAAATCCAGATGCTCTTCAAACATTTTTGTCAGTATAAAATTTGTAGAACCATTTACAATGGCTTTGATGGAATGAAGCAGATCATTGTCATAATATTCTTCAAGGTTTCTTATTACGGGGATAGAAGCGCAGGCTGCAGATTCATATAATAATGACTGCCCGTTTTTTCGCTGCAGTTGTAATAAAGCGGGCAGGTTTTCAGCGATCATTTTTTTACTGGCGCTGACAACATCTTTACCATTTTGCAAAGCTGTTGAAACAATTTCAAATGCTGCTATTGCATCATCAATCACTTCTACGATCACATTTATCTCCGGATCATTTAACAATTCATTTTTATCTGTTGTAAATAAGTTTGCCGGCGCATTGCTGTTTTTTTCCGGGATTTTTGATACAGATCTTTTTTAATAGTTGCTTTTAAAGAAGGTGTTTGCTGTAATACTTTATATAATCCTTCACCTACTACGCCAAAGCCAAATAATCCGATCGTTAACTGTTTATGTGTTTCCATATTATTGATTCACTATTTTTAAATGTATGAGATGATCTTTCTTCTATAAATTTTTTTAATGCAGCTTCTATTTTTTCATATTCCAATAAAAACCCATCATGGCCAAAATCACTGGGAATACTGAGCAATTGGGCTCCTGGGAATATTTTTTTGAAGAAATTCCTGTTCTGCAATAGGGTAGAGGACATCTGATTGTAATTCCTATCACCAGTGTTCTTGCCGTGATCTTCTTCAATGCATTTTCAACTCCACCACGGTTGCGTCCTACATCATGGCTATCCATGCTCTGGCTGAGCCGGTAATAGCAAAATGCATTAAAACGGTTCACCAATTTTAATCCCTGGTAGCGCTGGTAATTATCAGCCGCATAAGTTACATCTTTATTTAACGGAACAAAAGCTTTATCTCTTGGTTGCGTGATATCATAACCATTATAATGACGATAGGAGAGTAACGCAATGGACCGCGCTGCTGCCAAACCTTTTTGTCCTGCATCCGGTCTTTTTTCCAGCCATGTACTATCTGCTTCAATAGCCATACGCTGCGAAGCATTGAATGCAATAGCCCAGGGAGATAGAACGGCATTCGTCGCTATCGGAACAATATGTTCAAACAATTCTGGTTCTTCAATAGACCATTCCAATAATTGCATGCCACCGGTACTTCCACCTAATCCAATTAAATATTTTTCGGATACCAAGATGATCTTTCAGCTTTTGATAAGCTTTTATCATGTCACTTATCGTGAATACGGGAAAATCATGATAATAGGGTTGGTTGGTTTCGGGTTATTGCTTAAGGGTGAAATGCTTCCGTAAGGACTTCCGGGTTTATTTACACAAATGATAAAATGTTTTGCAGGATCAAAAAATTTTCCTTCACCTGACAATCCGGGCCACCATTCCAGCTGGATTGCTGTTGGCTGTCAACGCATGAAATATCCATACTACATTATCTTTTGTCTGCATTCAATTTGCCGTGTGTAGTATAAGCCAGGTGATAACCCGGAAGAGTTACACCTGACTCCAACTTGAATGTTTCATTATGATTAAAAATGGATAACATATTATGCCACGAGTTCTTTTGAAAATACTTTTTGAAATGCCTGTTCAAGTCGGCTTTGATATCATCAATATGCTCAATCCCTGCGCTGATGCGGATCTGGTTGGGTTGTACACCGGCTGCTACCTGTTCTTCAGGACTTAATTGTTCATGTGTTGTTGATGCAGGATGAATGACCAGTGTTTTAGCATCACCTACATTGGCAAGATGGCTTATCAGTTTCAATGAATCAACAAACTTGCTGGCATTTTCTTTTCCTCCTTTTATTCCAAAATTCAGGATGCCGCCAAAACCATTGTTAAGATATTTTTTTGCCAACGTGTTATAGGGACTGCTTTTCAATCCCGGGTATTCTACAAACTCAACTGATGGATGTTCTTCTAACCATTGTGCCAATTCCAAAGCATTTTCAACATGACGTTGTACACGCAGTGACAATGTTTCCAGTCCCTGTAACAATAAGAATGAATTGAACGGACTTAATGAAGGACCAAAATCACGAAGACCTTCTACTCTTGCACGGATAGCAAATGCAATGTTCGGGAGACCAAGCGGATTTCCTTCACCAAATACATCCCAGAATTTCAATCCATGATAGCCTTCACTTGGTTCAGTGAATTGCGGGAATTTTCCATTGCCCCAGTTATAATTGCCTCCATCAACGATGACGCCGCCGATACTGTTTCCATGCCCTCCGATCCATTTAGTGGCTGATTCAACAACCACATTGTGCGCCATGTTCCAACGGACGGAATAAATAACCGGCAGCGCCAAATGTATTATCAACGATCAATGGCAGTTCATATTCTTTTGCGAGGTCGGCAAATTTTTTAAAATCAGGAATATTAAGCCGGGGATTGCCTATTGTTTCTAGATAAATAGCTTTTGTGTTCTTGTCAATATGTTTTACAAAGCTTTCTGCATCGTCACCATCAGCAAAACGCACTTCAATTCCCAGGCGCTTGAAAGCGACTTTGAATTGGTTATATGTGCCGCCATACAAGAAAGTTGTTGTAATAAAATTATCTCCTGCTTGTAAAATATTATTCAATGCAAGAAATTGCGCAGCCTGTCCTGAACCGGTTGCCAATGCGGCCACGCCGCCTTCCAATGCAGCAATGCGTTGTTCAAAAACATCAGTAGTTGGGTTCATGATTCGGGTATAGATATTTCCGAATTCTTTTAACCCAAAAAGATTGGCAGCATGTTCAGCTATTGTTAAAGCCGTACGACGTAGTTTGATAAATAGGAACAGCTCTTGCTTTTGTAGTAGGATCAATTTGTTGTCCTGCATGAAGCTGCAATGTTTCGAAATGAAGATTGTTGCTCATAGAAATGTGTTTTTAGTTTATCAGAAGTTGTTAAGTAAAATGCGAATCAGTATGTCAGGCGGTCGCCTTTCGGAAAGAGTAGTATATATGCCTTACGGCATACAACAAATGCAGCAACAAATTATAGAGCGATCAGATATGTGATGTTGTGCTTTCATTTACTCTATAAAATTAGGCGACTACTCCGAACCAGCCAATTTTATTTTTTAGTTTAAGAAAATTTTTATTGTCCAGATTACATTGCTGTCCTGAATCGTCGAAGGATCAGCTTTCGTTGCGAGTTTACCCAGAGGAACCGAAGGGCTCCGTTCATCTTCCGGTTTGCTCTTCAGCATTCCCGGCGAAGCCATATTGTTACTAACAGTTGTTATCGGGAAAGTTTTATTCAATTTTGCCATTGACTTCGATCCTTCGAAATTTTCCGCGAAAGTATTTTTTCTTTCAGGTTCTATCCGAAACCGATTTCCCAATGGCAGGTTCTGTTTTTCTTTCGGCGAATGATCAGAGTTGTTGCTGGCGCCTTTACTCATTGTTAAGATATTTTTTCCCTTTTCCTGGTCAAAGGATAACAGGGAGTTAAAAAAATTGTTTAGGCTTAGTATTACTTAACAAGAGAGGAGAGAATATTACCGGAGAAGAATTTTTGTACCTGCAGTAAGCAACAAAAAAGCTCGTCCGATAAATCAGACGAGCTTTTGAATATTTTAAGAAGATATTTTCAAAGCTTTGAATCTGACTTATCTGTCCCAACAGTACTGTTGAGATGGAGTTGGCACCTTTCCTCGTTTTATTCATGAGAACGGTAACGAAGGGAGGTTGTCAAGGCTTCATCGGGCCATTACCCTCTGCCTTTCTTGATAAGTGATCGTATAAAGAACTATTGCAAAGATAGGAGTGTGAATTTTATATTGCCAAATAATTTTTATTCTTTCGATTAACGATTGTTAGTAAACAGGCTTGTGATTATTTGTCCGTAAAAATTTTCACGACGGCAGATTTCTCTCCATCCATTCTTGTTGTGAATTCGCCATGCTTTCCGTAATCACTTTCTTTTCAATTTTCTCCTGAGCATTTTCAATGGAACTGCTGACCATTTTATGCTCGATCACACTATCGGCTTCCATGCCTAACTTTTTCATCATTTCAACGATACGATCGCCGCCAAATTGTTTAAAGAGAGGTTCGTCCAATGCGGAATAAACAACGGCCTCTTTTAGATGCCATTGTTTGAAAGCCTCCTGTTCTTTGCTTCGCATGGGATGATGTTCGGCGAAGATGATCTTTGGGCCATTCAAATGCGAACTGTGAACCTCCCTGGCTGAGAATAATGATACGGATGATGACGTTTGTTTGGCAAATACGTTTTGAAGATGACGAAGAGTAGCATCGAACCAGGCAATTATGATAATCCCCGGATCTTTTTTCCATTCCTCAAGGATAGCATTCTGTTTGACTTCCTCTGTTATCCAGACTTTGTCAATGACATTAACGGATCCTTCTTTCTTTTTAAAGGGATTGAACATAAAAAAATTTCTGTTCAAATGTAGAAATAAAAAAGGAGGTTGCTAAGTGCAACCTCCCCAATGATCATTGGTGTTTCAAAGATTTAGATTTACTGTTGCTGCATAGGGTTGACAGAAGCTGTGGTTTCTTCAACCTTGCTTCCCGTGTATTTCCAAGTTTTCACCGGGATTACTTTAGCCTTTGCAGTCTTTTTCTTATTCTTTGCTGTCGCTGTCGGTTGTTCTTCGGCAACTGGTTGAGTCGTTGCGAACGCCGAAGCAGGATCGTCATTATTATATTTACAGCCGATACAAACATCAAGGTTATTGTTGTCCTTGTCAAATATCAACACGCCTTGTGCAATATCTTTATCATCAGTTGTTTTCTGTGCG
Source organism: uncultured Chitinophagaceae bacterium (assembly GCA_963785915.1). Lineage (GTDB taxonomy): Bacteria > Bacteroidota > Bacteroidia > Chitinophagales > Chitinophagaceae > VBAT01. The sequence goes on along the minus strand of CAWAWY010000006.1, from coordinate 59,191 downwards.
GGTATAATATAAGTTGCCGGAGATGCTTTCAGGTAAGCCTTGATCTTTCCCTGCGGCAAGCCATCTATCCAGGCAACTCCTTTATTAGTCTCATCCAGTGTGATCGAGACATTGGATAAATTTGTATTTCCAGTTTCTGCGGTAGGGTTTTCTGTGTTTGCTGCCGCATCACTGGTTGTCAAATTATAATGTCCTATTACCGGGAAAATTTTTTCTGTTGTAAGCGGCTCCGGCATGGGAAGCATTTTATATTTATCAGGGCTGTAATTATTCCACCTGTCGGTATTCGTGGTCATTGTAGTGACCTGTTCTGTCGGCGTTGTGACTTGTTCTGTTGGCATTGTAGTCACTGGCTCTTTCAACATTGTATCTGGTTGAACTACCGTAGGCTGTTTCGGAAGGGTGTCGTTCTGGGCATTTGTCGTTGCTGTGAATAAGAGCAACGCTGCACCCAGTATGATAGCGGTTTTTTTCATAAGTTATGCTTTTAAAGGGGTTAAGAAATCCGTTCGCCCTTCTTCTTTTAAATATTATGCCAGAATTCGGTTTTGTGGAAAACTAAGGGGAAGTACGTTCAGGCTAACCGTAATTTCTCTAAAAGAATATGTTTAAACGTGATTTTCAGATAACTTTTTGCTTACAGGCTTGTTTTATCTTCGCTTACTGTAAAAATTATGAATAGCAGGAATAACGTATGAATATCAGGAATAACGGAAATGGAGCAGAAGAGATCCAGGAAGATGCGATTGAGGTGTATGGCGCACGAGTGCATAATCTGAAGAATATAGATATCTCGATCCCGAAAAATAAACTGGTGGTTATAACCGGTATTAGTGGCAGCGGGAAGTCATCTTTAGCATTTGACACTATTTATTCTGAAGGGCAGCGTCGCTATATGGAAACTTTCGGCGCCTATGCCAGGCAGTTTATTGGCGACATGGAGCGGCCGGATGTTGACAAGATCACCGGGTTATCGCCGGTAATATCTATTGAGCAAAAAACCACTAATAAAAACCCCCGGTCAACAGTTGGAACTATTACCGAGGTTTATGATTTTCTCCGTTTATTATTTGCGAGGATAGGAGAGGCCTACTCTTACAACACGGGTAAGCAAATGGTGAAGTGGAGTGAAGAAGAGATCGTCGAAAATATTTTTACAAAATATAAAAATAAAAAGATCAGTTTGCTGGCGCCGCTCGTCCGGGGTCGCAAAGGTCATTATAGGGAATTGTTTGAAGATGTAAGGAAAAAAGGCTATTTGAAAGTAAGAGTAGATGGCGAAATAAAAGACCTGGTGCCGAAAATGCAGGTTGATCGCTATAAGATACATGATATTGAGCTGGTAGTAGATCGTCTGCAGGTGACGGATGATCTGAAATCTAGATTAAGTCAAAGTGTACAACAAACTTTAAAACTGGGAAGGACCTGATGTTTTTGCAGGTAAATGAAGAAAAGAATGTGGTCCAATATTCAAAGTTGTTGATGTGTGAAGATACCGGCATCAGCTATGAAGAGCCTTCTCCGAATGCCTTTTCATTTAATTCTCCATACGGCGCCTGCCCTGTTTGCAAAGGACTCGGTACTACATTTCATATTAATATGGATGCAGTTATTCCTGATCCTGAATTTAGCATTAATGAAGGAGGTATTGCTCCACTAGGGGAAGAGCGGGATGCTTATGTTTTTAAACAGGCGCAGGAAATTGCGAAGAAGAATAAGATATCTCTTACTAAACCGATAAAAGACGTTCCTCAAAAAGCGCTGAATATTTTATTGTACGGAAATGAAGAAGGAACAGAAGCTGAAATTGATTTTGAGAATATGCAGTTTGACCCACATGCGCCTTATGAAGGAATAGTCAATATGCTGAAGCGTTGGTTCAATAATGGACATAGCGAAGGTCTGCGTGACTGGGCGGAAGGATATATGCAATTGAAGCCTTGTGAAAGTTGTAACGGTGCAAGGTTAAAAAAAGAAAGTCTTTGGTTTAAGGTGGCAGGAAGAAATATTTCCGACTTGAGCAATATGAATCTCGATAACCTTGCTGCGTGGTTTGACGGCATCGAGTTAAGAATAAATAACAAGCAAAATGCGATCGCAAAGGATGTATTGAAGGAGATCAGGGAGCGGTTACAATTTTTATTGAATGTTGGGTTGACCTATCTTTCTTTGAATCGGCCTTCTAAAACACTTAGCGGCGGAGAATCACAACGAATACGATTGGCAACTCAGATCGGCTCGCAACTCCAGGGGATAACTTATATCCTGGATGAACCATCAATAGGTTTGCATCAAAGAGATAATCATCGGTTGATTGACGCATTAAAAAACCTTCGCGACATTGGTAATAGTGTTTTGGTGGTTGAACATGATAAGGATATCATGCTTTCAGCCGATCATTTGATTGATATTGGTCCGAAAGCAGGTTATCATGGCGGGAAGATAGTTGCACAGGGAAACCCGGAACATTTATTAACGTTGGATACTCTTACTTCCGGTTATCTGAATGGACGTATGCAGATAGAAGTGCCAAAGGAAAGAAGTAAGGGTAACGGGAAATTTATTGAATTGAAAGGATCCAAAGGTAATAACCTGCAGAGTGTGGATGTAAAATTCCCGTTGGGAAAATTTATCGTAGTGAGTGGTGTGAGTGGTAGCGGTAAATCAACCCTGATCAATGAAACGCTTTACCCGATCTTATCGCATCATGCTTACGGCTCAAAGGGAATACCGTTGGAATATAAGACAATCAAAGGCCTGGAGAGTATTGATAAAGTGATTGAAATAGACCAGTCGCCTATTGGAAGAACTCCAAGAAGTAACCCGGCCACCTATTGTGGTTTTTTTACAGAGATAAGAACATTGTTTGCTTCTATTCCGGAAGCAAAGATCAGGGGTTATACAGCAGGGCGTTTTTCTTTTAATGTAAAAAGCGGCAGGTGCGATGTATGCGAAGGAGGCGGCATGCGGGTGATCGAAATGAATTTTTTACCTGATGTATATGTTCATTGTGAAAAATGCAATGGCAAACGATATAACAGGGAAACCTTGGAGATAAGATATAAAGGCAAATCAATTGCCGATGTGCTGGAAATGACGGTAGAAGAAGCTGTAGAGTTCTTTCAGCCTGTTCCCTATTTATACAGGAAAATCAAAGTGCTGGAAGATGTAGGCTTAGGGTATATCACATTAGGTCAATCAGCCGTAACACTTAGTGGGGGAGAAGCACAGCGTGTGAAACTGTCAACTGAATTAGGAAAAAGAGATACCGGCAAAACATTTTATATACTGGATGAACCAACTACCGGTCTGCATTTTGAAGATATAAAACACCTTCTTGATGTATTGAATAAATTAGTGGATAGGGGTAATACCGTATTAGTGATAGAACATAATATGGATGTTATTAAAGTAGCCGATCATATCATTGATCTTGGCCCGGAAGGCGGAGATGGCGGCGGGAGGATTTTATTTGAAGGCACGCCGGAAGAATTGATAAAAAATAAAGAAAGTTATACTGCTGAATTTTTAAAGGGAGAGTTAGCATAATTAATCTAAATAAGTTTTTGAAATAATTCATAATAATGAAACAGCCCGGATAATCCCGGGCTGGTTGCTAAAATAAATTATGCTGTGGGCGGAGGAGGCGGAGGAGGTGGGGGCGGAGCTGATGATGATGATGTCGTTGGAGAAGCTCCTTGGGAAAACTTATTCATTAGGCCAGAAACCCATGCTAAACCAATTACTCCCGCTGCTAAAGCAAGCCATAATCCTATTCCGGCACTAACGCTCACCGGCATTCCATCCTGCGTTTGCAATGGGCCAACGGTATTCAGCCTTATTAAATAAATTATTGCTCCCAAGGCGATCAATCCAAACCCACCCATTACAGCCATTTTCATATTCGTTGAATAATCTCTTATCCGGTTTTCCAAAAGTGAACATATTATTACCGCTACTACGCCTATAATAACAAGCCATCCCCAGCTACGAAATCCGTTTTCTGAAGGGATTGAAACGCCACCGCCACCAAACATGTTAAATCCTTGTACATTGTACTTTGTCCATGGCAGTAATAGCGCAATGAAAGCAAATAATGCTTCTATTAAGGCAATTATTTTTTTTTGATGAAGGCCGATTTGTTGCATGATTGTTTGTTGGTTTGATTATGCCTACTCTTTTGACTTATCGTAAAACAGTCAGGCTTTTCGGCATCCGCCCGGAAAATAAAAGAAATATCAATGTAATGTTAGTGACATGTGAATACAATATTTAGTAGATGTATTAAGACAAGTATCCAGAACTTTAATCAATAAGCACTTCAGGTTCGCTGATCTTAACGTACCGGGGGCGGTGGCGGTGCGGGAGGACCAGGCGCTTTAGGTGGCATTTTAATAATTCCTCCGGACCATAAGATCCCCAAAATTCCCGCAATAATACAGATCCATAATCCTATTCCTGTTTTCAAACCGAAACCACGGTTTCCTGAAATTTGCATAAAAACAATAAAAGCTCCTAAAAGGATCGCACCAAAAGAGCCCATTGCAACAAGCTTGAAGTTTTGGTCAAAGGGTTTTGTCTTGTCACCCACTAATGAAGCTACAATTACGCCAACGACGCCCAGTAACGATAGTATACCCCAGCCTGAAAATCCATTTGAAGATTGGCTGGCACCGCCGAACCCTCCAAACCCTCCCAAATTCACTACCGACCATGGTAAGATTAACCCAAGTAATCCAAGGCCGGTGCCTATTAAAGCCCCAATCTTTTGCTGATGCAGATTAATATTTGTTGTTTCACTCATAAATAATAGTTGGTTTGTTATGCCTACTCATATGGCTTTTCGGCTTTCGCCCCCCGGGTAAGGCAATATCCGGATCGTTGAACTTACAAAGGAAAAAGGAATAGTGACCTAAAGTAAGTACTTTTTAAAAAATAATAATAGAAAAGAATAAAAATTATAAACCTGTTAATCACAAACAGGAAATTGGATCGAAAGGGTGAAGCGGGAATTGGAAATTTACCCGTAAGTAATGGCAGGAAGTGATTGAAAAAATCTTTTCGGTGGCCAGTCTCCTGGTTTTTTCATCCGGATATGGATTAGGTCAATTTCCCTGCCTTACGGGTTCTTAGTTATAGCAATTGAAAAGAACTCTGGGTTGGTAAAATGCTGATTAGTTACCCAATGGTTTTCGAATCGATATCGGTGACCGGCGGGAAAACTAAAATCCAATAAGCATTGGCAGAAAGTGTTTAATAAAATGTATACTAATGAGAGTACCAATAGAGAACGGATCAGGTTTAATCAACCAGGGTATCAGATTCTATTAAGCTCTCTGCCGCTTATTGGAATAGCATTCAAACTATTTTATAAAGAACTTTTTTTTAACGGATGTCAATATTTCCGGTCGCCGTTTCCTGGTCACCGGAAAAAACACTAAACACATATTTTCCTCTTTCGAGATCTTCGAGTTTTTCGTGGTCACCCGATCTCATTTTATAATGCTTAACGATCTTTCCTTCCAGGTCAAAAACAAAAAAATCAATTCCTTCTCCATCATTATCCTTGGCTACCACGTGCATCACTCTTTTTACAATGTCCGGGTATATCCTTACCGAACTATTGTTTCTTGAAGTTGATACCCTGGCTTTTTTTGTTTCTTTCTTTTCTTTGGGATCATCTTTTTTTGTCTCCGCGGCAAATGTTGCAGATGACTGCAACAATATGCACAGCGCCATACAAAAACCAATGATTAATGGTGTAGATTTTAGTTTCATGGGTGGTTTGGATTAAATTAAGTTGTTGTTAGTAGAAAACAGGACATCGTAGTTGTCTTCTCTGCATAGCATTTTCTCCGCCTAATCTCCATCCAAAACGCAGGATCGTGGAGAAGAATGCATCGTTTTCTGTCGGATCGCCACGCTCAAAACCCGGCCCGGGCCTTGATTGAGCGTTAGCATAAGTACCGCGGTAATATAATCTTCTTGCTTTAGCAGCGTCAGCCGCCGATAAATAGCTATCAAAATAAATAGGATCAATGTAATAGTTGTGACTTACATCGTCTATATAATCTGTGAACAACTGGCGGTGCAATACTTCAAGACCGATATAAAAATTTTCCTTGAGGTAATACTTAAAACCAAACCCCATCGGGATCTCTTTTTGAACTAAATTATAGGGTTTGCTATCCGGGTATTCCGCCATCCCTTGTCCTTCCAGGCGAAGAGGTTTTAAAGCCACCCATTGACCATCTAACTGTGCTTTGGGATTATATTTCATCATTCCGAAACCAACGATGCCATAAGGTCGAAACTTGCCTAATAACCCGTCATATTTTTCAAAGAAAACTGTTGGATAAATTTCCGCGGCGATATATGCCTCTAAAACAGAAGTTTTGAAACTAAGATTTCTTTCCAGGCGATCCACTTCATCACCACCTTTATTTGGCGCTTGCGCATCATCTCCTTCCAGCACACCATGATTAAGTGCAAGGCGAAATCCTAACCATTCTGCAGGATAGTAATTAGCGTAAAGATTTTTTGAAAATTTGGTTAAAGGAAAATCAAGGTCTTTTACAAACGGTTTTCCTATACCTGCCGATCCGCCAAGGTCGCCGAGAAAAAACATCGGGCCAAAGCCGAGGCCAACTTCCCATTTGCCATTACCAGTGATGATTGATTGAGAAAATGATCGGGAAGAAAAAATGGTTAGCGCTGAAAGCAGTACGATAAACCGTACAGAGAGTACACTTGTTCTCATAGTATTCGGATTTCTGGTTTTACTACTATTGGATTTCGGGGACTAAAATAGAAAAAGATAGAACTAAGAATGAAACAAAAAGAAAAGTTTCTTTTGCAGGATGCTATTGAAAAGTTGTTATACTTAGTGGAATTACGAAATCTATTGGCGTATCATTTCAATGTGATCAATTCCATCTTCATCATATATATCACTGCTCTGCTTAAAGCCGAATGTGTTATAAAATTCTTTCAGGTAAAGCTGCGCCCCGATCTTTACCGGAGATCTTCCAAACAGATGTTCCAATTCTTCAATACTTTTTTCCATCAGGAGTTTACCAATTCCTGTTCCTCTTGCCGACTGCGATGTAACGACACGGCCTATAGATGAGAATTCATAAGCAATTTGTGGAGGCATAAGCCTGGTATATGCTATTAATATATTATTTTCCCATCCCATAAGATGATAACAGGATTGATCTTTATTGTCCATATCCTGGAAAACACAATTTTGCTCTACTACAAATACTTCACTTCTTAACCGGAGTATAGCATACAACTCCTTAACGGTCAGGTCGTCAAATTTTTTGTTTATCCAGGTAATATTCATGTTATAAAATTATCGCCCCGCAGGCGTTGGAACGACCGGTAAACTTTCATTCCCATCGTCACTTATTGATTGCACCGCAAAGAAATAATTATCCTTTGAATAAGGCAGGTCTATTTTGCTATCAGCGGTAAAAATTTTTTTCTGCCAGACGGGGCTTGTTGTTTCTCTTATTAAAGTGTAGTAGCCTTTTACTTTGCCGGTTTTCGGCGCTTGCCAGGTAAGATCAGTGAAATTGGTCAACCTTCTTGTTTCCACTTTTACTTCCTGCGGCATAGCGGGAGATTTGGCGAGGTTCGCCAGGTTAGCAAGGTTCATGCAAGTGTTTTTTCTGAAATATTCAAAATCCATATTCTCAGGTAAATCGCCATACTGAATGCCGTTTTCCGTTCTTACATCCTGGTGTTGGTGATAATAGTTTTCGTTCATTTCTGTGAAACGAACGGCAGCGAAGCCCCTTTGAACATAAGGCGTATGATCACCGCCCCGAAGAAAACGATCATTGCGATAGACCATTACTATTTCAAGATTGTCAACATAGCGTTCCCCGATTTCTTTTACGTACCGGGCCAGTTGTCTTGCCTTGCCATCATTTTCCAAACCAAGATTCCGGATGGTCTGCATAGCTCTTCCTGTATCGTTAACGGAAAATGCTTCACTGAATACCCTGACTTTGTATTATTAATAATATTAGTTTCACTACTGTTGTTGCTTCCCATAATGTCATTATTCAACACAGCTTCAATATTCCATTTCTCCTGCTTTGCCTTTTCAGCCATATAGGCTGCACCAAGCAAGCCCTGTTCTTCTCCACTGACGGCAACAAAAATGATGGTAGCCGGAAAAGAATATTTGCTCATGATCCTCGCACATTCCAGTACAGCAGCTACACCACTTGCATCATCATTAGCGCCAGGGGCATCGCCGGTACTATCCATAACATTGCTGCGCATATTATCCAAATGGCCACTGATAATAAAGATCCGGTCATCATTTGCATCGTTTCCTTTTAAAGTCGCTACTACGTTTCCCAGTATTATGTTTCGGTCAACACGTCGGCCGCCAGTCTGTGGAGTAAGTGTCGTCGTGTCAATAAACGCGGTAAATCTTCCGTTCGAGTTTTTTGCAAATTCATTGAACCGGCTCAATACCCAGTTGCGGGCGGCGCCGATACCACGTTTAGGGTCACCTTGCGTACTCAGTGTATTTCTCGTTCCAAAACTTACCATTTTTTTTATATAGGATTGAAGAGAATCTTTTGATACTTCGCCCACCATTTTTTCGATCTGTGGATCTTGGTGTACTATGGTTTGAGCATTTAGCATGAGACAAGTCACGATAGCAAGGCAAGAGATCAGGATTTTTTTCATTGCAGAAAAATTTTGAATGACTAAATTTAAGGAATGAATGCTCATTGAGAGTAAAAACAGTAATTTTAAAATAAATGACCAGCATGGCAACAAAAGATTTGAGCACAGTACATAAATTAATAGGCAACTTGTTTCGCTGGCCCAGCACACTGCAGGAATGGAAACAATATGAAATAAGTAAAGAGCAGGTTGATTTTTTTAATGAGAATGGATACGTCAGCGGTATCAAAATGCTGGACGAGGAACAGGTTGACAGAATAAAAAATGAACTCGCGGAGATTGCCGACCCGAAACATCCGGGGCATGAGTTATTTTATGAATTTCATTCCAACGAATCAACTGATCCATCTACCATTCTCTTTCATGCATTAGGAGCGTGGCGAATTACGGAAGGTTTGCATGATGTGTTATGGAATCCCCGGTTCCTGGTTGCGGCCAGCCAATTATTGGGAAATGTTCCTGTTCGTTTCTGGCACGACCAGATATTCTGGAAGCCGCCGAAACAAGGTGGAGTGGTGGCCTGGCACCAGGATTATTCTTACTGGACAAGAACCAAACCTATTGCTCACTTAACTTGTTGGTGCGGATTGGATGATTCAACAAAGGAAAATGGTTGTTTGCAATATATAGCGGGAAGTCATAAGTGGGGATTGTTGCCTAAGCCTGTTATAGCTGGTGAATTGCAGGGAATAAAAGATTTTTTGAATGAGGAACAGAAAAAACAATTTGAAGATCCACAATACGCAGAAGTAAAGGCAGGCGAAGCGATCTTTCATCACCCCCTTACATTGCATGGTTCGGGCTCTAATACTTCATCAAAGCCAAGAAGAGCTTTTGTTATAAATGTTATTGCTGATGGAGTAAAATCAGATTCTGATGAGGTGTTGCTGGAAGGTGTTCCTGTTGTACATCGCGGTGTGAAAATGCAAGGCCAGTTTTTTCCTCTATTGTATGAGCCTGCTTCAATGACGTGAAACGGTGCGTTATAGTCAGGCCTTATTGATCTGCTGCATTTTTAATTGCATGATCTGCGCTATTGAATGTGCCCTCTTTTTAGCCAGTTCAGCTTTTTTACCTTCAAAATTTTCATCGACGGTCGCATCGAAGAGGCTTAACCAATTTGTGAAATGGATCGGTTCCAATTTTATTTTCTGATTTATTTTAAAATGTTCACCCATAGCATTTCGTGTATAAGAGGAAGTGTCAAGTAAAATTGTTTCCCAGAAATCGACAAGTATGGGTATGTGGTGTTCCCAGTCAACTTTCATGATGTCGTCAAAAATATAACCAAGTGTTTCACTCTTCCTTATCTTTTCATAAAACTTTCTTACCAGTAGTTCTACGTCTTCTCTTGTAGCAATATCTTTCATTACTAGTAATTGTATTTATCTTTCCACAAACTTTTTAAAAATTTTCTCAGCTCTTCTTCTCTTGCATTCTTCCCGGGGTCATAAAATTTTGTTCCCGGATATTTCTTTCGGTAGATATTCCTGCGGTGAAAAATTACTTTCATAGCTATGGGAATATTCGTAATTCTTTCCATAACCTAAATTCTTCATCAGTTTTGTCGGCGCATTACGAATATGGAAGGGGACCGAAAGATCGCCATGTTGCTTGACAGCAGCTCATCGCTTCCCCGATTGCAACAGTAGCGCTATTGCTTTTTGCACTTGACGCAAGATAAATGGCACATTGCGATAAGATCAACTGGGATTCCGGATATCCTATCTTATTGACTGCTTCAAATGTCGCATTGGCCATTACCAATGCGGTCGGGTTTGCATTGCCAATATCTTCACTGGCTAAGATCACCATTCTTCTTGCAATGAACTTTACATCTTCGCCACCTTCTATCATTCTTGCCAGCCAGTAGACCGCGGCATTTGGATCGCTGCCGCGGATAGATTTTATAAATGCGGAAATTATATCATAATGCTGTTCGCCTTTTTTATCATACAACGCAATTTTTTTTTGGGCAACATCCATTACGAGATCATCTGTGACTACGACGGCCTCCTCCAAACCTCCTCTGAAGGAGGAGGCTTCAGAATCTTTAGTACGATTTGTAATTTCTTTTTTATCTGAATTTGCGGAAGCCCCTCTCCAATGGAGAGGGGTTTGGGGTGAGGTCTCCACAACGATCTCCAGCAGGTTCAACAATTTTCTGGCATCGCCGCCAGAAATATTTATTAAAGCTGCTGTTTCTTTTAGTTCAATTTTTTTCTTTTTTAAGAATTTCATCTTTTTCAATAGCGGTATGCAAAAGATTGAATAAGGTCTTTTTCATCCAATGGTTTTAATACATATACCTGGCAGCGGCTAAGCAAGGCGCTGTATCACTTCAAATGATGGGTTTTCTGTTGTAGCGCCAATTAATGTAATTATCCCTTTTTCTACTGCACCAAGCAAAGCATCCTGCTGACCTTTATTGAAACGATGAATTTCATCAATAAATAAATATAGAATCCGGTTTTGTTTTTGCTTCTTCAATCACCTCTCTTACTTCTTTCACCCCGGAACTGATAGCGCTTAGTGTAAAAAAAGGAACGTTTAACGTATTGAGCAATAATGTTAGCTATAGTTGTTTTGCCTGTACCCGGCGGACCCCATAAGATCATCGAAGGAATTTGGCCATTCTCTATTGCTGTTCTTAAAATACTTCCTTTGCCGGCAAGGTGTTGCTGGCCTGCCAGTTCATCTAATGTTTTTGGGCGAATTCTTTCTGCTAAAGGTGTCATTATCGCCGGAGATTAAGAATTAATAAAACAAGACAAAGTTAGCTGAATCATTGGTCAGGCTCACGATTCATAATTCATAACTCTTAATTCTAAACTTATTGCTGTTGTTGTGCCCGCAAAGTTTCCAATATTTCAGGAATCGTCGGATATTCCCTTTTGCTCTTCCAATTTCACATTATTAATTTCTTCAAATGTATTTCCGTCTTCGTAGCTGACAGAAACATAAACAGAGAGTGATTGACGTGCCGGGCCTTTGAATGTTCCTTTTACCGGGGAGCAATCATTAAAGTTTCGACCCACCGCAAGTTTTACATGACTATTGGTTACCCAAACATTATTTGTGGGATCAATACCTGCCCAGCCACTACCCGGAATCCATGCTTCTACCCATGCATGTGTAGCGCCTTCACCACGCATACCGTTTTTATTGGGACATATATAACCGCTTACATAACGGCTTGGTATATGCAAACTCCTTAATATCTCCAGCATGACATGAGCAAAATCCTGGCAGACACCGGAACGGTGTTCTAATATTTCTTCTACTGTTGTTTCAATGGTTGTGATTCCTTTGATATATTGAAAATTTTTGTAAATATAATCGCTGCATTTTTCAACAGCTTTCAGCACAGACATGCCGGGCTGATAAATTTCATTCACCATTTTGCTGATGACGTTCATAAACCTCATTTTCCTGGATACTGAAAGCTCCAGTAAGGAAAGATTGTTGCTGACCTCGTTCTTCAACTCATTAAATCCGGCATCAGTTCCATTTTGGGCACCAGGTTTGACCAAGGGTCCGGACAATCAGCTTGCTTTCGATCACCAGTTCCTCTGTGAGCGGGCATGAGGTTAAACATGCCTGCTCTGTTGCCCCAATAATCACTGATTATTAAGACATCCGGGTGATCAGTAATATTCAGCTCATGGTATAAAACTTCCTGTTCATTGCTGGCAAAAGGATATATCCTGATCTCATTCACACTTTCTTTTACCGGCCGGTCATATTCGTATTTGGTGATGTGGTGTATATTGAAAACGGGCATTGATTATTTTTTGTTAGCGTAAGAAAAATATATCCTTGTCAGTTGTTTGGAAAAATCTACAAGATCGTGGCGCAATGAATGTAAAAAATGCGGTAAACCTTCTTCCTTTATCATATTCATATCCGCAAATTCTACTTTACTGCAAATACGACCAAAATTTTTTTGAAGGTTTTCACTGCCTTCCATTTTTGTGTCTTCCACTACTTCATCCAGGTATCTTTTGATCCGGTTGAAGGAATAGATCAATGAACGGGAAAAATTCTTATTGAAAATAACGTGATCCGTAACATTCATTTGTGCTGATCCCTTGGATATTTTTTAAATATAATTCATAGCCGGAAAGCGAAAAAAAAGTTTCTCCAGAATAGAATATGCTGGGGTTGTCGAGACTGATAATCAATTTTGGCAAAATGAGCGTAAGATGTTTCGATGGTCAGCAAGCATCGTTCAACAAATTTTCCCAGGTTCATAAATTTCCAACCCTGCCCTCTTGGCATCGTGCTGTCAGTGACACCATAAAACAGCGTGTTTTCTGACAATTAGTCAATTATATCCAGCGACTCCGGAGCCGTTCAATTTTTTTTCAAGACCGGGATCATTCACGATATGATAAAGTGATTTACCTGTTCCCATACTTCTTTGGTAATATTATCCTGCACACCTCTTGCATTTTCCCTTGCTTTGGTGATTAACACTTTGATTGAATTCAGATTCCTGGTATCTGCTGATTAGGAATTTTAAGGCGGATGCAGTGTCTTCTAGTTATTTCAACAGTGATGCTCTTCAGGCGAATGTGAAAACGTAGTCTGATTACATCCTTCCATGTAAAATCTGTTTGTATTGTCTGTATCAAATGACAAAATATAATTGGTCCGGATGACCCGCAGCAGACAATCACTTCTTTCCATATACCGGTTCAACCAAAATAATGAATCTGCTATTCTACTTAGCATGATTTTTTAATAATTTTTATTTTGTTACTTGCAAGAATACTATTATCAACATCGTTGCAGTTTACTAAGACAAAGCAAAGGGCGCAGTTCATCTTCCTATTCATTGCCCGGCACGCCGTTCTTACTCTCCTTCACGGGTTGGGGGTAAATCCACCACCCATGTATCCTTACTCCCGCCGCCCTGCGATGAATTCACCACCAATGAGCCTTCTCTTCAATGCTACTCTTGTCAATCCGCCCGGAACAATTTTAATTCCATTCGGCCCGCACAATGCATAGGGCCGGAGATCAACATGACGGGGCTGCAATTTTCCATCAATAAAACAAGGAACGGTTGACAATTTGATGATCGGCTGCGCAATAAATTCTCTTGGCGTTTCATTGATTGCTTTTTTTACTTCTTTCAATTCCTTTTCACTTGCTTTATTTCCCATCACCATTCCATAGCCGCCCGATTGATTGGTTCGTTTGATCACCATCTTTTCGATATTCTCAAAAACATATTTTCTTGCCTCCATATCTTCCAGCCCGTACGTAGGAACATTTGGTAAAATGATCTCTTCATTCAGATAATATTTTATCATATCCGGAACATAAGCATATACTGCTTTATCATCAGCTACACCATTTCCAACTGCATTGACAATAGCAATATTCCCTTTTCGGTAGGCGCTCATTAATCCCGGTACGCCCAATGCACTATCAGGCCGAAATACAAGCGGGTCAAGATATTCATCATCAATCCTGCGGTAGATCACATGCACCTGCTGCAGCCCGGCTGTCGTTTTCATATATACTTTGTGATTATCCACCAACAGGTCCCGGCCTTCTACCAATGGAATGCCCATCTGCCTTGCCAAAAATGTATGTTCAAAATAGGCGGAATTGAAAACGCCGGGTGTAAGCAAAGCTACTGTCGGATTAGACAATTGCTGGGGAGCGAGGCTTTGCAATATATCATGCAGCAATCAATGGATAATTATTGATCATTCTCACCTTACTGTCTGCCATCATGCCGGGAAAATTCTTTTTGTCACTTCCCGGTTCTCCAGCATATATGAAACACCTGAAGGAGTTCGAAGGTTATCTTCCAAAATATAAAATGTTCCATCCTGCCCCGGATAAGATCAATACCTGAAATATGTATATAAAGATCATGCGGCACTTTGACGCCAAATACTTCCCGTGTATAATGCGGGCAGGATGCAATCAGTTCTGCGGGGATGATCTTATCTTTTAGAATCTGCTGCTCAGAATAAATATCTTTTAAAAAAAGATTCAATGCGCGAAGCCGTTGTGTGATGCCCTGCTGAATATGGTCCCATTCGATGCCGGTTAAAATCCGTGGAATAATATCAAATGGGAAGATCCTTTCAATACCGGCATTATCACTATACACAGTGAAAGTGATTCCCTGGTTCATGAACAATTCACTGGCGAATTATCTTTTTGCATCTAATAATTCATCAGGAAGCTGGCTGATATCATTGAAGACCTGTTGATATTGAGGCCGGATATTTTTATCAGAACACATCTCATCCCAGATGCCGGGATAAGTTTTATATTGTTCAAATAATTGGTGACCTGTCATAGCTATTTATTGATAAATAAAAAAGTTGCTTCACACAGGATATGTGTGTAAGCAACCGTATGTCCGAATATAGCAAATCCTTCTAATAAAATAACGATTATATCCTGGTTTGTACTTGTTTTTTTGCGGAATATTAATTTACATGGGTTGCAAGAAAAGCCTGTATCGCGTTAAATGAATGAGTAAGGTTAGCTCCCACCCATCCATGCCCTTCAGTTGGATAAAATACATATTGATGAACTACGCCCATTGCTTGCAATTTTGCATCCAGCGAAACAGATTGTGCCACCGGCACCAGCGGGTCAACACCTCCCTGGAAAATAATGGTTGGAGGGCTTTGAGCATTTACAAAAGTTATCGGGCTTGACTGCTGGTACATCGTTGCATCCGATGATGGAGTGCCACCAAGAAGTATTTCCAAAACCGGAACCAGCGATGGATCTGCGGGATGATTGTGCAATTCTGTTAAATCGGTCGGACCAAAAAAATCAATAACCGCCTTTGGTTTGACAGGGGTATTATATTTATATCCTTGCAATAAAGCAAGATGCCCGCCGGCGCTGGCTCCCAGCAAAACGATCTTTTGCGAGATCTTATACTCATTGGTTTTACTCACGATAAAATCAAATGCAGCTTTTACATCATTCTCCTGTGTTGGGAAAAAGTTGCCTGCTACTGTCGCCAGCCTGTAATTGATATTGAAGATGGCATAATCCGGCTGTCTTTTTTTAAGTGTATCAGCATAAGCATTGAAATCCGTCTTATCCCCGCTTGCCCATGCGCCGCCATGGATCAGTATGATTGCTTTTGTTGTAGCCATCGTTCTTCCTGCCGGCAAATAAATATCCATTTTTTGCTGAGCATCGCCGCCGTAGGTTACATTCAGGGAAGTTTGTTCCGGTAATGCGCTGCTGCTGTTGTTCGAATTTTTAACCTCCTTTTGACAGCTCATGAAAAACACAAGAAAAAATAACGGAAGACAGCATTTCATACCCGTAGTTTGAAGCAAATTACGAAAATTACTTTTGCTTAAGTGGCAATATGGTTTAACCCGGTTCTTTTAACATCATCGTTTTTTGCCTGCTGAGCGACTATAAAAAAACATTGAGTTGTTTGAAACCATTTTTTTTTAAGTATTTTGACGGATAGTTCAATATGCGCTGTAAAATAAATATAGTTGCCTCGGTAATATTTTTTCTATTAGGGAAAAGTCCCTGTGCAGCGCAATCCATTTCGGCCGAGCAAAATTATGCCGTCAATGCTCCCGGGGTAGCCATGGTGCAAACTGTGTTTTCCGCCACAGTGTATGTAAATAAAGTGAAAATGGACATGAAGAGATTCAGGCAATTGGTTGACTCGGTAAAGCGGTTGGATTCCACCGGTGTATTAACATCTGAACAGAAACTTGACATTGTTGTAAAAGCTTTGTATCGCAGCCCCTTTCGTTATTTTTCGGCTACTACTGAATATTTAAGTCAGCAACATAGGATCGTCTCGGAGGGCACGGGTTTCTTTATTACAGGCGACGGTTATTTTATTACAAATTGCCATGTCATTGACAGGGACAGCGCTTTTATCCGGCAAAATTTCACTCTTTCTACTTTCCAGGAAGTGACTGACGCCAATATGCGTTCATTGGAATCATCCTGGGCGATGACACTAAATGACGAGCAGCGAAACTTGTTATATAATTCTTACAGTCTTATCTATTCGCAGCTATCATCCATGATCCTGTTTGATCTTAAAAGAGATATTTATATTATTTATCGCGCAGATAACGGAAGTGAGAAACCTTTCCGGATAAAAAAACAGGCGGAGCTTATCATCAAAGGAAAACCAATGCCGGGAAAAGATGTTGCGATATTAAAACTTGATGATGTTAAAAACCTTCCAACATTGCGTGTCAGCGAGGACTCTATCGCACGGATTGGAGAAAAGGTATTGGTGTATGGTTATCCTGAACCTGCGACCACCAATGCGTTTCTTGCAGCCGAATTAAACAATGATCCGAGCCTGACAGCAGGTATCATCAGTGCTATCAAAGAATCAATAGGCGGTTGGCCGGTCATTCAAATGGACGCGGTGATCACGCATGGCAGCAGCGGAAGCCCTGTATGTGACGAAAAAGGAGAAGTGATCGGACTGGCAACATTTGGTAGTCTTGAGCAAAATACCGGCAGCCTGGCATCAGGATATAATTTTGCCATCCCGGTTGCAGTAATAAAGCAGTTTCTCGATTCAGCCCGGGTAAAACCACAGGTAAGCATGGCATCAATGCAATACAACGAAGGGTTGAATTATTTCTACGATGAATTTTATAATAAAGCTTTAAAAAAATTTAAAGAAGTGCAGAAGATTAACAGCAATTATCCGCAGTTGAACTATTATGAAACGCTTAGCCGGAATAAAGTAACAGCAGGGGAAGACAAGGAATCATTTATGCAAAAGAATTTTTTCCGGGTCATGGCTCTTATTCTCATAGTAGGCGGGATCTATATTTTCTACCGGTGGCAAAAGATCAAAAGAGAAACATATCATAGAGGCTGATCTTTCTCAAAATCAAATTCCTTTCTCATAAAGTTGGTATATAATTCACGCCTGAGCTGGTACAGGCCGTATAGGATGATCAATTGAAAGATCAATACAATAAAATTAGCCAGCAAAACAATAAGTAATTGAAAGGGAAGCTGGAAGATGGGTTTGCCGATAAGTTCCGCCAAAGCATTCAATTCCCTGTACTCTGCGAAAATTATCCCGAACAAGAATACAAGAAAGAGAAAATTGAGCAAAAAAAGCCGGTTGAAACTTACTTTTTGGCGACCGGTTACGGGAGTATCAGGATAGTTAGTGTTGAGGATATTAACTGCAAGGATGGTTTGTAAAAAAATAAGCAGGAAAAGCAATATCCTGATAAAGGAAGTAAAGCTGGCAGTTTTGATTAACCAGATCAATGACATGATCGCAAGCACTGAGGCAATCAGCATTTGCAATATGCAAACCATTCTGAATAATTTCCACCTGATAGGCATCATAAAAACAAGTTAGGATAAATTTATTGTCCTATCGAATCAATAAGTGAATGCATTCTTTCCCGGTTGCTGCGGTTTATAAAACCCGGTAATTGCCCTTGCATGATCAGCACCACAACCTGTACCAGCCATAAGAAAGAGATAACTACGAGTGCGATCTTACCGGATGTATCTCTGTATTCATTCTTACGGCTGAATTCAAGAGATGCACCATATATGCACAGCACAAGGACACCGATCGACGCAAGAATATTCAGTAAAAGCGATATGGTATTAAGTCGCCTTATGTATGGCGGCAATAATTTGTCGGGAAAAAAACGTTGCAGGAGATATATATTCTGAAACCCATTCAAAGTGATGATCAATAATGTAAAGATAAAAATGAAGAAAATAAAGTTATAGTTTGAATTGCGATAACTATTCAGGTAATTAATGCTCAATAAAATTAAACAAACCAATGCGGGAAGTGATAGTACAAAATTTAGTGCAAAGAATATCTTCCATTTGACAGGCATTATTCAAGATTCAATTTTATCTGCAATTCCTTTAATTGCTTTTCATCAATAGATGAAGGTGCATCCAGCATCACATCCCTTCCTGCATTGTTTTTTGGAAACGCAATAAAATCGCGGATGCTTTCGCTGCCGCCAAGAATAGCACACAAGCGGTCAAAGCCAAAAGCAATACCACCATGCGGCGGAGCGCCGTATTCAAAAGCACCGAATAAGAAACCCAAATTTATGTTGCTGCTCTTCTTTATCCATTCCCAATGCAGCAAACATTTTTTCCTGCAATTCCCTCTGATAAATACGGATGGAGCCACCACCAATTTCATTTCCGTTCAAAACCATGTCGTACGCATTGGCTTTGATATTGGCATAAGGATGTTTAAGATATTCTGCAGCATTTTCAATAACAGGATTGTTATTGATCATGGTTTCAATCTGATCGGGTTTGGGAGAAGTAAACGGATGATGCCGGGCCACCCAGCGGTTTCCTTCTTCATCATACTCAAACAACGGGAAATCCAGCACCCATAGTAATTTAAATTCATCCGGTTTCCGGAATCCAAGGCGCTCTGCCATTTCCATTCTCAATTCACTGATCGCTTTTCTTGTTCTTTCTTCAGCTCCTGCCAGTATCAAAATAAGATCGCCCGGCTTTGCATTGGCGGCATCAGCAATTGCTTTTAATTTTTCTTCATTGTAAAATTTATCTACACTGCTTTTATAAGTTCCATCTGTATTACATTTAATAAATACCAAACCTTTCATGCCAATCTGCGGACGCTTTACCCATTCAGTCAGTTCATCCGTTTGTTTGCGGGTATATTCACTGCATCCCGGAACGGCAATAGCCAATACTGTTTCTGCCTCATCAAATACTTTAAAGCCTGCTCCATTGATCAATGACAGACTGATCTTTTTTATTTATATAAACTGAGGAAGGTTTCTTCAGGTTCAATAATTTCATCCCAAACCGGATAGTCCGGTTTATCATTACCATAATTCCACATGGCATCT
The DNA here is from genome assembly GCA_963785915.1 of uncultured Chitinophagaceae bacterium. GTDB lineage: Bacteria > Bacteroidota > Bacteroidia > Chitinophagales > Chitinophagaceae > VBAT01. Next base: position 39,596 of record CAWAWY010000006.1, on the reverse strand, counting down.
TCCCAGGTCATTCGCTCCACTTTTTCATGTATAATCAATGCCTTTTACTTCTTTGAAAATAAATTTGACCATTCCTTCAAACATGTTGATAATATCTTCCTGCTCCACAAAAGCCATTTCGCAATCTATCTGCGTAAACTCCGGCTGGCGGTCTGCCCGCAGGTCCTCATCCCGAAAACATTTTACCACCTGGTAATAACGGTCATAACCGCTTACCATCAATAATTGTTTGAATGTTTGCGGCGATTGTGGCAATGCATAAAATTGCCCGGGATTCATTCTTGAGGGCACCACAAAATCCCTTGCGCCTTCCGGTGTTGACTTTGATCAGGAAAGGAGTTTCAATATCCATGAATCCCTGTTGATGCAGATAATTTCTTGCGGCACGATTTACAGCATAACGCAATTCAATATTTTTCTTTACCGCATTTCTCCTCAGGTCAAGAAAACGATATTTCATCCGCAGGTCATCGCCACCATCTGTATCATCCTGGATGGTAAATGGAGGTGATTGCCGATTTATTTAATATTTTAAAAGATTGCAACAGTTATTTCAATATCACCGGTAGGATATTTGGATTTTTATTGCTTCTTTCATTAACCAGTCCTTTCCTGTAACACAAACTCACGGCCTAGAGGGTTTTCCTCTAATTGTTTATTCAATTCTTCTCCAAATAACAATTGGGTAATGCCGTAGCGGTCACGCAGATCAATAAATGTAATGGCTCCGAATTTCCTGACAGTTTGTACCCATCCGGCCAGCGTAACTTCTTTTTAAACTCCTTATTCGTAATTCACCGCAGGTATGTGTTCGATACATATTGAAATCCGTCCTTTGCTGAGCGGCAAATATAACGAGGAGAGAACTACCTGCCAATTGAGAAGAAATCGGGGACAATTGCTTGTTCCATCTTCATAGTGACAAATCAATTAACGGAAGTTTTGAGGATTGTTTAAAAAAATTAAAGGTTTATAAACATCAAAATTGGTTACCCGGTTGTCTAATAATAAGTGTGAATAATAGGGACACCTGGCAAAAGGTATTTGATCTGAATTTGAAGAAGGAGTTGATTTATTTTCTGAATGTTTGGAAAAGTGGATTAAAAAAATCCCCGGCGATAAATCACTGGTTGTTGAAAATATAGTTTGTTGATTAGTAGGAGTCTTCAACGCCTTTTAGTAGATTTACTAACGAAAAACCCCCGTATTATGTTTGCATATAACACGGTCAATATATACATTTATACCCTAACCGTACACTATGCAGGGAATCTTTCAAAGATTGAATAATTTCTTTACCAGCCGTACTGAAAACACGGTGGTGGAGCCCCAGCATCATCCTGAGGAGATTGACATCAGTGATGAAGTGTTCACGCATTATTCATTTGTTATCGGCAGTGTTTTTTCTTATTTCAACGATCTGCCGCAGGACTCCAAACTTAAGTTTGTAAAGAGAGTTTGTCAGTTCAAAGCCAATAAAAAGTTTCATTTTGTTGGTCTTGAAGATAAAGATGATGTTGCTATACTTGTCAGCGCATCAGCGATACAGGTGACATTTGGGTTGAAGGATTATATGATGTCATATTTTAAAGACATTTATGTGCTGGCTGATGCTTACCAGATGGATAGTGAAGAGGAATTATACATCGGGCATGTAGCTCCCAACGGAATTTATCTTTCATTCAAACATTTTTTATACGGTTATTCCAATAAAAATGACAACGTAAATGTGGCTGTACATGAAATGGCCCATGCATTACTTTATAACAACTTTTTTGCGCAATATGGCGGGAACGATTCTCATTTCAGGTTGAATTACGAAAAGTTTTCAAGCAGCACCGGCGCTATTTTGGCCGACGTGATCACTAATCGTCGCAGTTACCTGCGCAGCTATGCATTCAGTAACCTGCATGAGTTTTGGGCAGTGAGTGCTGAAGCATTTTTTGAGAACCCTGCCGGATTGAAAGCCAACATGCCAGACCTGTATGAAGCGTTGTGCCGTGTTTTAAACCAGGATCCAATCACAAAAACTAAAATTCTTAAATCCGAACCATGATAACAATTACACTTATCTATTTTTTCAGACGGCTGGTAAAGAAACGTAAACAACAACAGCAATTAGTCATTGCTTAATTTTTCTATCTCATAAGAATTTTGCTGAAACGATTGACATCTGCTTCGGGTGTGATAACACTTTGGTGCAGCAGATGATCGATCAGTTGCCTGGCGAAAAAAGGCGCCAGCGAACAACCTTTTGTGCCCATCCCATTCAGGATGCCGACGGTGGGATAATGTGGATGAAGGCCAACAAATGGTCTTCTTTCTAAGTGTTGCAGGCCGGATAGCCTGAACGATGTTCAACGATCTTAAATGGAATTTTCAACCATTCTTTTAATGACCTGCTCGTCTTTTCCCTGAATCTTCGTCGGGTCGGTATTATCAAAATCCCAGAGATAATTAGAACCGACCCAGAACAGGGTATCTGATCCCTGGAGCGGAGAGAGCAATGATACCTTTCTTATAAATATTATGATCCGGCAAACCGGGAATTTCAACTATCAATGCTTCTCCTTTATTGGGAGCAAAAGGTAATTGTCTGAAATAAGGATTTTCAAAACTGCCGCTGCCATCACAAAAAATTATTTTATCGGCTATTAATTCTTTGTACTGTATTTTATCATTTGAGATTTTCAACTGATTTATATCGAATTCTTCTTCCAATAAGTTGTTGTTTGTTTTTCTAATTGTTGCCGCCATGCCGGTAACAATGTTTCAAGATTTGCAATATAAACAGGTCTTATTTCCCCGCAACCAAATTCATAATTGAAATAACTGTTGAAATGTTTTGTCTCCGGATAACGGATTGTATGTATTCATTCCCTTCATCCACTCTTTTCAAAAAATTTTCCCGCATAAACGGATTGGGAAAAAAATCGATAATATTTTTTTGAGAAATGGCCGTTAATGTTTAAATCATTGCCTATTTCATGATATGCTTTCCATGCAAAAGGAAGTATTTCTTCTGCCATCCATACCGTTACCATTCTTCTGCCGGTAACAGGATTGATAATGCCTGCTGCGATTCTGGAAGGAGAGTTGTATTGTTGTTATCAATGACTATAAAATTTTTTCCTTCTTTTTGTAAATAGTAAGATAAGAAATGTTCCGGAAATTCCCTGGCCAATGATAAGAAATTCGACCTGCATTCTGCAAAAATAAGAGAATAGCGGTGGCACGGTTTGAAACCGTGCTACCCCTTGCAACCGCATCGCAAACCCCGTTTGCGAAATACAGTGGAAGTATCACTCGACATTTATCCGGATTCCTTCGCTATGCTGAACTAAACTCCGGTGCATACATACATTGAATAGTTGTTACTCCATTACTGAAATTGCCTGCATGCGTGACGAACAAAGGATATTCAAAAACATAAGTTCCTTTTCGCAAGTTACCGAAAAAGAAATTGGTGCTGGCATCTTTGGTGCTTTCATAATAACCCAAGCCATCCTGCCATTTGTAACTGCTCAATACATTTACCGGTTCCATTGCAGAGGCCCGCATATCTTTCATGTGTACATATTCCATTTCCCGGTCAACCCGCAATTCAATTCTTACTTTTATTTTATCACCCACTTTTAAAACATCGCCATCATTTACCGGTGTCAATACAGGACCACGGTCTGTATTTTTTTCAATAAATAATTTTTTTACCAGATTTAACGGAGTGGAAGCCGTAGTTATTTTATCCAGGTCTTCAAAATATTGCCAGTAAACACCACCCCAGTGAGGCCTGCTCCCGTCTGTAGGAGAGGATTTCGGAGAGTCGATGGTTACAGATAATATTTCCCATTTGCGGAGTTTACTTTTTCTCCTTCAATTGTTTTTTTAAAATAACCTGTACCTGCTTCCTGTTCTGTTCTCTGTCGATTTGATAGGTTGTAGGCTTCCCAGTTTGATTTCAACTGCCGGTTCATTGGTTAACCATTCAGTTCCCTTGCAACAACAAAGCATAACAGGCTTCGGCAGTTGCCTTGGTTGTTTTCCCAGTTATTGGTTTGTTTGTTTTTCAATAACCATGTTCTCAGGTCATCTACTGTTTTTGTGTCCTTACCGATTTCCTGGAATGCTTCTATCAGCAATGCCTGTCTTTCAATCGGCGCTTCATACCACCACCAGCCGCGGCTGGCATCTTTCCAGTACATTCCCAATTCTTCATTGTTGATGGAAGTTTCTTTCAAAGATTTTAAAATGGCAGCGGGAGTTTTTGCATCACCGGTTCTTCCTAATGCCAATGCGATCATTCCCTGCATATATTTGTTTTGCTGTGTCCATGTTTGTTGTGCCCGTCCGCTGAAATAATTGTAGGCTGTTTGTGATGCAGCGGCAATTTTATATTCCGGGAAAAAGCTGCGCATATACAAATATTGGATAATCGTATAACCCGGAACATATTTTTTCAGATCTGTTTTATATTTTAATAAGGTCATCATAATCTTCTTTTATTTTCTTGTCGAGATAGGGAATAGCTGTTGCAAGAATTTGTTTCAGTTTTTCATCCTGTCCTGTTGCAATACGCATTTAATTTTTTCAAATGACCAATACCTGTACAATATATTGGGTGATATAACGATCATCCGGCCCGCCTTTGAACCATACAAAACCGCCATTGCTGCTTTGCATTTGTTTTAGTTTTTCAAAAGAACTGTTCAGTTGTTCGCTCATTCGTACCATATCAAACAATAAAGCAATATTCTTTTTTTGTTCTGCTTCATTTTTTGCCTGCAATACCCAGGGAGTTTCTTCCAGCAAAACTGATTTCAATTCTTCATTCTTTTGCAGATTGCTTAATCAAGGCAGCCGTATCTTTTATTTTCCATTGTTCAAATACCTGTTTGATACGTGGAGAAGTATTGGCGATCATCGTTGCCAGTGAATTGGCATAATAACGGTTCCATGTTTGCTCGGCACATTCATAAGGATATTCCATCAGGTAAGGCAATGCCTGCACTGCATACCAGGCAGGATTGGAAGTGTATTCAACTGTTAACGCATAGTTCTGCAATGTTTCTGATATTGCCGGAGTTCAATAGTTTTTCAAATGTAAAATTCTTTGTGCCTGTTCCTCTCATATTCAATGGCATGGTTTCGGTTACCAGCATCCGGTTGGTAAGAACAGGCAATGCATTTTCTTCGCCATCGCTGATAGTCGCCAGCTTTTGCAACGATCCTCCATGTCAATGCTTTATTGAATTGGTAAGGAACTTCAATCGGGAATTTCACGGCTTCACTTTGCCCGGCAGCAACAGTAAAAGTATTGATTGGGTATCATATTCTTAAACCAGCCATCAACGGATTGATTGGTTGTTGCATCAAATAATTGCAATTCAGCCTGTCCTGTCAGTTCTTTTTCTGTAAGGTTTACAATCTTGGAACTGAATTCCATTTTATCTCCTTCTCTTAAAAACCTTGGAGCATTGGGTTGCACCATCAATTCTTTTTGTGTAATGATCTCTTTGCTGCTGTAGCCAAATGCGAGCATCCTTTGTATGCGCCAATGCCTGGAATTTCCATTTGGTCAATGCTTCGGGCATAGTAAATGAAAATTCAATAGCGCCGTTGCTATCTGTTCTCAGATCAGGAAAGAAGAAAGCTGTTTCGTTGAAGTTTTTGCGGATTTGGACTTCGGGACTTGTCTGAGTTTGTTTGCTTATTGACAGTTCTTCTCAATGTTATCAATTACTTCGTCAGTATCTATCGAACCAGTAAGCTTCTCGCATCCTGCTATATTATGTCAAATCAGTATACTGCTTCTCTTTTTGCAATTCTTATAACTCTGTCAACTGCAATGGTTCGGATATTATCTCATCAATGCTTCATCTGCTCTTCACTTGCAACCGCATATTTGATCCATAATCGTATCTGATAATTCCGTTCATATACTATTTGAAAATAAATCATCATATCTCTTTATCAAATATTTTGATATTTTCAGTATCTGGCTATATATTTCTTGTCGGATTCTATCTTCAAAAAATTCTGTTTTCCATTCCAGCTTTGTCTGTTATAATAAGTATGGCCAGATATTAGGTTTACTCCAGCTATGAGGATAAAACTGATCCAATGAAGCATCATACATACTTGCCAGCATTTCTGCCGCTACTTTTTCATTTTTATATCCACTGATTTTTACTTTCCATTTTTCTTCACTGCCGGGTAATGTTTTATCACGGAAAGTTGCATATTCAATGGTCAGTTCTTTATTTGTCCAGGGAACTGTAATAGTTTGATTGTACTGGTAAACACGGTTGTGTTTTACAAATATCCAGCCAACGCCATATCCACCGCGGTCAGCTTCTGTTGCTGTAAAGTCGAATGTTTTCTTTTCATTATTTAGTTTGATAAAGGAGATAGTTGGCTGTTTGCGGTTGGCTGTTTGCAGTTCCTTTATCAATGTGCTGAACTACAAATAAATTATCGGCTGATGTACCGAGTTTTACAGAAGTTGTTTCTCCGGGTTCGATCGGCTCGGTTCCTTGCTGTCCATAGATATTGCGGATGATTAAGTTGGTTACTCTTTTCATCATACAATTCTATATATTTTACATCTTTTACTTCTTCACCATTTTTATCTTTTGTAGAAATTTCCATTACATAAAAACCTGGCGTACATATTCGAACTTCGAACTTCTGAACTTCGAACTTCTCTTTAGCTGAATCTGTCTTCTCAAAAACTCTCTCTCCTTTCTCCCAACTTGTATAATCGCTTTCATTATCATATTCATCATAAGGGAAATTGCTGATGTATTCTTCTTTGTTCATTATAAACTGATCAGGTCTTTCCCAGAATCGCTCACGGATCAATCTTTTTTCTTCTTTTAGTTTGGTGATCGTCACTTTTACATTCGCAGGTTCAAATTCGCCATTCATATTTTCTGTGCGGATGGATAATTTTTTTAAACTATCAACCGGCAAGCTTGCCGGGAATATTCGCTTCCAGCATTAAAGATTTATAGCTGACCGAAACCGATTTTTCTCCGCTTCTTGTTTCACCATTTATATCTGTTACATCTGCATATACTGTATAATCAAATACGGGTTCAAACTTTTTTTCAATCTTCAGATCAGGGATAGCATTGAATTCAATAATAAACTTTCCATCTTTATCTGTTTTTATTTCGCCATGTGCTATTTCCATTTGTTCAGTTGGCGGTTGCCACCAACGCCGGAATAACCAGGGATAAATAAATCGTGGCTGGCGAACCACACGATATTTTACAGTCGCGCCATCAATATTATTACCTGCATAAGCTTTGGCAATACCGGTTACTTTTATTGTATCATTTACTTTATATGTTCCTTTGATCGGTTCATAGTCCACATAAAATTTTGGTCGCTTATATTCTTCTACCCTTATACCTGCATAGCCGTTATCATTTTTTGTATAAATGTTGAAATTGCCATTTAACCCGCTTGATGGCAATTGAAATTTGCCTGAGAATGAACCAAACTCATTTGTTTTTAGTTTTATTGAATCAATATTCTGGTAATTGGCATTGCGCAGATAAACCGCTGTTTCATAATCTTTCAACACATCTCCGTCTTTGTCTTTCAATATTTTTTGTTAATACAATGCCTTTAAAATAAACGGTTTGCCCGGGACGATAAATACTTCGGTCGGTAAACAGAAAAATGGATGTATCAGCTTTGGTTCTTCAATGTAGTATCATTGGGATAATAATAATAATCATTAAATCAATCTTTCATAAATAACCTGCGATCATTGTTATAGGTAATATCAACAGTTAAGAATAATTATGATATACCATAATTGTCTGCTTTCTTTCGGTATCCATTGTAAAAAACCATTTGCATTTGTTTTATAACGCCGGCTTTTTCTTTAATGTATTTAGAAGTTTTATAATCATATTTATGTTCCCATACCTGCACAGCAGCATTGGGAAGCGGTTGGCCATTGTCCCGGTTCAATACAAAATAATCATCGTCCGTTATTTACATAACTGATATTGGAAACATAAAATAACCTGGCACCGAGAATGGTTTTTTTATCATTGAAATCTTTATCAGTCGAAGCGACCAATAAGATATTCGCCAACAGGCAAGGCATCTATTTTTATTTCCGCTCTATGCTCCTGCATATCGTTGGTCATTGGCAATGATTGTTGCCAGCTTCTGTATCGGTTTTGCTAGCAATGATTGCCGGCCAGTATTTTTCATCATATTGATTTTCCATTTGCTTTTTTAGTTTTTCATCCGGTTTGATTATGCGCAAATAAAGCTGGTTGAAGTTCCGGTAATTCAATTAAAGCCCTGAAACGGTTGATCGGGAATGTTTACTTTTTCCATACTGAATTGCAGTGATTGGCTGTTGATCTGGTTCAAAGGTTATAAGCAATTGATTTTTCCTTCAGAAGAATCTTTTTGTGCTAAGAACTCTTTCGCAAATCTCTTTTGCTTTTATCCGGTCAAATCGATGTGTGGCATCACCATAAGGTTTATACTCTCCTGCCTTTTCTTCATAATAAGCAGCCATAAGATACCATGCCTGTGATGCGGCGGGTAAATTTTCATATTGATGTGCAATATGATTGATTGCATTAAAATAAAGCTGGTCCTTATCGGGGTGGACTGATTTGTTTTTTACAAATTCGATTCGTTGAATGTCAACATCAATCAATGCATCGGGTTTTGCATCATTGAGATGAAACGCAATCAGTTTTTGATAAATAAGAAGAGCTTTATGCTGAAGCGATAGAGAATCTTTGGTTATAAATTTTCTTGTCACAAAATCAGCGGCAGGATCAAATGCTGATGCCTGGTCAATTTCAAAAGCATAGGCTGGTTTTTTGATATCCCTTTCATCATTTTCAAAATAAGATAAGGCACGGTGAGCCAGCAGATCAAAAAGGGTAGGGCGGAGATGGCGGACATTGCCTTTTATGATAATTGCATCATAAGGTTCCAGTTTTGTTTGCTGCAACAATTTTTCATTTTTGATTGATGCTGAGGTATAGCTCACTGATCTTTTTATGAAAATCTTCTGTGCTCCATGTTGCGATATCATCTTTTTTGAAATTAACGGTTTCAGTTCGGTTGTATAGTTGCCAGCGGATTCTTGATAATAATTCCAATATATATCTGCCAACAAACTTTTAAGAATTGGAAGTAACCGGTTCTTTGCTTACGGCAATTTCTTTTTCAATTTCCTTAATGGAAAATACTTCATTGTCCTTCCCGTTTCTTCGTTGCAGGCCCGTCATATATACCAGTGACTTTAATGATCTGTGCATCCTGCGGTGAACCTCCAAACCATCTTTTTTTGCGAGAGTATATATCTTTTTTACTTCCGCTAATGCAGATTTGGGAAGTCCTTTTTTAACAAGATCTTCCACTTTCTTCCATTCCTTTTCATAATTCTTTATTGGCTGCTGAGCTATTGTATTTGTATTAAATAAGGCAAATAAAAAAAGCTGGTTAAGAATATTTTAAGAAATGGCATATTCATGCGGTTAAATTTGTGGACAAGGTAAATAATCTTGATACAAGCATAAGATGCGAAATCGTTGTGTATTTCATAAAATAGCAAGGCGGCCTTCTCAGAAGGCCGCCAAAGGAAGTTAGGACGGGATGCTTGTAAAAATTGTTAAGAAGGTAACCCCATCGCGTTAGCAGCGTTGATCTCAAAATACGTATCCTGGCTCCAGTCAAAAACTTTGTCGCGAAGATATTTATCCAGTGTATCTATGGAATCAGCTTCCCAAATACAAGTGGCCTCACTCATATCATTAGAAGGGAAAACGTTTACTACACGTTGTACACCGGCTTCAGGAAGATTAGGAAGATTTTTTTGTGCTGATGCCCAGAACTGACCGGGATTAGAAATTTTGTGATGGACCGAGATGAACATGATTGATTATTTAGGTTTAATAAAGAAGCGAATATTTATTTTTAATTAACAGCATCCTATACCGCTTGCAGGGTATTTTATTTTGTGATAAATGAAAAGATTTTTTCATTAACCTTAAATAACATTCGCTGAAATGCTTACTGGTTAAGGACTATCAGATTTTCCGAATTCTTTGACCAGCCCCTTTAACTTTTCCTTGCTTGATTTTTGGCACGATGGCATGTGCTTTGAAATTATACCTGTGAATTCAATTTTGAATCAACTTTAAAAACAAAATTATGAAAAAAATTTTTACACTTTTCGCTTCTTTGATCTTGAGCATTGCAATTTTTGCAGCTGATGCAAAACCTAAAAGTATGCTTACGTAAGATCAATTGATATCGCTGATGTACGGTGGTGCTTGATGGCGAACGTTTGAACCAAACGACAATACAGTCACCATCCAGGACTTGAACTGCAGGTTATCACAAGGTTAAAATTTACCAGCAAAAAAGTAACGGTTTGTTTACCATCTTCGGGAAAAAGTATCAGGTGTGTTTACATAGCTTCGTTACGCTAAGCCACGTACAGATGTGCTGATTTCTATTGACCGGTTCACAGGACTGACCGTTCAATGGTAGGGTAAGCATGGATAGAAATCCAGATTGTAATAGCAGAGGAGATGGGATCGTGATTGGGGTACAAGATTGTGATCACGATGTCAACTTTGGTGATTATGATAACGATCGTGATGGCAGATGGGATGATTATGATAGTCACGTATGGATATGAACAGCGGAATGAATGACCGTGAGTTCAGCAGGGTATTGGCAATCTATCAATAAAGAATGGCTGGAAACCAATAAGTTGAAATCAGCTACTCAGATTGTTAACAACAAACAGTTTGACATCCGCACAGGTAAAACAAATAGTGATCCTGTTCAGCTTTGAAAACAATAAACTGGAATTTGCAAAAAGCGCCTATGCAAATACTGTTGATAAAAAAAACTATTTTATGGTATATGACGTATTCAGTTTCAACAGCAGTAAAGATGATCTGGCCCGTTATATCCGTAACTTTCATTAAGCACTATACACTTTAAGGGTAATAAGAAGCCTCACTATTTCGGAAGGCTTTCAATTTTTGAAGAGGCTTCTTTATGTAGTAGACATTATTAATTACTAGTGCACTTTCGCTTACTTACATCACTTCTGCCATTTTTTTACCAATATCTGCAGGGCTTTTCACTACATGAATACCACATTCAGTCATGATCTTCATTTTAGCGGCAGCTGTATCATCTGCTCCGCCAACAATGGCTCCGGCATGGCCCATACGCCGACCGGGAGGCGCTGTTTGTCCGGCAATAAAACCAACAACAGGTTTTTTATTTCCGTTTGCTTTTATCCATCTTGGCTGCTTCTGCTTCCATACCACCACCAATTTCACCAATCATTACGATTGCATCCGTGTCTGGTATCATTCATAAATAGTTCAATAGCTTCTTTTGTGGTAGTGCCAATGATGGGATCACCGCCAATACCTACTGCTGTAGAAATACCTAAACCGGCTTTTGCCACCTGGTCAGCAGCTTCATAGGTAAGTGTTCCTGATTTGGAAACGATTCCAATTCTTCCTTTTTTAAAAACAAAGCCCGGCATAATGCCCACTTTACATTCATCGGCAGTAATAACACCGGGACAGTTGGGACCAATTAATCTTGTATTTTTTCCCATCAAATAATTTTTCACTTTCACCATATCCTGTACCGGGATGCCTTCAGTGATACAAACCACCAGCCCAATGCCTGCATTCTGCGGATTCCATGATTGCATCTGCAGCAAATGCAGGCGGCACAAAAATGATGCTTACATCTGCGCCGGTAGCTTTTACACAATCTGCTACTGTATTGAAAACAGGCTTTTCCAAATGTTTATTTCCTCCTTTACCGGGAGTAACACCACCAACTATATTGGTGCCATATTCGATCATCTGTGTGGCATGAAATGTTCCTTCTGTTCCTGTAAAGCCCTGTACTAAAATTTTTGAATTCTTATTGACGAGAATACTCATGATATGATACTTGTTTCAGTGATGTAAAAAGTTCGGCAAAAGTAAGGGTAATGGTCTAATGTGCCAATTTGCAAATGGAATTAATTATAGTTACGTTTTACAAGAATTTATTAAATACATCCATGTAAGCAGATTATCGGCAAGATTATTTCATCATGTCATCCATATTTCGGTCATTGGGCATTTTGCCTGTTTCTTCCAGCATCCGCATTTCTTTGGCATCTTTTAAAAATTCGGAAGCAAAAATGAATTCATTCAACCGCTGGTTTTTACTGAAGATGATCTCTTTGTTATTGCCTTCCCATTCTTTCTTGCCTTTGTACATATAAAGAATATAATTACCGATCTCCATTACACTGTTCATATCATGGGTATTTACAACGGTGGTGATGTTATATTCAATTGTTATTTCCTTGATCAGTTTATCAATCACCAATGAGGTTTGCGGATCAAGACCGGAATTGGGTTCATCGCAAAAAAGATATTTTGGATTCAAGTACAATTGCCCTTGCCAGCGCCACTCTTTTTTTCATACCACCACTTAGTTCGGCAGGAAATTTTTTATTGGCATCGTTAAGGTTTACCCGGCCAAGCACTTCGTTTACCCTTTCCAGTTTTTTCTTGTAAGGGCCATTTGGTAAACATATCAAGTGGAAACATTACATTTTGTTCTACCGTCAGGCTGTCAAATAATGCAGAGCCCTGGAACAGCATGCCGATCTCTTTTCGGATCTCGGTTTTCTCTTCCGTGTTCATGGCAGTAAAATCTGTGCCATTATATAATATTTCTCCCTCATCAGGTTCAAATAAACCTACCATGCATTTCATTAATACCGTTTTGCCGCTGCCGCTGGAGCCAATGATCAGTTGCATTGCCGGCTTTCATGACAGCGCTTACATCCTCAATCACTGTTTTTTCACCAAAACTTTTTTTTATATTTCTTACTTCAATCATGACAAACTTATCATCATGGTAACTAATGACAGGCTGATAATATATAATCTAGCAAATATAATATCAGTAAATGCAACTTACAACTACACTGCCTTTGGTGCTTGCCCGGCCGATTTCCAATGCACCTCCTTTTACATAATAACCATAAAATGCAGGAATGCTGGAAATAATAAATGCAAAAGTGTATGATTTTGCCAATGCAAAAAATACATTGTAGGGTATAAAACTTCAATGCAATCCTTTGTCAAATGCTTCAGCCGGAAATAATACCGGATGCAATAGTTGCTGCAAGCCGTGCCACCCCAGATCCCAAGTGCCATTGAAATGACAACCAGCAAAGGAATCATTAGCAAGACCGGCAACTATTTTTGGCAATATCAGATAAGTCTTTGTATTAATGCCCATGATCTCCAATGCATCTATCTGTTCACTTACCCTCATATTTCCTAATTCGCTGGCGATTTTACTGCCTATTACACCTGCTAATACAATACAGATAAGTGTAGGAGCAAATTCAAGTATCACTGTATCCCGTACTATTTGCGCAATGGTAGAATGGGGAATAAGAGGAGCTGACCAACTGGTAAGCAGTTTGAATGTAGATACCGCACCGATAAAAACAGAAATGATAGCAACAATGCCCAATGCACCGACACCTATCTCCGAACATTGATGCATGAATTCTTTCCAGTACATTTTTCCATTCTCCGGTTTGGAAAACATTCCTTTGAGCATCAAAAGGTAACGGCCTATGTCATTGATTAAGGTCATTAGGAAATTTAGCAATGTAAAATACGATGAAAAGATTAAATTGTTTAACAGTTTAAAAGGCAAAGGATTTGACAGACCAAAGAATGGCTTTAACCAATAGCATTAACGTTATACATCCCTGCTTACTTTTTTGAATCGTTTCCACCAGTGGTGATTTTTTTACAATTTCGTCTGTGGAGGTATTTTTACATTTTATCTGCGCATCCACTACTGCTATCAGTGCCATGTTGACGATGCTGCGCACAGAACTGCCCAATTGCAATATATGCACCGGTTTTTTCAATCCAAGTAATATCAGGCCCAATGGCATCAGCATCGCCAATTCCTTCAATATGTTATAAGCAATGTTACCTGCAGCGAGGTTTGGGAAGATAAGTGTATTTACTTCTTTATCTATCTAATTCAGAAAAAGGATAATTCTCTTTCAGTAATTCTTTATTGAAAGCTACATTGGCCTGCATTTCCCCATCTACAATCAAGCGAAGGCATTTTTTCCTTTACAATTTTCCTTGCTTCCGCTACCAGTTTTGCTTCCGGTGAATTGCTGCTGCCAAAATTGGAATAGCTAAGCATGGCAATACGGGGAACGATATTGAAATGCCGAACCTCCTTTGCGACCAGTAATGTTATTTCTGCCAGTTCTTCAGCAGTAGGATTAAAATTGACTGTTGTATCTGCAAGGAATAAGGGGCCTTTTTTAGTAAGCATCAGATACATGCCTGCAATTTTATTTACCCCTTCTTCTGTTCCGATGGTCTGCAATGCCGGCCGGATGGTATCAGGATAATTTTTTGTAAGACCAGAGATCATTGCATCGGCATCCCCACTTTCCACCATCATGCAACCAAAATAATTCCTGTCCCGCATTATTTTTTTTGATTCATATGCATTAAATCCTTTGCGTCTCCTTTTCGCAAAAAATATTTCAGCATATATGCATTTCTCTTTTCTTCAGTGCTCTCACTTCTGGGATCAAAGATCGGCATACCTTCAATATCAATACCATTGGCCGTCAGCGATATTCCTGATCTTTGTTTCATCGCCCAACAAAATCGGATAACCAATACCTTCATCAAAAACGATTTGGCCGCTTTCAGGATCTTTATATTATCTGCTTCGGCAAAAACAATTCGTTTTGGATCACGTCGGGCTTTGTTACCGATTACTCTCATTACCTGGTTATCCAGGCCAAGGCGTTTATCGAGATCAGCTGATATATTTATCCCAATCTGTAATGGGATGTTGCGCCACGCCGCTTTCCATGGCAGCTTTTGCAACGGCAGGTGCAACAGTGGAGAGCAATCGTGGGATCAAGTGGTTTTGGAATAATATAATTGTGGCCGAAAGAAATTGTTTTTTCATTGTACGCCATATTCACAATATCCGGAACGGGAGTTTTTGCCAGTTCGGCCAAAGCTTTTACAGCAGCCAGTTTCATGGCTTCATTGATCTGGGTGGCCCGTACATCCAATGCGCCGCGGAATATATAGGGGAAGCCCAATACATTATTTACCTGGTTGGGATAATCGCTGCGGCCTGTGCCATGATAATATCTTTTCTTGCGCTTGTTGCATCTTCCCAGCTGATTTCCGGATCAGGATTGGCCATGGCAAAAACGATAGGATTTTTTGCCATGGATCTTCACCATGTCCTGCGTCAGCACATTCCCTGTACTTAAACCGATAAATACATCCGCATCTTTTAATGCCTGTGCCAGCGTATATCGGCTTTGCTATTGGTTATGAATTCTTTTTTAATTTCATCCAGGTCGGTTCGTTCGGCATTGCACAAGACCTTTACTGTCAAACACCAAAAAATTTTCTTGCTTTGCACCCAATGGATTCATATAAGTTTCATGCAGGACATGGCAGCGGCGCCTGCACCGTTCACTACAAATCTTACTTTCTCAATTTTTTTCTTTTGAATTTCCAGTGCATTCAGTAATGCGGCAGCGCTGATGATGGCTGTGCCATGCTGGTCATCATGCATCACCGGGATATTCAGTTGCTCTTTTAATTTCTTTTCAATATAAAAACATTCCGGCGCTTTGATGTCTTCCAGATTGATGCCGCCAAAAGTAGGTTCCAGCGCTTTAACGATCTGTACAAATTTTTCAGGATCTTTTTCATTGATCTCAATATCAAATACATCTATGTCGGCAAATATTTTGAACAACACACCTTTGCCTTCCATTACCGGTTTGCCTGCTTCAGGGCCAATATCGCCCAAGTCCGAAAACGGCAGTACCATTGCTGATAACGGCCACCAGGTTTCCTTTGGCGGTGTATTTATAAACATTTTCGACGATTGGCTGCAATTTCTAGACAGGGTTCTGCCACGCCGGGTGAATAGGCAAGTGAAAGATCTCTTTGTGTTTTTGCTTCTTTGGTGGGGACTACTTCTATTTTTCCGGGCCTTCCTTTGGAATGGTATTCCAGAGCCTGTTGTTTGCGCAATTCGTTTTTGTTCATACTGGATTATTAGAATGATTCCTTCTCCTCACATTTTATCTGCTGGGGCTGCAAGGTACAAAAATATAGTTGCGAAAGGAGTTTAATCAATGAGGATATGAACGGTCTTCATCATACTTTATACTATATAAACTAATATAAGGAAGCTATTTAATAAAAAAAGCAAAGCCATACGACTATTTCTATTTTTGAAAATTGTCGTACGGCTGTGTATGCTATTTTTCCAGGATCAAATCTATTCTTTCATCAAAAATTTGCCGGTTTTTCTGTGATCAAAGACCAGGTTTATTTTGCTTCCAGAGTAAGTTTACCTGCCGCGAAATCCTTGATGCTAAATTTGCTGCTTAGTTTACTATCTATCAATTCTGCGACATCAGTGGTGGCTGTATGTTCGAATTTTATTGACCCGATACCATTCGCTATGGATTTTTCCAATACTTTTCCTTTTGTAGCCAGTAAGTCAACCAATGGTTTCATTTTTGAATAATCCACATTGCTTACACTGATTTCCGTAACACTCATCGCTTTATTTCCTGACGTCGGAGAAGATGAAGTATTGCTTTTGGCAAACGAAATATTTTTCGAGCAGAATTGTTCGAGTAAATAATCTGATATCATCGTTGCGGCGCTTCTCAAAGCTGATTTGGCTGCAACAAATTCTGCATTGTCCAATGCGCCGGCTTCAAGTCCATTGGTGGCTATAATAGTGGCATCCGAGGTTTTTACTGCTCTTACTTCTACTCTTGCCCGGCAACTAACCTGGGTATTATTTTGAACCCCGGTTCTCTGGCTGAAAGCTTCTCCATAAATTACTATATCGGCACCAAATTCTTTTCCAATGGATACGGCTTTCTTAGGATCTTTAGCTGCTTCGTCAAACCTGGAAGTACCGCGTAAAGAAGCATACATGGCGGCATCAACTACGGGGAAACCGGCTTCCACTAATTTTCGGATGATCTCTGTTTCGCCGGCTGGATCGGGAATCCTTTGTGTGATATGAAATTCGGGCAAAATGACCATTACCTTTGGCACATTTGGACCTTTTAATAATGTGCAGTTTGAAGCATCATATTTTTTTGAAACGGTGACGCCGCTGTTACCCTCGGGTAATGGCATCTTATCTTTCCGGGAAGCAATAAATTCAACAGCCTGGATGATTCCCTTTTCGCAGGCATCGGCTACGGCTTTATTGGCGATACTGCCTGCCATTTGCAGGCCAAAAAGTGAAACTCCTTTAAAGCCATTAGAGCGTCCATCTACTTCAATAGATTTGGATTCGATGATCTCTCTTGTTTCTGCATTTATCAATTGAATGATAAAACCCACATGTGCTTTGTTTCCTCCTACTTTTATTCCGATTGCTCCTACGGTATTTGCTCCCTCAGCATATTCAGTCACTTTACCCATTACGATGACCTGCGGTCCTTTCATTTTTCCTGTTTGTGGTGCTGAGCCCGCCGAAGTATTTCCTGATTGGCCAAAAGCAATTTCGTCGGTCAGTTCTTTTGAATCCTTTACACTTAACAATACATTGAAACAATTTACATTTTGCAGTGCGTTGGAAAGCATTTGTGACAATTCATCGCCAAATTGTCCTGAGGCCTTGGGTGTTGCCACATTGAAGCTGGAAACAGATAATCTTACTCTTTTTTCGTAAGGCAGGTTTGCGCATTGCTGCTGAACTTCTTCGATAGTGACTTTCTGTGCTGCAAGTAAACTGCTCATCAGTACGAAGCCTGACAGCAAGATGAGGCAAATTTGATTCTTTTTCATGATTTTAGTTTGATGTTAAGACTAGTGACCTTTTTGACATAATGAAAATAGCTGGATTCGATATCAGCGGCAATCGCCGTTTATTATCTGCTGCAGCTCGTTTATTTTTTGCAAACAATGAGCGCTTTCTCAATTGCCACTGACCGTCAATGTAGCCCCGTTGTTTACTCTTACATTTCCTCCTTGTACTGCCGTTATCTTATGGCAAACAGCAGTATTACCAGTCAAGACTTCACAACTGTATGAGGTATTACTCACGATTATTACATCCGTAGATGCGTCAGGCACCTGGTTACAATTCCAGTTGGCCGGATTGTGCCAATCAGTGCTGACAGCGCCAAGCCAAACGTTTTCCGGGCAACTGCTTGTGATAAAATATTTGATTTTCGATGCCGTGAGCGACCAGTTTTTATTTGTACTGTCTTTTACCCGCATGTAGAGCGTATCCGCACCACTGGGTATGTCGCTGGCAGGAATTGTAAAATTGAATGTGCCGTCACTCAGCGGAGTTTCAAAATTAATATAGGATGCTTTGCCCACTCCGGGATCGTCACCAAAAAAGTATTCTACTCCCGAAACATACAGGGGACCATTGTTTGATATTACCTCTACATTCCTTCTGGATGTGAGACTCCATTTATCCTGGTCATCTTTTGTGCGGATATACAATTTATGATTGCCTGGTGTCAATGAAGAAGTGTTGGCGACAAAATTTTGTGTTATATCAGGTGTTTGTGGCGATATGCTGAATGATGTAGCATTGCCAACACCCGGATCAGTATCAAAAAAATATTCAGCGGCTGTTACATTCTTATCTGTAAACGAAGGAACTACTTCTATATTTCTCCTGCTTGTTAAGCTCCACTCGCCGTCATTATCCCTTGTACGTATATAGAGTTTATGAGCCCCTATCGAAACATTGGTAAGGTCAACATTAAAAGGAAAAGTGCCATCAGCAGCCGGCGTTACATTAACCACTGTATTATTATTAAAGCCTGCGTCAGTGTCAATGAAATATTCAAATAATACTACATTTTGTGCCAATAATGCAAAATGAAACCCGACTAGCAGAAGAAAAAGATATATCCTCTTCATGGTGGTTTATTTAATGGTTTTTGCTTTGATGTTTACATCCAACCCGGAAGGTGTCGCCACGCCGGAGGTATTTATTTCATAAATAACCGGGATGGGCGCCAGACCGGAAAGAGAGTAGCGGCTGGTAATGGCTGAACCGCCAAAAGCGCCTCTTTCAGTTGCTCCATCGCTGCCGGTTGCAGATCCCGGTTGAAGCTGGTATTTGCCATCGCTGGTGCCGGTTGCGACAAACAGGGAGGCCGCCATATTTGCAATTACAATATTGCCAGTTCCACCTCCAAATTGTGACGCAGAAGATCCTGTATTGTAGGTTACATTCAGGTTAGTGCCTCCGTTAATATTTGTCGTAGCGCCGGGGTTGGTCATAATATTATTCTGGAAAGAGCCTGCATATAATAGCAAGGTTGGATTTCCTCCAGTGGCAAGGCCCGCGAAGACATTATTTTTGCATTCAAGCATAGTATAGTTTGACTGGAGCACCAATGTTCCTAGTACGATATTGTTATTGAATATTACATCTGTTGGGAAGCCGCCGCCTTCGGTTTCAATGGCGCTGACTGTTGTTTTTGAAAAGAAATTCTGCAATATTCTAATATCAGATGTTCCCGGCGAAAGATGAACAGCACGATCTATTTTACACCTTTTAACCAAAATATCACTTACATCCATTTTTACCTCATTTGCATCATCTCTTACATGTAAACCTATCAATTGAGAGCCCGATGAGCCCGCTGCAAAAATAATATGACCAATCACCGCCGGTAACATGTTATTGGATGTGTTGGAGTTTTCATTTAAAAAATATCCGGGACCAATTATAACAAGCCTTTTTGCAAGGCTTCCACCAAGATAGTTAACTGTTGATCCTTCAAGATGTACGGTGTCGCCATCTACAACCAGATTTGATCCGTTGGCGCTGGTCGGTCCTGTGCCTATTAATTGCTGAAAAACAGGAATAGAAATTGTGCCGCCAAAATTGGAGCCATTTGTGGCATTTGCATTATTATTCACCCGCCATATATTTGCTTCTGCGTGTGATCCTGAAAACATAGCAATGATCAGTATCATAATAACATGTGTTCTCTTTTTCATAATTCTATTTTTGATTATAAAATAATATGGTTAAAGACCAGGCTTCAGCTTGAACACAGATGGGCCTTTAAATTGTTTTCTGTTTTAGTCCAACAATTGTCGATTAGCATCGTAAGCCTTTAAAAACCGTACGATCCCCATGAATCTCCCGATTGAAACAATAAGGAGAACAAATAATTTCTTTAAAAGATGATTGGATGGATTTAGGGTTCGCGGAGTCTAGACGACTACTCTAAGGTTCAAGGATCCGGAGGAAAAGTGTCGTTATTTAGTTAACTCAAGATAGCTATTTTCTTTTAAAGAATGCTTTTCTTCGATAATATCATATTTCAAAATGCTGAACTGATTCGGAAAAGTCTATGCATGATGGAGAACCCAAACTTTACTCACCAACATCTGTCGTTACTTTTTTTAGAAAGTATTCGACATCATTCCCAGCGATAGATTGAATAGCTCTAATAGGAGTATCATTCGCCCTGCGCTTTTAAATAGCTCATGAACAGCATAACCGAAGCGATTGCCGGCATTACTAAACATAAAAAGATCATGGTTGGCATCACAGCATTTAGCTGCATGCCGATCAACCAACCAGGAATTGCCAAAACCACCGCAAGAACGAGTATTGCCATGATGCAACTTGCTATCACTCCTATGGTGCCAGCCATAAACTTGATACCGTCCTTCCTGTCTCTGACGCCCAGAATAACTTTCCCAAGAATTGGCATTGTATGTACATACATCGTAACATTCATACCCCTGTGCATAAAGTCATAAACATCATCCGGACAGCCGACATTCCGGAGAATTTGTTTATTTATTTTTATAAAAGTGATTTTGCCGCCCTGGCCGGATCTTTTTCCCAGGTAACCGATGTCTTCTATTATGCCCTCATACTCTTTCATGTCGTTTCGTTTTAGATTAAAATAATCTTGATTACAACTCAAACTTAAACCAGTAGCCCCACGATGTCAACCTTCATCTATTTCTTGCAGGTTGCCATTTATTTTTTGCGGGAGATTGCTGGATAAATGATAAACAAGTTTTACCTTTTGCCTACAACCATCCGGGCCATTAAACATAACCAACCATATGCATTACAGATTTGCTCTTTGCGTCGCATGCTTTCTGTCCATTATCAGTTCAGGGCAGCAGCCGGACAAGATGATTGATTCATTTGAGAGTATACTGAAAAAAAATCCGGATGCGGATTCGGTAAGAGTTAATCTTTTAATTATGAAGGGAAGTGTAGCAACCTACACTAATCCCCGGGAGGCCATGCTTTTTACAGATGATGCACTAAATCTTTCAAGGAAGATTAATTGGCTTCCGGGTATAGCAGCAGCATTACGACAAAAAGGATCCATTTACCAGGTTACCGGTGATTACATCCGTTCAATTGAATTAGGGCAACAGGCGTTAAAGGCAGCCGAACCATTGCATAATAAAAAATTTAATGCCAGTGTCTATCTTAATTTTGGTATCATACAACTGCAAATAGGTGAATATGACAAGGCCCTGGTTAATTTTCAACAGTCACGTTCTTTATTCCGGGATCTAGGTTTTCCGATGGAAGAATCAATTGCCTTACTGAATATAGGAACAACTTATCTCCGGAAGGAAGTGATCGATTCGGCAAAGGAATATTTTACATTATGTCTTTCCATCGCTGAATCAGACGGATTTTGGCAGGTTGCAGGTTATGCACTTTCCAATCTGGGAGAAGTATATAACCGGAAAAAGGAATACGATTCGGCTATTGTCTATTTCAAAAAGAGTATTCCTTTCAGTGAAAAAGCGAATGATTTAAATATCAAGGGACAATCGCTGGCTGGTATCAGTGAAACATATATTAAAATGAAGCAGTATAATGTCGCTGAGCCGTATGCACAGGAATCCCTGAATATTGCCATTAAAGTAGGGGCGGTCCAATACCAGAAAGAAAATTACCAGATGCTTGCCGATATTTATAAAGAACAAGGCAAGTTTGAAAAATCGCTGACCGCTTATAAAAATTTCATTGTCGCCCGGGATAGCATGACGAATGAAGAAAATAAATCGGAAATTGTAAAAAAGGAAATGCTTTTTGAACAGGGAAAGAAGGAGGCAATACTGAATGCACAGCATGCAGCCGAAATAAAACAGCAGGAAACCACCCGCAATTTTTTACTCGGAGGCGCCGGTGTTATCTTAATAGCCTCAGGATTACTTTTCTTCTCTTATAAGCGTCGGCGTGATGCAATCGCTAAAAAGAATGACGCAGAGCTGAAAACCCAGATAACCGATACAGAAATGAAAGTAATGCGCCTGCAAATGAACCCACATTTTATTTTCAATTCGCTTAATTCTATCAGCGATTATATTGCTAAAAATAACTCCAAAGAAGCTGATGATTATTTATCCAAATTTGCGAAAGTAATGCGTATGACGCTGGAAAATTCAGAACGGCAAGCTATTCCTCTCAGCGATGACCTGAAAGCACTTGATCTTTATATGCAACTTGAAGCCAAAAGGCTGAACAGTAAGTTTACTTACGAAATAAAAGTAGCAGAAGAAATTGATAAGGAAAATACACTCGTGCCTCCCATGATCTTTCAACCGTTTGTAGAAAACAGTATCTGGCATGGCATTGCCAAAAAAGAAGGAATGGGTCATATTATTATTGACATCAGGAAAGAAGGAAAGATGCTTCATTGTAAAATTGATGATGACGGAGTAGGAAGAGCAAAGGCATCTCTCATAAAAGATGTGGAAAAACAATCGCTTGGTATGAAGATCACGAAAGCGAGAATTGACATTTTGAACAAACTGAAAGATGCGGCTAGCCACCGTTCAACTGGTCGATAAACCGCAGGGATTGACGGCCGAATTGAAGCTCCCATTGGAACTAAGTTTTTAAGAGTTATATATGATAAAAGCAATTATCGTTGATGACGAACAGCATTGCATAGACCGGTTGAGGGGGTTTTTGCTTACAGACTATTCGAATTCAGTTGTGCTAGGAGGCGAAGCTACTTTTGTTGCGGATGGATATAAGTTAATAAATGAATTGAAACCCGATCTTATTTTCCTGGATGTACAGATACATGACAAAACCGGTTTTGATCTGCTTAGAGAAATTGGAAAGGCCGATTTTGAAGTCATCTTCACAACGGCCTATGACAAGTTTGCCGTGCAGGCTTTTAAATTCAGTGCATTGGATTACCTGCTTAAGCCTATTGACAGGGATGACCTGAAACTTGCAATGGATAAATTCAATGAAAGTAAAAAGCAGAGTAATGATAAAAGGTTAGAAGTTTTGTTGCATAATACCCAACCTCAAAAGAATTTATCCGGGCGAATTATAGTTCCGACGAGCAGCGGTTTTGAAATTTTTGACGCCAAAGACATTATACGCTGTGAAAGCAGCAGCAACTATACGACCATTTATCTTGAGAATAAGCAAAAGCTGATGGTAGCGAAAACGCTAAAAGAATTCGAAGAAATGCTGGTAGATCACAATTTTTACCGGGTACATAATTCTCATCTTGTTAACCTGGACTACATAAAGAGTTATAATCGCGGCAAAGGAGGATCAATCGTGCTGATTGATGGAATGGAACTGGAAGTATCCACACGTCGTAAAGAAGATTTCCTTAAAAGACTATCGAACAGTTGATTTAAACTCCACACTGCTTCCCAGCCACGCCATCATTCCCATACCGGTCTCAATAGCGTTTTCATCAATGTTAAAAGTGGGAGTGTGCACACCTGAAGTAATTCCTTTCTTTTCATTTTTTACACCAAGCCGGAAAAAACATCCGGGTATCTCCTGCGTATAATAACCAAAATCTTCCGCACCCATCCGCGATTCTGTTTCTTCCACATTTTTGGCACCAATGAATTCGTCTGCTTTTTTCCTTGCCATTTCATTCAATGTTTCATCATTATAGACAGAAGGATAACCGACATCAATCAGCAGCTCGATCCCGGCACCCATGCTATGAACAAGTTCGGTTGCCAGTTTGCGAATAAGTCCATGTGCTTTAAAACGCCACTCTTCGTCCATGGCTCTGAAGGTTCCTTTTAGTTTTACTTCTCCCGGGATGACATTAGTAGTGGTACCTCCCTGGATTGAAGTAATAGAGAGCACGGAAGGATTATGAGGATTATTATTACGACTGACGATCTGTTGTAAACTAACAATAAGATGTGAAGCAATAAATATAGGATCAATGCAAAGGTGCGGAGCCGCGGCATGGCCACCTTTACCTTTAATAGTTATATAGATCTCATCAGCACTGGCCATTACCTTCCCGCTCCGGAAACTTAATTTACCTACGGGCAAAGACCGGATTAACATGCAATCCAAAAATGGCGGATGGCGCCGGGTTTTCCAATACTCCCTCTTTGATCAGTAAACTAGCGCCACCCGGGTTTTTTTCTTCCCCTGGTTGAAAGATCAATTTGACCGTCCCTTCCCACTCACTTTTTAATTCGTTCAGAATTTTTGCAGCGCCGAGTAAACAGGTTGTATGTACATCATGTCCGCAGGCATGCATCACTCCTTCATTCTTTGATTTATAAATAATATCATTTTCTTCTTTTATTGGCAATGCGTCCATGTCTGCACGCAAGGCAATTATCCTTTTGTCAGGATTAATTCCTTTGATTAATCCTATTACACCTGTCGTTGCTTTTATTTCAAATGGAATTCCAAATTGCGTCAATTTGTTTTGCACAAAGCCGGATGTTTCAAATTCCTGGTAGCTTAACTCAGGATATGAGTGAAGATGATGTCTTATTTCGATAAATTCAGCAGCATATTTATTTGCGAGAGCTTTTATCTTTTGTAGCATGCCGTAAAAATAAACAATCCATGCCTGACGACAAGATCGAAACCGGGAAATGGATTACTAATGACATTGAGAAGTCAGGGGGACGTCGCTTTACAAATCTTCTTCTGTATTCTTATCCGGGCGAAGCTCCACAATATCATTCATAATAAAAACGCCTTTGGGAAAATATTCATTTAATTTTTTCTGGTAAGCCTCAGCGTCTTTCCTGTCTCTGAAATTGCCGGCTTTTAATTTATAATAAGGAGATTGATGCCAGAGATAGGATTTTAGTTCGGGAAAATAAGTATAGATCTTGGTCTTCGCAGCGATGGCTTCATCCCGGCTGTTGGTGCTAATAACCATCAGGCGAAAACCTTTGCTGGACTTGCGGGCTTCGCGGGTTGTTTCTTCATTTATCTGCGCCTGTTTTTTTACAAGCAAATCAATGCGCGGGTCTTTATGAACAACGATCGAGCTGCTATCCGGAGTTCTGAATAACGTACTATCCTGTTGACTAAAAGATTTTATACTGACAACTACGAAAATGAGAAAAATAAATTTTTTCATGCTGATCATCTATTCAAAAAGTCTACCAAAAAATATTGCGATTTGAAATTTAGGATTTAAAATCTGAAACTAATAACCACCTCCGGCGCCTGCAATATTCTCAACCGGGTGCCAGGTCGTTTTTATTTCCTGTGTATCCATGATAAAATAGGGAGATTGTCCTTCTTCCTGGTACCAATTCACTTTATCATAGAACGTAATACGCTTGAGATTCAGTGCTGATTTTTCCCGCATCATTTTCTTTGTTATAGAATCTTTTTCGCAATAGATGGTTGCATTTACGTCCATGTGGTCGACAAACCAGGAAGCTAATTCGCTGACTTTTCCTGTTAAAATATTGACAACTCCGCCAGGCAGATCGGAAGAATTTAAGACCTCTGCAAATGTGACGGCACACAATGGCTTGGTTTCAGAAGCAAGTACAACACAAGTATTACCACCTGTAATAACGGGGGCAATGGCTGAAACGAGTCCCAGCAATGAATCACCCTGCGGAGCAATTATACTAACAACACCGGTTGGTTCTGGCACTGAAAAATTAAAGTGAGAAGATGCGACAGGATTAACGGCACTAAATAATTGCTGGTATTTATCGCACCAGCCTGCATAATATATTAAACGATCAATGGCAAGATTCACTTCTTTTTCCGCTTTACCTTTTGATGAATCCTGCTGCATCAATTCATCAATGAACTGCGCTTTTCTTCCTTCGAGCATTTCAGCCATGCGATAAAGAATCTGTCCCCGGTTAAATGCTGCCCGACCGCTCCACCCGCTAAAAGCGCTTCTTGCGGTTAAAACAGCATCGCGAAAATCTTTCCTGGAGCTAAGACATACATTCGCCAATTTTTTTCCTGAAGCATTGATTGGAATATAAAAACGACCTGACTCCGTTCTTGGGAACTGACCGCCGATATATATTTTATATGTCTTTAAAACTTCCAATCTTTTAGAAGGAGTTTTCTTTTCTAAACCATTCTCACTGATCGTCAACGAAGATTTTTTAATTGATTTTTCCATGATTTTATTTTTTGCCACGAATACGCACGTATGGACACGAACTTTTGTTCCTTGAATGCCTTATTCGTCTTAATTCGTGATCATTTGTGGCCAACTAACCTACAAGATTCACATACGCAATTAATCCATGTAAACCACCTTCTCTTCCAAAACCACTTTCCTTATAACCACCGAATGGAGAAGATGGATCGAACTTATTAAATGTATTGGCCCATACTACTCCGGCTCTCATTCTTTTTGTCATATTAAATATTTTTGAGCCTTTATCCGTCCAAACACCGGCGCTTAATCCATACGGTGAATTGTTTGCCTTTTCTATCACTTCATCCTCTGTTCTGAAAGTAAGAACTGATAACACCGGCCCGAAGATTTCTTCCTGTGCAATGCGATTGCTTTGTGCAACATTGGTAAATAAAGTAGGTCTGCACCAAAATCCATTACCCGGCAATGAGCAACTGCTTTCATACATTTCCGCTCCTTCTTTTCTGCCAATGTCAAGGTATTTATGAATAGTAGCCAGTTGTGATTTTGAATTGATAGCTCCGATATCTGTGTTCTTATCCAACGGATCGCCAACGATCAAAGACTCGATACGGTCTTTTAATTTCCTTATTACTTCTTTCGCCACAGATTCCTGTACATACAATCTTGAACCGGCGCAACACACATGACCTTGGTTAAAATAAATTCCGTTGATCACACCTTCGACCGCCTGGTCAATCGGTGCATCCTCAAAAATTATATTCGCAGCCTTACCACCTAGTTCCAACGTTACTTTCTTGTCTGTTCCGGAAATAGCTCGTTGAATAATTTTTCCTACATCCGTAGAACCGGTGAATGCGATCTTATTTACATCAGGATGATTAACGATGGCAGCGCCTGTTTCACCAGCGCCTGTTATTATATTAACAACACCGGGAGGCAATCCCGATTCTTCAATGATCTCTCCAGCTTCAATGCAGTTAACGGAGTTGTTTCCGCCGGTTTTAATACGACTGTGTTTCCGGTCGCAATCGCGGGGGCAATTTTCCATGCAGCCATTAATAATGGAAAGTTCCAGGGAATGATCTGTCCCGCTACACCTAATGGTTCTGCTTTTCTGTTAGGGAATGCGTACTCGAGTTTATCGGCCCATCCTGCATAATAAAAAAAATGGTTAGCAGCAGTCGGCACATCAAAGTCACGGCTTTCACGAATCGGTTTGCCGCCGTCTAATGATTCAATGATCGCCAGTTCTCTTGCCTTTTCCTGTATTATTCTCGCAATGCGAAAAACATATTTAGCTCTTTCCTTTGCAGGCATTCTCTTCCACACTTTTTCATACGCATTCCTTGCTGCTTTTACCGCTTTATCAACATCAGCCGTATTTGCTTCAGCTACTTCGCTCAACTTTTCTTCATTAGCAGGGTTAATGGTATCAAAATATTTTCCGCCTGATGGTTTCTGCCATTCACCATTTATGAAAAGTTCATATTGCTTATTAATAGTAGCAGCGCTTTTACTTTCCGGCGCCGGTGCATACGACCAGGACGTGTCAAATTTCAATTTGATCGTGTTGCTTTTTTGTTGTGTCTTCTTCTTTGCTACAGGCATAAATTAATTTTTTATATAACCAGCGACATTAACACGGATGATCACCTGTTGTGTCACTCACTTCATCGTCCTGTCCCTTGTTCAGGAGGCCTCATCCTCCATCTCCTTCTCCAAAAGAGAAGGAGCGGCACTGCATCTCTTTAATAATCTTCATAACTACCACATCAGCTTTATATCTCTACTGTCCATTTCCGAAATCCCTCATTATTATCAGCATTTTCGAAAAGTGAGCGCTGTGTGCTGGTGGCCTTCCCTAAAGGGGAAGGTCGGGATGGGGCTTCTAATCCACACTGAAATAATTCGCACTTTGATAAACCCCGGTTTTCTCCTTCACGATCTGCATCAACACATCATTTGCCAAACTACTCGCTCCAAAACGAAACCATTCATTATTCAGCCATGCTTCGCCTAAAGTTTCTTTTACCATCACTAAATAATGTAAAGCCAATTTAGATTTCGAAATACCACCCGCCGGTTTCATTCCTATCATCTTTCCCGTTTTATAATAAAAATCACGGATCGCTTCCAGCATTACTAACGTAACCGGCATGGTTGCTGCCGGTTGAATTTTCCCCGTAGATGTTTTAATAAAGTCAGCACCTGCATGCATGGCAATATCACTTGCCCTTCTCACTTTATCAAATGTTCCAAGCTCGCCTGTTTCTAAAATGACTTTCAATCTTGCTTCGCCACATGCTTCTTTTATGGCCGCTATTTCATCAAAAACAAAATTGTATTCGCCTGCGTGAAATTTACCGCGGCTGATCACCATATCCACTTCATCTGCACCTTCATTCACGGCATATTTTGTATCCCGGATCTTTACGTCTTTTGGGGCTTGTCCGCTTGGAAATGCTGTAGCGACAGAGGCAACTTTAATCCCCGAGTCACCTAATGCTTTTTTTGCAACTTTCACCATCGAAGGGTAAACGCAAATGGCTGCCACCGTTGGAATATCCGGAACCGCATCATGCGGGTGCATCGCCTTATAGCAAAGCTGTTTTAC
The DNA here is from genome assembly GCA_963785915.1 of uncultured Chitinophagaceae bacterium. GTDB lineage: Bacteria > Bacteroidota > Bacteroidia > Chitinophagales > Chitinophagaceae > VBAT01. The sequence goes on along the minus strand of CAWAWY010000006.1, from coordinate 10,461 downwards.
TTTTCCGTCGGTATCTTTCCCTTCCAGCGTGGTAAGGTCAATCATATTCAACACTAACTTCAGACCATTTAGTTTAGATTCTTTTTTAATACTGCGTTTGGTAAAACGTGACGCTCTTTCCTCAGCGCCTACCTGGTCAATACGTGGAGACAGCGAAAAATCGGGAAGCATCGTCAGTGAACCGGCAGCCATAGATATATATTATGTAATCAAAGGTAATATTTTGAGCCGGGAGTTCAGGGTCGGCAATTGGGAGTGAAAAATTTTAGAATTTCGTTGAAATTATTGCTATCCGATAGCACCAAACTCCTGGCTCCGGACATGGCTCCAGGCTAACTTTATCAACGGTCGTTCTTATTTACTCCAATTGCCCTAAATTCGAACTCCTTATCTGAGACGATCCCGTTCCGTTCACTTCAAAAATTTAAAATATCTGCAATGAGAAAAAGATCCTGTTTAAAAAGACTTGGGTGGATCGCTTCGCTGCATTTAATAGCAGTAGCGGCTTTCTCCCAGCAAACCTTTCCGGCAAACGGTGTGGCCGATAACCGGGCAGGTTGTTATGCATTTACCAATGCGACAATTATTAAAGATGGACAAACCACGATGAACAACGCGACGTTGGTCATCCGCAAAGGAAAGATCATCGCAGTGGGTGCCGGTGTTCCTGTTCCGAAAGATGCAGTAACCATAGACTGCAGCGGAAAATTTATCTATCCATCTTTTATTGACATTTATTCTGATTATGGCATGCCTTCCCAGCAGGCGACAAGTGGTTTCGGCGGTTTTGGCGGCGGTGGATTTACACCCGGTCAGCAACCACAACTGGATGCAGGCACAAAAGGCGCTTATGGCTGGAACGACGCATTGAAAAGTACGGCCGATGCTTATAAAGTGTTTGCTGTGGATGATACAAAAGCAAAACCTTTGCGTGAAGCAGGCTTTGGTACCGTACTCTCGCATATAAAAGATGGTATTGCCCGCGGTACAGGTGCTGTTGTAACTCTTGCCGATGAAAATGAGAACCTTGTTATCGTTAAAGAAAAAGCTTCGGCTCATTATTCATTTAACAAAGGAACTTCAAGACAAAGCTATCCCAGTTCAATGATGGGCATGATCGCTTTGCTGCGCCAGTCATACCTGGATGCTCAATGGTATAAAACAAAGCCCGTCGATGAAGGAGTAAATCTTACTTTACAGGCATGGAATGATGAGCAAGGCCTGCCGCAAATATTTGAAGCCAACAGTAAATGGAATGACCTGCGGGCTGACAGGATAGGAGATGAATTCGGCGTTCAATATATTATTAAAGCTGGACAGGATGAATACCAGCGCATCAAAGAAATGAAAGCAACTAATGCAACCTTTATCCTGCCGCTCAATTTTCCACAGGCACAGGATGTGGAAGATCCAAATGATGCGCGGTTTGTTTCGCTGGACGATATGAAACATTGGGAACTTGCGCCAACTAATGCTGCTGCATTCGAAAAAGCGGGAATTCCTTTTTGTTTAACTACTGCTGACCTGCGAAACGTTAACCAATTCTGGACAAGCCTTCGTAAAGCAATTGAGTACGGGCTCAGTGAAGCAAAGGCAATGGACGCATTGACGAAAACTCCCGCTATGCTTTTAGGGATCTACAACCAGGTCGGAAGCATTGAAGCGGGCAAGCTTGCAAATTTTTTGATCACATCAGGTTCTCCGTTCAATGAAAAAACAAATATCTATCAGAACTGGGTAGAGGGAATAAAATATGAAGTAAAAGATGAAGCCGCGGCAAATGTTGCCGGCACTTATGATCTGAAAGTAAATTATCCAGCCGGCGCTGAGAATTATACATTGGACATAAAAAGCAGTAACTCACTTACTATGTTTGGTAAGGATACTTTAAATACCAAATTCAGTTATGATGGAAAAGTAGTTAAGCTGAGTTATGCGCCGATGACGAGAAGGCAAAGACCTCAAGGTGGAGAAGGCGGCGGAGGACAGAGGCCCGGTGGATTTGGTGGACGTGGCGGTGGTGAAACAGCTTTACCGGCATCAGCCACACGGTTGAGTGGATTTAGTAACGGAAAAAGCTGGAATGGAACCGGTATTGATTCATCAGGAAATGCATTTACATGGACTGCCACATTTGTAAAAGCGGCTGAACCAAAACCTGACACAACAAAAAAGAAAGAAGCGCCTGTCATTGGAAAAGTTGTTTATCCATTCGAACCTTATGGGTGGACAGAAGATCAGCAACCGAAACAGGAAACTATCCTTATTAAGAATGCAACGGTGTGGACAAACGAAGCGGAAGGTGTTTTACAAAATGCTGATGTATTAATTAAAAATGGTAAGATCGCTGCAGTTGGTAAAAATTTATCGGATGCATCAGCAAAAGTGATTGACGGCACCGGCAAACATGTCACTCCCGGTATCATTGACGAGCATTCTCATATTGCTGCCTCTTCGATCAATGAAGGCGGTCAAAGCGTGACATCTGAAGTTCGGATTGCTGACAATCTGAATCCGGATGATATCAATATATATCGTCAATTGAGTGGCGGTGTGACTACCTCACATATCCTTCACGGTTCGGCGAATGTTATTGGTGGACAAACACAGCTTATTAAGTTACGCTGGGGCGCCGATGATGATGATCTCAAATTCAAAGGCGCTGATGGATTTATCAAATTTGCTTTGGGTGAAAATGTAAAGCGTTCCAACTTTAACATACAGGGAGGTAATAATCGCTACCCCGATACAAGAATGGGCGTAGAACAGGTATTGGTAGATGCTTTTACAAGAGCAAAAGATTATAAAAAAGCCTGGGCCGATTATAATGCTGCAAAAGAAAAACTTGTCAAAGAAAAAAAACCAATTACTTCTTTACAGGTGCCGCGGCGTGATCTTGAGCTGGACGCACTGGTTGAGATATTGGATAAGAAACGCTTTATTACATGCCATTCTTATGTGCAAAGCGAGATAATGACCTCGATAGATGTCGCCAACAGGATGGGATATAAATACAATACGTTCACTCATATACTTGAGGGCTATAAGGTAGCTGATAAAATGAAAGAGCATGGTGCCAATGCTTCTACTTTCTCAGACTGGTGGGCCTATAAGATGGAAGTGGAGGATGCTATTCCCTATAATGCAGCGATCATGACAAGGGTGGGATTAAATGTGGCCATCAATTCAGATGATGCAGAAATGGCCCGCCGCCTGAACCAGGAAGCTGCAAAGAGTGTGAAGTATGGCGGACTTAGCGAAGAACAGTGTTTGAAAATGGTAACATTGAATCCGGCAAAGATGCTGCATGTGGACGACAGGGTAGGAAGCCTGAAAGTTGGAAAAGATGGCGATGTTGTCTTGTGGAGCGATCACCCGTTAAGCATTTATGCAAAATCTTTATACACTATCGTGGATGGTACTATTTATTTCGATAGGGCAAAAGATGCTGAAAAACAAAAATGGGTGGATGCAGAAAGAGCCAGGCTTATCAAAAAGATGAATAGTGAAAAAAGAAGCGGGGCTCCTGTGATACCGGCACAGCCTACCTACCAAATCATTCATAGCTGTATGGAAGATGGGCATAAGCATGGCATATTGGATATCATAACGGATGACATTAATAACGATTAAAAAATCAGCAATGAAAAATATATTCTTCAGCCTGGTATCTGTTTGTTTCCTTATCAACGGCATGGCCCAGGAAACAATTTACCCGGCTCCAAAACAGACTACAACAACCGTCATTACTAATGCTACTGTTCATAAAGGAAATGGCGAGGTAATAGAAAATGCAACCATTGTGATTAAAGACGGTAAAATAGCTGCAGTAGGAAAAGACGTTGCGGTGCCTGCGGGTGCCACGACGGTTGATGCAAAAGGTAAGCAAGTATATCCCGGCCTGATCCTGCCGGTGAGCAGTCTTGGTTTGATAGAAGTGAGCAGCGTCAGGGCTACCAATGATGCGCAGGAGATCGGTGACCTGAATCCCAATGTCCGTTCACTTGTTGCTTACAATACAGATTCAAAAGTGATCAACACCCTTCGTTCGAATGGCATATTGCTTGCGAATATTGTTCCGCAGGGAGGAACGATCAGCGGCAGTTCATCGGTTGTGCAACTGGATGCATGGAACTGGGATGATGCCGCCTATAAAACTGATGAAGGTATTCACCTCAACATGCCATCTATGATGCCTCGTGCACGGTTTGGCGGATTCGGTGGCGGTGGCGGTGGTCGTCGGGGATCGGGACCACAGGGCGAAAGTGACCCGGTCAAAGAAGGTCTTGAAAAGATCGATGAGATCAAAAGCTTTTTCAGGGAAGCTAAAGCCTATGCGAATGCGCCGGCTCATGATGAAACCAATTTGAAATTAGCGGCTGTAAAAGGATTATTTGATAAAACCCAGAAATTATACGTTCATGCCAGCACGGTGAAGCAAATGCTGGTTGCATTGGATTTTGTCCAGGAATTCGGCTTTGATGTTGTGATAGTTGGCGGTACGGACAGCTGGCAGATAGCCGATCTTTTAAAACAAAATAATGTTTCTGTTATATTGAATCAGCCGCACAGTCTTCCGACCTTGGCAGACGACGACGTTGATCAACCATTTAAAACAGCGGCAATGCTGCAAAAGGCTGGGGTATTATTTTCCATTAGTGACGATGACGGACAAACCAGGGGTCGCAACCTTGCTTTTAATGCGGGTACCGCCGCTGCTTATGGCCTGACCAAAGAAGAAGCTCTCCAGGCAATCACGTTAAATGCTGCAAAGATCCTGGGAGTAAGCGACAAGACCGGGAGTATAGAAGTGGGAAAGGACGCTAATATCGTCATTAGCGAAGGCGATATCCTCGATATGAAAACGAGTATTATCACTGATGCATTTATCCAGGGAAGAAAGATCGATCTCAATGACAAGCATAAAATTCTCAACGAAAAATATAACCAGAAGTATAAGCTGAAACCGTTCTGACAAACAACTCTGGTTACTATAAAAAAGAATAACGGTCCCGTCTTAGGCGTGACCGTTATTTCGTCTTTCAACCGTCCAAGTTGAATATTTTGATACCGCTATTTAGTTTCAGTGCGGCTGATTCTTCTGAAAAATGTTATTACTACTATTCTTTCTGCGCAATCGTACGTTGTAATCTGGTGCAAACATATTGCAGGATTTACTCTAATGCAATAGTAAATACACTATTTTGAAAAGAAAGTTTGACTGGTTTTAAAAGCATAGAAAAAAGAAAACCGGGATGATAATTCCCGGTTTTGGTGGTTGATGTTGGCTTGTTTTATTTATTGCTTCACGATCTTTTCAGATGCTACCATCTTGCCATTTGAGCTTAATTGGACCACATAGATCCCTTTTACCAGGGAAGCTGCTTCGGTCACCGCGACGCTGTTAAAGCCTTTGCTTACTGAAGATGCTTTCGTCGCTTGTAATTGACCGTTCAGGCTATAAATTTTGATCACCAACATTCCTTTTTCTTCTGATTGGTAATTGATGCTGAACTGGCTTGTAAAAGGGTTAGGTGCTGTTTGTACAGAAACGCCTTGCTTATTGTTGAAACGGATCGTTTTTACTTCAGTGAATTTCTGTGCGCCGCTGCGTTCGATAGCTTTGATACGATAGTAAACGATAGCAGCATCTGTATTTACATTGCGATCATCGTAACTATAATTCGTTTTACCTGTTTCTGATGCAGTAACAGTGACAGAAGAAAAATCAGTTCCATTATAACTGCGCTGAATTTCGAAGTAAGTTCCTTCCTCTTGTTCAGATGACCATGAGATAGAAGGAATATTGTTTGAAAGATTTACCGTAAAGAAGTTCCACTTTACAGGTAATACAGTCATCATTGAAATGTACTGCATGGCGCAGGAAGGGTATGCGTAGACAGTGTCAGGCGCTGTAAAAGCAACGTATTTGGTATTGGGATAGATAGTTCCCCATTGGTTATCAAAAATTCCATTGTTATTGGTTCTGGTAACATCATATATTTTTAAGGTATCCGAAGTAGTACCACTTTTGCCGATCTTTCCGCCACCATTGTTAGTAGTGGTACCCGTGAAATATAGAAAGCCTCTTCCGGAGATCGTTCCGTTGTTGACAAAATTCACACTCTTTATTCTCCCGTTAATGGTGCTCACAATGGTGCCTCCGTTTGTGATAAGTGAGTTATGAGTCGCGTTCGATGCCCAGAATAAACCATCGTTATTAACTGTTGAATTGTTTATTTCTATAGTAGCGTCAGCAGCGGTTCTGCACGTGTTAGTGAAAGTAGCATTGCTCAGCGTAAGTTTTTTCTTTGTATAAAAAGTCCCCCCGTTTGTTGAAACACTTCCGTTGACTTGAAGATTTCCTTCTACCGTGAAGAGGTTATTATTAGTTAATACAGAACTGCTTCCTGAATACCAATCGTCTTTTGCAAGTATAGTACCGTTATTGATGAGCGTACTATTATTGAAATTAACGCCACCATTGAAAGTAATTGTAGCGCCGTAGTTGTTTTCTAATTTGGCGCTGTTACCAAGATAAGTATCACCGGTTACAGTAATATTACCGTAATTTTTTAAATAAAAGGAAGAACTCTGTCCATTGATGCTGCTAAGTGTAGCACTTCCATATACATAAATGCGACCCAGGTAATAGCTTAAAATTGGTTTGAAGTTAGCGCCGTCAGCAACACTGATCTTAGCACCTTCCTGCCAGTTAAGGATAATACCTGTGTACGTACCACTTGCAATATGCAGGCTATCACCAGAAAAAAGGATATACGTGGCGGAGTTGCCATTATTCACATAAGTAGTCTGGCTATTTATTGACGTGCTGAATAAAATGGAAGCGAATAAGATAGAAAGGGTAGAGATACGGATCATTTTGTTTTCTTTAGGGGTTGTTTTTAAAATCGGTTTTTAGGGTATCTGATTTTTCCGGGTTTCGGGCTTCACTTCTTTCGAAGTATAGTTTCGATCTCCCTTCGTAATCTGACGCAAAGATGTCTCGGAAATTACCCTGAAACAATCGTAAAACTACCTTCAATGTGTATTAGAGACAGATTAATGTGATATCGTTTGAAAAACAGGTCACTAAAAAATATCACGATTAATTACGGGAAGTTTTTTTGACATTTCTCAAATGCAGTGAAGCCGTTTAAATCTTTATTCCACCAATTTTTCTAAGTTTTACCCTCTCATGTCCTCCATTTCTTATCACTTTTAAGACTTTCCCTGACACGGTGTTTAGTGATCTTACGGATAAGAGATAATGGTAATTTCTGATCGAGCGGGAACTGAATGGAGCCTTTTGCGGTTTTATAATTTGACAGTTCGTTTGTAAAAGCTTTTACTGCCGAAGGTGTAGGGTAAAAACCTATATGATGCCTGAACACGGCAAACGTAACAAGTATTCTTTTATAAGAGTAAGCAGGCATGCTCCACTTTAATCCTTCTTTAGCTCCGGGTGCTGCCGCACGTATGGCCTCATGCAACTGGCGCAATTTGTCCCGGGCTTCAAGAGGGGCTGCTTCAATGTACTCTTCAATCGTTTCAGGCTTTGTTTTTTTTCCTGGCATCACTCTATTTTTATTGCTTTTAAGAGCCGGTTAAAATTAGTTAATGGCGAAGTTATGATCAAGAAAAATTAGTGCGATAAAAAAAATTACTCAAGTGTCAATTGCATAGCATTTGATCGTGTCGCTCCGTAGTATGCAACCAGGATATAGTTGCCGCGCGGAGAAGAAGAAAGGTCAAACTGAACTTCACCTCCGATTATCGCAAATGAACCAAGAGGCTGATCGTTCATGTTGAAAATCTTCAACAGAGTTGCTCTTCCTTCAATCTGGATTGAGACCGGGCCGTGAGATGGATTAGGCGAGATCTTTTTGATGATAGGAATAAGATGTTCTTTTTTTTCTTCGGTACTTTTAAAAAACCTGTACACCAGGAATCCTGTGACAGCAATCGCAGCAGCGATGACGCTGCTCCAAAGCAAATAGTCATTTGAATTGTCGTCCACATTTTTATTCTGTGCCGAAAGTAAAGAGCAATAAAATGCCAGGGGAATAGCAGTAACTATTTTTTTCATGTAGCAGCCTGTTAGTGGTTATTATTCAAGATAACAAATAACCCACTACTGCTGGCAATTCTTTTACAAAGATCCCCGGAGAAAGACTTCAGTCATCAAAAACGGGATCTGTTTTTATTGAAAGCCCTTAGGAGGAGATGGATTTGCATCAAAAGTTTCATTTAATATTGTTTTATTGGCTGTTTCCAGCGTAATCGTATATGTCAAATGAGTACCCGGATTTAATTGGGGTGTAAACAGCACCGTCTCGACATTCTTTTCTTTTATCAGTTTTTTGATTTTTCGAACGTCAGACCTTTGCAGGACTATATCGCCGAAATACATATTCGTTGAGTATTTCAAAATGTTTATTTTAGTCGGCTTTAATTGAAAAACATACTGCGTAGCGAATGTGCGGCCCAAAAATCCGTCAGCATACCAGCAGCGAAGTGTTAAACTATCTTCTCTGACATATATAAATTTAAAAACCCACTTATCTGTATTTAGCGCACTGAAAACAGAACCTTCCATTTTTAACACGTATAGAGAGTCTGTAAGCGGAACCGGAAAACTTTGGTCTCGTTGGGATGCAATAAGATTTGGAGTCAGGACTATTTTTTTACTTCCCTTTTTCTCTTCGTTATAGTTTTTGAAAGAAGCCGTCAGAAAGAGAATAAGGAATAGCAGGGATGAAATTCTGTTAAGAATTAAATAGCGGCACATAGTTTTGGTTTTTGAAATAAATAAAATTTAAATCGCACCACAAGCAAGGTAATTACATTCTAATTGAATTCAATATATTTATTATTAAAACAGGTTACATTCAAACGCGCAATCGTTTTTGCTTTATGGAAAAAATAGGTGACTATTTACTCGTAGTGCTTGATTGGTCAGAAGTATGGGCAATGATCATTCCTCTTTCTGTCCTCTTGTTCCGGCGTCAGCAACCTTCGTCATTACGGCCCGTCACCATTTATCTGTGGATCGGTTTCCTGATTAACATCGTCATTGACATTATTGTGACCATCAATGAGCATCTTCCGGGTTATGTATTAACCAATAACCCATTTTACAATCTGCATTCAGTCGTTCGTCTGGCCTGCTTCAGTTTCTATTTTGTGAAATTGCAGCGAAATTCTTTTAGCAAAATAAAGAAAGGAATGGTGGCCTTATCCGTGACCTTTATATTGATCAACTTTATTTTCTTTGAAAACTTTTTTAACTATGATTCGTTCAGCGGTAACCTGCTGGCTTCGGAGGCTTATGCCCTGCTGGTATTTTGCATGTTGTATTACCTGGCTGAATTAAAAGATGATAACAGCAATCTTTTTGAGAGCCCTCATTTTTGGGTTGTAACCGGGCTAAGCCTCTACGTGGTCGTAAATTTTTATGTATTTCTGTTTTATTGGCCGATGCTTAACGTGGATATTGATCTTGCGATAAACATCTGGAATGTGCATAATGTCGCTTTTATCGTCTTTTGTCTATTTTTGACCAAGGCATTTTATGGTCCTTTTAGATATCAGTATTCAATCTAGGGTTGTCATTGGCATATCGGCAATGTTGTTGTTGTTTGTCAGTTTCCTGGTTGTGTTTATTTCCAACCAGCGTAAAAAGCTTCAATATCACAAAAACCTGCAGGCCATGCACGAGGAACAGCAGCAAGGCCTTCTGCAGCAAAACACATTGCTGGAGCAACGGGTCAGGGACAGAACCAGTGAACTGTCGGAACAAAAAGAAGCCCTTCAGGTGACATTGCAGGAGTTAAAAGCAAGCCAGTCACAATTAGTACAAAAAGAAAAAATGGCTTCGCTGGGTGAACTCACTGCCGGGTTGATTATTTATATAGAATCGAAGAATTGGAAGATGATTGTAGCACCATAAACAAGAGGGCGTCAGATCAAGCGGCTGCATTCCGCAAAAAGCAGTTAGAATGTGCTGGGCTAATTGAAAAGTGCGAAGAACTGCAGAAAACTATTCAGGTATGATTACATTCTATTTTTAACATTTAATTTTGATTCGGATAAACTAATAATTATAGGATCTTAAGTCAGGCAACAATGGAGCTTCGCAACAAAAAGCACTTCTCGAGGAGCGCATTCGATTATTGCGCCAGACGTCGGAACTTTCGAACACGATAACAAACAGTTGGTGGCTGAAAACAAGGAGGTTCGTCATTTTGTGTAATTGATAAATATTTTAGTTAATCCGAAAGAACGGCGCTGCATCCAATCAAGTGGAGCATTTGACTAAGCAACTGGCACAAAAGGTAATTTTTTCCGAATTTACACGTTAAAATGGGGGGTTTTAGGAAACCGCATGGATCAAAGAAAAAGAAGAATTGTTGCGCAAGGTATGAGTTTTTTAATCGAGCTATTAATTTATGTAGTTGC
>CAWAWY010000005.1:0-841099 GCA_963785915.1 uncultured Chitinophagaceae bacterium | reverse complement strand
AGAAGCCAATGAAAAATATAAGGACAAAATCATAACTATTAACGGTACGGTTTCTGAAATAGAAGTGGCCGATACAACTATGAATATTAAAATGATGGATACGACGAGTAAATCATTTATCATTTTTGCCTTCCAGGAGCAGCATCTTTCGGAACCGAAAACAGTTAGACCGGGTGATGCGGTTTCTATAAAGGGAAGTTTTAGCGCCGGCATTTTCAGCGATATACTCGAAGTTGTGAAAATAGATTTTAAACGAAGTGCATTGAATAAATAATAAACAAATGAAAAAAATAATCCTTTTACTCTCCTTTATTGTTTTTACAACAACTCTTTTTGCCCAAAAGAAAACTACCACATCCGCTACAGTTAAATTTGACGCAAGCACCGCAATTGATAATTTGCCGAAAGCAGAAAATAAAACTGTTATTGCTGCCTTCAATACAACTGATGGCTCGCTCGCTTTTGAAGCAACAGTCAAAAATTTTGCTTTCTCCAACCCTTCCATGCAAGATCATTTCAATAGACCCGGCTGGCTTGATTCTGACAAGTATCCTACCTGTACTTACAAGGGGAATATTACAAATATTGCTGCCGTGAACTTTACAAAGGATGGGACTTACCATGTAAATACTGAGGGTACTCTCACAGTAAGGGGTATCGGGCAAAAACTTTCAACTCCTGCTACTATTATTGTAAAAGATGGGTCGATCAATGCATCTGCTGAATTTTCGATTAAGTTATCCGATTTTGGTATTGCCGGAGTATCTATTGACGGGGGCAAAGTGGCTAAAGAACCAAAGATCACTGTGAGTGCAGAATTCAAATAAGAAATAAAAAATCTATTTTTATAAAATAAATGTCTTGCCTTTGGTAAGACATTTTTGTTTTAATTCTTTTAATATGACAACAAGAAAACTTAGCAGCCGCAAACACATTGCCCTGGTAGCGCATGATAATAAAAAAAGTGAATTGATCGAATGGTCTTTTTATAATAAAAATACCCTGGCTAAACATACACTTTATGCAACAGGTACCACCGGAACCATGCTTGAAAAAGCCCTTGATCAACCCATCACTAAATTCCTGAGCGGCCCTTTAGGCGGTGACCAGCAGGTAGGGGCAAGTATCGCTGAAGGGAAGTTGGATGTGCTGATCTTTTTCTGGGATCCGATGGAAGCACAGCCACATGATCCTGATATAAAAGCATTATTAAGAGTCGCCGCTACATGGAATATTCCGGTTGCCTGCAATAGGGCCACTGCAGATTTTTTAATGACTTCGCCATTGATGCATGAAGAATATGAAGCGATATTGACAGACTATTCATTTTATACTAACCGGAAATTGGGAAAATAATTTACGAGTTATCATTCGTTAACGCTCTGCGCTTATTTCTTAAATTGCAAATCCTTTATGGCTTTCAAACTCTATACTCCTTTCCCTCCTGCAGGGGACCAGCCGGATGCGATCCGTCAACTGACGGAAGGAGTGCTTAATGGAGAAAAATACCAGGTATTGCTGGGTGTTACCGGCAGCGGCAAAACATTTACGATTGCCAATGTCATTCAGAATGTGCAGCGGCCTGTATTGGTATTAACTCACAATAAAACATTAGTGGCTCAGCTCTATGGGGAGTTCAAACAATTTTTTCCGGAAAATGCTGTAGAATATTTTGTTTCTTATTACGACTATTATCAGCCGGAAGCGTATATGCCCGTCAGTGATGTGTATATAGAAAAGGACCTTTCTATCAATGATGAATTGGATAAACTTCGTCTGAGAGCTACCAGTAGTTTATTAAGTGGCCGAAGAGACATTATCGTGGTGGCAAGTGTGAGTTGCATTTATGGTATGGGTAATCCGACCGATTATGAGAATGGCATCATCCGCATCAATAAAGGACAAACTATCTCGCGACAAGGCTTTCTTCATTCACTGGTAAACTCTTTATACAACAGAACCACATTAGAGTTCAACCGGGGCACGTTCAGGGTAAAAGGAGATACAGTTGATATCAATCTTCCTTATGTCGACTACGGCTATCGTGTTACTTTTTTTGGCGATGAAATAGAAGAGATAGAGAGTATGGATGTAGTATCGGGAAAACGCATCGCTAAAATAGAAGATGCCGCCATCTTTCCGGCGAATCTTTATGTTGCGCCCAAAGACATCATGCAACAAGTGATCTACGAGATACAGGATGAGATGATGGCGCAGGTAGAATATTTCAAAAGCGTTGGCAAATTGATTGAAGCGCAACGATTAAAAGAAAGAGTGGAATACGATCTTGAAATGATACGTGAACTCGGTTATTGTAATGGTATTGAAAACTATTCAAGGTTCTTTGATCGTCGCAGACCGGGAACAAGGCCTTTTTGCCTGCTGGATTATTTTCCTAAGGACTTTATAATGATGGTTGATGAAAGCCATCAAACCATTCCGCAAGTGAGCGGTATGTATGGAGGTGATAGAAGTCGTAAACTCATTTTAGTTGATTATGGTTTCCGGTTACCGTCGGCATTGGATAACCGGCCATTGAATTTTCACGAGTTCGAATCCTTGCTCAACCAAACTATCTATGTTTCCGCTACCCCTGATGATTTTGAATTGGAAAAAACTGGGGGCGTAGTTGTTGAACAGGTTGTCCGCCCTACCGGTTTACTGGATCCACCGATCGAGATCAGGCCAAGTGTAAACCAGATCGATGATCTGCTGGATGAAATTGATAAACGAGTGACCAAAGGAGACCGGGTGTTGGTAACGACACTTACTAAACGAATGGCCGAAGAAATGGATAAATATCTCCATCGTATCAATATAAAATCAAAATATATCCATAGTGAAGTACATACGCTTGACAGGGTTGAAATACTTCGCCAATTAAGACTTGGCGAAATTGATGTGCTGGTTGGAGTGAATTTATTAAGAGAAGGTTTGGATCTTCCTGAAGTTTCTTTGGTGGCTATCCTTGACGCAGACAAAGAAGGATTTTTACGAAATGAAAAATCATTGACACAAACAGCAGGACGGGCAGCAAGGAACATAGATGGGCTTGTTATCTTTTACGCAGACAGCATGACCGAAAGTATGCAAAAGACAATTGATGAAACCAATCGTCGAAGAGAAAAGCAAATTGCTTTTAACATTGAGCATGGTATTACGCCAAGAACAATTATCAAATCTACCAAAGAAGTATTTGCGCAAACATCAGTACTCGATATAAAAGGATATGACCCGGCCAACCCTTATGCCATTGCACCGGATGAAGACCTGGTAACTGTAGCTGCCGAAGACCAGGAAGAATATAAGACAATCCCCCAGATGGAGAAAGCTGTGAGTAAGATCAAAAAAGAAATGGAAAAAGCGGCCCGGGATCTCGATTTCATGGAAGCAGCCAGGCTGCGGGATGAAATGTTCTTATTGCAAAAGAAATTAGAAGAGATGAAGAAATAGCAACTCGTACTTTTACCAGCTCTGCCAAAGTATATATTCGAAAAAGCGTTATTATATCGAGCGAGGATTTGCATCATCTAAAATGTTATTTTATTTTAGATGCCAGAACCAAATTCCGTATTTACAAACCGATCAATCCAATTACCCATGAAACGCCGCATCCGCCGCATTGCAAACTTTTTCGCCTTCAACCTTTTGTTTTTTGCTCTCTACCTGAATTTTATTCATAAAGACAAAGCTGCTGTAACGCCACCTGAACAAACTGCACAGTCAACTGCTTCAGTGGTGGGTACCATACCTGTTAGCCACCCGGAAAAATACCTGGGATTAAAAGCTGATGGTTCAACAGAAGTTTCATCCCAGCAATAGTATTAAGCAATAATAAAGCTGCAAACCTTTTTTTCAATTTAGCAAGCAAAGCAGAGTTTTAGATAACACAATACCCTGGTTTCTACCGGGGCTTTTGTGTTTTTAATCCTATGCCTGATATTTTTTCCGCCCCTTTTGGGAGAGGTTCGGAGTGGGCTTATCTTAGCGTCATGGAAAAGAAAGTCTTTTTACTCGATGCGTTTGCTCTTATTTTCCGTGCATATTATGCGCTTATTCGTAATCCGCGTCTTACTTCCAAAGGAAAGAATACTAATTCCCAGTTTGGCTTTACCAACACATTAATTGAGCTTATGACAAAACAAAAGCCGTCGCACATGGCGGTTTGTTTTGATACAGCAGCGCCAACCGAGCGGCATACGGACTTCGAAAGTTATAAGGCCAACCGGCAGGAAGCCCCTGAAGATATCCTGGCAGCTATTCCCGATATAAAAAAAATAATCCGTGGATTTAATATTCCTGTAATGGAGCTCGACGGGTATGAAGCCGACGACGTAATTGGAACATTAAGCAAGCAGGCAGCCAAGGTGGGATATGACGTATATATGGTAACGCCTGATAAAGACTATGGGCAGTTGGTTACTGACAAAATAAAAATTTATAAGCCTGGCTACCAGGGCGGCGACGTGGAAATATTGGGGCCAAAAGAAGTTTGCGCAAAATGGAATATTAAAGATGTTTCGCAGGTGATAGATATTCTTGGCCTGATGGGAGATGCAGTAGATAATATACCGGGTATAGCCGGAGTAGGAGAAAAAACAGCCGCTAAATTATTAGCCGAATACACCACACTGGAAAATGCATTAGCTAATGCTGACAATATAAAAGGCGCTTTAGGAGAAAAAGTAAAGAAAGGAAAAGAAGCGGCCATTCTTTCCAAAAAATTAGCCACTATCATTACGAACGTGCCGGTGGAATTTCATGAAGAAGATTTTAAGATAAAAGACTGGGACAAAGAAAAATTAAAAGAAATTTTTGCCGAACTGGAATTCAAGACGCTTGGTAAACGGCTGCTGGGGGAAGATTTTTCAATTACCGCATCTCAAAAAGGAGTTGTTGAAAAGGAGATACCGCAAGGGGTGCAAACTGATCTATTCGGGAACATAGTCGAAACCGGAGATCAAAAGTCTGATTTGAAAAATAATGAACTTTCCGAAGGTGGCTCCTTCGGCGCGGATTCAGGAGAGAGTGGATTGGTGGCAGATAAAAATATTAACAACACTCCTCACAATTATGAGGCTGTTACCGATGAAAAGGCTATTAAAAAATTAATAACAGAATTAAAAAAACATGACGAGATATGTTTTGACACAGAGACAACAGGCATTGATGCGAACGCTGCAGAATTAGTTGGATTAAGTTTTTCCATAAAGGCTGGCGATGCATACTATGTTCCCTGCCCACGCGGATCAGAAAAAAACCAAAGAGATACTTTCTTACTTCGAACCTCTTTTTATTGATAAAAAGAAGACCTGGGTAGGTCAAAATCTCAAATATGATATACTGGTGCTTAAATGGTACGGCTATGAGTTAGCCGGAAAGTTATTTGACACCATGCTAGCTCATTATGTTATCGAACCTGACGGCAAAAGGGGCATGGATCTCCTGAGCGCCAAATATCTTGGTTATGAGCCGGTGCACATCGAAGAACTCATCGGTAAGAAAGGGAAAACACAGGGCAATATGAGAGATGTAGAGTTGGAAAAAATTAAGGACTATGCTGCAGAAGATGCTGATATCACCTTACAGTTAAAGAGTGTTTTTGTCCCATTATTAAAATCGAAGGAAGTTGAAAAAGTTTTTAGTGAAGTAGAGAATCCATTGGTAAAGGTGCTGGCAGATATGGAATTTGAGGGAATAAAAGTTGATGTTGAATTTTTAGGTGATTACTCGAAAGAGTTGGAAAAGGATGCAAAAAAAGCAGAAGAAAGTGTTTATAAACAGGCTGGCGTTCGCTTTAATCTTGCATCACCTAAACAACTTGGTGAAGTTCTATTTGACAAATTAAAATTGGATCCTTCCGCTAAAAAAACAAAGACAGGACAATATCAAACCGGCGAAGATGTGTTGTTGAAACTGGCAGCAAAAGGAAACCAGATCGTAGATGATATCCTGGCCTTCCGTGAACTGACGAAACTCAAATCCACCTACGTGGATGCGTTACCCCAGTTGATAAACAGGAAAACAGGAAGAGTACATACAACATACGGACAGGCTGTCGCAGTAACAGGCCGCTTGCAAAGCAACAATCCCAATCTTCAAAATATACCGGTAAGAACAGACAGAGGCAAGGAGGTAAGGAAAGCGTTCATTCCAAGAGATAGCAAACATATTCTGCTGTCTGCCGATTATTCACAAATAGAATTGCGAATTGTTGCGGCTATCAGCGGCGACAATAACATGTGTGATGCATTTAAAAAAGGAACCGATATTCATACTGCCACCGCCTCAAGAGTATATAATGTTACTGAAAAAGAGGTAACCAAGGAAATGCGTTACAAAGCTAAAAGTGTAAACTTCGGTATCATATATGGCCAGGGTGCTTTCGGCTTAGCCGATAATCTTGGCATATCAAGATCTGAGGCAAAAGAGATCATTGATAATTATAAAAAGGAATTTCCCGGCATACAGAGGTACATGGATGATACGATCAATTTTGCAAGGGAACATGGATATGTTCAAACCATTATGGGCAGAAAAAGATGGCTGAGGGATATTAACTCTGCAAATTTTACTGTTCGCGGTTTTGCCGAACGAAATGCTATCAATTCACCGATACAAGGAACGGCGGCTGATATGATAAAATTGGCAATGCAGAAAGTACATGCCGCCATGAAAAAAGAGAAAATGCAAAGCAAGATGCTTTTACAAGTGCATGATGAATTGGTGTTTGACGGTCTGAAATCTGAAGTAAAGGAATTGAAACCCCTGATCATAGAATGTATGCAATCAGCCATGTCCTTACCGTTTAAAGTGCCCGTCATCGCAGAATGCGGGCAGGGAATTAACTGGCTTGAGGCACATTAAAAAAATTTACCTTTTCGTCCTCTTTTTTTCGCAGTTCATCGGATAAGATAATTTTCCATTGGCGGGTTATTTTAATTTCCCTACCTTAACCGCCCAAAAATCAAAATTTGCTTATATGAAACAAAAATTTCTAGCTATCTGCGCCGCAGCATTTTTATTTGCAGCATGTAATAATGAAAAAACAGAGGGAGAAACCTCTTCAAAAGATTCGACTGATACAAAGATGGAAAAAGCAGAAGAGAAGAAACCCGAAACGTCTATGACAATGCCTGACTCAGCCACCATGATGAAAAACTGGCAAGACTATATGACGCCGGGCCCGGTTCATAAAATGATGGCTAAATGGGATGGAACATGGAATGGTGACGTAACCATGTGGATGTACCCCGACGCCCCGGAACAAAAAAGTAAATCAACTGCCGTCAACAAAATGATCATGAATGGTCTTTACCAGGAAAGCACACATACCGGGAATATGATGGGAATGCCTTTCAACGGAAAAAGCATTGTAGCTTATGATATTCATAAAAACGAATTCATGAGCACATGGATTGACAATATGGGCAGCGGCATAATGGTTTTAAAAGGCCCCTGGGATGAAGCGACCAAGACAGTGACTCTAAAAGGAACTATGACCGATCCCGGAACCAAAGGAGATGTAGCTGTGCGGGAAACTTTCAAAATCATTGACGATAATAACCAGGAAATGGAAATGTTTACAATGATGCCTGACGGAAAAGAATTTAAGACAATGAATATAAAATTCAGCCGAAAAAAATAATTTCTTTAGGTTTAAAATGGCAAAGCCCCGAATAATTATTCGGGGCTTTGATTTTTACGGAAATGTTGCAAAAGCTTTGGATATCCAGAATGAAAAACTTGCGATCATCTTCTTTTATTTTAGCCAGGTATTATATATCAAAAACTCATTATCCTGAAAAACTCCAGCCACGGACCCACCTCGTCTTTATATTGTTTAGCCATCACTCTTGTAATTTGTGCAATATGCGTCAGGTCGTGTACGACCCAGGTAGATAATAACTGCCTTAATGTAACTTCTCCCAACGATGGATGAATTCCTTTTTT
This sequence comes from uncultured Chitinophagaceae bacterium, assembly GCA_963785915.1. Lineage (GTDB taxonomy): Bacteria > Bacteroidota > Bacteroidia > Chitinophagales > Chitinophagaceae > VBAT01. Next base: position 833,146 of record CAWAWY010000005.1, on the reverse strand, counting down.
ATCAAGATCGGTTTCAGAAAGCTTTAATGACCTGAACCATTCCATGTTCTCTTTCCTTAATCTCTCAAACTCGTCCAACAGTTGATCCAACGTCTTTCCTTTACTCTCTTCAAATTGAGCAAAGCGGTCATAAGGCACAAAGGTTTTGGATGTACCATGCTGAAGAATCATGTTTGTTCTGTCACGCCAGTCGGTTTTTTCTCCGTGGATCAAATGACCTACTACATCATACGGTGAGAAAGTACCCGCTCCTTCATTACCCGTTATCCACTCATCACCTAATCCTGATAAGATCGTTCTCAAAACTGCCGGTGTTCTTTCCAGTATTTCCAAGGATTTCTGTAAACTATACCTCATTGCTTCTTCTTTGCTTTAGCTTTTCCGGACTTTTTTGAGGCCTTAGCAATTTTATTATAATCCAGTGCAAGCTTTACCCAATACTCCAGTTTCTTTTTTGTATTCAATACGTCTTCGTTTACAAACACAAATCCTTTCATGACCTTACCGGTAAAATCCATCGGTACACAACCCTCTTTTTCCATTACCTCATCATATTTTGCAGGATCAAGCCGGACCATTAGCCTCTCCTTTTCGACACCAATGCACATTTTATCGTTTACCATAAAGCACAGACCGCCGAACATCTTCTTTTCTTCAATGTTCTTATGAGTTTGCGAAATTATTTCTCTTGTTCGGCCCGCTAATTTTTCATTGTATGCCATGTAATAAAAATTTTCAGGCGTTTAAAACCTGCTGAAGGTTTCCGTTTTTATTTCTCAGGTCAATTCCTCCTTCAAACAAGGATTTCATATTGGCCAGGTAAAATGTCCAGCCGGTTTTGCAACCCAAATGCCAATACTGCATGCCATGCTCGTCAGTTGGAATGTTATCCTGGACCAATTCAACAATTGTCTCGTTTTGTTCTTTATAAATTTTTACTGTGCAATTACCGGCTTTTCCGAAACTGAATTTAAAAAGATCTTTCCCATTACACTCCAGAATTTCACCGGTTTCAGCCATTTCATCTGGCCAGCCATGCCAGAGCCATTTATAAGAATCCCCTTTTTCAACGAATTCATTGGCGTCCCTTAATGAGCCGCCTGACTTTTTATATTCACTTAAACGTAAAAACCATAGTTCCATACCGGATCGGGTAGCCCAGGCATGATAAAGCTTTTCTGCGGGCGCATTTATATTAATGCGAACAACAAAGCTGCTCCAGTCAAAAGATGTTGCCATAAAAAATTTATTGTTGCGGGACGCTGTGCAAGCCTATGCGATTCCCCTCCGTGTCAATGATCACAGCCATGTATCCGTATTCCGGAGATATCTCAGTCTTTGCCACCATGATCTTTCCGCCGGCGGCTTCAACTTTGTCCAGTATTTTTTGAACATCCGGATTTCCATTCAGGTAGACCAATGGTCCTTCTGTACCTGATGGTTTATGAAAGCCCCCGCTATCAACTACAGCACCGCCTACACCCATCATATCTTCGAGAGGAAACATTCTCATTTTAATGTTTGGAAGATCAAGCGGATTTAGTTTTACATTGAATATTGTTTCATAAAACTTTGTGGCTCTGCCAAGATCAGAAGAAGGTATCTCAAACCAACTGATTGCATTTTTCATACATTATTTTTTTTATTAATAATTTTTATTACAATGATTTTCTCTCTCTTTATTCTTTTATGAGGAAATAAAGCCGTATCGTAAGAATAGTGATTAACTGAATGAAGATAATTAATCTGCCAAAAAGCAATTATTTTTTCCGCCTGTATTCAAGGTCATATTCTGTCGTCCAGGTCTTGCCGCCGTCGTCGGAGCGTTCACCATGTTGCCTCACTTTATCAATGCTTAATTTATAAAAAGTCAGCTTCCGCATGAATTCATTTCCAGCACTACTTTTTACATGATCGGCATAAAAGGTGATCTTATCTTTTCCCGATTCTCCGCGTAGATATTCTGTGCTCCCGCCTATATTATCCACCCAGGTTTGCTGCCATTGCCCCGTAGTTTGGTTATAAGTATTAAAACTTTTACCTGCATAGCGAACGCCCAACGAGACGTTTGCGCTTGTCCATTCTTCGAGAATGATGCAGCTATCAAGAATCATACTGATCTTACTGTCACCTGCTTTTCCTTTGGCGCCGAATGCTTCCCACTCTCCCACCCAGAAATCAAATTGCCGGTAAGCAGGGTCGCTGCACGGACGTTGTTGCGCAAACGTTACCAAATAAAGTGAAGCAAAAAGGCAAATGAGTATTATTTTTTTCATTCCAACGGTTTATTGCAAGATACCATTGTTGTTCTTGACTGTTGTAACCTTCATCCCTGATTATCGCCACATACCAATTATTGCGCCCATCAGCGTAAGAGCAACTACGCTGTAAAAGCCATTGATAAGAATAAGCCTCCAGGGTTTTTGCTCAAATAAACTATGAATGGCTATTGCACAGAATGTCCAGATGCCGGCTAAAAATCCGGCGGTAGCACCCCAGCCAATATCTGTTCTTGTTACACATTCAGCCGGGCATGTGGAAGGTGGGTCTGCGAGGAACATTCCGAGATTGGCTGCCATTAATAAAGAAAAAATGAATGTCCATCCAAATATTTTTCCTTTGTTTCCCTTTTTTACATCTTCTTCTGTCAGGTTATTGTCTTTCATCCACGCTTTTCCGAATAAACCGGGCGAATACCATATACCACCAATGACAAAAGAAGATATGCCGGCAACCAATACGGCCAGCCAGTTAATAGAACCCATTTGCATGATCATAAAGTTTAGTGATGAAATAAGCTTGTATATCTAAACTATTTTATAATTTTTACCCTGCAACTGAAAAGTGAACTAACGTGGAAAAAGAAAGGATGAACATATCAAAAGAGGCGACCGGCAGGAAACCTGATTTTAAGATAAACGATATTGGGTTTCGTTTGATCTTCGTTCCTTTTTTTGGCGTTGCCATTCCAATCATAACCGGGATGATCAATAACCAGAATTTTTCCACATGGCAGGTCAAGTTTAGTTTTCTTTATACAATTATGATCGCATTTGTTATCTGGGAGGGCAACCGGTTTTTGCATTTCTCATTAAGAACTTATTTTGACTGGATTAACAAACCACTTCGGAAAATTGCCGTGCTGATCCTTTCAATTATTTTTTATACCGTCCCTATCAGCGTACTGTTGCTCGTAGGATGGTATAAAATATTCTCCGCTGAACTGGTGAATTGGAATATAATTACCGAGTCAGCTCTTATTATTTTGATAGCAGTCATTTTCATTACTCATGTTTATGAAACAGTTTTTCTCGTTAAAGAATCGGAAAGCGAAATGATCCGGCGTGAACAACTGGAAAGAGCCAAAGCGCAAGCAGAACTCGAAGCGTTAAAAAACCAGATCGATCCGCATTTCATTTTCAACTCCCTTAATACTTTAAGCCACTTAATCGAAAATAATTCCGCAAAAGCCAAACAGTTTAATGATAATCTTGCGGATGTGTACCGTTATATTTTGCAAAATAAGGCACGGGACCTTGTCCTGTTGCGTGAGGAAATAGATTTTCTACAAAATTATTTTTCATTGCTCCTGATACGGTTTGACAAAGCTGTGCAATTAAATATGGATATTAAAAAAGAAACGTTGGACCAGTATCTCATTCCGCCGATCTCCTTGCAAATATTAGTGGAGAATGCTATTAAACACAATGAATTTTCTGAAGCAACACCATTGTTGATAGAATTAGAAATGAAAGTTGATGAAATAGTGATTCACAACCAGGTGCGCAGAAAAGTATTGCGTAAAGCCTCTCCAAAGATCGGGCTTCACAACCTGGGTGAACGATATAGATTAACCACGAATAAGGAAATTGTCATTAAAGAAGAAGAAAGAGATTTTACCGTAAGCTTACCTATATTGAAAATTGCCTGATATGAAAGTGATCATCATTGAAGACGAAAAGCCTGCGGCAGAAAAATTGCTGAAAGCAATTCAAAACGCAGACCCCGCTATAGAAGTTTTAGCCGTTTTGAACAGCGTCAAAGATTCTGTTGAATGGTTACAGAAAAATCCCATGCCCGACCTGCTGTTCATGGATATTGAATTAAGTGATGGGCTCTCTTTTAAAATATTAGAAAAGATCAAGGTCAATTGCCCTGTCATTTTTTGCACGGCATATGACGAATACTGGCAAGAAGCTTTTGAACACAATAGCATTGACTATTTGTTGAAACCTGTAAAGCAGGAAAAACTGGAAACGGCATTAAATAAATATGATAAGTTAAAACAGCATTTTGCTACCGGCTTTCAGCAGTTGCTGCAATGGCAGCAACAAACTCCAGGTAATGGATATAAGAAAAGGTATTTGGTAAAACGTGGAACTGATTATATCAGTGTAAAAACAGAAGACATCGCATATTTCTATGCAGCGCACAAACTGGTGTGTATGGTTGACAACAAGAACCAGAAATTTATATTAGATCAATCGCTGGCAGAAATTGAAAAGCAATTAGATCCTGCACAATTCTACCGGGTAAACAGAAAATATCTTATCAACCTGAGTGCAATTAAAAAAATTAAAACTTATCCCAAAAGTAAATTGCAATTAGAAGTAGATCCTGCCATTAATGAAGATATAATCATCAGCCAGGAAAATGTTTCCGCATTTAAAGAATGGATGGGAAGCTGATGCCGGTTCTTTTTTAATAAATGGTACTAATTCCGTTTAAATACTACAGCGATGCAGCTTTCCATTAAAATCCATAAAACCGGGTAAGATTTTTTGTAAAAATCTTTTTTATTATATTTTTTAAAAAACTTCTTGTGTAATCTTTTCAGCGGCGTCATCCCGATGTCTAAATGAAAGCTTATGCAACAAAAATCCCTGCACCTTGACCCGCGGTATTTCCAGGTAATATTCCAGGCCATCTTTTTGGGCTACGGTATCCTTATACTTCAATGGGATGCCGACTGGGCACACTATATTATCAGCGTTGGCGGATGTTTATTTTTTCAGTATGCTGCTGATTCGATTAAAAATAAGAGGCTGTTGAAGCCATCTGAATTTGACCGTTGGGGATTCAGTGTGCTGATCAGTGCCATGAGTCTTTGCCTTTTATTAAAAACAAACTATTGGTATGATCAGTTTGCTCGCGACATTTCTTGCTGTGGCTTCCAAATATGTTTTCAATTGGAATAAGAAACATATTTTCAATCCATCCGCATTTGGCATCGTAGCTATAATTTATCTTACTGATGAACGCCTGGTTAAGTCCCGGCTCAATGGGGAAGTAACGCTGTGATTTTTGTTCGGAGTGATAACGCTCGGAACAATCGTAGTAACAAAAGTTCAGAAATTAGATGTGTCACTAGCATTTCTTTTAACATTTGTCGGACTACTTGTATTGGCGGCAGGTATATGTTCTCGGCTGGCCGATGGATCATTTCATGCATTCAATAAGTACCGGAAGCTTATTGCTCTTTACATTTTTTATGATCAGCGATCCGCGGACGTCGCCTAACCATCCCATAGCGAGAATATTATGGGCTGTGTTGATCGCTTCTGTTGCGTTTTATCTCGCCGCGTTCAAATGGAAATACAATACGATCATCTGGATATTAGTGATGTCAGCTCCGCTTGTTCCCATATTAGATGCTGTATTTAAATCAAAATCATTCGACTGGAAAAATAATCTATTAATTAATCGTCCTTATCTCTCCTTCAGGGTATGGGGACACAAATTTAAAACTATGGTCATGAAACCCTTTACAAAAAAGCTGGCTGCTTTTATTATTCTTACAAGCATGGTCAGCCATGAAGCCATGGCCTTCTGCGGTTTTTATGTGAGCAAAGCAGACGGCACATTAAAAAATAAAACTCACAGGTAATCCTGGTTCGCGATGGCAACAGGACCGTGATCACCATGTACAATGATTTTAAAGGCAATTTCAAAGATTTTGCCATGGTGGTGCCAGTACCTGTTGTATTGAACAAGAATGATATTAAGGTGGTGGATCAGCAGATATTTAATACCCTGAATGAATATAGTGAACCAAGATTGGTTGAGTATTATGATCAGAATCCTTGCAACCAATACTTATACTTAATGATCAGTTAAAAGGCAAGGTTCCCGGAGTTTCAGTTGGACGAAGTGGTAGTTACGGTTTGGCGCTATAAAGAAAAAAGATCTTGGTGTAAAAATTGAAGCAAAATATTTAGTTGGAGAATATGATATTCTTATCCTTAGCGCAAAAGAAGCATCCGGTTTAAAAACATGGCTTGATGAAAATGGCTATAAAATTCCTGCCGGTGCTGATGAAGTATTAGAACCTTATATCAAAAGCAATCTTAAATTTTTTGTGGTAAAAGTTAATGAAGAAGAAAAGAAAAAACTCCCGGGTAATTTTCTCCGCCCAATACAGATCAGTTTTTCTTCTCCAAGGTTCATGCTGCCGATAAGACTTGGAATGGCTAATGCCGATGGCGACCAGGATCTGATTGTCTATGCATTTACCAAAAAGGGAAGGATTGAATGCAACGAATTACCGAACTGTTTCATTGCCGACAGGAAAGAACATTCCGCTTTTTGTGCAAAATAATTTTGGGAATTTTTATGCTAATCTTTTTCAGCATCAATGGAGTAAGAGAAGGCAAATCTATTACTATGCTGGAATATGCATGGGATGTAAGTCCAAAGAATTATTGTCAATGCGATCCCTGTGTTGCTACTGCCCCTTCAACGCAGGACCTGGTGCAAGGCAGGCGTTTGGTGGATCAATCGCGACTGGAAAGATTACAGTGATGTAGAAGATGAAGAGGAAGATTATTCAGGCAACGTTTATTTTACAAGGCTGCATGTTCGCTATAACCGTGATAAATTTCCGCAGGATCTGCTATTCCAGGTAACACCTAATACTGAAAACTTCCAGGCACGCTATATTATCACGCATCCTGCCAGTGGTGATTTCAATTGTGATGCAGGTAAGAAATATCTGAAGGACCTGAAACAAAGACGTACGGATGAAATGGAGATGCTCAGCTATTTAACCGGCAAAGGCTATAGTGACTGGGATGTGGTAATGAATGATTCCGAAGAAAAATTAATCCCTTCTGAAGCAACTTATGCAGCGGTCTCAAATAATGTAACCGGAAAGCGCGGTAGAGACAATAACTTATTATTTGCTACGATCGGTGTCATAGGACTGGTATCACTGGCTGGTTTTAGAAGGAAGAAGTAAGTTGTTATTATCAAAAAAAAGAACCCCGGTACTATAAAAGTAACCGGGGTTAATTATTAACTACCAATATAACCCTAAAAGTTATTACTGTCTTGGAGGACCACCGCCGCCACGACGCATGGAAGGTTCAATGACCTCTTTCCACACCTTATAGTTCTCGTCTCCCAATACAACCTGTAACTCTTTATCTCTTGCATCCGCAAGCGGTTGCATTTTTTCACGCATAGCTGAACGGTCTCCGCCACCTGCCATCAGCTCCTCACGCAACTTGTCACTGGAACGGTAATAGTTGGCAAATACAGAATCCGCCTGGGCAAGTTTTTTTGCATCCAGTTTGAAAGCGCTATCAAGTTTTTGATGAGTTGTCTGAACTCTTTCCTCCACTGTGCGGCGCTGAAAATTGCCGCCGCCACCCTGTGCATTTATTGCAATTGTACAGGTGAGCAGTATCCCGGTGAATAATAGGATTTTCTTTTTCATGTAATCAAATTTGAATTGTATTAAAATTATTGTTTGCCTGTTTATTTGTTTTTTTCTTCTTTAGAAGAATCATTATTGCGGCGGTTCTGGGGCTTTCCCATTTTTTTGATCATTTTCAAAACGAGGGAATCATATTTAGGGCGCTGTTCAGAAGTGCATAATGCTCTTACTTCTTTGAAATGGGAAAATGCCTGCAGATCCAACGCTTTTTGTTTTTGCCCGATGAATTCAGCACGCTGATTAATAACAGAATCATTTACATTTTCATCGCCGAGTAAACGATAAAGACTATCCTTCGCTTTCCGGATATCATCAAACAGCGGCTTGAGGATCTTCCATTGTTTTTCTTTCAACTGTTTGTATTGATCAACCTGGGCATCACTGAATCCCACAGAATCTTTTAACGCCATTACCATTCCATTGCGCTGACCCGGGGGTTCAATATGTTTAGGAGTTTTAGGCCAAAAAAGCCACGCCAGTACCGCAATATTGGTGAGTAATAAAAAAATGATAATAAAGATCAGAGGTCTGCTTTTCGATGCTGTGTTCATTATGGCTCTAAATTTTCGTAATCATAACTGCTAGCAACCGCCAGGATATAATCTTCTTCAGGCATTTGCATTTGCCTACCACTTGTTGCAACCTGTCCTCCGGAAGTTTCAGAAGTATTGTCCTTTTGAATAAGGATAAAAGCATTCAATGCCAATACAAGACATAGTCCACTGATCGCAACCGCGGGTCGGGCCATGAAAACGCCCATTTTCTCAAATAGACTTTTTTCATTGCGTTCTAAACGGGCTTTCAGACGGGTAAAAAAATAAGGGTTGGGATCACCCTTCTGAATCCCATCCAGGCTATTCAGAACTTCTTCCACCCTATTGCTTATGTTTTGAGGCTTGTTCATAACCTTAAATTTAGACGTTTACAGGTAATAAAACTTGTTGTTACGGCCTGTTTTTATAATAGTCTTCCAGCTTCTTTTTTAAATTATTTTTCGCCCTATGCATCAATGACTCAACGGAGGAAACCGTTGTTTTCATGACTTCGCTTACTTCCTGGTAGCTAAGCCCTTCTACTTTATTAAGTGTAAAGGCGATGCGTTGATTTTCAGGCAATCCTGAAATAGCCTGAAATAATACTGCAGCATCTTCCTTTTTATCCAACGCTACTCCGGGATGATGAAAATCAGGAGGATTTACAACCACCTCGTTCTGGTCACCAACAAGACTCCTGACAAACGCGAACCTTTTTTTTCTCTTCTTTCTTCGCTCATGATCCAGCGATTTAGTTACCGTAATGCGATAAAGCCATGTAGAGAATTTTGATTCTCCTTTAAAAGAACTGATGGATTGATACACCTGTACGAAGACTTCCTGCGCAATATCTTCTGCATCCTCTGCATTTTGCACAATGCCTAAGGCCGTGTTGTAAACCATGCTTTGCCAGGTCTCAACAATTGCTTTGAAAGCGGTTTCGTCCCCCTTCTTCAGTTGTTCGACTAGTGTCCTTTCATCCAAGCCTATTGGTTTTTGGGAAAAACGATATTACGCAAAATTTCCTTTGGTTTACGCTGTTATAATTTCAAAGAAACTATGTTTTATTTGATCATCTCTTAAAACCTCGGGCCGAAGCCATCTCTTCTTTGCTGCGAATTATTGGTATTAGCTTTGCCAAAATTTTTCAAACTATACGTAAACGTCAGCATGAAATATTGCCGGAGGACTTTACTTTGAGAATCTTCAACATAGTTTTCTGAGACTGTTCTGATAATACTTTGGTTTTGTTTCAACAGGTCAAAAACGGTAAGTTTCAACTCGCCTGATTTGTTCTTAAGAAACTTCTTTCCTATACCAGCATTCCATAACCAAAAACTCTGATCCGGGGTGGAATTGTCTTTATAGTTATAAGCTTGCCCACTTAAATCATTCTGAAAGAACCACCCATTTTTTGAAAGCAGGTTAAACTGCAAACCAGCGATTTGAGTGAACAGGTTATTCAGCGGTTGCTCTTTTATCCGGTTAATGCTTGCGTTATAAGAAATGTTGAAGTCAACATATTCGCTAATATTACTGGCAATAACTACACCTGCGTTATAAGTAAAGTTATTCGTAAAGCTTTTCTTATAGTTCAGCAATGACGGTAATTTGGAATAAGAAAAGCCCGTACTCAAATTAATGTTCGATTTTATGAATTTCACAGGCTGGCTAAAAGTAAAAAATGTGTTTAGACTTTTGTATCCATCTAAATTAACAGGCTTTGTCAGTTGAGATCCGGCTTTTAACTCATTGCCCTGTTCGATAACAGAGTCTGCCTTTGCGATATAGGTAGCATTAGAAATATAATTCTGTTGTGCCTGTAAAAATATATTAGCAAAAAAACTTTGCCCCATCAGGGTATTGGTGAATGTATATCTGCCAGACAAAAAATGAACATAGGATTCCCTGAGATCGGGATTGCCAATGCTTAGACTTAAAAGATTGGTATTATTAACGACGTCCTGCAACTGTGTCACGCTTGGAAAATTAGTTCTCGCCCGGTAAAAAAGATTAACACTGCTTCGGGCACTGATCTTTTTGCGCCACATAAGGTTAGGTAGTACATCAGTAAATGATTGATCGACGTTTGAGATGCTTGGATATATCCGGTCGCTCTGCAACCTGGAATGCTGAAGGCTGACACCAACTGCCAACTGGTTATCCCGGCTATTACCTAATCTATAAGTAACTCCACCATTTTGCGATATAGTGGTATTCTCAAATTTATTTGAATTGTTAGGAACAAACTCAGAGTATGCATCCTTTACGTCATTGTAGTCAAATGTTTGCTGATCCGCCTTATTTTTAGAATAAGAGGGTTGATAACTTATTTGCAACTGGCTTTTGCTGCCAAGAGGCTCTGTGTAGGAAATATTTCCGGACAACGTATACCCGTTTGTAGGGTTATCTACAAACTGGTTCTGGATAGAATCTAAGATCCCGCCTTTGAATGTGCGGTTAGCCGAGTAGATGTAAGATTCTCCGTCGTTTTTGTTGAATGTCTGGTTGAAGTTTATCGAGAGAGTTCTTCTTCTATTGCTTTTAAATGAATGGCGAAATAGAATATTATTTCTCAGGTTGTACCCGTCTCTTACCACATTACTGTTGCTTGATTGAGTATTGACAGAATCTGTTCCATCCAGTGTATATAAATAGGAGTCAGATGCAGATCTATTTTTTTGAAAATTGAGACTTGGACTAATAATTACGGAATTGAAAGAATCGATCCTATACTCCAAACGCAAGTTAATACGGTGATTATAATTGTTGCTGTTTGAAAGACTACCGCTCCTTTCGACCCTGGAAGTACCGATTGTCTTTATTTCGGTGGTATTTTCATTTACATTATTACTGTTGTTAAAAAAATAGCTTCCGGTTATGTCTACTTTTTTACCCCATTTATCACCGAAATTAAGTCCTAATGCGTTAGTCTTGCTGATTCCGCTTTGCTGACCGACAGTGAAATTTTCGCCGCCACCAAAACCGCCAAAGCCACCGCCGCCACCACGATTTCCACCACCACCGCGGCCTCCGCCAAAGTTTCCACCACCAAATCCGCGGCCGCCACCACCACTGCTTGTTACGCCTAAGAGATCCTGCGAAGCAAAATTTTGCTGATTGACGTTATTAAAATTCCCAACGAGAGAAAGACGGCGATCTCCTTTAAAAAAACTTACATTACCGCCTGCAGAATACCTGTCATCAGTTCCAAGACCGGCGTATATACGGCCGAACTGGCCGTTTTTTATTCCTGATTTTGTAACAATATTGATCGCCTTTACGGAATTGCCATCATCAAATCCTGTGAATTGTGCCTGATCGCTCAACCGATCAAATACCTGTATCTTATCTACTATCGTTGAGGGGAGATTACGCAATGCCGCCGTAGCATCATCGCCAAAAAAATCTCTTCCATCTACTGTCACTTTTTTTACCTGCTCGCCTTGTGCTGTCACGGTACCATCTTTAGCAACGGTTATTCCCGGCATTTTCTTAATTAAGTCTTCCGTTGTTGCATCAGGATTTACCTTGAACTGGCTGGCGTTAAATTGTGTCGTGTCACCTTTCTGTTGTACTGGCGGGGTTTTGGATATCACGGTCACACCAGCTATTTCTGTTGTCTTTTTCGGCACTAATACATTTCCAAGATCCACGTTTGGAATTGAATCATTCAAACCAACAAATTGCTTATAGTTTTCATAACCGATAAAACTTACCTGCAGGACAAATGAATCCTGTGGAAGATTATTGAACTCGAATACTCCCTTGCTGTCAGTAACACCATTAAAGACGTTCGCCGTATCCTTTAGCGGTTTGAGTTGAAGAGTGGCGCCGGCAAGGGGTTTATTTTCTACAAGATCGAGCAATTTACCTTTAATGCTTTGAGAGTGAACAGACATCGAGGACAAAAGGAAAAATAATAACGACAGTTTGAATAGCTTCATATAAGAAATTTGCAATGAATAAGACGCTTAAACCGATCAGAACCTTCGCCGTCCTTAAAGTATAATAACTGGCCGTTACTTTGCCAGTAATGCATAAAGCCTGACGGGAAATGAAGATTTCGGCTTACGCAATCGTTTCTTTTGGCAGAACTCAAGTATCTTGCACACCCTAAAATATTTTGTTTTTATGGAGTATAGTAAACTTGTTGCAGTTACCGGGCTTCCGGGTTTATATGAGCTTATCAATAGTAAAAATGACGGAGCGATTGTGCGGTCTCTCGAAGATAATAGTACAAAATTTGCCTCTTCCCGCATACATAACTTTTCCCATCTTGAAAGCATTGAAGTATTTACAACAGGCGACAATGTGAACCTCGTCGAAATTTTTTATGCGATGGAAAAATCAGCAGATGCAGCACCTGATACTAAAGACAATGAAGCGGTAAAAAAATATTTTCAAAAGGTTTATCCTGAACTTGACCTTGAAAGAGTGTATCCAAGTGATCTGAAAAAAATGATAAAGTGGTTTGAAGTGCTGAAAAAAAATAATATTGAAATAAAATTATCAGAGCCCATTGAAGAGGAACAGCCCGAAGAACCGGCAGTAAGTGATGAGCCGGAACAAAAGCCGGTAAAAAAAGAAACAAAGTCCGCAGCTACACAAAAAGGAAAAGAAAAACCAAAAACGACAACCACAACAAAAAAAGAAACTAAAGCAAAGGCTGAAAAAAAAGAAGAAGAGAAGAAACCGGCAAAAAAGACAGCAGCAAAAAAGACGGCAGATAAAAAAGAAAAGCCGGCCAAAAAATCCGCACCTAAAAAGAAAAAATAATTTTTATACTGATATTAAAAGCTACAAGCCTCAATTGGTTGATGTTTGTGGCTTTTTAATTTTACCAAAATGAATCGATATGAAATACAGCGCTGATATAAAAAAATTACCGAGGCATTTTTTACCGTCAAATTTTATAGTAAAGGATTGGGACACTCTTGAACCTTTTTTTAAAAATTTATTAGAGAGAGAGATCAATTCAGTTAAAGATCTTGAGAAATGGTTGAAAGATTCAAGTGAGTTGGAAGCCGCGATAAGTGAAGATGCCTGCTGGCGCCAAATAAAAATGACATGCGATACAGAAAACAAAAAATTGGAAACGGCTTTTAATTTCTTCATGATGGAGATACAGCCGAAAATATTGCCGTATGCCGATAAACTGAACCAGAAACTGGTTGCATCTCCATTTACCAAAGAACTTGACCAGGAAAAATTCTTTACTTACTTGCGTAATGTAAAAAAGAGCATTGACCTGTTCAGAGAAGCCAATATTCCATTGCTGGCAGAAATGAGTGTCGAAGCGCAGCGCTTCGGCATGATATCGGGAAAAATGACAGTGACGGTAAGCGGCCAGGAATATACGTTACAACAGGCAGCTAAATTTCTCGAAGATCCTGATCGAAATGTTCGTGAAGAAGTTTATAGAAAGATCGCTGAAAGAAGACTACAGGATAAACAAGAATTGAACGATCTCTTTACTTCTTTACTCCGAAAAAGAAATCAAATAGGGCTAAATGCCGGTTTTGCGAATTATCGCGATTATCGTTTTACGGAGCTTGGCCGGTTTGATTATACTAAAGAAGACTGCTACCAGTTTCATGAAGCAGTAAAGCTTCATGTGATGCCATTGGTCAACCAGATATATGAAGACAAAAAAAGGAAGCTTGGTCTCGACACGCTTCGGCCTTGGGATATTGAAGCTGAGCCGGCAGGTATAAAACCACTGCGGCCATTTAAGACGAGTGAAGAGTTAATCGAAAAAACGATTGAATGTTTTAACGAATTGCGCCCCTTTTTCGGTGATTGTTTGAAAAAAATGAAAAGCATGGGCCATCTTGATCTTGAAAGCAGGAAAGGAAAAGCTCCGGGCGGCTACAACTGTCCGCTTGCCGAAAGCGGCGCTCCTTTTATTTTCATGAATGCTGCGGGACAGTTTGATGATGTAACTACGATGGTACACGAAGGTGGTCATGCCATTCAATCATTTCTTACTCACGATGAAGAATTGAATGGTTTTAAAGAATACCCGACAGAGATTGCGGAAGTTGCCAGTATGGCTATGGAGCTATTCAGCATGAATCACTGGCAGGTTTATTTTAAAGACAATGAAGAATTGATCCGTGCGAAAGAACAGCAATTGGAAAGGGTCATTACGATCTTTCCATGGATCGCAACTATCGATAAGTTTCAGCACTGGATCTATGAAAACCCCGATCACACGTTGGAACAAAGAATAGAACGCTGGATGTCGATCCTGAAAGAATTTACTTCTCCTGCTATTGACTTTTCGGGACTGGATGAATTCCGTCGCTATGGCTGGCAACGTCAATTGCATTTGTATGAAGTGCCATTTTATTATATAGAATATGGTATTGCCCAATTAGGCGCTATCGGCTTATGGCAACAATATAAAAAAGATCCTTCAACAGCTATTAATAATTACATCGCGGCGCTCGATCTTGGCGGTACCCGGACCTTGCCTGAATTATTCCGTGCTGCTGGATTGAAGTTTGATTTTTCGCCCGATTATATCAGCGGCCTGATGCGATTTGTAAAGCAGGAACTGGACAGCTTGAAAAAAAGTTGAAAAATACCCTCAAAGTGGTAGGTTTCACATGCGTAAATATCCAATGCAGCACCTATATTTGGTTCAGCAAACAATAATTTATTATAAAATAGCTACTAATCAGAGCCTTAACCTAAGTCCTCGTGTTTCCACACGAGGGCTTCGTTTTACTGGCTGCAAGACCGGCAAACACCTTCCACTACAACTTCGATCTGTGAAGAAACATATCCCTTAGGAAGCTTGACATCAGGTGTTACAACATCGTCAAGACAATAAGTGTTGCCGCAATCGGTACATACAAAATGAACATGGTGATCATGATGATGACCTTCGGAGCAATCATCCTTACATAATGCATATCGTATTGAATTATCAGCCGTAGGAATAGCGTGAATGATCCCTTTTTCCACGAACGCTTGAAGGGTGCGATATACAGTTACCCTGTCAAATTTTTCTCCAGCCCTTTTTTCGATATCTCCATGCGCCAGGGCGCCTTCCTGGCTGAGAAAAAGACTCAATATTTTTTCCCGGCTACCGGTTACACTCAGGCTATTTCTTTTCAATATGTCTTTGATCTCTTCGTGCATGATTTCAATTTCCGTACTTATAACAAATTATTCTTTCAGAAGTTCTTTGATGTCGGCGATCATGGCCTTTACTTCGCTTGGTTTTAATCCATCATAAATTCTTTTTCGCACATTCCCTTTCTTGTCAACCACCGCCCATAATTGTGTATGAATAAAATCATCTTTAATATCCACCAGGTTATTATTCGGATCATCAATCACATAACTTACTCTTGCCATATTATAAAGGCTATCTTTTCTGCCCGTTAAAAAAATCCACTTGTCGGATGAAACTCCTAAGGAGTCAGCATATCTTTTTAACCGGCCCACGGAATCCGTTTCAGGATCACAGGTATGAGAAAGTATGAGAAAATCCTTTTCGTCTTTAAATGTTTCATACACCTCCCGCATGTTGTTATTCATGATGGGGCAAATACTTTTGCAGGTTGTAAAAAAATATTCCGCCACGTAGACTTTCCCCTTGACATCTTTTTCTGTAAACGTCTTGCCTTTCTGGGTAGTAAAGGAAAATGGTCTTACATAACTGATTGGCGCAATCTTTTTTTTGCTAAAGTCAGGTATCAACGCAGTCAGAATAAAATAAAAAGCTATAACAAGAGTGATAAAGAAGCCAATATAAAACACGTTTTTCTTAGACATTATTTACTCTTTTTGGCAAAGTTAAATCTTCTTACATACCCAGTTATTATTTTGCAACAACGTTGCTTTTTCATATTTTTGCTACTTCATGAAAGAAAAGATCAAAAAAATAAATTGGGATGCTATCGGCATTACGGCCTCTTTGGCCTGTGCTATCCATTGCGCCCTGCTTCCTTTGTTTTTAACGAGTCTTCCCTTATTCGGCGTTAATATCATCAACAATAATTTTTTTGAGGCAGGCATGATACTGCTGGCTTTTTGTGTCGGCAGCTATTCGTTATATCATGGTTACCGAAGACATCACCATAGCAGAACACCGCTTATCTTATTTAGTCTTGGTATTATAACCCTGGTATTAAAGCAATTTTTTATACTATATGAAACGTGGCTATTGATTCCCGCGGTGACATTTATTATACTGGCACATGTTTTAAATTTCCGTTTCTGCCGCGTACATGATCACGCACATAGCGATGATTGTAACCATTAATTGTCGCCTTTGTACCTTTAAGCGATCCGGGTTAAAAATTCTTTGTATATGAAGCATCTACTTCTCCCGCTCATGCTTGCCATTACTATCAATAGCTTTTCACAATCCAAAGATGAGCAAGCTGTTCGGCAATTACTAAGTGAACAATCTGCAGCATGGAACCGCGGAGACATTGACAACTTTATGCATGGCTATTGGGAAAATGATTCTTTGATGTTTATTGGCAAAAGCGGAGTTACTTATGGATGGAAGAATACATTGAACAATTATAAGAAGGGATACCCCGATACCGCCACAATGGGGAAACTTACATTTACTATGATCGATGCAAAAAATCTTTCTCCGGAATATTTTCATGTTACCGGGAAATGGCATTTACAACGCAGCATCGGCAATATTGAAGGGTATTTTACTTTACTATTCAGAAAATTAGACGGGCAGTGGGTGATCATTTCCGATCATAGCAGTTAATTTATAAAACCAAAACATTTTATTATGGGACTTATTATTATTGGTATTCTTGTTTTGATTGTTGGCTTTGCCTTGCAAAAAAATCCGCAGTATGGCAGGTTCGCAAATGTCATTCGATTGCTGGCAATTATTTTAATGGTGGCAGGTGTATTGACAAAAAGCATCGTCCAGGTGGGTGCCGGCGAAGTGGGTGTCAAATCACTTTTTGGCAACATACAAAACGATGTGCTCAACAGCGGGCTGCATTTTATTAATCCATTTGTAGATGTTCATCGACTCGATATAAAAACGCAGAATTATACAATGAGTGGTGTACACGATGAAGGGCTTCGGACCGGAGATGATGCAATCAGGGTTTTAACAGCCGACGGCCTGGAAGTTACAATTGATCTTACCGTTTTGTATAAACTTCTTCCGTCTGAAGCGCCTCGCTTACTTAGAGAGACCGGCGCCGACTACACAGATAAGATCGTTCGGCCGGTGACAAGAACAAAGATCCGTGATAATTCAGTTTATTATGAGGCAATAGCACTCTACTCTACCAAACGTGATGAATTTCAGAATCGCATTTTCAGCAGCATTGACGCGGATTTTAAAAGAAGGGGGTTGATGTTAGAGCAATTGCTGGTAAGAAATATAACATTGCCGGAATCCGTGAAAGCAACGATCGAACAAAAGATCAATGCTGAACAGGACGCTCAAAAAATGCAGTTTGTTTTGCAAAAGGAAAAGCAGGAAGCGGAAAGGAAAAGAGTGGAAGCGCAAGGTATCGCCGATTATCAACGGACAATTAATACCGGGTTAACCGATAAACAATTACAGTACGAACAGATCAAGGCATATTTGGAATTGGCAAAATCTCCCAACTCAAAAGTTATCGTCATGGGTAAAGGCAGTCCTGTGATACTCGATACAAAAAATTGATTTGTTTAGATAGTTTTAGTCGTGGATTTAATTTTTCTCAGATCAAAAATTAAAAAACCTATTTCTTCCAGAGTCTATAAAAATATTTCAGCATCAGGAATAGGCTGCCTGTAAGAATTGCGTAAAATAAGATCACATACACGATGGAAATGTCTGTTCGGTAGGCCAATCCAAAGTAAAGACCTGCCGTGACACCGGATATCAGCCACAATAAGCCAATAGAAATTGAAGAAATGATCTTTCTGAAATACCTTTTCACTTCCGGGTCCCAACCCTGTTCCATAGACAATGCTTTTATCAAAACAAGGTACAACTTTTTGCAGGCGGCTATTATTACATATTGACATTAGCGTATAAGGATATCGTTGAAGGCAAGTGAATCTCCTTTAAATACATTAAAGTCAACTTTGGGTATGATGCCATTAATATTTCCCTGGTCATTGTGCTGCCAGAATGCCCAGTCACGTTTTATGCGAGGTTGGTTTTCTTCATAATAATGTGCGACCCATAAAGGATATTTGTCAAACTCACTTCCAAGATTATTTTTATAAAAATCAACGTTCGTATAAATGATAGGTATGACTCCGTAATAATTCTCGATTGTTTCCAGCCATCTCCTTACTTCCTTTTTGATTTGCCCGGACGTGCTGCCGTTTTTTTGCTCAACATCCAAAACCGGCGGCAGATCACCCGGTTCGAGTTCAACCCTTTTAATAAAATTCTGCGCCTGCATTTTTCCATCCTTTGACGCGATAAAAAAATGATAGGCTCCCCGGATAATTTCATTGGATTTTGCTTTGCTCCAGTTACGGCGAAATTGCGGGTCAGTATTGCCAATGCCTTCCGTCGCTTTAATGAAAGCAAATCTCACTTCGATATTTTTTACTTTCATCCGTTTTACTTCTTCCCAGGCAATGATGTCCTGGTATTTGGAAACATCAATACCATGAATCGTATACTCATTAGGGATATTAATACCAAACTCAGGATAGCGGGTAAATTTTGCTTTGCGATACAGCAGCCATTGATAGCCGAACAAACCCGTAAAGACCAATGATCCGGCAATAATAATTCCTGTGATCCAGCGAATGACCTTTTTTTTGCGACGACGAGATGGCATTGAGAAAAAATAGCTTGGTATAATAAGAAGACAAATATAAATCCCAGCTAAGTCTTAAAAATGTTAATTCATGCCGCAAAATAACTTCGGTTAAGAGCAGAGTTACATGAAACAACCGTTATAAAAGTTGATTAATTACGAACAAATTTTCCAAAGAAGTGACTCGTTCTCTCTGCGGTTATGAATTGCTGATCAATATGCGGAAGTTTGGAGACATGAACCAGCCCATTCATACCTGAATAATCTCTTGCAGAACTGTAAAGATAATCAGAGTCTGTATCAACTATCCTGTCGCGAACAGGGTTGGCGTGTATATATTCCACATATTCAAGAAGTGTTTCTTTTTTACGCATGTCAATAAAAACCGGGTTGCTTGAAGTTTGCCACACATGAAACTTTTTCATGAAGCCAAGTATATTTCCAAAGTTTTCAAAATGCTCCATCATCCAGCTTTTTCTCGCATCCGGTTCGCTGTCTATATCCTGCAATATTTTTTTTGTCGTAAAAGACTTGTATTCCTTTTCGATCTCAGCAATTACATTGTTATCTCTTGCTTGTGCGAGAAGATGCAGATGATTGGTCATCAAACACCACGCATATACATTTAAACCCTTATGATCTATAAAATAATTGAGAGAGTGAACGATGATCTGCTTATACACGGGGCGGATAAAGATATCTACCCAATCTACCGTATTGAACGTTAAAAAATAGCAGGCCTGTTTAGCTGGAAAGATGTTTTCATTGTCATTCATATCTGGATGTTTTTATTCTTTCTAAAGGACGGAAATCTTATTGCTGTAAAAGCAAATGCTATTCCAATTACGGTTTTTGTGTATAACAACTGCTGATCAAGGCTATAAATCAAACACTAAGGAGAAAAAATTATTGCAAGTCTTGCCATTCTTTGAACTTAGATAGCTAATGTCTTCTGTTTAATGGCGCATTCCAGTTAAATTATTTCGAATTGAAAAGGTTACCCTTATACGATGGAAGACCCATTGGCCATAGGTTACACATATAACATTTATTTTAATGCCGTAATACTTTTTAATCATTTTCGTCGTACATTGACCCGCTTTTTATTCCAAGAATTTGTAAAAGAAAATAAACGACTGCTTCTTATCCGGGATCTGCCAGAAATGCAATAACGGTAATTAATCTGCGTCATTGTTTCTTTAGCAAAAGCAACCAAAACTATTCACATGATTAAACGCTTACTCTGCGCTTTTACTGGGCTTTTTATGTTCGTATGTTCTGCTTTTGCCCAGCCTCCCAATTATGCATTTCAGGCTACAAGCGGTATTTACACGCCCATCTCAGGCGGAACAGCGGTCACTATGACTTACAACGGTGCGGCCAATTCCGATGACGGCATCACAACCCCTGCCAATGCAGTGCCTATTGGATTTTCATTTAATTATAACGGCACCAATTATACTTCGATCAAACCTTGTGCAAACGGATGGGCTTCTTTTAGCACTACTGGGCTGACCAATAATACGGATACATGGACCAATAACCTGGCCACCGGCCCGGCTACCAACCAGCGACCGCTAATTTCTCCCTTGTGGGATGATATGGACATGACGAGCGGAAGTGTATCTTATTTGCAAAGTGGCGCTTCGCCAAACAGGGTTTTAACCGTTGAATGGTCAATGTGTAAATGGGATTATAACGGACTTGCAGGAGCCATGTCCTTCCAGGTAAAATTGTATGAGACCACAAATGTCATTGAATTTATATACAAACAGGAAAGCGGTTCAATCGTGACCAGTAGCGGCGGCGCCACTATTGGCCTGAGTGGAACCGCAGCCAATTCATTTCTGTCTCTAGATGGTTCGGGAACATCGCCGGGCGTTAGCGCATCAACAGAAAACACAGATATACTCTCCAAGCCTGCGACAGGACAAATTTATCGCTGGATACCTTTTTGTTCAGCCTCCGCAACAAATACGACAGGCGAAAAAATTTCAAATTTCACGTACAACACGATCAATAATAATTCTTCTTCAACTGCGGTTTACGAAAATTTCAGTAATATTTTAACTACGGTAAATCTGTTCCCTGCATCAATTCTACCGTTTTCTGTGACAGTGTCAAATTTTACTGCAACTGACCAGGTGGTAATGTTTATTGACTATAATCACAATGGAGATTTCAGCGATCCGGGGGAAACAATATTTACATCAGCATTGCCACTTATCTCAGGGACAATCACAGGCAACATAAATATCCCGGTGATTTCATCTACTGTTCTCCAAGGGCGTACAAGGCTAAGAATCCGCTTGCATGACAGTGGAACAGGGCCAAACGCAACTTCCTGCGGTACTTCCACTACCGGGCAGGTAGAAGATTATAGCATAGATATTCAACCTTGTTTTGCCGCAGTTATTACTGCTCAGCCACCGAATACTGCAATTTGTAACGGAGGTGATGGTTCTATTAGCATGGGCACTACCGGAGTTGGGCTAACTTATCAATGGCAATTGAGTACGAATGGTGGCGGCTCTTATTCAAATATTTCCAATATAGCGCCTTACTCCGGAGCAACGACCACCACATTGAATATAACAGGGGTTGCGCCATCTATGCGTGGTTACATGTATAGGGTGATCATTAACGGGACCTGCACTCCGACAGATGTAACTTCATCCGCAGCAACACTCGCAGTGAATACGCCGGCAGCTATTACTGCCAATCCTGTAAATAGTACTGTTTGTGAAAAAAGTAATGCCAGTTTCATAGTAACTGCGTCCGGATCTTCGTTACAATATCAATGGGAGATAAGCACAGATGGAGGTATTATTTATACAAATCTTTCGGGTGCTACTTCATCCACGTTGAGTCTGTCATCGGTCCAAAATGGAATGAGCCTGAACCGGTACAGAGCTATTGTAACAGTTCCATCTTGTGGTTCCATAATATCAGGAGGTGCTATTTTAAAAGTAAATCCCTTACCAATAGTTACTTTATCATCGGCTCCGCTTGCGCAAATACAACCGGGGATCACTACTACTTTATTTGCTACCAGCAATCCCACTGGTTCAAGTTATTTGTGGACATTAAATGGATCAGTTATTCCGAACGCTTCAACAAGCACGCTAACGGTAAACGTTAATGGTTTGGGCAAATACAAAACCACGATAACAGATGTCAATGGGTGTTCCAGTGAGACCAATGAAGTAAGGGTGACAGGATTTCCCAGCCGTTCACTATTTATTTATCCAAATCCAACGCCCGATGGAATTTTCCATGTTCGGCTTTATATGTCGTTCATTACAGACAGGACGATCAGTATTTATAATTCAACTGGCTCACTAGTAGCCCGCACCAATTTTACTGTAACAAATCCCTACCAGGAGGCAACTCTTGATCTTAGCAGAGCTGCACCGGGTGTTTATATTGTCGAAGTGAAACATCCGTTCATAAACATAGTTGCAATTGGTAAACTAATTATAAAGTAAGGGATGTACAGTCGGCGGATTTTATTCCGAGACAACCTTCTTTTTAAAAAACAGGCATTGGATTCTCAAAACTCACTACAATGAAAAAAATTTACATTCTGCTTTTCACATGTATTGCACTCACATCATGTTTTGCTATCTGGACCTTAAACAGGCAACCTTCCCATCGGGCGCCTTTCGTAGCTGCTTCAGACAGCGAAGAAGAAAGTGAAGAGGAAAACGAGGGATACGATGGTCCAGCGGAAAGAGACCAGATGGAGTTTGATCAAACAAAAGATCCAACATTGGGCTATGTCCCCTATGACAGGTTGCGGAGTGCAATCGAATATACCAATGAACTAAAACACAGCAATTCCTCAACGAGTCGTTTACATTTATTGTGGCAGGAAAGAGGCCCCATATATGATTCAACGGGACCAAGCAATGGTAATACCCGCGGAGGAAACCTTTATACCTCAGGTAGAATTGCCGCTATTTTTATTGATACCTTAAATGATCCAACCGGTAACACCGTAATGATAGGTGGAGTATCCGGCGGCGTTTGGAGATGCACCAATTTTCTTTCCGCAATTCCTGACTGGCGAAATGTGTTTGATTATTTCGATAACATGGCGATATCTTCTATTTGCCAGGACCCTTCGAATCCTTCCATCATGTATTTTTCAACTGGTGAAGCAACCAGTAATGCAGATGCACATTTTGGACAAGGCGTATGGAAGTCAGCCGACAAAGGAGTGTCATGGACATTTTTGCCATCGACTATAACTTTCATCAGGAATTTCAAAATTCTGTGTGACGCGTCTGGTTTTATTTATGTCGCGGCCCGTATCACCACAACTCCTGTAGCACAACCATATGGACTTTTGCGCTCAAAGGATGGAGGAACCACTTGGGTTAACATTGCTCCAACAGCAGTCGGCACAGCGACAGGAACTGCATCATGCAATGATATTGAAATCAGTAGTAACGGAAAATTGCATGCAAGTTTTGGATATGCAACGGCCGGGACAACGGTAAGAGCATTCGTAACAAGCGATCCGGCTAACGTTTCACCAACTGCATTATGGACGCAGGGCACAGGCATAAGAGTCACGGGCACGCCTGCCGCTGTCAGATTAGAGATCGCCTGTCTGCAAGATACCCTCTATGGTGTCACTGTTAATACAGCCTATAATTCCGATAGTTGTTATAAATCAATAGATGGTGGAATTACATGGACAAAACAAAATACAGCCGTCATGCCTTCCGGTATTCTGAGCGGACAAGGATGGTATAATGAGACATTAGCAATCAATCCTGAAAATTCTTCCGAGTTGTTGTGTGGAGGATTAGACGCTTATCGTTCCATTAATAATGGCGTTAATTGGACAAGGGTCACGTTTTGGGTAACGTCTGTTCCGTATGTTCATGCCGACCATCATTATATGAATTGGTGGAAAAAAGGAAACGAAAGCAGGGTGGTGATCGGTTGTGATGGAGGGATTTTTTATTCCAACGACGGTGGTTTGAGTTGGCTGGATAAGAACAGAAATTTATCGCTGAAACAATTTTATGCGGCCGCTATTCATCCTGCTGCAGGTTCTCCATATCTATTAGCAGGCGCCCAGGATAACGGTACACATCAGTTGAAAAATCCCGGATTGAGCTACTCTATTGAAGTAACCGGCGGTGACGGTATGTATTGTTACATTAACCAACTTAATCCAAACATCCAGTTTGGTAGTTACGTTTATAATCAGTATCGCAGAACAACCAACGGAGGACAAACCTGGAGCTCGGTCAACCTTAATACCAGCACAGGTTTGTTTGCCAATCCATTCGATTATGATGATGCGCAAAACATAATGTATGCTTGCTTTTCCGCGAATAACCTTTTACGCTGGCCAAATGCAAACACGGCTAATACCTCGAACACGTTAGCTGTTCCTTTGCTGGGAGGTGGGCAGGCAGGCGGAATAAAAGTTTCACCCTACACATTGAACAGGGTTTATCTTGGTGGCACTACTGGTAGAATTGTGAGGTTGGACAATGCGAATGCAACTGCAACCTTTACAGATATCACCGGTACCGGAATGCCAAATGGCACGATCAAGTGTATCAATGTTGGTTCTTCTGATAACTTTTTGGTAGTAACCTTTACCAACTTTGGAGTTAACAACGTATGGTATAGCAGCGATGGCGGAACTTCCTGGTCTGCTATTGATGGTAACCTTCCGGATATGCCGGTATGGTGGGCACTTTTTGATCCAAGCGATGATAACAGGTTATTGATCGCAACGGAAACAGGTGTTTGGACCACCGACCTGGTGAATGGCGCTAGTACAGTGTGGGATATTAATCCTGGCTTACCAACTACACGAATAGCTATGCTGAGAATGCGCACCAGCGATAGAACAGTCGTGGCATCCACTTATGGAAGGGGATTATTTACAGCGGTCTTTCCTCCGGCCACTCCACAGGTGAATTTTGTGCAATCATCAAGCAGTGTGACTGAACAGTCAGAGCAGGTGAACGGCTGCCGTTCCTACAGGGATCACCAGGTTACGTTGGGCGTAGTTAACGCTCCCGTCGGTGCAGCAACAATAACTGTTGCCGTGCAGGGCGGTACAGCGACCCGCGGTGTTGATTATGATTTTACAACTAACGGAAATTTTACAACTCCATCAAATCAAGTTGTATTTCCGAATGGAGCTACGGGACAGGCTGCGCTAAAAACTGTTACTGTCCGTGTGTATGATGATGCGGAAGTCGAACCGGATGAGAACTTCACACTTTCATTGGCAGTCTCCGGTTCCACCAATGCGAGTATGGGACCCGTGAGCTCGCATACCATGACGATAAATGATAATGACCGCTTCCCAATACCTTATGTGTCCGGCAATTTTACTATTGGCACATTCAACACAGATCTTACTTCTCTTAATACTCCTTTTGATGGAACTAAGCTGAAGCACAGGATACAGCTTTTGTACAGAGCTTCCGAATTAAATGCTGCCGGAATTTCGACGGCTGCAAAGCTGACCTCATTAAACATCAGGGTTAAAACAAAGAACACAACACAGCCATTTAAGAATCTTAATATTTCAATGACGAATACAGGAATTGCGAACTTGAATGGCGGCTTTTTCATAAGTGCTCCTTTCCAGACCGTGTATTCAGGAAATTACTCAACAGTCGCCGGCGACAATGTATTTAATTTCTTATCTCCATTTGCATGGGACGGCACTTCGAGCATAGTAATACAGATCTGTTTTGATAATACTGGTGGTACAGCAGAGGGTGTAACAGATGTTGTGGAAGGGATGGGCGCTCCGTTTGGCACAGGCGTCAGGGCATCCACCTATTCTAATTTTACAAACAGTACATCACCGGGTTGTTACCTGGCTGCTGCATTTATAGACGACAATAGAGTAAACGCAACATTTGCTGCAAGTTTTGGCAACCCTGTTGCTACGGTTTTAAATAGCACCAGATCGGAATACCTCACTTCAAATACTGATCTTTTTTATTATACACAGTCGGGAGAGATATTGGTAAGAGTACTTAATTTATCAAATCATGATTATGGCTGTACACAGGTTGTTATTGACAGGGCAGGCAATGGAGCATCTCAGTTTTGGAATGCGGTACCTGCAAATTACCTGATGAATAAAACTTTCAGGATCTTACCGGCAACCAATAATGCCACAGGCAAGTACGAAGCGACATTCTATTTTTCCAAAGCGGAGAAAGAAGGATGGGAAGCGGCAACCGGTCAATCATGGAGCAATATTCAATTAGTGAAGCTGCCATCGCGGATCAGTAATGTCAGCCCTGCTAATGCGCAACCAGATGGTCCCGGAAGCATACAGGTGGTAAATCCTGTTCGCAGAACGTTCGGACCTGTATATTATACCGTTTCATTCTTATTGGAAAACGGGTTCTCTGGTTATGGATTTGGCGTACCAGGCAGGATGAATACAATTCTTACACTTACCGGAAGCGCTAATTCCAATAATGTGGATGTAGATCTTAGCTGGACAACATCAGCTGAGATCAATGCCACCGTCTTTGAAGTGGAAAAATCGTATGATGATATCACTTATCATAAGATCGGAACCGTTCAGACTGCTTTTAATAAATTAACTCCAAGCAATTACAGTGCGGTTGATCATGAAAATACCCAGTTCAATTACTACAGGATCAAAATGCTTCATACCGATGGCTATGTATTATACAGCAATACGGTCTTCATTAAAAGAGATAATGCACCGAACCAGATATTCGTTTCCCCGAATCCATTTGGAGATATGATGACCATTCGTTTTTCGCGAACACCTTCAGGGCCTGTCACCTTCTCTTTCTATGATATGGCCGGTAAACTGGTAAAGAGGTATAATATGCCGGGGGGTTCGCCTTCTTACGATATCAACACAACAAGTATATTACCAAGGGCTATTTATATGTTGAGGGCGAATGCTGATGGC
The DNA here is from genome assembly GCA_963785915.1 of uncultured Chitinophagaceae bacterium. Lineage (GTDB taxonomy): Bacteria > Bacteroidota > Bacteroidia > Chitinophagales > Chitinophagaceae > VBAT01. Next base: position 806,167 of record CAWAWY010000005.1, on the reverse strand, counting down.
AAACAAATATCAAAGAGAGTGATGAAAAAATAGTGCCCCGGGGTTACAAAGTTTTGAAAGGCTGTCCCCAGTGACAGCCTTTTTTACTTTCAATTTTTGAGATCGTTTTTTCAATGCCCGTGCTTTTCAAATCGCTTAATGCCCAAAAACCCGATAGGCTGCTTTGTTGCTCCTTCAATTACAAGGTCTGCAAGGATCTGCCCGACCACTGAAACGAATTTAAATCCATGGCCGCTGAAGCCGCAGGCAATGACTACCCGGTTTTCAAAGCCGGGTAGCTTGTCAATAACAAAATTTTCGTCAGGTGTATTAGTATACAAACATGTTTTACCTGCAACCAACGATCCGGAAGCACCAGGCATGTATTTATTTAAAACATTTTTTATGTCTTCCATATCCTGCGGCATTACTTCCCTGTTCACAGTGTCAGGGTCTGTTATTTCACCCGCATTGTGATGTGCGATCTTTAATCCATGCGGTTCATTAAATATAGAAGGTGGAAAAACAGGAAATCCATAAAAAGCTCCGGGTCTTTCATCATCAGCGATCATCCAGCATGGAAAATTATCAAGACCAAAATCAATTTCGTTTTTGGGTTTGATCCATGCTACAAATTGACGTGTTACTTTTAGTTTATCTGCAATCCCGGGAATTAATTTGCTAGCCCAGGCACCAGTTGTTATCACGATCTTACTACAGCGGTAAGAATTTTTATCAGTGACAACAACCATATCGTCTTTATCTTTTTTCCATTCTATTACTTTTTCATTTGCATGTATCCGGGCTCCTTTTTTAACGGCCTGCTCTTTATAAAGCGATATCGCTTTTTCGGGAGTAATAAATCCGGCGTCCGGTTCAAATACGGCTTCGAAGTTTGCCGGTATTTTAAATTGTGGAAACCGTTTTGCCGCAGACGATGAATCAAAACTTTCAAGCGGGATATTATGCAAAGAAACAGATTGCCTGATACCTTTCATCATTTCATTGGATGGATCACCAAAATACACTAGCCCTGTTCTGTAATAAAGCTGCGTTCCTGTCTCCTCTTCCAGGTCTTTCCAATTTTCATACGCACTGTTCAATAACGGAACATACTTCGGATGCTCGAAATAAGCTTTACGGATAATGCGGCTCTGACCTGCATGTGAACCCTGTTGATGAGGGCTATTGAACTGTTCCAAGCCTAATACTTTATAGCCTTGCTTTGCTAAAAAATAACAGGTGGAGGAACCCATTGATCCCACACCGATAACAATGACATCAAAAAGTGAATTGTTTTTGATTGATGGATTGGAGAACACGAAATATTTTTTCGGAAATTAAAGTGCTATTCTACTATACGCAGTTTTGCATAATTCAACATGATCTTCTTTTCTCCATTTAGTTCAAACTTTACCGTAGCAACGGGATTGTGTTTAGCTCCTTCCATTTTTGTCACTTCCCCAAATCCAAATTTCTGGTGTTCGACCTTTTGACCCACCTGGAGATTGGAAGTATCGCTGGCAACAAAATCAGCGGAGGGTACATGTTCTCTTGTTTGAGGTCTTGCAACGGGAGATAAATAAGAAGGCTTCTTATTCTCGCTTTGTGATTTTGATTGCCGCCCTGATCCGGAGGATGCACCGAACCCCCTGTTCATTCTATCATAAGCAGACGTTCCGAATTCAAATCCGCTTTGATTTCTTGATCCGCCTCCGGCAAAACTTCTGTCAAGATATTTTTCCGGCAGTTCATTAATAAAACGACTCGGCTCGTTCTGTACCAAAGAGCCAAACTTGTACCTGGTATTAGCATACGTGATCCACAACCTGCTTTTAGCTCTCGTTATCACAACATAAAATAAACGGCGCTCTTCTTCCAGTTCTTCCCTCGTGTTTATGCTCATGGCATTTGGAAAAAGCATTTCTTCCAAACCGGCAGCAAATACACAACCGAACTCCAATCCTTTTGCGGCATGAATCGTCATCACTTTTACGGTATCAGCATTGGGATCTTTTTCATCCGCATCGGTTAATAACGTTATCTGTTGCAGGTAAGAGCCCAAACCTTTGTCGCCCATTTCACCCTCATCATTATCGGGGCTTTCTGTCCATTCTTTAATACTATTCAGCAACTCCTGTATATTTTCATACCGCTGCACTCCTTCCGTGCTTTTATCATTGAATAACTCCTTTAATATATTAGTTTGTTTGCTTACATGTGCAGCAACTTCATAAGCATTCTTTGTCTTCAGCATACTGGCAAAACTTTTTATCATCGTCACAAAATCCTCGATCGCCTGCAATGTGCCGCTTCTGAAACCAAATTTTGCTGCACTTTCCAACACCTCCCACATGGAAATATTATTCTCGTTCGCCTGCAATATCGCTTTATCAACAGTTGTTTTCCCGATACCCCTTGTCGGAAAATTAATGATGCGTTTTAATGCTTCTTCGTCTCTCGGGTTAACCAGCAACCTTAAATAAGCCACTATATCTTTTATTTCTTTTCGCTGGTAAAAGCTAATGCCGCCATAAATTGTATAAGCAATGCCCATACGGCGCAGGCTTTCTTCAAAAGCGCGGCTCTGTGCATTCGTGCGGTAGAGTATAGCAAAATCCCTGTTGTTATAATGATTTCTAAGTTTCTGTTCCTGGATGGTATCAGCAATGAATTTTCCTTCCTCATTATCGGTCATCGTCCGAACCAACTTTATCTTTTCACCCTCTGCGTTTACGGTAAACAATACTTTTTCTATCTGCCCTTTATTATTCCGGATCACCTCATTGGCAACATGGAGAATGCTTTGTGTGCTGCGGTAGTTCTGCTCCAGCTTTACCACTTTTACATCATCATAATCTTTTTGAAACTGCAGGATATTTTCAATAGTTGCTCCGCGAAAACTATAAATACTTTGGGCATCATCGCCGACAACGCAAACATTCTCGTGCATCGCACCAAGTAATTTTATGATCTCGTATTGTGCCGGATTGGTATCCTGGTATTCATCGATTAAAATGTATTTGAATTTGTGCTGGTATTTGCTCAGGCTTTCGGGGAAATTCTTAAGCAACTCATAAAATTTCAGTAACAGATCATCAAAATCCATAGCGCCGTTCTTAAAACAGCGTTGAACGTATGCGGCGTATATCTGTGACATAGCAGGACGGTTGGATCGCATATCTTCCTGTTGGATATAATAATCATTAGCATATTCTGCAGGACCTACCAGTGAATTCTTTGCTGAGGAAATACGATTGTAAACGGTGGAAGGTTTATAATGCTTGTCATCAAGATTCAATTCATTGATGACGGTTTTTACAACATTCTTGGCATCGTCCGTATCATAAATAGTAAAGTTATTTGGATATCCGATGCGATGCGCTTCTGCACGCAACACTCTTGCAAATACGCTGTGAAAAGTTCCTATGTATAAATTGCGGGCTTCACTGTTCCCAAGAATTCTTTCCACCCGCTCCTTCATTTCCTTTGCTGCCTTATTGGTAAAAGTAAGAGCAAGAATATTAAAAGCATCTACACCGTTCGCCATCAGGTGGGCGATGCGGGTGGTCAAAACTTTTGTCTTACCGCTACCTGCACCGGCGACGATCATTAGTGGGCCATCAATATGTAAGACAGCTTCTCTCTGCCGCTCATTCAGATCCTTCAGGTAATCTATCATGCACGCAAGTTACTGGATAACGCCGAATGACGGGAGTGAGAACAAATTGTCTGCAATAAAATTTTTTGATCTATGAACCTCTCTGGGCATTACCCGGAAGTTTTGTACTTTTTGAAACAGCTTTCGTATTAGTTTTTCCTTTAGCGCCGGGAAATGCCGGGTTATTGCGCTGTTGCTGGTTCTTTTTTTTATCTTTTTTGTTATTGTTGTTCAGTAGTGACATAGGAGAAATGTTTTATCTGATACAAATTTACTACTCTTGCTCCATCTTTTACTGCCAGAAAAAAACAAAAGGTAAACGAAGTATAGCCATTGGCTTTTTATATTCAGAGTGTCGCAACATTGATTGAGTTAATCCTTTGTGGAAAAGACCGCATGTTATGAAATCATTCTGACCACTTCCATCTTATCATCCATGACAACCATACTGGCTTTGTATCCCTTTTCAATTTTTCCAAGTTCATTTTCCATTCCCATTACTTTTGCAGGATACAGGCTACACATACGCAAGGCTTCTCTTCTTTCAACTCCGCAGTGATCTATGAGATTCTTCATGGCTTTATTCATCGTCAATGCCGAGCCGCTCAGGATACCAGCAGACTCATATTTGTCTCCGGCCACTTTATGCTGATAAAAACCCGTATCCGTTTCCGTTACAGCATCGGTGATCACGAATAATCGTTCATTCATGATCTGTTTGGCTATTCGTATTGCTGCGTAATCCACATGATATCCATCCGGAATTATACTTGCCATCACTTTTTTATTATCAAACGAAGCGCCGACCAATCCCGGTTGCCTGTGTTGCAATGGACTCATTGCATTGTATAAATGTGTAACAGCAGCGATGCCAATCCCAAAGCCTTTCATTGCTTCTTCATAAGTTGCATTGCTGTGTCCTGCTGACATGATGATATCGTATGAAAGAATGAGATCAATCACTTCGGGGCTGCAAACTTCAGGCGCCAGTGTTATCATCTTAATGATCGCCTTTTCCATAATCCAATAATTCCTTTGCTTCCTTCAATGAAGGTGAATGAATGAGCGATTCAATATGTGCTCCTTTTTTAGTTGCATTTATCCAGGGACCTTCGATATGTAGTCCCAAAACACCTTTTCCATCTTTATCCCGGTAAGTTTTTACAGCATCAATACATTTGTAAAACACATCATAAGTATTGGTAGCTACTGTGGGTAAACAATAAGCAGCCCCGCCTTTGTTGCAATATTCAGTTAGTTTGAATAGCGAATCGGCTTCAGGATAAACAGCCAATAATTTTCCATAAGCGCCATAGATCTGTAAGTCAATAAAAGCGGGAGCAAGAAAACAGCCGATAAAATTTTCCGGAGAAATATTTGCCGGCAATGATGATGATGAAACTATATTGGTAATGATATTATTCTCTGTAATTACAGCATGTTCCTTCAACCATTGCTCACCCGTAAAAATTGTGTCGGCGGTATAAACGTTTTGATTTGCCAGGTAAGAGTTTTGTCGTCAAAGTTATGTCCAAAGTAATTTGAAAGCTTACATGCTATCAGAACTTCATCACTATAATTTCCAGAATTTCCCGAACAATGCAAGATATGTCTGTTCTTCACCATACGACGGTATTCCCACCTTGCCGACTGTTCCTCCAGTCTGCGGATTATAAATACTGATTTTCTTACATTCTTTCACGTGCCCAATACCAAATACAGTAACGATCACTTTATATGACCTGTAATCAATGTAAGGTGCGCAGTTGGTCGTGTTGACTTGTTCGGAGGCAAATTTTTTAAAATTCTCTTCCGATGGAGCTGTGATGATGGCGATGATCAATGCCGCGAGCAATAAGTAGCCGATCCATTTGAACATAAAATAGTTTTTCGGAAATTACATCTTTTATTGAATAGCCCGTATCTATCCTATCGTTTATTTTACACTCCGACAAAACGATATCCTACTCCTTTGATCGTTATGATCTCGAGCGCCGGGTCCTCTTTTAAATAGCTTCGCAGCTTTGTGATATATACATCGAGGTTCCGTGAGTTGAAGAATGAATCATTTCCCCAGAGTAAATTGAGAATGTCTTTCCGGTCAATGATCTTTTCCCTGTTCTGATATAATACTTTTAATAATTCACTTTCCCGAAAAGAAAGTTTCCGGTCTTCTTTGCCGGAACTAAGTACCTGCCGGTTTACCTGGAAGCTGTACTTGCCAATTGTGACATTGTCACTTGTAATTCTTTGATCGCCGCCTGCTTTATTCTTCAGCGCATTTTGTATACGAACGATCAGTTCTTCCATGCTGAACGGCTTACGTATATAATCATTCCCGCCAAGGGTAAATCCTTTTACCACATCCTGGGTTTGTGTTTTCGCTGTCAGAAAAATGATCGGAATGTCTTCGCTCAACTCCCGTATCTCGTCTGCGATCGTAAAGCCGTCCTTGTTTGGCAGCATCACATCGAGTACACATATATCCGGTTTTGATTTTTTATAAAGCTCCGTTGCTTTTGCACCATCAGTTTCCATTATCACGTCAAACCCACGACTTTCGAGGCTTTCCTTGACAATTTTTCCAAGAAACAATTCGTCTTCTACATACAATACTTTAGTCGCCATAGGAATCTTATTCTTTTGCAATACTGTTTAATTGAACAGCATTCTTATTATGCATAAGGAAATTTAGCTGTAAAGGTACTGCCCTTTCCCAATTCACTTTCCACCGACACATTACCCTGGTGACGTTTCAGCACTTCAGACACGTAGCTCAGACCCAGTCCATAACCTTTGATATTATGTTTATCCCCGGTTGGCACACGGAAAAATTTATCAAATATTTTTTCTTTGTATGCAGAGGATATGCCGATACCGTTATCTTTTACGGTGAACTCAACATATTCCGGATGAGATTTAAGCCAAACATCAATTACCGGGTCTTCGGGACTATATTTTAAGGCATTGTCGAGAAGGTTATAAATAACGCTGGTGATATGCAACTTGTCGGCTTCCACGATAAAATTATCTCCTTCCGTATTCAGCTTTACCCTGGCGTGAAATTTTTCAAACTGCAGCCGCATGCTGCTCATCACTTCTTCGGCCAATTGCTTACAATCAAATTGTTCTTTTTTAAGTTCGATCTCCTTTTTCTCAAACATGGAAAGCTTAAGCACCTTGTCAACTAATAAACTCAATCGCTGCAATTCATTCTGTGAAATATCCAGGTATTCTTTTGTTCGCTGTGGGTCATGAATAGCATTGAAGTTCTTCAAAGCTTCGATGGCCACGCCAACTGTAGCTATGGGTGTTTTTAATTCATGTGTGATATTGCTGATGAATTCATTTTTCAGTTCCGCCAATCGTTTTTGTCTTACGAGACTCCTGTATAATAATACAAATGAGATGATCGTAATGCCCACGAGGAATATGGAAAATAAGATTGGCAGCGTCAATATTTTTAAAAGATAACTTAACTTATTATCTATTGCGAGGTGATAGGTAATTGGTTTTGCGAATCCAATAGTTACAGTATGCGGATCGGGAGAATTTGCAAAGCTGCTGTCGAGCCTGCGTACCGTAAAAGCAAGGCCAGCCATTTTTTCTTCCTTTAACCTATTAGAATATGCAACGGTGATCTCTTTCACTGTCACTGAATCTTTCAATGATATAGAATCAGCGTTATACAAAAAACGGAAGACAGCATTTTTTCGCTGCATGTCCGCAGGAATTCCGTTTGCCATCATATCCTCCTCTGACCGTATATGAGGCCCTTCTCTTTCTATAAAAATACCTTCCGGGTTATTTACTATTGTTGTATCTGGTTTGCCGTTTTTATTATAAGTAATAGTTATCACCCTGCCTGCATCCTTTTCTTTATTCATTTTAAGTTGTCTGTGCATTTCAGAGTGAGGCACTGAATCCGTACTGATAGAGAGAGTCTCGATCTTTGCATCAAACCGGCCAGGATGAGTACCGTGCAATGAATCAGCATTTATTTTTTGGATTAACCCGTCTTTACCAGAAAAAATATAAGCTCGTGCCTTTCCGGTATCTCCCCCGGTTTCTCTTATCTTTTCCTGCAGCAGGTTGATCATTGTAATAGGCGGCTCTTTCCTCATCCCGGTCGCCGTATCTGTGATCTTGGATCTTTTTCTTGGCTGCATTACCACTTTACCATTCACCGCACCTGATAAAGAATCTAACTGAAGACTTAATTTTTCCAGCTTTAGTTTAGATGCTTGTAGTCTTAATATCGCCTGGTGAAAATCTGCGCTGGTCCTTATTTCAAGAGTTTGCTTTTCCCTGTCATAATTATTTTTCAGCCAATATGCCTGGAAGCCGGTGATACCAAGGATGGTGATACCCATTAATATCGCAAGCCAGCGAAGCCGGTCTCCACCAGCCCCTCCGAATTGAGTTCTTCTCTTATTTGTCTTTTCAGTCATATTCGAATATCAAAATTAGAAAAGCTTTTGACGCTTTCACGATCATATTAACCTTTATTAACCTTAATGAAAGGTGGCTTAACCCATCATCAGCCACATCTATTTTAGCTTTGATTCAAAACAAATAGTATGAAGAAAATTCTGATAGCTGGCTGCTCTTTGCTGACTGCCATATTAGGCCACGGCCAACAAAAAGAAGGAAAAATCACTTATGAACGTGTAAACAAAGTTGAAATACACTTAAGCGGTGGTGGGGAAGGGATGGAGAATATGATGCCTAAAACAAGAACGGATAAGTTTGAGCTGATCTTTGGCAATAGCCAATCCTTGTGGAAACAGGCAGAAAAAGAAATTGAAGATGAAAGCGGCTTTGGCGGCGGAGGTGGGTTGCGGATAATGACTTTTGGTGGTGGTACAGATGACGTACTTTATTACAATTTTGAAACAGCTAAAAGAACGGAACAGAAGGATATGTTTGAAAAAAAGTTCATTATTGATGACAGCATCAGCCCGATGAAATGGAAGATGACCGGTGAAACAAAAACCATATTAAATCACAACTGCATGAAAGCAACTTCCAGTCGCATCAGCACAAGCATGAGAATGAATATTGATAATGGAAAGATGGAACGAAAAGAGGTATCAGACACATCCAATATAGTTGCATGGTTTGCGACTGATATTCCTGTTTCTGCGGGACCTGCGGAATTCCAGGGACAGTTGCCGGGTCTTATCCTCGAAATGGATATCGCGGACGGAAGACAAACATTCAAAGCAATTGAAATTTCTCCTAAAGCCGATCTTGCGTTGATAAAGGCGCCGACCGGCAAAAAACATTACACCCGCGAAGAATACCGCAAAGAAGTAGATAAGATGATGGCGGAAATGCAGCGGAATAATGGAGGAAACATGCAGTTCCGCGTTAGAAATTAAAATGCATAACAGCTCCGGATTTTTCCGGAGTTGTTTGCTTATAGATCATACTTTTTTAACAATGATAAGTCCTGCGATTTTGTATCCTGGTTTTTAGTTCTGACAATAAAACTCTGCAAGCAGGAATACCCGGTCATCTATGGGCGCAAAAATTATTGATTTATTTTTACATTTAATTCAGGCGCACCCACCAATTGGAAGGTGGCGGATGCAAATTTTATTTCACCATTTGTCTCCGATACTGCAGTAAGAATTTTTGAAAATAGTGCATCTTTTGTAATTCTTCTTTTTTTATAGTCAACGACATACCTGATTGTATATTCCACCCAGTTGTCATTTGCAAACACGGTAACCATCGGGGCTGTCTGGGCATCTTCCACCATATACTTGCTGATCATTCCTTTCCATTTTTCCTGCGAAGACTCTGTAAGATCGCCGGCTATATCTATCGCTATGGTTTTAAACAACTCTTTTGCTTTTTCATAATTGCTGCCATACTGAACGGGTATTTTTATTTCATCCCAAAGAAAAGGAAAATCACCTGAGTAATTAAATACCGGCTCTTTAAAAACAAAGCTGTTCGCAATCCGGACAATGCGTCCATTATACAAATCCCCATCCACCCATTGTCCGGTTTCCATGAGAGTGGTCCTTATTACGCCAATATCAATCACATCCCCCTTGATGCCGCCCAACTGCACCCGGTCGCCAATTTTATAAAACCCTCCGAATGAAACCGCCAGCCAACCGGCAACACTGGCAATTACCTCCTGTAAAGCAAATGCTATACCTGCACCTGCCACTCCTAATGCCACCGTCAACCCACCAAGCTTATCACTGTAAACTATAGATATCAGTAAAACCGTAATAAAATAACCTGCAAAAGTTACCAGCTTGCGGGTTTTATATCTTGTTGCTGTGTCCTTGATCCTTGCCGAGAAATTTCTGCGAAATACGTGAATGATGCTCCAGATAATAGCAATCCCGATAAATATCGTAGCAAGTTTTCCAACAGTTGGATTAAAAAGGTATTTATTTATAAATTCTTCCATAAACTATCCTTTTATCACTTCTCATTTTCGTTTATGCGATAACACCCGGCTGGACTTATATTTTGAAATTAACAACTCCTGCTGCTGACCAAAGCGTATAACCAATACTGCCGTTTTTAGCATTTCGCTGTCAGTATTAATAAACGTCCCGGATTATTAAAAGTAGTGGTTTACTTAGAGGGGCGAAGCATATCCTATCCACCTGGGTAGCCAACAATTTAAAGATAATCTAATTTTAAGACATGAAAATAATCAGCGTATGGACTATTGGAATGATGAATATTCAATTGTCATTTCAGGAATGTTATAACTTCATTTAGGTTGCAAACCCTGGTTTAATAACGAAAAACAAATGAAATACCGAAGTAGCATAACTACCCGATAGACCCATAAACTCATCACCTCATTATTATCTTATGCCCTCCGCCACCGATATTATTCAAACCTGTTTTACTTAAGCTATAAGTAAATGTCAGCATGAAAAATCGACGCAGCGTATTCACCCGGCTGTCTTCAATATAATTCTGGTTGGTGTTTCTGCTGATACCTACATTTTTATCAAGCAGGTCCCTGGCGCTTAGTTTCAATTCGCCACGGTTATATCTCAGGAATTGTTTACTGATGCTTGCATCCCAGATCGGTACTTTGGTATTGAATCCCTGTGCCCGCTGGCTATTGATGGTATAGGTGAATTCTGTCGAGAAGAAAAATGATTTGGGCAACTGCCAGTCAAATGAAGTGCTGTACTCCTGTGAAAGATAGTTGACATTCATAGCTGATTGCAGCGAGTACTTTGTATTATTATAATTGAAATTGGTTTCAATACTGATATTGAGTTTATCATTGGGGTTCATATCCAATGATATCTCCGGTCCCACACTCCATGTCTTAATGTTATTCTCAAATGAATTGACGAACTGCTTTGTTTTAAAATATCCATACCGGCCACCGATCTCCAGGGTGCCTTTCAGAAAGCGGGCAGGCATGCTATAACTGATATTGCTGTTAATATTATATACGCCATTTACATTTACCGGCTTTGAATAACGTACTCCCGTCTGCGCATTCAATGAATCATAATTCACGATCTTGTTTCTTGTCGCTTGCATGGTCAGGAAGAGGAACATGTTCTTATTCTTATACGGACTCAGCAGGTTCAGGTTAGCCTGGATGTTATGACTGTATTCCTGTTTCAGATCAGGATTTCCGTAACGGATGTATAATGAATTGGTGAGATCCGGCACAGGCTGCAACTGAGACATGGTTGGTTGATTTGTATTTGCACCATAGGTAATAGCAAAACTTTTAAACCGCGATATATTATATTGAAAACGGGCGTTGGGCAAAAGATTGCGAAAAGTTTTACTGATGACTGAGTCCTTAATGCCGCTGATGATCTTTCCTTCCAACTCAGCCTGTTGCAAGGTGAGGCCGATCATGTAATTGTATTTTTTCTTTTGTGTGCGTACCCTGACACCAGCATTGGTGAAGCCATAGGTATTCTGGTAGTCGTTTGTCTGGGTTTCGTTCAACTTATCAAACTTGCTTGTCTGTTTATTAAAATCATACGTCGTTACCTCCGATTTATTTTTGCTGCTGCTTTTCCCAATACTGAATTCGATCAATGATCTTTTAAAAAGGGGCTCCGTATAAGCCATTCTTGCATTATAACTTCCCAGGTTTCCATCATTGGAACCTTTCTGATTGAGTGTATCTCTTCTTTGTATCACACCCGCAAGGTCATAGAAGTTTGTGATGGAATTCAACCGCCCGTCACCTTCGCTTTCATTCAGGCTTGTCTGCAATGAAAGAGAGAATGTCCTGCCTTTACGTTTGAATTTTTTTCGGAAGATAATGTCGTTTCTGAAGTTAAAGCCTTCATTGTTGACCAGGTTACTGTTTGAGCCCTCATTTATCATCGAACCGCTTAATGATTTTGTTCTATAATCAGAGTTGGAGTTGTTCCTGGTCTTTTGATAAGAAAAAGACGGAATGATCCGCAGTGTAGTAGTAGAGTCGATCTGGTAAAGGGCATTGAGATTTAGCCGATGTGAATTATTGAGGTTATTAGAGAATGAGTTCTGGTCATAATAATTTGTCGTCGCCCCGAGAAAATTTTCCCGGCTAATATGCTTTTCTATATCCGGGTTGAACCGGTTATAAAAATAATTGCTTTGAAAATCTACTTTGCTGCCGATAATATTATTATAGTTCACACCGCCTCCCCAAGCCGTGTTTATGCCGCCATTGCGATTGCCACCTAATCCCATAGCGGCCGCATCATCCCCTGAGATATTTATGCTGATATTACCGCCGCCGCCTCTTTGCATCCGGGCCAATTCGCCGGTAAAATTTAAAATGTCCATGAAAGAAAATCCTTCAGCATTGGTGTTGTTGCCCATTCCAATAGCCGACATCTGCCTAGCTCCTTTAAAGGAATTGACATTGAACTTGCCTTCGTAGCGTTCCTTATTGCCGCCACCTGCAGATGCTTTTCCGAAAACACCCTTCTTCTTATCCTTCTTTAATTTCAGGTTGATCGTTTTTTCATAATTACCGTCTTCAAAACCGGTGAGCTGCGCCTGGTCACTTTGTTTATCATATACCTGCACTTTATCAACAGCATCAGCAGGCAAATTTTTCGTGGCGATCTTGGGATCATTACCAAAAAATTCTTTTCCGTCCACTAATACTTTACTTACTTTTTCTCCCTGCGCTTTTACCGTTCCGTCTTTCTCAACTTTAACACCCGGCAATTTTTTCAATAGTTGTTCTACACTGGCATTCGGTTGCACTTTAAAAGAACCGGCATTATATTGAACCGTATCTCCCACCATCGTCACCGGTGGCGCTTCATTTGTTACGACCACCTCCTCCAGCACTTTGTTTTTATCGTTCATTGTAATATTAGCAAGGTCGAGCTTCTTTTTATCATCGCTGATCGTGAAGAAACAAGAACTGTTGTGATAGTTAATATGACTGATCAGCAATCGGTATTCGCCATTGGCAATTCCGGTAAGTTCAAACTTGCCCCCATCATCAGTCATGGTAAAAGAAACAAGCGAAGAATCTTTTTTCTCCATTAGTGTAACAGTTGCTCCCGCTACCGGTTGGTGGGATATAGTATCGAAAGCAACACCCCGTATGCTACCGTTTTTTTGCGCAAAAGAAATAAGAGTAAGTAAAACAAAAACAAGCGACAAGTAAATTTTTCTCATAACTGGTTATTTCAGCTACGAAAATATTCTTAGAAGATCGCAAATCGGGTTAATCAGGCTTTGTTTAATGTTAATCAAGGTTAAAAGAAAAGTATTATAGCTATACTGTAAAAATGTATTCTCAGTTACCTGATACATCAGCTCGTTCATCATCATCCCTTTCGTGGTCATACACCAACACTTTTACCTTCCATTCCATTCCCTCGGCCTCAATGACGAGTTCTACCCTTAATTGTTTTACGGATTCATTTGCAGGATCAAAAGAAAAAATGACACTGGTAAATTTTTTTTCCTCCACAGGTGACTCATACACACCTTTCAAATACATTGTTTCTTTGGCAAGATCATTAAGCTGGCCGTAAAGAGACCTGAATTTGTTTTTTGCCTTCTGAAAATTATCTGTGGTGAGCATCAGGGTCTGCCAACTGCTTATCGTGTTTCTTTTTCCCGTGTACCGGGTAATGATTGATTCTTCGGCGCCGCTGACTTTAAAGTTGCATTGATAGTCAGTTGACTGCGGATTTTGTATAATGACGGAGCCAAGCAGGTTATCAAAATGGTTGGGATAATCATCAATCACTTTTTTGACATCGGCAGCGATCGTGTTGGCTGAGTTGAGTTTTATTTGAGCATTTGAAGGATTAATGGAAAGGAAAAGAATAGTAAGAAAGGCAAGTGTTTTTACGGGTGGCTTCATAAATTTTGAATTTTACGGGTGGTGACCAGGACGCAATATTATAAAATCTAATATCTATTATATACTTTTAATACGAAATTTCCGTTAATCCTTTCTACCAAACGATCCAAATTATGAAAAACAAGCACATCGCTCATGCTCATGAAGAAGCAAAGATCTACCACAACTATTACAAACCTTCACTCAACATTTTCCGGTTAATAAAATCTGTATTGTGTGTTTTTATTTCCGGATCATCGGCGGCGGCAAGCAGCGCGCCAAGAAGGAAGTAGTTTTTTTACTAACCCATGTACTATACCATAACGTTCCGTCACTGACGGGACGTTTTTTTTTAGTTGATCCGGATATCATTCATCCTTCTTTCCATCATACGCGGCATGCCGGGCATCATAGGCTGTTGCTGATTTTTTCCTCCCATCCTGTTCAGATTGAACAGCAGGCTAACCATAAAATATCTTTGAAGCACCATGCTTCTTGTATCCTCGACAACGTTATTATAGACGCTGCGGGTTATGCTTTGATTCTGATCCAGAATATCATTAACGGATAACTTTATCTCGCCATTCTTCTTTTTAAATACCTGTTTCCTGATGCTCGCATTCCAGAGGGGGATATTTTTATTATAGCCGTCCGACCTGCCTGTATTAAACAAATAATCAAAGTCAGAAGAAAGAATAATGTTTTTAGGGAAGGTATAAGAGAAGTCTAATGAATAGGTGTGGGTGAAATAGTCATCATTGATACCGGGATTTTGCTCAGACGTTGCTTTGTTATAAGCAACATTGAGTCGCAGTCCTATGTCATATTTTTCTTTATTCAGGTTAATGCCCGCTCCCTGGGAAAGGGTGAATGTATTTGTATTGTATTTCAGATGTTGTATCAAGCTGACATCTTTCGAATAGGATGTATTGTTACTAAAGTTTACACTGGAACCTTTCCATTTAGCGCTTTTAAATGGTATGCCAAGAGTTAAAAACGAAGAAGCCCGGAAAGATCCGTTTAGGTTTGCATAAGTTGTTGTCTGCACTGGCCCTTTGGTCGTGATGTCACTCACGATCTTATTGTCAGTAGTGCTGAAATTCAGGTTGGCGGCGATGTACCGGAAGGTCAGTATATTAAAAGTATTATAGTTAAGGTTGAAGTTCTGTGTGAATTCCTGCTTAAGGTTGGGATTACCAATTTTTATATTAAACGTATCCGATGCATCTGGTACGTTTTGCAATTGGGAGATACTGGGTTGATTAGTTCGGCCATTATAGCTAAACCTTAGATTTTTACCCCTGGTTGGCGTATAATTAAAATTAGCGGTCGGGAAGAAGTTTGTATAGCTTGCTTTGGTCATTGAATCTTTGGCCATCAATGCCTGGTAACTTTTATTTTCGATAGTTGATCTCTGAACTCCAATTCCTAACTGCCAGTTGTACTTCTTATTCTGTACACGGAAGTTAGCGCCAAGACGATGCGCTTTAAATGTATTGTTGAAATCATTTGTCAGCAAAAGATTGGGATCATCATATTTCAATGACGCGGGATCAAAGTTGTAAGTGCTTTTATTGGATGTATTGTGATTAAGCGTATAGGCATAGTTGAACTCAAGCAACTTATTTAGCCCGAGGGGTTCGGTATAAGATGTGCTGATCACATTATTATGCGTATGAGTGGTCTGGTCATTTTTCTGATCCTGGCGTATTTGTTTACTGATCGTTCCTGTCGGATTGTAATAATCGCTATTAGTTATGCTGAAACCGCTGCTTTCACTTTGGCCATACGTATTCGACCAGCCCAAAGTAAAAGTGCGTCCTGTTTTCTTAAATTTCCGGCGATAAAGTAGATTGTTATTCCAATTAATTCCATCCCTTTCATTGGTCCGTTTTGTCTTGCCCGCTAATGCGAGGTAATCATAACCCGGAATAGTGACGTTGGTGGAAGATGTGTCTTCGCTATAATTCTTCGAATGCTGAAGCGTAATGCTGGGAGTATAAAGAATAGAACTCATCGAATCAAGCTGCGCCTCTATCCTGAAGTTGATCCTGTGATTTTGATTAGTGTTTGTAGAATAAGAATTTCCATCCCGGTAAGCAACCGAGTCATACATTGAGATGGGATTTTTATACGTTGTCTTTCGAAAACTACTTTGTCTTTGCTCGTTGTCGGAATTAGAAAAGAAATAACTGCCGGTCGCTTTTATTTTATTTGTCCATTCATCAGTATAATTAGCTCCGGCCGAGAGAGACTTTATTATTCCTGTACTACCGCTGCTGACATTACCCCCACCAAAACCGCCGCCACCACGCGTTGAGATCATTTGTCCACCACCGAAACCGCCACCTCCACCAAATCCACCCCCGCCTCCCCCGAATCCACTAAAGCCACCCATTGAGCTGATAATATCTGAAAAAGAAAAACCTTGTTTATTAATATTATTAGCATTGAATAAAACAGAAAGACGCTGCGGGCCTCTAAATTTATTGACACTAAAATTGCCTTCATATCTTCCCTGGTCTCCAATAGCAGCCAATGCTCTTCCAAAAATTCCTTTGTTCCTGTCCTTTTTCAATTTAATGTTCATTGTTTTGCTCCGGCTTCCATCGTCTATTTTGGTAAATTTCGCCTGGTCACTCATATCATCATAAACCTGTATGCTCTCCACCATCTCAGCGGTCAGGTTCTTAGTTGCAAGTTTTGGATCATTTCCGAAAAATTCTTTGCCGTCAACATATACCTTCTGCACTTGTTCGCCCTGCGCTTTTACATTGCCTTCTTTGTCTACTTCCACGCCGGGCAATTTCTTCATCAGGTCTTCTACTGTTGCATTAGGTGCTGTTTTAAACCCGCTGGCATTGAACTGAACGGTATCGCCTTTCACGACGATCGGCGCTTCATTGATCACTGTTACGCCGTCAAGAGTTTTATATTCATTTTGCGGGGTCAGCTCGCCGAGATCAATTTGTTTTTGATCGGCAGTAATGGAAATATTTTTTCTGAATGGCTGGTAAGACTGGTGCGAAAAAGCTAATTGATAGTCACCCGTGGCCAGGCCTTTTATTTCAAAAACGCCTTGTTTGGTACTTAAGGTAAAAGTAATGAGCGAAGAATCTTTTGGATTAATGACTGAAATTGTTGCGTCGGAAATTGCTTGCTTTGAGGTGGAGTCAACTAATTTTCCTTTTACATTTCCATCGGCTTTCTGTGCAGTAGATGCATAAGTTGCCAACAGGAAAAAAATAAACAGTGCCAGTGCTTTTCTCATAAACGTTAGAATGTGTACGAATTTAGACGTATTAATGAAGAATTCCCTGCGACATAACGTTAAAAAGGCGGAAATCGGATGAAAGTTTATGACTCCCATTTTAGTCTGATCCGGACTTGATCGCCAACTTACCATATAAAAAAGAACCGCCCTTTCGAGCGGTCCTTCGTATGATTTGTTCTAAAAATAATCTAATCAATGTCCCAGAAAAGTCTTCCGGTGAAAACATCTACCGTACCCTGGCTAGTCACATTCGCACCATTACTTGCTTGTTCTGAATTTGGGTAAAAAAGGCGTACCGGGAGCGCCTGACCGACAGGTGCACCTGCGGATGGCGGTAAGGTCGGGTAATTGGTCCTTCGAAAATCACTCCAGGCTTCTAATCCGCTGAAATTAGTAAGCGCTAACCATTTTTGGAACCAAATCGCTTTTAGTTTATCGGTAGAAGCTGTCCAGTCAGATAGGTTTTTGCCGTTTACTAAAATAGTGGTGGCAGCATTTGACGTCGTTCCGGTAACCCTGTAAGCTTCTTTTACTCCCTGCTCATAATAGGATTGGGGTGTACCTGTTAATGTCACCGCCGGAAAAACTTGTTTAGCTTCTGCAAGACAAAAGAAACTTTCTGCTGCAAGCATCAAGTAGATATCTTTATTATATCCTGCTTTGGTAATAAATGAAGGACCAATGTAAGATGTGTTTTGAGCGAGATAACCTGAAGTAGCTCCATAAGGAACGCCAACATAGTTTGCAAGAATTTCAGGCTGCGTGCTTACTCCCGAATTATTTGTATTTTCTCCTCCTTTTGCATAAGCCAGTCTCTTTAACCTGAAAGTATCGTCTATCGCTATCATTTGATTAAACAAGAATGTGGTTGGTCTTGGAAAACGTGCCAAAGCCAGCACCCCACCAGCGGCATTATAACCCCAGTTATTATAAATAGGATTTGTCTGTCCTGTACTTTGAGCATACCCGGGATTAGCTCTCACATCCTGGCCGGCAATTAAAAATCCTTCCGCTGTGGCATTGGCTTTATTTATTTCAGTAACGATATAGGAGGCTCGACTGGCAACACGGCTTTGGCGAATTAGAATTCTTAGTTTGAGTGAATTGGCAAAACGGATCCAGTTAGTAATATTGCCTTTAAAAACAATATCAGCGGCTGTTGTCGTTCCCGTAAATGCATTCGCTCTCAAATCTGTAATAGCGCCATCCAATAATACGATCAAACTATCGTAGATGGCTTTTTGGTCATCAAATTTGGGAGTGATAGAAGCTGAGCCTTTAAATGCGTCCGAATATGGCGCATTGCCATAACAATCTACCACCTGCTGGAAAATATATGCTTTCATAACTTTAGCAGGTCCTTTGAATTGCGGCAGTCCTTTGGCATCAGCATTGTCTATCGCATATTGAAAATCTTCAAGCACATCATACCATGTATCCCAGAAATTAAAATTGGTATTATTAAATGTGTAAGAAAACCGGGCAGCGTCATAAATGTAGGTTGAAGATTGTGTCCAATGCCCACTCCAGTATTCGCCGGTTTCGTTAGGGCTAAGAATAGCCGCCGTACGATTTACACCTGCAGTAAATATGTAATCAGGCGTTGATCCTGTAAGAGAATTGGGATTGCTATTAACATCAAGATATTTCTTGTTGCAGCCAGCAATAAACAATCCGCCCGCAATGATCAATATTAAAATTTTATTCCTTTTCATACTATAAAAATTTTTATTGCTTATTTAAAATTTACGTTCAGCGTCACTCCGTACTGTTTTACCGGTGGTGTTTGAGTGGTAGTGCTCACTCCAAGACCATTTGTGTTGGTGAAGCTGAATTCGGGATCGGTGAATTGATTTTTCTTATCAACGATCGTCAAAAGATTTCTTCCATATAAACCTACGCTGATACCAGAAAGAACATTCAGCTTTGACACCAGCTTATGAGGAATATTATAAGAAAGGTTGATATCCCTTAGCTTGATGAACCATGCCGGTACTACAAAATTTTCTGCGATAACCCTGTAGTAAGTAACCCAATAATCATACTCTGCTTCATTGACTGCTTTGTCATTGGTTACATATTTGCCGGTGCCATCATTGTAAGATGAGTTGGGAACTATAAAAGGAGCTCTTTGATCCGTCCATTTTCCTGATCCGGTGAAAGTCATTTGTCTTCCCAGGTCACTGTACATTACGTTTCCGCCGCGGTATTCAAAATTCGTAGTTAATAGGAGGTCTTTGTATCTAATCCGTGTACCTGCACCAAGAATATGTGGCGGTGTAGTGCGGCCAAAATTCTTTAATGGTCCATTGTTAAGCGGGTAACCCGTTGCTTTATTTACAACAATTCGACCGAGTGAATCACGAACATAGCTGATCGCTTTCATAGTCGGGAATGACTGGTCCTTAATAAGGAATGCTCCGGCATAAGTAAATCCTGCCTGGAAAAATTCGGTAACATTTTGATACAGCGATAATATCTTATTACCATTATAAGCATAACGAACACTTACATCCCAGCTAAAATCCTGGCTCTTTACGATCTGTGCTTTCAGGTCTGTTTCAATACCCCAGTTTTTAGTTTTTCCGACATTAATACGCAAAGTACCATAACCCGTTGTTCTTGGTATCGTCACGGATACAACCTGTCCTTCACTTCTCTGGCTATAATAAGTTACATCCAGGTTAATACGATTTTTCAACAACAGGAGTTCTCCTCCCACTTCAAAAGAATAAACGAATTCAGGTTTAAGATCCTTGTCGGGAAGCACATCACCTACAGTGATCCCTACCGTATTGCCGTATGGGAAACCGGAAGCATTGGGGAATGTAGGATCTAAACCGTAGGCATTTATATTATCGTTGCCATTCTTATTGTATCCTCCTCTTAGTTTAAAATAACTAAGTACGTTATTTTTTATACCTGGAAAAATGTCTGTGATCACAGCAGATACATCAAGTCCGGGATAAAAGTAAGAGTACATGTTGGCAGGACGGGTCTGTTTGAAGAACTTTGATGTTGCATCATATCTTCCAAATGCGTGTAAAAATATTTCGTCTCTCCATCCTATTTGTGCTTCACCATAGTATCCATACTTCCTGTATTCAGTGTTGCTTTCCCCTCCGCTCAAATTACCCAGCCGATTTTCAACATTGAATGTTCCCGGCACTACAATTGAACTTGAATTGACAGATACCGATTTGGTTTTACGATCATAAAGGCTAAAACCAACGAGACCTCTTAAGCTGAAACTATTAAAGTCCTTATTGGCCTGGACCTGAAACTCATTATTCATGACGTTTTCAGTATTTATATTATCAGCCACTGATCCAAGAAAATCTGTAAGCGCCCTTGTGATACCCTTTCCATCTCCCTGGTCAACACCAGCCGGCACGTACGCTAAATTTTTTGCATAGTCGCTGTGAATAAATTTACCTACAGAGTTTTTTTGCGTCCTTGAATTGTTCATCAGGCTCATCTTATTATAAACATTCAGCCAAGGCCTAATTTTATATGTAAGATCTACCGTACCATTGACATTGGCGTCCTGGTATTTCACTCGCTCATTATCGAGTCTGAAATAAGGGTTCGTATAGTAGTCATTATAATATCCATTCGGGTTGGCGAATTTATTATTTCGCCAATCACGGTAAGTTGATAACGGGATGTTGCCCGCCTGGTTGATCGTTTCATTATAAAAATCAAACGTTGTTCTATCATAACTTGCCTGGACATAGTTCAAATTAAAGCCGGCTTTTAATCCGCCGGTTTCAGTCGTAGCTCCAAAGCGTGCACCATTCCTGGTGGCGCGGTCTTCGGGCACTATGCCCCAGGTAAGATTATTTTCATACGATAAATAAAAAGTACTCTGATCATTTCCGCCGCTTACACTGGCCTGGTTATTTACTGTCAATCCCGTATTCCATATTCTGTCCCTTTCACCGGAAATGGCCGAATAAGGAAGCATGTTTCTGCTGCTATCCTGCAATACTCTGCCCGCTATTCTTATAGAGCCGTCGAATGCATCACCAAATTGCTGGTTCTCATAAGAACGCCAGTTGTCGTGCATGCGATCAAGATAATTTGGCTTCCAACTTGCAGTCCCGAATCCCGCGGCATAATGCGAGCCACTGCCAAATTTCTCCTGGAACTGTGCCAACTGGTTAAGCTTTTCAATATTGGTAGAATGTGAATAGCTTACTTTGGCTTTGCCTTTGACTCCTTTTTTTGTCGTAATGACCAAAGCTCCGTTTACACCTGCTGAACCGTACAATGCGGCAGCTACGCCTCCTTTCAATACAGAAACATTATCGATATCATTGGGATTAATGAGATTCAAAATAGTTGCACTGCCCCCTTCTGGCATAGGCAAACCGTCTATTACCAATAATGCGTCGTTGTTACCTGTTAGTGAGCGGTAACCACGGAGAGTAATTTTAACGGAAGGATCAACTGAATTATTAATGTTATAAACAGCCAGGCCGGATACTTTACCTGAAAGGCTATTCGCAATAGTAGGTGCATGTCCATTGGTGATCTCATCATTAGTAACCTTAGCAACAGAATAACCTAATTCTTTAGGACGTCTTTTTACACCCAAAGCGGTCACTACTACCTCGCTAAGGTCTTTATTATCTTCAAACAATTCAATTACTAAATCTGCTGCGGCCGAAATCTGTTTTTCTGCAAATCCTGTAGCAGAAACACTCAATGTAGCTCCCTGGCTTACGATAATCCTGAAAATCCCTGCATTATCAGCAGCGACTCCGTTCTTAGTTCCTTTTTCTTTAATGGTTGCGCCGGGAATGATTATCCCCTTTGTATCAGAGACCTTTCCATTGACGGTAATTTTTTGTTGTGCTATTGCACCTGTTAATAGAAATAACAGGCTGAGCACGGTTAGTGCGAGCTTTCTCATGTGCATGTTTTTTGGTTTAAAAAGAATGTCTAAGATATGGGAATAGTTAACACATCATTAACTTACATTAAAAAATAATTAGAATTTTGATACGACAGGTAATCAACTGAAATTTTCAGCGGCATATTAAGCACTTATCTCTTATAAAAATATATAAATAAGGAAGTTGTATCAATTCGGCCCAGTCGAAAAAACTATGAATAAATTCTCGCTGGCGAAGATTTTCATCTCGCATTTATTAGAAATCTTGCAGAAAGCCGCAAATTGATTCCGCAGAAACCTGCAAAAATTGTTTTTCTTTTTTCTGCGCAAGTGGTAAAAACCCTGACTAAACAGGTACTCTATATTCGCTGGAAAGAGATCTTTACGGAACGTCTATCGTCGGCCATGAGTTCTCTCGCTCTCTAATTCGCATGCGGGAATAGTATCTCCCGGTTTCGTATCTGAATTGCCCTGTCTGTTTCAGTAATTGATTTACTGTTAAAGGCAATGCTGGCCAACCCGGTTACAAGCTGTACGCCCATACATGTATAAATTATAGTAGAATTATTCTTTTGGGCACCCGACAATATACCAAAGAGCATAGCGGATGAAACAAACCGTAGAACAAAGCTTATTGTTTTATCTTTTTTGGCTTTTGTATAAAGATCAAGTGAAATAGGAGAATTGGAAAATTCAGTTCGCAGATCAGTAAAGGATAATTTATTCCCACCTTTCATAATGGAAGAACCATAACGGTAAATAAATTGCTGATCATATTTTTTTAATAATGTATCGCTGGTTTGGCTAAATGCCTGTGAGCTTATAAAAGCAAAAATAAAAATCAGTTTACTTTTCATTGGATTCGTCTCGTGTTGATTAAGGAATCCAATATGCGGACGGCAAATTGATCAGAGGGCTCTGAATCTGAATATGTAAAAATCCAATCACGGAATTTCCTGGCATTTGGTAAATTAAATCTCTTAACATTTATATAATTTATTCCGGAATCCTTTTTCAAAAAAGATAATTGTATTTGTTGTGCATAAGGATCAGCAGATTCCAGCAATCTAGTATAGTAATTTTTATCGTTTTGGGTTTTAGCAAGTGATTCCTTAATTCCTTCGATATCCCTACTGGGCAGTATCTCAAGTAATTTTGTTTTAAACAATGCTTCAAAAGCGGATTTGTCAAGATTCTTATATTTTTTATCCTTTAGTAATGCAATTAAAGAATCTTCTATATCAAGCAGTCTGAAATTATTGGAGTGAGATACATATATTGGCAGAGAATAAACAATGAATAAAGAATCGATATCTTTTTTTCCTGTTTTTTAGTAGCCGCATTAGTATTGGAATATTGGCTTGCCTGGGGAGATTTACAAGCTGTAATGGAGAGAATTATTAGTAGGCTAATCCAAAATTTCATTAACGATAAGTGTTTTAAATAATCCCGGCTCACTCTCCTTAGGAAGTGAAAGTTAAAGAGCAATTTTGGATAAATTGAAACTTTTGGAAAATAAACAAATCAGCTAAACAAGTACTCTACATCTTCCCTTGTAAGCGATTTTACAAAACCATTATCATCGGATATAAGTTCCTTCGCCAGTATTCGTTTCTTTTCCTGTAGTTGTAAAATTTTATCTTCAATAGTGTCTTTGCATATCATGCGATAAGCAAAAATGTTTTTTGTTTGACCAATACGGTGAGTTCTGTCAATCGCTTGTTGCTCCACGGCCGGATTCCACCAGGGATCAACGATATATACATAATCTGCAGCAGTTAAATTCAAGCCGACTCCTCCTGCTTTCAACGATATCAGGAATACTCTTACTTCATCATTATTCTGGAAACTCTGTATCGCTTTTTCCCTGTCAGGAGCAGAAGTGCTGCCGTCAAAATATTCATATTTTACACCAAGTTCTTCAAGCTTTGCTCTTATCAGTGCAAGCATTCCAAGAAATTGTGAGAACACCAATGCTTTATGATCGCCGATATTTTCAACGATCTCTCTTGCCAGCTCATCGAGTTTGATAGAATGGTTTTCAAACTTTTCCTCTTCATTCAATATCGCCGGTGAATCACAAATCTGCCGCAGCTTCATCAATCCCTGCAAGATCGTAAGTTGCGAACGCTGTATTCCTTGTTCCTGGATGGTTCCAAGTATTTTATCGCGGAAATCATTTCGATAAGCATCATAAATTTTACGTTGCTCATCCTCCATTTCACACCACAATATCATTTCCTGTTTGTCAGGAAGATCCTTTGCCACTTGTTCTTTCGTCCTGCGAAGAATAAAAGGATATAATATTTTACGGAGATGATCCTTCCTGTCAGCTTCGCCGAATTTATCAATCGGTATGGCAAATTCCTGCCTGAAAAATTCCATCGTGCCGAGCATACCGGGATTTAAAAAATTCATTTGCGCAAAAACATCAAACGTATTATTCTGCAAAGGCGTTCCGCTCATGCAAAGGCGGTTTTTTGCATTTAATAAGCAAGCGGCTTTTGTTACTTTGCTCGAAGGGTTTTTGATCGCCTGTGATTCGTCCAGTATCACGTAATCAAATTCAACACTCATCAGCAATTTAATGTCGCTGCGCAAAGTTCCATAGGTAGTGATGGTAATATCGTGATCGGTCAGTTCTTCTTTTGTCCTGGTTCTGGCCGGTCCATGGTGAATACGATAAGTCAGTTTAGGTGTAAATTTTCTTATTTCATTTTCCCAGTTATAAATAAGCGTGGTAGGACAAACAACCAGCGCTTTTAATTTGCCGTGTTCAGTAAGATAATATTCAAGAAAAGAAAGGGCTTGCACTGTTTTACCCAATCCCATATCGTCCGCGAGTATTCCGCCCCATTTGATATCCCGTAAGTAATTCAGCCATTGATAACCTGCCACCTGGTAAGGCCGCAATATCATTTTAAGTTTATCAGGCGGTTCGATCTCTTTGATCTTATTAAAATTCCGGAGGTTCTCATATTTTTCTTCCAACTGAACGATCAGTTCTTCTTCATCCCGGTTTTCATACAACTCATCCACCACGCTAAGATGATAACGGGATAATTTAAGATTATTACTGCTTCCTTCTCCCACACGAAAAAGGAGAGAATATTTCTTCAACCATTCTTCAGGTAAAATACCAAGCGTACCATCATTCAATTGCACGAATTGTTGTTTATTGGCCAATGCCCTTTTTACTTCTGCGACGGTCACTTTCTGCTCTCCAAATACAATATCGATCTTAGCATCGAACCAATCGGTATTGCTGCTGATAAAAATTTTTGTTTGCGGCTTGGCGGTATTAAACCGGAAATTCTTCAACGCTTCAAATCCAAATACCGGGGTTTTCATATCCTTCATGGCATCCACAAATAAAAAGAACCAGTTATTTTTGAGCACATCTGTTCCTTTTAATGCCAGCGATCCGGCTTCTTCGTTAACGATGAAATTGGAATGAAGGCCTTGCAGTTTATCCAGAAAAACTCTTTCAGCTTCACGGTTCCTATGTACGATCATCACTTTGTCGTCCTGCGGCACCACTATCTCATCGCGGTCCCTTGATCTTGTTTCATAACCTTTGTAGGAATACGAGGGTTGAAAAATGAGGTAATCCCCTTTTTCAATTAAAAACAATTTTACTTCGGGTTCGCCTGCTTTGATCTCGTTAATCAGCGATTTGTCAAAATCAACTTTATGTTCTTTCGCCAGCGGAATGATGAACTGATGCAATGTTTTATTCCATTCGTCCTGCGATACAGTCATCCGACCGGTTTCCAAAAACTTTTCTACCAAATGGATCACTTCATTATTCTTCCATAAATGCGCCTGGTGATTGTATAAAAAGAATAAGGGTCCCGGACTCTCATTATCTCCAAGATCATATTCCATACTACCGACCCTCACCCGGCAGGAAATAGTATAATGAGAATTTTTCTTAATAATAAAATGCGGCTTTGCTTCTTCCGTCGCCAACTGCAACGGTTCAAGATTGGCAGTCTTGAATGATTTGTTTTCCGGCAGCAAAAAAGCCAGCCGGTTATCTGTCGTTTCTGCAAAAAGTTTTTTGAGTTTGGGCAACAGGTATTCTGCCATTAATTCTTTTGTCTCTTCGGGCAGATCATCATCTTCCTGGTGAATGATATTTTCCCATATACCGGAAAAAGGAGAATTGCGACTGATATATTTATTGATCTCGGTCTCCTGCAGTTTGCGCAGGGAGGTAAGCAACTGTTTATCCTCTTCGGATAATTTATCAGTTTCTACATAGCGGCTGATATCCAATTTTTCTGTCTTACCGGTAAATGCATCGCCTTGGTCATTCGATTCTCCTTGTATCACGTCAATGGTAAACCAGGGATAATTTTTTTTATTGAAATTAAAAACAACACCAAGCTTCTGTGATGGCTTTGTTATCTCTTCCTCTTCCGCAACTTCCGGTTCCTCACTTTCCTTTTTTTGGGGAATGACAACCGGCTTCATATAAGTATTGGCAGGCGGAGGAGCTACCCGCTTGATACTACTGTTCAATACTCTTAAAAAAGGCTTTCCCTCTTTATAAGCAAATTCAAATTTCCCCTTCAGATCATCATTCAACGAATAACCATACGCTTCCAGTAATTTATTTTTTTCCTTATCCCAGTTGCGGATACTGTCGAAATACGTAGCTCCATAACTGTTCAGCAACTGGAGGAAAACAATAACCTTCGGTAAACACAACACGTGATCTTCATCTTCGTAATCACAGCTGGTATCAAAATTTCTTTCTTCATTTTTGCGAATGATGACTTTATAAGTTTCGCCATTTAAAACAAGAGAGGCTTTCACCGTTTCATTTTCTGCAAAGTCAATATTGACCTTTTGCGTACGAAGAAATTTATCCGCTTCTTCAAAAGTTTCAGGCGATGAAAGCAGTCGCAATGATTTTAACTCAATAGCTTTCATTTTAGCCACCGTATGCCGCTGATCGTATTTTACATTTTCGCTTTGAAGATGACCGCGGTCGATCATTTCCTGTAGTTGAAACAATGAAGCAGCTTCATGCCGGCAAATATCTCCAAGATTATAAGGACAACTGCACCGAAGAGAAAGTGATTGAGGTTCTTTAAATCTTTGGACATAGACCTTATAAAAAGTGGAGTAGGTGTCGTCTTTTATCCGGAACACTGCAGAACCAAAAAGATCATCGTATTCTATCAGTTCTACAAAGCCGATCGCATGAATTTTTTTTCCACGCCGTATCACTTCATCAGTTCCATGGGTATAAACGTATTTCAAAAGATGGGGTAAGGCCATTCAATCTTCAGTTTTACAGTTAACAGCCGGCGGTCAGCAATAATAAGTTTTAAGCAAACTGTCGACTGTGTATAGCCCGCTGCCGACTGACAAGGGCAATCGGCAAAACTAAAGGAATATGAATTGGATTTCCAGCGAAAACGGGATAAATAAAAAATAAAATTTATTGCTAAACAGTAATGAAAAAATGAATTATCTTGGATGCTTTTTTTGCGTGCGCACAACAATAGTTTGGAACAATTTTATTTTAACAGCAGTTTGCCATCCTTATATTGTGGTAATACATTCGCAGCATCAGGAGTAAGACAATAGCGAATATCTTTTTCCAGGCCAAAACCCATCAGCCGGTGATAATGTGATGCATCATTCTTCTTCATGAATCCGAACAGATCTTTTTTCCCTTTTTCATACATCATTTCTGCAATGTGGGATGAGTCGCAGTTGACATCAAAATGCTGCTTTATCCTGCTGATGACAGCGCCGGCAAATAAACTGTCTTCCATATTTACACGATCCTTCCATGCGGCACAACCGAGAATGATATTGTTTTTCATTTCAATCAAATGATCACAAACAGCGGAGAGATTAGGAAAGGAGCCGGTGATAATTTCTTTCGCTCCTTTATCAAGCGCCATGTGCAGCAATCTTGTTCCATTGGTGGTAGTAAGCACCAGTGTTTTCCCTTCAATGAACTCCTTTGGATATTCAAAAGGTGAATTGCCATACTCAAGACCTTCTGCGATCTGTCCATCACGTTCTCCCGCTGTTACGCCATCTATTTGCCTGCCTATTTCCATGCATCTTGAAACACTGTCCACCGGGATGATGCTCTTTGCCCCATTATATAAGGCCGTTGCGATAGTAGAAGTGGCTCTCAACACATCAATGATCACAACTATGCTGCTGCTGACATCATATAAATGCAAAAGTGCGGGAGAAAGAGATGTGTGTAATGTGGGCTTATTGCTCATTAAAAGTTTTAAATTTATTTCTTATAAAAACAATACGAAAATAATACTTAAAAGAGTGGGGCATTCTACTATCTTCACTATTGTTAAACCTTAAAATTAGAAAGCAGTCATGAAATTTATCGTGTGGTCGCTATCAATAATGTCCGCTCTATGTTCCTGTATGGGACAACAAAAGAAGGATAAAATCGTCTTACAAATAATCAATCGTTCTTCCGTACCAATAGATTCAATTAATATATCTCATGCTGACTTAAAAATTAAAGAAAAAATAGATCAAGCAACGACAATTGAAGTAGACGTTCCAAAAGCTTTTCCTTCGGAAGAGGGTCCATTGCTAATGTTTATATATCAAGGAGCACATTTTTTTAAAGCATCTTGGGGTTTTTGCGATTTTGGTTCCTGCGTTGCAAACAACAAACCTATTTATGTATTTGACCATGGTATAAACTACGAAGATGTTCCGCCTGTAATGCCCGAAGAATTTATTCTTTATGTAAACAATATGACAGATAAAAATATAGATTCCATTTATTCTGAGTCAGCCGCTATTATTCAGGAAATCCGATCTTTCAAAAAATAGCAAAGAAATAGTTCTGGACTTTTCAAAATTTAAAGAAAATCCATTTCTTATCATAATACAATCTGGTAAACAATTTAAAGCTGATATCAATTTTCAGGATTGGAACGATTGGAATAATAATGTCGCCTCAGTTTTTTTGTATAATGATGGTATTTTTAATAAGGAGAAATTATAACGCCTTCTGCTAATCAAGGGTCTTATTTTATCAGCAGCTTTTTCCACTTCTCAGTTTCTGCAAATTCCTTGATCGTATTATTGCGCTGTTCGATCAGGCGTCTTACATATTTTGTGAGATATAAAGCGTTGAACCATTTGCCCAGTGTTCCATAAGGTGTTTCAAAATGAACAAGATCGATCATGATCGTGCCGTTCTCGCACGGCTTGAAATGATGTTCGTGTTTCATCATTTTAAAATCGCCCTGCGATTGTTCATCTATAAAAACCTTTGGCTTTATCATTTCGGTGACCCGTGAACGGAGCAGTCTTGTCTTGAATAAATGTTTTGCCTTCCAGGTAACGGTTTCGTCTTTTTCTATCAAGCCGAAACGGATCCCCGCCACCGCTTCTTCTTTATGTTTGATCATTGATTTTTTATGCAGATCAATGTTCCTGCTGAGATCGAAAACCCTTTCGACCGGGGCGGCAATGAATGTTGTAAGATGAATGTTAGGCATGTCAGCAAGTATGGTAAGATTCATGGTAGCGGATTTGCCGCTATTATAGCAAAAATTTTACCATTATTGAAATTTTCAGTTAAAAGGAATCTTTGCAACTCTTGCCTGTAGTAGTTTATCACGCACCTTAATGTAAATTTCCGTTCCGATCCCTGCAAAGGCTGTCCGCACATATCCCATTCCTATTGCTTTTCCCAGGCTTGGCGATTGCGTGCCCGAGGTAACAACGCCAATGGTTTCACCCTTTTTATCTTTTATCTCGTATCCATGTCTTGGTATTCCCTTTTCTATCATTTCGAAACCGACCAGCTTGCGTTCAACACCTTCCTTTTTTTGTTTTTCGAAAATATTTTTTGAGGTAAAATCTTTAGTGAATTTGGTGATCCATCCAAGACCGGCTTCCAAAGGAGAGGTCGTATCATCAATATCGTTCCCGTATAAACAAAAACCCATTTCAAGCCGTAAAGTATCTCTTGCTCCAAGACCAACCGGTTTTAATCCTTGGGGAGTTCCAACCTTAAATATCGCATCCCATATTTTATCCGCGTTATCATCTTTGTCCTCAAAGTAGATCTCAACACCACCGGCGCCTGTGTAACCGGTTGCGCTGATCAGTACATTATCAACACCCGCAAATTTTCCTTTGACAAACGTGTAATACTTGAGATTAAGAATATCCATGTCCGTTAACGGCTGCAGGATCTTCGTTGCATTCTGACCCTGAACGGCCAATAAACAAGTCTTTTCGGAAACATCATGTATTTCTGCTTTTTTCACGTTGTGTTTACTGATCCAGTTCCAATCCTTTTTGATATTAGACGCATTCACCACCAGCATATATACCTTATTTTCTTCAATGCAATATACCAGCAGGTCATCAATAATACCCCCTTCATCATTCGGCAGGCAACTATATTGTGCTTGTCCCGCTTTTAATTTGGATGCGTCATTGCTTGTCACCCGCTGAATAAGATCTAAGGCGTTTTCGCCTTTCAAAATAAATTCTCCCATATGACTGACATCAAATACACCGGCATTTTTGCGGACGGCAGCGTGTTCATCATTAATGCCTGTATAGCTGATCGGCATATTATATCCTGCAAACTCAGCCATCTTAGCTCCGAGTGCAATATGTTTTTGGGTGAAAGGCGTATTCTTCATTCATTCTTTATTAGTCCGCAAATGTAGGATGAAGCTGCTGAATTATTTTTCTATCCTGCCCATTCTTATATGTAAGGGAAAATTGATCTTCCTTTTTTCATTTTCCCAATAAGATTGAATTTGTTTTATAACATCCGGAACGGGGTTATAGTTATTAGCGGAAATAAATTTTTGCGCAGCCGACCATGTATTAATATATTCTTCCAGTTCTTCTATCGTCCAAAAATATTCCATTATTAATTTTGGCGTCCCTATTTCTAAAAAGGGGAAAGGAATGGTTTTATATTCCTCGTCAACGTACTTCCGTTCTTCATCCCAGTAAGGTCCTGTTGCAACTGTATAAAACGAACGTATTATTTTATCAATTTCAGGAGAAACATTAAGCAGGGAATAAGACCAGACCGCAAAAACGGAATCTCGTTTCGCAACCCGTCTGACTTCGTCATAAAATTTATTGGTAGCAAACCAATGCAATGCTTGTGAAACTGTAATAAGATCAAATGTATTATCGGGGAAATTTGTTTCCTCCGCAGGCTGAACCGAGTAATGAATATTGGAGGATTGCTCTGCATTATCAATTTGTTTTTGACTGATATCAGTGGCAAATACATTTTCAAAATGATCTGCAAGCACTTTTGCACTTTGCCCATTGCCCGTTGCGCAATCCCAGGCATTTTGTCTTTTTGCGGTATGTTGTAAAATGATATTCGAACAATTCCTTCGGATACTTCGGGCGGTATTTCGCATATATATCTGCCTGTTCGGAAAAATAATCTTTCATTTCATCTGACTAGAAAAACAAAATTAAAATATTGAAATCATCTTCCTATTTCATCTTTAATATCAGATTAATGTCATTATAATTCCACTCCAGTCTTTGTGTAGTACCTTTGCAGTTCCCGCAGGCACATCCTTTGCTGGATTCTATTATAAAACCACATTATCATGAATGAGTTCTTTTACCGCATTTATTGGGGAAATTCCGTTTTAAATTACCTGATCGCTGCCGGAAGCATTTTATTGGCATGGATAGTCCTGAAAATTATAAAGAGACACATCATCTCATTGCTGAAAAAGCTGGCAGCACGTACCAATACTAATTTCGATGATCTGCTGGTCAGGGCGGCAGAGAAGTTTGTGATCCCTTACCTGTATCTCCTGGCGAACTATACTATCATTAAGCAACTTAACCTGACGGTGAGGGTTGAGAATATCCTGGATGCGGCTATGATGATAGTCACAGCTTTTTTTGTCGTTCGTCTTATCAATTTTTTTATTCATGGCGCTGTGGTTGTTTACATGGAAAGTAAACACGAGCCACCGGAACGGATCAAACAGCTTGGGGGAATATTGCTTGTGCTTAAAGCGCTGATATGGATTTTTGGTATTGTGATGCTGATAGACAATATGGGATATGATGTTACTACGATCATTGCCGGGTTTGGGGTTGGTGGTATAGCTATCGCACTGGCGGCGCAAAATATTCTTGGCGATCTTTTCAGCTACCTCGTCATATTTTTTGACAAGCCCTTTGAGATCGGCGATTTTATCGTTGTCGGGGAAAATAGCGGTGTGGTTGAAAAGATAGGCATCAAAACATCGCACGTAAGAAGTCTCGATGGTCAGCAGATGGTAATGCCCAATGCTGAAATGGTAAAAACGGTGATTCATAATTTTAAAAGACTACAAAGAAGAAGGATCGTTTTTGTTGTTGGAGTTGTTTACTACACCCCGTCGGAAAAATTGAAAAAAATTCCGGGCATGGTTGAAAAGATCGTAACACAAACCGAAAACGCCACATTTGACCGTGCACATCTTAAATCATTTGGTGATTTCAGCATTAATTATGAGCTGGTCTATTATGTGGAATCAGCCGATTACCTTACTTATATGAATACGCATCATGCGATCTGTATCAGTATTTTTGAAAAATTTGAACAGGAAGGAATTGAATTTGCATTCCCGACGCAAACACTTTTTGTCAATAAACAGAGTGTAAATACCGAGACTTCATTACAATAGGTTTTAATAATTACTAACCAGTTATTTATGTTTTACTAATGGGATTATAATTGGTGACACTTTTTGTTTTTTGTATCTTTGTAATGTTCTTTAAATATTTAATAATCATTTAAATAAACGACTTTGCATCCACTGCAACACCTTACCGTAATTGGAGGTGGCAGCTGGGCCACGGCATTGGTCAAGATTTTTTCAGAAAGCAATATAGCTGTCACTTGGTATCTGCGCTCGCAGGAGCATGTTGATTACCTGCTGAAAAATGGCAGAAACCCCAATTACCTGAGTTTTTTACAACTCGATCTGCAATATATACGACCGACCAATAATATTGAAGAAGCAATTAATGCTTCGGATGATATACTTTTTGCTGTTCCCTCTGCTTACCTTGAATCAGAATTATCTGAGCTTGACGACAACGTTCTTGATCAGAAACAGGTTTATGTTTCTATCAAAGGAATTGTGTCAGACAAGTTATTGATACCTTCTGTTTTCCTGGCTAAAAGATTTAATATCCGCGCCAATGATATTATTGTTTTGGCAGGTCCCTGCCACGCCGAGGAAATTGCGCAGGGTCGCAAGACTTATTTAACAGTTTCCGGCAGAAAGACCGACATGGTAACCCGCATGATCGATAGCATTCAATCGGAATATGTAAAAGCAATCGCGAATAATGACCCACTTGGGGTAGAATATTCGGCCATACTGAAAAATGTTATGGGTATTGCCAGTGGTATCGTTAAAGGAATGAATTATGGCGATAATTTTTTGGCTGTTGTTGTAAGTAATGCAATGAGAGAGATCAAAAAATTTCTGCATGCCATTGATGATAAAACAAGAGACTTGTCTGACTCAGCATATTTTGGTGACCTGTTGGTAACCGCTTATTCGGAGTTCAGCCGTAACAGGACCTTTGGTCAAATGATCGGCCGTGGCTACTCTGTCCCGATGGCAGAAAACAAAATGACGATGATCGCAGAAGGCTTCCCTGCTGTAAAGGGTGTACAGCAGATGGCTAAAAGCCTTGGCGTAAATATGCCCGTTTTGTCGTCTGTTTATCGCATGCTATACCAGCACGCATCACCCTACACAGAATTCAAACTATTAGAAAATCAATTAAGATAAAAAAACTATACACTATGTTATATCTCGCTACAGATCTGGATGGGACTTTCCTGGGGGGCACAAGCGCTCTTAAACAACAGCTTTATCGCGTCATTCGCGAAAGGAATGATGTGCGGCTCGTGTTTGTGACCGGGAGAGGATTAGAAACAGTTATTCCTCTTTTGAAAGATCCTGTCATCCCCAATCCCGATTATATAATCTGTGATGTGGGGGCCACTATCGTCAATGGACTTACATTAGAACCGATACAGCCTCTTCAATCTAACGTAGAGGAGAAATGGCCGGGTCGCCTTACTATCCGCAATAAATTAAGAAAAGTAAAAGGTTTACAATGGCAGGAAGTGCCGCAAACACGCCGCTGTTCGTTTTATTATGATGAGACAACAGATCTTGAACAGTTACACATTGTGGCAAAATCATTGGGCTGCGATGTTTTAATGTCGGCGGGCAAATATGTGGATGTCTTACCACCCGGAGTTAATAAAGGATCTTCTTTGAAGCAATTGGTTAAACTACTGAATGTATCCAAAGACAACATCCTTGTCGCTGGTGACACGTTAAATGATCTGTCTCTTTATGAGACGGGTTATAAAGGCGTAGTGGTGGGTCATGCTGAAGATAATTTGTTGGAAGCTACTAAGGACATGCCGCAGGTGTACCAGGCTGAAAAAGCAGGTTGCGGAGGTATCCTTGAATCACTAAATCACTTCCATGAATTCAAAAAATATTATCCTAAAGAAGATATCGAAAAAATTATTGCGACTAACGGCGACAACCAGTTGCTGATGGTATATCATCGCCTGCCTTATGAAATAAGAGAAGTGAATGGTCAGCGTGAACGTATTCCGCCGAGAAGTCCAAATGGAATTATTCCGTCGCTCATGGGGTTTTTCAGTGGCGGACGTGCGGGTACATGGGTCGCATGGGAAGAAGTAGAAAAGAAGAAAGAGCCTTTGCGCAATATATATGTGGATGAAGAAAAATATCCTAACCTCCTGGCGTCACGCATTGGTTTGACAAAAAAAGATGTAGAGCTTTTTTATAAGGTCTTTTCCAAAGAAGCGTTATGGCCAACCATTTTTTCATTTATTGATAAAGCGACATTCAATCATAATCACTGGGAACATTACGTAAAAGTAAATCGCCTGTTTGCGGAAAAGACCGCAGCAGAAGCAGATCACGGTGCTTCAG
Organism: uncultured Chitinophagaceae bacterium; assembly: GCA_963785915.1. Taxonomy (GTDB): domain Bacteria; phylum Bacteroidota; class Bacteroidia; order Chitinophagales; family Chitinophagaceae; genus VBAT01. The sequence continues at coordinate 771,010 of CAWAWY010000005.1, read as the reverse complement.
TTTGGATACACGATTATAATTTATGGATGGTCCCGGGAATTTTGCGCCAGCTTCGTCCTGATCTCCGGATAGCGTTCTTCCATCATACCAGTTTTCCTCCTGCTGATATTTTCAATATCATTCCGTGGAGAGGAGAAATCATTGGCAGCCTGCTCCAGTGTGATTACATCGGATTCCATATACCACGGTATGTAGAGAATTTTGTTGACGTGGTAAAAAGCCAGATGCCCGCAACTGTGCTGGATGAAGTGAATTGTACCGAGCGATTCCTAAGTTATAGCTGTCCATTGGGCGTAGAAAAAATGGTACGCAAAATTGAAGCCGGTGGAAGACAAGTCGGCCTTGGAGCTCATCCGGTAGGAGTAAATGTTGATTACATAAAAGAATTATACAATCGCAACACTACTCAACATGCCATTGAAACTATGAAAGGGCAGTTAGGAGATAAGGACAAGCAAGTCATTCTTAGTCTTGAAAGGCTTGATTATGTAAAAGGTCCTTTGGAGAAAATATATGCCTTCCAGGAGTTTTTAGAACAATACCCGGAGTTTCACGGCAAAGTAGAGTTGATCAATATATGCACACCACCTGCGCAAGGAATGAAGGTGTATGAAAAGATCCAGCAGGAATTAGAACAGGCTATTGGTAAGATCAACGGAAAATATTCCCGCTTCGACTGGACGCCTATTCATTTTTTCTTCCGTTCATTCCCGTTTGAAGAAGTGATCGCTTATTATGGACTTGCTGACATTGCATGGATCACTCCTTTGCGTGATGGTCTTAACCTGGTAGCGAAAGAATATGTAGCTACACAGGGATTGCGAAAAGATAAGAGTGGTGTGTTATTACTCTCTGAATTTGCAGGTGCATCAGTAGAACTTGGATATGCTTTGCGAACAAATCCCTATGACCGCAAATCTTTAAAAGAAGGATTATTGCAGGCATTGGTAATGGAACCTGCTGAAAGGCAGATGAGAATGAAACGTCTTTTTGATTCTGTAAAGTATTATAATATTGATTACTGGGGCAATGAGTTCCTGAAAGAATTGGAAAGCATTGAGCCCGAACATGAACCCTCGGATGATATAGTGTTAGTGTAATAATTAAGAAAGCTCCGATAACGGAGCTTTCTTTTTTCCCGATGTTTTTAATAAAACCCGGGATCCAACTTCAACCTATTTATAAAAATGATTTGACCAATGAAAAGATCGGTGTTCGGGCGCTGGCGATTTCATCATCCTTACCGTCCATGCTTTCGAGAGATCCCGTTGATGACTTAGACTCTTTTTGCTTTTTTTCAAGGTCTCTTATTTTCTTATCGCTTTCTTCTTTTTTTCGTTTCTCGTCGTCTATTTGTTGCTGTATTGTCAATGTATCATTGTTTCTGTTGTCATAACGGTAATAGTCATTTCGGCTTACAGAATTTCCTGACGGATCTTTTAACCTGCCATCATATCCCATTGTATAATCCACGTCGGTGCGGAAACGGAAATAATCATCGTCATAATAATAATCCGCAATCACCCGTCCGTTTATTGTTGTCCTATGGCGGCTTGTTCTCCTGAATTTGAAGTTCGCGGGGCTTAATTTTCCCGGAACCGATGGATCAAAATGTATTTTCTTTCCAACCGGAATTTGAATCTCTATCTCCACTTGCTGACCTCTGAATTTACTTGCCTTGTCAATTGTATATCCATTACCGAGATCCAGTACACTATCTTTTGAATAAATCCGGTATTGTATTTTTTCTGCTCTTGTTTGTGCGTCTTCTTCAGTTCTTCCGTAACTGTATTTTCTCAATTTGACGTGATAGTCTGAGTCATTGCTTTTGAGAAATCTAAATTTTACCGTTGACAATCTTCCTGTATCTCCTGACAGATCCCACCCGGTTGCATCATCATTGATCCAACTGAAGTTCCCCGTATATTCAAGTTCAGGCTGGGAAACAACTACGATCATTCTTCCGTTAGCGGGCTGCGAAGTCGGCACATCTATCGGGATATTATCATAAACCCGAAAATCTTTGGAAATACTTGCCGCAAGTAATATAGCGGACACCCAACCGATGGTCCACAGAAACCCAAACGTCCAACCAAGATAACTGCGGCGAGACCGGACACGGAGTATCCTGCGAACGAGCCATGTAATAAAACCGATCAACGGAACAAGCAGGAAGAAGATAAGTGTTCCCCATGCATAGGCCTGTTGCCATTTACTGGTCCATAAAAAATCATTGACCGGCCACCACGCTACGCCACCGAAGATCATCGCCATCATAGCAACGAACAACCCAAAAGCAATTGTGCCGGCAATAAATAAAAAGAATACTTTGAACAATACACCGATGGCATGCCCTAATCCTCTTCCGCTATTCCGAACTGTCTCATTGACCTCTCTTGAAAATGCCTTTCCTCTTGTGCCCGCAAATTCTTTTGCCTTGCTGCCAAAATTCTGCGCTGATTCTTTTACCTCTTCGCTCCATCCTTTAACACGATCTTTTACATTACCCATTCCTTCTTTTACATTCTGGCGAATGCTGTTGACATCCACTTTTTCACCGCGCATTTCCATTTTTTCATACGGGCTTCTTGCTTCAGGTAATACCATCCATAAAATAATATAGACAAGAATAAAAGTTCCGCCCAACGAACCGAAAAAGATGTTGGGAAAAAAGTTTCCAAAATTAGTATGCCAGGTGAATCCATTAATAATGCCCAGTAAAAGGCTGAAAAGAAAAGGCGCTGCGAAGATCAGCCTGATCGTCGACGTTCTTGCGTTAAAATAGGAAGCCAAACCACCTGCTACGCCACCAATGATCCTATCATCAGGGTTGCGATATAATCTTTTTCCCGCATAGCCTTCCAGATCTTTATCAGGCAATATCATCCATAATAAAATATAGATAAGAAATCCAAGTCCAAATCCGCCGAAGGTGATAATAGCAAAAAGAATACGAACAATTGCAGGATCAGTATTGAGATAATTTGCCAGGCCGCTACATACACCGCCAATAAATTTATCACTGCTGTCACGGTACAATCGTCCTCTTGTTCTTTTTTCGTAATAGGAATATTCCTGCCGGGCATTTTGTGATGACGTATCTGCAGTTGCTTCTGCGGCTTCTGCTTCAAAATCTTCCGGTGTTCCCATAGATGCTATAATTTCATCTACATCGGCATCCGTTACACAGGTAGCCCCCTTGCGGACTTTTTCACTCATTAACTCCGCGATGCGGCTTTCTATATCATTGATTATTTCGTCCCGGCCTTCTTCGTTGACAAAATAGCGGCGAAGACTTTCAATATAACTTTGCAGCTTTTCATACGCTGTATCTTCTATCGGTATCACCCTGCCACTAAGGTTAATGTTGATGATCTTTTTCATTGTAAAATATTTTTGGTTGAAGTTTTATTCTTAGTTATTTAAAGGCTGATCATTTTTGTTGGCCAGCGCATTTACCCCATTTGATAATTCATTCCATGTCTGCTCCAGTTCTTTATAAAATGCTTCGCCTTTTTCAGTTAGTGAAAAATACTTACGGGGAGGTCCGGAATTACTTTCTACCCATCGGTAGGTGAGCATCTCAGCATTTTTTAACCGCGTCAACAGAGGGTATAATGTTCCTTCCAGTATCTGGAGGTTTGCGGCTCTCATCTCTTCCACGATATCACTGGGGTACACTTCCCCGCGACGGATTACCGACAGGATGCAAAACTCCAGTATCCCTTTTCGCATCTGGCTCTGTGTATTCTCAATATTCATAGTTCACATTTTTCTTTTTTATAAATTCATTTCACCGGCTTCTAATGTCCATAGCTGATCACCCTAGTGATCCTCCATTCGTTATTTTTCTTTTGCCAAATTTGAACAAACTTAAAAGTGCCACAATCCTGTTTGCCGTTTTCTGTGTGGCAAAATGTGTGAGCGCCTATTTCCATCGCGCCATAACCAGGAATCGGATAAACTTCAAGACTTTCTTTTACCAATTCACGCTTTAAGTCGTTTCCGGGGACAGATACCTCTTTCAAAAAATCAATCGTGCGCTGATACCCAGTCAATCCTCCTTTATCATGATAAAACTCGAGGTCATCCGCAAAGAATGTTTTGAAAAGTTCGATATTCCTAGTATTAAAAGCATTGAATAAAACGCTGTCCATTTGAGCAATCTCATTGTACAGGCTGTCGCTTTTCGACGTAGCTTTCTGCGCTTTTGAACTGTGACTAGTAATCATTAGAACAACAGAAAGAAAAATGCTCAACGCTAACCATCTTGTTTTCATCTTTTATTTGATTTGATAAAACAAAGATAAGGTGATATTTGGTACTTTGCAACACATAGTACTAAATATTTTCAGGTAATGCTTATTGAACAGGAGGCAATTCTTTAACTAATCAAAAGAATATCAGCATTATAAGATCGAAAAAAAATCCATACCTTCCTGTTTTTTTGTTTTGACAAGTGGCAAAATAAATGGATAATTGACCTCTTTTAAGAGCATTTAGCCTATTTTGATTTATGTATCGACAGCTTTTTTTCCTTTTATTAATATTGACGTTTTCTTCGTGTTCCGATAAGTACAAGGTATTTAAAGGACGATATGCCTTCAAAAGTAAAGACGGCAAACCCGACTATAGTGATCTTGATTATTGGGCAGCTCATCCCTGGAAATGGGATCCTTCAGATAGTATTCCAAAACCGTTTCGCGATGAACAAACGGACTCGTTAGCAGATGTTTTCTTTCTGCACCCGACGACTTATGTGATGAAGTTGAAAATGAAAAAAAACAATGCTTCGATTGACGATGATTATGTCAATGCTAAAACGGATTATTCGACCATATTATACCAGGCAAGTGTGTTCAATCAGCACTGTCGTGTTTTTGCACCAAGATACAGGCAGTCTCATATCAGTACCTTTTTTGAAAAAGATAGCGAAACAAAGCAAATAACATTTGACATAGCCTATAGCGACATCCGAACAGCATTTGAATATTATATGCAGCACTGGAATAATGGAAGACCGATCATTATTGCCAGTCATAGCCAGGGCAGTCAACTTGCAGAAAGATTATTGAAAGACTATTTTGAAGACAAGCCGCTTCAAAGTCAGTTGGTGGTAGCTTATATCATTGGATGGCCAGTAGCGAAAGAATATTTCACCGGCTTAAAAATGTGTAGTGATTCCCTGCAGACGGGTTGTATTTGCAGTTGGCGCACCTTTCGCAAGGGTTACGTTCCTCTTTTCCTGCAAAATGAAAAAGGAAACTCCTTTGTTACCAACCCGCTAACATGGACAATTGATAATACTTATGCGTCCAAAGAATTAAATAAGGGAAGTGTGCTATATAAATTCAACAAAGTTTATAAACATACTACAGACGCACAGATCAGTAACGGTTTCTTATATGTGAGGAAACCTAAATTTCCCTGGAGCTTTCTATATCGCACAAGGAACTATCATGTAGGCGATATTAATTTGTTTTATCTGAACATAAGGGAAAACGTTTGGCAACGGATACGTTCATTCAATGAAAAATAATTTACCGGTGCCGGATATTCATCCATTCCGTTTCCTCCTTTTCCGGAGTAACTACGGCATACTTATTCACGACGTTGATCAGCGCTTCATCTAAAGCATCCATAACATTTCGATACGTTGCTTCTTTACCCGGTTTAATGATCAGCATTAAACCATTCCTTCCTTCCTTTTTATTATTCACTTCAAGCGATTGTTGTTTTTCGCGAATCACTTTTCCCAATCCGTTACTCACAGAAAAGTTTGTTTCAGAAAGGCTGTCGGAATCTATTGCTCTTTTCCAATCTCCATGATAATAATAAATACGATCGTTGCCATCCAACAAAATTGTCAGCGCATTTTTGTCGCTCAGCTTCATCGGAGGTCCGGCCTTTGGCATATTCAAATTGACCACAGAGGGCTCGCTAAGTTGTACTGTCATTACAAAAAACGTAATTAATAGAAACCCAAGATCAACCATAGGGGTCATGTCGGTCTTTACATTGTGCCTTTTCATGCGGCGAACGCCTGCCCTGCGGCGGCTTTCAGTGCCAGTTGCAACTATTTCTGTCATGAGCAATTTTTATTTTAGATACAAAAGGGAAATAATTCCACAAGATGTCATGATACAAAATGACCTTTCTCATGGATTTGCGGGCATTGTTATTGTTATCTTTATATGGCAAAATTTTATGGTATGAAAACAATTATTATCCCGACAGATTTTTCTCCGGCTGCCAACAATGCCGTGAACTATGGCGTTGACATGGCACTGGCTATCAACGCCACTGTTTTACTGCTTCATGTTTACAATATCCCTGTAGCTTTGGGTGATGTGCCTGTGGCGCTTCTTTCGGTAGAAGAATTGAAGAAAGGAGCAGAAGATAATATCGAACGTTTAAAAAATAATCTTGAACATGTTACTTCCGGCAAATTAAAAATAGAAACAGAGGTTCGCCTGGGCAATGTAATGGATGAGCTGGAAGAACTATGTAAGAAAATACAACCTTTCACAGTTGTCATGGGAACCACGGGAATTTCTGCAGTGGAAAGGACTTTATTTGGCAGTAATACTCTAACGGCGATCCGGCATCTCACCTACCCGGTGATCTGTGTTCCCAAAGGAAAGGAATATGGAAAGGGAATTCATAAGATCGGCCTGGCTTGCGATTTCAGGGAAGTTCTTGAAACTGTTCCGGTAGCTGCCATAAAAGAATTCGTCAAAGAATTCCATGGACAACTTTTTGTATTAAATGTAGACTACGATAACCAACAATCCAGGACTGACACGCCCGAACAATCTACGCTTTTGCATGAAGCGCTGAATGAACTGCATCCGGAATATCATTTTATCACACGCAAGGACATTGAAGAAGGCATAAATGAATTTGCTGAAACGCATAATCTTGACCTTGTGATCGCAATTCCCAAAAAGCATAAACTGCTGGATGGACTATTTAAGAAAAGTGCAACCAAACAGCTCGTATTTGAATCGCATGTGCCGGTGATGTGTGTGCATGAGTAGCTAAGAGTTTGAAAGAGAAAAGGAGAGAGCTAATATATCTGAATTCCCTTTTCTTTTTTTGTTTAAAACTCCGCACTTCCCGGCGTCCGTGGAAAAGCAATCACATCACGAATATTCGTCATACCGGTAACGAATTGCACCATTCGTTCAAAACCCAATCCAAAACCAGCATGTGGTACAGTACCGAATCTTCTTGTGTCAAGATACCATGATAATTCTTCAACCGGTATGTTCATTTCTTTCATTCTTGCTTCTAACTTATCTGATCTTTCTTCTCTTTGTGATCCACCAACTATTTCGCCGATACCAGGCGCAAGAATATCCATTGCGGCCACTGTTTTTCCATCTTCATTTTGCCGCATATAAAACGCTTTGATCTCTTTCGGATAATTATAAAGTATAACGGGTTTTTTAAAGTGCTTCTCGACCAGGTATCTTTCATGCTCGCTTTGCAGATCCATTCCCCAGCCTGTGATGAGATATTGAAACTTCTTTTTTTTATTATGGTTACTTTCCCGTAAAATATCAATGGCCTCAGTATAGGTGAGTCTTTCAAAATTATTGTTTAGAACAAATTCAAGTTTCTCCATTAAACCCATTTCACTTCGCTTGTCCTGCGGCAACTGCTTTTCTTCATCCGCCAAACGTTGCGAGAGAAATTCCAGGTCTTCCTTATTATTTTCTATTGCATGCCGGATGATGTATTTAATGAATTCTTCTGCGAGGTCCATATTATCTTCCAGATCATAGAAAGCCATCTCAGGTTCTATCATCCAGAATTCAGCGAGATGTCTTGTAGTATTTGAATTCTCTGCACGAAATGTAGGGCCGAATGTGTATATATCACCAAAAGCCATTGCGGCAAGTTCCCCTTCTAACTGGCCGCTAACGGTTAAGTTCGTTGCTCTTCCAAAAAAATCTTCTTTGAAATTTACACCACCATTATCATTTCGCGGAGTATTGTCAAAAGGCAATGTTGTCACCTTAAACATCTCTCCTGCTCCTTCGGCATCACTGGCTGTAATGATTGGTGTATGCATATAAACAAATCCTTTGTCATTAAAGAATTTGTGAATAGCAAAAGACAAAGAATGGCGAACACGAAATACAGAACCAAATGTATTAGTACGAAACCGCAGGTGAGCGATTTCTCTTAAAAATTCGAGAGAATGTTTCTTAGGTTGAAGTGGATATTTTTCTGCATCACTATCACCCAGTATTTCAACATTGGTTGCTTTTAGTTCGAATTTTTGTCCTTTGCCTAACGAAGCAATAACTTTTCCGGTTACCTTGAGCGAGGCTGAAGTAGTGATCCTTTTCAAAAATTCATCATCATATTTTCCCAGCTCGACGACGACTTGCAGGTTGGTGTTAGTAGATCCGTCATTTAATGCTATAAATTGATTATTGCGAAAGGTGCGCACCCAACCCATTACCGTTACCTCTTTATCTATCGGCACCTGCGACAGCAGCTCTTTTATCTTTACCCGCTTATTGAACATTATATAAATTTTAAAGAGCGGCAAAGATAATAAAGGAACTATTGAATTGATGTGCAGGTTGAATTATATAGATGCTTTCAAAGGCATTTCTATCTCCAATGAAAATCCTTTGCCTGGCGCTGTTTTTATTTCCATTTTACCTTTAAAAACACTGAGGCGACCTGTAATATTTCGAAGCCCGATGCCCTTTGTTGTTTTGTCCTGTTCCATTCCTCTGCCATCATCTGAAATTATCATTTTAAAAAGATCATTTGTCTCGAGTGAAATCGTCACTGTTTTTGCCCCTGCATATTTGATAATATTAGTGCATTGTTCCTGTGCAATCCGGTAGATGGAAATTTTTTGCTGATCGCTCAAATATTTTTCCTGCAAAGAGGATGTATTTAAATGTGTTTGTATGCCTGTAGTCGCCAGCATTTCCCGAACAAGTTCGGTAAGTTGTTCGACCAGGTTCTCCTGTTCCAGGTCTGGAGTTACAAGTCTATGAGAAAGTTTCCTGTTTTCTTCAATAGCCTCCTGCAAATGACCAATAGAAGTGTTAACCAATTCCTTTGCCTTTTCCGGATTGTTTTTCGCCATTGATAAAAGCAATTTAGTGCCTACCAGGATTTGATTCACATTATCATGCAATTCCCGACCCAAAAGAGTTCTTTCTTTTTCCTGGGCTTCCAACGCCGTTGCTGTTAACTTCAATTGTTCGTTCCGTTGTTGCTCCAGCAGCTCAAGCTCCAATTTCTTTCTTTCTGTGATATTGGTTATTGCGCCAATTACCCTCACTGCCTTTCCCTCGTTATTCCTGATGAATACAGCATGATTAATAACATACAAGACAGAGCCATCCTCCTGAGAAACTCTATATTCAAGTTCCCATAACGTCCGGGCCGGATTCAATCTTGCTTCTTTGAAGCTTTGTCTCACTCGTTCCCTATCCTCATCCAAAATATATTTACCTTCTACACCAAGTTGCCAGTCAATTACCCTCTTTTCTCCAAAAAGTTTTTCTTTTCCTTCATGGACAAGGTATTGTTTGGTTTCAAAATTCAATTCCCAGATAATGTCTGAAGTTGCACGGGTTGCATATTGAAATCGCTCATTACTTTTCTTTAGATCTTCCCCGGCTTTTTTGCTTTCCGTAATATCATGAGTGATCCCATATAGACCTATAGGCTTTCCTTCTCCATTAAATTCAAATTTGGCTTCAGAATATACATGCCTGACAACACCGTCTTTTCTCACAATACGGTGATCGAAAGAAAAATCACTTAATGTTGCCTCCGATTTTTCAGTTATCTCTTTTACATAGTCCAGATCATCGGGATGGACAAAAGACATCCAATCAGCTTGTGAAAGATTATGATCCCCCGGTGAAAGGCCATAGATCCTGTATGCTTCATCAGACCATTTGGAAGTATTCGTCTCGAAGTTGAATTCCCAGTTTCCGAAATGTGCGATTTCCTGCGCCTGGTTCAATCTCAATTGGCTTTGCAAAAGATCTTCTTCAGCTTTTTTTCGCTCCGTAATATCCTGCACCAGCGACATTAATGTGATCATTTTTCCATTTTCATCTCTCAAAACTGAATTGAACCATTCGCACCAGATCACTCTTCCCTCTTTGGTAACATTTCTGTGCCGGATGTTGGTTCTCTGTACTTCCCCATTTACAAGTTGCTTTGATATTCTCTCTACCCAGGGCAGATCTTCCTCATATATTTTGCTGAACCAGTCAAATCGTTCGGACATAACCTCCATTTCCGTCCACCCGAATATTTCTTCCGCCCTCTTTGACCATGCTGTCGGCCGTACCTGGTCATTCCATTCTATAAATGCCAGCGGGGAATTTTCAATGTGAAAGAAAAGGCGGTCATGGATATCCTTTAATTCCTGTTCGGTTTTTTTCCTTTGACTAATATTTCTTCGAATCGCCAGGTATTGGTACGGCTTTCCTTTTTCATCAAGAAAAGGAACAATGGTAGTATCAACCCAATAATAACTCCCATCTTTTGCTTTGTTTCTAACTTCGCCTTGCCATATTTTTCCCTGGCTGACTGTACTCCAAAGTTCTTCAAAAAAAGATACCGGGTGATAACCAGAGTTGATCATGCGGTGATCATTTCCTACAAGTTCCCCGGCGCTGTATTGTGAGAGATTGCAAAAATTTTCGTTGGCATAAATAATTATTCCTTTCCGGTCGGTGATGGTAATATCTGCCGACTGATCCAATGCATATTTATAATCTGCAATTTCTTTCTCAACTCTTCGCTTCCTTAAAGAGGCTTCTATGGCAGTGGGCAACCTGACCATCCTATCCTTCAATATATAGTCATCGGCTCCCTGCGTAAGGATATTGGCGGCAAATTCCTCAGAAACACTTCCTGTCACCATGATAAATGGAATATGCGGAAGTTTAGTCCGGACTATTTCCAAAGCTTCATTTGAACTGAACTGAGGCATGGAATGATCCGAAAGCACGATATCCGGAAAAAAAGTATCGAGTTCGTATAAGAAGCTTTTTCTGTCCCTTGCATGTCTCCATTCGTAATCCAATTTCCCTTTTGCCAGCACACGCCTTACTATCTCAGCGTCATAATCGTTATCTTCAAGAAATAATATTTTTAATTTCTTATCCATAATCTTCATTTAGGAGGTTGATTAAGCAGCAACCAGTAAAACCCCAGGTTCTTTATAGCCTGGGCAAAACCTTCGAAGTTCACAGGCTTGACGATATAGCTGTTTGCTCCGAGATCATAGCATCTCTGGATGTCAGGGTTTTCTTTAGAAGAAGTAAGTATCACAACAGGCATTGATTTAGTACGGGAATCTGATTTTATTTTTTGCAAAACTTCTATCCCGTTTACTTTCGGCATTTGTATATCCAGCAAAACTACCTTCGGCGGATATTGCACATCTCTTTCATCTGCGAATTTGCCAGTCGCAAAAATAAATTGCAGTGCTTCCTCACCATTTTTTACATGATAAAGGTTATTGGCCATATTGTGTTTTTTCAATTCCCGTATCGTCAGTTCGGCATCATTCATATTGTCTTCCACAAGCAATACATCAACTGAATTTGGATTCATACTACATTATTTTTTTAATAGTTCCGTTTGATGATCTTTCGGTCAATTAGAAGGAAGTGAAAAATAGAATGTTGCGCCCTGATTCACTTTAGCCTCAGCCCACACCTTTCCCCCATGTTTGGAAACGATCTTTTCTACCAGTGCGAGACCGACGCCGGTTCCTTCAAATTCGTCAGCGCTGTGCAACCGCTGAAATACCTTAAATAACTTATGCCTGTACTTTTCATCAAATCCAACACCGTTATCTTTTACGAAAAAAACAGGTTGCTCATCAGAAATGTAAGCTCCAATTTTGATACCCGATTTTTCTTTATTCCTACTGTATTTTATTGCATTAGAAATAAGATTGATCCATACCTGCCTGATAGTATTCATGTCTGCGTTAACATCAGGCAATGGCTCAACTTCCCAGGTGATCGCAGTCCCCTTATATTGCTGCACGAGTTCGGCGATCACTTCCTTTACCATTTCATCTGAGTTAATATATTTTTTAATTACTTCGTTCTTCCCCATGCGGGAAAAAGCAAGCAGGTCATCAATGAGATGGCCCATTTTCATAGTATTGCTTTTAATGACCGATGTGATCCTTTTAGCTTCGTCATCTAACTGGCTGCTGTAATCTTCTTCCAATATTGTCGTAAAGCCGATGATACCCCGCAAGGGTGCACGCAGGTCATGAGAAACCGAATAAGTGAATGCTTCCATTTCTTCATTGGATTTTCTCAATTCATTTTCCAGTTTCTTACGATCCGAAATGTCGCGAACGGCAGCCGATACCAATATTCCTTCTTCTGTTTGAATAGGCGATAAACTAATTTCTACGGGAAATTTTGTTTTATTCTTTTTAACCGCGTTCAATTCAATGCCCGCACCCATCGCCCTTACTTTGGCCTCCTTAAAAAAACCTTTTCTGTGCTGCACATGTGTGTCGCCAAGTTCCTGTGGGATCAATACTTCAACAGGTTGCCCGATTATCTCATCTCTTGAATATCCAAAAAGGTTTTCTGTTTGCTGATTTATCATCTGTATCACTCCGCTCTTATTTACGATCACTGTCGCATCCGGAGCGGCATCCAGCAACGAACGAAATTTTTCTTCAGCGTTCTTCCTGGCGGTGATGTCACGCGTTACTTTTGTAAATCCAATTACCTTTCCTTCTTCATCGTGCAATGCCGTTATAACAACACTTGCCCAGAAGGTGTTTCCATCCTTGCGGACCCGCCAGCCCTCGTCAATAGCCTTACGGTTTTGTGTCGCATGCGCCAAAAGGTCTTCAGGCAGTTTCAATAATTGATCTTCCTTTGTATAGAACAACCGGAAATTTTTTCCAACTATTTCTTCGGCTGTATATCCTTTTATTTTTTCCGCACCTTTGTTCCAGTTCCTGACTATTCCTTCATTGTCCAGAAGCAAAATAGCATAGTCTTCTACTTCATCAATCATCAGGCGATATTGCTGTTCGACCCTTTTTAGTTTTTCTGCTGCTTCTATTCGTTGCGTTATGTTCCTGATAAAACCAATAAACAGGTATCCGCCTTTGATCTTAGGTGATGCTGCAATATTGAGAGCAATGTCAATTTCGGCTCCATTTTTTGTAAGACCACATGTCTCGATGACCTTTCCGATCAAAGGCCCTTCACCGGTATTTAAAAAATGTCTTAATCCTTTTTTATGTACCTCTCTGAAACGATCGGGAATAATTGTTTCGCTGAGCTCTTTACCCACGACTTCGCTTTGCTGCCATCCAAATAAAGTTTCGGCTTTTGAATTCCATCTTATTATTTTCCCCGCCTCATCAATAACTATAACTGCATCCGGCGCCGCATTGAATATTGTTTGAATTTGATTATCGCTTTCTTTCAGCGCCACGTTCCCAGTTTCTTGTATTACTTTTTTCGTCGCAATTAGGAACCAGTAAGAGATGCAGCAAAAGATCAACGATAATGCCGTTGGGAGGCCGATAACTGAAAGTCCTGGTATCGGCTGTTTTAGAAATTGAATATTAAATAACCAACCCGCTGTTACAAGAATCGCAATTGTAAAAATAATCGCCGAAAGATATGCCCACATTCGCATTTTCTGCGGTAGCACATCCCGGGTGAGAGAATATGTACTATCTGCTTTTGCAGTATTATCGCTATTGCGATTCTTCATAGAAAGGTTTCAGATTTCACTTAATCCGGATTTTCTACCGGTTCGCCGGGCAAGCCCCGTGAAATCTGATTAGTTATACAAATGTTGTTTTTTATAACAACAATCAGAAATTTTTTTCTCTTACATCTATGTCCACGACCGGATTTTAAAGCATATAGGTGTAATCGTCATCACATATGATAATTTTCCCAAATAACAATGATGAATTACACCCAAAAGCGAGCCTCGTTCGTAATTAAATATAAGTGATGAAGTGCGGATGTTTCCATAACAATCCTGCAACTGAGGGAATCTTCTGTTGATACGTTTAACGGGTCGCTAATTATAAACCATGGCTGTTTATCAACTGAACCAACCCAACAGAATTCTTGACTCCCAATTTTTTAAGAATATTATGCCGATGTACCTCGATGGTCTTAGCGGCAATACATAATATCTCGGCGATCTCTTTTGAGGTAAGACCGCTTCTTATATACCTGATCACTTCCAACTCTCTTTTAGAAAGCGTTTCAACACCTGTCGTTTTTTGATCGCCAAGCGCCTGATCAGCCAGTATCTCTTTTACTTGTTTACAAACATATTTTCTTCCTTCAGCTACTTCGTTTATCCCAAAAAGAAACTCCTCACTATTGGAGCTTTTTGTTATGTATCCTTTTGCTCCATCTTTCATCATCTTTTTTACATACGCTGGCTGTGAATGCATAGAAACGCCAACTACTTTAGTTCCGGGAGAAAATTTTCTCACCTGTTTAAGAACTTCGAAACCATTCATGGGCGTCATATTGATATCAACCAGCATTACATCGGGCTTTTTTTCCCGTGCAATATCAACGGCATCCTCGCCATTGCCAGCTTTACCTATTACTTCATATTTTTCGCTGGAGGTTAAGAGAAAGGACCATGTGTCCTGAAGTAGTGCATGATCATCTACAATCAATACTGTGACTTTTTTCATAATTAAGGTTTTGATTTGGCAAAAATAAACTCGTTTTATTCTTTTGAGTATTCACATTTTAAATAAATCTTTTACAGATTTTTTTAATGAGAAACCCCTAATACTTTACTCTTTATCCGTTTCCATTGTTCCTGATCATTACAAATCCAGATAATAACAAGAATATAAAAGAATAGAGCTTATCACTATCCAGTCTGTTCTTAAATTCATTAACGGAGTTATAAGTATGCATTAAGGCAACTTTCGTTCTATAAACGGAAAATTTGAACCAGCTAAAAAGCTGCCCTCCATTAGCATGTAAATACTGAAAGACTATCACGCAGCTAACGACAGGTTATTTACAAAACTGAATACGATTGTTGTGGCTTCGTTCCGCTCATTACTTACACTAACGGTTCCTCCGATCTTTTCGGCTAATTGTTGCACCTGCCTGAGATTGCCCGCGAAGGCGGGGCAATTTAAGCGGTGAGATTCTTTCAGATGAAGTAAGACAACTCTTCCGTATAGCTTAGCAGAAATGCGAATGCAGCAATTTTCTGAGTTGTTGATAACCGTATTAAGTAAACTGCCAAATACCGTTGCCAACATGTGCTCATCGGTATTCACCTCCAGGTCATCCGGAACATCATTGATAATAAAACTGTTTTTCCGGGTAGCGGAAGGCAAAGATCCGGTGGAAATGCGATTCACCATTAAATGAAGGCCAACGTGACTTTGTGTAAGTACATTTTTCATAGAATTTCTTTTTTAGAAGTTGGATTCAAAACAAGGTCTGTTTTCATAAGGAATCAGGATTGGTCTAATTATTTTCACATTCTTTTTTCAAAGGAAATCATTATTACGAGGGGAAAAAATAGAATAACCCTTTATTGTGAGGTAATAAAATTTAATAGATTGCTGTAGTTCTTTATCTACATTTCCCTATAAAAAAACCTGGGATTTATATGTAGTTTCTTTTGTGTCAACGACGTCTCAGTTCTTATGTGCCGGGTCAGGCATTTAAAATAAAGCTATTCAACATATCAAGAAGGGTTTGAAAATCCGTAAATAGTAGGTCATGCACCGGTCTTTCTTCGTTAAAACTCTGGCATACAGCCCAAAAATTTTTGTTTTTACGAAAAAGGCTGTATCATTGCAAAGGAAGAAGCTAATTAGTTCGTTACTCTCTTAGTTGGCTCATCTGGTTTTATCAATTCCTTTTACATAAACTCAACTTTTTCAATTTTTTTCAGACTGGTGATTAGAGGACGGTGTTTAAATTCAAGCTTTTTGTATGTATGATATTTTGCAACTGAACGATATGCTCGTTCCTGAACTGCTGGACATAGCCGAGCAGCTCAAAATTCCAAATACAAAGAAGTTAGACAAGCAGGCACTTGTTTATAAGATATTGGACAGCCAGGCAATTGCAGGCGCAAAAACCGGCGGCGTAAACGCTGATGAAAAGGGAAAACGCAAACGGATCATAAAAACTTCCACTGCTAACTCAACTGAAGAAGCCGTGGTAGAAGATGATTCATCCTCAAACAACACCGACGAAAAAAAATCTATAAAAAAAACTCACATGGCTTCAAAGAAAGAAGAAAAAACAGCACATCCAAAAAAAACGCGAAAGAAGGCTGATGAAAAAGAAACCATGGAAACTGCTCCTGAAGTTTCTGCAGCACCGCCAGATGATAATTCTGGATCAGAAGAAGAGCAGGTGGAAGAAGAAATAAAGACGGAAACCGAGGAGACGGAAACTCCTGCGGAACAAGCTGCTGGTCAGAATAAAGTTTATCCCACACGGCGTGAACAATATTTCAACATAGAGTTTGACGGCGTGATCTTATCAGAAGGTGTATTGGAAATGATGCCTGACGGTTATGGTTTCCTTCGCTCTTCCGATTATAACTATTTATCTTCTCCCGATGATGTGTACGTTTCTCCTTCCCAGATAAAATTATTTGGATTAAAAACAGGTGATACCGTATATGGTGCTGTGCGTCCTCCCAAAGAAGGTGAAAAATATTTCGCTTTATTGAAAGTAGATACTATCAATAACAAAAAACCGGATGAGGTACGTGATCGTGTCCCGTTTGATTACCTGACGCCTTTATTCCCGTTTGAAAAACTGAACCTTTTCACTACGCCCAGTGATTACTCTACCCGCATCATGGATCTTTTTACGCCAATTGGTAAAGGCCAGCGCGGCCTTATAGTAGCGCAACCAAAGACGGGTAAAACAATGTTACTTAAAGCGGTTGCTAACGCTATTTCATCAAACCATCCTGAATGTTACCTGATGGTTGTGCTGGTGGATGAAAGACCGGAAGAGGTAACAGATATGGAGCGCAGCATTAAAGGTGAAGTGATCGCTTCTACTTTTGATGAGCCAGCTGAGAAACATGTAAAGGTTTCTACCATGGCTTTGCAAAAAGCAAAACGCCTCGTAGAATGCGGACATGACGTTGTGATACTGCTTGATTCTATTACACGTTTAGCAAGGGCACACAATACTGTGGCGCCGGCATCGGGCAAAGTTTTGTCAGGTGGTGTGGAAGCTAATGCGATGCAAAAGCCCAAACAATTTTTTGGCGCCGCCCGTAAGATTGAAAATGGTGGCTCATTAACAATATTGGCAACAGCGCTGATAGATACCGGATCAAAAATGGACGAGGTCATCTTCGAAGAGTTCAAGGGTACCGGCAACATGGAGTTGCAATTAGACAGGCGATTGGCCAACAGGCGTGTTTATCCCGCTATTGATCTTACAGCATCTTCTACACGTCGTGATGACCTATTGTTAGAAAGAGAGGTATTGCAAAGAATGAACCTGCTTCGTGTTTATCTTACTGATATGAATACAGAAGAAGCGATGAATGAGCTGCTGAAGCGTATGCGCGGAACAAAAAGCAACGAAGAGTTCCTGGCGAGTATGAACAGCTAAGAGCGTTATAGCGACTAGCGGAAAACAAAATATAAGCTTCTGTTTTCGCCACAATTTATTCGTAAATATACACTGGCTTTTTACTTCGTCCGGGCAATGTAATGGACGTAATTTCGTTACTTGAAAGGCATTCAATCATCGCACCATGAAAACCATCAAGCTAACTTTTCTTTTTCTATTCTTTCCACTCATTTTTTTTGCGCAAACACTTACTGGTCTTTGGATAGGCTCGGTGAGCAATGATAGCACGACGATCCGGAAGGATCAATCTTTTGAGATAGTTTTGACGCAATACAAGGATAAAGTGTATGGTTTTTCGCGCAGCACATTTGTTGTAAATGATTCATTATTCTATATCGTAAAAAGAGTAAAGGGAACTATTGATGGCGATATGTGTGAGGTAAAAGATGATGAAATTGTTTCTTATAATTTCAAAGGTCGCCTGGATAAAGGAGTGAAGATGGTGAGCTTTTTTCATTTTGATCAGCAGGACAGCGTTTGGAAAATGGATGGTGACTGGAAAACCAATAAGACAAAAAAATATTATTCCGTTTCGGGAAAAATAGAACTGGCGCAGGAAAAAGATCTTGATAAATCAAAGATATTTCCCCATCTCGAAGAGTTAAACCTGGCAAATGACGTTGCGTTTTATAAAGAAGCTAAAAAAACGTCCGAGCCTGTTGCCATAATTAAGCAGCCGGTCAATGATAACAAAATTGACCAGGTCAAAAAAGATATAAGGCCGCCGGTAGCCTCAACGGAAGAAATGAAAGCAAAAGAAGTTGCTGTAATTCCACCAAAAACAGAACCGGTTGCACAAACGAAACAACCAACAACGACTATCAAAAAAGTAGAGCTGCCAGTCGAAGAAAAAACAATTGTCGCCGCTGAAAAAAATGATCGCGGAGACAGCGCGGTATTTGTCCAGGCAAAATACAATCCCGAAAAAAGTCAACTCACAAGTGATGGCAGGAAGGAAACGGTTATTAAAGAAATAAAATCACCTGAAAAACAAGAACCAAAAAAGTCTGAACCAGTTGTTACAACAAAACCCGTTGAACAAAAGAAAGAGCCCGTAATTGAACCCGCCATTACAGAAACAAAAAAGCAGGAAATAGTTTCTGCATCCATAATTGACAAAGAAAAGGATAAACCGCAGCCTGCTGCAACAATTCGCGAGGTTAAACCCGCTATTCCCCGGGCAGCTTTGGAAGTAGCCACCAGGAAACTACCGCCTCCACAGATTGTAAATTTTAAATCGGATAGTCTTGAACTTGCACTTTATGATAACGGAGAAGTGGATGGGGATACGGTAAGCGTTTTATTGAATGGAGAAATAATTCTTGCAAAACAGGGATTGAAGGCGTCAGCTATAAAGAAGACCATTTATGTTCCCGCCGGTAATGATGATTCGCTGATATTGGTTTTATATGCTGAGAATCTTGGAAAATATCCCCCAAATACCGGTTTACTTATAGTGCATGATGGAGACGATACCTACCAGGTTCGTTTCAGCGCTGACTTGCAGCAAAACGCAGCCGTAATATTCAAACGCAAAAAGAAATAGGAGGAACGCCCTACTATTTAGCCTGTAACAAACCGTCTATTGTCTTTGCAAGTTTCTTGTCTTTATCAGTCACTTTATCTCCAGCGCTATGCGTAGACAGCCATATCTCTACTGTATCATAAACATTCGTCCATAATGGATGATGATCCATTTTTTCTGCTTCAAGAGCTACTCTTGTCATAAAAGCAAAAGCTTCGCTGAAATTTTTAAAACTGAATTTTTTGTACAGTTTATTATTTTTTACTTCCCAACCCCCATCCCCTGAAGGGGAGCCATGATTTCCTTTTACATCAGGAAACCATTTTTTTTCTTTTGCAAATTCTATTTTCATTGCCGACGATTTTTATTTTTCACATTACATTTTAATAAATCTTAAAACACCAGGTTTTCTTTATTCTTTATTTTTTCATTAGTGAGTTCTGTTACAAGTTGAACACTGGTGATGTTTCTAATAGAACCAATAGTTTGTTGCAATAGTTCGCCTGAAACTATATCTCCCTTCATAAGCAGTAAAAAATCAAAATGTTTAAATTCCGGCAACAGGTATTCGCCATCAAATTTATTGGTATAAACAAACCATGCAAGTGATCCTGTCGGTTCGCAATATTCAAAAACGGAAAAGAAATAGTCCCTGTTTTTTCTTTTAAGTTGTATTTCAATATCATTATTGATACGCAGGTCCTTTCTTAGCATATTATTTAGCTTCCAGCAGAATTGATAATCTTTTACCGGGGCCATGATACCCAGCAGGCGGGTATCTTCGAAAAATTCTTCTGCCAGTTCGTGATTATTCAGAGCGAGTTTAAATCCCCGATCAGCCATTCGAAAAAGTTTATGTCAGGTTTACTAAATCAAAACTCAATAGCCAGTTCCATCGTCTCATTCCCTCTTTTAAATTTTACTTTGGTCTTATCCCCTTTCTGAAATTTATTCAGTGCTTGCATATAAGTTTCCATCGAGTTTACCGGATAATCTCCCAATTGCACAATGACATCTCCTGTTTTTAATCCCGCCTTTGATGCGGGCCGTCCTTCTGTCACGCCATCCGCTCTTATGCCGGCGCCATCATAGGTATAATCGGGCATTATCCCCAGTGTTACTTTTAATGAAGTAGCCCTGTTTTCGGTTTCCCTTGTTTTCAGGAAAGCCAATTTATCATGTTGTTTGTTCAGGTCGGAAATTATATCAACTATATAATTAACCACACGCAATTCGCCTTCATAGTTTATTTTATCTGCATCGTCTGTCGGACGATGATAATCCTTGTGCTGGCCGGTAAAAAAGAATAATACAGGTATATCTTTCCTGTAAAAAGAAGTATGATCACTGGGCCCCGTCCCGCTCGAATCAAGCTTTATTACAAATGGAAGTTTTTTATCCTGCGGATTAATAACTGTCGCCCACTGCGGTGAAGTACCATAGCCGCCTATAGCCACTACTTTTGTGCTATCATTCAGCCTTCCCACCATATCCATATTTATCATGTAATTGGCAGTGGACAGATCGATGGTAGGATGTTCGGTAAAATATTTTGAACCAAACAATCCTAATTCTTCACCCGAAAAAGCTATAAAAAGATAATTGTTGTTTTTCGATTTAGAGTTCTTCAGTATTCTTGCTAATTCAATTAATGCTGCCGTTCCGCTTGCATTATCATCGGCGCCATTGTGGATCAGTTTTTCTCCTGTGCGCAACATGGAAGTCCCATCTTCACCATAGCCAAGATGATCAAAGTGGGCGCCAAGTATAACGGTTGTCGCAGCTTTATTATCAACGTAGCCAATCACATTGTGCCCTATCCGTTTCTTTTCTTCAATATCAATTTTCAACTTTATGTCAAGTGTCGCGATCTTATCGGCAAAATATTTTTTCGCAGCTTCTTTTGACACATATATCACGGGAATCGGCAATAATGCTGGTCTGTCTTTTGCATCAAAGGCTAAATTGTCTTCAAGAGAAGATGAATTATAAAGGATCACTGCAGTAGCGCCGCGATCAGCCGCTTTTTTTGAATTGTTGCGGATATATTCAGTCAGATCAAAGTGGGGATTGTTTTTGTTTTCTCCCAATATTTCTGCCAGGTCGACAAACCAGGGCATGTCCGCTTCCTGTATAGCTATCGCTGGCTTTGCTTCTATTTTTTCATTTGGGCTAAAAGGAAATGGAAAAAAATCTTTACCGACTTCAAGACTGTTACTATCAATTTTAAAGTAGGTTGATGTTTCGATCTGTTTTCCATCATTGACGGGAAAAGACTGGGGATAGTATTCCGTTCCTTTAGGCAATAGACCAATCTCTTTGAATTGATCCATGATATAGTTCATTGCTAATTCTTCGCCTGGGGTTCCTGTTCTTCTCCCTTCGAGTTTATCATCTGCAAGGTATTCGATATGCTTCCTAAGGTTAGCAATAATGGTACGATCTGATTTCTTTAATTTTTGAGAAATCGAAGAAGAAAAAACAAGTAATAATGCAAAAAGAATATTGGCGCGCAGTAAAAACATAGGTAGAGAAGTTATCTGTTAGCGCAAAGGTATTAAGCTGCTTTCTTATTCTCCTTGTCTTTATGACTAATTCCGTTAAACTTTTGTCAGGTTTTGCTTTATAAAACGCCGGGCGACTAAAAAATCGTAATTCGTAATAGCTATTTTGCCATACCATTCTACTTTTGCAGGCTATTTTATTATGTCAGGAAAAAGAAAGATCCATATCGCATTGGTAGGCAACCCGAATAGTGGGAAGAGCTCCATTTTTAATTGTTTGACGGGGATGAATCAGAAGGTGGGAAATTTTCCAGGCGTTACTGTAGATAAAAAAACGGGTCACTCAATACTTTCTGCTGATACCAAAGCAGAGGTAATTGACCTTCCCGGCAGTTATAGCCTCTATCCACGTAAATTGGACGAATGGATAAGTTATAGAGTGCTGTTACACCAGGATAAGGACATAAAAGCTGATGTAGTAGTTGCCGTAGCGGATGCAAGCAACCTCAAAAGGAATTTACTTTTTTGCACACAGATCATTGATCTGAAAATACCCGTTGTAATAGCGCTGACCATGATGGATATTGCCGCAAAAAAGGGGATCAAAATTGATGTGGCCGAATTAGAAAGGGAACTTGGTGTGCCGGTCATTGCAATAAATCCGAGGAAACAAAAAGGCATTCCACAACTTAAAAAAGCTATTGAACAAACTTCACAGCAACTTTATCAATCACCTGCAAGAGATTTTATTGACAATAGGCAACTGGCCGGGCAAGCGGTGGGTGATCTCAAGCAACGGTTTCCTGAACTAAGCGACTATGCGGCTATTCACTATCTTATCAATCACGAATCTTTTGTATTACAAGACGCGGAGCAGGACCTGGTGGAAAGCATAGAAATAAAGAACCAGTTTAATCCGACTAAAACGCAGGCAGAAGAGATATTACAGCGCTACTCACGCATCAGGCACATCATGCAGGGGGCAGTGTCTGAACCAGATCCATTACAGAAATCTTTATTTACGGAAAAACTGGATAATATTTTATTGCACCGTCGCTGGGGATATTTAATACTGTTGGGTGTTTTGTTTTTATTATTTCAAAGTGTATTCTGGCTGGCATCTTTCCCAATGGATTGGATTGATAGTGGAATAACTTCATTATCACATTCCCTTTTGGTATCATTACCTGATACTCGTTGGACCGATCTCCTCGTAAACGGTATTATTGCGGGCCTGGGTGGCATTATCATATTTGTTCCGCAGATCATGATCCTGTTCGGGCTTGTTACGCTGTTAGAAGATACGGGTTATATGGCCCGGATCAGTTTTTTGACAGACAAGCTAATGCGGAGTGTTGGTCTTAACGGAAAAAGCGTGATGCCAATGATCAGTGGTTTTGCCTGCGCCGTTCCTGCCATTATGAGTGCAAGGAATATTGAAAATCGGAAAGAAAGGCTGCTTACCATTCTGATTACACCGTTGATGAGTTGCTCTGCAAGACTTCCTGTTTATACAATATTGATAGGACTCGTTATTCCCAAAGTTTACTTATTTGGTTTTTTAGGTGTCCAGGCACTCGTGATGATGGGATTATACTTGCTGGGTGTGATAATGGCTTTGATTGTTGCATACGTAGCAAAGTGGCTTATTAAGATAAATGAGAAAAGTTATTTTATTCTTGAATTGCCCACTTATCGTTCCCCAAGATGGAACAATATTTTGCAAACAATGATCAGCAAAGCAAAAATATTTGTTACAGATGCCGGCAAAGTGATAATGGTGATCAGCCTTATCCTTTGGGCACTGAGTTCATTCGGCCCTGAAAAGAAGATGAATAACGTTGCTGAGCATTTTGCACAATTAAGATCACAGCCCGATGCAGACTCTGCAACACTTGATAAACAATTTGCCACTGCTAAACTGGAAAATTCTTATGCAGGTATCATGGGTAAAACCATCGAACCGGTAATAAAACCATTGGGATATGATTGGAAGATCGGCATTGCATTAATAACATCTTTTGCAGCCAGGGAAGTATTCGTTGGTACTATGGCCACCCTTTATAGTGTTGGTGATGAAGAGAAGGACCTGAAGCTGAAAGAAAAAATGAAAGAAGCTGTGCGCCCTGATGGCAAACCAGTGTTCAATCTCGCTTCCGGGATTTCCTTAATGATCTTTTATCTTTTTGCCATGCAATGCATGAGTACCCTTGCCGTCGTAAGAAGGGAAACACGGAGTTGGAAATGGCCCATCATTCAGTTCATATACATGACCGCACTTGCGTATGTTATGAGCCTGCTCGCTTACCAGTTAGTAAAATAATGTTACCAGCAACAGTTTTCCACGTCGTCGTCCCTTGCAAGTTTACCCAGATATCTGTGCTTGCCGAAGAGGAAGGGCTCCGTTTAACTATGGAATATGGCTTCAGGAAAAAAGAACATTAGAAGTGAATCACTCCGGCTGATTTATTGATTTTACCCATTTATCCTTCGGTTCAAAATAATGCCACAATAGTGATGAAAGCTTTCTGGCCAATGTCCATGCTTCATTAGTATGCGTCCAAATGATGTCTTTATTGTTTTTTGTAAAAATGCAAAAGATATAGGGGTTGTGAGGAGCGTTGACCAGCAACACTTCACTTCTCACAGCATTCACACAACCGTTTTTACTGAATACTTCAACATATGGCGGAATTTCTGAGATGGCTTCGTTTTCATCCCAATAGTTTCTGCCGAGACAACGCATCATTCTTTCACATGCTGCAGGTGAAATAATTTCGTTGTGATATATCATTTCAAATATACGGGCCATCTCGAAAGGGCTTGTCTGTCCCCAGCCGTATTGCGTCCGATTATCTTCCCTGCCTGGAGTCCTTGAGTTGACACGTGTACTTTTAAATCCAAGGCTATCAAGAATACTATTGATCCGTGAACCAGTGCCGGCGAGGCTTTGCAGCCAGAGGCTTGCGGTATTATCGCTGGTTGTTAGCATCAGCATGATAACTTTTTTCAGAGGAATTTTTACCGTATCTCTGAAAGAGCCTAACACATCATAATCGGAATATAACAACGAGTCACGATAGAGCAGTTCCTGGTCATAGCCTAATTCCTTTTTTTCTAATTTATCCATGACACCGATCAGTATCGGCACCTTAACTATACTCGCTGTGGGAAAGATCGTATCAGCATTTATTGAAACTGTTTTTCCGGTGCGCAGACTTTTTACATAAATGCCGACGTCGCCGTTAAAGCCGTTAATGACCTCTCGGATCATGGCGTCCAGTTTTTTATCATTTTTCTGGCTATTTGAATGGAAGAATAATATCAATGGGGCAAGTGCCAGCAAATATTTCTTCATAGAAATTATTTCATATTCATATAATCAATTACCAAATGGCAGAATGCTTTAATACCTGTTTTCATTCCCGCTTCATCTACAAAAAAATCTGCGGTATGATGGGGTGGCGCTTTTTTCGGATTATTTCCTTTGGGCATACCACCAAGATAAAAAAAGAAAGATGGAGCTTTAGTGCCAAAATATGAAAAATCTTCGGCGCCTGTCACCCATTCTCTTTCCGTAACGTTTTCGGTTCCGGCTGCTGTCTGTAATGAAGGGATCATTTGTCTCACCAATTCTGGTGTGTTGTACGTTACCAATGTTTTTGAATCAATAGTTACCTCTGCCGTTGCTCCACCAGCTTCCGCGATGTTAGTTACCGTTCGTTTTATTCTTTCCTTTATCTCCTCTTGCATTTTGCTATCCAACGTTCTGATTGTACCATCCATTACACATTCTTCTGGAATGATATTACTTCTGACACCGGCATTTATTTTTCCTACAGTGATCACGACCGGGGCCTTTGTCAATTCCGATTGGCGGCTCACTATAGTTTGTAATCCTTCGATTATCTGCGCAGAGATAGCGATCGGATCAACACCGAGCCATGGCTGAGAACCATGACTCCCTTTACCTTTTACGACAATATGAAACCAGTCCGATGATGCCATAAAAGCCCCAGGCTTGTATTGTATCTGGCCGACCTCGATATTCGACTCAATATGTAATCCGAAGATGACATCAACTTTAGGATCGTCCATCACTCCTTGTTTTACCATCAACGGCGCTCCTCCTTCTTCACCTTCAGGTGGCCCTTCTTCTGCAGGTTGAAAAATAAATTTTACTGTTCCTTTTAACTCGCTCTTCATACCCGCAAGGATCTCTGCAACACTCATCAGCATGGCAACATGAGTATCATGCCCGCAAGCATGCATCACTCCTACCTCCTGCCCATTATAATTTGATCTTTGCTTTGAAGCGAAAGGAAGATCTACTTTTTCGATAACCGGTAATGCGTCCATATCGGCGCGAAGCCCGATACAAGGTCCCGGCTTTGCCCCACGTAAAATACCAACCACCCCGGTTTTCGCCACTCCTTCTTTCACTTCAAGTCCAAGACTTTTTAAGTGCGCTGCGATCAATTTTGCTGTATTGACTTCCCTATTGCTCAACTCCGGATGTTCATGTATTTCTCTGCGCCAGGCTATGCATTTTGATTCGATTTTATCAACAGCTGCTGAAACTTTTTCTTTTAGTTTCGATAATATCTTTCTGGGCATATAGAATCAAGATTGCAGAAAATCAAGATTCCGGAAAATAACAATTTTTTCATGAATAATTTTTTATGAATTTACCATAAAAAGAACTTTCATTTATATCTCATTAAAATAAATACCGCATATTCGGGACAAATACATTCAGCGTCATTAGTGAATTGTTTTATATTTATTCTCAGGATGCTGCTTCGTCATGTACCATTTCTGAAATCTGTTTTCTTATATAGTATCTCTGCTTTTGGCGGACCGCAGGCTCATTTAGCCATGATGATGAAAACGTTTGTGCGCCAACGGCCCTATGTCACGGAACAGGAGCTAATGGAATATAATGCTTTTTGCCAGTTGCTTCCCGGCGCATCATCCACCCAGACAGTTACATTGATTGGCTACAAAAGGGGTGGCATTCCCCTGGCGGTGCTCACTTTGATTATTTGGATTCTCCCTGCGAGCATTTTGATGGGGCTTCTTTCTTTTTGGCTGCATTCTATAGATAAGAATGCATTAAATAAAGATATTTTTAAGTTCATTCCTCCAATGGCTGCCGGCTTTTTATTATACGCGTGTTTTGCAGCCTTTCCCATGGCAATAAAAAATACTATCACCTGGGCGATCATGATAATCAGTACGGCCGTAACTTATTTTTTATTTAAACAACCAGTTATTTTTCCGGCATTGATCATTCTTGGAGGCCTTGCAACTAATCTAAGCAAAAAACGAATTCCCCAGGTAGAACAAAAGCCAAGGAAAATAAAATGGTGGAACTTCTGGTTATTCGGTATCATTTTTATTGCCGCAGGAATTCTCAGCGGCGTTGCTAAAAAAGACAATTGGCCAAATCGCAAGCCTATCAACCTTTTTGAAAACACCTATCGAATGGGGAGTCTTGTATTTGGTGGAGGGCATGTTTTGATGCCAATGATGTATGAGCAATTCAGTGTAAGACCTGAAGCTATTAAGTCAAAAGATCCAAATGTAGTGCAGATCGATGAAGATGATATGTATAACGGAATGGGAATTGTTAGCGCTGTACCCGGGCCGGTTTTTTCGATCGCATCTTTTACAGGTGGCATGGCATTAAGGGATATGGGCAAGGAGATGCAGCTTGTGGGTTGTTTGATCGGAACGCTTGCAATTTTTTTACCAAGCGCATTGCTTGTGCTTTTCTTTTTTCCTATTTGGAATAATTTGAAGAAATATGCTGCCGTTTATCGCTCACTTGAAGGAGTAAATGCAGTGGTGGTAGGTATCATGGTCGGATCTACCTTTTATATCATGAAAGATATTTCTCTAATTGAGGCAAAAACGATCAGCCTTCTGAACGTAGGGGTCATTCTTGGTACAAGCCTTTTATTGTCATTATACCCGCATCCCGTCGCCCCTGATTGTTGCGGCTTGCTTCTTACTTGGGTATTATTGTCTGATATTATTTGCGGTAATATCCGCTCCTTTCAATTTCTTCCAATACTTTATCAGGAACCATATACCGGACTGATTTTTTGTCTTTGATCATCTTTCGTATCTGTGTTGCAGATATCTGGAGTATCGGAGCATTAACTATAATAAGATTTGCACTGACATCATTTTTCACTTCAAAATCCTTTCGGAGATACACATAAAGCAAATAGTTTTTAATGATGGTCTCATAGTTCCTCCATTTCTTTAAATTTTGAAAACTATCGCTTCCCATAATTACCCCGAACTGATTACCTGGATATTTTTCTTCAAGATGAATTAAAGTAGTTGACGTATAAGAAGGCCGGGGAAGTTTGAATTCAATGTCCGAAACTTTTATTCGATTATCTTCTTCGGTCGCCAGCTTCAACTAGATACTGGCGATTGTGTTCGTTTAAAAGAGAGATACTCTCTTTAAATGGATTTTGAGGCGAAACTACAAACCATATTTTTTTGATATCGGTTGTGTTTAAAATATAGTTAGCGATGATCAAATGCGCTATATGCACAGGATTAAACGATCCAAAAAATAATCCTATTTTCATATAATATATTAATAATCAATCGATTAATTGATACAATAATGTGATCTGCTTCATTGAGTCTTAGGCTTAGAACATAGCCAGATATATTCACGGAAACCGGATCACCCAGTGGCGCTTTCTGTTCAATCGTTATAGTTTCACCTGGTACGCACCCCATTTCCATTAATTTCAAATGGATTTCCTGGTTATCAAAATTCTCGATAACACCTTTTTGCCCAGGCTTCAGGAGAGAAAGCCTTGTATTCATAATATAATTACAAAGCTACGGCTGTCGTTCTCAAATGTTTTACGAATTTTGAAATTATGGCTTCAAAACCAAAAGTTTACTTCTTTTTTGATAAAATTAGTATCTCCCTTAGGAACCGTATTAAATTAAAGGAAGTGATCGGGACCATATTTGCGGATAATAGAAAGCACCTTGAGCAGGTAACCTATATATTTTGCGGAGATAAGGATTTATTGAATATAAATCGCCAGTATTTAAAAGCCGATTACTACACCGATATTATCACTTTTGATCTCTCTGAACAGAAAAATTCAATCACCGGCGAAATTTATATTAGCATAGATCGGATAAGGGATAATGCCAAAGAACTGAAAATACCCATTCAAACTGAGTTGCGCAGGGTGATATTTCACGGGGCCTTGCATTTGTGCGGTTATAACGATAAGACAAAACGCGAAAACTCACTGATGCGCACTAAAGAAGATTATTACATATCATTGATGTAATCACGGTTTTTCACGTGAAAAAATTGATACAATAGTCCAAAAAGGGAATTTCTTCAATTTGAATCTACCTTTGCCGTCCAATGTTTAAAGAATATGACATTATTGTAGTTGGTGCGGGTCATGCTGGATGCGAAGCTGCAGCCGCAGCCGCAAATCTGGGTTCTCAGTGTTCTTTTGATCACGATGAATATGCAGACAATTGCCCAAATGAGCTGCAACCCAGCGATGGGAGGAATTGCAAAAGGTCAAATAGTTCGGGAAATAGATGCGATGGGAGGATATTCAGGAATTGTAACTGATCTTTCAATGATTCAATTTCGAATGTTGAATCGTTCAAAAGGACCGGCCATGTGGAGCCCACGAGCTCAAAATGACCGGATGCTGTTTTCTTCTAAATGGCGGGAGCTGCTGGAAAAAACAATCAATGTTGATTTTTACCAGGATATGGTAAAGGAGCTTTTGATAAAAAATGGTTCAGTAAAGGGAGTAATAACCGGTTTGGGGCATGAAATAAACTCCAAAGCAGTCGTCCTGACCAATGGAACTTTTCTAAATGGCATTATACATATAGGCGAAAAAAATTTTGGCGGTGGCCGGATGGCAGAAAAATCCGCAAATGGCATTACCGAACAACTAGTCTCGGTTGGCTTTCAAAGTGACCGGTTAAAAACCGGAACCCCTCCAAGAATTGATGGCCGAAGTCTGGACTACAGCAAAATGGAAGAGCAAAAGGGGGATGACGAAATCTCCGGTTTTTCTTTTTCCGAAACTGCGAAACCTGAAATACAAAAAAGTTGCTGGATAACTTATACAAATCCTTCGGTTCATGACATTTTAAAAACGGGTTTTGACAGAAGCCCAATGTTTTCTGGAAGAATAGAAGGCATTGGGCCCAGGTATTGCCCGAGTATTGAGGATAAAATAAATCGCTTTGCAGAAAGGGAAAGACATCAGCTATTTATTGAGCCAGAAGGATGGAATACGATTGAGATATATGTAAATGGCTTTTCGACCTCCTTACCCGAAGAAACACAATACGAAGCTCTTCGTAATATAGTTGGGTTTGAAAGAGTGAAAATGTTCAGGCCCGGTTATGCCATTGAATACGATTATTTTCCGCCAACCCAGTTAAGACATACTCTTGAAACTAAACTGATCCATAATTTGTTTTTTGCCGGACAAATCAATGGAACTACGGGATATGAAGAAGCAGCATGCCAGGGGTTAATGGCCGGAATTAATGCTCATCAAAAAGTACATGATCTTGAGCCGGTCATTTTAAAAAGGAGTGAGGCATACATTGGAGTACTGATTGATGATCTGATCAGCAAGGGCACCGAAGAACCATATCGCATGTTTACTTCAAGGGCAGAATTCAGAACATTACTGAGACAAGATAATGCTGATCTGCGGTTGACCGAATTAAGCTATCGACTTGGCCTTGCTTCCCAGGAAAGAATGGATAACGTGATAAATAAGAGAAAAGATGTAGAAAAAATAAAATCGATATTGAAGACGTTCGCGATTGAACCGAACGGAGATAAATTCTCTATTTGGAAAAAATTGCTTCGTCATCAATAAATGAAAAACAAAAAGCTGA
Organism: uncultured Chitinophagaceae bacterium; assembly: GCA_963785915.1. GTDB lineage: Bacteria > Bacteroidota > Bacteroidia > Chitinophagales > Chitinophagaceae > VBAT01. The sequence goes on along the minus strand of CAWAWY010000005.1, from coordinate 740,360 downwards.
AAAAATCCTATTGAGACCTGATATTGAATTAAAGGATCTTGCCGACAATGTGCCGCGCCTCAAAGAACAATTGAATAATTTTTCAAAAGAATCTATTGAACAAGCGTCCATTCAGATCAAATACGAGGTCTATATTGAAAAGGAAAAGGATTTAGCCAAACGTATGACTCAACTGGAAGAACTGGAAATACCCGAAGCGTTTGATTACAAAAAAATTCAATCCCTGGGCAATGAGGCAAGAGAAAAATTAACCCGAATAAAACCCAGAACATTAGGACAAGCAAGTCGTATTTCAGGGATTAACCCAAGTGATGTGCAGATATTAATGGTGTATATGGGAGGAGATAAAATTTTATCGTCCATTAAGAACATACAGTTTTTGTTCGCGCTGATTAACTGAATTACCTGTAACGCCCATGATCATACCTCTGCAATTGGCAGAACCGCATTGACAATGAAAAGGCTCCATATTTTCGTCAAGAAACTGTGAGTAATCAAGTGTCAGCTCTTCGTTCCTTTTAATGCTCCTTACCGCAACAACATTTAGACCATCTATACCGGTGTTGGCGTCGCAACTGTGATTTTGCGGAGCCCACTCTGATGGGTCTTCATCCCAAAGAATAAAAAATTCTTCGCTTACGGGATATGCATATCGACGAAAATTCAATTTCTGATCTTCATTCCAATTCTTTTCAATGAATCTCCTGGTAACGATTCTCTGCGATTTTTCTTCTCCATTAAAAATAATTTCCCCTTTCCGTATTCCTCGTGTAGCATATATTCCAAAACCGGCAATGGAATTGCCTTTCATTAAATATGGTTTCTTTTTTCTGTGATGGCGAGCCATCCCTTCGGCAATTATTTGCCTAAAAAACCCCCTTGACCTACTTCATCAAACTTCAATACAAAATCTGCTGACCCTTCATATCCATCATTATAAAAAACCGAACAGGTGAAATTCATTTCCAGGAAATAAATCTCATTTTTATCATTAACCCTGAAATCAAACCTGGCATATCCTATTCCATTAAATCCTTTAAAGATTTTCTCTGCTGCATCGCGAAGCTCTTTGTCTCAATACAGGATCAGTACAGGGAAAATTACAGTCCGGATGGAGCTCTGATGTTTTCAAAGAATATGTCTTAAATTCTTTTCCTTCGGGAAACAAATATTCTACCGGCTTAAATACTCTACAAGATTTACCGTCCGCATTAGCAGCCACAAGCACAGTAAATTCCCTGCCATCAATATATTCTTCTACAAGCAACGGACCGTAATCGTTAATATATCTCCACTACTTTTTTTGTAAGATCTTCTTTCTTGAACCAAATGAATTTTCATCCATGCCTAAACTATCTCCGGCTTTTGCCGGCTTGACGAATAGGGGGAATTAAGAATTTTTTCCGCCTTATCAAGATCTTTCGGTTGATCAATTAAAAAATAACCCGGGTGTTTTCACGCCTTCACAATAAGCAACATATTTCATTAGTTCTTTCGGAGGATCATATAATTTGGCTGCCGGCCCAGTGTGTGGAAGATTAAGCAGATTCAAAGAATAATACACATCAATGCCTGGAACTTCCCATTCAGGGTATCCTTCACAGAGATTGACAAATATATCATACCTCTTTTTCTTAATTCTTTTAATTGCCTGAAAGTCGTCAGTTTATTGAGAAACACATGGTCTACCTCATGCTCTGGTATTAACGGGGAAAGATCACTTGGCGGATCATAATTTTTATAATCAACCCCTGTAGTTGAATAGTCAGGTTGCAATACACAAACTTTCATTACAATATTTTAAATAGTTAAATTCCTTCTCGTTAATGCATCTTTAAGGATCTCCCTGATGATTTCTGTGAAAGATTTATCAGCGTACTTTAATATTGCACCAATGGAAGTATAATCCTCATCCTCGCTTAAACCACATTGGGCATTTACCTCAAGCATATATAACTTTCCCGTTATGGCGTCCATCCTGATATCAATTCGTCTATAACCTTTTCCTCCACAGCGATATAAGCATCAAGGCTTATTTTTTCCAACGCAGGCATTAATGATGGTCGGGACCATATTCATGTAAAAATTTCCATTTTCGGGCATTGGTGATTCATCATCATATATTTCCCAAAGCCTGTCAAATGATAAAAATTTTTCTGCCTCGGGTAAGCGATTTATGAAATTTTCTTTTTACCGGGGGATAAACGATACATTCTTCGGATCTCGAAGCAGAGCCAATAATAAATGAAGTATATTCAGGACCTGTAATAAATTGTTCAACAAATAATCCATCTGCTAATAAATTCCATCCTTGATATCCTTTGTTTATTTCTTTACTCTTTTTCCAATTCATTATCTGTATTAACTACATTTTTTACCGATACCCCCATACTGCCGCCGGATACTGCCGGCTTTATGATGACGGGTACTCCAATCTTTTTACAAATGCCTTTTCCTAGTATTACCGTTAATGATTTCCCACTTTGCATTTGGCACACCCGCTTTATCAAAAGCCTTCTTCATCGGGATCTTTGAGGTCGTGACATCATAATAATGTATATCGGAGCCGGTATAGATCAAATGGTATTTTTCCAGCTCATGTATCACCGATATTCCTGGTGTTCCATTTACCTCATCACCGTCGCACAGATTGAGTACAAGAGGTATCTTCCTGCCTGATAGTTTTTTTATTGATGCAATGACAGTTTTATAGTCATTCATTGTAACAGGCTGCCAGAGCCAATCAGCACCCAACTCCTTAAAGACCTTTGTGTATTCTTCAAGGCTTTGCTTGAAATCATAATAATGCTGAAGATTGGGGTCGAGGTTTCAAGATGCGGATACAATACCCAGACCTTTAGTTTCCTGATGGGATCAGCCGAGACACCGGAGTTTTATTTCTTAAGCCCTTTTTTCTTTGTTCGAGCGATCATGCAGTTGCTGTTGTATGAAACGGGTGAGCCTGTATTGGCTTAAACTTCACCGTTAATATGTGCTGCGCCTTTTATTTCATTAAACATTTAGGACTTCCGCAATAACAAGTGAATGGTTGTGCCATATTCCATTCCGTAGAAGGATAGAAGAATGTCATTTCATCTCCTTCTTCAATTGGTCAAGCGCAACAACCTGCATTGCATGTGTATCAAAAAAAACATTCGGGTCGCAACTGTGATTTATATACTGCAGATGCTCGGGCTGCAATATGATATGCCTGTCGACATCAACTGTACCGTAAGGTAAGTTGGTTCAGAAAGAACCTGGCTGGATGAAAAGTTTGCAATGACATCACCGGGTTGATAGGCTTTATGTGCAAAGAATGCTTTTTGGTTATTCACTATATTTTGCCTGACTGCGGCAAAATGATGATCGCTGATAACGCGATATTGGGGGTTAGTAAGTGTTATCATGATTGATTCGTTATGAAAAGATATTATATAAACTTTTATCAAACAAATCTTATTGATATAAATGTTAATAAATAATATCAATGGCTTAATAACCTCAATACTTAAGATAATACCGCACTGATATCATTTTATAGATAGGGTTCATTATTCAATCGCTTCACAGTAAATTTGTCGGTTGCACAATTATTATAAGCTAATGCCTGTTCGGAAAAAGATGTATATAAGAATAGCCGTGCTTTCTATTTGTTTTATTTTTTTCATTGAATCTGCAAATAGTCAATGTAGCTCTCCGATCAATTCATTCCCTTATAATGAAGGCTTTGAAACCAGCAATGGTGGCTGGTTTACGGGAGGTGTTGGATCAGACTGGTCTTGGGGAACGCCATCAAAGCCAGTCATATCAGGAGCTGGTGGAGGAAGCCGTTGCTGGGTAATAGGCGGACTTACAGGAAGTTCTTATACCAACTCTGAAGCATCATGGTTACAAAGCCCGTGCTTTGATTTTTCTTCTTTGCAATACCCGTATATAACGTTTAAAGTCTTCTGGGAAATGGAACAACGTTTTGATGGAGCAAGCCTTCAGTATTCATTAAACAATGGTGTATCCTGGTCAAGTCTTGGTTCGTTCAATGAAGCTGTCAATTGTTTGAATGCGTATTGGTATAACTATACGCCGATTACTTACCTGGCCCCTTTATCGTCTTCACAAAATGGGTGGTCAGGTAATATTCAAACTACTTCCGGAAGTTGCCAGGGAGGCAATGGTAGCAATGGCTGGGTAACCGCCAAACACATAATGCCTTCTCTTGCTGGTCAGCCTTCTGTTATTTTCCGCTTTATATTTGGCGCTGGTAGTATCTGCAACAGTTATGATGGTTTTGCTATTGATGATATTGTAATAGCTGAGGCGCCTCCCAATAGTGCAGCTTTTACATATAATTGCATTAGTAATACAACAGTTGACTTTACTAATACTTCTATACTTTGTCCTACCGGTTTCGCATGGGACTTTGGCGACCCTTCATCAGGAACCAACAATACTTCTTCTTTAAAGGACCCTTCACATAGTTTTTCAGCACCCGGAACATATATAGTTTCATTGACTGTGAACGGACCAGGAAATGCCCCATCAACCGTCACCAAATCGCTGACTATTTTAGGTCTTACGACGTCTGTCATAACCTCGGCCGATTGCATTACTAATGATGGCGGGTCAGCAATGATTAATGTGGTCGGTGGTTCCGGAGCACTTACTTTTTTATGGAACACAAATCCGCCTTCAAACCACTTCTGTCGCAGATAATCTTTCGGCAGGAACATATACCATAACTGTTTCCGGCTCCGATGCGTGTACCGCCAAAGCGGACGTGATTATACCTGTTGATCTTTCCTGTGTTGGTATTTATTTTCCCAGCGCCTTTACTCCAAATGGGGATGGACTTAATGAATCATTTGGCCCGGTCGGCAGCCTGCCATCATTGAGCAATTATCGCCTTTCAATATATAATCGCTGGGGACAACTAGTATTTTATTCAACTAATCCTTTTCAAAAATGGGATGGCAGGGTAGGAGGAAAATTAAGCGACAACAATTTGTTTGTGTGGTATGCAGAATACATGTTGCCTGGACAAAATAAACTGCTGAAAAAAGGGACTATCCTGCTGGTAAAATAGGTCTTTGCTAGTTGTTATGAATACTGCTTTGGTATTTCCGCCAGGCAAGCACGAGTCTTATTTCTCCGAATCCGATATTGTTCCCCAATTTTTCCTTTATTGGATTTATGGTTCCGCCATTAAAATCTTTGATAGCGGGCTCAATCAGTAATATTTTTTCCCGGCTGACCAATTCTTCTATATTGATTGAGCCATTAGAGACGTAATGAGCCAAATGCCCTTCAATAGTTTGAATGGTGAGATTTCTTGCCTTTGCAATTTCAGCAGCCTTCATCCCTTCTTTGTACAGCTTGAACGACTCGGCCTTGGTATCAACCTTTGGTTTCTTCTCACCAGCGCTTTGTTTTCTTTCCCGCTTCGGTGATTTTTCATGTATCAGGGACGAAAGGCTGTTCTCTTTACAGTGTTGTAATATAACATCCAGGAACTGCTGCCCATATTGTTCAATCTTTGCATCGCCAAAGCCGCTTATCTTTCTGAGTTCTGTAAGTGTCTGGGGTAAATAACGGGCCATTTCATCAATTGTCCGGCTGCCTGCTACTATATATATAGGCATATCTTTCTTGGCGCAAATAGAATCCCTCAGTTTTCTCAACTGCTGATGTAATACCGGGTGTGCACTTTCAATTTTTTGTTGTGCCGTACCCGCATACGCATTTATGGTAAAAGGTGGTAATACAAAATTTTTCCTCCGGTTATGCCACGCTTCCACATTAAACTTTCCGCTAAATCCTTGTAGTAAAAATCTTTTTGACGCCAGTTCAGCAAATATTTCCTTCGTGCTATCATTATATTCTTTGGCATGCAGTCGGCTGTCGGTAATAGAAGGAGATCTTTGTAAAAGTTCAATAAGCAGCTGAAGTTCTCCTGCAAAATGCATTGCCGCTTTAATTGTCCGTTCCTGCAACGCAGTATTTTCTTCCGGCGAAACAGGTTGCTGAAATTGAGCCTTCAGCCAAATATGAAACTTATCGGCTGTTTCCTGCAAAGCATTTACCTTATTTAAAAGCTCATCCATCCACGAAAACGTTTCTTCGTTAAACGAAGATCTGTTCTCAACCAAATACTGCAACAATTCGTTGCAACCGGCAATAGCTATCCGAAAATCAAAAGTCGAAAGCAATAACATTTCCTGGTAATCTTTTCTTGCAACAATAAACTCCTGCTTCAATTTATCGGATGAAGCATTGCTCTGTGAAAATTGAACGATACGCTGATCAGTAAAAAGACTGCCGGACCGGATCCTGCTTTTCAATATCATTCCATCCAAGTTCGTGCACCGGCTCAAAGCTACATATACTTGTCCCGCAGCAAAGGCTTCGCCGGCATCAATGATAGCTTTTTCAAATGTTAACCCCTGGCTTTTATGAATCGTAATAGCCCATGCGAGGCGAAGTGGATATTGTGAAAAAGAACCTAGCACCTCCTCGTCCATTTGCCGGGTGGTTTTATTTAAAGTGTAACGGATATTTTCCCATTTCTCTTTATTTACTTCTACTTCATCATCGTCTCCTTTGCATTTGACCACTATTTTATCCTCTTTCAGCTCTATTACAGTTCCAATTTTACCATTAAAATATCGCTTATTCTTTTCCTTGTCGTTCTTAATGAACATTACCTGCGATCCGGTTTTAAGGTGTAAAACTTCATCTGCCGGGTATGCATTTTCTGCAAACTCTCCTTCTACTTCTGCTTTGTATATAAATGTCTTATTATTTATTTTAGCTAATTCATTTCCATTTGTATTCCTGGCCATTTCATTATGCGTGGTGAGAATGATATAACCGTCGTCGCTGCTTCGCCGGAATGATGGCTGAAAGCGTTCCTCTAAAACTCTCATTCCCTCTTCGCTCATTTCATTATTACGAACCTGGTTCAAAACATGTATAAACCGTTCATCGCTTTGCCGGTATATTTTACTAAATTCAATATAAACGGGTGGGTCTTCCCTGATAACTATACTGTCGAAGAAATATGGGCTGCTGTAAAAATCAGATAGCAGTTTCCATTCGGCATCCTTTATCACCGGCGGCAACTGGAACATATCGCCGATCATCAGTATCTGGACGCCGCCAAATCTTTCATAAGGCCGCTTACGAAAATGTCGCAACACAGTATCTATTTCATCCATCGTATCACAACGGACCATACTGATCTCATCAATGATCAATAGTTCGAGCTGCCGTAATACTTTTATTTTTTCTTTATTGATACGAAGGCGGCTGATCAGGCTGTTTCGATTGACTGTCTCTTCATTGTTTTTGGAAAAGCCTTTTGTCTCCGGAATAAAGGGAGAGAATGGTAATTGAAAAAAAGAATGTATAGTAACGCCACCTGCATTGATAGCCGCAACACCTGTGGGTGCAACGACGGCCATTTGTTTCGGACAATTCTCGCGGATGTATTTCAGAAAAGTAGTTTTCCCGGTTCCTGCCTTACCTGTAAGAAAAATATTACGAGAGCTTTGGTTGACCAGGTCAACAGCCAATTGAAATAAAATATTGCTTGTATCGGGAGTAATGGTTGCCATAAATAGTTTTTTGGCCACGGATGAACACGAAATGACACGAAAAAGTCAACTACATGATCAATCGTTTATACACAAGTGTAATTTTACCAAAATTAACGATTACGCCCACCTTGCGGCGGGATGCTTTTAAATAATTCAGGGTTTGAGAAATCGCTTTATCAGTAATTCCTTCTTCTGTTGATTTGACTTCTATTATTATCTCATTGAAAAGAGTAAAGTCAGCACTAAACTTGTGTTTCAGAATTCGCCCTTTGTAGTGGATCAATAACTCGTCTTCCCGAATGTATTCTATTCCATTATCAGCAAACTCCATTTCCATAGCATCTTTATATACTATCTCAGAAAATCCATACCCTAATATCTTCTGGATTTCCATGCAAATTCCAACGGCTGCATATACTTCGTCTTTGTAAAGCAGTTCCATAACAAAGAATTTTTTCTATATAAATAAGCCACGAATAGACTCCGAAACAAGCACCGTCAATAAGCAACTCATTTGTGTTATTTCGTGTCCATTCGTGGCCTGATAAATTATCTTATGCCATTTTTGCGCCCAGCATCAGCAATTCGCTCACCTGCACTTCGGTGATATATTTCTTATTGCCGTCCTTATCGGTATAGCTGCGGTTGACAAGCTTGCCTTCGATAGCTATTTCTTTTCCTTTATCAAGATATTTTTCAGCTATCTCAGCTACTTTACCCCAGGCCACCAAACGATGCCACTGCGTCTCCGTTATTTTTTCACCAGTCGCGTTACGATAGCTCTCACTTGTAGCAAGGCTAAGCGTCGCTACTTTTTTACCGCTTTCGAGGTTCTTTACTTCTGGTTTGCCACCCAGGTTTCCGATCAATTGCACTTTGTTTTTTAATGCGTACATAACTTTAAGTTTTGTGTCCCGATTGTGTGGGACGATTTTAAATTTTGTTATCTCAGTCAATCGACGTCGCCATCGAATTGACAGGACAAAGATGTGGTCGTGCAAAAACGGGAGTCGGTTTTTACCCGTTTACATGTGAAGCTAATCGGGTAAAAACGTTTGCACACGAATAAATTTTCATACCTTGATCGCCTAAAACCACTGCCATGCCTGCATCCGATGTCAAAACCTGTTTGTATTGCAGCAAGCCGCTGAAAGGCCGAATCGATAAGAAGTTTTGCGATGATAACTGCCGTAACAGTTACAACAACCAGCAAAAAGCCAAGGGAAGTCATAGCAGTTATGTCCGGAATATTAATAATGCGCTGCTGAAGAACAGGAAAATATTGGAATCAATTCTGCCCGATGATAAGAAAACTGCCAATGCCAACAGAGATAAATTAATGAGACTTGGGTTTCAATTCAAATACATAACACACATTTATACTACCAAAGATGACAAAACATATTTCTATTGCTATGAGTATGGCTATTTGCCGCTCGATAATGACTGGTATCTTATCGTGAAAAAGAAAGAAGAATAAAGCCACAGATAAACACAGACTGACACAGATAGGCCGGCAAATTGATCTCACTACTCATCACTATCATTTAGTATTTGAAAAAGATCGGCATCCCGCCAGAACGGAAACTTTTCCCGGATGGAATTCAAATGCTCTTTATCCAATGTAATCGTAAAAATATCTTCTGCTTCCTTTTTAATGTATAAACCTTCGCCCATTGGATCAATCACCATGCTCTCGCCACTGTAATGAATACCTTTGCCGTCATCCCCGATACGATTCACTCCAATAACATAACATTGATTTTCGATAGCCCTTGCCTGTAATAATGTTCTCCATGCATGGATCCTTCTATCCGGCCAATTGGCGACATAGATCAAGATATCATACTCTGCCTCACCCCCAACCCCTCTCCTGTCGGAGAGGGAGTTGGAGGGTGGGGTCTGTCTTGCCCATACCGGGAACCTCAGATCATAACACACCAATAAATTTATCTTCCACCCTTTCACAGATGCGATCAGTCTTTTTGTTCCGGCACTGAATTGTTCATCTTCGCCGGCATAAGCAAAGCGATGGCGTTTATCATAGATACCGTATTGTCCATTAGGCAGCATCCATATCAGGCGATTGTAATAACGGGTCTGGCCGTTCGCAGCGCCCTGATCCGTTTCAGCAATGATGACACTGCCAGTAAGAATAATATTTTTTTCTGCCGCTATCCTTTTCATCCATTGAACGGTTTCACCTTCCATAGTTTCCGCTAATTTTTCCGGCTGCATACTAAAACCGGTTGAAAACATTTCCGGCAACACAACGATCTCTGTTTTTTCTTTAATGCCGTTTATTTTTTCTTCCAGCATTTTGAGATTGGCTGCTTTATCTTCCCAATAAAGATTTGTTTGAATAACTGTTATTGTTAGATTTGACATATTTAATTTTTACCCGATGATTGCCCTTGTCATTTTTTACTGCGCCTGATGACATTTTCTACTGCTTCCCTCACCAACTCCCCTTCAAATCCCCTTTGCATCAAATAATCCATCGTTTTCTTTTTCCTTACTAAATATTGTTCCCGTTTTAATGAAGCATATTTTTCGTCGGCGAGTTTTTTCAGAACAGATAAATATTCTTCTTCATCAATCTGCTTCAATGCTTTCCTGATACTATAATCACTTGCCTGTTTTTGCTTCAGCTCATATTTTATTTTATTCCTGCCCCATTGTTTCATTCTGAATCTGCCGCCGGCAAATGCAATCGCGAACCGTTCTTCATTCAAGTAGCTTTCTTCAATAAGCGTAGCAATTATTTCGCCATGATCTTTTTTCCAAACTCCAAGCTGATAAAGCTTTTCTCGTACTTCGCTATGACAGCGTTCCTGGTAACCGCAATAATGTTTTAATTTTTGTAATGCCTGCTCTTTTGTAAGCTGCTTTTTATACATCTAAACAAAGCTAAAAGAAAAAGTTCCGCTTTTTACTGCGGAACCTTTCCCTTTTTGTATTTGACCGAATAAATTATTTCATATTTCGAATTGAACTCATCGCCGCGTCATGTCTTGACTTTAAAACATTGGAAACCGCCGTGTATTGGTTGCCAAGTTTTGTCAACGATTTCTGCAGCGACAGGAATTGCATATTCATCGCAGCTGTTTTCTGGTCGAGCTCATTCATGGCGACATTCTTATCTTTCATTTGCAGATTATCCAATGTCTCCTGCAGATCATCAATAGCCACCCGCTGGTTTTTGATGTTGCTGCGGCTGGTATTGATCCCCGACCTGGTGCTACTATGGTCGGCATCCAGTTGGCCATCGAGCTGATCCAATACTGCCAGCAGGTTTTTAATATTGCTATGACTACTGTTGACAGCCATCTTCATAGATTCAGGCGCCATCCATTTTACGGGGCCGATACCCGATCTCTCTTTGGGTTTTGCCAAGCCGCTTTCATCAATGGCAATATTATCCGGGTCGTTGCTACCGGAAATATCAATAAGGGCATTGTCTGTACGATTACTCCTGACCGTATTATTATTTTGCGCTTTCATGACAGGAGTATTTGTCACACCGCCCTTACTGGTAACCCAATAAACATCCGGATCATTCTCTATAATACTTGCCGTTTTATTTGATCTTGAAGAATTATGGTCCTGTGCTTTCGTATTGTCGTTATCCGGTCCACCCGCAACAACGCTGGCTGTTTTGTTTGATCTTGAAGAATTATGGTCCTGCGCTTTTGTGCCGGACCCGATTGTAACTGGAGTTTCGTCTTCAATGAATATTCTTTGCTCAACAGTAAAAGTATAATCCCCGGGTTCAAGACCGGTAAATTCAAACTCACCATCCTCATTGGTGCTTCGGGCAGCTATATTACCGCCCGGGTTTTTTCCTCCCTTTATGGCCAATCCGCCAATAGGACTGCCGGGCCTGTTTTGTGAAGGAATGTCACCATTTTGAAAATGATCTTTGATAGTTTCTCTTGATAAATTGCCTGCAGCGAAGTCCGGAACGCCATCACCATCTACATCACCTGTTGCAACACGCATCATTTTTATATTCGAACGGGGACTCCAAATATCATTTTCTTCAACATTGCTCGCCATCCTGTCATTGGATTGATTAGACTTGGTTTTGGTTTTAACTACTGCTTCTGCGGGATTCTCATCAATAGCATCAGCAGTTATCCTGTTGTTTTGAATATTAGACCTGCTTTTTGTTATTTTCACAGCGTCTGCAAATCCATCTCCATCAAGATCGGCAATGACAATGCCATATTGTTTTATATTGTTATGAGTAGTGTTGATAACCAAAGCTTCTGTCACATCCTGTGTTGCCCCATCGCTGAAGGTCGCGATTGCTCTTAGATTTATATCGCCCTTTGCTATAGTTATCCCTGTAAGATGAGTTGCAGTAGCAGAACCATTGCCGCTATTCATTTTCATAACGCCCTGTTTTATGGTGAAAGCGTCTATTTTATTTACTTTTTTTGCTTCTACATCATTGGTAATGTCTCTCGACGATCCATCAGAAAACACGCCGGTTGCCATTAATGATTCAAACTCTCCGTCACCATCAAGATCCGCTTCTATAATGGAAACTGATTTCGTGCGAAGATTAGATCTTGATGTACTGATACCTGCTTTCTGAGCAGGACCATCATTATTATTGCTGGTATTGATCAATAATTGTATGCCGTCGCTGCTTTGTGACACACCCCCTGCGAGATCGATCTTTGATCTGAGGTAAACATCATATCCTTTTTTGCTGATAAAACTGCCGCTCACTTTTATTACGTAATCTCCTTCGGGCATGTTAGCAAAAAAGAAATCGCCACAGGCTTCTGTTTTTGTTTTAGAAATTATCACTTCGCTATTTGCGTCGAGGAGGTAAACATCTATATTGCCAATTCCATCACAATCATCGCCTCCACCTGCAGTTCTTTTATTGCTCTCGTAAAGTGGGTTTTCACCAGTCATTCCCTTATCTCCATAAAGAGGATTATTCTTTATTGAAGAAAGTTTTGCATCAACTATGCAAGGATTGCATACATCATTGATATTTTCAATAAATACCGGTTCGTATTGCCTGCGGCCAGTGGCCAAACCGCTTCCTGCCTCTCTGGATCTTTTTCCCGTAGCCATTCCGCTGCCGGATTCTCTTGCACTAAGCCTTATCAATGTTCCAAATGATGATTGGTTGGTCGTTCTTGTACTGCTGCTTTGAGAGTTCATCGTTGTTGATCCACTGCGGGGAGATGAATTATTGATGATCGCATTGGTGATAATGCCTGTTGTATTAGGTGTCGTCCAGGTAAGTCTTCCTGATATGATCCCTTTTTGGTCCAGCACATGGGGCGCTGCAAAAGTTTTTTCTCCGAATGTTGTGCCCTGTGTTTGCCTGGGCGTGGTGACGTTCATTGAAATGCGATTGGGCATTCCACCCGAGCTCATCTTGTCATTATAATTTGCTGCGTCGGCGGGGCATGAGAACGTCATCTCTTCGGTCGTTCCATCGGCGTTGGTGATCTTTTTAGTAACAGGGCCACAACTTTGCAATGTTCTTTGTACGCCCGGTTCATCAATAGCGATTTCTTTCTTATTTACCGTTGGCAGTAACCGGCTGGCGGATAATCCTGATTGCGCATCCCGTGACGTCAGCTCTCTTTTATTCACCGTTGGCAATAACCTCCTACCGGTTGATTGCCCGCTTGCATGATCTCTTGCTGAAAAAATATTATAGCGAACGGTAATTCCCGTAACAACGTCCATAATGTTGCGGGATAACTTTAATGCTTCGATGCCGTTCCCACGACGCATATCATAATTATTCACTTCGGACCTCGTATTCATATAGTCAGCGCCGATTCCAATTGACCACACTTCCGATTTTGTTTTGTATTGAAGGCTAATGCCCGTTAAAAACCCGGGATAAATATTTTTATCAGTTGATTCATTTCTAAAAGCCGCCCTTTGTGCACCTTTTTGCTGAATGTTTACCAGCCCGCTGTTATTAATAAAAAGACCAGCTTTTGCGTGGGCATATAGTTCTACCGTGTTCCCAAATCTTACAGAAGGACCTAACAATAAATACATGTTCTGTTGCCTTGCTTTCGTAATTATTAACTGATCGGGTGGCACAGGGAAGTTCTTTAAAAACTTATTGATGGTTGCGTCGTCGGAAGAAGAAGAACCAAAACCAGTGCTAAAGCTTATGCCGGCTTTGCCAAAAAAATAATCTGCGCCCACACGAAAACCACCTCCGCTTCCACGAAATAGTAAAGAATCACTGCTGCTATTTAAAGAACCAGAATAAACCGGCGACACTGAAATGCTCAATGCATGAGCATTATTGCTTCGCGATGAATTTTGATTGAATGTGCGCAACTCCTGCGCATCAGAATAAATAAAAATGGAAAATAAGGCAAGGGTGGTACATAGCCTCCGGATGGTGGTTATCATATTGTTTGGATTTTAGGGGTCAGAAAAATACAAATTGTTTTTCCGAAATCCTATAGTCCTCAATATTTAAAATATTAGAAGCTTGTATTATTCTTCAAGCCTGTCAAGACAACTATATTCATTTTTCAGAAAATCATCATAGTCATCTGCCTTTCTAAAAAGATTGCGGAAGGTTTCTGCCCCGGTTTCTTTATTCATATCCAGGTCATACATCACACAGGAGAGAACTATATTTTGTTTTACGCAACTCAACACCAATCCGTTGGTACGGTAATTCTCCTGCAAAAGGAATTGATAGAGCGGCTTGATCTTAGCAATATCCGTTGGCATCTGGCAGAGGAATGCATCACCGGCAATAAAAAAATTCTCTGCATTATAGGTGATCTTTATTTTGGCTGAGCCTTCCTTCACTGTCCAGTTATTTGCTCCTTCCCTGGCCAATCGTACATCTTTGCCTAATTCTTTCAAAATATCTTCAATTGTTTTAGCGGTGCCAACGGGCTCGACTTCTTTTTCGGGGATCTCCGGCAACTTCACTTCAGTACCGCAGCTTGGACAATATTTTCCAGAATCAATATTGGAAGCTGTCACAAGAAAATCGCAACTAAAACAACGGGTAGCAACCTTTCCTTTATTTGGCAAATACATTTGTAATGCTTCCCGGAGATAACTTACCGGCAATGCAAAACCAAGATTGTCCCCACCACGAATGATAAAAGAATTTACCCCAATCACTTCTCCTTTAAGATTTACCAAAGGACCCCCGCTGTTGCCTGGATTAATGGCTGCATCAATTTGTATAAACTTTAATCCATCACGAATTCGGTCCACTTTTGAGATAACACCCTGCGTAGTTGTATAATTCAGTCCGTAGGGATTTCCTATCGCCACTACTTCATCACCATCTTTCATTTCTTCATAGCGGCCGAGTTTAATGTCTGAAAGTTCAAGATTCTTCGGAGCTTCCAAAAAAGCGAGGTCGTGTTTTCTATCAGTGTACCATACGCGTGAAAACGCTTTCTCAAAAGCTTTGCCTGCAACAGTCACTTCCGCATTTTCACCTACGACATGATAGTTCGTCACGATCAGGTCATATTCTTTTACATAAAACCCGGTGCCTGTTCCTTCAGCCGTTGCAATTTGTATGATCGCTTTTTGATATTGCTCTATGATCTGTTGTGCATCCATGACCCGTTAATTACGTTGACTGATTTAATTAAACATCCATATTCAAAAATTCCAATTCGGTTGTAAAAGTGTGATTAAAATTTACAAGATTATCAAACCTAAGGTTCTCTGATCTGAAATTGGCCCTGGGATATTTACTCCTCCATTGTTCCTGTATCGCTCTTATTTTATTAAAGATTGCACCCTGGCTGAAAGAGTTTTTTATCGGATCGTAAAGCATTTCTTTAAAACCAAGCGCCGCGAAATAATCACCATAGTTCACCCGCATATACAAATGAAAAAGATCAGTGATCATTCTTGGCAAACTATAAGAATACTGGCAATAGGAAATTCCATACTCCGTGACCTGCGAGGCGATAAACGGATAATTGTTATCCCGATACCAGGCTAAATTCTGGTTGGCGGCATGAATAGAATCTGCAACCGCCTTGTAATTCTGCGGCGCCACAATA
The DNA here is from genome assembly GCA_963785915.1 of uncultured Chitinophagaceae bacterium. Lineage (GTDB taxonomy): Bacteria > Bacteroidota > Bacteroidia > Chitinophagales > Chitinophagaceae > VBAT01. The sequence goes on along the minus strand of CAWAWY010000005.1, from coordinate 724,714 downwards.
GAAAAGGTATGTTTGGATCTGAAGAAGTAAGTAAATACTTCGTCTTTGGATTTAGCTTGTATTTTTTTAAGCTCCTCCATCATATCCCTGTTCTTTTCTGTTGGCGGCCTTTCATCTTTTTTAAAATAAATGGCAGCAGTTCGCTCCATCTCACTTAAAAGTTTTCCTTCCGGGCACAGCAAATAATCAATCCGGTAAATAAGAGATAATATTATGTAAGAAATGCCGCCGGAGAATTTGTCAGCATCTACCGAAGCGGCCATATCAAGTGTTTGTTTAAGCCATCTTTGAAGAAATTCATACTTCACTTCTTTTTCTCTGAACGGAACTTCGGTGATATGCTCGGTGTCTATTTTTTCCAACACGTCGAAATCCTGTACCAACAGATCATCCTGTTTGTCCGCTTTAGTTGACAGCTCTTTTAAACCATAATATAATTTACTTGGCGTCGCCCCTTCAATATCGCAGTCGAAACGCATACAAAGACGATTATTGTCCAAAGCAAACCGGCTGTAATAAAGACTGAAATTCATTTCAAGAAGCCGGCGCATGACCGGCACACTTGGTTGCGGCATTTTCGCCAGCGTTACTTCCGCCGATAATTGCTCCCTATCAAATTTTCCTCTGACCATTTTCGATCCCTGGAAAAACTCAAATCTTCCTTCCGCTCCGTTACGTTCGTACACTATATTTTGAATCTCGTCATCACGCAGGTAGTCAAACAAAGCATCAATGCTTTCGGGATATTTTTTTTGTTTAAATAAATTATCCGCTTCAGTCCAGCGGCTTACTTTCCCCGCTGGCTTATTATTATCAGAATAACGACCAAATATAATGTCGGGTTGTGGTCCCTCTTTTTTCTTTCCCCATCCAAATATCCTATCAAGCATATTTCAACTATTTGTGAAAAAGCAAGATAAGGAATTCAGCCTGCAGTCAGCGGTCTTCAACCGGCGCACTTATGCTAGAATGTTCGGAATTTGTGAATCTGCCTGTCAACTGCAAACTGAAAGCTGCCGACTGGCGATTGTAATGCAAAAATCAGTAGTTTCGCCCCATTCAATTATAACTATGAAGTTTATCGTATCGTCTTCGTCTTTATTGAAACAATTGCAGCACATTTCGGGTGTCATCAACACGAATACGGTCCTGCCGATTCTCGAAGATTTTTTATTTGAAGTGGAAAAAAATAAACTGACCGTGGTGGCCACTGACCTGGAAACGGTGATGAGAGTGCAACTTGAAATAGAAGCCAAAGACAGCGGTAAGGTTTGTATTCCCGCAAGGATATTGATTGACTCATTAAAGAATATTCCTGATCAACCGCTGACCTTTAACATTGATAAAAACTTTGCGATCGAGATCACCAGTGATAATGGCAAGTATAAAGTAATGGGAGAGAACCCTGATAATTTTCCCAAAGAACCCGCGGCAGATGATACAACTTCATTTAAGACGACCGCCTCTGCTCTTGTGACTGCTATTAATAAAACCCTATTTGCTACCAGTAACGACGATCTGCGTCCTGCTATGACCGGCGTTTTTTTTGAGCTGGATAAAAAGGGGCTGCAGTGCGTCGCTACGGATGCTCATCGTCTTGTTCGCTATAAAAGAAAAGATGTTAGTTGCCCAAAATCTGACACTTTTATAGTACCAAGAAAGCCACTGAATTTATTAAAAGCTGCAATCCCCGGTAATGATGATGAGATCACATTGAGCTATAACAGCAATCATTTTTTTGTCAAACATGGCACTACGCAAATGAGCTGCCGGCTGATCGATGCCCGCTTCCCCGATTACAAAGTAGTGATCCCAACAGATAATCCCTATCGCCTTACTGTTAACAAGAATGACTTCCAGGGCGCACTTCGCCGGGTGAGCATATTCAGTAATAAAAGTACGAACCAGGTGGCGCTAAGCATCAGCGGAAGCGAATTGCAATTGGCAGCCCAGGATGTTGATTTCAGCTTTGAAGGAACGGAAAGAATGAAATGCCAGTATAACGGTGAAGACCTTGTGATCGCATTCAATGCCCGGTTTTTGATTGAAATGCTGAATGCTGCTGACAGCGATGAAGTGAATCTTGAATTATCTACTCCTACAAAGGCGGGTCTTATAAAACCATCTGACCAGGAAGAAAATGAAGAATTGCTGATGCTGGTGATGCCGTTGATGCTGAATCAATAAAACCCCGACCCACTAAAGGGGATAATAATCGTTATATTTGATAATCTCTCTTTTAAAGGAGGGATTTTTATTTTAGGATCATGAATTTCGTTTTGCTTCAATCATACGATAATTATATTTCCGCGCATATTGCTATGGGCCGGTTGCAGGAAGATGGAATTAACTGCTGGCTTAAAGATGAAAACACGGTAACTATTGATCCTATTTTATCCAATGCTATCGGCGGCATTAAATTAATGGTGGCAGCCGCCCAGGCTGAGAGAGCCGCAACGATATTAAAAGAACTGGAACAGCAATACAAGGAAACGATCACTTGCCCCAGGTGCGGATCCCATAATATTGAACGGGTAAGCACGCCGCGGAAAACCAGCAACTGGATCATGGCCCTCTTCGGGTTTTTCTCTGCCTCCTATGCCTTATCCGCACAAAAAGTTAATCACTGCTTTAATTGCGGAAATGAGTTTGCCCCGGCAGAAGAAGGATGATTTAATTAACAGGGCGATGATAACCCGTCTTATTTTTCCTTCGTAACTTTTCAGTCTCATTGCGGGCCCATGTGGAGCGATATCCTTACATATTTTGAAACTCTTGAAAAGCACCCCGTACAGCGAATGATCATTCTTGCCGGTGGCCTGCTTCTCTTTTGGATAATAGAAGGCGCCATTCCCCTGCTACCTTTACAGTATAAAAAAAATAAATACCGGCATGCCGGCGTCAATTTAATATTTACAGTCATTCATATTATTATACATTCAGCTCTTGCCATATTGATAGTGTTGCTGTCTGATTGGTGTCTGCGAAACAATTTCGGATTGGTGTACTGGTTTGATGCCAGTATACTCTGGACAATTATCATTGGTGTGCTGGCGCTTGATTTCAGCAGCTGGTTGGTGCATTTTGTTATGCATAAGAATCGTTTGCTATGGCGTTTCCATCTTATTCACCACAGCGACAATAATGTGGATGTGACAACAGGATTGCGCCATCATCCCGGCGACAGCTTCCTTCGTGGTCTCTTTTTTATTCTGCTGATCTTTATCTCCGGAGCGCCGATGTATAGCGTTATGATCTACCAGACGCTGGTTGTCATCACTACGGCATTTACGCATGCCAATATCAGTTTGCCGACCTGGCTGGATAAAACCATAAGCTTTATAGTTGTCTCTCCAAATATGCACAAGGTGCATCATCACTGGAAGCAACCTTATACTGATAGTAACTACGGCGCCGTTTTTTCTTTCTGGGATCGTATTCTCGGCACTTTTATGACATTGCATCCAAAAGAGATCCGATACGGTCTTGACAAACATTATCCCAACGAAAAAGACGAGGACTTTGCCTCACTGCTGAAAAAACCGTTTCAGAAATTGGACGTTTAGTATCTCCGTTTTCCGGAACCGACTGTTAGATTTGTGAAATGAAGAATGCCGCACTCATTCCTGCACGTTGTGACGCCACAAGATTCACCGGTAAGTTGATGAAGATGCTCGGCAATAAAACAGTTATCAGGACAACTTACAATGCCACAAAAGCCACGGGATTATTTGATGAGGTGATCGTTGTTACTGACAGTAATATTATTTACAATGAAATAATTTCTCGGGGCGGAAAAGCTATGACAAGTAAGCAACAACACGAAAGCGGCACCGATCGTATTGCCGAAGCAGCCGATGAAACAAATGCCGATATAATTGTGAATGTGCAGGGTGATACCCCATTTGTAAGAAAAGAGCCTTTGGAAAAATTATTAAACCAATTTGATGATCCTTCCGTGCAGATGGCATCAATGATGCAGGTACTGACCATACGATCAGAAATTGATGATCCCAATTTTGTAAAAGTAGCTGTAGATGAAAATATGAACTCTCTTTTTTTCAGCAGATCGGCCATTCCCTACCAAAGAGATAAAGATATTCCCGTCAATTATTACGAACATATCGGCGTGTATGCATTTCGTAAAAAAGCATTGCTTGATTTTACAAAATGGCCGGTTACTCCTTTAGAAGCCGCAGAAAAAATAGAATGTCTTCGCTATTTGGAACACGGTATTTCGCTTCGCATGATTGTCGTTGATTATATGGGAGTGGAGATTGATACGCCGGAGGATCTGGAAAAAGCCAGCGATCTTATAAAACCCCGCTGATAAAAATTTCTGTGGATATTAAAATCACTACTCCTTTAATTCCTCCAGCAAGCGATTAATTTTAGTACCCAACTCGTTTAGCTGAGTATTTAGCGTTTCGTCTTTTTGTAAAATTAATTGCCTGATCAACGCTGCTTGTTCTTTTCTCAGGCTAACATATACCTGCAATTGTTCCGCCTTCTCTTTTGCCTTGCCGGATATGTCGTATGCTTTTATTTTTTCCAATGATTCATCAGCCTTCTCCCATTCCGGCAGGGAAATGTTTTGAAGCTTTTCCGCCAACTGCTCATCGGCAAGTGAAGTATCACGCAGGGGCGCCAATGCTTTTTCCTCTGCATCTGCAAACTTCTCTAACTGAACATTGTATTTATCTGCGTCTTTATATTTGAATTCTTCAATTTCTGAAAGTGTTTTATTTCTTATTTCATTTGTGACCCTATTTTCTTGTAGATAAAAAATCGTAACCCCGACAGTCACTATTGCTATTAAAGCCGGGATTGCCACGGATTTTTTACCGCCTGGTCTTAATCCCGGAAAATAAATGTACCCAATCAGAAGGCCGCTTAATAAACCGCCGACATGCGCTGAGTTGTCAACTCCCGATTTTATTCCATACACAAGATTATAAACAACAAAAACCCCAATGCTTTGTAATAAACCCTTTCGTACTTGCTTCGGGATAAGATTCGTGCTGAGCAATGCAAGGAAAACGCCATACATACCAAATATAGCTCCCGAAGCACCGGCGCTTGTTATAGGTTCTTTGTGCCACCATAAACTTGCAAGGCTTGCGAACACTCCCGTACACAAATAGGCTGATATGAATCTTGCCTTTCCCAGCATTGGTTCAAGGTAAATGCCAGCCATAAATAGAGCATACATGTTAAATACGATATGAACGACGCCTATATGTACAAAAACACAAGAGATCAGCCGCCACCAATCGCCGGATAATGTCAGAGGCGCGAAGTTGCCGCCCCATTTCATTATATCAATACCTGTCGGAGCAAATAAACTAACCCCCGAACCTGTCATAATCACAAACACAATTACATTAATAGCAATAATGCCATAGGTGACATATAAATTGCTTTTAGAAAAGTTCATTACCTTATCCGTTTCCTCCGCTTGCTTTGTTTCCTGTTCCGCCACTTTGATAGTCTCGCTTTTCAAGAGGGCTATTTTTTCATTCCATTCATTAACGTTCAGATCCGTCACTTTGGCTTTCACGGTTTCAAAAGCGGCCAGGAAGTTTGCAATGTCTTTTTTAGTTCTTCCTGTCATATCAAAAGTTTCACCGTGTATCATCTTGCTTGTGGCGGTGAGTTGGCCGTCTTCTGTCACTATCGTTATTTCATTATCATACCTGTTCCAGCTTCTTGGCGTATAAGCCAATAGTTTATTTTCTCCTGCATATTTTATTGTCCAGTTTAATTGTTGTAATGCGCCGTAAGCAATGGATTGCAATTTGGAGGCATCATATCCTACGACGCTTATAGTTTGTGACTTTTCCGGCATATAAAATTTTTTCCAAGATTGATATAAATTTTTCATTTCCCGAAACCGGGCACGTTTACAGGTTTTCTAATGTTAGTATCTTCGCCGCCCAAATTGACGATACATGAAGTTTCGGAATTTTAAGATGGTAGATTATGTGGTATATGGAAGAGGTTCTTTCAATCAATTGGACGAGATCATTGCGCCACATAGAAAAAATGGCAGACCAATGATCTTCCCGGTAGATCATTTTTTGAGGGCAAGCCTTTGATCAAAAGAGTTCCGTTAAAATCAAATGATAAGATAATTTTGCAGACGTTACCTATGAACCCAAAACAACCTATGTTGACAAACTGGCGCAACAATTAAAAAACGAATTTGGAAATGTCAGCGATGGGCCGCTGTGTATCTACCGCCATCGGTTTGCTATGGAATGAAGAACAGATACGTGACAAAGGAGAAAAGATAGTTGATGTTATTAAGAACACTTTGAGCAGTAAAAAAATGTTTGCTTCATAAAGCCTTTTGCGTCTTTCCCCGAATCTCTATTTTAATTTTTCAAGCCGGTAGCTGTACGCCTTATCAATGGGTTCAATCGGTTGCCCGGTAGCATCCGAATACACCTTAATAAAACTTGCGCCGTAATATAACAGGAAGGAAGAATAAAACACAAAGAGAAGCATAAGTACCATGGACGCTGATGCGCCATAGATACTAGAAACATTATTGTTTCTCATCAGCAAAGACAATAGCGTTTTTCCCCCGGAATATAAAAGTCCTGTCAGAAATCCGCCGGCGGCAGCCGCTTTCCACGAAGGTCTTCCGTCCGCGAGATAGCGAAACAAGACAATAAACCAGGTGGTGACAACAATCACTCCCGCTATTTCATTGATCGCGGTTTTAAAATATTTTCCGCTTCCGGGAGAGATTTTTTCAATATTGTCTCTCGCCAGTATTTCAATGCCATCAAGCAGCATGCCTGCAAGAAATAACAAACCGGTGATCAGGATAACCGCTGCCGACCTTGCCCTTAACCTTAGATTAAATAATAAGCCGGGCCTTTCTTTCAGCTTTATAAGCCAGATATCATTAAGCGTGTTTTTAATGACACCAAACAGGGTCGTTGCCACAAATAACAAAAATAAAAAACCCGGAATAGCGATATACCAGGTATGTACCAAGGTGCGAAATCCAATCGTTGTACGGCGAATCTGTTCCGCAACATCGCTTCCAAATGTATCGGATAGTGTTTCCATCAACTCGGAGCCTATAAGTTTTTTGCTAAGAAATAGGCTAAATAACTGGAATAATATGATAACTATCGGGGGCAGCGCAAACGTGGTGAAGAATGCAGTAGCTCCGGCCATACGCAATGGGTCATTCTTTTTCATTTGAGTAAATGAACGAGCCAGCAGTCGTAAAAAATTTAACCCTTTATTTCCTGTCTTATTTTTTGGTGATGCCATTTTTACAGACGTATACACCGCCAATTTAATATTTACTTATCAATTCCGCTTTATGTTCTTGTTGGTTACTTTTTGAGATGCGAGCATTGTTCAATTTACGCGGTCTTTCGGTGTAATTTCCTTTTCTTTTCCTAACTTTCTTTGATGAATGTAAAGAAACTCCGGCCGGAAAAATATCTCAGGTACCTCTATCTTCCGAATTTGTTCGGTACACAACGCACCAAAGAGATATTATCGGTAAACCCTACCATTATTCCTCAGCGTGAAGAAGCCCAGGAAGTAGTGATCTCGTTATATGATTACAACAGCGGCACGATAGATGTAAAAAAACTGACCTCAGTAGAAGATTGTTTTCCCTACAAAAACAGCGATCGTATCAGTTGGATAAATATAGATGGTCTTCGCAAGGCGGATGTTGAAGTGGTTTGCAATCACTATGCCATACACCCGCTTATCGTTGAAGATATTCTCAGCATCAACCAACGGCCAAAAATGGATGAGGTGGACGGAATCCTGTTCTGCCTGCTTAACATGCTTTACTATAATGACCAAAAACAAACAGTAGAGCAGGAACAGATAAGTATCGCATTGGGAAAGGGGTTTGTTGTCAGTTTCCAGGAAGATGCAAGCCGGGATGTTTTCAATCCTTTACGCGACCGTTTAAAAATGGCAACCAGCAAAGCAAGACAAAGCGCGGCCGATTATTTGTGTTACTCAATGCTTGATCTGATCGTGGATAATTATTATCTGGTAATGGAAAAACTAGGAGATCGCATAGAGGCGCTGGAGGAAGAAGTTATTCGCAACAGCAATAAGAGATCGCTGGCAAGGATCAACCAATTGCGCAAAGAGTTGATCGTTCTTAAAAGGAATATTGTGCCAGTCAGAGATTTGATAAGCGGCATCCTGCGCAGCGAAAGTGAATTACTGGATGATAAGACCACCAAATACTTCAAAGACGTTTATGATCACGTTGTACAGGCCATTGATCTGTCAGAGAACTATCGTGATATCATGGTCAGCATGCAGGATCTTTATATCAACAATGTCAACCTTCGCATGAATGAAGTGATGAAGGTAATGGCAATTGTGACCTGTTTGCTTGCTCCGGCTACCGTTATCGGGGGGATTTTCGGAATGAATTTCGACAGGATCCCTTATTTACACAATCAATATGGCTTTTGGATCGCAGTTGGGGCGATGTTCATCATCCCTATTTGGATGATATCTTTGTTTAAGCGCCGCGGCTGGTTTTGACCCCAATTCCAAACATGCTTACAAGGGTTCAGCCGAGGTTCACATTTTATTTCTCAAATTATTCTTTCAAAAATTTAGAAAAGCTTGCATTTTTTTCTATTTTGTCTATCCTGATTCATCCTATAGCCTACTGCAAATACCGCGTTACTGTTAATTCCTGCCCCTTGTTTTAGTTCAATCTATTGAAAAATGTACCAAAACTACCGGTGGCGGGCAATCTTGCTCTGCACGTGTGTTTTTATTCTATTTGCTGTATTCACTGCCGACTCCCAGGTGATAGCCGGAATACGTGCCAATGGCAGGATCATGTCACATGGCGATACCATCAATGTTTGCAAAGGAAGTCCAATTACATATTTAAGCGCCGCTCAGGGTTCATTAATTATTTCATGGAGGTTTAATAGTGGCGCGCCTTTAATCGCATCGGGCATCGGACCTTTTTCAGTTGCCTATAATGTTACGGGATATGATACAACATTTCAAACCGTTACAGGTGGAGCGTTCGCCGATTCTACATTTATCATCGTTCATGTTTCTGATGTATATCCTGCAGCAGGCTATACTTTTTCTCCTGATAATGTATGCGGCAATGAAACCATACAATTCACCAATACGTCAACCACGGGTGAACCGCTTAAATATCTTTGGAATTTTGCCGATGGTAATATTGGAACCATTCAGGATCCAACCCACCAATTTCTTTCAGCAGTCGGCTTGCCTGGTATCCAGGTATTTCCCGTAAAGCTGCTTGTAACAAATGTATATGGTTGTGAAGATTCAATAACACAGCCTGTCACCATTAAAAAAGTGCCTGATGCTTCGATCGGTAATGCAGATCCATCGGTAACATTTGGGACATTTAACGGTATTTCTACTTTTAAAAAATGTAACAACATCCCCTATTACAATTTCAAGTTTAATAACCAGTCAACAACTATTGGCAACAACATATCCTATACAATTCAATGGGGTGAGGGCTCACCCGATTCTGCATTCAATAGCTGGCCGGCAGGGCAAATCGTCACACATAATTTTCCATTAGGCGGTAGTACAATGACCGTCAATGTGACCGGGCCCGATGGATGTATTGGTATAAAAAAATACATCATCTTTCTTGGCACGATACCGGCAGGCGGTCTGGCAAGTTTAGGCAACACCGACATTTGTTCATCTGATTCTCTGCGTTTTTTGATTACCAATATTGACAACAATCCCCCGGGCACGACCTATTCTTTTTTGATCAACGATGGCACAGGACCGCAGGTATTTCAACATTCTCCGCCGGCAACGGTTGCCCATCATTTTGATGTAGGCTCTTGTCTTTTTTCCAGCAATAATGGGATTAATACTTATATCAATTCTTTTGGGGCTTACCTGACCATTGAAAATCCCTGCGGATCAAACAGTGCATCGGTTGTGCCGATCTATGTTTCGGGAAAACCAAGACCAGCAATTTATTTGCCAACGCCCGTTGTGTGTGTAAATACTGTTGTCAGTATTGCTAATGCTTCAAGTTTTGGAAATGTGATCAATCAAACCGGCACATTCACATCGGAGTGTTTGAACAATGGAATAAAGGTCTGGGATATTGTTCCGTCCTCCGGTTATAATCTTTTGTCAGGGACGTTTGGTTCATTGAACGGAAACCCATCCAATGGCTCAGCATGGACAGATGGTAGTAATTCTTTGAATGTACAGTTCACGGCTACGGGAACGTACACGATTAAACTTTATATTTTCAATGATCGGTGCGGAATTGATAGCACCATAAGAACAATTTGTGTTCGCAATCCTCCCCAAGCAGGATTTACAATGAACCAGCACAGCAGTTGTGGCCCCGTCGCTGTCAATCTTATCAATACTTCTCCGGCTGGCGGTTGCCAGGGCGACGATTACAACTGGACAATAACATATACTGATCCGGAAGGATGTTCTCCGGTAGGAGGAACTCTCTATTCGTTTGTAAATGGAAACAACACTTCTTTTTCTCCGTCTGTATTGTTTAACAAGATTGGAAAGTATGTTATACGCTTAACCGTTAAAGCAACTAATTCTCCTTATGGCTGTCCCGAAGTATATGCATTGGATTCATTTTATATAAAAGGGCCGCCAAAGGCTGCTATTGCGTCCATCGGTTCTATTTGCGCAAATAATAGTATTGCGCCTTCTGCTGCCGTTGTGAATTGTTATGCTCCTGGTCCGTTTGGTTATCAATGGACTTTTAGCAATGGCGATCCCATTGCTTCAACTAACCCGGTTCCGGGAAATATATTTTATGCCAATACAGGTGTATATCCTGTTCAACTAATCATAACCGACAGCAGTTGTATGTTAAACGACACCGCGATCACGAATGTCAATGTTACTTCACTGCCTGCGGTTGAAGCAGGAAATGATGCTTCTGTTTGCAGCGGAACACTTGTCCAGGTTGGTATGAATGCTGTGGCAGGGATCGTTTATCAATGGAGTCCTGCAATTGGCTTAAGCAATCCCAACATTTCCAATCCAACAGCCACGCTAAATTATACCGGTCCGGCCAGCGATACAGTTTATACATATTATCTCTCTGCTTCCGCCGGTATCAATTGCTCCAATATTGATTCGGTAAAGATCACGGTAAAAAGAAAGCCGGTCATTACCATCAACCCGTCGGTGGCTCAAATATGTATTGGTACCAGCGTAAATCTCATCGCAGCCGGAGCAGATTCTTATTTATGGTCGCCTTCTTCAACTTTGAATAACTCGAATAGTAATTCTGTGATTGCCACTCCTGTCGCAACAACCACTTATACTGTGACAGGCACGTTGACAAATGGTTGCTCAGATACTAAAAACATAAGCGTTACGGTTAATTCGGATGCTCATGCAAATTTTACAACCGGCGACACCTTACGATGTGCCCCGGTAAATATTAATTCGTTAATAAATAATATTCCTTATCCAGCCGGCAATGGCATTTACAACTGGTATGCGAATAGCGCATTGATCGCTTCAAATACTACCGGTACCGTTCCTTCATATATAATAAGTCTTCCGGGAGATACCGTAACTATAAAACTGGTAGCATTAAGTCCTTATGGATGCAAGCCGGATAGTATTCAGAAAACATTTATCACAAGGCCGTCTGTGACTGCTGCATTTACTAAAGACCGAGATAGGTCCTGTGCGCCGCTTAATGTTGTGTTCAACAATACCTCAACATTGTTAACCGGCAATATTCAATTCTTCTGGGATTTTGGAAACGGAGTAACAACAACCAATGTACAGCCGGGCGCCATCACATTTAATACAAGTCCCGCTTTCCGCGATACGGTTTATCATATTGTATTGAAAGCTTACAACGGTTGCGATACCAGTTATTATCTTGACAGCGTAAAAGTGTTTGCCAATTCAAAAGCAAGATTTGCTGTTGACACAACAAGGGGTTGTTCGCCGTTTACCATACATATTCAAAACACATCTCTTGGTAACAATTTTGTTTACTACTGGGATTTTGGAGATGGCCTTACTGATACATCTTATTCGCTTACATCATTCACACATACATATTATGCCGGCATCATTCGCAACTACTCAATAAGGCTGATTTCAGAAAATCAGTGCACAAGAGATACGCAAACAATCGTCATTGTTGTTAACCCGATTACGATTCAACCATATATTACTGCCTATGGAAATCAACTGTCGGGTTGTGCGCCACATTTAATAACTTTTAATAATAGTTCTCTCGGCGCTGCACAACTGACCTGGAACTTCGGAGATAACACGCCACCGGTCATTATCCCCAACAATCAAAACAGCATTACACACCTTTATAACAATCCGGGAAATTATACGGTGACAATCCGTTTGCAAAACGATTGTTCTGATACAACAATACAAAGAGCCGTTGTTGTTTATGGTCCTCCTGTTGCCAGCTTCACCCTGGCGCCGGTAAAAATATGCACCAGTCAATTCGCAACTGTTACAAACTCTTCTTCCAACGCCAACTCTTACGAATGGCTTTGGGGTGATGGCAACTCTTCCACATTTACTAACGGCCAGCACATATATGGCAGTCCCGGCGTTTACAACATTAGTCTTATTGCAAAGCGGGTTCATTCGGCCGGATTTATTTGTTATGATACTGCAACACAACAAGTAACGGTTGTAGATAAAATTCCCGCAAATATTAACGTTGGGCCCAATAAATTCTGTGCGCCCTATACATTAAATGTAAATGCGGGGAATATTTCCGGGTATAGTCTTATTGAATGGATGATATACGACAGCAGTTCCTCACAGGGAGAATTTCATTTAACGGGTGCGTCTGCATCGCATATCTATAATGTTGCCGGCGTATATTCGGTAAAACTCATTGTTCATACGACATCCGGTTGTGCAGACAGCGCCACCTACCAATTCCGGGTATATAGCACGCCTCAAACATCATTTGGTCCCCAACTTATTAAAACCTGCAGCCACGATACTCTTGCTTCGTTCACAGCAGTTACAACAAACAGCAATGGCGACCTGGTAAACTATAAATGGTTTGTCAATGGATCAATTGAAGGAACGCTGAATCCATTTAGTCATCGGTTCATTGAGGCGATGAATAATAAAACGCCAAAAGAGTTTTCCGTCAGGGCGCTGGCACAAAATGTTGCCGGTTGCGGTGATACTTCTCTTTCCGGAAAATTAATTATTCAGCCCTGGCCTTGGCCGCATATTGAAGTAAGCCCATCACTGATCATTCAACAACCTGATTATACTTTTTCTTTCAAAGACACTGTAGCCGCCAATCCAAATAAAACTTATGTGTGGTACATGGGCGACAGATCGCAGCAAACAAAAAATGGGAAGGAAATAACTTATGAATATGGCGACACGGGTGTGTACAAAGTGAAATTATTGGTAACTGATTTCGCTACGGGATGTAAAGCCGCTGATTCGACCAATGTGACCATTCTTTACGTGCCGGGATATTTGTATGTGCCCAATGCAATGTGCCTGGGTTGCAGCAATTATAGTTTGCGCCAGTTCTTACCATTGGCAAAAGGTTTAAAGAGCTATCGCCTGCGCATCTACAATTCGTGGGGGCAGAAAATATTCGAAACATCAGGGCTTGATGCTAACGGTTCGCCCAATGAACCATGGAATGGAAAATTCAACGGACAAATTTTACAGCAGGACGCTTATAGCTGGCAAATAGAGGGAACGTATATCAATGGTACCGAGTGGAAAGGAATGTTATATCCCGGGACAAATAAATATGTGAAAGCGGGTTTCATCACGATAATAAAATAAAATTTATGCAAACAATATTTTATCAGAAAATAAGTATCGCCGGGATTATATTGTTTGCGTGTTGCTTGCTGCAAAAACAATCTATCGCCCAGGATCCGGTTTTTTCCCAATCATACCTTTCGCCGATCAATCTGAATCCAGCGGCAACCGGCGCCGGAGAACATGATCTCCGTGTCAGCGCCATCTATCGCCGCCAATGGTGGACAATTCCTTCTCAAATGAACTACATGGCTTTTTCAATAGATAAATTTATTCCAAATATCAGCAGCGGAATTGGCATACTGGCCACGCATTCAAGCGAGGGATATTTAAGAAAAACCGGCATATATGGCTCGTATGCCTATACAGTTTGTGCGGGAACTGAAAGTGCTGCAGCAAACGGTAGTTTACCAAAATGGTTTTGGACAGGAGCTATGCAATTTGGAATAGCACAAAGAAGAATAGATTACAGCAAACTTGTTTTCGCGGATGAGTTGGATATTAATGGCATCATTCCCGGTTCCGTATCTGCAGCAGATATTGCCGCCAATAATGGTAAACTATATCCCGATTTTGCAGCGGGAACTTTCTTTAATTATAATCTTACAGAAAACAGCCGGTTGCTTGCGGGTTTCAGCGCCCATCATATCAACAGGCCAGATGAATCATTGACTTCAACTTCTGATACCATACGGAGCAATCTTCCTGTACTCTGGTCCGGAAATCTTTTATATACTTATACCAATCCAGAAAGAAGATGGTCGTTCAGTATCGGGGCGATTGGGTATCGCCAGGCAAACCATAGCAGTTATCAACTAGGAACAGAAGTAACGCAAAATGAAATCGACATCAGTCTTGGACTGTGGTATCGTGGCAGCGTTAATTTCACGGATATGAATACGATCAGCCTGACGCTTTCTTTTAATTTATCAGGAAAAGATAATTACCGTGATAAAATGAGAGTGGGACTTGCACATGATGCGCAGGTCGGTAAGAACAGTTATTCTTACACTGCGGGAAGCTCAGAGATCGGTTTTGTCTGGGATCATAGCAGCTATGACCAGGCTGATGACAACCCGTGTAAACCAAAGATCAGCAGTCAAAGCGCCTGCCCGATAAGATAAATTATTTCTTTTTGTAAACGGGGACGGTGCTGCAGGGCTCGCCATACATAATGCTTTTAACAACGGGTTGCAGCAGTTTAGTTAACTCCATATAAACAAAATCCCCGATGGGTGTATCGCCGCATCCTTTTACCACAATTCTCTTGTCAGTAAATTCGCTGATGTCGATCTGCGAAAGATTTTTCAAAAAAATAGTTTTATGCAGTTCCTTTTCATCGCCCATAACTATTTCCGCTGCCACGGGCTGCAGATACGAAGCAGCAAGCATCCACGCCCAGACAGGAATAATTGCGTCGGCTGAACAAATGACGGCTACATTTTTATCCCGGTATTGCTCCCAGTCGAGATTTTTTAATGCGTCGCGAAAATCTTTTTCTTTTAATATTATCTCACGAAATAAGTACTCCTTAAGGTCAAAGATTTTTGTTTCTCCCCTGGGATAATAGTTCTCGGGATTAATGGTTATTAGCCCGCTTTCAGCTACCTTATTTATAATTGGATCGTTCATTGATCAGAATGCTTACAAAAATAACAATTTAGCAATGGTCTTGTTTAAATGAAATAATAAAAGAAAAGGCCACCCATTGTTAAGGCGGCCCTATGGAATAAACTCCGGTGCCTGTATTAAAAAAAGTTGATTCTTTTATCTTTTATAGTTGCAGTCTCACGAAGTATTTGTACCGGCGAGCGATAAGTCGCCTGTTGTTTCGCGGTCTGATATTTTGATTTGCGCTGATCTGCAATGTTGGCCTCGGCTACTGATGTGGCATTCACATCATCCACCCGCACCACATATACACCGCTGGTTCCTTCAATTGCCTGTGGCACAACTTTTCCTTTGTTAGCAGGGTTGAATGCTGCGCCGATCACTTTCGGCTCAGAACCTATCGCCGCGGCTGACCCGGATTGTGCGCCAAGCATTCGGAGGCTATCTATGGTTTCAATTTGCTTGTTGCCCATTGCTGCGGCGGCGGCATCAAGTGTCGTTATGTTTCCGATCTTTTGCTTTATTTTTTCAGCTATTTTTTTGTTGCGCAAAAGTGGTTCTATCTGAGGTCTTGCCTTTGCTACAGACATTGTTCCTTCTTCGTTCACTTCCGTGACGATGGCTACCACCCAATTTTCTCCGGCTCTTTCCGGTTCCAGCACGTCGCCAAGATCTGCTTTATATATTTTTTTTACAAGCTGTCGTGATTGGCCAAGGCCTCCTACATTATAAGACATGGGTGTTATGTCCGTTGCTACATTTTTGTTCACCCCTTTTGTCTTCAATAATTTTTCTGCGTTGGCATCAAACGACTTTTGGTCACGACTATCACCGGCAAACTGTGCTGCCGCGTTGCTTGACGTGGTTTCTGTTTCTACACTTGATTCTATCGGCTTTTGCAGGTAAGCGATCTTATAAGCCGGCGTGGAACCGCCTTCTCGTGCAAGTATTTCAATATAATGATAGCCGAATTGAGTTTTCACTACTCCTTTTGTACCGACAGGATTTCCAAAAATAAAATCATTGAACTCAGGCACCATCGCATCCACCTTTACGCTATCATAAATACCGCCCTTGTACTTTCCTGTTGCTGGATCGTTCTTACTACCGAGATCTTCTGAAAACTTCACACACAATGAATCAAAATTAGCTCCGTTCTTTATGGCAGTTTGAATGCTATCAATTTCTTTTTTTGCTTCGGCCGTATCTCTTGTCGGGGTCATTTGCCCTGTCTGGGGATTCTGCTGTGCTGTTGATATGAGAATGTGTCTCACTTTTACCATTTCTGGCTGCTGTCTTACGGCTAATAATTTTGCAAGAGTATATGAGTTGTTATCTAAATATGGCCCATATACGCCATTAACCGGTAATTTTAAAACAGAATCTTTTGCCGGTGGCGGAATTGTTATAGCTGATGCAGTCCGAAATCTTTCATTAACTTCCGCGGCTCCCTGCGAATAAAGAAATTGCTGAAGATTTTTTGTCGTATCAAATTCCTGTTTTAAATCCTGCACCTTTTGCATTACTTCTGCACTGTCTGCCGAACTCGGCAATGTACTGAAAGCTACATAAGCAATGCTGCGGCTTTCCTGCTGTTTATAATCTTTTTTATGTTTATTTAAATAGTCTTCGATCTCTTTATCGCTTACCTTAATTGTGCTATCTGCATTTTCAGCATAGGTGCTGCGCACCAATGAGATCTTCGCAAGTTGGCTTTTATCTGCAATTTCTTTTTCTACAAACCATTTGGGGAAATTGACGCTGTTGGCCAGAAGCGAATTATATTTATCTTTTATCCGGGCATCTTCCTGGTAATTAATAAAGGCAATGATCTGTTCTTTTTGCGCCTGTTGCTTGGGGTCCTTGCTTTTCAGGGCGGCATCAATGTTCTGTTTTGCTAACTGACCATTGTATATACCGGTCGAATCGGTGAACAATTTTTTCAGATCTTCAGGAGCATTCGGCCCATATAAAACATCTCCCATTTCCCGCTTGCCTACCTTAATGCCCAATTTGTCAAGTTCGCTGTTCTGCAAAATATTATTCACTTCTTCATTCCAGGCAGACTCTATCGCCTGTTGCTGAAGCGCAGCACCTGAACCATAACCACGAGCTTCCATGTTTTTTTCCTGCTGATCAACCTTTTTCATGAAATCATTATACTCTATCGTGGTGCCATTTACTTTGCCGATAGTCGTAGAATTACCGCCCCGAAAAAGGCTTCCGCCATTTTCAAAAGCAAGCATTACAACAAAGATCATTAGGGCGACGGCAATAATGATAGCCATTAGTTTTGCATACTTCTCCTGTATGCTCTGGATAACTGACATAATTAATAGTAAGGTTTAAAAAACGGATGGCAAAAATAGGGTATTTGGGGAAAACTAGTGAGTAAACGGGGAATAAGTTAACAAGGAATAAAGCTTCCGCGCAGAGCCGTTTTCTCCATTAAATGTCCGCTATTTCCCTTTAGGATGCACCAATTTCATTTCTTTTACAAGATTACCGGCTTCGGCGTATTTATCAATAATAAATAATATGTATCGTATATCCACCATAATATTCCGGCAGATCGATGGGTCATAATTAATATCGCTCATTGTGCCTTCCCATACCCGGTCAAAATTGATGCCTACAAGGTTGCCATAAGCATCCAGTGCCGGGCTGCCGGAATTACCTCCGGTTGTATGGTTGGCGGCGATGAAACAAACCGGCATCTTCCCGTTTTTTCCATACTGACCATAATCCTTATTATTATATAGCGCTCTTATTTTTTTAGGAACATCAAACTCATAATCTCCGGGAATATACTTTTCCATTACCCCATCGAGATAAGTATAGTAATCATATTTTACAGCATCTCTTGCCTCATATCCTTTCACGTTGCCGTATGTTACCCGCATCGTACTGTTGGCGTCGGGATAAAATTTCTTTTCTTTCATTACTTCCATCTGCGCCTGCATGTAGGTCCTCTGCAGTTTATTTATCCTGTTCTGTATGTCGTTAAGTTTCGGAGTGATCATTGTATTGTAGGTGGTCGCAATATCATTATATAAAACAAGCACCTTGTCCGTCTTGATCTTTTCTACAAATTCCTGTGGATTTTGTTCCAGTTCAGCTAGTACTTTATTGCCGGCAGTGAGGCTAGCGCCTCCATATATTTCATTTGCCCATTTTTTAAAATCATTGCCAGCCGCCTTTGCTTGTTCAACCGCAACTGGGGAAATTATTTTATTGTCCTGGTCTTTTATATACATCTCCATTAATGCTTCAAAAAGCCTTCTGTCAACTTCGGGACTGTATTCTTTATAGAGATCAGCAAGTTTATCTTTTGTTCTTTCCAATGTCTCAGAATAAGCGTTCTTGGCTCCGTTGTTCTTAGCATTACGCAGCGAATTCAATTGGCCGGCGATGGTAAATAATTCGATCTTACTTGTTATTTCAAGATAATAATCCCTCGCAAGACCATAGGGTTTAAATTCATTGTAGGCGGCTTCCAGATCATTCAATAAACTTCCATATTGGTCTCTCCATTGAGGATTGGCATTCACACGCTTTTGAAATTCGGCCTCATACATTTTCTTTTTTTCAATAGCATTGGTTCTTGTTAATCCCAAAATTTCTCCCTGCCATTTTTTCCAGGCATTGGAAATGCCCGCATACTTTGTCGAGTATTGAATTTTTATCTCTTCATCTTTGCGCATGAAATCATCTATCACTGCAAGCGCCTTATCCCGGATAGCGATCTTTGCCGGGTCGTTCACTTCCATGATCTGTTTGACCGCTGCGCTGTGCAGGTATTCGCTCGTTCGTCCGGGAAAACCAAACACCATGGTAAAATCTCCTTCTGTTACTCCATCCAAAGAAATGGAAAGCGATCTTTTTGGAACGTAAGGAACGTTATCAACAGAATACCCGGCTGGTTTATTATCCTTGCCGGCATAGATACGGAACATGGAAAAATCTCCCGTATGTCTTGGCCACATCCAGTTGTCTGTATCTTTTCCAAAATTGCCGATGGATGATGGCGGCGCACCTACCAGTCGTATGTCCCTGTATGTTTCTGTTACAAATAAATAATATTGATTGGCTTCGAAAAAACCTCTTACAAATACATCCTGGTAGCTCTCTTTCTTTACATTCCTTCTTGCCTCAGTAATATTTTTGTCAACCATTGACTGTCTTTCGCTTTCTGTCATTGAACCCGTAACACCGTTCAACACCTGTTTGGTCACATCTTCTATTCTTACTATAAAGGTGACAAACAAATCATTATTACTGAGTTCTTCAGAATAGTTCTTTGCCCAGAATCCATCTCTTATATAATTACGATCAAGAGTAGAATGATTTTGTATAGCATCAAATCCGCAGTGGTGATTGGTGAGTACTAATCCTTTTGAAGATATGATTTCCCCCGTACAAAACCCGCCGAAACTTACAATGGCATCTTTCAGGCTTCCGCCGTTCACATTATATATATCTTTGGCGCTGATCTTCATCCCAAGGCTCTTCATTTCTTTTTCATTCATTTTTTCCAGCAACAAAGGAAGCCACATACCTTCTTCAGCCAGTACACAGGAAGACAGGAATATGAACGCTGCGACTAATAATGATCTCAGGAATTTCATACAACTAATTTTATACTGATAAAATTAAATGATTTAATATAATAGCCACAAATACACATGAAATAACATCAATAGAAAACTTGTTACTTCACAGAAATCTTTACTTCCGGAAATAATAAGGCTCGTCCTGTTTCGTGTGATTTCGTGTCCATTTGTGGCCAGGCGCCATCTTTTTCGTCACGTTATCCTGTGCAGAAATATTTTTTTCGTGTATAACCCGCCGTGAAACGTTAGTATGAAACTTCTTTTTTAGATACAAACCAGGAGATGAGTGTTCATAACCCTGAATACTTCTTGTCGCGGATGGGTTGTTCTATTCCAATTCACATTAGCTATTGTCTAAAAGTTATGCATTAATAACTTTTCTGCTTGTACACATCCCTGTTAAAAAACTCTATTAAACCAGCGTCAGTCATAAACAACCTTGTGGATTTCCCTGTTGTATATGTGTATATCTGTGGATTGGTAACTTTGCAATCAGATCATTGAATGACTTATCCACGAATCCACAGCAGTAATAATAATAAACTCTTTTTTATAAAAATGTATTAATACTATTATTATAAAAGAAAAGAATAAAAAGAAAAAATTTTTGAAAAAACGATAAGCATCCCGGAATATTGCTCCCTCAAAGAACTGACATGATCGCTGAAGAAATCATAATCGCCAAAAAAGAAGTGCCTGCAAAAGGATTTCTCGATATCGAATTGGACCCTGCGCTGGATCTTTTTCACGAGATCGAAGAACACAAAAAAAAGAAAAATGCAGTGATACTGGCGCATTACTACCAGGAACCGGATATCCAGGATGTGGCAGATTATATCGGTGATAGTCTTGGCCTGGCGCAGCAGGCGGAAAAAACAACAGCGGATATGATCGTATTTGCCGGCGTTCATTTCATGGCGGAAACCGCGAAGATCCTCAACCCGACAAAGAAAGTTGTTATTCCCGATCTGAAAGCCGGTTGTTCACTAAGCGATAGTTGTCCTCCTCCGCTTTTCAAAAAATTCAAAGAGCAACATCCCGATCATGTTGTCGTCAGCTACATCAACTGCAGTGCGGGGATCAAAGCGCTAAGTGATGTGATATGCACCAGCAGTAATGCAAAAGTGGTGGTTGAAAGTTTTCCGAAAGAGCAGAAGATAATCTTTGCGCCAGATAAAAATCTGGGTGCTTACATCAACAAGATGACCGGAAGAAATATGCTGCTTTGGAATGGGGCCTGTATGGTGCATGAAATATTCAGCCTGGAAAAAATTACACGTTTGAAAGTGAGACATCCGAGTGCAAAGCTGATCGCTCATCCTGAATGCGAGGATCCGATTCTTCGCATAGCGGATTATATCGGCTCTACTACCGGGCTGTTAAAATTCACACAAACAGATGCATCACAGGAATACATCGTAGCTACTGAAACCGGCATCCTTCACCAGATGATGAAAGCAAGCCCGGATAAGACATTTATACCCGCTCCTCCCGATAACAGTTGCGCCTGCAATGATTGCCCACATATGAAACGCAATACACTCGAAAAAATTTATCTCTGCATGGAATATGAAACACCGGAGATAACAATGGACGAAGAATTAAGGCTCGCGGCTAAAAAACCTATTGACCGGATGCTGGAGATAAGCAAGCAGGCGGGGTTATAAGTTTGAGTGATAAAAAGATCACTACCAGATATCTTATTATAGATCGTTGGCGAATGACTTTTATCAAACGGATATTAATATTTGGAGATATGTGCAGAAGTGGATTATATTCGTGTGCTCTCCACACGTCTTAAAAGCATCAAGATCAGGTAAGACAGTCAAATGACTTGTAAGCGGGTTCAGAGGCAGACGTTACCAATCAATCCCCTTTGAATCACAGATTAATCTATTGAAAGTCCTCTTTTAACCGGTTACTCTCACTTTTGAAAATCAAATTTATTTGTTGGTCAGGATGATTACTCAACTTATGCTTTATAATGCAGATTATGGTGCAAACGAATTATAAAGCAAAGTGGCTGTGACACCTGTTTCATTCAGGCACTTAAACTGCTAAATAATAATGAGAAAACTTATGTCTCTGCTGCAAAAGGTACTTTGCGTATGCTTATTATTCGCCATCACAAGGGACGCTCAAAGTCAGACCCAGCCATTAAAACTTACAGACTTTGCTGTTTGGGGTGGAAGCGCCTCACCAAATTCTTATAACAGCTCGCAAGGAGTATTTCTTGGTAATGTCGTTGCCATAAACGGTAATGTAGGGAGCAATCACCTGGTTGATGTCAAAAACCTCTTTAGCATAACGGGGAATATCTACAGCGGCAATGCCGTTTCTTTCGGAAATCTTGGAAAAGTTACCGGGAATATTTTTGCAGCAAAGACCGCAGCTAATTATTCGGGCAATGTTATTTCAGCAGATTTTAAAATTGATTTTGTTGGTAATCTTACTGCCAAAGGAAAAATAGTTTTGAAAAGCCTTGGCGGACCCAATGCCACTTCCGTGACGGGCCAGGTAGCAGTGCCGGCGCCAAGTTCAACAAATTATTCAGGGCCGGCACCCACAGGAGGAATTGTAAACATTGTTACGTTACCGGTGTTACCATCCATGCCGAACAACACCCCCTTTGATAACCAGGCAGGGACAACCAATATAACCGGCACACAAACCATTTCTCCGGGAAAATATAAAAAGCTTGGGCTGACGGGTAACAAAGTACTCACATTTAACGGGCCGGGAAATTACATCTTTAATGAAGTGAATAATGCCACCACTTCTAATAAACTTGTGTTTGATTTTAAAAATACAACGACGGGAACGATAAATATTTTTATAATCAAAGATGCAAACTGGGGCAGGCTATCGGTCAGCACAGTAAATGGAAATTTTCCCTCCCGCATCTACACAGAAATTCATGGAACTGGCTCATCAAATGGCGGCAACACATTTAGTATTATCGGGCCTCTCATAATACCGGACAACAACAATGTTTGGTTGGGAAATGTTTGGGCTCCTAACGGAGGAATATCTTTCAAAAGTTTAAACCCATTCAATGCGCCACATGTCATTGGGGCATTGTGGAGTGCTAAAAAAGTGGAATTAGATCAGAATCTGAAACTGGTTTACCAGGCTCCCGCAACTGGTACCGGCCCAAGTTTTATCAATCCATATTATCCGCCACCCACTAACGGAAAAGTAACGACCGCCAACAATGTTATTGGTGCAGAATTGTTATCGCTTTCTCAAAATACCAATCCAATTACATCTATTCCGGACAATGAAATTTTTATTCTGGATAACACTGGCAAGGTGAAGATTGAAGTGATCAGCAAAACCTCAAATGATAACACACTGAAGGCTCAATTGGTTGCTTTAGGGATGACTGATACTATTAATAATGGCCCGCATACCTATGTAATAACAGGACTTTTCCCAATTAATAAATTAACTCAGCTTAACAGCAATACCCGCATTGATTATGTCCGGCCTTTATATCCGCCTATTAATAATATGGGACAGGTGACAACGCAAGGCGACATTACGATGCGATCAAATTTCGTAAGAGATAGATTCGGCTTAGATGGAAGCGGTGTCAAAGTGGGAGTCATTTCAGATAGTTATAATTCAAAATTAGTAGCGCAAAATGACGTTGATCAGGGAGACCTTCCGGGAATCAAATCCAATGGACAGCCGAACGAAAACCCAGAGCCCGTGCAGGTGCTTGCAGACTCCAAGGGTAATGATGAAGGTAGGGCCATGCTGCAGATCGTACACGATATAGCACCCAAATCAAAACTGGCATTCCGTAGCGGATTTTTAAGTGCAGGCGATTTTGCCAAGGGCATACAGCAACTTGCAGATCCGAATTTACCAGGTGGTCGTTGTGATGTGATTGTTGATGATATTACTTATGTGACAGAACCATTTTTACAGGATGGTATTGTCGCAAAGACTGTTGACCAGGTGGTGGCGCAGGGTGTAAATTATTTTTCTGCAGCGGGTAACTTCGGCAATAAATCCTATGAATCGGTTTTCAACGGCGTTACCAATACATCAATAATTCCGACGGGGCAGATACACAGGTTCGGAAGCACTGCCGCCGATATTTACCAAACGATAAATCTTAAACCGGGATCTTATACGATCGTTTTACAATGGAGCGACGATTTTCATTCTTTGGGTGCAGCGGGTGTGCAAACGGACATGGATCTTTATTTATTCGATGCAAATGGATACACATTATTTGGCTTTAATAGAAGTAATCTTCTCGGTGACCCGTTTGAAGTTTGTCCATTTACTGTAAAAGAAGAAACGAACGCAAAAGTGATGGTAGTAAGAGCAGCCGGTACCAGCAATGTCAGGTTTAAGTATATAATATTCCGCGGCGACGCCACGATATTAGATTATCAAACAGGCACATCTTCTCTTGTTGGCCAGGCCAATGCCAGCGGCGCCATTGCAGTTGGTGCAATGCTCTACGCAAATATTCCTCCGTATACACCGGTTTGGCCGGGGGTCGCTTCCTTCTCATCAAGAGGCGGAACAGCAACAAAGGAAAGTAGCACTTTTGTTGTTCGAAACAAACCCGAGCTTGTCGCCCCCAATGGAGTAAATACAACAGTTGACCTTGGCGGAGCTGCATTTGATGACGGCGATTCTTATCCGAATTTTTTTGGTACTTCTGCCGCCGCGCCACATGCAGCAGCAGTAGGTGCGTTACTTATTCAGGGGCGTAAAAAATTTAATTTACAAGCCACGGTGACACCGGCAGAAATAAAACAACAGTTGATATCATCGGCTGGAAAATTTTCTTACCTCCCGGGAAATTTTTCTTTCGAAGGTGGATATGGTTACGTACAGGCTGATTCAGCAATACAGCAAATAGCAAATGCAAAACCAATCGTAGATACATTGATCGCCGTAACACCTGGGTCCGAAAATGGCAATCAGCCATTCATGATAAAAATAAAAGGGAAGTACCTTACCGGTACTACACAGATCTATGTGAACAGTACGCCGATTGCTACTACAATTTCACCCGATAAAACGGAAGCGACAGGCATATCACCGGCGATACCTTCCGGAGCAAATCCGCCTTTCCAATTATTCAACGCAGCAAAAAGCCCGAGTGGATTAGATGGAGGATTGTCTGAAGCACGATATTTTTTCGGTTCACGAATTGGTGTTACTGTTAAAGCGGAAAATAAAAGCCGTAAATATGGATTGAATAATCCGTTTTTTACAGCACAGGTTCTTATTAACGGTGTTTCTATTGGTCAGACAAATATCACACTTGCTCAGCTTAAGCTGGATAACCTGGCATTTAATACGATTGCTACGGCTGCGAGCAGCGCCGGGCTATATGGCATTTTCCCGGGCAGGACTACACCGCTTGCCAACGATGATCCGCTTTTAACACAATACTCATTCACATTTGAGTCAGCCACCCTAACGATTGAAAAAATGCCATTGAAGATAACACCGGGAAATCTTCAATTAAAATATGGAGAATACCCGGCAAACATTACTTATGGCTACGAGCTGGACCCTTCTGCATCTAATTCACAAACTCTTATTGAGGAAGTAAAAGCATTGCACAAAAAATATTTAGCTGATAATGGATTGGTGGTGATAAACGGATTCAATAATCAAAATCCGCCCGTTACTCAATCAGATTTAGCCAATATGAGCACGATGGCAAGTTTCCAGGCGGTTCGCAACGCAAGAAAATTTGTTTTGGAAAATGGTCAACTGCAGGCACTGGTCAATAGCATAGATCCAACGCAAATAGGTAACCAGCGCTTTATTGTTGATGTAGCCGCACAGTCTTTGCAGAATTATAAATTGGACTCGTCAAGTTCCACCATGGTAGAGTCCTTTACAAATGAAAACGCCAGGACGCTTTTAAATATAAAAGCATTAACTAAAGGAAATGCTAAGGCATCAGTTCCTAATGGCCAGTTGCAGGCTTTGGTGAATGGTCAATTAATGGCCATGGTAAATGGTCGACTACAGGCTTTGGTGAATGGTCAATTACAGGCGTTGGTTAATGGAGTGTATGTGACCGCAGAGGATATAGTTTTTCAAAATGGTCAGTTGTTGGCACTTGTTAATGGAGCCTGGACGCCAGTTACCAATGGCCAATTACAGGCTATTGTGAATGGAAGCCAGGTAACCGTCGACTTATCGGTTACGAACGGTCAACTGCAGGCCATCGTCAATGGACAATTAATGGCTTTGGTAAACGGACAGTTGCAAGCTATCGTAAATGGACAATTATTGGCAATCGTCAACGGTCAGTTGCAAGCATTGGTCAACGGCCAATTAATGCCACTGGTGAACGGCCAATTGATGGCCATCGTCAATGGTCAGTTGCAGGCGTTAGTCAATGGCCAATTGCAGGCCATCGTGAATGGACAACTGATGGCATTGGTCAACGGGGAATTGCAAATTGTGCAAAATCTTACATTGTCAAATGGTCAATTGCAGGCTATCGTCAACGGTCAATTACAAGCCATAGTAAATGGACAATTACAGGCAATGGTAAATGGCATTGTAACTGATATACCAACTACCAGCCTTAATTTGGTAAATGGTCAACTACAGGCGATTGTTAATGGTCAATTGCAGGCGTTGGTAAACGGACAACTACTGGCATTGGTAAATGGTCAACTTCAACCATTGGTAAACGGAGCCGCTGTTGCAGTGCAAAGTGTGAGGCAGTTAGCAAATGGCCAATTGCAGGCGCTCGTGAACGGGACATATATACCCATTGCAAACGGGCAATTGCAGGCATTAGTGAATGGCCAACTCATGGCAATGGTAAATGGTCAGTTGATGGCGATCGTCAATGGCGAAGTGACATTCGTTGTTTTTCAAAATGGACAACTGCAAGCGTTGGTAAACGGACAACTGCAAGCACTTGTCAATGGTCAGTTGCAGGCAATAGTGAATGGACAATTGCAAGCATTAGTTAATAGCCAAACGCCAATAGACAACAGTTACAGAATTGTAAACGGACAACTGCAGGCAATAGTGAATGGACAGTCGTGGGCCTATGCCAACGGACAATTGCTGGCAATAGTAAATGGCCAGTTGCAACCCCTTGTTAACAATTTTGACGTTAGCGGGTCTAACAACAATTCAAAGACGGTGGTGTTGGTTGATGAAGATGACATTAACCTGCAATCGGGCGACATAGGCGGCATGTTCTCAATGAACATGATCACGGGGCTCGGTGCCGGAATGCAAACACTGATACCCGGCGCTTTTGTAAACGAGAATTATGAAGTGACCTACGGTTTAGGTCAGGTTGAGTTTTTACCAGCGCCATTAATTGCAAAAGCAAACGATGTTGCTAAAGTGTACGGCGAAGCAAATCCCGCCTTAACAATTTCTTATTCTGGTTTTGCATTTAATGAGAGCCAAAACAATATATCTCCCCCCATTGCAAGTACGACCGCTACTGTCAATTCGGGTGTGGGCAGTTATCCCATTATACTAAGCGGAGGAAACAGTAATAATTATTCCTTAGTTTACGGGCAAGGTTCCTTGACAATCGGGAAGAAAACACTGGATGTAACTGCTGATAATAAAGCAAAAGGACCGGGAGATCCCAACCCCCCACTAACCATCAGCATTAATGGGCTGGCCGGGGATGATACAGAGGATTCGCTTTGTATTCCTATTGTATTTCCATCATCACCCATGGCGATTACCCAATTAAACAGAATTACAACATATACAGATGTCAAACTTAACGGCGGAACGAACTTCATTTATACGACCCCGGGCCAATCTCTAACTCTTACCGGTGGTTATAGTTCGGTTTACTATGATCCTACCAACTATTGCCCCGGATGTATTACCCAAATACACGTTGGGATGAGCGATGGAGATGGCGGTAATGTATTCAGTGATTGTTTTGAAGCAAGTCAAGTACCCACAGGAGCACTTAACAGAACTTTCAATGCGCCAATGATGCCCGGAGTTTATTATATAACGGCAGGAACTACCTGGTGGTATTATTGCGGACAGTTCGGTGCGTTTGATCATAGCAACGTTCCGGATGGAGCAATAGCGGTGGTCATTGTTAATGCATCAAACAATCTTGAGGCGACTACAACAGCTACGATTGCCTCCCCGCAAGGAGTTTATCCAATTGCTGCTGGAGGTTGTTATTACAATCCGAATTATAGATTTGTATTGCATGATGGCACTTTGACAATAGGATATTCTTGCGCTACGCCAACGGGGCATATATGGAGAGGAGATGGAAACTTCAATGATGATGAGGGAACCGGAAACGGCACCCCTTCTGGCGGCGTAACGACAAGCGGAACAGGATTGATAGGCTCTAACAGCTTTTCATTTGATGGAAGTACAGGATATATTTCTACAGGCTTAGGTGGATCGGTTGGAGGATCCGGTGATTTTGTTGCAAGCGCTTGGGTAAAAACAACTTCAAATAACCCGATGGTTATCGTCAATCAGAGAGGATCTGATAATGCGGTTTTTGGTTCAGGTTTCGATGGAGAATATATGTTAAAGATCGGGGGCGCACATTATGATGTGGCTTTGAATGCTAATGCAGGGAAAGCATATTTCATCCTTTATGATTTTGCAACCGGCGGCGCCGAGCTCTTCTCTACAACCTTGGTAAACGATGGCAACTGGCATCATATCAAAGGGGAAAGAATTGGGAGTACCATAAATCTCTATGTGGACGGCGTACTGGAGGCCACAGGTAACTCAGCAGGAGTAGTATTACTTAATACTGCGATTCCTACTTATATCGGCAGCGATGCCAGGGATAACGCTTCTTACTTTAATGGTTTAATTGACGACATAAGGGTTTCCATTTGCCCGTCAGAGTCTGCAAGGCAAGGCAGGACTTCAGCAGTACCAGTAACAAAATCCGATGCAATACCGGCAGCCACAAAAACAAACTCAGAATCACTTCCTGTTGCGAAGTCACCCAATAAACCCGGAATAGACAAGCTGTATCCAAATCCTGCGACAACTATGTTGCGTTTGCAACTCAGGGATGATGTTGTATCTGCTAAAGACATTGTTATCTTCGATGGCGTAGGCAACAGGTCACCGGTCTATGCCAGGAAAGTTGCGGGCGGATCTTATGAAATGAACGTGTCTGGATTGTCGGGAGGCGTATATTTTATCCAGGCGAGAACGGTCGGGGGTATCAAAACATTTAAATTCATAAAAATGTAGAACATATATCAGAAAGAGGTTCCGGCCTCTTTCTTTTTTTTTAGCGTACCTTAACTCAAATTTTTTACATCCGCCAACATGAGACTGAAAAAGTGTTTATTGATTTTTATCTTAGCGTCCAGCCACATCGCCCAGGACAAACCAAGGATACAGCAACCGTAAATGTGTTATTAAGCGAAAGCAAGAAGCTGATCGGCAGTGATTCTGCCAAAGCTATTGAACTTGCTATGCAAGCAAAGGAAATGGCGGGCGAATTAAAATATCTTAAAGGGGAGGCCTATGCACTAAAAAATATGGGCATGGTCTATTACATCAGGGGCAAATATGCAGAAACGCTGGACTTTTGGAATCAGTCTTTGCAGGTTTTTGAAAATATGAAAGATAATATTGGCATCGCCAACACTCTTAGTAATATTGGCGCCATCTACCTTAACCAGGGGGCTGATGTCAAAGCGCTTGAATATAGTTTAAGATCATTGCAAATAGCTGAAAAGATAGGCGACACATTGCGGATGATTACTGTTTTGACAAATATTGGCGCAATCTATCATAATAAAAAAGACCCACTTGCCCTAAACTATTTACTAAAGGCTGTTCCGCTGGCAGAAAGCAGTGGCAACAAAGATGCGTATGTTGTTATAACAGGAAATATCGGGGAAATATATTTTGACAACGACAACAATACAAAAGCCGTTGAGTATTATCAAAACTCAATAAAAAGCGCTGGCGACAATTCGGCCGCTGCATTCGCTTACAACGGGATCGGGAAGGTTTATCTTAAAGAAGAAAAATTTGACTTTGCACTCGAAAATCACAAGAAAGCATTGGCTATCGCAGAAAAAGAAGACGATAAATTTCAAATAGTACGCAGCCTGAGAGGCCTTGCCGATGTTTATGAAAAACAAAACGAGACCTCTCTTGCAATAGAATTCTATAGTAGGGCCAGAAAAATTGCGGAGCAGATGGACGATGTAAAGGTTGAATTAAAAGATCTTTATAAGGAAATGGCATCCGCCTACTCGAAAACCGGGGATTTTTCAAATGCTTACTTGTATCAGTCGCTTTATACTGATATGAAAGATTCTATTTACAATATCGATAACAAAAAGAAATTAAATCAGCTTCAATTCGATTTTGAGCTATCCAAGAAAGAGGGGGAATTAGTGCTGAAAGAAGCCAAAATAAAATCTGAAAAGCAGGCAAGAATGGGAGTGACCATCGGACTCGGTTTGTTGTTGATCATTATCTTCATTGTCTATCGCAACTATTTACAAAAATCAAAAACCAATAAGATACTGGACAAGCAAAAGGACGAAATTGAAGGACTGCTATTGAATATACTCCCGAAAGAAGTGGCTTCTGAATTACAGGCAAGCGGAAAATCCCAACCACGGCATTTTGAAGAGGTTTCGGTTTTGTTTACCGATTTTAAAGGGTTTACTTCTATTGCCGATAAATTATCTCCCGAGGAAGTGGTGGAAGAATTAAATGAATGTTTTATGGTATTTGATGGCATCATAGAAAAATATGGTCTTGAAAAAATAAAAACAATCGGGGATGCCTATATGTGTGCGGGAAATATCCCTTCACCGGATCCCGACCATGCACATAAAATAATAAAAGCGGCAATGGAGATAAGCGGGTTTATAACAAAGTATAATATCAACCGTGCAGAAAAAGGTCTTGAGCCATGGGAAATACGGATTGGTGTGCATATCGGCCCCGTAGTGGCGGGAGTAGTTGGTAAAAAGAAATATGCCTATGATATCTGGGGCACTACGGTCAACATAGCGAGTCGCATGGAAAGCAATGGCACTCCGGGCCGGGTAAATATTTCAGAACATACTTACGATATTATTAAGGACAGGTTTGAATGCAGTCACCGGGGAAAGATACACTCAAAAAATCTCGGCGAGTTGGATATGTATTTCGTAGAATATGAAAAGTCAATATCCGGCATTCAAATAGTTGCCAGCGCCGGTAAAGAAAAACAACCCCAGGAATAAATAGTAGACACCATCATCAAAATCCAGGGCGAATACCCCAATTACGCTGGTTGATATTTTTTATAATTTGAAAAACGATCAAAATGAAAGTTTGTGCCGCGCAGACAAGGCCTGTCCGGGGCGACATTCAGGCTAATATAGAAAATCACAAAAAATTAATTGACATCGCCGTTTACAACAACGCAGAGATGATCGTTTTTCCAGAGCTGTCACTAACCGGGTATGAGCCCACGTTGGCAAGAGAATTAGCCATTGATCAGAAGGATGGACGATTGGTTTGTTTTCAAAAAATAAGCAACGCCCGGAAAATTTTGATAGCTGTTGGTGTGCCGCTAAAAAGCAACACCGGCATCCTCATAAGTATGATGATCTTTCAACCGGATAAGCCACAACAGGTTTATTCCAAACAATATTTGCACGACGATGAGATACCTTATTTCACGCATGGCTACGAACAGGTTTTTTTAACGAAGGGCAAAACGAAAATGGGATTTGCTATATGCTATGAAATATCGGTTCCGGAACATTCAGAAAAAATATATCGTTACAACGCGAACATTTATATTGCCAGTGTAGCAAAATTTGTTAATGGAATTGATAAGGCCATCGACAATCTATCGGGCATCGCAAAAAAATATTCAATGGTAGCGATCATGTCAAATTGTATTGGACAATGCGACGGGCAACAATGTGCCGGCAGATCATCTGTATGGAACAACAAAGGAGAGTCGGTCGGTCAGCTGAATGACAATAGCGAAGGAATTCTTATGGTTGACACCGCCACCGGGGAGATCGTTGAAAAAACGCTTTGAATATAGGACTCGCTCAATGCGCTGGATTAGCGGTACCCAAAGAAACAAACTATCGATCCTGCGGCCCTTTTTTACACCACTTTATTTGGAGTATCTAATCCTAATTTCGCAACATGAAACTGCTGGTCATCCGGTTTTCCTCAATTGGCGATATAGTGTTTACGACGCCGGTTATCCGGTGCCTGAAGCAACAGCTGCCTGGCGCAGAGCTACATTTTCTTACCAAGGAGATATTCAAGAGCGTCACGGAGCATAACCCCTATATTGATAAGTTTTTTTATTACAATCATAACCTGGGCGAACTGAAAAAACAGTTGAAGCATGAGCGGTACGATTATATTATTGATTTGCACAAAAACATCCGCTCATTCCATGTAAGAATAGCCCTTCGATGCAAAACACTTTCTTATCGAAAGCTGAGCATTCAAAAGTTCCTGTTGACAAAATTCGGCATCAACCGCATGCCCGACAGGCATATCGTCACTCGTAGTTTAGATGCGGTGAAACCACTTGGAGTGTCTGACGACGGCAAAGGGCTGGATTATTTTATCGCGGCAGTTGATGAGGTCGATACAAACAAATTGCCATTCCCTCGACATGGTGGGTATATTGCTTTAGTGATCGGCGGTTCTTATTTCACCAAAAAACTTCCTGTACATAAGCTAAAAGAACTTTGTGCTGGAATAAA
The DNA here is from genome assembly GCA_963785915.1 of uncultured Chitinophagaceae bacterium. GTDB lineage: Bacteria > Bacteroidota > Bacteroidia > Chitinophagales > Chitinophagaceae > VBAT01. Next base: position 691,935 of record CAWAWY010000005.1, on the reverse strand, counting down.
CTCGCCAATAGTTTTAGTTGGGGGCAAAGAAGATACTTTGGAGGGTAAAGAAATTTCTGCCCTTGATCCGAACAAAATATTTAATGCTTGTGGGGTGTATTCGCTGAATCAATCTGCTGACCTGGTAAGAAAAGCTAAACTTGTAATATCGCACGACACCGGGCTCCAATATATTGCCTGCGCATTTAATAGACCCGTATTGGCTATATGGGGAGGAACTTCTCCGAAATTAGACGTCGAACCATATTATGGCAGCAAGGAAAAAGAGGCGCAGGGATTTACTTACAAAAATTTTATAGTACCGGGATTAACATGCCAACCCTGTTCGAACTTCGGCAGGCGATCTTGTCCCAAAGGACATTTCAGATGTATGGAAATGCAGGATATTGCTTCGATACAAGAAACGGTAAGATCAATTTTGAAGGCTAAATAAGAAAAGATCACGGGCTGCCAGGAGAAGCAACAGCAAGATCAGATAAAAGAATTTTTACTTTTTCTTTTATCAAGTCTCTTACTTTTCTGAAATCATCTTCATTCATATTTTTAGGATCGGGTATTTGCCAGTCAACAAATTGTTTGGCAGGCATCCACGGACAAGCATCACCGCAACCCATGGTCACTACTGCATCAAAGGGAGCAAATTGTTTTACTTCATCCAAAGATTTGGAATGATGGGAGGAAAGATCATAGCCGAGTTCTCCCATCGCAGCAATAGCTTTCGGATTTATTTTTCCGGAAGGACGCGAACCCGAGCTGAAGGCTTCAATATTTTCACCGCCGAGCATATTAGCAAACGCCTGGCTCATTTGTGAGCGGTTGCTGTTTTCAATACAAACAAATAATATTTTCTTTTTTGATGACATAAGAATTTAATAAGTATGCCATCTGTAAATTGGCAGATGGCATACTTTGATCGTCAATTTAGCAACAACCCAAGTCATTAATGCCGCAACATTTGTTTCCAATTCCGCAGCAACCGCCGGGATCTTTTTGTAGTTGATTGTTCTTTTTCATGGCTTTACTTTTTATAATTAAAAAATGAATGACATATTAACAACATCCGCTTCCCGGCTCGCAACAGTTACGATCGTCCTTAGCGGGTTTTTCTGCGTATACTGTAATACTTGCGATTCGTGTACCGCTTGCCTTGTGTGCGGCGATCTCTTCCTCGTTGAAATAGTTTTTCAATATATCGTCCGGAACAATGATCGTTTTATCTTTTTGAACAGTTATATTCTTAAATCCAGCTTCTTTAATGATACCAAGATAATCTTTTTTTTGAATAGCGCCGGCAATACACCCCGCATACATTTCGGCCACTTCTTTCCATTGGGAAGGTAATTCGCCCTCCAGCACGATATCCGAGATAGAAAAATGAGCGCCGGGTTTCAGCACTCTGTAAATTTCGCTGAATACTTTATGCTTATTGGGAACAAGATTCAATACGCAGTTGCTGACAATGACATCGGCCTTATTGGAGGTTACAGGCATATCTTCGATATCGCCTTGCCGGAATTCCACATTATTGTAACCAAGTATTTCTGCATTGGCTCTTGCTTTAACGATCATGGGTTCTGTAAAATCAATCCCTATAATTCTCCCTTTTTCGCCAACGATCTTTCGGGCAACAAAAGCATCGTTACCGGCGCCACTTCCAAGATCAATAACGGTATCACCCGCTTTCATTTTTGCATATTCCGTCGGAAGCCCGCAACCAAGACCAAGATCCGCATCAGGATTATATCCTTCCAGCTTTGTGTAATCGTCGGCCATGATATTATAAAGTTCATCGCTGCAACAGGCGGTTGCCCCACAACAGGAAGATTGGTTTTGTTCCTTGGATTGAGTGGCGATCTCCGCATATTTTTCACGGACTGCTTTTTTAATTTCTGTATTTGTATTCATGATTATACTTTTTTTATTTAATCAGCAACAGGCTTTTTCGTTTTTGATCTTCAGTGTATCAAAAAGAGAATTAAATTCACTATTGAATTTTTCAAAGGCTTTCCAGTTGATGCAATAGCAACTGCGGGGGCCATCAATCGTTCCGTCAATCAACCCGGCATTCTTTAGTTCCTTCAAATGCTGGCTCACGGTACTTTGGGCCAACGGCAATATCTCCACGATCTCGCCGCAAATACATTCATTTTTTTGTGCCAGCACTTTCAGGATCGCAATACGGGCAGGGTGGCCCATGGCCTTGGCAAAGGCTGCGAGGTCCTGTTCCTTTTGTGTGAATTCTTCTTTTTTATGAAATGCCATCAGGTAATCTTATATCGCAAATATACGATAATAAAAATCGAATTACCAAATCTTCTTATTAAAAAAAGTATGAATTATCACGCGGCCGATGTTTTACGCTTTACTATTGAGATAATAACACCGCTTGAAATGATACAGATAATACCTGACAGCGACATCCAGTCAGGAAAAGCATCGCCCAGATGCATTCCGATAAAAACAGAGAAGACAATGTTGGCATAACCAATCGCGGAAACAATACCCGCTTTATCCGCGCCATAAGCTTTGGTGACAAAGTACTGCCCGAATAATGCGGCCAAACCGAGAACCAATATTGATAGCCAGCCCAAACCGGATGGCCATTTCCAGTCAATTATGAATAACCCGTCTGCGGGCATGCCGGTGGAATAATAAATGATCATTGTGATAAGAGGAATCAGGAAGCCGCTTAACAGGAAAGACAAAACAATAATGCGGGGATCATAATAGCCTGCCAGTCTTCCCAATGTCAGATATGCAATGGCAGAAACGATTCCGGATACCAGCCCTGCAACATGATAAAACCATGGGAAATACATAATAGGCTTATAGATAAGCAACATTCCCGTAAAGCCAAGTAGTACCGCGAATAAAACTTTTTTGCCATGGTATTCTCCAAAAAGAAAAAAGGAAAAGATAGCAATGAATATCGCGGAGGTAAGATTATAACTCATCGCCGTTCCGAGTGGGATGTGTAGAATGCAATACAACAGAGTGTAAAGGGCGATAGTTCCCATGATACCGCGGAAAACCAATCTTAAAAATTTTCCGCCGGTTTGTATAGGACGTTTTATGAATAACCCGGGAACAAGGACAATAAGACCGATAAGGTTTCGATAAAAAACCAATTGACCCGCACTAAAAGTCCCTTTCAATGATTTGGCGGCGCCACCCATGATGGAAAACCCAAGGGCGGCGAGAAGCATAAAAAAAATTCCACGATATTTTTTATCTATCGTCATTTGAAATTAGCCAATCGTTCAACAGCCGCCTCCAGTGTTTCTTTCTTTTTTGAAAAACAAAAACGAAGTACTTTATCATCTTTCCCATTATGATAAAACGCGGAGACGGGAATCGTGGCCACTCCTGCTTCTTTTGTTATCCGGATCGCAAGATCTTTATCACCCTCGTCGCTGATGCGTTCGTAAGACCCGCAGATAAAATAGCTGCCGAAAGATTCATGCATTGTAAATTTTGTTTGCTGCATCAACTGCTTAAAGTAATCTTTTTTTTCCTGCATGAAAGAGGCAAGCCCAAGGTAGGCTTCTTTATTTTTAAGAAAAGAAGTTAGCGCTACCTGCGTGGGTGTAAAACAAGAAAAGGCATTGAACTGGTGAACCTTTCTGAATTCTTTTGTCATCTCTGCCGGAGCTACACAATACCCAAGCTTCCAGCCGGTGCAGTTATATGTTTTACCAAACGAAAAACAAACAAAGCTTCTTTGCAACAGGTCAGGATAGCGGAGGATAGATTGGTGCGGAATGTTATCAAAAATGAGATGCTCATACACTTCATCACTGACAATAAAAATATTTGTGTCTTTAACAACTGATCGAAGTTGTTCGATATCTTCTTTGCTTATCACCGAACCCGTCGGATTATGGGGCGAATTGATAAGGATCGCTTTTGTTTTGGGATTGATCGCTTTTTTAACCGCCGCCCAGTCAATTTTATAACCAGGATAAATAAGATTAATAGGAATCGCCTTTGCGCCATTGATCTCCACATTCGGAATATAACTGTCATAAGCCGGTTCAAACACAATCACTTCATCGCCGGGTTGAAGAATAGCTGTAAGGGAAGAATAAATAGCATAGGTCCCGCCGGGAGTTATGGTGATCTCCGTATCGGGATTGACCTTAGTTTGATAAAGAAAGTCTATTTTTTCTGCAACGACTTCCCGCAATGGCATCCATCCTGGCATGGGAGGATACTGGTTATAATTGCTATTCATTGCTTCATTTACCAGCGCTATCAAATCTTCATTCATTGGGAAATCAGGAAATCCTTGTCCCAGATTAATAGCATTGGTCTCAGTGGCCAACCTGCTCATCACGGTAAAAATGGTAGTACCTACTGAAGGAAGTTTAGAATGAATTTGCAAGAATTAAATTTTTAAACGTGTTAGTAAAATTAAATAGCAAGCTATAAACAAGTTTTTTTATTTTTTAGAAAGAAATCCTATGCGGGCATGGCGGCCGGATATAACCTTCAACATTTTGGGGTTGAGAGCACATATCGTCACATTGCTGGCTGGTTTTTGGCATTGAAAAGAGCAAAAAGCAAGAGCTATCTTTTTTTTGAAGAGATCTTTTTAAAAGCTTTGCCCGCAACAAGATCATAAGACTCATCGATCCATTCTTTCAATTGTTTTGAAGGGACAGAACCATCCACCACAATAGTATTCCAGTGTTTTTTATTCATGTGATAACCGGGTAAAATGCAAGGAAATTCTTCTCTCAATTCAATAGCTTTTTCGGGGTTACATTTTACATTAAAGCGGAGTGGCTCCTGGTCGAGCCCGGTTATCAGAAATATTTTGTTGTTTACTTTATACACTAAATTATCAGGGCCAAACGGTAATGTTTCTTCTGCGCCGGCTTTGCTTAAACAATAGTCTCTGAGGGTTTCAATATTCATCTTATTACGTAAGAATTCCGGTAGCTTCAATTTCAATTAAGTATTCCGGGGAGATCAATCCTTTTACTTCTATCATCGAAGTGCAGGGTTTTATTTCAGAAAAAACTTCTCCATGTGCTTTTCCATATTCTTCCCAACGTGATATATCGGTGACAAACATTCTTGTTCTTACCACATCTTCCAATGAAGCTCCGGCTTTCTTTAATATCTTTTCAATTTTCTGAAGGATGTATTTGGTTTGTTCATAAGCATTGCCGTCACCGACAACCTTGCTATTATCATCTGCCGCTACTGTTCCTGTCACCTCAATGATGTTGCCGACTTTTACGGCCCGGCTGTAACCGACGATATCTTCCCATTTTACACCGGATGAATAGTTTGTTCGTTTCATGGCTAAGAGGTTAAAGAGAAAAGGAGAAAAAGAGTATATTTCATGACTAAGTTAATAAAGAACGTGACCAAAACACGAAGCCCCCTTGCCTCTTTTTCTCCTTTATTCTCTTAGCTCTTGATCTCAATATTTTCTTCTTTGACAAGCGACTCTCCCTGGAGACGGAGAAAGATCTGTGCAACAGTGATCACATCTTTCTGACAGTATGTAACGATGCGCTGTAAGTTTTTTTCTTTCCAATACACTTCCCATACTTTACTGCCGTCAATATCATCCTTTGGTGTAGGAATGCCAAGTGCATGTGCCAACAAATTCAACGAGGTAAAACTTTTATAGTCGCCGAATTTCCATAATTCTAACGTATCAAGATGATTTACTTCCCATGGTTTTTTGCCGGAGATATTGAGGATCGCGGGAATGGGCAGATCATTTATGATCAATCGCCGGCACAGGTAAGGAAAATCAAATTCTTTTCCATTGTGTGCACACAAAAATTTTGGCTCATTTACAGCCCATTTATTCAGCATTGACAAAAATTCGTTAAGCAGTATTTTTTCATTGTCACCAGCGAACGATTTCAGTATGATCTTTTTCTGCTCAAGAGCGCCCTGCAACACTCCGCAACTGATGCAGACGATCTTGCCAAACTCAGCATAGATACCGGCACGCGGATAGAGTGATTCTTTGGTTTCTTCTTCCCTGTATTTTAATAATGACACCGATTTTGTATTCCACAATTCTTTCCATTCATCCGGAAGAGAGTCATAACCGGGTTGCTGCGGAACAGTTTCAATATCCACGAATAGGATATTGCCAAGTGGAAATGGAGAGGCCATAGCTAAGGTTTGTAAATAAAGATAATGTATTTATGATCCTTCTATAAGGCCAATATGATTTCCGAAGGGATCGGCTACGATAGCGATATGAGTTTCGCCACCTACGTTTGTTCTGGGTTGGATCAGCGTGCCGCCAATTGCAGTTAATCTTTTTGCTTCCGCTTCTGTATCATCCACGGCCCAATAAGAAACAGTTTGATTGCCGGGTCCGCCGGATGCATTGGGATCAAGACCCAATTCAAAACCGTTGATGTCAAAGCCCACATAAAAAGGCTCGTCAAAATAAGGCTGAATGCCGGTGGCTTTAATGTACCATTCTTTAGCAGCAGGAAGATCTTTTGCCGAGTATATTATTGTGCGTAATTTTTTAAACATCGTTACAGGTATTTATCACCTTTATTTCTTTTTATTTCCGCCACGTATTCTTTTATCTCCTGTTCTTTATCTTTTTTGCAGATCATTAAAACATCTTTGGTATCTACAACAATATAATCTTCGAGACCCTGTAATAATACCAGTTTGTTTTCGGGCACGTGTACCATGCAGTTTTTGGCATCCACGATCATCACATTGTTGCCGGCGACAGCATTATTAAAATAATCTTTTTACATATTATCCCAGGCGCTGTTCCAGGTGCCCAGGTCACTCCATGAAAAAGAAGCAGGAATTACATATACATTATCCGCTTTTTCCATGATGCCAAAGTCGATGGAGATACTTGTACACTGAGGATAGATATGTTCGATGGCGGCCAATTCTTCCGGGGTATTAAATTTTTCTTTTTCTGCGGCAAAAAGCTCATACATCTCGGGCAAATGTTTTTCAAAAGCAGACAATAAATTTTTTACCTTCCAGGTAAATATGCCGGCATTCCATAAAAAGTCGCCGCTGGCAACAAAGGCTTTTGCCAGTTCAATATTTGGTTTTTCCGTAAACGTTTTTACTTTATAGATCGAGGGTGCTGCCTCTGCCATTTCATGCTGAATATAACCATAGCCAGTATTCGGGTATGTGGGCTTGATACCGATCGTGACCAGCGCATTGATGTGATCTACAAAATCCAGTGCCTTTATAGCCGTTTTTATAAACTCGTCTGTTTCAAGGATCAGGTTGTCGGCTGGAGCCGCGATCATTAATGCCTCGGGATCTTTTTGTATCAATTTAAAAGCAATATAGGCAATACAGGGAGCTGTGTTTTTTCGGGAAGGCTCGGCGAGAATATTTTCAACCGGCAGTTCCGGTAATTGATTCTTTACAATGTCAACATATTCCTGTGAAGTAACTACATAAATATTTTCAGCGGGAACCAGTTTTCCATACCGGTCAAAAGTTTGCTGGATCAGTGTTTTACCTGTATGCAAAATATCGAGGAACTGTTTGGGAAAATTCGTCCGGCTCATCGGCCAGAAACGACTGCCGATACCACCGGCCATTATTGCTACGTAGTGATGTTTGTTCATTGTGAATTGTGAGTGGTAGTGGTAAATGAGGACGAATTTAACTGTAAGCAACCCACATTTCCTCTGACCTTTTAAATTAATCCTTCTCTTATCAAATCATGTAAATGTATAATGCCAAGATACTTTCCGTTTTCAATAACCACCAATTGGGTTATTTCATTTTTTCCGTAAAATATCCAATGCATTCACTGCCAGTATCCAGGTTCTATCGTTTTTGGATTGTTTGTCATGATATCATCTGCTTTTATCGATCTATTGCAATACTTTTTTCCAGCATCCGCCTCAGGTCGCCATCGGTAATTATTCCAAGTAAATTGTTTTCTTTATCTACCACCGCTGTTACGCCCAAGTCTTTTTCTTGTCATTTCCACAATCACTTCTTTTAATGATTGCGCAGCAAGAACAGCGGGCTTTTCATTATCGAAATACAGATCCGATACACGCAGGTATAATTTTTTTCCCAACATACCACCCGGATGAAATTTTGCAAAATCATCGGTACTGAAATCCATTTAGTTCCATCAGGCAAATGGCAAGCGCATCACCCATTACCAATTGGGCAGTTGTGCTCGATGTGGGCGCCAGGTTATTTGGACAGGCTTCCTGTGCAACCGTCGTATTTAAGAATGATAGTCAGATTGTTTGGCGAGGTATGAATCCATGTTTCCAACCATCGCGATCAACATATTTCCAAAATTTTTTATAAACGGCACCAATACTTTTATCTCGGGGCTTTCACCGCTTTTGCTGATGATCGATCACGATATCATCCTGCTGGATCATACCCAGGTCGCCATGAATTGCATCAGCAGCATGCATAAAAACGGAATGGGTGCCGGTTGAGTTTAATGTAGCAACAATCTTTTGAGCAATAATTGCACTTTTGCCAATTCCGCTTACCACAACCCGTCCCTTGCATTCAGCAATCGCCTTTACTGCTTTTTCAAAATCATCATTATACGAGCAGTAAGCCGGAAATAGCAGCAGCTTCCAGTTCTATTGTTTTGAGGGCAATTTGTTTGACTGAAGGTTTCATCATCAGAAGTGCGCAAAATTATAGGTTTTGTAACAAGCTAACGATAGACTATTGCGTTTACAGGATTTTAACCTTTGCATGTTTTTTAAAGCGGGATTCATTTGTAATTTCGTTACCCCGCTGCTGTATCCGGCAGCTTATTTCGGGCTCCAGATTTCGGCGTTACCAACTTCTCCGTTTTTGAAAGCCGGGAACTATTTCCTGAGTCCAGGATGGGCGTTTATGACAATTGCTGCGAAAGGAACAGAAGGTCATTATGAATAAATTGAGAAAAAAACATTATCTTTTGATACCATTGACTAAATCCAATTTTATTTTTTGAGGGAAAGAAAAACAGAGTAATGGCAACAACAATGCAAAAAAATCGGCTGGCGGCACCAAAAAAACCACTTCAGCAAAACCGGCAAAACCCAAAACTTCCGCCAACAGGAAAACGGACATTTTGATCTTCACAAATCATTGCAGGAGTATTTCGGCTTTAATAAATTTAAAGACAACCAGGAAAAGATCATCGAATCGTTACTGGCCGGACATGATACATTTGTGATCATGCCAACCGGGGGTGGTAAAAGTCTATGCTACCAGCTTCCCGCGATGATCAGCGACGGGGTTGCTATTATTGTTTCTCCTTTGATCGCCTTGATGAAAAACCAGGTAGACCTCGTAAGAGGCTATAGCAGTAACGATGAGGTGGCGCACTTTCTTAATTCTACTTTGAATAAAGAGGGAAATAAAAGAAGTACACGATGACCTGCTAACGGGAAAAACAAAAATGTTATATGTCGCTCCTGAAACACTGACAAAACAGGAAAACCTTGAATTTTTCTCTGATCTTAAAATATCTTTCTTCGCAGTAGATGAAGCGCATTGTATTTCCGAGTGGGGTCATGATTTCAGGCCCGAATACCGGAGGCTGCGGGAAATGATGATCCAGATAAGCCCGGATATTCCGGTAATTGCGTTAACCGCAACAGCTACACCTAAAGTGCAAAGCGATATTGTCAAAAATCTTGACCTGCATGATCCGAATATCTTTATTTCATCTTTTAACAGGCCAAATCTCTATTATGAGATACTACCAAAGATCAAAAAGAGCCAGGCAGATGAAAGTATTGTACGTTTTGTCAAATGAATGAAAGGGAAAAGCGGTATTATTTATACACTAAACCGGAAAACAACGGAAGAGCTCGCCGACATCTTAATGGCAAACGGTATCAAAGCGGTTGCTTATCATGCTGGTCTTGACAGTAAGTTGCGATCAGAAAGACAGGACCAATTTTTAAATGAGGATGTACAAGTGATCTGTGCCACGATCGCTTTTGGAATGGGCATTGACAAACCGGACATCCGTTTTGTGATCCATTATAATATTCCCAAATCAATCGAGAACTATTACCAGGAAACGGGGCGTGCTGGTCGTGATGGGCTCGAAGGCAAATGCCTTCTTTACTATTCACATAAAGATGTAAGCAAGCTTGAGCATTTGATGCGGGATAAGCCATTGAGCGAAAGAGAGGTTGGTGCACAGCTTATTAACGAAACGGTAGCTTATGCAGAGAGCGGGGTTTGCCGCCGTAAAGTAGTGATGAGTTATTTTGGCGAAGAATATGGAGATACAAACTGTGGCAATTGTGATAATTGCAGGCATCCGAAAGAAAGGATCGAAGCAAAAGATGAAGTCGGAATAGCATTGAAAGCTATAAAAGCGTTGAATGAAAGTTTTGCCACCAACTATGTCGTAAATATTATAACAGGTAAGCTTACTCCGCAGATACAAATGTACCGGCATGATGGTATTGATGCATTTGCAAGCGGCAGCGAAAGAGAAAGTCATTTCTGGAATTCATTGGTCCGTCAAATGCTGTTAGAGGGTTTGTTGAAAAAGGATATAGAAGAATATGGCGTATTGAAAATTACAAAGCCCGGCGAAGCATTTCTTAAGAAACCGAAATCGTTTAAGATCGTTCTCAACAATTTGTTCGAAGAGGCAAATGCAGATGATGAAGAAGGCTCAGAGGCTGCCACCGGCGCTGCCGGAGATGAAAGGTTGTTTGAAATGCTGAAAGAATTGCGCCAGAAAGAGGCGAAGAAAAAAAATCTGCCGCCTTTTGTAATTTTTCTTGAATCTTCATTGCAGGACATGGCAACCATGTATCCCACCAACCTTGAAGAATTGGAAAAATGCCAGGGTGTAAGCAAGGGCAAAGCGATTAAATACGGAAAGCCATTTGTAGAATTGATAGCGGGATATGTGGAAGAAAATAATATTGAACGGCCGGATGATTTTGTAATGAAAAGTGTGGTAAACAAAAGCGGCAATAAGGTTTACATCATTCAAAACACAGACAGAAAAGTTTCCTTAGAAACTATTGCCAAAAACAAGGGCTGGAGAATGGATGAGATGCTGGAAGAAATGGAAACGATCGCTGCCAGCGGAACGAGATTAAATCTTGACTATGCGATAGATGAGATGCTGGATGAAGACGACCAGGATGAGATTATTGAATACTTCAAAGGATGCGAAACCTCATCCTTGCAGGTCGCGCAGGAAGAGCTGTCCGAATATAACTTCAATTGGGAGCAGCTGAAGATCATGCGGATCAAGTTTCTTAGTGAGTTTGGCATGTAGATCGGATTGCAGATTTTTGATTGCAGATTGCAGATTTAGGGTCAAAAACTCTATTTTTGCTGCCCGATTCAAAGACCAATCTAAAATCTTAAATCGGCAATTTTAAATAGCTCGGTGCGGTAGCTCAGTCGGCCGAAGTTTAGAAAAACAAGGTCCCGATGAATATCGGGATAGAGCAAGTTGACGACGGCTAGGGTAGAGATAAAATACGGTGCGGTAGCTCAGTCGGTAGAGCAAAGGACTGAAAATCCTTGTGTCGGCGGTTCGATCCCGCCCCACACCACAAAAAAGAGAAACGATTGTGAAGTAAATTCATTGTCGCTTTTTTGTTTGATGTCGGAGGGAAATTAAATGTGCTCTTTCAATAACGGACTAATTCCCATATAAGATTTTTCTAAGGCGAAAAAGATATCCTATCCAGAAGTTTCGAAATAATCGACCGCAAAACAAAAAAACAGAATTTCTAACCACGTTATTTTGTAGCATCAGGTCTATAGCGATCGCTGTGTGGGTACTTTGAAAAGTACTGGCAAAACAAACATCTGTAAGTCTCTATTGGAAGTGTTTTAGAAAACCAATGTCAATATTGTTGATAAATTATTTTTAGTCGCAATATGATTTGTCGTTGAAATACGTGTAAGTTTACAAGTTATCTTATTTAATATTCTTGTTGAATAGTACAAAGACACTGTTCTCCGCTATGGCGTGATCACTCCCCTATTGAATAAAATCCAGACGTATCCTGATTCAATACTTTGAAACCATTTTAAAGTCTCTTTATGCTATCGGGGAACTGCAAGCGTCCGGCGCAAGCCTGTGCTGTCTGGTTATGGCCAGCTACAGTTAGCCTTTTTTCCATTTTTACCTTAAGCTTTATCGAAATACATTCACCGGCTCCGTCGGTTGTTACCGAACTGCGGTGCAATGAAGGTACAGGTACTACGACTATAGATGGTTCGGGTAACAATCATAACGGAACATTGACCAATGGTCCTACATGGGGCGCGGGTAAATATGGACAAGGAATTAATCTGGATGGCACCAACGATTATATTAATCTCACAGACCATGCTGATTATACGCTTACGCCGACAGTAAGTTATACATGGAGTGCGTGGGTAAAAAATAATAACTTCAATCAGTGGAGCACTGTCTGGAGTCAGACACTCAATTCAACCAACTATTTTTATTTCTATGCTCATTCATCCAATGATGCTGACGCAGGTCCTGTTACCAATGGTCTTTCTGTTTATTGGTACAATGGTAACAATAAACTGGTGCTGCACAGCAATAATAATGTCCTGACAGCAGGTCAATGGAGTTATGTTACGGTTACATACAATGCAAGCCAGGCACAGGCCAGCCGTTTTACTATTTACGTGAACGGAACAGATGTTACAAACAGGAGCGACGTGGTTTCAACAGGAACGATCGCTGCTATTGACCCAACCAATATACGCATCGGCTCCAACCAACCATATGGAGAATATTTAAATGGTTCGGTTGACGAAATCAGGTATTATCGAAGACTTCTTTCTGTTGCCGAGATACAAAGCGATATGAATATCGGCAATACGCCGGATGCAACGCCACCCTCGGTCAATATCACGGCACCAACGGCAGGAACTGTTTCCGGAACGATCAATGTCACAGCAACTGCCACTGACAACGTTGGAGTTGTCGGAGTACAATTTTTATTGGACGGAAATAATCTTAGCGCCGAAGATGTTACTTCACCTTATTCAATTTCGTGGAGTACTGCGACGGTAAGTACAGGTAACCACACGCTGACCGCTGTCGCAAGAGATGCAGCCGGCAACACTGCCACTTCGTCTCCTGTAGTTGTCAGCGTCAATAATAATGATATAACAGCGCCCACGGTCACCTTGACAGCGCCTGCAGCAGGTAACCTTTCGGGAACGATCAATGTTACCGCGAATGCCAGCGACAATGTCGGCGTAGCGGGCGTTCAATTTTTATTGGATGGAAATAACCTTGGCGTCGAAGATATTACTTCGCCTTACTCCGTTTCATGGAATACGACAACTGCCGGCAACGGAAGCCATTCGTTGACTGCAAGAGCAAGGGATGCTGCCGGTAATGTGACAACATCTTCTGCTGTGACGGTTAATGTTAACAATGATGTTATCGCACCATCCGTTAATTTAACCTCACCGGCTGCCGGAAATGTTTCAGGAACGATCAATGTCACGGCCAGCGCCAGCGATAATGTGGGAGTAGCAGGGGTTCAATTTTTATTGGATGGAAATAATCTTGGCGCCGAAGATATCACTTCGCCCTATTCGATTTCCTGGAATACATCTACTGCGGGCAATGGCAACCACAACTTAACAGCCAGGACCAGGGATGCCGCAGGTAATACAGCAGTATCAGCCATAGTGATTGTAAATGTCATCAATGATGTGCAGGCTCCAACCGTCTCGGTTGATCCTCCTAATGCTTCACCTGTTTCCGGAGCGATCACCGTAACAGCAAACGCTAACGACAATGTAGGCGTGGCCGGTGTTCAATTTTTATTGGACGGAGTCAATCTCGGATTGGAAGATATTACGGCTCCTTATTCCATTTCATGGAATACGGTTACTGCATCTAATGGGGTTCATAATATAACAGCGAGAGCAAGAGATGCTGCCGGTAATATTGCAACTTCTGTCACCGTTCAGTTCAATGTATTTAATAATGGTCTTGTTGCAGCATTTGGATTTAATGAAAATACAGGAACAACAGTCAATGATAATTCCGGAAACAATAATAACGGAACACTAACCAATGGACCCACCTGGTCTGCATCAGGAAAATTTGGCTCAGCAATTTTATTTGATGGTACAAATGATTTTGTAAACGTTAATGATGCTAACTCTCTTGATCTTACTAACGGGATGACGATCGAAGCATGGATAAATGCGAGTAATCTTACCGGGTATAAGACGGTCATTTGCAAAGAAAATGGAACAAACAATTTGGCCTATGCGCTTTCACCTAACAACAGTGCATCCGGATCGGCGAATCAACGGCCAAATACAAGGATACGAATTGGTAATACGACAACAACAGTAACAGGGACAACCAAGTTGGTGCTGAATACATGGACGCATATTGCAAGTACCTATAATGGTTCGGTGCTGCGTTTGTACATTAATGGCGTGCAGGTATCAACGGCAAACGTAACCGGCAATATGGCTGCGACGACGAACCCATTGCGAATTGGTGGCACTACGGCATTGTCGCAATATTTTACCGGGTTGATTGATGAGGTCAGAATTTACAACCGCGCATTGAGCCAATCGGAAATTCAAACCGATATGAATATGCCGATAGCGCCGGATATTACCGATCCAACTGTAAATATTACAGCGCCTTCGGCAGGGAATGTTTCAGGAACTATAATCATAACTGCGAATGCTTCTGATAATATTGGTGTAGCCGGAGTACAATTTTTATTGAATGGAAATAATCTCGGCGCCGAAGATCTCATAGCACCTTATTCGGTTTCCTGGAATACAACAGCGATTGCAAATGGTATTTATACTTTAACGGCAAAGGCAAGGGATGCTGCCGGAAATACCGCAACATCAGCGGATGTTATTGTTACGGTGAACAATGATATTGAAGCACCAACTGTTACTATAACAGCACCAACGGCCGGTACCATTGCGGGAATGCTTAATGTAACTGCTGACGCAGCGGATAATACTGGAGTGGTCGGCGTGCAATTTTTATTAAATGGAAATAATCTCGGCATAGAAGATCTTACAAGCCCTTATTCAATATCGTGGAATACAAACACGGTTACCGATGGAAGTTATACACTAACGGCGAGAGCCCGCGATGCTGCAGGTAATACAAAAACGTCTTCCCCCATAGTTGTAAATGTTCTTAATCATCCACCTGACACGGAATCTCCGACAGTGAATATAACGGCGCCTTCGGCCGGTGAAGTTTTGGGAACGATAAACGTAACGGCGAGTGCCAATGATAATGTTGGAGTAGCAGGCGTACAATTTTTATTAGATGGCGGCCCTCTTGGATCGGAAGATATAACGGCTCCTTATTCCGTTTCGTTGAATACAAAAACAGTTAACAATGGCGATCATACTTTGTCAGCGAAAGCAAGAGATGCTGCTGGTAATACAACAACGTCCAGAGGAAGTTATAGTTAACGTAAATAATGATCTTGAACAACCGACGGTTAATATCACTGCACCGGTAGGAGGAACTGTTGCCGGAACAATTGATATCAGTGCTGATGCGAGCGATAATGTCGGGGTGGTTGGTGTACAATTTTTATTAGATGGGAATAATATTGGCATTGAAGATCTCACGGCTCCCTATTCCATTTCGTGGAACACCAATACAGTTACTGATGGAAACTATATGCTTACCGCAAAAGCAAGAGATGCCGCTGGCAATGTTATGGCGTCGCTTGGCGTAATGATACATGTACTCAATCATCCACCCGATACAGAATTTCCAACAGTTGCGATAACCGCTCCTGCACCAGGAGAAGTTCTTGGAGCTATCAATATAACGGCAGATGCCAACGATAATGTTGCTGTGGTTGGCGTACAATTTTTATTAAATGGAAATAACCTGGGGACAGAAGACCTTACAGCGCCTTACTCGGTATTATGGAATACATTAAATGCTATTAATGGTGAATACACGTTGACAGCCCGTGTCCGTGACGCAGCAGGAAATATTACAACTTCGGCAGATGTTATTGTCATTGTCAATAATCCCCCGGACACGGAATTACCAATTGTAAACATAACATCACCGGCGACCGGAAATGTTTCGGGTGCGATTAACATAACTGCAACAGCAAGTGACAATATTGCTGTAATTGGCGTTCAATTTTTTCTTAATGGAAATAATTTGGGCCAGGAAGATCTCACAGTGCCCTATTCAATTTCATGGAATACCGTTAGTGTTGCAAACGGACCTTATACAATCACTGCAAGAGCAAGGGATGCTGCAGGTAATATCGGAGCATCAGATGTGATAGTGAACGTCAATAATGATGTGACGACTCCAACCATTAATATAACTGCTCCCGCACCGGGAAATGTTTCGGGGACTATTAATGTAACGGCCAGCGCAAGTGACAATGTTGGTGTAACCGGCGTTCAATTTTTATTGGACGGTAACGATCTTGGCGCAGAAGATCTGACTACACCTTATGCTGTGTCATGGAACACATTTGCTTCGATCAATGGAAGCCATACGGTGACGGCGAAAGCGAGAGATGCAGCCGGTAATATTGCTACGTCCTCAGCGGTGATCGTTACCGTAAATAACCCGATCAATCTTTTGACCGCTTTGAATTTTAATGAAGGAACAGGAACCACTGCTGTAGATATTTCCGGCAGTAATCATAATGGTATACTCACAAGCGGACCAACCTGGACAACCGGAAAGTATGGCCAGGGAATAAATCTGAATGGCACGAGCAATTATGTAAATATTGCCGACCATAACGATTTCACACTCGATCCTGCACAAAATTATACATGGAGCGCATGGGTAAAAAATACCAGTTTCAAAGAATGGAGTACTGTGTGGAGTCAAACTATCAACACGTCCAACTTCTTTTATTTCTATGCTCACACATCAACTGATCCGGATGGTGGTCCTGTGACCAATGGAATATCGGTGTATTGGTGGGTCAATGGCGGAGGTGCTAAGGTGGGAGTTCATAGCAATAATAATGTATTAACTGCAGGGCAATGGAGTCATGTTGCCGTTACCTATAACGGTAGTCAGCCACAGAATAACAGGTTCACCATTTACGTAAATGGAGTGGATGTTACTGCAAGAAATGATATTGCTTCTGTCGGAACAATCACTGCAATCAATCCATCCAACATCAGGATCGGATCCAATCAACCATTTGGTGAATATCTTAATGGGGCCGTAGATGAAGTAAGATATTATAACCGGCTTCTTTCTGAAGGGGAGATTCAATCAGACATGAATACGCCGATCGGGGTTGACAACGTTGCTCCGACGGTAAACATTTCAAGCCCAACCAATGGTTCTTCAGCAACGGGCACAATAACTATTACAGCCAATGCCGCAGATAATTTTGGAGTAGCCGGTGTTCAATTTTTATTAGATGGCAATAACCTGGGAGCGGAGGTTCTTGTTGCGCCTTACTCAATTTCCTGGAATACGATTACGGTTACAAACGGAAATCATACATTGACAGCGAGAGCAAGAGATGCCGCGGGTAATGCATCTACATCAGCCGGGGTAATTGTCAATGTGATCAATGATCAAATAGCGCCGGTCGTAAATATAACATCACCAACAGCAGGTGATGTGACAGCAACGATCAGCGTAACGGCTAACGCTACTGACAATATTGCTGTTGTGGGCGTCCAATTCCTTCTTGATGGCGTTAATCTTGGTGCAGAAGATCTGACAGCACCGTATTCGGTTTCATGGAACACGGTTGCAGTGGCCAATGGCAACCACACTCTGACGGCTAAAGCAAGAGATGCTTCCGGTAACATAGCCACATCACCGGGTGTCATTGTCACAGTCTATAATGCGCCTGATATTGAATCACCAACGATCGCCATTACAGCTCCTTTAGGAGGAAATGTTTCAGGAACAATTAATATAACAGTGAATGCGAATGATAATACAGGAGTAGCAGGGGTGCAATTTTTGCTGGATGGAAATAACCTTGGAGCAGAAATTTTAAATGCACCATTCTCCATTCAATGGAATACGGGCATGACAAACAATGGTCCGCATACATTATCTGCCCGTGCCCGTGATGCAGCAGGAAACACAACTACATCAGGCAATATCAATATCACGGTCGCTAACACCACACCAATAATTTCCGGAATTTCTGTAAGTTCAATTACCGCGACTTCGGTAATCGTAAAATGGACAACCAATATCCCAGGCACGTCACAGGTTAGTTATGGCACAACGACGGCTTACGGTTTTTCCACGTTGATTGATTCGGCTTTTGTTACTGCACATTCCCAGGTCATTAATGGGTTAAATCCCGGCACACTATATCACTACCAGGCCCTCTCGGCGAATTCGGGAGGTCCTGCAATATCTGCGGACAATAGTTTTACTACGGCAAACCTTGCTGCCACACTCGGCACATTGAATACTCATACAATTTTAGCATATCCAACAGGAAAGATCGTTCCGTGGACACCCAATCCAGCGGATGGTTATAGCACTGTAGTTACTTTAGCATGGAATTATCTTTTGAATACAGTTCCTAATGATCCATCAACCGGTAAGCCTGCTTACTATAGTCGTAGTTATCTTAATCCAAATACACAGCAAGTCGTTAACTGGGATCACAATCCTGCCGGGCTGTATGCGATGCTGGTGGAATCAGGATTAAAATATTATGGCTATTCGGGTAATACAGACGTGATGCAGTTGGCAAATGATGTAGCGCTTTGGCATCTTGATCATGGCATGACAACGGCTGCCAATAGCTGGGCGAGTGTACCTTATTCAGAAGGACCCTATGGTTCGTTAACATATAATGGTGCAAATACCGCAGATGGTGTTGGCAACCTCGAACCGGATAAGATCGGAGAACTTGGTTATGCCTGGCTTCAGCTTTATAAGTTTAATGGCAATATACGTTTCCGTGATGCAGCCATGCAGGCAGCCAATGTACTTAGCAGCAAAATAAGAGTGGGCACGATAAATCAATCGCCATGGCCTTACAGGGTTAATGCCAATACCGGAAATGTTGTAGAAAATTATTGTTCAAATGTGATCGGGCCCATCTCACTATTTGACGATTTGATCGCTATGGGACTGGGCAACACAGCCACTTATCAGGCTGCACGCAACTCGGCCTGGAACTGGATGATGACTTTCCCGATGCAAAACAATGTATGGGCTCAATACTTTGAAGATGTCGGTATCCAGGGAAATTATAACAGCAACCTTAATCAATACAATGCCATGATGACCGCCCGCTATTTGCTTGAGCATCCGGAATTCGATCCAAACTGGGAAACGCATGTGCGTGGGTTGATCACTTGGGTAGAAACTATATTTGGCCAGTCGGTCAATGGCGCCACTGGTATTAAAGAACAGCAGGTCTTCCCTTTTATCATGGGTAGCCATACCTCGCGATATGCATCCGTGAACGCTTTGCTTTATGAAAAAACAGGGGATTCACTCGCGAAAGAAAAAGCCTACCGGTCTTTTAACTGGGCAACATATATGGCAAGGAGTACCGGGGTCGTGATTGATGGTCCGGATGTTCTCAACCAATGGTTCTCGGATGGCTATGGAGATTACATCCGTCACTTCATGACGGGAATGGCTGCAGTACCTGAATGGACACCAGCCAACCAGACACATCTATTACGAAGCAGCTCTGTCGTTCAAAACATTTCTTATGGAACAAACAGTGTGAACTATACAACGTATAATGCAAACTCGGTCGAAGTGCTTCATGTCAATTTTAATCCCGTAACAATAACTGTTGATGGAATCGTTTTGCCCCAAAGGGCCGATCTGAACCAACCGGGATGGACGCTTGATGCGGCAACCAAAACATTAAAGATCTATCACAACAGCGGAACCCAGATCAGCATCAGTGATAATACATCTTCAAGTCGTGTAAACGAAATCAACCAATTAATTACTTATAGAATGAAATAACTATTAGTTCAACCTTGCAGCATAAATTAAAGACCCGTTACACTTTTAACGGGTCTTATCATTTATCACCTCTTTATCTTTTTTTATAAGTTCAAGAGTTTTTTCGACTTTATAATCAGCGCCCCGCCGGATATCCCGGACCGTTGGTTTGGATTCTACTTCGGGTTGAACTCCTTTACCATTTTTTGGCATGTTCTTATCAATTACCAAACGAAATAATGGCAAACGAAATCGAACGCCTGTTTCCGGCAGCGTTGCATCAGGTATCAGCCAGGCCGTATTTCCATAAGCGCCACCACCGGTCTCTTCTCCTACAACTGTTACATTATCCTGGTTCATTACCGAGCTTACAAACAAAGTAGTGGCTGAAAACGAATTACCGCCGGTGAGAATATAGACCTTACCGTCAAAATGATTTTTATTTTTTGGCTTGAAATAATGTTTTTCAAAATACCGGAAATGATAATACCCGTCGCTCCGCTTCCTGGTAAAGAATGTCATGAACAGGCGGTTAAAAAAATCATTTTGAATATAGCGGCTGTATTTTTTTCTTTTTGCGATAGCATATAATGAATCACCGACTTTGAATTCATGATCAGTAATATAACGGGAAAGGTTCGTTGAATTGGTCACACTACCACCGCCATTGCCGCGGACATCAATTATCAAATAACCGATCTTGTTATTTTGTAATGCTTTAAAAGAGCGCCTGAAAAATCCCTTTAATCCATAGCCCCGGCCAAAAGAGCCAAGGTCCATAAAAGCCGTGTGCTCTGTCGTATCAATTTTTAAAAGCCGCACGGAATTAAGCCGTCGTTGCTTTCTTTCTTTTTTTGACGGCTGAGGCAATCTCGTTATTGGTAATATGGATGCACGGGTAGCAGTATCAAATGCGGGATAATAAATAGGAATGATCACGGAGTTGGGCTGCCCTGTACTATCTAAATATTCAATATTATATTTTTGAGAATAACCGAATATCGAAGAATACAGAGATCCAAAAAAACCACGATTGCTTAATGTTTGAAATTTATGTGTCCTGTTATAGCCATCCGTGGAGAGAAAGTTGAATAGCGTATCAATAATTTGGTTGGAACTTTTGCCGTTGATCTTTGTAATTACTGTTCCACGTTTTAATATAGAGTCTTTACGGTTAAGATTTGCGGCCACCACCATCGTGTCATCCCATATTTTCATACTAAGCGGAAATATTCTCCATATTGCAACCGTATCCTGGTATTTTGAATAAGATTTGGAAAACCTGACGGAAGTATGACCACAATCGATCTTGGATGTAACATAATTTAATACTCTGCGGAATTCGGGTTCCGTCATCGAATCTCTCAAATGCTGCTGTCCCCATTTAAAATAATAGTCCATACTATCCTTGCCGGTGTACCAATATAAACCCGGGTGCGCCTCTTCCAACAGATTTTGATAGATAGAATAGTCTTTTTGAACCTGGGTCAAAGAATATTTTTTATTTGGAGAAAACGACGATCTGCCGCTGCCGCATCCTGTAAGAAAACAAGAAACCGGCAACAGGCAATAAGTGAAAAATCGGGTGAACTTGAAGATGTTTCTATAGTTTGTCAACTGCCAACTGCTCATTGTTTATTGTTTCATATGGTTCCAGCCCTGCGCAGTGATAGCGTGTTTGCCGCCACCTTTTGTTATAATATTTGCGCCTTGTTCCGCCTCGGTCATATATCCTATTACGCTTATATTTTCATTTAGTACCAGTTTTTCATATTCCGATTGAGGGATCGTGAACAGCAATTCATAGTCTTCGCCACCACTTAACGCACAAGCAGTAGGATCTATTTCAAATTTGAACGCTGCTTTTTTCATTTCTTCCGCGACCGGTATCTTTTCCTCGTATAGCACACAACCAAGATTGCTTTCTTTACAAATATGCAGTATCTCGGAACTCAGCCCGTCACTTACATCTATCATTGAGGTGGGAATGATATTGCTTTGAACAAAAAAATCAATAATATCTTTTCGTGCTTCGGGTTTCAGCATACGACCTATTACATACGATTCGCCTTCTAAATCGGGCTGCACACCGGGACTTTCGAGGAAAATTTTTTTCTCCCTTTCTAAAAATAATAAGCCAACATATGCGGCGCCAAGATCACCACTCACACAAAGCAAGTCACCCTTTTGTGCTGTACTTCTTTTTACAAATTTATCCGGAGTCACTTCTCCGATGGCTGTTACTGATATTATGAAACCTTTTTGTGAGGATGTGGTATCACCGCCTACAAGGTCAACACCATATTTTTCACAGGCCGCATATACGCCTTCATAAAACTCGTCAATAGCCTCAAGACTGAAACGATTGCTGATGGCAAGTGCAAGTATGATCTGCGTTGGTATAGCATTCATCGCATAGATATCACTGAGATTCACCACTACACTTTTATAGCCAAGATGTTTCAGGGGAGTATATATAAGATCAAAATGAACACCCTCTACAAGCAGATCACTTGTAATGACAGTTTGTTTACCAAAATGATCTATAACGGCAGCATCATCTCCGACACCTACTACAGACGATGCATTTTGCAACTCAATGTTTTTTGTAACGTGGTCAATCAAACCAAATTCACCTAGAGAAGATATTTCTGTCCTTGATTCCATTTTAGGTTTTAGATTTGGGATTTGGGATTTTTTGCGCCGCCTCCTTGATCAGATTACTGTTAGCAGTATTTATTGAGGCCACGATGATTGATGGCAACTCGTTTCCTTCTTTATATAATTCACGCAACTCTTTTTTGAACGGGTCATTGAACTCTGCAAGCATTTCGTAGAAAAACAATGTTTCGTCTAATTCTTCCTCAACTATTTTTAATTTATTGATAAAATCGGCTTTCGATTTTCCTCTGCAGGCGGAATTATAATTTGCGGCGGACGTTGATGAACATCGGATAAGCTGGCCGAGGTAAATCTTATTGGCCTGGTTATACGACAGCTTTAAGCAAAGCCTTGCAGTCTTTACAGCGAGCCATTTTAATCGTTCTTTCAGTTCTGCCTTATCCATAAATCTGAAATCTAAAATCCGAAATCTAAAGTTTACGATTGATCCATTCGAGCATCTCGTCATGAATTTTTCCATTAGTAGCCAAAATACGATGCTGGTAAACAGAAAATTTATCGCCATTAAAATCCGTCACCTTACCCCCCGCTTCTTCAACGATCAAAAAGCCCGCAGCGCTATCCCATGCCTCCAATTTATGTTCATAAAAACCATCAAATCTGCCCGCTGCTACCCAGCATAGATCAATAGCAGCAGAACCCAATCGCCGCACGGGAATACCTTTGCGGATAAAACGCTCGAATATTTCTAAAGGTCCATTTGGCATATTAATATAAGTATAAGGGAAACCAGTAACGAGACAGGATTTAATAACTTCAGTTTGCTCGCTGACACGAATAATTTTTTCATTTAATGTGGCGCCACATCCTTTTTCTGCAAAAAAAGATTCATTCATATTGGGGTTATAAACAGCACCCATGATAATTTCTTCATTTTTTTCAATAGCCACCGATATGCAGCAAATAGGAATGCCATGGGCAAAATTTACAGTTCCGTCAATCGGGTCAATGATCCATTTGTATTCCGAATCCTGGATAAGGGTGCCCGTCTCCTCGGTTAATAAACTATGTTCCGGAAAATTGGCTTTGATGACTTCAATGATAGCCGCTTCAGAAGCATGGTCAGCTTCGGTTACGAGATTATTTACTCCTTCCTTATGCGAGATCTTAAAAGGGTTATTAAAAAAACGGCTAAGTTCAGCGGCTCCGGCTATCACAGCCTCAACAAGGACATTTTTAAGCATGGGCAAAGATAAACACGGATTTCACAGATTCGAAGGATTTCGCAGATAGTTCCGCATTTTGCACTGTTCTTAAAAACTTCGTACTTCGTATTTCATACTTATATATTCTTGTTGTTATCTGTTATCATAGTCAATTATAATGTCCGCCATTTTTTAGAGCATTGCCTTTGTTCTGTGCAAAAAGCTATGGCCGGGTTGGACGCGGAAACAATAGTCATTGACAACAACTCTTCCGATAACAGCCTCAGTTATCTTCAGCCGCATTTCCCGGAGATTAATTTTTTATCAAACACCCAGAATCTTGGTTTTGCAAAAGCCTGTAACCAGGGACTAAAAAAGGCAAAAGGAAAATATATCTTGTTTTTAAATCCCGATACGATAGTCCCTGAAGATTGTTTTACAAAATGTATTGCTTTTTTTGAATCACATCCCGATGCTGGCGCTCTGGGAATAAAAATGCTGGATGGCAGCGGTAATTTTTTAAAAGAATCTAAAAGATCATTTCCATCGCCGCGAACATC
This sequence comes from uncultured Chitinophagaceae bacterium, assembly GCA_963785915.1. GTDB lineage: Bacteria > Bacteroidota > Bacteroidia > Chitinophagales > Chitinophagaceae > VBAT01. The sequence goes on along the minus strand of CAWAWY010000005.1, from coordinate 667,609 downwards.
CGTATATAAATTATTTGGGTTGGCAAAACTTTTTCCACGATCAAAAACATTTTCCAAATATCATTTAGGTTACCTGGATGAGAACAAAGACCATGAAGTTGATGTATTAGCCGGGGCTTTTATGATGGTGAGAAAGGAAGTGCTGGATAAAATCGGCGGATTTGATGAGGTCTTTTTCATGTATGGCGAAGATGTTGACCTGAGTTTCCGGGTTCAGAAAGCAGGCTATAAGAATTATTATTTTTCAGGAAGTAATATCATTCATTTTAAAGGTGAGAGTACGAGAAAGGGAAGCCTGAATTACGTTCGTCTGTTTTATACAGCCATGAGTGTTTTTGTTGGTAAGCATTATGGAGGCGGCAAATCAGGAACATTCGGTTTTTTGATTTACCTGGCTATCTGGTTCAGGGCAGGCATGACGGCGATTGGAAATTTTATTCGACGCATAGGACTCCCGTTGATAGATGCTGGATTGATACTGCTTTCATTCTGGGCGATGAAAAATATCTGGAATGAATATGTAAGACCCGATACCCGTTATGAAGATAAATTGTTGTGGATCTCATTCCCGGCATTTACTGTTTTTTATCTTATCACAGCTTACTATGCCGGATTGTATGATAAATGGTATAAGCGATCAGAATTAGTAAGTTCAACATTGATAGCAACCATTGTTTTATTGGCCGCCTATGCTCTGTTGCCGGAGCGATACAGGTTTTCAAGAGGGATTATTTTATTTGGGGCATTTCTTGCTTTTTTATTGATAGGGTTCCTGCGTTGGATACTTTTAGCTGCCGGGATCATTAAAGCGGGAAACGAAAAAGAAGATAAACCCAACACCTTGATTGTCGGGTCGAAGGAGGAATATGAAAGAACTTTACAGTTATTGAAAGATGCCGGTTTACAGGAGCGGGTGATCGGCAGGGTAGCGGTGGCTGAAGATGACATATCGGGAATTGGATATTGGAAAAAAGTACAATTGCTTTCAGGAATTGTTCCTTTTCGCGAAGTGATATTTTGTGAAGGGACGCTTTCTTTTAAAGATATTACCGAATCAATTCAGCAATTAGCCGGAAAAACAACTATAAAATTTCATGCTTCCGGAAGCAGGAGTATAGTTGGTAGTAATTCAAAAGATAGTTCCGGTGAATTTGTTTCAAAAGAAAATGGTTTTAAGTTAAGCCATCCGCATAACCGAAGATTGAAAAGGATAATGGATATAGCAATTGCATTAGCCGGACTTATAGCCTTTCCGATCCATTTATTTATTGTAAAAAAACCTTTTTCTTTCCTGGGCAGATGTTTTGTTGTTTTATTTGGAAAAAAAACGTGGATCGGGTATGCTGTGATTGAAAAAGATCTTCCGCCATTGCGAAAAGCAGTGATAGCTTGTAATGGAACGTCCAACTCATCAGCGCAACAACTTCCAACAGAAAGTTTACAAATGGTAGATTATTGGTATGCGAGGGATTATACTCCGATGAACGATCTTAAATTAATAAAAAGAATGTACCGGAATCTCGGAAGCTGAGAAAATTAAATCTGCACTTATATTCCCGCTGTTTTCATCTAACATTGCGTAACTTTAATAACCAACTTTTTCGGATCAATGGCAACGATTCTTGACATAAAACTACCAAAGGGTATCGCAAAGGCATTACGGATTCCTCCCAGGGACGCACATCGTCAACAGGTAAAGGTCCTGAAGAGGTTATTAAAAAAAGCTAAGTTCACGGAATTTGGACAGCAATATCGTTTTGATGATATTTTATTAAGCCAGCATCCGGGAAAACGATTTCAGCAATTGGTGCCTGTATATGATTACGATAAGATCTATGAAGATTGGTGGAAGAAGACCCTCGATGGAGTACCCGATGTCACATGGCCGGGCAAAATAAAGTATTATGCATTGAGCTCCGGAACTTCCGGTGCAGCTAGTAAATACATTCCCGTAACACAGGACCTGATCCGCAGCAATACGGTCAATTATATAAAGCAATTCATCAGTTTATTAGGAAATGAAGATGCAAACAGGAGAGCATTTACCAAGGGTTTTTTAATGCTTGGCGGAGCCACTGATCTTACAAAAGGAAAAGCAGGATGGTATGCAGGTGACCTCAGCGGTATATTGGCGAAGAAACGACCCTTTTGGTTCCAGACATTTTATAAACCAGGCGGTCGCATAGCTGCAATCAAAGACTGGAATGTAAAACTGACCGAAATTGTTGAACATGCAAAGGAATGGGATATCGGTTATATCGTAGGCATTCCTGCCTGGTGCCAGATGTGTATGGAGATGGTGATAGAACGTTATAAAGTAAAAAACATTCACGAGGTATGGCCCAACTTCAGTTTTTTTGTTCATGGAGGCGTTTCATTCGAGCCATATAAAAAAGGTTTTGAAAGACTGTTGGGAAAATCCATCGTGTATGTAGAAAACTATATGGCCAGTGAAGGGTTTCTTGGTTATCGGGCAAGAGGTACCAGCGGTATCAATCTCATCATTAACAACAATATCTTTTTTGAGTTTGTTCCGTTTGACGATAAAAATTTTGATGCTGAAGGAAAGATGGTGGACATGCCAGACGCAAAAATGATACATGAAGTAGAAAAGGGAAAGGACTATGCATTGCTGATGAGTACCAATTCAGGAGTATGGCGATACCTGCTTGGCGATACGGTAAAATTTACCAACCCGGAAAAAGGCGAAATAATCATCTCGGGCCGCACGAAAAGTTTTCTCAGTCTAGTAGGAGAACACCTGAGTGTTGAAAATATGAACAGCGCTATCGCGAAGGTGAGCGAAGAGCTTAACATCAGTATCCCGGAATATACGGTGGCCGGGTTACCATACGAAAATCTTTTTGCGCATAAATGGTATGTTGTTACTGACGATGCAGTGGATCCCGAGAAATTGCGAATACGCATTGATGAGACACTACGAACACTTAACGATGATTATGCCACCGAAAGAGACTCTGCACTAAAAGAAGTCTTTCTCGAAGTTTTGCCCGAAGAAAAATTTATGCAATTCATGGAAAAGAAGGGCAAGCTTGGGGATCAGCATAAATTTCCCAGGGTAATGAAAGGAAAGATGCTGGAAGAATGGGAGCAATTCTTACAAACCAGCAAACTCTGAACAGATAGCGAAGCTGAACCTCTTGCTGAGAGGTTTTTATTTTTAATAGTAATTTGTTTTAATGATCGAGGCGCTGCTTAAAGGACTTACACTTGGCGTTTGGTTAAGCCTGTCGGTAGGTCCCGTTCTGTTTTCTATTATCAAGCAAAGTTTGAATAACGGGCACAGGGGAGGGATGGCTTTTGTGCTCGGTGTTTCTTTGAGCGATATTTCACTGGTATTGGTAAGTACAGTTTTTACACAGTTATTTAGTCAGCTTACAACCTATATGGTAGAGATCGGGATAGCGGGGTGTATTTTTTTAGTGTCGCTTGGTATATATTACTTTTTTTTCAAAAAAATAAAACTGAGAGATGCCAACCAACCCATGCTTCAATTTCGAAAAAGCGACTATGCCAAAATATTTGTGTCCGGCTTTTTAATGAATACCCTGAACCCTGCCGTATTTATATTCTGGGTGGCTGCTTCAACCGGCACTATTGAACACACTATCCAGGAACGCATAATCATTTTTTCCACCTGTCTTGCCTTCGTTCTGGGAACAGATATTGCAAAGGTCATGCTTGCCGGCAAGATCCGGAATCGTCTCACACCGCACAATATTCATATTATTAGTCGCATCAACGGTCTGATCCTTATGGTGCTTGGTCTGGCTATAGTGTGGGATCTTCTTATTATTAAAAAAATAATATAACAACTGCATTAACAAATTGTGAAAGGCCGGTTTTGTAAGTTTGATCATGAACCGGCTGCAAGCAATTTTCTTTAGCATCTTTCTTTTGCCTTCGGTATTTTCTTTTTCGCAGCAAGGATTTCTATTCGTAAAAAAAGGGTTTAAAAAAAAGGTCATCTATGCGGAAGGAGATGACATCAATTTAAAACTAAAAGACGGCAGTTATAGAAAAGGGACTATAACATTATTAAGAAACGATACGATATTCATTGATGGCCGGCCCGTTCATAGGCCATTGATCAAGGAGGTATTGCTGCCAGCAAAACCAAAAAAGCCATTCCCTGATATTAAAACCATACTGTTGATCGGAGGGGGAGCCGCTCTCACAACCGCCGGGCTCACGATCAGTAAACAGGCAAAAATTAAAGAGGCATTGATCGCCGGCCTTGTCATAGGTTATGGCCCATTATTGATAAAACATTTTGGCGGCAGGCTTATCCGGTCATTCACCCGGAAAAAATTCCGTGTCGGCAAAAAATTTCAACTGCAGGTGCTTGACTTTTATCTTCCGCAACAACCATTAAGATCTTTTTGATACATCCATAATGATTTAGTTGTTTAATATTGCAGCTTCGTATGACAACTAAAGGATTTTTTCCCAAACTCTGGCGGTGGATAAAAAGGATTTTTATCATTTTATTTGTTGCGCAGCTTGTCTATATCGTTTTGCTGAAATGGATAAACCCACCAATAACCATCACACAATTTGTAAGTTGGGTTACAGGGCATGGATTGAAAAGAGATTATATCGGCCGCAATGCCATTTCATATAATGCAAAGCTGGCTGTTATTTCTTCGGAAGATCAATTATTTCCCGACCATAGCGGGTTTGACTGGAAGAATATTAAAAAGGCAATGGCGTATAATAAGCGAAAGCCCGGTCGTGTGCATGGCGCCAGCACGATCAGTCAGCAGGTGGCGAAGAATGTTTTTCTCTGGCAGGGAAAAAGTTTTATCCGGAAAGGGCTGGAAGCTTATTTTACTTTTATGATCGAGCTGATATGGGGTAAAAAAAGAATACTCGAAGTTTATCTGAATGTAATTGAAACAGGCGATGGCGTCTTCGGGATTGAGATGGCCGCGCAAAAATATTTTGGTAAATCGGCGAAGAATTTAACCCGGCAGGAGGCGGCGATGATAGCGGCTTGTCTCCCTAATCCCAAACGATATAAAGTGAAACCACCTTCATCTTACATCTTATCAAGGTCAGGATGGATAATGGGTCAAATGAATAACCTTGAATCTGACCCGGATGTACAACGAATAATTGACTATAAAAAATGAGATCAGCGAATTTTATTTTTTAGAAACTCATCCACGGCTGCAATGGCTTTCTGCAATCGTTCTTCAAAGCTTCCGTTTATATCAACCCAGGGAACTGGTTGCATACTCATAATATTTTTATAGATCATATAAAGCTTTTGCCTTGTTTCAAGGTCGGGATATTCACGCAATTCATCTTTTACCCACGGCAGATCAACATTGCACAATAAATATAGCTCGTATTTTCTTTTTTCGATCTGCTCAAGAATAAAGGGATGACATTTGCCAAAAACGAACTCACACCAGACTTTCATAACATACATATTGGTGTCTATGAAAAGGGGGGAATGGTGAGTAGTGGGTGGTGAGTTGGCTGATGAAGGTTTATTTTTAATAGTTAATTGCCAGTTATTGATTGTTCTTTCTTCCAATTCTATTTGTCCTTTTGCAATTTCAAGAAGATCGTCGTAGGTATAATCGGTTCCGTTTTTCAATAAATATTCCCTTGCATACTCCGGGCACCATGCCGTGTCGTAATGCGCTGCTAATTGCTGGCATAAAGTGCTTTTGCCTGTACTCTCAGGTCCAATGACAACTATCTTTTTAATTTCTTTTGCCTTCATCCAAACAATGAATTACTCTACTTTTGCATTCAATTTTTGATCTAAGATTCTTATGAAGGTAAGTACAATGCGTTCTATAGACAAGTGGGCGGGAGTTCCTGTTTGTTTTATTATTAGTCCCTTCCGTTGGTTGTCGGACAGGCTTCGTTCGGCAAAAAAACGTAAACCCGATCTCCGGCGAACACTATTCATTGAATTATCGGAAATGGGCAGTGCGATCATCGTTGACCCCGCAATGCGAAAACTAAAACAGGAAGGAAACGCCGAACTCTATTTTGCCATATTTAAAAAAAATTATAAGAGCCTTGAGATATTGCAAACGGTACCGGAAGCAAATGTTTTTAAAATGAAGGCAGACAATTTCTGGAGTTTGGTGATAGATATCTTCAGGTTCATGGCCTGGTGCAGAAAGAAAAAAATATCTACTGTTATAGATCTTGAATTATTTTCACGATTTACTGCGTTACTCAGTTTTTTTAGCGGCGCAAGATCACGCATCGGGTTTACCAACTTTCATGACGAAGGATTATACCGGGGTAATCTTGTTAATCGCCCCGTGAGATACAATCCGCACGTACATATCGCCATCAATTTTATTTCATTGGTCAATAAAGCGCTGGGGCTTTTTGATAACCCTTATTCAACTGTTCCAATCTCGCCTGGTGAAATACAATTGACAAAGGCAACTGTAACAGGCGAATCAAAAGAGAATGTAAAAAACAAGATTCGCCAGTTATATCCTCAATGGAACAATGAAACTGTTGTCCTTTTAAATGCGAATGCATCCGATATGCTGCCCCAAAGAAGATGGCCGCAGGAAAATTTCGCAGAAGTAGGGAGACGACTATTGAGTCGGTTTGACAATATAATTATCATAGCCACCGGTGCACCGGCGGAAAAAGCTTATGTGCAGGAGGTAGTGGATTCTATTGCTGACAAAAGATGTATCAATTCGTCCGGCTTTTTTTCATTTGATGAATTGGTACCGTTGTATTCTTTGAGTGCCTGCATGCTTACCAACGATTCCGGGCCAGCCCATTTCGCATCGGTCACTGACTTAAAAGTATTTGTATTATTTGGTCCCGAAACGCCCAACTTATATTTGCCGCTTGGCGGTAATGCAGAACCTTTTTATTTGGGCTTACCCTGTTCGCCTTGCGTAAGCGCCGCCAATCATCGTAAGACGACATGCCTGACGCGACCATGTATAACAGGTATTCCCCCAGCATTGGTTTTGGAAAAAATGAATTATTTTTTAAATAAGAATAAAATACTCCTGAAGATTATAGCAACTTAATGAGGTAATTCTTCCGCAATTCTTTACTCCGGGTTTTCTTATTAATGAATTTTAATGTTAGTATGGTGACATGAAATTCATCCAGCTCTTTTAAAAACTCGTAGTGAATACTGCGTTGTTTTATAAGATCCATCTCATCTTGTGTAATAAATAAAACGCCCTGCAGCGGCTGTTCTCTTAATATTGAAGTATCTGATTTGATCCAGCCATCCTCCAGGTAGAATTCAAATGCGGGAGAATAAATACCTAAACAAATTCCAGGCAGGCCCGGATGTTTTTCATTGATATAAAATGCGGCTTCGGAACCAGATTGATATTTCAGCAGATCAGGATAAAAGAACCAGTTGAGATATAAATTCAAAGCAATTGCTGCAAGTCCTGTTCGATAAAACACGGCCTGGTTACCGGAAAGCTTCAGCCAGCGCTTAACAACGAAAAGTAGAAAAACGACGAATATGACAATGAGCAGTAGAAAAACGGATGGAAAAACCGGGGAATAAAATATTTGTAACAGTATTCCGCCTGTAAATAAAATAACAATGATGCTGTATTGAATTGTTTTGAATAGGCCGGCGGTTGTGTTTTGAATTTTCCAGAAATATTGAGCAGTCAGAATCGCCAATAAGGGAAAAATGATATTCGAATAATACGGCAATTGAAATTTTGACAAAGAAAAAATAAGCAAAGTGAGAAGGCTGCCAACAAGTGTAAACCATTCCTGCTGCTTATAATTTATTTTTTTTGCCCCTATCCTGAATTTGTCAATCAATGATGCGTACATGATTAGCGACCAGGGAAGAAAAGCCCACAATAAAGTATGAATAAAGAAAAACGGATCGCCTTTCCCTTTAATAGGACCTGTGTTTAAAAAACGGCCGAACTGGCTATCCCATAGAAAAAAACGGATACCGGATACATTTGTTTTTCCAAAGACCGTTTTTTCCGGGTGGCTGTCGAACTGGTACCATAAACTGTATAATTCCGGAATTATGAAAAGGGCTATCAAAATAATGGCGATCAGCCAGCGCCAATGAAACAGCTCTTTCCAGTTTCTTTTGATGATCAGCTCGCCTGCGATAGCTCCACCTATTGGTATCAATGCGAATGGCCCTTTTGTCATTACCGCGCAGGCTGCAAAAAATGATGCGGCAATAAGATGCCAACTGATTTTCTTTTTTAATGAAATATAAAAATGATAAATAGACGCAATGATCAGACCTGTCAGGAAAGGTTCTGCCCGGACGTCACTGTTGGAAATGATGATATGTTCTGCTGTCAGCAAAATAAAAACTGACCATAGAGCGATCGTATTATTATAAAGTTGTTTTGCAAAAAGATAAGTATAGCAAGCGCCAAGTAGTACGAACAGGATGCCAGGCAATTTATACGACCATGTATGTATCCCGAATACTTTAAAGAATGCGGCTGTGACCCAAAAAGGGAAATGCGGTTTGTCTAACCAGTCATTTCCCTGGAAGTAAAGCCCGAGGTAATTATTTCGCACCACCATGTTTTTGGAAAGGGATGCATATACACCCGCATCCGGATCCATAATGGTTACGAACAACCCGCTGAAATTGACCAGCACAGCCAGCCCGATAAAAAAATAGATCCATTTATATGCTGGTCGTAATGATTGTTGTTTCACCGATCTAATCATTGGGTTAAAGATAATGTTTGTTGTTTCACCGGAGTAGTTCAGGACTTTCGAACAGTTTATCCGTTGCGATGTTATTAGTTGTGATATTTATTTTTTTCACTTAAAACAAAGTAACATGTACTACAATCAGTCATGTGCCGCAAAAGGCAATTACTCCGGAAGCAGGAACCGGCACCTGCTTATCCGTTCTATGCAAAGAGCTGCCGTGAACATTTACAAGACGGACACCAGTTTTGAAATGCTGGTATTCGCTCCCGGGCGCATCAAGGAGAATTTCAACCTTGGTGTTAAAGGAAATGAACTAACTATTACCTACACACCACCCGAAGGTTTCCCGCGTCCCGAATGGATCATGCGGGAATACAGCCGGGGAGGTTTTGTCAGGACCTTTACGCTGGACGACAACATTGACACTCAAAACATTTCCGCAAAGTATGTGGATGGTGTGTTGCAGGTTTCATTACCTGTCATTGCGGGTAAAGAATCATCCAACCAGGAGATCATGGTGAATTAGGATTGATTTTTAAAAATCGAAAGCGGTTCCGCATATTGCGGGATCGCTTTTTTTGTTCTCCGCATCCACTCTATCAATCCAAATACTGCCATTACCAGCAATACCAAATAGTACACACTGGTAAAAACATAGTGTTTTACAAAGTACAAAGGAATAGAAGCAATGTTGGTAGCGATCCACCACCACCAGCTCTCGACTTTTTTCTTTGTCATCAGCCACATACCGGTAAAGGCCGTGGCAGAAGCAAAGGCATCAGCCCAGGGAATGGCCCCGGGAGCAAAGTTTTTTTTCAATGATGTTAAAGAAATAAAGATCACGATATAAAAAGCTGCAAAGAATAAAACCTGGTAGGCCCACCATCTTTTATCAGAATAAGAAATATGAACAACAAGTTCGTGCTGTTTATTTCTTTTTGTCCATAATATCCACCCGTAAATACTCATCACCGTGTAATAAAAATTAACGCTGGCCTCGCCGAGTAAGCTTCCTTTTACACTTATAAAAATATAAATGATGGTATTAACAAGCCCGACCGGATAGACAAGAATATTTTCAATACGGCTGAACCAGACACTGGCAATACCCGCAAAGACAGCTACATATTCATACCATGTTGTTTGGCCAAGATCAGTTAAGAACTGCTGGTATATTTCGTGTATTGACAAAAAAGTGTTTTGTCAAAAATAGAGACTATTGATTTGGATTACGGTATTTTCTCCATGGCCGCAGATAGGTTATCCCTCTTGCTGTTTTAAATCTTGTCGGTATTTGTTGCCAGTTGCTTTTGCCGGGTTTTAATACAAAAAAATGAAGATGCGGCATGGAAGAATAGCCTGTTTTCCCGCTCTGGGCAATGACCTGTCCTTTTTTCACCGTATCTCCAACATTTACCAACACACCATTCTGTTGCAAATGCCAGTAACCGGACCTCGATCCATCCGGGTGTTCAATAACTACCAGGTTTGCATCCCGCCTGTATTTTTTGTTGAAGCCCCCACGATCGCTGTCTTCTTTCAGTCTTATCACAACTCCATCTCTTGCCGCACAGACCTTCGTGCCACTGGGCATGCCGATATCCAAAGCAATTCGTTCTTTATGTGTGAAGGAACCAAAATATCCTTGTGTCAGCCGGAAAGCTTTCCCTTTTTTCCAGGGCAGCGCATATACATAGCTGGTGTCTTCCGTGATGGCGCCTCTTTGTAGTCTCCTCACGTCTTTGCGTATAGGATTATTGCTGACGGAACAACTTGCCAGGAAAATAACGACAGGGATGAATAAAAATTTTGACATAGGGTTTTGAAAAAATTGAACCCTTGCTAAGTTCATCCTGTAAATTTCGGCTTTCATAATTATTTAATTTTTGATGATTCGGAATTGTCGTAGCTTCTCTGTCCTAATTTTTTTTAAACTCTAAAACGTTTGTTATGCCAACACTGGAAGCTGTGATGACTACGCAGGAAATTGCCAATCGTATGTCGGAGCTCTTTAAAGAAAACAAATGGATGGAAGTCCAGGACGAAATGTTCAGTAAAGATTGCAAAAGCATTGAGCCGCCTCATGCACAGGGATTACAATCCACGGAAGGAATTGACAACATCAAGAAAAAAGCTGAGATGTGGAATTCGATGGTGGAAGAAATGCACGGCGGATGGGTAGGTGATCCTATTGTAGGAGGCAACCATATTGCTTTTGCGATGGGAATGGATGTAACCCTGAAAGGAGCCGGAAGAATGAAGATGGATGAGGTCGCCGTCTATGAGGTGAAGGATGGAAAGATCGTAAAAGAACAATTCTTCTATTAAAAAATCATTAATGAGTTAGTAAGTCCCGTCGCAACGGGACTTTTTTTATTTTTATACCCATGAATAAAATTAACCTTTCGGAAAAACTGTCGTCATTCAGCGATTATTTCAATCCGCGGATCGTTGGTGAGCTGAATGGGCAACACGTGAAGCTTGTTAAGTTCAAAGGAGAGTTTGTCTGGCATCATCATGAACACGAAGATGAATTGTTTTATGTGGTGAAGGGAAGGTTTGATATGCAGATGCGGGATAAAACTGTTACTGTGCATGCCGGTGAAATTTTAATTATGCCAAAAGGGGTAGAACACAGGCCCGTCGCCAAAGAAGAAGTAGAGATCATGTTGTTTGAGCCGGCTTCAACATTGAATACAGGGAATGTAGAAAATGAAATGACAAAGAAAGAATTAAAGAGGATCTAACTGTTTTTTACCTTAATGATCTCTGCTGCAATGCTCACGGCAATTTCTTCCGGCGTCTGGCTTTTGATGGAAAGACCGATCGGGGTATAAATGCGTTGCAATCTTTCCTCTGCAATTCCTTCTTTCCTGTAATCATCAAACATCTTTTCAATCTTTTTCTTACTTCCAAGTAAGCCGATATATTTAAAGTCTTTGTCCATTAAAGCTCTTAATGCCACATCGTCGGGACGATAGCCAAAGGTCATGATAACTACATAATGGTTGTTGTTGGAAGAAATGATGTTTTTTAATTCGCTATAGTCATTGATAAAATATTTTTCATGAGCGCTATCATTTTCCATCATTGTTTTTAAATCCTTTCTTTCGTCATATACTCGTATATAAAAATCCATTGACCGCATCAGTTTGGAAAAAGCCAATGCACAATGACCGCCGCCGACAATGAATAGTTGGTTTTTATAACCCGTCTTTTCTTTATAAAACCAATTATCTTCTGTTTCAAAAGAGTATTCAAAATCTTTTCCCGGAATATCATTATCAAACTGTAGCCCGTTCGGCGAAAGGATAAGTGTCCCGTTTTTGTTTTTTTCGCAAGAGACGATAATATTAATTACCGCGGAGAGGTCTTTATCTTTTACTGCATATAGCAGGATCGTTTGCTCGCCGGAACAGATCATCCCGCTCTGATTCTTCGCCGCTTCTTTATCGTGAAATTGTTTGCGAACTTCTCCATCTCCTAACCCGAAATCCGAAACCCGCAACTTCTCTTTCGCCATTTCTACAAACTTATGTTCCATAATGCCGCCGCCGATCGAGCCCTCCATTTCTCCGATTCTATTGACAGCCATAAAAAATCCCTGCCGGCCGGGGCTACTGCCCTTACTTTCCAGAACATATAAAAGCATTACCGGAACTTGTTGTTCCAGGCTTTGGCTGATCAGCTTCCAGCATGACATATTGCGCATCGGCAATAAATTTAATGGATTTGATTGCTAACCGGAAACGTTTGTTTTGTCAAACACACATAAAGGGACTATAAATATCAATTATCTTTACAAGTCCCGCGAGCCGTATGAAATATTGCTAATTGAAGTGGATGGATTATGGCAGATAAAACTAATACGGTAAATCGCCCTGCAATCGTCAAACGGTTTTTTATCAATACAATCACAGGAGTTTCTCCGGCAGAAAATGTTTCGAGGCTGACCATGCGGATAGCCATATCAGCATTTTATTTCTGCATGGGGTTTTCATTTATGTCCTGGTCAAGCCGGATACCCGATATCAAAACAAAACTTCAGTTGAGTGAAGGAGAGCTGGGCAGCATATTGCTTGCTTTACCCATAGGGCAATTATTGATGATGCCTGTATCTGGTCGCCTGGTTACTAAGTACGGAAGTAAAACTATTTTATCGTTTGCCATCCTTCTTTATGCTATTGAATTAACAAATATAGGATGGGCAACTACCGGCTGGCAACTGGCATTGGCTTTATTCATTTTTGGTCTCGTGGGAAATATGTCAAATATATCGGTAAACACGCAGGGTGTGCTGGCAGAAAAAATGTACGGCCGTCCCATCATGACGACGTTTCATGGAGTGTGGAGCGTAGCCGGGTTTAGCGGAGCATTGACGGGATTGCTGATGATGAACTTGCGGTTGACACCGCGACAGCATTTCATTATCGTAGCTGCCATGGTATTTATCATCGCCCTTGTCGCAAGAAGATATCTTATCGCCGGAACTTCTGCGCCGGCAGTGAGGAAAAAGTTTTTTTCAAAACCAGAAGGTTTGCTGGTGAGGCTGGGCATTATTGCTTTTTGCAGCCTTGCCGCAGAAGGTACTATGTTTGACTGGAGCGGGGTTTATTTCCGGGAAGTGGTCAGGACGCCGCATTCGCTGGTGACACTGGGGCTGGTAACATTTATGATCATGATGGCAACGGGTCGTTTTACCGGTGACGCGATCATTGCACGGGTTGGAAGAAAAAAATTATTGCAGGTTAGCGGTCTCCTTGTCTTTGCAGGAATGATGATCGCAGTTTTATTTCCAAATCTGGTCACCGCTACTTTAGGATTTCTGATTGTCGGCTTAGGTGTTTCATCTGTGATCCCGACGATATACAGCACAGCAGCAAGATCAGCGAAAACCTCGCCGGGCATGGCGCTGGCGGGAGTATCCAGCGTTGGATTTCTCGGTTTTTTACTGGGACCGCCTTTGATCGGATATATTGCACAAATCTCAAGTCTTCGTTATTCTTTTGCCGTGATGGCGCTCTTTGGTCTTTGTGTCAGTATAATGGTGTCGAAGCTGAAGGTGATAGAGTAAAATCAACTTTTCCTCTCCTCCATTCTTAGGAGAATAATTTTTAGGATCATAAAAATAAAAGCAATTACGAAGCCGATAACTCCGCCGAGATAGCTGAAATTATGAATAGACCCTACTATGATGAAATGATTTCTGTCGAGAAGATCATCAGGGAACCACCAATCTACTTCTGATCCTGCCAGGTGAAATTTACCCCATAAAAAACCGAGTACCGCAAAAACTACAGCAGTAACGAAAACAATTTTAATTGATGTAATAATTGCCCTTTTCATAGCAACATGACCCTTGAAGCCAAGCCCCAATAATCCAATTCCAACACCAATGTACAAACCCATCCACCATGTAGCAAGAAAGCCAATTACAGCAACGGTTTGCCTGTGGCCGCCAAATTGAGATGGCTCAAAACCAAACTGGCGGTATTTGAATTTGGTAAAATATTCCGGGGAGATCGAATAAGTTAATTGATCATGAATGATTCCATATACACCCGCAATGATAATTGTAATAAATATTGTTGAAGCAAAAACGCCAAACTTTCGCATTAGTTGTTATTGAGCGGGAGCTAACATTTCTTTTTTCTGGTATAATGATAAAAGAACTTTTTCCGCTGTCATCGGTGCATCATAAGGAATATCAGCAGCAGGATTAAATGCTTTTATCGCATTGCGCAAGGCAAAGTAAGCGCCGATGCCATACATCAATGGCGGCTCGCCAACAGCCTTACTTCTGAATACAGCCAGATTGTCTTTATCGGTTTCCAAGAAATGAATAGAAATTTCTTTTGGCACAGAATAAATATCAGGAACCTTATAAGTGGACAATGCATTTGTCATCAGCTTTCCTTCTTTATTATAAAGCAATTCTTCCATCGTCATCCAGCCTATTCCCTGTACGATACCGCCTTCGCATTGTCCTAAGTCAACCATATAGTTCATGCTGCTTCCAAAATCATGAACCACTTTTACGGAATCAATTTCATAAATGCCGCGAAGACAATCTATCGTTGCCGTGATGATAGCAGTTCCATATACATGATAAGTAAATGGATGGCCCTTTCTCTTTTGCAGGATCGAAATGGATATCCGGCGGTGCATAATGCGCATGTTCAGACAAGCTGACTCGTTTTATATAAGCAGCCATCACCAGTTTGTTCCAGTTCCAGTCGGTTTTCTTGCCATTAATATATATCCATTCTTCTTTTATTTCGAAAGGAGGTAATTCGGTTTTATCGATATCGGCTATGGCAGGCATTCGTCCGCCGCCACTTGTTTCAATCGTTTTAAAATTTCCCTGCAGGCAATTTCTGTGGCTTTGCCATTCAGATCTGCTGCGGCGCTGGCAGCAGTTGGAGAAGTGTTGGCTATTCGCCATGTATTGGTGGAATTTATTTTTACTTTGGCCGGATCAATGGAAAAAATTTTAGCCGCTACCTGCAGAATTTTGGTATTAACTCCCTGTCCCATTTCCACTGCGCCGGTACTTATGCCAACACTTCCATCCGTATATACATGCACCAATGCCCTTGCCTGGTTCATCAATGTTTTGGTAAAAGAAATACCAAAACAAACCGGCATTAATGCCATCCCTTTTTTATACAGCTTGTTATTTTGTATTAAAATCATCAACTTCTTTTCTCAATTTATTCGATGTCATATAATTCATTCGCTTTATTCCAGCATTCGTTCGCTTCACTTTCGGCTTTTTGTCCATAAGGAAATTCATCGCCGGTCTTTAATAAATTTTTTTGCTGTATTTCAGATGCGGGAATATCTAATGCTTCCGCTGCTTTTGCAATCGCGGCTTCAATTACAAACATTCCCTGCGGCCCGCCAAAACCACGGAAGGCTGTATTGGGCGGTAAATTAGTTCTGCAACTATAAGCCGTTGCTTTTACATTCGGAACAAAATAAGAATTGGTGCAATGAAACAATGTTCTTTCCATCACTGCCGGTGAAAGATCGGCAGCCGCTCCTGCATTCTGATAAAATGTTGCTTCGTAAGCAATGATCTTTAAATCTTTATTCAGGCCAATTTTAAAATCAGATGAATAAGGATGCCGCTTTCCCGTCATGCGCATATCTTCCATGCGATGCAATGAATATTTTACTGGTCTTTTTAAATGATAAGTTGCCAGTGCACACATCACACCCCATGTTGTTGCCTGGTCTTCTTTGCCACCAAAGCCGCCACCAAGTCTGGTTGTATCCACTTCCACTTTATTCATCGGCAATGCCAAAACTCTTGCGGCTGTTCTTTGCACTGCTGTTGGCCCCTGTGTGGAAGAATAAATTCTTATGGCGCCGTTTTCCTGCGGCAATGCATAAGCTCCCTGTGTTTCTATATATAAATGTTCCTGGCCGTTGGTCTCTGTTCTTCCTTCAAAAATATAATCACATTGACCCCATGCATTGTCTGTATCACCGATTTGAAATGTTCTTGGTGGAATGATCAGTTCGCCTTTTTCTTTTGCTTCTCTTGGATCAGTGATGACGGGCAACGGTTCAATATCAATCTTTATTTTTTTTACGGCCGCTCTTGCCGCTTCTTCTGTTTCAGCAACCACCAATGCAATGGGCATTCCGCAAAAATGAACATGAGTACTTGCCAATAATTCTTCATCAGGAACAATGCCGCCGATCTGGTTTTCACCGGGAATATCTTTTGCGGTAAAGACTCTTACAACACCATTCATCTGTGAAGCCTCATCAATATCCAGTGATTTTATTTTTCCATGCGCAACAGGAGAATCAAACACTGCTGCATACAGTGTTCCCTTGGTAACCGGTATATCATCCAGGTAAACCGATTCGCCTCTGAAATGTGTATATGAATCTATATTCTTCATTTTTTTCGGCTAAAGCCGATGTAAATTTTGTTCTCCTTTTGCCCCGGCCTTAAGGCCGGGGCAAGAAATCTTATAGAAATCGGGCTTTAGCCCAAAGCTTTTTCTGCCAGAGTCTTTGGAAATAGTTTCATAAAATGAACTTTGATCAATTGCCCAAGCAATAATCTTTTATATTCCTTACTTCCTCTTGCATCGCTTATCGGCGATATCTCAGTTCTTTGCTATTTCAATTACTTTATCAACCAGTTCTTCAGCGATCTTTTTCCCGATCATAAATTCCGAAGTTTTTTGCAGATACGTCGGTATCGGGCCAATTCCTCCTGCAGAAATACCGGCACTCTGAATAATATCATTATTTATTGTTAGTCTCATCGCCGAATTCACACTCGCTATATCGAGATGTGTCCGCTTGCTAACTTTTTCAAAATTGAAATATGATCCTTTGCCCGGGATCTCAAACCATATTTGCTCAATATACTCTTCCGGTTTTTTATCCAATTGCTTATAACCTTTATATAATTTTCGAAGGGGAATGCTTCTTAAGCCCCCCTCCAGTCTTTGCGATTCACCATTTGGCGAAGAGGCAAGAGAGGAGGTTTGGAGGAGGGTTATTTGTGCATCCAGTGCCAAAAAGAAAATAGTAAAGTCACCAATAGGAGAGGCATTGATAAAATTGCCGGCTATCGTAGCCATGTTGCGGATAGGCGTGGATGAAACCAGTTTGGCATAAGCGATGAAATTCCGGAAAGACTTCATTGATGATGGCGGACTCTTTAAGATCGGTTACAGTTGCCGAAGGACCGATGATACACTTATTACCTTCTTTTACTATACCATTAAACTCAGGATGATCAAATACAAAGCGAATTGGAGCATTTGTCATCTCATCATGTTTCTGCACATAAAGATCGGTGCCGCCGCCAACAACATGCGGTCGCTGAGTTAATGAAGCTGGATCTGTTTGATATCTTATCTTTGCTGCCTCATTTAATTGCTTCAACCTTTTTTTTATTTCTCGCAAAATATACAGGCAATATTTTTTTCCTACTTACAAATAAAGCAGCTTCTTCCGCATTTTTTTCTTTCATGATCGAAGCCACTTTACCTGCTGCCCTTTCAATAGATTTATAACCCGTGCAGCGACAGATATTTCCATCCACTGCCGCAATTGCATTTTGTGGTGTTGCTTCTTTATTACTTAAACAAAAACCAGCAAGGACATAACAAAGCCGGGAGTACAGAAACCGCATTGCGTTGCGCCTTCATCGGCCATTGCTTTTTGTATTGCATTCAGCTCGTCAGCATGATTAATTCCTTCAATCGTTACTATATGTTTTCCCGCTGCATTACCAATCGGCACCAGGCAACTGGTCATGGATTGATAAACCAATTCATCATTCTTTATCTCACCCACCAACACGGCACATGCCCCGCAATCTCCTTCGCGGCAACCGATCTTCGTACCCATTAAATGCTGATGATAACGGATAAAATCCAACAACACCATCCCGGGCGGAAGGTCAGTTGCTATTTCTTTTTCATTTAATATAAAGCGTATCAATGTAGTTATATTCGTGATCAATAAAGTTAGTAATAAATAGAGAAGAGAAACTACGGTCGATGAAATGAATGGCAAGACTTCAGATAGAATTTCAAATACCTCTTTGGGGAACAGCGGCATTTATTATCGCCTTATTGCACTATGGGTACTGAGTGAAGCGATGCTTGGCGGAATCATTCATGGTTTCAATATCCCGGTTTCAGGATTGATCGTTGGCAGTTGTGCTGTAGTTTGTATTTGTTTGATCGGGTGGTATGTTCCTGGCCAAGGCGCCATACTCAAGGCGACCATGATCGTCGCCATATTTAAAATGATGCTGAGCCCGTATACGCCGCCACCCGCCTACATCGCTGTTTTTTTCCAGGGTTTGATGGGAGAATTGTTATTCCGGAACAGAAAATTGTTTAAGCTTTCCTGTTTATTGCTGGCAACACTTGCTTTGGTTGAATCGGGATTGCAAAGAATAGTAACATTGACCATCATCTATGGCAGTGATCTATGGAAAGCAGTCAATGATTTCCTGAATGGACTTTCCGGAAAAAAAACTTTGACCAATTACAGCTTGCTGATTGGAGCCGGCTATGTGTTACTGCATTTTATTACAGGAATATTTGTTGGCTGGCAGGGTTCCCTATTGCCTGGCAGAATTAAAAAGTGGAATAAAGAAGAAGCAAATAGAATTGTATTCAACAGACCGGAAGAAATTTCGTTGCAGGTCAGAAGCAAAAAAAGGAAATTTTTCAGAACGGGGTTATTTATCGTCTGGGTCATACTTATATTATTGTATGCACAATCTTATTTTAAGATCGGGACGCCGTTGCTGCCTTCACATATATCACTGAGGATATTAGTGCGTTCTTTTATCATTGTGCTGAGCTGGATATTTATCATCGGGCCATTGTTAAAGCAATTACTTCATTACTGGCTGCAAAAAAAAGATCACGATCACAAGAGGAAATTCAGCAGGTATTACAATTATTACCTTTTACCCAACAGTTGATCACCGAAAGCTGGAAACGCTCATCTAATAAAAAGGGGTGGAAAAGAATAAAGAGTTTCAGCAAAATGGTACTTGTTAATTCATTGATGCCTTCAACCGGGAGCAATATTTTTATACTGACTAATCCCATACAAACAGGCAAGACCACATCATTAATTGAATGGTCTGAGAAAAGAAATGACGTGTTTGGCATATTAACTCCGGTAGTAAATGGCGAAAGAAAATTTCTCGATGTCCATACTCACCAGGTCTTCGATATGGAAGCAATGGAAGGTGAAACGGAAACTTTAGCGATCGGGCGATATAAATTCAGCAAAAATAATTTTGAAAAAGCTATCCGGGTCATTGGCCATTCAATTAATAAAGAAGGATGGCTTATTATAGACGAGATTGGTCCGCTGGAATTGAAAGGAGAAGGGTTTTATGAAGTTGCAAAGAAAGTTATTGCAACCAAAAACGGGAAACAGAAGATTATACTGGTGGCCCGGGAAGGACTGGTTGATAAAGTAAAAGAGCTATTTGATATAAATAATTCTATCGTCATTCACAAGATCTCAGACCTTGAATAGTCAGGTTATTTTTGCCAGCGCTAACATATCGCCTATGGATATAGACGTTCGAACCAGATTTTCCCGGGTAAGCGACATCGCTTCTGATAAATCCATCGCCTGATGATTAATAGATAACAGCACATCAAAATATTTTTGCAGTTCTGCTGATGATTCCAAAGGAACTTTGCCTGCAACGCCTATCACAGGGATCCCATTTTTTTTCGCTCGTTGAGCCACGCCGAAAGGCCCTTTGCCCTGCAAAGTTTGTATATCAATGCTTCCCTCACCTGTGATAACGAGATCGGCTTTTTCTAAAGCCTTTTCAAAACCTGTCAAAGAAAGAAAATGATCAATACCATTTACAAGTTTTGCATGTAGCAAAGCCGATAAGCCGGCCGCAATACCACCAGCAGCCCCGCCATGTTTTATCACAGACATATCCGCACCCGTTTGTTTAAAAACAACATCGTTTAGTTTAGTTAACGAGGCTTCTAATTTTTTTACATCATCTGGAGAAGCACCTTTTTGAGGACCAAATACATTGGCAGCTCCTTCTTTTCCGAGCAAGACATTTTCTACATCACATAATATTATCAGTTCGCAATCATTTATTCTTTTATAAATGTCCGGCGAATCAATAGAATCAAGTTCTGTAAGTTTTTCAGGAATGTTGTTTAATTCGTTTCCATTTTTATCCAAAAAATGAAACCCCAAAGCCTGCAATATTCCAACAGCTCCATCCACCGTTGCGCTGCCACCGATACAAACAATGATCTTCTTTACGTTCTTATCCAAAGCATGTTTAATAAGCTCACCGGTTCCGAAGGAAGTTGCATGAAGAGGATTGAGTTCTGATTCTTTCAATAAACGCAAACCGGATGCATCAGCCATTTCTATAACCGCTGTTTTACCATCATCTATTAATCCAAATGAAGATTTTATTTTTCTTCCCAGCGGGTCATGTACTTCGGCAGAAACAGCAATACCATCCAAATGTTGTATCAGCAATGCGCCTGTTCCATCTCCGCCGTCACCTATCGGAAAACAATGCGTGGTGGAATCGAGCTTGCTTTGTTGCAGTCCTTCCCGAATGGCATCAGCGACTCTTACCGCATCAAACTGTTTTTAAATGCGTTCGGCGCAATGTGTATATGCATATCGCTGCAGTGACAATTACCATAAAATACTTAGATCAGGGCAAATCCTTTTTTTATATAAAGCGACGCGACTACCATGTATTATTATTCTGTTTTATGTCTCTCCTTTTAAGAATGGTTTCAGCAGATCGATCGGAACCGGGAATATTGTGGTTGAATTTTTCTCTGTTGCGATCTCTCTCAATGTTTGCAGGTACCGGAGAGTTAATGCACTTGAATGTTCGCTCAGGATCTTTGCTGCATCAGCCAAACGCTGCGATGCCTGGAATTCACCTTCGGCAGCGATCACCTTTGAACGGCGTTCACGTTCTGCTTCTGCTTGCTTTGCCATGGCACGTTGCATTTCCTGTGGAAGATCAATCTGCTTTACTTCTACGTTGGTAACTTTTACACCCCATGGTTCAGTATTGGTGTCAATGATCTGCTGCAGTTTGTGATTGATCTTATCGCGTTGCGAAAGAAGATCATCCAGTTCTGATTGCCCAAGAACACTTCGCAATGTCGTTTGGGAAATCTGTGAAGTTGCCGCAAGAAAATTTTCCACCTGCACGATCGCCTTTTGTGGTTCTATCACTCGGAAATAAACAACGGCATTTACTTTTATTGAAACATTGTCCTGTGTTATTACATCCTGTGGTGGCACATCCAGCACTATTGTCCGTAAGCTTACCTTCACCATTCTGTCAATGACCGGTATTAAAAGAATCAGCCCGGGGCCCTTTACACCATCATTCCCAATCAAACGTCCGAGTCTGAAAATAACGCCGCGTTCATATTCTCTTAATATACGGATGGCGCTGGAGAGAATGATCAGGACAAATAATACAATGACAATCGTTACGGTTGGGAGTTGTTCCATAATTGAGTTTTAAATTTTATTAATCGGTTCTACAAATAATTTCAATTCTTTTACTTCTTTTATCCGCACTTTTTCTCCCTTGTTTATAGTGCCTGCGAGAGACGCCGCTTTCCATATCTCTCCCTGCACTTTTATATTTCCTGAGGGATCCAAAACGTCCAGCACTTCGCCGGTCATGCCGATCAACGCACTCGCCCCGGTCACAGCTTTTCGTTTTTGCGCCTTGATACCCGCACCTACGACAAATAAAAAGAAGAGTGCGGAAACAGCCGTTGCAGAAATGATAACGCTTCGTGAAATAGTTGATATCTCCGGCGATGAGCCCGTTTTTATCAGCATCATTGACCCCAGTAATAAAGACACAACCCCCCCGATGGCGAGCAATCCATGACTGACAATTTTTATTTCCAGTAAAAAAAGAATGATACCAAAAATGATCAGCGCCAGCCCGGCATAGTTAATGGGCAATGTATTCATGGAATAAAATGAAAGTATCAAAGCAATAACACCAACAATGCCTGGAAGAATAGCGCCTGGGTTATACAATTCAAACATGACACCATACATTCCCAGCAACAATAAGATGTAAGCAATATTAGGGTCACTGAGAAGGTCAAGCAATTTTTCCACCAGGCTCATCTTATACTCAACAATGGCAGCATCTCTTGTATGTAATATTTTTGTTCCGCTGCTCAGTTCAACCGTTTTGCCATCTATCATGTTCAATAATTGCAATTCATTTTTTGCAATAAGATCCACGGCGGAATCTTCCAGCGCTTCTGTTTCCGAATAAGAGAAACTTCTGCGTACTGCATTCTCCGCCCATTCAATATTGCGGTTCCTTTTCTTTGCGATCGAACGGATAAATGCTGCTGCATCATTGGTTACTTTTTCACCCATCACACTATCCATTCCGCCTTGCAATGTCACTGGATGAGCAGCTCCGATATTGGTACCCGGTGTCATAGCGGCAATATGCGCCGCCAATGTTATGAAAACACCGGCTGAACCTGACTGCGCACCGGCAGGCGATATATATACAACCACCGGCACCGGTGATTCCAAAATGTCGCTTACAATATTTCTTGTTGATTTTAATAAACCTCCCGGAGTATTCAAATGGATGATGAGACATTCGGCGTTTTCCTTTCCAGCTTTTTTAATACCATCATGGATAAAGTCTGCCGTAACCGGATTGATCGTGCCATCAACCTTCATGGAAACGACTGTTTGCGCATCAGGTAACGAAGGAGACAGCAGAAGAAAAAATGACAGGCAATATGGTAAAATTCGCTTCATAAGATGATCAGTCATGAGAATGAAGCCCGGCCCGGCTGAAAAGACCTGTCGTAATTTACTGAAATCTGGTGACAATCAATGGGCTGCCGATGATAACTAATATTTATACGGGAAAATAAAAAAAATATTAAAACGTTTTATAATAAACAAGCACTTAATTCCAAACCAAATGAAAAAGCTCTTAGCTTACCTCTGCTGCTTTCCCATTGTAGTTACTGCTCAAAACTTTTACATATCGACGCGAGTCGGCATGGCCAATTACCAGGGTGATCTGAAAGCTACATCCGTTTCATTCTCCCAATCAAAACTGCTGCTGTCTCTCGGAGCACGGTATGACCTATCTGAACATCTTACTGCACGTAGTTATTTCACGCTTACGGCCGTACATGCAGATGATAAGAACGGAACAGTATCAATGCAGCAGCGAAATCTCAATTTCAGATCAAATATCTTTGACTGGGAACTGGCTGCGCAATACAATTTTTTCAGCTTTAATGATAAATGGTGGACGCCTTATGTATTTGCCGGTGTCGGTCTCTTTCATTTTAATCCTTATACCAATGATTCGGCCGGTAACAAGACTTACCTGAAACCACTGAGCACCGAGGGAGAAGGATTTGCTGCCGGTGTAAAAAATTATAAGCTCACGCAATTCAGCATACCTATTGGCTTAGGTGCAGAATATTCACTGAATGAAGATATGCGGTTGGGTGTTGAATTTGGGTACCGGAAAATATTTACTGACTATCTCGATGATGTTAGTACCAATTATGTAGGTGAGGCAGCATTGCTTGCGGCGAGAGGACAGAAAGCTGTTGACCTTGCCTGGCGTGGTGATGAAAAAGGCGGCGGCCCCTATCCTCCGGCAGGCTCTTTGCGCGGTAACCCGGCATTGAAAGATGCTTATTACTATATTGCCATTACTTACACAATGCGTCTTGTCCTCGATCAATACAAGGAAATCGCCGGTCTTGCATCGGGTAAGAAACAAAAAAAATCAGGCTGCCCGGCATCGAGGTATTGATAATATATTTCATCCCTATCCGCTTCTGTCTTTGTCAATAAAAAGCATTTGTTCAGGCGGCAAGAACATCCCCAAATTATCCGTCTTAAAGTAACGGAGCAAAATTTGTTTTTCTTCCTATCGCATCATTGCTTACCTTTCTGTAGTCCAATATTGACGCCCGTATAATCCGCTTCCTTGTCCTCCTTCTGATTTTTTTGATAAATTATCTATTCAACCAAAAAACAAATTTGTATGAAAAAAATTCTTGTATGTTTCTGCATTGTATCTTTTTTATTCTCCTGTAACAGCGATAAGGAAAAAACGGATTCCACAACAACCACCGAAGGCAAGGATGAAAAGCCTGCTGTTGACCTGCCCTACAAAGCTTCTTATTCCAGCAATTGGTCGGCTGATGTATCGGATGCCGATCTGAAGATGGTGTTGATGACTTACAAAGACTGGGCAGATGGTAATATAAGCGGACTGTCAAACGGCATGGGAGATTCAGTAACCGTGGATATGTCATCAGGTGAACATTTTAAAGCGACCAATGCTGATCTTATGAAAAGATGGAGTACGTATCGCGACAGCCTGAGCTCCGTGAAAATTGTTATGGATACCTGGAATAAAATGTATTCAACCGATAAAAAAGAAGGTTATATCGTGACATGGTACGATGAATGGGATACTTATAAAAATGGCAAAGTAGATTCTGCCAGCTATCATGATATTAACCAGGTGAAAGACGGAAAAATAATCTGGTATTCGCAGTATAAAAGAGTGAAAAAATAAAATAACAAACTCTTCCCGGCATAAGCCCCTGTCCGCAGGGGTTTTTTATTTCGCCAATCAGTAGATTTGGTAATCGAAAATTATCTCTTTTGCAATTTATAAAATGGAAGAAAAGGCTCCTGAAAAAGCAAGTCGCCGGTAAGAAAAATATCTTTTGACAATCCCCGGTTGTTTATCATTTCAATCGTTTTTAGAAAAATGTTTGGCCCGGTCAATAAAATGTCGGGCTAAAAAGGTTAACTTTTATCAGTTAAATAAGCCATGCCTGAAGATGACCTGATATTAAGTGAAATAAAAAAAGCCATCCGGAGGTTCGCCAATGCTGACGTGGTTGATATGGATGATTACTTTAGCCACAAGTTTGAATTTCAAATATTCAGGTTTGAAGATCTATTGACTGAGACACATCGTTCAGTACCGCCAAATAAATGGTCCTACCATCGCATCGGTTTAATAACTCAGGGGGCCGGAGATTTTATGACCGGCATATTCAAATACAAGGCTGAAAAAAATACACTGATCGTAATTCCGGCCCGGGTCATCACATCAAGCCGGAACTGGACGCAGGACATGAAAGGATATGTATTGTTGTTCAATATTGATTTCTTTTTGCAAAACAATATCTCTTACAAATACATTGAAAGCAAAAAAATATTGAATTCTTCCACGCAACCTTTCATTCGTGTAACTGACGAACAAGCCGAGGAAGCGGCCAATATCCTTGAAACTATACTAAAAGAAAACGCAGAGAGGAATGTGCATAGGGAGGAATTGATCGCTTTAAAGATCATCGAGCTCCTGATACTAAGTGAAAGATTATTTGAAGAGCAGCAGCCACTCGAAACAGGCCAGCCGGTCACCGATATCATAAAAAAATTTGTTGAGCTGCTTGAAATCAATTTTGCCAAAGAACGTTCGGTAGGTTTTTATGCATCACGACTGAATGTTCATCCCAATTATCTTAACTCACTGATAAAAAAGCATACAGGACTGACGGCGAAAGAATCTATACAAGGCCGGCTGCTGCTTGAAACCAAATTTTTACTTCACTCAACCAATATGTCTATCAAAGAGATATCGGGACAGCTTGGTTTCCATGATCCCAATTATTTTGCGGTATTCTTCAGAAGGTTTGAAAATATGTCACCCGCCCATTACCGCTCATCCTTTGTTTGATAATCTAAGATGATCGTTTGCTTTTTAAAGTCATGCTTATTTAATTAGCCGGAACTTCGCGCCCCGTTTTACCTGTGAAAGCAACCGGTTTCAATAAGATCATGACGATAAGACATCCGGGAAAAAATTATGGCTGACAAATGAAACAACCTTATCAGCCCCGGCTGACAAAAAAAACACCTTTCCATGAAAAATACTTCGGATAAAAAAAATGAAGATTCCAATGAAAACTATCATTTCCTGTTTGAGCAGGCGACGGATGCCATTATGGTCACCGACTTCCAGGGAGATTTCAAAGATGTTAATTCCAGCCTTTGCACCATGTTCGGCTATACACGTGATGAACTGCTTAAATTAAATGTAAGAGCATTACTGGATGTTGAACATATAAAAGAAAAACCACTTCGTTTTGACCTGTTAGCAGCCGGAGAAAATCTATACAATGAAAGAAAAATGGTCAACAAAAAAGGGGCGCTCATTTATGTAGAAGCGAATGCAAAAAAATTTATGGATGAGCGAATCCTCGTGATCGCCCGGGATATTACCGAACGAAAAAAAGCGGAAGAGGCATTACAAAAATCAGAAGCGAATCTTCATACTATCTATGATAATACCGATACGATCTATGTTTTGATCGATCATTACCTGCGTATTATTTCATGCAACCCCCGCGCAGTTGATTTTGCCCGGAATGAACTTGGCCATGGTATGCAGGCCAGTAATTACTTCCTGGATTATTTTCCCCCGGAAAGGCAGCCTGGTTTATTATTCTATATGAAAGAAGTGCTGGCAGGCAAGCCGGTCAATTATGAAACAAATTATCCGCAGGCGGATGGTTCACTGCACTGGTATCATGTAAGAATGTTTCCCATTCCGAAAGGTGACAATAATATTTATGGAATGATGGTGGCTGTATCAGACATCACTGAAAAGAAAGCGCTGGAGCAGGAACTGCTGGATCAGAAAGTGCAGGAACAAAAAAAGATCACAAGAGCCGTCTTGCATGCGCAGGATATACAAAGCAACCGTATTGGCCAGGAACTGCATGATAACATCAATCAACTGCTGGCGTGTGCAAAATTGTATCTCGACAGCGCTGAAAAAAGGCAAACAAACACCAACGACCTGGTCAAAAAATCAAAGGCGTCGCTGGAAGAAGCGATCCGGGAGATACGGCTGCTCAGCCAGCAGCAAGTGACTCCACAAAAAACTTTTGATATCAAAGAGCTCATCGAAGAACTGACATGGAACTTAAACGATAATACAACGGGCGGAACAAAATTCCACTGCCACGTGACCGGTGCATTATCCATGGACGAAGACCTGAAGCTGAATATTTATCGCATCGTGCAGGAGCAGGTAAATAATATTGTGAAACATGCAGACGCTACCCAGGCCACGATCACGCTGAACGAAGATGAGAAGATGGTGTATGTTTCCGTGATCGACAATGGTAAAGGTTTTGACCCCGTGCTGAAAAGAAAAGGAATTGGTATTTCCAATATCATCAACCGGGCCGGATCATTTAACGGTCAGGTAATAATAGAAAGTAGCCCCGGCAAAGGTTGTAAGCTGGAGGTCAGGATACCGCTCTGACCGGAACTATTTTTTTGCCGGCTTGAAAAAAAAATTCTGAATGGCCATCTCAAACCGCCATTGATCTTTTTGAAGAGGCATGGACATTCCTATCTATTTTATCCACTACATATTCCGCATCATCCTTTATTCCGAAAATGAGTGCTGACCTGCGCCCCCGCAACCAATGAAGGCCGAGAAAATAGAGACCCGGTACCGGCGATGCAGTTTCTTTATATTTCGGATGTCCTTCGTCATCAAAAACCGGCAACCTGATATAACTGAAGTCGGCTTCAAAACCGGTACACCAGATAATTGACCTGATATTATTTTCTTCGAGGTTCAGCGAAGTGATCGGGCTGGCGCAGGTTGCATTTTCATCCGGCATATCTGCTTCATCGGGTTGCGCCGGTTCCGCTTTTATCTGAGCCTTCATAATAAATCCATCGATCATTTCTTTTACCTGCTTTGAAAATCCATCTCCAAATTTTACATGCATGGCTGCATTCGGCTGAAAGGATATATTCTGTCCATCCGCATTATCCGTTTTGCCCAGGATCACAACTCCTTTTTTCGCCAGCGATTGCAGACTTATCGTGTACCGGCTACCGCCAATACCTGTGAGTTGCGGCGCTTTCATGTTCAGCATACTGGGATCTTTTATATCTTCTGCCTTCATGTCAAAGAATTTCATATCTATCAGCCATTCCATGATATCCCTGCCGCGATACCAGCGGGGCACACGGGCTACCATGCTCGTCGAGAGATAAACTTTTCTTCCTGCATCTGCCAGGTCATCTGCGATCTGCACACCTGATTGCGCACTACCTACCACCAATACTGCACCTTCAGGCAGTTGGCCTGGGTTCCTGTATTCACTTGTGTGGAATTGCCTGATATTCGTTGCAATGCTTTTGGCAAATGATGGCACTTTGATCTCACTGGTATGTCCGGATGCAATGATCACCTGCCTGCATGAATAATGACCGATCTTATTATTGGTTGAAACAGCAATGTCAAAAAGGTCTCCTTGCTTTTCTATTGAAATTACTTTTGAATTTTCGGAGACCGGCAGCTCAAATTCAGAAACGTATTTTTGAAATGATGACAGATATCCGGATGCCGTTTCAAATCCGCCGGGATCGGTTCCCTTATATTCCTGGCCGGCCAATGTATTTAATGTGTTGACCGAGTTAAGCCGGAAAGAATCCCATCGCTGCGAACGCCATGATTCACCGATCTTTCCCCGTTCAAAAACAATATGATCCAATCCTCTTTTTTTCAGGTGATAGCTGGCTGATAACCCTGCCACCCCGGCGCCAACCACTATAACATCAACAACTTTGTTTTTCATAAAAAATATTTTTGAGTTGACTGGTTAAGAAATGAATGATCGATCAACAATGATCACGGGTGTAAAGCTATATTGATCCGCAACAAACCTATTTGTCTTACAGGCCAAAGAATTTGCTTAAAAGTCCATCCTTCGCTTCGCTCTGGATGACGCCTTCGCTTCGCTCTGGATGACGCCTTCGCTTCGCTGGGAAAGACACAGGCGGAAAAAAGTGCCCGGTTGGCGGTGAGCAGTTCATGCGTGAGAAGATCGCCAATAGCAGGGTATGCCCGGTTTCTATTTATATTTATAAAGCCTGCACAAAGGTAAAAATCAGGATGGCCGGGCAAGCGACAAAGCGTTTTGCTTCCGGTATTGAAGAGGAGATATGCCAAATTGTTTTTTGAATGCACGGTTGAAGTGTGTAATGTTTGTAAACCCGCTTTCTATCACCACATCAGCGACCAGTTGATCAGCATGTGATAAAAGATAAGCCGCCCTGTTCAATCTTTTTTCCAGCAGCCAGCGACCCGGAGGAATGCCGAATGTGTGATAAAAATCTCTTTTAAAAGAAGAGAGACTGCGATGACACAGCCTGGCATATTCATCCAACTGCATATTATAATAGCAATTGTTTTCCATGATGTATTGCATATCTTCTTTTACGCTGCAGGCCAATGTGCACAGGTAATGTGTCAGCTCGTGGTTCTTATCGTTGGTGACGATGTTCAATAAAAGCTCTTTAAACTTCAGATCGAGCAAATTCTCCGAAGGCTTTGTATCCGAAGAAAAATAACTGAGAATAGATTCATAGAACCCGGTCATCACGGGGGTGGAATGAATAGGGAGCAACCGGTCCTGCGAGATCTGTGATGTATTTCCCGTGACAGACATCTGTGCCTGTTCACGAATAAAAGTTTTCAGGTATTCATCCGGGACAAAAAACATCAGTACGCAAAACGGTTCGTGGGTCAGTCGCTCTACGGTGACGCCGCCTTTTTTTACAAACACCGTGGATCCTATGGCAAGCTCCCATGATCTTTCGCGGGAGGATATACGTTTGCCGCCGGTGAGTACGTGCAAAAAAATGTTGTAATCATTCCAGTTCTCGTCTTTGACAAAATCAGGCGGACAATCCAGGCGAAGAAATAATATCTCACGGCAGCAAAACTGCCGGAGCTGCTTGGGGTGGCTTCTCACATAATCATAAAAATTCGTCATAACCGTTATTTTGACCCATTGCTAAGTTAAAAAAACTCAGAAGGAATATTGATCAAATGCCGTTAAAAATTGATTGCATCAGCAGCCAAAAGGGAATTATTACACCATCAACAGCGACCCACAGCCAGTCCTGCACGGAAAAAGCCCGTTCATCAACCGGGCAGGTTATGACAGAAAGTTTTTTATAACTTACTGTACTAAACGAAACCGATATGGACTTCCAACTCATCGCCGACAGACCCGGCACAACTGACCCCCTTGTTTTTACCACATCGTTCACCCACAACAATGTTTTTTACAAAGCAGCGCTCGCCGAAACTATTTCGTGGGAAGGATTGCATACAGGCACCTATGATGTGCTGCTGCAATCGGGCAAAGGCACGCAACGTCTTACACTTGTCAAAGAAGGAGAGCATTGGCGGGCGGGAGAAGAGATCGAACAGATCGGTGTTATTCAGCAGGAGGTGGTGGATCTTCTTGGCGGAGCTATCAATAAAGTCAGACCGTAAAAATAATGTTGCCGGCTTTCCGTTGATGGTCCTGCACCCTGTATTTTTCTACTGCAGTATTTTAAGCAACTCATTTCGATAAAGCTTGCCGATAGGAATTGCTGTATTACCGATCTCTATCAATTCCGATGTAAATGTTTTTATCTTTTTCAGCGATACGATATAGGAACGGTGAACCCGTGCAAACTCTCTTTCCGGCAGCATCTCTTCCACAGAGCTGATCGATTGCTTGGTGATGAGTGTGCTGCCGGGGATAAATATTTTGATGTAATCTTTCATGCTTTCAATGTAAAGGATATCCTGCAACATTACTTTCACCATCTTCCTGTCCGAACGGAAATAAACAAAAGATTCATTTGCCCTGTTCGTTGTTGTCTCCGGTTGCAATTGTGATGCCGCTGGCGGGAATGCTTTATTGATGGCTTTCAGAAAACGATCGAAAGGAACCGGCTTCAGCAGGTAATCCATCACATCCAGTTCATATCCTTCCAATGCATATTCCGGATGCGCTGTAGTGAAAATAACTTTCGGTGGATTTTTTATTGTTTTCAAAAAATCGTTTCCATTTAACTGGGGCATGCGGATATCAAGAAACAGGAGATCAACGGGCTGATGCTGCAATACGGCAAAAGCCTGTAATGCATTATCACATTCGCCGGATAATTCGAGCGTCGCCACTTCGCTGATATAGCGGCTGATGATCTGTCTTGCCGGCGGCTCATCATCCACCACGAGACATCGTATCGTTTTTGTTTCAGGCATACTGCATTTCCTGCGGTTGTGGTTCTTTCCTTGTTTCTCCGGTTGTTTGATCCAGTTCCAGTTTCAGGTTCACGATAAACATTTCTTCCTCATTGGTGATGGCTAGTTCATGCTTACCGGGATATAAAAGTGACAATCTTGATTGCACATTTTTCAACCCGATACCAGCCGATGGTTGTTTTTCCCCCGGCCTGTTCGCTTTCCCATTCAGCAATTTCATCTGCATTTGTTTTCCCTGCAAAGTGATCTCCAGGTTGATCCACGGTTGCTCTACCATATTACTGGTGCCATGTTTAAAACAATTCTCCACCAATGGCAATAATACCAATGGTGCGATAAACAGGTCCTTTGTATTTTCCGGCAGATCAACATGCAGCTCCAGCCGGTTCCCATATCGTATCTTTTCCAGGCTGATATAATCCTCTATCATCCGCAGTTCTTTGTGAAGCGGCGTCAGCGGCCGGTTGCCTTCGTAGAGGATATAGCGGAGCATATCCGACAGACCGGTTATCATTTTCGAAGCAACCGGTGATGTGTTCTGGGTATAGGAATATATATTATTAAGTGTGTTGAATAAAAAATGCGGATGCACCTGCGCCTTCAGCAACTGCAATCCCGCTTCTGCATTTTCTTTCTGCAGCCGGAGGTTGCGCTGTTCTTTCACATACCAGTACTTCATCAATTTGATAGCAGCCGCAAGACCGCCGATCGTGATGGCTCCTCTCAGCCCGCCCAGCAATGCCATCAGGAATGAATAATGAGGGAAATCAAAATCAGAGACCAAAAAAAGATAATGCCGTACAGGTGGCAACACATATACACCGATCAACCCCGAGATGCAGGCCGTGACGAAAAACAGGAACAATACCAGGCAACCCGCCGCCGCATACCTGCCCCTGAGTATAAACTTTGGAATAACAAAGTACATCAGCGAATAAGCCAAAAATATATGGGATGCCATGAAGAAAAGAGAATCTACCATGGCAAAGGGAATCCGTTGAAAATCCGGGAGCAGCGTTACCTTGATCGTATAAGAATAAAGGATGGCGAAGAACAACCACCAGAAAACCCAAAAGGCAAGATGCCGCCGGAGGCGGTATTTTCTTTCATCGGAAAATATAAAAGGATGCTGCTGCATACGATCTTAACTGAAATTACAAAGCCTTTTTTCGTTTATCCGCTATAGCGGCTATATAATAGTTTTAAAATCGTCGTATGGTCATTTTCCGGCGACGAACGGATAATAAGCAGCACCGGCGACAACCTACCCAGAGGAATGCTTTACTCAAACGGATACCTCCCTTGGCGTGTTTATTTCAGGATGGCCGCGACGTCATTGCTGATGACTTCGTGATCTTTATGCTGTTCGCATAAGAGCAATGTTTGTTCCAGCGCCTTTTTCAGTTTCATCTTCACTTTCTTTTTACGGATATCCAGTTTCACCCCCGACAATGTTTCGGTGTGCACCAATTCATTTTCATTGTTATAAAAACGGATAGTGTTATTTAAAGGATCATGAATATTCCCTTCCACGACCCAAAAACCTTTGTCGGAGGCCCAGGGTGCGACGATGGAAGAGCCCTGCTGGGAATAAGCTGTGCTGAGAACAAGACCCAATGCGGTAACCGCCAGCATTTTTTTTACCTGTTGTTTCATAGCTAAAAAATTGAATGAGGAATAATTTTTTTTATTGCCTCAAACTTATCCTGCATGGCGGCGCTCCAATTTTTTATTGGATAAGGGCAGCCTGCAGTCGGACAGACAATGGCAGCCAGTCGCCGGGATAAATCTGTCTTTGTATTATAGTGATTGGTCTTTTTGTGGGCTGCACGGGATTGTTGGCAGATGCAATGTGACCGACGGCGCTGCCGTTAAAGCAACTTAACAAAAAGCGGCATGGATTAACCCTGACTCTGCATCAGCGTTTGCGCTTCATCTTATTTTCGTTGTATGGATGTACATGATACTTGCCTGCCAGAGAGAAATTTTCAAAGCCTTTATTTTATCAACTTAGCTTTTGATAAAAGTTTATTAGCCTTCTTAACCTTTTCGGGGAAAGATGATTTGGACGTTTTTGTTTTATAGACGATTGTCGCAGATGAATTTTTTCTTTTTGTTCCTGATGGCCTTGAAGTTCGGGCAGTAGTACTTTTTGGAGAGATACTCATATTCAAATTTACATTTTATTTCTCACAAAGAATGCCAAATAGGTTTTCTCTTCAGCGGGATCAAACTCAACTTCTGCGGCTCTTCCGTTTTTATCTTCCGATAAAACTGTAATTAGATAATATCGGGTAATGACGGATCAATATTTGTTTGTAAAAACGGGTGCGGTCATCTGTGCTTCCGCTAAATACAAGTTTAGCCGTAGGATTTTCTCTAAGGAAGTCTTTCATTGTATCAATGACAGTAGCCATAATTTTTACAATATCCTTATTATCAGAATAAGCCGTATCATTGACCCGTCCATCTTTCATGACATCACCAAACGCAACATTATAATAACTTCTTTTTCGCAGGGCAGTAAATTCAATACGTTTTGTGATCTGACCTTTGGGCCCAATGCTGATGAACTCATACCTGGTCGTTGATTTTTTGGCGGTTGTATAGCCTGTTGAAGCCATGATTTTCCGGATAAGCAATTAATGGGAAGGTAAAACTTTTTACTATTGGCTTTCCTTTTTTAATTTACTGCCCCATGCCGCCCTAATTTTACAACATGGCCGACGTGCATGATAAGAAGACCCGCAGCTATAATATGTCCCGTATACGGGCAAAGAATACAAAGCCTGAACTATTAGTCAGAAAATTTTTACATGCAAACGGATTTCGTTACACACTCCACAATAAAAAACTGCCGGGCAAACCGGATATTGTTTTACCGAAATATAAAACCGTCATCTTTATACATGGTTGCTTCTGGCATGGACATAAATATCTGCCTGGCCGGCAGACAGGCTGCAAATATTTTGTAGTACCCAAAACAAGAACCCAATGGTGGCTGAATAAGATAAACTCTAATAAAGCGAATAATGTAAAAGCTGTGAAAGCTTTGAGGAAGGAGGGCTGGAGGGTTATTACTGTCCCGGAGTGCAATCTGAAACCGGCTAAAGTTGAAAGAACTCTTTCTGTTTTGTTGAATAAACTGATCTCCTGATTCATTAATTTGTGATATAATGAATAAAACAGATTGTCTTAACGGGCAGTCGCAATTTTTGACCCGCGGTTCACCGGGTATCATAACCTGAAATTTTAAAAGCAATGACAAAAGCGATCAGATCTTTGATGATACCGGACGAACTTGTGATGAATAAGATCTATTTCATTCGCGGGACAAAAGGTAATGCTGGACAGGGACCTCGCAGAATTGTATGGGGTTGAAACCAAACGATTGAAAGAAGCTGTCCGCAGAAATATTGAGCGTTTTCCTGATGATTTTATGTTTGAAATGAGCCCGGGTGAGCTGGAAAATTGGAGGACGCAATTTGCGACCTCCAATTCTGAAAAGATGGGGTTGCGCCGTCCTCCTTTTTGCTTCACGGAGCAGGGTGTATCCATGCTTTCCTCTGTTCTCAACAGTGAAACAGCTATACGGGTAAACATACAGATCATCAGGGTGTTCACCCGGATGAGAGAAATGATCATGACCCATAAAGACATTTTGCTGCAACTGGAAAAGATGGAGAAGAAACTCACCGGGCATGATGAAGACATCACTCTTATTATTAAATACCTGAAGCAACTGCTTACCCCGCCCGAACAGCCGCCCCGGCAAAAGATCGGTTTCAAAAGAAAAAATGAGGAATAATAAAATACCGTTCCTTTTTATTTGCAGAGGGTTGTTTCCGGCATGGACACAAATATCTGCCTGGCCGGCAGACAGGCTGCAAATACTTTGTAGTGCCCAAAACAAGAACCCAATGGTGGCTGAATAAAATAAACACCAACAAAGCCAATGATGTAAAAGCTGTAAAGACTTTGAAGAAAGATGGGTGGAAAATTATCGATGTATGGGAATGTGGCCTTAAATTTCTTTTAGGCCACAAGTTTTTAAATACTCAAATGTTCCATCATAAAAATACAAAGGCATCGATTTATCAGTTTTGATTCCCTTCGGAATCCAAATAATCATTCCCTCTCTTGCCCTTGTGAGAAGTACTCTATATTTATTTTTAATAAACTCTCTTTGTGTTTGCCTATTGACTGGCTTCCATTTTGTTCCGCCAAAAGACTGATAAACCCATTCATTATTATATATATGAAAGTCAGCGTCCCAACAAATACCTGTCCAATCAAGTTCTAATCCCTGTATTTTAAAGTCTTTGCCTACTAGCTCCAAGAAATTAGATGATCTGATATCCTCAGAGTCGTTCAAAAACCACATAGTTTCGTTTAATATTATATCAACATCAAGCCCATAGGCTCTCAATCTTCGTCCTCCTGAACTCGCTATTAATCCAACTCTTCTTGTACCTAAAGCCTTTGTTTTTAGAAATGATTTACAACTTTCAAGATCTCGTGTCAAAAGAATCGGAAAGCCAGTTAAATGTTTATCAAAGATCTCTTTCGCCTCTCTAGAATTTAATTCAAGAACATTGCTTACCCAATCTGATAATTTTTCGGCATTGTATGAACGAATGACGACCGATAAATGCAATTCCTTAATTGGGGTAACGTTGATATTGCTGGAAGTTTCTTTAAAAAGAGGCTTGTGATCATAATATGAATTTGTGCCAATTAAACTTGGCGAAACATAAACTTTCCAGTTTTTGAATTTCCTATTTAATGCTTTACCCCATTCTTCTAAACCCGATTCGCCAGTGTTAATTTCCTGTCCACCTCCGATTAAAGCTATTATGGCACACCAATCCTTGTGTCTTTCCATTATTTCAAAAAGAATATGCGGCTCAGACTTATCATAGTTGCCCTCTGGACTTTCTAATCTTATGTTCTTCATTCCAGGCTCTCTGCGCTTCGTCAAATATCAATATTTTGTTATTGGGGATACTATCTTTTTGATGATAGTATGTGTCAATAAAAGTGTGGACCTTTTCAATGAAAGTTGAAATTCTCTCAACTTCTTTTTTCTTTAACGTAACCTCGCCTCTTTTAAATTTTTTTAGGACATCCCTTTTCAAAGCTTCTCTTAGAACATTAATTAAAGGCACATTTCCAGATAAAAAAGTAGCTAAAGAATAATCTTCAAATTGAAATTCTTCTAAATGAGCAATATTTAATCCGGCTAAAGTCTTTCCTGCTCCCGGCACTCCCGTTATGAAGCAAATAATTTTCTGATTGTTTGTTTGAGCATCTCGAATTGCTTTAACAACGACGTTGGTAGTTTCAGTTAAGTTTTCAATACCTGCGTGGTGACGTGTAATTTCATCTACACTTTGCCCTTTATATAATCTTTTAACTGCTTCAATTATTGTAGGAGTGGGGGCGTATTCACTTTTATCCCATTTTTTATAATCAATAAAATTATCCTTTGATCCGGCAAATGTTATCGCTTTCAGCAAAAGAGTATAAAAACTTTCCTCGTTACAAAAAATCACACTCTGCATTGCCTCATCATTAATTGTGAAAACCTCAGTTATGATTTTAGCCTTAGGAGAAAGCAGAAAGGGAATAATCTTTCTTGATCGAGATTCCTTATGAAAATCTCTTAGATCAAGACAATAATCTTCCAACTGTGTTTTGCCAGAATTTTTCGGGCCTTCGCTCCAGAATTTAAACTCGACTATGAGCAACAGTTCTCCAATTATCAATACGGAATCAATCCTTTTTTCTCTTTTTGGAATTTTATATTCAAAAAGAATAGCTGAGTTTTCTGGCAATAAAAGCTGGACTTCGTTCAATGAAAAGACTGTTCGCAATATCCTTAAGAATTTTTTCCAAGACTTTTCTTGCTTTTTGGTTAATTCTGAAAAATTACTGAGATGTACTGTTGTTAATTCAGCAAAAATTTCATTTTCGCTTTGAAGTAAAAAATCGGCTATAGTATTGCTATAAAAAGCTGACATTATTTTTTAAAATCTTTACTATTGAAAAATTCCGTGAAGGAAACTCTCAGAGCCTTTATCAACCTTTCTAAGATTTCTAATGAAACATTTCGGCGACCATTTTCAACATCAGTTACATAAGTTCTATCTACTTCGGCTTCGTTTGCTAATGCTTCTTGAGACAATTCAAGTTGTTTTCGCAGCTCTCTAATTCGTTGACCGACTTTATGTTTAATATCCATCCCTGGAAGGTCAGCTTTTGTGGCTTTTAAGTCAACGGACTTTAAGGGTCATTTTAGTAACTTTGAGTAAATACCTAGGGTATGAAAAAAATTACTTCACTTGAAGAATTGAAAATGGAATCAGTATATGACGACCGAAAGGGGATGGACGAATTTTTTATTGTTCTAAACTTAGGTTGTCGAAGTAGTAAAGGGGTTGTCTATTATCCTGACATAAACACCTTTGATGTTCGGAATGATATTGACGATTCTTTTGCAGAGGATTTAACCGAAGAGCAACTACGAAACGAAACACATATTGTTCTTGCTATTGAAAACCGAGCTTTTTTTAAATATGAATATTAAGTTTAGTTATTTATATAGAGACGGAGCTAATTATAAAAAATTCAATGAAGTAGTTTTTGCCAATCCGAGCAACTTGAACACTCAGGAAATAGAAACGACGATCAGGGAAAAACTAATAGACAGCCAATGGTTTGTTGCTAAAGATTGGGGATTGCCTGACATGCATTTTAAAGACTATGCTTGGAACTCGGAAATAGATCATGACTGGCATGAGTTTGAATCAATTGATAAAACACTTGGGCCCATAACAATGTCAAACGATATTGATAAGTTTCTTTTATTGGTTAGCAAAACTAAACTGCCATGGTGATTTAATTTGCTCAGCAGAATTACCGAACGAAGAAGTGAGTGACACATGGGACGATCATAAGAATTACTCCAGCTGGCAACAAAATCTCTCTCATCCTCATTTTTCGCAATTCAACTTTGAAATCGGCAATTGCTCATGGGTTTCCACCGTATTTACAAACCCGTAGCCCTATTTGCTTCAAAAATCATTTATGCGCAGCATTATTTTTAAGCTACAGTCAGTATGATGATCTCCCGGGCGGGCAGCAAGAGTTCGTGTTCGCAGAGTACATTTGTGTACATTGGAACTTCAATAGCAGATGCACCGTCATATCATTTATATTATCAACCCCATTGCAGGTACAAGAGCAAAAAAAGACCTGCCATCTTTTATTGAGCATAAAACCAAAGAGCAGGAAATACCTTTTGATATTTTTCCCTCTGTTGCAAGCGGCGATTACTCTTTTTTACATTCCGTCATTAAAGAAAATAAAACAACGGACATTGTGATCGCAGGTGGCGATGGCACCATCAGCCAGGCCGTGAGCAGCCTGATGAACTTTGACATCAACTTTGGAATCATACCCATGGGTTCCGGGAACGGGCTTGCTTATGCCGCTAAAATCCCGAAGCAACCGGCCAGGGCATTGGATATTGTTTTTAAAGGCAAGGCTTCACTGGTTGATGGGTTTTATATCAATGACCATTTTTCCTGCATGCTGTGTGGTTTGGGTTTTGACGCCAGGGTGGCACATGATTTTGCAAAGCAAACAAAAAGAGGATTGACAACTTATATAAAAATGGTCGTCAAAAATTATTTCTCCGCAAAAATTTTTCCTTTCGAAATAAAGTTGGCCGGCCAGTCATTTAAAACAGGCGCTTATTTTATCAGCATTGCCAACAGCAACCAGTTTGGAAATAATTTTACGATCGCCCCAAAGGCAAGTCTTAGCGACGGTCTTTTGGATATAATCATCGTGACGGATCAAAATAAATTAAGCTTATTGCTGCAAACGCTAAGACAGATCAAAGGGCGGGTCCCTTTGCAAACCGGCACTATAAGTTCCGTAAAAAAAGGAGTTATTTATTTTCAGGCGGAAAAACTGTCGATCAATAACCCATCGCATGCGCCATTGCATGTTGACGGCGACCCGGCAGAGACATCCGATGAATTTCAAATTGAAATAAAGAAAAAGTGTTTCCGGCTGCTGCAACCATGATGTAATTTATTTTTCTCCCGGCAGCAGCGCTAATGTCTGTGCAAAACTTTTCGAATTAAAAACGGACCTGATCGAATTCACGACATCCATTTTTTCCCTTTTACTCAAATGAAAATTCAACGTGGCTTTATTTTCTTCGCTATCGGCGGCATACTGAAATAAAATTTTGTGAACGGTCCTTCCCGTATGTTTGGTATAATAACTCAGCATGTCATTCTGAAAGTATTCCATCATCTTAAACCAGTTATGCTGGAGCAATAGAAATGGTTTGGTAGCATGATCGCTGATATCGTCCGATAGATAGGGAGAATCCCATCCACCGGGGCTGCGGTCCCGTATCTGCATGATCAATACGCCACCTGTATTTTCCGTGATCCAGTCATCAAAAGTTTCTAAGAAACGTAAGGTGGTTTCCTGTCCATAATTATCGCGAAGTCCTGCATCCATCACATCTATCACCGGGTTACTGGGCAGCCATACATTAGGTAGCACAATGGGAAAAGTAGCATTCATTCTTAATGCTGTCAACAGGCGGAGGTTATCAGGATCTTGTTTTTTAAAAAAAGCGCCGAAGTCAATAGCGTCCGGATCCATTGGCGGCATGATCGTAGTGTCTTGCCAGCCCTGCATCATAAAGCTCACCGGCTGGGTGCTGATGATCATCTTACGGCTGTCCCTCGTCACCACTGAATTAAAGAACATCAGGGGAATGTTTGCGGCCACTTCATCCGCGGCATAGTCGCCGATATGCTTGTTCAATACGCTCTTGGTGTTCCTGTTCAGCTTTTCTTCAAATGCATAGCCACGATCTTTTACATAGGTATAATTTCCTATTTTGAATTTTTGCGCAGGAGCGATCAGGTCACGGGCTACAAAGGATGAGAATACCGGGTTTAAAAGATCGGAGGAAATATCATCAATATATTTTTTGTCCCTGAGATTGATGTCCTTGCCTTGCAGCTTTTCTAAATATAGTTCTCTGAAATAAGCGGCGCCGATCATTCCCCCTGATGAACCGCTGATAAGAAAAATATTTTTCATGATGCCGCCATTGGTAATGCTATCAAGATGCTGCAACACACTCATGGTAAACGTAGCGCTGCGATGACCGCCGCCACTTGTATTCAACACCACTAATAAAGGTTTTGGGTTATCCTGTTTTGCCTTCCATCTATCCAGTATGGCGATCATATTTTGTTTATCGGCCTCTGTTTTTTCGTCGGTGCACAATTCCATAAGCCCTTCTCTCGTGTATAATGGGCGCTCATTTCTGTTGTCATAGTTTAATCCATAGGCTTTATTACGGGGATCAATCCAGTTTAACTGGTATAAAAAATTCAATGTCAGGATAAGCAGGATGAGATACGGGATGCTCCAGCTTTGCAAAAAATAAGAAAAAGCTCCTGCTACTCCGATAAGGATAGAAAAGAAAATAGTGATACTGGCTGCAGCCGGTATCTGGAATAAAGGTCTTTCGAGAAAAAAGCCGGTTATCACGAGAAAAACAAAAGCTGCAAATATAGAAATGATAGCTGCGAAATGATGGCGCTTAAAAAGCGAATCAATAAACTCGGAAGTATAATGCTGCACATTGCGGGTGCGGCGCAAACGAAACGGCGATTCAAAATACCAATCGGCTTTGATGAGGCTGGCTCCTTCATATACTTCTCTTGGCGGACGCAAATGAGTAATATATTCTTTGGGTTCATTGATCACCGGCATCATCTGCCGGAGTATAGACCGGTCTGCCCTAAAAAAATAAATGAATGACAGGGCCAGTATTAAAACAAGCCCGCTTAAAAAGCCGCCAGCCAGGAAAAGGAAATCAGCAGTGCTGATGAGTTCTTTATAATGATCGAATCGATAAGCATTAAAAAAATAAAAGACCAAAAAAACAAAAGGTATTATCGCATTGTTGATGCAATATTTGAGAAAGGGGTTAGTCGAAGCCGCAAGAAAACGGAAATGCCGGCTGAACAAAATAAAGCTGCTGATGTTCCAGCTCATGATAAACATGCCCACAGATACGCCAACTATTGCAGAGCTGATAGCATTGACATCGCCCAGGTATTCCGGCGCAAGGTATAGAGCGTCTGCGCCAAACGTTTTCATAAATGAGCCGCTCACAGTACTGAATAAAATAAACCAAAAGAGCAGGAGAATCTGGTATTTCCTGAAATGCAGAAACAACAATTGTATAGGAAAGGAATGATAAAATCCGTTTAACCAGGCTTTCATATTGCGAGATTAAAAGTAATCAAATCAGCCGGATGCAGGTAATCTTTGCTTATTTCATTTGCAAACGGAATGAAAACAAACTTATTGCCAGTGAAGAGGCAAACAAAAGATGCAGAGGTTGTGCAAAAGCGGGCATATCCATGAAAAACATGACCAATCCTGCACCAAAAGAAAGGATCATAAAAAACAGTACTGCGAAGGAATGACCGTGAAATGGTTTAATGGGACGCGACTTCAAAAACAAAAAAATACATGACGCAGCGACCAGCCATGAAAAACTCCGGTGAATAAAAAAATCCTCGCCTAACCTATCTATCCATAAATGTCTCTGATCATAGTTCAGCGCTCTTGCAACTTCATCGGTTTTTTCCCGCACCAAAGTTCCAGAGTACGATCTGTACCAATACCAACGTCAATGTGATGATGACCATTTGCTTTAGCACT
Organism: uncultured Chitinophagaceae bacterium; assembly: GCA_963785915.1. Taxonomy (GTDB): domain Bacteria; phylum Bacteroidota; class Bacteroidia; order Chitinophagales; family Chitinophagaceae; genus VBAT01. The sequence continues at coordinate 625,407 of CAWAWY010000005.1, read as the reverse complement.
TTACCTGTAATGACCTCTGTGTATTTTAATCGTGATATGATCACAACCGGCAAAGCTGCAATGAGCAATGCCACTAACATATGCGTCGTCACTTTAACAGCGGCCAGGTTTGCATCTACCACTTTTTTTCCCAGCCATCCCTGGAAAGCGACGGCCACCAACATGATAACAGATGTGTAAACGATCTGCCTGTTGTTCTTGCGGAATTTTATAAAGCTCCAGATAACATGAATAAAAATAAATACGCCCAGCAATGCTCCCAGTAAACGGTTAATGTATTCTGTCCAGGTATGAAATGCATTGAATGTATGATCAATATCCTGCTGGCGTAAATATTTTTCAAAATCAGCAGGCAACTGGCTTGCATTGACTGGTGGAATCCATCGCCCGAAACAGGTAGGCCAATCAGGACAACCCATCCCGCTTTGCGTTGTCCTTACTACGCCACCGGCTAAGATCACCATAAAGACCATTATTAAAATAAACCATGTATAGCGGAGATATGCGGAAGGTGGGTTCATAAAAAACAAAGTTAATAACGCTGTGGGCAAAATAATTTTTTAAAAAAAATTTTTCTGGAGATATTGCAGCATGCTTCTGCCGTACTACCAGGACCAATTAATTGAGGCCGGATGTGATGAAGCCGGTCGCGGTTGCTATGCAGGACCTGTGTTTGCTGCTGCAGTGATTCTTCCCAAAGATTTCTATCATCCTGAACTAAATGACAGCAAGCAAGTCACCCCGGAAAAAAGAACTGAATTAAAATTTTTTATCAAAGCCAATGCCATCGCCTATGCAGTAGCGATGGTGGATAATGATGAGATCGACGAGATAAATATTCTTCGGGCTTCTTTTAAGGCAATGCACCTTGCATTAGATAAATTAAGACGGCGTCCCGCCTTTCTTTTAATCGATGGTAACCGCTTTACGCCTTATAAGAAACTGAAACACCAATGCATCATACAAGGAGATGGAATTTATGCTTGCATTGCCGCTGCCAGCATATTGGCTAAAACCCACAGGGATTCTTATATGCGGCAACTGCATAAAGAATTCCCATATTATAACTGGAAAAGGAATAAAGGCTATGGCACGGAAGAACATCGGAACGCCATAGAAAAACATGGACTTTGCAAGTATCACCGCAAAAGTTTTAATATCAACTCAGGTCAAATCAGCCTTTTCGATGATGATATACCATTATCGCTTGAGAAGCAGATTGATGCGAACATTCTTAGCTGACCTCTTACAAACGGCCAAACCCATTCCTGTTAAAGTTTTCTTACCAGCTTAAACCCGCTGCATCATTTGATGTCTTAACTCCCAAATAATTTATAACAACAAAAAATATCAGCCATGAAAAAATTATTCGTACTCGGAGTTATGTTTACTCTATTAGCCGCAGCAGCTTCGGCCCAGGTGGCCGGTGATCGCATCCAGCGTCAGCGCATTGAGCGAGGTTCTAATAACGGACAACTTACCCGTCCTGAAAAATTCCGCCTGCAGAAAGATCGTACCCGCCTTAAAGTCGAAAGACGCAGAGCTTCGCGGGACGGAAGGATCAACCCTGCTGAAAGAAGAAGGTTACACAAAATGAGGAAACATAATCGCAGGGAAACATTTCGCCTGAAGCATAATCGCCGGAGAAGGTTGATATAATCGTCAGCAATTACAATATAAAGAGAGAATCCGTCGTGAAAGATTATAAAGCATCGCTATCAAGCGGTGCTTTATTTTTTTCTTTTCTTCTATTCATTCCATTCTCCCGCCCCTTTTCTTATCACTTCATACGTATCGCCGGTGCAATCAATGATAGTTGAAGGCACTGTGCTTCCTATACCTCCATCTATCACTACATCCACATCATTCATAAAATTCTCATGCATGATCTCGGGATCAGTGTAGTCTTCTATCATTTCTCCGGGTAGGGAAGCGCTCAGAATAGGACGACCCAGTTCTGTTACGATCGCTTTAGCTATTTTATTATCAGGTATGCGCAGACCGATCGTATCTTTTTTGCTTTGCAGGATCTTAGGAACCATTTTACTGGCAGGCAAAATAAAAGTATACGGGCCCGGTAAATATTCTTTTAATAGCCGATAGGTGGAGTTTGAAAGCTGTTTTGCATAATCGCTAAGATGACTGAGGTCGGGGCAAACAAATGATAATTGCGCTTTTCTTGGATCTACTTTTTTTATCCTGCAAATTCTTTCGATCGCTTTTTGCTGAAAAATGTCGCATCCAAGACCATAGATCGTATCGGTAGGATAAATGATCACAGCACCCTGCAGAAGCATTTCCACCACTGTCTTTATATTCCGTGGCTGGGGATTATCAGGATGAATGTGAAGCAACATATTTCTAAATTATCCAATCAATTAAAAAAGCCTCTGTAAACTGAGGCTTCATTTGATATCTTTTCCCGATTAATAATTAAGCTATCGTCCAAACTTCGTTTCCTTTGAGCAGCTTATCAAGATCTGCTGACTTCCGGGCCTTGGCATCTTCTATCTGCAATGTCATTATTTCTTCATAGCAGGGCCTCTCAGTTTGATAGAATACACCAAACGGTCTTGGTAAATGTCCCTCAAGTTTTGGATCATCAAAAACGCGAACCAATATCTGTGCTTTGTAAATGTCTTTTTCATCATGTATCCAGAGATCGTCAGCCGAATAGCCATTATTCAGTTCGACAATTTTTGGAGTAAATCCATCCAATTTTATTCCTTTGTCGCGGGCAGTGCCGAAGAGGAGCGGCTTGCCTTGTTCAAGAAATAATGTCTCCTGGAGCTTGGTGCTTTTTTCAGTATAAACTTCAAATGCCCCATCATTAAAGATGTTGCAGTTCTGGTATATTTCTAAAAAGGAAGCTCCTTTATGCTGATTGGTCCTTACCAGCATTGCCTGCATGTGTTTTGGATCACGATCCATTGTTCTTGCTACAAAAGTTGCATCAGCGCCTAAAGCAAGAGCGAGGGGATTGAAAGGATGATCAATACTTCCGAACGGAGTAGATTTCGTAACCTTATTAATTTCCGACGTAGGAGAATATTGACCTTTGGTCAGGCCATAGATCTGGTTATTGAACAATAAAATATTGACATCAAAATTGCGGCGGAGCAAATGAATCGTATGATTTCCCCCGATGCTTAAGCTATCGCCGTCTCCTGACACTATCCATACACTGAGGTCAGGACGCGATGCTTTCAAACCTGAAGCGATAGCAGTAGCACGGCCATGAATGGAGTGCATGCCATAGGTATTCATGTAATAGGGAAACCGGCTGCTGCAACCGATACCGGACACGATCACGATATTTTCTCTTGGTATACCAAGTGTTGGCATTACCTTCTGCACCTGCGCCAATATGGAATAATCGCCACAACCGGGGCACCAGCGTACTTCCTGGTCGGTGGCAAAGTCTTTGGCGGTCAATTGCTGTGTGGCTGTTTCTGACATAAAAAAAAGTTGACTACAAATTTACAAAACGATGCTATATGAATATCGGCATTTTATGCAATAAATTGTTTTCTGCGTTCTTATTTCCCGGATTTAACATCCGTTAATCCCCGGTTAAAAGTATTTTGTCAATAATAAGCCGCTAAACACCAGGGAAAATCGTCTGATTTGGGTATAGTTTGTAATTTGTTTCGGTCAAAATTCTATCTATGGTAATAAAACAGAAGTCTGTTGCATTGTCCGGCATGGTCATCTTTGTCATTTTGGGTATCGCCGCCACGCATTTTCCTGACAGAAATTTAAAAGTTTTGCCCAAAGATATCAGTGATGAAAAGCTTGACAGCATCATGCATACTTATAGTAAGGCATTAGGTGTTACCTGCGACTTCTGTCATACCGCACAGAGCAATGTTCCTGATAGTCTTAATTATGCTTCGGATCAAAACCCGATGAAAGAAGAAGCACGAAAAATGATGCGGCTGACGATCGGGATCAACAAAGAATATTTTTACTTTGATAGCACGAGGAGACCGGAGTATTTAAATGTAGTGACATGTATAACCTGTCACCGCAGAGATCCTATGCCGGTTGACATTCAATGATCATTGTTGCATGCTCTTCAGCCAGTCTTTTATACCCGCCACAATTTTTGCAGCTACCTGCTTATGAAATTTAGGATCAAGAATACGTTTTTCATCTTCTTTATTACTAAGAAAAGCAACTTCAACCAGGCAATTAGGATAATCAGTCGGACCGTTTAATCCGAAATTGAAATTACCCACGTTGCCATATTCCTTTAGTCCCAGTTCCAGCATCCGTTTTAAAATAAATTGAGTAAGCGGGCGAAAACCAATATAACGATAGTAGGTACTGGTTCCCTGAATGGTATCGTAATCAGATGAATTAAGATGAAGACTTATCAAAATATCAGGTTGTTGCTCCCGGAGCATTAATATTCTTTCTGGCATGGTCAGAATTGTGTCTTTTTCTCGTGTCATAAAAACGCTGGCATTTTCCTGCTCCAAAGCTTTTTTCAATTCTTCTGCAAAAAGCATGGTATAGTTTTTCTCCAGGCATTGACAGGTTGCGCCTCCGGTTCCTTTATTATCTCCGCCATGACCGGCATCAACAGCTACTTTTAATTTTTCCAGTTTCAGTTCAGGTGGTTGCTGTTTTACCCGGATAACCAATTTTTTTTCTTCATAATAAATGCTATATCCCCAATGTGTTTCATGATTCAGCTCAATGTTAATCCTCATTACATCATCTTCTATTTGTTCATACCAGGCGTTCCTGATTTCTTTTGCTGTTGAAAGCTGCGTTATCCAATTTGTATTGCTGGTGACACCAAAAATATCTACTACAATTCTTGAAGGGCTGATCTGTTGAATGCTGCGATAGGGTAATTGCTCATCAAGGTTTACCGTTAGATAATCGTATTTCTCATCACCATACACCTTCCAGCTACCGGTTAAATAGTATGGCCGCACATTAATAGAACTGTCGGCTTTAAAATTTTTCCTGGAGAGATAAGCAAAATGATCTTTTGATAACTGAACTTTATAAACGTCTTTGATACTATCAACCACTTTCATGACGATTAATGTGTCGAGGAAGGTCATTTTTGCTCCACCGAGCCTGTCTTCGCCCAATCCGTATTCAAGATGAGGCAACGTATCGGTCGTTCTCCCAATCAAAAAATTATTTTTTACCGGTTGTGCACAACCTTGTAAAGCGCAAATAATGACCGCGAAACTTAATAACCGCCTCATATCAGAAAGATAACATAAAAACCCTTGAGCAGTATAGCCGTATAATTACGTAAGACCACAATGGTTTTACTGAATTTTCCTATAAAGTGCTAAAAGTAAACACTATGTAGGAATAAGAAGCGTTAATTTTATGTCGAGAAACTAAATGTGCAGAGAAATTATGTTGATCCCTTATCCTAAAGAAAAATATAATCCACAATGACCTGGTTCCAGGTGGTGGGCATCATTTCAACCAGTGCTTTATTTTTGCCCGTCATTTTCATATTCGCACTTCGCCTGTCATGGTATAAAAGCTTCCCGGCCCTTATAGCTTATTATACGATCATGTTTATTTTCAACTTTCTTTCTTTGGGCATTATTGGCGCAGATAAAAATTTTATGAACTATTATGGCATCCTCAATAATTTTCTTGATGCCCCTCTTATGTTGACCTTTTTGACCTATTTCAGCAAAACGGCTTCGTTCAGAAAAAAAATGCAATTGGTGATCCCGGCCTTTGTTTTATTTGAGATGATAGTGATACTTATTAACGGGTTTAATATCCAATCGGCAATTATCGCTCTGGGCCCGGGAATAATACTGGTTCTTTGTTTTTCAGGTTTGTTTTTCATTCACCAGGCCAAGATCACAATCATTCATCAGAAAGCTGCAGGAAAAGCACTTATGATAGCTGCATTGTTGTTTGCCTATTGCGGATATTCATTTATCTATGTAGTGTATTATCTTATCAAAACACCCCATAAGGTTGACGCTTTCCTGGTATATTTTATTATCAACTTATTTTCTTCGTTGCTGATATCCACGGGAATAATCCTTGAGCGTAAACGGGTGAAGCATTTGACAGAGTTACTGACAGCACGAAAGGAGCTTAAAGTAATTTACGACCGCTCAGAAACACATGAGACCATATCAATCAAGCGGCCTCAATGGGAAAACCTTTTGTAAGTTTATAGATCAGAAACAATATTTTCCTTCACTGATCATCTTATCGGCTATCATTCTTCTCGCCTCTTTACTATTGAATGGCTCTGCTTTGGTAAATCGTTTCAGGCCCATCAGTATCATTCGTTGTTCATCACCTTCGGCAAATGCATTAATAGCATCTTTTCCTGATTTATTTACTCTATCTGCTGCATCATAGAGATAGGTTCGCATGATGTTCAGCTGATATTGACTTGCTGCTTCTCCCTGTTGATCCGCCATCTTCATTACACGCAGCAAGACGCTTTCAGCATTAAAAGTTTCAATAGCCATATCTGCAATATTCATCAGCACTTCCTGCTCTGTTTCGATTTTCATCATCAGCTTTTGAACGGCTGCGCCGGCTGTCATCAAAATCGCTTTTTTCAAATTGGTGACCAATTTCTTTTCTTTTGCAAACGGAGTTTCGTCTTCACCACCAAAATCCGGAATACTCATTAATTCTTTTTGAAACATTCATAGCAGGCCCCATCAGGTCAAGTCTTCCCTGCATGGCTCTTTTCAATGTCATATCCAACGTAAGCAGGCGATTGATCTCGTTAGTGCCTTCATATATCCTGTTGATACGGCTGTCCCGATAGGCTCTTGAAATATTATATTCCGCGCTGAATCCATTGCCGCCATGAATTTGCACCCCTTCATCCACCACAAAATCCAATACCTCGCTTCCATAAACTTTCAGCATGGCACATTCGATAGCATATTCTTCTGCTGCGCCTAAGTAATGATTCATTGAACGGTTTGCCTGCGGCTAATAATTCCTTTTCTTTTTCATCTATCCATCTGGCAGTACGATATAAAGCTGACTCTCCAGCAAAGATCCTGGTATGGCCATTTCCGCCAGCTTGTGTTTGATAGCTCCGAAATTGGCGATCGGTTGTTTAAATTGTTCTCTTGTTTTTGCATATTCAATTGTAGTATTCAATGCGCGTTCGGGCACCACCAATCGCTGCAGCACATAATTTCAATCTTCCGATATTGAGAATATTAAAAGCGATCTTATGACCTTTGCCAATTTCTCCCAAGCAAATTCTCCACCGGCACTTTGCATCCTGGAAATATAATTGAACGGTAGAAGAACCTTTGATCCCCATTTTATGTTCTTCCGGACCTTGCGTGAATCCTTCTGTTCCTCTTTCGACAATAAAGGCGGTGAATTTATCGCCATCGACTTTTGCAAATACAGTATATACCTGGGCAAAGCCGCCATTCGTGATCCAGCATTTTTGCCCATTTAATAAATAATATTTTCCATCTGCACTCAGTTTTGCAGTTGTTCTGGCTCCCAATGCATCGCTGCCGCTGTTAGGTTCTGTTAAACCATATGCCCCTGCCCATTCGCCAGTGATCAGTTTAGGAATATATTTTTGTTTTTGTTCCGGCGTACCAAAATATAAAATAGGCAATGTCCCGATACCTGTGTGCGCTGCAATTGCCACAGAAAATGAATGACCAGCGCCGAGATATTCATTCACGATAGTGGCAGTAATAAAATCTTTTCCAAGTCCACCATATTCTTCGGGGAAAGCGACTGACAATAATCCCTGCTCGCCTGCTTTGGTAAGCAATGATTTCATCAATCCTGCTTCAAGATTGTCAATTCGATCAAGTATGGGATAAACTTCTGCATCAAGGAACTGATCGCACATATCGCGGATCATTCGCTGTTCCTCGGTAAAGCTTTCCGCAGTATATGTTTCAAAGGGAGATGACTCTTTCACCAGCCATTCACCGCCTTTCAATACCGCTTTGTTTTGTGTTGTTGCATCCATATAAAAGGTTTAAAAGGTTCAATAAGTTTAATACGTTAAATGATCTTATTATTTTAAATACTTTCTATCATGATAGCTTCTTTTGTTACCCGTTGCACTGCTAAGCAGAGTTACTTTCGCTGATTTTTCATAAATATAAACTGCAGCAATAAAGGGCTCGCCGAATATCAATTTCTCACCACTCACTATTTCAAATTATCATACACGATCTGCAGCACCTCCTTGCATACATCTATCTTTTCCAGCCGGAACAGTTTCCAATGCTTCATTCAATGTTTCTTCCGCCATCATCATTCTTTCTTCCTGCAGTTTTTGCGCCTGCTTTGTGAGATAGATCAGATTGATGCGCCTGTCATTTTCAGAAGCCACTCTTTTTACAAGATCTAATTTTTCCAAATTATCAACCAATCTTGTTATACTGGGTTTATCCCGAAAAGTGGCATTGCACAATTCCTGCTGGCTGATGCCTTCCTGTTTCCACAAATGATAAATACACTCCATTGTTCAATGGTGAGATTGAGACCTGGCGCTATTGAATTTTTTTTGCAGACGCCGGGCAATGGCAGTAGAAGCTTTGCCGGTAATAAAGCTGTATAATTCGCCTTTCTTAAATTGGTTGTTTGGCATATAGTTGTTTGTGCAACTATTCAAAATTAGTATTATTTTTGAAATCGCCACAATTTATTTTATTAAAAATTTTGCTGTGGATATTGGAAAAATTACGACTTGCATATAAAACTTCCATTGTCGGTTATCTGCGCTTTGGATCTGGGCCAGGCGGTGCTTTTTGCTTTCATGGGTATGGAGAAGAAGCGACGTCATTTGCTTTTCTTGAGCAATATGCGGGTAATGAAATATACTTTCTTTGCTATTGATCTTCCTTTTCATGGAAACACGGAATGGAATGAAGGATATAATTGTACAATCAAATGATCTGCAACAATATAATTCAGGAGATCCTGAACCAGGATAACTTCAAACCCCAAATTCCAGACCCTAAACATCTCTTGATCGGTTTCAGTCTTGGCGGTAGAGTTGCTTTGGCATTATATGAAATGATACCCGACGCAAATTGAAAGATTAATTCTTCTTGGCTCCTGATGGTTTGAAAGTAAATTTTTGGTATTGGCTTTCCACACAAACATGGATAGGCAATAAATTTTTTCTTTTACAATGAAACATCCGGGTTGGTTCTTTGGTTTTTTGAAAGTATCTAAATAAGCTCAAGCTTGTAAATGCGAGCATATTCAAGTTTGTAAATTATTATGTCGGCGATAAGGAAGTCAGAGCAGCTATTATATGCAACGGTGGACCACTCTACGAAAGCTGAAACCCGATCTTGAACATATCAAATCATTTGTTCGGAAAAATCATACACGAAGTTCGGTTGATATATGGTAAACATGACCGCATCATTCTTTCATCAGTCGGTGAAAAATTTAAAAGAGGATTGAGGAACATTGCACAATTGATGTTATTCATTCCGGTCACCAGGTGCTGCACGAAAATCATGTGAAGGAAATTATTACCTGCTTTGTTGCACTGAGAGCCATTAGTTAGCTTTGTTTCATTTTCATGATCTTACTCTGGATTATCATACCGCTATTTATTCTTTACAGCTATTCTTATTATTTATTATTGGCAAAGCTGGCGATCAATTCCTGATTTCATACCATCTCAAAGTTCATTTCAAACTACAATCTCTGTTATTATTCCAGCAAGAAATGAGGAAGAGTAATATCGGCTCATCTACTAACGGCCTTACAACAACAAACTTATCCAAAAGAATTATTTGAAGTCATCGTAGTAGATGATCATTCTGAAGATAGAACTGCTGAAATAGTTAAAGCAATTTCCCGGGGTGAAATTGATGCAGCTACAAGATGACTAATATCAATTCTTACAAAAAGAAAGCGATCGAAACAGGCATTGCCGCGGCAACGGGGCAGTTGATCGTTACTACTGATGCAGATTGTCTGCCATCTGAAAATTGGTTAAAAACATGGCTCATTCAAAGAAGAAAAACAACCCGTATTTATTGCGGCGCCTGTTGTTATCAATTGCAGTTCATCACTGGTACAAATATTCCAGACAATGGACTTTATGGTTTTGCAGGGAATAACCGGAGCGGCAGTTCATAAAAGCAAACTGACGATGTGTAACGGCGCTAATCTTGCTTATGAAAAAAAAGTTTTCAGTGAAGTAAATGGTTTTGCGGGTACTGATCATATTGCTTCGGGCGATGACATGCTGCTGATGCATAAGATCTGGAAAAAATATCCTGATGAATGTTCGTTATCTAAGATCAAAGGATGCTAATTGTTTCTACGCAACCTGTGAAAACATGGAAAGAATTTTTTAACCAGCGGATACGATGGGCCAGCAAAGCAAGGCTATATGGCGATAAAAGAATTTTGCCTATCTTTTGCTCGTTTATTTTTTCAATCTCTCTTTCCTTGCATTGATCATCGGAGGTTTTTGGAGCCATTATTATTGGCTAATTGCTGATCGGTCTCTGGATATTAAAAACTTTATTGAGCTTCCTTTCTTTTGGTCTTTATCTGCTATTTTTTAACAAACAGTGGTTCATGAAATATTTTTTCTTTTTTCAACCGCTGCATATTTTTTATACGATCATATCCGGACTATTTGGACAGTTTGGAAAATATGAATGGAAAGGAAGAAGAGTTAAATAATTGGCAATTGGAAACGGGTAATAGGCAAAAATTCAAAATAGGACAGGATTGCCAATTGCTTATTGTAATTTATCTTACCATTTTATGAAGACTGTTTCATCTATCTTTTCAGCAGGCTGCCTGGCGAAGGCTTAGGAAAAATAAAGGAGCAATGTTTGGGCTTATTGTTATTGGCCTGGCGGTAATAGTTGCCGTATTTGCTTATTTTATCACACCTGATCCATCTCCATATGCAAACAGGATCATCCTGGAGATCGGGGGAGAAAAGCCCGGGTTATAAACAATTTTTTTTAAAAGTTAAAAATACAAGGAAGTCATGTCACCATCTTTTTTCACAAGATTGACATCCGGGGTCAGACGATCAATACAATTATCTCCCTATTACAAGTTATGAAACAAAAGGGCGATAGCATCATTGTTCAAAAATATATTGATGAAGGTTTAAGTGAAAGGCAGGCATATCATAGTTCAGAATTAGCTGCAAATCCTGTTGTAACTAAAAAATTTTTACTGGGTACTGATAAATATGGGCGCGATATTTTAAGCCGGCTGATCATCGGGACGAGAGTAAGCCTTAGCGTGGGATTGATCACTGTTATTATTTCTCTCTCCATTGGGTTGATACTTGGTTCGCTGGCCGGTTATTATCGTGGCAAAACGGATGATATTATCATGTGGTTTATCAATATCATCTGGAGTATTCCTACATTACTATTGGTTTTTGCCATTACATTGGCATTGGGCAAAGGCTTCTGGCAAATATTTATTGCAGTCGGATTAACCATGTGGGTAAATGTGGCAAGGTTGGTAAGAGGACAAGTATTAGGCGTACGCGAATTAGAATACGTAGAAGCTACAAGAGCATTGGGTTTTTCCAGCTTCAGAACCATTGTGCGTCATATATGGCCCAATATCATGGGGCCGGTGATGGTGATCGCGGCATCAATTTTGCATCAGCCATAGTGATAGAAGCCGGGCTCAGCTTTCTGGGAATTGGTGTACAACCACCTCAACCAAGCTGGGGATTAATGATAAAGGAGAATTATAATTTTATTATTACACAAAATCCCATGCTGGCGCTGGCGCCGGGTTTTGCCATCATGTTGCTGGTACTTGCATTTAATTTACTTGGAAATGGATTAAGAGATGCGCTAAATGTCAGGGGCAGAGTTTAGCTGTTCTTTGCTCTTGATGTCTGTGATGACCAATAACCGATAAGCATAAAAAGAAAAGGCTGCCCACTTTATCCGTCTCTATCAGATCGCTTAAAAAATTTACGGTTAGTATCATCATTAAAATAACTCCTGTAATTATTGATACAGTTTTGTAAAAACGGTCCTGTATCCGGTGGTAAAGTCGTTCTGCATAATACAGCATTGCCGCCACCAGCAACAAAAAGAAAATAAGACCGGGGATTCCTTGTTCAATTGTTATCAATAAAAAATAATTATGAACTGTTGAATGTTCTTTATTATCACTAACCCATGTTTTAAAAGCGGGAACAGCATAAGATTTATAATTATAGTAAAAGGTATTTGGCCCATAGCCGGTCAGCGCATTATCCTTAATCATTCTTACTCCTGCTATCCAGCGATAGAAGCGTTCGGCTGTTGAAATGTCCTTCAATTGATACGTCGCCCGCCAATGTTCTCTGAAATCCTCGTGGAAAATAGTAGTGCGATAGTCGTGTGCATACTCTAAGTATCGGTCTTCTGTTTTGATCCAGAACAGTGAAGTCAATACGATGATTATTGTTGCGATGAATGCAATCAGCAATAATCTTCTCTTTATTAACCAATACGAAACTGAACCTGTCAGTAAAGCAAGCCAGGCCCCTCTTGAATAAGAAAGAAATAGAGCAGTCAATAAAATGATGCTCGCAATAGCTATTAAGAGCTTTATTTTTTTAGAATCATTTAATTTATAAATAGCAAAAAAGACAGGTATTGTGCAAACCAGCATGGCAGCGTAGTTTACATGATTGCGGAAAAAAGGTTTCAGTGAAGGGTTTATGCCGGAAAAGTGAAAATCATATTGATAGTGCTTTACCATTATAATAAGCACCACAAGCAACGTGGCAAAGGCGAGAGTAATAAATGCCTTTTTTATTGACTCTTTATTGTCGAAAACGATCAGCGGAGCCAATACAAATGCACCCAGATACCAGCATTTTGCCAATAAAAATTTCCAGGAAGTTACTGGGTGAGTTGAAAATAAAACTGTAACAATTGTCCAGAGCGTTGCTACCCAAAACAATACTATTAGTGGATGTGAGGTAATTTTTTTTGATAGCGTGCGGGGCGAATACAACCAATAACATAAAAACAACCCGGCCGTAAAAATCATTAACAACTCATCGGGGAAATCAGTACCGATAGTATCTGTCAGCATGAGTTCTGTTGAAAAAGGCAGTGTGAATAATAGCAAAAAGAAAACTGCTTTGACATGCAGCCAGCCTGCGTAAAAGAACAATACCGCGAAAGGGATTATGATCAAATAATATAGTTCAAACCAAAGTCCAGATACAAGGCTTACTAAAAACAAGCCGGTAAAAAGAATAATTTTGATGTTTTTATGATCAGTCTTTGCGATCATCAATTTTCGTTCTTCTTCTTTCAAGCAATAATGCGAGCAGCAACGAAAATAAAAAACTGAGAACAAGGGTCGCTGCAAATATTGGCAGTTTTTTCGGTTTATCCGGCCTGGCGGCTGCTCTTGCTTTTTCTACAATTATCAGCACCGGAGCTTTGCTGTCAACCATCAACTGGTATTGGCTGACCAGTTTTTCATATTGCATTAATTGTTCCGACAACACGGAACGTTTTGTTGCATAGTTTTCCGCATTAGCATCATGTTGTCGCAGAAGATTAGTAATGCTGTCCAATTGTAATTGCACTCTTTCTTTTCCGGATCTTAAACTCTTAAGTATAGAAATATTATTGCTGTTTTGCAGATCCTGGTGAATGGCCTGGAGTTTATCCGTGATGGCATTGGCCAATTGCGGCGCCAGCTTTTTATCGGTATCCCATACTTTTACTTTAAGTTCGCTAAAATCACTTTTAATTACTTTGGTATTTGACTTTAATAGAAATGCTGCTTTTGTTATAGCAGCTTCTCCTTGTTCCTCTACTTTATAATGATCGTAAAGATTATATTCCTTTGCAACGGCAAGATAGACTGTATCCAATTGTGCCGTTCCAACAATCATATCCAGGTCATCGGGTGTTCCCATAGGTGGATACAATTGTTGAATATTATTGTTGAAGACGCTTGCCTTGTCACCTGCGTAAGGGCTGGCTGGCAATGCAGTTGTAGTTGACAAATATTTAGACGGCAGTAAAAGCAAGATGATCGTTACAGCCACCATTGAAAGTATAACTATAACCAGTATTTGCTTCCACCATTTTGAAATGAGATAAAAAATATCCGGCATGCAATTTATTTTAGACCGTGATTGTTATTGAAGAACGGAATTCTTCCATTTTTTCAGATCAAGCAGTTTGGTAAGCCACAACACAATCAGTGCGATCATTCCTGCAATAACTATTATCAGCCACCTGCTCATTGGCCAATCCCTGCTCACATACAAAAATGCGCATAGAAGACCGGCTATAAAAATATAAATTAGCCCGGATCGAATATGAACAGGAATATTTAATTTTTGTCTTGCATACAACATCGTCACGAAGCCGCAAAAAGCCTGGCTGGCCAATGCCGCCAAACAACAGCCCTTTGCGCCCAATGCCGGGATAAGTACAACATTCATCGCTGCATTAATAATAACCGAAATGAATATGATGTAACAAAAGGAAGTGATACGCCCGGTTGCCGTCATCACTGAGCCATATATCTGCACCAGTGAATATCCAATCAGAGCAGGCACACACCATTGTAACACTTCTATATAGGAGGGACCGTTATGATGATAGAGTGCTCTTTGTATCCAGGGCGCAAGAAAAATCGTGATGCAGGAGATAACAATAGAAAATACAATCAGTAGGTGACGCACATTCAGTATGACATTAGTTGTGATCTTTCCGTTTTTATAGTTTCTTGCTATGAACGGTAAAAGAAAAGAAGCAAACAGGTAACCTATCATATTGGAAGCATCTAACAGCCGGTAAGCGCCGGCATATTTACCAGCTTCTTCTGCACCGCTTATTCTTTCGAGCAAAAAACCATCAAGCCGATAATGAAGGGCCATGAGCAGGATAGTGATGGCATAAGGAAGAGCTTTTTTAAAAACTTTTTTTTCCGGCCATAATGATCTGAAAGAAAAATTGAATTTTCTTGCGAGTAATAATAAGAATGTCACCAGTATCGCAAACACCGTGCAGCTCATTTGTATCAATAAAAACCTTTCGATGGTCATTTCCCCGGCGAAAAATGGGAAATACAAAATAGGACCGCATAACACTATCATCAGTAATTTATCCAATACCGACAGCCAGGCATCTGTATGAAACCATTGCTGCGCCGTAATAATTGCCCTTAAAAAAACAAACATCGAGGTAAGAACCTGGATGAATGCGACATAAAATATAATATCCCATCTTTCAATACCTGTCGCCAATGCCACAAGAAAGATCACGGCCATGTAGAGTAAAGCAAACAATAATTTCAAAAAAATAAAACTGCCTGCATTATTTGTTATGCTCTCGTGCCTGGCTGCTAATTGACGATTATAAAAGCTGGTCAGTCCCCAGTCATTCAAAAAACTGAGTACTATGGAGAGATTGAATATGGAAAAGTAAATACCATAAGTCGCAACACCCACTTCATTCTGAACTTGCCTGTCTATCCCAAAGATCCAAACAGGTTTTACAATAGCGTTTAAAACTATCAGCAATCCGAGTGATGAATAAAATCTGGAAGTTTCTTTCATCAATTTTTTGATCTCGTGAAATAAAGCAGCAAATTATCAATATGACCGGAATTGCCGGATCGCGGACATAAAGTACAAGAGTGCCCTTCGCTTTGCTCCGGGTAAACTGCAAGGGATGCCGATAGTAGTAATGTCGCCGGGGCCATAAATCTTTTTCAGCCTATTACTCTGACATTGCGACTAAAACTTTCTTCCAAAGAAATAAACGTTTCCGTTCTTTCAATGCCTTTTATCTTTTGCAATTGATCATGCAAAACAAATCGTAGCTGGGAAATGTCTTTACAAACTATCTCAGCGAACATGCTGTAATTGCCGGTTGTATAATTGAGCCTTACGATCTCTGGCATTTTCTGCAGGTCTTTGGCAACTGTATCATAAAGCGAACTTTCTTTGAGATAAATCCCGATAAAGGCGATAACATCATAGCCAAGCAGTTTGAGGTCTGCGCTAAGCCTTGTACCTTTCACCACGCCTGACTCCTGTAGTTTTTTGATACGAACATGTATAGTACCGCCCGATACAAATAATTTTTTACCAAGGTCGGCGTATGATATCTCCGCATTCTCCATCATGTGCTGGATGATCTGCAGATCAAGTTTGTCGAGATTCAATTTGGCTGCCATTTGACAAGTTGTTTTTTAATAATATTCAGCAAAATATATAATTATTTGAATATTATCTATTATTTTAAAATAATTATTAGAAAATTTGGAACAAATAAGTAAATCGCCATAAATTTGTCTTATCAAGTTCTTTAAAACACAGATTTATGAAAAAATGGGGTTTCACGGGATCACCTGTTGAATTTCATTCAATCTACGAAATCTGTGATTCATACTGTGGGGTGATGAAATCTTTGGCAGACATGCCCTCTCGTCTCGAGGGTGGAGATCACAGGACAAACGAAAAGTAGAGCCGACGTTACCATTGGTAAGGCCGACCAGGGTTGACCACTAAACTTTGCTTTTTAGCTAACTGCTCCGTGGAGGTTCGAACCCTCCCCCTACAGCAATTTTTTTTCATGTGAGTTCCAAGCCTTTGTAAATAAGTATTTATAGAGGCTTTTTTATTCGATACAATTCTCAATTGCCTCTTTATAGGCTGTTTTGGTAACCTTTCAGGTAACCTGTTTTACATTTTTATGATTATTGAATAGCAATTAAGCTCTTGGGCTTTATAGCTTTTTTTCCCACAAATACAAAAATTCAATAACAACCAAAGCGATTAATTTTGCAGCATAAATCAATGAGCTTATGAAAAAACTATTACTGATCCTCCTGATAATTTATTCTATCAGTTCTTTTGCACAGGATGAAAAAGTGAAGAAACTAAAGTCTGAATCGGAGAAGAATATTACAAAGGATCCGAATGATACTATTCCTAAGATATGGAAGACAGGGGGCCTGCTCAGCATCAACCTGGCCCAGGGATCACTTAGCAACTGGGCTGCAGGTGGTGAGGATTTTTCGCTCGCTTTAAATTCTCTTATCAGCCTGTATGCTTTTTATAAAAAAGAAAGACATAGCTGGGACAATACATTTGATTTCAATCTTGGTTATGTAAAAACCACCAGTCTTGGCAGTCGCAAAAATGACGATCGCTTTGATCTGCTTTCAAAATATGGATATGCCCTGAAACCCAAACTTAATCTGGCTGGTCTTTTTAATCTGCGGTCACAATTTTTTAAAGGCTATACGTATTCTGATAATGTAAAAACATTTTCTTCTGACTTCATGGCGCCGGGTTATATCCTGCTGGGCGTTGGTCTCGATCATAAACCCAATAAAGATCTTTCCATATTTATTTCACCCGCTACTGCACGCTGGGTAATTGTCAGGGATACGGCTTTAGCTAATAAAGGAGCCTACGGGGTTACACCGGGAAAGAAAAGCAACCTGGAGTTTGGCGCTTTTGCTACGATCAATTATATGAAGGAATTCAATAAAGTACTGAGTTATAAAGGAAGGCTTGATCTGTTCTCCAATTACCGGCACAACCCTCAAAACATCGATCTCTATATGACCAATGCGTTGACTGCTAAAATATCCAAAGTGCTTTCCGCGACATGGGGACTTGATTTGATCTACGATGATGATGTAAAATTATTTGGAGCAAATAAAAATGCTCCGGCTCTGCAGGTAAAGTCATTGGTTGGGATTGGCTTGCTGGTAAAATTCTGATCAAAAAAGCCCGCTGCAAAAAAGCAACGGGCTCCCTTCAAAGCCTTAACCTACCGATCTAAAAATACTCAGCTTTCCAGCCTGTATGTGATTGGAAGGGTACGTTTTGTTTTTACATATTTTCCTTTAACCTGCCCGGGAGTCCATTTGGGCATATTGGAGACAACTTTTATCGCTTCTTCTTCTAATCCATAGCCAATCTTATTTCCTATTGTTTTTACATTGGAAACGCTTCCATTTTCATCTATGGCGAATTCCACGTTAACTGTACCTTCTACATTATTGTCAATTGCCTCTTGCGGGTATTCGATACTATTTTGAATATATGATTCCAAACCTGATTGCCCTCCACTGTAGGCAGGTAACACTTCTGTGAAATTGTAGTACCCCATTTCATCTTTTTTCATTTTTTCATTGGTGGTATTTTCAGAAGACATACTTACAGAGGCCTTGCCCTTTTTCTTAGCCATCGCATCTTTGGCACTTTGGTATTGGATGAGTCTTTTGTGCTGGTTTCCGACTTTGTTGTAGAATTATTTCCCGACTCATCGTTGCAGCCTGCCATTAAAATACTTATGGCGAAAGTCACAGCGCTTCCCATTACAAATTTTAAGCTGTTGAATTTCATAATCTTGCTTTTTTGATATTTGAGTTCATTCGCGTTAGGTAGGTCAAACAAAGTGCCACTATCAATGGCTGTTTCTCATATAAAATTTACGATAGCATTAAATTACCTTTGCCTCCCTGAATTATTGAAGTGATGGGACAAAAGAAACTCATACGATTTGAAGAATTAAAGACCTTCAGCAATGTGCTGCAATTTCCAAAGAACATGCAGGGAAATTGGCATAAACATTTTGAAAATAATAACCCTATCATATTAGAGTTGGCTTGTGGGAAAGGTGAATATGCTGTTGGACTTGGACAATTATATCCAAACAGGAATTTTATCGGGGTTGATCTGAAAGGAAATCGTATATGGGTTGGCGCTAAAAAAGCTTTGCAAACCAATCTTCATAATATTGCTTTCCTCAGAACGCAGATTGACCAGGTCACTGAATACTTTTCAAAAAATGAAGTAGCAGAAATATGGATCACCTTTCCTGATCCCCAGTTAAGAGCATCCAAGGCAAAAAAAAGATTAACGCATCCGAAGTTCCTACGTTTTTATCAGCAATTTCTTGTTACCGGTGGTCTTATTCATTTAAAAACAGACAGCCCTGATCTCTATCATTTTACAAAACTGATAATTGAAATGTATGGATGCATCTTACATACTGATAACAATAACATATACGATATTCCCAACGTTCCCGAAGAATTAAAGATAAAAACCCATTACGAATCGCTGGATATTGCGGGAAGTAACCGGATTCATTATCTCCGTTTTTCCTTGCCTGCAAAATTGCCCGGCAAAGAGAAAGATGATGAACTAAAACAACTATTAAAAGATCATGCAGGAATTGGTTGAGGGGCTCCATTATTATATTAATGAACAGGGATACGTTGTGCTGACAGCCAAATATCTTTTAGAACGGGGTTATTGCTGCGGCAATGGTTGTCTTCATTGTCCGTATGATTATGAGAATGTACCCGAACCAGGAAAAACAGAGTTATTAGATAAACGAAACAAATTTTCCAAATAGCATGCCAGCAAGAAAACAAAGCCGGACCAGGTTGAAAACAATAAAACCGTCTGGTAAAAAGGATGAAAGTTTTTTTGAATTAGTATATGAAGTAGCGCGGCAAATTCCTAAAGGGCGGGTAACTTCTTACGGCGCAATCGCAGCTTGTCTTGGGACAAAGCTATCAGCCCGAATGGTCGGGTGGGCGATGAACGGGGCAGGCAGGGTCCGACCAAAAGTACCGGCTCATCGTGTAGTAAATCGTATTGGCATGTTAAGTGGCAAACATCATTTTTCCCCGCCGGGCTCCATGGAAAAAATGCTGAAGAAAGAGGGTGTCAAAATCAAGAATGATCAGGTGGTTGATTTTGAAAAATTATTCTGGGATCCGGTAAAAGAATTAGGATTCTGAATTCAAATGAGACAAAAATGGCTTGCACGGCATATTGTGCTCACCACAAAAGAAAAAAATATAGTAAATACGGGCTATCTTGAATATAATATTATAACTGACATGCCTTATTCAACACATGCTTTTGCTATTGCGGCTTTTGTTGTACTTAGATCAAAAAAACCTGCATCGTAATATCCGGTTGTTCATTTTGCTTGCTTGCTCTTAGTCCTCTGGCCGATCTTTTGGTTCTTTTTTCACGATCTTTCCCGGGACCGAATCCACAATTCCTTTCGTGTTTATTTTCCACTTTGTAATCTGTGTTGTAATATTTCTATCTGTTTTGTCATCATCACCGGGGTCATAAGTTTCAATTGTCTCAAATATTGAATCGCTAAGCATTTTATAATCCTGCGAGGAATAAGGCGAGTCTTCTCCATCCCGGTCACATCCTTCTTCGATCATAGTATAACTCAAATTGTGTATTCCGGCTGAGTCAAAAACAAGAAGATATTTTTCCAGGCAATTAGCCCCGGAATGTCTAAGAATGGCAATTTTAAAAGGATGTGTATTATATACTGAATCCCCCCAGAAACCTAGAGATTCTTTAAAGTTAAATTCAATGCTATCATAGCGGGTAATATAAAAGCTATCCATAGATGAATAAGAATAACCAATGAGAGTATATTTTTTCATTTGATCATTAGTTAAGTGCAATTGCAGAGCAATGCTATCCCAGAATGTAGCTGCTTCAGCAGGTGTAATTATTTTATCAGTCCCGGTCCCGGGTACTGTATCGTTCGTGGAGTTTATTGTTTGGCTATTATTATTATTATTTCGCTTCCCATCATGACAAGACAGGAATACGAATAATAGTATTATCAACCCGGTGTGTTTCATTTATATCCTGCATTAGATATCATTGATCGTTTTCTTTTGACCCACAACAAAAACCCTGTAATACTAAGCAATCCTCCCGTCAACCCCAATACACTATAAATGATTTTCACCACCAGTCCTCCATATTGGCCAAAATGAACCTGCGCATTGATAATGTCATAACGACTTGAAGCATTAATCTTATTTATAAAGGCTGATGATGAAACATGACCGGCGCTATCAAGGAAGATCACGTCGGCAAATTTTTTTGAGTGAATAAAAGAGTTTGACTTCCGGCTTCCGTAAATAGCCGTCTTTCCTTTTTTATTTTGAGCAAAGTAAACTACATAGCCACTAAAATCGGGAAACTCCTCTTCTAATTTAGTATAAGATCCATTTAAAGAAAAAGACAAAGCCGGCGATTTTTTAAGAACAGGTTTGTAATTATCAGCAGCATAAAATTCCTTTTTAAACACATATCGCTGCATCCAGAAACCGGTTACCCCGATCATAAGATTAAACAACAAGGCATACACCCCAACAAGCCGGTGAAGATTTTTCCATTTAAAGTATTTTTTTCTGAAAGTCAATACCGGGAGAATACTCTTCCGGTAAACGATGAATCCTGTTGTAATGCTCAATAAAAATACCAGTGCAAAAAAGCCAAACAGCCATTCCCCAACTTTACCAAGATGAAAAGAATTATGCACTACCGCTATCCAGTTCACAAAATTATTCCTGGCGCTTCTTACTTTCAGAATGTTTCCATTTTGCGGGTGAAGAAACACCTGCATTGGCTCAGTGCCGTTATTATATAGTGAATCATAAATAGTAAATACAAACGGCATGGAAATATTTTCCGGCAGATCGCAGCGGCTTATTTGCGAAGCGGGATATCGCCGTTGAACAATGTTATAACAGCTATCAACAGGTATGGTATTTTTATTTTCTTCTCTGACTATTTTGGGATATTCCAAATGGTTCAATTCTTCATGAAAAACCAATATGGCGCCCGATATAGATATTAACAGGATGAAGAAACCGGAAAGAAGGCCGGCGACACTATGAATAGAGAAAACAAGTCCTTTTCGCATTGTATAAAGCAGCTAGCGTATAAATCACCGATAGTACGGCCTGATCATCCAATACACGATCAACCCTGTCACCGCCACATAAAACCATACCGGCCAGATGACACGAACGATCTTTTTATGTTTATTATAGTCACCTGTCAAAGCCCTGTATGCTGCAAATAAAATAAACGGTAGCGCCAATCCGGCCAATGGTATGTGTGTAGCAAGAATAATCAGATAAAGAGTACGGCTACTTCCCGCTGCTGATAGTTCAGCATCACTCAAGCCATTTATTCCGTCTGTTTCACCATAAATCGATTCCCCTGCAAATAAATGGTGACAGATATAAGATAATAAAAATAAAACCGACAAGAACATTGCCGTCAGCATGATCTTTTTATGAAGCAGGTAGTTCTTTTGTTTCACAGCGAATAAACCTGCTAATAATAATATAGCGACAGTGCCATTTATAATCCCGTTGGCAAGAGCGAAGAGATGAACATCAAATGAGAGATCAATTTTTCCAGCGAGGTTATATCTTCCTAAAATACTCACTGCAGCAAATACAATAATAGAAAAAACAATGATCAGCGTCTTGGCTTTCTTATCATTCTTTTTCCAGGCGGGTTCTAACATTCTTATCTTTTTTTCTGAATACAAATAAAAATATACCCACTCCCGCCATCACTATTAAAAATACAATGGCAAGCATTTGCAGTTTACCGGAAAGAAAGCTTTTTTCTTTGGGGTCTTTTTCCAATGTCAATAAAATAATATCCTTTGACAATTGAGCCACAGCAGAATCATTAAGACCATGATAGAAACCGCGTACATAACGGTTGGTATCTATCAACACAAAATGATCGGTATGAATAAAATCTGTATCAACCCCTTTTCCGTCTTCCACAAATAATTTCATTTCATTGATCGCCATATCATAGATCGCTTTCCTGTCCCCGGTTACCAACCACCATTGATCAGGATTTACCTGGAAGCGGTCGGCCCACATTTTTAGTCGTTCTACTGAATCTCTTTCCGGGTCAATGCTGAATGAAATAAGATGAAGAAAGTCCGGTGTCTTATCACCCACACGTTTGGAATTATTAATGCCTTCCTGCAATTTTCGCATGCTAACTGTAAGAGCGGGACAAATGGTGGGACAATGCGTAAAGAAAAAATCGGCTACGATTATTTTACCATGAAGGTCATCCAACGAGACTTTTTGTCCCAATTGGTTGGTCAGTGAAATATTTGGTAAGCGATGCCAAACCGTATCGGTGGACTTTTTACCGTTCTTCGTTTTTGTGATGACGGAGTCCGCAAAGTAATGTCCCGGCATATGAATGGCCGTTTCACTAGATCGTTTCACGATAAAATAACTTACCAACGGCACCAGCACGGCCAGCATCACTGCATATAAAGCTTTTTTACTCACGTCTCTTATCTGTTCTTTAATTAAAGGTCAACAAAAAACCACCGGTATTAGTTGCAATTTTTTTTTGCAAAAGACCCGATGGTTTTTGAAATATTTTTTAACGCCGGATTCTATTGTTTACCAGGCTGCGGTTCCGGTACTTTTTCTTTTTCTGCATTATGACTTTTCTCCATGGTAGATTCCTTGAAATGCGGATCAAATTTATTACGGAGGTTCTTATATGAATTACCATCAATTATGAATGCGGCAATAAACCAAATAAAAAGCATTAGCGGGACGACGATCGTCATGATCATATTTCTTATCTCATCGCCCAGATGCATGAATACAGAAACGATCCAAAATGCTTTGGCCAGGGTCATTATACATATAAGTCCTTTGAACATTAATACCAGCAAGTGGCTTGGATTTTCTCCCTTGTGTATTGTATATATGGTCAATCCAAGTCCCAGTTCAAAGACCGTAATGATAGATAATTTAATGGTCGTACTTCTTACCCGCTTTCTGAATTCAGCATCTTCCGTGTGATGCTGAAAGGTCATTTCGGACGATATTACGTTGTTTTGATGCTCCATATCTTAAAATTTCTTTAGTCGTTTACGATCAGATCAGGTAAAAACATAAGAATACAAATACCCATACCAGGTCTACAAAGTGCCAATACAATCCTGCTTTTTCTATCATCAGGTAATGTCCCTTCCTGTCAAAGACTCCTTTGTATGTCATGATAAGCATTACTGTATTAATGATAACACCTGAAAATACGTGGAAACCGTGGAAGCCCGTGATACCAAAAAAGTATCCGCCAAAAGCTATAGGCCCTTTTGTCCGTACATGTAATTCGGCTGTGTTTAATTCCCTTATAAGCTGGTCGCTTGTCATTCCTGTCAGTTGATCGAGTGTGGCAGAATGATTGTGCTCATGCACAAGTTGAACCAACGTTTCATGCGATGAATTTTTTAAAGCATCGGCCACAGCACTTCCTTCTACCAGTTGTCCCCATGGATTTCCGCGCATTGTCTGCCCGATCAATTCAATCTTTCCATCCGCTAATACAGCATGTTCGCCGGTGATCAGGTGATGCCATTCCCAGGCCTGGCAAGCAAGGAAGGCAACGCCGCCAACAATCGTCCATGCTATCCATTTCATTACTCCTTTCCTGTTTCCATTATGCCCTGCATGAACGGCAAGCACCATAGTAACCGAGCTGATAATTAAAATAAATGTCATTACACTCACAAACGCCAACGGCAGGTTGAGATGACCGGTACCGGGAAACGCATTGAACACGACATTTGGATCAGCCCAGAAATTTTGACTAAAACGGATCGATCCATAGGAGATCAGGAATGCGCCAAAGGTGAAAGCATCACTCATCAGGAAATACCACATCATCAATTTTCCATATTCCAGGTTGAAGGGACTTTTACCTCCGCTCCACCATTTGGTTTGATGTGTTGTTGCTGTTGTAGCCATGTTTATTATTTCTTTTTTCTCATTATAAGTACAGACCTGCATGCCCGGTCTCTGCATTTACCCGATCACTAAAAAAAATACAAGCAGGTATATCCATAATATATCAACAAAATGCCAGTAAGTGGCAGCCACCTCGACCGGCACTGAACTATACAATTTTATTTTTCCAAAGAACGCTTTCAAAAACAAAACCAGTAATGCTACTATTCCGCCCACTACATGCAGGGCATGCAGTCCGAATATGACATATAAAAATTGTCCTGCTCCTGCTGATCCTTTGAATCGTATATGCTGCTCCCACAAATTGCTGAATCCAAGAACTTGTAATACTATAAAAACAATTCCCAGCACAAAGGTCAAAGCGATCAGCGTCCTGTATTGCTGCATTTCCCGCTGCCGGAAATAACGTAATGCTGCCTGCATCGTCAAACTGCTCATTACAATAGTTGCCGTTGAAAACCAAAACACTTTCGGCATCACTATATTCTTCCAGCCTGCCATATTGCTCTTTACAATAAAGGCGCTGGTCAGTCCTGCAAACATCATCAGGATACTTGCTATCGCCACCCACAGAATAAACTTGTGGGGATGTATTCTGTTTCGTTGTTGATTCGTCACAATGTCCATCACACTTTTTATTATAATTGAACTTTGCTCATTAATAGTGCCAGCAACACAACCGGCAAATACATATAACTTCCAAACATCACTCTTCTCGCCGACGGCACATCCATTTTCCGGTAAAGGTTAGCACACCGCATTATCATAAAAATATTAGCCACCGCGATCAGAACTAAACCTATCATTCCCGCTACGCTCTTGTACTCACTCATGCCGATGAAGTACGGGATCAATGTCACCGGCAACAGCACCAGCGAATAGATCACGGCCTGCAAGGCAGTAAACTTTGTCGGTCCTTTATCCGAAGGCAACAATTTAAACCCAACCCTTGTGTAATCCGAATGAGCTATCCAGGCTATTGCCCAGAAATGCGGAAATTGCCAGAAGAACTGTATGGCAAAAAGCACCCAGCCTCCTGTTGACAATTTATCATCACCCGCTGCCCAGCCGATCAAACAAGGCAATGCTCCCGGTACTGCACCTACCAACACCGCAATCGAATTAACTTTTTTCAGCGGTGTGTAAATAAATGCATAAAGGAACAAACTGAACGCTGCCAATCCTGCCGACAACCAGTTGAAATAATTTCCAAGGATGAAAACTCCTGCAGCTCCTGCGAGTATTGCGAAAGCCCATCCCTCTTGTACACTCATTCTGCCTGATGCAACCGGACGTTTTCCCGTTCGTTTCATCAGCGCATCCGTATCTTTTTCAACTACCTGGTTGATGGCATTGGCACTGCCTGTTACCAGCATCCCACCTGCAAAGAGCAATAGTATCATTCTCCAATCATATTCCACCACTTTTGGCGCCAGCAAATAACTGATCACACTGCTGAACACCACCATGATACTGAGCGAAAGCTTAATCAACTGAAAATAATCTTTGATCTTATTCATGCCCCCAGCCCCCTAAAGGGTTGTTTGAAACTCTAAATCCTCCAAAGACTTAAAGTGATTAGAAACTGCTTTCACTTAAAAGAACAATTGTTATAAAATACTTTTCCCTTACCCCCTTCAGGGGATAGGGGTTAATGTTTACTCTCGTTGGCTCCGATCGGTTCTGTTTGTGGAATGAATTCTCTTCCATCTTTTCCATAATCATAAGCCCAGCGATGTACTTCAGGTATTTCACCCACCCAGTTGCCATGGCCGGGATTGATAGGTGTTGTCCATTCCAAAGTAGTAGCTCCCCAGGGGTTCGTACTTGTTACCTTCCTTCCTTTGAAAATCGAATAGAAGAAGTTAAAGACAAACATCAGTTGCACAGCAAACACAACGATCGATACAATGGTTATCATTTTATCGAGATCGCCAAATTGGTTAAAAGATTTCCAGACACTTTTATCCAGGTAACGTCTGGGCATGCCGGCCAGGCCTTCATAGTGCATAGGCCAGAAAATAAGATAGGCGCCGATCATAGTTACCCAGAAATGGATATATCCCAATGTAGAGTTCAGGTAACGCCCAAACATTTTAGGGAACCAATGATAAATACCTGCAAACATCCCAAACATAGATGCCACACCCATTACAATATGGAAGTGCGCCACTACGAACATGGTATCATGCAGATGAATATCAATAGTTGAATTACCGAGGAATATACCCGTTAAACCACCGGAAATAAATAAGCTTACAAAACCGATGGCAAATAAAGTCGATGGGAACAACCGCACACTACCTCTCCATAAAGTGGTAAGCCAGTTAAACACTTTAATAGCCGATGGCACGGCTATCAGCAATGTCAGCAATACGAATACTGATCCAAGGAATGGATTTAGTCCCGTTACAAACATGTGATGTGCCCACACAAGGAAAGAAAGACTGGCAATAGCGAATAATGAACCGAGCATGGCCATGTAACCAAATATCGGTTTTCGTGAATTCACCGATAATATTTCTGACACCATTCCCATAGCGGGCAACAGGATAATATATACTTCAGGGTGACCAAGGAACCAGAATAAATGCTGGAATAGGATCGCACTGCCTCCTTCATTTGAAAGCATCTCTCCATTCACAACTATATCACTGAGATAAAAACTTGTTCCAAGATTTCTGTCAAATAATAATAAGATCAAGCCGGATAAAAGCACGGGGAATGATAATACTCCTAATACGGCTGTAAAGAACAATGCCCAGATCGTTAAAGGGAGCCTTGTCATGCTCATGCCCTTAGTACGCATGTTCAATATAGTGGCAATATAATTCAGACCTCCAAGTAATGCCGATACAACAAACAAAGCCATGGACACTATCCAAAGATCCATGCCGAGGTGGGAGCCTATAGATGCCTGGCTTAATGCACTTAATGGCGGATAAACTGTCCATCCTCCTGCTGCCGGACCGGTATGAATGAAAAGTGATGATATCATCACAACACTCGCCAAAAAGAAAAACCAATACGATAACATATTCAGGAAAGGGGAAGCCATATCCCTTGCACCCACCTGCAGCGGAATAAGAAGATTGGCAAATGTTCCGCTAAGCCCTGCTGTCAATACAAAAAATACCAGCACTGTGCCATGCATGGTTATAAGGGCATAATAAAATTCTGGTTTGATAACACCACCTTCCGCCCACTTTCCAAAAACTGTTTCAAGAATAGGAAAGGACTGATCAGGAAAGCCCAGCTGTAAACGAAATAGCACGGAGAATAATCCACCTACAATAGCCCAGATGATCCCCGTCACGAGGAACTGTTTACTGATAGTTTTATGATCCTCGCTGAATATATATTTTCTGATAAATGACTGCTCATGCCCGTGATGATGCTCATCATGGGCAGGCTCATGCGTCACTGATCCTGATTGTATATGAATTGCGTCACTCATAATCTTTTTATTTTAAATGACCCCGATTCTATTAGGTGGTCGTTCTTTTCAATCATTTTACTCCCGATAAGGAAGCCGTTATACCTGTTTTTGCTGTTGTATCCGTGGTTGCTGGCGCATTTTTCTCAAGAAACAGCTCGGCATATTTTGATTTTTTTCCTGCTATCCAGGCATCAAATTCTTCCTGTGACTCCACAATGATTTCCCCTCTCATATTAGTGTGTCCTTTTCCGCACATCTGGTCGCAGGATATTTCATATACAAAATCAGCCTGGCCGGTCTCTTTTGCCATTTGCTTTGATGTCTTGGTAGGTGTAAACCACATGGTCGTAGGTGTGCCCGGTACCGCATCCATCTTCATGCGAAAATGTGCAAGGCCAACATCATGTATCACATCTTTGGAGTTTATAACCAATCTTACCGGTTTATTCACTACCAGGTGCATAGCCTCCCCTGTAACGTAAATATCATCCCGGTTAGCGCCATCATCCCAAATTTGTCCCAGGGGATTGTCACCACTAATATTTTTATAATATTTTTTCCCAAGAACTCCATCTTTTCCGGGATAGCGAAATTCCCATTTGAACTGGCTGCCGGTTATTTCTACTTCCATCGCATCTGCAGGTGCATCACCGGTTATTTTAAACCAATAAAAAATACCAAACCCCACAAGAACAGTAAGCGCTATAGCCGGAATTACTGTCCAGATAACTTCCAATTTATTATTATGCGGATAATAATAGGCTTTACGTTTATCGGATCGCTGGTATTTATAAGCAAACCAGAACAACAATATTTGTGTGATAAGAAATACAACGCCTGTGAGAATAAAAGTAATATCAAGCATTGTATCAATATGTTTACCATGATTGGAAGCGGCTTCTCCAAGTATCTTGCCCTTCAACGTTTCATTGCAGTAGTATACGCCGATCAGGCCAAGAATAAGAAAAGCCAGCAGCATGAACGCATTGACCTTATTAGTTTGCTTCTTTGCTTTTTCTTCTCCACGCAAAACAGCCACATATTCACTGGCCTTGGCTATCTGAAAAGTGATCAGGAAGCCAAGCAACAGGATCGCTACAATGAAAAAAGTTTGCATATCTGATAACCAATTAAAAAAAACAAAATTAAAAATTCCAATCCCGAAATCCTACGTATGATGAATCACACTTTCTTTCAGGAAAGGATGATTCCTGGCCAGCAACGGATGCCTGCTCAATGCCCTGCCAGTTACAAACATGATCAGCCCGACAAAACCAAGTGCTATACCAAAATCATATAAGATCATCGGCACATGATCCGGCGAAGGGCCGGGAAATACCATTTGATAAAAATCAAGCCAGTGACAAAACAGCAGCAGCATCGACATAAACGTTATTGTCGTATAATTTCTTTTGGCTCCTCTTGTCATTAATATTAATAATGGTGCAAGGAAATTGATGCAGAACATGAGCCAGAAAATTCCTTTGTAAGGACCTTCCCTTGCGGAATTGCCGACACGATTAATAAAATAAATTGTTTCTTCCGGCTGATTACTGTACCAGATGAGCATGAATTGTGAAAACCACAAATAGGTCCAGAAGATCGAAAAGGCAAACATGAATTTTCCAGAGATCATGCAGGTGCTCCTGGTTGGTCAGTTCGAGATAATTATTGTTTTTCAAAAAAACAACATATATCGCGATCAATGCAATTCCTGCAACAAAAGTACTGGCCCATGTGTACCAGCTATACATGGTGCTGTACCAGTGGGCATCAATACTCATCAGCCAAAGCCAGGGAATTGACGACATGACAGTCAACGCGAAAAAAACAATAAATAAAGCCGCCCACACGGTATTGTTCCAGATATATTTTTTCCTTCCTTCAAGGTTCAGCGGTTTATCGTCTATACTTCGGGAAAGCCGGCGAATCTTCCAGCCAAGTAACGACCATCCGGCAATCGTAATTACTGTCCATATTGTAAAGAACCCTTTATTCAAAAACCCTGATTTTCCTTTTAATATTTTGTCAAGATGTTCCGTATCGGCCCAATGATAGATCGTATGATTGTCGCTGAAGCAAATGCTTAAAAGTATGACCCCTGTAATTACCCCGATGACCGGAACGCAGGTTGAAATGGCTTCTGAGACACGGCGAAAACTCATTTGCCATCCGCCCCAGGCGAGTGTAGTTGCGCAAATAAAGAACATAACGGCATTGGTCACCAGCAGGAAATAAACACTGCTTTGCAATAAACTGGCCCAGAACCTTGCCGATTCATGCTGATCTTTACTTGCTCCGTGGGTTATGTATAAAGCGATAATTGCAATAATACCGACCGCCATCAATGCATAGGCAATAGTATTATATCGCTTCGGTACAATAAAATTTTCGCGGATCGTCATCATTTTTTTATAATTTCTTCAAAAAAATATTCTACTTAGGCGCTGTCGCCATACCTGCACTATCAGTTTTTGGTTTTGCACCCGTACTATCAGCACCTGTTTTTGATGTTGTATCTGCCAGGCCTTTTTGTTTCTCCTTTATATACTGAATGATCATCCAGCGCTGCTCAGTATTTAGTTGCGAAGCATAGCTTCCCATTTGTCCTTTACCATAAGTAACTGAATGAAACATTGTCCCTTCCGGCATTGCTTTCATGTCTTCTGCCATAAAGTTTTTTGGCGCTGCTGTGAAAGGTCCGGCTGCGTTATTGAATAAAGGTCCATTCCCATCCAATTTAGGCCCGTGACAAATACCACAATTAACAAGGTATAATCTCGCTGCTTCAGTGGTTCTTGCAGCGTCCGGCGGGGGCAGGGGATTCTTTACATTAGCGGATGCGATATATCCTGCTGAGTCATTTTTTAAAGTGTAAGGAAACGCATCGCCGCGGGCAATGGCTCCTTCTACGGGGCGATTGTTGTAATGCGCTCCATATTTATCCAATCTTTCCTGGGCCGGGGCATAGGTTTCATATGCGACACTATAAGTCATGTCAGGCATATAAGAATGTCCGGAACTACGACGCACCCTGTTGCAACTTACCGTCGTAATTATCATTGTTATACATCCCGCTATGATCAATACTTTTTTCATTACATTCTATATTAAAATGTTCAATGAGCGGTCTCAGTTTTTCGTTCAAATCTCATAGTGTCTTTATCGTAACGCCCAAGCCACCAGCCGGTTTCTTTATATTGAACCGATACTTCTTTCGCTCCCGCATTATTTAAAAAACCAATTACTTCCTGCTCGTTGGTCTTGTCACTGCACTCGAGTACCAACACAAATGTGTCGTCAGTAGATCGGAGATTGAAGTGATCTTTCTTTACAAAAGGCGCCATCTGGCAGAGATAACAAAAAGTCAGCACCATACCTACCGAAGCAAATAATACTGTCAATTCAAAAATAATAGGCACCCATGCAGGCAACGAGAAAAAAGGTTTACCTCCAAAATTTATTTGCCAGTCAATGGTCAATGCCCAGGTAATAAAGCCTAAAGCGGTTGCTGTTCCGGTGATGCCATAAATAAATCCGGCCGTATGCAAACTCGTATCACGTAATCCCATCGCTTTATCTAACCCATGAATAGGAAAGGGCGTATATATATCATGGATCTTATAACCTGCCCTGCGCACATTTTTCACAGCGGGAAATAATATTTCCTCATCATAAAAATTGCCGGTAATAAATTTTTTAACTGCCATACCCTAAATCCCTAAAGGGACTTTTAAACTCTGAATTTTGCAATCTCTTTATTTCTTCCTTCCTAAAACTCAAGAGTCGATTAAAAAAAATGTTTTAAT
This sequence comes from uncultured Chitinophagaceae bacterium, assembly GCA_963785915.1. Lineage (GTDB taxonomy): Bacteria > Bacteroidota > Bacteroidia > Chitinophagales > Chitinophagaceae > VBAT01. Next base: position 593,535 of record CAWAWY010000005.1, on the reverse strand, counting down.
ATTCTTCAAATAGTCTTTTCAAATTCAACAAAAATTTCAACCTAAGTCTCCCTTTTGCTTCGCACGGCGGCGGGTTTATGCTCCATGATCATGCCCGTGCTTCTCTGCAAACTCTTCGACCGTTTCAGCTTCTATACCTCCCATCTTCGCCTTAAAGTTTTCGCCGTTCTTTTTTAATATATGCTTGATCTCCGCCAGCGCAATTACCGGGAAGAATTTTGCAAACAGGAAATAACAGGTGAAGAATAAGCCGAATGTTCCCAGGTAAAAGCCTACCTCCCAAATCGTCGGCGTGTAATAGGTGCTATAGGAACTTGGTAAATATTCACGATAAAGTGAAGTGACAATAATAACAAATCTCTCAAACCACATACCGACATTGACCAATATACTCATGAAGAATGTCACCAGCAGATTTTGTCTCAATTTCTTGATCCAGAAGATCTGTGGTGACAAGACATTACAGCCCATCATTATCCAATAAGCCCAGCCATAGGGGCTGTTAATATTCAACCGGTTTTCTCTGAATGCATGCCATTCAAATGCATTGCCGCCATACCAGGCAATAAATAATTCGGTGAGATAGGCGATCCCGACTATTGAACCTGTCAGCACTATGACCTTATTCATTGCTTCAATATGCGCAATAGTAATATATTCTTCCAATGCAAGGACTTTTCGCGTTATAACCAAAAGCGTCTGCACCATCGCAAACCCGGAAAAGATAGCACCCGCAACAAAGTAAGGAGGGAAGATCGTTGTATGCCAGCCGGGAACCACTGAAGTGGCGAAGTCAAAGGATACTATCGTGTGCACCGATAATACCAGCGGTGTTGCCAATCCCGCCAATACCAACGAAAGCGCTTCATGCCGTTGCCAATGTTTTGTGCTTCCTGTCCACCCAAAGGCAGCGATACCATAAAATAATTTTCGCCATTTCAGTTTTGCCCTGTCCCGCAAGGTGGCAACATCGGGTATCAATCCCGAATACCAGAATAATAATGATACGGTAAAATAGGTCGAGATCGCAAACACGTCCCACAATAATGGAGAGTTAAAGTTGGGCCATAATGGTCCGCGTGTATTTGGATAAGGTAACGTAAAGAAAGCAACCCATACACGACCCATGTGCCAGATGGGAAACTGACCAGCGCATATCACCGCAAAAATGGTCATCGCTTCTGCAGCCCGGTTCACACCTGTTCGCCAACCTTGGCGGAACAATAATAAGATAGCCGAGATCAAAGTTCCGGCATGCCCGATCCCGATCCACCACACGAAGTTTGTAATATCATATCCCCAGCCAACAGTTTTGTTCAGGTTCCATTGATTAATACCATAGATCACTTCCATTGTAACGGACACGATCCCGAATATCAGCACCGCTACTGACAGCAGAAATCCGATCCACCATGCTTTCGTAGGCTTTACTTCCACCGGGCGACAAATATCTTCCGTCACCTGGTGATAGTCCTTATCGCCATCTACCAGCGGTGGTCTTACCTGTGATTCGTATCTGAGTAATGCCATATAAGTTTAGCTTTATCTTCGGGCCCCGTTTATTTACATTCAACTCCCCGTTTATTCTTTTTTTTATTTAGCCAGCAACAGGACTGTCCTGAGTTAGTCGAAGGGTCATTACCTGCATCGCACCCTTATCTTCCTGTCCTTTACTCAACAAATCCGTAATTCAAAACTCATAACCCGTAACTATATTAATGTTCTGCCTTTTCCGGCTCACCTGTCGGAATTTTCTTTTCCTGACTACCACTAAATTCCTCTATTTCTATTATTTCATCTGTGTTTCTCACTTTGGCCAGGTAAGTAATATTGGGCAACACATGCAAATGTTCCAGTACATAAAAACCGCGTTGCGGATTTTCTTCCCGAACCTTACTTACGTGACTTGTTTTATCATGTACATTACCGAAAACAATGGCATTTGCTGTACAAGCCTGCTGACAAGCTGTTTTTGCATCGCCATCCATCAATATCCTGTCCTCTTTTTTTGCTTTCAGTTTGGCAGCTTGCGTACGCTGAATACAGAATGTACATTTTTCCATCACACCTCTTGACCTTACTGTCACATCCGGATTCAATACCATTCTTGTCAGGTCTTCATTCATCTGATGAACTGCGGGATCCAATTTACCTACGATCCATTGATCCTGGTTATCGGGGAAACTGTCAGCGCCCGTATAATCAGCCCAGTTGAAACGACGAACTTTGAAAGGGCAATTGTTGGCGCAATACCTTGTACCGATACAGCGATTATATATCATTTGATTAATGCCTTCACTGTTGTGATTGGTAGCCGCAACTGGGCAAACATTTTCGCAAGGCGCATTATCGCATTGCTGGCATAGCATCGGTTGAAACACCACTGCTTTGAGATCATCCGGATTTTCTTTATCCGATACAAAATAGCGATCGATCCGAAGCCAGTGCATATCATGATAGCGAAGCACCTCACTCTTTCCAACAACCGGTACGTTATTTTCTGCATGACAGGCAATAACGCAGGCGCCGCATCCATAGCAGGAGTTCATATCCACCGACATGCCCCATTTGATCCCGGGTTGCGCATGCTCTGGATACATTGTTGCTTCCTTGCGAAAATCACTGGTGTTCTTGGCAAAATCCTCAACCAGTTCTTTCCGGTAGTCAGGAATAACATTTGGGTCTTTCTTAAAAGTTGCCAATGTGGTCTCTCTTACAACTTCCACCAGGCCTTCATAAGAATTATGTATCTGGCTTTGCGCAATTTTTTCTTTCCTGTGCAAATCAGTTATAGAAACATCTGACGCAAAATAATCAACCGTATTTCCATTAAAAGAAGCAAACGGATATAGATTTTTTCCGACACCGAAGGCTGTCCTTCCAAGTTTTTCACCACGACCATAGCCAACGGCGATAGCGATCGTATCGGGATTCATACCCGGGATAACCAGTATCGGCAATTCAATTTTTTGATTCCCGACGGCAAATTCAAAAACAGGTTTCTGGGGATAATATTCATAATCTACGTTCAGCTTCACGCCGAGTTCGTTTGCTTTTGCTATAGAGATCATGGCATAATTATCCCAGGCAGCCTTGCTGATAGGATCAGGTAATTCCTGTAACCATGGATTGGTGGCCCCTGTACCTGTACCGATTGATATCTTTTGATATAATACCAATTCTGTTTTGCCGCCTTTCTTTCCTTTGCTGATCAGATCAGCTGCACCTGCAACGGTTCCTGAATTGAATGAAGCAGCAGCCGGTGTACTGGCAGATTCAACGATTCCATCCTGCAATGCTTTATTATAAGCATCTTCCGAACCGAGTTTTCCGGTCCAATATGTTTTTAAATATGTATCGTAATCAGTATTGTTGCCGCCTGCCTGTCCGGTAGGCAGGCTCCACTTCAATAATGAAGTTTGATAGGGGCGTGTTTTGAATAATGGATAAATAGTAGGCTGAATAAAACTTGTGATGCCGGCTTTGGGTTCAGCATCACCCCAGCTTTCCAGGTAATGATGCGTGGGAAGATTATATGTACAGAGCTCACTGGTTTCATCCCAGCGTTCTGTGAAAGAAACGGTCAACCCTACCTTAGATAATGACTTTGAAAATTTGGTGACCCATTTTCCGTCCTGGAGCTCTCCATTGTAATGATTATATGCAGGATTAGCGCCATAAATAAACAGTGCGCCGACATTCCCTGCATCCATATCTGTTAAAAGGTCATTGAAATCTTTGTCAACTCCCTGGCGATAATTCACCGGCCTGCTCCAATCTATCGTCGTGCCATTAGCGCCGATCGCATTATTGATCGCATTGACAATGATCTGAACATTCATATCATTGCTACCTGATACGACCAATGCTTTTCCATTATTCGCTTTCAGATCGGCTGCAACTTTTGCAATGCCCGCTTTCAATTTCGCATCGCTAATAGAAGGAGCAGTGACCGACCCATCCAACGCCGCCAACAATGACAATGCAACAATGCCTGTTTCAGAAGGACGATGTGTAAATCGTTCATCAGCACTGGCGCCTGTATTGCTCAGATGAGATTCAAACTGATAGTGTTTGCTCATCATCGGATTTCTCTCATCAATCTTGCGACCTTTGGAATAACCTGAAGCAAACTCCACCGGGCTCAGCCAGGTGCCAAGAAAATCAGCACCTAGACTTACAATGACGCTTGCATTTCCAAAATTATAAGAAGGAAGTTTTCTTCCGAAACCGCTTGCTTCATTGGCTTGCAGCATTCCACTGTATGAAACATTGTCGTATGGTATGTGCTTCAGGTTTGGAAACTTTGAAATAATCTCTTTTGTGGAAGGAGACACAATTGATGTACTTAAAAAAACTATTTGTTTACCTGCCAAACCGGCCAATGCTTCACCGATGGTCTTATCTAAAAATTCGTAGGTACTTTCTTCAAATTTATCTCCGACCTTACGTGAGGGAAACCGGTTGCGATGCATATCATACAGGTCCAGTACGGATGCCTGCGCACGGGCCGAAGTTCCCCCATTTGTATATGCAGCCAGGTCATTGCCCTCGATCTTGATAGGGCGGCCATCTCTTACTTTGGCAAGCACAGGTACAACATCACCATCCTGGACATAAGTGGTAGCGTAAAATTTTGCTTCACCGGGAACGATATTTTCTGGTTTGCTTGCAAAAGGAATGGCTTTACGTACTGACGTTTTACAGCTGGCAGCAAGTGTCGCCGCAGCTGTACTGAAACCAAGATATTTCAGAAAATCTCTGCGTGGAGCTTTGGCATCAAGGAGTCCTTTGCCATCAATATCTTCAAAAGGTAACTGTTCACGAAACTCATCTTCCGCTTTCTTCTGAGAATTTTCCGGATCATTTACCTCTCCGAAACTTTGCCAGTACTTATTCATTATAATTTGAAAATTTGAAAATTCAAAAATTCCTCAATAGCTCAATAAAAGTTTACCGACCAGCTATCATTGAGCCATTACCTCATTTTCACATGGCTGCGTCAATAATGACATTTCTGACACTCTATTCCACCAATGTCTTTCACGGTTATACTATCCATCTTCCCGGCTTTGAAATCGTTGTGAAACTTTTCATAGATGCTATAAAATTTATTGCCGGTTTTATCATCATAGTTGAAATTAACTTTTGTTTGCCGGTGGCAGTTCACACACCATCCCATGCTTAATTCGGCGAACTGTTTTACTTCATCCATCGCAGTTATTTCACCATGGCAGGTCTGGCACTGCACTTTGCCTGCTCTTATATGCTGACTATGGTTAAAATAAACATGATCCGGAAGATTGTGTATACGTTCCCATTGTATGGGCTTAGCCTTTGACGGATCCCAGACATTCGGATTTGAAGGATCGAAACCTGCGTATTCAAATAATTTTTTTAATTCAGCATTCCCGTCTATTTCATCGCCGTTGCCGTCATACAGTTTTGGCCCTTTGCTGTAAGTGTTAATATTCTTGTGACAGTTCATACAGACATTCACGGAAGGTATTGCGGCTGATTTACTTTCCCATGCATTGCCATGACAATAAAGACAGCTGATCTGGTTAATGCCAGCATGTATTTTATGCGAATAATAAATGGGTTGTTTCGGTTCATAGCTTTTCTGTCGCTGCAAACCGATTGCGCCTTTGGTAACAAAATATCCGCCTACTACAAAAAGCAATATGGAGAACATTGCGATATAAACTTTGTTGCGGTAAAACGGAACCGGGTCGGGACGTTGAATACCTTCTGCGTCATCAGACATTTTTTTCAGGTTGCTGTTCACCTGCATCAAAATCAATGCGATGATGGCAAGTATCAAAGAGATGACACCGAAGATAATGGCATTGTGATTGGATGAGGCCGCTGTTTCACCCTCGGTTCCACCGGGTCCTTTTGGTGCATTTGCATCGGCAACGGCTTGTTCTACATAATTAAAAATTGCCGCAATATCTTTTTCCGGCAGTGCGCCGGGATCAAATTGCGTCATAACGGAGCCAAATTGGCTATGAAGTGCTTTGTAATGGGGATCTGTTGCGACAAGCTTGTTAACGTTATATATCCAGTGGGATATTTTCTGAACATCGCCCCCGTAAAATTCATTATCAAGAATTCCACCCAGTTTTGGCCCTACGGCGTCTTTTAAAGGATTATGACAACTGGCGCATTTACTAATAAACAATGCTTTCCCGTCCTGTGCGAATATTTTTAAACCCGAAAACAAACTAAAGAGAAGAAAAATCAACGTCAGTTTTTTCATGATTGGTTTACAGGGAATCATTAGTCGCATTTATACTGAAAAATGTGGATAAAAAGCTTTGGTTGGCTGCAAAAATAAGCCATGAACTTAACAAAATGACAACAGCATTGAAAATTTTTTAACCCGCTACACGACTGCATTTCCCCGGAATTATAATTATTTTTTACTATGATTGAATTTTATTTGTCATAAACAAGTAAGCTCAACCGGGATGAATAAGCGATGTGAAAATGTAACCGGATATTGAATCTTTTTTGCTGACTTTTGCGTCGCAAAACTAAATTACAAACCATGCCACGGTTTTAAACCGTGGCATGGTTGCACAAATATGTTCGAACGTCTACAACAAAAATGGAAGGTCGGCCAGCTGCGCCTATTCCTCATCATATGCACTTTTGCTATTGGCGGCAGCGTCACTGGTTTTATTGGTAAAAAGATCATGAATGCGCTAGTCATCGACAAAGACTGGCTATGGACTATAATATATATTGTACTCATTACCGTTATCTGGCCGCTGGCGGTGCTGATCGTAAGCATTCCATTCGGTCAGTCCAGGTTTTTTACAAAGTATATAAAAAAAATAGGGTTCAGAATGGGAATAGGGAAGGATCAATCAGCCGTCAGCCGTCAACAGTCAGCCGTAACGCAAATAGCTATTTTCGCAAGTGGTGCAGGGAGTAATGCTCAAAAGATCATTGACCATTTCAAAAACAGCGATTCGGTAAGAGTTAGTTTGATCGTTTGTAATAATTCTGTCGCCGGTGTTTTAAAAATTGCGGAAAGAGAAAATATCCCGGCAATCCAGCTTGAGAAAGAAAAATTTTTTCGCGGCAATGGTTACGTTGATGAATTAAAGGAAAGGCAGATCACTTTCATTGTGCTTGCAGGTTTTTTATGGAAAATTCCTCTGTCGCTGATCAAGGCTTATCCCGGAAGGATCATTAATATTCACCCGGCATTGTTGCCAAAGCATGGGGGCAAAGGAATGTATGGGAGTAATATTCATGCAGCCGTACTAGCTTCCGGCGCAGGAGAAAGCGGCATTACCATTCATTATGTAGACGAGCATTATGATAATGGTGATATCATTTTCCAGGCAAAATGTCCGGTATTGCCGGGTGATTCGCCCGATTCATTGGCTCAACGCATTCACCAGCTCGAGTATGAGCACTATTCCAAAGTGATTGAACAGGTAGTCCAGTCAAACAAGAGGTCATAATTGTCAAATGGGTCAAATAGGTCAAATGGACAAGTCATTTCAATGTGTCAATTGGCGAGTATGACCTCCTGTTTGACTTTAAAGAACTATTTGCATTTTCTTTCGTTACTTGCCTGCAATAAATTCTTTTGCCCCGGCAATTTTTACAAATATTATTAATAGCTCTTCTTCTTGCAGCGGCAAAGCCCGTTGCAGCTCAATGGTATAAGATAAAAGGGACGGTCTATGACAGTTCCCGCACTTATCCCGTCGAGTTGGTGACCGTATTGTCGACTTCCGGCAAAGGGACAATGACCAATGCCGATGGTTATTATGAAATAGAAGTATCAGAAAAAGATTCTATCTGGTTCAGCTATTTGAATAAACCCACAATTAAGTTCCCGGTCTTGAAAATAGCCAATCCTTTTGCTTTCGATATATCGCTGCAGGTGAACATCCCGGTATTAAAAGAAGTAAAGGTGAGACCAAGAAATTATAAGCTTGATTCTATTCAGAACAGGCAGGACTATGCAAAGATCTTTAACTATCAAAAGCCCGGACTTCGACCCGCCACTCCGCAATATGGGGCTGCGGCTGGTTTTGACCTCGATGAACTTATAAATGTTTTTCGCTTCAGGCGAAATAAGAGCATGCTGGCTTTTCAAAAAAGATTACTGATGCAGGAAAAGGAAAAATTCGTTGAACATCGCTTCAGCAAAGCATTGGTGAGAAGGCTGACACCATTAACTGGCAATGAACTGGACAGCTTCATGCTTCTTTATCGCCCGCCCTATGAGTTCACATTGCTCACGAGCGATTATGAATTCCAGGAATACATTAAAGAAGCATATCGCCGTTATTTAAATGGACTGCCACCCATACCTTTTCTAAAGCCGGAAGAAGACCAGGATTGAATTTTATTTTTTTCTTTCCCTTCAATTTAAAAATTGCGGTAATTTCCGGTTACTATTTTATTGCACATGAGTACTCAACTGCACAATGAACTAAGAAAGGAATTCCAGTTGGAGCGATTGATCCTTTTCAGCGATGCTGTATTTGCAATTGCAATTACGTTGCTTGTTATTGAAATAAAGATCCCTGATATACATAATGAAAAAGTATCTGATAAGGCGCTACTTCAGGAACTTGGTCATCTTATTCCGAAATTTTTAGGTTTTGTGGTTAGTTTCATGTTCATTGGTCTGTACTGGACCGTACACCACCGCATGTTTGGATTTGTGACGGGCTATGATCGAAAACTTCTCCTTCTCAACCTGGCGTTTCTTTTTTTTATTGCACTGATGCCTTTCAGCACCGGTTTTTACAGTGAATATTCTGGCGGAGACCTGATCAGGAAGCAGTTAAAAGTACCCATGACATTCTATGTTCTGAACTTTTGTTCCCTGGGTTTTATTAATTATTTCATGTGGCGGCGTATCACTAATCCAAAAAATAAATTGGCAGAACCTCCTATCGACATTTTAACAGCTAAATTGGCCAGGATGCGGTCGCTGATCGTACCTATCATTTTCTTATGTATGCTGCCGGTGGCTTACTTTACAAATGTTCTTATTGCAATTTATCTTCCCATGCTTATACCAATTGTATTGCGGGTAATGAAAAAAAGAATTTCTAAAAAATATAAACCATCGGTGGCTGACTGATTTTTAGGTAAGGGGATTATTTTCCACAAATCAGTATTTGAAATAAAGCCGGGCTTAGGACCGGTAAATAAAAGGTTTTGAGCAAATTGATTTTGTAATCTTTACGCCTAATATTTTTTGTATGTAGGATCAATACGGCCAACTATTTCAGTAAATCAAATCAAAGCATTGGCCATAAAGAATAAAATAGTTTGACAAACCTTGACAAGAACAATTATTCTGAATATCTTTAGCCCGGATGGTTCAAGGTAATTCTCAAAGCAACCAGGATGTCCTTGCACTGTCCCGTAGCCCAGCGGGGTATCCAACATCTTCTGAAAAATCTTTCCAATATATCTTTAAGAATTGCCGTGATTAATCTTAATAAATTCTGTAATTATGAAAAAAAATTTTTACCCTTACGTCTTTTCACGTAAGTCGTCAATCATCACTTTTCTTGTAGCTATGTTTATGTGCGGAGCGACGATCAATGCACAATCTTATACGATAGACTTCTCCGCTCACCCGCCACCGGCAACAACTGATCCATCTCTTGATCTGAATGATCATATTAGCCCTCCTTTTATACCCGAAGATGCAATAGAAGTTGGAGTAAGATTTCGGGTCACTCAACCCGGAACTGTTACTGGAATTCGATTTTATAAAGGTAATGGCGTGGCTGGTACGCATATCGGACATTTGTGGACAAACTCCGGAACGCAATTGGCGCAGGCGACCTTCACTGAAACAGCAAGTGGTTGGCAGGAAGTCGTCGTCGCTGTTCATATTTCGTCCGGGGTAAATTATGTTGCCTCGGTATTTAATAACCTTGGTGATTATGCTGCTGAACCTAACGGTTCTTATAACTGGAATGTAAACGGCGCTCCGCCTAATGATGCTCCCAATGATTTTGGTGCACCCCCAATTAAAGTTATTCGTGCCACGAATGACCCGGGAGGCAATGGAATTTATAGCTATCTTTTTAATGCGACCAATCCCAATGGAGCTTTCCCGAGCACAGATGGCGGTGGAACAAATTTCTGGATAGATTTAAGATTTGTTCCTGATTTTTCTTTGCCCGTTTCTCTTTCTGATTTCAGAGCGACCACTGCAAACAGCGATGTTTTATTAAGCTGGAAAACAGAACATGAATACAACAACAGCGGTTTTGAAATACAGCGCAGCAATAATGGAGCTGACTGGTACGCAGTGAGCTTTGTAAGTGGAGTGCAGCAAAGTGATGTTACCAGGAATTATAACTATTCAGATAAAGCTTTGGCTCCCGGCTCATATTATTATCGCCTGAAACAAACAGACCTTGATGGCAAGAGCACATTCTCAGCCATTGCGACGGCTACTATTACCGGCAAAGGTAAAGTCTTGTTATTCCAGAATAGCCCCAATCCTTTCAGCAGTTCCACTACAATACGGTTTGACCTGCCAGTGACACAACATGCCAGGTTAAGTGTTGTTGATATGGCGGGAAGGGAAATAAAAGTATTATCGGATCAATTAAGTGAAGCCGGATCACATATTGTTACGCTGGATGCCGCCAATCTCAGGAAACAGATCTATCTCATCAGGCTGCAAACGAACAATGGTATACTAACCCAAAAAATTGTCGTTCACTAATACAGAAATAAAGAGTTTATAAATTCACAGAAAGGATAGCATTAATTGTTATCCTTTTTTTTATTGCTATCGAAAATAAGACGAAGAACATTTTTTAAAATAACTTGCAACCGGTAAACAATAAATCATGGAACAAACAACTCTTGGTATCGGCACAAGACTGCAGCATACCCAATTTGGCCCGGGCGTGATCGTAGGTATTCGTTTTGCCACCTACCTTATCTCTTTTATCAATCACGGCGTAAAAGAAATAGATAAGACCGATGCTAAATTAGATGAGATCATTCCCGAAAATATTACAGCAGAAATAGAAACACACAGTGAAGTAGAAAGGTCGTTGCTTAAAATTCTTCGTTTGTGGGGTGGAGCTACTGAAATTGTTCCTTTAGGAGACAAATGGCTCGGGGGCGTCCTGTTGGTACAGCCTGCTGACAAGTCACTCAAACCAAAAGAAATCCCTATTGCTGATTTTTTTCACAAAGTTGTTATGCTCCGCGACCGGCTAAGAGTATTGGAACAAAATATCAACAGCAATAAAAAACTGAGTGATGAAGACAAAGTGAATATGCAGCAATATATCACACGCTGCTATGGTTCATTAACTACATTCAACGTGTTATTTAAAAATAAGGAACATTGGTTTGTGGGAGAAAAAGGAGGGAAGGAAGATTAACTTAGTCAATACAGTTTATAAAAAGAATGGCAGGGCCTGAAAAGACCCTGCCTTATTATATCACCAATCAACATCTGTCAGGGTTACGACAGAATTATTCTATTTAATCTTTTTAGGCGTCGTTCTCAATCTAAAAATTGAATACAGCGGGCAAACACCCACTACGCTGGTCACTACAAACACTGCCCCCAGCACAAGTAACACAATGCCCCATGTTCCCGTGACCGTATCACTCATATACAACCACACAAATATTGCCGCAGCTATAAGGCGGAAAACACGATCAAACGAACCCATATTAAGTTTCATAAATTCTTATTTTATTTTTTATTAAGATAGCGGGTCAGCCACACCGTCCCCGTTATTGTTGCTGCACAAACAATGCAGACTGATACAAACCGGGCGACTTTGTCCATTTTTTTTAACGGATGTAAACTTAAGGTGACAAAACGCAGCAGACAGTGACTTTAATCACCCTGCTACCTGATTTTTCTTCGGGTTGTCATTTGCCGGATTGAATTAAGTATCTATATTTAGAAAATACTGAGCTCCGTCTTCCTATCTTAACTTTCTCCGCTTCGCGAAAAAACAAACAGGCATGGACGGGCACAACGACTCCGAAAATAAAAGTGAGGCAGGCGTAAGTCTGCCGGGGAAAAGTTCAACAGAATATTTTCCTGAAGACAGTCATGCACCACAACCCCAAACCAGTAACCCGCAACAAGAAACAAAAGACATGGAAGTACACAAGCACCCGCATCATGTAACCCATAAAAAGAAATGGGGAGAATATTTTCTGGAATTCCTGATGATATTTCTTGCTGTCACTCTCGGGTTCTTTGCAGAAAATATCAGGGAGCGCATTACAGAATCACATCGTGAAAAAGAGTTTGCGAAAGCATTGTACACTGAATTGCTGGATGATTCTACTGCTGCCGCCACAAAATTGACGAGGCGCCTTGAAAAGGAAAAAGATATGGATTACCTCAGCAATTATTTTAAAGATAGCTCACTAACCAACCTGCCAAAAAATGTCTATCCCGCCTACACAATCTGCTTTTACCTGATAAATAGTTATTCCTTTGAGCCCAAAGACGGCATTCTCAGCCAACTCAGGAATTCGGGTTCTCTCCGATATTTCAAAAGCATTACTTTACAAAAGCTGCTCGGAGATCTCAGTGTAAACATTAATGATATAAGGACGAGGAACGAACAGGAGTACCAGTTTTTCGCAAATCCTATCAAGTCATTCCTGTTAAAGTATTATGATTGGAACTGGTTAGATAATTTGCGTAAACAGGATACCACTGCAATTGTACTCAATGTAATAAACGACTATCGCCAAAGCGACAGGAGCATAGAAAGTAAGATTTTAAATATTCCATCATTCGACCGGGGCGAAGCCTCCAACATGATATTATTTTATAAACAGATGCTTGTATCAACCCGAACCCTCCAGTTGAATAATTATATTGTAACCAATCATGAAATCCTGGAAATATTAAGAGAAACCTATTCCTTAGAAAATGAGTGATGAAAAAAACATACCAGAAGAAAAACCCGGAGAAAGAAATACGAATCCCGAAGTTATCCAGGACGAAAGCGAGAAGGAAAATTTTCCTGGAAATAGTCATGCAGCATAACAACGCCAAACAAATTTGAATCACCCGGAAATTTGAAAAAGTATCTCCTTCGTTAACAATTTGCTTTCACTTCTTTTGGTAACTTGAGCCGATGAAATCGCTTTGCTTTTTATTGCTGTTTCCTTTATTTACTTTTTCTCAAAACAATTCTTGTGATATTCTGATCACGAATGGCAAGATCATTGACGGCACGGGCAATAGCTGGTATATCGGTAACATTGCTGTGAAAAACGGAAAGATCATCAGGATGGGCAGAGATATATCAATGCCCGCTCAAAAAACGATTGATGCAAAAGGACTGATCGTGGCACCCGGTTTTATTGATGTGCATACGCATATTGAAGGCGATGAAGAAAAACAACCTACAGCTGACAATTTTATTTATGATGGAGTAACGACAGTTGTCGCCGGCAACTGCGGCGCATCCAATGTTGATATCGGCAAATACCTGCAGTGGATAGATTCATTAAAACTTTCTATAAATGTCGCTACACTTATCGGTCATAATGATGTGAGAAAAGAAGTGATGGGCCGCGCCAAGCGGGATGCGACACCGCAGGAAATGCAACAAATGGAAAATATAATGGACAAAGCAATGCGTGATGGCGCTGTGGGATTATCAACCGGTCTTATTTATATACCCGGCACTTATACCAAAACAAAGGAGATAGTTGATCTTGCTAAAGTAGCATCCAAATATCATGGCGTTTATGCGACGCATATGAGAGACGAGGGCGATAGCGTAACACAAGCGATAGGTGAAGCATTGACGATCGGGAGAGAAGCAAAGATCCCTGTAGAGATCTCTCATTTTAAATTGAGTGGTCAGCAGAACTGGGGAAGAAGCAAAGAAACAGTACCGATGATCGAAGCAGCGAGAAAGGAAGGAATAGATGTTACGATTGATCAATATCCCTATACCGCCAGCAGCACTTCCATCAGTACATTGATACCTGATGAAATATTAGCGGATGGGCAGGATTCCATCAAAGCAAGATTGCAGCGGCCAGCGATAAAAGAATATGTCATCAGCTATATGCTCAAAAAATTAAAGAAAAGGAAATTAAAGCATTTCAGTTATGCAGTCGTAGCGTCCTACCGTGCAGACAGCACGTACAATGGTAAGAGCATTGAACAGATCAACCTGATGAAAGGAAGAAAGCACAACGTAAAAGAGGAGGCGCAAACGGTAATTGATATTATGATAAATGGAGGTGCCAGTGCCATATTTCATGGCATGAGCGACGAAGATGTAAAACGTATTATGAAGTATCCCTATAATATGTTTGCGTGTGATGCCAGCATTAGAGTGTTCAATGAAGGTATGCCGCATCCAAGGGGTTATGGCACCAATGCAAGAGTACTATGCAAATATGTAAGGGAAGAAAAAGTTCTTTCATTGGAAGAAGCCATACGAAGAATGACCTCATTGCCTGCACAAAAATTTCAATTGAAAAATCGCGGTTTATTAGAGGAAGGTATGGCTGCGGATATTGTCATATTTGATGAAAATGAAGTGAAGGATATTTCCACGTATGAAAAACCACATGCTTATTCAATAGGTTTTCATTATGTGATCGTAAACGGAGTGCTGACAGTAGATAATGAAAAGCACAATGGTGCAAGGGCAGGACAGGCATTGTACGGTCCGGGAAAAGTTGCAGCTACACGGGCCTTCTAATTTGATTTATTGTATTTTCTTTCTTCGGTATTTCTCTTATATGATACTCCTGTATCAGCGGCGGGCTCTCCGGTGATAGCGTAAAATAGATTTCAATATCCGTTTTCTGGCCTTCTATGATAAATGAGCCGCGCAATTGGTTATCCGCCTTTACTTCTTTTACTGAAACAATCTTTCCTGCTTTTGCATAAAGATCTCTTGCATATTTCTTCAACGTGTCAATCGGATAGTCAGGAAAAAAGTTCTCAGCAAATATTCCGCTTTGTTCAGCATTGTTCCAATCGGGTAAAAGGTTTACTAATTCATTTTTTCTTTGTTCCAGGATCTTTGAAGGCGGTAATTGCATCGGTTGTAACCCGGCCATTTTAATAATTGTATCTATTATTTGCAGGTTGACAAAACTCATTGGCGCATAAGTTCTGTTGGCAAATGACACAATGCCGATACCGTAATCAGGCATGATCTGCCAATTGCTGCCAAAACCTGGAAGACCACCCGTATGTGAAATATAGGTTTTACCATCACAATCTTTCAGCCATCGCAAACCATAGCAATAGGCAGTTGTAACTGCACAGCTTCTTCCATCCGGAAATTTATAATACGGATTAAATCCATTCCATCGCCATGGATGGTGCATTTCCCTTACTGAGCTTCTTTTTATCGGGCCATCATCTTTTGTATTATTCGGTGGCCATGCAGAAAGGTGAAAAGCCATATAATTTGCAAACTCATCTATGGAACTTATCATCGCACCCATCGCACCCCATGAGCCATCAGGCGCATCATGCAATAGTGATTCCTCATTCCATGTTGAATTCAGCCAGCGATACCCATGCGCCAATTTATCAGGGGTTACATCACCGTATTCATAGGTCGTTGTTTTCATCCCTAATGGCTCCCAGATATTTTTTTTGATATAATCCTGGTAACGCATGCCGGAAACTTTTGTGATGATCTTTCCTAATAATGCAAAACCAAGGTTACTGTATTCATACGCAATACCCGGAGGGTTCGAGAACGAGATCTGTTTTCCAATAAATTCCACCAGGTCTTTATCGCTATCGGCAAGCTGGCGATCACCCCAGGGATTGTCTTCGGGGAATCCCGCTCCATGTGATAACAAATGCCGGACGGTAATATGCGGTGCATCCGCCGTTGGATATTTCAGATCTTTTAATTCGGGAATATAGAAATAGGCAGGATCATCGAGGTTCAGTTTTCCTTCATCACGCAATTTTAAAACCGCCATCGCAGCGAAACTTTTGCTCATGCTTGCAATGCGAAACAATGATGATGAAGTGACAGGAATCTTCTTTTCTATATCAGTAAAGCCAATATTATTCTTATAAACCAATTTACCATCAACCACGAGACCATAAGCCACGCCGGGTAAATAATTAGCTGCAGCGTAGTCATTGAAAATTTTATCAATCACCGGAAAAGTTTGCATGATCTTTTCCATGCGATCGGCACCTGTGAAAACTGCGGGATGATAAGCCGAATCATATAAGACAGGCGGGGTTTTCCTATTATTTTTATTTTCATTACAGGAAAGAAAAAGAATAACTGCAAATACTATCAAGGAGATATGTTTCATATTGCTGCAATTAGGTTTGAAAGTTATGATATGCTCATTCCCTTTGGGAGACTTAGTAGCCTAATAATTTTTCAATGGTCTCTTCGAGTCTCGATTTTGCGAGAAAATTTTGTTCAAGTGTTATAGAAAATGGCACCGGCGTATCCAACGAAGCACAACGCATCACCGGCGCATCTAATATTGAAAAACAATATTCTGCGATCCATGCTGCTATTTCACCGCCAATTCCACCGATCAATGTGTCTTCATGCAAAATCAAAACACGACCTGTTCTTGCCACGGATTCACGGATAGCGATATAATCCAAAGGCAATAACGTTCGCAGATCAAGTATGTCAATTGAAATTTCGGGATGCTCAGCAGCATAATCCTCTGCCCAGTGTACCCCGGCGCCATAAGTAATCATGGAAACCTCATCGCCTTCTCTTACATGTCTTGCCTTGCCAATTTCAATTTCATAATACTCTTCAGGTACTGGTCCGCTTACTGAACGATACAATGCTTTATGCTCAAAATACATGACCGGGTTTGGATCATTGATAGCTGCTATCAATAAACCTTTGGCATCAATGGGTGTGGAAGGATAAACAACTTTTAATCCGGGTGTATGCACAAACCATGCTTCATTGCTTTGCGAATGAAAAGGGCCGGCTCCTACTCCGCCGCCTGTCGGCATTCGTATCACCACGTCTGCATTTTGTCCCCAGCGATAATGAATTTTTGCAAGGTTATTTATGATCTGGTTGAAACCTACTGTCACAAAATCTGCAAACTGCATTTCCATCATGCTCTTGTATCCTTCTAAACTTAATCCTAATGCTGCGCCGACAATAGCGCTTTCACATAGTGGCGTATTTCTCACTCTTTCCTTTCCGAATTCTTCGACAAAACCTTCTGTTATTTTAAAAGCTCCGCCATATTCAGCAATATCCTGCCCCATCAGGATGAGATTGGGATGAGCTTTCATGCTTTGATGAAGGGCTTCTTTGATAGCGTCAATTAACCGCAAGTCGTGAGTGGCGAGTGGTGCGTGGTCAGCAGCTCGTGAATTATCAACAACCTGTGCCTTGTATCTTGTGCCTTGTGCCTTTGCATAAACATCTTCCAGTTCAGTTTCAGAATCAGCTATTACCGGATTCACGTTCGATCCAACGGCTAATTCACTTTCAATTTTTTCCTTGAGTTCGTTTTTAATTCTTTCAACATCGTTTTCTTTTAATAAGCCTGATGATATAAGATACTGCTCATAATTTCTGATGGGGTCTTTCATTTCCCACAGGTCAAATAGTTTTTTAGGAATATATTTGGTACCGCTGGCTTCCTCGTGACCGCGCATACGAAACGTAATGCATTCAATAAGGTATGGCTTTTGCCGGCGGATGCAATAGTCTCTTACTCCTTTAACCGTTTCATACACTGACAATAGATTATTGCCATCAATCTGCACGCCATCCATGCCATAACCTTTTGCTTTATCTATAAGACTGATGCAACGATATTGTTCCTCTGTTGGCGTACTTAAACCGTATCCATTGTTTTCAATAATAAAGATCACTGGGAGATCCCAAACGGCCGCTACGTTCAATGCTTCATGAAAATCTCCTTCGCTTGTTCCACCCTCGCCGGTAAATGCAAGCGATACTTTATCTTCCTTGCGAAGTTTATATGCCAATGCTACTCCGTCAGCGATAGCTAATTGCGGCCCCAGGTGTGATATCATCCCGCAGATATGATGTTGGCTGTTGCCAAAATGAAAACTCCTTTCTCTCCCTTTGCTATAACCTTCCTGCGCTCCTTGCCATTGCATAAATAATTTGCTCAGTGGCATATTGCGTGTAGTAAATACGCCAAGATTTCTGTGCAACGGCATTATCCATTCATCTTTTTCCATTGCCAGCGTTGCTCCTACCGAGATTGCTTCCTGCCCGATCCCACTAAACCATTTTGAAATTTTTCCCTGGCGTAACAGTACCAGCATTTTTTCTTCGATCATTCTTGGCCAGAGAAGTTTTTGGTAAAAAAGTATGAGTTCGTCATTCGTTAATTTTTTCCTGTCAAATTGCATGGCTGCAATTTCCACCATTCGGGTGGAATTAACAAAGAAGGCCGGTTATGTTATTGGTTCTTTCCCTGTTGCCTTTCTTCTTCACGGAATAATAAAGAGGTGCTAATGGTCAGCATCAGGCTGAATAAAAGTCCCCATCCGAAACTGTCAATCTTAAATCCTTTTACCCAGTCGCTGGCAAGCAATACTGTAACAGTATTAATAATAAACAGGAACAATCCGAAAGTAAGTATCGTAAGAGGCAAAGTAAAAATGATAAGTAATGGTTTCAGAAATATATTCAGCAATCCGAGTACGACAGCAAACAATATGGCGGTACCGTAAGTGTTTACATGCACACCGGGAAGTATTTGCGCCAGGATGAAAGCGACGGCCGCTGTAACCAGTAAGCGTATGATTATTTTCATTGCGGAATACCAAAGAAGTGGTTTGTCATCTATTTCACTAATTTCTTAACTGTTAATTCAAAGGTAAATTAAATACCCCGGCTAAATCTGTTTATGCAAATCACTAACTTTTATCATCCTTAACCAAACATTTTGTTTATGAAAATCTTGTCGGCAACAACCGCAGTGGCTATCTTCAGCATCACTGCTTTTAATTCTTCTTCATTTATTAAAAATTCATCCCTTAATGCAAAAGTTGCCCCGGTTGCTACCGAACAAAAAATACAAGCCGCGATCCTGCTGGATGTAAGTGGTAGTATGGGTGGGCTCATTGAACAAGCGAAGGCGCAATTGTGGAATATGGTTACTGTAATGGGTAAGGCGAAATGTGGGTCGGGTAATCCGAAAATTGAAATTGCATTATATGAATATGGCAGATCTACCAATGATGCCAAGGCCGGTTACATAAGACAGATCAGCGCATTTAGTTCTGACCTTGACCAGCTTTCGCAGGAACTGTTCAAACTTACCATCAATGGCAGTGAAGAATATTGCGGGCAGGTGATCTATACATCCTTAAATGAATTAAGCTGGGATCCATCTCCTTCCAGTTACAAAGTGATCTTTATTGCAGGCAACGAAGATTTTTTACAAGGTAGCATTCACTATACAAAAGCCTGCGAAATTGCAAAGAAAACGGGAGTGATCGTGAATACCATTTATTGCGGCGACCGGCTGCAGGGTATTAGAGAACATTGGGACTTAGCCGGTGAATGTGGGGATGGTAGTTTCACCAATATCAACCAGGATGCGAAGATCGAAGATATCCTTACTCCATACGACAGTGTACTGGTTGTGCTGAATAATAAATTAAACAACACTTATATTTATTACGGAGAAGCGGGAGTAGCCAATTACAGCAAACAACAGAAAGTTGATCAGTTGAATAGTTCCATGAGCAGTTCAGCGGGACTGAAAAGGGTGAGCGCTAAAAGCAATCCTAATCTATATCGGAATGCGGGCTGGGACCTTGTAGATGCTACAAAAAATGATAGTACAGGAAGAGTTCTCGCGAGCCTGGACAAGAAAACTTTGCCTGATAGCTTAAAAAACAAAAGCAAGGAGGAATTAGAAAAAGTAATTAGGATAAAAGCAACCGACCGGGCCAGTATCCAAAAAGAGATACAGGCTGTTAGTGTACAACGCAACAATTATATCTCTGCGGAAAAATCAAAACTTGCGTCAGGCAACAACGCACCCACGCTTGAAACAGAAATTGAAAAAATAATAAAATCGCAGGTGAAAAGATTTAATATGAAAATTGAATGATCTAACCGGGCAACCCGACATCACACAACCACCAATTCATAAAACTCTTCAGGGTTAAAATATTTCTGAGCAAGTGACTGCAATTCCTCTGCAGATATTGTTTTGATCGTATTAATTGAATCGTTAAAATATTTTTCGTCAAGGCCATTGAGAATAATATTCTTCCACCTGGCAATGATCTGGAATGGGCCATCAAGATCGCCGAGAATGATACCCATCATATAATTTCGTACGAGCAATAATTCTTCTTCATCTACCAGCTCTTCTTTTAGCCGATTCATTTCTTTATACACTTCTGCAATAGTCGCTTCACAAACATCTTTGCCGGCTTCGGTACTTATCATCCATGCCGATTCATGTATATGGTTTTGCAGGAAACTATGAATACCATAGGTATAGCCTTTGTCTTCTCTTATATTAGTCATCAGCCTCGATCCAAAAAATCCTCCGAACAAACTGTTCAGTACCTGGGCCTTTAAAAAGTCCGGATGATGGCGATTGGGAAAATTTCTTGCAATGCGAATGGAGCCTTGTACACCTTCTTTGTCATTAGTGACGCGGAATTTTTTTTCGGAAGAAGGAGTAGCGGAAATTGAATGTGGCAATACAATGTTATTTCCGAGATCCCCAAAATGTTCATTCAGCAATTGCTCAAGATTGCCGGGTAACTTGCCGGCCACGAAAATGACAAATTTTCCTTCGCGATAATATTTATTATAAAAATCAAGTAGCTGTTGCCTGTTGAGTTTATCAAAATCTTCTTCCCTTGTGTATTTTCCATAAGGATGCTCTTCGCCGTACAGGTATGTATCCATAAGCCGTCCTGCAATGAAATCACTTTTCTTCAAGCTCACTTTCAGCCTTTGCTTCATATTCTGCTGATAAATGGCCAGTTCCTGCTCCGGCATAGTAGCGTCCGTCAGCAACTCTTTTATCGCCGGTAATAATTCAGCGATATGCTTATTGAGGCAATGAAGTGACACGGTTGCTGTTTCATTATGGCATGCCCTGTTCAGGTATGAACCATAATATTCAAAATGTTCATTTAACTGGAAAGCTGTTTTGGTCTTTGTACCATTCTTGAGTAAAAAATTTGTCGTAGCCGCGACCAAATTCTGATCTTCATACCAGTTGCCTGCATAGAATATCCATTCCACAGCCATTACTTCTTCGGCGCCGGCATCAATGGTATATACATCTACTCCATTCTTTAAAGTAAATTTTTTAAAGGGCTTTAACTGCAGCTTGAAATTAACGGCATCTACTATCGCCGGTGCATTTTTCCTCTCCAATGTCTTTATTGATTCAATCATAATTAATTTTCCGAATAATAATACATCGTATTACTGTTTTCTTTCCTGAAAATATTGCGGCTTTCCTGCAGAATATCTTCTGTTGTTACAGAGGAATACTTCTCCAATTCAAAATTAAACCAGGAAGCATCGCCGAGTAGTTCATAATAAGCAAGGCTGTTAGCCCTGTTCATTACACTCATATCTTCAAAGGCGATCATGCTCTCCGTTTTATTTTTTACTTTTTGCAGTTCTATTTCCATTACCAACTCTGTCTGCATTTGTTTCAATATATCGTCTATTGCATTTTCTGCCGTTTGCATGGAAACCCCTTTCACTAATTTGCCATCCATGCATAGTAACCCCGCGTCGGCACTTCCGAAATGGTAACATTCAATATGACTGAACAATTGTTTTTCTTTTACCAGGATCTGGTATAGTCTTGACGATCCTCCGCCACTCAGGATATCTGTAAGCAGGTCAACAATATAATATCTCCTGTCAAGGCGAGGATAAATATGCCAGCATTTGTATAATGCGTCAAGAGGCACCTTTGCCCTTATTTCGAGCCTGCGTTCTTCTTTTTGTTCGGGCTCCTGCGGCACATTGCGTTTATATTTTTCGCCTGATGGAATATCTCCGAACCATTTTTCAGCCAGCATTTTTACTTTTTCTGTTGTCACATTGCCGGCAACGACCATAATTGCATTGGCTGGCCTGTAATATTTAAAGAAAAAATCTTTTACATCTTCCAGCTTTACATTTTCAATATGGGAAAGCTCTTTCCCGATGGTCATCCAGCGATAGGGATGTTTTTTATAGGCCAGGTCTCTTATTTTATGCAAGACATCACCATAGGGTTTGGCAATGTAATGCTCCTTAAATTCTTCTACGACGACCTTGCGCTGTACCTCCAGGTTTTTTTCATTGAATGCAAGTGATAACATGCGATCACTTTCCAGCCAGAATGCCGTTTCGAGGTTCTCAGCAGGCAACTGGATATAATAATTCGTGAGGTCGTCAGTAGTGTAAGCATTATTTTCTCCGCCCGCCATTTGCAGTGGCTCATCGTAATTTGGGATGTTGACAGAGCCTCCAAACATCAGGTGTTCAAAAAGATGGGCGAAGCCGGTCTTTTCGGGGTTTTCATCTCTTGAACCCACATCATACATAATATCCATTACAGCCATGGGTGTAGAAGTGTCCTGGTGAACAATAACCCGCAACCCATTGGCCAGTGTAAATTTTTCAAAAGTGATCATAGTTCAAATAACATTGACTGAAGGATAAAGGTTGCAAAAGTATTATAAAAGAAACGTAGTCCCATAAAATCGCGGCAGGAATGGGTGGGTCTGCTTAAATACAAAATAACGGTCAGCGTATGCTCTTTACTCTGAAATCAAATTGCAGTAGCTCTCCCTTCCGCCGTACGATCATTTTAATTTTTTCATTGGCCGCTTGCAGGGCTACTTTGTATTGATTAAGATTTTGGGATAAGTTGTTATTGATGCCGAGTACGACATCACCTTCCATCACGCCGGCCTGTTCCGCCGGTGACCCCTTAGCTACATCGCCAATTTCTATCAAGCCATTGATAAAATACAACTCAATGCCCGAATATGAATAATCGAACGGATCCCGGTAATGAGAATTCGGTATGATATAAATATCTCTCTTTTCATAGTTGATGATCGTGTTAAACCGCCGCAATATGTCATTGCCGACTAGTCCGCCGAGATAAGGATAGGAAGTGACATTGTAGACATCATCAAAAATATAAGTAGGGATATTCCTGAACCGATAAGGGCCAAGTTTCAATTCCTTGATCACCGTAAGATGCATATCGATCTTGCCGCCTACGCCTTCGCCTTCTTTGGCCCATAGTTTTCTTTTTTTATTCAGCAAGGCGCTGTCTTCTGCAAAATCTTTGGAAAGCATCAGGCACACACCTGCTCCGATATCATGTAAGAACCTCGTAGTAAGCGTTTCTGCATCTTTTACCCGCGCATATTCTACAGGCAATGTACTCATGACGGGTTTTAGTAAATAACCGCCTCTTGGATAACGGATGGTTCCCTGGCTGCAAAAATCAAGCTTAAGACTGTCATAATCTATCTTGACGATATACCGGCTGAGCACAGAATACCCAATGATACCATCAATTTGTTCGCCATACACCGTTGTAAGAATAGAATAATCGTTAACGTGAAAATCAAGACTGTCAATAGTCAAACCCGGAAAATGGAGTTTTCTATTATACAGGAATCCGACCTTCCTGATACCAGCTATGCCTCGAATTGTTTTATCCGAAGGCTCAGGTTTTAGCTGGAGATAAGACACCGTGGTGGAGTCAAGCGAAATACCGCTGCTGCCGCTGTCGAGGATGAAATTCAGTGTATCGGGAAATGTGTCCAGCATGGCGCGCAAAATGATAACGCCCCCGGTGAGCTGGGTAAACGGTATACGGGTCAGAAACTTTGAAGGGGGTTCAATAAATTCTTCCTGTGCACTAACGACAGGTGTGATAAATAATACGGCGATGGCTGTTACAATAATCCCTTTCTTCATGAGGTTCATTTAGCAAACTGTAATAAATAATAAAGAGACAAGTCATTTCACTAAAATGATGCAACGCCGGTTATTGCAGTAAATGTAGTCTATTGATAATTGTGTTCAAAACCGGTTGTACTTTTTCTCAAAACGCCCTGAACCGGCGTAAACCATTGCGCTTTCCGTTGTAACTTTGCTCTCCGCATTTATGGAATTACAGGAACTTTACAGCAAGGCCTCTGATTTTGGTTTTCTTTCGGTAGAAGAAGGAGTATTTCTTTATCATCATGCACCACTCACAGACCTGATGTTCGTTGCTGATGAGCTACGAAAAAAGCAAGTGCCGCACGGCAAGGTTACCTGGCAAATAGACCGCAACGTCAATACGACCAACGTATGTATTGCTAATTGCAAGTTTTGTAATTTCTATCGAATACCGGGACATGCCGAAGCTTATATCACGGATATTCCGGTATACAGGAAAAAAATTGAAGAAACCCTGAGATGGGGCGGTGACCAGTTATTGTTGCAAGGAGGACATCATCCTGAACTGGGATTGAAATATTATGTTGACACGTTCCGCCAGATAAAAAAAGAATTTCCTGAAGTCAAACTACATGCGCTGGGCCCACCCGAAGTGGCCCATATCACTAAATTAGAAAGATCAACACACCGAAAGGTATTGATGGCATTAAAAGAAGCAGGATTAGATTCATTGCCGGGCGCTGGCGCCGAAATATTAATTGATCGCGTCAGACGTTTGATAAGTAAAGGCAAATGCGGCGCACAGGAATGGCTTGATGTAATGCATGAAGCGCATGAACTAAACCT
This sequence comes from uncultured Chitinophagaceae bacterium, assembly GCA_963785915.1. Classification (GTDB taxonomy): domain Bacteria; phylum Bacteroidota; class Bacteroidia; order Chitinophagales; family Chitinophagaceae; genus VBAT01. The sequence goes on along the minus strand of CAWAWY010000005.1, from coordinate 568,753 downwards.
GACTACATCCGCTACCATGATGTTTGGTCATGTAGAAACTATTGAAGAACGTTTTGAACACCTGGTAAAACTCAGAGAAGTACAGGATCGAAAGCCTCCACATGCGAAAGGCTTTCTGGCATTTATCCCCTGGACATTCCAGGATGTAGATACATTGCTGACGAAAATAAGAGGTGTTCATAACCTGACAACTCCCGAAGAATATATCCGGATGATCGCACTAAGCCGCATCATGCTTCCAAACATAAAAAATATCCAGGCGAGTTGGCTGACGGTTGGTAAAGAGACAGCTCAAATGTGTTTGCATGGAGGCGCCAATGATTTTGGATCTATCATGCTTGAGGAAAATGTGGTAAGCGCCGCTGGCGCTCCACATCGCTTTACTTATAAAACAATACAGGATGCTATTCGTGAAGCAGGTTTTGAACCGCAGTTAAGAAACCAGCAATACGAATGGAGAGAGATCCCGGAGATGATTGAAGAACAAGTGGTGAATTATTAGAATAAAAAAAATAAGTGTTGGACGGTATCGGGAATCAGCTTTATAATTCTTTTTTCAATAACTTCATCTCTCACCAAATAAAAAGGAGGTATTCATGCAATCTTCAGATCATTCATGGACACTTTCGGTTGGTATCGCCTGACCGGGTTACTCCATTCAAATATCTGACTGACTTTTAATGTCAGGAGCCATCCGCCGCGGCGAATGGCTTTTTTATCCGATCATAAAATGATACTTATTCCATCATCTGCTCAACATGAGCCAGCCTGCCGTCGCTTGTCATTCCTTCAATGATCACTCGGAATGCATTGCTTACGTCGTTGTTGTAAAAGGTCAGCACGACTTCTCTTTTGCCGGGTGAAGCAGTGACAGAAGGGTTCCAGTATAAGGTTGTCCGCAGATCACGCTCTTCATTTCTTTGGTTGAAAGAGCTATAATTTGGGGAATAAAACTCTTTGATGAGTGTGTAACCAAACACTTTGTTATTTGCTAATCCCTTACCCGGAGCAGCCTTCACATCATTTCCCCGGCGTGTATAAATAGCTATAGCGCCATTGGCTCCGTTAAACCCTCCCATAAAAGGGGGACGAAACACTTTTATATAGGCGACATCATTTACATTGATCGAAGAAATAAAATCCGCATCCGTAGATACTTCATCGAGGAAAATTTCCGGTGAACCGCCCCGCCATTGCAAGGAAGGCGGAGTTGATGAAGTATTGACCTGTAGTCCCGCCACCTTTCCCTGCAAGTAAGTAAATATGCTCAATGCGCTTGATGCAAAAGGATCGTCAAGCAAGTTAAACTCATAACCATCACCTCCTTTAAAAAGTCCGGAGGTATATTTTTCATCCATCACTTCCACAGGTGATTTCGTTTTACTTTTCACCGTAACATTCTCAAGTGTTTTAAATCTAAATCTTTCTGCCAGGTCATTAGCTTCGTTTACAAGAGCGATCTGTCTTCCCGTACCAACGGTATCCGGCCAAATAGTATTGGTACCGACCGGGACATTTACCAGAGAAGGAGCCGGCAATCTATCCGGCATGAATCGTACAGAGGCATCGCTCAGCCCTTTTGATTTTGGAAACTGGTAATATACATGAGCTGTATCAAAGATTATAACAGATGGATCAGCAAAACTTCCATCTGGCTGCAACGGTGCAAAAACGAATTCTCCCTTGGCATCTTTTTGTTTCAATAATAAAATAATTTCCGTTCCCGGTATTATCTGACCCGGTAACACACCATACACTTTACCTGATAAAGTAAGATAAGCCGTATCTTTTTCAAATTTTGGTTTTGGAAATTTTCCTTTTACCATCTCTTCCCACTTGAATCGCCGCCAGCCATGCGTCAGCATGACAAGATCCAGGTGCTGACTCACTGAATCTGACGTGTTGGAAAAGTAATAAGAGGGATTATATACGTCTCCTCTTAATTCACTGCTCAATAAAAGATGAGAAATAATATTGCTGCTGCTATCGGTACCAATTGAAGCATCCGTTACCGAAACCGACATATTTGCCACGAGGCTATCCGGCACTGTGATCCTTATTTCATTCCTCGCTCTTTTATTCAAACCCCAATGCTGTACTTCCATTTCCGGCTGAAAAAGATATTCACTATTATTTACATAAGTAATCCTCTCGGCTAATGCATTCCAGTTTTTATCAAATACAGTAATGGTGAGAATACCACTTGGCAATTCTTTGGTCGGAATTGTAAATTTTATCGGGCTGTTGGTAGGTTTTGCAATTTTAAAAGCCTCGTGCTGATACATGGTTCCTATTACGTGTAATGTATCTGTTATTGCTGCCAATCCCTGCGTATAATGAACGGTTAATATCCTGTTGGTCCCAGATAGGATCACTTCCAGTGCAATACCATTTTGCTTTATCCCGGGTAATGCTGTAGTGTGTTCGACAGCTTTTTCATCTTTCCATTTGGCAGAATAACTAACGCCTGCCTGCGGAGTAAGAAAAAAATAACCCATACCATCGTGTATTGTCCGGATGCTGTCTTCCACTTTTCCCTGGCTGTTGACCACAATGCCTTTTACCCGAACAGGTCGCCCCCATTGATCGTTGGCTTTAAAAGCGATCTTATTACCGATGCCCGCAATGGCATCGCCTCCTTCGGGGAAAAAATTTATTGACGGAATGACCGCTGTCTTTACAGGAGATGGATTTATTTCTTTTATCAGTATGCGAATATCTTTATTGTACAAAAACGCTGAATCAAAATTGAGCATCCATTTGGTATAAGCTCTTACGTGAATAAACTTTCCTTTGTATTCAGCGGGTATATCAAACTGCCCGTTCGTTACCCCATCTACCAAAGGACTTACGCCATGATGTAAAAGGTTGCCTTTGTCATCTGTCCAATCTATATACAGCGTTTTACTTTCAATGGCCGGTACTACTTCGTTCATCAGGTAAGTCTTAAACCAAATCGTCTCGCCGGGAGAATAAGCGGCCTTGTCATAATGAAGGTAAGCACGTTCGGGGCTGTATTGAACTGCATAGTTATTGATAGCAGCGTCAATATTCTGAGCCTGGGTTGCCATTGTTGCGTAAACGATGGAACTGATGCCGGCAATAAGTTTTTTTAAGATTGTCATTTCCTGGTAAAGCAATTAATGGCTGTAAATTACGCCATGCAGTTAAATGAATAAAAAGAGTTAACAGTTCGGCAACAAAATTGTTTTTTATATAACCGGGCAAGCTTAATTCTTATTGCTTAGCGTGAAACGATAGCCCACCTTATGAATAGTTTCAATATTCACAGATGGATCTGCTGAAAGTATTTTTCGAAGACGGGCCATAAAAACATCCATACTTCTCCCGAGAAAAAAATCATTTTTTCCCCAGACATTTAATAATATTTCTTCCCGCTTCAACGCTTTATTGGGATGGAGACAGAGAAAAGCCAGCAATTCGGATTCTCTTTGCGTCATGGTTATGGTTTCTTCATCGTGAATTAGTTTTAGTTCTTCGGGAATGAATTTGAATTCCCCTATTGAAAAAGATACGGGAGTTTGACTTACGAGCAATTTATTTCTTCGCAGAAAAACATTTATTCTTGAAATCAATTCTTTCATGCTGAAAGGCTTTACGATATAGTCATCCGCACCGATGGCAAAACCCTTCAGTTTATCTTCCTCAAAAGATTTAGCAGTCAGGAAAAGAATGGGAACGACATCACTTTTTTGCCTGATCTTTTTGGCAACACTGAATCCATCACGATAAGGCATATTGATATCAAGCACACAGACATCCGGAGTTGTTTTTTGATAATATTCCCAGGCGGCCTCCCCGTCGGGACAATTGATGACCTGGAAACCGGCCTCTTCCAGATTATCTTTGATGATAAACCCAAGTTGAAGGTCATCTTCGGCTACCAGTATTTTTATTTTTTGCTGCATAATAAAATTTTTATTCCAAGGGCAATTCGACGGTAAAGTTGCTGCCTTTCCCGGGTTCACTTTCCACTTTTATTCTGCCTTCGTGGACAGTTACTATTTTTTTCACAAAGGAAAGACCAAGGCCGAACCCTTTGGAAGTATAAGTATCTTCTTTATGGATCCTGAAAAATTTTTTAAAAACATTCTTTATTTGATTCTTTTCAATGCCGATCCCATTATCCTTTACGGAAAGCATCATCTTGTTGTCCGTAGTTTTTGTAACAATAGTTATTCTTGGTTCTTTTGAATATTTTATAGCATTGTCAAGCAGGTTAATAATGACGATAACCAGGTAATCTTTATTTGCCTGCAGAAAAGGGTTTTCAGCATTCAGCTCCAGCGTTATCAATGCTTTTCGTTCCTCTATTAAAGGAGCCAGGTTGTTGACGGCTTCTTTCACAAGTTCATGCATATTTACTTTTTCTTTTGTGAAATGCAATTGACGTGATTCGGTATAGGCAAAATTTAAAAGCTTTTCGGTCTGGCTTTGCAAATAGGCTGCCTGGTGCTCGACAATACCTGCATAGGTCGCGAGTTTTTCAGGTTTCTGTATGATGGCAGGATTTTTCAATACATCAGCCGCAAGACTAATTACGGAAACTGGTGTTTTAAATTCATGGGTAAAATTGTGGATCAGATCTTTTTGTGTTTCATTTAAAAATTTTTGCCTGTAAAAATAATACAGGCTGCCGCCAAACAGGACAAGTACGATCATTAAGATGACACTAGAAATGATCCAGAAATTCATTTTACCAAGAATATAGTTACGCCGATTGGGAAAGTACAAGGCTATATGATCATAGCCGCGGGAAATTACCGGCATTCGTGAAGACTGTTTTCCTTTCGTTACTGCAGACTTAAGTAATCCTGTATAAATATACCTGCCGGAAGAAGCGCTGTAGATACCGAGATAGCAATCTGTAAAAATTCCAAAATCATCCAGCTCATATTGCAAATAGCTGGTAAGAGAATCATTGCTGGCTGGTAATATGATGCGGGCAAGATACAGATGAGGTCCGGGATTTTCAATCAATTCATTCAGGTGCGAATAATTGTACACGGACGCATCCAAATCCTCATACAGGCCACGGATCGCCTTGATGACGCCCTGGTCGAATTCTTTTTGTTCTTTTAGGTATATCTTCTTTAGCCATATCAATTGAAATACTACGATAGCAGCAATTACCAGTGTACTGATAAATATCCCGAGGCGTATAGTGGATGATCGTATAGAAAAAGAAGCCATAGAAAGGACAAAGGAAAGTTAATTGTTTTACATGTTCTCCCTGTCATTAAAAAAGACGATCCCGTAAATACGGGACCATCTTTAGCCGAAACCACTAACCAATTACAACCACTATTGGTTGCTAGCAGGCACGGATTTAGTTTTTTTATGACCTTTTCTTTTTATCGCTGCCGTGGTAGATGATTTTTTTTCAGTGGCAGAGGTCGTGGGTTTTGTCGCAGCCGTACTGCTGGTTGTCTTTTTTACTGTCGTGGTTTTGCTTGCAGTAGTGGCTGGTTTCTCAGTACTGGTTTTTTTTGTTGTTTGTGCGCCTGCAATACCAGCTATTAGCAAAAATGCGGCTACAGCAATAGTGTACCTTTTCATAAATAAATTATTTTTTTAATTGAAAGAATGATACTGCTAATTTGAGTTATTCATTTTTTATAATCTACGAAGAGGGACTGCTTAACTGTGCATTAACAGGGATTAACAAAATGAATGATCGCTGTGCGGCTGACCGTGCCTGACCCATTCTTATATTGTTTTTACCATTTTCGGGCGCAATATTTACCTATTGTTTTCGTATTAGTAATTCACCACTGCCTTGTTATGAAACGGTATTTATTCAGCGCTCTGCCTCTTCTTGTTTGCACTTTGTTTTTGCAGCACATAAAACCTGCGGCAGACACTTCGCCCCTGGCAGAATTTTCGAATGAATGGAATGATGCAAAATATCTTAAATGCAATACCGCAGAGAACACGTCCTATTTGAGTAAGGATGAAAAGGATCTTATTTATATCCTGAACCTTCTTCACACCGATCCAAAATTGTTTGCCAATACAGTCGTTACGAAATATCCTTCCTTTATGAAACAGCCTAATTTAAAAGAGATCGCTGAATACCGGTCGCTTTTGGATACGCTGCGAAAGATAAAATCACTGCCGTTGCTTTACCCGGACTCACTTTGTTTTGAAAGTGCGAAGTGTCATGCTATATCTTCGGGCAACCGTGGTTATGTAGGTCATGAACGACAGACAAACGAGTGCAAGACAAAAAAATATCATTGGGGAGAGTGTTGTCAATATGGCTATAAGGAGGCATTGCCTATCCTGATGGCGTTACTTATTGATCAATATGTGCCTTCCCTGGGCCATCGTTTTCTGTGCCTGAGCTCATATAATAAAATCGGCATATCTATCCAGCCTCATAAGAGTTATGGGTATAACGCGGTTCTGGATTTTCATTAAATGTTTTGGTCAAAAAAGAAATTGATCCCGGTTAAGTGCTGTTATAATGAGCTGTTAAAGCAAATAATTCTTCAACCAAAATTAATTCCCGGCGTTCTTTTTGTCTATAATTTTTTATCCATGCGCCAATTAAAAATATTTTTAGCAATTACCGCGATATTCGCCTCCCTTTTTTTCTTTTCATGCAAAAAAGATAGCGGCAGCAATTCAAGCTCCACTACGCAGCCGTCATCAGATGAATGTGTAACGGGGAGAGGGGCAAATGACGGGGTTGTTATTCCCGGGCAATATATCATTTCTTTTAAATCTTCCTCTGTCAACGCAAGAACAATGTCCGTGCAAAGTGTCGGAGACATAAGTGCAAGGACATTAGAAAATAATTCTATAAGAACATCTGCATTGCAGGGGTCATTTAATGGTGAGCCCGGCGGTTTTGTCGCGAGGCTGTCTGCTGCAGAAGCCGCAAAGCTGAGAACCGATGAATCCATAAACAAGGTAGAGCCTGACAGAATTGTGGCACTGGGAAGTTGCTTTACCGTAGTGGAACCTCGGTTGATCACATGGGGAACTGACCGTGTTGGCTATGGTGACGGTACCGGCAAAACGGCATGGATCATTGACTCCGGGATCGATTTTGACCATCCTGATCTCAACGTAGATGTAACACGGAGTAAATCATTTATTGCAGGTAACACTTCTGCCCGCGACGAAAACGGGCATGGCACTCATGTGGCAGGAATTATCGGGGCGAAAAATAATTCTATTGGAATATTAGGTGTTGCTTCCGGAGCAAAACTTGTATCATTAAGAGTGCTTGGCGCCAATGGTGAAGGAACTCTATCCTCCATCATCCAGGCATTGGCGTATGTAAATGCTAATGCGGCTGCGGGTGACGTGGTGAACATGAGTCTGGGTGAAGATACCACATCGCAGATATTAGATCAGCAGGTACAAAATACCGCATCAAGAGGTATCCTGATAGCCATAGCAGCGGGTAATGATGGCAAGCCAGCTCATAATTTTTCTCCCGGAAGGGCTAATGGCGAGAATATATTTACAGTGTCTGCAATAGATAGTCTTGACAACTTCGCATCTTTTTCAAATTATGGAAATGATGCAGTGGATGTAGCCGCACCGGGCGTGCACATTTTATCTACCTACACGAATAATCGCTATGCTATTATGAGCGGGACATCGATGGCGGCTCCGCATGTTGCCGGTCTTCTTTTACTGAAGGGACGAAATATTCATGCTTCCGGCAATGCAAAGAACGATCCTGATGGAACTCCTGATCCTATTGCTCATTATTAATGATAAATTCTTTTCTTACTCTTTATATACTTATCATAAATGATAGTGCTCATCGGTTTCTCATAGACCTTACTTTCCACCCAGGAAATGATATCTAAGTAAGCAAAGGAGCGGGTCTCAAAACGGTTTTTTTCCAGGTGTTTTATTTTATGCAAAAACTTTTCCAGTTCCGGCTTTATTTTTTTGGGTGAGACATTAAAAGAATGCCTGAGAAACTTCAGCATTTCTTCTTCGATGACAGTCAGGTTTTCCATTTTCGCCATGAACCGATATACTGATCGTACGAGCGATTCCATTAATTCGGTATTACCAAGTTCATAATGCGCCATCAAGTGAACAAGACGGGCATAACATTGCAGATCGTCTCGAAGATCCGTATGGTTATTCATGATCTTTTGCAAATAGTCAATACTCGTGGCATAATCACCGCTCCCAAAATATAAAACAGCAATTTTATAATTCAATACAAGAATGCGATGCGTATCAATGAACAAAGCATAATCATTCATCTTTTCTTCTATGCCCGGCACCAGTGGCAATCCTTTTTTAAAAGTTCCCATCATGAAATGCTGGTTGATCTTTGCGCTGCTGATATAAATAAAGGATTGAATTCGGAAACTATCATTATCAACTACTCTTTCTGTTTCGGCAAATGATTCAAACTCTTTCAGCGTGATCTCAAATTTTTGAAAATTGCGAAGATCAAAATGAGCATTCAGCAAGCTGTGTAAACCTTTGATGTAATGACCTGTTTCCACCCGTATCATTACCGGTTGCGACCGGAAAAGGTCTATCCATTTTTGTGCGTAGCGGTAATACATCAGGAAATCCTGTCGGATAAAAGCGTACCAGGTATAACTTTGATAAAGATAAAGCCGTTCATAAAATCCCGTTTGTTCCCATGCATTTGCCGGGAGATTGTCTTTCATAAACTTGTTTACACTTGTTTCATCTTTTTCATTTCGTGCATGCCCGTGTTTTATAAACCAGCTATACAACTGAAGGGCGAGATTGGAAAGTCTTGCCACGATTTCAATATGGTTGCTTATTTCATTGGCTTCAGCAGATAATTGTTCTGCCCGGTGCAACATACTCCGGGTGATATGAAGTGTTTCAATTCGTTTTTCCAGAGCAATTACCAATGTCAGGAAATTGAATTTCTGATTGGCCCTTGCTGTTTCTTTTGCCTTTTCTAATATTTTCAGGCTTTGCAGGAATAATCCTTTTTTATACAATATATGGGCATAGTCAAATTGCTCATTCAATTGCAAGTCAATGCTATCGGCGCTTTTAAGTAACCGGAGACTGGCGAGTATCTCTTTATATAAGTGAGTTTTTAGATTATATAACTGGCGTTTTTCGGTGCCCGGCAGTTTTTTTAGTAATATCTTTTCATCATAGTCTGCATCTTGTCAATGGCATCAAAAAGCCGGACGATCTTAAGATCTTCCTTGGCAGAACTTCGTTTGATATAAAGCTTAAAATGCCTTTTTTCCGCCTTTTCCAGCGATTTTATCAACTGAAATAATATGTCAGTCGAGCGGTTGGACATCAGTGCATAAATTTTCGTGAAATCAGTACCAGTAAGGGTTTAGCAAATAAATTCATCTTTTTGGCATACCTAAATCGATTTATAAGTTGTTTTGAACGGCGTTGTGTCTCCGCTAATTTCGGTCTCAGAAAAGTTAGTCATTCACACAGCAGGCAATCGTTAAAGAGGCGAAGTCAGTCAGAGGTCAAAGTTAACGATGCTAACCTGCAAGAGCTGAAATGGTCAGCAAAGATTACTTTGAAGAATTTTCATATGGCAAGCAATCGTTAGAGGTCAGTCCGTTTCTACGGAAGGACCTTTTTTGTTTAAAGGCACGCTAAAATAACGGATAAAACAGTGCTGCGTTAAATTTTTCTGCATTTTTTTTACTTTCTTTATTCCCACTTTGTTTTTATTAGAGAATGTTCAGTCTCTCATTTTTTAACAGCAGTTGAAATATCTATCTTCACAGATTAACGATATGCTATGTCTATTCGCATTTTCATTACCGGCGGCACTTTTGATAAAGAATACAATGAACTGAATGGCGAACTGTATTTTAAAGACACGCATGTGCAGGACCTGCTGGAAATGGGACGTTGCCGTTTGGATACGCAGATCAGAACATTGATGATGATAGACAGTCTTGAAATGACCGGTGAAGACCGGGAACTGATCGCACATCAATGCAATCAATGCGAAGAAAACCACATCGTCATTACACATGGCACGGATACTATGTCCGAAACTGCAAAAGTTTTGGCTGAAAAAGTAAAAGATAAAACCATCATTCTCTTTGGCGCTATGATACCGATCAAATTTGGTAGCTCGGATGGTTTGTTCAATCTTGGCAGCGCTTTGGCATTTGTACAAACATTGCCCGCGGGTGTGTATGTGGCTATGAATGGAAAGTATTTTAACTGGAATAATGTCAGGAAGAATAAAAAGACAGGAATGTTCGAAGAAGTAAAATAGCCGAGCCTTTGCTTTACCGTCAATCCGTTATTTCCCGTTGCTCATATAACTATACTGCAACAAAATCTTTGCGAGTAATAACTTAATGCAGTATGCAGCATATTGAGTTTTTCCATCCGGATCACTTCGAAAAAAATTATCATCGTGTGCCGCCGCCGGCTTCACTCCGGCATTTTATTGATTTTTTCTGGGAAACAAAATTTGATGATTTGTTGAAAAAATATCCCCGCGGGTTTTCAGATGCGCAATTTCCAAATATCGGGTATACATATATCATCAATCTCGGTACACCTTTCATAATGCAGGTTGATGAAAAAAAATTTTCAATGAAAGGAGATGGCTTTCTGCCAAGATACAATGCGATCGAATGTTTTCATAAACCGGGCAATCACTTATTCGGTATCAAGTTCCGGATCTCACCGGTGATCTTCGAAAAGCAGATCAATTTTTCTGAATACAGGGAGTACATTTTTCCGCTAAGTTATCTTCTTGATCAGCAGGTGATAGATAAAATAAAAAAGCGGGTCTCGTTTGACGACCGGGTCAGCATTTTGACAAAATATTTTTTTAATGTTCTGAATAAATATGAAGGCTCTCTGCACCCGGTTCATATTATCAGCAACATTCTCGATACAAGTTTTCGACAAAATGATTTTTCTATTTCGTTAGAAAAATTAGCGGAAAACAATTCCATCACATCACGCACCCTCCAACGTTATTTTGAAAAATGTACCGGTATTAACGGAAAGCAGGCCCTTCAAATAATGCGTATAAGGAAAGCCGTAGCCCACCTGGTTAGCTCCCCCGCCGATTTTCATTATTCGCTATACGGCTATTATGACCACAGCCATTTTTATAAACACCTGAGACAGTTTTTGCAAAGAAATACGCTGAAGAATCTGAATCCCCATATCCAATTATTGGAGTTATTACACAAGATTTGAATTATTAGTGGCTAAATGTAGAAACCCTTCTACACTGTATGTCGTTAATGTATTGTAAACAAGGATAAAATATCTGGCCCAATTATTTTATGGAAGTTGCTGTCAACTCATTTTTTATTTAAAACAATAAATATGAAAAACAGAAACGGCGGCATTGCCTTTAGGGCCTTACTGCTATTGATACTGGCTTTTGTGAATGTGACCCTTTTTGCCCAGGATAGCACTTCCTCGACTCACAGCACAACAGTTACAAAAACGACTACCACAACTACAAATTGGTATATGCAACCTTGGGTATGGGTGGTCGGCGGCGCCGTGTTCATTATAATTTTGATCGCCCTTCTTCGTGGCAGTTCAAGCCCAAGCACCGACGTATCCCGCACAACTGTGATCAAGGAAAAAGATTATTGATAATACCGAAAGTTTGAAAAAATATCCCGCAAAGATTAACGAAGAAGCAAAAGACGTTAAAGACTTTGCGGGATACCTTATTTTAGTTACCGGCTCTTTGTCTTTCCTCTTCCGATCCTGTCGTTCTCCTTCTTGCCGCTTGCACCTTATTGTTACCAAACCGATACGTGAATGTAAGATTCGCTACTCTTGTTTCCCTGACGGCATGCCATTTTTCTATATAGTTATTATACGTGATGACGGCCTTTGGCAGATTGGTCCAGAATATATCAGTAACATTAAACCGAAGTGTCCCTTTACTTTTCAAAATAGTTTTTTGAACGCCGGTTGACAATGCCCATTGCGGATCGAGAGCCATGAAACCGTACTGACCCCCGGTGTTGAGACTCGCATTTAACTCTGCCGACCAGCCATTTTTGAAAGTAAATGAATTGTTGGTCCTTATATCTGCCGCTGGCTTTCCTTTATTCAATTGGGTAGTACCTAAACTTCCATTGAATTTTTGATAATAGAAATTAGCATTGTTGATCATATTCCACCACTTTTTGATCCGGATCGGTGCCGCAATGGTTAATCCAAAATAATCAGATGAACTAAGGTTGATCGGTATTTGCACAGTTACATTGTCTTCCGATGGAATATTTGGAAATACATCTTTGAATTTCGCAATGGCAATGTTCTGGCTGTTCGTGCTATGACTATACCCCAGTGTAAGGCTGAGATTCTTTACTGTATAGCTTAGCTCATATGACCAGGTGAACTGCGGTAACAAACCCGGCTGGCCCGTTGCATAAGTGGTGACATCAATTAGGAATAAGAAAGGATTTAATTGCCCGTAGCCTGGCCTGTCAATTCTGCGGCTGACTGAAACACCAATTGTATGATCTTCTTTCAATTTATAATTAAAAAAGGCGCTTGGGAACAATTGAAAATAACTGGAGTCAAAACGTATATCGCCATTCACCTGGTGAGTTTTGATATTCGTTTGTTCTCCCCGCAAGCCAAACTGTACATCAAACTTCTTAAAGTCTTTACTGAAATTCAAATAGCCTGCGTTGTTATTCTCTTTATAAAAAAAGCGGTTGGTTTTGTTCACATCGTTTTGGGGCGTTCCATTGCTGACGTCAAAAAACTTTGCATCGTTATCGCTTGAAACAAAGCTCAGCTTGAAACCCGCCTCGATCTTAGCGCCTTTTTTTAAAGGGTTTACGTAGTCTGATTTTATCGTAGTGAATATTAATTTCCCGTTCTGGTCGCCATCCAGGATATAATTTGGTTGCAGCATGGTGCCATCAAGTTTATAGTAGCTGGTCGCATTGCGCGTCAATGATGCCGAGTTATATTCACCATGATCTGCATCAGCCGTAATTTCTTTCCCCGTTGTATCAATAGTATGTTTAAAATTAATATTGGCTACGATATTGTGGTTATGATCATTATTGGTTGCCAGTGATGTGAAAGTACTCACCTCCTGGTGCTGGCTGTTGATAACAGTTGACCGATTGGGATTTGTTCTTGTAAAATGATTAAAGTTTGCATTCACCACAAAACCAATTATCGTTTTTTTAGTGGGGAAAAAATCTGCGCCGACACGGGTGGTGTGAGAGCCGAATTTTGGTTTGTTATAGTTATCCTTCAGATCGCCGCCATTATAAACTCCATTATCAGTATAAAAGTTCCTGTCGAGGAATAAATGATTCAACCCGATTCGATAAGCATAATTATAATTACCAAAAATGTTTACTTTCTTATTGCGGTAATTTAATGTTGTTCCCGCATTGGCTTTGGGATAGACACCCTGTCCATAGCCGGCAGTAAATGTTCCGTTGGTTCCCAGCCGTTGATCTTTTTTCATTTTGATATCAATGATACCTGAGTTACCGGCTGCATCATATTTGGCAGAAGGATTGGTAATAATATCGATCCGTTCAATAGCCGCAGAGGGTAATCCGCGCAAGTAATTGGCAAGATCAGCGCCAGACATGGCAGTGGGTTTACCATCGATCATGATAATAACACCGGAACGACCTCTCAGGCTGATCACATCATTGACATCAATATTTACTCCCGGCGAACGCTCCAATACATCCATTGCAGAACTGCCCGCACTCACTATGCTGTTTTCTACGTTCACTACGATACGATCTGATAATTTTTGAATGAAAGGTTTTTTGGCAGTTACAGTCACTCCTTCTAATTGCCCGGTCTTTGGTAATAAAATGATTTTAGGCAAGGAAATAGAAGACTGTTCTGCTGATAGCGAAAAAGAGGAAGAATATTGCGCTCCATAATTTATCATGGTTGCTTTGAGCAGGTACTCACCGAAGCGGATATTCTCCAGTTCTGCCAAACCATTCTTGTCGGTTATTCCGGCTTTTACCAGTGAAGAGTCTTTTATTTTAAGTACCTCTATCGTTACATTTTCCAGGCCAGCCTGCTGATCATTGACCACACTTATTTTCACCGATCCGCGTTGTGCCTGCGCCGTAGTGATCAAAAATATGATCACGATACAAAAGCCAATCCTCTTCATATTGTATTTCATTTCTCCAAAAATTGGATAAAAACGAATTCCGTCGTAGTTAATAAGTACTATCAGCAATAGAACTGATATGAGTGGGTTGCAAAAAATTAAGGTCTGTCGGATTTTTTACATGATCGAATCAATTTTCCTTCTTGTTTCAGCCTATTGACTGAGGATAATCATATTTTATATTGATAAAAATGCCGTAATCCTGCAAGAGATTTTATTTAACTATGCAGAGATAATCTGATCCGTTCATATCAAACTCAATTTCATATGGCAAGGAGATCTGTTCCGCATGCAGCAAAATCGGCCAAATATGTTTACTTCTTTGGCGGCGGAAAAGCTGACGGCAATGAATCAATGAAAAATTTACTCGGTGGTAAAGGCGCTAATCTTGCTGAAATGGCTGGACATCCTAAATTAAATTTACCTGTTCCCCCCGGGTTTACGATTACAACTGAAGTCTGTACTTATTACTATGATCATAAAAAGACTTACCCAAAAGAATTAAAGAAGCAAGCTGAAACAGCGCTTGCAAAAATGGAAAAGTTAACCGGGAAAAAATTTGGTGACGAAGCAAACCCTTTACTGGTTTCTGTTCGATCAGGGGCACGAAAGTCTATGCCGGGTATGATGGAAACTGTATTGAATGTTGGCCTCAATGAAAAAACTATCAAAGGGGTCATCGCACACTCAGGAGATGAACGCTTTGCCTACGATGCTTACCGGCGACTGATCATGATGTATGCCGACGTTGTCATGGAAAAAGCAATGGGCATTGAAACAAAGAATGGAAAAGGGATACGTAAAATGCTCGATGAAAAGCTGGAACACATCAAAAAAGAAAAGGGTTATGCCAGCGATACAGATCTTACAATTGCTGAGTTAAAAAAACTCGTGAAAGAATACAAATCCACGGTAAAAAAAGTTCTTGGAAGAGAATTTCCCGATGACCCGTGGGAACAATTATGGGGAGGTATAGGCGCTGTATTCAGCAGTTGGAACGGCAAGCGGGCAGTAGAATACAGGCGCATTGAAAAGATACCGGACGAATGGGGAACAGCCGTAAATGTACAGGCAATGGTTTTCGGAAATATGGGTAATGATAGCTGCACCGGTGTTGCTTTCACCAGAAACCCTGGTACCGGCGAAAATAAATTCTATGGAGAGTACCTGGTAAATGCCCAGGGAGAAGACGTAGTAGCAGGAATCAGGACGCCAGCACCAGTCAATGAATATTCAAAAAATGAACAAAGTAAACAGTTTACTACGCTGGAAAAACTGATGCCAAAACTGTATGAAGAACTTTTTGAATACCAGCGGAGACTGGAGAAACATTATAAGGACATGCAGGATATTGAATTTACGATTGAAAAAGGAGTCCTTTATATGTTGCAATGCCGGATAGGTAAACGAAATGGCATTGCAGCTGTGAGAATGGCCACAGAGATGTTCACAGAAAAGTTGATAGATGCAAAAACAGCTGTCATGAGAGTAGGACCGAATCAATTGGTTGAACTGTTGCTGCCTATGCTGGATCCCAAAGCAGAGCAAACTAATCCTGTCATTGCAAAAGGATTACCAGCAGGACCGGGAGGGGCAAAGGGCCGCGTCGTCTTTTCCTCTGATGATGCTGTGGAATGGGCACACAAAGGAGAAAAAGTTATCCTTGTCCGCGAGGAAACTTCTCCGGAAGACGTAGACGGAATGCATAAAGCGCAGGCCATACTTACTACAAAAGGAGGGATGACTTCGCATGCTGCCCTGGTAGCAAGGGGATGGGGTAGGTGTTGTATTGTCGGTTGCGGTGATATTGAAATTCATAACGACAGCAAAACATTTCATTCGAAAGGCGGAACAATTATTAAAGAGGGAGACTGGATCAGCCTGAACGGGACAAAGGGGCTTGTATATGAAGGAAGCCTTCCGTTAGTTGCCATTGACCTTGATAAAAATGACTCATACAAAAACCTGATGAAGTTGGTTGACAAGATCAAACTGATAGGTGTTCGCACTAATGCAGAAACACCTGCCGATGCAGCCCAGGGACTAAAATTCGGTGCTGAAGGAATCGGCTTGTTCCGAACAGAACATATGTTTTATGGCGAAGGAAGTGAACAACCCTTGTTTCTGTTACGTAAAATGATCGTTAGTAAAACAGCGGAAGAAAGAAAAAAAGCATTGGATGAGTTATATGTATATGTAAAAAAGGATGTGAAGGATACGCTTCGGGTAATGAATGGTTACCCGGTAACAATAAGGTTGCTTGATCCCCCGCTGCATGAATTTGTTCCGCATGATTCAGAAAAACTTCATCAACTCAGCAGGGAGTTAGGTATCCGGATGAGCGTATTGAAAAGAAGAGTACTCGCCTTACATGAAAACAATCCCATGCTGGGCCATCGTGGTGTAAGGCTCGGTGTAAGTTACCCGGAAATAACGGAAATGCAAGTAAGGGCAATATTAGAAGCCGCTGTAGAACTAATAAAGGAAGGGAAAAAAGCGTTTCCGGAAATTATGATACCCGTAACCTGTACAGTCAATGAACTTACTCATCAGAAAAAAATAGTTGATAAAGTTTATAAAGATGTCTGTACTGAAATGGGGGTTAAAAAAATCCCTTATTCATATGGGACCATGATTGAAATTCCAAGAGCTGCTTTAAGGGCAGACAGGATGGCTGAGGTAGCAGACTTTTTTAGTTTCGGTACCAATGATCTTACTCAGATGTGTTTCGGCTTCAGCCGTGATGATATTGGCGGTTTCCTTCCTAATTATCTTGATCAGAAATTATTGCATGATGACCCTTTCCAGACCATTGACCAGGATGGTGTAGGGGAATTGATAAAATTGGGAACAGAACGTGGACGTAAAACAAAACCTCATTTGAAAGTGGGTATATGCGGTGAACACGGGGGTGATGCAGAAAGTGTGAAATTCTGCCACCGGATCGGAATGAATTATGTTAGCTGTTCTCCTTTCAGGGTGCCGATTGCCAGGTTGGCGGCAGCACAGGCGGCCGTTCAGTATGGAAAGAAAAATTAAAGAAATATAAAACTAACAGGAACGCTTTATATTTAAACAAAAACAAATTCACTCTCGTACCAAAACCAATTAGCCTCTGTTATTACATATTAGTTAATGGGAGATAACTTATTTGCATACCTGGATCGGCTCGAAATAATGGCATTTTTTTCCGGCTATCCATTACTGTATGCAATCATTCTGTATATTGGAGTCAACCCCGAAAACAAAGACAGCTATAAACAGAATCACTGATCTTTTCATTGCCTTTTTCCTATGCTTTGGCAGGAACTTTATACCTGGGATTTCAACTCAAAAACTTATACCCTGATTTCTCTTTTGGAAATATAAAATTGCTGCTACAGGACTCCTATCTTAAAATCTGGGCGCTTTCAGCCCTTTTGTTCTGGATACCTGCTCTTGCGAAAAAACCCGTCTTAAGCCTTGCTACATAGTTTTGTTTTTTTCTTTTTTTTGATAAAAGACCTGGTTCTTCACTTATTTCAATCAACCGATAAGAATATTGTAAAAAACGATATGAATATTTACACTATCAGTCTCCTGGTTAACCTGGCTTCGTCTTGTTATTGTGTATTTTAATCATATCTAGCTTCATACCGTTTGATAAAAAACAAAATATCCTAATCGGGATCAGAGTTTTCCCGATGTATTATTGCTAATGAAGCAATGGTAATCTGCTGTTAATCTGATCATTATATACCACAATGCACTAGTTGACTATAATTCCCTGCCAATGTGATATATATCACGTATGCTTTTTGATAAAAGTCATGAGAATGGCATTTATGCAGTAAATAGCTTTGCATCGTGATCTTTTAATCAATCATTCATTCTTAAATAATTTTTTATGAAACTGCTTAATAATAAAACACTTTTCATTCTGCTGGTTCTTATTAGCGGGTATGGGTATATTATCAGTTGTACCCGTGATAATGATCTGATTGTTCCTGTACAACTAACCCAGCCATTTGTTCCAAACAGGGGTAATACATATTCACCTTCCGGGAAATATGACAACCGGAAATCCTGATGAGTGGAAGCTGGATAAAGTTCACTCCAGTGTATTATGGTCTGGAGCCTATATTGGGGCTGCCGGATTGCTGACCGGTCGTTTTAACCAGTTTGGAATGCATGATGTGACAAGCGCTGAAATGCAGAATTATGTTACTACCGGTCAACCACTTTTAGATAATTCCTGGGCATTTAATGAAAGTGATCCCACCCAGACTTTCTTTAGCGGGTATGTACAGATCAATCACATCCAATACCGGGGAGCCCGGCAGGGACGGCGGATGTAATATTGTCAACCTGGGAACAACTGCCATTGTTGCCGGCACGCAAAATCTTACTGTTACCAATCTTGCCAAAATAAAATCCACAAAAGTTGAATTTGATCCGGAAAGCAATGGATATATAGTAACACTTGGATTTGACCTGGCAGGGTAAATTAGCAGCTCCGCTTACTAAATCTATTGTAGGCAAACTTAATTATGTACCACAAGGCTACTACCCGCCGGAGCCACTCCTTATGATGTATTCGGACTTCAGTTAACCTTCCAGTTCAATAAAGCTGATTTTGGTATTACCAGCACCAGTATTGGTGATAATATTGATATTGAATGCAATATGAACTTCAACAATAAATGATCATTATAAAATAATTAATATGAAACGTCTATTATTATATACTGGTTTGATATTGACTGTTGGAATTGGTTTGGCCGGTTGTTATAAAGATATCATCAAACCTGACCTGCCTAAAGATCCGAATGCACCTCCCCAGCAGGTAAGTTTTAAAAATGAATTGACACCATTGTTTAATGCAAATTGTACAGATGTTGGATGTCATGTATCCGGGTGGCATCATCCTTACATGACTGCTGGATGTGTCCTACCAGGAAATTGTAAATGGTGGTTTTGTAAATACAGCTTTACCAAAAGAAAGTATTCTGTATAAAGAGATCTATGGGGATATGGGAGAGCACATTCCTTCATCATCAGACAGGCAAAAAGTATATGACTGGATAAGAAATGGCGCCCCGAATAATTAACTGACTTAAAAATTAAATCAAATGAAACGTAATAATATATAAAACTAAAAGTTGGTTTGCGCGTGCAGCATTGCTTATTCATGTTGCCTGCTGCTGCTGAACGATGGATTGCTGGCACAGGATGACAGTACGGCTGTAACAGAAGAACCGGACGCCCTGTCAAAGCAAAACCGTAAAAATACTTTTCAGAGTGTGTGGATCAGCGATAACCAAACTGTCTTGGTGCCTATAAAGGCACTATGGAAATGGATATCATGCACCGGTTTGGTACCTGGAACAAAGGATATCAGGATTTCTGGGGATTCTTTGCCCCTTCCAATATCAGGATAGGGATCAGTTATGTTCCGATTAATAAATTAAATGTGGAATTGGATTTACAAAAACCACTGCAGCCGTTATTCCTAAGGCAACCATTTCATCTGTTTCAGGTCCGTTATGGGATGGAAGTTTGAAATATTCAATCATTACGCAAACAAAAGGCAAATATCCGGTTAGTGTAAGCTATTATGTAAATGCTGCCTATAACACCAAAAAAGATCCTAATCATAGATATTTACAGGTACTACAGTGACCGGCTTTCTTATTTCCATCAAATACTGATTGCCAGGAAAGTCACTGATAAACTATCAGTTCAGGTGGCGCCCAGCCTTTCACATCATAATGTGGTAAATGGTTATTTCACCAAGCTGAATGATTCTACTCTGAAAATAAATCCGTCATGAAGTTCGATCATTTTGCTATTGCATTTTCAGCCAGGTATAAATTAACCAATGTTACTTCCGTGATGATCAATTATGATCAGCCAATTACCAAACATGCCACTAATAATCCAAATCCAAGTCTTTCCTTTGGAGTAGAATTTAATACCAGCAGCCACTCCTTCCAGTTATTTTTTACCAATTTTTATTATCTGAACCCTGCCATAAATAATATGTATAATACTAATAACCCTTTTAAGTATACGGATCATTCAACAGATGATCCCGGTACTACCTACTGATGAAAGCAAAAAAGTAAAAGGAGGAAGATTCCTGATCGGCTTTAATATTACCCGATTGTGGAATTATTAAATTAATAAAGTGTACTGGATAATCATTTTCAGATCAACACTGGAAAGCCCTGAATTTAATTTCCGGTTCGGGGCTTTTATTTGAATACTGAATAATTTTTAAATAATTCATTGTATCATTTATAATTTTGAATTAAGAAAAAGATAGACACCGACAATCTTTTTATTATTTATCAGATTCGATTAATCATTGTCATTGCGCTAATCAGCCTGTATCAATGATATCTGAAAAAAAAAATTTGGTACATAACAAAAAAGCGGCATGCAACGTATATAAAAAACCACCGTGCAAGTTATTCATGATACATTGGTCATTAATTGTTCATCAGCTGTTTTTTATAATCCGGATAGTTTGCAATTGATAAGATAAAAGAGATTATTAAAAAAAGAGATATATGAAACAGAAGTGCATAATTGTTTTTATCTGATGCGAAATGCACGGATGGTGATGAAAAAATACTGGCCGAAAATAGTATTATTGAAATCTTCGACAAAGACCGGTATCTTGTTTTTATAAAAAGAGATAAAAGCAAAATCTTATTGATCTTGATAACAAAATGATATGTGCGGAATTTTTTTATTTGACAGGAAAAAAGATCCTGAATTGTTGATATGATGAATATTAGATACAGTCTTAGGATTTTATTTTCGATAATTAAGACTATTCTGACTCTGTTCTCACAAATGTTGCAAAAATAACACAGTATTTATGTCATATTCTATATACATGATTAAAATCATGTTAACGATGCACAATCATCAATGTCATATAAATCATCATTGAAATACCTTGCATACAGAAATTGAAATATTAACATAAACGTTAAAAATGTCTCTTAAAAAATTAATTTGAATAAAATGAAAAAGAAAATTATTACAATCGTTGTTTTTGTAATCATCAGGTATGTTTATGTCATTAGCATGATCTCAGGTTTAGACCTTTTGATCAGAAAAAACCCTGGCCGGTACCTGACAATTATAAAAACATGAAAAACCCTGTTGCTTCCAATGCAGAATCAATTGCTGCCGGTAAATCGCTATATGCCACACATTGCAAATCCTGTCATGGTTCAAAAGGTTTGGGTGATGGATGCAAAGCCGCACAATTAAAAACTGAACCCGGTGATTTTGCAAGCGCCGATTTCCAGTCTCAAACCGATGGTTCATATTTTATAAGACATCTGAAGGACGGGATGATATGCCAAGCTTTAAAAAGAAAATTCCCGACAATGATGATAGATGGAGCCTTGTGAATTTTTTAAGAACACTTAAAAAATAATTCATTCTTCAGAGAAAGTTATTAAGACCGGCCGGTTATTAATCAGGCCGGTTTTTTTATTATTAATTACACAGATTATTCTGTACCAAGTGATTAAAATCATATAACTGCTGAGATAAGTAATTGAATAGAGCTTATGAATCTCTGGCTAGCTTGCTGTGGCAATAAATCAATTCATCAACATTATGGAACAATCACAGATAAATCTCTTCCCGGAAAAAATTCTTAGTGTGGAGCGCCGCTGTACTTACTTCATTTACTGCATTCAAAATATTTCGTTTCTAAAAAAAAAGCCTACAGTAATAAAGAAAAACACAACTGTAAAAATGCTTACACAGGATGGGAAACTTGTGGAAATTGATAAGAACCATGCTTACTTCTGCCAGATAAAAAAATCACTAATGAGGAATTGCAAAAATGGGTTAAAAATAAATATGCTAATCAAAAAATCAAACGATATTATGAGCTGCAATTGCAATAGAGAAACATGTAACAACAATAATTCAAGGCGGGAATTTTTGCTAACCGGCTTGTTGGCCACAATGCCGCTAGTTGGATGCCTGATAAAAAAACATCCATTTGACGTTATGCCGGAAATGATGTAAGCCCTTCCGGCGAAAAAGTAAAACTGCTTTCAGTGGATGGAGAGATCATTGAAATGGATAAAGCATTTTTAAAACCTGTTCCCGATCTTCCGCCTGTTTCAAACAGCGAAGCAAGAAAAGGAATGGCAGGGAAAAAATTTGTGATGGTCATTGACCTTTCGCGTTGTAAAAATGTCAAAGCATGCCAATCTGCCTGCAATCATATGCACCATGTACATCCCGGGCAAAACTGGATCAAAGTGTACTTGCGATGGAGGATGCTGATCATACAGCTCCTTATTGGGAACCCACCACCTGTATGCATTGCGATGAACCGCCTTGTGTAAAAGTTTGCCCGGTTGATGCCACTTTTAAAAGACAGGATGGAATTGTGTTGATTGACAGTGATCGTTGCATTGGTTGCCGTTTTTGTATGGCCGCCTGCCCTTATTCAACCAGAGTTTTTAACTGGGAAGAACCCGAACTTACCGAAAGAAGTAGCTGAACAACCTTATTCCTGCGAAACCAGCATGCCGCAAAAAAAAGGAACGGTTGGCAAATGTGATTTCTGCCCTGATATGACAAGAAAAGGAGAATTACCGCATTGTGTATCCGCCTGCCCGAATGGTGTTTTCATGTTTGGTGATGAAGAATGAAGATTCCGTAACCAATGGCGCAGAAACATTTCGCTTCAGTGACTTAATAAAAGACAAAGCAGGATATAGGTTGATGGAAGATCTTGGTACCAAACCAAGGGTTTATTACCTGCCCCCTGTAAACCGAAATTTTCCTTTTGAATCCGGGCTTGAAAATCAGAACCAGAATCTGATAAAAAATATAACTCAAAATAACTGAACGTGGAAAACTCAACTTCTTTAACAAGCGAACAAATAACAAAAGATCTTCTCCCGCAAAAATTTGGTAAACGGGGAATGATATGGACTAGGTATTTCTTATTGATTATGCCTTATTGGCGCTTTTGCTTATTACCGGCAATTGAGATATGGACTTGTAGTAACGCATATGCGAGATTATGTTCATGGGGTATTTATATTTCCAATTTTGTATTCTTTGTAGCTATTAGTTTAGTTGGATCATTGATCACCGCTATTCTCCGGCTTAGCCAATGTACATTGGGCTACGCCCCTTACACGGATTGCCGAAATCATCGCCGTGTCGGCTATCGTATTTGCATGCACTGATTATTGTAGTGGATATGGGTCGCCCTGAAAGATTTATGAACCTGTTTATTACATGGACGAATTCAGTCCCCCATCATGTGGGATGTGATCGTGATCAGCACTTATTTTTTTATCAGCCTTCTATTGTTATATTTTCCGCTTATTGCCCGATCTTAAAATACTGATCAAATTCAAAGAAAAAACAGGAAAGCATTGAATAAACTTTACCGGTTCCAGGGTTCTTTCTGGAAAGGAACAAAATCCCAGTTCCGGATCAGCAACAGGGCAATTAATATTCTTTGTATCACCATTATACCTGTGCTTTCGGTATTCACACAGTTACCTCCTGGTTATTTGCCACTACTTACCGGCCCGGCTGGGACAGTACCAATTTTGGAGCCTACTTTATATCCGGTGCTTTTCTTGTAGGCGCCGGTGCAGTGGTAGTTGCCATGTATGTTTTCCGCAGGGTATTATCATCTCGAAAAATATATTACTGAATTGCATTTTGAAAAAATGGGAAGGGTTGTTGTGTTGCTGGCACTTCTGTACCTGTACTTTAATATTAATGAATATCTGGTTCCTGCTTTAAAATGAAAAAACCGGAAGAAGCCCATCTGACTCAATTATTTGCCGGAGAATATGCGCCGATGTTTTGGTTTGCCATCCTGGTCGGCATGATCATTCCTATCATCGTTTTGTTATTTAAAAAAGGAAGAAAACCATTGCCCATGTTTATTGTGGGTGTCATGGTGGTTGTGGGCGCATGGTTCAAAAGATACCTGATCGTAACACCAACATTACTTCATCCTTTTTTACCAATGAACGATGTTCCGGCAAGCTATCACCATTATTTTCCCAGTTGGGAAGAATGGGCCATTGCCATGGGTTCACTGGCCGGAGCATTATTAGTAATTACTTTTTTTGCAAGGATATATCCGATTATTCCTATTCACGAAACAATAACTGAACAACATGAAACGGAAGAAAAAAAATAAAATGCTGGTGTGCATATATTGATGTATTTATTGCAGTCCTATTATGTGGTTTTGCACAAGATTCAACCAAAAAAGATCCTGTTCTGACATCAGCTATTATATGAAAAATAACAGTATGTCCATACCTGACAGTTAACGACAAAACCAAAATTGACAGAAAATTTCAACCCGTTAATGGTCATTAACGTCAATCTATATCCTGGATAAGAATTCAGCCGAAAATCGTGATAGGAAAAGTAACCACTGATGAAAATGGAATTGCAAAAGCGATTATCCCTCCTTCATTTAAAAACAATATGGGAGGAATCAGCCACTAAGCATGCTTTTATCGGAGACATACAGAGGCCAATCAAAGACTTTAATGAAACAAAATCGAGAACTCGAAATTACAAAAACAAAAATTAAATTGATACGCTTGCAGATGCAGAAAGCACGAACCAGTAAATGTGAGAGTGATGTCGCTTTGAAAATGGAGGAATGGGTTCCTGCAGCAGATGTTGATATGAAAGTTGGCATCAATCGCCTGGGTGGTATTCTTTCCGCCGGTGAAGAAGCTATTTATACAACCGATTAAAACGGCAGTCGTAAGTGCGACATTTAATAAAGATAGCTTGCCGGGTGATGCAAATGGAAATATAGTATTGGCAGCAAAAGTGGAAGACAACGACCTGTTTGGTAATCTTCGTGTTGAAAAAAAAGTCCCTGGGGAATAAAGTCTGCATCCAGAAAAACTTTTTTTGATCAAAGAACACTCATGGTCAACCCGGTTCGAAACACCTCTATGGTTACTGTTTATGGCTTATGCCACTGTTATCGGCGTATGGGGAACACTTATTTATCTGATCATTCCAGATTGTCAAAATAAAAAAGATAGGAACGAATCAACAAGTTAAAGATTGCTCTGAACCTTTTCTAAAAAAAATGCCCCGCAATAAGGGGCATTTTTAGATAAACAATTCTTTTACGGCTGCCTGCGTTGGGTTCCAGTAATTTAAAGAACTGATCCAATTGCGGCAATATCACGATTCTTGTTCTGCGGTTGGCAGCCCTTCCTTCTTTGGTACTATTATCAGCAACCGGCTTGTATTCACTGCGGCCTGCTGCAGCCATTTTAGCAGGATCAAGACCATATTCGTTTTGCAGATATTCTTACAACAGCAGTTGCTCTTTTTACACTCAGGTCCCAGTTGTCAAGTAATACGCCGCTTCGGTAAGGCACATTATCTGTATGTCCTTCCACCATAAATTCGATATCGGGTTGATTCTTTAATACAGCAGCCACTTTACCCAACACGGCTTTTGCCTCGTTGGTTACTTCATATCTGCCGCTTTTGAAAAGAAGTTTGTCCGAAATATCAATATAAACTACTCCTTTATCCACTTTGATATTGATATCCTCGTCATCCATATTGCCAACGGCACCTTTCAGGTTCATCACCAGCGCCATGTTTAATGAATCCTTACGGGCCATCTGTTGCTGCAATGTCTGGATATAAGCATCTTTTGCACCAATATTATCCATTGATTTTTTAATGCTTTCAGCCTGGGTAGCAGAAATCACAGAAAGATCCTGTAATTGTTTTAATGCCTGTGTATTGTTTTCTTTCAGAAAATCAATCTGCTTTTTCAGGTTGGCTATATCTTTTTCCAACGCTGATTTTTGCCGGTTCAGTTCAGCTTTTTCATTATTACAATCAGTCAGTGTTTTTCTGTAAGCTGTACTTTCCAGTCTGGCTGTATCTGTGCCTGCAGATCAGCATAATCAGCCTGTGATTTTTTAAACTTTTTTGAGCTTACACAGGAAAAAAGAAAAATGGCACAGAATGACGGCAATATAATTTGTTTAGATCTCATATGGACATTTTTTTAAATGATAAAATAGTTGGTGTTATTGGTTTAAGCAATCATGGACCGCAGAGTTACAAAGATATATGGCCGCAATATAAGCATAGATTTCTTCATTCATTGTTAAATCATTATATGCTTAAAAACAGCCTTTATCTGAAAATTAATATCTCCTAATTTCAAAAAATCCTTCATTTTTGCTCTGATACATTTAAGTAATATGGCTTCATCCAGGAAAGCAGCAGTTGGATTTATTTTCATCACTCTGCTTGTTGATGTAATGGGCTGGGGACTGATTATACCTGTAATGCCCGACTTGATTGCCCAATTAAAAAATATTCCTGTTAATGAAGCCAGCCCTTATGGAGCATGGTTTTATCTGCTTATGCGATCACTCAATTTGTATTTGCGCCGGTCATTGGTAATCTTAGTGACAAATTCGGAAGAAGCCCTGTTTTATTGTGTTCCTTATTAGGCTTTGGAATTGATTATCTTTTCCTTGCATTAGCGCCATCATATGGCTGGTTGTTTATCGGTCGTATCATTGCTGGTATTACGGGAGCCAGTTTTACGACTGCCCTGCCTATATCGCTGATGTCAGCACTCCGGAAACAAGAGCAAAAAATTTTGGAATGATCGGCGCTGCTTTTGGTTTGGGCTTTATCATTGGTCCGGCATTTGGAGGATTATTGGCAGGCTGGGGATCAGGGCGCCCTTTTATGCCGCAGCTATTCTTTGTTTGCTGAATACGCTATATGGTTATTTTGTTTTGCCCGAATCATTGAGTAAAGAAAATCGTCGCGTCCTTTCATTGGAAAAGGGCCAACCCATTTGGTTCATTAAATGTTATTAAAAAGATATCCCGCTATTGGAGGATTGGCTATTTCCTTTTTCCTTATCTATCTCGCAGCGCAATCTGTGCAGGCAAACTGGAATTTTTTTACCATATATCGTTTTCACTGGAGTGAAAAAATGGTTGGTATCTCGCTGGCAGTTGTTGGGTTGTTGGTGGGTGTTGTGCAGGCAGGTCTGACAAGGATCATCAATCCAAGATTGGGAAATGAGCGAAGTGTTTATCTTGGATTGTTCCTATATAGCATCGGCCTTGTGTTATTTGCTTTTGCCACGCAAGGCTGGATGATGTTTGTTTTTCTTATCCCTTATTGCCTGGGAGGTATCGCGGGACCTGCTTTGCAATCCATTCTTGCCGGTCATGTGCCGCGAAATGAACAAGGCGAATTACAAGGGGCGCTTACAAGTCTGATGAGCCTCACAACTATAATAGGTCCTCCTTTGATGAACAATTTATTCAAATATTTTACAACTGATAAAGCTCCTTTTTATTTTCCGGGTATATCTTTTTTGCTTGGTTCTTTCTTCATGCTTTTCAGCACAGTCGTCGCATGGTATATTCTGAGCAAAGAAAAAAAAGTAGTCCCGCAAGAAGTTACATAAAACATTCAAAATGGTATCCCGTGTGTTTGTTTCACAAGGAAATTGACAAGACCCGGAGACTGCCTTGCAATGCTGATGAAAGAATTTGTCAGCCATGAATGTCCAAACAATCGCTGTATCCTTCGCCCCGTTTTCAGTCGCTGGTCAAATTGGTGCTGCCAGTTCTCAATGTAACGGTCTTCCATTTCTTGCCTCGTGATCTTTTTTTGTAAAAAAAGATCCATCTGTTCAGCAGCCAATTTACTTCCATGCAGCGCCATGCTCATTCCATTGCCGCATAATGGCGTGATCATTCCGGCAGCATCGCCAACCATCAGCACATGCCTGTCCACCTGTTTTTTCCTGGCAAAACTTATTCTGGAAATCGTAAGGGGCGTTTTGTAAATTATTTCCATTTCATTCCAAATCTTTTCCAGGTGAGGATTTCGCATCAAAACATTTTTTTCCATAGTGGCGATCGAACCACCCGCCTGTTGAAGGTTTTCTGCATTAGTCAAATAACACAAGCAATATTTGTCGCCTTCGATCTTCACAATGCCACAATAGCCATTGCGAAAATTATGCAACGCGATCATGTCATCCGGAAATGGCAGCCTTACGTGGTATTTGACGGCAACGTAGTTGTTGAGTTTGCTTTTTCGTTTCGTTATAAAGCGACGCTTCCATTTAATATCGATATTACTTCTCTTTCCGTAACTGCCACAGGCCACGTCAGCCTTATAATTTTTTCTTGAAGTAGTGATCATAAATCCATGCCCGTCAAAACTTATCTCATTTACTTTAGTTTGTTCCTCTATGGTCACACCGTATGATCTCGCAATATTCGCTAATGTACTATCCAGTACATAACGGCTGATGCCAAATCCGCCCGGAGACAGATCCTGTTCGATGATCTTTCCATTAGGAGCAGAGACCTGCAAGCGGTTAATATGAGAGATGTTCATTGATTGAAGGTGCAGTCCGAGGTGATCCAGGAAATCCCACGATTCCATACTTATATATTCCCCGCACACTTTATGAAAAGGATATTTTTCTTTTTCAAAAACAATTACATTATAACCCGATTGAGCCAGTTGAATCGAAAGCGCTAACCCGGCAAGACCGCCCCCGGCAATGGCAACATCATGTTTGTCCTCATTCCTTGTTGCGATAGCCTCGCCTGACGCTTCTATCGGAGTCGTATTTGATCTATTATCAATCGTACACTTTATTTTTGCAGGTTACCAAATAGCGAAAGGCCCATTGCCAGCGAATATCATAATCCCTGATTCCGGCGTTGAGCAATAATTTTTTCCATTCCTTTTTCCTAAAACTTCTTGCGACCGAGATGCATGCATCATTCTTAACTAGGTAAGAATGGCTGAAAAACCTTGTGATATATTTGATAAGATAATAAGCCAGCCAGTGACGATGCAGGTCATTGATAAAAAAACCTTTCTTGCTGTTTTTATTCAGCCACAACAACATTTTTTCCAGTTGTTCATCAGTAAAATGATGACAAAAAAGTGAAGAAAAGATAATATCCGGAGGATTGGCAGACAGATCAACTAAGGCATAGTCACTACAGATCCACCGGCAAGGCAAACTGTCGTACTGCTCCCTGGCAAACCTGGTACACTCTTCATTCATATCAATACCAATAAAGTCCACCTCTATATTATTCTTTAAACAATATTTATGAATAGCAAAAAGATTGTCGCCACCACCACAACCGATCTCGCATACGGTAACAGGGAGCGTTCCATTCATCAAATTTTTTAAACCCCGCAATGTAATGGCATGCCCTCCTAATTTTGTATTGATGATATTTAGCTCTTTTAAAGTTTGCGCCATGGCCGCAAAAGGAATGTCATCGGCATCCATCAGTTCTTTCTTGTAACTCCTTTGATTCAGATCGATCATGACGATAAAATAAAAGTTTCCATGGTCAGGCCCGGTCCAAATGCCGCCCCAAATATCCTGTCCGGCCTCTTTCCGTCTAAAGCGTTCATTATTTTTTTTAAAACGAACAGAACGGTAGGTGATGACATATTCCCATAATCTCTTAACACATCATAGCTATGCTGTAACTGACCGTTTGTAAATCCGAGACTATCGTGTACTGCTTCTAATATTTTTTTTCCCCCGGGATGAATACACCAGTCAGTTATATCTTTCTTTTGCAAGCCAACCGGTGCCAGGGCATCATTGACAAGTCTATTAAAGTCTTCCCCGATCATATCGGCGACGTAACTGCTTAATGTCATCAGGAATCCTGTTGATGACAACTCCCAGGTCATATCTTTTTTTCCTTTTAATACTGTTGTTGAAAAAAAGTGTTCCATTTTCAAACCCGGATCTTCATCATTGCCGGAGACTAACACTGCGGCAGCTCCATCTGCAAACAGTAAACTGCTGGTCAGGTTATCAATAGTTGGTTTTTTTTGAAAGTGAAGCGTGCATAGTTCCGTGCATACGATCAGTACATTTGCCTTGTTATCCGCTTTGCAAAATGCATCCGCCATTTTCAGTGCGTGAAGAGCCGCATAGCAGCCCATGAAATTGACCGAGGTACGAAATGTTGTTGGCGGCAAGTTCAACGATTCAAGTAATTGAAGATCCAGTCCGGGCGAACTTAATCCTGTGCAACTAACCGTGATAAGATGGGTAATTTTTTGCACGGAAAAATTTTCGACGCATTGCCGGATGGCCTTTAAAGAAAGAATATCAGCATGCCGGCGAAACCATTGCATGCGTTGCTCCAGTCCCGGAAAGGGTTCAAGGTTTTCCGAAGCTTGGAAAAATTGCCACTTTGGTGTTGGTAAACTATAGTCCGGGATCACCGAATGCCTCGTCTCAATCCCGCTTTGCCTGTAAAGAAATTTCAATTTCCGTTTGCCGGCTTCATCCAAAGCATAGACATTCTGCATGAAATGAAGAATGTCATCCTGCTTGTGTTTAAACGGCGGTACGTCAACTCCGATTGATATTATTTTACTCAAACCACTTCCATATTAATAAGCTGAGAAAAGCGATATTAGTACATGTAGCTGCCAGCCAGTTCATAATCATTGTATTTTTGAAATCAGCGGCTTGAGCGTTTTTGCTGACCCGCAGAAACCATATGATAAAATAAACGATAACAGGAACAAAAAAGATGCTTACCATCATTAATTTATTCTGCTGTTGTTGAAGGATAAAAAATTGTGCCATTAACACGAAGGCGCACAAATAAACAATTGCGCAGAATATAAAGGTGCCTTTGTAGCCAAGCTTGTAGCTGATCGTAACGACACCATCATCGAGGTCCTGCTGATGCTGATAAATTTGTGTGAGCGGGTAAAAACCGCCGATCAATAAAGCACAAATGATCATTCCCCGCCAGGGAACAAATAAGCTACCATCTGCATTGCTGCCGTAATAGACCAACCAGAAGGTAGCAGCTCCCTGGAAAATGATGACCAACAGGTAGCCGGTTAACGGTAATTTTTTTATCCTGATACCACGGTAACTATAGGCTTTCGAAGCGCCAATGTAGAGGATCATTACTGCGGCAAAGAGCGGATCAATGATCAAACTCAGCGAGAGACCCGCTATATCCAAAAAAATTGTTGTTACATAAAGTTGTCTTGACGGCAGCGGCGGTTTTTCAAGCCCGCCGATACTTTTTGTATCCCTGTCCATATAACTATTATATCCGTTACTGGCAGGATAAATAAGAAAATGAAGAATAAAAAATATAAGCGCCGCTTTTCCCCAATCAATATGCGGCACCTGTGCCAGTGCAAAGAAATAAACAGGGGATAGAAAAAAGGAGAATGGTATTCGTAATAATTTGATCGTTGACGCGGAAAGCATAACGGTATTATCTGCAGCAGCCGTTTTGCCACAACAATCGTGCTATGCTCATTTCACTGCTTTTTTCAGCGCCTCTATTGTTTTCTTTTCGCTGCCGATAAAAATCTTGTCATCAATGATAATAACCGGCCGTTTCAAAAATGTATATTCTTCAAGAATGTAATTGCGGTAATCTTTTTCTTCCAGCTTTTTGTCTTTTAGTCCAAGTTCCCTGTATTTTATTGCCCGGCGACTGAACAGCGATTCATAATTGCCGGCCAGCTTTTTCATTTCATCTAACTGGGCAGGTGTGATCTTAACAAACTTTATATCCTGCATTGAGAAACTTTTTTTATCGATCAGTATTTCCCGGATGATTGCCTGTGAGGTTGTGCAATTTCCGAGATGATATATTTTTTTCATAATGCTTTTAAAATGCGGCAAATGTATTCCGGTTCAGAAAATGTTTAAAATGCTTTACTTTGTGCCCCTTATTTAACCGGTTATGGGCAAAGATGAAGTTTTCAAAGACGAAATTGAAAAACCAAGTGATTTTAAGTTTGGCGCTAATGTAGCCAAGGTTTTTGATGACATGGTCAACCGTTCTGTTCCCTATTATGGCGAGATACAGCGGATGATGGCCGAATTGACAGCCGATCATGCTAAAGAAGAAAGCGATGTATATGATCTCGGCTGTTCTACAGGAACCACTATGATTGGCATGGATACGATGGTCAATCAAGCTATACGTTTCATCGGCATTGATGATTCGCAGGAAATGCTGGATAAATGTAAATCCAAATTGATGGAACTGGGTTTTTCCCGTGATTATGAATTGCGTTGTGCTGATCTGAACCAGGGTGTAAAGGTCACCAATGCCTCGGTTGTCGTATTATGTCTTACACTTCAATTTGTTCGGCCTATTTATCGTGAACGGTTATTGAAAGATATTTATGACGGGCTCAACAGTGGAGGCGTTTTGATACTTGTTGAAAAGATCCTTGCAGAAGACAGTTTATTCAACCGCGACTTTATTGAATACTATTATGACTATAAACGCCGTAACCACTACAGCGAAATGGAAATATCCCAGAAAAGAGAGGCGCTGGAAAATGTTTTGGTGCCTTACAAACTCAGTGAGAATATTTCGTTGCTTCGTGACCAGGGATTTGCCCATTGTGAAGTGTTCTTTAAATGGTACAACTTCGCGGGGTTGATCGCTACTAAGAAATAAGTCACAAAATCACACGAATGAACACAAAGAAAAAATACTACGCCAAAATTCTTTCCATGCTATTCAATGTCCATTCGCGGCAAAATCATTAATCTGAACTGATGGTATCTATTGGAAATTTTTTCTTTAAATACCGGAACTGGATATTTATTCTTTTTTACGGAGCCTTATTTATTCCATCCTGGCCTTTATTTTCCAAAGAAAAATTTGGCAACCAATATTATGCATGGCCTATCGTGATCGGATTATTCATCACCTGCCTGGGTCAATTGATACGAGGATTAACTATCGGACTTGCTTATATTGTTCGTGGTGGTAAAGAAGGTAAGCCGTATGCCGAAGGACTGGTGACAGAAGGAATTTTTAATCATTGCCGCAATCCTTTGTATGTTGGAAACATTTTAATGCTGCTCGGTGTCGGCATTCTTGCAAATTCATTAGTATATGTAGCGATCGTCATTCCCATTTTTTTGTTTATTTACCAGGCAATTGTTTTGGCAGAAGAAAATTTTTTGCGGGGAAAATTCGGGACAGGCTATGATGAATATTGCAAAAAAGTAAATCGCTGGTTTCCCAACCTAAAGGGGATCAGCAAAACTTTTGGCAGCATGCGGTTCAACTGGAAAAGATGGATTTTGAAAGAACATACTACGCAATTCATCTGGCTTGCAGGTATCGTCCTCATACTTTTCTTAAAATACCCCGAATTAACAGGCAATGATGAACCCCTTCGCAACCGGATCCTGATCATATCTCTTTCTGTTCTTGTTCTCCTTTACGGGCTCGTCAGGTATCTTAAAAAAAGCGGGAAATTCAGGGAATAAGCACGGTCCTTCTGATTTAAGCCAGGCCAGGATATGAGCGCCATTTATTGAATTTTCACAAACATTAGCTGCGATTTATTGTTACCTTTGTAGTTCCGTTTTTCGACGGAAAATTAAAAAATAAGTTATGATCAAGACTGGTAACCCGATTATCAGTATTTATACAGAAATGACCCCTAACCCGGAGACGATGAAGTTTGTGGCAAACAAACTTTTGTATCCCGGTAAAAGCATTGATTTTCCGGATGCCGAGATGGCAAAACCTTCACCATTGGCTACTGAGCTATTCGGATTTCCATTTATCAAAGCAGTTTTTATTGCCAGCAATTTTGTAACACTAACAAGAACGGCTGATACTGACTGGAATGACGTGATCCCTTCCATTCGCCAGTTCCTGAAGGAATACCTGGAAGAGGGAAAGCCTGTCATCAATGAAGAAGAAGTTATCACGGTAAAAAAAGAAAGCAGCAATGAAGTCTCTGCAGACGATGACGATGTGGTAAAACGTATCAAAGAATTGCTGGAAAATTATGTGAAGCCTGCGGTAGAAATGGACGGTGGCGCTATTCAATTTAAAAGTTATGATGATGGTGTCGTGAACCTGATGCTGCAGGGAAGTTGCAGCGGTTGCCCATCATCCATGATCACACTAAAAGCGGGTATCGAAGGCATGATGAAAAGAATGATACCGGAAGTAAAGGAAGTAGTTGCGGAAGCAGAATAAGATGCCCTGTCTTTTCTTACCCCAGTTTTCTTCAGGTCTAAAAGGGAAGACTTAAGATAACTGACGTTTGAAAATTTTTGCATTCTTCTGTCATGAAATAGATTTTTTCCATAAGACATTTCTCTCTTTTAAATAGCTCATCACAAAGTCAAAGCAGCTTTTGTCTTTGCCGATCATTTCAGGCGGAAATATTCCTTTTTGAGTAAACATTTTTTTGGCAATAAGATTTACCGCCGCGGTACAGGTATAACCTGTTGTCCTTGCCATGGATGAGGTCTTTGCTTTTTTGTCATAGCGGTCCAGTAAATTGTATTCAATGGTTTTTTCTTCGCCTTTGAGTATAACTTTCATCACGGTAAATTCTTCTTCATCAGGCTCCAACTTCCACTGATCAACTAAAAGTCTTGACGTAAAGTCCAGCGGTGTAATATCCACATCATTGATCCGAAGAGGGATCGTATCAAAGAATCCAGCTTGTTGTAATGCGATAATGAGCTCGATGTGTCCCGGGTAACGCAATGTTTTTTCTTTCATGTCAGGGATATGATTCATAGTATAGATCAGTGAACGCAATCCGTCAGTATTAAAAGCTTCCAATTCTCCGATCTCGTCGAATTGCATCGTTTCCCTGTCACTTAACGCCGGTTTTGTAATTATCCTTCCATTTTCCATCAATCTTGCAGGACGTATATATTCCTGTATCACATCAACCGGTGAGAACGGCGCTTTATACTGAAATGGCGGAATTCTTTTTTTGGGCAATCCTCCCACATAACATTCGAAGGATGTTATTTTCATTTCCTCTGCATAACGGCCAATTATGAAATTGCTGGCGCCGGGAGCAACCCCGCAATCAGTAATAACAGTTACATTTTTTTCTTTGGCCAGCTTATCCAGTTGAAGGGCATCTTCCGGAAAAAAAGAAATATCTACCACATCTTTCCCGGTATTGATAACGGCTTGCAATGTTTTATAGCCCATAAAACCCGGAACAGCCGTAACAATAATATCAAAAGGGATCAACCAGTTTTCGTATTCATTAAATACAGAGAGATCAGCGGCAACAGTTTCAATAGAAGCATTATCCTTTTTTAGCGTTTCAAGATTTGTTGCGTCAAGATCAAAAGCAGTGACCGAATGATCTTTGGCCAGGTCAAGGGTAATTGCCCGCCCTACCATTCCCGCTCCCAAAACAGCAATCGTCATTTTGAAAACATTTAGAGTGCAAATTTACATCCTGTTAAAAATATTTACCCACAAAGCCATCTATTGATTTTGCCTAACCCCGTATATATCCGCTTATCCAATTAACGGCACTTTATTAAAGTCTTTCCGTATTTTTCCAGTCACAAAATTTTTTACACATGGTTTTTCGATTTAATGTAAAAAAGATCGTATTAATCACGATCATCCAGGTTATAGTTATCGTCGTAATGGCTCAGCCGGGCGTTCCATTTACCAAATGGACCAATGATGGCAGCGCTTATTACCAGGTAGAAAAAGGTGAGATCGTCAAAATTGAATTGCCTTCACAAAACAAAACTACTTTCATTACCAAACAACAGTTGACGGCGCATGAAGGTAAAGCGATCGTGCCAAGGAGTTTTCAATTATCAAATGACGGTACTAAGGCCCTTATTTATACAAATGCTAAAAAAGTATGGCGATATCCAACCCGCGGTGATTATTGGCTGCTGATCCTTTCTACAGGCGAATTAAAACAATTGGGAAAAGGAAGGCCGGAATCTTCCTTGCAATTCGCCAAATTTTCTCCTGATGGGAGAAAAGTGGCTTATGTAAGTGAGCATAACATCTATTCAGAAGATCTAGCTCGGGGGAAATAAAAAAAGTCACGGATGACAATGGCACCAAAAAATTGATCAACGGAACGTTTGATTGGGTATATGAAGAAGAATTCTTTTGCCGCGATGGTTTCCGCTGGGGACCTGACAGCAAGTCGATCGCTTATTGGCAGATAGACGCCAACAAGATCCGTGACTATTATATGCTGAATACAACAGATTCAGTTTATAGTCGTGTCATCCCGGTAGAATATCCTAAGGTCGGAGAAAAGCCTTCACCTGCACGTATCGGGATAGTGGATATTAATTCAGCGCAAACCAAATGGATGAATGTTCCGGGCGAGCCCGATGAACACTACATCATACGAATGGAGTGGGCAGGACCTAATGAAATTATTTTGCAGCAATTGA
Organism: uncultured Chitinophagaceae bacterium; assembly: GCA_963785915.1. Classification (GTDB taxonomy): domain Bacteria; phylum Bacteroidota; class Bacteroidia; order Chitinophagales; family Chitinophagaceae; genus VBAT01. The sequence continues at coordinate 532,292 of CAWAWY010000005.1, read as the reverse complement.
ATCGCAAACAAAATGAAAGTAAGATCCTCCTTTGCAGCGCTTCAACAGGCGATGCCAAAACAATCTATACTGAAAACGATGAAGCGTGGGTAGCTACCGTAAATGAATGGAACAGTAATGTGACGGGCTGGGATTGGATATCGTCAGGAAAAGAGTTTATATGGTTCAGCGAAAAAGATGGATGGCGTCATTTATACAAGATCGGCCGTGATGGTAAAGAAACAAAGATCACCAGTGGTGATTATGACGTGATCGATATGCTGAATGCTGATGAAAAGACGGGCTATGTTTATTTTTATGCTTCACCGGTTAACGCCACACAGCAATATTTATACAAAACAAAATTGGACGGCAAAGGAAAGTTAGAAAGAGTTTCCCCCGCTGTAGAAGAAGGAACACATCAGTATGAAATTTCTCCTAATGGAAAATTTGCCCGGCATAGTTTTTCCAATTACTATACAAGACCGCTGAATGAATGGGTGACACTTCCCGATCATAAACCTTTCAAAGCTGAAGATGATATCACTAAAAAACTAAAGCCCGAAGACAAAGCAAAAAGCAATACGATCTTTCTTCCAGGTCACTACTGAAGAAGGCGTGACGATGGATGGATGGGTAACGAAGCCAAAGAATTTTGACAGTACAAAAAAATACCCGGTTGTGTTTTATGTATATGGTGAGCCTGCTGCTACCACGGTTAATGATGGCTGGGGTGCCGGTACAAATTTTTTATATACTGGTGATATGACTGCTGATGGTTATGTGCAGGTTTCATTGGACAATCGCGGCACACCTTCGCCGAAAGGAAGAGAATGGCGAAAAGCGATTTATCAAAAAATCGGACAACTGAATATTCGTGACCAGGCTTTGGGAGCAAAACAAGTATTGAAAATGGAATTATATTGACACTACCCGTGTTGCGGTATGGGGATGGAGCGGCGGCGGTTCTTCGACACTTAATCTAATGTTCCAATATCCCGGATGAATACCAGACCGGCATTTCCATTGCTCCTGTTACGAGCTCTTTATTTTATGATAACATCTATACTGAACGTTACATGGGTTTGCCGCAGGAAAATATGGATGATTATAAAAAAGGGGCAGCGATCACCCATGCAAAAAATCTGAAAGGAAGTTTATTGTTCGTTCATGGTACAGGGGACGACAACGTACATTATCAGAACACAGAAGCCTGATCAATGAACTAGTGAAGAATGGTAAATGTTCCAGATGATGAGCTATCCCAACCGGACGCATAGCTCAGTGAAGGTGAAGGAACATTTCAGCATTTGCGGCATTGTATACACAATTTCTGAAAGAACATTGTGCCGCCGGGTGGAAGAACAGAGGAGGAAGTAAAAGCGAATATGCGAAAAAGGCATTTTACCAAGATCATATGAATTGTAAAAGGCGATCATTGAGATCGCCTTTATTTTTCAATAACTTATTTAACCCGCCGTTATTTCTTTTTTCTTCTTCCTTGTAATATTTTATAAAATGAGCGGCTTCTGATCTCATCAATGTGTTAACCCTGTTGCAGTCGCTTCTTTTTCTCGTGATAGCGCCGCAATTCATTGCTTTTAAAAAGAAATTCAATAATCCCTGCCCGGTGGCAGCATCATCAAAGATGTCACCTGTTAATGTAGAGATCGCCGCCCGGTCAACAAATGTTTTTAAACGATAGACGTGCATCATCATAACTGCTTAGAAAAAAATTATAAGTAGCCGCATATCGCATAGGTAGTTGTGCCGGATTCAGATCCCAGCCCTGGTAAAATCCATTGATCAGTGAATGCATGGTATGGCTGTAACCGATGCGCCATGCATTATGAACGGATTCTGTGTTTTCTCTTAATTCTTCTTTTGTAAATTTTTCTCCGCGGTTTGGCGCAACAGGCATTACATTCGTTGCACCGTCAGATAAAAATATTCCCGTTCCTCCCAATGCTACTTTTGTCATGTGATGCGCAAAATCACAAACAGGATGAGCCATGGTCTGATATTTTGCTGTGATTCCACAGGATGCTGTATAATCATAGGTTCCGAAATGAGCAGCAATACATCTTCCTTCACTTGCTCTTATAATTTTCATCAATGGATTTCTTCCTTCATCATCCATAATGATCTGTGTGGCTTCCACCATTGTTTCCATTTTCAATGTGCCGGGAGCAAGATTATTTTTCTTTTCAATGATCTCAAATAATCGGATCAAAGTGGTCACCTGTTCAGGAATAGTCACTTTTGGAAGCATCACTACGAAATTATCCGGCAGCTTGCCTTTTGTTTTTTCCAATAGTGTGGTTAAAAAAATATCCAGTGTTCGTACGCCACGGTATTTCAGATCTTCGGTAAATGGTTTGATACGGATACCGATAAAAGGAGAAATTGTTTTGTTCTTCATTCCTTTTGCAAGTTCAGTCGCAGCATTCACTGCCGTTGCATCTTCTTCTTTATCGGGCCGGTTACCAAAACCATCTTCAAAATCAATCCGGAAATCTTCTACTGCTTCTGTCTTTAGTTTTTTAATGATCTTTTTATAAACCGAATAAGACAACCATGCGGGTGTCTTTCTTTCTTTTCTTTTCACTCATCTTATCCAGCTGCCTTATCAGTTTTTCGATCTTTTTTTCAGAAGAAGGCAATTCAATAAATCCTTCCAATTGCAACACATCCGCCAATACAACAAAATTTGGCGCATAGGTTTGCAAACTTTTTAGAGCAATATTCACCGATTTTCTTACAGGTGTCGGCTTTGAAAAGATTAGCGCCGCCATATACTGTATGCACCGGTTGGCGGTCAGGCTTATCGCCGGGATAGATTTGCTGAAATTTTAGATTGGCGATTTTTAATGAATCAAGTAATGTTTCTTTTTCAGTTTTCAGGGATAGAAAAATTCATGTTAAGTTATTTGATTATTCAGGCGAAAGTACAATAGCGCAAAGGTATTATGAACCTCGGTAAGTACTATATCCATAAGGACTTAATAACAATGGGACATGATAATGTTCTTCGGTTGTAACCTGGAAAGTGATTTCAATGAAAGGATAAAAAGATTGAATAGAATGTTTAGCAAAATATGATTGTGTTTCAAATCGCAGTTTATAGGTTCCCAGATTCATTACAACACCTCGTTCCAGAAATCAGGTATGCGGCCATCATTGTTGGTAACGCCCTTTGTTACTTCGATCCATTCCTCGTTTTTGTGATGTAAATAGTCAATATGAATCCCCGGCGCTGGTTTTCCTTTAGTCGTATCAAGTATATGCGTAGTTAATTGGCTCATTGCTTCGCTTTGCTCGCAATGACGAAGGGAGCAAAATCGTTTATTTTATCTGATCAAATATAATTCAATTTCCATCTAATCATTTACCAGTTTTTCTAATCTCAGTTTGGTTATTTTGTTTTGTTCATCCGCTGCGATCTCTATTTCCTTTTTCGGATCGTTCTTTAACCGATCTTGCAATTTCGCCAGCATTTCGTCGGCTGATTTTCCGGTAGCACATACAATAAAGATATAGCCAAATTTCTCTTCATATTGTTTATTTCCTTCCGCTAATGCTTCAATGGTTTGTGACGATGCAGTATTAACGCCACTTTGTTCACCCGAAGCCCATTGCCCGGTGGATGCAAACTTCTTTTTTAATGATTCAATGTCGCCGATCTTAGGATGATGAGCAAAAGCTTCTTTCCAATCTTCCTTGCTGCATTGGTACCATTGCTCTTCCGCATCTTCCAACAATTCGACCAAATCATCCGCAGGAAAAAAAGGCAGCATCCTATTCACCCATGATGACGAACCGCAGCATTTTGTTAATTCTTCTTTCAGTTGCTGTTTGGGTAATATGTTTAATTCGTGGAGGGTCATGTTGTGAAATGTAGAGACAAGGCATGCCTTGTCTCTACACGGTTGTCGGAAAACGATTCACATTCTTATAATAAATATACACTGCTGGTTCTTTTCCCATTGCCGTGAACCATTGCTGGCAATACGGCGCCATCCAGATAGAATCACCCTGTTTGATCGGGTACCAATCATGATCAAGCATATAAATTCCCTGTCCCTGCAAATATAAAAGCCCATGCTCCATGACATGCGTTTCCACAAAAGGCAAGTGCCCCCCCGGATCATATGTAAAAATATTCACCGCCATATCAAAGGCTGGCTTATCAGGCAATAATATTTGCATACGCAGAGCCGGGTCGCCAAGATATTTATCACCGTCGCCGGAAGACTTATCGAATATCACAGGCGGAGGTGAAGAATAACCCGGAAGGTGCTCATATACTTTATGAAAACTAAGTATCTCTGTGCCATCTTCTTCACTGTTGAACTGGTAAGCGGTCTCAACAGGCACATATACATAGTGACCTTTTGATAATTCTTTTTCGCCACCGCCTGCTTTGGCATGGCATTTACCTTTTACTACGTAAAAAAATATTTCGGCCTCTTTTGTTTCACCCATCAGCTCACCGTTTTGATTCAGCGTAGTGAGCATTTGACAAAATTTGGCGCCCATAGCTTCGTTGATAATTACATTCGCTGTACAATTCTTCCAGCCGGGAATATTACTGTTCACATAACCATCCCGGGCGATGATGGCATGATTTCTTTTCGTTACGCTTCTTGTTAATGCAGATATTTCCATAAGTATTGGGTTATGAGTTACAAGTTACGGGTTATGAGTGCTGATCAATCTTTGCATAAAGTTATCTGAAACTTTAATGGCGGCTACTATATCTTTCGTTTCTACATCCTCCAGCGGGTTATGGCTGATACCCTTGAAACATCTCACAAACAGGATGGTAACCGGAGATACTTCCGAGATCGGAACTGCATCATGCCCGGCGCCACTGACCATTTCTATTACTTCATATCCTGATTCTTTTATTGATTGCGTCAACAATTTATTCATTTTCGGATCACAGGCTATAGGTTTAGTTTGCTGAATTAAATTCCACTCCAGGACAATATCTCTTTTTTTACAAATATCTTCTGTCGCGATTTTAATGGCTTCATAACAAGATGTCAGCTTTGTTTCATCAGCGCTTCGCAGGTCAAGACTGCATATCACTTCGCCCGGAATCACATTGCTGGCTGAATTAGTGATATGTAATTTGCCGACCGTCGCGACAAAATCTGACTTGTTCTGCATTCCAATTCTTTCAACCTCCTGTATAAACTCTGCTCCGCATTTCAATGCATCTTTGCGCATATCCATCGGTACTGTGCCGGCATGACCTGCTTCACCTGTAAATTTTATTTCTAATCTGCGCTGACCTGCGATGGCTGTAACCACTCCCACCGGAATATTTTTTTCATATAGCACAGGCCCCTGTTCAATATGGATTTCAAAATACCCTAACCAGTCCTGCTTTGCAATCGCATCTTTACCCAGTTTATTTACATCACCTTCAATACTATTGATCACCTCCTGGAGGGAAATACCCGCCGCATCTTTTGCATTTAAAATTATTTTATCAAAAGAACCCGCAACCACTTTGCTTCCAAGATAAGTTGTATGAAAGCGGCAGCCTTCTTCATCACAAAAAGCGATCAGTTCAATATGAAAAGGCAGTTCGATTTTTGATTTGATCAATTGTTCAAGTAAGTCTAATCCCATCAACACGCCCAAAGGCCCATCAAATTTACCTGCATTGACAACCGTATCAATATGTGAGGCGATCACAAAAATCTTTGCACCCGGATCATTTGAGATCAGCTTTCCCCTGACATTTCCAATATTATCAATTCTTACTCGCAAACCCGCCTCTTTCATCCATTCTTTCACTTTATCTCTCGCTTCCATAAATGCTTTGGTGCCGTAAGTGCGGGTAATACAATTCTCATCTTCACTGATGAAAGCCAGTTCATTGATCCGCTGTAAGATCTTTTCTGCGCGTTGTATTTCGTTAGACATATTTTAAATGATCATTCCTTGATTCAAAATGAACTGCCCTTTATCAAATACTTTTTCTCCTTTTAAATAAGTTTGTTCAACCACTCCATAAAGCTCTTCGCCAAGATAAGGCGTGATCTTGTGTTTATGGTAAATGATATCTTCTGTGACAGTAAATTTTTTCTCCGGGTCCCAAACTACTAAATCGACATCGTACCCTTTCTGAATTTTTCCTTTTGAATTTTCAAGTCCCGGCAATCTTGAAGATCTTTCGCACAACCATTTAGCAATATCAGCCATCGAACAATCTTTTTTCTTAGCCGCTGTCCATAAAACCGGCAACGCAAACTGGATCGAAGAAATTCCGCCCCATGCTTTCATAAAATCACCGCTGGAAAGTTCCTTCATTTCCGGTGGCGCAGGAGAATGGTCGGTCGCCACAAAATCAATAATCCCTTCTTTCAATGCCAGCCACAATTTTTCGTTATTTTCTTTTTCCCTGATTGGTGGCGCACACTTGAATTGCGTTTGCCCATCTTTTATTTGTTCTGCATTAAAGTATAAATAATGCTGTGCTGTTTCAACTGTTAGCGGCAAACCGCGTTGTTTGGCTTGCGAAATTTGTTCTATAGAGTCAGCTGATGATAAATGAACAATATGTGTGCGGCAATTAAATTCTTCGCATAAACGGATCATCAAAGCGATCGCATCATCTTCCCATTTCTTCGGACGTGAGTCGAGATAGTTTTCATAGACCTCACCCCCGACCCCTCTCCAAAAGAGAGGGGAGCTTAGTTCACAATGGACCAATAGAGGACGATCATGTTTTGCAATAATGGGCATCGCTTTTTTCAGATCTTCTTCCGTCACATTCGGAAATTCATCAATGCCTGAATGAGCAAGAAAAGCTTTAAAACCCAAAACTCCTTTTTCTATCAAAGGCTCTATTTCATTTTCATTACCCGGAACAATGCCTCCCCAGAAACCACAATTGGTATGCAATTTCCTTTTCGTTGACTTTAATCTTTTTATCAAATGCTTTTGCTGTCGTCGTTACAGGTGAAGAATTCAATGGCATATCCACCAATGTTGTGATGCCACCTGCAATCGCTGCTTTGGTGGCGGTATCAAAGCCTTCCCAGTCCGTCCTTCCCGGTTCATTGATGTGGACATGCGGATCAATTACTCCCGGCATCAGTACTTTATTGCCAACATCAATAGTTTTAAAATCGCCCTCCGGTAATTCAGGTACTACGTCCAGTATCTTTCCATCTTTTATCAATACTACTGCTTTCGTTATCCCGTACGGAGTGATCACTCTTTCACTTTTTATGGCGCAGTCAAACATGATTAAAAATAAACAATTGGGTTAAAACCCATTTAACAGATTTTCTTCTTTTTGGTCTCCGGCCTGAAGACCGGGCAAGGCAGACGCATTAAAAAAATACACAAAAAAAAGAACACGGATTTAACGGATTAAAACAGATTATCACGGTTTTTTTAGATTGTCTTCCATCAATTAAATATTATCGGAACTTAACCGGTTTAAAAAAATCCGTGCCGATCCGTCCCATCTGTGTCATCCGCGTTCTTTTGCCTGATATGGAGACTACATTATACTTTTAACGCGTCTGCCCTGAAGACCGGGGCTAGTCACTTAATAAAATCAAAACAATTATCTATTTTCAACTCCGGCATGCTATCCCTCGTTCTGTTTATTATATTGATTCTTGTTTTGATCTTACTGATCACGATGACCTATGGTGTCCGCGCTATGGCACATCATAAACAACCAGGTGATGGAGAGCATGAATTACACAAAGAAAAATCATCGCAGATCCAAAACTGGCTGTATACTGCTATCGTGGCAACTATTATCGCTATTCTCGCAAGTATTTATTTCATCGTCAAAGGAACTGTCTATGAAGGGCATTTAATGGAATGGATGAATATCGTGGTGCGGGTCATGCACATCACGTTTGGCATCGCCTGGATCGGCGCTTCGTTTTATTTTGTCTTTTTGGAAAATGCACTTAACCGCACTGAGGGTGTGCGGGATGAATTGGCCGGTAATCTCTGGGCAGTTCATGGAGGCGGTTTTTATTATCTGGAAAAATATAAAACAGCACCCAAAACAATTCCGAAGAGCCTGCATTGGTTCAAGTATGAAGCCTATTTCACGTGGTTATCAGGATTTGCATTGTTGTTCATCATTTATTATTTCAATGCATCGGCGATGCTGATCGATACCAACGTGATGAAACTGACAACGGCCCAGGCTATCGCTATTAGTATCGGTTCATTTATTGTTGCATGGATCATCTATGATCAGTTATGCAAATCATTCCTGAAAAATATTGGCTGGGCTTTTTCATTAATTGGCGTGGCACTGCTGGTATTATTTGCCTGGTTTTACAGTCATGTATTCAGCGGAAGAGCTGCATTCATTCATTTCGGAGCGATGATCGGCGGTATCATGGTGGCAAATGTCTTCTTCGTCATCATTCCTTCGCAAAAAGCGATGGTGAATGCTGCGAGGAAAGGGCAATTGCCGGATGCAGCAATAGGAAAGAATGCGTTGAGAAGGTCCATTCACAACAACTATTTTACGCTACCGGTATTGTTTGTGATGGTTAGCAATCATTTTCCCAGCACATTCGGTAACCAATATCAGTGGGCTGTACTGGCGGCCATTTCCATTGGCGCTGCCGGTATCAAACATTGGCTCAACCTGCGTGAGCAAGGACGATTCAGTGTCTGGATCATGCCAGTTTCCGTTCTTTTATTACTGGCAGTTGCTTATGCTACGGCGCCGCAGCCATCCAATGTTAAATGTAAAGAGGTAAGTTTTGCAGAAGTAAATGCTATCATTCAGCAACGTTGCATCAGTTGTCACTCTTCTAAACCAACCGACGATGTTTATACAACAGCGCCGAATGGGGTGAAATATGATACACCTCTTGAGATCGTTGCAAAAAAAGAATTGATCATGCAAAGAGTAGTGATCACTAAAACAATGCCGCAGAATAATAAAACGAATATGACCCCGGAAGAAAGAGATGTGATACGATGCTGGCTTGAACAAGGCGCTTCCACGAAATAAAGACACTATTTTGTACCTTACTATCCGAATCAAGCACACGTGAAAGGCTGCTTAAAAATACCGTTTTGTTTTGCCTGTTTTTTTTGCCTGCTGTGCTCTGTCGCCGGAGCGCAACCAATCCTTTTTGCTGATACTATTCAGGCGGAAAATTTACCGGCAACATTATTCAGGTCACAGGAGCTACTGCAGATAAAAATTACCGGTAATATGCGTGATGTATTAAATGACAGGGGAGATGATCCGGCTTATCATCCATTTACGATCTCATACTTTTCAACAGACAGCAATGAAACTACCATTCCCGTAAAAATAAAAACAAGAGGACATTTCCGTAAGGATAAAACAAATTGCGCCTGGCCTCCGTTTCTACTCAATTTTACAAAAAAAGATGTTCCTCCATCATCGCTGTTTGAGGGCCAGGATAAAATAAAACTGGTGATGCCCTGCGGGGGTGATGAATATGTTGTCAGGGAATGGCTGATCTACAAATTATATAATCTTATTACACCAAAAAGTTTCCGGGCAAGATTAGTAAGTGTAACCATGGAAGATCTCAAAAGAAAACCAACCTCTTTTTATGGAATATTGCTGGAGGATCAAAATCAAATGGCTCAGCGGAATAACACAATCATTGTAGAAAGGAAAATGATGAATCCTGTTCAAACAGAATCCGAAGCATTTCTCACCATGGCGGTATTTCAATACATGATCGGTAATACAGACTGGTCGGTACAGTTTCAGCAAAATATAAAACTGTTATCCAAAGATTCGCTCGGCACTCCCACTACCGTTCCGTATGATTTTGATCACTCGGGGATGGTGAATGCCTCGTATGCAAAACCTGCCGAAGAATTGGAAATGCGATCTGTGCTGGAGCGCCGCTACCGGGGTTATTGCATTCCTGACATGAACGCATACAATTCAGTTATAGCGTTATTCAACCGGCTGAAAAAAGATTTTTACAGAGTTTATACCGAGTGTCCGCTGATGAATGCACGATCGGTTAAGACAGCAACAAAATACCTCGACGATTTTTATGATACGATCAATGATCCGAAAGAACTGCAAAAAGCATTCAGCTATCCCTGTGATAAAAACGGGACCGGGAATGTAATCATAAAAGGGCTGAAAAAAGACTAACAAAATTCAATGATCTGAATGGGATATTTATCTATGATTTAATTGGCTTCTGCTTAAAAAATATTCAATCACTTTCATTTCCCCATAGTACCCTACCCAGAAATAAAAGATACAGCATGTGAAAACAAAAATGCTAAATTGAGTATTCAATACAAGCAATTTATATGGACACAACACGCCGCCAATTTGTAAAGAACAGCGCCCTGGTCGTTGCAGGAGCTGCATTGTTTTCAAAGAAAATGATGGCAATGGAAAAATCAAAATGGATCACCGGGCTTCAATTGTATAGTGTGCGGGACGACATGAAAACAGATCCTCTTGACACATTGAAAAAACTGGCGGATATGGGGTATCGCTATGTGGAGCATGCTAATTATATTGACCGTAAATTTTATGGATACACTGCTAAAGGGTTTAAAAAAGTATTGGATGACCTTGGCCTGCAGATGAAAAGCGGCCACACCGTTATGGGCGCTAAAGCATGGGATGAAAACACAAATGATTTTACAGATTCGTGGAAATATACTGTGGAAGATGCTGCTGTAATGGGGCAGGAATTTGTCATCAGTCCTTCGTTGGAGGAATCCTATCGGAAAGACATGAATAAATTGAAAAGTTTTTTAACGGTATTCAACAAAAGCGGTGAGCTATGTAAAAGATCAGGAATGAAATTCGGTTACCACAATCACAATTTTGAATTCAGCACAATGGTGGATGGAATGCGTCTTTACGATATTATACTTAAAGAAACCGATCCCGCTCTTGTCATTCAACAAATGGATATGGGAAATATGTACGAAGCCGGTGGCCGTGCATTGGACCTGCTGAAACAATATCCCGGTCGATTCGCATCCCTGCATGTAAAAGATGAAATAAAAGTAACAAGGGAAGGATCTGAAAAATATGAAAGTGCAGTTCTCGGAACCGGTGTCGCACAGGTAAAAGAAGTGTTGGCTCTTGCAAAAAAGTCAGGCGGCACCACTCATTTTATTATCGAACAGGAAAGCTACCAGGGTGCGGCTCCGATTGATTCTGTAAAACAAGATCTGCAGATCATGAAAAAATGGGGATACTGATCTGATGCTGTACAATTGATCGGCTGACTTACCCCGGCATTTATGCCGGGGCACCGTCCATCATCTCTCTTAAATTTTATACTTCTTAATTTCCTATCTTCAAATTCTCTTCTCAATCAAAAGACTGTTTATGAAAAACATAATTTCCCTTTCAGCTTTATTGCTGTCGCTGACCACATTTGCGCAGATCGATGCCCGCCTTTTCCGTTACCCGGATGTATCAGCTACACAGATCGCTTTTGTTTATGGTGGCGATATATGGATAGTACCAAAAACAGGAGGCACTGCAAATCGTATCACTTCTTCCACCGGCGAAGAATCATTTCCAAGATTTTCTCCCGATGGAAAAACATTGGCTTTCTCTGCTACTTATGATGGAAATACTGATGTCTATACGATGCCTGTCACCGGCGGTGTTCCTGTTCGTCTTACCTGGAATGCATCGCCTGATCGTGTGATTGACTGGCATCCCGATGGAAAAAGAATTCTTTTTGCTTCCGGTCGTGAAAGTGGTACACCGGCATACCGGCAATTATATCTTATTTCAATAAAGGGCGGGCTCCCGGAGAAACTCTCTGTGCCTTATGGGGAGCTCGCTTCATTTTCTGCTGACGGTAATAGTATTGCTTACGTAACAAAGATCACGGAGAACTATCCTTTTAAAAGAATTCGCAGCGGACTTGCTTCCGATGTTTTGATATATGATCTGAAAAAAGGAACCGCTGATAATATTACCAAATCAGATGCGACCGAGGGAAAACCGGTCTGGGTCAATAATAAGATCTATTATGTATCGGATGATGATGCAGCCAAAAGAAGAAATATATGGGTATATGACCCGGAGAAAAAAACAAAACAACAGCTCACAAAGTTTACTGATATTGATATCAACCACATGTCGGCGGGACCGTCCGAATTGGTTTTCCAGGCGGGCGGCAGATTGTATTTGCTCGATCTTTCCACCAATAAATATTCTGAAGTAAAGATCAACGTAGTAGCGGACATCTCGACACTGATGCCCCGCATAGTTAATGTTGGCAGCAGCATCACCAATTTTGAAGTATCTCCTGATGGCAAGCGCACTGTCTTTGAAGCAAGGGGCGATCTCTTCAGCATACCGGCCGAAAATGGTGTCATTATCAATCTTACCAATACAAGTGGTGCATGGGAAAGAAATCCCGCATGGTCGCCGAATGGAAAGTGGTTGGCCTACTGGAGTGATGAAAGCGGCGAGTATGAAATATGGCTTCGCGACAATGCATCAGGACAGGCAAAAAAGATCACAGACTTTGGAAAGGGTATGGGTTGGACACTCAGTTGGTCACCAGATAGCAAAAAAATAGTTTTTATCAATGACCTGCAGGAAATAAAACTATTGACCATTGCTGACAATAAGGTGGAGACAATTGATCATACTGCTGATCTTAACTATGGTGGCTTGCAGGGATTTTTTGCAGCCTGGTCGCCCGATAATAAATGGCTCACCTATTCAAAAGGAACCGCCAATCTCAATAATGCCGTTTATTTATATGATGTAGAAAATAAAAAATTGCACCAGGCGACTTCTGCTTATTACAATGATGCCAATCCCGTTTTTGATCATACCGGTAAATATCTTTTCTTCACGACCGACAGAAGTTTCAATCCGTCTTACAGCAACTTTGACAATACATGGATCTATCCGAACAGTACGCAACTCGCCGTAGCCACACTTGATCCTTCTACTCCCGAATTTCTTTTTGCAAAAAATGACGAGATAAAATTAGATACAACTTCCACCAATAAGGATAATAAAGACAAAGCTGCAACTGATACTACAAAGAAAGCGGCGAAACCTGCCGTTGCATCCAATAAAGTGGAACCCGAAACATTGGAACGCAGGTTGGAAATTCTGCCAGTTCCTCCGGGCAATATTGGAGGCTTATATGCGGCAGAAGGCAAACTTGTTTACATCCGTTTTCCCAATACAGGTGCTGCTGCGGGCGGACAACCATCTATTTATTTATACGATATTGATAAAAGAGAAGAAAAAACTTTATTAGCGGGTTCCGGCGCTTATGTTAATTCCGCTGATGGTAAAAATCTCCTCGTCCGAAACAACAGCAATGGATTTGGAATTATAAAGATCAGCTCCGATCAGAAACTCGATAAGTTACTACGCACTTCCGAGATGGAAATGCAGCTTCGTCCGCAGGAAGAATGGGCACAGCTTTTTAATGATACCTGGCGCCGCTATCGTGATTTCTTTTATGACCCGGGTATGCAGCAAGTCAATTGGAACCAGGTAAAAAAAGAATATGGTGAGATGATGAAGGACGCTATTACACGCTGGGATGTCAGTAATATTTTACAGGAAATGCTTTCCGAACTTAGTGCAGGGCATACCTATGTCGGTGGTGGCGATGTGGAACAGGCAAAGAACCGAACCAATGGATTCCTGGGAATAGATTGGTCATTGGATAATAATTTTTATAAAATAAAAAGGATCGTTCATGCAGCGCCATGGGACAATGAAGTTCAATCTCCATTGGAAGCTTCCGGTATTAATATAAAAGAAGGCGATTATATTTTATCAGTCAACGGACGAAACCTCGATCCGGCTATTGATCCCTATGCTATGTTTGAAGGACTGGCAGGCAAAGCGGTCGCCTTACGTGTGAACAGCAAACCATCTTTCGAAGGTTCGCGTGAGGTGATCATCAAAACATTGCAGCCGCAGGAAGAAGCAAGGCTTCGTCACCTGGAATGGATAGAAGGCAATCGTAAAAAAGTGGATGAGCTATCTGGGGGTCAGCTTGGCTATATGTATATGCCCAATACAGGAACGCAGGGACAAACTGAACTCATGCGCCAGTTCTATGCGCAGATAGATAAAAAAGGGTTTGTAGTGGATGAGCGCTTCAATGCAGGCGGACAACTTGGCGATCGTTTTATTGAAATGCTCAACCGGCCGAATATATATAATATAGCGTGGCGTAATGCAGGTGTAACGAGATGGCCGCAGAAAGGTAACGATGCACCAAAGGTGATGCTCATCAACGGTTGGGCCGGCTCTGGTGGCGATGCTTTCCCCTGGGCATTCCAGCAATTGAATCTTGGTCCTATCGTTGGCGAAAGAACATTGGGGATTCTTGTTGGACCTGCCACAACTCATAGATTGATTGATGGTGGTACGATCACAGTCCCTGACGCACGGTTATATGGCGCCGATGGAAAATGGTTTGCTGAAGGTTACGGTATCAAACCCGACATTGAAGTATGGGATGATCCTGCAATGCTGGCAAAAGGAACTGATCCGCAATTAGTGCGTGCTATACAGGAAGCAATGAAACTGGTGAAAGAAAAGCCAAGAGTATTATATCCACGGCCGAAGTTTGAGGATAGAAGCGCCAAGGGATTAAAAGGATATTGAGAGGACCATCCAAAACTCGTCATTCCGAAGCGTAGCGGGAAACGTCTTCCCAAAATGACGCGGTGATTTGGTTTTTTAAATAAATGCGGTTGCCCCAAAAACAATTTTAACTAAAATAACCGGTAAGACGAGAAAATGGCAAGTGTTGAGTTATTATTTTCTTTTCGTCTTACCGGCTTCCCGGCAGATCTCGATTTTTATCAGTGATCAGCTATCTTATGCTGTCGAATAATTTGTCTTTTCTTTTTGTGTACTGAACTTACTTACATCAATCTTAAAAAGTCTTGCTGCGTTTTTCCAGTAGATCAATTCTTTTTTTTCCTCGGGCAGATCAAGCTGGCGCATGAAGTTGAGATAAGATTTCATAGTGCTGATAGGCCAATCGGTCCCGTATAAAAGATAAGCGGGCTCACCGGCATAAAGTATCATTTCCTCCAATTGCTCTTTCATGTATTTTTCAAATTTGTCACTGAAGTCGCCAAGTACAAGACCGGAAAAATCAGCATGCACATTCTTGTTCTTATATACTACTTCCATACAATCCCTGATCCATGGATTGCCCACGTGACAAATAACGATCTTCAATTCGGGAAAATCCACCGCTACATCATCGATCTCAAGCGGATGAGAATAGCGTATCCTCCCTTTTGGCGTATAAGTGTCGCCCGAATGAAACATCACAGGCACATCAAACTCCATTGCCAATTCATATACTACCTGCAGACGTTTATCATGCGGGTAAAAAGGTTCATAGCCGGGATAGAGCTTAAAGCCTTTGATGAGACCTTGTTTTAAATAGTCGCTCATTTCACGGAGATCCTTTTCTTTATAATTAAGGTAGCTGATGCCTGCCACAACCGATAGCTTCGGAATATCGCGGATGGCTTCCACCACTGCTTTCACCGATGGACGATGTTCATTCACTTTGTAAGAAGTGAGCACCAGCGAATGATCTACTTTGTTTTCTTCCATCACCTGCAGCAGCCTGTCAAGACATTCCTGCAGCGATACCACTTTCTCTTCGTGGTAGTTGTTGATATGTGTATGCACATCTATAACCATGATCTTTTATTTTTTATAATGAACAATCAAAGAGCGATCTGGCTGAATTTAAAAAAAATAAGAAGCTCTGCCAAATCAAATATGATAATGGCAATCAAAGACCATGCAGGAATGACGGTGAATAACAATAAGAATAATTAGTAGCTGATAGTTTTATGACAAAAGAACTGCGGTCATATGCTTTGGTACATATCCATCAATGGTAGCATAAACTAGAAAAGCGTTTTAATCCGGTAATACCATCACCATAATATTTTTAAAAAATACTTTACTGTTGGGATCATGTCCCTGCAAGGCAAACGTTCCGCTGGATATTACACGGCCTTCATTGCCTGCTTCTCGTTTTACATCGTCGGGCTCTGTATAATCCACCACGGTTGAATCGTTCAATTTTATGATAACGTTCTTACCTTCCACTTTTATGTATTCCGTAAACCACTCTTTGTCTTTTACAACAAATTCTTTTATATCCTCTATGCCATAGAGGCTACCGGTCCTCCGCCAGTCGCTGTGCGAATTATTTACCTGCACTTCATAACCTTTTTTGGGCCAGCTTTTTTCCTGGTATTCTGTATGAAAATAAATACCTGAATTGGAGCCGGGCATCGTCATGACATCGGCTTTGAATTCAAAATTTTTAAAATTATGCTGCTGCACATCGCCATTGTAAAATAAATGCGCAACAGGACCGTTGGCTATGATCGCTCCGTCCTTTACGGTGAATGTGGCGGCATTGTCGCCCACTTTCCAGCCATCAAGAGTTTTGCCGTCAAATAATGAAACCCACTCATCCATTGAAGGATGATATGATGCTGAACAAAAAAATAAACAAAGACCTGTAGCGCAGCAGCGAATAAAATTTTTCATCTTAGAATATTTTAAAGACCAAGTATCAAAGAATGAAGATATATTTTTTCAATTCAAATCGCCTCTAAAAAACAGTGGCTCCGGTACAATCTTTATTTTGCAGACATTTGCTTTTGGTCCTGCTTCCCGGCAGGCTTTTTCAGCAATCTTTCTCCCGACAGATACACAAGAGCATGGTGAACAATGGATAAAGTAAAAAGTGACCAACACAATGCACGCTGACCGGCTGAATATAGCGCAAAAGCAGCGAGTCCGCTGATAACAAGTTCTTGCAGTAGTCGCAACCATTCCGAAAGACGGCCGAATTGGTGAAAGTCAACCAATCCCCAGAAGCCAAATCCAATCAGTGGTATAATAATAGATAGCAGTATCTTCATCGTTGTTGTCCTGCCTGTATGGCATCCCCAGAACCCCAGTGCTAATACGATTCCTGCTTCCATAATTCCGCGCAAAGCCACATTGAACCATTTTAGCGTTGTCATTCATTTTGCATTTTAAACGTTCTTGCCATGCTACATCAAGACAGTATTTCTTTTCACGCGGTTATGATCAGCCCAGTAGGCCCAGATGATAAAAAGCCATTGCGCTTCTCCTGCCCATGCAATGGCCATGATATTGGTTGGCGGTGGACCAAACAAGTTGGCGAAATAAACAATCGCCAGCAAAGCGATCAATGACCAGAAGCCATAGACACCAGCTTTGTTTTTAGTCTTTGTTGCCCGCAGGTACATCAACAGTCCGGCAATAAAGATCAGACTCTCTATTATCACTGCCACTAACATATAGTTCCACAATCCAAGCCCTGCTAGCGGTGAATCCCCGGGGTAGAGAGGAAGGTCGGGCACATGTACGAGCAGGTCCAGTACCCAGTGACTGACCACGCAGATAGCAATTACGATAGCTCCACGGTAATTACGTTTGAAAAGAAAATAGATCATTCCAAGAACAAAACCCCATACACAGGCCATCAGAAGACTATGCGAAATGGGATAATCTGTAAAGATCAGCGGAACTGTTTTTGCAGGCACCATGTTTATGCTAACATGCTCCCACCCGAAAAGAAGAAAAGTAGGCCAGAGAAGGTCTAGCAACTGGGAAGCAACAAAAAGAGTTCCAAGAGATACTTCCGGCGCTATCTTTTTAGCACCGAGCCCTATTCCAAAATGACCTATAAACATGACAACAGAATTAAAAGGGTCTTAGTATGTGGTATTAAAAGCAGTTTTGTTTCAGGTATAACCAATCATGACTTTAGATCAACCCATAGCAGCGACTAATAATGCAGTAATAAACAGACAACTCTTAAATGTCCGTGATCGTACTGCGAAGGTAAAAAAATTTTATAAGTGAATATTTACCGGGAGAGCGGACAGATTATCTTTCTTTAAATTCATCCAATAAAAAAAATTGCTTAGCCTTCCACAACAATTATAATAATTCAAAATAGTTTCACAAAGAGGTTCAGTCTTGAAATTGGTAAAAAGAGAAACCGGGAGTATTGTATCCAAGACCGAAGTTTGAAGATAGAAGTGCGAAAGAGTTGAAGGGATATTAAACCGATACTGAGCACAGGGAGACGTCTACATCTTCTCATGCAGGCTTGGCACGGCATCTTTGTCAGATTGTTACTTCAATTGACAATTGATATCAATTTTATGTCCAAAGTGTATTTTAAACATAAGTCCGGTTAATAGCCTACCTTTCAACCCGCCCATCCTTTTGCTGATTCCTTCCATATTTGGTCAAAACAAACCCGTCGAAAGTGTCAACCCGGTCCTTTATCATTTAACCAACACACTTTTATAAATGAAACAGTATCTTTTAATTCCTATTGCTGCTCTTGTACTGGCCGCTTGCAATAATGAAAAAACAGAAACACCCGAAACGCCTAAGACAGATAACGCCGGTATCACCGTGCCCAATCTTTCCATGCCGGTATCCTATTCATCTTCTTTCAAATTTGGCAACCCTGATTATGCTGCTGCTATCGTACAGGGAAGCTGGAAAGATTGGCAGAATAATACCATGGACAATATGAAAAGCTGGATAGCTGATACGATTGTTGCTTTCCACAGTGATAATTCAATGGTTAATGGCGCAGACAGCCTGATAGCCCGATGGAAAAGAGGCCGGGCAAAATATACTTCGGTGATAGACACCATCAATGCAGTAGTGCCTTTGTACAGCACTGATAAAAATGAAAACTGGGTATTGGTATGGGCCACCGAGATCAATACCAATGCTGATGGCACTAAAGATACTGCCGCTGTAATGGAAACCTGGCGCATGAACAAAGACGGCAAGGCCGACATGCTGCTTCAATACGACCGTGCCAAACGCAATAAATAAATTTTCAGTTTAATATTTAATAACCCTGCTGCAAAGCGGGGTTATTGATTTTGAGGCCATCCCAAATACAATTGAAGATACCTGCAATAAAAAATCAACCATCACAATCTCCTTGCCCTTGACTCCTCGTCGCCTTCTTTGAAATAAAAATCTTTTACCCTTCCCTTTTCATCTTTTTCAAATTTAAATTCAAGGACATTTTTGATGACGAAGTATGCGATCAAAGAAATGGAAAAGAATAATTATGGCCGCATATTGCTGATCGCTTCTATCGCGGGCAAAGAAGGTAATCCTTTTATGGTTGGCTATTCATCCATGAAAGCCGGGGTAATCGGAATTGTAAAAGCGATAGGGAAAGAATATGCAGATACGGGAATAACCGTTAATGGCTTAGCTCCTGCAGTTGTCAAAACAGCGATGAATGACCAGACAGCTCCTGAACAATTAGCGTATATGACAGCCAAGATCCCGATGGGACGATTGGGTACTGTGGAAGAAGTGGCGTCAATCGCTTCGTGGATCGTATCAAAAGAGTCAAGCTTTAATACAGGTTTTGTATTTGATATTTCAGGTGGCAGGGCTACTTATTAAAAAGTCAGACACTCTTTCATGAAAAATATTATGGATTAGATTTCAATAATTTTTTTATCAGCACGATCTGCCCAAGATGATAATGCGTGTGTTCGATAACACCCTGGAGATTTCTGAAATACGTTCCGTATTTTCCATCGGAGAAATTTTCGGTGAGCTTGTTTTCCGGCAATTGCTCAACAAGGCTGGTAAATTTTTCGACATCGTTAAATGTTTTGTTCAATAAATTTTCCCAGTCCATCTGCGATTTGATGGATGGACAATCAAAACTATATTTATCATGTGCATCGAGCGGGCCGCCCTCCAATACTTTCACGATGGCGGCAACATAATAATGGATATGATAGACGAGAGCTGCAATTGTATTAAGGGAATGAACTTTTGTAATAGCCTGTTGCCAGTTCACCTCAGCAAGGGTGTCTTTAAGATTTACTGCTGTCCAGTTGCCTCCAAAATGAACATCTCTGAAATGTTTGGCTGTTTGCGTGGCAAGGTTCATATTTTTTCCGCAAGTTAATAAATGATATTTCGCTCAGTTTATCCAAGTCGCAAAGTTATCCGATACATCTGTTGCTTTATTTAATTCTCTTCTCCGTATCCCATGGTCTGTGCAATTTGCACTTATTAAGTTGCGGGGAATCGGCCGTGACACAAAAAACCCGGATGAATGTATCCGGGTCAGTGATCTATTTTAAAACATGATATTAATCAACAGGTATCTTCTTTGCGTTTTCTTTCAACCATTCCGGAAATGATTGCAGTTTAGGATTCAGTTGCTTTGAAGAACCGACATCCCGCAAGCCATTGACCTCGTTTTCAAACTCATCATAGAACTGGAACATATTGCCCAGGTCATCGGCGCCGGGAAAACCAAAACTTCTGTAAACCGAGGCGGGCACTTTGTTATAGCTAACTGGCTGACCCAATGCTTTGCTTAATTCAGCCGCCATGTCCTCACCGGTTAACTGGCCGCCTGCCAAACCAACTTTTTTCCCTATGAATTCTTTTCCTTTTTTAAAAATGCCATAAGCGCATTTGCCAATATCTTCTGCAGCAATGCCACCCATTTTCGCGTCGCCAAGCGGTAGCGTAAGCTGCAACTTTCCATCAGCTCCTTTTTTAGGTCCTGCTCCGAAATAAATAAAATTGTCCCAATAAAAGGAAGGATATAAAAATGTGGTAGGCACACCCGCTTTCGTAAAAAACTTGTTGGACTCACCCTTGCCATCAAAATGCGGTACTTTATATTTTCCGTTGAGTGTAGGCATGCGGTCATCATCCAGCGGAACGAATTCACGGGTATCTTCCAGTGTCGACCAGATAACATGTTTCAACCCGGCTTTTTTTGCTGCATCGGCAAAGGTCTTTGCTTCGGCCATTTCTTTTTCAGGCGAATAATGCGCCCAGAAAAAGGTAACGAAGTAAGCACCATAAGCGCCTTGCAGAACTTTATCAACGGAAGCGGGATCGTCTACATCACCGGCTACCACTTCAGCGCCAAGATTGGCCAGTTCTTTTGCTTTGTCAGAATTGATATCTCTTGTAACAGCACGAGCGGCGAATTCGCCATCCCTGTCATTTAAAATGGCGCGGACCAAACCTCCGCCCTGTGCGCCGGTAGCACCGAACACTGTTATGATTTTTTTGGTTGCCATAAGTAAAATATTAATATTGAGGAATAAAATGGTTTTGAAAAGAATAGACTCAATCATAACGGCTGACCAGGAAAAAGGTTCGATGATGATAAAAATTTGAGTTACCGGTTAGGAAGAAAAATGCTATTGTATTGCCAGTAAGTACGCAAGAAAATAGGAGAGCACGAAAATGGCTACCTTTAAGAAGGGGTTTTAAAATTTATTTCAGCAAATAAATAAGACTATGAACAAAAGGAATGGCAGCATAATTTATTTTTTGCTTGGGATCTATTCGATCATGATAAGCTGGCACTATAACCATAGTGTTTTATTGCTTATCCTTCATTATGTATTCTGGCCCATTTACCTGGTGTATGAAATCATAACTGGAAATCTTTCACATGGAATGTGGAAGTCAATACCTGAATCGTATTTCAATTAGCGACCTGGTACATTCGTCATGACGTCTGCAAAACTGCTTTGATACAATTATCCAGTTTTTTATCAAATACTTCATAGGCTTTTGCGCCTTCGGGTAATGAAAACTGGTGAGTAATGATATCTTCTATAGCATAACGTTGCGGTACTTCTTCCAGCAATAATTTTTCTGCGTAAAAATGTGCAGGGCAACGACCACTTTTATAAGTAATATTTTTATCGTAGGCTTCACCCGGAGAAAAAGCAAAATGCTTTGCCGTATGTACACCCACGGATGATATCGTTCCACCGGGACGAAGAAGATCAATTGCCAGCTTCAATGTTTGATCGCTGCCTACAACTTCCATGACTGCATCAGCGCCACGGCCATGAGTGCTGTTTAGAATTTCTTCTTTTACATTCACCACCGAGGCATTTAACGGAAGAGCACCAAACTTTTTTGCTATGGCTAACCGTTCAGGTACAAGATCAATAGCAAACACTATTTCTGCTCCAAGATGCTTTGCAGCAATGATGGTCATTAATCCAACAGGACCGCAGCCGATAACAGCATATACATTGTTTGGTTTAATACCTGCGTAATCTGCGCAGAAATAACCGGTGGAAAATACATCGCCCAGCAACAAACCTTTCTTTTCATCCAGATCATTGCTCAATGGTAATAGCGTACTATCTGCCATCGGCACCCGAACATAATTCGCTTGTGCGCCATGTAAACCATGACCTTTTTCCATCCATCCGAATAAATTTCCATTTTCACATCGGCAGGTAAGACCGATGCGGCAATAAAAGCATTCACCGCAGGAAGTGGTGAAAGGGCTGAGCACTCTTGATCCTTTCCTAAATTTCTTTACATCACGTCCTGTTTCTTCAATCACACCGACAAATTCATGACCCATTACGGTACCATGATCTAAGCCAGCTTCTCTTCCATGATATACATGCAGATCGGAACCGCAGATGCCTGCCATGGTTATTTTCACGATAGCGTCTGTTGGTTGAAGCAGTACCGGGTCTTTTACAGTGCTGTATTCAATAATTTCTTTTCCGCCGAATGTGAGGGCATACATGAGAAAATGGTAATTAATTTTTGTTTAAAAAATCTTCAATAATAGCAACTGTCATTTCATGCATTTTGATTCCTGCATCCGGAACCTCCGCCGCACCGATATAGGAACCATGCATGCCAGGAAGCACCATGAGCCTTGCATCTTTGATCAGTTTTGACATGGCTACTGCATGATCGGCAGAAACCACATCACGATCACCAAAGACAATCAGGGTTGGTGCTTTTATAGAACTGACAACCTCGTCATTCCAATCTTTAAATTGCACCATCCGCTCCCTGTCTTTATTGAACATGGCCAGCAAAGCGTTGCTATCGGGATTTATTTTAAGAAAAGCATTTCGTAAAGCCTCCGGCATATCATTTAACGTCGCTAGCTTCATGCCTTCAAAAAAACCGGGAGGAAATGCTTCTCTTTTATAAAATGTAGAAGCAAGAATTAATTTGGTTATGATTTCAGGATGCCGGTTAGCAATTTGTATAGTTGTATTACCGCCATTGCTGAATCCAAAGAAAGATGCTTTCGGGATATTCAGATTCTTTAACAGTGTTGCGACATCATCGGCATCCTGCTCAAAACTCTCCGGTGCGTTTCTGTCACTGGTATGCCCATGCGCCTGCAGCTCGACTGCGATCACTTTATTATTTTTTGCGAGCAGCGGCAATACTCTGCCGAAAGTTGTTCCGATGGTTGAGCCTCCGCCATGTATCAGCACAAGGTAATCGCCTTTGTCTCCATGCAATTCGTAATACATTTTAATTCCATTCACATCAGAATAGCCGCTCTTAAAAAAAACTGTATCTTTTAAATTTGACATGGTAGAATCTTTTTTATTTTCTTCTGTGTTGTCTTTACCATTACAGGAAATTAAAAATAAAAGGACAAACGCTGTATAATAGAACAACCGCTTCATTCTATGATTTTTTTTAAGATATGGATATATGCAGATTTGGCCGGCATATAATAACGTACATTCCTCTACGCTGTTGATTTTCCACAAATTTTCAGGCCATTATTTGTGACAAACGAATCAAATTTCATAGCATTATCTTATCTTTTCGGAAAGCAAATATATGAGCACAGCGTCCATCAGCCGAAAATCTTTCACACGGCATAATCATCTTCCGGAACCGGGATCAGCCGCTGAAAAAAATATGTTCAATGACATTCAGCTTGTCATGAAAAAACAATACGAAAAAGTATTTCCTGATAAGCTGGCTGAACGTACTGTTGTCATCATTCCATCGCTGACGTTGGATACAGAAATACTTGCCAGCGTTAAGGGTGCCGTTCATTATGAAGAGCGCTTATTGTGCCTGCTCATGCTGCTGCGTATGCCATTGACCAAGATCATCTATGTTACCAGCATCCCCATACCGGAAGTGATCATTGATTACTACCTCCACCTGCTACCGGGTATTACAGGTGATCATGCAAGAAAAAGATTGACAATGATCAGTTGCTTTGATGGATCTGTAAAACCATTAACGCAAAAAATACTCGACCGCCCCCGCCTGATGGAGACAATCAGGCAACATATTAAACATTCTGAAACGGCACACCTGACTTGTTACAATATAACTCCGCTGGAAAAAACATTGGCTGTGCATCTCGGTATTCCTTTATTTGGCACTGATCCGGATAAATTTTATGAAGGCTCCAAGTCGGGTGGCAGGAAGACATTCCGTGAATGTGGTGTATTGCTGCCAGACGGCTTCGAGGATCTGGGCTCAAAAGAAGATGTTATAAAAGCGTTGGTCGCTTTGAAAAAAAGTGATCCGGCTTTGCGAAAGGCCGTCGTAAAAATGAATGATGGGTTCAGCGGCGATGGCAATGCAATTTATCGCTATCCCGATGCGCCCGTTGATGGTAAGCTTGAAGAAATAATTACTGCTACGTTTTCAAAACAGTTTACAACGGTAGCGAAAAATGTGAGCGAAAATTTGTTTTTTGAAAAGTTTACTTCGATGGGAGGTATTGTTGAAATATTTCTCGAAGGTGATGTGAAGATGTCCCCTTCTGTACAGTGTGTGATCAATCCCGACAAACGCATAGATATTGCTAGTACACATGACCAGTTGCTGGGCGGTGACGATGGACAGATATTTATCGGCGCGATTTTCCCGGCTGATGAAATGTACAGCGTGTCATTGGCAACAGAAGGAAAAAAGATCGCCCAAACTTTGGCGGAGAAAGGAGCGATGGGAAGATTTGCTGTCGATTTTATTTCGGTAAAACAGGAGGATGGTTCATGGAAACATCATGCGATCGAGATCAACCTGCGCAAAGGCGGCACAACGCATCCGTTCCTGATGCTGCAATTTTTAACTGACGGAAAATATCAAGCTGATACCGGCCATTTCATCACAGCCAGTGGCAACAGGCGATGCTATTTTGCTTCGGACAATGTCAGCAATGAAAAATACATAGGACTTACTCCTGCCGACCTGATTGATATTGCTATGTTCCATTCACTGATGTTTGATGGCGCTACACAGGAGGGGGTGATGTTTCATTTGGTCGGTGCATTATCCGAATTTGGAAAATTAGGGTTGGTTTGTATTGGCAGTACTCCCGAACGTGCCAAAGCATTTTATGATCGTGCTATTGAAGTACTGGATGCGGAAACCAAGAGTTAAGATCTTATTATGTCAGCAGCATTGCTGTCCTGATCTTTGTCAAAGGATGATCGCGTTGATCAAAATATTCCTTTGATCCATCCTCCATCAACAGCCAGTGAAACACCGGTAATATATCCGGCTCTTTCACTGGCTAAAAAAGCAACAGCCGCCGCAAATTCTTCCGGCTTGCCAAAACGTCCCATCGGTATCTCTGACCTGGCAGAGGTAAAAGAAGGATCGTTGTCAATTAATTCTTTCAGCCTTTCCGTTTCCGTGTAACCCGGCATTATATTATTCACCGTGATATTATAAGATGCCAACTCATTAGAAAGTGTTTTCATCAGTCCAACTACAGAAGCTCTTACCGAGTTGGATAGTGTCAGATTATTGACCGGTTGTTTTACCGCCATAGATGTAATGGAAATAATTCTGCCCCATCGCTGTTGTTTCATACCCGGTAAAAAATTCTTTATCAGTCCTACAACACTTGCCAGCAGGTTATTGTAAGCCTTGTCCCAATCTTCCTGTTTTAATTCTTCGATACTCCCGGTGGGTGGTCCCCCTGTATTGGTGATAAGAATATCTATCTTGCCAAAAGTTTGCAATGCGCCTTTGATAATTACATCCCTTTCCGCGGCAACCGATAGATCACCGGCAAGCGCCATCACTTTGCCACTAATTTGTTTTTCTATTTCCTCTTTTGTCTTTTCAAGATCTTCTTTATTCCGGCCATTAATAATTACAACAGCGCCTTCCTTTGCCAGTTCCAATGCAGCACTTTTTCCAAGCCCTTTACTGGAAGCGGCTACAAAGGCAACTTTATTTTTTAATCCTAGATCCATTTGCTTCGCATTGCTCGCAATGACATTCTATTTTCTTAAATAATCGTCTGTTTTATCTATCCAATCCTGGCGGGGAGGCGACCATGTATCTATCTCTTCCACTTCGCCGATCATTAATGCTTCATGTGGCAGGTTGGATGGAATGACCACCACATCGCCGGGATGAAGTTCCATTACCTGTTCTTTATTTTCTCCAAACCAGAAACGCATACTGCCGGAGATCACCTGCGTGACTTGTTCATGTACATGGTGATGCAGTGGGACTATAAAACCATCTTTGAATTTCATCTTCGCAATCATCAGCTTTTCTCCCCAGAGCATTTTTCTCTGCATAGCTGGATTGACATCTTCCGTCGGAACAGCATCCCAGTTTATTTTTTTCAGCATAATTTTTTTTAAAATTATTAATTGCGCCTTTATTAAATGGGGCGGCCAATTTCCCAATGTAGCCCAAAAGGATCAACAATTCTCCCGATCCGCCATCCATGACCTTCATGTATGGCGGAGATTTCAACAGCTCCTGCATTGATTGCTCTTTTGAATAGTGAATCAGGATCAGCCACCGTTACAATCATTCTTATTGAACCTCCTCCCAGGTTATTTTGTGTTTCTCCTTCCGGGCTCACCCAGAATTCTGCTCTTTCAACCGAAAGCTTTACGATAGGGCCATCGGGAGTATCAAGCCGATAAGCCTCGGTTGCATTGAAAGCAGCCTTATAAAATTCAATTGCTTTTTCGCTGTCTTGTACAGAAAGCCAGGCAGCAATGGAACTGCTGACAAGCGATGGTGCAGCAGATTTATTTTGATCAGGGCTTATCATATATAAAGCTTGGTTTTACCATTTCTGTTAATCTGTTGGTGGTCTTTTCATAGCGCCAAGACCTTTTTCTTCTTTTAGCATATAATAATTGATAAGGCGATATTTCGGATCGTGAAGAAGTTTTTGGAACTGCGGAGAGACCAGTGCATTTAATTCTCCATTCCTATGTTTGCTCATATCTTTCGGGCCAAACGTATTGGCATCTTCCATAGCGCTCATTTCCGGTGAATCCAACCCGATATGAATAACAAACAGTTTTGTATTACCGTGCTGTAATTTTTTCACGCTGATCATCATTGAATCCAGTTTATTTTCAGGCGAAGCGAAATACCATCCTCCAACATCATCTTCATTAAAATAACGGGAAATCGCAAGCTTGTATTCTGAAGCCAGTTTCTCAACTATTAATCTTGTTTCCAGCGTCTGTACAGCAGCGCCCATGTGATAATCGAGATAATCAATTTTCAGTCCGGCATGTAATGCTTTTTCGATCTGTGCCCTTAGCTCTGTTTCGATCTTGGCGAGTTTAGGATTGTGACCAAATAATAAACTGCGTGAAGGAAAAAATAATCCAAGTGAATCAACCAACGACGGAACAGTATTCGCACCGGATACTGGTCCCCAGCGGTATTGTTTCCATTCTGAATTAAGTGTAAGATGAATTCCGACAGAGACGTTCGGATATTTTTTCAATAGCTCCACGGCTTCGGCAAACCAGGGACAGGGAACCATGACTGACATTGAAACAGGAATGCCCGTTTCCAACACCTTCTTAGCAGCAACATTCACCGAATGACACATGCCTATATCATCGCAACGAATCAGTATGGGAGTCTTTTCCGCTGAGTTATCTTTCTGCGCAAAAACGATTGATGAAAATAATATGGCAATTATTGAGATTAAAGATTTCATTATTCGACTGTTTATGCAAGGAAAAAAATCTGACCATCATTCCATGATCACTTTTTTCAAATAAAATATTTTCGGGTCAATCACAATCGGTGTTTTGCTTGTAATAGCCACTCCTTTTTTATCGATCATCAAACGCTGGACACCAGTATCGGTCTGAACATCTATCGGCACTGTCATATCAAGATTTAACAGGCGAACCTGGTATTCATTTTCTTTTGTTTGTTTTGAATAAACTTCCAGCTTATCTGTTGTGTAAAGAAAGAGATGAAATAAAGGATCTAAGCTTTTGCCATAGGCTCCGCTAAATAATTTTTCTACATCTGCTGTGACGACTGTATTATCATAAGTGTATTGCGGATCAGTAGCCAGTTTTTTTAATGTTGGGAAAAAAACCTCATCTCCCATGACATACCGGAGTGTGTGCATGAAGAAAGAAGCTTTGCCATAAATGTCTCCATGATAAGCGCTGTCTGAATCCACCTGGTCGCCTCTGACAATAGGATATTGGTTTTGTGCACTTCTTGCAGTTTGCTGCATACGTTTCATGTAGGCTTCTTCGCCGGCTAATTCTCTTGTTGCCATAGCATCGCCAAAAGAGCAGATGCCTTCCTGTATCCACATGTGCGCCCAGTCGCGGTTGGTGACTTTATTGGCCCACCATTCATGACCAAATTCGTGATGCAGCAGCCAGTCAAAATCTTTACCACCTAATTTTTCATACCGGTATTTATTTCCATACGCAATATCGGTTTGATGTTCCATGCCAAGATGTGGCGTCTCGCAGGCACGGATCGCCTCTTTCACCCATGGATATTCACCAAAATATTTTTCCTGTATATGACACGATTGTTCGAAGAGATCCAGAAGGTGTTCTGCTTTGTCAACATTTTCTTCCAGCACATAATATTCCATAGGCACTTTATTGCCATCAATTGTTGTATAGGTTCTTTTCACCACTTTGTACTTACCTACATTAAACAAGATGCAATAATTACTGATAGTATAGTTTGTTTTCCAGTGATAAGTTGATTTATCTTTTTTGGTAGTCACTTTTTGCAATACCCCGGGCCCGGCTACTACCAATCCTTTCGGAACAGTGATGATAAGATCTGCACCTTCATTGGGCTCATCACTGGGATGATCCTTACAGGGAAAATAAATTTTTGCTCCTTCGCCCTGGCAAGTAATAGAGATCCATGGGTTTCCTTTTGAATCTTTTTCCCATTGAAAACCGCCTGTCCATGGGGGTCTTACAGCAATAGATGGTTTGCCGCCGTAAGCCACTTCCACTTTTACTTTTCCTGCCGGCAATTCCTGTGGCAAATTTATTTTTATATAATCATCATTAGTGTGAGTATAGTCCTGCGTTTTTCCATTTACCCAAAGCTTACTGATGGTAAGTCCATGCCAGAAATCAAATAATAAATAGTTTGTTGGTTTCAAAAGATCGAGATCTATTTCTGCATAACCATCTATTGTTTGTTTTTGTGGATCCACATCCAATGCCACTGTATAGTGACGGATATCCATGATAGCTTGTTCCGGTTTTAATACGCCGCCCGATTTGAGATTCTGCGCAGAGAGATCAGCGAGTATCGTGATCGAGAGTAAAAGAAATAGAATTCGCATACATTAATTTTTAAATGAAGTATGTTGCATCAACTAAAGTTATAGCTTTGCGAGAGTTTTTTTAAACAATAACTTTTTCCATTTTTTCCAACCGGCTTTCATCAACACTTGCTCCCAGGCCATTTACTTCCGGCACTATCACGACGCCGTTCTTTTCATATTTTATTCCGCCGGTTACCGGGTCTTCAACAAACATTAGTGCCGTATCAAAATCATAATGTTCGATCATGGGGCTGCACAGAGCGAAATGTGCGAAGGCGGTCATCGCCAATCTTGATTCGAGCATAGCGCCAACCTGCAGATGAATATTATTAGCTTCTGCCAGTTTCACCATCTTTAATGCCTTAAATAAGCCACCTGATTTTGCCAGTTTTATATTGAAGTAATCGCAGGCGCCGATATAAATTAATCGTTCTGCATCATGATCATCGCCACAACTCTCATCTGCCATGATCGGTATCGGGCTTGCCTTTCTTACATGAGGTAAGTGCATGAACTCCCATCGCGGTATCGGTTCCTCGCAATGCTGGATATTATATTTTCCTAAAGCCTGCAGAGTTTTAATCGCTTCTTCCACATTCCATCCCTGGTTAGCATCAATGCGCAGAGGGATGTCATTGCCAACTGCTTCACGGATCAATTTTATTCTCTCTATGTCAGTCTCACCGTTTTTACCCAGTTTGATCTTAATAGCAGGATAACCTTCTTTTTTTATTTTAACCGCATCGGCTGCCATTTTCTTTGGGTCGCCGATACTTACTGTATAGTCAGTGAAAATTGTTTTATCATTTTTACCTCCTAAAAATTTGTACAAAGGCATTCCCGCATTTTGGGAAGCGATATCATACAGAGCCATATCGAATGCACTTTTAATGCTGGTGTTTCCATAGATCATTTTGTCCATAGCCATCACACATTCTTCGATAGCTAGTGCATTTTTCCCTTTTAAAAGTTTAGCAAAATACTGACCCACGATAAAGCAGGTGTCCTGGCTCTCACCATTGATCGGCATATAAGGACTGCATTCGCCAAAGCCAATGACGCCTTCTTTTGTGATGATCTTTACCAAAACATTTTCCGCATTATCATCCTGTCCCAGCGAAGTGATAAAAGGTTCTATCAGGGGTATAGAAAGTTTATAAAGCTCAACTTTTTCTATGGTCAGCGTTGATGAAGACATTGTGAAAATGATTATTAGTTAAAAAGTACCCTGATCCCTCCGTTGACAGCTCCGGTAAAAGGCGCTTTCCGGTTTATCAGCAGGTATTGACTTGGATAATCCGTAGTGGGGATCAATGCCCTACCCTCGAAATAAATAAATATATCGGCGCCAACGGGAAACTCCGTGCCCAAACCAATATCGACTGTGAGTCTTTTAAAATTGGCTTTGCCACTCAGGATTGGAACTGTATAAGCGCTTGTATCAATATTCGCGGTTTGGGTATTGACGATTGCTCCCATCATCAAACCAAACCCGGCATAGCCGTAGAGATTCCGTCCTTTTTCGATATCGTAGGCTCCCTTCAAATATTTTCTCCACCCCAGGGAAATATGTTTGAAGGCTAACGAACCATGATTACGATAGTTGATCTGCTGCGGTACGGTGCCGCTTTGTTTTGCTTCTGCTGCCACATCATTGGTGAACCCGCCGGGTGAATAATAGGAGATCCAGACATAAGCGCCATCCCTAGGCGAAAAATGAAAAAGAAAATTCACCGTTTGGCCGATTGCCCAATACCGCTGATCTTTTTTAAAACTTCGAAGCAAACTTACATCTGTTGCAAGGCTGAATTGATTTTTTCTGGGAAAAAGTGATGCCGCAAATGGAAAGATATAAAAAAAATATAGTGAGGTGCTTTTTCAAATTATAAAATCGTCATGCAATGTTAAGCAATTAATTCTTCCATTAAAATCAGAAAGCCACCCTGGCAGATGGCTTTCTGTAAAAAGGATAAAATATTTATTTCACGATCTTCAATTCATTAATAATATTTGTCGCTCCGCCCAGTTTATCAATGCACCAAAGTACATAGCGGATGTCAACGTTGATAGTGCGATTCAGATCCTTGTCAAAAGCCATTTTATGACTTAACGCTTCATAGTTGCCATCAAATGCAAGACCGATCAGTTCACCATTTCCATTTAATACCGGGGAACCGGAGTTGCCACCGGTAATATCAGTACTGGTAATAAAGTCAATCACGAGGTCGTTGCGGGACTTGTCAATATACTGACCAAAATCTCTTTTCTTCAACAACCCGATCTGTTTATCCGGAAGATCGAATTCATAATCACCGGGTTTATATTTTTCCAATATGCCTTTTGAGGTAGTGACATAATCATAGAATACGGCATCTCGCGGACGATATGATTTCACAGCACCATAAGTAACCCGCATCGTGAACGTGGCATCGGGATACATCATTTTTGCTTTTGCCGGATCCATTTCCATGATGCCTTTCAGGTAAAGCCTTCCATATTCAGCATTTTTCGCCGTGAACTGCTGGTAAAACGGAGAATATTTGCTGAGATAGTTATTGGTATAAAAAGAACTCATATGATTGAATGCCGGATCATTTTGCAATACAGAAGCGTCAGGATTAGCGATGAATGCTTTCCATTTGGCATCATCAAAAATCATGGTATTATTAAAGACATCAGCCGCATATTTTTTATAGGTCGCTTCATCATCCAGCGAGCCATATTTGTTTTTCAGGTTGCCATAAAATCCAACAGGATGCTGGTCTTTGTCCACGTCATTATAAAACATCATCGTCACTGCTGCCACTATATTCTGATCAGATGGTTTGTTTTCTTCTTCCAGGAATGATTTTCTAGCTTCATCCGCCATCGCCAGTGTTTTTTGCAATGCTTCTTTAGATGTCCCCGTTTTCACCAAAGCATTTTCAACGGGTATAAGATAGGCGCCTGCAAATTCTATCAACGGCGAGCCGAATATTCCTTCATTTATATACACCCTTTGTTTGGCATATTTTCTCCAGGCATCATAGGCGTCGCTCCATTCGGCAAACATTCCCTGGTATCCTGGCTTACCATCTGCCCATGAAATGAACTTGTCCTCAAATTTTTTCTTTTGCCCGTATACATCATATTTCAATAACTGTTTTGTTTCGCCATCATAGAATTTCCAATAGTTAGCGATGCCGGCGTAGGAAGAGGACAGTTTCAATTTTGTCTCCGGATCTTTTTTCATTTCTTCAAACATATATTTCAACCGTACATCACGCAACTTAACCAGAGTTGGATTATTGATCTGGGTAGATAAAGCAACGCCATACGAGGTTTCGTAACGATTCGTACCACCGGGATAACCCCATATCATTGCGAAGTCGCCATCTTTAAATCCTTTGATAGAAACCGGCAAATACCATTTTGGTTTCAACGGTGAATTTTCTGTAGAATATTTCGCCGGTTTATTTTCTTTATTTGCATAAACACGGAAAATAGAATAGTCGCCGGTATGACGCGGCCATTCCCAATTGTCGGTATCGCCACCAAACTTTCCTACACTCTCAGGAGGAGCGCCCACCAAACGGATGTCATAATAACGCTGGTAAACAAATGCGAGAAATTGATTGCCTTTGAATAAAGTACTTACTCTTGTTTCAGTTTTTTGCGCAGTGTCGCTCATCCTTTTATTAATGGCCGCTAATATCGCCCCTTGCTTTTGCAACCGTTCAGTGCCGCTTAAGCCTTTTAATGAATCAAGCACTTCTTTTGTAACATCATCTATACGTAATAAAAATTGTACGGTGAGGGTGCTTGGTATTTCCTCCCCCTTATTCCGGGCATAAAAACCATCTCTCAGGTAATTATGATCCATTGTGCTGGCGCCGGCAATAACATCATAGCCACAATGGTGATTAGTGAATATCAAACCTTCGGGGCTAACTATCTCGCCGGTGCAGCCACCACCAAAAATTATAATAGCATCTTTCAGTGAAGCTTTGTTGATATTATAGAGTTGGTCTTTTGTCAGCTTCAACCCTTTTTTTACCATATCATTATATACCTGCTGGCCCAATAACAGCGGCAGCCACATGCCTTCATCGGCAGCCGCCCTGAACAACAAGGCAATGGAAAGAAATAAACTGAACAGAAATTTTTTCATGTGACAATATGTTTGTTAAAAGGCAAACCTACTAAAAAAATGATGGGTGCCCGGTGCATCTATCAGAAATTAACTATTGTAAATTACTTTAATGAATTAGTAAGAGGAGAATTACTGAACCATGTTCGGGTGCTGACTAAAACGAAACAGTCCCGAACTTTCGGGACTGTTTTGTTTCATTTGTACGAGACCAGCTCTCGGTTTTTCAAGAAAACCGTTTCGTCAACCACTTTCGTGGTGACTTTAACTTTATAGCTAAGCTCAATGTTCTCTTTGGCTGATCTGATAAGGAAGATCACATAATCTGTATCAGTTAGACGCGGGATCTTGATCTTCTTTTCAAAATCCTTCGCAGAATAATTATCCTGGAAACAAGCTTCTCCGGTTTCGTCCAGGGCCAGTAATTTAAAACTGCCACCGTTCCTATTATCATATTTTACGTTGAAAAGGAGGGTCTCATTATCACCACTCAAAAATTTTACTTCGAGAACCGAAGAACTATCATCACCAATAACTTTTTGCGTGGTTGCCGACGTTAGAATTATCAATAAAGGGAAAGCTGCAAAAGCAACCACAGACGAGACCCACCATTTTTTCGCCATATTCATGCTTGATTTTTTTTGAATACATCAAAAGATAAGCCAACAAGCAAGTCTTATTCAAAGGGAGCAGTCAGTAAAGATTAATGAAAAAAAATACAGGTAAAACAGATGTACGGTGGGGTTATGAACCTGCGTTTGATTCGACTTACAAATATAGGGAATGAAAAAAATACACGAGGGGTGGGTTTTCCACAATAATGGTGTGGAAAAGATTGATTTTTTACAAATTAGATGGCTCCCATATTTTCGCCGCAAAATGAGATTACCTGTATCCAATCCAGATCCTTGCCTTTGTATCAAAAAGCCACCAGGTATTGTTGCAATACGAAAAATTCAATAAATAAGTTACGGGCGCCTCGTCTGGCAAAGACAATTTCCTGACCAGGTGTCCATCCTTAAGATTATAGAGTTCAATTTCTTTCTCAGAATAATTAAGAAGTCCTATTTCTGCTCCGGCAATACCAGTATAAACGGCGGTCGAAAGATTGTAATCATCTATCACATCATAATTATCTGCTGCATCTTCGTCTTCATCAATGTCTTTTTTTGTTTTTCCAAGCGTCAATTCAATCTCATCCAGGTATTCGCCTTCCTTGAAATCATATACGTCGAGGTTGCCATCTTCATTAAGAAAGTAGATTACATTTTTTTGAGGGTCAAATGCTCCTGCGCTTTGATCATCCGGCTGGTTTGATCCCTCATTCAATAGTTTCACCGAATCAGGAAATCCTTTACGATCCAATCTATATTCTGCCCAACCAAAATCACTATAACCATTCATTTGTAACGTTTTCGTATGCGGATTATACCACAGACCACGGATGTCGAAAGAAGTCTTTAGCTCGGGTGGCGAAAGCAATTTGCCTGTACCGTCGAATACGCCAAGGCAATAAGACACATTGCCGGCCATTGCTGCGTAATATTTTTTCAATACCGGGTGCCAGGAGACCGAAGCGCCATTGGCGCCGCCTTCACGCGGCATTTTTAATTCCACTACTTTTTTTAATGGATTGGCAGCGGACTGGGCATTTGTAATTGTAAACTTCAAAAACAAAAACGGGGCAAAGAATAGCAGCTTCATGACTGTTTTTTTAATAAGCTAATAAACGAAATAATCGTAGCTGCGAAATACCCTTTGCAGGGTAATTATTCCTGAGCCATATTCAGCGTATTCCATAAAAGGTCCTTTAACTCCACCAGACCGCTGTTTGTTACAGAAGAGATAAAAATATGGGGGACCTCCTGCGGCAATTCTTTTTCAATAGACATTTTCAATTCTTCATCAAGCATATCACTTTTGCTGATGGCGATGATGAACTGTTTGTGCAATAGTTCCGGATTATATTTCTCCAGTTCATTTACCAGTATCACAAATTCTTTTTTATGATCAGGGCTATCTGCCGGAATTAAAAAAAGCAACACCGAATTTCTTTCAATATGACGGAGAAAGCGATGCCCTAATCCTTTTCCTTCTGCAGCACCTTCAATGATGCCAGGCAGGTCTGCAATGCAAAAACTCTTTCCATCACGGTATTCTACTATTCCAAGGTTAGGCGTGATCGTCGTAAATGCATAATCGGCAATCTTAGGTTTAGCCGCAGTAATAACAGATAATAAAGTTGACTTACCGGCATTAGGAAAACCAACCAATCCAACATCGGCCAATACTTTTAATTCGAGAATTTTCCATCCTTCTTCACCGGGTAAGCCGGGTTGCGAATATTCAGGCGCCTGGTTAGTCGGTGTAGCGAAATGGCTGTTGCCAAGACCACCTTTACCTCCCGGTATCCAGATTATTTCCTGCCCATCTTCTAATATCTCAGCTTGTTGCTCGCCTGTTTCTTCATCTCTTGCAATAGTGCCCAGAGGAACTTCAATAATAATATCCTTTCCGAATCTCCCTGTTTTATTATTACCGCTCCCACCTTCTCCATTTTCCGCCAATACATTTTTATAATAGCGCAAATGCAAAAGCGTCCATAGATTGCTATTGCCTTTTAATATGATATGTGCGCCACGGCCGCCATCGCCACCATCAGGCCCACCCATCGCGGTAAATTTATTGCGCATAAAATGTTTACTGCCTGCACCGCCGTGGCCGCTGCGACAAAAGATGCGGATCTGATCTACGAAATTGTTTTTTTCCAAATGATTTTTTTTTACCACAGATTGACGCAGATAAACACAGATAATGATTCTTCATGTTAGTCTACACAACTCTATTGCGATGCTAAATCTTTAGTTTGACTATGACTATTTTTTACCGGAATGCAAATATATCAATTCAAACAAAGAGCGTTGAAGGTAATGAAGAAGTGATTATTTAACTAAGTAAGGCTTTATACCTTCCCTTTGGAAAGGGCGAATTGAGTGGAGTTACAAAATAAAAACTGTGGGATGGGCCAAAACAAAAAGCGTCAGCCTTACGGGGTTGACGCTCTTGCAATTCAGTAAAGAAATTTCTTTACTGGACCACTATCTTATTGCTGTAAACAGTCTTGCTGTTGGGGTCATTTACTTTAACAACGTAGATCCCTTTTGCTGCTGGCGCAGGGATATTGATATTAGCAACAGTCTGTCCTTTGCCGCTCACAGTCACTTGCTTTTGTGCCACCTGTTGTCCTCTTGCGTCAGTGACTTGAACAGTGTAGTTGCCCGCATCGGCCTGGCTGAATTGAACATTGAACTGGTTAGTTGTAACCGGGTTTGGATACAACTGAATCTTCTCATTCACGGGAGCCACTCTGCTTGCTATCAGTTCGGGCGGACCAGTTGATTTCCTTGTTTCCAGTATGTTGCTATTGGCAAGATCTGCAGTGTGCCAGGGAACAGCTGTTGAAACGATGGCCGTAGCTGCCAATGTTTTGTGATCAACAGTATAGAGCGATGATGCATCCACTGCACTGGTGATCAATATCCTGTTATTATTATCAACTGCTGCACCATTCGTCGTGAAATTAGCAGGCAAACCTGAAATAGTTCCAAGGTGTGTAGCGACTTTTGTTTCAATATTTACCTGGAAAACATGATTGCGGGCAGAAAAAATGTACAAATTGCCATCGTTGTCCGCGATCATATCGCCACCATAGCTGCTACATGAATTATGAATAGATATGCCCTTGTTGTCTGAAGCATCTACCAATGTACCCATATCGGTGATCTCTAATTTTTTACCCGTTGTAAAACGGACCAAATGGTTTCCATCATTGGTCAGTGCATAACCATTATCATCATCAGCTATCACCATGCGGGTGATGATATTGCTTTGATCGGCTGCTTTGCTGGTCTGACCGCTGAAATCGATGCCTGTTACATAATATACATTCATTGTCCTGAGGTCGATGTAGCGCAACTGGTCAAAGAACATGGGAGTGTAATAAAGTCTCTCATGTCTTTTATCATAAGCGGCAGCAGCTACACCCGTTCCAAATGCAGCATTAACAAGATTACCATAGCGTGCATCGGTGAGAGGAGCGCTTAATTGTTTTTTTGTGGTGGCGTCATAAGCCACAAACGATGCATCAAATCCGTTTAAAATCACATCACTGTAAACCCCCGTTTGCAGATCAATTTTGCGCAGAAAGCTCCAGTTGGCTCCATCTTTATTTACATCAGTAACTGCGTATGCAAAACGATCCGATTGAGCCAGAACAAGGTTTGTGATAAGAACTGTTCCCAACAACAGGGACACAAAGCGTAAATTTTTTGTCATAAACAACGTGTTTTAGAATAAAATGAATGATAATGGACAATTAAATTACGACTATTCTTTATTGCGGGAAAATTATTTTTTTATCAACCAGAGACAACCATGTAAAAAAAGAAAACCCCTGTCTTCAAGACAGGGGTTAAAACCGCTCAGATAAACTGCCAACTCATTTTGCAATAATGAATTTTACTGCCTGAGTTTCATTGCCATTTGAAATCTGCAATGAATAAATGCCAGGCAGCAGGCGCTCGAGGTCATTGATGTGAATACTGTTGTTTCCCACGGCTACAATATTTTTTTGTTGCACGAGGGTTTTACCAGAAAGATCAATTACCCTGAAATCAAAATTGCCGGTTGATGAAGCTGTAAACCTGATCGTAGCGGTTCCATTCACGATGGGGTTCGGATTAATCGTAATTCCATTTACGTTTTTTATTTCTTTTCGAATCACGATGATACTGCTGTAGGTGAAATGTCCATCCTTGTCAATCATTTTTAAACGATAACTAAATGCAATGTCATTAAAGGTGGACAGATCATCAGCGAATTGATAGCTCTGCCGGTTTACTCCATTACCGGCTGGTTGCTTCGAGCCGATAGTTGTATAATCAATTCCACTTGCGCTACGCTGTATTTCAAAGTGATCAAAATCTATAACGCTTTCCGTCTCCCAGTTAAGCGTAGCTATATTATTATTGTAATGACCGGAAAAACTTATGAGTTTAACCGGCAGACTTGATAAAGCGGGATATAAATTGCTGCCAAGATCGGTGAGTCCTGAAACCGTTTTGACCAATGTACATTGCACAGTGCCTGTTGCGGTGTTCACTGTATTTTGATTGATATAGTACAAGCCAGTACTGGTAGAAATATACAAAGAACCCAGTGCGTCAAAAGCGACACCATTGACTGAGCCGCTGAAATTATTTCCGTTTGGATTGACAAGATCCCATTTTTTAGTCAGCGTAGTTGAAGTGCCATTAGGTGTGCCGGTAAATATTTGCGTGATCCCATTGGTAACATTCGCCATCGCGTATAAAATTCCGCTGCCCGAAAAACAAATATCTCCATTATAAAAAGACGAAACATTTCCATTAACCAGGCTAACAGAAGGATCAACTATTGATATAGAAGTTGGACTGATCCCGTTGGTAACAAATTTGGCAAGATATAATGTACTGTTATCCCCTGCCAATAACCAGCCCGTTCCAAGCGGATCAACAGCCATACGAACAAATCCGAGGTCATTATTGCTGCTACCGTTAAGATCTATGGAAGCAATAGCTGTAGAACTGCTGCCATCGGGTTTAGCAGCATATACAGTAACCTGCCCATGATTACCGTAATAATTTTTCGGCATATAATAAAAATAACCGCCGGGCGATATACCAAGAGCTGCCGTTTGCACCAGCGGAGAAAAAATATTTCCCGGTCCGGAAATATAATTACCATTAGAAACATTGAACGCCGATACCGCATTACCCTCCGATGAACAAGCAGCTATATTACCGACACTAACTGTAACTGAAGCTGACTTGCTGCCCCTTGTCAAAGTAAATGTATAGTTGCCGGATGCTGCTGATGAAAATGTTACAGTAACATCTGCCGCGGAAGAATTTTGGGAATACGTACCAATCGTAACGCCATTAGCGGGAGTTACGCTCCATACATAATTTCCACTACTGCCCCATCCTCCGGATGTTCTGTCAAGAAAAACTGAGACAGTATTTGATCCGAAAGGTCTGATCACGTTTTGAGGGGTGGCAGTAACAGATTGTGCAATGAGTTCGCCCGCAATGAAAGTAAAAAGTAAACATAGGGAGACTATTCTCCCATAGAGAGTAAAAATTTTTTGCATGCTCAGGTTTTAAGTGAATAATTATTTCAGGGGGTACGAAAAAATGATCACAGGGTTTTACCTGAGCTTTTCTAAAAGTATTGGATAAAAATTGCTGGGCTTTTGAAAGCGGGTATTAGATAGGTTTAGCAAAAATAAGGTTGCAAATATAGAAGAATATTTTTTGCTGCAGGTAAGTATATAT
Organism: uncultured Chitinophagaceae bacterium; assembly: GCA_963785915.1. Lineage (GTDB taxonomy): Bacteria > Bacteroidota > Bacteroidia > Chitinophagales > Chitinophagaceae > VBAT01. The sequence goes on along the minus strand of CAWAWY010000005.1, from coordinate 492,345 downwards.
TTTTATAATCTGTTTTTCGAGTCAGATCATTGCGCAACATATTATGTTTGGGGAAAACTCAGTCATTCAAGGTTGATTTTTTTTCCATGTTTTGTAAGAAGCGGATTGTTCTCGACCCGAAGGCAAAACATCCCGTAACGGTTCCACAACCTTCCAGCTTTGACGCATCTGTTGAGGCAGCGCCTGGTATAATTTTGTGCCTTCGGTCTTCCATTCTATCATTTCATCGCTAACCTCTTTAATAATGCGGGCGGGGTTACCGACAATAAGACTGCGACGAGGAATTTTTTCTCCTTCTTTTATTAGTGAAAGTGCGCCAACAATACTTTCATCGCCAAGATCAACATTATCCATTATAACGCTGTTCATTCCTACCAGGCAATTTTTACCAATCAATGCGCCGTGAATAATTGCGCCATGTCCGATGTGAGATCCTTCCTTCAGCAAAACGGTAGTGCCCGGGAACATGTGAATGACGCAATTTTCCTGCACATTGCAACCATCATCGATAATGATCTTTCCCCAATCGCCGCGGAGAGCTGCACCCGGTCCAACGTAACAATTTTTACCGATGATCACATTCCCTGTTACGGCAGCAAGAGGATGAATAAAAGAGGTTTCATGTATTACAGGAATATGTCCTTCAAATGAATAAACCATTGGACCTTTTTGAAGGCGAAGTTATGCCAGTAATCATTTACCTTCTTCGGAAGAGATTTCTCTTTTCGGCTTTGGACCTTTTGAAATTCGTTTTATTAATGCAATAGCTCCCCAAACCACAGCCCCTACGCCAAGAATTACGACGATGACGGCAGCGACATCCGAACCATTGCAGGAAAGGCTGCAGGCTAAAGAGGCGACCAGGCTTACCAGGCCTATTGCAGCAATAATGGTCAGGATGATCAACAATGATTTGGAGGCATCACTTTTATTGCCGGTAACTTTGGCTTTTGCGTACAATTTGATCTGCTCTTTAAATTCTTGTTTCAATATTCTTTTTTCCTGCTTTGTCAAAGTGCTTTTGTCCCTGTATTGCAGCGAAACAAGGATCTCTTCGGCGGTAGGCTGAATACTTGTGGATATGTTGCTAGCCGAGGAAATCATTGCACCGGGTATCTGAAGGTTTGTATTGACAAGAGTTCCTATCATTACAAATGAACATGCCGCTATCACGAAGTCGCAGCTTTTTTGCCGGATATAAAATTGATGTTTTGAAAGGCCGGCATGATGCCGGGAAGGATATAGAAATGCAGCGATAACCACAACGATCAATGCAACGATAAAAACTGCAAACGGAATATGAATATTCAGATCAAGGAGTGAAGAGCCCAAATAGAAAGCCATTAATGCGAGCAATAATTTGATAATTACTAATAATGAGATTGCCGGGAAACGGTGGTGTTTCGCCCAAAAAGATATTCTTTTCATACAGTTGCAGTTTTGGTAGTTAAAAAATGGATTTACCAGTGCCATATCTAAGATAAGCAATGTCGGAATATAAAATCAATTGTGAGTAAACGCCTTAAGCCGATACTAAGGTCTTGCCCGTGCGGAAACAAGTTCCTTTGAACAATGCTACATGCTCTTTGTCCTGGTTGGTCACGGTGATAAGATAAACGCCGGTGCTTCTGCCATTATGAATTTCTTTTGCTTCAGCAGTCAATACATCACCGATATTCACAGCTTTTGTAAATGTGATGGTGACATCCAGTGCAACCGACAGGTTATTACGATTGTTGCACGCAAATGCGAAGGCGGAATCGGCCAGGGAAAAAGGAAGACCTCCATGGACAATTCCAAAACCATTCACCATTTCTTTGCGGATGGTCATTTTTATTTTACTGTATCCTTCTTTTACATCCAGCACTTCCACTCCCATCCATTGGCTGAAGTAATCATTCTCCATCATGTGGGTAACTACGCTGCTGGCTAATGTGTCGGCGCTCATTGTTATTTTCCTTTAAAGACAGGTTTTCTTTTTTCTAAAAAAGCTTTCACTCCTTCCTGGTAGTCTTCCGTATGGGCAGCTCTTTGCTGCAGCTTATCCTCATTTTCCAATTGCTCATACATGGTATGGGTGGATGACCATTGCAAAGCTTTTTTTATGTATCCCATAGCTGCGGTAGGCATTGCCGCCAGCCTTGTCGCGATTGAAAGTGATTCGGCAGCAAAAGTTTCATCAGGATAATGTTTATATATCATTCCCCACCTTTCAGCTTCTTCGGCGGCGATCTTTTCTCCGAGCATCATAATGGCCATTGCTTTTTGCCATCCTACTAGTCTCGGAAGGAAGAATGTACCACCCGTGTCTGGTATCAGTCCGATTTTGGAAAAGGATTGAATGAATGAAGCTGATTTTGTAGCAACAACTATATCGCAACATATTGCCAGGTTAGCCCCGGCTCCCGCCGCCACACCATTCACGGCGGCTACAACAGGTTTCTCCAATCTTCTTATTCTTGTAACAATAGGATTATAATGTTCGGATAATATTATATTAAATCCGGGCGCATCCGGTTGTGCAACTTCGGAAAGGTCCTGGCCGGCACTGAATCCCTTTCCGGCACCGGTGATATAGACACACCTTACCTCATCACTTTTACAATCATCTAATTTTTGTTGCATCAGCAACGCCATTTCACGGTTGAATGAATTGAGCTTGTCAGGACGATTGAGGGTGATGAAACCAATAGAATCTTTTATTTCAAAAAGAATGGAAGACATCGGGGAGATTTTTACGAAAATACTAATTCCGTTTTAGGTCAGATCAATGACATTTAAAATAGTCAAAAGGCTCCTTGCAATCATCGCACTGATATAGCGCCTTGCAAGCGGTGCTCCCAAACTCACTGATGCGATGTGTATGCCACGAATTGCAATGCGGGCATTGCACAGCCTCATCAGGGGCAAATAATTTATCGTTACAGACTTGTTGTTTGGGATTGGGGGGAGCAATGCCAAACTCCTTTAATTTCTTTTTTCCCTCACCACTCATCCAATCTGTGGTCCAGGCAGGAGAAAGGACTTGTGTAACCTTTACATTTTTATATCCATGACCGATCAATGCCATTTTTATATTCATGCTGATAACATCCATAGCGGGGCAGCCGCTATAGGTAGGAGTGATGATCACGTCGATCTCCCCGGTTTCTATTTTTATGTCACGAATGATCCCCAGGTCAATAACTGACAAAACAGGTACTTCGGGGTCAGTTACTGTATCGAGTATCTTCCTGATCTTTTCTTTAGCTATCGTATCAGAAGCGATCATTTTATTTATTGAAATCAATTTAGTCAGCGATCACCATTCGCAGTCAGGATAGGCTCTTTGCATAAATTGCAAATCAGCCAATATGGAGCTCAGGTGTTCTGAATGATCTCCATCTTTTCCGCCACGGTGCATCAAGCTGCCGGCGGGTATTGGCAGAGTAGCTTCTGTAAAAATTTCATTTACTTTCTCAGTCCATTTTTCCTGTATGCTCCCAAGATCTACAGAATTATTCTTTTCATATTCTACAGGAATAAACAACTCGCCGGTGTAGGGCCATAAATTATCAATGGCTTTCAATATTCTTTTATGGCTTTCTTCCGTGCCGTCTCCCAATCGTATCACCCATTCGCTGCTCCACCGTAAGTGATAGGTTATTTCTTTTAGAGATTTAACAGCAATAGCCGCTATTTGTTCATCATTATATTTCTCTAATTGATAAAATAAATAATATTGATAAGCGCTGAAAAAGAATTGGCGCAATATGGTATGTGCCCAGTCGCCTTTTGGTTGTTCCACCATCAGGCAATTTTTAAATTCGCGGACATCTCTTAAATAAGCCAGTTTGTCTTCTGTAGAATCATTTCCAATTAACGAAGCAGCATATTGATAAAAATTTCTTGCCTGTCCTATCAGATCAAGAGAAATGTTTGTGATCGCTATATCTTGTTCCAGCACCGGTCCATGCCCGCACCACTCGCTATTGCGATGACCGAGTATGAGAGCATTGTCGGCTAAATGAAGAACAAAAGCCCCCCTGTCCCCCCAAGGGGGGTTCTTGGAATCTGGCTGTTTGAAACTTTCGTTGTTCATTTGAAATATTTAAAGTTTAGGATTCTCAGACCCTCATTTGCATCGCTTTGCCCCAATGTCAGAGGGTTGGGAAGACTACCTACATGTGTTTCAATTCATCCGGCAGATCATAAAAAGTAGGATGACGATAGATCTTGTCTTCGGCAGGTTCATACAATTCACCGGCTTCTTCAGGATTAGAGGCATGAATATGTTTACTTTCAACAACCCAGATACTTACTCCTTCCATTCTCCTTGTATAAACATCTCTTGCATTTTCAATCGCCATCTGTGCATCGGCGGCATGCAGACTGCCAGCATGTTTATGATCCAACCCTTGTTTGCTTCTTATAAAAATCTCCCAAAGTGGCCAATCAGTTTTAGAAACTTTGGAGACAATGTTGCCACCGGCTTTGTCTTCAGGAATATCACCGTAATAAAGTTTTCTTATTTGTGTGTTCACTGTAATTATTGATTATTTGTTATTGATTATTTTCTGGTCTTGCTTAGCCGTTTTCAAATAATTGATATAGCCGCTCAATTGCCTTAAACACTCTTTATAGTCTTTATTTATATCACCAAGCATTTCTTTTGTAATATATTTATCATCATAGGCTGTAATCATGTGCTCTAACGTTTCATCAAGTGAGCCTCTGGACTGTCTACAGAACTGAATGTTTTCCTGGTGATGAAATCTTCCAAAGCCTTCTGCAATATTTGCAGTTAAAGATCTGCTCGAATCTAACACCTGTGCCTTCAAATGACTCTTCTGTTTTGGGAAAACATTTTTTTGCAAACAAAGCAATTTTTTGCCTGAATGCCCGACAAGTTTTGTATACCGGCAAATCATAAAAGTGGTTATAAGTTGCCACGAAACAATCAGTAATTAATAATGAATAATTTAAGCCGCTTTACTTTTTGCTTTTCTTTTCTCCGCAAACGCCGCCGCAGCGTCTCTCACCCATTCTCCTTCTTCCCAGGCTTTTTTTCTTGCTTCCAGCCTTTCTTTGTTGCAAGGGCCATTTCCTTTTACGACGTTCCAGAATTCATCCCAGTTTATTTCGCCAAAATCGTAATGCTTTGTTTCGGCATTCCATTTTAATTTGTCATCGGGCAATTTCATTCCCAACACTTTCACCTGTTCTGCACCCATATCGACAAAATTCTGTCGCAGCTCATCATTACTTTTTCTTTTTATCTTCCATTTCATGCTTTGCTCACTGTTGGTGATTTCGCTGTCCTTAGGGCCAAACATCATCAGTGAAGGCCACCACCAGCGGTTGATAGCATCCTGGCACATTGCTTTTTGTGCATCGCTACCTTTTGATAACACCCATAATATTTCAAAACCCTGTCGTTGATGAAAACTTTCTTCTTTGCAGATTCGCACCATTGCTCTTGCATATGGTCCATAAGAGGTGCGGCAAAGCATTACCTGGTTTAATATAGCAGCACCATCAACCAACCATCCTATGGCACCCATATCAGCCCATGTTAATGTTGGATAATTAAAAATGGAAGAATATTTCGCTTTGCCGCTATGCAGATCGTTGATCGTTTGCTCTCTTGTAGTGCCTAAAGTTTCAGCCGCAGAATATAAATACAGGCCATGACCCGCTTCATCCTGAACTTTGGCCAATAGTATGGCTTTTCTTTTTAATGTCGGAGCTCTTGTTATCCAGTTGCCTTCGGGCAACATTCCGACGATTTCGCTATGAGCATGCTGGCTGATCTGCCGGATATTTGTTTTGCGATAGGCATCCGGCATCCAGTCTTTAGGCTCTATTTTGACTTCTTTATCAATTTTATGCTGAAATATTTTTTCCATTTCCTGAGCCGACATAATAAGGATGATTTATTTGCAAATTTATGAAAACCTAAAGGGTAGAGCGACTCTTTGTTATTACAATATTCCCTTCAGCGGGTTTTTGGCTAAAAAAACAGACATTATGTATTTCTAAGAATTATTTTACCTTAGTATTCCTGTTTGAGCTTGTTAACTAATACTGCTGATACGATTGCCTGCTGATAATATCCATATTATAGCTCATATAAAAGAACTGCAAGAAAAAGTTGCTTCGGGGGACGAGCATGCTTTTACACAACTCTATCTTCATTTTGGGAAAAAACTGAATCTCTTTGCAATCTCGTTGGTGCGTTCCAGGCAGATCGCTGAAGAACTTGTCGAAGATGTGTTTGTTCGTTTATGGGCGAATCGCCATCAACTTACAGGGATAGATAATCTTACAGTTTACCTGTATGTATCCGTAAAGAACAGGGCATTAAATACCCTTTCTCAAAAAGCAAAAGAATTGGTGGCGGCGCCGTTTGATTACTTAGATACAATCGTTTATGATTTCGCTGCCGATCCATATGAACTGATGATAACGACTGAAATGATGGACCGCATGCAAATGGTTATAGAAACACTGCCGCCAAGATGCAAAATGATATTCAAGCTGGTTCGCGAAGACGGCCTGAAGTATAAAGAAGTGGCCGAGATTCTGAATATATCAGTGAATACGATCGATATACAGATGGCAATTGCCGTAAAAAAGATATGTTCCGCACTGCATATCGAGAAACCCGCTAAGGCTCATTACTCCATTTCTGCTTCAAAAAAAGAATTTTAAAAAAAACGTCTGACGGAATTAGTAGATGATTTCTTTTTCACTGTCTTTAAAAGGACGAGACGGAAGATCTATGGATAATCCTGAAAAAATATGGCATCTCATAGCACGAACCTTAAATCGTGAGTCTTCTGCAGAAGAAGAAGCAGAACTCACGGAGATGCTGAAGCAGGATGAATCCCTGCGTCAGCAATATGATCTCCTGGCCCGGATATGGGTAGAAAAAAAAGTAAATTCCAGCGATGAAAATAATGATGCGGCAAGAAAAACTGTTTCCCGAATCATAAATAAAGCTGAATTTAATTCAGCCTACGCAGAAATAATTCCGACAAAGAAGCGATTTGTAAAACGCAGAACCTGGATGGTGGCCGCTTCTCTTACAATAATCATGGCAACCGCAGGCTGGCTATGGATAAATAATATATCTCCAGGAAATGTTGGGAAACAGGAGGCTCTCGAAGCCCCCAAAGGAAGCCGCACAAGAACGGTGTTGCCCGATGGAACTACGGTATGGCTGAATGCCGGTTCAAAACTTTACTATTCCGGGGATCTTTCCGGCCCGACGAGAGAAGTAAAATTAGAAGGTGAGGCTTTTTTTGATGTTGTAAAACAGCCCGACCACCCTTTTATCGTACACACTTCTGGTATTGATATAAAAGTATTAGGAACTTCATTCAATGTAAAATCTTATCCAGAGGATAAAACGGTCGAGACAACACTTTATCGTGGTTTGGTTAAAGTATTTCGTGAAACTGAATCTGAGGGATCTGCAATTGAACTAAGACCTAACGAAAAACTTATTCTTCCAAAAGAGGCAGCGGAAAAGCCCTTAAATTTGCCTGAAGAGAGTAAACCCACCAACAAAAAAGAAGTTTCTGCAAGCTTCACCATTGCACTTATTGATAGCACAAAAAAAGAAAGCGAACGCTTAGAGACAGCGTGGCTTTATAGTCGCCTGGAATTCAGAGGAGATAGATTCGAAGAGTTAGCAAAAAAACTGGAGAGATGGTACAATATCACGATCATATTTAATGATGAACAAGTAAAAAAATTAAGTTTCAACGGGTCGTTTGAAAAGGAAACTGTGGAGGAAGCTTTTGAGGCGCTGAAATCGGCCGAACCGTTTAATTATAGTATTAAAGGATATGAAATAAATGTTGGGTCATTTAAATAGGTATGTATAAGAAAACGGAGAATGTTGGCGCATTCCCCGTAAATAGGCTAAACGAAAAATGGCCAACCTGTCAGAGTCGGATTGTTTAACCCCTAATACGCTAAAAATATGAAAAGTTTCTTAACGGTTGTCAAAAAACCGTTGCAATCAAAAGTTCTGCTTGCTATGAAACTGACAGTATTGTTTATTTTATTCTTGACGCTGACTGCCTCAGCCACAGGCTTTGGCCAGGATAAGATAAGCATACGTGTAAAAAACACCGAGATTGCCGGTGTCCTGTCCAGCATTGAAAAGCAGACCAATTACCGGTTTTTATACAACAACGACCTTAAAGACATCAGGGAAAAGATAACCCTGAATGTAAAAGATGCACCACTTGAAGAAGTGCTTGACATCATGCTGAAAAAAACAAGATTGCTTTATGAAGTCATGAACAGCAATCTTATCGTTATCAAAGAAGATCCCGCAGCCCCTGCGAAAGTTCCCGACGTGGTAGTGCATGGAAAAATAACCGGCGAGGGAGGAGTTCCGCTTGCAGGTGTGTCGATATTAGTAAAAGGCAGCTCTGCCGGAACGACCACGGATAATAGCGGGAACTTCACACTTACTGTACCTGATGCAAATGTTACCCTGCTCATCACTTCTGTCGGCTATGATATGAAGGAAGTGGCGCTTGGTGGAAAAACCGATATCACTATTGCATTAGTTGCTTCAACTAAAGTGATGGAGCAAGTAATTGTTGTAGGTTATGGTTCACAAAGAAAATTGGATGTGACAGGGTCGATAGCACAAGTAAAGGGAGAAGAAATTGCAAAACAGGCGTCAACCAATCCTCTTAGCGCTTTACAGGGAAAAGTTGCCGGCGTACAAATTACTAATATGGGATCTCCCGGCTCATCACCGCAGATCCGGATAAGGGGCGTAGGTACGGTATACGGAAATGCAAATCCGTTGTATGTTGTGGATGGAATTTGGTATGATGATATCAGCTTTTTAAATCCTGCCGATATAGAAAACTTAAGCGTTTTGAAAGATGCTTCTTCTGAAGCTATATATGGTATCCGTGCTGCCAATGGGGTAATATTGATAAATACAAAGAAAGGCAGAAACGCCAAGGCTACTGTAAATTATAATGGTTATGTTGGCACCCAGCTCGTTACTAACGATGTAAAGATGGCGAGTGGCCCGCAATATGCACAAATGGTGAACGAACTGGATGCTATAGGAGGCGTTGCGCCCCGATACGCTGATCCGGCTGGTTACGGCACCACTGACTGGTATCATCAGATATTGAGAAATGCAATCACAACTAATCACCAGGTTGCAGTATCAGGCGGAACAGAAAGATCTAATTATAATTTTTCCCTCGGTTATTTGCTTCAGGATGGGATAGTTAAAAACAACGGTTTCGAAAGGTATACTGCAAAATTGCAGAATGATTTCCAGGTGTTCAGTGCATTAAAATTGGGATATGTTGTTATTGGTTCAATGAATAAATCAACAGATATTCCGGGAAGTATTTTTCATCAGTTATATTCTGCGGTGCCTATAGTTCCGGTTTACTATGCTGATGGCGCCTATGGTGATCCCAATGATTTTAGTGTAACAAGCTCTGCAAATTTTAATCCGCAGGTAACATTGGATTATTTTAACCAGAAATCTAAAAATTATCGTCTTACCGGAACAGTTTATGGAGATCTGAAATTTGCAAGGCATTTTACATTTCACACAAATGCCGGCGGTGATTTTGGTCAGAATGAAGTAAGAAATTATAACCCTGTTTTTGTTGCTACATTGGCTCAGCGCAATACTGTAAGCAAACTATCACTGACTGATGGGAAAACAAGAAACTGGATCATTGAAAACACACTTACTTACGACAATAAATTCGGGGATCATAATGTAAGAGTACTTATAGGACAGGGAGCGCAATCTTATACTTACAGAGAGTCAACTGCTTCTGCTGAAAATGTACCAAACAATAGCGAAGGAGATTATTATTTAACATTAGGATCAAATAGAAACGTTACTGATATGGGTGTTGTAAGCAAAGTAGCATCTTATTTTGGGCGGGTTAATTATTCTTTCCAGAACAAATATCTTCTTACCGCCACAATGAGAGCTGATGGATCTTCAAAATTCTCTGGTGACAACCGCTGGGGTTATTTCCCTTCAGTGGGTGTTGGCTGGGTCTTGACTGAAGAATCGTTTATGGCGAACCAAAAAATATTTAATAATTTAAAATTGAGAGGAAGCTGGGGTAAAGATCGGAAATATGTCAGTGCCGGCAAACCTGTCTGTACTTAAGGTTACGCAAACAAACCAACTTATTTATGTAGGTGGAAATGGTTCTACTGCTCCCGGTGCAAGCATTAATACAATTGTGCCGCCGACAACCTATTGGGAAAAAGGTGTAGGGACTGACATAGGGGTAGAAGCGAGTATGCTTAATAGCAGGTTATATCACGGAAATCGTTTTCTATAACAAAAAAACAGAGAATGCGATTTTTGATATTCCTATCTTGGTTCATTGGGAACTACCGGTGGTACTGTAACGGGCAACCAGGCTACTTTTCAGAACAGGGGAATTGAATTTCTGGTTACCTGGAAGGATAATGCAATTAATAATAAGCTATCATATTCTGTAAGCGCTAATCTTGCATATAACCAAAATAAAGTCCTTGAAGTATCTACAGGATCGAATCCTATTTTTCAGGCCGTGGGTACTACAGGATCTAATAACTGGAATACCCGTACGATGCTTGGACAACCTATTGGACAGTTTGTTGGACTTCAGGCGATCGGTATATTTCAAAGTGCTCAGGAAGTATTAGACTATAAATCAAAGAACGGAATTGTTCTAATGCCAAATGCAAAGGCAGGTGATTTGAAAATGGCAGATGTCAATGAAGATGGAGTGATTGACGATAAGGACCAGGTGGTTTTAGGAAATCCAAACCCTAAATATGTGTATGGATTCAATACCAATCTTCACCTACAAAGAATTTGATTTGACATTAGATTTTCAGGGAGTTGGCGGCGTTGAGATCTATAATGCCAACCTGGCTCTCGTTATGGTACAGAAAATTTTACCGAAGATGTCTATAATAACCGCTGGCATGGAGACGGCACCACCAATACTTATCCTTCTGTATATTTTGCAGGAGGACAAAACCCAAGATCAAATTCTTTTTATGTTGAAGATGGAAGCTATTTCAGAGTAAGAAATACGCAATTGGGTTATACATTAAGTTCAAACCTGACAAACAAGTGGAAGATCAGCAGGCTTAGAGTATATGTAAATGCACAAAATCCCTTTAACTTTTTTAAATACCGCGGGTTTACTCCTGAAGTAGGTGGCGGACCAACACGAGCAGGAGTCGATGTAAATGTGTATCCGCTTTATGCTACTTACAATTTTGGTGTAAACCTTATTTTTAATTTTTAATAACTACAGAATTATGAAAATAATTAATAAAAAATCAGCCGGTTTAGCATTGGGAATTTTGTTTCTGACAATCGGGTGTAAGAAAAATTTTTTAGAAGTTCCTCCGCAAGGACAACAACCGGCTCAGCAATTTTGGGTGTCAGCAGGATGATGCTACAAAAGCTGTAAATGCTATTTATGCAAACCTGCGCGGCTGGACCGAAGTGGCGTTTGCTCCGATTGCAGTTGAGAGCCTGGGTTCTGATGATACCGAAACGGGCAGTGACCCATCTGATGGTTCAGTACCGTTTATGAATACGTATAACAACTTTACCGTTACATCAACACAGGGTCAGTTATCTGATTTTTGGAACGGAAGATATCAGACAATCAATTTGTGTAACCAGGTCCTGGATAATATTCCTGCGATCAATATGGATGCTGCTTTAAAAAGCCGCTACCTGGCAGAAGCAAAATTCATAAGGGCTTATGAATATTTCAGATTGGTTCGTGCATTTGGCGATGTACCATTACGCTTGCATGTGCCTAAAGATGCAACTGAATATAATATTCCAAGAACTCCCAAAGCAGAAGTGTGGGCGGCTATTGAGCAGGATCTTGACAGATGCAGCCTCTGGTTTACCAACTTCCTATACAGGTATTGATATTGGAAGAGCAACAAAAGGTGCTGCATTGGCTTTTCACGCAAAGGCGGCTATGTATCAGGCAGAAGTGGGCAGATGTAAAGAATTATACAGACCAGGTTACGGGCCTTGGGATTTACTCTTTGTTCCCCAATTACGAACAACTCTTCAGGGTAGCGAATGAAAACAGCGCTGAATCTATTTTTGAAATTCAAGCTGCTTTAGTTCCGGGTATTTCTGCTGCTTCAAATTCTCAGTATTCGCAGGTGCAGGGGGTAAGAAGTGTTGTAGGCGGAGGATGGGGATTCAATGTACCCACTACTGATCTCGCAAATTCATATGAAGCAGGTGACCCGCGCCGCGATGCTACTATCATTTTCCGGGGCGAAACCACACCTGAAGGAGATGCAATTCCCAATACTGTTCCCAACCCCATGTATAATCAAAAATCGTATGTTCCTTTTAGTATGTATGTATCAGGGTATAATGAAGGTTGCCAGCAAAATATTCGTGTGATGCGTTATGCAGAAGTTCTTATTGATGAATGCTGAAGCAAATAATGAATTGGGAAATACAGCACCTGCGCTAGCTGCTCTCGAGATGGTAAGAGCAAGAGCAAGAGGAGGCAATAATGCTGTGCTTCCCGCTGTAACAACGACAGATAAAACTGCTTTGCGTACCGCTATATGGAAAGAAAGAAGGTCGGAACTGGCGATGGAATTCGACAGGTATTTTGATGTGATACGCCAGGGAAGGGGTGCAACTGTATTTGGACCTTTAGGATGGACAGCTAACAAAAATGAAGTATGGCCCATCCCACAAGGCGAAATTGATTCTCAGTGCAGGTGTACTGACTCAAAACCCGGGGTATTAATTTTTTAAAATTAAAATTATGAGTATGAAAAGAATAAATATAAAACTGATGCTTGTTGCTATGTTCAAGCAGTCTGCTGTTAGCATCATGTTATAAAAAATTTGATTCCAAATCATATCAGCCGCCATTTACTATTAATGGCTATACATCAAGCGCATAATAGGTCAAGGCAACCTGGTAGGCATATTGGGCTTTTGATGGAAGTTATATTGATAGTGTTTCAGGTACCGCAGGAACGGGAACAGGTACCAGTTTTGCAGCTGGTTTTAAAGGACAGGCATTACAGGGGGCTTTGAATAGTTATGTCCTGACTTCACCAAGCAATGGTATTAAGAACATGCAAAGCTTTACCATTTCAGAGTGGGTAAAGACGCCACCGCCTTCTACAGGAATTATTGACATTTTTACACTGGCAAATACAACACAGTTTTGGGGAAACATTGAAATATTTTTTGAAAATGGAAGCGATAATTCGAATGGCAAAGTGCGGATACATGTATTCCAAAACGGGGGAGATCATACTTATTCAGTAGACGGAGTCCCCAACTTGTTTAATACATGGGTAAATATTTCAGTTTCTTACGATGCAAACTTCTTCAACTTTCAAATTGTTCGTAAACGGCAGCCAGGCAAGTTCCGGCACAGTAGCAATGTTTCAGGTCCATTAAGTTTTGCTGACGTTGGAAAAATCGTATTTGGCACTCCGCAGTTTCAAACGACACCAAGTCAAACATCGGGATCCAATTCACAGCCCTGGGCAAGTTTTTTAACCGGGCAGATTGATGAAGTCAGAGTTTATAATAAAGCTTTAACTGCATTAGATATACAAGCATTGGTCGTTTTGCAGGGTAAAGGAAAATAAAATTCATTTCATTAATTAATTACTTTAGTATGAAACATAGCATATACAGTATATCAGCAATCTTTCTGCTGAGCTTTGCATTTTTCAGTTGCAAAAAAACAGGCAGTGGCAGCGGCATACAAGTGAATGCGACGCAACCCACAGTTACCACTAACGATGCCAGCAATATTAGCTGGCACCAATGCAACTGTAGGGGGCAATATTACTAACGATGGCGGTTCGATAGTGATGGAAGCGGGTATCTGTTACAGTACAACGACCGGAGTGGATACTTCAAGAACCAGAATTCGCAAATATGCCATATCCGGAAACTTATTCTACTGTATTGAATAATTTATCATTACTCACTACATATTATTACCGTGCGTATGCAATTAATGAAAAAGGACTTGTTTATGGTGAAGAGAAATCCTTTTTTGTTCCGGTAAATGGTTATGCTTCCTCTTCCCAGGTTGCAGCAGCTAACTTAAAGGCTTATTGGGCATTTAATGGTGGATATGTTGACAGTGTTTCCGGCACAGCAGGCACACCGAATCATGCTTCATCAATCAGTTTTGTGACAGGAAAGATCGGGCAGGCCGTGCAGGTGGCAAGCCCCGGTTATATAACTTCCAATATAGGCAGTGCGGTTTCAAATCTGAAAGTTTTACAATAGTTTGCTGGATACAACAGCCATCCAGCTTAAGCAGCGGACCCTCTACCTACATGCCGTTTTCACTGAATCAATCAGGTTATTCCTGGGAACAAACAAAACTTTTTATGTTGTTTAATAATGCAGATAATGCATCTAATTCTTATGGCAAAGTTTGTTTAATGGATCAGTGGTTTGATGTGGGCCAGGTTTGGCCAAAAATGCTGGATGGTAGCTGGCACCAGATGATGATTAGCTACGATGGAACAAATGGCGCATTGAGAGTTTATGTTGATGGCACTTTGTTGTCTCAGAGCAGTGCTACAACCTTTAATCCGCAGGCAAATTTTGGTGCTGCTGACAGCTTTACATTAGGAGGTCCTGATGATAATGCTCACACTGCAAATGGCTGGATGAATTCATTAAGCGGAAACCTTGATGAGTTTAAAATTTTTAATAAGGTATTAACTACGGCCGAAGTTCAGGCTTTGTATGCTTTGCAAAGTCACGGGCTTTAAAAGTTGAAGTTGAATTGAAATATTGGTTCTTATTTTGATGGGTGCATAAATAGATTCTAAGTAATAATGTATTTTATGCACCCTTCATTTTTTGATCAGGCTGCTGTATCGTACAGGTTAATGCTCTGAAAAAAGGAAAGGGTCAACTTAGAATAAGAATGTGGATGGAGTGCAGTGTACCCTAAATAATTGAATGATGATTTGTGCAAAAAATAAAAATAATATATTCAGTAATGTTTTCTTTTTAATGATGGTGTTCGTGCTTCTTTTCAGTGCATGCAAAAAATCTTCAACCCCTTCGCCACCACCTCCTCCACCAGCCCCGGTAACATTTAGTTTTAATTCTTTAAAAGTAAACGGCGCATTTAACGGATTCAATTATTATGGCATCAATACTTTGCCTGTAATTAAGATCTCTTTTTCTGCAAAAATTGACCCAACTACGGTCATTAGCGCAGTTTCTCTGAAAGACAATTCAGGAGCGCCTGTCTCTATTACTACTTCTTATGAAAATAATGACAGCACAATTGTTATTCAGCCTTCTTCATCCTTGAATTACCTCACTAAATATTCTTTGAATGTTGCGACCAATCTCAAATCAAAAGAGAATGCCTCATTACTATCGTCAGTGGCAGTAAATTTTCTTACTGCTATTGACTCATCCAGGAAATTTCCAGTCATATCCGACAATGCATTACTTGATCTGGTCCAGCAACAGACCTTCAAATACTTCTGGGATTTTGGTCATCCCGTAAGCGGCCTGGCAAGAGAAAGAAATACCTCCGGTGAAACCGTTACTTCCGGAGGATCCGGTTTTGGTATCATGGCAATTCCTGTTGCGATCAATCGAAACTTTATCACAAGAGCTGAAGGTCTTGCACGTATGCAAAAGATCGTCGGCTTCTTAAAAAATACCGCGCAAAAATTTCATGGCGCTTTCCCACATTGGCTCAATGGAACAACCGGTGTCGTGATCCCATTCAGCACAAAAGATAACGGGGCTGATCTCGTTGAGACATCTTATTTGATACATGGTCTTCTTTGCGCAAGGCAATACTTTAATGATTCCGGCACAGCGGAAACAACTTTGCGGAATGATATCAATTCAATATGGACGGGGGTGGAATGGAATTGGTTCAGGCAGGGGACACAAAATGTTTTATACTGGCACTGGAGTCCTACTTATAACTGGGAAATGAATGTGCCGATAAGAGGATGGAATGAATGTTTGATCACGTATGTGTTAGCCGCCTCTTCACCTACTTTTGGAATACCTTCCGTAGTTTATACAAATGGATGGGCTGGCAACGCAGGATTTGTCAATGGCAATACTTACTATGGTTACACATTGCCTTTAGGTCCTGCGCAAGGCGGTCCTTTATTTTTTGAGCACTATTCTTTTCTTGGTATCAACCCAAATGGATTAAGCGATGCATACGCGAATTATGCGACGCAAACAAAAAACCATACGCTGATAAATTATAGTTATTGTAAAAGCAATCCAAACAGTAATTACGGATATAGCGACTCTGTATGGGGATTAACAGCAAGTGATATCCAGGGCGGTTACACAGCTAGTTCGCCGACAAATGACAGAGGTGTCATAGCGCCAACAGCAGCCTTATCTTCATTTCCGTATACCCCCGTACAATCAATGGCTGCGTTGAAGTTCTTTTATTATGTGCTGGGCGATAAGATATGGAAACAATATGGTTTTGTAGATGCCTTTTCACTAAATGACATATGGTTCGCCGACTCATTTCTTGCTATTGACCAGGGACCTATCATCGTCATGTTAGAAAACTACCGGACAGGTTTATTGTGGAGCTTATTTACCAGTTGCCCCGAAGTAAAAACAGGAATGACGAGTCTCGGATTTAGTGCGCCATATTTGTAAATATTTTTTAAATAATAATCTGGGATACCATCATGGTAAAAAAAATTATTTATCTGTTCGCCTTTTTCTTTCTATTACAATCACCTGGAGAAGCTCAGCAAAAAACATATTGCAATCCTGTCAATATAGATTATGGCTATACGCCGATCCCCAACTTCGGTGGCTGGGGTCGTCACCGTGCCACGGCAGATCCGGTGATCGTTAATTATAAAAATGATTATTATTTGTTCAGCACGAATCAATGGGGCTACTGGTGGAGTCATGATATGCTCAATTGGAATTTTATTTCAAAGAAATTTTTGCGTCCATGGAATACCGGAACTTATGACGAACTATGCGCACCGGCAGTAGGCATCATTGGTGACACGATGATCGTATTCGGCTCCACCTACACAAAAAAATTCACCATTTGGATGAGCACTGATCCTAAAGCCAATGAATGGAAGCCGCTTGTAGATTCATTTGATATTGGCGGATGGGATCCTGCTTTTTTTACAGATGACGATGGCAGGCTGTATATGTATAATGGCAGCAGTAATCGGTATCCCGTTTTGGGTGTCGAACTGAACAGGAAAACAATGCAGCCTATCGGTACTCGTATGCCAATGTACATGCTGGAAGATTGGCGTTATGGCTGGCAACGATTCGGAGAACATATGGACAATACTTTTCTCGATCCATTCATTGAAGGATCATGGATGACGAAGCATAATGGAAAATATTATTTTCAATATGGCGCACCGGGTACTGAATTCAGTGGTTATGCAGATGGAGTTGTAGTGGGAAGCAAGCCTTTATTTGACGGGATCCCTATTACTCCGCAATCTGATCCCCTGAGTATGAAATTAGGAGGCTTTGCGAGAGGAGCCGGCCATGGTGCTACTTACCAGGATAATAACGATAACTATTGGCATGTAAGCACAATTGAAATTTCTGTAAAAAATAATTTTGAAAGAAGGATCGGTATCTGGCCTGCAGGTTTTGATAATGATGATGTGATGTGGTGCAATACGGCTTTCGGTGATTATCCTCATTATTTGCCCGAGGCGATGAAGTCTTCGGAATTCAAATATGGTGACGGATTTTCAGGATGGATGTTGCTCAATTATAAAAAACCAATTACAGTATCTTCCACATTGGGCAGTTATTATGCTAACAATGCAAATGATGAAAATATAAAAACATACTGGAGTGCCGCTTCTGCCGATAAGGGAGAATGGATACAAAGCGACCTCGGAAATGTATCAACCGTAAATGCGATACAAATAAACTATGCCGACCAGGGTGTTGCCGATGATCATTTTGGAAAATGGAATGGCGGCGAACAATATCATCAGTATAAACTGTATTATTCGACTGATGGTAAAAAATGGAATACGCTTGTTGATAAGAGCAATAATAAAACAGACGTGCCGCATGATTATGTAGAATTGCCAAACCCCGTACAGGCGCGGTTCATAAAATTGGAAAATATTCATATGCCCACCGGCAAGTTTGCATTAAGCGGGTTAAGAGTATTTGGCAATGGAAACGAAGCAAAGCCTGATGTTGTAAAAACTTTTATGGTACTACGTACGGAAAAAGATAAACGCAGCGGCTGGATCAGGTGGAGCCCGGTTGATAACGCGTACGCATATAATATTTATTATGGAACAGCGCCTGGTAAGTTGTATAACTGTTTCATGGTGTATGATTTTAATGAATATTGGTTCAAAGCCATGGACAGTGAAAAAACATATTATTTTACCATCGAAGCGGTCAACGAAAACGGTGTATCCGAAAGATTTAATGTTCTTGAAATAAAATAACCGGATTTTTGCGGGATGAAAAGACAGTTCCTAAATAAAATATTCCTGCTGTTCTTTTTTGCATTCTTGTTGAATAACGCGAAAGCACAGCCGTTTGCAGATGAAATAGCGACATTCAAAAAACAGGATTCTGCATCATTTCCTCCAAAGAATGCTATTTTATTTGTCGGCAGCTCGTCGTTCAGGATGTGGAAAGATGTAAGCGATTACTTCCCGAATCATACAATTATCAATCGCGGCTTCGGTGGTTCGTCACTACCTGATGTAATTCGTTGTGCAAACGATATTATTTTCCCTTATCAACCGAAACAAATAGTTATCTATTGCGGGGAAAATGACCTGGCGGCATCGGATACTGTTACCGGCAAAATGGTCGCGGAAAGATTTTATAAACTGTATAACATCATCAGGAATAAATTGCCCCGTACGCCCATAGTTTTTATTTCTATGAAACCAAGTCCGAGCAGGCAATTACTTTTGCCAAAAATGATCGAAGGAAATAATTTGATAAAAAATTTTCTTCAGAAAAAGAAAAATGCTGATTATGTGGATGTGTATAAGGAAATGGTGGACGATGAAGGAAAGCCGCTTCCTGAATTATTTTTAAAAGATAACCTGCACATGAATAAATCGGGATATATGATCTGGAAAAAAATAATCGAACCTCATTTGATGAAATAATAAAATCAAAGACATGAAAGGGATCAAAATAATAATAACGGGGCTATTCACAATAATGGCGGTCCATGCAATGACGCAAAATGCCACCGATGCAAAAATGAATGCGTTTGTGGATGGACTAATGAAGAAGATGACGACAGAAGAAAAGATCGGGCAATTGAATTTACTGACGCCGGGCGGCGGAATAGCAACGGGTGCAGTTGTCAGCAGTGATGTGGAATCAAAAATTTCAAAAGGACAAGTAGGTGGATTGTTTGGTGTGATAGGTGAAGCAAAGATCCGGCAGGCACAGGAATTGGCGGTTACAAAAAGTCGCTTGAAGATCCCTTTGATATTTGGCTCGGATGTGATACATGGTTACAAAACAACTTTCCCCATCCCGCTGGCATTATCCTGTAGCTGGGATATGCAAATGATAGAACGTAGTGCAAGGATTGCCGCAACTGAGGCTACCGCTGATGGATTATGCTGGGCTTTTTCACCGATGGTGGATATAGCACGTGATCCACGATGGGGACGAATAGCTGAAGGGGCAGGTGAAGACCCGTATCTCGGTTCGCAGGTTGCCAAAGCAATGGTCAATGGTTACCAGGGAAATGATCTTAGTAAAGACAATACATTAATGGCCTGTGTTAAGCACTTTGCGTTATACGGAGCTGCGGATGGCGGCCGTGATTACAATACCGTTGACATGAGTCGTACAAAAATGTATAATTATTATTTACCTCCCTATAAAGCTGCGGTGGATGCAGGAACTGGCAGCGCTATGAGTTCATTTAATGTTATTGATAATATTCCCGCAACTGGTAATAAATGGTTGTTGACAGATCTGCTCAGAAAACAATGGGGATTCAAAGGTTTTGTTGTGTCCGATTATACTTCGGTCAATGAAATGATCGATCATGGAATGGGTGATCTGCAAACAGTATCGGCATTGGCGCTTAAAGCCGGTCTTGATATGGATATGGTAGGCGAAGGCTTTTTAACAACACTTCAAAAATCATTAAAGGAAGGTAAGGTGACGCAAAAAGAAATTGACGATGCCTGCCGACGGATACTTGAAGCGAAATATAAACTTGGACTTTTCGATGATCCTTATCGCTATTGCAATGCAGAAAGAGCGACCAGCGAAGTTTTATCAGCAGACAAAAGAATGGCGTCCCGTGAATTTGCGGAGCGCTCTTTTGTATTACTTAAAAACGATCCCCTCCCGGGAGGGGCAGGGGTGGGTACTCTTCCATTAAAAAAATCTGGAACCATCGCTTTGATCGGTCCTTTGGCAAATGATAAAAGCAATATGCTTGGAACCTGGGCTGTTTCTGGTAACTCGTCAACTTCCATACCTGTGTTTGAGGGCATGAAGAATATGGGAGGAGCAGGAGTTAATATTTTATACGCCAAAGGCGCGAACATTTCTGATGATACCGCTTTTGCCAAAAAAATAAATGTATTCGGAACAAGAATAGATATTGATAAGCGATCACCGAAGGAAATGATTGATGAAGCAGTGGCCATTGCAAATCGTTCCGATGTGATCGTTGCTGTGGTAGGAGAGGCATCAGAAATGAGTGGAGAATCAGCAAGCCGCTCACATATCAATATTCCTGCCAGCCAGGTCAATCTTTTAAAAGAATTAAAAAAAACAGGTAAGCCATTAGTGCTAGTTATTATGAGTGGACGACCATTGACTTTAAACTGGGAAAAAGAAAACGCCAATGCTATTCTATTTACATGGCATGCGGGACATGAGGCGGGGAATGCAATTGCCGATGTTTTATTCGGCGGCTATAATCCCTCCGGGAAATTAACAACAAGTTTTCCAAGAAATGTCGGCCAGGTGCCCATTTACTATAATCATTTGAATACAGGCCGGCCAAATCCCGGAGATAATTTTCAGAAGTTTCGCAGCAATTATCTTGATGTGGAGAACAGCCCGTTGTTCCCGTTTGGCTATGGACTAAGCTATACAAGTTTTTCTTATGGCGATTTGAAGCTCAGCAGCAATTCATTAAAGGGAAATCAAACGCTGACAGCCAGCATAACAGTAACGAATACCGGAAAATATGCGGGTAAAGAAGCAGTACAATTATATATAAGAGACCCTGTCGCCAGTATAGCAAGACCGGTGAAGGAATTAAAAGGGTTTCAATTGATCGAATTGAAGCCCGGCGAATCCCGAACTATCTCTTTCAATATTACAACCGCAGACCTTAAGTTTTATAACACCGATCTTCAATATGCCTGGGAACCTGGAGAATTTTCTATTATGATTGGAGGCAACTCAGAGGACGTAAAGTCGGGAAAAGTCGTTTGGGAAAAATAGCCTGAACCGTCATATTGATTTTCGGAGCAGATCAAAGACTTTGAAGTCAAAGTGCGAAGCACTACAAAATGCTGATCAAAAATCCTATGAGCCCAGCGAAGTGTTAATTGGCGCTAATTATAATTTGGCCGGAATGCCGGTGAGTACTGATGTAACTTTTGCGGCAATGACGGGCCGGATAGATAAATTAAGGTTTTACAACAAGCCTTTGCCGGACGCTTTATTAGCGCTTTGTATAACCTGGGCAAGGCAAATAAATAATTCAGAGGAGAGACATACAGTTACTTCAAAAAAATAATAACCGTATGCCTTTTACTATTTTTACATGGCTAAGCGGCCACCATCCTCTTCTTTTTTTATTGCAAAAGATATATCATGAAAGCAAAACAACTTAGCCGGTTTTTTTACATATTTATAATTCTGTTGGTGATCTCCTGCAGCGGTTCTAAGAAAGCAACTAAGGATACGACTCACCTGGCCGCAGAAGATGAAAAATTGTTTACTGAAGTACAACGCCAGACATTTCAATATTTCTGGGATGGCGCTGAACCTAACAGCGGGCTGGCAAGAGAACGATTTCATGCCGATGATGTATATCCTACTCACAATAAAAACATAGTTACAAGCGGTGGCGGAGGTTTTGGAGTGATGGGCATATTAGTGGGTATTGAACGGAATTTTATTACTCGTGTTGAAGGAAGAGAAAGATTGGAAAAGATTATTCATTTTCTTGAAACGGCAGATCGCTTTCATGGAGCGTGGCCGCATTGGTGGCAGGGTGAAACCGGAAAAGTTTATCCCTTTAGCAAAAACGATGATGGTGGCGATCTTGTTGAAACATCTTTTATGATACAAGGCTTGCTATGTGTACGGCAATATTTTCAGAATGGAAACGCGGAAGAAAAGGCATTAGCAGCGCGGGTTGATAAGCTATGGAAAGAAGTGGAGTTCGATTGGTACCGCAATGGAAAAAATGTTTTGTACTGGCACTGGAGCCCGAATAATGAATGGAAAATGAATTTTGCCGTGCATGGATACAATGAATGTTTGATCATGTATGTGCTGGCTGCATCATCGCCGACACATGGAGTGCCTGCTGAAGTTTATCACGAAGGATGGGCGGAGAATGGAAAGATAAAAGATAATCCTCCTTCGTATGGCGGATATAAGTTGGAATTGCGTCAGCAGGGCGATGCGGTAAATGGAGGACCGTTATTCTGGGCGCATTATTCTTATCTCGGATTGGATCCTCGCGGACTGAAAGATCAGTATGCTGATTACTGGATACAAAATAAAAACCAGGCGCTGATCAATTATCAATGGTGTGTTGATAATCCGAAACATTTTAAAGGCTATGGCCCCGATGATTGGGGGCTGACATCGAGTTATTCCATGAAAGGATATGCCGGTCATGCGCCGTCTGAAAAAAGAGATCTCGGTGTTATTGCTCCCACGGCAGCATTGTCTTCTTTTCCCTATACACCGGAACAATCTATGGCAGCTATGAAGCATTGGTACAATGATATGAAAGATAAATTATGGGGACCTTATGGTTTTTATGATGCGTTCAGTGAATCGGCCGATTGGTTTCCTCCGCGCTATCTTGCCATTGACCAGGGCCCGATCGTTGTGATGATGGAGAACTATCGCAGTGGTTTATTATGGAACTTATTTATGAGCTGCCCTGAAATAAAACAAGGGTTGAAAAAGCTAGGATTTGAAAGCCCGCATTTGCAATAATGTCAATTGAAGTAGCAATTTTTTTTATTTATATCTTCCGCCTTTAGATTATAAGTTGCTTAAAAGTCTGTACCACCACTGCTATGGATCCGGGATCTTTCAGAAAAATCTAAAATCACTGACATGAAAAAGTATTTTCTTTCGTTCACGGCACTGGTTCTCGCAATGCCATTTTATCTGCAGGCACAAAAAGGAAAGAAACCCATGAACATTATTTTTATTCTTTCCGATGATCACCGCTACGATTTCATGGGGTTTACGAATGCGGTACCGGGTCTGCAAACGCCGGGCATGGATCGTATGGCAAAGGAAGGAGCGCATTTAAAAAATGCTTTCGTTACAACATCACTTTGCTCGCCCAGTCGGGCTTCTATATTGACAGGCCAATATGCGCATACACATACTGTCGTTGATAATTCGGCTCCATTGCCGAATAATCTTACCTTTTATCCTCAATACATGCAGAAGAAAGGTTATAAAACCGCCTTTATGGGCAAATGGCATATGGGTAACACCGGCGATATGCCACAGCCGGGTTTTGATCAATGGGTAAGCTTTGAAGGGCAGGGTGTCTATTATGGAAACACTTTAAATGTTAATGGCAAACATGAGAAACTTGACAGCAATAATTATATAACTGATGAATTGACAGACAGGGCGATCAATTGGATGAGTAGTGTAAAGAATGGACCTTTCTGTTTATACCTGTCACACAAAGGCGTTCATGCGGAGTTCATGCCGGCCAAACGACATATCGGAAAATATAAAAACCTTCCGGTAGTTTGCCCGCCATCAATGTATCTCACAGTTACTGACAGTAGCAAGCGATATGGTATTCCTACGGCTCCAAAAACTGCGGTCAACTATAAAGATATTCCGAGATGGGTAAGGGAACAGCGGTATAGCTGGCATGGCGTAGATTATATGTATCATGGGCAAATTCCCTTTGATGAATTTTATCATCTGTACCTTGAAACATTGCAGGCAGTGGATGAAAGCATTCAGCATGTGATGGAATGGGTTGAAAAAAATGGACTGGCTGATAATACCATGATCGTATACATGGGCGATAATGGTTTCCAATTTGGCGAGCACGGGTTGATAGATAAAAGAAATGCTTACGAAGCAAGTATGCGTGTACCGTTACTGGCATGGGCTCCGGGTTTGATAAAAGCTGGATCGGTCATTCCGCAAATGATATTGAACATTGACCTGGCGCCAACATTTTTGGAGATCGCGGGTATCCCCAAACCTTCACAAATGCAGGGTGAATCTTTTTTGCCATTGCTAAAAGGTGAGAACGTCGCATGGAGGGATAAAATTTTTTATGAATACTATTGGGAACAGGCTTTTCCACAGACACCGACCACCTTTGCTGTACGCACAGACAAGTATAAATACATTTTTTATAACGGCATCTGGGATATCAACGAATTATATGATATAGAAAGTGATCCCTATGAAATGAATAACCTGATTCGTGATAAAGCTATGGACAAAATCGGGCTGCAGTTGCGTGACGAATTAAACAACTGGCTGGAAAAAACAAACGGGTTGCAGATACCTTTGAAGAAACAACAGGGAAGAAAGATCGATAATTTATACCGGACAACTTATTAATGGATAGTTATGAAATGGATAGTTGGCCTGATTTTTTTACTATTCGCGGCATCTTCAAGATCACAGGACCTCTCGTTATATGAGAAAAAGTGGGTGGTGCAGGGAGGCGATACATTGCCTTATCGTGTTTTATATCCCCTGGATTATGATAGCACACAAAAATATCCTGTCATTTTCTTTTTACATGGTGCGGGTGAAAGAGGAAGAGATAATGAAAAGCAATTGGTGCATGGTGCGAAGTTGTTTTTGAAAGACGATATACGAAATAAATATAAAGCCATTATAATATTTCCGCAATGCACGACAACCAGTTACTGGAGTAATGTATTGAGAATGCATGATACAACAGGGAAGAGAACGTTTACTTTTCTTCCCGACGGACCTCCTACAACTTATATGACGCTTGTGACAGAACTGGTAACGTTTGTACTGCAGACCTATCCAATTAAAAAAGACCAGGTGTATATAGGTGGTTTATCGATGGGTGGAATGGGAACATTTGAATTGGTAAGACGAATGCCGGGTATTTTTGCCGCAGCCTTTCCGATCTGTGGTGGTGCTGATCCATCAAATGCTGTGCAAATGAAAAATGTGAGCTGGTGGATCTTTCATGGAGGGAAAGATGATGTAGTGATACCTTCGCATTCGGAGAATATGGTGAACGCATTAAAGAAAGCAGGTGCAAAAGTGAAGTTTACTTTATATCCGAACGCCAATCATAATAGCTGGGACAGCGCTTTTGCCGAACCGGAACTGATGAGTTGGTTATTTGCTCAAAGAAAAACGAAATAGTGTTGAAAGAGATTGAAAAAATGAAACACCGGCTTTTTACATATCTATTGTTATTGTTTTTATTTACGCAGTGTAAAGGAAAAAATAGCGATAACGACATTACAACCCATGATACTGTTTCATGCGAGACCAATATGCCTTCACGTTTGGCCGTCTCATCAGATACATCCAAAATAATCAGGGGAGAGAATTCCCTGGAAGGAATGGTAAAGATACCGGGAGGTGAATTTATGATGGGCGCTTCAGATAATGAAGGAAGGCCCGATGAATATCCTCAGCATAAAGTAAAAGTAAACACGTGCTGGATGGATGCGACGGAAGTGACCAATGCACAGTTCAAAAAGTTTGTGGATGCAACAGGATATATCACGACTGCAGAAAAAAAACCGGATTGGGAGGAATTAAAAAAACAATTACCCGCTGGCACACCTAAGCCGGATGAAAGTCAATTGGTGGCTTCATCACTTGTATTTACGCCGCCGGATCATACCGTTCTTTTGAACGATGCTTCGCAATGGTGGAGCTGGACACAGGGCGCTGATTGGAAACATCCTGAAGGACCTAAGAGCAATATCAACGGAAAAGATAACTACCCTGTTGTTCATATATCATGGGACGATGCAATGGCATATTGCAAATGGTCAAGTAAGCGTTTGCCAACCGAAGCAGAATGGGAATGGGCTGCAAGAGGAGGATTGAAGGATAATAAATATCCGTGGGGTAATGAAGATATTGAAACTGCAAAACCAAAAGCGAATACATGGCAGGGAAGTTTTCCTGATAAAAATACTGACTGGGATAAATTTGACAGATCGTCTCCTGTAAGATCATTTCAGCCTAATGCCTTTGGGTTATATGATATGGCGGGTAATGTGTGGGAATGGTGCAGCGACTGGTACAGGAATGATTATTACCAACAACTGAAAAATAGTTTTTCAGAAAACCCTAAAGGCCCTTCAAGCAGCTATGACCCGATGGAACCAACTGTTCCTAAGAAAGTAGTAAGAGGGGGCTCGTTCATGTGCAATGCTTCTTATTGCAAGGGGTATCGTGTTACTTCAAGAATGAAAACATCGCCTGATACGGGACTTGAACACACAGGTTTTCGTTGTGTAAAAGATGAGAAATAAAATCAAATCATAACAGAATTGAAAGGTATAAAGAATATCATTTTTGATCTGGGTGGCGTATTGCTAAATATTGATCTGAAGCGAACCGAAGATGCGCTAAGAGAATTGGGTATTGAAGATCTATCGGTTTACCTGACACAGCATCATATCTCCGCTTTTTTTAAAGAATATGAAATGGGGAAAATTGATGATGCTGCATTTATTCAATCCATACGATCATTATCACCAAAGCCATTAACGGATGAACAAGTCGTCAATGCATGGAACGCATTGCTCCTCGATTTTCCGGAGGAAAGGATTGAATTGCTGCGAAAGCTAAAAGAAAGATATCGCCTGTTCCTGCTTAGCAATACTAACCTTATTCACTATCGCCGGTTCCAGGAACAGATCCATGCGCAAACGGGAATGTTTCTCGAAGATTTTTTTGAAAAAACATATTATTCGCATGAAGTAGGTATGAGCAAACCGGACGTTGACATTTTTAACCTGGTAATAAACGAAAATAAGCTTGACCCTGCCGAAACATTATTCCTTGATGATACCAAGAAAAATATGGTCGGTGCTAAGGAAGCAGGCTTACAGGTTTTTCACATTGCAAGAGATGCGAGCATATTGGCCATCGAATGGCAGCTGTAAAGCCGCGTTGCTATTTTATATCATAATCAATGATCACCCTTTCTGTTTTAGGATGAGATTGACAGGTAAGAATGTATCCCTGTTCAACTTCTTCATCTTCCAAGCCCCAGTGAACGTCCATCGTAACTTCGCCTTCTATCAGCCTTGCTTTGCAGGTACAGCACACACCGCCTTTGCACGCAAAGGGTAGATCAGCGCCCTGTTTCAAAGCGGCATCAAGAATGGGAGTATCATTATTCAATGAGAGATCAAAATCAAAACTTCTTCCATCGAGTTTTACAGTGATCTTGCTTTTTGGCCCGCTATCAACTGTTGATTGTTTTGTTGTAACGGTTGATCGTTTCTCACCGGGCACAGTAAACAATTCAAAATGAATTTTCTTATTGTTAATACCTTTTTGTTCTAAAAAAGCTTTTACAGCGAAGATCATTTCTTCAGGACCGCAGATAAATATTTCATCGGTTGCGGTATAATCAACAAGTTTTGAAAGTTCGATCAGTTTTTCCTGCGTTATCCTGCCAAAATTTATTGGGGCATCGGTTCTTTCACGGCTTAGTATATTGATAAAATTTAATCGTTCAATATATTTATTTTTTAAAGCCTCCAGTTCTTCGAAGAAAATAATTGAGTTGCGGCTGCGGTTGCCATACACTAAAGTAAAATTGCTTTTCAACTCTGTTTGCAATGTCGTTTTAATGATAGAAATAACCGGCGTGATGCCGCTGCCTGCTGCGATAGCGAGATAGTTTTTTTTATGTGCCGGATCCAGTTCAACATAAAACTTTCCGACAGGTGGCATTACCTCAAGTGTATCTCCTTCTTTTAATTGTTCATTTGCCAAAGAAGAAAATAGCCCGCCCTCAACTTTTTTGATGGCTACCCGCCATTTATTTTCTAAAGGCGTGCTGCAAATCGAATAGGTGCGGCGAACCTCTTCATCATTGACGAATGTCCGCATCGTGAGGCTCTGGCCTTGTTTGAATTGAAATATTTCTTTCAGATCATCGGGAACCTCAAATAAAACGGAAACGCAATCGGCCGTTTCCTTATTGATCTCTTTGACAGCAAGCTTATGAAAGTGGATGGACATAGAGCACAAAGTAATTAAAAACTAAAAAGTAAAAGACGGTCGTTATCAATTTTGATTTTCGACTTCAGGTTCTTTAATCACGCTTTCAATCCACCAATAAGATAAGCCACCATATTTTCTTCTAATTCTTCGGGGCTATAGCTTTTTTGGCTGCGATGCCAGAATTCGAGACCGCGAACAGCCGATAAAATCGTTAGGACGGCAACGTATGGAAGTATCTGTTTTATTTCTTTAGCAGCAATACCATCATTAATTATGCTTTCGAGTCGTTGTACATAAGTGCGGCGCTGGCTGATAAAATCAGCAAGTGGTTGCGCTTCCAAATGTATCCATTCATTGATCATGACATGATAGTCTTCAAACCGATGCAGCATCATTTGAATATGGAAGCGGATAACCGATTCAATTTTTGCCAGGTTTGATAAACCCGCATTGTCCAACTCGGCAAGGTTGCTGTTGCAATCATCTGAAATACGGAAAATGATCTGTTGCAATATTTCTGACTTAGATTGAATATGATTATACAAGCTGGCCGCTTCAATGCCTACACTTTCGGCAAGATCACGCATAGAGGTAGCAGGAAAGCCTTTTTCCCTGAACATAAGGGCTGCTTTCTGAACGATCAGATCTTTTTTAGAAGCTTTTTTACGTTGGTGCTTTGGCCATGATTCAAAGATAAATAGTAATAAGATAAATTGGTCATATCCTTCAAATAAGTCAATGGGGTCAAATATATGAATTGAAGGAGCTTATTAATCCACAAATTCATGTACGTTTGCGCGCCAATTTCAAATTTGAAATTTAAAATTTAAGATTGATATGTCTCTTATTTCCGTGGGCACTATGGCCTTTGATGCTATTGAAACTCCTTTTGGTAAAACGATCAGATAGTGGGTGGTTCCGCCACTTATGTGGCTTATGCCGCATCTAATTTTATACACCGGTTCAACAGATTTCGATTGTCGGGTATGATTTTCCGAAGGAAGAAATGGATGAGATGAAAAAAAGAGGGGTGCATCTGGATGGGGTTGAAATAGTACCGGATAAAAAATCTTTTTTCTGGAGTGGCAAGTTATCATGAGGATATGAATAGCCGTGATACCTTGATCACTGATCTGAATGTACTGGCCGATTTTGATCCGAAAGTTCCCGATAGTTACCAGGGCGCTGAATTCCTGATGCTGGGTAACCTGATGCCGAAGCTGCAATTAAATGTGATCCAGGAATTAAAAATACGACCAAAACTGATTGTGATGGATACCATGAATTTCTGGATGGAATCCGCCATGGCCGATCTGAAAATTGTATTGAAATATGTAGATATGCTGATGGTGAATGATGCGGAAGCCAGGCAATTGACCGGGCAGTTTTCACTGGTAAAAGCAGCCAAGGTCATTATGGAAATGGGCCCCAAATATCTGATCATCAAAAAAGGAGAACACGGCGCTTTATTGTTTCATGGCGATGAGGTATTTTTTGCACCCGCTTTGCCATTGGAAGAAGTATTTGATCCTACCGGTGCCGGTGATACATTTGCCGGTGGCTTTATGGGATATCTGGCAAAAACAAAAGACATCAGTTTTGAAAATATGAAGACAGCTATCATTGTCGGTTCAGCTATGGCCAGTTTTTGTGTGGAAAAATTCGGACCTACACGATTAAAAGAAATTACCAAAGATGATATTGATAAGAGGATACAACAGTTTAAAGATCTGGTGAGTTTTGAGATCGAACTAGTGTAATTACGAACTGAACGTTGACCTGCACAAATTGCCTATTCAAAAAGCTCCTTGAAATTTTTCCTATACTTTTTGCGGAGTTTAGTATAATCATCATATCTATGGAAATTGTTTGTTTGAAAAGATTCGAGATAAATAGAAGTTGATTTTTTCCTTTTGCTGTTTTTGTAGATAGTAAATTCGACGTTACGTAAAGTATCTACCTCTATAACATATTCCGGCAGCACGTAGAATATTTCTTGTGCCCTTTTTATAAAAAGCGATGAGTCCTTGTTGTTAGGGACAGGCTGCCATATTCCTGCGCTATCATTTCGGCCAATGATATGCCGATAAAAGTCATATTCTCTAACGGGATAATAGCGTACAGAGTCCCTGTGATAGTTGATTCCGGCGCTTCTTAGTTTTTCTAAAATTTCATTTTCAGTCTTTGCGGTTGAATATTGTTCACCAAAATGAACCTCGTTCTGCCGATAGGGATAGTACATAAGTTGACGTGGCATAGAGGTAGAGCAGAAGGAAAAAAAAGACACGATGCCGATACAATAGACTGCCATTGGTCTTATAAAAGATGACGTACCCGCAATGGGCTTGACCCGGTAAGCAAAAGGAAGCACGGCTAATGCTAATGAATCTGTATAGTCAACAACACGATGGACAGGCAATAAAAGATCGGTGTTAAGAAAATAAATGAATGAATCGCTGAACCGCGATTTCCACCATAGAAAAAATAAACAAGTAAAGACAAACACAGTTTTTTTATATGCAGGGAAAAAAACTGAAAAAAATATTGCGAAGACAAACAATCCCGCAAAATCGGATAGCTTTCCTGTCAACCAGTTATGAAATGCATACTTTAAATAAAGATCATTTAATAATAGTAACGCAAGAAAGGCAACAAAGGCGGGGTGTAAAAGCAGGCAGCGTTGGGGCTTCATGAAAGAAAATTACACACTTTGCCCTAAAAGAAAATTTAAAATTCTGGCAGCATGGTTTAATAATTTTCTTCTAACTGCGAGGAATCTTCCTGGATGATAGCGAGCACCAGTTCCGGTGGCAATGTTTCCATTTTTTTATCATCCGATGAAAACGGTCGCATCAGTTCCAGAACCTGGGCATAAGAATAATAGCGGAATTCACCCTCTATTTCATCCCGGGTTTTCAAAAACCGTTCTTTTCCATAACTAATTATTTCCGGAACGGCCGCGGCAATCGTATTTTTAAAATCTTTAAACATAACCTCATCTCCCTTATCACTTTGTTGAAGAGGAATTGACCTGTCTGAAAAAAAAGTAGGATTATTTTGATAATGTAATAATGCCTGTCAGACTATAGATAGAAAAAGTATGCCAGTCTTTTCTAAGGTGAATAATTTTTTGAGTGAGGAATTTTTTCCCGGCCCAGCTAACCTGTTTATCGGAATGAGAATTTTTTTCTTTGCTGGAATTCGTCAATTTAATTTTCTCGCAAGCACTACAACATTTTTAAACTTCTCTTTCTTTCCCTGCAGATTAAATATCTCAGTAAAAATGATATAAGTGCCAACCGGTAATTTCAATCCTTTATCATCAAGACCATCCCAGTTCCAGTAACCGCTTTAATCCAATGTTCCATTGCGGACAAGATTACTAACAGGTCTTCCGGCTGCATCGAAGATGGTGATGTTTGCAACATAAGCCCGGTTCAGTAACCTTATATTGAATAGTCGCAATATCATCATGGCCATCATTATCAGGAGAAAAAACTTTGGGAACCACTTCGATCGTTGCGTTGATACGCATTCAGGCAATTTGTATTGAGAATTTTTATAAGTCGGTGTCCCATATCCCGCTGTTGATGCGGCGCTATGCCAGTTGGTTTCATCCTGTGATGGACCATCCGGATCAATTCTTTCCAAGGAAACGCCATCTTCATTATCTATTAATTTAAAATGCCAGTGATGATCATAATCCACTTCATCCACTACGTTTCCCTGGAAATTTAAAAGCAATCACAAACCCTTTATCATCAGGAAAAGAAGGCAAAGAAGAAAGCGTCAACACCCAATCAGGATTTTTTACAAGATATTTCATGAAAGGCTGGCCGCATCTTCTGTCATCACAATATAATCTTCCGGAAATACCAACCAGGCGGCCGGACGAAGTTGTTTAATAGAGCTGATCACATTACTGCTGTTGCGGTTGGCAATATACAATTTTGATGCATCAAATATTTTATTGCTTTTATTATAAAACTCGACATAATCATAAGCGCCGGATCTCGGATTAAATAAAATTTCATTGACGATCATTTCTCCTGCTGACCGCATCCACAGGCAAACCAACCCTGGCTTTATTGATACTGCCTATGATATTGCCTTTGCAATCAGTTACATTACTTGCAGTAATGTATAAACAGTATTTGCGAGCATTGGAGAATTTACTTTCAATTGCACTTGGTCAAATAAGGGTCCTAATGTTACAGCGCTGATGATCGTCAATCCTCCATCAATACTGTAATTGGCAATGGTTGCTCCACTTCAGACTATCTAACGGCTCATCGAAAACCA
The DNA here is from genome assembly GCA_963785915.1 of uncultured Chitinophagaceae bacterium. Classification (GTDB taxonomy): domain Bacteria; phylum Bacteroidota; class Bacteroidia; order Chitinophagales; family Chitinophagaceae; genus VBAT01. The sequence continues at coordinate 459,524 of CAWAWY010000005.1, read as the reverse complement.
AAACTATTGTAATATTATCTGTTGTATATGCTCTTTTTAATTGCGGAGCATGTCTGCATCATTATTGACCGCATCAATAGAGTTTTTCTTTCCGGGAGTTCCGCCGGCAGCACTAACACTTGCTCTCCAGTTGCTACCGCCTGCACAGGGACTTTTTGTATCGATCATCTCTAATGTCCAGCCTCCATCTTTTTTCAATTCATTCTGGTACCAGGAATTATCATAGACAACCGCATGAATGGTTTTCCCGCAGCATCTTTTAATGAAATCTGGTCTCCATCATTATTTAATGAGGGAAAGCTTGTCACAGAAATCGTTGTTCCAAATAGCGGACATAGCAGCAACGGCGCTACCGGTGCAAACAATTACAAAACTATCAGGACGCAAAACAAAATTGGGCATTGCCCCGCTTGTGCCTGTCGCATCACTGATCTTCCATCCCTGCAGGATTAATAGGAAATGCTGTTGTGTTCTTCAGTTCGATCCATTCATTGTTTGGCAACCCAACCTGCGGTGTTGGGTCGGCCATGATCTCATCAATCACTATATCATATCGCTGGGCTGATATAATAACTAAATGTGCCGTGCCATTGCTGATAGCATTGCCGGAAAGATCCTGCACGCCATTAACGGTAATGGTGCAGGTACGCCATTGGGAAAATTGTTTGCAAAAGTTAAATGGACCAATGCATTATTTGATGCATCGCGAATAGCCGATGACCGGATTTCCTATACCATTATTGACACTATAATTATTGAGTGTTTGGCTGGTTGCCAGATTGAACGGGTTCATTGAATAATACATCAACACTATTGGCAGATGTGGCAGTAACAGATATAATGGATGGTGGTGTGACATCCGGCACATAAGTTTTTACTTCAAAATCATCAAAGAAATGTCGCTGAAAAAAACTGGCAGTGCTTTGATGTATCCATATGCCAAAAAACGACGATGTGGTGAATGTCGCATCTGTTACGGTCCTTCACTTGCATAATTGCTGCCGGTACCGCGTCAGGTCTCGGAAAATGTCCATTGATTGGACAGCATCACGGATCACTTTTATCTTCATTACATTGTTGCTGGTATTTAGATATCCCATCTGCACCATCAATAATAAGGGAAGCTTGTGCCGCCTGCATTTTTGCGGTAAAGACAGATCTCATCATTCGTATTACCGATCCTTACAAAATAACCTGTAGTGGCGGTTTGTGTGATATCGCTTGCTGAGGCAGTAAGATATACATCAATGTAATTGGCAGAAGATGGATTGAATGTGATCTGGCAATAAAATTCCCATTGGGCTGTCGTGGCCAAAGCGCTGGCTGTACTTAGATAAAAAGCGCTGTTGACAACAGATTGTTGCTTTGCAATTGCAGCGAAGGGTTAATAGTCCAATCGGCAGTATTCCCAACCCATGCCGGGTTATCAGTAAAATCGCCATCGAAAAATTATCGGTAAACTGTGCCTGGGCTGACCAGGCAATAAAATTAAAGAATGACAAACAATAATGCCCTGTTCTATTCTCATAAGCAGGACCAGAACGGTTTAGTAGTTCCGGTGGTTTTGATCATTTAAAGTACGACTATTTTATTCATCAGCGAACAGTTGTTTGCCAAATATCAGATCTGTTTGGCGATAGTTTCATTAGTCTTTATCTTCGCCGCGCAATGATGATAAAGAAACATACGAAGCACAAAAGAAACATTCCGCCTCCGGCGAAAGGTTTGCGGCTTAGTTGTATGTAACCATATAAAGAATAGCAGACCTTCCTGATCGGGAGGTTTTTTTTTAACCTCACCCCAAACCCTCTCCGAGGGAGAGGGGCTAATAAAAATTCAAAATGAAAGTCGCAGTAGTCGGCGCCACAGGATTAGTTGGTACCAAAATGTTACAAGTATTGGCAGAAAGAAATTTTCCCATAACCGAATTAATTCCGGTTGCTTCGGAAAGATCGGTTGGAAAGGATGTAGAATTCAAAGGGGAAAAATATAAAGTGGTAAGCATGATGGATGCTATTGCAGCAAAGCCTGCCGTTGCGATATTCTCTGCCGGTGGCAATACTTCATTGGAATGGGCGCCGAAATTTGCAGAGGCGGGGATCACGGTGGTTGATAATTCATCAGCCTGGAGAATGGATCCAAACAAACCATTGGTGGTTCCCGAGATCAATGCAGATATATTGACAAAGGACGACAAGATCATTGCCAATCCCAATTGTTCTACTATTCAAATGGTGGTTGCATTAAACCCTCTTCATAAGAAATATGGTATTAAAAGAATTGTTGTTTCAACTTATCAAAGTGTTACCGGTACGGGAGTTAAAGCTGTGACACAATTGATGAATGAAAGACAGGGTGTCGTGGGTGAAAGAGCCTATAAATATCCGATCGATCTTAATGTAATTCCGCAGATTGATGTTTTTTTGGATAATGATTATACAAAAGAAGAAATGAAAATGGTCAATGAAACAAAAAAGATCATGCGGGATGATTCAATTAGGGTTACTGCAACAACGGTTCGCATACCAGTTGTTGGTGGGCATAGCGAAAGTGTAAATGTTGAATTTGAAAAAGAATTTGACATTGAAGAAGTAAAAAATATATTATGCAAAGCTCCCGGAGTTGTGTTGGTAGATGATCCTTCCACTCAAAAATATCCTATGCCGATGGACGCACATGAAAAAGATGAAGTGTTCGTGGGTAGATTACGGAGAGATGAAACACAGCCAAAAACACTCAATATGTGGATTGTTTCAGATAATCTTCGCAAAGGTGCAGCAACCAATGCTGTGCAGATCGCGGAGTATTTACTTGCGAAAAATTTATTGGGCTGATAAGGGATAACTCCTGCTTTATTTGATCCCAATAAATTTTGAAGCAAACTCCGCAAATCGAAGGAACTTGCTTTGCTTCGAAAAGTGCTTATAAGACAGGGGATCTGGCGGGCTCGCAAAAGAAAATTTTAAAGTAAAACATTAATGTAATAGTTAGTACAAATGGCGGGCTCGCAAAAGAAAATTTTAAAGTAAAACATTAATGTAATAGTTAGTACAAATGGCGGGGCTACTTCACATAATGACAAACGCACATGATACAGTTTTTTATTGCGGCGCAACAAACGATCTATACAAAAGAGTGCTTGAACACAGAAATGGATTTTATGCTAACAGTTTCACACTAAGATATAACATTACTAAGCTGGTATATTTTGAAATCTTTGGCCTGGTATCCGACGCATTTAGTAGAGAAAATCAAATCAAATCCGGATCACGGAAAAATAAAATTTCTTTGATTGAAAATATAAACCCTGAGTGGAAGGATTTGTTTTATCAACTAAGCTCAAATGCCGGTGAGGAACTTGTCAGACTGAAAAAGTTTTTTAAATAGAAGATTTTGGAAATTTAGAAATCGGGAAGTGACCCAGGGAATGCGGGGCTTGTTTCGTCCTGGGAAATTCTTTATCGATGAAGAGACAATCGGGGCCCGCAAGCCTTACCTTCTTTTCTTATAGGGAAAATTTCTTCCAAAATTATCGGTGATGTTCTCAATGATCACGTTAGAAGGGTTATTCCAGTCAGCAGCACTTTTATAATTATTATTCCATAATGTAATGCTGTTGCTGACAACACTGCAATAAGCGTAGATGTCTTCGGTTTTGCCCAGTCTGGCTGGTATCGGTAATTTATTTCCGATCGGGGAGTTTCTTATAATATCCCGGCCAACGGACACTCCATAGGAGGCATAATCACTCATATAACGTTTCTGCCTGATCTGCATGCGCACAATTGCATCCACCCCAAGTATTGATGCTAATTTTTTGTCATCCATTTTCCATGAGTCCCTTACTGAGATGTTGTTTTCGTTGAGAAAATTCATGGTAGTATTAATATCCTGCACGCCGACGAACATGTAATATTTTTTTGAATTGGCATACTGAAGAATATTGCCGTACAATGCTTGCTGAAAGGCTTTGCTTTCTTCTTCTTCCATAGTAGCAATTTGCTCCCCTGAAAGATCTTTGGGTTGTTTACCCGTAAAAACTATTTCAGAAGGAAGCACCGCGATCGTTTTATGATTGGCTGTTTGCTGATCAAAGAACGACGAAGTGTAATATTTCCGGCTGCAGGAAGATGAAATAATGATGGCAACAAGTAATAGTGCAAGTATAGTTTTTTTCATAAGGTTCGTTTTTTCAAGCAACAAGATACAAATCACGTTACCTTGCATCAAGTCGCTTAACGATTTATTTATATATCGAATTGTGAAAGGGAGTGTCCAGGATCAGATGGAATGTGAATAACCCTCGTAGATATACGTGTAAGTCATTTATCAGACGATCGCTTCATTAATAAATTCAATTAAAGGTTGTAAACCTTCAAATGCCGTTGTCGTTCTTTTTACGAGATCCTTTGATGTGAGATCACTATCTTTTAATTTGACGAGCGCAACAAAACTTTTCAGCTTCAGGTATTCAGCCGCTGGGTTATCCGGTTGGTAACCCTTGGGAACACGGGTTAAAACATATTCTGCTTCCCGGGAAAGGTCGCCATATATTGATTTAAATTTTTTAGAACCGATGATCTTCCTGAACTCCGCAAAATTGTAATCAATCTCCTGTCTTACTTTATTCAGTTCAGGAGGCATGGGCATCCATAGACCTCCGCCAGTAAAACATCGTCCGGGCTGGCAGTGAAAATAATAACCGGCAAAAGGAGATTTTTTGCCACCACGACTCATATAGCCACCCATATTGTCTTTGTAAGGAGATTTGTCTTTTGAAAACCGGACATCCCTGTTTATGCGAAAAGTACAATCTTTGGCTTTGAGATTGGCGATAGTTTTATCTTTTTTACCGTGACTATCAATTATTTTTTGAATGAAGGAGGCAAAATCATTCTTTGCTCCTTCATATTCTTTTCTATGTGCATCAAACCAGGGTTTGTTGTTATTCTTTTTTAGATCTTTCAGAAATTTTAATGTCGAAAATTGTAGCATGGTTTAAACTATTTTTTCTTTATCAATTTCAAAAACTCTTCCTCGGAGATAATCTTGACCGTATTCAATTTTTTTGCCTTATCCAATTTACTTCCTGCATCTTCTCCTACTACCAGGTAATTCAATTTCGCACTAACACCAGTCAGTATTTGCCCGCCATTTTCTTCTACCATAGTTTCGGCTTCGCTTCGCTTCAGAGTTGGCATGGTGCCGGTAAATAAAAATGTTTGACCGCTAAGATTGCCATCTGAAGTATGTTGTTTCTTTACATTATTTAATTGCAACCCAAGTTTTTCCAGTTGCTCCAGCATTTCAATGTTGCTTTTGTTGCTAAAGAAATGATGAATGCTGCCTGCAACTTTAGGTCCTACATCTTCCAGGTTTTGCAAATCTTCTAAAGAGAGCTTTTTAAAATCAAACAAATGATTGACTGCCTGCGCTAATGTTTTTGCCGAAGTCTCACCTATAAACCGAATGCCCAATCCGAATATCAAACGATGCAAAGGTTGTTTCTTTGAATTCTCTATTGCCGTTTGTAAATTCTCAATTGATTTTTGACCAAAGCCTTCCAACTCACCTATTTTTTTAAAATCTAATTTATAGATGCCCGGAATGTCTTTTAAAAAACCAAGCTCATAAAATTTTCGAACATTCGCATCACCAAATCCGCGGATATCCATGGCATCCTTACTGACAAAATGAATGATACGCTCAACCACCTGTGCCGGGCACTCAATATTATTACAACGCCAGGCTGCTTCGTCCTCTTCTTTAAATAGTTTACTGTCGCAAACAGGACAGGTTTTTGGGAAATTAATTTTCTTTTCACTTCCTGTACGTACCTCTGCCATTGATTTTACAATATACGGAATTACATCGCCAGCTCTTTCCACCAAAACCGTATCACCGATCTTCAGATCCTTTTCTCTTATCACATCTTCATTGAATAAAGAAATGGATGAAACCGTTACGCCACCGATATGCACAGGCTGGATTTTTGCAACAGGTGTAATAGAACCCGTTCTTCCAACCTGGAATTCTACATTTAATAATTTACTTGTTCCCTGTCTTGCTTTGAATTTATACGCAATCGCCCAACGGGGGTGATGTGATGTCATGCCAAGTTTATCCTGCAGGTCAACATCATTTACTTTTATCACCATGCCATCTATTTCATAAGGCAGGTCATCTCTTTTTTCTTCAAACTCCTTGCAATATTTTATACACCGCATCAATACCTTTAAAAATTTTCTTTCTTTTTTCGGGCTGCGAAAACCAAGTTCCCATAGCATTTCCAATGAACCGGAGTGTGTTTGCAAACACCTGATTTGGAATTTTCTTTCTTTCGTTTTTGTGTAATAACTGATATGATAAACAAAGACCTCAAGTTTTCTTCTTCCTACTTCTGCAGGATCTTTTATGCGAAGCGTTCCTGATGCGGCATTGCGCGGATTAGCCAATGGTGGAATGCCCTGTTCCATCAACTGTTTATTATATTTTGCAAAATTCTCTTTGTTGATCAGTACTTCACCTCTTATTTCCGCCACTTGCAATCCATATTCAGAAAACTTTGCCGAAAGCGGAATGATCGGATCTGTTTAATATTTGTCAGTTACCTCGTCGCCTTCAACTCCATCGCCCCTGGTAGCGCCTCGGATCAAGCATGTCGTTTTCATATATAAGTGAAATGCTTCCTCCATCAAATTTTGGTTCCACACAATATTCAACTTCTTTAACCCCGGTAGCTTCTTTTGCTTTTCTGTCAAAATCAATCAGGTCTTCACTATTGTATGAATTATCCAGTGACAACATCGGCACGAGATGCTGCACCGTTGGAAATTCTTTGGTCAGTCCTTTCGCCACACGTTGTGTAGGAGAATCAGCTGTGATCAGCTCTGGATTTCCGGATTCTATTTTTTCAAGTGCTTTATATAATTGATCATATTCATAATCGGAGATCAGCGGGTCATTTAAAATATAATAGCGGTACTCATGAAAGCGAAGAACGTTTCTTAATTCTTCAATATCTTTCGCATCAATGCCTTTGCCCTCAGTTTTTTTAATAAATGCAACAGTATCTTTTTGCAATTCTTTGTGTCCTGCTGGGGAATACATAATTTGTGTTTCAAGGTAAAGTTAGTATCTCGGCCGGAAACGAATTACCGGTAAAAAAGAAGGAAATAATTAATGTGTTGTAAGTACATATTTCCTATCTTAGATTGTCTAAACGATTGCTATGAAGAAGATTTACTTCTTTTTTTGTGTCGCCTTGTTTCTCTTTTTACCCATGCACAATTACTTACCTGGACACCTGCCTTTGCAAAAGACAACGATAATATTACAGTGACTGTTGATGCTACGAAAGGCAACCAGGGTCTGATGGGTTTTTCTGGAAATGTTTATGTGCATGTCGGAGTAATAACCAACCTGAGTACAAGCGGAAGCAATTGGCTGTATGTACCTTTCGCCTGGGGAACCACGACTGCCGCAGCGCAAGCCACTCCTGCAGGTACGAATAAATGGAGTTATACTATAAATAATATCCGTAGTTTTTTTTCAGTACCTGCCGGAGAAACTATCAGAAAGATCGCAATACTTTTTCGTGATGGCGTCGGTAACACAGTTCAGCGAAACAGTGACGGCAGCGATATGTATATTCCGGTTTATGACAATAGTATTGCTGTTCGATTTTCAGTTCCTCCATTTCAGCCCGGTATATTCCCGTACCAGAAACTATCACTAAGCAGGTTGGGGATAATATCAATGTGACGGCAAACGCTAACCAAACTGCAGATATGAAACTGTACCTGAATGGCACAGTAATACAAACAGCTAATGGAGTTACTACCATTTCAGCCAATCCAATGCTTTCAGTTTCGGGTAACACGGAAATTGTTGCGGAGGCTACCGATTCTGCCATTACAAAAAAAGATACGCTCCGTTTTTTTGTTTCACAGGCTGTCAATGTTGCGCCGCTTCCAGCCGGGGTAAGAGATGGAATTAATTATGCAGCCAATAATACAGAAGTCACATTGGTTTTATATGCCCCGGGAAAGAATCGCGTTTCGGTGATCGGTGAGTTTACCGGAAGTAATTGGGTGGAGCAAAGTCAATATGTCATGAATAAAACGCCGGATGGTAATTATTGGTGGCTAACCATATCCGGGCTTACTTCAGGAACATGAATATGCATTTCAATACCTGGTGGATGGCACATTGAAAGTCGCCGATCCTTATGCGGAAAAAATTTTAGATCCTGGTATTGATAATGATCCGAATATTCCGGCTTCAACTTACCCCAATCTCAAACCTTATCCAACAGGCCTCACGACGGGAATAGTAAGTGTTTTGCAAACCAATCCACCAGCTTATACGTGGGTCAATGGCAGTTTTACAAGACCGGATAAAAGAAATCTTGTTATTTATGAATTACTGGTAAGAGATTTTGTAGCAGCCCATGATTGGAAAACGATAAAAGATACCATAAGCTATCTCAAGAGAATGGGAGTGAATGCCATTGAGATCATGCCTTTCAATGAATTTGAAGGAAATGAGAGCTGGGGTTACAATCCTGATTTCTTTTTTGCGCCTGATAAATACTATGGCCCTAAAAATACATTAAAAGAATTTGTTGATTTTTGTCATGGAAATGGTATTGCTGTTGTCATGGACATAGCTTTGAATCACGCTACGGGTCAAAGTCCACTTGCCGCCTTGTATTGGAATAGTGCAACCAATCAACCGGCCGCGAATAATCCCTGGTTTAATGTGACGGCGACTCATCCTTACAATGTATTTAACGATTTTAATCATGAAAGTCTGGATACCAGATATTTTACCAGCCGGGTGATAGAACACTGGTTACAGGAATACAAATTAGACGGATTCCGCTGGGACCTTTCAAAAGGTTTCACGCAAAATGCTCAGTGCGGAGCCAGCACTACAAACGAAAGTTGTATCAGCGATTATCATGCGGACAGGGTCGCTATCTGGAAAAGATATTACGATACGATGCAACTAAAATCCCCCGGCTCATATTGTATCCTTGAACATTTTGCTGCTAACAATGAAGAGATCGAACTTTCCGATTACGGCATGATGTCATGGGGAAATATGAATTATAGTTTTAACCAGGCGTCAATGGGATATTCCACAGGTTGGGATTTTTCAGGAGGTCTTTATTCTTTCCGTGGTTGGACCAAACCACATCTTATAACTTACATGGAGAGTCATGATGAAGAAAGAATGGCATACAAGAACATAAACTTTGGCAATTCTTCCGGCGGTTATACTACAAAAGACACTTCAACTTCGTTACTCCGTAATGAAATGTGTGCAGCATTTTTCATGAGTATGCCCGGACCAAAAATGATCTGGGAGTTTGGAGAGCTGGGATATGACTAGTCAATCAATTATTGTACCAATGGCACTATCAATAATAATTGCCGGTTGGATAACAAACCGATCCTGTGGGATTATAAACAACAGGTAAGAAGACAGCGGTTATTTGATATTTACAGCAGTCTTTCAAAGCTTCGTTATCACGGTTGGTATAAAGATATATTTACCGCCAATAATATAACGATTGATCAAAATCTAAGTGGTCCTTTAAAATCCATGCGTATAAGATCGGCTACCGATTCATCAGATTTAGTTATCGTAGGAAATTTTGATGTGATCAGCCAAACAGGGGCTTTCACTTTTCCTACCGCAGGTACATGGTATGACTACCTGAAGGGAACCACATTTACTGCAACCGGCGGTTCGCAGTCTATAACTTTGTCACCGGGAGAATATCATTTATATCTTAACCGCAATCTCACGAACGCCGTTACTACGCCGGTGATCGATGTAAATAATCCAGGTAATTCTCTTCAACTATTTGTTTACCCTAACCCGATTGAAGTCGGATCCGTTGCCGAGACATTTATACCTGAGAAAGGGAATGTGCAAATGGAGCTCTGGAATGCACATGGGCAAAAAGTAGCAAACATTTTTGCGGGGACACTTGCAAAAGGAAAACATACCATCCCAATGTCAGGTAAAATCGATAATTTGCCTGCCGGCATTTATTTATTAAAGGTGCAGACAAAAAATAAAATGCAGTCTGTAAAAATTTTGATACAATAAGGCACTAAAATTTTTTTATGTCAAAGGAATTGAATCTGAAAACAGCGGAGCTGGAAAAAATAAGTCATCTCGATTATTTTAATATTGCCATTTCTGTTGACTGTGTAATCTTCGGCTACGATAACAAGGAACTTAAACTACTGCTCATAAAATCAGATCTTGAAGAATTTGCGGGGCTGTATTCTTTGCTGGGTGACCTGGTTCGCCCTGACGAAGACTTAGAGAGCGCCTCTTACCGAATTCTTATGGAAAGGACAGGTATGGAAGATGTTTACCTCGAGCAGGTCCATACATTTGGCAGCATTGGACGCCACCCTTCCGGCAGAGTAATTACAACAGCTTATTATTCTTTGATCGATATAAAGCATCATAAGCTTCAATTAGATTATAATGAACTGCACTGGCATTCAGTAAATGAAATCAACCAGCTTGCTTTTGATCATAAAATAATTTTGGATACTTGTCTAAACCGCTTACGGGAACAGGTAATGGAACATCCCGTCGTATTTAATCTTTTGCCGGAAAAATTCTCGCTCCGTGAATTACAAGATCTCTACCAGGCTATTCTGGATATAGAACTCGACCGCAGAAATTTCAGAAAAAAAATTGCCATTAAAGATTGGTTGGACGATCTGAACGAAATGGAAAATGATGTGCCACATCGCCCGGGAAAATTGTATTCATTAAAAAAGCAACATCAGAGAAAGGGGACAAACACTGTGATTGCATAAGAAGTCAAGCTGCATCTTCAGTTCCCGCCCCCATCATTGTAAAAATCTTTACGCCTAAGTCGGGTAAAAAAATCTTTTCCACCGAAAACATTTGCGGAAATGTTTGCGGAAGATTTAAGCAAATAAATGTGATGTGTAAGTGTTTATTCCACACATTTTAAAGTTTAAATTTATGTAGTGAATGATTTTTAACTTTGTTTTTGATGAATGCAGCAGTAATGCTTATCGAAGTGCCTTTTGATATAAGAACCAATTATTAAGGCAGATATTTCTTAAGCAAGTTAAAAATACAGGAAGTAAAAGTCACCAGAACCTTTTCATGTCTTGAGAGTGTGAAGTCATTCCATTTTTGGAAATCATTAGAATAACACACTGATTATAACTTCTAAAAACGATTGCTTATGTCTGCAAAAACACTGCTTTCAGCAATTCTATTTACCGTTTTCTTTTTTGTCTTGCAGGTGTCTTATGCGCAGGATAAGACGGTTACCGGTAAAGTGACAGATTCAAAAGATGGAACGCCCGTAATTGGAGCTTCTGTGCTTGCCAAAGGATCCCAGACCGGCACGACCACTGGTAACGATGGCAGCTTTACTATCACTGTCGGTCCGAAGATCACAACCTTGATTATTTCGTCGGTTGGCTTTGAAACGCAGGAAGTTTCCATCAAAGGTGTGACTTCTGTAAATGTTGAGATGGCGCTTTCAGGCAGTGCAAATCTCAATGAGGTGATAGTAGTCGGATATGGGACTGCCCGCAGAAAAGATCTTACCGGTTCATATGCTTTGGTTACCGCAAGGCATTTTAACCAGGTTCCATCCGCAACACCCGATCAATTATTGCAAGGAAAGGTAGCCGGCTTGCAGATAACGGTTGCCAGTGGCCAGCCGGGCGCCGCAACTTCTGTGAGGATCCGCGGCAATAATTCGATAAGGGCAGGAACAAATCCCTTATATGTTGTCGATGGTGTTCCGCTGGATGGAAGATCGGCGAGGCCGACATTTTCCAACATCAGCGGTTTGGGCAATTTGCCTGATGCAAATCCTTTGAACTATTTGAATCCTTCCGATATCGAAAGCATATCTGTATTAAAAGATGCTTCAGCTTCGGCAATATATGGTTCACGCGGGGCAAATGGTGTGATCCTTATCACCACCCGATCAGGTTCTACAGGCCCGGTCAAGATTGATGCGGCCGCTTCAGTAACATATACAGGCCTGCTGCGTCAACCGGATGTATTGGATGCCGGGCAATATAGAACGGCGTTGTCGACATATGGTGCGCTTTCTGATTCAGGGGCTTCCTATAAGCCTTTCGATGAGATTATTCAGCATAAGCTTTCTGCCAACTATTCTGTCGCATTCAGCGGCGGTAACAGTGAAAACGGAAGATACAGGGCTTCTTTTCTTGCCTCTACCACCCCGGGCATCATAAGAAAATCCAAACTGGATAAGTATATCGGTAACCTCAATGGCTCCTATCGTTTCCTTGATAAAAAATTGTCTATCAATTTTGGTCTCACGGCGGCTTCGACCAAAGAACAGATTGCACCGGTGTCGAACGATGTGGGTAGCACCGGAAATATCATATCAAATGCATTGCAGTGGAATCCAACATTGCTGATGAAGCATTCGAACGGCACATACACAGTAAACCCAAATGGCCAGGTAAATCCTTTAGCTTTCTCAGATGGCTATAATGATTTTGCTAATGTGACTTCGCTGCTTGGATATATATCGGCCGGGTATAAGATCGTTCCTGATTTGGAATACCGCATTTTATACGGGGTTAACACCAGCACTGGTGTAAGAAAAGGTGAATTATTGGGCTGGGTGGCAGGTACCGGGGGCAACAATGTGCCAGGTTCCGATGGTAAAGGTGGACAAGCAGCGGTGGGTAATACACAACTTTTTTCTCAAACACTTACACACACACTTACCTACACGACAAAATTTTCCGAAGTTAATTTCACCGGCCTGGTGGGATATGAATACAACTCTACCTCCTATAAAACCCAGTTTACCAGTGTATATGGTTTCGACTATAGCAATACTCTGGCAACAGTACTTCCAATTCATTTATACGACAATATGCAGGATGGCAAAAGAGCAAACCTTGCATCCACTTCCAGTAATGATCCTGCTTCTGATCTGCAATCTTATTTTGCGAGGGTGCAATTAAATTATAAAGACAAATACAGTTTTTCAGGATCATTCAGAGCCGACGGTTCCAATAAATTCGGTACAAACAATAAATATGCTTATTTCCCGGCGGTAGCTGTGAAGTGGACGGTGAGTTCCGAAGATTTTATGAGGAGTGTATCTTTCTTCAATAATTTAAGTTTAAGGATCGGTTGGGGGAAGACGGGAAACCAAAGTTTCCCTGCCGGTGCTGCCGTAGACCGTTATCAATACACTTCAAGTGGAAGTTTAAGTATAATCAACTTTGCCAATCCCGATTTGAAATGGGAAACCGTAGCGTCTACCAATGGCGGCATCGACTTCAGCATTCTTAATAACAGGTTGACGGGTTCTATTGATGTATTCTTTAAAAAGACAAATGACCCACTGTTCCCCGGTACGCTTGCAGCGCCAGCTCCAAGCGGTGTGATCTGGAAGAACCTTGATGGCTACATCTCAAATAAAGGTGGCGAACTTTCATTGAATGGAACGATCATTTCCAGGAAGGATATGAGCTGGACTTTGGGGGCCAACGTAACATATGTAAAAAACAAATTTGTGTTCCCCCCTGTCGGAAATTCACCACTTGTACTTACCGGGCAGTTGAATGGGAAAGGTACTTCTGCTACGTGGTCCAGGCCATCGCTAATAATCAACCGATCGATGTTTTTTTCGTACGGCAATTCCATGGATTTGATCACGACGGTTTTGCTATTGTTGACGGCGCCACTTCTTATGCCGGTGACCCAAATCCAAAATATATTGTGGGTATGACTACCGAATTTAGTTACAAGAAATTGACCCTGACATTAAATATGCACGGTGCATATGATTACTCCATCTACAATAATACATTGCAATCCGTAACGGGACTCGGATTTATTGTGAATGGAAGCAACATCTCCAAGCAATTGATCGGAACGCCCGAGAACCTGGCGAATCCTGTTTCTGCTTCTACACGTTATATGCAAAGCGGCAACTATTTGAAGCTGGGCAATGCAACATTAAAGTACAACGTCGGAGATATCGGAAAGTCGATCCAGAATGCGAGTGTGTATATTTCAGGGTACAACCTTCTATTGTTCACCAAATACAAAGGATTTGATCCGGAGGTCAATGTTTCTAAAGTAGACTTCTTTAATACCGGCATTCCATCAATCGGTATCGACTATGTAGGTTATCCCTCCATACGGCAAGTTACGGTAGGAGTAAACTTTAGCTTGAATTAAAAGAATTATTATTATTTGAATTTTAAAATAATAAAAATGAGACGAAATAAAATCTTTATTATACCGGTGCTGGTGGTTGCATTAACAGCTTGTACAAAATTAAAGACCAGCCTGCATGACTCTTTGACGCCTTCTTCCGGCGGCGGCGGCGGAGCACTCAATCCACAGGCATTGCTGAATAATGCTTACAATTCAATGTTGGCGCCGTTTACTAACCAGGACCAGATATTCTCATTGCAGGAAACAGTAACTGATGAATGCCTGGTGCCAACCCGCGGAGGTGACTGGGATGATAATGGGGTCTGGCGCGTACTGCATGCTCACACATGGGACGGTAGCCATACACAAGCATTGAGTGTTTTTATTAACCTCGGACAAATAGAAAGTAATGCTACCACGGTATTGGCTTCAAGTCCAAGTACCGAGCAAGCAGCGCAGGCTGTGTTTCTTAGGTGTTTGGCTCAATACTTTTATCTGAACTTATATGGACAGGTGCCTTATAGAACGGTGGCGAAATATAATAGTATTGACGCAGCTCCGGTTATGGGTCCCCAGGAAGCATTGGATACAATTATATTGAATTTGCAATCGATCATTTCTACGCTGACCTATACACCTTCTGTTTCCGGCGGTGTAGCTGCACCTTACAAAGCAAATCCTGATGCCGCCCGCTTTTTGCTGATGAAAACTTTATTAAACAAACAAGCTTTTCTTAACAGGCAATCTCCTGCTGCCGCAGTTGCCGCCGACATGCAACAAGTAGTAGCACTCGGACAAGCTATCATCAATAGTGCAAGGTATACGCTGACGACCCATTACTTTGACAATTTTGGTCCTAATAATGGCGGGCTTGCCCCAAGCTTATGGATTCGGTCCCGGTACAGAGGCGATCCTTGCTTTCCCCAATCAGCCCGGTGTTAGCCAGGTTGGTGGCGTTAATAGCGCAGGTGTAAATGCAAGATGGATGATGACCCTTCATTATAATTCTAATGGTCATCCCGGCGATGCTATTTATGGTAATGCAGGGTGGAATGGTTTTAGTACCGTTGCTGATTTCTACAATTCATTCGATGCATCGGATACAATGAGAAGAGGGAATGTATCTTATCCCGGCGTTACAAACAGGTCAGGGTTAAAAGTTGGTTTGCTGAATGGTCTGCAGCTCGATGAAAATGGAGCAGCCCGCAAAGATAGAAACGGAAATAACTTGTCATTTAATCCGGCCGTGAGCCTGGTTGAACCCGATCCGCAAACATTGGAAGACAACGGTATCAGAATAATAAAATATCCTCCCGACTATCAAAATTATAATGGAGGGCAGCAAGGAAATCAATTGCAGGTATTCCGCTATGCCGATGTTTACCTCATGATGGCGGAAGCACAGCTTCGTCAAAACAATACGGCGGCCGCAGTTACACTGATCAACAGTCTTCGTACAGCCAGGAAAGCAGCTCCTCTCGCCACCCTGACACTCGTTAACACGAGCAATTTGTATGATGGCAATACGATGTTGGCTGAGCGGCAAAAAGAAATGTATTGGGAAGGATGGAGGAGAGAAGATTTGATCCGGTTTGGCGTGTATTTGAATACCTGGGCTTTAAAGTCTGCTGACGATCCTAAATATTTGCTGTTTCCAATTCCGGCAACACAGCTTGTTGCAAATCCCAATTTGGAACAAAATCCAGGATATTAAAAATTCTTTTATAAGCAGCTAAGCAGTTAGTATTATTAGCAATTCAGAAAAAGCCATTTTCTAATGGCTTTTTTAATTTGTTTTATTGTTGTTAATCTGTCAAAAAAAAACCGAAACCGGCATAAATAAAATAGTTTTGAAATTCAACTTTTAGTCGCAACCAATGAAAGCAGACGGAAAGATTTGCTTGTTTTTTTTACTTTTTATTGTATTACTGTTTGCCACCTGTCGCGATAAGCAAAGAGAGGAGACTTTGTTTACCTTATTGGAAAATACGGGTGTTGATTTTCAAAACAATGTCGAAGACGGTAGTAAGGATAACAGTTTTCTTTTCCGAAATTTTTATAACGGTGGCGGTGTTGCCATTGGCGATATTAATAATGATGGTTTAGCCGACATATTTCTCACTTCAAATGCCGGTGCAAATAAATTATATCTTAATAAAGGCAATTTTCAGTTTGAAGATATTTCTGACCGGGCAGGTATCATACATGATGATAAATGGAATACGGGTGTCGTTTTTACCGATGTGAACGGCGATGGCTGGCTGGACATATATGTTTGTACGTCTGGTCACATGAGCAATGGCAACAGGAAAAATAAATTGTACATCAACAATCGCGATATTACTTTTACCGAATCAGCGGCATCGTACGGACTTGACATCTCGGCTTACACTACACAGGTTTCCTTCTTTGATTATGATCTCGATGGCGACCTGGATTGTTTTATGATCAACAATAGCCCTATCCCTGTTAATCAACTTGGTTTTTCGAATAAAAGAGATCTGCCGGAGAAGGAATGGCCCGTTGCAGGATTTTTAAAGGGTGGAGGTGATCATTTATTCCGTAATGACAACGGACATTTTACAGAAGTAACAAAACAGGCAGGCATTCATGGATCGTTGATCAGTTTCGGCCTTGGCGTTTCTGTAGGAGACATTAATGATGACGGTTATCCGGACGTATTTGTTTCGAATGATTCTTATGAACGAGATTATTTATATATCAATCAGAAGAATGGAACATTTAAAGATGAACTGACCGATTGGATGCGGCATGTAAGTTTTTCATCGATGGGTGCCGATATTGCAGATATAAATAACGATGGTTACCCGGATTTATTTACAACCGACATGCTGCCGTTAAGCGATTATAGATTAAAGACCACGGGAGCATTCGATAATATTGATCTTTTTAATGCCAAATTAAGGGCGGGGTTTTATTATCAATACACGCAAAATTGCCTTCAGTTAAACAACAAAAATGGAATGTTCAAAGACATTGCTAACTATAGCGGTGTTTGTGCCACAGATTGGAGCTGGGGCGCATTGATGTTTGACATGGACAATGACGGGTGGAATGATATTTATGTTTGCAATGGGGTCAACAGGGACGTTACTGACCTTGACTTCATGAATTTCTTTGCAGATGAAACGCTTCACAAAATGGTGCTGGATGGGAAAAAGAGAGAAATTGATGAATTATTAAGGAAAATACCACGCACCCCTATTGCTAACAAGGTTTTCAGAAACGATCATAATTTAAAGTTCACTGATATTGGTCACGCATGGGGTTTTTCAACGCCTACTTTTTCCAATGGAGCTGCTTACGGCGATCTGGATAATGACGGCGACCTGGATATGGTTGTCAATAATGAAAATCAGCCCGCGTTTGTTTATAAAAACAATTCACGGGAACTTAACCACAACAATTACCTGGGAATTACTCTCGCAGGAAAAGGAAAAAACACATTTGGGATAGGAAGTAAAGTAAAACTCTTTGCCGGTAATATGATATTCACGAGGGAAATGGTTCCTAGCAGAGGGTTTCAATCTTCCGTTGATTATAAAATGATCATCGGGCTTGGAAAAATCGATCATATAGATTCCATGGTCATCACATGGCCTGACAGATCTTTTACCAAAATTAAAAATCCACCTGTCAATAAAGTGCACACTATCCGTGAAGAGAATGAAAAAAATAATGTGTTGGGTTCAGCTCCGGTTGATCAGCAAACATTCTTTCTGCCGGTTAAAAATGATTTTGATAAACACCAGGAAAATAGTGTTATTGACTTTAATACAGAAAGAAATATCCCGAGGATGTTATCACGGGAGGGCCCTAAAGCCGCAGTGAGCGATGTAAACGGGGATGGGTTGGAAGATATTTTTATTGGCGGTACGCCGGGTCATCCCGGACAACTATACCTGCAAAAACAAGACGGAAGCTTTTTTAAGAAAGAAGAAAAAGTCTTTGAGCAATTTATAGATTTCGAAGATGTAGCCGTCTTGTTATTTGATTGTGATCATGACGGAGATGCAGACCTGTTAATATGCCCGGGAGGCAATAACAATATTCCGAATAGCCGTGAGCTGCAATTACGTTTATTTAAAAACGATGGCAAAGGAAATTTTTCTTTAGATGCAGACGCGTTTTCATCGACGGGAATGAACGTTTCGGTAGCGATCGCTAATGATTTTACCGGTGATGGCTATCCCGACCTTTTTGTTGGTGGAAGAAGCTACCCGCAGTTATATGGCGCTAATCCTGAGAGTTTTCTTTTTGTTAATGATGGCAATGGACATTTTACAGATATGGCAAAAACAAAAAATCCGGATATTGCTAATATAGGAATGGTCTGCACGGCTGCCTGGGCTGATGTTGCAGGTGATAATAAAAAAGAATTGATCATTGCAGGGGAATGGATGTGCCCAAGGATTTTTTCGTACAAGACAGACCATTTCGAAGAAGTAAAAACTAATCTCAATAATTTATATGGTTGGTGGCAAACGTTAACGTTTGCGGACGTGAACAATGATGGGAAACAAGACCTCATTTTCGGAAATATGGGAGAAAATTTTTATCTGCAGCCGGATAGCAGTAAACCTTTGCAACTATGGATAAATGACTTTGACCAGAACAATAGCCTGGAAAAGATACTGACCTATAAAGTTGAGAGTAAGGATATGCCGGTTTTCCTGAAAAAGGATATGGAAGAGCAGCTTCCTTTTATCAAAAAAAGTAATTTAAAAAATGCAGCCTATGCACAGAAATCTATCCAGCAATTATTCCCGCCGGAATTATTAAGAGAGGCAACAATAAAGAAGATCAACTATACCAGTTCCTGCATTGCTATCAATAATGGTGATGGTAACTTTTCTGTTCAAAAGATGCCCCCGATGGCGCAATTTTCATGTGTCAATTCAATTTACAGTGACGATCTGAATGGCGACGGTTATCCTGATCTTGTTCTTGGAGGAAATCAATTTGGTTTTATGCCTCAATTTGAAAGACTGGATGCGAGTCTTGGTGATATATTGATCAATAATGGAAAAGGAGAATTTGTATGGCAGGATGTTGCAAAAACGGGTCTTCATGTAAGAGGAGAAGTAAGGGATGTTGTATCTATCACCACAAAAAATGGCAGATGCCTGTTATTCCTGCAGAATAATGATTATCCTCTTTTATACAAACCCGGAATTCTGAATAAAATGAAGTGAGGGATAAAGGTGAAGAAATATTTTTTCTATACTATATGTGTCTTGACTATTTTGTTTTCTTGCAGGAGCAAAAATGAAAAACAGGCATATTTGTTTCAACTAATGGGACAAACAGGCGTAGATTTTATTAATAAGGTGCAGGACAATGACAGTATCAATATTCTTAACTACCGGAATTTTTATAATGGCGGCGGTGTTGCAATAGGAGATATTAATAATGACGGCTTGCCGGATATTTTTTTTACAGCTAACCAGGGAAGCAATAAACTCTATCTTAATAAAGGAAATTTTAAGTTTGAAGATATTTCTATTAAAGCCGGCTTTGTAAATAAACAGCAATTTTCTACAGGGGTTGTGATGGTTGATATCAACAATGATGGATGGCTGGATATTTATATATGCAATGCAGGAAGCATGCATGATTCGTCGCTAAGGAAGAATCAACTTTTTATTAATGATCACAACCTGTCATTTTCCGATAGTGCTGAACAATATGGATTGGCGCAAGATGGCTATTCAACACAGGCAAGTTTTTTTGATTATGATATGGATGGCGATCTCGATTGCTTTATTATTGATAATAGCCCGATCCCGGTTAATAGCCTTAATTACCCACACCTTAGAGACGTGCCGGCAAAAGACTGGCGGGTGCCGGACTACCTGAAAGGCGGCGGCGATCATCTATACAGAAATGATAACGGACATTTTACTGAAGTTACTCAACAGGCGGGCATACATGGAACATTAATGAGCTTTGGGCTTGGAGTTACCGTTGGCGATGTAAATGGTGACAATTATCCCGACGTTTATATATCAAACGATTTTTTTGAACGGGATTATTTATATATCAATCAAAAAAATGGCACTTTCAAAGACGAGTTGGAAGATTGGGTGCAGCATACCAGCTATGCTTCGATGGGCGCCGATGTCGGTGATATTAATAACGACGGTTACCCGGACATTTTTACAACAGATATGCTGCCTGCTAATGATTACCGGTTGAAGACCACATTAAGCTTTGACGATATTGACTTGTATCATCTCAAGGAAAGAAATGGATTCTATCATCAATTTTTACAAAACACATTGCAATTAAATAATAAGAATGGAAAAATGCAGGACATCGCTAATTATAGTGGCGTCAATGCATCAGAGTGGAGTTGGGGCGGTTTGATGTTTGACGCTGATAATGATGGACGGGTTGATTTGTATATATGCAACGGCATATATCATGATATCACTAACCAGGATTTTC
Organism: uncultured Chitinophagaceae bacterium; assembly: GCA_963785915.1. GTDB lineage: Bacteria > Bacteroidota > Bacteroidia > Chitinophagales > Chitinophagaceae > VBAT01. Next base: position 438,809 of record CAWAWY010000005.1, on the reverse strand, counting down.
TTGACTTTGATGCGAATATTATAAAAGAAAAGATGATCAGTACGGGCAAAAAGGATCTAACAGAGCTTGTTGACAAAATACCATCTATTGCTGTGCCCAATAAAATGTTTCGCAATCTTGGTAATTTAAAATTTGCAGACCAGGGTGAAGCATGGGGCTTCACTCAAAATTCTTTTTCCAATGGTGCGGCTTATGCTGATCTTGATAACGATGGCGATCTTGATATTGTAGTAAATAATGTAAATGAGCCGGCCTTTATTTTTAAAAATAACAGCCGGGAACAAAATCAAAACAATTTTATCGGTATTTCATTAAAAGGAAGCGACAAAAATGATTTTGCGATCGGGAGCAAGGTCATGGTATATAATGGAAAAGAAATTCTCAGCCGGGAAGTGATACCCAGCCGGGGTTTTCAATCATCCATGGAATATAAACAGATCATTGGGATCGGAAAGGCCGATGCTATTGATTCAATGATCGTCACCTGGCCCGATCTTGCTGTAACAAAAATTGTCAATCCCGGCATCAACCAGGTGCTCTCATTTGTGCAGCCTTCGGGTGATCAAAAAATAATTTCAGTTGCTTCGGCAGCAACGGATCCTATGATGATTGTAAGAAAATCAAATTTTGAGAGACATCAGGAAAATGATTATGATGATTTTTACCAGGAAAGAGCTATCCCGGAAATGCTTTCTTGTGAAGGACCAAAAGCTGCGATTGCTGATATAAATGGAGATGGTCTTGATGACATTTATATCGGGGGGACCCCGCAGCACGAAGGGCAATTATATTTACAGCAAACTGGTGGTAAGTTTGTAAAGAGCGAACAGGTTGCATTCAAACCTTTTACAACATTTGAAGACGGAGCTGTTTTGTTTTTTGATTGTGATGGCGATGGCGATGCAGACCTCTTTATCGGGAGCGGCGGGAATGAAGCAATGCCGTTGAGCCGCGAATTACAGAATCGTTTATTTATTAATGATGGGAAAGGCAATTTTCAATTATCTCCCGATGCGTTTCCTGTCAACAAAGATAATGTCGGCGCAGTAGCTGCCTGTGATTTTGATCACGATGGTGATCCCGATCTCTTTGTCGGAGCCCGGAATGTGTCACAACAATATGGATCGACACCATTGAGCCATATTTATATTAATAATGGCCGGGGGATTTTTACAGACATGCCGGCTGATAAAATAAAGGGAATTTATAATGCCGGCCTTGTAACAGGTGCGGTTTGGGCCGACGTTGATGGAGATAAAGAAAAGGAACTGGTCGTCGCAGGTGAATGGATGTCGCCGAAGATTTTTAAATATCAGAAAGATCATTTTACTGAGCTGCACACAAATCTGAATGCCGTGTCAGGTTGGTGGCAAACAGTAGCGGCCGCAGACCTGGATGGCGATGGAAAAGAAGACCTGGTCTTTGGAAATTTTGGCGATAATTTTTGTTTGCATCCTGATGAGAAAAAACCGGTCAAAGTTTGGATGAACAACTTCGATGGAAGTGGCGAGATCAATAAAATCATGAGCCGGACAGCGGACGGAAAAGATAAACCTGTTTTTATGAAACGCGATGTGCAGGATGGCCTGCCTGTTTTAAAAAAACAAAATCTCCGGCACGCAGAATATGCGACAAAGTCCATCCAGGAATTATTTACCAGGGAACAATTAAAGAATGCCGAAGTAAAGGAAGTAAATTATTCTTCTTCCTGTATTGCTTTTAATAAAGGGGACGGAAATTTTAAAATACAACCTTTTCCTGCGGAGATTCAATTGTCATCGGTCAGGGCTATCGCTTTTGCGGATATTAATGGCGATGGCAATATAGATATGGTGGTGGGCGGTAATGAATTTAATTTTCAGCCTCAATTGGGACGACTGGATGCCAGCCCGGGATATATTTTATTAAATAATGGCAACGGAGACTTTTCGGTACTTGATGAAAAGCGATCAGGAGTTGCAGTGAAAGGGATGGTAAGAGATATTGCCCTCATTAGCGGTAACTCAGATAAATATTTATTATTTCTACGGAATAATGATTACCCTGTTTTGTTTCAATTAAAGAAAAGGACGGCCAAAAATTAAATTAAATTTTGAAAATGTGGAGAGCTTAGAAAAGATATGAAGTATTTTTTTCCAATAATGATCATGATGTTACTCATCTCTTGCGAAGGGAGTAAGAAAAATACTCCTGCTTTGTTTGACACGTTAACTGATGATAAAACCGGGTTACATTTTACCAATAAACTTGAATCATCTCCGCAGTTCAATATTTTTCACTACATGTATTTTTATAATGGCGCCGGGATAGGCGCTGGCGATTTCAATAACGATGGATTGATAGATCTCTTCTTTGCATCAAATCAGCAGCAGAACAAACTCTTTTTAAATGAAGGAAAACTTCATTTTAAAGATGTTACAAAAGAAGCACAAATTCCCGATGATGGTGAATGGAGCACGGGAGTTTCAATAGTTGATATTAATAATGATGGCTTACTGGATATATATGTTTGCCGGGTCGGCAATTATGAGATATTGAAAGGAAAAAATCAGTTACTGATCTGCAAAGGGATCAATAAGGATGGCGTTCCTTTTTATCAGGATGAAGCTCTTCAATATGGACTTGATTTTTCGGGGTTCAGTACACAGGCCACTTTTTTTGACTATGATATGGATGGTGATCTCGATATGTTTTTGCTTAACCATTCTGTTCATCAAAACGGAAGCTTTGCGCCGAGGGAAAAATTTATCGGTACTTATAATCTGCTTTCGGGTGACCGGCTTTTCCGAAATGATGGAAATCATTTTACAGATGTAACCAAAGAATGCGGCATTAACAGTTCTGCAATCAGTTATGGGCTGGGCATTGCCGTGTCTGATATTAATCTTGATGGCTGGCCCGATATCTACATAGGGAACGATTTTCATGAGAATGATTATATGTATATCAACCAGAAGAATGGAACATTTGCAGATGAGAATAATAAACACCTGATGCATACCAGCCAGTTTTCAATGGGAGTAGATGTGGCTGACGTAAACAATGATGGCTATCCAGAGATTATTTCTATGGACATGCTTCCATCTGATCCGTATATTCTGAAGCGTTCGCTGGGCGAAGATGACTATGACATTTTTTATCATAAAATAGCGTTTGGCTATAATTACCAGTACACGAGAAATAATCTTCAGTATAACCGTAAAGATGGAATGTTCAGCGAAACCGGGTTGTATTCGGGTATCTATGCTACAGACTGGAGTTGGGCGCCTTTATGGATGGACTTTGATAATGACGGGCTAAAAGATCTTTTTGTTTCCAATGGTATTCCGAAAAGAATGAATGATATGGATTATGTGAATTTTATTTATAACGAAGAAAATCAGCGTATGCTGCATGACGAGAAATCGGATGAAAAAAGTTTGACGTTATTAAATAAATTTCCGGAGATCAAGATCCCTAACAAGTTTTACAGGAATGAAGGTGACCTGGCTTTCCGTGACCTGGCAGATAGCATCTCTAATGACAGGCCCACGTATTCCAATGGAGCGATCTATGCTGACCTTGATAATGACGGGGATCTCGATGTCGTGGTGAATAATATTGATGATCCGGTCCTTGTATATGAAAATAAAAGTAATAACAATCACGACAAGCCATTTGTTAACATAAGACTGAAGGGCCCTGAAAATAATATTAACGCCGTCGGGGCCAAAGTGATTTTGTTCACGAATGGTGGTAGCATAAGAACCTATGAAAAATATGCGACAAAAGGATTTCAATCAAGTATGGAAGAGCCATTGCATATAGGCCTTGATAAAACCAAAATTGATTCAGCTTTTTTGATCTGGCCTGACAACAGCTATCAATCGCTTAATCTAAATGATGGTCAACAACTTTCTTTTTCTTTTTCCTCCGGTCTTCCTCCTTTTGATTTTTCCAAACTCAGTTCTTTTTATAAACATCAGGCAAATTCCATGGAGGACATAACGGGTAAAGTGCACCTTGCTTATCTGCATAAAGAAAATCCTTTTAAGGAATTCGATCGTGAACCTTTGATACCCCACATGGTTTCTACTGAAGGCCCGGCATTAGCCGTAGCAGACATCAATCATGACGGACTCGAAGACGTGTTTATTGGATCCTCAAAAACGAATCATAATGCCATTTTTCTTCAACAGCCGCAAGGAAAATTTATACAATTGCAACAGCCCGGTATTTTTCCCGATAGTATGTATGAAGATGTGGATGCGGTTTTTACGGATGTGAACAACGATGGCAATGTTGATCTTATTGTAGCAAGCGGTGGTAACGAGTATTACGGTAATGATGTTCATTTGATGCCGCGGTTATATTTGAATGATGGCGCTGCTCATTTTAAAAAGAAAGAAGATGCATTCAGTGGGCTGTACCAGACGTTTTCCTGTATAACCGCTTATGATTTTAATGACGATGGATTCACAGATCTTTTTCTTGGTGGAAGAACGGTGCCATGGCAATATGGTGAAATCCCCCGTTCTTATTTATTGCAAAATGATGGTACCGGGAAATTTTTTGATGTCACAGAAAAATATGCCGGTGACCTTTCGAAGATCGGCATGGTCACAAAGGCACTATGGTTTGATATAGATAAAGATGGTGATAAAGACCTGCTGCTTTGTTGTGAATGGGGTGGGATCGAGGCCTTTATAAACGATCATGGAAAACTTACCAGGAAAACATTAACTGACAAAAAGGGCTGGTGGAATTTTATTTTACCTGTTGATATCGATAATGATGGAGATATAGATATCATTGCCGGGAATCTTGGGTTGAACAGCCGGTTAAAGGCTTCGGAAAAAGAACCGGTAAGATTATACTATAATGATTTTGATGATAATGGCAGGAAGGAGCAAATAGTAAGCTATTATCTGAACGGTAAAGAATTGGTATTTGCCAATAAGGATGAATTGCAAAAACAAGTTCCAATTCTTAAAAAGAAATTCCTGTATGCAGAGGATTTCGCTAAAGCAACCATCGATGATATTTTTTCAGAGAAAAAATTAAAAAATTCGCAGATACTTACTGCCGATTTTTTTTCAAATGCCGTGCTGATTAATAATGGGCAACTGAATTTTACAGCAAAATCTCTTCCGTGTGAAGCGCAACTTAGCTCATTCAGAGATGCAACAGTGGTTGACTGGAACAATGATAGCCTTCCGGATATACTGCTTGGCGGAAATTTTTATGATAACAATATACAGATGGGGCGTTATGATGCTGATTTTGGTACTGTTCTCATTAACAAAGGTCATGGTGCCTTCCGTACAGAAACCATAAATGGGTTGGCAGTGAAAGGGCAAGTAAGACATATCCTTCCGGTAACGATCAATCACAAACAGGCTTTTATACTGGCGAGGAATAATGACAGCACTCTTGTCATAGATTTTAAAGCGAGATCAATTCGTAAGTGACAACTACATACTTGGATATACTATCCTGGTTATCCATTTGGATGTGTCCGTTTCTTTGCTTCTGTCTGTTACTAAAATTTCAAAGGGTCTTGCTGGAGCTGATAATGAATGATCGGTCATATATTTTTCAATTGCGGTATTCGCTTTCTCAATGCTGACTTTTCCGCCGGTTACCTGTGTTTCAAGAAAGCGGTCCTTCATTGGCACCATGCGGCTGATGAAAAAGTCTTTGTTTGCAGGTATGATTTTATCAATGCTGATGGCTACCATGGTTTCATATTTTGAACTATCAAACTCGATGGTATTCATCATCGGGTAATATTTTTCTGTTGCACCCTGTTTAAAAAGATATTGTCTGAGTTTGTCAATAACGCTATAGATGATTTTAGTGGTTGGATAAGCGGTACTGTTAAACCGATTGGCAATAAGGATCACTTCAGTAAACGTGGTTCTCATTATCGGAAAGCCGTAAATATTTTTCGTCAAATCAGCAAAGCTGCAAAGACTGTCGAAAACAGTTTGCATATTTTTTTTAAAATCATCTGCATTTAAATAACTGAAGACTCTCGTTAATGGGTTATAACCGGTTTTCCATACTGTTTTCCACTCTGCGACAATCGAATCCCTGGTCTTATAAGCAGTTCTTATGTTTATATCAAGCACATGGTTATTTGATTTTGCCTGAACTGTTCCACCATCGGTGAAAAGAGCCGATAATTTGTAGGTGCATCCATTGTAAACAAAGACAGAATCATTGCCGGGCTGTAAAGTTTTATCCGGCCACCATTGTTTCCATTTTTCCAGGTTGTGAAGACAACTATCAAACCCATTCGGGGTACAGCCTGCTATTTTTGTTCCTGTTAGAATAACTTTTGACGGAACAATGATATAGATTGCAATAACTGCCAGGATAAGAAATGAAAGAAGGACAATCAACAGTTTTTTCATTCCTGTAATTTTTTTGATTGTAATGATATGACAATATACGGGATATTGATTTTTGTTTAGACGAAACAAAGCGAATCTAAATGCTACGAAGTATTTACACAAATGTGGAATATCATTTCAAATGAAATAACCGAAATGCATTCAATCGCAAAATCAGTTAAGCGCGGCCATATTTCTTTATCAACGCAAGTAATACCCCATTTGTCCATCCAAAACCGTCCTGACCTGGATATTCACCACCACCTGCTTCCAGATGAGTATCAACTACATTATATTTTTCCATCAGCCTGCCGGAACGTTTAAATACGTCTGTATTTAATTTTATCCATCGCTGGGCAATATTCGCGGCAAGTTCATCATGGCCATAATTTTCCAAACCTTTAATGGTTATCCATTGCAGCGGAGCCCATCCGTTTGGAGCATCCCATTGCTGCCCGGTCGTTTCCAATGTGCTGACAACTCCACCGGGTTTCAGAAATTTTTCCCTGATAACAGAAGCCACCAGGTTTGCCTGTTCCGGAGCTGAAATATTGAAAAATAGAGGAAACATTGCAGCTATTGATCCCGTATCTTTTTGCTGACTTTCAGTAAAATCATAATCAAAATAAAAGCCTTTGTCGCCGTCCCAGCAATATTGCTGTATTGCAAGCTTTCGTTTTCCTGCAAGCGAATAATATTTCTTTGCAGTTTCATCATCGTTTTTCAGCTGGCAGGCTTCAGCAATGGTCTGTTCCAAATGAAATAAAAGGCAATTAAGATCAATAGGAACGATGTCCGTTGTATGAATGGTATCAAATGACCGGGAACTTTTAAACCACCGGGCACTGAAATCCCATCCAGACTCCGCTCCTGCTCTCAGGTTGCGGTATAATTTCTCAGGCGGTTGCGCCGATCGATGCGATGATTCAACATCTTCTCTGTATGATTCGGGTCGCGGCGTATTATTTTCATCCCAATAGCGATTCAGAATTTCTCCATCCGGCATTTTTACAACATGATGTGCTGCTATCTTTATTTCATCCAGAATATCGGCGCCTTTCATCCAGAACTCATATTCATTTTCCATGTAAGGCAAATAGCTCAATAATACTTCCGCGCCTTTTATTTCTGCCAATAGCTTTATCATGAGTGAATAAAAGGGAGGTTGTGAGCGGCCGAGAAAATAAGTACGGTTACCGTTGGGTATATAGCCTATTGTCTCAATGAGATAAGAAAAATTTTTTGCCATATTTTCTAACATCTCATTTTTGCCTGATTCTTTTAATCCAAGCATCGTGAAATAGCTATCCCAATAATATATTTCGCCAAACCTGCCGCCGGGAACGATATAAGGATGAGGGAGGGGAATAAGAGTGCCTGACTTTTTATCGGGCTGGCGTGTCAGCACATTCCAGAGTGCTTCCATATTCTCTTCAACAGTTTTATCCGGATCGCTGGTATAATTAGTAGTATGAGGAACGGGCAGTTCAAAATTTTCCAGTACAAATTTTTTTAGATCAAATCCCGGTTGATTTTTTTTAAGAGAATATTTTGAATTGATCTCTTCTGAAGAATACTTGGGTAAACAGTCAACAAATGTTTTTCCATCGGGAAAAATATGATTGAGTTGTACATCTTCCAATAGAGAGTTTATATTTTGCAGATCAGTATAAGTCATTTTTAAAAACAAAAAAACTAATGGCTATTACCTTTGGAAATTATTTCGGTTTCAACGTTGGCTTTAGGTTGCAATTTCTTAAAAAAGAAAAGCAGCAGGATAAGTATTGCAATGGGAACTATTATAAAATAAAAAGCATTTTGACCACCGTAGATATCAAAGATTCGTCCCGTTATTAACGACCCTGTTGTGCCACCGATAGCTGAAAAAATGATTATCCAGCCAGACATCACACCATGCTCAGTCTTTGGCAGCGAGCTAAGCGTAACAGAATTAATTGCCGGGTAGATAGGCGCAATGATCAGCCCAATTAATGGAAAAATGTAAGCAGCTATAGGTGCATTCAGCCAGCCTGTAATAGCGTGGTCGGTTTGATTTTTTGCAAGAGGCATTGCAACCAGGATCAATAGCATTGCTAATAGGAGACAACCGACAAGTACATAAAACCAATTTATTTTTCGCAGTAGGATACCTGCCAAAAATCTGCCTAAAGCTGTTGATCCCGCCAATATACTTCCCATTTGAATACTCAAAGAGGTCGGCAGCAAAAGCACATCTTTATTGAATGTCGGCAGGAAATTTTGTATGCTTTGCTCTATCAGTACATAAAAGAATGCTGAAAAAATAAAGGCAAGCACAACCGGTTTTGCCAATAACTTAAACATTCCCTCAAATTCTTTGGCCAATGGTAGGGGCGATTTGTTTTTGGCCGCAGATTCATCGAGCGGCGCGGAAAGCAAAAGAATGAATGCAAGGGTAGATAGTCCGCCGATCAAATAATAAGCATTCAGCCATGATGTTGATTGTGCGTTGTTGTCATCAGCAAAAGAACTGAAGATAAAATACAGAGACAGATTGCCGATCATAAAAAAAGATTCAATAAAATTCATCAGGCTGATATGTTCTTTGGGCCCTCTTGTTACGAGGCCAATAGTACTATAGACACTCATTTTGATCAGGGCAAAACATGTCCCTACTGCAACGAACAACAGTTTAATACTTAGAAAACCGGGAACGTTAGGAATAATGAAGCAAACGGCCGAAATGATCCCCAATGCGGTTAGCATGGCACGCTTATAACCAAAACGGGTAATAAAAGATGATACAAGAAAAGAAGCGATGGCGATGCTGATATCTTTGCACGGATCGATCCATGCCGCAGACGTTTTGCTGACGCCGAAATTTCCCTGGACCTGCAAAATGGCAATGCCCGAGCTATTAAGTAAAATAGCAAAGACAAAATAGTTGATAAACAAAGAAAGTTTGATCCTGAAAGTGGACATGCAGCAAATCGTTTGGTGATAAAACAGAAGAGTACAATACTAAGAACCTTAAATACGATCAGAGCCTGCTTCAGCCATTGTAAAATAAGCTACTCCTCGTAAAGCGAGGAATGTAAATAAATCTAAAACGTTTGCGGTGTAAAAATACCAGTCGGAAGAAATACTAAATCGCGAGATTGATTATTTTACAACGAACCGCCTTCAACGAGCATTGAGGAAAGAATGACCTGTTCGGGAGTAGAATCATTTCTCAGGCACGAAAGCATTTGGGTAAACGCCAATTTTCCCAGTTTAAATCCGCTTGTTTCCACGTAAGTGATCTTTGGATCATAAAGAGTTGGCATAAGCCCGTTACTAATACTTATAACGGCGATCTCATCAGGTACTTTTAATTTTAATTTATGGATAGCACGCATTACACCCATCAGGTGCATGTCACCCATACAGAATATAACATCTGGTTTGTTTTTCGATTTCAGAACCTCCAACGTCGCTCTTTCCGATTCGGCAATACCTTCCAGGAACACGGAGTCAAGTTTTATTTTTGGCGATTTTTTTTCGAAAGTCTCTTTTAATGATGCGTGTCTTATCCTGGAAATACTTAAGTGCGGATGACCAAATAATGCAAACACCCTTTTCTTTTTCTTTTCAATGATCGCCTCCGCAGCAATTCTTGCTGCATCTTCATCAGCCAGGCATACCTTATGATACCCTTCCACTTCCGGCACCCGATCAATAAATACAACCGGGATCTTGAATTCTTCGAGTTTATGAAAAGGAGCCATGTCATCCGTTTCTATCGAAACAGCAGCAAACAAGCCCATGACCATATTTTTCCGGAAAAGATGAAGATTGGATGTTTCAAGCTGCACCTTATCTCTTGACTGCATGATCATGACTGAATAGCCATGCACTCTTGCATCTTCTTCCACTGACGAGATAAATGAATCATAGAAAAAATTATCGATCGTGGGCACCATGATACCAAGAACATTACTTTGTCTCGTTCGTAGCTGCACGGCATAATTATTAGGCTCATACTCTAATGCCGTAGCCAGTTCTTTTACTTTCGTTTTAGTGTTTTCAGAAATATCTGGATGGTCCTTTAATGCGCGGGAAACGGTAGAAATACTAATGCCAAGTACTTCGGACAGTTTCTTCAATGTGCTCTGTTGCATTCGTAAGGGTTTTAGCAATCGTTACGGGGAACAAGTAACTAAAGATACTATTTTTCTATTTGGCATTAGCCAAAACTTATGCCTTCAATTGCTTCGATCCTGAATTCTGCTGTTGTAAACGATTACGGTATTCGTTACAGGAGTTGGCTGAAGAAATCTCACAAAGCAAAAATAACATCAGGCGAAAAAGCAATCATAACTTTATCCGGAATGACACGTAGTACGTTCTTCCATCTGCTGACAAAATGCCCGGCCCCGGATAAAAAGTAATTCTTCGGTATGACGCTGTCAAGAATCTTCCCGGGCAGAATATCATTTCTATTAGTTGGATTCGGATGCTGCGCATAGCACGTCTCTACAGGAATAAATAAAAAAAGGACAGTATAGTTAGTTTCATTATGTCTCTGGTTATTTGAAGCATTGAATGAAATAAAAAGAGGCGTCGGTAAAGAATTACAACGCCGTGGATTGCTAGTCTGTAAAAGAGTTTATGCAGTTCTGCCTGTAATAGTTCTTTGATTTTCGGCTATCGAAAATCAAAATGTCAATGCATTGAACGATTGATCAAAGTTTAATGGTCATCCCGGCGCTGACGAGGTAATCTGCGAATGCAGCATCACCTTGCACATGTGTTCCTGTATCAGCCGAACGACGTTTATCTGAATCACTTTGTGTTCGGTTTCTTTTCAGGGCTATTGGAACAGCAAGATTGAAACTTATTTTTTTTGCCACATAAGTAACAGAGGGCTCTGCCGAAATAATGTAACCCGGTCTTCTGAAACCACGATTGCCACCCACCAGGTCTCTCGAAGGAAGACCTTCTATACGGACGCCGCCGGAAAAAGTGGTACGATTGACCATATATGCGACTCCGCCTCTCACCATGAACAGATCAGGTACGCTCATCACATCCGTATTATATTTTTTTGCTGTTGAAGACGCATTACCACCTCTTGTTGTTGAGGTGCCATTGACTTCACGCGGATTCATAAGATAGAAAAAATTTCCATATACGCCGACTTGATGACTGAAATTATAAAAGCTGTTCAATTCAAATGTGATTCCTGTGCCACCGTCCCCGGGTTGAATGGATTGATCTACCGGGCCAAGAACACTTGAATCGGCTTTCTTATAAAAATAATCCTGGTAACCATAGTTACCGGTTGGAAGTTTAATTCCCATACCTATCTGCAAATTAAATTTATGTGAGGTGGCCGGATCGAACATCCACCTGTAGACAGCGAACCTTGCATCTCCGATCCCAAATGAATGGGTACTGTGTCTTGTTTGTCCATCATGCTCATACAAAGAAGAACGTCCGAAAGACATGATCGGTAAGGTGACGGCAAGCGACCATCTTGAATTAACTGTGCGGATAGCCGTAACATCCAATTCATAAGAATGGTTGATCACGTTACTACCCTCATCAACGCGCTGCTTTTGCTGAACAGTGCCAACAAAATGCTTATATGATCTGAAATAACGGTTATTAAGATTCAGCTCCCATCCTTTCTGATCGGAAGGGCGGGTGCAAATACCCGCAGTGCCTTTGATCGCAACACAGCCTTGCGCATTTGTTTTCAATTGTGCGGCAGCGAATGACAAGATCAAAATGATATGTACATTTTTCATAAACGAGTTGTTAATTGGTAATAGTTATTTTTTTCTCATATTCAAATGTTCGATTACAAAACCACCGACCTTTTTCCCGTACTCGGTGCTGACGATACAGGAATTATGAAAATGGATACCACCATAAAAACGGGCCCAGTTATTTTCGATAGCTGCATTTCTGAACGATGTATATGACCTGCTTTTGATACCAAACTCCAATTCACTTGTGTCAGTGTATGCGAAATTATCGCCGAAAACATAAGTCAATGCTTCAGCATTTGCAGCAGATACAGTTGAATGTCCGCAGGTATATTCAGGGAACGGCGGCGTTTGCAGATAAGGACTCCAGTTTGGATCGAAATATTTATTGATCACGGTTTCGGGACGTGCATAATTGCTTCTGTATTTTTCATCCCAGCAATGAATAAATGCGTCAAACTGTGTCATGGCAGTGATGGCATACGCATAAACGGTTGCAGCAAAATCGTAACTAGCTTTTTTGGCAGCAATTCCGACAATACTCATCCAATGACCGGGAGGAGAGAATTTTTTTGTGCCAAACATAACATGTCCGCTGACATTCAATTTAAAAGGATTATCATCCCAGAAATCGGCGATGTGTTTTTGCTCATCATTGAGGCTGTCCACAGCATTCTTGATCAGCATTAGCTCGTAATAATATTTGCTGTTCTTGTCCTTAATATTAAAAGCCGGAGGTCGTTGGTGGCACAAATTCGTTAGCAACTATCCAGGGTCAATGGTCTTATTACTTTCCAATGTGGCTCCATGGCTGAAGTATAGGCTGGCGGAGTAGGCACCCATCTGCCGGGAGTATCTATTACATTATACTTCGGATAGGTACGTGTTTCGAGATACATGTCTCTTTTGCTCCATTTGAGAATTACAGAAGAAATTGTATCAGCAAAGTCAACACTGTTATTATAGACTTCCTTCGTCATTCCGTGATCCCTTGCCAGTCTTTTTAAGCTGTCAGTGTAGTAAGACATGCTGCCTTCCGGAAATGTAACGGCTTCTCCAAGTTTTGAAAAAGCAAGTATGGCTGCGAATTCAAAATCAATTTTTTTATCTGCATCTGCTTCAGGAACTGATGTTAAACCGTGCACCTGCCCGGCCAAAGATTCATACTTGTCAGGATAACCTGCTGCGATCACTTCATAGGCGGCGATACTTGCATAGGTATAATTTCTTGCGGCAACGATAGGGCTGAAATTATTCCCCATCACAACACTATTCAGTTCATGCACTGTTTTGGAAAATAGGATCGGGTCGTGAATTATTTTTATGTAATCATTTTTGCTATTGCAGGCTCCCAGGAGGAGCAACCCTGCAACAGCTATAATAGCTGAACGCATGAGATCAAAATTTTTTAGATGAAATAGGTTCTTGAAATACGGAAAAGCAGGGTCAGCACTCAGGCGGCTGATGGGGAGTATTCAAGCTAACTTCCGGTATATAAAAGGTATAAACACTTGTTGCTGTATTTGTAAAGCAAACAGATTTACTCAGTGAATAGAAATCATTTTGTCCATCGTATTCACTCCAGAAATTTTTTGCAAAAGACGATCGCTGTTGTTGTTTACCGGGATGTTCTGTGTCTACAGCCGTATTGGCCTGTGTCCAGTCGTTATCTATTGACCGGAGCTGCTGTTTTGAGTGATTGGCGATACATTTTAAAACTACCACGTCTCCTTCAACTTTTCTTTTTACATAAGTGTAGCTTTTACCATCTATCTCAATTTCGCCATAATGTCTTTCATAGTCGGTAAATCTTTGCTGGTAGGGCATATTCATCGCTACTCTTATTTCGATAAGCTGGGATTCATCATAATCGTTGTTGTCGAGACGGGTTTCGAGCCGGCGATCCGCGCTGCTCTGCATCAGGGAGATCACAATCCTGTACCCATACCAATTGAAGGCAAGAAGAAAAATCATTAATATAGCAGCAATCTTTCTCAAACGCCAGATTAGATACACAAGTTAATTTATTATCAGAAATTAAAATGACGGTCAGAAATCTAAAGTGCTGTTTTGCGAATTATTTATTCACTGCAAACGTTTTCTTACCGGGTCCAACACCGGTAATGGTCAAACTTTTCCATTGTTTGGGCAAAATCGATTTGATCTGCACGATTCCTTGTGATGTTATCTCAAGGCCGCCAAAACCCATTAACACACTTTGTAAAACTCCGCCTGCACCTGTAGCAAAATAAGGGTTGGTGCCACCTTTTATTTCTGCAATTACCCTGAATGGCGGGTTTAGATTTGGAACGTATGCATCCTTAAACCAATGATAAGCTTTTTCACCATCGCCCAGCCTTGCATATAAAGTAGCGAAGACTGCCTGTGTCATGGCCGGAGTTCCTTCATCGGGCACTCTTGTTTCATAATATTCCAGATCTTTTTTAATCTGTTTCGGATCAGTGATCTCCTTTAAGGGATATGATAAAAGATTTACATCGGCCTGCTTGATACCCTCTCCGTTATATGTTGCATGTTCTTTCGTAACTCCATTGTCTAATTTTAATATAGGAATATTATTAGCCACCTTCATCCAATCTGGATCAGGATTAATGCCCAGAATTTTTGCGGCCTCTGTTGCATATTGCAGGTTTGCTTTTGCTGCTGCATTGGTAAAGGCATTATTATCTACATTCTCCGCCCACTCATCGGCGGCCACAACATTTTTAATATCATAATGGCCGGGACCATTTCGTTCAACACGGCTTGCCCAGAAATCTGCCGTTGCTGAAAGTATTGGCCATCCTTTTTCCCGAAGCCAATTCTTGTCCTGTGTTACGCAATAATAATTCCATGCAGCGATAGCGACACAGGCTGTGATATGATGTTCAAACGGACCGCTTAGTGCCCAAACAGGAGTTTCCTCTACTCCTGTTTCTGCGCTTTCCCAGGGAAACATAGCTCCTTTGTAACCTTTGCTGAAGGCATTTCGTTTGGCAGCCTCCAATCGTTGATACCGGTATTCGATCATACTCTTTGCCAGTTCAGGATGCAGTACCAATATTGCCGGAAACATCCACAACTCCGCATCCCAGAAGACATGGCCATTATATCCAAGACCACTTAAACCCATTGGTGACGGAGATAGAGCGGTACCTTCTCTTACGAAAGAATATAAATGATATAACATGCTGTGTACATCTTGCTGCGCTCTGGGGATCGCCTTCAATTATTATGTCGCTTTTCCATAATTCATCCCAGGCCTTATTATGAAATTGCAGTAAACGATCTCTTCCTTCCAGCTTTGCAAAAATGGTAGCACGTTCCGCTTCGTTCAATGGATCGTCATGATGCGCGGAAGTAATGGAAGACCCTGCAACAGAAAACCGATAAGTTTCACCGGCTTTTATTTTTTTTGAAAACTTCATCAGGTGCATATTATTGTCCCACATTTCATGGATCACTCTTGGTTCGTCGCCATGTTTTTCGGTAAATAAAAAAGTATTTGAAGCACACATCAATAATTTGCCTGTCGGACTTTTGGCAGATGAAGTGAGTAAGCTGATCACTACATGCGGCCGGTCAATTTCATTGTAATAATTCTGTACCTCTTTTAATGCATCCGGAGCTTCCATCACACTGGCACCTCCAATAAGAATGTCTTTTTTTGCCGTAGATCATCACATCCATCAATACCGTATAAGGCAAATGACGCAACGAGTAATAAGTATAAGTAATGGTTGCTTTATCGCTGTAGTCAAATGAAGTCGTGAATGAAGCATGACGCATATCCAGTTCCTGTTTCATATTAACTGCTTCTTTGCTGCCAATACTATGACCGTCTATGTCAAGCCACATATTGAGAAGATTGAAGCTGCGAAGAAAATTACTGACCCGTCCTCTTCCATACAGATCATAAGCGCCGGCAAGGACAACATCTTTTACTTTAAATGGATCCGGCGACGATACAATACCTATCATGCCGTTGGCAACAGTGACACCATAGTAATCAGATGATTTAATTGTGTTCGCAGTTATCTTCCATGGATCCGGTTGACCTGCTCCGGCTATTGAGACAAAATATGGTACAGAAAAAAGAATTTTTCTAAACATCACAAAGGCGTGTTTTGTCAGCATATAATACTAAGATCATTTATTGAGCCCAATATTACGAGTCCCAAACGATTGCAGTTGATAATTTTCGTTGTAACTACATATAGTATAACGGGGATTTTTTTGAATTGTCACAGAAGAAATGACGACTCGATTAAAAATAAATTTTGCGAAAACGGAAAAGTTTCTAAAATTTGTGTAAACGATTGCATAAGTGTCCTACAAAACAACCATTGCTGACATTGCGAGAGAATTGAATACAACTCCGGCTACTGTATCAAGAGCATTAAGCAACCACCCGGGGATAAGTGACAAAACAAAAAAATCAGTACACCAGGCCGCTTCTCAATTAAATTATAAAAGAAACAGGATTGCCTCTTCTTTACGATCCGGCAAGTCCCATCTTATTGGAGTGATCATACCAAGTGCTGAGATCAATTTTTTTGGATCGGTGGTTCATGGTATCGAAAGCGTAGCCAATACGCAAGGGTATAATGTATTGCTGTATCAGTCAAATGAAAGCAGGGAATATGAAGAGAAAGGTCTTGAAAGTTTTTTATCGGCACGGGTTGATGGCATTCTTATTTCGATAGCAAAAGATACCATTGACTATTCTCATCTCAAAGACATAAAAGCAAGAGGGATACCGATTGTTTTTTTTGACAGGGCAAATGATGATCTTGGAATTGATTCTGTTGTAATAGACGACTATAAAGGCGCCTTTATGGCTACGCAGCACCTGTTATCACAAGGTTACAAACGCATAGCTCACATTTCAGGTCCGCAGCATTTAAAAAATTTTTATGATCGGCTGAAAGGATATATGGGAGCTTTGCAGGCCAATAAGATCAAAGTGGAACCATCTCTTATATATGCCGGAAATATTTCTATTGAATCAGGCAGAGAAGGCGTTCGTCATTTTTGGGACAGGCAGAATGAACCGCCTGACGCCATTTTTGCAACCGAAGATTTTACGGCTCTCGGCGTCATCGGCGAATTGAAGGAAAGAAAAATAAATATTCCAAATGAAGTAGGAGTTATTGGGTTTGCGAATGAATTATTCGGTGAACACATCACCCCTCGTTTATCAACAGTTGATCAGCAAACCATACAAATGGGAAAATCGGCTCTTAATTTATTGGTTGACCTGGTAGAAAAAAAAGAAATCGCTTCCCACAGGCAGCAAAAAGTGGTGTTGGAGCCTCTTCTTATTTGTAGGGACTCTTCGAAAAAAAATAGCAAAGAATAAAGGATAGAGAACAAAACATCGAATACCCTGATAAGGGCGTAGAACAATGTAAACGATTACATAAACTTGGGGGTAAAATCAGGGCAGTGCGCAAAGGATGAACTACGTTTAAGACAAAGAATCAGGTAAAAAAGAAATTTTTGTTCTGAATTAAAAAAATACTATCATTGTGTGTTAGATACACATTGCTGTATTATAAGAAAACTGAATTGCTTAACTAATAACGATTGCTTATGCCGCACAGAAATCTGTTCAAAACGATTTTTTTGTCTGCGTTTTTACTCTTTACACAGCTCATTTTTGCGCAAGACAAAGTAGTTACGGGAAAGGTCACCGATTCAAAAGATGGATCTGGGATTGCCGGTGTTTCCATAACTCCAAAGGGTGCCGGATCCGGTACGCTTACAAATTCCGATGGTACTTATCGCATCACTGTAGCACCTTCAATTACTGTATTGATTTTTTCTTCTGTGGGATATGCAACCCAGGAAATTTCAATCGCAGGAAAATCAACTGCAGATGTTTCACTTTCCACTTCTGCCGCTTCCCTTGGAGAGGTAGTGGTGATAGGTTATGGTACAACAAAAAAGAAAGACCTGACAGGTGCAGTGGCAACCGTTACCGCCAAGGACTTTCAAACAGGAGTTATCACTACACCTGAACAATTGATCGCCGGCAAGGTCGCAGGTGTTTCTGTTATTTCAAATAATGGTCGGCCCGGGGCCGGAAGTACTCTGCGTATCAGAGGCGGAGCTTCTCTAAGCGCAAGCAATGACCCGTTAATTGTTATTGATGGTGTTCCTTTGGATAATAATGGTATTTCGGGCGCCAGTAATCAGCTAAGTTTTATTAACCCGAATGATATTGAGTCCTTTACTGTCCTGAAAGATGCTTCAGCAGCCGCTATTTATGGAACAAGGGCTTCCAATGGTGTAATTATTATCACTACCAAAAAAGGAAAAAGTGGAAAGATGAAAGTAAGCTTTAGTACTGTCAACTCTTTTTCCACCCTAATTAAAAAAGTGGATGTATTGACTGCGGATCAGGTTCGTGCCATTGTAAATGCAAAAGGAACTGCAGCTCAAAAAGCGATGCTGGGATCAGCAACCACTGATTGGCAAGATGAAATTTATCAAAACGCTTTCGCGACAGATAACAACATAAGCTTTTCAGGTGGTTTTGGCGCTTTGCCTTATAGAGTGTCAGTCGGATATCAACTCCAGGAAGGTATTTTGAAAACGGATAAATTACAGAAGACCTCCCTTGCTATTGTACTTAACCCTACCTTATTTGACAATCATCTGAAAATTGATCTTAATCTGAAGGGAGGCATGGAAAATACCCGGTTTGGGAATGGAGGGGCTGTCGGTGCTGCCATCAGTTTTGATCCCACACAACCTGTAACGGTAAAAAGCCCCCGCTTTGATGGATATTATGAATGGCTTGCCACTTCTCCCACGGGTCTTGATCCTGTGGCAGGACGAAATCCAGTCGGATTATTATATGGAAGACTTGATGAAAGCAAACCGATAAGAAGTATTGGCAACCTGCAACTGGATTATAAGCTTCACTTTCTTCCCGATCTGCATGCAAACGTAAACGTTGGTTATGATTATGCGGAAGGCAAAGGTACAGTCTTTGTAAACGATAGTGCTGCCCAGGCCTATGTAGCAGGTGGTAAAGGTGGAGTTAACAATACTTATAAACAAGTACGACAAAATAAGTTTCTTGAGCTCTATTTGAATTATGTAAAGGAGCTTAAGTCTCTTCAAAGTAAAATAGACGTTGTGGCAGGATATTCTTATTATGAATACCTCACAACTAATTATAATTATGCGAATCACTATGCAGACGGTAGAGTCAATGGAAGCGAGCCGAATTTTCCATTTAACAAGCCCCAGCATAACCTGATTTCTTTCTTTGGCAGAGCCAATTATTCATTTCATGATCGCTACTTGCTTACCGCAACTTTACGTCGTGACGGATCTTCACGATTTGGTCCAAAAAATAAATGGGGTCTCTTCCCCTCGGTGGCCTTTGCATGGAAAGTTAATGAAGAAAGTTTCCTTAAAGATAGCAGAACTGTATCCAATCTTAAACTCCGCCTCGGTTATGGGGTGACAGGACAACAAGATGGTATTGGTAACTACGATTACCTTTCCTACTATTCTTTGAGCGGTACCGGTGCATCGTATCAATTCGGAAATACTTTTTACCAAGGTTTCAGACCAGGTGGATTTTATGCGGATCGTAAATGGGAACAAACGGCTACTACAAATGTTGCTGTTGATTTCGGGTTTATGAATAATCGTATCAGTGGTAGTGTTGATTTTTATATCAAGAAAACTACAGATCTGCTGAACAACGTGCCGCAGCCAGCCGGTACAAATTTCAGTGCCTTTATTGTCGCCAACGTTGGAGATATGACAAACAAAGGAGTTGAATTTAATATTAATGCGCAACCGATCCGCAACAAAGACTTTACATGGGATGCATCCTTTAATGTCACCTATAACAAAAATGAGATCACCAACCTTACCGTATTACCAAAAGATAAAAACTATGTTGGTCTTCCAGTTGGCGGCATTGCAGGTGGTATAGGCGGTCAGTTTGCGCAAATTGATGCTGTTGGATTTCCCAAAAACACGTTCTATTTATATAAGCAGGTCTATGGCATGGATGGTAAGCCGATCGAGGGAGTATTTGTAGATTTCAATGGGGATGGTATTATTAATCAAAATGACCTTTATAAAGGCGAATCTGCCGATCCAAAAGTGTTTATGGGCTTCAGCACACAGTTGAGATACAAAAAATGGAACGCCGGTTTTGTATTGCGGGCCAGTCTTGGTAATTATGTTGACAATAATAATTACAGCCAAACTGGAACACAAAATCAATTACTGGGCAATTCTGTTTTGTACAATGCTTCTACCAGTTACCTGGAAACAAATTTCATAGGCAACAGCCAGGAACTTCTAAGCGATTATTATGTTCAGAATGCTTCTTTTTTGAAAATGGACAACCTCAATGTCGGTTACGATCTTGGCCGGATATATCGCAATAAAGCAACACTCCGGATCAATGCCACGATTCAAAATGTATTTGTGGCAACGAGATACAAAGGTTTAGATCCGGAACTCAGTTCTGGAATTGACAATAATCTTTATCCCAGGCCTAGAATCTATGCTTTGGGAGTCTATCTTGATTTTTAATAAATTTAAGAGCATTAAAAACACTATATGATGAAGAGAAACTTAATTACGATAATAGCTGCAGTCACCCTATTGGTCTGTGTATCAGGGTGCACCAAAAAGCTGGAATTGGTCCCTACGAACGATATTACCGCTCAAACGGTATATAGTACGCCGATGGGTTATACGCAAGCTGCCGCGAAACTATATGCAGCTTTTGCACTTACCGGTAACTCCGCGGGGACGGGCAGTCCCGATATTCCTCCGGCCATAATTTCTGATGAAGGAAATTCAGATTTCCTGAGACTTTATTGGAATATGCAGGAACTAACCACAGATGAAGCTGCATGGACATGGCAAAATGATGGCGGTATTAAAGGTTTGCATGAATTGAACTGGTCTGCCATTAATCCAATCATTAGTGGCTTATACTATCGCTCTTTTTTCCAGATCACTTTGTGTAACGATTTCATCAGGCAGTCTGCTGATGCAACTTTGGATAGCAAAGGTTTTTCCAGTGCTGATGTTGAGAAGATCAAGAAGTACAGGACAGAGGCACGCTTTTTAAGAGCATACCAATATTGGGTCCTGATGGATTGTTTTGCCAACCCTCCCTTTGTAACGGAGAATGATGCTATAGGCTCAGGTATTCCGGCTCAAATTCAAAGGAAGGATCTATTTACCTATATCGAATCAGAATTAAAAGCGATTGAGAGTGAGCTGGCCCCCGCAAAATCAAATGAATATGGCCGGGCAGATCAGGCAGCTGCATGGGCTCTATTGGCAAGGATGTATTTAAACTCTGGGATTTATACCGGGGGGGCGGCCAACTACACAGAGTCAATTACTTATTGTAATAAAATAATCGCTGCTGGTTATACTCTTCATCCCATTTACAGAGAACTTACAATTGCCGATAATCATCTGAACACGGATGAGAATATATTCACGATTGCCTATGACGGCACTTATACGCAAAACTGGGGCGGCACTACTTATCTTACACATGGCCCTGCTGCTGTTCCAGGTTCTGTTTCAGGTACGAGCGGCAACTGGGGTGGTTTGCGTGTTACACAAAATCTTGTAGGAATGTTTTCTGATCCGAGTGGTAACACTGATAAACGTCCGCAGTTTTATACAACTGGCCAGAGCCTTATCATGAACGAGCTTTACACCGGCACTGATGGCTATTCCATTACTAAATTCAGAAATAAGACGAGGAGTGGCGGAGCGGCTCCACACGCTGATCCTGCAGGTAACTGGGTAGATATAGATTTCCCTTTATTCCGACTTGGAGAAATTTACCTCATCTATGCGGAAGCAGTATTGCGTGGTGGTGCAGGTGGCAGTTCTGCAACAGCACTTACTTATATCAATAGGCTGCGAGGACGTGCTTATGCCGATGATCCCAGCAGCACTACTGGAAACATTACAAGTGGCCAGTTGACACTTGATTTCATCCTGGATGAAAGAGCCAGGGAATTATATTTTGAAGCGCATCGGCGCACTGATCTTATCCGTTATGGAAAATTCACTACCGCCGCCTATTTGTGGGCATGGAAAGGAGGAGTGTTTAATGGAAGATCAGTCAGCAATATCTACAATATCTTTCCGATACCAACAACTGACCTGTCTTTTAATCCCAACCTTCATCAAAACACAGGATATTAATTTTAAATCAAATGATAACAATATTCAAAACAAGTTTTATGAAAAAAATATTGAATAAGCTCTTGCTGGTAAGCGTGTGTGCTTGTCTTTTTCAGGCTTGTAAAAAAGCAGAATTCAAGACAATTCTTCAGCCCGGAGTACCGCCAACACTGGTTGCTTCAAAAACATCGTTGGTATTATCAGCTGCAGTGGCTGCTGATACTGTTGAAGCATTTTCATGGTCGGCTTCCAAATATGGCTATAGTGCCGCTGTTAAGTATACCCTGCAAATCGCAAAAGCAGGAACGAATTTCGCTGCGCCGAAAGAAGTCAATATGGGTAATGGACTCGTGCAGAAATATTCTGGTGCAGATTTTAACCAGTTATTGTTGATACTTGGATTAACTCCAGCAGGCGCACAGCAAGTCGAAGTTCGGGTGAAGTCATCCATAAGTGATGCGCTTACTGCGGATTATTCCAATACGATAACGGTTACAGTCACCCCATATCTTGTCATTATTAATTATCCTTCTTTATGGGTTCCAGGAGATTATCAAGGATGGGACCCGGGAAGTGCGCCCAAAGATCTCTTCTAAAAATGACAACAAAATTTATGAAGGATATGTAAATTTTCCTACGGGTGGAACTTTGCAGTTTAAATTGACCAGCGATCCTGATTGGAATCATACCAATTATGGCTGGGCGAGCAGTACGACAAACGGAAATATTGTCAGTGGTACTATCAGTACAGCAGGAAGTGCCGGGAATTTATTTGTGCCAAGTGCCGGTTATTATGTTGTGAAAGCAAACACAAACACCGGAGTGATGACATGGGGTGTAAAGAAGACGACCTGGGCGATCATTGGCGATGGACCAATAGCTTCCAATAACTGGGCGAATGATGTTCCTATGACCTTTGATCCTGTTACCCAAATATGGACAGTAACTACAAACTGTAATTCCGGCAGTTTTAAATTCAGGGCTAATGGAGACTGGAATGATGGAACCAATAACTTTGGTGACACGGGCGCCGATCTAAGTCTTGAATATGGTGGAGCGAATATCTCTGTTTTGGCAGGTATGCGTACCATAAAAGCTTGATCTGCATATTCCTGGGAATTATACTTATACTATTCAGTAAAAACTAAACCGAACATGAAATTCAAAGGCCACCGGGATAATAACGGTGGGCTTTTTTTTGTTACAAGAACTTGAATTAAAACCCAGGCGAATTTTTTTTAATTGTTTATTGATGAAAAGGACAAGTATAATCATTTGTTGCAGGCCATTATCGTTTCTGGTCTGATTATTATTTGCTCTGCTTCTTCATGCAAAAAAAATAATGGAGGCGGAGGCAACAATCCACCACCACCTTCCCCCGTCAACATTGTCAAAGGTGCTGACGTAAGCTGGGTCACTCAAATGGAAAGTGCCGGAAGAAAATTTTATAACGGCAGTGGTACCGAACAAGAATGCATGGCATTATTGAAAAGCCTGGGAATAAATGCTATTCGGCTGAGAGCTTGGGTGAACCCGTCACCCTCCTGGAACAATACGGCCGATGTAGTAGCTAAAGCTCTTCGTGCAAAAAACCTTGGAATGAAGATCCTGCTGAATATCCATTACAGTGATACGTGGGCCGACCCCGGTCATCAAACAAAACCTGCAGCATGGGCAGCCCAGGATTTTACCACATTAAAAACTTCAGTATATAATTATACATTCGACCTGATGAATACGCTAAAGACAAACGGCATCACACCTGAATGGGTAGCTGTCGGCAATGAAACAAATGACGGTATGTTATGGCCTGATGGAAAAGCATCAACAAGCATGAGCAACTTTGCACAGCTCATTAATTCGGGTTACGATGCAGTAAAAGCTGTAAGCAGTACATCAAAAGTTATTGTTCATGTATCCAATGGTTACGACAATAGTTTGTTTCGCTGGATGTTCGATGGATTAACCACTAATAATGCCAAATATGATATAATCGGCATGTCACTTTATCCCACGACAGCTAATTGGTCAACATACAATTCGCAATGCCTGTCAAATATGAATGACATGGTTACCCGATTTAATAAAGATGTCATGATATGTGAGGTGGGTATGAGCTGGGACCAGGCTTCAGCATGTAATTCTTTTCTTTCTGACCTGATCACTAAAACCAATTCTGTTTCAAATAACAGGGGGCTTGGTGTTTTCTACTGGGAACCCGAAGCCTATAATAATTGGCAGGGTTATACTCTTGGAGCATTTGATAATTCCGGTAAACCGACAACGGCCCTGAACGCTTTTAATTAAGTAAATTGTGGCCTCCAAAAAAAGCTTGCTTTCATGAAATGGAAAATTTTCAAAATAGGGCTTTTATTTTTTTTGCCCTTTTTATGTAATCGTTTACACGGACAAAAACAGAAATCTCAAAACCTGGTGTATGTTGATAAGCAAGGTGTGCTGAGATATACAAAAGATAAGACCGAAGCATCCTTTTTTGGCGTAAACTATACCACTCCTTTTGCTTACGCTTATCGTGCTCATAAGGCATTGGGTGTTGATCTGGAAGACGCCATCCGGCAAGATGTTTATCAATTGGCAAGACTGGGACTTGATGCATTTCGTGTGCATGTATGGGATACAGAAATTTCAGACACTGCCGGTAATCTTATAGATAACGATCATTTGCGATTATTCGATTTTCTCCTGGCTGAATTAAAAAAGAGAAATATAAAGACCATTATCACACCCATCGCGTTCTGGGGAAATGGTTATCCCGAAAGAGATGAAGCCACGCCGGGCTTTTCAAGAAAATATGGTAAAGGAAGAGCGACATCCAATGATACTGCCATTGTTGCGCAGGAAAATTATCTACACCAATTTTTTAAACACATCAATCCTTATACGAAACTTACCTATATCAATGATCCGGATGTCATAGCTGTTGAACTGAATAATGAACCAAGCCATAGCGGCCCAAAACAAGGTGTGACAAATTATATCAATCGCCTGGCGACTGCTGTAAGAAGTGTTGGCTGGACAAAACCTGTTTATTACAATATTGCACAGTCACCCTATTATGGAGATGCGGTTGCGAAGGCCAATATAGATGGAGTGAGCTTTCAATGGTATCCATCCGGTCTTGTTGCCAACCAGGAAGTAAAAGGAAATTTTTTACCTAATGTAGATCACTATACGATTCCTTTCGATACCATTCCGGAGTATCGCACCAAATCAAGAATGGTATATGAGTTTGACGCTGCTGATCTTTTGCAATCATGTATGTATCCTGCCGTAGCAAGAAGCTTTAAAGAAGCGGGCATGCAGTGGGTCACCCAGTTTGCATACGATCCTACTGCGTTGGCTTATGCCAATACAGAATATCAAACGCATTACCTGAACCTTGCTTACACACCTTCCAAAGCAATAAGCATTTTAATTGCTTCAAAAGTTTTTCATAAACTTCCCCGATTAAAGAGTTACGGATCTTATCCTGCCGACACACTGTTCGATGTTTTCAGAGTGAGCTACAGGAATAATTTAAGTGAGATGAACAGTGAAGAAGAATTCTATTATTCCAATTCTACTGATACTAAACCAAAAGATATTTCCAAGCTTAAACATATCGCAGGTGTGGGCAATTCACCGGTGGTGCAATATGAAGGAACGGGAGCTTATTTTCTTGATAAAATGGCGGACGGAGTTTGGCAATTGGAATTAATGCCTGATGCTATTCATATTCGTGATCCGTTTGAGAGAGCCTCTCCGAAAAAAGAAGTCACAAGAATTGAGTGGCAGAATCAAAAGATGATGGTTTCAATCCCTGAATTGGGATTCGATTTTGATATTGTGACATTTAACGAGCAAGCAAATTATAAGATATCGGAGGCAATGGAATCAAAAAGTTTTGACGTTTCACCCGGTAAGTATATATTAAAGGCAAAAAAGATAGATATTAATTCTGTGAAACCGCCGATGGAAAAATTCTTAGCCCCCCAACCTTTTTCCAGGGATTTATTCCTTTCACACATTCCTTATACAGAAGTTTCGTCCGGCAAGTCATTTATTATTTCTGCGAAAATTGCAGGAGTTGATTCTTCAGATAAAATATCTCTCGAACTGCATACCGGTTTCCGTTGGAGGAATATTCCTTTTCAAAAGAAAGTGGCCGGAGAATATTTTGCCGAAGTTCCGGCTGATGCTGTAACTCCCGGTGTATTGACATACAGAATTATAGTTCAGAAGCCGAATGATGAATATCATGTTTTTCCCGGCGATCATAAAGGAAATCCCTATGCCTGGGACAATACCGACAATGATACATGGCAGACAATAGTGGCTGACGATAAAAGCGGATTGGAAATTTTTAATGCAAATGCGGATAGGACGAGCCTCGCACTATATAACCCGGATTGGAGAAATAATTCCTTCCGGTACATTCCTTCTGAAAAAACAACCCTGCTTGCTGTTGATATCAACGCAAAAAATCTTACGGATAAGCAAGCCATGGGCTGGCAATTTTATTTTGGAGATAAGATCAAAGGAAGACAATCGGAACTATCATCGTTCAAAAACCTGGTGATACGTGCCCGTGCAAACGATCCCACCCCAGTCAAACTATTATTGATCACAAAAGATGCACTTTGCTTTTGGGCAGTTATAAATACAAGCAGAGAATGGAAAGACATTCGAATCCCTTTGAACAGCCTGCAACCTGATTCTTTTTTACTACTGCCAAAACCTTATCCCGGATTTCTGCCTCTTTGGTTTAAAGCCAATGCAACGGCTGGCTTCAATATACAGGATGCAGAAAGAATGCAGATCATTTGTACGGGTGAAAATAAACCTGTGGACATTGAGATCACTTCAGCCTGGCTGGAAAAATAATGATTCAATCTTTTAAAACCGGTAATATGTATTGTAAAAGATCCCTTATTAGCCTGCTTATTATTTTTTCGGGAATTATTTCTTCCGCACAATCTTCTTCGCCGCGAGAGCATATCAATTTTGACGAAGACTGGAAATTTAGTTTCGGTCATGCAGCCAACCCTGAAAAAGATTTTAATTATAGTATTGCCACTATCTTTTCCAAATCAGGCGGCGCTGCGCGGACAGCTATTGATCCGCGTTTTAAAGACAGCACATGGAGAACGTTGGATCTTCCGCATGACTGGGCTGTTGAATTACCTTTTGTGAATGTGAAAAATTTTGATGTAGAGTCTCATGGTTATAAACCGGTCGGCGGCCTTTTTCCAGAAACAAGTATAGGCTGGTATCGCAAACATTTTAACGTTGCCAGGGCCGATTCAGGACAACGTTTCCAGGTTCAGTTCGATGGCATATTTCGGGATGCGAATATCTGGGTCAATGGTTTTTATCTCGGTAATAATAAAAGCGGCTATATAGGCGCCGCTTATGATATCACAGACTTCATCAATTTTGACAGGGATAATGTGCTGGTGGTAAGAGTTGATGCAACGCAATATGAAGGATGGTTCTATGAAGGCGCCGGCATCTATCGTCATGTTTGGCTGAATCAATACGATAATGTTCATATCGCCCACGACGGCGTATTTGCTTATTCAGCAATTATCAGTAATAAAGCTGTTGTAAATGTTGAAACTGCGATAGAGAATCAATCACCGGCCTCAGCAGCATGTACAGTGTCAGCCTATCTCACAGACAGGGATGGTAAAATTCTTTCACGATCAAAAGATCAATCGGTTTCTTTAAGCGTGAATAAATCTGCAACCGCCATCAACAATATTTCAATTGTGAATTTCAGGGAGTGGTCGTTGGAAGATCCTTACCTCTACAGGGTCGTTGTGGAGCTCAGATCAAATGGACGTTTGATTGACAAACAAACATTGCGTTATGGTATCCGCCAAATTGAGATAAAACCAAATGGTGTTTTCTTAAATGGAAAACATGTAAAACTATTCGGAGTCAACAATCACCAGGATCATGCGGGAGTTGGCAGTGCATTGCCGGATTATTTGCAATATTATCGCGTCAGGCTTTTAAAAAACATGGGCGTGAATGCTTATCGTACCAGTCATAATCCACCAACACCCGAGTTGCTCGATGCCTGTGATAGTCTTGGCATGTTAGTGTTGGATGAACAGCGTTTATTGAACAGCGGTCCTGAATATATGAGCCAGTTTGAACGATTGATTGAAACGTGACAGGAGCCGGACATGTGTGTTTATGTGGTCAATCGGAAACGAAGAAGGATGGATTCATACCCAAACAGTACGGGGAAAAGAATCGCACAAACATTTATAGCCAAACAAAAAGAACTCGATCCTTCAAGAACATGTACCTATGCAGCGGATGTGCCTAATGTTTATCAGAGGCGTTAATGAAGTAATTCCTGTCCGAAGTTTTAATTACCGCCAGTTTGCTGTCGCCGATTATCATCGCGATCATCCCGATCAACCGATCATGGGTACTGAAATGGGAAGTACGGTTACAACAAGAGGTCAATATGAGAAAGACAGCATAAGAGGTTATGTTCCTGATCAGGATATTACTGCACCGTGGTGGGCAAGTACGGCAGAAACGTGGTGGACGTTGGCAGCCACAAATGATTTCTGGCTCGGTGGTTTTGTATGGACAGGTTTTGATTATCGCGGTGAGCCAACACCTTTTCATTGGCCGAATATCAATTCGCATTTTGGAATCATGGATATGTGCGGGTTTCCTAAAAACATTTATTACTACTACCAATCATGGTGGACGGATAAAGATGTATTGCATATTTCACCACATTGGAATTGGCGTGACAAAAGGGGAAAGCCGGTTGATGTGTGGGTAAATACAAATGCAGATAATGTTGAGTTATTCTTAAATGGGAAAAGCCTTG
The DNA here is from genome assembly GCA_963785915.1 of uncultured Chitinophagaceae bacterium. Taxonomy (GTDB): domain Bacteria; phylum Bacteroidota; class Bacteroidia; order Chitinophagales; family Chitinophagaceae; genus VBAT01. Next base: position 409,635 of record CAWAWY010000005.1, on the reverse strand, counting down.
GCAAAAAAGACATGCCACGCAACAGCCATTTGCAATGGACGGTTAATTATGAACCGGGCACTTTGGAAGCGGTCGCTTATAAAAAAGGAAAAAAGTTAACAACAAAAGTAGAAACAACCGGCGCTCCGACAGAAATTGTAATGACACCATATAAAACAACTATGCTGGCTGATGGGAAAGATGTGAGTGTTATTAATTTAAGCGCCGTTGATCAGTGAAGGTCGTGAAGTACCCGATGCCGATAACATGATTCGCTTTGTTATTTGCTGGTCCCGGGAAAATCATTGGTGTGGGAAATGGAGATCCCAGCAGCCATGAGCCTGATAAATGTACCGAAGGTGCATGGCAACGAAGTTTGTTCAATGGAAAATGCCAGGTGATCGTTCAATCAACAAAAGGATCCGGCACAATACATCTTGAAGCAAAAGCAGCTGGTCTGTTTACAGGATCAACAGATATCGTCACTGTTCCGCCTGGTAGTGTTACTACTGTTAATATTGATAAAAATTATGAATTAAAAGGAGAAGCGGCAAAACCAAGAGAAACAACGATAAGATGCTTGGCGCCGATATTTCTTTTTTACCGCAATTGGAAGACAGGGGAATGAAATTTTCAGACACAGGGAGTAGAGAAAGATCGCCATTCTTATTATGAAAGATCATGGATTTAATTATATACGACTAAGAATTTTCAATGATCCGGCAAGAGACAGCGGCTATTCTCCCAAAAGAGGTTTTTGTGATCTGGAGCATACGATCCAAATGGCAAAAAGAGTAAAAGCTGCGGGAATGAAATTCCTTCTTGATTTTCATTACAGCGATTACTGGGCCGATCCCGGTAAACAATATAAACCGGCTGCGTGGAGAGGTTTATCATTTGTGGAATTGAAAAAAGCATTGTACGATTATACAAAACAAGTGATACAGGAATTAAAGAAACAGGGCACGACGCCGGATATGGTGCAGGTGGGCAATGAGATCAATCATGGAATAGTATGGCCGGAAGGAAACGTAAATCATGTGATAGCATGTCGCAATTGATTGCTGCAGGAATTGCCGGTGTAAAAGCGGTGGATCCTTCCATTATTATTATGCTGCATGTAGCATTGGGCGGACAGAATGATGAAACAGTATTTTTTATGGATCAAATGATGGCAAGAAAAGTACATTTTGATGTGATTGGTCTTTCTTATTATCCAAAATGGCACGGCACTCTGGATGACCTGCGTGATAACATGAACGATCTTTTAAGAAGATATAATAAAGATATGATCGTAGTTGAATATTCCGCCCGGAAAGAAGAAGTCAACAAACTCGCATTTGAATTACCTGGCGGAAAAGGAAAAGGCACTTGCATCTGGGAGCCAATAAGTACATGGGAATCCATTTTTGACCGGGAAGGGAAAGCGAATGATTATATGAAGATGTACGACGAGATCAGCAAGAAGTATCTCGGTAGCAACTGACCTGTTCACTCTTAAAATGCTTAACAATGAAAAAAGCCCTGCTTTTTATCATCATCTTCTTTTCATTGCGCTCTGTAGATTTTGCCCAGGTCCGTCAACGAATACTATTTGATGATGACTGGAAATTCTACCTGGGAGATATTCCCGGAGCGGAACAGGCAAAATTCAATGATAGCAAATGGAGGACACTTGACTTGCCGCATGACTGGAGTATTGAAGGAGATTTCAATGAAAACGCGGCGACGACGGGTCGCGGCGGCTATTTGCCAACGGGTACCGGTTGGTATCGCAAAACGTTTGATCTTCCGTCAAATTCATCGGGAAAAAATGCATGGATAGAATTTGATGGTGTTTACATGAACAGCGATGTATGGATCAACGGCCATCATTTGGGAAAACAACCGAATGGATATGTAAGCTTTTATTATGATCTCACTCCTTATTTGAAAAAGAAAAAAAATGTACTTGTTGTCAAAGTTGATAATTCGTTGCAACCAAACAGTCGCTGGTATTCCGGCTCAGGAATATACCGTCATGTTTGGCTGAATGTTACTAATCGCCTGCATGTGGCACAATGGGGAGCGTATATCACGACTAAAACTGTAGATTCTTCCAAAGCAAATGTTACGGTGCGTGTAAAGATTAACAATACATATGGCGTTCCGAAGACAGCTGTGCTTTATTCTTTTGCTGTATATGGTATTGGCAACACAGATACCAGTTCTAAAACATCATTCACTATAAACCCCGGAGAAACCAAAGAGATCACACAGACCATTCAAATAGGATCACCGGTTCTTTGGTCAGTTGACAATCCTTTTCTTTACCAGCTAAGGGTACAGATTTTTACAGGTGATGATATCATTGATCAGTACGTAATGAAATTTGGTATCCGCGATATACAATATGATGCAATGGAAGGTTTTTTATTGAATGGAAAAAGAATAAAGCTCAACGGGGTTTGCTTGCATCACGATGCCGGAAGTGTGGGCGCCGCAGTTCCGATACAAATGTGGGAGCGTAGATTAAAGTTGCTAAGAGAAATGGGATGTAATGCGATCCGGACATCACATAATCCAACGGCGCCGGAGTTTATGGATCTGTGTGATAAAATGGGTTTTCTTGTAATGGATGAAATTTTCGATGAGTGGACGCAGGGCAAAGTGGAATTTGGATATAATAAATACTTTAATGAATGGTCTCAGAAAGATCTTGTTGCTTTTATTCATCGTGATCGTAATCACCCTTCGGTTATCATGTGGAGTGCAGGCAATGAGATAGGTGAGCAAAGCATAGAAAAGGGTTATGAAATATTGCGTCCTCTTGTTGAGACATTTCATCGTGAAGATCCGACACGGCCTGTTACAACCGGTAATGACCATATAGCTGCAGACGGCCGGACTGCAACTTTGACTTTTTTAAATATGCTTGACATTGTTGGCTATAATTATGTGGATCGCTGGCATGAAAGACGGGAATTATTTTATAGCATTGATAAGTTAGCGCACCCGGATTGGAAGATGGTTGGTACGGAAAGTGTTTCCGTTTCAGGGATTCGCGGTAGCTATTATGGTGGAGGTTTTTTTGGCATTGATTCTTCAGTGATACGCCCGGCAAATATGGCAAGCGTTGTACGTGCTGAACAGCTCTGGAAATTTGTTTCACTGCATGATTATGTGATCGGTGATTTTATGTGGACAGGTATTGATTATCTCGGCGAAGCGAGATGGCCGGCAAAGAATTCCAGCTCCGGTGTCATTGATCTTTGCGGTTTTCCTAAAGACGCTTTTTATTTTTATAAAAGCCAATGGACGGAAGAGCCAATGATACATATTTCACCACATTGGAATTGGCAGGGACATGAAGGCCAGGTGATACCTGTAATGGTTTACACCAATTGTGATAGTGTAGAACTCTTTCTCAATGGAAGATCATTTGGGATGAAATCACTCCAGTTTCCAAGACCGGGCAACTCAGGAGCCTGGAACCGTTATGATGTACCGCCGGTTTATACGAGCACCGGTGATCTGCATCTTTTATGGGATGTACCGTATGAACCGGGAACCTTGAAAGCAGTTGGAAGACGACAGGGAAAAATTGTTTTTACAAAAGAAATAAAAGCTGCAGGAAAACCTGCTGGCATTCGTTTATCAGCCGATAGTAAAAATATTGTAGCCGACAAAAGAGATATCGCCCATATTACTGTCGAAGTGATTGACGAAAATGGTAACACGGTGCCAACTTCTTCAAATGAAATAAGATTGACAATTGAAGGGGAAGGAAAACTGATCGGCTTTGACAATGGCAGTCCATGGGATCATACGAATATGAAATCTCCTGCGAGAAAAGTTTTTAATGGATTAGCATTGGCAATTATTCAATCGACAGCGAAAGCAGGAACGATCAGGATCAAAGCGGAATCGGATGGATTGGCAAATGGCCTGATAGAAATAGCATCAACACTGGAATAAAAAAAACAGTCTCATTTTTTTGATGAGACTGTTTGATATATATCTGTTTTGGCGTAAGAAAGATTGACTTATTGTTGTTTTATAAATATCGCACTGGCCGATTGATTTGGCGATTGAACAGTGAACAAATAAGTTCCCGGCAACAGGTTGGATAGATCAAAATCCCAGTTGTTTGCACCAGCAGTTACATTCCTTGTATATGTTCTGACTACCACTCCCGCAGAATTTACAATATTTATTGCGACGGTTTCATTCCGGTTAGAGAAGAATAATGCGTGTAATATATTAATGACAGGATTTGGCGATAACTGTAATATCGCCTGGCTTGTTCCGGGTATCCTTACTGTATTACATATTCTTGTTTCACATCCTGATTGAGTATTTATAGTAAGGCAAACCCTGTACTCACCGCCGGCATTGTAGGTATGTGTTACTTCCTGCCCGGTTGCTGTTGTGCCATCGCCAAAACTCCATCTATAACTAACTACAGGATCATTGGGAGCATGGATCGCAAATGCTTTGAATTTAAATGTATGCGGCGCGATCAATGAGTCTGTCATATATCCCCCGCATTGATGGCTGCCGCCCCTGATCACTACTTCAACACATTTTTCAGCTATACATCCGCCCTGGAACAAGATTCTTACACATGTTCTGTAAACGCCGGGAGCAGGATAAGTATGTTGAATAGAAAGTGGAGGCGGAGTTGATGAGGTAGCCATGATACATGTATCGGAGCCATCACCAAAATTCCAGCATATCCGCTCAACAGGCCGGTTAAGCAAAGAGTGCGGAATAGCATACAGTATCCGCGTCAGGCTGTTGATAGATGGAGTTAATTCAAATAGAGTAACTGAGCAAGTAGTATATGGAACTATTACCTGGTTACATTTTCTGGCTTCACAGCCGCCATAATAAAGGGTCTTCACGCATACCTCATATTGACCCGGTTGACTATAACGATGATTTATAACATAGGGGCCATTATAATCCTGCCCATAATTTATGCAGGTATCTGTATTGTCGCCAAACGTCCAGCAAATCCTTGATGGTTTTTTATTGTTATTATGCCATGGTATTGCGCGGAAAGATGCAGACAGCACGTCATTGGCAGTTGTGACGGGTATTCTTTCAAAATCGGCCCGGCAACTGTCGGGTGAGTTAACTTCAATGACCCTGCATTTTCTTGCTTCGCAGCCACCGACGTAAAGAATCTTCACACATACTTCGTATTGTCCGGGATGCTGATAAGTATGACTCACCGCATAGGCACCATTGTAATCCAGTCCATAATTGATACAGGTATCTGTATTGTCGCCAAATGTCCAGCAGATCCTCGAAGGCTTTTTATTACTGCTATGCCAGGGCAATGCACGGAAATAGGTCAATAAAGTATTGTTGGTTCCTGCTGCGGAGATTCTTTCAAAATCTGCCCGGCAGCTATCCGGTGTATTTATTTCAATTACCCTGCACTTCCTTGCTTCACAACCACCGGAGTAAACTATTCTCACGCATACTTCATAGTTTCCTGCATTTGCATAAGTGTGGTTGACTGTATAAGGACCAGGATATGTATTTGAATACTGGATACAAGTATCTTGGTTATCGCCGAATGTCCAGCATATATACACCGGTTTCTTATCGTGATTATGCCAGGGTAAAGCTCTGAATGCTGCCTGACGTGGGTTATCGGATGTGGTAACTGGTATCCTTTCAAAATCTGCGCGGCAACTATCTGCAGCATCACCGATCTGTACGTCATGACAATTTTGAGCCTGGCAGCCGCCATCATAAAGAATATTTACACATACATTGTATGAACCGGGTTGAGAATACTGGTGATATACACCGTATGCCCCGGTATAGCTTGCAGTATATTGAATACAGGTATCACGACTGTCACCGAATGTCCAGCAAATCCGAACTGGTTTTTTATTATGATTATTCCAAGGCTGCGCGACAAAATATTTTCCCAGGGGAGTTGTTGTGGTGGCAACAGTTTCAAAATTTGCGCGACAACTATCAGGGTCTCCTGTTTGTATTGTATGGCAATTTTGAGCCTGGCAACCGCCATCATAAAGAATATTTACACATACATTATAAGCACCAGGTTGAGAGTATAAATGATAAACACTATAGGCTCCTGTGTAGCTTGTGCTATATTGAATACAGGTATCATGATTATCGCCGAATATCCAACAGATCCTTAGCGGCTTCTTATTCTGAGAATGTGATGGAATGGCTACAAAATATTTACCCAGGGTATTCGCGGAAGTTGCTACCGTTTCAAAATTTGCCTGACAAATTGATTCAATGACCAATGTTTTGCAGATCTGCGCGGATAAAACTGAATCACTTGTATTACTGCCGATCCTGTAGATGCTTAAGCAAACGGTATATGTTCCTGCTGATTGGTAATGATGTTGTGTTCCATCAAGTGCCCCTGTCCATTGACCACTCCCATCGCCAAAACTCCAAAACGCCCGTCTTGTACCCGGTTCATTACCAAGAACGGAGGTGTTGGTGAATGCAACATTGCCTGTTGTGGCATCAATGGTAAAAGTGAAATTGGCTATATCGGGAGTAAGGGTGCGGGCATTGGCAGGCATTGTCATCACCGCTATCACAAACCCGGCAAGCAGGGTGTAAAGCTTTCTCATAATTTAGTTTTTAGTGACTGAAATCTTCGTACGTCCGGAAAGAGGCACAGGCACTTGAATAATGGCTGTGACCCGGTTTAATCAGCAGAGTTTAAAAATAACATAAAAAAATATCATTATCTGTACGGAGAATTACGACACATGTTTCTGGTGATCTACAATGAATTGTATCAAATCTTCGAGTTTGACATCAGACCGTGAAATGGCATCCGTTATATCTTCACGGCTTACCTGGGCCGCAAAGGAAGGTGTCTTTAGCCGTTTCAATACACTTTTTACTTCCAGGCCTTCATATTGCGTGGGTCGGATAAGAGCGGCAGCATGAATGAAACCGGAAAGTTCATCAATAGCATAGATCATTTTATCCATTTTGCTTATTGGTTCGACGCCAAAATAGCCCGGACCATGTGAGGCAACGCAACGGATAACATCGGGATCAATATTTCTTTTTTCTAACTCTTCGATTATGATACGGCAATGATCATCCGGAAATTTTTCCCAGTCAGCATCATGCAGCAACCCGGCAAGCTCCCATTTTAATGCAGTTTGTTCATCAGCATTTTCCTTTTCCAAAGCCCATGCTTTCATGATAGCAGCTACTTGCTTCATGTGCAAACGAAGCCGTTCATTTGGCACCCATTCATTTAATAATTGATGCGCTTCTTCAAGGGTCATCAGGTTGCCGGAATTTTTTGGATCACCGAAAGTGGTTCGGTTCAGAAGATGTGTTGCCAATGGAAATAATTTTACCGGCAATTTAAGCAATATGAGATATTTATTATTTCAATTACATCAGCTTTGATTCAACACACTTTGATGCATTAAACTGAAACAAAGAAAATCTTTTATATAAGTTGACTCTATTATAATAGAAGAAATTTGATAGGCGGATATACTTAACCTGATATTTTGATTGCATTATCCATGTTAATTTTTATATTTACCGTTTCAAGCCGGCCTGTGGAAATGATGAATGACCCTTCTCAAATCCGCTATTCATGAACAATATTTTCCGACGTTTACCACTTCCTGCAAAACTTTTACTGATCGGAGTTATTCCGCTGGCCCTTCTTATCTATACTTCGCTACAGATATACTCTGACAAAAAAGAAAAAGTAGATCTTCTGAGCAGTTATATTGAACGCATCCGTCAGTCGGTTAATATCAATATACTCATTGATGATCTCGGACGGGAACGCAAGATCAGCTTCGACTATCATTCAAAAAAAGCGAAGCAAAAAGATCTTTTGATACAACGTCGCCGGACCGACTCCGCTATGCAACAACTGGAAAAAGGAAGTCTTTCCGGTTTTACTGACTATACTTTTTTGAAAGATCTGCAAAAGATTCGTAACCTGATCGATAGTGGCTACCTTCCACCTGACCAGGTCATGCATTTTTACACAACTGCCACATTTCGCATCAATACGCTAAACACGGTGTCGCATGGAAGTGAGATCTATTTGAAAAGCGTTCATAAGGACCTATGGGGCCAAAAGCTTCTTTCGGAAATGATCACCAGCCTCGGAATAATGCGTTCCAATATCTACAATATTCTTTCTACAAAGAAATATATGATGGAAACACTGGCTGGAATGATAGGTCTCCATGATGTTTACAGGACGTATGAAACAGAATTTTTATTAAAGGCATCGCCGAAAGCTATAGGGTCGTACAAGGATATCTTGCGAAATACATCCTTAAAGCCAACGGTGGAATACATTGATACGCTATTCAAACAATTCAAGCCTGACAGCAGCTATCAGGCTGATGAATGGTGGAACCTTTCCAGTGACGGCCTCGGTCAACTGGTAAATCTCAGGCAGAGCTTGTGGACGAATATAATTGACGGAACCAATATCATTTTGAAGAGAGAGAAAACGGCCATGAACCGTACATTTATTCTTCTGGCTCTCGGCTTGCTATTGGTCATCGGTATTGTAGTCTATACCGTTATCAGTATCAGCAGAAGCCTTACAGAAATGAAAATAGCGGCTCAAAGAATTTCTGAAGGAGCCAGCGACCTGCAATTACATGTTGATTCAAAAGATGTGATCGGCAATCTCGCACAGTCGATTCTAAAAATTGATGCGACAAATAAACTATTAGCAAATGCTGCTGATGCAATTGGTAAAGGTAATTTCGATGTTAAGGTAGAGCCGCGTGGAAAGGAAGATATACTCGGCAATGCTGTGGTGAGAATGAAAGAGAACCTGCTGCAAAATATGCAGGTGATCACAGAAAATAATGAGCTGTTACGCGAACTGACTTTTCATCTGCAAAATATTCGTGAGGAGGAAAGAGCCAGTATGGCGAGAGAAGTGCACGATGAACTGGGTCAGCAGATCACTTGTATAAAAATGGATGTATCCTGGCTTTTAAAAAGAATTAAAACAGATGATCCGCAGGAACAGGAAAAGATGAAAGCGATACCCGAACTATTGGATCATACTTCGACAACAGTAAGAAAGATTGCAACAGAACTTCGTCCAAGTATATTGGATGATTTTGGATTGATTGATGCGCTGGAATGGCAGGGCCGGGAGTTTGAAAAAAGGTCGGGGATATCGGTTCAGTTCAGTTCAGCTGTATCTGAAACTACTACTCTCGGGCAATCAATAAACACCGCAATATTCCGTATTTACCAGGAATCGCTCACTAATGTAGCACGGCATGCGGCGGCGACTTCAGTGGCAGTAAATATTTCATTACAAGATGGCGATAAACTTCTCCTGACCATTACCGATAATGGAAAAGGGTTTGATGTCACGGGCATCGGTCACAAGAAAACCTTAGGATTACTGGGGATGAAAGAGAGGACAACGATGATCGGTGGAAAGTATGAAATTACCAGTAACCCGGGAACAGGAACGACGATAACTGTAACTGCCCCTATAAAGATAAAGCCTGAAAGTAACTGAAATCATTTATGTGGACCTGTTCTTTATGTGGCCAGCAGTTTGCAAAAAACAACCAGGCTCATTCTTGTTTGGATAAGACATTGGCCGATTTCCTGGATGGTAAATCTGAAAATAGCGTTTCTTTATTCTGGCATTTTGTAAAGAAATACCGTGAGATCGGCGCAGTAACGATTCATCCAACAAAAACTATGATCGCCTTTGCTGCCAAAACAAGAATTGCCTATGGCACAAGATTGGGTAAAGATTTTATTGATGTCACATTTCCATTTAAGGAACCTTATAACGATAATCTTTGCTTCCATAAAATTGCTCAGGTGCCGGGACAACAGCAATTCAATCATCATTTCAGAATGATGAGAAAGGAGGATGTGAATGAAGAAGTGATGAGTTTTATGAAGTTGGCGTATGAAGAAGGCGGTTAGCAATAGTCAATAAAAATATCAGGGCAAAATTTTTACTGAAAATCAACCTATTATAAAGGCCGGATAAAAATTTCTTCTCAAATTTTAGGTTAAAACTTTTCTCAAACCTATCTTCGCCACCCATTTTAAAAAATCGGTTATCGGGATAGCGGTAACAGCAAAAAAACAAAAGATCAAAATGAGCAAATTACATTTCACTACCAAACATGCGAACGAGGCTACCGTACAACGTACATGGTATGTTGTTGACGGTACTAATCAAACCGTTGGGTCGTATGTGTGCAAAAATTGCTGCGATACTTCGCGGTAAGAACAAAGCATACTACACTCCTCACGTTGACACCGGCGATTATATCATTGTGATCAATTGCGAAAAAGTTGTATTCACCGGTAACAAACTGGATCAAAAAATTTATGACACTTTCAGTGGTTATCCCGGTGGACGGAAAGAAGAAGCTGCAGATAATCTTATAGAAACGTCGTCCTGAAGTAGTTATTGAAAGAGCTGTAAAAGGCATGTTACCTAAAAATCGCTTAGGCCGCAAGATGTACAAAAAATTATTTGTGTATGTTGGTGCAAGCATCCGCACACAGCACAACAACCTAAAGAATTAAAATTTTAATCTTTCGATAGAAACTATTACAAATCAAAATATAAAAATGGAAAAACAAAAAAATGGAGTTGGTCGTCGTAAAGAAGCTGTAACAAGAGTTTTCCTTACTAAAGGAGATGGCAAGATCACAGTTAACGATAAAGATTATAAAAATATATTTTCCGCTGGTGTATTTGCAAAACCAGGTAGAGCGTCCTTTTAAAACGGTTGATGCTGTCGACAAATTTGATGTAAAGATCAATGCTGTCAGGCGGTGGTGTTAAAGGACAGGCTGAAGCTGCCAAGCTTGGTATTTCCCGGATATTGGTGGAGATCAATCCTGATTTTCGTCCTGCATTAAAAGCAGCAGGTTTATTGAAACGTGATCCAAGTTCTGTTGAACGTAAGAAATTCGGTCATAAGAAAGCAAGAAGGAGCTACCAGTTCAGTAAACGTTAATACAGCTCCTATGGCTTCTGGATTAGGCGTATAATGGATAGCTCATAACAAAAACTCAAGATATATTATAAACTATACAGATCAAATTATATAATGGAAAATAACACTTCATTACAACAGCAACTTCTCGAAGCAGGTGTACATTTTGGTCACCTGAAAAAGAAGTGGAACCCTAAGATGTTGCCTTACATCTTTGCTGAGAAAAAAGGTATTCATATCATTGATCTGAACAAAACCGTTGAATGCCTGCAGGAAACTGCTGCAGCATTGAAACAAATTGCACGCAGTGGTAAAAAGATCTTGTTTGTTGGTACCAAAAAGCAGGCTAAAGATATCGTGAATGAATCTGCCAGAAGGGTGAACATGCCTTTTGTTACAGAACGTTGGTTGGGTGGTATGCTTACCAACTTCAATACCGTTCGTAAGAGTGTGAAGAAAATGCAGAGCATTGAAAAAATGCTGGGTGATGGTTCTTTTGATAGCATTACCAAAAAAGAACGTCTGACCTTGAGCCGGGATAAGGAAAAAATGGAAAAAGTATTGGGTGGTATTGCTCAATTGGGCCGTGTTCCTGCTGCATTGTTCATTGTTGATATCGGTCACGAGCATATCGCTTTGGCAGAAGCAAAACGTCTAGGCATCACTACATTTGGAATGGTGGATACCAATTGCGATCCGAATAAAGTGATTTCGCCATTCCTGCAAATGATGATGCTACCAAATCAATTGCTATCATTATTAATTATATTACTGCAGCTATTGCAGAAGGTTTGGCTGAAAGACAAGCTGCAAAAGATGAAGAAGTAGAAGAAATGACCGATGATGATAAAGAAAAGAAAGCAGCAAGGCTTGAAGCTGAAGCGCAGGCAGAAGCAGGCCGTGGCGGTCGGTGGTCAGGAAGAGGTGGTGGAGGACCGGTGGAGCAGGCGCGGGTGGACAAAGACGTCGTATACCGGGTGGTGGTGGCGGACAGAGAGGTCTGGCGGCGGGAGGTGGAAGACAGATAAGACAGTCAGAACCGAACTTTTAGTTCTAAGAATATTGTTTTTACAATAATGATGTTTCAGATTTCTGACATCAGATTTCAAACTTCAATTAATTATGAGTACAGTAACAATAAGTGCACAGGATATCAATAAACTTCGCCAGGCAACCGGTGCAGGCATGATGGATTGCCGCAAAGCATTAACAGAAACCAATGGTGATTTTGAAGCAGCCATTGACTGGTTAAGAAAACAAGGCCAGAAAGTAGCAGCCAAAAGAAGTGACCGTGAAGCAAAAGAAGGAGTGGTGATTGCTAAAACAACTGCCGATAATAAAACCGGCATTGTTGTTTGTGTTAGTTGCGAAACTGATTTTGTTTGTAAAAATGCAGACTTTGTTGCTTTTGGTCAAAGATTGCTGATGCAGCAATTACAAATAATGTAAAAAGCCTTGATGAATTAATGAATACAAAAGCCGGCAATGCAACAGTAGCAGAATTGGTCAATGATAAACTGGCTTCCATTGGTGAAAAGATCGGTGTTACCAAATTTGAAAGAATAGATGCTCCTTATGTGCTTCTTATATTCATGGCGCTTACCGTATTGGTGTATTGGTGGGATTGAATAAAGAAGCTGCTGAAGTAGGAAAAGATGTTGCCATGCAGATCGCAGCAATGAACCCGGTGGCAGTTGATGCAGCCAGTGTTCCTGCAGATGTTATTGCCCGTGAAAAAGATATTATCATTGGAGCTGATGAAACAGGATCCGAAGATGGCTGGTAAACCGGATGAAATGCTCGCATAAAATTGCCGACGGCAAAATGAATGCATTCTTTAAAGAACAAACTTTAACAGCCCAGGCTTTTGTAAAAGACAGCAGCAAAACAGTTGGCGATTACCTGAAAGAGTGCCGGTGATGTGAAAGTGACTGAGTTCAAAAGAGTGGCTTTGGGATAATAATATTGATTTAATAATTTATAAGCGTTCTTAAAACAGAACGCTTTTTTTATTTTTGTTTCATTATGGAAAACTATGATCAATACTTCGAAGCCAATAAAGAACTCTGGAATCAGCGAACGACTGTTCATAAAGACTCTTCGTTTTATGATGTGGCCGGTTTCAGTCAGGACTAAAATGTATTAACAGCGATCGAATTGAATGAAGTGGGTGATGTGAAAGGAAAGAAAATGCTTCATCTCCAATGTCATTTTGGAATGGATAGTTTGAGCTGGGCAAGACTTGGCGCTGATGTAACCGGCATTGATCTTTCTGATGAAGCGATCAGAGAAGCAAAAAAACTGAATGATGAGATGGGAACTGAATGCAAAATTCATTTGTTGCAATGTATATGATTTGTATCCGCTAAATAAAGAGTCTTCGAATTCCCCTATTGCGAGCGAAGCGAAGCAAGGGGGAGTTTGATATTGTTTTTACTTCCTATGGACGTTATTGGCTGGTTACCGGACCTGGATAAATGGGCAGAGATCATTTCTTATCTATTTAAAACCAGGCGGAATTTTTTACATGGCCGAATTTCATCCCGTTGTCTGGATGTTTGATGAAGAATTTACCTATGTAAAATATTATTATGATAACCGGGAACTTATCATTACAGAAAATGAAGGAACTTATACTGATCGCAATGCAGATATCATTGGCAAAGAATACAGTTGGAACCACAGCATTGGCGAAGTGCTGAATGCGTTGATCAATGCGGGATTGAAAATTGATTTTTTTAATGAGCATATGTATTCGCCATATCCTTGTTTTAGAAACGCTGGTGAAACGGAAACAGGCAAATGGCATATAAAGGCAATGGAAGGAAAGATACCCATGGTGTATTCGGTAAGGCGGTAAAAAAATAGTAACTCCCATCTGAAAACATATTCCCGGTTAGAGAGAAAAGGTTATCGCTGCTTAAGAAAAAATTCCACAAACAGGTTGATGCTATACTTCAAAACGCGACGTCAATGACTGTTAATTCCCCTATCTTCGCAGCGCTAATCTGAAATCTAAAATCTAAATATTCATTCGGCTCATGCTGCCTAAGTACAAACGTATTCTGCTGAAACTTTCCGGTGAATCTTTAATGGGAGATAAGAATTTTGGACTTGATTCCAATGTCATAAGTCAATATGCACAGGATATAAAGTCTATTACAGAATTAGGTGTCCAGGTGGCTATAGTTATCGGGGGAGGCAATATTTACAGGGGAATGAATGAAGCCGAAACGGGGATAGAACGGGCACATGGAGATTATATGGGTATGCTTGCCACCGTCATAAATGGGATGGCATTGCAGGCCGGATTGGAAAGAGTCGGGGTGTATACCCGTTTGCAAAGTGCAATAAAGATGGAACAGATAGCTGAACCATATATTCGCCGCCGGGCTATCCGCCATTTGGAAAAAGGGCGTGTCGTAATTTTCGGTGCCGGCACAGGGAATCCTTATTTTACAACAGACACTGCGGGATCGCTTCGTGCCATTGAGATCAGTGCCGATGTAATATTAAAAGGAACCAGGGTCGACGGCATTTATACTGCGGACCCTGAAAAAGATCCTGCAGCTACCAAATTCAATGTCATCACTTTCCAGGAATGCCTCACGAATAATCTCCGGGTAATGGATATGACCGCATTTACGCTTTGCATGGAAAATAATTTACCCATCATTGTTTTTAATATGAATGGGGAAGGAAACCTTCGGCGGGTAGTAACAGGAGAAAAAGTAGGAACGCTTGTCAGGAGTTGATTGTATCCGCGTTGAATGCGAATTTGTAAACGCCAAACTCACCTAACCCGCTGCCGGCTTCAGATTTGTGAAAAATTAAGAATTGTTATATAATGATTTTTCCCTACTTTCAGCGAAGTTTAACCACCAGTTATGGGAGGCACCCTCACACTTTCTATTCTTGAGATCATCTTGCTTTTCTTCGGAGCAATTATCCTTGGTATCACTGTTCATTTCACCATCGCCAGCCGCCGCAATTTCAGATCATCCATGAAAGATAAAGATGAAGAAAATAAATTGCGGGATGAGTGGAAACTTCGTTATTTCAATGATATCGAAGCAAAGGAGAAGGAACTGGCTTCGTTAAGAGAACAACTGACCGAGGCTGAAGAGAACGCGAATATCTATTCTATCGAAGCTGAAGAAATGCTCCGTGAAAATAAAAAGCTGGTTGCCGAATTAAAAAATGCACCGAAAGAAGCTCCGCCAACCCCGTCCATTCCACAGTCAGAAAAACCGGACTACCTCGAACAGTTGCGCAATGCTCAAAACAGTTTGCTGGAACATAATGAAAAGATCAACCAGTTGCTGGAGAATATAGATGCTTTTAAAGAAACAGAAGAAAAACACAGAGAAGACCTTAAGAAAAATGAAGAGCTTGCTTTACAAATAGCTGAATTGCGGACGAAGCTGTCAGAAAAAGATAAAGAGATCAGCAGCATCAGGAAAAAAGAGATATTGACCAAGGAAATGACCTCAATGCTGGATAATGCATACAGTGAGTTTAATGTGTTGCAGGGTAAAATGCAAAAGCTGGAAGCACAGGCAAACTCTTCCAAATTGATCAGCCTCGAATATGAAGACATGAAAGAAAGCTATCGCCGGATGAACCGGGAGTTTGAAGATCAAAAAATAAAACTGAATGGCCTTACTAACGATTATCAGCAGATGCAAAACCAGTTGGTAGAGACAGAAGAAAAATTAAGGGAGTCTAATTTTCAGAGACAACAATTGCAAAAAAGAGTTGCTTATCTTGAAGAGCTTAACAACGATCTGCAGGCGGTATCTGATGCCAATAAAAAACTGGAAGTGCAATTAAAACGCATTGGTGAGTTGGAAAGCATGTTGAACATGGCCTCAGAAGAACGGGACCAGTTAACCCGCAAGATTGAAAAATAATTTCCCGCACATTGAAAAAATTTAAGCAAGCCCTTACCGGGCTTTTTTTGATCTCATTCATTCCTGAAGTAATTAACTTTGCTGTACAATTTGAGCCTATGCAGGATAGCATTGCGGCAATCAGAAAGGTCTATTCGAAAAAGACTCTATCTGAGAATGATGTGCATTCTGATCCCATTCAGCAGTTTGATCAATGGTGGCAGGAAGCAATTGCTTCTGAAATTGACGAAGTAAATGCTATGACATTGGCTACCGCTTCGGCAGACGGGTTGCCTTCGGCAAGAACGGTTTTATTAAAAAGGGTTTCAGAAAAAGGGTTTACTTTTTTTACCAATTACAATAGTTATAAGGGAAGACAATTAACAGATAATCCAAAAGCCTGCCTTGTTTTTTTCTGGAAGGAATTGGAAAGGCAAATACGTATAACCGGCCTGGTGGAAAAGGTCAGCGACAAAGAAAGTGACGATTATTTCTATTCGAGGCCGGTCGAAAGCCAGGTAAGCGCCGCTGTTTCTCCCCAAAGCCAGGTTATTGAAAACCGAGAATGGTTGGAGACTAAGTTTAAAGATCTTGAAAAAAATAGCCAGGTAACTTCGCCGCTGAAAAGACCCTCACACTGGGGCGGCTATCTTGTAAAACCTGTTGTCATCGAATTCTGGCAAGGCCGTCCCGGTCGTTTGCATGACAGGTTGCAATATAGTCTCGAAGAAAATGGACAATGGAAAATTGAACGATTGGCGCCTTGACAAAATCAGTTGATAGAATTTTCTCTGTCAATTAACTCTTATCTTTCTTAACCGGCTTTTTCTTTTTAGATGGACGGCTTTTTCCGAATGAGCCTTTAAAACGTTTTCCCTTTGCAGTTTTTTTATCACCTCTTCCCATAATTTTTTTATTAAGTATTGAATAATGTAAAAGTAAGCTTATTAATTAAAAAGCCCCGCCCTGCTAAAAACAAGATGGAGCTTTTTAATAACGTAATGGTGCAATTACAGTTTAGCAGATAATTCCTTACCTGCTTTAAAGCGGGCAACTTTTTTTGCTTTGATCTTGATCACTTCACCGGTCTGGGGATTGCGACCGTTACGGGCAGCTCTTTTAGAGACTGAGAAAGTACCGAAGCCAACCAGAGTAACTTTACCGCCACCTTTTAATGTTTTAGTAACTGCTTCAATAAAAGAATCCAAAGAAGCATTTGCTTGAGTCTTAGTAACGCCGGCATCATCGGCAACTTTTGCGATTAATTCAGCTTTGTTCATAAACTTGGTTTTATAATGTTTTAGTAACGGGCTCAAAATTAACCGGATTTTGTTTCCAACAAAAAAAAATATTAGCTTTTTCAATTTTTTAAAAATCCACCGAACCCGCATGGGGCAAGGATTTTGCGGGATTTACGGTTTCTATTATAAATTGGCGCTATGTTTTGATTTCTATGAAACCCTTTGCTGTAGCAGGTTTCATTGATAGCCTCCTGAAATACAGGCGGGATAAGCCTTTCGTTGAAATATATATTGTCAGAAGAATTAAAAAGAAATAAATATTCTTTTGCACAATCAATCCACAGTTTGCATTACTGTTCTAAATGCAATGAATTTATTCTCCCATTTAGCCAGTGCTTTTTTACGAAGTGATTCAGAAAATTCGTTGATGTATTTATTGTAATGATCTATAGAGGAGGAGAAGTATTGTACTACATAAATGACACCATCGCCTTCAATTTGGTCTAACAGGCGGTAAAATTTAAATTCAGTAAACAACCCGGTTTCCATTACTTCCGGAATGTGTTCTTGTTTTTGCCATTGCACCCATTCTTTTTCAATGGTACTGTCAATTTTTATGGAGATATTGTAAACGATCATGTGTTATTTGTTTATTTCAAGATAGACAGGACAATGGTCGCTGTGTTTTATGTCAGGATATATCTCTGCATTCACGATGTTCTTTTTGAGCGGGTCAGTTACATTGATATAATCTATCCGCCATCCTTTATTCTGTAATCGCACAGTCGGGAAGCGCTGGCTCCACCAGCTATACCGGTGTGGTTCGGGATGAAACTGCCTGAAACTATCTATCCATCCATGTTTGAAAAATCTGTCCATCCATTCCCTTTCTTCAGGAAGAAAGCCCGAAGAGTTCTTGTTGCCTTTTGGATCATGAATGTCAATTTCTTTATGAGCGATGTTATAGTCACCGCATAAAATGAGTTTAGGATATTTTTTCTTAAGATTATTTAAGTAAACAAAAAATTCATCCAGCCATTCGTATTTAAAACTTTGACGCAATTCACCGCTGGTGCCCGACGGAAAATAAGCATTGATCAATCTTATGTCGCCAAAATCCATTTGTAATACACGGCCTTCATCATCGCTCACCTTATGACCTGTACCATATTGCACATTATCCGGTTTGACTTTTGTGAAGACAGCTACTCCGCTATATCCTTTCTTTTGTGCGCTGAACCAATAGTCTTCATATCCAAGATGCATTGAATAGTGTGTGATCCACATTCTCTTTCATAGCTTTTGTCTCCTGCAGGCAAATAACATCAGCAGGATCTGTTTTTAACCATTCGATGAATCCTTTATTTATCGCGGCTCTTATGCCATTAACATTATAAGAAATGATGCGCATTGTATTAATGATTAAATTGTCCGGCAATTTACGTTTTACCATGAAAGCAACAACAAAGCAACACCCGGCGCCTATCATTCCTCCGAAAGAACATGTATATCTCGAGGGCCCAAAGAGCCGGGGATATGAATTGAAGTTTGCCTGGAAAGTTTTTTGGCAATTCATAAAAGGATTCCGCACATTGCATTTTGTCGGCCCATGTATCACGGTATTTGGTTCAGCGAGATTTAAAGAAGATGATCAATATTACCAGCAAGCGAGGTCATTATGGAAAACGCATTGCGCAATTAGGATTTACTACTATGACCGGTGGCGGTCCGGGCGTTATGGAAGCAGCTAACAGGGGAGCTTTTGAAAGTGGAGGTATGTCTGTAGGTTGTAACATCCAGCTTCCTTTTGAACAACAACCCAACCCTTATACGCAACGATCAATTACGTTCGAACATTTTTTTGTAAGGAAAGCGATGCTGATAAAATACTCTTATGCTTTTATCATTATGCCGGGCGGCTTTGGGACGATGGATGAGTTTTTTGAAACATTGACGCTGGTACAAACCAAAACTATCACCGGGTTTCCTATTGTATTGTTTGGAAAAGAGTATCTACAGAGATCTTATGGAAATGATAGAAGGAATGGCAAAGCACGGAACTATTACTCCTGAAGATATGTCGCTGGTGCTGCTGACAGATGATGAAGATGAAGCGATCAGTCATATCCGAAAATATATAACCGAAAATTACAGGGTAAAGCCCCGGAAACGTTTGCGGTGGTTATTTGAAAAGAGATAATACAATTGCAACCCGGTTTTTAGCCTAACTTTCTTATTTTCATCAAAATTTTGAAGTATGTTATTCAAGAGATTGTTTGTCGCTTGTGCCACAGTTTGCTTTTTTAATTCAGTTTATGCGGACCAGGTTATCAAGCTTAATTCACCAGATGGTCACATACAATTAGGATTGAATAGTCGTGATAATGGTGACTTAGTTTACCAAATGTATTTCAAAAGAAAAACCGTAATTGCACCTTCCGGGCTTGGATTCACCCTGAATACGCCGGAATTTTCCCTGACAAAATTTGACATTGTTAAAATCGATTCTTCTGTTTTTGATGAGACGTGGAGACCTGTTTGGGGAGAGCAAAGCTCTATCCGAAATCATTATAAGGAATTGAAAGTGCAATTAAAAGATAGATCAGGTTCGGGTATTATGCTTACGATCATATTTCGGGTATTTAATAATGGTGTTGGATTCCGGTATCAATTTCCAAAACAGGAAAAGCTAAACCATTTTATTATTGCCGATGAATTGACTCAGTTTGCTATGAGTGGTGATCACAAAACATTTTGGATCCCCGGTGACTATGACTCCAATGAGTTTGCTTACTACACTACTAAACTTACTGAGGTCGATGCAACAGGTGGCGGGCATAGCCCAGGAAATTTATGCGAAAACTTTTTTTGATAAAAATGCCGTACAGACTCCTTTGATGATGAAATCAAATGATGGCCTATATATTAATATACACGAAGCAGCATTATCAAATTATCCGGCTATGGATCTTGTCATTGATAAGTCTTCTCTTACCTTTCATTCTCATCTTGTGCCGGATGCCGTAGGCAATGCAGCCTATTTGCAAACACCGGCCGTCACTCCATGGCGAACAATTGTGGTAAGTGATAAGGCACCAGATATTCTTGCATCGAAACTGATTCTGAATCTGAATGAGCCTTCAAAGATCAAAGATCCTTCCTGGATCAAACCGCAAAAATTTGTTGGTGTATGGTGGGAAATGCATGTCGGTAAATCAAGCTGGGACTATAGCGGTGGGCAAGTAGGCTCACAACAAGCGACCAAAGTTCCGCATGGTGCTAATACTGCTAATGTAAAAAGGTATATTGATTTTGCCGCGAAGAATGGTATCAGCTCTGTATTGGTGGAAGGTTGGAATACGGGGTGGGAAGATTGGTTTGGCAATTGGAAAGAAGATGTGTTTGATTTTGTAACGCCCTATCCTGATTTTGATGTGAAGGAATTATCAGCTTATGCAAAGTCAAAAGGAGTTAAGATCATTATGCATCATGAGACGTCGGCTTCGGTTACTAACTATGAAAGATGGATGGACACCGCGTATCGGTTCATGAAAAAATTCGGATATGATGCTGTAAAAACAGGTTATGTCGGAAAGATCATTCCAAGAGGCGAGCACCATGACGGGCAATGGATGGTGAAGCATTATGAAAGAGTGGCCAAAAAAACCGCAGATTATCATATCATGGTAGATATGCATGAGCCAACCCGTCCCACCGGTATGCAGAGAACTTATCCCAATTGGCTCGCTTGCGAAGCAGCAAGAGGTAATGAATTTAATGCATGGAGCGTTGGCAATGCACCTGATCATGAAACGATACTTCCTTTCACGAGACTACTGGGAGGCCCAATGGATTATACACCGGGCATATTTAAAATCAAAATGAGTTTTTATGATCCGAATAAAAAAGAACAGGTACATACAACACTCACAAAGCAATTAGCTTTATATGTCACGATGTATAGTCCATTGCAAATGGCGGCCGATCTGCCGGAAAATTATGAAGCGCACATGGATGCATTTCAATTTATAAAAGATGTGGCCGTTGACTGGGATGATACCAAAGTGTTGGATGCTGAACCGGGTGATTATATTATCATGGCAAGAAAGGCAAAAGGAAAACCCTACTGGTTTATGGGTGCTATCACCGATGAAAATGCAAGAAGCTTCACTACTCCGTTAAACTTTTTGGATGTAGGGAAAAAATACATAGCAACAATTTATCATGATGCAGACAATGCAAGCTGGAACGATAACCCCGAAGCTTATATGATTGAAAAATTCATCGTTGACAATACAACGAAACTGCAGTTGAAATTGGCGCCGGGAGGAGGCACTGCGGTTAGCTTCGTGCCTGCAAGTGCCACTGAAATAAAACAGGTAAAAAATTACAAGTAGGGCCGCCTGATACATTACGTATCTATTTATAACTATAATATATTTGGACTTCAGATATAAACGGCATGGCTATTACTACAATTATTTTCGATCTTGGTAATGTACTCGTTGACTGGAACCCGATGCATGTTTACCGTGACTATTTTGATTCGGAAGAGAAGAAAAATTTTTTCTTTGAGAACATCTGCACGGCTGACTGGAATGAAATGCAGGATGAGGGCCGCTCTATTGTTGAAGCCACGCAAGAGTTGGTAAACAAGTTTCCGGATTGGGAACAACCGATCCGTGATTATTATGGACGCTGGACAGAAATGTTAAAGGGTCCTATTCACGACTCCGTCGAAATTTTTCGACAATTAAAAGAAAGCGGAAAATATAAAATATATGCGTTGACCAACTGGCAGGCGGGATTATTTGATATTGCTTTGGTGCGTTACAATTTCATGCATTGGTTTGACGGGAGAGTCGTAAGCGGTGAAGAAAAAACAAGGAAGCCATTTCCCGAATTTTATCAACGACTGCTGGATCGTTATAATATTAATCCTGCGGAGGCGCTTTTTATTGATGATAGTTTAAGGAATGTAAAAGGTGCAGAAAAAATGGGAATCGAAAGTATTCACTTTCTATCACCGGAGCAATTGAAAATTGAACTCAGGCAAAAAGGGATTGATGTCGAATAATTTTATCAGAATCTCCAATATTCTTTTTTACTAAAATCAAGAATAGCCGGGCCTTCTCCGCCAATATCTTCTGCCTCTATATCTTTTTTAGTCTTACCAACAATCCATTTGCCTGACTTATGCTTTAAAATAATACCCTTGTCAATTATATCACCTTCTTTCGTAAAAGTTCTTGTTTGTGCTAGTTCTTTCGTGGCATAAATGGTTATTGTATCTCCTTTTATTATCACTTTGCATTTGCCAACACAACTTTGGTATTCAATATCGCAATAGCTAAAAATATATGTTCCTGTTTTAAGTCTTTGGGCCGAAACTAATGAGCTCAGGAAAATTGCTATGATTATCAATAGAGGGAACTTCATATTATTTATTAGCATTTATTCCAAAACAGGCCGCAACCATCTTTCTGCTTCCTCAATGCTCATACCTTTGCGTTTGGCATAATCTTCCAATTGATCTCTTCCTATTTTTCCCAAACCGAAATAGTGGCTTTGGGGATGTGCAATATACCATCCGCAAACAGATGCGGGAGGATTCATGGCGAGACTTTCCGTTAATTCAATACCGATATTCTCTGTTACATTCATCAGATCGAATAATTTTGTTTTTTCTGTGTGATCAGGACAGGCGGGATAACCGGGAGCAGGGCGAATGCCTTTATATTCTTCTTTGATCAGTTGTTCATTGGTCAAATTCTCATCTTTTTCATAGCCCCAGTATTCCTTTCTTACTTTATAATGCAGACATTCTGCAAAAGCTTCCACAAAACGATCAGCAAGTATTTGCACCATTATCTTATTGTATTCATCATTTTCGGCAGCAAATTTTTCCACCCACTTTTTGGCGCCGTGAATTGTGACGGCAAATGCGCCCAAGTAATCGGCCCCCAATTCTTTAGGACAAATGAAATCGCTTAAAGAAAAGTTTGGCTGCCCAACTGCTTTCTTCAATTGCTGACGCAAGCTTTCCAGTTTTATTTCTCCATTTTCTGTTTGTAATGTTATCGTATCGCTATTATTACTTGTGGCGGGCCAGAATCCGATTACTCCATCAGCCGTGAACCAATTTCCTTCTACAATTTGTTCTGTCAGCTTTTGTGCGTCTTTATAAATGCGATTGGCTTCTGCGCCGAAAATCTTATCTGAAAGAACTTCCGGAAAACGGCCCGGCATCTCCCAGGCGATAAAGAAGGGTCCCCAGTCAATATATTTTGCAATGGTAGCAAGATCAAATTGCTTCAGCACCTTAGTTCCCCGGACTGCGGGTGGCTCAGGCTTGTATTTTTTCCAGTCAAAATATTCTTTGGTTATCGTGGCCTCATTGTAAGGAATTAAAATCTTGTCTTTTTTCTTATTTAAAAACTGGTTGCGCAGGTCGGTATATTCTTTATCAATATTTTTTATAAAAGAATTTTTCTGCTCTTTGTTTAATAACGTACTTACCGCTGTAACACTCCTTGACGCATCCAGTATGTGCAATACGCCATTCTCGTATTGCGGAGCTATCTTCACCGCGGTATGCATTCTCGAAGTAGTAGCGCCACCGATCAGCAAAGGTTGTTTCATTCCCCGGCGTTTCATTTCATGAGCCACATGCACCATTTCATCTAACGACGGGGTGATAAGACCACTTAGCCCAACGATATCAGCGTTTTCTTTTTCAGCGGTATCTAAAATTTTGTCGGCTGGCACCATGACACCAAGGTCTATTACATCATAGCCGTTACATCCCAATACCACGCCCACAATGTTTTTGCCTATGTCATGCACATCACCTTTAACTGTGGCGAGTAAAATTTTGGCAGCGCCGGAAGCTTCTTTGTTTACAGTGCCGGCTTCAAGATGGGCTTGTTTTCTTAACTCTTTTTCGGCCTCTATATATGGCGTAAGAATAGCAACAGACTTCTTCATCACTCTTGCACTTTTCACGACCTGCGGTAAAAACATTTTTCCTGAACCAAAGAGATCACCTACCACGTCCATACCGGCCATCAACGGACCTTCGATAACATCAAGCGGTTTAGGATATTTCTGTCTTGCTTCTTCCGTATCTATATCAATATAATCAGTGATGCCATTGACCAGCGAATGTTTCAACCGTTCTTCGACCGATGCCTTTCTCCAGCTTTCGTCTTTGACTATTTCTTTTCCTTTCGCTTTTACCGTTTCAGCAAAGGCAATGAGTTTTTCAGTGGCTTCGTTGTTATCGTTATTACGATTCAGTATAACATCTTCACAAAGCTGCCGCAGGTTAGGCTCTATTTCGTCATATACCACCAATTGTCCTGCATTAACAATGCCCATATCCATTCCCGCTTTGATCGCATAGTAAAGAAACACACTGTTCATTGCTTCCCGCACATGATCATTGCCGCGAAAACCAAACGAAAGATTGCTGACACCGCCACTTACTTTCGTCAGTGGCATCAATTGCTTTATCTCTTTTGTTGCTTCGATGAAATCAACACCATAATTATTGTGTTCTTCCAATCCCGTAGCAATGGCAAATATGTTGGGATCAAAAATGATATCCTGCGGATCAAAGTCAACCTGTTCTGTCAAAATTTTATAGGCACGATGACAAATTTCTACTTTGCGTTGTTTGGTATCTGCTTGTCCTTTTTCATCAAAGGCCATTACGATAACCGATGCGCCATAGCTTTGGCAAATAAAAGCCTGCTCAATGAATTTTGCTTCTCCTTCTTTCATGGAGATAGAATTCACGATGCACTTGCCCTGCACACATTTCAGCCCGGCTTCGATGATCTCAAACTTAGAGCTGTCGATCATGATCGGGATCTTTGCAATATCCGGCTCGCTTTGCACAAGGTTTAAAAAAGTTGTCATTGCCTGCACGCCATCCAACAAAGCATCGTCCATATTTACATCAAGTACCTGCGCACCATTCTCTACCTGTTGACGGGCCACGCTCAGTGCTTCTTCATATTTGTTTTCCTTAATAAGCCGGGCGAACTTTTTAGAACCTGTAACATTGGTGCGTTCACCGACATTAATAAAATTGGACTCCGGCCTGACGACAAGTGGTTCCAATCCTGAAAGTCTCAAATACGGTTTTATAATACTCATTATATATTTTTTGAACCACCAAGGCCCGAAGGCACAAAGGGCACTAAGTTTAGAGAATCATTCTCTTTATTCCATCTTTCATCAAGGGGATATGAAAATTAATAAGAAATCCGAGACGTTTTCCTGTTAGTTTCAGATAGCTCAATAATTGAGCTTCCCAGACAGGATGATAATTTTCCTGAGCTTTAAATTCGACAATAATTAAATCTTCAATTAATAGATCAAGTCTTAAGCCATCATCAATGTGTAAAGTTTGATAAATGATCGGCACTTCCTGTTGCTTAATAAATGAAACATTCCTTTTTGTAAGCTCATAGTAAAAACATTTTGCATAAACACTTTCCAGGAGACCAGGCCCTGATTCTTTATGTATATTAATTGCAATGTCAACAATCTGTTTTGCTAAATATTCTTCTCTGTCAGAAAGTTTAGTGTACATGCCTTGTGGTTCTTTGTGTCTTTTTGCCTTAGTGGTTTAAATTACTTCTTCTAAAACAGGTAACAACCGCGGCTTAATTCCTTTTACTTGTTCTGCGATATGTTTAATATGATCGGGCGTAGTGCCGCAGCAACCGCCAACAATATTCACAAAACCTTCTTTGGCCCACTCTTCCAGATAATGAGCAGTGTCTTCCGGGTGCTCATCATATTCTCCCATGGCATTTGGCAAGCCGGCATTCGGATAGGCCGAAACATAACAGGATGCGATCTGCGATAGTTCCTCGATATGCGGCCGCATTTCTTTGGCGCCCAGTGCACAGTTCAATCCAATGCTCAATGGTTTTGCATGCATTACGGAGGTATAAAAAGCTTCCAGGGTTTGGCCGCTCAATGTTCGTCCACTTGCATCAGTGATGGTTCCGCTGATCATGATCGGCAATGACGCCCTTTTCCGACTTCCCCCTTCAGGGGAAACCACCATCGCACTAACCTCGCTTGCGCGGACATTACTATTGGTAACAGAGTTTTCTAAAGTTGAGGATTGGGTGTTGATGGCCTTTCCATTGGAAAGCTCGGGATGGGCTTCCCTGTAATATTTTTTAATCGCAAAGATGGCAGCTTTGGCATTCAATGTATCAAAGATCGTTTCTATCAATAAAATATCAACGCCGCCATCAACTAAACCTCTTACCTGATCATAGTAGGCGGCTACCACTTCATCAAACGTGACGGCACGAAAACCCGGGTTATTTACATCGGGAGAAAGTGATAAAGTTTTATTTAATGGACCTATCGCTCCGGCAACCCAAGCCTGTTTTCCCGATTGTTTGATAGCTTCTTTGGCGCATTTAGCTGCTGCAACATTT
Source organism: uncultured Chitinophagaceae bacterium (assembly GCA_963785915.1). GTDB lineage: Bacteria > Bacteroidota > Bacteroidia > Chitinophagales > Chitinophagaceae > VBAT01. The sequence goes on along the minus strand of CAWAWY010000005.1, from coordinate 383,062 downwards.
AATTCATAAGCCAATGACTGCATCCCATAGTCCGCCATCGCAATGGCTGTACTGCTGAATGTATTTGTTTCAATGATATCAGCACCGGCATCAAGGTATTGTTTGTGTATGCCAGTGATAATGTGCGGCTGAGTTATATTTAAAAGATCATTGTTGCCTTTCAGGTCGGATGGCCAGTCTTTAAAACGTTCACCGCGATAATCTGCCTCGGTGAGTTTATGACGCTGTATCATGGTGCCCATGGCGCCATCGATAATAAGTATTCGCTCATTCAATAAGTCACGAATGTTTTTCATGCCTGTGTGATTTTACTTTTAAAAAAATAAAAGCTCATCAGCGTTCTGAACGATGAAGTGATTGACCCTTCCACTTCGATTAACTCAGTGTCTGGGTAAACTGCGACGCCCTGATCATCAGAATTACCACAGTTGAACGGAGCCCTTCGCTTCGCTCTGGGTAAACTGCAACAAACGATGATCCGTGTTAATGTCGCTGGTATCATCATTACTGTCTAAACTATTAAACGCTTGAGAAACCTTAAGTGGAGTTTCGTTGACGTTTATTAGTTCAGTTCCCTTCGATCAACTCAGGGTTTCAGGCCGAACAATAAACAAATCCGCCTGGAAGGCAAAGGTAAAAGTAAAAAGTAAAAACTCAAAAGCTATTTGTTGGCTACATAGCTTTCAACAGGCAGACGGTTCTGGAGACTTCTTCCAAGTGTATGCTCGTCGGCATATTCAAGTTCACCGCCAAAGGCAATGCCCCTGGCAATGGTAGTGATACGAAGATTCAATGGGTGGCCTATAGATTCCGGTGAAAGTTTTTTCTGTATATAATATATAGTAGTGTCGCCCTGGATCGTAGGATTAAGAGCGAAGATCAATTCACTGGTTGCTTCTTTCTGAACGCGGCTGACCAATGGCTCTATGGTCAATTGATCAGGACCAATGCCATCCAAGGGAGAGATGACTCCTCCCAATACATGGTACGTGCCGCTAAACTGCTGAGTGCTTTCGATGGCAATTACATCACGGATAGTTTCAACAACGCATATGACCTCTTGTTTTCGCATACTGTTGGAACAGATGGAACAGATATCTGCATCGGCTACGTTATGGCAGCGCTGGCAGAATTTTATTTCGCTGCGCATACGGGCGATCGTTTCACTAAAAGCGGTTACGTCGCCTGAATTTTGCTTGAGTAAATGCAATACCATGCGCAATGCGGTTTTTTTACCAATACCCGGAAGTTTGGCAAATTCGCTAACAGCTTTTTCAAGAAGAGAAGATGAGAATTGCATGATGCGAAGGTAAGAAGAAGAAAGTAAGCTACAAGGCTGAAGGCACAAGGTACAGGGTCGAAGAGTTATACATTTGTACCTTGTATTCCTGAATGCTTGTGCCTTTACAAAGCTATTTCAAACTCATTTTCATAGTTTGGCTTAACATTGATCTTTCGCCCGATAGGCTTGACGAGCTCGGGTTGTTTGTGCTTGTCAAAAAATTCACCCGGATCCCATACACCATTTTTATTGATGTCATTCAAAATGCGCAGTTCATATTCGCCGGGTAAAAATAGATTTTGAGAAAAAGTTTCGCCGCTCAATGGGAAAGAATTGACAACATTATCTGATTGAACAAATTGCAATACTGGGTTTTTGGAGAAATCTATATTTCGGAAACGAATTGATAGTTTGCCGTAATCGGAACTTTTTAAGATGGTGAATGTAAGTGTATCAGCCTTTAATAGTTGCTGACCGAGTGTGTCGGTCGCAAAGTCTTTTTCTAAGACCAGGTTATACACGGTGCTTTCTTTCCATGAATAATTGAGTGTTACTTTTTTATTTGTACTGTCAATTGACCAGGTATAACCTGTGACTGGCGTGTAAATTGTATCACTGGTAAAATGAACCTTTGACGAATCGAATTCCCGTAAGGGTCGCTCAAACATGAAACTGAATTTTTGCAGGAGGTCATGTGAGTTATCTCCTTTGATAGTTGTCTGAAATTTTAAACGCTTGTCACGTGAGTTTTGCGCCCCGGTTGTTGATGTCTCCTGCTTTTCTTTATCTGCCCGGTAAGCATATAAAGTTTTGGCGGGAGTATTTTGCTGAACGACGACGGGTGAATCAGCAAAAGCGAATAATTGTTTAGGATTATAACGGAAGATCCTTGAATTGTCTTGCATCGCATATACATAAAAAGTACCAGGGGGAAGATTATGAAAAACAAAATTTCCTTGGTTATCTAATCTTGTCATATATCTCGGCGTCTTATACACAGCAGAGTCGTCACCGCTTCTATGAAGTATAACAATTAAGGTTGTATCTATCTTACCGGTTTCGGCTAAAATTACATTGCCTTTGAAAGAAAGCGAATCAATGGCCGGCCCTGTGGAGAAAACATACGAAAAGTCTTTCATTACATTCCCTTCATTTACATCTTTGATAGCATTGCCGAAATTGATAGTATACGTTGTGTTTGGTTCCAGTGTATCTCTTAATCTTACCGATACCGTATTCAGCCGGTAGGTAATATTAGGCTGGTTCTTTGGAAGGGGAGAAACCACCATTGTTTGCTGATAGTTATTTTCAACCTGCACATATTCGTCGAATGTAAAATTGATCTTGTTCCCGGTAAAATTTACTGATGAATCCTGGGGACTGACTTTTGTTAATATCGGAGGAAGCGAATCCTTGTCGCCACCACCGGGTGGAACGATATTGGCACAGCCCGAACCAATGATCATGCTGATGGAAATGATAAACACGGAAGCAGCAAATGATATAAAAACCCTGGCATTCATAAAGAGGCTGCAAACTTAAAGGGTTTACAGGTAAACAACTGTTTTTAAATTCACAATAAATCCGCTAATCATTTATACCAGTTGTCTCTTCTTCATTCAGCTCATGTAAAGCAACCGCCATGTTATTTGTTTTAACAAAATTGCACCAATGACAATCTTCTTTACCACAACCGATATAAAACTCACGGTTCTGAATTTTTTGCCAGGTGGTGGCTATCTGTTGAGTGACCGTTGTAATATCTGCCGGCGATATCATTACCTTTTCTCTCCGGTAATTTTTCTTTTTATCGGGTTCAATGAAATCAAATTCTGTACTGACCGCCTTCCATCCTTTTTGTTCATAATTATCAACAAGTAGTTTATAAAAAACGGCTTGCCGCCAGTAATCGCCACCATTGGGGTCTTTATCAGAAGGACCTTTTAATCTTTCTTTTGCTTTGTCGGGATCGCCGGTTTTATAATCTACTACATTCACTGACTTACCATCAAATTCCAGCTTGTCCAACTTTCCCTTTAAAGGAACTCCTTTTACAACTATATTACGAATGTTGCGCTCAATGGCGACTATCTTATTAAAACTATTGATGTATTTATCATAATAATTACTCAATACTTCATGGCCATATTCCATTCTCCTGCCAAATTGTTCTTTGGTAAAGTTTTCTCTATGACGATTCATATACCATTCAAAGTTTGTAATGAATTCGTCTTTCAGCGGAAAAGTGTCTTTGCCACCTTCCTGCATCTTTCGGAATAATTTTTCCAATGCATGATGTACGGCAGAACCGAATTCTGTCGCTTCATTCTTTGGAGTTGGAATGCGGATCAGGTTCTTGAAGTAAAATTCCAACGGGCATCTCAAATAGTTGTTCAGCGCCGTTACATTCATTACAAACTTGTCCAGCAAACGGGTGATGAATTCTCCTTCTATCTTTTCGATCTCGGGAGCATCCGATTCACCGAAATGAAGTATAGTAAATTCAGAAAGTGTCTCATGATCTATGATCACTTTTTCCAATGGCAACTCATGTTGATCGAGAATTTCCGCAATGAACATGGAGGGCTCCAACTCCTTTCCATCGTTTTTGAACTTGCTATAAGAAATGATCAGATGATGTTCCGCCCGTGTTAAGGCCACGTAAAACAGTCTTCTTAATTCTTCGGCCCCCAGTCTCCTCCGCCAGTTGGGGGAGAGACTTGCTTCGGCTCATCGCCAACTTCGTCGAAATTTCCTGTTCTGGCTTTGGAGATAAAAATTGTATCAGGTAGTTTGTAACCGCCACCCGGGTTTCTTTTCTTTTCCCAAAAAGCTGAATTGCATCCGACCAGGAAAATATATTCAAACTCCAAACCTTTTGAACCATGTGCTGTCATCAGGTTCACGCCTTTGTCGCTGCCACTTACCTGCACGAGGGGTAAAGGGATATCTTCCTTTTCCATCAGTTCAATAAGATTCACCAGCTCCTGTAGTTTAAGAAAAGGGTTGCGATGAGTTTCTTCCCGGATGAATTCAAATAAACCGGTAAGGATCTGTAATTGCCAATGCTTGTCATCGCTTTGCATGACGTGATTCAGCACACCGGCTTCACGAATGATGTTTTCAAATAATTGCTGAAGCGTGAGATTAGGAGCTTTAGCAATAAGCTTTTCAATGATAGATGACGCTTCTTTCATTGCTACCGGTAGGGTAGAACTGAAAAGATCTTTAGCGGGCTCTTTCGCTTTATCATGAAGCATCCTGCGAAGCGACATACTGGTATCACCATATTTCTTCTCCGCTGTTTCAATACTTAGTTTGGCAATATCGATTGATGAAATATGAAACCAGTCGAAGTGTAAGATCTCAAACAGCAATTCGTCTCCACTATAAGAAATATAATGTTCAGTAGCAATATATTTAAAGATCAAAATGATCTTTTGGGAAAGAGGGAGTTCCAAGATATTCAAATGCCGTTTGCTGTAAACCGGGATATTCAGCAATTTGAAATATTGAGCTAATTCTTCTCCGTATTTATTCTCTTTATAAATGATGCCGATCCTGCCTGGCAAAATGCCTTCTGTTATTAAATGTCGCACCTGTTTGGCAACACCGATCATTTCCTGGCGTTGCGTTTCGTATTCTTTAATGACGGGTAAATGTGTCAATGAACTTCTAAGCGGATGCGATGATAAAAGTTCCTTGCTGAGATTGGGCAATTGTTTTATCAGCCGCTCATCATTTCTATTGATCAGTGTTTTTGAAACATCCAATATTGGTTGGGTAGAACGATAATTGTTGGTCAGTACGACAGTCAACAGATCATTTTCATAACTGTCAGCAAACTGGATCATATTTTCCACATTAGCTCCCTGGAAGCGATAGATACTCTGGTCATCGTCGCCTACCACAAATACATTTGGCTTATCCCAGTAGCTGATCAATAATTCTACCAGGCGATTTTGCGTGCCACTGGTATCCTGGTATTCATCCACCAATATGTATTGATACGTTTCCTGGTAATTTGCTAATAGATTTTTATTTTCTTCAAACGCCTTGATCACCCAGTTGATCATATCATCAAAGTCATAGCGGTTCTTTTGCCTCATCATTGCCTGGAAGCGATCAAACTCATTCACGGCTGCACGGAGTTTTTCCATGCGATCTTTTTCTTCTTCGATCTTATCTTTCTTCAGGTCACCGGCGTTGAATTCTTTGTATTTTCTTTTATAAATAAATTCATCGCGGGTGTGCAGGCTATGAATATAGTCATCGATCTTCTGGCTAATGAATAAAGGCGCCCAACCTTCCCTTTTCATCGTGCTGAAAAGTGATTGGAGATTATTGATCTCAAAGTAAACATCGCCCCGGTATCTTTTTAACGGATGGTTTTTTGGAAATGCATCGACCAGTTGTTTGAAGAGTTCTATGCGTTCCAGGTCGGAGATCGGGTCGAGGGAGGTCTTTTCAAACAAAGAAAGATTTTCCTGTATCACATCATTGCAAAAGGCATGGAAGGTATAAATGCTGGTTTTGTATGCATCAGGGCCAATAAACTCAAGCAGTCGTTTGCGCATAGCAATGACGCCGGCGTCAGTATAAGTAAGGCATAATATATTGGAAGGACTGGCGTCTGTATCCAATAAGATCTTGCCAATACGGGCGGCTAGTATCTGTGTTTTGCCCGTGCCTGGACCGGCGATCACCATTACGGGACCTTCGATATGATTCACCGCGATACGCTGCTGTTCGTTCAGTTGTTCGTATTCCTGCAAAAACTTTTTTTCTAACTTGTCTTTATTAAATGACATATTTCATCAGGCATTTATCTTCCGTAAGTTAATGTAAATGTTGAAACGGGGGTTTTCACTTAACGCCGGCAAATTTAGCCAGGGAGCAGAAGAAACTACAAGTATGAATTGGTCGAAAGATAACACGTGTGATGAATAATTGTTTTAGATGATATGCGACAATAAAGGAATAAAAAAAGGCCGCTTGAAAACGACCTTTTTTAGATTGTGTTTATTTTTTAAAACGCCTGCCCATCTTCATCAGAACCCATTACAGATGTTTTTGTGTGCGGGGTCCTGGTACGTTCCCGTCCATAACGATTATTGGAAAGATTTCCCTCACTCATGGATCCGGGTGTTTGTCCTAACGTATCGGGATCGGCGGGAGGAAGAATTTCCTCTTTCTTTTTCTTCTTACTATCTTCTTCTTTCTGCTGTATTTTATTCTTGTCAGGCATAACTCATCATTTTAATGTGATTCAATATATTGTCAGCATAAATGCTGAAAAAACCATGCCAGCGGAAATCGGTGACCTTAGTAATACATCTCTTTTTATAAAGGATCATATTGTTAAAATGACGATTTCTTTACTTTTCATAAATAACAAATGATCTATGGCGGTTCACTCTATTAAGAATATTCAAAAGTTGCCCGCCACTCCGGAACAAACCTGGGATTTTTTTCTGATCATAAGAATGTAAAGACCATCACGCCTCCCCAGATGAATTTCAGGATCATTTCAGAAAATAATGAAGAAAAACTATACAACGGCCAGATCATTAAATATAAAGTGAGCCCGGCAGCAGGTATACCATTATACTGGAAGACGGGCCTTACCAATCCTGGCAACACCAGCATTTTTTCAAAGCCATTGACGGCGGCACGGAGATGACTGATATTGTCCTCTACAAAAACCCGCTGTGGCTGTTAGGCGAACTGGCAAATATTTTATTTATTAAAAGAAAACTATACAGCATATTTGAGTATCGCTTTAATAAATTGGAAGAGATATTTGGTAAATGGCCCGGAGGACAGGACATCAGTCTTGAATTACGAAGAGTTGTTTGGGGGTCTGGAGTTCGGAGTCGGGAGATGATTCTGCTTTTTACAAAGTTTTTAAAGAATTTATTACAATCACGCCTATACTCCTGACTCCCGACTCCGAACTCATTTTATTCCCGCTCTTCTTCTTAATTCTGCGATTGGTATTACTATCAGTCTTCCAATGATCTTATTATCACGTGACGTAATCACTTTCATGGCAGATGCATCTTTCGGAACTGTCAACGGCGAAATGTATTTCGGATAATATTGATCAGGAAAGGAATTATCAAAGCTGTAATGAATATTAAGTCCGTCAATTTCCGTGCTTAGTTTGACAATGATAGTTGCTGTATCTTTTTTACTTACTTCAATAATAGGATCGTACATACTCGGGGCGTATTTTACTTCAGCAGCATCCAATCTTTCAAAATGATCTTCAACTCTCGAAACAAAATTGTTCCATTCCTTTTTTTCCTTTGGGCTCCATAGCGATTCTGCGATTGCAAATGCTCTTGGCCATGTCATGTATTGGGCAGTTCGCAGATTATATATCTGTTCTGTCCAAAGGTTAGCTTGCCCGCCTTTTATCAATGATGGATTTACTCCTTCGGGTATGGGTTCAAATTCGTATGCCTTCTTTAGACGAAGCGTTGCATAAACAGGAGGTTCGATCGCTCCATCTCCCTGCATATAATCAATATAAGCAAAATCGGTTGGGCTCATCACCACTTCATGACCTTGTTTAGCCGCTTCGATGCCGCCTTTCATGCCCCGCCAGCTCATAACCGCCGCATTTGGCGCTAACCCACCTTCCAGTATCTCATCCCATCCTATCATTTTTTTCCCTTTTGACTCAATGATCTTTTCAACCTTTTTTACAAAATAGCTTTGCACCTCATCAAGATTCTTGAGGTTTTCTTTTTTCATCAATGCTTTTACCTGGTCGCTTTTTTCCCAAAAGTTGCGGGCTGTTTCGTCGCCACCCATGTGTATGTATTCAAAAGGAAATAACTGCGCTACTTCTGTAAATACTTTATCAATAAATTCATACACTTTATCATTGGCAGGACAAAGTGTATTGTCGAGTAACCCATAAAAATGCTGGCCACCGCCAGGCCATACCATTAATTGTTCGCCTGAATTGACCGCGTATGCGCCCGGTGTGCAGGATAATTCCGGATAAGATGCAACGGCCGCGAGGCTATGACCGGGCATATCTATTTCAGGTAAAATATTTACGAAACGATCCTTTGCATATTGTACGATCTCTTTGATATCATCCTGCGTATAAAAGCCACCGTAATTTTTAGGCTCGTCGGGCAGTGGCGGAGAGAACCTTCCAAAGGTTCCTGTTTTATCCACCCGCCAAGCGCCAACTTCTGTAAGTTTGGGTAAACTTTTTATTTGAAGTCGCCATCCCTGGTCATCAGATAAATGCAAATGAAGAATATTGAATTTATATCGCACCATTTCATCAATGTATTCTTTCACCTGGTCTTTGGTAAAAAAATGGCGGGATACATCCAGCATCAGGCCTCTCCATCCAAAACGCGGATGATCTTCGATAGTGACAGAAGGAATGCCCCATGAACCGATCGGAGCGGGTGTTCTGCTGACAATTTGTTTTGGCATTAATTGATACAATGTCTGGATGCCATAAAAAATTCCCGCTGGCCCTGACGCAGTTATTGAAACGACATCGGGAGTTACTTTCAACCGATAGCCTTCTTTAGAAATAGATTTGTCGGAAGAAAGCGATAAAAAAATTGATTTAGATAAAGCTTTGTTTCCCTCCTTGATCTCCGTATGGTTTCCTAATGCAGTTGTAATTGTTTTTGCAAGTGTGGTTGCTATTCTTTTTACTTCTTCATTTTTATCAGTAATAATAATTACTTCCACCGGCGCAACAAAACCACCGGAGCCCATTATTATTGAAGCCGGTACCGGTATGATAGATACGACTGGCCTTACAGGCTGGCCATATAGCCACCCGGCAATCATAATCACGACGGTAATAAGGAATAACTTTTTCATATTGTAAATTGAAAGGTCCTTTTGGGCCTGCATAAATCCATGCAAACGAGGCATAAAGATAACAATACAAACCGATCAGCATTTTTATGATTTGCCAAATTGAGAGGTAAAACACGGCTAATAAATTCAAGGAATACCGGAATTTGAAAGATTGTCCATCTGTTATATATTTGAAAAGAGTTCAATTGCCAGCCGTTTGTTATGATCAAAAACAAGTCGAACCAAATTTTACTTTTCCTATGCATGGCAATATTACCCTGCTTTGCGCAATTGCTTGTACGTTCGTTCCAAAATGATAATGCAGTTCTTCAAAATTTTTCTTACGAGCGAACATTCATAAAACGAGCTGGCGAAGAAGCATTGCCTCGAAGAACGCAATTTAATTTCGTGCCTTTACCGATTCTATTAATCATCTAATCAATTAACATGAACCGAACCATTTTGTTTTCAGCATTTTTCTTTCTGATCGCTTCGTGCGGTCCCAAAATTTATACTTCCAGCAATTTTTCTACTGCACTTGCGAGGCATAAAACAGTTGCGATATTACCAGCTGAGGTAACGATGCAACTTAGGCCAAATGAAGCTAAAAAAATCAGCGCGGAACAGCTTCGTGATCTTGTGAATAAGACGGCTTATGATGTTCAAGATAAAATGTATGGCTGGTTCCTGCGAAGAGGTGACAAGTATCATTATACGGTTACTTTTCAGGATATAAATAAAACTAATTCAAAACTTAAACAAGCAGGCATTACTTATGAAGATTTAAAGAATGAGGATAGGTCTAAATTAGCCAAAATTTTAGGGGTAGACGCAGTAATGCAAAGTAAAATTGTTTCAGAAAAACCAATGAGTGAAGGTGCAGCAGTAGCAGTTGGTGTCATTTTTGGGGCATGGGGAAATACAAACAAGGTGCAAACAGCTATTAATATTCATGATGGACAAAGCGGTGATTTGTTGTGGAAATATGATTATGAGGCTTCAGGTTCAATCGGGTCATCATCAACCAGACTTGTTGATGCTTTAATGAAAAACGCAACAAAAAAATTCCCTTACACAGCTAAATAGCAAACAAAACCCGTATAGAATAATTATTAATGATTGGTTTATGGCTGGAGAAACCTCCCGGCAATTCAATTCAATCGGGAGTTTTTTACACAAAGTTTAAAATGGATATTCAATTTTGAATAGCCACCAATCCCTTATCCCGGCATTCTTGTGATATATTTTTCGATCTGTTTTATCTGGTCAACGATCTGCGGTGTCGTCGGCTTCAGGGCTTTTGCTTTTCTAAAAAAATCTTTGGCGGCACGAAATTCTCTTTTATTCATCATCAGGCTGCACATCTGGAGGTAAGCGGCCGCTTCATTTTCTTTATCGGGTAATCCTTTGCGGATAGCGCTACGGATATAACTCTCCGCCTGCTTCAGATCATTCTTTTGCATGTGCAGCATTCCCATCTGCAGCATGCTTGCGCCTTCTGCTTCTTTCATCGGCATCCCGAGATCCAACCCTTTCTTCATCATTTTTTCTGCCCCGTCAAAATCTTCTTTCATCATGGCGATATTTCCTTTCAAAGTATAATACACGGAGCGAATGGGCTTATACAACAAACCGGGAAATTTGATCGATGCTAAAACCTTTTCCGCACCTTCCATATCGCCGCTTTCCATGTATTCCTGTATCAACCGGAGCGGTCCGAAGAAAAAATGGCCGGCTACCAGGACAACACCGACAAGGTATAAAGGAAACGCTGGCCAGAAACTCCCGGCATAGTTCACATAAACTCCAAGCGCCACCAGGACCAGGCCTATCCAAAGACGATATTTAATAAGAAGATTATACAGCTTCATGATACATTTTTAAAGGAGTGCAAAGATAAGTAAGCCAATGCGCAATCGGCTGAGGCGAGCAGGCTATTTATGATTCAAGAAATCGCTTGCCGCTAATGGAGTGAAGGACCAAAAAAGAAATGCCCAGCCATATAACGCAAAGTAAAAAACCGGCGATGATATCACTTGGATAATGGACCTTCAGGTAAACACGGCTGATAGCGATTATTGCTGCAACGATCAGACAAACAAAACCCAGTATCCATTTTACCGGCCGGCTCAATCTTTTTGCATCAGCTATCAGATAGACAAGGAGACCGAAAAAAGTAAAGGAGGAAAAAGAATGTCCGCTTGGAAAACTGAAGCCAGGCACGGCGTGTAGCAAGGGGTCCAATGGGCGTTGCCGCTGAAATATCGCCTTTATCGTAAACATCACAATAGTACTGGTGGCAGCGATCGCAAAAATATCCAGGGAAAGACTTTTTCTTTTGCGGTAAAGCAGCAACCACCCGATCAGTAAAAGATAAGCCGGCAGAAGAAAATACCAGGAGCCCATCCAGGTGATGATGCGCATAAAAGTTGTCATATTTGCGGAGCGCAACGGCGCCACCACATTCCATCCCCAGGTGTCGAGAGCCTGTTCATTCTCAAGCACTATCTCCTTAACAATATAAACGAAGAAGACCAGTGATATAAGAAACAGGCCGATCTCTATAAGCAAACGGAGTGAAAATCGCTTCGCCTGTTTTTTAATTTCTTGTGTCTTTGTTTTCGTAAGAGGGACGATATGAGGTTTGCCGGACATTAAGCTTTTCCTGTGAAAATAAAACTTCTGCAATAACAATACCGAAGCATCAGATAGAAAGAGTTATTGTACCTGGCAATACGGCGGAGACTCTATTCTTTCGCATCATTGATCTCTATCCAATAGCCGTCCGGGTCTTTAAAATAAATCTGTTTCACCCCATCTACCCGGTTTGTATAGGTATTTTTTTCGCCAGCCCAGCTTTCAAAAGGAACATCGTTCTTTTTTAATTTGTCAATGAAGTCAATAACTGAGGGAACGCTGAAACAGAGATGAGTATTCTTATCATGTTCAGTTTTTTCTTTGGCTCCGGAAATAATATGCAAATGACTTTTAGGCCCGATACTGAACCAGGTATGCCTGCCATCATGAAATGGTTCGGGAATAGTATCGAGGCCGATTATATTTTGATAAAAAACTGTACTCGTTTTCAGGTCAACGACGTAAAAGGCGATATGATTGAGTTGTATCATGCGATTATTATTCTGAGAAATAGAAATTGCGGGGAAAAACAAGGTTGCAACGGTGAAGCGAAGCGGAAAAATCCATTTCATATTCAACTTAAATTAAGGAAAAATAAGAAACTAAAGGTAATTATTAAGCCGTCATCTATTTTTCTTGCAGGATCTTTATTCTCATTACTGTGGAAATACTTAAGGCCCTTTGTTTGGCCAGCAAGGCCTTTTCTCCATCAAACAGCTCATCTACCGTTCCGGTAAACAAAGCGATCCATCTCTCAAAGTGCTTGTCATTCAATGGAAATAATTTGTGTAGCCGCTTATGTGATTGCATCGGGTTACCGGAATAGGAGCCGGTATAAAAAAGTGTATTCTCCCAGAAATCGAACATTGTCGGCAAATGCCTTTCCCAATTTACGTTGATCACCTCAGTAAAAATGTGGCCGATCACAGGATCGTGTTTGACCTTGTCATAAAAAGCTCTTACCAGCAATTCTATATCTTCTCTTGACCTTATATCTTTTTTCATTCCTGCCAGGTATTTACAAATCTTTCCTGTTGAATTTCGTGAGGGATAGCCAGAAAGTAATGACGACCCACGAAACCAATATCACAATGGCTATCATAAATCCCGATTGTGTTCCAAAAAAATTCCGGAAGACGGCACCGGTAAATCCCATCAATGCGGAAACATCCATTTTAAGCAGAATTAATATCCGCGAAAGATCAATAGGGTTTAATGAGCTCGCCACGATCATAAATTTTTCCAGGGGATAATCCTGGAACTGGAAGAGAATAAATAAAACCAGCCCGTCGAATAGCAATGAAAAATACAGCCACAGGAAAATAGAGATTCCAATTCCTTTTGCTTTGTCTCTCGTGATAACCGCTGCAAACATTGCGATAGCAACAAAGATTATCGTCAGCAACAACCCCATTCCTGTCATGACAATGCCAATTTCCGCAGGAGCGTAAAGTAGGATCGGGAGACCCGTGCCTAAAAGAAATGAAAGTGATAAGGAACCTGCCAGCCCGGTAAAAAGACTACCCCATAAATGTTTTCTTTTCAGCGGCTGGCTGACGAGCAGTTCAATAAACTCTGCGCTGTTATAAATATAGATCGTTGAAAAAATTATAGAAACGAGCGGCACGATAATCAGGATTATATTTAAAAGACTAAGCAATCCTTTTGAGGCATTGTCTTCCAGGTTGAAAACGCTAAGTGAAATCAGCAATAAGAAAACCGTATATCCCAAAACAATTTTGTTCCGGAGTATATCTGTGAAAACATATTTAATGATTTTTGTCATGTTTTATCTTTTCAGCATTACTGCTGCAATGGCTCTTGATAGTTTTTGCTCACCGGTATCTTTTTGCAGGTCACCCAATTTTTTATGAAACAAAAGAGTTCCTTCCTGCATGTAAATAATATGGGTGATGAGATCATCCAGTTCGCTGAGTACATGGGATGTGATGAGGATTAGTTTGCCCCTGGACTTTTCATAAATAATTTTTTCTTTTAATTTTTCTGATGCGATAGGGTCAAGGCCTGCTGTGGGTTCATCCAGGATAAGGACATCAGGATTAAAAAGAAAAGCTAAAGAAGCGCTTACCTTTTGCCTTGTTCCACCGGATAAAGTCCGCATCCGTTTAGTCAGTACCTGTTTAAGGCCAAATTCTTCCACAAGTGATTCATCGGTTATTTTACTTTTTTCAACTCCCCTGATATCTTTCATCATATTGAAAACCTGGCCAATGGTCATATTATCAGGATAACGGCCTATCTGTGGCATATAGCCAATATGCTTTCTGTATAACCAATCGTGATGGATATTTTTTCCATTAAATGTGATGAAACCACTGTCAGGAACAACCATCCCAAGAATACATTTGATGAATGTTGTTTTTCCACTGCCATTCGGACCTACCAGTGCAATGCACTCACCTTTATTGCAGGTAACCGAAATATTGTTCAGTGCTTTTAGTTTGCCAAATTGTTTCGAGACATTGTTAGCGATGATCATAGATGCAATGGTTTCATGACAGGATAATTATCTTTTAGATTTTCGGGAATGATCGAAGGGAAAATCTTTTCCGATTTATCAAGCAGTGAAGACATAAAACTTCTGAAGAGCATCATAGCTGCCGGGTTTTTTTCCACGATCATGGAATACAGGCTCACGGGACGATATGGGATGTCACCGGTGTCATCTTTATTAAGATCATATCCTTCATATTTATCCCAGTAGTTATGATCAAAGCTGTTCAATACCAACGAGCCATTAGTGCCTACATCGAATGTGTTTCCAATAAAATTGTTATTACTGACTGTATTACCCAGGCAACTTGCCTGTATTTTCATTCCCCATCCATTGCCATTGAATTCATTCTTTTCAACTACGATGCGGCTGGTGCCTTCCATATAAATACCGCTGGTATTCCGCAAAAATTTATTTCCGGTAATGTAGCTGTCGGAGATTTCTTTCAGGAATATCCCATAGGCCGCATCGCCCCAGTTCTCTTCAAAAATATTGTTGTACATTTTTACGCCGTGGGTGAACATGACAGAAACACCGGCCCCATTGTTTTGAAAAGTGTTGCAGATGTAGGCGTCATTGTGCGAAAACATGAAATGCAGTCCGTACCGCATATTTTTAAAGGAAATATTTCTCCAGATCACTGAATTGGTAACAAATTCGAAATAGATCCCATCGCGATGGCCAGTTACCGTATTCCCGATGACGCGCATACTGTCGCTCTTCCAGCAATGAATGCCATTGCCACTTTGTTGCTCGGTGACCGCTATAGCAGTAAGCTTATTGTTTTCAATTAAACAGTTGACACATGATAAAGAATAAATGCCAAAAAAAGTGTCTTCGAAAATATTACCGGATATAGTTACTGCGCGCCTGTCGTAGATTTTTATCGCAGCAATATCTTCTATGCTTGACACTCCCGAATGCTGCAGCCTGAATCCCTTGATAATAACGCCATCTGATTTTACAGAAATGATTTCATATTTGTGTTCGCCATCAAGCGTAGGGTAATTTTTGCCGAGCAGCGTAATAGTTTTATTAACGACTATATTTTTCTCCAGGTAAATATCCTTCTCAACCAGGATAGTGTCGCCATTGGCAGCGGCGGCGATTGCCTCCGTGATTGAAGAATATTGTTTTCCCGTACCAACATGAATAGTTTTGGCAAACGAAACAATGCAGAAACTCATTGCCAGGGTAACTATGAACATCTTACTGGTCATGGGGTATACAAATCATTCCACTTTATCACGTCGCCGTCATACATTGACCTGATTTTATCCAGGCTGTCTTTATTCCCAAAGGCAGCAATGTTTCCCGCCATCGGGCTTTTTAATTTCTCGCTCTTTAATAGAAAAACGCTGTTGGCTTTAAGCAGTGTATGGTTGCCGCTAAAATCCGTAAAATATATTTGCTTCACCTCGTTGCGATCCGGGCCTTCTTTTTCGAGGAATGACAGAAGACAATGCGTATCGTCAAATTTATAGATCTTACCTTTTTTGGTTATTACTTCCGCGCCAAAACGATTGTCGCTAATTGTCATTTTACAAAAGGAGCACTGATCTTTACCCGGCACAATTGCTTCCGGACCGGTATTACACGAGGAGATTGATACAATTATTAAAACTGCAGCAATGCTGATAATTGGTTTGGCCAAACGTTTTCTTTTTTTATTGGCAACCCATTCTGTTATTACCAGCAATAAAAGTATTGCGCCAACACCGATAAATAGCCAACCACCTATGTCAGGAAGTGAGTAAGCGCTGAAGTTGAGCAATTGTTTATACCCGATCAATGGTGGTTGGTAGGCCATGCCGGGAACGATGATAGCCGCGTCAGGATTCAAATTGTGTCCGTAATTATATTCCCATTTCCAGAAATCCCACATAGCGAAAACACCAAAACAAATGAAAAGAATAAGAACTGTGTGCAGCAGGTATCGCCTGTTCAGTATAGCGGGTATTAAAATGATAATTGAAAAGAAAACAATAATATAGGGCAGCACAGTAAACTCAATGAAATCGGCGGTGTGCAAGGTCTTCATTCCTATGTAGTGATTGAGACCATTAATGATATCTACATTACCTTTCAATCCATTGGGATAAATCAATAGCCTCAAGCCTTCAGGGTATTGCGGTGCAACAAGATCAATCTTCCACAAGGGGACTAACAACACTGCCGCCAATGCCAAACTGCACAGGACCAATAATATTCTTGTTGCTTTTTTTAATTTATTTTGTTTCATTCCGGGTGTATTTTGGTTAGAATACATGGATACCTCAACTCCCGTGCAAAGCCGTATACAGGTAAAGGCGCTGAAGGTACTTGTTCCTATTTGCCGGCTTCTGTGCTATCTGCAGGGAAGTTTTTATCTGTACTGAATAAAAGAGGCACCTTACTATTTTCAGCAGATATCCTGATATATCCCTGCATCTCCTGATGCAGTGCACTACAGAAATCAGTACAATAGAACGGATACATTCCCGGCTTTTCAGGTGTCCATTTTAATGTCTGGGTTTCTCCCGGCATAACGAGTAATTCAGCGGTGGTAGCTCCTTTAACAGCAAATCCATGAGGAACATCCCAATCCTGCTCCAGGTTGGTGACGTGCCAGTATACATCATCTCCCATTCGTACACCTTCAATATTATCCGGAACAAAATGCGAACGGATAGCTGTTATGTAAACATCTACTCTTTTGCCATTCCTTACCACCTTGGCAGCCCCCTCACCTTTTGCGACATAGGCATTTGCATTTTCATTAATGTCAAAAAACTTGACCGAATTATTTTTAATCAAATCGGCGGACACGGCCTGGCCATAGTGCGGCTCGCCGATGGTGGGGAAATCAAGGATCAGTTGCATTTTATCGCCGCTTATATCAAATATCTGGCAGCTCTGTGCAAGTTCCGGCCCTGTAGGTAAAAAACGATCCTTGGTAATCTTGTCGTAGACAATTACGTATTTGCCGTTTGGTTTTTTTGTATCACCGCCGGGAATACATAAATGACCGGGAGAATAATAGGTGGGCTGGCGGTCAATGATCTTCAGGTCTTTTATATTCCATTTGACTATTTCTGATGATATGAAGAAAGTAGTAATTGCATTACCTCTGCCGTCAAATTCAGTATGCAAAGGTCCTAAGCCCGGCTTTTTAACTTCGCCATATAAAGCAGATTCATATTTGATGACGGGGATACCGTCATATTCGCCAATGAAATCCTTTGCAGCAATCGCATTTTGTATCTTATCGAAACTGAATACAGGCAGCAAGGCGGCCAGCTTACCGCTTCCGACAATATATTCACCCGTCGGATCGACATCACATCCATGGGGTGACTTAGGGCAGGGAATAAAATAGCAGATATCTTTCAGCTCTCTTGTATCCAGTACAGTTACTTCCGTTTTTATCTCAGAACTGGCAGTATGTGTTTTGTCATTATAAACATTGTGTGCATACCTTACAGATTCTTTTTTCCCTTTACCAGCAGCCAGGTACTCTTCGGCTTTTTTCCAGTTTACTGCCATTATGAAATCTTTATCCCTTTGCGAGGCATTTTTTTCCAGCATTGTGTTGGCTTGCTCGGTGTTATAACAGGAGAAGAAAAACCAACCATGAGATTTGCCTTTACCTCCGTGGCTTAAGTCGAAATCTATTCCAGGTGTTCTCAACTGGAACGCGATGCCCATGCTACCTGAAGCCGGATCTACTTTAATAAAGCTTATTGATCCCCTGAAGTTTTGTTTGTAGCTGTTGATAGGAACATCACCATTTGCATTATCAGGAGGCACGCTGAATCGGGTACCCGCTATTACATATTCGGTGTTTTCAGTAATAAATGGAGAAGAGTGATTACCGGCGCTGTTAGGCAATTCAAGGATCTCGGACGTACGGAAAGTCTTGAGATCAAGCCGGGCGACGCGTGGTGTATTATTAGCATTGGCAAAAATCCATCTGCCATCAATTTCCCCATTTGTTTGCGATAGCTCTACGTGATGGAGGTCATCCCAGGGAATAAACCCGTGGGATGTATTTAGCATAGGTTTGGTTTCTTCGCTGTATCCATAGCCTTTTTCAGGGTCCAGTGAGAATACCGGGATCACCCGCAGCAGGCGGCCGGATGGTAATCCATATACACTCATTTGTCCGCTGAAACCGCCCGATACAAAATTGTAAAACTCGTCATATTTTCCAGGAGCTACATATGCTTTCAAAGCAGCGTCCCCGCTGACGGCATTTCCCGCATTGTTGGGTTTACATGAATAGTCAATGGACAATAAGCTGGCGATGCCTAATGCCAATACCCACGAATAATTTTTTTTCATTTCTTGTATTAATTAAAGGTGACTCTTTTCTTATTTTACTCCATCATTTTTACGCATAAACTCATAAACGTTGCGTGCATCGTCATCAGACAGATTTTGATTTGGCATTCGCACCAGGCATATTTCCAGTAAGGCCTGGGCTTTGGGGTCCTTATCAATCATTTCATCCGGGTTGGTGGCGAAGTTCATGATCCATTCTGCTGTGTGACGACCAGTGACACCTTTCCAGCCAGGACCCACCAGTTTTTCTTCAGTCAGTTTGTGACAGGAACTGCATTTCACTGAATAAACTTTTTCCCCTGCGTCTGCTTTAGCCACTTCCAATGTGGGACTTACATCCACTTTTGTAAACTTCCCGGCCCCCCTGTTCGGATCATAAGAAGGATTCTCGTTGGTTGGGTTGGAGGATTCCATACCAGGTACTTTCTTCGAATCTGAACTACTATCGCCACAGGCAGCGATGCTGAAAGCGATTATGCTTAGGAAAACTAACTTCTTCATAAAAAGATTTTTAATTAAAAAGCAAGATTAGTTGTACACCGCAAAGTATTTTATGCGTTGAATCATAAGTTCAAAAAATGTTCATCTATTGTCAAGGGAATCGTCAGGTCGAAGATGTTCAAAAAATATGATCATGGTCATGCACGAATCAGGTAATAATCATAACTTTAAAACGCTGTTACAGTTATTTTTGGGTTTCACCGATCGATATTTTAAATGATAATTCCTGTTGATACGCTGCTTGCATGGGGTGCTACCTATAGAAAAGTAGCTCCGGAAGAGACGATCTTCCGGGAAGGTGCAGAAAGCCATTTTTATTACCAGTTAGTAAATGGATCAGTCCGTTGGATCAATATCACTGACGACGGCAGGGAGTTTATACAAAATATGGTCGAGCCTGGCGAGGCTTTTGGAGAATTGCCTCTTTTTGATGACGCTGTATATGCCGCATCGGCTATTGCCAATACTGAATCAGTCATTCTCCGGTTGCATAAAAATACTTTTCGGCAATTATTGAAAGAGGACCCGGAGATACATTTCGCTTTCAGCAAATTAATGGCACAGCGGATGCGGTTTAAATTCTTATTACTGAAAGAACTTGCCTGCAGCGATCCGGAGCATAGGATATCTGCTTTGTTTACCTATTTTAAGGATTCAAACAAGAATATTTGTCAAAATTGTAACCAGGTGAAACTTACCCGTCAGCAGATCGCAAATATGACGGGGCTCCGCGTTGAGACCGTAATACGCACTATTAAGCATCTTCAGCACAAAGGCACTCTTGTTATTGAAAAAGGCAAAGTGTATTGCTGATTTTATGATTGCAATCATAGAATGCCTTTTTCTTCCGCAGTTATTTTGTTGCAAATGAAACGATGAATCGGGATCTGAGAAAATGGTTGCAAATCTCACTCGTTAATTTATTAATCGTAGCTTTTATCGGCACGGTCATGCGGTATAAGATCGCCTGGTCTCTCCCCTGGGTGGATCAGCGAAATTTATTGCATGCGCATTCTCATTTCGCTTTTGCAGGTTGGATCACGCAGGCATTGATGACCTTGCTGGTTGCCTATCTTTTTGAAAGAGGCGCTACGGCGGCTTTTAGAAAATACCGGGCGGTGTTATATGCTAATTTGATAACTGCATACGGTATGCTGCTAACCTTCCCGTTTGTTGGATATTCCTGGTCATCCATAATCTTTTCTACGCTTTCGATTTTTGTCTCCTATTGGTTTGCGATAAAATATTGGAGAGATTTAAAGAGGCTGAACATAAGAAGCTCTACCCATAAGTGGTTCAAAGCGGCAGTCGTGTTTAATGTAGTATCTTCCCTGGGAGCATTTGCACTTGCTTACATGTTGGCAACTAAAAGTATTAATTCTACCAGCTATCTCGCATCTGTATATTTTTTTCTTCATTTTCAATACAATGGCTGGTTCTTTTTTGCCTGTATGGGCCTTTTGAGTCATCAATTAAATAAGTATGGGGTAACTGAACATAAATTGAAAACAGTTTATTTGCTCTTTTTGTCAGCTTGTGTACCGGCTTATTTTTTATCGGCGTTGTGGTTGCCGATTCCGAAGTATATATATCTATTAGTAGTTGCAGCAGTTTTTTTACAACTGGCCGGATGGTTAATGATCTTGCAATCAGTAAGAGCAACGTTGCTGACGATAAAGCAGAATATCAGTACATTCCCACGGGTTTTGTTTATTTTATGCGGCACGGCATTGACCATTAAATTGATTTTGCAAGCGGGATCAGTCATTCCGTCCTTAAGTCAACTCGCGTTTGGTTTTCGCCCGATCGTTATCGGGTATCTTCACCTGGTGCTGCTCGGCGTCATCACCCTTTTTATTATAGCCTACATCGTTGACCATAAATTTATTCATGTTAATGCTTTAACAAAGATTGGAGTTATAACATTTACCTGCGGTATTATCATAAATGAACTATTGTTGATGATACAAGGTGTGGCAGACATGGATTATGAGCCTGTTCCCCTGATAAATCAATTCTTGCTGATAGCCGCACTGATACTATTTGCAGGTCTGCTGCTTATTAATTTTGGTCAACGATTTTCCGGATATGATTTAGCGCATAAAGATGAAGGAAATAATTAAAGAGTTTTGATGAAAAATCCGTTTATGATAAATAATGCTCAACAAACGCTTGCCAGCATTGTAGTGAATGATCACCGTGCAGCGTCCGTCCTGGAAAAATATCAACTTGATTTTTGCTGCAAAGGAAAAAGAACACTTGCCGAAGCATGTGTGGAGAAAGGAATCTCCTTTGAAGAAATAATTAAAGACCTTGAATCCATCAAAGAGACCGGGAATTCCAGCCAAATGCCTTTCGTAGATATGACAGCCGAACAGCTCATTGGCCACATTGTAACCCATCACCATTTTTACGTAAAGCAAATAATGCCACAACTATCTGCTCATCTTGAAAAAGTAGCTATGAAACATGGAGACAGGTTTCCTGAAATGGTCGAAGTGTTTCGCCAATTTGCTGCAATAAGAAAAGAAATGACCCTGCACATGCAAAAAGAGGAAGTGATATTATTTCCTGCGATCAAAAAAGCGGAAAGAGCATATGTGAACAAAGAAAGGATCGGTGTGGAAGCTGGCATCATAAAAGGAGCTACCCATCTGATGGAAGCCGAGCATGACAGCGCCGGCGGGATCATGCTGACGATACGCGGACTTACCAATAGTTATACTGAACCACCGGGGGCCTGCACTACTTTTAAATTAAGTCTTGCCGAACTGAAATCTTTTGAAGAAGATCTTCATCGTCATGTTCATTTGGAGAATAATCTTTTATTTCCAATGGCGATGGGGTTTATTGAATGACGAATGACTACGTCTTCCGTTTCATATTAGTTTATTCAGCCATTCCGTTCTGAGAGAAACCCATTATTTTTGCTGTCCCTTTATCGGATATCAGACTGGCCCCGTAGTTCAATGGATAGAATAGAAGTTTCCTAAACTTTAGATACAGGTTCGATTCCTGTCGGGGCTACAAATTTGCTGCCTGAACTAATCTTCTGATGAGGGTTCGATTGCCGCGAGGAGAAAAATAAATTTATGCTATCCTTTTCGCTAGTATTAATTGACGCATAAAGCGATAAAGTTTGGCGTATAAAAATAAACACCGTCATAAAATTTAAGACGGCGTTTGCCTTTCACGGGACTAATTCTTTTTGCTAATCTGAATTCGACATTACCACAGTTAAACCTCGGTTTTTGTGAATATTATAAAATCAGGATCAGCAATAAAACAATAATGATGATTGCTCCAACCGAAAGATACACCCCACCACTGATGGCTTTCATTTCTTTTTTGATCTCTTTTACTTCTTTCCGGAGACCTTTCTTTTCCAACTTTGTCAACTCCGATTTATCCATCCCCTTGATTTCTTCCAGGCGCTGAAGCAATTGCTGAGCCCGCGGATTTTCAGTTTTTGCAGGCAGGGTTTCGGGAACTATCGTACCGGCGCTGGCCGGCAATGCAAATGCCATAAGCATGACAAATGATGCTAATTGTAAAATTTTTTTTGCAGTCATTTTTTATATTTTTAAAAGTTGATATTATCCCTTCGCTGATGCTGTCAGAATTACGAAGAGCTTTTTTTATTACAGGATAAAGGTGAGAAGCTTTCTCTATACATGTGTTATGTGATTTTACAAATAAGTTATAGGATTCACACTTTTTTGAAATTTTCAATGGCACGGATGGCAGGTAAAGTGCTTCTTTTTTTTAATATCTGCTGACCTTGTGGCGGCAATATTTTTTGCAGAAGGGAATGCTTCTTTATCAAACACGTATTTTTTTCAAAGAATCAAAAAGGCCAAAAGCCTGCAACAACCAGATAACAGTAACAATTACCACCACCACGTTGAGGATGTTTTTGATCTTTCGATCCATTGGGATGTAGGTGTTCACGAGCCATAGAATAACACCGACAACAACCAGTACAAGGAAAATAGTAAGAAGGGGCATAATAATGATTTTTAAAATGAAGGCCAAAGGTGGCCCCCTTTATATGATCTATTGTTATATAGTCGCAGAGAAAAGTTTCATCATTCACACTGCCGGAAAGAAGGGAATAGGGGCATGGCTACATCCTCGCCATGTACCAATTTAATTCTTTTTCTATTTTTTGGTAATGAAAAAAAGCGGCTATATTTTTTTGCAACCGCAAAAAGGCCGTTTCGCTTTTGACAACATAATCAAAGGCCTGGTGATGCATACAGCTTATCGCTACATCAATTTTATCCTGGGAAGATAACATTACAACCGGGATATCGGGATAGGAGGCCTTTATCTTATCAAGTGTCTCTATTCCGTTCATTGCAGTTTTATCTACACCATTCAGGTGATAATCCAGAACAATCACATCAGGAGCGGGAGGATGGGATAAACTTTGAAGGCAAAGCTCGCCTGTTGCGAATTTCGTAACATCAAAATCTGCATGTTGGAGAAACTCAATTTCCAATGATTTCAAAAACAGGGCGTCATCATCTACCAAAAAAACAGTTATTTTATTTCCATTTTTCATGCGCTAACGTTTTTAATCGTATTAAACTCTTCCTTTAGTTCATCACAAGCCTGTGTACAAATATCTTCAAGCTGTAATACAAGGCCGGATATTCCATCGGCATATTGCTGAGAACTTGCATAATCCTGAACTCTTTTTGCCATATTCTCAAAATCGGTATTGATCCCCATTATGGAAAATGAAGGGATCATTTTATGTACTGCTTCATACAGCGAACTCCAGTCTTTGTCCCTGAAACTTAGTTTCATCAGCCTGATCAATGGCGGGGTCTGTTCCAGGTAAAGCGAGATCATTTCCATCATCAATTTCGGATCAGATTTGGTGCGGCGGATCAGGTAAGTAAGGTCGATACATTTTGATTTCGTATCCGGGTTGCTTTCATTCGTTTTATCTTTGTCTTCTTTTGCCAGCGCAGGTTTCATTACTAAACCGATTATTTTACTGTACAACAGTTTTTCGTCAACGGGCTTTGCGATATAATCATTCATGCCCACCGCTTTGCATTTTGCTAAATCAACGGTAGTTACATCGGCCGTTAAAGCAATGATGGGGATCTCAGATCTCATGGTTTTGCGAATGTATTCGGTAGCGTCAAATCCATTCATTTCCGGCATCTGCAGGTCCATCAGGATAATATCATATGATTTATTTGTCCCGGACGAGTCCTTTTGAGATAGTTTTTCGATGGCTATTTTCCCATTGGCGGCAATATCCTGTTCAAACCCGAAATCATCCAGCAGTGTTTTCATCAGCAATTGATTAAGCGCAATGTCGTCTACCACCAATATTTTTATGTTCTTAATTTTCGTATCAAATCCTATTATTTCTGTTTCTACTTCGGCTTCAGCATTTGTCTTTTCAAACCTTAACGTGAAACTAAAAACAGAGCCCTCGCCAACTTTACTTTTCACCCGGATACTTCCGCCCTGTGGTTCTACTAACTGCTTAACAATAGCGAGGCCTAACCCGGTTCCACCGTATAACCTGGAGGTGTGGCTGGATGCCTGCTGAAAGTTTTCAAAGATCTTCCCTATCCGATCTTCCGGTATCCCTATCCCCGTATCGGTTACAGAAAACTCAATGGCAACTTTATCTTCATCTTCGTTTAGCATTTGGACACTTACCGTAATTCTTCCTTTTGCCGTAAACTTTACCGCATTACTCAAAAGATTTAAAATGATCTGGTGCAGGCGCACCGCGTCACCGACCAGTACTTCGGGTATCCTGTCGTCGTATTCTTTCACCAGCTCAAGGTTCTTTTCCCGGATCTTTGGTTCAAACATGTGAAGCATGGCTGCTATGGATAGCGCCATTTTAAAAGGTGTTTGCTCGAACGTCATTTTCCCCGCGTCCACTTTTGCGAGGTCAAGTATATCGTTAATGAGAACGATCAATGCATCGCCGCTCATTTTTATGGCGGTCAAATATTCTTTTTGCTTTGCCGACAGATCTGTTTTCAACAGCACTTTTGTAAACCCGATGATCGCATTCATGGGCGTACGGATCTCATGACTCATATTTGACAGAAATTGCTGTTTCGCTTTCACAGCGTTCTCTGCAATTTGTGTAGCGCCTTCGGCCTTTTCTTTTGCTTCTTCTGCAATTTCTGTTGCCAGCTCGGCGAAAACTATTGCCTCAGTCAATTCCTTTTCAAATATTTTTTGCTGGGTTATATCTCTTGCCACTACAACGGCTCCAAGAACATTTCCCTTTTCGTCTTTATAGACAGAACCATTAAATAAAACATCTGTGAGCTTGCCATCTTTTATGGTTAAAGGATAATCTGCCACAAACCCTTTTGCAAAAACCTCCTGGTAAACTTCACGGGCCTTTTGCGGATCGGTAAAATAATCAAAGAAGTCGGTGCCGGTAAGTTTTTCCCGTGTGATGCCCGTAATGTTTGCCAATGCCTCATTCATGTCGGTGATCTTACCTTCGGTATTGACGGTGACTAAAGGATCAAGACTGGCCTCGATCAAACTCCTTGCGTATTGGGACTCTTTTCCCGAATTTGTTTTCATTTATTTACGTGGTCTTTGTAAAAGTTATTTTATTTTCATCAATACCATTTGGTGCAGACAGCTCCGGGGACCCGATTTCGTCTATGGGCCTTCGTCTTTTATCCCTTAGTTTTTTAAAATGAGAAGGCGTGAGCCCTGTCGCTTTTTTAAATTGATTGGATAAATGAGCAACGCTGCTATAATTCATCTTCCATGCAATCTCCGTAATGTTCAGATCGCCATACATGATCAATTCTTTTATCCTTTCAATTTTATGGGATATGATGAATTGAACGATAGTAATTCCCTGGACCTCTGAAAACAGGTTGGCCATGTACGTATAATCATGATTTAGTTTTTCGCTTAGAAAATCAGAGAAGTTTATATTAATTGCCTCGTCTGTGTGATGAACCATTTCAATGATTATATTTTTTATTTTATCAATCAGTATCGACCTCTTATCGTCTATTAATTCAAGTCCTGAATTGAGCAGCGCTGTTTTCAGTTGCTCAAGTTGCAGCGGAGAAATATTTTCCATGATCTCTACTTCGCCTAAATCAACTACGATGAAATGCAGCCCGAGTTTTCTTAACTCTTCTTTTACCGCCATTTTACAACGGGTACTTACCATGTATCTGATATATATTTTCAAATAAATTTTCTTTGTTTAACAAACACCTATAAAGGTCAGTGGTTTCGTGTTTTTAAGTGTTATACAATTTTGAAAGAAGTTATACAATTCACACATTATGCAATGCACAGTATATTCATGGCTTTTCGTGCCGGAAAATACGGGGCGGCAACCAATATAGTAAATCAATAACCGTAAGCTGGCATGGATGTCAGAGCATTGTGCCGGAAAGATGAATCGCTTTATATTTTCAACATTATAAAATTATTGAAAAAGGTTATATCCTTCTTACATATTATTGGCATCCGGATTACCCGGCTTAATTTGCATGAATTGTAATTTTTAAATAGTAAACAAATGGCTCCCTCCCTGTTTATGTTGTTATTTATTATTGCGGCAGCTCCGAGTCTTGTTATCGGATTTATAACTTTCTTCAGGAAAAGACCCGTAGAAAGCGCTAAGTAAGGACTGTCCAATAAAAATAAAGGCCGCTACTTCCTAAGCACCTATCACGATGCTTTGTGTGAGATACGAAAACCCAGGATAATAGCAAATCGGATTCAGCGGCTGCTTGTTCAAAGAATCAGAATCTGCAATGGAAAAGTTCAGGATCGTCATCTTTATATTGGCAGTTTTAATAAGTCTGTCTGCACTGATCGAAAAGATAAAACTGCCCAATCCCATCTTTTTGGTATTAGCGGGTCTTGCCATCGGGTTTATTCCCGGATTACCCGATCTCGCGATAGATCCTGATATTATTTTTCTTGTTTTCTTACCTCCACTGCTGTATCATGCAGCATTTCGTACTTCCTGGCATGACTTCAAAGCGGACATACGGCCTATTACTGCGTTAGGTGTAAGCCTCGTTTTTTATACCATGGTTGGGGTAGCTTTTACGGCCCATTACTTCATTCCGGGATTTAGCTGGCCCCTGGCTTTCCTGCTCGGCGCTATCATATCGCCACCGGATGCAGTCGCGACGACAAGTATTATCAAAGGCCTTGGATTGAATAAAAGAGTCATTACTGTACTGGAAGGAGAAAGCTTGGTTAACGATGCCTCTGCTTTAATTACTTACCGCTATGCGCTGGCGGCAGTAACTACCGGAAGCTTTGTATTATGGAAGGCAGGTGTGCAATTTTTTTTAATTGCAGGGGGTGGAATTCTTATTGGCGTCGTCATTGGCTATGTATTGGTTTTTGCACATAAAAAAATTAATAATAACCCGGTGGTGGAGACAAGTCTGACCTTGCTGACTCCGTTTTTATCTTATTTAGCGGCCGAGCAGGTTCATGCTTCGGGGATATTGGCAGTTGTCAGTACGGGCCTCGTCATATCATGGCGTTCACCGGAAATATTTTCTTATCAAACAAGAATGCGCACAAGGGTAGTCTGGGACACACTGATATTTTTACTGAACGGTTTTGTTTTTATTCTTATTGGCCTGCAATTACCGGCCATTTTAAAGCAATTGGCTAACTATACATTGATGCAGCTTATTGGTTACGGCATGATCATTAGCCTGGCAACCATAGTAATTCGTATAGTATGGATTTTTGCAAGCGTATATTTAGCCAAATTATTTAAACGTAAAAAAGTTAAGCAGGACAACGGATCAGCAGGGAAGGACGACGAAGCCAACTGGAAAAATGTGCTGATCATTTCGTGGACAGGGACCCGGGGCATAATATCATTGGCAGCAGCGCTTGCTTTACCCCTAACGTTATATAAAGGAACTGTTTTCCCGCAAAGGCCGTTACTCCTCTTCCTCAGTTTTGTCGTGATCTTTATAACATTGGTTGTACAGGGATTGTCCCTACCGCTCTTAATACGTTTACTTGGTGTAAAGCCGGGGAGTAACGAAAATAAAGATGCAAAAGAATTACAGTTGTATATAGTCAATAATACAATGCATTTCATTGACGAAGAGTATTCAACCGGACATGGGATTGCTTTTAAAGACCAGCTTAAAAAAAAGTACGAAAACATCGCTAAAACCCTGACAAGGGAGATACGAATGCATCGACGCAACGAGAAGCAGGACGAACAATTGCCTGTAGTGATTGTTTCTCCTGTACAGGAGGCGCAGCTAGCGATCGGTAAGTTTCAGCGTGAACTGCTTATTAAACTTCATAAAGAGGGTACATTCAGTGATACGGCGATAAAGCAGGCGGAACGGGATATGGATATAGACGATCTGAAATTCAGTCAATCTCTTCCCGCGGAAAATAAGGAGTGACAGATTTTAGTTAAATTTGAGATGGCTCATTTTGATAAACAAAGACTTCCCTGTCATCTTCAACAACTATTTTTTTTGAAATTATACATTAAAAATATGGTTTGCATCCGCTGCAAAATGGTGGTGAAGGAGGAATTGAAAAAGCTGGGACTGCATTATGTGGTTGTTGATTTAGGTGAAGTAGAGATCATGGAAAACATATCAGCGGAGCAGCATGATCGGTTCAGGGACGCTTTGTTGAAGTCAGGTCTTGAATTAATGGATGATAAAAAGAGTGTGCTGATCCAGAATATAAAAAATATTATTATTGAACTGACGCATTATTCAGATGAGCCATTAGAAATAAAATTTTCTGAATATTTAAGTCAAAAGTTAAATCACGAATATGCCTACCTGGCCAAACTTTTCTCAGAGGCCCAGGGCACAACAATTGAAAAATACTATATCTCCCACAAAATTGAACGGGTAAAAGAACTGCTTGTGTACAACGAGCTTAGTCTTTCCGAGATCGCTTACCGGATGCATTACAGCAGCGTGGCGCATCTGTCTGCGCAGTTCAAGAAAGTAACCGGGCTGACCCCTTCTCATTTCAAACAGATCAAAGACAAAAGGCAATCCTTGCCGAAAGATGTGTGAATCTTGTAACTTATTTGCAGTGTAATATAACATTTATGGCCAAACGTAATTTGACCTTTGTCACGGATTTTGAATTCTCAAATCTGCTAATAAAAAAAATAAATATGACAAGATTTAATTCCCTGACAAAAAATATGTTTCCGGGCATTTTGATAATGTTGACGATAATTTTATTTGGCTCGTGTGCCAGGAAAATTGCTTTTCAGACATCCCCGGTTGTTCCGGCTGCAAGAGGCTATACGCAAGTAAAAAAAGACAAAAACAACAATTACGTTATTAAAATTCAGGTTAGCAATTTATCTGAGGTCAAAAGACTGGAGCCTCCAAAAGACACTTACGTAATCTGGATGGAAACCGACGGGAATATGGCTAAAAATATAGGGCAACTTAACAGCTCAACAAATTTTATGTCCAATAAATTAAAAGCATCGTTTGAAACCGTATCGCCAACAAAACCAACAAAAATATTTATTACTGCCGAAAATGACGCAAGTACTCAGTATCCCGGAAACCAGGTTGTATTATCAACAAGTGCCTTTTAAAACCGGCAAAGGAAATTGAATGAAAGCGGTAGTACAAAGTTTCCCCACAGATTTATCAATGCAACTAAAAATAATGAGCATTCAATAGAAAAATAAAAGAGGCTAAAGGCGCATTACAGCTTTGCGATTATGACAAGGCCTTCCATCCCGGTCATGCAGATATAAAAAAACCAGTGTCAGCTAAATGCTGACACTGGTTTTTTGGTTAATGCAATTATTTATGCTTGAAAAGGTAGAATAAACCTACCTGGAATCCCCTGTTGGTTGATTTTACAGAGCTATTTTCGTTGATATTGCTCAATCCAAGATTATATCTGGCATCTATGCCAAGACCGGACGACGGGTTCACATAACCAACCCCCGCCCCAAGTGCAAATTCAATTGTTTTTAAATTGTCTTTAATGTCCACACTGACATTATTTGTTTCGGATTTTGCGCTGGTGAGAAAGCCAACGTGTGGGCCAGCCTGCAATCTGAATCCGTTGTCGAACATATACTGAAACATTACCGGCACATTAATGTAACCCAGTTTAACCTTGGTATCCACCTCATCACTGGCATATTTTGCTCCCTGTGCGGAGTAAACTATTTCCGGCTGCAAGGCAAACTGCCGGGTGATGTGGATATGGCCGATCAAGCCTGCATGGAAGCCAGCCATTGTGTTAAAGTCTGTGTTGTTGTCAGTATTAATAGTGTACAGATTTAACCCTGCTTTAATACCAATATTTACATGTTGTGCATTAACGGTACCCGTCATCAAAATTGTGGCCATCGCCACGATTAAATAGAACTTCATAATTGGTTGTTTTAATATTTAAAGTTTAAAAAATGTTTATGTGTTTGGAAAGCGATACAGCTGACACCTGGACATCCTGTAAATTGTATGTCAGCCGAAGAAGAACCGCCAGGGAGCCCATTTAATAACAAGGGCGTTAATAAAACTAATCGCTAGAGGAATTCAGTTGTTTGTGTGAAAATTGATATGCAAAGTTGTGGTTTCTCTTGCTGTTATTGTTATATAGAGGGTGAAATGTGTTACATCATTCACATATTCCATAATACCCTGGTTTATGATACTCCTTTGTTTTCCCTTAACAAGAAAAGAGCATGTGTACAGGCACCCGGCAACGACAGCTCTGCGTTTTGAAATGGACCGGCTGCAACCTTAAAATTGACTGCTGACGGGAACCGGTGAATGTTGTAACTCTTTCCGTGAGTGATATAACAGATATGAATGTAAAATAACAGACCTTTATCACTGCCCTTATAGACAATTAAAACGAAATTATGCAAGTCTATTACTACGTTTACCTGGCCATTGTGTTAACGATCGCAGTTCTTTTGGTCCGCTATATATCCCGGAAAAAAAAGAATGTTTCTGCCAGGTTGTTTGCTGAAGCATTAAAGGATGAAAACAACGGGCATTTTGATGAAGCCCTGATCACCTATACAAATGCTCTTGAAGAGGTGAAAAAGACCAGGTTTCATGGTAACATGGAAAGTAAAATTATTGGCAAGCTTAAGGTGTTGAACACCGTTATTGACTACAGGAATAACTCTCATTTTATCAGGTAATATAACCGGGCATTAATGATACCGCGTGATGGCGATCTATACATTTTGTGTGTTCCGGGTAAGCATTGCGCAATTCTATTTGCAAGACCTTCGAAAATTTAAACAAGGAAAAATCACACACCGTGATGTGTGAATGCTGTAATTTATTTCCGGGATCGTGTAATGTGTATCAGCTTAGATAGTCTCACCTTCGTATTTCGTAATTATTCAATCATAATCAAAAAATAAAAGTCATGAATTCAGGAAAATTAGTAGTAGGTGTATTAGCCGGCGTTGCCGTTGGAGCTATAGTAGGGGTTTTATTTGCTCCTGATAAAGGATCGAAGACGAGAAAACGAATTTTTAGAAAAGGGAAAGACTATGCTGGCGGGTTGCAGGAAAAATTTGACGACCTGGTGGATACCATATCTAAAAAAAATAAAGGTAGCCGGAAAGAGGCTGGTGAACTGGTCACTAACGGCAAGGCAAAACAAGCCTAGTAGCAAAAGGGAAATGGTAAGCCTTTTCGTTTCGGTAAATTCAAAGAAACATTTGATTCAAAAGAACGGGGAAATCTTTTGCAGAAAGTTTTCAAACAATATAACCTGATTTCTCATCGCAGTTAGTTTTGGTTAAAACCCCTGTTTCTACAGGGGTTTTTCATTAGAGGGTATGATGAACATAATGAACCGCTGCAAAAAGCATGGAATCGGTGGCAAGACCAACCCAGGTTCAATGCCCGGATCTGATCATTTGAGTTAAAATAATGTGTGATTGATGTAACTTTTTTCTATAAATGCATAATGCTTCCGGGAAATAATAGACCCATCTTTACGCACTGTAAACTCCTTCATAATAAAATCAAAGAAATGAACTCAACAAGATTAAAAGGAAGCTGGACTGAACAGAAAGGAAAACTTAAACTAAGATTCGTCGAGCTGACAGATAATGACCTGATGTTTGAAACAGGCAGGAAAGCGGAGATGTTAGGCAGGCTCCAGGTCAAATTGGGAAAAACAAAAGAAGATCTGCATAAAATTATCGAAGGATTATAATCATATTTTGTTGGAATGTCTGCTGCATAAACCATCCTGAGCATATTAGATGGAAATACCCCGTGGTAGTCGGAGCACCAATAATATAGATTACGGCTGCCGTGAAACCATCATGATAGCCAGTAATTAATCCGGATTATTTTTTACAGGAAATTAAGTGTAGTTGTTGGTGATCTCATTAATACTAAAAAAATAATTTATGGGAAACTTACTTTATCTCGCTGCTGTCATTTTGATAATCGGGTGGTTGCTCGGGTACTTCGTATTTCATTTAGGAGCCGCTATTCATATTCTCCTTGTTGTTGCCCTTGTTGTCATAATATTACGGGTTCTTTCGGGAAAAAAAGCCTTATAGAAATTATTTGACGATCCCGGAGCCATTGAATTTTGCCATGCTATTAAAAAGTTTACACAATGAAATCCATAAAAATTCTATTCATTACGACTTCTCATGATAAATTAGGAGATACCGGTGATAAGACCGGCCTATGGCTGGAAGAAATTGCAGCTCCTTATTATATTTTTAGGGATGCAGGTGCTGATATCACCATTGCGTCACCCAATGGCGGACAGGTGCCGCTGGACCCTAAAAGTCAATCTATCGTGATGGCGACAGGCAGCACCAGGCATTTTGTGGGAGATTCCGAAGCGATGAATTTATTATCCTTTTCAGTTCCGCTTGAAGAAATAAAAGCGGATGACTATGATGCTGTATTTCTGCCTGGCGGCCACGGTCCGTTGTGGGATATTGCTGGCAACAAAATAGTAAAAAAATTGCTGGAGGCTTTTAACAGTAAAAGCAAACCAATTGGCGCCGTATGTCATGGCGTGGCAGGTTTGTTATCAGCGCAAAATGATAAAGGAGATATTTTGGTAAAAGGGAAACATGTTACGGCTTTCAGTAACAGCGAAGAGGAATCAGCAGCATTAACCGGGGTAGTGCCGTTCTTATTAGAGAATGAACTTCTTTCGGCTGGTGCATTATATAGTAAAGGTGCTAACTATCTCAGTTATGTAGTGGATGATGGTAACATCATAACCGGGCAAAACGCGGCTTCCTCAAAAGAAGCAGCCAACAAACTGGTAGCCTACGTTCAAAATAACAGGACGGTTCAACAACCGCAGCTTGTCAATGATGAAATCTTTTGAGTAGTTGCTACTGTTAAGCGGGAATTCGCGAATCCATAAGATAATTGTCAGCTCATATAGCATATTTCACCTACCGACCCTCTATCTTAACCGGATATTGGGTTCAAAGCAGGGTTCGGATTTTTGTCCGGGCCCATTTTTATTTCGCTTTGAAAAGACCTGCAAAACGTATGAATAATATAACTTATTAATGACGTTTTGTAACATTAAAGGAGCCAAGGTGCTGCACCTTTGTACTGTCAGTCGAACAGTAAAAACAAAAACATGGATGATATGAACAAGATAGTGAAAGATTATAAAACCGAAGTTGAGAAAAGAACGGATAACGCCGAACTGGAAAAATCAATGTCGCACATCATTGTTGAGATTATTGAATACGTACCCAATTCCGTGGTGATCAAAACAATTATTAAGAAATCAACGGGAAATATAAGCGTTATGTCTTTCGATAGCGGAGAAGGATTAACTGAGAAAACCTCACCTTTCGACACCTTTGCCCAGATCATTGAAGGCAAAGCGGATATTGTTATTGATAAAATATCTCATATACTGGAAACGGGCAGTGGAATTATTATACCGGCACATTCGCCAAATTCTATAAAACCAAATGGGCGATTTAAAATGATTTCTACCATTATCAAAAGCGGGTATGAGTAAATTCTGCTACAGAATATAGGCATTCCGCAAACACGCCAAATGAATCAAGCTACGAGAAATATGGCTTCACAACTACTTGCAAAAACAAATGGCATTGCGAAAACGGATAATAACAATAATTATTCCGTGAAGCCGGTGACGGAAACTCTTACCAACGGGTTCTTCACGGTAGATAAAAGGTGGACGGTAAAATACTGGAACAAGGCAGCGGAAAAATTGTTGGGTGTTCCGGCACACGATATCGTCGGAAAAAATTTGTGGAAAAAATTTGCCGGAACCATTCCAATAGAATTTTACACGGTTTACCATAAAGCATTTCTGCAGGATATCCCCTTTCATTTTGAAGAATATTGGGGAGAAATGGGCGCCTGGTTTGACGTAATGACTTACTGTTGCGACAATACCTTATCTGTTTCTTTTAAAAGCAGTAACCATCCGCATTCGGAATATCCGGAAGACCCGGTCCAGCAACTAAAATCCCTGAACGAGTTATACCGGTTTATATCACAAATTACAAATGATTGTCTTTGGGAATGGGATATCCGGGCTAAGAAAATATTCTGGATAGACGGCGGTCATAAACGCGTTTTTGGTTATCCAATGGAAAATTATCTTATCCCTCAAAATTTTTGGGAGAGTCTGCTGCACCCTGATGATAAAGCCGGTGTATTATTAAGATTAAAAAAAAGTATCGCCTCGGGGTCCGGCTCTGTATGGGAAGATGAATACAGGTTTCGTAAGGCCAATGGAAACTATGCCTTTGTTCATGATCGCGGGTATATAATCTATAGCGCTGACATGAAGGCTATCCGGATTATCGGGGCCACGCAGGATATCACCGAAAGGGTTTTGCTCGCAAATAAATTAGTACAGGAAAGACACACAAGGCAAAGAGAGATCACCGATGCAATGCTGACAGCACAGGAGAAAGAACGGGAAAATATTGGAAAAGAGCTGCATGATAACCTGGGCCAGATACTGGCTGTTGCCAAACTATATATGCAGATGGCTAAAACGTATGAAAGCAAAAGGGAAATGTATCTTGAAAAGTCATGCGACTACATAGAGAATGTTATCACGGAGATCAGGAAGATCTCCAAAACTTTGGTGATCCCGGGCACACACATTATCGGTTTGTTTGATAATATAAAAAATTTGTTACATGATGTGGTCGAAATCCAACCAATAAAAATCGAATTTCACGAGGAAGGGATCAAAGAAGATGATCTGAATGGCAAGCTGCAACTGGCTATTTTCCGGATTGTGCAGGAACAGGTCAATAATATTTTAAAACATGCCAGGGCTACCCGTGCCACTATTAATTTAAGCAGGCAGGAAGATGAGATCATATTGCATATTACCGATAATGGAGAAGGTTGCGATCTTTCAGAGAAGAAAAACGGGGTTGGAATTATAAATATTAAGAGCAGGGCGGAGTTACACCAGGGAAACGTCACAATTGCATCGAAGCCAGGAGAAGGGTATGAATTGAAAGTTGTTTTGTCTCTTAACCGCCATATGTAATAAGCCATCGTTATTCAGATCATACCGGAATTATGATTGAACAATAAATCACATAAGCGATCTACACTGACCTGGTAATATGCTTGAAAATCCGGCTCTATAAATGTGAGAAATATGCAGCGAAATAAAAGAAAGATGTAACGCCTGTACCGGAAAATTATTGAACCTTTAGGTAATATCTTTATTTTATGACACAACCTAACTAAAATCTCAGGAATGAACCACCACGCAAATACCAACAATGTTATGCAAGCGCATAACTATCTACCACCCGACGCTCCGTTCGAAACTTTGACATTGTCTAAAAGAGCGAAGGAAAGCCCGGTGCAATTTGCTTCGATCTTAGCTCACGAGATCCGTAATCCATTATCAACTATCAATCTTTCAGTAGAAATGCTGAAATCCATTCTCACGGACCAGGATCAGAAAATATTCCTGGATATGATCTTACGCGGTTCCATGCGAATAGACGATATATTAACTAACCTGCATACTTCCCTCAAGACTGATGAAATACAGTCAGAAAAATATTCGATTCACCACCTGCTCGACGAAGTGCTTGCTATGGTCGGCGATCAGATTATACTTAAGGATATCACGATCCGGAAAGAGTATGCTGCAAAAGATTCTAAAATTGTATCGAACAGACCAGGAATGAAAACAGCTTTGACTAATATTATTATTAATGCTATTGACGCCATGACTCCTGGAACAGGGGAACTGACAGTGGTCACAAGATCAACTGACCATACCTGTGTTGTGCAGATTAAAGACAATGGTTGTGGGATCAGTCAGGAAAATTTGAGAAATATATTTAAACCTTATTTTACGAACAAACAGGACGGACTTGGCCTTGGATTGGCTATAACTTACAAGATTCTCCGATCAAATCACGTCGGGTTAAATGTAAAGTCAGTGGAAACAAAAGGAACAAGTTTTACACTTAAGTTCAGGGAAGAACATCCATAAATTTTTGAAAAAAATATGAAATGAACAGAACCTGATAAATAAAGTGCAATGACTTATCGGGAGTATTCAGCCTCTGGCAACTACCACGTCGGCACCGGCAATATTATCACTACTCTTAATTTTCGTGTTAAGCTTCAAGGTCTGCATTGCCTGTGCCTGATTCAACAATCAACATCAGATCTTTTATGAAATAGTTCGAACTCAGGCTCGCTGGGTCTACAATTTCCCTTTTTCTTAGACCATGCACACAAAACAAAAGCGGCCCCGAAGGAGCCGCTCTTTCCGCTAAGCAGTTAGTGAGGCGGATACAAAACCAACTTTTTACGACATTTATTTATGAAGCAGGGTAAAGTTAAAAACAGGTTTTTCACCTTACCGGAATAATGACAAGCCCAATTTCCCGGATGCTGCACAGGAATAAAAAATTTTTTCCTAAACCCAAAATTTTAAAGCTAAAAGGCGTGTACCAGCCACACAAATCCCGAAAATTAAAGAGGGCATCCTTTGAAGAATGCCCTTTTTTAATATCCTATGATAATAACTGATAATACCTGCTATTTCTTCTGAGTTGC
This sequence comes from uncultured Chitinophagaceae bacterium, assembly GCA_963785915.1. Lineage (GTDB taxonomy): Bacteria > Bacteroidota > Bacteroidia > Chitinophagales > Chitinophagaceae > VBAT01. The sequence continues at coordinate 345,861 of CAWAWY010000005.1, read as the reverse complement.
CGGTTTTAACTTCCCAAGCCATACTTTTTTGCCCTGTATCCGCCGACCGAGATACATGATGCCGACGAATAGGAAAAAGAATGGACCGAGGAAACCGAGTATGGCCACCCATTTAGTACCATAAAACCTTTCCATAGGACGGCGTAGCCTTTCTGCTATCAGGTACATGCTGGGTACCATTACCAGGGTAAGGAAGAAGGCGAACATAAGACCGAATATCAGTGTCCAGCTTAAAGGCCCCCAGAATACCACGCTATCACCTCCAAAGAAAATACCTGCCTTGAGATGCTGAAACAACCCGGCAAAATCAATATTGAAACCAACTGCAAGTGGCAACAGCCCTAAAATAGTTGCAACCGCTGTTAGTAACACAGGAATGATCCTGATCTTACCGGCCTGTATTGCTGCTTCCCTTGTTCGCATCCCTCTTCCCCTGAGTTCATCAGTGAATTCGATCAGCAGGATACCATTTTTAATAACAATACCAGCCAGCCCTACAATACCGACCAGCAGCATGATCGTGGCAATGGTCATACCTGTGATTGCATAGCCTAACAATACGCCTATGACAGAGAAAAATATTTCAGTGACAACTATGAAAGGTTTACTCATTGAATTGAACTGAAGCACCAATATCAGGAATATAAGACCGATTGCGATAGCAAACGCGGTTCCGAGGAATGCCTGGGTTTCTTTTTCCTGCTCACTCTGCCCACTCAGTTTGATGGTAACATCCGGGGGAATTTTTTCTTTTTGTTTAAAATCGTTGATCTTTAGTTGTAGGTCAGCATTCACTTTAGCAACCATTGTAGGATCAGGTACATTACTCTGCAGTTGAATGGTTCGCTTTAGATTTTTTCTCTTCACACCACCTGTCGTGTTGGTGTAGTCTACATCAGCCACCGCACTGATAGGAATAGATTTTACCCGCATTGTATTCATATCCATAAAGGTGATTCGCATATTCATCAGGTCGGTGATATTGTGGCGTACGAGATCACTTGTCCGCAGCTGTATCTTATATTCATCTTCCCCTTCTTTCAGCTTGCTTATTTCTTTACCGAATAAAGCAGTACGGATCTCCATACCAATCTGCCCGGTGGTTAAGCCCTCAAGCATGGCTCGTTCCCGGTTTACATTTACAGTTATCTTGGGGTTATTCAGGTCGACGTCGGCCTGCAGATTTTCTATTCCGGCAATACGATTTGTATCTAAAAAATTGTAAAGCCGGGTAGCAACAGCGGCAATATTTTCAAAATTATCACCTGCCACTTCAATATTTACCGGGGGCTCCGTCGGAGGACCGGCATCTTCCTGCGCCACTTCAATATTGGCCCCGGGAATTCCTTTCATCTGCGCCCTGATCTCGTCAAGGTAAGGTTTGGTATGCTTACCGTGTCGTTTGGCATATTCAACAAATGATACCTGTATCCTTCCCAGGTTGGGTTGCACACTCCGGTTATTATCTCTTGGATTGTTAGCGCTGACAGCAACATTGGTGATGATACTTTCTACAATGCTTCCTTCTGTTCCGGGTTTTTCTTTTTCCAAAACCTTTTGCACTCTTCTTTCCAGCACATGAGTAATGCTATCCGTATATTTTACATCCGTCCCCGCCGGTAGTTTTATATACACATAAATAAAATTGGGATCACCACTGGGAAAGAAGGTTGATTTCGTCCTCCCGATGCTGATACTTATCATTAACAAAATAAATGATAGCGCAAACACACCGAACAAAGAAACAAATGCCCAAACAGGACGAGAGCCTTTTAATATCCAGCGTAAAAGTTTTTCATAACGGTTCATTAGTCCCGGCAGCGCTTTTTTCTGGAAAGCATGAATAGCAGTCTTTCAATACATAAGCATTAAGCACCATCAATACGGCCATTAGCAGCAAAAAGTTGGCAACGCCGGGCATTTGTGCCGCATGCATAAGAACTCCCGCGATAATAAAAATGATGAACCATTTATTTTTAAAAACAGCTTTCTTTGGTTTCTCATATTCCTTTCCTTCCGGTCGCATAAAGCTTACTGCGAACACCGGGTTGAAAATAAACGCCACGATCAATGAGGCAGCCAGTGTAAGAATAAGGATCGTGGGTAAATAGATCATGAACTTTCCGATCAGTCCTTTCCAGAACAATAGTGGAAAGAAAGGCGCCAGCGTAGTAGCTGTTCCCGCCATGACGGGTATAAAAACTTCACCCGCCGCTTCCTTGGCGCTTCGCACGATCGGGATCTTACCGTTATTATATATACGGTGAGTATTTTCTATTACCACAATAGCATCATCCACGATGATTCCCAGGCCGAACAGTAAGGCAAACAGAACAATAAAATTCAATGTAACACTCGTCCCGATAATTGCATCGGCTATAGGTAAGAACATAAACGCGACGAAAACACTCAAGGGTACACTTAATGCTACAAAGAAGGCATTGGTAACACCCATAAAGAACATGAGGATGAACAACACGAGAACAAAACCAATGATGATGGTATTCACCAATTCACTAAAAGAAGTTTTTGTTTGTTTGCTCTGATCGCCTGTAAACTCCACGCGGAGGTCGTCAGGTAACTCCTTATTCTTTCGAAGTTCTTCAACTGCCGCTTTCACTTTATCAGCGGCATTAATGAGATTTTCACCGGCACGTTTTACAATATTCAGCGTAACCACGTTCTTGCCATCCAACCGCGCATAACTTTCTTTTTCTTTGATCGTGTCTTTTATTTCAGCAATGTCTTTTAAGTAGACAGAAGCGCCCTGCGCACTACTTCGTACCACGATATCTTTTAGGTTCAGCGCATTGGTGAATTGTCCTTTTATCCGCAAAGTTCGTTTCATGTTCCCGACCTCTAACAGACCTCCTGTTATGTCGTTGTTCTCCCGGCTTACTGCATTTTCGATATCGGTAAAACTTACCCTGGCAGCCGTCATTTTATAAGGGTCAACATTTATTTGTATCTCTCTTTCCGGTGCGCCCACAATTTCTGCTCTTGTTATTTCGCCGAGTTCTTCGAATTTATCCTGTAGTTTATCGGCATATTGTTTCAGCTTTATTCCATCATAATCGCCGCTCACGTTAACAAACATGATCGGCATTTCGCTGAAAGCAAATTCCTGCGCATTAGGTTGTTCTGTCAGATCGTTGGGAAGATCGGACTTTGATTTGTCAATAGCATCTTTTACTTTCTGCTTGGCTAATTCTGTTTTTACGTCCGTGTCAAATTCTACAACGATCAGGCTATAATCTGTTTGCGAGGTACTCGTTATTTTATTCACCTTGGCACCACTGATACCTTTGAGCTGCTTTTCTATGGGCCTGGTGACGAGGTTCTCAATATCTTTTGGTGAATTACCTACATATATGGTAGTGATTGAAATGGTTGGTACAACGATGTCCGGGAAGGTTTCTTTCGGCATCGTATTAAACTTTACCAGCCCATAGACGGTAATAATAATGGCAATAATATAGATGGCCGTCCTGTTGTCAACAGCCCAGCTTGTCGGTTTAAATTCCTTGAACTTTTTGCTAATACCTTCTAAAGCTTTCATACAATTATTTTAATGATCATCTGTTGATTTGCCTGCGCCCGGTCAAAAATGAAAAGATTAGGACTGCTTCGCAATTATTCTTTATTAAATAGCCAATGCTCACGCCTGCTACCCGACTTCCGTTGTCACAACCTGCCCATCATAAACACTCTGGTAACCTTCACTGATGATACGGTCACTGGCCGCCAGTCCTGACTTTATTTCTATAATCCCATTATACGTTTTGCCCACGTCCACTTTTTTCTTTCTTGCTTTAAATACATCTCCTTCCTTCGCTATGACATAAACATATTTACCGTTCTCATCCGTCTGCACTACATTAACAGGAACGGTGATCGCATTCGGGGCGCTATAATCTTTTATTCTGACAAGAGCCACCTGGTTAACCCTGTACCCTGCTTTTGAAGGCAACTTTGCCTCTGTGACAAAACCCCTGGAAGATGCATTTATTGAAGCCCCGGTAACGGAGATAACGGAGTGGATGGAGTCATTGCTAAAATCAGGTATTGTGATCAAAACAGGAGATCCAACATGCACATTGCCCGCATAATTTTCCGGTACTTCGGTAACAACCTTCATGTTGGACTCATTGATGATCCTTATCTGCGGGCCGGTGCTTGTCATACCGGTAAAAGTTTCTCCTTCCTGTATATCAACCACATCAACTTTACCGCTGATCGGTGCATATACGAATGACGTTTTCCAGTTCTCTTTTAACGTTGCGATCTGTTTTTCCAGCGCATCCACATTGTTCTTTGCAGTGATCAATTGCACCTCGGTGCCGATACCCTGGTCCCACAAGTTTTTTTGCCTGTTGTATATATTCTGCGCATAAGCCAATTGTGTTTTTAACCCTTCCAGTTGTTGCAGCATGACGGCATCGTCAAGTTTTAACAACAACTGGCCTTTTCTTACCATGTCTCCTCTCTTTACATGAACTTCCTTTACCTGGGCTGGCATACCTCTTGGCGTGACGACCGATACCTCGCTGGCGTCTACTTTCCCCTGCAATTCTATATAATGAGTGAAATCCTGCTGCATAACCGGCGCAACGGACACAAGTTTTAATCTGTCCTTCGATGTCGTATCCAGCTTCGCGATCTCTTCATCAATATTCCGGATATCGGATTCGAGTTTTGCTTTGTCTTTTCGTAATTTTTCCAGCTTTTCTTTTGTGTCTTTGTCATCACTTTTCTTATCGCCACTGCCGCAAGCCACGGCGAGGCCGAGAAATACTGTAGCAAAAAAAATCTTCCAAATGTTTCGCATATATTCCGATTTAGTGGTCATGGTAATTATTTTGTTTTATAGTTTGCCTGTTGCTTTCAGAAAATCTATTTTGGCGATGATGGCATCATACAATGCGCTGATATAATTTGTCTGAGCTGCTTTTAGGTCGGTTTGCGCTGTATTGATCTCTAAATTGGAACCTACACCTGACTCAAATTTTTTCTTTGTCTGATCATATACTGTCTCAGCCAGTTCCATATTTTTTTTCTGAAAATCGAGCGTAGCGATCGCCGTACGGAAATTATTTTTCGCGATCTCTATATCATTGTCAATAGAAAGCTTAAGTGTTTCCCGTTGGTTAATGCTTTTCTGCAGTTCCAGCGTTGCTTTTTCAATTTTTGCCCTTGTTGAAAATCCATTAAAAATGGGCACGTTAACCCGGAGCGTAATAGCTGAAACGGGAAACCATTCACCACCGCTGAAAAAATTAAAATGCGGCCTTTGCGCATTGTAATTGTAGTATCCATTGAGGCTCACAGTAGGAATGCGGCTGAGTTTATATCGTTTAATATTAAATTCATTCAACTTAATTCCCAATTCGGCGTACTGATATTCCTTACGATCACTGTATTTGAATTCCGCGAGCTGCGGCAAACCTTCCCTGACCTGGTCATAACTGATGGTGTCTGTCAGGATCAATGAATCCCTCACCGGCATTCCCATCAACAACTTCAAACCATTATAACCGTTTTGTATCTGGTTCAGCGCTTTGGTCTTTTCAGTTTGCAGGTTGGCTAACTGAACCGAAACTTTGTCAACGTCGAGCTTTTCCGCAAATCCATTTTTATATATCTCCCGGGTATCGTGCAATAATTTTTCCAGCCTGGTAATATTTGCATCCAATAGTGCGATCTGTGTTTGACCAACAACCAACTGGTAATAGATCTTATGAATATTCGCTTTGATCATTTCCGAAGTGATCTCAACATTCTTCTGGGAAAAATCCATGACGGTCTTTCTTGCTTGCAGACCCACGAATACCTGGCCATCAAATAATAGCTGGTCAAGTGATATACCCCCGGTAGCATTATATTTAATGCCGAACGGAAATTTTTCATAGGTGCCGGGCGTGCCTCCGAAAAATTCAGCCGGAATAAGACTTACCGGTGTTTTAATATTATCAACCAATGAAAAACTTCCATTTATCTGCGGATAAGCAGCAGCAGTAATTTCCCTGTTGGTCTGTTCCTGTATCCTCACATCCAATAAGGCATTTTTTACTTGCACATTATTTTTGGTAGCATAGTCCACTGCCTGCTGAATGGAAAACTCGTGTTTGGTTGTCAAACTATCAATAGGCTGTGCCATTCCCATTGCCGGGAATAAAAGCATTACCAATATCCAGGCTCGTCCTTTATTTCTTACTTTCATCATAACTCAATTTTTTTTGTCGTTGTTCATTGTATTTCTGTATCATTTTATGTCCTTTTATAGTGGCGAGCCCATAAACAAAATGCTCAATAATTATTTCTGACAATGCAGCGAGGTTATATTTCCCCGGCGGAAAAAGTGAAACGTTGAAAGGGATCATCATCGACTCGAGCCTGAACTTACACATCACATCCATATTGATACCGGGGCGGTACAAATCATCTTTAACACCCCACTCAATATTCTGCCGGATAACTTGCGCAAGGAATTCGTCTTTATGCTCCCTGAACTTCTGATAAGCTTTGAAATGAAATTTTTCAAGATCATAAAGTAACATCGGGTTCATATTGCTGAACTCCTCCATGATCCGCTCCATCGTAATAAAGATCTCGTGTATCGCATCTTTAGCATCCTGCCGGCAAGTCAGACAATCATTCTGGATCATAGAAATATGACCCTCTACCACTGCATCTACCAACTCATCTTTATCGGCATAGTATTGATACAGCGTTTTCTTTGACATGCCAAGATGGTTGGCAATATCATCCATACTTACTGACCGGATGCCATACTTCATGAACAGGTCTTCCGCTTTTACTAATATTCGCTCTTTAGGTTCCATTCTCACAAAATGAGCGGCAAAACTATGGAAACTTTTTTCGTGACCAAAGTTTCCATCACTTTTTTTTGCCTTTGATAATAATAACTTAACCAAACAAGTGTTGGTATGCGAATAATCTCGTGTTTACAAAGCAGCGATCGTTTTATATTACCTTTGAACGAGCAAAAAGGCTGCGAATGAGTTATCAGAAATTGAGATCAAGGCGTCAGACATTCAGAACACTTGTCAGGTATTTTATCCAGGGCATCATTATCCTGGCGCCCATTGGAATTACGGGTTATGTATTATACTGGTTGTTTGATAAGGTGGACGGCATTTTACGGCCTTTCCTGAACATTCCAGGTCTTGGCTTTGTGATTATACTCGCCTTTGTGGTCCTCGTCGGATGGGTCAGCTCTTATTTTTTAATGGGCAGCGCAATCAGCTTCTTTGACCAGATCATGCAGAGAACTCCAGGTATTAAATTCATTTATACTTCGACCAAAGATTTTTTTGAAGCATTTGCGGGTGATAGAAAAAAATTCAACCGGGCAGTATTGGCCAATGTTTTTGCTGAAGAAGTATGGATCGTCGGTTTTCTTACTGACGAAGAAATGCGAAAATTTGATATGGGTGCCGATAAAGTGGCGGTATATGTTCCGCAGGCATATAATTTTGCGGGACAACTTTATATCTTGCCAAGAGACAAAGTGAAAAAGATCGAACATATTACTTCGGGCGAAGCAATGAAGTATGCCGTTACCGGCGGTGTTGTTGACCTTGACGCAGAAAGAAATGCAGAAACGAAATCGGAATTAAAAACCGACAAAGAATAAAATCATTTTAATTATTTTCAACCAGTGAAAAGGGCTTTTATTCTTTCCCTGTGCCTACTGGCAGCCCAACAATGTTTTTGCTGGGGATTTTATGCCCATCGCAAGATCAATTACTTTGCTGTATTCCTGTTACCACCGGAAATGATGGTTTTGTATAAACCCTATTCAGAATTCATGACAGAACATGCGATCGATCCCGATAAAAGAAGATATGCCGTATCTGCAGAAGGACCAAGACATTATATTGATATTGATAATTACGGTGACTATCCGTATGATTCATTACCCAGGAAATGGAATGATGCGGTGGCAAAATTTTCGGAAGACACATTAAATGCACATGGCATCGTGCCCTGGTGGGTAAATACAATGCTCTATCGTTTGACGGATGCCTTTAAAGAAAAAAACCAGGCAAGGATCTTAAAATACTCGGCTGAGATCGGGCATTATATAGCGGATGCACATGTACCGCTGCATGCGAGCAGCAATCACAATGGACAATTGACCGATCAAAAAGGCATTCATGGTTTCTGGGAAAGTCGTATACCGGAACTATTGGCCGAAAAAGAATGGGACTTTTTAATTGGTAAAGCTGAATACATTAAAAATCCGCAGGACTTTATCTGGCAACGTGTGCTGGAAAGTGCAGCAGCGTCCGATACCGTTTTAAAATTTGAAAAAGAACTATCCAAAACATTTTCACCGGATCAGAAATATTCTTTTGAAGACCGCAACGGTACAACCATAAGACAATATTCTTCCGCCTACACGATCAAATACAATGAAATAATGAAGGGCATGGTAGAGCGGCGGATGCGCCAATCTATTTACGCCGTAGCTTCCTTTTGGTATACCGCCTGGGTAAATGCCGGTCAACCCGACCTGGCAAAGCTTACCAACAAAGAATTTTCTGCAGAAGACCTGAAGGAATTTGAAAGCCTCAACGCCGCTTGGAAGAATGGTCCGATCAAAGGAAGGGAGCATGAGTGATTTTAGATTGCGGGTTTCAGATCGTTCTTCAGCTTTAATTGTTCATTTGTTATTACCACATTTCACTATCATCTTATCTTTGTATCCATTAACCAGTTAACACATGATCGGAACCGTGAAATCTGTTCTGCATAATTTTGGCGCCGGGCCGTCTATTCTTCCCAAAGAAGTATTTGAAGAAGCAAGTCGTGCCGTTGTTGATTATAATGGTACGGGTTTATCTATCCTGGAAATTGGACATCGCACTCCTTTATTTCAATCTGTAATGGATGAAGCCAGGGCTCTTGTAAGTGAGCTAATGGCTCTTGATAAAGATCATGAAGTGTTGTTTCTGCATGGAGGGGCTACAACGCAGTTCATGCAGGTACCGATGAACCTGTTGAATGAAAATGAGCTGGCATCTTATACAGAAACAGGTGCCTGGGCGACTAAGGCAATTAAAGAAGCAAAGATCTTCGGGCATGTGGAAATAGCAGGTTCATCAAAGGAAAATAATTATAAAACTATTCCAAAAGATCTCACGGTAAGCCCGACCGCCGATTATCTCCATATTACAACCAATGAAACCATACATGGTACCCAGTGGAAAAAGATCCCATACGACTGTGGTGTCCCGTTAGTGGCGGATATGAGCAGTGATATATTGAGCCGTGTACTTGATTTTAATAAATTTGATCTCATCTATGCGGGGGCGCAAAAGAATATGGGAGCAGCGGGAGTAAATCTTGTTGTGGTGAATAAAAATATTCTTGGAAAAGTAAGTCGCACTATTCCTACGATACTCGATTACCGGAATCACATTAAAGAAGGCAGTATGCTGAATACGCCGCCTGTATTTGCTGTCTATGTATCGATGCTTACACTTCGTTGGTTGAAAAAACAGGGAGGTGTTGCCGCTATTGAAAAAATAAATAATGCCAAAGCAGAACTATTTTATAAAACCCTTGATAGCTCGCCTGTATTTAAAGGTGTAGTAGATAAAGAAGACCGGAGTGTTATGAATGCTGTGTTTGTGATGGAAGATACAGTTTTGGAAAAAGAATTCCTTGAACTGTGCAAACAGGAGGGTATAGTTGGCGTAAAGGGGCACCGCAGTGTAGGAGGGTTCCGGGCTTCTATGTATAATGCATTGACACTGGAAAGCGTAAAAGTATTAACCAATCTAATGAAAGATTTTGCAAATAAAAAAGGATAATGGCTATTATTTCTCCGTTCAAAGCTCTTCGACCCAAACCAGATCTTGCCTCTAAAGTAGCATCAAGACCATATGATGTACTAAACAGTGCCGAAGCGAAAGAAGAGGCTAAAGGAAATAAACAATCCTTTCTTCATGTGACAAAATCCGAGATCGATCTGCCGGTTGCAACAGATGTTCACAGCGCTTCGGTGTATGAAAAGGCAAAAAAAAATCTGAAGCAGTTGATCATCGAAGGAGTGCTGGTGACTGAAAAAAAATCGTGTTACTATATATACCAACTGGTGATGGATGGAAGAAGCCAGTCAGGTTTGGTCTGTGTTTCTTCGGTTGATGATTATTTCAATGACGTGATCAAAAAACATGAATTTACCCGGCCGGAAAAAGAACAGGACCGTATCAACCATATCAAGACTACAAAAGCGCAGACCGGCAATGTTTTTTTGGCTTACCGCGATGTGAAAGAAATAAATACTGCGGTTAATGACTGGAAAAGAAATAACCAGCCTTTATATGATTTTAAAGCTGAGGATGGGATCAGGCACACAATATGGGCGATCACTCATGATGAAGTGATCAAGTTCATTACTCAAACTTTTGCAGATAAAGTACCAGCGACGTATATAGCTGATGGGCATCACCGGGCTGCGTCTGCTGCAAAAGTGAGTCAACAGCTATCGAATAATAAAGATGCTCGGTATTTCCTGACCACCATTTTCCCTGCCAGTGAACTTGCTATTCTTGATTACAACCGTGTAGTTAAAGACCTCGATGGAATGGACCCGGAAGACCTCATCAGTACTTTGCAGGATGATTTTTTCATCACACAAAGCCCTGTTCCTGTAAAACCATCACAGCTACACGAGTTTGGCATGTACCTCGATGGAAAGTGGTATATCCTCGCATCCAGGAAAGGCACTTATACCAATGACCCGATTGGTATCCTTGATGTAACTATTCTTTCAAATAATATTCTCGACAGAATACTCGATATTAAAGATCAGCGGACTGATAAGCGGGTTGATTTTGTTGGTGGCATCAGGGGATTGAGCGAGTTGGAAAAAAGAGTGAATAGTGGGGAAATGAAAATTGCTTTCAGCTTATTCCCTGTGACGATAGAACAATTGTTCAATATTGCCGACAGTGGAAACGTGATGCCTCCGAAAAGCACCTGGTTTGAGCCAAAACTGAGAGATGGGTTATTGACGCATTTGATCTGATAAGGTTTGCAAAATCTTAACCGCTGCTAGGTGGATCAATGCGCCGGAATAGTCGTTATTTTGCAGGTTAGCTTTGCGCCTGTATTTTTAATTCAATTTGTAATATGAAAAAACTTTTTTCTGCACTCATTGCATTCCTTTTAGCCATCACCATTTTCGCTCAGCCTGAAGGCGTAAAGACCTTGCATGAAAATGCAAAAACATTTATGCGTTCCGGGCAATTTCCCAATGCGGTGGTTGTGCTTGTTCGTGCATTGCAACAGGACAAAAACAACGTAGACCTGCAAAAGGACCTCGTCATGTGTTACTATATGGAGAGAGACTATGCAAAAGCGTTGGAAGGAATAAAAGTTTTGCTTGACCGGGATGATGCGGATGAGATGACTTACCAGATGGCCGGTAATATTTATAAAGCATTAGAACAGGCAAAAGATTGCGAAAAGCTATATAAGAAAGGACTAAGAAAATTCCCCAAAAGCGGCCCGTTGTATAGTGAATACGGTGAACTGCTTTGGTCGACCAAAGATTATTCTGCTATTGACCAGTGGGAAAAGGGAATCCAGGTCGATCCAACTTATGCAGGTAATTATTATAATGCGGCATTGTATTATTTCTACACAAAAGATAAGGTCTGGAGTTTGCTCTATGGAGAGATCTTTGTAAACATGGAAAACCTGACAGAAAGAGCGGCCGCAATGAAACAACTATTACTGAAAGGATATAAAGAAAAACTTTTTGCGGAAGCCGATTTGTTGAAAGGAGAAGAAAAAAACAAAAGTGAGTTCGCTAAAGCTTTTCTGCAGGGTATGAATAAACAATCTTCAATAGCGAATAAGGGAATTACCGTTGAAACGCTTACAATGATTCGTTCACGGTTTATATTAGATTGGTACGCTGCCAATGCTTCTAAATTCCCGTTCAAACTTTTCGATTTTCAACATCAACTGCTGCAGGATGGCATGTTTGAAGCTTATAACCAGTGGCTATTCGGACCGGTCGAAGACCTGGCAGCCTACGATGATTGGACAAAATCACATGCCGATCAATATACTGCGTTCAATAATTTTCAAAAAACAAGGGTATTTAAAATGCCTGTGGGACAATATTATCAATAATAAGTTTTACTTAGCAGAAAATCATGTCCCGCCGCCAAGCGGGACTTTTTTTTGTTTTAGTTTTTGCCTAATTTGTCTGGGAAAGGATAGCAAAGACCGGTAAATTAATAACGATTGCAAATGACAGACCCCAAACGATTATTTGATTGTTTAGCTTATCATACCGAAAGACAACCGCTTGACGTAATGCTGGCAGGCAAAGAAGGAGGTCAATGGAAAACATACAGCACGAACGATGTCGCCAGAATTGTCAATGATCTTAGCGCCGGTTTACTGAGTATGGGGATCGGGCCCAATGACATGACCGTGGAAGGAAGAGACAAAGTTGCTATTCTTTGTAAGAACCGTCCGGAATGGCTGATGGTTGATCTTGCCGTACAACAGATCGGCGCATTGCTTACTCCTATTTATCCCACGATCAATGTAAATGAACTGGAGTTTGTCTTAAACGATGCGCAAGTGAAAGTTGTTTTTGTGAATGATGAAGACACCTTTCATAAAGTAGTCAGTATAAAAGACCGCGTACCTTCTATTAAAGCAATATTCACTTTTGAACATGTCGTTAATGCACGCCACTGGAAAGAAGTGATCAATCAAAGCACTCCCGAATTAATAGCGCAGATAAAGCCCATTGCGGACAAGATCGGCTACGAAGATGTGGCCACCATCATTTACACATCAGGAACCACAGGTACTCCAAAAGGAGTGATGCTTAGTCATAAAAATATTGTGTCGAATGTGATTGCGTGTATTCCCTGCTTTCCGCCGGTTAGTGAAAGAGCACTGAGTTTTCTTCCGCTCAATCATATTTTTGAGAAAATGGTCTCTTACCTCTACCTGTTCAAAGGCACTTCAATTTATTACGCGGAAAGTTTAGATACAATTGGCGATAACCTGAAAGAAGTGAAACCGAATATGTTTACTACGGTACCGAGGTTATTGGAAAAAGTATATGACCGCATTATGCAAAAAGGCGGTGAACTGAAGGGAATAAAGAAAAAATTATTTTTCTGGGCACATAGTCTTGCTGAAAAATTTGAGATCAATAAGAACCAGGGCATGTGGTATAACATGCAATTGGCGCTTGCCAATAAACTTATTTTCAGCAAATGGAGAGAAGGGCTTGGTAATAATATAAGATGTATCGTAACAGGCGGCGCTGCCTGCCAGGTAAGACTGATCCGGATATTCACTGCAGCAAAGATTATCGTCATGGAAGGTTATGGACTGACAGAAACATCTCCCGTGATAGCCGTGAACCGTTACCAGGAAGAAGGAAGAACGTTTGGTACCGTGGGACCATTGATTGATGATGTTGAAGTAAAAATTGCTGAGGATGGTGAGATACTTTGCAAAGGACCAAATGTGATGGTGGGCTATTATAAACGCCCCGATCTGACAGCAGAAGCCATCACAGACGGATGGTTTCATACCGGTGATATTGGTATGCTGACAGAGAATAAGTTTTTAAAAATAACGGATCGCAAGAAAGAGCTCTTTAAAACGAGTGGCGGTAAATATGTAGCGCCATTGCCGGTTGAGAACAAATTAAAGGAATCTCCTTTTATTGAGCAAGCCATGATCGTGGGCGCCGAAAGGAAATTTGTCGGCGCATTGATCATTCCTTCTTTTCCAACGTTGCGTGACTGGTGCAGGAAAAATAATATCACAGACGGAACGAACGAAGCCTGATCGCAAATCCGAAAGTCATAGACTTATATAAAGACCTGGTTGAAAGTTTTAATAAATATTTTAATCATGTTGAGCAGATCAAAAAATTCGAATTGCTGCCCAATGAATGGAGCATTGATACTGGTGAAATGACACCGAAGCTTTCCATGAAGCGAAAGGTCATTACCGAAAAATATAAGAATGCAATTGACAGGATCTATGCCTGATGCAACTAAAGCTGCCTCCGTAAACATCCTCCTATAAAAAAGAATGAAGTCTTTATATTTTATCGTCGTTTGTATTGGCTTGACAGCTTACTCGTGTCACAATCCCAATATAGCAAGTGGGATACCTGCGTGTATCTACAAAGAGATCAATGAAAGCAGTAAGAACCCGAAATGGATGACGGGAAGCGTCAAAGAATATCTTTTTCAGAATAAACTTGTCTACGCTTTTGAACCGGATATAACCAGGATCGCCGATGGCGCAACAACCATCAAAGATGCCGATTGTAATACTATGTGTAATATTGGCGGCTACGCTGGCCCGCGCAACAACAAATGTAATGGCGAAAACTTTTTTACAGATGCCGTCTATAAACGAACGATCTGGGAAAAGAAATAATTTAACAACCAGCAACTATGTTCTGACGTTATTCAGGTTGTCATCAAGTGGTGTCATCTTCGGCATAATAAGATGAATGAGTAAAAGAATTACCAGGTACATAAGACCTGCAATGAGGAAGGCAAAAAAGTAGCCTCCTGCACCACTTGTTTTAAGAGCTTGTCCAAGACTAAAATCAGCGATCAAACCCGATAATGCACCGACCATTCCGCCGATACCTGTTACCGAAGCGGTGGCTCGCTTGGGAAATACGTCGGAAACCAATGTAAACAGGTTGGCACTCCAGGCCTGGTGGCCGGCTGCTGCAAAGGCAATTAACAATACCGCAATCCAGTAATATTCATTTGCTCTTGCGCTATTCAATAATATCTTTTCTATTGGATTGACTTCTGCTTGTGGAATTTGTTTTGTAACGTCAGCGAGAAATGCTTTGGCTGATTCATAACTATTTCCCTTTAGCACCATCAGTTTTTCGAGAGTAGCCGGAGATATTTTTGTATCTTCTTTTACTGTTTCAATATTGCCGTTCACCGTTACGTCCCTTTCTACTGTATATGTGGCAGCGGTAATTTTTTCAAAAAATGCATCATCAGCCCTGAAGGCGGTTTTAACCTGCGTTACAAACATGACCGGCATAATAAACAATGCGCAGATCAACAGCGTTGTCTTCCTCGCCTTATTCAAAGGCCATCCTTTTTTAATAAAAAATCCTGACAGCCATCCACCAACTATGCTTCCTACATCTGCTACCAGATAAATGATAATAAGTGGCAATGCGAGTCTCTTTATATCCAGTCCGAATTGATCAAATAAATATTTACCGCCCCAGAAAAGATAAAACCACCAAACGGCGTCTGTTATTTTGCCGACACCAAAAGCCCATGTCTCTTTTTTAGGAAGCACTTTGATCCATGGAATTTTTTTAAGTGGCTCGTTACTTTTTATATCATCGCTGTTGATATGTTCCAATTCTGCCTTGCTGACCCTTGGATGTACTTCCGGTTTTTTGTATGTCTTTAACCAAAAGACGACCCAGATTGCACTGAAGATGCCTGTTACCAAAAAAGCGTATTGCCAATTCTTTCCATTGGCCATTACTATTAATGGAATTACAAGGGGTGCAAGTATAGCACCGATATTTGAACCGGCGTTGAATATACCTGTTGCATAAGCTCTTTCCTTTTTGGGGAACCATTCCGCAACTGTTTTAATAGCAGACGGGAAATTTCCTGCTTCTCCGAAGCCCAGTCCGAACCTGGCAACAATAAATCCAATAAGACTGAAGGCTGGTTTAACCAATGCATGCAACATTCCGAAGATGCTCCAGATACCAATGGATAAAGTATAACCGATCCTCGTCCCAAACCGATCGATCAGGGCGCCCATGGCAAGCATCCCGATTGCGTAGGCTAATTTGAAAGAGATATTGATGTTGGCATAATCAACATCTGACCAATGAAAAACTTTATATTGAAGTGTTGGTCCCAGGACGCCAATGACACTTCTGTCCATGTAGTTGATCGTCGTAGCAACAAAAAGCAGGGCTAATATTCTCCACCTGTATTTACTGGTTAATGGCAAAGCTTGTGAAGCAGACATTTATTTTTATTTACCTGATTGACTGAATCGTGTTTAATACTTCTTTCGTCATCTTTTCAATAGTAAGATAATCTTTTTGTTCCATTAGTTTTTTGCTGATCAGTTTACTCCCCATGCCTACTGCACAAACGCCTGCTTTGAACCAGCCTTCGATATTTTCTTTTGTTGTGTCAACACCGCCTGTTGGCATAAATAATAGTTTCGGAAAAATATCTTTGATACTGCTTAAAAACTCAGGGCCAAGCATATTGCCGGGAAAAAGTTTGATAAAGCCAATGCCGGCATTTTCTGCTGCAATAATTTCAGTTGGCGTCATGCAACCCGGAGCATAAAACATGTCTTTACGATTAGCATAGTTGGCAACCTCGGCAACAAAGCCGGGACTTACCAAAAAATCAGCACCTGCATTTACATAATCCTCTGCATGTTTAAGGTTTTTGATCGTTCCAACGCCAAGCATCAATCCGCTCATATCACTGTTTCTTACTTCAACTAATTTTTTAAAATTTTTCAATGCCGCTTCACCGCGGTTGGTATATTCCACAGCTTTAATACCTGCCCGATAGATGGCTTTAAGTACTTCGACACTTGTCGTTTCGTCAGCATTGAAGTATAGAGGAAGAATTCCTTGTTTTACTATTACGTCCGTTATTGCTTGCTTGGTTGGCATATTTGAAACCTGGTTTTTTAAATGTGTTGGGCTAAAGCCCGGAATAATGATTTGCAGCATTGCCTCGCCCTTAAGGGCGAGGCAATTAATTATATTTTTACTTTGATCACTAACTTTTTTATTTCTCCCTCACCGATCATCGGTGCATGCACATCTTCCGGGAAGAAAATAGCGAACTGTCCATTGGTCAATTCAAAATACATATCCGGGTCCTCACTATACAATTGTACGTCTTTCTCGGCATTGTATCCGCCGTTCTCTGTTTTACACTTTTCTCTTGGTTTCCATCCGATCTGTTCTGTGCCATTAATGCAAAGCTGTATATCAATATGTTTATTATGACATTCAAACTTTGCTACCGATTCCGCCGCGGTCATTCCTTTTTTGTTGGAAAAAGCGGCCTTTAAATTATTGCCGTCAATTTCATACTTGCCCGGCTCAATTGTATCAAGATCGGTTTTTTGAATATACTCAAATGCTTTGGCAAACAGCGGATGCACTGAAATATATTTCGAAGCGTTTTGTAAAGTATCTATGATCATACCCTCTGTCCCCTAAAGGGAAACTTAGTTTTAAAGAGTTTAATAAAATTGATCTTTCATTTATCAGAAATTTCCTAAAGAATGTTTAATAGCGAACCGGAAGTTGAAGAGTGCGACGCAACGAAGTTGGTCATAGAACTAATGTTGGCAATACAATCATTCAACTAACTTCTATAAAGAACTATTGGATAAAGAATAACTAACTAATTCCTCCGTTTTAGTCCCGATGAAATCGGGGTAAGAAGAGAGAGATGGGTTTTATCTCTGCACTCTGCCACTCGCATCACCTTTCATCAGGTCTTTTACATCACTTAATGTTGCATGGTTCAGATCACCGGGTATCGTATGCTTCAAAGCAGATGCAGCCACACCAAACTCTGCAGCATCCTTCATCGCCATACCAGTCACCAAGCCATATATTAAGCCGCTGGCGAATGAATCACCACTGCCCACCCGGTCAACTATTCTTACTTCATATTTTCTTGTATGATAAAAATCTTTGCCATCATACAACAATGCACTCCAGCCATTGTCGCTTGCGCTATGGCTCTCTCGTAATGACGAAGCAATGTATTTGAACCCAAACTTTTCTTTCATTTGTTTGAATACATCCTTAAATCCTTCAAGATTCAATTCACCTTTTGTTACATCCGTATCTTTTGCTTTGAAGCCAAGAGTTGTATCCGCGTCTTCTTCATTACCGATACATACGTCTACGTATTTGCAAAGTTTGGTCATCACCTCTCTTGCTTTTTCTTTGCTCCAGAGTTTTTTCCGGTAGTTCAAATCAATACTGGTAGTGATGCCTTTTGCTTTCGCTGCTTTCAGAGCTGCCTCTGTTAAAGCTGCCGCTTTATCACTCAATGCCGGTGTGATACCGGTAGTATGAAACCAATCAGCGCCGTCTAAGATTTTATCAAAATCAAATTCGGAGACATCCACATCGGCAATGGAAGCGCCTGCCCGATCATATATCACCTGCGAGGCACGCATGGAAGCGCCGGTTTCTAAAAAATAGATACCAAGCCTGTCGCCGCCTCTTACTATATATTGTGTGTCCACACCATAACGCCGCAAATGATTGATCGCCGCCTGTCCTATGGCGTTATTAGGCACTTTGGTGACGAATGTTCCTTTCAATCCATAATTACACAAAGCAGCCGCTACATTGGCTTCGCCGCCACCATACGTAATATCAAAAGTATCGGCTTGTACAAAACGCTTGAAATCGGGAGTTGATAAACGCAGCATTATTTCTCCAAGAGTTACAACTTTTTTAGACATGTTTTCCGCTTATATTTTGGTTATTGAATGATTGAAAGGTACATCATGCTTCGCAAATACAAATGATCTATCTGCAATTCACCGGCAACGTTGCCGCTGTGTTTATTTTAATGCACTTACTGTTTTTACAGAGACGGATTTGCTATCCAGTTGCCAGTTGAAATAATTTTTTGCATTATTAAAACAAATATCCTGTATCACTTTGCCAATCCAGTTTATATCATTTGGCAATTCACCATTTTCTATTTCATCGCCAAACAGGTTGCACAAGATTCGCCTGAAATATTCATGTCTCGGAAACGAGAGAAAACTTCTTGAATCCGTCAGCATACCAATGAAACGGCTAAGTAATCCCATATTGCTAAGAGCATTTATCTGTTTGATCATTCCGTCTTTCTGATCGAGGAACCACCACGCCGCCCCCCATTGAATTTTACCCGCTGCAGAACCATCATTGAAATTGCCGATCATGGTTGCCATCAGCTCATTGTCGGCGGGATTCAGATTGTATATAATTGTTTTTGCCAGCTTATTATTCGCATCCAGTTTATCTAAAAATTTTGCCAATCGCTCTTGCCTGAGAAAAATCGCCTATGGAATCCCAACCGGTATCAGGGCCGAGATGTTTGCAACATTCTTGAATTATTATTTCGCAATGCTCCAAGATGAAATTGCTGCACCCATCCTTTTTCCCAATCCCATTCCGCAAAATGGATCAGCATCGCTGATCGAATTTTCTTTGTTCAGCATCGCTAAGATTTTTCCCTCCATGTACTTTATTAAATATGGCATCTATTTCTGATCCCGTAAAATCTTCTGCATAAATTTCTTCCAGTCCATGATCAGAAACACTGCAGCCCATGGCGGCAAAGAAATCATGGCGATTTTGCAATGCATAAAGAAAATCATCAAAAGATGAAATGCTGATATTGGTGGTCGCCTCAAGTTTCTTTACATAAGCAAGAAATTTTGCCGGGTCAGCAACATTCATCGCATTGTCCGGCCGGAATGCCGGTAGTATCGGAATTTCAAACTCATCTTCATTTATTTTTTTATGATACTCCAGTGAATCTACCGGATCATCAGTAGTACAAACCAATTTCACATTCATCTTTCTCAAAAGATTGCGAACAGAATATTCTTTTGTCTGCAACTTAGCCGTACATTCTTCATAGATCTTTTTTGCGGTATCAGCATTTAAAATATTCTGAACATTGAAATAACGCTGCAGTTCGAGATGCGTCCAATGATACAATGGATTTCTCAATGTATAAGGAACAGTTTCCGCCCATTTTTGAAACTTTTCCCAGTCTGTTTTATTACCCGTGCAATAGCTTTCATCCACACCATTTGTCCGCATGGCCCTCCATTTATAGTGATCGCCATAGAGCCATACCTGGGTAAGATTTTTGAATTGTGTATCTTCGGCGATCTGCTGAGGCGGCAAGTGACAGTGATAGTCAATAATGGGCATGCCTTTGGCAAAATCATGATAAAGCCGTTGTGCTGTTTTTGTCTTTAGTAAAAAATTTTCGTCTAAGAACTGTTTCATATAACTGCTTTATAAATAAATAATGTCGCCAACTGCAAGTTTTCATGGCATCGTCCCTTGTGACGCTCCGTTCGAGGTTCTGTCCTCTACTCAACTTTTCATGAAACGTGAAATGTCAGACGTGAGTAGGCAACTCACGATTCACCACTCACTATTCACGACTACTACAATGACACTCCTCTTTTCCACGGAATAAAATCATCCTGGTTCAACTGCACAGCCTTCGGTATCACTTCACCACTCGCCGCTTTGATACAATATTCCAATATCTCTTCACCCATCTGCTCAATTGTTTTTTCACCTTCAATTATAGGGCCGCAATCAATATCAATAATATCTTTCATTCTTTTTGTCAGCGATGAATTCGTTGCAACTTTGATCGTTGGGCAAACAGGGTTACCGGTTGGAGTTCCTAACCCGGTTGTAAAAAGAATTAATGTCGCGCCGCTTGCTGCTTTACCGGTTGTAGCTTCCACATCATTGCCGGGGGTGCAAACTAAATTCAACCCTGGTTTAACCGCAGGCTCTGTATAATCCAACACATCTTCCACAGGTGATGTGCCACCTTTCTTTGCAGCCCCTGCACTTTTTATTGCATCAGTTATCAATCCATCTTTAATATTTCCCGGAGAGGGATTCATGTGAAACCCTGATCCAACTTTTGTTGCAGCTTCACTATAACTGCTCATCAGGCTGAATAAATTTCTTTGCCGCAGCTTCATTTCTTGTCCGGTCAATCAGGTCCTGTTCGGCACCACATAATTCGGGAAACTCTGCCAGCAAAACCTTTCCTCCCAATGCAACAAGGAGATCCGAACAATAACCTACTGCCGGGTTCGCGGATATGCCGCTGAAGCCATCACTGCCACCGCATTTTACACCGATGCACTAATTTATCCAAGTGTAGCAGGTTCTCTTTCCAGTTTATTTATTTCTATTAATCCGATAAATGTTTTGCGAATCGCTTCAGTGATCAATTGTTCTTCGCTTTGGGATTGCTGTTGTTCAAATATATAGTAATGGTTTATCAAAATGTGGATTACGTTGCTTTATATCATCCAGCAATTGTTTTGTCTGGAGGTTCTGGCAACCGAGACTTAAAACAGTTACGCCCGCAACATTCGGATGATCTGCATAAGCAGCCAATAATTTTCCTAAGTATAGCAGCATCCTGCCTTGTGCCGCCGCATCCGCCCTGGTGATTCAAAAATTTTATGCCATCAACATTTTTAAAAATGCGGTTAGTGTTGACCGTTGCTTCTTTTACATCAAGATCAGCTGCGAGATAGTCTTCGCCCTTTTTATATAGCTTCAAGCAAGCTGATGCGTATATTGTTTGTACTTATCTGTAACTGCATAACCCAGTTCATTGTGCAATGCTTCACGGATCACATCCAGGTTCCGGTTCTCACAAAAAACAGTCGGCATGAACAACCAGTAATTGGCAGTACCGACTCTTCCATCTCTTCTATGATAGCCATTAAATGTTCTTCCCTTGAATTTTGATACATCCGGAGCATGCCATTCATAATGAAAAGGCCGGTATTCGTACGGATCGGCAGCATGTTTTACATTGGCCGTCGTCATTAATCCTCCTGCCGGGATAGGATTTTGTGCTTTCCCCACCAACACCCCATACATGATTATCTTATCCCCGGCGTTCATATCTTTTGTAAATAATTTATGCTTGGCCGGTATCTTTTCATGTGCTGTGTATTGATCACCGTTATGAGAAACAGTTTCCCCTTTGGCAATATCTTTTAAAGCCACCAGCACATTATCCTTCGGATGTATTTTTAAAACACTCTGTTTCATCTCAGGTCACTGCTTTTGTTTGTTTTGCGCCAAGAGTATTCGCTACGCCTTGCTTTTCAAATAATTTCAGATTTTCTTTTACCGCTTCCGCAAAACCATTCAATGATGAAATATCAATTCCCCACAGGTTTTTATCGGAAAGAACACTATCGACAAAGGTATTTATATTACCGGATGCCCATTTTTGAGAAAAATAAGACGCCATTTCGTCTTGTATGATATACTTTTTCCCGTTTCTTTCTCCTTGAAATTGATTGTCAAGACCGGGTTTACATTTCATGAACAAAAGATAAGCAGCAAACCCCAGCGCCATATTCTCAGGGACATTGTTGGTTTTATCATAATGCCGGAGCAATAGCGGAATATTCCTCATCTTCATCTTGGATGTATAGTTCATGGTAATACTGATCCACTTATGATCTAGTGAGGGATTGCGGAAACGGTCTGATACCTGGTTGGCAAAAGCGCAGGCCTCATTATAAGAAATGATCTCGCTATCCATTGCAGTGGCGATCTCCAACATCATCAATCTGCGAACGAAGGATGACAGCTCTCCATTCGTCATTGCTTCCTTTACCGTATCAAAGCCTGAAAGGAAAGCAAGGCCACAGGTGAAAGTATGTGTGCCATTAAGTAACCGCAATTTTAATTCACGGAATTTTTCAATATCCGGGGTGATCACAACTCCTTCATCCGTTTTGCTGAATGAAAGTATCTTTTTTACCCTTTCACTATCCGATTCAATGGCCCATAACCGAAAAGTCTCTGCCATGATCATCAGTTCATCTGTATAACCAAAATTTTTTTCAGCGATCTTCTTGTCTGCATCTGGCAGTTTTCCCGGCACGATGCGGTCAACTAATGAATTGCAAAAATGATTGGCCGATTGCAGCCATTGAATAAATCCCTCTTCCATTTTATTCTTTGCAGCGAGTTCAAGAACAATTGACCGAAGTTTTGTTCCATTATCAATGATCAGTTCAGTCGGCACGATCACCATCCCGGTTTCGTCCTTGCCATCAAAAGCCTTATAACGTTCATACAAAAAAGCTAATAGCTTACCGGGGAAAGAATCGGGGGGTGAAAGTTTTACGTCATCATCGGTCAATACGATTCCAACTTCCGTTGTGTTGGAAATAATGATTTTCACTTCCGGGTTGTGAGCGCATTTCAATATTTCGCTCCATTGTTCTTTAGCCGATAACACACGGCTAATAGATGAATTGATGATCGCTTCTTCCCTGGCGGCGCCATTTTCAATTCCTTTTACATATAAAGTATATAATCCATCCTGCTGATCAAACGCATCAGCGCTGCCCTGAGAAGTAGATTTTACCACAACGATCCTTCCATTGAATTCACCCTTGCGATTTGCTTTATCAATAAAATAGTCAGGCAGGCCTCTCAACAACACTCCCGTTCCGAACTGCAATACTTTTTCCGGTAATGAAAATAATTTTTCATCCGGGATGGTCAGTCCTGTTTGTGTTGAGATCTTTTTTATAGTTTCTTTTGACAACTGCATATTCACGTTTTCAATTTAACAAAGGGCTCCGCTTTTTTTTAGAAGCCAGGCTGTTAATCCATATTATAGTACCTCGTTAATTATCTTTTGCTTTGCTCCAGCAGCCATTTCACCAGGTCTTCCGCCGCTTTAAAGTTTGGATATTCTGCAGGTAATTTTCTTCCGTCCAAATATTCATTATAAAGCCAGGGATCACCGACTGCAAAAACTGTCCCTTTACCATATTTGGCTGTAGCCATAATCACGTCACTGTCTTTTGTAACCAGTAACTGCGCCGAATCTTCATTAATATTCAAGGCGCTGATCTCTTTTAAATACATTTTATACGCATCTTTAAAAACACGGGAGTCATTTGGCGTTGCCACGCCGGTCTCAAACTCATCATTCTTCACCATATTGAGGCTCTTATTGGTAAATGTTATTCCAAATGCATTAGCCAGTTTATTAAAATGCTCAAGATCACAGTTGGCGCTGTCATTTGCCATTAACACCAGCACGCCGCCGGCCTTAACCCAATCACTGATTGCCTTCACCTCTTTGCCGGTAACATAATTAGGTTTCGGATTGTCCTTTATATGGTCGGGATCAACGATGATATACACGGATGCACTGTTTAGATTTGCTGCCGTCGGCGCGACATCCAATGAAGACAGTTTTGCGCCGTACTTATTAAAAATATGTCCAAAGCCTGCAAAGCCGGGATGCGAATATTCTTCCCACACATAATGCCAGTGAACCATCTTGCCACCGACATCTTTTCTTTTTTCACTATTAAAATAGCGGTCAAGTAAAACAGTTTTTCCCTTGCCGACCGATTGAGTGGGCACCATTTCCATTTCATTGCTGGCTAATAAAAAAGCGCCGATGCCTTTCGGATCATTCATGATCACAGGCTCGCTCATATAATACTCAAAGCTGCCGTCGCGATACGGATTGCCACCAAGGCCGCTTACTTTTACGGTGCCATATAAATTGGTTTGCCCGTCTTCGACTTTGATGAATTGTTTGACAATACCATCATATCCTTTTTTTGCAATTGTAATTTTTGACGCTGGCAAATAACCTTTCCGAACTCCTTTTGCAATAGCGTATACAAATTGGCTGCCCGCAGAAGTTTCGAAATAATTTTTTTCTTTTCCCGGACCATTATAATTCAACACATCATACCATAACCCGGTTTTTGCGTCTTGAACTTTCTCAATTGCATTAACCAACCGATTTAAAATATCAATCAGCGTTTTTCTTTTCGGATGATCTTTCGGGAACCAGTCTAACGCATCTACCAAAGCATCCGAATACCATCCTATTGCCCTGGCCCAGAAAAGCGGTGATGTACCCGTTTGTTTATTTGACCATTTTTGTTCCCGGCTCTCATCCCATGCATGATAGAGCAAACCTGTTTTAGGATCTCTTGCATGTTTCTCCATCCAGATAAATTGGTTGGCTATATCATTAAATGCTGTGTCTTCATGTATGAGGTCGGCGTATTCAGCATAAAAAGGCTCCCCCATGTATAAGCCATCCAGCCACATCTGGTAAGGATATATCTTCTTATGCCAAAAACCGCCTTCTTTGGTACGCGGATGTGTACGCAATTGTTCTCTTAAAAGGTTTGCAGCTTTCAGATACTTTTCTTTTTGCGTAACACGATATAGGAATAAAATCAGTTTGCCATTATTGATATGATCAATATTGTATTCGTCGGGCCTGTATCCTTTTATAGTTCCATTATCTTTTACAAAAAAATCCATTTGCTTCAGGATGTAGTTGTAATATTTTACATCACCGGAATTTCTCCATAGCCCTTCAAAACCTTTTAATACCACCCCCATGTCATAAGACCACTTAGCAGGACCACCCAATGAAAAAGAATCTTTCCATGTATTCATGACGGTCTGCGCTATTTGCTGTGACAATGGTTTTTCCTGTGCCTTCGCATGAGCCAGTGCAAAAACGAGTGTACTGCTAATTAGTATCCGGGTGATCATTCTCATTTTATTGTAACGCTTTTTTCTGATGCGCCCAATTCATAGGCTATCTTCTCTTTTGCTTTTGAAGCATCAGTATTTTTAATATTGATATTATTACTCCTGTCACCACTGACACGGAATAATAATTCTGAACCATTTTTATATGTAATGTTATCAAAGGTCAGTTTATCACTTTGAACAATGTCTATTACCGGGTCCGTTTCATCGCTGATCATTTTGATATTCTTAAAAGTGATCCCGGTTGCCTCCTGTACATCAAATCCTTTTTTTGCCTGCAGCACCATATTTTCAAGTAAAATATCTTTTACATGCATTTCAGGAAGACCGCGAACAAATATTCCTTTCTCCGCACCATTGCAATAAACATTACTGATATGGAAATTGCGGAACTGCGGAGTTGTTTCATCCACTGATTTGAATTCAACTTTTGGCAGTTCTCTTTTTTCACCTGCTAAGGCTACCGGGTCTTTCGCCATATAATACATATCAAACAAAATAGCTTCGGCGGGAATATCCTTCATGTATATATCATTGATAAAAATATTTTCAACAATACCGCCGCGTCCTCTTGTTGTTTTAAAACGAAGGCCGATATCCGTTCCAATAAATGTGCAGTTGCTTACATAAATATTTTTTGCGCCACCACTCATTTCACTGCCGATCACAAAACCGCCATGAGCAGCATATACTGTGCAATCCGCGGATGATCACATTTTCTATAGGCATTCCTCTTTTCCTTCCTTCTGCATCACGGCCGCTTTTCATACATAGTGCATCATCGCCCACATCAAAAGTTGAATTCTCTATCAATACATTCTTACAACTTTCCGCATCAATACCATCTCCATTTTGTGCATACCAGGGATTTTTTACAAACACATTTCTTACGGTCAAATGTTCGCTCATCAACGGGTGCAGGCACCAGGCCGGTGAATTTTGAAAAGTAACTCCTTCGAGTAAAATATATTTACAGTTGGTAAGTACGAGTAAATTGGGCCGGAGAAAATCTTTGATGCTTGCATAAAATGCGTCATCCTTTTCCGGCGAGATCGCACCGGGATTTTGCATCTTCGATCCTTTGAACGTTTTTTCGGAAGGATACCACGTTTTTTTATCATCGCTGACAACGCCGCCCGATTCAACTAATTTTTTCCATTGTGTTTCGTTCAGCTTATCTTTTTTCACCATTCTCCATGCATCGCCATTACCATCAATGATCCCTTTTCCTGTAATGGCAATATTCGTTGCACCGGTTGCAGACAGAGGAGATTGGTTTCTCATTTGCGGCAAACCTTCCCAGTTAGCTTTTATTAATGGGTATTGATCGAAATCTTTTGTAAAAAGCAACGTGGCTCCTTTTGCCAGGTGAAGATTGACATTACTCTTAAGAACAACAGGACCTGTCAGCCATAATCCCGGAGGTATTACTACCACACCGCCGCCTTTTTTATTACAGGCATCTATTGCTGCACTGATACTTTTGGTATTCAATGTAAATCCATCGGGAACAGCGCCAAACTTATTTATGTTGAAAGTATCTTTTTTGAATTTCGGTTCAATGACCACAGGAAGTTTTCCATTGAACTGCCCGGATGCAGATAATAGGAAAAATACAGGAATGACTATGCCGATGATTTTTTTCATGATGAAGCAGATCGTTGTTTGTGTGGCGTTAAGGAATTACAATTTTACCCAAAACCTCGTCATTTTCAATGAATTGAAGCGGTTTTATTTACGCAATCGTTATCGGGAATAATTCAACAAAATCTCTCCCTCATGTGCCAGTTTTTCCATGTACTATTAAGCTAAACAGCCTTTATTGTCTGACTTACAGTCAATTTTGGTCTCTCATGAAGTATTCAAAAAAACCGGAATAAATGACTTCTTCAAAAAAAATCAATTTTCTCTGTAAATATTTTAATCTCTGTTTAATTTTTCAACTCTGAACCAATCAAAATCCGCATATCCTGAATCATTGATCTGCGCTTCTCTCGTACAGAAAATTCCAACTTTTGCGCCGATCCACCTGCCCACTTCAGCATGAAATTCTTCTCCAACTTCAATAAATTGATTTCCATCCGTACTATAACTGAATTTGCATTTCGCTCCTTCAGTTACTTTCACTCTTAAATAAATTGTTCCATCAGCAGCTTTCTTGACTGAAGTTTCATTCTCCGATGAACCTTTATCCGCATTTTTACAAACAGTAAATACCAGGTAGATATCATCCTTCTTGCTTTTCAAAGTAAGACTTGCATAGCTAAAACCCATCACGGTCAATCCTGCTTTTTCATTTTCCAGTCGTTCATTTGGTTTAAATGTCATTTTAGTTGTTACCATGAATTCGTCTGCAGGGAATTTTTGTAAGAGAACATTTGGTGCGTTCCATAAATTTTTAGAACTGTCCGGCAATTTATCAGAGAATATTCTCAATGATCCATTTGATGAATTAGCAAAAGCCCAAGTTGCTTTCGGATTCGCCATCCATTGCCACTGCAGCCCGGTCTTATTATCATTGAATTCATCGCTTTCCTGCGGGGAAGAAATAGGATATGCTCTCCCGACATTTGGCTTCTTGTATTTTAAAACCGGCTCACCCTTACCATCACCATCCTTATCAATACCGATCACAGGCCAGTCATTTATCCATTTCATCGGTTGCAGGTGAACTACTCTTCCATAAGGGCCTTTATCCTGGAAATGAAGGAACCAATGCTCACCAGTTTTTGTATCTACCCATGCGCCCTGGTGCGGACCATTTACAGAAGTTGATCCCTGTTCCATCACAATTTTTCTTTCGTACGGGCCATAAATATTTTTGCTGCGTAAAACCAATTGCCAACCGGTTGAAACGCCACCCGCCGGCGCAAATATGTAATAGTAGCTATTTCGTTTATAAAACTTCGGGCCTTCGATGGTTGGATCGGTATCATGACCGTCATAAACGATCACGCCTTCATCCAGAGTTTTTGTGCCTTCCGGACTCATTTGCTTTATTACAAGAACACTCTTGATACCTGCGCGGCTTCCTGCATAAGCATGTACCAAATAAGTCTTCCCATTATCATCCCATAAAGGACAAGGATCGATCAATCCTTTCCCGGATTCCACCAAAACAGGTTCGCTCCAGGCACCCTTGATGTTTTTTGTTTTAACCATGTAAATACCAAAATCAGGATCTGGATAATAGATATAAAACTCATTGTTATGATAACGTATAGCAGGCGCCCAGACACCGCCGCCATGTTGAGGTATCGAAAAATGTTCATAAGGAGGCATACGTTTCAATGCATGACCAATGATCGTCCAATTCACAAGATCTTTTGAATGAAGTATGGGTAATCCCGGAATATCTTCGAAACTTGATGAAACGAGATAATAATCATCTCCGACACGAATGGCATCAGGATCCGAGTAATCAGCATTAATGATGGGGTTCTTATAAGTGCCATCGCCATTATCCGCCATCCAGACTTTTGAAGTATAGTTTTTCTGGGCATTGACAGCAAATAAAACTAACGACGATATAAATATGATCAAGGCTCTTTTCATTTCGAAGGGTCCCAGCTTTTGAAGACATTTTTTGGAATATACCTGCTTACTTCTTCGTCTGTCAATTGACGCGACCACGAAACCCGCAACGAAGGATCAGAAGAGGCGCCATAGTTTTTATATTCGGCATAACGTGTCGATTTATAATTGTCGGTGGTATTCCAGTTTGACCATCCTTCGGGTTTTATGTGTTCGCCAATAAAACAATGTATATAGACTACTGCTGCATACGGACGCCAGGGACGGCCCAATGAAACATTATGTAATGAAGTATCGCCGGTTAATATGCAATCATTGAAAATATAACCGAACTCTTTGTCTTTGGGCGTTGATGCCGCCGTTACATGCGAGTTCTTTTTGCTGTGAATGTGACACTGCTCGAACCAAACTGTTGATGAGCCAAAAATAAAATCAGTTGTACCTTCTATGTAACAGTTTTCATAATACTGCCTGCTCTTTTCATTATTGGTAAACAAAACATCCTGGTTACCGATGAAACGGCAGTTCTTAAAAATGGCCTTGTCACCATCTGACTCTACTGCTACTGCTTGCCCGGCTGTAAATCCTGCATCATTCTGAAAAGTCAGATCTTTTGCCGTGAAATTATCTGCTTTGATTATGAAGCTCCATGATGTCCGCGTGTTGATGGTGTCGCCTTTTGGAGAAACTTTACCCGTATGATCATCGTAAGTAAGAATAGTGTTGAACTTATCCTCCCCAATCAATGTAACAAAGTTCTTTGACGAATCGAGATGCAGTTTTTCTTTGTAAATCCCATTTTTTATGAAAATGGTAACCGCGTTTCTGTTATTTAATAGAATTGCATCCAAAGCTGCCTGAACAGTTTTGTATTTTCCGGAGCCATCGGCTGCCACAACTATTTCTTTTGTCTGGGCCTTTAAGCCGAGGCCAAGAAAAAATGCCACTGCAATAAATATTATTTTACGCATAATATTATTTTAATCGCCCGATCAGCATTCTGTGTTCGCATTCGTGCGCTGCAAATAAAGAAAACGAGAACGATCAAACCTTTTAAAGGCATGTATGATATTTAATTCTATTCTGCATTAATCATTGGTTTTCCGAAACAACGGGCAGTTCTGCAGGTTGACCATTAATTGTGACATTCGTAAATTCGAGCCCTTTTACATAATCGATCTGCATTGGCGTTTTCACACCGCGAATATTGCAATTAACCAATCGAAGGTTTTGAACAGGCGATTCTTTGTATGCATGAATGTAAATCCCATATTTCCCGCCCTGTTCTACATCCACATTCTCTACCCATATATTTCGTATGGTCGGCATAAAGTTTCCCGGATTTTCGTAAAACATATTGCAGGTAATAGCGGCTTCTTTATAAACGCCCACCTTTATATCTTTCATGAAAACATTTTGGATGACGCCACCACGACTTGAGCTGGTTTTTAATCGGAGTATCCTGTCAAGATTGGGGCTGTTCATCGTACAATTGACCGCATATATATTTTTTGCACCTCCGGATATCTCACTGCCGATCACCACACCGCCATGTCCATCTTTCATTTCGCAATTTTCCACAATGTGGTTCTCTGCCGGTCTTGCGATCTTCCTTCCGTCTTCATCTCTTCCCGATTTGATGGCAATACAATCATCGCCTGTGTCAAAGTAACATTGGGTAATTAAAACATTTTTGCAAGATTCCGGATCCACACCATCCGTGTTCGGCCCATGCGAAATAATCTTTACATTTCGCACCGTTACATTTTCGCACAAGACAGGATTTACATTCCACATCGGTGAGTTGATGATGGTAACATCGGATATTAAGATGTTCTTGCAGTTGTAAGGCTGAATAAAGTTGGGTCGTAAAAAGCTGCCATCGCCGAATACTCTTGTTTTTGGATCGGTCTGCTGGTGATTCAACGCATGCAAAGAGTCTCTTGCTTTCGTTTGCTTAGAGCGGCGACCTGCATTCCATGACCACCATGTCTCCCAATTAGCATTTCCATCTAAAATACCGTTACCGGTAATAGCGATATTATTTTCCCCATAAGCATATATCAGGGCCGAATAGTTCATCAGTTCCATGCCTTCCCATCTTGTAAACACAATTGGATAATGAGCCGGGTTAGTACTGAATGAAATTTTAGCACTGTCTGCCAGGTGAAGTTCAACGTTACTTTTAAGATAGATCGCACCTGTTACAAATACCCCAAATGGCACCACCACGCGGCCACCTCCGTTCTTATTGCAATCTTCGATCGCTTTTTTAAATGCCTCCGTATTCAGGGTCTTGCCATCACCGACAGCTCCGTATGCTGTTATTAAAAAATCTTTTTGGGGAAATCCAGGCGCTTTTATTTCCTTTCGCAGCGCTTCGATTTCCTTCAATGGCTCTGATGAACTCTTCCATATCTTACCTGCTGCCTGGCCATACGATGTAGCAGAAATGACGATGACCGATGACGATATCAAAAAGTTCTTTAATAGTTTCCTTAAATTGATAAGATTCATATTTATTACTTTTTATCGATTTAAATCTCGTTGGCATTTTGCTGTGCCCGTTATACTGCTGCCATAATTGCAAACAGAAGAAGTGAATATCGGTTCATACGTTTTATTTAGTTGATCGTTATTTATAGTTCCGGGTTACTGTCGCAACGTTATGTGCCGGGAAACGACACTCATTTTATCCGCTGATACCAATCACTACCTGGTGGCGTTTTTATTCCTCCTAAAATATTTTCAACCGTATATGATTTTGCCTGCTTATCGGTTAGCTGTTTGCTCCATGATACCCGTTTAGCGATCGCTGAGCCCTCACCGGTATTTTTATATTCCGCAAAGAAAGCAGTCTTTTCATTTGCGGAGTCCCGCCAATTATCCCAACCTGCCGGCAAAATGAAACTGCCCATATTACAATTGAGATAAACGGTTTTAGCATATTTACGCCAGGGCCTTCCTAAATAAACTTTCTCTATTCCCGGGGCTGCCTGAATGCTGCAATCTTTAAATACGAATCCGTAGGAAACGCCCTGTGCTGTGGAGGCGGCAGTAATGAAAGAATTTGCCTTGCTTTTGATCACACATTTGTCAAATAGTACGGTGGCTTCTCCAAAAATGAAATCTGTTGTTCCTTCGATGTAGCACTCGCTGAAATACTGCTTTGCATTTTCCCGGGCTACATAAAGTGTATCCTGGTTGCCAAGTAGCTTGCAGTGCTTGAATGAACAGCGGTCAGCTTCGACAGACAGCGCAAGGGCTTGTCCAACCGGGCCCGCGCTATTTTCAATTGTTAAATTTTCTGCGTGAAAATCATTTGCCTCAACCCTGACAGTTGCGGTATAGAATGTACTGTTCCGTCCTTTGGCAATCTTATCAAAAAAGTCCCCATAGGTAATGATGGTACTATCCTCGCTTTCCCCGATCAGTGAAAGCATCGTATTGCAGGAAGGGACAAGAACCTTTTCATGATAAACACCTTTTTTAATAAGGATCTTTACCCGCTGGTAAGGGAATGCCTTACTCGCGTCGATTGCAGATTGAATGGTGGTAAAGTCCCCACTTCCATCCTGTGCAACAACATAATCAAATTTATCGGCGGGCTTTGTTTTATGAATAAACGATAACAAACCGACACAAGAGAAAAGTATTACAGTAAAGAATTTCATTTACCCGATTTTAATCATTTAATTTTTTTCAACCCTTTCCAGACAGCTTTTGCCAATTCCATTTGGCCGTCGGCATTCGGATGCAATCCGTCCACATAGTTTGGTTTCGATACAGTATGTAAAAGCGAGATAAAACCTGTGCCTTCTTCTTTGGCCAGTTGCTTGTACTTTTTTTCCAGGACATACAATGATTGTTTTGTATGCTGGTTGTATTTCTTATTTATGTTGATATCATTCATTGTTTCCAGGTTGATATCACAGGGAGCGAGAATTACAATCTTTGCTTTCTCATTTTCTTTTTTTATTTCACTTACCATCCAGCGCATGTTATCAACACAATTGTTGACCATTGAATCCGTACCATCCTTCAGATCATTTACACCAAGAAAAATCAGGTAACAATCAGCATCACTATTTTGACCCAGGACAGGAAGCAGTTCTTTTTTGTCGGCGGTTTTTCTGCCGCTTCTCCCTGCATTCACGAAGTTTACATCCTTATATTCCTGCGATAAATACCAGACCCAGCTATGCCCGTTCACGAGTGCACCAAAAGTGATGGAATCACCGAAGCAAACTATTTTCCCATGGATGCGTTTAAAACTCATACCAATAAGCATGAATGAGGCTATCAGAAAAAATATCGTCACGGTTTTTCTTCGCACTTCAATTAACGGTTTTAAAAACTTTGTTCAGAAATTCATCAATATACTTCACGGTCGGTTCAAACCATGGATCGAACAAACAAAACGAGTGCGGAGAATTTTCAAACTCATGCACTTCTGTATAAGTACCATATTTATTCATCATATCGACATAATCATTTCGTCCTGCATGCATCCTGGCAACACTGCTATTTAGAAATAGAGTGGGAGGACTTTGTTTATCCGCATATGTAAGCGGTGATGCGATTTTCCATAATTCAGGCTTTTCGGCTTTTGGATAACCAAACCAGTAGGTAGCTGCAGACGTTCTTTTGCTATCATCTCCCTCACCTGATTCGGGATGCACGAAAGACAAAGTGCCATCAATATCTACGACAGCATTTACATGAGTACCAAAACCATTGTCACAATTACCACCTTCAAACAAAGGCATATCACCCGTCGTCCCTATAAACGCAGCTATTTCTCCACCGGCAGAAAATCCAAGGACTACCACCTTCGAAGTATCGATATTATATTCGGCTGCATGTTTATGAACCCACCTGATGGACGCTTTAATATCAAATATGGCTGCAGGAAAAAGCGCTTCCGTGGAAAGTCTGTATTCAGGAGTAAAGCATACATATCCCAACGAGGCAAGCTTCTGCGCTAATGGATAATGTTGCGTCCGGTTACCCGTGCGCCAGCCGCCACCATGTATTATGATGATCGCTGTTCTTTCTTTTTTATTTTTATCAGGAGGATAAAACACATCCAGCATTAATTTTCTTTTATCCGGCTCGCAGTAGGCAATATTTTTCTTTTCTTTTACGGAAGCAAAATGAAATTCTTCCACCAGCTTAATGTCCGGGTACTGTTTTTTTGAACTAGTGTAGGCGCTGTGATTAGTATAGGAAGTGTCCGGCTTTCCGGTGATTCCGGCAGTTGATTGTGCGAACAACGGTAAAGGCCAAAAAAATAGCTGTATCAGTAATACCCGGGTCATCATTTTTTTGTTGGTTACCATAAACCAATGGCCAGGAGAAATATCCCAAAAAACATTGGTTAATTGTCTTTTTATTTTACTTTTTTACAGGTAGCTGATAAATTCTTTCTGTAAGATAAAGATGTAATGTTCTTATCTCCTCCAAAACAATTTCTGCCACCAGCCTTGCTCCCAATTCAGAAAAATGAGTGTTATCTTCTTTTCCCTCCGGGTAATTCGGGTGCTCACCGGGTTTTACCTGGTTGAATAATAATTTTGACCCTTCCTCCCCGAAGCGCTGTATCAGTTCCTGTCCTTTTTTATCTAGGTCTATAAGCGGCACTTTTTTTTCTTCAGCCACTTTTCTTACAATTTGCGCATATACATCGTGCGTCCCAACTACTTTTCCAACTGAATCAAATTTTCTCCGTGCAACGGGCGTCAACAATACAGGATTAGCTTTTTTTGATCTTGTATCATCTACATACTTTTCAAGATTAATTTTAAACTCTGCTTCAGTGGTATATGTTTTTTTAGTGGGCACCTCATCATTGTGACCAAATTGGATGAACACATAATCACCTTCCTGCATTTGTTCCATTACCGGCTTCCATAACCCTTCTTTCATAAATGAGGAAGTGCTGCGTCCGTTCCTGGCCCTGTTATCTACTGTCACCGTGCTGTCCCAGAAATAGACAAACGGCATTCCCCAGCCGGTTTCAGGATAAGCATGTGTTTCTTTAACGGACATTGTGGAGTCCCCGATCAACCAGATTGTGATCTTCTCCTTAGAAGGCGCTGTCAACGCGGAAATAACAAGGAGAGAGATTATAAATGATCTGCTCTTCATAATCGATTTCTTTTACATCATTTTACAAGACTATTAAGATACACCTCAATATTGGTGTAATTTTTATCAAGGGTATATGCTGAAGCATCAGTAGCATCATTTGGCTTCAAACCGTTTTTTTTCTCCCATTCATCGGGCATTCCATCTTTATCAGTATCAGCAGGCACCGGTAAAGATCTTAAATAAGGCCATGCATTTATGGTCAATTCATATTCTGTACCATGCGGAAAGCCTCCCTGTACGTCAATAAGTCCGCCTGTCCTGTTTTTTACATCATTCATGATCCTTTCATCTAAAGTATCGCGGTGAAAACTGGCGCCGGCATATTTCAGCACTGATTGAAATGCTTCTTCAGCACTTTGTGTTTTCATCGGTTCAGCGATATGAGGATTATCAATGACTGTATTTTTTTTATCTTCTTCAGTACCACCATTGCCCATCAAAACACCGAGCCAATTATTTTTTGAAACATCTTTAGCTTCATCTACATAGTTTCCACTAACATACCACTTGCCAAATGGTATGGTTGCATTTTTGCCAGGGTTCACGATTCTGTACCGCGCATTCTTATGAGTACTTGGGCCATATTTAAAATAATTATTCACGATGTTATAATCACCCCCTTCACCCGCGTAGATAGAATTGCTGCCCCAGTCATAAATAACGTTATTCCTGTAGTCAGCTAATTCGGTGGGAGTATGACGAATTCCGTTGAAGCGCGGATTGCGATTGTTGCAGTGAGCGAATAAATTGTGATGAGCTGTCAAATGTAACCCGCCCCAGATGGCACCGTATCCATGATGTTCATAATCTTTATCGCCGGTTTCGAAATGGTATGAATAATTCAAAGGTTCGGAAATAATATTCCATTGCAATGTAGTGCTGTCGCCGGCATATACTGAAAAAACTTCATCAGTACTCCAGCTCATGCTGCAATGATCAATGATAATATTCTTTCTTCTTGTTCCTCCAAATGCATCGTCACCGCCATTTCCATCTACCATTCCGCCTCTCTGGTATTTATCACCCATCCGGCAACGAATATATCTTACTATGATATTATCACCTCCAAGGCTGACGGGATTATCAGCGAGGCAAATCCCATCGCCGGGTGCGGTTTGCCCTGCTATGGTACAATCTCCTTTAATGTTCAGTTTTGTTTCAAGATGAATAGTGCCCGATACTGCAAAAACAATGATACGTTTTCCCTTTGCTTCGACCGCTTGACGAAAACTTCCGTCTCCTTTATCATTGAGATTGGAAACAATAAAAATTTTTCCGCCTCTGCCGCCAGTTGTGTATTTGCCAAAACCTTCTGCGCCGGGAAAGGCTTCTGTTCTATTTGGAGTAATAGTGGTAGATGTTTGTGTTTGCGCGATCGCTCCAAAATAGCAAAGGCAGGAGAAACAAAAGATTAAAATTCTTACCAGTTGCTTTTTCATTTTTTACAAATTATAAGATACCGGAGCCAGATTTTCGCAGACAATTTAATATTAAGGTTGACGAAGTATCTACATATATGGCGGCCTTTCATAATAACCGACGCCTTATTTTTTTACAGTTGTTTTAGAAAGCTTTTGGTAATAGTGCCTTCCTTTCCTTTATACCTGATCATGTAAACGCCGGATGACAAATACCCCAGTTCAATAGTTGTTTGTGTATCGCCCACCTTAATATTTTTTGATAGAAGTTTCTTCCCATTAGACGAGATCACTTCAACAAATGCTGATGTATTTGCTGCAGGATGAGTAATAGTTAATGTTCCGGATGAAGGGTTCGGGTAAATATTGATGCTATCTGCTAAACCAATATCAATAACTCCGGTGGTTGCAGAGGCAGATCCGCTTACAGGAATACTTACATCTGTGCCATTTAATGTATGAAGGACAGGCCCTGAATAATTGCCGCCAACCATTGCATTAAGACGGACTGAAATTGTTGTGACAGCAATCGTTCCATTGCTTTGATTAAGTATTACCGGTGTGCCGGTAGCTGACCACGAGCTGCCGCCATTTACAGATAACTCGTAACCAGCAGGCGCTGTGATAACAATATTGCCACGAAGGTTTCGCCCTTCGATAGTATATGTTTGAACCGGCGAAGGATTACCAAGTGACTGCGAAAAATTTGCCATAGATGATTTTATGTCCATTGCATCATCGGCAAGACTGTTTAAATAATTTTCAAGATTTGTATAACCGTTTATTGCCACAATGCTCCGATCCGAGGCATTGTTCAGATTCAGTCCGTGTGTTGTTTCCCAAAGATCAGTCATGCCATCATGATCCGTGTCCAAAGGTGCGGTCGAACTTTGCAATGAAGGCCACGCATTGACTGTTTGAGCATAAGGTGTGCCATGGGGATAGCCACCCTGAACGTCTATTATTCTGCCTGTGCGGTTTCTGACATCATTAGCAATTCTTTCATCTAATGTATCCCTTTTAGGAAGACGACAGCCGGCAAAATTTAAAACCTGGTCATAAGCATCCATGGCGGTTTGTTCTGCAATTGGTAAAATAGGAAATGCAGTTGTTACTTTTGATTGAACTGTATCAGCAGGCGAACCACCATTCATTGCTACCCCTTTCCAGTTGTTACCAGTAACTAAAGAGTAGCCATCTACATAATTACCGGTTAAATAAATTTTGGGATAAGGCAATGGAGATGACTGGTACGGATTCATGATCTCACTCTTTATGGCGATGCCGGAACTATTCCCTGCAGAAGTAGATGGTCCGTACTTGTAATAATTATTGACTACATTATAATTACCACCTTCGCCTCCGTTGGTGCTATACGATATCCAGTTATAAATAACATTATTTCTGAAATCAGCGTTTTCCTGTCCCACCGTGCCAGGCGGATAAGTGCTGCTGCCTGCAAAACGTGGCATCCGTCCCTTACAATGAGCAATGAGATTATGATGAAAGGAACCATGTCTCGATCCCCATATTCCTCCATAACCATGCTCTTCAAAATCATTATCGCCTGTTTCAAAATGATAAGAATAATTCAGTGGCTCAGTAATAAAACACCATTGAATCGTAACGCTATCACCCCGGTAAACTGTCAATGCTTCATCTGAACTCCAGCTTGCGGTGCAATGATCTATTATTATATTTTTGCCACCCAGGTTCCCAAAACTATCGTCGCCCCCGCTTCCATCCACCATACCAAGATTTTGGTTTTTATCTCCCATCCTGCAACGGATATATCTTACTATTACATTATCTCCGCTAATAACCACAGGATAATCAGCGATGCAAATTCCATCACCCGGCGCAGTCTGCCCGGCAATAGTTGTATTTGCCTTTATTGTTAGTTTGGAATTAAGGTGTATCGTTCCTGAAATACGAAAAACGACAGTTCGGTAAGCAACATTTTGCGACAAAGCATATCGTAAACTGCCGGGATTATTATCATCATTAAGATTAGTTACTTCATAGACCGTAGTAAGGATGGCGGTATTACCCCTTCCACCGGTTGTAAATTTTCCGGCGCCCTGCGCTCCGGGAAATGCCAGTTGCTGCGCATTCGAAGAGAAGAGAAAAATAAAAAGACAAACCGGTAACACAATTTTTTTATAGATGCACGTCATTCTTTATGTTCTGCGTTTTACAAAAATAAAAAAGGTGTGACGGAAAGAAGTCACACCTTTTTTATTGCTAAAATATCAAAATGCCCATCTTGGATCACCAATAACTCCGCCGGTACTACTTGCAGTTCGCAAAGGCGATCCGGCTGGCAAAGTAAAATCAGTGGTCGCGGCATCCCAGCCAAGGTCAATCATATTATTGCCGGTCAAAACCACATTGGTAGGAATGTCTAATGGGGCTGGCGTTGGCGTGGCGCCATCCATAAGGTTAAAGTAGTTGCTATACTCAATACTTATTTGTGCATTATCAGCCCGGATCAAAGATTGAACGGATTCGCCGGGATAGGGTGAATTTCCGACTATACTATTCTGAAGGGTTACCCTGACATCATTATTATTTACATCAAAAAGTATATACGACATATTTGCAAGTCCGATGTTGTTAATAGTGCAATGATCAACGTTGACTACCGGTTGCGGGTTGATGGTGAAGTTGGCATCCCAGTCGACAAAAGCACGACCGATCGAATACAATGTGGAGTTCAATACATCAATCCTGCCGAATTCCAACTTATTTATCTGGAAGAAACTATAATTGGTATTGATCTGGGCGCAATTATATACAAATGAATTCTTCACCGTAATTGAATTTATTTTATGCGCTCCATTGCTTGAACCACGGTTACCTCTCATGAATGTATTGCCCATATCATGCACACGACAGTTGTCAACCGTAATGTCTGTAAAGTTTGCGGCCGCTCCATCCGATGCGAGACCGGTGAGGTTCAAAAAATATAACGCAGACTGTCCGTTGGCGGAAGAAGGAGCGCCATCAAAATCAATTCCTTTCAATGTCAGTCCGGCTCCATCGCCTTTTAATGTTATTTCCTTGTAGTTGATTTTTGTATCAGTGGGATCATCTGAGACAGAAGCTATCGTAATAGTCTTTCCGGAAACAGTAATATTCTGATACGAGCTTCCCCCGTCATTTGCATCATACGTACCTGGGTTAAGACCGATAACGTCACCATTGGCTGCATTATTTACCATTGCTACAATATTATCACCGGGATTTAATATGATCGTGAAGTTCGTCGTTGCCTTAGTGGTAAAAAATACAAAACCCTTACTTGTATTATTCCGGTATATTTCTGCAGTGTAGTCTGTTTGTGGCGTTAGTCCTGTAACAATTTTATATGTATTGGTAAGATCGGTTGCATCAAGATTGGCTGTTACTGGTGTTCCGCCCGCATCCGGTGTCACCACTATTTTTGTAAGGTTAGCGGTCTGCAACCATCTCAATGTTACACTTACATCTTTTAGTTCCACGTCAATTATCGGGTAAAATATTTGTTCCCCGGTGATCTGGAAAACATCACTCACTTCCCATCCCGATTCTGCCGTACTTCCCGAAGCATTTGCTTTTACTCTTGCGTAATAAGGTTGCCTTACATCCAGGTCGTTATCAGTGATGGTGATCATTGACGTATCAATTT
Source organism: uncultured Chitinophagaceae bacterium (assembly GCA_963785915.1). Classification (GTDB taxonomy): domain Bacteria; phylum Bacteroidota; class Bacteroidia; order Chitinophagales; family Chitinophagaceae; genus VBAT01. Next base: position 305,639 of record CAWAWY010000005.1, on the reverse strand, counting down.
CCTGTGTAAAATCTATTGATGTAAAGTTCATGTCCTTCGAGACCTCAACGGTGTAACTGGTTGCATTGGCATGAGAAAACAATGAGGGAAGCCAATCAAGAATAACCTGTGTTTGCTCTTCCGTGATATCAATACCTGTTGGTGTGAACTGTCGCGGCAATTCAAAATCCGAATTGAACGGCTTATGACAGGAAATAGCTGACACGATTAATACGCTGGCTATAAAAAACCATTTTGACAGCAGGAAGTTTATTCTCGTTTTCATTAATTATTTTTTTTCTTACAAAAAATTGAATTCAATATCCATAGTCTTGCGTAAGGTTGGGATTTGCATCGATGGACGCCTGTGGTATCGGCAACAATTCACTTTTACCTGTCTGAAAAGCTTCCGCATAACGACCACTAGTTATAATAGTGGATTCAATACTGCTGGTAACCCAGTCTATTCTGGTGTATCCCGTTGGCGCGGATGTGCCAAACGGATTTGGCTTATACAATGAGGGGTTCGCCCACGTGAATGCAGGTGAATCATTTTTATAAAATAAATAATCAGGAAGATTATCATAAGGAGCCACCCTGTTAGACATTGCGATTAATGTAGCCGTTGTTTCTTCCAGTTTTTGTTTTAGTAAATTCCAGCGAATGAGATCATATTTGCGAATGCCTTCACTGCCGAATTCCAATGCTCTTTCTTTTACAATGGCATTAAAGAATCCTGCATAATCAGATGGAGTTGTACCGATAAGACTTGCATTGCCGCCAAAAGCTCTTAACCTGACCTGTTCAAAAGCGTTTTTTGCAGCCGCAGTCGGACCATTATTAATTTCATTTTCCGCTTCGGCGAACATAAGCAATACGTCGGAGTAGCGAATCAAAGGCCAGTTTACTCCGAAATATTGAGGACCCGTTATCAATCCATCCGGAATCCAGTCTCTTCTGAATTTTCCATCCATCATATTTGCCAGGTTACGACCAGTCCTCGCGGTAACTGTGGTACCTGTCGCAGTGATCCAGTATGGCACGCACATCACATCTCTTCTTGTATCGGTTGAATCGAACATGTAGAAATAGCTTGGCAATAAAGTAAGTGCTGCGTTACCGTTATTGTTACATCGTGGTCCGTTATAATATGCAAGTTTGCTATCACCCAAAGCGCTGCTGCCGCCTCCCATTGCCACTTCCCAGATCATCTCTCCATTGGGATCCAATTGTTTTCCTGCCACATAATTTTTGAACATGGATTGATAACTCGCATTGAGGTGATGCTCGTTACTGTTCATGATCGCCAGGCATTCATCTCTTGCGATCTGGTAATACTCCATGTGATTACTGCCTCGTTGCATTCCTCCGGTTCTTCTCAATGAATAACCTCCCCTGTAAAGAGCGATCCTTGCACGAAGTGCTCTCACAGCTCCCTGTGATATTCTTTCGCTTGTGATACCGGATGATCTCCAGGGAACTAAGGTTTCAGCCAAAGCGAGATCGTCAAGCAAATGATCATAAATTGAATCACGATCCATTTTAGCTTTGAAAAGATTTTCTTCATTTGAAGAAGGCAGGAACTGTGCAGGAATATCTCCCCAGTTGCGGATCAGTTCGAGATAAAACTGGGCCCGTAATGTGAGTGCTTCTCCATATAATTTTTTAAGTGTCGGGTTATTGTCATAACCAGCCATCTTAGGGATATTGTAAATACAAATGTTTGATTTTTCAACGCCTGAATACATCTGGTTGAAGGGTCTTTCCAATTGTGAATTCGTTGGAGTGACCCTGTAGTGCGCAAGATCCCTTCTTTCGTTATCAGATGCACCTCCCTGCCCCATCATCAGGTCATTGTCATACGAATAATACATGCTGATACGAATACCGTATCCCTGGTCGCCGGTCATTTCTGCATAAGCGCCCAACACCGCTTTCTCGGCATTTACTGCATTGCTAAATACATAGTCAGTACCGAAAGAGGATACAGGCTCTACTTCGAGATATTTTTTGCAGGAAGAAAAGGCGATAATTAAAAATAACAGGCCTGCTGCTTTGAAAAATAATGTATTGAAAAATGTTTTTTTCATATCACAAACTTTTATTGAATTATATGGTCACGTTGATCCCGAAAATATAGTTGCGGCTTCTAGGGTAAGCAGAGTAGTCAACTCCCGGTGTGACCGGCGTTCTTCGGCGGGTACTTACTTCAGGATCGTAACCCGTATAGTTGGTAAATACTTTCAAATTATTTACTGTGGCATAAACTCTGAACCGTGTAAGTTTTAATTTATTAACAACAGATTCCGGTAGGTTGTAACCCAGGGTAATATTATTTATCCTGAGGAAAGAACCATCTTCCACAGCCCACGAGTGAAGATTAAATGCGGCACTGCTGCGGCTTGGGCTCCAGATGGCGGCGTTGGCATTTAACTTAGCCAGTTCTACTGGATCGGTAACCCGGTCTCCCTGGTCATTGACATTGCGCCAGCGCTTGTCCATGTTCATTATAGCGAGCATGTTCGCATTCGTAGTATAGGCATTGCCAAATTCGATCTTGTTGGCGTTGATCACATCATTTCCAACCTGGAAGTTTACAAAAACACTTAAGTCAAAATTTTTGTAAGTGAATTGCTGGTTCAAACCGCCAAAATATTTCGGTTGAGCATGGCCTATGATAGCTATATCGCTGGAGTTGATTATGCCATCACCGTTCAGATCTTTATATTTTATTCTGCCGGGGTAAGGATCTTCCGAAACACCACTGTTATTTGGGATATCAGATTTCAACGTATAGGTTCCCGATGTAGAGTTGTAATCGAAGTCCTCGATCTGGTAATATCCATCGGTAATAAAGCCCCTGATCGTTCCAACCGGTTCACCTACTTTAACTATAAAATCGGCATTTGTATTACCTACTCCCCATCCTGAAGACTGTAAATAAAAATCCTGGTAAGTTCCGAGGCTGGTGATCTGATTTTTATTAAAGGAGATATTAAAGTTGATATTCCATGAAAAATCTTTTTTTGATATCGGGTTAGCCGTTACCTGCATCTCAACACCTTTGTTCTCTGTCGAACCTACATTTTGTATCTGCGAAGTATAACCTGATGAAGTTGGTACGGGCACTGCTACCAACAGATCTTTTGTCGTGTTTTTATACAGGTCTAATGTGAACTGTAACTTATTGTGCAAAATAGAGGCATCAAAACCAATGTTGCGTGAGATCGTTCTTTCCCAAACAAGGTTGGCGTTAGCAAGATCATTTGGAGAGAACCCTGTTACTAATTGATCATTCAGCCAGTATTGTGTGTTGGCTGCGAACTGCGTTATATAAAGGAAATCCCCGATGCGGTTATTTCCTGCCTGTCCATAGCTGACCCTTAGTTTCAGGTCATTGATAAACGGACTGGCACCATCCATGAAGCCTTCTTTTGATAGTCTCCATGCAAGAGAACCCGATGGGAAAAAGCTTAATTTATTTCCTTCGGCAAATTTTGACGAACCATCCGCCCGTGCAGAAAATGAAGCAAGATATTTGCCGTCATAATCATAGTTGATCCTACCGAATCCTGAAAGAAGATGATTGGATACCTCAAATGATGGCAGCCTTGAAGGATCAATATATACTTCACCAAGGTTCATATTTCCCAAAGCCTTTTGGGGCGAAATACCCACAGGAAAGTATCGGGAGCTGATATTCTCTGTTTTTACTTTCGTCTGGTATAACTCCTGTCCTATTAAAAAAGTCATATGATTCTTCTTATTAAACGAGCCATCCAATTTTGAATTAGAAAATGTGAGTACGTTTGAATTATTTATTGTTACTCTTTCTGAATTTGTGATATAGGCAATTGGCAGGCCGTTTCCGTTCTGTTTTGAATTGCCGGTTATAGAATCATCGACTGCATTACGCCGTGACTGGTGCAAGTCAACCCCTATAGTAGATCTGAAACTTAAAAATTTTGTGATGCTCAGATCTGCGAATGCACTTAGGTTTAAAACATCGTCAATGTTGCGCCTGTATTCAGCTTCATTATATAAGATAGGGTTAACAAGCTGAAGACTGTTTGAATTTGTCAGGTTGGCGTAATCGTCGTCATACGCATACAAGTCCTGGCCTCCGACGAGGAAGGGGCGATATTTGATACCATGACGTAAGCGATTGGTGGAAGAGGATCCCGGATTTGAGGTTCCGGCTCCGTTGACTATGGTATTATTGAATCTCGAATTAAATCCAACTTTTAATATATTGGAAAACTTGTGATCAAATTTGAAGTTCACCAGCTTGCGATCAAAATCTGAATTTAATAATATTCCTTCCTGTTTGTTGTACGTTAAGCTCAGGTTATAGGTTGTTGTATTGTTCCCGCCTGCCATTGCAACATTGTGAGTCTGCTGCATTGCGTCTCTTCCAAACAACTCTTCCTGCCAGTCAAGGAAGGGAACTGATTTGTATAAGTCAAGATCTTCATAATGCCCGTAGGTAGTTAAAAACGCATCTTCATCCTGTGAACTGCCCCTGCTTCTTTCATATTGGTACAGCACAAACTCATAAGGGTCCATAACCTTTAGCTTGTTCGCCAGTCTGCTCCAACCCATCAATCCATTGTAACTTATAGTGGGCTTTTGATTTTTTCCTCCTTTTGTTGTGATAATAACCACACCGTTAGCGCCACGTGCTCCATAGATAGCCGTCGCAGATGCATCTTTTAATACATCAATTGATTCGATATCCTGCGGAGAAATTGAACTCAATGCATTTTCAACTTGTATCCCATCAATAATGAATAAAGGTGAATTGTCCTGCGTGATGGAACCGCCGCCGCGAACCCGGATTATCACATCAGCATCCGGTGAGCCTTCCGAGCCTGTAACTTGCAAGCCTGCTAACCTTCCGGTAAGTGCCTGGGCTGCCGAATTGATAGGGATATCCTTTAACTGTCTTGCATTAATGGAAGAAACAGATCCTGTGAGATCTCTTCGTTTTACAGTTTGATAGCCGATCACCACAACATCATCAAGCACAGTGACTGCCTTGGTTAATGTAACGGTGACGGGTTGTGATCCGTTGGTAGTGATACTCTTGGGTTCATACCCGGTTGAAGAAATAATCAATGTGACAGTACCTGTTCCTGGAGCGCTTATTGTAAAGTTGCCCTGAGCATCAGTTTGTACGCCATTTTTATTCCCACTTATCACAACACTGGCTCCTGCAACAGGATTCCCTGCTTCGCCAACTATCTTTCCTTTGATCTGGCGATTCTGTGCAAAAAGCGGCTGGCTGAAAAAACAGGCGGCTACAAATAATGCCGATGCCCCGACTATCTTCAGAATTCTATTCATAATGCAGTGTTTTAAGAATAATCATTAAAATCCCCGTCATAAAACCCGGCAGGATAACTCCTGTTGATTTTATCAGGTCATTGTGTTACTGGGCGACAAATTTTTAGCCTGGATATTACAGATCCGGGCACACGGGGAAATGCAGAAATTATTAAGGGAAGAAAAGAGGTAAGAAGATTTCTAAAAAAGCCTGAGTTACTTTCTTCAGCAGTATAGCAAAGCAATCTTTTCATTCCGGAAAGCATTTTTAAGCAGTTAACCTGGAGCCTGTTTTCTCGAATAGTAACCGGTTTGAAACGAGTGCGAAGATACAAATAATTCATTGCTCCGGGAACGGTGCCGGTGTTTTTTTACGCAATCGTTCCCGGTAAAAATTTCACATTGAAACGTTTATGACTGTTTTCTTAAAGCATTTCAGAAATCATTTCTTTTAATTTCAATAATTTTTTGACGATCTATTATTATTAAAATATGATTTCAAAAATGAGCGTATTAATTCTGTAGCTCATTGGTTATTTCGACCCTGTAATCATTTAAGATCATATTATTTTTTTTACTCTTCCCGGTTGAATGGTTCGCCGGAAATAATGACGGCATTCAATGACGATTCAACTGACCTCTAATGTTTTTTTAATGATCAAAATGTAATTGTATCTTTATATGCCTCATTTTCAACTAATGATTATCTCCAATTCCTGATCAATGAAGTTCGAAGCGGTAACTATAAAAGATATAGCCAAGGCGCTCGGGCTTTCTACTTCTACTGTATCACGGGCATTGAGAGACAGCTATGAGATCAGTCCCGAAACAAAAAAGCTGGTACTTGAATATGCCGAAAAGATCAATTATCATCCCAACCCAATCGCACTTAGCCTTAAAGAAAGAAGAAGTCGTTCTATCGGTGTGGTTGTTGCCGAGATCGCCAATAGTTTTTTTTCACAGGCAATAGATGGTATTGAATCCATTGCTTATAAAAATGGTTACAACGTCATCATTTCACAAAGCCGCGAATCATATGACAGGGAAGCTATCAATCTGCACTATCTCACATCCCGATCTATTGATGGCCTTATTGTTTCTGTTGCGGCCGAAACAAAAGACTTCAAAAACTTCAAGGAGTTGCACGACAGAGGTATGCCAATTGTTTTCTTCGACCGTATCGTCGATGAGATAAATACGCATAAGGTAACTGTTGATAATTACCAGGGTGCTTATGATGCCACCCTGCATCTTATAGAAAATGGCTACCGGCAAATTGCCGCTTTATCTAATAATGAGATCCTGTCGATAACAAAAGACAGGCTGGCCGGTTATAAAGCAGCGCTTCTTGATCATGGGATCAAAGAAGATGAATCCCATATTAAATATTGTGCTCATGGTGGCCTGATCTTATCAGAAGTTGAGCAGGTTGTTACCCAGTTGATGCGTTTGAAAACAAAACCCGATGCTATCCTTGCTCTTGGTGATAAGCTTACAACAGGAGCGCTTCGTATATTGAAGGCAAAAAAGTTTAATGTGCCGGGTGACATTGGTCTAATTGGCTTTTCTAATTCCGATATCACCGAGCTGATTGAACCGCCACTTTCGATCATCAAACAACCGGCTTTTGAAATGGGAGAGATTGCTACCGATCTGCTTATACAGCTTATTGAAAGTAAACGCCCGGTTACAGATTTTGAAACAAAAAAACTGGCACCGCAACTTATTATCCGTGGATCAGCGAGGAATAAAAAAGGTAAGCCAGTTACATTTGAGTAGGAATTCTTTTGGTCATTTCGACGACTCACCTTTCATATTCTATCATTTTTCTCGAAGAAGTCCCATCTTCATACAATTCAATAACGGCATAAGCCGGAGCGAATTCCTGGAACGATCCATTCCACCAGTTGCCTGAAACAGCGCCGTTGCAGTAATATTTTATGCCGAGATAATTTAATTCATCCTGCAGGTGAATATGCCCGCTGAGACAAACTTTGATATTCGGATACTCAAGGAATATTTTTTTGAGTGCCATAAAATCAGTGTGCATCAGGTTTCGTTGGATCTTCAGGTCTCCATTGGCTTCCGTTTTATTAAAAAATAAGCCTGCACAAATAGATAGAATAGGAATATGTGAAACGATACAAATGAATTTATCTTTCGATTGTTCCAGTTCCTTCTTCAGCCATTCTAGTTGTTCAGGATCCAGGTAAGCAATATAACCGCCTGCGGGATTGAGTTGCGTACTGTCCAAAACAATAAAATGCCATTTGCCTTTTGTAAAACTGTAATAGCGTCCGGGCATTTGCTGCGTTTCTACAACCCAAACTTTTCCATATAATCTATCCGCTTCCGGTTTATCATTTTTTATGAACCATCCCCATACATCATGGTTGCCGATACAATGATAAATGGGCAGGCTGTTTTCTTTTTTCAGAATGGAATGAAAAAGGTCCCACTGTGTTTGGGTTTTTTGTTTATCTGCTTCCAGGCTATCCATGATAGAGTCGCCGCCATTCATGATAAAATCAACTTTGGGTTTTAATGACTGCGCATGATGCAATGCCTTTGCCATGCCGGCTTCGGCGATGGGGTTAGGTTTTACGTGTATATCGGTGAGATAGGCAAATCTTATTTTACCAGGTCTTTCGTTTTCTTCGGCAAAGGTCAGTGAAGGTAAAAGGCTGGAACCGATAACGGCAGCGGTGTTTTGCAAAAAAGTACTTCTCTTCATGATAAAATTTATCGTGAAAAATTACTACAAACTTTATTGCGAAAAGAAAATTTTATGCCGCCTGATAAAAATGGATTTATCTATTTGCTATTTTTCCACTATCTCACGTGTATTTAATTGCTCGTTTACCCGTGTGATGACTTCATCAAGATAATTAATGTTGTCCTCCAGTTCATTTGATGATGGTTCATTGACCGCCAGTTGTTCAATCAGGCGGATGCCACTATGTAGTGAAGTTATTCCCATATTGTCAATCGCCGGTTTGATGCGGTGGGCTATTGATTTTACTGAATCAAATCTTTTTTCTTTATAAGCGACCCTGATATCCTGGACTGCGGTAGGGACCTGGTTGGTAAAAAGCGCCACCATTTTTGACACAAACTTTTTATCGCCATTGCTGAGTTTCACCAGTTTTGAAAGATCATACAATGGTTGTTCACTGCTGCCATTTATCGGTGTTATAACCTTGGTCTTTTTCATTTCTCCTGTTTTGCCAAGCCATTTGGCGATCACATATACAAGATCATCTTCTTCAAAAGGCTTGGATACAAAATCATTCATGCCTGCCTGTATACAACGTTCACTTTCTCCCTTGATCGCATTTGCTGTAAGAGCGATCACGGGAATATCCTTATTCACTTCCTTGCGTATTGTTTCAGTAGCCTCGAGTCCGTTCATCACGGGCATTTGCACATCCATGAGTACAAGATCATATCGGGAATTTTTTAATTCATTGATCGCTTCCTCGCCATTGACGACTTCATTTATGATCGCGCCATAGTTTTTTAGGACAGTTATTGCTACCAGGCGGTTCATCTCATTGTCTTCAACAAGTAAGATCTTTTTTCCTTTTAAAATTGATCTGTCGGCAACCGTTTTCCTTTCTTCAGGCAGATCAGCAGCCGTTCCCACAGTAAAAGGAATGATAAACGTCACCGTTGTTCCATTTCCCTTTTTGCTTTTAACTTCGATCTCACCATCCATTAACTCGACTAACTGCTTACTGATGGACATTCCCAGGCCTGTGCCTCCATATTTACGGGCCGTTGTTTTGTCTTCCTGTGTGAATTTTTGAAAAAGATTATCGAGGAACACTTCGTCCATGCCTATGCCTGTATCTTTCACGCTTACACTGAGTGTCTGCGTATTTTTTACCGGAGGTAGTAGTTTACATGATATGGTGACATTTCCTTTCTCGGTAAACTTGACAGCATTGCTTATGAGATTAAATAAAACCTGTGTCAACCGATGAGGATCACCTAAAAATACAGGGCATTCACCTTCAGCTTTCTCGCTTATCAGTCGCAATCCTTTTTCTTCTGCCCTGTGTGACATCACCTGCAGGCAATGTTTGATCACCTCATCTGCTTTAAATCCAATATGCTCAAGGTTTAGTTTTCCCGCTTCTATTTTAGATATATCGAGAATATCATTTATTACTATCAACAGGTGTTCGGCAGCTTTATTGATCGTATCAAGAAAAAAATATTGCTGATCGTTCATTTCGGTTTTGCTCAACTGGCGACCCATACCAAGAATAGCATTCATCGGCGTCCTTATCTCGTGGCTCATGTTAGCAAGAAAAGTTTCTTTGGCTTTAGCAGATTGTTCGGCTGATTCTCTTGCATCATACAGTTCAAGTTCAAGATTCTTTTGGTCCGTGATATCAAGATGTATGCCGATCGAGCCGACAAGTTCTCCCACATCGTTATAACGCGGCGCCCCGCTGATCAGCCACCATCTCAATTCTCCCCTTTTATTTTTCACCGCTATTTCATAAACATCCGAAAGCCCTTTTTTTCGCAACTCGTTTTTCGTTTCCACCATTTCCTGGTTTTCGCCTCTTGCAAATAGAACAGATGCTTTTTTGCCAACTATCTCATCCAGGTCATAACCTGACATATCACAAAAACACTGGTTGGCATACTGGATAGCCTCAATGTTATCCACCTCCAAAAGACCGAGGTTCATATTTGCAATAATGCCCCTGTATTTTTCTTCATTCATCTGTAATGCCTGCTCTGATAATTTTCTTTCGGTAATATCAGTATGAGTGCCGACTACCTTTAACGGTTTGCCGCTTGCATCTTTTTCTATCGCCACCCCTTTATCCAACACCCATTTTACAGAACCGTCTTTAGCAATTACCCGGTATTCGAGATTGTGGTGTTCAATTCTGCCTCTTTTATATTTTGCGATATTGTCAATCAATAACCCCTTATCGTCCGGGTGGATCTGCTGCCACCACAGTGTAGCATTATCAACAGAATCGTTCAACGTGTATCCAAGTAAAAGATTAGAACTATTGGAGAAATATGTTTTGCCTGTAACAACATCATGTTCCCAGACATTGTCACCGATCTTTTCGAGCGCCTTTCTGAAGCGATATTCAAACTCAGCTATCTTTTCCTGCGATTCTTTTTCTTTGGTGATATCTTCCACTACCGCAAAATACTGAAGCACTTTTCCCTCCTCACTGAAAACTGACTGCCCGGTGGCCCTTCCCCAAAAATGAGACTTGTCTTTTTTATAACAGATAAGCTCAACATCAAAATTTTCTCCTCCTAAAAAAAGATCGACCATGACCTGGAGATTCTTTTTATCCGTCAGTTCGCCGCGAAGTAAATCTATAGGAGTTTTGCCGATGACCTCTTCAGGAGAAAATCCTGTCAGTTTACAAAAGCCTTCATTGCACCAAAAAATGGGGCCATCGGGACTTGTAAAAACTACTCCATTTTTATTGGCGCTGGCAACCAACGAAAGTTTCCTCAGTTCTTGTTCTGCCATTTTTCTCTTTTCCATTTGCGACTTCAGATAGGTGACTATGTCTAATAAGTCGTCGCTGCCGTTCTTTATTTCACCGCCGTCAATTCCGGCAATAGCCTCCTGGAGTTTGCTGATAGAAACTTTCTTTAACTCAATCTCATTTTTTAATTGTTCATTGATCCCAATATACTCTCCTTCGCTTATTTTAAATGCCCGGTCAGCCAGTTCATGATCTCTCTCATAGGAATTATAAGAGTCACTTATGGCACTCAAAAACTGTTTGAATGAATCACTTTCTGGCAAAGTATCCGGGAAGAATTTTTTTATTTGCCTTTTAAGTAATTTATTCAGCTTCATAAAAAGTTGTGATGGTCATAGTTTGATTGTGCAACTGGCAACCACCTCCCGCAACAAAGGGGGATATTTCACCATAGGAATAAAATCCGGTTAGCAAAGTTTTATGATCAAAAATTTCATCCACCGCTTCCACTTCTTCTTCAGTTCTTGATTGAAGGATCAGCTTTCGTCCGACACAACTGATAAGTAAAGCAAGACCGGGAATGTTATCATCTTCCACTTGTGTTTGCGAAGCAGCCTCTGAAGCAGCATTGGTCAGCTTATCGAAATTGGCTTTCATAAAACGGACCTTTGAGCCGACTGGAATGTCGCCGGCAAACGTCATACTTCCTGCTTCGTCATCAAGTGAAAGAATAGTGCGGACGATTGGTTCATTCTCGCCTGGTAATTTTACAGCAAGCGGAAAAAGCAATGCAGATCCCGGTAACGAATCAGCTTCGGGGCCGAGATACTGCTTGTAGATATCCAACGCATTCTTATTGTCTATTTCAAACAATATATTATTAACAGACTTTGTCACTTCTTTTTCGAGACCAAACATTTCCCAGCCTCCTTTGGAACCATGGCTTATCCGTAATTTATTTCCATAAAATCCAATACCGGCTATTAGCCCTTCACGGGGTTGATCGTTGATACCTATTAATGTTGATTGAAAATTGCTGCCATCACCGGCCAAACCTCCCGTCACCAGTATCTTTTGCTTCGTAATATCATTCATTCCTCTGACCAATTCACTTCCGTTTACTTTACTGCCGTCAGATAATACCAGGACATAGGAAAGACCCTGCGGATCGAATTTTTTCAACAATGACCTGCCCGCTTCGTAGCTATCAGCGAAATCAGCGATATCTGTTTTATGTGTTTTAATCATTGTATTATCAAACTGGACGGCTGTTATGGAAAGCGAGTCATCCAGTACGCTTGTATGATATATCTCGCCTGAAGTGGAACACATCACAATATTTGCAACCGGGAATTTATTTTTTAGTAACTGGTAGACATCTTCCGACTGCAGTATGGACTTGGCGCCAAAACACAAGACTAACTGTGCTTTACCTTCATTTAGCTGTTTGCTTGATGGATGGCGGGACAATGTGTTGTTGCGCCAGGAATAGATAGCTGTTTTCATAAGTTGTTTGGATTTTTATACTGTGATCTCTTTTTGTTGTATCATTTTGTAGATAGTGGACTTGCCGACCTCAAGTTTATCAGCTACCTGGACGACGTTATTATCATACTTTCTCAGGAAATGCTGAATGACCTGGTTTGTATATTCTTTCAATGTTTTTTCTTCGGACATAAAAAAATCATCGCCTGATGCTGAAGCATAAGTGATATCATCTTCTTTGATCTCGATGCCATCGCTCATGACTGCTGCGAGGTCCATCATTGCTTTTAATTCACGCACATTGCCGGGAAAATTATATTTCATCAGCTTTTCTTTAGCCTCAACGCTGATCTGCTGCGGACTCATTTTATTTTCTTTACAGAAATCATCAAGGAAAATCTTTGCAAGTAAAAGGATATCATTACCTCGTTCGCGGAGTGGCGGTAATTCAACCGGCAAGCCCATGACCCGATAGTACAAATCTTCCCGGAATGTGCCTTTCTTTACTTCATCGGCAAGGTTCCTGTGTGTAGCAACTATTAATCGCACATCTAACTTTACTTTTTCATTTCCTCCTATCCGGATCAATTCTCTTTCCTGCAACACCCTTAATAATTTACTTTGCAGGCTCATATCCATCTCGCCGATCTCATCAAGAAATAGCGTGCCTTTATTTGCTTCTTCAAACTTGCCCGTTTTTCTCGCCATAGCTCCCGTAAAAGCTCCTTTCTCATGACCGAACAATTCGCTTTCCAAAAGTTCATGAGGTATCGCAGCCATATTGACCGCGACAAACGCCTTTTTCATTCTTTCAGAATTATAATGGATCGCCTTGGCTACTAATTCTTTTCCGGTTCCTGTTTCTCCTGTCACTGATACATTGATATTTGTTTTTACAGCCTTTTCCATCAAGGCAAATATCTTTTTGATAGCGGGAGAGGTTCCTTTGATGATCTTTCCAAATTCATATTTCTGACCCAATTCTTCCCGCAGGTGTTCTACCTCTTTTTTCAGCGATTGATTTTCGCGGATGCGTATCACTGCATTCCATAACAAGTCTTTGGTATTATCATCTTTTACCAGGTAATCACTAATTCCCATTTTCAGAAGATCAACTGCAGTGCTTATATCCTCCTGCCCGCTGATCACTATTACCGGCACATCGGGGTTTACTTCACGTATGTGTTTAAAAAGATCGGCCCCGGTCGTGTCCGGCAATGAATAATCAATGGTGACCAGGTTGGGTTTTTTATGCAGATTGGAAAGACAATCCTCTCCTGATGTAAAGCGGGTGACCTGGTAATCCGGGTTAAGTGAAAGATGGTACTCGAGAATTTCTCCGTACCACGGATCATCCTCTACTATGAAGATGGTATAGTTTTCCATAAGGTGGATTTTTTCCAAAATAGAAATCTCCTTCCACCTTTTACATAACTCTTCTGACTATTTCACAAGATTAAGTAGTTATCCTTATGAATCACTTTTTGAAATCTTATATTGAACTCATCTGCCTGCCGGCAAATTTAGGTTTGGCGTCTTTCAATACCTCTTTTATCCCCCCGATCCTCTCAAGAACTTTTTTAATATGATGCAGATCCGTCTCTCCTTTTATAATGTAGTCGAAAGCGCCATATCGTAATGAACTTATAGCTGTTTCTGCATCTTCTTGGCCCGAAATAAATATGACGTAGATATCGGGGCTGAAGCTTTTGATCTTTTTCAGCACTTCCAGCCCGGTAACTCCTTCCATACTATGATCAAGAAAAATAACCTGCGGTTGTTGTGACAAACTGTTAACGCAACTAATGCCGTTATCAAATGTGCTGATATTCTCATATCCTAGATTATTCAGATGCTGGCGATAGATGCTCAGGCAGAAAAGATCATCATCAACGAGAAAAATTTTTACGTGTGCTTTGTTTTCCATTCTGATAAATTATGTTGCCGAACCTCTTCCATCTTAGTGCCAAATAATAAATGACTGGTTACTAGTAAACTGAAAAATACAACCCGCTTACACCTTCCATAATATGGAAAAATTTTCCAGAACAGAGAGACCGAATATCTCATCGGCTGTTACAATAACTATTATATAGAATCATTCATCCTTTTTAAAGATCATCCCGTCGTTTTCTATAATTCAAAAAAATTCCATGATCTGAAATTTATTCCACCAGCCGGAAAAAATTTCAATAAAAAAAAATTCAGATTGCTGGATCTCAGCGCATTAAATTTTGGCACATCAATGGACTACACGGGATCAAACGAACAATTATGAAACTCAATCTCTACCCTCTGATCCTTTTAGTCGCCATGGCATGTTATGCTAATTTGTCTGCACAGACAACGTGCACCGGTGAAACAATTAAATACGTTGAAACCTTCGGTAAAGGAGGTTCCTCAACATCTTTGCCTGATGGACGTACCACTTATAATTATAATAGCAGTTCATCACTTGAAGATGGAGACTATAAACTTTATAAAAATAGCCAGGGAAGATCTGAATGGCATAATGCATCAGATCACACAGGCGAGAACAATGGCAGAATGATGGTGATAAACGCCAGTTATACCGCCGGGGAGTTTTATAAGAATACAGTTTCTAATCTTGAGTTCAATTCATTCTACACGGTATACCTGTATGTAATGAATACTAACACGCTGGGTACCTGCGGCTCATCGGCTATCTTGCCAAAACTGCAGTTTATTGTAGAATATCTTTCCAGTAACAACCACTACACACAGCTTACATCGTTTGTATCGGCTTATATTCCCCAAAGCGCATCTCCTACATGGGTAAAAATTGGTGGAGGATTTATGCTTCCTGCAGGTATCACCAGCGTGAGATACAGGATATTGAACAATTCATCAGGAGGTTGTGGCAATGATTTGGCTATCGATGATATTACCTTTTCAAAATGCGCAACGCAGGCAATATTGCCGATCAAAGGATTGAAATTAAATGCGGAATTGAAAAATAATGCAGCACTTATAAATTTTTCAACGGAAAGCGAATCTAATACATTGAGTTTTGAGACAGAAAAAAGTTATGATGGTAAATCATGGGAAGTAATACATACACAACCTGCAGCCGGCAACAGCACTGAAAAACGTAATTACAACGTAACAGACAATAATATCGCAGCCGATGTGATGTACTACAGAATTAAAGAGATCGACATTGATGGCAGGTTTATTTACTCGCCTATTGTGACATTGAAACGCAGCGAAACCATCGGCACGAAAGTAACAGTATATCCTAATCCCTTTATATCCAATTTATCAATTGAGTACAAAAGCCAGGAAAATGAAGCCGTAGCAATACGTTTGATAGACCAGGCTGGCAGGACCCTGCAAAGTATCCCATGGAATATCAGGAAAGGTTCCAATATCATCCAGTTAGATAACGTTGGGCATCTTCAAACAGGATTTTATATTATCGAAGCAAAAAACGCTTCAGGTAAAACAATATTCTCTGAAAAGATCATAAAGAAATAAGCAGGGTTCTAAGGGTAGAAAAACAGAAAAAATAGAAGGCCCCTTTTGGGGCTTTCTATTTTTTTGATACCATCAGGATCATACAACACTATCGGAAAAACGTTGCAGCAATGTCAGTTGATTTGCCGCCCTTACAAAATTATGCCCGGGGTATTTTGCACCATAATATTTGTCATCATTGATATGATCTGTAAGAAAACGAATGGCTTGCATGTAAATCATAAATTGACCTGCATAAAAAAAATATTTCTTTTCCGTCTGGGTCAATTCTTCTTTCATTTCATCTGAATAGCCTCTTACAATGGCGCTATAAAAATCATCCCGTATTTCTATTTTACTAAGATCCTTTTCTTCTTCACTCACTGGTGATAAATAAGTTCGCATCATGTCACCCACATCACTGATAAAATAACCCGGCATGACGGTATCAAGATCTATCACGCATAAGCCTTTATCTTTTCCGTCAAATAAAACATTGCCGATCTTGGTATCATGATGAGTAATCCTTAAACGGAAAGAAGGATCTGTTTTAAATTGTTCATACACCTTTACGATGCTCTCCTGTTCTGCTATAACTCTGATTAGTTTTTTCGATTTACTGATGCGGTCTTTATTCCCGTTTTTTAAAGCATCTGTATATTGCTGATAGCGCAATGTAAGGTCATGAAAAGAGGGAATGGTGATCTTAAATTTACTTAGGTCAATATCGGAAAGTAACCGCGTGAATCTCCCAAATTGAATGGCAGCTTCGTAAGCCTGTTCCGGGGTTTCAACAACATCTTTGGAATGCGATCCCGGCACAAATGGGAATAAGCGAAAGTGGCCTTCTCCTTTGATGAAAACCATTTCTTCACCAATAGTCGAAACTACAGGAGCTGCAAAATCATAATCCGGGTGATGCCGGCGCAGGTGATCTGTAATCAATCGTATGTTGTCAGCGATGTCTTCTGGCCTTTTAAAAATATTTTCATTGATACGTTGAAGGATATAGACCTTCCCGGATGATGCTACTTTCCATGTATTATTGATCAGGCCGGAGCCAAAAGTTTCAACACTTGTTTCTTCCTGTTTAAATCCATATTCTGAAAGGATGTTCTGAATCATTTTAATCCGATAATGATTATCGTCAGCGCTTAATATTCATCATTCAAGGCAAACACTGGTTTCCTGTACATCCATTGTCCGCTTGTGAAGTCGGGGAATTCCACTGTTTCATTTCCCAGCTCAATGGATCTTTCGCTCAATGGTGTAATAGCGCTCCACGCTGCTGCATCATACACATCCAATGGTGTAGGTAATTTTCTTTTGACGGATTCAATGAAAGAATGGATCACAAAAAAATCCATGCCGCCATGACCAGCGCCTGCTGTTTCTTTGCTCCATCTTACCCATAACGGGTGATCATATTTGTCAAGCCATGTCTTTGCATTATCCCATTGGTGAGGTTTGGCTGATCTTTCCTGTATATAAACACCATTGTTTACATCCATCCACAATCCTTCTGTGCCCTGGACACGAAAACCTAAAGAATAAGGTCTTGGCAAGCTGGTATCATGTTGTAACAAGATCGTCTCACCGTTTACACAATTAATAGAAGTGGTAACTACATCACCTAATTTAAAATTTACTTTTGCATTCGGATGATTTTCGCCGCCATTTTTTACTATATGATTATGCAAGCCTCTTGATTTGGATGAAAAGGAGCAGAGAGAAAGAAAACGATTACCCCGGTTAATATTAATATAGTTGGCGATCGGGCCGATACCATGTGTTGGATAAAGATCGCCGTTACGATGCACCGAATGATTGGTTCTCCATCTCGCTTCTGAAAATCCTTTTTCACCAAACTCAACGCCATGCCCGTAGGGATTCACACCATCGTTAAATTTCACTTCGCGAAGATCATGCTGGTAACCGCCCTGCAAATGGATGAGCTCGCCAAATAATCCCTGTCTTACCATATTCAATATCGCCATCACATCACGACGATAGCAAACATTTTCCAGCATCATTACATGAGCATTGTATTTCTCGGCTGCTTTTACTACATCCCAGTGATCCTGCAAGGTGATTCCGAGCACGACTTCCGTAGCCACATATTTTATACCGGCCTCCAATGAACCAATTACGATCGGTTTGTGCCATTCCCAGGGTGTGGCTGTAATGACAGCATCCAGACCTTTTGTTTCCAGCAATTTTTTCCAGGCATAATTATCGCCGGTAAAAATCTGCGGCATTTTTTTTCCGCTTTTATTAATAACTTCTTTTGCCATGCCAAGCATGCGGTCATCAACATCGCAAATGGCGACGACCTCTACATCATCTCTTCTAAGTAATAGATCGAGGTGATCTTGTCCCCGAAGACCTGTTCCGATAAGCCCGATCCTTACTTTTGGATCAGCACTGTTTGCAAATAAACTGCCAGGGGCTAATATGGCTAACGATGCAGCAGTAAGGCCTGTGTTTTTGATAAACTCTTTTCTTCTCATGTGTTCGGTTTAAAGTGAAGAAGATGTTTGAAAGATAGTTTATAAAATTAAGGAGAAAGCAATCTTCGGAAAGCAAAAAGGTTTTTTTTAAAATCACCTAAAATTCAAAGTTGTCGTGTCTTTGCCCGGAGATCAAACATACGTGTAAGTAGATTTTTTGTAAACAGGAACGGCGGAAAACAATAGATCTACGTCACGTTTCAAAAACGTAACCAGCTATGAAATTTTTAGAAGAATGGAAGTTTGATTACTGAAATTATCACCAAACCTTGAATATCTCTCTTGAACCGGTTAGATACATATTGGTATAATCCTTCATTTTTTCCTGCATCTTCTTCATTTCTTCCGTATTCTCTTTATATTTTTCCCAGCTTTGTTCATAAGCAGCAAGGCTATCAAACTTACTTACCATGATCACCCTGTTATACTGGCCGGTCATATCCGTCATGATATTGATCAGCTCTTTACTATCAGCCATGACTTCCTTGAGCAGCTTCGCCATTTTCGAGGCGTTACCAGGCTTGCAAACAACAATGTCGTGAACGATTATCATAAAATATATTTTCCACTAAGGTAAGCTATGTCGGTTGCGAAAACAGCATCTAATGTTTTCATCATAAAAACATAAAAATAACCTGCCTCTTATAATGGAGGCAGGTTAATAGTTTGCTCTCTTACCCCGAAAGGAAATCTTCGAACTATCAGAAACTTTCTGACATCTTACTTCCGACTTCTGGCATCATCCAACCCCCTTCAGCCATTTCACAAGCTCATCTTTTGCTTTTCCCGTTTTCTTCTGAATCTTTCCCCACATTTCTTCATCTTTCCCTTCTTCGTATTTCAGATCGTCGTCGGTCAGCTGGCCATACTTCTGTTTCAATTTTCCTTTCCATTCGCTCCATTGACCTTTTACTTCCATCTTATCCATAAAAAAATTTTTAATGATAAATAATCGTTATCATTAAACAGGTGCATAAAACTATGCCAGATGGATCTTGCCTATGACATTCACTATCGGCCGGGCGAAGTGTTGCCAAACTTCCCCAATAAAAGGAAAACTTTGTTAGCGATCAAATGTTATCAAAGACAATTAAATCACATTTGAAAATGCTGCAACGCATCATACCATCCACAGGTGAAGCAATTCCGGTTGTCGGAATCGGTACATGGAAACAATTCGATGTAGATCACCAGTCACCTGAACGGGAAAAATTAAAACGGGTGCTGACATTGATGCAACGACACAAAGCAGAACTGATCGATTCTTCACCCATGTACGGAAGATCAGAGCAAGTGGTCGGTGAATTGACAAATGAAACAGGGTTGGCCGATAAATTTTTTTACGCAACAAAAGTGTGGACGACCGGGAGAGAAGCAGGAACCAGGCAAATGAAAGAATCAATGCGGAAAATGAAACGTTCGGTCATGGACCTCATGCAAATTCATAACCTGGTAGACTGGCAAGCGCATCTTAATACTTTGAGACAATGGAAAGATGACGGTCTTATCCGTTATATTGGCATCACACACTACACTACTTCTTCTCATACGGACTTAGAACAGATCATCGAAAAAGAACGTTTGGATTTTGTTCAGTTCAATTATTCCATTGCCACCCGAAACGCCGAAAAAAAATTATTGCCTCTGGCAAAAGATAAAGGTGTTGCTGTTATTATCAATGAACCTTTGGAGAAAGGAAGGTTGTTTGAGCAGGTAAGAAATAAACCGTTGCCTCCATGGGCTGCAGAATATAACATTGAAAGCTGGGCTGGTTTTTTCCTGAAGTATATTATCTCACATCTTGCCGTCACCTGTGTGATTCCCGCCACTTCCGATCCAATGCATGTGGAAGATAACTTAATGGCAGGGGAAGGGATCATGCCTGATGAGAAAGAAAGAAGGAAAATGGCCGAATATTTTGATGAAGGCATCTTCACATGATGACTCCCGGGAGTGAGAAAGCATTATATTCTTCTCAACAGGATAATAGATAATGATGGCTGGAACCTTTACGGCAATTTGATTCCCTTTACCACACTATCCAATCTCTCCAGCGACCGCATCCATTCCCGTTCTACTTTCTTTTTCTTAAATAATTCAAAGAGGAGTTGGCGGAAAGGACTCTTCTGCATGTAAAGATCAACCGTAAGTTTTGTTCTGTTATCATTGATCTTTTCCAAAATAAAATAGGTCGAGTTCTTTTTATTTTCATCGGTTTCACTGAACTCGATTCGTTCAGGTGTAAAAGAATAACTGCTCGCATAAAGCACAACTTCTCCATTTTCCCGGATCAGCCGGTTGCGCATGCCCACACGGGGCAGGAAATGGCTGGCCTCTTCTACAGTTTTTACTCCTTCCTGCCATTGACTGCGATAATTAAAAGCGCCGGAAGCATGAAATAATGGGATGATCTCCGCATTGTATTCTTTCGAAATGGAAAAGACTTTTGTTTTATCTATTAATCCCAGTTGCGGCAGCGATTCAGTGGGTATTTCATTTTTTAGCGGGCTTAGTTGTGTATAATGAAAAGCTATTTCACCATTGTCCGTTTGTTTGGCGCTGCTCTTCCATTGCATCCATTGTTTCAGATCAGCGGGGCGATCACCGGGTAATAAACTTTTTGTCACCAGCCAGTATTCATGCTGTGCAATATCGTTCTTCAGTAGCTGGTGTGCCACGATCACATCTTTGCCGATCAGCTTGCTAAAATTTTTTACGTTGTACCCGGTAAACTCGCCATAATGGGTAATTACTTTTAATGAAAGACTGATAGCCGACCGGCAGGCATTGCATTGACAAAAGCGGGTGAGGTCATATACGCCGAGATGACGGTGAAACTCCACAAACATCTTTTCTACCTGTTTATACAGCTCATCAACTTGGGGTGAATCTCCAAACTTATAAAACAAAATAGCATCGCCTTCCACTTCCGACACCTCCAGTCCAATTTCATTGGCATTGATCAGCAACTCCAGCAATTCCTGTATGATGAGACGACTGTGTTCAATATCCGTTTGGTTTACAAACTGAGTGAAACCGCTGATATCAGGAATGAACAACAGTCCTTTGTTTTCCACTTTTTTTATTTCAAAGTTACTATCAAAGTGAATTTGGTCGGAAGGAAATATTCTGTTGCATCAGTATCCCAAAAACATAAGATGATTTGGGTTTGCATGCGACTCCGACAATTTAAAATCAAAGCTGCCGATTATTTCAAACCCTTGATTGGTATAAAATCTTATAGCACGGGGGTTTTCTTTCCAGGTGTAAAGCCAGGTACCCGCCTGTTCATTTCTTTTTGATATATCGAGATTAAATTTAAACAGCTCATTCCCTAATTTCAGATCATAAAACTCTTTCAGTAAATATAATCTCTCCAGCTTTGTGATATTTTTTTCATTGATAGCAGGATGTGGACTGTTGAGAACGATCTTCGAATATCCCGCCGGTTTGTTATTGTAGCTGATGATATGGATAATGTTTACCGCATCGCTTAGCTCAGCTTTCACTGTATTGATATCATATTGCTTCTTTACATAGTCATTGATCACGCCGGGCGGGGCACTATGTCCATGGGATTCGAGGAAAGTCAATCTTCCTAATTCGGAAAGTAACTCAAAGTCATTTTCGCCAGCCGGTTCGATCTTAGTCATCCTGTTCAATTTACTAGCGCGGTGTTTGTTTACGATGATTAATTAGAATATGATGAATTAAAACGAGCTATTTAATAGTGTATTGAAACTTTCCTTTCGCCGCCGGCGATTTTAATGTCAGCAATATTCTTGTAAAAGTTTGATTGCGCCAGGTCACTTTGAGTAACTGGTCCTCTTCGGTGGTCAGCCATATCGTTTCTTTCGCGGCCAGCCAGTCCTTTCCATATTGCAGAGAAACCTTTTTTCCATTGCTGTTGTAAAAACTATTATTCCCGGCTGGCTGATATCGGCATCACAAACCGTCATAAAAGTCTGTTTAAGCGAATTAATCCGTTTAACTGTTTCAAAGTTGTCACTAATAACTATTGATTTATTATCGGTCGTAATAACTCTTTTCCATGTTTTAAGATCAGCTTCAGCCGGGTAGGCTTTTTCTATATTCATCGAAAGAACAGTACGCCCCTTTTCCTTTTTATACAATACATTACTGGCAGCATGGGACGATCCCTCTGCTTGCTGTTGGCCATTAATGGTTGGCAGGTTATGATAAGCAGACGTATTGTACCAGATACCGTATCGTTCTTTTGAAAAAGTTTTAGAAGTATAGGTGCCCGAACCCACGTCAATGATCACGGGATCACCATTGGCATAGACAATAAAATCACCGACGTCATTATGATTATGACTTTCGCCATTGTGCCCTCCATGCGCTGCGACAAACAATCCATTGGGTAATCGTTCTGTCATCAATTGCACGTCGGGCAACCACGCTCCCTCGTTTTCATTAAACGCAGTTTGATCTGCTGCAATAGTTTTAAGACTTGACCAATCATATAAGGCACGTGTACGATGAAAAGTTGGATTGATAGTACTGCGGTATCCATTTTTCCTGAAAATCCATGCACCCAATCCGCTAAGATCAGTATCGCCAGTGGCCTGTCCATATCGCCATACCATCACCGCTTCAGGATATACTTCCGGATGTGAATCGGCTACATCCACAAAATAATCACCGCTGATATGCGTGCGGTAAATATAAGCGCCCATATTGCGAATGATATCTTCATTATAAATGTCAATAGTTCCATTGCTTGCGCTGCTGAGTAAATTCAAAACATCCAGCATACATCCTGTTCCGAATGTCCAGTAATGCGGTCCTTCCTCGCAACCACCATCATCACCAAAACCATTTATATATTGATCAGTGAATCGCATTGCCTTTGATACGCATTCCATTTTTTTCGAATCATCTTTTTCCAGCAATAAAGCACTGATAAGATAATTCGACATGACCCATGGCGCCCAGTTACTGAGTTTGGCATTGCTATCTCCCTGACCCATCCATCCATACTTTGCTGTTTGTATCGGGATAAAGATGCGCCGGTTCACTTCATAATAAATTCGTTTCCGGATGAGGGGTGAAACTTTATCCAATTCATCACCGACAAAATAATCTGCCAATGCTAAATTGGCCGACGTTTCCGCAGCAAAAAGATCTACTACCGGTTCTTCCACATCAGGAAGACCGATCCCCGATGTTTGCATACCGAGGTGCGCAGATGCTCCCCAGAAACTTTCTTCACAAATTGACCAGATGCCATCAACGATCGCATCAATAAATCTTTTCTTTCCTTCGATGGATTCAGCAAGAAGAAGATTCCACAAGCGGTCACGTTTTCCAAACGCGATATTCTCATAACGTGTCCGGTTGCCATTGCGTAAAAAATCAAGCGTGACTGTTGCAGGCACATTGGGAAAATTTTCCTTTAATGCTTCTTCGCCTTTATTTATTAAATACTGAAGGAGGCTATCCGGTAAAACGTTTTGCCATTCAGCAGGAGTTTTTGGAAAAGGATGAAAATCGTTTTGATCAACCAATACCTGTTGCAGTTTTTCCGGCGGACAATTTTTTTGCAGCAGGTTTCGTGGGGTTATCTGCGATAATGTAAAAAGAGGAAGGAGCAAACAAGCAATACATTTCAGAAGATGCATAGGAGAATTCTATTAACTGGATTTTGATATGATATTAAAGGTATTTTTTTTTAAGCAATCGTTCACCCTTTTATCTTTCTTGGCAGGTATGGTTGTCTTAACATCCGCAATTCAAATAAAAACGCCCCGTTTATCGGGGCGTTTTTAAAATTTTCACCTGAGAAATTAATCAGAATGCTTTTTTCTCTACGGGTTTACCATCCACATCCAGTTCAATGATCTCATAACCCATCTTCTGCAATCCTGGTAATATTTTCTCTTTGTCACCCACTATCAATATGTTCATTTTACCTTCCCTTATCCATTTCTTCGCAAGAGCATTGATATCATCTTTGGTCATACCTGAGAGAATCTTGTTTTGCTGATCAACATAATCAGCAGGAAGATTGTAATCTAACATATTGCCGATAAATCCAGCTTTCTGAAAACCTGTTTCATAGCGAAGGGCATCCCTTTGCCCGATGGCGCTTTTCATGAATGCCAGCTCTTCATCAGTGATACCATTTTCTTCATAGTTCTTTAATTCTTTCATTACTTCTATCAAAGCACTATCGGTAGCATTGGCACGAATGCCGGAACTAAAGGAAAATTCACCGGTCTGCTTGCCACCGCTGAAACCGCTGCGTGCACCATAGGTCCATCCTTTGTCTTCGCGAAGATTAAGATTTAACCGGCTATTGAAAGCGCCACCTAATGCATAGTTCATTAATCCTGCTTTGTAGTATTCTCCTGTTGCATCATATTTCAAACCTGTAATGTAACCAACACGAAATTCTGATTGTGCTGCTTTGGGAACATTGACGAGATATATCTTTGTTTTTTCCACAGCGGGGGCGGCAGCTACAGCAGGGATAGTGATCTTTTTGTTAGGAAGGTCATTAAGAAAAGAAAGTTTGGATAAAATTTCATCTTCTTTGATGTCACCTACAACAACTACCTGTGTTCCCTGCGATGTCATATAGTTGTCGTAGTAATATTGAATATCTGCAAGAGTAAAATTATTCACTGTTTCTTCCGTACCGTTACCATCAACTCCCAGTATATTATTAGGTCCATAGTTCAATTTATCGAATACGGCGCTGGCCACACTGGCCGGTTGCGATTTTGCCACTTTAAAACTTTCGAGATTCTGTTTTTTTATCCGGTCAAAAGCCGCTTGTGTGAATTTGGGATTGAATATTCTTTCCTTCAGCAGCGCTAGTGTTGCGTCTAAATTTTTCTTTTCAGCCTGTACCTGGAATGTAATATTCTCATTGCCGCTGAATACGTTGATAGAGCTTCCTAATTTCTGCAGCTCACGGCTCATTTCTTCCGCCGTATATTTCTTTGTGTCTTCATCCATCATATCAGTGAAGAATGAAGCCATGCCAGCCTTGGAAAGATCATTAGCATTGAGCAAATGTCCTCCCGGAATTTTTATCGCCAGGGTGACAACGGGTAATTCTGTATTTTCTGCTCCAATGATCTTTATGCCACTGGCCCAGTCTTTTTTCCAGAAGGCTGGTACTTTCACAACCGGGTTAGCGCCGTTTGGAGGTATCTTTCCGCGGTCAAAGTTGTCTTTGGCTTTCGTATATGTCAACCCGGTATAACCGTAGTCAGGAGCTGCATAATTAGTTTCATCGATCTTGTAATTATTATCACCGACGATAAGTTTTTCTTGTCCTTTGGTAAGCACACTTAATGTCACGCAATGTTTGTATTTGATGTATTTGTTATACACCCGCATTACATCTTCTTTCGTAACAGCCTGGTACATTTTAAGCAGCTTTCCTATCATGTTTGGATTACCCTTGGCCAAAGTTTGAAAGGCAGCCAATTGGGATACTTTGCCAGCTACACTTTGCAACCCATTTATCAGTTGCGCTTCATAACCGCCTTTGAATTTTGCAATATCATCATCGGTTATGCCTCTCGCTTCAAAACTATCCAACGCATTATCGAGCAAATAATACATGTTAGCCAGAGATTTGCCAGGGAATGGAATGATCTGGAAGGCAAATACACCCGAAAGTTCAAACGGGATATTGAAACAGCCTGCCTGCAAGGCTAACTGTTTTTTGGTCAGTTGCTGGTACAGTACAGAATTATTTCCTTGTCCCAATATTTGTGCAAGACAAGCTAAGGCAGGCACATCTTCTGTGTAATTGGGAGCAGTAGGATAGGCTCTTACCATCATCGGCAGACGAGCATAGTTATCGGTATAGGATGCAAAGCGGTGTTTGGTCAATTCAGGCACTTTTGCCGGCATATCTTTTACTTCCGGACCTCTTGGTATCGGTCCAAAATATTTCTCTACCAATTTTACTACATCGCTTGTGTTTACATCGCCGCCAACCGTTACTGTAGCGTTATTGGGTCCATACCAGCGGAGAAAGAAATTTTTGAGGTCATCTACTTTTACCCTGTTCAAATCTTCAATATACCCGATAGTAAGCCATGAATAGGGGTGGCCATAGGGATATATGTTTTTGGAAATTTCTTCAAACAAAAGTCCATAAGGGCGATTGTCATAATTCTGGCCTCTTTCGTTCTTCACAGTTTCCCTTTGGTTTTCAAATTTTTTCTGAGTTACTGCATCCAGCAAAAAGCCCATGCGGTCAGCTTCCAGCCAAAGCATTTTTTCCAATTGGTTGGAAGGAGCAGTTTCGAAGTAATTAGTGCGGTCAGTATTCGTACTGCCATTCAGTGTGCCGCCTGCTTCCGTAACAATTTTAAAATGCTGATCATCACCAACGTGGTCGCTGCCCTGGAACATCATATGTTCATAGAAGTGAGCAAATCCCGATTTACCGATCTCTTCTCTCGCCGAACCAACGTGATAAGTAACATCAACATGCGCCACAGGATCGCTATGGTCTTCATGAACGATCAGCGTAAGGCCATTGGGTAAAACATATTTCTCATAAGGGATAACCAGTTCGTTACCCTGTTTGACAACTTTTTCTACAAGCTTTGCTTCGTTATTGGCAGCACTCGGTTGTGCATTTGCAGTTATTGCAAGAAAAAATGCCAATACGTTCAGCAGCAGTAATTTTTGTTTCATAATTATCTTTTTTGGAAGAGGGGCAAAGTAACGAAAGAATTGGTTTTGACCATGCCATTTATCAAATAGTTACGAGAAATCAAAGCATAGAATCAAACCTTATTCAACCCGATCAGACATGCTTATTGTTTCAATGCCGGTGATCTTAAGTATTTTCCGGAAGCTCCATTTCTTTTCTGATTCTCATTCATTAAAAAAAATCCTTATTATCGGTTTCGATTCCAAATTATCACGTAGATTTAGTTGTCTAATAACTGGAAAAGGGCGGGTCCTATTTCCCAGGAAAGAGGAATGGTTAAAACGTTAACAGCAACCACAGGAATAATATTCAATAGCCCTGCAAGAGAAACCATAGTAAATATCCAGCCCCGCAGTGGTAACTATTGTCTTCTACGCTACCCATAATACAATTACCACCATTCGTATAATGATCCTGAACCACGTGACGACAGGCACATGACCATGCTATGATTTAAATCCCCAATATCGGACGGGTTGAGCTATTATCTATGCCAGGCATAATATAGCGGGAAGTCTTTATGACAATCGTAATTCATTTTTTTCAACAAAAAGAGTACAAACTTATTTTATGCGATCAACTATCATCTTGCTTTTTATCCCATTTCTTTCCTTTTCGCAGGAGTTAAGAAGCGTCTCCACAATAGAGGAATTGAGAACTCTCGATGTAAACGATGACAATACCTTTTACCGAAACAGGCAAATTTATGTCAGTGGCTACTATACTCCTAACGATGGCGGCGGCGGATGGTTTCTGTATGTTGATACAAGCAGAAAGTTAGATAACGGTGGTTCAATCATTAAACCTTATGGCGATGCGAATGGGAGATTTGAAAGAATCATGGATCGTGATGTGAATATACTTTGGTTTGGCGCTAAAAGAGATGGGAGTGCCGATGTTTCATCCATCATCAATACCGCATTACAGGTCGCTAATCCGATAAAGAACAATACTTATCTTAATATTTATGGCTACGGTAACGTAATTATCCCCGGCGGAACTTATAGAATGGATAGTTCGATCATCATAAAGAACTCTGTGAATATAATTGGTGAAGGAAGCGGGATGTTTCCATACCAGGAAGTAAGATTTATTTATGCAGGCAACACGAAAGGTATCGTTATACTTGCCGATAAACATAATGCTGGTGCAAGAAGTGTAATTTTAAAAAACCTGTTCTTAAGAAATTTTGGACAGTCCACCGATAGTTCTGCCCATGGAATATTCACGAACACCAGGATATTCGCTGAGAATGTTGCTATAGAAAATTTTGGGGGTGATGGATTCCGCTTTCAGACAAATGATTCCGGGAATGCTAACAATTCCATGCTCATAAACTGTACAGGATATTACAATGCAAGGAATGGGTTGTTTATATCAGGAGCGGATTGCAATAACATAGGAGTGTATTCATGTAATTTTTCAACGAATGGAATGTGCGGTGTATTAGATAACTCTTTTTTGGGGAATAGTTACTACAACTGTCATACTGCATTTAACGGTGTGCGTGCTGCTTCTACATACAGTAAAAGTTGGTGTTCTTATAATGGCAAAGTTTACCAGGCGATCAAATATCCGAGTCATTCAGGTATAGAGCCAACAGTTAGTGCAAACTGGAAACAGCATTGGATTGAAAATCCAACAGTGTTTGGCACAGTAAGTCCCGCTCCATGGAATTCCACAACTACTTATTGGATCACGGGCAGTTACGTTGTATCAAGTATGTCGGCTACCAGCAACTTTTATGGAGACTATTCAGAAGGTGGGCAAGGCGCCAACATGCTCAACCAGTTTTCAGTAGCATATGGCGGCGATCATGGGGCGATATTCGCCTCAAAAGAGAATATCTATTTGCATCCATCGGCGTCACAATTACTTTTGGGTGGAAGCGGAATGAAGGTGCCGGATAAGGATAGCATAAATACATTCGCCGGGTTTAGCAACACATTCGGATTGCAATTAGGTAGTAGTAAGTCGGGTCATTCTATAACTCAATTCAAGTATTTCGAATCCGACAGAACAACAAAACTGTTCACAGCCAATAGCACAGGCAACCAGGCGTTCAAAATTATCAATAGTGGCTATGATCCATCAAAATTAGGAATCACGTCATTAAGTAAAACGGGAATGCTTGTGTTCCCATATTTCTCCGGCTTTTATATGGGCAATGCTGTTAATGGAAATCAGGAAAGAAATATAAGCGCATCAACAGCACCTCCGGCTACGACGGGAAGAGCATACGGCGATTTTTGTTTATATATTGGTACGGATACAACGATCATCGGTTACAGGTATGTGCCACCGGGAGTTTGGAAAACATTAAAGGCAGCAAATTGATTTTTTGAATGGAAATGAACGACAGCAATGATTACCAAAAGTCGAGAATAATTAAACCCCGCATCAGTTTCTGTCATAAAAAAGTTTGATAGCCAAAAGACCCAAATCCGAAAGACTCTTCATCAGGAATGCCTTTCGGATTTCGGTTTTAGACTATTCGTGTTTTGCAGCTCAGAACGCTTTCTTCTCTACCGGCTTGCCGTCTACATCCAACTCGACGATAGGATAGCCTAACCTTTTTAAACCGGGAAGAATTTTGGCTTTATCACCTACAAGCAGCATATTCAGTTTTGTGACATCAATGTATTTTTTTGCCAGCTCATCAATATCTTTTTTGGTCATATTTTTCAAAATCTTTTGCTGTATCTCGGTGTAATTAGCAGGAAGATTATAATCAAGGATCGTTCGGATAAATCCTGCTTTTTGAAAACCGGTTTCATAACGCAAAGCATCTCTTTGCCCTATTGCGTTTTTCAGGAATGTCAGTTCTTCTTCTGTGGCGCCATTGGCAGAATAATCTCTCAGCTCTTTCACCACTTCATATAAGGCGCTGTCCGTTGCTTCCGCTTTAATACCCGAGCTGAATTCAAAATCGCCATCATATTCATCACCGCTAAAGGATGAACGAGCGCCGTATGTCCAGCCTTTGTCTTCACGAAGATTAATATTAACACGACCGTTAAATGATCCGCCTAAAATATAATTCATCAAACCTGCTTTATAAAATTCTCCGGTGGCATCGTATTTAAGACCTGTGTTGTAACCAACACGAAACTCAGTTTGCGCTGCTTTCGGAATATCAACCAAATAGATCTTAGATTGATCAGTTGGCATTGGAGTCGCTGCCACTTTCGGAACTTCCACTTTTTTATTAGGCAATTTATTCAGGAAGGCAAGTTTCGGTAATATCTCATTTTCCTTAACATCACCCACAATTACCACTTTCATTCCCTGGTTAGTGATATCGTTATCGTAATATTTTTGAATATCGTCCAATGTGATATTCGGAATGGTTGTTTCTGATCCGCCTGCATCCATTCCCAGGATATTATTCGGTCCAAAATTGATCTTAGCGATCACATCGCTGGCAACAGATGCGGGTTGGGCTTTGCTTTGCTTGAAGCCTTCCATCGTCTGTCTCTTGATACGTTGAAAGGCATCATCAGAAAATTTCGGATTGAACATTCTTTCCTGTAGCAATGCCAGTGTTTTGTCAAGATTCTTTTTCAGGCATTGTACATTGAATGCGATCTCATCTTTTCCACTGCTGACACTCACCGAACTGGCTAACTTTTGCAGTTCCATTGAGAATTGTTCCGCCGTATAATTCTTTGTGTCTTCATTCATCATTCTGGCAAAAAGATTGGAAAGACCCACTTTATCCAGATCGTTGGCCTGCATTAAATGACCGCCGGGAATAGTGATAGAAATAGTTACAGTAGGTATTTCGGTATTCTCAGTCCCTATCATTTTAATTCCGTTGGGAAGATCTTTTCTCCAGAAAGCAGGAACTTTTACAACCGGATTGGGGCCATTTCCCGGTATCTTGCTTCTGTCAAAAATGTCTTTCGCTTTTGCATATTTCAATCCCGCATAACCATAATCAGGGGCTTTGTAATGTGACTCGTCAATTGTATAGTTATTCTCTTTAGCAATCAGGTTTTCCTGGCCTTTTGCCAAAACACTAAGCACAACATGCGGCTTCCCTTTTACATATTTTTCATACGCCTTCATTACATCTTCTTTTGTAAGGTTGCTGTACTCATTCAACAGTTTCTTCATCATGTTCGGATTACCGGTAAAAGTTTGAAAGGCGGCTAACTGGCTTACTTTTCCGGATACACTGGCCAGACCGTTAATAGTTCTGCTTTCAAATTCATTTTTAAATCTTTCAATGTCATCATCGGTCACGCCTCTTTTTTCAAATTCATCAAACGCTTCATTAATCAACTGTTCCATTTCTGCCAATGATTTACCGGGATAAGGAGTAATAGAGACAGAAAACTCACCGGCCAATTCTGATAACTGGCTGTTTGCGCTTGCCTGTAAAGCTTTTTGAGGTTTGATGATATATTGATAAAAAACTGAATTACGGTTTCCACCTCCACCGCCGCCACCAAAGCGTCCGCCGCGTCCGCCACCTCCACCGCCGCCACCTAATACTTGCGCAAGGCAAGCAAGTGCAGGTTCATCAGGACTATAATCAGGAACGGTTGGAAATACTAGTCTCAATTGTGATGTCCTCGCATAATTATCAACATAACTTACATAGCGATCTTTATCTAAAACAACCGAAGCCAATTTTACCGGCGTTACCTCAGGCCCGCGTGGAATGGGCCCAAAATATTTTTGAACCAGTTTTATGACATCGGCTGTTTTCACATCGCCGCCAATTGTCAGCGTGGCATTGTTGGGTCCATACCAGCGCAGAAAGAAATTTTTAAGATCATTTACACTTACTTTATTCAACTCTTCGATATAACCAATGGTAAGCCATGAATAAGGATGACCATACGGGTATAAATTTTTTGCAGAATACTCGCTCACTAATCCATAAGGACGGTTGTCGTAATTCTGTCCTCTTTCATTTTTTACGGTTGCTCTTTGTATCTCGAATTTTGGTTGTGTTACCGCATCCAGCAAAAAACCCATGCGATCAGCTTCCAGCCATATCGCTTTTTCTAATTGATTGCTTGGAATTGTTTCGTAATAATTAGTGCGGTCACGATTCGTACTACCATTTAATGTACCTCCCGCATCGCTGACTATTTTAAAGTGCTGTTCATCGGCAACATGATCGCTTCCCTGGAACATCATGTGTTCAAAAAAATGAGCGAACCCGGATTTACCGATCTCTTCTCTTGCTGAGCCCACATGGTAAGTGACATCCACATGCACTACAGGATCGCTGTGATCTTCGTGAACAATTACGGTGAGGCCGTTGGGTAAAACATATTTTTCATAAGGAATAACGATCTCATTTCCTTGTTTAGTGACTTTTTCTACAAGTTTGGCCTGCCCGGATACGATGGTGGATAAAAGGATGAAGAACCCGGAAAGCAAAAGGAGTTTTTGTTTCATAAAAGACAATTTTGGTTTTAACTAAAGAGCAGTTTGTGAAGATAAGACAACCCGCCATTAAAAAATTACCGTTCACCGATTTGACGCTTTCGCTGCACGATACTTTTCTACCTTTGAAAAAAAAATTTAACTATGAGTTATACGACAAGAAGCAATCACGAAATAGACTATAAGATATATGGCGAAGAATTACAATTTGTGGAAATTGAACTCGATCCCAACGAGACTGCTATCGCTGAAAGCGGCGCTATGATGATGATGGAGGATGATATTGAGATGCAAACCATTTTTGGTGATGGCTCAGCGAAAGCCCCAACCGGTTTTCTTGGAAAATTGATGTCGGCGGGCAAGAGAGTCCTGACGGGTGAAAGTTTATTCATGACAGCTTTTACAAATGTGGGCCAGGGAAAAAAGAAAGTAAGTTTTGCAGCGCCCTATACAGGAAAAATTATTCCGATGGACCTACAGGAACTTGGTGGAACGATCATCGCACAAAAGGATGCATTTCTTTGTGCAGCTAAAGGTGTAAGTGTCGGAATCTATTTTCAAAGAAAATTAGGCACGGGTATTTTCGGCGGCGAAGGTTTTATTATGGAAAAAATTGATGGTGATGGAATGGCATTCATGCATGCCGGCGGGTATGTGATAGAAAAAGTATTAGTGCCGGGCGAAATATTAAAAATAGACACAGGTTGCGTAGTGGCTTATACTCCCGGAATTGATTTTGATATTGAATTCGTCAGGGGAATAAAGAATTTTATGTTTGGTGGTGAAGGTTTATTCTTTGCAAAGCTAAGGGGGCCGGGAAGAGTATGGATTCAATCATTACCGATCAGTCGTCTTGCCGGAAGGTTAGTTGAATATGGTACATGGCATCGTAAGGAAGAAGGAAGTATTCTAGGCGGATTGGGCAATTTGCTTGATGGAAGAGAATAAGATCGTGAGTGGTGAATGGTGAGTGGTCAGTCGCGGACAGGCTTTTCAATTTGCAATATGTTATTCACCATTGACCACTCACCTTTCACCAGGTCATTGCGTTGATGCCAATTTAGAAGAATCAGATTTTTCTTTCATTATTCCGGGGTAATTACTTACCAGTGATAATTCATACTCATCTTTTTTCTTGAGCTTTTGGATAAATTCTCTAAGCTGCAAAGAATCTGCACTTTTATGATACACCTGGTCGTGAGCAAGTAGTACCATATTATCTTTTGTTTTGGTTTTATTATTATTAAATACACTGTCTATCTGGCAAAGCAATTCATCGGCAGTGCTTTTTAGGTCCAATGTCTTTGGATCATAATGCCATTCAAGATCCCAGCCAAAGACAACAAAGCCTGCTCCCTGTAACGAATCCATTGCTTCCTTACTTTTTTTAATGTCAGTAAAGTGGAGACTGTCTATGCGCCAGCTATTGCGCCCAGGTGCTCTTACCACATTATTATCGGGCAAAAGTTGTTCTTTGCTTCGTTCCATATCTTTCACGACCGTTCCGGGGTCTGTGTAAAATTTACTGTAGCGATTATGTGCATGAGTATAGCTATGATTACATAGCTCAATATTCTTCGCCATTTTCAAGCTATCCCACGTTTGATTTTGGCCGATGCTTGCAAAGACATGCTCGCCAACAATAAAAAAAGTAACGGGAACATCTTCCTGCTGCATGATGTCGAGCACATTCTTAGTACCGTTGTTGGGGCCGTCATCAAAAGTGAGATAGATCTTCTTTTTTTTCTTTACCGGTTTCGCGGCGACCGGGGTAGGTTTTTTGACAACCGGCCTGATCGTATCTTTTTTCACGACTACGGGTGCAGGCGAAATTGTTTTTGGAACATGGTTCCGGCAAGAAAAAAATAAAACAGAAAGGAAAAGAACAGGAATAGAGGCATAAAAAAAGCCGCTGGAAGGCTCTCCTTCGTCGGCTGGGTCTGCGTGATACATAAATTTTGGGGTGATTTGATTCAATATTGAAGTTATGAATACTGCAAGGCCGTTTGCAAATTCCCGTGGTTAAAAATTGGTGAAAGCCAGGCTAGGTTTGCGATTCAACTTCTAAATTGTTATCGTTTAGACAATGGTTAACAATTCCGAAAAGACTTTGTTTTTAAACCACCTGTCATCATTGCCTATTCAGTACTCGCCAAACTATCTTAAATTTGCCAACACCTTAATTATATATAGAGATGGTTCGCAAACAGGAAGTGCTTAACGATGTTGTCATAAAGTTTGCCGGGGACAGCGGAGATGGCATGCAATTGACCGGTACACAGTTTACCAACAATACAGCTTTACTTGGAATTGATTTATCTACTTTCCCGGATTTTCCGGCAGAGATCAGGGCGCCGCAAGGAACCTTGCCCGGTGTCAGCGGATTTCAATTGAGGTTTTCGTCCGATAGGGTCTATACTCCCGGAGATGCCTGCGACGTGCTGGTTGCTATGAATGCCGCGGCATTAAAAACAAATTTAAGTGCATTGAAAAAAGGAGGAAAGATCATTGTCAATACCGACGGTTTTGATTCAAAGAATCTTCGACTTGCCAATTATCCCGAAGGAGAGAATCCATTGGAGAACAACAGTCTTGAAAGTTATGAAGTAATAAAGATAGATGTGACAAAGATGACGAGGGAAGCCCTGAAAGAATTTACTATGGGGATGAAAGAAAAGGACAGAGCTAAAAATATGTTTGTTCTGGGTTTCCTGTACTGGATGTATGGCCGCGATATGGACAATACTCTTAAATTTCTCAAAGAAAAATTTGGTAAGAAGCCGGACATCTTTGAAAGTAATATGAAAGCATTGCGGGCGGGGTATAATTTTGGCGACACGACCGAAACTATTGGTACCACGTACAAAGTAGAAAAAGCAAAGATGCCAACGGGAGTTTACCGCTCGGTGATGGGTAACCAGGCATTGTCATACGGACTTATTGCTGCTTCGCAAAAAAGTGGATTGCCCATATACCTTGGTTCATATCCCATTACTCCTGCTTCGGATATTTTGCATGAATTAGCGCGGCATAAAAATTTTGGCGTAAAAACTTTTCAAGCCGAAGATGAAATTGCTGCTATCACTTCAGCTATTGGTGCCGCGTACGGAGGGTCTCTCGGTGTTACAACCACATCAGGACCAGGCATGGCATTGAAAGCAGAAGCGATGGGTCTTGCTGTGATGCTTGAAATTCCATTACTAATAATAGATATACAACGTGGCGGTCCATCGACGGGATTACCCACAAAGACAGAACAGAGCGATCTTCTTCAGGCTTATTATGGAAGAAATGGCGAATGTCCAATGCCGGTTATTTCGGCAAACACTCCCGCCGATTGTTTTGATGCGATATATGAAGCCGTTCGCATTGCAGTGCAACACATGACGCCAGTAATATTTTTGAGTGATGGTTATATAGCCAACGGCGCCGAGCCGTGGAAATTCCCCAAAACAGAAGACCTGCCGCCGATAACTGTAAAATTTAAAACTGACCTGGGAGATGGGGAAGATAAATTTCAACCATACCTGCGTGATGAAAAATTAGTTCGTCCATGGGCACTTCCCGGCACACCGGGTTTGGAACATCGCATCGGAGGTTTGGAAAAACAAAATATCACGGGTAATGTTAGTTATGAACCCGAGAACCACCAGTTGATGGTAAAGATCAGGCAGGAAAAAATAGATAAGATCGCTGAA
Source organism: uncultured Chitinophagaceae bacterium (assembly GCA_963785915.1). GTDB lineage: Bacteria > Bacteroidota > Bacteroidia > Chitinophagales > Chitinophagaceae > VBAT01. The sequence goes on along the minus strand of CAWAWY010000005.1, from coordinate 269,569 downwards.
TATATTCCGGAACAAAAGCTTGATAATGGTCCTGAACAAGGCAAAGTGCTGGTGCTTGGGCTGGGGTTCTACGTATGGCGCTATTAAATCCGCTGTTGCAGAGTTAATAAAAAAGGGACATGCAGTGGCGCATGCACATCTTCGTCATGTACGCCCCTTCCCCAAAAACTTAGGCGACATTATCAAAAATTATGACATGGTATTGATACCTGAGATCAATAATGGCCAGTTGATAAAGATCATTCGGGATGTTTATTTCGTTGACGCGAAAGGCTATAATAAGATCATGGGTATTCCAATTACTAAAACAGAGCTGGTAGAAGAAATAAAAAAGTACTTGTAGTAAAAAAAAATTAGTTGAACTCAATTATATCTTCAGGGCGAACAACTCTATACTTTCGTTTCTTCCTTTCAAATCAATAGGTCCCAGCGATTCAGCCTGCCATTTTTCTAAATTGATATGTTCCAGAAAATCCTTTGACGCGATAAACTTTTGGTTCAGTTCATTACAGGCTGTCCGGATGCGGGCAGCTGTATTCATGGTATCACCACTCATGACGAGATCTTTTTTGATTACACCGATTTCTCCTATCGTTACTTCCCCAGCATGAATCCCGGCTTTAAACTCAGGCGTTACCCCATAGCTTTGCTGGAAGTGGTGGAATTTTTTATGAAGTGATTTTCTTGCCTCGATCAGCGCATAGATGCATTTGCGTGCATTTCTCCTGCTTTCCGGCCACGACACTACGACCTCATCACCCACATATTGATAAATCCTACCGCCATATTCCATGATTCCGGTAGAAATATCCCTTATAAAATCACGAATGAATTTAAAATATTCTTTATGACCTAACCTCTCGGCAACGGGTGTGGAGTCCCTGAGATCAATAAACATAATGATCCTTCGTTCATCACGGGGTTGTTTGTATTTACCCATTATGATATCAAAAAATACTCCCGGAGAATATTTTTCATTGATCTCTATCATTATTTGAGTCACCATGAAAAGTATGATCCATTCAGGCGTATTTTGAAGCAGCCAGCGGGTCTCGAATGTTCTTCTATAGAACGATTCAAGGGCGCTGTAAAGGGTATGATGTTCGATCAGCGTCGCATAAGTGCAATGAATAAAAAAATTCATGGTAAGAGCTACCGTTATCAATATAATGACCTTCAGAAACATGTTTAGAAATACCGGTATATTACGGAATAGATCTTTTAATAAAAAGATCAGGACATAAGCCATAAGCATGCTGAGAAAAAAAACATTTATTTCCCGTAAGATGATCGTTAATGCAGTATGTTTTTCAAAGATGCTATACTTCGAAGGCGAGAAATTATTATTGGAAAGCCGGAGTATATAAAAGAGAGAATCAATGATCGTCCATGCTAAGGCTACAAATAAGGCCATGCTTAGACGGTAACGGTTTATTACAGAAAATCCTTTCCAAATTGGCCGCTCAGGTTTCATGAATTTTGAGAAATGTGTTAATAGATATTTTCGTTCTGATTGCGGTAATACAGATATTAAAGCACTTATAATTAAAAATCAGCCGGCACGATTCACTGGTATATGTCATCGGTTTTTTATAGAGGTGAGGTGGATGGGTTGCTGATGACGGAACTGCTGGTAGCATCTCCGCGTGTAAAAACAGCTATCGTGAATGCAATGACAGATATAATAATACCGATCATAAATACATTGTAGGCTAAGTGAAGTAATTTATACTTTTTCCCAAGAACCACGCCGAGGTAATACACATCTTTGATCAGGGAGCCATACAAATAATCAGGGTCACGCATCATCATCGTCATTCCCCAGATATAATCCTTCAAAGGACTCTTATAAAAATTACCAAAGAATAACAGGTTGGCCTTTTTATTCATAATGTCTTCTTTGCTAAAACTTCCCTTGGTGACTTTTGGCCTTGTTGCCAGGATAGCAAGAACGATAGTAGTAAGAGAGAAAGCAAGGAATATGATCGTAGGTATGACAAGATAGGGATCGGTTTCAAATTTACGTATCAGCACAGAAATGATCACCGATATGATGATGGCATTTACCGAGATGAGTATGTTTGCTTTACCGTCAGCCATATCACTCAGGCGCAAATGATTTTCCGAAGCTAACCGCATGACAGTTTGAATACCTCTTTGCAAAAGCCTGCCCTTTTCTTTTGCAGCACTCGTTTCCTCTTTAGGACCTTCTTCAAACAGTTTATGTTCGGCTCTTGGAGTTGAGTTTTCGAGAATTTTTTCTCTTAATTTTCGCAGGTTCTCTTCTTTACCCTTCGTCAGGAGATCCTGGCAGTAAGACGTATAGTATTTATGATTTTCAAGAAATTCCAGTGTTTGAATATTCCAATCAGCTTTGGTCAAAGATTTTTTATTATTTTCCTCCACTTCTTTTCTTACCTGCTTATTGGTTTTTTTAAAGTCTTTTGTGCCAAGGTGGTAAGTGTCGGCATCACAAAGGATCTGTTCCGGTAGTGTAACCGGTTCATTTGATAATTTGGTCGCCAGGATGCAGCTTTTAACTGTTTTAATTAATTCCTCGTCCGGAAGATGAACCGACATAAAAGCTTCCATAAGCCCGACACTTTTTTCTTCATGATCTTCGGGTACGGTAAAAAGATAACCCGTGTCATGAAACCAGGCAGCGATATAGACTGCCAGGCTTTCTCTCTCTTCCAGGTTGTAATGAGTCGCTATTTCCTTGGCTCTTTTTACGGTATCCACTGTATGATCCAATGAGTGAAAAATCAGGTTTGGTCTTTTATTGGATTCAAACATTTCACTGACATATCCTTTAACCTGTTCATAAATAGTATTAGTCATACGATCCAATTTAGAAGGTGAGATTCAATTTTGTTCCGGCTGAAAAATTAAACAGCCTTTCTTCGTTTGAAAAAGCCACTGTTGCTGAAATGATCACTAGTTTGAATGGTATGAAATAAATACCTCCTCCATAGGAGTCATGCCATTTGCGGGAGCTTTCTCCTTTTAACCATACTCTTCCGACATCATTAAAAAAAACAAGACCTAATGTACCCGGGAAAAGATAGGATTTGATATCCGCTATTTTTAGACGGGCTTCAAAACTATTGTAGAGCAGCGATGAACCATAGAATCGCGTTTTCCGGAATCCACGTAAAAAATTGTTAGCGCCTAGAGTGAGCGCCTGGAAGTATTCAAAATTTTTACTGAATATATGACCGCCTCCAAATCGTGCAACGATGATCAGGTTAGCCTTGAGACTAATGCTGGCATAAACTGTCATATCAGAAACAAATTTTGTGATGGTATGACTGTTCCCACTGACGCTTGCCATCGACGTGAATTCATTATTCCATTGCACGCCTCTTGTCGGGAACAGATCGTTGTTAAGGTTATCAAAATAGGCCCTGAGCTTTCCGCCAATAAATATTTTTGCACTGTAAACGTTTGCCGAATCAAGGCCGATGAGTTGTGGTTTCTCCAAAATCTTTCCATTATTATCGTTTTGCTCGATCCAATAACGATAAAGAGTGGGACCGCCCATTAATTGCAAACCTTCCATCTTGCGGGGACGCCGTCTGAAAAGAAATTCACCCTGGAGATAATGGTAACGGGTGCGATAATATTCCAGGCCATTGGCCGGATCTATGAGAGTCTCATTGCCCAATCCAAAAAAATTATCCAATGTTGGATGAACGTAAGTAAGATTAACAATGGCATCATTGTTTCTGAGAAAGTGATTGAACTCTCCGCTGTACTTCACCTGATAGGCGCCCTTGTTTAATGCAAATAAAGTTGAGAGTCGCTGCTCTGTAGCATAGGGCTCATTTCTGAATCCAAACGTCCTCCTCATAATGCCGGGGCCTAAGAAGAACCCGTCTTCATTATTAAAACCGATATTCAATCTTGGAAAGCGATTGATGTTATATTGAAAGCCTAAAATGTTGTAATAGTTCACGGGAGGCTCATCAGAAAACATGTTCCGCGTCCTGCTTGTGTTTTTGATAAAATTTCCCTCGACATCAAGATCGTAAACAAAATTTTTCATTCTTCCATTAATATCAAAAGTGTCATTTCCTTTTCCGCCTATCATTCGGATCAGGATGCGGGTCGAAGCGGTAGAGTCAATTTCAAACTTATCATCACCGTTGAGACCATACAACCTGATCTCCTTCGTAATGTGCGGGTCAAATATGCGATCATACATTATGAAGCTGGTGTCGTTATTTGCTTCTCTTGCATATACTCTTACCTGCAATCCTTTTTCGTTGCTGGAAACTTTGAAGTATTCCTTTTGGTTGCTGCCAACTACATTTACCTTCCTGGACAAGTACCGATAATACCTTAGGCCGGCTTTTTCCAGAATGTTTCTCCGGCTGATCAGTTTGCTTGTTATTGTCGCACTATCTTCTTTGAAAATTCCCGGAGGTAATTTTTTTACGGCATTGACGATCACTGAATCATTGAGAGAGTGCTGCACATCCGCAATTTCTTTTTTCCATTCACCGGCATCCAGGTCAGTTAAAAAAAGTCGATCAAAATCCCTGGCAGGCCAGTTAAGCCACTTTACTTTTGGAATAGTATATCTGAATCCTCCCAGCATTGGCAATTGAAATTCTGATACCAATCCTAAGATCAATCCATTTGATTTGAAATAAACCTGGTCCCTATCTTTTGGAATGGGATAGTATAGTTTGCCCTTCCCGGTATCAGTAGTTGCCCATTTCCATTGATCAAAATGACGATCAAAATCGCCCAATAGAATATCGAGTAATCGTGCTCTTAGCACAGCAGGCTGATCGGCACGATGATCATTTTCTTCGATAAGAGTATTGAAAATTTTAAAAGTGCTTTTTGTATTTTCCCCATGCCGGGAGGGCTCTTTTTCTTCGAGGAAGCAGACCGTGTTTGCAAACAATGGCCTGTAAAAACCAAATGCCGGGTCATCAGGAACGAAGAAAAGTTCCGGTTTAGCCGAAACAATATCCAATGCTTTGGTAAGTGGAGGTACGGTGAGGGCTGCATAAGGGTGCGAAGCAGAAATAAAATCCTGGACTATTGTCGAAGCAAAGGTGTTGCGGAAGTTCTTGGGAATGGCGTTAGCCGGGTTTTTATCAATTGTGCGTAATTTCCATTCTTTTCCTGTTTTGTCAACAAGGGTCAACGATTTGGTTTGCTTACCACCACCGAGGCTCTCAATCTTAAACCCTCCTTTTTCTTTATTGATGTTAAACACTTTCATGAGGACAGGTGTGGACCACTCTTCCCGGTAATTAGTGCCTATCATAAGTCGTTTGGCCCATGTCGGGTCGCCATATTTTTCACTCGCCGAAATGGTTATCGTATCCTTATATTTTACGACCTCTGCATTTGCTACTTCTCGTGTCGAAGAGTCAGCCAATGCAGTTGGCAATTTTGAGAAATTTTGGATCACTTTAGTATAAGCCATCCTTATTGAATCGGTGACGGTATAAAAAGTCACTCTTACATTTTTATTTTTTGAAATTTCAAGCACAGTAAATCCATTATCGATAGTAGCAAATGGTGTTTGTTTATTTGTTGAAACTCGGTTATGCTTGGCGCCGGCGCCGCTCACTATATAATTGAAATTGCTGTCTTGTATCAATTGAAGACTATGCTCATGACCGGCAACAAAAATGAGATTAGGATGCTTAACCGCCACTTCCTGGATTTGTGATATCATGTCCTGGTAAATGGGATGTTTGAGGTCCTGCGGGCTGCCAAATACACTTCTTGCTATAGGATAAATTGACCCAATGATCGGAAGTGGAATATATAATTTGGGACTAAAATCTGTAAAGGGAAATATATGTTGCTTTATCGTAAAATATCCTCCATGCACGCCACTGCTTCGAAAAGTATGATGGCATGCAAAAATGACAAGCTTTTTTGAATTCTTGCTGAGGATGTCTTCCAGTTGCAGCAACACCTCATCTTTTGTCTTGTAAGGGCAATCCGATTCTATCTCTGGTTTATCAAAAGGGTGCATCCACCATTGTGAATCGAACATCACAATGCAGACATCATCGTTAACGGAAACTTCGACCGGCCCGGCGCAACCATCTTTCGGGTAGAATGTGACATTCTTTTTCCCGAGTTGATCAACATAAGTTTGTTCCCGTACGATGGCCTGCCAGCCTCCGCGGCCACCATTAAGCCAGTCATGGTTGCCGGGTATCATATATACTTTGGCAGGCGTATTGTCTGCAATAGAAAGCTGGCTATCCAAAACGGCTTTTGATGCCATATAGTTGGCATATTGGTCATCAGGCAAACCTGTTCTGTATAAATTATCACCTAAAAAAAGAACAGTGGTCTTAGCCGTCATCGGTATCGTTTTTTTTACAGCTTCAACGACTACCTGGTGTCCGTTGGTTAATTGGCCGGCATCGCCGATCAAAACGATACGGGCTTCGATCGTATCGATCTGCGCAGATAAGGACATCTTTATCAAAATGAAAAATAATGCCAGCAAAAAATGTGGTCTCATCGTTTTAGTTTATTTCCGGTATCTGAAAAAAAGAATATTAGCTGCTCCTGCATCTGCTGATTCATTGGAAATAACAAGATCGCCTTTTGGCGTAAATGTCAACCCTTCCGGTTGTTTGAACATTTTTGGATCGAGACGGTATACCCCTGCTACCGTCCCGCCTTCATCAAGTATTACCAGTCCCTTATTAACTGACGAAATTATATACCATTCTCCGGTAACAGGATGTATAGCTCCTGCTGAAGGTTTAAATCTCTTTTGTTGTTTGTCGCCTAGTTGTTTCAATATATCGTCTGCATTAAAGGACATTGAGGAAAATGAGGTGGTGGCCAAATCATACAGCCAAATTACCATATCTTCTTTTTCTCCTTCCTTGCATTCTTTGCAGACGGCGACCAACCGATTATTTTTTTTATCATAGAATAAAGTTTCAAATTCCATGCTGCCTGGTTGTGGTATTTCAATTGTCTGAACATCGGAGGCGTCATTTCCTGAGAAACTGAATTTTTCAAGTTTACCTTTACTCTTGAGAACATAAAATGCGCTGTCTGCAAGACTAAGATCCTCGTAATCCCCGCCGTCGGAAAATTTCCATCGTTCAATTTTCAACGGCGATTGTAGAAATATTTTATAGAGCCATCCTTTTTCATCATTGATAGCAAAGAAGCCTGAATCTTTTTGATAGAATATTATTCCTGATATCTCGTCAAGTTCAGCGGGAAGGCTATAGGCAATTGGTTTATTCAGATCATACCCGGTAGGACCGGGATAATTCTTGTTTTTTTTCTCCTGGCAGGAAATAAAAGCAGAGAAAAACAAAATCATTGAAAATAACGGCGGGATCATCTGCAAAAGCCGTGGTTTCTTAAGTATCATATTTTCTAAATCATCTATTCGTAATCAGGTAGGTTACAAAAGTTCTGCCAAACGACGTTGCACTCTGACCGGGGCAACTTTGAATGCATATTTTTTTGACGCAACGGCATGCAAATCAGCGATGCATGGACGCAAAAGACCCTTTTTTGGACCCAATATTTACAGCAGCAGTGTAGATTGATTATTTCGAAGGGTAGGAATAATTACAAAATTCCGGAAATGAAATGCGGAAAACAAATCCAAAGATGCCGATCCCGGTATTATATAACTCAAATTATCCAATGGGTTAGTTGCCGATGACGATAATTTTACCTTTCTCTTTTAGCTCTTAATGTCATCCCGAATTTTATCTGGACCGTAAAAAAAGCGTCATTGTCCTTTGGATCGCCGCGTTGATTATTTTTAACGGTTGAGATCCTTCTGTCATACAACTGTTGTGCGAGTGATGCCTGGGCAGGTGATAAGTAGTTACTGAAAAGAGTGGGATCAATATAATCAACATTGCTGACATCATCGAGATAGTCGGTAAAAAGAGTGCGATGCACGACTTCAAGCCGGGCATTGATAACAGGTGTTATTTCATATTTTATACCAATGCCTAATGGGATATTGAACTGACCGAGTTTGTATGTTTTTCGATCAGGATATTCTGCAAAGCCCTGGCCTTCGGTGTGCAAGGGTTGCAATGAATACCATTGGTTGTTTAGCTGTGCTTCCGGATTAAAAGAAAAAAAACCCAGACCGGCAACAAAGTAAGGGGACAGGGATGGATACTCGCCTTCATCATAAGTCTTGAACAAAAGAGGATGTACTTCCGCAACCAATTGTATGTCGGTGATATTACTGCGGAAACTGAGGTTACGCTCATACCTGCCGTACGTCGATGGGCCAACTTTTTTTAAGATGCTATCATACGAGCCGACATTGCCAAAAGTCACTTCCAGCCTTGCGCCGATCGCTTCTTTGTACATCGCAATAATGTAAACGCTGAAACTTGGCTTTGGAAACTTTCCAGTTAAGGTCTTTGACAAATTTTTTCCCAATTCCTTTCTTACCTCCAATATCTGTCAGGCTATTCATAATACCCACAGAACCACCTACTTCAAACACAAGGTCGCTGCCATAATACTTATCGTTATAATAATAGTATTGCGCCCGGGAAGAAAGGACCTGTAAACAGCACAGGAAGAGCAGTACGGCTTTGAATGGTCGCTTTGTCAATATTGGCATTTCAAAAATTGAAAATATTATACGGGGATGCGGATCGGATGGCGGTCACAAAAGGACGGATAAACACTAAATGTAAGCGAACAAATTCTTTCAGCAAAAAATTTCAAGTTGTGTTTGTGTAAAAACGTACTGACAAGGTCTTTTATTTTACAGAACGTTCGGGAGTAAGCTGGGGCTTCACTTTTGTGTTATAATAAATGCAGGCGGGCTTTAATCCGCATTCCCCGCATTTCGGTTTTCTTGCTACGCAAATGTACCGGCCATGCAATATGAGCCAGTGGTGAGCTTTATGAATCATTTCAACCGGGATATTCTTAACGAGTTCCTTCTCTACTGCAAAAGGAGTGGAGGCATTTTGAGAAACCAGACCAATGCGTTTACTGACTCTGAAAACATGGGTATCCACGGCCATATTAGGTTGCTGGTCTATAACAGAGGTAATGACATTAGCTGTTTTTCTTCCGACACCCGGTAGCTCCATCAATTCATCAACCGTCATTGGGATTTGTCCTTTAAATTTTTCCATGACCATCTTCGCCATTCCTATCAGGTGCTTCGTTTTATTATTGGGATAGCTGATACTCTTTATGAATGGGAACAGGTCGTCGAATGTGGCTTTGCTCAGAGATCCAACATCGGGGTATTTTCTGAATAAAGCCGGGGTGGTTTCATTGACTCTTTTATCAGTACACTGTGCGGAGAGGATCACGTCAACCAATAATTCGTAGGGATTATCATAAACCAATTCTGTCTCCGGCATAGGCACGTTTTCCTGAAAATATTCGAAGACGAATTTGTAACGTTCTTTGCGGGTCATATTTTGCAAAGCTAAGAGGCTGCTAAATAAAAAAGCATTCCGGTAGAGGAATGCTGAATACATTTGAGTTGAAGAGGAGCTTTTAAACCTGTTCTGTTGATTCTTCCTGTGCTTTCTTCAGCACATTCAGAACTACTTCAGTACGGGGAGCCTGTACCAATTTGTCCAGTCTTTGCATGGATATTTTCAACACGGCTAATTTTTCACGAAGCGCCCAGTCGTTGGCAAGCGCCTGTTCAATCTCAGCAGTTTGTTGCAAAGAGGTTTCTTTGTACAGGTACAGTAAAAGATCCTCAGGTGTAAAATTTGTCATGAGCAAACCATTGATGTCCAATAAATTAAATAAATGTCCAGTTAGAGAATGTCAGGTATTAAACGGGCTATCAATCTGCTTATTGTGTGAAAACACTTAATTCTTGCTATCAGGGGAATTTTCAGGGATAATATACAGGTCCTCATTATCGCGTTTCATCAGGTATTTTTCCCGTGCATATTTTTCTAGTATGCCCGGATTGGTCTTCATTTTATCCAATACGGTTTGTTCTGCGGCTATCTGGTCTGTATAATATTGCTTGCTTTGTAGCAATTCACGCAACTGCCTGTTCCTGTCCATTTGTGTGAAGAGATCGTTTTTATCAAAAAATAAAATAACGAGTGCAAAGACCGCAGTAGCGATAAAGAATTTATTTTTTATCCAATCGGGAATGTGGGTTAGCAATTTCATTATATAGATTCCGGAATAAAGTTAATCATTTTCACATTCGGTGATTAATCCCAGCAGGCTTTCTTTTTTCACAGGCCATTCATCATTGATTCATAAATAGCAAACTTCTTATTTCCCAAACCTGATCTTACCTTTTGGATAAACAGCCGATTCTCCCAGCAATTCTTCAATTCTCAAAAGCTGGTTGTACTTCGCCATTCGATCTGTGCGGGAAGCTGAGCCCGTTTTTATTTGTCCGCAGTTCAATGCCACGGCAAGATCCGCTATTGTCGTATCCTCCGTTTCGCCGCTGCGATGACTCATGATGGTGTTATAACCGTTATGCTGAGCCAATGTAACTGCATTGATCGTTTCAGTGATTGAACCTATCTGGTTTACTTTTACCAATAACCCGTTGGCTACGCCTTTATCTATACCTTCCTGCAATCGCGTGACATTCGTTACAAACAGATCATCGCCGACCAACTGAACTTTATCACCAATTTTATCGGTAAGCAGTTTCCATCCTTTCCAATCATCTTCCGCCATACCGTCTTCGATTGAAACGATCGGATAGTTTTTAACCCAGTTTGCCCAATAGTCAACCATCTTTTCACTGCTTAGTTTTTTTCCATCTGACTTATGAAAATGGTATACTTTTTTTGCGCTGTCATACATTTCGCTTACGGCCGGGTCCATGGCAATACAAACTTCCGAACCCGCTTTAAATCCCGCACTCTTAATGGCCATCATCACCGTGTCAATAGCTTCTTCGTTGCTTTGAATATCCGGGGCAAAACCTCCTTCGTCACCGACGTTCGTGCTGTATCCTTTTTTCTTCAACACACTTTTCAATGCATGAAATATTTCAACGCCCCATCGTAACCCGTCACTGAACGTGGAGGCGCCCACCGGCATCACCATGAATTCCTGGAAATCTATTTTATTGTCTGCATGTGCACCGCCATTGAGAATATTCATCATCGGTATGGGCAATGTCTTTGCATTGGTACCGCCGATATAGCGATAGAGCGGCAGCGCAGATTCTTCAGCTGCAGCTTTTGCGACAGCCATACTTACGGCTAAGATGGCATTAGCACCCAACTTTGCTTTATTGGGAGTGCCATCCAATTGTATCATTAATTGATCAATACCTGTTTGATCTGCCACATCATATCCAACCAATGCTGGTGTGATGGTTTCATTTACATTCTTTACAGCTTTTAATACACCTTTGCCTCCATATTTTTTATTGTCACCATCCCGCAATTCCACGGCCTCATGCACACCGGTGCTTGCACCGCTTGGCACTGCTGCACGACCTACCGCACCTTCATCGGTTAGTACATCCACTTCGACAGTGGGATTGCCTCTTGAGTCTAAAATTTGTCTTGCGAAGATCTCTGAAATGTAGCCCATGATTGATTGAAAATTTAAGATTGAGATTGCATATTGGTTTGTCGTTTATTTCCCGGGCAGGCAAACGTTGATTATTGTCAAATGGCCGGTCAATCTTTTGCAAAGAAACAGTTTTCAGAGCTTGCTGCAAAAAAGCCGTTTGTCACTTTCTTTTTTATTTCTATCATTAAATAAAAGAATGCTCATTTGGGGAAAGCATATCTTTAGTGAAAACCACAAGTCATGCGATACTATATTTTTTCCTTTGTTGTTTGTATTCTCTTAAACATAAAAGACATAAATGCTCAATCTGCGCCGAAGTTGGTCACTACTGTAGAAGGGATCAAGGAATTTGAATTAGATAATGGCCTGCGGATATTATTGATCCCTGACGCCTCACAAACAAATATAGCTGTCAACATTGTTTATAAGGTAGGCTCGCGACATGAAGGCTACGGGGAAACAGGAATGGCCCATCTTATTGAACACATGCTGTTCAAGCAATGCGAGAAATTTACCGATATCAAAAAAGCAATTGCAGACAAGGGCGCATCTGCCAACGGCACTACCTGGTATGACCGCACCAATTATTATGAAATATTATCTGCATCGGATGAGAACCTGAGCTGGGCAATAGATATGGAAGCGGACCGAATGATACACTCTAAAATATTGCCGGACGAACTTGCAAAGGAATTCAGTGTGGTTCGCAATGAATTTGAAATAGGAGAGAATTATCCGAGTAATGTATTGAATGAACGAATACTTTCTTCTATGTATCTCTGGCACAACTATGGCAAATCCACGATCGGCAGCAAAGAAGATATCGAAAGGGTGAAGGCCGACAACCTCAGGACATTTTATAAAAAATATTATCAGCCGGATAACGCTATACTCATCATCGCCGGGAAGTTTGATGAAAAGAAAGCATTGGATTATGTAAAAAAATTTTTCGGTCCTATACCCAAACCGACCCGGGTGCTACAGCCAACTTATACTGTCGAACCTCCGCAGGATGGAGAAAGATATGTGGAGCTGCATCGTGCAGGTGATATTCAATACATCGGGATGGCGTATCACACACCTTCTGTTGCAGACAAAGATTATGCCGCCAATGATGCATTGGTAGAAATCCTTACCAACGATCCTTCCGGTGTATTTTATAAAAAATTGGTCGAAACCAAACTCGCATCCAAGCTATTCGGCTATTCGCAAACTTTACATGATCCGGGTTTCACTTATTTCCAGGTAGAAGTGCCCAAAGATAAAAGTCTTGACACAGCTAAATGGGTATTGCTAAAAGCAGCGGATGAGATCCCATCCATGAATATTACCAATGAAGACCTTAACCGTGCAAAAAATAACCGGATCAAATTTTTGGAAAATACCACCAACAAGACAATGGACTTTGCTATAGCGCTGACCGAAGCGATTGGCGCTGGTGATTGGAGGCTTTGGTTCTGGTATCGCGACCAGTTAGAAAATCTTACACTCGCAGAAGTAAAAGAGGCTGCTAAAAAATATTATAAAACATCCAACCGGACCTATGGGGTCTTTATTCCTGAAAAAACAACACCGGAACGTACCAAAGTGGAGGAGACGCCTGACATTGCGAAGTTGTTAAATGACTATAAAGGAAAAGAAGTAGCAGAACAAAAGGCAGATTTTGAAAACAGTATTGATAATATTAAAAAGAATGCTGCGTATGGTAAGCTTTCGAACGGCGGCAAATATGTGTTGCTGCAAAAGCCAACCAAGGGAGATAAGATAAATGCGAGCATCTCCTTTCGCATGGGCGATGTGAACAGCCTGATGAACAAAGCTGAGATTGCGCAGATCGCGGCCGCCATGCTGAAGACCGGGACAACTACGAAAACAAAAAAACAGATCAGTGATGAGTTGGACCGTATTAAAACAGATATTTCCATTAATGGTAGTGCGGGTGGTGTGGTGATAACGTTAAATACGGATAAGAAGAATCTTCCTGCAGCTCTCGCATTATTGGACGATATTCTTCATCACCCTAAGTTTGATGCGACCGAGTTTGAAAAAGTGATACTTGATACCAAAGCTAATTATGAAGCAAACCGGAATGAGCCTTTCAATGCTGCTTTTGCAAAACTTCAAAAGATCACCACAAAGTATCCGAAAGGGCATCCGTTTTATGCTGCCGATACAGATGAAAATCTTGAAGAATTGAACAACGTTAAGCTGGATGATGTAAAAAAATATTACGCTGATTTTTATGGCGCCAATAATTCGCTGGCAGCGTTTGTCGGTGAGATAGATAAAAAGCAGGTAACCGATTTTCTGCAAAGCTCTTTTGGCAAATGGAACAGCAAGATGTCATACAAACCTGTCGAGCCGAAGTATTTTGATGTGCCGGCGACCATAGAATCTATCAGCACACCGGATAAAACAAATGCTGCTTTGATTGGAAATATCAACCTCAATATTTCAGAAAAAAATGCTGATTACCCGGCAGTGTTTATGGCAAATGAGTTATTGGGTGGTGGCGCTTTTCTTTCTTCCAGGATACCGCAACGGCTCAGGGAAAATGAAGGAATGAGCTATGGCGCCGGTACATTCATGAATGCGCAGTATAAGTATAATGTTACCAACTGGGGATTATATGCGGCTTATAACCCGATCTACAAAGGACGACTTGACTCCGCATTGCACCAGGAAATAGACAAAGCCATTGCTGGTGGATTTACAGAAGAGGAATTAAACAATTCAGTAAAAAGCTGGCTGGAACAAAATAAAACTTCCCTTGGTGACAATGGTTACCTGGCGGGGTTGATGCGTGGCTATTTGCGGGATGAACGTGACCTGAATGATTACACAAGTTTTGAAAGCAAAGTAAGATCGTTAAATACGGACGCCGTAAATGCTGCGTTGAGAAAGTATTTCGATAAATCTAAGCTGGTGCTTATTTTTTCCGGGGACTTTATCAAGAAAGGATTTTAAACAATGTCATTAGTTAAATAGCCGGTAAGACGTGAAGACGGTAAGTGTGAATTACGATTGTTTTCTTCACGTCTTACCGCCTTTCCGGCAAACCATGCCTTTTCTTTTTGAATGACACTATTTAGGCAATGACATTTTGGACAGTCAAATTCCTGAAAATATCTTCAAGATTGGTGGTCTCACTTTGTAATGAAACGATATTCAGGTTTCTTTCTATTGCGAACTGAAGGATCTGCTTTTTTGTTTTTTCAGGATCGTTGGTTTCAAACTTCCATATCGTTGGGCTATACCGGATCGTTTGTTCAAAAGCAGAAGTCAGCATCCCTTCGTCAACAACTTCTTTTAATTCCAAAACTACTTTTGTGGTCGCTCCTGAATTTTTTCGAAGATTGGCCAGTTTATCATCCGCTACCAATTCACCTTTATTAATAATGATGACCCTGTCGCAGATTGCCTCCACTTCTTGTAAGATATGTGTGGAGAAAAGCACTGTCTTGTTTTTGCCCTGCTGTTTTATCACTTCTCTTATTTCAATGATCTGGTTAGGATCGAGGCCGGAAGTTGGTTCGTCCAATATCAGGACTTCGGGTTCATGTATGAGAGCCGCTGCTAAGCCGACGCGCTGTTTATAACCTTTGGATAATTGCCCGATCTTTTTTTTGCTCTCAGCATTCAATCCTGTTAACGTAAGCACATCATTAACTTTTGACTTTTGATTTTTGACTTTATGTACTTCCGCGACAAATCCTATGTACTCCTTTACATACATATCGTAATACAAAGCGTTTGATTCGGCAAGGTAGCCGATCTTCTTTTTTGTTTCCAGCGGATCATCGCTGACGTTGATGCCTGACACGAATGCCTCACCGCTTGTTTTCTGCAGGTATCCGGTGATGATCTTCATCGTAGTTGATTTACCGGCGCCGTTGGGGCCGAGAAATCCGACGATCTCGCCTTTGCCCACTTTAAAGGAAATATTATTGACTGCTTTTTGCTCGCCGTATATTTTGAGAAGGTTCCTTACTTCTATTGACATGATGCAAAATTAATGCTATTGCTTAACAGCCACGGCGATCTTTGAATCAGCAGTGCCGTAATATAAAAACCATTTTCCTTTATAATTCACCAATCCTTCAATGAAACAAACCCTGTTTACCTGCCCATTGATCTCATAAGGTTTATCAGGCTTGATAAATGGAGTATCCATACGGTGCAATTCTTTCCATGGGTTCTCTGAACTGAAAAGTATTTGCGCTGCAGAATAAGTTCCGTCCGGCATTGAGGTATCTCCCTTAACGTGACCTTTTCCCAGAACGTTGCGGCTATTATACATAAGCAATATGCCACTATCTGTGATCATTGCCGGTGGCCCGGGCTCTACAAGATCGCTGTCAAATCTTCCATTTACCGGCCAAACAGCTGTAACCGGTAAGTCAACTTCGCCGCCAGTAATCTCAGGAGTCCAATGAATGAGGTCTTCCGACGATGCAATAAAAATATGCGTATCGCCCCAGTACATCCAGTATTTGCCATTGATGGTAGCCGCGACCGCATTGCCATTTTCGTAGTTGCAAATAACAGAACCTGATTTGCTCCACTTATTGATAAATTTTCCATCATAGGCTTTTGAAAATGCAGGTCCATATTTTTCCCAATGATAAAGGTCAGTTGAGGTCGCGACCATCAGTCTCGCCTTATCGCCGTCATAGGCAGAATAGGTCATATAATAAGTTCCGTTTTCATCTTCAACAACTCTTGGGTCTTCGCAACCACCTTCCCACTCATATTTTTTTAATGAATCATTGTCGGGATATAAAACAGGAACCGGATGTTTGGTAAAATGTAAACCATCGGTGCTCCATGCAATGCCAATTCTTGATGTGCCGGCATATTTTCCTGCATTATCTTCTGCTCTGTATAAAAGAAAAATGGTATCATGCCTTACGACTGCCGCAGGATTGAAAACGTCTTTGGCTTCCCATTTTACGTTTCCGATTATCGGGCAATTAAAAATGGCAGTTGTATCCGGGACGAGTATAGGATTAACTTCATCGGCTTTTACAAATGGAAGTAATGCCCAGCTTTTTGTTTCATTTATTTCCTTCTTTTCCGGGGAGGAATTATTACAGCTAAAAACAAAAAAGATCAAAATCAAAAACAATGATCTCATAGAAGATTTTTTGTTATTTAAAGATCATCGTATTCATACAAAGGATCGATATGTGTTCCTGCATTCATTTCACAAACGGGTTTGATCAATCCGTCTTTTAAACCATATACCCATCCATGCAAATGAGGCCGCTCTTCATTCTTCCATGCACGCTGAATGATGGACGTTTTGGCAAGGTTGAATATTTGTTCCTGCACATTCAATTCAACAAGGCGATCGGTTTTCTGTTCTTCATTCTTAATATCATCGAGTTCATTCCGGTAAATCCTGTACACATCTTTGATATTCCGCAGCCACATATTCAATACCGGTTTAAAATCCGTATTTGTGATCGCTGCTTTGATCCCGCCGCATCCATAATGCCCGCAAACGATCACATGTTTTACTTTCAAATGATTGACGGCAAAATCCAGGACACTCAAAAGATTCACGTCGGTATTAATAACGAGATTGGCAACATTTCTATGAACAAATATTTCACCCGGCTGCGTTCCTGTAATTTCATTAGCAGATACACGGCTATCACTGCAACCGATCCATAAAAACGCGGGTGTCTGCAAACTGGCAAGACGTTGAAAAAATTCTGGATCGGCCGTTACTTTGTCTTTCGCCCAATTCTTATTTTGAAGTAAAAGTTTTTGATATGCTTTCATTACCCGGTATTAAAATAAAGATAAAACTAAGATAAAGGTTCTTACTTATCAATCACTAATAAACCTCCTGACTATTCTTTTTCTTCAAAAGAAAATATAATGCTGAACAATAAAAGCCGCAGCTCCCGAAAGATACCCGATCAAGGCTAGCCACCCAATTTTTTTCAGGTACCAGAAAAATTCGATCTTCTCCAAACCCATCGCGGCTACACCTGCCGCTGATCCTATGATAAGCGAGCTGCCACCTGTTCCAGCACAATAAGCGAGAAATTCCCAGAAATAATGATCTACCGGGTATTGATCCATTGTGTACATACCTTGTGCAGCGGCCACAAGGGGAACGTTATCCACGACAGCAGATAACAATCCAATTGATATAGTGATGACCTTGATGTCTCCTATCGTCGTTGTCATCCACTCAGCAAGGTTTTGCAAAATACCGGTGGCTTGCAGTGCGGCAATACTTAATAATATTCCGAGAAAAAAAAGAACGCTTGGTGTGTCTACCTTCCGGAGTGCATGATTGACCGACAAAGTCCCTTTTTCTTCCTCTCCTTTGCCACTATGAATGATCTCAGTAATAAACCACATAAGGCCAAGTCCAAAAAGAATTCCCATGTACGGCGGCAGGTGAGTGATGGTTTTAAAAATAGGGACAAACAGCAAGCTAGCGACCCCTATCCAGAATACCGTATTTCTTTCTTTTTTGCTGGTAGTAAAATTTATATTCCTCGCGGGTGTGGATACTCTCTGTAATGTTCCTTTCATCTGCAGACTGATAAGAAATGCAGGTACCACCAGGCAAACCACACTTGGAATAAATGTTTGCAGGATAATGTTAGCGGATGTTATCTGTCCACCGATCCAAAGCATGGTCGTGGTGACATCGCCAATGGGTGACCAGGCGCCACCTGCATTGGCGGAAATTATCACGAGTCCTGCAAATATCAGTCGCTCATTCCTGTTCGCAATTAATTTTCGCAACAAAGAAATCATTACGATCGTCGTGGTGAGATTGTCCAGCGCTGCTGAAAGAAAAAATGTGATGATAGCTATCAGCCACACCAGTTTTTTCTTATTTGTTGTCTGTATTTTACCGGTGATCAGTTCAAACCCATCATGTGCATCTATCAATTCCACAATGGCCATTGCACCTAACAGAAAAAACAAGATACCTGCAACTTCGCCAAGATGTTCTGCAAGATATTCAACAGCTATATGTTTATCAGCTGACGCAAGTGCATAGATGGACCAGCAAACAACTCCAGTCACCAGCGCCGTAGCAGCTTTGTTAACTTGTATGGTATGTTCTAAAGCAATAGCTGCATAACCAATTATAAAGATTACGATGATAAGTGTGATCATAATAATTCCTGTTTTTTATTTTGAACCAACCAATTGATCGAATCATCAAAATTTTTAAAAAGATTTTCTTCCGTAATAAGAGCCGGGATAAGCCGGATCCTGCGCATCATATCTTCGGGCTGCGTCTGTAAACCTGTCAGGAACACATGTATCCCTCTTTGATTCAGGGCCAGAACAGATTCTTCGAGGGCATAGAGACCCGATTGATCAATAAAAGGAACTTTTTCCATGCGGATGATAACATACTTTATATCGGGCAACGCTTTTATCTTATTTTGAAATCCAGTCACAAAGCCAAAGAACAACGGGCCTTCAAGATGTTTGATGAGCACGTTATCCTGCATATATTTTGGCATGTGCTCATCCGGCCATTTTATGTCATTTTTTACGGAATTGATATCAGATACTTTTATTTTTTCTTCGGTTACATCACTCATTTTTTTCATAAAAAGAATAGAGGCCATCACCATTCCAATGCCAACTGCGATAAGCAGATCGAAGAAAACCGTAACCACCAGTACAATGATCATGATAGCGGCATCAGTCCGTGGCACTTTTCTGATGTGACTAAGACTTTTATAATCCAATATGCCTATCCCTACAGTGATCAGTATACCTGCAAGCACGGGTTGAGGGATCAACGCAGCATATTTGCCGGCGCCGAGTAAAATAATAAGCAGGACACTTGAATGAATGACGCCTGAAATTTTGTTTCTGCCCCCTGAACGGATATTGACTAAAGTCCGCATGGTGGCCCCAGCGCCGGGAAGACCGCCAAATAATCCGCCAACCGTATTGCCGATACCCTGCCCTATCAATTCCTTGTTGCTTTTATGTTTTGTCTTCGTGACGTTATCGGCAATCACAGACGTCAGCAAAGAATCTATTGCACCAAGTGCTGCCAAAGTAATTGCGGCTTCAATGATCAGTGTGTACAGGGCGGGGTCAATAGAAAAAACTTCTGAGATCTTCAAGGCGGGAAAACTTTGTGGTATTTCACCGATAAGCGGAACCTCTTTTTTAAAGAAAATAGAAAGAACGGTTACTGCTACCAGCGCCACTAATGTACTTGGAACCGCTTTGGTTAACCTGGGGAAAAGATAAATTATTGCAATGGTGATGATCGCATAGATCAGTGCCCAGACATTCGCATTCGCCAATGCCGGCCCGATTTGTTTTACCACGTCAACTGTGTTGCCGGGCGAAGACAAGCCCAGAGCTTTGAATAACTGGAACAGGATTATGATGACACCAATGCCACTCATGAAACCGGAAACAACAGGATATGGAATGTATTTGATAAGCGTCCCGATCTTTAAAATTCCCATCACGATCTGTAGGATCCCGGCCAGCACAAAACTTGCAATGATGGCCCCGATCGCCATGGAAAGATCACCATTGGTTTGCGCCAGGAAAAGCGCTACAGTAGATGCCGTGACAACGGTCATTGGCCCGGTAGGGCCGCTGATCTGTGAAGGTGTGCCGCCCAATGCAGCAGCAAAAAAACCAAGAAAGATCGCACCGTATAATCCGGCGGCAGCTCCTAATCCCGATTGCACACCAAAAGCAAGAGCAAGTGGCAGCGCAACGATACCGGCAGTTAATCCGCCAAAAAAATCTCCTTTTGTAAGCTTAAAACTCTTCATACTCATTTGTTGATTGTGTAATGATTGATTGTAATTTTTTCAGTCCGGCGTAAATTTTAGACAGTATTTTCTGTTTTTATTAATGACTGTTCGGCAAACATTTTCCTGGTGAAATGAACGCGGCCGCTTTCTACACTGTACATTCCTCCCACTATCCCGATCTTCCCTTCTTTATGCAATGAGCGTATGATAGAACTTCGTTCCAGTATTTCTTCCATACTATGCAGCACGTTGGCGTACGCAACTTTTTCTGAATAGATCACGTTGTTGATGTCTTCACCGTAAGTATCTGTTTTTTCAATGGCCGGTTTTATTTTTTCCAGTAAAGCGGTAAGGTTACCCATTTGCACATTGTCACAGGCGCCTTTGATAGCGCCGCATCGTGTATGTCCGAGTACGACGATCAGTTTAGAGCCCGCCACCTTACAGGCATATTCAATGCTTCCGACAACATCATTGTTGACGATATTACCAGCTATGCGAATACTGAAAATGTCTCCTAATCCCTGGTCGAAAATCAACTCGACGGAAGTACGGCTATCCATACAACTTAATACTGCTGCAAAAGGATATTGACCATTGGCCGTATCATTCATTAGTTGCAGCAGGTTCCGGTTTACTTTAAGATTGCTGACAAAACGTTTATTGCCTTCTTCGAGTACTTCAAAGGCCAATTGAGGAGTAAGGTTCTCCTGGAATTCTTTAGTATGTGTTTTCATCCCTGATTTTTTATTTGAAAAAATGATTGATCGTGTAGTTCCTCTTTAACCATATAAGGAAGCGTCAGTGCAGGTAAACAAATCACGCTGCGATGACATGAGACATGACTTCAGCAACAGAAATAAAGAGGTGTGATATTAAAGGATGAAATTAGGCGGGGGACAAAGTAACTCGCCGTGGAAAGCAACATAAACAGAAAACTCATGCGAGCAATTATGCGTATGCAATGAGGTCACAGGGTGTGAAAGATCGTGAATATGGTGAAGGTATTCAGATAAACTGTTGCCCGATTCAGCTTTTTCTTCAGAAGAATTTCCAAAGACGCCGTTGTTGTCCGAACCCGGAAGTTCGTCATCGGAAGGAATTGTTGCAGACGCTTCCAATTGTTGCTTGGCAGCATACACAAAAGGAATGCTTACCGTCAGCCACAGCAACGATAATACGAAGACAACCGCTGCAACGATCGTTTTGAGACTATATTTCTTTTTTTTATTCTTCATTTACTGGTGTGCGAAAATAAATCAAAACGTCGAACTTTAAAAGGCGATGAGACAAAATCTTCAACTTATATGGGCTGTTAGCTAAATTTACTAATTGGTTTCAGGATCTTTTAACTTTTCGGGCAAATGATCGTATTCCCTTTAAGCGCATACACTCCAAAAATCATTAATCCTCGAACGATAATAGGCGTAAGAATAAATGCGAAAATGATAGCAGGAATAAGATCTTTCTTCAATGTGCTTTGAAATTTTGGTATTGCCTGGTTTACGACAAGATAATAACCGGCTCCTTTCCTCATCACATACCCAATGTACATATCTCTGAAAGAGGAATTACGAATATTAAAAAGACAATATTGACCGGGATTAAAAAAAAATACTGATATTTAAGAAAATAATTCTTAAGTATCAATTTTATCATTCTAAACAGGGAAGCTATATGGATCAGTCAACCATAACTATCAAGGACAATTCCGCTAACCCCGGGCCGCTGGGTCTTTTGGCCTTTGGTATGACCACTGTATTATTAAATCTGCACAATGCAGGTTTTTTTGAAATGAATTCTATGATTTTGGCCATGGGCATTTTCTATGGCGGGCTGGCTCAAATTGTAGCCGGAATCCTGGAAGCAAAAAAGAACAACACCTTCGGATTGACGGCCTTTGTTTCTTATGGCTTTTTCTGGCTTACCCTGGTGGCATTGATCCTGCTTCCAAAATGGAACCTGATTTCTGCACCCTCTTCCAATGGTATGGTTGCTTATTTAATAATGTGGGGCATCTTTACCGGGCTTTTGTTTATCGGCACATTAAAAATTAATAAAGCCTTGCAATTTGTTTTCGCCAGTTTGACAATCCTTTTCTTTTTATTGGCTTTGGGCGATATAACAGAAAATGCCTCCATTAAAAAGTTTACCGGTTATGAAGGGATTGTTTGTGGCCTTTCCGCTATCTATACCGGCGTTGCAACTTTATTGAATGAAGTATATGGAAAAGTTATTATGCCGATCGGTGCTATCATAAAGAAGTAATTATTCTTTACTTTTTAATTCGTAAATGGATTCATAATAGACCTGATACGGGCCATTAAGTAAAAAGACCCGGAAGATTGATTTCCCCGAATAGACTTAAGAAATGATTTAATACAAAAATATTTTTTTTGTCTTCGTACTTTTAAGGTCCAAAAAACAAAAATTGTCATGTCATATCCTTTCCAGATAAAGTCACAGGCGCAATACGAAGAAGATTATAAAAAAAGTGTCGAACATCCGGATAAATTCTGGGCGACCGTTGCAGAAAATTTTCTCTGGAGAAAAAAATGGAAGAACGTTCTTGCCTGGAATTTTAAGGAGCCGAGCGTAAAATGGTTTGAGGGTGCAAAACTGAACATCACAGAGAATTGCATTGACCGCCATTTGGAAAAATTGGGAGACACACCAGCCATTATTCTGGGAACCCAACAATCCTGAAGACCGTGTGAGGGTAGTAACTTATAACAGATTACATAAACGTGTTTGCCAGGTGGCGCAAATGCTAAAGAATAATGGAGTTAAAAAAGGGGACCGCGTATGTATTTATATGGGAATGGTTCCTGAGTTGGCTTATGCTGTATTAGGCTGTGCAAGGATCGGCGCTATTCATAGTGTGATCTTTGGTGGTTTTTCTGCGCAAAGTATTGCTGATAGATTGTATGATGCGGAAGCAGAATACATCATCACCTGCGATGGCGCTTATCGCGGCGGCAAAGACATCCCTTTAAAAAGTGTGATCGACGACGCATTGATAGGAAACAGAACAGTGAAGAAAGTGATCGTTTATACAAGAACAAGAACGCCGGTTTCGATGATAAAAGGAAGAGATGTATGGTGGGAAGATGAAATGCAGTTTGCAGAAGATCAAATTGAGAGGGAGGGTTCCATTAATTTTCCTGCCGAAGAAATGGATGCAGAAGATCCGTTATTTATTTTATATACATCAGGAAGTACAGGTAAACCTAAAGGCGTTGTCCATACCTGTGCTGGCTACATGATATGGACCACCTATACTTTCGTGAACGTATTTCAATACGATCCCGGCGACATTCATTTCTGTACGGCAGATGTTGGTTGGATAACCGGGCATAGTTATATCATTTATGGCCCACTAAGTGCCGGTGCCACATCGGTGATGTTTGAAGGCATTCCTACATTTCCGGATGCCGGCAGGTTCTGGGATATTGTTGATAAGCATAAAGTGAATATTATCTATACCGCACCGACTGCCATCAGGAGTTTAATGGGGTTTGGTTTGGATCCGTTAAAAGGAAAAGATCTTTCATCCTTAAAAATATTGGGAACAGTCGGTGAGCCTATCAATGAAGAAGCCTGGCATTGGTACGATGAAAATGTAGGAAAGAAAAAATGTCCCATCGTTGATACCTGGTGGCAGACAGAGACAGGGGGCATATTAATAACCAATCTCGCGGGTGTCACTCCGGCCATACCGAGCTGGGCCACATTGCCGATGCCGGGAGTGCAACCTGTCTTAGTAGATGAAAATGGAAAAGAGGTAATTGAAAAAGATGAATATGGATTGCTTAAAGGAAACCTTTGTATCAAAGCTCCATGGCCTTCTATTTTGAGAACAACTTACGGTGATCACGAGCGTTGCCGGCAAAATTATTTTGCCACCTATCCTGACTTGTATTTTACCGGCGATGGCGCATTGAAAGATGATAAGGGTAATTACCGGATTACGGGCCGGGTAGATGATGTGTTGAATGTAAGTGGTCATCGGATCGGCACAGCAGAAGTTGAAAATGCTATCAACATGCATGCTGGCGTCATAGAAAGTGCTGTTGTCGGTTATCCGCATAACATAAAAGGCCAGGGAATCTATGCTTATGTTATTTACGGTCATATGCATGGTGATGAAGACATGACCAGGAAAGATATCCTTCAAACGGTATCACGAGTTATTGGCGCTATTGCCAAACCTGACAAGATACAATTTGTAAAAGGTTTGCCTAAAACGAGGAGCGGAAAGATCATGCGAAGAATATTGAGAAAGATTGCCGAGGGTGAAACAGCTAACCTTGGCGATACAACAACATTGCTTGATCCTGGCGTGGTTGAAGAAATCAAGAATGGAAAAGTTTAACAGCTTGAATAGATGAATACCGTTCATAAGGTATAAAAACAGGAATAAGCTTGTGTATCTTGACCGAAAGTTTCTGTATGCGTCGCCTTTTTTCTCTATTAATATTCTCTTTTTATTTTTTTCAATGCCATTCACAGGCACTTACTGTTGAGGAATTACAACTCAAACCTCCGCAAAAAATTCTTTGCACGCCGGTAAAAGACCAGTCCATGTCATCAACCTGCTGGAGTTTTGCAAGCACTTCGCAGATAGAAAGTGAAATGCTGCGCAAAGGAAAAAGCCCGCTTGATTTGAGCGAAATGTTTATTGCCCGCTATTCATATATCCGTAAAATATACCAGCATTTAAAACTAAAAGGCTCAAATTATTTCACACCCGGTGGCCAGTTTCACGATGTGATGTGGGTGATAAAAAATTACGGCATGATGCCTGACTCAGCATACAGTGGAAAGATAAACGGTGAGTTCTATCACAATCATACCGATCTGGACACGACGGTAAAACAGTTTGTAAATAAATTATTGGCAGAGGGAAAGACAAAGCCTGATAGCGCAGATATTATTTATCTCAACAAAGTCCTTGATAAATATCTTGGAAAGATACCTGGCACATTTGTTTATAACAATAAGAAATATACCGCAAAGACCTTTGCAGAAAATGAGTTAGGAGTTAACCCGGATGACTACGTTGAGATAACGTCCTACACTCATCATCCCTTTTACAAGCCTTTTGTTTTGGAAGATAAATATAACTGGACCTTTGATCAATATTACAATGTTTCGATCGGGGATTTTTCCCGCATAACAGATTCAGCGCTGAAGAATAACTACACAGTCGGCTGGGATGGAGATGCGGATGATCCTGGCTTCGATTATTCTGAAGGACTTGCCTATTTATCGGGAGTGATCAAAAATTTCCAAAAAGAACGGCAAAAGGCTTTCGAAGATCATAGTACGCAGCTTGATCACATGATGCACATCGTAGGGTCAGCCAAAGACAAGCATGGCAACAAATGGTATTACATAAAAAATTCCTGGGGCAGTCAAACCAACAATCTCAGGGGCTTTTTATTTATGAGAGACGATTATTTTAAGATCAAAACAGTCGCGATCATTGTCAACAAAAATGCTATTCCGCCTGACATTCGTCAAAAGCTTGGGCTATAACGGTAAAGCAGCCCGGATCAAGCTGCTTTAAAAGGGTTTTTCAAAGAATTTGAAACAAATGCTTTGATGTAGGCGGTTTTAACAATGATTGTACCAGAATTCGTACTTTTTCTTTTTGGTCTTAAATAATTGACTATTGTTTAGTGAGTGTGGAGTCCAAAAATTATTTTTGACCCATATCTATTATCGATACCCGGAATACTATCTTATGAAAAACGGAAAGACCAAACGAAGACTGCGAAAGACAATAAACCTGTTCCTTTGGGTCCTGTTGGTGCAGTTTATATTGATCAATGTCAGCGCCGCTTTATATGCCGATAAGTTCACTCATTTACATACTCCGAATGCCAACATATGGACAACGCATGTTTCGAACAATATTTTTGCAAAGACATGGCGTCTTTTTAAAGGTCCGAGGTTTTATAAACAGACTTTGACCGACACTCCCTATTTTTCTTATTCTACGATCAAGCTGAAGACAAAGAATGAGATTTCCATAGAATCATGGTATAGTAAAACTGATAGCTCATCCAAAGGAACAGTGATACTTTTTCACGGACTTATGGGGCACAAAGGCCTGGTCATGCATGAAGCTGGTGCATTCAGAGAATTTGGATATAATGTGATGATGGTGGATGTGCGGGATCATGGCCATAGTGGCGGAAATATTACTACGCTTGGTTACTGTGAATCTGAAGAAGTAAAGCTGGCCTATGAGTATGTACAGCAAACAGGGGAAACAAATATCTTTCTCTGGGGAGCTTCGCTGGGAGGAGTTGAAATAATAAAAGCAGTTTCAGATTATAACCTTGATCCATCCGGGATCATTGCTGAGATGCCTTTTCTTTCGCTGCAATCTCATTTGGAAGGTAGAGCACGCAGCATAGGTTTTCCCTCTCAGCCTTTTGGATTCCTTACAGCATTTTGGATAGGCGCCGAGCATGGATTTAACGGGCTGGGTTTTAAGACAACCCGCTATGCAAAAAATATCAATTGTCCCGTACTCTTACAGTATGGAGAAAAAGATGAATTGGTGTTACGATATGAAACAGATGCGATCTACGAGGCACTAGCCAGCAGGAATAAAAAATTAGTGGTATATGATAACGCAGGCCACGAATTATTTTTGCAAAAAGACCCTGTTACCTGGAGGAGAGAAGTAGAAGCATTTCTGAAACGGTTTTCAAAAATTACTTTCTGATGGTGACCCTGGTACCAATTGGGGTGAAGTTATATATTTCTTCCACGTCCTCTCTTTTCATGGAAATGCACCCGAGTGTCCAGTTTTTGTATTTATCTATCACAAAATCTTCGTGGGGCCATGTGCCGTGAATGCCGATGCCGCCACCAATACTTGCATTTTCGGGGATCTCACCTCTTTCTTTTCTTTTTTTGAACTTATCCCAGCTTTCCGGTGTAGGATAATCCAGTCCAAGATAGCGGTCCCATTTATCATGGACTCTTTTATTGACGATGCGAAAATTTCCTTCCGGAGTTTTTTTATCGCCCTCTACTTTTTTATCCTCAAGGCTATTATTGCCAAATACTACGGGATAGGTGGCATACCAACCTTTATCATCATATACACTTAGTTCATAATCTGACTTGTCAATGATAATAGAAATATTTCCAACCGGTCCATTACCTGTGTTGGATCTTTTTGTTATCTTCTTAACATCGGTGTAAGAAGAAGGGGAAGTATTAAACAGTAGCAAGCCACTTCCCAGCAAAATAGAAGTGAGTATGAGTACGTGTTTCATAGTTGTGTCCGTCCGGATTTAAAACGGGCTATTGGCATTTTTTATTTTTCACAAGGATTGGTTTTAACGATGGCTTTACAATTGTACACAATTAGCAAAAATGATGCAAAGAAAAATCCCGCTGAATAATTTCGGCGGGATGTGGAAAATAAAAATGTATTTATCCTTTATTATAAAATACGAATGTAATTTTTACCAACTGCTGATACGGAATCCTACGGTATATGGTGTTTGATCAAGACCTTTTTCCCACATATTTTTTAAAGCATAGCTACCGTATAATTTTACATGTCCTAATAACAATTCAGCTACATAAGAGATCTTCCAGCGCTCCAGGTCGAAATCACTTTTGGTTTTATTGACGTGACCATCCAATTTAGTTTTTTGACGGGCGCTGTATAAATACCCGGCACTGACGCCGGCACTGAACCCATAGCCATTATTACGTTTTTTTGGAGTGAAGTTAAAGTTTAGCATCATTGGAATGGTGAGGTAGTCAGCCGCTAACTTGTTCTTTTTTGCTTCGGCAAGAGTTGGATCTAACGACACTGTGGTAGGGCTTTTTGAAAACCTGACCCTTGTATCATCAAAAAAATAGTTATTTAATTCAACACCGACACCATACTTCAGGTTCACCACATGTTCTATCAGGTTGAGGCGCTGCATTAGTACCCAGATATTGACGTTCCTTGATTTACCCCCTCGTAATTTTGCCCAATCGGCATTTCCGGCATAAGCTCCGCCCGCAAAAGACTGTGCCGCTGCACTGGCAGGATTGGTCTTATCATTCACGTTGGAAAACCCGAGGTCAACGATCCACCAGTTAGTGCTGATGTTAGAGGGTTTATCACTGTTTCTGCGGGACCTGATACGTGGATTGTTTTCTTCTTTTTGCGGTTGGCTTCCTTTTTCACGGATGATCACCATGCTGCCAACCCTGATGGTATCGGGTGCATTTTTAGCTGTGCTGTCTACCTGCGCAAAGCCTGTCACCAGTGTGCATACTCCTATGCACAGAGTAATAATTCTTTTCATCTTTTTTGTTTTTAAAATAGTTTAATTCAGTTTGATGGCCAGTCCGGCGATCAGCAAGCGATCATCATCATCGGTCGCTTTAATGTTTGTTCTTTTTTCAAACGTCCGCGTTACTTTTCGTAAGAATCCGCGGAGACCGCCTTTTTGATTATTGCCGCTGCTTTCGCTGGCATAAACGACGTCAGCATTATCCGGCTCGTTTGGATTGTTATACGTCTCAGGAGTATGAGGTGTTACATCAACTACAGGAGAATTTCGTTTATTATCTGTTAATGAAGGTTTTTTGTCTGGATGAAAAGCAAATGCTTCTTCAGGTGTTATGTTCACATTACGATTCTCAATAGGCCGAGGTAAATTATTATCCGGCTTTTTTTCTTTATTATTTAGCGCAATAACATTTACTGATCCTTCATTCTTAACAGGTGCGGCCGAATCTTTCTTTTCTTTCGGGCTAATGTTGTGTGATGTTCGTGTTATTAATTTATCCGGTTCTTTATCTGTCTCAGTATTGTTCTTTTTTTGACCAGGGACAATGGCTAATTGTTTATCATTGGTGGAATCATTTACCGGGTTCTTAGTATTGTTGTCTTTTTTAGACGTTTCCAAAGCTGTACCGCCAGTATCAATAGTCTTTTTATCATTATTAAATACTACAATTGCAGTTGTACTTATCCCTAATAATAAAACAGCTGCTGCCGCAACCCTCAACCAACGCATGGAAATGACGCGGGCTTTTTCTTCTCTGCGGTATAATGATTCTTTATTTGGGAAAACAATTTCTTCAGGCTGCAATTTTGTTCGGTGCAATAGATCCAGTTCTTTTTGTATGGAAGGATTAGCAGCAATAAATCTTTCTACCTCACTTCTTTCATCTGCTGGTAATTCATCATCTATATAAGAGGTAAGCCATTCTTCATAATTGTTGCGACTGATCGGGGAACTATCAAAACGCATTAAAGAGATTTTATCAGTAAAAGCGATATCGGCATCGGGGGTCAGCTTACTTTGCAGCAGCATATCCAGTTCTGCTTTCAGATCAGGATTTTGCTGAACAAGGGCTTCTACTTCGACGCGACCTTCGTTATCCAGTTCGTTGTCGAGGTAGAGGATAAAATACTCTTCGTAATTATAGCGGTTGAGTTTCATTCTTACATCACGTTTTCGATCCTGACGAGATAATTTTTTAACTGAACTCTTGCTCTGTGCAGGTAAACTTTCACCTGGCTCTCACTCAGTCCTGTTATCTTCCCTATTTCATCATAGCTGTAGCCTTCATAATCTTTTAATAACACTAATGACCGTTGTGTCTCGCTTAACCTGGCTAATGCTTCTTCCAAAATTTTCTTCAGATTATTCGCCGGTTTGTCCTGCACTTTTAGCTCTGCCTTGAATTCTTCCCGCAACTGAACTCTTTTGACTTTACGGATATGATCGATCATCTGGTGATAAGCTACCGTGAAAAGATAGGATTTGCACTTTACGGGATCGATCTCTTCCCGGTTACGCCACATTTTTTCAAAAGCGGTTTGCACCACATCCCGTGCATCTTCTTCGTGGCGAAGATTTTTCAGGATGAAGCGGTATACATTATCTGCATACGTTTTTACACATTCATTGTACTCTTTTTCAGTCATAAACAGCCGGAAACAGGCCCAAAAAAGTGAACGAAGACCCGGAATTTTAAGTTATACGATTAGTTATAATAAAAAGTTACATCAAAGGTAAAATATCTGCCCGAAAACAGGGATTAGATGGAGGAGAAGAACTGCTGTGAAAAGCCTTCCCAGATGGTTTTGTTGGCATTGCCTGAATTTTTCTTGTAGCACTCGTCAATGGACTCCTTGCAGGGTTTATTTTTATCTGTCGCCGCCGCCGACCGCAGTACAAAGAATGCGCCGGTCAATATAACTACCAGCATTGCAATACGTATGGTGTTCTTTCTTCTCATGGTCGTTGATTTTTTTCATTTGACGACATAATTCGCTCAAATGTTACAGCTAAGATAAATATCCGTTTTTCCGGAAAAAGCCAATAATTGACAAAACGCCGGATTTTGCCTATCAACTGCGTAAAACCGGGTGTGGATTGTTTTCACTTAAGCCGATATAGGAGAGAAAATGAATAAACCGGCAACTCAATATCTTTGCTTTTTAAACCATTTGTATGAATAATAAATTTGTCCACCGCATCGCTAATGAGGTTGAAGATATCAGGACGTCCGGCCTTTATAAAACAGAACGGATCATATCAAGTCCCCAGGGGGCAGAAATAACTGTGGGTGGAAAGACTGTTTTGAATTTTTGCGCGAATAATTATCTCGGTTTGTCATCGCATCCCAAAGTGATCGAAGCGGCACATAAAGCAATTGATTCCCGTGGTTATGGAATGAGTAGCGTACGTTTTATTTGCGGCACGCAGGATATTCACAAGGAACTGGAAAAAAAAATATCTGATTTCCTTGGTACTGAAGACACTATTTTATATGCCGCTGCTTTTGATGCCAATGGAGGTATATTCGAACCATTGTTTAGTGAAGAAGATGCAATAATATCGGATGCCCTGAATCATGCTTCCATCATTGATGGCGTTCGTCTCTGCAAAGCTCAGCGTTTCCGTTATGAGCATAATAATATGGCCGACCTGGAAGTAAAGTTAAAGGATGCAAACAACTGTCGAAGCCGCATCATTGTTACAGATGGCTCATTTAGTATGGACGGCACGATCGCTCAATTGCATAAGATCGTTGAGCTGGCGGAAAAACATGATGCGATCATTATGATCGATGAATGTCATTCATCGGGATTTTTGGGAAAAACAGGAAGAGGCACGCATGAATATCGCGGTGTAATGGGGAAAATAGATATCATTACCGGCACATTAGGTAAAGCGTTGGGTGGGGCATCAGGAGGTTTTACTTCCGGAAGAAAAGAAGTGATTGATATGCTTCGCCAAAAGTCAAGGCCTTATTTATTCAGCAATACGCTGGCTCCTTCGATCGTCGGTGCATCCATTGCTGTGCTGGATATGCTCACGGAAACTACAGAATTAAGGGATAAGCTGGAACATAATACAAAATACTTCCGCAATAAAATGACAGAAGCCGGTTTTGATATCAAACCCGGGGATCATCCGATCGTGCCTATCATGCTGTATGATGCAGTCCTTGCACAGAATTTTGCTTCCAAACTTTTGAATGAGGGTATTTATGTTATAGGGTTCTTCTTTCCGGTTGTTCCGAAGGGGCAGGCAAGGATAAGAGTACAATTAAGTGCGGCACATAAGCAAAAACATCTGGATAAAGCGATCAAAGCATTTACCAAAATTGGAAAAGAGCTGGGTGTTTTAAAAACCGCAAGCTCTTCGGCATAAAAAGAAAAAGGCGCTGCAAACGGAAGCGCCTTTACATGCTTAATATAGTTAAATAGTTTATTTGAGATTCAAATTTCTCGCCGCTTCCTTTACTCCATCAAGACCTATTTTTTCTCCTGCCAATACAACAAGCAAGCGATCATTTGCAACATAAGAAAGCGTATACTCATCATTGCTCTTGCTATATTGTTCTATAGCTTTTTGTCCATTGAAATCAACTGTTTTCTGGTATCCGTTATCATCTTCGTGCTGAAAATTCCATAGCGTATAATATTTCATACCGTAAATAGCAGATCCGGCCTCACCTGCACAATCCCATATATTAACCTTTAATTCCTTATCGCCTTCACCTTTGTATGTAGCTGATCCAAATACGGTGCCCATACCTGCCACTCCTGAATTGACACTGAAATTACTTCTCCTCATTCCCATATATTCTTCAGGAAATATAGCTTTTACCTGGTCTGTAGTAAGCGGTGCGAGTTTTTTCAACTCTTCGATCTTTTGCGTCATAGCATCGGCGGAGTTGATGTTTTTGTCGTCAGAGTTTTTTTCATTAGACCCATTGTCTTTATTTGTTTCTTCAGTTTTTGCCGCATCATTTGTCTTATTATTATTGCAAGCTACCAACAGGCTTACAGAGAACAAGCAGAAGAGAATAAAGTGTTTCATAATAAGTGGTTTTGTTTGAAATATAAATGTAAACAAATTCGTGTTTTTACGATAAAAAGAATTTAGTAGTAGATTCCCGATTTATCGCGATAAAAAACATGTGAAGATGTTTTGAGAAACAATTTTAGCTTGTTATTTTCGTTTTCTCCTGTGATGAACAAACTTTACCGATCCTTCCTTTGAATATCCCTAACTAAATTATTGAACCCGAAAAAACTGATTAATGAAGAAATTAATTCTTTGTTTCATGGCAGGAGCGGTAGTGTTGTTCATGTTATCATCATGCGCTGCAACTAAAAGAGACTGCCAGGGCAACAAGCACTACAAGCAGAAAGGTGGATTCTATCTCTGATCACTATTGTCATCAAAAAATTAATGATCCTCTAATCTCTGAGAAGGGGATTTTTTTATTTTTAAAAGGCTAATTGGTTTTTATTGAATTTTCGGTATCATTCCCCGGATACCCATATCAACGACCAGTTCTCCTTTCGACCAAGCCCAATTTCCATCATTCACTACTTCTATCCACTCAAAGCCATTATTATTAACAGATGACGACACCTCAACAATTATGTCTGACGTTTCATTACCTGTGATCTTTAATTTACCTGGAGTAAATGCCGCTGTCACTACACATGAACCTGCCGGTATTAGCGAAGTGACAAATAATGTGTTTACACCGCTTCGAATCCCCGGTAGCCTTGTGGTACCGTTGCTAGTTCCGGTTTTTTTTTACAAGAAGTGATGAGAAAAAGTATTGCAATAATGGGAAAATGGAGTGCCTCATTTGTTGGTTTCCGGGGAACCGAAAATAAAAATGAAAAATTGTTTTTTATTTCTTAATGTTATTTGAAGCCCGGTTTGCGGCGGTTACCTTTGCTGAAATTTTGATTCTCTGATGAAAGTCATTCTTTCTTTATTACCGGGCCTCGTTCTAATGGTTTCCTGTTCCATGAATAATGTAGAAACAGATAACAGCCTGAAAAAATATTTTGATGAAAATAAAGTGGAAGGCTGTTTTTCTTTGATGGACAACGGCACCGGGAGATTTACAGTGTATAATTTATCACGCTGGCGCGATAGTAATTATTTGCCGGCTTCTACTTTTAAAATTGTTAATTCATTGATCGGCCTGCAGACGGGGAAGATCAGCAGCGACAGTATGATCATAAAGTGGGACAGCGTAGTGAGAAGGGTGCCTGAATGGAACCAGGACCTTACGATGTATAAAGCCTTTCGTGTTTCTGCTGTTAACTATTACCAGGAAGTTGCCCGCAGGATCGGTAAAGACACGATGGAGTATTGGCTCGATACATTAGGCTATGCAGCGGGAAAAAGTGATACTGCGTATAAGATCCGTTCATCAATTGATAGTTTCTGGTTGGATAATTCCATGAAGATCTCGCCGGCTGAACAACAGGGTCTCGTTAAGAAATTATATTTCGATGAGCTTCCATTCTTCAGAACCTACCAGGAAATGGTAAAGCGAGCCATGCTTTTTGAAGATAATGCCAATTACCGTTTGGGGTATAAGACCGGCTGGGGAACTACTGAAGCAGGCCATGCTCTTGGATGGGTAGTGGGTTGGATAGAAGAAAACAATCATCCCTATTTTTTTGTGTTGAATATAGAATCGCCGGAACATAATTTTGATATGTCCAGTGCCAGGATGAAGATGCTGAAAGATATTTTAAAACAATTGGGCTTTTTTGAAGGGAAGATGTGATGTAATGCCATGTGCAATTTTAAAATGAACAAATGCGTTTTTGGTGTAGTTGTTGAACAAAATGATAATTAATATCAAATTGAATTTTCAATTTCAACATATAGAATATACCTGGGGCCTGGCTGCCATCCCTTTTTTTACCCTGCTTTTTGTTTTACTACTGAGATGGAAAAAAAATGTTGTGAAAAAAATGGGAGATAAAAAACTGATCCAACAGTTAACCAGCAATTTTTCCCGTAGGTTATTCAATTTTAAATTTATTCTTCTTCTGCTGGCGCTGATTGCAGGAATAGGAGCCATAATGAACCTTCGTAAACCCGGCGATTCAGAAAGCGATCTGAGAAAAGGAATTGATGTGGTAATAGCCATGGATGTCAGCAAAAGTATGTTGGCAACGGATCTTCAACCCAGTCGTTTGGAAAGAGCAAAACAATTCATCAGTAGACTGATGAGTACAATGCCTAATGACAGGATTGCATTAGTATTATTTGCAGGCAAAGCATACATGCAAATGCCATTGACAACAGATCATAGCGCTGCACAGATGTTTGTGTCATCGGCGGGTCCCGATGCAGTTCCGCAGCAAGGCACCGTAATAAGTGATGCACTGAAGATGAGCGCCAGGGCTTTTAATACCGCAGACAGAAGATTCAAAGCTGTAGTACTGATATCTGATGGTGAGGACCACGACCCCGAGGCTGACAAAACTTCCCGTGATCTTGCTGAACAGGGAATGATGATCAATACAGTAGGTATTGGGTCGCCGGAGGGTTCTTATATTCCCGACCCCGCTACCGGTGAGAATAAAAAAGATGAAACTGGTAACACAGTAGTAACAAAACTGAATGAAGAAGAATTAAAGCTGATAGCTGAAAACACTAATGGCGTGTACGTTCGGTTACAGAGCAGTGATGAAGCAGTTGATCTTGTAAAAAAGAGTTTGTCACAAATAGAAAGTAAGGCATTTGGTGATGTTTCATTAATGAACTTCAAGACATATTACTGGTGGTTTGCAGGCGCCATGCTGATCTTTTTATTGGCAGAAAATTTTATTCCTGAAAGAAAAAAGGTTGCGGCATGAAAAAGTATTTACTCCATTTATCTATAAGCGTTCTGGCCTTTCATTCTTTCGTACAGGCGCAGCAGGTTGACGATATCATAAGGGAAGCAAACGATTTTTATAAGCAGGGAGAATATGACCTGGCAAAAAAAGCGTATGAAGATGCGCTGGCAAAAGACTCTTCAAACGTCATAGCTAAATTCAATCTTGCCAATACGATTTACAGGCTCGGAAAAACCGAAGATGCCGTCAAGTCTTTTGATGAGCTTGCGTTTAAGGGTCGGGATGCCGATAGTAAGGCTAAATCATATTATAATAAAGGTGTAGCCCTTACCAATCAAAAGAAGCTGGAAGAAAGTATTGACGCTTATAAAAATGCTTTGCGCCAGGATCCAAATGATAAGGAAGCGCGGGAAAATCTGCAAAAGGCCTTACTGGAATTGAAAAAGAAAACACCCCCTCCGCCAAAAAAAGAAGATCAGAAGAAAAAGCAACAACAGAATAAGCAGCAGCAATCAAAAATGAATCAAAAAGAAGCAGAGCAAAAACTCAAATTGCTTGAACAGAAAGAAAAAGAACTTCAGCAAAGATTACAACAGCAAAAATCAAAGACAGGCTCGGGCGGTAAAAAAGACTGGTGATCACAGAAAGGATTGCACAGATCCATTAATGATTCCATAAACTCTCTTTATAGTGGCAAGTATGTGATATTTTTGCATTTCAATAAACACCCGTTAGGGTTGTGATATCATGCAGTTTTATTGTGAATCTCTCAAAGAATATAAACGATTCAAAACAAGGGAGGTAAAGATCGGCGATCTTTTGCTGGGGAATTTTAATCCTATACGGGTGCAGACGATGACCACTACGGATACATTGGATACAATGGCTACAGTAGAACAAAGTATCTGTTGTATAGAGGCAGGTTCTGAATTAGTGCGTATTACGGCGCCATCCAAAAATGAAGCGGAGAATTTATTGAATATAAAAAATGAATTACGAAGAAGAGGTTATAACACTCCGCTTGTTGCTGATATTCATTTTACACCGAATGCAGCGGAAATAGCTGCTCGCATAGTTGAAAAAGTACGTGTCAATCCCGGTAATTATGTTGACAAGAAAAAATTTCAACTGATAGAATATACCGATGCAGACTATGCTGAAGAAATTGATCGTATTCGTGACCGGTTTACTCCACTGATAAAGATCTGTAAAGAATACGGTACTGCCATGCGCATCGGCACCAATCATGGTTCATTAAGTGATCGCATCATGAGTCGTTATGGGGATACGCCGATGGGAATGGTGGAAAGCGCTATGGAATTTTTAAGAATAGCAAGAGATGAGACCTATCATAATATAGTGCTGAGTATGAAGGCCAGTAACCCCCAGGTGATGGTGCAGGCCTATCGCTTATTGGTAAAAAGTATGTTTGACGAATTTGGGGAATGTTACCCTCTGCATCTTGGTGTAACAGAAGCAGGAGATGGAGAAGACGGAAGAATAAAAAGCGCTGTTGGCATCGGTACATTAATGGAAGATGGATTGGGAGATACTATACGTGTATCACTAACGGAAGATCCTGAAGTAGAGATTCCGGTGTGCAGGGATATAGTGAAAAGGTATGAGGTTGGAGGCCGGAAGTCGGAAGTCGTGAAGGCAATCAGTTCGCTTCCATACGACCCTTTTCATTATCAAAGAAGAGAATCTTTTGTGGTTGATAATATAGGCGGTAAACATGTGCCAGTTGTTATTGCCGATCTGAGTAAGATAGAAAAAATAACTGCTGCTGACCTGACAAGTGTTGGTTATACTTATGATGAAGCGACTGATAAATGGAACATCGGTGATGCCGCTGCTGACTTTATATTTACCGGTCACCAGTTACTTGATTTTGCATTGCCCGGGACATTGAAAGTGATTGTTTATCCCGGCGCATGGCAGAATGCTCCTGATAAGACAAAATATTTCCCCATTTACCAGGATAGCGGTTATGCCGAAGCAAAAACAAAAAGCAATGAATTAAATTTTGTCATGATTGATTGCTTTAGCGATAGTGAAGATAATCCCTATCTCGATAGAATTGCCAATGACCCTGCAGTTGTTATTTGCCTGAGTAGTACCAATAATAACGCGATGCAATCTGTCCGCCGGATGTTTATTGAACTGATGGAAAGAAAAATAAAAAACCCGGTTGTACTAATAACAGACAGTAATAATGAAACAAGTGATGAGCATCTTATCCATTTTGCAACCGAAACAGGAGCGTTATTTCTCGATGGATTTGGTGACGGCATTTGTCTTGGCATGACGTCAGCAGCTTACCATTTGACCAAGGACAAGCAATCCTCTGTCAATGCATCGGGAAGAAATTATCTGCAGAATCAAACGGCCGAACAATTTATCAATAATACTGCCTTTAGCATTTTGCAGGCAACAAGAACAAGGATATCAAAGACAGAATACATATCCTGCCCGAGCTGCGGGCGAACTTTATTTGATCTGCAGGAAACAACTGCGAAGATCCGTTCTGTGACCAATCATTTAAAGGGAGTGAAGATCGCTATCATGGGATGCATTGTAAACGGGCCGGGCGAAATGGCCGATGCGGATTTTGGTTATGTAGGCAGCGGTCCGGGAAAGATCACTTTATACAGGGGCAAAGAAATAGTAAAGAGAAACTTAAATAGCGAAATTGCTGTTGATGAATTGATAAACCTTTTGAAAGAAAGCGAAGCGTGGGTTGAGCCGGCCAGCAGCTTGATTATTTAGAATAGTTCTATTCCTACGATCTCCTGGTTATTCAAAGATCAGGAGATTTAATATTTTAACGACTGGTGTTTAATTTATATGAAAAGGCAAAACTGGATCATTTTCTTTATTGCTATAGTCATAATTCATGTTGCCGGTGTAGCATTAAAAATTCAGTTAGTTGAATATATTTCTAAACCGATGATCGTCGTTTTTATCGGTTTGTATTTCCTTTTTCAAACGGATAAAGTTATTTCAGGATTGAAAAAATGGGTAATGGCTGCTTTGGCTTTTTCCTGGATAGGCGATGTGTTATTATTATTTCAACCCCGGGATGAACTATTCTTTTTACTTGGCTTGTCCGCTTTCCTCATCGCTCATATCTTTTATATTGTTTTCTTTCACCACGTAAGAATAAAAGAAAATGTAAAGGGCAATGTATGGTTGCTCCTTATCGTGGGGGTCTATTACGTGGCTTTGATCACATTGCTGTCTCCGTATTTGGGAGATATGAAATTACCTGTTCGCATTTACGGTGTTGTGATCAGCTTCATGCTCATGCTGGCGATGCATATGCTGTATATAAAAAATAGAAAAGCAGGACAATTGATGGCATCCGGCGCTGCATTATTTGTTATATCCGATTCAATACTTGCGATAAATAAATTTTACCAATCATTTGAGATCGCGGGAATAATGGTCATGCTGACGTATGCCTTTGCGCAGCTTTTTATCATTGAGGGAGCAATACAGTATATTCGCAAGGACGTAAGCATTGATAATTCTGAAAACATTAAAACTCCCCTTTAGGGGATGGGGGTATGCAAAAAACAGATTTTCTTGTTGTGGGTTCCGGTATTGCCGGGTTGACGTATGCATTGAAAGTAGCGCAATATTATCCCGATAAAAAAGTGCTGGTGATGACAAAAGCTGCTGCCGATGAAACAAATACAAAATATGCACAGGGTGGGGTGGCAGTGGTGAATGACCTGGAGAATGACAGTTTTGAAAAACATATTGAAGATACACTGATCGCCGGCGATGGTTTATGCAATAAAAATGTAGTAGAAATAGTAGTAAAGGAAGGACCTGAAAGAGTAAAGGAGCTGATTGAATGGGGAGCAAGATTTGATAAAGAAAAGGACGGCGATTATAAACTTGGAAAAGAAGGAGGGCATTCTGAATTTCGTATTATTCATCATAAAGATGTCACTGGCCTGGAAATGGAACGGGCATTGCTTACGGCGGTTGCAAAACAAACGAACATAGAGATCATCAAGCATTGTTTCGTAATTGACATCATCACACAGCATCACCTTGGTTATCTTGTAACCAAGGCAACTCCTCAAATAGAATGCTATGGCGTGTATGTGCTGAATGCTAATACCAACAAGGTTGAAAAAATATTAGCTAAGATCACGTTACTGGCCACAGGTGGCAATGGACAAGTTTATAGA
Organism: uncultured Chitinophagaceae bacterium; assembly: GCA_963785915.1. GTDB lineage: Bacteria > Bacteroidota > Bacteroidia > Chitinophagales > Chitinophagaceae > VBAT01. Next base: position 229,877 of record CAWAWY010000005.1, on the reverse strand, counting down.
ACGACTACGAACCCTTCCATCGCAACCGGCGATGGCGTAGCTATGGTGTATCGTGCCAAAGGACGTATCGAAAATATGGAGTTCATCCAATTTCATCCCACAGCGTTGTATGAGCCGGGAATGAAGGGACAGGCTTTTTTAATTACAGAGGCGGTTCGTGGCGATGGAGGCATTTTGAGAAATAAAGATGGCGATGCGTTCATGGAAAAATATGATGCCAGGAAAGACCTTGCGCCAAGGGATATTGTAGCAAGGGCTATTGACAGCGAAATGAAACGGACAGGTACCGAACATGTATGGCTTGACTGCCGGCATTTCGGTAAAGAGAAGTTTACAGAACATTTCCCGAATATTTATAAAAAATGCTTAAGCATTGGTATTGATATTACCCAGCACATGATACCTGTTGCGCCGGCCGCGCATTATAGTTGTGGTGGCATCAAAACGGATGAATGGGGAAGAAGCTCTATTAAAAATTTATTTGCCTGCGGGGAATGTTCAAGTACCGGGCTGCATGGTGCAAATCGTTTAGCGAGTAATTCATTGCTTGAGGCGATGGTCTTTGCTCATCGTTGTTATACGGAGGCTGTAAATAATATCAGTACTGTTTCTTTTAATGATAAAATTCCAGATTGGAATGCGCGGGGAACCAGTGAGCCCAAAGAAATGATCCTCATCACACAAAGTTTAAAAGAACTGCAACAGGTGATGAGCGATTATGTTGGCATCGTTCGTAATGATGTCCGTTTGCAGCGTGCCATGCGCCGCATTGACCTTTTGTGGGAAGAGACCGAGCAATTATATGGGACGACAACTATATCCCTTCCATTACTGGAACTTCGAAATCTTATCTCTATCGGATATCTTGTTATAAAAGGCGCTGCATTCCGCAAAGAAAGCCGTGGGCTTCATTATAATACCGATTATCCTTACAAGAGCGAACTGGTACAGAATATCGTCTTGTAGTTTCTATCTTTGCGCATCATGTATTACATAATTTATGGTTTTCTCTGGTTGGTTTCCAGCTTACCGATGCGGGTCTTATATTTTATTTCTGATGGTATCTACGTTCTCATCTTTTATGTTTTTAAATACCGGAAGGATGTGGTGATGAAGAACCTGCAAATTGCTTTTCCCGAAAAATCTGACGAGGAAAGAAAAAAAATAGCGAAAAAATTTTATCATAATCTCCTGGATACTTTTGTCGAGACAATAAAAATGATATCCGCTTCAAAAAAATTCATTCAGAAACGATTCACCGGCAACTGGGAAGTGATCAATTCCTTTAAAGCATCAGGGAGACCTGTCCAGCTTCATCTTGGGCACAATTTTAACTGGGAGTGGGGCAATGCAGCAGCAGCCATGAATATTGAATTCCCTTTCCTTGGAGTATATATTCCTATTGAGAATAAAAATTTTGAACGTATATTTTTAAAATTGCGCTCACGTTTTGGCACTGTTATGTTGCGTGCTACACATATGCGGGAAGATTTTCTTCCATATCGTAATACACAATATTTGCTTGGATTGGCGGCAGATCAAAATCCCGGTAACATGAACAATGCTTTGTGGTTTAATTTTTTCGGACGGGCGACTCCATTTGTAAAAGGTCCTGGCAAAAATGCTATTATCGGTAATACCGTTATCGTTTATTGTTTCATTCATAAAACAAAACGAGGACGCTACGAAGCTATCTTTTCAGAGGTTGAAGAGAATCCGACCAGTTTTACAGAAATTGAACTAACCGGGAAATTTGTAAAATATCTTGAGGATGTTATTCGTCAATATCCTGATATGTGGCTTTGGAGCCATAGAAGATGGAAGTGGGAATGGAAAGAAGAATATGGGAAAGTAATAGAATAAGTTTTACAAACCGAAGAACGTCAATTCAACATACTCTTCTCCTTCACGATCTCTACCTTTTCCTGCTCTTTTATCTTATTCCATCCCCCCAGTACATTGCGTATATTATGGATGCCTTGCCGCTTTAATAAGGACGACGCGATCACACTGCGGTAACCGCCGCCGCAGTGCACATATACATTTTGATGATCTTCTATATTGGCCATAGTACCGGGATCAGTCATATCACTGAGAGGAATATTTACGGTATCAGGTAAATGACCTTCGGAATATTCGGATGGTCTGCGCACATCTAATATCACCAGGTTGGGATCAAATGGTATATCCATCAACAGTTCATCGGGTTCCACATCGATGATCATGTCTATACTTTCTCCACTTTCTTTCCATGCTTTAAATCCACCTTTCAGATACCCCTTTACTTTATCAAACCCGACCCTGGCAAGCCGGATTATTGATTCTTTTTCTTTTCCAGTCTCGGTTACTAAAATAATAGGGGCATCAAAAGCCAGTAAGCTACCCGCCCATTCTGCGAACCTCCCTTCTAAACCAATGCTGATAGATCCGGGTATAAAGCCATGAGTAAATTCTGGCGCCCGCCGCGTATCTAAAATGATTGTATTATCATCTTCCATCAATTTTTTAAAATCATTGACGGAAAGCGCTTTCATTCCGTTTAACAATATATCGTCTATACTATCGTAGCCTTCTCTATTGATCTTGGCGTTAACGGGAAAATATTGTGGTGGCGGTGGAATGCCATCTGTCACAGCTTTAATAAATTCTTCCCTGTTCTCTGCTTTTAATGCATAGTTATATTCTTTTTCCTCTCCGATAGTGCTGTGGGTATTGGGACCAAGATTTTTTCCGCATGAACTGCCGGGACCATGAGCGGGATAAACGATCACATCATTAGCTAAGGGTGCTATTTTTTTCTGCAAACTATCATACATCATCGACGCCAGGTCATTAGTAGTTAATTCATTTGTTTTTTGCGCCAGGTCAGGCCTTCCTACATCACCGGCAAATAATGTATCGCCGGTAAACACACAATGATCTTTTCCTTTTTCATCTTTCAATAAATAGCAACTTGATTCCAGTGTATGTCCGGGGGTATGCATCACTTCAATGGTCAGATCACCTATGCTGAAAACCTCACCATCTTTAGCAACATGGACGGGAAACTTTGTTTCAGTACCGGGTCCATATATGATCGGCGCACCCGTTGCCTTGCTAAGATCAATATGACCACTGACGAAATCTGCATGAAAATGAGTTTCGAAGATGTACCTGATCTTTGCTTTTCGTTCAGACGCCAGTTCAAGATAAACATCAATATCCCTTAAAGGATCAATGATAGCCGCCTCACCGTTACTTTCGACATAATAAGCGGCTTCGCTAAGACAGCCGGTATATAGCTGTTCGATATACATAGGCAAAAAGTTTCCTACACAAAAATACCCTTATAAACAATAAAAGGATTTACTGTGAAAGCGGTAGGGTAATTAAACTGTTCAGTTCAACAAAGATTCAACAAATTTGTTCAACTCTTCCAGCCTTTCCGGGTTTACGGTATAGTAGATGAATTTACCTTCCCGTTCTGTTTTTACGAAGCCCGCTTTACGAAGAATGGCAAGATGCTGGGAGGCCACTGATTGCTCTAATCTCAGCTTCACATATATCTCTGTTACGGTAATCTTTCCATGCTCATCAATCAGTTTAAGGATTTGTTGCCTGAGTTTATGATTAATGGCTCTTAATATGAGTGAGGCTTTTTTTACATTCAATAAATCCAGCTTCAGCATATCTCCGGTTTCGGGCGAAGAATTCAATGTCAGCATATAGTTATTCATAGTTTAGATCGTTAAAAAATAAAATGCAAAAATAGTTCCATATAAGAAATCGGGGAAATTAATATTGTTAATAACTCAAATTTTTTTTCCGAAATCTATCTGGAGGTAGTATAAAATTCTTTCACATAAAGCGGTTCGCAATAAGCCAGGTCGCTGAATTTTTTTTCACTAAATTTTGTATGAGTTAACTGAACCAAATCAGCTGCAGTTACTTTAGAAGCATCAAATATTGCATTGATATGAGAAATAAGGGATTGTAACTTGATTGACCCATTTCCGCAAAAAATAATCCGACGGAATGAAAGAAAATCGCCAAAACTATTTTTATCCACAACCATTGCGCAGGGCTTAATGATCTCTTTGAATGAGCTATCATAGATAGCAGTAAATACTTCCATCCTCCTGGCATCAATAAGTGGGCATATCAAATCAACCGGGTTGCTTTTTACTGCATGAGCCATCATTTCCAAAGTGCCAACTGTTATCAGCGGAATGTTTAATGCATAGCATAAACCTTTTGCCGAAGAAAGCCCGATCCTTAGTCCCGTATAAGAACCTGGCCCGATACTTACACCTACACCGTCGAGCTCGCTCATACTCATACCTGCATCTCTTATCACTTCATTGATTGCTATATGCAACCACGAGGCATGATCTTTCTGATTCTTATTTAATGCAAGTTTTATCACTTCGGTATCATTTGATACGCATACCGAGGCCGTATCTACAGCGGTGTCAATATTTAAAAGGAGTGACATTAAGCAATCGCTTCTTTGGTTAGTAATGCTGCCGGCTTATATCTTTCTTGGTCCTCTGATAGCCGGTTGAGTAGAGCATAAATTTTTTTTACCCCGATCTTTTCACACCATTCAAAGGGACCATAAGGATAGTTAGTTCCCAATTTCATAGCCGTATCAATTTCTTCTTTTGTGCTTACTTTTTCTTCGAGAGTAAAATAGGCTTCATTGATAATACAGGCAATTACCCTCGCCGATACAAAGCCGGGAATATCCGGAATCCAATCTGTTCTTTTACTAAAAACGGAGAAAACATCTTCCGCTTTTTTTTTCAGTCCATCCACTGCCGATGCTTCTATCGTTGGTCTTTGCAAAAAAGTATTCCAGCCATTGATGCGGATAAAGCCGGACGTCAATTCGTTTAATGGGTTTATGACCGAATTTATAACAACTACCTGCGGCCGCAGTTCTGATAATTTGTTTATACGCTGTGTTGTTTCATCAAAAAGAAGATCAATACAGGCATCCACATCCGGAAGATCTTTTAATTGCGATAGATCGCTTAACCAGGTTATTCCCGTACTCACAGGTTGCTCATCCCGGATCAGCTCGGATTTCTGTTCGTTATTTGCCAGCAACACGATCTTCATAGTCATTTTTTGCAAAGAAAGTGTATAAAGCTATATTCGTTGTCCGTTTTTTAAAATTTAGAACATGAATAGAAAAATAATAACCACTGCCGATGCTCCCTCACCGATCGGCCCGTATAACCAGGCGGTAATGGCAGGTGATACATTATATGTTTCGGGCCAGATATGCATTGATCCAAAAAGCGGGGAATTGAAAAAAAAGGACATACAGGAAGAAACACACCAGGTAATGAAAAACCTGGAAGCCATTCTTGTAGCAGCTTATATGGGTTTTAACCATGTGATCAAGACAACTATTTTCATTACAGACATGAATCAATTCTCCGCGATCAACGAGGTGTATGGAAAATATTTTAACGGTGATCATCCTGCCAGGGAAACCGTGCAGGTTGCCGCACTTCCCAAATTTGTAAACGTTGAGATCAGTATGATAGCAGTGAAATAGTACAAAATAAAAAGCCGGTAAGTTATACCGGCTCATTAGTAACGTTTATTTAAGAAGGAACTGTTTGTCACTAACTAGAAAGCTCTCTTCCAGCTATTATTATTGCGGTCCCAGTCAGGAAGTTTTCTGTCGGGATCAAGAATAACTTCTTTGATCTCACTGGTGGTCGGTACGCCAAATGTCCATTGAGCGCCTCGTTGCCATATTTCCACCGGCAGATTTATTTTATGTTCCTTGCCGTTTGCTTCTTTTACCAGCACTGTAACCGGCATTGGCATTTTCTCTATATTCTCCAGTGTGATCTCCGCTCCCTTCGTGGGAAGACTATCAACATATTTAACTCCTTTTACCGATTGGTCAATTCTCCATGTATTCAATACCCATCCTCTCCAAAACCATGCGAGATCTTCACCGGCCACATTTTCCATTGAGTGAAAGAAATCCCACGGTGTTGGATGTTTGAATGCCCACCGGTGCACATATTCACGGAATGCCGCATCAAATCTTTCCGGACCGATAACTGCATCACGCAATGCATGAAGCATCATGGAAGGTTTCATGTAAGCAGCCACACCGAGACTTTCTTGTTGAATAACCTCCGGGATGTTATAAAGCCCGTCCATTTTGTCACTGAATACATATTTCACCATGAAGGAAGAAGTCGGATCGTCAAAAAAACTGGCACCTTTGAATTCTCCTTTATTAAATGCTTCTGTCGAAAGATCATTGATGAATGTATTGAAGCCTTCATCCATCCATGCATATTTTCTTTCATTGCTGCCGACGATCATAGGGAACCATGTGTGACCAAATTCATGGTCAGTAACTCCCCAAAGGTTAGCGCCGGTTGAAGTATATCCGCAAAAAACAATACCCGGGTATTCCATACCACCTACAATACCGGCTACATTGGTAGCGGCAGGATAAGGAAATTCAAACCATTTACCGGAATAATGCTCAATAGCGCCTTTCACCATTTCAGTAGAGCGACGCCAGTCATTACCTTTTTTATCTTTTGCACTTTCCGCAGGATAAGCGCTAATTGCCATTGATTTTTTCCCACTTGGTAAATTGATGCGTGCAGCGTCCAGTATAAATGCTCTTGAAGCTCCCCATGCTACATCGCGGGCATTCTGAATTTTGAATTTCCAGGTGGAAGAAGAATTTCTTGATTGTGCATTTTTATCGGTTATATCTTTTTCACTGCGGATCGTCACTGTCTTGTCACTATTTTTTGCGTCATTGTATTTTTTATTCTGATCGGCAGTGAAACATTCTTGCGGATTTAGCAATTCACCTGAACCAACTACAATAAGATTTGCCGGAGCTGTCACTGTATATTCGATGTCGCCGTACTCGAGATAAAACTCTCCCGCGCCAAGATAGGGTAAGACGTTCCATCCTTGTATATCATCATACACACACATGCGGGGAAACCATTGGGCTATCTCATATACCCAACCGTTTTTTGTATTCAATCTTCCCATCCTGTCGGTACCATACTCAGGCACTTCAAAAGCAAATTCTATATTCACTTTTATTTTTCCACCAGAAGACTTTAACGCGTCGGGCAACCATACCTGCATACGGGTATCAGTAATAATATATTTCGTAGCGGATTTCTTTCCATTGTACTCTACAGAAACAGATTTTATCTCATCACCATTGGTAAATTTTGCGTTAGCCCAGCGACCACCTGCCTCTGTAGTAGTAGCTGAACCACGTGAATCTTTTTTGTAAATATTCTGATCGAGTTGCAGCCATAAGAATTTCAGGTCATCCGGGCTGTTATTAGTATAGGTAAGTTCTGAATTACCGGAAACAGAATGCTTCAATGTATCAAGTGTGCAACTGATCTTATAGTCAGCACGATTCTGCCAGTATTTAGGTCCGGGCTCACCGCTTGCACTGCGAAATTCATTACCGGGATATGGATAAAACTGTGGATTAAATGCTTCTTTGGCATCATAAACGGATTGTGCAAACGACATAATTCCAATGAGAAAACCACAAAAGGCTAAAACAAATTTTTTCATGTTGAAATTTATTTTTTATAGAGGACGTAAAATAAAGCAAATAGCGGCATGGAAGGCTACCATTAACCCGGTATTTAAAAATATTTATGATAAATGGTCGATGAAACACACTTTGATCAGGCAAATAACGACCCGGCAATTTCGATGCTGCCGGGTTTCCCTACATCAGCAAACTTATCGCCACTATGATCATAACCAACGATCAGGTGATCTTTAGCCAGTTTTAAATAAACATCTACCAGGGAAAATTTTCCGGTAAAAGGCATCAGCCTGAAAATATCATACTCGAAAACAACCACGCAGCTATAGGCTTTTTCCACCAGCACATCATTGGCGACCTCTATTCGTTCTTCACCGGTTTTGATATTTCGCCAGCCACAAAGTCTGTTATCTTCATTAAATAAAAAATAGCGGGAGGTCTTCCTGTTGGTAACCGCAAAAGATATAAGTGGTTTGTTTTTTTCGTGAAAACCGATCAGCTTATTGAAGTCGAGATCGGTAAGAATATCCACATTGCAGGTAATGAATTTCTCACCAGGAGTAAAGAGATCTTTTGCGTTTAATAGACCGCCTCCGGTTTCCAGTACTTCACCGGTTTCATCGCTGATGGTAATGTGGCTTCCCCAGCCATTACTCGCTTTTACGGCATCAATGATCTGCCCGGCAAAATGATGAACGTTCACGATGACATCTTTTATTCCAAATTGCTGCAGGTATTCTATATTTCTCTGAAGCAGTGATTTGCCATTGACCAATGCCAGCGCTTTTGGATGTTTATCTGTCCATGGTTTAAAACGTGTGCCGAGGCCGGCACTAAAGATCATTGCTTTCATTTTGGAGCAGGAAGGGGATTGGTCCAATTTTTTTCATCCTGGATAAGATGTCTGAGTTCGATCTTCACTTTGAATTTATTTCTTAAATGTCTTGCCAGTGCATCAGCCGCATACACGCTCCGGTGCTGCCCGCCCGTGCAACCGAAACTTACCATCAAACTTTCAAAATCACGTTTGATATATTCCTCTACTGTTGTGTCTACTAGATCAAAGACACTGTTCAGGTAATTCAGCATGTGGGTTTGCTGCTCCAAATAATCCTTCACCGATTTATCTCTGCCATGTTGCGTTTTGAATTCCTCTATCCGACCGGGATTAAGAATGCCCCGGCAGTCGAATACAAAACCACCACCGTTATCTGAATCATCCTGGGGTATTCCTTTGCGATAAGAAAAGCTATTGATCTTAACTATCAATGGTGTCTTATCTGTCGCCTGTGTGGGTGTGAATTGTTGGATCACCTCTTCATCCACACATATATCCAACACTTTTCTGAATTCCGGAACGGAAATACCAATACTCTGGTTTTTAAAAAAATCATTCAGGTTATGTAGTCCTAAGGGAATGGCCGTGAGGAATTGTGCTTTACGTTCAAACAGACCTCTGAAACCATAAGCTCCCAGTACCTGCAATAATCGTATTAAAACATAACCATTATATTGACTGCGAAAGATCATTTTATCCAGCGGCGCATCAATCAGTAATTCAAAAACATCCATATAATCAGCCAGCAGTTTTTCTTTCCATTCGCCTGGAAGATTGGCTCTTGCCTGCCAAAGCATACTGGCCACATCGTATTGAGGAGCTCCTTTCATTCCGCCCTGGTAATCTATGAAGTGAACGCTGTTATCTTTTTCTATAAAAATATTCCTGCTTTGAAAATCGCGAAACATAAAATATTTGTACTCGGTATGAGTAAGATAATTGCTTAGCGCTTCAAAATCTTTAATCAGCTTCTGCTTATCATACGGTTTGCGCAATGCATCCAGGAAATAATATTTGAAATAAAGCAGGTCGGCCATGATGGCTTCCTTGCCGAACTCTTTATTAGTAAGACATTTTTTATAATCAAGACCTTTGTCGCCATTCACCTGTAAAGAGGCTAATGCTGCTAAACTATTTTTGAAGAGATCATAAACAGGCTGTGTGAAGCCGCCGGCTTCGAGGCAATTTAACAGCGATGTATTTCCAAAATCCTTCTGTAGGTAATACATCCGGTCATTACTTACTGCATATATTTCAGGGACGGCCAGATTTTTTTTATGAAAATGCTCTGGAAAAATAAATGAAAGATTCATTTTCTTTCACATTGGCGCCAAAGGTACCTATAACAGAGCCGCCAGTTTCATGCAAACGGAAATAGCGACGTTCACTGCCAGAAATTGGTAAGACGTCAACGGACAAGGGCTCAATGCCTTTCCATTCGGTATAAAGATTTTTAATAGCTTCGATCAAGGCTTGCATAGGACAAATGTATAAAATAGTCAACCTATTGTTCTGGTAAAAACGTTTCGCTTTTTTAAAACTTCAGCAAAAGATCTATCTCCGTGATCGGGGAGTTTATTTTAAATCACTATGTCTTCAATAGTTCTGCTTTGCCGGCTTTTTTCAGCCGCAAAAGCTATAAGATGACTTTCGACGGATACATCAATAGAAGAACTCAACAGCGCCGGATTTTGCTGACCGACTGCTTGTACCCAGTCCTTTACTAGTGGATGATCACCACCTCCATGTGCATCAGTCTTCATGCTCCAGGTCGTTCTTTTTCCAGTTTTAAAAGTAGTAAGGGTAAAACTTTCCATATCCCCGGTGATGTCACCCATTGATCCCATGATGCGGGTGCGACGACCTTCATAGGAAACAAAGGCTTCCATCGAGAATGCGGCCGTCACTCCATTCTTAAATAAAATATTTACCGTCAGGTGATCAGGTTGATCGTTATCCATACGATACACACAACGGCCATAATCGGTGGTCCTTAAGCCATGCAGGATAATTTTGTCCCATTTACTTTTGTCTTCCGGAAGATCGAATACATACAATCTTTTTCTATCACGGTAATAAATTTGCAGCGCTGAATAGGGACAGGTATGTTCTACTGCGCATCCGTCGGTGCAACGTTCTGTACTTCCGGCAGGCGCATTTGTCCCTTTGAACCATTTCAAATTTCCAAAGCAGTGTACATTGTCTGCATCATTGTCCACCAGCCAGCGAATAATATCTGTATCGTGACAGGACTTGGCTAATATGATCGGTGTAGCTGTTTTGCTGTTGCGCCAGTTTCCGCGAACATAGGAATGGCTCATGTGAATATGTTCAATGGGTTCTAGGTGCTGTATGCTGATCACTTCGCCGATCATTTTTGCATCTACTAACTCTTTCAGTTCACGGAAGTAGGGAGTATAGCGAAGTACGTGGCAAACCCCAACAATTCGCCCGGTCTCTTTCGCTTTTGCTAATATCTGCCTGCATTCTTCTTCTGTCGGAGCGATGGGTTTTTCCAATAAAACATCATAACCTGCGTCAAGCGCTTTCAGACAGGGGGCTGTATGCAACTGATCATGAGTAGCAATGATTACAGCGTCGGCAAATTTTTCACGACTAAAAACATCTTCCCAGGATTTAAAGCAATTTTCTGTTTTGATCTTATGAATCCGTGATGTTTTTTGTAAACGATGAGAATTAGGGTCCGCTACTCCTATCACTTTCATTTCATCAGGATTCTTAGTTGCATAATCGGCATAAATAGAACCTCTGTGACCGGCGCCGATCAGGATCACGGTAACGGGCCTGGAAAGTTTTTTATGAAGTGGATTATAATAAAGATCTTCATGCAACCCGAATTTTTTGGCTACTTCTTTCCAACCGTAGATCGCTGTATTGGTAACAAGGGTGAAAGGTCTTAATAATTTCCTGGCGGTGATAAATTGGCGTAAAGACATTCTGTCGGACATTAATAAGTTAAAAATTCAAAGCCGGGATAGCCGGATTCTGTATAAAAGAAGGCAGGTTATCGGGACTGGTGATACAAATTTACAAAAAATGATTTTTTTAATTTAATTGATCTTTCAACTCGTTTCAAAATGAAATTTCGGTTTATTATATAACAGTCGCGGGGGTTTTAATATAAGCTGTCATTGTTAAGCTTGTGTCAAAACACTTAATTTTACATGTTAATCACTATACATGGGCTATCAACCCACAAATAAGATACGAATCGTAACGGCGGCCAGTTTATTTGATGGTCATGATGCTGCTATTAATATCATGCGTCGCATCTTGCAGAGCAAAGGCGCGGAGATCATTCATCTTGGACATAATCGTTCGGTGAAAGAAATCGTGGAAACAGCAATTGAAGAAGATGTCCAGGGTATCGCCATAACTTCTTACCAGGGTGGTCACGTGGAATTTTTTAAATACATGAAAGACTTGCTTGATGAGAATGGTTGTGGGCATATAAAGATATTTGGCGGCGGCGGCGGGACGATTTTGCCAAATGAAATTGAAGAACTGCATAAATATGGTATTACCCGTATTTATTCGCCTGACGATGGGAGAAAGATGGGGCTGGAAGGGATGATTGAGGATGTAATTAAGAGCTGCGATGTGCAGTTAAATGGTGTTGCAGACTATAAAACGAAGCTGACGCTTGGGGAAGCGAAAGATATAAGGAAGATCGCAAGAGAAATAACCAATGCGGAAAATGGAATTGAAGTCAAAAGTCAGATATTAAAAGTCAGCTCACCTGTACTCGGCATGACAGGAACCGGCGGTGCAGGAAAATCATCGGTGACGGATGAGATCGTTCGTCGTTTCCTCCAAAATTTTACAGATAAAACCATTGCTGTTATTTCTGTTGATCCTTCTAAGAAAAAAACCGGCGGCGCTTTACTTGGCGACAGGATAAGGATGAATTCCATCTCGCATCCAAGAGCATATATGCGCAGTCTTGCAACAAGAGATGATAATACTGCATTGAGTTCACATGTGCAGGAAGCTATAGATATATGCAAGGTAGCCGGATACGATCTTATAATTTTAGAATCTGCTGGTGTTGGACAGAGCGATGCGTCTATTTTGGATCATTGTGATGTGAGTATGTATGTGATGACGCCGGAATACGGGGCTGCGTCGCAACTGGAAAAGATCAATATGCTCGATTATGCAGATCTTATTTGCATAAATAAATTTGATAAAGCCGGCGCATTAGATGCATTAGCTGATGTAAGAAAACAATACAAACGTAATCACCAGTTATTTACTGCAAAGGATAATGAATTGCCGATAGTCGGAACTATGGCCAGCAAGTTCAATGATGACGGGGTGAATCACTTATTTGAATTGCTGCTGAAAAAAATTGAAGCAAAGACCAATGTCACTTTTGGTGAATTCCATTTTGCCGAGACAGCTAAAGTTTCACAGGCTGTTATTCCCTCTGGCCGCATCCGTTACCTTTCTGAAATATCAGAAAATAACAGGGATTATGACAAGTTAGTAATGGAACAGGCTGCTATTGCCTCAAAACTTTATAAACTGCGTGGTGTGTTGGATATACTGAAAGACAAAGATGCATCTGTTACCAGTGCAATAGAAGAACAGATCAATTACTTTAATGACCAGCTTACTCCCGTCAGTAAAAAACTGCTGGATAACTGGCAAGAAAAGGTAAAGGAATATGAAAAAGATTATTATGAATATACTGTGAGAGATAAAGTGATCAGGCAACCAATGTTTACCAAAAGCCTGAGCGGAACGAGAATACCGAAAGTTGTTTTGCCAAAATATAAGGATTGGGGAGATATTTTAAAATGGGAAGCGCAGGAAAATGTACCGGGTCATTTTCCATTTACCGCCGGTGTGTTCCCGTTAAAAAGAGAAGGCGAAGACCCGACAAGAATGTTTGCCGGTGAAGGAGGTCCCGAAAGAACTAACCGCAGGTTTCATTATGTATCCGTAGATCAACCCGCAAAAAGATTGTCAACCGCGTTCGATAGTGTAACACTATATGGTGAAGATCCTGATCATCGCCCTGATATTTATGGCAAGGTGGGCAACAGCGGTGTAAGTATTGCTACCGTTGATGATGCAAAAAAATTATATAGCGGATTTGATCTTTGCGATCCCCGGACTTCGGTAAGTATGACCATCAATGGTCCCGCGCCGATGCTATTAGCTTTCTTTATGAATGCAGCGATTGATCAGCAATGTGAAAAATATATTGTACAAAATAATTTAAAAGAAGAGGTCAATAAGATCATTGAATCAAAATATAATATTGATGATCTCCCGAGATATATCGGAACTGATGGTAAACCCATTCATCCGAAAGAACTTCCTCTTCTTTCGGAATCTATGAACCCCCCTTTGGAGGGCAGGGGGGGGTTGCCTACAGGAAACAGCGGTTTAGGATTAAGATTACTTGGATTATCCGGATCAGATGTTTTACCAAAAGATGTATATGAAAAAATAAAAACCGATGCGCTATCGCAGGTAAGAGGGACGGTGCAGGCAGATATTTTAAAAGAGGATCAGGCACAGAACACCTGTATATTCTCCACGGAATTTGCTTTGAAACTGATGGGAGATGTACAGGAATATTTTATTCAGAACAAGGTTCGCAATTTTTACAGTGTGTCTATCAGCGGTTACCATATTGCAGAAGCGGGAGCGAATCCGATCACTCAATTAGCGTTTACTCTGGCCAATGGATTTACCTATGTTGAATACTATCTCAGCCGGGGGATGAGTATTGATGACTTTGCTCCCAATCTTTCCTTTTTCTTTAGTAACGGAATGGATCCAGAGTATAGTGTAATCGGCCGCGTGGCAAGGAGGATCTGGGCAAAGGCTATGAAATATAAATACAAGGCCAACAAACGCAGCCAGATGTTGAAGTATCATATCCAGACATCCGGAAGAAGTTTGCATGCACAGGAAATAGATTTTAATGATATAAGGACAACATTGCAGGCTTTATATGCTATTTATGATAACTGCAATTCACTTCACACCAATGCGTATGACGAAGCGATAACAACACCAACGGAAGAAAGCGTAAGAAGAGCCATGGCGATTCAACTTATTATTAACCGGGAATTAGGTACGGCAAAAAATGAAAATCCCAACCAGGGTTCTTTCCTTATTGAAGAGTTGACCGATCTTGTTGAAGAAGCAGTACTTACCGAGTTTGACCGTTTGACAGAACGTGGTGGCGTATTAGGCGCTATGGAAAGAATGTACCAGCGTAATAAAATACAGGAAGAAAGTTTATTCTATGAACATCAAAAGCATACAGGAGAATTGCCGTTAGTTGGAGTGAATACATTTTTAAATAAAAAAGGAAGTCCTACCATTATTCCTAATGAAGTGATACGAAGTACGCCAGAGGAAAAAGAATTACAGATAAGTAATCTGAAAGCATTCTGGAAAAGGAACGAAGCTAAGAGTGATTCTTCGACAAGCTCAGAACAGTTAAAGAGATTAAAAGAAGTAGCGATTAATAATGGTAATTTGTTTGAACAACTAATGGAAACAGTGAAGTATTGCTCATTGGGACAAATTACTCACGCACTTTATGAGGTAGGTGGCCAGTATAGAAGAAATATGTAGAATATCCAATTGAATTATAAAAAAAACCACCTTTCCGGTGGTTTAATTTATAGAAGACAACTCCTTTCTTAATGCGAAGGAGTCGGAGTATAAGCTGCCGGTGAATGTTTGCCTTCGCCGATCTCTTCGATCATTTTTTTATTGAATGCTTCCAGGTCCTTAGGGCTTCGGCTTGTCACCAAACCATTGTCAACGATCACTTCTTTATCTTCCCATACTACGCCTGCATTTTCCAGGTCGGTTCTTATAGAAGGATAAGATGTCATATTGCGACCACTGATCAAACCAGTTTCGATCAGCAATTGCGGGCCATGACAGATCGCAGCTACGGGTTTACCTGCTTCCAAAAACTGTTGAGCAAATTCCACACAATTCTTATTTACTCTCATTTTGTCAGGATTAATAACTCCTCCCGGGATAACGAGAGCATCATAGTCATCTGCATTGGCTTTTTCAACGGATACGTCCACCGGTAATTCAATTGACCAATGGTCATGATCCCATGCTTTGACTTTTTCTTTTTGAGGAGAAACGATATGAACCTTTACTCCGGCTTCTTCCAGGGCTTTTTTAGGACTTGTTAGTTCCACTTCTTCAAAACCGTTTTCAGTAAGGATGGCTACCTTCTTATTGCTAAGCTTTGCCATAATTATTTATTTTAAGGATGAAAAATCAATTATACCTGTTATCCTTCCAAGAAAAGTACCACGAATAAAAAAGTGGAAAAATTAATCAAATGAAAATAAAAGCATAAGGATTGCTTAACCGGCCGCTGCTTTATCAATTATCCATAAAGATTTTTTGGGGCTGACATATTGAACCGGGTAAATTTTTTTTGCGGGCTTATTAAAGACTGCATTTATCACCGGTCTTTTTTCTTTACCTGATACTAAAAATATAATTTGTTTGGCCCTGTTAATTAGCGCATAAGTGAAGGTGATGCGCCAGGATTGTTTATCCTGCAGCCATACCTGTTTTATCAATCTCCTGTTCTCTATCAAAACAGGCGTGTTAGGAAACAATGAAGCTGTATGCCCATCATTGCCGGTACCTAATAACACCCAATCGAAAGCAGCCTGTTTATTGGCAAAAAATCTTTTAACAGTCGCTTCATATTGCCGTGCATTTTGTTCAGGATCACCAGTAACCGGCACAGGAAAAATATTTTTAGGTGGGATATCAATTTTATCAAGAAGACTTTTCCTCACCATATTGTAGTTGCTATCCGGAGATGTTTGAATAACAAACCGTTCATCGCTCCAAAAAATAAACACTTTTTTCCAGGGAATATTTTTATTGAATTCCGTGGAGGCCAGAATTTCATAAAAACGTTTAGGCGTATTGCCGCCTGAAAGCGCTACAGAAAATTTTCCGTTTTTTGCAATAGCCTGGTGGCAAGCAGCAACAAAAAAATGAGCGGCTGCCAGGCTCATGGCTTCATGATCTTTCCAAATTGTTCTCTCGGGAATAGTTTTCATTTCACTTTCTTCACTTTGTTTTTGATCATTCCATTTTCGGGAAGCAAGGTCCAGCTAAACCCATCTTTTTGTATCAAACGTTCTGCCGCTTTCGGACCCCAGCTCCCGGGTTTATAGTTGGGAAAGCGCGGGGCGGAGCCTTTTTTCCATGTTTCCAGAATCGGGGTTACCACTTTCCAGGCTGCCTCTACCTGGTCGGCGCGCATAAATAAGGTTGCATCACATCCAAGTGCATCAAGCAGTAATGTTTCATAAGCTTCAGGCACAGGGATATCATAACTTTCCTTGTAAGTGAAATCCATTTCGACAGGTTTGATTTGCAATTTTACTCCTGGTTCTTTTGCATGAAATAGTAAAGTGATCTCCATTTCGGGTTGTATGCTTATAATAAGCTGGTTGGGCTTCGGATCCGTCATTATTTTATTGCCAAATAAATTATGCGGTATTTGTTTGAATTGAATTACAATTAATGAGGTTGCTTTTTCAAGACATTTGCCCGTCCGCAAATAGAAAGGAACATTTTGCCAGCGCCAGTTATCAATAAACAATTTGAGCGCAACAAATGTTTCTGTGTTCGATCTTGGGTTAATATTCTTTTCTTTCCTGTAAGCATTTTGTTTTTTACTATTTATTGTTCCTTCATCATATTGCCCTCTTACTACGTTTTTCTTTACATCGGCTTTTGTTAATGGACGAACAGATTTTAAAACATCTACTTTTTTGTTGCGTATATCTTCTGCATCCATTGATATGGGTGGCTCCATTGCAGTCACACAAAGCAATTGTAACAGGTGATTTTGGATCATATCCTTCAAAGCGCCTGCAGTGTCGTAATAGTTTCCGCGACCACCTACTCCAATATTTTCTGCTACCGTTATTTGTACATGATCAATATAGTTGTTATTCCAGACCGACTCATAAACAATATTTGCAAAACGGAAGGTCATGAGATTTTGGACCGTTTCTTTGCCGAGATAATGATCAATACGATATACTTGCTTTTCTTTAAAATGTTTCAGCAATAGCTGGTTCAGCTCATGAGCAGTATGCCAGTCACTGCCAAAAGGTTTTTCAACCACAATTTTATCCAGGGAATCGTCAGCAGCTAATTTATGTTTAGCGAGATTTAATGAAATGGGCTCAATAAAACGGGGAGAAACAGAATAATAAAAAAGACGTGTGCCATGGGTTTTCCAGTTTTTATCGTTTTGATCAAGCTTGTGTCCCAGCCGCCTGAATGTGTCATCTGCCATGAAGTCTCCTTCGAAATAAAAGATATGTTCAGCAAATTTTTTCCATTCATTTTTTTTGGCTTTGCCACTTCGGGAGAAAGTATTGATGCCTTCAAGTAAATGCGCTTCGTACACTTTTTCATCCATTTTTTCATAATGCACACCATAGATGGCAAAATTTTCCGGGAGAAAATTATTGATATAAAGATTATAAAAAGCAGGAAATAGTTTTCTCCATGCGAGATCGCCTTTGCCTCCGAATATGACAATATTCGCAGCCGATGAATTTTTTTTGATCATAGTATTTCTTTTAATCTTCTTTCGGTTTTTGCTCTGACACAACTACCGGCGGTTTATTTTCCCATAGCGAATGGAATATCCCTTCTTTGTCAATTCGCTCATACGTGTGTGCACCAAAATAATCACGTTGTGCCTGGATAAGATTGACAGGAAGCCTTCCTGAAATGCTGGCGTCGAAATAGCTCAGTGAAGCGGCAAATGTTGCAGCCGGCAAATGATTGTCCATTGACAGTTTCAGCAGCGACACCACATCTTTTCTTAATTCATCAAACACGGGATGAAATAATGGAGATGAAATAATGTTGGTCAATGAACTGTCCTGCAAATAGGCTTTGCGCAGATCATTCAATAATACAGAACGGATAATGCAGCCGCCTTTCCACACCCGAACAACTTCTGCAATATTAATGTCATAATTATATTGTGAAGAAGCGACCGACAAAAGAACAAGCCCCTGCGCATACGACAACATAAATCCGAAGTGAAGCGCATTTTTGCAAAGAGCAACCAGTTCTTGTTTTGAAACAGAAGTTTTATCTGCCGTAAAAGAGTACAACTTTGAATTTGTTACCCGTTCATCCTTTAATGAAGATATATAGCGCATACTCACCGCAGCATCAATCATCGGAATAGGCACATTCAGATCCATGGCGCTTTGGCTGGTCCACATGCCGGTGCCTTTTTGTTTGGCTTTGTCCAGCACCAGGTCTACAAGATCTTTTCCTGTATCATCATCTTTTTTAAGAAATATATCAGCAGTTATTTCAATTAAAAAAGACTGGAGTCCTGTCTTATTCCATTCGGTAAATACTTCATGCAATTCTTTATTTGAAAATTTTCCTACATTTTTTAATATACCATACACCTCACTGATAAGTTGCATCATGGCATATTCGATGCCATTGTGTACCATTTTGGTATAGTGGCCCGCTGAACTATTACCCATAAAAGCAACACAAGGACCTTCATCGCTTTTAGCAGCGATAGCTTCCAGAATTTTTTTTACGCGTTCATAACTTTCCTCGTTACCGCCCGGCATCAGGCTTGGACCATATCTTGCTCCTTCTTCGCCACCGCTTACACCCATGCCGATAAAGTGAATGCCCGACTCCTGCAATTGTTTATATCTTCTTTCCGTATCTATAAAATGGGAATTGCCGCCGTCAATGATGATGTCTCCTTTTTGCGTCAATGGTAAGAGATCAGTCAACACTGCATCAACGATCTTTCCTGCGGGGACCAGCAGCATGACGATACGCGGAGCTTCGAGTGCATTTATAAATTCATTTAATGAAGCAGCTACTGTTACTGTTTTTCCTTTCGCCTCATCCATCAATTTTTTCTGTTGTTTGGGGTCACGGTCATAGCCGCAGGCTTCGAAGCCGTGTTCCGCCACATTCAACACAAGATTGCTTCCCATTGTGCCCAGCCCGATCATTCCAAAATGTGCCGCCATCTAAAAAATTTTTGATGAAGGTACGCCAGTACCTATAAACGAATGTCATTTGAATGTTTGATGAACTGAATTTTCCGTTATCGCCCTACATTTGCTTATGGTTAAATTATTCCGGCTAAGCCTATTTGTCCTGATAACCTTTGTTATTAGTTGTTCACGCAATCCGTATGCGACAACTAATAAAGCCTATAAAAAACAATCAAAGGAGTATTCAAAATTGTTGCGTGAATATCCTGTCAATGATTCGGCGGGGCTGAACTATTCATCGCCATGGGTAGGAACCACGAACTTCACGATGCGTCGCCCCAATTTTGTAGTGATCCATCATACGGCGCAAAATAGCTGCGAACAAACTCTGAAGACATTTACTTTACCGAGAACACAAGTCAGCGCTCATTATGTGGTATGCAGGGATGGAACGGTTCATCACATGCTTAATGATCTGTTGAGAGCACATCAGGCAGGTGTGAGTAAATGGGGCAATGCAACCGATATAAATAGCTGCAGTATCGGGATAGAAATTGATAATAATGGCTTTGAGCCTTTTACCGACGCACAAATAAATAGCGTGATAGAATTATTAGGAAGATTAAAAAGAGCCTACAATATTCCTGTTGCAAATTTTGTGGGTCATGCGGATGTTGCACCGGGCAGAAAGGTGGATCCGAGCAGGTTCTTCCCCTGGCAAAAGCTTGCCGACAGTGGATATGGATTATGGTATGATACCACGAATGTAATTGTGCCGGAAAACTTCAATGCGTTGCAGGCCTTGCGGATCGTGGGATATAATATTAAGGACAGTACAGCCGCGATACAGTCATTCAAAATACATTTTACTCCAATGGATTCTACTAAGCTCATTAATGAAGCGGATAAAAAAATTCTTTTCGATCTGCAGAAGAAATATCAATAGCCTGTGTGGATAGTGTTATTGAAGAAATTAATCATGATAAGTTAATTTTGCCGCAACGATTTGCTATTGAGCTATTGCATTGCTGTATGAAGTTCGAACATGCTCAGTAGAATTAATGCAGTACAAGTGTGTGACACAAGGGACGATGATAGTAGCAATACAGCTGGCTACATCATAAAAATTCTACCGGAAATTAATGGCTGCAAATAAATAGAATGACAGCAGAACATCAACGACTGGCAGTAAATGCTACCAAACCGATTCCATTAGCCGAATGGGGACCATACCTGAGCGAACGTCAATGGGGCACTGTGCGGGAAGACTATAGTGCCAATGGTGATGCCTGGCATTATTTTCCGTTTGATCATGCTCATTGCCGATCTTATATGTGGGGTGAGGATGGGCTGGGCGGCATATCCGATTATTTTGGTAACCTGTGTTTTTGTGTCGCTTTGTGGAATGGCAATGACACGATACTAAAAGAAAGATTATTCGGATTAAGCAATCCGCAAGGTAATCACGGTGAGGATGTAAAGGAGTTGTATTACTATCTCGACAATCTTCCCACGCATTATTATATGGAGTACCTGTATAAATATCCGCAACAGGCATTCCCGTACGAAAAATTAAGACAGGAAAATCAGAAGCGAACCAAAGAAGATCCCGAATATGAAATACTAGACACCGGTGTTTTTAATAACAACCAGTATTTTGACGTATTGGTAACTTATGCTAAACAAAGCGCGGAAGATACTTTTATAAAAATTGATATTACGAACAAGTACACCAAAGCCGCCGATATAACTTTATTACCTACGTTGTGGTTTTACAATCGCTGGGCTCACGGCATACTGAAGGAGAGACCATCTATCAACTATCTTTCAAAGACGTCTGTAAGAGCGGTGCATGAACGCCTGGGGGATTATTATTTTTATTTTCAGCCTGCAGACAAGATCCTTTTTACAGAGAATGAAACCAATACCGCCATTGTAAAGGGAGAGCCGAACAGAAGCATTTTTGTCAAAGATGCTTTTCATGATGCGATCATTAAAGGGAAAAATGTTGCAGAACTTTCCAAAAAGAAACAGGGAACAAAGTGTTCACCTGTTTATAAGATGAAAATTGCCGGCGGCGCTACGAAAACAATTTATTGCAGGCTAACCAGTAAGCCTGTTGACAATCCTTTCATAAGGGGGTTCAAAGAAATATTCAAAGAGCGTAAGCAGGAGGCCGATGATTTTTATACAGCCATATTACCAAAAGGGATGAGTGAAGGAATGGCGCAGATACAGCGGCAGGCGTTGGCCGGGATCTTATGGAGTAAACAATATTATCATTTCGATGTGGAAGAATGGTTGACGAGCAGTGATGGTATCACGCCGGTAAGCAATTCAAAAGAAACGGGCCGTAACAGTGATTGGACGCATCTGAAGAACCAGGATATAATTATGATGCCTGATAAATGGGAGTATCCGTGGTATGCAGCCTGGGACCTTGCCTTTCAATGTATCTCCATGGCAGTGGTGGATCCCACATTTGCAAAGCACCAGTTATTGCTCGTGATGCGGGAATGGTATATGAAGCCCGATGGACAGTTGCCTTCCTATGAATGGAACTTCAGCGATGTGAATCCTCCTGTACAGGCATGGGCGGCGATGCAGGTATATAATATTGAAAAGAAGCGGACGGGAACCGGCGACATCAATTTTCTAAAAAAAGTATTTCATAAACTGTTGATCAATTTTACGTGGTGGATCAACCGGAAAGATGTAAGAGGGAATAACATCTTTGAGGGCGGATTTCTTGGATTAGATAATATTGGAGTTTTCAATCGCAGCTTTCATTTTCCCGGTGAAATGCAACTGGAGCAGGCGGATGGTACCAGTTGGATGGGAACCTATGCACTCGATATGATGGAAATGGCTATCGAGATCGCCATGCATGATGAATCATTTGAGGACACCGCCACAAAATTCTTTGAGCATTTTGTGCTTATTGCAGAATCATTAAATGAACATGGTTTATGGAATGAGGAGGATAAATTCTTTTATGACGTATTATGCATCAGCGATGACGATCCGATACCTCTCCGTATTCAATCTATTGTCGGGGCTACTCCCTTATATGCCGTTTCATCGATCAGTAAGCGGGTGCTGGATAAACTTGGAGATTTCAAAAAAAGAATTAACTGGTTTGAAGATTACCGGAAAAAGAATAATAAATTCTGGCCCAACGAGGAAAGGAGTGATGATGGAGAAATTTTGTTATCTCTTGTTCCTAAAGAACGATTGGTTGACCTGCTGCAGCGATTGCTGGATGAAAGTGGGTTTTTGTCCGAAGGAGGAATAAGAGCTTTATCAAAATATCATGATGAGCATCCTTATTCAGTGGTAGTGGAGGGTAATACCTATACGATACGCTACGATCCGGGCGATTCGACTTCGGATATGTTTGGCGGGAATTCTAATTGGCGCGGACCGGTATGGATGCCGATCAATTTTCTGATCATTCAATCGATCCGTAAATATGGCGAGTTTTATTGCGATACTTTATTTGTTGAATATCCTTCAGGTTCTGGAATGAAGATGAATCTATCACAAGTGGCCGATGAGTTAACAAAAAGAGTGATCAGTCTGTTTGAAAAAGATGCTGATGGTAATCGTCGTTTGTATGGTGATTATAGTTGGTTCTACAAGCAACCCGGGAATGAACATCTCGTATTATTCTACGAATATTTCCACGGTAATACAGGACGTGGATTGGGTTCGTCTCATCAGACCGGATGGACAGCTTTAGTAGCGGAATTGATCAGTGAATATGGAAGCAAGATCAAACAGAATCAAAAAGCTTTTGGCTTGTCCAGTTCACCGGCTGGTTCATGATCGTCGTACTGATCACGCAGTTTATTTAATTCAGCCTTCAATTGTTTAATGGTGGCCTGGTATTGTGGTAATGAAATAAGATTATGTTGTTCTCCGGGATCTTTTTTCAGATCATAAAGCTCCCATTCATTCACAGTATAGAAGTAAATGAGTTTGTACTGGTCGCCACGAATAGCCAAATGCGGAATAACAGTATGATCTTTCCCAAATTCATAATAATGATAGTATAAATATTTTCTCGAAAAATCTTTTTGTTTGCCGGTAAGTAAAGGTTTCAAACTTACTCCCTGCATCCATTCAGGAATTTTTGCATCAACAATATCAAGAATAGTAGGAGCAAAATCTATATTCTGAACAAGTGTATTGCTCACCGAATTAGGTTTGATATGTCCCGGCCACCTTACGATCAAAGGTGTTTGCATAGAAACATCATAGGCAAAACGTTTGTCGAACCATCCGTTCTCACCCAGGTAAAATCCCTGGTCGCTGGTGTAAATGACTGCGGTATTTTTGGTCAGTCCATTTTTATCCATATAATCCAGAACGCGGCCGATACTTTCATCAATAGAAGCAATGCAGGCAAGATAGTCCTGCATGTACCATTGATATTTATATTTCATCAATTCTTTACCGGATAATTTTTTATCACGAATGATCTTACCCCGCTCAGCGTAAATTTCTTTGAAGCGCTCACGCTGATCATCCGGCATTCGTTTCATGATTGCATTATAGGTGGCGACATCATCGGCGTCTGGTTTTAATTCGGGAATGTCTTTTAAATATTCAGGGTCAACTTTCAGATCGCCACTTAACCGCATAACCGATAAAATGCTCATGGTTTGAATTCGCCATGCGCTGCCGTGGCCGGTGGTATCTTCATATAGGGTAGGTGGTTCAGGGAAAGTTTTGGTATGGAATTCTTCCAGGTATTTTAATTCGGGAACAAAATTTCTGTGCGGCGCTTTGTGATGGAAAAAAAGAACAAAAGGTTTATTCTTATCTCTATGATCCAGCCATGCAAGTGCGTCATCGGTAAGTGTTTTTGTGGCATATCCTTTTTCGGTAGTAGTATCGCCATTCATAGAGATTATTCTTGTATCAAAATATTGCCCCATGCCCGGTAATATTTTCCAATAGGTAAAACCGGAAGGATAAGAACGAAGGTGCCATTTGCCGATAATAGCAGTTTGATAACCGGCATCTTTCAGTACATGGGCTATAGTTGTTTTGGAAGAATCAAAACTTGTAAAATTATCTTTCACACCGTTTTTGTGAGAATGCTGGCCCGTAAGCAATGTAGCCCTCGCCGGAGCGCAGATAGAATTACCGACAAAAGCTTTATTGAACTTCATTCCTTCCTTTGCGAGGCGATCAATGTTAGGGGTTGAGATGAATTGTTTATTATAAGCACTGATCGCATCATTGTCATGATCGTCGCTCATAATATAAATAACATTGGGTTTTTGCTGCGCAAAAGTAATATTGACGATTAATAGCAAAATGATTGATAAACGCATAGACAGAGATTGGTTTGAAGTTACAGATTTACGTTTAGATTTGTGAGATAGAAATAATTTATATGGAATTTGGAAGAGTTGACGTAGATGAATTGAATAAAGTTGATTTTAGTTTGCCGGAGGAGCCGCCGGCTAATAAGAACATATTAAAAGGAAAGCCTGCGAAAGATGCCAAAGTCTATTTAGGCTGTGCCAAATGGGGAAGGTTGGAATGGGTGGGAAAGATATATCCACCTAAAACAAAAGAAAAGGATTTTCTGCAACATTATGTAGAAAACTATAATTCCATTGAACTTAATGCTACACATTATAAGACATATGGTGAAAGGGGAATCCGCAACTGGATGGAGAAGGCAAAAGGAAAAGACTTTAAGTTTTGTCCGAAAATGTTCCAGGGAGTTACTCATCGCGGAAAACTTACCGGGAAAGATTTTATAACGAATGAATTTTTCAGAGGCATTGTTGCTTTTGAAGAACATCTCGGGCCTATCTTTGTCCAGGTCAGTGATACATTTTCTCCCAAGCGCAAATCAGAATTGTTTACTTACCTGGCTTCATTACCTAAGGACCTGCAATTCTTTTTGGAAGTTCGTCACCCGGATTGGTTTGCCAAAGAAAAGGAGAGAGAAGACATGTTCTTTTTTTTGAGCGACCATAATATGGGAGCTGTCATTACTGACACAGCCGGAAGAAGAGATTGCGCTCACATGCGTCTCACAATTCCCAAAGCTTTCATTCGCTATGTAGGTAACAGCTTACATCCTACGGATGAACCAAGATGTGATGCATGGGTACAACGATTAAAACATTGGTTGGATAATGGATTAGAAGAATTATATTTTTTCGTGCACATGCATGATGAAGCGACTTCACCGGAATTATCGGTTTACCTCGTAGATAAGATAAATAAGGAATGTGGATTGAACCTGATCAAGCCAAAATTCATAGACAACGCCATGCCCGTAAAGTCAAAACAAACGGGATTGTTTGATTAATGTACTTTGAAGAGCTCTTCCCACCTTGTCGTATATCTCGGGCTTCTTAATTCCTGCCGCATTTTCCAATCCCTTGTTGTACCGGTGGCGGCGAATTTTAATACATCATCCCGCTGGCTGAAATTGATATTGTCAATCATGTCCATCAGTTTTCGTTCACAATTTTTATTGCCTGATAAAAATAAGTTGCCCTGGATGGACTCATCGGGCACGATGCCACTAAGCATTACCCCGGCTTTTTTGTACAATGTTCCTTTTTGGTATAACGTATCCACTAATGCCACCGCAGGTTTGATCAACTCATTCGTGAACGATGTAGCTGCAGGCAACACCATGTGTTTGGTTAACGTGCCGCTTTCACCACGATTTCTGAAATCAATTTGATGATTCTGGCCCTTGGTTACTACAAATATGCTTACGACTTTCGCTGCACTATGTTGTCTTCTTAGTTTTTCGGCCGCTCTTGATGTATAGGTCGCAATGGCTTCCTTTATATCATTAATATCACCGACAGGGCTGCCAAACATTCTTGTAGTAGCGATCATTTTTTTAGTTACCAATTCATCTTCCATTTCTTTAGAGGGCTCTCCTTTTAATTCCCTGACCAATCTTGCACCCACCACACCACCTAAGTACGTGCTTGCAAATTCTTCACTGACATTTCTCAATTGCAAAGCATCATATATTCCCCAGTCTTCTTTTAATTTTTTAGCATATTGATGACCTACGCCCCAGAGATCACCAACGGGAGTTGTCTGCAATGCATGAATGATCTTTTCGTCCGTGTCGAGCACCATCACACATTTTGTTTTTTCTTTATATTTTTTAGATAAACGATTAGCCAGCTTTGCTAGAACTTTTGTGGGAGCCACCCCAACTGATACTTTTATACCCGTCCATTGTTCTACTGTTTTCCTTATTTCCCTGGCGATTTTTTGTAATTCATTTCCAGGAAATATGCTCAGATCAAGAAAAGCTTCATCTACTGAATATACTTCCACATTCTTTTTACCTATAATCATCCGCAATGTTTCCATTACACGCCAACTCAGGTCACCGTATAAGTTATAGTTAGAAGAAAAAACTGTCACGTTATGTTTTTCTATCAATGGTTTTGCCATGAAATAAGGTCCCGCCATTTCCACCCCCAGCTTTTTGGCTTCATCACTTCGCGAGATGATACAACCATCATTGTTGCTCAGTACAACAACGGGTTTGTTATTCAGGTGAGGTTGGTATAAGCGCTCACAGGAACAATAGAAATTATTACAATCCACTATGGCTTTCATCGATTGCTAAAACTCCGACGGCGGTTGCAAAACCCGTCGGTGGTTGATTAAAGAAATAAACTAATTTATTCATATTCGACTCTATATTCCTGGATGCCTCTATGATTTGAAATAATCTTATGTGCTTCTTCAAACCTGGCAGTGTCTCCAAATTTTTCTATTACCTTTTGAGATGCTACAAGAGTATTGTCATTAATTATGATATTGTGATAGGAAGAATGTTCCCAATCCCTGAAGTCCTCAATAAACCCGTGTAATTGGGGATTGTGATGACAATAGCAAATCGCTAACCTAAGATAATCGGGAGTATCTATTAATTTTCGTTCAAATGGCGATTCAAATAAAGGACCGGTTCGCCAATACATTTTATTAATAGACTGCGCATACGAATTAAAAAAATGAGAAAGTTGTTTTGATGCGTTCAACCGAAACATTCCTTCACCATTTTTCCTCGGTACCTGTACATTTTCTTTTACATAGGCTACCAGGTGGAAGTGATTTTTTAGTAAGCAACCGGCATAGGTATCCAGCACTTCCCCGCAGTAAAAGAAAAACTGTTTTAAAAAATAATAGTAATTCTTTTTCTCTTTAAAAAGGTCTTCGCTGTTCATACCGCAGTTGTAAATATGGAAGAATTGACCTTCGATCATTGGTTGGATTTCCATAAAGATTATAGGTTGATTTGATTTTATTAATAGCCTCGCTCAGCCGCCGCCAGGGTTACACTGCTGACGGGTCTGCACCTCTCTCTTTATTCGCAAAAACAGTCAATATAGGATCAATAATATGTATCACACAAGTGACAACTCCCCACGGATCAAACCTTACAAATTCGCCTACTTCAATGGAATTATATTTTTTGTTTTCAGGTGCTAAAAATGTTTTATTAAAAGTTTTCTGAAATCTCCGGATCAGCAGCTCTCCGTCCAGTGAAGCCACGATGATCTTTCCGCTGGTGGCTTTAATGCTTCGGTCTACGATCAACACGTCGCCATCATTAATTCCGGCATTTTGCATCGCATCTCCTTTCATTCTAAAGAAAAAAGTCGCGGGTTTATTCATGATCAATTGCTCATTCAGATCAATACCTCTTTCCATATAATCATCGGCAGCTGCGCCAAATCCGGTTGCATTGGCCGTCCTTACTTGTTGCTGCGAAAACTGCTTCGAGCCTTTGTAGGCAGCACCAAAAAATTCGTCTTCCATAAAAAAAGTTAGAAAATAATTTTTGAATACTAATTATTTTAGTAAATTTATGCTAAAATTATAAACCATCACAAATTATTATGGAAAAAATTTTTCAGGAACCCCGGACATATAATCTGGCAAAGGGTTTGTTTGAATATATTCTTATTGTATCTCCTGGCAAAGACGTGTATGATAAAGTGATGGAAGAAAAACGATATTTCTGCAACAACTATCAGCCTGTTGCTATTAAAACAAAACCGCACATTACTCTCTCCAGTTTTTTGGCCTGGGATAGCATGGAGGATTCATTGATTCATTGGCTACAGCGGATAGCAAGCCAACATAGAAGTTTCGATGTTACATTAAATAACTACAGTGGTTTTCCTTCGCATACAGTTTATATACGGATACAGAATCCTGTTCCATTTAAGATGCTGGCATCAAAGCTTGAGGCTATTGCGCCATATATTAAAACACTGACTTCTAAAACTCAAAAGTTTAGTAGCTACCCGCACATAAGTATAGCCAGGAAATTGCCTGCCGATGTTTATGAAAATGCGATAAAAGATTATTCTGAAAAAGACTTCAATGCTTCATTCAATGTAAGTGAACTCGTATTACTCAGGAGGCAACACCAGTTTGACAAATGCAAAGAAATAGGAATATTTCGTTTGCTGCCCAATGATCACAATAATAATTAAATGAAAATTTATGAAACCAGAGATTAAAGATTTTTTGCCGGGATACAGGGTTAATGAATACTTACTTGTATTAAACCCACATAAAGAATTATCGGAGAAGATCATGAAAGTGAAAGAAGAATTTGCGGAGAAATATCAATCGGAACATGCCAGGTGGGGGAAATCGCAAATTACATTAGCGAATTTTGTGCAATATACAATGATGGAGGAACGGATAATTAATCGCCTTCAAAATGTGGCAATGGCACATTATCCTTTCAAGGTTGAACTAAAGGATTTTGGAAGTTTTCCCTCTCATACTATTTATATTAATGTAACATCGAAAGTACCTGTTCAAAGCCTCGTGAAATTGGTAAGAACAGAAACGCAACGTTTGATGAAATTAAATGATGATAATAAACCTCACTTCATACTTGAACCACATATCACGATTGCAAGGAAATTAAAACCCTGGCAATATGAAAAAGGATGGCTGGAATACAGTAATAAAAATTTTTCCGGTCGTTTTATCGCTGATTCGATGATATTATTAAAGCGTCCGGTTGGTGAAATGAAGTATCAGATAGCAAGTCGGTTTGAATTCCAGAATATGCCGGTGACCACGAAGCAGGGAGAATTGTTCGGCTAAAAGGAAACATTTGCCTGGAGACAGGCAGAGAAAGTAGTGTGAATGGAATTGTGTGGAACAAAGGAGAATAAAGAGTAAGCATTGTGTGACAGAATTTGAGTGGCAGCTCTTTGTTCTCCTTTTTTTATTTGGATGCAAGCGACAATATCACGGATGATCGTTCCTTGCAGAGTTTATCCCGCATCAAATGCGGGCTCCTTTTGCCAACAGAATATATGGCATCAATTAAAATAAAGTTATTAACGATGCCAGTAATTATATAATAGTATAAATGAAATGTGATGTCTGAAAAACTGCAACAGGATCATTTTAAAGTGATGCCTAAGAAACATGAGATTAATGAATCAGCAACGGATCAGGATGAATTGAACAGTGAAAAATCCGATCAGTATTTAAGTGGCAGAGGTGCCCAGTTTAATACAAAAAATAAGTTTTTAAAAGATGAGCGAACAAAGGAGCATATCGAAGGAATTGACGATTGGAGTGAAGATAATACTCCTACCCAATACCTGGAACAGGAATCAAAGACTATCGTCAATAAAGTGGATAGCCCTGATGTAGGAATGATGTACAGCATGAATCCCTATGCAGGTTGTGAGCATGGATGTATCTATTGTTATGCCCGCAACGTACATGAATACTGGGGTTATAGCGCCGGGCTTGATTTTGAAAGTAAGATCATCGTCAAAAAAAATGCGCCGCAACTGCTGCGAAAATTTCTAATGCACCAAAAATGGGACGCTACACCCATCATGCTAAGCGGCAATACTGATTGCTATCAACCTGCTGAACAGATATATCGTTTGACAAGAGGTTTGCTCGAAGTATGTAATGAATTTAATCAGTCAGTAGGGATACTCACGAAGAATTCATGGATATTAAAAGACAAAGATGTGCTGCAGGAAATGGCGAAGAAAAGAATTGTGTCGGCTATGGTCTCCATTACATCTTTTAATGAAGACTTGCGACGAGTAATGGAACCAAGAACAACAACCGCGAAGCAAAAACTGAAAATTATCAATGAACTGAGCAGCGCTGGTGTTCGAATGGGCATCATGATGGGCCCGATGATACCCGGTTTGAATGAACATGAGATGCAACGGATCATGAAAGCGGCAAAAGATAACGGCGCCACTTTCACGGCTTATACTTTTATCCGTTTGAATGGCGCTATCAAATTATTGTTTCATGACTGGCTGTATAAAAATTTTCCCGACCGCGCCGATAAGGTATGGCATCTCATAGAAAACAGCCACGACGGCAAAGTAAATGATTCCCGCTGGGGAGTTCGTATGCGCGGTGAAGGAGCTATTGCCAAACTGGTCGCTGAACAATACAAAAAATATGGAAAGCTGTATGGCATGAATGCGGAAGAATGGCACCTGGATACAACCATTTTCAGAAGACCGGGTGAACAGGGTAAGTTGTTTTGATATTAGTTTGAATTAGTCTTTTTGAATATTAATGTCATCATCAAATGCAGATATTATCGCTCAATTGCGAAAGGATATTCTTCCCTTACTCGGGTTCAGATCAACGATGGGCAATACGTCATTGGATGCAGGGTTGGGCCCATTAAAATATTCATTTCCCAATGCCCTCTTTCCAACCGGCGCAATGCATGAGTTTTTGAGTAATGGGCTGGAAGGTAAAACAGCTACTATCGGTTTTATTGCTGGCATACTAAGCTCGCTCATGCAAAACAATGGAGTATCTGTTTGGATTAGTCCTTCTCAAACAATTTTCCCACCAGCACTAAAAGCATTTGGCATTGATCCTGACAAGATCATCTTCATAATACTAAAAAAAGAAAAGGATATTCTTTGGACAATGGAAGAAGCGCTTAAATGTGATGGCTTATCGTCGGTGGTTTCAGAATTAAGGGAAGTAAATTTTACAGCTTCAAGGCGATTTCAATTAGCAGTAGAACAAAGCAGGGTCACAGGATTTATTTTACGGTGTGATCCAAAAAATAGTAATACCAATGCATGTATAGCCCGTTGGAGAGTTGCTTCTATTCCGGGAGTATCATATAATGATTTGCCCGGCTTAGGGTTTCCCCGCTGGAATGTTGATTTATTAAAGATCCGCAATGGTAAACCCGGGAACTGGCAATTGGAATGGACGGCCGGGAAATTCAGGCACATTAATAAAGTTGCTGCAGCACAACTTGAGCAACGAAAGAAAACGGCTTGATATGGGAAAAACGATTTATTGTTATTTGGTTTCGTTATTTGAAAACGGATTGGTTTACTCTCCGAAAACCGGATCTGAATGGTCAACCTTTTGTATTGGCATCGCCTGATCATGGACGTATGGTGATCACTTCAGCTAATGCTGTTGCACAGGCGCAAGGTATAGATAAAGGAATGGTGGTTGCAGATGCAAGAGCTATTTTTCCCGGTCTGCAGGTATTGGATGATAATGCAGAACTCTCCGAAAAATTATTGAAACGACTTGCTGAATGGAGCATTCGATATACCCCTGCTGTATCGATTGATGGAACGAGCGGACTTATATTGGATGCAACAGGCTGCGCTCATTTATGGGGCGGTGAAAATACATACCTGGAAAATATTATTACGCGACTAAAAAACCATGGTTACAATGTTTGTGCTGCTATGGCTGATACTATTGGTACAGCCTGGGCCATTGCACATTATAGAAAAAAATCCGGGATCATTGAAAAAGGTCAACAAACAACAGCATTACTTTCTTTACCACCTGAAGCTCTCCGGATTGATATTGAAACTGCAGAACGTTTACACAAATTAGGACTCAGGCATATAAGCCAATTGATCAACATGCAACGTTCTGCATTACGAAGACGGTTTGGTCAGCCGATCATTCAAAGACTAAACCAGGCTCTTGGTTTGGAAAATGAAGTGATGCATCCGGTCCAGCCGGTCGAACCATACCAGGAACGATTACCCTCTTTAGAACCGATCATAACATTAACAGGCATTGAGATCGCATTAAAGCGGTTGTTAGAAACTTTATGCAAACGACTTAAGCAAGAACAAAAAGGACTTCGCAAAGCAGTTTTCAAATGTTATCGCACAGATGAAAAAATTTTATCCATTGAGATTGGAACGAACAGGCCATCAAACAACATCAATCATCTCTTTAAATTATTTGAACTAAAAACAGGAACGCTTGAAGCCGATGCGGGAATAGATCTATTCATACTGGAAGCACAGAAGGTAGAAACTATTTCTCCTTTGCAGGAAAAGCTATGGCAGAAGACGGGTGGTTTGGATAATATCGCTTTATTGGAATTGATGGATCGTATCGCTGGAAAATTTGGCGCTGATCATGTGCGACGCTATTTACCAGATGAACATTATTGGCCGGAACGATCTGTGAAATCAGCTTTATCGCTAAATGAAAAATTGACTGTTGAATGGAAAGTTGATAGACCAAGACCATTACAACTTTTACCAAACCCTGAAACTATTGAAGTCACAGCACCTGTGCCGGATTACCCGCCTATGAATTTTCGTTACAAACAGAAACTGCATAAAATAATAAATGCTGAAGGACCCGAACGTATAGAACAGGAATGGTGGCTGCAACAAGGTCAGCACCGGGATTACTATTATGTGGAGGATGAAGATGGCAACCGCTATTGGTTATTTCGTCTAGGGCATTATCATGATAGATCTTATCAATGGTTTATTCATGGATTTTTTGCATGAAAAGATATTTTTATGAGTTATGTGGAATTACAGGTAACATCCAATTTCAGTTTTCTCCGTGGCGCTTCGCATCCTGAAGAATTGGTGGAGCAAGCTGCTGCATATGAATACAAACAAATTGCCATTACCGACAGAAACAGTTTTGCCGGAATTGTGCGTGCTCATGTTGCTGCTAAAAAAAATAATATCCGTCTTATTCCTGCCTGTCGTCTTGATCTGTCAGACGGGCCTTCTCTTTTAGTGTTTCCTGTTGACAGAAATGGATATTCTCTTTTATGCAATTTGCTAAGCCGTGGAAACCTTCGTACCGAAAAAGGAAAATGTCTTTTATATAAAGCAGATGTCTATGAGTATGCGAACAATATAAAATTTATTGTGCTACCGCCAACTGTATTGAATGAACATTTTGATTTTGATAACTCATTCAAAGTGGCGCTGCAGGAGTATCGGAATGTTTTTGGAGGGAATCTTTATATAGCGGCATCCCGATACTACCAGGGCGATGATGCTAAATATCTTTATCGCATTGCGCAATTATCCGGACAGTTAGATATTCCAATGGTTGCTACCAATGATGTGCATTATCATCATCCGTTTCGTCGCGAGTTGCAGGATATTGTAACCTGCATACGGGAAAAATGTACGATCTATAATGCAGGATTCCGTTTGTATCCCAATGCAGAAAGACATTTGAAAACGGAAAGGGAGATGCTGCGATTATTCAGGCAATATCCTGATTCGATCAAAAGAACTCAGGAGATCGCTGATGCCTGTCAATTTTCATTGGATGAATTAAAATATCAATACCCTGAAGAAATCACGAGCGAAGGCCGGACGCCGCAGGAAGAACTTAAATACCTCGTGATACAAGGGGCGCAGGAAATTTTTGGAGAAGATGTTCCGGAAAAAACAATAGCAGCTATCCATCATGAACTTGCCTTTATTGAGCAAATGAATTATGCTTCTTATTTTCTTACCGTTTATGATGTTGTCCGTTTTGCAAGAAGTAAAGGAATACTTTGCCAGGGCAGAGGATCTGCGGCTAATTCTACTGTTTGCTATTGCCTGGGCATCACTTCTGTTAATCCTATCAAATTTGATTTGCTGTTTGAACGTTTTATTTCTGCTGCCCGTAATGAACCTCCGGACATTGATGTGGACTTTGAACATGAGAGAAGAGAAGAAGTGATACAATATATCTATAGTAAATATGGCCGTGACCGCGCAGCCATTGTCGCTACCGTGACACAACAGCATCAGAAAGGAGCGATAAGAGATGTGGCAAAAGCAATGGGTCTTACTGTTGATACGATCAATCGTCTTTCCGGTTCAATCTGGGAATTCACGGATGAATGGTTCGAGGGAAAAAGAATTGAAGAACAGGGATTGAATCCAAATGATAAACATCTTCGAAAAGTTCTTGAACTGACCAAACAATTCATGGGCTTTCCCCGGCAGCTTGGACAACATACCGGTGGGTTTGTTATTACGAGAGGTAAGCTGATCGACCTGTGTCCTGTTCTGAATGCACGCATGGAAGAAAGGACTTGTATCGAATGGAATAAAGATGATATTGATGCATTGGGTCTTCTTAAAGTGGATGTGCTGGCATTGGGAATGCTGACCTGCATCCGGAAAGCTTTTGTTCTTGCTAAAGAAAAATATGATCTTGATCTCACGCTGGCAAATATTCCCCAGGATGATACTGCTGTGTATGATATGATCTGTCATGCAGATACGATCGGTGTTTTCCAGATCGAAAGCCGGGCACAGCAATCTATGTTACCAAGATTAAAACCAAGAAGTTTTTATGACCTGGTTATTGAAGTTGCCATTGTAAGACCGGGGCCTATACAAGGAGATATGGTACATCCTTATCTGCGCCGCCGCAATGGACTTGAACCTGTCGAATATCCATCAAAAGAACTGGAAGAAATTTTAAGACGTACTCTCGGCGTTCCTTTATTCCAGGAACAGGCCATGAAGATCGCGATTGTTGCTGCAGGTTTTACTCCTGCTGAAGCAGATGGGTTACGACGCAGTATGGCAACATTTAAATCGCAGGGCCAGGTCACACAGTTTGAAGAAAAATTAATTCAAGGGATGCTGAAAAGAGGATACAAACTGGAATATGCGCAACGCGTTTTTAAACAATTAGAAGGTTTTGGAAGTTATGGTTTCCCCGAAAGCCATGCCGCCAGTTTTGCATTGCTTGTATATGTTTCATCATGGATCAAATGTTATTATCCGGATGTATTTGCGGGTGCGTTATTAAACAGTATGCCGATGGGCTTTTATCAGCCGGCACAAATTGTTATTGATGCGAGAAAACACGGAGTTGATGTAAGAGCTGTTGATATTAATTATTCAACATGGGATAATAGACTTGAAGAAAGATCAGGTAATTATTGTGCTCTTCGTCTTGGCTTTCGGCAGGTGAAAGGTTTACGTGAAGAAGATATAAATATACTTGTGACTGGAAGAAAAGTGCCATATAAAACTATCAATGCACTGCGTGATGCAGGTGTACCGGAAGCTGCTATTGAAAAACTGGCTGATGCAGATGCATTCAGATCACTAGGTTTTGATCGCCGGCAGGCATTGTGGGAAGCGTCTGCCAAAGACAGGCCTTATGGTGTCTTCTCAGGACAATTACCGGCGGATGCAAAAGAAGAAAAGGTATCACTTCCGGAAATGAGTATTTCCGAACATGTGGTTCATGATTATGCAACCATATCACTTTCACTCAAAGCGCATCCTGTAAGTTTTGTAAGAGAGAAATTGCAACAACTTCATATCTTATCAACAGAAGAATTAGTAACGGCAAAGGATGGTGAAAAAGTAAAGGTTGCTGGTTTGGTTCTGGTCAGGCAAAGACCGGGAACAGCAGGTGGGATTTGTTTTATGACCATTGAAGATGAAACCGGAAATGGTAACATAGTCATCTTTGAAAGTTTATTTGAAAAATACCGCAGAGCAGTACTCGAATCAAAACTGATAATGGTAGAAGGGAAACTGCAAGTAGAAGGAGAGGTGATCCATGTTATCGCAAGCGCCTGTTATGATCTTTCCAGGCTGCTTGCTCAACTCACACCTTCTGATAATGATGACCTGCCATTGTTGACCTTGTCGCGGGCTGATGAAAAAAGTTTACCGCCTCACCTGGATAAAAGATCACAGAAACGTGAAAAGGGGAATGAAATAGTTTTTCCGGCGTCGAGGGATTTTAAATAGTAACTGGAGTCAAGTAAATTCAGGAGACCGGGACAACCGGGAGTTTGTTTTGATATTACTATAGTGTAGTAGTAATTTTAAATATAATAGATTTGAAAAAACATGTCTATAATTTCTTTTAATTCCTATCAAGGAAAATTTGAAAGTTTACTTGCAGACATACCTAAAGCTATTTTGGAGTTAGAATTTGATTCTTTAATTGAAGATTTAATTTATCAAACTCCAATGGGAGCAATGCAGTTAAATCCTACATCCTTTTTGATCAGAACATCATTACTTGACGAAAATGAGACTTGTACCAATGTTTCACGTTGCTCTTATGTTCCTGATTCAAAAATAGATAAAATCCCAATGCAGCGTTGCAACTTAAAAGGCCAGCAAGTTTTTTACGCAAGCATTCCTGGAGGTATGAAGAATTTTAGCGATGGCGCTCAACCTTCATTAATGGAAACTGTAATGCAAAGAATAATAGATGATCCGACATTCGATGCGAGAAAAGCAGCTGTATCGAGATGGCAAATTAAAACTCAACCAGTATTTTGGTTTTTGCCTCATTATACAGATTCAATCAATAGTAATGAAAATTTCAAATTTTTATTTAATCATTTTGATAATTATTTGAAAGAGCAAAGTATATCAAATGAACATTATCAAAATTTTACTGAGAAATTGAACTACCTAAGTGGGCTATTTTGTAGAAACTATGATAGAGAAAAGACATATAAAGTCACTGCAACTTATTATAATAAAGTAATGAAATTGTTCCGGCCGTTTGGTAGTTATTATGATGCATTGATATACCCAAGTGCAAATACAAAAGGTGAAGGAATGAACATTGTTTTAACGAAAGAATATGTGAGCAGAAAAAATATTTATTGTGATTTGGTAGTGTTGTATTCAGTAAATAGAAATCCCAATAACAATAAAAGCATTTGGTTTATACCATTTGCTCAAGCAATACCTGACGAATCTGGAAACTTAGCTTTTAAACAGTTGAACCCAAACATGGTTGGTTAGTTATGGCACAATCATCCATCGAATGGACCGAAATGACCTGGAACCCTACGACCGGCTGCGATAAAATTTCTGCAGGCTGTAAATATTGTTATGCAGAAGTTATGGCTCGTCGTTTACAGGCAATGGGAATAGAGAAATATAAGGATGGATTCGAGTTAAGGCTGCATGAAGACGCATTGCAAATTCCTTACGAATGGAAAAAGCCAAAAGTGGTTTTTGTGAACTCAATGAGTGATTTGTTTCATAAAAATGTTTCCCTTTCATTTATCCAAAAGGTATTTGATGTAATGAATGATACACCCATGCACACATACCAGGTTTTGACTAAAAGATCAGAGAGGTTATATGAACTGCATGATAAATTGAATTGGACAACAAATATCTGGATGGGTGTTTCGGTTGAAAATGAAAAAGTGTTGGATAGAATTGATTTTTTGAGAGAAACAAACGCTAAAGTTAAATTCCTCTCATGTGAACCATTGATTGGCCCGCTTACCAATTTGAACCTGCAAAATATTCATTGGACGATTGTCGGTGGTGAAAGCGGAAGAAAGGCCCGGCCGATGAAAGAGTCATGGGTTTGGGATATTCGTCAACAATGTGCAGGACCAGGGAGTCGCATTCTTCTTTAAACAGTGGGGAGGAGTTAATAAAAAGAAAACAGGAAGAGTACTTGGAGGAAGAACTTATGATGAGATGCCGATGATTCTACATGAACTATAAAAAATATTTTAAAAATAACTCTCACAAAATTTGGCTGCAACAAAAAAATAGTCCAATCTTTGCATCCGCAAAAACAAATTAAATGCTCTGTAAACAAAGATTACATATTGAAATAGTGAATTGGTTTAGTCCCATAGGTGACTATGCTGTTTACGGGGCATGTATGCTGCATGAATAAGTTGAAATAACGAATTCGCTGAAATACAGGCCCCGACAGTATCGTCGGGGTTTTTTTTGCGTCGCTCCGCTCGCAATGACGGGAGGCTGAAAGATTGGAAAATTATTTATTATCAGAAGTGTGTAAATAAAACAGAATTGAATCTATAACAACAGAAAAAATAAAATGCTGAAGTCATTACAACATAAACGATTTATAACCATGACAGTGATACCATCATCATTGCCCGGACACCAGTGGTATGTGCAGGCGTGCAGAAGTATTGAACCGACAGGCAGTTATAATGATGATACTATTCATAAGCGACCGTGTTATGTCTATATGTAGGTGTGTATATGCTTACAAAAACAGGAAACCCGGTCGCTGAACGACCGGGTTTTTTATTGATGTATAAAAAGTTTAATCATGGAATGGTCACTTGTTTTTCATCTGTTAGGTATGGTGATGCTGATGATGGCAAAAGAAATGGAAAAACCTCAAAACAAAATGAAACGATAGAGGAGGTAACTATGAAATTTTTAATGGTTGTAATGGCAATTCACTTCATAGGCGAAGTGATCAGCAATAAAAGAAAAGAAATGGTCAACAACAATGGAGATGAAAAAAATAGAGATGTTATTCATCCTGCTGAGTTTAATATGAGATGATAAAGCATTAGGTGCAGAAGGAGGGAAATAAGCGTTCCCGGTGAGATGCAGCCGGGGCGTTTTTCCAAAAAAGTTCTTTGAAAAAATATAGCAGCATTCCAATTGGTTGGATACTCCGCCTGGAACGGAGAGGGTGCTGGTTCGAATCCGGCCTGCTATACAGAAGTGATCTGTTCGTCTAACCGGAGAGGACGCAAGATTTTCATTCTTGTAATATGGGTTCGAGTCCCGTACAGATTACCGGGTTCGTTGGTGTAACGGTTAACATCACAGATTGTCGATCTGTTGCTATGGGTTCGATTCCCGTACGAACCGCCTGTATCTAGAACACGGATGACACAGATTAAACGGATTTACACAGATATATCCGTGGCATCTATCCAATCCGTTTAATCCGTGTTCTGAAAATACCAGGTAGCGTAACGATTAACATATCACACTTTGACTGTGATGTTCTCAGTTCACTGCCGACAGGCAGGGAATCTGAGCCTGGTGACGAAACATGTTGGCTTTCGCTTAATTGGTAAAGCATCCGTCTGTGCAACGGAAGATCAGGGTTCGAATCCCAAAGTCAACCACTAATGTGGACGTTTGGCTTATAGTTCAATTGGAAGAATGCTCCGCTTCGAACGGAGTGATGAGAGTTCGAGTCTTTCTAAGCCAACCCGACAGATGAATAGCTTAATGGATAAAGCATCCTGCTTCTACCAGGAAGGATGAGAGTTCGAATCTTTCTTCATCTACGTGAAAATAAAAAAGGCCTGTAGCCCAACGGAAGAGGCAATAGTCTCAGCAACTATTATGTGTGAGTTCGAATCTCATCAGGCTAACAGAAAGATTGTGGCTTAGAGTAACGGCTAACTCGAAGGTCTCATAAGCCTTAGATGTTGGTTCAAATCCAACAGCCGCAACAATGGATGACTTAGCTCAATGGTTAAGAGCACTACGCTGATGCCGTAAAGGTTGATAGTTCGAATCTATCAGTCATCACAATGATGCGACTTAATTCAATGGAGTCCCGCAAAAGGCGGGACAACAGTCGCGACAAATTGGTTCGTAGCTCAATTGGATCAGAGTATCCGGCTTTTAACCGGAGGGTTGTGAGTTCGAGTCTCACCGGGCCGACAGTGGTAAATAAAATTGGCAGATCGCTTAATGGTAAAGCACCGGTATGGAGATATGAGTTCGACTCTCATGAAGCCAATGATTGGATGAATAGCTCAATGGCAGAGCAGTGCCCTGTTAAGGCAAAGGCTGAAAGTTCGAATCTTTCTTCATCCGCTATTTCCTCTCCACTTAGTGGAGAGGATAAAGGTGAGGTGAGTGCGCCAACGATGGTGAGTTGGGCTTGTCTGTAAAACAAGTGTCTTTCGACTGAATAAGTTCGAATCTTATCACTCACACGATGGAGAGAGTCCGGATGGTCGAGGAAGCTGTCTTGAAAACAGTTGTCTGCTAAAAGCGGATCAGGGGTTCGATTCCCTTTCTCTCCGCAATGTTGAGAAAGGAGCAGAAAGATAAAAGGAGCGTCGCAACGAAGTTGATTAGAGTTACTGAAGCTGGTAACATAAAATATTTGGAGAGTTGACCGAGAGGTAAGGTACAGGTTTGCTAAACCCAGGTTATCGGTAAAATGGTACGAAGGTTCGATCCCTTCACTCTCCGCAGGTTTGTGATGAGTGAATTCGATGATGAGGAAATAGTGATCAATCAATACTCATTGCAAACAAATTGGTGCTTTGGCAGAATGGATAAACATGCGTCCCGTTGAAGCCGGGAAGATCGTGGTTCGATTCCACGGGGCACCGCGGATTATGTTGAATGAAAAATTTTGAATGTTAAATGTAAAGCAATGGAACAGGAACAACAGCAATGGAGAAAATTATCGGGCGAATGGATCAAAATTCCGATCGCAGATGAAGTGAGTTACGTATTGATACGAGAAAAAGAAATGGGACATGAAATGAAAGTGTGCATCGGTACCGATAGCCAGGTGAAGGGAAAGATCACTGAGTTCGCAACCGTGATCGTGTTCATCCGGAAAGGGAAAGGTGGTTTTATGTATATACACAATGATATCAACCGGCAAAAGATGAGCATTAAACAACGGATGCTGATGGAAGTGGATAAGAGTATTGAAGTGGCGTATGCATTGTGCAATATTTTTTCACGTTATCAGTGTGGATATGGAAGTGCATGCCGACATCAACACCAATCCGAACTTCAAAAGCAATGATGCTTTGAAAGAGGCTATGGGTTATATCGTCGGGATGGGATTTGCTTTCAAGGCAAAACCGGAAGCCTTTGCCAGTTCGAATTGTGCGAATAAAGTGGTGCAGTGAGCAATTAGGAACTCATCGTATTGCCGGTGAGTTCCTTAAAAATTTGATAACTAATAAAAAATAAAGTCATGCTGACTCTTGTAATGAAATAGTAAAATCGACTTCATTGATGTGAAATAATTTTTACTATTTAAAAACTAAATAAAATGGACAATTTATTCAGCCAGAAAGTGATCAATGCGAACAATGTTTTCGCTGATGATTTCCTGGATGCCAACATACTTTACCTGTACAGCTTCAATATGCTGCCCAGTATTCACTTTATTAACCGGGTTGACACAGAAAAGGCCTTTGCAGCTATTAAGGAAAATTTTGCTGACAGCATAAAAAATATACACCAGCGAAAATGGTATAAGAAAGGGAAGAAACGTTTTGAGTTTGATAATGCTGTCATCATTTTGAATAAGAACTGTGTACTGGAACTAGACGATAACTGGTGCGAGATATTACATGATGGAAAGAATGCTGAGTTTGTACAATCAATAACAGATGTTATTCTTCAATTCAAAGAAAGGCAAAGAAGACAACCTTTGGAGATAAACCTGATCGTACAAAGCAGGAATACATTGGAATTAAAAGCAATGGAGATCAAACGCATCAAACTGGACCTGGATCTTTTTTATGAAGATGATTTTAAAGCGATAGACGAAACGATAAGAAAGCGGCTGAACCAGAAAAAGGACAAAGGTATCGTGTTGCTGCATGGGTTACCGGGAACAGGTAAAACAACTTACCTGCGCTACCTGGTTGGCAAGATCAAAAAAAGAGTGTTGTTTTTATCGCCGACAGTTGCAGGTAATTTGATGAATCCTGAGTTCATTGAGTTATTGATTGATAACCCAAACACGGTGCTGATCATTGAAGATGCGGAGAATATCATTAAAGACAGGAAGTACAATGAAAGCTCATCTGTATCCAACCTGTTGAATATTTCAGATGGGTTGCTGGCAGATTTCCTGAATGTACAGCTGATATGCACATTCAACAGCCCGCTGACAATGGTGGATAGTGCCTTAATGAGAAAAGGAAGATTGATCGCTAAGTATGAGTTCGGAAAATTAGGTATAGGCAAGGCGCGAAGATTATCCGCGCATTTCGGATTCGGCAGGATGATCCATCAACCGATGACCATTGCTGAGATAGCTAATCCGAATGAGATGGAGCAGAAGGAAAAAACAGAAGTGATCGGCTTCAGGAGACAAGCAGAATTGATGAATTAAGTTCTTTACAATATTGTTGATGGTGACATCAACGGAAGAGTGCCGCTGACGCGGAAACTGGTATATACCTGGTGAAACAAACCAGTCAGTGTTTCAAAGAAGCACGACAGTGCAGACGTAATAACTATCTGTATGCTGTTTCAAGCAAGTATGTGTCAACCAACACGCTGGAGTCATGGGTTCGATTCCCATTCAGACCGCTAAGTGTCCGGTAGCTCAGTCGGTAGAGCACAGCCCTGACTATACGGGTTCGAATCCCGTCATCGTAAAGCCGATGTAGCTTAGATGCGCTAAGCACTGGATTAATGTTGAGTATGAGGAAGTACACCGCTTCTTAAAAAATGGTGGCAGAAATTAAAGTTGCTGTTGCTTGCCGGATGAGTTGCCCGGCCTAAAGCTGGGGCAAAGCATCAGTCCGGTAAACACCTGCAGGCAGAT
Organism: uncultured Chitinophagaceae bacterium; assembly: GCA_963785915.1. Taxonomy (GTDB): domain Bacteria; phylum Bacteroidota; class Bacteroidia; order Chitinophagales; family Chitinophagaceae; genus VBAT01. Next base: position 186,775 of record CAWAWY010000005.1, on the reverse strand, counting down.
GGGAAATAATATGCCTTGCATCACTTTGTCAATAACAAACTATCGAACCCGTTTTGATAGTTGACGATCGGGAAACTGGTGCAACAAGTATGATTAAGATCCGCTTCCGTGAATACAGGATGGCAGGCAATAACAATTTTATTAAAACAAATTATAAATAATCACAAATAACATCGGATTTCATCTGTGTCAATCTGTGTTCATCTGTGGCTAAAAACAAACAACAATGAAACGAGTAAAAGTAAACGAGTACCAGGTGGCATTGGTATTTAAGAATGGCGCTTATCAGCGTGTATTGCTGACCGGTAAATACTGGTTCTGGAAAAATGAGATCGTATATGTGTATGATGTGACCAAACCATTTGTGGCGCCGGTCGAATTGAACATCCTGTTGAAGGATGCAATGCTGGCCGACATACTGCATGTAGTGGAAGTAAAAGACAACGAGATCGTATTGCAGTACGAGAACGGTTTGCTGAAGCAGGTATTGACTGCCGGCCGTTACACTTTCTGGAAAAGTGTGATCAACTATGATTTCGTTCGTGCTGACATCAGCAAGATTGAGATCACTGAGAACATTGACCGGGCCACTTTGCTGAGCAAGCTGGTAGCGCCTTATGTGCGCAGTGTAAGTGTGGAGAGTTTTGAAAAAGCGGTGCTGTTCATTGACGGCAAGTATGTGAAGGTGTTGGAGAATGGATTGTACTACTGGTGGAAGAACGACATTGCTATTCATGTGGCCCGCGTGGATATGCGCCAGCAACAACTGGAAGTGAACGGACAGGAGATCCTGACCAAAGACAAAGCGGCACTGCGTATCAACGCATGGGCGCAATACAAAGTGGCCGATATTGAAAAGGCTGTGCTGCAGAATAAGGAGTACGATAAACAATTGTACGTGGCTTTTCAACTGGCGCTGCGTGAATACGTGGCCGGTTACAGCTTTGATGAATTGCTGGAAAAGAAGGAAAGCATTGCGCCGTTTGTATTGCAAACCGTGAAGGAAAAGGCCGAAGCGTTGGGTATTGAGGTGAATGGTTTCGGTATCCGCGACATCATCCTGCCGGGTGATGTGAAGGAGATCATGAACCAGGTATTGATCGCTGAGAAGAAAGCGCAGGCCAACACCATCATGCGTCGTGAAGAAACTGCCAGCACCCGCAGCCTGCTGAACACTGCAAAGCTGATGGAAGAAAATGCGATGCTGTGGAAGCTGAAGGAAATGGAATATGTAGAAAAGATCGCAGACAAAATCAGCAGCATCAGTGTAGGTGGTAATGGACAATTGCTGGAACAGTTGAAACAGATATTGGTGAGTAAGTAACCCAACATCCGGTATCAACCCGGTGCCGGTTGTTTTTTATTATGTTACCAGCGGCAGTAACACGGATGACCGTTCTTTGCGACGCTCCGTTCAGGGTTCGGTAATTCTATTGGGCAAAAATTGGAGTAGTTTTAAATATAATATTTTACCAAATGGCAAGGATATATTTTGATAGTAATGTTTTTAGCAATCTTCGAAAAGGAGAAGAACCAAAGTATTTACTAATGAAGGAGGCTATAGAAAAGTATAAGAACAATCTTATGTTTTTCTTTTCTCATGCTCATATACGAGATAAAAGAAAAGATCGTACTGACATCAAATATCACGACTTTAAATATATGGAGAGTTTGGTTGGAGATAATTACATAAGTTATCATGCTTTGGAGAAACGAACATCTTTCTATCTGGCCACTCCATTGGAAGTTTTTAATGATGAAGATCAGAGTGACGAACTTGATTTTTTGCTTGATTTCTGGCGTACATCAAATGAAGACGATTTAAATCTAATGGCTACTAAATCAGTTTTAAAAGACCTTCTTGAAAGTGAAAAAATAGAAACAGATATATTAACAAATAAGGAAATAGGTGATTATCATAAAGAGATGCTTAGAAAAATATTCCCGGTTGATAAAACAGAGTTCACAATGGCTGATATTTTTGATCAATTAATAACTTTTTATCAGGATTTCTTTTCAAATAGCGATTCATATAAGGAATTCAGAAAATTCATAGGGGATCAAGGAAAAACAATGTCTCATTCAATAAATGGGAAAGATTATAGTTTAACTGAATTATTTGAAAATAAAGAAATAAACGAAAAGTTTGTTGACTATGTAAAGAATTCTTTACATCATCAAGATAAGACTCAAATACCTTATTATGATTTCTACTTACAAGCTTACAGTACATTAGACTTTTTAGGTTTTAGTAAGGATAAACTAACTAAGCGAAATAGCTTTAATAATTTATTTAATGATGCGCTACATTCATATTATGCTAGATACTGTGATTATTTAATTACTGAAGACATCGGATTAAGAGAAAAATCCTCGATTCTTTATAAACAGTTTGAAGTAGTAACTAAAGTCTTGACCGTGGATGAATTTATTGGGATTATTGATTCAATTTCAGCTCCGACAGAGAGTAGCGTAATAGGCTTCTTTAAAAAATTAGGAGCAGATATTATTTCTGGACCAATCGTTGAGAAATCGGAGGACGAAGATCATACGATTTTTACTATTTACCCTCAGAATAGATATTTTAATTTTTTTGATAGACTGCTTGTCCTAAAAACTATTAAAGAAGAAGTATTTGTTTTTTTAACAAAAAGAGAATCCAATTACTTATCCGGAGCAAATTATAGAGAGTCTTCTAGAATTACTGATAGGATGATTGAGCTTTTTGAAGAAGATATTGATGGAAATGAAAATTTAATTTTGAAAGTGAAGTAAACAAAATGAGAGATGAATCGTGGAATGGACGATATTGGGAAATTGGCGATACAAGAATTCATTTGCAAATTAATCAAGGGATAAAAGGGCTTTGCGTTCAAATAGGGCCATTTAGCAGATGGATATTTACTACTTTTTTCAAAGAGAAGCGGACTTTATCTCAAGAGGGAAAAGAGGAAATAGAAAGTAAACAATGAGCAAATTAAAAATACAAGGAAAAGAACTTCGTGCTATCGGTTACCCGGAAGGACCGGTGATCAGTGTCGCCATGCATGTGATGGAGTACAACACTTCAAACATCATTCGAAGAAGAAGCATTAGAAATATTGAAAGAAGTATTGCAATCACCGGAAGATTATAAAACACATGAAACCCTCTCTGCCGATTGCTGTAAAGCTATTGGCAAAAACGGAATCTGAAATCCCTCCTTCGGAGGGACTTAGGGAGGCCCCGATTCACTTCAATGTCTTCGGACAGGAACATATCGAAGAAGGCGCCATGCATCAAATGTACACTGCTGCTAAATTGCCGATCGCTGTTGCCGGTGCATTAATGCCCGATGCACACAGCGGTTATGGTTTGCCGATTGGTGGTGTGCTCGCAACAGATAATGCAGTCATTCCTTATGGAGTAGGTGTAGATATTGGTTGCCGGATGTGTTTATCTGTCTTTGACATTGATCCGAAAGAATTAATTCAAAAAGAAGCTTATTTCACAAGAGAGATCAATGAAGCGACTTTGTTTGGAAGCGGGCAGCAATTTGATCATGCCGCTGATCATGAAGTAATGGAAAATAAATTGTTTAATGAATTGCCTTTGCTGAAAGGTTTGCATAGAAAAGCATGGAAACAATTAGGTTCATCCGGTTCAGGTAATCATTTTGTTGAGTTTGGTGTGGTGGAGATCGGTGAGAGGGATGCGGTATTAGGTATTGATGCAGGAACGTATTTGGGATTATTGTCTCACTCGGGTTCAAGAGCATTGGGTGCAAACATTGCCAATCATTATACAAAACTTGCGATCAGTAAGAGACGTTTACCGAATGATACAAAGAACCTTGCATGGTTAACACTCGATGAAGAAGAAGGAATGGAATATTGGCTGGCTATGAATTTGGCGGGTGATTATGCTTCTGCGAATCATCATATCATTCATGAAAAGATCGCAAAGCAGTTAGGTCGTGAACCAATAAAGATGGTCGAGAATCATCACAATTTTGCATGGAAAGAAATGGTGGGAGGTAAAGAATTGATCGTTCATCGTAAGGGAGCAACTCCTGCTGGCAAAGATGTATTGGGAATTATTCCAGGTTCTATGACAGCAGCAGGATTTATTGTAAAAGGTAAAGGTGAAGTTGCTTCTGTTAATTCCGCTTCGCATGGAGCAGGAAGAAAGATGAGCCGTACAAGAGCTATGGAATCTGTTACCGATAAACAATTCAAAGATGAAGTGCAAAAGCATGGTGTAAAATTATTAGGCGGCGGAAAAGATGAATCACCATTTGCTTATAAGGACATTGAAGTGGTGATGAAAAGTCAGAAGCAATTGGTAGATGTTGTAGGAAAATTCACGCCGAAGATCGTGAAGATGGATGGAGCGAAGCATAAGACGTGGAAGAAGAAAGGAAATGAAGTAGTTGGAGAATAAAGAATCACCCTAGAGTTTTATTAAAGCGACCGGCTAAATCACCGGTCGCTTTTTTTATTTACCGCTTATGTAAAAGTTTTAACAGCTGCATCCTGCTACTACACACCAAAAAGAATTATCGTGAAAACTCTGCTTATCATTTTATTATTACCGATAGCCGCCGCCGCACAATATGTTGAGCCCGTTACTTCAAAAGAATATCTCGACAGAATAAAAGATAGCTCGGCATCAAAAATTTTCTTTGTTGATACAACAAACAATGCAAAGAATGCTTTGCTGACACTCAGTAAAAATTATAACGGCGCTAAGATCAGGAAGATCGTTGTAAAACATGGTCGCCTGAGAATTGAACCTTCAACTTATAGAATGTTGTTCCTTTCGGGAAGTTTTAATTCTACTGTTGAATTAAAAAGTGTGAATCGTTTACCTGCATTACAGGATCAGTATGTGCAGGGAAGATCAATGAACGGAAGCCTTACCTGGCAAGGGCCGGAGACGAATGAACTTTTTAGCTATGGTCCTCCTATCAATTCTCTTGAATACGATGGAAGTAATTATGCTTATGATGTGAACGGAAAGCTTATGCCCGTCGGCATGGGTAATGGTCAAAAAGCAAAGAGTTACGGGAATTCAATTTTCAGGACGGCCAGCCTGCTTTCACATTCATTGACTTTACAGGCGAGGTATGCTGTGAACGGTCGGCAATATCTTGCTAAAATAAGATTGGGACAAAGTGATGAAAATACTTTTATTAAAAACAACAGGAACAGTTCCCGGAATTTTTCAACGTTATTTGAAGCTACCATCCGCACATTTAAAATATCCTCTAACTTCAGCCATGTTTCAGAGAAGTTTTCCAATTCAAACCGGAATGGTTTCTTAAATCGTGTTTATGAAAACTCAATCCTCACCCCGATAAGTTTTGATAACACACAGGGGACAGCCATTGGAAACATGCAAAGAAGCTATAGTAACAAAGCAGATAATCCATACTTTTTACTGGATAACAATGGTAATTCCTTTCGTCAATCACATAATTCGGGAAATCTTATTGCTGAAAAGCAGCTTGATAAATTCAAATTTAAAATAATTCAGTCCGCTGAAAAACTGGATGAAACCAGTAATGAAGGATATAAAACGGGTACTGCATTTTTTTCAAACGGGATAAATGTGAACAGGAAAAAAACAGATGTCAATTATTTTCTAAACCCCAACGTCTCTTATGATTTCTGGTTTGATAATTACAGGTTCCGTTCAAATGTTTCGGCTAATTATATTTTTGGTGATTCACGTTCTAAGATCGATTACTATACTGCAACATACAAATACCAGCGATCATCGAATGATCTTTCGCTGAATTATTCCGGCTCATACAACGGGTATAATTTTAATGCTGGTGTGAAAGCAGAAAATAAATTCTATTCCTCCAATACCAGTTTAAGAAATGATTTTTTTCTTCCAGGTGCATCTGGATATGTTCAGTTTGATAATATTTTCGAAGAAAGCTATTTAAGCTTGAAACTTGTTTCTTCTTTCAACAATTTTAACAGCGAACTTCCGGTCAATACTTCTTTTTACAGTATTGGCTTGACGAAGTACGATGCCGAACAGGCTCTTCAATATTTTCCGGTCACGGAAGTGAACAGTTTCGATGGTCTGTTGCCTGTTCAGCATAAGGAATGGATGGCAAGGGCGATACTGAGTTATAAAAATAAAATTTCATTGCAGGCTGAATTTTTTAACCGCAAAACGATTGATGATATTTTCCCGGTATATGAAAATGGAGTGTTCACGCTGGAAAATATTGCCAGCCACAGAAACAGGGGACTGGAACTTGAGTTGAGTTATGGTGCTTACTCAAAGAATTTTACAAGCAGTAATTCTATTTCTTTTTTTTCTTATAAAAATATAGTGACGGATGTTCGCAATGGATACGACTTTACGCCGATCGCAGGTTTTAGCAACATAAATAAGGCAATTGTAAAAGGTGAGTCACTGGGTACTATCGTCGGCAATAGATTTTTAAGAGATGATGCTAATAACATGATTATCGGCAGTGATGGTTTTCCGCTGGTAGATAATAGTCAGTCAGTGATCGGGGACCCGACTCCTGATTTTGTAATGAAAATGAGTAATGGACTTTCCTGGAAAAAGTTTTCATTCAACCTTGACTGGGAATGGAAAAAAGGAGGAGATGTATGGAACGGTACACAGGCAGTACTTGATTATTATGGAAGATCTGAAACAACTGCAAGACTTAGAAATACGACCGGGTATATTTTTCACGGCGTATCGCGTGCCGGTCACGCAAATGATATCCCTGTCAATTTTTACGATCAAAATTCAGTGTTTGAGAAGAACCGATGGGTGCGGTATGGATATGCAGGGGTTGCTGAAGAGTATATCCAGAGAGGCGATCATATCAGGGTAAACAACATTGGACTTAGCTATACTTTGGCAGCAAAAAAATATATTCAGAGTGTTGCTTTCACATTGTATGCTAATAATATTATCGTTTGGTCGCCCTACAAAGGCGTTGATCCCAACCAAATGTTGTATGACCAGCCAGATACAAACGGGCTTGACTTTTTCAATCTTCCTTCTTTAAAAAGTTTTGGCTTTAATGTCTCAATTCAATTTTAATGTTATGAGAAAAATTATTCTTCAGTGCGCATTAGGTGTACTTATCGTTTGCGCTGCATCATTTACGGGTATTGCGCAGATCCTCAGTTATGCTTCTACCAAAGAGAAAATTTATATACAAACCAGCCATGTTTTTTTCAAACAGGGAGAAACACTGTTTTATAAAGTATATGTGGTAAATGCAAAGGATCAGACTCCATCACCCTTAAGTAATACTGTATATGTGGAGCTGATCAACCCGGCAGGCAACGTGGTACAGAAATCTAATTATAAAGTTGACAATGGAACTGCGCAAGGGTCTTATGATTTTGCTGATGAGGCAGTCGGTGGTGTATATAAGATCAAAGCTTACACAACGTGGATGAGAAATGAAAATGAGACCAGCTTTTTTATAAAAGAGATCACACTGCAAAAAGTCATCGCACCGAGGATATTGATGAAACTTGATTTCCCCGAAAAAGGATATGGCGCAGGAAGCACGGTAAGCGCTGATTTTTCTATGCGCAATCTCAATGATCAGCCCATTAAGTTTTATACCGGGAAGTTCACAGTATCTATCGGCGGTAAATCTATCATGACTGAAAATTTTAAAACAGATCACGAAGGAAAGGCGAAAGTAAAATTCACGCTACCTGTGGATCTAAAAACAAATGATGGCTTATTGAATATTACCATCAATTATGATTCCTATACTGAAGCTATTTCACGCAGCATCCCGATCGTGTTAAATAAAATTGACCTTCAGTTTATGCCCGAGGGCGGAACATTTGTGGAAGGAATAACAACCAGCGTTGCATTTAAGGCCTTAAATGAAAATGGAAAAGCGGCCGATATAAAAGGTGAAGTGCTAGATAGAAAGGGTAACACGATCACCTCATTTGAAAGCTATCATTTTGGTATGGGTAAGTTCTTGTTCACGCCGCAAAAAGGAGAAGTTTATAAAGTAAAAATCATTTCCCCGGCTCATATCACCCAGCAATTCGAATTGCCATCTGCAGGCGAAACGGGTGTCGTCATGAATATTTCGAAATCAAGTAATGAATTGCATGTAAAACTGACATCTACTGATCAACGACAGGTCAGGCTGATCGGGCAAACGAAAGACGCCGATTTTTTTACAAAGAATATTTTTCTTCAAAGAGGGGAAAATAATATTGAGATCAACGAAAACTTATTTCCCGTTGGTATTTCCCGGTTTACTTTATATACGGCTAACGATCTCCCGTTGGCGGAACGGCTCGTGTTTTTAAATGAAAGTAAAAACCTGCAGGTAACAATTACTGCTGATAAAAAGAAATACCTGCCGAGAGAAAAAGTCACGCTTACTATTAAAACGCTGGATGAAAACGGGAAGCCGGTTCCTTCCGACCTTTCATTTGCGGTCATGGATGATAAGCTCTGGTCATTTGCTGATGATAAACAGGATCATATTTTATCATGGCTGCTGATGAGTTCTGAATTGAAAGGCAAAGTTGAAGAGCCGCAATTCTATTTTAAGAAAGATGAACCTAAAGCGATTCCTGCATTGGATCTTGTAATGCTGACAAACGGATATCGCTATTTTGATTATATAGAATATGTGAAGGAAGAAGGACGATTAAAGTTTGCACCTGACCAGGATAATATTTTGAGTGGGTTGGTGGTTGATTCTAAGGGACAGCCTGTAAAAGCAAATGTCTTTTTAGCCAGCACTTTGGCGGGAAGCAAAGGGATGCAAATAAAATCAGATGATGATGGAACATTTTTCTTTTCTCATCTTCAACCCAACATAAACTATTATGTGATCGCTCAGGCACTGAATAAAGAAAAAAATATTGCTATTAAAGTGTTACAGAATGGTGTCGGATTTAATCCTCAAAAGACTTCACCACTTAAACAGTTTAATCCGGAAGATATTGGCTTCATAAATATTTTGAGGGAGCAACCTGGCAGGGCACTGCAATTGAACAAACCTGTCCTGGATGAAAATAGAGGATTGCTGTTTGCAAAAGAACTGCATTTGGAAGAAGTAGTGGTGATTGGTTATGGTTCGCAAAAGAAAAGGGAAGTTACGGGTTCAATAGCGGTACTAAATGGCAAAGACCTGAATGCTGTTAACAATGCCGGCTTTGCTTTGCAGGGAAAGATTGCAGGAATATTCGTTGTTAACAATGGAAATCCCGGAACAGATCCAAAGATCAGGATAAGAGGTAATCGCACTTTATCGGGAATGGACCAACCACTGTTCGTAGTAAATGGAATACCGGTTGAGCAACCTAATCTCAATACATTAAACCCAAACGATATTGAGTCAATTACTGTTTTAAAAGATGCCGCGGCGGTCGCACTATTTGGAGCAAAAGCTGTTAATGGCGTTATCATTATAGAATCAAAAAAATTCAGAACAGAAAAGATCCGGTTCGACTTTAGTAACAGCTTTAGCTACGCGTCGCAATTGATAGTTGCAAAGGGACCGGCTTATTCGGTGGCTAAAAGATTCTATGCCCCTAAATACAATTCGGTTGATGCAGAACAAAGGACTGATTTCCGGGAAACTATTTACTGGAACCCAATCGTACAAACAGATAAGAATGGAAAAGCGACTGTTGAATTTTATAACTCTGATGCTTCCACAACTTTCAGAGCCATTGCTGAAGGGATTGGCTGGAATGGAAAATTGGGACGGGCAGAAGCAACTTATGTTGTGCAGAATGCAATGAGTGTGGATGCAAAAATTCCTCCATACCTAACCGTCGGTGACAAAACATTGATACCGGTAGTCATAAAAAACAATAGTGATGAGGATATTGCAATTTCAATTGATGTTAATGTACCGGCGAAATTCAAAACCGGTGGCTATGACAGTAAGTTTATTTTAAATAGGGATAGTTCACGGCAAGTGTTGATACCACTTGAAGCCATTGCTGAAGTAAAAGGGATCATTCAATTCACTGTTAAGAACCAGTTCGGGAAAGAAACAATTTCATTGCCTGTTACCGCAGCTGATAAAGGGTTTCCTGTTGTCGAAACATTTTCCGGGAACAAGTCCGGTGAACATAATTTCACCATCAATAAAATGGTCCCGGGAACTTTAAAAGCAAATTTGAAATTATTTAAAAGCCTGGAAGGACAGTTATTGGATGGAATTGAATCTATGCTTCGGGAACCTTACGGATGTTTTGAACAAACTTCTTCCACTACCTATCCGAATATCTATGTGCTGAAGTATTTAAGAGAATCAGGAAAGTCAAATCCTGAAATAGAGAAGAAGGCTTTGGATTATATTGAAAGAGGCTATAAAAGACTCATCGGTTTTGAAACTTCACAAGACGGGTTTGAATGGTTTGGACATTCGCCGGCACATGAAGCCTTGACAGCATATGGATTACTTGAGTTTACAGATATGAAAGAGTTTATTAAAGTGGATGAAAGGATGCTGAAGAGAACAAAAGAGTTTTTGATGAACCGAAGAGATGGGCAAGGGTCCTTCAAACAGGCATCCGGTGGCTACGACAGGTTTGCTTCTGTTCCGAATAAAATTGCTAACATATATATTGTATATGCACTCACGCAGGCGGGTATAGGAAACGACATCCAGTTGGAATACCAGACGGCAATAAAAAAAGCCCTGGAAAGCAATGACGGCTACCAGATGGCTATGATGGCGTTGGCAGCAAGCAATATGAAAGATGAAAGGAATTACCGGTTATTGATGTCTTCATTAAGTGATCTTTTTCAAAAAAAGGATTTGGTTTCTGAAACAAGTGTTGTTAATTCAAGAGACGCATCCCTGAGAGTGGAAACAGTGTCACTGTACGCTTTGGCTTTGATGAGAAAATCAGTCACCTGATATCGGAGTGATTGCTAATCTTATTACAAAGATCCTTTCGGAAAAAAGTTATTATGGATATGGTTCTACGCAATCAACTGTGCTTGCATTGAATGCTATTGTTGAATATTCAAAGCTTACCGGAAAAATAAGTGAGAATTCCCGGATTGATTTTGTGGTAAACCAAAAAACCATTACAGATGATAAAGGGTTAGAAGGCAATTTGCTGGAAGGCAAAAACGATTTTTCAATAAACTATGCGCAACAAGATCAGAATATTCCGTATAGTCTTGAAGTTTCTTACAATACGTTGACTCCTCCTAATAGTGAAAAAGCGGAATTGAGATTACAAACTCATTTAATAACGAATCGGACACATGTAGGAGAAACTGTAAGAATGGAAATTGAAGTAACGAATCAAAAAAGAATATTACAACCCATGGCTATTGCAAAGATCGGGATACCGGCAGGATTGTCTGCCCAGCCATGGCAATTAAAAGAGATCATGGAAAAGAACCAAGTCACTTATTACGAGATATTTGATAATTATATAGTGTTTTACTGGATGGGCTTTGCTCCTAATGAAACAAAAAAGATCAGCCTGGATCTGAAGGCCGAAATTCCGGGTATTTATAAGGGAAAAGCCAGCACTGTATATTTATATTATACACCTGAATATAAAAACTGGAATGATGGTGGAGAAATTGAAATAGCGCAATACTAAATGAACTAAAAATAACAACCTCTGTAGAAACAGAGGTTGTTTAACCAAAACTAACTGCTTTATGAGAAAAATTTTAAAACTATTTTATTTATGAAGCATCTTAAAATTAAGGCTTCCAAAAAAGCCGCCTTCCCTTTCTTCCTGCGCGGTTATTACAAAATCCTCCTGGTAAGTGGAAAGCCTTAACTTACTGATTCTTTCTTTGCTGTGCCGCATCTTTTTCAGCGTATTGAGGATTTTTCGAAGTGACTTTTTCATAACATCTATTTGCAGGAATATTAAGTTTCAATTTTCATGCCACCCCAAACCAAGGCAATGATAGCGGGAATGACAAAGTGATTTCTATAATCTACCCAGCCCACAGGTTTGGGGAGGTGTTTAAACTATTTCTGAAGTTTGGGGAAAAAAGTCTACAAAATGAAACCCGATACGTTAGACTAGTCGGGTTTTACGGGATAGCTTACACCTTTATGTATATCTTCTTTTTGTCCATCCAGTAACAGATAGCCCACATGAAAATGATAAAGCTTATTGCGAAGGCGAGTGAGCCTATTCTTGGGTCACCCGGAATTTTTGCACAAACATATTTGTAGAAGCCATGCCAGGGGTCTGTATAAATTTGTTTACCTGTGTTATCCGTTCCGGTGGGGATACGGATCAGCCAAAGTATCTTAGGCAGGAAAGCGCTCAATGCAAAAACAAACAAAGCATTCTTTCCAAATACGTCAAAGAATTTGCTAACCCAACCTTTTACGTTTTTGAATTCGATCAGGTAGATCATGGTGGCAATTGTGATCGTGGCCAGACCTGTAGTATAAACTGTATAAGAACTTGTCCATATTTTTTTATTGATCGGAAAAACCATATCCCAGCAGAAGCCGGTAATGAGCATGGCAACACCGGCAACGAATAAACCGGATATCATTTCAAAGTTCTTTCCTTTTTTCTGAATATAATCTCCGACAAGATACCCAAATATCACTTGCACAATTGCTGACATAGTACTCATGATACCCTCGGGATCGAATGGAATACCTTCTCCTTTATACATGTGAGCTAAACCAAGAACAGATTTATCTACTTTATTCCCGAACCAGCCCGTCATTGTATAATCACCTAGCGAAAAACAAAGTGCCCAGTATCCAAGCAATAAAAGAAGACCAACTAAGAAAGCTACTCTTGGTTTCAGATAATATATAATAATAGATGCAAAGAAGTAACAAATAGCTATTCTTGCCAGGACACCAAGAATGCGGACACCCTGCGGATTACCTTTAGCATCAATATAGGTCCATGGTTTAAAAACCAAATGTCCCATATCATCCCATTTTACAAAAGGCCACCACGTAAGAAACAGCCCGATGAGATAAATAAGCAAACTTCTCGTAATTACTTTTTTCCAGAATATTTTATCGCCACCGGCTTGTAATCGCGGCATCACAAATGATAAAGCATTGCCAACTGCGAAAAGAAAAAAAGGAAATACAAGATCGGTTGGAGTAAGTCCGTGCCATTCTGCATGATCGAGTGGCGGATAAATATGTGACCAGCTTCCGGGATTGTTCACCAGTATCATCAGGCATACGGTAGCACCGCGAAATACATCCAGAGAATAGAAACGTTGGTTCAAGCACTTGTGGTTTAGTTATTAAATGTAGCAAATTCATTTGTATAAAATAAAAACGCATTTCCAAATGAAGTATTTTGGTGGTATGGAAGACAAACCTGTTTTTATTCACCCTACCGCTATCGTTGATGAGGGAGCGGAGATAGGTGCCGGTACTAAGATCTGGCACTTCTGTCATTTGATGAAAACCTCGAAGCTCGGTGAAAACTGTAATATTGGACAGAATGTATATATAGATAGCAATGTAATCATAGGAAGCGGGGTGAAAATTCAGAATAATGTATCTGTATATAATGGAGTGGTCATTGAGGATGACGTTTTTCTTGGGCCGTCGGCAGTATTTACCAACGTGATAAATCCCAGGAGCTTTGTTGAAAGAAAAAATGAATTCAAAAAAACAATCATAAGAAAAGGTGCCACTATCGGAGCCAATGCGACGATCATTTGCGGTGTTGAGATCGGCGCTTATGCAATGATCGGAGCTGGGGCAATGGTTACAAAAAATGTTCTGGCTTATTCAATTGTAACAGGTAATCCCGCACGTCAATCCGGTTGGATAAGCCGGGTGGGCATCAGGCTTGAATTCAACGCGGATGGGCTCGCCGTGTGTTCTCAAACCAATGAGACCTATAAACTAAAAAACGGATTTGTAGCCCCGTCACAATAGTTATCAACTCGTGGGAACAATTCATTCAAAATCTGCACATTTTATTCTCTTGTCAGTCCCATTCTTACCCCTATATTTGCAGCCGAAAAGGAACTAACAGAGCGTATTTTCCTCGTTCCTTTGGCAATTTAACCAGTCATCCTAAAAAAACTTGCGTGTGACTGAGATGGCGAAGCCTTCTAAAAAACTTTGAGTGTGAGCCGCAAATGGTTAGCGATCTATAGCCGTCCCCGCTGGGAAAAAAAAGTAAACCAGCTTCTTATCGAAAAGGGATTTGAAAGTTATTGCCCGCTTAATAAAGTAAGGCGAAAATGGAGTGATAGAGTAAAGGTAGTCGAAGAGCCCTTATTTAAATCGTATGTATTTGTAAAGGTCGATGATGAAGACAGGACCGGTGTTCGGATGACACCTGGCGTTATCAATTTTGTATATTGGAATAGTAAGCCGGCTGTGATAAAAGAAAAGGAGATCAATATCATCAGGCGGTTTTTGAATGAATATGATAATGTTGAGGTAAAGCCAATCAACCTGAAAGTTAGCCAGCGTGTAAAAATCACCACCGGGCCATTGATGGATCATGAAGGCGAGATAATAAGTCTGCGCCGCAAACAGGTGAAAGTAGCAATTGACAGCCTGGGGTATGTGCTGATTGCTTATATTGACAGAACTAAATTAACTTCGACACGCCCTGAATGAAACCGTGCCTTATTTTTGCGAACCGAATATCCTTAAAGACATTTCAATGAAATTCATCAGAACTGTACTGCTGTTTGCTTTTCCACTTTATATTGTCTCCTGCAGCACTCAAAAACCTATTCCTAATTACCTGGAGAATTTGACCGATACAAGCTATCAAAATGAAGTGAAATATCCGGAACTCCGCATCCAGAAAAATGATAATCTTTCTATACAGATCTATAGCGCCAGCACAGATCCAAGAGCAGATGAAATTTATAATCTGCGCACCGGTACTGCATCATCCGGAGCCGGAAGCGTTGCAACCGGTTTTTTAGTAAATGCTAAAGGAGATATTGAAGTGCCAAAACTAGGGACTTTTCATGCTGAAGGGTTGGTGAAGGAAGAATTAGCTGAGCAGATCAAGAAGAGATTGACGGAACCTGTGGAATTGCTGAAAGATCCGGTTGTCATCATTCGGTTTCTGAATTTTAAAGTAGCAGTTCTCGGTCAGGTTAAAAGCCCGGGCGTGCTGACGATTCCAGGCGAAAGAGTTACTATTCTGGAAGCGATAGGTCTCGCTGGCGATATTGATGAATACGGTTTGAAGGATCAAGTAAAAGTGATTCGGGAATCGGATGGTCAACGACAGATTGGTATCGTGAATCTTTCTTCCGATTCTCTTTTTATCTCCCAGTATTATAACCTCGCACAAAACGATGTGGTGATAGTGCCTCCAACTAAAAAGAAAGCCAAAAAAGCAGAGCAGGATCTTGTTTTGCAGCGGGTGAGTTTCGGGTTAAGCGTGATTACAGCCATTGCCCTGATCTATAATATCTTTAAATAACGGAAAATTCAAGTCAACAGTTTCATTGATGGAAGAGCAGCAGCAGATAAATAGCAATAAAAGCGAACTTTGGAATTTAACTCTAAAGGACCTTTTTTATAAATATGTCCGCTTTTTACCGTTATTCCTTTTATCGGTTGCGATAGCCTTGTTTCTCGCATTTGCCTACCTGAGATATACTACCCGGGTGTATAGCGCGACTGGTTCAATGCTTATAAAAAGTGAACAGCAATCAGGCCGTTCGGATAAAATTGAAGACATCTTAGAAGGCGGTAATCGTACGCAGAATATTCAGAATGAAATTGAAATATTAAAATCACGGCCGTTGATGGCGAGAGTTGTGAGAAAGTTGAACCTTGAATTCAATTATATCGCCAAAGGAAAAATTAAGGATTATAATATATACAATCAGGGGCCGTTTGTAGCGGAGGCGTTTGAGCTAACGGATTCTTCCCAGGGATTTTCCCAAAATATAAAATTCATTGACGATCATCAATTCCAGGTTGATAATAATGGTAACACTTTTGCATTGGGACAATTATATCAAAGCCCTCGTGGAGTTTTCCAGCTTAAAAAAAGAGGACCCGCTGTCGCAGGTAGTGAGTATACCATTACCTGGCAGCCAGCAGAAAATGTTGCCGGTGCGCTGGCCGCAGGGGTAAAGGTAAATCCCAAAACTCCCGGAACTTCAATATTATCGATCACTATTCAAAGCACAAATGCACAATTAGCGGCAGATATTGTGAATCATCTCATGGTGGAATATGATTCGATGACGGTCGAGCAAAACAATTATTCAAACGACCAGATGATCAGGTTTATTGACGATCGTCTGGACAATATGAACCGGGAACTGGACTCGTTGCAATTAAGCTTTTTAAAATACAAACAGGATCACAATCTTTTTGATGTTGATAAACAGCTGGCAAATTATTTTGTAAAATATACAGAGGCAGATAAAGAAGTGGACCTGCAACAATTCAAATTGGATGTGGCCGACGACATTGATGCTTATCTCAAAGATAAAAAGAACCAGTTCAGCACCACCACGCCATCCCCACTGCTTCTTGAAGATGCAACGTTAAGTGAATTGACCGGTTTATATAATAAATGGCAACTGGACCGGCAAGCCTTGCTGGATGCTAACGTACCATCCAATAATCCCCTTGTTAAAGAAGCAGAAGGACAGATCGAAAAGCTTCGCGAGAAGTTGCTCGAAAATCTCAATAATATCAGGTTGACTTTGCATTCGTCGATCAATACGCTAAAGAACAGAAGCGGCACTCAGCAATCTAAATTAAAAGACCTTCCCTATGTGCTTAAAGAGTATGTTGAAATGGAAAGACAGATAAATACTAAGTTAGTGTTGAAAAATCTGTTGGAAGGGAAGAGAGAGGAATCTGCTATTCAAAGAGCTTCTATTATTTCCAATTCAAAAGTAATTGATGAAGCTTTTCCTTCCACCGCGCCAGTCAAGCCGAATAGAAAAACAATACAAATAGTCGCAATTCTTATCGGCCTTGGATTGCCGGCGTTGTTAATTTTCATCGGTGAGATTTTAAATGACAAGATCAATACCCGATTCGACATAGAAAGGCTCACGCAAGCGCCGATATTAGGCGAAATAGGACATTCATTCGCCGACAATACTTTGATCGTAGGCAAAACCAGCCGAACCATGGTGGCAGAGCAATTCCGGATCATACGTTCTAATCTTCAGTATGTTGTTAATAAGCCGGACCGAACAGTTATACTTGTTACTTCTTCTTTCAGCGGCGAAGGAAAATCATTTGTTAGCATTAACATGGCAGCCGTAATGGCATTGGCCGGCAAGAAAACGATGATCCTTGAATTCGATATCCGTAAACCAAAGGTTTTGTCTGGTTTGAGCATCAGTAAACGGGCAGGTATCACTAATTACCTGATGAGCAAAGCAACACTGGATGAATTGATAATTCCCGTTCCTGAGTATGAAAATCTTTTTGTGATGGCTTGCGGTCCTATTCCTCCTAATCCCTCTGAAATGCTCCTGGATAAAAAAGTAGCAGAATTGTTTGAAGAAGTGAGCAAGCGATTTGACGTAATTATAATCGACACTGCTCCGGTTGGAATGGTAAGTGACGCGTTAACATTAAGCAAGTTTGCCGACTGTACCTTGTACCTGGTCAGGCAGGGACATACATTTAAAAAGCAAATCGCATTGATCGACGAATTATACCGGGAGAGTAAATTGCCAAAAGTCTCTATTGTCATCAATGATGTGAAGAATAAACCGGGTTATGGTTACTATGGCTACGGCCGCTATGGGTATGGTTACGGTTATGGTTATGGCAGCAGCTACTACGAAGAAGAGAAAACTCCGCAATCTTTTTTCGAAAGGATCAGCGGGAAGTTAAATCCGGCGAAATGGTTTCGCCGTTCGCGGAGATAATCACACTTCATATTTTATTATGCGTATTTTAGTTACAGGTGGTGCCGGGTTTATCGGTTCCAATCTTACAGAAAAACTGCTGGACGACGAACGGGTAAATTTTGTCAGAGTATTAGATAACCTGGCGACTGGCTCGTTGAAAAATCTGTCGGAATTCAGCAAGCATCCCAAGTTTGAATTTCAGCAAGGCGATATTCGTGACTTCAAAACATGTCTTGCAGCCTGTGATTCTATTGACCTTATTTCTCACCAGGCGGCACTTGGGTCAGTACCCCGCTCTATTGCTGACCCGCTGACCACCAATGAAGTTAATATCACAGGCACCCTCAATATTTTTACTGCAGCAAAAGAAAAAAATATTAAACGGGTTGTGTATGCGGCTAGTTCATCTACCTATGGAGATCACCCGGGCCTGCCGAAAGTTGAGGATAAGATCGGTAAGCCGCTTTCGCCTTATGCCGTAACGAAATACGTGAATGAATTGTATGCGCAGGTCTATGCAAGCCTTTATAATATGCAGTTCATCGGCTTGCGATATTTCAACATATTCGGTCCGAAGCAAAACCCGCAAGGACCTTATGCGGCAGTGATCCCGCTTTTTATTAAGGGGTTGCTGGAAAATGCATCTCCAAAGATCAATGGCGATGGCAGCCATAGCCGTGACTTTACTTATGTTGACAATGCTGCCCGGGCAAATATGCTTTCTCTTTTTACAGATAAATCGACGGCGGTTAACCAGGTATATAATATTGCTTGCGGGCACCAAACTTCACTGCTTGAATTATTCAATTATTTAAAGACTGAAGCAAATAGTGACCTTCAGCCGGTACACGGTCTGGAAAGGTTGGGAGATGTCAAACATAGTCTTGCAGATATTTCAAAGGCAAAAAATTTACTGGGGTACGATCCCATTGTTTCTGTGGAAGAAGGGATGAAAAAAACATTCCGGTGGTATAGAGAAGAAAGTTTAAAGAATCAATGATCAAATGACGATTAGTAAGACAATTCTCATAACGGGGGGTGCAGGCTTTATCGGCTCTCATGTTGTTCGGCGGTTTGTGACCATGTATCCATCGTACACGATCGTCAATCTTGATGCACTGACCTATGCCGGCAACCTTGAGAATCTTCGCGATGTTGAACAGGCGCCAAACTATATTTTTGAAAAGGCTAATATTCTTGACACGGAGGTGTTGGAAAAGATCTTCGGTCATTACCAGCCGGACGGCATTATTCATCTTGCAGCGGAGAGTCATGTTGACCGTTCCATTCTTTCACCGCTTGATTTCGTTTATACGAATGTAATAGGCACGGTGAATCTGCTGAACGCTGCGAAGAAACAGTGGACGGATCTAAGAGGGAAGAGATTCTATCATGTTTCGACGGATGAAGTTTATGGAGCGCTGGGTGAGACAGGATTTTTCACCGAGGATACAAAATATGATCCGCATTCTCCATATAGCGCATCGAAAGCTGGCGCTGATCATTTTGTACGGGCCTACGGAGATACTTATCAATTGCCGGTGATCGTTACAAATTGTTCCAATAATTATGGCCCTAATCATTTTCCTGAAAAACTGATCCCGCTTTTTATAAATAATATTCTTCATAAGAAACCTTTGCCGGTATATGGTGATGGATTATACACAAGGGATTGGCTTTATGTAAAAGATCATGCTGCCGCCATCGATCTTGTTTATCACAGGGGAAAAGACGGCGAAACATATAACATAGGCGGTTTCAATGAGTGGAAAAATATCGACATGGTGAAATTGCTTTGCAAACTGATGGACAATAAGCTTGGCAATGCGCCTGGCACAAGTGAAAGGCTGATAACGTATGTCAAAGACCGTCCCGGCCATGACCGCCGGTATGCAATTGATGCTTCAAAGATCAATAAGGAATTAGGATGGAAGCCTTCGGTAACTTTTGAAGAAGGACTGGACCAAACAATCGAATGGTATTTGCAAAACACCGAATGGCTCAAGCATTTAACTTCGGGTGAATATCAACACTATTATAACAAACAATATCAATCTTAATTCAAATCTATGCCTAAGTCTCTAATTACCGGCGGCGCCGGGTTCATCGGCTCACATGTAGCAAAGCATTGCCTGCAACTCGGCCATGATGTAATAGCAATTGATGATCTCAGCGGGGGTTTTGAAGATCACGTGCCTGAAGGAGCTTTATTCATAAAAGGAAGTGTGACGGATGAACAATTTATCAGCCAGTTGTTTGTCACACACAAGTTTGATTACATCTATCATCTAGCTGCTTATGCAGCCGAAGGACTTTCCCATTTTATCCGCAGGTATAATTACAATACCAACCTGGTAGGAAGTATTAATCTTATTAATGAAGCCGTAAAGCAAAAAGTGAAGTGTTTTGTATTTACCTCTTCCATCGCCGTATATGGCAAAGGACAATTGCCGATGACTGAGTCTATGACGCCGATTCCGGAAGATCCTTATGGTGTTTCAAAATATGCCGTTGAGTTGGATCTCAGGGCGGCACATGAGATGTTTGACTTGAACTATGTTGTCTTCCGTCCCCACAATGTGTACGGCGAAAACCAGAACATTGGTGACAAATACCGGAATGTGATTGGTATTTTTATGAACCAGATCATGCAGGGAAAAAAACTGACGATCTTTGGAGACGGCACACAGACCCGCGCCTTCAGCTATATAGATGACGTAGCGATTCCGATTGCCAGGTGCGTTACTATTCCGGCGGCTCAAAACCAGGTTTTCAATATCGGCGCCGATAAACCCTATACTGTTAACGAACTGGCTACCGTAGTATGTAAAGAATTTGGAGTAGAGCCGGACATTAATCACCTTACGGCACGAAACGAAGTATTACATGCTTACTCCGATCACCAGAAAGCACATAGCGTATTCGGCGAACCAACCGGTATTACCCTGCAGGAAGGTATATCCCGTATGGCAGCATGGGCCAGGAAGACGGGAGCCCGCCAGGGACAGGAATTTGAAAATATAGAGATCACTGAAAAGTTGCCGGATGGATGGAACCTTGCCAGGAAGGAAACGGTGATCTGATCCCCACAACTATTTCGATCAATTTATGAAGAAAGTTCTTTTTATATGCCTGCATCGGCCTGGTCGCTCCCCGGGGCAACGATTTCGCTTTGAACAATACCTTGACTTCCTGCGTGAGAATGGTTACGACTGCAAACTCTCTTACCTGCTGAATGCAAGAGAAGACAAGGCTTTTTATTCAAAAGGAAAGTTTGTGCGTAAAGTATTTATTTACGTAAAGACATTGCTAAGAAGAACCGGTGACTGGTTTGGCATGAATAAATATGACATCATCTTTATCTTTCGCGATGCCTTGATGACCGGTTCTACCTTTTTTGAAAAAAGGTTTGCCCGTTCCAGGGCAAAGATCATCTTTGATTTTGATGATGCGATTTGGCTTCAGAATGTGTCGGATGCTAACAAAAAACTTTCTTTTTTAAAAGATGCAGAAAAAACAGGTACAATTATTAAACTTTCCCACCTGGTATTTGCCGGTAACCAATATTTATCTGACTATGCCTCGCGATTCAATTCAAACATAGTCATTGTTCCCACCACTATAGATACTGCCCAGTATCTTCCTTCACAAAATGGCAGAGAACATCAGCAGGTTTGCATTGGCTGGAGCGGTAGTTTCTCTACAATTCAGCATTTTGCTCTCGCTATTCCTCCATTAAGGCGAATAAAAGATAAATACGGCGATAAAGTAAAATTTAAGATCATCGGGGACGCCAATTACTATTGCAAAGAACTGGAGACGCAGGGCGTTGCCTGGGTAGCTTCAACGGAATTAAAAGATCTTTCTGAAATAGATATTGGAGTTATGCCGTTGCCGGATGATGAATGGGCGAAAGGCAAATGCGGATTAAAAGGTTTGCAGTATATGGCATTGGGAATACCCACTTTGATGTCGCCCGTTGGAGTAAACTCGGAAATAATACAGCACGGTGTAAATGGCTATCTCCCTGCCAGCGAAGATGAATGGGTAGAAGACATATCAAAGTTGATCGAAAGTAAAGAGTGCAGAGTTAAGATTGGCAATGCGGGCAGAGATACAGTTGTCAATAAATATTCGGTAGAAGCCTGGAAAGGAAAATATCTCGAATATTTTAACCGGCTTACCCAATAATCAGCGCATGGCTTCTCCAGGAAGAAAATGATGTATCAAAGCTTTTGGAGACAGGTATGAAAAAATATTTTGACAGGAACGAAAAAATTCTTTTAGAGGATAGGAGCATATGAAGGGCATAATACTTGCGGGCGGCAGCGGTACCCGACTATACCCGATAACCAAAGCTATCAGTAAGCAACTGATGCCTGTCTATGATAAACCGATGATCTATTATCCATTGTCGACATTGATGATGGCTGGAATAACAGAGATATTGATCATCACTACTCCTGAAGACAATTTACAGTTCAAGAGATTATTAGGCGATGGCAGCCAGGTCGGTTGCCGCTTTGAATATGCCATGCAAAAAGTACCTGATGGGCTGGCACAGGCATTTGTGATCGGGGCTTCATTTATTGCTAAGGATAAAGTGGCGCTGGTACTTGGGGATAATATTTTTTATGGAGCGGGACTTGGCAGCCAGTTAAAAAAGCTGAATGATATACATGGCGGTTATGTTTTTGCTTACCGCGTATCTGATCCTGAACGATACGGGGTCATCGAGTTTGATGAGAAGATGAATGCCGTGTCTATAGAAGAAAAGCCCGCGAAACCCAAATCAAATTTTGCGGTGCCAGGGCTTTATTTTTATGATAACGAAGTCGTGTCCATAGCAAAGAATCTTAAGCCATCTGCCCGCGGAGAATTTGAGATCACAGATATTAATAAGGAATATCTGCGCAAGGGATTATTGAAGGTGGCTGTGTTAGACCGGGGTACAGCGTGGCTTGATACCGGAACATTTGATTCATTGAGTGATGCCAGTGAGTTCGTACGGGTTATTGAAAAAAGACAGGGAACCAAGATCGGTTGCATTGAAGAAGTGGCTTACCGGAATGGTTTTATCAATAAAGAACAGTTATTAAAAGCTGCGACCGGGATGAACAAAAGCGGCTACGGAATGTATCTTGAAAAAATTGTGCAGCAATAAAGAATTATTCTCTTTAAACCGTTGAAGCCCATGATGAGGCGGTATCTCCGATTTATTCTACCTGTTTTATTCGTGCATATCAGTTGTCTGCGCTCCTTTACATCAGCACAGGGCACAGTTGAAATATTTGCCGATGTCAAAAACAATGATTCCCTTCAAAAACTCGTGACCATATTCACCGGGCAGCTAAGCAAGAGTTCAGGCAACAAGTTTATCATTCAGCCTGCTGCTTTATATAAAGGAAAAGGAATCTATATTGCCACAACGTCTGCCGGAAGCCAGCAGGTAAAAGCTTCATCACAATTAGTAAATGGAGGTATCGAGACTTTTTCGGTAAATGCCAATGAACAAACTGTTCAGATACTGGGCAAATGCAATATGGCGGTCGGTCATGGCATCTTTTCTTACCTGGAATTTATCGGGTATCGCTATTATTTTGCCAATCCTGACTGGCATATTATCCCGACAGATCCCCGCCTGTTCCGCAAATGGAGTGTGGTATCCGCACCGTCATTTTATCATCGCCGTATCTGGTACGGGTATGGAACAGGTTCTAAAATTGCCGACGAAGATTATAACTTTTGGGTGCTGGCCAATAAACTTGGCGGCTCACTGAATGCTTCTTTTGGTCATGCCTATGAGGATATTGCCCTTCGCAATAGGGAGGTCTTTTTAAAGCATCCTGAATGGTTCTACCCCGTAGCGCCGAAAGGAACGATACCTACCGATGCGAAGTTTGATATGACAAAAGAGGACCTGGTGCAATTCATTATACAGGATGTCGAAAAAAGAATTGAGGCCTCACTGAAAAGTAAAACAAACGATTATAAAATGATCTCGCTCGGACCTTCTGATGGGCTGGGAACATGTAATACGCCGGCTTGTCAAAAACTTGGAACGATCACCGACAGGGTTTATTATCTCACTAACCGTGTTGCAAAAGCTATTCAAAAGAAGTATCCGACTACCATGATCGGCTGTATGGCATATGGCGAGTATACACCACCGCCCACCGGGAAAGTTGAACCGAATGTTTTTGTGGCTATCACCACGGCTTTCAGTGCTTCCAAATACACGGTGGAGCAATTAGTAGAAGAGTGGAGAAAGAAAGGAGCTCTTGTTGGAATTTATGATTACTTCAGTTGGTATGCCTGGGATTATGATATTCCCGGGCAAAGTGTGGCTTCCCGGACTAATGACATAACAGGGAATATTAAAAAATATTATGCAAAAGGGGTAAGAGCTTACGAAGGAGAGTCTTCTATAGGATGGGTTGGCAAAGGGCTTGGATATTACCTGGCTGCTAAGCAAATGTGGGATGTACATGCCGATGCTTCGGCGGCTAAAAAAGAATTCTTCAGGCTTTGTTTCGATAACGCCGCAGAGATAATGGAAAGATTATGGAATGAATGGGATAATTATACTTACACCCCGGTGCGGGAGGGCGACCTGGCCCGCTGGATAGATTATACGGCGGAAGCAGAGAAGAAAGAGAAAAACAAAAATGTAAAAAAGAGACTATTCCAGGTAAAATCATATCTCCATTGGCTTTGCCTGTATCGCAATTATCAATTTGCAAGAACGGAAGCGAATTTAATGTCGCTGCTTAACTATGGCTATCGTAAGCTCGACGATGGATCAGTGTCCGGGTACCCTGCTTTTTTTGTTCTGGGAAGTAATTCAGGTATTCCTGGCATGGGATTCGTCGACGATGCACAATGGAAAAACAATAACCGGCCTGTAACAAATGAAGAAATAGATCAAAGAGTAAAGGAGGATAGAAGTAAACTGAAAGTGCATGAGCCGGTTAAAGAATTTCTTCCGGCTGACAAGTTTAAACACGTGCCCGATCTTGATCGTTACAAAAAAATGATAGCAGACAGCAATACATATAATGCTACCTACTGGTATACGAATGAATGGGTAATAGAAATAAAAAACAAAGGGGCGACTAATTATATCGATTTGACCGGCGACCTTATTGCTGACCCTTCTGTTACCAAACCGATCAAGATCAGTGTGTATCCATTCACAGCTGATGGAAATATTGCTGGCAAGTCCCCGCTCTTCTATTATGAGTACACGGCCACCAGGGTAAAACAAAAAATAAGCCTGGACCGGTTGGCTCCCGGCTTTTATACGATGATCATTGAAGACCCGGTGAAACAATTCATGTTCTCTTTCAGCCCTTCAATAAACCATAGCATGGTCATGAGGAGCTGGCGGCAGATAACAGCCAGTTCACTTTTTTATGGATTTATATATGTACCTGAAGGAACAAAGAAATTCAATATAATAAAGACGATCAATTTTGGATTGGTGACACCCACCGGAAGAACGGTAAAGTTTACTGATAACTTACCCGAAGATGTGCAGGTCGAAGTGCAAAAAGGAGAAGAAGGACTGTGGGAGGTGAAGCCGCTTTATGGAAAACTTTTTATAGAGGGCCTGCCGCCCTATCTGGGCACCTCGGCAAAACAAATGCTGATACCGGCAAATGTAAAATAGACCAACGGCGTTTAACAAAAACGGCGGCTACTGCTGTCGGCAACAGTATTAACAAGGTAAGTTGAAAAGGACAATTAGTGAAGCTGCATAGACAAATTTATATTTATCTGTCATCCTATTTTGTCAATGCCGGCCTTTCTTTTTTGATTCTTTCTTTGTTAACGCATTACCTGACGACCTACGACTATGGCATTATTAACCTCTACAGTTCATTCCTGATATTACTGATGCCATTTTTAACCGGAGGAATTTTGTACCCCCTTTCTGTTGAATATTTCAAGCGGCCACGGGAAACTTACAGCGCTTATTTTGTCAACGCTAATGCTATACCCCTGGTAAGTCTTGTATTGCTTACCATTCTGTGCATTGCATTTCAACATCCGCTCAGTCGTTTTTTAAAAGTTACCGAAGTCTGGATTTGGATAATGCCGGCAACGGCATGGTGGATCATGATCAATGAAACGGCCATGATGATAACCCGGAATAAGAATAAACCCCTTCAATTTGCTTTTTTTTCGGTTGGGAAAACGTTGGCAGAGATCTCGTTGACCGTGGGATTAGTTATTGGGTTGCACTGGGCATGGCAGGGAAGATTATTTTCTGCTGCGGCCGCTCCTGTTTTGCTGGGAATAATTTCGATTTATCTGTTTAAACGGTGGGGGTTGTTGTCCCGAAAGATCAACTGGTCAATTACACGTCGCATTTTCTTATTATCACTTCCATTCGTTTTTGAACGATTGACCGTCTTTGTCCTTGGCTATTCTGACCGGTACTTCATTGACAAGTTTGACCTGAACGGAACAAAAGAAGTAGGCCTTTATGCGTTGGGCAGTCAATTAGCCACCATCATTTACCTTGTCATTATTTCAATGAACAGCGCTTACCAACCGCATCTCTTTAAAAAATTATCTGAAGGGTTCAAAGGAAAGATTCATAAAACGACCGTCTGGTACATCGGCGCCTGCGCTGCTGCCGTGGTTGGCCTTTTCATTGCTATCCCGGTCCTGTTTCATTTTTTTATTGACAATGATTACCAGGATGCAAAACCCTATGCTTATATATTATGTTCGGGCTACTTTATGTGGGGTATATATAACGCATTCCAGGCTTACCTTATTTATATGGAAAAGAACAGGCAAATATTGTTTATTTCATTGGTCGGTATGATAACCAGTCTCAGTTTGAATATATCCATAGTTCCCCGTTTCGGCGCAGAGGGTGCGGCCATCGTAAGCGTCATCACCTACTCAGTGATGGCTGTTTTAAGTTTTTTACTGGTAAGAAAATATTTTATTGCTAAGGGATGACCCTCTTCATTGAACTCATTACAAAATTGTTTTTATGAAAGTAGTCATATTAGCCGGTGGCCTTGGAACACGTCTTACGGAAGAAACGACCGTACGACCAAAACCAATGATTGAAATAGGAGGTAAACCTATTTTGTGGCATATCATGAAAATTTATGCGCATTATGGGTTCAATGATTTTGTGGTTTGTCTCGGGTACAAAGGATATTTCATCAAGGAATATTTTATTAATTACTACCTGTATAATTCAGATATCACCGTTGAACTCGGTTCCAATAAAATGGATGTTCATTACACCACCAGTGAATCCTTTAAAGTAACATTGATCGATACGGGCCTGGAGACAAATACGGCAGGCAGGATCAAAAAAATACAGAAGTATATCAACAATGAGACTTTTATGCTTACGTATGGTGATGGATTAAGTAATGTCAACATTCCCGAACTGGTAAAATTTCATAAATCACATAAAAAATTAGCTACGCTGACATCTATTCAATTACCCGGGCAATTCGGAACATTAAATATCAACGGTGATGCTTCTGTCAGTCATTTCAGAGAGAAACCTTCCGGAGACGGGGTTTGGATCAACGGAGGATTTTTTGTATTGGAGCCCGGCATTTTCAAATACCTGGAAGATGATATGGAGAATGTGCAATGGGAAAAAAAACCACTGGTTGAAATTGCAAATGATAATCAATTGGCGGCATTTCGCCATTATGGTTTTTGGAAGCCCATGGATGCCCTGAGGGATAAAATAGAATTAGAGGGTTTATGGGAAAACGGAAAGGCCCCGTGGAAAATATGGTAAAATGAATTACAAAGAAGTTTTTACAAATAACTATAAAAACAAAAAAGTTTTTTTAACCGGCCACACCGGGTTTAAGGGATCATGGATGCTGGCCTGGCTTCATCAACTGGGTGCTGAGGTAAAAGGCTATGCACTGGAACCTCAAAACGAAAACGATCATTATTGTTTGATTAATGGTGATCGTCTTTGCAACTCGGTAATTTCGGATATCCGGGATAAGTTCAGGATCAGGGAAGAGATACTTTCCTTTCAACCCGATTTTATTTTTCATTTGGCGGCTCAGCCTCTCGTCCGGCGATCATACAAGGAGCCATTGTATACTTTCGAAGTAAATGTGATGGGCACTGCCAACCTGCTCGATGCCCTGAAAGAATTAAATAACCCTTGTTCAGTAATTATTGTTACTACTGATAAAGTGTATGAAAATATTGAGCAGCATTATGCTTATAAAGAGGATGATAAGCTGGGAGGGTATGATCCTTATAGTGCCAGCAAAGCGGCGGCTGAAATTGTTGTGAGCAGTTACCGCGATAGTTTTTTTAATCCCTCTGCATTTGATGAACACGGGAAAGCGATCGCCAGCGCAAGGGCCGGTAATGTGATCGGCGGCGGCGATCGGGCAAAAGATCGTATCATACCCGACATCATTCGGGGAATAGAAACAAACGAAACAATTGTCGTCCGCAATCCGCAATCAGTGAGACCCTGGCAACATGTCCTGGAATCGCTAAGCGGTTATTTGCTATTGGGCAAAAAAATGAGTGAGGAGCCCTCTTGTTTCAGCAGTGCCTGGAATTTTGGACCTCTTTCAGAAGATGTGCTCACTGTAAGTGAAGTGGCAGACAAAGCGATAGCCGTTTTTGGGAAAGGCAGTTATTCCACTCCGCAACAGTTGAATCAACCGCATGAAGCATTCTTGCTTCAACTGGATATAAGCAAGTCGCAGCAGCAATTAGACTGGCATCCTAAACTTAACTCATCCGATGCCATTGAATGGACAATGTACTGGTATAAGAATGCAACTAGAACCAACGCCCCAAACGTTACTTTGGAGCAGATCCATCAATACGGGTCATTGTGATGACATTCACTGAAACACCCCTTCCCGGAAGTTTTATTATTGACCTGGAACCTTTCTCCGATGAACGGGGATGGTTTGCAAGAACTTTTTGTAAAAAGGAATTTGAGCAGATAGGACATCACAAAGAGTGGGTGCAGCTTAATCATTCGGTTACATACAAAAAAGGAAGTGTAAGAGGGATGCATTTTCAACATCCGCCGCATAGCGAGATAAAAATGGTGCGTTGTATTGCCGGGGCTATCTTTGATGTGATCGTTGACCTGCGGGAGGGATCAGGCACTTTCTTAAAATGGTTTGGAGCAGAACTATCGGCAGCCAATAAAAAAATGCTTTATATACCGGAGGGATTTGCTCATGGTTTTCAGACATTGACCAACGACTGTGAGCTTATCTATCATCATACTTCTTTTTACTCGCCGGGTGCAGAAGGAGGAATAAGGTGTGACGATAAAAAAATTAATATTGCGTGGAAGCTTCCTGTTGCAGAGTTATCCGGCAGGGATAAAAACCATCCTTATCTTGACGATTCATTCAAAGGAATAAAATTATAGCTGATGCAATGCCGCTTTTGCAAAACCGGGCTGAAAAATGTTTTTATTGATCTTGTCAATTCGCCGGCTTCCAATTCATTTTTGAAAGAAGAACAGTTGAATGAACCGGAGACATTTTACCCGCTGAAAGTATTTACCTGTCACAATTGTTTCCTGGTGCAGGTGGATGAATATAAAAAGTCGGATGATATTTTTAACAGCGAGTATGCCTATTTCTCTTCCTATTCGACGAGCTGGCTGAAGCATGCAAAAACGTATACTGACCTGGTGACTGAACGTTTCGGTCTCGATCAAAAATCGCAGGTAGTGGAATTAGCATCTAATGATGGGTACCTGCTTCAATATTTTGTTGAAAAAAATATCCCGGTACTTGGTATTGAGCCTACAAAGAATACGGCTGCGGTTGCCATTAAAAAGGGAATTAATACCATTATAGAGTTCTTTGGTGTACCGTTGGCAAAACAATTAGCAGCAAAAGGAATAAAGGCCGATCTTTTGCTTGGCAATAATGTATTGGCGCACGTTCCCGATATTGTAGATTTTGTGGGAGGGATGAAGATCCTGTTGGCGCCGCAGGGAATCATCACTATGGAATTTCCTCATGTAATGCAGTTGGTAGATAACAACCAGTTCGATACGATCTATCATGAGCATTTCTCTTACCTATCCTTTTACACCGTAAAAAAAATATTTGAGTCGCAGGGGCTGGAAATATTTGATGTGGAAGAATTGCCGACACACGGGGGATCGCTACGGATATATGCAAGGCATAAAGAAGATAGAAGCAAAGAAGTTCAGGACCGTGTAAATGAAATGCTGGTAAAAGAAAATAAAAAAGGCATTAATTCGCTTTCTTATTATTCTTCTTTTGGCGGGAAGGCGGAAAAAGTGAAACTGGACCTGTTGGATTTTCTTATCCGGCAAAAACGAGACAAGAAAAAAGTGGCCGCTTATGGCGCGGCAGCTAAGGGAAATACGATGCTCAATTTTTGCGGGGTAAAAAATGATTTGATTGAATTCGTCGTTGATGCCAATCCGAACAAGCAAAATAAATATTTGCCTGCAAGTCATATACCGGTTGTGAAAGAAGATAAGTTAGCAGAATATAGACCCGACTATGTATTGATACTTCCGTGGAATATCAAAGAGGAAATCATGCACCAATTGAATTATATTAAAAGTTTTGGAAGTAAGTTTGTCATTGCTATCCCTGAATTGGAAATTATTTCGTAATCCGTTAATATAATTTTTTCAACTTACGTCAATGCAAGTTATTACCGAAAAAATACCCATTACAAAACCTTCAATCACTGAGTTGGAAATAAGTTATGTAAATGACGCTATTCGTAATGGATGGGGCAGCAAATGCTATGAGTATATTTATCGTTTTGAAAAAGAATTTGGGGAGTACCAGGACACAAAGTATTCATTGGCTACGTCCAGTTGCACCGGTGCAATTCATATTGCGCTGATGGCGCTTGGTGTAAAGGCAGGTGATGAAGTGATACTTCCTGATATAACATGGATCGCGTCTGTAGAGCCTGTCTTGTATATCGGGGCTATTCCCGTTTTTGTGGATGTGCTACCGGATAGCTGGTGCTTAGATCCTCAAAAAACCGAACAGGCGATCACCTTGAAGACCAAAGCAATTATTCCTGTTCATGTATACGGCAATGTATGCGAGATGAATGAGATCATGGCCATTGCAAAAAAGAACAATCTTGTTGTTCTTGAAGATGCCGCCGAAGGACTTGGTTCAGAATATTATGGCAGGAAAGCAGGCAGTATTGGCGATGCGGGTGTTTTTTCTTTTCATGGAACGAAAACCATTTCTTCAGGCGAAGGTGGAATGCTGATAACGAACAGACAGGATGTAATTGAAAGAGCAAGAATATTAAATGATCATGGAAGAAACCCGAAAATTGGCAAGACATTCTGGATGGAGAATTATGGATATAAATATAAAATGAGCAATCTTCAGGCAGCCATGGGCTGTGCACAGATAGAAAGAGCTGAAGAGTTGGTAAATAAGAAGAGAGAGATTTTTGGTTGGTATAGGGACCTTTTAGCTGATTTTCCCTGCGCGTTGAACCCGGAACCTGCTCACGTCAAAAACAGTTATTGGATGCCGACGATTGTAATAGATAAGACCATACCTTTTGACAGGGAAGCCTTATTCGTTCATATGAAGCAGCATAGTATTGACAGCCGACCATTCTTTTATCCATTATCCTCTCTACCGATGTTTAAAAACAAACCCGGGAATTTAGTTTCATATGATATCTATGAACGAGGCATTAACCTGCCAAGTTATCATGAGCTGACGTACTCAGATGTCGCAAGAGTAGTCACTTGCCTAAAGAGTTTTTTAAATGTCAAGTTTTAGAATCGCGGTTTTTGCCGACAAGGAAATTGGTAAGAATGTTGTAGACTATCTCTGCAAGTCATATCCTCAGGATATCGGATTAGTTGTATGCACAGATGTTCAATCTTTAGTTTACTCAGTTTTTAACAAGGAAGAAAACTTCCGGCTAGTGTTAGCAGATAATCTTAAAGACAGCCAAATATTAGATTTACTGAGGTCATGTGATTATATAATCCTCGCATGGTGGCCTTATATTATTAAATCCCCATTGTTGTCGATAACTAAAAAAGGAATAATTAATTTTCATCCGAGTCTTCTGCCGTATAATAAGGGAAAGCATTACAATTTTTGGACAATAGTGGAAGATACACCTTTTGGAGTATCGTTGCATTTTGTTGATGGTACTATTGACGGAGGAGATATTATTTTTCAAGAGACCATACAAAAGGATTGGACCGATACTGGACAAACCTTATATATGCGAGCCCAAAAAGTAATGTTTGAATTGTTTTGCAAATCCTACGAGAAGATTCGACGAGGAGATTTTACCCGAATAAAACAGGAGACTGGAGTTGGATCATTCCATTTTGGTAAAGAATTAACGGCCGCGTCCAGAATAGATATCAATAAGGAGTACAAGGCAAGAGATTTAATAAATTTAATAAGGGCCAAGACGTTTCCCCCACATCCGGGTGCTTGGTTTGAAGATGGAAATGAGAAATTTGAAATTTTTATAGAGATAAAAAAAATACCTAACACTTAATTTAAAGAAATGGATCAAATTCAAAAATTCAAAATAGAAAAGGAAGAAAATATTCTAAAACTTGGGAACGATGAGATTGCCGGCAGAACTGCGATCGAATTCATTAATGCTGTTAATCCCTTAAAGTATTCTTACAATTTTACCTGGATGGGAATACCGATCATTCAATATCCTCAAGATATTGTTGCGATGCAAGAGATTATCTGGCGAGTTCAGCCGGACTTAATAATTGAAACTGGCATAGCCCACGGCGGCTCTTTAATTTTTAATGCGTCAATGCTCGAACTGATTGGAAAAGATGCCCAGGTATTGGGTATAGATATTGAAATTCGGGAACATAACAGAATACAAATCGAAAAACATCCGATGTCTAAAAGAATTACGATGCTGCAAGGATCGTCTGTTGAAAAAGAGATAATAAAGGAAGTGAGAAAATACACGGACGGAAAGAAGAAAGTTCTTGTTTGTCTTGATTCGAACCACACTCATGAACATGTACTAAATGAACTGGAATTATATTCCCCGTTTGTCAGCAAAGACTCTTATTTGGTAGTTTTTGACACGATCATTGAAGATCTTCCAGCCGGATCGTTTAGTGACCGGCCGTGGAATAAAGGTGACAATCCTAAGACCGCTGTTTGGAAATTCCTTGAAACCCACAAAGAGTTTGAAATTGATGAATCAGTTCACAATAAACTCTTGATAACGGTAGCACCAGATGGGTATCTAAAACGCATAAAATAGACTGATTGACCGGAATCTTTGCAAGATCGAGTTCTTTAAAGGCGATTATTATCCTGATAAGCCGTATTGTGACGGCCGTAGTAGCTATCATTTTCGTTCCCATTTATGTGAAACTAATAGGAATTGAAAGCTATGGCTTGGTCGCCTTTTATGGCACACTGTCAGGTTCTCTGGCTATCCTGGATTTGGGACTCAGTACAGCTATCAGCCGGCAAATAGCAATAATGAAAGTTCAGGGGGGAAAGGAGAAGGAAATAAGCGATCTTATTTTCTCAGTAGAAATCATCTATTGGTTAATAGGGTTATTAGTTGGAGTACTCATCATCCTATTGGCCGATCCTATCGCTATTCACTGGATAAAGGCAAAAGACTTGCCAGTAGCCGCAATTCATCGCGGCATTATGCTGATGGGACTTGTTTTTGCTTTTCAGTTCCCTTCAAGCATATATAATGGTGTTATGATTGGTTTCGAAAAACAGGTACCCAACGCTGTATTGACAATAGCATTTACAATAGTTCGCGCCACAGGCGTTATTTTTGTATTATTGTTGGTCGCTCCGACGGTTGAATGGTACTTTATCTGGCAAGTCCTCGTAACCTTATTATTTACATTGTCACTGCGGATCTACGTCTGGAAAAATCTTGCAGCAAAGGCTGTCAAAGCAAGGTTTTCGCCTAGCCAACTAAGAAGTATCTGGAAGTTTGCCGCAGGAATGGCTGGGATTTCTGCCATTACATTTTTTTTATCTCAAATTGATAAAATTGTGGTGAGCAAGATGGTGCTGCTCGATTTTGTTGGTTACTACAACTTGGCATTTTTGGTAGCAAGCATCATCACCCAAATCATTTCACCTGTGCAGTTGATTGTGTTTCCGAGATTCTCAGGCTTGCTGGCTGAAAATAAGAAATCCGAATTGTTAGCATTATATCATAAAAGTAGCAGGTGGATTGCCATAATCGTTTTTCCTATTGGGTTTACCTTAATCTTTTTTGCTAAAGAGATATTGCTGATATGGACTAAGAACGCGACTCTAGCAACCCATACTGCACCTATCCTACAAGTGTTCGCAGCCGGAACGATTTGCAATTGCATGATGTGGATGCCTTATTTTTATTTACTTGCCAAAGGAAACACCCGTTACACGATTTATCAGAACATCATTGCATCTGTTGTTCTGGTGCCTTTATTGTTTTTATGGACCAAAAGGTACGGTGCCATAGGCGCGAGCTTTGTTTGGTTAACTGTTAACGCGGGCTATGTCTTAATTTCCTTGCCGATATTTTACAGACATTTTCTGAGAGGAGAATTAAGCCGGTGGTATAAAAAGGACATAGCCTTGCCTTTTTTAGCTTCGGGTATTCTTGCTTTGGGAGCGAAATATTTCCAGGTTCAATTTGTCCCAGACATAGGTATAATATATTTTCTACTCCTTTTGCTATTCGTCACTGCCCTTTATGTATTTATCATACCCGAGTTAAGAGAAATGGGTAACAGTTTAAGACTAAAACGGCCTCTGTAAAGTTTACAGGTGTTACCTGATAACGATATTGTGAGTGTTACGCAGGTTAGCTACTTGGGATCGGTTAAATTTATTGCTGACGTTAAAAGCATAATATGGATCAGAGCAAGTTGCCACTAGTGAGTATCATTATCACGTCTTACAATCGGGCGCATTGCATATTTAAGGCTATAGAATCAGCCTTAGCGCAGGATTATCCTAATCTGGAAATAATCGTTAGCGATAATAACTCTACGGATAATTCGATGGAGGTAATAAATCGTTACGCTCAGGACCCAAGAATGAAGATTTCGAGGAACGAGGTGAATATCGGAATGACGCCTAATTTTCGTAAGGCTACGTGGGAGCTGATAAAAGGGGATTATGTCTCTTATATTTCAAGCGACGACTATTTTTGTGATGATAGCTTTATCTCTGATGCGATATCCTTAGCGTTTAGTCATGAAAATGTTGTAATAGTTTTTGGAAAACTTAGACAGGTCACGACCAGCCACGAAATTATCGGTGAGACAGATGAAAAGCCTTTTTGGTTAAATGATTTTTTGATCGGCAAAGAAGTTTTCCTGGGTTATACAAGGAATTCCTGGTTGTCTTTTGCCGCCTGTGTACTTAGGCGTAAGGAATTGATGTCTCTAAAGCCATTCGAACATCATCATATGGCTAACGACATTGAAATCAATCTAAAACTTCTATTGATGGGAAATGCCTGTTTTGTCAACAGATTCTGTTACGAACAACTGGTGCATTTCAAAAACGCAAGTCTTTCGGTCGACCCGGACAAAAGAATCTGGATTGTTCGAGATTGTTTTGAAGAAGTATATCGTTTTGCAGTGTCTAAGTTCCCTTCGGAAAAGAGACTTTTTGACAAATGGTTAAAGGATGTTCTGACCATCTATTTTAAACAAGTTTTAATTTTGCTAAGGATTACAAACAAAAAAGAGTTTAAGATATTGTTCCGTCTCGTCAAAGAACACTATGGAGATATCTACAAGGATATTAACAAGGACCCACGGTGGAAGCTAATGAATGTCTTATATCATCCCGCTATGTTCCCACTGCTAAAAGTATTTTCACCCAAACGGTATGATTATTTCAAAAAAAGAACAAATAGTTTATCATAGATGTGCGGAATAGCCGGATTTATCAATTCACAAAAATCTTTGCATGATCTTCAAGGCATGACCCGTTGTCTTGCCCATCGCGGACCAGATGATGAAGGTTATTTTTTTGAAGACGGGGTCGGTCTTGGCCACCGCCGTCTTTCGATCATTGATCTTTCGGCCACAGGGCATCAGCCAATGTTATTTGAAGACCTGGTGATCATTTTCAATGGCGAGATATATAATTATGCAGAAGTAAGAAAGCTCCTGGAGAAACAAGGATATTGTTTTCAATCATCATCTGATACCGAGGTTGTCATCAAGGCATTTCATTGCTGGAAAGAAAAATCACTTGATCATTTTATCGGGATGTTTGCCTATGCCATTTATGACAAAAAAAAGAAGGAATTGTATCTCTTCAGGGACAGGGTTGGCGTAAAGCCTTTATATTATTATCAGCAAGACAATTCCTTTGCATTTTGCAGCGAACTTAAAGCCTTTAAAAAATATCTTGGTCCTGAAGAAAGAAGCCAGTTGGATGAAGAGGCCGTCTCGTCGTTCTTTCGTTTTGGATATGTGAGTAACAACCGCAGCATTCTTAAAAATGTTTTCAAATTGCCGCCCGCTCACTATCTTAAATACCGGGATGGCCGGATTAGCCTTCATCAATACTGGGGGGTAAGTTTTGATGAGGACGAAGAAATGAAGCACCGTGCTGAAAATGATTTACTGGATGAATTGGAAGACCTTGCTGTTTCGGCGTTTAAATATCGTATGGTTTCTGATGTGCCTGTCGGCGTCTTTTTGAGCGCCGGTATCGACAGTTCGTTGGTGGCGGCAGTACTCAGCAAGCACTTCGGACAGATCAGCACTTTCACGATTGGATTTGCAGAAAAAGACTATGATGAATCTGCTGATGCAAAAAAAATTGCCGCTTATCTCAACACGAATCATACAGAGGCCATTCTTGATCCGGTCAAAGGACAGGAAATACTTAGTCATTTTTATGATATTTATGATGAGCCGCATGGAGATACTTCCTGTGTACCTACTACGTTTGTGTCAGCGCTGGCAAAAAAGAACGGCGTGAAAGTTGTTTTAAGTGCGGACGGAGGGGATGAACTTTTTGGCGGCTATGCCCGCTACCCGGCCACGCTTAGCCGATGGCGGCAAACACAAAAGAAAGGAAAATTATTTTCACGGTTCCTGCAGCAAAACTTCAAAATAATCCAGGGCATAGCTCCTGTTGATACCGGTTATAAATATGATCGTTTTAATTCTATATTGGATCAGAAAGATTTCTCATCTTTTTACCAGATGATATTGAGGCCAAATGCAGAGAATGAATTGGCAACCGTAGTACCGGACTATCAGCCATCCTTTGATACGATCCACGCCACAGATCCTTTTAATCAAATGATGGAGTGGGATTTCCATCATTACCTCCCGGATAATAACCTGGTAAAAGTGGACAGGGCAACTATGTATAACAGCATCGAGGGTCGTGAGCCTTTCCTGGATCATCGGTTGATAGAGTTTGCCGCAAGGCTTCCTATGGAATATAAGATCAGGGGAAATGTTACCAAATACCTGTTGAAAAAACTATTAGGTCGTTACCTCCCGAATGAGTTATATGATCTGCCCAAAAAAGGTTTTGCCGCTCCGTTGCAACAATGGTTCCGGAACAATTATGAAAAAGATATCCAGGAAATTTTTCACCCTGAAGTTTTTGAAAATGGATATCTCGACAAAGACGAGGTGTTGAGATTTGTTCATCGCTATCACAAAAAGAAAAATGTGAATATGGTAACCATGTGGGGTTTGTATAGTTTTCAGAAATGGTACAATAAATGGAATGAAGAAAATGACTGATAAGCCGACCATTGTTCATGTAATTGACGATCTGTGCCGCGGGGGTGCTGAGACACTTTTGGTTGACCTGCTGAAAGAATTGAGCAATCATTACAACATCGTGCTGGTTACGCTCAGGCCCCATTCGGAATTTGATTCGTCAGAAGTAAGATGCCAATATCGTTATGTCCTTAACTATAATTATAATGTCAAATTTCCGCTTGCGGTACATCGTTTAAAAAGAATTATACGGAAGCATAAACCTGTGCTTGTCAGATCACAACTTTACTGGAGCACGATCATTGCACGGTTAGCCTGCCCGGCAAGGATACCATTCGTTTTCAGTCTTCACCTGACGCAAAGTGATGAGGCATTCAGGCGAACACCAAAAGGCGCCCTTCTGAAATGGATGGAAAAAAGAACCTACAAAAGCCGGCATGTTGCGATAGGTGTGACGCGGGAAGTAATAAGTGACTATGATAAAACAATTGGGCTGAGAGGCCGGCACTACATATTAAACAATTATGTGAACGATGCTTATTTCAATAATAGTATCGACTACGTTTTTCCAAATAACGGAAGATTGAAGATGGTAGCAGTGGGCAACCTGAAAACTCAAAAGAATTACCAGGTATTATTGAAAGCATTTGAGATTTTGCAAGAGCCGGGTATTTCCTGTGATATATATGGCAGCGGGAATGATGAGTCGATGTTACAGGAAGAGATAACAAAACATAATCTGCCGGTTCATTTAAAGGGAACGTCTTCAAAAGTGTATGAATTGCTGAAAAACTATGACGCTTTCATCATGTGTTCAACTTATGAAGGATTTGGTATTTCCGTAGCAGAGGCTATGGCCACAGGCCTCCCGCTTTTTTTATCTGATTTGCAGGTTTTGCGTGAAATAAGTGAGGAGAATGCGGTATTCTTTGACCCGTATAATGAAAAAGATCTCGCGGATAAGATCAGCCGGTTCAAAAAGGGTCAATATAATGCGGCGATCATGGCAAGCAAAGGAAAGGACATCAGCAGGGCTAACTATTCGAAAAAAAATTATGTTGAAAAGCTGTTGGATATTTATAAACAATGTATTGGTAGGATTCAATAGATTAATTACTGCTGGTTAGCGGAAGATAAATGTAATAGGTTTTAACAAAGTATAAATCACTTATTAGAGATCACGATCAGATATTTTGAGAAAAAAGTTCTGCTATATTACCCGCCCAATAAAAAGTCTATTGCTATTGAAACTCTGTGCAGCAACGTTCAGCAGGCTGGTCATGAAGTGATGATAATGACCCTGACCGAACGAGGACCATTTCATGAAGCGCTGGAATTGAAGGGTATTAAAGCCCACACTCATTTCCAGGAGTGTAAAAGAAAAACGAGATTGATGTTATTTGGGCCCATCTGTCATCTATTCAAGGAAGTTTTTCAAATGATACATGAATATTTAAAACCATCAGAGATCAGAAATTTAGTAGTCTGTGAATCCAGTTAAAATTACTCAGATATCTAGTCCGGTAGTTCCGGAGGGAAACGTAAAAATAATAACGTCCGTTAAGTCGTCTGACATTATTGAGTTATATAAACAACAATCGAATGTCGATGTGAGAAGATTTTTTGAAAGGGTTGATAAAATCTTGGTATGTGAGTGTGTACAAACAGGATATCGCTTTTACTACCCATTTACTTTAACAGGGGATGGTGAATTTTACGCCGACGTACAAAATACCAAAATGAAAAGTAACATTGATTATTATAGAGACTGGTCGTATGATAATGAATTTGCGTTTTCATTGATAAATGAGAATGACAAAGTGTTAGAGATCGGTTGCGGCACGGGAAAGTTTTTGGAAAAACTAAAAAGCAAAAACGTTTCATTTGTTGGATTGGAGTTAAATCAACAAGCTGTTAATATTACAAAAGAAAAAAAACTGGATGTGCGCCATGAATTGATTGAAGATTTCTCCGGGACTAATGCAGAAATGTTTGACCACGTTTGCGCATTTCAAGTGCTGGAACATGTTGCCGACATTAATTCGTTTATTTCTGCCTCACTTAAATGTTTGAAAAAGGCAGGAAAACTTATTTTGGGTGTGCCTAATAATGAACCCTATTTTCAGCGATTTAATAAATACGAAACATTTAATTTACCCCCTCACCACATGGGTTTATGGAATTTAAAAGCATTCAAGCAGCTCTCCCGGATATTTCCAATGGAACTTGAAAGCCATATTTATTCACCTGTCCGGGGAAGGGTATTAGCAGACGCATATCTTAGAGCAAAAATGCTGGCAGGCATTAAATCCCTGCCTCGGAGGCATTCCTCCTTTGATACAATGAAAATGCTATTGATCTCGCCGCTCTGTGTATTGTTGAGTCTTTCCAAACATTTTACAAGCGGGATCAATGGCGGATACATTGCAGTAAGTTTTAGGAAACTGTAGGTCACTTCTTAAGGTCATGTTATCAGATATTTTGAGAAAAAAGGTTCTGTTATATTATCCGCCCAATAAAAGGTCTATTGCTATTGAAACATTATGCAGTACCGTTCAGCAGGCTGGTCATGAAGTGATGGTACTGACCTTGACCGAACGAGGACCATTTCATGAAGCGCTGGAATTGAAGGGTATTAAAACCTATACTCATTTCCTGGAGCGTAAAAGGTCAACCAGGTATTTTGTAACCCAGGCCCGTTATCTTATTCGTTTTAGTAAGAAAAATGAGATTGATGTTATTTGGGCTCATTTACAGGAGGCGAATTTTATAGCGTTGCTGGCTCAGCCCTTTTTAACAGCAAAGGTTATTACATTCCGTCACCATGCGGAATCCGCTTTTTATGCAGAGTTTGGTGAACAAATGGGAATGAAGAGAAATAGAAGAGAAGCCTTTTTAGATAAGGTCATTAATCGTCTTGCCAAAACAATTGTTGTTCCTTCATCAGGAGTTTGGTACGGAATGGAAAAATATGAGAACTGCAGAATGGATAAAGTGATATTGCTGCCTTATATCTATGATTTTTCTGCCTATTCAAAACCGGATGAAGAAAAAGTAAGGAGGTTGCGGGACCAATATTCCTGCAAACTATTGCTTATTATGGTAAGCCGCTTAATTCCATCGAAACAGCACAAGCCTGTTTTTGAAATTGTCAAAAAATTGGTCAATGAAGGTTTGTCCATAAAGATGATCGTGATGGACGAAGGGGATCTGCGATCCGATCTGGAAGCATTTATTGCAAGGAATAAATTGCAAGATCATATATCCATGGTTGGCTTTAAAGAGGATTTTGTGAATTATATGGCCGCGTCGGATATGCTGCTGCATCCTTCAGTCACCGAGGCAAGCAACAATGTTGTCAAAGAAATGGGCCTCTTAGAAAAAGGAGTTGCTGTTTGCCGGAACGTAGGAGACTTCAGCGACTATATCGTGCAGGATCGAAACGGTTATTTTTTGGAAAATGAAAGCCTTCACCGATCAATAGAATCAGCCATCCGCGATGCATATAATGATCCTGCCAAACTAAAAAGCCTTGGCCGGGAACTTAAAAAAGATGTTCTCAAACATTTCAGCGATTCAATGGAGAACAGGCAACGTGTTTTGCAACTTTTAAATAATAATGTCCGGGTTAAAAGTAAAATTTCATCGCAGTAATGTGGCAATCACTTGAAAATTTCCGTCCAGGCGGAAAGTAATTGTACACTATTATTATCAATATTGATTTTTTCGCATTTAATAGTTTATAATAAATGAAGGTCTTGTATAGTTTTACAGGCAGAACAAATGACCGGTTATCCGGAATGTCCAAATCCTGTATCTATGCAAAGCCAAAGCCATCTTGTATCCGTAATCATCCCTGCCTACAATGCAGCTTCATTTATCGGGGAAACAATCCGATCCGTCGTTCAGCAAACTTATCATTCGTGGGAAATAATTATTATCAATGACGGTTCAACGGATAATACTGTTGAGATTATTGAAACTTTTAAGAGTGACAGGATACGATTTATCACGCAAAAAAATGCAGGTGTTGCTGTCGCAAGGAACAAAGGATTGTTTTTTGCAAACGGGGAATTCGTTGTATTTTTTGATGCAGATGACATTATGACTCCTGATTTTTTGAGTGAGAGAGTGAACCTTCTGAATGACAATCATAACATTGGTTATGTGGGCGGATTGATCGAAACCTTTCCTGTAAAAGCAAGACTTAAACAGGCAGCTGCTGCGGACCCTGTGAATGAAATACTTTTTTTCAACTCATCTTTTGCTACAATTCCATCAAATTACATGTTCAGGAAAAAAATCTTACTGGATCATAAGATCAGGTTCAATAAGGAATTGAGCAGCAGTGCTGATCGCTTTTTTATTATCGAAATATCAAAGTTTGCTAAGGGAAAGAATCTTGTGGGTGAAAAAGGAAAGCTGTTGTACCGGTTTACCAGCCAAAGTATGTCAAATAATGTTACTCCGGGACTGATAATCGACAATGAAAAATTTTATTATGAACTGAAGCGCAAGAACCTGTTGCCCCGCGGAAAAGAACAGCGGTTTAAAAGTATTTATTTTCTTTCCCTGGCAAAGGGTTTTGGGATGGTCCGGTTATGGAGGAGAGTTGGTAAATATTTGGTTATGTCTTTTTTCAATCACCCTATTTTTTTTGCACAAAACTTCGGAAAAAGTTTTATCACATTTCCTTTTCTTAAACTGACCGGGCTGAATGGATAAGTTTCTTATTGTTCTGTCCTTTTTTTCAAATACTCATTTATCCTATGTCATCTGAAAGACAACCTGTAGAATCTGCCGGTCGCTGGTGGGGTGAGCACGTGCATAGATACCAGGAAGCTCTTGGCTATATTCAGCCCGATGATACGGTGTTGGATATCGCTTGTGGTACCGGTTTCGGGACCGACATAATCGCAGGAAAGACACGCGGCAAAGTGATTGGCGGGGACATCGCCGCTGAAGCCATTGATGAATGCCGGAAATCGTGGAGCAAAAGCAATCTCGAATTCAAGGTACTGGATGGCACGCGGCTGGATTTCCCGGATCAATATTTTAATAAAGTTGTTTCATTCGAGACAATCGAGCATACAGCTCAATACCGGGAAATGATCGCAGAGTTTGCGAGAGTGTTGAGACCCGGCGGCATGTTGATCCTTTCCACTCCGAATAGAGATGTCTTGAGCCCAAATGGGATTGTAAACCCATTTCATATACAGGAGTTCACTTATGATGAGCTTAAAAAGGTTCTTGAAGTTTCGTTCGTATCGGTAAAATTGAATGGACAACGATATACACGCTATGATAAGAAAACCTTGAAACGCCGGATTGGAAAATTATTTGAAAAATTATTTCTCACTTTCGGCATCCGCAAGCTGCCCTATAAATGGCGAAGCGGATTTATGAAGGCTTTTTTTGGATATCCGCTATACCCTCTTGATTCGGATTTTCTCCTGGAGAAAGATGCCTCCCGAATAAAAAAGGAGTGTCCGGTTCAGTTTGCGCTTTGTCAAAAATGAGCGCCGATCATCCACCGTTAATAATGTTTGAATCATATGAAAGTATTAATTACAGGAGGAGCAGGTTTTGTCGGCTCTTCTCTTGCTGATGCGTTGCTGGAAAAAAGAAATTATGAACTTGTGCTTGTTGATAATTTACTTACCGGCCGGATGGAAAACCTCCCGCATCACGCCAATTGCCGGTTCATAAAGTGTGACGTCAATAACTATAATGATATTGCCCCGATATTTCTCGCTTTCCGTTTTGACTATGTTTTCCATTATGCAGCCGTTGTGGGTGTTAAAAGAACATTGGATAACCCGGTAATGGTGCTGAATGATTTGCAGGGGATAAAAAATGTCCTTGATCTATCCAAAAACACCGGTGTAAAAAGAATATTTTTTTCTTCTTCTTCGGAAGTGTATGGAGAGCCGGTCCAGCTACCACAGCATGAACATACCACACCATTAAACTCAAGATTGCCTTACGCCGTCGTGAAGAATGTCGGGGAATCGTTTTGCCGGGCATACCAGCAGGAATTTGGACTCGAATATACCTTATTCAGATTCTTTAATACTTACGGCCCTAAGCAAAGCCCCGATTTTGTAATTTCTAAATTTATTGATGCCGCTTTGGAAAACCGGGATATAACTATCTATGGAGACGGGTCTCAAACAAGGACTTTCTGTTACATAAAAGATAACACAGATGCATGTATCAGCGCGATGGAGAACCCGGTCTTTATTAACGACGTAGTGAATGTCGGCAATGACGATGCTTATACGATTCTTGAGCTGGCTGAAATAATAATACGATTAACGGGTTCTTCTTCCAAGATCGTGCATTTACCGCCTTTACCTGAAGGAGATATGACGAGGCGTCAGCCGGACATACTGAACATGAAAAAATTACTAAACCGGGACTTTGTTACTTTGGAAGATGGTCTGAGTGAAATTATGGGAAACAGGAAGAAACAATCTTAGCATGGATGATTATTGAAAGTCACCACAAGGGATTGCTCAAGGTTATTTAAAAGAAAATTTGTAACATGAATACTATAGTTGTAACAGGTGGTTGTGGCTATATCGGTTCACACACAATCGTGGATCTCGTAGAGAATGGATATGATGTTATTTCAATAGATAACAATTCGAGATCAACAACCCGGTTACTGGACGATTCAGAAAAAATTACGGGTAAGAAAATTATTAATTATAATGCGAATCTGTGCGATTTTGCTGCTACCCGGCAAATTTTTGAACGACATAAGGTTCAGGGCATAATTCATTTTGCCGCGTTCAAGTCAGTGGATGAATCGGTACAGTCGCCGCTGCTCTATTTTCAGAATAACCTC
Organism: uncultured Chitinophagaceae bacterium; assembly: GCA_963785915.1. Classification (GTDB taxonomy): domain Bacteria; phylum Bacteroidota; class Bacteroidia; order Chitinophagales; family Chitinophagaceae; genus VBAT01. Next base: position 142,331 of record CAWAWY010000005.1, on the reverse strand, counting down.
ATTTCTCAAATTAATATCCTGCGATGCGCCGACGAATTTAAAATTCCACATTTTGTCTTTTCTTCTTCGTGTAGTGTGTATGGCAACGCAGATGTTATACCGGTCACAGAAGAAACAGCATTGAAAAAAGCTGAATCTCCGTATGGAAGAACTAAACAGATCGGGGAAGATATGATAATGGATTTTGCAAAAATCTCTGAAACAAGTTTTATTCTGCTACGGTATTTTAATCCTACCGGGGCCCATCCCTCGGCTGTCATCGGCGAAGTTCCGTTTGGAAGACCTTCTAATCTTGTGCCAGCTATTACTCAATTTGCGGCAGGTAAGCTATTGGATTTAAAAGTGTACGGCACCGATTATGACACCAGGGACGGCTCATGCATTCGCGATTTTGTACACGTCAGCGACATCGCCCACGCTCATACGCTGGCGATCGATTACCTGGTGAATAAAAAAAACAAAACTAATTGCGAGATTTTTAATCTTGGAACCGGAAATGGCGTGACTGTTCTGGAAACGATTCATGCATTTGAAAGGATAACCGGAAAAAAGCTGAATTACTCAATCGCAGAAAGAAGATCCGGCGATATTGTATCGATATATGCAAATAACGATAAAGCCAAAAAGCTCCTTAACTGGCATTTGAAATTTGACCTTGATGATATGATGAAAACTGCATGGGATTGGGAGTTAGTCCTAAGTAGAACCTCTTAATATGATCATTCGAAAGCCGGTATAATTACTAAGTAATAAAGGAAAAACGCCATATTATTTTGAGAACTTCTGCGTAGTTATAATCTGGCCATTAAGTTGTAGTTTTGATGTTAAAAGAAATAACCCTTTCTTGCATACGGAACCAAATCCATTGAAAAAAAGATTCTCACCAATGAAAAAAAGAATCCTATTATCAGCTCAGATACTTTTGTTTGGCCTGCTTTTTTTTTCACTTCTTGCTACAACTCTGCAATTTTTTGGAAAATCGAATCCACTGACACGGTTTGACTATCCTAATATGTGGGTTTATAATAAAGTAGAAGCCTATGATCCGGCTCTTATAAGGCTTAACTCTTTAAAAAAGTTTGAAGAATACTGCGATAGCATTTATAAAGAAAATATTGCGCATGAAGCTCCTGTTGAATTTGAAAAGATATATACTGATATCGTTTCCACGGCAGTAAGAAACAGGTTTTATCATGGCTATTCCTATTTGGGATTAAATAATAACTATTTCGCTTTTTTAATATCGAAAGTTACCATGAAGGGTTATAGTGCGCCCGTCATACCCGACGATATTTTACGATTTCCGTATGCGGCATGCAGTCAACAAGCTATTGTCATGATGGGGTTGCTTAATGATAAAGGAATCAAAACCAGAAAAATTTCTTTTCTGGGAAAGTCCTTTGGCGGTCATTTTGCCTTTGAAGTTTTCTATGATAACGCGTGGCACTTTCATGATCCAAACATGGAGCCCGATAAAAAAGTTTTGAATGATTATAACCGGCCAGGTATTGAGTTCTTAGCCCGCAATCCCGAAATACTTGTTCATGCCTACAATCGTTTACCACGTGAAGAGGTCTTAGATTTATTTCCGAGTTATTCTGTTGGGCCAGTTAACAAATTTCCGGCCCCTAGAGCGCTCATTTTTCAAAAAACTACAGCGTTTTTATCAAATACCGGGTGGCTATTTTTTTTATTTGCTTTTATCCTGGTTCGACGCCGGTATTTACGCATCGTTGGGAAGATGAAACCGAAGAGAGGCAGAAGATCAATTTTTCTGGGCCAATCCGAGGCGACGTCCATCTTTTATCCAGACTATACCCGGGCACGCGGGGCCTGACCTGGTTTCGAAAATCAGTCAGATCGCTCGAGCTGCCATTAAGTTGCCTATTAAATTTTATGTGCGGAATTACAGGGTTTATCAACAAGAATTGGTCGCATCAGCAATTGGAGCAAATGACCAAAAAACTTTCTCATCGTGGACCTGATGCACAGGGATATTATACGGATGCTGGTGAAGGCCTTGGACTTGGTCATCGGCGATTAAGCATCCTGGATCTGTCAGAGGCTGCCAACCAGCCCTTCCATTCACATGATGGACGTTATGTAATGGTTTTTAATGGTGAAGTTTTTAATTACCAGGAGATCGCGTCCCGGTATTCCATTCAGCAACGCACCCACTCTGATTCGGAAGTAATATTGGAAGCATTTGCAAAAAAGGGTATAGATGCTGTGCAGGATTTCAATGGGATGTTTGCGATTGCTATATGGGATACGTTGAAAAAAGAACTGTTCCTGATCCGGGACCGCTTTGGTGTAAAACCCTTGTTATACTATTGGAATCAAACCGACTTTGCCTTTGCTTCAGAGTTAAAGGCTTTAATGGGATTGGAAATACCCAAAGAGGTCAATCGAAGATCGCTACAGGATTATTTTTTTCTTGAGTATATTCCCCATAATGAAAGCATTATTAAGAACATTTACAAGCTACCCCATGGCCATTACCTTAAAATATCTCCGCAAACTGGGCCAGAAATAAAGCAATATTATTCTATACTTGATAAGCTAAATTCTTCATCAAAGAATATCACTGAAGCAAATGCACTGGATGAATTCGAAGACCTGCTTTCTTCTTCAATAAAACTAAGGCAGATTTCCGATGTACCTATTGGAGCGTTTCTGAGTGGGGGAACCGACTCCTCGTTGATATGTGCAATATTCCAAAAACAAAACACGCAGCCGATCAATACATTTACCATCGGCTTTGATGTTAAGCAATTTGATGAAACACAATATGCCAGCCGCGTAGCAGAGCATCTCAAAACTTCACATCGGCAATTTCGTCTTACTGATAAAGATTCCATTTCAATTGTTGATCAGTTGGTAGATTTTTACGATGAGCCTTTTGCTGTACCATCCTGCATTCCCAGCTACCTCGTTTGTAAAATGGCAAGAAAACATGTTACTGTAGCAATGAGCGGCGATGGAGGAGATGAACTCTTTATGGGGTACGGGCTTTATCCGCTTTACAAACGGGTAAAGAGATTTTATAATAGTTACCCGTCATTTGCACGCAAAGCGGCCGGAAATCTGATGACATTGATGAATCAACGCTACAGCCGCGCATCAAGGTTAATGAAATTCAAAAAGACAGATGAGCTTTTGGTTGATGTTTGGTCGGAAGAGCAATATATGTTTTCGCAAAATGAAATCAGCGGTTTACTCGGAACTACTTACAAAAATGAAACAGTTACCGGAGATTGGGAACGTATCAATGAACTGGACCTGGAAGATGAAGAAAAGATCTCCTTATTTGATATCAATAATTACTTAGCCAATAACCTGCTTTATAAAATGGATATAGCTTCGATGGCAAACAGCCTTGAGGTTAGGACTCCTTATCTTGATTACAGGCTGGTTGAGTTTGCTCTCAATCTTCCGCTGCATTTCAAAATCAATAATGGTACCCAGAAGTACCTGATGAAAAAACTACTCGAACGGTATATCCCTCGCGATTTGGTTTATAGAATGAAATGGGGGTTCCCTGCCCCAATTGGCGATTGGTTGTATAAGGATCTTCATTATATGATAGACCGGTGGCTTTCAAAAGAAAAAGTAAAAAGTATAGGCATATTAGATGAGCGACATGTAAGGCGATTGTTGAACGAATTTTTGTCAGGGAAAAAATTTCATTACAAACGTGTGTGGGCCATGATAATTTTTCAAATGTGGTATGAAAAATATATGAATGGAAATGGTTATTAGAAATTTCTTTTTTCATCGGGTGTCTGACAATGCAGATCATTTCTGGCCACCATTGCCTACATCTCTTTTTGAGTCGCTGGTAAGGTATATAACGAAACAATTTCATGTTGTAAAGCTTGAGGAGTATATGCGAACCGGGCAGAATGAAAAATTAAGAAAAACTCCGGCTACCATTTCGTTTGACGACGGTTACAAGGATAATATTGAATATGCCGTCCCGATCCTTGATAAATACAAATGTCCCGCTTCCTTTTATGTGGCGACCGATTGCATAGACAAAAATATCCCTACCTGGACCTATGTGGTTGATCATTTATTTCAAAATACACGCATAGAGCACCTGGAACTTGAAATGAATTTTGTCCCTGAAATTTATAAAAGCTTTACATTTAAAAACCAGGAGTCAAGATTGGAATTTGGAAAAAAGTTGAAGCCCTGGATGAAAAATATCTCCAATGATGAACGGCGGCAGGTGCTTTGTCGGCTGCAAAGTACTTTATCTGATGTGGTCGTACCTTCTGATAAAATGATGAATTGGAAAGACCTGTCGGAAATGCAGGTTGCCGGTTTTGCCATCGGTTCGCACTCGGTCACGCATCCTTTGCTTGCTTCTATCAAAGATGAAAGTGAACTATTTTATGAGCTTAGCGAGTCGGCAAAAAGAATTGACGCCGAACTCGGAACTTTCCCGGCAGCTATCTCTTACCCGGTAGGCAGCTATGATGAACGGGTGATAGCCTGCTCAAAACGGGTAGGATATAAGTTTGGATTGGCAGTGAAGCAGCAGTTTTATAACAGATTAAACGATGATATTTTTGCAATTCCGAGAGTTGAACTGCACCATGAACCGATGTGGAAATGCAGGCTGCGTATTTCAGGCGTTTATAACTGGGCAAGAAGTAAAGTGAGGTCATGAGCGAAATGAAGATCGTCATGTGGTGCGCAGAGGCGCCAAATCAAAAGGCCTTAGCTAATAAAATTGCTCGAAGATTTCATCTTTCGGGTATTGTCGTCGACAACAAGAAAGCTTATAAGAAAGCAGCTTTATTAAAAAGATTGATACCGGCTCTGCAGGACAGAGTTTTCTTTAGAAAAATTAATGAGTCCTGGGCAGCACTTCAGCACGAGTATAAGCGCCAGTTTCCACAATGGCCAGATGTACCACTACTAGAGGTCGAGTCCATTAATAGTGACGAAGCTTTGCATTTTACCCAAAATTTATCGCCTGACCTGATCGTTGTTTCAGGTACGGCGCTTATAAAATCAAAGATGCTTTCCTTAAAACCGCGAATTGGTATTATAAACCTTCATACTGGATTATCGCCTTACATCAAAGGGGGGCCGAACTGCACAAACTGGTGTATTTCCACCGGGCAATTCGACATGATCGGTAATACGATCATGTGGATCAATGAAGGAATCGATGCCGGAAATATTATAACGAGTGAATGTACAAGTCTTTCAGGCGTCAAAGATCTTGAAGACATACAATGGAAGGTAATGGAGCATGCACATGAACTATATCTGAAAGCTATTGACTATCTCTTAAATTCCCCGGCTCCTTATAATTCGGTACCTCAAAAAGAAATAGGTGCGGGACAGCTCTACCTGTCGAAGATGTGGGATTTTTCCGCAAAAAGAAGGTTGCTACGTAACCTGCCAGCCTTTATAAACAATACCGTTATCCCAACGAATACCACTATCACTATACCGCTAAGTAAAAACCTAAGTGCCGTATAAAGTTTTATATATTTCTTACGATGGGATGACTGACCCTTTGGGTCAATCGCAGGTCATTCCTTACCTGCAAAAGCTCTCGGGACACGGATACAAATTCACATTGATCAGTTTTGAAAAGAAAATACGTTTTCAGAAATTGTCTGGACATATTCGTTCAATACTCACTTCATCCGGAATTGAATGGAAGCCGGTTTTTTTCACAAAACGCCCGCCATTTCTTTCTAAAATTTATGATGTGTGGCATTTGAAACGAGTAGCAGTCCGGCTTCATAAAAAGCAAAACTTTGATTTTGTTCATTGCCGCAGCTATGTTCCTGCATCGGCGGGCCTGAAACTATGGAAACAATTTCAGTTACCATTTCTTTTTGATATGCGAGGCTTCTGGGTAGATGAAAGAGTTGACAACGGGCAGTGGAACCTGCGAAATCCTTTTTTCAGATTTTTTTTTAAACGCTACAAGAAAAAAGAAAGGGAATATTTCAAAGCGTCCCGCCATATTATTTCGTTAACGCAAAAGGGCAAGGAAGAATTAGTCAATACCTACGCAATACCGGAATATAAAGTTACGGTGATTCCATGCTGCGTTGACCTTGATCATTTTGATTATAGAAAGTCAGACTGCGTTCAACTGAAGAATAAGAAACAGGAATTGGGTATAAAGCCTGACGAATTAGTTGTCAGCTATCTTGGCTCACTTGGAGGATGGTACCTGGAGCGTGAGATGCTTGATTTTTTTGTCGAAATGAAGAAAGTCCTTCCTGCGTCAAAGTTTCTTTTTATCACGCAGGATTCAGCTGACAAGGTCCGCGAGGCCGCCATTAGAAGTGGAGCCGACGAAAAAGATATATTGGTGCAGCCTGCATTAAGAGCTGAAGTGCCAATTTATCTGGCCCTTAGTGATATCAGTATCTTTTTTATTAAAAATGCCTATTCCAAAAGAGCTTCGTCACCGACTAAACAAGGCGAGATAATGGCTATGGGTATTCCTCTTGTTTGTAATGATATCGGGGATACCGGAAGAATTGTTGAGGCTTCAAAGGCTGGCTTGCTTGTTCGCGAATTTTCAAATGCCGCATACCGGGAGATAATTAATCAATTGCCGGGAAAAAGTCGTTCAGGCAAAGAGCAGATCCGGGCGGCGGCTTTTGAACATTACGATCTTGAAAAAGGCGTCCTGAAGTATGTGAACGTTTATAAGATAATGCACGAAGAGCAATGAAGGCACTTAATTATAAGCAAGTAAAATGCAATCACGATGATCACAGAGAAAGTCAGACCATCAAAAACTGTTGAGGTAAATAACAGAATGATCAAGTGCTATGATGAACTTGGCTCCAACATAGATTCTACAACTGTTCGATCCTTTGGAGAGGAATGGAAAGCATTTCACAAATTCGATGACAAAGAGCTGCACCGGATCGGTGACGAATATTTTGATATCGTTACACCGGCTATGTATGGTAAAGACAAAATTGCTGCGGATTTTGGTTGCGGAACAGGACGTTGGACAAAATATTTTTCCAGCAGGATCGGTGCTATTGCAGCTATTGATCCAAGTGACGCGATATTTACGGCGTCAAAAGTGTTACAGGATACAGAAAATGCTCAACTGTACAAAGCTTCGATTGACAACCTCCCATTTCCTGACAACTATTTCGATTTTGGATTCAGCCTGGGCGTACTCCATCATATACCGGATACGCAAATGGCCATGAGCGCTTGTGTCAAAAAGATAAAGCCGGGCGGTCATTTTCTTATTTATCTGTATTACAATTTTGACAACAGGGGGGGGGTGTTCAAATCAGTTTATTGGTTATCCAACCTTATCCGGCTGGTAGTCTCAAAGTTGCCGGGTGCAATGAAACGTTTTGTCTGTAACATCTTGGCGGTCTTATTATATATGCCTTTCGTAGGTTTGTGTCGCTTATTAAGGAAATTTGGTGTTTCTGAAAAATTCCGGCAAAAAATTCCATTACAGATCTATGAAAAGGCTTCTTTTTACATTATTCGAAATGACGCATTAGACCGGTTCGGAACACCACTGGAACAACGCTTCTCAAAAAAAGAAATAATTTCCATGATGCAAGGTTCCGGTCTCACCGGGATTATTTTTTCAGATCATGCTCCCTTCTGGCATGCAGTCGGGATGAAAGAGCAATAGGAACTGTATTTTAAATCTAAATTAATGCAGAATATCCCGCCATACTTTCTGCGAATTGACTCCTTTGCACATTCACCACTATGATCAATTGTCACATGTTATTAGACGTACTTTTCTTTTCAGTCAATGACTTTTTCCTTGTGCCATTGTGCCTGATCATACTGTATGCCATCATTCGTAACCGGGCTATTGCATGTAAAGATGATAAAGTAAGAAAATACTATTACCGGGTTTTTTATTTTAAAGTCTTTTGCGTGTTTACTTACGCCTTGGTTACTGAATTTTATTTTTATGGAGGAGACACCAGTCTTTATTACCAGGCTGTTAAGGATCTAAGAGCCGCGCTGGCCGATGACTTCAGTCATTTTTCCTCCATCGTAACCACCTTAAAACTTGATCAGGCTAGTCCCTTAGCCCCTTATTTCCTGTTTGATAATTATGCTAATGACTTTACTTACAATTATATGATCGTTCCGGGCAATTTTTTTGTGCCCCGTTTGGGTATAGTTCCCTCCCTGATATTTTTCAACAGTTACCTGTGTATCTGTTTTTGTTTTATGATGTTCGCTATAGGAGGAGCAATAAGATTATTCAAAACTTTTTATTATTATTATCCTTCCGCCCGCCGGGAAATTGCATTAGCCACATTGTTTTTGCCTAGCGTAGGATTCTGGAGCTCCGGCTTTTTGAAGGATACTATTTGTTTCGGTTGTGTTGGATTCTTCATTTACGGCATTCTCAACATTTTCATTAAAAAGAAAAAAATTCCCGGCTCTTTATTCTGGCTGGTGCTGGCCAGCTATTTGCTTTTTACTATTAAAGCTTATATTTTTCTTGTGTTATTGTTGGCAGCGACCATATGGATATTTGCAGAGACAAATCGACTGATAAAGGATAAAACATTACGACAGGTCTTTGCCTTTATGACATTTGTTATTGGAATCGGAGCCGGATATTTTATGCTGCAATATTTCACTTCGGAAGAAACTTTACGGCAATACCAGCTTGATAATATTGTTTCGTCTGCGGAATTCCAGAGACGGAGCTATGGAATTCTCGCCGATCAGCAAACATCTTACTACAGCATCAATGCCTCTAATCCCGTCTCGTTGGTTCTGAACAGTATTGGAGCTACTTTTTTTCGTCCGTTTCCGTGGGAGGTAAGATCTGCAGCCGCAGTGCTATCAGCCCTGGAATCACTGGCATTTTTAATTCTAACGGTCAATCTTTTTTATAAAAGAGGATTAGGACGCACTTTCGGAATGATCTTTAAAGATCCGAGATTGTTGATGTGTTTCATTTTTTCTATCGTTTTTGCGATCGGGGTAGGGGCGTCTACTGCTAATTTTGGAACATTGTCACGGTATAAAATACCGTGCACGCCATTTTATGTCATCATGCTCCTGTTATTATACCGAAACTCGGGGCTGGCTTACCCCAAATGGCTAAGTTGGATACTTGGGTATAGAAAATCCTGAAATTTATGTGTGGCATCGCCGGGTCGATCAATCAATATCTTGATATTCCTCTCCTAAAGAAAGACCTTTTTCATAGGGGACCCGATGAGCAAACGACTTTTACAGAAGATAACCTCATCCTGCATCATCATCGCCTTGCCATACTCGATATTGCTGGTGGCAGACAGCCGATGCACTTTGAGCACCTTACGATCATTTTTAATGGTGAAATTTACAACCATCTTGACGTAAGAGTGAAATATAGGTTTGATTGCAGAACTAATTCTGATACCGAAACGATACTTCATGCCTATTATAAGTTAGGGCCAAAATGCCTGGACGACTTTGACGGCATGTTTGCTTTTGCCATATACGACCGAAATAAAAAAGAACTATTTCTTGCAAGGGACAGGGCGGGGAAAAAACCATTGTATTATTATAGTGAAGGAAACCGTTTTATTTTCTCCAGCGAATTAGGAGCGCTGAAAGATCAGTTGCCTTTACAGATCGATGAACAGCACCTTCATCAATATGTGCGAATGGGATATTTCTACAAATCTTCAACTCCGTATAAAAATGTATGGGAACTTGAAGCAGGATCGTATGCAAACGTGTCACTGCATGATGCAAAGGTAAAAATTCAGCGCTGGTGGAATATTCATGATTACTACAAGCAGGGATCAGCAAACGATATTCAAACTGCTCTTGATAATGTTGATCAGTTACTTCACCAGGCTGTAAAAAGAAGGGTGGAGTCGTCGGACCTGGAAGTGGGATCGTTTTTAAGTGGCGGCATTGACAGTGGGTTAGTAACGGCTATCGCGAAATCTTATAATTCAACATTAAAAACTTTTACCGTTTCCTTTGAAGGAGAATACGACGAGGCGCCATTAGCCAAACTGGTTGCTGAGCGGTATCAAACGCATCATGAAGAAATAAAAATATCTTTTGATAACCTTGTCAATGATATTGAAAGAATTCTTTGTAATTACGGTGAACCTTTCTTTGATAGTTCGGCCATTCCAAGTTATTATGTCAGCAAGGAAGCAAAGAAATATGTGACCGTTATCTTAAATGGCGACGGTGGCGATGAGATATTTGGCGGTTATCGCCGTTATGTTCCGTTTGCAAAATATGATTTCTTCAACCCGGGTATATTTATAAAAGGGATGGCGACGGTTGCCCACGCTGTTTTACCAGCGCCAAACTCCAAGAAGAGCAAGTATAATTTTTTGTTTCGTCTTACTGATCTCGCCAGTAAAAAAGGTCTGGCCACTTACCTGTCATCCACAATTGATATTTTTGAGGAGTATGAGAAGTACCTCGTTGGAAACGATGATGTGATTCGAAATGTTGAAACAGATTTTAATTGCATAAACACATCTTCTCTTACGGGTTTGCAAAAGATCATGAACCTTGACTTTGACAATATACTTGCAGGAAATCTGCTGGTAAAAATGGATATCGCTACCATGGCGCATTCGTTGGAAGGACGAAGTCCTTTATTGTGTAAAGAATTACTGGAGTATGTTCCTGGATTACCGGATGATTTTAAGATAAAAGGAAAACAAACAAAATACCTCTTAAGAAAACTTGCTGAAAAATACCTGCCGCCGGAACTCATCAACCAACCTAAACGTGGGTTCGAAATACCATTGAAAAAATGGGTAGACGGACAGTTGAACTCAATGATCAAAGATTATATCTTGCCCGGCGATTCGTATTGCAGAAACTTTATTGAACCGGCCTTCCTGGATAAAGTTTGGGATAGAAAAATAAAGGTAGGCGATGAAAAAAGAGCAAAAATGATCTGGACATTGTTTGCTTTGGAAGTATGGCATAAAAAAGTTTATGGAAAGAAATAATGTGCATGGATGCAGCAAAAAAAAAGATTGCGATAATCGAAAATCATGAATTGGGTATTTACTCGATCCGCCACGATCTCGTAAAGGCTTTGGCTGAGAAATACGATGTAGCAATCCTGACAGAAGTAGACGGTTCATTTAAAGATGGCGATCTTGAAAACATAGTTCGTTTCACCGACGTCGGGAAAAGCGTGATGAACCCGATTACTGCCCTGAAATACAATTCAAGAGTACGCAAGGCACTAAAACAAATTAAACCTGATGTCTGCCTGACATTTACTATTCGTCCCGCTATTTACGGTAACATGGTAACAAGGGGATTGGATATACCTACTATTTCGACTATTACCGGAACAGGGCCACTGTTTGAAAGTAAAAGTTTGTCATACACGGTCGCAAGGCAACTATATAAATCAGTATTAAAAAAAACCAGGTTTGTTTTTTTTCCCAATTATGACGATCTCGAAGCATTTATCCGGGCAAAATATATTCGGAGAGAGCAGGCAAAAAGGGTTCCGGGCTCCGGTGTTAATTATGAAAAATTTGCCCCTATGCCGTTTACCCGTGGTAACGATGGGAAATTTGTTTTCCTGTATATCAGCAGGCTGATAAAAGATAAAGGCGTCATGGAATATGTAGAAGCGGCATCTATTCTGAAAGAACGATTTCCCAAAGCAGAATTTCATATAATTGGTCCCTTGTGGACCGGCAACAAAAGATCACTAACCGTTACGGAAAAAGAATTGAAATCCTGGATAGAAAAAAAATGGATCGTTTATCATGACAAACAAAAAGACATAAGGCCATATGTTGCCAACGCCGATTGCGTAGTAATGCCCTCCTATCGTGAAGGGATGAATAACGTTTTGCTGGAAGCTGCCAGCATGGCCCGCCCGTTGATAACAACTAATGTTACCGGTTGTCGTGATATCGTAGAAGATGGCGTAAATGGCTTATTATGTAAGGTAAAGGACGGAAAGGACCTGGCTGAAAAAATGAAACTAATGATGGCTATTCCGGCTAACGAACGGGAGATGATGGGAAAAAAAGGAAGAGAAAAAATGATCCGCGAGTTTGATAAAAAAATTGTAATACAAATATATTTGCAGGCAATTGATGAGGTCGTCAATGGAAAACAATGATCATGCTTTTACCCTTTCTATAGATTGGGAAGAATTCGGGCAATTGCTTGGCCGCGATCACACAGGCGTCGTGATGCCGGCAGTTCCTAAAACCATCGACCGGCAAACAGATATCCTCCTTTCCTTGCTCAATGAAACAAATAAAAAAGCTACTTTCTTTATTTTGGGTATGCTGGCTCAATACCGGCCCGACCTTGTTAAGAAAATTGCAGCGGAAGGACACGAAATCGGAATGCACGGACAGCATCACATCCGTATGAATACATTGAGTTATGAACAAGCTTATAATGATCTTAGCGATTCTTATAAGTTAGTGACCGATATTATCGGAGCTCCCATCTATGGCTATCGGGCGCCCTATTTCTCCGTGAATGAAACGAATCTTTACGTATTGGAGATACTTAGTGAGCTTGGCTTAGTCTACGATAGCAGTATTTTTCCTGTTAAGTTAAAAAACTATGGTATCGCTCATTTTCCTTATGAAGATGCCTTATATAATTTGCCAAATGGAAAACAAATAGTAGAGCTTCCGTTGACGATCATGAATTGGAAAGATAAAAGATTACCGGTTGCCGGCGGTGGTTATATGAGAGCTTTTCCGCAGTTTATTTTGAAAAAAATATTCAGAAAATTGGATGCAGAAAAAAAGAACGTTATGCTGTACATGCATCCTTACGAATTTGATGATCGCTGGATAAGTTGTTCCACACATTATCCGCCTGGGAAAGGCTATTCAAAACCAAAATCTTTTTTGATCAATATACGCTGGAACTTATTTCGTGGGACCATTTATAATAAAATAAAATATCTCTTAAAGCAATATAATTTTGTAACCTGTCTAAAAAAAGCCGAATATGTCAAAGACCATTCACACAGCCCGGGAATACTGGGACGCCCGCAGTGAACTATTTGCTAATTATTATAAGAAACCTTCCTGGTTTGACAAAACCTTCCGCAAAGCTGTATTTTTTCGTACCGCCGTGGCATTAAAAACTATCAAAGAGTTTGATCATCCCACTGTCCTGGATATTGGTTCAGGTCCCGGCGTGAATAGTGTGACGTGGCTAAAAAATTCCGATGCTTCGTTTTTGCTTGGAATTGATTTTGCCGAAAGTATGAATGAGTACGCACGTAAAAATGCCGAGGCAGAAGGATTAACTACCCGTTGCAAATTTGTACAAGGCGATTTCTTTACTTATGATTTTGGCCCGGATAAGTTCACTGTTTCAGTGGCCGCCGGCGTCGTGGATTATGTAAAAGATACGGCTGCATTCATGAAAAAAATGGACGCTGTAACCAGCGGAGCTATGGTGATATCCTGGCCGGAAAATGGATTAAGGATGGCCTTACGGCGCTATCGCTATACAACTCCTGTTTATCACTATAACGAAGCGGATGTTCGTCGCTTGCATGAAGGTCTTAATATAAAAAGCCTTGAAATCCTGCCAATGCAGGGAGGAGTGACAAGTGTTGCCAGGAAATAATATTTCTCCTTAGGAATTTTTTAACCGGGCTATCGCAAAACTACTTTATGGCCGACGGTAGTACTACCAATTTTCGCCGATCAAAATTGAAATTGTTATGACCTGACGGATGGGGTGATTACTTTTATATCATCCAAATCCGCCCCATGAAAACCACCTTAAAGAAACCAGTGGCCATCGTAGGTTATTCAGGCCATGCTTACGTCATCATAGACATCTTTCTGAACGCTGGCCGTCTCGTCACCGCCTATTGCGATTCTGAAGAAAAAGTATCGAACCCTTACCATCTTAATTATCTCGGTAAAGAATCTGAAGTGATCGATCAATTGAAGAAGTTTGATTATTTCGCCTGCGTGGGTCATAACGGCATACGTGAAAAAATTCAGACACAATTAAGCCAGTATCTCGGTGATCCTGTCAATGCGATTCATCCCAGTGCAGTTATATCCGCATCGGCAAAAATGGGTAGTGGCGTTATGATCGCCGCGAATACTACTATCAATCCCCTGGCAGAGATCGGTACCGGGGTTGTTTGCAATACATCCTCCAGTATTGATCATGAATGTATCATCGGCGATTTTTCATTCATCGCTCCCGGCGCTGTTTTATGCGGCAATGTAACAGTTGGGCGCAGCAGTTTTGTCGGCGCCAATGCAGTGATACGCCAGGGCGTTACAATCGGAAATAACGTGATCATCGGTGCCGGCACAGTGGTCATAAAAGATATACCGGATAACACTACCGTAATTGGCAACCCTGCCCGTAAACTGGTAAAAAAACCAGCAAGAAACCTGAAGGCAGCGTAATGACAATTTTGTTTCATTTGAATTGTTTAATCAAAATGGCGCCTTGTTATCAAGGTGCTTTTTTTTTGCGGACCAGGTTTTTAAAGTTTTTCTTTATCAGTGTAACCGATTGACAATACCTTTGCAGTTCTTTATATACAAGCCGAAATAACCAATGGTGAAAACGAAGAGTAAGAAGGAATTCCGGATATTATTTTTAGGAAAAAAAGAAAATCTTTATGCTGAACGGGCAGCAGATTTTATCCGGAAAAATTTCGCTAACGCCTTAATATTTACCGGCGACAGGCATGATAAATTGCCACGGGAAGTGTTGAATTGGCAGGGCGATTTTCTTATTTCATTTATCGGTTCATGGGTCATTCCGGAATCGTTGTTACAAAATATCTCCGTTGCGGCCATCAATTTTCACCCCGGCAGCCCGGAATACCCTGGCACCGGCTGCACTAATTTTGCGATATATAATAAGGAGAAAGAGTACGGGGTTACTTGTCATCATATGAAAGCCGTAGTAGATACCGGTAATATCATTGCTGTAAAAAGATTTCTTCTTACGGAAGAAGATACCGTGTTTGGAGTGACTCAGCAATGTTACAAGCTGATCGAAGCTATGTTTTATGAAATAATGGATTGTATCTTGCAGGCCAAACCATTGCCTGTTTCCGCGGAACAATGGAAAAGAAAACCTTATACACGAAAAGAATTGAATGAGCTTTGCTATATAAGCCCTGATATGCCAATGGAAGAAGTTGAAAGAAGAATAAAGGCAACAACGTATCGGTGGCCCTGGGCTTATACCAGGATAGGGGACAGAACGTTTATACTTCAGTCATAATAACGATCAATATGGTGAAAGAAAAACCAAAACCAGGATCTATCAGCCCGTTAACAGGAAAGCAATACTCCATACCGGAAATAATAGATGATAAAGCAGGTATTGATTCATTCGTTGAAATGCATACGGGTAAAAAGGTAGTAGTAGTGCAGGGTCTTGGATTTGTCGGATCTGTGATGAGTCTGGTGGTCGCCAATGCTTTGACGGAAGAATACGCTGTGATCGGGATTGATCTCCCGACGCCATTTTCATATTGGAAAATTCAAGCCATCAATGAAGGGGCATTTCCTGTAATTGCAGATGACCCGAAGATTGAACTGTTTTATCAAAGAGCAAGAGAAAAGAAAAACCTGTATGCCACCTGCGATCCTTATGCTTACAGCAAAGCCGATGTGGTGATTGTTGATATTAATCTTGATGTAAAAAAACAATCGAATGGAAATGGCCATCTTGAAGATTACAGCGTTGACCTAACTCCGTTTAAAAAAGCGGTCTTAAGCATCGGTACCAATTGTAAGCCTGATGTTTTGGTGCTGGTAGAAACGACAGTGCCACCAGGTACTTCGCAGAAAATTGTACGACCGATATTAGAAGAATGTTTACAAGAAAGAAACCTGCCGACAGACAAATTAAAAGTTGGACACTCTTATGAAAGGGTGATGCCGGGACCAAAATATGTTGACTCAATTCAAAATTTTTATCGCGTATTCTCCGGCACAGATGAAGCTAGTGCCGATGCAACAGAAAAATTTCTTCGTACCGTTATCAGTACTGACGAATATCCATTAACAAGATTGGGGAATACGCAAGCCACCGAGATGGCGAAAGTGCTGGAAAATTCTTACAGGGCTATGAACATTGCGTTCATGGTTGAGTGGAGCCGGTTTGCTGAAGAGGCTGGTGTGGATATATATGAAGTGGTAAATGCAATTCGCATGCGGCCAACGCATAAGAATATTATGCTGCCTGGATTAGGTGTAGGAGGTTATTGCCTTACCAAAGACCCATTGCTGGCAAGCTGGGCAAGAATGAATTTATTCGGAAGCGAAGAACGTTTAACACAAAGTGAGACGGGCGTCCACATAAACGACCAAATGCCCTTGTTCGCTTTTCAATATTTGAAGTCGCAATATGATGGTCCATTGGATGGCAAAAAAGTTTTGCTTCTTGGTGTCAGCTACCTGAATGATGTCGGCGATACAAGATTTACACCCGTGCAAGGCATATATGAACAGTTATTTACTGCGGGGTGTGACATTGCCCTGCATGACCCTCATGTTGTGTACTGGGAAGAAAAAGAATTAAAAGTGAATAATGATCTTAACGTATTGCTGCTGCAGCCCTTCGATCTTGTCATCATTACTACCGGGCATAAAGATTATCGGAATAACCCGGCGTTGATCAATACGTTGCTTGGTCAACCTGCATCTTTTGTCTATGATACCATTGGCATTTTAACCAATGATGAAATAAAGACACTGAAAACAAAACATACTGTAAAAGTTATTGGCAGAGGCGATCTTTAGATCTTGCTGAATAGCGGATAGAACGATGAGGAGTGCGACGCAACAAAGATGATAGTAGCAAAGCAGCTGGTATAAAAAACAGAATGATCACTTATGAGTAAAAAAGTTTTATTGTTAGGTGGAGCAGGCTTTATAGGTTTTAACATTGCAAAATATCTTTCTGAGAATCGCGACTATCAATTAACCATTGCAGATAATTTTGCCCGGGGAAAAGAGGATGAACTTTTTACAGAACTAGTAAGCAGGCAGAATATCAAAGTTGTTGCCGGCGATTATACTGATCCGACAGCTTTCGGGCAATTGGAGAATAGCTACGACCAGGTTTACATGCTTGCTTCGGTCGTTGGGGTTGATAATGCCAACTCAATTCCTCATGAGATCATCCGGATCAACACAGCCTTAATTTATAATACCCTTGAATGGATAAGGCGTTCGAAGATCGGGAAAGTATTGTTCACCTCGACGAGTGAGTGTTATGCAGGCACCATTGATGCTTTTGGATATAAAGTGCCGACACCTGAAGAAGTGCCGCTTTGCATCGAAGATATCAGTCACCCCAGATTTACATATGCTGTTACCAAAATGCTCGGTGAATCAGGCTTTCTAAATTATTCCCGGATACTTGGATTTGAAGCCACCATTGTTCGCTATCATAATGTATATGGTCCACGCATGGGTTTCAAACATGTCATACCGCATCTGGTTGTTCGGTTCAGAAAAGGGGAAGAGCCTTTTAAAGTGTACGGTCACGACCAGACAAGAGCTTTTTGTTATATCACGGACGCAGTGAAAGGAACTGTGCTGGCAATGGAACAGCCGAATACTAACGGAGAAATATATCATATCGGCACACAGGAAGAAATATCTATCGGCGATCTTATTCATTATGCAGGTGAGTTGATGGAGTTTGATGGCAACTATGAAAATGCTCCTACTTATCCCGGTTCTGTCTCACGCCGGTGTCCTGATATTACAAAAGCAAGAACGCAACTTGGTTATGAACCGGAGATCGGATGGAAACAAGGATTAAAACAAACAATTGAATGGTATGCTCAATATCTTGAAGCCGGAAACAAAATCTATGAGTAATCAGGAATTCATTCCGCTCAGCGTTCCGAATATAGCAGGTAATGAATGGAAATATGTAAAAGATTGCCTCGATACGGGGTGGATATCTTCAGTCGGTTCTTATGTCAACCAGTTTGAACAAATGGTCGCGGAATTTGCCGGCGCTAAGTATGGAATAGCTGCTGTGAACGGAACAGCTGCATTACATATTGCTTTACTGTTATCAGGTGTGAAACAGGATGATTATGTATTATTGCCCAATCTCACTTTTGTCGCTTCCGCTAATTCTATAAAGTATGTTGGAGCTGAACCATTATTGATTGATGCAGATCCTGATCTCTGGCAAATGGACCTTGACCTGCTGGAAGAATTTTTAGAAAATGAAACGGATGAAAGAGACGGTGACCTTATCTATATAAAAGATGGCCGTCGCATCGGCGCTATTATGCCTGTCCATATTCTTGGTAATATGTGTGATATAGACCGTTTTCTTTCTATCGTAGAAAAATATCCGCTACCGATTGTAGAAGATGCGACAGAGGCATTAGGTACATCTTATAAAGGAAAACATTCCGGTACATTCAGCCCCCTGGGTTGTTTCAGTTTTAATGGGAATAAAATTATTTCAACCGGTGGTGGAGGCGTGATCGTAACCGATGATGAAAAATTAGCTAAACACGCCAAACATTTGACAACAACGGCTAAAGCCAGTGCTGATGAATATTATCATGATGAAGTTGGATATAATTACCGTCTCGTGAATATACTGGCAGCAGTAGGGGTTGGACAAATGGAATTGCTTCCCTCATTTATCAAAAGAAAAAAAGAAGCGGTTGCTTATTATAAAAGTGAACTGGGAGGTGTTGGTGATATACGTTTTCAAAAGGAGTTACCGGACGTGCAAACGAATGGCTGGCTTTTTACTATACAAACTGACCAGCAGCAAAAGTTGCTCGATCATCTTAATGCCAATAAAATAGTAAGCCGGCGTTTCTGGATGCCGATGAATAAACTGCCGATGTATAAAGATTGTGTTTATATTCAGAAAAAAGACAACGCAGACTATATCTACAATACCTGTCTTAGCATTCCCTGTTCAACAAATATTACCGATGAACAACTGGAAGTAGTAGCGAAAGAAGTCAAAGCAGCATTAGCCTGATCATGTATTCATTCTTCAAGCGTTTTACGGATATTCTTTTTTCGCTGATAGCAATAGTCATCCTGCTACCTTTATTTATTCCTATTATTCTATTGCTTTTGCTTACCGGTGAGCATGAAGTTTTTTTCAGGCAGGACAGGGTGGGTTATCACAATAAGATATTCCGTATATGGAAATTCGCCACCATGTTAAAGAATAGTCCAAACATGGGTCATGGAGATGTCACAGTACGAAAAGATCCAAGGATCACACCAATAGGGCGCTTCCTCCGTATCAGTAAATTAAATGAATTGCCGCAGGTCATTAATATACTTACCGGCGATATGTCGTTCGTTGGTCCGCGTCCATTAATGAAAGTTGGTTTCGATCGCTACACCGATGAAATGAAAGAAAAGGTATATCGCGTTAAGCCTGGGTTGACTGGTATCGGCAGCATTGTATTCCGCGATGAAGAATTGATAATTACCAACAGTAGCTTGCCTCCCCATGAGTGTTACCGCACAGTCATCCTTCCTTATAAAGGTGCTGTAGAAGTGTGGTATCAGCATCATGCTTCTTTATACACCGATTTTATGATCATCTTTCTTACCGCCTGGTGTATCATTTTTCCCAATAGTAATTTGGTCAATAAAGTATTTCCTTCTTTACCAAAACGTGAATTCTGACCCGCTCACTTTTTTTTCAAGATAAATAATAAGTAATTTCGGCAAGTTATCGCTCTGAATATGCTAAAGTTATTTTCGAAATCAAAACCGAAAGGACCTCGCTTTGACTTTTCACAGTTAAACGCAGATATGCATTCACATCTGCTGCCCGGTATTGATGACGGATCGGAAGACATGGAGAATTCCCTCGAATTGATAAAGGGGTTGAGAGAGCTTGGGTATAAAAAGCTCATCACCACGCCGCATGTGATGTGGGATATGTATAAGAATACCCATGAGGTCATTTTGGAAAAATTAGGTGATGTCAGGCAGGCGGTAAAGAAGGCGGAAATTGATGTGGAAATTAATGCCGCTGCAGAATATTTCCTGGACGAGCATGTTGAAGATCTGCTGCGAAATAAAATACCGTTATTAACCATCAAGGATAACATGGTATTAACAGAATTCTCAATGGCATTTCCTTCGATGAACATCAAAGAGATCTTATTTGAAATGGAAATGCAGGGTTACCAGCCGATCATTGCTCATCCTGAACGCTATGCTTATCTAGAAAAAAATAAAGATTTTTACAGGGAGCTGAAAGATATCGGGTGTCTTTTTCAGCTTAATATTCTTTCACTTGGCGGACATTATGGCCGGTCTGTTACTGAATTGGCACAATATCTCATCAAACAGAATTATTACAATCTTCTCGGCACCGATCTCCATCATTCCGGCCATTTAGAAGGACTACAGCGATTTGAACTGCCTGATGCCGTAAAAAAGCTACTTGATTCCGGGCAAATTATGAATTCCCGGTTATAGCATTTTGTCATTACTTATTTCCGGTAAACTTTTTGCTTTTTCGATTGTGTATTTCTGGCCCTGACTCTTTTAGTGGTTGGACATTGAAATTGGCGGGTCAGTTTTTTAGAATAAATTTGTAAAAAGGAAGGATATGGCTACTACAGAATTCAACGACATGTTGCTCGATAATGCCGGATTTTTAAGACCCTTTGCAGTCAATCTTACGAAGGATAGTGATGCCGCCAATGACCTGTACCAGGAAACGCTGTATAAAGCGTTGGCTAATCATGAAAAATATAGCGCAGGCACTAACATTAAGGCATGGCTGTTTACTATCATGCGGAATATTTTTATCAATAACTACCGCAGAAAAGCAAAACAGAAAACCATTTTTGATAATACACCGGAAGATTACCTGATCAACCTGAAACAATCATCCATATCAAATGCTGCCGAAAGCAATTTGCGGATAAAGGAGATAAGGAGTGCAATAGATCATCTTCCTGAAATTTTTAAAATGCCATTCTTATTATATCTCGACGGGTATAAATACCAGGAAATATCAGAATACCTGCATGAACCCCTGGGTACTATCAAAAGTCGCATACACTTTGCGAGAAAACTATTAAAGGAACAGATCAGCCGGTTTTAACACCGGATATTATTAGCCACCGACGAATGAATTTTCAGCAAGTAATATTGGTAAATGGACAGGACGAGCCTGTGGGTACTATTGAAAAAATGGAAGCGCATAAAAAAGGCTTACTCCATAGAGCGTTCAGCGTATTTATCTTTAATCGCAAAGGTGAACTTCTTTTACAGCAAAGAGCGCTTAGAAAATATCATAGTGGGGGTTTATGGACAAATAGTTGTTGCAGCCATCCCCAGCCAGGTGAAGAAACAATCATCGCAGCGCAACGAAGATTGCAGGAAGAGATGGGCTTTACAACTCCATTGGAAAAATTGTTTGAATTTACCTACCGCGCTGATTTTGATAACGGGATGACCGAGAATGAATATGATCACGTGTTCGCCGGGGAATATGATGGCAAGGTCGTTCCTGACAAAGATGAAGTGATGGATTACTGTTTTAAAAGACTGGAAGATGTACGCCATTCTTTGCAGGAACACCCGCAGAAATTCTCAAAATGGTTTCAATTGGCTTTCCCTGACATTGAAGAATGGTGGCTGAAACGCTACAAGAGTATCGGGGTATAGAATTTCATTTTATAGTACTTATGATAAAAAGAACCTCAGTAACTGCTGAGGTTTTTTTATTACAATAAAATTCTCTCTAATTATCAGGATCGAATTGCATGAACTCTCTTTTCACGGCTTTCAGCATACTGAAGAGCTGAGCGATCTCAATACATAAGATCACAAATAAAGCCAACAATACATACCAGGGAAGTACCACTCTTTGAAGGTTCTCAACATGCTGGTATTTTTCTGTTTGCCATCCTGCCAACGCTGCTCCAAAAGACAGACCGACGAGCAGGAAAGAAATTAAGGAATAGAATGTTTTCAAAAACATTACACGCATAGTGGAATAGCCGACTTTGAGATTTTCCAGGATGGCGGCAGGAATGATCAATATTAATACGAGCCAACTCCAGTTCTTACTGAAAAATCCACTAAAAACTATGTTAAGGAAAAGAATCAATACAATAGAAAGAAGGCCCCACGGAAATAATAAAAAGGTGGAAGCTTCTTTGCGGGGTATAGTTGCCATGGTGATTTGTTTAAGAATGAAAATTAGATATTTTTTTTGAGATATTTTTCTTTATATGCCAAAACAAATAACATCATCCTTTCTTTTTAAAGACTCATTTATTCTTGTTTCAAAAAAATATCTGGTAAGTAAAGCATTTACCCTTTAGTAATTGGGGATTATTTTGCTCATGCAAATTCATGCTCCGTGCTATTGTCCGGAAAATCAGGGAAGGCGGGCACATTTTTTTTGCAGGTATCATTTTTGTGTTTTCTGCTCCAAAAGTGCTGGTATAATTTCTTTACCGCATCATTATGGAGGCATTGTTGATCATATTAAGTGCAGGGCTATTGTTGTTGATCACATTCCAGGTTGCAAAGGCAAAAGAATATGTCACGATCATAAAGGGGGAAGATTTTGTAAGGAAGAAAACCAATAATGCCACTGCGCGGTTATTCTTGCTTTTTTTAATAGCCGGGTTGATCGGGATTGTTTATTGTGATGTAAAGCTGAAAGATAAAACTCTTGGTGAAGCAGCTTCTGTACAAGGTCAAAAGATAGATAACCTTCTTGGAATCACTATTGCAGTCACCGGGTTTGTATTTATCGTCACTCAGGTTCTTCTATTCTGGTTTGCGTATAAATACAGGGAATCGGACAAAAGACAAGCCTCTTACATTACACGGAATGACAAACTGGAAATTGCATGGACCACTATAACTGCTGCAGTGCTCACTGTTCTTATTGTTATTGGTCTTTATCATTGGTTCAAAATAACTGGTGATGCGCCGGCAGACTCAATGAAGGTAGAAGTGATCGGCAGCCAATTCAAATGGGAGTTCCGGTACCCGGGCAAGGATAACGAATTTGGCAAAAAATACTATAGAGCAATTGATCCCGCTAACAACAACCCGCTTGGGCAATTGTGGGATGATCCGTTTAATCGTGATGATATCGTTACTGTTGATATGCATGTTGTAGTAGGCAAACCGGTAAAATTAATTATTGGATCAAAAGATGTGATACATGATGTAGGGCTTCCTCAATTCAGATTGAAAATGGATGCGGTTCCGGGGCTGCCCACTACTATGTGGTTCACTCCCCGGTTTACGACAAAAGAGATGGCGCAAAAAACAGGTGATTCTTCCTTCGTTTATGAAATCGCCTGTGATCAATTGTGTGGTAAAGGACATTTCGGAATGAGAGGAGAGATAATTGTGGAAACACAGGAAGAATTTGATAAATGGATAATGTCGAAAAGACCGCAATACGTGATTGCGGATTCAGTCAGTGGTATCCGGTTGAATCGTGCTCACGTCGATACACGAATACGGGAGGAAGTTGAATAACAACATTCGATGTTTTGGGTTGCATTGACCAAACTGTTTATGCTGCTTTTGACTCTTTTAAGAGCCTTGTTTGTGCTGTTTTTCGCAAACGTTTATTGCACATTGATCAAAATTACTAACGATGGACAAGCAAAAGATTACGGTTGCCGAAGACATAAATTCAATTTCGCCAGGAAAACACAAAGATGGTACGTTTATTTCCAAATATATTTTTAGCCAGGATCATAAAGTTATTTCCAAACAATTTTTGATCACAGGTATAGTCTGGGCCATCATCGGCGGCTTGTTCTCTGTACTTTTTCGTTTGCAATTAGGTTTTCCCGAACAATCTTTTCCTATTCTTGAAACTGTATTTGGTAAATGGGCCAAAGGCGGACAGATCCAGCCTGAGTTTTATTATTCACTGGTCACCATTCATGGCTCTGTCATGATCTTCTTTGTGCTAACAGCAGGCCTCAGCGGAACCTTTGCCAATTTATTGATTCCGCTGCAGGTGGGGGCGAGGGATATGGCGGCGCCGTTCATTAATATGTTGTCCTATTGGTTATTTTTTATTGCAAGCGTTATAATGCTGGCATCGTTGTTTGTTCATGCAGGACCTAATAATACCGGTTGGCAAACCTATGCACCGCTTAGTGCTCTTCGCGGCGCCAACCAGGGATCACGTGAAGGTTTGGACCTTTGGCTGGTCAGCCTCATTTTTTTTATTCTTTCAACGTTGATGGGCGGATTAAACTATATTACCACAATTCTGAACATGCGCACCAAAGGAATGTCAATGGTGCGGATGCCACTTACAATATGGGGTCTTTTGTTCACGGCGATCATGGGAGTATTGACTTTTCCCGTTTTGCTGGCGGGTTATGTTTTGCTGATCGCGGATCGGAATCTTGGGACCAGTTTTTTTCTCAATGAGATCGTCGTTAATAATGCCGCTCTTCCGAATGAAGGCGGCAGCGCCCTTTTATATCAGCACCTGTTCTGGTTTCTCGGTCACCCGGAAGTTTATATTGTTATTATGCCTGTATTCGGGATCGTTTCAGAACTGGTGAGTATACATTCCCGTAAACCTATTTTCGGATACCCGGCGATGGTCGCCAGCCTGTTTGCCATCACCATCCTTTCTTTTCTTGTGTGGGCACATCATATGTTTGTTACGGGCATGAACCCATTGTTGGGTTCAGCTTTTGTCTTATTCACATTGTTGATCGCAGTTCCTTCTGCTGTAAAAGTTTTTAATTGGCTCGCAACATTATTCCGGGGAAACATACGGTTTACGCCACCGATGATGTTTGCTATCGGAGTTATCAGTCTCTTTATCTCAGGAGGATTGACAGGGATCTTTCTTGGAAATTCAACATTGGATATTCATCTTCATGATACATATTTTGTCGTGGCTCATTTCCATTTGGTCATGGGAGTCGCATCCATGTTTGGCATGTTTGCCGGGATCTATCATTGGTATCCCAAGATGTTTGGCCGAAAGATGAACGATACACTCGCAAGAACACATTTCTGGGTGACGTTTATAGGCGCTTATTTGATCTTCTGGCCCATGCACTATGAAGGCCTGGCAGGTTTGCCGAGACGTTATCCTGATTTTGGATCCTGGCATACCTTCAACGAGTTTGGAAATTTGAATAAGATGATCACGGTGGTAAGCATCATTGTTTTTGCTGCACAGCTTTTATTCCTGTTTAATTTTTTCTATTCAATGTTTAAGGGCAGAAAATTGACCAATCAAAATCCATGGAATGCGTCAACACTGGAATGGACAACTCCGTTGGTTCCAGGTCATGGTAATTGGAACGGAGAAATTCCTGAAGTTCACCGGTGGCCCTACGATTATAGTAAGAATGGGAGGGATTTCATTCCCCAGACAGAACCGATGAACACAAATGAAAAGCCTGGTCAAGAAGAATAAACTCAGGATTTATTTTTCCGGCGGTTTGTTCTGATAACTACTGCAACGAGAAATCCCACTGCTATCAGGCCGACACATATCAAAAAAATCAGCGTAAACATTTTAATTATTATTTGAGTACCACGGAACTATTTCCAAATGATCATCTTAACTCTGCAAGAATAATTCCGGATATGGCATAGAATCATGCAATCTTCAATAATGACATTTCTGACATTCTATCCCACCAACTTCTTTGACAGATACGCTATCAATTTCATGTTGTATTATTTCTGCATGCAGCTTGTCGTATATTTTGTAAAATTTATTACCAACACTATCATTGACATAAAAATCTGTTTTCGTCTGGCGATGACAGTTCACACACCAGCCCATGCTTAATTCGGCAAATTGTCTCATCTCATTCATCTCGGTTACAGGTCCATGGCAGGTTTGGCATTGCACTTTCCCAACCCTTATATGCTGGGAATGATTAAAATAAACGTGATCAGGCAAGTTATGAATCCGTATCCATTGTATTGGTTTTGCCTCTGAAGAATTCCACATAGCAGGTTTGGCCGGATCGAAATTCGCATACCCATATAATTTCACAATTTCCTGCGATCCATCCACCTGGTTTCCGTCAGCATCGACCAATAAGGGACCCTGGTAGGATTGAATGTTTCTGTGGCAATTCATACACACATTTACAGACGGTATCGCCGCCGTTTTTCCTTCCCAGGCATTTCCGTGGCAATACAAACAATTGATCTGGTTAATGCCCGCATGTACCTTATGTGAAAAATAGATGGGTTGCTTCGGCTGATAAGATTTTTGGCGGCCTAAACCAATGCCGGCTTTCGTAATATAATATCCGATCGCGACAAAGACGATAAGGGAAAATATGGTAATGTAAAATTTATTACGGTAAAAAGGTATATAGGGCATAGAAGCTAATCCTTCTTTGTCCTGCGAAAGTTTTTTCAGCGAGTTATTCACCTGGAACAGGATAAGTGCGATGAATGCCATAGCTCCTGTTATGATCGCAAAAGTTATCCAGCCATTGTCTTCACCGATTGGCTCCGAACCGCCTTTGGGACCTGTTGTCGCAGGGCCTGTGTTTGAAGCTTCCTGGATGTATTCAGTGATCGCATCAATTTGCTGATGATCTAATCGCGATCCGAATGCCTGCATCATTGTTCCATATTGCTCAAATAATCCTTTGGTGTATTGGTCGTGTTGCATGAAGGACTTTGGATCAGCGATCCATTCATATAATTTATTTTGATCGGCCCATGGACCATGCGTCTCAAAATTTGCCAGCGGCGGCCCAACGAGTGGTTTGAAGATTGAATGACAACTGCCGCAATTCTGTGTAAACAATTGTTGCCCATCCTGCGAAAAAATCTTAGTGCATGGAAAGAGTAGATAAAAAAATAAAAGCAATTTAAACGGTGTTGTGATCGGAGTTCGCATTTTTCATTTTAGCAAGAAAATAAACAGTGATTCAATGGTTACAAAAAATAAGCCAGCAAGCAGTAAGAAAATCTTGTGGTGTTACATTTAGAAATATGGCTTTTTCTTTGAGCCCGGAATCGTTTTGAAAAAAATGTCAAGCGAAAAAAAAGTATTTCGGATGGACTTCCTTCTGCCCGGCAATGGATTGAAATCAACGTTTATAAAAAAAATATCCTTGTGAAATTTTACTGCTGTATTATCTAATGAAGATTCAACAATATTGTTTCACTAACATAATCTTTCACTTTTTACTTTCCGTGGACGGGATACAAAATTTTCTGCACTGACCGCGAACTTCATCGGGTTTTTCAACCCCGCATAAATTATTTTTTGTGCAAAATAATCCCCAATTTCTTTAATAGGAAGACTACATGCGTACCTGCACAGAAAAATTTTTTTTCTCCCATTTATCGGCATCAGTCCAAAAAAAAGTAAAGATGATCTGTTCGTCTTCTTTGGAAACAGGGATGTCTGCAGTATACATTCCTGTTCGTGTGTCCGTTGTTTCGGTTTGATGAGCAGATTGCCAGTTATCTTTTGTCCATCTTATCACTGCGGGCGCCATCACTTCAACGCGAAGAGTATTCTTGTTGACTATTTTGGATTGCATATTAAAACGCCACGCTGTATAACGGGCCGGCTGCTGCCCTTTTACATAGCGTTCAAAAGTATGCGACGGCATATCAACTACCCGCCTGTATTTTATCGAATTGCAAAGCTTTATATATTCTGCATGAGCCCACACTAACGGCATCGCGGAGCCTGTGTGCTGCCCAAAATACATCCCTTTTTCAGGAATATCCTCTGTATCCCAAATCTGCTCGGGGATCATACCATGATAAGAAAAAGCTTCCATTGCTTTCAACAGATTCTTTGCCTCTTCTATATTGCCGGCGGCTATTTCATAATGTGCCCGTTCACCGGTAAGTAACGGCCATGCTCTTCCTTTACCACCGTTGCCAAACGGATCGCCATTGTCGTCTTCTCCGTAAGCGTCTTTTGAAAACCTGTGCCAGCATGCGCCGGATGGAGTTTCTACTTTAAGATACCTGTCAACTAATTTTATTGTATTTAAAATGCGCTGGTCACCGGCGCCCCGTAAGCCAAATCTCACGAGTGCTAATGCATCTGTAGCTATTATATCAAATGCAGGAGTCTGACCCTTTTTTCCATCATGATGTTGAACATTGATATGGGCTTCTTTAGCATCGTTGATAGGAACTACTGTAGGATTCACACGAATGTAATATCCTTCAACATCGTTTTGTTTTGCAAGTTCAGTTCCCGTAATATAAGTCCAGAGTTCAATATTTTCATTCCAGCAGTCTGCCGTGTCGCGGCAATAATTGGCCATCTCTTCATCGCCAAACATATCCGCGAATTCGGCCGCTGCCAGTAATGCGGCGATTTCCGTTGCTATTGTAAAGGGAGATATGCCGGGTTGTCTTTCCCACCTGTCCTGCTCAGTGGCCGGTCCATTGACAAGAATAAATGATGCCGCTTTCCTGATGCCTTGCCAATATCTTCCCATTCTTTCATCATCCAGCAGGTTGCGATGATAACAAGCATCCATTAGTATAACCGGTAAAGCAGTTTCGTCCATTTGAATACCTTTCCAGTAAGGGCTTCCTTCCAGCCACATATTTTGTATCCAGCTTCCATCTTCCTGTTGTGTTGACAAAAGATAATTCACCACACGTAAAACATCTTCATTTGAATTCAGTGACAATAATGCCCACGCTGTTTCTACAAGGTCACGCGGCCACACGAGATGATATCCGCCGGTATCTTCATCATTACGGGCATTCCCCCAGGGAATAGACATACTTGCTATCATACCTCCCGGAAAATTTTTGGATTCACAAATCCGCAGCACTGTGGCGGAAGAACGGAAGTTCTTGCCTATTGTTTTATTATCAGATCGTTCATCATCCAATTGACTCTGCCATTTAGCCCATTCCGCTATGTACTTATTTTTTGCTGTATCAAAACCATCAAGTATACTCGACCATGCCTGGTGGCTCGCTTCTTTATGGCTAAAACCAAAGCCTACAGCAATAGTGAATGAATCATCTTTTATTTTTTCGAGATCAATCTGCGCTGTCAATACTATATTGCCATTTTCGGCTAATTCATATTCATTAGTTAGTTTCTTATTTTTTTTGATGTCCGATATTCCATCCGATGCATCCTTAAAGCCTACTGAAGATTTTTTCCAGGGAACAGAACAGGCCATTGCAAGCACAATCCCATCCCGTTCTGCAATTAATAGCGGTACGCCTTTGTAAGTTTCTTTGCTCCCGGTATTATCACCACCTTTATTACGTATATGAGGTTCAAGAACTACAAAAAGTTTATAATCGTTAATATTTCCCTGCAGTGCTTTGAATGTAACCTTCTGCAATAAAGTATTTCTTATGGGATCAGTAATTACCTCTTTTTTTATAACAAATTTTTCCTGCTTGCATGAATTAGTTAATGTATAATCAGGAATTCCATTATCAGGATGCTCAATTGTATGGTGAGTATCATTTTTTTCATCTGCAAAAAAATTGTCACTATCTGTTACTATCAAACCCACCTGGCGTATGCAAACAATGTCTTCCCTCGGAAAATAAACTTCATTGATGATACCGTGACTGAGAGCAAAGCTTACTTCTGAAGTTCCTGATATGGCTTTGCCAATTCCTGCCTTTGCTCCGGTAGTCCAGCTTGGCGTCGAACCTGGTGCTCCGGGTGCTATTTGAACATTGCTTTCCATGATTTTCAATTTTATTTATTCAGCAAAAAAATTATTCCGAATATGCAATAGTTGTCAGTAAAGCATTTTGCGCCTGCCTTGAATCCAACCGGGTATGTTGCACAACAATGGGTGTATCCGACCTGATGATACTTGAATAGTCAGTATCACGTGGGATCGTTTCGGGATCTTCCAGGTCATTGAAACGAAGGTGTTTTGTCCTTTTTGCAGGAACGATTATTTGATACGGTCCGCTTGGTTGCCGGTCGGAATAAAATATTGTGATCTCGATATGAGCATCTTTTTCGCTTGCATTCAAAATGCAGGCAGCTTCATGACTCGTAAATTGCGGAGCAGGTCCATGACTTTCTCCGGGAATATATCCTTCCGCAATTACCCATATTTTTTTTCCTATTTCCATTACTCATCAATTTTAATTAATGGCAAACCGGTATCCTCATTTATTTCTCTTTGTAAAAAACCTGGTGATTCATTGACGATGAGTTCAAGCGTTGGATGAACGATGGCCTTCAGTAAATGACCACCATGAGCGGTGCCATCCTTTTTTCCTACCACCGCATGTGGATGTATCTTGTGCTGATCTTTATAAAGAGTTATATCGCCGATCAATGATAGTAACTCTACCTGTTCTTTAATTTCGATCTTTTTATAGTCTTTTATTTCAACGTCAAAGAAGCCAAGAGTTACTTCGCTGAATGCACCGATCCCTGTGAACTGGCTTGCCTTAAGGTTTTTTCCTTTAGCGAATTGTTCAAGCAAAAAGACCACTTCATCGTTCGTTTTGAATGCAAGCGCATAAGTTTTTAATTCTTTGTCATTAATAAGTTTAGATCGCATTTTAGTTTCTTTTATTTTTTAAAAAAAATCCGATGGCGATGCCGGCTCCGAAAGCGGCCAGCTTCAGCGCACTGTTTCTTGCCTGGTGAGGGTCTTTCAATTTCATCTGGTCAACAAACTTTTTCTCAGGTGGCGCCGCGTTGAATTTATCCGCATCCGTTTGCAGCAATGCCATCTGCAAAACCTGCGCTGTGTGCATTCCTTTCCTGTGCGACTGCTGTTCAATTTGTTCCCGGCAACTGAACCCATCCGCAATGATGATCGTGTTTTTTGAAGCGTCCCGTACGGCTGGTAGTAAAACTCTTTCTGCCGATCTTACAGATACTTCATATTTCATTCCTTTTTCATAGCCGAACCCGCCCGCCATGCCACAGCAACCGGAATCCAGTGTCTCCACTTCCAATCCCATCATTTGAAATAATTTTTGTTCACTCGTCAACTTCATGATCGCTTTATGCTGGCAATGTCCGTGCAATACTGCCTTTCTTTTTAATCCAGGAGCTTTAAATTCTTTTTCCACAAGAAATTCTGCCAGCGTATAAGTTTGACTGGTTAACTGCCTGGCAATTTTATTTTCAGGAAATAAATTAATTAGCTCATCTCTGAAAACAGATACGCAACTTGGTTCAAGACCAACAATAGGAACATTTTCAGTTATCGCTTCTTCAAGGTGGTCCATTATTTCTACCAGCAATTTTTTGGCTGTTTTAAGCATGCCATAATCGTAGAGCGGTCTTCCGCAACAAAGCATTTTTTTGGGAACAATCACTTCACACCCGACTGCTTCCAGTACTGCAACACCGGCTACCAAAGTTTCTGGTTTAAAAAAATTGTTGAAAGTGTCTGCCCATAAAATGACTTTTTGTTTATTAGTTACATTCCTTTTTTTATCCCGGTTGAAAAACCAATCCCGGAAAGTATAAGAGGCAAACTTGGGAATTTTTCTTTTTTGAGAAATGCCGCCGATCGCTTTTATCACATTACTGACAAGCGGTGTATGAGTTAGAAAATTTGTAATGCCCGGCACTACTGAGGCGATCTTTGCCCACCAATATATCCACCCGAATGCGTACGCCGGTGCGGACCGCAACTTTCCTTTATAGTAATGCGAAAGAAATTCCGCTTTGTAAGTCGCCATATCAACGTTGACAGGACAATCGCTCTTGCATCCTTTGCATGAAAGACAGAGGTCCAGCGAGTCTTTTACTTCTTTACTTTTCCAACCTTTAACCACATCACCCTGCAGCATTTCAAATAACATTCTTGCACGGCCGCGTGTGCTGTCTTTTTCTTCTTTGGTCACCATATAGCTCGGACACATAGTTCCGCCTTCTTCCCGTCGGCACTTACCCACGCCTACACAACGCAGCGATGCATGACTGAAGCTATTTTTATCTTCCGGAAATTGAAAATGAGTTTCGGGTTCCGTCGGGTTATAATTCGCGCCTAACCGCAGATCATTTGTTTGCCCATAGCTATTAATGATCTTTCCCGGATTCATTTTCCAGTTAGGATCCCATATCCGTTTGAATTCACGAAAGGCTTCTATGACTTCTTTCCCATACATGATCCCGAGCAGATCACCTCTTGCCTGGCCATCACCGTGTTCACCTGATATTGATCCGCCATATGCTGCAACCAACTTTGTTCCTTCTCTCGTGAAATTTTTATACTGCTCAATTCCTTTTTTTGAAAAGAGATCAAACTGGACCCTGCAATGAACGCAGCCTTGTCCAAAGTGTCCATAGAGAGAAGGATTGTATCCATATTTCTTAAAAAGATCCCGGAGATCTTTGAGGTAATTTCCAATTTTTTCCGGCGGCACGGCGGTATCTTCCCAACCGGGCACAGTCATCGGTTCACCTGGAACCCATGCTGTAGCACCTAATCCCGATTCACGCACTTCCCAAAGTTTTTGTTCCTGTTCTTTGTCGTCAAAGAGGCTCATGGATGGAGAATGATCCTCTTCCTTCAATTCATCCATCAGTTTTTTTGCTTTGTCATCAGCATCCTTTTTGTTGTTGCCGCCAAATTCCACCAGCAGCCATGCTTTTCCTTTCGGCAATAAAGGAATATCGGTTGTATTGAGGTCTTTCTTTTTCATGTATTCGATCAGTATTTCATCCAATCCTTCAAGACCTATCGGCTTGTGTTGCATAATGCGGGGCACAGCATGACCAGCCTCAGGCAATCCCGGGTAACCTAATACCAGCAGAGATCTTGTTTTTGGCTTCGGGAGAAGCATCATCGTTGCATCGAGAATAGTGACCAAAGTATTTTCTGAACCTACCAGTGCTCTTGCGATGTTGCATCCTTTTTCAGGAAGTAATGCAGGTAAATTATACCCGGATACCCTTCTTGGTATTTCGGGAAATTTTTCGCGAATCAACGATGCGTATTTTGAAATGAATTTTTTTAACTGGCTATATATCTTGCCGCTATTCCCGCCTTCACTAATGTATTGATCCATTTGTTCAGGAGTTGTTGGCCCCACTTCCATGACCAACCCATCATAAGTAAGAACGGTCATCCGTTCAACATTATCAGAAGTTCTTGCGCCATTTCCCTCAAAGGCTGCCATTACCGAATGAACACCGCAGGAATTATTTCCAAGCATACCACCAATGGTGCAATGGGTATGTGTAGCCGGATCGGGTCCGAACGTTAATCCTGATTTCTTTTCTGTAACTTTTTTCATGTCATCGAGTACGATGCCCGTTTCTACTTTGACTGTCTTATTTTTTTTATCAAACGATAGTACCTGGTTGTAATATTTCGAAAGATCCATAACGACAGCCACGTTGCAGCATTGTCCCGCCAGGCTTGTTCCTCCGCCGCGCATTAATACCGGGCTTTTATATTGATTGCAAATAGCGACAGCATTGATGATATCGTATTTGGATCGTGGTATTACCACACCGATAGGAATTTGCCTGTAATTGGAAGCATCCGTTGAATACAGTGCTTTACTGCCATTATCAAACCTGACTTCTCCTTTTATAACCTTTTTTAATTCTTTTTCCAATAGAGCGGCATTAACATTTTTTGATTGAGGTGTGACAAAGCGGGGATCGCCATCGTGATGGATCTCGTATCGTCTTTTTATTCGTTTATCAATGTCAGGTATTGCAGGCATGTTCTATCTTTTTAAATCTTAAATTTTTTTGCATCGGAATGTCTAAATTCTATTCCCAGGCCCGGTCTTTTGAGATCAGGTTTTATATATCCGTTCACCGGGATAGAAAAACCATCGAATAGCATTTTTTCTATTCTTACGTGATCAAAAAAATATTCTGCTATAAAAAAAGAGGGCAATGATAATGCCGCATGCAGGTGCAATGCAGGTGCACAATGTGATGAAAAAGGAACCTGGAATGCCTCAGCTAAATGACCGGCCTTGATAAATCCGGTAATACCTCCGCATCGTGTTGCATCTGCCTGCAATACATCTACCGTGTTTGCACTAAGCATGGATTGAAAATAGGGAAGATTGTATCCGTATTCTCCTGCCGCAATGTTTATGGCAGGCGGGGCATGTCCCTTAATAAATCGTAATCCTTCATAATTATTTGATGCAACCGGTTCTTCAAACCATGTAACACCATATTGCAAAAACTGCGTTGCTTTATCCAAAGCCTGTTTCACTGTGTAAGCTCCATTAGCATCAACAAATATTTTCGCTTCTTTGCTGATGGCAATTCTGGCAGCTCTTACTCTTTGTACATCTTCGTCAGGATGTGTGCCGATCTTCAACTTTAAATACCGGATCCCCAGCTCCTCCCATTCATTGAAC
This sequence comes from uncultured Chitinophagaceae bacterium, assembly GCA_963785915.1. Lineage (GTDB taxonomy): Bacteria > Bacteroidota > Bacteroidia > Chitinophagales > Chitinophagaceae > VBAT01. The sequence continues at coordinate 108,003 of CAWAWY010000005.1, read as the reverse complement.
TGTTGCTGCAGTTGCCTATCATCATAGTTGGTAAATCCACCGCTTCCATATACCAGCATTTCATCCCGCTCTTTACCTAATAAAACACACAACGGCACATCAAGGATTTTTGCTTTCAGATCCCATAACGCATTGTCAACAGCGGAAACGGCCATCATGGCTATACCGTTTGTACCGTTATTACGGATATGCCTGATGAGAGAAGTCGTTATCGAAGAGTTGTCTAAAACATTTTTTCCTTTTAGAATTTTTTTAAAATTCCGGTCAATTAAAAGAGCGGCAGAGACGTCTGCATATGTATACCCGATCCCGGTTTTGCCAGCGGCATCTATTTCAACGATGATCAAAGTAGTATGATCCCATTCAAGCGTTCCATCCGCTTCAGGTGTTGCGGTTGGGATCTTGTATGCAGATACATTCATTTCCCGGATGTTTACTGCATCATATATTTTCGTTGTTTCATGTTCACTGATCATTTTTAAAACGCCAGGAAATCTCCTGCTTCATCATGGCTGGTGCATTCATACGACCGAAAGATTTTGGTAAAGTGAATCCTGTCAGGTGTTCACATCAAGCAGAGGCAATATATATTACACTTTTGCCATGACTATCCTTATATACAAGCAAGTATAAAAGGTATGCGCAAGATCTGGGTTAAAGAATAATACGATTATTCAATCCAAATATCACGCCATCGGTTTTTTAAAATGCATAGCTTTCACAGAAACTGTCCTGTTCTGTTTCAGTTTTAGGATGGCATGTTTTTTACGGCTTCTATCTGTTAATTTTTTTATACCTGCATTGGGTATTGTAAAGACATGCTGGAGTTCACGCGGGAATTCAACACTATGATGAAAATCATCTACACGTAAAATAAATAATGGTGAATCCATGTTAGTAAAAATTAATTTTTGATAATGGGAAAAAATGAATTTAATGATAAGGTAATTGTAATCACAGGCGCATCCGGTGGACTTGGAAGAGTAACCGCGAGAGAATTTGCCAAGCAGAAAGCCAGGATCGCTTTATTAGCAAGAGGGATAGAAGGATTGAACGGCGCTAAGAAAGAAGTGGAAGGATTAGGCGCGGAAGCAATGATCATTCCCCTGGACGTCAGCGATCCCGTTGCTGTTGAGGCGGCGGCAGAAAAAGTGGAAAATGAATGGGGGCCTATTGATGTATGGGTGAATAATGCGATGAATAGCGTATTTGCGGAGTTTAAAGACATCAGGCCAGAAGAATTCAAACGTGTGACAGAGGTTACTTACCTCGGACAGGTATATGGTACGATGAGTGCGCTCAAGAGAATGCTGCCGAGAAATAAGGGTTCTATAATATTGGTAGGTTCAGCATTGGCATACAGAGGCATCCCATTGCAATCGGCATATTGCGGCGCCAAACATGGCATACAAGGATTTTATGATTCGCTTCGTTGCGAATTGATGCATCAAAAAAGTAATGTCAAAATTTCAATGATCCAATTGCCCGCGATGAATACTACGCAATTTGGCTGGGTATTATCCAAGCTGCCCAATAAGCCGAGACCAATGGGAAAGATTTATGAGCCGGAAGTAGCAGCAGAAGCAATTTTATTTGCGGCCGCTCATAAACGCAGAAGTATCTGGGTTGGTTTTCCCACATATGAAGCTATCATTGGGAATAAGATAGCTCCATGGTTTGCCGACTGGAAGTTGGCAAAATCAGGCTTCGACGGACAGCAAACAAATGAGCCTGCGGAGCCTGACCGAAAAAATAATGTCTGGCAACCTGTACATGAAGACAGGGGACCTTATGGAAGTTTTGGCAATGTTGCCACGAATCACAGTATTACTCTTTGGTTGAGTATTCACAGAGTTTGGGTAAGAGTGATCACCCTTATAGTATTAATTATATTGCTAATTATTTTTTTAGTTTAAAACGTCGGATACTTTTATCATTAGCTTTTGTATTGAGTACGTCATTTTTTCAATAAAAGATCATTTAAATAATATCATTTATTATCGGGCTTTATAACCCCTTTTCAAACTACTTTTGTGCAAAATTATCCCCACCACTTTCATGCAAAAAAGAATTTATTTTCCGGCAAGTAACTTCAACTTTGATGTGCATGCAGGAATTGTTTTTGTGGTAAAAGATGTGCCCTTAAAACAGCAATGCCCGGTAATAATTTTATAAAACTCAAAATTTCTTTCAATGAAAAAGCAAATCTTCCAAACAACGGGGTTCATCGTTTTGTTGTCAGGTCTTTTCGCCATGACAGCTTGTAATAACCAGGGAAACAGTGAGAGCAGCAACACGGACACAACAAAATCGGGAGCCAGCATGCGGGAGGCTGAAGCAATTGTATCCGGGGTATTTCCCGATACAGCGGTAGATGGGACGGTAAAATTTACACAACAATCAGACGGAAAAGTAAAAATGGATATGCAACTGACGATCCCTGCAAAAGCTAATAGCAGTGTTGCGGTTCATATTCATGAAAATGCGGAATGCAGTGATATGGGAAAGGCGGCAGGAGGTCACTGGAATCCAACTAACGAAATGCATGGTAAGTGGGGAAGCAGCAGTTTTCATTCCGGGGATATTGGAAACATTAGTCTTGATGGCAGCGGAAAAGGCAGCATGACACTGGAATCAGATCGCTGGTCAATCGGTGGTGACAGTAAGACGGATATTTTGAATAGAACGATCATTGTTCATGGAGGCACGGATGATTATACATCGCAGCCTTCCGGAAACTCGGGAGTAAGAATAGGTTGCGGTACCATCAAAGAAACCACGACTAAGATGTAATACCAGTAGCTGACAGAAATGTGAAGGGATGGCTCAGCAATCTAATGTAGCTGTATATGCAGCTCTAATAGGAAATATCGGAATTGCCGTCATAAAATTTGTGGCGGCTGTTGCTACAGGAAGCTCGGCCATGTTGTCGGAAGGGATTCACAGTACGGTGGATTCCGGCAATCAACTGCTTTTATTATTGGGAATAAAAAGAAGTAAGAAACCACCGGATGAAGACCATCCCTTTGGTCATGGTAAAGAACTTTACTTCTGGACATTGATCGTCGCCATGTTATTTTTCAGCATTGGCGGCGGGTTTTCGTTATACGAAGGCATCCTGCACATGCGTCATCCGGAAAAAATAAAGGATGTTAGATGGAATTATGCCGTGCTTGGCGTGTCAGTAATATTTGAAAGTATTTCATTTATTATAGCGACGAGGCATCTTTTGAAAAAAAAGAGGCCCGTCAGTTTCTGGAAGCGACTTAGAAGAAGCAAAGACCCTTCTTTATTTGTGGTCGTTTTTGAAGATGGCGCTGCGTTGACCGGTTTGTTCATTGCTTTCTGTGGTGTTTTTCTCAGCCACCGGTTAGATAATCCATTTTTTGATGGTTTGGCTTCCGTTATTATCGGGTTATTGCTGGCCTCCATTGCAGTTGTCATGATCATTGAAAGCAGGAACCTGTTGATGGGAGAAAGTGCTCCTCCTGAAATGATCAAAAAAATATACGACATGGTAGTGAAAGATCCTGATGTAGTGGCTATCCAAAAACCATTGACGATGCACATGTCACCGGAGGAGATCATTCTTGCCTTGAATGTTGAATTTAATAATAATATGCCGGCGCATCGCCTTGCCGCAACGATCAAAAGATTAGAAGGGGACATACAGCGGCAATTTCCGGAGGTTAAACAAATCTTTATTGAGGCCAGAAATGTCAAAGAAGAACGGCAAAAGGAGATCAATAAATCATGACTATAAAACTCATCGCGTTAATATCAATAATAGTGAGTATTGCCAGTTCCCTGGTAATTATCATTGATATCGCAAACAAGCATAGACAAAAAATGTGGATCATGAATATTGTTTGGCCGGTCACAGCATTATATTCAGGAATAATCGGGTTATGGATATATTTTAAAATAGGCCGTGTGACTGTGCATGAAAAAAATATGCATGATGATCATCGTGAAATGGGTCATATGGCTAACGGTCAACACAAAAAACTTTCGTGGCAACAGATAACTAAAGGGACGCTCCACTGTGGAAGTGGATGCACGGCTGGGGATATTGTTGCCGAACTTATCCTGCTCCTGTTTCCCATCACAGTTTTTGGAAGTGAGCTGGCAGGCCGCTGGACAACAGACTATGTATTTGCTTTTCTCTTTGGCATCCTGTTTCAATATTATTCTATTAAGCCCATGCGGGATATTTCTCCTGGTAAAGCATTGGGTGCGGCTTTGAAGGCGGATGCCTTATCATTAACATCTTGGCAAATAGGAATGTACGGTTGGATGGCTATATCCATATTTTGCATATTTCATCATCCATTGTCCCCGGCTGATCCTGTCTTTTGGTTCATGATGCAGATCGCAATGCTAATTGGTTTCATTACTGCGTTTCCGGTCAACTGGTGGTTAATAAAAAAGGGAGTCAAGGAAGCGATGTGATACAATTTCGGAAAAAGAAGCTATAACATTTCATCAAAATGTGAGTAAATATATCTTTAACTGTTTCACATCCTCATGGCATATCGTTTGCATTCTTATTGTCTTACAGGATTCATTAAAGATTTATTTACTAAAAAAATATTTTTATGGCAAACACTAAAACAAAGAAAGCGAGTGCAGGTCAGGTAGGATTTCAATCAGACCAAAAGCTGGGAAAATTTTTCCTCGATTCATTGAAAGATATCTACTGGGCAGAGAAGCACCTGACAAAAGCGCTGCCGAAAATGGAGAAAGCTGCAACTACAGAAGAATTACAAAACGCATTTGCAGACCATCTTGCTCAAACCGAAGAGCATGTGCACAGGCTCGAAAAAGTTTTCGAAGAGCTGGGTGAGAAAGCACAGGCAAAAAAATGTGAAGCGATGGAAGGACTTACCAAGGAAGGCGAGTCCATCATCGATGAAACCGATGAAGGCACGATGACACGTGACGTAGGACTTATCATGGCAGCACAGAAAGTAGAACATTATGAGATAGCCACGTATGGTGGATTGGTGCAGCTATCAAAAACGATGGGACTTGACGACATAGCTGAGATATTGAGTGAAACACTGGATGAAGAAAAACAGGCTGATGAATTACTGACAGAGATCGCAGAAAAAAATGTGAACTGGGAAGCAGAACAGGAAGGTGATTCAGATGAAGGTTAAGGTATAGTTGTTTATCCGCCTATGTATTTAAAAGCCGGTTATCCACCGGCTTTTATGTTATTCGTCTTCCTTTTTTTTGAACAGTCTCCGCAATTCGTCTTTGGCTTTTTCCAGCGGTTGTTTCTCTTTCTTTGAGAGATTTTTCCCCGCCCTGTTGATATAAAAATTCAGCATGGACATAGCAGATTGAAACGGCGTTCCTTTTTTACGCTTGCTTCTCCCGGCAGACCTTTTTAATGAGCGGGCGATCTTTTTCGGGTCTTTTGATTTAAAAATATCAGACTCGAGATCCAGCGCATCGCTTGTTTTTGTAACGTGAGCTGACCATCTGCTTCCTTTCTTGCTTTTGGAACGGCTATCCTTTTTGGAAGAACTGCTTTGTGTTTTTGTTGCCATGCGATAAGAATATAATAAAGTTTGCGAGTTGCGTCACGGTGATAAATGTCAGGCTGAAACAACTATTCGTTTATAACTCGCTTTAAAAACGGCTGCAGCAAGCAATCCGAAAAGCAAATGATTAAAGATCGTAACCCCGTTACGTGCGTTTGCAAACCATGGATAAATTTCAGTGAACCCATAGAAGTTAATTATGTATAGTAGTCCACCCCCGAGCAGACCGATGAAGACTGCCAGCCCATAACTCATTTTTGAAACCACCAGGCCAATAACCATGGCATAAATAAAAGACAGGATGAAATGGACAACAAGCGCCACCAATACGATTTGGACGTCAAAGGTTCCCGGGGGCGGAAGTACGGCTTTTCCCATTACAATGGCAGCTATCATTCGCGGCGGTCCCCAGGGACTTCCGTGAAGGAACAATGACACCATCAGCATCTCCAGTAATACGAATACCAGGCCACCGATAAAGCCTGCGAGGAAAAAGGACTTAAAGAAGTTACTTTTCATGATCGATCATTTGGTGAATAAATAATTTTAAAATGCCTGCATCTTTCATAAAGTGCGGATCATTTTCCCGGGAAATACTCATCCACCACCTCTTTATATGTTTGCTTTATTATGTCCCATGCATTTGTATCACCGCCGGCAATCGCCGATGTAAATGCTTTCATTTGCTCAAAGCTTATATGCGGTGGCATCATAGGAACAGATGGATCCGTCACAGCTTCGAGTATAACCGGTTTATTTGCTGCAAAAGCTTCGTCCAAAGCAGAAGGAACATGACCGGGATCTTCTACTTTGATCCCTTCTAACCCAAGCATCTTTGCATATTCAGCATAAGGAAAATCGGGGATATCCTGCGATGCATCAAATTTGGGATCGCCCACCATGGCGCGCTGCTCCCAGCTCACCATATTCAGATCATGGTTATTTAATACAAGTATCATCAATCTCGGGTCTTTCCATCTGCTGTAATACTTCGCAATAGTGATCGTTTCATTGATGCCCATCATTTGCATAGCGCCGTCTCCGATCAGGGCTATGGGCATCCGGTCAGGATAAGCAAATTTTGCAGCAATACTATAAGGCACTGCCGGGCACATAGTGGCTAAATTTCCTGATAAAGAAGCCATCATTCCTTTTCTTATCCTGAGATTCCTTGCAAACCATGCAGCAGTAGAACCTGAGTCGGCAGATAAAATACAATTATCCGGTAAGCGCTTTGAGAGTTCGCTATATACTAATTGCGGATTAATGGGTGTTGCACTGTTCTTTGCTTTTGCATCAATCACTTTCCACCAGCGATCTATTTCCTTTTCTAAACTTTCCCGCCATTTTCTGTTTTTATTTCTTTTTAATAATGGAATAAGCGCTTTCAATGTTTCTTTACTATCACCCTGCAAATGCACATCCATGGGATAGCGTATGCCAAGCATAGTCCCGTCAATATCTATCTGTACACCTTTTGCTTGTCCTTCTTTTGGTAAATATTCTGAGTAAGGAAATCCGGAACCGATCATTAACAGCGTATCGCATTCGGTCATCAGGTCCCAGCTTGGTTTTGTTCCCAGTAAACCAATTGCACCGGTTACAAACGGAAGATCATCCGGCAAAACGGCACGTCCCAATAAGGCCTTCGCCACGCCTGCACCTAATAATTCTGCAACCTGTATCAGTTCATCTTCGGCGCCCGCAGCGCCTGCTCCTGCAAGTATCGCCACCTTTTCACCTTTGTTTAAAATGTCAGCAGCACGTTGCAGATCTTCTTCCGCCGGTAAAATGCGCGGACGATTAAATCCGACACTTGAATGTAAAGTGCCGTGATGACGGGCAGGTTCTTTATAATCCATTTCCTGCAGGTCATTGGGAAAAATAATACAACTGACAGAACGATTTGCCAATGCACTGCGGAATGCCCGATCGATCAAATGTCTTGTCTGGGAAGGTTCACTTGCCATATGTACATAGCAGGAGACATCTTTGAACAAATTGAGAAGATCAACTTCCTGCTGATAACTGCCACCTATCGCCGCCCTGGCCTGCTGACCAATGATAGCAACAACAGGCTGATGGTCCATCTTTGCATCATACAAACCATTCAATAAATGAATAGCTCCCGGTCCGGATGTAGCCATACATACACCTGCTTCACCTGTGAACTTAGCATGCCCACATGCCATGAATGCAGCCATCTCTTCATGCCTTGATTGGATGAATTCTACTTTGTCCTGGTTCTGCCGTAAGGCTCCCATCAAACCATTAATGCCATCGCCAGGATAGCCAAATATTCTTTTTACACCCCATTGATGTAAACGTTCTATCGTAAACTCAGCAACAGATTTTGCCATGGTTAGATTTTTTATTTTAATAGATCACGTTGGAATGATAAATAAATCCCATCGCCGTAAAAAACTCAAATATTACACCACGCGAAGTTTTTGGATCTGAAACTTGTCGTATGGTATGCAAAGTTTAATTATGATTTTCTTCCAGGCGGAATGATATTTTGCAGATCACACCATAGGTCGCCACCTTATTATCTTTAACATGTGCTTTTATGTCCTTGACAAAAACAGAGTCAATATTGTGAACGGTCTTTGATGCTTCCTTCACCGCATTACGTATAGCATCGTCGATACTTTTCTCTGAAGCTGCAATTACTTCAATAACTTTTACAACAGGCATAAGAAATTGTTTTAAACAGGTAATTAAACATGAGATTATGGGTATTCGCACAATTATGATACCACAAGGAAATTGGGATTATCCGGAGAATTCGATGATGGAATTAATAAGAAAATCCGGGACGGTTCCAGGTGTAGAAAAAATTAATAAGTTTCAGGAGTATTTTCCACATCTTATAGCACGATGTCATCTTAAAAAGAGAGCCTTGGTAGGAACGTTCAAAAGCGTTTGTAACTTTTGAATAGAACAACGATTGTAGTGCCAATTCCCGGTTCGCTGCTTACTGAAATAGTTGCATGGTGAAGATCCATTATTTCTTTTACATAGTGCAAGCCAATACCATGGCCTCCCGGTTTGCATGAAATATTCTCATCAAACATTTTTTGAACTATCTCAGGTTCTATGCCTCTTCCGTTGTCTTTAATTACTATCCTTATGTCGTCTTTCTTTGATTGGTAAACCGCGATCCAAAGCTTTCCATGATCCTGCGTCATGGCTTCTACGGCATTAACGATGATATTCAGAAAAGCTCGCGAAAGTTTTTCGGGATTACCGTTGATTATGTAACCGGGAATATAGCTTTTATAGACTTTTATTTTTTGTAAAAAAAATCTGTCTTCGGCTTTGGCCAAAGCAATATCAATAACATGACAGATATCTGTCGGGATAAAGTCGGATTGTTCGCCCTTACCCGGGTCAAGCAGTCTTCTTAACAAATGTTCGATCCGTGAAACGTTTTTTGAAATAATGCTTGTATATATTTTTGACGATTGAATATTGTCTCCATCAGCGATCATTTCTGTAAGGGACTGGTTGGCGAGGTTGATTGCTGTCAGCGGGTTTCGTATTTCATGAATCATCGTCCTGACAAAATTTTCCTTCGCGTAAAATAGCTGCTGAGATATATTACCGGTGCTTCCGTTATTAGCTTCACCTGCGGGCGGTAAACTTTTTTTTTCGGGCAGATATTCTGTTTGTACTTGACCGTCGCCTCCATTAGGCGAAAGGTTTTTTAAGTAAGATATTGAGAAAAGGTTCATAGTTAAACTGCATTTTAATTGTGGCAAAAGATCTTTGACTATTTCATAGGATGGAAAATGAATCTCTAAAAATAACCCTGGAAAAAAGGATTTCTAAAAAAACAGTAGAGGATGTAATATTCTCGTGGAGAATACTCTGTTTGGAGGCTATTTCAAACAGGTACTTGCAATTTAAAAGGTTTTACGGTAAATAAAAAGTGATGTGAAAAAAATAAAAAGTTAATGCAATAATTTCTGATTAAACGTTGGAGGATGATTTCACAGGCACTGTATTTGTTTTAATCAATGTCGGATCAAATTTTAAAAATATGCGGAAAGTGATTTTACAACTTGTAAAAGCCACCTTTCCAGTGATCGCAGGATGTTCCGCCTTTATTTATCCTGCGTGTGCTCAGCAAAATATAATAGCGAACAAAGACAATACACGGCCCGGTGTGACTGCGCAGGCTACGACTCCCGCAAGGATAACATCTTTCAATGCGACACACTTCAACGGTTATAACGAAATTCAGTGGACGGCCGTTTCAGAGCAGGATACACGCCGTTTTATTATTGAGTACAGTGCCAATGGAATCGATTTTCAAACTGCCAGCGAGATGCTTCCATTCGATGGATCTTATAGCCTGAAGCATCAAACGTATAAAATAGAACCACTTTTATATCGTATAAGGATTGAAAAAACAGATGGAAAGTTTTACAATTCTGTGATGATCCTGCTCGATGGCGCCGACGTACAGCCGGTATATATCTACCCAACCATCGTGAAGGGCAGTACGATAAATGCCAGGGCTGGCTTTCCTGTTGAGAGGACGAGTATCGTGTCCCTTGACGGTCGGCAGTTGTTTGCCCAGGATATTGGTGGACAAAGTGGCTATCTTAATATACCTATTCCCTCACTGCAGGAAGGAATATATTGGATGACATTTTATGGTAACGGATGGAAAACGACGTCAAAATTTGTTATCGCCGATTGAACTTTGATCAAGATTTTTCGCGAATAAATTTTTAGGTTGCCTTGGTCGGCTCTTGATAGTTATTAAAAAACTCACGCCTGCGTTTTAAAAATTTGCCTTGGTCGGTTTAAAAGTTCTGATAAAATATTCGTTTGAATTGTAAATAAGAGGTTAACGGCTCTTTGCTGAAATAGTTTTTTTCTGTGGCGATAATTCCCCAAAATTTGTTTTGGGAAAAACATTATGCACTTATGCGTTGACTTATTTTAATGCACCTCCTTGCAATCATAGAGACTTATTCTCTATTTCGTTTTGGTCTCAGTTTTGTGACTGCTAATCGTTCAGAATGTAAAATTTGACTGATTGCAGAAATTCTGTAAAGCCATTTTCTACTACTTCTTCGTTAATCCTCAAATCGAAATTCTATGGCTACTAAATCAGTAACTGATATTCATGTTATCTGGATGACAACAGGATTAAGTTGCGACGGTGATTCTGTTGCAATGACCGGTGCCGTCAATCCAAGTTTGGAAGACATTGCTCTAAGCGTTCTTCCCGGAATGCCCAAAGTCCATATTCATAATCCCGTTATCTCTTATGAAAATGGGGATGAGTTAATGAATTATTGGTATCAGGCTGAGAAAGGTGAGCTGGATCCTTTTGTATTGGTACTGGAAGGATCAGTGCCCAATGAAGAATCCATTAAAGATACGGGCGGTTACTGGGCGGCAATGGGTTCAACAGGACCATTCGGTCAGCCCATCACAACGAATGAATGGCTTGATCGTCTTGCTCCGAAAGCTGCAGCGGTAGTTGCTGTCGGTACATGCGCAACCTATGGTGGCATTCCGGCAATGAAAAATAATCCAACGGGGGCGATGGGTCTTCCTGATTATCTCGGTTGGGAATGGAAATCAAAAGCAGGTCTTCCGATCGTTTGCATTCCTGGGTGTCCCGCGCAACCTGATAATACTACTGAAACACTTTTATATCTCGTATTTCAATTAGCAGGAACGGCGCCGATGATCCCATTGGATGATCAGTTAAGACCGACGTGGCTATTTCACCGTACAACACATGAAAGTTGTGACCGCGGTGCATTTTATGAACAGGGAGTTTTTGCTACAGAATATGGTTCTTATAAATGCCTGGTGAAGATCGGTTGCCAGGGGCCGATAGTTTATTGCAATGTTCCGAGGCGTGGTTGGCAAAACGGGATAGGTGGATGCCCCAATGTAGGCGGAATTTGTATGGCTTGCACAATGCCTGGTTTTCCTGATAAGTATATGCCTTTTATGGATGAAGAGTTCGGTGGTAAACTTTCCTCTGGGCTGGCAAGATTTGCCGTGGGACCGCTTTTAAGAACTTTCAGAAAAGCAACACTGGATAAAAAAGATAAGGAGCCCGGATGGAGAAAACGTGGCAAAAAGATCACAAGTGGTTATGTGAAAACATGGTGATTGAAGTAATCACAAAAATTATTCTCTAACTATTAAATTATTTAAAATGGCTGAAGTTGCAGCTCGACCCGGTAAAAAGACAAGCGATCCGAATATAGTAGTTAAAGAAATGTCGTGGGATCCCGTCACACGTATCGTAGGTAGTCTTGGAATACATTGCAAAATTGACTTCGCTAATAAAACGATTCCTGAATGCTACAGCACGTCCATGATATTTCGCGGGTTTGATATTTTCCTGAGGGGAATTGATCCCCGCGATACACATTTTATTACAAGCCGCATTTGTGGTATCTGTGGTGATAACCACATGACTTGTTCTGTGCTGGCGCAAAATATGGCATACGGCGTTAAACCTCCACCACTCGGTGATTACATGATCAATATGGGTGAATCGGCAGATTACATGTTCGATCATGCTATTTATAATGATAACATGTGCAACGTTGATTTCTGCGGGCAAATGGTGAAGGAAACTAATCCTTCGGTGTATGAAAAAGCAAAAAAGAAAGAAGCGCCAAATGCAAAGATCCATGGCTATAAAACAATTGCTGATATCATGGATTCATTAAATCCTTTTACCGGCAAAGGCTATATGGAATCGCTGGAGATGTCAAGATTGACAAGAGAAATGTTTTGCCTGATGGAAGGAAGACACACACATCCATCTACTCTTGTTCCCGGCGGTCTAAGCACAACAGTCACTCACCAGGTACTTACCGATTATTATGTAAGGTTGATGAAATATATCGAGTACTGTAAAAAGATACCGCCGCTGCATGACGACCTCTATGATTTCTTTTATGAAGCATTGCCCGGATATGAAAAAGTAGGTTATCGGGATACCAATTTGGTATGTTGGGGTTCATTTGACAATCCGGAAGTAGAAAATTATGATTATAAGAATATGAAGGATTGGGGAAGAAGAAGATTCATTACACCGGGTGTGGTCATTCGTGGTGAATTGGTCACTACTGATCTTGTTGAAATAAATCTTGGTTTAAGAATATTGCTGGGAAGTTCTTATTATGATGATTGGGAAGATGAAGAAGTGTTTGTCAAGAGAGATCCATTGGGTAATTTGGTTGATCGTCGTCATCCCTGGAATAAAACAACAAAACCAAGACCGCAAAAAAGAGATTTCACTGATAAATATACATGGGTCACTTCTCCAAGATGGTATGACAAGCGTACGGGCAACTATGAATGTTGCGATACAGGCGGTGGACCTTTTGCAAGACAATGGGTAACTGCAAAAGCAGGTTTGGTTGATATAGGTTATATAAAAGCAACCGGCGATTCGCTGGAATTTAATTTACCTAAGACTATGAATATGCCTGAAATGAAACAGGTATGGAAAATTCCAAAATGGAGTAACGCTATTGAAAGGGATCGTGCAAGAGCTTATCATCAAACGTATTCCGCGTTGGTCGGATTGTACTGCACCGAAAAAGCGTTGGAAGAATATCATAAAGGAAACAGGAGACCGTGGAGTCCTTTCAAAGTTCCTGATGAAGCGATCGGCGTTGGATTTCATGAAGCAGCACGTGGAGTATTATCGCATCATTTAGTGATAAGAGAAGGCAAGGTTGCCAACTATCAAATGTTTCCGCCAACGCCGTGGAATGCAAGTCCGCGTGACAGTTTCGGAACGCCGGGACCTTACGAAGATGCCGTGCAGAACACGCCGATATTCGAAGAGAATGGACCTGACAATTTCAAAGGCATTGATATCATGCGTGCCATCCGCAGTTTCGATCCTTGTTTGCCCTGCGGTGCACACATGTATTTAGGAAATGGAAAATTAATTAAGAGAATTCATACACCCACCGCTCTTGCATCTTTTGGTAGATGAGTAGCTGATGACAATAGACCTGGTAAAAGGATGTAGCATAATGGATGGGTAGAAAACGAAAAGACAATGAATGTAGTTTCCTCATCGTTGATATCAAAACTTCGCAGTTTCAGGGAACGCACTACTGTTAAGGAAGAAGAAACCTGTAATTTTTGTGGCAAGCCAGTCCCCGAAGATCACAGGCACATGATCAATGTCACAGAAATGAAATTCATGTGCGCCTGTGAAATGTGTGTGGTCATTCAATCAGTTCGTGGCGACTATAAACTTATCCCTCAACGATACGAATACCTGGATGATTTCAAAATGCCGGAAGAACTGTGGTCAGAATTCATGATCCCGGTGAACATGGCATTTTTTGTTTTTAATTCAAACAGGAATGGGATCGTTGCTTATTATCCCGCTGCAGCCGGCGCTACTGAGTCAAAACTAAAGATGGAACCATGGAAGAAGATCGAAGAACTGAATCCTGGGTTAAAAAAAATGAAGCCTGATGTTGAAGCTTTATTGGTGAACAGGATCGAAGAACCTGGCGAATATTATATCGTTCCGATTGATAATTGTTACAGGCTGATTGGAATAATCAGATCAAACTGGAAAGGCATCTTCGGTGGAAGAGAGGCCGACTATGCTATTAAGGATTTTTTTGTTGAACTAAAAAATAAAACTGTCGATGCCTGACTTGGAATTTCAGATATTGTCAGCAAAAGTGAAACCGTATGCGGCAGTGCCGACACTTTCTTTTAACCTGCAGATCAAAAATGCGTCAGAAAATGAGGAAGTGTATGCAGCCGCTTTAAAATGCCAGGTGTTGATCGAAGCAACAAAGCGGCAATATAATGGCGAGTCGAAAGAAAAATTGGTCGGAGTGTTTGGAGAACCGCAACGATGGGAGGAAACGGTAAAAGGTTTGTTCTGGACAACCGTAACGGTTCCTGTTCCGCGATTTTCCGGAAGAACTATTATCGAAGTGCCGATCGGTTGTTGTGAAGACCATATATCGGCAGCCGGTAAATTTTTCTATTCGGTAAAAGATGATGAAGTGCCGCTTGCTTTTCTTTTCAGCGGTACATTATTTTATAAAGACACAAGCGGTGATCTGCAGATAACACAGGTTCCCTGGCATAAAGAAGCGATTTACAAAATGCCTGCCGTGTTGTGGCATGAAATGATGGAGATATATTTCCCAAATATGAAATGGCTGCAGGTGCACAAAGACATTTTTGACAAACTATACCGTCTTACTTCCTTGCATTCTTTTCCCACAATAGAAAACTGCCTTGAATCGGTGATTGACCAGGCTTTGGAAAAATCAGAAATAAAAGAGAAACAAAGTTTATGAGCACTATAATAAATGATAACAGGAATACCACCCTGGAAGAGCTGACAAGAACTCTTTTGTATGAGGGATATTCTCTGTATCCTTACCGTTCTTCCGCTCCGAAGAATAAAACTCCCATCCCTTTTGGTATGATCTACCCGGAAATGTATTGTGCGTATAATAAATATATGCATGGCAGGATGCAGACGGAGTGTATCATAAAAGGAAAGAAGGATTCTTTACTTGATATCAGTGTAAAATTTTTACAGGTCAATAACCGTGATGGAGGATGGACGGCTGTTGAAAGAGAAGTGAAGCCCGGTAAAATGAACATAAAGAATTTATTGAGGTACCCGGTTATTTTTCCCTTTCGGAGATTTGAGAAGAAAAATATGTTGGAAGAGGACATTTACGAAGCGATTGAAGGTCTTCTGACTGTTAAAGCGTCTGCTGTCAAAGGGAAAGAAAATGCATTCCGGCTCACCATTATTATTGAAAATAAAGCGCCTGTTAAAAACCCCAAGACGATTAAGAAAAATGAAATTTTCAAACTGGCATTTGTGTCCACGCATACCATAATAAGTGTAAACGAAGGTGAGTTCATATCGGATCAAAATCCCGCTAAAGATTGGAAGGCTGCGGTGAAGCAATGTAAGAATGAGAACACCTGGCCGGTCCTGTTTGATAAAACGCATAACCTGCTGCTTTCCTCACCGATCATATTGTATGATTATCCGCAAATAAATTCTGAAAGCAAAGGTGATCTGTTTGATAGTACTGAGATGGAAGAGGCGTTATGGCTGCACGTCAATGTGATGACTGATGAAGAAAAGCAAAAAGCGCTATTGGAGGGAGATCAAAAGATTTTGGCCATGATCAATAAAGCAAATCAACTCACGCCGGGGGAATTGACAGGCTTGCATGATAAAATGAAAAGAGCAGGATAAAAATTATATACAATGCTGATAAATGAATTAATAAACAATAAACCGGGCGCCGACCAGATGATAATTGGCGGAAAAGAATATAAGAAGGGCGACAAACTAAGATTAATGCCTGGCAAACGAAGAACGGATGCAGCGGATATTTTTTTGAAAGGTAAAGTTGCGACGCTGGAAACTATTTACACAGACTATGACGATAAAGTTTATCTCGCCGTGACGATGGATGAAGATCCCGGCCAGGATATGTGGAGGGAGATGGGCATCTATCGTTTTTTTCAAGTGGATGAAGTAGAAAAAATTAATCATGAAGACTGAAGAAACACTGGTGGACTTGCAAACGAAACCATCTGCCGTTTCAAAAAAACGGATAATGGTCGCCGGTATCGGTAATATGTTTTTAAGAGACGATGGTTTCGGAGTGGAGGTTATAAAAAGATTGTCGGGAATAGAACTGGCGCCGGGTGTTGAAATAAATAATACAGGTATTGGCGGATTGAAACTGGCTTATGACCTGATGAAGGGTTACGATCTTTTAATATTGATCGATGCATCAGGCCGCGGTGAAAAGCCCGGAACATTGTATGTCATCGAACCGGATGAAAAGGAGATCGGGCCTGATCTCGATGATGGAAGTTTTATTGACCCGCATGGATCTGATCCGGCAACGGTATTAAAGTTTATAAAAGCCATTGGTGCATGGCCGGGCAAGGTAATGATCGTCGGGTGTGAACCTGATACGGTCAGTGATTTTCAAATCGGTTTAAGTGAACCGGTAGCGGCAGCAATAGATAAAGCAGTTGAATTGGTTGAGGAGATGATCAATGATGTTTACAACACAAAATAAAATGATATGGATGAAGTAATGCAAATAAGCGAAGAACTGAAAGAAAAGAAAACCTCTAACGATGCCCGGCAGAATGGTAAACTATTATCAAAGGAAATGGACGCAGAGATAAAGGAGCTGAATGAGCAAAGCAAGCGCATGCAGCAACTGATCGAACAGATAGATGAGTTACCGGATTCGGCCACCAAAGAACTCATGCAGGAATGTGTCAATGAAATGCTGACTTTTTATGGAAACGGGTTGGAAAGGATCATGAATATTTTGATGAATGAAGGCAATGGCGCTGCTACGAAGATCCTGAACGATTTGATGGAAGATAATTTTATCAGTGGTTTGCTGATCATTCATGACCTGCATCCGCTCGATCTGCAGACAAGGTTAAATCTTGCGTTGGAGAAAGTCCGCCCTTATATCCATAGTCATGGGGGAAGTGTTGAGATCATTGAATTGAAAGACGGAAAAGCAAAAATAAGAATGTCGGGAAGCTGCAAGAGTTGCGCTTCTTCGTCGGTGACGCTTGAATTGGCGATCAAACAGGCGATTGAAGAAAGTTGCCCTGATCTTTTGCAACTCGATGTGGAAGGAATTGAACATTCAAAGAACGGCCATGATCATAACATAAAAGCGGAAAATATATCATCACCGGGTTGGAAACAGGTGAGTGGTGTAAATGATCTGTCAAATGGTGAAATGAAATTCATTGATTTGAATGGCGCTCAATTGGTGATCTGTAAAGTGAATGACCAATTGTATGCTTATAAAAATAATTGTCCTGCCTGTGATATGCCGTTGAGTACGGGAAAGATCGAAGATGGAATTATCAGTTGCAGGTTAGGACATCGCTATGATATAAAACATGCGGGAGTTTGTGTGGATGATAAAGACATTCATCTCGATCCTTTTCCATTATTGAAGGAAAATGGAGCTGTGAAAGTTTCTGTTGGCTGATTAACGAACAGGAAGATGAACGGAGCCCATCGCTTCGCTATGGGTAAACTCGCAACGAAGTCAATAGTAGCAATGCAGATGGGCAAATAAAAATTAAAAACATGAGCTGTGGAAAATAGTCTTTTATTAATTGTCATGGCCGGGTTGTTAGCCGGGACAATACATGTATTGTCGGGACCCGATCATCTTGCCGCTATCGCACCCTTTACGGCACATCAGCCAAAGAAAAGCTGGCGCATCGGCATGTGGTGGGGCTTTGGTCATACGATCAGCGTATGGGTAATCGCTGTTCTTGTTTTTTTCCTGAAAGGATTGATACCATTATCCGGATTATCACAATGGGGAGAAAGATTAGTTGGCGTTGTATTGATAGGATTGGGAATATGGGGCATTCAAAAAGCATTTAGATCACGTGTGCATTATCATTTGCATGAACATGGTGGTGTGAAGCATGCACACTTTCATGTTCATGGCGCAGAGACTGCTCATCATCATCATGAAGCGAAACCACATCAACACAGGCATGTGCCTATGAGTATCGGCATCGTTCATGGTTTTGGCGGCAGTGCACATCTGATTGCTATCATACCTGCATTGGCATTACCGGGACAATATACCGCTGCCGGGTATGTCGTGGGATTCGGTATCGGGACGATCATAGCCATGATCTGTTTTTCGTGGCTGATAGGTTTGATACAACATAAAGTGATACATAAATTTTCAAAAGGATACCAGTGGATGCAATTTGGATTTTCAATGATCGCTATATGCGTGGGAGTTTTTTGGTTGATGAATAATTTTTAGGCCCTATCCGTAAAGGGGAATAAAAAGATGGCTTATGCATGAGGTCTCAATTTGTCAGAGTATAATTAATTCAATTGAGAATGAATTTCCGGCTAAGATGGGAAATATCCGGAAGGTTCATTTGAAAGTGGGATTGCTTTCATGCGTGGAACCGGAGTTTTTGAAAAAAGTATATGAATTCATGACGGCCGATACCGAGCTGAAAGATTCAGAACTTGATTTTGAAAGAACAGAAATAATTGCTGAATGTGAGAGTTGTCATGAGAAATTTAAAGTGGAAGATCATGTATTCATCTGCCCTCAATGCGGCGAAGGTTCTTCGAATATCGTACAGGGAAATGAATTGCTTGTCAGTAAAATAATTTTTGAAGAATATTCTTATGAAGAAGTTAACCAATAAAGCAGTAGGTACACTAAAGGCGCATGATGTTTCGCTGAACCTTTTAAAAGCAAATGATTTTGTCGCGGAAATGATACGCAATGAGATGAAGCGAAGAAATATTTTATTGCTCAATCTTGTCTCATCGCCGGGAAGCGGTAAGACATCGTTGCTTGAAGAAACGATAAAGCGTTTGAAAGATAAAATCAATATTGCTGTGCTCGAAGGTGATCTCGAAACCGAAAGGGATGCGGATCGTATCAGGAAACAGGGAGTTCCTGCCTTGCAAATAGTAACTGGAGGCACTTGTCACCTGGAAGCGCAGATGGTTCACCAGGCTTTGCCAAAGATGGAACTTGATAATATAGATATACTTTTTATTGAGAATGTTGGTAACCTTGTTTGCCCTGCTTCTTATGACTTAGGTGAAGATATAAGAGTGACGCTTATCTCCTGCACAGAGGGGGATGATAAGCCGAAAAAGTATCCTTCCATGTTTCTGACAACAGATGTGATGTTGGTGACGAAGACTGATCTTTTGCCTTATGTACCTTTTTCTGTTGAAACAGTGAGCAAAGAAGCAAATGAGATAAACAACAGCATTAAAACATTTGTATTGTCAAGTCTCAAAGGAGATGGAATGGCTGCGTGGTGTGAGTACTTAATGCAGCAAGTGGAGTTTAAAAGAGAAAAAGAATTGATAACATCATAAACTTAAAAATGATTTGAAAACTGATCGTGACTATTAAAAATAAAAATATTCTCATTTCGGGCGCCGGCATTGCAGGATTAACGCTGGCGTGGTGGCTTAAGAAGTATGGTTATGAACCGACCGTTGTTGAGATCAAAGACAGCTTGCCCCGCGGCGGTTATATGATTGATTTTTGGGGAGCAGGATTTGATGTGGCTGAAAAAATGGGCTTGCGATCACAACTTGGGAAAAGACACTATGCCATTCCCAAATTAAAATTTGTAAATGAAACGGGAAAGACAACCGGCCATTTCAATATTGAGAAAATGAGAAAATCGGTGAATTACCGGCATTTCAATTTTCTCCGTAGCGATCTTGCTGAGGTTTTATATGATGAAATAAAAAATGATGTCAAATTTATTTGGGGAACAGCGGTAAAAAAAATAGAACAGAATGAGGACGGTGTCCAGGCATGGTTTGAGAACGGTCATCGAAGTCAATATAACCTTGTGGTCGGTGCCGACGGTGTACACTCAGAATTGCGAAAACTCACGTTCGGCGATGAAGAGCAGTATGAAAAATATCTGCATTATTATACGGCTTCATTTACTATCAATAATTTTCTTAATGATGACCAGGCCTTCATCAGTTATTCTGTTCCCGGAAAGCAAGCGGGAATTTACAGCGTTGGGCACAACAGGCTTTCTACGTTTTTTGTTTTTCAGCAGGAAAAAAAATTGGAATACGATTATCATGATATACAACAGCAGAAAAAAATTCTGGAAGAACAATTTGCCGATGCAGGGTGGAGATGCGACGAGTTAATATCCCGCATGAATGAGGCACCTGATTTTTATTTTGATTCCGTTAGCCAGATCGAATTGGATCAATGGAGCAAAGGAAGAGTGACATTGGCCGGTGATGCGTGCCAATGTGTTTCACTGGTAGCAGGACAGGGATCAGCGCTGGCAATGGCCGGAGCTTATGTATTAGCCGGGGAATTAAGATCAGCAGATGGTGATTTTGAAAAAGCATTTACGAATTACCAGGACATCATGATACCAGAGATAAGGAGAAAGCAGAAGATGGCAACGAAGTTTGCCTCCTCATTTGTTCCCAAAACAAAATTTGGTATATGGATGAGAGATAAGATCAGCAACCTTATGTTTCTGCCACTTATTTCCAAATGGTTTGCGAAAAGATTTTTACTGGATTCATTGAAATTAAAAAATTACAGCAATACTACCATTAAGGAAAAAAATCAGTTGAGCACTCATGCAATTATGTTATAAAATAAATATAATGGGCGCCGTGCAGGGTGTGGGCTTTCGTCCCTTTGTCTATCGTTTGGCAAAGGAACTGGCGGTAACTGGTTTTATTCAAAATTCCCCGGATGGCATTTCACTTGAGGCAGAAGGTGATCATGAGTCGCTTAATGTCTTTTTATTGCGTTTACAAAAAGAAAAGCCGGCAATTGCTTCTATTTATAATCTTGAATATAGCGTACACGATCCGGCAGGTTACGAAGATTTTTCCATCATTAATAGTGAGCAGAGGGGAAAGATAAGTACGACGGTTTTGCCTGACATTGCAATCTGTAAAGACTGCCTGCAGGAATTGTTTGATCCTGAAAACAGGCGCTATCGTTATCCTTTTATTAATTGCACCAATTGCGGACCACGATTTTCGATCATAAATACTATTCCTTACGATCGGGATAACACTTCCATGAAAGTTTTTGCGATGTGTTCTGAATGCCAGAAGGAATATGACGATCCGAATAACCGTAGATTTCATGCGCAGCCCAATGCTTGTCCTGTCTGTGGCCCATCCATTGAATTATGGGACAGCGCCGGTAAGATCATTGCAGAAAACAATGATGCCTTGATAAAAGCTGCTGAAATGGTGCGTGAAGGAAAGATCATCGCTTTTAAAGGTATCGGCGGTTTTCAGTTGATGACCGATGCAAGAAATAAAGCAGCCGTTGAAGAACTGAGGAAGAGAAAGCATCGCAATGAGAAGCCTTTTGCATTAATGTATCCGTCACTGGAGACAATAAAACAGGATTGTCATGTTTCGGTGCTGGAAGAAAGATTGTTATTATCTGTTGCTTCACCAATTGTTTTACTCGAAAGAAAAGATAACCGGAAGGATCTCATTGCTGAAAATATTGCCCCGGGTAATCCATATCTCGGCGCTATGTTACCTTGTACTCCTCTTCATCACTTATTAATGTATGAGCTGGGATTTCCTATCGTGGCAACAAGCGGCAATCTGAATGATGAACCGATCTGCATAGATGAATATGAAGCGCTGGAACGATTGAAAGGAATTGCTGATCTTTTCCTCGTGCATGACCGCGCTATAGTAAGACAAGTGGATGATTCGGTTGTAAGAGTAGTTGCAGGAAGAGAACAGGTGCTACGAAAAGCAAGAGGATATGCACCGCTGCCCATTCATTTAAACCGGAACTTGCCGCCGATGCTTGCAGTCGGAGCACATTTGAAAAATACCATTGCAATCAGCACTGGGGAAGAAATTTTTATTAGTCAGCATATCGGCGATCTGGAAACTGAACCTGCTTTTGCTGCATTTCAAAAAGTGATCGGCGATTTTAAAGAACTGTATGAAGTGGAACCGTCAAAAGTGATCAGCGACCTGCATCCCGAATATCTTTCTTCAAAATATGCAAAAGAAATAAATGATGATGTAATTACTATTCAGCATCATTATGCGCATGTGTTATCCTGCATGGCAGATAATGAGATCGAAGGAAATGTTTTAGGAGTATCGTGGGATGGAACGGGATCAGGAACTGATGGCACAATCTGGGGAAGTGAATTTTTATTGACCAGTGAAAGCGGATTTGAACGTGTTGCTCATTTCAGGAATTTTTATCTGCCAGGTGGCGAAGCGGCCGTAAAGCAACCACGCAGAACGGCAGTGGGACTATTGTATGAAATGTTTGGTGAAAACGTTTTTGACAGAACGGATTTAATTCCTGTGCAAAGTTTTTCTGAAAAAGATTTGCAGGTCATTCAGCAAATGCTGAAGAAAAAAATAAACTCACCGGTTACTTGTAGCGCCGGCAGATTGTTTGACGCAGTGGCTTCTATCATTGGCTCAAGACAAGAAATAAATTTTGAGGGACAGGCAGCAATAGAGTTGGAGTTTTTAATTGATAAAAGTGAACAGGGATATTATCCTTTCGAAAAAGACGACAGTAAAGAAAGTGTTATTGACTGGCAACCGATGATCATGGACATTATCAGTGATATGAATACTGAAGCTGATAAAGGAGCCATCGCTGCAAAGTTTCATAATACGCTTGTTGAAATGATCGTGAGGATAGCTCATAAAATAAAAGAACAGAGGATTGTATTGACAGGCGGATGTTTCCAGAATAAATATTTAACGGAAAGGACGGTGATGCGATTAACGGAAGAAGGTTTTCAGCCTTACTGGCATCAACGCATTCCACCGAATGATGGCGGCATTTCAGTAGGACAGATTATGGCAGCAAGGCCACCCAAGTCCCCCGAAGGGGAACCTGGAGAAGATGCGTTAAAGAAAAGTGGATATTATATAACCGGAGATGTTGTTTGACTGAGTTGTGAAAAAAGTACATGAGATTATAAATCAATAAAACGAATCGCTATGGAAGGAAAAGAATTAGAAAATGTTTCAGTATCTGAGATCGCATTCATAGCAGGGACCCGGGCAGCGATCGGTGTCGGCGCAGGCTTGTTGCTGGCAAATAAATTATCGGCTAAGCGCCGTAAAGCAATCGGCATACCGCTATTGGTATTAGGGATCCTTAGCACGATCCCGATTGCCATGGATCTATTTAATAAGAAAAATAATAGCGACGGGTGATGAATCTTGTTTATGCAGACATAATAAAAGTTTTTACAGACAATGGGCAACGCATGGGTAAAGTAAATATTAATGGTGTACTGAAAGTTGTTCCATTGTTGTTATTGCCTGATGCGGATATTGGCGATAAGATACTGTTATGCGATGGTGTGCCCATCAGTAAAATGATAAATCATAAAAAAGGAGGTGATCATGTGCCTGGCAATACCGGGGAAAGTGCTTGAGATAAGCGAAACGGATGGCGTGAAAATGGGCAAAACAAATTTTGGCGGTATCGTCAAACAGGTTTGTTTGCAATATACTCCGGATGTGCAGCCGGGAGACTATGTATTGGTGCACGTGGGCTTTGCATTAAACAAAGTGGATGAAGCCGAAGCACAAAGAACCTATAAGGCGTTGGAGGACCTGGAACAATTAGATGAATTAAATATTCCTCAGTTTGTTGAAGAAACAATTGCAAAACACAAAGGAGGAAATGATGAAATATCTTGATGAATATCGCGACGAAGAACTGGCTCAAAAAATAGTGCGTGAGATAGAACGGATCGTCACAAAGCCATGGGTCATCATGGAAGTGTGCGGCGGACAAACACATTCCATTGTGAAATATGGTCTGGACAGAATGCTGCCGGAGCAAATTGAATTGGTGCATGGCCCCGGTTGTCCCGTATGTGTTACATCGCTTGAGATGATTGACAAAGCTCACGCTATTGCCAGCCACAAGGATGTTATCTTTTGTTCTTTCGGTGATATGCTTCGTGTGCCGGGTTCGCAAAGCGATCTGCTGGTGTTGAAATCGAGAGGCGCTGATATAAGAGTTGTTTATTCACCCATTGATTGTTTAAAAATTGCAAAAGCAAATCCGGATAAAAAAGTTGTCTTCTTTGCGATCGGCTTTGAAACTACCGCACCGGCAAATGCCATGAGCGTATGGCTTGCGAAAGAACAAAACATAAAAAACTTTTCTATTCTTGTTTCACATGTATTGGTACCACCTGCGATGGCTTCTATTCTTCAATCGCCGCAAAATCGTGTCCAGGGATTTTTAGGACCGGGACATGTTTGCACGGTGATGGGTTATCACGAATACAAACCGATTTGCGAAAGATTCAAAGTGCCTATCGTTATCACTGGTTTTGAACCAATGGATCTGTTGCATGGCGTATTGATGACGGTAAAGCAACTCGAACATGGTAGAGCTGAAGTGGAGAATCAATATTCAAGAGTGGTCGATGAGCCGGGAAATAAAACTGCGCAAGACCTGGTAAATAAAGTTTTTGAAGTAAGCGATCGCAAATGGAGAGGTGTAGGGTCAATACCAAAGAGCGGTTATAAATTAAGATTTGAATTTCGTGATTTCGATGCGGAAAGGATTTTTGAAGTATCGGAAATTGATACCAAAGAGCCATCAATCTGTATCAGCGGACAAATTTTGAAAGGAATAAAAAAACCGCATCATTGTCCTGCTTTTGGCAAAGAATGTACGCCGGAACATCCGTTGGGTGCAACGATGGTTTCTGCCGAAGGTGCCTGTGCAGCATATTATGCTTACGGGCGACATTTAGAAAAAAATAAATTAGCCACAGTTGAATGAATTTTTTTATGGAAGAAATTTTGACAAAGGCTTCAGAAAGTTTCAAAGAGAAGATCATGCGGAAATGCCATGAAAGCATGGAGATGAAAGAGAAATTTTTTTCCAGGTACGCTGAGGAAACTGAAGCTATGTGCCTGGAGATGGCCGGGCGGTTTGAGGAAGGAAAAAAATTATTCGTCATGGGCAATGGCGGCAGTCTTTGTGATGCGTTGCATATTGCCGTCGAGTTTAATCATCCCATTATTGAAAAGCGAAGAGCGTTTCCTGTCGTTCCGTTGATGACGGATATTGCAACGATGACCGCTATCGGTAATGATCTTGATTTTACAAGGGTGTATGTGAATCAGATCAACCTGCATGGAAAAGGAGGTGATATGCTGATGGCGTTCAGCACCAGCGGCAAATCGCCGAACATGATCTATGCGCTGGAAGCTGCCCGTGACAAGGGTTTGATGACGATAGCATTTGCCGGCAAAGACGGTGGACGTTTTCCTGAAGTGGCCGATCATTGTTTCATTGTCCCGTCGTATAGCATTCATCGCATCCAGGAAGTGCATGCGACGATGGTGCATATACTTTGGGATCTCGTTCATATTGCGATGGGCGAAGAAGATGTTGTGTAAATTTTTTTATGGTGCCAGCCGAAGTTTTTCATGGCATCGTTCGTTGCGACGCTCCGTTCAGGGTTCTGTTCATGTAGACAAGCGTCGCAGTTTACTCTGAGCAGTCGTTGCGGTTGCAGCGAGGGGTGTAAAACATAAAATATGATCATTGAAGAAAAAAATAACGGAATTGATATTGAAACTTTATTGGGTTCCTGTCCTTTGCCAATTACTAATTACAAGGAGGTAACATTGGCCCATGGCAGTGGCGGCAAGCTCACGCATAATCTTATTAAAAAGATGCTGCTGCCACAATTCGGCAACGAGTTTTTGGAACCATTACACGACGGAGCAATATTTGAACAAAACGGAGCAAGGTTCGCATTCAGTACAGATTCCTATGTCGTCAACCCGATATTTTTCCCCGGTGGTGATATCGGTGAACTCGCCATCAATGGAACAGTGAATGATATTTCCATGTGCGGCGCAAAGCCGTTGTATTTGTCTGTTGGATTTATCATCGAGGAAGGTTTCTCAATGGAAGATTTCTGGAAGGTGATATTGTCCATGCAAAACGCGGCAAAAAAAGCAGGCGTATTATTAGTAACCGGAGATACTAAAGTGGTTGACAGGGGCAAAGGCGACCAGATCTATATCAACACATCAGGGGTGGGAATAATTGATGATGATGTGAACATTCATCCATCCAATGTAAAAGCGGGTGACCAAATAATCGTTAATGGCCCGATCGCTGTTCATGGTATTGCTATTATGTCGGTTCGTGAAAATTTGGAATTTGAATCAGAAATAAAAAGCGATACTGCTCCATTGAACGGATTGGTGCAGACTATCCTGAATACAAGTAAAGACATTCACATGTTGAGGGATGCAACAAGAGGGGGCATTACGAGCGTGATGACCGAGATCGCAGAGTCATCCGGATTAGGAGTTCATTTGGAAGAAACAAAAATTCCGATCAGTGAAGAAGTGAAAGGCGCCTGCGAGATCTTAGGACTTGATCCACTATATGTCGCCAACGAAGGAAAGATGATCGTGATCGTGCCTGCAGAAAATTGTAAAAAAGTTTTGCAGGCGATGCGTTCGCACCCATTGGGAAAAGAATCAACAGTGATCGGGGAAATAGTTACCGGGCATCCCGGCATGGTAATGATGAAGACAGCAGTCGGCGGTACAAGAGTAGTGGATATGTTGTCGGGCGAACAGTTGCCACGGATATGCTGAAGATTATCTTTTGCACTATAATTGATGTATAATTTATAAAAAGCATTTTATGGAAAACGGTAAATTGACAGATTCCTTCACAGAAGAAAAAAATGTTGGAAAAGCAGAAAGAATTATTTCCGGCGGAGCTGGCGCCGCCTTACTTTACACAGGTATTCGTGGCCTTAAGGACCCCTCAATACTGACATGCGTCGAATTATTAGCAGGCGCTTATTTACTTTTTCGTGGAGTGACTGCTTACTGTCCCATAAGAGATATGATAGTCAAAGAATATCCCGTAAAACCGGAACCTGAATTAGAGGCCGAATTCTATTAAGGCAGAGATATTAATTTTAAATTCTCCTGGGATGATGTCATCTGGCGGGACATTAAACTTTTGAAGAAGCTGTAATGGCATCATCGAAAAAAAATACCAAAGAGCAGGCAGAGCCAAAGCCGCAAAAAAGTCAGCAACTTATTCTCAAGCACACAGAAGAAGCTGGTTTAACACAATTGAATCGTACACCGGTTGGCTTGATGTTATCAGGAATTTCAGCCGGCCTGGATATTGGTTTTTCCGTATTGCTGATGACGGTAACCTTAACCTTATTCACTGGAATTTTCCCCGACCCGGTCGTGCAATTCATCGTTGCCAATATGTACCCCATCGGGTTCATATTTGTTGTACTGGGAAGATCGGAATTATTTACGGAGCATACTACTCTAGCCGTGTTGCCCGTGCTCCAGGGATTATCTTCCATAAAAAAGTTATTGCGTCTATGGGCAATCGTTTATTTCAGCAACATTATCGGCGGATTAATATTTGCACTCATTCTTGTCTACTTTTCCGACTCACTTCATTTTTTAAAAGGAGCATCGCTGGCACGGATCAGCAATAGTATTCTTATCAGTCCATGGACCACGCAAATGCTGAGTGCCGCGTTGGCAGGCTGGCTAATGGGTTTGCTGGCGTGGCTGGTAGCAGCAGCAAGGGAAACGATCAGCCAGTTATTTATTATATGGATCATTACGGCAGCTATCGGCCTCGCGGGTCTATCGCATTGCATTGTGGGAAATATAGAATTGGCTGCAGGTTTATTTTCCGGTCACAATTCTTTTGGAGAGTATTTGAATTTTATGAGTGCTGTCACTCTTGGAAACATTATCGGCGGTGTCCTATTCGTTGCTATACTCAAATATAGTCATACAGCATTCAGCGGGAAAGAGGAAGAAGTGGAAATGGAAGACCAGACGGATAAGAAATGATTCATCATAGCTTCAAGACGCATTGAAATCCTGTTGCGGATTTTTAACTAACTGCATCGTCTCAGACATCACAAGTAAACTGAAAAACCTTCATCTTTGCCTGGAACTACGATGTCTTCTTCTGCAAATGATATTATCGAATGGGTGAAAAGCTACACCGGGGATATGTTTCGCTATACGCTTGCCAAAGTGAATCAAAAAGAAATAGCAGAAGATCTGGTGCAGGAAACATTTCTCTCCGCCTGTCAATCATACAAAAACTTCAAGGGCAAAAGCTCGCCAGGAACATGGCTATTTTCGATCCTTAAACATAAAATTGCAGACTATTTCCGGGAAAAATATAAAAAAAGCGAGGAGCCATCTTCCGGGTTTATCGAAATCTTGTTTGATAATAATTACCGATGGAAACCTGAGTACCGGCCGAAAGAATGGCCTGGTGAAAAAGAGCTGTTGGATGATCCCGAATTTTCAAAGACCCTGAACGGATGTTTTGATAAGCTTCCTGAAAAGTGGTCGTTAGCAGTTAAATTAAAATTTTTGGAAAACCATGACACCAGGATCATCTGCTCTGATTTGGAAATTACAAGTGCCAATTTCTGGCAGATCATACACCGGGCAAAATTGCAATTAAGAAATTGCCTGGAAGTAAATTGGTTTAAATAATAAGTGATCGGATCATTTGTCAGGAACCAGGTAATAGTGCGACTAAACTAATCGGTGATCGGGATTTCAGAATACTTAAATATTTTATATGAACCTGATGAATGTAATGATGTTGTCTTGCATAAAGGCGACAGAGCTTTTGGAAATGAAAGAACATGTTTCATTAGGCGTCATAAAGACGCTCCAGTTGCATTTCCATCTTTCCATGTGTTCAGGTTGCAGAAACTACAGGAAGCAGACTAAGCTGATCAATAAATTGCTGAATACCCACATGAACAATTTTTCAGAGATTGTGGATACCGGGAAACTTGAAAAGGACATAATCTCGAAGGTTCCGGAATTCTAAGTGTGATAACTAATTTCAGTTTATCCTTTATTTCCTTTTTCAAATTATTAAAAGTCACCCCTGCTTGTCAGGGTGGAATGAAATGTGCGACTAATACATAAAGCTATTTTTCATCAAAAAAAAATTTATGGAAAACAAATTCGGAAGGGCAGTATTAGCCGGTATAATAGCCACCGCAGTCATGACAGGAGTTGGTTTAATGGCTCCAATAATGGGTCTTCCTAAGATGAACCCTGCAGCCATGTTATCAGGTATGATGGGAGTTGCTATTAGTGGGATATATCATGCATTTCATGATAGGGACAATTTTTGCCCTGGTGTATGTTTATTGGTTCAATTCTAAAGTAAATATCAACAGCAAATTCTGGAAAGGTGCGTTGTTCGGTTTTGTTGTTTTTGTGTTTGCTCAAGTCATGATGTGGCTTATTGGAATGATGATGCCAATACCAGCGATGGCCGGAGATAAAATTCTGATGATGCTTGGTTCATTGATCGGCCATCTCGTATACGGAATCGTTGTAGGGTTGATTGTTCCTCTGCACTATATGCAAAGAAAAGCATCAGCATGCTTTTCAGTGATAAATATTAGCCATTTGCGAGTGGGAACTTGGGATGTTTATTGCACAATATTTTTCACGCTCGCCTTCTCAGGCTCATTCTCTGGAAAGATTGGTTCTTTTTTTGTACCATTAATTAAATAAACAGATATGGCTAATCACTATTACTTCTGCGACGACTCGAAAAAATTCGGAAATGTAAGCGAGTTCCAGGCTGAATTAGGCGATAAATTTTTTTCATGGTACAATGAAGTTTTTAAAGAAAGTGCTCTTACAGCAAAAGAAAAATCGTTGATTGCTCTGGCTGTGGCACATGCTGTTCAATGTCCTTATTGCATTGATGCCTACAGTGATGATGCTTTTGAAAAAGGATGGAGTGAAGCACAGATGATGGAAGCATTCATGTAGCGGCTGCCATAAGAGGTGGCGCTTCATTGGTGCACGGCGTGCAGATGATGAATAAGGTGAAAGAAATTGCAATGTAGGATTTTGTTTCCACCTTAGGGGAACTCAGGTCAAAGAAATTTTCTTTTTTTCGATCAGTTCTATGGCAGTGAGTTTTTTTATTATATACTTAGCTGCATTGCTGCCATTTGGCCTTCATTGCGTCGTACACTTGTACTAAAACAATTCTATTGAGCAATTGCTCCGTAGAACAAATGGAATTGAAAGATGATAAATCGTTACCGGGAAAAATTAAACGGATTTTCCTCTGTTTCTCAATGGAGAGAAGGGACGTCTTTTCATCACCAGCAACATATTCTTGCTGACGTTCATGAACAGGTTGAAATTATTGAGCATGGACAAACGAATAATTTTACATTAGTTCCTTTTCAGCAAAAATTGGAAACGATCGGCTTGTTTCCGCTAAAGCCATCTGCCATCGAAATATTCCAGGTGAACATTGGCAAAATGTGCAATCAAACATGCAAACATTGCCATGTAGATGCCGGGCCCGATCGCAAAGAGATCATGACCAAAGAAACGATGCAATTGTGCCTTGATGTGCTGAAAAAAAATCCTCCTTTACCACTGTTGATATTACCGGCGGCGCACCGGAGCTAAATCCCGATTTCGCTGGTTTGTTGAAGAAATAAAAAAGCTGGATCGGCACATCATTGACCGCTGCAACCTCACGATCATTCTTATCAAATAAGCGTTTTCACGATCTTCCTGAATTTTTTAAAGAAAATAATATTGAAGTGATTTCTTCATTGCCTTTTATACGCAAAGGACAGAACAGACAGGCAAAGAGGCGAAGGCGTATTTGACCATTCCATAAAAGCATTGCAGATGCTGAATGATGTGGGTTATGGAAAAGAAAATTCCGGTTTGATCTTAAGTTTGGTTTATAATCCTGCGGGAGCTTTTTTGCCGACATCGCAGGCTTTGCTGGAAAAAGAATATAAAAAAGAACTGCTGAAAAATTTCGGGATTGAATTCAACAATCTTTACATGATTACTAACATGCCGATCAGCCGGTTTCTTGATTACTTCTTTCCAGCGGTAATTATGAGAAGTATATGGAAAAACTGCTTAATGCTTTTAATCCTGCTGCGGCAGCAAATGTGATGTGCAGAAATACAATTTCAATTGGATGGGATGGTTATTTATATGATTGTGATTTTAACCAAATGCTTGAACTGAAAGTAAACAGCCGGGCAAAACATTTCAGTGAATTTGATCTTGTGAATTAGATAAAAGAGAGATCGTTATCGGGCAACATTGCTATGGATGCACTGCCGGTTCAGGCTCAAGTTGCGGAGGAGCTATTGCATAGCTGCTCTTGCTTGCTTTTAATCTTTTTATGGAACAAATAGTAAAAGCAAAAGAATATTTGATTTCAAAAGGAATTAACCACGCCGAAACCGGAATTGTTTTGGGAACAGGATTGAATCATTTTTTGAACTACGTATGAAATAAAAAAAATAACTCCTTATTCTGAAATTCCGGGCTTTCCCGTTTCCACTGTAGAATTTCATAAGGGCAATTTGATCTATGGAACAATCGAACAGAAAAATGTTCTCGTGATGCAGGGTCGGTTTCATGCTTATGAAGGATATTCACTGCAGCAAATTGTATTTCCAATCCGGGTAATGAAGTTGTTGGGAATTCAAAAATTGTTTTTATCCAATGCGGCCGGAGGCATTAATCTGAATTTTAAAAAGGGTGACTTGGTGTTGATTGATGATCATATTAATTTACTTGTATGGTAATCCATTAACAGGAAAAAATTATGATGAGTTAGGCCCGCGGTTTCCTGACATGAGTGAACCTTATGATCTCCATTAAAAGACCTGGTTGCAATGCAAGGCAAAGGAATTAAATATTGAGTTAAAAAAAGGTGTTTATGCTGCGGTAAATGGCCCCAATCTTGAAACAAAAGCTGAATATCGTTATCTGAAAATTATCGGTGCTGATATGGTGGGAATGTCAACCGTGCCTGAAGTAATTGCAGCCAATCACATGCAAAACTGCCTTGTGCCGGCAGTTTCTGTTATTACAGATGAGTGTGATCCTGATAATCTGAAACCGGTAAATATTGAAGAGATTATTGCGATAGCAGCAAAAGCCGATGAAAAACTTTCAAAACTTATTTTACGAAACCATAAAGGATATAAGATGAAAGAGGCGCTATTGATTTTTGCAAAGAATTTAATTCATGGAGAAGTAAAAACAAGACTTGCCGCCACACTTGGTCATGATGCTAGCCTATCCAGTTTACGAGCAACTTGATGAGGCACACGATATCTGATAACAAAAGATCTTTCGGTTGATAAAATTGTTTTTTACTCAAGATCATTAGTGCCGAAATGATATATGGGATCGAAAATATTACAAAAAGCAAATTCAATCAGGAAACGATCTGGGTGAAAGAATGCAAAATGCGTTTGCAGATGTATTCGAAATGGCTATAGAAAAGGTAGCAATTATAGGAACTGATTGCCTGAATTAAATTCAGCCATTGATTATGAATGCTTATGTTTAGCTGAATAGATCTGATGTAGTAATCGGCCCTGCAAAAGACGGAGGTTATTATTTATTGGCTATGAAAAATTTACACGCGAACTTTTTAAAAATATCAATTGGAGTACTCGGGGAAGTGTTAAAGACAAACATTGAACATTTGCGAACGACTGAAGGCTATCTATTTTCTTGCTTCCTGAATTATCTGATATTGATAACGAAGATGACCTGAATAGATTGTCAGAACTTTTAATGACAATAAATGCAGCATAACATGATCAGTGTTATCATTCCTACATACAATGAAGAATCGCATATTAAAAACTACCATTCAGAGGATTGTGGAAATATGATAATGCAAATTTGGTGAAAGAGATCATTATTGCTGACGGAGGAAGCAAAGATAATACGATCAGGACTAGCTAAAACGGAAGGTGTAAAAATAATTCTTGCCGACAAAGGGCGGGCTGTACAAATGAACTATGGAGCTGTGCATTGCAACACAAGAGATCATCTATTTTTTACATGCCGATACTATTCCTCCTGAAAGTTTTCCAGGCCGGATTTTGAAAGCATATAAAGAGGGAGCTGTAAAGCGGATGCTTCCGGCTTGCGTTTGATTATGATCATTGGTTTTTAAAAGCCAATTGCTGGTTCACACGCTTCAATGTAAATGCATTCGGTTTGGTGATCAAAGTCTGTTTGTTACGAAAGATATTTTTGAAAAATGCGGTGGTTTCAGAGAAGAATTGCTGATGATGGAAGACCAGGAAATCATTCACCGCATCAAAAAATATGGAAAATTTAAAGTAATGAATGGGACTGTAATTACTTCGGCAAGAAAATATTTAGATAATGGAGTTTACCGGATGCAGGCAATTTTTTTTCGTATCTGGATTTTGTATTACCTGGGGTATTCACAGGAACGGTTATTCAATTGCATAGGAGACTGGTCAAAAGTCATAAATTATAAATGCTGTAGCCAGTATGAATATCTTCAGGTTTATAACTATACTATTTGTCACAATTACATTAAGTGCGTTGCTGACACACCTGTTAGAGTTACCTGGAAAAATTCATTTAACAAAGCAGGATTATCAGACAGTGCAACAGATTTACAGGGGTTGGTCATGGCTGGGTATATTTGAGATCGGAGGTCTTTTGCTGACTTTGATCTGGACAATTATCGAAAGGAAAAGGAGACCTGTTTTCCCCTTTTTGCTTGTCGCCTTGTTGCTTTTTAGCATCAGCCTTGCTATCTTTTTCTTTTATACGTTTCCTGCTAACACCTCTACATCCAACTGGACACAATTACCTGGTGAGTGGGAAAAACTCCGCAGCCAATGGGAATATTCACATGCCGTGCGGGCTTTATTGAATCTTGCCGGGTTTTGTCTTTTAGTGACGGGGTTATTAAGAAATAAAAATTAAAATGATCCTAAAGATCGTTTGATATGATATCAGTTATTATTCCTGCCTATAACGAAGAAACTTGCATTGAGAATACGCTGCATCAACTTTGCCAACTGAAAGAGGAAGGCGATTTTGAGGTCATTGTCAGTGATGGTTTTAGCAACGACCGAACGGTAAACCTGGCAAGTTCATATGCCAAAGTGATTCAGGCTGAAAAGGGCAGAGCTAAACAACTAAACGCCGCAGCTAAATTGGCAACAGGAGATATACTTTTTTTTGTTCATGCCGATATGTATGTGCCCTGCGGCGCCTTAAGAACAATAAATCAGGAAATTTATGAAAATGGTTGTGACGGTGGCGGCTTCCTTAATGTTTTTGACAGGCATAGCAGAAAGATAAAAAAATTTGGAAAGATCATGCATCTGGGATTAAGAAAAAGAGAGCAATCGGAAAGAAAAATTTTCTATGGCGATAATGGAATTTTTGTGAGAAAAAAAATTTTTGATGAATTGGGACGGCTTTAAAGAAATACCGATCATGGAAGACTATGATTTTTCAATTCGAATGCGTGCCAGGTATAAGGTCTGCCTCGTCAAAGAACCAAAATTAATTGTCAACGCAAGAAGGCATGTCAAAGATGGTTTTCTCAGGACAAGAATAAAATGGATGGTGATTAAACGTCTTTATTTACTTGGTTTTTCACCTGCAAAATTAAATCAATGGTATAACGATATCAGGTGAAATTCAAAACGATTTCCGGCGCGGCGGTCATATAATCATGAATATATCTACATACGACATAATAGTAATTGGTGCGGGCTCCGGCGGACTAAGTGTCGGTTTAACCATGAATAAATTTGGATTCAAAGTTTTAATGATCGAAAAAACTGATAAAGACATTGGCGGAGACTGTTTGAATAATGGTTGCGTACCGAGCAAAGCGTTGATCCATGTTTCAAGGATCGTACATGATGCCAAAAAGGCAAATGAATTTGGACTGGATGTAAAAGGAAGGGCAGATATAAAAAAAATTATTGACTATGTTTACCAGAGACAGGAAATTATCCGCAAGCATGAGAATACAGAATGGCTAACACAAAGAGGGATAGACGTTGCATTAGGCGCAGCAAGGTTTGCAGGAAAGAAAGTTGTTGAAGTAAATGGCAGGTTATACATGGGCAAAAATATTATAATTGCAACAGGCTCTACACCACGAAAGCTAAATGTTCCGGGTGTTGAACAGGTGAAGTATTTTGACAACGACAATATTTTTTATATTGACAATTTACCTGAAAATATCTTAGTGGTTGGTGGTGGTCCTATCGGGATCGAAACGGCACAAGCCCTGAACCGCCTGGGCAAGAAAAGTAATTGTTGTACACCAGGGCAACCACATTCTTGAGCATGATGACGCAGAAGTAACATCTGTTCTTTTACAAAGGCTGGAGAAGGAAGGGATCGAATTCCTGCTCAATGCCGGAGTGGAGAGCTTCAAATCGGGAAACGAAGCAGTAATAAAAATGACGGATGCCGATAGCAGGAATTTAACTTTCGATGCAGTCTTCGTTGGCATTGGCCGGGAATTGCAGTTTGACTCACTGCAATTAGAGAATGCAGAAATCGAAGTCAAAGAGCAAAAAATAGCTGTGAATAACTACCTGCGCACGAGTAATAAGAACGTCTATGTTTGCGGCGATGTGGCCGGTGATCTTATCTTTTCCCATGCTGCAGAGTTCCATGCCCGTATATTGATCAATAATTTTCTATCGCCATTTAAAAGAAAATTAAATAACGATCATATGTCCTGGGTCAGTTTCACGGATCCTGAAGTGGCAACGTTTGGCATGAATGAAAAGCAACTAAACAAAAGGAATGTTACGTACAAAAGGTTGGAACAGGATTTTAACAAGGATGACAGGGCCGTTATAGATAATTATCAATACGCAAAGATGATT
Organism: uncultured Chitinophagaceae bacterium; assembly: GCA_963785915.1. Classification (GTDB taxonomy): domain Bacteria; phylum Bacteroidota; class Bacteroidia; order Chitinophagales; family Chitinophagaceae; genus VBAT01. Next base: position 72,058 of record CAWAWY010000005.1, on the reverse strand, counting down.
TTATACATCACCCCCGGGAGCTTTTATAAAAAAGAAAAAGATACTTGGCGGTACAATGGTAGCGCCTCATGCGGGAGAACTTATCCAGGAATTGATATTGGCCAATTCCGAAGGATTATCTGTCAATGCCCTGTTTAATAAAGTCTATCCCTATCCTGTAGCGTCAAGAATAAATCAGCGCATTATTTCTAAACAAAGGGAAAAAAAATTAAACAGCAACCTGGAAAAGCTTTTGAAAATAGCATATAAAATTTTTGGCTGATGAAACCTGGAGTGAATTGGAGTTAAGGTATGATGTCGGCTTCAATGAAACGGGAAGAATGTAAAAATTAAGAATCGATGATTAAAAACATCTTCGACCAGTTTGGAGCTCCCATACTTGTTGGAATATTTATTCTCCTTTTTTTTCTTGAAACAAAATTCCAATTAAGAAAAAGAGTGCAGAAGCGTTTCAAAAGGATCATCATCAATTTTATTGTTTCTATTCCTGCATTTGTTTTATTAAGACTGTTGCTTATTCCCGCCATGGTCTGGCTGGCAGTGAAAAATCAGCAATGGCAATTTGGGCTTAATTATTTAATTGAGACGCCAGTTCTTATAAGATCTGTTATTACTTTTTTATTACTGGATTACAGCAATTATCTCTGGCATATCCTGCTACATAAGCTACCTGTCCTTTGGCGGTTTCACCTGGTTCATCATACCGATCTCGACCTTGACGTAACAACTGCTTTTCGTTTTCATTTTGGTGAAATGATCGGATCCGTTTTGTTTCGGGGGGTGGCTATCGTGTTAATCGGCGCTTCTCCGCTGATGGTCCTTATTTATGAAATAGTGTTTGAAGCCGCTACTCAATTTCATCACAGCAATATAAAACTTCCTTTTGTTATTGAAAAATGGATGAATAAAATTATCGTCACCCCAAGAATGCATGGTATTCATCATTCTATGGTAAAAAATGAGACAGATAGTAACTATTCTATAATTTTTTCTTTTTGGGACAGGATGCATAAAACGATAAGATTAAATATCCACCAGCTCCAGGTTGTGACAGGTGTTCCGTCATATCCGGAGGAAAATGAGCTCACCATTGGAAATTTGTTGAAATTGCCGTTCACTAAAATCCGGAAATGGAAGATGGCGGAGCGGATGACTGATGAAAAACTGAATCAATTAAAAGATTAAAATCTTTAACGTAAAAATTGTGTAGCCTCGGCGGGAATCGAACCTGCATCTGGAGCTTCGGAGGCTCTTATACTATCCATTGTACTACGAGGCCGACTATTATTTAAAATTAATATTCAGAGAAGGCACAAAAATATTCAATCTGAAATTACTTAATTGGCAAAGATCTTTACTACAACTGCCGACAGGAGGCAACCAGCATTTGGAGCTTCGTCCCAACAGTACTGTCGGGATTATACTATCCATTGTACTACGAGGCCAAATTGAATGTCAGTTCCAGATCTCCGCTTAAATACGACCAGTATCAATCTGGAGTTAGATATCGACTTACTTTAATCAATCCGCTTGCATTTGTGGCAAAGATCTTTACGGCAATAGCCAGCAATATTACGCCAAAAAATTTACGTACGGCTATCAAGCCGGCGGGGCCAAGCAACCTTGCGATATAACCAAGTGATTTTAATACAATAAAAACAATAACAAGATTTATCAGTATTGCTATCAAGAGCGTAACCTGACCGTAATTTGCTTTCAAAGACATCACGGTTGTCAATGTGCCCGATCCGGCGATCAATGGAAAGGCGATCGGCACTACCGTTGCTGCCTTTACATCTTTTTCACTTTTAAAAAATTCCAGTCCAAGAACCATTTCCAATCCAAGAATGAAAATTACAATGGAACCACCCACTGCAAATGATCCGACATCAAGCCCCAGGATATTTAAGAAAGCTTCGCCAGCATAAAGGAATACTATCATTAAAATTCCGGAAATTAAAGTAGCTCTTAACTCCCGTATGCCTCCCATCTTTTCTTTCAATGAGATCAGGATCGGAATGGATCCTAAAATATCAATGATGGCAAATAAAGTGAAGGTCACTGTCAGCAGCGCTTTCGGATCAATATTCATAATGCAGGTTTTGGCAAAGGTAATATTTGAGAAATGCTCTGCTGGTTCAGCCCATTTATTGATAAATATATTTTTCCTTGAACAATTCAAATTCTTCCTGCAGTTGAGCCAAACAGTTTATGCAGAGACAGTCACTATAGCGTTGCTCCAGGTAGGCTCTTTGTTCTATTGTTAATTGTACTAAGAAGCATTGGCATTGTGTGATAGAGCCGGGTTTACATTCGAATGTCTTATTACATCGAGCGCAGGATTTTATTTCGTGCCGGCACATACTAATCAAATTTAAAAATTAACACTCACCCCACTACTCCAGTTGAATCTTTTTGAATTATAACCGGGGATATCAAAGTATTTTGTGTTGGTGATATTTTTCAGATCAATGAACATTCTTATATGCTGATTAATTCTATAGTGACCCGAGATATCAATGGCGATATAATCATCCAGCAGTATTGGTACGGAAGCATATACGGGTTCCTGTCGTTTACCGGTATACCTGAGCAGGCAACTGAGGCCAAATTCCTTATTCACCTGGTAGCCCGCGAAAATATTAAAAGCATGAGCGGGCACACGATACAGGTTATTATACGTTGTGTCTTTTGATAAATGATCGCCGCTTTCTGAATAAGCTGAAGTGATCTTTCCTTTGGTATAAGTATAATTGGCGTTGATATTCCATTTTTCACCGGTATAATTCAACTCAAATTCAAACCCGGAATTTTTTTGGTTGCTGACGTTTCGATATTGACCATTGAAAAATACCGGGTCGGCGATAATATATTGTATCGCATTTTTTGTCTTCCTGAAAAAGCCGGTGAATCGCAATCGCATAATACCTGTCGGGTATACCTCAACGCCGGTCTCGGTTATATTTGTTTTTTCAGGATCCAGGTTTTTATTACCGCTATAAGGATCAAACAACTGGTACAAGGAAGGCGTTTTAAACGCGGAGGAAAGGTTTGCAAACAGTTTTACTTTTTGATAAATTAAATACGACGGGTTGAATGTATAAGTAGAATTGTTACCATATACATTATGATGATTCAAGCGGGCTCCTGCTTCGATATTTGCCTTCCGGTCATTATACACCAAAGAAACGTAGGGACTGACCTGCCACATTTTTGCTACAGAATCATTTAGCTCCGTATCAAACGGACCAAATGCAGTGATGGAATGATAAACCTGGTTGCTGTTGTAAAAACGATAGTCAATCCCTGCCAGCAATGAAACATGATGCCATTGAAAATTTTCATACAGTTCTGCAAAATGTGTGCGACCAGTGTATGTACTTTTTGAAAAGTAAGAAAATGATCCGAGGTCAGTTGAGTCGTCAAGATAAAAGCGCTGTACATAATTAAATTGGTAGTTGAAATTCATCTGGCCTTTTGCCTGTTTCCATTGCAAACCTGAAGCCGCTTGAAAATTTTTATTTCGAATAAAGAAGTCCTTATCATCCGTAAAGGCGGCTGCATCTACATCCGCTTTGTAACGACTGTAATTGCCTGAAATATTCCATAGCACTTTATCTGAAATTTTTACACCGATATTTCCCTGCAGCAGATATTGACGATATTTGTCTTTATCAAAATTTTTATTCCCCGCAGAGTCATATGCTGAAGAAAAGCCTTTTGAAGAAATATGTGATGTATATATATTGTAGGTGATTGCTTTTGTATTGCCATTTATTCCTGCGCTGCCATTTAACGTATTATAGCTTCCAAAACTTAAAGAAGCAGTAGACGCAATTTTTTTACTTTCCGCCTTTTTTGTAATGATATTAATCACGCCGCTTACCGCGTCTGAGCCATATAAAGTCGATTGACCTCCTTTCAGGATTTCTATACGCTCAATCTGTGAAGTATTGACAAAATTCAGATCAAAATAATTACTGATGACTGACGGGTCATTTACCGGTAGGCCGTCAACGAGCAACAAAACATTTCCATCCGATGAGCCGCGGATGCTGATACGCTGGTTTGTGCCTAAAGCGTTATTGGCACCATTGATCGTTACTCCAGCAGCCGAATTCAAAATTTCCCCAACCGTTCGTCCTCCCATTTTCTCCAGCATTTCTTTATCAATTACTGTTGTTACTTTTCCAGTCTGGCTTTGCTTTTTTGGATATTTATTGGTGGTAACCACCACCCTGTCAAGCTGCCTGGCCAGATAAGGGAAATCATCAATGATCACAACTACTGAGTCATTTTTTTTTGACGGAAAAATTTGTCCGTGCAATTGGCTGCTGAAGATCAGAGCAGCCACAATAAAAATTTTCTTTTTCATCATTGAAAAATTTTTAGTGACTGCTTTCGTGTAAGAGTTGTCGGTGGGGACACCAACAACGGCGTGAAAGAAATATAAACGTCCTTCGACTTTTACATTTCATGCCTTTCACCCGAAAGCTGAATGTTGTTAATTGATGTGGCAGGTCTTCTGGCTTGGGGTTTACTTCAACGCCTTCCCGTTGTTCTTAACAGTGGCGAAGATTGAAGCTTCTCGTAAGCCCCTCCTTCGGAGGGGTTTGGGGAGGCCCCTTACAGCTACGGGGATAGCACCGGACTCCGTACCTTCGGCAGGCAAGTACACCGGTTTCCCTTTTCATCCCGATATTTAAATCGGAAACCAAATCGAAGCAAATGTAGGCAGAGAATTTTTTTATTCAGGAATAGTTTTTAACATGTGTTCAAACTCAGGTGCGGTAGATGATGTTATAGATACAAAGGAATTTTTGAAGAAATCTAAACTAGTTTAAATTTATTCAATAGCGATTTTAGGTTTTCTGAATAGCTGCCGCTTACCGGCAGTTCCGTTATGTTCAATTTTATCTTTCGGTTACCAATGTATTTTATTTTATCTACCGGTATTATGTAGCTTCGGTGGATACGCATAAATTTTCCCGCTGGTAATTTTTCCATGATCGTTTTGAGTGGCATCGATGTCATAACTGATTTTCTCCCGGCAAGATGTATCCTGATATCATTCTCCTTGCTCTCTATATATTCAATGTCATCAAGATTGATCCTTATCAAATGATAGGTTGAACGTATGAAGATCGTTTCCTCGTTGACGACCTTTGTTTGAGTAAGATCGATCGCCTTTATCGCTGACTTGAGAAATCGTTTTTCTTCCCGGGGAAATAAAGAACGGGGTAAGGAATACGACTTTCTCAGAAATCATAAAAAGAAATACAAACCTATCCAACTTCCAGGCAAATGCTTTTCATACTGAAGTGTGTTCCCGAAGCGAAGAAGAAGATAAAAAAGTAATAGCCTCGTCCGTTGCTAAATTGAAAACTGAGATCGCCGAAGAAAGCGGGTTTAAAGTGTACCCTAACCCTGCGAATGATGTTTTAACCATTGAATCCGGCATTACAGATGGGCCATCAACTTTGAAAATATATTCATCCGGCGGCGAATTGGTTAAAACAGTTAGTGTCGGCAATAAGCAAAGAATTTTCCAGGTAGATGTCAGCGGGTTAAGAAGCGGGCTTTATGCAGTGAATGTAATTACTGGTAAAAAAACGAGATCATTTACATTCATAAAATTGTAAAAAGATCGTTGAGTGATCAACCAGGATATCGGACGGATAATGAAAAAGCGGCTGGATTCCCGGCTGCTTTTTTTATGATTTTTTAAGACCATTAAGATATTGCAGCGCTATTCCAACAAAATAATTTCTTCCTGGGGCTGCATTAAAATAACGTCCTGCCGCTGCATTAATATCATTGCCCAGGCTATATTTTGTATCAAAAAGATTATCCGCTCCTGTGAAAATCTCAACCTTAAACTTTCTATTGAAAATTTTCCTGAAACCAAGCCTCGCACCCAGCAGGTTATAGGAAGTTGCAAAAGCGCTATTGGCGTCATTCAATGCAACCGGGTCTGAATAATTGTAGGTAGCATTACAATAAATACCTATCCTGGTGGAAATATCAGCACCGGCAATTACTGTCTGCCGGGGAACACCGGGTAACTTTTTTCCGGAAAAATCAGTATTGACCTGTTTGAAACTCTGATAGTGAAAATTATGGTTGGCATAGCTGATCCATATCTTAGCCGAGCTAATAAAATGTCGCGGGCTGGCCGACAACTCATACGAAACTAAAGACTCAATACCGTTTTGTTTGGTGGAACCTGCATTTACATAATAGAACACGCCGGCCGTGTCTATTCTTTGAACGATCGTATTCTTTAGATGAAAGAGAAATCCATTGACATCAAAATATAACCTTCCATGAAAAAGATTGCCCCTGGCACCTATCTCATAATCTATGCCGTCTTGCGGTTGAAGCGTAGTACCAAACAGTCCATCGGAACGCAACATTTCAGAAACCGTAGGTGTTGAAAAGCCCCTTGCCATACTTCCATAGACTGAAATATTCTTCGTGATCATTTTAAGAAGAGCGAGATGAGGAGGTAATTTATTTTCAAAGGATCTTTTCTGTGTAGTAGATGGCCGGGATAATAAATTGATGAACAGAACTGATGATTTGTTGAAACTCACTCCGGCAGTAACGATCCATCCATGTTTGAATCTTATATCTGCCTGCACAAAGACCATATATTGCCAAAGGTTGATATTATTATCCAATTGCAACGAATCGGCTGTACCTTGTTTGTTGCCGAAATCTTTTGTATTAAAAAAACCTTTCTGCGCCTCTGTTCCGAAATTCAGTTGCAGGCTTGTCTCATGTAACTGTTTTTTAAAAGTAAATACGCTCCGTCCTCCGAAATGAGGCTCTTTCCTGAATTCATAAACCCTGATACCGGGATTGGTAAAATCGGTATATGACCCATAAACAGCCGTGGTATTTTGCCAATTTTCATTAAAACGGAATTCATCGCTGAACCCGGCAATAAAAATTTTTTGATAGATAGCAGCTTTGTTTTGTACGGCGCTGGGTTGTGTTCCGGCCTGCGGTCTTGCTTGCCTCGGATCAGCATTATATTGAGTTAAGGTCAAAGCACCGGGAGTCTGGTAGAAAAAATCACTGTAGGATATGAATGCATGTAATGTTTGTCGTTCACTTGCTTTGAGTTCAGTTTCCCAGCTCGCGATATCTTTTCGCATTCTTGTTTGCACCCGGTATCCATCGCTCTTTAAATGTGAATAGTTGAAACTATTTTTATGATCGGTATCGCCGGCTTTTACATTAATATTTATACCATTGGTATTAAAGCTGCCGGTAAAATAATCTAACGAAATTCCCTGTTGCCAGTTGACAGGAAGTGTATGTATCAGCATAGCGCCACCGGTGCCTGCTCCATAAAGACTGCTTGCCGGTCCTTTAATGATCTCAATAGAATTGAAATTATAAAAACTCAATTGGTTCAGATAGGTATTGCCACTTGGATCGGTAAGGGGTATTTCATTCAAATATATTTTTACATCTCGTACACCAAAGGGAGAACGTAATGAACTGCCGCGTATATTGAGGCGATAACTTCCCGGCGAACGTTCTTCCATTCTTACACCGGGAGTGATATTGATAGCAGGTAAGATGCTTGTATTGCCAAACCGTTTTAATTGCGATTGACCGGTAAAACTGATTGGAGCAGCAACCTCGATCAGTTTTCGGTTTTGTTCGTAGGCTTTTACCGTTACTTCGCCTAATGTTTTTGTGGAATCAGTTTGATCATCTTGAGAGAAACAGGACAGGGATACGAATAGCAGAGATATCAAGCAGAGTATAGTTGGTTTCATAGATTTGGCTTTAGTAAGCAGGGCAAAGTTAGAACGTTTTTTCCCTATCTTCATTGCATGGCATCGAAAAATAAGCTCGGCCTGTTTTCCCTGACCATGATCGTGATCGGACTGGTGATCGGGATGGGAATTTTCAGGACCTCGAAAGACGCCGCACAAGCCGCTTTAACGCCTACACTTTTTTTTACAGCCTGGATAGTCGGAGGGCTGGTCGCTTTTTGCGGAGCATTGACCTATGCAGAGATCGGAAGCCGGTATCCTGTGACGGGGGGCTACTATAAGATATTTTCTTATGCCTATCATCCTTCTATTGCTTTTGCGATCAATTGCATCATACTTATATCCAATGCAGCTTCATTGTCCGGCGTTGCATTGATCGGGAGTGAGTATATAACGCCGCTCATTTTTACGTCAGGAACAACCGATTTTGTAAAAGCGATGATCGCCATGTCGGCGATCGTAATTTTTTATGGTGTAAACCTGATGGGCTTACGGATGAGTTCGAAAACGCAGAATGTTCTTAATGCTGATCAAAATCGGAATGTTGTTGATATTGATCGCCTCTATTTTCTTTCCTCAATTTTATAATACTGCTCCGCAAGCTGCTGTTGACCTGGATACGAAAAGTTTTGGCGCTATTCTTCTCTCTTTTGGCATTGCTTTGAAAGCAACATCTTTTACCTATGGTGGTTACCAGCAGACCATCAATTTTGGCGAAGAGATAGAGAATCCACAAAAAAATATTCCAAGAGGGATCTTTATCGGTATTCTGGTTATCGTTTCTCTTTATCTCGTCGTGAGTTACGCTTATTACAAAGTGATTGGTTTTAATGAACTGAAAGAAACATCGGGCATCGCCGCGATCATTGCGGAAAAAATGTTTGGAACAACCGGCAGGTATGCCTCATCTATTTTGCTGTTCATTGCAGTGCTCGCTTATGTAAATGTTTTGTTGCTGAGCAATCCAAGAGTGATGTATGCCATGAGTGAAGACGGGATATTGCCAAAAGCTTTTAAAAAGAAAGATGAAAAGAAAGATGTTTTGACGGTAAGCCTTACGGTCTTTGCCGCTATTTGTGTAGTAGTATTGTTTTTTGCCAAAAAATTCAACGAGATATTAAGCTTCACTATTTTTCTCGATTCTATCGGTATGGCGACATCGGCCGCCACTATTTTTATTTTAAGGAAAAGAACAAAACATCTTGATGGCACAGGCATTTATTCCATGAAGTTGTACCCATTACTGCCGGTCATTTTTATTATAGCCTATATATTTGTCGGAACGGTGATAGCTATTTCCGACCCAATGTATGCAGTGATTGGGATCTCTGTATTCATAGCTTTCTTATTAATTTATTTTGCAACTAAGAATCTGCGAAAACAAAAGTTATAAGATGGACCTTTCTTATATAATAAATGAGCTGGGTGAAGAAAGAGAGAATTATTTCAATGCAATTTCTCCTCCTATCATGCAGACCAGCAATTTTGGTTTTAAAAAAGTAGATGATCTGCGAAAAGCCTTTGAAGATGAGATGGGTTCTTATTTATATAGCCGTGGTCTGAATCCAACTGTGGAGATTCTTCGGAAAAAATTAGCCGCACTGGATAATGCAGAAGATTGTTTGGTATTCAATAGTGGCGCTGCAGCGATCTTCGCAGGTGTCCTCGCCAATGTAAAAGCAGGTGATCATATTGTTTCGGTCAAAGCTCCCTACACATGGGCGCAAAGAATGTTTGATGTCATATTACCTCGCTTCAATGTCAGCACTACTTATATTGACGGTACCGAAATTAAAAATTGGGAGGAAGCAACGAAGGATAATACAACATTATATTATCTCGAATCGCCCAATAGCTGGGATTTTGCGTTACAGGATATAAAAGCCGTTGCAGGTTTAGCAAGATCAAAGAACATTATCACGATGATTGATAACAGTTATTGCTCGCCGTTGTATCAAAAGCCTGTTGGAATGGGGATTGATCTATCCATGCAGACGGCAACAAAATATATCAGTGGACATAGCGATACATTGGGAGGTGTATTAAGCGGTTCTCATTCGATGATGAAAAAAATGTTCGACAGCGAATATCTGAACATTGGTAGTGGTATTCAGCCCTTCAATGCATGGCTCCTTATAAGAGGATTACGAACGCTTCCTGCCAGGTTTGATCGCATTACAAGATCAACTAAGCAAGTGGTCGAATTCTTAAAGAAGCACTCCAAAGTCGAATCCGTTATTTTCCCATTCGATGATTCTTTTCCGCAATATGAACTTGCAAAACGACAAATGGCTGGCGCCTGTGGATTGTTCACAGTTGTTCTTAAGGTTAGTAAAATGGAATCAATTGTGAGATTCTGCGAAAGCCTTCAACATATCACGATGGCAGTAAGCTGGGGAGGACATGAAAGTCTGGTGATACCCAAATGCTCTGGTATTCAACCTAAAGATTTTGACCCTTCCAATCGGGAGCATAGATATATACGAATGTATGTCGGACTGGAAGATCCCGAATATCTTATAAGCGACCTCGAACAGGCGCTGGACAAGGCATTCGCGTAGAATAAATATTTCTTTTTCCCCTTTGTAACCGTCAAGACAGAGTCATAACTATATGCTGAATGAAGCCGGCTTTTTGGTCGCATATCTTTTTTGTTGCCCGACTGGGACAAACTTCTCGAATTTATAGATGCAGCGAATGAATAGAGCAGTGTGAAGCTACTTTTGAAGAAGAAATAGAATTCCCGATGAACCTTTTTCAAATTAACAGGGGGTAAAATTTTTAACCCCCATTTATAAAAAATCAGTATCTGCACATTGTATTTCAGTTATTTTTGCCGCATGAAAATGCGGGTTATAAATTTTTTCGTTGCTTTACTAACGTTCACATATTCCTTTGCGCAGGAGAAATGGGATCTTCAAAAATGTGTTCAATATGCGCTCGAAAATAATATTACCGTCAGGCAAGCTGATCTGCAAACCCGGTTTGCGCAATTAGATCTGCAGCAAAGTAAATGGTCGCAACTCCCATTCGCCAATTTCAGCAGCAGTGTTGGATATAGTTCAGGCCGCAACCAGGACCCTACAACCTTCGGTCTTATTACAACTGGCTACACTTTTAATAATACGACATTGCAAGCCAGTGTCGATCTTTTTAACTGGTTCAGTAAAAAAAATACAACTGCGGCCAGGGACCTAGATCTGCAGGCAACCAAAGAAGGACTCGAAAAAGCAAAGAATGATGTAGCGCTGAATGTTGCTGTTGCCTACCTGCAGGTGCTATTGGCAAGGGAGCAAGTGTCGCTGGCACATTCGAAGATAGGGGAGTCGCAGTCACAACTGGAAAGTACGCGTAAACAGGTAGATGCTGGAAAGCTCCCAGAATTGGATGCGGTAAATCTCGAATCCGTATTAGCCAGCGATAGTTCGGCTCTTGTGTCTGCGCAAACAAATGCTGACAAGTTACTCTTGCAGATGGAAGTGTTACTGAACCTTGATCCTGCAAAGCCATTTGATATAGAGACGCCACCTGTAGATTTTATACCGTTGGAAAGTTTGGCTGACCTGCAGCCTGCCGCAGTTTATAATCTCGCGACAGTAAATATGCCGCAGCAAAAAGTAGATGAGCTCAACCTGTTGGCTGCCCGGAAATACGTGAAGGCGGCGAAGGGAGCTATGTATCCTACTTTCTCATTATTTGGAAGTATCGGTTCTTCGTATAACAACCGGGCGAGGGAAATAAAATCCAGTTCGCTGGTCAACGTCCCCATCGGGTTGGTTACGGTGAGTGGTGTGGACTACCAGGTGTTCCCCAACATGCCATTGACGAACTACAAATATGGAAACGTAACCTATTTTGACCAGTTGAACCAGAATTTTCGGCAGTCAATCGGTATAAATGTAAGTGTTCCGATATTGAACGGCGGCAATTTGCGCACTGCATGGGAACGTTCAAAATTAAATGTAAAGCAGGTTGAATTGCAAAAAGAACAAAATGCTTATACATTGAAGCAGGATATTTATAACGCTTACAATGATGCGGTAGCGGCATTACAAAAATTCAATGCTGATACAAAAACGGTAGAGAGCTCACAAAAAGCTTATGACTATGCAAGCAAAAGATATGACCTGGGTTTGCTTTCAACTTATGATCTTGTCACCTTGCAAACAAACGTAGCAACAGCTAAAAGCCAGCGATTGTATTCACAATACGACTATGTGTTTAAAATGAAATTGCTGGAATTTTATAAGGGGCTGGGGTTGAAGTTGTGAGAAGTGAGCGGTGAGGCGTGAGAAGTGAGTGTGTTTGTTCCGTAGGGACAATATGTCTGTAGAAGGGATAAAGAGTGTTCTCTACGCCCCGTCGGGGCGGAACATAATAAATAGATTTTTGAACTATGAGTTGGATGATTTTCCGAATATTGATAGGTTAAATGCCCAGGGCAAACTATTAAGGAATTGCTGAGTAGAAAACAGAAAGATAAACGGAGCCCTTCGCTTCGCTCTGGGTAAACTGGCAACGGAAGATCATCTGTGTTAATGTCGCTGGAAACAAAAAATTAAATCGAATTACATGAATAAGACAGTTAAATGGATATTGATCATAGTTGGTGTTGTGGTAGGCGTTTTTATTATTTTAAAATTAGTCGGCGGTAAAGACAACTCAATAAAAGTATCAATTGAAAAAGCTGGTAAGCGAACTATTATCGAAACAGTCACGGCGAGTGGAAATATTTATCCCGAGGTGGAAGTGAAAATAAGTCCTGATATTTCGGGGCAGATCACTGATCTGAAAGTACAGGAAGGTGACAGCGTAAAGAAAGGGCAGGTACTGGCACGCATCTATGCAGATATATACGCGTTGCAAAGAGATGAGGCGGCTTCGCAGGTAAATCGTTCAGAGGCGATCGTAGCTAACAGTAAAGCTGCGATTGATGCATTGCAGGCATCACTCGACCAGGCGAAGCAGGCTTACGACAGGAATAAATCACTGTATGATCAAAAGATAATTTCCAAAGCTGAACTGGAACAATATGAAACTACCTATCGCTCGGCATTGGCTAATTATAACGCGGCGAAAGAAAACATCAAAAGTCTGCAGGCGGGTGTACAATCTTCACAGACCAGCCTGAATAAAGCAAACAAAGATCTGAGCAGAACAACCTTAACGGCGCCGATGGATGGTGTGATCTCGTCATTAAAAGTAAAAGAAGGCGAAAGAGTAGCTGGTAATAGCTTTAATATCGGTACTGAAATGATGACGGTAGCGGACATGAGTGTACTCGAAGTGAGAGTGGATGTGGGAGAAAATGATATAGTAAAAGTCAATATCGGCGATTCGGCGGATATTGAGGTGGATGCATACAATAACCGGAAATTCAAAGGCAGGGTGACGCAGATCGCCAGCAGCACTAAAACTTCTTCAGGCTCCGTCGTCACTTCGAATGATGTGACGAGCTACGAAGTGAGAATAAGGTTGGATAAGGATTCTTATAAGGACTTGGTTGACAAACGTTTTCCTTTTCGCCCCGGTATGAATGCAAGTGCGGATATAAAAACAAAAAGGCATGATAATGTTTTATCGGTTCCGATCATGTCAGTAAACGCAAGGGTGAAAGGAAGTGATAAAAGCATGGCGGATAAGAAAAAGGAAGAGCAGGAAAAGAAACCTGATGACAATGGAATGGGCATCAACCCGGCAATCTCTGGCAGTGAATTGGAAGAAGTGGTTTTTATATTGCAGAAAGATGGAACGGTGAAAAAGACCGTGGTAAAAACCGGCATCCAGGATATCAACTATATTGAAGTATTGGATGGTTTAAAAGAAGGTGATGAAGTAATAACGGGACCGTATAATGCGATCAGTGAGAAATTGAAAGATGGGATGAAAGTAAAAGTTGTACCGAAGGAAGAGTTGTTTAAAAAATGAATTATCGATTAGAGTGTTTGTTTGGTCGTATTGACAAAAAACCCGGTTCCGGGTTTTTTTCATTTTATGAAGTCATATGAGGCTTTGCTACCTTTATTCTTTACTATCTGTTCAATCAATGTAAAGCGCAGTTATGAATTTCGGCATTATCGGCAGTGGCAGCTGGGCAACAGCCCTGGCAAAGATCCTTACGGATAAGGATCATTCCATCAATTGGTGGATAAGAAATGAGAATTCGATAAAGCATATACAAAAGCGGCATCACAATCCTCACTATCTCAACTCGGTTGATTTTGATGTGGCACTACTGAACATGTCTCCGGACATAAGAAATGTAATAGCGGGATCTGACACATTGATTATTGCAGTCCCGTCAGCATTCATAGAAGAAACCATAGAACATTTAAGTCCCGCTGACTGGAAAGATAAAAAAATTATATCTGCCATTAAAGGTCTTTTGCCTAATCAAAATATTTTATTAAATTATTACCTGGAGCAACAATTTAATATTCCTCTTGAAAATTATTTTGCCGTACTAGGTCCTTGTCATGCAGAAGAAGTAGCGGCAGAAAAACTTTCTTACCTTACTTTTTCCGGAACGGATATTACAACCGCTTCTGCTATTGCTTCTCATTTTACCACAGACTATATAAGTACGATTGTCAACCGCGATATACTTGGTGTGCAGTATGCAGCTGTATTGAAAAACATTTATGCATTAGGAGCGGGCATCGCACATGGTCTTGATTATGGCGATAATTTTTTAAGCGTTTATATTGCCAATGCTGCAGATGAAATGGCCGGCTTCTTAAAAAAATCCGGCGCCCAACATATAGTTGTTGGTGAGTATGAAGGTGAAGACCCTGTCACACATCGCAGGACGCCTAATTATGCGGCATCGGTTTATCTCGGCGATCTGCTGGTGACCTGTTATTCATTATACAGCCGTAACCGCACATTCGGCAACATGATCGGTAAAGGTTATTCTGTAAAAACGGCGCAACTGGAGATGAATATGATCGCTGAAGGTTATAATGCTTCCAAATGTATTTACAATATTAATAGCACTGTGAAAGCTGCTATTCCCATTGCGGAGACTGTTTATAAAATATTATGGGAAAATGTTAAAGCCGCTGATGGATTTAAACGCATAGAAGAGGTTTTGGTCTGATAGGCAAAGACAAAACAATGCCCCTCTCATTCAATGGATTTGGACCTGCAGCAATATTGATCATGCTGATCTTGGTGATAGTATCAGGTTTATACAGGAGATATAAAGATCGCAGGCATCATCACTGATCAAAAAAAAGGTCCGACGCGATGCCATCGGCCAGCAGTTTTCCCTTCTTTGTCAATTTCAGAAAATTATTCCCGCACTTCATTAATCCGCTTTCAATATATCGCCGGCTCTTTTCAATTATCTTATCATTTTCTTCTTTCTCAACTTTATTAAGATCTAATCCTTCTATTGTCCTCAGCGAGGTCATAATGTATTCATTGGTCTTTTGAACGGCGGTTAAAACTTCTTTTTCAAATGGCACAATGCCTTGCTCTATCGATTCAATATAAACGCTATTGTTAGAAACATTCCACTGACGACTGTTGCCGTCAAAAGAGTGGGCAGAGGGGCCGATGCCAAGATATTTCTTCCGTTGCCAGTAGGATGAGTTGTGCCGGCTGCGAAAACCGGGCTTGGCAAAATTGGATATTTCATAATGTTCATATCCGGCAGCTTCCAGCCATTGCATGAGCAAAAGAAATTGTTCTGATTGTTTATCAGGATTTACATCTTCAGCCTTTCCAAGGCTTATCATTTTTTGCAAAGGAGTTTTTGCTTCTACCGTTAAGGCATAGCAGGAAAGATGTGGGATGTTAAGCTGGATTGCTGTCGTTACATTGTGCTCCCATTTTTCATCGGTCAATAACGGAGTTCCATAAATGAGATCAATCGTAATATTATTAAAATACTGTGTTGCCAATTGAAGACTGCTGATCGCCTGTTCTGCATTATGAGCCCTGTTCATCCATTTCAGATCTTCTTCAAAAAAGCTTTGTACGCCAATGCTTAGGCGGTTGATGCCAATTTGTTTCCAGCTAAATAATTTTTCCTTGTTGATATCATCCGGGTTTGCCTCAAGCGTTATTTCTGCATTTTCAGAA
Source organism: uncultured Chitinophagaceae bacterium (assembly GCA_963785915.1). Classification (GTDB taxonomy): domain Bacteria; phylum Bacteroidota; class Bacteroidia; order Chitinophagales; family Chitinophagaceae; genus VBAT01. Next base: position 56,174 of record CAWAWY010000005.1, on the reverse strand, counting down.
ACTGTGAAGAGAGATCTGATCTTGTCAATCTGCAATCGCAAATCTTCAATCTGCAATAACGAAGGGGTACCGCCGCCAAAATAGATCGTCTCGATCATTTCGCCACTAAAATATTCGTGCTGAAGACCGGTTTCCTTCAATAAAGCAGCTACCAGTTCGTTTCTATGTCTCAGCGAAGTGGCAAAATGGAAATTGCAGTAATGACAGGCTTGTTTACAAAAAGGGATATGAATATAAATGCCCGCCAACAGTTTATGTTTTAATGAATAATTTTATACCATACTCCCTTCTCCTTCGTCATTGCGATCCGCCATCCGGCGGAGAAGCAAAGGAGAGGGCAGGGGTGAGGCTATGACAAAATTAAGACTGCAAATATCTATTCTTGTTTTTTTATTTGTGCCGGCGCTGCTATTGGCGCAGAATAAATATGCGCTTTATATAAATTGTGTAGATAAAGATTCAACTTTTGCAGCCAATACCGGTATATCTACTTCATTTAATACCAAAATCGCATGCACTCAATACATAAATCAATTGCCGGGATTTCTTAGATCGAAAGGATATGTGACAGCTTCTCTTGATAGTATTCGGTATGATTCTGCTTTTGCCAGGGTGGTATTGTTCGCCGGTAATGTATATAAATGGGCGCAAATCGATGTTTCGCAAATTGACTCTTCGCTGCTGCAGTCAGTAGGATGGAGGGCAGGGGTGTTTGATGACAAGCCGATGAATTTTGAAGAGGTCCGCTTATGGGAAGACAGGATCTTAAATTACCTGGAAAATAATGGTTACCCTTTTGCAAAAGTTTATTTGGACAGCCTGCAATTAGACAATGAACAAGTGTGGGCTAAGCTTAAGGTGAATAAAGGGCCTCAGTATAAAATTGATAGCATACGTGTATATGGCGATGCCAAAATTTCCAATGATTATTTGCAACGCTATCTTGATATTCGAAATGGGAGCATTTTCAGCAAAGAAAAATTATTGAGAATAAGTCGCAGAATGAAGGAGCTAACTTACCTCGAAGAGGAACATCCGGCGAAATTAATATGGCTTGGCAGCGGCTCCATTCTTGAAATGTATCTAAAGCAGAAAAAGAGCAGCCAGGTTAACGTACTGATCGGTTTTTTGCCCAATAATGATCAGCTGTCTTCAAAAAAAATATTAATAACAGGTGAAGCAAACATTAAACTTAAAAATGCATTTGGAGCCGGCGAAACAATTGGATTAAATTGGCAACAGCTACAGGTGAAATCCCCACGACTTAATATTATTTACCAGCATCCTTATTTATTTCATTCGCCATTCGGATTGGACTTTGCGTTTGATATGCTGCGTAAAGACAGCACATTTGTGAATATCAATATGCAACTGGGAGCACAGTATGTTCTAAATATTCACCAGGCCGGGCAGTTGTTCATTCAAAAATTTCAAACTATACTGAATGGGGTCAACACAAATCGTACTTTGCAAACCCATCGCTTACCTGAGGACGCCGATGTAAGCTCATTCAACCTGGGCGTAGATTATGAATTCAATAATACCAATTATCGGCTCAATCCGACTTCGGGAAATGAATTTCACATGGTAGCGTCGGCGGGAAGTAAAAAAATAAAAAAGAATAGCCAGGTACTTGAATTAAAAGATCCGGGGGATCCTAATTTCGATTTTGATAAATTATATGATACTGTAAAACTTAAGACCTACCAGTTTCGCATTAAAGCTACGGCGGCCAAATATTTTCCTATTGGCAAACAAAACCGTAGTACAGTGAAAGCTGCCGTGAATGGCGGATTCTTTCAAAGCGGAAATATTTTCCGAAATGAATTGTTCCAGATCGGCGGTTATAAACTACTCCGGGGTTTTGATGAAGAAAGCCAATACCTTTCTAAATATGTCATTGCCACTTTGGAATACCGTTATCTTATTGGTCAAAATTCTTTTTTTTATGTATTTACAGATGGCGGATGGGGTAAAAATAATAGTCAAAATATTAATGCCGGTTATACTTATTTTGGAACTGGTCTTGGTTTGGCTTTTGAAACTAAGGTGGGGATTTTTAACCTTGCCTGGGCGGTAGGCAAGCGGAACGACACAGAGTTGAACCTACGCCAATCTAAAATTCATTTTGGGTTTGTTAACTATTTTTAATACAAGTATCCTGTCAATCCTTGGCAACAACAGGATGGCCACTATTTTTGCAAAACAAACTGTTTATTTGTTACGGACTATTTTTTTATTCTTTGTTCTTTTTGGTTTGACAGAGGTGGTCTCTGCTCAAACAGATAGCAATTCAAGTACTATTGACTCCAAAGACACATTGCCGGTTGCAGTCACCCCGCGTGTTATCCACCATGATTCATTGCCTCCCATGAAAATGGACTCTTTATCAACTGCGCAAATGGCGGATTCAGTATCTAAAAAACCTACACATTTGGACTGGAAGATAAATCCTGATTTACCTTTTTCGATTCAATTGTTGCAACATCATCCATACTTTGGATTTGGTTCGAAGCCGGTTGCAGTTCATTCAGATTTAAAGAAATTCAATGGAAAGGACATCATATTCTATGTATTGATCGCGATATTGATTGCTTTTGCTTTGCTGCGACAAGGGTTTCCCAAATATTTTAATGACTTATTACGACTTTTGTTCCGTACGACGCTTAAGCAAAAACAAATAAGAGAGCAGATGATGCAAATGGTACTTCCGTCTCTGCTGCTGAATGTTTTCTTTGCTGTCACCGGTGGATTATACCTCGCCTTACTATTTCATCACATTGGATTTATTCCGCTTGATAATTTCTGGTTATTGTCCTTGTATTGCAGTCTTGGAATTTCAATTATTTACGTGGTTAAATACCTGGGGCTAAAAGTCACGGGTTGGTTGTTCAATATCAAAAACGCTGCTGATACTTATATTTTTGTTGTGTTTATCATCAATAAGGTCGCAGGGATTTTTCTTTTACCTTTTCTTGTCCTTTTATCATTTATGCAAGGAAATGCTTACTCCGTTGCGTTGATGCTTTCGTGGTGCGGTCTTGGCGTCTTGCTCATTTATCGTTTTTTATTTACGTATGCTACTATTCGTAATCAAGTCAGGTTCAATCCCTTTCATTTCTTTTTGTATTTATGCGCATTTGAAATTGCGCCGCTTTTACTGATTTACAAGGCTTTGCTTTTCTTTTTTCAGTAGAACTATTTTACCTTTGCAGTCAAATTTAGCCGAATCATACATGGTAAAAAATGGGGTTAAGGCCGAAATACCACCAAATAGCATGAAAAAAATCCTGATTACCCAACCGAGGCCGGAGAGCGATAAATCGCCATACTTTGAGCTTTCGAAAAAGTATAATGTGGCGATGGAATTTCAGCCGTTTATTCGATTGGAAGGCATACCAGCAAGAGAGTTTCGCAAACAGAAAATAGAAGTACAAAATTATTCCGCGGTGATCTTTACCAGCAGGAATGCAATTGATCATTTCTTCCGCATCTGTGAGGAGATGAAGGTTAGTGTATCGCAGGACACAAAGTATTTCTGTATTACTGAAGCTGTGGCTCTTTATCTTCAAAAATTTATTCTTTATCGGAAGCGGAAAGTTTTTTATGGCGCTGATGGCTCAAATAAAAGCATGTTTGACGTGATCAATAAGCACAAAGGCAATGAAAAATTCCTTTATGTATGCTCAGAAAATCAGCAGGATAACGAGATCGTGAACTGGCTTAAGACCAATGATTGTGAATTTGCTCTTGCTTTTATGTACCGTACACAGAGTAATGACGTAAAAGATCTGCTATCAAAGACCGATTATGATGTTATTTGCTTTTTTACCCCGAGTGGCGTAAAAAGTTTATTTGATAATTTTCCCAAATACAAGCAAAACGGAACTGTTATCGGTGTATTCGGAAACAATACCACTAAAGCAGCAGAAGATGCTGGATTGAAGCTTGAGATCAGGGCACCTCAGCCGCAGGCGCCAAGTATGGTTGCAGCCTTGGAATTGTATCTTTTGAGCGGCAAGAAAAAATAATTAAGCACACGAGTTCATAATACAAAGGATACCAGTTGCACGGTGTCCTTTTTGTTTTACAACCTAATTCTGCCACCTTCGTTGTAATAACAGAGACGTAAAATGCAGAAGCATACCAACCATCTGATTCATGAAACAAGTCCATACCTGCTTCAACATGCTCATAACCCCGTAAACTGGTATCCCTGGAGTGAAGAAGCATTGCAAAAGGCTAAGAATGAAGACAAGCCCATTCTTGTCAGTATTGGCTATGCAGCTTGTCATTGGTGTCATGTTATGGAAAAAGAAAGTTTCGAAGATGAAGTGACAGCAAAACTGATGAATGAGAACTTTGTCAACATCAAAATTGATCGCGAAGAAAGACCTGATCTGGATCATATTTACATGGATGCCGTTCAGGCTATGACGGGCAGCGGAGGATGGCCACTCAATGTGTTTCTGACTCCGGAAGCCAAACCTTTTTACGGTGGCACCTATTTTCCTCCAAAAAGAGCTTTCAACCGCCCTTCATGGACGGAGGTGCTTCAAAGTATAGCTCAGGCATTCCATGAACGTAGAAATGAGATTAATGAGCAGGCAGAAAATCTTACAGCCCACTTAATACAGTCAAATTTATTCGGGCAGCAGAAATTGCCGGTTGCTGGCCAGGTATTTTCAAAGGAAAAACTTGATGAGGCATTTCAAAATGTAATGAAAACAGCTGACAGCGAATGGGGAGGTTTTGGAAAAGCACCGAAGTTTCCTCAAACCTTTACTATACAGTTTTTACTGAGGTATCATTTTATCACCGGGAATAAGGATGCATTGAACCAGGCAGTGCTGAGTCTTGACAAAATGATGGAAGGAGGACTTTATGACCAGGTTGGCGGCGGATTTGCCCGTTATTCTACTGATACTGAATGGCTGGCTCCTCATTTTGAAAAAATGCTTTATGATAACGCCCTACTCGTTTCTGTTTTGAGTGAGGCGTATCAACTGACCAAAAAAGACAGATACAAAGAAGTCATCGATGAAACAATGGATTTTATCCGCAGGGAATTGCTTCACCCTGAAAATGGATTTTATTCTGCATTGGATGCCGATAGCGAAGGTGAAGAAGGCAAATTTTATGTATGGACAATTAGATGAAGTAGAAAAAATTTTAGACGAAGAAGCGGCTCTTTTTTGCCAATATTTTGATATCACAGAACAAGGTAACTGGGAAGGAAAAAATATTCTCAGGATCAGAAAACTGCTGAAAGAATTTTCAGCGCAGCATAAAATTTCTATTCCAGTATTGAAGAGCATTATTCAAAACGGTAAGAAAAAACTTTTGAAAGAAAGAAGCAGTAGAGTTCGCCCCTTATTGGATGACAAAGTTATTCTGGGCTGGAATGCTTTAATGAATAGTGCCTGCAGCAAGGCTTTTATGGCAACCGGAAAAAGCGAATACAAACAAACGGCAGTGGATAATATGCAATTCATTCTGGAAAAATTTCGTATCGGCGATTCAAATGAGTTTAATCATACATGGAAAAATGACATTGCCAGGTATCCTGCTTTTCTTGACGATTATGTTTTTTTGATACAGGCTCTTATTCATTTGCAGGAAATAACGGCAGATACAAAATGGCTCATAAAAGCCAAAGAACTAACTGAATTTGTTATTGATAATTTCAGCGAACCGGAAACTCCTTTTTTCTTTTTTACCAGTGCAAGCCAGCGGGACGTGATCGTCCGCAAAAAAGAAATCTTTGATGGTGCTATTCCTTCAGGAAATTCTGTAATGGCTTATAATCTCTACCAGCTTTCAATGTACTTTGACAAAAAAGAATGGAAGGAAAGAAGTATGGATATGATATCTTCGATCGGGCAGGCTGTTTATCAGCATCCGACTTCATTTGGAAACTGGGCATCCCTTCTCCAGGAGATCACATCAGGTACGTATGAGGTTGCCATTCTCTGGAAATAGTTACGAAAAAATACAAACTGAATTGTTTAATCTGTACCTTCCACATAGAATTATTAATGGCGTCAATCGCCGGGAATGAACAGTTCCCCCTGCTTGCCGGTAAGACATCCGCGGAAAAACCAGTAATATATTTATGTAAGGATTTTGTTTGTCAGCAACCTGTTGATTCAGTTGACCGTTTTATGTCTTTGATAAACAGGGATGAAATTGGCAATTAATCTTCTGTTAATACAATAAAAGAGCTCTAAAATCGTTTGAAAATTTACCACGTAAAACCCGATTTGTATTGAAAAAAATAAATAGTAACGTTGTGATTGCGATTAAACCAAAATATTATATTTGCCCAATACCCTCTAAGTATATGAAGAAACTGAAAAACCCCTATTCTCTCCTGTTTGCAATTGTAAGCATCATGATGCTTACCGGTTGCGGATCAGGAAGCAAAAGTAAAGGCAACTCTTTACCTAATGATGGCCAGGTGCATGGAATCTCTCCCGGCAGCAGGTATGTCCTTCCAAAGCCTCCGGGCATGGTGTACATTCCTCAGGGAACATTCCACATGGGTCCGAGTGATGAAGATCCTGCTTATGCATTCAGTGCCCGTAATCGTTCCGTATCCATCAGTGGATTCTGGATGGACGCAACGGAGATCACCAACAATGAATACCGCCAGTTTGTATTCTGGGTGCGTGATTCTGTAGCTGCCCGCGCCTTGGGGTATGTAAAGCCAGGTGCAGACGGAATTGAATATGTTGACTGGGTAAAAATGAAACAAACCAAGTGGGATGATCCAAAAGTTATGGAGGCCTTAGCCAGCACTCCGCTCATCCTGCCTCCCGATGATAGGATTTTTGGAAAAAAAGAAATTGATCCCAGTAAGCTCATTTATCATTCCGAGATATTTGATCTGAAAGAAGCTGCTCAAAGGGAAAATGCCGGCAAGGCTCGTTCCAGGTTTATCGTAAAAAAAGATGTTCCTATTTATCCGGATACATTGGTTTGGATACGTGATTTCGCGTACTCGTATAATGAACCGATGACAAAACGATATTTCTCACATCCTGCTTTTGGTAACTATCCCGTTGTCGGGGTTAACTGGAAACAGGCTACTGCATTTTCTGAATGGAGAACGCACTATCTCAATGCGTGGCTCGATGGCAAAAAAAGAGTTCAGGAATCAGATTTCCGTCTGCCTACTGAAGCTCAATGGGAATATGCGGCTCGTGGCGGACGTTCACAATCAATGTTCCCCTGGGGTAACTATTACCTGCGTAATAAAAAGGGATGTTTGATGGCCAACTTTAAACCTGGCCGTGGTAACTATCCTGAAGATGGCGGATTCTATACGGTGCGTGCCGATGCATACTGGCCTAATGATTTTGGTCTTTATTGCATGTCAGGTAATGTCGCTGAGTGGACATCTTCTATCTATTATGAAGGACGTACAAACTTCATGCATGATATGAATCCCGATGTTCGCTGGAATGCAAAAGATGATGATCTTCCTTTAATGAAGCGTAAAATAATCCGCGGAGGAAGCTGGAAAGATGTCGGCTATTATTTGCAAACTGGTACGAGTACTTATGAATACCAGGATTCAGCCAAATCTTACATCGGATTCCGTGACGTAATTGATTTGCCCGCAGCCCCGCAAAAAGGTCGTCGCAAAGGCTAAGCTAACTTATAAAAAGAGGTCACTTCTCTGCGACCTCTTTTTCTTTTTGAGAACAATTTTTCTTTTGTAAACCCGTTTCAGTAAAAATTAATAATCTATAAAACGAACCCATTATGCTGTTCTTTAAAACAACACGAGGCCAGGTAGTCCTCAACTTTATTTTCGCTTTTTTCGCAGCCGTGGTAATTCTTGGAGCTCTATTCAAAATACGCCACTGGCCTGCTGCTGATGAAATGATCACTTTAGGTTTATTGTCTGAAGTAATTGTGTTCCTCGTGATGGCCTTCATGGTGCCTCCTCCGGAAGAGCCACATTGGCAACGTTATTTCCCTAACATCAACGAACATCCTGATGTGGAGAAAGCTCGTACCGGCAAATTCGAAGTCACCCCTCTTGCTTTGGGAAACACAGGTGGTAACCCGGCATTGACCAAGATGGAAGATATGCTTCGTGAAGCTGATATAACACCTGCGAACCTGGGCCGCTTAGGTGAAAATTTCAAAAAATTTGGGGGAACAGTTGATAAAATGTCTGATATCACTGATGTAGTTTCCGCTACCGGTGACTATACTAATAAAACCCGTGAAGCCGCTCATGCATTAGGACAAATGAAAGACGCCTATGTAGGTGCAGCTAACAGCATCCAGCATTTTAATGCAGCTGCTGACGGAACAAAACAATTCCATGAGCAAGTGCAGGTGCTGACAAAAAACCTGTCTTCACTGAATACCATTTATGAGCTGGAGTTGCAGGATACTAACAACCACCTTAAAGCAATGAACCAGTTCTATAGTAACCTGGTAAATGCTTCACAGGCTATGGAAGGAAGTGTTGGCGATGCTAAAAAAGCTCATGATCAGATCGCCTTATTAGCTAATAACCTGGGCCGCCTGAATAGTATTTATGGCAATATGCTCAGTGCTATGCAGGGTCGCAACTAAATTAACTAACGGGATAATAAGTTCGTTTTTTAAAATCCGAATCCTGTGATTTTTGAAAAGTCACCATTACTTAAAAATTAAAACCATAAATCGTCATGGCTTTACCTCGCGAGCCCCGGCAGAAAATGATCAACATGATGTATCTGGTGTTAACAGCCCTGTTAGCACTGAATGTATCTGCTGAAATTTTAAATGCCTTCAAAACGGTTAATAGAAGCTTAGAGACCACCAATACAACAGTGGGTAACTCTACGGAAACAATTATGACATCCCTTCAGGATAAACTGGCTGATGAAAAGACCAGGGAAAAAGCAAAGATTTGGCTTCCTAAGGCACAGGAAGTGCAGAAGTATTCTAAAGAGGCTTATTCTTTCATACAAGATATCAAGAACGATATCATAAAACAAGGTGGAGGTGATGTTGATAAGGCGAGTTTTAAAGCTGATAATCTTGATATTGCCACAAGGATGATGGTGGATAAAGGAAAGGGGAAGGACTTGCTTAAACATCTTGCAGACTTTAAGAATAATGTACTTAATGTAGATCCAAAAATTCAAGCAGAATTTGGCAAAACTCTTCCTATAAACCTGGAAACACCCATAACGGAAAGCAAATCTAATAATACTTGGGAAAGGGCCTACTTCCACATGGTTCCTACAGTTGCTGCTTTGACAATTTTGAGCAAATTTCAAAACGATATTAGGACTTCTGAAAATAAAATAGTTGAATATTGCCATAACCAGGTTGGTGCTGTTGTTGTGCGATATGATACTTATGTTGGTTTCGCAGCAACTGATAAGAGTTATGTAATGCCGGGTGATGATATGGAAATTATGGCTGGTGTGGGTGCCTTCAGTAAAGCTGCTTTACCCAGGTTATGATTGAAGGAAGCCCCGAAGCCTTAGGACCAGACGGAGCTGCTCACAGAAATATGAAGGCGTCTGCGGCGCTTGGAAAACATACTATCCAGGTTAATATTAAATATACCGATCAGGAAGGTAATGTTAAAGAAATTCCGAAAACTATCGAGTATATGGTCGGTCAATCGGCCGCTTCAATAGCTTTGGATAAAATGAACGTATTATACATTGGCGTTGATAATCCTGTTACTATATCAGCCACGGGCGCCGGCACTGAAAAATTGCAGGTTTCTATCGACGGAGGAGGCGGGTCACTGATTAATAAAGGTGGTGGAGCGTTTATTGCCAAAGTTGGTAAGGTGACTGATGATTGCTGGATAAATGTTTCTGTTGATGGCAAGCTTGCCGGAAAGTCAAAATTCCGTGTGCGGACTATACCAGAGGCTCAGGCATACGTGGGTGGCCAGCCAAGCGGTACTCAAGTTGTTGCAGGAGCATTCAAGGCCCAGGTTGGAGTACAGGCGGGGGTTAAGAACTTCCCATTCCAGCTTGACTACGATGTTGTGAGTTACACTTTTACATGCGATACTGATGATGACATTGTTTCAATTCCTGCTACAGGGGCTCTTTTCCAGGGGCAGGTAAAAAGTGCAATTGATCGGAATGTAAAAGCTGGTCGAATGGTGACGATAGAAAATATCAAAGTGAGAGGTCCGGATGGTCGTGTGACATCGGTGCCTTCTATATTTTATTATATAAATTAGGTGAAATGAAAAATCTCTTGCTCAAGACTTCAGTTTGTTTGTTGGTTGGCGTGATGCTGGTAAATCAGGCCGATGCACAACGTGGCAGAAGGGGAAGACAACCCGCAGAAAATAATCAGCCGACGCAGCAAAATAACAATAACCAGCCCACAAAATATGATCCTTATGGTGGTCTTCCTATTTCTGTGGACTCATCGGGTATGAACGACAATGTCGTTCGCAAATCTTTGCGAAATGATAATGCTTATGACAAAAGCAGCGTAAACGCACGGGTGCCATTGGTGTATGAGCATCTGCGAGCTGATGATGCATTATTTGCAGAAAAAGTGTGGAGAGAGCTTGACCTCAGAGAGAAAATGAACCAGACTTTTCGATACGAAGCCCAGGATGACAACGGAAGCCAAATGTTCGTTGATATGATATTAAAAGCCGTTAAAACCGGAGAAGTTACCGCTTTTGTGGATGACAGATTTTCAATACCGATGACGGTTCCTGAAGTAGAGCAACTGACAGTCGGCTCAGCTGATACCACAGCGGTATACGGCGATCTTAAAGATATGACAAAGATCACCGGGTATAAAGTTGTAAGAGCAAGTTTTGATGCCAAGTCCGTTAATAAACTCAGAGTAAAAGAAGAATGGGTATTTGACAGGGAATCAAGCAGGATGTTTGTACGCATCTTAGGAATTGCATTATTAAAGACAGAATATATTCCCAATACAACAAGGGAAAGAGGTACTTCATCACTGTTCTGGGTATATTACCCCGATTTGCGTCCAATGCTTGCGAAGTCAGAAGTGTATAATCCTAAGAACATGGGTCAGAGCAGGATGACGTGGGAAGAACTATTTGAAAGCCGGATGTTCAGCAGTTATATTGTGAAATCAACTTTGGATAATGCAGCTAACAGGAACATTAGAAATTATATAAAAGATCCGATCCTTGCCCTGCTTGAAGGGGACAATATAAAGGATAAAATATTCAATTACGAACAGGATCTTTGGTCCTATTGATCCTTACATGTCATAAAATATTTATTTAAAATGCCCTTTCAATAGGGCATTTTTTATTTAAGTCTATCGGTGTGAATTGTTTAAAAAATCTTTCCGGAATCGTAGAATCACTATAGGAAAATTGGATAATTGTTGTATTTTCGTCTCGGTTTTTCATAGGATATTGGATTTTAAAAACGGGGCTGGATTTCTATCCTGGCCCCATTTTTTTTCTTCAATATTCCACTACAAGGGAGCCTAAAGTCGTTAAAAGTATATATCACTTATTAAAATAATTGAAAACGATTCCCGCTTTTGCTTTACCAATAAATTGCTCCAATTCTTCCGGGCTTTTCTCTCTGATATTTTTTACCGATTTAAATGTTTTTAGCAGCAGATCTGCCGTGGCATTGCCGATGCCGGGAATATCCTCCAATTCATTTTTAAATGTTCCCTTGCTCCTCTTTTTTCGGTGAAAACTAATTCCAAAGCGGTGCACTTCATCCCGTATACGGCGTATAAGTTTTAAGCTGTCGTTGTTATAAGGGAGCTTTAGAGATTCTTTGTCGCTCAGAAAGAATATCTCTTCTTCATTTTTGGCCAAGCCGATCATTGTTGATCGTCCTGCTGTATCCAATTTTTTCATTGCTTCTCCAGCGGCGCTAAGCTGCCCTTTGCCCCCGTCAATTATAATAAGTTGGGGAAAAGGTTGTTCTTCGTCCCGGAGCCTCCGATAACGACGAAAAACGGCTTCTTTCATGGTAGCAAAATCATTGATCCCCTCGACAGTTTTTACATTAAAATGGCGATAATCTTTTTTACTTGGTTCACCGTTTTTGAAGCTTACCATCGCAGACACAGGATAGCTGCCCTGGAAATTAGAGTTATCAAAACACTCGATCTGAACCGGTAGATCAGGTAACTGCAGATCAGATTGAAGCTGCTCTAATACTTTTACCTGGTCCACATTTTTTGTCAACTTTAGCCGCTCCTTATTCTTTAATTTCCCCGATAAAATAATTGACATTCTTCTCTGAAAGCTCAAGAAGCTTTTTCTTATCACCACCTTTTGGAATCGTTATAGTAATATCCTGTTCGGGATAATCAATAGAAAAGGGGATTATGATTTCCATCGCATCACTGTTAAACTTTTCCCGTAACTGCGCAACAGAAAAGCTAAGGATCTCTTCCGGTGTTTCATCTAAATGTGTTTCTACTTTATTGGTTTGAGTCTGGACAATCGTACCATTCCGAACCATCAGGTAGTTGACAAATGCTATATCTTTTTCTTTTACAATGGAAAAAACGTCCATATCACCTGCTTTGACATTAGCAACCACCGAACGGGCCTGGTAATTTTCAAGGAAGTCGATTTTTTTTCTGACGAGCTCCGCTTTTTCAAAAGAAAGATCGGCTGCTAGTTGTTTCATCTCTTCTTTATAGTGGCGTATGACGGGTGACAGATTACCTCTCAATAGATTTTTGAGCAGAGTAAGATTGTTATTATAATCTTCTTCATTTTGCAGCCCTTCGCAGGGCCCTTTGCAATTGCCGAGATGATATTCAAGGCAAACCTTAAACTTCCCTTTTTCAATATTTTTTGAAGTCAGGTTCAGAGAGCAGGTACGCAATTGAATTGTTTGCCTGATAAAATTTAATAGCTCCCTTACTTTTTTTACTGAAGTATAAGGACCAAGATATTCTGAACCGTCATCAATTTTTTTACGTGTGAGAAAAACCCGGGGGAATGGCTCCTTTTTTATAACTATATAGGGATATGATTTATCATCTTTAAGATTAATATTAAAAACAGGCTGAAATTGTTTGATCAATGAATTTTCCAGGAGGAAGGCATCCTGTTCCGAATTGACAATAGTGAACTCAATGCGCTCGATACGCTGAACAAGCTCGTGCGTCTTATAGGTCGTAAACGTTTTATTGAAATAGGAGGCAACCCGTTTGCGGATATTCTTTGCCTTCCCTACATATATTAATTCATTTTGGTTGTTATAATATTTGTAGATCCCCGGTTCCTGGGGAATAGAGGAAGCTATATTTTGAAATCCGACTGGGGTCATTCGTCATTCACTCCGCTCCAAATTACCTTGTAAGAAGAATAGACTTCCGGTTGCCCGGGTAATTGTTTCAACGTAGTCACCTGGAAGCTTTTGTCAGTTTGCCAAAGGAGTTTTTTTTCTACCAAACTATCTTTATTTGAATACATTTTTTCTAAGATAATTGTTGTTATCTGGCTTTTTCCTTCTGTTTCCAGTGAGGGATCAATGATCAGGTCAACTTGCTTTAACTCTTCTTTATCAGGATGAATAGGCCTGTAAGTAAAAGTGGATACACCGTCAAGTGGTCCGGCAATGTTTTCTTCTGTATATTTTTTCTTGGTCAATTCCGGAATGCTAAGAAAATCGGCGGCAAGGCCCCGAATCTCTTCCCGCCTTATGTAGTCAGTGTCACTTCGAATGCTATCTATGTAGGTTATTTTAATGATTGAATATAAAGAAGTATCTATATCGTTTAGTTGACCCTGGATAATTGAATTGACGGGAAAAAAAGATTCAGTTTTTTCTTCCCCGCGGCAACTCAAAAATAAAAGTAAGACTAAGCTTACTATAACTCCGGATTGATGTTTTTTCATGTTCCAAATTTAACGCAAGGGCATGGAAATAAATATCCCGGTACTAAGCAGCGCCGGGATATTTATTAAGAAAAAATATTGAATGAGTTACTTATGATTATTAACTGTAACGCCAACTTTTAAACCAAAATCAAACAGGTTTTCCTTAACAGGATACTGATTTTGGAAGCTGGATAGTACCTGATAACGTACTTGCGGGCCTATTTGCCACCTGGTCTTGGAATTTCGGGAACTATAACTAATATATGTTTCCAGGCTGGTATTTAAATTCACATGGCGAACAAGCCTTGGAACTTCAAGATAGTTCTTATAGTCAGTTGAGATCAGAAAAGCTCTATCCTTTAAGATATATGTAGGTTGAACCGTGCCTGCAATTCCGAAATTGGTTTTATCATTTCCAAATAGCCTTAATTCGGCTCCAATAGGAGCGGAAACAGAGAAATAATAATTTTTCAACCAATCAGACTTGTAGCCATTGTAGTTGCGATAATAAGTCCAGGCTGTCAGAGAATTATTGCCGTTTCCTCCGTTCAGGTTGATTGTTGCCGTTTCTCCATAATAGGAAAACGCTTTAATATCATATCGGTTTATATTGAATTGTAACCCACCGGTTAATTTCAGGTTCTTTGCAAGCGGATATTTGGTTAATAAACCAAGCTCCAAACCCATATCCGGTTTATGTACTACCTCACTATTCACATCTCTTAGTAAAACAAATGGATAACCTCCCGGGCTAAACGGTGAAGGAGCACGGTAGGATTTATTTACACTTAATTTGCGATAACTGATCGTGGGAGCAAAATACAATTGCCATATCAACCTGATACCGGGTTTTTTGGTATGAGAAGTATTGGTCTCGATATTTAACGGATACAAAACAGATTTGCTTCCGTCAACTTTGCTCGTTGAAAATGTTATGGGATAATTTGTCGGAATTCTTTTGTCAGTCGCCACAAAGTCGGAACTGCTACTGCTTGTTATTGTCATTGGAACAGCAAAGCGATCAGGAACAACCGTAGATTCCGGCGATCTATCTGTTTTTTGCATAAAAGCCGGGGCGCTCACATTAATATCTACATTCTGCAAAAGTTCCGGATCAGCATAGTTAAAATCAGTCGGTTGGTATGGCGATCTACCTGTAACACCAAGGTCAAACTGATTATCGGGAAGATTTAGGTTTTGTGTTTTATTGATATCGCTGGAAACGGAAGCGATGGGAACCTGTTCCTTATTGCGTTCAGGTTGTAAGTTTTGGGGAGAAATGCTTTCTTGCTTTTTTGAAACCGGGTAACTCATCATGACCCATGTAACCGAAACAGCGGTCAACAATAATAACAGGGCGAGACCGAAGCCATACCATTTTCTGCGGATATGTAAACTATTGCTGATACCCTTCCATACCTTTTCCAGAGGGGATCATCCGGTATTGATCGGCATTCCTTTTTACATATTGCTCAAAATCTCCGTTATTGAAATTCTTTTCCATAACCAGTTACTTATTCAGGATACGAAAACTCTCTCACTGGCTAACAGCCACAAGCCAGTCTATATCTTGTTTTGGTTTTTGTAAGATCTTTTTTCTTATCAATATATCTTCAAGCATTGCCTTAGCTCTTGTGTACTGACTCCTGCTTGTACTTTCTTCAATGTCTAACATCCCGGCTATTTCACGATGACTGTACCCTTCAATTGCATACAGGTTCAGCACTGTCCGATAACCTATTGGAAGTAATCTTATACATTCCACTACCTGCTTGGCCTGAATAATGGCCGGCACACTGTCTTCTCTTACCTGCACACCCGTAGCGTGAATTATATCAACACTTTCATTGAACTTCTTATTTTTTTTGAGGATGTTGATGCAGGTGTGAACGATGATACGTCGAACCCCACCCTTCAAATGCGCCGCGATTTTCGAATGTATGCATCTGTAAAAAGACCTTGATAAAGCCCTCCTGCAGCATGTCTTCTGCATCCTCCCGGCTGTGTGCATAACGATAACAAACGGCAAGCATTTTAGAACTGTAGCGATTGTACAGTTCACGCTGCGCAGAGGCCTCATTATTCAAACAACCTTTTAAAATGGCTTCCTCGGTCATAAGTCCTTTGGTTGCCTGTAATTTAGACATTTTTTGAATACAAATGCTGCATCGAATTGTAAAAATTCAGGATATAATTAAAAATTTTTGCCTTACTTTTTTCGCTTCAGGCTGTCTATTGGATATTTTGCTTCCATGATCTCTCTTATTCCATCGGCCCAATCGGTGATCGTTGTTTTTTCAGCATCGTTTAGCTTTGCATCTTTGTGGATCCACAAATATGAATTTAATGGCATGTGACCTTCTTTTACCTGCTCAACAATTTCTTCCATTTTATGATATTGATAACGAAGAGGACGTTTGGTATATTCATCGAGATTCAAATGAGCCTTTCCTTCTTTAATATGATTAGTAAGCCACCAATCAACCGGTTGGATATTGCTGTACCAGGGATATCTCGTATTATTTGTATGACAGTCATTACATGCCTTTACAAGAATACTTTTTACGTTTTCAGGTACATCATACATTTTACCTATTTGATTTGGCTGATCACCCTGGGATTTGTTTGGCTTAGGATGTATAAATTGAATAACGATAAAAGCAAGCAATAGGAAAAGCAATATTTTTTTTACCATAATGATTTTTTAGCGGCTTAAATTACTATTTAGCTATCAAAATTTCTCCTGTCATTTCTTCGGGAATAGATAGTCCCATCATAGTTAAGATCGTTGGCGCAACATCACCGAGCTTTCCGGGCTGTAAGCCTCCCCGCCAATCTTTATCAATTACAAACAAAGGAACGGGGTTTAACGAATGTGCGGTATTTGGTGTGCCATCCTCATTTATCATGTAGTCTGAATTGCCATGATCGGCGGTCAGAAAAAAAGTGTATCCGTTTTTTAGCCCTGCAGTCACAATACGCTCTACACATTTGTCAACAGTTTCCGCGGCTTTAATAGCAGCTTGCCAAACACCTGTGTGTCCGACCATATCTGTATTGGCATAATTCAGGCAGATAAAATCTGCTGTCTTATTTTCAATTTCTGGTATCAAGGCATCCGTTACTTCAAAGGCGCTCATTTCGGGTTTCAGATCGTATGTAGCAACCTTAGGAGAGGGTATTAATATTCTCTTTTCACCATCAAAAGGAATTTCACGTCCGCCACTAAAGAAAAAAGTTACATGAGGATATTTTTCGGTTTCTGCGATCCGGATTTGTTTTAATCCATTTTTTTCCAATACTTCACCAATAGTGTTTTTTAGATCTTCATTCTCAAAAATCACATTTACATTTTTATAGCTATGATCATATTGCGTCATTGTTGTATAATGGAGTGATAATTTATGCATGTCAAATTCCGGAAGATCCATTTGGGTTAACACCTGCGTTATTTCCCGGCACCGATCTGTTCTGAAATTAAAACACAATACGGCATCTCCATCCTGGATGGTAGCAAGGGGTTGTTGACCTTCATTAATAATTACAGATGGAAGAATAAATTCATCGGTAACATTATTTTTATAGGATTGTTCGACGGCGGCAATTGCATCAGTAGCTTTTTGACCTATACCATTTACCAATGCATCATAAGCCTTCTTTATTCTTTCCCAACGTTTGTCTCTATCCATTGCATAGTATCTTCCACTGACACTGGCGATTTTACCAACGGTTTTGTTCAAATGCGCCTGCAATTCTTTAATAAATCCTAAACCACTTTTTGGATCGCAATCGCGCCCATCTGTGAAAGCATGGATAAAAACATCTCCCAGGCCCTCAGCTTTGCAAACATCAACAATAGCTTTCAAGTGATTGATGTGAGAATGCACGCCACCATTGCTGACGAGGCCTAAAAGGTGAAGAGCTTTACCATTTGATTTTGCATAGCGGATTGAATTCAAAAAAATTTCATTGGCTGCTAACGACCCATCCCTAACAGCGACATTAATTCGTTGTAATTCCTGGTAAACTATTCGTCCCGCTCCTAAGTTGAGATGTCCTACTTCGGAATTTCCCATTTGCCCATCAGGAAGCCCTACTAATTCTCCGCAGGTGGTCAAAGTAGTATTGGGATATTTTGCATATAATGATTTGGTAAACGGAACATTGGCGTTTTGAATAGCATCAGCAGATGCAACTTTACCCAGGCCCCATCCGTCCATGATAACAAGAATAACTTTTTTTTGCGCCATTGATTAACAAGAGTTTACGTGTTTCGTACAAATACACTCATTTTCAGGGGCATTGCGGTGTAAAACTACATTCAAATAATGTATTTGCATTGAGAAAGATGATAAAATGGCGGTTTTTAGTACTTTAGTATTCTGTTGGAAGAGTGAAAAATGGTGTGGCATATTTTTAGATTAAATAACCTGTGAAAACTTAAATTATGAAATCATTACTTACATCTTTTATGGCTGTTACGATGGTGATGATGTCATCATTTACTCAGCCGAGTACGATTGACGAAGTGATCGGAGCATTGCGTTCTGGCGATTCTGAAAGCTTGTCAAAATATTTTGACGACGTAGTGGAGCTAACGCTCCCCGTTAAAAGCGACAGTTATAGCAAAGCGCAGGCCCAGGTGATCCTGAAAGATTTTTTTGATAACAATGCTGTAAAGGGATTTGAATTAAAACACAAAGGTGATTCACCGGGGGGTCATTACTGCATTGGTACTTTGCAGACCAAGTCCGGTAGTTTCAGAGCCCATGTATTCATGAAAGCGAAAGGTGGAAAAGAAGTTGTGAAAGAAATACGCTTCCAGTCTATAGAATAATTGAACTAAATAAATAAGTACAGCCTTCCTTTTATCGGGAAGGCTTTTTTTATTTTTGCTATTATGAATTTTGACCGGCAATTACAGCACTTGATAGATGAGGCATTGAAAGAAGATATTGGTGATGGCGATCACTCCACCCTTTGCTGTATTCCGGTTGACGAAAAAGGTAAAGCAATATTGAAAATAAAAGAAGACGGAATATTGGCGGGGATGAATGTTGCGAAAAGAATTTTTGAATACAGGGAAAAAGGAGTTCTTTTTGAAGCTTTTAAAAAAGATGGTGACGTGATGAAGGCTGGGGAAAATGCTTTTGAAGTGTCAGCTTCCGTGCAAACAATCTTACAATGCGAACGATTAGTGTTGAATTGCATGCAGCGAATGAGCGGGATAGCCACGTTAACAAATGCCTACGTTGATAAACTAAAAGGCTACAAAACTAAACTGCTTGACACAAGAAAGACAACGCCAAACTTCCGTCTCCTGGAAAAAGAAGCTGTAAAGATTGGCGGGGGATTTAATCATCGTTTCGGTTTATACGATATGATCATGCTGAAAGATAATCACATTGATTTTTGCGGCGGCATTGAAAATGCGATTCAAAAAGCTGATGAGTATGTAAAAACAAAAAAACCAGGATTAAAGATCGAGATAGAAACAAGAAGTATCGAGGATGTAAAAAAAGTAATTGCATTTGGGCAAGGAAAAATATTTCGGATCATGCTTGATAATTTTAATCCTGCTGAAATAAAGGAAGCTCTAAAATTGATCAATGGAACATTTGAAACCGAAGCAAGCGGAGGTATCAACCTGGATAATGTACAGGATTTTGCGGCCACAGGAGTTGATTATATAAGTGTTGGTGCACTGATACACCAGGCCAGGAGCCTTGATATGAGTTTGAAAGCTGTGATTAATAAATAGAAAACAGGAAATTAAGGATGAGTAAAAAGAACAAACCTGACAGTCGCGGATTTGTCTATAGCACCGACCCCGATTTTTCTTTTAAACAAGAAGAAAAAAATATTGAGACACCATCCCCTCCTCAACAAATTTTAAAGATAAGGCTTGATACAAAACATAGAGCCGGCAAAGCCGTTACTTTGATCACGGGTTTTACTGGTAACGAAAATGACCTAGTTGATTTAGGAAAAAAACTCAAGAATTATTGTGGAACCGGCGGCTCCGCAAAAGATGGAGAAATCATTATACAAGGCGATCAAAGAGAAAAATCGCTACAGTGGCTACTTAAAAACGGCTATGCAAAGACAAAAAAGATTGGATGAATTGTGAATCAGCCTGCTTCGGTATTATCTTCATTATTCATAAAATAACTTAATGCATCACTCGGACACTTTTTTACCTGCTCAATAATTCTTTCCGAAGTAGCACCATCCATTTTGATCCACGGTTTTTCTTTCGGATTAAAAACTTCGATCAAACCTTTCCAGCAATTTGTCGAATGAATGCAGACTTTCGGCTTCCATATTACGGTTACTTCGCCGTTTGTATATTTATGAGTATCCCGGGACATTAGATATTGTGCTTTAACGATTGTGACATAAAAATATAAGATTTCAAATCTCAAATATTTATTGACCCTGGGCCAAAGAATAGGCTTTCTTGTCCCCCCATTTATTAAGTAATTCTAATGAACAAATTTTAAAATTGCCGCTTAAACTTACATACAAACCAATTATATCCTGTTGATTGAGTGGGGAGCCATCAATGCTTTCAAAACGCACATTATACTGATTGACAAGATTAGTAAATACTGAACCGGTCGGCCAAACCTGCGTGCCCCGATTACTGACGCTTAGTATATTGAATTTCACTCCTCCATGCCGCTGGCACTTATGGGCAATTATTTCGGGTTGCTCGTCACTTTCAATAAACATGTCTACTCCCGCAATAGTTTCATTTTCCATTTCAGCAGACACAAGCATCGGGTTTTTGTCTAATTTGAAATGAGTGGGTGTCGCCGGCATATTGGGCAATAATGGCTTTGCATTCATCTTTGGTTCTTTACCAAAATTACTGATGATCGCTTCCGCAAACTGTGTGGTATTTAATGCGGCCCTGCTTTTATCGCCAAAATCGCCCGTATGGATTCCTTGTTCTAATGTATAAAGCAAAGCATTTTCAATAACGGCGGCATTTTGCATAAGACCTAAATGGCGCAGCATAGCTATTCCACTTAATAAAAGCGCGGTTGGGTTAGCAACATTTTTTCCTGCAATATCGGGAGCGGTCCCATGCACCGCCTCGAAAATGCAAATATGATCGCCAATATTTGCAGAAGGCGCAAAGCCAAGACCTCCAACAAGACCTGCACAAAGATCCGAAACAATATCACCCTGAAGATTGGTCAGCACGATCACATCGAATGTGTCAGGCCGTGTCACTAATTTCATGCACAGGTCATCTACTATCACGTCATCTGATTTTAGATCCGGATACTCTTTAGCTACTTCATAAAAACATTCAAGAAATAAACCATCCGTGATCTTCATGATGTTTGCTTTGTGACCACAGGTAATTCGCCTTGCATTTTTCTTTTTTGCCATTTCAAACGCATACTTGATCACTTGCAAACTTCCGGGACGTGTTATAAAGCGACGACTCAATGCGACATCATGAGTCAGCATGTGCTCGATACCGCCGTAGGTATCTTCGATATTTTCACGAACTACTGTGATATCAATGGGAATCGCAGCTTTACTGAAAACCGTATCCACACCATGAAGTGTCTGAAAGACCCTTTTATTGGCATACGTGTTCCATGTCTTCCTGGCTGTTACATTCACACTTTTGACGCCTTTTCCTTTTGGCGTTTCCATGGGTCCTTTGAACAAGATCCCAAGATTCTCGATCGTAATTTTCGCATCCGGCGTCATACCATTGGAAAAACCCTTATCAAAGACCCATTTTCCCATTTCCACGTATTCATACGATAATGGAACTTTATTCGCCTGAAAAACATTGAGTACGGCGTCCATTATTTCCGGACCAATTCCATCTCCTTTTGCTATAGCTATCTTCATAATTATTCCTATATTGTGACCTGAGGCGGCAAATTTAAAGAGTAATTACGGACATCATTCTTTTTCCTTATTTTTACTAAAAGCGATTTTTATGAGCAGTATAATCTCCGAGGGAGTGCAGGTAAGCGTGGTTACTTTTTACCAGCCTGATTATAGTAATCCGCTTCAATCGGAGTTTATGTTTGCTTATCGTATTACTTTGGAGAATCACAATTCTTTTCCCATAAAATTACATCGTCGCAATTGGCAGATATTTGATAGTAACGGTACACACCGCGAAGTAGAAGGAGAAGGCGTGGTGGGTGTACAGCCTACTTTGAAACCAGGTGAAAGCTATCAGTATGTCAGCGGTTGCAATCTTCGCACTGAAATGGGCAAAATGAAAGGAACGTATCAAATGGAAAATCTCAACAATAAAAGAATGTTCGAAGTTGATATTCCTGCTTTTGAAATGATCGTTCCGATGAAGAATAATTAAGCCCTCTGTCTCCCTAAAGGGAGTACTTAGATCAATCAACCATTATTATTTTAAACAAGTCTTTAAAAGTTGGATTGAATATTTTTGCCAACAATATAACTGTTAGCATTATCATTCGAGCTTACTGCCAAGCTGAGTGAAGGGTGTACTTTTCCATCTCAGTAACTCTGATGAGCGATTTTTGAAAAAGTCTTTTTATCGGTAGACTTTAAGATTGAGATCTTTCTCGTTCTGTCCTTCATAATGCTAATCGCTTCTTCTCTGTTTTCGAACATATTGTTGATGTTAACAAGATTATCGGCTAACTTATCATACCGCTTGGTAAGAAGGAAAAAGAAAATATGCAGATAATGAATGCCATCAAACACAATAGCCTTTTGGCGGGCAAATTCGTCCTTTCGTTTTAAAAACTCTGCCGGCATTTCTGTATAATGCATACCCGGCCGCAGATGATGAATGATATGGTAGCCATCATTCCAGCATACAACATTATATTTTGTGTTGATGCAGTTGATCGAGTTGGTATAAAGATTATCCGGGTTAGTGCTGTCAATAAAAGAATGTTGCGTCCAATTGCCGAGCATCATCACCAGCCTTGCAAATAATAGCGGGATGATAAAAATGACCAATGTTGCTTTCAGATCTATAAAACACATCCCGATGCAAAAGATGAAGTAAACATATTCGCCAACGGTGAGCCGCATATACATCTTCTTTCTTTTCCTGTAATACAAGTAGAGAATAGTATTCTTGACACCAACAAAAAGAAACTTAAAAAAATACGCCAGGAAACTCCGCAGACTGTCCCGCTGGTAAGCCATTGTGCTGCTCGTGTCGTCTTCCATATTATTTTCTATATGGTGCATGCCGATATGGTGGCTGAAATAACCTTCCGGCGCATGACCAAAGAACGGGCAAACAAACCATGTAATATAGGTATGGATCCACTGGTAAGGTTTCTTAAAGCATTTACGGTGACAGATACAGTGAAACATCAGCCCAAACCTTCCTTTGAAATAAAACTGTGAAATATAGAAATAGGGAACAGCCGCCAGCCACCATATCCATCCTTTAAGCAATGGAGTGTATAAAATGATGGCAGTACTGATAACTACCAGGTGCAGTTTGGTAAGCAAATAAATAAATGGAAGGTCCCGCTTATCATTCATCCGCTTCAGCCAAAACTTCTCATACCAATTATATTTTTCTTTCGGTATATAGACAGGATCAGAAAGAGCGGAAAGAAGCTTCATAATAATGTCAGGTTACTAAAATAAGTTAACGGATAACAGCAAGGTAAGCAATTTAAAAATATAGTCCTTGTTGAGGACGATAGTTTGTCCTATTTGGGTTTATACTTTGCTTCTTCCAGTATTTTCTTTGGAGTGCTTTGCATGACCTCCTCTGGTTTCAGTTTTGAATTATTTTCAGCAAATTTTCTTACGATCTGCCAACCGATCCATTGACCTATATTTCCAGGAGAGAGTTCCTGCGAAAATCCCTGGGTGAATGGCGCCTCACCGATATATGTTTGTATAGTTACCGGGTTGATCGAATAGAGATCCTCATTTTTGACAATATAACTCCAGATGAGACCTTCGTTTTCTTTGCACCATGTTAGTTGTTGCTTTGTGTAACCTGTCTTAATAGAATCGGGGACTTGCGGTAAAAAATGATCAAGCATCCACCATTGTTTTCCTTTTTCGATCATTTGCTCAACAAGCGGCTTGCCTTTGCTTTTATCAGGGAAAATATCTTCGGTGATGAGTTTCATCACATCGCCGATGATATACTCTTTGCTGAAACGCCGGCTTCGGTAGGCCGGCGCTACGTTATTGGTGAAATATTCCGTGTTGTATAATGAAAAATCTTTGCCAAGATAAAACTGGAGACTAATGCCTATAAAATCCGGACCGAGGAAATCAGGAGTATAATCGCCATTACCCATCATGGCAAAATCCTGCATCGAGTTCATCGGACCGACTACAGTGGTGATCCGTGCTGGTAATTTATAAGAAGGGAAATAGAATTTTACATACTGCAAAGCTTGTTCAACTTGCTTTTTTACATCATCGAGATCTTTATACAATTGTTGCGAAGAATCGAATACGGGTTTGTATAGGCGGTAATAAATCTTTATTCCATTTTCATCAGTCACGCCAAGAATATTCTGTAAGAAAAGCGGGGTGAAGTCCGGGTATTTTATCTGTAGTTTTGACATGTCTTTTTCTAAAGCCATAGTATCCATAGCAAAAAAATCCTCATCAAATCTTTGCACACTGAGATCAGCTTTTATTCCCGATACATCAGGGGTATCTTTTTTATTATTGCAGGTGGTGAATAAAAATGCGAAGAAGGGGAATAGCCAAACTTTTTTCATAGTCCTAATTAACGAAGCTTGTGATAAAATGTTGCCTGCGAAGATAGCGGAAAGGCATTATGAACTGCTAACCAGGGATTAGATGCCGGGGTCGTAAATTTGCTTTATGAAGATCGCACTGGCACAACAGAATTATCATATCGGCAATTTTGAAGAGAACAGGCGGAAGATCATAGAGGGTATCAACTGGGCAAAACAGCAGGACGCTGATCTAGTGGTCTTTTCTGAATTATGCGTATGCGGTTACCCGCCGCGTGATTTTCTTGAGTTCAATGATTTCATCAATAAATGTTACGAGTCAATTGATATTATAAAACAACATGCCGACACTATTGGTGTGCTTATCGGAAGCCCGGCACGCAATCCTCAAATAGAAGGTAAGGATCTCTTCAATGCCGTCTTTCTTTTGCATGAGAAAGCAATAAAGTCGGAAATACACAAAACACTTTTGCCCAACTATGATGTTTTTGATGAGTACCGCTATTTCGAACCGGCGTATGATTGGAGAGTAATGGAGTTTAAAGGGAAAAAACTGGCCGTCACGATCTGTGAAGATATCTGGAATATGGGCGACAATCCTTTGTATCGTATCACTCCAATGGAAAAGTTGATGTCTTTCAAACCGGATGTGATGATCAACCTGTCTGCATCGCCATATAATTATGCACAGGACATTGTAAGAAATAGTATAGTGAAAGCACATACAATTAAATATCATCTTCCGATGCTTTATTGCAACGCTATAGGTTCCCAGACGGAAATTGTTTTTGATGGAGGCAGCCTGGTATATGATATCAACGGCAATAAAATAAAAGAGATGAAATATTTTGAAGAGGATTACCAGGTATTCGATCTAAAAAATCTCTGCAAAGTGTCAAATGCTGCTAAAGTCCCCTCGTTAGCCGGAGATTCAGGGGAGGCCTACTATTATTCCGCATTCGACGTTGGCCGCGAAATCGATACCATTCAATACCTGGTTGGTGAAAAGAATATCGAAGAGATATATCACGCCATCATTCTTGGAATAAAAGATTATTTCAGAAAGATGGGTTTCAGTAAAGCTATACTCGGCGCTTCCGGCGGTATTGATAGTGCGGTAACCCAGGTGCTGGCAGTTGAAGCATTGGGCAAAGAAAATGTAAGAGCGATTCTGATGCCTTCGCAATTCTCATCGTCACACTCAGTCGAAGATGCAGAACAGTTAAGCAAGAATCTTGGCAATCCTTATGACATAATTCCTATAAAAGATATTTATGAAAGATTTCTAATAGAACTCAAACCTGTCTTTAAAGATTTGCCTTTTGGTATTGCAGAAGAAAATATTCAAAGCAGGACAAGAGGAAATTTGTTGATGGCAATCGCTAATAAATTCGGATATATCTTGTTGAATACTTCAAATAAAAGCGAACTCTCTACAGGTTATGGAACGTTGTATGGCGATATGGCTGGCGGACTTAGTGTATTGGGTGATGTATATAAGATGCAGGTCTATGCACTATCTCATTTTATAAATAAAAAAAAGGAGATCGTTCCTGTCAATATCATCACCAAAGCGCCATCTGCAGAATTAAGGCCGGATCAAAAAGACAGTGATAGTTTACCTGATTATGAAATCCTCGACAGAATATTATATCAATACATAGAATTAAGGCAAGGTCCGAATGAAATTATTGCCAAAGGTTATGATCCTGCACTGGTAGACCGGATATTAAAGTTGGTAAATACCAATGAATACAAGAGAAATCAATTCTGTCCCATCATAAGAGTTAGTTGTAAAGCTTTTGGTGTGGGCAGACGTGTTCCTATCGTCGGCAAATATCTTTCCTGAGCTTAGTGCTTAAAAGTGACTTCAACGGTTGTTGGAGGAAATGGCGCAACAGTCATTGTCTGCGATACCACAAGATTGGTAGCGTTTACAGAAACCAGAGTGAAATCGCTGGAGCCGCCTGTGAATATAGGAGCGCTGAGATGAAGTATTGTTTCGCCACTTTGAAATGCCCATGTATAAGGTCCCGCATAAGAAGGCGAGCATACATTAGCTCCTTCATCAAGCGTCATATTCCCTGCGGCTGTGAAGGTGGCAATATTATCTTTAAAACATGCGTTTATTGAGCCTGATATATCAGAACCACCTGCAATTGCATGATCGAATTTCCACGGTGATTGTGAAATATAATCAGTCTTTGTAGGTGGTGCCGGTGTTGAATCTTTTCCGCATCCTGCGATGAACAGAAAAGAAATTGCAAGAAATAAGAAAGTAGGGGATACCTGTTTTTTCATATTTATGGATTATAAGCGTCAAAAATAAACAAATTTACCTGCAATTAAATGGTATAAATACGCCGGTTTGTTTCAGTATTTTTAACCAATTATCATACCGGCAAATTATTTGCTAACTGCTTAGTTCGTAATTTGTGACATATAAAATAATCCCATGCTAAAAACCGCTGAAGATATTCGTCAGTTAAATGAACGTATCAGCTATGCCGGCCAGTTTGTAGATAAATTGAGAGAGGAAGTGGGTCATGTGATCGTTGGACAAAGCCACATGCTGGACCGCCTTCTTATTGGCCTGTTAAGTAATGGCCATGTTTTATTGGAAGGAGTTCCTGGACTTGCAAAAACGCTGACCATTAAATCACTTGCCCAGGCCATTCATGCCAAATTCAGCCGCATTCAATTCACCCCGGATCTTCTTCCTGCTGATGTGATCGGAACTATGATATATAATCAGCAACGAAATGAATTCATAGTTAGGAAGGGACCCATCTTCGCCAATTTTATTTTAGCAGATGAAATAAACAGGGCGCCTGCCAAAGTGCAATCTGCATTACTCGAGGCTATGCAGGAGAGACAGATAACTATCGGGGACACGACATATAAGTTAGAAGAACCGTTTCTCGTGCTGGCAACTCAAAACCCGTTGGAGCAGGAAGGAACTTATCCATTGCCGGAAGCGCAGGTAGACCGGTTCATTATGAAAGTGATCGTTAATTATCCGAAGATGCATGAAGAGCAAATGATCATCCGGCAAAATGTCCAGGGAGCGGCTTTTCCATCTGTCAAACAAGTAGTGTCGGTACAGGAAGTATTCAATGCAAAAGAACTGGTCAGGCAGATATATATGGATGAAAAGATAGAGCAATATATTCTTGACATTGTATTTGCTACAAGGAATCCGGAAAAATATAAGCTGGAAAACCTGAAGCCGCTCATCTCTTATGGAGCATCGCCAAGAGGAAGTATCAATCTTGCTTTGGCTGCTAAATCACAAGCTTTCTTAAATAAAAGAGGATTTGTAATTCCCGAAGATGTAAGAAGTATTTGCAATGATGTGTTGCGCCATCGCATTGGCTTGACATATGAAGCAGAAGCGGAAAGTATAAATGTTGAAGGAGTGATAGAGGAAGTGTTGAAGCAAATAAACGTTCCATAATATACGCATCCAACAATTGTCATGTTGACCACAAAAGAAATAATAAAAAAAGTTCGTCTTCTTGAAATTAAAAGCAAGAAACTGACTAGTGATCTTTTCACCGGGGAATATCATAGCGCTTTTAAAGGAAAGGGAATGTCTTTTAAAGAAGTGAGAGAATATGCGCCGGGTGACGATATTCGTTTTATTGATTGGAATGTTTCGGCAAGATTCGGCCATCCGTTCAGTAAAGTTTTTGAAGAAGAGAGAGAATTAACTGTGATGCTGATGGTGGACATTAGCGGCAGCTCTTTGTTTGGAACGGTCTATGCAAGAAAAAGGGACATCATTACAGAAATAGCAGCTGTATTAAGTTTTTCCGCCGTAAATAATGGCGATAAGATCGGGGTGATATTTTACAGCAATAAGGTAGAGGCTTACATTCCCCCAAAGAAGGGGAGGGATCATGCATTATATATTGTTCGCGGCTTATTAAGTAAGGAACCGAAAGGTACTGGTACCCAGGTTAGTGCCGCTCTTCGGTTTTTTAATAATTCGACAAGGCAAAAAAGTATTGCTTTTATCCTTAGTGATTTTCTTGATGCAAATTATGAACAGGCTTTGCGGATTGCTTCGAAAAAACATGATATTATTGGTATTAAATTGTATGATAAAATGGATATGGACCTGCCTGATGCCGGTTTAATGCAGGTTCAGGATGCTGAAACGGGAACTACAAAATGGGTGGACAGCAGCAATTCGTTTGTCCGCCAGCAATACCATGAAGAGTTTTTCAGGGTAACTGAATACAGTACGCAGACCTTTAAAAAAGCAGGAAGTGATTTGCTTCATCTTCGTACGGATGAAGATTATGTAAAGGTGCTTCAAAAATTTTTTATAAGCCGGAACCGATGACCTGTCCCGCATTGTGCGGGATCACAATGATTTAATGAGCAGCAATGTTTTTTATAGAGCTATCAATTTTTTCTCCCTGCTTTTTGCGGTACTATTTGTGTCTGCGCAAAATAAAACAACTGTAAAGGCGACAGTTGACAAAAATAAAATTCTTATTGGAGAGCAAATGCGTTTGACGCTGGAAGCGGATATTCCCGAGAATGAACCCATACGTTTTTTTATTATTGATTCATTGCCTCATTTTGAAGTGCTGGATAAACCGCCAATCGATACTACCAATACAAGCAGCGGCACATTTTTAAAACAGGTTATCCGCATCACCAGTTTTGATTCGGGAAGCTGGAAAATCCCCGCATTTCCTCTTGGTGAAAAATTGACAACTGACACTATTCCAATTGACGTCATTTTTTCCCCGATGGATTCCATGCAGGCATATCACGACATAAAAGACATCATAGATGTCAAGCCACCCGAAGAAAAGAAAAAATGGTGGCTGTGGTACGCCATTGGTGGTGGTGCATTGCTATTGATACTGCTGCTTATTTATTTCTTAAGAAAAAAGAAACCGGTACCGCTTGTTGCTGCTCCCGTTATAGATCCGTATGAAGAAGCGATGAGGCAGTTGGAAAAGCTGCAATGGGATAAGCCGGCACAAAAACAATATTATTCCCAATTGGTGGATATTTTCCGGTTGTATGTTTATCGGAAGAACGATATTCATTCCTTGCAAAAAACTACGGATGATCTTGTAGTGCAGTTAAAAGACGTATCGCTTAGTAAAGAACAGTTTGAAAAACTTTCACAGGCATTGAGGGTAAGCGATTTTGTAAAATTTGCTAAATACATCCCGTCAATTGAAGATGATAAGCTTGCATTGGAGACAATAAAAAATTCAATTGAATCTATTGAAAGCTTGACAAAAACTTCTATATCAACAGGCGGATAAATTTAGAGACGGTTTATGTTATACGATTGGTTAAAAGAAATAGATTTTGCGCAACCACTGGTGTTTGCACAGTTTGCCTGGATACCTGTGCTTATATGGTGGTATGTAAAAAAATATAATAGTAAGCAAGCTACTATCAGGGTATCCACGACCCATGCTTTTACTGTTTCATCTGCTAAAAACCGGTTTCGTCATGTTCCATTTATTTTAAGGTTACTGGCTATTAGCTGTCTGATATTGGCCCTGGCACGTCCGCAAAAAAGAAATGACCAGGAACAAATACAAGGTGAGGGAATTGATATCATAATATGCATGGATGTAAGTGGTAGCATGGGCTCCCGGGATATTCCGCCATCACGCCTGGATGTCGCTAAGGAAGTAGCCGAACAATTTATCCGCAGCCGCCCGGTCGACAGGATCGGGATTGTTATTTTTTCCGGCGAGGCGTTTTCATTGGTGCCGCTGACCACAGATAAAAATATGCTGATCTCGCAGATACGATCTTTAGAAAATCGCATTTACCTCGCAGACGGAACGGTGATAGGCGAGGGATTGGCGACAGCGGTGGATCGTCTGTCTCAAAGCGAAGCAAAAAGTAAAGTGATCATTTTATTGACCGATGGTAAAGAAGATCCGCCGGAAAAAAGATTGATCGATCCGCTGACAGCATTGGAGATCGCCAAAGCGAATGGGGTGAAGGTCTACACAATTGGCATGGGCGCTCTTCCTTCATCTATTGTAGAGATAACAGGCAATAAGCCCGGTCAAAAGAATCCTGCCGTGGATTTTCTGGATGTGGAGCTATTGCAAAAGATCGCCCAGGAAACAGGCGGCCGGTATTTCCGTGCAAAGGATAAAGAAGCACTGGAAACCATTTATGAACAAATTGACAAACTGGAAAAATCAAAGATGGAGGTCATGTCATATAAACGCTATGAAGAGCGGTTTCTTCCGTTTATATTGGCTGCACTTGGGTTTCTTTTCATAGAAATATTACTTCGTCTTACATTTTTTAAAAGATTTCCTTAGTCTGGCCACAGATTTACGTAGCTAAACACAGGTAAAGAGTTCTCCTGATCATAATAGAATTTTTCTGATCAATAGTTCAGCCTGAATAAATCTCCCTTCAGGGCATTCCCAATATTTCAATTAGTGTCCATTCATGTAAATTCGTAGCCTCATGAAAGCAACAATTTATAAGTCCACGGGAAGCTGGTACACAGTAAAAGACAGGTCGGGGAAGTGGCACAATGCCCGCATGAAAGGCGTTTTTAAAATTGATGAGATCACCAGTACCAACCCTGTTGCAGTTGGTGACGAGGTAGAAATTGAGACCGAAAACGAAAATGAAAGTACCGCCACAATTATAAAGATCGCTGATAGGAGAAACTATATTAACAGGCAATCCCCTCGTTTCAAACATCAGCATCATATTGTGGCCTCCAATCTTGACCAATCAATGCTGGTAGCTACGCTAAAAGAGCCGAGGACCTCGCAGGGGTTTATTGACCGGTTTTTGGTTGCGTCGGAGATGTATCATGTGCCGGCCATTATCGTATTCAACAAGGCGGATCTGTATAAAAAGAAGGAGCAGGAAAAATTTGAACAATGGAAAGAAATGTATGGGACGATCGGCTATAAAGTTTTTTTGGTCAGCGCAAAAGATAATGAAGGAATAAAATCTGTGGCGGAAGAATTGATAAATAAAACAACTCTTCTCAGCGGTCACAGTGGCGTAGGGAAATCATCTTTATTAAACGTTATTCTTCCTGATCTGCAACTAAAAACACAGGATATCAGCGGGTGGAGCGGAAAAGGTCAACACACCACTACGTTTGCTGAAATGTATGATCTTCCGGGTGGCGGCCGCATCATAGATACTCCGGGCATGCGTGAATTCGGATTAGTGGATATAGAAAAACAGGAGGTCTCACATTATTTTCCTGAGATGCGGGATCGGTTAAATGGTTGCCAGTTTAATAATTGCCTGCATGTAGATGAACCGGATTGTGCTATTAAGGATGCTGTTGAGAATGGATCTATAGCGGCAGACCGTTATGTGAGTTATATAAATATTCTTGGGTCAATAGAAGGGAAAAGTTATTAATCACAAGGTGAGGCTGGATATCCAGACTTATGCAATGTTCCTGTTCTCTGGACTAAATAATTTCGGTTCTAAAAGATTGGCAAGATCAACAACGGCTTTGTTGTCTTTATTCAAAGCGTCGCGGGTCTTGGTAGGGAAAAGCGAAATGCCATTATAGATGCTGTAATGAAGGGTCAGGTGATGACCTTTGAATTTAAATTCCCAGTCAATAGCATCAAAATCGTCTTCTTTATTGGTAAAATGGATGCGGAAATAATCGGTGAGAATATCAGCGATCTGGTAGAATCTTTTTAATCCACCGTCATCGGCGATCACTGCCTCGGTGCATCCTAATGTGGTTCGTAGGGTAAGGCCCATAGTAAAAAAATTTATAACGTTTTTGACTTTTACTACAAGACACGGATTCAATAAAGATCGCTGCACAATAACCAGTTAACTTTTAAATTTTTTCGCTTTTCTTGCCGCTTTTTCTGCCGCCGGATCACCGCTGAGAATTTTTTCAGCGCCAACATTTTTTCCATTGCTCGGGCAACCATACTTTGGTTTGAAAAGATTGCATGACGTGGTCGTCATGAATAAGAAACTCAAAAATGTAATTATCAAAACTGGCTTTTTCATTGGCTTGTTTTCACTATCTCTAAAACGAAATTATATATTATTAATTGCTTATGCCAGAGTAAAACTACCACTGAGCAAGGTGCAATTGAAATTGGTACAGTTGATTCCCAACTGCTTATTGCTTATTGGCTATTTCTCCCTGAACCAATCCGCATATTTCACATAGTTATTCGCAATCCTGTTGATCTCACCGCTGATCATCTCCTGCGAAATATCCTTTACCTTTTTCGCCGGCATCCCTGCATAAATGCTTCCCGCTTCACAAATAGAATTCTCTAAGATCACCGCACCGGCAGCAATGATGGTGTTACAGTGGACAATTGCTTTATCCATTACAATTGCGCCCATTCCTACCAGTACATTGTCATCGAGTGTACAGCCATGTACAATTGCATTATGCCCGATCGAAACATTGTTGCCAATGGTTGTGCCGCATCGCTGATAGGTGCAATGAATACAGGCGCCATCCTGGATATTCACTTTATTTCCAATACGGATAAAATTCACATCCCCACGAACGACCGTATTGAACCAAATGCTGCAATCATCACCCATGATAACGTCGCCGACAATAGTCGCATTGGGAGCTATAAAAACATTTTTGCCAAACTGCGGATGTTTATCTTTTACGGGAAGTATTACAGGCATGATATAGGGTTTAAAGTTTATTGTTTAAGGTTTGCGGGAAGCCACTATACTTCGATTACTATCTCTTGCGCCGCATCCTTTATGGTTCTTTTCGTTGTCCGACATGAATAGCTGCAAATTATAGAAATTCTTTGCGTCTTTGAGAGCCTGTGTGTTCTTTACTTTTGCATGATATGAACCAACGGGAACTTTTTTTAAGACACATTGCCCAAACTTCTCCTTCGCCAATAGGCCTTGAGATCGTCAAAGCAGAAGGTATTTCGCTATACGACACTAATGGTAAAGAATATATCGATTTGATCGGTGGTGTCAGTGTTGCAAATGTTGGCCACCGCCATCCCAAAGTAGTTGCCGCGATCCAAAAACAGTTAGATGCTTACCTGCATATTATGGTTTATGGAGAATTTGTAGAAACACCCCAGGTGCAGTATGCAAAACTGCTTACGGATCATTTGCCTTCTTCATTAAACTCAGTTTACTTTACCAACTCAGGCGCAGAAGCAGTAGAAGGCGCCATGAAACTTGTCAAAAGAGTCACCGGCAGATCGCAGATCATCGCTTTTAATAGATCATATCACGGTTCAACTCAAGGGGCATTAAGTATCATTGGTGATGAATACTGGAGAAACGCCTTTCGCCCCTTGTTACCCGATGTATTGCATTTGGAATATAACTCATTCAATTCGCTAAAAGAAATTACAGACCGGACGGCATGTGTAATTGCAGAAACGGTACAGGCTGAAGCCGGCATCATTGTTCCATCAAAAGAATGGATGCTGGCATTGAGAAAAAAATGTGACGAAACAGGGGCGTTATTGATATTAGATGAGATACAAACTGGTTTTGGAAGAACCGGAAAACTCTGGGGCTTCGAAAATTTTGAAATAGTTCCTGATATTTTACTTCTTGGAAAAGCACTAGGTGGAGGCATGCCTCTTGGAGCGTTTATCGCCAACCGGGAATTGATGCAGGTTTTGACAGATAACCCAGTGCTTGGTCATATCACTACTTTCGGTGGTCATCCCGTATGTTGTGCGGCCGGAATGGCGGCAATGAACGTTCTGCTGGGCGAAGGCATGATTGATGCGGTTAAGCAAAAGGAAGAATTGTTCAGATCATTGTTAGTTCATCCTGAAATAAAAGCAGTGCGTTCTTTTGGTCTATGGTTCGCTGTACAGTTTGACTCTTTTGAAACCAATAAAAATGTTATTGATCAATGTATTCTACAGGGGGTATTAGCTGATTGGTTTTTATTTGGCTCAAATTGTTTGCGTGTCTCGCCGCCACTAATAATTTCAAATGAGCATATAAAAAGATCATGCAACATAATCTTGCAGGCAATAAAGCCAGATTAACCCTATAATATTTTGAATACTAATGCTGCTACTGCCGCACCGATCACTGGTCCAATCACCGGTATCCATGAGTAACCCCAGTCACTATCTCTTTTATTTTTTATCGGCAAAATAAAGTGTGCAATACGTGGTCCAAGGTCCCTTGCAGGATTGATGGCATAGCCAGTGGGCCCTCCCCATGAAAGGCCAATACCCAATACAAGTAATGCGACAGGCAGAGCCCCTAATGCGCCAAGACCTAATTTTCCGGAGACTCCATTCACCTCAACTGCGGGACCTGCTTTAATAATAAACAATACTCCAAGTACTAGTATGAATGTTCCGATGATCTCTGTTACAAGGTTGTGCATTCTATGGCGAATGGCAGGCCCGGTACAAAAAACAGCCAGTTTCAGATCTTTATTTTCTGTATGATCGAAATGCTGTTTATAACCTATCCATACTATTATTGCTCCTGCAATGCCTCCGAGTAGTTGCGCTAATAAATAACCGGGAACATCAGCCCATGGAAATTGTTCTGTTATGGCTAACCCAATTGTAACAGCAGGATTGATATGTGCGCCACTGATTGGGCCAACACAAAATACGGCAACAAAAACAGCGATCGCCCATCCGAAGGTGATAACGATCCAGCCACTGTTCTGGCCTTTTGTCTTATTAAGAACAACATTGGCTACTACACCGTCACCTAGTAAAATCAGCAGTGCAGTGCCAATAAATTCGCCGGTAAAAGCTGACATAAACAATCGGTTTTATGCAGGAAGATAATTCTTTGCTATGGATTTAAAGGTATCAATTTGTTCCTTCACCCAACTATTATCTTTTTTCATTTCTCCGGCCATTACCTGCGCAACGAGTTGCGCCGATTCAATGGATGATTTTGCGTCAAGCAACAATGCTCTTGTTCTTCTTGATAAAAAATCTTCCACCGTCATGCACATTTCTTGTTGGACTGACCATATTATCTCTGCTTTGATAAAAGGAAGTTGCGGGTGAATAGTTTCAGCGAGGCTTTTATCTTTTTTTATTAATGAACGCAATTGATCTTCATCACTTCCATAATAATATAATGAAGCTTTGAAGTCAACATCTTTTTTATGTCCGTGAATATGTAATGTCTTCGTAATACAATCTTTTTCTTCCAGGCCGGCTTTATGCGCTGCAATTTCCAAAACATCTTCCGCCATGCGGCGATAGGTGGTCCATTTGCCACCGGCAATGGTGATCAATTCCGAATCAGTCACTGAAATATGATGATCTCTTGACAGAGCGGCAGTGTTTTTTGTGTTTCCTTTTACCAAAGGACGCAAGCCCGCAAAGATGCTCCGGATATCGGGATACGTGGGATCTTTTTTTAGATAGCGGGCCATATGATGCATAATAAATTCTATTTCTTTTTTCAAAGCTACCGGCTCTTCAGAGGCATGTTCCATCGGCGTGTCTGTTGTCCCTACAATTATTTTATGATGCCAGGGCACAGCAAACAATACCCGCCCATCGTCGGTCTTTGGTATCATGATCGCTGTATCGGATGGCAGAAATTCTTTATCAAATACCAAATGGATTCCCTGGCTGGGACTGACGAGAGTTTCCGCAGATGAATCATCCATTTTCAAAATGCTGTCCGTAAAAACTCCCGTTGCATTGATCACTGCTTTTGCTTTTACTTCATAAAGCCTGTTATCAATAGTATCTTTTACAATAACACCGCAAACTTTTTCATTAGCCTTTATTAATCCTTCCACACCAAAATAATTTAAGATTGCTGCATTATTATCGGCTGCTGTCATGGCAAGATGGATCGCCAATCTTGCATCATCAAATTGTCCATCGTGATATAAAACGCCGCCTCTTAATCCTTCCGGATCGAGAGTGGGGGCCAGCTCCAGCGTTTCCTCTTTTGATAAAAATTGTGATGGGCCGAGGCCTAAACTTCCAGCCATCCAATCATATACTTTTAATCCAATTCCATAGAAAGGATTTTCCCACCATTTATAATTAGGGATAACGAATGATTGGTTTTTTACAAGATGGGGTGCATTCTTTTTCAATAAACCTCTTTCCTTTAATGCCTCCATCACCAGTTTGATATTGCCTTGTTGCAGATAGCGGACGCCACCATGCACCAGCTTTGTGCTTCGTGAAGATGTACCTTTTGCAAAATCATATTTTTCAAACAGCACGGTTTTATAACCTCTCGAAGCTGAATCTACCGCAATTCCTAACCCCGTGGCACCACCGCCAATGATACATATATCCCATTCGGGAGTGGAATCGAGTTGTTGTGTCATTAATGTTCTGTTCATATTCAATCTTTCGGATTGATGTCAGGCTGAGCTTGTCGAAGCCTTGACTTGAATAATCTTATTAGCTCTTCCCAATTTTCCTTAAATAATGCTTCTTTCTTTTTTCTTGACCATCCTTTCAGTTGTTTTTCCCTCGCAATCGCATTATTGATATAATGATAATGTTCAGAGTATTTTAATTCTACTGGTCGCCTCGTAAAAGTGTAACAACTTTTGTTATATCCTTCCTGGTGTTCACATAATCGTCTTTCTAAATCATTCGTTACGCAGTGTAGTAGGAGCCGTCGGAGCATTGAATTATGTATATATAATAATTGTGACCACTCTTCATGACGTAAATATTTTTTACTTAACGCGGCTTCGGCAAGCTCAGCCTGACATTCTTTATAGAATGTCATCAGCCCAACTTATAGTTGCTTTGACCGCTCGTTGCCATCCATTCAATAACTCTTTTCTTTTTTCTGCAGGCATGGATGTCGAAAATGTTTTATCGATCTGCCACTGATGTTGTATATCTTCTATATTTTTCCAATAACCTACAGCAAGCCCTGCCAGGTAAGCAGCGCCCAAAGCGGTCGTTTCTGTAACTTTTGGCCTCACTACTTTACAATTCAACATATCACTTTGAAATTGCATCAGGTGATCGTTCACGGTCGCTCCTCCATCTACTCTTAATTCTTTTATTTGTATGCCCGAATCGGCTTCCATTGCTTTTAACACGTCATAAGTTTGATAAGCAATGCTGTCAACAGCAGCCCTGGCAATATGAGCATTGTTGCTTCCTCTTGTTAAACCGAATATAGTTCCTCTCGCATGACCATTCCAATGCGGCGTTCCCAATCCTGCAAATGCCGGAACAATATAAACGCCATCGGTATCACTAACTTCCTGTGATAATTTTTCCACTTCAGAAGATGTGCGAATGATCTTTAACTCATCTCTCAGCCATTGCACCACAGCCCCGGCAATAAAAACGCTCCCTTCCAATGCATACTCAACTTTATCGTTGATCTTCCATGCGATTGTTGTCAGCAAATTATTTTTAGAAGCAATGGCTTTTTCTCCTGTGTTCATCAACATAAAACATCCTGTACCATAGGTATTTTTTACCATTCCGGGTTGAGTGCACATTTGCCCGAATAAAGCAGACTGCTGATCTCCTGCAATGCCCGCGATGGGAATTCCTGCCTTGTCAGCAGGCAGGCGTGAATCAGTCACAAAACCTCCCGTAGTTCCATATACTTTGCTCGAAGGTTTCACTTCAGGCAACAAACTTTTTGGAATATCAAACAATTTTAATAGCTCATCATCCCATTCACACGTGTGAATATTCAATAGCATGGTTCTTGAAGCATTGGAAACATCGGTAATATGCAATTCGCCGCCGGAAAGTTTCCATGCCAGCCAGGTATCAATGGTGCCAAAAGCCAGCTCTCCATTTTCGGCTTTCTTTCTTGCGTCTTGAACATTGTCTAATATCCATTTCAGCTTCGTACCCGAAAAATAGGCGTCGATCACCAATCCCGTTTTCTGCTGTATCATTTTTGCATGACCGGCATTTTTTAATTCATCACAATAAGAAGCTGTTCTTCGATCCTGCCAAACAATTGCATTGTGGATCGGTTTACCGGTGCTTCTTTCCCAAACCACTGTTGTTTCTCTTTGATTAGTAATGCCGATACCGGCAACCTGCTTCATTGTAATATTGGCTTTGGCGGCCGCCTCAGCCATCGTACCATACTGTGTGCTCCAAATTTCTTCAGCATCATGTTCTACCCATCCGGGTTTAGGAAAGATCTGTTTGAATTCTTTTTGGGCGGTGCTGATAATGTTGCCGTGTGTGTCAAACAGGATGCTGCGACTGCTGGTAGTGCCCTGGTCAAGCGATAGGATATATTGAGGTGCCATGCAAGCAATTTTTGATTTGCAGGAAGGTAAGAAAAATGATCGATTGACTATGTAATAAGTTTATAAAAATATTCTAATTGCTTTTTAATTTTTTTCTATGTTGTTCCTGGTGCCAGAAAAAATATTTAGTTCATGCACCTGCCATCAGAAAAAATGGCGCAGGAGAGGAGAAGTGATAAGTTGTCTAAAAAAAATTTTAAAAACTCAACCGGAAACTTCCAAAGATGCCAAATCGTTTAGTGGTTTCACTGATATCTTTGGATGGTAACACTCTCCAGATAAAATCAATTCTGAATAAGCGAAAGATGTTATCAATGCCGGTTCCTAATTCGAGATAAGTTTTTCCGTTCAACGTTTGAAATAAACTTCCTTCTTTAAAGTTGAGAGCTTTATTGGCATCGGATAAACTTCCCCACAATGCCTTAGCGGTCCAGAACTGCCGTAACCTGAGTTTGGGAAACAGCCGGAATATTCCGTTGCCTACATTATGCTCGATATTTATACCCGCATATTGATCATGTATGAATTCGTATCGGTTCATCATGTTGAACGCATACTTATTGTAGTAATATAATTCATTACCCGGCGCGATGTCAAGCAAAGTATAGGGAAGTGTGCCGAATGTTTTGCCTGCATAGACAAACCAGGTTACGCTTCCAAGCGGCGGAATTTTGAAATAATCAGATACGCTGGCGGAAATTTTGGTATAATCGTAGCTACTCCTGGCCACTCCCGAAAATCCTTTATTAATGTTGATCTCACCGATCGGGTAAGGACTGCCTATGCTAACGCGGAAGAAGCTGCCATCCAGAAATTTTTCCAGGTATGCAAACCTGACCTTGAGAGCTAATTCAAAACTTGTAAGCGGATTGCTGTTACTATTTGTTTTGAAGGAATCAATTGGTAAAAGATTTTGTAAGGGAAGTGATGAAGTATGTGTGAATGTAATGCGGTTAGACATCCACGGGGTGACTTCCTTAAAAAAATAAAGTTGTACTTCTTTCGACTTTATTGTTTTGATTGGTATGTTCTTCTTTCTTACAGCTAAAGCAAAAATATTATCGGAAGTTACCTCGCCATAATAATCCTGGCCGTAATCAATGTCATTTGTGTAAGAGCCCGAAACGGAAGTCCTTGGGTACGTTTTTTTGGGTAAATAATAAAACTCGGCTTTCCCTTTTAATTTCTTGTCGCCGAATCCATAAGCAAGGTAAGAATGCAGCCATACTTTTTTATCGAAATATTTATTTGTTCCTAGATCGAATCGTAGTCGGAGTCCTTCCCAGTTATTCGATGTAACCCAATAATACCACGGGCCTATTTCATAGTTCCCGATATTTTTATAGCCAGCGCCGATAAAATACATGGTGTTTGTGAATTTTTTAAAGACCGGGGCCGCCATGAGTGTATCAATCATTTTGATAATGCCACTTTCAGTTTTGGATAATTCCTCATGCCGCGAAGATTCCCAGAACTGCTTATCTTTCTTGTTTGCGCCCGGAAGCGTAATGATCTCTTCTAACTTTTCGTTCTTGTCCAATTCGGTTGTTACCGATGGATCATTCACTACAATATTTCTGTAGGTGGTTGTTTTTCGCCCGATGAAACCGGGTTTTTCTTTTCCAAACGGAGATACATCAGCCACGAATTTATCTTTAGCCAAAAACCAAACACTGTCATTTATCATTTTATACTCTTGTATCATGCTCAGCGTTTCTAAAAAATTAACGTTGGCAACTTTGCCTAAACGCAGATTCATTTTTTGAATGGCAAAAGTGCCGGCATGCACCCAGCAATCCCCTTCAAATGTATTAGTGCCCTTCCGCTTCGGTGTGAACACCAGGTGGTAGTAGCGATTACTACCCATTTGCTGGGTATCAATCACATTATAGTTGTAGGCCTGGTCGCCATTGTCACTTATCGGGCTTACAAACTCTTTGTCAAATACAGCAATAAAGTTGTTGTAGACATTGACAACCTGGTCCATGCCACCCAGCAGTTTGAGCATACTTTCATTCTTTATTCCATTTGTATTGGCCGCTTTAATTATTTCACGTCTCCTTTTCGGGTCTTTTTGATAATAGTAGTCGGATAATGCTTCAGTGAGATAAGTGGGCAGGTACCTCACGCCTTCTGCTGAATCTATGTTCTGGCTAATAATTTTTTCGGCTGGCCTGAGTGGTTTGAATTTGGATATTTTTTTAAAATTGAGATTTTTTATATCTACTTCCAGCTTATTGTATAATTCATAAGAAAAATTATCGAAACGATACCGGTTATTTTTTTCCTTATGCTCAACGATCTTTCTCCATAGCAACAAGCCCTTATTTACTTTTGCTTTGACTTTAACCGCTTCGTTGAAGGTTCCTCTTTCTAAAGTAACTGTGATAAAGACAGAATCTTTTTGCCGGTCAATAAGAAACAGGAAAGGCTGATAACCCACGCAGGTGATCTCCAGGGTATCGGAAGGAAGTGTCTG
Organism: uncultured Chitinophagaceae bacterium; assembly: GCA_963785915.1. GTDB lineage: Bacteria > Bacteroidota > Bacteroidia > Chitinophagales > Chitinophagaceae > VBAT01. Next base: position 14,892 of record CAWAWY010000005.1, on the reverse strand, counting down.
GAAGTGGAAGACAAAAATACCTGAAGAGTCCGTGTAACCGCCAATGGTTGTATTTTTAAATTGCACGGAGGCAAAGGGAACAGGTTCACCGCTATGTTCATCCTTTACTATCCCCGTGATGTTCTTATTCTGTGCTGAAATGGATAGCACAGAAAAGCCTGATAAAATAGAAAATAAAATAAACGGAAAGAATTTCACAAGGCTCATGACTACAAATCTACAGCCAGATGCGATCTTTACTGCAAACGATTGGCCTGTTTTTAACGAAACAGCGGAAAAATTCATTTGGAAATACTAAGTTATTCTATTTACTTTGTATTTCAAAGTGCTTTTTATGAGCGAACAGAACCAACAACAAGACACCCTTCGGGAGGTCAAAGATATCCGGCAAATGATGGAACGGTCAAGCCGGTTTATTTCTCTTAGCGGTCTCAGCGGGATAGCAGCCGGCTTTTTTGCCATTGTGGGAGCAGCTATTGCCCGCTACATTATGTTCAAAAATTACTATGCCCGGTATAATGATCTGGGTTATTGGAACAGCGAAGAATTTCATAAGCTTAAAGTTCAATTACTGAGTTTATCTGCCGCCGTTTTTGCAGCTGCATTTTTATCAGCGTTCTATTTTACATGGAGAAAATCAAACAAGCAGGGAATTTCCTTATGGAATCATACTTCGCGCCGCTTATTTTGGAATATGATTATTCCTTTAGCAGCAGGAGGTTTTTTTATTTTAGGAATGTTGCAATATGATGCCTGGCGTTTTGTGGCGCCGGCATGTCTTATATTTTACGGCCTCGCTTTGGTCAATGCAAGTAAGTACACCTTGACGGACATCCGTTATCTTGGATATTGTGAGATCATTGTTGGGCTTATCAATATGCAGTTCATCGGATACGGCCTGTATTTCTGGGCTTTGGGGTTTGGTTTGCTGCATATTATTTATGGGATCACTATGTGGTGGAAGTATGAAAGGAGTTCTGTCGATTAATGGTTTAAAAATTTAAAGTTGAAAAATCCGATCATAGGTTTAAATAAGGTATTTGATAACCGCATCCGCCTGGGAGTAATGAGCATCCTGGTGGTGAACGATGAGATCAGTTTTAATGATTTGAAGCAGATGCTCGAAGTCACTGACGGCAACCTGGCGACACACCTGGTGAGCCTGGAGGAGAATGGGTATATAAAAGTGCATAAAGGATTTATAGGAAGGAAAACGAATACAACCTATTCGGTAACAAAAAATGGAGAAAAAGCATTTACAGATCACATCACAGCCCTCGAAAATATGATCAAAGGAGTAAAATAATTTTTTTGTACTTACACTTTGAAAAGCAAAGCACTTTTTAATATGAAAAAACAAGCTAAGACCATCCGACATTGGATCATTTTCTTTATGATCGTTCTTTTTGTCAGCGGGTTGACAGCGATGCCTGCCGAAAGAGAATTAGCTTTTCTTTCCCGTTGCTTTTCTCCTGATACAATGATCGGGAAATGGTTGGAGAAAGTTTACACCGGCGTTTTTAATACAAACAGGGATTATCCTTTTATCGCTTATGGATATGACTGGCTTGCCTTTGCTCATTTCATGCTTGCCATTCTTTTTATTGGCCCTCTACGAGATCCCGTCCGTAATAAATGGATCATTGAATTTGGAATGATCGCTTCCGTTCTAATTATCCCGTTTGCCATGATTGCCGGCCATTTCCGGGGCATACCATTCTGGTGGCGACTAATTGATTGTTCTTTTGGCGTAATTGGAATTATACCACTTTGTATTTGTTATAAAAAGATCACGCATTTAGAATTTATCATCAATAAAAACTCTGAATTATGACAATTGCAAAACAAAAATGGGTAACATGGGCGGCGCTGCTGCTTTCGTTTCCGACGGCCTATTTTATTGGCATTTCAATTTTGAAATACATTTTTAATGTTGACAGACCTTATGATGCAATTGCTCCTTTACTTGAAAAGCCAGGCATCAAAGAATCTTTGGGATGGAATATTAACCTGTTAATTCTTTTGGACCCTTTTGCAGCATGCCTGCTCACCATTTTCCAGGTATTGAAAATAAAATGGGAATTCACACAGGAAAAGTTTGAGTTTCATTTTACCGTAGAGAAAAAGTGGTTTCCTCTTCTCGTCGCTGCTTTTAGTGTGAGCTTGCTGGCGATCCTGTTCATTTATTTAGTAGGAGAAAATTGTAATTGTATTTAAAGCTAAAAACATGAAAACTCCATTTATAATTTATTGCCGGGCCGTTAGTTTATATGCGATACTAACACTTCCTGTGTTGTTCCTGCCTGTCATGTATCTTATCTCGCTGGTGTATGTATTGATATTTGGCTGGTTTGCGTGGGCAGTCTTTACATTGTTATATGTAGTGATAAACAAGATGGGTTTCGATTTTGCGCTTAAAACAGCAACTCTCTTTGTATCTATTGTTATTTCTGTCGCATTTGCTTATCAAATGGTTGAGGTTCTGGGCATAGACGGAAACTTGTGGCATACAAGCTATGTCATTTTTCCTTTTGCTGCCGTCATTGCGGGATGGATCAGTGTATGCCTATCCAGGGAAAAAATCAGAAATTCATGCATGCGGGAGCAAAGGGTATAGCTGATCATTCAATCATAACAAAAAAATATTTATGAAAAAGGCAAATGTCTTCACTCATTTAGCTGCCGCAACGGTCGTGACTATTTTGACCGCACTTATTTATGCAAGCGTTCAGCAGGTTTATCGTTCCAGTGCCAATGATCCGCAATTACAGATCGCATCGGATATAAGTGATCAATTGAAGAAGGGAGGGATCGTTGATAAATGGTTCAGCAGAGATACGGTTGAGATATCTCAAAGTCTTTCTGTTTTCACCGCTTTATACAATGACAAAGGTGAACCGGTTCAAAGCACAGGGGTATTGGATGGAAACATGCCTGCGCTGCCCAAAGGTGTTTTCGATTTTGCGAGGAACAAAGGCGATAATGTATTTACGTGGCAACCTGAAAGAGGAGTTAGAATGGCCATGGTCCTCAGATCGCTTAAATCATCTCCTTATTCATTTGTAGCAGTAGGGAGATCACTGTATGAAATTGAAAAAAGAGAGCAGAACCTGAGGTGGATGATATTTATCGGTTGGATACTTTGTATAGGAGTCATTGTAATTCATTGGGGGGTCTCATTTTTAAATTCAAGAAAATATGCAAGCAAGTAATTCACTCAAAAGAAAACAATTCTCCTTTCGTGCCAGGATGAACAGTTTTCGCTATGCCTGGGAGGGTATTTATAATTTTTTTGCAAACGAGCATAATGCATGGTTACACCTTGCTGCTACGATAGCTGTTGTTATGGCGGCGTGGTATTTTAAAGTATCGCAATCTGAAGTGATCGCGTTGATCATTGTTACAGGTTTTGTATGGGTTGCCAAGATTTTTAATACAGCCATTGAGAAGATCATGGATCTCATGACACCGGAATATCATCCGAAGGTAAAATTGATAAAAGATATGTCCGCTGCCGGAGTCCTGTTGGCTGCCTTTGTTGCTGTTTTGACGGGTGCCTTCATTTTTATTCCTAAATTTTTTTAAATGCTAAATCAATCAACCCAAAGAGAGCAGTCTGCGTTGCCATTTACACTTCATCAATGGCTGATAGCGTCATGCAGTTTCAGTTTTATATTATTATGCGCCCGGATTTTTGTCACCGGATATATAACTTATGTTTTTTTGCTATGGAACCTCTTCCTTGCTTTTATTCCCTATGCTATCAGTTACTGGTTATATGATAATTTAAAAATTGTTGCCAACAAACTGAAACTGGTTGCGATACTTTCCGCATGGCTTTTATTTATTCCGAATTCCTTTTATATAATAACAGATCTTTTTCACCTGGATGAATTTGTTTCGGCTCCAAAATGGTTTGACCTGCTTCTTTTATTGTCATTTGCCTGGAATGGTTTGCTATTTGGCATTGCCTCACTTCGGAAAATGGAGATCATTCTGCAAAAAATAAGCGGCAGAAGTTTTTCCCTGTTTATTGTGTTTGCAGTTATGTGGTTGAATGCGTTTGGCGTTTATATCGGCCGCTATCTGCGCTACAATAGTTGGGATGTGATCACACAACCGTTTTCTCTTTTCAATGAGTTACTGCAGATCGTAATTCATCCTCTCCGGAATAAAATGGAATGGGGAATGATCTTTTGTTATGCTGTGTTTATGACCCTGCTGTACATTACTGTAAAAAAAATGGCGGAGAGTTTTAATCAGGTCAATAAATAAAATAAGTAAATCAAAATCACAGACAATGGAAACAGTAGTAGCGAATGCCTGGCAAAAAAGCAAATTGCTTATAAAAGGCTTTCTTATCGGCGGACTCGTTCTTTTGCTTCTAATACCTGCCTATTTTGTAGAGAACCTTATCAAGGAACGGGAAGCCAGGCAGAAAGAGGCTTTTACGGAAGTGAGCAGCAAGTGGGCGGGGAAACAAACCATCACAGGGCCTGTTTTGGTGTTGCCTTATACGGAAACCACCCAGGTAAATTATCAACCTGCAACAAACAAAAAATTTGCCTACATATTACCGGACAAATTAAACATTCAATCTGTTGTAAATCCTGAGAAACGATATCGGGGAATTTACCAGGTTATGTTGTATTCTTCGGATATTAGGATCAGTGGTAAGATCAATGAAGTTCCGCTTCAGCAATTAAAAATTGATCCCGCCAATGTATTGTGGTCAGAAGCCTATATGTGCATCGGGCTTTCTGATCCTAAAGGATTAAAGGAGGAGATAAATCTTCAGTTAAATGATTCTACTCTCATATTAAATCCTGCATCGATAAGTAATGCGGTGATGAGAGAGGGATTCATAACGCCTGTGAAAATTGAACCGGGAAAAGAAATTAATTTTTCTTCAGTTATCAGTATAAACGGATCGGAGCAATTGCTTTTTACACCAGTAGGAAAAGAAACCACTGCAACACTTTCATCTACATGGCCGGATCCGAGTTTTACCGGCGGTCAGTTACCGGATCATCGTATCAGTGACAGCGGGTTTGTTGCTACCTGGAGAAATTTATCACATACACGCAGTTTTCCGCAGGCATGGAAAGAAGATTCTTATAATTTAGAATCTTCATCTTTTGGCGCCGATCTTTTTATACCGGTAAATGGTTATCAAAAGACGATGCGTTCCGTGAAGTATGCCATCCTTTGTATCCTGCTGACCTTTGCCGCTTTTTTTATTATTGAGACAGTAAATAAAAAATCGGTGCACCCGTTTCAATATGCACTCATCGGGCTGGCGCTGATACTATTTTATACCTTACTCTTATCCTTTTCAGAATATACCGGTTTTAATATTGCTTACATCATTGCATCAATAGCAACGGTTGGATTGATCGCCTGGTTTGTAAAAGGCCTATTGCGATCTTCAAGACTTACCTCGATACTCTCGGTGATCTTAGTGCTGATGTATTCTTATGTTTTTACTATTCTGCAGTTACAGGATTATTCGCTGATTCTCGGTAGTATCGGGTTATTCCTGACATTGGCCGTCATCATGCATTTTTCTAAAAAAATACAATGGTAAGCGGGTAAAATCTGTTGGTTGGTTTTATGAGTCCCTATGGACAAATGAAAGTCCCCGTTTTTTTTCGGGGACTTTTGATTTATCGAAATCATTTATTTTTAAAAGTCAAGGCCCATAGCAAAATAATACATAGGCTTCCCTCTGAAAAAACCATTCATTTGCCATGCAGCATCAAACCGCAGAAAATAACCGAGCAATGTACTCCTGGCGCCGAAACCATAACCACCCGCAAAAGGACCAATACCGCCTGCCTTGATCCTGACAGTGACGGGGTCATTTCCATAGACGACTGAAGGTCTTTCTAATTTATCAAACTTGCCATTCCACGCGGTGCCAAGATCAAAGAATTGGACTAACTGGAAGTTGCGAAGGAAAGCATTGTTAATAGGTTTATTAAAAAATGTCGGAAATACCGGCAACCTTATTTCACTGTTTATCACAACATCATTATTACCATTGGCGACGTTTTGTTTAAAACCACGCAGATTCACCGCCAAAGATTGATAAGTGTAATCGTTATCAGGATCGGGTTTGTTGGCATCGTTGAATTTTGGAGAGAACCAATTATCAACACCGCCCAAATAATAGATCACTTTTTGATTGCCCCACGAAAAATCTCCTGCCGCTCTTACGGCCCAGATCAAATTGCGGTAGATCGGCAAATAATGCCGGGCATCAAAACCCGCGTTAAAAAGGAATTTGCCGTCCCTTGTTGACGCATCACTTAATTGGGTAAACCAATCCGCAAAAATTTTATATTTCAGTCCATGCCAGATATTGGTTGCGGGATTAATGGCATTGTCATATACATATTCCAGGCTTAACTGGCCATACGTGGTTTTAATATCTTCAAATTCCAATGAAAAACGGTTGCGGGAAGTGATCACCAATTTATCAAAACGCGGTCCTACAGTTGCCCGGATACTTCTTGTTCTGTCTAATGGATATTTTAACCGGACGAGATAATACGTTTCAAACTCTTTAGCAGGCAAGGTCAAAAATTGAGGAGGATTGCCATTCGAAACAAAAGTGGCCCCGATAGAGTTGCTGCTGCGATAATAAAGAACCCCCCAGTCAAGTCGCTTACGCAGATTGGTATACTCAAACAATACATCATTATCCCGAAGGTTAGCAGCAATCCGTATACCTCCCGAAAATTTTACATCTTCCATAAGATCGGAAGTACCCATGCGTATAAGTCCATTGAAGTCATTACCGTTTGACATATAGATCGGGCCGGCGCCGCCACCATAAGGCTGAAATTTATTCACCGGCAATACCGAATTACTGAAGCCTGTTACGACATAATCGGCAAAGAATTTCGGAGGCCTGTATTCAAATAACCTTGCTTTTCGAAGTACAGGTTGTTTAACTATTTGTTCCGATTCCACCACTAGTCCTTTTTTGCTCGTGGTATCAGGCTTTTCATTCTGAAACTCATTCTGGAAAAAATCATTTTGCTTTTTTAATGAATCTTCCCTGTCCTGCTCATCCTGCATCGCATTTTTCATTTGCGCTCTTCTTTCCGCATCCATCACCTGTTTCATATATTCTGTAGGTCTTGCTGACACATTGCGGCGATGAAGCGCATTCTCATCTACCTTTAGCCGGTACAACAATTTAACATCGCCAAGTTTTACTACCTCACTTACCTGTTGATTGTCTCCTGCTGTTCTTGTTTCCAAAAGACTGCTTTGATAGTTTGTCAGTGGGAATATATAGGATGAATCATTGGTAATAGAAACAAAGCCTACCGAGTCAATATCATTTTTGTTCCATTCTCTCAATACACTATCAACTTCCTGGATGGGGGGATTGCGCAATATTTCATCCCCGATAAAAACTAATGTATCCAGCCCGGCTCGTTCCGTTTTGAAAAATCCGGCGTAGCGGTTATTAACGCCATTTTCGTCACTTACAAATGTGAAGTGAGTAGTGTTATATTGCGAGGGATATCTCGCGTCTCCGAACCTCACATTAGTAAGCTGCGATATTTGTTTGAACTCGGACTTGTTCCAGTTATCTACCAGGAAAATATTGAAATGTTTGGAAGGTAATGAGTCATCACTGCTCGCTGCTGCAGCCGAAGGACGGTTGCTGGCATAGATGATCCCGGTTTTATTCGGGAATGCTACAAACGAGGGATCAAGGTCATCATACACATCATTCGTGATCTGGTCAAAAGTCTGCTTATCTATTTTATAAGTATAAATATCTGTTTGTCCGCTGCGGATAGCGCTCAGCAAAAGTGTGTTGGCATCCAGCATGTATTTCATGTCCTGCACCTGGTCAAACATCGGCAATTCCTGTTTTACCATTTTAACGCGGGTCACGAGGTCATACACAAATAACTTCAGTTTGCCTTCCTGGCTATATAGAACGGCAAGCCGTGTTCCCTTTCCATCCCAGGCAAGGATCGGGTAGTTGGGATTTTTTTCGTCCTCCCTTGATCTTGTGCCGTACTTCAGCAATACTTTGCGGCTTACAAAATTTTCCATCAGTACCACTGAATATATTCCCTGCTTGAACTCTACTACAGCATAGGTAAAACTCTTTGGCAGGGGATTCGCATTAAAACGGATGAAATCTTTTTTACCGATCACTTCGCTGATCGATAACTGGCCCTTAGGAGTGTTTCGACGTCCGCGAAGGTCTTTAAAATAACCCTGAGGTATTTCCAGCATAAAATCCTGCAGCACATCTTTGAATTTTTTCTTGGCTACTTTTTGAGAAGCGCTGTTCAGGTTACGATAGACTCGTGACAGGTAAAGCAAGTACGTTGTTTTGCTCTTACCATATTTATCAGCGATGTATTTCCAGAAAGCATGCCCTGCGAGATTTGGTTTTTCAAAAGCGAACTGATAAAAATTACTGTATTGGCCGGATAACATAATACCGCGCAAGTCATCATCCAGTGAAGGGCTCCAGTTCTCCGCAGCATATTCGATATAACCATCGGTGAGCCATTTGGGAAGATCAAGCAAAGCCTGGTTGGCAGCAAACTCTCCAAGATCATCGCCAAACAAAATATTCTCAACCAGCACACGTGCAATACCCTGGCGTATCTGGCGGCGCAGGTTGTCATGGTTGCCGTCAAAGTACACCAGCATTTTATTATTCACCAGTTTGGTTATGCCGCCTGTATTTTGCCATTCAACACCGAGGCCGATATTGGATTGCTGCATTTCATCAAAATTGTTATACACGACGATGTTAGTGCGTCGCTGCAATCCATACTCTACAAATTCTTCGATGCCCGGCAACTGGTCTTCGGCGATCTGGGCTACATATTTTCCCAATCCAAGACCATCCTGGCTGAAATAAGTATTGAAGTTCTCTGTCTGGTAATATTTCCATTTGAATTTCTGGTACTGAACCCGGTTCTTGCCGAACTCCACCGTGCTCACCTGTGCATTCGATCCCATACACCAAAAAAAGGAAATGCAGGCAATCAGGAATGATAGTTTCTTCATAAATCTTGTTGCTGTTTCTGATAACTAATTTAATCGTTACAGTTATACCTTATGTTGCCGGTTATGGTTATTATTGAATAAAAAGTTGGTTTATCCTGCAGGACCTGCCAAATTTTGTTCAAATTACGATGAATTGGTCAATGAGGATGTATGAATGTATCTTTATGTCCTCAGAAGCCCTCACCTGTGAATTGTGTTTTAAAAGTACAAAAAAGCATCCATGTTAAGCGTTAAGGCGTTCACATTTAATCCCGTGCAGGAGAACACCTATATCCTGTATAACGAAAAAGGAGAGTGCTGCATTATAGACCCGGGCTGTTATTTTCCGGAAGAGAAAGAAGAATTGAAAACCACTATTGAAAAATCAGGATGGAGGCCTGTTTTGCTTCTCAACACGCATTGCCATCTCGATCATGTTTTCGGAAATCAATTCGTATATGAAACCTGGGGGCTACAACTTCATATACATGAAAAAGAGAAGCCGGTGCTGGATTTTGCTCCACAGTCAGGGATGATGTGGCAAATGCCTTTTGATAATTATGAAGGGCCATTGATTTATTTAAAAGAAAATACGAACATACAGATAGGAGAGGAAAAATTGGAGATCCGTTTTACTCCCGGCCATTCACCGGGCAGCGTTTCTTTTTATCATGAAGCCGGTGGATTTGTAATAGGGGGTGATGTATTGTTTAACGGAAGCATTGGCCGCACTGATCTGCCGGGAGGCGATTTTGATGTGTTATTCAACAGCATCCAAACTCAAATTTTCACTTTACCGGATGATACTAAAGTTTATTCCGGTCATGGCCCTGTTACGACCATCGGATTTGAAAAGATGAATAATCCGTTTGTGAAACTCTATTAAATAAGTATCATTGAATCCATCGTCTTTGCGGGCAAAGCAATGCAATGAATAACCCGTTTGTCACGTTGCATTAAGGCACATTAGTTCCCAGGTATTTTCCTATTACGGGCAAGCGCTGAAATTCTTTTTTTTCAATTTTCAGAATGAATACAGTAAATGCTGCGAAGATAATAGTAGCGCTTACATAATAAAATATTTCCGACAAGATAAAATTCACCAGCAATTTATGAAGAGCGAATAGTAGCACACTGATAACAATGTAAGCGGATAATTTTTTCCATGCGTAAGGAATCTTATATTCTTTTTGACCCCAGAGATAGCTTATCACCATCATGCTTCCGTAACACGCAAACGTAGCCCAGGCGCAAGCCATATAACTAAAATACGGGATCAGGAAATAATTAATCCCTAAAGTGATAATGGCGCCGACCAATGTGATCCATGCACCGGCGAGTGTCTTATTTCCCAGTTTGTACCAAATACTCAGGCTATAATAAATGCCGAGAAACATATTCGCCAGTAACAATATTGGTACAACTTTCAGCCCTTCCCACATTTTAGGATTGCGGATAAAATGTTTCCAAAGATCGAGGTACAACATAACAAACAGGAACATCAGGCAAAGAGTGATAACAAAAAATTTCATCACTCTTGCGTACACTTTAGGTGCGTTCTCTTCCGTGGACTGTTTAAAGAAAAATGGTTCCGCTCCCATACGAAAAGCCTGGACGGCGAGTGTGATCAATATAGATAACTTATAGCAAGCAGAATAAATACCCACTTCAGCTTTAGCAGCTTTGACCGAGCTGACAGGCGCCCACCAACCCAGCATGATGCGGTCAAAGGTCTCATTGATCATACCGGCAAAGCCCGCAATGATCAGCGGCAACCCATAGATCATCATTTCTTTCCACAATGCTTTATCAAACTTCCATTCAAACCCCAGAAACTGTTTTGTAAGAAGCAACAGCGTTACGATATTTTGAATAAGATTAGCCAATAAAACATAGCCGACAGCCCAGTCTTTATTATAAAAAACGCTGACCCAGCTATTCGGATCCTTTGCCAGGTCCGGGCAGACACTCAGAAAAAAATACACGCTTACAATGTTGATGATGATCCCGCCTACTTTGGTCAGTGCGAATTTCACCGGTCTTCCGTCTTGCCTCAGCTTTGCAAAAGGAATTGTCGTTAATGCATCCAAACCAATAATCGCAGCAGCCATGGACAGGTATTCGGGATGCTGGGTTATTTGCAGCAACACCGATAAAGGGTGTTGCAGTAAAATTAAAACCACTGAAAGAAGGATCGTTGAAGTGATCAGCGAAATACTGGTGCTGTTATAAACATTTTTTTTATCGGCTTTATTGGCAAAACGGAAGAACGCTGTTTCCATTCCATACGTATAGACCACATTCATGAAAGGGATGAAAGCGTATACGATGCTCATTTCACCATATTGCCAGTCAAGGAATTTATAGGTGAGGTAGGGAGTAAGTAAATAATTAATAAAGCGGGCGGCAATGGAACTAACTCCATACCAGATTGTTTGCCCGGCCAGTTTCTTTATTCCGCTCAAAAGGATTGGATATTTGTCAGCAAAAGTAAATGATGACTATTCAAAAAACGAATCAATAACGATGAAAAGGATTCTTTAACAGCTTCATTATTCATTTTTGCTTTATTCTATCTTTGTAAAAAACCACCGTTATGAGAAAAAGTTTTCTTTTTTTATTCAGCGCTCTTGTTTTCATCTCAACTGTTTTTTCACAGGCTTATGAAGGAAAGATCGAATATGACAAGAAGAAACAGGAAGCTTTTATGATAGATTATTCATATCCGCTGGAAGCTGTAGAAGATGGCCTGGTAAACAAGATGGAGCAATTGGGTTATCGCGGTAAAGAGGAGAAAGGACTGTTCAACAGGGATAAGGGGTTTAGAGTTTATAAAGACGCCCTTGTTCCCGATATCAGTAGCGATCGCCTGGACTATGTTTTTAAAATAGAAACTGTTGGCAAAAAAGATAATAGCCGGTCTGTTTTATACATGGTCATTCTAAAAGCAGGTGAGAACGCCAGGAACTCAATCGAGGCGGCTAAAGCAAGATCATTTTTAAATAGTCTTCAACCTGTGATGGAAGAGGCCAATCTGGATTTCGAAATAAAGAACCAGGAAGAAGTACTGGCGAAAGCTGAAAAGAAATTAAAAGATCTGAAAGATGACCAGGAAAGCATGGAAAAGAAAATTAAGAAACTGGAGGAAGACTTAAAAGATAATGCCAAAGACCAGGAGGACCAGCAAAAGGAAATAGAAAATCAGGGTAAGGTACTTGAAGCAATGAAGGTCAGAAAAAAAGATACCTGAGGTGCTTATTGACTTTTGAACCTTGGATCGGCGATAAAAGTGGAATCCGTTAGTGTGATCAAAAAAGATCTTAGGTCGGTGGCCTCAGCATTCGTCAATGTAATGCCATTTGTCAATAAGGGATCCAAAGTAGCGCCTGGCTGCACACCCATACGATAATGATTAATGACCTGCGCCAACGTATTAAAACGGCCGTCATGCATGTAGTTTGCGGAAATATATACATTGCGTAACGTAGGCACTTTAAACTTTAATGAGTCTGTGGGATCATTTGTGATCCGCATTTTTCCATAATCATTTAGAAAATTATCCACCGGTAAGCCGATATTACGAAAACTATAATCCGTGAACATTGGTTCGGGATGACAGGTAGCACAATTAGCTTTGAATAACTGGTAGCCATTTAATTCCTGTGTCGTGAAAGTTGCCTGTCCTTTTTTATACCGGTCATATTTTGAATTCGCAGATGTCATATACCCGGTAAATTGGGCCAATGCTTTCAAAATAAATTCAGGTCGGATAAAATTACTTCTGAAAACCTTTCTGAACTCATCCCTGTATTCAGGATCCTTTTCTAGTTTATTGATGACGCCATTGAAAGATTCTGCCATTTCTATATGCCCGTTAATAGGCTGTGCTGCTTCATCAAATAAAGAATTGAACTCACCATCCCAGTGAAATTTCTTTTGCCAGGCAAGATTAAAGAGGACCGGTGCATTGCGTAATGTATGCGAACCATTATAGCCATGACTGCGATCATGCTCATAAGTTCCGAACGCAGCTATTTGCTGATGACAGGAAGCGCAGGGGAAATTTCCATCTAATGACAATGCGCCATCATAAAATAATTTTCTACCGAGCTCGAAACCTTCTTTGGTAAGTGGGTTGTCAGCGAATGTGTAAGCAGGAGTGGGGAAGCCATCGGGGATCACCTGTTGTAAAGTCACCAGGTGATTGGGATTATTCCTGCGGCATGATCCTAATCCATACGAAATTAGGACTACGGAGGCAATAACAGATAGTATGGTCAAAAAACTTTTCTTCACTGTATCAACTGGAGAACTAAGTTACAAAATTCAGGTTGGAGATGAAAGTCAATAATCACCCGGTTTGAATCTTTTTCTACCGGCTTTTATTTCAGATTGTTTCTTTTTTGATTCTAATCTTTTTTCTTTGACTGCTTTACTTACACGTGTAGCTATCCTTGGTTTTTTCTTTTTTAGCGCACCTGCGATCAGTTGATTGATCTTTTCGATCACTTCTTCTTTATTCGCTAATTGTGTACGGTGTATTTGAGATTTTACCTGTAAAAAACCATCCGCGGTAATACGATTGGATAATTTTTCTTTTGCAATCATTTTTTGTTCGGCGGTCAACAACAAAGACTCTTCAATGGGTAATGAACCAATAACAGCAGTTTCTACTTTGTTTACATTCTGTCCGCCTTTGCCGCCACTGCGGGTGGTTTGGAATTGTATTTCGTTTGAAAAATCAAGGAGAGTCATAGAAGTCAAATGTGGTCAAATAGGTCAAATGCGTCAATGGTGATTACATTTGTGAACAGTAAAGATACAAACTATGAGGGCGGTGATACAAAGAGTAAGCAAAGCAAGCGTGACCATTGAAGGGAAGATACATTCACAGATCGGCGAAGGACTGCTAGTATTACTTGGAATTGAAGATGCAGATACAGCGGAGGATATTGAATGGTTATCGGGAAAAATTGTCAATCTCCGGATTTTTAACGATGAAGAAGGTGTGATGAATGTTTCGGTGTTGGACAAGAAAGGAGAAGTATTGATCGTTAGCCAATTCACTTTGCATGCTTCTACAAAAAAAGGGAACAGGCCAAGTTATATCAGGGCCAGTAAACCTGAAGTAGCCATTCCTCTTTATGAAAAAATGATAGAGCAGCTTTCAAATGATCTTGGTCAACCAATTAAGACCGGAGTGTTCGGCGCCGATATGAAAGTTGAATTACTGAATGATGGCCCCGTTACAATAATAATAGATACAAAAAATAAAGAATAACAGCATTCACTACTGACCATTCACCACTCACTATTGTATTCCGATCTTTTCCGTAAAGGGCTTTTTCCCTTCATACTGTATCATTACAAAAAAATATTTCTCATTAACGTTAACGGAAAAAGTAAATGAAGGAGCGTTTACTTCTTTTTGTTCCACAATGCGGTGACCACTGGCCGTCCAGACCATAATACTTTTGATGTCTTTGGTGCTTTTTACAGTGATCTGTTTACCGGAAGTAAGTATCTTATACGGTTTGCCGGATGTATCGGCAGCGACACAGGCATGGACAGTATCCATAAGAATAATGACGGAGATAAATGCGATGACAATGGTCGCAATAAGCCGGCGGATATGTAGCAGTGTCATAGAATACCAAATTTGGTTTCGTAGTTTGATTTTTTTGCTTCAATGGGTAGGACGGTAATGGAACGGGTGGCTATAACGGCAAGAATCATGCTATATTGCAAGCATTCTCCAAAAACTTTGTTATGACTATTCACGATGCACAGCAACAGATAGATCAATGGATAAAAACCGTCGGCGTTCGTTATTTCAGTGAACTTACCAATATG
>CAWAWY010000004.1:0-1044994 GCA_963785915.1 uncultured Chitinophagaceae bacterium | reverse complement strand
ATTTTTATCTTTGCGGAGATTTTGCGAAACACAAACTACAGGCAATGAAAAGAGTTACCATCCTGGTCTTTCTATCTTTTGTTTTGTCGGCTCATTCATTTGCCCAAAATAAGAATGAGATCAGCGTGATCGGATATTATGCAGGCAAAGCAGCGATGCTGGATAGTTTCCCGGTTGGCAAACTCACTCACCTGATCTTTTCTTTTTGTCATTTAAAAGAAAACAGGTTGTCAATAGACAACGCAGCCGATACAGCCTGTATCCGGAAAATGGTTTCATATAAGGAAAAATATCCCGGTCTTAAGGTCATTCTTTCAATTGGCGGATGGGGAGGTTGCGGGGATTGTTCACCTGTTTTTGCTACCGAAAAAGGAAGAGAAGAATTTGCACGATCCACAAAGGAACTGATGCAATACTTTCACACAGATGGAATAGATCTCGATTGGGAATACCCGGCCATACCAGGTTACCCCGGCCATCCTTATTCACCCGGAGATAAAAATAACTTCACGTTACTTGTTAAATCCCTCAGGAAAGAATTAGGCAAAAAATATGAGATAAGTTTTGCGGCGGGCGGATTTGATCTGTTCATTGATTCGTCCATTGAATGGAAGAAAGTAATACCTGACCTCGATAAGGTAAATGTAATGAGTTATGACCTTGTGCATGGTTTCAGCAAAGTAAGCGGTCATCATACGCCGCTTTATTCGACTCCGGAGCAAAACCAATCCACTGACAATGCTGTCAGAAAATTAATTGCCGAAGGCGTACCGCGGAAAAAAATCATAATTGGTGCTGCATTTTATGCCCGCATGTTCAAAGTGACGGATGCGAACAATAATGGTTTGTATAGACCGGCCAGTTTTTATCACGGGGTATCTTATCCACGTTTATACGACAGTATTTCCACCGCCAATGGATTTACACAATACTGGGACCCGGTGGCAAATGCTCCTTATTCTTTTAATGCAGAAAGAAAAATTTTTGTAACATACGATGATAGTTTATCAATAACCAGGAAAACCAATTATGCAATAAATGAAAAACTGGGAGGCATCATGTTCTGGCAACTGGCAGATGATGAATTCAGAGATGGTCTGCTCGATGTGATCTATAAAACTAAAATGGAAGGAGTAGGACAGGCAAAATAACTCACACACCGAATTGCTGCAGATGATGATCAAGATGCTTCCATGTTCCCTTGCTCCACTGCTCTTTGGTCAGCTTTCCAAAAAAAGTGTGCGTTTCATTTACAATGCTTGTTTCACTGAAATTGCCTACGATTGCAAGCAACTTTTGTTTTTCTGTTTCAAAGTCTTTTACATTGCCCGTCATAACAAATGAAGGATCTGTGGGCAGGCTGCGCTTAAAAGGTTTTTCGTTATAGATCATTGATTTGACCATGGGGCCCACCAGCCTTCCAAAGAGAGTTCTTTTTAATTTTTGTGAGCCATCTGCTACGCCGATGGGTACCTGTAAATGTGCGAGCATTTGTGCCACATTCATTTTTCCCCATAATGCCTTTGATTCAGGTGTCAGCTTATTAATGCGGACAATGATGTCTTGTTTCACTGCCGGTTCAAATAAATTTTTTACTTCCATAGATGTGCCTGTTTATAGATTTTAGTCGAAATAAGGAATTTCATCATGGCTTATTGTTTCCTTTTGTTCCCAGTAAGCTAAAGTTACTATATGTCCGTCCTTTGTTCTTAATAGTCTTCCGAAGATCGCATTGGTAGGATTGAATGCAACATTAGTTACACCCACTGTAAATGTTTCCGGAACCGGCTGCTGAGGTTCAGGGTTTAAGGGTTGAGGCTCCGTTCCCGCTTCGGTCGTTACTACAGGTTTTGGTGCAGGTGCAACTTTCGGAGGTGGCGAAGCAACAACGATCACACTGTACCGGTTGAACTCCAATAGCTGTTTCAAAAATTCCACTCTTTCTTTTGAAGCATTTTTTTCCACGATGGCGCATTTGATACCATTCAGCTCCTCAAATTCATGATTTTTATTGATTGCCATAGGCTTTGAAAGATCGAAGACTAGAAATTCGAAATTAGAATTTTGGTCTTCGGATTTATTATTTCAATAATGAATGAATATAGTTATAAGCCCCACTCATTAATCCTGTGATAATAATCCCTCCTACACAAATTACCATGGCGATCTTCGGTGATAAAGAAGCATTTACTTTTTCTATCGGGTTTTCATTTTCATCCATAAATATCGCCTTTACAACTCTTAAGTAATAATACAGCGAAACCACCATATTCAACGCAGCAATAGTGATCAACCAGTAATTACCTTTCCCTGCGCCCGCCAATAATAAAAAGAATTTACCAAAGAAACCCGCCGTTGGCGGAATGCCTGCTAACGAAAATAAAGCTATGGTCAAGACCCAGCTCAGCAAAGGGTTGGTTTTATAAAATCCTTTGTAGTCATTCACGTTTTCTCTTCCGGTTGCAGCGCTTACCAGTGAAATGACACCAAACGCGGCAAGATTAGAGAATACATAGATCATTATAAAGAAAATAACCGACGCACTTCCTTCTATGGATTCACCGCTGATACCAATAAGAATAAAGCCGACCTGTGCAATAGATGAAAAGGCAAGGAATCGTTTCATGTTCTGTTGCCGCAATGCAAAGAGATTACCGATGATCATTGTCAGCACTGAAATAAGGAACAGCATTTTATACCATGTTGCATCCAGGCCCTGGAAGACGTTATATAAAACAGATACCAATACAAACAGGATTGATCCCTTGGAGATAACAGATAAATAGGAAGTGACCGCAATCGGGGAGCCTTCATATACATCTGCCGTCCATAAATGAAAAGGAACAGCCGATATTTTAAAGCTAAAACCTGCGATCAAAAGGATAAAAGAAAATATGTGCAGCGAATTGAATGTAGTGAGTTGCCATGAAAGTTCATTAAAATTCAATGTGCCTGTTGCGCCATATAACATCGAAATACCAAATAACAACAATCCGGATGAAAAAGCAGAAGAAAAAATATACTTCATCGCCGCTTCAGACGAACGTCTTTTGTCAAGATCAAAATTAGCCAGGGCTGCCAATGGAATGCTTGATAATTCCAACCCCAGATAGAACATCAGGAGGTTATTGCTTGAAAGCATAAAGAACATCCCGAGCAAAGTTGCAAGCATCAACATATAAAATTCCGGTACGTGTTTGTGCTGCTTCAACCAGCTATGCGATTGCAGGGAAATAATAAAAGTTCCGAGATTCAGTATGTTCTTTTCAAACGCCAAAAGCTCGTTAGTACGGAACATATCGCCAAACAGCGTTCCTTCCCGGATATAAAAAAATCCGGCAACAAGATTGATAAAGAGCAATACATTAATTACAGAGAGTAAAGTTCCGGTGTTCCATTCTTTCTTAGCGAGTTTAATGAATAATAAAATAAAGATGATCACCGTGACCAGCAATTCCTGTTTCATTAATATGAGAAAATCGTCTATCATTTCAAATTTAGAATATTGAACTATAGTTTATGAATAACATTGCTTTTGATTTGCTTTCTTCATTCATAATTTCTTAATTCATCATTATTTATTAATAGCATTCATAATTGCATCTGTTCCCGAGTTAATTAAATCAGTTAACCAGAATGGGGCAATACCGATGGCAATAATTCCAATGATCAGTAATACTGTCGCTAACCTTTCATTCCATCCCGCATCTCCCAATTTCAAATAGTCATTATTTTTTACCGGCCCCATAATAGCTGATCCAACAGCTCTTAAAATATAAACTGCTGTGACCACAATGGAAGCGCAGGCAACGATCGTGGCAATTCTATAAAATGTATCTCCCTTTTCCCATGAACCCATAAACACAGTCATCTCAGCAACAAAACCACTCAGGCCGGGAAGACCCAATGAACATAAACCCGCAATAACAAAAACCGTGGAGATAAACGGCATCATTTTCATCAATCCGCCAAGTTGCTTTACCTGTCTTGAATGTGTGCGGTCATAGATCATACCTATCGCAGCAAAGAAAAGGGCTGTCATCAATCCATGCGATACCATTTGTATGACCGCACCGTTGATGGCTGTTTGGGTCAGCATACCGATACCCAGCAAAATAAATCCGCAATGGCTGACCGATGAATACGCATTGATATATTTCAGATCGGTCTGCATCATCGTAGCGAATGCTCCGTATAAAATAGCGATACAGGCCAATACAATGATTATAGTAGAATATTCTTTGGCAGCATCAGGCATTAACCATGTTGCCACTCTTAAACAACCGTATCCACCGAGCTTCATCGAAATGCCGGCGAGAAACATAGACGCCGCCGTCGGCGCAGAGGAGTGACCATCGGGCACCCATGTGTGAAAAGGAAATAATGCGGTGAATACTCCAAAACCTACGAATGCAAAGGGAAAAAATATTTTCTGCACATGCACAGGGATATTCATTTGCGTTATGTGGAGAATGTCAAAACTGTGTCCGCCGTTCACATTGGTATTAAAATACAGGCCTGCCAGACCAACAAACACCAATGCAGAACCGCCCATCAGCATCAGGGCAAGTTTCATGGCACTGTATTCCTTTTTACCGCTACCCCATATACCAATTAATAAGAATTTTGGAATAACTGCTATTTCCAGGAAAAAGAATAGCGTGAACAGATCAAGAGAAATAAAAAAACCGTAAGCGCCAAGACTCAGGAAAATAAGAAGAAAGAAAAATTCTTTACTCATCTTTTCGATCTTCCATGAAACTAACACGCCGGCTATAACGACAAAAGCCGTTAACAGGATCATCGCGACAGAAATGCCATCAACACCTATATGATAATTAAAGCCAAGCGACTCGTACCACACATAGCCGTCTTCGAAGAGAAAATTGGATGTATTCCCATTTATTCTTTCCTGCTGATAGAAATAAAACAATGAGAGACATAAAAGCAATTGCAAGGATGCCCCGATAAAAGCGATCATCCGTACCTGCTTTAATCCTTTCGCAAAAAGAATGGCAAGCAGAGTAACGAGCGGCAATAGTATCAGTAACGATAAGTTCATCTCGATGATTTCTTCTTTTGTGCTTCGATTTTATTATTTCGAATTTTGGTCATATAAATTATTTCCACAGGTAAAGAAAAATTATTGCCAGCGCTATTATCCCTCCGAAGAAATACAATGTATAATTCTGCACTTTACCCGATTGTATTCCTTTGATCATTGCTGCAACTTTTCCTGTTGTCCATGCAATGCCATTCATCGTTCCGTCCACAATGTTCCTGTCAATCCATGCAGCGGGGCGACCGATCAGGTTAAATATTATTTTCTTTGTGATGAACAGGTATATCTCATCGATGTAAAACTTCTTATATGCTACTTTATATAGACCTCCAAGGGTTGCTGAGATCTTTTCCGGGCGGCTGGATTCATTTTTATACATCCACATCGCCAGTAAAATGCCTGCAAGACCAAACGCTATCGGATAAATAGCAGAACATAGGACCGAAATGCGATTCGACGCTTCCCGGTAGATGTAAATATTTACCAAAAGGGAATAAAACCGGCGAAGATTGTGCAAATCGCAAGAAAATCAAAGGAAATTTTATAGAAAAAGTGCCTTCGCCATGGTAATGACGTACCCCAGTTCTCCGGGAAGGGCTTTTATCCCTCCAAAAAATTGAAAATATAAACGAAACATATAGAAAGCTGTCAGGCCAGAAGTGAATAAAGCTACTGAGTATATTATTTTGCTTGAATTTATGCCGCTATTAAAATTTCCTCTTTGCTGAAAAATCCAGAGAAAGGTGGTATGCCGGCAATGGCCAGGCAGGCTACAAGAAAAGTGAATATGTGTGACTAGGCATATATTTTCTTAGTCCACCCATGTCTTTAATCTCATTGCTATGCATAACATGAATGATAGCACCTGCACACAGGAATAATAAGTGATTTAAAAAATGCATGTGTGAATAAATGGAACATGGATCCAGTATAACCCAATGTTGAATGCGCAAGGATTCCACCGTTATCACTATCAGACACACCTAATGCAAACATCATATAACCGATCTGCGACATGGTAGAATAGGCAAGCACTCGTTTTATGTCTGTTTGTGTGCAGGCAATAATAGCTGCGAGGAAGGCAGAGATCAATCCGACAAATGTTACGATACTTAACGCAGCTTGCGTAAGTGTAAAAAGCGGAAATAGTCTTGCCACCAGGAAAACACCCGCGACTACCATAGTTGCTGCGTGGATCAAAGCCGAAACAGGAGTCGGACCCTCCATGGCATCAGGCAACCAGATATGCAAAGGAAACATAGCAGATTTGCCGGCGCCGCCGATGAATATCATTACCAATCCCCATGTCAATGCAGTGATTCCCGCTAACGAGGCAGTAGTTATGGCAATGAATTGTTGTGACTCATGATCGGTAAGTCTTTGAATAAGGGTATTAACATCTAACGTTTCTCCATAGAAAGCAAGGATAAGAATGCCGATCAGAAATCCAAGATCAGCAAATCGGGTGACGACAAATGCTTTCTTCGATGCGGCGACTGCCGAAGGTTTATCATAATAAAATCCGATCAATAAATAAGACGACACCCCCACCAGTTCCCAGAACATATATATCTGGAAAAGATTGGTTGAGATCACAAGACCAAGCATTGAAAAGGTAAACAGTCCCAGAAAAAGCATAGTATGTTCCAAATCTTTCTTCGCCCTTCATATAGCTGAGACTGAAGATGTGCACCATCAAAGAAACAAACGTGACCACGACGAGCATCATCACCGAAATTGGGTCGAGAACGATGCCCATATCAATAGAAACATTCTTTGAGAAAGAAAGCCAGGTATATTTTATCGCTGTAATGGATTGATAAGCTCCGTCAACTTTTCCATTAATAAAAAAATATTGGTACGCAGTATAAAGGGCAAGCACCGTTGAAATCAGCAGCAATAATGTTCCAACGACACCGGAAGATTGTTTAAAGTATTTTCTTCCAAATAAACCCAGCAACACAAAGCCAGCCAGTGGCAGAAGTGGTATTAGCGCTATGTAAGAAGAATAAATCATACTATCAGGCTCCAAAGTCCCCCTTCAGGGAGATTTAGAGGGTTAATATTTCATTTCACTTGCATCTTCCACATCAATTGACCGGTGACTGCGGTACAGGTTAATAATGATCGCTATGGCGATCGCCGCTTCTGCTGCCGCAATGGTTATGATAAATATGGTGAAGAAGATGCCGTCCAATTTTTCAGGATACAGGTATTTATTAAAAACAACGAAGTTGATGTTCACGCTATTCAGGATAAGTTCAATTGACATCAGCATCGTGATCAGGTTGCGGCGTGTAAATAAGCCATACATGCCGATAAAGAAAAGGGCAGTGCTTACAAATAATATATGGCTTACAGGAATCATGAAGACCCCTCCAAACCTCCTCCGCCAATTGGCGGAGAGGCTTTTTGAGCATGCGTTAAATATTGATTATACTTTCTCATCTGGTTTTGATTTCATAGCAATGACAATACAGCCTATCATTGCAGCTAATAATAATATGCTCACTACTTCGAACGGGAGTGCATATCCTCCTTCTTTGGTTCCCATCATTTGTGAACCGATCTTATTCACCGACCAGTCAAATTTTTTATTTCTAGCCTCGAAACCATAATCGCGGATGAGCAAATAAGTAAATGCAAAGCCAAATACAACTGCTAATGCGGAAGCGATCGTTCTCACGATGGGCGCTTTCGGCATTTTTTTACCTGATTGCTGTGTAAGAAAAATGGAAAAGATGATCAGCACTACAATGCCGCCAACATAAACGACAATCTGAACGGCTGCAATAAATTCTACTTCGAGCCAGAAGTATAAACCAGCTACACCTATCAATGAAAATAACAACCAAATCGCAGCCCGGAATATTTTGCTTGTGGTAACAGAAAGAATAGCCGTACCCAATATAAAGGCCGATAAAATGTAGAATATGATTTGCGAAGCAGTCATTTTGGTTTTGAGATCTCGAGATTGGGAATTTTCGAAATTAAGCGAACAAATTTCCCAATCTCTGAATTTTATTTTTCCAATTTATTCAACTCCTTCCCGGATCTTAGATCCGGGGTTATTTAAAATCTTTATCAATTTGCTCCTGTCATACACACTGTGTTCAAATGTGTTTGCCATTTTAATTGCATCGGTCGGGCAAGCAACAATACATAGGTTGCACATAGTACACAACTCTAAATGATATACAAAAGTATCCAGCGCTTTTTTCTTCTTTCCTTCCGGTGTCACATCAAACTTCGTAATGATCTTGATCGTGGCATTAGGGCAGGCAAGCTCACAGGCTGTGCATCCGGTACAGGCATGTTCATTATTCTCGTCATGCATCATGACAACTTCTCCGCGAAATCTTTCCGGCAATACTTCTTTTGTGTCAGGGTATTGCTGCGTGATCTTTTCTTTACGATGACGCAAGGCATATTTGCCTGTTACCTTCATACCGGTTAATAGGGATCTGGCTCCTTTAAAAATATCCGATATGTATTTCGTTAAAAACATATTCATTTAAAAATGCCAGCCAGTAATAGCTATTATGGTTACAAGCAACAGGTTAAACATACTGATCGGTAATAAATATTTCCATTCCAAATTCAATAACTGGTCGATACGCAATCGGGGGAATGTCCAACGAAACCACATGATCACGAAGATCAGGAAGAATGTTTTCCCGAAAAACCATACACTCGATGGAATGTAATCCATAATATGATTGAATTGTGTGCCGGTGCCGAAATGCAACGGTTGCCACCCTCCAAGAAATAATGTAGCGCCAATGGCACATGCAACAAAGATGTTTACATATTCAGCAAGAAAGAACAACGCGAATTTCATTCCTGAGTACTCCGTGTGAAAGCCAGCCGTCAATTCTGATTCAGCTTCGGCAAGATCAAAAGGAGCACGGTTGGTTTCAGCTGTAACGGCGATCATGAATGTGACAAACGCGATCCAGACAGGAATATGCCCTTTGAATATCCACCAGCCATTTTCCTGCGCATTAACAATGTCAGAAATTCTTAAACTGCCTGTAAGAATAACGATTGCAAGTATTGCAAAACCTGCTGATAATTCATAGCTGACAATTTGCGCACCGCTACGCATCGCCCCGAGCAATGAATATTTATTATTGCTTGCCCAGCCCGCCATTAAAATGCCGATGACTGACACAGACGAAACAGCCGCGACAAACAGAACACCAATATTAATATCCCAGATCTGGAAACCTTTTGCAAACATCAGCGGCGCCATGATCACCATCGCGATGATCATAACGATAAACGGAGCAAGATTAAACAAGAGTTTATCAACCCCGTTAGGTGTCATTCCTTCTTTAACGATGAGCTTTAGTGTATCTGCAGCGGTTTGAAACATGCCCGCTGGTCCCACACGATTTGGTCCAAGTCGTAACTGCATCCATGCAGACACTTTTCTTTCCATCATGATAAGCACCAAACCAAGCACGGCAAATAAGCTGATGATACAGACGCCCACGATTACAAATTCGAACAGCGTCGCCCAGAATGGACTGAATGTATTGTTCAGCCAGTTGATGATAAAGTTTGCTATATATTCGAATGAAGGCATGTTTGTCGTTTTTAGATTTCAGATTTGTTTTTTTTTTTGTTTTTTTGTGTGTATTTCACTGTATATATTTTTTAGATTGCACTTTAAATCTAAAATCTGCAATCGTTACGCCAATTATTTCACCTATCAATATCCGGTATCACTAAATCCAACGTTCCCATCATCGCCACCAAATCACCGATCTTACTTCCCCTTGCCATGCGATCGAGTGCACTCAGATTGCTGAATCCAGGTGAACGGAATTTGATTCTGTAAGGAGTCGTTCCTCCTTCACTTACTATATATACTCCAAACTCTCCACGGGCGGTTTCTACTCTTGAATAATATTCGCCTTTGGGCAATTTCAAAACAGCTTTGGTCTTTGCCTGGAAATCGCCTTCCGGAATATTATCAATCAACTGTTCAACGATGGACAATGATTGTCTCATTTCTTTCATCCGCACAAGGTAACGTGCAAATGAATCGCACCCGGTCTCAATGATCTCGTCAAACTGAAGTTTGTCATATATTTCATACGGATATAATTTACGTATATCGCATTGCACGCCGCTTCCCCTGGCTGTCGGACCAGTGCATCCGTAGGAGATCGCATCTTCCCTGGAAATATACCCAACATCTTTCATCCGGTTCTGAAAAATAACATTACCCGTAAGTAATTCATCATACTCGTCGATCTTCTTTTTGAATTGATCAATGAATTCATGGACATGTCTTTGAAAATTAGGATGCAGGTCAGCCATCACACCACCCGGCACCATATAATTCATGGTTAAACGTGTGCCACAGGTTTCTTCAAATATATCATTGATCATCTCTCTTTCGCGGAATGCATGAAAAAAAGGAGTGAGCGCACCTACATCCATGCCTAATGCACCCCACCATAACTGGTGTGAGGCCAACCGGGTTAACTCATCCATCAGCACCCGTATCACTTGTGCACGTGGCGGAATTTCTACCTGCAGCCCTTTTTCGACGCATAAGCAGCAACCATGGTTGTTGATATGCGAAGAGAGATAATCCATTTTGCTTGTCACATATATAAACTGTCGGAAACTTAAACTCTCACACATTTTTTCGATGGAACGATGAATATAGCCGAGATGGACATCTACTTTCTTGATAGTCTCTCCATTCAACGTAATGATCAGATGCAGCACTCCATGAGTCGAAGGATGCTGCGGACCAACATTGATAACCATGTCGCCGAAACCGTCTGGTTCGGCTGCACTGGGTTGTTGTATTATTTCAGTTTCCCGGTACATCATAGTTTTATCATATTAACGGGATCTTCAAAATCTTTTCGCAATGGATTTTTTCCTTCCCATCCATCCGGTAAGATCAATAATCGAAGATCAGGATGGTTCAAAAAATTCACACCAAACATCTCGTATACTTCACGTTCATTAAAATCTGCAGTCCGCCATATATTCGACACGGTCTCGATTTCAGGTTTATTCCTATCCAACTGAACTTTTACTACTACAGTTTGGCGGTGATCCGTCGAGGTAAAATGATAGACCATTGTAAGATGTGTCTTCCAATCCACACAAGTCAGGCAAAAAAGATAATTGAAATTCAAACTGGGATCATGACGGAGAAGCTGAGCTGATTGTAAAAAATCACCGGGAGCAATATTCATATTGAGCCATTCACTGCTTTCATCAAGGGTGGCCGCGGGAAATGATTCTTGTAACTTTATTTTTAAATCTTCTTTTGTCATCTGGCTCTGTCAGATTTTTAGAAACTGCCAAAACCCCTTCAGGGAATAGAGGTTTCAGGTTTTTCCATTCTTATTTGTTCTCTTGTCAAACCACTTTTTATCTTTTCCTGTAAGTTTATCATTGCATGCAATAATGCTTCGGGTCTTGGGGGACATCCGGCTACGTACACATCAACGGGTATTACATGATCCGCTCCTTTTACCACGGAATAAGTATTATAGAAAAATGGCCCACCACTTGTCGCACAGGCTCCCATAGCAATGACATATTTCGGATCTGCCATTTGATCGTATAACCTTTTCAATACCGGCGCCATTTTATTTACGATCGTTCCCGCAATAATAATTACATCAGCTTGTCTTGGCGTAGCCCGTGCCACTTCAAAGCCAAATCGTGACCAATCGTATTTTGCAGCGGCTGTACTCATCATTTCAATGGCGCAGCAACTTGTTCCGAAAACCAACGGCCACAACGAATTTGATCTTGCCCAGTTAATGATATCATCCAGTTTGCTCACTAATATTCCGCCGGACGGAGTTGGATGGACTTCCCCAGGGAAAGAATTTCCTTGCGGGAAAGCCAATGTGTCTTTATTGGGAACTTCATTCATTCGATCTACGGATTTCTTTTTTTGAATTTACTCATTGCCATTTCAACGCTCCTTTTTTATGTGCATATAAAAATCCCATAAACAGAATAAAAAAGAAGATTACAATTTCTATTAATGCGAGCCATCCGACGCTTTTTACTACAACAGCCCAGGGGTATAAAAAGATCAACTCAACATCAAAAATCAGAAAGATAAGAGCAAACAAATAGTAACCAACATTAAACTGTATCCAGCTCGGACCCTGCGTAGGGATACCGCATTCATAAGGCTCGCCTTTTTGATTATTTTTTGTTGCTTTTAAAACAAATTTGGAAACAAGAATTGCAATGCCGGAGAAAGCAACGGCAGCTATCATTAGAACAATGAGTGAGGAGGCACCCATGGGAAATTGATTTGCACGAATATAGTAACTATGGATTAAAGTCAGCTATGAGAGATATCAATTGCAGGTTTGCCGAATATCATATTTAAAATCACTTGCCTGTCCATTACATTTTATCCATATAATTCCTGGTGAATAGCTTTTTTATCATATCCCATATCAACGATCCTTTTTTTGGCCTCGTCGATCATATTCTTCCAGCCGCAAAGAAAAAAACTGGCAGGTTGCCTTGCTGCACATAGCTCTTCATATATAGAATGGACATAACCTTTGCGTCCTTCCCAATCTTCACGAGAAAGCGTGGGCATATAATGAAAGCCGGGTAAATTCTTGCTTAATTCAGACATTTCTTCATAGTATAAAACGTCTTTTTTGGTGCGTGTGCCAAAAAGCAGGTAAATGTTTTTATGTGGGGTATCATGCAGCTTGATATGATTTGCCATGCTTCGGAAAGGTGCAATGCCTGTACCCGTGCAAATGAGAAATATATCTTTTTCGAGATCACTTTCTTTTAAAACAAATACGCCTTGTGGTCCGCGAAAAGTCAATTCGCTGCCGACATTTATTTCATTAAAAAGATAGTGGGTGCCGGCACCGCCGTCCAGGTAAACTATTACTAACTCAAAAACATTGCTGCCATCGGGCCAGCTTGCAATGGAATAACTCCTGACACGTTTATTTATTTTTTCATGAATGGGAAGATCGAAAGTGATGAATTGTCCCGGGGTAAAATCGAAGGTGGGGAGCTCGGTCACTTCGATCCAAAATCGCTTGGTTGCCGGTGTATGATCATCAATCCGGATCACTTTGCCTTTTCGCCAGGGTTGAAGAGCCATTCTGTTAATTTGAGGGTAATTTACAAAACTGTTCTAATTGACCAAATTACATATAATTGCCCATCATAAACCGGCTTGGCATAGTAGTTGGATTTTTTGTACAAACACCGGTTATGAAAAAAGGAATGTATGCATTGACGATACTTACTGTGCTCATTGGAAATCTGCCTTTGTCGTTTCACGGAAACCGCAGTCAGCTTTCTCCGCGGGCTTTTATCAAAGGAACAATTTCTCCGGCGGAGGCTGCGGATGCTGTCAGGATCGTTGCGGCAAATGATACCTTAAAGACGGATATTGTTCTGGGGTAATTTTTCCCTGCAAGCCGAACCAGGAATATATAAATTATTTGTAACGGCAAAACCACCTTATAGAAGTGTTTTGCTGGGCAACCTGGAAATCAAGCAAAATCAATCGCTGAATATCGGCGAGATCATTCTCGACAAATAAATACCAAGTTTTTTATAATAATTGAAAGAGTTTCACACAAATTCTGATTCTTTCACTCTCTCTTTTCTCGCTTTTGTTTGTGTGTGTATCGTTACCTTTGCCCTCCGGGAATTATGAGTAAGGATTTGTTGATGCCGTTTCAGAATAACCCCCGCCTTTTTCAATTGGCGGACAGGCTTTCTTTTTCCCAGCCCCAAAAAATTTATCTTAAAAACCTTTACGGAAGTTCGTCGCAGTTTACTGTTGCCGCAACATTTCTCCATCCTGCCTGCGCACAACTCAATCATTTAATAGTGCTCAATGATGCAGAAGAAGCTGCCTATTTCCATAACACATTAGAGAACCTTACAGAAGCGCTGGATATTTTTTATTTCCCTTCATCATTTAAAAACCGAAAGAATTATAAGCTGCTGAACTCTTCGCATGTGATGCTGCGGACAGAGGCATTGACTAAGATCGCAAGCGGCAATCCTTCTTCAATTACGGTAAATAAAAAAATTCTTGTTACATATCCTGAAGCTTTATTTGAAAAGGTAATTGTACCCAACGTTCTTTCTTCTAATATCATTCACATCAAAACAGGTGATGTATTAAATGTGGAAGATACTTTACTGAAGCTGGCGGACTATGGCTTTGAAAGAACCGATTTTGTTTATGAGCCGGGGCAATTTGCTGTCAGGGGCGGTATATTGGATATCTATTCCTATGGCAATGAAAAACCATATCGTCTAGAATTGTTTGGTAATGATGTAGATTCGATCCGCATCGTCGATCCGGAAACGCAGTTGAGCGAAAGAAAATTATTGCAGGTCAGCATCATTCCAAATGTGGATACGCAGTTTGAAGATGAACTAAAAGTTTCGCTGTTTGATTTTCTTCCCGGGAACACTGTCGTATGGATGCAGCATATCGAATGGTGTAAAGAAAGATTGAAGGATTGTGAAGAAGATCTGCAATCATTTATAAGAATAGTGAACCACGGGTTGGAAACTGCCGAAAAACCAAAAACTCACTCTGAAAGGCAACGACTGCACGAAGAAGCTGATGACAAGTCGGTAAAGAAAGAAATAAAGGAAGATGACTTTATCAATGCAAATATTTTTGAGGAGCAATTGATAGCAAGGCACATTGTTGAATTCGGTTACCAGCGATCGCCTGGTGCCGACCAATTCGAAATTGAATTTCATACTAAGGAACAACCCGCATTCAACCGTCAATTCGAACTGCTGATAAAAGATCTGAAAAACTGGGAAAGCAAAAAATACCAGTTATACATTTTTGCCGAAAATCCGAAACAACTGGAACGTCTTCGCACCATCTTCGATGACCTGAAAGCTGACATCGTCTTTGAACCAGTTGCTACTTCCATTCATGAAGGATTTATAGATGAAGACCTGAAAATTGTTTGCTACACGGATCACCAGGTATTTCAACGCTATCATAAATACAGGGTAAAGCAGGCTTATAATAAAAATAAAGCACTGACGCTTCGAACGCTTAGGGAATTGCAGCCCGGAGATTTTGTAACCCATATTGATCATGGCGTCGGTACATTCAGCGGTTTGCAAAAAATAGAGGTGAATGGAAGACTGCAGGAGGCGGTTCGCATTATTTATAAGGACAGTGATATATTATATGTCAATATCAATTCGCTTCACAAGATCGCCAAATATACCGGCAAGGAAGGAACTGTGCCGAAAGTAAATAAGCTCGGCAGCGATGTTTGGAACAAGCTGAAAGAAAAAACAAAATCGAAAGTCAAAGAAATAGCATTTGATCTTATCCGCCTGTATGCAAAACGGAAAGCGCAACAGGGTTTTGCCCATTCACCGGACAATTATATGCAAACCGAGCTGGAAGCTTCCTTTATTTATGAAGATACTCCCGATCAAAGTAAAGCTACCGCTGACGTAAAAAAGGATATGGAATCTTCATCGCCGATGGATCGTTTGGTTTGCGGGGATGTTGGTTTTGGTAAAACTGAGGTAGCGATCCGTGCTGCAAGCAAAACCTGTATTGATGGTAAGCAAGCTGCTATTTTGGTCCCTACTACTATTCTCGCTTTTCAGCATTACCAGACTTTTACCGACAGGTTAAAAGATTTTCCTGTTACGGTGGATTATATCAACCGCTTCAAGTCAACCAAAGAAAAAAAAGAATCACTGAAAAAATTAGAAGAAGGAAAGATCGACATAATCATCGGCACACATGCACTGCTTGGAAAAGACGTAAAGTTTAAAGAACTTGGATTGCTGGTGATAGATGAAGAACAGAAATTTGGTGTTGGTCATAAGGAAAAGATTAAAACGCTGAAGACTACGGTTGATTGTTTGACCCTGACTGCCACTCCTATTCCGAGAACATTGCAATTTTCGTTGATGGGTGCGAGGGATCTTAGTATTATCAATACGCCGCCGCCTAATCGTCAGCCTATCCAAACAGAGATACAGATATACAATGAAGATTTTATCCGTGAAGCGATTTATTTTGAAGCGGAACGTGGCGGGCAGGTCTTTTTTATTTACAACCGCATAAGCGGATTGGCAGAAATGGCTGCGATCATCCAGGCATTATGCCCCGATCTTAGCATTGGTTATGCTCATGGACAAATGGAAGGTCATGAATTGGAAAAGAGGATACTGGATTTTATCGACAAAAAATATGATGTGCTTGTTTGCACCAATATAGTAGAGAGCGGCGTGGATATTCCGAATGTCAATACGATCATTGTTAATAATGCTCACCAGTTTGGATTGAGTGATCTTCACCAACTAAGAGGAAGAGTAGGGCGCAGCAATAAAAAGGCATTTTGTTATTTGCTGGCGCCTCCCATGAGTACGCTTCCGTCTGATTCAAAAAAAAGGTTGCAGACGCTGGAACAACATAGCGATCTCGGTAGCGGTTTTCAAATTGCCATGAGAGACCTCGACATAAGAGGGGCGGGTAATCTCCTTGGTGGCGAGCAAAGCGGTTTTATGGCGGATATAGGTTTTGAAACATATCAAAAGATATTGGATGAATCCATCCGTGAATTAAAGAGAACTGATTTTAAAGAATTGTTCAAAGAAGAAATATCACGGCAGGATGATTTTGTGCAGGATTGCACGATTGATACCGACCTTGAGATATTGATACCCGATGAATATGTGGAAAGCATTACCGAAAGGTTATCCTTGTATCAGCGATTGGATAATTGTGAGAATGATGAGGAATTGGCGGAGTTGAAAGTGGAAATGGCCGATCGTTTTGGTCCTATACCGCCGCAGGTGGAAGACTTGTTTGTTACTGTCAAATGCCGCAAGCTGGCAGTTGCATTAGGATTTGAAAGATTAATATTGAAAGATGAAAAATTGAAATGCTATTTCATCAATAAAGCAGACTCTCCCTATTTTGAATCAGAAACTTTTAAAAAAATACTTACTTACGTTCAAACCGACACCAATAAAGCAAAACTGAAGCAGGCAGGAAAATTTTTTTTGCTGATTGTTGCAGAGATCAATTCAATGAACAAAATGTATGAATATCTGGCAAAGAAGAGTGAGTTTGTAAAAAGATCTTCTTTAAGTGTAAATGCTTAGTTGTTTAGATTTTTTGGTATAGTGGGGGGGGGTATCCTAACTTAGGTTATTCTATTTAACTATTAAAGCTTATTGTTTATGAAAAAGTCAATCCTCTATAGCATTATCGCTATTACCTCTTTTATCATTTTTTCCTGTACAAAACAAAACTCAACAAGTGATGAAACTTGAGATGGCCTAATTTCCACGGACAGAGAATTCCAATAAATTTACAAAGTTTATGGAAAGCAAATCTGTCAAATCTACGCGTCGTAAGTACGATGCAGACTTCAAGAAAGAAGTTGTTAGAATGATTGAATCGGGACGTACCGTTCCGGATGTAGCGCAATCATTAGGTATTGGAACCAACCTGATCTATTACTGGATCAAGCGGGCAAAGAAGAAAAAAGAAACTCCCGGTGTTGAACCGGACATTTCCTTTGATGAAGAAAAAGTGGCCCTGCAAAAACGAATAAAGGAATTGGAGCAGGAACGTGATATCTTAAAAAAAGCCTTGGGCATTTTCAGCCGTCCGATATAACAAAGTTGTATGTCTTTATCAAATCAAATGAAAAAAAATACTCGTGTCAGTTGCAGTGCCGGATGTTGAGCATCAGTCGCAGTGGTTATTATGCCTGGCGCAAAGGACAAACGCATCAGTCAAATGAAAGCAAGATAAAAATGGAACAGAACGTCATCAATACATTCAGAGTACATAAGCGCAGATATGGCTCCAGGCGTATCAGCAAAACACTTTATTCAGAGGGTGAACCAGTCAGTCGTTATAAAGCAGGCAAGGTATTACACAAGTATGGATTGAAAGCCATTCAGCCACGCAGCTTTATTCCTAAAACCACTGATAGCCGTCATGCCTATAAGATCAGTCCAAACTTGTTATTGGATAGAGCAATGCCGCAAAAGCCCAATGAAGTGTGGGTAGGCGATATTACATTCATTCCACTTACCGGTGGGCAGTGGGCTTACCTGGCTGAATGGATGGATTTGTTTTCAAGAAAAATCGTCGGCTGGCATCTAGATGATAACATGGCCGAAGCTTTGATAACAGCAGCATTTAAAAAAGCATTGGCAGGAAGAAAAATATCCAAAGGCCTTATCGTTCATTCAGACAGGGGCGGTCAGTATGCTGGAGGTGTGTTTAGAAAGATGATTCACGATAATGATATCCTACAGAGCATGAGCCGTGCCGACAATCCTTACGATAATGCGTTTATGGAATCTTGTTTCAGCCGCTTTAAAGCCGAACTGCTCCAGGATGGTATATTTGAAACGATAGAAGATGCCCGGACAGAAATGTTTGAGTATATAGAAATGTATTACAATACCATTCGCCTGCATTCATCGCTGGACTATAAGTCTCCAATGCAATTTGAGCAGCAATGGAAAGAAAAAAATATCTTTGACATGCACAAACAAACGGCGATGCTTTATACCGAAGAATCGTCTTTTATTGAAAGGGGCATCGAGCCCCTTTCAATAAAGCACAAACAAAGCGGCTCAGCATTACCCAAAGAATAAGTTCTTATTATTTAACCTAACGGAATTTTGTGTCCGTCATTTTCGAGCCACCTCAACTGACAGCTTAAATACTATTAGTAAACTAAAAGTAGAAAAAGCTGTTTCTATGCAAACTAAAGAGGATCAGAAACTCGCCTTTAGTTTATTGACTCCGGAAGAAAAAGTATATACTTGGCTCAGTCATTTAAAAAATTCTCAAAAGAATCTTAATCTTTCAAAAGAGCAAATTAAGCTTATTGAACAGGGCAAACAATTTATTTCAGTTAACCTCTTTTCTGCAAAACAAATTTCAAATGAAAAAGAGTTTGATATCTGGAAATATAGGGTGACAAAACTTTTTAATGAGAGTTTAAAAGCTGAAATTTTCAATGATATTCAGCAACTCTCTTTTGAAAATAACTCCCAATGTGGTTACTCCAAATTGTGAATGTCATCAATCTTCTGATTTTTGCGGGAACCGTAATTATAGTATACTACTTTGCGTACATAGTTTCACATGCGACACACACCCCGCATGTACTTCTTCAGATTCTGGATGTGGCTGGTTTTGGTCGCAAAGTTGTAACGGAAGATGTAAGGAATTTATTTCGGGAGTTTGTTAATTATATTTGCCTTTATTCTTCAGCTATTAGTTTTTAGCCTCTGATTTTCACAATTTGCTATTATGAAAAGGACGACAGATGCAATCTTAGCAGTTATCGTGTCTGTTGCTGTTTTTGCATTGTCAAGCTATTCTAATGTTCTAGAACATTTCTTTATTACGAACGCATTATACATAGGTCTGTATTTTATTTCAGGTTTAGTCATATCGTTATATTATGATCAGAGGCTTACCATTATTCTTTTTATTACAACAACTTTTTTATTATTCGTAAGCGTCGTCTTTGCCAATAAAGGTCTTGATGTTCGATTGGTTTTACATTTGATCTCTATATTTCTATCATTCATCCTGGGTTATAGATGGCTCAAATTAAAGGATACGATACGCATTGGATTTGCTTTTGTTATGATCGGATTTTATTTTTTTTCGATATTTTATATTTACCCTGCTAGTACATATAAAAAATTATCAGCAAATAGACACGATCTTATTAATGAAAGCGCAAAAACCTTTTTCGCTGATGCCGTTTTAAAAAACACTTCAAATCAGCAAATCAATCCCTTGATAAAAAACAGTGTTTACCTTATAGAATTTTATTTTAAAAACTGTATACCCTGTAGAATCAAAGAAAAGGTGCTCAAGCAACTTCGTAGTGAAATTCCTGATTCTGCCTTTAAAATTATATATATACAGGATGGGCAGATTGATAATTATGATGTATATCTGCAAACATGTAATGAATTAGGCAATCCTGAGAATCGATTCTATGATATGGATGGAGGTTTATCTGAAAATCTTAAAATAAGCGGCTATCCTTTTGAAATTATTGTAGACAAAAAAGGGGAAATTCGACATTCGGTTTTAGGTTATGGAAATGAGATAACAAGCTTTTATATAAATTCAGAAAAAAGCATAATTAAAAATCTTTTAAATGAAAAATAACGTCTTTCTAAGCTTGATAATTTTGATTCTAACCGCTTGTCAAAATTCAGTTAATCAAAAACAAGCTAAAATAAAAGTGGATAATGACGTAGTTAATTTAGGACAAGTAAATGCTATCGACACGATCAAAACCTCTTTCTACGCTTGTAATATCGGGGGTGATACTCTATTTATAACAAAAATAGGGGTGAGTTGCGGTTGCACAAATGGACATTCAGATAAAGACTTTGTACTTCCGGGAGATTCAGCAAAAATCAACGTTACGTATACTCCAACTAATGATGTTGATAGTGTTCAGAAAAGTATTATTATTGAAAATAATTCCGCTGAACCTTTCAAATTGGTTTATATAAAGGCCTTTGTAAAGAGATAATTGTAATATCCCAACTTGACTAGTGCATTTATCCTTTACTTAATAAGTTGAAGGAGCGTCTTATACTTTTCAGCCTTTTTATAGTATTTTTAATGTCATAATTGCGATTATGAGATTGAACCCGGTTTTTTTCATGTGTGCTTTCTATTTTATTTCATTCACTGCTTTTGCACAAAAAAATTCATCATCTCAACTTCTGTTGAAAAGTGGGAGTTTTACACCGGAAAAGAATATTTCCTCTTCTTTTATTGATCAGTTCAATCAACGATCACAACACCTGGAAGGAAAAACTTTCGCTATTATCCAATTTGAGCATATTCCTACTGTTAGTGAACGAATTCAAATGATGCAAGCCGGAATTGAATTACTGGACTATATTCCCAACAATGCCTACACAGTTACAGTTACCAGCTCATTGAACACTGCATTGCTTGAACAGGTAAAAGCCAGATCGGTTATCGCGTTAACACCCGAACAAAAAATGCAGCCTGATCTTGCAAAAGGTATTTATCCGCCATGGGCTGTGAAGGTTGGAGGCACCGTTGACGTGTCGATAAGTTTTCCAAAAACATTTTCTTTCCAGGAAGTAAGTGCAGAATTGAAACAAAAGAATTTTGACATTATTTCTACTAAACTTAGTTCATATCGCATTATCGGTTTGAGAATAGCCATGAATCGCGTATCCGAGTTAGCAGCAATGTCCTGCATTGAATTTGTGCAGCCCACACCTCCTGAAGACAAAGAGTTGAATTATAAAAGCACGACCGATTCACGGGCCAATATACTTGGATCTTCTTTGCCGGGAGGCCGGAATTTGAAAGGCCAAACAATGGTGATTGGGGTCGGAGATAACAACGATCCTCAAACTCACATTGATTTTAACGGGAGACTCATTAACCGTGCAGCTTTGGGTTATACAGATCTTGGCAGTGGGAGCCGTCACGGCACACATGTTACCGGTACGGCAGCAGGTGCAGGTAATGCAAATGAATTATATACCGGCTATGCACCAAAAGCAAAAGTGATCACTCAAGCCTTCTCAGGAATCATCACAAATGCCGCCACATATGTAAAGGATGATAGTATGATGATCACAAATAATTCTTATGGGAATATTGAAGGTGATTGTTATTATAATGGTCTTTATGATCTTTATTCAAGAGTGATAGATCAGCAGGCATTTGACCTGCCTAAATTGCAACATGTGTTTTCGGCAGGCAACAGCGGAAATTTAACCTGTGCTCCGTATCCGGCAGCATTTCATACCGTACTTGGCAGTTACCAGTCAGCAAAAAACGACATTATTGTTGGTAACACGTCTAACGACGGAACTATTTATTTCAGTTCCAGCCGCGGGCCGGTCAATGATGGACGCACAAAGCCTGAGATCTGTGCATTAGGCGATGCAGTTATTTCATCTGTTGGTCCCACACCAAATGGATATGATTTTGCATGGGGCACCAGTATGTCATCACCTGGAGTAGCAGGCGGATTGACACTTTTATACCAACGATATAAAGAACTGAATGCAGGCGTCAATCCGGAAAGCGGCTTGATGAAAGCATTACTTTGTAACGGAGCTCGTGACCTTGGAAATGCAGGACCCGATTATACTTATGGTTTCGGGTGGATGAATTTGCTGAGATCTGTGGATATGCTTGAGAATGGTCGTTATTTTATTTCATCGGTTGCCAATGGAGGCAGTAATGTTCATAATATTTCTGTGCCGGCTAATACCGCGCAATTAAAAGTAATGTTGTATTGGCACGATCCACCTGCAGCCTTATTAGCTAGCCCGACTTTGGTAAATGATGTTGACCTTGAAGTGAGAAATCCTTCAAACACGCTTTTTCTTCCTTATATCTTAGATACCGCTCATGCTAGTGTGAACGTCCCAGCGTCAACCGGTGCCGACCACATCAACAATATAGAGCAGGTCGTGATCACCAATCCGGCATCAGGAACTTACACGGTAACAATAAATGGAACGGCCATCACTCAAAATCCTTCGCAGGAATATTTTTTAGTGTATGATATCGTTCCGGTTGAAACTGTTATTACACATCCTGCCGGCGGTGAAAAATTTTTGCCGGGTGAATCCGTAACACTTCAGTGGGATTCTTATGGCAATCCTGCTAATACTTTCACGCTTGAATATTCAACCGACAATGGAACAAACTGGAATGTCATAAATAATAATGTTGCTGCCAATCTTCGGCAATTAGCATGGACAGCACCAAATGTGAATACCGAACAAGCTTTGGTACGGATAACGAGGAATAGCACTGCGATCACTTCAACAAGTCAACCCTTCACTATTATCGGTGTACCGTCCATATCATTGGCGGCCACACAATGCGAAGGATATATTGCCTTACAATGGGCGGCAGTAACGGGAGCAACTGACTATGAAATTATGATGCTGCGTGGCGATGAAATGGTTTCAATGGGAACAACCGCCGGCACCTCATATTCAATTAGCGGCTTGTCAAAAGACACCGTTTATTGGGTTTCTGTAAGAGCAAGAATAAATGGAAAACCTGGAAGAAGAGCGCCGGCAATTTCAAGACAACCAAATAGCGGGACATGCTCTGGCAGTATTTCTGACAATGATCTGAAAATAGACGCCATACTTGCCCCGGCGTCAGGAAGAGTTCTTACTTCATCCGCGTTGACAGCGACGACAACAGTCACTGTCCGGATAAAAAATCTTGATGATGCGGCAGTCAATACATTTAATGTAAAATACTCTGTGAATAACGGTGCATTTGTTTCAGAAGCTGGCACAGGGCCTGTTGCCGCAGGCAGCACATATACACACAATTTTGCATCAACCTATAATTTTTCAACTGTCGGAAGTTATCAATTAAAAGTGGCCGTTGAAAATACTTCTGCAACTGATCCGGTGACTGCTAATGACACATTAACGGTCAATGTAAAACAATTACCAAATGGCGTAATAACACTTGTTGACGTTGCAGGGTTTACGGACGATCTTGAGACGGCAGACGATTCGACTTACTACCGTGGGCAAATTGGTTTAAGCGGGGCTGATCGTTACGATTTCAACAGTTCAACTGTATATGGACGTGTAAGACCTTTTATAAACAGTGGTATAGCTTATTCAGGCAATAAGGCATTGACGTTGGATGCAGACAGGTTTAATGGTGGTGGCACAGCGGATTCGCTGAAGGCTACATTTAATTTACTACCCCATTTTAATACGCCTGATGATATACGGCTCGACTTTGTTTATAAAAATCACGGCCAGGGACCTGATAATGCGAATAAGATATGGATCAGGGGAGACGATCAGAAGCCGTGGATAGAAGTTTATGATCTTTACGATAACCAGCTTGAAACAGGTTTATATAAAAAATCAACCAGCATTGAATTGAGTGATATTCTTGCTGCAAACTCACAGGATTTTTCCACGAGCTTCCAGGTTCGTTTTGGGCAATTCGGATACATCTTAGCTGCAGATAATGATGGCGGCTCTGGATATACTTTTGATGATATTCATTTGTATAAAGTCGACAATGACATACAAATGATCAGCCTTGATACACCGGTTGTAGTCAGTTGCGGCCTCAATAATGCGGTGCCTGTCCGGGTTACGGTTCGTAACAGCGCAGATACCGTTGTAAATAATATTCCTGTTAAGTTTTCAGTTGACGGAGGCTCGACGGTAAGCGAGACGATCCCCTCAATTGCGGGTAATACTAATGTGTCATATACTTTTGCAGCCACCGCTGATCTATCAGTCACAGGCGCTCACATTATAAAAGTATGGGTTGACTATGCGGATGATTCTTTCCGCGATAATGACACAGTTACTGTGTCTATACGAAACTCGCCTGTCATAACTTCTTTCCCATACCTGGAGAATTTCGAAAGTGGAAATGGCTATTCACCTGGAGATGGTTTTTGGTATTCCGGTGGCAAAAATAATTCCTGGGAATTTGGAACTCCGGTTTCATCGAAGATCAATCGCGCTGCCAGCGGCAGTAAAGCATGGAAGACAAACCTGAGCGGCTCCTATAAAGACCAGCAGCTTTCTTACTTGTATTCACCCTGTTTTGATATTACAGGTATGACGAACCCGACTTTGAGTTTAAGTATTGCTCTTGATCTTGAAGACTGCGGCAGTGGCCCCACTGATCTTTGTGACGGTGCTTACATGGAATACTCTGCTGATGGAAACACCTGGACAAGACTTGGAGCGGTTGGACAAGGGACAAATTGGTACGACAAATCCTATACAAATAACCCTCTTTGGAGCGTGCAGGATTATACCAATTGGCATGTTGCCACAATCCCTTTACCAACCGGCTATAATCGTTTGCGTCTTCGATTCGTTATGACCTCCGATCCATTTGTAAACCGGGAGGGTATCGCAGTTGATGATATTCATATCTATGATAATGTTTATGGCATATATGACGGGCCCCCATATACCAGTAATACCATTAACCAAGGGACAATGAATGGAAGCAACTGGATTGATTTCACAGACGGCGGTAAACTAATCGCGTCTGTAAACCCCAATGGAAGAGATCTTGGCAGTACTAATGCAAGAGTTTATATCAATACATCGGCGGTCCGTTACAACGGGGGACAATATTATCACGATCGGAATATAACTATAAAGCCGACCAACCGAACGCATGCTACTGATTCGGCAACTGTCCGGTTTTATTTTCTCGACACTGAAACGGAAAACCTGATCAATGCAACTGGTTGCCCGGGTTGTACGAAACCTTCCATGGCCTATGAACTTGGAGTATCGAAATATAATGATGCCGATACCTCAAAAGAAAACGGAACATTAGCGGATGATAATTCGATGGATTGGCTATTCATTAATTCTGCAAAGGCCGTGAAAGTTCCTTTTGATAAAGGGTACTATGCAGAATTTAAAGTAAAAGATTTTTCTGAGTTTTGGCTCAATAACGGAGGCCTCAGCAATAACCAATCGCTGCCGGTAGAGTTAATAAGTTTTACGGCAAAAAAGAAAACGAACAACGATGTATTGGTTGAATGGAAGACAGCATCAGAAAACAATACGGCACGTTTCGAAGTGGAGTTGGCAAAAGGGAATGATGAGTTTCAGCAAAATCATTTTATAAAGATCGGGGAAGTAAGCAGTCACGGTAATTCCACGACTGTGCAATCTTATAATTTTGCCGATATTGAAAATCATAAATCCGGTGTTCGTTATTATCGCTTGAAGATCGTCGACGCGGATGGCAGGTTCACATATTCTGCGATACGTCCTGTTGTTTTTAATGATGAGATCAGGTGGCTTGTTTATCCGAATCCATCAAATGGGATATTTAATCTTGTCTACCAGGTGGACCAGGGAAAAGACGTAAACCTTAAATTGTACGATATAAACGGAAAGCTCGCACAGCAATTAAGGTTGAAAGGAAATGGGTTTGTACAAAAACACATTGTCGATCTGCAGTCGCCGAAGTTTGCTTCCGGATTATATCTCCTCGAAATTGAAGCGGGAGAGCAGAAGAGGGAATTCAGACTTCTTAAACAGTAAGATCCGGCAAAGCGTACTTAAAAGAAAACCCGGCAACTTTATTAAAGTAGCCGGGTATATATTGAAAAGTATGCTTGTCCTCTATTCCCAACCTTGCTTTGCTATGCCTGCCTTTATGGCCGCCAGCGCTTTCTCACCGTTCAATAAGGTTGTTAGTTTATTCCCCTTTCCATCATGACCCTGGGCCATATACGCTCCTTTGGCTGTTTTAGTGATAACGGCGTCCAACATTGGAACACCCTTTTCCTTAGTTTTTACATTGTACGCGGTTAGTGTTACTTCAGACATGGGTATTAGTTTTTAGTGATGCTTAAAATTACGCATTTCAGAGAGTTCCCTGTTTAGAATTTCAGGAACACTTTGTTAAAGCTCCAGACGGGTAGCTGTAAATGGCTAATTATTAACAACTTATAAATTAAGGCCTAAGTTTTCCACGTAGCGGGGAAAAACTGCTAAATATCAAGTTTTGCGTATTTAGCATGACTCTCAATGAATTCTCTCCGGGGTGCGACCTCATCACCCATAAGCATGCTAAAAATGCGATCAGCCTCAGCCGCACTTTCGATAGTGACCCTCTTTAGGGTTCGTGTATCCGGGTTCATAGTTGTATCCCAAAGCTGGCTGGAATTCATTTCTCCAAGACCTTTGTATCGCTGAATATTTACAGAATCTTCCTTTCCGGCACCTAATCTCTCCACTAATGCCTTACGCTGATCTTCGTTATAAGCGTATTCCTGCTCTTTTCCTTTTTTAATAAGATACAATGGCGGCTGGGCTATATAAACATAACCCTGCTCCACCAGTTCAGTCATATAGCGATAAATAAAAGTCAGGATCAAAGTAGCGATATGACTTCCATCCACATCAGCATCGGTCATGATGATCAGCTTATGATAACGAAGCTTACTAAGATCAAGAGCTTTGGGGTCTTCGGGGGTGCCCATTTTTACACCTAATGCAGTAAACATATTCCTGATCTCCTCATTATCATATATCTTATGTTCCATTGCTTTTTCTACATTAAGGATCTTACCTCTCAACGGAAGAATAGCCTGGAAACTTCTGTCTCTTCCTTGTTTAGCAGTGCCACCGGCTGAATCACCCTCAACAAGAAACAGCTCGCAACGCTCCGGATCACGATCGGAGCAATCAGCCAGCTTACCAGGCAAGCCTCCACCTGTAAGAACAGACTTTCGCTGAACTAATTCCCTGGCTTTCCTGGCAGCAGCCCTGGCTTGCGCTGAAAGAATAACTTTATTGATAATGTTCTTGGCATCTCTTGGATTTTCTTCAAGAAATGCTTCCAGGGATTTTGAAACAGTGCTATCAACCACACCCATCACTTCATTATTTCCCAATTTTGTTTTTGTCTGCCCCTCAAACTGTGGCTCCGGAACTTTTACCGAAATGATCGCACTTAATCCTTCACGAAAATCGTCTCCTTCAATTTCTACTTTGGCTTTTTCAAAAAGACTGTTCTTGTCGCCATAGCTTTTGAATACCCTTGTTAATGCGCGGCGGAAACCCGATACATGTGTACCACCTTCAATTGTATTAATGTTATTTACGTAGGAATAAATATGCTCACTGAAGCTATCGTTATAGCACAGCGCTACTTCTACAGAAACATTAGTATTCTCATCACGGCCCTCTACAAATAATACTTTCGGAATAAGTGGACTTCTCCCGGCATTGCTATCAAGCATCTCAACGAATTCTACGATACCTCCTTCGCTGTAAAAGCTTTTGGTATATGTGCTGCCATCTTCCTCTTTTTCGCGAAGATCATTCAACGTGATACGAACACCTCGATTTAAATAAGCCAACTCACGCAAACGGCCTTCTAAAATTTCTTTGTTATAGATCGTAGTAATGAAAATGGTATCATCGGGCCAGAAATGAACAGTTGTCCCGGTAGCATCGCTTTTACCAATTTCCCGGACAGAATATTGAGGTACTCCAATGTTATATTCCTGTTCAAATGTTTTTCC
The DNA here is from genome assembly GCA_963785915.1 of uncultured Chitinophagaceae bacterium. Taxonomy (GTDB): domain Bacteria; phylum Bacteroidota; class Bacteroidia; order Chitinophagales; family Chitinophagaceae; genus VBAT01. The sequence continues at coordinate 1,016,794 of CAWAWY010000004.1, read as the reverse complement.
TTCCCTGTTTACGGTTACATACAATTTTTTGCTCAAAGCATTTACGCAACTCACTCCTACACCATGCAGACCACCCGAAACTTTGTAGGAGCCTTTATCAAACTTGCCGCCTGCGTGCAAAACAGTCATTACGACTTCTAAAGCGCTTCTGCCTTCTTTGGTATTAATGCCAGTTGGAATTCCGCGCCCATCATCTGCTACTGAAACAGAATTATCCTCATGTATGTTAACTACGATGTTCTTGCAATAACCGGCTAATGCTTCATCAATCGAATTATCAACTACTTCATATACCAGGTGATGCAAACCCCTTACACCAACATCGCCAATATACATGGCGGGGCGTTTGCGAACAGCCTCCAGGCCTTCCAATACCTGTATGCTATCTGCACCATAACTACTGCTGATCACCGGTAGTTTTTCAGTTATTTCTGTACTCATAAATGGGGAAATTCCACTCGTTAAAAGGATAAATTGAAATACCGACAAATGTACTAAAAATAGAGCGTCTATGCGGTTTCTAAATGATAAATAAACCCTGTTTTTTTATACATTTTGGATCTTATTGGGGATAAAATGCAGGCTGAAAAATGATCCCAGTTTGTTAATCCACTTTGGTGCAAAAAAGCGGCATTATTTTTTGACTATCTGAGCCACAAGATCAGCTTCGGTTGCTACTTTATTTCCAACATATACTGTTCCTTTCATTTCACAAATGCCGCGGCGGATAGGTGCCGATAGTTCCATTTTTAGCAGCATTGTATCGCCGGGTTTTACCATTTGCTTGAACTTGCAATTATCTATTTTGAGGAAGTAAGTATCATATTGTCCTTCACCGCTCAGGTTAATGGCAAGAATGCCGCCGCATTGCGCCAATGCTTCCACCTGTAATACACCGGGCATAATAGGATTGCCGGGAAAGTGTCCCTGGAAGAACCATTCATTAAAAGTGACATTTTTTATCCCTACAATATGCGTATCGCTTATTTCAATTATTTTATCTACGAGTGCGAAAGGATAGCGATGAGGTAATTTTTTTTCAATGAATTGCTGATCATATATGGGAGGCTGTACGGGATTGTAAACAGGAACGCCTTTAGCGTGTTTATTTTTTTTAATGTATTGTTTGATCTTTTTTGCAAACTCAACATTACTGCTGTGGCCGGGCCGATTGGCAATAATTCTTGCTTTAATGGGATAACCGATGAGTGCAAGGTCTCCTAAAACGTCAAGCAATTTATGTCTGGCAGGTTCATTAGGAAATCGTAGCTCAACATTATTAAGATACCCTTCGCTTTTAACTTCGATCTTATCTCTCCGGAATATCTGGTTAAGTCTCTTCATTTCTTTTGCATCTACTGCTTTATCCACTATGACGATCGCATTGTTTACATCGCCGCCTTTGATAAGATTATTATCCAGCAACATTTCAAGTTCATGTAAAAAACAAAATGTCCGGCAGGGAGCAATTTCGGTTCTGAAATCAGCAATGTGTTTCAGGCCGGCATGTTGGGTACCAAGCACCGGTGAATTAAAATCAATTAAAGTGGTGATGCTATATTCAGAGTCCGGAATCGCCATCAGGTCAACCCTTTTCATTTCATCATGATAGTTAATATTTTCATCTATCGTATACCAGGTCTTTTCTGCATCCTGCTCTATTACTCCAGCTTCTTCTATTAACTCCACAAACGGCTCAGAACTTCCGTCCATTATCGGCATTTCGGGGCCATTCACTTCTATAAGACAATTATCTATCCCCATTCCGACCAATGCGGCCAGCACATGTTCTACGGTATTAATTTTTGCACCATTGGCTTCCAACGTTGTTCCGCGACTCACGTCTGTAACCAAATCACAATCTGCTTTAATAATTGGTTTATCGGGAAGATCAACACGCTGAATCTGGAAACCGAATCCGGGATTTGCCGGCTTAAAAGTGAGTTCAGCCATTATGCCGGTGTGAAGGCCTGTGCCGGAAATACTGACAGCAGATCCTAAGGTATGCTGTTTATCAGGATTGAAGGCCGCGGCAACAGCTTCACCCTTATAAGGTTTTTTTTCGATTGCAGGATTCATAACAACAAATATAGTAATAAGTAAATAGTCATAAAACCGGCGACCACCATCCGCGTTGACAATTTTAGTTACCGGAATGTAACGCACCACTCGTGTATTAAATTTTTCTCCATCTTGAAATAATCCTAACTTCTCAACAATTAAAAACAATTGTTATGAGAAATGCAGCACTAACTCTCTGCGTCGTTGCATTAAGTTATGCAGCGGCTGCACAAAAATTCAGCTTACTTCCGCAAGTAGGTTTTGAAAACTCAAAGACAAAAATCAGTTTTAATGACCTGGCATCTTTTGCACCGCTCGGGGTCAAATTTTCTCCACAGGCAAGTTTGCGGTTAAACTATTCGTCGAAACAGGGACATGGATTTTTTCTCGGAGTTGCTACCAGTCGTTCTGTGGTGTCGTTCAGTTTTACTGATCCTGAAACAGGCATGAACAATTTTATTGCTACAACGGGAAATATGCAATTGCGGATGGAAGGTGGGTACCAGTTTAACACCAAACCAATTTCTCTTAATGGAGCGAAACAGCCGGCAGGAAAGAAACAATTATCAAATAATGGGAAAAGAAACAGCAGTTGCTGTTCGAGAAATTATTCTTCCAATCATTGTTCGGGCAACAAAACGAGGCAATCTTTTTCCGGTAAGACTAAAAATTCATGGGTTAGAATGCAGCCTTCAGTTGGATTAGGATTCATTCCTGCTGTCAGATCTGATGTAGTAACTAAAAGCCAGGGCGGTCAGACCACCTATCAATACAATGCCGGTAACTGGAAAACTGCATTGATCGCAGGTACTGGATTTGAATTTGGCAGGGGCAGTACCCGCCAGTTCACGGTAAGCATTAATTATTTCAAAGGAATTGGAAACCTTGATGAGCAGACTATTTCTTCAGAAACCACTGGAAAGTCAGTAACAACTATACTGGAGTCAGCTACCTCAGGCTGGAACATAAAAGTGGGAATACCATTTACACTGACAGGGAAGAAACCTGCTATGAAACATAGATCTGAGAAACTTAAAACACCATGCAGTCAATACAGGATCATACACCAGTGCGTAAGGTCTCTTTAGTTTATCATAGGCGTAATTAATATAAAAGCCTCCGGTTATGGAGGCTTTTATCAATTATATCATTCCCTTTCAGGAGAGAAAAGTCAATATTCATCTTCATTGAAAAGAAAATCATCTTGTGTAGGATAATCCGGCCAGATGTCTTCGATTGTTTCATAAACATCGCCTTCATCTTCGAGTTCCTGCAGGTTTTCTACAACTTCAATAGGTGCGCCGGAGCGGATGGAATAATCAATCAGCTCATCTTTTGTAGCAGGCCATGGTGCGTCTTCAAGGTACGAGGCTAATTCTAAGTGTCCAGAACATATTTTTCGCAGGGGTTTAAAAATCAGGAATCAGGTTTCAGGGTTTATCTACCCCCAAATTTTCCGCAAATGTAGCTTGTATTAACGAATTTTCCAAATACTGTAGTTATAGGGGTGGTTTTGAAGGATTTCTTAAAAATAAGCATCAGCATTCATTCTCTGGTTTTGATTATGGGTTCGTTTTACTGATATTTGATTTATCAAATACGTCGGTTAATGGGATGTTAAGCGGAAAAAATATATATAAAAGTATGGTCCGGTGAAGGTGTTGAAGGGTGTGGATATTGAAATAAAAAAAGGAGAAGTGGTGGCTATTGCGGGACCCTCAGGCTCTGGTAAAAGTACATTGTTCATATTCTTGGCACTTTGGATAAGGCTGATATGGGAACAGTAAGTATGAATAGCACGACGTTAAATTCTTTGTCGCCTAAAAAAACTGGCGGCTTTCCGGAATAAACATATCGGCTTTGTTTTCCAGTTTCATCATCTTCTTGCCGGAGTTCACCGCTTTGGAAAATGTTTGTATTCCCGGCTGGCTGGCCGGAAGAAAAAAGAATGAAGTAAAAGAGGAAGCCATGGGGTTGCTGAATATGCTTGGTCTTTCTCAGCGAATTGAAAATAAACCCAACCAGCTAGCAGGAGGTGAACAACAACGGGTGGCTGTTGCGAGGGCATTGATCAATAAACCCGATATTGTTTTTGCCGATGAGCCAACCGGTAACCTTGATTCAGCCAATGCAAAGGAACTGCACCAACCTTATTTTTTGATCTCCGGGATAAATTCAACCAAACTTTTCTTATCGTTACTCACAATGAAGAATTAGCGAAACTCAGCGACCGGGTTTTGCATATGAAAGATGGAAAGATTGTTTGACGAAGAAATGATTTTCATATATCAGATCATACTCTCGGCTTCCAGGGAATTTCTTCTGCTTTTAATTGATGGGCAATATATCTTGCCAGTACAAACAGATAATCGCTGAGGCGGTTGAGGTATTTGATAATAATAGATTCGATTTCTTCTTTTTCAATTCTAATCTTACGCAGCATCTTTCCGCACTCCGGCAAATGCAACGGGCAATATGTAGATGAGAAACAGTAACATGTCCTCCGGGTAAGAATAAAATTTTTCATTGGCGGAATCCCTCATTCATTCGATCTATTTCTTTTTCCAGCAAAGCAATATCTTCTTCCTTCAGATCAGGGATTTTCATTTTTGGTTCTTTCTCCGGATCGCAGGCAATGATGAGCCGATGGTGAATAAACGATCCTGTATTTCCTTCAGAATATTCGCTGCTTTGTTTATCTGTTATCATGTCTCTACACAAGCCAATATAAGAATTCAATTCATCAACTGTTCCATAAGCTTCAATGCGTAGATGTGATTTCGGAACTTTTAGTGCCGCCGATCAGCGAAGTAATTCCTTTATCACCTGTTTTGTATAGATCTTTAATGACATAGATCAGGCTATGTAATTGGCTTGGCATGCTCATTTTGTTTATCTGCTTTCAATTACACCATCCCTTAATCGTATGACCCGCGGCATGATTGGCAATATCTTCTTCATGTGTAACAAGCACTACTGTATTTCCATTCAGAATGTATATTTTCGAAAATTTCCATGATCTCATAAGAGGTTTTTGTATCAAGATTTCCGGTGGCTCATCAGCAAGTATGATAGAAGGATCATTTACAAATGCCCTTGCAATGGCCACTCTTTGTGACTGACCTCCGCTGAAGTTCGTTGGGTTTATGATGGCTTCGGTCGGTCAGGTTCACCATTTCCAGCACATGCTTTGCTCTTTCATTCGTGTTTCTTGCTCATGCCTGCATATACTAATGGCAAAGCAACATTTTCCAGCGCTGTCAACCGGGGCAGTAAATTGAACTGCTGGAATACAAAACCAATTTCCTTGTTTCGGACTTCTGCCAGGCATTATCTTCCATCTTACTTACATCCTGGTTATTCAGATATATATTTGCCGGCAGTAGCTGTATCAAGGCATCCGATAATATTCATCAGTGTACTCTTGCCCGAACCCGACGGCCCATCAGCGCCACATATTCATTTTTAAAAATATCCAGCGAAATACCTTTCAGCACTTCTAGCTGATATTTACCCATGAAATAACTCTTGCGGATATTTTCGAGATGTATGATTGAGTTCATGATGTCGTATGTCGGAAGCAGGAAACCAGATGTCGTGATAAACTATCATTTCAGATTTCTGACTTCAGACTTCATTTTTTTATCACTTTTGGTACTTTAAAAAATTGTTCATCATGCAAAGGAGCATTTTTTAATGCCTCTTCCCGGCTTATCGATCCTTTTATTTCATCTTCCCGCAAAACATTTACTTCATCACTCATGTGAAGCAATGGCTCGACTCCTTCGAGGTCCAGTTCATTTAATTTTTCAACAAATGTCAATCATGCGCTGCAGATCATTTTTGATCTCCTCTTTCTCTTCATCATTAAACTTTAGACGGGCAAGGTGAGCCAGTTTTCCACCATTGCATCATTCACTTCCATCAGGCAAATATAGTTATAGTTTGCGGTTGGCTGTTTGCGAGTTTACGGTTGCAAAGTCGGCAGGAAGATCACTTATGGCAAAGAACTTCAGACCGTAAACCATAAACTATAAACTCTTTATCTTCGCCGTCCTTATGGCAAAGAAAAAGAACATAGTAATGAGTGGCATTCGGCCCACCGGTTTTTTGCACCTCGGCAATTATTTTGGGGCTGTGAGGAATTATGTGCGGATGCAGGAGGAATATGAATGCTTTTTTATGGTGGCCGATCTTCATTCACTGACTACGCATCCTGATACCAAAGAATTGAAATTAAATGTTCATCGGGTTCTTTCTGAAAATATTGCCTGTGGATTAGATCCGGATAAAGTTGCTTTGTATTGCCAGAGCCATATGCATGAAACGGCGGAATTATATCTATACCTGAATATGCTTGCCTATAAAGGTGAATTGGAAAAAACCAGCACCTTTAAAGAAAAAGCAAGGCTGCAACCTGATAATATTAATGCAGGGTTACTGACTTATCCTGTATTGCAAGCAGCAGATATTATTTTACACCGGGCATCGTTTGTTCCGGTAGGCAAAGACCAGGAACAACATCTTGGAAATGGCCCGGAATTTTGTAAACCGTTTTAATCATCGGTATGGTGATGTATTTCCCGAACCTCAGGCTTTTAATTATGGCAGTGAATTGGTAAAAGTACCGAGCCTTGATGGAACCGGTAAAATGAGTAAAAGCGAAAACCAATATGCTACTTTATACCTGGCTGATGAAGATGAACTGATCCGTAAGAAAGTAATGAAGGCAAAAACGGATGGCGGCCCGACAGAAAAGAATTCAACAAACCCGGATTATATTGAAAATATTTTTCTGTTGATGAAACTGGTAAGCAACGAAGATACAGTTAACAAATTTGAAGAAGATTATAATAATTGCACCATCCGTTATGGAGATATGAAAAAACAATTGGCGAAGATATGGTGAAATTTATTGCGCCGATACGGGAAAAGGTGAATGCTATCCGAAATGATGAAAACTACCTGGAAGAAGTAATGGAAAAGGGGCGAAAAAGCCCGCAAAAGTGCAAAAGCCACGATGGAACTGGTCAGGAAGGCGATGGGGCTGAATTATTATTATGTATTTCCGGAAATATCAGGTATTCATCGGCAAATAATGGATTCAATAAAATTGAATGCTGGTTTATGAGAATTCAATACTTTTATCGCTGCTTTAAATTTTTAACTTGTAAAATTCCGATTGGGGAATAGAGGAATGGCAAAATCAAAGAAACCAAAACATATCGCCGTTGCGGGAAATATCGGCGCCGGCAAAACCACGCTGACAGAATTGCTGAGCAAGCATTATAAATGGATACCCAATTTTGAAGATGTGGATCATAATCCCTACCTGATGGATTTTTATGAGGATATGCCCCGCTGGAGTTTTAACCTGCAGATCTATTTTTTAAACAGCCGGTTACAACAGTTGGTAGAAATTCAAAAAGGTACGGAAACCGTGATACAGGACAGAACGATTTATGAAGATGCCAACATTTTTGCTCCCAATCTGCATGAAATGGGATTGATGAGCAAAAGGGATTTTGATAATTATTTTCATTTTTTTCAAACTTTGAAAACACTGGTGCAGCCGCCCGACCTGCTGATTTATTTAAATGCCTCGGTACCTACGCTGGTAGGACAGATCCAGAAACGGGGAAGGGAATATGAAGAAAATATCCGGCTGGATTATCTGAAACGACTAAATGAATATTATAATAAATGGATAGATAATTATAAAGAAGGCCCGCTGCTGGTTATTGATGTAGATAAAAACAAATTTGCAGAGAATGAAGAGCATTTTGGCGAGATCATTCAAAAAGTTGACAGGGAACTTTATGGATTATTTTAAAAAATGAAACGATTTTAATAAAATTTCTTTTCAGCTTTGTCGTTTAAAGAGTATCAGGAAAAATTTTTCCGGACGAAAGCATTTTAATTACCAAATGAAAATATTTCTTTCAATATTTTTCTTTTTCATTTTTTTTCATTGTACAGCTCAGCAGCGACTGAGAGATTCCTTATACGGCGGAAAGCTGAAAGCTGATACAGGCCAAACTTTTGTATCAAAGGATACCAGTAAATATGTTGTATTGAAGAATGAAAACGTTTCATCAGAGGCAAGCGGTAAGAAAAATTCAGAAATAAATAAACCGGATGAGTCAATGCCTGACTCACTTAATAAGCTGTTTTATTCAAAACAAAAACTCTGGAAGCGATTTATAGAAAATAACACGCAGATCATTTCCCAGCAGGCGGATGATACAAGAAAAGTGAAGAAAGGAGAGTACACAATCGAAATTGAATATGAAATTGGCCTGAATGGCCGGATAACAACAAAAAATATCTCCTGCAATCCCCCGAATGAATTTTTGTTGGAACAGGTCACTGAATTAATGAAAAGAGCGCCGGTATTATCGCCACCTGTTTACAGCGATGGAAAGCCGAGAGCGCTTTCCGGAACACAACCGATTACTATTGCTAAAAAATGATCGTTCAATAGTTGGAATAATCTTTCAGCTCATTCAGCATTCTCACTATTTTCTTTAACCATTCTTCCTGTATTTCCTTTTTGCGACTATGGTCTGTTTCCTTGTCGTACAAGTCCTGGAAAGTCTCTTTCTCTGCAGTGACGCCTGAATAAATATTTTTTAGATCGCTTTTGGAAGTCGTCTTATCAAATTGGTATTCGGTCATCTTCTTATTTAACTTACGGGCAAATATTTCTGCGATATCAAAATGTCCCTGTTCATGTCTCAGAATAAAATCTGTTTTGTTCCGACCCCATGACCTTGATTTAGAAAACCGGCATTGAATATTCCACGCCAAACCTTTTTCATCCATCTTATATTCAATTCCCAGGTAAGTGGTAGTAGAAGCTGCGGCATCGGAATTCGGATCTGGATTGCCTTTATAATCATTCCAGGTTAATTGTCGTGAAGAGGTCCATTCCATTAATTCTTCATCACTATTCTGCGAAAAGGAAAATGCCGGCATTGCCACGATCACGATCAGGAAAAAATGTTTTATAATAGTTCGCATGGAGAACATAAACGGCAAATTGCAGTAAATCTTTTAAAAGGAAATATAAAATAAACTTATAAATGGAAGTTGCTGATGCGTCGTTGCCGGATCAATTCAAGATATTATTCAAAAAAGCGATTCGCCCGTCAATCTGAGACAAAAAAACCTCTCCCGGATCCGGGAGAGGCGGCAAGCAACGCTGAGGTTATCAGAGTTTAGGCGCTGCTTCCAGTACTTCGTCAGAAACACCGTCCTTATATTTTTCAAAATTTTTTACAAATAAGCCAGCGAGATATTTTGCTTTTTCATCATAGGCCATCTTTATCTGCCCATGTATTTCGGGGATTTAATATTTCTGAAGGCACACCCGGACATTCTCTTGGAACAGCCATTCCAAATACCGGATGAATATCAAATTGAACATTATTCAATTTTCCTTCAAGGCGGCCGTGATCATTGCTCTTGTATATTTTAATTTCATTCGGTTTCCTGTGCCATAAGGTCCACCGGTCCAGCCGGTATTGATCATCCATACATTCACTTTATTCTCCTGCATTTTGCATCCAAGCATCTGTGCATATTTACCGGGATGCAACGGAAGAAATGGTGCACCAAAGCAAGCGCTGAATGTAGGTTTAGGTTCTGTTACGCCAGCTTCTGTTCCGGCTACTTTTGCTGTATAACCAGAAATGAACTGGTACATCGCCTGCCCGGGACTCAATTTGGAAATGGGAGGCAATACTCCAAATGCATCGCAGGTCAGAAAGAATATATTTTTTGGTAAGACTACCGATTGAAGGCTCCAGCGCATTGCTGATATAATCAAGAGGATAAGAAACTCTTGTATTTTCAGTTATGGAGCCATCTTCAAAATTGATCTTATTGGTTCCGGGAAAGAATGTCACATTTTCTACCAATGCTCCTGGTCGGATGGCATGGAATATTTCAGGCTCTTTTTCTTCTGTAAGGTCTGATTGTTTTTGCATAACAACCTCCTTCAAAATTGAAGATGTTATCTTTTGTCCATCCATGTTCATCATCGCCGATCAATTTTCGGTTGGGGTCAGCGCTTAGTGTTGTTTTGCCGGTTCCGCTTAAGCCAAAGAAAATAGCTGTATCACCATCTTTCCCCATATTGGCACTGCAGTGCATGCTCAACACATTTTTTTCATGTGGTAAAAGTAATTAAGAATGGTGAATATGCCCTTTTTGGTTTCTCCGGTGTATCCCGATCCGGCAATCAATATCATTTTATGTTTGAATGAAACAACAGCGGAATTGTGTTGTCGTGTTCCGCATTCTTTCGGATCCAGTTTAAGACCCGGAACAGAAATGACATGCCATTCAGGTTCGAAGTTATGAAGTTCTTCTTCAGTCGGGCGGAGAAACATATTATAAGCAAAGAGGTTGTTCCAGGGTTTTTCATTGATCACACGAATATTCAGACGATAATCGCGGATCAGCGCAAGCATAGCAATCACGCACCCATATTTCAGGCAACCGTTCGAGATAACTCATTACCTTTTTATAAATGATATCAAAATATTTTGGCTCAATGGGAATATTAAAGTCATTCCAGTGAACAGTATCTGCAGTCATTTCATCTTTAACGATGAATTTATCTTTTGGAGATCGTCCGGTGAACTCTCCGGTATTGATGACAATGCCCCGGTATCAGTGAGAACACCTTCACCCATTCTGATGGTATCCTGAATTAATTCTTCGGGGGTTGATTGGTAATGAACATTTTCAGTTATGGATAGGCCTAAGTTAAGTAAAGCCTTCTTAGGAAAGGCTAATCGCAGGTACTGACATATTTCAAGCTAAGCATTTGTTTCAGCTACAAAGTTAATCAAAGGTTTCACAGTACAAACAAGTGTTAGTTCAACACATTGAATTGCTCCTAATAATAGAAGAAGTCGTTAAAGAGGGTTAAATGCTCTGAGCAGTACACGTTGAATAAAAATCAATATATCGCACATAATTTTAAAAAACGTTTATTTTTTCACAAAAATGGAAGCGAAACGATATTGAAATCTCAAAAATTCTTTGTATCTGGCTCTCGGAACAGCCGTTCCGATATTGATCCTGGCTCTGAGAACAGTGGTGAAAATCCAGCAAAATTCCTGGGAATTCCTTCCGAACCATATTTTGAGACAGAACAATTTACCTTTAGCCCTCTAAAATCCAGATAATGAAAAATCTACCTCTCAACCCTGAACTGTTTATCAAGAATCGCGAACGATTTATCGGTCAGATGCAGAAAAATTCGATTGCCATTTTTGTAAGTAATGATGAAGTCGCCAATGAATGGTGATGCCATTTATAAGTTTAAAACAAAACAGTGACCTTTACTGGCTGAGCGGGATTACGCAGGAAGATAGCATGGTGATCTTATTTCCTGATAATCCCGATCCAAAATATCGGGAAGTGCTGGTATTGGTTCGTCCTAATGAATTAAAAGAAAAATGGGATGGAAAAAGATTGCGGGTGAAAGAAGCACAGGAAATGAGCGGAATCAAAACCATCGTTTGGCTAGATAGCCTTGAGGCCTGTTGCAACCTTGGATTCATCTGGCAGATACCATTTATCTGGATACAAATGAAAATGACCGGAAAGCAAGTCTGGTCAGGACAAGAGACTATCGCTTTGTTGATGAAATGAAAAGCCGTTATCCGCTGCACCATTATGAGAGTGCAGCTAAGATCATGAAGGAACTGCGGGGCAATAAAAACGGCGTTTGAAATAGAAGTAATTCAAAAAGCTATTGATATTACTGAAAATACATTTCGCCGCTTGCTGAAATTTATAAAACCCGGTGTGATGGAATATGAAATAGAAGCGGAGATCGTTCATTCTTTCTTAAGTCAGCGGGCAACAGGTGAAGCCTATGGCAGTATCATTGCCAGCGGCGACAGGGCAAGAACCTTACATTATGTTTCCAATAATGAGGAATGTAAAGACGGCGAACTGATCCTGATGGATTTTGGCGCTGAATACGGCGGTTATTGCGCCGATCTCACGAGAACAGTTCCTGTGAATGGAAAATTTGGACGCAGGCAGAAAACAGTTTATAATGCCTGTCTTCATTTACATGATTATGCAAAAAGTTTATTGAAGCCCGGTATTACCATTGTTGATTATACAGATAAAGTGGGAGAAGAAGCTACACAACAATTTTTGAAAATAGGATTGTTAAAGAAAAGCGATGTAAAAAATGAAGATCCGGAGAACAGGGCTTACCGCAAATATCTGTATCATGGCATTTCGCATCACCTGGGAATAGATGTGCATGACCTGGGTACAAGAACAGAACCGATCAAGGCCGGGATGGTGTTTACCGTAGAACCCGGCATTTATATTGAAGAAGAAAAAATGGGAGTGAGGATCGAAAATAATGTATGGATAACGAAGAACGGGAATAAAGATCTGATGAAAAATATACCGATCACTGTGGAAGAGATCGAATCCTTGATGAAAAAATAAAATTATCTTGCCTGCATGAAGCAAATCCCGAATCTGTTCACATTACTCAATCTTGTTTTTGGTTGCTGCGCCATTGTTTTCTTATTACAAAATGGCATCAGTGTTTTTTATAGACGGCAGCGACCCCGAACTGGTGGCATATGCCCGAAAAAATATGGATGGCTTCTGTGTTTATCGGTCTCGCAGCTATTGTTGATTTCCTGGATGGCTTTGTTGCCAGACTATTTAAAGCGACATCATGCAATGGGAAAGCAACTTGATTCTCTGGCAGACCTGTAAGTTTTGGCGTGGCACCCGGAATGATCATTTATCAGTTTCTCCGGCTCAGTTTTGCACAGAGAAGAAAATGGACTTGGATGTGTCTCTGATCTGGCTGTTGCCCGCGTTTATTCTTCCTTGTGCAGCAGCATGGCGATTGGCAAAATTTAATTTAGATGAAAACCAGTCGCTTTCATTCAAAGGTGTCCCGACCCCGGCTGTGGGTTTATTGGTTGCATCATTGCCACTTATTTATTGGTATGGTACTAATGAAACGGTGATAGACCTGCTTCGGAATAAATGGTTGCTTTATGCAATTGTATTTGTCTTGAGCTATTTGATGGTTTCAAACCTGCCTATGATGAGTTTGAAGTTTAAAGACTATTCGTTTGAAAAATAATATTCCGAAGATCATCTACTTGCTTGTGATTTCAATCATTCTTGCCATTATATTTTTAAATGGCTGGCCGTTCCTGCCATATTCATTGTTTACGTTGCTTTATCTTTGGCTTTCAAAAATAAATCAGCATGACCTATACAGTTCAGATAAAAGTAATGCCATTGAAAGAATTATTGGATCCGCAGGGAAAAGCCGTGGTGGGTGGATTGCAGAATCTTGGCTTAAATGGCATTGAAGATGTAAGAGTCGGGAAAAATATCACTCTACAAATAAATGCCGATTCTTCTGATAAGGCAAAGCAAATAGCGGAAGAAGCCAGCTAAGAAATTATTGGCAAATCCTGTGATGGAATATTTTGAGATCACTGAACCCCAATTAATAAAAGAGATTTTTGCAATCTGATTTAATCAAGCGTCTCTTCGATTTTGAAAAGCAAATAACCAGAAGAGGATAATAATAATAGTTTAAGTTCTCCTTTAGAAGACAGGAGGTTTGCTCTATCTCGTTCCCACACCAATAGGTAATCTGAAAGATATTACGCTGCGGGCATTGGAAGTATTGAAAGAAGTTGATCTTATTTTGGCAGAAGATACACGCACTTCTTCGCACCTGCTAAATCATTACGAAATCAACAAACCTCTCTCGCCTTATCACCAGCACAATGAACATAAGATATTGCATCATCTGGTTAGTCAACTACTCAGAGGGAAAAAAAATGGCGCTGTGACCGATGCCGGTACTCCGGGAATTTCGGATCCTGCTTTTTTATTGGTGAGGGAATGTATTAAAGTTGGAATTAAAGTAGAATGTCTTCCCGGGGCAACAGCTTTTGTTCCGGCTTTGGTAAATAGCGGCATTCCCACAAACCGGTTTTGCTTTGAAGGATTTTTGCCGGTTAAAAAAGGGAGACAAACACTTTTAAAAAAGCTGGCAGAAGAAGAAAGGACGTGATCTTTTATGAATCGCCTATGCGATTAGTGAAAACACTGGAAGAATTCATTGCTTATTTTGGTGAAGACCGGCATGTGCAGTGTGAGCCGTGAATTGACAAAAATGTTTGAAGAAAATAAAAGAGGTACACTAAAAGAAGTTTGCACTTACTTCAAAGAAAAAACAGTGAAAGGAGAGATCGTCATTGTTTTAGCAGGCAAATAAAGCTGACAGAGTTTAATTATTTTGGTTTTACATAACAACGGTTTTGCCGAAATTTGCATCTTCATACTTATTGACGAGCGTCAATACTACTTATCAAACAAATAGTGTTATGAAACAAGCCACTGGTTTACTGCTTTTATTACTCAGCTATAATTGCTTTTCACAAGATCTTGCATTTGGCAGAAAAATGGTGGATACCCTGACATCTCCAGCATTCTGGGGGCGTGGCTATACTAATGATGGAATGAAAAAAGCAGCTGATTTTCTATCCTCTCAATTTCAATCGTATGGGTTGAAGCCAATGAGCGGAAACAATTTTTTTCAATCATTTTCTTATCCGGCCAATACATTTCCCGGTAATATGGAAGTAACTATAAATGGAAAAATTTGACGCCGGGGAAAGACTATATTATTAGTCCTGAAAGCAGGGGATAAAGGCAAAAGGAAATCTTGAAAGGCAGACAGTGTTCAATTTGTTAATCAGCGAAAAACGGGTTATTGTAAAACTGGAAGATAAACTTAACCTGGTCTGTAGCACCGGAAGCAAGCAGATATTACAGTTATACAGGTTGATAAGAAAGCATTGAATGATATCTCCGGGAAGTTTTAAAGTGAATATCGAAAATAAACTTGTAAAAAATTTTAAAGCTGCAAATGTTTGTGGTATTGTAAAAGGAACAGTAAAACCTGATTCATTTATTTTTATTACGGCACATTATGATCATCTCGGCGGAATGGGCAAGGACACTTATTTCCCCGGGGCTAATGATAATGCAAGCGGAATTTCTTTATTGCTCAACCTTGCACATTATTATGCCGCCAATCCGCAGCCTTATTCCATCGGGTTTATTTGTTTTGCCGGTGAAGAAGCAGGGCTTATCGGATCAAAATATTTTACAGAGCATCCTTTAGTTCCATTGAAGAACATTCGGTTTCTAATCAATACCGATCTGGCCGGTACCGGTGAAGAAGGTATTACCGTTGTGAATGCAACTGAATTTCCGAAGGAATTCGCTATGATGAATGCAGTAAATGATGAAAATAAATTGCTCGTTAAGATCAATTCCAGAGGGAAAGCCGCCAACAGCGATCATTATTTTTTTACAGAGAAAGGAGTGCCTGCTTTCTTTTTTTATACCATGGGAGGTATTAAAGCCTATCATGATGTATTTGATAAAGCCGAAACCTTACCGCTGAATGAGCACGAAGATCTTTTCAAACTGGTAGTGAGATTCAATGATAAGTTAATGGGTAAATAAAATATATACTAAGGAGACCGTACATGAAAAAAATAATAGCAGCACTACTGGTAGATCACCATTATTCATTTTCGCACAGACCGCACCAACTTCTTCACCGGGATATTGGCAGCAAAGAGTAAAATATGTGATGGATATTGATATGAATGTGGAAACGAACCGTTTTACAGGAAAACAAAAACTGGAGTATTGGAATAATTCTCCGGATACACTGACAAAAGTTTTTTATCATTTATACTGGAATGCATTTCAGCCAAACAGTATGATGGATGTGCGAAGTCGCAGACAAGGGAATGTATTGGTCAATGGCCGACCTGATTGGGATGTCACGGGTAAGTGACCGCATTCAGAATTTGAAACCCGATGAGATCGGGTATCAGAAAATTATTTCATTAAAAATGAATGGAAGGACACAGAAGTTATGAGGTGCTTGGAAACGATATTGGAAGTAAAACTGGATAAGCCTATCCCGCCGAAATCAAAAGTGATATTTGATATGGAATTTCAAGCGCAGGTTCCTGTCCAGGTCCGCCGCAGCGGAAGGGATAATGCAGAAGGAGTTCGGTATAGTATGAGCCAATGGTATCCTAAACTGTGTGAATATGATGATGAGGGCTGGCATCCTACTCCTTATATCGCCCGCGAATTTTATGGAGTATGGGGAGATTTTGATGTAAATATTTCCATTGATAAAAATTATATTATCGGCGCTACGGGTTATCTGCAAAATGCAAACCAGGTCGGTTATGGGTATGAAGCGCCGGGAGCAAAAGTAGCAAGACCAGCAGGTAATAAACTTGTCTGGCATTTTAATGCGCCGAATGTTCATGACTTTGTTTGGGCAGCGGATCCCGATTATATTCATCTGACAAAAAAAGTAAGAGAGGATTGGTATTACATGCTCTTTATAAAATTGATCCTGAGCTTTTGAAAAAGCAGTATGAGAATTTTTCTGCGAACCGGAAAGCAGAACTGGGAAATAACCCTGACAACTATGTTTCGTTTTATAAGGCCCAATGGGAACAATTACTCGACCTGGCTGCAGAAGCTTTGCCCTTTATGGATAAAACATTTGGTAAGTATCCTTACAATCAATATTCTTTTATCCAGGGTGGAGATGGAGGCATGGAATACCCTATGGCAACATTGATAATAGGGGCGGGTCCTGATCTTGTCGTTCATGAATGGATGCATAGCTGGTATCAAGGCATACTGGGCACCAATGAATCTTTATATGCATGGATGGATGAAGGATTTGCTACATATGCAGAATCAAGAGTGCTTAACTACCTGGGTCTTCTCAGGGACAGCACTTTTGCACACGCTGATACTTACAGAGCTATTTTCAATTGGTAAAAGCGGTAAGGAAGAACCAATGACTACTCATGCCGATCATTTTAATACTAACTATGCGTATAAAAATGCTTCCTATATAAAGGGATGCTATTTTCATGGAGCAATTGGGTTATATAACCGGCGCACAGGTAAGGGATAAAATTCTGTTGGAATATTATCATCAATGGAAATTTAAACATCCCGATCCGGATGATTTTATACATGTTGCGGAAAAGGTAAGTGATATGAAACTGGATTGGTATAAACAATACTGGATCAATTCTACCAAAACAATTGATTATGCGTTTGACAGTTTGTGGGAAGAAGGTGGCAAAACAAAATCAGGTTGAGAAGGATCGGGACAATGCCAATGCCTATTGATCTGCAGATTACTTTTAAGGACGGCACTAAGAGACTGCACTACATTCCACTTGGATCTGATGTATGGGGAAAAACCTGCGGAAGATTATACAACAGGAAAATTTATCCAGCCTGGAAATGGACCAATGAGACTATATGTGATAGAAACGTGACAGGAGATTGGGAGATATATTAGTTGCTGAAATAGATCCTTCCCAACGAATGGCAGATGTAGAACGAAAAATAACAGGATAAAGCTTGCAATAAGTCGCAATGATGAAAAAAACCTCATTGCGAGCTCCGAAGGATGGTTTTTTACTTTTGATTAGACGCCCTGAAAACCATTCACTGTTCGGCAAATGGCTTTATGGGTTAATGGTAGGCCACTTTCATATTTTTCAATCTCACAATACGAAAGTAGGTTGCATGTGATATTTGTCCAATACCACTTTTGTGGTATTTTATTATTCCCTGTAATGAAGATCAACGCCAAAAAATTTATTTACTGCTCCACCCTGTTATTACATGCAGTTTTTCGTAAATATGATATACATGTTTTCGGACAGTTTCGGCTTAAAATAATTGTGCAGCGATTTCCTTATACATCAGTCCTTTTGAAAATTGTTCCAATATCTCCTTTTCACGATTGGACAATTCATCCAGTTCTTCCGGCGTTGTCTGCAGCAGTTTGTTTGTTTTGAAAAGCTGCAACTACTTTTCGGGCAATCTGGCTGCTCATGGGAGCGCCACCTTCGTATAATTCCCTGATAGCTTCCAGTAATCGGGCCGGAGCTGTTTTCTTTAAAATATATCCGCTGGCTCCAGCACTTAATGCTTCAAATATTTTTTCATCCTCTTCATACACTGTACACATCATAAAATTGGTGGCAGGCATTTGTGGCTTTAGTATCTCTTACACAATCAATTCCACTTTCATTCCTCCAAGATTTATATCCATTAATACCACATCGGGTTTAAGAGCGGGTATTTGCGAATGCTTCTTCTGCTGTTCCGAATGCTGCCGAGGCATTTATATCCTTCAGACATAGTGATGATCTCTTCCAGTGCATTCCGCAGATCATTGTTATCGTCCACAATACAAACAGAAATTTCCTTCATCAGGCAAAGGTCAGGTATCACCTAACACACAGCCAATACCACTAAGCGGTATTTTTATTACACGGGATATATAAGAATATACTTTTCCCTGAAAAAGTCTTCATGAAAATATCATATATTTCAATAGACATGCGGATTGATGCCGCTTTCCTGAATTTCTGCCGCAAGATCACCACCTTTCAGACAAATAAGACCTGGAAGGTGAGTGGTGGATGGGACTTTCCTGCTTAGTGCCTCATGCTTTGCACTTGTTTTTAAAAGTGGTTTACTCCAGTTCCAAAGATCTTTCAATGGTGCAACAGCCCGGGATAACGACAAAATCAAATTTCCTGTTTTTGATCTCTTCTGCTCGTGTATGCTGGGTAGTTACATTCTTCAGATCCAATTGCTGTCAACAATGCTTCCACTACTTTTAATTTTTTTGCAATGCTGTCAACCAGTGAAATTTTACTTCCGGAAAAAAAATTGCCAACGGAATACCGGGAAATCCACCGCCGGTCCCAAGGTCAAGGATTTCCGTATCGGATCGAAATTCAAAAGCAGCAGCGATACTTAAAGAATGCAAGACATGTTTTTCATAAAGACTATCAATATCTTTTCGGGAAATGACATTGATCTTTTCATTCCATTCTTTGTATAACTGTCCAGTGCTTTAGTTGATCAATTGTCTGAGGTGAAAAATCAGAAAAATATTTGAGAATAATTTCCATATTGAGTTATCCTAACGAGTTTCTAATTCCAGTTTCTACGAGGTTTTTTCCACAATGCAGGTGCAAAGATAATATAATAAAAAAACATCCATATATCCAGAATACAAACCAGGGCCAAAGGTCTTTTTCTCCCATTTTTTTCATGACTTATAAAAGACAATAACCCTGTACAATAAATTTTAACGCAAATAATGCGATAGCACAAACCGCCAGTCATAAAAAATGATCGTGGATGCAAACAAAGGGTAAAAAAGAAATTGGGTAGCGAAATATAATCCAAGTAAAAATTTATGTTTTGGCTTGTAAAATTTTGCCGTAGTATAATGTCTTGATTTTTGTTTTCAGCCATTCTCTCCACGTTGTTTTGGGAATAGAACGGGTGACGGCTTCCGGATCAATTATTACAGCAGTATTTTTTTTTGTAGCTACTTTATTGATAAAAAGGTCATCATCGCCACTGGGAATATGATTGATAGATGAAAATCCTTTGTTGCGAAGGAATAAATCTTTTTTATAAGATAAATTTCTGCCCACACCCATATAAGGAATACCGGCCAATGCATAAGAAAGATATTGCAATGCTGTATGAAATGTTTCAAACCGGATCAGTTTATTCAACAATCCCGGGCGTTTTATGATAAGCGCCATATCCCAGTACTATTTCAATATTATCATCATAAGCATTTTGCATTTTTTGTATCCAGAATTCGCTGGCGGGCACACAATCAGCATCTGTAATAGTAATACTTCATGTTTGGCTTCCCTGATGCCGATAGACAATGGATATTTTTTACCGGAAATAAGTTTCGCTTCCTGGGTTAGCTCGACTACATTTAACGATTTGAAAGTTTTCTTCAGTTCCTGTAAAATATATTTGGAATCATCTACTGAATTATCATTTACCGCAACCACCTCATAGGTACTTGAGTATTTTTGCACCAACACTCCCGGCAGATTGCGGGCAAGGTTTTCATCTTCATCCCTGGCGCAAACAATAACAGAAACAGGATGCTGTGCGATTGAATTTTTTGTTTTGGTTTATAAAAAGCGATCCGGCTGAAAAACCATGTGTAATAAAAGATCTGGATGGCTGTGACAGCGGCGAAACAATAAAAGATTATTTGTTCCCAGTTAGTCAGTGGCATAATCGGCGAAGATAGTAAGATAAAGGCACAAGAGATAAGGCACATGGTACAAGGTACAAGCCATAAGTTTCTTCAGCCCGGTTTTTCTTCGTGTGACTTGTATCTTGTACCTTGCAAACTTCCTATGGCTGCATTAACTTTTCACTTACAGGGCATCTGATAGAATTTCAAAAGCCAGAACGGGAAAAATAACTACCGATCATGGTGAAATATTGACGCCTGTCTTTATGCCAGTGGGAACAGCGGGAAGTGTAAAAGCGGTCACGCAACAACAGTTATCCGATGATGTAAAAGCCCAGATCATTCTTGGAAATACCTATCATCTTATACCTGAGACCGGGACTGGAAGTGCTGGAAAAAGCGGGAGGGCTACATCGGTTTATGAACTGGGATAAGCCGATACTTGACAGACAGCGGAGGTTACCAGGTTTTTTCCTTGGCAGGCACAAGAAAAATAAAAGAAGAAGGCGTTACTTTTCAATCGCATATTGATGGATCGAAACATTTATTTACGCCGGAAAATGTAATGGATATTCAACGCAGTATCGGCGCAGATATTATTATGGCTTTTGATGAATGCCCGCCGGGTGGCAGTGAATATGATGTATGCAAAAACATCCATGGAACTTACACATCGCTGGCTGGATCGTTGTTTCAACAGTTTAATGCAACATGCGGCAAATATGGTTATACTCAAAATCTTTTTCCCATTGTACAGGGAGGCACTTATAAGGATCTGCGAAAGCAATCCTGCGAATATATTTCTTCGAAAGAGGCTGCCGGAAATGCGATTGGCGGATTAAGTGTCGGTGAACCTGAACAGGTAATGTATGAAATATGCAGATTGGTGTTGTGAGCATTTGCCAAAAGATAAACCACGTTACCTGATGGGAGTGGGCACACCCTGGAATATTTTAGAATGTATCGGAATGGGGATAGATATGTTTGATTGTGTAATGCCTACCCGCAACGGAAGAAATGCCATGCTGTTTACCACTCAAGGAGTTATTAATATTGATAATAAAAAATGGGAGTTTGATTTTTCGCCAATTGATGAAGGGTTGACCTGCGTGGCCAGTAACTATTATTCAAAAGGTTATTTACGTCATTTAATGAAGTCGCAGGAGATACTTGGTTTAACCATTGCCAGCGTACATAATCTTGCATTTTATACATCGCTAATGACAGAATCACGGGAGCACATTGTAAAAGGAGATTTTGAAAGCTGGAAACAAGAAAAGGTGGAAATATTAAAGCGACGTCTATAATTTATAAATACCATATTTGATTGCAAAGATCACCAGCCCAACCCGCGACTGCGCTTTTAGTTTTTTTAAAAGATCATCGCGATAGCCATCTATGGTACGGGGGCTGACTTTCATTTCTTTGGCGATCTCCTTATAAGTCATTTCCGTGCAAATCAGTCTCAGAAAACTGATCTCATTTTCGGCCAGATCAGATATTAGCGATGTATGTCTCCTTTTATCTTCATCTGCCACATAGCTGAACATTTTATTCGTGATCAATTCATTCATAAAAAAACCGGTATCACGAATGCTGTCCAACGCCTGTTTGAAAATTGCAGGCTTGCTATCTTTGAGAATATAACCCCTTGCACCTTTTTTCAACATGCTGATGATGATGTCATCGTTATCCAGAACACTTAACACCAGGATCTTTGCGGAGGATAAATTTTCTTTTATCCAGTTTGCTGTTTCAAAACCGTTCATTTCCGGCATATTAATGTCCAGCAAGATGATATCCGGCGTTTCACTATTCGTCAACTGTTGAATAAAGTCTTTGCCATTGTCAGCTTCAAATAAAACCGAATACCCGTCGAATGATCGTACAATGGAAGCGAGGCCGTTCCGGATCAAGGCATGATCGTCAACAAGAACAATATTGGTGAGATCTTCACTCACTTTTTTCTGGTTTTATGGAGATGTTTACCGTGGTCCCGTGACCGGGTTGACTATTTATTGCCAGTTCAGCATTGATCATTTTTGCGCGGTTAGTCAAATTTCGTAAACCTGATCCGGCAGAAATAGCCCGCCGGTCAAATCCTTTACCATTGTCACCTAAAGTAATTACCAGGACGTCATTTTCATTTTTTGCTTCCAAAGATATTTTATCCGCCGATGCATGTCTTACAATATTATTGATAACTTCCTGGATCATCCTGAAAAGAATTATTGGTTTTTGATTTCCAAGAGCGGGAAGGTACTCATCCAGTTGGATGCTTGTTGTATACTTACTGGTGTTTTGCAGATCGTTCAGCAATTTAGTTACCGGAATTTCCCAGCCGTTGTCCCGGATATAATCAGCATCCAACGAATGGCTGAGGCTGCGAATATCAGTAAGGGCTTTGTCAAGAAGGCTATCCATTGTGCTGATCTTTTCGGGATCGGCTGGTGTATTCAGCGTATTAAGATTTAATCTTACCAAACTGAGCACCTGGCCAATATTGTCATGTAGCTCCTGGCTGATGTCACGAAAAGTTTGTTCCTGTATTTCCAGCTTGGATTGCAGGAGCGTTTGCTCAAATTGGATACTCATCATTTGCTTTTCAAGTAACAATTTGTTTTTTCTTTTTAAGTAAATACGAAATAGCATAACACCTGCCAGGATAAGCATTAGGACAAAGAAGGAGGCCGCTACTATTGAAATGACAAAGGTCGTTTTATCTTGTGGCATAGATAAAAGGCATAGCTAAAAAAAGAATACATGAATATACTCATTACCTGTGGAATCAACTGGTAAAGCTTCTGGTCAAACAGGGTAGCATTTTTTTCTGAAAGAAATTTTTGAAAAGACAGCGATAGGCTGGTTACCGGGTAAAAAATTATGATACCGGCGGTGATCCAAACCAATGGTCGCCAATATTTTTCTTCAGTGCTATTGTCAAGATTAAAGTAGCGAAACAAAAATATTATCGCAAAAAGAGTGACAACAAAACTCCGGGCAAGGATAAGATAGCTTCCCGCCGTAAAAATGGATTCGAAAAAACAATAGTTCGCTATTGTTATTGCCAGGTAAAGTATCGTAATGCCTGCAATAAACTTTCTGACGGGCTGCATAAAAGGTATTCTGTAATATATGATCGCAAATACAATGGTGGTGACCGGCCTGTAAATATTATAGACAATTGAATTGTCAAAATAATAAAATCCAGTTATCAATTCCTGTATAAACACCAGGAATAGATAGGGGAGAATGATGAGAATTTTTCTCGTTTCAAGATGTTTCCTGTAAACAAAAGCTGCTACTGCACTAGTCAGTAAAGTGCTGAAGTAAAGAAATTCAGTTGTGACGTTTTTCATCAAGGATTTCCGTGCCCTTCATTAAACGGTTCAATTTTATTATCATCATCATCGGTCGCCGGTTGACCATCCCGGTAAGGCCAAAGAATTACAGTGGTTCGTCCAGCCACTCCATGGTCCGGAGGATACGAGCCCATAAATACTCTTAATTCATCTGTTGAAGCCATTACGTTGTTGAGATAGTCCAACACCGCTTTAGAGGTAAATGAAACACTCTGGGTCTGTTCCTCCATATTCACACCCAGGTTCGTCATATAATCATAATAATCCCTGATCATTTCTTCAGCAGTGCTGATGGGAATGGTTTGACCTGTCATAAATAAAAGATTTGGTGATTTGAGCGGACAAGTTAAAGAAGTGATTCCTAATTATGATGTTGTAGAATTAAAAAGGTGAAAAAACGATATGATGAGGGTGAAAACACCCCTTAAAATTTGGGTTAAGTAACGCTTGATCGGAATATGCAAACTGACCGACATTTATGATAAGGGTCATCAGAACTCATTTACCATTAAATCGAAGAAAATTCAAAAGGTAAATACCTGTCGTTTGTAAAGAATTTGCATCGGCAGGTATTTTAATAATTGATCCTGGTTGTTATCATTGCATCCTTGTGGCTCTTTGTTATAGTACCATCCTTTGGATTTAAATTCCCCGTGCTGTCATTGCCAATCTTTCACATTTCATTCCCTTCAAATTCTGTTACTTCGCATCCTGATGAAGAAGCTCGACTGGTATATTCTGAAAAAATTTGTGGTTACCTTTTTCTTCTGTATGATGCTATTTACCGTCGTTGCAGTAGGCGTGGATGTCAGTGAGAAAACCGACGATTTTGTAAAAACGGGTCTGAGTACTTTACAGATCGTCAAACAATACTATTTTGGGTTTGTGCCCTTTATATGGGGACTACTTTTTCCATTATTTGTTTTTCTGGGTGTTATTTTTTTTACCAGCCGCATGGCGACACGCTCAGAGATCATTGCTATCCTGGCGAGCGGTGCCAGTTATAACCGTTTTCTCCGGCCCTATCTCATCGGGGGTATCTTGTTTGCAACGATATTATGGATTGGGGGCCGCTACTATATTCCCAGGGCCAATGAGATCAAAAGTAATTTCCGGTCTGTTTATTTTGATAAAAGCGACCCGATGAGGAACAGGACAGGCGATTGCTGGAATTGTTATTATCTGCGGATAGGTCCGGAAACTTATATCGGCATTAAATATTATGATACCGCCACTAAATCAGCAAGCTCGTTTTCTTTGGAACGTGTAAGGGACAACAAAGTTATTTATAATCTTCGCTCCAATTCTATACAATGGGATACTGCCTCTAAAAAATGGAAACTATTCAATGCAACAGAGAGAAAGGTCAATGATCTGCAGGAAACTTTAAAACAGTATACAGATACTACCATTAATATAACGCTGAAACCGGAGGAACTTCGTAATGATGAATACCTGAAAGACAAGCTCACTACACCTGAATTGGCTACGCTGATCGGACGTGAAGAAACCCGGGGAAGGGAAGGACTTAACCCATTAAAAGTGGAACGATATCGAAGAACAGCTACTTCAGCTACTGTTTTATTGCTTACTCTTATTGGCGTGGTGATTGCAAGCCGCAGGATACGTGGCGGTAGCGGAATGCACATTGCCATCGGTATTGTGATCGCTGCTCTATTTATAGTATCTGACCGCTTTTCTACTGTTTTTGCAACGAATAGTAATTTACCGCCTCTATTGGCCGCATGGCTTCCTAATATTGTATTTTCTGTAGTTGCTTTCTGGATGTATAAAAGAACCCCGAAATAAGCTGACCGGAACGCGCTGAGTTTTGATGATCCGGCATTCTTCTTTCCCTGAATTTTTTGCTGTACCAACTGTCATTAGTTACCTTTATTGCCTCTATTTTCATTTCTTTATAAACGGATTTGTCATGGGAATACTTAAAGAGAGGTTCAAAGAAAAAGCAGGTAAAACAGGCACTGAGATCAAAGATTTACTTAAAAAGCATGGCAATAAAGTTATAGGTGAGGTGCAGTTGTCACAGGTTTACCAGGGTATGCGTGGCATGACAGGGCTGGTGACAGAAACTTCATTGCTTGACTCGCAGGATGGTATTCGTTTTCGCGGATATTCTATTCCGGAATTGAGAGCAAAATTGCCAAAAGCGCCTGGCGGTACTGAGCCGTTGCCCGAAGGGTTATTTTATCTGATGCTTATCGGGGAATTGCCGACTGAAGAGGACGTGCAACACATAACATCAGTTTTGCAAAGACGTAGTCATGTGCCCAATCATGTTTTTCATACCATTGAGGCGTTGCCGCTGAATACGCATCCTATGACACAGTTCGTGGTTGGTATAATGGCGTTACAGACAGAAAGCCAATTTTCCAAAAAATATGCATCCGGGCTTAATAAAAAAGATTACTGGGAAGTCGTATTCGACGATTCTATGGACCTGATAGCAAGACTGCCCCGGGTGGCTGCATATATCTATCGTCGCAAATATAAATTCGGTGAACATATTCAGCCCAACGGATTACTCGATTGGGCCGGCAATTTTGCTCATATGCTCGGATTTGAAGATGAGACGTTCAAAGAATTGATGCGTTTATATATGACCATCCATGCTGATCATGAAGGCGGAAACGTTTCGGCTCATGCTACTCATCTTGTTGGATCCGCATTAGCCGATCCGTATTTGAGTTTTGCTGCCGGCATGAACGGTTTAGCAGGACCATTGCATGGTTTAGCTAACCAGGAAGTGATCAAATGGATATTTGAAATGCAAAAAGAATTGAAAACCGAGATGCCCACCAAAAAACAGATCGGCGACTATGTGAAAAAGACCTTGAGCGAAGGAAAGGTCGTACCGGGATATGGACATGCGGTTTTGCGCAAAACGGATCCAAGATTTATTGCACAAATGGAGTTTGGTAAAAAACACATGCCCGATGATAAACTGGTACAAACGGTGTGGCGGGTATATGAGGTGGTGCCGCCGATATTGCAATCAATAGCCAAAATAAAAAATCCATGGCCGAATGTAGATGCACACAGCGGATCATTGCTTGTTCACTTTGGTTTGAAGGAATATGAATATTATACTGTTTTATTTGGTGTGAGCCGCTCCTTGGGTGTGCTTGCCAGCCTTTGCTGGGACCGGGCTCTCGGTTACCCGCTGGAGAGACCAAAATCAATAACAACTGCGCAGGTAAAAAGGTGGCTTAAAAAAGAAGATGAGATATGGGGAGAATAATTTCCTCATGTCATAAGTCAATTTGACATACAGAACAAAACACTGCCAATTTTTTTTTTCTTATTTAAGTACTGTTTGTCAGTCTTTAAACTATTAAATTAAATCGCAGCCCACGAATAAATTTCTGATCTTGTTCATTTTGGTACGATTTTTTGCATTTTATAGTATACACTTTATTTCCTTAACCTTAAAATGATATTGTTATGACAACTAAAAGTAAAGTACTACTCGGCATCCTGGGAGCCGCAGCAGCGGGCGTAGTGATTGGATTATTAGTCGCACCTGAAAAGGGAAAGGACATGCGCAAAAAAATTAAGAAAACAGCACGCGATTGGTCAGATAATCTCGGTCATCTATGGACACGCGGAAAAGAAGCAGCTGAAGATGCGACCGAAGATCTTAAAGAAAAAGCAAAACGTGCAAGGTCGTCTGCTCATGAAGCAACTGCTTAGGAGGCAAAAAGTTTTCAGTATAATTTAATTACTCAGCATAAGAGATTGTCCCAGAATTTGATAAACGTTGGTTTGAGGCAGGCAGTCAAATATATTTTATAGATGATTTTCCTAACAAGCCAATTGCTAACAATACTGTGACAATTTCTTATTTTTCAACTAACCTGGCAGCCAATGGAAGAAATAAAAGAAAAAACGGAAGACCTGGTAAGTCATATAGAAGATCTGGCGGATACTTTTTACAAGTTGACTGTTGTAAATGTTACTGAAAAAGCGGTCAACCTTTCTTCCAGTATTGTTGTGATCATTGCTTTGTGTACGACGGGTATGTTTTTCGTGCTCTTTGGCGGACTTGCTTTGTCCTGGTGGCTGGGAAATGTTTTGCAGAACAGGGCGGCGGGTTTTTTATTAGTGGCTGTTTTATTTCTTATAATCACCAGCTTCATTATTTTTTATCGGAAAAAACTGATTTTCCCTTTTTTTAGGGATAAGATCATTCGTAAAATTTATGAATAGACGCATACAGTCATACAAAGATCTGCTAAGTGAAAAAGAGCGCCTTCAATCTTTATTGAATGTCCAAAAGGAAATTGTTCATCGCGATCTTCGTGAAATAAAAGAGGAGTTGGAGCCGGTACGTTCAGCGATCTCATTTGCAGGTAAACTTATTTCTAGAGATAATAGTAATGTATTATTGAATGCAGGGGTCAATAAATTGATCGACCTCTTAGTTAAAAAAGTTTTTCTTTCCAGGGCCGGGTGGATCATGCGGCAGATCGTGCCTTTCTTTCTCAAAAATTATTCATCTCACATTATATCTGAAAATAAGGATGCTATATTTTCAAAAATTTTCTCGTGGATCAAGAAAAGCAATAACGGCCATGAAAAGGCCTATAGCGAATGAGCGTGATTTTTTACTCTTACAGTTTGTGGGAAATGGCCAACAAAGGTCGAACCGACTAAGGAACGATTTAAAAAGGTCTGGCAGCATTAATATGCGACAAGAAACCCCGTTAGATTTTTTCTGCGGGGGCGTAGTCCGGTATTGAGATTAAATAAGCCAGATTAGCATTAGTAACCGGGATCAATCCGGCGCTTCATGTTTTCCAATGAGTGATAGTATATCTGACATTCTGTAGAAAATCTTCCCCCTAACTTCAGTTCTGAAGTGTTTAGAGGAGATTTAAAAATATGTTCAGGATGCTAGGGCTAATATTTATCACACCAAGTTTAATTCGACTATAGATTCCTCAAAAGAGCATTAATTTCAGCTTGATTAAAAGATTCTTGTTTAAAATCCTTCACTGGCTTTTATTGGAAGTTTTTTCATTGTAGGTTTGAATACTTTGTAAAATTCTATTTTACAGAGCGGAGGAGATAGTTAAAATGAAACTTTGTTGAATAGCCATCAAATAGAATCAAAAGGTGCTCAATTCAATTACTGACGTTTAAAAACTATTGTTATGATTTCAGGATACAACTTGGTTGGATTTGAAAAGAAAACCACGGGCGAAAAGAAATTGCGAGCTTTCAGCACTATCCTGAAAAATGATTTGCCAGGAGAATTTTTTATCGCATCCGAACAGGAAATTCACGAAGCGATTTCAAAAGCAACAACGGCTTTTGAAATTTACAGTCAAACATCTTTCGCAGAGAGAGCAAGGTTTTTAGATACCATTGCAGACGAGATCATGCAATTGGGAGAAGTCTTAATAGAAAGGGCTCATTTGGAAACCGGATTGCCCGAAGCCCGTATCATAAATGAAAGAGGTAGAACTGCCGGACAATTGAAATTATTTGCTTCTCTTTTGCGTGAAGGTTCATTTGTGGAAGCCATCATTGATACGGCATTACCTGATCGCAAACCTTTGCCGCGTTCAGATTTGCGGAGAATGATGCATCCGATCGGACCGGTGGCCGTTTTTGCTGCCAGTAATTTCCCTTTGGCCTTTTCTACTGCCGGTGGGGATACGGCTTCAGCATTGGCGGCAGGTTGCCCGGTGATTGTGAAAGCACACAGTTCGCATTTGGGAACAAATGAATTGGTTGCAACAGCCATCGTCATTGCGGCGCAAAAATGCAACATGCCTGATGGTGTGTTTTCTTCTTTGATTGGCGAAGGCGCATTGCTCGGACAACAATTGGTGAAGCATCCGCAAATAAAAGCAGTAGGCTTTACGGGCTCTTTTCGCGCCGGTATGTCATTGCTCAAGGCGGCTACTAATGAACGGGAAGAACCTATTCCTGTTTATGCAGAGATGAGCAGTATTAATCCTGTTTTGGTACTTCCCAATAAACTAAACCAGGATATTGATAAAGTGGCTTCGCAACTCAATGCATCCATTACTCTTGGTGTCGGACAATTTTGCACCAATCCCGGGTTGGTGTTTGTTGTAAAAGATGAAAATTCAGAATCTTTCATTCGCAAACTTGCCCAGGCATTACAACAAGTGCAGCCCGCTACGATGTTGAATCAAACCATTTGCGGGGCTTATTACAAAGAACGTCAACAATTATTATCGCAGCAGGATGTTGATGCTGTATGGGTTGGTGATGACGTGAAAAATGACTACAAAGGCACTGCTTCGCTTGCACAAACCACGGCAAAAAATTTTATCAGGAATAGCAATTTACAAAACGAAATATTTGGCCCATGTTCTCTGGTGGTGGTTTGCAAAGATGAAACCGAATTAAAATCTGCATTGCAAGCTTTGCATGGTCAATTAACCGGAACAGTAATTGGAACGTCCGATGATTTAATGCAGTTTCATGACTGTATTGACATATTAATATCAAAAGTGGGAAGAATTATTTACAATGGGGTGCCCACCGGCGTAGAAGTTGCTCATTCAATGATGCATGGTGGACCTTTCCCCGCTACAACTTTTGCTCATTTTACATCAGTTGGAACCGAAGCCGTAAAACGCTTTTTGCGCGCCGTATGTTACCAGGATTGTCCGCAGGAATTATTGCCCGATGCCCTTAAAGATGAAAACCCTCTTCGAATCATGCGAAAACTAAATGGAGAATTTACAAGAGATGTTGTGCAACACCTGGAACCTGTGGCTGACTAAAGTCAAGAGTCATCGTAAAGATGGGGTTTAACGCCACCAGGAATCTTTTGAATTTAGATCAGATCTTTCCCTGCTTTCAAGCGCAGACATCTATCACTAATTTACAGGCGCTGCTTTTATTTTTATAACAATCTTTTTTACGACGTTGTTTCCACCCGGAGTGATGTTGGGACGGTGTGCATCTGTTGGAAAGAATAGCATGAAAGTTCCCTCAGGCACAGTATATATTTTTCCTTCACCGTTGTAATAAGCAATATCAGCTGTTGCATTATACGATTTGCTGATAGTAACTGCAGTAACCGGCGCCTTCGCCATGTTTTCAACGCCTGTTATCACAAACTGAAGATCAATATACCTGCGGTGCGATTCAAAAGCGGTTTTATCGTAATCCTTAGTGGGTGCTTCGGTCACAATCGCATAAACGTTATCACCATCAATTGCGTGCCTGCCATTAGCAAGGGTTTTTAAATCTGTATTTTTTAAATATGCAAATGCATTGTCCCAGGCTGCCTGATTGAGATGATATTGCCTTGCACATTGCCTTTTGTCTATAGACGAATGCGGTTTGGCCGACAATCCATTCAGCCATTCCTTTTTCTTAAACCATTTTTTGGCTTTATGAGCGCTCCAATCATTGTTGATTGATTGGGCAGCGAGATGACTAAAACTAAAAGGAAATAGCAAAATTGCGATCAGAAAAAACTTCTTCATATTGTTATGATTAAGCGCTATTGAAATTATCTTTTTAATTTTTTCCTGAATGGTTTTGATTTAAGAATTATATTTTAATCCGGAAGGTAGTAGATAAAAAGACACAGGTAATTCATGATGATGCTTTCCGTTACTCTGCGGGTTGGCATTTACGAATGTTTTTCAACTTCCCAAAATGCCAGGATGATCGAAGGAAGAATAGCAACTTGCGAATGATGTTTGAATTCTTCACATGAGGTATTCCGGGAAATTTAAATTAGGGTTTTACTCTTGCTAGTTTCATTTCACCCCTTTCATTTTTAATGAGAACCTCGTCGTCACCCGTAAGTTCGCCGGTGCTGTTAATTGTCATATCATTAAACGAAATACTGAACGAAAATTTTTTACCGTCAACTTTTCCTTTCTCTAATTCCGCTTCACCAAATTGTGTTTTCCAGGTGCCTTTCAATTCATTTCCTTCTACTTTGAAAGTGTAATTGATTTCAAAGGTGCCGTTTGGTGTTTCGCGGGTACCCTTCCAATTGCCGTCAATTTTGTTTTGCGCAAACGTGGTTAAACCCCCAACGAGGAGTAATAACGTAAAAAAGAGTTTCATAATTAATGTGTTTAGGTTGAACAAACAGTTCGTAAGAAATAAAAATAAGGGAACCCCAGCCGAAAAAAGTTCAAAATAATCCGGCGATAAATCCTGTACAGTTACCTGAAATGAAATAACTATTTTCCACCTCAATAATACAAATCAAACGCAATTATGAGAGCATCACTAACGTACAAAATAGTTTGCCATGGCCTATTATCAATTAGTATAATTATCCTGACACAATGCACTTCTACCTCCGGAAGCGAAGCTGAATGGCAAAAGAAAAACAAAGAACTCATTGCAAAATATAACCTGACGGAAAACAAACTTTCAGGACTTCCGAAAGCAACCATTGCGTCAAATCTTGAACCTGCGAAAGTAACAAGTCTCGAAAAATTAGACAGCTTCGCCTTATATCCGGACGTAAATGCTAAACTTTTCTGGGGAACCGGCACCATGATTAGTATTCTTCAGATGACGCCCGACGCAAAAATTCCTGAAGAGGTTTTGCCTGCTGATAGATTTCTATTTGTACTGGAAGGTTCTATTGAGTTATTGATAAATGGAACGCCCGTTATCATGATTTCAAAAAAGAGAGAGGCGCCGGATGGGACGCATAGCGGTACGCCACGAACTGATTTTATCTATCTTGAAAAAGGAAGTAAAAACGCTGTTACTGCCGGGGCATCGGGTGCAAAATTGCTGGAGGCTTACAGTCCTTTGCGTTTCGACTATCTTGAAAAAGCAGGCCTAAAAAACCTTCCGGTAGAAATACCGGATATTGAAACCGCACAAACACCCAACGTTGTTCCGGGTAAAGTGTACGATCTATATGATCTGCAGTTGACCTATCTTCTTCCGGGCGCCTATTCAAGGTTAGTTTCAGGAACGAATATGCAACTCAGTTTTATCTCGATGGAACCCAATTCGGGTTTTCCTGAGCACATACATCCCGAAGAACAAATGATGTTTGCACTACGTGGTGCCTGTGATGAAATTCTACTGGATGGAAAACAAAGTATGAAAGCAAACGATATTGTTCGTATTCCTTCCAACATGGTTCATGGCGCCAAAATCGGAGAGCTTGGTTGCGACGCCCTGGATATTTTCTGGCCTGCCCGTCCTGACTACTTAGAAAAAGAAAAAGAAAGAATGAAAGCTTTTCATGCAATCATTCCTGAAAATGCAAAACTGGAATTGGTAGTAGATGGCAAGAAAACGAAACCGAAACTAACGTTTACCGAAGGCCCGAAATGGATGAATGGCAAGGTTTATTTTTCCAATATGTACTTCGACCAGGACTTTAATGCGAACCCGAAAAAAAGTTCAACGGTTGAATTGGATCCGAATG
This sequence comes from uncultured Chitinophagaceae bacterium, assembly GCA_963785915.1. Classification (GTDB taxonomy): domain Bacteria; phylum Bacteroidota; class Bacteroidia; order Chitinophagales; family Chitinophagaceae; genus VBAT01. Next base: position 983,751 of record CAWAWY010000004.1, on the reverse strand, counting down.
GAAACTACAGAAATATTACGGAGGGTAAAATGCAAACAAACGGACTCTATCCTTACAGAAATGGCAACCTGCTTGTTTGCGATATGATGGGACACAGAGTGGTAGAGATGACAATAAAAGGAGAGGTGGTGAAAGTAATTGCCGACAAATACGACAGTAAGCCGATTGATGGTCCCAATGATATTATTACCGATGCGAAGGGGGGTGTTTATTTCACCGATCCGCAATTTACTATGGAGCCGAAAAAAAATCAGCCTGGCCGTGCAGTGTATTATGTTTCGCTGGAAGGGAAAGTAACACGGATCACCGAACCGAATGAATTTGCTATGCCCAACGGCATATTACTTTCACCGGATGGCAGGACGCTTTATATCAATAATTGCTATGATGATGAATCGTGGTATCCTGTAAGCAGTGAAAAAGACAATTTTATCTGGGCTTACGATGTGAAGGCCGATGGAACGATCACAAATGGACGCAAGTTTGCAAAACTGTTTCTGACTGAAAATGTATTGGACAGAAAAGGAAGATCGTCAAGTGCCGACGGAATGGCAATTGACATACAAGGTAACCTGTACATAGCTACTTATTACGGAGTACAGATATTTAATAACAACGGCGTATATGTCGGGATGATCAACCTGTCTTCTTTTCCGGTAAGTCTTTGCTTTGGAGATGCAGATATGAAAACACTGTATATCGTAAGCTATAGCAAAGTTTTTAAGATAAGGACTAATGCAAAAGGGTTCGTTAATTATTTATAAATCAGAACTTGTATAGAGAGATTTTGAAAATGCCTGGTATTAACAGTTATTTTTTCATTGTTGTTTTTTTATTCTATTGCCCAGCCAAACGGTATCAGTATTTTCCCGGTAGAAAAAAATTGCTAGTGTCAAATTCGGATAACAGGAAGAAAATGTGGTACACATACGATATTACATCGAATAGTACATTGGCAAATCCAAAAATTATTTATGCTGTTAGCAGCGAAAAAGCAGCGGGTCTGTGTGGTGGGTTTAAGATTGATAAAAAGGGCAATGTGTTTGTCGCCAGCCCTGCATCAGTAACATAGCCCGTTTGATTAACAAATACTTCAAATTGAGAATAGGAAACGGGTGTCAGATTAGTTTTTCCTCCGCATACAAGAAGAAAAAAAGTAAAGGATAAAAAGACCAAATTCCAAATCTTTAACCTGCCATATATGCTAAACATAACGTAAAGTTTTGCTATTGGTTGTTTTCTTGAGCTTGACGACTCTTTAAGAAACAGATCATTTGTTTTACTACAATTATTGCCTCGGCAAATAAGGCATCCGGTAATTAGTGGGCAGGGGAGTCACGTAATTCTCTTTCGCCCAAATATTCCAAAGACCGTCAAGCCTGCTTACAATATCAGGATATTTGCCCGCCAGGTTATTCAATTCTGTCCGATCTTTTTGCAGATCGTACAGTTCCCAATCTTTACCCCGCAAAGCCGTTAACTTCCATTTACCGTCCTGTATGGCCCGATTGCCTTCATGTTCAAAGTAAAGAATCCGGCTTTCAACCGGGCTACCCTTCAACAGAGGTAAAATATTTTTTCCTGCTTCAGGAATAGTTTTTCGTCCCTCAAATTCGGAGGGATAAGATGCCCCTGCGGCAGCAAGAATCGTTGGCATCAGGTCTACGATATGTCCCGGGCGATTATCAATCACACCGGAACGATTTATTCCCGCCGGCCAATGAGCAATGAAAGGCGAGCTGATTCCGCCTTCATAGTTATAATGTTTGTACAGTCTCCAGGGAGTGTTGGAGGCATTGGCCCAACCCGATCCTGCACTATGATATGTTCCGGGACTTCCCATCGTATCAATTTGATCCCCTTTGTGAAGAATGTTGTAGGGACTGGTGCGGACGTCGAAACCGTAAGGATCCCACTCGGCACAGGCGCCATTGTCTGAAATGAATATAATCAGGGTATTTTCCAATTCACCTTTTTGTTTCAAATCGTCAACCAGTCGACCGATGTTTTGATCCATTACGTCTACCATGGCGGCAAATATTGCCATGCGCCTGGCCAGGTCCTGTTGCCGGTCCGCTGGCACATCCGCCCAGGCAGGATTTACGCCGGGTTCAGATTGACCCCAACCCCAGTATTCAGAGCGGGGTGTCAAAACTGTTTCTTTAGGAACAATTCCCAGGTTCTTCATTTTCTGAAGTCGCTGTTCCCGGATTTTATCCCAACCTACCTTATAGGTATCAGCATACTTTTTAATCGCAGCCTTAGGTGCCTGCAAAGGAAAGTGAGGGGAATTGTAAGCCAGGTATAAGAACCAGGGCTTATCGGGTGTTTCACGCCCTTCTTTAAGAAAGTCAAGAGCATAATCAGTGATGGCATTGGTTCCATAAAACTCACCCTCCTTGTATGTGCGAACTGCATGACCATCCGGTTTGCGGAGAAAGCGATTGGGATCCCAGTATGTCTGGGCGCTTACCAGTGTACCAAAATATTCTTCAAACCCCCTCTTGGTAGGGTCATTTGTACCCAGGTGCCATTTTCCAGACATAAATGTACGGTAGCCTGAACTCTGCAATACCTGGCCGATGGTTATTGCATCATCTGAAATTCTACCCATATATCCGGGCTGGTTTAAGTTTGCGATCATGTGGCCCAAACCCACACGATGAGGGTATTGACCTGAGAGAATGGCGGCGCGGGATGGGCAGCAACGACCCATAGTATAAAAGCTGGTCATTCGTACTCCTTCTCTGGCCAGTTTATCCAGTTGAGGGGTTTCAATCTCTCCTCCAAAACAGCCCAGGTCACTATAGCCCAAATCATCCGCAACGATCAGTAAAATATTAGGTCGTTTATTTTGCTTATTCTTAATAAGTTCATTTTGTTTATTGCCGGAATATGAACCTAAAAGAAACAAAAATAGAATCAGCAGAGTACTTAATAATATTCCGAAACGTAATGGTTTTTGGGTTGAAAATTTCAAAAACATTTTTTGAATTGAAGTTTATTATTCAATAAAAAAATTTAAACTGTCAACAATAAGCGGGGTTATTGTATCACGGTTTATCCCAGAATATACGTTGTGTTAATCCATCTCCGCCCATGCTCGCAACCGCTGCAGCATAGTTTTCAGGATTTTGGGCTTCCTCAGCATTAGGATAAGCCATACGTCTTACAAAGCCGCCGTTTAAGTTATTGTTGTACATATTGGGTTGCAATACCGGGAACCCGCTTCTTCTCCAATTAGCAAAACCTTCAGCACCGGTTGTTATACAAGCGATCCAGTATTGGGTATTGATAAGCTTAAGCGCATCAGTACTATTATAAGCAACAGCAGGCTGAAGCAGGTAGTTGTCTTTTTCTGTGTTTGATACGGCGGGGCTAAATGTGCCGGGAAACAAGTTCCAGTCATCCATAGCAGCCCTTACGCCGGCTTCATAATATTGCTGAGCTGTCAAACCACCAGTGATCCACCCTCTGAATTTAGCTTCTGCCAATAATAATTGGGTTTGCGCATTGGTAATAAAAACCGCAGGGGCAACAGTACTGGCAACCACATCGTAATTAAGTTGTGTGTAGTTTAGTCCTCCGCCTTTAGGACCCCTGTATCCCGGATAGGTTAAAACGCTTGACTGGTCGTATCCCACCGGAAATCCATATTGGTTAGCTGTTGTGGTATCACGTATGGAGGTGGTGTATTTTGCGGGATCGGCATAGCTGGCCCCGATATACTTCAACCTGGGATCACCGGTGTTTTTTAACTGGTTGACAAAAGGCTCGGCTAAATAATACCAAAAGGGATTGATGTTCCGCTGCAGGTTAGAAAAACCGTTCCCAACTGTAGCATTATATTGAGTGACAACAACATTATCGCTGTTGGATTGAATTACGCCTCCTGCAAATGCTTCCTGTGCAATACTTGCAGCTTTGGTCGGCGTCAATTTTTGAGTAACGCATACCTAAACGCAGCAGTAAAGAATAACCTATTTTTTTCCAGTGGGCTACCTGTGCGGTTATTAAAGCAGGGGTAGAACTCGTTGCACCACCAAAAAATAAGTCACCGGTTACATATTCATTTGAAGCAGACAAATCTGCCGTAGCCGTTTTAAGTTCGTTGTAAAGGTCGGCATAGATATCGGCCATTTTATCATACTTCGGATAGTTTATACCTTCAAGGTATCCTTTTCCTGCTTCGCTGTAAGGTACATCACCGTAAGTATCAACGAGGGTCATATACGCATACGCTTTCCATATCCGGACCATGTTATAAAGGTTTTTGGAAGCCGGGTCATCTTTAATAAGGCTGATGATCTGTACCAAAGGTTTGATAACGCCTGTGGAAAGACCCCAACGCGGCGTGTTATACTGATCTATGTCCTCGTTAAATTGAAACCCTGCTGTAGCGCCTTGGTTATAAGCATTCATATATTGTTGTACGATGGTTTGTTCTCCATCCCAATTGCCAACATTCATACCCCGCTCTGCCCCGGTAAATAACAACCCCGGATCAATCTTTGTAATGCCATAAGGGTTCTGGTTTTTTTCTTCAAACCCCTTTGTGCAGCTTATAAAGCAAATCATTAATGCCAGTGGGTATTATAAAACAACTAATTTTTTTCATACTAAATGATTTTAGAATTTCACATTTAAGTTAAGCCCATAAGTGCGGGTAGTTGGTTCAGTATGTTGCTCATATCCTAAGCGGCTGTCGCTTGATGATGCGAAAGCTTCCGGATCAACATCCGGTACATGTTTCAACAGCACAGCAACATTCCGGCAGGAAGCAGATAGCGTTAACCCTTTAACAAACTTCACATTTTTAGTTGATAAAGCGGGTAAGGTCATAAGTAAGTGTGATATTTCTAAGTTTGATAAAATCGCTGCTGAAAACGAAAGGATCTGCTATTTGCACAGTACGATAATCAGCATAAAATATTCTCGGATCAACTGATATTGTATTCTGGCTTCCATCAGGCAGCACACCATCGAAAACAACCCCATCGCGACCTACCAAAGATGCCTGGCTCATACCAAATCTTAAACCGTTCAATGCAGTTCCTGAGAACAATTTACCGCCAAATTTTCCATCAACCTGGATTAATAAGCTCAGGTTCTTATATCGGAAAGTGTTGGTAATACCACCGGTTACTTTTGCATTGGCGCTACCATAATTTACCTGGTCTATTGAAGGCAAAAGTCTTCCCTGGCTATTTAACATTACCTGTCCCTTATCATTGCGACGATAGGTGTATGATATCAACTGGTTCATCTCTTTGCCAACATCGTACACCAATGAGCCCAGGAACTCGTTCCCTGTGCCATTAAAATACACTACTAACTGGCGGGTCTGCCCCGGATTTAATGCCAATACTTTTGATGTATTATAGGCTGCGTTTGCCGATACATTCCAGCTAAAATTTGATGTTTTGACAGGTGTTCCGTCAACCAAAACCTCTACACCTGAGTTTTTCAGTTTCGCGACATTTACGTAGTGTACTGCCATAACCCGAAAAGGGTGATAAATCAACCGGTCAAAATCTGATCCTTGGTCCTCTTGTCGTAAACGGCGATATCGAAATTCAGACGGCTATTTAAGGTTCTTAATTCCAGGCCTATTTCCTTTTCACTAACACTTGCAGGCCCTAAATTCGGATTTGGATTACTTCCGTTAGCAATAGTTCCGATTGGGTAGCCACCGAACAGTTGTTGCCCGATTGCGTACGTCAACTGGCTGCCAAAGGAATTCACGCCGTTTGCATTACCTGAGGTCGCATAAGTTGCCCTCAACTTACCATAATTTAACCATGACATTTTAGGCAGCAATTCAGAAAAAATGAAGCTGGCGCCTACAGAATAATAGTTGAAAGAGTTTTTCGGGTTAGCTACTATTGAACTGGGTGGCGTAAGCACCGAAAAATAGTCAATACGATCGGTAAGATTCAGGTACAGGAAGTTTTTATAGCCAAAATCTGCAAAAGCATATAAAGAGTTTACCTGTAGATCTGCTAATGCCGTAATTTTGGGTTTTGGTAATACCATTTCCTATGCTATAAATGTCTCTCACTACAAAGTCTGTCACACCCTGACTGGTATTTTTATTGTTAACTGTCCACATATTACCGCCAAAGCTTCCGTCGATGGAAAAATCGCCAATTTTATGGGTGGTCCCTAACAGAAAATCCGAATTTATTTGTTTGTTGAAACCCGTGTTAACATTATAACGTTCCGCTCCAGCCAGTGTTGGTACTGTTACGCAGGGGAACTCCGGCACCAATTGGAAAATTTTGTTCGTTATTGCTGTACCCAAAGTCCACATTTACACGGCCCTGTAAATACAACCATTTAGTGAAATCATATCGAACCGAAACCGTGCCTAACAAACGATCTCTCGTGGTGTAATTGAACATTCGCCCGATAAAAAAATACGGATTAACCAAAAGGCTATTAAAGATGTTTAAGGCGCCGCCATCAGGGCCTACAACACTCGTTTTCAACGTCGAATTCCAAAGAGTTAATGGCATACGGGTAAGGAAGCTGGTATAACTGACACCCTGAACACCTACGATCGGAGGATTATCATTTTTCTCGTGGGTATAGTTAATATTCACCTGGAGCGTCAGCTTATCAGTAACCTTGCTGTTGAGCCCCAGGTTAAAAATCTTTTTATGATAACTATTATCAGGGGTAATACCCGTAACATCCTGGTTTGAAAAAGATGCACGGTAGCTTGTTGAGGCGTTACCACCGGAAAGCGCTATCGTATTCATGAACGAAGTTCCGGTTCTGTAAAATTCTTTGATGCGGTTTTTATCGGCAGAATAAGGCCTTAAAACACCATCATACTGTACAGTAGGAACGCCGTCATGTTTTGCGCCCCATGACATGTTACCGGATGATATCGCATTAGCCTGTGAGGTAGGACGGTTACCCCCAATACCGGTACCGTATATAGTTTGGAAATTGGAAAAATCTCTTACTTCATCAGCGGCAAAGTTGGAGGTAAATTCCACGCCAAATTTCGAATTTTTAGCGCCGCTTTTGGTAATGATAATAATGGCGCCATTTGAAGCTCTTGAACCGTAAAGCGCCGCGGCTGTTGAACCTTTCAACACGGTCATTGACTCAATATCATCCTGGTTGATCTGTTGCAGGTTGTCGCCCTGGTCTATGCCAGGCGCACCCTCGGCGCTGCGTGCATCCTGGTCCATTGGCAGGCCGTTGATTACAATTAACGGCGAGTTGACCTGACCGGCAAAACCTGACTGACCACGTAAACGAATCCGGGTACTTGCGCCTGCACCCGCGGTGGGCGGGGCAATCTCCAAACCGGCTACTTTACCCTCCAAAGATTTCATCACGTTGGTAGTGCGGTTCTGGGTGATCTCATCAACTTTTACAGTAGAAGCTGCATAACCCAGTTTTCTTGCTTCCTTTTTTATACCCAAAGCGGTTACCACAACTTCATCAATAGTAGAAACTTCAGCGGGCTGCAATTGAATAGCAACACTATTACCTTGTCCAATCCTGACTGTTGCAGAAACATAACCAAGTATTGAAAACTCCAATGTTTCACCTTCTTCAGCATCAATGGTGAAAACTCCCTGGGCGTTTGTAACAGTACCTCTTGCAGTACCTTTTACCGAAACTGAAACACCCTGAAGTGGTTCACCTTTACTGTTTGTTACTTTACCAGTTATGGTTTTGGCAATAACATCGGTATTGGTTATTATTTCTTCCGGAGGCCTGTTATCTTTTGCATCGTATAGGATGATGAGATTATCAACGGCTTTATAATTGATTCCTAAAGGTTGCAGAATCTGTTTTAAAAAATCGGCAACGGTTATATCCTGTATGGAGAAACTTAACTTTCTTTTTACGTTAATAATCGTTGGACTGAAAACAAATTTTGCATCGACAATGCCCTCTATTTTTTCCAATACCGTTTCCAATTTGGTATTTGTAACGGAGATGGAGATTTTTTTATTCAAAGCATCCTGTCCCCTCGCATCGGTACCATATGAAGGGAAAACAGAAACAATAAACAGTATTTGAACAATCATTAATCTCATTGCCAAAGGGGTTATAGCAACAAGTAGCTTTTTTTTCATAATTTGTGTTTGGTTTTGTGCGTGAATTAAACTGATCGGGCAAAACCTCTCGCCTCAGGCGAGACAGGAAAGCTGGCAATACTGCGAATATTGCCGGCTTTTATTTTTTGCAAACTTTATGTGGGTTTCTTTTTCATATAGCAGTATTTAAGGTTAATAATAAGCAATCGTATTAATCGCAATCTTTTCCGCTTTTTAATAAAATTCTGGTTCCTTTGATTTCATAGCTGGAACTAAAAGCAAGACAAATGCTTTCTAATTTATTGAACAGAGTTTGGCCTGATAGATCGCCTGTAAAAAGACAGTTTTTGATTTTCTCATTTTCAAGCACAATCTCCAGTTTATAAGTATCCTCCAGGTCTTTAAGCACTTTATAAAGAGGCGTTTCATTATAACTGAAATGACTGGCAAGAACCGGTTGAATGGTTTCTGCCGGCACCGCCACCGGTTGATCTACAATGGAAGTAACGAAGTGACGTTCCTGCTGGTAGTAAGTAACTTTTTGATTGGGCGTAATAATAACTCCATTTGATTTTTGTTCGACTTCGTTAAGGTTGATCTGTTCTCCATTTTCATATACAGCCACCTTTCCTGTTTTTACCTCTACTTCTATTTTACCGTTTTTATTTTGCACAGTAAAGCTGGTCCCCAGCACTTTTGTCACTATTTGATTATTATAAACAAAAAACGGACGTTTTGGATTTTTGCTGACCGTAAATGAAGCCTCACCTTCCAGGTACACTTCTCTTTTGTCAGGGGCAAAATGTTTTGGAAAGGCCAGCTTTGATCCCGGATAAATCGAAACAAGGCTTCCATCTTCCAACTGTATTTTCTTTATGTTGTCCGAGTTGTTGACCTCCTCTGAAAATCCCTGGTTGACTTTTGCGATAACCAATGAAGGGGTGTCTGATTTTTTGCTTTTATTTTGAAACGTCAGGTTGCCAACTAAAACAACTACTCCAATAAAACTGGCTGCTACCGCATATTTCCACCACTTGGTTTTATGGTTTTTGAATTGGAACGACAGCAGCACTTTCATTAGTGGTTACAGATTGTATTTTATTCCAAAGCCTGTTTTCTACTTCAGTTATTTCTTCATTTGAAAGAGGCACATGTTCATTATCCAATAATTCATACCATTGGTCAATAATTCGTCTTTCTTCATCTGTGCATGAATTATCCAGGTATCTTTTTAGTAATTGCCGGAATGCTTTGCGGTTCATGTAAATAAGTTGTGTCTATATAAATAGTCAACTCAACAAGCAATTACCCTAAAAGAAAAGTGAGCTTTTTTTAAAAAAACAGGAAAAGCACAACAAGCAGCGAGTCAACCAGCATAAAATCCCTCAGGTAAAGCCGCAAAGCTTTTAGTGATTGGGTAATATGATATTCCACTGCTTTTTCGGAAACATCCATGATGCGGGAAATGTCTTTATTAGAATGCCTTTCAAACCGGCTCAGGCGAAATATGGTTTGTGTTTTTTGAGGCAGTTGATTGATGGCCTTATCAATAGCTTCATTTAATTCTTTAACTAAAAGCGCTAATTCGTTGTTATTCTCTTCTGTTTTCCGGCTTTCACTGATCTGGGAAAGATGTGCTTTTTTTGAAATAGCAGATTTAATGTAATTAATTACCTGGTATTTTACGGAAGTTCCGAGATAGGCCGGGATATTTTTAATGGAATGTCGTTCTCTTTTTTCCCATAGATCCGTGAATACAGTTTGAATAATATCTTCGGCTACTTCCTTATTATTGATTTTATTTAAGGCAGCATAATACAGTTGTTGCCAATACCGCCGGTAAATTTCTTCAAAAGCAAGTTCGTCGCTTATTTTCAAAAACTTTAAGCAGCACTTCATCGGCAAGCAGTCTGTAATCCATAGCAGTTAACTTAAAGAGGTATCAAAAAGTTATACTCCTAAATTATAGATTTATTTTTAATCAGCAGCATAGAATTATTACCGTTCTTTTACTCTGTTACAGAAAACACTGTTTCCATCCTCACGATTAAAATCAATTTTACTTTTCTTTTATACGGTTCAATTCTGTTCCAACCAGCAATACCTGATAATATAATGACAGAAACAGATAGCCGGAAGCCACCCAGGTTATTCAATGCAATCCCGGAGATATAGTAGCAGTAAAGAATTAGAGGATATTCTGTATCTGCACAGTTAAAAATATCTTAAACAAAAAAACCCGGTCTTTCGATCCGGGTTTTTTGGGTATTAATAAGCCAGGTTATTTTATCACGGGTTATCCCAGAATATATGTTGTGTTAATCCATCTCCGCCCATGCTCGCAACCGCTGCATGCATAGTTGTCAGGATTTTGGGCTTCCTCAGCATCAGGATAAGACATACGTCTTACAAAGCCGCCGTTTAAGTTATTGTTGTACGTATTGGGTTGCAATACCGGGAACCCGCTTCGTCTCCAGTTAGCAAACCCTTCAGGACCGTTTGTTATAGAGCATATCCAGTATTGGGTATTGATAAGCTTAAGCGCATCAGTACTATTATAAGCAATGGCAGGCTGAAGCAGGTAGTTGTCTTTTTCTGTGTTTGATACGGCGGGGCTAAATGTGCCGGGAAATAAGTTCCAGTCATCCATAGCGGCTCTCACGCCGGCTTCATAGTATTGCTGAGCTGTTAAGCCACCTGTAATCCACCCTCTGAATGTAGCTTCTGCCAATAATAATTGGGTTTGCGCATTGGTAATAAAAAACGCAGGGGCAACAGTACTGACCATTACGTCGTAATTAAGCTGTGTGTAGTTTTGTCCTCCGCCTTTAGTGCCTCTGTAACCCGGATAGGTTAAAACGGTTACTGCGTCGTATCCTACCGGAAATCCATATTGGTTAGCTGTTGTGGTATCACGTGTGGAGGTAATTACTGCAGGATTGGCATAGCTGGCCCCGATATACTTCAACCTGGGATCAGCGGTGCTTTTTAACTGGTTAACAAAAGGCTCAGCTAAATAATAAAAATAGGGACTGATGTTCCGCTGCAGGTTAGAAAAACCGTTGGGTACTGTAGCATTATATTGAGTAACAACAACATTATCGCTGTTGGATAGAATGACACCACCTGCAAATGCTTCCTGTGCAATACTTGCGGCTTTGGCCGGATCAATTTTTGAGTAGCGCATACCTAAGCGCAGCATTAAAGAGTAACCTATTTTTTTCCAGTGGGCTACCTGTGCGGCTATTAAAGCAGGACTAGAGCTGGTTGAACCACCAAAAAATAAGTCACTGGTTACATATTCATTTGAAGCAGACAAATCCGCCGTAGCCGTTTTAAGCTCATTGTAAAGGTCGGCATAGATATCGGCCATTTTATCATACTTTGGATAGTTTATACTTTCAAGGTATCCTTTTCCTGCTTCGCTGTAAGGCACATCACCGTATGTGTCAACAAGGGTCATAAAAGCAAACGCTTTCCATATCCGGACCATGTTGTACAGGTTTTTATGAGCGGGATCATCTTTAGTAAGGCTGATGATTTGTACCAAAGGTTTGATAACACCTGTGTAAACACCCCAACGCGGCGTATTATAACCATCTATGTCCTCATTAAATTGAAACCCTGCTGTAGCGCCTGCGTTATAAGCATTCATATATTGTTGTACTATGGTTTGTTCTCCATCCCAATTGCCAATATTCATACCCCGCTCTGCTCCGGTAAATAACAACCCCGGATCAATTTTTGTAATGGCATAAGGGTTCTGGTTTATTTTCTTCAAACCCCTTTGTGCAACTCACGAAGCAAAGCGCTACAGCGAGGGGGATTATAAGACAACTAATTTTTTTCATATAAATAATTTTAGAATTTCACATTTAAGTTAAGCCCAAAGTGCGGGTAGTTGGTTCAGTATGTTGCTCATATCCTAAGCGGCTGTCGCTTGATGACGCGAAAGCCTCAGGATCAACGGTAGGTATATGTTTCATCAGAAGCGCAGCATTCCGGCAAAAAGCAGATAGCGTTAGCCCTTTAACAAACTTTACTTTTTTACTCATAAAACGGGTAAGGTCATAAGTAAGTGTGATATTTCTAAGCTTGATAAAGTCGCTGCTGAAAACAAACGGATCTGCTATATTCTGAGTACGATAATCAGCATAAAATGTTTGCGGAGCAACTAATTTATTATTCTGGCTTCCATCAGGCAGCACACCATCGAAAATAACCCCATCGCGACCTACTAAAGAATCCTTGCCTCATACCTGATCTTAAACCGTTTAATGCCGTTGACGAAAACACTTTGCCGCCAAATTTACCATCAACATGGATTAATAAGCTCAGGTTCTTATATTGGAAAGTGTTGGTAATACCACCGATCCATTTGTAGTTTGCACTACCATAATTTACCATGGTCTGTTGAAGGCAAAAGTCTTCCCGAGCTATTTAACATTACCTGTCCCTTATCATTGCGCAGATACGTGTAGTCTACCAACTGGTTCATCTCTTTGCCAACATCGTACGTTAAATAACCTATGAACTCGTTTCCTGTGCCATTAAAAAAAGTTACTACCTGGCGGGTTTGCCCCGGATTTAATGCTAATACTTTTGATGTATTGTAGGATGCGTTTACCGATACATTCCAGCTAAAGTTTGATGTTTTAACAGGTGTTCCGTCAACCATAACCTCTACACCTGTGTTTTTCAATTTCGCGATATTAACATTTGTACTGCCATAACCCGAAGCGGGTGATAAATCAACCGGCAAAATCTGTTTATCGGTCCTCTTGTCGTAAACGGCGATATCGAAATTCAGACGGCTATTTAAGGTTCTTAATTCCAGGCCTATTTCCTTTTCACTAACCCTGTAAGGCTCTATATACGGATTTGGATTGCTTCCATTGGCAATAGTTCCGATTGGATAGGTACCGAACAGTTGTTGCCCGATTGAGTACGTAAGCTGGCTGCTAAAGGGAGCAACACCGTTTACATTACCTGTATTTGCATAACTCACTCTCAATTTACCATAATTCAACCATTTGATATTGGGCAGTAATTCAGAAAAAATGAAGCTGGCGCCTACAGAATAATAGTTGAAAGAGTTTTTCGGGTTAGCTACTATTGAACTTGGCGGCGTAAGCACTGAAAAATAGTCATTACGATCAGTAACATTCAGGTACAGGAAATTTTTATAGCCAAAATCTGCAAAAGCATATAAAGAGTTTACCTGCGATCTGCTAATGCCGTAGTTTTGGGTTTTGGTGATACCATTTCCTATGCTATAAATGTCTTTCACTACAAAGTCTGTTACACTTTGGTTGGAATTGTTATTGTTAACTGTGTACATATTACCGCCTACACTTGCGTCAATTGTAAAATCGCCAATTTTATGGGTAGTTCCTAACAGGAAATCCATATTCATATTGTTTGTTGAAACCTGTGGTAACACTGTAACTACCCGCCCAGCCGGTGTTGGTGCTATTACGTGGCGAAAAGGTGCAAAATTACCCGGTACATTACCTTCATTATTATTGTACCCGAAGTCCGCATTTACACGACCCTGTAAATACAACCATTTAGTGAAATCATACCTGAGCGAAACTGTGCCTAAAAAACGATCTCTTTTGGTGTTATTGAACATTCGCCCGATAAGATAATACGGGTTAGTCAAAAGGTTGTTAAAGGGGTTGGTTGATAATATGGTGCCGTCAGGATTTTCAACACTCGTTTTCAATGTCGAAATTGCAATAGTTAATGGAATACGGTGAAGGAAGCTGGAAAACCCGATACCCTGGGCACCAACCAGCGGAGGATTATTATTTTCCTCGTGGGTATAGTTAATATTCGCCTGAAGCGTCAGCTTATTGGTGACCTTGCTGTTGAGCCCTAAATTAAAAATCTTTTTATGATAACTATTACCAGGGGAAATACCCTTAACATCCTGGTTTGAAAAAGAAACGCGGTAGCTTGTTGAGGCGTTACCGCCGGAAAGCGCTAATGTATTCACGAACGAAGTTCCGGTATTGTAAAATTCCTTGATGCGGTTTGTATCAGGAAGATAAGGCCTTTGAACACCATCATACTGGTAAGTAGGAACGCCGTCATATTTTTCGCCCCATGCCAGGTTGCCGAATGATTGCGCCTGAGCCTGTGAGGAAGGACGGACACCATTAGAACCGGTACCATATTCGGTTTGATAATCTGTATAATCCAGAATCTCCTGGGCGGCAAAGTTTGAAGTAAATTCCACGCCGAATTTTGAATTTTTAGCGCCGCTTTTGGTGGTGATCATAATGGCACCATTTCCAGCTCTTATACCGTAAAGCGCTGCGGCTGTTGCACCTTTCAGTACGGTCATTGACTCAATATCATCCGGGTTGATCTGTTGCAGGTTGTCGCCCTGATCTACGGCAGGCCCACCGCCCTCGGCACTACGTGCACCCTGATCCATCGGCAATCCGTTGATTACAATTAACGGCGAATTGTTTTCTCCGGCAAAACCCGACTGCCCACGCAAACGGATCCGGTTACTTGCGCCTGCACCCGCAGTTGGCGGAGCAATTTCCAAACCGGCTATTTTACCTTCCAAAGAGGTCATCACATTGGTAGTGCGGTTCTGGACAATCTCATCAACTTTTACAGTAGAGGTTGCGTAACCCAGTTTTCTTGCTTCCTTTTTTATACCCAAAGCGGTTACTACAACTTCACTCCAGCTCCTTTGTTTGGGTTTGCAATACTATGTTTATTACTGTTCGGGCACCAACCGTTTCGGTTTTTATGTCGTACCCTACATGTTCAAATACCAGTACTGAATTGTCTCCGGATACTGTAATACTATAGTTGCCATTCTGATTGGTAATAACAGTGGTTGAAGTACCCTGCTCTGAAACGCTTACACCAATCAGCGCTTCGCCTTTATTATCTGTTACTTTTCCCGTTACAGTTTTAGCAATAATGCTTGTAATCACCACTATTTTATCATTAACCTTTCGATAAGTAAGCGGCGTATTATCCAGCACGATTTGCAGCACATCATCTAACGAGGCATTTTCAACTTTAATGCTGACAGTATTGTCCGGGATCATTTCCGTTTTATATACAAAACGATACTTTGCCTGCTTTTCTATAGCCTTGAACACTTTTATTAATTCCACATTATGCAGGTTTAAGGTTATATTATCCTGCGCCTTGATACCTGCAAAGGACTGAATAGAAAAAAAGCATAACAGGATTATACTAAACTTTGCCCATAACAGGCATTTTAGCGGCACCGGGAGATTGCCAAACGATACATATCGTATATTTTTTTTCATATTAAAGCAGATTAGATGATTGATTGCCCAGGGGGCATTTGCTGAAATAAAATCTTGTAAGGAGAAAAAACGTCACAGATTAAGAACTGTCAGAAAAATATTGGCTACTCATAATGGCAAGTTTTAGTTTAATAAAGCAATCGTTATAAAATACATTAAGGACATTACTCCTATCATCCATAGTGTCTGGTCAGCGACTGATAACTACCTCACTATTCTCCAAAGAATAATGAAAATGAGATCCTTCTGCAAGTTTAAGCGCCTCCAGAAAATCTTTTAATTTGTCGTCTTCTTCAAGAGTTGCTGTATACTTCTCTTTCTTCAAACTTTCGTTTATTATCATTACCCGTACATTAAACCATCGTTCAAGGTTTAGGGCAATTTTATCCAGAGGCTCATTGTTAAATACCAGTTGATTTTTTGTCCAGGACGTTTCAACACTACTGCTGTCGGTTCCATAATAATTCATGTTTGTCAATACAGCAATGGGTATATCTTCATCATGCTTTTGCTTTTTGTAAATCACCGCAGTATCGGCGGGAATATTCTTGACAAGTAATTTTTCTCCGGGCTTTAAAAGAATTTTTTGATCCGGCCTGTTGCGAAGTGTGACTTCCACAGACCCATGCACCAGCGCTGTTTCAGTTTCTTTTTCATTATCGTAAGAACGAACATTAAAAGCTGTTCCCAAAACTTTCAGATTAATCGTGCGTGTATGAATAATAAAAGGTTTCGTCTTATCCTTAGCTACATCAAAAAAAGCTTCCCCGGATAGAAATACTTCCCTTGTCTTATTTCCAAAATCGCCAACATAAGTTATCTTGCTATCACCATTAAGCCACACTTTTGATCCATCAGGCAAATTGATATTTGCCTTATCACCCGCCTTTGTGCTGACTGTATTATGTATTGAGTCCACCCCAGCATTTTCATTGGATCTAAAAAGGAACCAAAAAAGTAAAACTGAAGCCGCAGCAGCCACCCAAAATATTCTGTAATATTTTTTCTGCAATAACTTTCGAACCGGGCTCACCCTCTGAACATCAGAGGATGCTTGCGATAAGACATTCGAATCAAAAATTTCGTTATTCAATCTATGAAGGTGCTTTTCGAAAGACTGCCCCGCCAGGCCGGTTGAACGCCGACCTAACTGGTTCCACACTCTCTCAATATCCTCTATCCTTTCTAATAATTCAGAATTGTTCTTTATGAGTATTTCGAGCTCCGTTAATTCTTCCGGCGTCGCTTCCCCGCTTAGTTTTAAACTAATTAGCAAACTTATCCTTTGATCGTGTAACATTTAATTTTCCTCTATTAATATAGACACTTAAAAAGAGAATAATGTACCAAGCGATAGAAGAGGAATTTTGAAAGTCTTTTGACGTAAAAAGAAATATTATTTCAAAAAAGTTCAAGACGCTGAAAACTTATCACGAAAAGGAATATGAAATTTCCGCCTTTGGGGCAATGTATCTTCAATCTTTTTTGTTGCAATAGCAACCTGGTTACGTACTGTAAACACTGAAATATTAAGAAGTTTGGCCACCTCTTTGTATTTCAAACCTTCAACCTTTACCAGCGAAAAAATGATTTGGCATTGAGGTGGCAATTCCTGGATGGCTTGCATCACATCTTTTATCGTCTCTTTTGAAATATATAATTCCTCAGGATTTTTAAATTCAATTAACGATTCAATGTCTATTTCATCCAGATCTATATCATCTAATTGAATTGATAAATTTTTTGAAGTCCGGGCAAGATAATTAAGTGAAAAGTTTTTAGTAATGCCGAATAGATAGGGCTTTAAATTATCAATGGTGTTCAGTTGGCTTCTTATCTGCCAAAGTTTTATAAACACATCCGATACAAGTTCCTGGGCAACCTGACCAGACTTAACGAAGGAGTAGGAAAACCGATAGAGACTGTCAAACATCAGCAGATAAAGTTCCTTATAGGCTGTCATATCTTCTGAAAATGCAATCCGCATTTGTAGATCTCGTATGGTATTATCTTTCAGCAATCGGCTTGAAATGTTTATAATGAATACTGATCAGGACGCCTGGCCTCAATAGCAGAAAAAAAAGATATTTCCCTCCTTATTAAATCTCCGAATGAATTAAACTCAACCCTGATTTGTAATTATCTTACAAATAATATTAAAAATATACCCATAAGCTACTATATAAGGTCGCCGATGAATTTTGCACAAAACAGGACCTAAAGATCTAAACAGTCATTCTATTATTTGAGATGACACTGGCGGACTTCCGCTACAGCGTTGATAAAATTCTTAATCCAACTTTTCGAGCTATATAGTTCTATTCAATATGAAAGGAAATAATGTCAGTGTTCCAACTGTCAGGTGACTGTGGTCAGGCAACATTTACTAAGGATATAGAATTACAATTTTATTTTCTACTGGGAAACGCCAGCCCGGGTGAATAAAACAACTACCATAATACATGGTCGAGCGACTAACATGTTTCCATTGAGAGTTATGAAATCAAATGCATGAGGATACCTTAATTGCGGTATATCCGCCTGAGGCGGAAAACTCCAAACGACAATTGTTGATTAACGACAATTAAAGAAGATCCTGCAATGACTTAATTTGCGGTCTTAGCTTTTTCTTCGGCTAATTTTTTTAACGCCTGTTCATGCAGATCCTTTAACCAGGCTTGAAAATCGTCAGGGGCCACAAAAGGATTAACGTCTCCGGGCTTTCGCATTTTTAACTTTGCTGCCCGTTGAAATATCCTTCCCGGCATCGGATGGTTACTGATATTTACCTCAATACCATTCATCTTCTGTATCCGCTCTACACTTTGAAGATAGAGTTCGGTTTGATGTACACCGCTGAAGTTTAACCCGACACCTCCAAATAAAAAGGCCTTATAGGTCTTATTATCTTCCCGTACAGGGAAAGCCATTGAGAGTACACCCATTGTATGGCCGGGTGTTACATAAAATTTTATAACCGTCGTTCCCACCTTAAGTGAGTCGCCATCGCGAATGACCCAATCACGGTTCAGCCGGGTAGTCACACTGGCATAGTCGTTTTTTATTTTTCCTTCGGCTATTTGCCAGTCTTCTTCTGTCATACCAATCCGTGCATGCGTTATTTTTTTGATCGTGTCGGCGCCCTCGCAATGATCGAAGTGCCCATGTGTGCAGAGTATATATTTGATCTGCCTCGGATCAAAGCCCAGGTCACGCACTGCTTCAATTATGGGGACAGAAAATTTTCCATATAAGGCATCGATCAGGATCAATCCATCATCTGTTAAAAGCAAATAAGAGCTTACCGGATCGTTGCCCACGTAATAGAGGTTGTCGAATATTTTAAAAGGCTTGACCGTCCTGGCAGAGTCATAATAGGCCCCATATTGTGCATTGCCGGAAAATTGGATGCAGCAAAAGGAAAACAGTATAAAAATTATTCTTTTCAATGTAAAACTGGTTTGGTATTGTAAGATACAGATCTTAAACTTATGCAAGTTCTTATATGAACTTGCCATGCGCAGTTGTAAATTCGTATGGTATTATCTTGCATCAATCCGCCCGGAATGTTTATAGTTGGGTGACAACAGAAAAACTTTGTTTAACGCACTCAGTACACGTTGTTTTAATAGTCATAGTGAGACACGTTTACCTTCGACCATGTCAAAGAAAAATGGCAGAGTATGGATCAGAACGCTTTTGAATTGTAGATTGGGTTGAATCGAAGCCAATTTATAATTACTGTACAAATAATGTTAAAATTAAAAGCATCAGCTACTATATTTAATCGACGGTGGATTTTGCACAAAAAGTTACAGTAGCAAGGAATTTTTATCTTTTATCTGGTGTACTGCAATTCGTCTGTTGAATCAAACTCAGGTTTGCCTGTTTTTATAATTCTATCAACAAGTTGAATCTAATGATCATTGGATCTTTGATTATTAGGAAAAGATGTCCAAAATACATAAGTAAAGGAGATGAAAAAAATGATGCTTGATACCCGCACATTCCCGGTATAGGATGCTACAAAAAAAATTGCCGGTAAATCGATCGAAAATCTGAGATCAGCAAAAAATATTATGCTTACCATTTTTGAATGTCCACTTATAGACTGTGTTGCCGGCACATTGGATGCAAAAGCATTTACTTGTTCTCAACCAAAGGTTCTTCTGTAAACTGAAAGCTTATTAGTTCCTGTTCCTGCTTTGTTTTCTTTTGTATTTCCGGAAAACGAACTTGAAAATAAAATGAGGAGTAAATATTCTTATTGTTTCAACGGGATAACCTCCCAGTCATCGGTCTCTGAAAGGTATAACCGGTAAGCCTTCTTTGTTGAACACATTCGACATGGCAGTATTGCTGAATGAGAACCGGACAGCTACGGGGTTACTTATTTGTTTATTCGAAACAACGATCCTGTCTTTTTCTAACTTTACTTCTGCCGGTAAAAAATTCTGATCACTTCCTGCGATCAAAAATTCTGTCGCCTGTTTTTCCGGGCCTTTTAACATAAAGCCATTTGGAGCATTATCAAAAAACAAATTGATCTTTCCTTTGCTAACCTCCATGCTTTTATACTTCGGATTCAGATAAACAGGAGCAGGAATGTTTTTCTTGTACGTCTCCGCCAATGCGATATTCGCTAATCGTAAACCAACATCCAGTTTATTTTGAGGATGTTGATTTTTTACATTGTCCACGAGATCAGTGATCACCACCATGCCTGTCTTAGGATACGATAGCGAACGGGTCTGTTGTTCCATCAGCAATGCTGCTTCGTAGGTGCTTTCATAAGTATAAGGAGCGATCTGCACATAATAAAAAGGGAAATCCTGTTCGAATTGTTTGCGCCAGGCGCCGATCATGCCAGTAAACATTTTTTCGTAGGTGGCGGCTCTTGCAGTATTTCCTTCCCCCTGGTACCAAATAGTACCTGCAATAGTATAATTGGAAATCGGATAGATCATCGCATTATAGATCAGGCCGGGTTTGTTGGGCCGATATGTCACATCTTTTATTTTGGTAGCAGCTTCCTTCATTGCCGGATCGCTGTTAATTACTTCGGCTGGTTCCCATAGCTCCACTGGTGTTCCGCTCCAGGCTGATTGAATAAGACCGATCGGAACATTCAGTTCCTGGTGCAATTTTTTTCCAAAGAAATAACCGGCAGCGCTGAATCGTCGCAACGTTTCTTCATTGCAGGATACCCATTGACCTTCGGCATGGTCCTGCGGGTATTCGGAAGTCTTTTTGGCAACCGTAAAAAAGCGGATATCATCATTTTTGCAGGTAGGCAATTCTTCTTTTATCTGTTGGGTATTGCTCATTTCCATGTTCGATTGGCCCGAGCATATCCATACTTCACCGATCAGTATATTTTCCAAAACGATTGTGTTGACCCTGCCTTTGATTGTAACTGTATAAGGTCCGCCTGCTGCAGGTGTACTGATCTTTGCTTTCCATTTTCCGCTGTTAAATGCAGTTACTGAATCAACAGTTGTTTTCCAGGAACAGACGATAGTAAACCGTTCGCTGGGATCTGCCCATCCCCAGAGAGTGGCCATTGAATTTTGTTGCAACACCATATTGCTGCTCATGATCGGCGGCAGGCGTATAGCAGCAAATAATTCCGATGGACAGGTTATGATCGTCAGAAAGCAGCAAAGCAACAGCAGTTTTTTCATTATTGTTTTTTTGATGTTGAATGTGTTCATCTGCACCAATACATTTTTTTCACATAAGCATTTGTATGATTGCTTTATTCCAATCCTCCTGCATTCTTTGCGATATTTTCTATGGCTTTTGCTCCCAATCTTTCTTTTAATTGGGTGAGGTATAGGCTACGGGGTGTTACATGCGCATCGGTTGACTCTACGTGGCCGTTTGGTTTGGTAAGATCCTGTAAGGCCGCATTGAAGATAACGGCATTCACTCCTATATGACCAAAAGAATAGTTTTGCGCTGTTGGTGGCTTCTGTATCAGAAAATCCCCTTCGCAATTCCAAAAAACAATATTGGCGCCGGCCCATCCGATTATGTAATCCCAATAGCGTGCAGTGAGCGGCGCTTTTACATTATCATACAAACTGCCATTTACCCAATGGTTATGCGGCTCACTGCTGGAGTAAGGATTTATTGCAGTGCAATCAAGATAAACATTGCCGCTTGCTTCCGATTGTTGCTGCACAAAGGAATGTCTTCCTTTTTGCGACAAGCATCGCTGCACCAGGCAAAACTGGCCATTCATGTGAAACGTAAATCGCCTTCCACCCCATCTTTGAGAAACCGGCTCTCTCGATTCGCAATCCTGTACCGTCACCCATTTACAACCGGCATTGACCTGCACCACGCTGCTGACAAAATGAAGAGCGGACATATTTCTTACCCATGCGTTTTTAGCGTTGGTGATATTGATAAAATTCGAATAATGATTTTCGTCAGAATAATATTCATCACCCTGGTATTGATATTCGGGAGGTAATTTATCGCGATCCATATTCCCATACACCCTTGTACGGACGGATGGATCATATTCTGACACACCACGAAGATTTTCTATACCAATATTCTCAACCCGGGCATCAATGTACTTGAATAAAAATCCACCACCCCACCTGGTTTCAATAGCGCAAAAGACAGGTGCATCAATAGTTATCGTATTGCCTTTAATATCTGTGATGATCCTGTCGTAGTTGATATTAAAAGGCCGCCACCTGTTTCTGCCCACGGTTGCAGTGTCCTCTCCAAGTTCTTTTATCCAATCTTCATTGCCAATGCGGCGCACGATCACTTTGTCGCCGACCCGGAAATTTTTAGCAGATGTCACATTGAAGCTCCTTGCACCAACCGGTACATAGTTGTCGGTAATCGCCTGCTTGGTTTCTTCCAAAATCTTAATGGTCGAGTCGCCAGAAATATTTATCAAAGCTGGCCTGGGGCCAAAACGACGTCCCGTCCCCCGTCAAATCTTTAGTTGTTTTACCAAAAAGGATCGTTCCAATATCGCCCATTCCTTCTCCGCGCAAAACAATGCCTGAAGCCTTTTATATAAAGTGGCGAGCCTAATTCATACAGACCCATTTTAAGCAATATCGCGCCGCGGAACCCATAGCTATCCGGTGGAAGTAAAGAGACGCTGTCAATAGCTTTTTGAATAATGGGGGTATTATCGCCGGACACAGGCCACAACGTGGCTTTTTTATTGGTACATAGGGGATGATCACTCCGCCACCTTTATACCCCGCATTTGAAAAATCCGGGATCTTATTTCCAAGGCTATCGGCAACATATACCAGTTTGCCATCAACGCCGGGATAGATAAGCGACGTTGTGGGTGGAATATCCTGTGCGTTGCCCGAAAAGATGTTAGCGCAAAATAGTAACACGGCAATTGAATAAATATTGATGCTCATTGTCAGAGTGATTTAGCAGCAAAGTATCAAGTAGCTTATAGCGATATTTAATTTTTTGTCTTTGCTTTTTCTTCTTCCAGTTTCTTTTCTGCGTTTGCTTTCAGTTCCTTTAACCAGTTTTGAAAACTGTCGGGATCGACAAAAGGATGCGGATCGCCGGGTTTTCGTGTTTCTAAAAGTCTTGCTCTTTGAAAAATTTTTCCGGGATCGGGATGATTGCTGATGTTTACCTGCACCGCTTTCATTTTCATGATGCGGTCAATACTTTGCAGATAAAGTTCCGTTTGTTTTAGACCATCAAAGTTCAATCCCACGCCGCCAAGCATAAAAGCATTGTATGTATTGCTTCCATCCCGGACAGGAAAGCTCATAGAAAGAACGCCCATTGTGTGTCCTGGCGTCACAAAAAATTTTAGGGTAGTATTTCCCAATTGCAAAGAATCGCCATCGTGGATAACCCAATCACGGGTAAGGCGGGTATTTACACTGGCATAGTCGTTTTTTATTTTTCCTTCAGCAATTAGCCAATCTGTTTCTGTCATCCCGATACGTGCATTTGTGATTTTTTTAAGGGTGTCGGCTCCTTCACAATGATCGTAATGTCCGTGCGTGCAAAGGATGTATTTGACTTGTTTCGGATCGAACCCTAAATTTTTTATTGATTGAATAATATGGGCAGGGTAGTCTCTATACAACGCATCTATCAGTATCAAGCCATCATCAGTTGTTATTAAATAGGAACTTACCCAATCAATACCTACATAATAGAGGTTGTCGAATATTTTAAAAGGCGGAACTGTTCTGGAATGATCATACTGGCCATACTGCGTTTTGCCCGCTGATTGGATGAAGAAAAACAAGACTGTTATTAAAAACACTTTTTTCATTTATGCCATTTTTATTCTGAATTATCGGAATAACGTTTGCCTGGAATGACTCTTGTCCCGGCTTTCAAAAAAAATCCCAGGAAAGAAATTTCCCTATCGGAACTGTTTTCAAGAAAATGCAATGCCATAAGACAAAAATGCTATCAGAATAAACGGGATTTTTTTCATCATTAATAATTATAAAGGTTTAAAACGAAAGATTGATATATACTTTAACGTTCATGCTTTCACCAATCTGCATGGCCATTGACAGCCGGTTGGCATCAGGCGAAAAAAGGTATTCCCGGCGTAGCGTATTTTTTTAACCCTTCTTCATTCAGTTCCACCCCGATTCCCGGCTTATCGGAAACTACAATAAAACCTTTTTCTATATAGGGCTTATCGTAGTTAATGATGTCCTTCCATTTCGGCTCTGTGTCGGATTGGCTTTGCCATTCGAGAATATGGAAATTAGGGACTGATGCGCAAACATGTGCAGAAGCCATGGCACCAAGGAATGAACCAACCATGTGTGGTGAAAAAGGTGTGTAATAAGCATTCGCAAGGTTTGCTATGCGCTGTCCTTCGCCAAGTCCTCCGCATTTCTGCAGGTCAGGCATGATAATATCAACTGCTGCTTCTGATAACAAGCGGGTGTATCCATAAGTCAGATAAAAATTTTCTCCACCACAAATGGGCGTACTGGTTTCTTGTGTGATTGTTTTATATACATCAACATTATCGGCAGGCACAGGTTCTTCCAGCCACATCAGGTTTAATGGCTCCATCACCTTTGCCACTTTTCTTCCGGTCGGTGCATCATACCGTCCATGCATGTCCACACAAATGTCAATGTGCGGACCTACTTCTTTTCGAACTGCTGCAATGGAATTATACATTCTTTCGATTTCAGCATTGCTGGCCGTCCAGTTCCATCTGTCATATTTGTTCGGATCGTTTGCCTCGTCAATATCAAACTTAACGGCCGTATACCCTTTGTCAACTGCAACCCTGGCGACTTTCGCATAATCTTCGGGTTTGGGATTGCGAACGGAGTATAACTGAGTATCGCAATACACTCTCACTTTATCACGAAACTTTCCCCCCAATAATTGATAAACAGGCAAGCCTAGTGCTTTGCCGGTCAAATCCCATAAAGCAGCGTCAAAAGCGCTCAAAACAGCTACATACATTCCTGATTGTGCGCCTCCAAAAAAAGCTTGCTTGCGGAATTGCTCAAAAATGACATTTGGCGATAAAGGACTTCTTCCGACCAACTGCCTGCCAAGACGTTGAACCAGGTAATAGGTTCCGCCAATGGCATCTACTGCTTCTCCCTGTCCCACGATATCCTGGTTCGTAAAAATTTTTACAAACAAACCGCCTCCTGAATAAGCACATTTAACATCAGTGATTTTTAGATCGGATGGCGGAGAACTTTTAGGCGTTCTATCCAGTGCATTTGTAAGTCCCTGTCCATAAGTATTGGACAGAGATGCAAACGGCGTCATAGCAGCAGCTATGGCAGCTTTTGTAATAAATGACCTTCTTGAGTTTGACATTGTATTAATTTTTTTATTCTGATAAATAAGTTTGGCAAATCTGAAATTTCAAAAGTGCAGATTTGCAGATTATAACATTTATAACTTTCATCTATGAACCTGCTTCCCGTTACCATGTCCGGTCTTTCAGGAATTCCTGAATTTGTTCTTTGCCAACCGGCAGTTCATTAATATGATCGTTGAGCCATTTGGAAAAATCTTTTTCAATTTCATCAGACCAGCGTGCATCTATTTGACCGGCTGTATATTTCCCTTCACGCAGACGCTGATGACCGAACATGTCGCGAAGCCGGACGATCTCCGAGGTTTTTAC
The DNA here is from genome assembly GCA_963785915.1 of uncultured Chitinophagaceae bacterium. Lineage (GTDB taxonomy): Bacteria > Bacteroidota > Bacteroidia > Chitinophagales > Chitinophagaceae > VBAT01. The sequence continues at coordinate 958,225 of CAWAWY010000004.1, read as the reverse complement.
CACTCTTTCCGCTAAATGGGGAGGAATAAAAACAACCACTCCCATTTTACCCAGCACTACATCACCGGGCATGACGGTCACTGTCCGTATACGTGTAGGATGGTTAATTCCTACGATCATTGTAGTCAAATCCCTGTTCTGCCCTCCACCGGGATTATGATATGATGGGTCATAACTGGTATAATAGGAAGTGAACCCGCCAATTTCTTTCAGGCCTTCCAAATCTCTTATCGCACCGTCATATACAATTCCATTTCCTGATCTTGCATAAATAGCATTGCCTACATTATCGCCGATCGTGGGTCCATTTTTCTTTGCGCCGAACTGGTCAGCTACATATACGTCGCCTTTTACCAACATTTCGACTGCCCATACATTCTGTGCTCTTCTCCCTTCCTTTTTCCCTATGGAATCAATGGCTTTCCATACATCAGGGCGACCAGGCATAAAAGTTGTCGTCACGGCGCGGCCTACCAATACGCTATCGGGATTGATCATTTCCCATCCTTCAGCGATCTGGTACTTATAGCCCGCATTGCTCATAGTGGCCCAGGCTTCTTCCACACTCACTGCCTTCATCCTGCGTATAATATCGTCCGGCACTTTAGGACGACCATCAGGAAAGCGCTCACCCTTCCATTCAGGCGTTAAAGCAATAAGTTCGTCTTTTGATATTTGCACTGATATTGATTGTGCCGTTACCTGCTTCATGAATACTGCCATTGTCAAAAAAAATAGCAGACGTTTTATTGTTGACATATTAGTTTGGGTTTTAAATGAAAAATTTTATTTGGAGTTTGCTTCTATGATCTTGTCTTCCTCTTCAGGAGGTTTTTCTTCCGGCAAATGATTGTGCCACCAGCTTGCCAGCGATGATCCGGTAATATTCATCACCGGTCCGAAAATAGCCGGGGCTAAACCGGCAGTAGCAATTTTTCCCATAGTTAAAGCAAGGCCAGTTGCCAATCCGGCATTTTGCATTCCCACTTCGAGAGAAATTGTCCGGCAATCTCTTTCGCTAAATCTTAGGATACGTGCAGACCAATAACCTAGGAAAAAACCGGCAATATTATGAATCAATGTTGCCACTAATAGCAAGGCTCCTACTTTTAAAAGATTATCTCTTCCTGCTGCAACCATGATTGCCAATATGAGCGCAATGCCAGCCATTGAAAGCAATGGCAATACCTTATCGAGCCAGCCAAATTTTCCGCGCATTAAATAGTGGAAGGCCAATCCGGCAATGATCGGGAGGATCACAATTTTTGTGATGTCCCACACCATAGCCCAAAAATTTATTGGTACAAAACTGCCGCCTAACCATTGTAAGAGTAATGGAGTCAGGAATGGAGCAAGCAGTGTAGAAATGGTAGTTACAGAAACAGAAAGTGCAAGGTTGGCTCTTGCCAGGTAAGCCATTACATTGGAAGCAAGCCCACTCGGACAACAACCCACCAGGATAATTCCGGCTGCAATTTCTTTCGGGAAATTGAAGATGCTCGCAATGGCAAAACCAAGTAAAGGCATTATTAAATAATGAAAAACAACACCAACAATAATTCCCTTTGGCATGCGAACCACATTGGCAAAATCCTTCAGACTTAGTTCAGTGCCCATGCCAAACATGATGATCTGAAGCAAAGGAATAATGAGTGCGGAAAGTTTGAAGTTGCCGATGGTGATGAAATATTGCGGGTGATACATAGCAAAGCTCACTACGCCAATAATCATCATTGTATATGAAAGGCCCTTAAGAAATTGATTTCCTCTGAATGCAATGGCAAGACTGAAGAAAAACAACATCAAAAGCCAACCACCCCAATTGTGCAAATCTTTGATGGTAACAAAAATCCAAACAAATAGAAGAATAGTTGCAGCCAGGTAAAAAAGATTGTAAGCAGATTTTTTATTCATATAGCAAGTAGTTAAACAGTTGGTGATTTTTAGTCATTATGCTGCAAGTCGGCGATCGCTTCAAATTCGTCAAACAGCTTTACACTTAATCTTTCAAAAATGGCATAGTGACTCATATAAATATTATGGTTTCGTTGCTGGGGGTGAAAGCTGTCCAGCAATTTCACTTTTTGGGCAGCTTCATCTAAATTTTTGTGCATGCCCAGTTGGGTTGCACTCAATAAATAACCACCGCAGGCCACGCTATCCGGCCCGGAATTTTGTTTTATATAAACGGGTTTGTTGAAAATATCTGCCATCATTTGTGTCCAAAGGGGATAAGCAGCAAATGTTCCGTTGGCTGAAAGACTTTTGAACGGGCGATGTTCTTCCAGCATCTTTCCAATGTTATAAAAAGCATACAATATTCCTTCAATGGTGGCGCGAAGGAAATGCCGCTGCTCGTGTTTTATATTCAATCCAAAATAGACGCCTCTTGCATTGGGATTCCATATCGGTGCTCTCTCGCCCTGCAGGTAAGGAAGAAAAATTAATCCCTGCGCTCCCGCAGGCACCTTGCTTGCGTCATTGATCAGATTTTCTATGCAGTCTTCAAGGTCAAATGCTTTCTTAAAATCACCAAACTGCTTGGCATACCATTCAAACACCGAACCTGCATTGTTGGTGGGACCTCCCGAAACATAATTCCCTTCCGTAAGAATATAATTAAACAATCGTTGTTTTTCATCCTGCAGGATTTCTTTACCCACGACTCTTATCGCACCACTTTCTTCAAGAGTAACCGTTGCTTTTTCATCGTCCCACACACCGGCACCCAACGTGGCCATGCAACCATCACTGGAACCAACAATGATCCTTACTTTATCATTCAGGCCCAGGGACATTTGATATTCTTTTTTCAAACTTTTTGGCGTGTAAAAAACACTCACAACATCCGCCAATTGTCCTTCCGTGATCCCTGCCCGGTTCAATGCAGTAGTTTCCCATTTTAATGTACGGATATTCAACAAGCCGGTGGCAGAAGCTACACTATGATCCACGACGTATTCACCGGTAAGTTGTTGAATAATGTAGGTTTTAATAGATAAAAATTTCCAGGCTGCCGCAAAGCGATCCGTATCGTTATTTTTTAACCATTTGATTTTGTTCAAGGGCGACATAGCATGTATTGGCGTGCCAGTTGCTTTGTACAAAGATTTTCCGAGATCAGAGTTTTTCAATTCAGTCGCTTCTTTTTTTGCGCGGTTGTCCGACCATACGATCGCATTGCCGACCGGCACGCCATTCTTATCAATCGGCAAAACACTATGCATGGCTGAATTAAAACAGATGCTCACGACGGTATGTTTTTTTGGATGAATCTTTTCATTCAAAAAATTTTTGAGTATGTAAAGCATCGTGATGAAAATCTGCTCAGGGTCTTGCTCACTGAAATCGGGTTTTTCATGAAAGGTAGGATAGGTGCCTTTTGACGATCCAAGCATTTCTCCTTTCAGATCAAAGGCGACAACTCTGATGGCCCCAGTCCCAATTTCGATAGTAATGATGCAATCCATTTTTTTAAAATTTAGTCCGTAGATGGTATATTTTTCTTTCTAAACTCACTGGGCGTATAACCTGTCAGCTTTTTGAAAGTGGTAGCAAAATGTTGTGAGGAATAAAAACCCACATCCAGTGCAATATCAGTTACATGTACCTCCGGCCGTTTTAATAACTTAGTCGCTTCTGAAACCCGGATGTTGATCAGGTAATTCAACGGAGAAAAGCCGGTATAGCTTTTTACTTTTTCTGAAAAAGCAGTGGTGCCCAGTCCTACCAGGGCAGCCATTTCTTCTACCGTCCATTGATGCGAAAGGTTTTCACGAAGGGCCTGCTCCAGTTTCATAAAAGTTTGAGGAAAATCCCTTCGGGAATTATTCTGTTTTGTTAACTGCCTCGCGGTTAAAATAAACAGTTCATCTATTAATTGATTGATGCGTGAAGTGTAACCAATTTCCCGGTTGATAAACTCGTTTTGTATGTATTGAAATATTGCTATAGCCTCTTTTACTCTTGACAGCACCGGGCAATTGTTCAATAATAGAATTCTCCCGATACTCCGGCATTCGGTTTCTGTAAGGCGGCTCCATTTACCCATTTCTATTTTACCGTTACGTTCCATTTGCTGTATCTCAAGATGCACCCACGAAACTGTACCGATATCAAGCAAATCTTTTTCACCACCAAAACTTTGACCTGGTAATATAACAGCCATGTCACCCGGATATAAAATGTAATGTTGATTTTCTATTATCCAGTCAAAGCGGCCATCAATTACAGAATAAAACCGGAAATGATCGGACGTATCTTTTTTAAAGGAATCAAATTGTATGGTGCTGATCTTTTTCAAGGCAAATTCACTTATGTGAGGAAAAGCATGAAGCTCTTTAGACTCTTTTTTTAAAAAAAATTGGTTCATGCAATCGTTAGTTTCTGAATTCCAGATTTTCCTTCAGCGATATTACTAATAAAAGCGAATGAGCTTGTACAATATTCTTCGCTGTATTTTATTGGAAGTTTTTTGTTACGAAGTTGGGATAAATTGTCCAGCGGTTTGAAAAAGACATTTGTTTTTTAAACGGTAATAACTAAAAATACCTGAAAACTCTATCAATTCCCTGCCCCATCTGAACCAATTCTATTTGACTATTATTTAATTTCAAATTGTTTGCTATGAAAAAAAGATTGCTATTTTCTTTTGGAGTACTATGTTCGCTGGGATTTTATTCCTGTCAAAAAAAAATTGCCAAAGATTCGGGTAACGTTGAATTTAATGAAGTTTCTGCCAAAGAATCTAATCAGGTTTCTGGCAAATCCGGAAGTGTATCTAATATTTTTGATCCCACCGGTCTTGTTTCTGCCAGTCAGCATGGAGTGTTAGACACCATTCAAAAAGGTTTTGGTTTTACAGAAGGTCCTGCAGTTGATAAAGATGGGAATGTATTTTTTACTGACCAGCCCAATGATAAAATTTACAGATGGGCGGCAAACACAGGGCAAATAACTTTATTCCTTACAGGCACTGGTCGTGCCAACGGAATGGCGTTTGACAGGGATGGTAACCTGATTGCCTGTGCTGATCTGCACGGCGAAGTATGGAAAATACATCCGAATGGCAGCCACGAAGTATTTGTGAATAATTACGGTGGTAAATTGTTAAATGGTCCAAACGATGTATGGATCAATCCTGTTACCGGCGGTATGTATATCACTGACCCGATATTCCCAAGAGATTATTGGGATGCCAGCGATCCACGCAGCCAACCCGGGCTGGCCCCCGACACATTCAGAACAGGCTGCAACGGGTAAGGGCGGCCATGTTTATTACCTCGCTCCGGGAAGCCATCATTTGATAGGGTAACAACGATGGCAGGTTGGGATGCTGATATATGGCCCAATGGTGTTAGTCGGAACTCCTGATGGGAAAAAACTTTATGTAAACGAATGGACGGATAATAACACCGGTGGAATCTGGGTTTTTGATATCAATCCTAATGGAACACTTTCCAATATGCAAGCCCTTTGTTGAAAACGTGGATCGGCTGCGATGGTATGTCAATGGATAATCACGGAAATGTTTATGTGAGCGCTGAGCTGGTGTAACTGCCTTTGATCCGAACGGAAACAGAATATTCAATGTCCCTACTAATGGCGCAACCAATAATGTTTTTGCCGGCTCAAATAATAAATTATTATTTATTACGGGATCTGCTGACAGGGTAACTTCATTAAAGATGAATGTAAAAGGAGTAGAAAAATTTTGAATGCTATAATCAAGCTTCGTTAAGCAGCAATCGTGCGATAATTAAAGAGGGGGGATGCAACTCATCCTCCTTTCTTTTAAAATCCAATTAAAATTCTATTATAAATTATTTTTTCTTCGGAGCAATCAATCTTTGAATCGAAGTCAACGATTCATCGGCTTGTGCAATATTCTTCGCTGTGTTTTATTGGAAGTTTTTATTTGAGAAGTTGAGATACTTTGTATAAACGTATAAATGATAGTTATTTTTAGAAACTGCTATTAACTAACAAATTCCTTGCTATTATGAGAAAAAAATCCTGGCAGACCTCTGCCTCCATGAACAAATTGTTCATTTTATTCTTCTTTCTATTTTTTTCAGTTGCCGCTTTTTCACAAACCGTTACGGGTACGGTTACTGATACCGATAAAAAGCCAATCGGTAATGTAACGGTGCAGGTAAAAGGCACTTCCCGTACTGTATTAACCGATGCTGCAGGAAAATTCAGCATTACTGCTTCGGGAGATGATGTGCTGGTATTTTCCTATGTAGGTTCTAACAAGCAGGAAGTATCGTTAAACGGTCGGCAATCACTAAGCGTTTCCATGGTTATTGAGACCCGTATCATGGAAGAAGTCGTGGTTACAGCTTTAGGTATCAAACGGGAGGCAAAGAAATTAGGCTACTCTGCCACATCTGTTAATACAGATGAACTGGTCAAGAACAGAACTACCAATGTAGGCGAATCCCTGGAAGGCAGGGTAGCTGGCTTGAATATAACACCCCCCGCTGCTGGTGCTGGTGCAAGTAATCAGATAAGATTACGTGGCCAGGTAGGTTTTGCCGGGGCTGATAATTCACCCCTTATAGTAATTAATGGTCTTGCGATGAATCAGGATGTCAGGAATACAGAGGGGCGTGGTCAGCCACGTGACCGTGGAGATAACCTGGCGAACATCAACCCGGATGACATTGAAAGCATGACTGTATTGAAAGGAGCCACTGCCGCTGCTCTTTATGGCTCACAAGCTGCCCGTGGTGCTATAATTATTACCACCAAGTCGGGTCAAAAAAACCAGGGTATTGGGGTGGACTTTACATCCAGCTATACTACTTCGCAACCATTGAATTTTATGGACGAAATCCGTCAGATGGAATATGGCCAGGGACAGGCAGGCGTAAAGTTTACAACTGCAGGACAAGTTCAGGCTAATGGCCAGTTTGGTTTTGGTGCGAAAATAGATGGTCAGCCCACTATCAATTATGATGGGGTAATGAGACCTTATTCTGCTTATCCCGACGAGCTTTTCGCTTACTTACAAACCGGAACAAATTTTAGTAATACACTTGGAATGTCAGGTGGTGGTCCGAATGGAAGTTTCAGAGCATCTGTCTCAACCACAGAAGCTAAGGGTATAGTTCCGGGTAATGAGTATAAAAGGAGGATTTTAAATATTGGGATCAATCATAATGTCACTAAAAAGATCAAATTGCTGTTAAACGTTAACTACACCGACGAGGATTATATTAACCCACCAAAAATAGGTACACAAGGTGATGGTGTGGTAAATTTCTTTAACCGGATGCCCGTTTCTGTGCCACTTTCAGCCTACAGGGATCATGCACTTGATCCTGTTACAGGAGGAGAATGGAAGACCAATGGATTTTTGGGAACAATTAATAATCCTTATGTGCCGCTACAAACAGGCGAGTATTATAAGGATGATAGAAACCGTCTTCTTGGAACCGCCACAATACGTTATGACATTAAAGACTGGCTATATGCCCAGGGTAGGTTCAGTTATAACAGTTATAATAACTTCGCCGAATGGAATGATGGCAATGCTACCGGATCCTCTTCACTCTTTAGTACTGATAATGTTACATACCGGGGTAGTTACAATATAAATAATACCTGGTCAACCGATATAACTGCAGACTTCCTTGTCGGGGGTGGCAAACAGTTTGGAAAATTTTCTGTTGATGCCAGTTTTGGCGGAAACACAGCGAGGTCGCAGTGGACCAATATGAGTGAAAGCGCCACTAATTTTACTGTTGCTAATCTTTATACGATTCCTAATGGTACAGTTAAAAACGCAAACCCTCTTGGCTTTTCCCGTAGCCGTACCAATTCGCTGTATGGTATAGCTGAGCTAGGATACAATGGACTATTATACCTGAACTTTACAGGTAGAAATGACTGGTTCTCCGTGTTGGATCCTGAAAATAATAGCAAATTTTATCCTTCCGTATCCGGTAGTTTTATTTTCTCGGAATTATTAAAGGATCTAAACTGGCTTTCTTATGGTAAATTGAGAGCTTCCTGGGCGCAGGTAGGTAGTATTGCGGGTGTAAATCCCTTTGATGGTGTGTTAACTTATAATATCAATGCAAACCTGTTTAATGGCCAGACTTTGGCCAGTATTGGTGGTAACGGTGTTGCTCCCAATCCATTGTTGCAACCATTTACCGTAACAGAAAAAGAAATAGGTCTTGAATTGAGAATGTTTAAGAACAGGCTGTTTTTGGATATTGCCGGATTTGATAAAGTAACGACCGACCAGATATTAAGTGTTCAACTTTCCAGTACATCGGGATATACTGATTCAAAACAAAACCAAGCCTCATTAAAGAACAGTGGTTTTGAAACCCTGGCGGAATATAAAGTAATACAAAACAAAAATTTTAGCTGGACAACTTCCTGGAACAACACATTTCTTAAAACAAAAGTCCTTGATGTCGGCAATCCAAGCGGAACCATACTATTACTTTACTTTAATGGAACAGGTAACGAGTTTCTTGGAGAATTACATTATACAGAAGGAATGGCGATGAACCAATTGTATACCAAGCACATAAAGACAAATGATAAAGGAGAAATTGTAGTAGGTTCTAATGGTCGTTTGATCAACGACCTGACGAGTGGTCCTTTAGGAACTGGCTTTTATCCTGTCGGCAGTTCAATTCCTAAGTTTACAGGTGGCTGGAGTAACACCTTTACTTATAAGAACCTGAGTCTGGGAATATTTATCGACTATAAATTTGGAGGTACCGTATTATCATCTACACTTTTAAATATGACAAGACAAGGACTTTCTAAATTGTCTTTGGAAGGTCGTGAAACAGGAATAATTGTACCGGGAGTTTATGAAAGTTCGGGCCTGCCAAACACAACTTCGGTTACTGTCGCAGCAAATGGCCTGCAGAATTATTGGGCAGATTACAGAAACTATCAAATTGGAGATCCCTTTACTTTTAAGTCTGATTTCATCAAGCTTAGAAGTGTTTCATTGGCATATAACTTTACATGATCTTATCAAAAAGGTTGACTTCTTGAAATTCGTAAAAGGATTAACATTGTCGGCTTCTTGCCGGAATGTGGCAATCATTTATAAGGATTTGCCTGGTCTTGATCCTGAAGCCATCCAATCCTCAGGGGATATAAGGGCTGGTTATGAGAACTCGTCATTGCCAACCACACGCAATTACAATCTTTCTTTAAATGTTAAATTCTAATGATTATGATAAAAATATTTAAACGACTAATCCCTATATGCGCTGTCTTGCTTTTTGCAGGGTGCGATAAAAATTTTGAAAAAGTAAACACGAATCCTTATGCAATAACGTCAATTGATCCTGCTCTTTTGTTTGCAGGAGCCCAAAGATACCCATATCGGAACATGGAATGCAGAACATATAATTGTTCAGCAATTTGTGGTTCCATATAATACAGGAGCTAATGCTGGTTTTAGTTTTTATGTGGATATAGATGGTAACAGCACTCCCAAATGGGGTGCATATACAGGATCAGTCAAAAATTTGATACAGGCTTTAACGATCTTGGGTCCTACTACTACACGTGTCAATTTAAAGAGCATGATCCGGATATGGAAAGCTCAGGTATTTATGGGGCTGGTTGATGCGTATGGAGATGTGCCCTATTCCGAAGCAGGAAAAGCTGTTAGCGACGCCATTTTCTATCCAAAATATGATGATGATGCAGCCATATATGATGATTTGTACAAGGAAATTAAAGAATCTGTTGCTGCGTTGAATCCCGCCGGTGACTATGTTTCTGCCGACCTTTTTTATGGAGCAAATGCGCAGCCCTCAACCAAAACTACAGATGCTGCAGCACAGGTGGCGAAATGGAAAAAACTCGGCAATTCGTTGTTATTAAGATTGGGAATGCGTTATTCCAAAGTTAATGCTGCCAAAGCTAAGTCAATTGTTGAGCTGAAGCATTTGCAGGAGGAGTGATGACTTCCAATGCTGATAATGCCTTTGTGAAAAACGATGGGACATTATATACACAAGGTGATAATGCGGCATTGCGCAACTTCTCTCAATTTAACTACGCTGCTGAACCTTTTGTAAATAAATTGAAAGCAACCAATGATCCAAGAGGAAAATTCATGATAGCACAATTTGCAGACCCAGGTGGTGTTCAGAATGATCCAAATCCTGATGTTACTTTAGCTAATCAGTATGGCGTTCCTATCGGAGTAACTGATGGTCAGATTTTGGCGCCGGGTAGCCCTTACAGAGGTGGCAGAGGAGGAGGACTTAACTATTCACAGTTTAATATATATAAATTGGCTTCCCCGGCAGCACCCGAATTCTGGGTAACTTATGCGCAGACATCTTTATTACTGGCTGAGGCTGCTTTAAGGGTTGGAGTGTAGGGGGAGCTTCAGCTAAAACTTATTACGAAAATGCAATCGCGGCAGACATGGCAGCATATTCTCTATATCCGAATACCACTCCTATTACTGCCGGAGAAATAACTGCATACATAAATGACCCAGGAGTATTGTATAACGCCGCAAATGCACTTAATCTGATCAACACACAATACTGGATCGTAAATATCAGAAACGGAACAGAAGCATTTGCAAACTTTAGAAGAAGTGGATACCCTGCTTTAACACCTAACCCTGTCCCCGGAGTCCTTGGTACCCCAGGGTTTGCAAGAAGGCTTTCCTATCCGGATCTTGAAGCATCTGCAAACACAGCTAATTATACTGCTGCTGCTACAGCTATTGGCGGTGATAAATTAACTTCAAGGGTATTTTGGGATATACCGTAATCATAGGGCAGAGATTTGAAGCAGTACAGTTTTTCAAATACAGCAGTAGACCCTACGTCTTTACGTAGGGTCTTTTAAACTGTTTTACTTCGGTATGCAAATATTGTGTTGATCCGGATCCCTTTTGCATGGAACGTTTTCAGGTCTTGATCAAAGACAAAAGCAAAAAATGAATTCTGACGACATAAGTATACCTCCATGAAAGAAACTAAAAGTCATATATTTTCGGCGAATGGCCACGGTCTTCGGAGTTCCGAATGGTTCGGTAAAGATGACAAGATGGGCTTTGTACATCGGTCCTGGCTGCGGAATCAAGGTTACCCTGACGATTATTTCCGGGGCCGTCCTGTCATTGGCATATGCAATACGTGGAGCGAGCTTACTCCCTGCAATGGCCACTTGAGAGATTTTGCAGAAGTGGTCAAAAAAGGGGTGATCGAAGCGGGAGGCTTTCCCCTTGAATTCCCTGTAACCTCTTTAGGCGAGACCATTATGCGCCCCACCACTATGCTTTTTCGCAACCTTGCATCTATGGATACGGAAGAAAGCATACGTGCCAATCCTCTTGATGGAGTGGTGCTTCTTACTGGCTGCGACAAAACTACTCCCTCCACACTTATGGGCGCATCGAGTGTTGACATTCCCACAATTGTCGTTCCCGGCGGACCCATGCTCAATGGACGCTTTAAAGGAGAATGCCTCGGATCAGGTTCTTTCAACTGGATGGTGAAAGAAAAAGTGCTGGTAGAGAATTATTCCGCGGAAGACATACTGGAAGCAGAAATAGGGGTTGCGAGAAGCGCCGGCCATTGCATGACCATGGGCACTGCCTCCACTATGGCCTGCATGGTGGAAGCACTTGGACTCACCCTTCCCGGCGCGGCAGCTATTCCTGCCGTTGACTCCAGAAAGAAAGTGATGGCGCAGCTTTCAGGAAGAAGGATCGTTGAGATGGTAAGAGAAGACTTAAGGCTTTCCAAAATACTTACCCGTGAGGCTTTTGAAAATTCGATCGTCGTTAATGCTGCAGTTGGCGGGTCTACTAACTTTATCATCCATCTGCTTGCCATAGCGGGAAGAATAGGTGTTGAGTTAAACCTTGAAGACTTTGACAGGATCGGTAGCAACATTCCCCTGCTGGTAAATCTTAAGCCATCGGGTAAATACCTGATGGAGGATTTTTATTACGCAGGAGGCCTCCCTGTTGTTCTCCGGGAACTTAAAAAATATTTACATGGCGATGCGCTTACCGTAAATGGAAAGACCCTCTCGGAAAACAATAGCTCTTCTGTCTGTTATAACAAGGATGTGATTGCCACCGTTGACAATCCGCTTCAGCAGAATGCTGGCATTGCAGTACTGAAAGGAAACCTTTGCGAGCAGGGTGCGGTGATCAAACCTTCTGCCGCTTCCAAACAGTTGATGAAGCATCGGGGGCCCGCCGTTGTCTTTGAAACTATGGAAGACTATCACGAAAGGATTGACGATCCTGATTTAAATATTGATGAGAACTCTGTGGTCGTCCTTAAAAATGTAGGCCCGGTTGGCTATCCCGGAATGCCGGAAGTGGGCAATGTTGATCTTCCCGAAAAACTTTTAAGAAAAGGTATAAAGGATATGATCAGGATATCGGATGGAAGAATGAGCGGAACAGCGGCAGGAACGGTCGTACTGCACGTTTCACCTGAATCAGCCATTGGAGGAACATTAGCTTTGGTGAAGGATGGAGATATGATAGAACTGGACGTGGAGAAAAGAAAGTTGCACCTGGATGTAAGCGATGAAGAACTTGAAAAAAGAAGAGCGAAGTGGACGCCGCCTAAACCTGGTGCTGAAAGAGGTTACGTAAGACTTTTTATTGAACATGTGCAACAGGCACACCTCGGATGCGATATGAATACCCTAAGAGGCGGGTCGGGAGATGAGGTAATGAGAGATCTGCATTGATGAAAAAATTTGATTCAAAATAATAATGAATGAAGCTATACAAAACAAGACAAGGCATTGTAATTGAAAACGACAATAATTTTTACACGATTGGAAACGAGGATTGGGAAACATTTGTAAACGACGATTCCCTTTTTCAGAAAATGAAAGAACAAATAAAAAGTCTTACTCCTTCTTCAAGAAGCCTGATCGAAAATATTCTTGCTCCTGTTGGCAATCACCAGGAACTCTGGGCCTGTGGTGTTACCTATCTCAGCAGTAAAATCGGCAGGCAGGAAGAAAGCAAAGATGCAGGTGGCGGAGATTTTTATGCAAGGGTGTATGAAGCAGAAAGGCCCGAGGTTTTTTTTAAAGCTACCCCTCACCGTATTGTCGGAACTCATGATAAAGTAAAGATTCGAAAGGACTCCACCTGGGATGTACCAGAACCGGAACTTACACTTATAGCTTCTTCCTCCGGTAAAATAGTTGGCTACACTATTGGCAATGATATGAGCAGTCGCAGTATTGAAGGAGAAAATCCTCTTTATCTGCCACAAGCCAAAACCTATGACGCCTGTGCAGCAGTGGGTCCTTGTATATATGTCACGGAGGAACCATTGAACCGTGATGCTACAACCATCCGGCTGCAAATAAAAAGAGACAATAAAATTGCTTTTGAAGGAAGCGTATCGCTAAGTCAGATGAAACGAACACCTGAAGAGCTGGTCTCTTTTGTTTTCAGGGAATGTTCTTTTCCGTATGGATGCCTGGTCATGACTGGAACAGGAATCGTTCCCGAACATGATTTCACTTTGATGAGCGGCGATGAAATCAGTATTTCAATTGATGAGATCGGGACGTTGGTGAATGAAGTTCTTTGAAGGAAATTAATCTAATAATTCCTTAACCCATTTTCAATTAATCAATCATGAAAAAAATTCTTCTCCTGGTTCAACTCATCCTTCCTTTATTATTGCTTTCACAAACAGCCAAAATTAAAATTGATCCCGAACGGGTGATCGCCGAAGTTGACCCCAAAATTTACGGTGTGTTTATGGAACCCATCCACTTTAGCGGACGCAGGCTGGGATTATCCGACACAGCCAATTTCAATACACTGTATGGGAATTTATATGATCCTTCTTCACCTCTCGCTGACGAGAATGGATTCAGGAAAGATTACATTGATGCGATGAAGGAACTGAAAGTAACCAATATGCGCTGGCCCGGTGGAAATTTTTTGATGGGATATAATTGGCAGGATGGCATTGGACCTAAGGAACAACGTCCCATTCGCATCAACCTTGCATGGGGTGGCGTAGATAATAACCATGTAGGCACTGATGAATGGATGAAGCTGAACAAATCTATCGGCAGCGAGAACATTGTATGTGTGAATCTTGGTCTGGCTACTATTATGGACGCAGTGTATTGGGTTGAATACTGCAATTATAAAGGAGGTACTTACTATTCCGATTTGCGGGCTAAAAACGGACACAAAGAACCATACAATGTAAGAATATGGGATCTGGGCAACGAAGTGGATGGCTTGCCATGGGAACTGGGTCATAAAAACGCGGAAGATTATATCGAGGTCGCACGGGAAGCTGCTAAAGCGATGAAGGCAGTTGACAATACCATCAAACTAGTCGCAGCCGGTTCATCCTGGTACAGCCAGGGCACATGGGATGACTGGAACCGTAAAGTGATAACAGGCCTTGGTGATCGAATAGACTATCTTTCTATTCACAGCTATTGGGAAAATTCGCCGGACTATTACAGCTATATGGGAGCCAGCGCCATGACCTTTGAAGAAAGAATTAAACTCGCCGCCAATGAAATTGAATCTGTATCAACAGTAAAAGGATTTAAAAATCCAATATCTATTTCAGTAGATGAATATGGCGCATTCGGAAGAAGTTTTCTTAATGTCCTGCCCGTAGCGCAATCATTGAATTCATTTATACGCCACGCGGATGTAGTAAAGATGGCAAATTTCACTACTATGACTTCTCTTCTGTCAAGCGAACCTGGTAAAGGAACTTTTAAAAGTCCCTTGTTTTATACATTTAAATTATTTTCCACCAACTGCCTCGGTAACTCCATTGATACCTATGTTTCGTGTGATACCTTTAATACTTCCAAAAACAAAGGCATTCCGTATCTTGATGTAAGTGCAGTTTATTCTAAAGAAAATAATTCTGTGATCATCAACGTGGTGAACCGTCATAAGGATAAACCAATTGCAACGGAAATAATAAATACCTCCGGAAATTTTTCAGGCAAAGCAACGGTAAGTGAAATCACTGCCACCGATCTGACCGCCGCCTTTAGTTTTAATAAGCAACAAGAATACGTTCCGGTAACTAAGGATGTGACCGTTAAGGGCAATAGGATTGATTTTACATTTTCACCACATTCACTGACGCAGATCATTGTGAAAATAAATTGAAAGAACATTGTTATGAAAAACGGTCCGGCAGTTTGACATAAGAACCATTCGTTGTCAATAAAAGAAAATGAAAGCATTAGTCTGCAATGAGCCACTGAATTTTGAATATGTGACGATCGAAAGACCCGCACTGAAAAAAGATCACGCCATTATCAGGATCAAACGCATTGGTGTCTGCGGAACAGATCTGCATGCATTTGAGGGTACACAGCCTTACTTTACTTATCCCCGCGTTTTGGGTCATGAGCTGGCAGGTGAGTTGGTCGAATTTGATAATGCTCCGGGGTTTCTTGCAGGGGAAATCGTTACGATCATTCCCTATTTCAACTGCGGCGAATGCATTGCCTGTCGCAAAGCCAGACCAAATTGCTGCGCTAACATGCAGGTTTGCGGTGTACACGTAGATGGAGGTATGGTTGAATATCTCTCCGTTCCTTCATCCTCATTATTACGTAGTGAAGGAATGAATTTGGACGAATTAGCATTGGTGGAACCACTGGCAATAGCCGTACATGGAGTTCGCCGGGCGAATATTGAAGCAAACGAATTTGTATTGGTCGTGGGTGCAGGTCCTATTGGCATGGGAACAATGGAATTTGCACGAATTGCAGGCGCAAAAGTCATAGCAATGGATATGAATGAACAACGACTTGGCTTTTGCAAAGACAAATTAAGAGTCAACTACACAATAGATGCGTCAAAGTCTTCGGTCGCTGAACAATTGCAAAAATTCACCAATGGCGAAATGCCAACTGTTGTTATTGATGCAACGGGAAACCTAACGGCCATCAACAATGCGTTCCAGTATATGGCACATGGAGGACGTTATGTACTAGTTGGTTTGCAAAAAGAGAATATTACTTTCAGTCATCCGGAATTTCATAAAAGGGAAGGCACCCTGCTGAGCAGTCGCAATGCAACACGAGAAGACTTTGAGTATGTAATTGCCTGCATAAAGAAAGGCTTGATAAACCCGATTGCTTATATAACACATCGAGCTTTTTTTGCCGATGTGAAAAAAGAATTTCAAAGTTGGCTGGATCCGGCAAAGGGTGTTGTCAAAGCAATGATTGAATTGTAATCACGAAAATTTAACCACGCCAGGTTAAAAATAAAAAACAGATGAAATGGAATGCACGTGATGTAAAATAAAATAAGATTTTTTTTGAAGGTAAACATCCTGAAGGTCTATTGGATTTAGATAAATCGAAAACCCGCAACTTAAGATGAAATCATTCTATATAAACCGAAACTCCGCCAAAAATTTAGCTCGGATAATAAATTACAGGGAGGATCATGACAAACATATTCAAAACTTTCTTCCATTAGCATGAAAAAACAAATCGTCATCCTTTTGTTATTGGTAACAAGTTTTGGCTTTTCACAAAGCGAACAAGGCTTAAAACTTTGGTACAAAAAACCATCGGGCAAGACATGGGAGAATGCTTTGCCGATCGGAAATGGCAGGTTAGGCGCAATGATCTATGGAAATGTGGAAAATGAAATTATCCAGTTAAATGAACATACGGTTTGGAGTGGCAGCCCCAACCGCAACGACAATCCACTGGCCCTCGATTCATTGGATATAATCAGGCGACTCATCTTTGAGGGTATGCGAAAAGATGCAGAACGAATTGCCAACCGGGTGATCATCACAAAAAAATCACACGGACAGATGTTTCAGCCGGTTGGTAGTTTACAATTGGCTTTTGATGGTCATGATAACTATACAAACTATTACAGGGAACTGGATATTGAAAAAGCGGTAACCAAAACATCTTACACCGTTAACGGTATTACTTATACCCGTGAGGCCCTCGCATCTTTTCCTGATCGTATGGTAGTAATGCGTTTAACGGCAAGCAAACCGGGTAGTATTTCTTTTTCGGCTTCGTACACGACTCCCCAACCAAATGCCAGGATAGCCGTTACGCCTGCAAAAGAATTAGTGATCAGCGGCAGGACGATGGATCATGAGGGAGTAAAAGGAATGGTAAAGTTTAAAGGTATTTCAAAATTTAAATTAGAAGGAGGATCATTAACGGCTAATGATACATCGCTGACCATAAAAAATGCAAATGCGGTAACGATTTATATTTCTATTGCCACCAACTTTAATAATTATCATGATATAAGCGGTGATGAGAATGCAAGGGCGGCCAGTTATTTAAACAAGGCATATGCAAAATCCTTTGCTTCCATTCTTCCCCCTCATATAGCTGCGTATCAAAAATATTTTAACAGAGTAAAGCTGGACCTCGGTACTACGGATGCTGCGAATGCTCCCACTGATGAACGATTGAAAAATTTTAATTCGGTGAATGATCCTCAGTTTGTAACTCTCTATTACCAGTTTGGCCGTTATTTATTGATATCCTCTTCACAACCCGGCGGTCAGGCTGCTAATCTCCAGGGAATCTGGAATGATAAGATCCGTCCGCCATGGGATAGCAAATACACAATTAACATTAATGCTGAAATGAATTACTGGCCTGCGGAGAAAACAAACCTGGCAGAACTGCATGAACCATTTATTCAATTGGTAAAAGATATGTCTGTGACAGGACAACAAACTGCAAGAGATATGTATGGTGCAAGAGGATGGGTGGCTCATCATAACACAGATATCTGGAGGGCTACCGGTGCCATTGATGGAGCAACATGGGGCGTATGGAGCAACGGCGGCGGATGGACAAGTCAACACCTTTGGGAACATTATTTGTATAGCGGTGATAAAGCATTTCTGGCATCCATTTATCCTGTTTTGAAAGGTGCCGCTCTATTTTATGTTGATTATTTGGTTGAGCATCCAACATATCACTGGCTGGTAGTTAATCCTGATGAGTCCCCGGAGAATGCACCGGCGGCACACCAGGGGTCCGCACTTGATGCCGGTGTAACTATGACGAATCAAATCGTCTTTGATGTATTCAGTAATGCCATTGCTGCTGCGAAAATATTGAACAAGGATGGAGCTTTTGCAGATACGCTGAAACAAAAACGCAGCCGGCTTGCACCGATGCATATCGGCCAATACGGTCAATTGCAGGAATGGATAGACGATGTGGATGACCCGAAAGATAACCACCGGCACATTTCACATTTATATGGTTTGTTTCCGTCCAATCAAATTTCTCCTTACCGCACTCCTGAATTATACAGTGCAGCAAAAAACACATTGATACAACGCGGTGATGTATCTACGGGCTGGAGCATGGGATGGAAAGTAAACTGGTGGGCCAGGATGCTGGATGGAAATCATGCATATAAATTAATACAAAATCAATTGACACCTGTTGGTACTGTCCGGGGCGGTGGTGGAACTTATAATAATTTGTTTGACGCACACCCTCCATTCCAAATCGATGGCAACTTTGGTTGTACATCGGGTATCACAGAAATGTTGATGCAAAGCGCTGATGGTGATTTACAATTGTTGCCAGCCCTTCCTGATGTATGGCTGTCAGGTGGAAGCATTACAGGGCTACGTGCAAGAGGGGGATTTGAAATTGTGAGTATGGAATGGAAAGATGGAAAAATAGTGAAAGCAGTAATACAATCAAAGCTGGGAGGTAATCTTCGGTTACGGGTTCCGAATGAGATGAAATTAAATGGAGGAACAGCACTTAAAACAGCAACAGGACAAAATTCTAATCCCTTTTATCATATAGAAGAGATACCTGTGCCTGTGATATCTGATAAAGCAAGTATTACACCACCTCAGCTACAGGAAACAATGGTTTATGATATAACAACAAAGGCAGGACAAACATATACACTGTTTGCAAAATGATATACGAATTAAAACATGAGATAATGCAAAAATTGAATACGGGTGTTGAATGTTGACGTGTGAGTACAAACTATGAAAATCTATCGGGACATATCCGGAGGAGTTTAAAATATATGTTGAACTATTACACTGAACTGTTTGTATCAATGAAAAGATTATTCACTAAAAGATGGCCGGCTTTTATTGTTTGTTTTTTATCAGCAATAAATGTGTTGGCACAATTGCCTTATCAAAACCCTTCTTTAAGTTCAGAAGAACGGGCAAAAGATTTGATTTCGAGGCTAACGCTGCAGGAAAAAGCTTCGCTGATGTTCGACCAGTCGCCGGCCATACCAAGGCTTGGCATCAAAAAATTTAATTGGTGGAGTGAAGCTTTGCATGGATTAGCAAACAATGATAATGTAACTGTTTTTCCGGAGCCCGTTGGCATGGCTGCTTCCTTTGATGAGTCTTTGGTATTTAAGATATTCAATGCTACTTCTGATGAAGTGCGGGCAAAATATCATGACGCATTAAGAAGCGGAAAAGAAAACAGAAGATTTTTAAGTCTTTCTGTATGGACACCCAACGTAAATATTTTTCGTGACCCACGCTGGGGCAGGGGACAGGAAACCTATGGCGAAGATCCTTATCTCACATCACGCATGGGTGTGTCTGTGGTAAAAGGCTTGCAGGGCCCGGCAGATGCGAAATATCGCAAGTTGTTGGCTTGCGCCAAACATTACGCAGTGCACTCCGGGCCGGAGTGGAGCAGGCATAGATTGAATCTGAACAATGTAAATCCAAGAGATTTATGGGAAACTTATTTACCCGCATTTAAATCATTGGTGCAGGATGCCGATGTACGGGAAGTAATGTGTGCATATCAGCGATTGGATGATGAACCTTGCTGTGGCAGCAATCGTTTGCTGCAAACTATTCTTAGGGATGATTGGGGTTTTAAATATATCGTAGTGTCAGACTGTGGTGCGGTTACTGATTTTTTTACGAGTCATAAAGTTTCTTCTGATGCCGTTCATGCATCTGCAAAAGCGGTGCTCGCAGGTACTGATGTGGAATGTGTGTGGCAGGGTTATGCGTATGAACATTTACCAGAAGCGGTTGCCAAAGGATTACTTACTGAAAAAGAAGTGGACAGTCATTTATTAAAAGTGCTGACCGGCCGATTTGATCTGGGCGATTTTGACGATAACGCCATTGTGCCCTGGGCAAATATCCCAATGTCAGTTGTAAATAATGAGGAGCATAGAAAGCTTGCACTGGATATGGCGTTGGAATCAATGACCTTGTTGCAAAATAAAAACAATGTGCTTCCACTAAAAAAGTCTGCAAAAAAAATTGCGGTGATTGGCCCTAATGCTGATAATGAATCCATGCTCTGGGGAAATTATAATGGTAAACCACAACGAACTATTTCTATATCTGAATGGTATAAAATCAAAACTTAAAGCCAATGCAGTATTGTATGATAAAGCATGCGATGCGGTTGAAAATAAAGTAACGCAAAGCTATTTTTCCAAATCGATGGCAGCAGGAAAACAAGGCTTTAAAGCCACTTATTGGAACACACCTAACCGTACCGGTGATATTGTTACAACTGACCAGGTTGTCAATCCATTTAAAATTACCACGGCCGGCGACCATGAATTTGCTTCCGGTGTAAAACTGGTTGGTTTTTCTGCATTATATGAAACTGAATTTACTGCACCTGAAACCGAAGAGATTGTTTTTAAATGTGGCGCTACCGGTTACTTTGAATTATTTGTAAATGGTAAGTCATTAGCCCGTTACAATAACTGGCGTACGCTGCCTTCCCGAATTCCGTACAATGTAGAAAAAGGCAAAACGTATAAAATAGAAATCAGGTATGGCCAATTAAATAACTGGCAGGCCAATCTTGAATTTGATTTTGGTAAAGAACTTGATATTGATTTTACTGGCCTTATCAATAAACTAAAAGGAATTGATAAAGTGGTGTTTGTTGGCGGATTTCTACTTTACTTGAAGGCGAAGAAATGCCGGTAAACTTTCCCGGCTTTAAAGGTGGCGATCGTACCGATATTGAATTACCACTGGTACAACGCAATTGTTTAAAGGCTTTGAAAGCTGCAGGCAAAAAAGTAATCTTTGTTAACTGCTCCGGTTCTGCCATTGGCTTAGTCCCTGAAACTGAAAGTTGCGATGCCATATTACAAGCGTGGTATGGCGGTGAATCTGGTGGACAGGCAGTTGCCGATGTATTGTTTGGAGATTACAATCCTTCAGGAAAATTGCCCATTACATTTTATAAAGATACAGCACAGTTACCAGATTTTGAAGATTATTCCATGAAGGGAAGAACTTATCGTTATATGGCATCCGATCCGCTTTTCCAGTTTGGTTATGGTCTAAGCTACACCAGCTTCAGTATTGGGAATGCTCAACTTAATAAAACCCAAATTAAGAATGGTGAAAGTGTTATTCTTACCATTCCTGTTACCAATACCGGTAAACGCAACGGAACAGAAATCGTGCAGGTTTATGTTAAAAAAGTAAACGATAAGAATGGTCCGATAAAAACATTAAGAGGTTTTAAAAGAACAGATGTTGCCGCAGGTAAAACGGTCAATGCAGTTATCAATCTGCCGTATTCAGCTTTTGAATTTTATGATGAAAAGCAATTAACAATGGCGGTAACACCCGGTGAATATCGAATTATGGTATGGAAACAGTTCGGCTGCAAAAGATTTGAAAATGGTAAAAATTAACATCAGATAGTTGGTTGATTTCAGCTCAATCAAATGATTTTATCTCTTCAATAAAGACTTGTCGTATAAAAATAATTATGAACAGGAGAGTCAAATTAATATTTTCATTTTTGATAGTGGCTTCATCCTGCTCTTCCCAAAAGATGGCCCGTAAAAATGTTTCTGACACATCAGCTACCAGGCATGAGTTCCGGTATACAAATCCTATTACAAGAGATACATCCATTTCTATGCGTGACCATTTTATTATTAAAGTGGGTAACAAATGGTATTGCACCGGTACATCTAACCCGGTGTGGACAGGACACAATCCTGGAGTACGCATGCTGGAATCTGATGATTTAATTCACTGGAAACAGATTGACTGGCTGATTGATGCAAGCAAACTTCCACCGGATTGCCCTTATAACGGAAGATTCTGGGCGCCGGAAATTCATTTAATTAAAAAGAAATATTACCTCACCGTAAACAGCGGTAAAGTAACGGAAGCAGACCCGAAAGGGATGAGTACTCACAGCGTTTGGTTATTCGTTTCCGATAAAGTCACAGGCCCGTATAAATTATTGAACGGCCCGCTTACACCACAATACAACAACGATGCTACTTTGTTTGAAGATGAAGATGGGCAAACCTATCTCTATTGCAGTGGTGGTGGATTGTTCCAGGCTAAAATTGATTTAACAACAGGTAAACTTATCACGCCTATCGAAAAATTTTTAGACAAAAAACAACCTGGCTGGCCAGAATGGATGGTAGGTGGTATTGAAGGTCCTTTTGTAATTAAAAAGGATGGAACTTATTTTATGTTCTTCACCACATGGACAAGAGGTTACGAAGTTGGGTTACTAAAATCGAGAAATCCGCTAGGCCCATGGGAACTTGTTTCTCCCGAACCAATTTTTGGCACCAGAAAAAAAGGTTATCGCCCCGAGCTCGCAAAAAGCGGTGGCTATGACAATTTAAAGTTCCAGGACACCGAAGATCCTTACCAGGAAACCGGCCATAATGCATTGTTTACAGGACCCGATGGACAACTATGGAGTTCCTGTCACTATTTTATGTATGAAAAAAGACCTTACCCTTATAGCCAGTCTTTTGAAGCCTGGGAACTAACACCACAAATGGGTTATGAACCTGTGTATTTTAAAGATGGAAGATTTTACATTAAAGGGCCTACCTGGACGGAACAGGTAATTGAATATTAAAAGCATTTAAACGAGTTTATTAAAACGTAGCTATATGAAAGAAACATGCAGATTTATCGCTCTACTTGTTTTAATATTTATGCGAGTGCAATCCGCTGCGCAGGATAAAAAATTTTACATCTTCCTGGCCTTTGGCCAATCCAATATGGAAGGCAATGCCAGGGTAAGGCCTGAAGATAGTTTGAATGTGGACAGCCGTTTCCAGGTTATGGAAGCAGTAGATTGTCCCAATCTTAAAAGAGAAAAAGGGAAATGGTACACCGCCATTCCGCCACTGTGCCGTTGCCGTACCGGCCTCACTTTAACCGATTTTTTTGGCAGAACAATGGTCGCCAGTCTCCCTGAAGATGTCAGAGTCGGTATTATCAATGTAGCTGTTGGTGGTTGTAAAATTGAATTGTTTGATAAAGACAATTATCAATCTTATGTAACAACCGCACCCAATTGGATGCTGGGTATGATTAAAGAATATGATGGTAATCCGTATGGAAGATTGGTGGAGATGGCAAAGCTTGCACAGAAAGATGGCGTAATCAAAGGTATCCTGTTGCACCAGGGCGAATCAAATCCTAACGATTCTCTCTGGACAAGAAAAGTAAAAACGGTTTATAATAATATATTGAAAGACCTGCACCTGAAAGCAAAAAAAGTTCCGCTGCTTGCAGGTGAAACGGTAAATGCTGACCAGGGTGGCATTTGCGCCGGTATGAATAAAATCATTGCCACGCTTCCGGAGATGATAAAAAATTGCTACGTCATATCATCTATAGGTTGCCCGGATGCGAAAGACAATTTACACTTCACTGCAGAAGGCTATAAAATGCTTGGAGACAGGTATGCTGAAAAAATGTTAACGCTTTTAGGAAAGAAATAATTTTTAAAAACAGCAGATGAGAACAAACGATAGAATAAGTAAAGTTTTCTTTAAATATTTTTTCACCATAGTCCTGGTCAGCATCAAGATGACTTGATTGATTTTAACTGGTGGAAATTTAAATAAATAATTAATTACAAATTTTAAGGTAGTTATTCATTTAAAACAGAACTAATGAGGCTTATATTTCTTTTACTGTTTGCTGCAATATTCATAAATAGCAATGCACAATCTTATCAAAAAACAGATTGGGGTATAAAAGCAATTAGTAACGGGAATACAGTGGAAGTACAATTTTATAATCCATCTACGGTCAGAATAATAAAATCACCCTCGGAAAACGCTTTTACAAAAAACAGTCTTTCAGTAGTTGCGACACCACAGAAAATTAATTTAACAATAAAAGAACAGGCCGGTTTAATCACTATCAGGAGTAATGCCATAAGTGTAAAATGTAATCTTCACTCAGGAGAGATTGTTTTTTATACAAACACTGGAACTAAGTTGCTGCAGGAAAAAGAAAACGGCGCATCATTTTCACCTTTCAATGATGCCGGCAATAATACTTATACAGTTGGGCAGGTATATATTTTAGATAAAGATGAAGCCATTTATGGATTGGGCCAGCAACAGCAGGGCAGAATGATCCAACGTAACCTCACCCTGAATATGATCCAGGGAAACACCAATGATTATGTTCCTTTTTTTGTATCCGTAAAAGGTTATGGTCTGTTTTGGGATAATTATTCGCCAACTATATTTAAGGATACTTCTGAAAGCACATCTTTTAGATCGGATGTTGGAGACTGTATTGATTATTATTTTATGTACGGTGGAAATGCGGATGCCGTCATTGCCAATATGCGTGATCTTACCGGGCACGTGCCGATGCTTCCTTTGTGGACTTACGGATTCTTTCAAAGCAAAGAACGTTATAAAAGCCAGGATGAATTATTAGATGTTGTAAAAAAATACCGTGAATTAAATGTCCCGCTGGATGGCATTATACAGGACTGGCAATATTGGGGCAACAATTATCTCTGGAATTCTATGGAATTTCTCAACGTTGAATTTCCCAATCCGCAAAGGTGGGTGAACGATATACACAAACTGAATGCACATCTTACTATCTCTATCTGGAATTCTTTTGGGCCTCAAACAAAACAGTACAAAGAATTAGAGAAAATAAATGCATTAATGAGTTTTAGCACATGGCCTCAATCCGGTTCTGAAAAATGGCCGCCCATCCGTGATTATCCTTCCGGCGTAAGAGTTTATGATCCCTATAATCCTGCTGCCCGTGATATTTACTGGAAATATTTGAAAGCACTTTTATCATACGGGATTGATGGCTGGTGGCTGGATTCATCAGAACCCGATCATCTTGATTTTAAACCCACCGATTTAGATGAGAAAACTTACATGGGTTCATTCCGTAAAGTTCGAAACGCTTTTCCTTTAATGACTGTAGGAGGTATATACGAGCATCAACGTGCGGTCGATTCCAGCAAGCGGATATTTATTCTTACCCGTTCTGCATTTGCAGGCCAGCAACGTTATGGCGCTAATACATGGTCGGGTGATGTAACTTCATCCTGGAATGCATTACGCAACCAGATTTCTGCGGGATTGAATTTTTCACTCACCGGTATTCCTTACTGGAACGCTGATATCGGTGGATTTTTTCTTAGCCGTTTCCGTCGAAAATTAGAAGACCCGGAGTACCGTGAATTATATGCCCGTTGGTTGGAGTTCGCAGCTTTCACCCCGATGATGCGTTCGCATGGCGCTGATGCCCCCCGTGAGATTTACCAGTTTGGTAAAAAAGGAGATAAAGTATATGATGCAATTGAAAAATATATTAATATCCGCTATCGCTTACTGCCGTACATCTATTCTACATCATGGGATGTAACCACCAATCAATCGAGCATGATGCGGGCTTTGATGATGGATTTTCCGAAAGATAAAAATGCTTTGGACATTAACGACGAGTATATGTTTGGTAAATCGTTTTTGGTAAGCCCTGTTACGAATGCCATGTATGTAAAGCCTGGTGTTACCGGAAGAGATACGATAAAAGTGGAAGATTTTAGCGCCGTTAAATCAAAAGAAACTTATCTGCCTGCCGGATCTGAATGGTATGATTTCTGGTCCGGCGAAAAATTAACAGGTGGAAAAAAAGTAAATAAACCAACACCGCTTGATATTATACCGCTCTACGTAAAAGCCGGTTCCATTCTTCCTGTTGGCCCCAAAGTCCAATATGCTGAAGAAAAAAAATGGGATGATCTTGAAATAAGAATTTATCCCGGGACTGATGGCAAATTTGTATTGTATGAAGATGAGAATGATAATTATAATTATGAAAAAGGAATTTATTCAACAATTAGATTTGATTGGGATGATAAAAAGAAGACGCTGACTATAGGCGACAGAAATGGTTCATTCCCCGGCATGCTGGATAGCAGGAAATTCAATATTGTAATAGTGAATATTGACAAAGGGGGTGGAGAGAATACAGTTGTGCAACCTGATAAAGAAATAACTTATTCAGGAAAAAAGTTGACAGCTAAATTTTAGAACATTTAATCAAAGTCAAACATGAAGCTTACAATTGCTGCGGCTAGCTTTTTCACTCCATCGCTTACTGGTACAATAGCGTATTGGTTAAGAAAATATTTTTAAGGAATAGAAATAATGAAAATAAAATTCCTCATACTAACAGGGTTTCTGTTTTTTATGGCTGCTTCGACATCGGCCATCAATCTCAAAAAAAGGATAATAGAAGCTGAAACAGGTAAAACCATTGGTGATGCATTAAAAGTTGCTGATGACCTGGCTTCAAAAGGATATCTGGTTTGTTTGACTAAGCCGGGAGATGGCATCATTTTCAGTCACCTGCAGGTTGCAGAGAAATTGGCAATCCGCTATTCATCTTTAGGAGTGGGTTTGCTAAATGTGTCGGTC
Source organism: uncultured Chitinophagaceae bacterium (assembly GCA_963785915.1). GTDB lineage: Bacteria > Bacteroidota > Bacteroidia > Chitinophagales > Chitinophagaceae > VBAT01. The sequence goes on along the minus strand of CAWAWY010000004.1, from coordinate 931,470 downwards.
AACAATCAACTGATACAGCAGGTAAATATTCATTCATCAGGAGATCTTACAGGTTCTTTTTTACATTCCATTATTGATATTAAGATTCCCGCTGATGCCACGCTGTCCATCAGTCTTGCTACCAATGATAGCGCTGTAAATATTGATCAGATAATTGTTGGTGATGGAGATTTAGGATTGCCGCCTGATATCTGGAATCTTCCACCATTACCTGTAGCCGATGGTCCTTTTACTGCTGATTGGAAAGAATTAAGTCGAATTTATACTGCGCCCGAATGGTGGCGTGATGCAAAGTTTGGTGCATGGGCGCACTGGGATCCGCAATCTATGCCTGAGCAGGGTGACTGGTATGCACGAAATATGTATCTAGAGCGGAATCCCGTTTATGCATTTCATAATAAAACTTTTGGCCATCCTTCTGAATATGGTTATAAGGACATTGCCCATGATTGGGTAATTGATAAATGGAACCCCGAAGAATTAATGAACCTGTATGTGGAAATGGGAGCCCGGTATTTTATGGCGATGGGTGTCCATCATGATAATTTTGATTGCTGGGATTCGAAATACCAACCGTGGAATTCGGTAAACGTAGGCCCAAAGATTGACGTGGTAGGAACCTGGGAAAAAATTGCAAGGAAGCATGGATCTGCGTTTTGGTATCGGTTTTCATAATACGCCGCCCCGTACCTGGGGACAGTTTATGCCGGTTCGTTATACCAGCGACAAGAGCGGCCCGAAGCAAGGTGTGCCTTATGATGCATTGCAAACAATTGCAGATGGAAAAGGAAAATGGTGGGAAGGCATGGACCCTGTTGATCTTTATGGGCCTGTTCATACCCGCAATGATGATGCTTTACGATCTCCTTTTGCCAACCAGTTTATGTGGCGTATTGATGATGCCATCACAAATATCATCCTGATATAATTTATTTTGATGAACATGCCGGTGATTCGCAGGTGGACCTCGGTGTTCATATGGGATTAGGATTTCTTGCACCACAGTTAATCGCCAACTATTATAACAAATCCCTGAAATGGAATAATAATAAAATGGAAGTGGTGGTTAACCTGAAAGGCGTAGGCGGACGCTGGAATAGTTTTCAAAATACTCCCGAATTACTTCCATTCGTTGATCGTTCCCTGGTCAAAAGTACGAATTTGTTATTGAACCTGAAATAATGGCGTATTCATTTCAGACGGAAACCAGTATTGCTGATTGGCATTATCAAACCGGGCATGAAATATCTGGATGCAAGAAAATTAGTCACGTTGCTGATGGAAAATGTTTGCCGCAATGGAACTATGTTACTTAATCTTACACAGCATGGTCGTGGTGATCTTGATGCAGAAGTAGTAACTATAGCTAAAGATATCGGCGCCTGGTTAAAAGTAAACGGCGAAGCCATGTATAGTTCCCGGCCTTTTGAAGTATTTGGCGAACAAGATATTCGTTATACCCGGAATAATGGGTTTGTCTATGCTACTGATTTAAATTGGAAAGACAGTGCTATCACTTTAAAAGCATTGCATACTAATGGATGCTACTATTGGTAAAGTTTCAAAAGTTGAATTGCTTGGTTCGGATGTAACTATCAATTTTAAACAGGATGAAAATGGTCTTACTATCATCCCGTCAAAAAAATCGACGGCTTTGCCTGGCATCCATAATGATTCACTGGCTGCGGAGATTCGTGTTTTCAAAATAACGCATGACAAAGGCTGGTTTAATGATGATGATCCGGGTGCAACCTATCCCGGATGGATGCGCCGTAGCAATCTCGGTACCGGCGATTATAATAATGATCTTACCATCAGTGATACGCCGGGTGATGTGTGGACGAGTTCATTTACCGGTAAAAGTATTTCCGTTATTGCTCCAAAAGAAGACAGGCGCGGGAAAGATGGAAATTAAAATTGATGGGAAAACCCGTGCGACGGTAGATTTATCTGTCAATGGCGAAAGAAAGGCTCAGCAGGTAGTATATACGGCAAAAAATTTGTCACCGGTAAACATTTTATCGAGATCATAAACCGTGGATCGGGGCCGGTATCTGTTGACGCATTGGTCGTAATGAAAAATTTAGAATAATAAACTGAAGAAATGAAAATAAAATTTCTTTTTCTCATTGTTCTGATACCAGTATTTGCATTCGCACAGGTGTATCAAAAACATAATTGCAGAAAGACCGTCTTTCTATCCAGTTATCTGAAGGTGTATTGAATATTATTCCACTATCTGATAAAGCAATAAGGGTGCAATGGGAAAAAGGAATGAAAGAAGAACGTGAGTTTGTTTTAATCAATAAATTGCCTGTTCCTGCATTTAAATTTTCGGAAGCAGGATCAAAATTTAAATTAAGTACCCACACAATTACTGTTTCGTTTGACAAACAAACCGGCGCTATTGATTACAGTGATAATACCGGAAAAATATTTCCTGAGTGAAAAAGCAGGAAGCAGAAAGTTAATACCTGATACAGTTGAGTGGGCAAACTTGTTTTGTAGCAGAACAAAGTTTTGATTCCCCTGATGATGAATATTTGTTTGGCTTCGGACAGTTCCAGGATGGACAATATAACCTGCGAAATATCAGCCGCAAATTAATACAGGTTAACTCGCAAATTGCTATTCCTTTTCTTTATTCCAGCAGGGGCTATGGTATCTTGTGGCATCAATATGGACTTACTGAATTTAATCCGGCGGATAATGTTGTTACGCTTACAAAAAAAGATACCGCATCTGGTGAAAAAGGCGATGTGGAAGTAACCACGACATCAGGTACGCAAAGAGTTTCCAGGCGGCAATCACTCTATACAGGAAAATTTACTGTTGCCAAAGATGGCGAATATTCCATGATGCTTGATCTGGGAGATATGGAAAGCCGGCATCTGCTGGTCATTGATGGAATGCCTTATATTGATCAATCGAATCTATGGTTACCGCCTGCTGCAAGTAAAATTGTAAATTTAAAAGCGGGTGAACATACAGTACAAATAGTTTGCAAATCAACAAATACACCAAGCTTACATGGAAGCCAACAGGCAATGAAACTACATTCCGTTCGCCCAATGCAAAATCACTGGACTATGTAGTATTCTATGGAAACAATGCCGATGATGTGATCACCAGCTTACCGCAATCTATCGGGTAATGTACCCATGCTTCCTTTGTGGGCTTATGGTTTCTGGCAATGCCGTGAACGTTATACTTCCGGGACAGCATTTAGTTTCTAACCGATAGAAGAATTCAGAAAAAGAAATCTTCCGGTGGATGTGATTGTGCAGGACTGGCAATACTGGGGCAAAAATGGATGGGGCGTTCCTAAATTTGACACCACCAATTACCCCAACCCGGATAAATTTATCAAACGCCTGCATGATCTTCATGCACATTTTTCCATTTCTGTTTGGGAAAACCTGGATAAAAAATCAGATGTAGCAAAAGAATACATTGACAAAAATTTGTACATACCTAACAGTCCGTGGATTGATATTTATAATCCTGAAACGCAAAAAACACATTGGAATGCTTTAAATAAAAATTTGTTCAGTCTCGGTGTTGATTCCTGGTGGATGGATGCTACTGAACCGGAGAATGATGCATTGGCAGGCAAACAAACTTATTTTGGGTTAGGAGATTTTTACCGGCTCACTTATCCCTTGTTTGTAAGTAAAGCGATCTATGATGGGCAGCGAACAACCGACCCGTCAAAAAGAGTGGCCATTCTTACCCGTTCTGCTTTTGCAGGCCAGCAGCGATATGGAACTATCAACTGGTCGGGCGATATTGGCTGGAGCTGGGATACGTATCAAAAGACAAATTGTTGCCGGACTGAATTATAATTTAACCGGCATGCCTTACTGGACAACAGATATTGGCGGTTTCTTCCGTCCCGGTCGTGGACAATATACTGATGCAAAGTATCATGATATTCTTACCCGATGGTTTCAGTGGGGAGCTTTCAATCCTATCTTCCGCATTCATGGTTATCAAACAGAAACAGAACCCTGGAAATATGGCGATACCGTTATGAACGATATGCGCAGTATGCTTAACCTCCGCTATCGCTTGATGCCTTATATTTATTCAGAAGGATGGCAGGTTTCAAAAAATGGCTCTACCATTATGCGTCCATTCGTCATGGATTTTAAAGATGATCCAACTGCTATCGCACAAGCTTATGAATATATGTTTGGTAAATCTTTTCTTGTGGCGCCCATTACCGAACCGGATGTTACAGAATGGAATGTTTATTTACCTAAATCATCTGCATGGTATGACTTCTGGACGGGCAAACGTTTCACCGGAGGACAAACAATAAAAACAGCTGCCCCGCAGGACAAGATCCCTTTGTTTGTAAAAGCAGGTTCCATTGTTCCGATGGGTAAATTTTTGCAGTACACTTCAGAAAAACCAATGGACACATTGAGATACGAATTTATCCTGGCGCTGATGGACAATTTACATTATACAATGATGAAGGAGATGGCTACAATTATGAAAAAGGAAAATATACCGTGATACCTTTTAAATGGAATGAACAACAGCAAACGCTTACTATAGATAAACAACAAGGCAGTTATGCAGGCGCATTGAAAAAGCATGTATTCAATATTGTTTGGGTAGATGAATCAAATGGACATGGAATTGATATTACACCTAAAGCGAGAACAGTTGTTTATACAGGAGAAAAATTGAATGTTGCGAAAAAATAAAATGCATGGTGAATTGTTTCATTTTTTTTAAATAGAAACTTAGCTAAATCAATTGACCATAAAAAAAATCTCTTTTTTGTTTCATTACTTAAACGATCTTGTTATATGAATTTGAAAAAATTGCCGGTCAAAATTATAATCCTCTCTGTCACACTTTTTTTCCTGTTTATTTATTCAGGCTGTGATACTGGTTCTTCTTCGCCTGATGATCATAAATCATGGTCGCAATATGGAGGTGGCCCTGACCAGTCAAAATTTTTTGACGCTTCAGAGATCACCAAAAAAAACGTTAACCAGTTGCAAGTAGCCTGGAGATATCCTTCCGATGATAATATTCCCTACATGTTTCAGCCGATAGTGGTGGACACAACAATGTATGTATATGCAAAAAACTTTTCTCTCATCGCGTTAAGTGTTGTCACAGGCAAAGAAATATGGATACACACTAATCTGCAGGGGCTGGCAAGAAGAGGACTGAATTACTGGGAGAGCAAAGACAAAAAAGACAAACGCCTGGTATTTACGCTGAATAACTCCATACAGGAAATAGATGCCACCACCGGCAAGTCCGTTACAAGTTTTGGTGACAATGGCTATGTAGATATGCGGGTAGGTCTCGACCGCGATCCTACTTCTATCCGGAGAATGCAGGCGATGACACCCGGAATTATTTATGATGACCTTTTGATTATAGGTTCTGCTCCCGGAGAAGGTTTTTTCTCGCCGCCTGGCTATGTCAGGGCTTATAATGTTGTTACCGGCAAACCCGAATGGACCTTTCATACAATACCGCAACCAGGGGAATTTGGATATGACACCTGGCCGAAAGATGCTTATAAATATGTTGGTGGTGTAAATGTATGGAGTGAAATGTCTGTTGATCCGGAAAGAGAGATAGTGTTTTTGCCACTTGGCTCTCCAACGTATGATTATTATGGGGCGGATCGTTTGGGAAGCAACCTGTTTGGTAATTCACTGGTGGCGTTGAATGCCCGCACAGGTAAACGTCTCTGGCATTTTCAGACTGTGCATCATGATCTTTGGGATTATGACCTTTCCCCTGCGCCGCAATTATTAACGGTAAATAAGGATGGAAAAAATATTGATGCGGTGGCGATAGCAACAAAGCATGGTTTCGTGTTTGTCTTTAACCGTGAAACTGGTGAGCCTGTATTTCCCATTGAAGAGAAGCCGTTCCCAGCGAGTGAAATGCCGGGTGAAGAAGCCTGGCCAACCCAGCCCATTTCTTCATTGCCAAGCTTTACACGGCATGAGGTAACAAAAGAAACATTGAACCCTTACTTCTCCGACAGTTTGAAGCAAGTATGGTATAAGCGGCTTGATTCTGCCAAATCCGGCCTGTACATTCCACCTTCTGATAAATTTGAAACGATCATGATGCCGGGAGCATTGGGGGGCGCCAACTATGGCAATACCGCCTCTGATCCGAAAAAAGGTATGATGTACATTCTTACCCAGGAATATGCTTCGGTTTATAAGTTGACAAAAGTAGAGCCGCCAAAAATTGATCTTTCAGAAGGCGACCTTAAAAAAGTACAGGTTTATTATGCAGCTAATTGCCAGTCCTGTCATGGAGATAAAATGCAGGGAGCAACCGGCCCGTCGCTTGTGAACATCGGGCAACGCATGTTTTATGATGAATTCAAAAGTGTAGTACAGAACGGCCGCGGACGTATGCCCGGGATTGCCCATGTTGATGAACAAACCTTAAGTTCACTGTTCCGCTATATGGGAGGCATTCCCCGTAGTTTTAATTTCGGCCGGAGAGGCAATGATAATAGAAAAATAGAAGGCCCGATTGTTGATTCCGGTGGCGTTACCATCAAACCAGATGCTGCAAAAGCCACTCCTATGTCAGATTACCCTGCCGGCGTTCAACATCCGCAAAACCGCTACACAACAGACTACGGGACCGAATGGATGGGCTTAGCTGCACCACCATGGTCTTCTATTGTCGCATATGATCTGAACAATGGAACGATCAAGTGGAGGATGCCGGTTGGTGAAGATTCTGGATACGTTCAGGGAGATAAAACGAAAGGTGCACCTGCGGGTGTTCAAAGAAAAGGAATGATAGTCACATCAACAGGGATAGTATTTGCTACAGCTAAGGGAGGGAAACTATATGCCTTTGATGCTGACAGTGGAAAAATTCTTTGGGAAACAACACTGAGTAATGAAACATCAGGTCAGCCTGTTATGTACACATACAAAGGCAAACAATACCTGGTGATCAATGCGACAGCAAATTTTACAAAAGACAGTTATGATCACTCAAAAGAGCCGGGAGCTTTACCGAAAGCCTATGTAGTGTATGCGCTACCGGATCGTAAATGATAGCATGGTCCGATATAATATTAATTGACAACTAAACTATTTGAATTATGAAACAACAACTGCTTATAACATTATTCAATGCCGTTGCCATATTAGCGAATGCTCAACCTGTCCCGGGACGTATTGTTCACAACGATCCGGCAAAATACAGACAACTGTCCGCTGTTCATGCAGGGGCAGGAACAATGGGATTCATGCAACTGATCGGCCGCACTGAATTATCAACTAATTTTCTTTACCTGCATACAGGACAAATTCCTGATAAGTCCGGCATCGGCCAACATTTTCATCATACCATTGAAGAAATGTTTGTTATACTGGATGGTGAAGCTGAGTTTACGATCAATGGCCATACTTCCAAAATAAAAGGACCTGCTATAGTCCCCTGCAAAATGGGTAATTCTCACGGCATCTATAATTCCAGTGGCAAACCCATTCGCTGGATGAATTTTGCGGTGAGTACTTATAAAGGTCGCGGAGATAATTTTGATTTAGGCGATACCCGTGTTGGCGCCCGTCTTGATCCTATTCCGCAATTTGTTTCCGGTCAATTGAAAAAAGAATTATTAAAACCGAATAGCAATGCTTATCCGGGGAATGGGATTCTTTATCGCCGCATATTAGGGCCTGATATTTTTTCAACTACCTGGGACCATGTTGACCATGTAATAATTCCTGCAGGCAATACATGCGGGACCAAGACAATTGGAAGGGATTGAAGAAGTATATTATGTGATCAAAGGTTCAGGTACGGTTGGTATAGGTTCAGAAACTGCGGCTATTGCAACGGATGATGCCTTTTATGGATTGTTGGGAGAGAAACTGAGTTTTGCTAATACCGGAAATGAAGATCTTGAATTACTGGTGATCGGTGTCGCAACTTCTAAGCAACAAAAAGACCCAGCCCGCCTGCGACCAATGGCCCAGCCAAAAGCTATTGCATTACAGATGGATTTTGTAGTGCCTAAGGAAAATGCGGAAGCGTTTGAAAAAATGTATCACTCTATTTATGTTCCGGCTATGACCGTGCAGAAAGGTTATCTTGAGTCAAAGCTGTTACGCATGTTCCCTGAGAATGTTGAAAAAGAGATCCAGGGAGAAGCAACCGAATATAATTACCAGATCCAGATTTCATTTGCAACGGAACAGGACCGGCGGAATTGGGTGGCGAGTCCTCAGCATAAGATTGCATGGCCTGCCGCTACTTCCCTTGCTAAATCATACAAGTGGCGTGGTTATGATGTGATGGGCGATGATATGCAACAGCAATAAGATTTTTATGATTTGATAGTATAATTTTTTCACCTAAAAACGACTATGAAAAAGAACGCAGTTAGAAAAAATATTTTGAAAATGAGTTTTTGTGTATTGGGACTTGGAGTAATGACTACTCACTCAAATGCACAAACTCCCACATTGACGTTAGACTTTTCTAAGCCTGGCGCTAATGTCAGCCCGATGCTTTATGGATTAATGACTGAGGAGATCAATCATTCTTATGACGGAGGGCTTGTATGCGGAACTTATACGTAACCGGGTATTTAAAGATAATACAAATACACCTGTGGGATGGAGTCTTGTAAAGCAGGATTCCGTTACAAAGGCAGATATTAAATTAATTGCTGCAGATCCTGATAATGTTCCATTTACTGAGAGGAGAAATGCGTTGAATGGAGCGCTTCAAACCTGCTTGAGACTTACTGTAGAAAAAGCTGAGGGCAAAGTAGGTATTGCCAATGAAGGTTATTGGGGCATACCTGTAAAACCAGCGACCACTTATAAAGCATCATTCTATATAAAAGGTACAGGTAGTATGCAACCTCCACGTCGGCCGGGGGCGCCACCACCCACTACACCGGTATCGGTTATTGAAGATAATACACCGGGACCGATAACTGTAAGTATCGAAAGTAATGATGGTAAAACGGTATATGCCACAGCAATCATTAACCTGGAGAAAAGCATTTTCTGGAAAAAATATGAACTGACACTAACTACCGCAGCAGATGTGAACCCAACTGCTGATGCCCGATTTGTGATCACAACCAATCGCACGGGTCTTTATTATTTTAATCTTGTCTCATTATTTCCACCCACTTACAAGAACGAACCAAATGGCTTCAGGCCGGATATTATGCAGATGATGGTGGATATGAAGCCTAAGTTTTTACGTTTTCCCGGTGGTAATTACCTCGAAGGTCCGTTGATCACTGATCGTTTTCCATGGAAAGAAACATTAGGGCCCATCGAAAACAGGCCGGGTCACAAAGGCTCATGGGGTTATCGTGCATCCGATGGACTTGGATACCTTGAATTTTTAAAATGGTGTGAAGATATCGGTGGCGAAGCTCTCTTGGGAGTTTATGCGGGCTATTCTTTAAATGGTGATCATATAGATGCCGGCCCGCTTTTACAACCGTATGTAGATGATGCATTGGATGAAATTGAATATGCAATTGGAGATGTCAATACGTATTGGGGGGCTAAGCGTGCAGCGGACGGACATCCGGCGCCGTTTAAACTGACCTATATAGAAATCGGAAACGAAGATTGGTTTGACAGAACCAACAGTTATGATGGCAGGTTTAATCAATTCCGGGACGCCATAGAAAAAAAATATCCTCAACTGATCTGCATTTCAACAATAGCCGATGCACAATATCCCACTCAAAAAGTAACATCTGGAAAAAGACCTGATGTATTGGATGAGCATTACTATCGCAATTCATGGGCAATGTGGGAAAACGCATCTCAATATGATAAGTATGACCGCAATGGTCCAAAAATATTTGTTGGGGAATGGGCAACAAGAGAGGGTGCGCCGACCACAAATTTGAATGCTGCACTGGGCGATGCCGCATGGATGACAGGTATGGAACGGAATTCAGACATTATTATCATGTCTTGTTATGCTCCTTTATTTGTAAATGTGAATACAGCTACTGCTACAGCTCCCAAAGCCTGGCAATGGGATTCGGATTTGATTGGCTATAATGCTTGTATAGTTATGGATCTCCTTCCTATTATGTTCAGAAATTATTCAATGAATATTTAGGAGATAAAATTGTACCGGCGACGGCAGAAAATATACCGACGCAACCACAGGCCGCTAACCCGAAGAGACAGCACGCAGGGCATCACAACAGCACCGCAAGTCCCTACCATATTTTATAGCGCTACCATGGATGAGAAATCCGGAACCATTTATCTTAAGTTGGTAAATACAACTGGTAAAAAACAGCCGGTGAAAATAAATTTGAATAGTATTTCGAAAGTGTTACCGGAAGCGACATTGGTTGTTATCAAAGGGAATAAACCAGAGGATACGAATACGATCACTGATCCGGAAAATATCGTACCGGTTACGTCAGGCATAAAAGGGGTCAAGCCGGTTTTTACCCGAACGCTTGATCCGTATTCTGTAAGCATATTGCAAATACAAACCGGGAAGTAAGGAATAATAAAATGATCATGAAAAAATTTTTCTGCTTTGCTTTTTCAAGTGTCATAAAAATGGTTGGTAAAAGAAGTATTTACGTTAAACAAACCATTATGAAAAAAATTACTTTATTACTATTAGTATCTGTATCGTTTTTTTCAATGAACGCACAGGATTCCATCCAGGAGTATAGGAAACATTGAATTTATTGCGGATGAGTTGTCTGGCATTATTAATAAAAATGCCAAAATAGAGATTGTTGCAGATGGATTCCAATTTACGGAAGGCCCTCTTTGGGTGAAAAAACAGAAAATGCTTTTGTTATCGGATGTCCCGGCCAATACCATCTACAAATGGACAGAAGCGAAAGGCAAAGAAGTTTATTTGAAACCTGCTGGTTATACAGCGAGTGAATCGCGGGGTGGATTTATGGGCCCTAATGGGCTTTGCTTAACAAGGATGGAAAATTATTGATTTGCCAGCACGGCGACAGAAGAATTGCCATGATGGATGCTCCTCTCAAGGCACCGAAACCAAACTTCGTTACAGTCGCAGGCGAATACGATGGCAAAAAACTAAACAGCCCTAATGATCTATTTCTTGCTGCCGACGGCGATCTTTATTTTACCGATCCATCCTATGGCTTTGAAAAAGGAATGAATGACCCAAAGAGAGAAATAGCTTTCCAGGGAGTATATAAAAAGGACAAAGCAGGGCTTGTAACTCTTTTGATTGATTCGATCGGGCAGCCAAATGGCATTGCAATTTTCCCGGGTGGAAAAACATTAATCGTATCTAACTCGGACGCAAGGAAAAAAAGATGGTATACTTATGATATCGCCCCGAATGGTTCATTGACGGATAGCAGATTATTTTATGATGTAAGCAATGAGAAAGGAATGGGAGTATGTGATGGCCTTAAAATAGACAAAGCGGGCCATGTGTTTGCAGCCGGACCCGGGGGCATTTGGATATTTACCAAGGAAGGCAAGCTGATTGGAAAAATAAAGGTGAATGGGATATCGGCTTCTAACTGCGCTTTGACACCGGATAATAAAACCATTTTCATTACCGCAACTAACTACCTGCTCAGAGTGAAAATGCGCTGATAGCTTTTGGTTGAATAGTTGATCGGGAAAATGATTATGTCGTTTCGTGTCAATGTACAGGCTTTATCGCCGGATTATTTTGAACATTTTTGAGCAGAGGTTACCGTATTTTTATTCGGACTGACCTGACATCATTTTAGTTTTAAATATCAACAACAAATTCGCCCGATCTTTTTCAGTTAAATAAACATGAAATGAAAAAAAGTCTCATTGTTTTTATTAGCTCAGTTTTGTTTTTCGGGATGTCATATTCACAAAACAAAGTTATTCTTGATGCATCCAAAGCGCAGTACACCATCAGTAAAAATATTTACGGCCATTTTGCAGAGCATCTTGGGCATTGTATTTATGGGGGCTTTTATGTGGGCGAAGGCAACAAAAAGATTCCTAATAAAGATGGGATAAGGCTTGATGTGATTGAAGCATTAAAAAAATTGAAGATCCCGGTCCTTCGCTGGCCCGGTGGATGTTTTGCCGATACTTATCATTGGAAAGATGGGATTGGCCCCAAAGCTGAAAGACCTTCTATGCTGAATATATGGTGGGGTAATGTGAAAGAAGATAACAGTTTCGGCACAAACGAATTTCTGAATATGTGTGAGATGCTTGGAGCTGAACCTTATTTAAGTGGTAATGTCGGCAGCGGAACGCCACAGGAATTGGCTGATTGGATTAAATACACAACTCATCCGGCAAACAGCAGCCCGATGCCTGAGCTAAGGGCAAAATACGGAAGAGCAAATCCATGGAAAGTAAAATTCTGGGGTTTGGGAAATGAAGCCTGGGGTTGCGGCGGTAACATGACAGCAGAGCATTATGCAGATGTCTATCGTCAATATGCAACATTTATGACCGACTGGAGCAATAGCGATGGAATATACAGAATTGCATCAGGTGCCTCCGATGATGATTATCATTGGACCGAAGTTCTGATGAAACAACTTCCTCCAAAAATGTTTGATGCGCTGGGCCTTCATCACTATTCTGTTATTGATTGGAGTAAAAAAGGTTCATCCACTGATTTTTCTGAAAGGGAATATTTCACCACCATGCAAAGAGCTTTGCTGATGGAAGAACTGGTAACAAAGCACAGTGAGATCATGGACAAATATGATCCGAAAAAAACAAAAGCGCTGGCAGTAGATGAATGGGGTGGCTGGTATGATGTAGTGCAGGGTACGAATGGCGCCTTCTTATTTCAGCAAAATACCATGCGAGATGCCATGATCGCAGGCTGCACACTTAATATTTTCAACAACCATTGCGACCGTGTAAAAATGGCCAACCTCGCCCAGATCATTAACGTCTTACAAGCAGTGATATTGACGAATGAAGAAAAAATGATCGTGACACCCACTTATCATGTAATGGAAATGTATAATGTCCACCAGGATGCAACCATGTTGCCCGTGACGGTGGCCAGCAATAAATATATACTTGATAAAGACATGCTAGATGCGGTTTCAGTTTCTGCATCAAAAGACAAAACCGGAGCCATTCATATTTCATTGGTGAATATTGATGCTCATAATGACCAGGATGTAAATATTGATCTGGGAACCATCAGTGCGAAGTCGGTTACAGGTCGCATACTACGATCCGATAAATTACAAGATCATAACAGTTTTGATGATCCTCAGAAAATAAAACCTTCCGTATTTTCCAATGCAACATTAAATGGAAATAGTCTTTCAGTAAAAATGCCTCCTTTTTCTGTTGTTGTTCTTGAGTTGAAATAATATAACAATGAAACGATTTATTCTTTTATTTTTTCTGTTGTCTGCACTCTATTCGTTTGCTGACTCCCGGTGTATAGTAAAGCATGTACAGCCTGGTTTTAATGTTGAGCGTTCGGGAATTCCGCATGGAAAAGTTGAATCAATAGTGTATTCTGCAAAAATGACGAAGGAACGTCAGCCTCAACTGCTGTGCCCGGTTCAAACTAAATTCAGTTTTTAATTTTAAAATTATAACCAATGAATCTCAAACTTTCTTTTATCGTTTTAGCGACCACTTTATCAAGTGGAATTTGCTATGCTCAGAACCAGGCAGCGCCATTGGAAGATTTCAAACCTTCCAGCCTCAATCAACCTTTTCAGCAATATCCTCAGGTAAATTCCCAGGGATATGCCAGGTTTAGAATATATGCGCCAAATGCTGATAGTGTTCGGGTAAGTTTTGGCCTTGGTGGCCAGGGAGGAACAAAACTAATGAAAGCGGATAGTGGCTATTTTATTGGTACTACCGCAGGGCCATTGGATGAAGGATTTCACTATTATCGTATTAACGTAGACGGCGCAACCTTTAATGATCCCGGAACTGGATTTTTCTATGGCTCACAACGTTGGGAAAGCGGAATTGAAATACCTGCTAAGGACCAGGATTTTTATGCGCTGAAAGATGTTCCTCATGGAAATATGCAGCAGATCATCTTCCCTTCAAAAAGCACGAACTTACAAAAGATGGCAGTTGTTTACACGCCTCCTGGGTATGAAAAAGGAAAAACTAAATACCCTGTATTATACCTGCAACATGGCTGGGGTGAAAATGAAACTTCATGGGGTATTCAGGGCAAGACTAACCTGATCATGGATAATATGATTGCTGAAGGCAGAATAAAACCTTTTATTGTTGTAATGACTTATGGTATGACTAATACCGGTGCTCCGATAGGACGTCGTCCTGCCGGTCCTCCTCCGGGAGATAGTGTAAATCGTCGTACTCCTCCTCCTGGTGGAGGTATGGGTGCAGCTGGCGTGGTAACTACTGGTGTCACTGCAGGGGAACCTACTGGTGTTGGAGCTTTTCAGACTGTTTTGCTTGATGAGTTAATACCTTATGTTGATTTACATTTCCGCACTATAGCTAACAGAAATAATCGTGCTATGGCAGGACTTTCAATGGGTGGATTTGAAACACACACTATAACATTAGATAAACCTGATGTGTTTGGTTACTGGGGATTATTAAGTGGTGGCAACTACAACCCAACTGAATTACAGGGAAAAACTAAGCCAAAACACATCTTTATCAGCTATGGTAGTAAAGAAACCCGTGGGGCTGACGGTCTTCCTAAAGTTGAAGCTGATTTAAAAGCAGCCGGTTTTAATGTTGCTACTTATGTTTCTCCAGGTACCGCACACGAATTTCAATCATGGCGCCGTAGCCTGTATGAATTGGCACCGTTGCTGTTTAAAAATTAAGAATTTTACAATGCAGCAAACACGATATGATATGAGTACTTGATTTACCTTTCCTAAAAAATAGAAAGGGAAATTTGATCGCATCCGGCAATGCCACCTGCGACGGACTTCGTTTGAATCGAAACAAATTGTATTGCCACCAACAGAAGAAATCAATATCACGCTAAGGCAAATGATGGATTTGTAGTCGTGTTTGAGAAATTATCGATGACATTAATTTACTTTATCTCAACCATTTCTGTTTTATTCAAAATCAATTATAACGTTTTCGTCGCCTTGCATCCGCTTCCCAATAAAGTAATAGCGTTGGAGAATAAATGATGTAAACAAAAAAAAGTATGAAAAAAAAGATCCTTTTACTTTCAGAATCTTTTTGTGGAGGTTACCGGAGTCGAACCGGTGACCTTCCCGCAATCCTGCGGGACGCTCTAATCAACTGAGCTAACCAGCCATTCAATATACTTCCTGCTTTTCTTTTCCTTTATTTCAAGCTCTCGCTTTGAAGCGCCCGATTTCGTTTGAAAAACTTCTGAGTACACAAGTTTCCAATCATTCCCTCTTTTGGTGAACTTACTCCCAGAATTATTGTGACGAAATAGCCGATCCTGCAAATTTTCAGAATGACCAATATAATATTGATTTAGCGTTGGAGAATAAATGATGTAAACAAAAAAAAGCATGAAAAAAAAGATCCTTTACTTTCAGAATCTTTTTGTGGAGGTTACCGGAGTCGAACCGGTGACCTTCCCGCAATCCTGCGGGACGCTCTAATCAACTGAGCTAACCAGCCATTCAATATACTTCCTGCTTTTCTTTTCCTTTATTTCAAGCTCTCGCTTTGAAGCGCCCGATTTCGTTTGAAAAACTTCTGAGTACACAAGTTTCCAATCATTCCCTCTTTTGGTGAACTTACTCCCAGAATTATTGTGACGAAATAGCCGATCCTGCAAATTTTCAGAATGACCAATATAATATTGATTTAGCGTTGGAGAATAAATGATGTAAACAAAAAAAGCATGAAAAAAAAGATCCTTTACTTTCAGAATCTTTTTGTGGAGGTTACCGGAGTCGAACCGGTGACCTTCCCGCAATCCTGCGGGACGCTCTAATCAACTGAGCTAACCAGCCATTCAATATACTTCCTGCTTTTCTTTTTCTTTATTTCAAGCTCTCGCTTTGAAGCGCCCGATTTCGTTTGAAAAACTTCTGAGTACACAAGTTTCCAATCATTCCCTCTTTTGGTGGACTTACTCCCAGAATTATTGTGGCGAAATAGCCGATCCTGCATATTTTCAGAATGACCAATATAATACTGATTTAGTGATCGAGAATAAATGATGTAAACAAAAAAGGGCATCTAAAAAAAGATCCTTTACTTTCAGGATCTTTCTGGTGGAGGTTACCGGAGTCGAACCGGTGACCTTTTGCATGCCATGCAAACGCTCTAGCCAACTGAGCTAAACCCCCATTTCTACTTTCCATTTTTTTCCCGAAGACTTCAAAACATATTATCAAACCTTTTTGAACCCGGTGGAATGCAAGTTTTCATAACGGGCATCAAAAATAAGGGTTTTGAATCTTTTCATTTAATAGTTTATTATTTATTCGGCTGGTCGTTTGAGAAATTAGTTCCCCATAGCAAAGACCCGTGGGAAAAATTTGATTGCAAAGATCCAATAAGAGAAAAGCGTCCGGATATTTTTTTACTACCGGCTATTTTTATTGAAAGATGTACCAGGGTCAGATCGTCAAGATTGTTTCAAGAACAATCTGTCGATTGAAAATGACTGGGTAAATGATTTATTTTTTTCAAGACGATTTATTTTCAATAAATAATAAATAACAAACTATTCATTCGTGATATATTCCTGCATAGTTTCATTCGCCGCGCCATTAATGAAATTTTGTATCCGGAGACTTCATGCAGTGACCAGTTGGATTACGGAATTATACACATCAAAGGGAAAGGCATGCAGTTTGTTTTTTTGTTTTGGACAATTGCTTTTCATTAATTTTTTAAATCCTAAAATTTATGGCAACGAGAACCAGACAAAGGGGATTCGCATCTATGGATCCCGACAGACGTAGCCGGGTTGCGCAGAGAGGAGGAATGTCCTCCTATGGAAATGCCGGCAGAAGACAGCAAGAGGATTACGAACAAGATTACGATGACTATGACCGGGATGAATATGATGACTATGATGATGTGAGCAGCGAGTATAACCGGGGTTACCAGGAAGATGAGGACCGGGAATATTATGACGATGAAAAAAGATCAGGTGGTCGCCGTGCCTATGGCCGGTATGAAGAAGGCGAGGAGGAAGACTATGATGAAGATTACTATGATGAGGATGAGGACGAAGATGAAGACAGACGCAATGTCTATGCAGGTGATGAAGACGAAAAGGGTTATGGCAATTCAGGCAGGCGGCGTTCATTAAGCCGTCGCGGATTTGGCTCCATGCCCAGAGAAAGGGCAAGTCGATTTGCCAGAGATGGTGGAAGAACGTCTCAAAGCGGCAACAGAAGAGGTAGGAGCAGTAGCAGCAATGGTAATTATGATTATGATTACAATGGTCGCGGTAACCGCAACGGTAATTCAGGTCAGAATTCTTCCGGCCGGGCATCGAGACGTTCCAATGGTTCAGGTCGTGGCTTTGCATCCATGAATCGTGATGAGGTGAGACGTATAGCTCAAAAAGGCGGCAGGGCATCTCATGGAGGTGGTCGCACATCCGGCAACCGCCGCTCATATCGTAGCCGTTAATAGTAATATCATATTTCAAAAAATAGAGCAATAAGTCGCTCTATTTTTTGCCATTACTGAATTAAAAAGAAATCAGACATGAAACAGACTAAAAAAGCAACTACGGAAGATAAAAATACCAACCGGCAAAATGCCGCCAATAAAAACCGGAAGAGCGGGGAAAATGGTCATCAGAAACCGTCCTGGCTTGAAAAATTTTTTACCGACCAGTTGAAGGATATATATTATGCCGAACAACAATTGTTAAAAGCGTTACCCGAAATGCAAAAGGCATGTACAACCGAGGAACTTGAAGATGCATTCGGTGATCACTTGAAACAGACAGAAAGGCATGTAAAAAGATTGGAGAAAGTTTTCCAAACAATCGGTAAAAAACCCGAGAGCAAGAAGTGCGAAGCGATGGATGGATTGATCAAAGAGGCAAAAACGATCATCGGTGAAACAAAAGAAGGAACCATGACAAGAGATGCGGCGCTCATCATCGCTGCTCAAAAAGTGGAACATTATGAGATCGCAAGTTATGGCGGGTTGGTCCAACTGGCGGTAACGATGAATTTGAACAGAGCTGCTGAAATATTAGATAAAACGTTGGCTGAGGAAGAAGAAACGGATGCGTTGCTGACCGAGATCGCCGAAGCCCATATCAATATTGAAGCTGAAGAGGAAGATTATTCCTGGAGCAACAAAGAAACAAGTGAAGAAGAAAGTGTCGGGGAATACGCTGGTATGGCCAGCAGTTTTTAACTAAACGGGAAGCCTTAACCAATAGACATACCGGATCATTTTTAAAAATGACCAACGACCTTTCTATGCAAGGTCACAAGCCAGGTGTCCAAAGAGCCTGGCTTTTTTTATACTGAATTGAATGGTCTTACAGCATAATTTTTACAATCGTTGCTATAAACTCAGTGATCATGACAATGACGCTATAGGGAATGAGATACAGTTATCTTATAAATGGCATCCCTACGCCTGCATTCCTTGTTCCAAAAGTTTGGATGCTTTTTCGGGAGTAAGAATTTTCAAAGGTTTGAATTCTTTTCCCTCCTGCTTATTATAGTTAATAAAAAAAGCGATCAGCTCTTCAACATAAGAAGAGGGAAGATCATCCATCGATGCAATGTGTTTATAAAGGAGTGACGCCTCTGGGATAAAAAAGAACCGATCATTGCGCACGGTTTTGTCCTTTTCAGTTTGTTCAGCTTCGATCGCCCCGATGAGCCGGCAACTAATATGGCAACCGGTAAATGTTTTGAACTCTGCGATGACCATAGCGTCCAATGGATCGCCATCTTCACCTTTTGTGCCGGGAATAAAACCAAAATCATGTGGAAAGCACATTCCGGCCGGCAATTTTTTTTTCAGAAAGAAGCTTTTATTTTTTTCATCGTAATCGTATTTCTCACTGCTTCCCCGCGGAGTTTCGATGATCACGTTATAGGCTAACATAAGTTTTATTGAGTACGCACCAAAACGATGCCACCCGCACGCCCTTGTCATTCCTGCTTTAATTTGTTCAACAACCTGCGGCTTGTTTTTTGTATCTACGACTTTTATAAATTGAAGCATATGATATCGAGAGATGGGAATTGCAAAAGTTTGTGGCAGGATAATGCAGCGCCTTATGCCTGCAGGAATCATCTTGGAAACTCCAGGTCATTTGATGTGCTGATCGTTGGTGGCGGTATCACGGGGTTAGCGACAGGGCTAATGCTGCAGGAACGGGGGAAAAATTGCCTCATAGCAGAAGCAGCCAATCTTTGTTTTGGCTCAACTGGCGGTACCACGGCACACATCAATACGTTGCTTGATACTCCATACACGACGATCAGTAAAAATTTTGGAAAAGAAAATGCAAAACTGGTGGGTGATGCGGTTACTTACGCCGTCAGATTGATAAAAGAAAATATTGCACGACACAAAATTGATTGCGATTTTGAAGATGCAGCAGCTTATCTTTTTTCACAAAATGAAGAACAATCTTCTGAACTGACAGAGATACGATCCGCAACGGAAGGTGCGGGGCTGATTGTACATTCAGCGGGAGAGATTCCAATCCCGGTTTCTTTTCAGCAGGCAATACAGGTCCCGGGCCAGGCAAAATTCAATCCGGTAAAATATGTATATGGATTAGCAGCCGCATTTGAAAAAGCAGGCGGCATCATTCTTCAAAATTGCCGGGTGATAGACGTTGATGAAAATGAACGTGCAGATGTCAAAACTTCGCATGGCGATTTTAAAGCGGATCGTGTGATCTATGCCACGCATATACCACCGGGAGTTAATTTGCTTCACCTGCGTTGCGCAGCCTATCGCAGTTATGCCATGGCGGTAACCCTGGCGGATAAAAAAGATTACCCAATCGACCTGTGTTATGATATGTATGATCCTTATCATTATTACCGGGCTCAGTGGATCGGTGACAAACCTTATTTCATTGTTGGCGGTTATGATCACAAGACCGGGCATGAGGATAATACACAGAAATGCTTCCGTGAGCTGGAGGCACATGCCAGAAAACATTTTAATATTAAGAAGATTGACTATCGCTGGTCATCGCAATATTTTGAATCCACCGATGGTTTGCCTTACATCGGCAGATTGCCCGGTCACACCGATCTGCTATATACAGCAACCGGCTTTGGCGGAAATGGTATGACCTATAGCCATGTGTCCGCTATGGTCCTTAAGAGCATCCTGTTAAATGAAGACAGTCCTTTTGTTTCGCTTTTCGATCCCAGCCGTATCAAACCGCTGGCAGGGTTCAAGAATTTTATTAACAACAACGTG
Organism: uncultured Chitinophagaceae bacterium; assembly: GCA_963785915.1. GTDB lineage: Bacteria > Bacteroidota > Bacteroidia > Chitinophagales > Chitinophagaceae > VBAT01. The sequence continues at coordinate 911,086 of CAWAWY010000004.1, read as the reverse complement.
GATGTTGTCGCGCAATTTGCCGGCAAATTTTTTACAAAAGAAACGTTGCATGAGCTGGCCGATCTTTCTCCCGGTGAAGGCAGGGTGGTCAAATACAACTCTGAAAAAGTCGCATTGTATAAAGATGAACAGGGTGAGATACATGCTTTGAATCCTGTGTGCACACACATGAAATGTTCCGTAGAATGGAATAATGCCGAACGATCATGGGACTGCCCGTGTCATGGCGCCCGTTATTCTCCTGACGGGAACGTGCTGAATGGACCTGCTAACATGGATCTTGAAAAAATAGCCGTGCAGGAACTGGTAGAGAACTAAGGTAAAAAATACGGAGTGTAAATTTTTGTAGACACTGAAGTACCATGTGTAAAAAATTTCCCGTGTAACAAGACTACGATTGCGCTTCTAACAAACTTATCATCTCACAAAACTTTATTCTTGTATCCGAAAACTTATGGCATGAAATAGGATTGTTTGTTAGTAAAATTTTTTTATGGCAAAATATTCTAAGAAAGCCCAGGACAAAGTGAAAAAGGCAATGCACGAAAAAAAACGCGGCACCTTAAAAAGCGGGGGAAGCGGTAAAAAAGTAAAGAGCCGTAAACAAGCGATAGCGATCGGTTTATCAGAAGCAAGGAAGGAAGGCGCCAAGGTTCCCAAAAAGAAGAGTAGCAGCACTCGTGGAAAGAAGAGCAGTAGTAGTGGCAAGAAAAGCAGCAGTAGTCGTGGAAAGAAAAAACCTGGTCCGAAAAAAGGTTCAAAGAAGAGTAAATAAGATCCGAAGAAGAGACTTTAATTTTTCCGTGCATTCTTTGGGGAATCAGATCAAATAGAATGACAGATAGAAAGGCCCGGGTAATGCCGGGCTTTCTCTATTGTCGTTGGGTAACTAATGATGCGGACTAATTTCCCCGACATTTTAAACATGAGAATATTAATCCATTAAAAAAGAAAAAAGAAAGGAATTTTTAAGTGTCTCTCTTCGTTTCAACGAAGGTTTGATTTTTGTAATGTGTTTATATAAAAACAGAAATGAGGCATTCCTATTCAGAATATTGGTGGGTGTACATGGTACGCGGAATTTTTGCCATCCTGTTTGGCGCAGCCGCATTGTTGTCACCGGTGCCGGTCTTTGCAACGCTTATCATTTTTTTAGGAGCTTTTATGATACTCGACGGGATTTTTTCCGTGCTGGTCTCTATTAATAATAATGGATCTATGAAAAACCGTCGCTGGATGTTATGGCTGGGGATCACAGGTATTATTGTCGGATCTCTTACTTTTTTTAATCCGCTGATCGCAGCCGTCGCTCTTGTTTCCCTATTTGCATTCTGGTCATTTGTTGCAGGTATCATTGACATGATGGGTGCAATAACTTTTCGTAGACATATAACGGGAGAAGGCTGGTATATTTTATCTGGCATCCTCAGCATTGTAGCAGCTATATTACTTCTGCTTAATCCAATGGCCGGCGTTTTCACTCTTGCGGTTATTTTTGGTGTGTATGCAGTAGGTATCGGCATTTCGCTGGTCATATTATCTATCGGGTTAAAAAAGAAAATGGTGAGTGAAAAAAAGAAAAGACATTTCAACCGGATGGTAGCAGTCAAGTGATCTACATAAGATCACCTCAACATTGATTTATTAATTTTTGCTTTTTTCAAATTCTTTTTGCAGGACAGTCGGCGGTTTATCTTTTCCAGGTACCGAATTGATACCAATGGAATTTTCCAATGAGGGATATAGGGCCTGGATAAACGCATTGCGTAATAGTTGACCGATGATATACCAAATATCAACATTCGGATCATTCATATCTCCTTCAAATGTTATCCTTGTTGCCAACTGATCTTTTTTATGATTGGTAAGCAATTTCGCGACTGCTCCCACCAGGGCTTCCCACACCAGTTTCAGCGGTTTTTTTATATCCTCTTTCCAATTCACGACCTTAAGATCTTTGACAATGGGTTTTGTGTAACCCGATATCAAACCATTTTTTGCAGCCGCCTCCGTATAAAGACTGATGGTTCCTTTTTCCACATCAAAATTTCCGTAAGCTCTCAGAAAATCATTGAGATTAGTGAGATTCATGGTGGTCATTTTCATATTCATGTCAAATATTGCGGGCTTCTTCAAGGGATTGATCTTCATCTCCACCGAAACATCACCATCATAAACATTAGCCGTTGCTATAACCGAAGAAGGCAATGTTTGTTTTATTTTTTTAGCATTGGATAAATTTTCCGCGAGTATGTGAACCTGCGTGGCATGGACATCAACTTTCGGATCGCTATGGAAATCCCGGTAGTGAACCTCACCGTGATTGATCTCAAACCTGTTTAGCTTAAAAGGAACAAGATTGTCCACCACCTGTGTCCAGTCTTTATCTATGGAAGTTTGCGTGGTAGCTTTGGTGGGACCGTTCACAAAATTGAGCACCGGCTTTTCCACAACTATCTCTGCCACGATCCTGCCGTGAAAAAGCGCTCTCCACTCGATGGAGATATCGCTTGACTCAGCTTTAAAAAAAGGAACCGGTATTTTTCCTTCAACCTTATCCAACCTCAATCCCTTTATGGTATAAGCGCCTCGAAGAAGTGATACGTCAATATCATTCACATGACCGTAGTAGCCATCGATCTTCGTCAATTGCCTGTTCACATAACGCAAAAGAATATATGGCAATGCGATCCTGAAAGCGATCAGCAATACCACGAAAGATGCAAGAACGATCAGCCATCTTTTTTTTCGCTTCGATATCTTTTTTTTAAAAAACCTCATATCATCTTGTTTGCGGTAACAAGTACCTGCAGCAGTAAGATCCAGGAGGCAGTGGGTTTGATCGCTTAATTATTTTTTTGCGGCATCCGTTCGTAAGAGGCGGTATCGCCGATGGTTTTGCCGGTGTCGGCCATTTTTGTATTGTCCGGAGCGGAACGGATAGTCGTACTATCTTTCGTGGTATCCGATTGACTACTGTTATTGCACGACAGTATAACAATGATAGCTGCCGATACGAAAAGGGAATAATATTTCACGGCTGTTCAATTTATAGGAATATATAATCAATAATATTGCCAATCGGCGAATGGCTGGAAGTGCCTGTGACTTAGGGGTATGGGATACCGAAATAAAATTATTGGGTTATCTCCTTTCCATTTGTGTCAATATAAAATGTTCTTCCGGAAAGAGTAACTGAACTTTTACCTCCTTTAAATGAAGCATCAGCATTATCATAAATAAAAGGGATAATTTCTTTGCCGCCCTGGCTTAGATATCCATACTTCCCGTTGAGCCGGGCTCTGGCAAGGCCTTCCGAAAAAGCACCGACAAGAGTATATTGCGGTGGCGTAAGCTCCCGGCCGGTCTCATCTATAAAGCAATACTTATATTCCAACCGTACCAATGCAAATCCTCTTGAATAATCACTTACACCGTCATACTTTGGGGTAACCACTTCTTTGCCTGTCTTATCGATAAAGCCGTATTTACCATTTTTGGCAACACTTGCAAACTTGTAAGTAAAATCGCCGACTTCATCATAGATAAGTTGTGTAATTTCTTTACCGGTTTTATCGATGAAGCCCCATTTATTATTAAGCTTGACCCCGGCAAGGCCATCACTGGAAAACAGGTAAACCTTATCGTACCTGGGAGCAACTATTTCCTTGCCCGTCTTATCTAAAAAACCATATTTACCATTTAAGCGAACGATCGCAATCCCATCCGACATAAAATGATGTATGCTATCGTATTTAGGATTCATGACGATCACATCACTTTCATCTTTTAAACCCCATTTCATATTATCTCCTTTGTATGGATATATTTTTTTAACACCGGATCCGCCAAGCTGACCCATTACAACTGTTGTGCAAAAGGAAAATAAACAAATGAAAAGGATAAGATTTTTCATAACAAGTTTTTTTGAGCAAATGTTCATCAAACAAATTACTCAAAGCTAACACAGTTTAAATCCGTACTGATGGGTATATATAGGGAGTGAGATGGACTGAGGGAGTAGCAGGTGCATATTTCACAACTCTCAACGCTTTTTTCTTGAATCAGGCCAGCAGATCGGGCAGGGGGCCGGACCTCTGTATTTGTGTCCCCTGCTGCAGGTTTTCCATCCGTTGTTGGCCGCTGTCTTTTTATGTTTTGATTTGCTTTTCATAATATCCGGAATTGAATTTATGCATCCGGAATTTCAGGCTCAACAAGCTTAGCCAGCTTTTCTAAAGATTCCTGTCATACTGAATAAAACATTTCTTCCGGTTTGGGACCTATGTTAGCAGCAGAAATGGGAAGTTATTTTAAAAGGTAATAGGCAAATAGCATACCTTAATACTGAAAATAAGATCATTAAGTTTAAATCTTACGGAATGAAAAAATTTATCATTATAAGTTGCTTATGCTTTTGCGGATACAATTTATTTGCCCAGGATAAAACAATTGAAACTGAAATTAAAAATCTTGAGCAAAATGAAGTTCAGGCTGTACTTAATAAAGATACAATTACATTGAAAAAGCTATGGGATAAAGACTACGTTGTAAACAATCCTGAGAATAAAATAGTTTTAGCTAAGCTTAATTCAGTTGATAGACCAGTTCTTCAAAAGCAAAGAACTTCATTTACCCGGGAGGTTGAAAAAATTATTATTAATGGCGATATTGCAATTTCGATGGGCAAGGAAACTGTTGTATCAATCGAAGATGCTTCAAAATCCGGGCAAACCATCGAAAGGCGATATACAAACATTTGGATGAAAAAAGATGGATCGTGGAAATTAGTAGCACGTCATGCCAATAAGATATGCCAGTAAATTCAAGAAGACTGATGAAATTATTGTCGCCAACGGCTGTCTTGGGAAGGGAAAATTTATGCATCCGGAATTTCAGGCTCAACCAGCCTGGCTAACTTTTCTAAAGATTCCTGCCAGCCTAAATAACACATTTCTGCCGGAATCATAGAAGGGATATTCTCCTGCAGAATTTTTATTTCAGTACCCACCGAAACTTTTTTTAGTTCGACAGAAGTTATCATTTCGCCTGGAAGGTTAGGGTCGTCAAATTTGTCGGTGTACTGTAAAAACTCATTCGGTTTGATCTCGAGATATTTTCCTCCGAATGAATGGCCGTTGCCGGTAGAAAAATTGTGAAATGACATCCTGAATGTTCCTCCCGTTTTCACATTCATTTCATGCACCGTACAGAGGAAGCCATACGGAGGTAACCAGGATGCAAGTGCATTAGCCTCGGTAAATGCACGATAAACCTTTTCAGGAGTTGCTTTGAGCACTCTGTGTAACGACACACTGTTATTGGCCATAAAAAAATGTTTTGAGTTAATTTCTCTTCGTTTGATTTTGTTTCATCAATCTTTGCAAATTTAAATAGTTTTTCTCAACGGGTTGTGGCTTGGTTTCAATCCACTCTGCCAATTTTCTTTAATTCGGAATTGCCGCCAGAGGAGACTCGTCGCGGAAGTAATTTTCCTTAATTGAGAATTACTGTTAGAGGAGAGTCGTCACGGAAATAAGCCCAATTTTACTTAAAGGTTCCGCAACATATAGACAATTTGGTAAGTGTATTGGGTATATAAGTATTAAGTATGGCGACGATTTTGTCGGCTGTTGTGTCAGATGCGTTGTGCAGATCAAATTTGATCTTTTTTACATCATCTTCGATTGTTATATAGGAGGCTGAACCGCTCATGATACCAGCATTAGTTCTATAAATAACGGAGTCTTTAATTTCTCTTGTAAACGTTGAGATCGAATCCATGGAAGAAGTTCTGAAATTGCCAATGAGCAGTGTGTCTTTCCGGATTTTTGTCTGCCCCGGCAATATCCAAACTTCTTCAGAGGTATAGACAAACTTTGTCCCATCCACTTTAAAAACCGGCTCCATGTCAAACATGTTTGACCCAAAGCCAACTTCCATAAAATGCAATTTGAAATTCCTTGCAGTATACCGATCAAAAGAATCAGAATTCTTATTCACTGCTACCAAAAGGAGAAGTGGTATATAAAAAAGTATTTGTTTCATTGTTTGTCTATTTGGGCAACAACCAGGCTTCTGTTCCGTGTTGTGGCCGTGCTTCTCTGCTTCCTCTTATGACTGTAAGTAATACGCAAAAGATTGTGGGGGGACTAAATTATAGTCAGCTCTTAAACATTTGGGTTGTCTATACTTCTTTGTCTTCTTAATTTGTATAGCAAAACCGTCAGCACGATTTGCAAAATATTGATAGAAATAATCCTCTGTTATTCCTGAAAAGTCTTGTGTCAATTCCCAAAGGCTGTCAATATCTTGGTTAATAATTTTTTCTATTTCAAATTCACCAATCACTTGTTGAACAGGTGAGGATGCATAAACAATAATGGTTTTAATATTGGAATTTTTGAAAATTGCCTTACGGAATTCGAATCGTTTTGTTCCGTCAAATATTTTAAAGGCAAATTCTGGTTTGATTGATAAGACTACTTTCATTTTCCTATTGAATAATTTGCAATTTTAATAAAATCCTCTCTGCTAATTTCTCTAAATCCTCTTGGCATATCAAAGATATTGGGAATAATGCCATTATTTTTAAGCCATTTTAAGTTTGGTCTTTTTTTGTAAGAATACGTATATAAAAAATTTACGATAAAGGGTTTGAGGTTTGGATAATAATTCCAAAATTTTTTTAACTCTTCGTCATTGAAGACGCTTCTTTTTCTACATAGCTGAATAAATGTATTTACATCTTGAATATTTATCACAGTAGATTCAACAATGCCATAAGTTGTCGCAACACCTGTATAAACGGTACCAGTACGATAAAAGACAATAATATCACCGGGTTTTAAGTCTTTAAAATGTGAACGTGAAATATAAACTTTGCTCAAAGCATTTCTGTGCGGCTCGTTTTCTGTGAAATTTTTTGGGGATTCGGTTCTTAGAATGGAATCAGGGAACAGTTCAGTGTGATACTCTGGATAGATTGGAACAATGTAAATTTTACTTTCTGCTGAGCTAAATGGGAAAGCTTTTTTAGGTTGTTCAAGATTAATGTCTTGGTTTTTTTCAAAATTCTTGGTATAAACTTTTTCGTTCCCCGTTTGAGTTATTTTGATTCCATAATATTCAAAACCCCAATCTTCAAGTAATGTAATTAAACGAAGCTGCTCCGGACGTTTGTCAAAGATTGTCACATATAATTCAGATACTCCATATTGCAAAGCATTATCAAAAATTATTTTTAAGAACCTTTCTCCGATTTTAAAGCCGTTACTAATAACTTTTAAAGTGCCGACTTTTAAGCGCTTTTTCCTCTTGAAATTAGGCTCCAGATCCGAATAGTTTTCATTTTCGCCTTCCACTTTGATATACAAAAAAGCTGAAAGGATATTGTTGCTATAGCACACATATGCAATTTCATCTGCCTTTTTGTTGAACCACTTGTCAAAGCCAATATAATCTTCACGAAAGCTGTCGAAAAATGTATCCTGCAAGTTTACTTGGGCAAAATCAACTTTTCTTACAGCTAAAATCTTGTAATCAACTAAGTCAGGATTTTCTGCAGTTGCCTTTTCAAGAAATTGGTCAATTTTAAAAACCTTATCTGCAATCCCTAAGAGTTGCGCCTTGGTATGTATTTTCTTATCCTCGGAAATCAGAATATCAACTCTATCACAAAATACTTCATTTAGAATTCTTGTATCGTTGATATCATTAGGTGTTGTGTCAATTTGCTTGCTTACTCGTTCTAAAAGTTCACTTGTTGGTGCAAGGTTTCTAATCAAATTGTAACTACCAATTTTAATAGACATTGTCGCAACAGTTTGTGGGTCTATGTTTCGATTTAATTCCTCAACTGTTGCAGGATGGATATATTTTGAATATTTAAGTTTATCAATCCAATTGAATAAAATGCCAATATCTTGGTTTATAACTTTAGATGCTTCTCTATGAATAATTATGTTAGTGTCAAGTAAAACTTTCATTCAGTTGGTTTAATGATGTAGAGTGTCCAATAACCTAGTATACAACTCACAAATATGCGAAATTCCCGTCTTTCGCACTTTCGCTTTATTTGGAATTCCAAATTTCATTTCATCCAAACTTCGCGCTTTTCAGTCATATTCGCACATGCAAATGATCGAGTACCTTTCGCAATCTTATCAAAGCTTAACCAGTATAATTATTCAAAAGGGAAAATCGGATAAGGTTAAGAAGAATCCTAAGTTACCAACTTTATAATAGCAGTAATAAATTATTTTTAGCAACTATGCATTCGCCAAAGTCCTGTCAAGATGCACATAACCGCCGTCAACATGAATGATCTGTCCTGTAGTATGGCTCGATCTTTCACTTAAAAGAAAGGCTACCATATTGGCGATCTCTTCTGTGGTTGTCATCCTGTTTCCTAAAGGAATTTTTGATTCTATCTCTTTTAATTTTTCTTTGGGGTTGGGCAGGCTGTTTATCCATTTCTCATATAACGGAGTGTATGATTCTGCAACGACAACAGCATTTACACGGATACTATATTTCAACAACTCAACCGCCCATTCACGGGTGAGTGCATTGCGTCCGCCATTGGCTGCGGCATAAGCGGAGGTATTACCCTGTCCTGTTTCGGCAGTCTTGGATGTGATGTTGACGATGGGCCCTTTTGTTTTTTTTAATTCAGATAATGCAAAATGAGCCAGCAGGTAATAATGAACAAGATTCTTATGCAATGAAGCCATGAATTTTTCATAACTGCCATTTTCCAAACCGACACCATCGTTTACACCTGCATTATTGACCAGGCCATCAATGCGATTGAATTTTTTGAGTACTGCATTTACCGCTTTCTCACATTCATCGGGTTTTGTCAGTTCAGCAACTACCTGGAAGGCTTTGCCACCTGAATTTTCGATCGTCTTTAAAGTATTCATATTATCCTCTTCATTTCTTCCGACGATAATAGGAACGGCTCCTTCCTTCGCCAGTACTTTTACGATGCCTTCACCAATTCCTTTGGCGCCGCCGCTGACGATGATGATCTTGTCTTTTAAACCGAGATCCATGATTGTTTAATTAAAATTAATTGACCACCGCCCATAACAAGTTAACGATGGAACCACATAGGCACATAGAGCACAATAGAGGGAGACACATAGATTTCTATGTGAAACACTATGTTTCTATGCCCTATGTGGTTCAAATCAGCTTATGTTTGGTTTTACCAGGTTATTCACAAATTATAAAACCGGATCGCATTATCTCCAAAAACTTTCTGCCTATGTTCTTCATCAAAATTCTCCATATACTTTTCCAATAAACTTTTCCATTGCACATATATCCCTGATAGCAGCATCACCGGCCAATCGCTTCCATACATCAACCTGTCTGTACCGAATGATTCAAAGACTACATCAAGGTAGGGATAAAATTCATTGGGGCTCCATTGTTTCCATTTTGCTTCGGTAAATAGCCCCGACAATTTGCAATAAACATTCGGGTGCTTTGCTATCTCTTGCATCAGCGACTTCCATTCATCTATTTTTTTATTGGCAATATCTGGTTTAGCGCAATGATCAATCACAAACTTTTGATCAGGAAATTTTGAAATGAATTCCAATGCCGGTTTTAACTGATGGTGATAGATCAATACATCATACGTATAATTATAAGCCTGCAAAGCTGCTATGCCCCGTCAGGAAATCCTTTTCTTAATAAAAAATCATCGGGCTCTGACTGTGCAATATGCCGCCATCCTTTTATGACAGGATATTCTGAAAACCGCTGAAGACTTTGTTCAATGTTCTCGCTTTGCAGATCGGTCCAGCCAACAACGCCTTTGATGATATCATGTGTCTTTGATAAGCTCGGCCATAAAAAGCGTTTCCACTTCCGATTGGTCAGCCTGCACCGCCACGCAGGCATCTATTCCATTTCTTTTCAATGTAAGAGCGATCGTTTCGGGAAGATAATCCTGCTGCAATGTCTTCATGTCGCTGGTGATCCAGGCATCTCTTTTCTTATTGTATTTCCAAAAGTGGACATGCGCATCAACCTGCATAAGCGACACATTTTTGTTTACTTGTTCCTAAACCATCAATCCCTAATTCCATGATATCTCCTTCTTTCAAAAATACCTGTGGATTCATTCCCAACCCGACACCGGCAGGAGTTCCGGTCGAGATAACATCACCGGGTAATAATGTCATAAAGCGGCTTACATACGAAACAAGCAAAGGAATTTTAAAAACGAAATTAGATGTATTGCCATTCTGCATCTTTTTCTTATTTACTTTAAGCCATAACGTAAGATTGTTTGTATCCGGCACTTCGTCTTTTGTAACTAACCACGGCCCCAATGGCGCAAACGTATCGCAACCTTTTCCTTTATCCCATGTTCCGTTCCTTTCCAGTTGAAATTCCCGTTCGCTAAGATCATTATGCAAACAATATCCTGCTATATATTCTTCCGCATCTTTTTCTTCCACATAGCTTGCTTTCTTTCCGATCACAACTGCCAGCTCAACTTCCCAATCTGTTTTCTTTGAATCTTTTGGAATGATCACATCATCATAAGGGCCGCATAATGCCGTCGTGGATTTCATGAAGATGACAGGCTCAGGTGGGAGAGTGGCGCCTGTTTCCTTTGCATGATCGGCATAGTTCAAACCAATGCAAACAATTTTTGATGGCCTTGCAACCGGCGATCCGATCCTTGAGCCCTCGGGAATCGGCTGCAAAAGTTTTTTGTTATAGTCAGCATACTGCTGCAATCTTTCGAGGCCATTGGTTTCAAAAAAATGTTCATTATAATCTTCGCCAAAAGCTGGTGGCATCATAATAAACATCGTCCACGACAATTCCCGGCTTTTCTTTACCGGCTTCGCCAAATCGGATCAGTTTCATTTTAACTACTCAGTTTTTATGTCAAAAATTGATAGGGTTTCAATTTAAAAGTGATTAGCATAAACCCGTGAATGAGTTTCCACGGATTCGCGGAACTTAAGTGTCGTTTATGTTTTTCTCCGTGCATACGTGGCAAGAATTCAGTTCTTTTCAAATTCAATGTCAATATGACAAACCGATATTTCATTACAACGGGTAATTATTGTATTTGTATTATCGTATCAATGTCATCCCATGCAAGACCATCAGTATAAATGAACAAACCTTCCGGCTGCTGTTTGAACTTCAGATTTTTTTTATCGCTGTATGAAATGACAGTATTTATTTTTTGCGTGACTCCCGGTATAAAAATATAGTTCGTGGAAGGTTTGTCTAATACGTGGGCGAAGATGAGTTTATCTTTTACTGTGATCACTCCCCAGTCCTGTGGCGGAATGATATTTCCTTGTGTGCCATAAATGGTCTCTCCATTTTTCTTTAACCATTCGCCCATTGCGTTCAATGTATCACGGAATTCGGTTTGTATCTCACCATTCGGCATAGGACCGACATTCAATAAAAAATTGGAGTTCTGCCCTGCAGCTTTCACTATATAGTGAATCAGATTTTTTACTGATTTATACGAAACGTCAGTAATATTAAATCCCCATGAATTATTCATCGTTTCGCATGTCTCCAATGGTAATGCAGAGACTGATGCGCCGCCAAATCCGGTAGTATTATTTCCCGGGAGATCTTTTTCAAACATCTGGAAATCCTCACCGGGCAATGGAGTGATGTGATGATTATTGCCAATAAACATGCCGGTTGGAGTTTATGAATGAGATCATATATCTCCCTGAAATGCCAATCAACTCGCGGCTTGGGGTTATCATGGTTATCATTATCCAACTGGTCCCAATAACCATCGAACCAGATGCCGGCAATGTCACCATAGTTGGTCAGCAATTCCGTCAATTGATTTTTCATGAATTGAATATAATCGTTCCAGTCGCCATGTACAGTTCTTCCGGTACCATGTCCTGTATTGCCCGTCCAGTACGAATAATCATCCCTTCTCCAATCGAGCAATGAATAATAAAAAAATAATCCAATACCCTGCTTATGACATTCATCCGCCAGCATCTTTACAATGTCTTTGTGATAAGGCGTATTCATGATGTTGAAATCCGAATATTTTGTATCCCACATGCTGAAACCATCATGATGCCGCGTAATAAGTGTAATATATTTCATACCGGCATTCTTTGCCATGCTCACCCATTTGGCCGCATCAAATTCAATGGGGTTAAAAAAATCCTTCAGTCTTGTATAATTTTTTACAGTGATATGTTCCTTACCTGCATCACCCATTCCCCCGAACCAGGAATGCTGAATGGTCCCCAATGAATGAATAAACCGAATCTCGAATTGCTGAACCATTCTCTTGCTTTCAGATTTTCCGGAGTTGGTGTGTAAGGCTGCGCGGAAATATTGCTATACAAAATGAAAGCGAAACCAAAAATGGATAAATATCTCATGTAATCTATGTTTATGTATTCAATTTAATAAATCCACCATCAATCGGGTAATCACAACCGGTAATAAAGGATGCTTCATCCGAGCAGAGATATAAAATAAGGTGCGCCACTTCTTCAGTTGTCCCCATTCTTCCAATCGGTTGTGTTTTTGCCAATGCATCAAACATTTCTCTTTCCTTGCCCGGATAATTTTTTTGCAAATAATCATCTACAAAAGGTGTATGAATTCGGGCCGGTGACACACAATTGCAACGGATATTATCCTGCAAATAATCTTTTGCCACTGATAATGTCATGGAATACACAGCGCCTTTACTCATTGAATAAGCAAATCTTTCTGCAATTCCTGTTTGCGCAGCCACCGAGCATACATTTAATATTACGCCTTTGCCATTGGCTTTCATCAAAGGAATGGCTTCATGAAGACAATTATAAATACCTTTTACATTTACCCGGAATATCTTTTCAAAATCTGCTTCGCTGGTTGTATCTGCTTTCCCGATATGCCCGATGCCGGCATTATTCACCAGCACATCTACCTGTTCAATTTTTTTAAACGTATCAGCCACTTGTTTCTGATCGCTTACATCGCAGATATGTGCTATCACCTTTCCTTCGTTCTCTTCAATTTCTTTCATCGCCCCTTTTGCATTCGCTTCATTGAGCTCGATGATGTGGACCCATGCGCCTTGTTTGGCAAAAAGAACGGAGGCAGCTCTTCCAATTCCGCTCCCGCCGCCGGTAATAGCAACTGTTTTATCAGAAAAATCAAGCATAGTTCCTGTTCGCTAAAAAAAATACTGTTATTATATTATCTTAAAAAAACACCACTAAGACACGAAGGCACAAAGTTGTCACGAAGATTGCTTTGTGTTCCTTAGCGTCTTTGTGACTTAGTGGCAAAAAATTGTTTTATTCCTGTCAGGTTTTTTCTCCTCTTTTGAAATCGGGGGTTTCAAATATTTTTTCCATCAGCACCCACTTCTCTCCCGGCTTTGCTGTTGGCAATGCCTGTTGATATTTCCACATCAGCTCTTCCCATTCCTGCACTTTTTCATTACCCGCATCAGCTTTCGCTTTTTTTTCAAAATTAAAACTATCATTGGTTTCCATGATCATGAAGAGACGATTACCTGTTCTGTATATTTCCATGTGTTCAATACCGGCCTCATGGATGCTTTGCAAAATTTCCGGCCACACATTTCGATGATAGGTTTCATATTCTGCAATTAATACCGGGTCATCTTTCAGGTCAAGTGCCAGGCAATACCGTTTGCTCATTTGTTTTTATTTTATATCCTTTTAACCCAAAAAGTAATACAACAACAAAACAGAGAAGAGGAACTGAATAGCCGTTTTGAATATTATTTGTTTTATCTGAAATAAAACCGAGAACGGGTGGCAGCAATGCGCCGCCAACAATTGACATGATGATCAGGCTTGAACCCATTTTGGTTTCGTGACCAAGTCCTTTTATGCCGAGGGCAAATATGGTGGGGAACATAATTGACATAAAGAATCCGATTCCAATCAATGCATAAACAGTTATCATCCCTTTACTGACGATAGCGACAATTGCAAGCACGATATTAATGGCTGCATAAATGGAAAGTAATTTGGCAGGCTGAACATATTTCATCAGGAACGTACCAAAGAAACGGCCGGCCATGAATGCGATCCCATAACCAAGCCCGAGGTAATCAGCCGCTGTCTTTTCATTAAGACCGGCTGCTCTGCTTGCCATGTTAATAAAAAAACTGGTCACACAAACCTGTGCGCCTACATAAAAAAATTGTGCGACCACAGCCCACGCAAGATGCTTATGCCTGAGTGTATGCAACAGACCCTTTCTCTCCGTTTTTTCTTCTTTTATGTCAGGAAGCTTCGCCACGAAAAAGAAAACGGCCACGATCAGGATCAATATGCCGATAATGACATAAGGCATTTTCACACTGCCGGCTTCTGATTGCAAGTAGAGTTCTCTCGCCTGGTCTGTCATTGCCGAAAGATCTGTATCGGTATATTCCTTACCTGAAAGAATAAAACGGCCACCGATCAAAGGGGCAACCACTACGGCTAACCCATTAAAGGATTGGGCAAAATTCAATCGTTGCGTGGAAGTATTTTCAGGACCAAGAATGGTCGCATAAGGATTCGCTGCCGTTTCCAGCATGGCAAGACCACTCGCAATAATAAATAAAGCAGCAAGGAAAAAAATATATTCTCCTGTATTGGCTGCCGGTACAAACAGGAAAGATCCTGTTGCAAAAAGCAGGAGGCCGACTATGATCCCTGATTTGAAACCAAACCGCTGCATGACCATGCCTGCCGGTATCGCCATAATAAAATAGGCAATGAACACCGATGAATCAACCAGCGACGATTGCAGCGTGTTTAACCGGAATGCTTTTCTTAAATGGGGGATAAGGATCGAATCAAGATTGTGTATGAGCCCCCAGAAAAAAAATAAGCTGGTAACTAATATGAATGGTAAAAGAAATTTATTGGTCTTGGTCATGCTTTGCTTCTTACTATAAGTTTACCAGTAAACAATATATAAAGACGCAAGAATAGTACAAACGATCACTGTCCATATAAGAAAACCGGTAGAAACTTTGAACATCGAAGAGTCCACTTCCAGCGCTTTCGGATTTTGTTTTGACTTTGGATCAACTAATCCGAAAAAGAGGATCAATGCCACGCATCCAAGAAATACGACTCCCATCCTGTTCAGGAACGGCATCGAAGGGACAGTATATTTAAATAATACCGATAATGGAATACTGGCGATGGTAGCTGCCAATGCGCCGTTACTGTTGGAGCGCTTCCAGAAAAATCCCATCAGGAACATAGCGAGTATTCCCGGTGATACAAAGCCGGTAAACTCCTGTATATATTGAAAGCCCTGTCCAAAACTTTTTAATCCGGGTGCAATGATCAGTGCGATGATAAACGCAATGAGAATAGCCCATCTCCCGGTTGTCACCACTTTTTTGTCTGTAGCTTCTTTATTAAAGAAACGTTTATAAATATCCAGTGAAAAGATGGTAGAGATGCTATTTGCTTTACCTGCCAGTGATGCAACAATAGCTGCAGTCAACGCTGCAAAAGCAAGTCCCTTTAATCCCGTTGGCAATAAATGAAGAAGTGTTGAATAAGCCTCATCCGGTTTAATGAATTGCTGACCTGTTGCTGCATCTATCTCCTTCATACCTTCAACAATATTAGCGTTGGCGCCATGCTGATAAATGACGTAACAAGCGATACCTGGCAATACTACAATAACAGGCATGAGTAATTTCAGGAATGCAGCAAACAATAAACCTTTTCTTGCAGTCGGAAGATTAGCACCCAATGCACGCTGAGTGATATATTGGTTGCAGCCCCAGTAACTAAGATTGGCGATCCACATGCCACCAATTAATACTGATAAACCCGGCAGGTCAAACCAGGGATCGGCGGAAGGTGTTAATCCATCCGATGGTTTGCCGCTATAAACAAGATGCTGTCCTTTATTAATGATCATATTAAAATGATCAGGCGCTTTCTCCCGCAGTAATTGCAATCCCTCCCATGCACCATTGCCCTGGCCAATATTATCGGACACAAGATTCAATGCAAGATATGTAGTGGCTAATCCACCAAGCACCAGCACGAAAACCTGGATCACATCGGTATAACCTATCACACGCATGCCGCCCAATGTGATAAAAATGGCAAATATGACAAGACCGAGGGCACATATAAAGAATGAAGCGCCAAGCATATTATGCAGACTTAATGCTCCGAGATAAATAATAGAAGTAAGATTGACGAGGACGTATAGCATCAACCAGAACACCGCCATAATAGTGGCTACTCTTCCATCATAACGCTGCCGCAGAAATTGCGGCATGGTATAAATTTTATTTTTTAAATACAGTGGCATAAAAAATATTGCCACTACGATAAGTGTAAGCGCCGCCATCCATTCGTATGATGCGATACCAAGACCAAGTTGAAAGGCCTGCCCGCTCATACCCACAAACTGTTCGGCAGAAATATTGGAAGCGATCAATGAAGCTCCGATGGCCCACCAGGTAAGCGAACCTTCTGCAAGAAAAAAGTCTTTACTGTTGTTATGTGTATTTTTCTTTTTCTGGTAGATCCAGTAACCATAACAGGCTACGATAACAAAATACACAATGAATACAAAGTAGTCTTTTAAAAGGAACTCGCTGTTCATATAGCAACGGTTGGTTTTGTATTATCAGAAAACAAGATCACTGATCCTACCTGTAATATACTTCACTCCATTTTAATTCATTCTTGAATTTATCCAGCTCGGTATATTTATCGATCATGACACACTCAATATTAGCCATCGACGCAAAATCCTGTAAATATTCAGAGGTAAGGTTTTGACTATAACAGGTGTGGTGGGCACCGCCTGCATATATCCATGCAGCTAACCCGTCATACATATTCGGATGAGGTTTCCATAAAACTCTTGCAACGGGTAGCTTTGGCAGATCATATTTTGGCGAAACCGCTGTCACTTCATTTACCAGTAAACGAAAGCGATTACCCATATCAACGATTGAAGCATTAAGAGCAGCACCGCCAATGACACCAAATACCAATCGCACCGGATCGGCTTTTCCACCAATACCTAATGGATGTATTTCGCATGATGGCTTATCACTGGCAATACTTTCACAGATCTCCAGCATGTGCGATCCGAGGACCATGGCATTGTTAGTCTCGAAGTGATAGGTGTAATCTTCCATGAATGAATTACCGCCGGCCAGTCCGCTGCCCATTACTTTCATTGCTCTTACCAATGCGCAGGTTTTCCAATCGCCTTCGGCGCCGAATCCATAACCTTCATTCATTAATCGCTGGACGGCAATACCGGGTAATTGCACCAACCCATGCAGGTCTTCAAACGTATCGGTAAAGCCTTTGTAATTTCCGGCCTCTAAAAAATTTCTTAAACCAATTTCGATCTTTGCGGCTTCACGTAAAGATGAATGTTTATTGCCGCCTTTTTTCAAAGCGTCAACGACATTATAGCTTTCTTCATATTCTTTTGCCAGCTTATCAATGTCTTTATCGCTTGTATCATTAATAGCTTTTACCAGGTCGCCAACACCGTATGTATTGACTGAATAGCCGAATTTTATTTCTGCTTCCACTTTATCACCTTCTGTTACGGCTACGTATCGCATATTATCTCCAAAGCGGACAAACTTGCCCTGCTGCCAATCATGCCATGCGGCGGCGGCACGGGTCCAAATGCTTGTTTGCTGCACTACCTTTTCATTTTTCCAATGTCCTACGACCACTTTTCTTTCCAGTCTCATCCTTGTCATGATATAGCCGAATTCCCTGTCGCCATGCGCCGATTGATTCAGGTTCATAAAATCCATATCAATTTCTTTCCAGGGAATATCGCGGTTGAATTGAGTATGCAGGTGCATCAATGGCTTGTGCAATATCTTCAATCCACCGATCCACATTTTAGCAGGAGAGAAAGTGTGCATCCATGTAATAAGACCGATACAATTTTTTGCATTGTTTGCTTCCTGGCAAAGTGAAAAAATTTCTTCAGATGATTTCAGTACAGGTTTGAATACAATTTTAACCGGTATAGTTTCTTCAGCATTGAGGAACGCTGCAATTTCTTTTGAATGTGCCTCGACCTTCTTCAACGTTTCTTCACCATATAAATGCTGGCTGCCGGTGACAAACCAGGCTTCGAGTTCTTTCAGATTCTTCATATTGGTTTTTTATTATTATTGTACCAGCTGTATTGCTACTATGATCGTCTGTTGTGTCACTCACTTCAACGTTCTGTCGCTGGTCGTCAGGCCTCATCCTCTTATCCTTCTCCAAAGGAGAAGGACGGTGCTGCATTACTACTCCAAACTTCAGTTCTAACATATCAATTTCATATCGGTACTCACCATTTTTGAAACTCCGGATCGCTATCAACATTTTCAAAAAGCGAGGACTGTGCGTTGTTCCTCTCCTCGTCATTGCGAGCAACGCGAAGGAAGGAGAGGCCTCTACTTCGTGGAAAATTTATACATCGTCGTCTGCTTATAAGTTTCTCCCGGTTTTAAGGTCGTATTCGGAAATGATGGCTGATTAGGGCTGTCAGGAAAATGCTGCGTCTCCAAACAAAGAGCTGCATGCTTCACATATTTTTGACCGTTCTTTGTATTTGTCAACGTTCCATCTAAAAAATTTCCCGAATAAAATTGTATCCCCGGTTCGGTTGTAAATACTTCCATAAATCTTCCGCTATTCGGGTCATATAAAGAAGCAACTTTCTCTAATGTATTTCCATTTCTATTCAATACCCAGTTGTGATCGTATCCTCCTTTGACAGACGCGAGATCTTTACCGATCGTTTTCGGCGTTGTGAAATCCATTGGTCCACCTTTCACCGCTTTAATTTTTCCCGTTGGTATCAATGCATCATTCACCGGCGTGTATTTATCTGCATTCAACATCAGTTGATGATCAAGAATAGTCGAGTCTTTTCCGGCTGATAAATTAAAATAGCAATGATTGGTCAGGTTGACCGGTGTTGCTTTATCAGTGCTAGCGGTATAGTCAATTTTCAAAGCATTATCAGCCGTCAGCGTATAATATACAGTTACATCAAGATTGCCGGGGTAGCCTTGTTCGCCATCCTTGCTTTGATAAGATAATTTTAAACTGCTGTCACCTGCTTTTTCTATGTTCCAATAAACTTTATCGAATCCTTTGTCGCCACCATGCAAGCTATTACCATGATCATTGGCGGGTAATGTATATGCTTTACCATCCAGTGTAAACTTTCCATTGGCGATGCGGTTGCCGTATCTTCCGATCAATGCGCCGAAATAGGGAACTCCTTTTTGAAGAAATCCATCTAAAGATTCAAAACCTGTTACCACATCTCCCATTGTTCCGTTCTTATCAGGCGCAAGCAGTCTTGTCACAGTACCGCCATAATTAATAACACTCACCTGCATGCCATTGGAATTTGTAATGGTATATTCAGTCACTGGCTTTTGTTCAAAAGTACCATACGGTTTTTCCGTGATCCCTGCTTTCATGTTGTTGGTTTCGGGTTCTTTTTTTTCATCCGTATTCTCTGTATTATTATTACAGGCAACACTGAACAGTGCGAAGCTAATCGCTAAGCATTGAATTTTTCTCATTGATTTCTTTTTTTATTGACCATAATATGCTTCGGGGCCATGTTTGCGTTCATAATGTTTTCTTATCAGTGCATCCTTTAATCTTTTTGCGCCGGGATTGATCTGTTCAGTCAGCCATGCCATTTGAGCAATATTTTCCAATATCCCGCTGTTGTAAACCGCTTTCTCCGCCGTCTTACCCCATGTGAACGGAGCATGATTTCCCACTAAGATCATTTCTACTTCTTCATAGTCTAGTTTTCTTTCTTTTAAACAGTTGATGATCTGCAATCCCGTTTCATATTCATAATCTCCCTGTATCAGATCATCTTCCATGGGCGCCGCACAAGGAATATCCACTGTGCAATAATCTGCATGCGTGGTACCGAAAATCGGAATATCCCGTAATGATTGCGCCCATGCAGTAGCATATACCGAATGGGTATGTGATATCCCCGCTATTGAAGGCCAATGTTTATATAAAAGTGCATGCGTTTTGGTATCGGAAGAAGGACGCATTTTATCTTTTACTATTTCGCCTTCAAAATCAACGATCGCCATTTTTGCCGGCGAAAGTTTTCGATACGGAACGCCACTTGGCTTAATCGCAAAAACACCCATGCTCCTGTCGGCCGCACTGACATTACCAAAAGTGAACATTACCAATCCAAGTTCCGGTAACTGCATGTTAGCTTCATAAGCTTCTTCCTGTATATGTTGATATTTAGCCATATTGTGAGTTGTAAATGGTCTGTTGTGAGTGATCTGTGATGAATAATGAAAAGATTGATAACGATTGCTTTTCTACTCACCATTCACAATTCACCACTCACTTTCTTCGATGAATGTACCTAATTTTTTATAGTTCTGATACCTTTTATTATATATAACTGATCTTGTTTGGTCGGGAATATAAGTTGCGTCAAAACCCTGGCCCATCGCCTGCATGGCATCCTCCACTTTTTTATAAATACCAGCGGCCGTTGCAGCAAACATCGCCGCTCCGGCAGCACAGGTCTGTTCGCTTTTATGAATACGGATCGGCATGTTCATAATATCAGCCATTGTTTGCATGATGTAAGGGGATTTTTTTGCAACTCCTCCAACCCCGATCAATCCTTTTACTGGAATGCCTTGTTCTACAAACCTGTCAACAATGGCTTTGGCGCCAAAGCAGGTTGCTTCGACCAATGCTTTAAAAAAACGGGGAGCATCGGTAGCAAGATCAAGCCCGCCAATTGCTCCTTTCAATAGTTGATTCGCATCCGGTGTTCTTCTTCCATTTAACCAATCAACAGCGAGTTCATCTTTTTCCTCAATAGGCAGTCTATTTGCTTCAGCACTCAAAGAAGTGATCAATTTATCGTTTAACTCATTTTTTATTTTTTCGTCATTGATGAAATGATCAACCGGCCAGCTTATCAATTTTTTAAACCATGCATATACATCGCCAAATGCGCTCTGACCGGCTTCCATACCGATCATACCCGGAATAATGGAACCATTCACCTGTCCGCAAATACCTTTTACTAAAATATCTTTTACCTCTGTAGCGGGAGCGACGAGCATATCACAGGTAGAAGTGCCCATCACTTTGCTTAAATAATAAGGCTCGATCTGTCCACCCACGGCACCCATATGCGCATCAAAAGCGCCGACACCAATAACGACATTAGTTGATAATCCTAATTTATCCGCCCACTCTTTGCAGAGATTGCCAGCGGGTTTATCGGAAGTATATGTTTCTGTGAAAAGCTTTTTTGTAAAACCATCTAATAAAAGATCAAGTGAGGAAAAAAAATCATTGGGTGGCAAGCCATTAAATTCCTGGGCCCATAAAGCTTTGTGTCCCGCGGAACAAACTCCCCGTTTCATTTGATGAACGTCATTACCGCCTGTCAATAAAAAAGGTATCCAGTCGCAATGTTCTACCCATGAATAACATGCTTTTCTTACTGCTTTATCTTCTCTTAATATATGCAGAAGTTTTGCCCAGAACCATTCGGAGGAATAGATCCCTCCGACATATTGCAGATAATTCGTCTTAAATTTTTTGGAATGTTCATTTATCTCTGCCGCTTCACCGGTGGAAGTATGATCCTTCCACAATACAAACATGGCGTTTGGATTTTCCCTGAACTCCGGAAGCAATGCTAAAGGAGTTCCTGCTTTGTCAACAGCGACGGGAGTCGAGCCGGTTGTGTCAATGGAAATTGCTGTTACTTTATCTGCAATATCTTTTCCTGCCTTTTGTAAACAATCTTTTATTGTAGTTTCCAACCCTTCTATATAATCAAGCGGATGCTGGCGAAACTGGTTGGAAGAAGCATTACAGTAAAGCCCTTCTTTCCAGCGCGGATAATAAAAAACAGAAGCTGATACTTCTTCCCCGGTATGTGCATTGATCAATACAGAACGGACAGAATCAGTTCCATAGTCAACTCCTATTACATATGCAGGATTCATGCAAACAAACAATTCGTGTCAAAATAACACTTGTCGATTAAAATAAAAAATAATATTCCGCTGTCACAGTAAATGTGCATTGGGGATAATATTCAAAAAAGCCTGGAAGTTGGCTTTGTATTTTTTTGCATTCAATTTATAATAATAAGCGCCTTTTTTAGAGCCTCCCTTGTATTTGTCTTTTTGTTTTACCAGGAGATTTGTTGACAATACTTTCCGGCTGAAATTTCTTTTGTCAAAATTTGTATCATAAACCGATTCATACAGGATCTGCAATTGCGGAAGCGTAAATTTTTTAGGTAATAATTCAAACAGGAGAGGGTGTAGTGCTGCTTTATATCTTACTTTATCTTTCGCCATTTTCACCATTTCATTATGATCAAAGATCAGCCGTGGAATTTTATTCAGCGGGAACCATTCAGGATGGTATTCGTCACTTAGTTGTTTTTCGTACTTGTGTATATCAATCAGGGCAAAATAAGTAATGGACAAAGTTCTTTCGATCGGATCTCGTTTCGCGTCACTGAATGTATAAAGTTGTTCAAGATATACACCTTCAATGCCTGTGAGATTTTTCAGAATGCGTATTGCTGCAGCATCGGTGCTTTCGGTGGGTTGAATGAATCCACCCATCAGGCTCCATTTTCCCTTTTCAGGTTCGATGCCGCGATGAATGAGTAAAAGTTTAAGCGTTTGCCCGTCAAATCCGAATATGATACAATCTACAGCCGCCAGCATCCGCGTTTGGTCCTGGTATTTTGTCATATGACCCGGTGCTGATAAAAGTTGGTTTCGACTTTTTATAGCAACGCAAAATTATTATAATCCTGTATAAATCTGATAATATTATTGTAGTCCTTAAACTCTCCTTGTTTGTGCAACGTAGTTATAATGACACAATCCATACCGGCATTCATCGCTGATTCGGCGCCTTTGGGTGCATCTTCAAATACGAGGCAATTTTTTTCATCAATACCTAAACCATTTGCACACTTTACGTATGTTTCAGGATCGGGCTTGCTGTGTTTTACATCGTCAGCGCTGACGATCACATCAAAATAATTACGGATGTGCAATCCGTCCAATACAAAATCAATATTGAAAGTTATCGCTGCAGAGCCGATCGCCATTGGTATTCCTTTACTTTTTGTGTCTTTAAGAAAAGTGTCCAATCCGTCTATCAATTTCAAATGAGGCATGAATTCCTTTTGATACTGCTTTTCTTTTTCAAAGCTTATGCTGTCTTTTTCTTCCTGTGTAAACCTGCCGGGAAATACCCGTTCCAATAATTCCTGGTTCTTTCCATAACATTCCTGTTTTGTTTTTTCTTTAGAAATATTGGCGCCGAGTTCATTCAGGATGCGATACCATGCTTTGATATGATACGGCATATCATTGATCATTGTTCCGTTAAGATCGAAAAGAAAAGCTTTGTACTTCATTTTGCCGGGCAGATGGAAGATCAATTCAGTTCCCGATCCATCATTGTGCAATTACGGCAAATATTTTTTAAGAAATAAAAGGAGTTAGCTTATTTCTCCGCTATTACGAACATTTTTTTAGCTACCATTTTTCCATCATTGATGACCAGGTAATAGTTTCCTGGGTTGAAATTTCCAACTGGAATGACAACCGGTCTTGATGCGCTTGTTACCAGTTGCCGGGCAGTGAGAATACGACCATTGTTATCTATGATCCTGGCTGTTACTGATTGAAGAACGGATGAAGAAGAAATGATATTAATAAAATCGGTTGCAGGATTGGGATAGATTGTATAACTGATCGTGCTAATCGTTGAGGCGGTAAGCATAGTGATCTTGGAATAAGTATACCCATTATCAATATCAATCATTTTTAACCGGTACCAGTTTTCCGTTAACGGTTGCTTATCGGTAAAACTGTACGTTTGATTGAAATCAGAAGTGCCGGAAGCTATCGACATTCCGATATCGCTCCACGTCGCACCTTTATCTGTTGATCGCTGTATGATAAACTTATCCGTATTTATTTCTCGGGCAGTGAGCCAATTCAACATGATCTCATTTTTATTCACTGACCATGTGCCATTAAAATTTATTAAAGTAACCGGCAACGTAATATCTGATCTTGTAAACCAGATAGGAGCCGTAACAATTTTATTTCCATCGGCCTGGGTAATAATAGCAAAATAATACCACGGTGATCCGTTCGGTTGAATATTCTCAGCATTTGCGCTGGAAAAAGTAATACTCGTTGTGCTTGTCCAGGTTTTTATCGGTGAAGGAGGTACAGATGCGCCGATTGCGCCTCCCCATAATTCAATTTTATTAACAGCTTCGCCATCCGGATCGGTAACCAGCAATGAAAGCGACGGCAGGCCACCACGTGTAATTATACTTCCCATCGGATCCTGGTTGGCTTTGAATTCTACTCTTGCATTACAATCCTGCGAGGCATAATAACGCCGGGCTTTAAGAGCTTCCATTATTGCTTCTCTTGTCTTGGCACTTGCTAATACAACCGTACGATCCGTATTGACAGTTCCGAAGGTCATGTTGTGATTATCGTGATCCATTTGCGGAGCGACATGATATCCTTTTGCCAGCAATGATTTGAAATATCCCATAAAGCTCAATGATGAAGGAAAATCATCATAGCTCGTGCTGAGAGAAAAAGCGGGGCCGCTTTCAACAGCACAACCGACCACGGCATTATCTGCTGAACTGTTGTAGCTGCTGACGAGACCATTATAGTCGGAAGAATTAGGATGGGCCAATGTGGCAAAAGCCTGCGCATTATTATTGATGGCATTCCATAGGGAGCTATAATCATTTTTGGCTACATACGTATCATAGTTACCGGATTCCCACCCGATCAACTGATCATTGAAACCATAAACCAGTGCATGTCCTCCATTACTGATGACTCCCCATTCCATTCCCCAAAGTGTAACGATGCTATTCCCGGTTGAGGGGCTGCTTACACCGTTTACCAGGTTTGCCTGGCTATAGCCAGTAAGAAAATCTGAACGGCTCATGCCTGCGCCGGAATGATTATGCTCGGAAATACCGAGGAAGTCCATACAATTTGCGTCGCGGGCAAATTCATAATCATCTTTCGGAGTTTTAGCAGTATTATCCTTATTGCCATCCGAATAACTTGAATGTGCATGAAGATTGCCAAACAAATATTGATAACCGGCAGAAGGGTCATATGGTAAGGCGGACACCTGCACACCCGCTGACCACGAACCGCCAAGACGGGTAAAGACCTTAAAATAATAAGTGGTGTTATTAGTAAGACCGGTAACGATAACAGAATTTCCCATTGCCCTATATACTACCTGAGGCCCGGATGAATATGCTGTACTTGCTGTTCCGGCGTAATCGCTTCCCTGTCCCGCAATACTTGTTGCGGAAGCTATCACAAGCACCTGGTCATAACATGATCCCGAAGAAGGGTTTGTCCATGTTAACGAAACCTGGTGATTGCCCGCTGATGAATTAAAAGAAGTGGCATTCACCGGCGCGGAACAGGCAGTGGTGAAATTGCCTGTAAGCGGTGATGAATTATAACAAAGACCAGCATCGTTATATTCATACAATGCAAAATAATAAGCAGTGTTTGAAAGTAAATACGTATAGCTATATGAAGAAGCTGCGCCATTATAGATAACGTAATTACCGGTTCCAATTTGTGAGCCTTCGGAATAACTGACACTATTTATTGGCGATTGGTTTACTGCAGAACCGGCGCTCGCAATTACTAATATTTTGTCACCGTTGCCCCGGGCATAAGAAAGATCGATCGAACTGCTCGTAAGATTAGATGATGACAACGAAGAACATTGTACGGAAGGAGGCGAGCATGCAGGCGGCGTTGTTGTATTCACGTTTCCTGTCAGGGGGCTGACGAGGTTATAGCAATCAGTGGTATTATCATAGCTATAAATAAAGAAATAATAGGTAGTGCCGGGTATTAGCGAGTTGACAGTAAAATTTGTTGAAGCAGAAACGTCCACGACGATACCATTGCCTATCACATCATCTGCATTATATACTTGTCCATTTGCCGGTTGAGACCCGAGCGATGATGAAGTGCTGATCAATACCAAATATGCTGAAGCGTTGATAGAACCGGGAGCAGCAGCAGTAAAACTTCCGGTAAGGCTGTTAAAAGATGGATTTAGTAGTAATGAGGTCGGTTGATTTGTTGGTGAACAGGGAGAGACCGTTCCTGTTATTCTTATATTATCAAACCGGTTGTTGCCACTTGAAGATGTAGCGCCGGACAGTGTTATCCTGATCTTGAAATTTGGATTGTTATTAGCGGCAGTCAGTGAAACAAAACTGATGGTTTGTAAAGAAAAGGAAGTTGTCGTTCTGCCTGTAATAGTTGTTTTATTGGTGTAGTTTATTCCATCCAGCGAGTAGTCGATTGTGTGATCAGAAAATCCTGACGCGGTACCACGGGTGGCATAAGTAAGCTGAATATCTTTAAAGCCCAGAGTGGAAGCATTGATAATAAATGATACGGTATTGTTGTTACTTCCTACTACACAAAATGCATCACCGGCAGTGCTTGAAAAGCCCGAAGCATCAATCGCAGAACCGCTGAAGTTATCAGTGTTATCAAATGTATGTGTGATGCTGCCGTAGTTGACAGTTGAAGTGGCCGCAACCGGCGAAGGCCATTTCATACCTGAGGTGGCTGACGCTCCTGCATTGAAATCCCAGTAATGAATGCTCGTTTGGGAAAAAATGGGGACGCTGATAAGCAGGATGAAAATAGTGGTGGCTATCTTTTTCATAGAGCCGGGTGGACTGATTTTAAGGTGGTTAAACGAACCCACAATATATATTATGGGTATGATATGTTGAAGCCGACTGCCAAAAATCAACTAAGAAAAAGCAGAAATACTCATACCACTATGCTTGCATATAGTTACAATACTATTCCTGCCGGGGCACCTCCAATTTTTTAAATGATAACACTTATTGTAGTATAGCAATGACTGGCTTTACAACTCATGCCGTTAAAACTGCTGTTCGTCAAACAAAAACCCCCGTTCGCTAAGTCGTCCCTTTTTTTCGGCTTATCTATTCATTTCTTTGTGTGGCAATCAGGAACATTAACCTTAAATCTAAGTCCACTCCGAAAATTCTCTCTCATATAGCAGTAGTTTGGGTTTCTTATGTGAACGGCCCGGGATTCTTCCAGGGCTTCTCTCTTTTATATAAGTCCTGTTCGTAATTTTGTAAAGAGTAAAATTCAACAATCGTAAAAAGAAGGCTTTTACTTTTGAATCTAATTTACATTGTTATGGGTGTCTGGGATCAAATTGCCGAATATCTCTATCTTAAAAAGAAAGATCCAAGCCGTCCTAAGAGTAAATGGATCGGCTATATGCATGGCATTAACCGTCTCAGCCTGCTGATCTTTATTCTTTGCCTGATCATTCTTGCTATCAAACTCCTGAGTAGTAAGAAAATGAAAATAGACTGGCTGCTTTTGCCGAAGCATTTCCATCTTTACTTAATAATTTCTTCAGTGCAGCATAATCTTTTTTTAATTGCAGCTATCCTTTGTTCATTGTTAAGTAATTTCTTTAATTCGTTTTTTAAGTTCTCAACTGTCATTTCATCCTGGATCAGTTCTTTTACCACCAATTTATCCATGATCAGATTGACCAGTGAAATATATTTTACTTTTACCACCCGTTTTGCAATCTGGTAAGAAATAGGAGAGCCTTTATAACAAACCACTTCCGGTACGTCAAATAATGCCGTTTCCAAGGTAGCTGTGCCGGAAGTTACCAATGCAGCTTTTGCTTGCATCAGCAGGTCATATGTTTGATTATTTGACATAGGACTACATTTGGATAACGTCTTTAACATAGTTATCGTAAAAATCTTCTTCAACTGCCGGCGCTTTGCCACAATAAACTGGTAATCCGGAAAATGTTTGCTTACTTCAAGCATTACCGGAAGTTTTTTTAGTATTTCCTGTTTCCGGCTGCCGGGCAATAATGCAATGATCGGTTTGTCAGCTAAAGCTTGTCACTTGTGCCTTCTGCCTTGTACACTTTCAATTACTTCCACCAAAGGATGACCCACATATTCCACTTCCCAGTTCCATTTGTTTTTAAAATAATCTTTTTCAAAAGGAAGTATGACCAGCATTTTATCAATGCATTGCTTCATCATTTTTACCCGGCTTTCTTTCCATGCCCATACCTGCGGGCTGATATAATAAATCACTTTGAATCCCTGTTGCTTTGCCCATTTGGCAATGCGAAGATTGAAACCGGGATAATCAATCAGGATTAATACATCCGGTTTGATATTGAAGAATATCTTCTTTACAAAATTTCATATTGCGGAAAATAGTTCGCAGGTTCATCAGCACTTCGGTAAAACCCATGAAAGCCAGTTCACGATAATGTTTTACCAGTTCGCCCCCGGCTTGCCTGCATTTTATCACCACCCCAGCAACGGATAGTTGCTGAGTATCCAGTTTCTTTAATTCTTTGATAAGATTGCTGCCATGCAGATCACCGGAAGCTTCACCTGCTATGATATAATACTTCATAATCCTGCTCTGAAGGAAATGCTAAAATTTACTTCTGAATTCGCTAAAGATTTGAAAGATAGCAGGGTTTAATTCAGGATCTTCAATAGTAAAATGCCGATACCATAAATAAGTGTAATTATGAAAATGCCTTTGGCCGTCTTATCGCGGTGTGTATTTACATATATAGTAAACAAAATAACATTAGCCAGCAGGGAAAGCGAACCAATAGAAGTGATCAGTCTTTTGTCATTAAGAAAAGAAGTCAAGGAAATCACCAAAACTGAGATGACGGAATATTTAATAAAATAAATAACAACCAAGCCCAAGTACTGGTCCTATCAATCCAAGAACCAGTCCAAGTTTCAGATTATCTTTTTTAAATATCATTTTTTCCAGAGTTTTTTCAAGTTGGGCCTTTTGTAAAGTAATTTGTCAGATCAAATTGTACCGGGTACGATGCTTACATATCCATTAGCCAACGCCCATACATCCGTATCCTTTCCTTTATCAAAATTGACAAATTCACCGGTAAGCCATAGTACTGCGTCCATGCGGATCCTGCTCTTTCTATGAAATCTTCCTCATACTTGGCATAAGCCTGCCTGCATATCTTCATTCCTTTTAAAAGTTCCGCGGGCACTGGAGGAATATTAACATTCAACACGGTATGTTTATCCAGTTTTGTCGTCAGCATTTTTTCCACTATCATCCTGGCATATTTTTTTGCGCCAGTAAAATCAGCTTCAATACTATAATCCAGTAAAGAAAAACCCGGCAGAAGGAATACTTTCAATGGCAGCTTCCACGGCTGCAGACATGGTGCCGGAATAAATGACATTAATACTATGATTGGCGCCATGGTTAATGCCACTGAGACAAAGATCAGGTTTGCGATGCAGCACTTTATCAACTGCCAGTTTTACGCAATCAACCGGAGTGCCGGTGCAGGCATATGCTTCTATTTCTCCAAACATATTTACTTTATGTAAACGTAAGGGCTGACCGATCGTTATGGCATGCCCCATTCCCGATTGAGGTTTGTCAGGCGCTACTACTACTATCTTTCCCAGATCTTTTACTGCTTCTACCAGGTTCATTATACCGGGTGCCAGTACACCATCATCATTGGTGATAAGAATAACCGGTTTTTCTTTTTTTGCTTTTGCCATATGCAGCGCAAAAGTGATACTTTTTTCTTAGCAAGTCTAACCTTGGAGCAAAAGACAAGTGTCTTTCAAAATGCATACCAGCGCAAAATGATCGCATGATTTTTGGTAATGGCCGTATGCAAAGTTTTTCACTTAGAATTTTTTGTGTAAATGACAAATTAATTAGTATTTTGCAGCTAAATAAATTAGTCTATTATGGCAATTTCCAATCAAAATCTGAAATACCTGCGCAAACTTCGTGGATGGACACAGGAAGAATTTGCACAAAAACTTCGTATCAAACGTTCTTTGCTTGGAGCATATGAAGAAGAAAGGGCAGAACCACGAATTGATGTGCTTGAAGTTGTCTGCGATATTTTAAACTTACACTCGATGATATTCTGCGGAAAGATCTGAGTGATAATAAAAGTAATTACCTTGCAAAACGACGGGCCATGAAACTAGCTTCCGGAAGAAGTGATATTCCCTTTGTTCCTGTAAAAGCTGCTGCCGGTTACCTTGCCGGTTATGCCGATCCTGAGTTTGTTGATGAACTAAACACTTTTACACTGCCCATGCTGGCCGGAGGCAATTACCGAGCTTTTGAAATCATTGGCGATTCCATGCTGCCTACGCCAAGTGGTTCTGTAATTGTTGGTGAAAAAATGGATAATCTTGATGAAGTAAAAAATAATACTGCCTGTATCGTCATTTCCAGGAATGAAGGTATTGTTTATAAACGAGTACAAAAAAATGGCCGCACAAAAAATAAACTTACCCTGGTTAGTGATAATCCTGTGTTTCATCCTTATACCGTTAATGCAGAAGATATTCTTGAAATGTGGCAGGCACAGATGGTTATTTCAAAAGCCAACCAGCAACAACGCTGGGATATGGGCCAGCTTGCCAATATTGTCAGCGACTTGCAGGAACAGGTAGTTTCCCTTAAAAAAAGAATGAATTAGTCAATTGTTTAGTCTGATGGGGAAAGATATTTTCAGAGGCATCTTTCCTGTCTTCAGTTCAGTCGTTTATATTTGTCAACCTAATGATACTATGCTGTTGAGAAAATTCATCTGCTTATCCTTGTTATTACTGGTTTGTGTGTCAGTATTTTCCCAGGTAAAAACATTGCAAGCCGTAAAGATCAGATCATCCTCCTATAATTGATGGAAACCTGGATGATGCTGCATGGGAGAATGTCACCGCGTTGCCACAGACTTTATTCAAAATTTTCCTACGTTATGGTTTAGCCGCTCTCAAAAAACGAATTGTAAAGATTATTTATGATAATTCCGCCATTTATATTGGCGCTTATCTTTATGATGATCCGCCGCTTATACGCAAACAAATCACTGCAAGAGATGAAGATCAGCAAAAAGATCTGGATTACTTTTCTGTTTTCTTTGATACCTATAATGATCATCAGAACGGCTTTCAGTTCCTTGTTACTTCTTCAAATGTGCAAACAGATGCAAGGCTGGCCCCTAATCTTACGCTTGACGGCCGGAGAGTATGGCGATAAAACATGGGATGCTGTATGGGACAGTAAAGTAAGCATTGTATCAGATGGCTGGATTGTTGAAATGAAAATTCCTTATTTTTCACTCGGTTTTCAAAAAAAGATGTGCAGGATTGGGGTATGCAATTTTTCCGGTCTGTAAGGCGGAATAATGAAACATTTTCTGGAATCCGGTGGATCCGAAGGTAAATGGCTTTGTCAACCAGTTTGGGATTCTAAAAAGCCTCGAAGATATAAAGCCTCCTTTGCGTCTTAGTTTTTCTCCCTATGTATCTACCGGTATTCGAAGTACACCGCGAAAATGGAAAATATGAAACCGAATGGCTGGCCAGCGGCGGCATGGATGTAAAATATGGCATCAATGAAAGTTTTACACTTGATGCTACATTGATACCGGATTTCGGACAAGTTGTTTCCGATGATGTTGTCAACAACCTTACGCCTTATGAAGTCAAGTTTGACGACTACCGTCCTTTTTTTACCGAAGGTACCGAAATATTTAATAAGGCAGGTTTGTTTTATTCACGAAGGATCGGCGCGATGCCCTCCGGGTATGACAATATTGTCGACTCAGCTGACAGTGACCCGAATATCGAAATACTCAAAAACCCCGCTAAAACACAATTGTATAATGCGATTAAATTTTCAGGCCGCACAAAAAAGAAATTGGGTATTGGTGTCTTTAATGCGATCAGCGCACCGATGTATGCAACGATACGTGATAAAACAACCGGGGAAAAAACAAAGATCAAGACAGAGCCGTTGGCCAATTATAATATCATTGTGCTTGACCAGGCGTTGAAAGACAGTTCCTATCTCACCTTTACCAATACCAATGTATCTGCGAAATGGTACGGGAAGAGATGCCAATGTAACGGGCCTTGATTTTAGCTTATACGATAAAAACAACCAGTATAATATCAAAGGATACGGGCATTACAGCAAAGTATTTCATTTCTGATCCTCACAGATGGGTATAATACCTCATTACGGATAGGGAAAGTGAGCGGTAAAGTGCAATATTATGTGCAAAATCTTATCCGCTCCGCTGATTATGATCCAACTGATCTTGGTTACCTGTTGACCAACAATCAAAATATAAACACGGGCAGCATTATCTACAACCAGTTCACTCCCGGAAAAAATTTCCTTAACTATAATTATAGCCTGAATGTGACTTACCGGCGTCTTTACAAACCGGACAGGTTCAATGACCTCACTATTTCGGCTATTGGTTCATGGACATTTAAAAATTTCTGGGAGACAACACTTAACCTTTCGTACCTGCCTGATCAATATGATTTTTTTGTGTTGAGAAAGCCTTATTTGAAATATGCACGAAGGCCTGCCTATGGGTTTGCAAACATTACAGGGAACACGGATGTCCGCAAACAGCTTTTATTTAATTACAACTTATTGCTCTCTGATTTTTTTAATTCACCCGGGAAAAGGTATCACATAGCGGAAGCCGGGTTGCGCTACCGTTTCAGCAACAAGTTCACATTGGAGTTATCACACCGCCACGAAGCCGAAACAAATTTTATCGTGTATGCCGGAAGAGAAATGAATGGTGATCCGATCATCGGGTTTGTGGATTTCAAAGATGTCACGACTATTTTTTCAGGTATTTACAATTTTACTCCGCGAATAAATCTCACGCTGCGGACCAGGCATAACTGGAGCAACGTTATTTATAAAAGTTTTGCTAATGTAGATGATAAAGGCAGACCGCTTACCCGTCCTTTTATTGCCGGGAGAGATGAGAATTTCAATATATTCAATGTGGATGCTTTTTTTACCTGGGATTTCCGTCTCGGCAGCCGCCTGATACTTGGGTATAAAAACTGGCTCGGCGATGATGAAATGGTCAACGGAGGCATGCAACGAAATTATTTTCATAATCTCGAAGAGCTATTTTCCCTTTCGCATGGCAATGAAGTAACACTGCGATTTATCTATTTCCTCGATTATAACCAACTTACCAGGAAAAAGTGATAACAGCGGATTTCGCTTACAATTCAATTACATCTTTTTCAATGATGGCAAATACTTTTTCATCTTTTTCCGCTGTCACTTTATAGGTGCCGGTAAAACGGCTGAATGCAGGCAACACGCAGTATTTTTTTGTAAAATAAAAACACGGAAAATGCAACGATTGCCGGCCCCTGCCCCTGAGACTGACTCCCGGATGTATATGGCCGGAAAAAGTATACTGTCCTTTCACCGGTTTTATACCTGCAGTAAGAATATCATGCACAAATAAAAATTTGCCGGAACTATATTCATTCATGCTTACCGAGATGTTTGTTTCTTTATACCAACTTTCTTCCAGTATATCATGGTTTCCTTTCACCAGGTGCACGTTAAGAGAAGGAAAATCATTCCGCCATTTTTTGAAGAGATCCATTTCTTTATTGGCAGCGCTATGGGAGAGATCGCCGACGATGACCAATTTTTCTGCCTTAAAAAAAAGTACTTGCGATAACAGCCTATGGAGGTCGTCCTTGTAAATGTGTTGTGGTACGCCTATTCCTTCTTTGCGGAAATGCCCTGTCTTGCCTATATGCAGATCGGCTATGATGAGGGTGGATTGATTTTCCCAGAACAAGGTTCTTTCCGCACTCAATATGATATGCTCAGTTCCGACCATGTGAGATAAATAGCTACTCATAGGGCTGCAAATGTAAATGGGAGAAAAATTCTTTGCAATTAAAAATATTTTTCTAATTGCCTTTTCATATCTCATTTTTCCAAATGCATCTGCATCCTTCTTACTCTTTCTTCCAGTTTTTCCGAAGAAAGATCTTCCCGCATGCTGTCCACTTTGATGGGGAAACAAAAAGGCGTGAGTTGTTCCGGGAAAGTGATAATGATCTTTGATTTCTGTATTCGTTCCAGCATGTCTCTCAATCTTGCTTCTTCCATTTGCTGATCCATTACTTCCTGGTAAGCCTGCCGAAGGAATAAATTATCGGGATCATATTCGCTAAATACATTAAATAGGAGTGAAGCTGATGCCTGGAGATGTCTTGCTTTCTTTTTTTCACCGGGGTATCCCTGGAATATCAATCCACCGATCACCGCCACATCGCGGAATTTTCTCCGGGCCATTTCGGTAGAGTTGACGCTCCGCTGTATATCATTCAACAAATCTTCCGGAGAAAATAATTCATACACATTCGTATCATCAACAGGAATGGGCTGATCACTCAATAGTTCAAATCCATAATCATTCATGGCAAAAGAAAAAGTGATAGGAGTGATGCGGCTGATGCGATAAGCCAGTATGGCTGCCATCGCTTCATGCACCAGTCTCCCTTCAAAGGGATAAACAAACAGATGAAATCCATCTTTGGTTTCTATCTGTTCGATCAACAATTCGTTCTTGCCCGGCACATGAGAAATTTGCGATTGTAATTCAAACAACGGTTCTAATACTTTAAGTTCAATTTCTAACTCCTGGCTTTTCCCTTCTGACTTCTGACTTCTGGCTTCCGACTTCCTGTCTAGCATCTCCCTCAGCTTCTTTCCCAAATTCGCACTCAATGGCATTCTTCCTCCCTGCCAACTCGGGACGATCGATCTTTTTGCATTACTTTTTCTTACAAAGGCAGTCATGTCTTTTATCATTACAAACTCAAGATTTCTTCCGGCCAGTGTAAAGATGTCCCCGGGTTCCAGTCTTGAAATAAACCATTCTTCTATCACGCCGATATAACCGCCACTGATGAATTTTACTTTCATCATCGCTTCGCTTACGATAGTACCGATATGCATACGGTGACGCATCGCCAGCTTGCGGCTTTTTATTTTATATATCCCCTCTTCTATTTCAATTTTTTTATAATCATCATACTGGTGTAACGCTTTACCTCCCGATGAAATGAAACCGAGCACCTGTTCCCACTCATCTTTCGAGATATCCTTATAGCAATACGTTCGTTTTATTTCTTCAAATATTTGATCGGGCAAAAAACCATCTGAGATAGCCAGTGTATTCAGATATTGTATCAATACATCATAGCAAAGCAACATGGGTTGACGGCTTTCGATAAGATTTTCGGCGATCGCACTTTTTAATGCGGCTGCCTCAACCAGTTCCAATGAATGAGTAGGTAAGAAATAAATTTTACTGATCGCATCCGGACTGTGCCCGCTTCTTCCGGCTCTTTGTAAAAAACGGGCAACACCTTTGGGCGAACCTACCTGTATCACGGTTTCTACCGGGCGAAAATCAACCCCAAGATCCAAACTCGCTGTACATACCACTGCTTTTAATTTTCCTGAATGCAAATTTTCTTCCACCCATGTCCGCAATTCCATATCTACAGAACCATGATGCAAAGCCATGGAGCCGGCGAGATCGGGACACACGGTCAATAATGTCTGGTACCATGTTTCACTCATCCCCCTTGTATTGATAAAGATGAGTGTCGTTCTGCTTTGTTCAATGATCGGAATAAGTTTATGGGCCAGCTTGATACCGAGATGTCCGGCCCAGGGATATTTTTCTATTTCATCAGGAAAAATAGATTCTATTTCGATGCGTTTGTTCATGTTGGCTTTTACGGCCTCACCCCCGGCCCCTCTCCTGGCAGAGAGGGGAGCGAGAAGCACATCTTTCGCTTCGTCAAGATTACCGATTGTGGCAGAGATGCCCCATATAGCCAGTCGTGAGTCGTGAGTCGTGAGTCGTGAGCAGGTCGTTATTATTTTGATCATGCACTTCCGTATCCTTGCTCTCTTCTCCCGGCTCTGAGCTCCTGACTCTGAACTCCCGACTCCCGACTATCCTGCTGATCGCCAATTCCACCTGCACACCCCTCTTACTCCCGATCAATTCATGCCATTCATCCACCGCGATGATCTGTAATGAATGAAAATAATTCTCGTAACCTTTTTGTGCTAATAATAAATGGAGACTTTCCGGTGTGATGATAAGCACTTCGGGCATCTTTAATTTTTGCTTCTGTCTTTCGGCAATGGAAGTATCACCATTTCGTATTCCTATTTTCCAGCCCATTTCTAATTCCCCGATCACTTCTTCCATGGCACGGGCAATATCTTTGGCCAATGCACGAAGCGGAGTGATCCATAATAATTGCAGACCATTTTTTGTCTGGTTTTATAATCATCGGGATGTTGATTGATAAAATCAATGACAGCGCCAAGAAAAACAGAAAATGTTTTACCGCATCCGGTAGGGGCATTCACCAGGCCGCTTTTTTTATCCATGATATGTTGCCACGTTTGCTGCTGAAATAAAAAAGGCTGATGCCCTTTGGAAACAAACCAGTCATTGATGATCTTATATCCTATAGTATCTACCCGTTCCAATGCAGAAAAAAATTATAGATGAAAATGAAAACAAAAATACCGGATAACCCGGTAGGTAAGACTTATAAGGTTTTTAAATATTCGATGACGGCTTTTCTTTCGCCATCTGTCAGGTGATCGCCGAAATTATGACCATAGTTACCATATCCCGGAATATCGGTATTGTATGTTTTATTGCCACCGGGTTTTGATAAAGACCTATACCGCCATCCCAGTTTTTCATAATCGTATTCTTCTTTATTAAAATTCCTTCTCCAATACCTGGGGCGTGCTTTGCTGTTCAATACACTTTCAATATCAGGTACAGAGCCATTATGAAAATAAGGCGCCGTGATCCATACTCCATCGAGCGGTGGCGGCACATAGCCGGCCTGGGGTTTTGTAAATGCCGGCGACGCTGAAACCGCAAACCAACTTTTGTTATACCATTCTTCGTATTCAGGATATTTTATAAAATATTTCCACATCAGTGAGTCGGTTCCTATAATCTCTGCGGGAATCAATTTATTCGGATACTCCTTGTCCTGGTCACCGTGACATCGTGCACATGTTTGCAGGAATATCTTTTTCCCGTTATCCGCCAGTCTTTGATCAATCGCAAACGGATACCGCGGTGCCTGGAGATCTTTTATATAAGCCCATACATCTTTCGCATGGTTATAAATTTCTCTTGCTTCAGCAGTATCTTTTATTGTAAGGATAGTGGGACTGACAATATGTTTCAGAAAGTCGCCCTGTCTCATGGCATTCACCGTGAATGCCTTTCTTTTTTTAGCGATCCATAGTGCCGGCACATCTTCAGGAATGACAACCGGCGAAACATAAAAATAATTGGTATCGGCACGAAATTCCAACGTCACGGGGTCACGGTGCGAAGCCATTACTTCCGCGATCTTTTGCGCAGGTGCAGGACCTTTCGTTTGTGTCCTTAATGCTTGTGTTCAATGTCCGTGCGACAGTAAAAGCTTTTTCAGCCGTTTTCCAATCATCTGAATTTTTGCCATACCAAAGTTTCACCACCTGTTCACTTAGCTTTAAATAAAAAGCGGAGTTCACCTGGAAATTACTGTAACTGTTTCCCAATCCTATTACCAGTTGGTTATTGAACTGCTGAGCATGGCAATACAAGCAACCCGGTGCAGCGGTTAACCTGCCTTTGGCATTTTTAAATATCACAAAATCATTCACGGAAAATTTATTGTAGCCTGCCGTCTGCATGAGCTTGCCATTCCTGATGGCGGTGACGATCTTATAAGTCGTCATAGGGATCCCTGTGCTGAATGCGTTTCCTTCTGTCAGATATTTATAACCTTCTTCAGCATTTCCTTCTTCCACCGCCGGAGCAGCCATTATACTTAAGGAATCATTTTCCGGAATGGTGGTAACAGAATTTTGCAACTCATATAACGGCCTTACCTTTTCTTTTTGAGTAAAACAAGACCAGGCAACGCAAAGAGAAATGAGCAATAATATCAGGAGGAGCTTTTTCAATGGCTTGCTGTATCTGGTTAACAAGGTAGAAAACTTTCACTTACTGAATAATATCATGGTATGTCCACGGTAAACAGGGAAAAGACCATGATATTTTTCAATGAAGCAGTCCGCTGTTGATAAATTTTTATACAAACCGGAAAAAACAAAAAACGTTTTGCGACAAGCGGTGTATGCATTCGCCAAACCACCTTTATTACCGGGTGGTTACTGATATGTTTGTTTCCGGAAACGGCGCGGCTGAAACGCTTTACTGTCAGGACATTCAGCGGCTTTTCATATCCTATTGCCTGTTTTACCATGAGGCAAGCCTGGCAGAGAAAAGATAAAAGAGCAGGTGATGGAAGAAGCGATATTTTTTTGTTGCTTAAAAATAAAAGCACCGATGATCTTTTGAATTTTAGTCAAAAGAGGTATTCGTTTATGAAAAATGATTTTGGAAATTCAAAAAATCCCTTATACTTTCGGGAACGACATTTAAGAACAGGTTAGTGCAACGGGAACTCATGTCTGAATCCCCTCACCCCTTGACCGAATCCTCTCCCCTTTTTCAGAATTCATTTACATGATGCAGGCTCTGATTGTATGCAGTGATGTATACGGAAGAAGATGATTGTGTCTAACATCCATGCGAACACCATTCACCTTGAGCAGTCACTCTTAAGAAAGAGCGATTCATCTTTTTGTTTAAGGTAACTACAAAACCACTTATGAAAAGAGTCCGTGTGGGGCTGCCACAGAGAGCAGCGAAGAACCAAGAACCATCTTGTTGTCAATTCAATTCTATTGATAGCAGCATTTGCACAATAACATTTCCTGAAAACCCGAATATAGCCGGTGATGCAACATGGAACAACGCATTACCGGTTTTTGCTTTATATACACCTTATCATCACTACAAGAATTTTTTTATGAAACATTCAAGTGCTTTGCCGAAGTTCAGTAAACCATCTGTAACAACTAATCATATAGTGAAGCAATCGTTTTTGAAAAGAATGGTTGTGCATTGTTTGATGGTTGGATTGTTTGTGGGGATGGGGAAGGGGAGATTGGGGGCAGAAAACAATTTTTTTGCTGGAGATGGTAGTCAGTTGACAGATCCCAAATGGGGAACTTGTAGCAGGGCCTTTCGCATCTTTGTTTACGAGCGGAAGTATTGTCAACTTTGCAATAGTTGGCGGAACTGCGAGCGGAGCAAGTGGTATTGCAATTGGAGGCATAAATTGCACTGAAAATTTTACTCTAACCTCTCCATCAGGTACCATAACTACTGGAGGTACTGTGGTAACTATAAATGTCGCCAATGGAAAAACTTTAAATTTGGATGGTGTTGGGCTTTCTTCGGCTGCAGGGACAGGATTTATTAAAGAATGGTCTGGTACTTATATTATTACCAGCGGAGGTACCTTCTCAAATGGTTTTACCTTGAACGCGGGGACAATGGTAGTTGGTGGTGTAAATGCAATGGGTAGTGGGACTGGTCATACTCTTACACTGAATGGAGGAATTCTTACGCCAAACACTTCGACCGCCAGAGATTTCTGGAAGATATCCAGGAGGGATTACGATAGGTGGTAATTTTCAATTTGGCGACGCGACGAATGTTCCAACGGGCACAGGTAATCTCACATTCAGCAACGACGTAGCTCTTGGCAGCGGGATAACACGCATTATAGCGATTGCGGGCACAGGAACATATACTCTTGGTGGAATAATTAGCGGAACAGGTTCTTCTCTAACAATTAATAGCACCGCAGCAGGAACTATATCATTAACAGGCGCTAATTCTTATTCAGGAACTACTACAGTCAATGGAGGTAAGCTG
This sequence comes from uncultured Chitinophagaceae bacterium, assembly GCA_963785915.1. GTDB lineage: Bacteria > Bacteroidota > Bacteroidia > Chitinophagales > Chitinophagaceae > VBAT01. The sequence continues at coordinate 871,151 of CAWAWY010000004.1, read as the reverse complement.
CAATTTTTCAAAACCGGAGGTGGAACGTTGCCGATAACAAATAATGTTACTCTCAACGGAGGAATTTTACAAATTTCATCTGATCAAACTTTAAATAATCTTACACTTGCATCTGTAAGCAACTTTAATCATTGACAATGGAGTTACATTGACGATAAATGGCATATTCAATCATAATGGCGGAACTATAAACCTGAATACATCAGGTGTTATAGCTTACGGTGCAACTGGTACATTATCTACGGCGGCTCATCCGCACAAACAGCATCTACATCGGAATGGCCGTCATCAACCGGACCGGCAAATTTAGTAGTAAACAATACCCCCGGTGTTTAAATCCCTGCCTCTTTTGATCGGTTACTTACGGGTGATGTCACAATCAATGCCGGAGCTTTGCTGACTATTTCCGGAACAACCAACTTATCGGTTGGCGGTAACTGGACCAATAACGGAACCAATTCAGCATTTGCAGAAGGACAATCAACAGTAACATTTAACGGAAGCGGTGATCAAACAGTTTCGACAACGGCTCCCGGTGAACAATTCTATAACCTTACCATAAACAAATCCGGCGGGTCAGTACTTACGCAAGGCGGCGTTGTTATCAATGAACTGACGCTTACCAACGGGACTATTACGGTAGATCAAAGCTTCCATTATCTCCGCGTCGCTAATAATTCTACAGGAAGTATTGTGCGGACAAACGGCTACATAATAGGGACATTGCTTCGTACCGTAGACTTTGGAACTAATACATATTCATTTCCGGTAGGTATTCTATCAGGATATACTCCTGCCAATATTACTTTCAATGACGTAACTGAGCCAGGTGATTGTTCCCTCCGGTCAGTGGATGGAAGAGCAGCGATTATCCGTCGGCTCTGAGCAACACAAAATATTTAAACCGTTATTGGACGGCGGCAACCGGCATCGCATTTTCAACTGCTGATGCAAGTTTTGAATTTCTTGCTGGTGATCTGGCAGGCGGAGTAACGACCGCGGAATTGAAAGCGTATAAATGATGGCAGCTTCTTTTATCCTGCTACAGCAGATTATTCATTCAGCGGAACAACATATAATTTTAATAACATCACTTCCTTCAGTGAATTTGGTGCAGGTGAAGAAATACCGGCTGCTGTTACAGACTATTATGTCAATGATAATGATCTTACAGGTGATGTAAATGGCGGTGCAGTAGGTAATGATGCAAATCCTGGTACACAGGCATTGCCTTTCCTTACTATTCAGCATGCAGTGGATGTAGCGTCTGCCGGTAATACTGTACATGTGGATGCAGGAACTTATCCAGTTACCAGTTCTGTTTCCATTAATAAGAATATTAACATCCGTGGTTCCAATTACGGGATCAGCGGACAATCTCTTAGCCGGAATGCAGCGTCCTCATTAAGTTATCCAGGAGGATATTATTTTGTGATCGGGAGCGGCTTCGATGCAGACATAGACGGGTTCGTATCATTCTGGCGTTGGCTATATACAGTCAGCCGGCAATAATCTTTATGTAAGGAACAGTAAATTCAACTGGTCATCTGTATCAGGCCAGAATGATATTTATTTGAGCAATACCTTCCAGTATTTTGTTTTTGAAAACAACTCAGTTAATTTAACCGGAGATGTAGGGGCAGCTTTGCAACCGGTAGGAAATTACAGCGGCTCAGGCACAGCGAGCAAAGTATTGATCAAAGGAAACTATATTGAAAATACAGGGATGCCCACCTATGCAACGCCAATTAATCTCAGCAGTTGCCAGGGAGAAGTGAGTAATAATATCGTTAAGGCAGTTGAGAATGGCGTTCTTGTTGCCAACAATTGCGGCAACCTTTTAATTACCGGAAACGAGTTCAGAGATATTGCAGATGGATTCGAAACTGACTACCTGAGCGGCGTTAAGTTTTACCAGTCACCACTTTCCGGACCGGTCGTCATTACCAATAACTTTTTTGACGGTTGTGATTATGGCGTGAATACAAGCGGTTCGCCGAATTATTCTGCGCAGACGGTGGACATTCATCTGAATTCATTTACCAATACAGGATTTAAGACACTTAGAAATTTTGCCACGGGGACATTCAATGCGACCTGTAATTGGTTCGGCACCACTGATCCGTCTTTGATAGCAGGGAAAATTTTTCAGAATCTCCCCAATGGTGTTGTGAATTATATCCCTTATTTGGCCAGCGGATCAGATGCAGATGTTGCGACAGGTTTCCAGACGAATGAATCCTGCACAGAATGTACGATCGGGGTAACATCTACTCCAACAGATGCTACCTGTCCATCACTAAACAATGGCCAGGCAACAGCGAACGTGACGGACAACGCCGGAGCGGTAACTTATTTGTGGTCGAACGGACAGACAACGAATCCTGCGACGGGACTTGTTGCAGGTACTTATAGTGTAACGGTTACCGATGCAACCGGATGTACTGCTACTTCTGCTAATGTTACGGTATCGAATAATACGACCACTGGACCGGTTCATAACGGAGCCAACAATTATTGCACGATACAATCAGCGATAGATGCAGCATCACCCAATGATGAGATCACTGTAGATGCAGGAACCTATAACGAAGACATTAATATCAACAAGACATTAAAGATAACCGGTGCAGATAATGCGACAACAATCATCCAAGGTGTGAATGGAGGTGATATTGCAACGGTAAGAATCGCTGCTAATAATATTGAACTTTCAGGATTTACTATTACGCGGTATGGTAATTCGGTAGATGATTGGAATGATGCTACTCTTAATTCTGCAGGCATTGCTGTGCAGGGCATTTCGCTTACGGGGATGAATATTCATGATAATATCATAACAGGCAACCGGAGTGCTATTGATGTCAATAACAGCAATGGACATAATATTCATAACAATGTTATTAATAACAATCATACAGGGGTCATATTCAGAAACCAAACTGATAATATTAATTTCACCGAAAATGAGGTCACCAACAACCGGACGGTAGGTGTGCTCTACCTCGATGGAAGTGGCGGAACAAATGTTCCCGCTCAATCAGCACTGAATTGTAATTTCTTTAATAATAATATCAGCGGCAACTGGTACGGCCAGATCGTTGAAAGGCAATCAGGCGGTTCTATACCGATACCGGGTACAACCAACCTGAAAAACTTTAGTGGTAACTGGTTTGGTACAAATGCACCGGTTGTAACAACAGCAAATAGTGCTGAACCTGGTTATGCCTCTTTAATACCGGAAATATTTGGCGGAACAGCAACACCTCCCGGCGGACAACCGGATATAGCAGGACCAGCATCACCCAATTTTGATTATACGCCTTATCTCAATACAGGCACTGATGTAAATATTGAAACTACGGCAGGTAGAGGCACATTTGGATTCCAGGGAAGCTTCTCTAATCTATGGGTAACCAAAGCCAGCGCACAGACCGGCGCTACCGGGCGCATACAGGAAGGCGTGAACATGGTATCCGGCAGTACTGTCAATGTTACAGCAGGTACATATAATGAAACTGTGGTCATTGATGAAAATAATTTGTTGTTGAATGGCGCCAATGCAGGCGTTGATCCCTGCACCGGCAGTCGCGGGGCAGAAACAATTATTACAGGTACCAGTACAGCGGGCGTTATTAATGTTGACGCGAACAATGTAACCATTGATGGCGTGAAACTGGTTCCGGTGGGGACGGGGGCATCCGGTACATATGGAATACTCTCGCAGAGCACCAGTACCGGTCTTGAAGTAAAGAATACGCTTATTGACGGAGCTTCCTCTGATCGGGACGGTATCAATACGCAGGGAACATCGTCACATTTACATCATAACAAAATAATAAACGCACTATATGGTATCGGCGGCGGAAGCGATGATGCCAGTTTCCCGACCTCAGCTATTATCGAAGACAACTGTATTGATAATACACGACTTGGTATTACAGGATATCATGATGGATCAAGCATTCAAAGAAATATCATCAATAATTTCACACCGGCAGGTCCATCTGCGGGTATCAGTGGACAATTATTGAATACCACGGTCACTCAAAACACAGTAACCAATTATCCGAATGGTGCAGGTATCGCGTTGACTGCTTATGGTACAAGACCTAATTCAGCCAATACAACTATCACGAATAATTTCGTCAATAATAATGGAGCTGCATTGTATGCAGATGCGACCGCAACTTTGGTGGGAGTAGAAGCTCATTATAATGATCTTTCCAATAATTTCTATAGTGTACAGAATCTTTCAACAGCCAGCTTCAATGCTGCGTGTAACTGGCACGGGAGTGCTGATCTTGCTACAGTAACTTCAAAGATCTCAGGAGTGGTAAGTTACGTTCCTTATTTAACCATCGGAACAGATGCTGATGGCGGCACAGCGGGATTCCAGACAACTGAAACTTGTTCAGCATGCACACTTGGAGTGACAATCACTCCAACCGATCCGACATGTCCTTCATTAAACAATGGCCAGGCCTTAGCGAATGTAACGGGGGCTGTTGGTACGGTAACTTATTTATGGTCAAACGGGCAAACAACAAATCCAGCAACAGGGCTTGTTGCAGGTAATTACTCTGTGACCGTTACTGATGAGAATGGATGTACGGCTATGAATAATGTGACATTGTCAAACAATACAACGGCAGGACCGGTTCATAACCTGAATACATTACTGAATTATTGCACTATCCAGGCAGCGATAGATGCTCCGCAAACAATGAACGGACATGTGATCAGCATAGATGCGGGTACCTATACAGAAGATGTTGTAGTAACAAAAGAACTGGAAATAAAAGGAGTTGGTAATACAACGATCATTATGCCAGGTACATCCAATCCGAATACCGGCGGAGGTTCTCTGCCGGGAGCGAATGTGTTTTTGGTCCAAGCCAATAATGTAACTATTCATGACCTGGTAGTTGATGGCGATAATACGTCATTGACGAGCGCCGTTAATGTGGGAGGCGCCAATATTGATGCACGCAATGGAATTATCACCAATCATCTTGCAGGCGTATATTCAAATCTTACTGTTCATCATGTCACCGTAAAGAATATTTACCTGAGGGGTATCTATGCATCATCAGGTGGTTCATTTAATTTCCATCATAACATTGTTTCCAATGTGCAGGCCGATGCTGCTTCTATCGCCATATTCAGTTTTGGCGGATCGGGAACCATTGACAATAATATGGTCAGTGATGCCAGCGATGCGATCGCCACCAATCATTCTGCGGGCACTGTTATGTCCAATAATACCGTTACTAATTCAGGCACTGGGTTACATTCAGATAATAACGGAGATAGTGGTGGAGTCGCCGATGAAATATCCGGAAACAATATCAGTAATAGTGCTGCGAATGGTTATGGCATATTTGTATTTGCACCTTACAGGAATGTGACCGTACACGATAATACCGTATCGAATGTTGATGTAGGCATGGCAAGCGCAGGCGCTTATGCAGCTGTAACCCCGGTGTTCAGTAACAATATTATTGACGGGCAGAATAAGGCAGGCAGCACCGGTATGTATGCCACTACACAAGTCTGGGGTTTTACCAGCGGCAATAATACAACCAGCTTTATCAATAATTATGTGATCAATAATGCAGATGGTTTCTATCTTGAAACCGATCCTGGCTATATACTTAATTTTAATGCACATAAGAATTCAATTACCGGTTACAGTAATTCCAGTGTAACCACAACCGGTTCGGGTACATTAAATGCAGATATGACCTGCAACTGGTGGGGAACAACTTCTTCAGCCTCTATTGCTTCTTCCATTTCAGGCAGCGGGGTAACTTATATTCCTTATTTGATCAGCGGAACAGATGCAGACCTGGTGACAACAGGATTCCAGACAACTGAAGTTTGTACAACCTGTGGATTGGGAGTGACCATTACTCCAACCGATCCTACATGTCCATCACTAAACAATGGCGAGGCATTAGCGAATGTAACCGGAGCGGTTGGTACTGTCACTTATTTATGGTCAAATGGACTAACAACAAATCCCGCGACAGGATTAATTGCAGGTAATTATTCTGTGACTGTTACTGATGAGAACGGATGTACGGCTATGAATAATGTGACGCTATCAAATCCAGCATTGCCGGTTCAAAATGTGAACACAGGATTATATTATTGTACTATCCAGGCGGCGATCAATGATGCGTTGACATTGAATGGTCATGTGATAACAGTTGCAGCTGGAACATATCCTGAAAATGTAATATTGAATAAGAGCCTTACACTTAAGGGTGCGCAATTTGGTGTAGATGCAAGAGGACGTGTAACGGGTTCGCCGAACCCAGCAGTTGAATCTGTAATCGCACCTGCAACAGCGGCGTCTTTAGAATTGTTAGCAGGCTCATCATCTTCGACGATTGATGGTTTTGCAATGCTTGGAAATGTAAGCAGAACAGATGGAGTGGTTCAAATCGCTGACATCCACGTGTAACCGGATTCAATTAAAGAACAATTATTTAAAAGCCGACCAGTTCACGACTGGCCAGGCAATCTGGCTCAACAGGGGCATCATAGATGCAACCATAGATAAAAATGAATTAATCGCCGATGCTGCCGCACAGGTAGTATTCTTGAATGGTCCACAGTTGTTCCATGGAATGTACTTTAACAATAATAATATATTCGAAGTGGTTCATGTAACTGGAACATGGTTTATTCTTTGATGCGACGGCTCCGAGGAACATGAGTACAAGTACGGGATTTGCCAATCGTGATCCATTATTACAGGGCAATCTGTTCCAGGGCCATAATACCGGTATGAATATCGGGTTCGAGATCTCTTGAAAACGGACACGTTCTTGAAAATACTTTTACGGAAAATGGATTTGATGGATTTCAAGGAGGTCCGAAGAATACAGATATAAAGAGGAATACTTTCTCGAATAATGGACGAAGGGATTGGCCGTTGACATGCTTTTGGAAGCGCGGATGTATTAAGAGGAGGCGCAAGGTACTACTGTAGAAAATAATTTCTTCTCCAATAATGACTCAAGAGGATTTAGGACAATCGTTTTCAGCGACATCCTTAGCTCAGGCTACAGGTACAATAGCAACATACATTACACATTTTAATAGTCTTATTAAGCACGATAGCTATTATTACAATGGCACAGAAGCGGCAATAATGTGCAACTTGTAACTGGTTTGGTACAACATCACCGGCTGCAGTTGCTGCCAAAATCACCAACGCTATCAGGCAGTATTATTTATACACCATGGTTGACCGATGGTACAGATGCAGATGGTTCAACTGCCGGGCTTCCAGACGAACTGAAGTATGTGCTGCTTGTGCATTAATATTATCCAGTTCATCAACTCCTGCTTCATGTCCTCCGGCAACGGATGGAACAGCTACTGTCAATGTTATCAGTGGCGGAACAGGAACCTATACTTATTTATGGTCAGATGGACAAACCACCAATCCTGCAAATAATCTTGCAGCGGGTAATTATAGTGTGACTGTTACAGATGCTAATGGATGTACTGATATGACGAATGTTACAGTCACAACAAATGGCGCCGGCGGTGCGGTGCATAATACAACAATTGCTAAAGATTACTGTACTATTCAGTCAGCTATTGATGATCCGCTTACATTGGATGGTCATGTGATAACAGTAGATGCAGGGACATACAATGAAGATGTGAATGTGAACAAGTCATTAACTATAACAGGTGCAGGCGCAGGCACTACAACGGTATCTGGCCCCATCGGTGGATCAGGCAGCACGTTTGCTTTAGCGGCCAATAATATTGATCTCAGCGGATTTACTATTACCCGTGATGGTAATAACACAACTGATTGGGACAATGCCGGACTTAACTCTGCTGGTATTTCAATACAAGGTCAATCCATCACAGGCGCAGTGATCCATGATAATATTATCACAGGTATGCGTACGGCCATAGATATCAATAACAGCAATGGCCATACGATCCGCAATAACAGGATCACGTTTAACCGGACGGGATTGATATTCCGTAATCAAACTGATAATATCACATTTACAGAAAATGAAGTGACTGATAACTGGACGGTAGGTATTTTATTCCTTGATGCCAGTGGCGGAACAAACGTTCCGGTTCAAACGGCATTGAATTGTAATTTCTATAATAATAATATCAGTGGTAACTGGTATGGGCAGATCGTTGACAGACAAACAGGCGGGTCATTACCTGCCGCAGGAACAACAAACCTGAAAAATTTCAGCGGCAACTGGTATGGCAGCAATACACCGGTTGTAACAACAGCAAATAGTGCTGAACCTGGTTATGCTGTTCTGATTCCTGTAGTATATGGTGGAACAGCGGCACCTCCTGGCGGACAACCTGATATAGCAGGACCAGCATCAGCCAACTTTGATTACACACCGTATCTGAATACAGGTACTGATGTAAATATTGAAACAACTCTTGGCCGTGGTACATTCGGATTCCAGGGTAGCTTCTCCAATCTCTGGGTAACAAAAGCAAGTGCACAGACAGGCGCTACCGAACGCATACAGGAAGGCGTGAATATGGTATCAGGAAGTACAGTGAATGTAGTGGCAGGAACATATACTGAATCAGTAGAGATAAATGTGAATGACCTTGTAATGAATGGCGCAAATGCAAATGTTGATCCATGCACAGGCGGTCGCGGAGCGGAAACAATAATTACCGGGACGGATCCGAACGGACTTATCAATGTGCAGGCAAATAATGTTGTGATCAATGGAGTGAAGCTCGTTCCTGTCGGAACCGGGGCATCCGGTACATATGGAATACTGGTTAACAATACCAAGACTGGTCTCGAAGTAAAGAATACAATTATAGATGGTGCATCCTCTGACCGGGATGGTATCAATACATGGAAAGGCACATCCGCTCATTTGCATCATAACCAAATAATAAATGCACTATATGGTATCGGTGGTGGAAGTGACAATGAATTTAGCCCGACTTCAGCCATTATTGAAGACAACTGCATTGATAATACAAGATTGGGTGTAACGGGATATCACAATGGTTCAACTATAAGGAGAAATATCATCAATAATTTCACTCCGGCTGGTCCGTCCGCAGGTATCAGTGGCCAACTATTAAATACAACTGTTACTCAAAATACCATAACAAATTTTCCGAATGGTGCAGGTATTGCGTTGACTGCTTATGGTACAAGGCCCAATTCAGCCAATACAACCATCACCAACAATTTTGTAAATAATAATGGCGCTGCTTTATATGCAGATGCACCCGCAACTTTGGTGGGAGTAGAAGCTCATTATAATGATCTTTCCAATAATTTCTATAGTGTACAGAATCTTTCAACAGCCAGCTTCAATGCTACGTGTAACTGGCATGGCAGTGCCGATCATGCTACAGTAACTTCAAAGATCTCAGGAGTGGTAAGTTATGTTCCTTATTTAACACATGGAGACGAAGATTTGATAACAATAGGTTTTCAGACCAGTGAGACCTGCGCATGCACAATAGCAGTAACAACGACTACAACAGATGCTAACTGTCCGTCATTAAATGATGGTACAGCCACAGCAAATGTGACGGGAGCGGCTGGTACGTTCACTTATTCATGGAATACATCACCGGTACAAACAACACAAACTGCTACCGGGCTAATAGCCGGAACTTATACGGTGACAGTCACAGATGAGAATGGATGTGTAGCAACAGCCAATGCAACTGTATCGAATACTGCTGTAATGCCGGTTCAAAACGTGAATACGGGTTTATATTATTGCACTATCCAGGGGGCGATCAATGACGTGCTGACTTTGAACGGTCATGTGATAACTGTTGCAGCAGGGACGTATCCTGAAAATGTGGTATTAAATAAGAGTCTTACATTAAAGGGTGCGCAATTTGGAGTGGATGCAAGAGGACGTGTAACGGGTTCGCCGAATCCTGCCGTAGAATCTGTTATTTCTCCGGCATCGGGAGCAGCCATTGATATACAGTCAAGCAATTCAATCATTGATGGATTTGCTATGCTTGGAAATACGATCGGTACGAATGGTGTTATTCAAACCCTGGCAGGACCCTATACGACAGACCAGATAAGAAATAACTATTTGAAAGTAACGAGTACAATTGGCCAGGCACTCTGGCTCAACAGGGGAATTACCGATGTAACTATTGATAAAAATGAAATGATCGGTGGCAGCAGTTCATCACAAGTTATCTTCATGAATGGCCCGCAATCATTCGCAGGCATGTATTTCACAAATAATAAAGTGACAGGAAGCACGTCATCAGCGGGTATATTTGTTGATGGAAACCGGAATGTTGGCACAAGCGCTACCCCGAGAAATCCATTACTGCAGGGCAATCTTTTTGATGGTTTAAGCGTAGGTATTAATGGCGGCTCACGTTCATTTGAAAATACACAGTTCCTTGAAAACACATTTACCAATGTTGCATTTGATGGATTCCAGGGTGGACCTAAGAATTCAAATTTTGCAAGAAATACATTTTCCAATAATGGACGATATGGATTGGCATTGACTGCATTTGGAAGTATGGCTGATGGTACAAGAGGTGCGCAGGGAACAACTGTTCAGAATAATTTCTTCTTCAACAATACAACAGCAGATATAAGAACAAGTGACCAGATAAACGGAACCCAGGGAACGAATACTATTATGAATAATAGTTTACTTAGTACGATTGCTATTGACAATGGTGAACCGAATGGAGGTACAGATCCTGTCCAGGCCACCTGCAATTGGTTTGGCACAACTGCTTACATGGCAATTGCGGCCAAAATAAATAATGTATCCGGTGCAATTACCATTTACTCACCATGGCTCACTAACGGAACCGATGATGATCTTGTAACACCCGGATTCCAACCGGTAGCAGGTTCATGTAATGGCATGCCACCGACGATGTTCTATGTAAATGATAATGTGTATGACGGTAATGATATTTATACTACGGCCGTTGGGAATGATGCTAACGATGGATCTGTAGGGGCTCCATTCAGAACTATTACCAAAGCGATCAGTGTAGCCGCAGCTGGCAATACGATCTTTGTAGACGCGGGTACATTCCAGGAACAGGTACTGATCAGCAAATCGCTTACGGTCACAGGAAATGATCTTACCAAAACAATTATTAAAGCGCCGGCAACTGTGAACAATGTATCCAATGCCAACGCCAGCGATCACCGGCCAATCGTCTATGCATCCGGTGCGGGCAATACTGTTGATATCAGTAAAGTGACGGTGGATGGTGATGGAAGAGGCGGAGCAAGATTCTATGGAGTATATTATTTTGCCGCAGGCGGAAGTTTCACGGATTCGAAAATTACAAGAGTTCGTGATGCGTCGTTCAGCGGTGTGCAATCAGGACATGCATTTTTTGCCAACCATACTTATGATGTGATCCTGGCGCAGACGGTTACTGTGAATAATAATATCATCGAAGATTACCAGAAGACAGGTGTTCTCATTAATGAACTCAATACCCAGGGTATTGTGACCAATAATATCATCACGGGTCAGAATATTCCGAATGTGAATGGGCAGAATGGCGTTCAGTTCGGTTACGGCGCTTACGGAACAATTACCGGTAATACAATCAGCAATAATATTTATAACGGTCCTTCTGCAGATGTGGCCACGGGCATACTATTGGCCGGCGCAGGGGTTAATTTCAGCAATACAGCAACCGGTAACGCTACAACGATAGGAGGTAATATTCTTAGCGGAAACGAAGCCGGTTTATATGCAGACGCAGGTGGATTTGGTTATGATTCCAACGCAGGTATCGTCGAGAATGCAAGTACCTATTCCAATCAACCGATCCATGTATTGTTCAGTAACTCTAATGTAACTGTTCCCAATGTTTCTAATACGTATGATAAACGCGTTGACAATACGTCGCAAACTTATGCAGTGTATGGCCAGATACAAAAGGCCATTGACTATGCATCATCGGGCAATACCTTGAATGCAAGTGCAGGCACATTTGTTGAAAATATAACCGTTAGCAAACCACTTAGTATCCTGGGTCCGAATGCTGCGATCAATCCAAATACGGGATCAAGAGTGAGTGAAGCTATCATTATGCCTGCCATTGATGATGCTGAAGGAGGAGTGCTGGTGAACATACAGGCCAGTAATGTTATATTTAAAGGATTTTTATTGGATGGAGATAATCCATCACTGAATGCAGGCAATGCTGTCGGAAGCGCAGATGTGAATACATCCGAAGGAATCGCAAATGCCGCCGATCCTGTATTGGGGCCATTCGCACAGGTAGATCACCTTACCATTGAGAATAACAAATTCAACAACTTTGATTACCAGGCTATCTATCTCGAAGTCGCATTCAACAGTAATCATTCATGGAATTATATTAAGAATAATAAGTTTGATAATATGTGGGAAGGCGTCCAGACCTATGCAATGCATGCTGATATTTCAGACAATGTATTCACCGCAGTTGATCGTGCCGTCAGCATGCATGGTGTGAATGTGGATTGCGATGCAGGATTTGTTCCGCAAATAGCAAACAATGAAGCGACTATTAACTGGAAGAATCCTAATGTCACTACAAGAAATGTAGGTATATGGGTAAACTACAGGAGAGGAACGGCGCCTGTGCTAGCCGTTTCAGGAAATACACTTCATTATCCAACGGCTGCACCTTCCGGAAAAACATTCATCGGTTTCTATGCACTTACAATAACGGATGACCGCACAATAACATTCTCTGATAATACCATTGACGGGCAAAACAATGTTCATCGCGGTTTCTATATGTCCAATAGCCCAAGTGCGAATGTCAGTTTAACGGGAGGTTCATTTAATAATATTAAGGAGCATGGAGTTCTGATGTCTACTAATGATGCAACCTGGGGATCCGGTGATGTAAGGCTTACTATCAATAACGTACCAATTGCTATGTCAGCTGGTTCTACTGCTGCCGTAGCTGTAGATGCTCCTGCAGCCAATTCGCCCTACGTGGGAGTTTTGGATATCAGTAATTCAACTATTAGCGGTAGTTCAGGAACGGGTGTCTTAGTAAAAGGATCATTGGCAAGCGCCAACATTCACAACAATGCTTCTACCATTACAGGCTTTGTGATTGGTGTAGATATAGATGGCGGTTCCGCTTCATTGTTCCAGAATGATATTAATACTAACGGTACTGGTGTAAGAGTAAAGAATAGCGGTAATCTGACATCAACAACAGAAAACTTTATTAAAAATAATACGGGTGATGGTATCAGTGTTGAAAGCACTGCCGGAACGATCGGTGCTATTAACAATAATGATCTGTCAGGCAATGGTGGGTATGCCATTAATAATGCATCAGGATTGATCAGCGATGCAAGTTGCAACTGGTACGGTTCTGCAACACCTGCCGGGGTTGCCGCTGAAATAAACGGCCCTGTTAACTATGTTTCATGGTTAACAGACGGAACAGATAATGACGGTGGTACAGACGGCTTCCAGGCTGTTCCGAATTCATGTAACGGAGTATTGACTGATTATTATGTGAACGATAATAGTTTGACTGGCGATGTTTATACTACTGCGATAGGAAACGATGCCAATTCTGGAACACCAGCTGCTCCATTTGCTACTATGCAACATGCCATGTCGGTAGCCCCGGCGGGCAGTAATATTTATGTAGATGCCGGAACATACAATCTCACGTCAGCAGTTGTTGTGAATAAGCAAGTGAACTTATATGGAGCCCAGGCAGGAGTTGATGCAGAAACTCGTAGCGTAGCCAATGAATCATTTCTTGATGCCAGTGCCTTAAGCGGGTACCCGTCAACTGTATTCGATATTCAGCCGGCGGGAAGTGAGTCCATTATTGATGGCTTTACATTGAAAGGTGCGCAAGGCGGGCAAGGCGTTGGAAGTATTTACATGGAAGCTGGATCGAACGGTACGATAGTCAGAAATAATATTATTGAGGGGGCTGACGCAGTTGTCGGTATTTTCATTGCCAACAACAGTGCAACGAAGCAAACGCTTATTGAACAAAACTTATTCCGTAATAATACCGCAACCGGTCCATCCAGCGGACATTCGATCTATGCGGATGACTTTACTGCAAGTACTAACCTGCAGAACGTTCTTGTTAAAGACAACAAGTTTACGAATACTATTACAATAGTAGATACATGGGCGGTGGGGCTTTTTGGCAATGGCAGTGCTTACACCATGGACGAAAATATTACCTTCCAGGATAACGAAGTGAATAATCATGCAGGCCGGGGTATGTATTTCTTTGGAACGAGCAACGCGACTATAACAGGCAATACATTTACAGGTTGCAACAAACTATGCTATCGGTATTTTTGACGGAGGCATTCCTAATTCGACCTTTTGCCATAACAAACAATACATTTAACAGCGACTTCCGTGGTATATGGGTTGATGCATTCGGTATTGATGCCTATACCGGAACATTGACCAACAGGCAATACATTTACGGGTGACACTTACGCTCTTGTCAATTCTGCCGCAGCCGGTACTTCGGCTATTATTGATGCTACCAATAATACTTATAACGGCGTGTTGTTAGATGGAAGTACGACGCTTGCCAATATATTCACCATTGCCGATAAGGTTTTAGATGCGGTGGATGTCGGTGCTTATGGTAAGATAGTTATTCAGGACAGGTAATGATTTTGTAACAGTGAATAGTTTCTGTTACGCCAGCTACAATACCCCGGATATACAGCGTGCTTAATGCGGCAACTGATGGATTTATTGTCAACATTGCACCGGGTCCATTTACCAATGTTTCAACTAACGTAAATAAATCACTTATCATTCAAGGGCAATAACTATGGCATCAGTGGTCTTTCACCGCGCAATCCTGAATCATTTATTGATAACAGTTCATTCCTTTCCAACGTTGCCTTCACAATAGTTCCTTCGAAGACAGTTGTATTTGACGGTATCCAGTTTGCCGGAAGAAGATTTGTCAGCTTTGAACAGGTGCAGATGTTTCCGTATCGAATTCTGTATGCAACTGGTTAAGCAATGGCTTAAGTCAGCAACATATTGACTTTGGCGGATCATCATTCAATTCGCTTACATTCCAGGACAATGATGTAACTATAGATGGTCCAACACAACAGGCCTTCCAGCTTTTTGCATCAACGCTTTCGGGATCTGATAATACGATTTTAGTGAAAGGCAATCATTTCTATGGTGGTTTTCCTGCTCCGGGTGATGGTTCACGACCAGTGATCCTTAACCTTGATTATATCCAGGGAGAAATTTCTCAGAATGATTTTGACCAGGTGGATATTGGTGTATTAGTGGCAACAGGTTGCGGCGACCTTACGATAAAAGAAAATTATTTCCATGGATTGGTACGGAGTGCATCTGATCATTCATCAGTTCTTATGCTGCAGGTGTGGTATTCTATAATCCTTCGGCTTATTCAGCGCCTATTAATATTCTGAATAACACTTTCAGGTCATCTGATGTAGGTGTTCGTACCTGTTGCGGTTCAGCCGACTTTACAGGAATGCGATCAATATTAATTACAATTCATTTACCAGCATTGCTTATTACAGTATCAGGAATCTGGTACGGGTACTCCGTTCAATGCAACCTGCAACTGGTATGGTACGGTGGGTTCAGGCGCAATTGCAGCAACGATTGTCGGACCTGTTACCTATTCACCATTCCTGGTTGACGGCACCGATGATCAACCTGCGATGATCGGGTTCCAGACATCAGCAGCATGTGTTGCTAATAATAATTTGTATGTGAATGATAACAGCAATAGTGGTAATCATTATACCTCAGCGATCGGCAGTGATGCAAACCCAGGCACTCCTTCAGCGCCATTCGCAACGATTCAAAATGCAATTAACGCGGCAGCGGCAGGCGATACAATATGGGTAGATCCCGGTCTCTATCGCGAAGATGTTGTTGTCAACAAACAATTGGTCATTAAGGGCTCTAACTACGGGGCTGATCCCAATGCAGGGCCGCGTCCGTTTGATGAATCTATTGTTCAGCCTTTCACCAATGACGCTGTGAATAATACGTTCTTCTATCTTGATGGCAATGCAAACAACACAAAGGTTGATGGATTTACTTTTGACGGAGATAATACAATAGTAGGTGGCGGCGTCAATATCAACGGAGCGGATGTTAATGCAGCCGAAGCGATCGGCGCTTATGATGGTATCACCAATGTACACTATCAGTAATAACATCATTAAGAACCTGAATTATGCGGGTATTGATTTCTACAATTATTACCAATAGCGGAGCAGCCACGTCCGGTAATAGTATCAATAATAACAAGTTTGAAAATATCCTTCCGGCTTAATTTGGTGTTGGTATTCTTGATTTATAATAATTGCTATACCAATATTAAGAATAACGTAATGACAGGAGTAAGGGTTGGGGTACAAACAGGCAACTTCCACCATGCTGATCCCGGCAATAGTCACAGTATTACCAATAATACAATTGAATCGGCCCGCAAAGGTATCTGGCATAATTTGGCATATAGTACTGCTTCGACTTTTAATATTTCAGATAATTCTATCACAACATTTGCCGGCGCAACGAATAATGATGGCATTGCTATCAGTTCTGTCCAGGGAAACGTTGGCGTTACTGTAAATAATAATAATGTAACCGGAGCAAGAAGTGGCGTGAACTTATGGAATTGTCCGACCTCAAATACAGTCACAATAACCGGAGGCGCACTGACTAATTGCAATGTCGGGGTGTTCCCGAACAACTGGGATGGTTATGCTTCGGATGCGATCACAAGTGTATATGACATGACTGGCGTTACGATGACCAATTGCGATACGGCTATTTATGTAAAAGATAATAGCAGTAATTCAAACAATGCAACCGTAACACTGAACATCAATAACACAACTAATATTGTAAATGGAAGTGGAATAGGCGTAGTGATAGAAGGAGGTGATGCATTTGTGAACTTCAATGGCGCTGTCCCGGTAAACTTTGATGCTTCACTGAGCAAGTATATACGTTTAGCATCCAACGGCGTGAATGAGCCCGCTGCTAATATCAATGCAGAGAATGTACAGTTTGGAGGAATCAATGGCGGAGCTATGTCTCTATCACAGTTGTTTGCAACAGAAGATAAGATTGATCATAAGATTGACTGGAGTAATCTTGGATATGTATCGGTAAAAGCAAATCATGATTTCGTAACTACAAATAGTTTTTATACACCGAACACATCCACTGCTGCCATTAAACGTGGCGTTCTTGCTGCCGGCAGCGGTTATACGGTAAATGTGAATAGTGGAATTTATACTGAGATCGGACAGATAGTGATCAATAAAGACCTGACGATCCTTGGCGCAGATAAAGTAACCACGATAGCAAACACTGATCAGAATACAGGCAACAGCGGTGACTCAAGAGGCTGGTTCCTGGTTGACCCCGGTTTCACATTTAATATGAGTGAAATGACCCTTGATGGAACAGGTTTCAAAGTATGGCAGGGTATCAGGCACAAAGGACAGGGATTGATTGATAATTGTATTTTCAAAAACATAGAGTTTGATGCCAGCGGGCCAAGCTATGCAGGAACTGCTATTGCTGCTTTCGGCGGACCGGCAATGAATGTAAATATTACTAATTGTGATTTCTCAGCCATAGGAAGGATCGGTGTCCAATATTTTGGGACGGGTATTACAGGGTCTATGTACGAGGGAAATACCTATACCGGTAAGGGCATCGGTGATTGGCTGGATTATGGAGTTGAAGTAGGCGCAGGTGCTGTGGCAACGATCCGAAACAGCGTCATAACCGGTAGCACGGGTGTAGCCAGTTCGGATGGAAGTACGTCTGCCGGTATCCTGGCCACAACTTACTTTGGTGCTGGTACAACAGCTCTCATTACCAATAATTATATAAACAATAACACGATAGGAATAGCAGTCGGCTTTGATGGATCAGACGCAAGTTCGGTTACAGCCAACAGTAATGATCTTTCCGGGAATACATCTTTTGCTATCAGTTCAACTGCAGCAATAGTTGATGCAACCTGTAACTGGTATGGTACTAACAATGCAGCGGCGGTTGCCTTACAAATTTCCGGACCGGTGACCTACGTTCCTTATTTAAGCGATGGAACCGATGCAAGCGGCGCCATTGGTTTCCAACCGGCAGCACCATGTACTGCCTGTGGTCTGGTATTATCCACTTCTTCTACTCCAGCCAATTGTCCTTCGCAGGATGATGGCACAGCAACGGTAACAAACATATCCGGCGGAACGGGCCCTTATTCCTATTCATGGAATACAGTTCCTGTTCAAACCGGACCAACAGCAACAGGATTAACTGCCGGAACTTATAGTGTAACAGTTACAGATATTAATGGATGTACAGCCACAGTAAATGTTGTGGTATCAAACAGTCTTGTTGGGCCTGTTCATAACACCAATACCGGTTTGAACTATTGCAGTATCCAGGCTGCGATCAATGATCCGATGACATTGAACGGGCATACGATTACAGTAGATGCGGGCACTTATGCAGAAGATATCGTTGTCAGTAAATCATTGACGATTCTTGGACCGAATGCAAACATTGATCCGTGCTCAGGTTCAAGAGTAGCAGAAGCCATAGTTGTACCTGCAACGGCTGCTATAAGCAGTGGCGAAATTTTCCATGTAGCGGCTTCCAATGTTACCATCAAAGGATTTACTATTGATGGAGATAACACAGCAATTACGAGTGGTTTCATCAGTACAAACGGCGCCGATATAGATGCAGCAGAAGGTATTACTGTTTATGAGACCGGCATTAATAATTTAACTGTAGAAAATAACATCATTAAGAACCTCTCTTACTTCGGCGTAACCCTTTATGATTATCCCGCAGGGGTGCCTTCCACTGGTCATGTCATTTCAAATAATAAGATACAGGACCTTGGAACTTATGATGTAACATCAGGTATTAACCTTTGGGGTGGTGGTGTATTGCTGTATAATAATCAATATGCGGCTGTTACCAACAACTGCATGACAAACGTAAGACTTGGCGTGCAGACAGGTAATTTCTATTTAGCCAATCCGGGAGCCGCTACTTATCAAAACATTTCCAATAATACCATCTGGGTAAGAAAAAGAGGTATTTTCCATAACCTCGCTTATGGCTCAGCTTCTCCTTACACGCTTAACAACAATATCATTACTGCAGAAACTAATGTAAATGAAACATCGGTATGGCAGGGAATCCTGCTGTCGTCACTAAATGTTGCCTCAACGACATCGGGCAACAGTGTTAACGGAAGTGGAGCATCGCAGTCCACTGTTGAGGGTATTGATGTGTGGAACTGCCAGACAGCACCGTTGATCACTGGCGGAAGTATAACAGGTGTTCAGTTAGGTATCAATGTGAACAACTATGAAGGATACAATAATTCTGATGGAAATAATACATCAGCAACTATTGATGGGGTGACTATAACCAATCCATCAATTGCCGGAATAAAAGTTCATGACAATCCATCCAACAGCTATGGTGCTACTGTATCAGCAGAGATAAAGAATTCATCCATCACAGGTGGTAATGCGGGTATCTGGGCGAAAGGATCTGATGCAAGTACAAACATTCATGACAATGCATCAACCATAACAGGTGCAACCATTGGTGTAGATGTGGATGGCGGTTCAGCAACGATCTATAGAAATACAATTACTGCCAATGGAACAGGTGTAAGAGTGATCAATGGCGGTCAACTGGCACCAACAACTGAAAACTTCATTACCAATAATACAAGTGATGGCATCCGTATTGAGGCTAATGCAGGATCTATCGGTGCTATCAACAGCAATGATCTTTCAGGCAATACAGGATTTAATATTAATAATCTTTCTTCCACATCACTCAATGCAACCTGTAACTGGCATGGTACGAATGTGCCGGCTTCAGTGGCATTGAAAATTTCAGGCTTGATGACTTATATTCCGTATTTGTCAACCGGTGTTGATGCTTCTGTTCCAACAAATGGCTTCCAGCCAAGCGAAGCTTGTTCAGCATGTACATTGACGTTGTCCACTACATTTACCCCGGCATCATGTCCGGATGGAAATGATGGCACGGCAACCGTTACAGCGGCAAGCGGCGGAATAGGCCCTTATACTTATGAGTGGAATACATCGCCAGTACAGACTACAGCAACAGCGACGGGATTGACAGCGGGTACATATACGGTCATGGTAACAGATGTCAACGGATGCAGTGAAAGTGCAACTGTAACAGTCACTGCAAATGCCGATGTGACGCCGCCAACCATTGTTTGCCCAGCTCCTATAACAGTAAGCAATACAACGGGTCAGTGTGGTGCAATCGTGGGTTATACCGCGCCGGTTGGGACAGATAATTGTTCCGGAGCAACAACAACACAGGTTGCGGGTCTGCCAAGCGGATCATTCTTCCCGGTTGGTACCACTGTGAATACGTTTAAAGTAAAAGATGCAAGCGGTAATACAGCGACCTGTTCATTTACAGTAACTGTGAATGATACAGAAATGCCCATCATAATGTGTCCTTCACCTGTAACAGTTAATAATACGCCGGGTCAATGTGGTTCGATAGTAAACTACGCAGCACCGACAGGCAGTGACAATTGTCCGGGTTATACAATAACACAGGTTGGTGGTTTGACAAGCGGGTCAATGTTCCCGGTCGGTACGACAACAAATATATTTGTCGTGACAGATGCGAGTGGTAATATAGCTGTTTGTTCATTTACGGTAACTGTGAATGATGTTGAAAATCCTTCGATCAGTTGTCCAACTGATATCAATACGAACAATGACCCGGGAGTATGCGGAGCAGTAGTAACGTATACTGCGCCAGTTGGAACCGATAATTGCGGCGGATCGGTAACTACCCAAACTGCCGGATTGCCAAGTGGTGCGACATTCCCCGTTGGTACTACGGTCAATACATTTACAGTAACGGATGCCAACGGTAATGTTGCTTCCTGTTCTTTCAATGTTACAGTCACCGATACGGAAGATCCTGTTATTGTTTGCCCTGCTGACATTATAGTAAGCAATGCAGCAGGTCAATGCGGTGCTGTCGTAACCTATACTGCTCCTGTAGGAACAGATAATTGTCCGGGAGCAACAACTATCCGGACAGCCGGTCCCGCAAGCGGATCGTTCTTCCCGGTAGGAACAACGACTATCACCTACCAGGTGACAGATGCATATAATCATGTTACCACCTGTTCATTCACAGTAACGGTGAATGATATACAAAATCCGGTCATCACTTGTCCGGCTAACATCACAGTGAATAATGAGCCGGGCCTGTGTGGTGCAACTGTAACATATTCTGCGCCGGTAGGTACAGATAATTGTGGCGGATCAGTAACAACACAAACTGGAGGCCAGGCGAGTGGTTCGTTCTTCCCAGTAGGAACAACGACCAATACCTTCCAGGTAACAGATGCAAGCAATAATGTTACTACCTGTTCATTTACAGTAACAGTGCTTGATGTGCAATCACCATCCATTACCTGTCCAACCAACATAATCACCGGTAATGACGCAGGCCAATGTGGCGCTGTTGTAAACTATGCAGCACCCGTTGGAACAGACAATTGCCCGGGTGCGTCAACTATCCAGGTTGCAGGATTGGCAAGCGGTGCATTCTTCCCGGTTGGAACGACAACCAATGTGTTCAAAGTAACGGATGCGAGTGGAAATACAGCTACCTGTTCGTTTACAGTAACAGTAAATGATACGCAGAACCCATCTATCACTTGTCCTTCTGATATTAATCAAAATAATGATGCGGGTCAATGCGGTGCTGTTGTAAACTATACAGCTCCTGTTGGAACGGATAATTGTGGCGGAACGGTAGCGACGACGCAGATCGCAGGCTTGCCAAGTGGTTCTGTGTTCCCGGTCGGCACAACGGTTAATACATTTAAAGTGACAGATGCCAGTGGCAATACGTCCAACTGTTCATTCAATGTGACAATAACCGATAATGAAAACCCGGTAATCACATGCCCGGCCAATATCACAGTAAGTAATGATAAAGGAGTATGCGGAGCAGTAGTCATATACCAGGTTCCGTTCAGTGATAATTGCCCGGGTGCGACTATTCAGCAAACTGCAGGATTAGCAAGCGGTGCAACATTCCCGGTAGGTGTTACTACAAATACTTTTGAAGTAACCGATGCACATGGTCATACAAGCACATGCACATTTACCGTGACTGTAATAGATAATGAAAATCCGTCTATTACCTGCCCGGCCGACATCACGGCGAATAATACAACTGGAACATGCGGAGCAGTTGTAAATTATACAGCACCTACGGGAACTGATGTCTGTAGTGGAGCGACAACAATGCAAACGGCGGGATTACCAAGCGGTTCAGTCTTCCCTGTTGGGACAACAGTCAATACATTTACTGTAACAGATGCCAGTGGTAATACTGCAAGCTGTTCGTTCACGGTGACAGTTGTTGATACAGAACTACCTACAATCAGTTGTCCTGCAAATATTACTGTGAACAATGATGCAGGTCAATGTGGTGCCATGGTAACTTATACAACACCTGTGGGTGCCGATAATTGTCCGGGAGTAACAACAACACAGATCGCAGGGTTGCCAAGTGGTTCATTGTTCCCCATAGGAACGACGGTGAATACATTTAAGGTGAGAGACGCAAGTGGTAATTATGCTATCTGTTCATTCAATGTAACAGTGATTGATGCGCAAGCGCCATTAATTAGTTGTCCATCTCCTGTATCAACAAGTAATGATGCCGGCCAATGTGGTGCAGTGGTAACTTATACTGCTCCTGTTGGAACAGATAATTGTCCTGGTGCAACAACTATTCAGGTTGCAGGTTTAGCAAGCGGATCATTCTTTCCGATCGGTGCAACAACAAACACCTTTATAGTAACCGATGCAAGTGGTAATACGGCTACCTGTTCATTCACTGTAACGGTGAACGATACAGAGAACCCGTCTATCAGTTGTCCTGCCGATATTAATAAAGACAATGATCCGGGAGTATGCGGAGCAGTAGTGACATATACTACACCAGTGGGAACAGATAATTGCAGCGGATCAGTAACTACACAAATTGCAGGGCTGCCGAGTGGCGCAACATTCCCTGTTGGAACGACCGTCAATACATTTAAAGTAACAGACGCAAGCGGTAATGTCTTTACCTGTAGTTTTAGCGTGACAGTAACCGATGTTGAATATCCGGTTATTGTTTGCCCGGTCAATATTGTTGTCAGCAATGCAGCGGGTCAATGTGGCGCAACGGTTACGTATACCGCCCCGATAGGAACAGATAATTGTCCCGGAGCAGTCACGACACAAACGGCAGGATTACCGAGTGGTTCATTCTTCCCGGTAGGAACTACAACAAATACATTTAAAGTAACGGATGCGTATGGTCATACCACCACTTGTTCATTTACAGTGACGGTAAATGACATAGAGAATCCTGTTATTACATGCCCTCAGGATATTTACGTATCTAATACGGCGGGCCAATGTGGCGCAGTTGTAACTTATGTAACGCCGGTCGGTACGGATAATTGCAGCGGAGTAACAACTATGCAAACAGTAGGTATGTCAAGTGGTTCCTTCTTCCCGGTTGGAATTACTCCCAATGTATTTGTCGTGACAGATGCAAGCGGAAATACAGCAAGTTGTTTATTTAATGTAGTAGTTGCAGATGCAGAGCCGCCAACAATCAGTTGCCAGGCAAATGTTAACGTAAACAATGATGCCGGACAATGCGGCGCCATCGTAAATTATATAACTCCACAAGGAAACGATAACTGTTCAACAACCTTCACAACGCAGCTGACAGGATTGGCAAGCGGATCCCTGTTCCCCATAGGAACGATAGTGAATGTATTTGAAGTCAGGGATCTGGCTGGTAACACTGCGACATGTTCATTCACAGTAACCGTGAATGACGTGCAAGTGCCGTCAATCAGTTGCCCTCCTCCTATAACAACCAGTAATGATGCAGGTCAATGTGGTGCAGTGGTGAACTATGCTACGCCTGTTGGAACAGACAATTGCCCGGGGGCAACGACGATACAAGTTGCAGGATTAGCAAGCGGTTCAACATTCCCTGTTGGTACGACGATCAATACATTTGTAGTTACCGATGCAAGTGGGAATACGGCTACTTGTTCATTCACTGTAACGGTGAACGAAACCGAGGATCCGACGATCAGTTGTCCTGCCGATATTAATAAAAATAATGATCCGGGAGTATGCGGAGCAGTAGTGACATATACTACACCAGTGGGAACAGATAATTGCAGCGGATCAGTAACTACACAAATTGCAGGGCTGCCCATTGGCGCAACATTCCCTATTGGAACGACCGTCAATACATTTAAAGTAACGGATGCGAGTGGTAATTCATTTACCTGCAGCTTTAGTGTAACGGTAACCGATGTTGAAGATCCGGTTATTACATGTCCTGCTAATATCATGGTGGACAATACCGCCAATCAATGCGGAGCAGTAGTAACATATAGTTCAACAGCAAGTGATAATTGTCCGGGCACGACAATAAGTTATAGTCCTGCATCAGGAAGCTTCTTCCCGGTAGGCACGACGACAGTAACAGCCACGGCAACTGATGCAGCAGGTCATACAACTGCTTGTTCATTTACAGTAACGGTAGTTGATGTACAGAACCCCACGATCACATGTCCTGCCAATATTACTGTGAATAATGACAATGACCAATGTGGCGCAGTAGTAAACTTTAATGCAACAGCAAGTGATAATTGTCCTGGTACAACAATAAGTTATAGTCCTGCATCAGGAAGTTTCTTCCCGGTAGGTACGACTAACGTGACAGCAACGGCAACCGATGCGGCGGGTCATACAGCAACATGTACATTCCTCGTAACCGTACTGGATGCACAAACCCCATCGATCACTTGCCCTGCAAACATCACAGTGAATAATGACAACAACCAATGTGGGGCAGTAGTAAACTTCAATGCAACAGCAAGTGACAATTGTCCCGGAGTAAGTGTAAGTTATAGTCCTGCATCGGGAAGTTTCTTCCCGGTAGGTACAACAACAGTAACAGCCACAGCCACTGATGCCAGTGGCAACACCGCGAGCTGCACGTTTACGGTGACAGTTGTAGATGCGGAAAATCCGGTTATTACATGTCCTGCTAATATCATGGTGGACAATACCGCCAATCAATGCGGAGCAGTAGTAACATATAGTTCAACAGCAAGTGATAATTGTCCGGGCACGACAATAAGTTATAGTCCTGCATCAGGAAGCTTCTTCCCGGTAGGCACGACGACAGTAACAGCCACGGCAACTGATGCAGCAGGTCATACAGTTACTTGCACATTTGCCGTAACCGTGGTTGATAATCAAGCGCCGGTTCCGCCTGCATTGCCAAATGTGATTGAACAATGTTCAGCTACTCTGGCATCACCTGTTGCAACAGATAATTGTGCCGGTAATGTTATTGGTACAACTTCTACGTCATTCCCGATAGCAACACAGGGAGTAACTGTTGTAACATGGACCTTCGATGATGGCAACGGAAATATTTCAACGGCTACACAGAATGTGTTTATAAATGATGTAACACCGCCGGTGCCTCCGGCTTCTTTGCCAACGATAACAGATGAATGTTCAGTAACACTTACAGCGCCGACGGCAAATGATAATTGTACAGGCACAATAACAGGCACTACGTTTACAACGTTCCCGATCACGGCGCAGGGCGCGACGATAGTAACATGGATATTCGATGACGGCAATGGCAATATTTCATTTGCAACACAAACTGTGATTGTGAATGATGTTACACCACCTAATATGCCGGCATTGCCGACCATTTATGGTCAATGCGATGCAACAGTGCCTGTTCCGACTACGACAGATAATTGCGCAGGTACTGTAACAGGTTATACAATTGACCCACTATATTACAGTGTGCAGGGCACTTATGTCATCTATTGGTTCTTCACTGATGGCAACGGTAATACCACGGTTGCGAAACAGATAGTGGAAGTGCACGATACGACACCACCTGTGCCACCTGCTTCGTTGCCGGATGTGACAGGATCATGTTCAGCTACTCCGCCAACTCCTACTGCGACGGATAATTGCGATGGCGTGATCACAGGAACGACTACCACTACTTTCCCAATAACGGTACAGGGAACTACGGTGATTACCTGGACATTTGCCGATAGCCGTGGTAATGTATCAACCGTGACACAAAATGTGATAATAACGGATGCAACACCACCAACCCTGAATTGCCCTGCAAACATTTCACAGTCTATAGCCGGAAATGGCTGTAGCAAGAATGTTACCATTCCTAACGCAACATATAGTGATAACTGCGGTACAGTGACTACTTTGACCTGGACAATGACGGGTGCTACTATGGCAAATTCAGGACCATCCGGTATTAACCAGATCGGAACGTTTACATTCAATGCCGGTAATACAACTGTAACATACACGGCGAAAGATGCTGCGGGAAACACAAACACCTGCACTTTCACTGTTACATTGACGGAGTCTGTATCACCCAGTATTACTTGTCCCGGGGAAAAGAGAGTGAACGCAGATCAAAATAGCTGTTATGCAACCAATGTAAATCTTGGTACCCCGATAGTCAGTGACAATTGCGGCATTGCTTCAGTTAATAACAATGCACCTGCTCAATTCCCGGTAGGTACAACGGTAGTGACATGGATTGTCACAGATGTCAGTGGTAATACAAAGACATGTACCCAAAACGTGATAGTAACAGACAACCAGGATCCGGTAATCACTTGCCCGGCTAATGTGTCGCACGATATTACTTCAGGATGTAGTTGGAACTATACTCCGCTACTACCTATATACTCGGATAATTGTATGGTGACTAAGTTGACGTGGGTTATGACAGGGGCCACTACCGGCAGCTCACCATCGAGCGGTATAAACACAGTTGGTAGCCAAAATTTCAATATTGGAGCAACGACTATCACATACACGGCGAAAGATGCTTCGGGCAGATCAGCAACGTGCAGTTTCAAAGTGACAGTAACAAGTTCACAGGCCCTCGCCATTACTTGTCCTTCGAATATTACGCAGGCTGCAAGCAGCGGCAAATGTTTTGCTACGGTAAATACACCGAATCCAACAGTGAGTGGTGGCTGCAGCAACATAGTATGCCTGACCTGGTGTATGAGTGGTGCAACAGAGGGAAATTCCTCCGGTAGCGGTATGAATTATGTAGGGTCACGTAAATTTAATGTCGGAGAAACTACTATTACATATACTGCAGCGGACGCTTCAGGTAACATAACACATTGTTCATTCACTGTTACCGTTACAGAATCGGTACCTCCAAGTATCACCTGTCCTTCCAGTAAGACAGTCAGTACTGATTATGGGTATTGCTTTTGGAGTCATGTAAATCTTGGTACGCCAAAAGTCAGTGATAATTGCGGCGTAAAATGTGTCACTAACAATGCGCCTGATACCTTCCCGATAGGCGTAACGATAGTAACCTGGACAGTTACAGATAATAGCGGCAATACGAAGAGCTGCAATCAAACAATCACAGTTGTTGATAAGCAAAATCCATCGGTTACCTGTCCGGCAAATATCTATCGGAATGCCGGCAGCAGTTGCGCCACAAGTGTCACAACTCCTGATCCTATATATTATGATAATTGCACCGTCAGTAAATTGACCTGGGTAATGACTGGTGCTACTACAGGAAGTTCACCCTCAACCGGTATCAATACGGTTGGAGCCAGGGCGTTTAACACGGGAACTACTACCATTACTTATACGGTTAAAGATGCTGCGGGTAATTCATGGTCATCCAGTTTTGCTGTAACTATAACAGATAATGAAAAGCCATCACTCGATTGCCCGGCTAACATTTCATTGACAGCCAGCAACGGTAATTGCAACAGAAGTATTTCAGTGCCTGATCCGATCTACAGTGACAATTGCGGCGTCACAAAACTCACGTGGTATATGACGGGTGCCACTTCATCTAACTCATCCTCGAGTGGTATCAACAAGGTGGGCACAAAAATTTTCAATGTCGGCGTGACTTCAGTGACTTATACTGCATGGGATCCTTCGGGCAATTCCGAGTCCTGTACTTTCACTGTTACTGTAACAGATAATCAACCGCCCGTTCTGAATTGCCCCTCTGACATGATTTTGTGCAAGGTTTCTAATAACACTTACACAATCCCGGCGATGACGAGAAGCGACAATTGTGGTATTGCCAGTACATCATACCAGGTGACTGGTGTCACAACGAGAAGTGGTAGCGGAACAAATGCCAGCGGAACGTTTAACCTGGGAATTTCTACTATCACATGGACAGTGACGGATGTTAATGGAAATGTGATGACATGTGCAACACAGGTGAATATAGTACCCAGTGGCAATTGTACTACGGTTCGTGTTCAACAACCTGCAGAAGGTCCGAAATCTCCTGAAGTTAAAGAAGTGAAAGACAGTAAACTTGAACTTCTTAAAGAAACAAAACTTGACGTGATTGCCTATCCCAATCCAACGGAATATTACTTTAACTTGAAAGTAAAGAGTTCAAGCAAAGAAACTGTAGATATCAGGATGTTCGATATGCTTGGTAAATTGGTCCAGCAGGACAGAGGAGCACCCGACCAGACCTATCGTTTCGGAGATCATGTTGTATCTGGTATGTATATAATAGAAGTAAGGCAAGCAGGACAAATTGCAACGATTAAAGTAGTAAAACAATAACTAATGAGATGAGTAAATCGGCAAGACCATCCGGTAAATTCCGGATGGTCTTTTTTATTCTCTTGCGGCTATTCTCTGAAAAAAAAGTCCGGCACTATACCAGACTTATAAATAATGTATGTCATTACAATTTCCTTAGATTACCAATCAAGCAACGGTTATTACCGGTATCTTCGATCCGTACGATAATAATTTGTTAGTGACCCTGTTCCACAATCCCGGCAAACGAAAATCTTTGATCGGGTTTACCATGATCAGGTCAGCATTTATTTTTTTGGAAAACTCCAACGTGCTTTTTGCCAGGTTCTGTCCTTCAAGAAGAAAACATTGAACAGGTATAGTGGAGATACTTTGTACTACTTCCAACGCTTTATCAACTATGTTTTCATTTTTGCCATCGGCATGTTTCCGAAGAGAAACAAAATAAACAGTTGACTTAAAAGCTCTGCCAAGCAATGCTGCAAACCTTATCTGCCGCATCGGAACTTCCCCGGAGACCGGTAAAACTATTTTTTTAAAATGACAAACCATGCCACCGGCCCTGACAGCCAGAACAGGAATATTTGTTTTTTTTGCCAACCGGCTGATGGATATTGAAGAAGCGATCCTTTGGGCGAGATTAAACCTGGAAAGACCTGTGACCACAAGATCCATTTCATACTGCTGAATATACTTTACCAATTGCTTTTGCCTGTTACCTGTCAACACATTTATTTCTAAAGAGCCCTCTCCGCAGACTTGTTGTTTATACATATCTCTCAGTGCAATTAGTTTCTCCAATGAAGACTCTACGTTATTACTGCGTTCAAAAAAAAAGTTTTGCCTCCGCACCACATTCACAAGGTGAACATTACAATTGAAACTATTGGAAAGTTCAATAGCTTTTGAGATGGCCCATTTGTTTTTGTTGGTAAAATCAACGGGCACCAAAATGTTATAGAGTTTGTTAGGCATAGGTATTAGTTAATTGTCATCTCAACAGACAAATCTACGTATTATAGAAATATTTATTTCAAGCCAATTCCAGTAAGGGCTCAAAATTTCTTTCTTTTATGCTTTTATGAGCTATTTTTTCCAAAAGCTCGTCAGTCGAGCAGAAAGCAACGCCTTTGCCAGCGTAAGCGATCATGCATCTGTCATCTTTATTATCTCCAACGGCGATACAATTTTTCATTGCTACATTGTATTTTTCACATACATGCTGCAATGCATTGGTTTTGCAAAAAGAATGCCCGCAAATACTATCCGGCGACCCGAAAAAATAAGAAGGAAGATTCACCTCACCGGTCGCTTTGCCTTCAATAAATTCCAATTGATGCGCTACTGAAAAATCAGCGCCTATCTTTTGTTTCACATAGTTAGCGATCAGCGTGTAACTATGGCTGATGATGCCAACAAGGTATCCTTTCTTTTTAAAACTCTGGATCACTTCTTTTATATTATCTGCCATTTCCATAGTACTGATGACGTGAAGTAATTCATCCATTGATCGACTCTTCAACAACAGGCCTATCCGTTTTGTCAGGATGATCGGATCTTTTTCACGAAAGCGTAACTCTTCTAATTGGGGCCCGAACTTAAAATGGTCTGCACATTCATCTATAAATCTTTTTTTGAGAATCGTTTCATCCATGTCCAAAACGATCATTTTATGATAGACAGATAAATTCTCACGTAATACATTGGTCATTTCTCTTTGAATGACCTCCAGTGAATTTGCGCTTTCCAGCGAAAGCCGATTGTTATCCTGCCGCTGTGCCTTGCTGATAATTGCCCTGGACACTTCCCTGCTCATTTTTCCTAAAGCTTCCCAGGGTTTACTTTTATTTTCTATATATCCTATGTTAACTTCCTGCACTCTCGCTTTCATCAGGTACATGTCAATCAGTATGCCGATATCAACGCCATAATCATTAAAGAATTCAATTTTCTGAAAGAATGTTTTTTTCCCTGCGATCATTCCACTGAGTGGCTGCGAAAAATGTGACAATCCGGGGAATAATATCGTCAATAAAGGTTTAGCCACCAGCTCAGTTACACGGCCGGCATTCCTGGCAAAAGCGCCTTTGACAAAATCGGCATCATTATTCAGAATAGGGGAGGCAAGATTATGAATTGCTTTTTCAGGATAAGGATCAATATCAGCGTCGAGGAAAACGATGATCTCATTGGTAGCCGCCTCGACACCTTCTTTCATAGAAGTGCCTTTGCCAATAGCTGCACTTATTATAATTTTTGCCCCGAATTCCCGGGCAATTGACACTGTTTTATCTTCAGATTTATCATCTACAACAATTATTTCCGTAACGTCGGGTTCTGAACGGCAAAAATTTATTACCTGGCCTATCGTCCTTTCCTCATTCAATGCTGGGATAATCACGGTGACCATAGTTTACTCTTTTAGATTTGATTACTGCAATAAATAAAATCTGATTATTGGTGCTGAAATAGTCGTCCAAACAAATATTCGTCGTAATTATTCAAACATCAGGCCCGAAAAACAAGGTGAAAGAACTGGCAATAAGCTATTTGAAAGATAATGATTATAGATGGATTAAACAGATAGAAATTATTAAATAGAGATTACCCAATCGTAAAGAAAAACGCTGGTAAGATCCCGTTGTCATTTTGATAAGAGAACGAATCGGATGGAAAAATAAAAAGTCCGATTCTTATGAACCAGACTTAGTAAAGCGTCGTGAATATCGTTATTATTAATAATCGTTATTGTATCCACCACTCCCGCGATCACGATTATAACCACCGCCACCGCCTTTGTTGTAGCCACCACCGCCGCCGCCTTTGCCTTTGTAGCCGCCACCGCCGCCGCCGCCAAAGCTTCTCTTTTTAAATCCGCCGCCACCGCCACCACCTTCGGGTTTTGGACGACTTTCATTGACAACAATGTTCCGGCCATCAACTTCAGAGCCGTTCAAAGCAGCAATTGCAGCCTGTGCAGCAGTATCATCAGCCATTTCAACAAAGCCGAAGCCTTTGCTGCGCTGTGTGAATTTGTCGGTAACTATCTTGGCAGATGTTACTTCGCCGTAAGTGGCGAAAAGATTGGAAAGGTCCTGATCTTTCAGGTTCCAACTGAGGTTTCCTACGTAAATGTTCATTTTACTGATAATTTTAAAATACTAATAAGTGCCAACAGTAAACAGTAACCTTGAACATTTACCAAGAGGATAAGTAGTTCTTCAGGACTTGTGAAACTGTACAGAACACCAAAACAATACAAAATAACGGATTTTTTTCCGACATATTACCAAATTTAAAAAAATGATTTAGTGATCCGATCAGAACTTCTTTTCCCAAATTTTGGCACATGCAATTGATTTTCCAGTATTTAGCAAAAATAAAAGGCCAACTAAAAAGTTGACCTTTTAATCCTGCAACGTTGATTTTAGTTCTTGATCAGTTTTGCTGATTGTATATCGCCATTCCCGTCGTCATATTTTACGAGATATATTCCACCCTTCAGATCGCTAATATTGAGAGACGTTTGATAGGTATTTGGGATAGCCTGAACCTGCTTCACCATTCTTCCATCCAAACCATAAATGAATATACTCGCTTTTGCAGGAGCTTTATCATGTTGAACGTATACCTGGTCAGTAGCGGGCATCGGGTATAGCCCGATCTGCCCTGTGGATCTTTCTTTTCCAGCCACACGGATCACGGGAGTATACTTCGAAGCGCCGTCAATATCTACATTTTTAACCCGGTAAAATCTCGTTTCTGCCATTGCCTGGTTGTCTTCGAGACTATAAGTTGATTTTCCGGTAGCGCTTACTGTGCCTACAGCAGAAAAATCGGAACCGTTTGTGCTTCTTTCCACTACATAATTATTGACATTAATTTCTTCGGCAACATCCCAAAGCAGTTTTGTGGTTCCATCATTATTTTTCCGGGCAACAAATCCCAGGAATGTAACAGGAAGCGGCGCATTGGCTGAGTTAATGGCAAAATTGTCAAACAGTATGTCCAAAGCCTGGGTGGCCCTGAACGAAAACTCGTAACGTAATCCCTGCCCGACCGTAATGTCTGCATCCATTAATAGTAAACATAAATTGCCTGAAGTAGATGGCAACGGGCTCCATTGTGGACCATTAGCTGTAGTAGCTAAAATTTCTAATGGAGTTCCAATCAATCCTGAAATAACTCTTACCCGGTATTCAGTGCCCGGAGGAGCAGAATATGTGAATCCAACAACGGTTTGTCCATTAAGCGTATTGAGAAAAACGGGAGAAATAAGACTTCCTGTTCTGTTGGTTAATCCGCTCGTTTCGAGCAAAGCTCCGGCCGTCGAACTCCAGTAAAAGGAAACATCGTTATCATCTGAGTAGATACTGGGTGAACTGAATCCTTCATCAGATGAATTAAAGTCCCTGACAAAATTGCAATCAGATGAAACAAATACGCTGGTTGGGCTTTGAGCGAGTGAAAGACTGGAAATAAAAATTAATGATAACAATAACAAGTAAAACTTTTTCATACCTTCTGGTTTTTAAGGGTAAACAATATTTGTTTTCAAGGGAGGAGGTTGGTTTCAAAAGGAATGAATTGTAAAACGTCGGAAATAAAAATCTGCAAAAGCCATACCTTATTATTTTAAACGGAACCGACGATTGGAAGGGCAGATGTGTAGAGAAATTTTCCCTCTTGTAAAATAAAAAGCCCTTCTCAGTGGAAGGGCTTCCTAAAACAAATTAAAAATATTACTCAGATACTACTTCAAATTCAACTTCGGCCGATTGGCCAGTACCGAATTCAATAGCTGCTTTATAAGTACCTAATTCTTTTACGTCTTCAGGAATGCTGATCCGTTTACGATCTATCTCATATCCCTTTTGTTCGCGGATAGCACGGCTGATCTGTAATGTTGTGACGCTGCCAAATATTTTTCCGCTCGTTCCGGTCTTTGCCCCGATCTTCAACGGAGCTTCTTTTAATTTAGCGACTACGTTATTGAATTCAGCCAGCATTTTTTCTTCTTTCTTTTTCACCTGCTTCATTCTTTCTTCCAATTGCTTGCGGTTACTTGGGCTGCTTTCAACAGCTAATTGACGTGGCAAAAGAAAATTACGTGCATACCCGTTCTTTACTTTCACTACTTCATTCTTGGCGCCTAGATTATCTACATCCTGTATTAATATTATTTCCATTAGTTTCTTTTTGTTCACCGTCCCAGTCGATGTGACTGTCCTTTCTCTATGAAAAGAAAGTTAGGGTGAGGTTATTTTAAAAGATCTGTTACATACGGCAATAATGCCATTTG
The DNA here is from genome assembly GCA_963785915.1 of uncultured Chitinophagaceae bacterium. Classification (GTDB taxonomy): domain Bacteria; phylum Bacteroidota; class Bacteroidia; order Chitinophagales; family Chitinophagaceae; genus VBAT01. Next base: position 837,042 of record CAWAWY010000004.1, on the reverse strand, counting down.
ACGGGCTTTCTTCACCGCATCCGAAACCTTGCGCTGGTATTTCAGGCTGTTTCCGCTAAGACGGCGCGGTAATAACTTACCCTGCTCGTTCAAAAATTTTTTCAGGAACTCTACATCTTTATAATCAATGTAGCGGATGCCATATTTTTTAAAGCGGCAAAATTTCTTTACACGTTTGTCGCTTTTAATGGCGGTCAGGTATTTTATTTCATTCTTTGCCATTGATTATACCTCCGCTAATTTTTCTGTTCCCGTTTTTACACCACTTCTCTTTTTGGCATTGTACTCGACGGCGTATTTATCGAGTTTAGTGCATAATTGACGAAGTACCGATTCGTCACGCAGGAGCTGGATCTTCAGCTTCTCATTAAAGTCGGAAGCGGCAGTATATTCCACTACCCAGTAGAGACCCGTTGTTTTTTTCTGGATCGGGTAAGCCAGTGTTTTTAAACCCCATGCATTTTCTGCAACGATAGAGCCTCCGTTGTCTTTAACGAATTTGGCATACTTCTTTTGTTCTGCCTTGAACTCTTCATCGCTGAGAACCGGGGTAAAGATCACCATCAGTTCGTAATTGTTCATTTACTTTTTTTAAAGTTAAAAATTCGATTTATCCCAATGGACATCAGCCTTATTATGACCGAAGAATCTGCGAATACAGATTTGGGGCGGCAAAGATAGGGATACACAGTCAGAAACAGAAGGTCATAAAGGGTTTTTTTGGTGCCGGCTTTGGTATTTTATGGTATCGCCTGTTGCGTCGCACACTGCATCGTCCCGTTTGCTATTCAGCTTTTTAACCTCAAAATGCTTTCAAAACCTGCTGCTTTTTCAGCAAAACAATATAAGTGGGAAAGTGATCGCTGTAACCGCCGCGATATGAATTGCCATCCCATGTCCGCATCGGGTAACCTTTATACTGCCCTTTGTTTTCTACCAAATATTCCCGGCGGAAAATATGTTGCTGATAAAAGAACAGGCCACTCTGTTCTTTATTGAGAAATGGATATGAAATAATTATCTGGTCAAAAAGCCCCCATGCATCCTGGTAAGCCAATGTGCCAAATCCCTTTTTATAGAGTTCTGTCCATGGATTAAATAATCCTCCTTTTATCACTTCATTTTGTTTTCCTTTGGCTCCTAATATTGCGGCAACGCTGGCATTTACCGGGTCGTCATTCAGGTCACCCATGATGATGATCTTTGCATTGGGTTCTTTTTTAGCAATAGAGTCAATATGATTTTTGCAGACTTGTGCAGCGGCTTCTCTTGCAGGCGCACTTCTTTCTTCACCACCGCTACGGCTCGGCCAGTGATTGACATAAATATGCACTACCTCTCCGTCCAATTTGCCTTTTACCCATAAAATATCACGTGTATAATAAGCATCTTTTGAACCACCAGGGAGTTGAACAAATAATTTATCACTTGCGATCACAGAAAAGTATTTTGGATTGTATAATAACCCTACATCCACACCGCGAACATCTTTTGAATCATAGTGAACGATTTTGTAATTCCGTTTTTTGATCAGGTCATTATTAATGAGGTCGGTCAATACTGTATCGTTTTCTATTTCTGCCACGCCAAGTATGGCGGGGCCATCAGGATTTATTTCAGTACCGATCTGAGAAATGACTGTCGCCAATTTGCTGACCTTATCCTTGTATATAGCCGTATTATAGTTTCTCGGGCCGGATGGAAGAAATTCTTCATCATTTACATTCGGATTATTTATCGTGTCATAAAAATTTTCCAGGTTATAAAAACTAATGACAATGGGTTTATAGTCATTCTTTTGGCTGAAGGCAGCAATAGAAAAAAAGAAAGCCGGTATCGCGATAAATTTTTTTTTCATATACTTATAAAAACGAATAAGAAGCAAACTTACTGAAACAAAAATCGATTAAAAATACAGGGGATTAATTAAATATTATGTGTCAAATTTTTGTTGATTTATAGACGGCCTTAGGTTATTTTTGCCCCCTTGTTTAAAACTGAATTGCATGCTTAAAACCAAACTGCTGCTGGTCCTGCTTTGCGCCGGAGGCCTTGCTGTGGCTCAGATTCCCAACGTTCCCGATACGCTCCCTAAAAAAGATACTTTGATGGAAGAGATCAAAGAAGGGGTGTTGGATAATATACCGATCATTGCTCTTGATGAGAATGATCTTGGCGATGCAGGCACCCAAAATATTTCTTCTTTATTGACAGCCGGAAGAGACCCTTTTCATTCCGCGGCTTCTTTTAATTTCAGTGCTGTTCGTTTTCGCGTACGTGGTTATGACAATGATCTTTTCAGCACATATATGAATGGCGTGCCGATGGATAACCTGGATAACGGATTTACTCCTTATGGTCTGTGGGGAGGGTTGAACGATGTGATGCGTAATCGTGATGTATCATGGGGACTTAACTACAATACGTTTGCCTTTGGTGATATTGGAAGCAACACAAGTATTGATTCACGTGCCAGCAGGCAACGTGCACAAACAAGCATCAGCTATGCTTCTTCAAATCGTAACTACGAGAACAGGATCATGATCACTCACTCGACAGGATTGAGTAAAAAAGGATGGGCATTTAGTTTTAGTGGCAGTCGCCGATGGGCTGGCGAGGGATATGTGCCGGGAACGTATTATGATGGCTGGGGCTATTTCGCAGCCGTTGATAAACGTATTGGACAGAATCATCTTCTTTCATTAGCGATCTTTGGCGCACCGACAGAAAACGGAAGACAAGGAGCCACTGTGCAGGAGATGATTGATCTTGCAGGTACTAATTACTATAATCCTAACTGGGGATATCAGAATGGGGAAAAACGTAATGCCAGCATCGGCAGATCAAATCAGCCGGTGATAATTCTTACACATGATTTTCGTATTAATAATAAAACAACGCTTACAACTGCGGCGGGTTATTCTTTTGGAAACAGGAGCATAACAGCGCTGGATTGGTATAACGCTGCTGATCCAAGACCTGACTACTATCGTTACTTGCCCAGTTATACTTCGACGTGGGCAAGCACGACAGATGCTACACAAGGCCAGATGCTTTATGATTTAATGAAGAATGATATAAACTACCGCCAGATAAACTGGCAAAATTTATACAATGTGAACAGGGCGAGCTATGCCACGATAAACAATGTGAATGGAATACCCGGCAATAGTGTAAGTGGTCTGCGGTCACGTTACATCATTGAAGAACGAGTGATCAATACACAAAGATTAAATGCCAACTCGGTGATCAATACAAAGTTCAACGACAATATTGATTTTACCGCAGGTGCGTCCTATCAATTTCAAAACAATCACTACTATAAAAAGGTAGATGATCTTCTTGGTGGCGATTTCTATGTTAACCTTAACCAGTTTGCTGAAAGAGATTATCCGACAGATAATAGCGCTAATCAAAACGATCTCGATCATCCCAACCGCATTCTGTATGAAGGAGATAAATTTGGATATGATTATAATATCAATATCAGTAAAGCAGCAGCATGGGCGCAAGCTGTTTTTAAATTCAGCAAAGTAGACTTCTTTATCGCCGGTCAGGCGTCATACACTCAATTTTTCAGAGAAGGAAATGTCAGGAACGGACTATTTCCCAATAATTCTCTTGGTAAAGGGATCGTCAATGATTTTAAAAATTATGCAGGCAAGGGTGGGGTCACGTATAAACTAAATGGACGTAATTATTTCTTCGTCAACGGAGCTTACCTGACAAGAGCGCCTTATTTTGAAAATATTTATGTCTCCCCCCGCACACGAAATGATCAACAGGACGATATTAAGAGCGAAACGATCTATTCTGCCGAAGGCGGATACGTAATGAACGCACCAAAACTGAAGATCAGGATCAGCGGTTACTACACGCACTTTGCAGATGGTATGGATGTGATGTCATTCTATCACGACAGTTATCAGAATTTCGTCAATTACTCATTGAGTGGTATTGACCGCTTACATTTCGGGGGCGAGTTTGGCATAGAGGCAAAGGTTACTCCTTCGATAACGGTGAATGCAGCAGCGGCAGTTGGACGTTATTATTATGACAGCCGCCAGAAGGCGATCATCACGGTTGATAATAATGCGTCGGTATTAGGCGAGCAGATCATTTATGCAAAAGACTTCCGCGTGCCTTCTACGCCGGAAAATGCATATAGCCTTGGAATTAATTACCGATCGCCTAAATTTTGGTTTGTGAGCCTGACAGGAAATTATTTTGACCAGGCCTGGTTAAGCTTTAACCCGCTTCGCCGCACCTATGACGCATTGCAATTTACTTCACACAACAGCGATGCATATCATGAAATATTTGACCAAACAAAATTTGATGCCCAATACACGCTTGATTTTTTTGGAGGCTATTCATGGAAATTACCAAAGCATTTCGAGGTAAATCATAAACCCACTTACCTCGTATTTAATCTTGGTGTCAATAATATTCTGGACAATAAAGACATTATAACGGGTGGATACGAGCAATTGCGGTATGATGCGCAAACTTCAGCTTCTGACCCCGTCACTGTAGGAAAATTTCCACCAAAATTATATTACGCTTATGGCTTGAATTATTTTGCCAGCCTGACGCTTCGTTTTTAATGACAAAAAATTTTGATGTTATCATAAATAATATGCTTATGCAAATCAAAATAAAGAGATCGTGGAAGGCTTTAGCTGTTTTTGCTTTTGCGTTGCCGCTATTGATCTCTTGTAATAAAGTACCTGAAGGCCCTACTGAACCTGACCCTTTACCTCCGCCTCCTCCGGGAACTTATATGTCATTTACTGATTTCAGAGCATTGTATACCGGAACGGACATAACGGTACCTGCAGGAACCAAAAAAATAAGAGGCGTAGTTATTTCCAACAGCGCGAATGAGGCCGCAGGCAATTATCGTTTGCAGGATGAAAGCGGTTCCGGAATTTATCTTTATTCAGTTGTGGGATCGCCCATTTATTCAATGGGCAGCGTGCTGGAAATAGATGCTGCGGGATCAGGTATGCTGATATCATACAATGGTGATCTTGAGTTGAAGAGTGTGCCACAGGCAAAGGTGATACCGGTGGCGGGCTCACTTACGGTTACTCCCCGTGTGGCAACGATATCGCAGGTAATTGCAAACAAAAATGCCTGGGCGTCTTCATTAGTAAAGATCAATAGCCTGACATCGATAACAACAGGTTCCGTCAATTCAACCGGGACAAATTATAATGTCAGCGATGCGACAGGAACCATAACGCTTTTTGTGCGAACAGCTTCCGGCATTGTGGTGAATACAAGCGGGACTTCTATCACCGGCTATATCTCTATTTATAATAATTCAGCAGAATTAGGTATTCGTACCGCTGCGGACGTTCAGTGATTTTTTAAAATGAAATATTGCCGGGGGCAATTACAAAAAATATAAATAAGGTTTTATGCAGATAAATAGGAAGCGTAAATGGGCGAGTAACGCAGTTGTCATCCTGATGATTGGTCTGCTACCGGGTTCCTGCGTGAAAAAAGATCATGGCGAGCCGCCTTTGCTTGGTAACCCGGATATTGTAGCGAATATTTCAATTAAAGGATCTGAAAGCAAGATATAATTCCGGAACTCCTGTAAAAATCAATGATGATGCGGTGATCGGTGGTGTGGTCTCCTGTGATGATAAGAGTGGAAATTTTTACCAGCAGATCGCGATACAGGATGCAACGGGTGGCATTCTTGTAAGACTTGGAAGTTTTAACCTGTTCAATAATTTTCCTGTAGGCCGTCAAGTATTTGTAAAATGCAAAGGGCTATATCTCGGACAATATAATGGAACTTTGCAATTAGGCGGCGGAATAGATTCAGCTTATATCGCTCAGGGTGGCGTAACACTTATAGCAGCAAACCTGATAGATCAGCACATGGTGAAAGGCGCATTGAATCAACCCATCATTCCGCAGGTAGTTACCGTTTCCCAATTAACTACAAATAACCAGGACAAATATGTTAATACAGTTATCAAGCTGGAAGGATTTGAATTTGCCCCGGGTGAATTAAGCAAGAATTATGCAGACGATGATCAATCAGGTAATCGTATCATCCAGGGTTGTATTAACCCTGCCACCAACAAAATAACACTGCGCACCAGTAATTATTCCAATTTCGCCACCATTCCTGTTCCACAAGGTAATGGCGATATCATCGGCGTTTATTCTTTTTTTGGTTCAACGAAACAATTTACGATACGCGATACAACCGATGTAAGATTTTATGGACCGCGTTGCCCGACTGCGGGAGGTAATGGAACGATTGCACTAACAACTTCGCCGCTTACATTGAATTTTGATGCAATTGGAACAAATGGATTACCTGCAGGCGTGTATATTAAACAAGATGCGACCAGTGGCGATCTCGGTAATGAGGCAACTGTATATAACGGAACCTTTAATTCTCCAACAGCATGGAATCAAAGCAGTCTTGGTTTCAAAAATTTTGCATCTGCTACAGGATTGACACCTTCTGCATCATCCGGTACGCAAAATGCCTCGGCTAACAGGGCATTAGGGGTAAGGCAAACAGGTACGGCCAATGCAGGCGGAGACCCCGGAGCTGCATTTGCATTTCAAATAGCAAATACAACCGGTAAAACCAATTTGAAACTTGAATTTTTATTGCAATCGCTGGATTCAAGTGCAGCAGGGCGAACAACAATATGGCAAAGTGGATTATGGATTTGGCGATGCACCCACCAATTTTACTTCGGTAACCACCGCGCCGGCAATATTGTCCACTACTTTATCGGCCAGCGGATTTGCAAGTACGCCGGTTACTGTGAATTTTGGAAGTACTTTAGATAATATTAGCCAGAAAATATGGATAAGGATCGTGACGCTTTCAGCAACAACAGGCGGTGGCAGCCGTCCATCTACGGCGATTGATGATGTAAAATTTTCATGGAACTAAAAATTCATAATTACCTGAGTTGTTAAAAATTGATATTTTTTTTCAGTACCCAAAAGCAAATAAGATTATTATGAAAAAAATATTTACACCTCTATTGATTCTTTCATCGCTTAATTGTTTTTCACAATCAACTACCGTTGTAATAAGCCAGGCGTATGGTGGAGGTGGGGGTTCGACAGGTACGTATAAACCGGATTATGTAGAACTTCATAATGTGAGCAATACTGTTCAATCATTAGACGGGTTTTCTCTTCAATACGGCTCTGCGACCGGAAACTTCGGAGCATCTTCTTCAAATATTTATGCTTTTGCATCAGGGATATCAATTCCTGCAGGCGGATATTTTTTAGTGCAGTTAGGATCTCTTGGATCTGGCGGCGTCGATTTGCCGGTAACACCCGATGTTGTGACAACCAATCTAAATATGTCTGCAGCATCCGGAAAAGTTGCTTTGGCAAATCAGGCTGCTTCCCTCGGCTGCGGAGCTACCGGATCAGAGTGCACAATACCGGCTTCAGCGATTATTGATCTGGTTGCCTGGGGCGCATCAAATAACGCTGAAGGGGGTTCATCTGTAAACAATGGGGTTGCTCTTACTTCAACGCAGGGCTGTGTACGAAAAACCAATGGATGTACGGAAACAAATAATAATAACAATGATTTTGATGTAGTAACTGCGCCTGTTCCAAGGAACAGTGCATCTCCCGTAGTAATATGCGGTGGGAGTTCTCCCAATTTAGTTGCGGGTACGCTCAGTGATTTCGGAAATGTTTGTACCGGTACAACTACAGGCCCCAATTCATTTACGATAAGCGGTTCTAATCTTACAACTGCAAACGTAACTGTTGCGGCTCTACCGGGTTTTACTTATTCTACAAGTTCCGGTGGTACTTATACATCCACGTTAGGTATTGCGCAACCGGGTGGATCGTTTACACAGGACATATTTGTAAAATTCAGTCCGACTGCAGTACAGTCATATAATGGAAATATTTCTGTTGCGGGTGGCGGTGTATCAACTCCAACCACGGTAGCAGCGACAGGAAGTGGCGTTGGTAATACGATACCATTTTTGACAACCGGGCCGACGACAAGTGTTACCGCTGCATCTGCGACTTTGGCTGGATTTATTACGGCTACCGGGTGCTCTGGTATCACTTCCTATGGTATCGAATACAGTACAACAAATGGTTTTCCCAATGGATCTGGAATAGCGGTACCATCTTCCAACCTAAGTGCAGGAAGTTTTTCTTCAAATGTATCGGGATTGATTTCAAGTACGTCTTATTATTATCATGCATATGCAGTCAATACAACCGGTACAGGATATGGTTCCAGAGCAATCTTTTGTTACTTTATCTTCTATGCCTGTTACTGGTGTTGTGATAAGCCAGGTATATGGAGGAGGTGGAAATTCGGGGGCTCCATTGAACGCCGACTACGTGGAATTGCATAATACGACGAGTGCAGCACAAAGCCTTTCGGGCCTTTCGATTCAATATGCCTCGGCGACTTCAACAACGACATGGTCAGGTGTTTTTGCATTACCCTCAGTGTCCATTCCGGCAGGAGATTATTATCTAATACAGATGAGTGCGGCAGGATCAACGGGCGCTGCTTTGCCCACTCCTGATGCCGTAGCGAGTCCTGCAATTAATATGTCCGGAACAAGTGGACGTGTTGCTCTAGTGAACGGAACGACGGCGTTAGTCGCTTGTCCTACCGCAACTGTGGTAGACCTCGTAGGATTTGGAACATCAGTTTGTTTTGAAACCGCGGCAACTCCTGTTTTAAGTAATACCACTGCAGCGTTAAGAAATAATAATGGCTGCACAGATACAGACGATAACAGTTCTGATTTTACAGTCGATGTACCCGCACCAATAAACAGCGCTTCAACGCCAAATATCTGTGGCACGTCTTCCGCACCTGCCATTACTGCTACTGCGTTGGCATCATTTGGCAATGTTTGCACAGGAAATACAGCAGGACCCAATTCATTTACCATTAATGGCACTAACCTGACCAATGCAAATATCACAGTCGGTACATTAACGGGTTATACTTTCTCTACTACATCAGGAGGCACTTACACAAATTCATTGACGTTAACTCAACCGGGAGGGACTTATAGCCAGTCAATATTTGTAAAATTTTCACCGGTTGCCGTTCAATCTTATAATGGAAACATTGCGGTGAATGGCGGAGGCATTGCATCAGCGGTAAACGTAGCTGCCTCAGGCGCAGGTGTGAATACATCAACAGCAGTAACTTCAGGTGCAGCATCTGCTATTACCTATAACAGTGCAACAGTGGCAGGCTCTATTCCTACAACAGGTTGCACGCCTATCACTTCTTATGGCATAGCTTATAGCACAACGAGTGGTTTTGTTACGGGGACACAGGTCCCATCCACCAACCTGAGCGGCGGTAATTTCACATCTGCTCTTTCAGGTCTTGCGGCAAGCACCACGTATTATTATAAAGCGTATGCTATTGATGGCTCCGGCACTATCTACGGTTCCGAATTGTCATTTACTACGGCAGCGCCTCCAATTACATTAACTGCAACAACTCTTACAGCATTTGGTAACGCTTGCATCAATACGACAACGAACGCCAATTCATTTACAATTAATGGAAGCAATCTCACTTCGGCTAATATAACAGTTGGGCCATTGGCCGGTTATTTATTTTCGACGACCTCAAGCGGCGCCTATTCAGCTTCCCTTACATTAACCCAGGCTGGAGGAACTTATAGCCAAACTGTATATGTTAAGTTTTCTCCTGCACTTGCTCAATCTTACTATGGAAATATTCCCGTAAGCGGGGGAGGGGCCACCGCGATCAATGTCGCCGCATCGGGAACAGGTGTTAATACTCCAGCTACTGTTGTTACAGGTGCTGCATCTGAACTGACAACAAATTCAGCTTCACTTCTTGGTTCTATCAATAGTATAGGTTGTTCAAATGTTACGTCGTATGGTTTTGAGTATAGTGGCATCAATGGATTTGTAAATGCCGCAGGAACACAGGTGCCAGCCACGCCTGCCGCTGTAGCATTTTCCGCAAAACTGAACGGTCTTGTACAGGGAGCGACGTATTACTATAAAGCTTATGTAGTGAACAGTGGAGGTATTTCGTATGGCCCTCAGCAAACGTTTACTCTTCCTTCCATCGGAAATGGATTCACTATTTATCCTGTGCCGGCGGAAAGAAACAGAACAGTACGTGTAACGATGAACAATCTTACTCCGGGATATTATGGACTTTTGTTTTACAACAGCTCAGGACAATTAGCCTATCAAAAAGATATTAATATCCAGGCCAACTTCATTAACCAGGATATCCTTGTACCGGGAAAACTTGCAAGAGGGACATACCGTGTTCAACTTATAAATAACCTTAATGTCCTTGCCGCCAAAACTATATTAGTGATGGGATATTAAACGGAGAAAAATATATAAAAATGAAAGAGACTGCCTGGGATAGCAGTCTCTTTCATTTTAGAAGTTATTGTACTATTCTTATCACACCCGCTCCATTATACGAATGATATTCTCCTTTATACATCGCATCGGCACTGACAGGTCCCATTTTATATTGACCCGGTGATACCGCACGAACTGCGTAATAATAGTTCTGCCTGTTGTTATAAGCATTCACAAAGAAATGAATACGGTCATCTCTAACATCGAGGGCAGTCGCATAAGATGCATCTTTTATCCAATCCATTCCCGGTATTTCTTTTGTTCTTGGATTTTCTATTTCAAAACCGGCGGGTAACAAGTCTGTGATCACTACATTTTCAACCGGAGTATTGAATGAACGTTCAAGCGTTATTCCGATAATGACCAGCTCATTTTGTTTAAATGTATTGGATGAAATAGAATTTCCGAAACGATCATAAAAATGTTTCCTTACTTTCAGGTAACTGTCTTCTTCTTTATATGCGCCACTTGCACTGATTCCTTCTGCGTTCCAGAAATAATATAGTGGTCCGTCGCCCTTTGTTACGATTTCAATACTGGTTCCTTTCAATGTTTTCTTATCACCCCTCCACTGACCGCCATCTATTTTCGCAATGGTCTTGCCATCCACTTTTATTTCAGCAGTTGCAGTGGATTTATTTGATGACCTTGCCAGCTTACCTAAAGCAAGAAATGAAAATGCCCTTTCCTGTGTGCTCAACCAATAATGCGTCTTTAGTTTTTCACCAACATGTTTAGCCATCACCGGTATTTGTGCATTTCCGGGATCAACGCTGATCAGTGCATTTAATGCGATGGCTTCATCACGTACATCGGAATAAAAGCTTCCGCCTGTTTGCGCTACAGATTCTTCACCTGTAAAAGATGAAGGCAGCATTTCCGCAAATGATCTTTTGTCACCGGCTGCGGCATAAGCAGCAGACAGCAGGTAACGGCTATCCAATGCAAGAATATCTGGATTGGATTTATAATAATTCATAGCCGGTACGTTAGTGCGTCCAGCCAATGCAAGCACGTATAAACCATAAGCCATTTCTTTAGGAGCTATTTTTTTATTCTGGGTCCTGTTATAATAATAAGTGATGGTTTCTTTATTTTTCAGACGATTGCTGATATAATTCAGCATTGTTCCGATCAAGCTATTGTCCACATCAAATCCGGCTTTTTTGGCTTCGAGTAAAAAATGCGCAGCATAGATCGTCGCCCACCAATTTTCTTCTCCTTCATTATCCCAAAGTGTAACAGCGCCATTATACAATTGCCGCATTTTTATTTTGCGAATGGCTTCAATAATATTCGTGTTGGCGTTGAGCTTGTCTCTGTTTAATTGCATCAGGTCGGCAAGATCTCCATAGTATAATTGAGGAAACGCTGCTGACACCGTTTGTTCAGTACATCCATACGGATATTGGACAAGATAGCGAAGCTGTTCTCCCAGTTCTAATACGGGCGAACGGCTTATCGTTAAACTATACTCAGTACTGCCCGGCATAAAATCACTTAAGCCGATATTTATTTTTTCTGTTCTCCCGCCCGCGATAGAGCCACTGCCTGTCACTTTTTGCAGCGTAGATGGCGGACGAACAGAAATTTCTGTCGCGTCTTCAAACTTTTCACCAAGTCCATTGACCAATATTTTTACATTACCGATACCAATAGTAGAATTGGCAACAAGATTAAATGTTGCTCTTCCCTCACTCTTTGCATTAAGAGAAACAGTTTGACTATTGTCTCCGGACACTTTCACAGAACCGTCTGTACTGATATTCGCGGTTACACTGGTTGGCTTATCAGTAGTGTTGCTGAGCGTCACCGGCACGATGACTGTATCGCCGGGACTTAGAAATCTTGGCAATGCAGAACTGATAACGATCGGATCCGCGACTGTCATGGTATTATCGGCTGAACCAAAGCTTTGTCCCTTATAAGATACCGCCATCAACCTTATCTCTCCGCTGAACTGCGGAATATCGAATTCGAAATCCGCTTCTCCGTTTCCATTAGCTTTTGTGATGCCGCTCCAATAGCTTACCACCTTTATTCTTTTGGCGGGCATCGGGTTTGTTCTTTTATTCATTTCCGATTCGCCGTCACCGCCGCTGCTGCTTATTTTAGTTCTTACTTCGGCAAATAATAAAGGATAAAGATCATACGCTGTCACCTGCAATGCTTTCTTTTGATAAAAATAGTTGTAGGGATCAGGTGTTTTGAAGTCGCTTATCTGTAAAACGCCGTTGTCAACTGCCGATAGGGTAACATAACTTCCCGCCGCTGCTTTTACTGTCACCTTCTGGTGAGTTTTGGAACGGACGTTCTTTTTCGCAACGATCTCAACCGGTATCCTTCTGCTTTTTTCTTCCACGGTCACATTTTGAAAACCATGAGCTACTGTTAATGGAATATCCGATACCTCATGCGGCTTGATTAATGTAGCGGTGATATATACGTTTGGCACATGATCTCCGGTAAGTTTCAGGTCAAGACTTGCGCTACGATTGCTGACTTCTACATATTGATAAGAGAGGACATGATCGGTCTCCATTGTTACGAGCATCTTGCCGCTAAATGGTATTTTGAATAAAGCTTTGACACTTTCACCCGATACGTATGATTTTTTATCCAGTTCAATTTCGATATTACCTTCATTATCGACTTCAAAAGAATTATTGTTTCCACCCCAGCTTCCGTAACTATAAAAGCTCCGGCTGACATAACTACTGGCGCCGGGAAGATAAACCCTGATCTCATAATCGCCGGGTGACCGTGGTGTATAATTATAAAACGTATTGTTCCCAACCGACACAACATTTTCGGTCATCAGCTTATCTTCTTTCTGCGACTCATACCTGAAATAGCTACCGCTTTTGGAAAGAACAGTACGGTATTCATGTTTGATCATTTCAATTCGTGCTTTCGAGTTAACAGCGTTTCCATCTTTATTTACAGCTACTAATTCAAATTTCACCGGTTGATTAAGGGGGTAATAGTATGACCAATCATATTTTAGTCCAAAGAAAACATCTTGTGTATAAATATCAACGGAAGTGGAACGGCTTACGGGGCGACCTGTTTCATCAAACACCGTTGTATAAAAATTAGTTTGCAAAGCGCCCATGTTGCGATAGGTTTCCGGCACTTCATATTTTTCGTTGGCATTGCCTTCTGCATCTGTTTTTCCTTCTTTTACTACTTTATCAAAAAAAGAATTTTGATTAGCGAGGCTGAAATTATAACCGCCGAATTTCTCCGGTGAAAAATATTTTTGCTTCACTTGTATTTCTGCTTCGTAATTTCTGTTAGCTGCCGGCGGCCCGAAAAAGTTCATGGCATTTATAGAAAGGCTGGATGACTCACCCGGTTTTAAATACGGTTTGTCCAATTTTACATTTACACGGATACGATCAGGGACAAACTCTTCTATGGAAAAGTTCTTGCTTGACAATAAGACATCATTGGAAGTATATATTTCCAGTGTATAGCTGCCGGTAATAGCTGAAGTGGCAATATCAATATTTCCTTCCAGTGATCCTTCTTCATTCAGGTTTTTCCTGAACGATTTCAATTCCTTGCCATTCGGCATCAGGAACTTCATTTTTAGTGGGATGTTGCCCGGTGTTTTCCATTCACGATCACGAAGCACCACGGAGAAATTTATTTTTTCACCGGGACGATAAATATCTCTTTCGGCATATACAAATGCATCCAGCCCGCTTGGGTTATTGCGCTTACCACTTACCTCAAAACGGGAAGTATTTACTCTCGTATTATTAAAAGGTAGATAATTGAAATCATCAGCGGTCTTAGCGATCACCATGGCGGGTTTAAAGCCTGCAAAATCTTTTTTTGAATAAGCGATCTCAGCTACACCTTCGCTGTTCGAAGAGCCATTCCCTATTAATTGATTATTGGCGGCGTAAACAGACACATTAACGCCATCTACCGGCGCAGCATTCTTTAAGGAATTTGTAAAAACATAAATTTTATCCTGACCTTCTTTCGCGATCAACCCGAGATCGGATAAAGAAATGTAACGACTGTCTTTTATCCAATAGCTTTCGGTAGAGCGGATCATTACATGATAAATACCTTTGAAATCCTGCAGCCGGTCTTCAAATTGCGAGAAATTCAACAAACGTCCCATACCGCTTTTTGGCAAGGACCTGGTATCAATTTCTTTTTCATAGATAACATCTCCCATTGTTGCATCACTATTACCTTCATCATAGTAATAGTCACCTTCATATTCATAACTGGCGAAGCTGGCTCTCGTTTCCTGCGGATAATAGCCGTAACGCTGGGTCATCAATAAATTATTCTCGTAAATTTTAGAAATAACCAGTTTTACCTTCGGAACATTCGTGATCTGAATTTCAATATTCTTTCCGCCTTTTTTTGAAAGATAAACCGCTTTGCTGTTGCTGAAGCTGATAGCCGGCTCCAGGGCGCCAAATGCTACGCTGCCATAATAATCTTCTTTCAAAACGCCGCCGATCTTTCCACGCAATCCTTTTGCAATGGTCAGCGAATAACTTTTTTCCATATCAAACTTGTCGCTGCGTAAAACAAATCCATCATCAGCCAGTTCGTAAGTGTATTTAAGTGCGGGTTCAAATTTGATCAATGATTTTATATTATCACTTGTCAATTGCTGGCTGGTTGTAATATGCACTGTACCTTCTGTGCCGTCATGATCTGCCTGCAAGCCCTGTATAGTTAAAACATAAGGCGATGGAATGGGAAAAGAAGCAACGATCGGCCCTTCTGTTGAGTTATTCCCGCTCTCGGGTTTCAATCCTTTATCAATGGTTACTTTGGCTGCATAATCTTTGTCCTGCATCTTCAGGTTAATAATCCGTAGTGAAATTTTGTTATCCGGAGAAACTGTGATAAGTGTATAATCTGCTTTCTGATCGTCTACTTCAATTTTCAATTTCTCTTTCAGGTCAGCCGGGTTTATGCGGTAATTAAATTGCAAATCCAGTTGCGGAAGAGCTGAAGAGTTGCTTTCACCCTGCAGCATCCACATCACTTGTGAATTATCAAGTGTCAATTCAGGGGTATGAAAGCTGATCCCTTCTCCTCCTTTCACAGAATTATATTTACTGAATTTCAATACAGCGCTTTTGATCTCTGCTTTATAAGAAGTCGCAGGTAACAATGGCTGCGATGGAGAAAATACTAACTGGTCAGGGCTTTCCCAGCGGAATTTGCCGGCGATACGTGGTTCAAAAGAAACATAGTCGGTAGAATCCCAGGCATTCAGCATGGAATCACCAACCAGTGACTGATTAAAACGGAAAATAAGATTACCCAGTTGTGGCACTTCGCCTTTGGCATTGGTGAAGTCAAGAGCGATTGCGTTTTGTTTACCGCAAGAAGATAATAAGAGTGTGCCTGTAAGAACGGAAGTAATGAATGTAGCGATACGCATAACGGGATTGGTTGAGTGGTTTGTTTATAAAATGGGAGAAGGTAAAGAAATTTGATGAATCAGAGAATTTGATCTTTGACCCTTTCACAAAGGTCTCTATGGCCTTTGGCAGAAAAGCAGAACTCAGTGCTGTAGAAAAAGCTAGGGAGGAATATCTTTTGTTGGTCTTGAAGGATCTGTTGAATCCATGATCGGTTTAAATAATTTGCAATGAAAGGTAGTAAGTAAAAAAGGTTGGTTGCAAATTTTGGAATATAAATCTTTGTTAAGTGAATAACCTGTGTTGCACGGTTTCAAACCGTGCCACCGCTATAAAAGCAACACTATGGAATTTATTGAGAATGAATTATATCACATATACAATCGCGGCAACAATAAGCAAAGGATATTTTTTAAGCCGGAAAACTATCTTTATTTTCTAAAGAAAGTGAGAACTCACATCTGGCCTCATTGCAATATTTTGTCCTATTGTCTCATGCCCAATCATTTTCATTTTTTGATTTATTCAGACAAAAGGACTGTTATTACTAATTTAATCGGAGGAAAGCAAAGAAACATTCTTTCTGAAGGCTTCAGAAATGTCCTCAGCTCTTACACACAGGGTATAAACAAACAAAACTTGACGACAGGCTCCTTGTTTCAACAAAACACGAAAGCAAAACCAATCGTAAAAGGAAGTAGTCTTTATGATCTTTTATGTTTTCATTATACTCATCAAAATCCGATGAAAGCTAACTTAGTTGAAAAAATGGAAGATTGGGAATATTCTTCTTTTAAGGATTATTGTGGTTTAAGAAACGGAACTTTATGCAACATGGCACTTGCTATTCAATTACTCAGCATTGACATGCAGACATTTTACCAGGATTCGTATAGAATTATTAATAATGATGACATGAAAAATATTTTATAAATAAGGGGTGCCACGGCTTCAAGCCGTGCCACCCCTGTTATTCAACATGAAAATACGCATCACCAAAAGACGTATCCTCAAGTTTTTAAAAAGACTTGGAATAGCCATCCTTGGACTATTCTTGTTATTTTTTTTACTCAACTGGATATTTCCTCTTCCTGATAAAATAGAATATTCTGTAATTGTCACAGACAATAAAGGCGAAATGGTAAACGCCTACCTGACCAGCGATCAAAAATGGAGAATGAAAACTGAATTGAATGAGATATCTCCACTGCTAAGAAAGACGATCATTGCCAAGGAAGACAAATATTTTTATTCGCATCCGGGTGTCAATCCATTCGCTGTGACGAGGGCTTTATTCAAAAACATATTCCGGATGAGGCGAACATCCGGCGCCAGCACGATCACCATGCAGGTGGCCCGGGCACTCGAACCAAGAAAAAGAAATATCCTTAGTAAGATGATTGAAATGTTCAGGGCTTTTCAATTGGAATGGAAGTATAGCAAGGATGAGATATTGCAAATGTACCTGAACCTCGTTCCGTATGGCGGGAATATTGAAGGAGTGAAATCCGCTTCGCAGTTATATTTTAAAAAGAATCCTGATCATTTATCACTTGCAGAAATTACAGCATTAAGTATTATACCCAACCGCCCCTCTTCACTGGTCATTGGGAAAAATAATGATAAGATCATAGAAGAGAGGAACAGGTGGTTGAAAAAATTTGCGAAAGACAAAGTGTTTACGGAAAAAGAAATTGAAGATGCATTGGCCGAGCCACTGATCGCTTCAAGAGGAACAGTACCTCATTTTATTCCGCATCTTGCTTATAAGCTGAAAAAAGAAAGAAACAGTGAACTTATTAAAACCAATATTGATCTCAACACGCAACTGAAGGCGGAAAAATTGGTGGAGGATTATATAAGAGCACAACGTTTGCGCAATATTAAAAACGCTGCTATTGTTATTATTGATAATAAAACACATAAGATCGTCACCTATGTCGGTTCGTCTGATTTTCACGACATGACAGATGGAGGCCAGGTAAACGGAGCAAATTCAGTAAGACAACCCGGAAGCACATTGAAACCATTATTGTATGCATTATGTTTCGATGAGGGATTGCTAACTCCGAAAACAGTAGTGACAGACGTAGCTGTGAATTACCAGGGATATGCTCCAGAGAACTATGATCAGAAATTTAATGGATATGTAACGGTCGAATATTCGTTGGGACATTCATTAAATATCCCGGCAGTAAAAAGCTTAAAACTCCTTGGACATGAAAAGCTGATACAAAAATTAATTCAATGCAATTTCAAGCAAATACAAAAAGACCAGAGAAAACTTGGGTTATCCATGATACTTGGCGGTTGCGGAACTACGCTGGAAGAAATGACAGGTTTGTTCTCTTCATTTGCCAATAACGGTAATTATATTTCTCCGTCGTTTATTCAAGGCGATACCGGTCATATATCTAAAAGGATTATCAGCCCGGCTGCAGCTTATATGGTCGATGAAATTTTATCTAAAGTAAACCGTCCTGACTTTCCGTTGAATTGGGGTGCGACCGAACGAATGCCGAAGATTGCGTGGAAGACGGGAACAAGCTATGGCCGAAGAGATGCGTGGAGTATTGGCTATAATAAAAATTATACAGTGGGAGTATGGGTTGGCAATTTTTCGGGCGTTGGTGTTGCTGACCTGAGCGGCGCAAATGTAGCGACACCTTTATTGTTTAAAATATTTAATACGATTGATTACGATAGCGATGAAGAATGGTTCACTCAACCGAAGGATTGCGATATACGACAGGTATGCAGCGAAACGGGGCTGATACCATCTGATCATTGTACTAATCTTACAACAGATTATTTTATTCCATTAATCTCTTCCACACAGCTTTGCAACAACTGGCAGGAGATCATGATCAGCCCGGATGAAAAATTATCCTATTGTAAAACCTGCGCTCCTCAATCGGGGTATAAAAAGAAATGGTATAAAGTCATGGAGCCGGATATACAAAGCTGGTATGAGGATAATCGCATTGCCTATACAAAGATACCGGCGCACAATCCCGACTGTGAAAGGATATTCAAAGGCAATGCGCCTTTTATAACTTTTCCTGTCAATGGCTCGGAATATCTGATCAGTAAGAAATCGCCCGATCCTTTACAGCTTGTTTGTAAAACCGCCAATGATGTAAGTAAAGTATATTGGTATATCAATAACAAGTTTTATAAATCGTGCAATGCCGGGGAGAAACAATTTTTTGTACCCGATGAGGGCCCGGTGAAAATTTCCTGCACAGATGATAAAGGAAGGAACAGGGATATAAAGATCACGGTGAAGTATGTGAACCTGTAACTATTATAGTAAGAAGGAGATCAATATTATTAATGCGTAAAAACAAAAACCAAGTAAGGTCCATATTACCAGCTCACGGGCTTTCCGGTCATATCCCGAAGACCTGTAATACAGAGATAAGACCAATGTTATAATTACCGGAAAAAGAAAGGTGAGAGCTTTGGCGACGATATCCAGTGGCTCATTTGCTTTTTTATTTTCAATCTCTTTTTTTTGAGCTATATCTTTTGTAATAACAGAAATTTTTTCGACCCGGAGATCTCTTTTCTCGAATTCCTCTTTGGCAGCGGCTAAGGCGTCTGGCAAATACTCATCTTTATCAACAGTCAATACCTGGATAAGTTCTTCATCCGTTCTTTTTGCCATTTCTGTTTTAAAATCAATTTGCATAATGGTATTCAAACTAAATTATTCTTCATTTCATTTAACAGGTTATCGGACAGCCGCAATGAAAGCGCCACCAATGAAAAAGTGGGATTGACAGCGCCAGAAGTCGGGAAGCAGGAAGCGCCGGCAACATATAAATTCGCAATGCCATGAACTTTACAATTAGCATCAACTACTCCTTTTTTAGGATCGTCGCTCATACGGGTGGTGCCGATATGATGCCAACCGCCACTGGTAAATGTGGGCCATGACTGGTCGTTTTCATCTTCCAGATATTCCAATAATTTAACCCGGCCGATCCCAGCCCATCCTACTTGTTCACCAATGAGCTCATAAAGTTTCCTGATACTGGTTTTCTCTAAGGGAGTCAGCTCCCAGTGGAGTTGGGTACGGGGCATTCCCAGTTCATCTTTCTCGGTATCCAACGTGACCCGGCAAGATGGATTTGGTGATTGCTCTATCCGGGTATAAAATTCAAATGCATCGGAAAATATTTCTTTTTTTCTTTCAAACCTGTTTCCCTCAGCTTTATCGTACGCATCATTCATTCGTTTTTTGCTTTCACGGGGATCATCCTTTGACCATGTATCAATAAAAGGCTTCATTCGCCTTGCTAATGCTAATTCCGATAAAGAAGCAGTGCCGTTCAGGATTTTAAACTCTGCCTGTTTTTCAGCTGAAACAGCTAATTCAGCACGAGCTTCCGGATTGTGAATATATAAGTTTAAGGCACGTGGCCGGTTGAACCATAGTTCTGCTGACCTCATTTCAAGATGTTCCATAAAATACCGACCGACAATATCATTATCATTGCCTAAGCCATTTTTTGCCTGCTGACTTGACGCGAGTAATAACCTCGCATTTTGAATTGCATTGCAGGCAAGGACAAATTTTTTTGCCCTGACGATATGAGTTTTCCCGGCATAATTTTTTATGACCATTTCTTTAATGGTTCTTATTTCGTCATTGGCAACGATGTTCACCGCATTGGCATAGGTATAGAGATGTATGTTTTTCGAATTGAACACCGGGTCCTTGTACTTCTTTCCAAATCTTGTTGGTGGACTGAACCGCCACATTTTATTCCAGATAACTTTTTCATCAAATGGCAGTTTTTCAAATAAATAATTTTTTTTCAGCCAATATTCTTCACTGTAATCAAAATGTTCCAGGTCCAGGTAGTCATGCGCTTTTTTATAGAATGGCAACAGGTCATTAAGCGTGATCGGCCACCCGCTTTCGTTTACCCACTCCCTTTTTGCAAAGTCAATGGGATCCAACAGGGAACAGTAGCCTGCCCAATGGCCTGTAGTGCCGCCAAAATAATGCAGTCTTGTTGACTTTAATGGAAAATATCGCTGCCCGGTTGTTTTGCCACCGTATAATTCCTGTATCCTGTCTTCATATTCAAATCCACCCCCTTCCAATAAAATGACTTTAAAAGGAGTGTTGTCCCATTCCATTGCCATGCTGATACCGGCTGCTCCAGCGCCGGCTATGCAAATATCGCCTTCGATGATAGTATTGTTGTCAAGATTTCGGGCATCCGTATGCATGGCGTTCTGAGAAGGATTTAAGATTCAGATAATGAATAAAGCGCACATTGTCTTGCTTCCGTTATTGAAAGTACCCAGCCTTTGACTATAACAATTTTGCCTGTTTCAAAGTCTTGTTTTATTTCATTTTTCAGCATTTCTCCAACGGCTATTTTTTCGTCTTCATTGTAAATCTTACCTGACCGATCTGAAAGAAGTAATTTCCTTAACCCGTCAACATTATTTTCGGAACTATGTTTTGTGCGATAATCCATTCCCAGGTCCTTTATTGTTTCCTGGTCAAATAACAAGATCAGCGAATCAGGATACTCTAATGGATGATAATACTGCCCGAATTTCTTGCGAAATATATAAAGAGGCAAGAAGACCGCGGCAAGGAGTGCTGCAATTATTAATATAAACTTTTTTCGTTTCAGAGGACTCAGGTAAATGAAATGGTAAGATAATAAATAAGCCGAGCAATCAAAATAGGGGAATAAAACTATTGAAAACGGGGTACCTTATAGTTAAAAAATTATCTATATTTTCGCCGCCTCCTCTTCACCCGTATTTATCGCCCCCTCCATAAACCCTTGCCAATCTGCTAAATGTTCACCAGCAAAATGCGTATGGATATGCGGACGCTTGAGTATCGGCATTACCCTGAACCATTGGCCTATCCCGTACATAGCATAAGAACCGTAAGAGTATTCATCATTGCCCCAGTAATAGTTGGTTTGTTTTTCCAATAAAGCTCTCACATCACCAAAATGCGGTTGCAGAGTTTGCTGTATCATTTCTTCTTTCCAGTCATCGCTTTGATTGGCAACAACAGCCGCTTTATCACCGATCGTATAAGAGATCAATACCCCTTTCTTTGAGTTCTGATTTTTTGTGGCATGATAAAAATAATGTGGCGACTGGTCGGTGATCATATCAAAGCTTTCATCTTTCCAGAATCTTTCTTTAAACAACAATGGATTTTTATTGATACGGGCATATTGCAGTTCATTCATGGCCGCAACCTGGTCAGTTGGCAAAGCTGGTTCCCATTTTATTTTTTTAGCTGCAAATGTAGGTGCCGTGCAGATGATCTTGTCACCGGTAAATTGCTGACCGTTCTCACAAAAAACTTTTACTCCAGCTTTGGGATCCTGTACAATGCGATTGACCCGGTGCTGTAGTTTTATTTTATCCTCGCCGATCTTTTCCGCTATCTTTTTTGATAGTAAACTATTTCCTCCTTTTATCTTCAGGTCCATTTCATTTTTCTCGCTGCTCTCTGCATATTCAGCCAGGGCCGCAAATGCGGATACATGACGAATGCTTTCACCAAAATCAGTGCTGTCCAGTAATTCACGGATGTCAAGGTCTCTTCCTTCGCAACCATTATTTATAAGAAATCGCCACCAATCCATTTTATCAAGTCTTAACTTGTCCGGCCTGGGTAAGTTTTTTATAGTTATCAATAATGGATTTGAATTTAGCCTTCCATCCATCGCTGTAGTCCCATTCACCATTCTTAAAATATTTCCCTTTGTAAATAAGATGCGAATCGAACTGGTTATTTTCCAGAGTTAAACCAAATTCATTGCAGAGATTTTGCAATCGCTCATGTGAGTTGCCGATCCATTCGGCGCCCAGCTCGATCACCAGGTTTTCCTGCGGATCTATTGTGTAGGAAAATACCCGGCCGCTGATACGATTGCGGGCCTCCAGTATTACAAAATCAACCTTTTTTTTATATAAATAATAAGCGGCAGCAAGACCGGCGAAGCCCGCGCCGATAATAATGACCTTTGATTTTTTACCAATAAAAAAATTGCCAAATGCGGAAGAAGCAACGAACGAACCTGCGGCTATCAATGCAGATTCTTTGATAAATTGCCGGCGAGAACTCATAAGCAGATTTTTATGCCTAAGTTCTGTATTTAGTTTCAGGGAAACAATAAAAATATGCCTTTCTAATTGGACAAGCTTATTTAAAGATTTCAATTTGTCTTTTCGACACTACTCGCTCCACTTTCATGTTTGCTACCCAAAGTCGCATTGCCTTTGTATCTCACTTTGCTTGCACCGCTGGCGGATGCATTGATCGTTACGCTGGCAAAAACTTCCGCGCTGCTTGCTCCTGCCAGATCAACATTTGCATTTTCAGACAACAGATCAAAGCAATTGGCATGAGATGCTCCTGCGGCGTCTATTGAAAAGTCCTTCGTTTTACCGGTCAATATTACCCTGCTTGCTCCACTTAAACCTACCGTTATTTTTGGCATATCTAATTGGAGGGTTGCTTTGCTGGCGCCGCTAAGATCAACGTCCAATTGGCTATCGGAAGAAATGACATTGTCGCCAACGAAGCTGCACGCACCTGACGCCTCCAGTCTCGTAAACACGGGCGAGCTGACATATACTTTTACTTTACCTCCATTTGTGGGGTCAAGGTTGTAGTTATTCTCAGAATATATTTTCAACCGGTCACCATCGGTTTCTACAATAATATACCCAAGCAGATTTTCGTCGGTTTCAATATTGACACTACGTGCTGAATCCTGTTTTACGTGCACCTCAAAGGAATTACTTACATCTACTTTGCTGAATTGACCGGCAGGGCGGCTTTCATGTTTTATGTTTCCATTTCCCCGCATATGCTTGCCTCCCCAAAAATGGCAGGAAGAAAGAAGGAAACCGAGAGACAAAACGGCCGTTGTGAATCTTATCATTTTAATTGATTTTATAATTGCAAATATGAAAATCTTTTTCCTTTTAGAGCGTCTGACGCAGAAAATATGGGCAAGGTTACATCTAAAAAGTTCAAACTGTGAACTCCTTTCTCTTTTTTACCTTCGCAGCACCATGACGGAAAAAATTCTGATCCTTGATTTTGGTTCTCAATATACTCAACTGATAGCCCGCGCTGTAAGGGAGGCCAATGTGTATTGCGAGATCATTCCTTATCATAAAAAATTTGAATTCGACAAGGGACTGAAAGGCATTATACTTTCCGGTTCTCCTTTTTCTGTCAACGAAGAAAAAGCGCCCGATGTAAACATCCAGGAATTCATTACCAAAGTTCCGGTACTTGGCGTTTGCTATGGGGCGCAACTCACAGCAAAAAGATTTGGCGGACGGGTTGAAAAAAGCAACAAACGCGAATATGGGCGGGCTGTTTTACAAAGAGAGAAAGAAGATCTTTTGCTAAAAGATGTCTCAGCGGAAAGCCAGGTGTGGATGAGTCATGCAGATACGATCCTGGAATTGCCAAAGGGTTTTGAATTGCTGGCAACAACTGAAAGTATTCCTATTGCCGCTTTTAAAAAAAATGGCATCCACGATTCACCCGCAACTCACGACTATCCTTTATATGGTGTCCAGTTTCATCCTGAAGTATATCATTCTACAGAAGGGAAAAAAGATCCTTCATAATTTTTTAGTCAATATATGTGGTTGCAACCAGGACTGGACGCCGGCTCATTTTATTACAGATACCGTTGCAGAGCTTAAAAAAAAGATCGGTGACAAGAAAGTTATCATGGCGCTGAGCGGTGGCGTTGATTCAACGGTGGCGGCTACGTTGATACATAGGGCTGTTGGCAACAACTGTATCGGAATATTTGTTGATAATGGTGTGCTTCGCAAAAATGAATTTAAGAAGTATTGATTACGTATGCAAAACTGGGTTTGAATGTAGAAGGTATTGATGCAAAGCAACGGTTTTATACTGCATTAGCGGGCAAAACCGATCCTGAAGATAAAAGAAAAGCAATTGGAAGTTCATTCATTGATATTTTCCAGGAAGAAGCAAAAAAAATCGATGGCATTTCCTTTCTTGGTCAAGGAACTATTTATCCCGATGTGATTGAAAGTTTATCAGTGCATGGACCATCGGCGACAATAAAATCCCATCACAATGTTGGCGGCTTACCGGAACATTTACATCTTGAATTAGTAGAGCCATTGCGATCATTATTTAAAGATGAAGTCAGAAAAGTAGGAAAAGAATTGGGTATTCCTGCAGAAATGATCGAGCGGCATCCTTTTCCAGGGCCTGGTTTAGCTATACGTATTTTAGGAGAAATTACTGAGGAAAAGGTACGATTGTTGCAAGAAGCTGATCACCTGTATGTGAAAGGTTTGAAAGAAAAAAATCTGTATGCAACGGTGTGGCAGGCTGGAGCTATCTTGTTACCGGTAAAAAGTGTTGGCGTGATGGGTGACGAAAGAACGTATGAATTTACAGTGGCGTTACGTGCAGTAACGAGTGTAGATGGAATGACAGCAGACTGGGCACATTTACCTTACGATTTCCTTGCTTATATTTCCAATGAGATCATCAATAACGTAAGAGGGATCAACCGGGTGGTTTATGATATCAGCAGTAAACCGCCGGCAACGATTGAATGGGAATAATTTTTAATTCGCAATCAGCTGTTGCCAAGTTAAAAAACAAAAAAATGAAAAAATTTTCGGCGAATAAATGGGTGTCGGTTCCTGCTTCCTGGTTTCTGTTGCTTATGGTATATTTTCAAATACCTGTTTCCACTTTTGCACAAAATGATTCTCTGTATACGGCGAAACAGAATGCGTTTCCACCTGCCAAACATAGGATCGCGATTTTTGCACCTTTGTATCTCGATTCAGCTTTTGATGCGGTCAATGAATACCGTTACACTAAAAATGCATTTCCAAAATTTATCAATCCCGGACTTGAGTTTTATGAAGGGGCTCAGCTTGCATTAGATTCATTGGCAAAAGAAGGTAAGGAACTGGAAGTATTCGTGTATGACACAAGATCTGCCAAAGAAACCCTCGAGGAACAATTGAATAAACCTGAACTGGATAATGTTGAGTTGATAATAGCTCACTGTTCTGGCAATGAAGTGTGGACATTTGCCGATGCCGCATTGAAAAAAAACATACCTGTTATCAATGTTACCATTCCTCATGATGGCGGTTCCAGCGGAAATCCCTTTTTTGTGGTGTTAAACCCGACGTTGAAAACACAATGCGAGGGCATTTACAAATACATACAAACATATTATGCCATTGAACCGCTTGTAGTCTTTAGGAAAAAAGGAGAGTTGGAGGACCAGGTAAAAGAGTACTTTGATAATTATGGAAAGGTCACTAAATCTGTCCCGTTGAAAATGCAATATGTTGATCTTCCTGATAATTTTACAGCCAGCCAATTAATTCCCTATCTGGATTCCAACCACCACACTCTTTGTCTTGCCGGCAGCCTTGATGAAAATTTTGGAAAACAACTTGTGACTCAATTGGCATCGCTGAATAAACAATATCCCGTTGTTGTTATGGGTATGCCTACCTGGGGAGTTTTAACAAGAGAATTTTCAAAGCCGGAATTAAAAGGTCCGGAGATCATATACAGCACTCCTTTTTATAATTCAAGGTCGGATAAAATAAGCCAGGATATATTGAACCGGTTCAACAATACTATGTACGCACGACCAAGCGATATGGTGTTCCGGGGATATGAAGTGACCTGGAAATTTTCAAAGCTCCTTCTTCAATATGGTAAAGATGTTTCATCAAACATTGCCAATAGTAAGAACAATGTCTTTATTGATTATAATATCCAACCTGAATTGAATGCGCAAACCATGCGCCTGGATCACTTCGAGAACAAAAAACTCTATTTTATCAAATGGCAGGATGGCATCATTAAAATGGTAAATTGAGATTAGTCCAGGTTATTATTTCAGGCTTACAAGTTTGATCACAGTTCTGAATTGCTTTGTTTCCACACGAAGAAAATAAATCCCTTTTGCAAGAGATGGGAGAGCAGGATGAATGATTGTTCCCGCATTAATAATATTTATATCCTGTTCATTCAATACCTGTCCCTGCATATTGACTAACTGCAGGTGAACATTGGTCAGTGTTCTTTCGGCTTTTATGTTTATGAATTGAGTAAAAGGATTCGGATAAACCTGTATACCAAAGTCTGAAATAGTCACTATGGGCACTCTCGTAACAATGCCGGAGAGATTGTATTGAGAGAATACAGGGTAATGATCGGACGTATTATGAGCGGTTATATAATCGGGAATAACAGATAATACATCAGTCCTGATCTTAGCCGAACCGGGTGTATAGTATTGTTCAAGTTCGTTGGAGATAATATGGTTGTCGATAACATTGGGAAAGTTGACCATACTGGCTTGCCCTGCGGCGCCAAGTGGGAGAGTGATAGACCTATAATGATCGGCATCAGTACTGTCAGCTACTATGGAAAAATAAGAAGA
The DNA here is from genome assembly GCA_963785915.1 of uncultured Chitinophagaceae bacterium. GTDB lineage: Bacteria > Bacteroidota > Bacteroidia > Chitinophagales > Chitinophagaceae > VBAT01. The sequence continues at coordinate 809,708 of CAWAWY010000004.1, read as the reverse complement.
AACACCATTGGCTCCGGTATAGATACTTGTATTCAGCGCATCGTTAAAATCTCCAATAATAAAATTATTAGCAGTATTGAAATGAGCATCGAGTGTATCTTTTAATTCCTGTGCGCCTGCCTGCCGTCTTTGGTAATCGCTTAGCTGGTCACCGGCTTTTCCATGAATAACAATAAAGTTCATGTTCTTGCTGATACCGTTGATGGTTATGGTTGCTGATAACATAAATGGAAAACGTCCGGTCGCCCAGTTTGTATTTGCAGAGGCACTTGTTCGTAATAAACCCCGCGTTGTTACATTAGAAAAAATAGACTTCCGGTAAATGAAAACCAGTTTCTGACCACTCGTCCAACTGGCGCCTGCACCTGTGCTGTTATTGCTGCAAAAAGGTGAGATAACATAACCATATTCCGCAGTTCCTAATGAATCAACTAATTCCCTGATCTGCCCGGTGTCCACCATTTCTACCAACCCGTACAGGTCAGCATCAAGATACCGGATTATTTTTTTTGCATTCTCCCGTTGCAGATCGTCATTGGAAGGTCCGTCAAATGTAGCGCCGAACCACTCTATGTTCCAACTTACGACATCCAGAGTTCCAGCACTGCTTTGCGCATGCGGCTTAACAATGTTCACAAACAAACTCAACAATAAAAAGAGTAAAGTTTTTTTCATATTCCTTATCTGTATCAAATGTAAGGCAGAATCAAAATGGAAGGTTATCAGCTTTTGTTATCAATTCAAGATTTATTCAGAAAGCCGGAGATCGATCACACGTAATTGAAGCGTTTTTTCACCGTTCCATTCATTCTCGTCAATTTTAAAAACTATATCAACTGGTTTTTTCATTTGTAGCAATGGAAATTTCTCAGCCATACCAAAACCAATACCTGTAAAAGTCACGTTGTCCGAGGGCTGACGGACAGAAAAACGAAGATGCTGCTCTTTTACAATTCTTGAATAACCTGTATCCATAACTTGCCTCGCGACAAATACCGGGCGAAGATTTTCCGGACCAAAAGGTTCCATTTGGCAGAGAATATTATAGAAAGGCCATTTTATATCTTTTAGCGAAAGCTCGGCATCAATCACGATCTCAGGTATCAGCAGGTCGGGGTGTATCGTTGAAGAAACCACCTCTTCGAACTTATCCCTGAAAGCGTCCACCTGCGCAAGTTCTAATGTCATACCGGCTGCTGCAAAGTGACCGCCATAACCAAGCAAATGATCACGACAGGCATGAATGGCTTCATATAAATTAAAGCCGGGAACGCTTCTTGCGCTGCCGGCAACATATTCTCCGGATTGCGTCAATACGATTGTCGGACGATAATAATGCTCAATAAGTCTTGAGGCTACAATGCCCACGACACCTTTATGCCAATGCGATTTGAAAACTAAAGTGGAACGGCGGCTTTTCCATTCTGCGTTCTCTCCGATAAGCGCAAGCGCTTCTTCGGTAATATTCAGATCAGCTTCTTTTCTATCTGTATTATCGCTATGCAGCATCTCAGCAAAATGGAATGCTTCATCGTCGGTTTCTGCAATAAACATCTGCACAGCTTTTTTGGCGTCATCCATTCTGCCTGCCGCATTCACTCTTGGAGCGATCATAAATACAAGGTTGTTGATATGCAATTCCTGTGTCAGACTGCTCAGCCGCATCAAGGCTTTGATCCCTTTATTCGGATTTGTATTTGCTTTTTTAAGTCCATGATAAGCCAGTATCCTGTTCTCGCCAGTCATTGGGACAATATCGGCCGCTATTGCGGTGGCAACAAGATCGAGGTATTCGAAGACCTCTTCGTCACCATAACTAAATTGGGGGGCTAATGCGGTAATTAATTTAAACCCGACTCCACATCCGCACAGTTCCTTGTATGGATAGTTGCAATCTTTTTGTTTTGGATTGAGAATAGCGACAGCAGGAGGAAGCACTTCATCGGGCAAATGATGGTCGCATACGATAAAATCAACTCCAATATTTTTTGCATAAGAAATAAGTTCGGTTGATTTGATCCCACAGTCAAGTGAGATGACCAGGGTGAAATTTTTTTCTTTTGCAAAATCGATTCCGGCTTTGCTTATGCCGTATCCTTCCCGGTAGCGATGCGGGATATAGAAATCAATGTTTGCATGCACTTTTTTCAGGAATTGATACATACAGGATACAGCAGTTGTTCCGTCCACATCATAATCGCCAAAAACTAAAATTCTTTCATTGCTGTTAATAGCGGACATTATTCTTACGACAGCTTTATCCATATCTTTCATCAGCCAGGGATCATGCAGGGCAAAAAGATCGGGGCGAAAAAAGTCTTTAGCATAATCGAAAGTTTCTATACCTCGCTGCGATAAGATTTTACATATAACATGGTGAATATTGAGCGAATGACGGAGTGACTCAACTTTTTTTTCGTCAGCCTGAAGTATGTTCCATCTTTTTTGCATAAGCGTTGTCAATATTTCCTGTCCGTTATATAAAGAACAAGATCTTCCAATCCATTTCTGATCGGGCTCTCAGCAAACTGGCATAATATTTCCAAAGCATCCTCCCTGTAATTGTTCATTTTTTCAGTAGCATAACTAATGCCGCCGCTTTCTTCTACTTTATTTATTACCCACTTCACTTTTTCTTTATCCGTATTATTGTTTTTAATAATGTAGATCATTCTTCTCCTTGTTTCCTTATCTACTTTATTCAATGAATAGATCAAAGGAAGGGTCAGTTTTTTTTCTTTGATATCATTACCGGTCGGTTTACCAACATTATCACTTGCATAATCAAACAGATCATCTTTGATCTGGAAGGCAATACCCGCTTTCTCTCCAAATGACCTCATTTTTTCTGTCACTGCATCATCATTGCTCGTTGACCAGGCGCCTGCAGCACAAGCCGATGCCAGCAAAGAAGCTGTTTTATTTTTTATTATTTCGAAATATACATCTTCTTTCAGATTGAGCGACCGGGCTTTTTCCAATTGTAATAGTTCGCCTTCACTCATCTTCCGGACGGCATCGGACAAAATGTGAAGGATTTTATGATCATTATGGTCAAGTGATAATAAAAGTCCCTTGGCCAGGAGATAATCGCCGATGAGCACGTTAGCTTTTGCTTTCCAGAGAGCATAAGTCGAAAAAAAGCCCCTTCTTTCCATGGAATCATCCACGACATCATCATGCACAAGAGTGGCAGTATGTAATAGCTCAACCAAGGAGGCTGCTCTATATGCCGAGTCATTTACCTCTCCGCAAAGCTTGGCGGAAAGCAGTACGAACATAGGCCGGAGTTGTTTTCCTTTGCGTTTTACTATGAAACGCATAATGCGATCCAGCAAAGGGGTTTGACTCCGCACTGCGTCTTTGAAGCGGGTTTCAAAAATTTTTAATTCGTCTTTTATCAGGTGAACCGGTAGTTGCATAAATAAGTTTGGCAATTTACGCCGCAAAAAAATACCGTCTTTTAAAAGGGAAAATACAGTTTTGAATCGCAGTAATAACGGAAAAATAAAATGGTGTTCCTATTAAATAATATTACAAAAATTTGGTAATTAAGGAGTAAGTCATAATTTTGCGCTTTAACGACTCATTGAATTTTTGTTAAAATCTTAATCCTTAGTTATGGCTAGCAAAAAGTACATCCTATTGGCAGGCATTTTCTGCCTGTTATTTTCAGCATCATTTTCACAAACCCAGGTACGGTCTTACGAAGATTCGTCGGTGATCCCGGCGAAACGAATGCCGCAGTACACTGAGTTTATGGCAGGCACTAATAATTTCCCGGCAAAACCCAGAAACCAATGGGAGGTCGGAGTAAAAGTTGGCGCTTTCACGATTAGCGGCGACGTTCCTGCTATTTTTCCAACTCCTGGTTTTGGAGTTCATGTAAGAAAGGCGTTTGGTTATATATTCTCAGCCAGGCTGGAATATATGTATGGCATCGGAAAAGGGCTTCATTTCAGACAATCCTACAATTATGGGAAAAACCCGGCGTGGAGCGCTTATACACCTAACGTCAATCCAGTATTTTACAATTACAAAACAAATGTCCAGGACCTTTCTTTGGATGGGATATTCACTTTGAATAATATCCGCTTTCACAAATCCAAAACGGGTCTTGTAATGTATGGACTTGCCGGAATTGGGGGCATGATCTACGAAGCCAAAATAAATGCACTTAACGGTACAACTCCTTATACTTTTCCCGCCCAGGCTGCTTTTGCAGACCGGCATGCCAAGCGAAAAGAACTAAAGGACCTTATGGATGACAGCTATGAGACGCCGGCTCAAAATCACGGTGATCGCCGTCCGAAAATCGGTGGTAAAACATTTAAGCCCGTCGGGCATTTTGGTTTTGGCGTAGCTTTCAAACTGAGCACTCGTTTGAACCTTGCTATTGAAGACAGGTTTACTATCACCAAGGATGATTTACTCGATGGCCAAATGTGGCAAGAGCACCCAACAGGCGATGCTGCGTTGACCGGAGACTATGACTCTTACAATTTTTTGAGTGTTGGTCTTAATATAAATCTTGGTTCTAAATCTGTTGAACCACTCTGGTGGCTGAACCCATTGGATTACGCTTATGCTGAAATACGCAATCCTAAGATCATGAAGTTGCCAAAGCCAGTATTACCTGATAGTGATGGCGATGGCGTTACGGATCAATTTGACCGTGAGCAAACACCTGCCGGTTGCCCGGTTGATACACACGGTGTAAGCCGCGATACTGACGGTGATGGCGTTCCTGATTGTAAGGACAAAGAACTTGTTACTCCAACTTATTGTCAGCCGGTTGATGCGGATGGTGTAGGCAAATGTCCTGTACCTTGCCCGGATTCTACATGTCCAGGATGGGGCAGGCCTCCTGTCGATTGTTCTACCAAGATGGGAGCATTACCAAGTATCTCTTTCAGATCGAATTCTAACCAATTGACTAAAGATGCTGAAACTGTATTACAATCAGTAGCATCCAGAATGCGTAATAATCCTGAATGTAAAGTTGTTGTTATCGGCTACTGCGCATCAGATAAGAGACAACAGCAGTTAAGCTGGGATCATGTCAATAAGGTAATTACATACCTTGTAGACAAACAAGGTATCAGTGCGGACCGTTTTATCTTCAACTATGGTCAGGAAGGTGGCGATTGTAATACGGTCGATCTCCGTGGTGCTGCAGAAGGTGAAGATGGTCCGAACACTGTAGCTCCTCCGCACCCCAATCTTCGTAAAAGTTAACTAAGTAGGTGATTACTTTTTGCTGATAGATTAAGTACCCTCCCCGGAAAGGGGAGGGTTTTTTTATGCCCTTCACAGAACGAAAACAAACAATTACATCGGTATCCATTGATTATCTGGCAATTCTCTTTATCAAAAGCTTAACCCTTTTCCTTTGGATACTTATATTTTTTAAGCAAGATTTGCCTGTATCAATTACCTTTGCACACCTTTATGCGTTTTGTACCAGTTCTCATAGCAATTATTTTTCTCGGGAGTTGCAGCCGGGGAATAAATAAAATACTAAAAAGCCCTGATCCGGAATATAAGCTGCGGATCGCTGAACAATATTTTGTAAAAAAGAAGTATACTAAGGCCCAGGCGCTTTATGAGGATGTGATGCCGTATTATAAAACACGGCCGGAATTCGCGGATATTTATTATAAATATTCTTATTGCGCTTACCTCCAGGAGGATTACACAAATGCAGAGAACCTTTTTAAAACCTTTTTGGAAATATTTCCTAATAGTCCAAAGTCGGAGGAAGTGGATTATATGAGGGCTTATTGTTATTATAAACAATCTCCTAAGCCGGAATTGGATCAGACAAATACGATAAAGGCGATTGGAATGATGCAAACCTTTATTAATACGCATCCTGGATCGCCCAGGAATAAAGAAGCTAATGAAATTATAGATGCAGGCAGAAAGAAGTTGGAGATAAAAGATTTTAAAAGTGCACAATTATATTATGATATGGGCCAGTTTCGTGCTGCAGGAGTGGCTTTTACCGCTTTGCTTAACACATTTCCCGAGTCAATGCGGGCAGACGAATACAAGCTGATGATCATAAAATCTTACTATCGGTATGCCGAATTAAGCGTAGAGGAGAAAAAAGCAGAACGGTTTGGGCAGGTCATAAATGAATACCAGGATTTTGTTGATCGGTTCCCTGATAGTAAATTGCGCAAAGAGGCCGAAGAATACCTGACTTTATCACAAACAAAAATAAAAAGTTTAAAAAATGAGCAAGCTAAGACGCCAGCTTAGTGCCGGCATTACTAATAATGTAGAAACAAAAAGCCTGGATGACATAAAAAACAAAACAGGCAATATCTACGAATCAATTGCTATTGTCGGTAAAAGAGCTAACCAGATCAATATTTCCCTGAAAGAGGAACTTCATAATAAACTGGATGAATTTGCCAGCCACACAGATAGCCTTGAAGAGATTCATGAGAATAAAGAGCAGATCGAAATTTCCAAAGCTTATGAAAGGATGCCCAATCCTGCATTATTAGCAACGCAGGAGTTCATGGAGGATAAAGTATATTTCCGTAAGGAAGAAGATGAACTTTTTAGTTAAAGACTAATTGTAAATAATTGTTTAAGCGATTCTGCTTCCGGCGGGATCGCTTTTATGTTTTATAAGTAAATGGTACATTTGATAAAGATGTTAAAAGGGAAAAAGATATTATTGGGCATTACTGGCAGTATAGCCGCCTATAAATCTATATATCTTGTACGGTTGCTGGTAAAGGCGGGCGCCGAAGTGAAAGTGATCATGACTCCTTCTTCCAAAGATTTTGTTTCATCTCTTACCCTTTCTACTTTAAGTCGTCATCCCGTTTTGACTGACGTGTTCGATGAGCAAAGCTGGACAAATCATGTAATGCTTGGCCGCTGGGCTGATGTGATGGTTATTGCGCCTCTCAGTTGTAACACCTTGGCAAAAATGGCCAATGGACAATGTGATAATCTTTTGTTGGCAGTTTATCTGTCTGCCATTTGCCCTGTAGTTGTAGCGCCTGCAATGGATGAAGATATGTGGCGTCACCCTGCCACAAAAGAAAATCTCAAAAAACTCGAGGCATTTGGTAATAAAATAATTCCAGTAGATAAAGGGGAACTGGCCAGCGGGCTGTTTGGGGATGGACGTATGGCAGAACCAGAACAGGTCGTTCAATTTATTACTGACAATTTTTTTTTGACTAAAACATTACTTGGCAAAAAAGCACTTGTAACTGCGGGCCCGACATACGAAGCGTTGGATCCAGTTCGTTTTATTGGTAATCATTCTTCGGGTAAAATGGGGATAGCCATTGCAAAGGAGTTAGATAGCAGGGGGGCGTTGGTTACTTTGATCCTGGGCCCGACAACAACGGAATTTTCAGCCAACGGCATTCACCTTATAAAAGTCACAAATGCAGATGATATGTACAAAGCATGTCATAAGATATTTGCCAAAACTGATCTTGCAATAATGTCAGCAGCCGTTGCAGACTATACGCCGGTAACAAAAGCAAAGCAAAAGATCAAAAAGAAAGAAGAGCATTTTAAACTTGAGCTCACCAAAACGAAAGATATTTTAAAAAGCCTCGGGGAAAATAAAAAAAAAGGCCAGGTCCTGGTCGGTTTTGCTTTGGAAACTGCGGACGAAAAAAAACATGCCATTGAAAAATTGACAAAGAAGAATGCGGATATGATCGTTTTGAATTCACTGAACGATGCAGGTGCCGGCTTTGGAAAAGACACAAACAAGATCACCATATTCCGGAAAAAAGGGAAGGAAATAGCTTTTGAGACTAAATCGAAAGCCGAAGTAGCAAAAGATATTGTTGATACAATAATTCGTCTTCACTATGCATAAAAAGATATTATTTATTCTTTCATTTGCAGTTACGGTCGTTTCGGCACAGTCGCAGGAAATACAAGCCAGGTTGACGGTAATGTCAAGTAAGATCAGCACGCAGGTCAATAAAAGCGTATTTCAAACCCTGCAAACAAACCTGACCAATTTTCTTAATAACCGTAAATGGACAAATGATGTCTTCCAATCCACCGAAAAGATACAATGCAATTTTTTATTGAGTATTGAGCAAGACCTTGGCAACAATGTCTATCGCGGAAAGCTAACCGTACAGGCAGCACGCCCGATTTACAGCTCTACTTACGATTCTCCGATCATTAATTTTCTTGATGATGATGTCGTGTTCCGCTACCAGGAATTCCAGCCGATTGAATTCAACGAAAACAGGGTTCAGGGAAATGATCCCGTCGCGGCAAACCTTACGGCAATATTCGCCTACTATGTAAATATTATTCTTGGCTTTGATTATGGTTCGTTTTCGTTGCGTGGCGGAGATAATTATTTTCAAAAAGCATGGAACATTGTCAACAATGCTCCTGAATCCGGGGATATTAAAGGATGGAAGTCTTTTGAAGGACTTCGTAACCGTTATTGGCTGGCAGAGAATCTTAATAACAATCGTTTTGCGTTGATACACGACGCACTCTATTCATATTATCGCTCGGGCATGGATCTTTTTTATGAGAATGAAGAAGAGGCCAGAAAGGGAATATTAAATAGCCTCAATTATTTGAACACGCTTAATTCGGAAAACCCCAATTCGATGATCCTTCAGTTTTTTTTCCAGGGAAAAAGCAATGAGCTGGTAAAAGTATTTAGCCATGCCAATGCGGATCTAAAGACCCGGGTGCGGGATATATTAACTAAACTGGATATTACCAATTCGGCTGCTTACAAAGAACTGAAATGAGAAACCTGTTATTCTTTCTATTTGCTTCAATCTTTATAATTTCCTGCGGAGATAAAAGCAAAGTTCCCGATGATGTTTTGCCAAAAGAAAAAATGCAATCGGTATTATGGAGCATGATAAGCGCGGGTGAATTTTTGAATGCCTATGTATTAAATAAAGACTCTGTTGATAGAATAGCTGAAAGTTCCAGGGTATATGGGCAGGTTTTCCAGGTTCATCATATCAGTAAAGATGAATTTGACAGAAGCTATTTATATTATCGCCAGCATCCTGATATAATGAAGACAATTCTTGATTCCTTGAGCAAGAAACAAACATATACAGTAGAAAAACTTGAAAGGAAAAGCGATTCGACACAAAATAAGATATTGGAGATAGAGGATGTAAAATAACTCTGGTTCTTATACAAGTTTCCTAAATTTGTCTCTCAATTTTTTGTATGAATAAAGTTGTCACCAATGCTGAAGAGGCCATCAGAGACATTGAAGATGGTGCTGTTTTGATGCTTGGTGGTTTTGGGTTGTGTGGTATTCCCGAAAACTCTATTGCTGCATTAGTAAAAAAAGGTGTGAAAGGTCTTACCTGTATTTCTAATAATGCTGGCGTTGATGATTTTGGCATAGGATTGATGCTTCAAAAGAAGCAGGTAAAGAAAATGATCTCTTCTTATGTAGGAGAAAATGCAGAATTTGAGAGGCAGCTTTTGAGCGGCGAATTGGAGGTTGAGTTGATACCTCAGGGAACGTTGGCGACAAGATGCATGGCTGCTGGCTATGGTATGCCTGCAATTTATACTCCGGCTGGTGTAGGCACCGAAGTTGCCATGGGTAAAGAGACAAGAAACTTCAACGGTAAGGATTACCTGATGGAGTATGCATTTGATGCCGGCTTTGCAATTGTAAAAGCATGGAAAGGTGATGCAAGTGGAAATCTCATTTACAAAGAAACAGCAAGAAACTTTAATCCATTGATGGCAATGGCAGGAAAGATAACAATAGCTGAAGTAGAAGAACTGGTGCTTGCAGGCACATTGGACCCCAATAGTATCCACACTCCCGGTATTTATGTTCATCGCATTTTCCAGGGAAAAGATTATGAAAAAAGAATTGAACAGCGAACAGTGAGGAAAAAAATTAATAAGTCAAATGGGCCATAATAGGCAGACAGGATAAATACGGTTGGGAACAAAACAGCATTTCAGCTATAAGTATATTAATTATGGCATTGACAAAAGAACAAATAGCGCAGCGCATTGCTAAAGAATTAAAAGATGGATACTATGTAAATCTTGGTATTGGCATACCGACTCTTGTCGCTAACTATATTCCAAGGGACATAAACGTCGTATTACAAAGCGAAAATGGATTACTAGGTATGGGGCCTTTTCCGCTTGAAGGGGAGGAAGATCCCGATCTTATCAATGCAGGCAAACAAACCATAACGACGGTTCCCGGATCTGTTTTTTTTGATTCTGCCATGAGTTTTGGAATGATACGTGCCGGCAAGGTAGATCTTACTGTACTTGGCGCAATGGAAGTAAGTGAACAGGGAGATATCGCTAATTGGAAAATTCCGGGTAAGATGGTAAAAGGCATGGGAGGAGCTATGGACCTGGTGGCGAGCGCTAAAAACATTATCGTAGCGATGATGCACACAAATCCTAAAGGGGAGTCGAAACTTTTACCGGAATGCATATTACCACTAACCGGGGTAAAGTGTGTAAAAAAGATTGTGTCCAATCTTGCCGTTCTTGATATAACTTCTCAGGGGTTTAAATTATTGGAGAGGGCACCGGGAGTCAGTGTAGAAGAAATAAAATCAAAAACCGCAGGCAAATTGATTGCGGATGCTGATATTCCTGAAATGAAATTTGATGACTGAGCTCCGTTTTTGCGTTCAATCTATCAGGTTATTCTTAACAGCAAAAAATACAAGTCCCGCAGTATTCTTGCTTCCAAAACGTTCCATCAGCCTATCTTTAATGGCCTCCACCGTTCGTGGGCTTATTTCCATTTTTTGTGCTATTTCCTGCGCAGTAAATTCCATGCAGATAAAACGAAGAACATCTTTTTCTTTATCGCTTAGCGTGATTTCATTGTTAAGTGATGGTATTACTTTTTGTCTTGAATGGGATTTCTTGAGAAGGATACGGTTTACAAAATTGTTGAGATAATATCCTTTTTCATATACTTCCATGATGGCTCTGCGTATTTCCTGCGGCTCGGCATTTTTCAACAAGTAACCATTGGCGCCGTTTTCCATCAGGTGATAGACAAAGCGTTCATCTTCGTACATGCTCAGGACAAGAACTTTAATATTGGGATATTGTTTACTGACTATCTTGGTGGCTTCAATGCCGTCTTTGCCCGGCATACGCAGGTCCATTAATATTACATCAGGCTCTGACTCAGCAAGACCATTGAGCAGTTCATCTCCATTCTCCGCTTCCTGCACAAATTTTAAATTGGTAAACGGCCGCAGGGAAAGAATTACACCTTTCCTGAAGATTTTATGATCGTCAGCGATCGCGACTTTAATAATTCCCATAGTTATCAGATAATATTCAAAGATAGTGGATTTTAAAAAGTACAAAAAGTTGACAACTTTACCGAACTAATATCCCCAACTCCTATTCGTATTGTTCATCTTGCGGCAATTCGATTGTCACTTTATAATATGTCTGCGAGATATCCTTTTCAAAAACAATATTGCCCTGCACTACTCTCAGCCGGCTGCTGATATTTTTCAATCCAAGCCCAACATTACTCTTATTCAGCTTATCAAAATCTGCCTGAACAATTCCTTTTCCATCGTGATGAATTCGCAGGTAAAATTTATCGCCATGTACATTCTGGGTGAGATGAATAAAGCTTGAACTGCTGTGTTTAAGAATATTATTAACTAGTTCTTGTACGATACGAAAAACAACCAACTCTTTTTCAGGCTTCAACCGGTCTTTATAATCATGAAAGCGGCTGCTGGCATTCATAGTTCCTGAACCGCTGATCTTCTGAAACAGATCATTTATGGCGGACTCCAAACCAAAATTTTTCAGTGTAGGCGGCATCAGGCTGTGGCTAATGTTACGTACGAGCTGTATAGTGTCATCTATGATCTGTCTTGCCTGGAAGATGGATTGCAACTGGGTAGCTTTGTCCTGGTTCACCAGGTTTTCATTTAAGTAAAGACGGGCAGTTGCGAGTAAGGGACCCGCATCATCATGCAGGTCGGCAGCCAAACGCTGGCGCTCTTCTTCCTGTAATTTTATGGAGGCACTCAATAGTATCTTTTGTTGCTCCTGCTCCATTTTTTGCAATGTCTGCTGGTAGCGGGAAACTCTTCGTTGGTGAAAAATGATAAACAGCACTAACCCGATGGTAAGTACAAGCATCCCTATTGTGCCGATAAATAGCACGAAGGATACTCCGGAAGGGTTAGTGGCTTGAAGAAGAAACATTGATTAGTTTGAATTGCTTTTAACTACATGAAATCCAGGTTTGGTACAGCCCGGTTTACACTTGTTTTATTCGGATTCTTTGAATATATAACAACAGCTGCTGTGAACAGCAAATTTTTGATTATTTCAACTACATACGTGAAAAACCAATATTGATCGGTCTCCTGTCGCGACAAGGTATTAGCATAAATATAAATAAAAAATGAACCTCCTAAGTAAATAAAGAGTCCAATCGATATCCAGAAAAAATAATGAGAATAAATAGGCAGGTCCTTGACATCTTTTAATTGCTCATAAAGAAAAAAGAAAATAAAAATAAAAATCAGGATGGTTTCAACACCTATCGGAATGGAGTCAAAGTTTTTTTTATTGTGGTAAATCCCAAACCATTTGATAAAATTTTGAATATGCATAGGGATAGAACCTAAAATTTTTTTGTCGTTTGCAACGAAATAAATGATTTGGAATATAAAAAAGAAAGCTGATAAAGAAATAAGCAAAAGTTTTCGTACACGAAATTTTAATTGCTGTAATATTAATAAAGCAAAAAAAGAAAATTCAAGTAAAGTGTATGCCGGGTTATAGATTCTCTTGGAGATAAAATCCTGTAGTAGTAAAAATAGAAATATGCTTCCGCAATAGATTATAAGCGTCCAAACCTTTTTATCCCTGTTAATTTTTTGATGCAGAACCAGGAAAAGTAATGGTGGAAGCAGAAAGGAGTAGAAAAGTATATAATAAAAAAGGCTTTCTATAAATCTGGATTTTGTCCAAATATAGAAAACCTTTAGAGAAATTAATAATCAAAGCCTAAAAATCAGTCAATCCAAATAAAGATTCCAGGTCCATCGTCCTCAGTAGGCTTAACTCTTTTTACATTAACTTTCATAACAGTAACATTTAAAACTTGATCAAATCGATTTGTTGTGTAAAAATTACCCATAGTCACGGCATACTCTACGGGTTTTGATTAGGGAGCAGCCCTTATAAAATGATGAAATGCAGCACAGGAGAGTGTTTCATCGATTTTTACTCAGAAAACTTACTTTGTAAAAAGGGTAGTTTTTCTAAGTATATTTCGTATTTTTACGAAGATTAAAATAGCAAGTTTACCGGGAAAATTCACGCAAATCGAGAGTTGTAAACAGCTGTGGAAAGAAAATTAAGAGTCTAAAAAAAGTGATCTGGCATCACCTGAGATATTCCGGGGTTGAAAAAAAAGAAGTTGATTGACATTGGACTTGCTGTGGTCTTCAATGGATTTGGAAATCAGGTTTTGGACGGTTTCTCCCGCTCTTTTAAAAGCGGGACTAAGGATATTGGATGTTTGAGGGGCTAATCCTCGTCAATCAACTTGCAACAAATATATGGAAGCCAAATTTGTACACAAGAGCAGTAACGCGTGGTTTTCAGACACTGGTTTTTACGGTACAAAAAGTATATTTTCGGAGATATCTTCTAAAGTTTAATATACATAGAAGAATAATAAAATATAAAGCGATTAATATTTTTAATGCAGAGCCTTCTATAATGACAATGAATTTCAAAAAAAACTACTTTTGGCCTCTGAAAAATTCTTATTACCCCTAAAAAGACTGTAAAACCAAACTATCTATGAACACCGCTCAGCTGATTAAGGTCGCCATTGCTGACGATCACAAAATATTTCGCGATGGTATCCGCATGGCCCTGAAAGACAAAGAATATCTTAAAATACTCTGGGAAGCTGAAGATGGTAAAGACCTGATGCACAAACTGAAACTGAAATTACCCGACGTGATATTGATGGATATCCGGATGCCCGAAATAGATGGTATTAATGCTATCAGCATGATCCGGAAGGAATATGAAAATCTGAAGATCATTGTGCTGACCATGTACGACGATCAGGAAATGATCACTAAAATGATGGAGATGGGCGCAAATGCTTACCTGACTAAAACTACTGACCCTGAAGAGATTTACCAGGCTATTCTTACCTGCATGAACGATGATTTTTATTTTAACGAACTGGTGAATAAGGCAGTGCTTCTGAAACTACAACATAAAAAAACCGTTCGCCAATTTTATCCTAACCCGGTAAAGCTTTCGGAAAAAGAGATAAGGATATTAAAGCTGATCGCTGACGATAAGACCACAGAAGAAATTTCAAAAGAGGTCTTTCTTAGTCCCCGGACCATTGAAACCATCCGACAGAATATGAAACAAAAAGTGGGCGCCAAGACCATCGCCGGCTTGGTGATGTATGCCATGCGGAACAAGCTGCTCGAATAGACCGCTCTTAATCTCTGCCGAAGGGAGGCTTCGAAGTTTGCGAACCATTTACTGAATCTATTTTTAAATCTCCCAAATGAATAATATCAATGACATCTATTTTGACGGGTATTATAAAGATATCTGGAGATCTATTATTCCCGCAGAACTGACGCCAAAGGAAGTTGACTTTATGGTGCAATACTTTAACCTGGAGCCAGGCAATAACGTATTGGATATTATGTGTGGTTACGGTCGTCATGCTATTGCGCTGGCAAAAAAAGGTTTGAACGTCACTGCAGTTGATAACCTTGATGAGTACACCACAGAAATAGAAGGAATAGCAAAAAAAGAGGAGCTTTCATTAAATGTGATTAAAGCAGATATACTGGAATATAAAATTGAAAAGAAATATGATCTTGCCTTGTGTATGGGGAATAGCCTGAATTTTTTTAATGCCACAGAGGTTAGTGGCCTATTGACAAATCTGAATTCTCATTTGAAAGAAGGAGCAAATTTGCTGATCAATACTTGGTCGCTGGCAGAAATAGTTATCAGGAATTTTGTTTCAAGATCATGGAGCGAAACAAACGGATTGAAACATATTTGTGAGAGCAGGTTCCTTTTTCATCCCACCCGCGTTGAATCCGACTCAATTTTTCTTTCACCCGACGGAAGTATGGAAAAAAAACAAGCCGTTGATTTTATATTTTCTGTAGCCGAAATGGAAGCACTGTTAACAAACGCCGGGTTTGAATTAAAAGAGGTTTACAGTATCCCCGGCAAAAAGAAATTCACATTGGGAGACCCAAGAGCCTATATAATCGCTGAACGTCTTTAGCCAATCAATGAGGCGATAGTAATAATTTTTTGGTCAAAGAAAATCATGCTTACTGCATTTTATATAGCCTTCCTGTTGGGGAGGTAGATTCCATTCATCAAATGGCAGATCGGAAAAAGTAAGAGTTTCCTCTTTTTTTCCTGATATAGTTTTTACTTGCGCTAGTACCGGAATTGTAATAGTTGAATTTATCGCCGGGTCTATTTTTCTTATCTCTTTTACAAAAGAAGTATTGGATCGGGATTGCAGGGTTTCCGGCATTGGCTGGTTTTCAATAGTTAGAAATTCTGTTTCCACAGTTAAATTAAAAACAGCGTATTACCCGTGTGTAAACGAGGTATTAAGGTTTTAATACTTTACAGGATAAAATAGCTTTTTTTAAAAAAAACTGCGGGGCCAACACAGGATATAAAGAGCAGCCTGCCACATGTTTCGGCCCACCCGCCTTTACATGTAACAAGCTGCCTTGGTTTTCGATTCGCTTGCGCAAAAAAACCCCTCCATCGGGCAGGGGTTACGTTACTGTTATGAAAGAAAATGATTTAAATACGTTGTTTCAATCGGACAAGGTTTAACGGTTAATCACAGACAAGGACATCACGGTTTTTTGCATACGATCGCTGGAATTAAAAACGGTCAGGCTTTATAAAAAATATAGAAAGTTGATTGGTGGAGAGTGTCGTTTGGATTTTTCAAGGGAATTGGAAATAACTTTCTGGACGGTTTGGACATTGGATGAGTAGGATCTAACGAGTCATCCTTGCAATCAACTTTCTGAGATCAAAAATATATTCACATCCCGATGTGAACAAGAGCAATAACTTCCCTATTTAATCTATTCGGCATTTACTGTAAGACTCGTAATAACACTGAATTATTCATTAGTAAAGTTTCTATTAAATAAAATTTTAGATTGCATTTTAACACCGGTACTTTCCGCAAATTTGAAATCAAGTACTTCTACTATGGGATATGTTGCAGGAATTTTTCAATTTGCACCCGCGAACAAATACATAGAGACCACCATTTTTTACCAATATCAACCCCATGAAAAATCACGAAACCAACAACTCAGTAATTAAAGTAGCCATTGCAGATGACCATGCCCTGTTCCGTACCGGCGTAAAAACATCGCTTTCCAGCCGAAAGGATATTCAAATGGTAGCTGAAGCCGAAAATGGAATGCAGCTATTAAATCTTCTACAGACATATTCAGCCTGATGTAGTACTTCTTGATATCCAGATGCCGATCATGGATGGGCTGGCTACTTTGCCGGAGATCAAAAAGCTTATATCCCAATGTGAAAGTGATCATGCTTTCAATGCATAATGATCATTCTGTCATATCACGGATGATGGAAATAGGTGCCAATTCTTACCTGACAAAAGAATCAGGATCGGAAATGATCTATGAGGCTATCAAGTGGTGTATTCGAACAGGATTTTTATTTCAATGATCTTACCAATAAGGCTCTTCTTAGCGGTTTGCGTACTAAACGTACCGTAGAGTCTTCTATGCCACAAGACGTACAGCTTACCGATAAAGAAATCACGATTCTGAAACTGATGTGTGATGAAAAAAGCACTAAAGAAATTGCAGATATCGTTGACCTTAGTCCACGCACAGTGGAAGCTATCCGTGATAAACTGAAAACAAAAACAGGCACCAAATCAATGGCCGGCCTGGTAATGTATGCTGTCAAAGCCGGATTAGTCGAACAAGATTAATCACTTAAAGAGTAATCAGCATAAAGCAATGCCATCCCGCTTCAGGCGAGATGGCATTTTTATTTTATTTTCATCGCATGAATTTTATTTGCTTTAATGGTAAAATACTTCCCGCTGATAAGCCGGTGTTTTGGCTGACAACCGGGGCTATCGGTATGGCGATGGATTATTTGAGACAATGAAAATGATCAATGGAAAGATCATTCTTGAAAAATATCACTTTGAACGATTATTTAATGGGATAAAACTTGTGAAGTTTCAAATCCCGCCGATGTTCAAGGCACATAAGCTTCGTGGAGAAATATCAGGTATATGTAAAAAGAATAAATGTGCAGAATTGGCAAGGATAAGACTATCAGTGTTTCGCGGGGATGGAGGACTAAATATTAAAAATACACAGCTGCAATATTTAATTGAATGTTGGCCCGCCGATACTTCCGTGAATGCGATAAATAAAAACGGGTATACTATTGATATTTTCCCTGGCATGCAAAAAACCTGTGATGTCTTTTCCAACCTGAAATCAGCTAACTTTCTTCCATATGTAATGGCTGCGCAGTTTGCAAAAGAGAAAAAACTGGATGACTGCCTTATTAATAATATTAAAGGACAAATTGCAGATGCCACGATCGCCAATATTTTTTTAATAAAAGGAGGTCTGACCATTACCCCGGCCCTGGGAGAAGGATGTGTGAACGGTGTTATGAGGAAATACCTGGTCGAAAAATTAAAAGCAAGGGGCTATGAGCTTCGCGAAGGCGTAGTGACAAAAAACGATATGGAAACATTTGATGAGGTTTTTTTGACCAATGCTATGTACGGAATTCGATGGGTAGACCGGTTCAGGGATAAAATTTATGTGAATACGCAATCGCTTAAGATCTATAAAGAATTTGTCGAGCCTCTTTATTTATGAAGCAAGTCGTTAATATTTTCTGGTTTCGTCGTGACCTGCGTCTCAATGATAATGCGGGCTTATATCATGCTCTACAGGAAGGTAAGCCAGTTGTGCCTGTTTTTATTTTTGACAGAAATATTCTTGACGAGTTGATGGATAAAACAGATAGAAGGGTTGAATTTATCCGCAAGTCACTCGAAGATATCCAGGAAGTGCTGATGAGATCAGGTTCCACATTTGATGTCCGGTATGGATTTCCCAGAGAAGTTTTCAAACAATTAATACGGGACTATAACATTGAAAAAGTTTTTGCCAATCATGATTACGAACCGTATGCCAGAAAGCGGGATCAGGAAATTATTGACTCATTAAAAGCGAATGGCATTTCCTTTCATACGTATAAAGACCAGGTTGTATTTGATAAAAGATGAAGTAAGTAAGGACGATCATAAACCGTATACAATTTTTACCCCTTATTCAAAAAAGTGGAAATCTCTTCTGAGTGATTTTTATTTGAAATCATATCCGGCAAAAAAATATTTCACCAATTTTTACAAGCAGGAAAAAAAGGAGATTTCTTCGCTGGAATCCATGGGATTTAAAACAACAAGCCAATCTTTTCCCGGAAGGAAATGGGACGAAAACATGATCAGGGAATATGCGGATCGTCGCGACTTTCCATTTGTCAACGGAACTTCACGACTTAGCGTTCATCTTCGTTTCGGCACCATCAGCATCCGGGAATTGGCCCGGAAGGCAGGTTCGTTAAACGAATCTTTTTTGAATGAACTGATATGGCGGGATTTTTACCAGATGATTTTGTGGCATTTCCCGGGCGTTGTGCAACATTCTTTCAAACCAGAATATGACAAGATAAATTGGAGAAATAATGAAAAAGAATTTGAGGCTTGGTGCAACGGGCTGACCGGCTACCCGATTGTGGATGCGGGGATGCGTGAATTGAACGCGACCGGTTATATGCATAATCGCGTCAGGATGATCGTCGCATCTTTTCTGACAAAACATCTATTGATAGATTGGCGATGGGGTGAGGCTTATTTTGCCAAAAAATTATTGGATTTTGATCTTGCTGCTAACAACGGCGGATGGCAGTGGGCCGCAGGGAGCGGATGCGATGCAGCGCCATATTTCAGGATTTTTAATCCATACCTCCAAACAAAAAAATTTGATCCTGAATTAAAATATATCCGGAAATGGGTGCCGGAGTTTGAAGACTTTACTTATCCGCGACCGATAATAGAGCATGAATTTGCCCGCAAACGCTGTCTTGAAGTTTATTCAAAGGCATTAAAAAATAACTCTTAATCAAACCTGGGATTGACAAAATTGTTCAGCTTGGAGCCGAAGCGATAGCTGATACCAAAGTATGTATAAAAATAATATCCTGATGCAAGTTGTCGCCTGCGGGTAAGCACCTCTTCGGAAGTAGCGCCTTCTCTGGGAAGAAATATTTGATCACGGGTCAGTTCCGCTGAAGTGTAGATATTGAAAGAGAGTCCGCCGGTTATGCGGACATTCACCTCGGTGTTGATGCCGAGGTTGAAATATTTCCAGTTTTGGAGATAATTATGATATTGTAAACCGAAGGCTAAATTTCCCCACTTTTGATTAAAAGTAAGTTTGCTTTCAAACCCATGACCAAGGAGGGTTTCATTGATCTTATCATACAGCGTGGTGTCAAAATAATTGTTGCGTCGTACATCAACAGTATATGCAAGTGTAAAGAATCTTGTATTTACTTCTTTATACGGGAAGACATTATATTCAATACCAGTATTGAATAGAAGCCGTGATTTATTGTTAGAAAAACTATTCCGGGAAAAAATCGCTTCATAGCCATAAGACCAGTGATTGTTAATGCTCTTTACGAGGAAATGCTGAACACTGTAATCATTGTTCTTAATAATTAATTTTTCTTTGTTTCCGTTATCATCTTCGAGTTCATAAGTAGTTTTGTTTTTTGCTGCATAAATTTCAAATCCTGTTTTAAGTTCTTCAGTCACGCGGTTGGCAGAAAAATTGCCGCTTATCCGGGAGCTTTTATATACTTCGTCGGCATTAATATTCCCATTAGCACCAACCCTGAATACCCAATAATTCCAGGGATCTTTTGTAGTCGTTGAAGAAGTAGTTTCGTCTTCTTTCTTCTTTCCACTTTCCTTTTTTTTCATTTCGATCACGATGTCTTTTCCCATACCTGTTTTGACGATATAGCGGGTAAGGCCCAGTTTCAGGTATTTTATTAAAAGGTCTCTTTCTTCAAATTCTGTCGCATTAGCATCAGTATTGAACCGGATCGTATCTGTCATTTGCTTAAACTGGTTTTGCCCAAAAAAAATAAACTGATACTGACTTCCGCCACCTCCTGTCTCTTGCTCTGTTATCAGCACATGTACATCAGCAGCCTGGCGGTCGAGCAGGAAGTCAACAATATTGATCTCAGATCGGATGAAGGTCATATCGCACCACGTATTGCTGCAGTCAATAAAGACTTTCAACCGCTGATTTTGAATCTTGGTATTTTGTGCGGAGGCAGCAAGTATGCATTGGACAAACAAAAAAGCAAGGAGTAGTTTTCTCATGTGGTGAAGTTGGTGTATAAAACTAATGATGTAATACACGTTCAAAGAAAATCCATAGTTAATAATTGCATAAATGGATTTTACGAAAGGAATAGCTGACCTGATGAAATGATGTTTTTCGTTCCTTCCTGTTGCCGGGCAAAAACTGAATATAAAATTTCGATGGCTTTTTTACCCTCGGGGCCAAGATCAGCGGAGTAATTATTCACATAGAGATCTATATGCTGCCTCATTACACTCTCACTCATTGTTTGCGAATGTTTTTTTACATACTCAGTGATCGCAGGATAATCAGCAAATGCGTATTCAAGACTTTTTTTTATCAACCTATCAATTTTTGAACTTGTTGACCTGTCAATCGACCTTTTACCAGCAATTCCGCCAAATGGAATAGGGACTTTCATTTTTTGTTCCCAGTATTCACCAAGATCTAAGACCTTTTGCAAACCTCTTTGTTGGTAGGTGAATCGATTTTCATGAATAATAACTCCGAGGTCAGTGTGGCCGTTCAATACGGCATCTTCAATGGAAGAAAAGATCATGAATTTTTTATTCATGGCTTCAGGATATGCAAAACTAAAAAGGAGATTTGCCGTCGTGTTTTTTCCGGGCAATGCAACAGTTGATTTTTCTATTTCTCGACTTTTGATTATCGGATTCTGTATTTGATATTAGAATTGGACCTACGCCTTTACCTAATGCGCTGCCTGCATTGAGCAAAACATATTTATCCAATGATTGAAAAAAAGCCGGAAAGCTGAGTTTGGTAATATCTAGTTTGCCCTGCAGCGCCCATTGGTTCAATGTTTCCACATCTTCCAATACCGGTTCAAATTCCAATCCTTCTGTATCTATTTTTTTATTAACCAATGCATCAAAAATGAAGGTGTCGTTGGGGCAAGGAGAAAAGCCAAGGGTAAATTTCAAGTTTCCTGATTTTTGTTTAAAGTTTCTCAAACAGACCGATCAATTCTTTATTCAGGTTGATGATTGCTTCTTTCATGTTCCATTTCTTCTTATCTCTTTCGCCGATATAGTTGGAAACCTTCTTATTTGCAAAAAAGGAATTTTTTCTTCAAGGCATACATAATGCACTGCTGCGCCTTCCATTGATTCGAGCAACGGCCGAAATTTTTTTTGGTAAAGTGCGATCATTTGTTTTGTAGTCGTGATCTGGTTGACGGAAACAGCTTTACAGCTTCTTTCAATCGTTCTTTTAATTAATTGTCTATTAGGATTTATCAGCCAGCCATTGCGATAAGGAAACTGATCAGGAAATTAATTTCAAATCGAACATTGTCTTCAATTGCTTGTTTTCAATTACGCTTAGATCGGCAATAGTATCCTGTTTCACTGCAACAACCGAACCCAGAGAAATATTCTTATCAAAGCATCCTGCAATGCCGGCCTGCACTACAAGATTAGGCTTTTTCAGGCTGACATGCTTTGTCAGAGCATAAGTGGTAGCGGTTAAGCCAATACCAGTAATCAATATGTCAATATCAGGTTTATTGTCGCGATCCCGATAGTGATCGATGAAAGGAATTATTTCTTTTGCAGTTGCAGCAATCAATAAACATATTCATTGCTGGGATTACTGGCGCAAATGTCGCATTTCCTGCGTAATGAATGATACATTAACTTTGCGCCCATTTGACAACTATGGTGTACCTGACAAGACTGGAACATTTTAATGCTGCGCATAAACTTTATAACCCTGGCTGGAGCCACGAAAAGAATGAGGAGGTATTTGGGCAAATGCGCCAATGAAAACTGGCATGGGCATAATTATGAATTATTTGTGACAGTAAAAGGAGAACCCGATCCGGATACCGGGTTTGTATGTGATGTAAAACAACTAAGTAATATCATCAAGGAACATATTATTGAGAAAGTGATCATCGCAACCTGAATATGGATGTAGATTTTATGAAAGGAAAAATGTGCAGTACGGAAAATCTTGCTATGGTATATGGAAGGAACTAAAACCTAATTTACCGGAAGGGGTACGATTGCATTGTATTAAATTGTATGAAACGCCGAGGATTTATGTAGAATATTTTGGAGAATAATCAGTATTGAAATTTGAGATATAAAATTGTTATAAGATTTCAAATCGAAAATTTTGTATGAGCAAAAAGTGCAGTTTTCAGAAAAGAACATTTTAATGCAGCGCACCGGCTGTTCAACCCCGATTGGGATGATACAAAGAATGAGGAGGTATTTGGCAAATGTGCATTGCCCAACTATCATGGACATAATTATGAATTGGAAGTAAAAGTGGTGGGAAAGCCGGATAAAAAACCGGGTATGTCATAGATTTGAAAGAACTGTCTGATCTTGATAAAAAGAGAAATTCATTCACGGTTTGATCATAAAAACCTGAACCTTGATACAAAAGAATTTAAAAACTTGAACCCAACTGCAGAAAATATTGCCGTTGTTATTTATAAATTATTGCGTCCGCATATTGATAAAAAAATGGATATGCAGATAAGGTTATATGAAACGCCGAGGAATTTTGTGGAATACCCGGTTGAATAGCAAATCGAATAAAAAAATTGAAATATGGCATATAAAAAAACAGAACAGTACGATGAAAAAATTACTTCGGGATTGATTAAGAATTATCGGGAAGTCTTGGGTTTACTTGGAGAAGATGCTGAAAGGGAAGGACTGAAAAAACACCGGAACGTTTGGCGAAAGCAATGCAATATCTGACACAGGGATATCACCTGGATGCACACGCCATTTTAAATTCTGCCAAATTTCATGAGCCTGTCAGTGAAATGATCGTAGTAAAGGATATTGAATTGTATAGTATGTGCGAACATCACATGCTTCCTTTTTTTGGGAAAGCGCATATTGCTTATATTCCAAACGGCTGGATCACGGGATTAAGTAAAATTGCCAGGGTAGTAGATGTATATGCAAGACGGCTGCAGGTGCAGGAACGATTGACCGTTCAGATCATGAATGCCATTAAAGAAACATTGAACCCGATGGGTGTGGCAGTTGTTATTGAAGCGCAGCATTTATGTATGATGATGCGGGGCGTGCAAAAACAAAATTCAGTAACTACTACTTCGGCTTTTGATGGAGAATTTCATAAGAACTCAACCCGCAGCGAGTTTTTGAAACTGATTTCAGCCAATCTGAGCTGATAGATGCAGTCTATTTTTTGCATATAGCATAAAGATTTTTTTAGATAAAGTCTTTGTGGCATTTTTGTTTTAGTTAAGATAACGAATAATGAAACATGCCTATGTATTTCCCGGACAGGGATCTCAGTTTCCGGGAATGGGAAAGGAACATTACGACAACAGCGCTTTTGCAAAAAAATTATTTGAACAGGCAAATGAGATTCTAGGCTTTCGGATTTCCGATATCATGTTTAATGGCAGTGAAGAAGATCTGAAACAAACCAATGTTACCCAACCTGCCGTTTTTCTTCATTCAGTGATCGCATTCAGAACCATTGATCGGGTGCAGGTTCAAAGCCTGATATGGTAGCTGGTCATTCACTTGGAGAATTTTCTGCATTGGTGGCAAATGGAACATTAAGTTTTGAAAATGCCCTGAATCTGGTTGCTATCCGGGCAAAAGCCATGCAAAAGGCCTGCGAATTAAATCCGTCAACTATGGCGGCGGTTTTAGCTCTGGCGGATGAAAAAGTAGAAGCTATCTGTAATGAAGTGCAGAAAGAAACCGGAGAAATAGTGGTTCCCGCCAATTATAATTGTCCTGGTCAATTGGTGATCAGTGGATCGGTCAAAGGAATTGATATTGCCTGTGAAAGAATGAAAGCAGCAGGTGCCAAGAGAGCATTGGTATTACCTGTTGGC
The DNA here is from genome assembly GCA_963785915.1 of uncultured Chitinophagaceae bacterium. GTDB lineage: Bacteria > Bacteroidota > Bacteroidia > Chitinophagales > Chitinophagaceae > VBAT01. Next base: position 785,306 of record CAWAWY010000004.1, on the reverse strand, counting down.
GGAGCTTTTCATTCACCGTTGATGGAACCGGCAAAAGAAGAATTAAAAGCTGCTATTGAATCCACAACTTTCCATACACCTGCATGCGCCATTTACCAGAATGTAGCTGCAAAGTGCGATCATGGATAAAGAAGAAATAAAACAAAACCTGATTGATCAACTGACAAGCCCAGTTCGCTGGACACAAAGTGTTCAGGCCATGATCAGAGATGGCGCTCATAATTTACGGAAGCAGGCCCCGGAAAAGTATTGCAGGGATTGATATTGAAGATCGATAAAGAGATGCAGGTAGAAGGGGTGAGTTAGAGTACCTTTTGTTATACGTATAAACTGCAATTCACCCATTCATCATCAAAGCTGGTATTGTATTTTTTGTAAAAATTTATAGCAGGTTCATTCCAGTCCAGTACTTGCCAGATTATGCGATTGAATTTTTTTTCTTTTGCTTCTTCTATCAACCTTTCAAATAATAAGCCTTCCGATTCCTTTTCCCCGCATTCTTCTGTTACAATGATGTCTTCAAGATACATGGCTTGTCCTTTCCATGTCGAATAACGGATATAGTAAAGTGCAAATCCTTCTACTTATTCCATCCACTTCGGCAACAAATGCCCACCAGACTGGATTTTTTCCAAAACCACTTTCCGCAAAATGCTCCATCGTCACGGTTACATCATCCGGCGCTTTTTCATAGATCGCCAGTTCCCTTATCAGCTCCATTAATCTTGGACAATCTGCTTTCATTGCTTTTCGAATATTTACCTGCATTATTGACGTGATTAGTTATTGTTGATTTTATAACCCGGGCCCTTAACAAACCTTCCGGGTTTTGCACCGGTATGTTCTCCATTTTTTAATACCTGCACACCATTTACAAAAACATGAATTACTCCTGTTGCATATTGATGTGGTTTTGCAAAAGTCGCGTGGTCTTCGACAGTAGCGGGATCAAAAATCACTATGTCGGCATAGTTGCCAGCTTTCAATTCGCCGCGCTTTTGAAGTTTCAGATTGGTTGCCGGCAATTTTGAAAGTTTACGGATGGCATCGGCCAGTGAAATTATTTTTTCATCTCTTGAAAATTTTCCGAGAACTCTAATAAAACTTCCATAGGCTCTTGGATGTGGATTTGTTTTTATAAAAACTCCTTCCGGCGCCATTGACTCAGCATCAGAACAAAAGCTCATCCAAGGGAGTGCAATTTCTTTTTTGATATTATTTGAATCCATGGAAAAATAAGATACGCCGATGCGTGTGCTGTCCTGCATGATGAGGTTCATAGCTGTTTCTTCCGGCGAAGTGTTCCTGATCTTTGCTACTTCTGCCAGTGTTTTTCCGATATATTTTCTGAGAGAATCTTGTCGGAATGAAAGTAACAAAACCCCTTTTGCACCACCGGCGCCATAATAAGTATTTTCCCAATCCTCTGCATTTGTATTCATCGCCTTTTTCATTTGTTCCCGGATAGCAGGCCGTTGCAAACGATGCCACAAGCTGTCAAACCCTCCATCCTGCAGCGAGGGTGGAAACGCTGCGGTTAACCCGGTAGCGCCTGCATTATAAGTGTACATATCAGCCGTGATCTTCAATCCTTCGTTTCTTGCTTTGTTGATGATCTTTACAAGACTGTCGATTTTCCACCAGTTATCTTTTCCCGCCGCTTTCAAATGATAGATCTCGGCTGGAAGGTTTGCTTCCTTTGATATCCTGATCAATTCATCAACCGCTTCAAATAATTTATTTCCTTCATTCCGAATGTGCGAAATATACATCCCGTTGTATCGGGAAGCTTCTTTTCATAATTCTATCAATTCATTCGTTTTTGCAAAAAAAGCCGGTGGGTATATTAAAGACGTACCAACTCCCATGGCACCTTCTTCCATCGCCTGTTTTACTAATGATCTCATACTATCCATTTCGGCAGGTGTGGGATCCCGATCATCTTCGCCCACTACATATTCACGAACAGTGGTGGCGCCAACAAACGACGCTACATTACAACTGATGCCTTTTTTCTCCAGCCAATCCAGGTATTCGCCGAGTGTATTCCACTCAATATTATATTTAATATCCCTCTGTCCTTTTTTCAACAACTCTTTCATTCGCGGATTCAATGGTCCCATACTTGAACCCTCGCCCATACTTCAAGTGTCACGCCTTGCCTTAATTCACTTTGTGAACTACCGTCTTCGATTAAGGATTCATTTGACCAACTCAGCATATTAATAAAGCCCGGGGCAACTGCCATTCCTTTCGCATCAATTTCATCTGTTGCTGATGCATTCGAAAGATCGCCTATAAATGCAATAGTGTCTGCTTTGATGCCAATGTCAGCCTTATAAGGCTCACCACCATTACCATCGTATATCATTCCATTCCGGATGATATTATCATATTCATTTTTCGTTTTGCAGGAAATAAAAACAAAAAGTAAGGATAATAATAAAATATTCTTCATGTTCATTTCTTTTTTGCTTTAAATGATACCGTTGGGCTGAATAAAACTGACTGGAAACAGATTTCACCTTTATCATTCTCTTCAAACTGAACACTATATCCTTTCAATATTTTCAGATCAAATTTATTTTTATCAACGGGCACTAATTCGTACTCAGGCTGGCCCTCGACAAAAGCATATAATGTTTCTCTCCTTCAATGTAAACTTTTGCATCGTTTGCCGGGGGCAAATTTCCATTTCGTAGCTGCCTTCATACTTTTTCAAGATCAGCTTTCTTACTTCGATCGCCTTGGTTCTTTGATAAATTCTATGTCTTTGACTCCGCTCTGCAATGGAGCAGTCATTTTACTGATCTTTCCGGTTTCATCTGTATGAAAACTGAAGCGAATCGGCTCACTATCTTCCAATGTAGGATCATGGGATAACCTCATAACTGATCGTAATGATAATGCTCAGATCTTTATCGGAATACGTATTGAATTCGGAAACAAGTTCTCCATCATTTATATTTGATCTCAATTGTTCCCATATCCGGGATTCTCATAGGTGCCAGTGTATAGTCTTTCAGTTCATGCGAGGGCTTAGTATTGAATACGTGACTAAGGCTATCATTTTTTACCATTGCTTTTGCTGCCTCTTTTGCTTTATTGGTGCATCCAGCATATATTTATTCCAGTTTCGATAAGGAAGTTTCAACATCCTGTCTGCAATAAAATTCCGGATGCTTGATGTAACACCGCCCTGGTTGGAGGAAATAAATATCCCAATGCTATCGCTTGGAAAAAATCCGGTCGTGGTAATAAAACCATCAATGCCACCGCCATGTTCGACACGTAATGCCCCCGATAACTGCTGATTCCCCATGCCAAATCCATAACCATTTATATGTATGTCCGGATTTTCCTCGCCGGGAACTCCACCACCTGTGCCATTTGTATCGTGATAGCATCATTGCGATATGAAGATGAGGGAAAATTTCTTTGCCGTTGTATTTTCCATTGTTGATCCATGTGATCAGCCATTTGGCCATGTCTTTTGCAGAACTATTTACCGATCCAGCCGGGCCCATAGCATCTATATTTCTGTATGGAATGACTTTAATGGATGAATCTTTTGTCGCAAAGGCCAAAGAGTGATCCGGTGTCTTTTCCATGTCTTTGGTGGAAAGATTGGTGTTGTCCATTCCGAGCGGCTTTAGAATTTTTTCTTTCATATTTTCTTCCCAGCTTTTGCCGGTTAGCTTTTCAATCACCACTCCCTGCGCCATGAACATAAAATTATTATACTGCCATTTTTCACTTAGTTCTGCAGTTGGTTCCAGATATTGTATTCTTTTCAGAAACTCCTCTCGCGTTGCCCAGGATGCATACCAGGAAAGATCATGCCGCGGCAAGCCGGTGCGGTGGCACATCATATCCCGGAGCGTGCAATGATCATTGGTGTATTCATTCTGAAATTTTAATTCGGGTAAATAATTGCGTACAGGTTTATCAATATCAACTTTCCTTCTTTAGTCTGAGCATTCCGATGATGGAGGCGGTAAATGCTTTTGTGCAGGAGCCGATGGCAAACAGAGTATTTTCTGTAACCGGTAATTTTTTTTCAAGATCACGGTAACCAAATCCACCCGTATAAACCACTTTGTTCTTTTCAACTACGGCGATAGTTACTCCGGCAGCATGCCAGTCTTTTAATACTTTATTGAGCAAATGTATCAAGCCCTGCCAGTCTTTTATCAGTTGGTGGCTGCGCATGATACTCCAGGGAAAGAAAAAATAGAGCGAGCGAAAAAAAACTTTCTCATTAGTAAATGTTTATCATGTTGATCAATTTATCCGAAGTTAAAGACTCTTCCGAAGTCCTCCTTTGGAGGATTTATAAGGCCAGCGCCTGTTCCAGATCAGCAATGATATCCTGTACATTTTCAATTCCCACATTCATCCGTATCAATCCATCGGTGATGCCATATTTTTCTTTTTCTTCTTTCGGCACACTGTAATGTGTCATGGATGCGGGATGAGAGAGCAAGGTATCACAGGTTCCGAGTGAAACCGTTCTGACACACATCTTTAATTTATTCATAAAATCAATGCCACCCTGCAATCCTTTTTTTAATTCAAAACTCAGCATAGCTCCCGGATGACGCATTTGTTTCATCGCTGTTTTATGATCCGGATGATCATGACAGCCCGGTATAATTTACTCTGCGCAACTGCAGAATGTTTCTCTAAAAATTCTGCTACTTCCATTGCATTATGACAATGGCGTTCCATTCGCAATTCAAGTGTTTTCATGCCATTGATCAATAAAAATGCATCGAAAGGATTGGCATTACCTCCCAAAGTCTTTGCAAGTGTATAAACTTTTGTTTTCATGAATTCAACATCACGACCAAGCATAATGCCACCGATAGCAGTGCCATGGCCATTTAAAAATTTTGTGGTGGAATGAACCATAAAATCAACACCAAATCGAAAAGGCTGTTGCAGGTAGGGTGTGGCAAAAGTGTTATCACAGGCAACTGATCAAATTATTTTGTTTTGCCAGTACTGCTCAATGCTTCTATGTCCACACATTGAATGGTAGGGTTCGCCGGAGTTTCTATATAAATCATTTTTATCGCTTTATCTTTTTTGATAGCTTCTTCTGCTTTATTCACATCACGCAGATCAGCTATTGATGGCGGTGATGCCAAGAGGTGGAAGAACATTTGTGATCAGCTCCTCCGTTCCACCATATAAAGAAAAATGCGTAAGGATCTTATCACCTGGTTTTAATGTTGCTAACAATAAAGTAGTGATGGCAGCCATACCGGAAGCATGAAGAATTCCTTTTGCCTCAGATACCCTAATCCGAATGTTTCCAATGCTGCAATTTTTTTTTCTGCTTCACGAAAAGTGGGATTGCCCCATCGGGAGTAAATAAATCCTTCTTCTTTTCCGCTAAAACGCCGCATGCCCTGTTCTGCTTCATCGTATACAAAAGTGCTGCTGGCATAGATAGGAACAAATGTGAGTAGGTAGGATCCTGCTTATGACCGGCATGAACGGCGACTGAACCCCATCCGGTGAGCGGAAAATTTTTATCCATATTCAATATTAATTTCGATTTCTGATCTACAGTTAAAGTAAACTGCGTCAAAGCTAAATTAAATGACAGAACTGTTTACAAAATTTATCATTTATAAAAAATGCGACAATCAAATCCGGCCAAATGTTATTCTTGCATTATCCTATGAAAAACAAAACAGGAATGCAATTGTCGGGTCTTTATCTGGAATTCCAAAATGGAAACAAATTTTATCCGTTAGCCACGGATGAAAAAATATTTTTTATTTTTACATCTGAAATTAAACTGCAATACAAGCCGAAATAATTTTGTTTTCTTTCGTCAAATTTTTTTATGAAGAAACTATTATTTGTGCTCCCCGTTTTTGCACTTCAATTTGCGTCAGCTCAGGACAACGACACCAATTTTGATAATGATGATACTTATTATGGAATTGTTCTTAAACAGGGAAATGATACATACGACGAAACTCATATTAATAATGTGAACCCCGAAGCTGTCCGCCATATTGGAAGGACTTATGAGAACGCAGAAGACATCCGCTGGGTGATAGGCGAATCAGGCACAACCGCTCAGTTTAATGAAGGAGATAAAGCATTACTGCTGACATTTGATAAATCCGGAGATCTTTTATCAACCCGGATAACTTATTCTGAAAGTTTTCTTGATCCTTTCATTGTGAAATATTCAAAAAGTATAGCCGGAAAGACCTACTCGATCTACCTTGTTACTGAGATCATACAAAAAGATCAAACAATCTATGAAATCAGTTTAGAAGATCCTTTTCATTGGCAGATTATCAGGTTAACCGGGAACAAAATAAAAGGCTTTGAAAAATCAGGTGATGCCACGGTTATCGAAAAGAGTTAACGGGAATAAATAATTTTAATATGCCCATTTCACCAGTGTTGCTCACCATGGAAGCCCGGCTCCAAATGCAGCAAGAATAATATTGTCGTCTTTCTTCAATCGAATTCGTTGGAAGAAAGCAATTTAGCTTCTCTAAATTCAATGAATATTTCCCTCGAGCCTGGATTATTTTCCTGCAGATTAGAATTTGGTTAACAGCAATTTCTTTTGAAAGTTAACAGATAAATTTGGATGCTGAACCTCTAAACCTTACACTATGCTTATCAATTGGTCTTTCCGGATTACATCGTTCACATTGCTGGTAGCTATTTTTTTTATTGGCTGTAAGAAAATCAGTGATTCCAATTCTCCTAATACTCCTTCTTCATGGAAAGAGTTGGGGGGCGCTAATTCACTAAACGCCAATAATAAAATTAATTGTGTCATAACTGATGCTCAGGGTAACGTGTACGCTGCCGGAGATTTTACAAATGGCAGCGGCAAACGATATGTTGCAAAATGGAATGGCAGTAGCTGGTCCAGAGTTGGGCAGTGGCACTAATTCACTAAATGCCAATCAAGAAATTTTCTGCCTAATAACCGATCCGCAGGGAAATATTTATGCAGGAGGAAATTTTTCAAATAGGAATAGCGGAAGATACATTGCTAAATGGAATGGGAGTACCTGGTCCGAAGTGGGAACGGGCGTCAATACCTTAAATGTTAATTCTAGCATATTGACAATTACTTTTGATCCGCTGGGCAATCTTTATGCCGGCGGCTATTTCACTAATAGTAATGATAGGTATTTTGTGGCAAAATGGAATGGAACTAGTTGGTCGGAACTTGGCATTGGGGGGAATGAACTTAATGCAGATTGGCCTATTCTTTCAATGATCGACTGATGCGCAGGGTAATCTGTATGTTGCCGGATTTTTTACAAATACAGCAATAATAAGTGTTATGTAGCCCGATGGAATGGTGCTTCATGGTCTGAGTTAGGCAGTGGAACAGATGCACTTAACGCAAACGGCGGTATATTATTCATTAAATTTTGATGGGCAGAGTAATCTTTATGCTGGCGTGGCAATTTTCAGCTAGTGGCAGTTCCAGTCAAATATGTTGCTAAATGGAATGGTGCGAAATGGTCTCACGGTTGGAACGCCTATCAGCCGGGAATCATTTATACGTCTACAGCATCATTGTCCGGTGGAAATATCTATATACAGGCCGGCCGCATCCTAAGAAAGCTAACAATCAAGTATTATATTGTTAAATGGAATGGTTCCGTGTGGTCAGAAGCACTTGACGATCATGGTAACGGCCTTGAAGTGAATTATTGGATTATCAACGATGACCAGCGATCAAAACGGGTCAATTTATGCAGCCGGAGAATTTACAAACAGCAGTGGTAAACATTATGTTGCATCATTGCAACCCTGATATTCTTAATACGCCCACTTCACCAGTGTAGCTCCCCATGTAAACCCGCCGCCAAATGCAGCCAGCACAATGTTATCACCTTTCTTCAATTTACTTTCCCAATCCCAAAGACAGAGTGGAATAGTGCCTGAAGTGGTATTGCCATATTTATTGATATTGATCATTACCTTTTCTCTTGGCAATCCCATTCGGTTAGCCGTTGCATCTATAATGCGAAGATTGGCCTGGTGCGGTACCAGCCATGCAATATCATCACCGGTAAGATGATTTTTTTCCAAAAGTTCAGCACTTACATCGGCCATCCCCTTTACGGCAAATTTAAAAACGGGCTGTCCGTCCTGGTATATGTAATGTTGTTTGGCAGTAACCGTTTCAATACTAGCTGGTCTTAAAGAACCGCCGGCTTTCATGTGGAGGTATTGACAACCGCTGCCGTCACTTTTTAAAAGACTATCCAATATTCCGTATCCTTCTTCATTCGGCTCAAGCAATACGGCGCCGGCACCATCCCCAAAAAGGATACAAGTAGATCGGTCGCTATAATCAACGATAGCACTCATTTTATCAGCCCCGCAAACAACCACTTTTTTATACCGTCCACTTTCTATCAAACTAGCGCCGAGAGTAAGAGTATATAAAAAACCGGAGCAAGCTGCGCTGACATCAAAGCCCCATGCGTTTTTCGCTCCGAGTTTATCACATGCAATATTTGCGGTAGCCGGGAAGAGCATATCAGCAGTAACAGTACCTACGATCAGGCAATCTATTTCCAAAGGATCAATTCCTCTTTTTTTACATAACTCTCTTACCGCGGGCACTACAAGATCAGAAGTTGCCTTACCTTCTCCTTTCAGAATTCTTCTTTCCTCAACACCTGTTCTTGTTCGTATCCATTCATCATTGGTGTCCACCATTTTTTCCAGGTCAAAATTGGTAAGCCGGTCTTCAGGAACATATCCTCCCACGGCAGTAATGGCGGCAGTGATCTTTTTACTCATCTTTCAGCTATTTAAAATATTGCGGGCAAAGTTAAGGAAAGAGCCGGGAGTCGGGAGTTGTTAGTCTGGAGTCAGATTCTTAGAGCATAGCCAATCAATAAAGGTTTTCGACAATCAATTTCTTGAATGCAGTGTCACTCATTTTGTCCCTGCCTCCCAGACTCTTGGCTATTGACTCCGACTTTTCTTACATTCGCAGCCATGATAGCATACCTGAAAGGTGATTTTGTTCATAAGAAGCCGGCTTCTGTACAGGTGGATGTAAATGGTGTGGGCTATGATGTGCAGATAAGCCTGCATACTTTTTCCAGGATTCAAAACCTTGAGAAAGGAATATTGTATACGCACCTGCTGATACGGGAAGATGCTCATATTTTATTTGGTTTTTTTGATGTAGCGGAAAAAGAAATGTTTCAGCAATTGATAAATGTGTCAGGGATCGGCGCTTCTACAGCAAGGGTCATGTTGTCATATATGAAGCCTGAAGAATTAGCAAGAGCTATTACAAATGCAGATGTACGGACATTGGAAGGGATAAAAGGCATCGGGAAAAAAACAGCCGAAAGGATCGTACTTGAGCTCCGTGACAAATTGGCCAAACAATCCATTAGAAACAAATATTTCGCCTATGAAAAACAATACTTTGCAGCAAGATGCGTTAAATGCTCTGACGGCTTTAGGCATCAACCGATTGGCAGCAGAACAAGCCTTGAATAAGGTACTTGTAAATGAGCCAAACCTTCCGGTTGAAGAGCTTATCAAAAAAACACTCCGTACCCTCTGATTCAACTTTACACCGGAAATAATTATTGGAGAACCATTGAACTTTAAATCAGCCCATATCTTCCGTACGCTGGTAGCATCAACTATTTTGTTTGCCTTTTGTTCAAAGGCCAACAGTCAGCGTAATGATACCGTCTCCGTTATCCCATTTACTGATCGTTCATAGTGACCCATACAGCTAACTCCCAGACCGTAATACGTTGGATTTCAGGATACAGGCTTATATCAAACACGACTATTGAATATGACCCAAAGACAAAGCAATATTATATTGTTGAAAAAATAGGGAATCATATTACCGTGCCCCTACTTCATTTTCTATGGAGGAGTTTCTTCGTTTGCAAGGCCAGAAAGATGAAGATGATTATTTCCGCAGAAGAGCGGCGATGCTGGCCGATATGAACAGGAGAATATTCAAACCAAAATTCAAATCCGTCGAAGGACTGGTTCAACAGGATAGTAGGAACGGGTAAAGTGGAAATAAATCCTACCGGGTATGTTGACATCCTGGCGGGCTACCAGGGGCAAAATATCAAAAATCCCACTATCCCGGAAAGAGCAAGAAAAAATGGCGGACTCGATTTTAATATGAATGCCCAGCTGCAGGTGGATGCCAATATCGGCGATAAATTAAAACTGCCAATCAATTATAATACGCTGGCGAATTTTGAATTTGAAAATCAGCTCAATCTTAATTACCAGGGAAAAAACGATGAGATCATCAAACAGTTTCAGTTAGGGAATGTCAATTTTACATCAAAAGGAACATTGATACCCGGCGCACAATCTTTATTTGGGATAAAAACTCAACTACAGTTTGGAAAATTATTCATTACCGGTGTGTTAGCCAATCAAAGATCACAACGCCAGTCGCTGGGACTGCAAGGTGGTTCAGCTACGCAAATATTTTCACTAAAGGCAGATGAATATGAAGAGAACCGCCACTTTCTTGATGGCGCAATATTTCCGGAAAAATTATAATAAGGCAATGAAACAATTGCCGGTTGTCAATTCACCAGGTACAGATATTAAAGGTGGAAGTGTGGGTGACCAACCGTAATGTAGCAGCTACAACTGATACAAGAGATATCGTGGCATTGATGGATCTTGGAGAAAACTCTCCGTACAATCCTTCATGGGGCGGTTCTGCCGATCCAAAGCCATCGAATAATTCCAATAATCTTTATCAACACTTTATTGGCAATCCGAATAACCGCAATTCATCGCTGGTGCAAACAAGTACTTGACTGGTCTGGGTATGGCGCCGGTGCAGGATTTTGAAAAAACATTTGCACGAAAACTGCAATCATCAGAATATTATTTTAATCCGCAGATCGGGTTTATTTCATTGAATCAACCATTGCAACCGGAAGAGGTATTGGGGATAGCTTTTCAATATACTTATAATGGAAAAGTTTTCCAGGTTGGCGAATTTTCTCAGGATGTTCCTCCTGATACCAGCGGGACTACGCAAAAAGTATTATTCCTGAAATTATTAAAAGCAACATCACAGCGAACTAATCTTCCGATCTGGGACCTGATGATGAAGAATGTATATTCCGTTGGCTTCGGTCAATTGGAACGGCAGGATTTTGATCTGAATGTTTTATATGAAGAACCAAGTCTTGGTGAAAAAAGATATTTACCTCCGGACAGCGTTTTACCACAATATGCTGGTCAACCATTATTATCGCAGGTTAATCTTGATCGCTTAAATAATCAGAATGATCCGCAACAGGATGGTAAGTTTGACTTTATAGAAGGATTCACGGTCATCTCCTCTATGAGCCGTATAATCTTCCCGGTACTGGAGCCGTTTGGTCATGATCTTGATTATGTGTTTCCCAACCAGGCTACCCGAAACCGGTTTTTATTTTATCCATTGTACGATACGATAAAGGCTATTGCACAAACTTATGCCAACCTGAACCGGTACAAAATATCGGGCCGATCCAAAACTTCTGCATCCGGCAATAGCGATTACCAGCTAGGTTATAATATTCCCCGGGCTCGGTCACCGTTACTGCAGGCGGCCAAACACTGCAGGAAAATGTTGACTACGAAATAAATTATGATCTTAGGAACATTAAGGGTTATCAACCAGGCCATCATCACTTCAGGAGTACCGGTAAATATCCAATATGAGAACCAGGCGGCGTATGGTATCCAGAACAAAAACTTTATGGGACTCCGGCTTGATTATTTGGCTAATAAAAAATTAACTCTCGGCGGCACTATTGTGCGATTAGGTGAAAGGCCATTCTTCATCAAACAATCTTACGGAGAAGATCCGGTAAGAAATACAATGTATGGTTTTGATGTTGACTATCGAAGTGACTGGCCCCGTTTGACCAAATTGCTGGATAAATTGCCTTTTTATTCTACAAAGGAAATGTCATCTATCTACTGCTTATGCAGAAGGCGCATGGTTGGATCCTGGTCATGCTCCCCAAATCGGAAAAGGAAACCAGGGGCAGGTATATATTGATGACTTTGAAGGCACACGTTCTTCCATTGATCTCCGGTTTCCATTGATCAGTTGGACATTGGCTTCCACACCACAATTATTTCCCGAATCTGCGCTCAGCAATAATTTAGAGTATGGCTATAATCGCGGTAAACTTGCGTGGTATAATATCGAGCCGGTTTTGCAGGAAAAAAACAATTCCAATAATCCATTACGCACTAACCTTGCTGAATTATCTAAACCAGAAACAAGACAGGTATTGAACCGGGAAATATTCCCGCAGCGTACCAATGATTTTGGACAAGGGTTACTGACCACTTTTGATATTGCATTTTATCCAAAAGACAGGGGGCCTTACAATTATAATGTAGCGCCTACGGTTAATTCTGCAGGGATTGCTCCGGATGGCAGATTGCTGAACCCCACATCAAGATGGGGCGGCATTATGCGCAATATTGACCAGATAGATTTTGAAACAAGTAATATTGAATATATAGAATTCTGGCTGCAGGACCCTTTTATTAAAAATACTGCAAACCCAAGCGGCCAGGGAAACTATATTTTAACCTTGGAAATATTTCTGAGGATATTTTAAAAGATGGCAAGCGGCAATATGAAAATGGTTTGCCTACGCCTACCAATAATGCCCCGGTTGATAATAACACAGTTTGGGGTAAAGTGCCTTCCAATCCTCTGCAGGTTACTAATGCATTCAGCAATGACCCGGCCGATCGCCAGTACCAGGATGTGGGTCTTGACGGGTTATCGGATGAGGAAGAAAGGACAAAATTCAGTACATATCTTGCCAGTCTTCCGGCTACGCTGCGGCTTGCAAAAGCTCAAGCTGATCCTTCCGCTGATAATTTCAAACCTTATCGCGATGCAAGCTTCGACCAACAAGGCGTTGGAATTTTAGGAAGGTATAAAGACATTAATAACCCGAATGGCAATTCACCCATCGCCAATAACAATAGCCAGTTTGTGAATGCATTTACGCAATATCCGGATGCTGAAGAACTCAACCGGGATAATACATTAAATGAAGTGGAAGAATATTTCCAATACAAAATAGATATTCAACCCAACATGACGGCAGGTAGTAATTTTATTACTGATGTACGGACGTTGCCGATAAAATTGGCAGATGACACCACCCGCACGGAAACATGGTATCTTTTCCGCATCCCGGTAAAAGAATATGAAAGTAAAGTGGGTAATATCCCTGATTTCAAATCCATCCGCTTTATCCGCATGTTCGTAACGGGTTTTGACGATTCGGTGGTGATGCGTTTTGGCAAACTGGAATTGGTGCGTAATCAATGGCGCAAATTTCAATACAACATTGATACGACAGGCCAGTATGTGAACTTACCTCCCGTTGATCCTGTAGAATTCAACACGCTGGCTGTAAATCTTGAAGAAAATGATCAACGTGAGCCTATACATTACAGAATACCTCCGGGAATAGAAAGACAAGAGCAATTAAGTAACAATAATGTACAGTTATTCCTCAACGAGCAATCCTTGAGTGTGCAGATCTGCGATCTTCAGCACGGGCAGGCGCGGGGCGTGTTCAAAACCATGAATCTTGATATGCGGCAATATGGAAAATTAATGATGTTCATACATGCTGAAGGAAGGAATAGCAATGATTTTATTTCTGATAACTCGCTTGTAGCAATTGTAAGAATAGGAAACGATTTCCAGGGCAACTATTATGAGGTAAGGATACCGTTGCAAAAAACGAACTGGGGAGAAACAGATAGCCTGAAGATATGGCCGGAATTAAATAATCTTGATTTTGATCTTGATGAACTCACCAAATTAAAATCAAGACGTAATAACCTTGGATTTTCTCCTTCCTCTTATTATAAAGAGACATTACCCAGCGGCAGATCGTTTGGGATTATCGGGAATCCGAATCTTGGTGAAGTGAGAGGTATTATGCTGGCAGTAGAGAATGAAAGAAATGAACCCGCCTGTGCCGAAGTCTGGTTTAATGAGCTTCGGTTCTCGCATCTTGATGAAAAAGGCGGCGGGGCTGCATTGGCAAGAATTGATATAAAGGGCGGCGATCTGTTTACATTAAATGGCGCAATGACTGTAAAGACACGTGGATTTGGCACATTAGAACAAAGAGTCAATGAAAGAAGCCGTGAAGATGTTTACACGTTTGACTTGTCAACTAACATTGATGCCGGCAAATTATTACCTAAAAAATTTGGAATACAAATACCGGTGTATGCAGGCATCAGCCGCATTCATTCTTCACCGCAATATGACTCGTATGACCAGGATATATTATTAAAGCAAAAACTGAATGAGGCATCGGGTAAGGTTGAAAAAGACTCGATCAGGAATTATGCCCAGGATGTGACGACGATCAAAACGGTAAATTTTACCAATGTAAAAAAGTTAAAAACAGATGGTAAGAGGCCTAAGATATGGAGTGTCTCCAATTTTGATTTCAATTATTCATATATCATCACTGAGCATCATGATCCACTGATTGAAAATGATGAACTACGAAGGACCCGTGCCGCTCTCGGCTGGAACTATGCTCCGCAGCCCAAAATTATTGAGCCTTTCAAAAAGCTGATCAAATCCAAGTCAAAATGGCTGACGCTGATCAAGGATTTTAATTTTAATCTTGTGCCCTCACAGTTATCTTTCAAGGCAGATGTTTTCCGGCAGTTTGGCGCTACCCGTGTACGCAATGTGGGGGGAGGACCTTACAAGATACCGGAGACATACAATAAATATTTCACGTTTGACCGCTTTTATATTTTACAATGGAACCTGACCAAATCCATTTCTCTTGACTTTTCAGCAGTGAACAATGCCCGCATTGACGAACCATTTGGACGCATTGATACAAAAGAGAAAAAGGATTCTGTAAAAAATAATTTCTATAAAGGTGGACGAAATACGCAATATCATCACCAGGCGACGTTAACCTATAATGTACCGACACAAAAGATCCCATTGCTTGACTGGACATCTCTGAGAGCTTCCTATGCTACGCAATACAACTGGCTGACGGCTTCTTTGCTGGCGAGGGATCTTGGAAATACATTGTCCAATACGCAAACAAGGACCATTAATGGCGAACTCAACTTTGAACAGCTTTATAGCAAATCAAGATTCCTGAAAGCAGTCAACAGTGCTCCACCGGCAGGCGGGAATAAAGATGATAAGAAAGGAGATAAACAAGACGATAAAAATAAACCAGGAGATAAAAATGGAAATCAACCCCGGTGAAACCCGGTCAAAAAGCCGGGAATGATAAGACTGTTGATAATAAAACAGATTCATTATTTGCTAAGATGACACCTAAAGAGAGACGAAAAGCAAAAAGAGAATTAAGAAAGAAAAAAGAGAAGAACGCAGAAAACTCAGGGAGCAAAAAAGAAATACTCCCATGGAAGTAAGTGGAGCGGTAAGGTTTGTTGGCGGACTTGTCACTTCATTGAAACGTGTCGGTGTTCAATATACGGAGGATTATGGAACCACGTTACCGGGATATATGGATAGCACAAGAATTCTGGGCTCCAATTATAAAAGCGGTCAACCGGGTTTTGGTTTTATTTTTGGTTATCAGCCAGACACCAACTGGATCAATAATTTTGGCGCGAAGGGATTGTTGTCTCATGATACGCTGGTATCAGCCATGATCCAGCAACGTTATAACCAGCGGCTGAATATAACTGCACAGATCAGCCCGATCCGCGATCTTAATATTGACGTTAATTTTGATAAAACGTTCGACAAACAATATTCAGAATTATATAAGGATACAAGCGCCGTTGATAATGTGGGTTTGACAAGATTGAACCCTTATGCAATGGGAAGCTTCAGTGTCAGCTATATTTCTTACCAGACATTGTTTGAAAAATTTGATCCGAATGTAGTATCACAAACGTTCAAACAATTTGAGGCTAACCGGGTATTATTGTCACAACGCCTCGGTCAAAAAACCCATATCAAAACGGTAATATTAATTCAAATGGTTATTATGATGGCTATGGACGTTATGCCCAGGATGTGGTGATACCGGCTTTTCTTGCCGCTTACACTAAAAAAGATCCGATGAAAGTAAGCCTGATCAAGAACGATAACCCTAAGCTTAAGTCTAATCCATTCTCAAGTATTATACCTAAACCTAACTGGAGCGTTTCTTATAATGGGTTATCTAAAATACCCGGGCTGGATAAGATATTTACAAATGTTACTATCCGTCACGGCTACCATAGCACGCTTAGCATGAACAGTTTTAATACGGCATTATTATTTACCGATCCTTTTCATGTAGGCTACCCGCAATTCATTGATACTACTGCGGGACAAAGAAGATTTATTCCTTATTTCCTTGTTCCGAATATTACTATACAGGAACAATTTGATCCGCTGATAGAAGTGGATATGACATTTACCAATCAACTTACGACCCGGATAGAATTCAGAAAGAGCCGGACATTAAGTTTGAGTCTTATTGATTACCAGTTAGCCGAAAACCGTTCTACTGAAGTGACGTTTGGATTTAATTACCGCAAGAAAGGAATGCCTATTATTAAGAAGATCGGTAAGATGAAACTGGATAATGATGTCACCTTCCGTTTTGATTTCAGTTTGCGGGATGATGCAACGGCTAATAGTAAGCTTGACCAGGGAACGTCATTTGGAACAGCAGGTCAAAAAGTAATACGCATAGCGCCATCGATAGATTATATCCTGAATAAAAGAGTAAGCCTGAAATTCTACTTTGAGCAGAACAGGAACATACCGAAGATCAGTAATGCTTTTCCGATCACTAACACAAGAGGTGGAGTGCAGATCAGGATATCTCTTGCTCAATAATATTATTCTTTGCTGACATGATCAACTTTGGATGCTTTTTCCCGTTCATTTTTATTGGCACGTGGATTTTTGTTTCTTACATGATCTCAAAAATGGGATGGGATAAGCTGGCGGAAAAATTTAAAGCCAATGATAAGTTTGAAGGAAAACGGATAGGTCTCATTTCAATGACGATTAACTCCGGGAATTACAAAGGCGCTGTTATTTTAAGCTACAATCACCAGGGTATTTATTTAAAGACAATGATCCTATTGAGGCTTTTTCATCCGGCTGTCGTGATACCATGGAGTGAAATTAAAGAGGCCAGAGACTCTTGTTTACGAATTTTAAAGAGTTGGTAATAGGCGATCCGTTTGTGGCGTTGATCACACTAAAAGCTTCAGTGTTCAATAAATTGGAAAAGCCTTATTAACCGCATTACCACAAGCTAATTTTCGCAGAAATTAGCGATTACTGGCCATGTGCAACGAGTCATTGAGAGGAACGAGGATTTTAAAAATCTCATTTTTCCATACTTCCTTGTAATGATGTTCTTTCAAAAAATCACTTAAGACGCTATCGCGGGGTTCATTCTTTTTATGCCATGCCGAATCATAAAAGGCGGCAGGATCGGGCCACTCGCCTGCGTTACCCACTGTTTTTTTGAGTTGCTGCACAACAACGGGCAAAACTTTTTTCTCTTCAACATTCCGGTTTAATTCATCTCTGAAAAGATGTGCTTCATAAAACCAGGGCATCGAATTCTGCAGGTAGGGAACAGTTTCAGTCCAGTAATGATACATCGGAATGGAGTGGTAAGCCAGTACGTAATCACCGGGTTTCACATACTTCTTGCTTTCATTCAGCAATTCATTTAATACGGCCGCTCTTTCTTTGGTAGTATAAATGCCCTTCATATACTTATTATCAATAGCGTACCGCATGTCTGTTCTTTCATGCTTATCAAAAAAAGGATAATAATAAGTAAAGTACAGGCACGCAAAAATGAGAGCAATGACTGTAAATTTTCGTATAGCTTTTAGTTGAACTTCATCGAAAGAAAGAAAAGAGGGTAATGTGAAATTCTTTTTCCGAAAGCTCAGCTTGTGAATGGAGCGGATATTAAAAGCATAATCTATCGCTATCGGGAAAGAAAGCCAAAGGCAATATTTACCAACAGTGAATAAGCTGGCCGAGCTGCTGAATGGATAAGTGAGTAATATGAAACATCCGGCCAATGCAAGAAATTTGATATCAATATTTTTTGTAAAGAAGAATATCAGGAAGGTCGTGATCAATACAAGGCCCGAAAAAAAGTATAGGACGATCTCATTGTCTATTTTGCCTTGAAAGATCAGGAAGACGACTCCGATCACAATCGCAAAGCCAATAATTTGAAATACCAGCTTATTGTAAAATATTTTTCGCTTGACGAAATTGGCAACGATAGCTGTGGCAGCTATTAGCGCCAAAATAATGACGGTGAATTTTGTGGCGGCGATATAAGTGCCGACGAAATTTTTTATCAGCACCATCGGACCGTAAAAGCTTTTCTCGCCGCCGTCGGCCATTTTAGAAAGTAATTTTATCGAATTGATGAATATTTCAAAGTGGCCAATGAGTTTCATAAAACTCAGGATAATACCCGTCATGAAAATAAAACCGGCGCCAAAGAAAAGTGCCTGCGTCAACTGGATCTTAAAGCTGTTCTTGTAATAATAGCCATAGTAAAATATGCCGACACCGAGTCCAAGTGATAATATATTAGGTAATCTTGTGAATGTGCAGAGCGACCCGAACAAACCCGCGAGGAATATTTTCCATAGTTTGTTTTCTTTTAATCCCGTGAAAAGGTATAAAATGATCAGTATGTTGAATAATGCAGACAGGTCGTTATAATGAATCTCTTTTAGATTGTTGTTAATGAATAACAGGACCAGCAGCAATCCCAGTTTCAAATTACCGGGATTCAAATATTTCTTCAGTAAGTTGTAGGTAATAATAATAGTAGAGGTCGTAACTAATACACCGGCGAATCGCTGCCCCCACACTCCAAGACCATGAAATACATAGTCGAAAGCGCCGCCGACAATGCCTGAAAACCAGAACATGAAATTGTATTGGGTAGCTTCCGGATTTCGGTAAATCTGCTGATAAAACGTCGCATAAAAGCCTTCGTCTGAAAGATCTACTCCCTGGAAAATAAAAATAACCTGGTATAAGAAAAGCAGAAAGAAAAAAACTCTTGTATTTATTCTTTCCAGCATGGCAGGTGGCGAGTACGTTGTCATGATGGGTCTTAAAAACTTTAAACATAATAAAATAAGTTGGATAATTCAAAGTTCAGAAGCGTGATGATCCTTTCTGCGACACGTAAAACCCCCTTTTTTGTGTTGATGGGTTGCTGATAAAAAGGCTGATATATATATTTGTCCGGTAAATAGCGGAAAATCAGCTTTTAGATATATTTTTTTGCTGTATCACTAAGAAATACGGGAATAATTTTATTATTTTGCCACAGCTATTCCGATCAGCAGACCAGATGCAGGAAAGATACAGTTTGAAGCCTTTCATCTGCTGAGATCAATCCCCAATGTTCTATCGTTTTTCCCTTTTTAAATCCTGAATTGCCTTCAGAAGAAACAACTTCATATCTCTGACAAACCCCGGATAGATTATCCTGATTAAGAAAAACCAGAAATAGTAATTAATAGGTGTAATACACTTATACTATAAATCTTAAACCGCTATAATTTGTACAAACGATGAAAACTGTAAACCTAGGAGTTATCGGCTATGGATATTGGGGCCCTAACCTCGTAAGAAATTTTTTTGCCGCTAATGATTGTATTGTCAAAGCTGTGGCCGATGGAAGGCCTGAGCGACTGGCAGTACTCGCTAAAGTATTTCCCTCAGTAAAAGGCGTGAAAGATGCTGATGACATCATTAATGATTCAGATATCGACGCAGTGGTGATAGCCACATCTGTGTTCAGTCACTTTCCCCTGGCTAAAAAAGCTTTACTGGCCGGTAAGCATGTGCTGATCGAAAAGCCCATGACGTCGTCCGTTGCTGAAGCCGATGAATTAATAGAGTTAGCGGCTAAAAGAGGATTGACGCTGATGGTTGATCATACCTTCTTATATACAGGCGCTGTAACAAAAATGAAGGAGCTTATTGATAGCAAAGTGATCGGCACGCCACACTACTTTGATTCAAGCCGTATCAACCTTGGATTATTTCAACCAGACGTAAATGTGATATGGGATCTTGCACCGCATGATCTTTCTATACTTACCTATCTTGTAAAAGAAGAGCCGGTGAGTATCAATGCGACCGGTATCTCACACACGCAAAACGGCATCGAGAACATTGCCTATATGACGGTGAATTATGATTCTGATTTTATCGCCCATTTCAATGTATCATGGACATCACCGGTGAAAGTAAGGCAGACGCTGATCGGTGGCGATAAAAAGATGATCGTGTATAATGACCTGGAACCGTCAGAAAAGATCAGGATTTATGACACGGGTTACAACCATAAGAACGGGCATGACCAAACGACGATAATGGTTGACTACAGGACGGGTGATGTTTATCTTCCCAAGCTATCTACACAGGAAGCATTGCTTGGAGTAGCCAACGATTTTGTTCAATCTATAATTAATAAAACAGAACCGAAAGCAAATGCATGTCTTGGACGACAGGTAGTAAAGATCCTGGAAGCTTCGCAGGTATCTATTAAAAATAATGGCAAAGAAGTTTGTATCAGATAAGAACAAAAATTTATGATGAAAAAGATCACTGTCAATAATGATAAGCAAAGCCTGAACAATGTCGAAGTTGGAGAGAATGTCAAAATATTCAATTTCGTAAATGCCTATGGCTGCAGCATTGATGACAACAGCCGGATCGGCGCCTTTGTAGAGATTCAGAAAGGAGCAACGATAGGTAAAAGCTGCAAGATATCAAGCCATACTTTTATTTGCGAAGGTGTCCACATTGAAGACAATGTATTTGTTGGTCATGGCGTCATGTTCACTAACGATCTTTTTCCAAGAGCCACACGTCCCGACGGAACACCGCAAACAGAAGAAGATTGGAAGCTCATTGAGACGTATGTAAAAAAAGGCGCTTCCATTGGCAGCAATGCGACCATCTTGTGTGGTATTACTATCGGTGAAAATGCATTGGTAGGCGCTGGTGCTGTTGTAACAAAAGACGTTGCACCCAATTCGATCGTGGCAGGAAGCCCGGCCAAATTCATTAAAAACATTTAAACAAACAATAAGACGATAATTACATGGAAAAGAAAATCCCGTGCCTCGATTTAAAAGGTCAGCACCAACAGATCAAACAGGAAGTATTTGAAGCCTTTGAAAAAGTATATGAGAATACAGCTTTTTCCGGTGGACCTTTTGTAGAAACATTTGAAAAAAGTTTTGCGCAGTTCTGCGGAACAAAATATGCAGTGGGTGTTGATAATGGTACATCTGCTTTACAGCTCGCTATGCTTACATTAGGTATTGGTGCAGGCGATGAAGTGATCATTCCTGCTAACACGTTCATTGCAACCGCATGGGGTGTTTCTTATACCGGCGCTACACCTGTGTTTGTTGATAATGATCCCGACACATGGGAAATTGATCCCGCTAAGATCGAAGCGGCCATCACTCCGAAAACAAAAGCGGTTATCGGCGTTCATTTATATGGTCAGCCTTTTGACATAGATGCAGTACAAGAGATCTGTACAAAGCATGATCTTTTTTTAGTAGAAGATGCGGCCCAGGCACAGGGAGCTCAATACAAAGGCAAACCGATCGGCGGTTTTGGTGAAATGGCTTGCTTTAGTTTTTATCCCGGTAAAAATCTTGGCGCTTGCGGTGAAGCCGGGGGATTGACGACTAATAGCGAATCTTATCATAAGCATTTGCAAAGTTTGCGTAATCATGGTATGACTGTTCGCTACTATCATGATGAAGTTGGTTTTAATATGCGAATGGGTGGTTTGGAAGGAGCTTCTTTGAGCATTAAATTAAAATATTTACCTGATTGGAATAAACGCAGACAGGAAATTGCCAAGAGGTACCAGGAAGAAATTAAGAACGATAAATTAAAAATGCAGGCAAGACCTGCGGGTCATTGTTCAGTCTATCACCTTTTCGTTGTAACTACACCAGATCGTGATGACCTGATGAAATATTTGAATGGTAAAAATATTTTTCCGGGATTGCATTACCCGGTTCCTTGCCATTTACAAAAAGCGTATGCTCATCTTGGATATAAGAAAGGCGATTGCCCGAATGCGGAATACCTGGCAGATCATTGTTTATCGCTGCCGATGTATGCTGAACTGTCAGATGCAGATGTTGATTATGTGATTGAAACTTTGAATGCATATTAAGAAATGCTGATCAATAAACTTTTCAAACGTGTTGAAGCCCTTGGATTGGATCTAAAAGGGAAAACGGTGCTGACCGAAGCGGCGAGTGGAGCTTATGTTGTGACACCACTGTTGGCTGCTATTGCCGGTGCAAAGGTTTTTGCATTTACGCGGTCAACACGGTATGGCACAGTTGAAGAAATATTTGCTGATACAAAAAAACTGATTGCCGATTGCACTTGCAGGGAACTCGACATTACTTTAATTGACGAGTTAACACCCCAAGTAATAGCGCAGGCCGATGTTATCACAAACTCCGGTCATTTAAGACCGTTGAACGAAGAAAAGCTGCAATATGCAAAAGACAATGTAGTCATTCCATTAATGTATGAGGCCTGGGAATGGAGGGATGCAGACATGGATATTAATTATATCCGTAAAAGAGGTTTCAGGATCGGCGCTACTAATGAAAGACATCCTGAGGTGGATGTATTCAATTATCTCGGAGATATGGCCGTAAAACAAATTTTTGATGCGGGTATTACACCTTATAAAAATAAGCTCGTCCTGGTTTGCAACAATGATTTTGGCCCTTTCATCGCTAAAGTAGTGGCCAAGGTTTGCGATGGTTTGGCTGTGATCGATAAGAATGAAAACAAAGACAAGTATAGCAGTATTGAAAATGTGAAATGGATAGGAAATTTTCCGGAAGTGAAAGTTCCTGCAGAATATAAGGATGCGGAAGCGATCATCTTCACTGCCTATCCTTTTGATCAAAACTGGATAGGAGAGAATACTCCCTTATCCGCAAACCAAATTAAAGAAGAGTTTACGGATCCCTATATTCTTCGGTATTGCGGAGATGTGGATTCAAAGATCTTAGATAAAGAAAATATGAGATACTTCCCGGCACATGTGCACAGTGGGCACATGGGTGTATTGCCTTCTGCGGTCGGATATGATCCGATCATACGTTTGCAGGCGGGCGGGCTAAAAGCCGGAGAGGCATTAATGTCTGGTAATCATAAACACAATAATATTCCCGTATTAGAATTAATATGAGCGCAACAAATCTTATAGCAATTGGTCGTTCCCGTTATTTATATGATGGTATCAGGCATTTGCTGTCGAAAGGATATAGTTTCAAAGCGATCGTTACTGAAGAAGCATATGAGGAATATGATATCAAGCATACGGATTTTGAATGCCTGGCAAAAGATAATGGCGCTTCTTTCTTTATGATCAAATCTTTGAATAATGAAGAGCTGATCAGGATCGTCAAAGACAATAATATACGTGTAGCGATCAGTGTTAACTGGAAATACACGATACCAAAAAGTTTTTTGGATCTCTTTGAATGCGGAATATTAAATTTTCATCTTGGTAATCTCCCGGATTATAAGGGCAATGCTACAGTGAACTGGACTATCATCAATGGTGAAGGCCATATCAATGGCAATATCCACAAGATGGATCCTGAATTGGATGCCGGGGATGTCGTATCAAGAAAAGCAATACCGATCACTGATGATATGTATATCGCCGATGTGTTGAGACAGGCAGAAATTGATGTGCCGGTATTGTATGAAGAAGCGATACAAAAAGTACTATCTGACCCCAATGCTTATGAAGTTAAGGGCACTCTTCGCGGCTCCCGTTGTTATCCAAGATTACCGGAAGACAGCCAGGTCAATTGGAATCAACCTGCAGAAAATGTAGCAAGATTGGTCAGAGCCTCTTCTCATCCCTATAAAGGGGCGTATAGTTTTTTGAATGGCGAAAAAATAACGATATGGAAAGCAAGACCATTGGTGCCACAGGATAAATTTTATGCCATACCAGGTCATGTTGTAGCAATAAACAAGGCGAATAATAGCATTATGGTAGCGTGTACCGAGGGCTTGCTGGAAGTCCAGGAAATAGAGAAAGATGGACAGGTAATGGCGCCTGCTTCATTTATAAAAAGTATTCGGGTACGATTTAAATAAATAATTATGGCAAGGAATAGCAATAAACTCATCAGTGTTATCATACCCATTTTTAATGAGTATGAGGGGATCCCTTTCCTTGTGGATAGCCTGAATGAATTCTTTGAACAGAATAGTGAATTGAATGTAGAAGTGATATTCGTGAATGACGGTTCAAAAGATAATTCGGTCGAGCGACTTGTTTCGATGAAGCATGAAACGTATAAAGCAAAAGTTATTTCTTTTTCAAGGAATTTTGGTTCGCATGCTGCATTGCGTGCTGGTATTTCTCATGCGTCTGGCGACTATATCTGTTTTAACTATGCCGACCTGCAAGATCCGTTGGAGCTGGTCATCCGGATGAAAGAACTTATGGAACAAGGTAATGATATTGTGTGGGCGCAAAGAGAAAGTACAAAGGTTCCGTGGGGCGAAAAAATGTTCTCCAAGTTCTATGCTTCATTGATGAAAAAATTTGCTTTTAAGAATTTCCCTGAAAAAGGCTTTGATATTGTAATGTTCAACAGAAAAGTAGCTGCTGAAGTGAATAAGAATGTGGAGGCCAACTCTTCTATCTTTTTGCAGATACTTGGATTGGGCTTCAAACAAACCAGTATTACTTATAAAAAAAGAGAAAGAAAAACAGGAGTCAGTAAATGGACCATATCAAAAAAGATCAAATTATTCATTGACTCATTTGTGGCTTTCTCGTATGCGCCAATAAGGTTTGTGACCATCGTAGGTATTACCTTCTTTTTTGTGGGCTGTCTTTGGACCTTGTATATAGTTATAAGAAAAGTATTTTTTCATGACCTTGCTGCAGGATGGCCGGCATTGATGTCGATCCTGATGATAGGTTTTGGGATCACCAACATCTCCTTGGAATAATAGCCGAATACCTCTGGCGTACTTTGGATGCGAGCAGGAAACGCCAGGTATTTATTATAGACGAGATTAAAGATTTGAATAGGATAGATGAACCCAGTCAACTCAACGGTATTGTAGAAATAAAAGTAGTAAGACAATCATGACAAAAGCCGTACTATACTGTGCACTCTATGCATTACTGAATGTATCAGGCGCCGCTATCATCAAATGGAATCTGAAAGGAAAGGTATTGACGTCGGTAAACCATTGGCTCAACCTGTTGCTGAACCTCCAGGTGATATGCGCTTTCGCATTGATCTTCGTCTCAATGCTGGTAATATTCAAAGCGCTGTCATCAGCTAATTTTACTTTTGTGATACCTGTATCGGCAGGCATCAATTTTATTTTAACAATAATAGCCGGTTATTACATTTTTAAAGATCAGTTGAGCCTGGCATCATTTATCGGGTTCACATTAATCATATCAGGAATTATTTTGTTAAGCGTAAATAGTACCCAACATGCAACACAATAAAGTAAAAGACAGCATTATCCTTGTGACCGGCGGAGCTGGTTTTATAGGATCTTATGTAGTGGAACAATTGCTTCCTTTACAGCCAAAGAAAATTATTATCCTGGATAATTTTATCCGGGGGAGCCGTGAAAATATGAAGTCTTTTATCGACAATCCGGTCGTCGATTTCCGTGAAGGCGATATTCGTGATGTAATAAAACTCGAACATTGCATTGCCGGAACTGATTATATTTTTCACATGGCAGCTTTACGTATCAATGCTTGTGCTGCCAGTCCGCGTGATGGTTTTGATGTCATGCTGAAATCAACTTTTGAAGTAGCGGAATTAGCGGTGAAGCATAAAATAAAAAAAGTTATTTATAGTTCAAGCGCATCAGTGTATGGTCTTGCGCAACATTTTCCGACACCTGAAACGGATAATCCTTATAACAACCAGACATTTTACGGCGCTGCCAAAATGTGGGGTGAGTCATTGTTCAGAAGTTATAAGTTCATGTATGGCCTGGACTATGTTGCTCTTCGCTATTTCAATGCCTACGGTCCGCGAATGGATACCGATGGAAGATATACAGAGGTCATGATAAAATGGTTGGATTGCATCCGTGATAGCAAGAACCCATTGATCTATGGCGATGGTTCAACGACAATGGATTTTGTCTATGTAAGAGATATTGCTAATGCAAACGTCGCCGCTCTCCAGGCCGATGTTACCGATGAAGCATTCAATATTGGTAATTGTGAAGAAACAAGCCTGAAAGGTTTATTGGATGTTTTATTAAAAGTAAATGATTCAACTCTTACACCTGAATTCAGGGAAGAAAATTCTATCAATCCTGTCAGCAGGAGATTAGCTGACGTCAGCAAAGCAAAAAGTTTACTGGGTTTCACTCCTACAGTGACGCTGGAGGAAGGAATGAAAGAGCTGACCGAATGGTATTTTTCAAAAGTAAAGACAACAGTGTCGTAAATGATAAATAGTTAATGGTGAATGTTTTTGGTGCAACGTTTACTCACCATTGACCACTCACTACTCACAAAAAATAAGATAAACAATAAATCACGAGATATGATCCCGATAGCAAAACCCTATTTGACAGCAGATGAAGCGCAGGCTGCGTATGATACCATTCTTACCGGCTGGATTACGCAGGGACCCAAAGTAGCTGAGTTCGAAAAGAAGTTTGCGGAATATACCGGCGCAAAGTATGCAGTAGCTGTTTCTAATTGCACAACAGCATTACATCTTGCCATGATCGTTGCGGGCATTAAGGAAGGGGATGAAGTGATTTGCCCATCCATGAGTTATGTGGCCACGGCCAATTCAATAAAGTATGTAGGAGCCAAACCTGTATTTGCAGAAGTAAATCCAAAGACGTACAACCTTGATGTGGTTGACGCGGAAAGAAAGATCACTTCCAAAACGAAAGCGATCCTGCTAGTACACCAAATTGGCATGCCTGCTGATATTGATGCTTTTCAAAGACTGGCAGATACATATAAACTAAAACTGATCGAAGATGCCGCGTGTGCAGCAGGATCAGCTTACCAAACTGCTAAGATCGGAAGCCATTCCGAATTAGTTTGTTTCTCTTTGCACCCGCGAAAGGTAATCTCAACCGGTGATGGCGGTTTTATTACCACCAACCGGGAAGATTATTACCAAAGAATGAAATTGTTAAGGCAGCATGGAATGTCCGTGAACGACCGTGTTCGTCATGAATCCGCAAAAGTGATCTTTGAAGATCATGTTGAGGTTGGATACAACTATCGTATGACGGATATACAGGCTTCGGTTGGCATCAAGCAATTGGAAAAATTAGATTGGATAGTAGAAGAGAGAAGAAAGATAGCAAAACAATACAATGAAGCGTTTGCTGATATTGACTTTATCCGTTTGCCCATTGAAGAAGAAGGTTACTTCAGCAATTATCAATCATACAGCGTTTACCTCGAAAAAAATTGTCCCATAAGCAGGAATGAATTGATGCAGAAAATGCTGGACGAGGGTATTTCCACACGCAGAGGGATCATGACCTCTCATCGGGAGACAGCTTATAAAACAGAATATGCAGGTATTTCATTACCAGTATCGGAAAATGCCTGTGACAATAGTATCATCCTTCCTCTCTATATTCCCATGAGTTCTGAAGATGTGAAGAAAGTTATTGAAACTTTTAAGGCAAATATTATGGTGCCCGTCGCATAGAAACAACTCTGCTTTGCAAAAAAAGGCCTGCAAGATATTTCTGCAGGTCTTTTGTATTTTACACCTACAATTTGTATCAAACAATATACATGGAACAATGTTAATTTCCTGCGGCGGGAGAGACAGCGCCATTATTCGATTGAGTAGTTTTCTTAAACATCATGACGTAACCGCAAAGTCCTTTCTTCTTTGGTTTTGTTGACTTGTACCGGTTTTATCATGTGGAATTCTGAGAATTTGGGGATATAAGAATAAGAAATTATATTTCCATCCACATCGCCCCATCTTTTTTGCTGGTAAACCACCTGCTTTTCATTCCAATCATACATTCTTACTTCATATAATTTGGAAGTATAATCGCCGATAAACACAAACTGGTACCACGTGCCTTCAGTCAGGGGAACAACAACCGGCATTTCATATTCACTTTCCATGGTAATAGACGCTTCTCTGAGTAAGGAGAAACCATCTTTTGCATAAAAAGCTTTAAGACTATCAACTTCTTTGCTGATCAGATCATCTTTACATGATTGAAGACGAATAACGTCCTGGGAAAAGGAGACAGAACAAATAAGGAATAGCGCAGCTATAACAAGGCACGGAGTCTTCATACGGATCTTTGAATAGAATAATGGTGACTGTATAAAAATACTCGACATTTTCCCGGGACTTAAATTTTAATAAATAAAATGCAGGATATGGAGTGCATTTTCTTAGTATAAATACGGGCAAGTTTCGGGCCGCGGAGCGGGTGGGGGATTGAGTGAAATCAAATTAGGTAAAAAGAATGAAGGATGCAAGCATTTTTTGCCTGCGATCAATTACTTTTTCTATTAAAGTAAATGGCGTCGGCTTGCCGGGTGCAGGTAAGCGACAGGTCGTTGATACAAACGTGTGGCGGCAATGTGGTGCAATAATAGATCACATCGGCCACATCCTCAGCGACTAATGGTTGAAGCCCATCATATATTTTTTTCGCGGTTGATTCATCTCCGTGAAAACGCACCAGGGAAAATTCTGTTTCTGCCGCTCCCGGGTTGATCCCGGTGACCTTTATGTTATGGCGCAAAAGATCTATCCGCATGGCCTGGTTCAGGGCATCAACGGCAAATTTGGTAGCGCAATACACATTTCCTTTTTCATATACCAGCTTGCCGGCAACGGATCCCATATTGATGATATGACCTGCTGAGCCTGTCGAAGCATGGTTTTTGACCATTAACTGGGAAACTGCCTTGGCGACATACATAAATCCTTTGATGTTTGTATCCACCATAACATTCCAGTCATTCATGTCGGCTTCATCAAAATAATCACGACCAAGAGCAAGTCCTGCATTATTGAACAGCACATCAATTTTTTTCCAATCTTCAGGTAAACCATTTATCGAGTCAAAAACAGCTTTTTCATTCTGCACATCAAATGGAAGAGTAAGAACAGCGATATTATATCTTTTCTCCAGGCTATTGCATAATTCTTCCAGCCTGTCAGTTCTTCTTCCATTCAGGATGAGGTCATAACCATTCGCAGCAAATTTTTCCGCTGTAGCTTTTCCAAAACCAGATGTAGCGCCTGTGATGAAAATAATTTTTGACATAAACCAGGAGTCCGAGATCTGAAGTCAGACGTTGCGAAGATACTTGAACATCATTGACCATTCACCACCGATCATTGATTTTCTTATCGTATGAGAGTGAACGTTCCTTTGAGAAAGATGGGTTTATCAAGATAGTCCACGGCGCTTACCATCCAGACAAAAACATTGCTGCCTTGCGGCACACCACCTATCGTGCCATCCCAGCCGTGACCATTAATGCTTGTTCTGAATAATAATTGTCCCCAGCGGTTATAGATAGCGAAATATTTTATTTGCTTGACGCCAACCGCTATCGGGCGAATGAAATCATTTAATCCATCGCCATTAGGCGTGAACGCAGAGGGTACAAATACATAAGGGCTGGTTTTAAAAACTTTTACATTAACAAAAGCAGAATCAACACAACCGGCTGCATCAAACACCAGCACCTTATAATGGACGCTATCAATTTCCGCTCCATAAATACCAATTGGATTTTTTATCAAAGGATCATTTAACCCTGTAGAAGGAATCCATTGATAGCTGGTGCCGCCCTCGGCATTTAATTGAAGCGGCTGTCCTACCACTACTAAGGTATCATTGCCTGCGTAAGGGCGAATTTTTGGCAACATAGTTACGATCACGGTATCACGGCCGGGCTTTGGACAACCACGGGTATCATAGGATGTCAAAATATATGGCGTGATCGGTTGTGAAGGATAAGCCGTGGGGTTAAGCGTATTGAAGTTAAGCAATGAATTGGTGGGTGACCAATTGAAAGAAGAACCATCATGCAATCCATGCAATAGTGTCGATTTGCCATAGCAAATAATTTGATCCGGCCCGGCATTAGCAACGGGATAAGGAATGGCCGTCACATTAATATCCTTTGTGACATGGCAACTTCCAATACTCGCTGTTATTGAATAAGTAGTGGTGTTACCAGAAATACCGATCGGGTTCTGTATTGACGGATTGTTTACCGAAGTAACAGGCATCCATTGGTATTGCAACCCGTCGCTGGATATAGTAAGTTGTACCGAATCTGTCTGGCAGATCGTTGTATCATTCATTTTATTGAGCATCACCGTATTCACCACCCGAACTCTTACGGTGTCATTGTTTACACAACCCAATTGGTCCAAACTAACATGATAAACGATAGTGCTCGTTGGGTTAACCGTGGGTGTCCCTGTATTCGCATTAATAATGTTAACAGGGGGCGTCCATGTGAAATTGCCCGTTCCGGAAGCTTGCAATTGTACTGCATCAGGAACACAGATCAACGTATCACGAAAGGCAAGAGTGATAGGAGGTTTGTCCAATACGTCTATTGTATGAATAATTGTGTCTATACATCCTTTACTGTTGGTGACAATAAGCTGCACATCTTTTGGCCCGGTAGATGAATATGTCCACGATGGATTCTGTGTGTGCGATGTATCGGCAAGGGTGGTTGCATCCCCGAAATTCCAGGTCCAGGTATCAACAACACCGAAGTTAGTCGCGGTAGCATCTGTAAATAATACAGGGTTGATCATGCAAACACCGTTTGAATTAAATGCCGGGAAAAAGCCTGGCCATACTTTAACCACTGCGGTAGTAGAATCAGAACAATCCTGGCCGCGATTAGTAGCCAATTTAATAGTATAATCGCCCGGCGCGGAAAATATATGTGGTGGTGTGGGAAGAGAAGATGTATTGTTGATTCCACTGCCCGGATCGCCGAAATCCCAGAAATAGGAATTTATAAGTGGATTTGATGGCGGCTGATTAGCAAATGATAATGTTAAGCTTCCGCATTGAGTATAAACCGGATCAAGTTGTGCTTTAGCAATATTACAATCACCCGTTTTTATCTGGAGATCCTTCCGTTGGGTTGCGATCACAATTCCGTTCCTCACTTCGCTTACACAAACAGTCACAACATAAATTCCCTGGGGAGGCACTATTCCGGATATCAGTCCGGTGGCGCTATTGATCGTAACACCTCCACCGAGCGGTGATGAACCATTATAGGGAGGAGCATATGGAACGACAGAATAAGGAGGAGGCGATGGGGGGTTTGGCGCCGGTGCGGTTGAAGTGCCACCTGTATACGCACTGCAAAATGAATAGATCAATTGATCTCCGTCTGCATCGAAGGCTGCAAAACTGTAGGTGAAAGGATAACCTGCACAGGTTATTACTGTATCGGATCCGACGAAGCGGGCGCTATTGTTGGCCGGAGCACCTGCTAAAGAACTGTTACCCGGAATTTCTGCTGTATAAGTTGCTCCTACATTGCTCGATAAAGAAAGATTATTAATACCAGCTATTCGGCAACATCGCTGATAAGCGATAATGTATCCACTTGAAGAAGGAGGTAAAGAAAGCGAAAAGCTATAACGTCCTACTTCATACCAGACTATCGGAGGGTTAGTAATGCAAGCGCCGGGTGAAGTTAAAACCAAATTAACGGTATCTGTCAAGGCGATGGTATTGCTCCAAACCATATTACCGCTTTTATCAAATACGGCAATGGCAGCAGACGGGTCTAATTGCGCACCCGTGGAAAAATGATCCCGGTAAAGTAACAGAGTAACATTATAGTTGTAATTGCCGCCGGACATCCCGGTGTAGGTATAATATATTTGCCCTCCGGTAATGTGATTAGCCAGTAACGAAATGGAAAAAAATAAAGATGGTATTACAAGTAAAAAACGTTTCATTGACCGGATTCGTAATGGTTTTTTATACTTCACTCAAAAAATCTTCCAACAGCCGGTTACTTTTTTCAGGTTCCTCAAGCATTCCCATGTGGCCGGATTGATGGAGGATATGAATATACGCTTTTTCAGGGAGGTGACATAGCTTCAAACCATCTTCTAATGGCACAGCAACGTCATGTTCACCCATTATAAAAAGGATAGGTTTTTTAAAGCTTCTTAGCACCTGAGTTCTGTCTGGCCGCTTCATCATTGATTCATAGTAAGAAACAAGAGCTTCAGCCGAAAAGTTGTTCAGGCTTTGAATAAATTGCTTGATTAGTTCGGTTCTTTCTTCTTTTGTTTCAAGAGAAAAAAGATTCGGTGTACTTATTTTCAGGAATTCAAACGCACCATGCTCCTTAATAAATTCAATTCCTTTGCGACGTGTTACCTTTTTTTCTTCTGAATCGGGAAATGCCGAAGAATGGAAAAGACCAAATGCAGCTAACATAGCTCCATATTTTTCTGCAAAAGCAAGTGCGATGTATCCGCCCATGCTGTGACCGATGAGAATGGCCTCCTCTAAATCTCCCCCTTGCTTCGCTTCTCTCGCAATGGCGGGGGAGACTTTTGAAGACTCCGATGTAATGATGTTTCTATTTTGTGTTGAATCTTCACCAAGCCGGCTTTGTGTGTTGGCGAAGCCTTCCCTTTGGGAAGGTTTCGATGGGCTTTCTTTGTCTATAATAATTTTTAATACTTCCGCCAATCCTTCCATGCTCATATCATCAATCATTTCTGATTGACCACTGCCCGGAAGATCGGGAATAATAAACTTGAATTTATTCGTTGGTGAATTTTCGATAAGCTGGCTGTGCGAGTTTGCCAAAGTCCCCCCTTCGGGGGGATTTTGGGAGGCTTGGTTTTCCCACACATCACCTGTTTCTCCAAAACCATGTACAAGCATTACTGGTTTGCCGCCGCCAACAACCCGATAAAAGATTTTTCTGCCTGATATTTTGATTTGTTTGTGAGCCATATTACACAGACGTGGCACGGTTTCAAACCGTGCCACGTCTTATTATTTTTTGAAAAACTTCTTTATGATCCATAAAGCCAGTACCCACCCGATCAATATTATGCTTACGATGACTGCAACTCTTGAGATAATATCATCATGTTTTACAAAAAATGTTTTTTCAGTACTCATCGGGACATTCATTTTTATTGATGCCGCGGTATCCCAGGGTTGCGGATCAATGACATTGCCATACGGATCAATAAAACAACTGATGCCTGTGTTAGCGCTTCGTGCCACCCATGTCCTGGTTTCAATGGCCCTCAATCGTGCATAATTCATGTGTTGCTTATGACCGGGAGTGTTTTTCCACCATCCATCGTTTGTGATGATACAAATAACATTCGCGCCATTATGGATATACTGGCTCATAAATTCGCCATAGATACTTTCGTAGCAAATAGAAGGAGCGATCTTATATCCATTCGTTGTATTCAGTACTATTCTTCCCGGTTGTTTCGCATAACCTGCCGTGGTGCCGCCAAATTTTTCAAACCATGTATCAATGAACCGTAAGAACCACGGCAATGTTTCTACGCCGGGTACGAGCATTGATTTATGATAAAATGCCAACGCACCTGAACTGTCGAGAAGCACAGAGCCATTGTATGTTTCATAAAACATTCCGTTGAACTCTTTTGAGTAGTGAGTTTTATGATCAAATCTTCTGAAGCTTTCAACACCGGTAAACAAATTTATTTTTGGATGTCGCTGCAAAAAGCCCCACAAGGGATTCAGAAAATAATTCTCTTTCATTTTATCTTCTTCGATGCCGCCTTCTGTATACAGTGCGGTTTCCGGCCATATTACCAACTTGGTATTGCTGTCAATTGTCTGCTCACTTAAATGAATCAATTTACTGAGCTGTGCTTCGAAGGTTCCGGTCGAAATTTTTTCATAAGGATTAATATTGGGTTGAACGATGACAATATTTGAATCTGTCCCGGGTTTAGGCTTTGAGATGGCACTGATCCATGAAAATGCTAATGGTACAATGAGGAAAAGAACAGCAAGTAATAGATGTTTATAAGTCTTTAAAGTTCTTTGTATGTAATGATATTTTATATGGAGAAAGAATAAAATATTTACGATCATTATCCATAACGTACCTCCGCTGGTGCCTGTATATTCATACCATTGTATCCAATGCGGGTGTGTTGCAAATGAATTTCCAAGTGTCAGCCAGGGCCAGCTCAATCCCCAGTCCTGCAGATGGATGAATTCAAAACATATCCAGAAAGCTGCCAGTGAAAGATAGCCCGTGTTCTCTACAAATTTTCTGCGGAATATTTTATATCCTAGCCATGGCAAACACATCAATAAACTGTTAGCCAGAAAAGCAGCAACGGCTCCCGGTTCTGATGCATTCCATATCCACCAGGTAGTTGCCACGTTCCAGGTGAACATGGTGATATACGTATAACCAAAGAATTTTTTTAAACTTTTTACTCTTAACTCCACCCAGAGCAAGGGTATCCATGCAAAAAAAATAAGGAAGCTAAAAGGAGAAGTGGGCCACGCCGCCCATAATAAAAGTCCGCTGCTTAATGCCAGTAAAAAGTTAACAGATCCTTTCAAAACGAATGTTTGTGTAAAAATAATGGTTTTGATCTCTCCATCCCATTCAAAAACGATGCTTAACAAGACACTAATGTGCCAATGCAACCGGGGAAGATAGTTTTGCTTATTTTACATTGTATGAATAAGGAGCAGAAGATAAATGAGCTGCAGGAAAAGATAAAAAACCTTTCTGGGAATATTCATTCATTTCAAAGCGAGCTTCAATGGATGCAAAATGAATTGAACGCATTACGTGGTGACATTGAAGATCGAAACACCCTTATAGAAAATATTCCCAGGAATAAAGAAGCCGGGAAAGGACTGGAAAATTATATTGGTCTCCGCTTCATGCATATCGTCGGTATTGTCGTATTGGTGACTGGTATTTCTATCGGTGTAAAATATGCGATAGACAAACAACTGATCTCCGAAGCCATGCGCATTACACTGGCATATATGGCAGGATTGGTTTTGTTTGTTTTATCAGTGTGGTTGAAAAAGAAATACCAGCTTTTCAGCGCTATTCTTTTCAGCGGGAGTATGGCATCGGTTTATTTCACAACCTATGCTGCATTTGTTTACTATAATTTTTTTCCTTCCTATATGGCGTTCCTGTTCATGACCGCATTAACTATTTACACTGTTATTACGGCCATCAGTTATAACCGGAAGGAGATCGCAATACTTGGGATGGTAGGCGCATACGGCATTCCATTTCTTATAAGCGCCAATGCCGAAAGAGCGGATCTTTTCTTTTCCTATATATTATTGATCAATATTGGCGTGGCATTTATATCCTTCCGCAGATCATGGAAGTTGATGCAATACCTGGCCCTTATCATTACCTGGGTGCTTTTTATAGGATGGGCGTATATGCAATACCAGCCTTCTTCGCAGTGGATGGGTATTCTGTTCATGTCAGCTTATTATCTTTTATTTCTTTTATCGGCCATTGCAAATCGCATAAGGACATCTGCTCAATTATTACCGGGAGAAATTCAACAGATCGTTATTAATAGCATCGCGTTATATGTCGCCGCTATATTGCTATTTGGAAATGGGGGATTTGAAACGAATCTTTCTGTCACTACCGGTTTCTGCGCTTTATTCGCCGGCTTACTGGCTTACTCATTTTTCCTTTTGTTTCCACGGGAGTTCATTCTTCAGCGGTTGATCGCATGGCAGGCGATCGTCTTGCTTGTTTTGTTTATCGGTTTTCAATGGGAGGGGCTCACAGTTACTTTATCGTGGATCGCGGTAGCTATTTTACTTTTCCTCTGGGGTGCAATTGATAAAAGATCATGGCTGCGGCTGGCTTCTATCTTGCTGATAGGCGTTACACTTGGTAAACTTATTCTCTTCGACAGTGCCAATTTTTCCACTATTCAAAAGATCATTTCTTTTTTGGCGATCGGTGTACTGCTTTTGTTGTTCTCGTTTTATTACCAGAAGTATAATTTGTCAGAAAAGAAACAAAAGAGCTGAAACAATAGTTCATTGTTTGGTCTCTTCATGGTATTCCTCTTCGGCGTTTATGTCCCAGATATTTGTTTTGTCCGTGTTGCCCGATTTGATATTGTCAACCGCAGCCATAGCCGTCAGCATACTGTGATCGCTGTTATTGTAGCGGTGCATACCGTTCCGTCCAATAAAAAAAAGATTTTCAATGCTATTGAAGTAGCGCGGGATAATATCAAAATTTTTATAGCCGCCGTGATAAGAGGGATAGGCTTTTTTTACCCTTATGACAGTTGTGTCTTTTACTTTTGCTACATTAAGAATGCCGATCGATTCCATTTCCTTAATTACAAGATCGGTCAGCGATCTATCATCCATTTGCCAAAGGTTATCGTTTTCATCGCAAAAATATTCTGCGCCAATCCATGCGTCTCCAGGGTTGCTGACCATTGCCGGGCTCCAGTTGTGAAAAAATTGCAGACGGCCTGCTCTTACATTTTTATCCTGCACGTATATCCAATTATCAGTAATTGGTTTTTTGTTTTTGTCTTTGATCACCAGCTCAGACGCAAGAATGCCGACGATCAGGAAATCTCGATATTCCAATGACGCCGCCGCATCTTTCACTTCATTTGGAACAGGAAGGTTTTTACAATTGGAAACAAATTCTCTTGCGGGCATCGTCGAAAAAAAATAATCGCCATTGATATGGTCTTTTTTACCGGTGATATGATCTGCCGTTTCTACCGATACAATTTTACTATCGTTATTGCCGTGAATGGCAGTGACAGAAGTATTGAGTAAAATGGTTCCACCGCGTTTTGTTATTTCTTCTGCAACGGTTTCCCACATTTGGCCCGGGCCGTATTTGGGATAAAGGAATTGTTCTATCAAACTGGTGCTCGTACCTTTTTGACCAATAGTTTTATTGCTTGTAAATATGGAACGGAATGAATGCGCTACAACTTTTCTGATGCTGAGGTCTTTTACACGCTGATAGCCCCATGAAGCTGGTATGACATTGCATGGCACTCCCCAAACTTTTTCCGTATAGTCTTTAAAAAAAGTTTTATACAATTCATTGCCAAAACGATTGCAAAAGAATTGTTCAAGATTCTCTTCCGTCTTTTGAGGAAATAGCTTTGCAAATAAATAGGAAACTCCGATACGGATCATTTTAAAGAAACCAAGATTGCGAATGGTCCGTCCATTCAAATGAAGCGGATAATCAAATAATTTTCTTTGATAAAAGATCCTTGACTTCCGTTTTCTCACCAGCATCATTTTATCAGGGTCGCCTGTATGGATGGCCTGTAAGCGATAATCAGCGCGTTGATTCTGATATTGCAGGTGAATGGTGTCGTTTTCAAAACCCGGTTCCAACGGTAAAAATTGCAGCCACCACCTGATCACTTTTTCTGATTTTGAAAAAAAACGATGACCTCCGATATCAATTTTGTTTCCTTTGTAGTCGATCGTTTTTGCAAGACCACCGACTTGTTTATCCGCTTCAATGACTATCGGTATTATATCCGTTGTCGTCAGTAATTCATAAGCGGCGGTCAATCCTGCCGGGCCCGCACCTATTATAACGGCAGTTTTCATTCGCTAAGTGCAGGTTTAGAAGTATAAAGAAAAATAAGTATGGATAAAAAGACGATGTATTCACCCATCGTTTTCTCCATCGGCATGAACGAAAGGTTGATGCTGTTTAATACTAGACCAACAATTATTCCCACGTAAATCTTTTTTCGGGAAGGGTGATAGGCCGATGCAATAAGCAATAAAGGAAAGAGCCATTGACTCGCATTATACTGAAACCTGTGTATCGGTGAAAAAATATCCGTGATCATATATAAACAAAATGCAAGTATAGCGATATAACGAATATTAAATGACGAAGAATATGGGTAGCGTTTAAAAAATGCACTTAGCAATAAAATGATAAATGTTCCCGCAAAGACTGCTAATAACCAAACAGGAATTTTTGTCTTCAATGAAGTATTGATAAAGACAAAAACATTTCCATGTTCATTGTTGTAATTGTAATGAAACCGGGATGCGTCCTCTGCTATTTGCTCAGCATCCCATCCTTCCCATTTCACAGGTCGTGGATCGGATTCATTTAGCTGGAAAGCAGGGTGAAGTCCCTGGTGCGATTTTAATTGTTCGGATAAAGCAGTTTTGTAATTCATCCAGTAAGACCGTTCGCGATGGCTGCCAAATGCAAGAATAAATATCAGTAACCCGGAAATAACAAAAGCGACCTTAAATTTTATTGCGTAACGATTTGCAATAAATAAAAAGGGTAAAAAGAAAATGATTGTGGTAGGCCGGATAAGTAAGAGTGTCGCTGCACATAGTCCCGCGAAAATTG
Source organism: uncultured Chitinophagaceae bacterium (assembly GCA_963785915.1). Taxonomy (GTDB): domain Bacteria; phylum Bacteroidota; class Bacteroidia; order Chitinophagales; family Chitinophagaceae; genus VBAT01. The sequence goes on along the minus strand of CAWAWY010000004.1, from coordinate 746,703 downwards.
CATTGACGATGTAAGATGATTTATTTATTAAATAAAAAAACAACAACGCAAGAAAAGGAATAGCGAGATATAGCTGTCCCGCTGATATATGCCCCGTCCATGCATTGGTATAAAGGAATAGTGAAGCAGCGATAGTGACGGCTGGTTTCTGATTTCTTTTTTTTGCTAATGATAAACCGATCGCTATCATGATAAGCAGCATCAAGTATTCAATGGCCAACCATATTTTCGAAATGACACGTTGCGGCAGATCGGCAATGGGATACAGGAGCTGGTGAAAAAAAGGCGAAGCAGTAATATTGGAAACTTTCAGCGTATCAAAATTCTGCGGATCATAGTACCGGAATCCATCTTCTTTTTTCCATTTATAAAAATAGGGAGGCTGTCCATCTTTTTGTAAACGGGCGCCGACGATCCTGTTCCGCAAGTCGCCTGTATATTGTTTTTCTATCTGGATATCACGGTAAATGCACCAGGCGAAACTGCATGAGGCCAAAAGAATGATCAGTATCGGAATTTGTTTTTGCAATAGAAAATATGCGGACAATATAATTAAAAAGCAAACTAAACGGTGTCTGATAAATATTTTTTGCCACGGATGCACGGAATAAAGCGGTCCGTGCATCCGTGGCATCCATTTAGTGAATATAGCGACTTCCCGATTGAGAGATTAAGCGAGGAGCGATGCCGCCGGAAAATTTTTCCATAACGGTTTCAGGAAATAAATATTTGTGGAAATTGTTTCTATCATGGTCTCATTCTTAAAATATAAACCATGGAACCAAACAAAATTCTTTCAGCCAGCATTCTTGATCTTGTCTTTGACGACAGGAACAAAGAATACGGAGCTTATGAGCTTCGCAAAACGTATTCACAACGAATTAAAAAAGCTTTATTGATCACGGCTATTATTGCGGTATTTGCTTTCGGGGGAGCAATAATGGCTAACTCTATAAAGCCTGACAAGAAACCGGATTTGGATATTAAAACAGTAGTTATTCAGGCCTTGCCTGACGAAGAAGTAGTGCCGATACCTCCTCCGGAAGAAAAGAGGCCCGAGCCTGAACCAGTACAGACAGAAAAGTTTATTGACGCATTCAAAATTGTCGCAGAGGATGTTGATCCGCCGCCAACGCAAGATGATCTGAAAAATTCTATTATTGATGTATTCGACCAGAAGGGAAAGGATGCAGAAAATATCATCATGCCTCCAGGTGACATGGATAAAGGCAAGGGGATTATTGAGCCTCCGAAAAACATTAATGATGGACCGGTTACTATTGTTGAAATCGATGCAAAATTCACTGGTAACTGGGAAAAATTTTTATTGCAAAATCTTGACCCTAGTGTGCCGGTTGATAAAGGGGCTTCTGTCGGAACTTATCGGGTGATCATCCAGTTTGTTGTTGACCTGGAAGGTAATGTCAGTGATATTAAACCTTTGACAAGCTTTGGTTACGGAATGGAGGAAGAAGCAATACGCGTATTAAAGAGAGCGAAAAAATGGGAACCTGCTGTTCAAAACGGTTATAAAGTGAAAGCGTATCGCAAGCAGCCAGTAACATTTGTAGTAGAATAATAATACTACGGGTTTATTAATTGTTTGAAGGTTGATAAGTCATTGAAAAATTCCTTGTCAGCCTTTTTAATTACTTCTATAGTTTACATCCTGCTGTAATTCGGCGCCTCTTTCGTGATCTCAATATCATGTGCATGGCTTTCACGCATACCCGCATTGGTTATTTTAATGAAAGTAGCATTCTTTAATTCAGCGAGATCTTTTGCTCCGCAATAACCCATACCTGCACGAAGACCACCGGTATATTGATACACCACTTCTCTTAATGTCCCTTTATAAGCCACACGTCCTTCAATGCCTTCTGGTACATATTTTTTTACATCATCTTCCACATCCTGGAAATAGCGGTCGCTGCTGCCCGTGGCCATTGCTCCAAGTGAACCCATACCGCGATATTCTTTGAATTTTCTTCCTTCATAAATAATAGTTTCACCCGGACTTTCTTCCGTACCGGCAAAAATGCTTCCCATCATCACGCAACTGGCGCCTGCCGCCAATGCTTTTACCATATCACCTGTGTATCTTATACCACCATCCGCGATCAGTGGAATATTTTTTTGTTTTAAAATTGAATGAGCTTCCATAATAGCAGAAAGTTGTGGCACTCCTGCGCCGGCAACGATCCTTGTAGTACATATAGAGCCGGGGCCAATTCCGACTTTCACAGCATCTGCTCCTGCTTCGGCCAATGCTTTAGCTCCTTCTGCTGTCCCTACATTACCCGCGATAACATTAAGATCTTTGAAATTCTTTTTTACATCCTTTAATGCCTGGATTACTCCTTTGCTATGCCCATGTGCGCTATCTAATGCTATCACATCAACACCTACTTTCTGCAATGTATCCACGCGGTCCATGATATCACGGGTGATACCAATTCCTGCTCCGACCAACAATCTTCCATATCCATCTTTCACTGCGTTCGGATGGCTTTTCAATTTTAATATATCACTGTAAGTAAAAAGACCGGTTAGTTTTCCTTGCTTGTTGACGATCGGCAGCTTCTCTACTTTTGTCTTCTTGAATAACTGTTCCGCTTTTTTCAGATCGGTTCCTTCGGGTGCGGTATAAAGATTTTCTTTCGTCATCACCTCTTTTACTTTTCGATTAGGATCCACTTCGAACCGCAGGTCACGATTGGTAAGAATGCCGACGAGTTTTCCAACTTTATCTACAATAGGGATACCCCCGATCTTATTTTCCCGCATGATGCGCTGAGCAGTACCGATAGTAGCGTCAGGAGTCAGCGTAATGGGATCCTTTATCAAACCACTTTCGCTGCGTTTTACTTTACGCACCTGTTCCGCCTGTTTGTCAATCGTCATATTTTTATGAAGGATACCAAGCCCACCTTCACGTGCAAGAGCGATCGCTAGCGATGCTTCTGTGACGGTATCCATCGCCGCAGATAGCAGCGGAACATTTAGTGTAATGTCTTTGGTGAGCTTGCCCGAAATATCAACATCGCGGGGTAACACCTGGCTGTAGCCGGGCATCAGCAGCACATCATCAAATGTCAGACCTTCACCGTAAAATTTGCTGGAATTGTTTGCAGGAGGAGTATTTCTTGTTGCCATGTGCAAAGATAGGCGGCAGGGATAAACATGCAAAATTGATTTTTAGCCAACGACATTGCTACTATCAACTTTTGTTGCAAGTTTACCCAGAGCGGAGTGAAGGGCTCCGTTCCGGGTTCCGGACTTTACTCAGCTTTTTTGTGAGGAGTGAGTTGTCAATGGTCAATAGAGAAATTTTCGACATACGGAAGTCCATTCACCGCTCACTATTCACCATTTACCTGATCAATGTCGTCGTTCCTTTTTGAAAAACTTTTTGACCCGTATTTATATGAGTATATCTCAGGAACCAGACAAATACACCGGGGGACTGCGGAATGCCACCTATTTTTCCATCCCATTTTTTCTGCCAGTCATTCGTTGAAAAAACCAATTGGCCCCACCTGTTATACACTTTGAATTCAAGGTTCTCAGCTTTGATCGCATTGTTCGGATAAAGAAAATCATTGAGACCATCATTGTTGGGAGTAAAAGCAGAAGGCACCGCAATAAAACAATTATTTAATACACGAACCTTTTTGCTGATGCTATCACTGCATCCCAGAGTATTGTTGGAAACCTTTAATTTAATTACATAGTAGGTTTCAATATTGGTTTGGGGTAAATATTGCGGCGCCGGGGTTTGCAATGAACTTGAGCTGATATTTCCGAAACTCCAGCTCCAGGCATCAATGATCCCTTTACTGGAATCAACTACGATCAATGGATCTTCCGGGCAAATGATGGATGGCATATCAAACCCAGCTTTTACTTCATTGTTCATGACAAGAACTTCAGATGCGGTATCACGGCAAACACCATTGCTCACTATCAGTTGAATAGTATTTGAGCTGATCGCAGGAAAAGAAATAGTGTGGTTTTGAGTAGTGGCTTTTATGCTGTCATTAAAGGTCCAGTTCCAGCTATTGACATCATGTGCACCGTCATGCGAAAATAACACAGTATTATAACGGCAATCCAATTGAGAAGCATAACTGAATACCGCAGAAACAGTATCTTCTGTTCTGAACGGAAGTGTTTGTTGCGGAAGCTGCACATTACATTCATCTATTACCGTGCTTCCGTCTGTGCCTGTTTTTAATGTCAATGTATAATTTCCTTTTGTATAAACAGGAGCAGAAAATTTCACGGTGATCGTACCGGTAAGATTATTGACACAATTACCCGTTGCACCAATAACTGTAACGGGCGTTGGCCCGGCAACTGAAAAATCGCTTCCGTCGGGAGCGATGCTGGTGCAATCAATTCTTTTGGGAAAATAAACAACTATCGAATCCGGTGAGCAGCCAGTCTTGCCGATACTGTCAGCGAAGATGGGCTGAGGAATTGCATAGAAGAACGGAACCTGTTCTACAGGAATATTGCGATCGCAGATATCTTTTAATGAATTGCCATCCGTTCCATTATTGATAATTAACTGGTAATTGTTGTTAGGTAATGTATTTGAAAGTGTAATAAGCACTTCATCAAAATCAAAGCCAACACAATTAATAGCAATAGCAGAAACAACTGTAGCGGCTGCAGGCGAAACGCTAAACTCGCTTCCTGTCGGAGTGAGAGTGCTGCACTTCATTTTTTTGTTGAGCTTTAATGTGATCTTTTTCCCATCGCAATCGGGAGTTGCATTCAGCAAATGCGGATTGGTGGGATCAGTGATAACAGCAGTGCCTCCGGCAAAAGATAGATCGTAACCGCTTTGCGTATCGGTCCAGTGGCTGATCATTAATAAATACTGATGCCCTTGGATCAAGATTGGCATTTGAGCAAAGGTCGGTTCGTTGTCGCCAGGGATAGAAGCGCAATTAATATAAGATACTCCTGCGGCTGAGGCACCGGTATTGCCATAGGTACCGGCCCAATTACCTGATACCACCAATGTCGTATCAGTAAAAATATCGTCGGGATTATGTCCTGTTATGTCATAGAGTTGCCAATCATAGTCTTCATCCTGGGCAAGAGGAGTAATAAGAAAACCAAGTGTTCCGCCGGTAAAACAAGTGAATTTATAAAAGAAGGGGTTTTTATTTGCATAAGCCGCATCACTGGCTGTGTTTGAACAACCCGGAACGTAGAGGCTGTCGGTGCTGCACAGTGGAACCGTAGTTTGTGTGAATGTACTGGTACCGCATACAGGGAAAGCGGTGGAAGGAGTTTGACCAATAGTTGTGCACGGTTGCGAAAATCCCTCGTAGGCAAAAAAAAGTAATAACAGGAATATGGATTCTTTAGCTATTCTCATAAGTAATTGGTGCGCTGATCAAATTTCGGAATAAAAGCGCAAAAACTGCACCGCGTATGTGCGTCAATGTGTGAGAATGACAATGATGAGTAAGAACCCTTAGGTTGTCTTCGGATTATTATTGATTAGCGGGCTTTTATCTTATTAAAGTGGTTGTTCCCTTCTGAAAAACTTTTTGACCAGAATCGTGATGAGTATATTTCAGGAACCAGACGAATACACCCGGCGCTTGTGGAATACCGTTTATTTTTCCGTCCCATTTTCTTTGCCAGTCGTGTGTAGAAAAAACCAATTGTCCCCATCGGTTGTAAACTTTGAATTCAAGATTTTCGGCTTTGATGGCATTGTTTGGATAAAGAATAATCATTCAGACCATCATTATTGGGAGTGAAAGCAGAAGGTACTGCAATGAAACAATTATTCAACACTCTTAATTTTTTGCTGATGCTGTCACTGCAACCAAGAGCATTGTTTGTGACTTTCAGTTTGATGATGTAGTATGCCTCAATATTATTTTGCGGAAAATATTGCGGCGTCGGGGTTTGCAATGAACTTGAACTGATATTTCCGAAACTCCAGTTCCAGGCATCAATGATCCCTTTACTGGAATCAACTACGATCAATGGATCTTCCGGGCAAATGATGGGTGGCATATCAAAACCTGCTTTTACTTCATTGTTCATGACAAGAACTTCAGATGCAGTATCACGGCAAACACCATTGCTTACTATTAGCTGAATAGTATTTGAACTGATGGCGGGGAAAGAAATAGTGTGGTTTTGAGTGGTGGCCTTTATACTATCATTAAAGGTCCAGTTCCAGCTATTGACATCATGTGCGCCGTTATGAGTAAACATGACGGTGTTATAGCGACAGCCTAATTGAATGTTGTAAGTAAACATTGCAGATACAGTATCTGCTGTAGTGAAAGAAAGTGTTTGTTGCGGAAGTTGCACATTACATTCGTCTATTACTGTACTTCCGTCAGTACCTGTTTTTAACGTCAATGTATAATTTCCTTTAGTATAAATAGGAGCAGAAAATTTCACAGTGATCGTACTGCTGACATTGTTCACACAATTACCCGATGCACTGATAACGGTAACAGGTGTTGGGCCGGTTATAGAAAAATCACTTCCATCGGGAGCAATGCTGGTGCAATCAATCCTTTTCGGAAAATAGATCCTTACAGAATCCGGCGAGCAGCCGATCTTACCAATACTGTCAGCGAATATCGGTTGCGGAATCGCATAAAAAAAAGGAACCTGCTCAACAGGAATATTGCGATCGCAATTATCCTTCAAAGAATTTCCATCGGTTCCGTTATTAATAATAAGTTGGTAATTATTATTGGGAAGTGTGTTAGAAAGTGTAATGATCAATTCATCAAAATCAAAGCTGGTACAATTGGTGGGCACAGCAGATATAACAGTAGCGGCTGCGGGAGAAATACTGAATTCGCTTCCTGTTCCGGTCAGGCTGCTGCATTTCATTTTTTTGTTGAGCTTCACCGTGATATTTTTTCCGTCGCAATCGGGCTTTGCACTCAGCAGGTGTGGATTGGTGGGATCGGTAATAACAGCAGTGCCGCCGCCGAACGATAATGTATAGCCACTTTGTCCATTGGTAAAATGACTGACCATTAATATATATTCATGCCCAAGAACAAGCACAGGCATTTTCGCAAAAGTGGGTTTGTTGGCAGCAGGGTCAGATCCGCATTCAAACCCGGTAACACCAGTTGCTGAGGCACCTGTTGCACCATATGTTCCTGCCCAGTTGCCTGCAAGGACTAAACTGTTGTCTGTAAATATATCATCAGGATTATGCCCGGTTATGTCCCATAGTTGCCAATCATAGTCCTCATTCACGGCAAGTGGTGTGATAACAAACCCTAATGTGCCCGCTGTATAACAGGTGAATTTATAAAAGAACGGATTCTTATTTTGATAACCTGTCGAACCAGTTCCTGAGCAACCGGGAACATACAGGTTGGTAGTGCTGCAAAGAGGTACTGTTGTCTGCGTAAATGTGCCGGTGCCACATACCGGGAAGGCGGTTGAGGGAGTTTGCCCGATAGTTGTACAGGGTTGGGAAAAACCTTTTTGAAAGAAAAAAAGAAATAACAGGAGTATGGATCGGCGCTTTAATCTCATAAGTCGTAACACATTGATATAACGGGTAAAATTCGGTATAAAAGATCAGAAAGTAGCATTAACTGCAACCACTGGTCAAATATCAATGACAACGAAAAATAAGAATCCGTAGTCTGTTTTTGGGAAAATTTTGTTAATGTCGCAAGAGCCGTTGCAACTCACCTGATCAAAGTGGTAGTTCCTTTCATCGAGTACTTTTGTTTGGTGTCCTTATCTATAAAATCAAGTATCCATATATATACGCCGGTAGCCTGCATGACGCCATTTACTGTTCCATCCCATCTCCTTCTCCAATCCTTTGAGTGAAAGACCAATTGTCCCCAGCGATTGAAGACTTTAAAATCAAGGTTTTCGGCTTTAAGTGCATTTAAAGGGTACAGGTAATCATTCAACCCATCATTATTGGGAGTAAATGCTGATGGCACTGCGATGATACAAGCCGACAAAACTTTCAACGTTTTTGTAGCCGTAGCCTGGCATCCAAGGTTATTACTGCCTGATAAAGAAACGGTGTATAATGTTTCAATGCCTGTCAATGGATAGACCTGCGGAGAAGGTGACTGCGCTGTACTTGTATTGCCGTTTCCAAATGTCCATTGCCAGTTGTCAACCTGTCCTGTACTTTTATTAATAAACAAAACAGTGTCTTCGGGGCAAACCGACTCCGGCAGATCAAAATCAACAGTCACTTTATTATTTAAAACAATGGATTCAGAATAGGTATCGCTGCATACACCATTGGATACAACTAATTGCACCTGGTTCTGACTCGATGCGGAAAAGCTTTGTGTAAATGTTTGTAATGTACTTCCCGCAGTTCCATTCACTGTCCATGTCCATTGATTGACGTTATGCTGGCCATCATGCGAAAAAGTAATGACATCATTATTGCAGTCATATTGCACCTGGTATTGAAACTCTGCTGAGACCGTATCAACAGCTATAAAATTTAATGATGATGCTGGCGTCAGGCGATTGCAATCACTAAGTAATGTATTGCCATCGCTTCCTGTCACTAATTGTAACTGATAGGTTCCTCCAGCCACTACCGGTGATGCAAGCTGAATGTCAATACTGGTTGTAAGACCATTCGCATCACAGGTGCCCGCTGCTGACGCAACAGTGATGGCAGATGGCCCTGTAATAATAAAGTCACTTCCATTGGCAGCAATAGATGAACAGCGGATCGGGTTTGCAAAAATTAATTTTAATGAAGAAGGTGAGCAGGCCATCGGAACAAGACTATCCATTGGCACCGGTGATGCGGGAGGAATAGTGAATAGAGCCACATCTCCGGCAGTCGTTTGGCGGTTGCAATTTCCCAGCAATGTATTGCCATCGTTTCCGTTTGCCATTTGCACCTGGAAATTTCCGCTGACATTGATCGGTGTGGAAAGTTGGATAGTAATACTATTGGACTCTCCGTTAGCATTGCATGTTGCAGTTGCAGATGTGATAGTAACTGGCGCGGGCCCGGTGATAACAAAATCACTTCCGTTTGCTGCGATAGAATTGCATAATATATTATCTGTAAAATTTAAAGTAATGGTTGAAGGGGAACAAGTAGGCGGCGGAATAGTGCCCATCGCGATCGGTGGCTGAGGAGCCAGAATAAATTGTGTGTTGCTGCCGGCTGTTACCTGCCGGTTACATTGTCCAAGTAATGTATTTCCATCACTGCCGGTTGCGATGTTCACCTGGTAAGTGCCGGTGATCAAAATGGGTGCTGAAAATTGAATGGTGGTAGTTGTTGTTTCGCCATTTGCATTGCAATTAACAGGTGTGGCTGCACTGATCGTAACAGCCGATGGGCCGGTAATAACAAAATCACTTCCATTGGCTGCAATAGAATTGCATAATATAGGATCAGCAAAATTTAGTGTTATTGTTTGCGGCGTGCACGGTGGCGCCGGAACAGTTCCCATTGCAATGGCCGCCTGAGCCGTAAGAGTGAACGGCGCAATATCACCAACGTTTACATTCCTGTTACAGCTTCCCAATAACGTATTACCATCTGTACCCGTCGCCATTTGTACATTGTAAGTGCCTGTTACAAGTATCGGGGCGGATAATTGAATGGTGATACTTGTTGTTTCTCCATTTGCATTGCAATTGACAGGTGTTGCTCCGCTGATGGTAACTGCAGCCGGCCCGGTGATTACAAAGTCACTTCCATTGGCTGCGACCGAATTACATAATATAGGATCAGCAAAATTTATTGTAAGTATTTGTGGAGTGCAGGGTGGCTGCGGAATATTGCCCATTGGAATAGGTGCTTGCGGAGCAAGCGTGAATGGCGTGACATCACCTGGGTTTACATTTCGGTTACAATTTCCTAACAGAGTATTGCCATCTGTGCCTGTAGCCATTTGCACATTATAAGTTCCTGTAACAAGTATGGGAGCGGATAATTGAATAGTGATTGTTGTTGTCTCGCCGCTTGCATTGCAGTTAACAGCAGTGGCGGATGTAATCGTGACCGTTGACGGACCCGTAATAATAAAATCGCTTCCGTTTGCTGCGACTGAATTGCATAATATTGGTTCAGCAACTGTCAATGTTAGTGTTTGCGGCGTGCAAGGGGGAGGTGTTACTGCTCCCATCGCAATTGGAGTCTGAGCAGCGACTGTGAATGAAACACTGCTACCTGCTGTTACCTGGCTATTGCATTGACCTATTAAAGTATTGCCGTCACTGCCGATCACTGAATTCACCTGGTAGGTTCCTCCAACAAGTATCGGTGCCGAAAGCTGTATGGTGATAGTATTGGTTTCGCCATTGGCATTACAATTAACAGCAGTTGCAGAACTGATAGTAACTGACGAAGGACCTGTGATAGTAAAGTCACTTCCATTAGCGGCAACCGTATTACATTTTATCGGATCGGCAAATGTCAGGGTGAGCGAAGTGGGTGCGCACGGAGGCGGGCCGACTGTTCCCATGGGCAGCGGAACCGGGGGAGGAATAGTAAATGCTACATTAGATCCGACAGCAATGGGTTGATCACAATTATCCAGCAACGTATTACCGTCGCTGCCATTTGCAATTGTAACTGTGTAATTGCCGGGAGGCAAGGGCGTGCTGAAATATAATATCACCGAATCAATATTAAAGCCCGAAGTGCACCCGATTCCCGCCACTGTAGTAATAGCAGCAGCCGGGCTGATAGTAAAGTCACTTCCATTTGCTGCAAGTGAACTGCATTTTAATTTTTTATTGAACCGGACTGTTATTTGTGTGCCATCACAATTGGCAGAAGCGTTTGAAGTTTGCGGAGTCACAGGATCTGTTATAACAGCCGTTCCCCCGGTAAAGCTTAGCTGGTAACCACTTTGACTGTTGTCATAATGGCTGACGAGCAGAAGGTACTCATGCCCTACGGCCAACGTCGGCATACGGCTAAATAATGGATAGGTAGAACCACCACAATTAGTCAAACTGGTACCTGCTGCGGAAGCACCGGTTACCCCGGTTAAACCCGACCAGTTGCACGCAATAAATAGAGATGCATCAGTAAACACATCATTAGGATTATGACCGGTGATATCGAACAATTGCCAGTCATAGTCATCGGAAATAACGTTAGGCGTTATGCGGAACCCAAGTGTGCCTGCTGTATAACAAGTAAAACGATACCAGAATGGATTTTTATCTGTCACCGCGTCAAAAGCACACGGGCCGGGTATAAGAGTGTTGCCGCAAAGCGGAACATTATTTTGAGTAAATGTGCTGGTGCCACAAACGGGAAATGCTGTTGCAGGAGTTTGGCCAAGTGTGGTACAAGGTTGTGAGTAGCTTTTCAAAATGCCGGCAATGAATATGACCAATAAGAGTAAGGAATTTTTGAACCTCATAAATTAGCATTTTGCCGGCACAAGGGCATTGAAATGAATCATCGAATTTCGGGAAAAATAACGAGATGGCAATGGTGGGAATTGAAGGATAAAGCCACAGATAGACACAGATTAACACAGAACGTCGCTTAATTCAATGCCAATGTTTTCACCAGACTTATCCTGATAAATACAAAACCAAAAATTCGGTGTTCATCTGCGTCCATTCGAGTTTATCTGTGGCTTAAACTATTGAAGCGAATATTGTTTTCCCGGCTGACTGAGGACCACGTTCTGCAGCTCAAGGTTTAATATTGCGACCGCCACAGCACTGCTGCTTAGCCCGCTTTTAAAATTGATCTCGTCAATATTGACAGTTTCTTTTTCTTTGAGGATATCAACAATGATCTTTTCGTCTTTCGAAAGCTCAATAAACAATTCTTTCTGCCGCCGTCCCGATTGTTTCTTTGTTTTCTCTTCCCAGTTCATGATCTCGATGAGTTCTTGTGCATCCGTCAACAGCACCGCTTTATTATTTTTAATAAGATAATTGCAACCACTGCTTTTGCTGTCAGTCACTTTTCCCGGGAGGGCAAATACATCTTTATTATAACTGTTCGCTAGCTCGGCGGTGATCATGCTCCCGCCCTTTACTCCTGTTTCTATGACAACTGTCGCATCGGTCATTCCCGCTACTATGCGATTGCGGACGGGAAAATTATGCTTATCAGGTTTTGTATTACTTCTGAATTCCGTCAATAATCCCCCATTTTGTTTTATCATGTCTTTTGCCAACCCCGAATGATGCGAAGGATATACCTGGTCAAGCCCATGCGCTAATACACCGACGGTCGGCAAATTATTTTTCAAAGCGGCCTTGTGACCGATCGCATCAATGCCGAATGCGAGACCGCTGATAATAGTAACATTCAGTTCAGCAAGATCAGCGACCAGGTTTTCCGTTACCTGTTTGCCATAATCAGTATTACTTCTTGTTCCAATGATGGCGATAATTTTTGAAGCGTTGAGGTCAGCTTCGCCTTTATAATAAAGAAGAGTGGGGGAGTCATAGCAATTCAATAATCGCCTGGGGTAACTTTCATCAGTAAGAAAAAGAGTTTTGATCTTATACTTTTCGATAAAAGCGATCTCTTCTTCCGCGGTTTTAAAATCATCAAAATCTTTGATGTTGTTGGCACGAATACTTCCGATACCTTCTATTTGTTCAAGTGATGATCTTTTTGCTTTAAAAATTTCGGCAGGTTCATATTGCTGTAATAGTATTTTGGCCTGGACAGGACCGATATTGGGGATAAGGGTTAAGGCGATCTGGTATAAAAGGTCTTTATTCATTAATTGCCGTGTGACATTGTCCGGTTACAATTTAGGAATTTCTAATTGTTTGCAGATAAGATCACAGAGCCGTTTGTCTAGCTTGGGATGGCGGGGTAGTGAAGTTTTCTTTTTGCTAAGAGTATTTTGGTAAATGTCATGCTTAGACCCATGACGATGAAGATAACAATTGTTATTTGCAAGATGCTGGATGAATTCATTTCGTTTTACCGACATCAGCCAAAGATTAAATCTTCTTCAAGAACGGTATTGTCGAATGAGTTTTCCTGTTGCATATCTTCCAAATACAATTTTAGTGCATCGATCACATTTGATCTTGCTTCTTCAACGCTTTCACCTTGCGTGATAACTGCCGGAATCTCTTTTATTGTGCCGACAAAAAAAGCTTCCCCTTTCGTAATTACAATAGTCAACTTCATAAAAAAATTTACGTTATAAATCTACTCAATTTTTACTGACCGATCACCTTCATCTCCGTTCTTCTGTTTTTCGCTTTTCCTTCTTCAGTTGTATTATCAGCGACAGGCTGCGTTTCGCCAAAACCTTTTGCTGAAAGTCTTTGTGCAGCAATACCATTAGCGATAAGATAATTGATTACTGACTTTGCGCGGTTATTGGATAAAATAACATTGTCTGAGGGTTTGCCCACATTATCCGTATGCCCGCCGATCTGGATTCTTAACGTGGGATTATCATTTAATAGTTGAATCAACTTATCCAGCTCAACCTGTGATTCCTGCTTCAGTTCAAAACTATTCACATCAAAGAATATATTTTTTAGAACAATGGCCGCGTTAACTTCAAGCGGTTGTAATGCTATATTCTTTTCATAAGAAGAATCGGGAGGATTATTGCTCAATAAAAAATTATCGGAATAAAATAAATAGCCTTTGCGGTTCACATTGAAAGCATAATCTTTCCCGAGCGGTAATGTCACAAGATATTTCCCATCTTCATCTGTTTGCACCTTAGAAATAAGTTGTTTGGTGGAAAGTTCTATCAGCTCGATCACAGATGGCAATCCTTTTGTTGTCTTTTTGTCAAACACCTGCCCGGTCACCCATAAAGTTTTAATTGGCCGCACATCTTCTCTTAATTCAAAACTATAAATATCGGTTCCGCCTTTACTATCGTTTTTATCACTTGCATAATAGGCAGTCTTGCCATCGGCGGCAACAAACAAAGTTCCTTCCCGGCTTATCGTATTGATAGGATAGCCAAGATTTACCGGGTTGCTCCATTTACCATCGGGGCCTTTCCGAACATAAAAAATATCATCATCACCATAGCCCTGCCAATGTGGTGAAGTAAAATACAATGTTTGATTGTCGGCATGAATAAACGGGCATTGCTCATCATCTGCTGAATTAATGTCCGGCCCAAGATTTTCAGGCGCTCCCCATTTGCCATTTGGTTGCAGGTGCGATACATAAATATCACTGCCGCCATAGCCGCCAAATCTGCGGCTGGCAAAATATAGATCTCTTTTATCCGGGGATAAGCAAGGCTGCGAATCCCATTGATCGGAATTTACATTTGGGCCAAGATTAAATGCCTGGCTCCAGCCTTGCGGTGTTTTGTAGGAAATATAAAGATCAAAACCTCCAAATCCATCGCGCCGTCCATCGGCAGTGAATACCAGCCATTCGCCATCCTGCGAAATATTCTGCGCCGCCTCATTCATCGGGGTGTTGACTTCTCCTTCCATCGGTTTGGCTGCACCCCATTCACCATTCGGTTTTAATTTACTGTAATAAAAATCCTCATTGTAATTGTTTACTCTTCTTGTAAAAACAAATTCTTTTCCGTCAATGCTGAGTGAAGGGAAATATTCGGATTCAGAAGTATTGATATTGCTACCGAGATTCTTTGGTGAAAAAACATAATTCGACCCGGCATGTTTTTTTTCATAGTCCACAGCAAATTCGTAACACCGCTTACGGTATTCACCGGCTTTTACTGTATTGGGATTTGGAGGATTCTTATCAAGCAATTCATTTATGGCTTTCAATGCTTTTTCAAATTCACCGAGTCCGGCCAATTGAATGGAATAGGGAAGTTTAAATTCTATGGCATAGTCAATGTCCTGTGCAAATGCCTTCTCATAATATTCAATGCTGCTTTTATAACTTTTTAGTTGACCATATACACCGGCAAGCGATAGGTACGCTTCCAGATATTTTGTATCTGTTTCAATGGCTTTTAAAAGTAAGCCGGCAGCCATCGTAAGGTTGCCATCCTGCGCTCTTTCTATGGCCTGGTTATACAGCACCACAGCCTTCTTATTAACTTTTGAAGGATCGTAAGGTTGCGAATAAGAAATATGAAGAAAGAGGCAATAAAGGAACAGGGTGATCAGTTTTTTCATCGGACGTTACATATAGGTCAATAAAGGTAGGACAAACTCATTTTAATCAAGGTGTCCGTTAATTTTATCTCTCATAACGGTATGCAAAAATTCTTATTGCTGGTTTAAAAATTTATAGTTGTGGCGCAAACGTACCGGTCTTGTTAAACGTACCGGTCTTGTTAGTCATTGCACTAACCACTTACTTTTCTGAAAGTTGCCAATGTTCTTTATCTTCCATCGTATTACCCGCATCAGTCCCGTCAACAAAACCAACCGCTATATGAAAAAGTATATTACTGAATTTATCGGCACATTTTTTTTGGTGCTGACCATCGGGATGTCCGGCAATCCTCTTGCGATCGGCGCTGCTCTTATGGTAATGGTGTATGCCGGGGGCCATATTTCCGGTGCACATTATAACCCGGCAGTGACGTTGGCTGTATTTCTTCGCAGAAGAATAAATGCCAGCGATGCATTGATCTATATAGGCAGCCAATTGGCGGGAGCTTTGATCGCCGGTTTAATAGTAAGTGTGTTCAAGGACCTGCCCCAAAAAGCCGATCAGCCATTGGATATAACAAAGGCTTTGCTGGCAGAATTGTTTGGAACTTTCGCACTTGCATACGTGGTTTTAAATGTAGCCACTGCAAAAGCAAATGCCGGCAACAGTTATTTCGGACTCGCTATCGGATTTACGGTAATGGCCATGGCATTTTGTTTTGGAAGATACAGCGGTGGCGCTTTTAATCCTGCGGTTGCTGCCGGGGCGATTGTAATGAATGCATTTGAACTGGCAAATATCTGGATATACCTTCTTGCCTGCCTTGGAGGCGGAGCATTAGCGGCATTGGTATTTAATATCAATAACCCGGGTGAGAGATTACCCGTTACCGGGCCGGCAGATAAAATTGATTAAAGGAAATATTTATTTAGCTGTAGAGACAAGGCATGCTTTGTCTCTACAGCACGCCTTGACTCTACCCTTGTTCACGGTACATTAATATATTTATGAATTTGCAGGCTCAATTCCCATTTCGGATTTGCTTTAATGTATTCAATGATCAGCGGTGTCATTTGCGATGCTTTATCCCATTCCGGCTGTAAATACAATTTGCAATTTGAAGAAACCAATGCAGCATATTTTTCTGCCCAGTCAAAATCGCTTTTATTAAAGATGATGACTTTTAATTCATTGGCATGAGGAAGAACTTCCGGCAGTGGCGCTTTGAATTTTTTCGGGGA
This sequence comes from uncultured Chitinophagaceae bacterium, assembly GCA_963785915.1. Classification (GTDB taxonomy): domain Bacteria; phylum Bacteroidota; class Bacteroidia; order Chitinophagales; family Chitinophagaceae; genus VBAT01. Next base: position 730,374 of record CAWAWY010000004.1, on the reverse strand, counting down.
TAAACATATCCAGTCCCAACTGCCACTTAATGGATAAGCTCCTGAAGTTTCAATATGTGTTTTTAAACCTGCAGATCTTAACTCATTTGTTAACTCGTCCAAATTATACATCAACGGTTCACCGCCTGTGACAACAACTATTTCCGCAGGAGTTTCCTTAACTTTCAACTTTAAACTTTCAACTTTCAATTTAGGATGTTTATCCGCATCCCAACTATCTTTTACATCGCACCATACACAACCTACATCGCAACCTCCAAGACGAATAAAATAAGCAGCCTTTCCCTGGTGGAAACCTTCACCCTGCAACGTATAAAAATGCTCCATAACCGGCAGCACATTCACTATCTTTTCTTTCGTTACTTCCATAAGGTTTAATAACTCGCCGTCAGCCGGCGGACTGGTTTAGTTATTCATCTCGCAAGCTTTGAATGTATTCTTCATTAATGCAGCGATCGTCATCGGGCCGACACCACCGGGCACTGGTGTTATCCATGAACATTTGGGAGAAACATTTTCATAATCCACATCGCCTTTTAATTTAAAGCCGCTTTTCTTAGTGGCATCTTCTACTCTCGTGATGCCCACATCAATCACAACAGCGCCTTCTTTTATCATATCTGCTTTTACAAATTCAGCAATTCCGATCGCAGCAACTATTATATCGCCCTGCAGGCAAAGTTCTTTGATGTTTTTTGTTTGAGAATGACAGATTGTGACGGTGCAATTACCCGGGTTGGTTTGCCCGCTTAATAAAATACTGATTGGTCTGCCCACGATATTGCTGCGTCCAAGCACGATGGCATGTTTCCCTTTGGTTTCAATTTTATAATGTTCAAGCAATAGCATAATGCCATAAGGAGTAGCAGGTATAAATGTTGAGATCCCTTCAACCATTTTACCGACGCTCACGGGATGAAACCCGTCCACGTCTTTATCCGGATCAATGGCATTGATCACTTTTTTATCGCTTATATGCTTTGGCAATGGCAGTTGCACCAGGATGCCGTCTATATCAGGATTGTTGTTGAACTCTTCAATTTTCTCCAGCAATTTATTTTCGGAGATGGTATCATCAAGCCTGACCAATGTGGACAGAAAACCTGTTTGTTCGCAAGCTTTTACTTTGGCGGCCACATAAGTTTCGCTGGCGCCGTTGGTTCCCACTAAAATGGCTGCAAGGTGCGGGATCTTTTTGCCTTCAATAACCCTTTGTGCTACTGTGATCTTTAATTCATCTTTGATAGCCTGTGCGGCTTTCTTACCATCTAATATTTGCATGGCGCAAAGGTAGCGTCCGGTAAGTGGCAGTCCAAAAGCGTATTATATTATTTTGTTTACCTTAGAAAATCCAAATCAACTGCTTGAAAATTAAGTCCGCCTTTATATTATTTTTTGTCGTGTGCCTTTCGAAGATACCACACTGTCAAACTCTACGCAGACCCGTCGCTGCTCCTTACATCGGTTTCGGTGCCTACAGCTTTAACCATAATGATGTTTTTTCATTTAGCTCTAACCAAGCTTCGCTTGCGCAATTGAAAAATGCCGCTGCAGGCGTATACGCCGAAAGAAGATTTTTACTTAATCAACTTAATAACTACAATGCGGCAATTGGACTGCCAACCCACTCAGGAAATTTTGGATTGAAAGCAGGCTATTCAGGTTTTAGCGAATATAATGAAACGCAGGTCGGACTTGCTTATGCCCGAACCCTTGGCAATAAAGTTGACATCGGCGTTCAATTTAATTACAATGGCATTCGCATTAATGGTTATGGCAGTGCGACGGCTGTAAGTTTTGAAGCGGGAACGATTTTTCATATTTCTGATAAACTGCACACCGGTTTTCATTTTAGTAATCCCGTTGGCGGAAAATTTGGAAAGGAGCAACAAGAAAAATTACCGTCCGTCTATACGGCTGGATTTGGTTATGATGCGTCTGAAAAATTTTTCTTCAGTGCTGAAGTAGTGAAAGAGGAAGATCAGCCGGTAAATGTAAATGCAGGATTACAATATAAATTCATTCCGCAATTATTGGCCAGGGCGGGAGTTTCATCAGCCACATCATCCGTGTGGTTTGGCCTGGGTTTATCTGTTAAATCTTTTAGAATTGACGTGACGACAAGTTATCATCCGCAACTGGGGCTGTCACCAGGTTTATTACTCATCTTCAATTTTAATAAAAAAGAAAATTGAATGGAATGAAGTATGTACTGTTCATAATATTTTTTATTTATTATTCACTTTGCACGATTCACGCCCAGGAAATACCACCTACTACCGAACAACAACTGGAAAATCTTACCGATGCGAACGAAGCCGAAACGGAAGATGATTCTTATCTGCAGCAATTGGAACAATTCAGAAAAAACCCGTTGAACCTGAATGCAGCCGACGAGTCAGAGCTAAAAGAATTAAAAATACTTACCGGTTTGCAAGTCCAAAATCTTCTTTCGTATCGCAGACTATTTGGAAAACTGATTGACATTTATGAACTGCAGGCAGTCCCTTCCTGGGATATTGCAACAATCAAAAAGCTTTTGCCCTTTATAACTATTTCATCGGCCGTTTCGATAAAAGATGATTTTGGACATCGTATTAAAGACGGCGATCATAGTTTATTGGTTCGTGTTTCGCAGACAATTGAAAAATCAAAAGGGTTTGATAAATCCACTTCGGGAACCAAATATCTTGGTTCACCGCAAAAAATATTTTTTCGGTATCGTTATACTTACAAAAATTTATTACAGTTCGGAATGGTGGGAGATAAAGATGCCGGTGAGCAATTCTTTAAAGGCGCACAAAGCAAAGGATTCGATTTTTATTCCTTTCATTTATTTGCAAGAAAGATCGGGATCATCCAGGCGCTGGCGATTGGAGATTTTACTGTCAACATGGGACAAGGATTGATACAGTGGCAAAGTCTCGCATTTGGCAAAAGTGCTGATGTCCTTGGTATCAAACGTCAATCATCGGTGCTGCGTCCATACAATTCTGCCGGCGAATTTAATTTTCACCGGGGAGTTGGCATTACTATAAAAAAAGGAAATATCGAAGCGACCGCCTTTGGATCCATCCGTAATTTGAACGCAAATTTTATTGCCGATACGCTGAACCATGAAGATCATATTTCATCATTTCTTACTTCAGGATATAACCGCACGAACAGTGAAGTTGCCGACAGAAATAGTTTACAACAAACAGCATTTGGCGCCAACTTAAAATACAGGGGCAATCGCTGGCACCTTGGCATGAATGGTATTTATTATAAGTTCTCAGTGCCGGTGACCAAAGCAGATGAGCCTTATAATTACTATGCGGTTAATGGGAGCAACTGGTATAATTTCAGCGCGGATTACAGTTATACTTACCGCAACATTCATTTTTTTGGTGAGGCAGCGGCCGATAAAAATTCTAATAAAGCATTCGTCAATGGATTATTGATAAGCGTTGACCCCAGAGTTGATCTTTCTTTTTTATACAGGAATATAGGCAAAGCTTACCAGTCAATAAACGGGAATGCACTCACTGAAAACACGTATCCGACAAATGAGAAAGGTTTTTATGCCGGCATTTCTATTCGCCCAACCGCTGCCTGGCGAATAGATGCCTATAGCGATGTTTTTAAATTTCCCTGGTTGAAATATCTGGCAGATGCACCGAGTTACGGACGGGAATTTCTTGTTCAATTGACTTATTTACCCAACAGGCAGGTGGAGATATATACTCGTTTCAAAACTGAAACTAAGCAGGGCAATCAGTCCGACAACACTACTGTTACCAACTACCTGGTTGACTTGCCCAAGCAGAACTGGCGTATGCAGGTTTCTTATAAAATAAATACGGCAATGGCGTTGCGGAATCGTATAGAAATGGTATGGTATGACAAAAAAGGTGATAATAGCGCCAAGGGGTTTCTTACTTATTTTGATTTTATTTATAAGCCATTGCTAAAACCATGGTCAGGCGTACTGCGTTTACAATATTTTGAAACGGACGATTACAATTCCCGTCTTTATGCTTATGAAAATGATGTGCTATACAGTTATTCAATCCCGGTTTTTTATGATAAAGGCTACCGCTATTATTTGTTACTGAACTATGATCTCACAAAAAAACTTTCTTTCTGGCTGCGTTGGGCGCAAACTATCTACACGGATAAAAATGTTATCGGCTCGGGTTTGGATGAAATAAGCGGAAGCAAAAAAACGGAGGTAAAATTGCAAGCGAGATACATTTTCTAAACCGGTTATATTTTTATTTTTTTTTGTTTTGACAAAAAAACTCAATTTTGGTGCAGCAATTCAAAAACCTTCGCTGTCTGTTACATTATCCCAAAGCTGACTACTTCACTTATCAACCACCCGGCACAATTAGTATAACCACATCCTTCCACTTGACAGGAATAATGTTCAAGCACCTTCTCTCTTTGATCCTTTGATGGAGTACGAATATGTAGTACTGAACGGATCTATTTTTTGTAAACTTAAATCGAAAATCACATGAGAAAACTCGTCTCATTGACGGTCATGCTATTGCTTTGTGCATTAGCAAACGCCCAGACCCGCACCGTAACGGGCAAGGTAACAGATGATAAAGGCGTTGCTGTTCCCTTTGCCAATATTACCGTCAAAGGATCAAATACCGGGGCGTCGGCCGATGCGAACGGTAATTTTAAAATTGACGTAAAGCCGGGAGATGTTTTAGTTATCAGTTCCGTGAATTTTGCGGACAAGGAAGTAGTGGTCGGAGAGGCAACTTCTCTTAATGTTTCACTGCAGACTCAGGGAAACCTGTCGGAAGTAGTAGTAACGGCGTTAGGCATCCGTCGATCAAGGAACCAGGTACCTTATGCAGCTCAGCAAATAAAAGGTGATGAAGTATCAAAGACCAGAACCTCCAATTTTCTAAACAATCTTGAAGGAAAAATTTCCGGGCTGGATATTAAGCAGACCAATACACTTGGCGGTTCTACGAATGCCGTTATCCGGGGTTTCAAATCGGTTACCGGCGACAACCAGGCATTGTTTGTAATCGATGGTGTTCCTTACAACAATGCGAATACAAATACGGCTAACCAGAGAACAGGCCGCGGTGGTTATGACTATGGCAATGCAGCAGCCGATCTTAACCCGGATGATATTGAATCGATCACCGTATTAAAAGGAGCTGCGGCAAGTGCGTTATATGGTTCGCAGGGCGCTAATGGTGTTATTTTGATCACGACGAAAAAAGGATCGAGAGGATTAGGCGTTACATTCAATACGGGCATCAGCGTCGGAGCAATTGATAAATCAACTTTTGCCAAATACCAGAAAGAATATGGCGGAGGCTATGGTGCGTATTATGAAGATCCGACCTACCGCTTTCTATACAGGAATCCAAACAATGGATTTTTGCCTGCTTATACAACAGATGCTGCAGGAAACATAATTTCCTGGTCTCCTGACGGAAGATTAGTCACGCCGTTGAGTGAAGATGCTTCTTATGGCGCTGCATTCGATCCAACTTTAATGGTTTACCAATGGGATGCATTTGATCCTGCATCACCCAACTTCGGAATGGCGCGGCCATGGATGCCTGCAGCCAATGATCCTTCTACTTTTTTTGAAAAACCTGTTTCCTATAATGAAAGTGTGTTTGTGGAAGGCGGCTCGGATAAAGGGATGTTCAAAGTTGGTTATACACGCACCGGCGACAAAGGGATTTTGCCGAATAGTAAGGTTGATAAAAACCTCGTGAACTTTACCGGCAGTTTAAATTTAAATGATCAATTGACTGTCGGAAGCAGTTTGAATTTTTCAAACATCACAGGCAAAGGCCGTTACGGAACAGGGTATGATGATAAAAATATGATGACCAATTTCCGTCAGTGGTGGCAGATGAATGTCGATGTCAAAGAACAAAAAGACGCTTATTTCAGGAACAGGGAAAACGTAACCTGGAACTGGGCCGATCCCACTGATCTGACACCAATTTACTGGGACAATGTTTATTTTTCCCGTTATGAAAATTACGAATCAGACGGACGCAACCGGTATTTTGGAAACGTGTATGCGACTTATAAGCCTTTGAAATGGCTCAATATACTTGGAAGGGTATCCCTCGACTCTTATGATGAACTGCAGGAAGAGCGTCAAGCTGTAGGAAGTGTGACCACTTCTTCTTATTCAAGGTTCAATCGTTCTTTCCGGGAAACTAACTATGATTTGCTTTTAAATATCGATAAAGACATAAACCAGGATTTTTCTTTTAAAGGGTTATTGGGTGGCAATATACGCAGGCAACATACATCAAGCATATTCGCAATTACGAATGGCGGTTTGATAGTTCCGAGGGTATATGCCCTTTCAAACTCACTGAATACTCCCAATGCTCCCACAGAATTTGATGGAATAAGAGAAGTGGATGGTGTATTTGCCGGCGCTACTTTTATCTGGAGAGATATGGTGACTCTTGACGGAACTATACGAAGAGATGTTTCATCTACTTTGCCAAAAGATAATAATGTCTACTACTATCCTTCCGGATCTATCGGCTTTGTATTTTCAAAATTATTACCTGCCGCGAACTGGTTGTCATACGGCAAACTAAGGGCGAACTATGCGGAAGTAGGGAATGATGCTCCATTGTTCAGCGTATATGATGTATATGCAGTTATTCCTCCTTTCGATGGCAACCCTCAGTCATCAGTTACGGGCACAAAAAATAACCCTGATCTGAAGCCTGAAAGGACCAAAAGCTCCGAGATAGGTTTAGAAATGGCTTTTTTAAAAAATCGCTTGGGTTTTGATTTCAGTTACTACAATGCAAAATCGTTCGATCAGATATTGCCCGTAATCGTATCAACGGCTACGGGATATAATTCAAAATTTTTGAATGCAGCTACTGTCACCAATAAAGGCGTTGAGGTTTCGCTTTATGGTACACCGGTTAAATCACGCGATTTTTCCTGGGATGTAAATATAAACTGGTCACGCAATCGTAATAAGGTCGTTAAATTATTTGAGGGCTCGGAAAATGTCGTACTCGCGACCTTCCAGGGCGGTATATCTTTAAATGCAACACTTGGTCAGCCCTACGGCACTATCAGGGGTTCCAACTTTATTTATACGGACGGACAGAGAACTGTTGGCGCTAATGGGCGATACATGATATCAACGACATCAAATGAAGTTATTGGTGATCCTAATCCCGATTGGATCGGCAGTATAAATAATACTGTCAAGTATAAAAACCTGTCATTAAGTTTCCTTATTGATACAAGACAAGGCGGTGATTTGTTTTCATTGGATCTTTATTACGGACTGGCAACCGGATTGTATCCTGAAACAGCAGGTTTGAATGATATCGGCAATCCTTCACGAAATTCACTGGCAGATGGCGGCGGTGTTATCTTACCGGGAATAAAACAATCCGACGGTAAACCCAATGACATCAGGGTAAGCAATTCCAATTTTGGAACGTATGGCTATCGCTATAATCCCGCAGCATGGTTTATTTATGATGCCAGTTATATTAAATTAAGAGAGGCCATCATTACATATTCGTTGCCCAAAGAAACTGTTGAGCGGATAAAGCCTTTTAAAGGAATTGATTTTTCATTGATCGGTAGAAACCTTTGGATCATTCATAAGAATCTTCCATATGCCGACCCGGAAGAATCAATCAGTTCAGGTAACCTGCAGGGCTACCAGGGAGGTGCATTTCCTTCTGTAAGAACTTTTGCGTTCAATATAAAATTCAGATTTTAAAAATTAATAAAGAGGTTATGAAAAAAATATTAATCATACTGTCAGGATTCATGATCATCGCGGCGACTTCCTGCAGAAAGAATCTTTCGGATCTGAACGTTGACCCGAAAAATCCTTCCACGGCACCCTCTTATGCATTTTTTACGAATGCGCAAAGGTCATTGATGAATACACTCACTTCATCAAATGTGAATCTTAATATTTATAGACTGATCGTTCAATATTGGCAGGAGACAACCTATACGGATGAAAGCAACTATGACCTTGCCACAAGAGATATTTATGATGCTGTATGGAACGCCTTATACCGTGATGTGCTTCGCGATTTGCAGGAAGCAAAAAATTTAATTCCCAACGATGTGCCTGATGCCGGTGTTCAGCAAAATCAATTAGCGATCGCTGATTTTATGCAGGTAATAGCCTGGTATTATCTTGTTACGACATATGGAAATGTTCCCTATTCAGAAGCACTGGATATAAATAAGCCTTTCCCGGTATATGATGATGCTAAAACAATTTACAGTGATCTTCTTACTCGGCTTGACGCTGACATTGCAGCGATGAATGCTTCTGCTGGAAGTTTTGGCACAGCAGATATTATTTATGGTGGCGATGTGGCCAGTTGGATAAAATTTGCCAATTCATTTAAATTGAAAATGGCAATTACTATCGCTGATGATGATAATGCAACTGCAAAAGCAGCGGCCGAAGCAGCGGTGACTGCCGGCGTTTTTACTTCCAACAGCGACAATGCTGAGTTTAATTATTTGTCGTCCCCGCCCAATACAAATCCTATATGGGTTGATCTTGTTCAGAGTGGACGGAAAGACTTTGTTGGTGCAAGCACCATAATCAATATGATGGCAACACTCGATGATCCACGTCTTGATAATTATTTCACAGTCGATGCAAACAGTGGTTATTCCGGTGGCGACCCGGGAGCCAGCAGCAACTATGCTACTTTTTCCAAACCTGATGAAAAAATAACAGCTCCAGATTTCCCTGCGTTGCTTCTCGACTACTCTGAGGTTGAATTCTTATTGGCTGAAGCGGTTGAAAGGGGTTATAGTGTTGGTGGTACTGCAGCTGGTCATTATGCTAACGCGATCACGGCTTCCATATTATATTGGGGCGGGACTGCCGGAGACGCAGCAGGTTACCTGGCACAACCTTCTGTCAATTACCTCACCGCGCCGGGAACTTATAAGCAAAAGATCGGAACACAGAAATGGATCGCGTTATATAATCGCGGCTGGGATGCGTGGATCGAATGGAGAAGACTGGATTATCCTGTGCTGGCTCCTGTGGCAGATCCTCTTTCCGATACGCCGGTGCGTTATCCTTATCCTGTTAACGAACAAAATGTAAATAGGGCAAATTATGAATCAGCATCGGCAGCTATTGGCGGTGATCTTGTTGAAACAAAGCTTTGGTTTGACAAATTTTAATCTGGTTTTAATTCTAATAATTTAAAATGAATAAAGGCCGTCAACAGATGGCCTTTATTCTTGTAAATCACAGACAAGTGAGCATTATCAAATTGAAAAGCTGCACGTTATCAATCGCTGATTTACATTCCGGTAAGGATTTGTTAAAAATTTCTTTACTTTGCCCGCAGCATTCTGAAAGGCTATTATGTCCTTATACACAACCTTACCCCTCTGAAACTTTACGACATCGCTTAGAATCAATGTTTTTTAATTCTTAAAATTAACATTCACATGAGAAAATTCGCATCACTATTTACGATGCTGATGCTTCTATCTGCATTGGCTTACGGCCAAACCGTAACCGTAACGGGTCAGGTCAAAGATGACAAAGGGGACGTTGTTCCTTTTGCCACCATTCTTGAAACAGGCACTGATAATGGAACAAAAGCTGACGCAAATGGATTGTTCAGTATTAAGGTTAAAAAAGGAGCCAATTTAACCATCTCGGCTACAGGTTTCGAAACAAAAACACTTACTCCTATCGGATTAGTTGCAGATGTATCTCTTAAAACAAAGGCTGGTGAGCTCGCCGAAGTAGTAGTTACAACAGCCTTCGGAATTAAGAAATCACAGCGTACTGCCTCCTTCAGTAACCAGGTAATTGGCAAAGACCAGTTGAACATTATCCCGCACAGCAATTTGACAAATGCATTGGCGGGAAAGGTAGTTGGAGCTCAATTCAGAGGACAATCCCCAATGAAATTAAATGACCAGGGTTATCTCCGTCTCAGAGGTGGTCTTTCTCTTGGAGACGTAGGAGCTTTATATATAGTAGATGGTACACCTGTAAATTCTTTTGATCTGAATCCCGACGACATAGAGGACATCACTATTTTAAAGGGCGCTAATGCAACGGCTCTTTTTGGTACAGATGCAAAAGGAGGCGCCATTGTTATTACTACACGTAAAAAAGGAAGAGCAGGAACTTCTGGTATTGAATTCAGCCAGGGTGTTCAGTTTGACCGTGTATATGTATTGCCCGACTATCAGAATTTATATGCTGGTGGAACCGCTGGTTCAGAGTTGACCAAATTTGTATGGAACTCCTCTTTACCAGCAGAATGGCAAAGCTTAGACGGAAAATATTTTCCTGAATATACAGATGATGCATCATGGGGTCCCCGTATGGTAGGCCAGGAATATATTCCCTGGTATGCATGGACTCCCGGTACAAAATACTCGGGAAAAACGGCGATGCTGAATCCGCAACCCGATAATGCAAGAGATTTTTACAATACAGGTGTAACAACAACGACTAATTTTGCATTTTCAAAATCAGGCCCCGGGTATACAGCGCGTGTCTCTTATACAAACAACATGATCAATGGCATGCTGCCAAACACATCCCAGGAAAAGCATACCTTATTTGCTACGCTTGCTCTGACATTGAATGAACATTTTACCGTGGGAACTGATTTGACATTTGCCAACAATAAAATAAAAGGCGTTTTTGATGATGGATATGCTAACCAGTCGGCAGGCTCTTTCAACCAATGGTTCCACAGGGACCTTGATATGCACATCATGAAAGAGATGCGGGGAGTAAAAACACCGCAAGGTACTTTCCCAAGCTGGAATCTTGCATCAAATCCGGACGGTGGAAATGTTTCCCGTATATGGAAAGGAAATTACTGGTATAATTTCTATACATGGTTTGACCAGATAAATGATGTCAATAACAGGGACAGGATCTATGGCAATGCCTATATAACATATAATGTGGACAATCATCTTAAATTTAAAGGAACTGTCCGTAAGAATGAACTCACCACGAATTATGAGAATATCACTCCTTCCGAAATAGAAGCCAGTGCCACACAAACAGGAACGCTTGCCTACTATGGAACGGGAGTAACCAGGTCGGATATCATGAACTTTGAGCTGAGGGGCGATTACAGCAACAAATTTTTTAATAGACTGGATGTGAACGGAACCGTGGGTGCCAACTGGCTCAGGAATCACTATAGCGATGCCACTGCGGCTACTTCTCAGGGACTGAATGTACCTGGCCTGTATTCGATAAGTAATTCGAAAGCACAACCCGGTATAGGAAATACAAGGCAGAAATATGAGAACCGTGCGATGTTTGCGCATGCTGAATTGGAGTGGGATAGAATGATCAATATTAATGGAGACATCAGGAATGATTATTACTCTTCGAATTTGATAGGAGACAACCTTGTTTCCTACGCATTTGGTGGAAGCTTTTTCTTTGCTGACCTGACAAAGAGTGCACTACCCTGGTTGAATTTTGGAAAAGTATTCGCGAGCTACGGTAAAAAGCCAAATCCATTGGGGATCTATCAAAATAATTTTTTATACTCAGTGAATCAAAACCAGTGGGATGGAAATTTCTTAATGACAACACCTAACACATTTATCAATTCAGGGGTTTCCGGCAGTTTGATATCTACCATCGAAGCCGGATTTGAAGTCCGTATGTTTAAGAGCAAAGTGACCCTGAACGCACTTTATTATGACGAGACAAATAAAGATGAACCTCTAAGCGTAGCTACTGGTGGTACAAGCGGTTTTACATCTCAATTGATCAATGCTCTTAAGGTGGTTAGAAAAGGTATTGAAATACAGGTGACTGGTCGCCCGGTAGCCACGAAAGACTTTACCTGGGAAGTGACCAAAAATTTTGGATGGCTGCTTGATAATACTGTTAGTGATAACCCTGTTGGCCAAGACAAAATACTTTTGGCAGGCGGTTCCTTCGGGACACGTTTCGCAAGAGCTTTCCAGGAAAGAGGAATGGATTGGGGCCAACTGATTGGCGGTGGTATCAAACGTGCGGACGATGGATCGCCTATCGTTGATGCAGACGGTCTGTATTTAGTCGACGCAAACAAACATTGGGGCTCGGTAATACCGAAAGTCACAGGTGGATTAGTAAATACATTAGCTTATAAGGATTTCATTTTGAACTTTAACATTGACTACCAGGTTGGAGGTCATTTCTTCTCATTGTCTGAAATGTGGGGACACTTATTCCGGCCTCTTAAGGGCTACAGCAGCTACTAATGACAAAGGTTGGAATGTCAGAGATGATGTAGCTGATGGCGGCGGTGTTCATGTGCAAGGTACTTCCAGTGTTGACGGAAGACCGGTTGACATGTATGTTGATGCAAATACTTACTTTGGCCAGTTTTATAATGCTCAGATAGCTGAGCCTTATGTTCACAGTCTAACATTTGTGAAATTAAGAGAGATAAGTGTTGGTTACCAGATACCGGTACGGAAATTAAAGATTGATAATGTATTCAAAGCGGCTACTTTCTCAGTCGTTGCAAGAAATCCCTGGTTGATTTACCGCGAAACTGACAGCTTTGATCCTTCAGAGATCTCAGGTGTTCAGGGTGAGGACGGACAATTTCCGGGAACCCGTTCAATAGGTGCTAATTTGAAAATCTACTTTTAATTTATTTAAATTTTATTATATGAAATTTAGAAAAATATCATTCCCGGTGTTAGTTGCAGGTATTTTACTGGTGGGTCAGTCCTGCAATAAGATCGAGGATTTTAAGAATCTGAACTCAAACCCCAACAATACAACGTCTCCAAATACGGCGGCTCTGCTGACAAACTCATTAGCAGGGATCGGTAGTAACCTCGTGTGGGACCAAGGTGGTATATCAACTGTGGCCGGCTTATATGCACAGTATTTCTCCGAAACGCAGTACACTGAAGCTTCCCGTTATGCAACGCAGACTTTTAATTTTGATGGCTATTATACGGGAGTGTTGTACGATCTGCAGAATATCATTAATTATAATTCCGATCCTGCTACCGCTGGCATTGCGGCTGACAATGGTTCCAACGCCAACCAGATCGCTATTGCCCGCATCTTGAAAGCGTATTATTTTTATTTTGTTACCTGTGCGTACGGCGATATTCCTTACTCTGAATCTTTAAAAGGAGGTTCAGGGGCTAATGCATATGATGATCAGCAAGCCATCTTCGTAGATCTGCTGAAGGAGTTGACTGAAGCTGTAGCACAATTTGATAACGGTACTACTGTCAAGGGTGATATATTGTATGCAGGCAATGTTGCCAGGTGGAAAAAATTTGGTAATTCGATCAAGGCGCTGATAGGATTGCAGATGGCAAAGAAAGATCCCAATGCAGGAAAGGCTGCTTTCACTGCTGCCCTTGCCGCAGGTGTTATTACTGACAATGCGGACAATGCAACTTTGAAATATCCCGGTGGAAACTATAATACACCAGCCTATAATTATTATAATGTTACTCAGCGTGATGACTATGCAGTGAGTAAAACAGTGACAGATATGCTGAATGCTACCAATGACCCCCGGGTTACCAAGTTCGGGACCTCAAACATTGGGTTTCCTTATGGATATACAAGAGATAATGCAGTAGCGTTTGCCAATGGCAATGGAAACTTTGCCAGGCTTCTTGGCGGAACAGGAACCGCAGGCAATGGCTCGGTCGTAATTATTGGCGCAGGGAACATGACACTTGCACGAGCCGAAGCTGCCCAGCGCGGGTGGACATCTGAAACGGTTGCTACCTTGTATGCTACTGGTATTCAGCAAAGTTGGGAACAATGGGGTGTTTACAATGCCACTTCATTCGCTACCTATATAGCATTGTCTTCTATTGCATTGACTGCTGGAACTGAAATGCAGAAGATCGCCACAGCGGAATGGCTTGCCTTTTATCCCGCAGGCTGGCAGGGATTTAATATCTGGCGCAGAACAGGCTTCCCGGTTCTTACGCCGGCGCCCGGCACCACCACAGGTATTCCAAGAAGGTTTCCATATGGGCCCAATGAAAATAACCTGAATACCGCTAATGCTACGGCTGCCGGAGCCACATATACCGTTGGCGGCGTTCCAAATTCACCATGGGGTAAGGTGTGGTTTGATAACTAATTTTTTTACTTTTGAAAAAATAATAACATGAGAAAAATAAAGCTTTCTGCAATAATGCAATCACTGCTGTTGCTATCCATATTCTCGATCGTTGGAGTTATTAGTAGTTGTAAAAAACCAACACCTTTTTTTGATCAGATCAACAGTGGTTCGGGTGATGCCAACCGCAAAGAAGTTGTTGGAATTATTGGCGGTGAGAATGAACTTAATGTGGTTGCATTGGATGTGTTGCCGACACTAGAGGATTATGCTTTGATAGAGCTCCAAAGAAATCCTAACAACAATGCTGAGTTAACTCAACCTTTGACTGTGAAGATGGTGAAGAACTCAACGCTTATGACGGACTATAACGCGGCAAACGGGACATCTTTCGAAGAATTGCCCCTTGCGGCTTATTCGTTTACCGACAACATAAATGATTTGACTTTTGCGCCGGGTGAGACGAAGAAAGATATAATTATACATCTCAAAAAAGATCAGTTGGATCTTTCAAAGGCCTATGCTCTGGGCTTCACCATCACTGAAGTTGGTACAGGCGCGGTAATCAGTGCTACAAAGAGTAATGGACTATATTCAATAGGAGTAAAAAACAAATATGATGGTGTTTACCTTTTGAAGGGAGTGCATAATCGTTCTCCGTACAATTTTCCTTATGAGGCTGAATTTGAAATGAGAACGTCTGGTGCATCTTCAGTTACCTATTACTGGCCTGATTTCGGATCAATCGGGCACCCAATTGGTACCGGCCCTGACCCCATTAACGATGTCAGTTGGTATGGCAGTGCGATTGCTCCGGTTTTAGTTTTTGATTTGAGCACCAATCTTGTTACTACGGTAACAAATGCTGGAGGAACTGTGCCGCTTGTGCTTTATACCGGCGCCGGAGCCCCGATTAGCCGATATGATCCCAGCACTAAAAAGATTTACGCTTATTTTTATTACTTTACTGGTGCCGGTCAGGATTTCTCTAACAGAGGATGGAGTGACACACTAAGTTATATTGGCCCAAGGTAATCGCAAACTTAATTGCTTATAAAAAGAGTCGCCAACCGGCGGCTCTTTTATTTTAATACTTCCTACTTTTGAAAAACTAAAATGGAAATATGGATCAGCAAAATCAAAATCCGCAACCAAACCAGCTCAATATAGAAATATCGGAAGAAGTGGCCGAAGGAACCTATGCCAATCTCGCTATCATTACTCATTCACATGCAGAGTTTGTAATAGACTTTGTTAACGTGATGCCAGGCACACCTAAAAGCAAAGTAAAATCACGGATCATCCTCACTCCCCAGCATGCCAAACGGCTGATGAAAGCCATCACAGAAAACATCAGTAAATATGAAGCGGCCAACGGAGCTATAAAAGACCTCGAAGAAATACAATTGCCTTTGAATTTTGGAGGGCCGACGGCGCAAGCTTGAGGACAGTCGGGAGTACTGAGCCTTGGGACAGGAGTTTTCGATTTTTAATTCGAAAATTACTAGATGAATTTATTGGGATTATTTATCATAAACCATATTAGTTTGCCTGCTTCGGTGTTTAAAGAGACAAGCTCTTCATATTCTTCACTGCTGATATAATTGCAATCTTTTGCAAAATCAAGCCAAACCTCCGTTTCCGCATTTTCTGTTTCTGCGTCGTTCAATTGCTGATAAAATAATCTTTGTACCTTTTTCTTCGGTAGGCTTCCGCTATGTTTGAGCATTCAGATCGTGATGATCTTCTTAATTGATCAGTTAGCGAATACTTTTCTTCAGAAGGAAATTTTTTAGAAAGGGTAAAAATTTTCATGGCCAACTCGTAAGCTTTTTTGTAAGCCAATAATTCTTTGTAATGTCCCATGTTAGAAATTTATAAGATTAATGACTCTTTCTAACTCCCGACTCCTGACTCAAGCCTCCAGACTTCTAAAGTATCCCCTCATCCGCAAAACTATAGTACCCGCTTTCACTGACAATGATGTGATCCATTACACGGATGTCGAAATATTTGGCCGCTTCCCTGATCTTGGACGTCAGTTCTTCATCGGCGCGGCTGGGCTTGAGGCTGCCCGAAGGGTGATTGTGACAGAGAATTATGCTGACAGCATCTTCATCCAATGCTTTTTTTAATATGATACGGGGATCGGCAACAGTGCCGGTGATACCGCCTTCGCTTACAATCTCAAAATGCTTAATCTTATTAGCCCGGTTCAGAAAGATAACCGCGAAAACCTCATGCCGGTAATCTTTCAGGACTGATTGCAGGTATTGGGCAATATCATGGCTTGTGGAGACTGCGACCCTGTTAAGAGTTGAGGAACCCTGTCTTCGTCTTCCGAGCTCTAATGCTGCAGCAATAGTAATAGCTTTTGCTTCACCAATGCCTTTTACTTTCATCAGCTCCTTTACGGTGGTCTTTCCGAGTTCGTTCAGGTTGTCTTTGCTAAGTCTCAGTATATCTTTTGCAAGATCAACGGCGGTTTTATCTCGGGTACCGTTATGAATAAGTATCGCGAGTAATTCTGAGTTGCTGAGATTTTCTGCACCTATCAATAGTAATTTTTCCCTTGGCCTATCGTCCTTTGCCCATTGCTTAATTGAGTACTTGTGCTCTTGCATTAAACAAGATTAGCAAATATTTTTATGTTATTAATACAATATTTGATTTGTATTGATTTCTGCGACGCAGAATATCCGATATCTTGAAAAACCTATAAAATCTGGACTTATGAAAACTAAAACCGTTACTTCTATTGGCGCCCTTCATCCTATCCTTTTCTTTGCTGTAATGTATATTGTGGTGCTTTTTTTCTCAATTTTTATTTGCTCAGCCCTTTTTTACAGTTGTAAATCAAGCCCTACTAAAATGGCGAAAAAGACAACTGCTCCTATGCAAAAACAGGCAATTCCCGTAACAGTTTCTACTGCCGTTGTTATGCACTAAGCAGTTATTTTCTGCAGAATATATTTTCAATATAGCGGGGTGCTGATTGCGATGATAGTAATATCTTCGCCGCACATTTTTCGCTATGCATTCAGCCAAAATTTTCTCCGGCACTGCTTCTCATAAGCTTACTGAGCAGATTTGTAAGAGATATGGCGCTCAGCCCGGTAAGGTCAACATCCAGAGATTCAGCGATGGTGAAATATCTCCTGTTTTCCTTGAAAGCGTAAGAGGGGACTATATTTTCCTTATACAAAGCACACATTCTCCCGCTGAAAATCTTATGGAATTGCTGCTGATGATAGATGCAGCGAGACGAGCCTCTGCCTATAAAGTAGTCGCGGTGATACCATATTATGGATATGCCCGCCAGGACAGAAAAGATCGCCCCCGTGTGGCCATTGGAAGTAAATTGGTTGCCAATATGCTGGTAGCCGCAGGCGCCGACAGGGTCATCACCATGGATCTTCATGCTCCCCAGATACAAGGCTATTTTGACATACCTGTTGACCATCTTGACAGCCATGCTGTTTTTATCCCTTACATTGAAAATCTGAGGCTGGAAAACCTTACCTTTGCCGCCCCTGACGTAGGAGCTACCAACCGTATCAGGGAAATTGCCAGTTATTTCAATGCAGAAATGGTAATCTGTGATAAGCATCGCAAAAGAGCTAATGAAATAGCGAGTATGGTGGTGATAGGAGATGTGACGGATCGAGATGTTGTCATTATTGATGATATATGTGACACTGGTGGAACGCTGGCAAAAAGCGCAGGTCTTTTAATGGAAAAAGGGGCAAGAAGTGTAAGAGCTTTGATAACCCACCCTGTATTGAGTGGAAAAGCGTATGAGAATATTGAGAATAGCGCATTGGAAGAACTTGTGGTATGCGATACCATTCCGGTAAAAAAAGAAACCTCGAAGATCAAAGTAATATCGGTAGCAGAGTTATTTGCAGTGGCTATACGAAATGCGTTTGAAAATAAAAGTATCACCAGTTTATTTATTCATTCGCAGAGAAGACAAGGATTGTAAGAGAGACTAGGTGCAAGACACAAGCGAAAGCGAAACGAAGTAAAATTTTAAAACAACATAAAGTAAAATGAAAACAATTACAATCGAAGGACAACTGAGGACCGGATTCGGGAAGACCGCCACCCGACAACTCCGCTCTCAGGAACTGGTGCCTGGTGTAATTTACGGGGGTGCACAGGAGATCAATTTTTATGCTCCTGCTGCGGCTTTCAGACATTTAATTTACACACCAAGTTTCCAGTTTGCTGAAGTAAAAGTGGATGGCAAAACTTACAAGACCATTCTGAAAGATCTGCAATTTGATAAGGTGAAAGACCATCTTATTCATATTGATCTGTTGGAACTCGTTGAAGACAAAAAAGTGATCGCTGACATCCCGCTTAAGTTCGTCGGGACATCAAAGGGTGTAAAGGATGGTGGTAAATTGATCACCAAAATGAAATCACTTAAAGTCAAAACCTTTCCCAAGTACCTGGTGGAGCAAATCGAAGTAAACGTTGATGACCTTGAATTAAATGGGAACATCCGGGTGGAAGATGTGAAAGTAGATAACTATGAAATTTTGAATTCGCCCCGTATCCCTGTTGCTTCGGTTGTGTTGACCAGACAATTGAAACAGGAAGAGGCAACTACTGGTCCGGCTGCTGGTACTGTTGGCGCTCCGGCAACAGGCACGGCTGCTGCTGCGCCGGGCGCAGCTCCCGCTGCACCTTCGACAGCCGCTGCGGCTCCTGCAGAAAAAGGAAAAGGGAAAAAATAACTTTTAGAAACTATTTTAATCTAAGACCCGTGTTAATAAATGCGGGTCTTTTCATTAGCATACAGTAGCGATCACACAGAACTTTATTTTTAATTGGCGTTATGAAATTTTTAATTGTCGGTTTGGGAAATGCAGGAAGTGAATATGCACATACGCGACATAATATTGGGTTCGATGTTGTCAATGCTTTCGTGAGCAAACACCAGGGAAGTTTTAGTGAAGGCAGACTGGCATATAAATCTTCTATCAAATGGAAGAGCAAGATATTTATCTGCATTTGTCCAACCACTTTTATGAACCTGAGCGGAAAAGCCGTACGGTATTGGATGGACAAAGAGAAAATTACAATGGAAAATATATTGGTAATTGTAGATGATGTTGCATTGCCGTTAAACAAATTGCGTCTTAAACCGGGTGGAAGCGATGGAGGGCATAATGGATTGAAGAGCCTGCAGGAGTCATTAGGTACGGCAGAATATCCACGGCTAAGGTTTGGTATCGGCAATGATTATCCAAAGGGAATGCAATCAGATTTTGTATTAGGAAAATGGAGAATAGAGGAAGAGCCGTTGGTAAAGCTAAAGATCGAAAAGTCAGTGGAAGTTATAGAAACCTTTGCTATTCAGGGAATAACACCTGCCATGAACTGGATAAATAATCAGGGTTTTTCTTTATGAGAAATCGAAGGGATTACTTACTTTAGCGTCTCTGACCCCCATTCCCGACAATTCAGGGAAGAAATCCAATTGACATATTGATTAGCTGAATATATAGGATGAACAAATCTGTAGTAAAGTATCCGATGTATTTAAAAAACAATCACTGTTTATGAAGATCTTTTGCGTAGGCCGTAATTATTCAGCACATGCCGCAGAACTGGGAAATGATATTCCCGATGAACCGGTAATTTTTATGAAGCCTAAAAGTGCAATGCTGCAACCCCACACGCCATTTTATTATCCTGAGTTTACTAATGAACTGAATTACGAATGTGAATTAGTTCTTCGAATCAGTAAGAATGGAAAGTACATCCAGGAAAAATTTGCCAATAAATATTATGATGCAGTTACTGCAGGCATAGATTTTACGGCAAGGGATATTCAAAATGAGATGAAGGAAAAAGGATTACCCTGGGAGAAGGCAAAAGCGTGGGACAATTCTGCCATTATCGGTAAATGGGTTCCCTTTGCCAATATTAAAAACAAAAAGGATATTAATTTTTGCCTGTATAAAAATAAAGAGCTGGTACAGCAGGGCAATTCTATAGATATGCTTCACAGCTTCGATGAGATCGTTGCGTATATCTCTAATTACTTTTCCGTCAATATCGGCGATGTGATATTTACCGGTACGCCTGCCGGTGTGGGTGAAGTAGTAGTGGGAGATGAATTGGAAGGATTCATCGAAGATGATAGTATGTTTACATTGGAAGTAAAATAAAAAGTTAGCCGTTCGACCATAAAACACTTAAACCAACTGCACCCAGGTCATTCCGTTAATACGGAATGGCTTTTTTTTGCTTCTCCTTCACTTCGCCACGGATCGCAGTAACTCACTGATATTGCCATTGCGAGACCCGCAAATAAGGATCGAATTATCAAGTTTGCTTATAGCAGACCGAAGCAATAAATTTGCTTCTTTCATCTATGCCTGATTCATGATTGACACGTCCCTGCTATTAAAAGCGTACCGCCTGATGAGCCAGGCAAAAGTGATGGCTACAACTTATGAAGCCAATCGCCAGCTTTGTAAATACGTTCATTCCACATCAAGAGGACATGAGGCCATTCAACTGGCAGCAGCTTTTCAACTGCAGCCGCAGGATTATATCAGTCCTTATTATCGTGATGAAAGCCTGTTACTTGGTTTAGGATTTACACCGTACGAGTTAATGCTCCAGTTATTGGCAAAAGGGGAATGATATTTTTACCGGAGGGCGTGAATATTATTCTCATCCTAACTATAAAGGAGATGATAAGCCGGGCATCATTCATCAAAGCAGCGCAACAGGAATGCAGGCAATACCAACGACCGGGATAGCACAGGGAATTCAATATTTGGAGAAGATAAAATCGCCCCTCTGTAATAAAGGAATAAATGGCGAAAGCCCTATTGTTATTTGTTCATTGGGTGATGCAAGTATCACTGAAGGTGAAGTAAGTGAAGCATTTCAGTTTGCCGTATTAAAACAATTACCTGTTATTTACCTTATCCAGGATAATAACTGGGGTATCAGCGTAACGGCAGGTGAAGCCAGGGCAATGAATGCTTTTGAATTTGCTGCAGGTTTCAAAGGGATGGGGCGGATACAGGTTGATGGAAGTGATTTTGAAGCCTCGTATGATGTGATGAAATATGTATGTGAAGTAGTGCGCAAAGAAAGAAGACCTTACCTGGTTCATGCACAAGTTCCTTTATTGGGACATCATACCAGCGGAGTAAGAAAAGAATTTTACAGAACAGACGAAGACTGGGCCAGGCATTTGCAGCATGACCCCAATCCAAAGTTGCGAAAAAAATTATTGGACAAAGGAATTGCCGAAGCAGACATTTTAAAAATAGAAAAAGAATCTGCCAGCTTGGTCGCAGATGAATTTGCAAAAGCTGTTGCATCGCCCGAGCCCGATGCGTCAACAGCGGCCGATCATGTATTTGTACCAACAACTATCACTAAAGAAAAGGGAGAAAGAAGTCCGGGCGGCGCCGAAAAAGTAATCATGGTGGATGCAGCACTATTTGCTATTCGCGAATTAATGGAAGCTCATCCTGAAACTGTTTTATATGGACAGGATGTCGGAAGACGATTGGGCGGTGTATTTCGCGAAGCGGCGACTCTTGCAGAAAAGTTTGGCGATCATCGTGTATTTAATATGGCGATACAGGAAGCGTATATTGTTGGTTCAGCAGTTGGCATGAGTGCGTTGGGAGTGAAGCCTATCGTTGAAGTTCAATTTGGCGATTATATTTATCCGGGGTTTAATCAATTAGTGACCGAAGTATCAAAATCATGTTACCTGAGTTGCGGTAAATTTCCGGTGTCAATGATACTGCGGGTTCCGGTTGGCGCTTATGGAGGTGGGGGGCCCTATCATAGCGGATGTGTAGAAACTACTTTGCTTTCTGTCAAGGGAATTAAAATTGCCTATCCGTCGAATGCTGCGGATATGAAGGGATTAATGAAAGCTGCATTTTACGATCCCAATCCAGTTGTAATGTTGGAACATAAAGGACTTTACTGGAGTAAAGTGCCGGGAACGGAAGAAGCCAAAGACACCTGAGCCTTCCAAAGATTATATTCTTACCGTTTGGAAAAGCAAATATCATTTTGATAGCTGATGAGGATAAGATCAATGACGGTGAAACTTGTGTAGTTGTCACGTATGGAATGGGAGTGTATTGGGCAAAAGCCGCTGCAAAAAAACTCAACGAGCAGATTGAGATAGTGGATCTGCGAACATTATTTCCATTAGATGAAGAATTAATTTTTGAAAGAGTAAAGCTACATGGAAAATGTCTTGTTCTTACAGAAGAGCAACAGAATAATTCTTTTGCAGAAGCATTAGCCGGAAGAATTTCAAAAAATTGTTTTCAGTTTTTGGATTCCCCTGTTGAAGTACTCGGGGCTTTGAATGTTCCGGCAATTCCTATGAATATTGGATTAGAAAAAGCGATACTTCCTGATACGGAAAAAGTAGCCACGAGACTTGAATATTTGCTTAAATCATAGGTCTGAAAAAGGCTAAAACTGTTATCTTTGCCGCCCGAAGAATTGTCGGGTGGTTCAGGTGTTTAGAGTGATGGATTCAAATCTGCCTCGGCGGACTGGGTTCAGGACCAGTAAAATATTAATGGCGCGATAGCTCAGTTGGTTAGAGCACTGGATTCATAACCCAGAGGTGATGGGTTCAAGTCCCATTCGCGCTACTGAATGGGAATTTTCAAAAATTTTTTGAGAGTTCCCTTTTTTATTTCTCTTGCAAGATTTTGAGATTGAATCAACTAACTCAACAAAACGATTAATATTCCTGGTTAGATATTGAGGATTTTGTGGATGGTAGAAAATTCCTTCCGGGAACAATGTCTTGTTCAAAATGCGTTTTCCATTCAGATCGCTGGAACTCCATACAGTACTGAGTTTGGTGAGTCTTTGCAGTGATTGAGAAATCATTTTTTCTGGGTTAGATATTTTCCCGTTCTCGTTATTCAATTCTTTGTTGATTTCTATCAGTTGTGAGTTTAAATGTTCAAGAGTAAGATCATAAGTTTCTTCATCTACTGCATTCATTCCAAACCTTAATTTAACTGCTTTACCTGGTTTTGAACGGTTGCCAATTTCTTCTGTAATTGTTTTTCATTATTCACATTATCTGCATCGTAATGATGAAAGATTTTTGTCAACTGTAATTCAACAAGGGGAAATAAATCTTTTGGTATTTGAAATTGCTCCAATAATTCCAAAAACATTTCGTGGGCTCCTTTTCTTATTGACTTTGGAGTTTTCTTCGCATTCAAACTGACGCCCCTGCACGTTAAACAGCGATAATAATGCAGATTCTTTTGATTGATTTTATACCCCACCATATCGTTGCCGCAAAGGTCGCATCTTAACATGCGTGTCAACGCTTGCCGAGGGCAGTTTGGAAAATTTGTATCTTTTTTTATAATTGTTGTTTGTTATTGTTTGTGCCGTTGTGACCGATGATGGCAGCTCCTGCCAATCCCTTTCTATAAGTATTTATTATTTATTACCTAATCTGGCACCTGAACAGTAACAGAGTTTCTAACTTGAACATATAGTAATTAAATTTCTTTGTTGATACTCATCAATATTAAATATAAAGTCCTTAATTGCCTGCTTAGAGAAATGGCAATTCCTGAATTTTATTGTCTGTAAACGCTATTTGAACGGATACATTATTAATTCAGTTTCGGCTTGCTGACGGAAAAAATTATTCCCAGAAAATAATTTCTTTTCCGTAAAATGAGATCACAATTCGGTCACACAAAAGTGGCAATTATATAATGAAGATTTAATAATGAATTAACCATTTTGCCCATGAATGTTCACATTTTCAAGGATGTTAAAAAAGTATACATTTTGAGCAGATTATTTGACATTTCCGGCTGGGTGAAGTGATAAATTTGAAAACGTCTTCTGAAATTGAAATCGTACCCGTAATTTATGAAAACGATTTGAAATTTATCATCTTGTAAAACGCTAAACTAATTGCTATGAGATCTACATTCAGAATTCTGTTATTATTTTTTATTTCATTTTCCGGCATTCTTGTTTCTTATGGACAGAATAGTATTTCTGTCAATGGAGTTGTTACAGACGAAAATGGTGATCCTTTAAAAGGGGCAACTGTCAGCGAGAAAGGAACAAAGGTCACAACAATTACGGATGTCAACGGAAAGTTTTCTTTAAAAGTTGCTGACAAAAGCTCCGTAGTTGTAATTTCTTTTGTTGGTATGCTTACCCAGGAAATTCCGATTCGTAACCTGACAGAGTTCAACGTCAGTCTTTCACCCAACCCAAGAAGAGCTGGGTGATGTTGTTGTCACGGCATTAAACATTAAACGAAATCCGAGAAGCTTGGGATACTCTATTGCGCAGATAGATGGCAGCAAGGTAAATACTGTGCAAACTCCTAACCTCGTGAATGCTTTGTCCGGAAAGGTTGCCGGTGTTGATGTAGGCAACATCGCCAACGGTATTGCCGGAACAAAAAGAATTGTCATTCGTGGCGCCACTTCATTGACCGGAGATAACAATCCTTTGTGGGTAGTAGACGGAGTTCCGATAAATTCGAGCAGCCTGGGAGGCCTGGCCAATAACACTCCTGAAGGTGGAATTGATTATGGAGATGGTCTGACAGGAATCAATCCTGATGATATCGAGAGTATCAGTGTATTAAAAGGAAATGCTGCAGCTGCACTTTATGGATCCCGGGCATCTAATGGCGTTATTCTTGTTACAACGAAAAGCGGAAAATCTGCAAAAGGAAAGATCAATGTTGATTTTAGTTCTTCATTGCTGGTGGACAAGCTTATTGACCTGACTAATTTCCAAAACGTATATGGGCAAAGCTCCATTAATCAGGCAAGCGGCAGGGAACTGCCGACAAGCGCTGATAATGCGAAAGGTTCTGATAGTTGGGGCCATATAATGGATGGCACACCGGCGCCACAATTTGATGGAGTGATCAGGCCTTTCAGCCCTGTTGATGATATCTACAAGGACTTTTTCAGAACAGGAAGTACCATCACGAATACATTATCGTTGTACGGGAGCGGTTCCAACACTGATTATAGAATGTCGTTGTCGGATTTGAGAAATTCTGATATTACGCCTAATGCTGATTTCGCACGTACCAGTATTAACACAAAGACTCATTCTAAGTTTGGCAAAATGGACGTTGATCTTACCCTCAACTATACTGTCGAAAAGTCAAACAACAGACCTTACATTGGTGGCAATCATGATAACTCCCTTTACTCCTTGTTATATCTCCCTAATACTGTCAGCCTTGAATCATTGAAACCTGGTTATGATTCAACCGGTCGGGAATTTCTTTACACGCAAGGGGTGTCAAATCCTTATTATATAATAAACAAGGAAAAAGAAACTGATTCAAGAAACAGGTTTAGAGGATCATTAGTGCTGAAATATGATATAACAAATTGGCTATATGCAAGAGGAAGATTGACCCGGGACTATTATTTATCGAAAAGGCTACAATACATTCCTGATGGAAATGCGTCATCAAGTTTTCCTTATAATTCTCCCAGTAACATCGGCGGTATATTGAATCAGCGCAATGTTGAAAGTTCAGCAAATGAATATGAGATTCTCATTGGTGTGAATCCCGGTCTCAAAGGAAAATTTGGTGTGAATGGATTTGTAGGAGGAAATATCAGCTGGCGGGCAGCTTCACAACTAAATGAGTCCGGAAACACCTTTATAGTTCCCGATGTATACACGTTTAATAACATAAAGACAAAATTGCCTTCGACCAGTGAAACCAGGCGCAGGACAAACTCTCTGTTTGGAAGTGTAGAGTTATCTTATAACAAATACCTCTATTTAACCCTTACAGGCAGAAATGACTGGTTTTCTACATTACCCATGGACAATAATAACTTGTTCTATCCTGCAGCGTCTTTATCCTTTGTATTTTCTGATGCACTCAATTTGCCGTCTGCGATTACTTTTGGTAAGCTAAGAGCATCGACTGCACAGGTAAGCGGAGATACTGATCCATACCAGCTTGACCTGAGCTATTCTCTTGACGCGTTTCTTTATAATAATACCCTTCCACTTCAATTAATTGGTACCAGTAATATTCCCAACAAAAGACTGAAGCCACTTCTATCTAAGGATTATGAGATTGGACTGGAGATGGACTTTTTGAAGAGCCGGATAGGATTTGATTTTTGTTACTACAACCGGCAAATCACAGACGACATTGTCAGAACGGGTGTCTCCAGCGCTACCGGGTATAGTACAGCTGTGCTTAACGTTGGCAAGCTTCAAAATAGCGGTATTGAGCTTTTGATAAAAGGTACACCTGTTAAAACAAGGGACCTTACCTGGGACTTGACAGCCACGTTTACGAAAAACAATAACAAGGTTGTTTCCCTCGGCGAAGGTGTGATGGGAGTTCCGATCGTGTTGGCCACATCGAAGAGCGGGAATGCTTTTGTGCGCCTGACTGAAGGAGAAAGGTATGGAGGTATATATGGTTTTAGCTATACCAGGGATTCGGCCTCCGGTCAATTAATATACGATTCGAGAGGTTTCCCGGTAGTAAATTCTACGGCAAAATACCTGGGTAACAGCACTTATGATAAGTTATTTGGTTTCAGCAGCACCTTGTCATATAAGAATTTTTCATTTTATTTTTTTATCGATGCAAAATTTGGAGCTGATATTTATTCTGAAACAAATGCAACGGCCTATAAAAACGGTAAACACATGGCGACTTTATATGGCAGAGAGCAGGGATTTATTGCTGATGGTTTGAACCAGGCAGGCGGCAAGAATACTGTAATGGTAATGCCTGATAACCTAAGTGCATACTACAATCAAATTGGAAATATTTCAGAACAGTTTATTTATGATGCCAGCTTTGCAAAGCTTCGTGAGGTGGCATTAGGATATAGATTTTCCAACAAATTGTTGGAAAAAATAAGAATTTCTAATGCATCGGTATCACTGGTTGCCAGAAATATCTTTACTATTTATAAAGATAAGGCCTTAGAGAACGTTGATCCCGAAAGTAACATTGCTGCCAACAATCAGCAAGGTATAGAAAGAATGGGTTTCCCACCTATTCGAAACTATGGTATAACAATCAAATTCACAATTAAGTAAATTCCTTAATTCTAATCGATCATAAAAAAAAAGATCATGAAAAATAAATCTAAAAACAGCTTCCTGCTTGTCATAGTGTTGGTTGTTTCATTAGCTTTTCCTTCCTGTGATAAGGGGTTCGCCAAGATCAATACAAGCGTAGATTTTGTATCAAAGCCAACGCTTGAGTTCTTGTTGCCTTACGTAGAACTTACCATGGTTGATAAGAACTACTATACCCAGACTTATTATGCAGCTTCTTATGCAAGTCAGGTAAACACAAATAAAGACTTTCCGGCTATCACGGCTTACAAGCCAACAGAAATGTCGGAGCATTGGGTCTGGTCTTATAAAAATCCTCTCAAAAACATTGTTGACCTCATTGAACGCTGCCAGGACGATCCCAGTAAAGTCAACTATCTGAGTATCGGTCGCATTTTAAGAGTCTATTTGTTTCACTCAATTACTGACAGTTATGGCGATATACCGTATAGCGAAGCGCTGAAAGGTTACTCAGAAGGGATTACCACTCCTAAATATGATCGTCAGCAAGATATATATATGGATATGTTCAAGGAACTAACTGAGGCCGCTGCTGGTCTGAATCCTTCGAAAGGAACACCTCAGTCTGCTGATATTGTATATAATGGCGATGTGACCAAATGGAAAAAATTTGCAAATAGCCTCATGCTCAGATTGGCGCTGAGGATTGTAAAGGTGGATCCTGTCAATTCAAAAAAATATGCTGAGCAGGCAATTGCTGGTGGACTTATGACAAGCAATAGCGACAATTTTGTTGTTAATTACACAACGCAGCTTTCGGGGTCAGGTACAACATCCAATGGTACCGCTCATACATGGATCAGCTCAAGTTATATTACTACATACAGGCTTGCACAACCTTTTGTTGATTCATTGAAACTGAACAATGACCCACGCACTCCTGTATATTGTATGAGGGAAAAACTGCCCCTTACATCTTATCAGGAAGGAAGCCATGATCCGGCAGTTCAGAGAGGCCGGGATCAATTTGCACAGACTGTGCCACGGGATAGTGCTTCTGTCGCAAACATCAAAACTTTTGGAAGATACTCAGCACCATTTGTTCATTTAAGTTATGCGCAGGTTCAGTTTCAACTTGCTGAACTTGCCGTACGAAATATTGTTCCCGGCAATGCTCAAACTTATTATGAAAATGGCGTGAAGGCAGCCATGACCGAATTAACGATTTATGGAGCCGATGGATGGAATGCTGGCGGAGTCATTACCACGGCACAACAGAACGCATACCTTGCGGCCCATCCTTACGATCCGGCCAATGCCCTGAGACAGATCAATACGCAATACTGGATCGAAACATTTCCAAACTATTATGAGGCCTGGGCCAACATGAGAAGAAGCGGATATCCTGATACCTACAGCGGCTTGAATCTTAGTTTAAGTTCTAACTTAGGAGCGCAACTTCCACGAAGACTTTATTATCCGGGAGACGAATATGCTTCGAATCCGGATAATATCACCGAAGCAGTTTCCAGGCAAGGACCCGATGTTACATCCACGCGGGTATGGTGGGATAAACCATAAAAATATCTTGTAAAATAGTCCATGCATACTTCGCTGTATGGACTATTTTTTTATTTTCAAACTGATAGCATTGGTATGACGCATTTATTAATTTAATTTGTTTAAAAATTGCATTTTCATAATATAATTCGTATAGTTTTTTATAAAGCAACTGCAAGCTTTTTACTTTCTTTTCTTTTTTTAGGTATTTCCAGAGCCCAGCAAAATGAGCCGGACATAACTAAACAATCTGGAAAAATTCCTGTCACACATCTTCGTTTTAATGATGATACAAGCAAACTTCAATTTGCTATTATCTCCGATGTGTGGGGTGGCAACAGACCAGGTATCTTTGAAGATGCCATTGATAAGCTGGAATTATTGCAGCCGCAATTTGTTATGTCAGTCGGGGATTTGATTGATGGAAAGACACATGATTCAACACTTATTGATGCACAATGGCGTGAGTTTAACCGGAAAGTGAATTCCTTATCCATGCCGTTTTTTTATGTGCCCGGCAATCACGATATCGGCAATGCGGATATGGAAAGGGAATGGATAAAAAGATTCGGAAGAGCCTACTATTATTTTGTGTATAAGAATGTATTGTTTTTATGTGTAAATACACAGGATGAGGGCGTTTCGGGGATTAAGGAGGCACAAATAAAATATTTTCGGAAAGCAATTTCAGATAATCCAAATGTAAGGTGGACATTTATCTTCATGCACCGTCCTGTTTGGGAAGGGGAAAATCAAAAAGAGGAGGGCTACGAAAAAATAGAAGATGCTTTAAAGGGACGCAATTATACTTTATTCTCCGGGCATCATCATACTTATTTAAATCTGGTCAAGAATGGAAACAAGCATTTTGTTTTAGGGAGTACCGGTGGGGGCAGCGATTTGCGGGGCGAGAAATTTGGGGAATATGATCATGTTACATTAGTTACGTTAGATCATGAACAAGAACCAAAGATTGTCAATTTGAAACTGAGTGGGGTGATAAAAGAGGATATAGTGAACGAAAAAACCTTTCCGGTAACCCAAACGTTAATAAATGAAGATTGGATATCGACTCCCACTTATGTATTGCCTCATCAATTTGAAAGTTCTGTTTCACCGCAAATAAATTTTTCAAATCCAACTCTTTATCCATTAACGATAACGGGTAATTTGCCAAAGATTCCGGGATACACCATCATACCTGAAACGATTAATATTATACTTCCTTCAAAAACTAAAAAGTCACAACAGTTTACTATTGCATCAACCGATAAAAGCCCTGTCGATTTATCGCAAGTGCCATTTGTTGACATTGAATTGAAAGGGACTTATGAATTGGGAGGAGATACTTTTCAATTACCCACAAAAAAAAGGTTGTTGCTGGATTGGCAACATCTGCTGCCCGAAGTTTCAAATGCTAAAAAAATTGCTGCTGATCAGTTTGAAAATTTTGATAGTGCCGGGTTTATTTCCATCATCAATCCTGAACTGCTGAATAAATGGTATTGGTATGGAACACATGACTGCCTTATCAAATTCCGGCTGATAAGAGATCAAAAATATTTATATATAATAGTTTTTATTACAGACGACCAGTTAGTATTAGGAAATAAACAGGACGTATTATACATAGATATTGAAGACAAGAATGGGTTGTCGGAAAGATTGAATATTCAACCAGGTCCTAAAGAATCGCATTTGACTACCAACAACAAATCTTTGCTGGAAGCAAAGGATATTAATTTAAAAAGCAAAGTAAATTCCAATGGCTTGCTGAGATTTATGGTGCAAGCACCCATCGCCAAAATTATGAAGGACGATCAATCAATTCGTTTTAACATAGGTTATCGTGACCAGGATAATTATCCGGATGTGGAAAATTCAACCTTATTCTGGAAACCATTGTGGGGAACACCCGATGATTATAAAAATTCGGGCACTTTTATTTTAAAATAGATAATTTGAAATCAGTGTCATATGAAAAACACCATTCTATTTCTTCTGCTATCGTTTATTT
Source organism: uncultured Chitinophagaceae bacterium (assembly GCA_963785915.1). Classification (GTDB taxonomy): domain Bacteria; phylum Bacteroidota; class Bacteroidia; order Chitinophagales; family Chitinophagaceae; genus VBAT01. The sequence continues at coordinate 699,573 of CAWAWY010000004.1, read as the reverse complement.
GTTGTAATGAATTATACACTCAGACCACCACAGCCAGAAGAGATGCAGACCGATATGGGTACCGGCCCGAATTGGTAAGGGGACCATATCTGCAGGTGGCAACACCCCACAGCATAATTGTTCGCTGGAGAACAAATGAACTCGATGTAAGCTTTGTGCGTTACGGAACTGAACTTGGAAAGCTGGATAAAATTGCAGGCGACAATTACCGGGCAACAGAACATATCGTAACCCTTACAGGACTGGAAGCGCAAACAAAATATTACTATCTGCTGGAAGGATTTAAAGATACTCTCCAGGGCAATGCAGATAATACCTTTACCACTTTACCAGTGACAGGTAAAGAAGATAAATATCGTATCGGCATCTTCGGTGACTGCGGAGACAATAGCGAGAACCAACGTGATTCCCGGGATCAGTTTGAAAAGTATCTTGGCAATAATCTCCTGACAGCCTGGATCCTTCTGGGGGATAATGCTTATTCCTGGGGTACTGATGATAATTTCCAGGAAGATTTTTTTGAACCATATAAAAATTACCTGCTTAAAAAATCTCCGTTATATCCGGCGCCCGGAAATCACGATTATCGTGATGAACCATATGCATCAGAGATAGCACAACGTTCCGGGGAGATTGACTATTACAAAGTTTTTTCCATGCCAACCAAAGGCGAGGCAGGCGGTTTTCCATCACATACCGCTGCTTATTATTCCTTTGATATTGGTAACATACATTTTCTTTCACTCGATTCACACGGTTCAGAGGTATATGGTCAACGCCTGTTTGATACAACAAGTACACAAGTGCTTTGGGTAAAACGGGATTTGGAAGAAAATAAGAATAAAGGATGGATAGTGGTTTACTGGCATCATGCACCTTATTCAATGGCATCTCACAACTCAGACACGGAAAGTCAAATGAGAAAGATCAGGGAGAACTTTGTTCCAATCCTCGAAAGATATGGAGTTGATCTTGTATTGTGCGGACACAGTCATGCTTATGAGCGTTCAAAATTGATGCAGGGTCATTATGGTTTGGAAGCGACTTTTTCACCCGAGAAATATTTGCTGAGCAACTCGTCTGGATATTATGACGGATCAGAAAATTCCTGTCCTTATATTAAGGAAACATCCGGTAAAGGAACAGTGTATGTTGTAAGTGGCTCGGCCGGAAGAGTAGATTACGGTCAAACTTCTTTTCCTCATGCCGCTATGCCATTTTCCGACACTATTATTGGAGGGGCCAGTATTCTTGAAGTGGACGGGAACCGGCTTGATCTGAAATGGATTTGTGCAGATGGAAAGATCAGGGACCATTTCACTATGATGAAAAATGTGAATAAGAAAACTATAATTAAGATCAGAAAAGGACAAACAGCCACTTTAAAAGCTTCCTACGTTGGCGAATATAATTGGAAAGGGATGGATGCAAAAACCAGGTTTGTTGACGTAAAACCTCCTGTGGGCGTTTCAACATATACAGTAAACGACTCATATCATTGTATGCAGGATATTTTTGAAGTGCAGGTGTCGAAGAATTAATTAATCTGCCATGAAAAAACTTATAAGCCTGACACTCCTCTTAGTTTTAATATTACCTCACAAAAATTTTTCTCAAAATTCTGCACCTCCTCTTTCTAAAGGGGAAGAGAGATTCACTAACAAACCTAAACTAAGCCGTGGACCATATTTACAAGTTGCTACTGATACAAGCATCGTTATCCGCTGGCGAACCGATGCCTCTGTTCGAAGCAGGGTACGCTATGGTACCACATTGGGGGACTTACGAGATACAATAGATGACTTGTTGCTAAGAACAGAGCATATAATGAAGCTAACGGGACTTAAACCCGGCACGAGGTACTATTATTCTATTGGATCACTACGGGACACTTTGCAATACGGGCCAGATAATTATTTTTCTACCTTCCCGGTTCCCGGAACCAATGGCAGTTACCGCATAGGTGTATTTGGTGATTGTGGTTATCTTTCACTCAACCAGGCAGGGGTAAGAGATCAATTGATAAAATATCTGGGCACAAATGATCTTAATGCCTGGATTCTATTGGGAGATAATGCCTACAGTGATGGAAATGACATGGAATACCAAGCCAGGTTTTTTATTCCATTTAAGGACCACCTGTTAAAAAAATATCCTGTATTTCCATCACCCGGCAATCATGACTACCATGATGCAGACTTTAGTTCAGAATATGCACAAGAGACACACGGCACTGCTTATTTCCAAAATTTTTCTATGCCGGTCAAAGGTGAATCAGGAGGAGTTTCATCAGGTAACCCGGCATTCTATTCATGGGACCTGGGTAATATCCATTTTATTTCACTTGATTCCTATGGCATGGAAGAAAACAAATATTTTCTTTACGACACACTGGGTCCCCAGGCACAATGGCTAAAAAGAGACTTGGAAACCAATCGGAATAGAGGCTGGGTGATAGTATACATGCATCACCCGCCATATTCCAAGGGCACGCATGATTCAGACACGGACGATATCATGTCGGGAATAAGGATGAATATTCTGCCGATACTTGACAGATACGAAGTTGACCTGGTCATAAGCGGACATAGCCATGTTTATGAGCGATCCAGATTAATAAAGGGATATTATGGGAATTCGGAAAGTTTCGACGCAGCCAAATACCAGCTCAGCAATTCCAGCGGCATGTATAATGGAAGCAGCAACTCTGCGCCCTATATAAAAGAGCCAGGCGCCAATAAAGGAATAGTATATGTAGTGTCCGGGACTGCCTCCTATGTCGGCAAAGCCGCTTATGAGTTTCCGACACCGGTCATGTATTATTCGAATGATTCAGATGCAGGTGCTGGTCTCTTAGAAATACAGGAAAATCGCCTGGACTTTAAGTGGATCTGTGCAGATGGCGTTATCCGTGATCAGTTTACGATGATGAAAAATGTAAAAAAGAAATCCGTTATCCATCTTAAGAAAGGGGAGAGTGCAATTTTGTCGGCTTCATTTGTGGGAGATTATGAATGGAGCAATAAGAAAAGTACAAGGAGCATTGAGGTAACTCCCGATAAGGGTAAATCCACATATTCAGTTCACGATAAGTACCGTTGTATTGAAGAAACTTTTGAAATTATCCTATCGAAATAAACTAAAGAGACCTCATGAGATTTGTCGTGTTAAATATCGCTATCCTGTTTTGGTTTAATTGCTACTCATCGGGAGATAAGAAACCTTTGATATACCCTATTCCATCTAATGTGCAATTGTTTGAAGGGAGGTTTTATGTTGATAAGAACACTGTAGTAGTGGTTCCTGAAGGATCCAATAAGGAAGACGAATTCCTGGTAAAATTTTTTCACAATGAACTTGCCGATAAATATGACTATTCCATAGGAATCAGCACAAGTTCGAAATTTTCAGATAAGGGCAAATACATATTAATAGGCTCAATTGAAAACCAGGCAGTAAAAAATTATTGTGAAAAAAGAAAATTGCTTCCTGATCTGAAAGCATTGGGTAGTGAAGGCTATATTTTATCAATTACTGCTAATAGTATCGTTGTGGCGGCCAACAATAAAAAGGGTGCTTTGTTAGGTCTTCAATCTTTGCGACAATTAATTAAAAGGGACGAACGAGGAATTTCTTTTCCTCAACTGATAGTTAAGGATGCGCCAAAGTATCCGTTCCGTGGAATTAAGTTATATCTCCCCGGAAAAGAAAATATCCAGTTCTTCAAAAGATTTATAAAAGATTTTGTCTCCCTTTATAAGTTCAATAAGATTATTCTTGAACTGAACGCGAATATGCGTTTGGATAAACATCCTGAATTGAATATCGGTGCTGTAGAATTTGCGAGGCATCTGAATTCAGGCAGACTTGACAGACCGCCAGGGGTTCATAATGAATATCAGAATTCATCTCACCAGGATAATGCAGATGGGCAAATATTGGAAAAAGAAGAGGTGGCAGATATTGTAAATTATATCAGGAAATTCAATATTGAAGTTATACCTGAATTGCCATCCTTAACGCACTCCTATTATTTATTATACGGACACAGGGAACTGGCAGAGAATCTTAATCAGCCTTTTCCAGATACTTATTGTCCCTTAAAGCCGGAGATATACAAAATTTATTTTGATGTTTTGGATGAATACATCAATGTCATTCATCCAACAATGATACATGTCGGTCATGATGAATGGAGAATGGAAAAAGATGTATGTGAATTGTGCCGGGACAAAGACTATGGAGTACTGTATGCGAATGACCTGAAAAAGATTCATGATTATTTAGCAACAAAAAATATTAAAACTGCTATCTGGGGCGATCATTTGTTGGAATCTGTTACGGAAAAAAATCATCAGACCTGGAAAACATCAACAGGATATCAATACAAGATCCCTGGAGCTTTAAGGCCGGAGCAGGTCATTAAATTAATCCCCAAAGACATAATCATATTCAATTGGTTTTGGGATGATATTAATAATGACAGGCAATTAGCTGATTTTGGTTTTAAACAGGTGTACGGGAATCTTCGTCCGGAAATAAGTAATTGGAATGAAAGAAATAAAATAAAGGGTGTTTCGGGTGGGGCGCCTTCTTCCTGGGCGGCAACAACCGAATTTAATATAGGCAAGGATCAGCTTTTCGATTTCTTAAGTGCCGCAAATTTATTATGGTCTGAAAATTATTTACCTGTTGATAGCCTTGCCTTTGCAACTGAAACAATGCTAAACCAAATTTATCAAAACCTGAGTGGGCGAATTTTTCCCAGTGATATAGGGGCTTCAGTTACTACGCTGAATATATCTTCATCATTCAATTTTGATATAAACAATAAGGCCATCGGACTAAATAATTCTCATCTTTTATCGGGAGATATAAAAACAGGTAATCAAATATATCATTTGGCATCGGTAAGCGATAAAAACGCAGTCGTCGCAGGGGAAGAAATAAAATCTGTCAAGATAACTGAGATAAATAAAGATGTGAGCAGCATTTTATTCTTACATGCCTGCGCAAAGGAAGCGCTCAACGATAAAGCATACGGAATGATATATAATTTTGATGATACTGCAGAACCTATAGGATGGTATGAAATTGTTTACGAGGATGGAATGATCGAGACGATACCCGTCAGATACGGTGTGAATATTCTGGATTGGGAGTGGAGGAAGAGAATAATAAAAAATGAAAAAGGAAAGGGTAAATACAGCCAGAATAAATATGCTTACAACGCCAGAGCAGTGGAATGTTCTGCGGATACTGCAAATTCTGTCACTTTTTTTTCTTTTGAATGGAAAAATGCAAGATTTGGCAAAAAGATCAAAGAGGTCAAGCTGCACTCACTGAATTATAATAATAGAGCCAAGAATATGATTGTGCTTCTGGCTGTAAGTATTTCTGAATTTGCAGAAAGAGTAAATGCAAAAGGAACAGAAGCGCAATAACTGGTTTGACTATTCTATAAGCCAGTGTCAAAAAAATATCATGGAAAAATTATTAATAAATATTGCCTTCATTATTTTAACCGGTCCGCTCTTGCATGCGCAGTATAATGTGAAATCGTTCGGGGCGAAAGGCGATGGTATAACACTTGACACCCGGTCAATTCAGAACGCTATAGATAAGGCATATAAAAGCAAGGGAGGCGTCGTTAATATACCTGCTGGCACTTATAACATTGGCACGCTTATATTAAAAGATAATATTGAGCTCCATCTTGAACCGGGCGCCACTCTATCAGGTAGCGCAGATTATCGAAATTATACAGAAGTAAATCAAAAATTTGAATCCCGTACACGGGAATTGTATGCAAAATATTTTATGATTTTTGCAGAAGGGGCGAAAAGTATTTCCATAACAGGTTCGGGTATAATTTATGGTAACGGCTTAAAGCATTTCCAGGAAACACGTCCTCAAAATCTTCGCCCATGTATGATAAGACTGGTTGATTGCAGTAACGTGATCATCCGCGATGTTCGCCTCCTGGAGTCTGCGAACTGGACACTGCATTTGCTTGGCTGCCGGGATGTGGTGGTGGATGGGATCGTTATTGAAACTAATGGGGAGGGGAACAGGGATGGTCTCGATATCGATGCGTGTAAAAGAGTGCGGGTATCGAACGCCAGGTTCGCTACTACCGATGACGCGATTGTTCTGAAAGCAACCACGGATGAAGTTTGTGAAAGTGTTGTGATCACCAATTGTATTGTCATGAGCTGTGGGGGATCGGGAATTAAAACAGGAACAGAATCGAATGGCGGGTTTAAAAATATAACTGTAAGTAACTGTGCAATTAACAATATCCCCGTTCATGCAGGGATAGAATTAATGACAGTGGATGGAGGAACAATGCAAAATATCTTAATTGAAAACATAACCATGGAGAATGTGGCAACTCCATTTTTTATCAGGCTTGGGATAAGAGCAAGACCCTACAAGACGGGTCAATATGTTAGCAGGATTGACGATGTACAGGATATTTCCTTAAACAATATTTCTGTAATAAATGCAAGACTACCTTCCAGTATAATCGGATTACACAGTAAAAAGATCAGGAATATCACAGTTACTAATTATACTGTCCGATATGCCGAAACTCAGGAATCAATTGCCTATAATATTGTACCCTTCGAAGAGTTTGAATATCCTGCCGCGATGATGTTTAGCAAGTTGCCTGCGTATGGTCTTTATTGCCGGAGTGTAGACGGACTTCATTTGCAAAATATAAATATGTGTTCGGTCGAAAATGAAAAAAGAACTGCTCTTACATTCGATAGAGTGAATAATGTAGAACTCTACTCTGTTAAAGCAGATGCAAAGAATCAAGCAACACCAATGATCCATCTCAGAAATGCAAGCAATATTTTTGCAAGCTTTTGCCGGTCGCTGGATGCTAATGATGTTCTTTTTGAAATTGAAGATGCAACCTGCGACAAGATTTATTTATCTGATAATTATTTACATGCCGGTCAAAAAGAAATCTTAAAAGTTGAATCTATTCCCGATGAAAAGATATTTGAAGATTTCAAAACAGGGATAAAATATTCTGTTGATAAAGGTGAAAAGATCAAAGGGCTTTATGCTTATGATTTAAAAAATGGTTCTCTGAAAACAGAGATGGATACAAAGAAAGGAGCTTTACAATTATGCATCCTTGTGTTGAATGATTCACCAAAACCTGAAAAGATCTTATTGAAATACGACGGAATAACCCAGGAATTTTTGATCAGTTGGAACGAATGGGGCTGGGCGCCAATTTCCTTGCTGAAAGAATATGGCAAAAATCAAAGAATTGAATTTAAGATAATGGCACCAGATCAAATTACTCATTTAAAAATTGCAAAGGTTTATTTGCGTTACCAGGATATTGAGAAAACAGATTAAAGCAACTTAATAAATTAATGATGACATATAAGATACGGGCCACTAAGTTGATTGGATTATTTTTATTTTTCTTATCTCTTGAGACATCTTCCCAGGTTACCCGGCAACCTTATCTGCAAATACCCACACCTCATAGCATAATAGTCCGCTGGCAAACCGGCACCGGAGTGATTGGAAAATTATATTACGGATATTCCGTTTCATCATTAACTGAAAATGTTAACGAATCAGAAGACAAAAAAATATACCATGAAGTAAAATTGACCGGTCTCAAAGCCAATTCAAAATATTATTATTCTGTTGACGGGCCTTCAAAGGGGAGTGAAGATCAATATTTCATTACTCCACCCGAACAACCGTCTTCTATTCCAGTGCGGATCTGGGTAGTTTCTGATTTCGGTCAAACCAATTCTGCCGATAATGAAAGAAGACTTGAAACGGTTGCTCAATGGAAATCTTTCAACAAAAATGATTATCATGCAAGTTTCGTTCTTTCATTGGGCGATCAGACAGAGGATGATGCAACATACCAGCTACAGCATAATTATTTCAGCCAGCTCGAAACTGTGCTGAAAAATTCGCCTCTTTATACTGTAGTCGGTAACCATGATAATCACGATAGTTTGTATAATTATCTTCGAACATTTAGGTTACCGGTTGACGCTGAGGCTGGCGGCATAGCGTCCCACACAGAAAAATATTATTCGTTTAACTATTCAAATGTTCATGTAGTCGTATTATGTACTGAAATTGATAGTGATAAAGAAAATAAAAAGCAGGTTGAGTGGTTGAAAAAAGATCTCGCGAACAACAAGCAGAAATGGCTGATTGCCTGTATGCACCAGCCATTTCATAGCGGAGGTTATCATCCGACAGATGAAGAGGAGTCTGCGCAGAAAAGGAGACAGGATTGGCTGACTGTATTGGAAGATAATGGGGTAGATGTTATTCTACAAGGTCATAATCATGTTTATGAGCGGTCTTATATGGTCGACAACCTGATTGGAAAATCAAGAAGCTTAACTGATGTCAACAAAATAGATACCTCCCTTGGCAGATCGGATGAAGGAGGCCCTTACCGTAAGCCGTTAAGGAGGCAACCACACAAGGGCACAATATTCATTTCATGTACCGGCGGAGGTGTTGCAAATTCGGTTAAACACTATCCTCGTCCATTCAACATTTTTCCTATAGCATTTCCCGGGTCAGATTATGAAGGATCGCTGGTTATTGATGTTAATAACAATCAAATGGATGTAAAATTTATATGTGATGAAGAAAATGAACGAGGAAGTCACATTTGGGACTATTTTACGATCATAAAAGCTGATTGAATTTGTCGGGTCTTCAGGTTAAAAAAGTACACATCATAACTATATTATAAGATATTTCCGCAGATTCAATCGGATAAATTTGGTATTGTTTGTCATCTGAAGAATTTAACAAATGAAGCAAAAGAAATATCTGATAGCTGCGGGGTTGATTTTTCTTTTCAGCTTGAATCCATTTAAAGTTGTTTTGTCTCAGGGATACAATAAGCCTCAAAAATGTATCATGATATTTGGTGCTCATGCTGATGATGTGGAATCGTTGGCCGGCGGTACCCTTGCAAAGTATATTGCCTTGGGTTATAAAGGAGTTTATATTGGTGCTATAAACAATCTTGCAGGATGCAGTCTGGAAAAAACGCCTTACTTTAAGGGTGCACCAAAATTTACTATTTCATCATCACCACATAAATACCCGGTTGATGCACTTGAAACAAGCCAGATACGGGAGGAAGAAGCGTTACAGGCTGCAAATGTATTTGGCGCAACAGCAATATTTTTAAATTATAATGAACCATGGTTTTCTATGGGACGAAAGCAAATTGACTATGGCACCAGCCAGTATGGCGAATTTTCTCCACCGGGAAGACAATTAATAAGCATTGCAACTATCGTTTCAACCGAGGTAAACTTTGTCTGCGACTTGTTAAGAAAATATCAACCTGAAATAGTTATTACTCATACTTTGGGCGGCGAAAAACTTGATCATGGAAATGCCGCCTATCTTATTTACCTGGCATTTAAAAGAGCGATGAAGGAAAATATTCCGGTAGGTAAGTTATGGATGGCGGTAAGAGGATGGCTTTCAGAAAAAGAAGCCGGGGAAACCGGAAGAGGAAAAGCAGATGTTCTCGTCGAGGTAAAAGATTTTTTAAAAACCAAATACGCGGCTTATGATAGACATGTAAGTCAGAATGGTGGACTTGGAAGAGATTATGTTATCAGCAACAGAAAGCAGCCATATAATGATGAAGTGGAAGAGTTTATCACTGTGATTGATAATACAAAATGATATTTCCCAGGTGTATTTTAATTTAGTATGTTTTCCGAAACTTAAATTAAAGTCTAAAATGAAAAGATTTTTATTGTTATTATCCCGGTCATGTCTTGTATCAATACTTTTTACCCTACCGGTGTACATGAGTGCCCAGACAAAAGAGAAGCCACGAAAATGCATCCTGGTATTTGGTGCTCATGCGGACGATGTTGATGAGAACGCAGGAGGCACGCTTGCGAAATATGTTGCTATGGGCTATGAGGGGATTTATGTTTGCGCAATAAACAACCTTGACGGATGTAATCTTGAAAGAACCCCCTGGTATGATAAAGGCCCAAATTTCACTATTTCTAATTCACCATATAAATATCGGGTTGGCGCTTTAGAAACAAGCCAGATCCGGGAAGAAGAGGCAAAAGCCGCAGCAGCTGTATATCCTGCGACCCCAATCTTTTTAAATTATAAAGAGCCAACTTTTTTTATAGGGAGAAAGATTGTCTATTATGGCACACCGGAATATGATGCATTTGATCCACCGGGGCGACCGTTAATTCCTATAGCTACTTACATGGATAGTGAAGTTGATTCTGTTTATGAGCTGTTAAAAAAGTACCAGCCGGAAATTGTCATTACACATACTTTGGGAGGCGAAAAAATGGACCATGGCAACGCCGCTTATCTTATTTACCTCGCATTTAAAAAGGCCGTGGATAATCATATCCCTGTCGGTAAACTTTGGATGGTCGTTAATGGATGGTTCATGGATAAGACTGCTCAGCAAAATGGAAGAGGAAAGCCTGATGTGCATATAGATGTCAAAGATTATCTGAAGACAAAGTACGCAGCACTTAATAAACACATCAGCCAGAACGGTGGTTTTGGGAGAGACTATGTAACAGGAAATGAGACACAGCCGAAAGAGGTGATCGAGGAATTTATAACCGTAATAGACAATACAAAGAAATAAAATGAAAAAGTATCGATTCATTTATACAATTGTATGTGCAGTAACCATTTTATTAAGTTCATATGAAGCAACTGCACAGTCCGATGTTGTGATGATAACAAAATGGGGAGAGTTTGGAGATAAACCCGGGCAGTTTAAATTTCCCACCATGATCGCAACCGATAATGCTTCCAACGTATATGTAGTTGATCAGCACAATCACAGAATTCAAAAATTTGATTCTGCGGGAAACTTTATTACAATGTGGGGCAAACAAGGTACCGGCCCCGGAGAATTCAATTATCCATATGGGGTAGCTCTTGATTCAAAAGGGAATGTTTATGTATCGGATATGAATAACAATAGAGTTCAAAAATTTTCTGCAAACGGACAATATATTACCTCGGTGGGTTCATATGGGACTGACGATAGCCAGTTAAAATATCCTTACGGAATTGCAATTGATGGCAATGATATTTTATATGTGATAGATGCTTTCAATTATAGTATAAAATTATTCACGTCGGATTTGAAATTTATTTCAAAATGGGGTTCTCAGGAAAGTATCGGCATTAAATTATATATGCCGCATGAGATAGTCATTGCAAAAGACGCTAATGTGATTTTAAGCGACAGACAAAATCACCGGCTTTCGATTTTTACAAAAGAGGGAAAATTAGTGACCCATTTGGGCGAATATGGAGAAGGCAAGGAAGCAAAGGGAGGACAGTTCAGTGAGCCTCATGGATTGGCCGTAGGTTTTGACGGTGAAATATTTGTTTGTGATCGTTATAATTTTCGTGTGCAGCAATTAAAAGCCAGTGGAGAGCCTGCCTTAAAATGGCGGACCTCCGGGGTGTTTGAAGATGATAAACATTTTCCATTAGGCGTAGCAGTGGGAAATGATGGAAATGTTTACGTTACTGATCACTACGCTCATTGTATTCAGAAATATAAATTATTGAATTAGAGAAATGAGAAAGTTAGTAAATAAGAAAAATTCACAGCATTTTATATTCGCTGTTGCGTGCTTATTCATAAATTGTAGTACGGCCATGTCAATGGATCAACCTTTGATATTTCCCATCCCTCAGCAACTCCAGCGTACCAATGAATCTTTTGTACTCGATGAAACCATATTAATTGTAACTCCAAAAAATGCAAGTGAAAAAGATATATCTCTTGCACGGCTCCTGGTAAAAGAGTTGAGTAATAAGTATGGGCTGGCACTAAAGATCCAAAGTTTTGACGTAATTCCGGCGGGAAAAAAGGTTGTGATGATGGGGACGCTTTCCAACCCCTTAATAAAAAAATATTGCGCCGATAATCATATTGCATTAACAAAACAGGACCCCGGCACTGAAGGTTACATTTTACAGGTCAGTAATAATTTAATAGTTATTGCCGGCTGGGATGATCATGGTGCTTTTTTCGGCTTTCAGTCTTTGCGACAATTACTTCAATCTGGCAACGGTAAAGCAGTACAGGGGGTGAAAGTAAGAGACTGGCCCAATTTGCCTTTCCGGGGAATAAGAATGTATGTAGCAGGGCCGGATAACATTGCGTTTTTAAAAAGATTTATGAGCGATTTCATGGCGCTGTATAAATACAATAAGATCATTATCGAATTTAATTGCATGAGGCTGGACAAACATCCTGAAGTAAATACCGGTTGGCAGGAATTTGTAAAATATATGCAATACACCCGATCCAATTCATCTCAGGGGTTATACGGTGAAGAAAAAAATTCGAGTCATTACGATGCCGGTGATGGATTTATAATAGAAAAAGAAGTAGTGCGGGACCTGGTAAAATTCGCCAACGACAATTTTTTGGAAGTGATTCCTGAAATACCCTCTCTTACTCATGCTTATTATTTGTTGACCGCTCATCCTGAGTTAGCAGAGTATCCTGGCGACACATGGCCGGATACATATTGCCCCTCCAATCCAAAGAGCTATGAATTGATGTTTGATGTCTATGACGAATATCTTGAAGTGATAAAACCCAAAATGGTTCATATCGGGCACGATGAGTGGTGGGGTGCTCCCATTGGCGTCTGCCCACTTTGTAAAGGGAAAGACTATTCGAAGTTATATGCGGGCGATGTAACTAAAATTCATAACTATTTTGCAAAGAAGGGTATAAAGATAGCTATGTGGGGAGATTACCTGCTTGAAAGTGTTCGTGAAAAAGGTACGCAGAAAAGAACATCATCAACAGGAGTCAAATACGAAACGCCGGGAGCAATGCCACCTTCGGTTGTAAAAGAAATGATGCCCAAGGATATTTTAATATTCAATTGGTTTTGGATTGATCAGGAAAAAGAAAAAGAATTGAATGATTTCGGATTTACCCAGATATACGGAAATTTTACGCCTAACATCAGCGATTGGGACGAGAGGATAAAGAAAATCAAACTCGCCGGCGGGGCTCCTTCATCATGGGCCATGACCAATGAATTCAATTTTGGAAAAGATCTGATGCTGGATTTTTTGGGTTGTATCAATTTATTATGGTCAACACATACCATTAAGCCAATAGACTTACCACCTGTTGTATGGGGATTGATACCTTCAATACGTGCAAGTTTAAATGGTAAAAAAATACCAAGTGAGGATGGTAATGTTGTTGAGCCAATTGATATTTCATCAAAATATAATTTATCAAGAGAGTCAAGAATTTTTAATGTTGATCTGAATAAAATTATCTCAGGCGATGTAAAGGAAGGAACAAAACTGTTTCGTTTGAATAACGGTTCAGCGGCATCTGCAAAATGTGTAATAGCTGTTGGTGCCGAAGGCAAAGAAAAAAACCCTCTTCCTGATAAAATTGAAAATATAGCTGTTAATGAAGATGTGAGCAGTCTTATTTTTTTACACGCATGTGCATTGCCTGCAGGAAACCAGAAAGCCTATTTTAATATTCCTGATAATTTCGATTCGCCTGATCTTTTAGGATGGTATGAGATAGTGTATGAGGATGGATATAAGGATATCATCCCGGTTCAATATGGCGTAAATATTTTAGAATGGAATCCCGGGGGTGAAAAAAGCCTGGATACATTAGAAGGCGAAACAGGCGCACCGCAAAAAGCTTATTGTTATGAGGCTGATCCGGTTAATTGTTCGGCAGACACGACTAATATCAAATTCTTTTCTTTTGAATGGGTGAACAAACGCTTTGGTAAAGTGATAAAGGAAGTGAACTTGTATGGATCAAACCACTACCAGGCATTACAACAGAACTATGGCGCTGTAGAAACTGCGCCTATGAAAAGTAATGCGATCCTTTTGGCTGGAATTAGCAAAGTAAAAAAAAGGGAGCCTTTTAAACCGAGAAGTAAATAGACGATAATAATTATTTTCTTTATTGATGAGCACTTGGTCTTCGCTCAGAATAATCGTGAGGTAGTTCTTAACAGGACATTTGATTATGGTAAATTCCCAATCAAGGTTAAAAAAGTATATACATTAAAGTGAATATGGAATATTTAGCCAACTGTGACAGAATAAATTTATATAGTAAAATATTTTTGAAGTAATAACAATTGTTATGAGACAGAAAACCTGCTTTGTTTTCGGAGTTGTTTTTTTGTTTATACTCCTTGCTCATGTCAATGCTCAGGGACAAACCAGCACAATTTCGAAAAATGCTTCGGTGAGTTACGATCCGTGTTACTGGATGGAAGGAATGTTTGATCATGCGCAAATCGCGAACGTTCCGTCCGAAGCCGAAATAACAGCCAGGATTGATGAAGTATATTCCAAAGGATGGCGGGGTATTACATTTTGGGGCGCCGACCGTGCCGGGGCAAAAATGAATTATTATTTCAAGTCACCATTTCTCGAAAAACAAAATTGGGCTGTTTTTAAAAGAGATGGTCTTACTCCGATAATTAAGGCAGCACATAGAAAAGGTCTTAAAGTGATGATCAATCTTGAGGGTGTAAATCCTTATCATTGGGAACAAAACCAATGGACGCCTGAAAACATAAAATCAGTAGCAGAAGATCTTGCTGCCGCAGGTGTTGATGCTGTTTTTGAAGAATGCTTTGAAGTAAAGGCAGATGTATTTGTATCGCTTGCAAGAACACTAAAAAGTCATGGTATCACTTATATCTCCGGAACCGATCCTATGTTACTGAGAGAAGCCAACTTTGCATCGCTTTGGCCGGAGACCGGTACAATAGATATTTATAACTACTATCTAAAGCGTGATAAGATTTACAACATTGCGACTTTAACGCAACACGGGTCACTTGGGTATGGCTGGGCAAAATACTGGGGTAAACCTACTTCACTCATTTCACCAATCAATCGTAACTGGGGTATAGCCAGTGACTATTCTCCGGCAGTAGTTCCTTATTTATGTATGATAAGAGCGTTACAGTTCAGGTTGGAGAATTTTATCATATTCGGGGGGAGGGTATTTGACAAGACTAGAAATCAGGAATGGATAAAACAATATGTTGACAAGCAGGAGAAAGACAGGCCTGTGATGAATATTGTCGTTCTTCTGAATAAAGAAACCAATTATTCAGGAAGTGAAACGGGGAATTCAGGCTGGAATCGTTTGTTTAATTCAGGCGACGCCATTACTTCAGGAGCAATGAATGCCGGGTATAACATTGTTGTCAGCGACAAAGTGATTCCCGCAGATGCATATTGGATATATGCGAAAGGTGGCAATGGTGATGTATTGCCCGATGATGTTATTTCTTTATTCAATTCAAACAAACCAGTTTTTATCCAATGCGCCAATAGTATTCCAAGTGGTAACAAGATATCTCAAGGATGGAAAGATGCTTTGGAGAAATGTGGAATTGATGGAACGAAAGCTTTTCGCTATGGCGCGGGAACAGATGGTCCTCCGGATGTTTCGCTTCCTGAAAACCAGGAAGAAGATATTCCTTATACGGGGTATTATAAGGACACATATCTGCGTTTCACCGGCTCTGACGTGCAGCGTGGTATTGACCTTCGTGCCGGAACGGTAATACCTAAAGATGCAATTAGCGGAATGAATTACTGTAATCCAAACAAAACTTATGGAAAAGGCCCATATATAACAGGAAAGAACAATAAGTATGTAATAACCGCAACTTGTTTAAATTGGGAGGTTGCTTATCCTATTTCAAATCTCCTTTCAGGCGGTGGAATCTTACCATCATCCAATGTGTGGGGTATTGTCGGAAAAAAAGTCACGGCATTGCTGGCCATTGAGACAACAGAACTTGAAATGACCATACCGGGTCTTGCAGATGGTTCAAAACTTCATGTTGTAGTTTGGGATAAAAAGATGAATAAAACTTCGGATGAAATAACAGTCTACAAGGCGCCGTACAAAAGAATTTTGAAGGAATATGATCTTTTACTGATTGACGCTGTAAAATAATTTTCTAATCACCAACAGAATTATGATCGAAAAGCCACCAGCTGCAAATAAGAGACTTATCAGTGTCGATGCATTGAGGGGGTTTGATATGCTTTGGATCATTGGCGGCGGAGATATAATCATTGCATTTGCCAACGCCCATCCGACAAATTTTACCAATAAACTGGCTGAGCATTTTGATCATTCCTGGGGGCAGTTTCATTTTTACGATATTATCATGCCGCTCTTTATGTTTATTGTAGGAGTGGTAATGCCCGTGGCTTTTAAAATAAGATTGCAAAAAGGCGAAAGCAAAAAGCAGTTATATACCCACGTGTTGAAGCGAGTGTTGCGGCTTTATGTACTTGGACTTATTGCCTCGGGGCATTTACTGACCTTTGATATAAATAAAATTCATCTTTGGACAGATACCCTTCATGCAATTGCAGTAGGCTATCTCGTTAGTTCCATCTTGATTTTAGAATTAAATCTTAGATGGCAAATCGGAATTACCGCTTTCTTATTGTTACTCTATTGGGCAGTAATTGCATTAATACCGGTTCCAGGGTATCCGCCAGGAATGCTTGAGCCAACGGTCAATCTCCCGTTGTATGTTGACAACCTTGTGTTGGGTCATTTTCAGGAAGGCGAAGGCTGGACATATATTTTAACCAATATGACATTTGTATGTTCAGTAATGCTCGGTGTTTTCGCGGGAAAAATATTGCTCTCGTTGCAGTCGGAAAAAAAGAAAGCCGGACAACTGGTATTACTTGGAATCGGGTGCCTGGTGGTTGGGAAAATATGGGGAATATGGTTTCCGATCATTCACCATTTATGGACAAGTACGCTTGTATTATATGCTGGAGGCTGGAGTTTATTGCTGCTGGCAGCTTTTTATTTGGTCATTGATGTATGGGGATTTAAAAAGTGGTCATTTCCTCTTGTCGTTATTGGTATGAATGCCATTGCTGTGTATGTAGCGACACATTTATTTGATTTTACATTGATCGGAAATGTTTTTGTGGGAGGTCTGTCAAGATGGCTGGGAGAGTGGAATGATTTCGTTCAGGAAATTGCAGGTCTTGCTGTTGTTTGGTTAATCCTTTACTGGATGTACCGGAAAAAAACATTTATTAAAGTATGAGTACATTATCAAATCAAAAATAAAGCCACATGAAAAGGGTCTGTCGTATGTTATGGATTGCTGTTTTAACATCTTACCTGTTTTATAGTTGTGATGAAAAAACTGAAAACAAACCTGAATCCTCTGCAACGGAAAATAACACAACATCCAATCTTGCATTGACTCCGCCGATGGGATGGAATAGCTGGAATGCTTTCGGTAAAGAGGTCAGTGAACAGGTGATTCGCGAAACTGCTGATGCATTTGTAAGCACCGGTTTAAAAGATGCCGGTTTTACGTACATCGTTATGGATGATTTCTGGCATGGCGGCAGAGATTCTTCAACAGGCTTATTGTTTCCCGATCCTGAACGATTTCCATCGGGCATTAAGACTCTTGCTGATTATGTACACAGCAAAGGACTTAAGCTGGGTATTTATTCTGATGCTGGAACTAAGACCTGTGGTGAAATGCCGGGTAGTTATGGTTATGAGGAAAAAGATGCAAAACAGTTTGCAGAATGGGGCATCGACTTTCTTAAATACGATTATTGTTTCTGTCCGGATTATGTATCATGGAACAATGATTATAAGATGGCAATAAAAAGATACAAGGCAATGGGTGATGCACTTAAAGCAACAGGACGTCCGATCTTATTCAGTATTTGCGAATGGGGACCCAGATCGCCATGGCTTTGGGGTAAAGAAGTGGGTGGGCAAATGTGGCGCACTTCGTATGACATTCATGACTTTTGGGATATGCCGAGAAATGAAACCAGCCCGATAGGAATCCTTACTTCAATAGACGTAATGTCAGACCTGGGAAGATTTTCAGGGCCGGGAGGATGGAATGATCCCGACATGCTGGTTGTTGGATTAAATAATACCGGATTTATTAAAGGTGGCGGTTGCAATGATATTGAATACCGCACTCAGATGAGTATGTGGTGCATGTTCTCTGCTCCATTAATGATGGGCTGTGATGTCCGGAATATGAATGAGGCAACCAAAACCATACTTTTAAATAAGGAAATTATTGCAATAGACCAGGATCCTTTAGGTAAACAAGGTTTCAGGGTTATGAGAAAGGATGGTCTTGAAGTTTGGAAGAAGCCACTTAGCGGTGATAGGTTTGCGATTGCACTATTTAACCGTAATTCAACGGGTAAAACGCTTACCGCTGCATGGAAGGAAATAGAACTTGATTCAACAATGCGGTATGATGCGTATGATGTTTGGAAACATGCTCCGGCAGGTAAGGGCTTAACAACAATTTCTTCCAACTTAAAGCCTCATGAAGCCAATGTCTTTGTGTTATCTGCAAGCAAATAGGGATCGGCAGAAATAAATTTAATTTATGCCGGGGGTGCTAAGGTGCAAAGAAATGAAAAAAAATAAACGTATATGTCAAAGAAGTACATCAAAAAATCACTTCTTTTTTTCTTGGTAATACACTTAAGTTCTTTTTCTTATTCACAACAACGTTCGCTGCCTGCTCTGATCAAACTGATCACAAATCATCAATTCCCAAATAATCCATTGGTTGAGGGTAACTATGTCAAAGGCAACTGGCAAGACGTGAAGAATGCCAAATTACCAAAGACTATGTATTGGTCTTATCCTGTAGGTGTTGTTCTGTTAGGCATGCAGCGGGGATACGATATAACACATGATGAAAATGTATTGAATTATATTAATAAAAATAACGGCATATCTGCTGACGCTTTTTTCTGGATGAGCTGGCAATTTTCAACCTTTGGAAAAATTTACGACAAAGCTGATCTTGAAAAACTATTACGATATAAAATAACGGGCTCGGGAATGCTTGATGATTATGGAGCTATGGGAGCCGCCATTCTTGAATCAAATCTTCGCCATAAAGTAAAGCTCTCCTCTAACTTGTTGCATCTTATTGATACCATTGGATTCCTTATTACCAAAAAGCAAGACCGTTTACCTGATGGTTCCTTCTGGAGGCCAGATTCGCCCGATGGCCCAACTATCTGGGCGGACGATCTTTATATGAGTCTTCCTTTTTTAGTGCGATGGAGTGATTATAAAAACGATCCGTCATCATTGGATGATGCCGCAACGCAAGTCATAAACTATGCTTCCTACCTGCAGGATACAGATGGAGTGTGGTTTCATGCATATTTTAAAGGCGTTGATAAAAAAGAACATAGCTGTTGCAAATGGGGAAGGGCAAATGGATGGGCGGCAGTGGCGATAGCGGAGGTTCTTTCAGTTTTACCCAAAGATCATCCAAAATATGATCAGGTGTTAGAGATATGTAAAAGACAAATTGACGGTTTGATTAAATATCAATCACCTTCGGGTTTGTGGCACCAGGTATTGGATCACGCCGAATTAACATGGGGAACCGAAACTTCCTGCAGCGCCCAGTTTACTTATGCTATAGCAAGAGGCATCAATAAAGGATGGTTGGATAAAAAATATATTCCTGTTGTAAAGAATTCTTTGAAAGCGCTTACAGATACTTCACGGATCTCAAAGACCGGAGATATATTAGGTGTTTCCGGGAGTACATCAATCGGGAACGATCTTCACTACTATAATTCAAGAAAAATTGAGGTGGATGATCAGAAAGACCGGCATGGCAGCGGGTCAATGCTATTAGCTCTTGCGGAAATGTACAGGCTCTTTAAAAAATTTCCGGCAGCCAAATTCTGATGTAAATTATTTTTGATCATTTCCCATTCTCTACCGGGTGTATCAATTCTGAAAATGTCAATGTCGACATTATCCTGAACGCCTGTGAAAACTGTTCGGCCATCCTTTCCACCACCGAATATTACAGGTTTTTTTTGAAACAAGCTTAGGTTATTCAATATGTTAAAAAAGTATACAACTTAAATAGATTATCTGATATTTCCTGTAGCGTGGGATAATAAATTTGAAACTAAGCCTGACCAAAGTTCCTGTCAGATCCGGCTTTGTAAACACAACAATAAACCTAAGGCAATAAAATAAAGAGATGAAAAATTGGCCCGCATCGTCGGAAATCTTGAAAAGAAATGAGGAAACTATTCCGGGAGGAATTGTCTCTTTGAACCGCAAATCAGATCCCAATATTTGTTTTTCGAGAGCCATCGGGAGTCACGTTTGGGATGTAGACGGAAATAAATACATCGATTATCATGCGGCCTTTTCCGCAGCTTTTTTGGGACACAATGATAAGCATGTTAACGATGCCGTGATGGATGCGATCGTCACTGAGTCTGTATTGATGGGCGCCGGCCCTACTAATTTAGAGGGTCTTTTTGCAGAATTATTTTGTAAGTGCGTGCCGACAGTTGAAAAACTACAAATAACTACCACCGGGTCGGAAGCAACTTATCATGCAATCAGAATCGCCCGTGCAGCTACTAATAAGGATCATATCATCATTATGCAAGGGGGCTATAATGGCTGGTTTAACGATGTTGCTGCAAATGTCATGAGTGATCTGCACGATATTGGTGAAAGAGTTTGCCCCGGTGAATATCCATTTGATGCTCTTTCAGCCGGCATTCCGGAAAATCATTCTAAATTGGTCCACATTGTGAATTTTAATGACCTGGAATCTGTGTCATATGTTTTAAATAAGTTTCCTGTAGCATGTATTATTTTAGAACCAATACTTCAGAATGTTGGGATTGTAAAGCCTGATCAAGGATACCTGGAAGGACTTAGGGCGCTATCAGATGAAAATGGCTGCTTGCTCATTTTTGATGAAGTGAAAACGGGCTTCAGGCATGCATTGGGAGGTTACCAGAGTATTTGTCAGGTAACTCCCGATCTTAGCACATTCGGTAAGGCGGTAGCTAACGGTTATCCGATGGGAGTAATAGGGGGAAAGAAAGAATATTTGGATTATTTTATCCATCCTGAAAAATCAAAAAGGGTGCTGATCGCAGGAACTTATAATGCCCACCCACTCATTACTGCTGCGGGAATTGCAACATTAAAAAAACTTAGTTCCGAAACTGTTAATGCATATGAACATGTTTTTTCGTTGGGAAAAACGTTGGAAGATGGCTTAAACAATATTTTCAAGGCGTATGATTTTCCTTTTCATGTTGCCCGCGAGGGATCTGCTTTTTGTGTCTATTTTATGGACCATGCTCCTCATGATTATCATGATATTGCGGAAAACCACGACTTTTCTTTCGATAAGGAATATCGTCGTCGTTTGATTGAAAAGGGGATTTATAATTTCCCGTTGCCAGTTAAGCAGGGAAGTATTTCATTTGCCCATTCTGTTAAGGATATCAACGAAACATTGGAAAAAACAAAAGAAGTGGTGAAGCTCTTATTTGAGAAGAAAACTGTGTCACAGTCGTAATAGGGCTGTTTGTTGAAAATTTCTTCTCGCCATAAATCCAGCAAAATGAAAATATTAGTTTTTTTTCTGAGCATGCTCGGCATTTTAAATTCTTACTCTTTTGCGCAACAGCCCCGGGAAGTGTACAAAAAGGAATTATCAGAAGTTCTGTCGCAGGTTGAGAAATCATTTAATGTTGTATTAAGGTATGATGAGAGTACAGTAAAAAATTTTAAGGTTGATTTCGCAACGTGGAGGTTTGGTTCGACTGCCGAAAAGACTTTGGATAATATTCTAAAGCCCTTGAATCTTGCCTATTTTAAGAATGGCAATAACAGTTATCAAATAAGAGAATATGAATATTACAGGCGGTCTGAGGAAGAGGGAAAAAAACACCTTGATAAACTTCTTTCACTTTATTCCAACACTGAGCAATTCAATAAGCGAAAATCGGAATTGAGAGGGTGCATTTTGGAAACTCTTGGAATAAATCATTTCAATAAAAAGCCGGCTTTGAATCCGATTTTCAGGCCAAAGGTTATGATGAATGGCTATTCTGTCGAAAATGTTGCCTTTGAAAGTATGCCGGGTTATTTTGTTACAGGATCGTTATATAGACCCACTAAAGCCACCGGACCCTGCCCGGTAATACTTTGTCCCCATGGACATTTTTACAATGAAAGCGATCCATCTATTTCAAAAGATAGTGGACGATACAGGGCAGATATGCAATATCGCTGCGCAAGCCTGGCAAAAATGGGTGCAATTGTTTTGAGTTATGATATGTATTCATGGGGAGAATCAGCTTTGCAAACCGGTGGATATTCATACCATGAAACAGGGTTTTCTTTATCAATACAGACATGGAACAGTATAAGATGTTTGGATTTTCTTCTATCATTGCCAAATGCAGATAAAAGCAGGGTGGGAGTTACTGGCGCATCGGGCGGTGGCACGCAGACTATTCTCGTTGCAGCTTTGGATGATAGAGTAACAGCAAGTGTGCCCGTTGTGATGGTATCATCCAGTTTTTATGGTGGATGCCAGTGCGAAAGCGGACTACCTATTCATGATTGCGGCCTGTATAAAACCAACAACGCAGAAATCGCCGCGTTAATAGCGCCTCGTCCTCAACTTTTAATCTCCGATGGGGATGATTGGACAAAATCAATGCCGACAACTGACTATCCTTATTTAAAAGAGGTGTATGGGTTTTATGGAAAAGCCGCAAATTTGGAGCAAGTTTATTTACCAAATGATAAGCATGACTATGGATTAACCAAGAGAATCCCTATGTATAAGTTTTTTGCGAGAGCATTAGGATTAAATCTGAAGGCAATAACGGATAAAAGAGGTGAAATAAATGAAAACGGAATCACGATTCAAAAGAATGGCGAATTACTGGTGTTTCCCTCCAGCTCATCTTTACCTGCGAACGCACTAAAGACGCACCAGGATATTGTAAATGCTTTCCGGGAATTTCAATCCCAGGGCCACTAGTTTTTTATTTAAGGAGAAATTTCGAGGAACCTATCCCGGTATTCCTTGGGAATAATGCCAACAATCTTCTTAAAATGTCTATAAAAGTTGGAAAGGTTCTCAAAGCCGCTTTTGTAACTTATCTCAGAAATGTTGTAGTTATTTTCCATTAATAATCTACAGGCATGTCCAATTCTGATCTCTGTTACATAGTCTGAAAAGGTTTTGCTCGTATGATATTTGAAATATCTGGAGAAAGAAGCTACACTCATATTTAGCTTAGAAGCTATCTCCTGTACATAAATCTGTTCGGGGTAATTTTTCATAATGAACTCAAACACTTCATTTATCCTTTCTGTTTCTCCACTGTTATTGGCAGTATAGCCACTTGTCAGCAGCGGTTTTAATCCACGGCTTTGTGACAATTCCAATAGTATATCTAACAGGCTCAACAACCTTTGGGTTGGGTTTTGATGATGCATGTCATATAATATCTTCTCCGTATGTTTTCTGGTTTTTCCATGTACTTCAAGAGCTAACGAAGACTTTGCCAGAAGTCGTTGCACCAATTTCATTTCTGGGATATCAAAAAAATGATTACCCAAAAAATCTCTTGTAAAGTGAATATAAATAGTTGCGGCTCCTGATCTTTTTCTTTTTGTATATAAATCTTCACTATTCCTGAGCAGATGGGGAATGTTTGAACCGATGAAAACTACGTCTCCTTCTTTAAAGTTCGATACATTATCACCAATGAACCTGATCCCTCTGCTCTTGGTTATCATTACCAACTCGTATTCTTTATGAAAATGCCAGGGGTCATTAAAATGATCGCATTCAAGCAACTTATATAAAAATGAGGAGTCTGAAGAGAACGGTATCTTGGATAAAAAAGGTTTCATTGATTGATATTAGAACGTGTTGGGAAATCTGCTCTTATAGTCTTTTGGGATGACCCCTACAATTTTTTTGAAGTGTCTGTAAAAATTGGATAGATTGTCAAAGCCACTTTTATAACTTATTTCGGATATGCTGTAGTTGTTTTCCATCAGGAGCCTGCAGGCATGTTCTATACGTATTTCAGTAACATAATTTGAAAAGGTCTTTCGTGTATGATGTCTGAAATATCTTGAAAAAGAAGCTATACTCATGTTAAGCCTGGATGCAATGTCCTCTATATAGATTTCCCCGGTGAAATTTTTCAGGATAAACTCAAATACAAGATTGATCCGATCAGTATCACCGCTATTATTTGCGGAATAATCCGTGGACAATAAAGGCATCAGATTTTTACTTTGTGATAATTGTACAAGAATTTCAAGGAGACTTAAAAGACGGCGCGGCGAATCTTCGCAATACATAGCATGTAGCTTATCGATCGCATGCTTTTTAGCCCTTCCATGTATTTCCAGAGCCAGTCCTGAGCGGTCCAAAAGCCTATGAACGTGCTTCATTTCCGGGATATCGAAAAAATGATTGCCCAGACAATCCCGGGTAAAATGAACAAAAACAGAACGGGCTGTATTTTTTTTACTTTTTGTATAATATTCTTCATCATTTCTGAATAAGTGGGGAATATTAGAACCAATTAGTGTGAGATCACCGTCCCCAAAATGAGATACATAGTCACCTATGAATTTTGTACCCTTACTTTTATCGATCAGCACCAGTTCATATTCCTTGTGAAAATGCCAGGGCTTGTCAAAATGGCTGCATTCCCATTTTGTATAAAGGAAGGATGCATCATAAGAAACCGGTAACTTGTGTAATTGCGCTCTCATAGAATCGTTAGAATATCTTATTAATGTCCTGTGCTAAAGAGAATAAATTTACTTGATTGCTATCTCATTGCGTAATTATTTCGAAATGAAACCTACCAGGATTCGGAAATGTATTTTTTATTAAACATGAATCATACTTATTCCTGATATGTCAATTTCCTACGATAGCAACCATGTTAAAAAAGTATACAATATTAATCAATAAACACAATTTTCAGATAACTGTAATTTTTATTTTTATTTGATTTCTAAACTTTTCTGCATGTTATTTTCAGCCTCCAACTATAAGATGCTGCTTAATGAAAAGGATAAGGTAGTGGTTATTCCATTGGGAGCTATTGAGCAGCATGGCCCGCATCTTGCAATGTCTACGGATACAGACCTTGTTTCACGTATCGCGCTACGGGCAGAAAGCCAATTGCCGAATGATGTTCTTTTATGTCCTACGCTTCCCTTTGGTTCAAGTCATCATCATTTAAGCTTTGCCGCGCTGAGCGTTACAATTACAACATATACCCAATTTGTAGCCGAATTAGTTGAATCTATTCTTCAAACAGGATTTCGCAGAATTGTTTTGCTCAATGGCCATGGAGGAAATATTACTCCGGTAAGACAAGCACTCACACTTTTAAGCAATAAGTATGATGAAAGTTTAACACCTAATATAGCTCTGGCAACGTATTGGGAACTGGCTGGCAAAATATTTTCAGGAGCTCCGCCAATGGAGAGCCCGGCCTTAAGCCATGCCTGTGAATACGAAACAAGCCTGATGTTGCATTTATTTCCTGAAAAAGTTTGGACAGATCAAATTAAGCGTGCCAAAAGACCTGAAAGTAACGGCTATATTCCGTGGGAAGATGATGAACCTTATAAGGGCGTCACCCTGGTGAAACGAACCGAATTTATTTCAAGCAATGGATGCAGCGGCGAACCACAACTGGCCTCTTCGGAAAAGGGAAAGCATCTATTTGAACATGCCGTTGAAGCTTTAGTGAACTTCCTTATGTCATTTAAATCCTGGCCATTTTTAGAGAGTCTGGCAAAATGAAAAGTATGGGCAAGAAGGAAATTAAACATCCGGAAAAATTGGTGAATACCGGGGCATATTCTGCAGGGGTACTAATTGATGGGTGGCTATATGTCAGTGGGCAGGGACCATTAGATTTAGCAACGGGTGAAGTTATACGCGGGACTATTGAAGAAGAAACGCTGCTCACCTTATCCCATATTGGAAAGATCGTCGAAGTAGCCGGGGGTAGTGTTGATGACATTATAAAGTGTACAGTGCATTTGAGTGATATAAATGATTTTGAGAAATATAACACGGCATATTCTTCATTTTTCCCGGGTATAAAACCAGCAAGAACAACAGTTCAATCGGTGCTTTCAGACGGGATTAAAATCGAAATTGACGCCATTGCAAGAATCAAATAATAAACTGAATTTTCAAACGTCAGAATCTATGAATGAAAAGGTTTCCGTCGGAGTTGTCGGACTTGGATTGATGGGCATGAGCATTACTACCTGTATATTGGCTGCCGGGCATCCTGTTACGGCATTGACAAGACACGTTGACAGAAAAGAAGAATACAGAAAAAAGATACTGAGTTTTCTTAAGCAGCTTAGTGAAGAAGGGATTTTAAAAGAAGACGTCACAACTGTTTTAGACAGGCTCACTATTACTGATAACTTTTCTTCTTTTAAAGATCACGAGGTAGTAATTGAATCCATTATCGAAAGCCTGGACGAAAAAAGGAAAGTATTTCAGCAATTGGAAAATGTGCTATCGCCCATAGCTATCATTGGTACCAACACATCAGCAATACCGGTTACGATTTTACAGAAGGGTCTTAAAAATCCTGAAAGACTATTAGGCATACATTGGGGAGAGCCTGCTCATATTTTAAGATTTCTCGAAGTGATTTGCGGAAATCAATCCGACATAAAATACGCAGAAAAAATAGTTACACTTGCCACAGGCTGGGGAAAAGAGCCATCCCTGGTCAGAAAAGATATAAGAGGCTTTATCACGAACCGGCTGATGTATGCTATGATGAGAGAAGCATTTTACCTGGTAGAAAATAGATATGCGACGTATGAGGACATTGATCGTGCATGCAGAAATGATATGGGTTATTGGATATCGTTTGCGGGACCATTCAGATTCATGGATCTCACAGGGATCCCGGCTTATTTAGCTGTGATGAAAGATCTGTTTCCTGAACTTGATAATTCCACCCAAGCCCCCGAATTCATTGAAAAATTAGTAGAAGCTGGCGCAAAAGGTGTTAGCAATGCGCAAGGTTTTTATTCGTATTCTAAAGAAACTGCAGAACGTTGGGAAAAACTTTTTATTGAATTCACCTATGACATTCGGAAACTGTCTGAAAAATATCCACAAAATATAGGAGACCTATAAGAGTATGAAAGATACAGTCATTAAAAAAATAACCGCCACAGAGGTGATCGTACCTTCTAAGCCGGACAGTTTGAATTCACCCTCAATAAAAGATAGCGATGAAGAGTTTGCAAAAAAATTTTTAACCGGTGCAAGCTGGACAGATTTTGCTATTCAACCGAAATGGATCATTGAGCTGCAGTTACAGAATGGAATAGTTGGTATTGGTGAAACATACAGAAGTGCGTCCGGCGGCCTGATAGAGCAAGCTTTTAAATTTTTTTTAGGAGCAGACATTTTAAAAATGAATTGGAGAAGATTGCCAGTAAGCGATCAAAGGATTTATGAAGCGTTTGAATCGGCTGTATTGGATGCCGTGGGAAAAGTTTCTCATATTCCCGTTTACCAGATATTAGGGGGCGCCTATCGAAATTGCATCGAATGTATGGGATGGACGGGGCGCAGAACTCCTGAAGAAGCAGCATTAAAAGCATTTGAGGCAATGCAACGAGGTCATAAGGTTTTTAAATTTAAATGTTCTGATGAAGATCCGGTAAGATTGTGGACAAGCGAAATAAAAAAGAAATGCAATGGTGGAATAAAAGTAGTACTGGATCCGAACCAAAGATGGAAGGATGTA
This sequence comes from uncultured Chitinophagaceae bacterium, assembly GCA_963785915.1. GTDB lineage: Bacteria > Bacteroidota > Bacteroidia > Chitinophagales > Chitinophagaceae > VBAT01. Next base: position 671,796 of record CAWAWY010000004.1, on the reverse strand, counting down.
AAAACAACTTTACGATTAATGGAAGGCGTTGATAAAGACGTAATGCTTGCACTGGAGGACCCGATTGTCCATGAAGATGTTGCGGGCTTCAGATATTTAAAAGAGAATTTAGGAATTCCTATGTTCAGACATATTTCTTTACCCTACACACAGGATATCAGAGATATGATTTCATTCATAAGAGCAGATGCCGTAGATGGGTATAATTTTAATGGATCAGCTTATAAATCAGTTTTGCTTGCTGAGATGGCTCATCTTGAAGGAAAGCAATGTTGGCGTGGTTCCGAGGTAGATCTCGGAATTTCAGAGACTATGGGACTACATATTGCGGCGGCAAGTATTAATTGCACAATTCCCTCAGATATCTTTGGAGAACTCGTAAGAGAGGATGATCTGATCGAGAAGCCAATTGAATTCGAAAATGGAGCGGCATTGGTTCCACAAGGGGATGGATTGGGAGTGTCACTTGATCATTCCGCACTTAATAAATATAAAACTGAACGAAAATTAGCCGGTAGCTTATGAAAAAAACAATTGTCTCCTGGACGCTTTTGTTGATATGTAATATGATGTGGGCTTTGCAATTCACCTGCATCAAATTAACTCAGGACCAGGTTGGCCCTTATTTTACAGTTTTTGGACCAATGTTCCTGGCGACGGTTCTGTTGTTGCCGTTCGTTTGGAAAGATCTGAAAAATGGGAAAAAATTTCTTAAAGACATTCCTAAATTCATACCACTTGCACTACTCGGAGTTTTTCCTGCACAAGTTTTAATGACCTGGGGAACTCAATATTCACTGGCAAGCAATGCCGCTATACTTACGCTGGCACTACCGGTGACAACAGCCCTTTTTGCTTTTCTAATTTTAAAAGAAAAAATGAACAAGGTTCGCTGGATCAGTTTTTTTATGGCAATTATTGGCGTCGTCCTTTGTTCTACCGGTGATATCAAACAAATGGATTTCGGGTCAAAATATGCTTTGGGCAATCTTTTGATCTTTTTAGCAATAGTTGGCAATTCTTACTATAATGTCGGAATTAAAAAGATCGCAAAGGATTATACAGAAATGGAGTTGCTGTTTTATACTTATATTATAATGATAATCTTGTTGGCGCCTCTGGTATTTTATTATGAGCCTGATATTTTTGCCCGCATACCATCTTTTACAGAAAAAACATGGATAGGAATGAGTTTGCTCACTTTTTTCCATAATTTTCTTTCCATGATCTTATTCTTTAAAGCATTAAAGGTATTGGATGCGATACAGGTGGCTTTATCAAACTATCTTATAACTTTTTTAGGGTTGCCCATTGCGGCTATCTGGCTCGGGGAAACATTAAACACACCTGCCATTGCCGGAGGCATTCTTGTTTTGGTTTCAACAATCACTATAACAGTTGTAGATTACAGAATGAGTCTCAAGCAGGCAAAATTAAATACGCAGTAAAGATGATATCAGAACATAAAAGAGAATTAACTGGAGTTGTTCCGATTATTCCCACTCCATTTAATGAAAAAGAAGAGGTTGATGAAAATGGGTTACGAAAGCTGATAGACTTTGCGATAGGCGGTGGCGTGGACGGTGTGTGCTTGCCTGCTTATGCCAGCGAATATTATAAATTGACCGATGAGGAAAAGGTAAGGATTGTAAAAATCGCGGTGGGACAATCGGATAACAGATTACAAATTATTGCACAATCAAACCACCCCTCACTAAAAATTGCTATCAAGTTAGCTGAGGCCAACGTGAAAGCAGGAGCTGATGTTATCTCTTTGGCGGTGCCACGTATTTTTCATCTGCGGGAAGATAGCTTACAAGAATACCTGTCAGAATTTTTACAAGCTCTTTCAGGTGTACCGATATTGTTGCAGGATTTCAATCCCGGTGGCACTTCGATCAGTGTAAGATTGATAAAGGAACTGGCAGAAACCCATGACAATTTTAAATATTTAAAATTGGAAGAACCGTTATGTGCCCCAAAATTTTCAGAGATCATAAAGTCAACAAATGGAAAGATCGGATTATTTGAAGGCTGGGGAGGTTTATATATGCTGGAATTAATTCCGGTGGGCATCCAAGGGGTGATGCCGGGCCTGGCTGTTTCAGATATTTTGCAAAGAGTTTTTTTATTAAGAAAAAGCGGAGAACATGAAAAGGCGTTTGAGTTATTTGAAAAAGTGATGCCGCAAATATTTTTTTCATTGCAAAATATGGAATTGTTCCATTACGCGGAGAAAGAACTTCTGATGGCGAGAGGCATCTTAAGTAATAGTATTGCTCGTAAAGCAGCTTATAAGCCGGATAGTTTTACAATTGAATATATAAGAGAATTAAATAAAAGAATAGTAAAACTGGTGAGTAGCCTATAAATGGACAACTATCAAAATGATATTGATTTATTCAATTTTATAAAGCAGCATTTGTATGTTGCTGCTGTTTGTGATATTCTGGATGAGCTAGGCTACCGCAACCAGGCAATGCATCAACGATTGCGACCTCTTTTACCTGACAAAGCAAATTGTGGGTTCATTGGAAGAGCGAAGACAATTCGTTGGATGGAAACCGATCATATTGCTGATGACCCATACGGTTTGGAAATTGAAGTCATGGATTCACTGAAAAAAGGAGATGTAGCCATTCATTCAACTGATCATGGTGGAAGCAATGCTCCCTGGGGTGAACTTATGTCGACCGTGGCAAAACGAAACGGCGCCGCCGGGTGCGTTTGTGATAGCCAAATAAGAGATTGTATAAAAATTATTGAATTGGGGTTTCCAGTCTATTACGCAGGAATCAGGCCGCTGGATTCCAAAGGAAGAGCCATTGTAAATGCATATGATGTGCCTGTCCGTTGCGGGGAAGTTCTTGTGCACCCGGGAGAAATAATCTTTGCAGATTTTGATGGGATTGTCGTGGTTCCAAAAAAGGTTGAGGACGATGTATTTCAAAAAGCGCAGGAAAAAGTTAAAAGGGAGAATTTGTCCCGCAAGGAATTAATGGAAGGAAGATCATTGCGCGAAGTTTATGATAAATATCAGTCTCTTTAAAATGCGGAAAGCAATAATAAGAGACGACAATTGAAACTAAAATCAACAGAGATGGATGAATTCAAAGAACAGGTAGCTGTTATTACCGGAGCGGCCTCTGGAATCGGCTGCACTATTGCTCATAAGTTAATCGAAAATGGTGCATCAGTGGCACTCCTGGATATAAATGAAGAAGGCTTAAAAAATGAGTTTAAGAAAGATGGGGCAACGGTAAGACTATTTTCCATTGATGTAACACAACAATCACTGGTAGATAAAGCAATTAATGAGATCATCAACAATTTTGGAAAGATTGATATATTGGTGAATTGTGCTGGCATTACTGGTATCACAAATGGCTTAAGCCACAACGTTAGTTCTGAGGATTTACACAAAGTCTTTGAATTGAATTTTATGGCGAGCTTTTATACAACCAAAGCTGTTCTTCCTTATATGTTGAAGAGAAACTACGGAAGGATACTACACATGGCCTCTATTGCAGGAAAAGAAGGCAATGCAGGAATGCTGGCCTACTCTGCATCCAAAGCGGCGGTGATTGGGATGACGAAAGTGCAGGGAAAGGAGTATGCTGAAACGGGGATAACTATAAACGCAATGGCCCCGGCAGTCATTTGGACGCCGCTAGTAGAGGCTACTCCCGAAGAACAGGTTAAGTATATGACAGATAAGATTCCGATGAAAAGATGTGGCACACTGGAAGAAGCTGCAAACCTTGCCTCCTACATCATATCAAGAGAAAATAGTTTTACTACGGGATTTACTTTTGATTTGTCCGGCGGCCGCGCTACTTATTGATATGCCGATTAAATTTTGCTTGTAAATGAAAATTGTTTATTGCAAAGAAGGAAACAAACTCGTTCCCGGAATCTGGACAAAGGAAGGAATTCGAGGTGTCAAATCTATTCCTGCTTCAACTGAAAATGAATTTCATCAAGGCTTTCTTTTTAATAAAGAGAACGTTGAAAAACTTCAAACACCGGATGGGCAGTTATTAGTCAAGACTGAGCTGATTTCTGAATTTGATTCTAAGATTGGTTCATGTGTTGCGGAACCTTCCAAGATCATTTGCATCGGTTTAAACTACCGAAAGCATGCGACTGAAAGCGGAATGGCTGTGCCGACCGTTCCGGTGGCGTTCACTAAGTATAACAATACGCTTATTGATTATGGCTGTGATGTCAGATTGGGAAAAGAAGGTGAGCAATTTGACTATGAAGTCGAGCTGGGGGTTGTAATTGGAAAGAATTGCAAAAACGTATCAAAGCAAAATGCGCTGGACTATGTACTTGGATATTGTGTGGCCAATGATCTTTCCTGCAGGGATCTGCAATTCAAAACATCTCAATGGTTGCTTGGCAAAAGTCTTGATGGTTTTTTACCATTAGGCAAATATCTTGTTACAGCAGATGAAATCGACGATCCCCAAAAACTACAACTAACCTGTAGGGTGAATGGTGAATTAAGACAAAATTCAAATACTGCTGACATGATATTTTCTGTGGCGGAGATCATTTCATTTTTGTCAAATTATATGACGCTTGTGCCTGGAGACCTGATTCTGACGGGCACACCTGAGGGTGTTATCATGGGTATGCCTGAAAAAAAATGGCTAAAGCCCGGCGACCTTGTGAAAGTTGAAATTGAAAAAATAGGATATACAGAAAACAGGATGGTATAGCCAAATAAATTGGTTGACGCGGAAATTGGATTATAATTTTTTGGACTTAAAGTATCTGGCGACTATGAATGCAAATGTTCAGGGTTGTTTTAGATGGTTCTATTTGATGTGTATTGTTTGCGTGGCTGCGTGCAAACCTCCTGCGACGTATAAAACCTCAATAGTAACTAATACTTCCTACCACAGCAGTTATGATGACACTACCCTAACGATTGATAATAGTTCAATACTGATGCCATATAACCGTTTTATTGATCCTGCTGGCACAGTGATCCGGTTTGGAAATCCCTTATTGGAAAATCATAGCCTGGATTGCAGATTGATTCCTGGACAAAATATTCTTGTAGTAGAGGACAGATTTGGACTGGCTTTTCTGGATGTAGAAAATAATAAATTATTGTTTCATTTGGATTATGAAGATCATTACAGAGGATTGATGAGTACGTATTCGGGTATCAAAACCTGGAACGATGGAAAAAATCAGCATGTGCTTTGGGGGGCATCATCTCCTGACAAAGGTCATAGTTCGTATATTCTCGATGCGATTTGGGATGGGAAAAAAGCAACTATAAATAGCGCCATTTCATTTGACGCAATATCGCCTTCACCAATGGCCTTACCGAATGATATTGCCATTGCAAATGAAAACGGTGAAGATTTTTTGTATGTCGTTCTAAATGGAAACTATCAGCTCGCAAAAATAAGGTTGAGTGATAAAAAACGTGTTTGGACTGCATCCACTGGCATAGCGCCATTCGGCATTGCTTTAACTGCTTCAGACGCCTATATTACAAATTGGGCTGGTCCGGTGCCTACCGATCCGTCGAAAGAAACGGCTGGTGTCCCTGATAACAAGGCGTATATCGATCCCAGAACCGGAGCCACGTCATCCGGTTCAGTCACTATTATTGACAGGCAGACGGGAAAAACGGAAGCTGAAATAGAGGTCGGATTACATCCTAATGCGGTTATTGCTGATAAAAACCAACAGTTCATTTATGTTGCAAATGGCAATAGTGATGATGTATCCGTTATTAATACCACAACAAAAAAAGTTGTGGAGACAATCTCCGTTCGCTTACATGGAGAAGCGACTGAATTGATCGGCGATTCTCCCAACGGGCTTGCCATTGATAGTGCCGGCAAGACTTTATATGTGTCAAATGGGATGGATAATGCTATTGCTGTTGTAAAATTAGGTGCAAAATCGTCAAATACCGGAATTGGAAAATCAATCGTCGAAGGTTATATTCCTACTGAAGCCTACCCAGCCGGAGTTGTGTTGAACACTGATAAGTTGTATGTGGCTAACCTGGAGGGTGAAGGTGTCCGGGTTCCAAATAAAAACAGATTCGGCATTCACCAGCAGGAGGCCACAATTTCTATAATACAACTGCCCGACAAAAAACAGCTGGAAGAATATACATCAAGAGTAGAATCGGCAAACTTATCGTTTCGTTCAAAGCTTGCTAAACTTTTACCAAGAAAGAACGTTGCTCCAAGACCCGTTCCTGAACGCATTGGCGAACCTTCCGTTTTTAAACACGTATTATATATTATTAAGGAAAACAAAACTTATGACCAGGTCCTGGGGGACATGCCGGAAGGGAATGGTATGAAGTCATTGTGCGTATATGGTGACGAGGTAACACCTAACGAGCATAAACTCGCAAAAGAATATTTGTTACTAGATAACTTTTATGCATCAGGAAAGTCGTCTGCCGAAGGACATTCATGGTCGGACGCTGCAATTGTAACTGATTATGTTGAAAAAAATGTTCGTGCCTGGTTCAGAAGTTATCCGCATGTTCATGATGATGCTTTAGTATATAACAAGGAAGGATTTATTTGGAACAACGCTCTAGACCATGGCAAGAGCGTAAGAATTTATGGAGAAGCCTGCGAGCCCAAATGGAAAGGTAATTTGTCGTGGACCGATATTTATAATTTTTACCTTGAAAAAAAGCCTTTTGAGTTTTTCAACACAACAACCATTTCAAGAGTACAGCCAATTCTCTCGCAAACTTTTCCAGGTTTTGATAACGTTAAGGTTACTGATCAAATACGAGCTGACGCCTTTATTAAGGAGCTACACGAATATGAAAACATGGCGGGTGATCAATTACCTCAATTAATGGTGATGGCTCTGCCGCAAGATCATAATCAGGGCAGTCGCGAAGGATTCCCTACACCGGGAGCAATGATCGCTGATAACGATTTAGCCCTGGGAAGAATAGTCGAAGCGCTTAGCAAAAGTCGTTTTTGGGATTCAACTGTTGTATTTGTTACAGAAGATGATTCGCAGGGAGGATGGGACCACGTATCCGCTTATAGAACAACTGGCTTCGTGATAAGTCCTTATTCTAAATTGCAAAAGACAATTCATACTAATTATAATCAAACCTGCATGATTCGTACGATTGAGCAAATTTTGGGAATACCCCCAATGAATGTTATTGACGCAACTGCGCTTCCTATGTTCAATTGTTTTGGTGAAAAGTTTCAGGGGCAACCTTACGTTCATGTCCGGAATAATATTCCTTTAAATGAAATGAATAAAAATACCGCCTTATTAAATGGAAAGGCAAAGAGATACGCCCTTCTTTCTGCCTCTTCTGAATTTGACCATATAGATGGCGGTGATGATGACCTGTTCAATCGAATACTATGGTTTGTTGCCAAAGGAGATACTCCTTATCCCAAAAAAATGACCCTACGAAAAAAAGAAAAGAAAGATGATGATTAATATCCGGAAATTGATGACTTCTTCCAAAGATCGTTTTTCTTTTATCTAAAGCCTGAACTGCTTTGAAAAAATAGCTTCCAGAAGCTGTTAAAAAAGTATAATTTTTAAAGGGTTTATCATATTTTTTCCCATTTCGGTTTTTTTACTTTTAGAAATGGAAACGTCATCCCTCAGAGATAACGGAAAGTTTGCAGTGATTACCAGGTCAACAACGAGAATATTCCAGACGCCCGAAAAGGTGATGATATTTGCATCCAAAAAAACCATAGATGAAAACACCCTGAACAAAATCTATAAACGCAGTGTCGGAATGCATTTAAATGGTCATGTTGTCGTTGTCAACGTTGGCAGCAAAAGAGAATCATCGACTCTAAATAAATTCGATAAGCCTGAATTGATAAGCAGATCTCTTTTTATCAAAAATGAATGGCGGGAAGTTCTGGACTGCGGTTGTAGTGATTCACTTGAAGTAATCATTGCCACTTATACCGAAGATGAAGTTTCTTTTATCAATGAAGATATACTTTACAAAACTCCAACCTCTTTTCCCGGGCAATTGGTTTCACTATTGTATAGCAGGTACAAACATGTTAACGAGAATAAGGAAAAAATAGTAACAGTTGTTTTAACGGAACTTGCCCCGGCTGATGTCGAGAAATTGAAAGATGTTACCCTGGAGTTGGCACACCTAAACGGTTTGAATTATTCATTTCTGGACTGGATAGATACTAAGACCCTTTTTAAATCCGGACGTGACGAGATCGAAATAAATGAGAGATATAATATTTGATTTATTTTATAATAGGCAATCGTTTCAACCCTCCATTTCTATGGAGGGTTTTCTAAATATTCGAATAGAACGCGTTTAAATGAGAATTCCCGATTAATTGAATACATCGTAACGGCGAAATGCTCCGGTAAGTGATAGCACGGGAGGAGATTCAAAAAGGAAGTATGTTAGTGCACATGATCTCTACACCGCACCATTTGGCGCATCGCCGGATAAAGTTTTTGCTACACAGGACAAGCATCCTTATGTGGCTGGTGAATTTGTGTGGTTCGGTTGGGATTATCTTGGCGAGCCTACTCCTTATTATTCTGCAAGAAGTTCCTATTGTGGAATAATAGATTTAGCGGGATTTAAGAAAGATGTTTTTTACCTCTATCAATCAAGGTGGCGGCCCGATCTTCCAATGGTGCATATTCTGCCGCATTGGAATTGGCCCGATCGTATTGGTCAAATAACCCCGGTACATGTTTTTACGTCGGGTGACGAAGCTGAGTTATTTTAAATGGTCGCTCTCTCGGCAAAAAGAAAAAAGCGGAATTTAAATACAGGCTGCGTTGGGATAATGTGAAATATGAACCAGGTGAATTAAAAGTCGTCGCTTATAAAAATGGAAAGCAATGGGCAGAGGAAATTCTTCGAACTACCGGAACGGAAGCCCAATTATTAATAAGCGCGGACCGTAATACGATAGATGCGGATGGAGATGACCTTTCATTCATAACTGTAAAGGTTGCTGATGAAAACGGATTGATGGTGCCGGATGCAAACAACAAAATAAGTTTCACTATTGAAGGGACTGGGGGAGATCATCGCTACTGATAATGGCGACCCGGCGAACCTTGTTTCGTTTGCATCAAAAGAACGCGAAGCATACTTTGGGTTAGTATTGGCTATTGTTCGTTCGCAAAAAAATAAAGCCGGCACAATAAAGATCACGGCGTCTTCACCGGGATTAAAAACAGCGAGTGTTGAGATAAAAAGTAAATAGGGTGTCACATAATTTGATAAAATATCCGGTGTGAGTTTAAGCGTGTCATTTCAGAAGGGCTTTGCCTTTTTCTCTTCATAATATTTCTGAAGCACATAAAATGCTTTTTTCTTTTTACCATTGCTGCCAAATAATCCCTTGCGGTTCCAGCCGTCCTGGTACCGGGGGTTGTTTCTTCTCGGCGAACGAAAATCATTCAATATCCACGGAGAAATTCCTGAAAAACCTTCCGGCAATTTTTTCAGCATTTTTACTTGCTCTTTATAATACCATTCCTGGTATTCTTCACTCCAGCGTGCAAGTGAATCCGCGTGAAACCCAGCAAGACATCCTGCGCCTGTCTCACTGATAAAAATGGGTTTCTCATATTTGATATCCCAACGCATATTTTTGATCCCTGAAGGAAGCACAGAATACCAACCGAAGTATTCATTGAACGAAACTAGATCTGTGAATTCTCCCAATGGATCATCTACTACTATTACTCCGTTCTCATTGTGTGTTTCCAAAGCTGCCGAGACGAGACGGCTACCATCCAGGTGTCTTGCAGTCGCCAGCAACTCTTTCATAAAAGCTGTTCGTGCAGCATGTACCGGCGTTTCATTTCCTACCGACCAGATAATGATACTTGCCCTGTTGCGATCACGGGTGATCATTTCATTTAATTGCGTCTTTGCCTTGGCAAGCACTTCCGGGTTTTCAAAATCTATTGTCCAGTAAACTGGTATTTCCGACCAAACCAGGATACCCAATGAATCAGCAATGCGTGTCATATTTTCGTTGTGAGGATAATGCGCCAGTCGAACCATATTTGCATTAAGTGATTTTGCCCGGAACAATAATAGCCTTGCATCCGCAGCGCTATAAGCTCTTCCGCTCTTGCCTGGTATTTCTTCATGAATACAAATACCGCGAAGAAAAATATGTTTTCCATTTAATAATACCCGGTTACCGCTGACTTCTATATTTCTGAAACCGATCTTATCGCTTATATCACTTCCCGGAGAGTGTATCCTGACAGTATATAATTTTGGATTTTCAGGAGACCATAATTGAATACCGTTTAACTGGTCATCAAAGGAGATACTGTCAGTATTAGCAACAATTTCTTTTTTCCATTTCAACTCAGGTATCTCAATTATGATTTTTTCATTGGACGTTGCGTTGAGTTTCACCCATCCTTCTATCTCATTTGCTGAATTCTTTTTTAATTGCAACAGGTAATCCAATACAAAATGTGATGGTACTTCCGCAAGAAGGACATCTCTTGTGATACCTCCATAGTTCCACCAATCAGTATTCAGTGTAGGCACTTCATCTTTATATCTTTTGTTATCGACTTTAACTACCAGTAAATTGCCGGTTGGTTTAAGAACATCGGCAGGTATCTCAAAATTAAAAGGGGTAAATCCGCCCTTATGGCTTCCCAGCTTTTTCCCATTCAAATAAACATCAGCCTTGTAATTGACCGCACCGAAATAAAGGAATAGCTTATCCGAAATATTTTTTATTTTGTAATTGAATGAACGCTTATACCAAACCGTTCCTTCATAATACAGGAATTTACCAGCTTGTGAATTCCAATCGCCGGGCACCCGTAATGTATATTTATCACTGTAACCGTGTTCTTTTCGATCTGTTTTGTTGTCAGGTACGTCACTGTTCCAATAAGCTTCCCGGTCGTTCTCTCTTCTTTCCTGGAAACGGTAATCATAAAAACCGGTCTCATATGGGTCAACAATGTATTGCCAGTTGCCGTTTAAGCTGGTGATATTTCTCGAATTAATGTTGGTGATCAAAGGTTGCTGTGAATAAGAATGAAGCTGAGTTAATAATAAAACGATAACTCCGGCGATCTTTTCAATTATGTTGTTGCAGGTAATCATCGGGGTGTATTTTAATGTAGATCCAATGCATGATCTGCGGGCAGATCTTGTCCACTCCAGGCTTTGACGGATGTCCATGGTTCTGCGGGTGCAGACCAGAACTCATCTGTATTAGCCAAGCCCAATGGTAAAAAGATCTCCGTGCATAGATATAAGCTTCCTGTTGTAATGTAAACATCTGCGAGCCCCGGCTGACTGCCACTTAACCCGATATTCAGCCATCCTGATTCAGTAAAATTTGAAGGAGCTGACAATGTTTTTTTGATAACGGCTGTCAGGGCGCTTCTTACCTGCGATGGTTTTAATGACTCCGGTAATTTTTTTCTTAGTGACATATCTGCCAAATGCTGGAAGGCCCCGCACCGGTATACAATTGAACGACCCGTTACGGGAAAACTTCCGTCTGAACAAATATCACGTTCCTGTATCTCGGCATATCGTTTACTGATCTTTTCAAACTGTGAGATAAAATTATTATAGCTGTTTCTTTTTTTAGCAATTGTTTCCAATATCACAGAAAGATAAGGTTGGATCACATAGCTATTGTAATAATCAACGTGAAACTGCATACCATCTGAAAACATACCATCGCCGGTGTACCAATGTTGCGAGAACTCTTTTAATCCATAGTCTATTCTTACCGGATCGTATGGCAGATCATAATTACAGAAAAAAGCTTCTATCATGCCGGAAAATAGCAGCCAGTTACTATATACGGGCATCGTGTTACGTGTAATAATAAATGCGGATACCACTCTTTGCTGTTCAATCGTATCAAGGTGTTGCCATACCCAGGGACAACGAATTAATCCCAATGCAAAGAACGATGCATCTACCAATGGCTGTCCGCCATCCCATTCCAGGTAATCTTTTGCGGATGGATTTACTGCGTTTGCAATCGCTTTCAATGACCATTCCCTATATTGATTACGAAGTGAGACTTCTTCTTTGCTTCCTCCCTCTCCGTTTATCCATGCTGCGATCCCGCTAAATGTTCTGCCAAAAGCTTCAAGATATGCTACCTTTCTGCGACTCTCTGCATTATCGATCTTCGGAGATAATATCACCGGCATTTTTTCTTTTAAATTATCTGCAGCAAGGTTCATCATTACCGGTCTTGCAACTTTGTCAAGATAGCTTAGCCAGAGTTGGCGGTCGTTAATTGATGTGGGAGATTTTACCTGGGCAAATAGGAGATGGGTAATAATAAAACTGCACGTAACTATTGAAAAAATTCTTTTTATCATGAGCTCAATTTAAGTCATTGCCGGCAAAAGCTTTGCAAGAAGAGTTTTGCGACACACCTTTATCAACGATTATTTGTTCTATATCTTCGCGGCAATGGAGCTTTAACGGCAACCTGGATTTCTAAAATAGTGTGATAAATAGAACCGGCTGCTGCTCAGTGAAAGTTTAGGTAGCAATGACAAATGTTTCTTGTTTATGCCCAGGCAAAGTGCAGGTATACTTTTTTATCGTATAAAAAATAACATTCCGGAAGTATTATTGGTTCATCCGGGCGGGCCTTTCTGGTCGAAGAAAGATATGGGTGCATGGTCTATCCCAAAAGGTGAGCCGGAAGAAAATGAAGAGATGCTTGATGCAGCTAAAAGAGAAGTGGAAGAAGAAACAGGAATAAAAGCCGAAGGAAAGTTTATCGGGCTGGCTCCTGTAAAACAAAAGGGCGGCAAGATGGTTTTTGCATGGGCCCTGGAAAATGACATTGATGTTTCCCAAATCAAAAGCAATGAATTTGAAATGGAATGGCCACCGCGATCGGGAAAGAAGCAATCATTTCCCGAAATAGATAAAGCTGAATGGTTCAATATAGAAAGCGCAAAACAAAAGATCATTGAAGGACAGATACCGCTGCTGAGAGAGCTAGAACTTAAATTAAACAAAGAGTGAACTCAACGTTTAATCGCTGATCTTTTCGAATTCGTATTTGCCTTTTATCTCTTTGTTTAAAAACTCACCTTTGGATGAAGCAGACCTCATAGCTTTATAAACATTCTCCGGCACATTTTTATAATCATATACCATTCCTGAAACAAAAATTACCCGGAGAATACAAGTATCCGGATAATACTTCATTGCGGTAACTACAGAAGAGGGCATAATCTATATTATATAAAATAATGCCAACTGCACTTTCCTTGATTCATTTCACTACCATGTGAGTGAAAGGCGCCACATGTGCCTGCAGGAAAACGAGTATGCCAACCAAAGCCGCCAATACGATGCTATGGAAAAACACAAAGCGTAATATTGATCCTTCATGTCCATACCAATTAGTAGCTGTACTGGCGACAACAATACTTTGTGCATCTATCATTTTTCCCATCACACCACCGGAACTATTTGCCGCAGCCATTAAACCCGGATCAATATGAGTCTGCCGGGCAGTGATAGTTTGCAAACTGCCGAACAAAACATTTGATGCAGTATCCGAGCCTGTAAGCGCCACGCCGAGCCAACCGAGCAATGTTCCAAAGAATGGATAAAGTACACCAGTCTTCGCAAGAGCTAAACCAAGAGTAGCATCAGAACCGGAATATCGTGTCACATATCCAAGTCCAAGCATGGCGGCAATGGTGATCAATGAAAATCTCACCCGCCATAACGTTTGAGCATAGATGCGTAATAGCTGGCGAAATGAAAATCCGATAGCAAATCCACCGATGATCGCTGCAATGAAAATCCCGGTGCCTGTGGCAGAAAGCCAATTCAATTTGAATATTGCTTGTTCAGGTTTTGCAGGTTTATCTAATGTCGGTTCAGGAACAATGGGCGGAGTGCGACTGACCTTATTATGCAGGTAAGCAACTTTATATTCAGGAGCCGAAACAGAATTCAAAGAATTTTTTACTGCAGGTAATCCCCAGATCAAAATAAAAACCGTAAGCAACATCCATGGGAGCCAGGCCCGTGCCAATTGTTTCTTTTTTATTTTCCCGGGTTCAACAGGGACTGCAACAGCTTCATTTGAATTATTCAGTTTCCATATAGTTTTCGGCTTCCAGAATTTCAATAATACTACGACTGCAATAAGAGAACTGACTGAGGCAACAATATCAACCAGCCATGGTCCATGAAAATTGGAGACCAAAAATTGCGGGATAGCAAAGAATGACCCCGCGACCAAAGCAGCGGGCCAAACGCCTAACATGCCGCGAAAGCCAGCCATCGCCCACACGACCCAGAATGGTATGATTAAAGAAAAGAACGGTAATTGTCGCCCAACCATCGCAGACAAATGTTGAAGATCGATCCCTGTTACAGCAGAAAGCGCAATGATAGGAGTGCCGAGTGCACCGAAAGCAACGGGAGCGGTATTGGCAATTAATGAAAGTCCACAGGCAGACAGAGGTTTAAATCCGAGTTGAATAAGAATGGCTGCAGTAATGGCAACTGGTGTTCCGAATCCGGCTGCACCTTCAAAGAATGCACCGAAAGAAAAGGCAATTAAGATAACCTGTATTCTGGGATCGGGTGCAATAGTGCCAAGATGTTTTCTAATGATCGTAAACAAACCTTTGTTGACCGTTAACTGGTATAAGAAGATGAGGTTAAGGATGATCCATCCAATGGGGAATAACCCATATGCTGCACCAAAAACAGTTGTTGCACTAACGGCGCTGACGGGCATGCGATAAACAACTAGTGCGACAAGAATGGCAACCAGCAAACCAAGCAGGGCCGCAAAATGAATTTTTATTTTAAAAAATGCAATTGATCCTAATAAAATAATAACAGGGAAAGCTGCCAGCAGTGTTGACAGAAATACGTTATTTAAAGGATCATAGTTTTGCAGCCAGATTTTTCCCATTTCATTTTTGGTTGGTGAACACGGATGATACGGATGATAAGGATTCTCACGGATTCGGCTTTTATCTACGTCTTACCTCGTGTAACAAATCAGGATTTGGAAAGATCTGTGCTTATTAATAATTATCCGTGTCATCCGTGTTCGAATTACTTTTTGACCTTAATAGCTTCCACCCAATGTTTGGGTTTTACACCGGTAAAATGTTCGATCTGGTGGCGGCAACTGAATCCGTTCGCAACTACAATAGTATTTTCCTTCATTGATCTTATAGCAGGAAAAAGAACTTCTTCGCCTACTTTCTTTGAAATATCATAATGCTCTTTTTCATACCCGAATGAACCTGCCATGCCACAACAACCGGACGGGATCTCTTTTGTGGCTTGCGGTGTTGCACCAAATATCGTGTTCATTCCGTTGGTACCGTACAGTGCTTTCTGGTGGCAATGCCCATGAATAAGAATATTGTCAGCAGCAGATTCGAACGAGACGTTCACGTTGCCTGCATTTATTTCCTTTGCCAAGAAAACATCGATCATCATTACCTGGCTCTGCAATTGTCTGGCAATAGCATTATCTTCTATAAGATCGGCAAGATCATCATTCAAGGCGGAGGCGCAACCTGGTTCGCACACAACAACAGTTAAACCCTTGTCCATGAATTTTTTTAAACGTTCAACGGTTTTAGTTCCTTCTTTTTTTGCCTCTCTCAAAAATCCATGAGAGATCTTCGGCCGCTGGCAGCAGCCAACATTAGCAAGTATCACTTCATAACCACAGGCGTTCAATAATTGGAGTGCGGATATCCCGATCTGTGGTTCATGAAAATTAAGATAAGTATCTGCAAACAAAACCACCCTTCGTGAACTTTGGTAATTGGTACTGTTGTTCTTTTTAAACCATTTATAAAATGGCTCTTTCGCATATTCAGGTAACAACCGCCTTTTATCAAAGCCCGCCATCATTTGTAAAACGGAACGAAACAACTTTGTTCTTTGTAAAAAGTTTACCGATCCTGATAAAAAGCCTGACAAACGCGAAGCAGTCTCTGTAGAATTTTTTATCAGCCGGTCACGCATCTTAATGCCATGCTCATCATAATACATTTGCAATACTTCGCCTTTCATCTTTGACATGTCCACATTACTCGGACATTCCGATTTACATGCTTTACAGGAAAGGCACAGGTCCAGTACTTCGTGAAGTCGTTTACTGGTAAGTCCTTCTTTATCCAATTGATTTGACATGGCCAAACGCAAAGCATTTGCTCTGCCCCTTGTGGAATGTTCCTCATCACGGGTTGCTTTGAAACTTGGACACATCGTTCCACCGCTGATCTTTCTGCATTCACCCACGCCTGTACACATGTGTACGGATTCTTTGAAATTATTTTCAGCACGATACTGAAAAACTGTCGTTACTTCTTTGTCTCTGTACGTTGTACCATAGCGAAGATTTTCCTCTATAGGCTGTGCATCGACGATCTTCCCGGGGTTCATTAAATTTTCGGGATCAAATAAATGCTTGATCTCTTTGAATGCGTTATATAATTGAGTGCCGAAGAACCGTTCGTTGTAAGCGCTTCTTACCAAACCATCGCCGTGTTCACCACTCCATGAACCTTTGTATTTTACTACCAGGTCAAATGTTTCATCGGTGATGTTTTTCAGATTGGTAATATCCTGCTCCAACCGAAGATCAAGCAATGGCTGCACATGGATAACGCCGACGCTTGCATGTGCATACATAGAAACTTCTGTATTATGTTTTTTACAGATCTTCAACACCTCGTCAATATATTCCGGAAGTACATCGGTAGGGATGGCGGCATCCTCAATAAAAGACAATGCTCTTTTGTCACCGCCAAGGCCCATCATTAATCCAAGCCCTTTTTTCCGTATGACCCATACATCATCATAACCCTTACCTGTTGGAAATAAAGGATAGGCATATCCCATTCCGAGACTTTTTAATTTTTCGATCATATCGCGAGGCCGCTGCATTACGTCTTCAAAACTATCCCCGTAGAACTCGACTATCTGAATGGCAGCCGGGTTGCCTTCAATAAAATGACTGTGGCGTTGCGTAATAAGATTTTCTTTACTGAGATCTAAAACTGTTTTGTCTAATATCTCGATGGCTGAGGGCTTATAGGGAAGCATTGGTTCAACCGCTCGTATAGCTTCTATCAAATCGGCAAAGTGAACAACTGCCACGGATTTGAATTTCGGAAGCGGCTCGAGATTCAGTTTTACTTCGAGAATAACGGCAAGTGTTCCTTCACTACCGGTAATGACTTTTGACAAGTTCCACTGATCTGTATAAACAAATTCGTCGAGGTTATATCCGCCGACCCTTCGCATCACTTTAGGGAACCGTTGTTTTATCTCGTCCTTATTATTTAGAATAATGTCTTTGAATTGACGATAAATTTTTCCTTCCCGGTCATTTTGATCCAGCTTTTGTTCATATTGATCCGGGGTCAGATTTTTTAATAGCAATTCTGTTCCATCGGTCAGTAAAACTTGTGCTTCAAGAATATGATCAACCGTTTTTCCATAGAGAATGCTTTTTGTCCCCGATGAATTATTCGCCACGATACCACCAATATTAGCCCTGCTTGATGTTGCCGGATCCGGAGCAAATTGCAAATTGAATTTCATCATCTCATCATTCAACTCGTCCCTCACAAGACCGGGTTGTACCCTTACCCATCTTTCTTGTTCATTCACCTCGATGATCTTTGTCATGTATTTTGAAAAATCCATCACCATCGCTTCACCAACGGTTTGCCCGGCCAGGCTGGTGCCTCCGCCACGGGGAAGTATTTTTATTTTATACTCTCTTGCGATCGCAACAGCTTTTTTGATTTCCGCTTCATTCTTTGGTAAGACAACTGCCACGGGCATCACCTGGTAGTGACTGGCATCAGTTGAATACATTCCTAAAGAGTAGGTGTCATCAAGAACATCGCCAACGTGTTTTTTCAATTCTGCTGTAAATAAGTGCCTGGAATTCATGTTTTAAATATACAGGATTGACAGAATTTAATGGAATATTGTTAAGATATTCCTCCGCAATTAAAGGCAAGTATCAAAGATTGATCACAGATTAATTTTATGAATAAGTCCGGGAAAAATGATCGTTGGATACAGTTGAGCAAGTTTTTAATGAGGAGTTACAAAGGACATTGAAAAAATCTTTAAATCAGCAACCATTGCTAAGCCTGATTTTTATTGTAAATGATATTTAAATAAATGTTGTTTGAAAAAGGAGTTTGAAAAAATAAACTCAGCGATTTTTTTTCTAATTTAAAATATTATGACGATTTATAGCTATAATCAAAACTTGCTAACATATTGCAATAACTTACTAAAATATTTTAAGTTCAAATTTTAATTTACTGGTAATATTTATTTTATGAACTGCTTTAATTTTTCGATCAAGCCTTCTTTCATCGTTGATGCAGAAGAGTCAATTTTTAAAAAATGATTGGCGATCACTTCTTCTCGTGAATATTTCCAATGATAAAAAAATTATTTTCTAATTTCATTTTAATCTCACAAACCCCTTTACCATTAAGGCTTTCAGCCACTTTTAATTTTTTCCCGTCTCAATTACGATCAACCAGTCTGCTTATTTTGTTTTTGTATGATACAGGGGAAATAATTTTTTTTCATTTTATTAATCAAATACTATAAAATTTTTCACAGGATAGTGCAGGATGATAGTTAATACTTGCTAAAATAATTTTGATTAATACTTAACTATTCAACTGCTTGTATATGAAAAAGACTGCACTATTCATTTTAGCGATTTTTATTTTATTCCCTTCAATATTACTCGCTCAGCAAAGACAAGTAAAAGGAAAAGTAAGTGATGAATCCGGGATCGGCATTCCGGATGCCTCAATTACCTTAAAAGGAACCACTATCACAACTAAAACTGATGCAGAAGGAAATTTTGTGATAACAATTCCAGGTGGAACAAGAAATGCTGAATTACTTATTACGCATGTAAACTATCCTGATAAGACAGTAACTGTTTCAGGCGATGCGGTAATGGTGACAATGCAAAAAGCATCAAAAGAATTGGACGAAGTGATCGTTGTTGGGTATGGAACACAAAAGAAAGGCAATATTACAGGAGCCATTGCCAAGTATAATGCAGAAAACCTGGATGAACGTCCTGTTCAACGGGTTGACCAGGCGCTGGTAGGCCAGGTGGCGGGAGTCAGGGTAAAACAAACCAGTGGAGTTCCCGGCCAGGGATTTTCTGTTCAGATTAGAGGAACGGGTTCTATCAGTGCTAATAATGAACCGTTGTATGTCATAGATGGATTTCCATTGGAAGTGTCTCCGCAAAATTCCGGTGGGGGGTTTTCAACAGGTAATCCGCTGGACAATTTGAATCCGAATGATATCGAATCAATAGAAGTATTGAAAGATGCTTCGGCGGCGGCTATCTATGGTTCGAGAGGTTCAAATGGCGTAGTGCTTATTACTACTAAGAAAGGAAAACCCGGAAAAGCAGTAATCAATTTAAATAGTTACATCGGTTATAACGAAAGAGTAAGAAAACTGGATGTGCTTGATGCTAACGGATGGATTGATAGGGCAACTGAAATGATCAATGATGCCTGGGTCAGATCAGGTCCAGGAAGAACTGCCTCTCAGACTACGGCAGAAAGAACAGCGATCAACGGCAGTTTCAATGCGGGCTTAATGTTAGATGAACGCTGGGCTATGCCGGGTCATCCAGGCCTTGATTTTGTTGACTGGCAGGATGAATTTTTCAGGAAGGGCCTTGTCCAGAATTATCAGCTTTCTGCATCCGGGGGCACTGACGTTATTAAATATTATGTGTCGGGAAATTACCTGAACCAGGAAGGTATAAGCTGGGGAGTAGAAAATAAAAGTTATTCTGCCCGGGCAAACATAGAAGTGCAGGCCAGCCACAAAGTAAAATTTGGATTAAACATTGCACCTACTTATTCACTGATCAATGATCCTTTAGTAGATGGGAAGGACCAGCAGATGCATGTTGCGGCTTCGCTGGCGCCGGTAGTAGAGTCATCTGCAGGACTTCTGACCGGTGTATTTCCTAATCCAAAATATACCTGGGCCGGCACAAGGGTTAGTCCTGTCGAAGTTGCTAAGCAAGTTACGGGTGAAACAAAACTATTCAGGACATTAACGACAGTATTTGGTGAATACACGATAATACCAGGATTGGCGCTTCGCAGTTCGTTAAATCTCGACAATGCAGATTCAAAGTATAAACGATATATTCCCCGCGAAGTAGCTGCCGTATCTGCAAACCCGGTGCCGGGTGGTGCTCTGAATGGTTATAAAAGAATAACTTTTGTAAATGAAAACACGATATCCTATAATAAAACGTTTGCACAAAAGCATAATGTGTCTGTGGTAGCCGG
The DNA here is from genome assembly GCA_963785915.1 of uncultured Chitinophagaceae bacterium. Classification (GTDB taxonomy): domain Bacteria; phylum Bacteroidota; class Bacteroidia; order Chitinophagales; family Chitinophagaceae; genus VBAT01. The sequence continues at coordinate 651,399 of CAWAWY010000004.1, read as the reverse complement.
AACATCCTACAGTACATTTAAGTTTGAAAATTGGGGCATTACTGCAGGCTCATTTACAACAAATGATATAACCACTCTCAATGCAGCTACTAACAATACAGCTACAAGTACCGAAACCAAAAATGTATTAATATCTTATTTTGGACGGGCGCAATATGATTATGATAACCGCTATCTTCTTTCTGCATCCATACGTCGTGATGGGTCTTCAAAATTTGGTGACAATACAAAATGGGGAACATTCCCTTCAGTTTCGGTCGGTTGGCGGGTATCTTCAGAAAAATTCATGGAATCTGTTGACAAAATAAGCGAACTGAAAATCAGAGGTAGCTGGGGTATTACAGGGAATAATGGATATTCCGGGGATTACAATCATATCGGCCTTTTGGCTTTTGCTAATTATAGCTATGGTGGAGTACAGGTAAGTGGACAAACGCTCAACACCAGCAATTTTCCTAATCCTGATCTAAGCTGGGAGGAATCCAGAACTGTTAACATAGGATTAGACCTGGGAATACTGAGAAACAAAATATTTACCTCCTTTGACTGGTATCAAAAACGTAATAGCAAATTACTGTTAAGTATCCCGGTTCCCCTCGCCAGCGGATTTTCGTCAGCACTCACTAATATTGGAAAAGTTTTGAACAAAGGCTGGGAACTGGAGATCACCTCACACAATATTTCCAACAGGAATATCAAATGGACCACAAGTGTTAACCTCAGTCATAATTCAAATAAAGTTGAGCAACTTGGCCCGAATAATACACCTATTCTTTTCAGTGGAGGATTCGATATAGAACATAGCATATTAATGGTAGGACAGCCTATGTATAGTCTATATCTTGTACAAGAGATTGGTGTATTGACAACAAAAGATATAGCTGCTGGCTACCCGGAGTACGGTAATGAAGAAGCCGGAGACCCAAAATATCTTGATGCAGACGGTAATGGAAAAATTGATGCCAATGACCGTATACTTTCCGGTCATCCTAATCCCGACTATACCTGGGGCATTACCAATACGGTTAGTTATAAGGGATTTGACCTGAGTGTTTTGGTCCAGGGTCAATGGGGTGGCCTTATCTACTCCATGTTTGGTCGCGCTATGGATAGAACAGGCCAGGGTTATTCAGACAACACACTGGCCAGTTATACCAATCGCTGGAGATCACCAGCGGATGACGGAAGACCGGGGATCAATTACAAAGTGTTTAATGCTACTTACGGCCGGATCAAAAATACCGATTGGTTGTATCCTTCAGATTATTGGAGGGTAAGAACGATGACCCTTGGATATGATCTTGGCAGGCTCATAAAAAATAATGTTATCAGTGGCGCCAGGATCTATGTAACAGCAGAAAATATGATCGGGAAAGATAAATACCTGGGTGGTTGGAACCCCGAAGCTGTAAATACCACCGGAGAGGATTATGGTGGATTTCCTCTTTCAAAAGGTTTGGTGGTTGGATTAAATCTTACATTTTAATTCATCAAAAAATTATCACAAATGAAAACAAAACTGATAATATATATACTGGTCATTGCGGGAACAACCGGCTGCGCAAAAGATTTAGATCAAGCGCCGATTTCCCAAGCCAGCGATGCCAATTTTTTCAGGAACACTGCCGATTTTGAAATAGCTATCAATGGCGTGTACCGCGCTTTGCTTGCCGGGGAGTATGGAATAAACCAATTTGAAATGGCTGAGGTGAGATCTGATAATGTTTACTCACCCGGCACTTCGGGTGTAAGAGATTGGTTGCCTCTCAATAATTTTGAAAGTACGCTTTCCACCAATCCTTATATAAATGCACTATGGCAAAATGATTTCAATGGCATTTTGCGTGCAAATTCGGTTTTAGATAGATTGGATCCGGCTGTTGTACCGGATAACGCTACACGGGACCGGATGGAAGCGGAGGCAAAATTTTTCCGGGCCTTCTTTTATTTTGACCTCGTAAGGTTTGTTGGGAAGGTGCCGATTTTTGATCACGTCGCTACTCCGACTGAAGCATTAGCTGTTGGACGCAGTTCTGTTGCCGATGTTTATACTTTGATCGTTTCTGATCTACAAACTGCTATCAGTAAGCTACCCACTACTTATCCCGCTGCGCAGAAAGGCAAGGTTACCAAATATGCTGCGGAAGGTATCCTTGCGCTTGTTTACTTAACAAGATCAGGTCCTAATTACGGTATTGAAGGACCGGGGCTGGCAACGAACGATTATGGAGCAGCGCTTACTTTATTAAATGATATTATCTCAAGCATGCAATATTCTCTGCAGCCGACTTACGCAAGTGTTTTTTCTTATACGAATGAAAATAATTCCGAGATCATATTTGATATACAAACAATCAATGATGGAACTACGGCTAATTCGGGTTTAGGTACCCTTTTGCCAACCGATATGTATGAAGGGGCTTACGCAGTAGCCAAGGGGCTTTTTGCCGGCGGAGTAGATGGTGATGGGCCCAAAAATCCTTCCGTTGATCTTTTGAACTCATTTGAACCGGCAGACGTAAGGGATAATTTTAGTATTTTAATGAGCTATGTTGATATAAACGGAAATACGCAGAATAGTCCGCAGTTTGTAAAATTCCTGGATCTAACAAAAAAGCCTTTGGTAAGATTTAACTGGCCGATCAACTTCCCGATATTAAGGTATGCCGATGTTTTGTTGATGAAAGCCGAAGCTATTTTAAGAGGAGGCAGCGGCGGAACGCAGGCGGAGGTAGATGCTTTGGTAAAGCAGGTCCGTGACCGTGCAGGATTAACCGGAACTGTATTAACTAATGTAACACTTGATCAGCTATTGACCGAAAGAAGACATGAGTTTATGGCAGAAGGAAAGCGCTGGCATGACCTCGTAAGGACTGGTAAAGTATTGACAGTAATGAGCGCCTTTGACGCTTCGGATGATGTAGCCAATAAAATGAGCCCGGTGAAGGCGGATTATATAATATATCCTATTCCATCCAATCAATTAAGCGTGAATCCCGGTTTGTACACACAAAACCCATCATATTAAAGAGGCTTATTTCGTAAGCAGTTTTTAGGCAATCTAAGCGGCCCGGCTAAAAAATTATTTGCCGGGCTGCTTAATTCAATTCAAGGTCTTTCCTGTATTGACGTGGACTTGTTTTTTTGATCAATTTAAAAAAGTGATTGAAGTTAGAGACGTTGTTAAACCCGGACTCATAAGCGATTTGTGTAATGGCTTCGTCCGGATCGGCTAATAATTTACAGGCATGCCCTATCCGTATTTCATTGATGAACTGTGTAAGGGATTTTTGAGTACGTGATTTAAAAAAACGGCAAAAAGCATTCGGGTTCATGGTAGCGACGCTTGCCACTTCGGACAGCACAATATTTTTCTTAAAATTTTTCATCAGGAACTCATAAACATTGTTCATTCTTTCATTTTCCCTGTACTGAAAATAATTGATATAATTACTGCCGGCTAAAAAGGTATATTCTGTAGTTGTGCTTAATAAATGTATGACCTTAAGCAAGGTGATAATATTCTCGATACTGTTATTCTCATTCGCAGCTTTCTTCAACAGGCTGATTAGTTTTGATTTGGTATTCCCGGTGATGAACATCCCTCTTTGAGCTTTCAGGAAAAGACGTTTGATCTTTTCAATATCGCCAAAATCATCCAGGTGATCCAGTAGCCGTTTTGGCGAAACATATAAGGACAGGGACACAGCCTGTGAATTTTTGTTTTTATCAGGCCTTCTTTCTGTATTATACCAGACATGCGGGATATTAGAGCCAATAAAGACAAGCTCGCTCTTTTCAAAATGTTCAACGGAATCACCGACAATTCTTTTCCCGGAACCTTTCATGATCCAGGCGAGCTGACACTCTTCGTGGAAATGAAATTCACTGGAAAAATCAGGTTGCTTGATTTCCCGGATAAAGAAAATATTTTCGGGAGAAATGATTGCGGGAACTGGTTTCATATTGTAGCAATTGGCTACACGAATTTAAGATAAACCTAAATGAGTCATTTGCAGACAAGATACATTTTTCGCATTTATTTGCTAATTTATCATTGATATCTATCAGAATTTTGTAAGCAGGAGACAGGGCTACCTCCTATCTTTAATCAATACTATTCTGTCATGGATCATTTGCTTAAAATTGTTTTCACATTGTATGGTCTTTTTTTTATAAAAGAAAGCTCTTATGGACAAAAAGTTGCGATCTCATCTCAAAAGAATTTTATTTTTTCTGCTATTGCGGGTACAATCAGCAAACCGGATTCAGTGATGTTACCGGTGACGGCTAAATCAATCAAGCTCATTAGCGGAGACACATCTTGTTTTAAAGTGATGTCATTTGCAAAGAGCAAGCTTATGCTCACTTTTCGACCGCCAGCTGGTTTTCATGGAATAGCGAGTGCTCATCTCCAGGTTCGGAATTCAGCCGGAAAACCCATAAAAGAATTTGATCTTACGGGGCTCGGCACAAAGGGTTTGGAGGGAGATAACGAGCCGCCATTATCGCAAATAATTGATGCCTTGGGTTACCAGGTAAATATCGGATGGACCAGTTTGAATAATCATAGCCTTCCGGAATTGCAGGGTGACGAATTATCTTTTTCTCTTTTTAAAAAATCGGGAAGTGAGAAAGTAGAAATGATCCCGGTTGCAAGATACTCACCGGATTTTGAACTTGCGTTCGGATATTATTATAACAACGATCATCATCCTGAGCTGCACCAGGCAGGTATACTTGCAAAAAAAGATATGTATCCCGAACATCAAACTTTATTTCCCGCTGTTGCTTCCGGAAGCCACTCATTCGATCCCGGTAAAAATGTTTTTGGTTTTTATGCAAGCGGGCCAACCCATGCTGCTTACTCTGAGGATGTCTGGAATATGTTGTTCAATACTTCCTATGCTGTACATGCAACAAGGATATACCCGGTGAAAAATAAAGCGGGCAAACTTTTGAAGGATACCTACCTGGTTTGTTTTGAGGAAGCGAAGAACGGGGACTATAATGATTATGTTTTCCTGGTAAAAAATATTATTCCTGCAGATAAATATCCATTCGTTGCTTTATTTAATGGAAAGGATCTTAAAGGATGGAATACATTTCTCAGGAACATTGGGAAGAATAATGATCCCAATAATAATTTCACGATAGAAGACGGAGTGCTGCATGTGATAGGAAAAGATCTTGGCTATGCTGTTACGGAAAACGGATTCAGCAATTTCCATTTCAAGGTGGAATTTAAATGGGGAGAAAAGAAATGGCCACCACGGGAAAATGAAAAAAGAGATGCCGGGATCTGTTACAACATCTCCGTTAATGAACCCGATTCCATCTGGCCACAATCAATCGAATGCCAGATCCAGGAGGGTGATGTAGGTGATTTTTGGTTATTAGGGTTTAGTACCATTAAAGTAAAGGGAATCGAAAATGTGCCGGCTAACCATACAAGAATGATCAAGCAGAAGGATGCTGAAAAACCGTATGGTCAGTGGAATATTGTGGAGGTGATCTCATACAATGGCAAATGCGTGCATATTGTGAATGGCGTAGTAGTGAATGCAGGTGAAGAAGCCAGTGTGAAAGAAGGAAAAATATTATTGCAATCTGAATATGCTGAGGTTTACTACCGGAATCCCATGATCAGGGAGCTATAAAAGCTTTTTACTTTTATCAATTGACATTAATTACAATCCTTTTCTTTTTTGCTGGAAACAACTTCATGAATGATCTCATTTAAATAGTAAATTTATGTGTCGGGCAATGGCATCTTGTTTGCTTTAACTAATCCATTAAACTATCATGAAAAAGATTTTATTCCTATCCATCCTGATGTATGGCTTTTTTTCGACATTCGGTCAGACCCCTGATACATTGCCTGAGCCTTATGCCACCAAGTCTGTAAGAAATAATAGTAAAGTGATCGGCTGGCCAAAAGAGCTTACACCAACAGCTCCGGCAGGCTTTACGGTAACACGATTTGCAGATAACCTTAACAATCCGCGCTGGATCTATGTGGCCGACAACGGCGATATATTTGTTTCTGAACCAAGAGGCGCTAATGATATCCTTCTCTTTCGTGATAATGATAAAGATGGTATAGCGGAAAGTAAATATGTTTTTTTAAGCGGACAAAAGTTACCATTCGGTATGCTTATCATCGGTAATAAATTCTATGTGGCGAATACCGATGGTGTTCTTCTATTTCCTTACGAACCAGGAGCGACCAATGTCAAAGGCGAAGGAAAAAAAATCAGTTGATCTTCCTGCCGGTGGTTATAACAATCACTGGACAAGAAATATAATTACCAATGCACAAAAGAATAAATTATATATCACGGTCGGTTCGGGAAGCAATGTCGCAGAACATGGGATAGATAATGAAATAAGAAGAGCCAATATTCTTGAAACAAACTTAGATGGCAGCGGCGAAAAAATTTATGCAAGTGGTTTGCGCAATCCTGTTGGTTTGGATTGGGCGCCGGGCACTCAAACATTATGGACAGCGGTGAATGAAAGAGACAATCTCGGTGATGATCTTGTTCCTGATTATATCACCAGTGTGAAAGAAGGCGGATTTTATGGATGGCCTTATGCTTATTTCGGTCAACATGAAGATCCGCGGCGTAAAGGTGAAAGACCTGACCTTGTGCAAAATGCAATTGTCCCGGATGTGGATATGGGTCCGCATACTGCATCACTGGGTTTGGTTTTTTATACTAAAAATAATTTTCCGGAAAAATATCGTGGAGGAGCTTTTGTTGCGCAACATGGTTCATGGAATCGTTCTGAGTTGTCAGGTTATAAAGTAATGTTTGTTCCTTTTAAAAATGGAAAGCCTTCGGGAAAGCCTGAAGATTTTTTAACCGGGTTTATTGCTAATGAAAATAAAAGTGAAGTTTATGGCAGGCCGGTTGGAGTGGCTGTATTACCTGATGGCTCATTGCTGGTGTCGGATGATGGCGGGAATATTATTTGGAGGGTGATATATAATAAGCCGTCTTGAATAGAACGAAATTGATGTAAATTGGTTGATGCAAAGCGCATATTAAAGAAGCGATTGTGATAATATGTCAACACCAAACATCAGTGGTAAATGGACCGGAGTGATCATTTATGGAAAGAAGTATCGTGAATATAGCGGCAAAGAGTTGTATTACGATGCTGAATTAATACAAGAGAATGATCTTATACATGGCACATCAAGTGATACAGCCGGGGTCGGAGTGAGTCCTGACATTGCATCAATATCAGGATCATTTTCTTCGAATTTTATTTCTTTTGTTAAACGATATGAAAGCCTTCATTATTTCGACAGGGATCAGGTTGTATTTGATAGGACACAGCCAGGTTACGAAATTTATTACACCGGCCTCTATGATGAATTCAACCAATCATTCCAAGGGAATTGGGAATACATATTGAGGTATAAAATTTTTGGTTTCATTCCATCCACGTTTATTGCTGGCGGCACCTGGACAATGAGGAAAAAAGAGAAGTCTTAGTTGCTGAACTCTTAACTAATCAAAGAAATTCCAGTCCTCCAGGTAGCAAAATTTTCTTAACGAGACTAACGAAAATTATGAATTGGTTTAGAATCTTTTTGCTCTTATTCTTTATTTATAGTTGCCGCCATTTTGACAAGAGCTACTATGAAAAAATATCTCATGTCAAATTTCCACAGAAATATAAAATAGTTGCCAGTGCAGATAATGGTGAGTTCATGACCATTGCCATTCTTGATCTTGACGGACCAACTTGTAAAAGGTTTATCAGCGATAATAATTTTTTGCCTGTTGATTCTGCCTATCCGGTAAATCTAATGGCACTAAGTCTTCTTGATAGCTCTTTTAGGGAACTTCCTGCAACACAACAGTTGTTCAGGAAATATGTAGCCAAGGTTCCCGGGAAAGTTGGTTGGACTTATTTAATTGATACTTCGTCAGGCAGGCTTTACTGTGAAATAGATTATCCTGATTTTGGAGGCAATTAGATAACAAAAGAATGTTCCTGATCTTTTAAAAAGATTCAGCGCTTTTTTACAAAACTCCATATCTTCAATTTCGTATAACCAAACTCACAATCATGAGAACAATGACCTGCAAACAACTTGGCGGTGCATGTGACCTGGAGTTCCATGCGAATACTTTTGAAGAAATAGCCGAACAAAGCAAGAAGCATGGAATGGAAATGTTTCAAAAAGGAGATAAAGATCATCTTCAAGCTATGAATGCGATGAAAGACATGATGAAATCGCCGGACGCCATGAAAGAATGGTTTGACAACAAACGAAAAGAGTTTAATGCTCTTCCGGAAGAATAGCTAACACTTCAGAAAAACGCCACCAACGCACCAAGGCGATAAGACATCACGAGAATAGCCTGTGCTGCTTCGGGTCTTGGGGGTTAAGATTTTTAATGACAGGTTCTACTTCTCTTATCGGAGTTCTAACACGACGATACTCTGAGAAGGCAATTCAACCACCAATTCACTTCCTTCTTTTTTTGCTCCATTAAAAGACACAATTTTTATATTGTTGGGATTTTCAAATGTATTGATATCGGTCAGTTTTTTTGATGTCAATATTTGGCCGGTCACTGTTTGCCATTTAATTCCTACAAGGTTTGACGGGAATGTTATTTTTTTATTCGGATCTAAATTCACGAATGAAATATGAACAGCTCCTGTTGTTGTATCCAACGAAGCCGAAATATTTACCGCCGGAATTTTTTTACCGTCTACTTCATAATCCGGGGAGTTAAAATTTACAGCCAGCCATTTTGCATCCATGTGCACTTTATAAAGATCAAAAAAATGATAAGTCGGTGTCAATAGTATTTGACTTCCTTTTGTAAGAACTAAAGCCTGCAATACATTAATAGTTTGCAAAATTCGCCATCCTTACTCTTTGGCACATTCATAGAATCAGCTACCCAGAACCCATCATAGATACATCGTCCAAGGTGTTCCGAAAAATGGCCGTAGATATGACAGCTGATGATTGTTTTTGGATTTGATCCATCTATTACCAATGTTACAGGTGATTGTTAAAACACATTTTGAAAGATCAAAATCAATAAGGCGAGTGTAAGCAATCTTTTTTTCATGACATATTTTTTAAAAGCTGACATGCGAAAAAGGATCAGCCTTTTTCGTTATGCTGTAAATGTAAAAATAAATAACTGTCAGTTTTACAATTATTGAGCTGACTTCCAAATTCATCAGGATGGTGCAGGATGATTAATTGCATTACAGTAATAAATTTATATCGTTATTTTCTTGATTGCCGACACTAAAAACTGCTATATGAAATTAAAAACCCTGCTTAAGAAGAGCGTCGTCACGCTTTTTTTATTATCCATTTTTCATTCCTATCAATTAGCGGCGCAAAATTCTTTAACTGTTAATGGCAAAATAACCGACGACGAAGGCAATGGAATGCCGGGTGTCACGGTACAGGTTAAAGGAGGCAATAATAAAGTTGTCAGCGCCGCCGATGGTTCATTCAGATTGACCAATCTTACCGGAAAGGAAACATTGGTGTTTACGTACGTCGGGTACGAGCAACAGGAAATTGCTGTTGTTAACAGATCTACGGTGAACGTGTCTATGGTTGTATCGCAAAAAGTGCTCGACGAAGTCATAATGATTGGTTATGGTACGCAGAAAAAAAGCGACGTAACCGGATCAGTCACCAAGATCTCCGCTGATGTTATCAGGGAGCGCCCCGCACAAAATGTATTACAGGCTGTGCAAGGTAAAGCTGCGGGAGTACATATTACTTCGAACTTTAAACCTGGTGAACTTCCTGTATTAAGGATAAGGGGTAATCGTTCCAGCGGTGCTTCCAATGATCCGCTTTACGTAGTAGATGGTATTCCACTTGTTAATATGCTTGGGGTTAATTCATTTTCGATCAGTGACATGAATCCAAATGATATTGCTTCCATAGAAATTCTAAAAGATGCATCCGCCACGGCTATTTATGGATCCAGAGGCGCCAATGGTGTCGTTCTGATCACGACGATTAAAGGGAAAAAAGGAAGAATGACGCTTGATTACAATTCAACTATATCTCTCGACTCTTATCAATCGCTGACAGATTGGATGAATGGTGGGCAGTATATTGACAGGTGGCGCCTTAGCCTAATGAATGGGCGCTTGTATCAAACCACTACCAATACTGATTTGAATCAACGTGCAACAATATGGTATCCCGATCCTTTCCTTGACAGGGACAGAATGGGTTTGACCGCCGATCAGACGGCGCTGGCCTCGGTTTGGATGGGCTATGATTGGGATGTTTATGGGGTAACTCCCAAGATGCGAGCTACTACTGCTGCCGAGCAGGCAATGGGATGGCCCGCGATGGTACCCGTTTATAATTCAAATAACATCAGAAGTTATGATTGGTTGGATGCAGCAACACAGCAGGGCCTAAGTCAGAACCATCAAATTTCACTTTCCTCTGGAACTGATTTTAGCAGGATGGCCATATCACTTAGCTATTATAATCAAAAAGGAGTTCAGCAAGACCAGGATTATAAACGCTATTCTGCAAATATAAGTGGTGATATCACTCCTACTAAATGGTTCACTCTTGGCACGTCTGTAATTGCCAGTTTGTCCACACAAAATTTTGGTATTCTGCCACCGAATACTTCAAATACAGGTTCGAAGGATCTGTATTCAAGGGCCTCCGATCAGTTTCCTTATGCTTTGCCAACGGATGCAAGCGGCGCATGGATAAAAAATCCCGGCGGTAATATTTCATTATGGAATCCTTTGATAGATATCACGCAGGCTCTTAATGAGAGAAGAGCGGCGGCGATTCTTGCAAGTGTCTTCAGCGAAATAAAGTTCACGCCATGGTTGAAATATCGAGTGAATTTCGGTGCACAGTATCGACAATTCAGATCCAGCTCGTGGACCGGTCCTGATGCAACCAGTCATCTTACGAACAGACCCAATACTGCAGGTTATGCAACACAAGACAACTTCTCATGGGTTGTTGAAAACCTGCTCTACGTTGACAAGACAATTGCCAAAGTGCACAAAATCGGACTTACTTTACTTCAGTCAGCTCAAAAATCCCGTAGAGAAAACAGCAGCATTAGTGTAACGGGTCTTATCAATCCGCTCAGCTTGTGGTATGACCTTGGATCAAATACAGTAGGAAATCCTGGTAGTTATGGCACCGGTTTTACTGAAAACACGCTGGCATCTTTCATGGGTCGTTTGAACTATACCCTAATGGACAAATATCTGCTCACCGTTTCGGGACGATCCGATGGTTCTTCGGTGCTGGCTCCCGGACATAAATGGGACTTTTTTCCGTCGTTTGCAATAGCCTGGAAAATGCAACAGGAAAATTTTTTGAATTCGGTTTCATGGATCAATGAACTTAAGCTTCGTTTTGGTTATGGAGTGGTGGGTAATTCTTCCGTGAATCCCTATACTACTTCTGGCCCATTGAGCAGAAATCCTTATGTATTCGGATCTGCCGCGGGTATTGGGTATTTGTCGCAGTTGGTACAAAATCCTGATTTGAAATGGGAAGGAACTGCAGAAACAAATCTTGGACTCGATTTTACCTTTTTCAAAAATCGTTTGTCTGGTACTCTTGAAGTGTATGATCAAAAAACATCTGACCTGATCTTCCCCAAAACATTACCAGCCGTATCGGGCTATGTTCAAAAGATTCAGAACGTCGGTAAAACAAGGAATCGAGGTGTTGAAATAACTCTTTCAGGGACACCGATCCAAAAAAAGGATTATCAATGGGAGATAGATTTAAACTGGTCACGAAATAAAGAAGAGATAGTTGAACTGGTAAATGGTAAACAGGATATGGTTGCTGACCGCCTGTTTATCGGTCAGCCACTACAGGTATTTTATAATTATGTCAGTGCCGGCATCTGGGGTTCTGATCCAAAGGACATTGCTGAGATGGCCTTGTTCAACGCAAATGGATCTAAATTCGTCCCCGGTACGATCAGGGTTGTCGACCAGAATGGCGATCACAAGATCGATGCAGCAGATATGATTATTCTTGGAACGGTGCGTCCAAAATGGACCGGGGGTATCACCAATACATTTACCTATAAGAACTGGTCATTAAATGCCTTTTTATATTTCCGCTGGGGGCAGACCTATTTCGGAGGGTATCCCAATTCTTACGGTGGTACCAATCCAAACGGTCGTGTTGAAAACGATGTATGGTCATGGGATAATCCAAACGGCCGCTGGCCAATGCCAAACTTTGCCTCCGGTATCACGAATATAACGGCTGCCATGCAGTATAATGATGGTTCATTTGGAGTGTTGAGAAATGTCTCACTTTCTTATTCCGTACCTAAAAACCTGATTCAAAGAATTGCAATGAAAAACCTGGTGATAAACTTCCAGATTATTAACCCTCTTATCTTTGGTCCCGGCGTAGTGAAGTGGGGGCTTAACCCCGACGACGACACTAACTGGAGCATTGCTTCCAGCAATACAAACCCACTTGGTGGAACTAATAATAATACAATACTGCCGCGGAGTTTTGTATTTGGCATAAGGGCGGGTTTCTAAAAAAACAAGGCACAAACTTTAAAAAAATCTTTTATGAAACGCAACATAATTAACCTTATACTGATCCCGGGCCTGGTGATATTATTTATTTCCTCCCTTCTTTCATGTAAAAAATTTCTGACTGAAAGACAGGTCTCTTCACTGACACAGGACTATTACAAAAATGAGAATGGTCTCAACGCACTGATCAATGGGTTATATGTATATTCCCGTGTGAAACACGAATGGGAAGTCAATGGCGCCAAATTGATTGAGCCGGAGACCGATGCCTACATGACCTCATCCGCGGCTAATTGCACAGATGACATCCGGTACCTATGGTACTGATGTAAGTTCTATTGCTGCCAACAATATGGTTAATTTCCTTGGAAGCGCTAATTCCAGCTACGCACCGATGGGAACTTATCCGCATATCAATAATTGCAATATCGCTCTTGATATTATTGATAATATAAAGCCCGGTAAGTTTGGTTCGGATGAAACCTATAGAAAACAGAAAAAAGGAGAAATTCTCATGTTGCGGGCATGGGCTTATTATCTGGTGTCGAATCAACTAGGTGACGTCCCATTGTTACTCACTCCCAAGTACGAGGATAATGGTATTTATTATTACCCAAAAACAAAATTGGAAGATATTTATAAACAGATCATTTCCGACGTTCGTTTCGCCTACGATAACTTGCCAGCAACAGCAGATCGGGGTCGTCTTACCAAATGGGCGGCGGGTCATTTGCTCGCAAAATTATATCTCAACCGTGCACAGGCAGCAGGTTTTCAAAACAGCAGCGAAACTCATCTGAAGATGTTATATAAAGGAAATGTGTCTACCGATCTTGATTCCTGTATTCTTATTGCAACTGAAGTGATTAATGGCAAGGGAGGTGCCGGGGCTCTCGCTGCAGATTACTGGACATTATTTAATCCGGCAGTATCTGAAACCGGCGCCCAGAATAGTGAAGTATTATGGGCAGCTCAATTTGACATCACTATAAGCCTTAACGGACGCTTTGGCGGTAACCGCTCATGCAATTACCATATTGGTGACTACACCAACCAAACCGGCGTAACCCGTGTTCAGGCTTATGGACGCCCTTTCGGAACTTTCAAGCCGACAGATTTTGCTTATGATAATTTCCACGATAAAGTTTATGACTCCCGTTATTATAAAACTTTTTCTTACGAATATCTTGGCAACATGCCTTTGGCAACCAGCACGTCTTATACCTGGAATACTGCAGCGGCTACCTGGTGGAATGCCAATAAACCTACAGGTGAGCCTGCCATTCCAATTCCACTGCCGGCAGCTCCCAACAATAAGAGAATTTTGCCCGGGAAACGGGCATTGATCTATCTCGAAAATCAGTACAGCGAGGCGCTTGATTCAACAATGGTGATGAGCATGCCTTTCCAGTTTATGGTCAGATGGATAAAATCGGATATTACAGGCAGGTATTATTACAGGCTCTGGCACAATGGAGCCAATATGGGACTTGCCACCGGCATGACAGCTCCTTACCTGGCTTCGAAAAAATATGTTGACCCATTACGCGGCGGAAGCAGTGACGAAGGTAATTTTAATAGTGAGAATGGTACTCGTGACGCGATCCTTATGCGACTGGCTGAGACATATCTTATACGTGCAGAAGCTTACGGGCGTAAAGGGAATTATCCGTCAGCTGTGGCCGATATAAATGTTTTGCGCCAGCGGGCTGCATACAAAGCAGGCGAAAGCCGTCCTAATGTCTGCGTTGAATGGGAACCCAAAGCAACTTTGCTGGCCGGATCCGAAAAAGTTGCCCCTTCTTATCCGGCAAATGGAGATGCCTATACCAAGATCTCCGTAACAGAAGCAAACTTTACTCCCGGTACACCGCAGGCAACAGCCGAAGGTTATATTCCCACTGCCACATCAAAACCTGATATGTTCATTCATTTTATCTATAATGAAAAAGTTCGTGAATTTCTTTCAGAAGGCATAGCGTGGGAAGATCAACATAATGCAGGCATTTTATATGACCGGGTAGAATATTCTAACCAGATGGCGTCTGACAAAACCGGCTTGTGGCCCGTTGCTTTCAATACAGTCAGTGGCAATGGTCAAAACGGAAATGGTAAAGGACAGATGAAAAAGAACTATACTTTCCGGCCATGGCCAAACGCTTTCCTTGTTCAGCTTACCGATGAGAGTGGTAAAGTGCTTGATGCCGCAGCAAGGGCGGCTTACCAAAACCCTGGTTATTAAAAGAGTTTTAATAAAATATCTTAGTTCATACTGATACCGATTTCCGCAAGCAATCGGGCAATCAAAAAAAAGGCCCCGGCAATCGGGGTCTTTTTGATTCTATATCATGCCGGTATTTTCTGGAAGAAACAGGCAACGATCATATAGGTAAAAAAATCGGGGTCCGAAAATTCCCGGGTTTCAGGAGAGTACAGGATGATAAATATGCACAAATCGATTATATTGGGGGCAATTTAAACTTCAATTGACTGCTATATGAAAAAAACAATTCTGCTATGCAGGGATATGGGCATGTTCATATTTCTGCTTTTGTCTTCTCTATTGACTTTTTCCCAAAACAATTTTAAGGTAACTGGTAAAGTAACTGATGAAACAGGAAAACCAGTACAGGGAGCAACGGTACAGGTAAAAGGTACTGCCATAGCTACCGCTACGTTAGCTGACGGCTCTTATTCATTAATGGCTCCTTCAGGCACTTCAAGACTTGTGATCACTTCAGTTGGATTTACTGATCAGGAAGTTGCCATTAATAACAAATCACAAGTGAACATATCCATAGAAAACGCCACTTCATCATTACAGGATGTGGTGGTTATTGGTTATGCAACAGTTAAAAAGAAGGATGTAACCGGTTCCGTTGCTGGTATCAACCAGAAAGATATCCGTTCAAGACCGGTGGATAATGCCATCCAGGCCATGCAGGGAAAAGTGGCCGGTGTAGACATTTCGTCTAATGAACGCCCGGGAACTGTTCCAAGTATCAATATCCGTGGAGTACGTTCATTGACTGCATCAAACTCTCCATTATTTGTTGTTGATAATATCCCATTAATTACTGGAGGGATAGAAAACCTCAACCCGGGAGATATTGAGTCAATAGATGTGCTGAAAGATGCCTCTGCCACTGCTATTTACGGATCACGTGGCGCTAATGGAGTTGTTATTATAACTACCAAGCAAGGTAAATCCGGGAAGGTAATCTTGAATTTTAATCACTTGGTTACTTTAGAAAATTTAGTTGATAACCGGGAAATGTTTAACGCAAGTGAATATATTGATTTCAAGCGTTGGGCCTATTATTATGCCGGCTTAAATCCAGCAACCGGTGTCAGTACTAATCCAAGAGGTGACCAACCAAATGTAAATACTGATAGAACCCTTTTTGGCGCAACCACAGATCCTTTTGCATGGGCTAATATTAACCAGGGTTGGGCTTCGGGTACCTGGGATGGTTCAAAAGTTCAAACCACTGATTGGAGAGGTATGGTGAAAGAGCAATCAGTAACGACAGATAACACAGTGAGTGTAAGTGGCGGGTCAGATAAAATAAAAGCGTATGGTTCATTTGGTTATTTAAATAATGGCGGTGTTGTAAAAGGCCAATCATTTGAAAGATATACTGCAAAAGCAAATATTGATTTTACCGCTACTAAATGGCTTTCTTTCGGAAATAGCATGACAGTGAGCTACGGTACACAATCGTATGGTCAATCAAGTGCGGGAATTGCTACTATTGGTTCACCTTCCGGTGGTTTGTACGAATCAGCAAGAGGAATATACCCTTATGCAGTTCCTTATGACTCTTCAGGTAATAGGATACTCTTTCCTGGAGGCGACAACTCCGTAAAAAACATAGTTGATGAGGACAAATATAATATTGATGAGAGACTAACATTGAGAGCATTCGGGAGTTTATATACACAGGTAAATTTTGGGTCAATTCATCCTGCCTTGAAAGGTTTAAAATACCGTTTGAATTTCGGGCCGGACTTTTCTTACTACCGTGATGGGATTTATGTGGATGGGAATTCAGTAGCCAACGGCGGGAGCACCAGCTATGCTTCACTTACCAAAAACCAGACTTTCTCGTACACATTAGATCACCTGTTGTATTATGACAAAGCTATAGGAGCGCACAGTTTTGGATTGACGCTGCTATACAGCGCAACCTCTTACAAGCAGGAAACAAGCTTTGTATCCGGTAATGGTGTTCCGCAATCTTCTCAATTATGGAATGCATTGTCCACTGGTACTGTAACAGGGGCCATTAGCACCAAAGGAGGTCTTACCGAGCAACAGCTTTTGTCATATATGGCAAGAATTAATTATAGTTTTAAAGATAAATACCTGTTAACGGCCTCTGCCCGTCGTGATGGTTCGTCTGTTCTTGCAGAAGGTCATAAATACTCATGGTTTCCCTCAGCGGCCTTGGCATGGAGAATTAATAAGGAGAATTTCATGAATGTTAATTGGATAAATGAATTAAAGTTAAGAGTAGGTGCAGGTGTTACGGGTAATTCGGCTGTTGACCCTTATGCAACACAAGGTGCAGTAACATCACTATTTTATCCTTTTTACTCCACAAGTACCGCCGGTGCAATACCAAGTTCAACCCTGGCAAACCAGGCACTGGGTTGGGAAAAAACAACCCAATATAATGTGGGTGTTGATTTCAACCTGTTCAGAAACAGGATATCCGGAAGTTTAGATGTTTATAAATCAAAAACTACTGATCTATTATTGCAGAGAAGTGTGCCATCTGTTACAGGCTATACTTCTACTTTTGCTAATATTGGTGAAACTGCCAACAATGGTATTGATATCACATTGACAACCGTTAATATCCAACAAAAAGATCTAACATGGTCTACTACTTTTAATGCAGCCTGGCAAAAAGATCACATTGTTACTTTGGCAACTGGAAAACAAGATGATATACCCAACAACTGGTTTATTGATCAGCCTAGTGGAGTCATTTATGGTTATAAGGCTCTTGGGTTATGGCAGGCAAAAGACGCAGCAGATTATGGGGCCTTTAATGCAAATGGTTTTAAGTTTTATCCTGGCAACGTTAGGGTCGCTGATCTTAACGGGGATAAAAAGATCGATGCAAACAATGACCGGCAGATCATAGGATGGACAAGACCTCGTTGGGTTGTGGGGATGACTAATACTGTGACCTACAAACAATTAGATCTTTCCATCTTCTTATATGGACGATTGAATTATATGTACAATTTTGGTGGTGAAGGAGAAGATGCCAGGCGAGTTCAGAGAAAGATTGACTATTATACAGAAAACAATACCAATGCAGAATTTCAGAAACCTATATTTAGCGCCGGTGGTAATGCACTCGATCCATATTACCAGGCACTGGGATATCGTCAAGCTTCTTTTATTAAGATCAGAAATATTTCATTAGCATATAATCTTAATAAAAGTATCATAGGTATGTCTAATTTAAGAGCTTACTTCCAGGTACAAAACCCCGGCATGTTGTTTTCTAAGATCAAGTTCATTGATATGGACGTGGTTGGCCCAACATGGAACAGGGGCTTTACCTTGGGAATTAACGCATCATTTTAATAACAACTAATCTGAATAATATGAATAAGTATAATAATCTTTCAAAAATATTAATAGCAGCAATTGGACTTTTTGTTACATCTTCCTGCAAAAAGACTTTCCTGGATGAAACGCTGAAGACTGCCCGGGGAAATGAATTTTTTAAAACAGATGCCGGCATATTACAATTGGCGGCAGGTGGATATTACCAGGTATTTACTGGACCTACAAATGGGGAATGGTTCTTTTGTCAAACCCAGTATGGAACTGACGAATTTCATGTAGGTGGTGACGCATCAAATGGACCATGGAATAATTATGACGCTACTCTTGCTCCCGGATTAACTAATAATGGTAATTTACAAGCAGCTAATAATTTTTGGGATGCTTTATACACAGGTATTGGAGACGCAAATCTATTGATCCAAAATGCTACCGCTAGTGGTTCCACATCTAATGCTATTAAAAATACAGCATTGGGAGAAGGGTATTTTTTTCGTGCATACAACTACCTGAGATTAGTACAGCAATGGGGGGCAGTTCCGTTGAAAACTATACCAAGTACTACGGTAGAGGTTGAATTTAAGAGAGATGATCCTAAAGATGTGTATGCACAAATTATTGCTGACTTTAACAAAGCAAAAGACTTGTTACCAACTGGCGGAGCTCCTGCCCGCCTTACTAAAGATGCCGCAGCGCATTTCCTGGCAAAAGCATATTTGGCAAGAGCGAGTGAGATAAATAGTGCATGGAACACTTCAACTGTTGCTGCTGACCTTGCTGCTGTTGTATCTTTATGTGACGGTGTAATAGCCAATCATCCATTAGCATCAAATTTTGGAGCTTTATGGAATTTTACCGGTGTTAATGCGGCAAATGAAACTCTTCCCGAGGTTATTTTGTCAGCCCAAATGGTCAATGATGTAACAACAAATAACGCTGTCGGAAATACACAGCATTTGTATTTTGTCTCAAGGTACGATGTACAGGATCAATTGGCCCGTGATTTAGCTGGTGACAGACCGTTTAGCAGGTTAGCAACTACTTACTATGACTATCGGATTTTTGACCGGGTAAATGATTCCAGATTCTGGAAATCCTTTAGAACTAAATGGACATTAAATGGAGCATCACCAGTTGCACCGAATGTAAAAGGTGATCTGGGGATGATGTTTGTGATCAATCAACCGGGTGATCCACGTAACTGGGCTAAATCAAAAATTACAAAAGGTACGGTTGGCGCTGCTAATATGATCATAGATCCTATTACTACCCATCCGATACCAACTGTTTACGTTGCTTATCCTAATGGTACTTCAACCGACGGCGCATTAAATACTGATTTAACTACAGTTTACCAGGCTTTCCCACCATTAAGTAAACATCTTGATGGTTCAAGAAATTCATTGAATGATGTGGTTGGACACAGAGACTTTATTTTAGCCCGTTCAGCCGAAACTTATTTGATTGCTGCCGAGGCAAAGATCAGGTTGGCCAAAGCTGGTACAGGCAGTTATGCTGATGCGCTGCCATATATAAATGCAGTTCGTCTGCGTGCACAATATGTAAGTGGAGAAAACAGGTCTGCTTATTATGATGGAGGCAATACTGTACAGTCTCAGTCACTTCAACCTCCCGGAGTTATCAGTTCATTTTACCCTGCAAATTCATATTATGAATCAAACAATATAGCAGTCACTACTGCGCCTTCAGCAAGTTTAGCTATAGCAGATTTTAACAACCTGCCAACTGAAGATCAATTTATTATCACCTCATTAGGTTTATCTAGCCAATATGATAAAATGTTATGTTTATTGTTAAATGAAAAATCCCGTGAATTATGTGGTGAATACATACGTTGGGAGGATTTGTCAAGGACAAAAACATTAGTTTCAAGAGCTAAGGCATTTAATGTTGAGGCTGCCACTAATGTCGCTGATAAACATCTTTTACGACCAATTCCTCAGACTTTCCTGGATGCAATACAAAGTAACGGTGTTAATCTGACTGCTGCAGAAAAACAGGCTATGCAAAACCCGGGATATTAATTTTTTTTTCGTTAAGCAGGTATAAGCAGACAAATGGCGGGTCATGGATTGACCGCCATTTGTCATTTAAATAACTCAGACAGTGCCAGGATGAAAGCGAAAACGGTTTCGCTAATTTATGAACTGGTTTATTGCTTATTATATGAAATTTGTTTGCAGTATGAAAAAATATATATGCTTATCAATTGCTGTACATATTGTTTGTTCTGGTCCTTGTGCAAAGGCTCAACGGAAACCCCCGCAAAAAATGATGTTACTGCCCCGCTTCATGCAATGAAGGTGGACTATCCTGTTCCTTATATTATTCCAACCGAAACAGGTATTAAGAATGTATTGGATAACATCTTTCATTATTTAGACTCAACAACACCACCTGTATTTATTAACCGGCTTACCAATGCTGTTGTTACGGATCTTGCAAAACCTGACACGAATGTGATCTTCAAGCCTGGTGATTTTCGATTAATGAGTTATGAATGGGGCGTCACCTATGGAGCGATGTTATCTGTTGCTGAAGCAACGGGTGATAAAAAATATTCTGACTATTCGAAAAAACGATTGGAGTTGATTGCACATTCGGTCCCTGCTTTCCGCTTACTATATGAAAAAACGCCAAAGAATTCTAATCCATTGCGACCGGTAATTGAGCCGAAAGCTTTGGATGATTGTGGCGCTATGTGCGGAGCCACGATCAAAATGCTTCGGGCAGGGGGTTCAATTGCCCTCCGACCCATGATTGACAACTATATTAATTATATATCCACCGGGCAGCAGAGATTGACCGATGGCACGCTGGCAAGAAATCGTCCTCAAAAGAACACATTATGGTTGGATGATCTGTATATGAGTGTTCCGGCTTTGGCACAAATGGGAAAACTGACTAATGATGTGAAATATTATGATGATGCAGTGAAGCAAGTATTACAATTTTCAGAAAGAATGTTCAATAAGGATATTGATCTTTATATGCATGGATGGGTGGAAGACATGAACCCGCATATTGAATTTCATTGGGCAAGAGCCAATGGATGGGCATTGCTGGCTATGACTGAATTGCTGGATGTATTACCAACAAGTCATCCGGGTTATAAAAAAGTTTTGAGCCAGTTGCAAACGCATATCAAAGGATTGGCGTCTTATCAATCAGACAACGGGCTATGGCACCAGTTGCTCGAAAGGAATGACTCATACCTGGAAACATCAGCGACCGCTATCTATACTTTTTGTATTGCAAAAGCTATCAATAAAAGTTGGATAGATGCGAAAGCTTATTCGCCGATGTGCCTGCTTGCCTGGAATGCGATTGCAACAAAAGTAAATAACAAAGGCCAGGTGGAAGGAACATGCGTGGGAACCGGAATGGCTTTTGACCCGGCATTTTATTATTATCGTCCGACAAATGTTTTTGCGGCTCATGGCTATGGCCCTGTTCTATTAGCAGGAGCAGAGGTCATCAATTTATTAAAGACACATTCATTCGAGATGAATGACAGTTCGATCCAGTTGAAAGAAAATTGAAATGATCAAACGCATATTAACCATACTATTACTGATTTCTGTTGTTCTCAATGTTCAATCACAAAAAAAGATAAGTGTAAATGTGGGTAAACCCGGCATTGCCATCTCACCACAGATGTGGGGGATTTTTTTTGAAGACATCAACTTCGGCGCCGATGGCGGATTGTATGCTGAATTGGTAAAGAATGGTTCTTTCGAATTTCCTATGCCGATGATGGGTTGGAAAGAATTGAAACAACGTCCTGCCGGTAAGGTTCTTATTATTAATCGGTCCAATGAAAACGAAAAAGATACGAGATATGCTCATGTAACGGTTGATGCAAACGGCAATGAGTATGGTTTATCCAATGAAGGTTTTCGGGGTATCGGTATTCACAGGGGTGAGCAGTATAATTTTTCTGTTCTGGCAAAAAGATCGGTAGGTGATGCTACAATTGCTATTGAAATGTTGAATAGTTCAGGGCAAAAAATAGGCGAGGCAATAATTGATCATTTAACCAATGACTGGAAGACACATATCGTTTCCTTTATTGCATCCGACACGGCACAAAAAGGAAGACTGAATATTTTTTTTGGTGGAAAAGGCGCTATTGATATTGACCATATTTCTCTTTTTCCGCAGGATACATGGAAGCGGCGCAACAAAGGATTAAGAAAAGATCTCGTTCAGCTACTCGCTGATCTGAAACCGGGTTTTGTTCGTTTTCCCGGCGGGTGCATCGTAGAAGGCCGTGACCTAACCAATCGCTATCAATGGAAGAATACCGTTGGATCATTAGAGGAAAGAAAATTATTGATGAACCGCTGGAATGTAGAATTTCCAAGACGATCAGCACCGGATTATTATCAAACATTTGGTCTTGGTTTCTTTGAATATTTTCAACTGGCAGAAGATATCGGCGCAAAGGCTTTGCCTATTATCAATTGCGGTATGGCCTGCCAGTTTAATAGCAGCGAGGTTGTTTCAATGAATGAATTGGATCCATTTATACAGGATGCACTGGATCTTATAGAATTTGCTAACGGAGATGCAAATACTGAATGGGGAAATAAAAGGACTCGTATGGGTCATGCAGCTCCGTTTCATTTAGAATACCTGGGAATAGGTAATGAACAATGGGATGAACAATATATTGAACGTTACAATGAATTTGAAAAAGTTTTAAAACAAAAATACCCCGGAATAAAATTGGTAGCCGCTGCAGGACCATATCCTGATGGGCAACGTTTTGATTATGCTTGGAAAGAATTCAGAAAACTGAATGCTGATTTGATAGATGAGCATTACTATCAAAGCCCCGAATGGTTTTATCAAAATGCAAACCGTTATGACAACTATGATCGTAAAGGTCCAAAAGTTTTTGCCGGTGAGTATGCATCACACAGCAAGGAAGAACCACAGGCTGAATCAAGAAATACATGGATCAGCGCTTTATCTGAAGCGGCTTTTATGACAGGATTGGAAAGAAATGCCGATGTGGTTCAAATGTGTTCGTATGCGCCATTATTTGCTCACGTGGATGCATGGCAATGGCGGCCCGACCTGATCTGGTTTGATAATCTGCGATCAGTGGGTACTCCTAATTACTATGTTCAAAAATTATTTTCCAATAATAGGGGAACGAATGTTATTCCTGTTTTACAGGATGGGGGGCTAATGGAAGGAAAAGACAGCAGCTATGCAAGCGCTGTGATTGACAAGCAAACAAAAGAGGTGATCATAAAGCTTGTGAATATTTCGGCGCAACCAGCTTCTTTCGAAATAATTATTGATGGCGTCAATCCAATAAAAAAAGAAGCATCAGTTGAGGAATTGTATTCAAAGGATCTTTACGCTTATAATACATTGGATCAACCACAGAATATTTATCCATCAGGAAGAAAGATTGAAACAAAAGGAAAAAAGTTATCAATTGCAGTAAAGCCTCAATCGCTTACTATAATTAAACTGCCTTTCGAATTCTGATCTGAATGTTGGAGAATTAAGGTCGTTGTGAATGAAGAAAACATTTTTTGCCATATTTTATTTTTTGTATTGGCATGTGTTCACACACGCACAGGTTACATCATTCAAATTTGATTTTGGTTCAGGTAAAACAGCACCTGGATATATTCAAATAACCCCCGAAACAAAGTTTACTTATCAATCCGGCTATGGTATTGACCAGGGATCAATAGTTGAATCAATTGATCGCGGCGGTGATGCATTAAGGGGAGACTTTATCACCAGCAAGAACCCATTTTATTTTTCCGTGAAATTGCCGGACGGGAACTATGACGTCAAAGTTTTATTAGGTGATGTAAAAGGAACATCCGCTGCAACTGTGAGAGTGGAAAATAGAAGGCTGATGCTGGAAAATATCCGCACACAATATGGAAATATTAGCACGCAAACTTTTTCCGTTCATATCAGGGATAGTTTAATAAGGGACAATGATGGAAAAGTTATTGATAAAGTAAGATTGAAACCCAGGGAAGTAAGCTACTTGCATTGGGATAACCTGCTGACGATAGAATTTAATGACTCGTTACCGAAAGTATGTGCCATAGAAATAACACCTAACAAAAAGGCAACCACTATTTTCCTTGCAGGTAATTCTACTGTGGTTGACCAGGACCGTGAGCCATGGGCAGCATGGGGACAGATGTTTCCCCGGTTTCTGATCCCTGAAAAAGTTATAGTTGCCAATTATGCCGAATCTGGAGAAACATTAAAAGCATTCAAAGGTGAAAAGAGATTAGCAAAGATCTGGACGATGGTGAAGCCCCGCGATTATTTATTTATTGAGTTTGCTCACAATGATCAAAAGCCCGGCAGCAGTCATCTGGATCCGTTTACTACTTATAAAGAAACATTGAAAGAATGGATAGAGGAAGCAAGAAAAAGAAATGTTACACCTGTGCTCGTTACTTCAATGCATCGCCGAAATTTTGATTCATCAGGACGTATCATAAATACGTTGTCAGATTTTCCTGAAGCGATGCGGCAAACCGCTAAAGAAGAAAACGTAGCTTTAATTGATTTGAATACGATGAGCAAGACAATCTATGAAGCATGGGGGGAAAAGGGATCCATTAAAGCATTTGTTCATTACCCGGCCAACACATTTCCTAACCAACCGCAGGAATTAAAAGACGATACACACTTCAATCCTTACGGCGCTTATGAATTAGCTATGTGCATTGTGAGCAGCATACGACAACAACATTTGCCATCGGAAAAGTTTATCAGGAAAGATATTCCGTTGTTTGATCCTGCCCGGCCACTACCCGCTGAAAAATTTTACTGGCCGCAAAGTGCATTTGTAAGTTCCACAAAGCCCGATGGAAATTAAATACTATGAAAAATGTTTTTTTACAATACGGTTTTTGCTTTTTGATTTTTTTTACGGCGACTGCGACAACATCTCAAAAGGTCTTTTACGACGTAAGAACATATGGAGCAAAAGGAGACGGCGTGACGTTGGACACAAAAGCAATTAACGATGCGATTGACGCAGCAGCCAGTGCCGGCGGAGGAACGGTTTATTTTTCTGCGGGAATTTATTTAAGTTATTCCATTCATCTTAAAAGTCATATTTCTATTTTTCTTGATGCCGGCTGTGTTTTGTTTGCTGCCGATACTTCTGTCGGTGGAAAATATGACGAAGCAGAACCCAATGCGTTTGATCAATTCCAGGATTATGGGCATAGCCACTGGCATAATAGTCTGATATGGGGTGAAAATCTTGAAGACATTTCCATTTACGGACCGGGAATCATTAATGGAAAAGGATTAAGCAGAAATGCTTCAGCAAGGCGACCATGGGGCAATAAAGCCATTGCGCTGAAACTTTGCCGCAATGTGATACTCCGTGATTTTACAATTCTATATGGTGGACACTTCGCAATACTCGCCACCGGTGTTGACAACTTTACTGTTGACAATTTGAAGATGGATACCAACCGCGATGGGATTGATATAGATTGCTGTTCGATGGTTCGGGTTTCAAATTGCACCATTAATTCTCCCTATGATGATGGGATCTGTTTAAAAAGCTCTTATGGTTTGGGATATGCAAAGCCAACACAAGATGTGACGATCACTAATTGCCAGGTAAGCGGTTTTGATGTCGGCACATTGTATGATGCTACTTACAAACGCGAAGAATGGAAAAGAGTGCCTGATCGCGGAGGTCCGACAGGGAGAATAAAATTCGGAACCGAATCCAATGGTGGATTTAGAAATATCACGATCTCTAATTGTGTGTTTGAATATTGTCGCGGCCTCGCATTGGAGTCTGTTGACGGCGCTTTGCTGGAAGATGTCACCATCACAAATATTACTATGAGAGATATTGTGAATGCACCGATCTTTCTTCGCCTTGCATCCAGAATGCGTGACCCAGGTTCCGATTCAACAAGAGGAACATTGCGAAGAGTAATGATCAGTAATATAGTTGTCTACAATGCCGATTCACATTCCGGTTGCCTTATCAGCGGTGTACCGGGTAAGATGATTGAAGATGTTGAATTGAATAATATTCGTATTTATTACAGGGAAATGGATTCTTCTATTGCAAAGATCCAGTCAATGGTTCCTGAATATGAAAAAGCTTATCCTGAACCTTCCCACATGGGCGTTATGCCATCTTATGGTTTTTTTATCCGCCATGTGAAGGGTATTAAAATGAATAATGTGGAAGTAAGTTATATGGGAAAAGAAATACGACCTGCATTTTATTTGGATGATGTGAAAGATGCAGATCTGTTCCGGATAAAGGCTGAACCGGTGAATGGCACAAAAACATTTGTATTGAATAACGTGGAGAATTTCGGCATTCAGCAAAGCGCTGGTATTAAAAATACAACAATTAAAAAAGCGACTACCGCATCTTTTTAATTTTTCGCGATGAAAATTTATACACTCATACTATTTGCCGTATTTTCTTCCTCATTGCGGGCACAATCACCGGTTATCAACGTTGACTTCAAAAAAGAAGTCGGTGATATGAAACCGATATGGGCATGGTTTGGTTATGATGAGCCGAACTATACTTATATGAAAGATGGAAAGAAATTATTATCGGAGATTGCTGCATTAAGCCCGGTCCCTGTTTTTGTACGTACACATAATTTATTGACAACAGGTGACGGTACTCCGGCATTAAAATGGGGCTCGACCAATGCCTATACAGAAGATGTGAATGGAAGACCGATTTACAATTGGAAGATCGTTGACAGTATTTTTGATACCTATATTAAACGAGGTATGAAACCATTGGCACAAATTGGTTTTATGCCGGAAGCCCTTTCATCAAATCCTCGCACCTTACAAACATAGCTGGAGACCCGGCGCTCCGTATAAGGAAGTATTTACAGGCTGGGCTTACCCGCCAAAAGATTATAATAAATGGAGAGAACTGATCTATCAATGGGCAAAACATTGCGTAGAACGCTATGGAAAAAAAGAGGTGGAAAGCTGGTGGTGGGAAGTATGGAATGAACCCAATATACCTTACTGGCAGGGAACGGTAGAAGAGTATTGCAAATTGTATGACTATGCTGCAGATGGATTACGCAAGGCATTACCGACAGCAAGGATCGGCGGATGCGATATTACGGGTGGTGGCTCAAAGTTTCTCAGAACATTTATCCAGCATTGTGTCAGCGATACTAATTATGCGACGGCTAAATCGGTTCACCGCTTAGATATGGTTTTATTTCATGCAAAAGGGCAACCTCGTGTTGTCAACGGAACAGTCGTAATGAATGTAGGAACGCAAATGCGAAATATAAGGGACGCAATGCAAACCGTAAAAGAATTTCCGTCATTAAAAAATATTCCATTGGTCATTGGTGAATCCGATCCCGAAGGCTGCGCCGCCTGTGGGATGAGCACAAATCCTGAAAATGCTTATCGTAACGGCACTATGTATTCAAGTTATACGGCTGCTTCCTTTGCAAGAAAATATTTATTGGCGGATTCAATGAATGTAAATCTTATTGGAGCTGTATCATGGTCGTTTGAATTTGAAGATCAGCCCTGGTTTGCAGGATTCAGAGACCTGGCGACAAACGGAGTTGATAAGCCGGTGCTGAATGTATTCCGTATGTTTGGAATGATGAAAGGAAAACGTGTTGCCGTAACTGGTAACAGAATGTATGATCTGAAGACTTTTGTTGATTCAAGTGTAAGGGGTTTGCCCGATATTGGCGCAATTGCTGCGAAGGACAAAAACTCAGCAACAATAATGCTGTGGAATTATCATGATGAAGATAAACAGGAGCCCGCCGAAGATATTACTGTAGAAGCAAATGGATTGCCGGCAAAAAAAATTACTATAATTGAATACCGCATAGATGATAAGCGTAGTAATTCCTATGAACTTTGGAAAAAAATGGGATCGCCGCAAAACCCTACTCAAGAACAAATTATTGAATTGGAAAAGGCAGGGCAATTGCAGGTGAATTATCAAACTATTAAGACTGATAAAAAGGATAAACTGGTGATCGGGATACACTTGCCACGCCAGGGAGTATCATTATTAAAATTAGAATGGTAAAGAAGTGAAAAAAAATTTGACGATATACATTGCTTTATTGATATGCACAAATGCTAAAGCACAGGATACGATCAACCCTTTGAAAGGAGATATAAGGGTTCATGACCCCGTGATGATTAAACAAGGAAGAAATTATTATGTGTTTCATACCGGCAGGGGCATTTCCGTAAAGACATCTATGGACCGGATAAACTGGAAAAGAGCTGGTAGCGTTTTCGAACCCGGTGATCTACCAAAGTGGCATAAGAATGATATTCCCGATCAGAACGGGAGCTTATGGGCGCCCGATATTCATTATCATAATGGCAAATACTATTTGTATTATTCTGTTTCCGCCTGGATGAATTTTAATTCGTCTATCGGATTTGCTACCAACACAACACTCGATAGCACTGATCCCGGTTATCATTGGAAAGACGAAGGGATGGTGGTCAGTTATAAAGATGGCGGTGAAGGTGTGAATGTGATCGATCCAAATTTCTTTATGGATAAGGATGGTAAAGCATATTTATTTTATGGCTCATACCAGAAAGGTTTGCGGATGACAGAAGTAGATCCGAAGACAGGCAAGTGTGTCACCGACCCTCCAAAACTTACTTCGATCACAACGTCATTAGGCGAAGGAGTATTTGTGATCAGGGGTGAAAACTATTATTACATTTTCGCTTCAAGAGGTATTTGCTGCAAAGGGATGCAGAGTACTTACCAAATAGTAATGGGACGATCAAAAAATGTTGAAGGTCCATATGTGAATAAAGAAGGCAAAAGCTGGGTGGATAATAAGTACACTCTTTTTCTTGCGGGCGATTCTACTGAACCCGGTCGCGGACATAATGGTTTTTTTACTGAAGGTGATACCACTTTTATCGTTTACCATGCTTATACCCGTGCCGCTGACGGTGCGTCATTGCTGAATATAAAACCTTTGTTTATTGATAAAGATGATTGGCCATCTATCATTCCGACAGGGCTATTATTCAAAAGGAAGGATCAAAATTTTTCTAAATAGTTCTTTGCCGGGATATTAAATTAAAGTCTTTCACTTATGATCAGAAAAATTATTTTACTAACCGGGACAATTTGTTTTTTGCAAAGCGGTAGCGCTCAGATGCAATGGCCGGCAATTACAAAAACAACAAAACCCTGGACAAGATGGTGGTGGATGAGTAGCGCCGTTGATGAGAAAAACCTGGATCAATTATTAACCACGTACAGTAAGGCAGGATTCGGCGGTGTGGAGGTGACACCTATTTACGGAGCGGTTGGTTTTGAAAAAAGGTATATTAATTTTCTTTCTCCTCAGTGGATGCATATGCTCAATTATACTGTTACCAAAGCTAATGCGGTAGGCATGGGAGTAGATATGAATAACGGAACGGGATGGCCATTTGGTGGTCCGCAGGTTACTTATGATGACGCAGCATCAAAATTGATCATTCAGACCTACAGCCTTGAACCGGGAAAAAATCTTGATGAAAAAATATTTGTAAAAGATAAAAAGCAACAACAGGCCGGCGCTCAACTGCAGGCTGCTATTGCTTACAGTGATAAGGGCGATGTCATTTCATTACTTGATAAAGTTGATAATACCGGTCAGTTGAACTGGATGCCTTCTTCCGGTAAATGGACGTTATATACAGTTTTTTCCGGTAAGACCCTGCAGATGGTTAAACGTTCAGCAGCGGGTGGAGAAGGTTTGGTGATGAACCACCTCAACAGAAAAGCCGTTGATGATTATTTGAAAAGATTTGATACTGCTTTTCATGGCAAGGCTCCCGGCATCCGTGCTTTTTTTAATGACAGTTACGAAGTGTACAATGCGAACTGGTCACCTGATCTGTTTACGGAATTTAAAAAAAGAAGAGGCTACGATTTGAGTCCGTACATCAAACAATTGATGAGTGAGGATTCAACTGATGAAGTAATGCGTATTAAAACGGATTACCGGGAAACGATGAGCCAGATGATACTTGACAACATGGCCGTTAACTGGACCAATTGGGCACACAAATACAATCGCACTACAAAATACCAGGCGCATGGTTCGCCGGGCAATTTATTAGATCTGTATGCGGCCGCTGATATTCCGGAATGCGAAGCTTATTTTGGACTGACTTATTTTCCTATTCCGGGTTTGCGTCATGATACAACGGATGTTGTCAATCCAAACTCCAATCCCAATATTTTTAAATTCGCTTCCTCTGCTGCACACCTGTACGGAAAACCGTTGATTTCTTCCGAGACACTTGTCTGGCTGACGGATCATTTTAAAACATCACTTTCGCAATGCAAACCGGAAGTGGAAAGAATGTTTCTCCGTGGAATAAACCATGTCTTTTATCATGGCACTACATATTCACCGGGTGATGTGCCTTTTCCGGGCTGGCAGTTTTACGCTTCATCCAATTTTACTCCATCCAATAGTTTGTGGCCGCAGTTAAACGGGCTGAATACTTATATTACCCGCTGCCAGTCTGTATTGCAGGCAGGTAAACCAGATAAAGAGTTACTGATCTACTGGCCCGTCTATGATTGCTGGAGTGATCAGCATGGAACCGATATGCCGTTGACCATACATAATACTGATAAATGGTTAACGCCAACAGATTTTAATAAAACTGCGACACAATTACAAGACATCGGTTATTCTGCCGATTATATTTCTGATAAAATGCTCATGCAATCGCAGGTTAAAAATGAAAGCGTACAGGTTGTTGCCACAGCTCCTGCACATAAAGCGCTGATTATTCCGGAATGCAATTTTATGCCTGCAGAAACATTGGAAAAAATTATTCGGCTGGCCGATGGCGGTGCTACCATTATTTTCAAAAGTTTTCCCAATGATGTTCCAGGGTTTAATAATGTTGAGGAACGAAGAAAAAAATTAATACAATTGATTGCTTCTGTAAAACTTGTTGAGAAAGGCAATAGTATAAAAGAAGCAAAAGCTGGTAAAGGAAAGATTATTGTTTCGCCAGATGTGCAGAAAGCATTGGAGTATGCAGGCATCAGGCGTGAAACTTTGGTTGATGCAGGTCTGCAATTTATTCGCCGTGCTTTTAATGGCGGAAAATATTATTACATCATTAATCATTCTTCCAATGAAGTGAATACGATGTTGCCGGTACAGTTTGCTGCAAATTCAGTTGTCATAATGGATCCACTAACGGGAAACACTGGCATTGCCCGGATTTCAAAAAAGCAAGACAATCCCGATGTGCAGGTTCAGTTAAAACCAGGCCAGTCAATCATTTTGAAAGCATCCGTAAATAATGCAACAGGAGGGCAATGGAAATATTTTGAACCGACAGGAATATCAATACCGCTCGATGGCGAGTGGACTTTGCACTTTAAAGAAGGTGGTCCTTATATACCAGTCGATAGAAAAATGTCAACCCTTCAACCCTGGACAATGTTTACTGATGATTCAACTACGCAATCATTTTCCGGTACCGGGGTGTACAGCACTACTTTTAATCTTCCTTCAAAAAATGTTGCCGGTTATTTATTGCAGTTAGGTAAAGTGTATGAATCTGCCAGAGTATTTATTAATGATAAGGAGGTCGGGATCTTATGGAGTATTCCTTTTGAAGCTGAAGTTGGCAAATATTTAAAAGAAGGAAAGAACACAATTAGAATTGAAGTAGCGAACCTGATGGCAAACCGTGTCCGCAATATGGACATAAATAAACAGGAATGGCGAAAATTCCATGAGATCAATTTTGTAAATATCAATTATAAACCTTTTGATGCATCCGTATGGGAAGTGCAGCCTTCAGGATTGGAAGGGCCAGTTACGATTACGGCTCTGAAATAATTTCTACGAAATGTATTTGAAATTGACCAATAGCAGGATTGTACAGGATAACCAAACGGGGTTAAAGGCTTTACTTTATCAACTACAAATTTGCCATATGAATAGTCTGAAAATTAGCCTGCCTTTTTTTCTATTTATTATGATCTCATTTCCATCGTATGCTCAACCAATGATGGAAACCGGCGGACAAAAGATGCCGGATGAATGGATAGATAAATCAACCGGACATAAGATCATCAAGCTGACAAGAAGGGACGGGAATAACATGAGTTTCTATTTTCACAATGATCCTTTTGTGGGAAATAAAATGATCTTCTATGGTACCGATTTTTTAAATACTGCCAATAATGATTCTGTAAAACAGGAAACCGGAAACATTCCTGCAAGCAATAAACAATTATACAGCGTTGATCTAAAAACTTTAAAGGTTGAACAGCTTACGCATCAATCATCTCCGATGAATGGAGAAATCGTGGGACCGAAAACCAATAAAGTATATTATCAAATAAAGGACAGTGTGTTTGCCACAGACATCAGCACAAAGAAGACAGAGCTGGTTTTTGTTTTTCCAACGGACTTTAAAGCCAGCATCACTACGCTGAACGCTGATGAAACATTATTGGCAGGAGCCTGGAGCAGCGACGCAGAGAAAGACCTGTTTAAAAACAATCCGGCTAAATCAAGTTACTTCAACATAATATACGAAGCCAGGTTGCCGAGGACATTATTTACTGTTAATGTAAAAACAAAAGAGCTTAAAAAATTATTCTCCGACAGTGCATGGTTGAATCATGTGCAATTTTCCACCACCGATCCCAACCTCTTGATGTTTTGTCATGAAGGTCCCTGGCATAAAGTAGACAGGATATGGACGATCAATGTGAAAACAAAAGACACAATGCTGATACATAGAAGGTCCATGGATATGGAGATAGCAGGGCATGAGCGATTCAGTCCCGATGGAAAATATATATGGTTCGACCTGCAGCAGCCACGCAGTGTTACTTTTTTTTATGCTGCAGCCGACGTAAAAACAGGCCAGGAAAAGAAATATGCACTCACCCGTGATGAATGGAGCATTCATTTTAATATTTCTCCTGATCAGAAAATGTATTGCGGCGATGGCGGTGACCCCGGCCAGGTGGCCAAAGCACAAAACGGGGAATGGATCTATTTATTCAAACCGGAAGTCGATCATTTCAAATCAACTAAACTGGTGAATATGCAACATCATAATTATAAGCTGGAGCCGAATGTGCATTTTTCACCGGATGGAAAATGGGTCATCTTCAGAGCAAATTTTGAGGGTAATACGAATGTGTATGCGGTGGAATTGTGAGTTTTGTCAGTGGTGAATGGTGAGTGGTGAATAGAACACTCCGATAGTTGTAAACTCATTCACCACTCACCATTCACTATTCACGGGGACAATTCCGTAGCTTGGCAAATAAAAATTTATATCACTATGAGAAAAATATTCATATGTGCAGCAATTGTAATTTGCCTTAATCTGAATTCAGGTGCGCAGAATAAAGATTATGCCTACCGCGCTGTTCCTTTTACGAGTGTTAAAGCTCACCGATAATTTCTGGCTATCCGCGGATCAAGATCAACAATGATGTCACCATACCGGCGTCATTTGAACGTTGTGATAAAACAGGAAGAGTAAAGAATTTTGTAATGGCGGCTGAACACAGCGGCAAGTTCTGCACGACCTATCCTTTTGATGATACTGATATTTATAAAACCATTGAAGGCGCATCTTTTTCACTGAGCCTTTTCCCTGATAAAAAACTGGAAGCATATATAGATTCATTGATCACTATTATCGGCAAAGCGCAGGAGCCGGATGGTTATTTATATACGGCAAGAACCATTGATCCGTTGCATCCTCACAAATGGGCGGGTTTGGTAAGGTGGGAACATGAACGGGAACTCAGCCACGAACTTTATAATGCGGGGCACTTATATGAAGCCGCAGCGGCACACTTCGCAGCAACAGGAAAAAGAAATTTATTAAACATCGCTTTAAAGAACGCCGACCTGGTTTGCTCCGTTTTTGGTCCTGACAAAAAACATGTCGCTCCCGGTCATGAAGTAGTTGAAATGGGCTTGGTAAAACTCTATCGCATTACCGGCAAAAAGGAATACCTGGAAACAGCAAAATATTTTATTGAAGAGAGAGGACACTATGATGGCTATGATGCAAAGAGCAAAGATCCGTGGAAGAATGGCGCTTACTGGCAGGATCATATTCCGGTAGTTGATCAGAAAGAGGCGATCGGTCATGCCGTGCGTGCCGGTTATTTATATGCAGCAGTAGCTGATGTAGCTGCTTTGACAGGTGATGAAAAATTGGTAAAGGCCATTGACACGATCTGGACGAATATGGTGACAAAGAAGATTTATGTGCAGGGTGGAGCAGGAGCAGTTGGGAGCGGAGAACGATATGGCGATAATTATGAATTGCCGAATGCAACAGCATATAATGAAACCTGTGCGGCTATCGCAAATGTTTACTGGAATCAGCGCATGTTTCAATTGCATGGCGAGTCTAAATATGTGGATGTGCTGGAAAAGATTTTATACAACGGTCTTATTTCAGGTGTAGGTCTTGATGGAAAATCTTTTTTCTATACCAATGCCATGCAGATACGAAATAACTACAAGCATGGTGATATGGAAGGTGAACGTTCCGGTTGGTTTGAATGTTCCTGTTGCCCGACAAATGTCGTCCGGTTACTTCCATCAGTACCCGGTTATATGTATGCACAGAAAGATGACAAGCTGTTTGTGAATCTTTTTGCAAGCAGCAGTGCTTCGTTGATGATATTGAATAAACCGGTTGATATCACACAACAAAATAATTATCCCTGGGATGGCGATCTGAAATTCACAATATCTCCAAAATCTTCCATGGCATTTTCATTGATGATCCGTATTCCGGGCTGGGCGCAGGAAATGGCAATACCTTCCGACCTCTATTCTTTTGAAAAGAGCAAAAATGAGAAAGTAGTGATAAAGATAAATGGCAGCCCGGTTGACTACATTTTGGAAAATGGCTACGCCGTATTAAACAGGACCTGGAAAAAAAATGATGTGGTGGAGGTAAACCTGCCGATGGAAGTCCGGAGAGTTATCGCAACGGATAAATTAAAAGAAGATGCAGGCAAAGTGGCTTTGCAACGCGGTCCTATTATTTTTTGTGCTGAATGGAAAGATAATAATGGCAAGGCGTCCAATATAGTATTGCCGGAGAATATAAGTTTCAATGCGGAATATAAACCTGACATGCTGAATGGCATCACGGTTTTAAAAGCGAACGCCACTGCAATTATAACAGACGAAAAAGAAAATAAAGTGAATACGGTAACACAACCATTTGTAGCCATACCTTATTACTCATGGGCAAACAGGGGCAAAGGAGAAATGACAGTTTGGTTCCCTGAACATATCAAAGATGTAGAGATACTCACTCATTAATTATAACAAGGAAGCATGTTTAAAAAAATCATTCTCTTTCTTTTATTTCTTGTTTTAGCGACAACTGGCGAAGCACAAATAAAATGGCCTGCCGTAACAAAGACGATGAAGCCATGGACAAGATGGTGGTGGGAGGGAAGCGCGGTAAATAAAAAAGACCTGACATGGAACCTGGAGCAATACCAGAAAGCCGGGCTAGGCGGAGTGGAAATAACGCCGATCTATGGCATATACGGATATGAAAAAGAGTTCATTGATTTCCTATCGCCGAAATGGATGCAGATGCTCGTGCATACATTAAATGAATCTAAAAGATTGGGCATCGGTGTTGATCTCGCTAATGCAACAGGCTGGCCGTTTGGCGGACCATGGGTGAAAGATGATGATGCCAGTAAAACGATCTATTATAAAACTTATACAGTAAATGGGGGCGAAGAATTAAAAGATAATATAGAATATACGCAGGAGAGCCTGGTGAGAACTGCCAACAATAAACCAGCTTCTGTTGATACCATTCTTAAACCTGTCTATGTAAATAAGAACCTGCAGTCACTGGCCCTTGACCAGATACAATATCCCGGTAAGCTGCCATTGAAATTGCTGGTGGCTTATTCCGGTAACAAGACCCCGATCGATCTGACAAAGAATGTAGATGCAAACGGTAAACTGACTTGGATTGCGCCGGATGGGAAATGGACATTGTATGCATTGTTTGAAGGATTACACGGCAAAATGGTAGAAAGAGCAGCGCCGGGTGGCGAAGGATATGCCATTGATCATTTTTCTGCAAAAGCGGCTGAAGATTATTTCAAAAAATTTGATGAAGCATTTAAAGGGTATGATCTTTCTTGGCTCCGCGGTTTCTTTAATGATTCATATGAAGTAGATGATGCAAGAGGCCAGGCAAACTGGACAAACGATTTTCTTGATGAGTTTAAAAAAAGAAAAGGCTACGATCTCAAAGATCAATTGCCTGCATTATTTGGAAAGGCTGATGCTGAGAAAAATAGCCGGGTTATTTATGATTACCGTTCCGTGATTGATGAACTGATCCTCGATAATTTTACAAAGGAGTGGAAGAAATGGGGAGTGTCGAAAGGAAAGATATTGCGCAATCAGTCACATGGATCACCCGCAAATACATTGGATCTTTACAGTGTAGTGGATATTCCCGAAACTGAAGGGAATGATATACTTCGTTTCAAGTTTGCTACATCAGCGGCTAATGTTACAGGAAAAAAATTGGTTTCATCAGAATCTGCCACATGGTTGAATGAACATTTTCTTTCTTCATTAGGCGATGTGAAGAAAGCAATTGATCTTTATTTTCTCGGAGGTGTGAACCATATCTTTTATCATGGTACTGCTTATTCTCCAAAAGATGCGCCATGGCCCGGCTGGTTGTTTTATGCAGCGGTGCATTTTCAACCCACGAACCCGCAATGGAAAGATTTTCATGTGCTGAATGAATACATAACCCGGGTGCAATCATTTTTGCAAAACAGTAAACCGGATAACGACATATTATTATACTATCCGTTAGCAGATCGTTATTCAGAGCCAGGGAACACACTTTTGCAGCATTTCGATGGCATGGAAAGGAATTTTGAGAACACAGACTTTGAGAAAGTTTCCAGGGAGATGCTTGAGAAAGGTTATGGTTTTGATTTCTTTTCTGATCGTCAATTGCAAAAATTTAAAGTACAGGGAAGCCGGATCATTTCCGGAGGACATGCCTATAAAGCAATTTTATTGCCTGCCAATAAACTAATGCCTCTTAAGAGCATAGAGAAACTTTTTGACCTGGTAAAGCAAGGAGGCATTGTTATGTTTTATAAAGAGCCGCCTCATGATGTTCCTGGGTTGGATACGGGAGGGCGGGAAAGGCTTCGTTTACAAAGAAAGATCGACTCACTACGATTCTATCTTTCGGGATCAATTGCTGTACCACGAGCTCCCGGTCAAAAAAAGATAGATAAGCCACTTGTTGTACCTGGATCGATGAGCATTGCAGATGTTGGAAAGGGGCATTTCTTTGAGGATAGTTTTCTTGAATCTTTATTTGACGCCGTTGGCCTGGAGCCCGAAATTATGGTTGGGCAAGGAGTTCAGTTTACCCGGAGAAGAAATGGAGATGGCTGGGTTTATTTTATTACCAACCGGTCTGACAAAGCAATAGCTGATTGGATTCCCTTACAAATGCATGCAAACAGTGCTGTTTTGTTTGATCCAATGACCGGCAAAACAGGACTTGCCCGGCTCAAGAAAAAGATAAGACCTGAACCTTTTGAGGTTTATCTGCAACTCCAACCCTTTGAATCTATTATCGTTCAAACGTATTATGATACCAGAACAGGAGATATTTTCCCCTATATAGAAAGTTCAGAACAGCCGCAGCAAATAAAAGGCGAGTGGACAGTTGAATTTTTAGATGGCGGCCCAACTATCCCTTCAAACGTTACTACAGAATAAGTTAGGCTCATGGACAGAATTGAATGGAGATGATGTAAAAAATTTTTCAGGTACCGCCAAATATTCAATTTCATTTGATAAACCAACCGATAATGTACAACATCATGGATACTGGATCTTGGAAAAGTGAATGAAACAGCAGAAGTAATATTGAATGGTAAAAAAATAACAACGCTTATCGGACCAACGTTTCAATGCATAATTCCTGCTTCTGCATTTCAACAAAACAATAAACTGGAAATCATTGTCGCCAACCTGATGGCCAACCGTATCGCTTATATGGATCGCAATAATATTCCCTGGAAAATATTTTATAATACCAATATGCCGGCAAGAAGAAGAGAGAACGTGAAGAACGGTTTATTCAATGCATCGGAATGGAAACCTTTACCGTCTGGTTTATTGGGCCCTGTGACCTTAACCCCGGTAAAATTGCAATAAGTGAGATCAGTTACTATCATCTTTCTTTTTTTATCAGCGTTGTTTGTTTCTGAATTGACGGCACAAAAATATGTACCAAAACCACTATTTGATGATCCTGTTTATCATGGTGCTGCCGACCCTGTTGTCATTTATAACAAACAAAAGAAAAAATGGTGGATGTTCTATACAAACCGTCGAGCAACACTCAATGACAGTACCGGTGTGAAATGGGTGCATGGAACAAGGATCGGTATTGCTGAATCAGCAGATGGAAAAACATGGAAATACAAAGACACAGCCAATATTAACTATAGACCCGACAGCGGTTATACTTTCTGGGCGCCGGACATAATCGAGCATAGCGGAACATACCACATGTATCTTACTTATGTGCCGGGGATTTTTGAGAATTGGAATCATCCGCGGAATATCATTCATCTCACAAGCAAAGATCTGCAGAACTGGAACTATGAATCAACTTTAAAACTGGTGAATGATAAGGTGATTGATGCGAGTATACTTCAATTGCCTGATGGAACATGGCGTCTTTGGTACAACAACGAAAAAGATGGCAAATCTATCTGGTATGCTGATAGCAAGGATTTGTATCAATGGGAAGATAAAGGCAGGGCAATTGCTGCAAGAGGCGAGGGACCAAAAGTGTTCATGTGGAAAGACAAATTCTGGATGATCGTTGATGTATGGAAAGGAATGGAGATTTATTCATCGGATGATCTGCTGAACTGGGCAAAGCAAACTAGCAGAATACTCGAAGAACCAGGCAAAGGAAAAGATGACCAGGCTATCGGCGGACATTGTGATGTAGTTGTGAATGGCGATAGAGCTTATGTTTTTTATTTCACGCATCCCGGCAGGAGAAAAGATAACCCCGCTGCTAAAAATTCATTTGAAGATAAAAGAAGTGTGATACAACTGGCGGAACTGCATTATGCCAATGGCGAAATTGCCTGCGACAGGGATGAACCGGTAGGTGGAAAGCAAAAACAATTACTAATTAATTAAAGACCGATAAATGATAAAAAAATTATTACCATTATTATTTCTAAGTGCGATTGTAGCTGATGCTGTCTCGCAGGATTATGTCATTACAAAATACGGAGCCAGTTCCGATAGCACAAATCTTAATACGATTGCAATACAAAACGTAATTGACAAAGCGGAACTTAACGGAGGCGGCACTATTGTAATTCCCAAAGGTGTTTACCTTACCGGTGCTTTATTTTTTAAACCGAAGACGAAACTTCTGTTGCAGGAAGGCGCCATGTTAAAAGGTTCTGATGATATTTCCAATTATCCATTAATTCCATCTCGCATGGAAGGACGAAGTATTTACTATTATGCAGCGTTGATAAATGCGTATCATGTTGATAGCTTTAGTATAACTGGGCCGGGGACAATTGATGGCAACGGGCTTCATTTTTGGGAATACTTCTGGGCTTATCGTGATTCAATGAGAAAGATCGGCAAATCGGCAACGAACCTTGAAGTACACCGGCCCCGCATGCTTTTTATATGGGGTTGCAATAATGTAACCATTCAGAATGTGAAATTGCACAATTCAGGATTCTGGACCACGCATTTATATCAATGTAATAATGTATTGATCGAGAACTGTGATATCCGTTCACCATTTAAACCGGTACCCGCACCAAGTACTGATGGAGTTGATATTGACGTGTGTAAAAAAGTAACTATCCGGAATTGTTATATCTCCGTAAACGATGATGCAGTTTGTATAAAAGGAGGAAAAGGGCCTGATGCACGTTTGCGATCAGAAAATGGTGCGGTGGAAGATGTGCTTGTTGAAGATTGCGACTTTGGGGAATCACATGGTACACTTACATTGGGCAGCGAATGTATTCATGGCAATAACATCACGGTGAGAAATTGCAAAGTGAATAATAACAACCCGATATTAAGATTGAAAATGCGGCCTGATACCTACCAGGTATATGAGAATATTCTATCGAGAATATCACGGGTAAATGTGGAACCATTATCAGTATGGCGCCGTGGAGACAATTCTTTGATATGGGCGGAAGCAATGAAAAGCCATTTGCAACAGTTCGCAATATCACTTTCTCGAACATTAAAGTGGAGTGCAAAAGTATTGGTGAAATGGAAGGTAATCCCGCAGATACTGTTCACAATATTGTTTTCAGGGATATTACCGCTACGGCCGAAACGCCGGCACTCAAGACCAAATATTCCGGGATTAAAATTGAAAACGTTGCAGTGAATGGCGCACCGTTGGTTATAGTAAAATAAAAAAGACTATTTACTCTGTAAAATTATTCTCTCTAATTCTTTCACCTCTGCTTCTGTTGGCATTTTTAGCGGTGGCCGCACATCACCGGCAGTTTTGCCAATTATTTTTGCTCCTGCTTTTATCAGGCTCACTGCATAACCATTTTTTTTGCTGCGTAATCGTACAAATGGAATATAAAACTGTTGCGTGATCCGGGCTACTGTTGCTGCATCGCCTGCACGAAGGCTTTTATAAAAATGGTTGGCTAATTCAGGAACAAAATTAAACGCTGCTGAAGAGTATGTGTTTACTCCAATAGATAAATACGCTTCAGCAATGATCTCAGCAGTGGGTACACCACCAATATAAGAAAGCCGTTTGCCAACAGTCTTTATAGTGTCGTTCAAATCCTGCATATTGCCTGTTCCATCTTTCAACCCGATCAAATTAGGACAGGTATCCGCTAATTTTTTAACGTAGTCTGTTGATAAAACTCCGTTGCTCCGGTTATAATAAATAACGGGCAGTGAAGTACTTTGAATAATCGTTTTAGCGTATTCATACACTCCATCCTGCGGGCACTCGGTGAGGTAAGGTGGAAAAAGTAACAACGCATCAATGCCTGCCTGTTCAGCCATTTTTGCAAAAGCTATTGCTTCGGGAATACTTCTGCCCACACTGGAAATAACTGGCACCCGTCCGGCAACTGTTTTTGCAGCAATCGAAATTATTTGCTGGTACTCATTTGCAGAAAGTGAAAAGAACTCACCGGTTCCGCCAGCTACAAAAACGGAGGATACATTATGACCAACAAACCATTCTATGCGATCGGTATAAGTACCGGGATTAAATTCTCCTTTTTCATTAAAGTCTGTAATGGGAAAAGAAAGAAGACCGTCTTCCAGCGATGATTTTATTTGTGTTAATTCCATAAACCTAAAGTCCTCAAAGGAGTGTTTGTTTACTGTTGAAAAATATTTTTACTGACAGTCTGCATTTCACAACCGTATAATGGAACCACATAGGCACATAGAAACATAGGTTGTCACATAGACCTGACTGCCGTCAGGCAGGTTTCTATGTGTTTCTTTCTATTGTGTGTTATGTGTCTATGTGGTTCAAATAAATATATGGTTGCTTCATAGAGACAATAAGTATATTTTTAATTCAGAAATAAAATCACCATCTCGTTGCTTTAAAAGTCCAGCCGGTTTTCACTTTTTGCATTTCTGTTTCGTCATTGCGTTTAGTTAAACCACAAGCTAAATAGTTTTGATGCAATTTTGCTAATGCTTCTCTATCCAATTCAACACCCAAACCTGCACCGGTTGGCACTGCCACTTGTCCATCTTCAAATTTAAACCGTCCTCCAATAATTATTTCATCTGACTGCCATGGATAATGAGTATCCAGGGCATATTTTAAATTCGGGATCGCTGCACCCAAATGTACCATTGCTGCCAAAGAAATTCCTAAATGAGAATTGGAGTGCATAGATAAATCACGGCCGAAAGTTTGACATAAACCAGCTAAGGTCATAGATGCCTGCAAGCCTCCCCAAAAATGATGGTCACTTAAAATAATATCTTCCGAACCTAACTGAATACTTCGTGGAATATCTTCAAAAGAAGTGGTACACATATTAGTTGCCAGAGGCGTCTTCAAAGCCTTTCGCACCAATGCCATATTTTCCTGGCCCCGAACAGGATCTTCCAGGTATTCTATTACTCCTTCCATTTCTTTACCATATTCAATAGCTGTCTCAACTCTCCAGAGTGCATTAGGATCAATACGAATGGGTACATCTGCTCCGAATGCTTTACGTAGTGCCAATACTGCATCCACTTCCTGGCGTGGTTCGAAAACTCCGCCTTTTAATTTTATAGAGGTAAACCCAAATTCATTACACATAGCTTTCGCCTGTGCTACTATTTCAGTTGGGTTCAATGCACTTGCCTGCCGTGCGGCATCCCAACCTATAGCATTGGGGTTTGTTTTGAAACCCAATTCGCCTCCTGCTCCTTCATATTTATAAAAGAGG
This sequence comes from uncultured Chitinophagaceae bacterium, assembly GCA_963785915.1. Classification (GTDB taxonomy): domain Bacteria; phylum Bacteroidota; class Bacteroidia; order Chitinophagales; family Chitinophagaceae; genus VBAT01. The sequence continues at coordinate 608,617 of CAWAWY010000004.1, read as the reverse complement.
TATGCCGAAAACGGAACGATTTCCCGGCGACGACCGCCCAGCAAATCAACAACAGGCCGGTTGATAATTTTGCCGATAATATCCAGACAAGCTACTTCAATGGCACTGAAAATATGTACCAGTGTACGCTGGTCCCACGGTGCATCACCTCTCTCTGAAGTTTTATCAATACCAAAATTGGCAATCAGTAAATCTTTGACCTGATTCAACTGGAAAGGATCCTGGCCAATGATCAGCAACTTACTTTTATCCAAAGCTTTATCAATCGCAATATTTCCCGGAATTTCGCTAATACCACTGACATTATCTTCGGTTACTAATTCTACTACGGTCCGGAGTGCATAAGGAGCATGAAGCCCTGCAGCATTGAGCAATGGAGGATCAGTGACGGCAATGGGTGTTATATGAAACTCTTTTATTTTTGGCCCTTTCTTATCGACAGAAAATTTCATTTATTTTGGAATAGTACGATTTGAATTCGGCAGGCGTGTAATTATAACTCTTTTATTCCTGGCATAAATCTGTTTTCTAAAATCAAGTCAATGGCCCCGGGTTAAACAACACAAGATCATTATATATACCCAATTTATCCGTCGCTACTTTTTTATTGCCGCTGGCTACTTCAAGTATCAGATGAAATAATTCCCAACCCATTTCCTCAATGGTTTTTTTGCCGAAAGCAATCGGGCCTGCATCAAAATCAATTAAATCATGCCAGCGGTTACTCAGTTTTGAATTTGAACTTACTTTTATTACAGGTACCATATTTAATCCATAAGGGGTGCCTCTGCCGGTAATAAAAACATGGATATTCATTCCGGCAGCTAACTGCAATGTGCCGCAAACAAAATCGCTGGCGGGCGTAGCGACAAAATTCAATCCCTTCTTACGGATCTTTTCACCGGGTGAAATGACATCAATGATCGGACTTGTACCGGATTTTACAACTGAGCCCAAAGATTTCTCTACAATATTACTTAAGCCGCCACCTTTATTGCCGGGCGTTGTATTAGCGCTCCGGTCTGCACTTCCTCTTTGTAAATAATTATCAAACCAGGCCATTTCTTTTTTCAATGCATCGGCAACCCTTTCATCAATAGCTCTTGGTATCAGTAAATGAATGGCATCGCGGACTTCGGTAACTTCTGAAAAAAATACAGTGCCACCTGCTCTTACAATCAGATCAGCCGCAAAGCCTGAAGCGGGATTACCTGTTAAACCAGAAAAAGCATCGCTTCCACCGCATTGCATACCCACTACTAAATCTGAGGCCGGACAAGTTGTACGCTTTCGCTGATTGAGTTTTTGCAAATGCGTTTCAGCCATCTGCATAATACCGTTCACCATATCGCCAAAGCCTTCAAAAGATTCATCTTGCAAATAAAGAATGGAACTTTCAGAAGGAAGCTGTCCGGTAGGCAATAATCTTTCGGGTCGTAATTTTTCACAACCCAAACCTATGATCATAATTTCTCCACCGAAGTTGGGATTCTGTGCAATGTGCTGAATGGTACGAATAGGAACGATAGCACCTGGTGCATCAATGGCAATACCACAGCCGTAACTATGATTGAACACTACCACCTCATCCACATTGGGATAAAGCGGCAACAACTCTTTTCTGATTTTCTGACAAATAAAATCGGTAATGCCTGCCACGCATTGCACACTGGTTGTAATACCTAATACATTTTTTGTACCTGCACTACCATCAGCATTTTTATAACCTTGAAAAGTGTAGCCTTCTAATGGTTCAGTAGTTGGAAATGTTTTTTTGATGTATGGAATTTCATTTAAATCAGGCGGCTGAGGCAAGTTCATGTTGCTTTCATTGACCCAGCTTCCTTTTTCAATTGGAATTTTTGCATAGCCGATCGTTTGTCCATAACGTATAATGAAATCATCTTTTTCAAATGATATTAAAGCAACCTTATGTGCCATCGGAATATCTTCCAGCAAAACAATTCCATCCAAAACAACCGCACCCTTTTTCAATCCAGATGGATTGGCTACTATTCCAACATTATCCTGCGTCGTCGTTTGTATTACTATATTGTCCATTTGGAAATTGACTTTTTATTTACTGTCTATCCGTATGAAGCAACCGTATATTTTTTTGAACCACATAGGCACATAGAAACATAGGTTGTCACATAGACCTGACTGCCGTCAGGCTGGTTTCTATGTGTTTCTTTCTATTGTGCGCTATGTGTCTATGTGGTTCCATTATAAGATTGTGATATGCAGAAAATTACTTTTTATTTTTTCCAAAATCAACTTATACCATTGGAAAAAGCTTTGCTGCAATCATGGTCAAAATTAATCCAGTTATGCCCATCAAAGATTGCATCGGGGCAATCGTTTTTAGGGCTTCCTTTTCAGTCAGGTTACTTGTTTTGCACATGATCCAGAAACCAGCATCGTTCATCCAGGGAATCAATTTTGCACCGCTGCCAATAGCAAGACATAAATATACCGGGTGAAATCCCAGGTTTGCATTTTGCGCCATGCCTGCTAAAATTCCTGAGGCTGTAATTAATGCAACTGTTGCCGAACCTTGTGCTGTACGGACAATTGCCGTTATTAAAAATGCCAATGGGATCAATGCCATCTGATAATCTTTGGTAGCATTGGCTATACTTTGACTAATGCCCGATTGCTGCAACATACCACCGAAAGCACCACCGGCAGCAGTAATTAAAATAATTCCTCCGCCTGTCATCAATGCTGTTTGAGTAAATGAAGTCAGTTTTTCACGGGTTGTTTTTTTCTGCTTCGCTAAAACAATCAAGGCAAAAATGGCACCCATGAGCATGGCAATATTTTTATCACCAAAAAATAAAATGACATCCAAAATTTTATTAAGAACTGCTGAATCAGTCAAGGCAGTATTGGGTTTTGTAAAAGTTATAAGAACCGAATGAATACAAATGGTAACCAACGGAAATGCTGCTGGCAGCACTGCCCAGCCTAAAGAAGGTAATTCCTTATCGGTTTTTTTAGCAATAGTCGCGATGTCTTCCAGCCTGGCGTCAGGAGCATCACGCAGGGGGATGGGCATTTTTTTATTTAACCACACAGCAATAAAATAACCCACGGTTATTGTACAAATTCCTAGCAGTATTCCGCAAATCATCATCAAACCGATCGGCACATTCATAGCGCCTACCAAAAACAAGGGGCCGGGAGAAGGCGGTACATAAGAGTTTGCCATCACTGCGCCAGCGATGACGGATAAAGCCAGCAGCAAATAGTTTTTACCTAACCGCATTCCCATTGCTTTTGCTAAAGGCATCATCAAAAAAATTACTGCATCTACAAAAACAGGAATAGTAAGCAGGAAACTACTGAAGACAAAGCCAATTGGCGCTTTTTTTTCTCCTGTTATTTTCAGAATGGCCCTGATAATTTTTTCTGCTGCCCCGCTATCAAGCATTGATTTGCCAATAATAGCTGCCATGGCTATCAGGATACCGATTTTGGCGCAGGTGTTGCCAAATTCCACTCCTATTCGTTCACCAATACTTTTATGCGATTGTTGCAGCGCTTCTGAAGCTGACATGCCTTTTGAAAGGAAAAACTGCTCTACAGATGCCAGCGGTGTAAGAAGAGCTACCACCAATGCAGCCAGCAATAAAGCTAAAAACGGGTGGAGCTTAAAACCAATGATACCTCCTACTACGATCAGGATGCCAACAAACAGGATAAAAATTGGGTTTGCAATCATCAGTTCAGGTAATAATTATAGTGTAAATTCTATAGGGTATTCCAAACTTAGTCATTTTTGTTCTCTGGTTTCATTTATAAGAAAATTTATTATCTTCTGATTGTAAGGGCAGTGAATTGATTGCCTTTTTTCTGAGCTGAACTATCATCAAATTTGATTCGAATCTACCCATTGTACTAAAGTGCTGTCCTGCCGATAGCACAGGATGGAAATTGTTTTGATATTAATAGTTTTAGCTAATATTTGGTAGAAAAAAATCAGCGAATTTGGACTCTCTGTAACAACAAATTTTTCAGTGTGAAAAAGAACTGGATACTAACGATTTGCTTTTCTCTTTTTTCTTTGGTGATCGCTGCTCAAAGCAATCCGGTAAAATCCTTGCAAATAGTTGCGGCCTGGCGACAAGGAGTTTTTCCGTTAATAAAAGAAAACAGGGTCCCTGCAATTCTTGTAGATACTACGGAGGCCAAAGTGGTGAGCATTGCTGCCAATGCAGTTGCCTCGGATATCGCATTGATAAGCGGTATAAAGCCATCAGTTATTTCAGACATTGCAAAAACTGACAGCTATGTAATTGTTGCAGGAACAATTGGTGAATCATCTTTTATTGACGGGCTGGTTAAAGCAAAGAAACTGGATGTTTCTGAGATCAATCATAAATGGGAATCTTTTATGATCACCGCCATCAATACCCCTATGAAAGGTGTTAAGCAGGCATTGGTTATTGCCGGCAGCGACCGCCGCGGTACTGCCTATGGTCTGTTTGAACTATCCCGTACTGTAGGCGTTTCACCCTGGGTATGGTGGGCCGATGTGGTACCACCGTCCAGGAAGCAATTATTTATTTCCGGTTCGTATGTTTCGAAAGAACCTTCAGTAAAATACCGGGGCATTTTTTTAAATGATGAAGACTGGGGGCTGCAACCCTGGGCAGCAAAAACCTTTGAACCCGAAACAGGTGATATCGGTCCGAAAACTTATGCGAAAATTTTTGAATTGCTGCTACGCTTAAGAGCCAATCTCATCTGGCCTGCCATGCATGATTGTACGAAAGCTTTTTTCAAAATTCCGGGTAATGCTAAAGTAGCTGAAGATTATGCAATATTAATTGGATCGTCGCATGCCGAGCCAATGCTGCGTAATAATGTGGGTGAGTGGAATGAAAAAACAATGGGTCATTTTAACTATAGCACTAATAAAGAAGCAGTCTATAAATATTGGGAAGACCGTGTAAAAGAAAGCAGCGGAATCAACGCCATTTATACGTTAGGTATGCGGGGCGTTCATGATAGCAAAATGGAAGGAATTAAAGACGAGAAGGAAGCAGTGCCTTTGCTGGAAAATATTTTTAAAGATCAGCGGCAATTACTTGCTAAGTATATAAATAGTGATGTAACAGCCATCCCCCAGGTATTCACGGCTTATAAAGAAGTACTGGATATTTATGATAATGGCTTAAAACTTCCTGATGACGTAACATTGGTATGGCCCGATGATAACTATGGCTATATACAGCGGCTGAATAATGAGCAAGAGATGAAACGGCCCGGTGGTTCGGGAGTATATTATCATGCTTCATATTGGGGCCGTCCTCATGATTATCTCTGGATCAGTACTACCCACCCGGCTTTGATACAGGAAGAAATGATGAAGGCTTATGAAAATGGATCGAACAGGTTGTGGGTATTAAACGTGGGTGATATAAAACCATTGGAATATAACATTGAAATGTTTATGGATATGGCGTATGATGTCACGCCATTTAAGAACAATAACTATGCTAAGCAGCATTTGCAGCATTGGCTTTCATTTATTTTTGGAAAAGAAAATGCTCCGGCATTAAATAATACTTTGTGGGAATATTACCGTCTCGCTTTTGAAAGAAGACCGGAGTTTATGGGCTGGAGCCAAACCGAACCTACTACTAAAACAAACTATACAACATTCAATCATTTTTATTATGGCGATGAGGCACAAAAAAGAATTGATCGCTACCAAAAACTAGAGAATAAAGTAAAAGCCATTCGTACACAAATAAAGGCAAAAGATGCTGCGGCATTTTATCAATTAGTTTATTACCCGGTAGTGGGGGCCTCATTGATAAATAAGAAATTTTTGTACAGAGACAAAAGTTTTTTCTATGCAAAGCAAAACCGGTTGAGCGCTTTTGATTATGCAAAACAATCACAGGCAGCTTACGACAGCATCATTGCTGAAACAGATCACTTCAATAATCAGTTATCAGGCGGAAAGTGGAAAAGCATGATGTCAATGCAACCAAGAAATCTTCCTGTGTTTCTTGCCCCTGAATTACCAGCTATCAATATTGACGGGTCAACAGGCTGGAGTATTGCACCGGAAGGATATGTTACAAAAGATTCTTCATTGTTACCAGGTAAAACTGGATGGCAACTGCCGGCATTTGACAGATTGAACGATCAACAGTATTTCATTGATGTTTTTTTGACTAACAATAAACCGTTAGAATGGACCGCTTCTGCTTCAGCACCATGGATAAAACTTTCAGCAACCAGGGGTACACTAAGCGCTGAGGCCGGCAAGAAACAAGTACGTTTGTATGTAACAATTGATTGGACTAAAGTTCCCGCGAATGAAACATTCAATGGGCAGATCAGGTTTGAAGCTGACGGCAGGCACATGGCTGTTGCAGTGCATGGAGCTAATCGTATTTTAAACAACTTCAGAGGCTTTATCGAGAATAATGGCTATGTTTCCATTCAATCTGCTCATTATAGCCGACGGAAAAAGCAGGTATATGGCGAGTGGCAACCGTTGCCGGGTTTAGGTTATGCAGGTGTAGCATTGCAGTCGCGTATTGCACCAGTGAAGGATATGCAACTGTTGAACGATACTGGTTGGATCAGGAAAAACAATTCGTATGTAGAGTATGATTTTTATACCTTCTCACCAGCTAATGCTGTCGTTACCGTTTTGAGCTTGCCAACCCACTCGTTGAATAATACCTGCAGTATGCGCTATGCAGTAGCAGTAGACAACGGGCCTTTGCAATTGGTGGACTTTCGCACCTATGGAAGAAGTGAGGAATGGAAGCAAAATGTTTTAAGTAATAAAGCTGAGAAAAAAGTGCCAATATCTTATTTATATTCCGGTAAACACAGCTTGCGGATTTATACTGTTGATCCGGGTGTAATACTGGATGGGATACTCATTGACCTCGGAGGTTTAAAAAAGGCATACAGCGCTATAAAAGAGACAATAGTTAAGTCGCCTGTCAGCCATAATTAGAATAAATTTAGAAAAATGAAATACAAAATTTTATTGATACTGGTTTGTGTGAGCTTTAAATTAGTTGCACAACAAAAGCAAATTCTGCTCACGATGGAAAAAGTTGCTGACTGGCAATTGAACACATGGAAGGAGAAAGGATCACAACATCCCTGGTGGGATTGGACAAATGCTGCAGGCTACACCGGTATTATGGCTTTGAGTAAGATCAGTAAAGACCCAAAATATATTCAAAGGCTTGTTGCAATAGGCGACAGCCTGAATTGGCAAACAGGACCGCGGCATTTTCATGCTGATGATTATTGTATTGGTCAGACCTATTCATTATTATATATGAAGTATAAGGACGAAAAAATGATCACCAATTTTCGCCGCCAGGCAGACAGTATTGTTTTAATGCCGCATGATGAAAGTCTCGAATGGAAAAATAACATTACTGATCGTGAATGGGCTTGGTGTGATGCCTTGTTTATGGCGCCGACGGCACTAAGTTATCTCAGCACCGCTACGGGTGATAAAAAATATCTTGATATTGCGGTAAAGCTTTGGTGGAAGACGACTGATTATTTGTACGACAGTGTTGAACACCTGTATTCGAGAGATGGAAGTTATTTAGAAAAGAAAGAAAAGAATGGCAGGAGAGTTTTTTGGAGTCGCGGCAACGGTTGGGTGTTTGCCGGTTTGGCGAGGGTATTAGATAATATGCCAAAAAATTATCCCGGCAGAAAAAGATTTGAAAAGTTGTATAAAGATATGGCTGCAACGATCGCATCCATACAGCAGCCGGATGGAAGCTGGCATGCTTCATTACTGGACCCTGAAAATTATCCGGTAAAAGAAATGAGCGGTACCGGATTTTATACTTATGGTCTGGCGTGGGGATTGAATAGTAAATTACTTGATAAAAAAACTTACTGGCCTGTTGTGCAAAAAGCATGGACGGCATTGAATTTATCTATACATCCCGACGGCATGCTTGGATATATACAACCTATTGGCGCCGCTCCTGATAAGGTGAATGCTGACAGTACAGAGATATATGGAGTGGGAGCATTTCTTCTTGCTGGCAGTGAAATATATAAATATGCGGGAAGTAAAAAGTAAAAAGGGAAAGTCAAAATGAAGAGCAGCCAATTATTATTCATCCTGTTGATTTGTTTTGTTCAAACTATACATGCTCAACAGAAACAAATTCAGTATCTCTCGGGTACTGATGCCAAACATACAGTGACATGGGATTTCTATTGCACGGCTGGACGGAACAGCGATGAATGGAAGAAGATTGAAGTGCCTTCCTGCTGGGAGCAACAGGGATATGGGAATTATAATTATGGCCGTGATTACAGAACCAATGGTAAGAATGCAAGATTTTATAATGAGAAAGGCATGTACAAGTACCAGTTCAAAGTGCCTGCATCATGGAGAGGCAAAAATGGTCAATATTGTTTTTGACGGCAGCATGACGGATACAGAAGTCAAGATCAACGGAAAATCAGCAGGCGCCATTCACCAGGGTGCTTTTTATCGTTTCAAATATGATATTTCATCGCTCTTATTTTATGATAAGCTGAATATACTGGAAGTAACGGTAAGTAAAATGAGCGCTGACGCGAGTGTGAACAATGCAGAACGGTTAGCTGATTACTGGGTATTCGGTGGCATTTTTCGTCCTGTATTTTTAGAAGCTGACGCCGAAACAATATATAGACTATGTTGGCATTGATGCAAAAGCTGACGGAAAATTTTCAATGCAGGTTTGGGCAAAAAGCTTAGTGCATAATGCTTTCGTGGTTACGACAATTACTGATGTCAACAGGAAGATCATTTCCTCCATTAAGACTGCTGTTTCAAAAGTGGATGAGAATATCGTTGTCAACATGCAGTTGTCAAATATTAAATCATGGACCTCGGAGACCCCTGATCTGTACAATGCCAATGTAGTTTTACAGGATGCATCAGGGGAAAAATTATATGAATTGAATGAAAAATTCGGCTTCCGTACCATTGAAATAAGGCATGGTATGGGAGTGTATATCAATGGCACACAGGTAAAATTTAAAGGAGTTAACCGTCACTGCTTTTGGCCGGAGACAGGAAGAACATTGAGTAATGATGAACAGGTGATGGACGTTACACTGCTGAAAGAAATGAACATGAATGCCGTGCGATGCAGTCATTATCCGCCGGATAAATATTTTTTAGAATTGTGTGACAGCCTTGGTATTTATGTATTGGATGAATTGGCGGGCTGGCAAAAATTTTACAGCACGAAGGCCGGTGAACCATTAGTAAAAGAAATGGTGCTAAGAGATCTGAATCATCCGTCCATTATTTTCTGGGATAATGGAAACGAAGGGGGCACCAATAAAGAACTCGATGATGATTTTGTGAAATGGGATTTTCAGAAACGACCCGTTATTCATCCGCATCATCGCCCGGGTAATCAGTTCAACGGAATTGATTGCGATCACTATGAAGATTACTACAGCACACAAAGAAAATTGAATGATACGTTGATCTATATGCCGACAGAATTTTTGCATTCACAGGATGATGGTGGTGGTGGTTCCGCCATGGAAGACTTCTGGGAGCTGCATTGGAAGTCGCAAAGATCTGCGGGTGGTTTTATCTGGGCAATGATTGATGAAGTCGGTCATGAGAACCGACCTGAATAATGTGCTTGATGCAAACGGGCTCAATGCCAATGATGGTATTCTTGGGCCTCATCGTGAAAAGGAAGGAAGTTTTTATGCATTGCGAAAAATATTTTCGCCGATCAAGTTGTTACCTATCAGGCCGCTTGCGGACTTCATACAAACGTCGGTGGGTTTAGTGGCCAGATCGGCATCGAAAATCGTTATCATTTTCTCAATACCGATCAGTGTACGTTTTACTGGGCATTGGTTGATTTCAACAAACCATTTGACCGGTTTGATGGATATATTGTTAGGCAAAAAGGAACTATTACTGCTCCTGCCATCGCTCCGACGAAACAGGGTTCACTGGACCTTACATTACCTGCCGATTATAAAAGTTATGATGCGCTGGTGATTGTGGCAAAGGATAATTTTGGAAAAGAAATATATAAATGGGTAGTGAAAATAAAGCGCAACAATGAGCTTATCAAGGATCTTGTAACGACAAAGAACGATTCGACTTCACTCAAAGAAACAGACAGCACGTACACCATCAGTGGTGGCGAGGTAAGTGTTGTGCTGGACAGGAGATCGGGAAAACTCCTGACAACAAAGAATGTTTCCAGTGATTATATTCTTTCATTCAATAACGGACCCGTGTTGGTAAAAGGTAACGATAGCCTTACCGGCAGCAAAACATATAAAGACGGAAATGACCAGGTTGTTGAATTTACTTACAGCGGCAACATGAAATATGTAAAGTGGAAGATCAATGCCAGCGGATGGACAAGCCTGGAATATGAATACAATATCGAAGGTGATCAACCATTTGCCGGAATCAGTTTTAATTATCCGGAAAATTATGTTTTATCTGCGCGATGGCTGGGGAAAGGGCCTTGCCGTCAATGGAAGAATCGTTTGGCAGGAACAGAGGTCAATGTTTGGGAAAATCTTTATAACAATACACATACAGGTTATTCGCCGGTAATATATCCTGAATTTAAAGGTTATTATGGCGAAGTGGCGTGGATGGAACTGAGTACCGTGGAAGGCAAATTTTATGTCGCAAGTCCCGACGACGGATTGTTTGTAAGACTTTTTGACTTTTATGCGTTGAGCAGTGCAGGTACACCACACCCTGAAATTCCTGTCGGAAATATTTCTTTTTTGGATTGTATTCCTCCAATCGGCACCAAACTGGCCACTGGGTCTTACTACTAATACGAAAGTTTATGGCCCGCAAAGCGAATTGAATCATTTAAGCGGCAGTAAGAAGCGGACACTTTACTTTTATTTCGGTTTACCTAAAACAACAGATAGTAAAGAACAGTATAGTCGTCCGAAGGTGGATGATGTCTTCTAATGAGGAGTTAAAAGTTTAGAGTTGAGAATTAAGAATTATGAATTAGAATAATGGAATGCTGAAAATCTCTTTTATATTTTTTCTCACCACCTTGAATTATGTTTCCATTGGTCAATCTTTCAATGATACAGCTTTGTGGCATGGTAAAGAAAGGGAATTGCGTTATCGGCCATCAGGGACTGATTTTGTGATCGAGAATGGCAAAAGAAGATTTGTAAGAGCATTGTATGGAACCAACACTGCTTTTCGTGTGGAAGCAGGTGATCTGCCGGAGTTTGCTTTGTACATGCCGGGCATGGGAGGTAATTTTAAATTTGGGATAATAGCAGGCAATAAAAGTAAATGGCTGATTGATGCAAAATATATCAAAGCAATTTACCGGCCCGGCTCCATGATCTACGAGATCAAAGACCCATTACTTGTCAACGGCATCGATGTATATCACCATTCTTGGCTATTGGCCGATGCGGAAGGAATGATCATTAAAACAAATTTCAAAAATATCACAGGAATGCTGAATTGGTTTGGGCATTTGGCGGAGCAAGCGGGTAAAAAGTTTTCAAGAGATGGTGATATCGGCGCTGATCCGGAATCTTCTTTTTATCTGCAAGCCGAGTAATTGTAGGGACAATATTTATCCGATTGATAAAAACATCTTTCATCTTATCATATGGTATCGGGAAAAGTATTGACAGAAGAAGAACGATATGAAATACAGCATTTTCCTGTCACAGAATAAAGCCGGTCAGCCAAATCAAAAATCAATAAACAACTCGCAGGATTATTTCCTCGCTGCATCAATGATAAAAGTTGCAGATGCTTCAGACAGAAATCGCCGTTTGATTTATATAATTCAACGGCTTCATCAGCTCCTGTTGTTACCGGCAGGATGAAGCATTAACGAATAGCGAATTCTATTTCCTTATTCAAAATGCTGCATCCGTGTACTAAGGAATATAATTTACTATAAAAGATTTTTTGCCATGGCAGAAGAAGCAAGAAAGAAAATTGCTGAAAGGGTTAAAGTTAATACACCAGATCCATATATTAATACGATTGGTGGTGCATTAAGTATTGCGGCCGATGCCATATGGGAATCTCCTTCTTATATGCATGGCGCAGTGGCATGGCGGATGCGGTTGAATGGCTGGCGTGGGGCTTATGTGGCTGATGTATTGGGCTGGCACGACAGGGCAAGAAAACATTTTACCAGTTATGCATCATCGCAATTAACAGCTGCACCTGTTACGGGGGTGGTGATGGATACAGCTTTGCATCTTGCACGTCATCTGGAAAAGATCGGCACTGCCTTATTCAGCAACGGATATATTTCCCGAAATCCTAATGGCGATCACCCGTGCACACCATTATGATATGAATCTTGTTTTTATTGATCAGCTACTGAATCATTTTAACTGGACTGGCGATACGAGCTTATGTAAAACAAATGTGGCCGTTGATCAAAAGACACCTGGCATGGGAAAAAAGAAATTTTGATGCGGACGGAGATGGTTTGTATGATGCCTATGCAGCCATATGGGCCAGTGATGCATTGCAATACAGTGGCGGTGGTGTTACTCATTCATCCGCTTATAATTACCGGGCCAATAAAATGGCTGCTGAATTAGCCACATTGATCGGTGAAGATGGAACGATCTATAAAAAAGAAGCAGATAAAATTTATAAGCGGTTCAAAAAAACTTATGGTTACCGCACAAGGATCGTATGCAGAGTATAAAGATCTGCTGGGAAATACAATTGGTGCATCCATCACCGGGATTATGGACGATCTATCATGCAATTGATGCAGAAACTGCCCGATCCTTTCCAGTCATACCTGAACCTTCGGTATGTTGATAATCATATTCCGCACATATCCCGGTCAGGGCAAAAGGATTGAATGAAAAAGGATCTGTATTTATTAAGCACTACCAACTGGCAACCTTATACCTGGTCTCTTAATAATGTAGCGCTTGGCCGAAAATCTGAATACAGCATTAGCTTACTGGCAGGGCAACCGAAGCGAAGAAGCTTATCGTCTATGGAGAAGTGCGATCATTGAAAGCATGTATATGAGTGCCAGCCCCGGCGGATTTGAACAATTGAGTTTTTATGATGCCATTCGTGGCGAATTCTATCGTGATTTTGCTGATCCTATTGGTATGGCCGGAAGAACTTTGGTAGAAGGTTTATTTGGTATTCAACCTGATGCATTGCATGATACTCTGACTATTCATCCGGGATTTCCGGCAGAATGGAATTATGCAAGTCTGCAGACACCGGATATCAGTTTTGATTTTAAAAGAAATGGTAATACAGATACTTATACTGATCAGACAATTTCTTAAAAAAGGACTTATTTTGAAATTATTGTTCCAGCCCCAAAGGATGCTATGGCGATGATCACTGTAAATGGTGAAAGAGCCAAATGGCAAACAATGGCTTCGGCCGTTGATAAAGCCTGCTCGTTATCATTAGTGCTCCGGCAGCGGATCTGTATAAAATTGTCATTGAGTGGAAAGGACAGCAGACGAAATCGCCGGACAACGTATATACAATTTATCAGGAAAGAAATTCGAGCTGGGTTTACCAGATATAAAGATTATGGAATGTATGATCCGCAAAACACAATGGATTCTGCCCGGATTGAAGACAATATGCTCTCGGCTGTAGGTAAAGAATAATTTTCAGGGATAAACAGCCTTCTTTAAAGTGAGCCAAGGAGTATTTACCTGGTGGCAGCCTGTCTGAACCCGTTCTTCCTTTAACCTTTTTATTGGACTCAACATATACTTATACAGTAGAAAAAGAAAAAAACTCTGCAGAGCAACTGGGCTTAAATAAATATTCTTCAATGATAAAGTCACCAATATTTTCAAACATCAATATCTTTCTCCAAGGCCGGCCGTTCCTACTTTGCAATTACCAATACAAGGTATCGGCAACTGGGCCTACCCGCTTGTAACTGGCTAATATTGATGACAGCGGTTTAGACAACTTGCAGGTTCATCAATGAGATCAGAGATTCAATGAGGAGATTCCTTTTGCAACGCCATCAGATATCATTTTGAATAACATTGTCTTTACTTCACAATGGGATAACTTTCCCGATTCAATGATCATCCCTTTCTCCGGCAAAGCTTCGGAATTTTATTTATTGATGGCAGGAAGCACTAATCCCATGCAGAGTCAGTATCACCAATGGAATGGTTGTTGTGAATTATGACAGATGGAACACAGCGATACACTTACTCTTGAACAATCCCGATAACTGGTGGCCTATCGAACAGGATTATTATATTGATGGCTATGCGTTTAACGCTTGCTGTGAGTTGCCGGATCGGTTGTATCTAAAAGAGGGTAAGTTTGCCAAGGAGCTTTCTTCTTATACAACAATTAAAGGTTTTTCCGACAGGGCAATAGATGGTGGTGCAGCAACTGTATTGAGTATGTTTTTGAATAATGAAAAGGATTTGAAATCGTTAACCGTATATGCAATAGCCAATGATGTCGTAATAGGATTAATGGCAGCTACTCTCATCAGATAAGATACTTATGAAAATCTTAATCAATATTTTCTTTGCTATTATAGCTATCCAGTTTGGAAATGCGCAAACTGATACCGGCAAAGTGTATTTGTTTTCCTATTTCAAAGACAATGGAAAAGATGGTTTGCATTTAGCTTATAGCTATGATGGTTACAGATTCACCGCCTTAAAACATGATAGCTCCTTTTTAAGCCCCGTTCTCAGTAAAGACAGTTTGATGCGTGACCCTTGTATCATCCGCGGTGCAGACAATAAATTTCACATGGTATGGACAGTAAGCTGGACGGATAAAGGTATTGGTTATGCCTCATCACCCGACCTGATCCATTGGAGTGAGCAGCAATATATACCTGTTATGGCTGGCGAAGATTCGGCGCTCAATTGCTGGGCACCGGAGATTACTTACGATGCAAAGAAAAAAATATACATGATCTACTGGGCCACTACTATTGCCGGAAAATTCCCGGCAGATACAGCGGTTGAGCGTGGATACAATCATCGTATTTATTATGTCACAACAAAAGATTTTAAGAAATTCAGCAAAACAAAGTTGTTATACAACCAGGGTTTCAATGTCATCGATGCAAGCATCGTTCCCGATGGCGACCGGTTTATTATGTTTCTGAAAGATGAGACCCGCTATCCGCCACAAAAGAATATACGGGTCGCGACAAGTTCAAAACTGACAGAAGGCTATAACTTTCCATCTATGCCGATCACCGGTAATTATTGGGCAGAAGGGCCGACAGCTATTAAAATTGGTGATCAATGGATCGTTTATTTTGATAAATACCGCGATCATAAGTACGGCGCTGTCACATCCGCAGACCTCATAAAATGGGAAGATATATCTGATAAAATAAGAATGCCGCAGGGCATTCGCCATGGAACTATTTTCACAATTACTAAGAATGAATTAGCCGCATTGATGAAGTGATTTTTTACAGGATACTTCAGGATAGCTGTCTGCTCTTAACAGGATATATTTAATGTTTTAAGATTGCGTTGCTGATGAAAGGATATCTTTTTATTATAGTGCTTTACCTGGCATCTTCAGCCAGCGCCCAGATCGGAAAACGTTTTCCTTCAGAAAAGAAAATAGTAAAAGACCCTGTCACAGGGACCATGCTCACATTTCTCACCAGCACGCCAAAGGGTGATTCAAAAATTTACCAAACACACAATCAATGGACATCCGATGGGCAGTGGCTCATCTTTCGTTCTAATCGTGTCAAAGGAGAAGCAATGGCCGTAAATGAAAAGTCAGGTGAAATTGTACAGGTAACTGAAGGTGGTTATACCGGTATGCTGAATGTGGCGAGAAAATCAATGAAGCTGTATTTCATGCGAAATGAAAGAACAGATACTATTCCCATCACACCCGGCGATACGGCACGACGCAGGGTACAAAGACCTGTACAAATTATAGAAGTTGATCTTGAAAAATTATTTGCTGATAGCAAAGCAGGCAGATTGAAAAAAGAAGATGCCTATCAGCGTATCTGCGGCACTACACCAAAAGAAATAGGCGCCGGTGGTGATATGGCGCTGGATGGTGATGAAGACTGGGCTTATTTCCGGGTAGGGATGCAGGAAGCGGCCAAACATTTAGCACCGGGTACAAAAATTGAAAAAACCTTTGGCCCAGGATATGGGCGCCGGTCCTGCAGGTATTGCAGCGATGAACATTCATACCGGCGAAATAAAATATGTTGTTTCCGTTCCGTTCCAGGTCGGGCACATTCAAACCAATCCATGGGTGGCAGGTGAAATTGTTTTTTGCTGGGAGACTGGTGGTAAATCACCACAGCGTACATGGACAGTAATGTCTGATGGTTCAGGATTGCGTCCCTTGTATCCTGAATCCGAATACGAATGGGTGACACATGAAGCGGTTATTTCAAAAGATGAAGTCGCGATTGCGATCATGGGTCATAGAAAAATTCCCGGTACAAATAAAAATGTTGAAGCGGGAACAGCAGTGTCCGGCGCTAACCCCGGACAAGAGTCTGCATGGGGACCTTCGGGCACAAGAGAAAGGCCAACCGGGCTTGGTATCGTCAATCTTCGCACTAGAGAAATGATGATCGTGGGTCAAACGAAAAGTGGTAGCGGACTCTGGCATGTGCATGGTTCAGCGGATGGCAGATGGGCTGTCGGAGATGATTTTGCACGTAATATTTATTTGATAGATCGTCATACGGGTGAGATGATGTTGCTTTCGACTGGTCATAAAACGACTGCGGCTGATCATCCGCATCCTACCATGAGTCCTGATGGAACAAAGATCGAAATAGAATCGGCCATGTTGTCTGCAGACAACCGATCAATGAATATCTGCATCATACCTGTACCCGAAAATTGGTTGAAAAGAATATATAAAAATTGATAAAAGATATTTTGATACCGGCAATAGTAACACAGATGATCGTCCCTTGCGGTTTACCCAGAGCAAAGCGAAAGGCTCCGTTCATCGCTTTATTCTTTTCTCAGCAATACTGAAAAGTAAAAATTGAAATAAATTTTACTATCAATGAAAAAAATAAAACTTCTTGCATCTTTATTGATATTAAGTTTTGCTGCCATACATGCACAAAAATTAGATTGGATACCCAAAGTCGGAGCCAAACAATTTCCAACCGGTAAAAAGATATATAAAGTAAATGCAGCAAGTGATACGTCTGAAGTCATTACAAAAAAGATACAGGCTGCAATAAATGAATGTGCACAAAAAGGTGGGGGTATTGTTGTATTCAATCCCGGTACCTATGTTTCAGGTTCTATATTTTTAAAAGCAGGAGTTCAGTTAAGGATTGATAAAGCTGTGCTGATCCTTGGCTCGCAAAACTTTGATGACTATCCAGAGATTGACACACGCATTGCCGGTCTTGAAATGAAATGGCCCGCCGCCCTGCTCAATGCCATTGATATAAAGAATGCAGCCATAACCGGTGACGGTATCATCAATGCAAGGGGAAAATTTTGCTGGATAAGTACTGGGCTATGCGCAAAGAGTATGATGAAAAAGAATTGAGATGGGTTGTTGACTATGATGCAAAAAGAGTAAGGACATTACTGGTGCAGAATTCTTCCGATGTGACGATAAAAGGATTGACATTCAAAAATGCAGGTTTCTGGACCGTTCAGCTATTATATTCAAAAAACCTGACTGTTGATGGTGTCATTATCAAAAACAATGAAGATGGTCATGGCCCCAGCACAGACGGCATTGATGTGGATTCATCAAGTTGGATACTGATCCAGAATTGCGATATTGATTGCAATGACGATAATTTTTGTTTAAAGGCCGGCCGTGACTGGGATGGGTTGCGTGTGAACAGGCCAACAGAGTATGTTGTGATCAGAAAATGTTTGGCAAGAAGAGGGGCGGGGCTTGTGACCTTAGGTAGCGAAACTTCTGGTGGCATACGTCATGTATTGGCAACTGATCTGACGGCAAGAAATACGGATAACGGTCTAAGGATAAAATCAGCTACTACGAGAGGCGGAACTGTTGAGGATATTTATTTTCAAAACTGCAAGCTGGATTCTGTCAGAAACGTCTTTCAATACAACCTGAATTGGTATCCTGCGTATAGTTATACTGAATTGCCCAAAGGATATACGTATGAGACCATACCGGCTCACTGGAAGTCGTTACTGCAAAAAGTGACTCCGCCTGAGAAAGGCATTCCGCATGCAAAGGATTTTTATATCAGTAACGTTACCGCCACTAATTCAACTAAAGCATTTGAAGCTGCAGGCCTTGAGCAATCTTTATTAAGCAATTTTGTTTACAGCAATTGTACAATCACGTCTGTCACGCTGGGAACTCTGGAGTTCACAAAGGACTGGAAGTTTAATAATGTAACGTACAGCGCTATCATGAAAAAACCTGAGGGTAGGAAAGATGAGGGTATCGAAAATTCAGAAAGGCTGAAATAGAAATGAGGGAATGAAAATGCAGGACAAACCGGATATTCAGATAATCAAAAATCAAAAGCAAAATGAAAAATAAAATAAAGCTGTATTTAATACTACTTTCAGGCATTGTCGCGGCATCTTCCTTTATTCTTTTAAAAAAAGAAAAACCGGTGTTATATATTATTGGTGACTCAACGGTGCGTAATGGTGACGGTACCGGAAGAAACGGGCAGGTAGGCTGGGGTAGCGTTATTGATGTTTATTTTGATACAACAAAGATCAGTGTCCGCAATCTCGCTATCGGTGGCAGAAGCAGCCGGACATTCATTACCGATGGAAGGTGGGATAAAATATTAGAGACACTAAAGAAGGGTGATTATGTGATCATGCAGTTTGGTCATAATGACGGCGGCGCGTTGGATGATACAGCCCGTGCAAGAGGCACGATCAAAGGAATTGGTGATGATAGCACGGAAATTTATAATCCCATCAGAAAAATGAAAGAAGTGGTGCATTCGTATGGTTGGTATATGCGCAGGTATGCCAATGAAACAAAAGCTATGGGTGCTGTCCCGATCATTTGTTCACCAATACCAAGAGATAACTGGAAAGATGGAAAAGTAGTAAGAAGCATGGACAGCTATTCCGGTTGGGCAAAACAGGTTGCCGGACAAACAGGAGCCTATTTTATTGACCTCAATGGTGTGATCGCAAGCGAGTACGAAAAAATGGATACGGCAAGAGTGCATAGCTTTTTCCCGGCTGATCATACACATACCAACAGGGAAGGCGCAATACTGAACGCGCAAAAAGTGATAGAAGGAATAAAAGATCTGAAGAAATGTAAATTGAAGAACTATACCAGGTAAAAAAACTGATCATTAAATCGTGCCTGCCAGCTACCATAAATTCCTATTCCTTTCGATGCTCTTGGTAATAAGTCGTGTTGCCATTGCCCAGGAAATATCATTAGCGGGAGAATGGCGGTTTACTATTGACAGGGAAGATATAGGAGTAAGTGAAAAATGGTATAATAAAACATTACCTGGAACAATTCTGTTGCCCGGTTCCATGGCTGAGCGAATGAAAGGAGATGACATTACATTAGAAACAAAATGGACAGCCAGTATTTATGACAGCTCATTTTTCTTCCGCCCTTCATTGGCAAAATACAGAACGAAAGACAATCTCAAAATCCCTTTTTGGCTTACTCCCGCCAAACACTACACGGGGAATGCATGGTATCAAAAGGATATAATTGTCCCCGCAGCATGGAGAGGAAAGAGAGTTCAGCTATTTCTCGAAAGAGTGCATATTCAAACAAGGATCTGGCTGGATGCAACGGAGATGGGGTCTAGCAATTCGCTATCCACTTCTCATGAATTTGACCTGGGCAATCTCTCACCGGGAAAGCATACGATCACTATCTGTATTGACAATCGCATCAAAGACATGAATGTTGGACCGGATTCTCATAGTGTATCCGACCAGACGCAGGGTAACTGGAATGGTATTATCGGTAAAATGTTCATTAAAGCATTGCCAGATGTTTTTATCGAAAATGTCCAGGTGTATCCTGACACAAAAAAGAAATTAGCAAAAATTAAAATAAATCTTGTCACTACTACAGTAAAGGATGAAAAAATAACGATTAGTGCATCAGCAGAAAGCTTTAACGGCGGTGTTCACCATAAAGTTCCGGCTGTTAATAAACTTGTTTCAATCAAAAAAGGCGATACAATCATTGCAGAAATAGATTTACCCATGACCGATAAAGTTCTGTTGTGGGATGAATTCAATCCGAATTTGTATCGCCTCACAGTCAAAGTAACAACGAATGGTTCGACAGATATAAAACAACTGCAATTCGGGATGCGGGAGTTTAAAATAAAAGGGACGCAATTTATAGTAAATGATAAACCTGTTTTTCTCAGAGGCACATTGAATAATTGTGAGTTTCCGTTGACGGGTTATCCTGCTATGGATACTGCTCCTGGGGAAGGATTTTCAGAACGGCTAAATCATTTGGATTAAATCACATGCGTTTTCATAGCTGGTGCCCGCCAGAAGCCGCATTCATTGGTGCCGACATTGCGGGATTTTATTTACAGCCCGAAGCGCCGACATGGCCCAATCATGGAACATCAGTTGGAGACGGACGTTTTATTGATCAATATATTTATGATGAAACAGACAAGATGGGTAAGGCTTATGGAAATTATGCATCATTCTGTATGTTATCGGCCGGCAATGAACCGGCAGGGAAAAACCAGGTAAAATATTTAACTGATTTTATCAATTACTGGAAAGAAAAAGATGAACGTCGTGTTTACACAGGTGCATCGGTAGCGATGAGCTGGCCGTTGGTGCCTGCGAATGAGTACATGATAAAATCAGGAGCAAGAGGACTAAAATGGACAACTGAACAGCCTGAAACAATATCCGATTTTTCCGTAGCAATTAAAGATTTTAGTGTTCCTTATGTCACGCATGAGATGGGACAATGGTGTGTTTTTCCTGATTTTGATGAAATAAAAAATTATACCGGTGTATATAAGGCAAAGAATTTTGAATTGTTTCAGGAGGATCTGGAAGATCATGGGATGGAAGAACAGGCGAAAGATTTTCTCATGGCCTCAGGTAGATTGCAGGTTCTTTGTTATAAAGCAGAAATAGAAAAAGATTTGCGAACTGCGGGTCTTGCAGGTTTTCAATTATTAGGCTTGCAGGATTTTCCCGGGCAGGGAACAGCATTGGTAGGCATGTTGAATGCGTTCTGGAAACCGAAAGGATATATCACCGCAAAACAATTCAGCCGGTTTTGCAGCGCAATAGTTCCGCTGGCGCAATTACCGAAATTTGTTTTTACAAACAACGAAACATTCGAGGCCAATATCGAATTGTTTCATTTTGGAGAAAAGGATCTCAAGAATGCAGTGCTTCAATGGACTGTTAAAAATGATAAGGGAGAAATTGTAAGATCAGGGAAGTTCAACCCGGCGACCTTTGCAAGAGGAAGCATTCAACAAGCTGGAAAACTGATGTTTGCCTTGGATGATGTATCAAAGGCTGCACATTTTAATCTTGAAATGAGAATAGCTGGAACATCCATTGCCAATGACTGGGACTTTTGGGTATATCCTCACGAACTGCCACGAGCCAGCGGGCATGGTTATGAGATTTATCATTGCACATCTTTAGACAGCACAGCGGAAGATATATTGAATAAAGGCGGTAAAGTTTTTTTGAATGCTTATGGCAAAGTGATAAAAGGGAAAGAAATAGTCATGTATTTTACACCCGTATTCTGGAATACATCATGGTTCAAAATGCGTCCGCCGCATGTGACGGGTATGCTGATAGAATCCGATCATCCTGCATTCAACTTTTTTCCGACAGAGTACCATAGCGATTTTCAATGGTGGGGTATCGTTGCAAGGTCACAGGTGATGCATCTCGAAGATTTTCCAAAGGGATTCAAACCGATTGTTCAACCCATAGATACCTGGTTTATGAACAGGAAACTGGGATTGATCTTTGAAGCCAGGGTGGGCAACGGAAAATTGCTTGTTACCAGCGCTGATTTGTCTGATACTTCGTCTTATCCTGCAGTAAGACAATTGTATTTTAGTATTATGAATTACATGGCATACGGAAATTTTAATCCCCCGGATAAAATAGATGTAGAAGTGATAAGGGATTTGTTTGTGTCGCCATCCAAAGAGACATGGAATAGCTATACAAGGGACAGCCCGGATGAATTGAAACCAAAAATAAAATGAAACAGGAAAATGTGTTTTAAGGTAAAAAAATATTTTAGTGTCGTCAGTTTACTGTTGTTTTGGATCGCTGCGGTTGCGCAACCGATTAACAGGAAGAACCTGGTGGAAAGGCATACCATCATCAATAAAAAATTTGATTCGCTTTCTTCCCTTTCAATCGGTAATGGTCGATTTGCTTTCACTGTTGATGCAACTGGTCTTCAAACTTTTCCGGAATTCTATGCAAATGGAGTTCCGTTAGGCACAGAGAGTGAATGGGGATGGCATAGTTTCCCAAATATAGATCATTACACGTTTGAGGAAACGTTGAAGGACTACAATCTCAATGGTCGTAATGTCTCTTATTCAGTTCAGTTGAAATCGCCGGAACGAAATAAAAATGCAGTGGAGTATTTCAGGCAAAACCCTCATCGCTTACAATTGGGAAATATTGGGTTTGAAATAACTAAGAAAGATGGTTCACCGGTACAGGTAGAAGATATTGAAAATATTCACCAGGAACTGAACATGTGGACAGGGGAGATCATAAGCCGGTTTTCTGTTGAAGGTATCCCCGTCAAGGTATCTACTTTCTGCAGAAATGAGAAGGATGAAATTTCGGTGAGAGCAGAATCATCGTTAGTTAAGAATGGAAGACTGAAGATAAAAGTCCGGTTTGCTTATCCCACTGGTGAATGGAAAGACGTGGGGACAAACCAGAAGGATGATGACAAACATTTTTCAGGCATAGTGAGAAACAATCGAAGTGGCGCGGTTCTTTTTCATCAATTAGATAGCACGACCTATTATGCCGATTGCTGGTGGACTGGTCTTGCAGATATTGTAAAGCTGAAAGAACATTATTTCGTTATAAGTCCCGGACCCAACGAAACGGCTTTTTCTTTTACCTGCGTGTTTGTTCCAAATAAACCTGGAGTGCCGACTGTCATGTGGTCGCCGTTTTTTCTTTACAATGATGTAATGAATAGCAGTAAGAAGGCATGGAAAAAATTCTGGGAAAGTGGTGGTGCTGTTGATTTTTCCGGAAGTATAGACAAAAGAGCTTTTGAATTGGAAAGAAGGATCATACTTTCCCAATACTTAACACGAATACAATGTGCTGGTGACTACCCTCCGCAGGAAACCGGATTAACGTACAATAGCTGGTATGGCAAGCCGCATTTGGAAATGCATTGGTGGCATGCAATACATTTTGCATTGTGGGGAAGGACAGAATTAATGGAAAGAAGCTTGGACTGGTATAAAAAAGTATATGATAAGGCAAGGAAGATAGCAGTGCGCCAGGGATATGATGGAGTCCGTTGGCAAAAAATGACCGATAACGAAGGAGAGGAAAGCCCTTCTTCCGTTGGAGCGTTTCTGATATGGCAACAACCGCATTTTATTTATTACGCTGAATTATGCTATCGTGATAAAAAGAATGATGAAACATTGAAGAAATATAAAGACCTGGTTTTTGCCACTGCTGACTTTATGGCGTCTTATGCTTTTTATGATCCGGTAAAACAAAGATATATCCTTGGTAAAGGTTTGATCCCGGCACAGGAAAGATTTAAAGCTGAAGAGACTTTTAATCCAACTTATGAATTGGTTTATTGGCACTGGGCATTGAACACAGCGCAACAATGGAGAGAGAGATTAAAACTGCCCCGCAATCAAAAATGGGATGATGTACTGAACAAACTCTCACCATTGCCCATCCAAAACGATAAATATTTGTTTACGGAAAGCGCAACAGATTCTTATACAAATCCTGAATATAAAACGGATCATCCCTCTGTATTCGGTGCACTGGGCATGATGCCAAAGACACGTATGATTGATACAACCATTATGCATAATACGTTCAATTGGATCTGGAAAAATTGGAGCTGGGACAAAACCTGGGGATGGGATTTCCCGATGACGGCGATGACAGCGACAAGATTAGGAATGCCGGATAAAGCGATTGATGCTTTGCTGATGCCAATTCAGACAAATACTTATTTAAACAATGGACACAATTACCAGGACGATCGTTTAACGATTTATTTACCGGGCAATGGAGGATTGCTTGCAGCGATCGCAATGATGTGTGCAGGTTATGAGGGAGGTAATGCAATCAATCCGGGAATACCTAAGAATGGAAAATGGAAAGTGAAATGTGAAGGATTGAACAAAATGTTTTAGTGCCATCAATGAAGTTGGGCTAAAGCCCATTAATTTTAAACACTATCGCCCGGCTCTTAAGCGCCGGGCAAATGAAAAGTTTTTCCAAAAGGGGCTTTAGCCCAAAAATTAAATATAAACTATATGCGAAACCTGGGATCATTTTTTCTAGCTGCATTAATCCTTATGCTTATCGCTTGTTCTTCATCAAAAAAAATGCAGACCAATATCAATAAAAATGAAGTGTTGTCAGCAATGCAGTTGACCAATAAATATTTCATGGACAAATGGCCGGATGCAGGTAAAACAATTTTTACCAACATCGAAAGACCAAGTAATATCTGGACAAGGGCGGTTTATTATGAAGGATTGATGGCTTTATATGCTATTGATCAAAAAAAAGAATATTATGAATTATGCTTTACAATGGGGGCAGAAGCATCACTGGGGTTTACGTGGTGGTGTAAAAACAAGAAATGCGGATAACCAGTGCTGCGGCCAGACTTATATTGATATGTATTTGCTGGATAACAAACAACATCCGGAATGGGTGAAGGAAATTAAAGCCTCCATTGATTCAATGATGATCACTGATAAAATAGATGACTGGAACTGGGTTGATGCTATACAAATGGCAATGCCGGTATTTGTAAAGCTTGGTAACTTATATGATGATGGGACTTACTTCCACAGAATGTACGAAATGTATTCTTTTGCAAAACACAAGCATGGAGCAAATGGGTTATATAACCCGGCAGATAAATTATGGTGGAGAGATAAAGATTTTGTTCCACCGTATAAAGAACCCAATGGTGAAGATTGTTACTGGAGCCGTGGCAACGGATGGGTAGTGGCGGCTTTAGTAAAGGTTTTGGAAGCTTTACCCAAAACCAATCCTCATTACAACGAATATTTGCGGGATTATAAAGATATGCTGGCGGCATTGCTTCCCATACAGCGTGAGGACGGTTATTGGAATGTGAGCTTGCATGATCCCACACACTTTGGAGGAAAAGAACTTTCAGGAACGTCTTTATTTATATATGGTATGGCCTGGGGCATCAACAATAATATTATTGATAAGAAAAAATATTTGCCTGCCATCACTAAAGCGTGGGCCGCTATGACGAAGGAATGTATTCATCCGGATGGCTCTCTTGGTTATGTACAGGGTACAGGCAAAGAGCCAAAAGACGGTCAGCCGGTTGCTTATGATCATTATCCCGATTTTGAGGACTATGGCTTGGGATGTTTTTTGATGGCAGGAAGTGAAATATATAAGCTGAAAAAATAGCGCTACGCTACGATCGCCAGATGATTTTAATCATAAGGACTGGTAATTCCCATCACTGTTTGGATTTGCTCAATGCCTGAACTTTCTATCATGACAGGAGCAAGTATAATGAGGTTGTCTATCATTTTTTTACTGGCTTATATTTTTTCCGGATGCAGTTCGCCCCGTGTTACTGTTGCATGGAAAGTGGAACATGTTCAACCGGAAAGGCATGATAAAATATTGGTGGTCGGCATTATTAAAAGTGAAAATGATTCACTGAGAAAACAAATTGAGAGAGATTTTTCAAAAGCTCTTTGCGATCTTGGATATGATGCTGTCTCTGCCATAACCGAATTCGGCCCTGGCGGACTGTCTGGTTCCGGAGAAATAGAAACTTACCGGAAACTTTGTAATAGCGGTTTTGATGCAGTAATGACAATCGCATTGATTGATGAAAGCAAAGAACCGAGACAGCGATACCAAAAGGTTCATGGGTATCCCTCGAATTACTACTACAACCGTATTTGGAACTATAAGAATATCCGTGCTGATCTTACTTCAGCCTCGCCGGGCAATGGGTATTACTTTTGGGAGAATATATTATTTGATCTCAATAAACTTGAAACAGAATGTACTGTACAGTCTGGCTCATTTAAGAGCAGCAAACTTGCAAATATGAGCTCGAACTTTGATTTGCGGGCTATACAGATCTTGCTCAAAGAAAGGATCCTCACCAGGCAGCAAAGCAATTTTAAAACTCTCCGGCCATTTTAGTTTGTCCCGTGTGATCATAAACCGGCTTTGCATTTGATGACAATCATTGACATCACTAACAACCATCATCAAAAGAAAAGTTATCAATAGGTAGCTTTGGCTAAACTATTTTTATGCAAAAGATATTATTGGCTATTGATGGCATGAACCTCGATATGACCGCTCTTGATTTTGCGTGTTACCTGGGAAGACTGTCTGACTCAAAGATCACCGGAGTATTCCTGGAAAACCTGGTAGCGGAAGAGAAACCAGTGCTTAAAAGTATGCAGGGTGTAAAATATCTCGATTGGGATATAGATGAAGACTCGGAAGAATACCTGGCCAAACAAAAAATAATAGAAAAGAACATTTCATTCTTTAAGGAAGCCTGTGAAAACAGGTCGGCCCGGCACGAGATACATCATGACAAAGGCTTACCTGAGAGAGAGATCATCACCGAAAGCCGTTTTGCCGATCTTTTAGTGATTGATGCATCAACGTCGTTTAACAAAAGATATGAAGGCAGCCCGACTCAATTTGTAAAAGATATATTAAAAGAAGCCGAATGTCCCGTTATCATTGCGCCGGAAACTTTTGCGGGCATTGACGAAGTTGTTTTCACCTTCAACGGCAGCAAGTCGTCTGTGTTTGCGATGAAGCAGTTCACTTATCTTTTTCCCCGGCTAAACGATAAAAAAGTAACTGTTCTGCAGGTAAATGAGAAGGGTGAATGGAATAACGAAGATAAGTACCATTTTGAGGAGTGGTTGAAGGATCATTATCCATCCATCCATTTTGATGTCCTGAAAGGAGACACTGACACCCAGTTACTAGGATATCTTCTCAGGCGAAAGAATGTATTTATCGTAATGGGCGCTTATGGCAGAACAGCTTTATCACAGTTCTTCCATCATAGCCGGGCTGATATTCTCATCAAAACCATTGTTCAGCCGATATTTATTTCGCACTATTGAACAAATCTGTTTTATCTGAAAAAATGATCTTTATGAAGAAAATTATCGCAGCATTTGATGGACTCAGGTTTTCAGAAAGCACGAAAGAATATGCAGTTCAAATTGCCAAACAGGGCAATGTACACCTGGTCGGCGTTTTCATGGATGATTTCACTTATCATAGCTATAAGATATATGACCTGATAAGGGATGAAGGGGATCAGTTAAATGCAAAGCAAAAAGTGCTGGAAAGAAGCGATACATTGACCAGGACAAAATCAACGAACAAATTTGAAGCAGCATGCCGTACTTCAGGCATTGAGTACAGTTTGCATCACGACAGAAATGTTGCTTTAAAGGAATTACTGCATGAAAGTATTTATGCTGACCTGGTAGTTATAGATAGTACAGAGACACTTACTCACTACCCGGAAAAAGCCCCCACACTGTTTGTCCGCGACCTGCTTTCAAATACGCAGTGCCCGGTTCTTGTGGTGCCGCATAGATACAAGGCAATCAATAAACTTATTTTCCTGTATGACGGCGAACCTTCTTCTGTGCATGCTATTAAGATGTTCAGTTATACCCTCTCTTCTTTTAAACAGCATCCGGTTGAAGTGCTATCTGTTAACCCGTTGAAACAATCTCTGCATATCCCTGACAACAAACTCATGAAAGAATTTATGAAGCGGCATTTCCCGCGGGCCGTTTTTACAGTGTTAAAGGGATTAGCGGAAATCGAGATCGTAGAGCATCTGAAAAAACAAACAGACAATCCTCTTGTCGTACTGGGCGCTTACAGAAGAGGAATGGTTTCCCGCTGGTTCAGGGCAAGCATGGCCGATGCACTGATGCACGATCTGAAACTTCCACTTTATATTGCCCACAATTAGTGATCTATGGAAAAAGCAAGGCTCGAAGAACTTCTTGGCAGCGAGAATAATCACTTTCAAAAGCTGAACGACATTGTGTTGAAAGCAATAGAGGAGGAAAAATTATTGTCAAAGAAACTCATTGAATTTGAAGAAGCCAATCCTCCGTTCAGCAGCAAGGTGGCTGATCGTGTTGCCTCCTTCGGCGGAAGCTGGAAATTCATCATGCTGTTCCTGTTCCTTATGCTGGCTTGGATCATTTTGAATATCTTTATGATCTCAAAACCATTCGACCCTTATCCATTCATTTTACTAAACTTGTTTTTGTCAACAGTTGCTGCATTACAGGCCCCGATCATTATGATGAGCCAAAACCGTAAGGAAGAAAAAGACAGGCAGAGAGCTATTAATGATTATTTGATAAACCTGAAATCGGAGGTAGAGATCCGCAACATGCATGAGAAACTTGATCTGCTGATCGCCGACCAAATGAAAACTCTTTTCGAGATCCAAAAAGAACAGATTGACACCATGGAGGAAATAAAGGCAGCGTTAATAACACATCGGTAACCCGGGAATGGATTCACTTACTCATATAGCTGTTGGCGCCTGCGTCGGTGAAGCTTTTTTTGAACGTGGATTTGGCAAAAAAGCATTGTTCTGGGGTGCTTTGGCGCAAAGCGTTCCCGATGTAGATTTTCTTGCCAGTTTCTGGCTCAGTACTCCTGAGAATCTTCTTGCACATCGCGGCTTCACACATTCTATTCTTTTTGCGCTTCTGATCATTCCCACACTTAGTCTGACTGCTGAAAGAATTCATAGGCCTCACAATATTTCATTCAAAAAATGGATCCTGTTTTTTAGCGCCGAAGTTTTCTTGCATCTTTTTCTTGATGTCTTCAATAATTATGGTATAGGTTGGTTTGAGCCTTTTAGTCATTATCGTTTTTCTTTCAATACGATCTATGTCGCCGATCCGTTTTTTTCCGTTTGGCCGGGTATCGCGGCCCTGATGTTATTGATATTAAAAAGATATCATCCACGCCGGAGGTTCTGGTGGAGGTTCGGTCTTTTTCTTCCGCTTGCCTATATCTGTTATTGCACATTCAATAAAATAAATGTCGATAATGATGTAAAGGATATTTTGAAAAAAGAAAACGTCAGCTATACAACGTATTTCACTACACCTGCTCCTTTACAGAATTGGTTATGGTTTGTGGTGGCCGGGAATGATACCGGGTTTTATGTGGGATATCGTTCCGTATTTGACAGCAAAAAGGAGATCAGCTTTCAATACTTTCCGAAGAATGATTCATTGCTTGCGCCGGTAAAAGATCATGAAGACCTGCAACGGCTTATACGTTTTTCACAGCAATTTTATACAGTAGAGAAATGGAGTGATACACTTGTATTTAATGATCTGCGGTTTGGCCAGATCATTGGATGGGCAAATCCAAAGGAGAGGTTTGTATTTCATTATTACCTGCAGCATGAGGATGATAACAGGCTGGTTGTTCAGCGGGGTCGTTTTGCGAAATGGGATGGGAAGGTGTTGAGATCCTTTTGGAAAAGAATAAAGGGCAATTAATTTATAATTTCAGTGCATTTAATTTTTAAACAGACATACTTCGCCTGGTGAAAAATAGCGACCGCAACTATATTATACATCATAATTTTAAAAGACTAAGCCATTATGCGGGGCAGGCAAAAGGATATCTTGATGAAAAACCTATTCACCATTTTCGAACAGGTGTCAAAAGACTTCGGGCCTTTCTGCGAATGATGAGGACCGCCAATAATGGATCGGACAGGTTGAAATTCCCACATAGATTTAAGAAGATGTATGCACTGACCGGGCAGGTCCGTGACAGGCAATTATGTATTCATCGCCTTAAAGAGAGCAGTAAAAAAAGTAAACTAAGCTTTGCCGGCAAAATAGCAGGATTGAAAAAGGAAATAATTGATCTGGCAAAAAAGAAAGATGATTGGCTTTCTAAAAAAGAATTAGCAGAAATTGAAAATGGTATCATCAAAAAAGTACCGCCTATACAAAGCGGCGCTCCAATAAAAAAATTCTTTCAACAGCAAACCGGTATTATTAAAGACATAATTTCCCGGGGCAATTACCCTGATAAAGAACTGCATAAAATAAGGAAAAAGATCAAAGACGTAGTTTACATAATGGAGATATTCCGTCAAGATCTGAAAAAAAGGCTTCCGTTTTCTTTTTGGGACAAAGCAGAATTGAAAAAGGCGGAAGACCTGGCCGACAGACTTGGATCGTTCAATGACGCGGCTACTGCCCTTGCATTTATAAAGCCGGCAGATATCCAAAAAGCTGCGTCGCCGGAGAAAGAGAATTTGCGGGCTTTGCGTAGTCAATGGCTTGCAGAAAAAAGAAGACTGAAAAAAGAAATATTGAGTATGATGCCGACGATAAAGCTTGATGTTTTTTGAATGGCAAATACTTATCAAAAATGCTATACCAGAGACAATCTATAGAAAAGAAATGAACCGTCAAATATACTATGCCGGGTAAAGTAATTGAAGTTGGCAACCTGCAGGGTTTATTGCAGGAACAAATTCCTTCCCTCCGGGAACAATATGGAAAGAACGTTTTCCATACAGGTTCTCATAATCGCTTTTTGCGGATCGTATGGAATATATTCCGCGAGCCTATGTTCATATTACTCGTTATTGCCTGCACATTATATTTTATTCTTGGTAATATCGGTGAGGGTACAATGATGGCGATAGCGATGGTTATTGTGACGGCAATCTCGCTGTACCAGGAAGTGAAAAGCTCAAGGGCACTGGAATCATTAAAACAATTTACAGAACCAAAGATCACGGTAATACGCGATGGAAAAGAACAGGTGATACGGAATGAGGAATTGGTCCCCGGTGATATTATTCTTTTGGAGGAAGGAATGAAAGTGCCGGCCGATGCTTTGCTGTTGCAGGAAAATGATCTGAGCGTGAATGAATCTATCGTAACGGGAGAATCACTGCCGGTAGAAAAAAATGAAACTGCCGGTCACAGTTTTCTTTACATGGGTTCTACGATAGAAAGCGGAAAATGTATTGCCAGGGTAACGGCAACAGGAAACAATACTGTTCTGGGCAAGATCGGGAAATCCGTTGAAGAATATAACCCTCCAAAAACGTTGCTCCAGGTACAGATTAATAAGTTTGTAAGAAGACTTGCATTCTTTGGATTAATGGGTTTCATAATAATACTTCTTGTCAATTACCTGCATTATCGTGAATTCGCCACAAGTTTATTATTCGCTCTCACGCTGGCTATGTCTGCAGTGCCGGAAGAAATACCCGTAGCTTTTTCATCGTTTATGGCACTTGGGGCATACAAAATGGGTAAGCTCGGGATCATTTCCCGTCAGCCTCAGGTTATTGAAAATCTTGGAGCTGTCACTGTGATATGCCTGGATAAGACAGGTACTATTACAGAAAATAAAATGCAGGTGAAGACCATTTATGATTACAGGCAGGATATGATCATTGATGTTTCAGATAATACCCGCCTTCAAAATAATGACTTGTTATTAACCGCCATTCTTGCCAGTGAATCAAACCCATTTGACTCAATGGAAAAAGCGATCTGGGAAACTTACCAATTACACACAAGCGGCGATTTGCATTCCGGGTTTAAAATGGTGTATGAATATCCACTGGAGGGCCGTCCACCTATGATGACCCATGTTTATCAATATGGAAATAACAAAGTAATAGCGGCGAAGGGCGCAGCGGAAAGGATTTTAAAGGTTTGCAAACTTGAAGATGCAACGTCTAAAAAAATAATTCAGCATGTTCAAAGCTTTGCTGCCAAGGGTTATCGTGTTATTGGAGTAGCTACTGCAGGGCATTCTGATTCTGAATTACCGGCTAGCCAGGATGATTTTGATTGGAGATTTATGGGCCTGCTGGCGCTATATGATCCCCCGAAGAAAAATATGAAAGATGTGATTGAAAGGATCAGCCAGGCAAAAATAGAGATCAAGTTGCTGACAGGTGATTATGCGGAGACCGCCATCAACATTGCAGACCAGGTCGGTATTTTGAATCATAAACCAGGGATCAGTGGGACCGAAGTAATGAACATGGAAGAAGAAGAATTGCGTGCTGTTGTAAAAAACATTTCTGTTTTTGCACGGATGTTCCCCGATGCGAAGTTGAAAGTGATCAATGCGCTGAAAGCAAATGGTGAGATCGTTGCCATGACAGGCGATGGCGTGAATGACGCACCCGCATTAAAAGCTTCTGACATTGGCATCGCAATGGGAAAAAGGGGAACAGAAACAGCGAGGCAGGCATCGGATCTTATACTTACTGATGATGATCTTGAAAAAATGGTGACAGCGATAAGTGAAGGAAGAAAAATTTTCAGCAACCTTATAAAAGCTGTCCGCTATATTATCGCTATTCATATCCCTATCATACTCACGGCGTCGTTACCGGTTGCATTGGGCTGGCTGTATCCGAATATTTTTACTCCGATCCATGTTATCTTTCTCGAACTGATCATGGGTCCTACCTGCTCGATATTCTTCGAAAATGAACCTGTCGAAAAAAATGTTATGTTATCGGGACCAAGAGAACGCACTGCCGGACTTTTTAAACGTGATGAATTATTGACGGGTATTGTGCAGGGACTTGCTATAACAACCGGCGTATTGATCCTTTATTACATCTTTATGCATGATCGCTACAGTATTGAAGAAACGAGGTCTATTGTTTTTACAACACTCATCCTCAGCAATGTCTTTCTAACTTTTGCTTCACGATCTTTTACCAGGACACTATATTATACAAGCCGTTACAAAAATAGGCTCGCCCCTGTCATTATCATTGTGTCGGCTTCTTTCCTGTTATTGCTTCATCTTGTACCTGCCATACGTGATCTTTTTCAACTTGCCTCAATATCCTTCGGCGAATTTTGGATATGTTTTGGGGTGGCATTCGCCAGTGTAATGTGGTTCGAAGTGTATAAAATGTCGCGATGGAAAGTGATGAGAAAGCGATCTTAACCACATTTATCAGGCGGAATATAATCATGGGGATGCCTGACCGCGATCATTCCCTGATCATAGAGGCAATAATAGCTTTGCTTAAAATTATTATATGGCCGATGCGGAAAACCTGGGATCTT
Source organism: uncultured Chitinophagaceae bacterium (assembly GCA_963785915.1). GTDB lineage: Bacteria > Bacteroidota > Bacteroidia > Chitinophagales > Chitinophagaceae > VBAT01. Next base: position 575,201 of record CAWAWY010000004.1, on the reverse strand, counting down.
TTTTTAAAGAAAATAAAAAGCTCATAAGAGAATATGTTGATACCCGGTTGGAAATATATAGGCTGAAGCTCATCCGCATTCTTTCCAGGTCCGCCGGTTACTTTATATGGATCATGATCTCTCTTTTCCTGTTGACTCTTTTCACCATCTTCCTGGGATTAGTTGCCGGTCTTTGGTTGAGTGAGCTTACCGGAAGCTATGTGGCAGGATTTGGAATAGTTACGGGACTAATTCTTTTAAAGATCATTTTCCTGGCCATCTTCAGGAAAAAATTATTTGTCAACCCGATCATACGAAGTGTTATCAGAAGGATCAATGACGAAGAAAACGCAGGTATTGAAAAATAAGATGACACTTAATTTTTGAAAATGGCAAAAGCTCAGAACATACACAATCTTGATTCACTGGAAAAAGAGATATACCGGCTAAAACTGGAAGTGAAGAAAATTGAAGTAAAGCTGGATGAAAATCTTGATCACGTGCAAGAGAACTTTACTTCCATGGTATGGAGTTCCTTTTTCCATAATAAGAAGGACAAGAATAGCGGGAGCGATAATGTCTTTGAATCATTTTTGAAGAATGAAAAACTGAATACGGTTGTCAATAAGGTTACAGACAGGATCGCTGACCGGGCAGCAGAAGGTATGGAGAAATTAATTGACAGGATCTTTAATAAAAAGAAGCATCATTCTAACGGATAAACCTCGAAATTCCTGTTTCACTATTCCAGTTCTCAAAAAACTTTATTTCCAGATATGAAAGTTTAACCTGAATTTTTTTTCGACCAGCAATTTCCACCAGTCAATAAACAGGAACATGCAGATAATAATTACTCCGAGAAATGTCCAGATAACGTTTCCCAGCGATAAGAACTCCCCGGCAATACTGGATGCATTATTTGCAACAAATCCGCCTGTCAATACCATGGCAGCATCGCTGATAAATTTTCCTGCAAAAAAGGAAGGGAGGATGCGCCATGGTTTTATTCTTGCAATACCAATAGCCGTGAAAAGCGGCGTGGAGGGCAGTGGCATTAATGTATAAAGAAATACAAAGAGAACCACCTTCCATCCTTTTTGCGAAAACTTTCCGCCAATAAATTGCAGATCGGCATTTTTAGATGGTTTAATAAGCCGGTCAGATATCAGTGGTATATAAGCGCTGTATATGTATCTTCCGATTGCCGAACCTGTGACTCCTATAATCAGAACCAGCCAGATATTCAGACCAAAGCGTAGCTGGAAGAAAACCATTACTGTCCATGCCGGCGGTCCTACAAATGGTACCACATCAACAAGAAGCGAAGCCGCAAAAACTAAAAAATAAACCAGGAGATACATTCGGTTATTTTATTGAAAAAATTTTTAGAAACAGCTCATAAAATTGGTGTGTTTTAAACCCCAATTCATAGACAGTCAAGCAAGTTATTGCAGGCTCAAACGCTTCCCGATGACTGAGATCAGGTGTCGAAATGATTAAAAACTTCCAAATCCTTTTTCTTTCGAAAAGGGTTACATTTTTGCAAAAAATATTAATGGGAAATGAATAATCAAGTTTCTTTCGATCAGCTCATGTGCAGATTAAGATGCTGCAAGATCTCATGGGCGCTGGCCACACCGCTTTTCCGCCATAAAACATTTCCGTCTTTGAATATGATCAGGGTCGGCACGGAACGGATATTATATAATTCAGAGTAATATGGGCTTTTGTCAATATCCAGTTTCAAAATCGTAACCCTTTCGCCCACTTTTTCTTTTACTTCATGCAGGATCGGGCCCATCATTTTACACGGACCGCACCATTCTGCAAAAAAATCAACCACAACTGGTTTCTCTCCTTTGATATGTCCTTCAAAGCTGATCATAGCTGAATGGGGTTTTTTTGAATAAAGAACTCGTATAGTTTTATCAAAAACCATGCGATTGCCTGCCTCCCCGCAATGATCGCGAACCCGAAAATAAAAATAAGGGCATAGAACCAAGTTATTTTTTCGGGATGATGAGCGGGATATGTTTCCGGAGTTATCATGCGGTGTAAATTTATTTTTATTCCCGGCTTCAAACAATGATCTGTATCAGCCATGCAAATGATATATTTTGCAGCAAATATTGCTCCATCGGGAAAATCTGCCTCAAGGTATTCAGGCGAACTTATTGAGGGTTATCATTTGTTTTTGTGATAATGGTTATAACAATCATTTATTTGCACTAATAAATTTGCAGAAAAGCCACGATCAAAACAGGCATAGATAATTAAAACATGTCAGCAGGGAGAAAAAGAAAAATAAAGGAACATTACACAAGCCGGAACAGGGTAGAGCTGATCCGGGGAGGAAAATCTTATTTTGATTGTCTTTGTGATTTGATCGCAAGGGCCAAAGAGAGTATCCACCTCCAAACCTATATTTACGATGATGACGAGACCGGGCGGTTGGTGGCTGATGCATTAAAGGCGGCCGCCAGGCGAAATGTCCAGGTACACCTGCTGGCAGATGGTTATGCTTCCAAACGAATGTCAAGATCATTTATCAATGAATTGACGGAGGCAGGCATTAACTTCCGGTTCTTCAACCCGCTTTTTAAAGGCCGGAATTTTTATTTCGGAAGAAGATTGCATCATAAAGTAGTTGTAGCCGATGCTAAGTATGCAATGGTAGGAGGGGTCAATATCACTGACCGGTATAATGATATGCCGGAGATACCTGCATGGCTTGATTTTGCATTGTACTTGGAAGGGGAGGCAGCCAAAGAATTGTGCGTGCTTTGCTGGAAATCATGGAAAAATTACCCGCTCAATATGGGTCTTACTCCCTGTGAAGAAAAGGAAATAAAAATTGATCTTCCCCCGGAGCAAATCTGTGAAGTGTCTATGAGAAGGAATGACTGGGTGCGAAGAAAAAATGAAATATCTGCGACTTACGTAAATATGTTCAGACATGCAAGATCGCACATCGTTATCCTATGCAGTTATTTTTTGCCCGGCAGGATAATCCGGCGGCAAATAAAATTCGCGGCAAGTAAAGGAATCAAAATAAAAGTGATCACTGCGGGATCATCTGACGTAAAGCTGGCTAAATATGGGGAACGTTATATGTATGACTGGCTGCTGCGAAATAATGTTGAGGTATACGAATACCAGCCGGCTATTCTTCATGGTAAAATAGCTGTCTGTGACAGCGAGTGGATGACCATCGGCTCCTATAATATTAATAACATCAGCGCTTATGCAAGCATAGAGCTAAACATGAATGTTCGCAATGCAGATTTTGCAAAAAAAGCAGAAGATACCCTACTGCAAATTGCAACGAGCGATTGCATACAGATCACAAACGAGTATAACAAAAAAACCAATAACCTATTTAAACGTTTTGCGAGATGGTTTTCTTACGAGATCATCCGTGTGATATTGTATTTATTCACTTTCTATTTTAAACATAAGAATTAGTGCGGTGTTCCGGAATAACCGGGGAAAACTATAAATATACTTAGCATAAGACGTTTTTTTTCTGATCCTTCTCATGTCATTTTCTGATGCTAATCCTGTCTTCTGGGTCCACCGCGCAGGTATATTTGCGAAGAGATAAAATGATTAATCACTTAAAAAATCAAGGAGGTTATATGGGAACCCAGGCATTGACAAAAGCGTCCGAAAGGATGCCGGTATTTTTTGATGACTTCTTCAAACCCTGGAACGAATGGTTTGATAAAGGAGAAGGTTTGTGGAATCGCACATTGACCATACCCGCTGTGAATATCACTGAAAACAAGGACAACTACCTTGTATCATTGGCAGTTCCCGGTATGAAAAAAGATGATTTCAAAATTGATGTGGATGGCAACATGCTTACCATCAGCTCTGAAAAAGAAGAAACAAAGGAAGAAAAAGAAAAAAGATTTACCCGTAAGGAATACAGCTATTCTTCCTTTAGCCGGAGTTTCACATTGCCCGATGAAGTGAACAAGGAAAAGATCGAAGCAAAGTATGAAGATGGTGTCCTGAAGCTTTCTCTTCCCCGGAAAGAAGAAGCCAAAAAGCCTGCAGCAAAACAAATTGCTGTGAAATAAGCCACCAACCTATGGCTTAGCGCCCCGTCACACAGGGTGACGGGGCATTTTTATTGAAAAATCATAACATGTCTGAATTAAGTCTGTGGCTGGATTATTATGATGATATCTACTCCGACTTTGACTCCCGCAATTATGCGAAGAGAAGAGTGTCGGACGATTTTATTTATGAACTCAGAAATGCTTTGAAGTATAGAAAGGAAAGAATGAATGATCTTGTATTATTACTCCTAGCTGATAAGCGGGATGAAGCAAATGAGAAAATAATAAGCGGCAGCCTGAAAGAATTTTTTACGAACCGGTTAATGACCAGCGCGGGCATGTGCCGCCGCAAACTGAACAGGGGGATAATTTTTGGGATAGCAGGTATTGTCTTAATGATCGGTAATACTGTTGCCGGTTTTACTTCGGGCCAAACCCTTCCCATCGTTTCTTTAAGGTGATATTAGAACCCGCCGGTTGGTTTCTTCTCTGGGCTTCGTTTGACTTTTTATTTTATGACTGGCAAGAATTGAAAAAAGAAAGAGAGTTTTTCAAAGAGCTTGCTGAGGTGAATATCCACTTTAAATCGTCCTGAATATTCTGACAAGAGTCGTCTTTGCTGCTGACTGCCATCATAGATCCGGGATGAAGCATTAATTATCTTGCTACCCTAAAATAAAATTTATGAAAAGGATCTTGATAGCCACAGTTGGCGTTGCACTATTGATCGCGGCCTGCAATAGTTCAAGAATAACCAGTTCCTGGAAAGCAGCGGATATTCAGCCGCGGGAATATAAAAAAGTATTGGTGCTCGGATTGATCAATGATCCTGACAGGACCGTCCGGGAAAAAATGGAAGAACATCTTGTCGGCGATCTGCGCGACCTTGGTTATGATGCAGTATGCTCCTGCGACGAGTTCGGCCCGAAATCATTTGAGAATATGAGCGAACAGCAGGCATTAGCCAAATTGACTAACAGTGGTATCGATGCGGTGCTGACTGTTGTATTGCTCGACAAACAAAAAGAAAAGTATTATGTGCCGGGGCGGGTAAATTATTCTCCGTACGGTGTACATCAGAACCGGTTGTGGGGATACTATACGACCATGTATGGACGTGTTTATTCGCCGGGATATTATACTACAGATACTAAATATTTCTGGGAAAGCAATTTTTATAACCTGGGTAACGGCCCCGAACTTTTGTATTCAGCCCAGAGCCAGTCATTCGAACCCGGATCAGCACAAAGCCTTGGCCATGAATATTCCTTAATGATCATGAAAGACATGGTGAAGAATAATATACTCGCAAACATGAAGGAGGTAAAGTTAAAACCCATGTGACCAGGCCCTGGCCGGGTATTAATTCCAGTTATCAATTTTCAGATCATGTGGAGAGGGCTTCCCTTTCCCGGTTTCGACATACTCACGAAGGCTTAAAAGGAATACCGCCCACTTCATGCTGCAATGAGCCATAAACTCAATTTCCTCACGCCAGTTCCTGTGACCGAAAATGATAATGATTTGGTCATCCTGCTGAGACAAATCGAAAGTAATATCGGTTCCGATCCATTCCTCAGGACCTTTAACGCAGCGCCAGCTTACATGTTTTTGAGGATCGAGTTTTTTTACTTCCATCATCATCTGGCCTTTTATATCACCTGTTTCTGAGCGAAAGGTAAATGTGATCTTTCCCCCTATCTGCTCATCGCCTTCAACTTCTTCTGTCCACCAATGTGCCAAACCATCTATTGTTGATAATGCTTTATAGACTTTAGCTGCGGGAACCTTGATACCGATACGATGAATAATGTTTGCCATAGTTGTAAATGTTTTCGTGAAATAAATATAATCTAATAACCACGAAAAATATTGCCAGGATTTCCGGTCTGCTATCCGGAAACATGGAATACTGGATGAAAAGGACAAATAAACGGTGGTGTAAATTGTGCGTACGGAAGAAAAAGCCTGTACTGCATTCGCTTCCGTACGATGTATTTCTAAATTTCAATCAACATTGTTATTCACACAACGCAATTATCCATTTAAACATTTTTTCGTTAGCAGCTCTTGCCATCTGTGAAGGAAAGAAATTAAAAGCATGCGAACTTTCGGGATAGACTGCAAGGAAGGTTTTATTGCCAGCCAATCTCCATCTTGCTTCCATGAAATAAGTGTCATCTATCAATGGGTCTGCTGTTCCAATTGTAAATAATGCAGGTGGTAAATTCTTAAGGTCAGCATACAATGGTGAATATTGTGGATCTTGTAATTGTTCTTTGCTCCATCCGTTAAATACCAGTTCATAAGTTTCATCCAGGTATTTTTTATTTAGAATGAGTGTGCTGTCTGTAGCCATTCTGCATGATGGAGTACGTGAAAGATCGAAACAACCATAGATGAGATTTACACCTCTTACCTTATCAATAGCGTGCAGTGAATCCCTGATATAGAGAGTGGTGACTGCGCTTAAATGGCCGCCCGCCGAAGCGCCTGAAATAAATAACTTATCTGTGCCAAATTCTTTCATGGCATTATTCACCAACCATTTTGCAGCCGCTTTACAATCGTTTATACATGCAGGAAAAGGATTTTCCGGAGCTATACGATAGTCAATGCTCACGACAGCTACTTTACATGTTCTTGCCATGTTGTCGTTCTGAATATCATCGCTTGCTGCTGTTCCCACAGACCATCCTCCTCCATGAATTTCCAGCACTACTGCACGGATCGTATCGGGTCTAAAAATTCGGAGTGCAAGATTTCCCGCAGGACCTGGAATATTTTTTACAGAAGGTTGCAGTTGAGGTTTTATAGAATTGCCTGGTTCCATAGAATTCCGTGCAGCCGCTAAACCTTCTTTGGTTAATATAGAGGTCCCTTGCTGCATTTTTGCCATTTGTGCAAGTTGCTGATTGAAGGCTCTTACTTCCGGCAGCCAGGCTGAATAATCTTCATTGGCATTTGTTTGCTGTGCAAATGCATCGCATGTGAATAGTAAAAGCGGAATGAGAATGCGTGTGGTAAGCAGTTTCTTTGTCATGATAGCTTTTTTTTTCGTTATTTCTCGTCAGTTACTTTTGCCTGTAATCTCAACCCCATCCCGTATTGCCGTTTGAAGTATATCCATGTTTATATCTTTTATAGTTTTGAACTTGATGCAATACCCGGTCACACTTGCCTTACCCATTTTTTTTCCATACGTATTGACTAAGTATTTTTTATCCTTGATACCCATGATATATACAGATATCCCGGTTGTGTTGGGACTCAAACCAATTTGATAAAACTCCCTGGTTGTTCCATCAGCATACTTTATGGTGTAAGATCCATATCCTATATTAGGATTAGAAACGGTTTTACCTTTATCGTCTTTGCCATCCAGGAACCATAATTTACATTTTGGCATTCCTTTGAGAATGATGTCGTGCAACTCCTGCATCTCCCTGCGCTTTGGTTCCGGTTGGCTGGCAATATATTGTTTGATTTGTTCTTTTACGTTCATATAAATATAAAATTAGGGGTGGCTTATTTTGGCTTTTAAGATTTGATATGCAAAGCCACTAAGTTATTTTAAAAAATTATTTAAGTAATTCAAAATCGTTGTTGTCTGCATCATCAGGCTCACATGTCCTTGTGAAGGAACAATGGCCAATTGCGATTTTGGCATTGGCTGCAGGTCAGCAGAAACACCACCTCCCAACAATTGATACGTTTTCATCAACTCAACTTTATCCAGTCCATCATTGTCGCCGGATATGATCAATACAGGCGCAGCTATTTTCGCAATATTCGAATCACCAACGTTGAAAGGCACTTTGGCAAAGTCAAACATCTGCTGCAAAAACTTTCTCCATTTTGTTTTATCAGGCGCCACTGCATCGTATGCTGTTTTTAGAGGTGTGTTATCAAAAAATTCCGGTTTAAAATCTTTAAACCCGCCGTTTACTATGGGTAGCCAGCCATCGGTTTTATAAGTAGAAGAAATGATCACTAATTTTCTTAACCGTTCAGGACTTTGTACAGCAAACTGGTAAGCCACAGAGCCGCCCATACTAAATCCTGCGACATCTGCACTGTCTATTTTCAGGTAATCCATTACTTTTTCTACATCACTTGCTAAAGTTGTGATCGATAATTCTCTTTCTGAAAACGGCGAATGCCCATGCCCCTGCATTTCAATTGCAATGACTTTCCTGGTCTTTGACAGCTCCGGTATCAATTGCGCCCAGTTCATCTCAATGGTATAAAAAGCGCCATGCAGTAAAACTAAAGGCCTGCCCTCACCATATACCTCGTAATAAACTTTAATGCCATTAACAGGGGCGTAACCACTGTTGGAAGGCTTGATCTGTTGACCGGTTGATGCAGATGCCATAAATATAATTGTAATCAGTAGTATTATTCTAAGAGGATTATGTGTTTTGAGGAAATTTTTCATAACGCTGTTTAAATATTAATTTATTGATATTACAAAGCTCCTGTTACTTGCCCTTTAGTTTTGGGTCAAAGTCCACCATCCATTCAATACCGTATTTGTCTCTAAACATTCCAAAATAGGTCCCCCACGGGCTATCACCAATTTGCCCTTCAATAGTGCCACCTGCTGAGAGTCCGTTGAATAATTTATCAGCTTCTTCTTTACTTTCTGCAATGATGACTATTTTGGATCTGTTCTCATTTTCGTTTGTTTTTCCCATAATTTCCGGAACATCATTGGCCATTAAAAAATTTTTGCCAATAGGTAAAGCAATGTGCATTATTTTATTTGCATCCTTTTCTGCTATTGGAAATTCAGGGCTTGACAGGTCTTTGAAACGCATAATTTTTGCGAACTCTCCGCCAAATACTGATTTGTAAAAGGTGAATGCCTCTTCGGCATTTCCGTTGAAATTAATGTGAGGATTGATAGATGCCATAATTTGTATTTTTTAGGTTGTTAAATTTGTTACTTTCTTATTTGTTTTGACTACCGTCCCGACCTTACCTACCGGCAGGTGGGCATCGGATCATTTTTTCGAAAGGGTTGTCAATAATTCATCCAGGTAATTCAATGTCATAGTAAATCCTTCTTTAAAGCCCATTTCAATCTGCTTCTCCATGCGTTCAAGGGATTCATTGTAAATGGACACACGGACTTTTGTCGTTCCGTTTTGTTCGCTGAAAGTATGATCCCATTCAGAACCCGGCAATTCAGGGTTTTCATTTTCGTCTGCAAAAGCATTAAAAAATTTGAAATTGGTTTTTGGACTAATGGAAGTATATTTTTGGATCACCCAGCGTTCTTGTCCTTCAGGGCTGACCATAGCATAAAATCTTCGTCCGCCAACTTTAAAATCCATCACTTTTGTTTTTGATGCATAAGGTTTAGGCGCCCACCATTGGTCAAGAATTTCCTTTTTGGTAAAAGCATCCCATACCAGCGAAAGATCCGCATCAAATTCTCTTGTTATGAATACCGTTTTTGCTGCTTTGTCCACGGTAAAATCAAATAGCAAATCATTTTTCATTTTTTCTGTTTTTTTAGTGTTGATAATACTTTGTCCAATTGATTGAAACGGGTTTCCCAGATTTTGCGGAATTGTTCCAGCCATTTATCTATTTCTTTCATTTTTTCAATTTCCAATGAGTAATAAATTTCCCGGCCTTGTTGTTCCTGTTTTACCAATTCGCACTCTGTAAGAATGCGAAGATGTTTGGAAACAGATTGCCGGGTAGTGTGAAAGTTTTCAGCAATGGCGTTCGGTGTCATTGCCTGCAACGCTATTAAGGCTATGATCGCTCTCCGGGTCGGGTCTGCAATTGCCTGGAAAATATCTCGTCTCATTTCGTTTAAATTTTTACTTGTGCAGCCAATCAGTTGCAAATATATGTGCAACTATTCGGTTTCGCAAAATATTTTGCAAAATATTTTTTAAGGAAGTAATGTGGGGACGCTGAAGTCGCAGGGTAGCGCTGTATAATTAATGCCAAAGAATAGAGCCTGGCGAAGTACGAGCATTCTGTGTTTCGTCAAGCCACGCTAACCGCTGCTGAGTAAAGATGACCCGTCCTGAAAAAAGTTGATGATATATTCTGCAGCTAAATTTTTAATGTCAAGCTGGATATGGAGATGCACAATGAACTATACGATGAAACACGGCTTACGTTTGCCCGTATTTTACCAAATCCCTGTTATGCGTAGTCAATTGACTACTTGTCATTATATCTACTGTTTGGTGGTTTGAGAAATATCTGTAATCCGATTGCTCGTTCTAATTCATTTTTCAATCGTTCTTCTTCATTTTTGTCATTAGGAAATGGCGCAATTGTAATGATGGCTGCTGTCCCTTGTATTGATAAATCAAATATTATCGGCGAGTTTTTTGAATTGAAGCATACATTACCTGCTTTTTCAAATACAGAACTTTGATATTGTACACCTGAACTGAAATTTTTATAATTTAATGTAAGGGGAACGAGTATGATTGCGAAAATGAAGATTATTAAGATTGAACCTGTAAGAAACCATTTGCGATTTTTATAATGTTTTGTTCCTAACAAGAAAAAGGTTAAAAGAGCTGAAAGAGTTACTCCAGTGAAGTTGGTACTGAACAACAACAGGCTTCCACTTGCCAATATATAATGTTTTTGTTCAAGCATTAAGCCATAAGTGCAAAGCGGAGGAACCAAAGCTACGGCAATTGCAAACCCTGCCAATACTGTGGAATATTCACTACGATAATATCCATAAGCACCAGCTGCACCCGCAAAAAATGCTATTCCAATGTCTCGTAAATCAGGTGAAGTTCTGATTAAAATTTGTTGATTAGGTGTCATATCAGGAAGTGTAAAACCAATAAGATACGCTACCACAATTGAAGCGATTGCACCAAGAATAATTATTCCTAACATTCGCAATGACTGTATTCTCCAACCTAAAGCAATTGCACCACCCAGGGCTATAATGGGCTGTCCCAACGGAGCTATAATCATTGCACCAATTATAGTTGCTGATGAATCTTCTGAAAGCCCAAGGGATGCAATACCGACACTTATAACAAGCATTATGGCAAAAGAACTTTGCCAATCTTTTTTGTAATGAAAAAAAAGGCTATTGAAGGCGGAAGTTCTTTCTTTAAGTGGAATATCCTGAGAAAAAAAGTTTTCCTCAATAAAGATGTCTTCTTCGTTTGGGTCTATGTGCACAGTCCGATATTCAGTTTTTGATTACGCATACGTTCATGGCTTTGCGTTCGGCAGGGCATTTGGAAAACGTCCAGCCTGGAACTGCAGCCGATGTAAGATACAAAAGTTGAAAATATATTCTGTTGCTCATCTGTGTTCGGTCAGCCGGATATGTAGCTGATAGTAGCACTAAGATGAGGATTTATACGTCCCCGGCGACGGCTGCCGAACGAAGAACTAAAGTAGAAAATTTATTTTGTTGCTCAATAGTAAACGTTAAGCTGGGACAAAAAGCTGAACAGCGAACCGGAAGATGAAAGACGCTATTCGTCTGCCCCAATAGCACAAATGCGTTTGTTATGCGGTCGTTATTTGAAAGTCATAGCAAGGTGCAAGTTAGAGCCGTCAAAATAAAGTGAACCTTGGACTTTATCGTTCGGCTTATTCTTAAATAATAGTTTTTGTGTCAATAATCCCGTAAGAATTGGAATGAAATAAGCAGCATGACTTTCAATTAGATTTCTTTTAAATCTTTTGTCAGAATTGTCGTTGTCTGCTTTAAGCAAATTATATGTTGCTATTCTTGAAAAGCCATAGCTAAGTCCAACCATTGTCACGGTATTCCAAATTCTATTCTTTTTGAAGCCGCTGTCGAGTTTATTGCTTTTATTTGTCCAGTAAAATGGAATATAAACAAGCATAGCTGCTGAACTTCCAGCATATAACCATCCAATTACTTTGTCCCCATAGGCATCTGGTTTTGAAGCATAATAGCTTGTTCCAAATATGAAAGCTTCTGTGATAAGTAAGTTGGGTAAGATGTTTTTTGGTCTAAATACCTGTCGAGTTCTGTCCGATGAACTTATTGGATGGGCTGTGTCAACTTGTGCAAAAGTCACGGAAATAAAAACTGTCAAGAATGTAGTCGCTAAAAGTTTAAACATGCTCAATTTATAATGCCGCTAACGACAGTCCGTCTAAGAACTGCCGGTTTCTAAAAATAATAAATATCTCCGATGTCAATCAGGTGCTTTTATTGCTTACGCTGATTGAATGAAAGAAGTTCGTGTAAAAATCATGGTTCCAAAAAATGACCTTACAATGTTTTTCAGACAGGCTATTTTGCCAAAAAGTAAAAGCCAAAGTTCCCCCAGGAACTTTTTGAGCAGATTTTTATCAACCAGGTTGATGATGCGACGCAAGTTGTAAGCGCAGAACATGAATCCGACATCTGCAGTGGCCCGCTTTATTCCTTTTTTGGTGCTGATGTAATAAAACCCCCACTGGCGTTTGAGAATACCGTAATTGTGTTCTATGATGGATTGACGTTTTTTATAAACCAATGGATTTGCTTCAATGTTTTTTTTGTTTTGCTCAAAGTAAGGTTGGTACTCGCTACGCTCCAGGAGCCGGCCTTTTTTATTGAGAGTGCAATTTGCAAGTGCCGGGCAAGTGAGGCATTTGTTGGTTTTATAATGCTTTACAAAATAGATATAACGTTGCTTGCTTTTTTGATACCAATTACCATTTGTAGCAAGGGTTTGTTGCTGAGGACAGGTGTATGTATCAGATGTTTCGTTGTAAATAAATTTATCAAAGTTATAGGCATCATTGGGTGCAAATGCAGCTACAGCCTGCATAGCTACCATGACATGCACACCCGCTTCAATGGCTGTTTTTAATTCACTGCCGGTGTGGTATCCTTTATCGTAGAGAGCTGTAAAATCGTTGGTTTGTAAAATAGTTTTTGTCCTGCGCAGCATGGGTCCCATGGCCTTGCTATCGTTTTCATTGGTTACTTTATAATCAATAGGAATATAATATTTAGCATCGGTGGTAGATTGAATGTTGTAAGCTACTTCGGTAATATTATTACGGGTGATCATCTGGCGGCTATCCGGATCGCTGGTGGATATTTGCGTTTGGCCGGTTTCCATTATCTGGCCGGAGAGCTTATTGTACTTGTCTTTGCGGCTGTTTTGTTTGTCAATCTCCTGTTGAATTATTTTTTTATTATCGTCATCAGCAGCGTCAAGAGCCGCGGAATATTCGTCGAGCTTTTTATCAATATATTCAATGTGCTGAATGATCTTTTTTTCATTGAAGTTATTTTTCTTACTGTTTTGTGCACGGAGTTTTGTGCTGTCACCGGCAATAAGTTTACCGCCGATAAGGTCAAAATTTTTTGCAATGGCCACGGTGTGCTGAAAGACTTTGCGTATAGCTTTGTGGTTGTCCCTGCGAAAATTGCTGATGGTATTATGATCGGGCGCCAGTTGCTTCATCAGCCACATTACCTCAATATTGATATGACATTGTTTTTCCAATACCCTGGAAGAACGAATGCCGTTAAGATATCCATAGATAAAAAGTTTCAACAGATCCTTTGGATGGTAGGCGGGTCTTCCTTCAATGGACTGTTTAGTTATAAATTTAAAATCGGCAATGTTGATGGATTCTGCAAACAGATCAATAAACCGCACATCGCTGTCAGCGGAAATTATTTGATCCAGACATTGCGGAAAAAGTACCGATTGTTCCCTGTCTTTGCCTTGAATGTATTGCATGTGCTAAGCTACAATGCCGGCAAGAGGTTTTGAAAAATTGTTATGCAGCAGTGGGGATAGTTTTTAGACAGTTTGACGAGCAGGGCTTGCTGCTGTGCTGGTATTTTATAATGTCCAGTGCGGAACTGAAGCCCAATAAAATTACCGATGCTGAAGATAAGAACTAAAGCTGAATAGAATTACGTCTGCCAGAACTGCTGCTGATAGCGAACAAAAAGATGAGGATTTATTCGTCCTTTAGCATAGTAGCAAAACGATTGTTGTACTAAGCCTTCGGGAGTTTTAGTTTGCCTGTTCCCAGTCAAAAGTTGTTTGAGTAATGCTCACTAACGTGTTGTTGGAATTAAAAGTTAAATATGTATAAAGATTGTTTTTAAAAACTTTATATGTTATTCTGTCAAAGAGTTCAAGGGTAGATTTTTTGAAATAATTTCCAAAGAGCTGATCACAATTAGATTTTGTTGTCTTATTTAAAGAAAGATTATAAATACAGTTTTCAATAACATTTTTATTAGATGATTTCAGTGTAATAGATTCAATAATAGTACGTGATGAAGGGTTTCTGATTTCACCTGTTAAAACAAGCCCATTTTGGTATTGCCAAATATATTCACAAAATGATCCTGTATATTCATCTTCGTAACAATCTTTTTTAGTTTGTTTTCCCAGTAAAGAAAGGATTTTGTCCTTAGTAATTGGAAGATTAAAAGTTTTATCTTCTTTCAGCAATTGTAAAAAGGGAACATTGTTCGTCTGGGATTTTTGTTCTTGTTCGGAAGAGATTTTTGAATTAGGTTTTGAATTCTTAAGGCTATCTAAAGCGAGCTCTCTTTCTCTTAATGATAATTCTTTTTCTTTTAATGCTAATTCTTTTTGTTTTGTATCGTTTTGTCCGCAAGAAATGATGATCAATGAAGTCGTTAGAAAAATAATGTGTCGCATAAGCGTTAGTGGTTGGTTAAATAATGTTTTAACATGCGGTTTAGCAAAATTACCGCTTACGTGTGTATTGTCGAATATACGAACCTCTTTCTTCCCTGCCGGTAAAAAATTGTTGATCTGATTCTCAAATTGTTGAATGAGTTTATGCAAGATTTTGAGCTACCCTTCTGAGTTTCGACAATACAACCTATTTATTAAACAAATAGCAAGACCAGGGCTGCTTTTATGCAACCGTACTCAAAATATCACCCGCCTTATATTGTTTCAGCTTCACCATATCAGAAGGAACAGGAAGAGTGTTCCATACTTTATGTATAGCAAGGGCGGTCGCCCATAGCGGTTGCCTGCGCAACAGACGCTGCATATACTTCTATATCCGGGAAAGCTAATGACAGCAGTTGCATATAAATAGGGTTATTGCCAAATCCGCCATCCACAAATATTTTTTTTACGGCGGTTCCCTTTAATATAATATTGGTGCTGCGGGTTTGCTGGACAATTATATCCGCTATCAATTGGTGATAGGCTTCTTCATAACTGGCAAATTCATCAAGGTTTCTTTTTGCAAATGCCGATTGCCCGATCATGGCGCCCGGTTCTTTTTTTTGCATCTGGTTGTTGGCCTGCTTTGTTTTTCGCATCAACTCACTATCTGCTGCAACCGAAGAATAATAGTCCGCCGGTTTTTTAAAATGTTCCGCCAGTCGTTTTACCTGCTGCTCATGTTCATAACCCGCAAATAGCCGGGAGGCTTTTACCGGTCTGCCTTCATAAGAAAGATAGCAAAGACAATCCTGGTCCAATTCATAATCGGAAAGCTGGCTATGATTAAAAGGATTGAGACTGATGCACCAGGTCCCCGTTGACAATAAAATAAAAGGCTCTTTAAATGAAGACAGGTAAGGTATCAATGCAGCGGAACTATCGTGTAAACCAGCACCGACTTTGATTTCATTTTGAATATGCCCGGCAACTTTGGTGCAACTTAAGATTGGGGGAAACTTTTCAAGCAATCCTTCCTGCTTCACCCATTTGTGATAATTGTTCTGCTGAAAATTCCAGAGATTGGTGTGCGACCCGATACTTGTAATATCCGTATTTAACTTCGATGAAATGATATAACTTAAATACTGGGGAAGATGCAGTGCATATTTTATTTTATTGAACTCTTCGGGCTTTTCATATTTCAACCGGTACAACTGCATCCCTGAATTAAGATTTCCGAGAACCGGTGAGGCAGTTTGCTTTGCTACCAAACTTTCACCTCCATAACTCAGGTAAAATTGAGCTTGTAATTTTTGGGGATAAGGTTTCAGGTAATTGTATAACGGAAGCATTACTTCGCCATTCTCATCGAGATAAACAAAGCTGGCGCCATAAGCAGAGAAAGTTGACCGCCTTGATGTCGAACCGCCCATCTTGCAAAATTTTTTCGAAAGAACTTTTTACCCAATCCGTCAGTGCAGCCACATCTTCGCAGGGAAATCCATCTTCATCTTTTATTTCTTCTAATTTTTTGCTTTCTTCATATACGACGTTGTATTGCTGATCGAACAACAAAAGCTTTTTATTGGTTTTGCCGACATCGAAAATCAGTATGACAGTTGTTTTCATTGTCAGTGGTGAGTGGTCAGTGGTGAGTACCTAAAGGATTGATCATACCACTCAAGATTTTAAATGTTTTAATGATCAATTTGCCCAGTGGCTGTAATTCCTCCAGGGTCGCATAGGATAATTTAAAAGCAATGCCTGTCGCAGTATCAATTTCAATAAGAGAACCTCTTGATATTTCAAAAAACCGTTTTCTTTCAGCGGCAGATTTTCGTGAACAACCTTCAGCTAAATTCAGATGCACCGAGATAGCTGCCCTTCTTATCTGCTGGACCAAAGCAAATTTTTCCTCATTCGGAAAAATCTTTGTTAGCCGGTAACACTCGAGGGCCAGCTCCTGCGTGAACTTAAATGCATCAAGTTTGGTGTGGGCGAGTTCGAGAAACATAATTGTAAGGTTAATGGTTGAAAAATAGATTTGTTTTAATCTACAACCAAAGCTTAACCTTCAAAGCATCACGCCCACTCACCACTGACCACTCACCACTCACAACTCACCACTCACTACTCACCACTGACCACTCACCATCACAACCCCGTCGCCACCGTTTTCTTCCCTCGTTCTTTAATTAGTTCATCTCTCACCTTTAAGGTACGGAATAATTGCAAAGGAGCCAAAGCCCCGCCGGAACTCATTCTCGCTTCGGCAATCAATGGACGCACATCGGTACGATAAGCAGCCTGTAATATTTCCTGCGCTCTTGCAACATCATTTATATCCTGCGCCTGTCTTAATTCTTTTGTATTGATCAACAAAGCCTGGGCATAAGCGATCATGATAGCTTCTACCGATTGCAGCAGATCTTCCAACGGATCTTTTACATTGTGCGAAGCATCGATCATCCACCCAAGATCGGTTGCATGGTTCATGCCTCTTGCGTCCATTCCTTCTACCAGTTCATTGAAAATAAGAAAGAGCTGGTAAGGATTGATGCTGCCGACTGTGAGGTCATCGTCTCCATATTTGGAATCGTTGAAATGAAAACCGGCCAGTTTATTTTCCATTAATAAAAGAGAAACGATCTGCTCGATATTGGCATTGGGAAGATGATGACCGAGATCAACCAATGTAAAGGCTTTTGGCCCGAGCTTGCTGGCATATAAATAAGATTGTCCCCAATCACCAACCGTCATCGAATAGAAATTAGGTTCAAAGGCTTTGTATTCGATAAACATTTTCCAATCGGCAGGCAACGCCGTATATATTTCCTGTAAGCTTTCCAATGTCCGTTGAAATGCTTTTCGGAAATTCAATTGGCCGGGAAAACAAGAACCATCCGCGAGCCATACCGTCAACGCTTTGGACCCAAGATCAACGCCATGTTTGATCACCTCAATATTATGATCAATAGCGAGGCGACGGACGGCTTTATCTACATGCTGCAACGACCCGAATTTATAACTGACCGACTGGTTCGGCTGATCCTGGAATGTGTTTGAATTGACGGCATCGAACTTCAGACCATGCATCGCAGCCAGTGTTTTGATAGCATTGGCATCTTTGGGAATATCCCACGGTATATGAAGCGAGATAGCGCCGCTCGATTGATTCAAGGCATTCAACAGCCCAACGTCCTCAATTTTTTCTTCGAGATTACGTGGTTCTCCACCACCGGGAAAACGGCCAAACCGTGTTCCTCCCGAGCCTAATGCCCAGCTTGGTATGGCAACCTGGAAGTCGGTTAACTTTTGAATTACTTCTTTCAGATCACTCACATTTTCAGAAACAAAATCAAATTGCTTTTTATGCGCCGGTAAAAGAGATTGATTATGCTCCTGTATGATTTGCTTCGTTAGTTTCATAAAAAATTTTTTTAAGGGAGGTAAAAAACTTCTTTCAGCGGAATGCTTACAGGTGAGTTGTCAGGATTGCTTTCCATGATATCTTTCATATAAGCCCACCATTTCTGCATTACCGGCTTTGAAGGTAAATTATTTAATGCGGATGGATCTTCGGCTTTTAAAATACCGAAGAGAGAATTTGTTTCTTCGTCAAGAAAAATGGAGTACTCGCTGATGCCGGTTTGTTTTAAAAGTTGTTCCAATTCAGGCCAAAGCTGATCGTGTCTTTTTTTATATTCTTCTTCAAACCCTTTATTCAATTTCATTTTGAATGCTACTCTTGCCATAGATTTTATTTATTAACAATCCGCAAATAACAAGGTTGAGATGGAACCACATAGTCACATAGCACACAATAGAAGGAAATACATAGACAAACTGCTATCAGATTTTCTTTGTGAAAGACTATGTTTCTATGTGCCTATGTGGTTCAAATATATTAATGGATACTTTTGTCCGGATAGTCAAATTTTATTTTTTCAAACCTTAACCTGATTTAAAAGCAGTCCCGAAGAATCGGGACCGCTTGCTTGTTCAAACTAACTGCTTATGAGAAACAAATATTGAAGCTATCTTACAAATGCCGTAGCAACACCGCCGTCCACATTTAATACATTTCCTGTTGATTTGTTTAACAGGCCGCCGACCAACGCGAAACATGCATTGGCGATGTCTTCGGGTAAAATTATTTCGTTGAGTAAAGTGCGTTTTGCATAATAGGCCGGCAATTCATCCACCGTAATGCCGTATGCTTTTGCACGTCCTTCCGCCCAGGCGCCTGCCCATATCTTACTGTCACTGATAACAGCGTCAGGGTTCACTACATTCACGCGAATATTATCCTTGCCAAGCTCAGCAGCATTCAGCCTGCTCAGGTGCAATTGCGCAGCTTTGGCAGAACCATAACCTGCATTGTTAGGGCCGCTTACCAATGCATTCTTACTTACGATATTCAAAACGTCACCACCCATATCCTGTTTACGCATTACTTCCACACATGCCTGCGTTACGAGAAATTGACCTTTCACCAATACGTCGTATAAGATATCCCAGTCATTTTCAGTATGACTTTCTATGGGTTTTGAAATAGATAAACCTGCATTATTAACTACAATGTCAACGCCGCCAAATGAAAGCGAAGCTGTCATTAATGCTTTTTGTATCGTGGCTGTGTCCGTAACATCTAATACCTCTGCAGCGAATACATCCTTGCCATATTGTTTCTGAAAATCTTCTTTAGCCTGTGCCAGCCGACCTTCATCATTATCGTTGATAACGACACAAGCGCCTTCGTCGGCGAATTTTTTTGCAATAGCTTTACCGATCCCACCCGCACTACCGGTGATAAGCGCTATTCTTCCCGACAAAGCTTTTGGTTTCGGCATCCGTTGCAACTTAGCTTCTTCCAATAACCAATATTCGATATTAAACGCTTCCTGTCTTGGCAATGAAGTATATTCAGAGACAGCTTCGGCTCCTTTCATCACATTGATGGCATTGACGTAGAACTCTGCCGCTACTCTTGCTGTCTGTTTATCTTTTGCAAATGTGAACATACCCACACCGGGATAGAGTAGCACAACCGGGTTGGCATCCCGCATCGCGGGGCTATTCGGATGTTTGCATTTATTATAATAATCGGCGTACATGTTCCTGTACGCTTCAAATGCCGGTCTGAGCTTTTCTTTGATGGGAAGTGTCTCGTTCAGATTTTCATTAGGAGACAAAGGAAGTATCAGCGGGCTTATCTTGGTGCGGAGAAAATGATCAGGGCAGCTTGTTCCCATCGGCGCCAACCTTGCAAGGTCATTGGAGTTGATGTATTCCAATACGCGGTCATCGTCGGTAAAGTGACCGATCATGTTTATTGATGATGAACAAAGACCTCTTAATACAGGAGCCAAAGCGGCTGCTTGCTGTGATCTTTTTTCTTTGGATAACGATTGAATTTTTGGTCCGTCGAAAACCGGTTTATTTTTTCCAATATTGTCTTCCAGGTATTCAGCGCAACGTTCAATTACTTCCAATGTATTGACATAGCTTTCATACGCTGTATCGCCCCAGGTAAATAAGCCATGTGAGCCAAGCATGATACCGCAAATGCCCGGATTCTCATCCAAACACTTTTTTAATTGCAATCCAAGATCAAAACCCGGCTTTTGCCATTTTACCCATCCGATAGTACCACTGAATAATTCTTTTGTTATCCGCTCACTGTCTTTGGCAGCTGCAATAGCAATAGCCGCATCGGGATGCAGGTGATCTATATGTTTAAAAGGAAGAAAACCATGCAAAGGTGTGTCAATAGATGGCGCTTTAGAATTCAGATCATAGATGCAATGATTGAAAAGCTCCACCATTTCGTCTTCATGCTCAATACCGCGATAAACGTTTTTTAAACTGCGCAGGCGATCAACATACAAGGCAGCCAGCCCGCTTTTTTTCAACGTGCCAAGATCGCCACCCGAACCTTTCACCCACATCACTTCTGTTTCTTCACCGGTCAAAGGGTTTTTTGCCATGGCCTTGCAGGAAGTATTGCCTCCGCCATAATTCGTGAGACGAAGATCAGCGCCCAAAAGATTTGAACGATATATAAGCAAACCCACTTCATCACCCTCCAATTCGGCCGCTTTCTTTTCATCCCACAAATAACTCACATATTTGAAATCACTGACCTGCACTGCAGAAGACAAGTGATTTGATTTGCTTCGGCTATTCATAACATTTTTTTAAAATCAAATATTAATTAATAAACAATTCCGGGCCGGCGATCGCTAAATCAGAAGCATTTTTGTCTCCTGATAAAGTTACCGGAATTTGTTTTTTCTTCACCGCCGATTGATGCAGTTGATTGCCTTTTCCTACTACCAACACCGATGCTATTATCGTAATGATCCCGATCGTTATGATAATTTTTGTTTTCCTGGAGACACCTTTCCATTCTTTTAATACAATACCCCACATATTCGCTACAAGGATGATGAATGCCATGTGTAATATCCAGGAACTGGCGCCATTACCCAGCTTACTTTCTCCCATTCCATAAAAGAAAAACTGCAGGAACCATGTGGTGCCGGCTAATGCCGCAAAAATATAGTTTCGAAGTAATGGAGTTTTCTTATTCGTATAGTCGCCGAACGATTTATTCCGTGCATTCAGGACGATGCACCAGATCAGGTTCGTGGTCAATCCGCCCCACAACAGCACGACGTAAATAACATTATTCCTATATAAAAAGTTGCCTACTTCGCCGGGATTGGCTGTTGTCCACGCTGCATTTGCGACATCAGACATAGGCTTACCGGCTTCCAGTCCAAAGTTGAAACAAGCACTTAATACACCCGATACAATCGAAACAAAAATGCCAAGGCCAAACTTGTATTCCATTCTCATTTTCATCCCGTGCGGATCGGTGCCCGCAGTTGTGCTCAATTGCTTTTCTTTCATCATACCGGCTTTGCCGCAAATGATGATAGCGATAACGCATAATATGAGACCAGCTAACACGATCTTACCCCAGTCAGAATTTATCATCATGCTGAAAGTGTCTTTTCCTGCTGTAGGATAAGCATCGTAATAAATAGATGGGATCAATGATCCGAACACCATGCATAGGCCTAATATGATACTGCTTCCCAACGCGACGCCGAGATAGCGAACGCCCAGCCCGTAAGTGAGCCCGCCAATACCCCATAGCACTCCGAATAGAAAGGTCAGTCCGAGAGTCCCGGAATCAGTATTCTTAATGATGTCTGCGAAATTCGTCACTGTAAGCCAGGCGGCAATTGGAGGCACGATGAGCCAGGAGAATAACCCGCCGATGATCCAGTAACTTTCCCAATGCCAACCCTTCACTTTTTTGAAGGGGATATAAAAACTGCCGGAAGCAAAACCGCCAATAAAATGGAAAAGAACGCCAAGAATTACAACTATCTCCATGGTGGAAGTCAATTTTCGTATGGAAGCAATTACGTTTAAAGATAAATGTATCTGCAAAACTGCCTATCATGCACTGTCATGGTGATAAAATTAGTTTTTCAGGGCTAAAACAGCCTGAAAACCACTGTTTTTTCAATTTAGTGTAAGTTTGACAGACAAGCGATTGCCGGTATGCTCAAACAACCCGAAATATTCAAACATCTCTTCATAGATTATTATTCGGCTACACCTAAATATCTGCAATTAGCGAACTGTATCATCAAGGCGATCAGTGAAGGCGTTTTGAAAGAAAATGATGTGCTTCCTTCCATCAATGAACTGAGTTTTGAATTTGAGATATCTAGAGACACGGCCGAGAAAGGTTATAAGCACCTGAAAAAAACGGGTGTGCTGGGTTCAGTGCCCGGCAAAGGTTATTATGTAAAAAATGCGGAGCTTGATCACAAGCTGAAGATATTTTTATTATTCAATAAGCTCAGCGCACATAAGAAGATCATTTACGATTCATTTGTTGCCTCACTTGGCGACATGGCTGCCATTGATTTTTATATTTACAATAATGATTTTCTCTTATTCAAAAAACTGATCAGCCAGCAAAAAGGTGATTATTCGCATTATGTCATCATCCCGCATTTCCTCGAAGGTGGTGAAAATGTTCATGAGATCGTGAACACGCTGCCAAAAGACAAATTGATATTAATGGATAAGCTGCTTCCCGGTGTGACGGGCGATTATGCAGCCGTGTATGAAGATTTTGAGGAAGATATTTACAACGCACTTGTCCAGGCTAATAATAAGCTGAGTAAGTACAACACGATCAAGATAATTTTCCCGGAATATACTTATCATCCCACCGAGATACTGGAAGGTTTTTATAAATATTGCCAGCAATACGCTTTCAATTATAAAGTCGTGCATCAAATAGAAGTCGAACCGATACAAAAGGGAGAAGTATTTATCAACCTGATGGAAAATGACCTGGTAACATTAATTGAAAAGATACTGGCAACGGGATTAAAGGTCGGCAAGGATGTCGGTGTGATATCTTATAATGAAACTGCCCTTAAGAAAATAATTTTAAATGGTATTACCACCATCTCTACGGATTTCCAGATGATGGGGGAGAAGACGGCACAAATGATACTCGGCCAGTCAACTGAGCATGTGGCGATACCATTCTATTTAACGTTGCGGGCGTCGTTGTAAATTCAAAGCTCTACCACAACTGCTTCCCCTGGTAATAATCAAGGATCTTTGTCCTCAACACATAATCATACTTTGCGATAATGAGGTTGATATTAACCCGGTCATAATTATTCTTAGCCGTTAAATATTCAACAGAATTACTCACGCCTTGCTGAAAAAGAATTCCTGCCGACCGAAAAGATTCATTGTATGCTTCCGCCTGTTCTAACAGAACTTTATACCTGTCCGCAGCAGTGGTCATGTTAATATACGCCTGGTCAATATCCTGGCTAAGTTGTGTCCTTGTTGTTTTCGCGACGAGTTCAGCGATCTTCAAACTGGTTTTTGCCTGTTTCACCCTGTTCCGCTGTAGCAGTGAATTAAAAATAGGGATACGAAGATTAAATCCGTATGAAGTATAAATGTTATTATTCAACTGGTCTGAATAGCCGATCTTGGCCGGTGTTGTAAAGTTGTCCCGGAAACTATAAACGGGATATTTGATACTGTTCACGATAGCTGAATCAGATGTCGGCACATATACGGTGTTGAGGTATTGGCTTTGAAATGCCACACTTGAATAGCTCGTAGAAAGACCCGCTCCAAAACTCAATGTCGGGAAAAGCTGTCCCCGTGCGACTTTCACGGCCCTGTCTGCGCTTCGTTGCCTGAAGTCAACAGCTTTTATCAATGCCAGTTCCTTTAACGCGGTTTGATAGATGGTGCCGGGGTCGGTTTCATATTTCACAGCAAATGACTCCGGTTCTATTTTTTCCAATGCCAGGTTTTTATCATACGGCACATTCATCCATCCGCTTAGAGTAACCTTCGATGATTCCAAATTGTTTTGTGCATTAATAATGGCAAGCTGATCACCGGCGTATTGTCCCTTCAGGTCGGAAAGATCTGATGGCTTGATGGCGCCTTCTCTACTGAGGACGTTCAGACGCTCAACTTCTTTACCTGAAAGACCCAACTGATTTTTTGCCTGTTCCAATTGATCAGCATTGCTTAATACCTGCAGGTAAGCAAGAATAATATTAATGGTCAAATTGTCTTTCGCTTGTTGCCATTCCATATTGGATGCCTCATAGGCCAGTTGATTCTGTTTAATGTTGTTTTGAATGGCAAGCCCATTGAATAAAATAACATTACTGCTGACACCGTAATTGGATGAATTAAATGCCTGCGTTACAGGAGAGTTTGTATACGGATCAATACTTCTTCCCTGGTTGAAGCTATGACCGGCGGAAGCATTAAGATCCGGGAAAATATTCAACCTCGATTGTTTCCAGTTATTCTTGTCTCTTTCTGCCAGCAGTCGTCGTTGTTGCACATCGAAGTTATTGTCAAGACCTGTTTCGATACATTGCTTCAGACTAAGGGTTGAGGAGGGTGTGTTTTGTCCATAACCAGCAGCCGCAAACAACAGGGAGCCAAAACAGATCGTCACTATTCTTTTCATAGCTATTCCTTATTTTATTCTTTTAATTTATTAATGAGCTACCATTCCATCGAGCAGGTTAATGATCCGGGAGCCATAAGCGGCATTTTTTTCCGAATGTGTCACCTGGATGATCGTTACGCCTTCTTTATTTAATTCTTTAAAAAGACCCATGATCTCTTCACCTTGTTTCGAATTGAGATTACCGGTCGGTTCATCAGCCAATAACAATTTTGGTTTAGCGATCAAAGCCCGTGCAATACCTACCAATTGCTGTTGTCCACCGGATAGTTGTGTTGGGAACAAATCTTTTTTTCCGACTATCTGGAAACGGTCCAGCATATCGGCTACCATTGCTTTTCTTTCAGATGTTTTAATATCCTGGTAAATTAGCGGCGTTTCAATATTTTCATAAACCGTTAATTCGTCAATCAGGTGGTAGGCCTGGAAAACAAAACCGATATATTGTTTATACAAACCTGAACGTTGTTTTTCTTTCAGCTTATGTACCGATTCATGGAGGAAATTATATTCACCCTGGTCGAATGTATCCAGCATGCCGACCACATTCAGCAAGGTTGATTTGCCGGAACCGGATGGTCCCATAATGGAAATAAATTCTCCCGGCTTCACAGACAGGTCAACATCCTTTAATAAAAAAAGCCTGTTGTTTCCTGTGTTCACCCATTTGTAGATTCCTTTTAGTTCGAGCATAAGATTTAGTTTTATTCTGTTTTTAAATTTTTAATGACATTATTCCTTACAGCATTTATCACCTGCAAAGCGACCAGTAGCAAAGTAACTGCTGCTACCAGTAAAAAGGCAATAATAAACGGCTGTGAACCGATATTAATGCGATAAGCATAGTTATTCAGCCAGTCCTTCATTAAATACCAGGCGAGGGGACAAGCAATCGAATGCAGCAATGATAACAATTACATGCAAACTCTTTTGCAAACAGACCGACCAGATGGGACAACGAAGCACCCAGAACTTTTCGGATACCGATCTCTTTAACCCGTTTGTGAATGCTGAGTGATACTAACCCTAATACACCGAGTAACACAATGATCAACGCCAGAAAAGTTGCAGAGTAAGCCGCTTTTTTTAATTGAAGCTCGCTGGCATATAATTTCTTCAAAGTATCATCCATGAATTTATATTCGAAAGAAGTGCCCGGTAGCAGTCCGGCCCATTTCTTTTGTATGGCATCAACAGCAGCGCTTACATTCCCCGGTTTTATTTTAAAAGAAAGAAAACGAAAGGCATTTGTGCGGGTAAGATTTAGAAACACGATGGGAGCGATCTCGTCCTGCATAGTACCAAAGTGAAAATCATTTGTAACACCCTGGATCGTATAAACCATGTTATCGCCGAGTGCCTTCACTTGTTGACCGATCGCTTCATGACTGTTTTTCCATCCAAGCGCCTTCACTGCTTTTTCATTCAATACAATTTTTGATGAATCGATATTTCCCCGGCTATTTAAAAAACTGCCAGCGCTTAAATTGATGCCATATGTTGAAAGATAATATTCATCAGAAGTTAATATCTGAGCCGCGATAGCCTGAGTTGAATCGGCTTCAATTCACGTATCCCCCGCTGGGAACCATTATTACCGTTCGGGATCTCATAAGAAAGCGACACATTCGCTACTTCTGGCAATTGTGCGAATTCATTTCTTATGGTTTCCATTTTCTGCACCCCGGTAGGCGACCAATCACGCGGCACCTGTGCAGAGACAACAAATTCCTTATCGTAACCAAGGTTTTGGCTGAAAAAATAAGAGACCTGGTGAGTAACGACGCCAGCGGATATTAATACGATCAATGCTATGCTGAATTGAAAACCTACCAATGATTTGCGCAATATTATTTTTTCTTTTGCTGTTTTCAACTTTCCTTTTAAAGAATCTACTGATCTCATAGCTGATAAAACAAATGCAGGATATAATCCAGCCGCAATACCGACAACGACAACTAATGCAAGCGGTAAAAAAATAAAATAAGCAGGGAAACTTGTTAAAGCCGGTATCTCTTTACCAACGATCCCGGTGAAAAGCGTTCGCAGAAAGGGATAGGCAACCAGCGCTAGGATAGTTGCTCCTAAAACAAGTATCAGCGACTCTGTCAAAAATTGAAAAATGAGTTGTCTTCGCATACTGCCCAGCACTTTTCCTGATACCGATCTCTTTCATGCGGCTGCCTGAGCGGCTGATGGCAATATTGATAAAATTGACGATAGCCATTAGCAAGATAAACAAGCCGACAAATGATAAAGTATACAGCATTCGTTTCACAAGGCCTTTATCCTGCTGCAAGTAATAGTCGCTTAGCAGGACGGGTTTAACGGTCACCAGTTTTTTCAGTTGTTCGTTCACATTCTGATCTACCAATTGCTGTATCGGCTTTTCCAGGTCCTTTGCTGTGATACCATCTTTTAGTTCAACATAAGAGGCAATAAACATATTTTGCCATGAATCCGCATCCAGTCGTCCGAAATAAGACATCGCGTTCATGGGTATAAAAAAATAACTGGGATAATCCTTTGCGAGATTCGTAACAGAATTTGTGGCCGGCTCTTTTAATACTGCCGTGATCTTAAAATCATGATTGCCGCCTGAAAAATTTTGGATGGAAATTGCCTGTCCGACAACATCTGTTTTCCCAAAATATTTTATAGCTACATTTTCTGCGATGGCGACGGTATAGGGTTCGTTCAGCGCCGTTTGTACATTGCCCTGCAAGGCTTCAAAACCAAACATGGTTAGCATACTACTATCGCCAACCTGCAAGTTCTCACGAAAATGCTTGTCACCCTTCGATACCACCGAAGTGATACCATCATAACGGTAATAATTCGCGACGAGATTGGGATAATCTTCTTTCAATCTTTTGGCGATCGGACCGAATGTGGCCAGTTCATACCCGATGTTCGGGTTAGTCGACACGGTGGTAAGAATATATTGATGTTTTGAATTTCTTAATTGCTTGTTGACCTGCAATTCACTCCAGATATAAGCGCCGATGAGCAATGCAAAGGTGATACCTGCAAATAGTCCCAGCACATTCACGGCAGAATAGAAGCGATACTT
The DNA here is from genome assembly GCA_963785915.1 of uncultured Chitinophagaceae bacterium. GTDB lineage: Bacteria > Bacteroidota > Bacteroidia > Chitinophagales > Chitinophagaceae > VBAT01. Next base: position 547,361 of record CAWAWY010000004.1, on the reverse strand, counting down.
CACGATATTCCTCCAGGCTATTTTAAGATAATTTTTTATCATAGAAATTATTTATTCCGTCCGTTGCTTCATTCCGTCCGTTGCTTCACTCCGTTCGCAAGGATTTTACCGGGTTAGTAATCGCCAGCTTTTATTGCCTGGAAGCTTACTGACAACAATGCAATTAGCAAAGCCAGCGCCCCGGCAGTTATAAATATCCAAATGCTTATATCAATCCGGTAAGCAAAGTCCTGTAACCATTTATTCATTAACCACCACGCCACGGGAGAAGCTATCACAACTGCGATTACAACCAGTCTTACAAAATCCTTTGATAATAAGGTTGTGATCTGTTGCATAGAAGCACCCAGAACTTTTCTTATACCTATTTCCTTGGTACGTTGTTCGGTGGTAAATGCTGCCAGGCCAAATAATCCTAATGCCGCTATAATAATGGCGATGATAGAAAAAATAAAAATAAGCTTTGATGTTTTTATATCTGTTTTATAAAGTGTATTAAAACTATCATCGAGAAAATTAGGATCAAAAGGTTCTGAAGGAATAAATTTGGCCCACACTGTTCCCGCTGCACTTATCGCTTTGGGAATATTGCCGGGAGTTGTTTTGATAAAAATGATATGAGTCACTGCCCTGGTTATGGGACAATACCATCGGGCCTATTTTTTCATGCAGGCTTTTATAATGAAAGTCTTTGACAATGCCAATCACCTGCCCGGTATCACCACCCATGGTAAAACGTTGCCCGAGTATAGGTTTATGCAGTTTAAACTCTGCTGGCGGCAGTTTCATTTAAAATAAATTATGATAATCCTCGCTGCCGGACCTGAACCAATGGCCATTCTCGTTAATTGTAATTGAAACATTTTTTGAAAATCAGGATCTGACAGAAAGCTGGGGATAGTTGGATTATAAGCAGTATCACGACCATCCCAGTCCGCATTACCTGAACTGGCGATCCTACATTCACGATTTTCCGCCTCCGCTGCTGATACAGCTGCGATACTGCTTTGTGATTGCAATTCCTGCTTCATGCTGTGTAAAGAAGTCTGCTCTCGCATCTCCCTTCAGAGATGCGATAGCTTCTATAAGGAATTTGTATAGACATGACCTGTGATATATTGTACCCGGGATTCAGTGGTTTGTATGAATTGCAATTGCCGGTATATAACGATAGCTCCCATGATCAATATCATGGACAAAGCCAAACTGAAACACAACCAAGCCTTTGCGGACGGAACCATCCCGCATCTTTAATACACTTTTACCTCTGAAAACATTCAATGGCCGAAAAGATGAAAGTAATGCAGCGGGATATATGCCATTTAATATAGTGGCAAGCAGCAAAGTAGCTGATAACACCTTCCACATCGCTACTGACGTAAGTGGCAATTCAAATTGTTTCTCTGTAATAGCATTAAAGAAAGGTAAACAGAGCTGGATGAACAATACAGTGACGATCAGAGAAAGAAGGCTTATAGTCAGAGACTCTGCGATAAACTGGAAAAATAAATGCTTTCTGTCTGCACCGATTATCTTTCTTACACTTACTTCCTTTGCACGAAGGCTGGCCTTTGCGGTTGTGAGATTCACATAATTTATACATGCCGTGAACAATAATAATAAAGCAAGGATACTGAAGATATAAGCAGTTTTTTTACTTCCGTGCGGCATAGAGGAGGACTGAAGGTTACTTTCAAAATACATATTGTTCAACGACGCAATACTCACTTTGTCATTGTGATTAGTACGATTCTTATTAATGATATCATTGAGTTTGGTCTCAACTAGAGGCTGACTTGCATCATCACGTAACTTTATGAAAGTAATGTACCCGAAATTGTTCCAGCTTTTGTCATTTTTTAAAGTCCGTGGATCCGATAAGCGACCATCCATTTGCATCAATATGTCAAACCGGAAACTTGAATTTACCGGGTTATCCCTGATAATACCCCGGACAGTATAATTCACCGTATCCACCCTGATTATCTGTCCTACTGCATTGGCATCGCCAAAATATTTCTTTGCTTTTGATTCCGTTAAAATAATACTGAAAGGATCTTGGCCAAATGCGGCGGCATCGCCTGCAACAAAATCATAATGAAACATTGTCAGCCAGCTTTCATCAACCCATGCCGTGGTTTTTTCTGAGAACAATTTATGATTGATGCCGAAAACGGGCCCACCCCATGAGTTAAGAATTACCCGTGCCGCTTTCTCTACCTCGGGAATTTCTTTCAAAACAGTTTCTGCCATAGGCATCGGAGAATGTTTCCCATACCCAGGCCTCGTCTTTATTTACCTGGATCGAATTAGTGATCCGGAAAATATTTTTTCTGTCCGGGTGAAAATTGTCGAAGGTCATTTCATTTTGCACCCATAGAAAAATAAAGACAGCGGCGGTCATGCCAACTGATAGCCCAAAAAGATTGATAAAACTCGTTGCTTTGTTTTTCCAAAGATTGCGCAATGTCGTTTTAAAATAATTTTTTATCATGCTGGTGCTTTTATTCTGTCCGCAATGATTTTATGGGATTTGTTCTGGCAGTTCGTATTACCTGAACTCCAATTGTCAGGAATAAGATCAAAAAAAGTAAAACAGTTGCCAATATATATCCCCAGAATGAGTTGACCCGGTAAGCAAAATCCTTCATAAAAAGTGTGTCAAGGTAAATAGATAATGGCATTCCTATTGCCAAAGCGGTAATGATCAGCCTGATAAAATTCTTAGAAAGTAAAAAACTTATTTCAGCCATGGTAGCTCCCATTATTTTCCTGATACTGATCTCTTTTATTCGTTGCTTCAATGAGAAGGTAGCCAATCCCAGCAGGCCGAGAGCTGCAACTATAACAGAAATCACCGTTATGATTGTTAGTAATTCAGGAATACTTTCATACTGGCTATACGCTTGCTGCATCTCATCAGTAATAAAGGAATACCTGAACCCATTTTCCGGGTTAATATTTTTCCATTCTTTACTCAACCGCGTAAGAGTTCCGCTCACATCAGATTTATTCAGGGCAACGTTAAGCTGAGTAATGTCAGCGATGTTGTACCGGAATATGACTGGGAGAATCGCTTTAGTCAGCGGTTGAAAATTGAAATCTTTAATTACTCCCCTGATTGTTACCGTTTCACTATCCCCAAGGATAACTCTTTTCCCAACAGACCCTGCATAACCGGGCAGGTTGAAAAATTTTATAAACGATTCATTAACCAGGATACTGCTTTCGCTTTTTGCCGGGATATCTTTATTAAAATTTTGCCCTGCCGCTATGCTTAGTTTAAAATTGTCAAGATAAAATTCATCAATTGTAAAATTTCGGATCCGGAACTTGTCGTTCTTTTCATCCAATCTTACATCGACTGCCAGATCTTTCGTAGTCCCCATGCTATGCGAGCTTCCGCTTATACCTGCCACGCCTCTTACTTGTGAAAAGGCCTCTCGTAGTATAGAATAACTACTCCCCTGCAAATCCACGTTTATGATATTTTTGGTTTGAAATCCATAATCCGCATTCATAACATAGTTTACCTGCCTATAGATATTGATCAGACCAACGACAAACACTATAGCCAATGCAAATTGCACGGTCAGCAGTACTTTCCTGAGACCCAATTTAGGTGAGAAAGCAAAGCCGTTATTTTCCTTTAAAGCTTTAAGCGGGTTCAAAGATGCCAGGTAAAGAGCGGGGAATATTCCCGCAACGATACCCACCAGGATACTAAAGATTATAAATACCAGGTACAATGCTGCATTCTCGTAAAGAATAATACCGGCAGATTTGAATATCCCTATATTTTCAAAAAAGGGTCGCAGCAGCCAGTGAAACAATATAGCTGCGGCCAGTAGTGCGACCAGTGCAGTTACTATTGACTGAACAAGAAATTGTATAACAATTTGATGCTTCCTTGCACCGGCTGTTTTCCGGATACCAATTTCTCTGGACCGGGTGAGTGCCTTTGATAAAGACAAGCTATTATAATTGAAACCCGCTGAAACAATCACCACAAAACCCATGACACCCAGGTACCATAGTATATTTTCCGGCAATGCTTTTCCCATGTTATTATTCAATATGGGACCGGAGGCAATTTTATCAATCGCCTGCGAATAAAACATATATCCCTTGTCGCCATCCTGTAAATTTTGATTTTGGTATTGCTTTTTGCTTGTCTCTTCAAGAGCCTTTGCAAATGATTCCTTGTCTTGATTACTATTTACTAAAACATAAGTATAAGTAGAATAATAATTTGACCAATCATCATTTACTTTGAATATCTTATTATTCATTTCCATTTTTCCCAATGCCTTGTCTGAACCAATTGCATCAAATTCAAGATGTGTCTTACCAGAAGGTTCTTTAAGAACACCCGTGATCCGAAATTCATCCAGGCCCTTAATGTTGAGGAACTGCCCCACCGGATTAACATTCTTTCCGAACAGTTTCTCTGAGGTAGTATAACTAAGAACCAGGTCATTTGGATTATCTAATGCAGATTGCGTATTGCCATATAATAAATTATACCCAAAAACATTGAAGAAGGCCTCCCCTGTAAAAAAACCATTGATGAAAATTGTCTTTTCGTTTATGCTGGCGTCTCCGCTAATGCCCCCGGTCAGGCTGACAGTATTCTGAATAGATGAATAATTTTCTTTAAGGTATTTGCAAAGCGGAAGCGGAGATGTTGCATAATTTTCAGTACTTCCATTTTTCCGAAGGGCTTCAGTGTTTATCCTGTATGTTTTCGCCGGGTAAGGATGAAAATGATCATAATCAAGCTGGTTTTTTATTACGGTAATAATGACCATACAAAGGGAAATGCCTAATGAAAGCCCTGTAATATTTAGTAAAGAAAAAAATTTATTCTTTCCCAGGTCATTCCACGCTATTTTAAGGTAGCTTGTTATCATAAAAAAATTTTAGTCATTGCGCAAGAACAGAAGGTTTCTACTCGTAATTTTTTACATCAATAATAAATATTTTAGAAGGGGTTTTTGCATCGGTTTGAATTGTTATTTGTTTCATTTTATTTACCGGTGATTTAATGACGGCAATGGATTTGTCGCTGCTATTCGAGGTTTTTACCAGGACAAAACGGGCAAAATCTTTATGCAGATCACCAATCACTTTCAAATGAATATCGATTGGAATATTTTTCTGAAAATGATCTGAGTAATTTTCAGTAATGAACTTTTTCACTTCTGTTTCACTATTACTTTTAATCACTTCCAGGAATAAATTCATCAATCTTTCAGGATCAGAGTCCTGGTAAACCAACGGTAACACTCCGGCACTATTATTACTGTAAGTAAACTGCGCAGGTTTAAAACAAAACAGTGTCATGGATATAATCAGTATTTTTTTCATAATATACTTTTTATTGGTTATAAAAATTATTCAGTTCTTAAACTTTTTACCGGGTTGGCAATTGCCGAACGGATTGTTTGAATACTCAATGTCAATAAAGCAATCGACGATCATCAGTATTCCGCTTGAAGCAAATATCCACCAGCTTATGTTTGTCCTGTAAGCAAAATCTTCCAGCCATTTGTGCATGGCCCACCAGGCTAAAGGTGTCGCTATCACAAAACCGAGTATAACTAACAGTATAAAATCTTTTGAAAGCAAAGAAACGATCTGTGATACCGACGCACCCAATACTTTTCGCACGCCTATCTCTTTAGTACGTTGTGTGGTGGTATAAATAACCAATCCAAGAAGTCCAAGACAACTGATGAAAATGGCGAGGCCTGCACTCCAGTTCAGGAGGCTGGCTGTTTGCTGTTCTTTTTGATAAAACTTTGCAATGCTTTCATCAAAGAAGACATAGTTAAAATCTTCTTCCGGGTAAACTTCTTTCCAGGTAGATTGGATTTTCGCAATGGTAGACCTCCATTGATCAGTATTCTTGCCGGCGTTCGCCAAAGCGATATGAAAATTGCTATGAATTTTCTGCTGGCATGTAAAGACAAGAGGGGTGATCGGTTTATGCATGGACTTGAAGTAGAAATCAGAAACGACACCAACTATGGGAACTTTATTATCACCCTGCCCAATAAATTCGCCGACTATTTTTGACGGATCAGTATATCCTAAAAATCTTGCGTAGGTTTCGTTGATGACATATTCTTTTAACGTGTCGCTAGCGGCAAGGTTTCTGCCCGCCGCCAGTTTCATTTGATATAATGAAAAATAATTCGAATCGGCTTGCTTCACTTCTACAGTCGTTTCGATCTCCTTTCCATCTTTAATAAATTTCATTGTGCTTGAAGCTCCGCCGGAACTTGCCGGAGGAGGTCCTGCCAGGCTTAATTGATTTATTCCTGGAATGGACTTTAATTTTTCTAATAGAACCAATTGTTTATTATCCGGGTGCTGATGGTTAAAGGGTGCATGAAAATTTATGATCGCATCCTTTTTAAATCCAAGATCCCTTGTCAGCGAAAAGCGGATCTGCTTTCCGACCACAAGCGTGGCGATAATAAAGAATTGAGCAATGACGAACTGGGATGTCGTTAACGTTTTACGGACCCAAACGCGACGACTTTGTGATGTATGGGCATTGGCTACATTTTTCAAAACTGTTACAGGTTTGTACTTTGAGAGTACCAATGCGGGATAAAAACCTGAAACAAGGCTGACTAATATTACAAGTATGACAATGAAACTGATAACAAAAGGTTGACCGATCATATCGAGACTGAGCCCGACCGGGATAAAGGCGGAAAAAATTTTTAAGATCAATGGCGTCAATGCCAGAGATACCAATGTTGCTGCGAAGGCCAGCAAAAAAGTTTCACTTAAAAACTGCAAAACCAAATGGGTCTTACTGCTTCCCATTGTTTTACGTATCCCGATCTCTTTTGCCCGTTGCGCACCCTGCGCGGTAGTAAGATTAATAAAATTGATGCATCCTAATATCAAAAGAAAAGCAGCTACGGCAAGCAGGCCATATAAAGTAGGTTTATGCCCTTGTCGCTGATCGAAAGAATCAAAATCTGAATTAAAATGAATATCATTGAGCGGTTGCAGAAAATGATCCGTAGCGAGATAAGCTTCTTTCTGATGTTTTTTACGCAGAGCTTTCAATTGCTGATCTATCGCATGGGGATCTACTCCTTTTTCAAGCTTAACTAAAAACTGGGATGAAGAAGTCACACTTCCCCATTCACTTTTTAATTCTTCCCGGAATGTGGAATAGGAAATGAATTCTTTAAATGTAAAATCAGTGATCTCGTCAAGGTCTTCTACGATACCGGTTACGGTTGCGTTCACCGAATCGCGATAAACAATTGTTTTACCTATTGCCTTTCCCGGATCCACGTAATCAAAATACCTTTTTGCCCTGCTTTCGGTCAACACTACTTTGTTCGGCGCATCCAGTGCATCATCCGGAGAACCTGCCAGCCATTTATAGGGAATAAACCGGAAGTATTGGTTATCGGCAAAAACAATATTTTCCTGCTTCTTAAAAACTTTTTCTTTTTCCGACGCTTGCGGAACAGTAACTTTCATCTGGTTGCCGAGGAAGAAGTAAGCGGAGGCTTCGATACCCGGAATTTCATCCCGGACGGCTTCAGGTAAAGGTTGAGGAACACCGCTGTTTTTAAAATCCTGGTCAGGAAAATGCATGTTGGTCACCACCCGGTAGATACGATCCCCGTCCTTCTGAAATTTTTCATAACTGAATTCATAATGAACGATCAGGTAAATGACCAAAGCGGAACTGATCCCAATGGCCAGGCCGGCGATATTGATGAGGGAAAAGACCTTATGTCTCCAGAAATTTCTTAAAGCAATGATCAGATAATTTTTTACCATATAATATTATATATAGAACCAGGCATGTCTCAATTTCCAACCTTGTGCCAATAGCAGAACTCCCTGCAAAGCAAGGCTTCAGCCTCAATCCATTGACGCAGGTGTACGAAAACGGACAGTTTACGTACGCTTTCGTACATCTCAATTTGTTTCTCTTCAGACCTCGCTACGGGTTTATTCCGTTCGCAATGATTTCACCCCGAAATAATCGGGATTCCGTCACTACTCGCTCCGTTCATTGCTTCACTCCGTTCGCAGTGACTTCACAGGATTGGAAACGCCAGCCTTTATGGCTTGGAAACTTACGGTTATCACTGCAATTAATATGGCAGCAACTCCTGCTATGACAAAAGCCGTCCACCCGATATGAATCCGAAATGCAAAATCCTGTAACCATTTGTTGATCCCCCAATATGCTAACGGGATAGCTATAGCGATCGCAATACCCACCAGGTAGATAAAGTCTTTTGTCAGCATTACCACAACATTCGGCACCGAAGCACCCAGCACTTTTCGTATCCCTATTTCTTTTACACGCCGCTGTGCGGCAAAAGTTATCAAGCCCCACAAACCAAGACAGGAAATTAGCATCGCAAGAACGGAAAAGATCTTAAAAAGACTATACAGCCTTACCTCTGTTTTATACAAAGCATCTAAACGCTGATCTAAAAAACTAAATTCAAATATTCCGGAAGGAAATACTTTCTTATAGCCTGCATTGATCTTGCTGATCAGCGCCGGAACGTCTGAGCCCGCCTGTATCTTAATATTCAACTTATCAGCAAAGGGTAGAAATTGCGTGACCAGGGTCGGCTTAATAGCTTCATGCAATGAGCTGATATTGAAATCAGATACTACACCTACTATTTCGGCACTCCATCCATTCATTCCAATCCAGAATCTTTTTCCCAATGCAGCTTGTGCTGATTCAAATCCGAGTTCCTGTATCAATTTTTCATTCACGACAGACATAGCATACCGCTGCCCTTTCGGTAATGAATTCGAAACGCTGGCAGTATCACTGATAGTAAAAAATCTTCCGGCTTTTAATTTTAATCCATATAAGGTACAGAATTTTTCATCGGTCATGATGGTAGTTACCTGCTTCTGATCGGGATCGTCTTTCCCGATGACACTCATCACTGTTCCCCAATGAACATTATCCTCGCCGCTCGGTGGACTGGTAGAAAAAGACCAGTCCTTCACCCCCCGAATGGTTGCCAGTTCATTACCCAATAATATTTTTTCCTTTGTATTCTCATTGAAGGGTATTGGCACCGTAACAATATTGTCTTTATCAAAGCCGAGGTCTTTATGCTGCATGTAATTCATCTGCTTACCGATAAGCAGCAAGCCGATCAGCAAACAAACCGACACACTGAACTGGGTTATTACTAGTCCTTTTCTGAGTAACGATGATTGAGGTGCTGCATTCACAGTCCCAGCCTTTAAAGTATTAGCAGGCTGAAAACGTGTGATGATCCAGGCAGGATAAACACCGGCCAACAATGCCGTCAAAAAAATACCTGCCAGCAATGCAACAAAAAGAGAGGAAGAATTAAAAATGTCAAAAAGAATCTGCTTGCCGGTGAGATCATTAATATAAGGTAATGACAATTTGGTAATGATTACACCAATAATAGCAGAAAATAAAACAAGTAATAATGCTTCACTGAGAAATTGCCTGATCAGTTGAAACCTGCCGGCACCGATCGATTTGCGAAGACCGATCTCTTTAGCACGGCTGAGCGCCTGCGCGGTGGAAAGATTAATAAAGTTGATGCATGCTAATATTAACACAGCTAAGCCAACACTGCCGAAGAACCAAAGCCAACTTGTATTGATCGCTTTTACCCATTCACCTCCGCCGGCATATTTAGAATTAAAATGGATATCTCTCAATGGCTGAAGTTCCATTTCTTCACGGTGATCTTTGCCAGCCCATTTTTGATTATTGGCAAACCTGTCATAGATACTTTGAATCGCCGCAGTAAGGCCAGATCCGGGTTTAGTATCCTTCGGCAAAACAATAAAAGTGGATCCGCCCGACACAGAACCATAATGAGTGGTACCTGTCATTAGATACTTTTCATTGTTAGTAAACGAAAGTAACATCTCTGCCGGTAGGTGAGTATTACCGGGAAAATCTTTTATAACTCCGCCTACAGTTATTTTGAAACTGTCATTATAGGTAAAGATTTTTCCAATCGGATCTTCATTGCCAAAAAACTTTTTTGCTGTTGTCTCCGTAAGAAGCGCCTGGTAGGGTTTGCGCAATGCTTCATAAGCATTCCCTTCCACTACTTTTACATCAAACACGTCCAGGAACTCAGGGTCCGTCATCATCACGTGATCCTGTTTGAAACGCTTTGTTGGATTTATTTCAACAACATTCTGAAAAGGATGGTGAACTTTTGTGACATACTCCAGGCCGGGCACATCTTTCCGCATCTGTTCCGCCAAAGGAAATGGCGTTGAAAAATGAAAATTCTTTTTTCCAAAATCGATCCAGACCTGGTCGACACGATAAGTCCTGTCAGCCTTACTTTCATAAGCATCAAAACTTAATTCATACTTAATAAATAAACCAATAAGAAGGCATACTGTAATGCCAAGTGTCAACCCTATTACATGTAATGATGTAGTGAGTTTGTGCCGGGTAAACCGGCGCAGGATGAAACGAATGTTTTGGAATATCATGGTTATATCGTTTATTTAATTTTCAATGTTTTTTCTTCGCTTTGCTTTCACACTAAATGATATCGCTCACTCGGTCCGCAATGATTTCACCGGGTTGGCAATAGCAGCTTTTATTGCCTGGAAACTAACGGTGACCAATGCAATAGCCATCGCCAACAACCCGGCAATTAAAAATATATCCCCAACTGATATTGACCCTGGTAATTAAAATTCTGCAGCCAGTTGGTCATGGCATACCATGCGATAGGCATGGCAATAGCAAATGAGATCAGAACCAGTATCACAAAATCCCTGGAAAGCAAATTCCACAGGTTAAACACAGAAGCGCCCAATACCTTTCTTACCCCGACCTCCTTAATGCGTTGTGCAGCTACGAATGATGCTAAACCGAATAAGCCAAGACAGGATATACAATAGCTAATATGGCAAATAATTCAGCCAGTTTGCCAATACGTTCTTCATTGCCGAATTTTCTACCGTACTCCTCATTCACAAACGATATTCAAAAGGATTCGCCGGGTCAAATTTTTTAAACACTGTCTCTATTTGGTTAATGCATCTTGGCACTTAACGCCGGGTTTATTTTTATATAGCAACATTTTCCTGCTCTGTTGATAAATTAAAAATTGTGGTCTCGGTTCATCGTACGGAGAATTCATGACCATGTTTTTTATTACGCCAATCACGGTAAGTGGTCTGTCTCCCACCATGTCACTGTTTCCCCAACCCGCTTTTTGAATCCCATATAATTTGCAGCTGCTTCATTTAAAATAACGGCGGATGTATCAGTCGAAAACTCTTTCGAGAAATCACGTCCTTCTTTAATCTTCCAGCCAACTGTTTTACCATAATCATACGAAACTCACTGGTTCAAAATCAATGGAGAGATCCGGATCTTTTCCCTTCCAGCTAAAACCACTGGTGCTTGACCAACTGCTGTTGTCGGGCCTCCAGCTTCCGCTATCGATGCAATAGCACCTGATTGTATCAATTCATCTCTTACAGCATTAAAATGATCATGAGTGGCTAATAGGCATTCATGGTATGGTTACCAGCCCATTACGGGTATAACCAACCGGACGGTTTTTGGCAAATTGAATTTGCTTGATTAACAATGATTGTTCCGATGATCAGTGCTAACCGAAACTGTAAACTGGACGACCACCAACACTTTGCGCGGAATAGCTGCAAAGCGCCCGGCTTTGAATGTTCCTTTTAAAACTTTTACCGGGCTGAATGATGAGAAATAAAATGCGGGATAACTTCCTGCAATCAATGCCGTAAAAATGATAAAGCCAGCACCCAACAGCCAGAAAAACACTTGCTCCACAAGATGGACATTTGTTTATCCGCTACCCCATTAAAAAAAGAAAGCAATAATTGCACAAGCAGTAACGATAAGGCAAAAGCGAAAATCACAGTCAGCAATGACTCGCTGAAAAACTGAACTATCAACTGCTTTCGAAGAGAGCCCACTGTTTTACGAATGCCTACTTCTTTAGCACGTTTTTCACTACGAGCCGTGCTAAGGTTCATAAAATTGATGCAAGCGAGCAGTAAAACAAACACACCAATAATTCCAAACATCCACACATATTGTATAGCGCCACCTGTATTTACTCCATTTTTAAATTCAGAATACAAATGCCATTTATTCATTGGTTGCAATAAAAGTTCTGGTTTCTTTTTAGCAAGTTGCGGATTGACCTTTTTTAATTTTGCATCTTTAATTTTTGCGGATACTTTATTAAAGTCTGCATTTTCATTTAGCTGAACAAATAAACTGAAAGCATTGGGTCTCCATGGATCTTCCAATGTTTTTATCCAATCAGCATTATTGTAAATCAATTCCCAGGGAGATATGAAAGCCAGGTCAGCAAAAGCAGAGTTGCGGGGAAAATCCTTATAGACTCCGGTCACTTTCACATCCAACTTATTATCTATTTTCATCAGCTTATTGATAGGGTCTGCATCGCCGAAGTATGATTTGGCTGCAGACTCAGAAAGCAACACTGATGATGGATCGTTCAGCCCGTACCGGTCGCCCCGCAGCATTTCGAGGCCGAACATTTCAGGGGCTTCTTTTTCAAAATAAGCACCCATCTTGGTCAACTTTTTGTCGTCCAATGCGAGTATATGATCCCCCATGCCGAAGGCCATTGCTATATGCTTAAAATCTCCGCCGTAATTTTTACGCAGTTCATCAGCAAGCGGATAGGGAACGCTGGTCCAGGTCTGCACCTCATTATTATTGGTGACATTTTGAATTACTTGTGCAATGCGATCGTGATTTTTAAAATTTTTATTGAACGAAACTTCATCATATATCCACAAGCCGATCAATATAGCTACTGTCATCCCGATAGATAATCCCGCGATATTGATGAAAGAATGCATCTTGCTTTTGCGAAGATTGCGCCATGCTGTTTTAAAATAGTTTTTTATCATTTTTGTTATTTTAGTCAGTTTTTGCTTCCGCCTTTGGCGGAATCGCAATGATGAGTTTTACTCCGTTCGTTGCTTCACTCCGTTCGCAAAGATTTCACTCCGATATTCATCGGGATTCCGTCACTCCGTTCGGAGTGACTTCACCGGGTTTGCAAAAGCTGTTCTGGCAGATTGAACACTTATCGTAATCAATGCGATTAGAATAGCAATCAAACCTGAGATGATAAATGTCCATCCCGAAATACTTACTTTGTATGCATAATCCTGTAACCATTTATTCATTGCCATCCATGCGATAGGTGATGCAATGACCATAGCAATCAGCACGAGCACTAAAAATTCTCTCGATAGCAGGTTAAACAACCTGGCCGGGCTTGCACCCAATACTTTCCTGATCCCAAATTCCTTTGTGCGCTGTTCAGCAGTAAACATTACAAGGCCAAGTAAACCTAGACAGGAAATAAAAATCGCAAGAAATGCAAAATAATTAGCGAGTTGACTTACCACCAGCTCACTTTTATAGAGTTTTGCATATTCTTCATCTGAGAATTTATAGGTAAAAGGAAACTTCGGATTCAGATCTTTACAAACTTTCTCCAGGCTTGCCAGTGCTTGTTTGGTTTGGCCTGCTTCAGTTTTTACCAGCGCAGAACCCCACCCAATACTTTCGCCAAGTCTTAATACAAGTGGGTTAATTTTTTCATGCAATGAATTAAAATGAAAGTCTTTCAGAACGCCAACGATCGTCCCGGGTTTTCCCCAGAATGTGAGAGGTTTCCCGATCGGATCTTTATACCCGATGATCTTTAAGGCCGATTCGTTGATAATATAACCTACAGAGTCTGTTGCAAAGTCTTTTGAAAAATCTCTACCCTCTGCAAGCTGCAAGCGCATTGTCTTTACAAAATCGTACCCAACTGCTGATTGTGTAAATTGTATATCGAGGTTTGGTTCCTTTCCTTCCCATTGCACTCCACCTGTACCATTATCAATATGTATAGGTACGTCCGTAATACGTGACACATCTTTAATGCCGGGCATTTTGACCAATTGGTCCTTGAATAATTTGTATTTGGAAAGCAGGTCGCCTTCAAGCGGGATATAAACAAGATTTTGCCGATCATATCCCAGGTTAGTTGTTTGTATATAATTGACCTGTTTACTGACAACAATTGTTCCTATTATCAAAATAATGGAAAGTATAAATTGAAAAACCACCAGCCCCTTGCGTAAATAAAGGGCGGCATTTGAAAACTTCGGTAATCCTTTTAAGACCCGGATAGGCTTGAATGAAGACAAAACAAGTGCGGGATAACTTCCGGAAATAAAACCTGTGATCAACAATAACACAGTTATCATGATCCAGAAATTCGCATTGCCGGCCGGCAGATTAATTTGCTTGCCTGTAAGGTGATTAAATGAAGGTAATACCAGTGTAACAAGCAGAAGTGAAATAATTATTGCAATAAATACGATCAATAATGCTTCCCCGATAAATTGTTTTACCAATGAAAAACGAAGCGCCCCGACAACTTTTCGTACACCGATTTCTTTTGCCCGTTTTACCGATCTTGCGGTAGTAAGATTCATAAAATTGATACAAGCGATCAGTAAAATAAAAATAGCCACGAGGCTGAAAAGTTTTACGTACTGAATTCTTCCCCCCGACACTTCTCCCTGCTTATCAAAATTTGAACGCAGGTAAATATCACTGTAACGTTCAATACCCAGTCGTATGAAAGAATGCTCCGTTTGCTCCTTATTATAGTTATCGAGGAACCGGTCAATCTTTTCCCGGAAAGCTTTTACATCGGCGTCTTCCCGAAGCATGATATAACATGCCGGACCATTATTTGTCCAGTCTTTGGCCCAGCTGTTTCCTTCAAGGAAGTTTTGCCATGTAAGAATATAATCGAATTGCGCTGTGCTGTTTTTCGGTAAATTATCAAAGACAGCATTTATTTTAAAATCTCTTTCGTTTTGGTACCGAATGGTTTTACCAATTGCCTCAGCAGGCGAGCCAAAAAATTGTTCCGCCATTTTTTTGGATATCGCGATATCTGACGGCGATTGCAAGGCAGTGATCGCATTGCCTGCCAGCAAAGGATATGTAAACATCTTAAAAAAATCCTCACCCGCATGATTGCCACTCTCCTTTATTATTTTGCCATTTGCCTCAAAGGTCCTCAATTCATTCCAGGCATAGTTGGTTGCATATTGAACCTCCGGCAACACTTTTTTCATTTCATCGGCCATGATACCCGGCCCACCATGAAAAGCATCTACCACTCCATCGCGAAATTGTTTTTCATATACACTATAAAGCTGTGTTCCTTTTTTGTGAAAAGCATCCACCCGGTATTCATCTTTTACCCACAATATGATCAACAGGCTGCACGCAAGACCTAATGCAAGACCCATTACGTTAATCAGTGAGAATGTCTTGTTTTTCCAAAGATTTCTCCACGCGGTTTTAAAATAGTTTTTTATCATAGCTGAAAATTTATTCGGTTCTCAAACTTTTCACCGGGTTTGCAATAGCCGCTTTTATTGCCTGGAAACTTACCGTTAAAAAAGCAATTCCTGTTGTTATGACACCCGCTAACACAAACATCCACCAACGGATATCAATCCTGTAGGCAAAGCTCTGAAGCCATTTGTCCATTAACCACCATGCAACCGGCGTTGCCAGGACAAATGCAATTATTACCAAAGCGATAAATTCCTTAGAAAGCGTACCCACAACATTTGCTGCAGACGCGCCAAGTACCTTTCTTATACCAATCTCTTTTGCCCGCCTGATGATTATGAAAGCAGAAAGACTAAGAAGTCCAAGACAAGCAATCAGGATCGCCAATCCTCCTATAATAGCAATCATAGCTTCGGCCTGCCGTTCCGACGCATATACCTGTCTGAAATGCTCATCGAGAAATGCAGGTGTTACACTACCATCACCGGTAATAGATTTAAAGACGGCTTCAATTTTTTTCAGCGTATTGGTTATTCCTGTGGTGGTAACTTTAATATACAGTTGGCTCTGCCATACCGGTACATTATCAATTGCGCTGATCAGTAGCGGTTCTATTTTGCTATGCAGAGAACTGTAATTAAAGTCTTTTACAACACCGACAATAGATCCCCGGGGAAAGCTGGATAGGTTGATCGGTTTGCCTATCGGGTCATCATAACCGATCTGCCGAGCAAGTGTTTCGTTAATCAGGTATTCGTTGCCGGCGTTACTCTTATTAAAATCGCGACCCGCAATAATTTTCATCCCAAAGAATGAAACATAATTGGTGGCTGCATTCTCGAAATTAACCGACACATGCTTGTTTTGCCCGTCTGGGGCTATGTAATCAATTCCAAACAATGATCCTTTACCACCCATTTCCATAAAGCCATGCGAAACATCTGTCACTCCTTCTATCTTAGTTAATTCGGACTGAAGAACCTGCATCTTATCAGCGCTCTGTACGTCGAGTGGAACTTTGATGACCTGGTTGTATGAATAACCGAGGTCTTTGTTTTGAATAAACTTCAACTGATTTAAAAATACAAGCAGGCTGACGATAAAAATTACCGCGATAGTAAATTGGCCGGTCACCAAAACATTTCTCAGCGTTGTGCGGGAACTGCCAAACAAAACCTTGCTTTTTAAAGCCCGGTTTATTTTGGCTGATGAGATCAGTAAAGCAGGATATAAACCGGCCAGCAAAGTGGTAAATACTAATATTCCCAGGTATATTCCAATGACAGGTGGTTGATATAATATCGTATCAGTGAGTTGACGATCTATTATTTTATTGAGAAAGGGGAGAAAAATAATGGATAATAAAAAAGATAACATGACAGCCAGCAGGATGGAAAGAAATGTTTCCGCAAGCACTTGCAGTATAATGTGGGCCCTGCTTGCACCGGTTAACTTTTTTACCGCTATTTCTTTGCCGCGATAAGCGGCTACCGCAACGGTGAGATTTATAAAATTGATGCAGGCGATTATAAATATGGCCAGTGCTATAATAATAAAGATCCTGATATATTTACCATCAATTTTTTTGTAATTGAGGTAATCATAGTTAATATCCATTGACCCGGAATGCAATTCTGTTAGCGGCTGCAAACGCATATCAATAAATTTATTCTTGCTGTGCAGCGTGGAGCTCAACTTTTCCTGTAATGCAACCGCATCAATGTTCGGTTTTAGCTTAAGGTAAGTTGGTCCAAGCAATACACCGTAGTTATCTCCAAGGAACCCTTGCTCGAATGAACGGGGTATTGGGAGCAACGCCTCGAATTGAAGGTGGGAATTCTGAGGAAAGTCTTTAATAACATTACAAACGGCTGCATTATAGCTCGTATCGCCAGACACAATGATCAGCGTCTTATTTAAAGCGTCAGTATTTCCAAAAAGTTTGCTGGCAAGACTTTGTGAGAGAACAATGCTATTCTGTGCCTGGATAAAACTGCTTTTATTCCCTTCAACTATGTTAATATTAAACATGCCGGCAAACGTTGTATCTGTACATAATACGCGGGTTGACTTTATTTTCTTGCCATCATATTCAAAAGTTACAGAGGGATAAATAAAAGGTGTGGCAGGAAAAACACGGGCATAACTTTCGATCTCGCTATGATTATTTTTAAGAAAGGCTGCTATCGGAGGTCCCGAGGCTGCTGATAGCTGCGGTGTTGTGCCGTCATAATGGATATATTCATTAAGCCGGTATATATCATCCTTATCCGGCAAATTTTTGTCGAAGCTTATTTCATTGTACACGAAAATCCCGGTAAGTATACAGGCGGTGATGCTTACGGCCAGGCCAGCTATATTGATAATCGTATAGCTTTTATTGTGGACTAAACTTCGCCATGCTGTTTTAAAATAGTTTTTTATCATAGCTGAAAATTTATTCGGTTCTCAAACTTTTTACCGGGTTAGCTATCCCTGCCTTCACAGCCTGGAACGCTATTGTAATAAAAGCAATGAGCAATGCCAGTGACCCTGCAATAATAAATATCCACCAACCTATTGAAATGCGATAGGCAAAATCCTGCAGCCATTTATTCATGAAATACCAGGCAACTGGCGTTGCGATGATCAATGCAATTAAGACGAGTTTGAGAAAATCTTTAGATAACAGTTTTACAATACCCGGCAATGAGGCTCCCAATACTTTTCTTATGCCGATCTCCTTTGTCCTGTTAATAGCTGCTAATGCCGCCAATCCAAATAATCCTAAACAAGCTAAAAAAACAGAAATACCGCCTGCCCATCCTATAATGTTGCTCCATTTTTTTTCTGACTTATAAAAGTTATCGAGTCGCTCATCGAGGAAGCTATACCTGAAAGGAAGATCCGTAACAATACTTCCCCAGGTTTTCTGCATAGCAGCCAAAGCCGGTGCGGGGTTGCCGGATTTTATTTTTACAAAAAATTTATAAGGCTTATAATCGTGGAACTCATGAAACATTTGCGGCAATACTTTTTCCTTGAAGGGGCGATAGTGAAAATCTTTTACTACGCCGATCACTACCGGCATTTTTTCTAATGGCCCGTCTTCATAGTATCCTTTCAATACCTGGCCGACAGCATTATTGACTGTCCACCCAAAATCTTTCACCATGGCT
Organism: uncultured Chitinophagaceae bacterium; assembly: GCA_963785915.1. Taxonomy (GTDB): domain Bacteria; phylum Bacteroidota; class Bacteroidia; order Chitinophagales; family Chitinophagaceae; genus VBAT01. Next base: position 528,761 of record CAWAWY010000004.1, on the reverse strand, counting down.
TCATTTACTATCACAGACGTTAAAGTATCACTAGCCACTTTGGTATCGAAGTTCCTTCCGGCGATCAATTGCATTCCCATGACCGGTATATAGTCCGGGTCAACAAAATATTCAAACACATCCTTATGATCACCGTTATATTCAAATCCCGAACGGCTCCATCCTGTTCCTTCTCCTAATCCAAGTTCTGCGCTGGCTATTCCTGCGATATCAGGTCTTGCACTAAGCGCTTGTTTGAATAATGGGTAAACGGTTTCTGTTTTTGTATCACTTGCATCCACGACAACAACATTCTCTTTGTTAAAGCCGGGATTTTTCGTGCTCATATATTTTGTTTGCTGCAATATCACCATCGTGCTGATGATAAGAGCAATTGAAAGTGCGAACTGCGCAGTGACCAGCGACCTGGTGAAAAAATTCGAGCCGCTTACTTTTATTTTACTCTGTAAGGCGGCGATAGGTTTGAATCCTGAAATTATTAATGCCGGGTAACTACCCGCCAGGATGCCGACCAGTAATGTCAAACCTGCAAGCATCCAAATCATCTCGGGATATAAGGAAAACGAAAATTGTAATTGTCTTCCTGCGAGATCATTGAAATAGGGCAACAGTAATTTTGCAAGCAATAACCCGATGGTGGCTGAGAGAATACTTAAAATGATGGCTTCGGAAAGAAATTGCATAACCAATTGCCGACGCCCGCTACCGATCACTTTTCTTAAACCAACTTCCTTTGATCTTCTTGCTGAACGACCGATGGCCAGCGTGGTAAAATTGATACAGGCAATAAGCAATACACCTGCTGCAATACTTAACAATATCCAGATCGTTTTAGGATTTACCTGTTCTACTGACCCGCCATATATTTTAGTGTCGGTATGTCCTGCTTTCAATGATTGCAACCCGAACCGAACCGGGGGAGCCGTTCCTTCCCATGTGAAACCAGATTGTTTTAACTCTTCCTCTTCTTTTGGATAATACTTATGCCGGAAAGCCGCAAGCCGTTGTGCGTCGCCGGGTAAGCCGCTGCCCGGATTCAATTGTACATATGTTATATACGATGACCTATTCCAGTTATTCACTCCCCGTTTGGCATTTCTTGTTGTTTCCATATAACTGAAGTTTCCCAGCAGCTCAAATTGAATAGAAGAATTGGCAGGAATATTTTCAGTAACTGCGCTGATGGTAAAAGGAACAAAGTCTTCCTCTGCTTTAATTTCAATGGTTCTGCCAACGACATTATCCGTTCCGAAAAGTTGCTTTGCCTTTTCTTTGGTGATAACAACATTGTGCAGATCATTCAGCGCATTCTTTTCCGAACCATATTTAGCTGGAAAATTGAAAACAGAAAAGATTGACGGATCGGCATAAGAGACTCTCATTCCACTGACCTTGCCATCAACCTTTATAAAACTTTCCCGCCAGCCGTCCTGCAGGCGAACATAATTGACAACATCAGGTATGTCCTGCTTCAATGCCGGGCCCAGCGGAGAGGGCATATAAACATCGCCGCTGGCTTCCTGTCCGCTCATCGCTTCGCTCCATCGGTAAACACGGTAAATATTATCAGCATTTTTATGGAAGCGGTCAAAATTAAATTCATTGACAGCATACAACAGAAATAAAGAAAAACACGCAAGCCCGATGGACAGCCCGATGATATTTATAAAAGAAAGTATCTTCTGGCGACCGAGGTTGCGCAAAGCGATCTTGAAATAATGTTTTATCATGGCTTTAGATTTTTATTCGGTTCTTAAAGATTTTACAGGATTTGTCAACGCAGCTTTTAACGTATGAAAAGCCACTGTCAGCAAAGTGATAACCAAAACAACCAATGCAGAGAGTATAAATGGGGCAATGGAAAGCCCGACATTATACGGGAATATCTTCAGCCATTTATCCATGAAATACCAGGCAACAGGAAAAGCTATGATGCAGGAGAATCCAACCAGGAAAATAAAATTTCTCGTTATCATCGGGACAAGTTGCCCGACGTTCGCCCCCATCACCTTTCGGATACTAATTTCTTTTTGTCTTTGCTGGGTTGTAAACGCGATCAACCCTAACAATCCGAGACAGGTTATCAGTATCGTTAGTATGGAAAATATAGTGAATATTTTTCCGCGTTTTTGATCGGCCGCATATTGCGAATCAAAATCGCGGTCAAGAAAAGTATATTGAAACGGTAACTCCGGGAAAGCCGCCTTCCATTTATTCTCAATGCCGGTAATGGTGCCCCGGATATCATCCGAACTCAATTTTAATTGAATAGAATTATTATTGGGTGAATAAAATAATAGCAAAGGAGTGATGGGATTATATAAAGATTTCTGGTTAAAATCTTTTACAACACCGACGACTTCAAGATAATTACCCGATGTATCGCCGGGAAATTTTACCTTCTTCCCGATCGCGTCATCACCCCATGCAAATTCCTTTACCATCTTCTCATTGACAAGGATACTTCGCAAAGTATCCGGTAGCCCGGAAAAATTTCTTCCTTTTACGATCTTCATTCCAAGCGTTTTGATGTAATCCTCGTCTATTGCGTAGCAATCGACCCCTTTATCCACATAACCATTTTTCGATTCTATTGTGAATAGGTTAAAGCTGATTCCGCTACCCGGCACAGCCTGTGAAGTACTGGCATCAAGAACATGAGGGTTAGAGCGCATTTCATTCTTAAATGCCAGGATCTTACTTTTTACATTATTGTTGGAATTGGCGGTCGCTACCAATACTTGTTCCTTATTAAATCCCAGGTCCTTATTGCGCAGGTATTTCAATTGTCCATACACTATCCAGGTACAGATGAGCATGATCATGGAAATGGAGAACTGGACCACTACCAGTGTTCGCCGCAGAGCCACATTACTTGAACCTTTTGCGAGGCGTCCTTTTAGTACACTTACAGGATTGAATTTAGAAAGATAGAAGGCAGGATAACTTCCCCCAATGATCCCAACGAACAGGATAACTGCCAACAGTATCACAATTGTATCTGGCCTGAGCAATGTATCGAAAGAAATAAACTTACCGGATACTGAATTGAAAGTTGGGAGAAGCAGTGCAATAAGGCCCAATGACAACAGTAAGGCAAAAAAAGCCGTCATCGTGGATTCAACCAGGAACTGCGACACCAATTGTAATTTAGATGAGCCTGTCACCTTGCGAATGCCGATTTCCTTGGCTCTTCTTGCCGACCGGGCCGTTGTCAGGTTCATATAATTAATACAGGCGATCAAAAGCATAAAGAAAGCAACAGCGGAAAAAATATAGATATAAGACATACTGCCGAGCTCTTCGGGCTCATTGGCTCTGTCAGAATGCAGGTGAATAGATGTGATCGGCTGCGCACTGAATCGCATTTTAATATTGTATTGCGCAAAAATGGAGGCGAGGTATTTATCATACATCGGCGTCATCTTCTTTTCAAATTCCGCGACGCTTGTATTTGGCTTTAATAAGACATAAGTATAGAAACCGAATCCTCCCCAGTTGTTAGCAAAGTCGGCCGGTAACGAACTTCGCGAAATAAGAATATTAAACAGAATGTGTGAATTCCTGGGAACGTCTTCAATAACAGCGGTTATTTTGTACACATCGCCTCTTGCATTTTCGAGTGTTTTGCCGACACAGTTTGTCGAGCCAAAGAATTTCTTTGCTACTGAGCGGGTCAGCACCATTGATTTTGGTTCTTTCAATGCTGTCTGCGGATCACCATCTATAAAGTTGTAAGTAAAAACGCGGAAGAGGTTACTATCGACAGTATAAACTTTTTCTTCATACAGACGAAGATCCCCATTCTTATACATTACTTTGCCGTTACCGCCTCCAATAAAGCGTACTGCTTCTTCTACTTCAGGATAATCACTGGCCAGGGCTTGCGCCATTGGGAATGGCGTAACAGCCCAGCGCATGGTGTCCTTATCAGGTTCTTTTACGTTTGAGTTGATACGGTATATCCTATCCGCTTTCTTATTATATCGATCGTAGCTTAATTCATCTTTAACATAAAAGATGAGGAACAGGCTGAAAGTGATCCCGATTGTCAACCCAAGGATATTCAGCACCGTATACCATTTATCTCTTTTGAAATTACGGAGCGCAACAAGCAATAAATTCCTTATCATAGTTGTGTTTTTTAATTAACTGAGGTTTTTGGCGATGATTGCCACAGCACATGAGTGATCATCCATTTGTCATCCAATTTTGCCAATAAAATATAGTCGGTCCCCCACCAGGCTGTGAGTTTTGCCGATGCGGTCTGATCCTGGCAGTCGAGTACTTCGATTTTTTTCGGCCACTTATCCACGTTTGGATTTTTTCTTTTACCTGCTGAAGTGGCATAGTCAAGCATTTCGCGATAGGACATAGGCTCACCAACATATTTTGTCTCATCTTTTTTCCTGTAGTAACCATACTTAACAACAGCAGGAGAGATGCTCCTGAGAATTTTGGTCGTATCACCAATATAAAATGCTTCTACATAATCTGTAACTGCACTAATAACCCCTTGTTTGTCTTCCTGCGAATAACAATTGAATGCGAGAATTAAAGAGACGCCAATAAGTGTTTTTTTCATAATGATTATTTTTATTTTGTTCTTTGTTTTACCCTGTTCGTTACTTCATTCCGTTCGCAAAGATTTTATAGGGTTAGCAATGGCGGCTTTTATGGCCTGGAAGCTAACAGTAAATAATGCGATCAGCAATACAACTATATTTATTCGGTTTATTAATTCACTCCGTTCGCAAGGATTTTATAGGGTTCGCAATTGCCGCTCTAATTGCCTGGAAACTGATTGTAAGCAGTGCAATCAGCGCCGCCATTAAACCTGCAAAAGCAAAAACCCACCAAGGCATATTGATACGATAGGCGAAATCCTGTAACCAGTTATGCATAATCCACCAGCTAACCGGTACTGCTAATAAAAATGATACGCCTACAAGTATCATAAAGTCTTTTGATAAAATAACAACAACATTCTGCACCGATGCGCCCATCACTTTGCGTATTCCAATTTCTTTGGTTCGCTGTAAAATATTATAAGCGGATAATCCCAATAAACCAAAGCAGGCGATCAGGATGGCCAGGAAAGAGAAAAGACTGAACACTTTCCCATATAACTTATCCGACTTATATTGCTTGTCAAATACTTCATCCAGGAAATAATAATTGAATGGGTCATTGGGAAAATATTTGCTCCATGTAGTTTTTACACCAGCGATCGTCTTTTGCATATCTGCTGACCCGACTTTGACGGAATAGGCGCTGCGGGTATTCGGTCTCAAAAGAATTAACTGCGGATCAATATTCTTTCTGAGCCCTTCCTGGTGAAAGTTTTGTACAACACCTACTATAGTAAGAGTATCACGATTGCGCAAAAGTTTTGAATTAATTGCTTGTTCAGGACTGTTAAAGCCGAGTTTCGAGACGGCAGTTTGATTAAGGATGGCAGCTTTTTCATCCGTTGTGAAATCTTTTGAAAAATTTCTTCCTGCCAGCAACTTCATTTCAAAGGAGGGGATGAAATCATAATCAACACCCAGGTGATATAAAGTGAACGACCCGGCATCGGGGTCATTAAGTTTGCTGATACCATTGGTCCAGTAAATTTCCTTTCCCATAACCGTGGTGGAAGCTGTCATACTTTTTACATTCGGCTGCTGAAGCATTGTTGTTTTAAAAGGTTGAAAAGTATTTTGATATAACGAGTCGCTCAAGGAAGCTGCCCCGTCGAGAACTAATGTATGGTTAATGTTAGCACCCAGTTGCTGTTTGCGCATATAATTTACCTGCTGGTAAACAATCATAGTTCCTGCTATGAGAACGACCGATGTAGCGAATTGTAAAATGATCAAACCTTTTCGAAGGCTTAATCCGCCGGATGTGTTTTTGAAAAGGCCTTTTAGTACTTTGACCGGTTGATATCCCGACATTATGAATGCCGGGTAGATACCTGATAACAATGTTCCCGTAATAAAAATGGTACCGAAGATGAACCAATAGGTTGGCTGCAAAATAAAACCGGAACTCCCATCGCGGCCGATCATCAGGTTAAATCCCGGTGTCAGCAATATGACGGCAGCAAATGCAATGACCAATGACAGGACATTCAGCATAAAACTTTCGAGAAGAAATTGCGTAACCAGGTCTGTTCGTAACGCCCCCATTACTTTTCTTATTCCCACTTCCCGGGCTCTTTCTACCGATCTTGCCGTGGCGAGGTTGATATAGTTGATCCAGGCGATACCCATTATAAAAAAACCGATCAGGAAAAGAAATGCAACTGATCTTCCGTTACCATTCGCCTCAGCTTCCTGGTTATAGTTAGAATAAAGATGAATATCCTTTAATGGCATCATTGCAAGCACACAACGGACATTATTCGTCTTATACCACTCAGTACTGTTGATATAGCGATCGCAAAATGCCGGGAATTTTGCTTCGAATTTTTTAAGATCGCTCCCTTTTTTCATTTGCAGGTAAGTATAGAAATCATACCATCCCCAACTTGTTTCTGTAGAATTTGACGTATCACCAAAATTCCTGTTGATAGCGCCCAGCGTGGAATAGGAAAGCAGGTGATTAATGATGAGATGTGAGTTAGATGGAAATTCTTTAAATACGCCTGTTACATTAAGGGTTCGCGTATAATATGGATTACGGAGTGTAAGCTTTTTGCCGATTGGATTTGCATTACCAAAATATTTTTTTGCTGTGGTTTCTGATAACATTATTTTATCCGGGGCATCTAAAGCCGTATTGGAATTGCCGGATTTCAATTGCACGCTAAACATGCTGAGAAAAGAAGGGTCAGCAAAATAACCTTTGTCCTCATTAAACTTGATATCTTTCTCATCGTTGGATAAAAGTATATCCGCATCCATCAGGCGGCAAAAATCTTCTACCTCCGGGAAATCTTTTTTCAGTGTCGGGCCAAAGGCAGGATAAATTGTTGCTGATTGCCAGGAGAGTTTTCCCTGTTGGTAGGAGTCAAGCCGCAGCCTTACTATTTGTTGCGCTTTATCCGGAAAACTATCATAGCTTCTTTCATACGAAACATACTGGAAGATCAGCAGGCAGCAGGTGATGCCAATGGCAAGTCCAAGAATATTCAACAGGGTATAGCCTTTGCGCTTGATAAGATTTCTTGAAGCGAGTTTGAGATAATTAGTTATCATAATAAAATATTTATTCAGTTCGTTGATCAACTCTCTGTTTTTTCACTCCTCGCTGGTTCACTCCGTTCTCAATGATTTCACAGGATTGGTCCACGCCGCTTTCACCGCATGATATCCCACTGTACAGAAGGCTATCAATACGGTAACAATTGCAGTGGCAACAAATACATAAGCATGAACAGGTATTCGAAAAGCAAAATCCTGGAGCCATTTATTGCCCGCCCACCAGGCAAGCGGAATAGCAATAAGAATGGCTATAGCCACCAGCTGCAAGAAATTATTTGCAATAAGGATCATTACACTGCTGACATTGGCACCTAACACTCTCCGTATGCCAATCTCTTTCGTGCGTTGTACCGTAGTAAAAGCAGCAAGACCAAATAAACCTAAACAAGCCAACACAATTGCAAGACCTGCGGCAACGCTGAATAACGCAGATGATCTTTGCTCAGAGAGGTAAAGTTTATTATAATCCTCATCGAGAAAATGATAAGTGAATGGCCTGCCTGGTATCCGTTGCTTCCAAACCATTTCCAATCTTCCAAGTGTTGATTGCATATCGTTGCCACTGATGCGAACCATGAACGTGCGGGAAAAATTACGACCCAGGAAGATCAATAATGGTCCGATAGGGTCATGCAGGCTGCTGAAATTAAAATCTTTTACTACGCCAACCACAGGACCCAAAGCCCTGTTCTCGATCATTCTTCCAATGGACTCATCGGCTGTCCATCCTATTTTTTTTGCAAGCGATTCATTGATGATATAAGGTTGCTGATAGTTGGCCGAATGATTATTCGTATCCATCAACGCGAAATCTGATTGCTGAAAATCACGGCCTGCAGCCATTTCCATTTTCATGGTTTTAATAAAATCGAGATCAACAGGCATGGCATTTAAGGAAATCTCATGTTTACCTTTTTCATCTACAGCAGTGACGCCATCACCCCATTCTACATACTCAGGAGTTTCATAAGAAGCGGTAACGCTTTCCACTCCGCTCACTTGTGTAAAAGCATCTTTCAGGCTCTGGAAAATCTTTGAGCATATTACCACCAATCGGAAGCACCACGATATGATCTTTATCATAACCCAGGTTCTTTGTATGCATGTAATGCATTTGCTGAATTATGATCACAGTATAGCTGATGAGGAATACCGATATGGCAAATTGAACGACGATCAGGCTTTTGCGTAATATATTTTTGCCGCCGGTAAAGGTGAATCCTTTTTTTAAGACACCGATTATTTGTGTGCCCGATAAGATCAATGCCGGGTATAGTCCCGCAAAAAAACTTACTATCACTGAAAAGAGAACCAGGGAAATTACCGGAATGGGCTGCAGCAATATATTAGCTGTAAATTGTTTCCCGGCTATTTCATTAAAATAAGGTATGATCAATATGCCGGTGGCAAAGGCTATAGCAGCAGCAATGAAAGTGATGAAGCATGACTCACCGATAAATTGCAGAAAGACCTGGCGTCTGGAGGCGCCCATCACTTTTCGCATGCCGATCTCGGCGCTTCTTCCCGCGGATTGTGCCGTAGCAAGGTTGGTATAATTTGCGCCGGCAATGATCAATATAAGCAAGGCGATCACCGCAAAAATATATATGTAAGTAATGCTGCCGTTCGGTTCCAACCCTGCGAGCGAAGAATATAAATGAACTTTGGTGAGAGGTTCCAGGTGATAAGCGAGATAATCACTGCCTTCGAGCCTTGCTTCTGTTCTCACTTTTTCTGTTTTCATGTAATCATTTACCTGTTGCTGCAATTGAGAAATACTTTTTGCATCACGCAAAAGGAAGTAAGTGATCCAGTTAGCTGTCCACCATGTTTCTTCCTTAACACCATTACCGAGGTTAAGGAACTGTGTAACAAAATCAAATTTGATCTGTGAATTCTGTGGTATATCTTCACATACCGCTGACACTCTCAAATCTTTTCCACCGGAAGTCAATATTTTATTAAGAGGATCTTGGTTGCCAAAATATTTTTTGGCCATGGACTTCGTGATAACGATCTTATCAGGAGCGTCAAGAGCTGTACCCGCGTCACCTTTCAACAGCTTAAAAGAAAATATCTTAAAGAAGGGCGCATCGGCATATAATATGCGTGGTTCATCAAATACCTTTTCTCCGCTTTTTATAACATTATGACTTAGGAATGTCCTTACATATTCTTCTACGGCAGGAAATGTTCTTTTAAATTGCGGCCCTACTTTGGTGCCGGTGGTAGCGGTAGTATTCACCGTGCCTGCGCTGCTATACTCCATAGTAGCACGAACAATACGGGATGCATTCACATTGAATTTGTCATAACTTAATTCGTGGTTTATATATACTCCGATCAACAAACAAGCGGTAAGGCCCATCGCCAACCCAAAAATGTTGATCGCTGAGTATAATTTGTTTTTCGCCAGTTTGCGCCATGCTGTTTTCAAATAATTTCTTATCATAACAATAGTTTTATTCTGTTCTTAAACTTTTTATAGGATTGGCGATAGCTGCTTTTATTGCCTTATAGCCAACTGTTATCCATGCAATGATGATAGAAATAAATACGGCAATGATAAAAACACCAACTCCCAAGTTTATGCGATACACAAAATCCTGCAGCCAACTGTTCATCATAAAATAAGCAAGCGGCGCAGCGATTACAAAAGCGATTGTTATGAGTATGGTGAACTCTTTTGAGAACAGGTACACAATGTTTGCCGACTGATGCACCCAATACTTTTCTTATACCAACCTCTTTTGTTTTTTGTACCGCCATAAAGGAAACCAGTCCATATAAACCCAGGCAGGAAATAAAAATAGCAATACCTGCAAATATTTTATAGAGCAACGCCAGTTGTTCATCCTGTTTATAAAATCGCGCCAGGCTTTCATCCATGTAAGTTGTGGTGTAAGCATATTCAGGAAAAGTCTCATTCCACGCTGCTTCAACCGAAGCCTGTGCCTGGCTTATATTTGTTGTTTTTAGTTTTACACCGGTTACAGTATAAAACCGCCTTCTCTCAGCAATCACAATTGGCCTGATATCTTCCTTTAGAGAATTTGTTTTAAAATCCTTCACTACACCTACGATCATTTTCCAGGGCTGCCCTCCCATTCGCAATTCTTTACCCACTGCCTGCGACGCATCCTTAACACCAAGTTTTTTTATAAGTGTTTCATTAATTACCACTTCATTGGTTGTATCACTTTCAGAAAAACCTCTACCACTGAGCAATTGCAGACCATAGGTTTTAAAATAATTTTCATCTGCATATTTAATATTCAATCCAAAATTTTCATCAGGCCGGTGATCATAGGCAAAATTGGTTGACCAGTTATTGTCCGATGAAGGAACATCGCTGCTGAAACTTACAGATTCAACTCCAGGCAACTGCATCAACTTATTGTTAAATGTTTTTTGTCTCGCCTGTGCAGCGCTGTCAGTATTTGCATTGATGATCAGTAATGCCTCTTTTGCAAAACCCAGGTCGGCATTCTTTACAAAATTCATTTGGGTTATGGCCACGATAGTGCCAATGATAAGTATTTGTGAAATGGCGAATTGTGTTATCACCAATCCCCTGCGGATTGAAATACCACCCACATTCGCAGATGTGATCTTATTCTTTAATGCGAGCACTGGCTTAAATCCTGATAAGATCATGGCAGGATACAAACCTGCAAATAATGTAACCAAAACGATCAAGCCCAATAAAAAAACAACGGTCTGCCAGTTTAAAAACCCAAGTGATTCCTGTATGGACGCAACATGTTTAATGAATGGAAGACATAAAGCTGCAATAATGGTTGCCAGGATCACAGAAGCTATAACAATGAAGGCAGTTTCGCCCATTACCTGTCCAAACAACTGCTTGCGCTTACTTCCTAATACTTTCCTGATGCCGATCTCTTTGCTTCTGCCAACAGCCTGTGCTGTGGAGAGGTTGATGAAATTGATACAGGCCATCACGATAATGAACAGCCCGATCAATGCCAGTGTCCATAAAGTTGACTTATCAGTGGTATGATCTCCGAAAGTTTCGAATCTTTTATCAAAATGTAATTGACTCAACGGTTGCAAAAAATTGGTGCGTACCGTTCTTGTCCTGTTGCCATAATTCTTTTTACTGAATGCAAGAAGCTGGCTGTTTATCTTATCAGCAGAGATGTTTTCAGGCAGCGCTGTATATATATTGAAATTGCTGGTAGTGCTTCCCCATTGTGTTGTATAAAAATATACTTTTGGATTCGCTTTAGCTGTTTCAAAAGAACTTACGATGCCTAGCGGAAAATCGGTATTGTAAGGAACTCTTCCAGTATCCCCGCCACTTTTACAGTTACCGCATTATCCAACTTTAAAAACTTCCCGGTTGCATTTTTCCAGTCGCCGAAATATTTCTCCGCCATTTTTTTTGTAAGTACAGTAACATTCGGCTCTTTTAAGACTTCAGGTGTTCCTGAAAGCCATTTATAATTAAAGACCTTAAAAAAATCCGGATCGGCAAAAAAGAAACCGGTACTTTCTATAAATTTTTTCCCAGGCGCATTATTATTTTCATTCGTTCCCAGTACTGTTACCTGGCTTCCGTTACTTGACAATAATGCACCTGCTGTAATTTCGGGCATATCAATTCTTATAGCTTCCAATGCAGGAAACGGAATACCGGGTGTATAAAAGGTTCCGTCTGAATTTTTATCCTCCGTTACGACACGATATATCTTGTCATGGCCGGGCTGAAATTTATCATAACTCAATTCGTATTTTACAACCGTAAATAATAACAGGCAGGAAGCAATGCCAATGGCAAGGCCGCTGATGTTGATGAATGAAAAAGCTTTGTGCCTTTTAAGATTCCGCAATGCTATTTTGAAATAGTTTTTTAACATGGCTAATAATTTATTCTGTCCTCAATGATTTCACGGGGTTAGCAATAGCTGCTTTGATCGCCTGGAAACTGATCGTAATAAATGCGATCAGGATCGCAATTACTGCCGCCACTACAAACACCCACCATTGAATATTGATACGGTAAACAAAATCCTGCAGCCATTTATTCATCGCATACCATGCTACCGGAATTGAAAGTATCAATGCGATAATAACCAACTTCAAGAAATCTTTGGTAAGCAGTCCTGTAATGCCCGCAACAGATGCGCCCAGCACTTTCCGGATTCCTATTTCTTTTACACGTTGTTGTGCTGCAAAAGTGGCGAGACCTAAAAGGCCAAGACAAGCGATAAGGATACCCAGTATGACCAGGCTGATAAATACTTTTTGAAACCTTATTTCTGACTGATAAAGATTTGCATAGGTCTCATCTAAGAAATAATACTGGAATGGCCTTTCCGACGAAAACTTTTTCCATGTGTTTTCCAGCAGCGCTAAACTGCCGCGAACATCATCCGTTGATAGTTTAATGGTGAAATTATCAGCCCGTCGCTGAACGCGGACAAATGCAAAGGGCTTGATCTGGTTTTTAAAAGATGTAAAATGAAAATCTTTTGCCACACCGACGATGGTCACATAATACATCGTATCGGCATCGCTGCTCCAAAGAACTTGTTTGCCCACGGCAGGAGAGGGGATGCCAAGATCTTTGACTGCTGTTTCATTCAGGATCACGCTCCCGATATTCTGGTCTAATGGTCCGCCGGGAATACCATTATTCAATGTGTCCGCCGGAAATTTTTCTGAAAAATTCCTTCCTTCTTTTATTTCTATACTTAATGCATCTAAGAAAGTATTTCCCACCGATAGAAAATTTACCAATTGTGAATTTTGTGATCCCTTTAAACGCATTCCTGTGGTCCAGTTTTGTCCGCCAACCACGCCATCAGATGTTGCTATCTCTTTTACACCGGGATTTTGCAAAACAGTATTCTGAAAAGCATTCCGATCTGAACGGGACAGGTAACCGGCATTTTTTACGATCAATACCTGCTCTTTATCCAGCCCTAATTTTGCTGATTGAATGAAATGCATTTGCTGTGAAATGATCAATGCCCCGATGATCAGCACTATTGAGATCGTGAATTGAAGAACCACTAAGGCTTTTCGAAGTCCTAACGTTCGTCTTTCATTTAACTTCAGTCCCTTTAAAACAACTATCGGTTTAAATGAAGAAAGGTAAAGCGCCGGGAAAAATCCTGCTACTATTCCCAGCAGGAGAGCTGCCAATATCAAATAAGCCAACGCAGCCTGGCTGCCTAAAACGGATAGATGTTTCTGTGTTAGCGTATTGACAGCAGGCAGAAGCAATTGAGCAATTATTATGGCAAGGAAAGAAGCTATTAAGCAGGTCATGACCGATTCAACAAGGAATTGATTCATTAAAGTAGAACGGAATGCACCCGATACTTTTCTTACGCCTACTTCTTTGGCCCGCACTGAAGCTTTTGCAGTTGATAGATTTACATAGTTGATACCTGCGATCAGGATAATGAATATGGCAATGATGGTAAATACATATACATACAATTTGTCACTGTTCGGTTCCAGTTCCCATTTCAGGCTGGATGTGAGATGGATATCATTTAGTGGCTGTACATAAAAAATATTTGTAGGGTTTGTATTGTTGCTCTTGTATATATCCTGAACTTTTTTTGTGAAGGCTGTTATATTCGTATTTGGTTTCAGTTTGACATATGTATAATAATTATACCAACCCCAGGAGCCATCCACATTCCCCGAGAACTTTCTTATTGAGATCAAAAAATCAAAATGAAAGTGCGAGTTTTCAGGAATATCTTTTAGAACACCTGTCACAGCAAGGTCGCCTAGCTGGCCGGCCTGCAGCGTCTTTCCCATCGGGTCATCATTTCCAAAATATCTTTTGGCCGCGCTTTCCGTTAAAACAATTGAATTAACTTCTTTAAAAGCATTTTTTGCATTGCCTTTTAGAAATGGAAAACTGAAGACATCAAAAAAACTGCTGTCAACCCGGTATAATTTTTCTTCCGTTATTTTTTTATCACCATAGGTAATAAGAAAATTTGCTCCCCAGCCGGGATATAACCGTGTCACATGAACTACATCCGGAATTTCCCTTTGCAACGCTGGTGCAAGGGCAGGAGGGGTGGTGGCGTCAGGCAGGCGACTGCCATCATCGTTCACAAAATCCTTTACGACGCGGTAAATGTTTTCCGAATCTTTATTAAAGCAGTCATAGCTTTTTTCATCTTTTACAAAAAGAAAGATCAGTAAGCTGCAAGCCATTCCGGCGGCCAATCCAAAAATATTAATGAATGAAAAACCTTTGTAGCGCAAAAGGTTTCGCCAGGCGATTTTTAAATAATTTTTTATCATGGTTGCCTCATTTAGATCAGAAGATCGGGGTTTTAAAAAATTTATTTTATTTTTAAAACAGCATAACGCTGATCAACTCATCATTTTAATTTCAGGTAGATCCTGCCACTTCCCGCGTTTACTTTTACCAATGAGCCACCGCCATTTAGTTTCCCTTCTACTTTATCATCTTCCATTTTTCCATTGAAGTTTTCCAATCTATCCGTTTTGATCCTATCGGCAGAAAGGTCCAGATCAAGTCCTTTGCCTTTTGGAAGTTCGAGATCAATACTCCCCCCGGAATTGCTGATACGTACATATTTTCCGGGCTCCTTCAATGAAACATCAATGTTGCCTCCGCTGGTAGAAGTTTCAAGACTGCAATAAAGTTCTTCGAGGTGAATATTGCCGCCGCTTGTATGTGTGACCAATTCACCGGAAACATTTTTTCCATTGACGCTGCCTCCGCTTGTAGTGGCCTTTATATTACCTTTCAGATCTTTAAGATGTAATGAACCACCCGATGTACTAAGCTTCATCTTTCCATCGCAATTTTTGGCATCAATGTTTCCTCCACTCGTCCCGAGTTCTATGTCATCCGATCTTGAATTTTCCAGGTAGACATTGCCACCCGATGTCCGTCCATCTACTTTGCCGGTTATTTCATCTAGGTTTAAATTGCCCCCACTTGTTCTGAATTTAAGATCACCCGATAACTTCTTTAGGTTGATATTACCACCGCTGGTTGATAAATCTGTTGAAACATTTTCAGGAGCATAGATCTTAAATGAAAAATTCAAAGACTTTTTCCAATCCATCTTTTTGTCTTTTGGTTCGGCAATAGCGGTAAGTTTATTGTTACCGGTTTCAATGGTCAGGGTATAGTCGTTCGCCATCCTGTCCCGTATCTCACTTTCAGACAAATTATATTTCTTGTAATTATTGGGCACAGCATACACTTCGATCTTAGCTTCAGAAGCACTCACACCCGTCACGGAAATATTTCCTCCGGAGGTTTGCGACAATATGCTTTTGATATTTTCCGCAGAGAGAGATTTGGTGACCATCGGTGTTTTTTCCGCATCGAACTGGGCCGTCGCGGAAAAAATCAGCGAAACAAACAGTAAAAGGGAAAATGTCTTTTTCATGATCTGGTATTTAAATGATAAAAATTATTCATGTCGTTGCTTCACTCTGTTCGCAATGACTTTACCGGGTTAGCGATAGCGGCTTTGATGGCCTGGAAGCTTATTGTCAGCAAAGCGATCAATAGAGCTGTTACCGCCGCAACGACGAACACCCACCATTCAATATTTATACGGTAAGCGAATTCCTGCAACCATTTATTCATCAAAAGCCAGGCAATGGGCGACGCAACAATTACAGAGATCATCACAAGTTTGATAAAATCCTTTGATAGAAGCGTTGTAATACTCGTAACACTGGCACCCAAGACTTTGCGTACCCCTATCTCTTTTATACGTTGTTCGGCTGCATAAGTAGCGAGGCCAAATAAGCCCATGCATGCAATAAAAATAGCAGCAAGAGCCGACCAAATCAGTATTTGCTGGCGGCGAATATCTTCCTGGTAAAAAATTGCCAGTTGCTGATCGAGGTAGTGATATTCAAATAAGTGGTTGATGTCGATCTTTGCAAGTACCTCTTTCATCTTCTCCAGTGTGCCATCAGGATCGCCGCCATCAACCTTTGCCGTGAAGTAATCAATATTGTGCACAGGATTATATTGATATCCCATTACCAGCGGAGCTATCTTTTCCCGTAGCGACTGGAAATTATAATCCTTCGTTATCCCAATCACCTTTGCCTTGAAAACCCTGTTGTTTCTTAAATTAAAAAAGCTGCCGCCAAAAGCCATCATAGGAATTTCTACAACCTGCCCCGACGGATTATCAATATTCAGAATCTTTGCAGCAGATTCATTGAGAATAACAGAAGAAGTATCACTCATCCCGGTGAAATTCCTGCCTTTAAGCATTTGCACCTGGAACGTATTGGCAAAATGTTCATCAATACCTAAAAAATAAGAGACGTTGTAATCATCCGTGCTTCCTTCATTCCTGAACTTTATAGTTGGAATGGTTTTCCATTCACCCGGAACTCTTGATGTTGTAGAGACATTTTTTACATGAGGTATTTTTGAAAATTCGGAATTAATGACAGCAGCTGCATTTCTTACTCTGCCGCTATTAATGTCAACCACCAACAGCAGGTCTTTATTAAAGCCAAGATCTTTATTATTTATATACCTTACCTGCAGATAAAGAACCAGCGTAGCAATGATCATGATCACCGATACTACAAACTGAAATATCACCAGGCCTCTGCGTAATGAAAGATCATTTTTGTTTCTGAGTTTTATCCCTTTTATCAGCAGCAAAGGGTTAAAACCTGATAAGACGAATGCAGGATAAGAGCCGGACAAGATGCCCGTTAGCAAAGCAGCAAGGATGGTATAAAACCAGATACGGTTGTCAGTATGAAATCCCAATGACAGCTCTTTGTCTGTAAATTGGTTGAAAGCCGGCAGCAGCAGGTTGACCATACAAATTGCCAGTAAAAATGAAGCCAGGGAAATTAATACTGATTCCAGTAAGAACTGCCGGATCAGCTGTCCCCGGTGAGCACCACTTGCTTTACGAACACCTATTTCCTTGCTACGGGTGGCCGCTTTAGCAGTAGTCAGGTTCATATAATTGATGCATGCAATAAAGAGAACGAACAATGCGACGAGTCCGAATATTTTTACATAAAAAAGTGAACCGTTCGTGATAGCATCCACATTAGAATTCCGGGCTCCGTCTGCAATACCATCTGAATGAAGGTGAACATCTTTCAGAGGCTGTAAGCTGTATGAAATGGTTGAACTGGATTCCGCGGTAAAATTTGTTTTTACCAATTGATTAATCTTCTGCGATACCAAAGAGGCATCCACTTTATTTTTTAATAGCGCATACACAGTATAATTATCCGATGACCAGTCTCTCAGTGACCTGTTGGCATACCCTGTATCGCTTAAAAATGTGGCTTCAGAATAAACAGAAGCAAAATCAAAACTGGAATTGCGCGGATGATCTTTTATAACAGCGGTTATCTTCAACGGCGTTTCCATGAATTCCCATTTCACGCTTTTGCCTACCACATCTGTCCTGTTAAAAAGTTGTTTGGCCAATCCTTCGGTCAGTACAATTGTATTGGGTTCTTTGAGCGCTGTTTTGGGATTGCCTGCTATGGCTTCGAAATCGAACATCTCCATAAAGCCATTGTCTGCAATGGTCACCGTTTGGTAGAAGGTATTTTCGTTTTCCGGGTTACGCATATTAGCTCTGCCCGTGCGGGTGAACCGTGCCGTATTTTCTATTTCCGGGATGTCTTTCTTTGACTGTTCTGCGAGCATGAAGCTGCCTGCGGCAATCGTAAGATTCTCATTATTATTTTTTTTATGACCGATAACGCGATATATCCTGTCTGAATTTTCGTGTTGACGATCAAAAGTAAGTTCGTCAAAAAGATACAGGCCTATCAGTATAAAACAGGTAAGCCCGAATGTAAGACCTAATACATTGATCAATGAGTAGGTCCTGTTTTTAAGTAAACTGCGGATTGCGATCTTGAAATAATTTTTTATCATACTCATATTTTTTATTCTATTCGTTGTTTCATTCAGTTCGTTGCCTCACTCCGTTCGCAAGGATTTTACCGGGTTAGCAATGGCGGCTTTGATAGCCTGGAAACTAACTGTGAACAATGCAATCGTAACTGCCAGTAATCCTGCAATAGCAAATACCCACCAATGAATAGTTATACGGTATGCAAATCCTTCCAGGAATTTACTCATCCCCCACCATGCCAATGGGAAAGCTATCAGCGAAGCAATTGCAACCAATCGCAGGAAATCCTTTGACAATAAACCTATGACATTTGAAACCGTTGCGCCAAGCACTTTGCGGATTCCAATCTCTTTTGTACGGCGTTCTGCTGTATAAGCGGCCAGTCCAAACAAACCAAGACAAGAGATCAGAATGGTAAGAAAAGCAAATATCCTTGATAACTTTCCTATCAAGGCTTCACTTTTGAAAAGATTATCGAACTCATTATCGAGGAATTTATATTCAAACGGGTACCCCGGCTCATTGCTTTTGACCACTGCTTTTACTTTGTCAATAGCTTTGGCAATATCCTGGTTTGTTTTTAATCGCACCATTAATAAACCCACATTGCTGGTATCACAAAACATGATTAAAGGATCGGGCTTACTATACATATCATTATACACAAAATCTTTTACCACCCCAATGATCTCCAATTTTTCAGCACCATTATTCCTTGTTATGATATCACCCACAGGATTTTCTTTTCCTATTATTTTTGCAAATGTTTCGTTGATAATGATCCTGGAACTATCGCTGGATATATCATCATAAAAATTTCTTCCTGACTTCAGTTCCATTCCCATCGTCGGAACATATCGCGGACTCACCCACTCCATTGATACCAGCAATTGTGAATTGGGAGTTTTACCCTGCCATTCAAAATCTCCACTGCTGCTCCCGATATTCAACAAACGACTGTTCGATGCGGCTGCGTTTTCCACGACGTTTGTAGCCATAAGTTCATTACGGATGGCCGGCAAATGTTGCTTCATATTCCCGTTCAACTCTGTAAAAAGGATATTCTCTTTATTATATCCCAGGTGCCTGTCCTTTACATGCTTTATCTGGCTATATATAATAATGGTACTGATAATAAGAATTATGGAAATGACAAATTGTGTTACCACCAAGCCTTTTCTGACATAAGTGATCACGGAATTTTTTCCAACCCGGAGTCCTTTAAAAACCGTAGTGGGATTGAAGGATGATAAATAAAGTGATGGATAACTGCCTGCCAGCAATCCGCAAAGCAAGGCCATCGAAGGTAACCCTGCCCATACAACCGGGTTACTCAAATCGAATAACAATTTTTTTTCTACGAGTGAATTAAATGCAGGCAAAACAAGTATTACCAGTAACGCTGCAATCAGCATAGCGCTGAGAGACATCAAAACAGATTCGCTGAAGAATTGCCGTATCAAAGAACCTCTGCCTGCCCCCATCGCTTTACGAACACCGACTTCTCTTGCTCTTTGTTCTGATCTTGCTGTGGCAAGATTCATAAAATTGATACAGGCAATAATGA
This sequence comes from uncultured Chitinophagaceae bacterium, assembly GCA_963785915.1. Taxonomy (GTDB): domain Bacteria; phylum Bacteroidota; class Bacteroidia; order Chitinophagales; family Chitinophagaceae; genus VBAT01. The sequence continues at coordinate 509,094 of CAWAWY010000004.1, read as the reverse complement.
TTATAATAAAAGCAATGATCATAAACAGGCGAATAAATTGTATTCTCCCTCCTGCCTGTTTGCCTTCTTCAAATTTGCTCCGCAGCCGCCAATCATTTATTGAAAAAAGAAAAGGTTTGGCGATGGCTGAAGTATCTTTCTGGTTGATGAAGTTGTATAATTTTTTATTTAACGAAAGCAGGTTAGCTCCTTCATGGAGTTGCACAAAATTTTGTATCCCGTTATTCCCCCAGCTCCCGAGCCATTTATTTTTGTCTTCGTAAACTTTGAAAGGAGCCAGCCAGGAGAATTGCAAAGAACTTGAAAGAGGTGGGTTTTCTATAATTGCCTTTATTATTACTGGTTTGAAATTGTCAACTTTCAATGTCCTCCCGATAGCATTTTCTTTTCCAAAAAATTTCTCAGCCATTTTATCGGTGATCACTATTGCATCCGGGTCCGTTAAAATCCCCGTTGTATCTCCTTTGATAACAGGAAAAGAAAACATTTTCAGAAAATCAGGATCGGTGAAATACCCTTTTTCATAAATGGCTTTATCGCCTAAGGAGAATAATGTCCTGTTACCCCAGGTAGCCCTTGCCGAATACTTTATTTCAGGCAACTCTTCTTTGATTGCAGGGCCAAACTTTCCCGGCAGCGCAGAAAAAGTATAGGTCTTTCCCTCATAGGTCTGGTTTTCCCTAACCTGGTATAAGTCGGAATAGTTTTTATGAAACCGATCATATTGAAACTCATCGTTCACCCACAAAAGGATCAGCATGGCACAGGCCATTCCAAGGGACAACCCGAAAATGTTCAGGAAAGAGTAGCCCTTATTTTTTATAAGTTGGCGAAAGGCTGTTTTGAAATAATTTTTTATCATGGCTATACTTTTTATTCAGTTCGTTGCTTCACTCCGTTCGCAATGATTTTACGGGATTGGCAATGGCTGCTTTGATAGATTGAAAACTTAGAGTGAGCAGTGCTATAAGTAAGGCAGTGGCTCCAGCCAATAAAAACATCCACCATTGAATATGGATGCGGTATGCAAAGTCCTGCAACCATTTATTCATTACCAGCCAACCCACAGGTATTGCAATAAGCATTGATAACAAAACGAGTTGTAGTAATCCGCCGCTCAGCATGGTCACCAGATTTTGTACACTTGCACCAAGTGCTTTTCTTATCCCTATTTCTTTTACACGCTGCTCTGTGGTGAAAGTAATAAGACCAAACAATCCAAGGCATGCTATACAAATAGTCAGTATGGTAAAGGAGAGTAATACCTCTCCCTGCTTTTCTTCTGCAGCATATTGAGCAGCAAAATTCTTATCTAAAAAATGATATTCAAAAGGAGTCTCGTGGTCAAATTTTCTGAAAGTTTGCTGGAGGAATTGCAATGTTTGCGGCACATTGCCGGCGCTTAAACGCACATACACGTTATCCCTGTCATTTGCAGAATGCGGCATTTGCATAATCATAGGTTCTATCTTATGTTGCAGGGAGTAAATATGAAAATCACGAATCACGCCGACAATAGTTGAGTATAATACGGTGCCTGCAGAATCTAACCCGGTTTGAATGCGTTTACCCACTCCGTTAGTCCAGCCTTGTTTTTTTAGAAATGCTTCATTCACGATTATGCTGTTGCTGTCTGTAGCCATATTATTCAAAAAGTTCCGCCCTTCCATCAATTTTATTTGCATCGCAGGAATAAAATTTTCATCAATAGTTAGCGCAAATGCCAAATTGCTATGTGGATCCAGAACGCCGTTTTTTTCAACGCTATAATCCATCATCCCGATATTATTATTTCCAATCGGGTTGCCGGCGGATGCTACAGCCTCTATCTGCGAATGCTGCAACAGGTCAGTACGCAGGGCGGCAAACTGTTTTCTCAAGGGCCGTGAATCAAGATGAAATGTAAGTACCTGTTTTTTATTAAAACCGAGATCTTTCTGCGAAACAAAACGAAGCTGGCTGTAGATAATTATTGAAGCAGTGATCATAACCACCGTAACGGTAAACTGGAAAATGACCAGTGACTTACGAAACAATATTTGTGAATCCAAATTACCCATTTGGTTTTTTAATGCAGGAATGGATTTAAAACCGGATAAAAATAAAGCCGGATACAAACCCCCGATAAGGCCACCAATTATTGAAAATATAAGCAAGCAGATCAGGCTGTTTATTCCCCCAAAATACCAGGGCGATAAATGCTTTCCTGTAAGCCCGTTGAATAACGGCATTATCAACGTAACAAGAATGACGCTTAATGTCGTCGCAATAAGAATAAGCACCAATGATTCCGTAAGAAACAACGAAACAAGATTTTTACGGGAGGAACCGATGATTTTCCTTATGGCAACTTCACGCAGGCGCACAGCAGCCCTTGCCGTAGTAATATTTGTGTAGTTGATGAAAGCAATGATCAGGATAAGTATACCTACAATGAAAAGTACGTATAGATAATTGATATTTCTGTTCTCTCCCAATTCATAACTTAAATGCGAATGCAAATGGATGGAGGTCAGCGGCTGAAATTCTATTGAATAAGATATATCTAAGCTGTTAGCTGTAAAATATTTTTTTACAAAAGCAGGCATCTTTGCACGAAGAGAATTTACATCTGCATTTTTCTTCAGAAGCATATAAGTGTAAATGCTGAAGTTCCCCCAATCGCCGGTATAATCAGCAGGCATGGTACGCAGCGCCTGGAACGTAAAATGAGAGTTTTCCGGTACATCTTCGATAACCCCGCTAACGAGGTTGGGCGAGCTATTATCAAAATAAATGGTTTTGTTTATGGCGGCCTCCGGATCTGTAAAAAATTTATCGCAAAGTGTTTTTGTAATCACAACAGCGCCTGGTTTTGCCAATGCATTTACAGGATCGCCCGCCAGGAAAGGGTACGTAAAAACTTTAAAAAAAGATGGATCAGTAAAATAGACAGCATCCTCTTTAAAGCGCTTTTCATCGTAACTGATAATGCCTCCACCTTCCGGGTCAATGCGTACGGTTTCTTCTACTTCGGGATATTCATTTTTTAGCGCTTTAGCTGTGAGGCCGGAAGTTCCCGTAACATCAAACTTATCTGCCTCCCAGTTTCCATGCGATGCGAGACGATAAATACGATCTGCATTTTTATGATAACGATCATAACTAAGTTCCTGCGCAATAAAAAGTGCGATAAACCAGAAAGCAGCAAGGCTAAGGGCAAGGCCGGTAATATTAATGAATGAAAATATTTTATTCTTTCGGATATTACGCCAAGCTATTTTGAAATAATTTTTGATCATAAATGTCTTTTTAATCATTTCCCATAGTGCATAAGCAGGATATGACTATTTATCTTTTCCTTTTTTTCTTAATTATATTTTAAGTCGTTCTTAATACTATTCGCTTCTCAGGTTCTTCACAGGATTGGCGATGGCGGCTTTTAATGATTGGTACAATACCGTCAGCAATGCGATCGTCAGTATCATGATGACTGGTAATAAAAAGAACCAGACACCAATGCTGATATGGAAAGCATAATCCTGGAGCCAGTTGCTCACAAGCAGGAAGGCGACAGGCAGTGCAACTACTCCTGCGATCACTACCAGCTTCATATAATCTTTCGTAATAAGCGATACTACCTGGAACGATGATGCACCCAGCACCTTACGGATACTAATTTCCCTGTTTCGTTTTGTGATCGTGAATAAGGAAAGTCCAAACAACCCCAGGCAAGCAATGACAATTGCAATGGCCGTAAAAAGCCAAAGCGCCGTGGCAAATAGTTTGTCATTTTTGTATTGCGCGTCAAAGCGCTGATCAAGGAAAAAATAATTGAAAGGGCTTTCGGGAAAATAGCCATCCCATTTCTGTTTTACAAAACTCATCAACGCGGGGAGATCGCTGGTATGCAGTTTAAGTGAAAAGGATCCGAAATTTCTCTCCTCTTCAGGATAAAAAACGATGGGATCAAAACTATTTTGCAGTGATTCCTGGTGGTAATCTTTTACGACACCTATTACATTGCAATGAAAGCCGGCGCCTTCCATTGGTTGCCCTATCATAGTTGCAGGATCATTAAAGCCGAAGACCTTTGCTGCTGTTTCATTTACCAGGATATTTAAAACTACATTCGTATCAGTGGCCGGCTTGTCATTAGAAAAATTTCTGCCTGCGACTACTTTGAGACCATATGCCGGTATAAATTTTTTATCCACTCCAAGTGTCCTGCATCTTTTTCCCGCCAAAGAATTCTTCAATGTAAAATCGGAAGAACCACCAACCTCGGCGCCGGGAACCGATGTGGAAGCGGTCACAGATTCAATGCCTGGGTTTGCTTCCATGTCATTGATAAAAGCATTAAATGCCGGTATCTTTGAACTGTCCTGCTGTGCTGTTTGGTTTACCACCAGCGTTTGATTGATGTTGACGCCCAGGTCCTGCGACTGCATATAATGAAGCTGGCGATAGAATCCAAAGGCGCCTGTTATCAAGACTATTGCAGCAATGAACTGCAGCACGACAAGTGATTTACGCAAAAGGTTCCTGCCTCCTTTTAGCCCGGTTGACCCCTGCGATGTTTTGATGGAATAGACAGGTTGAAACGACGACAAAACAAATGCAGGGTAAAAAGCTGCCAGCAATGAACCGGCAAGAAGAATGGCAATTAAAAACGCCCATAGTTTCCAATCAGAGACGTCAAGTGAACTGACATCTTTTTCCACAAAAGTTGAGAATGCGGGCAGGGTCATTTTGAAAATTGCGATCCCTATTAAAATAGCAACGATATTAAGTAACAGAGATTCGGCGAGGAACTGACGGATCAGTTGAAGTTTTCCGGCACCGACTACTTTTCTTATACCCACTTCCTTTGATCGGTCCAATGAATGCGCGGTAGAAAGATTTACATAATTTATCCAGGCGATAAAAAGAATAAATAGTGCCGCAATACCCAGGTATTTTAAATACTCCAGGTTGCCATTGCCTGCGAATTCATAATCATACTTTGAACGGATATGAATGTCTTTTAACGGTTCGAGATAAAAAGAGTTTTGGTAATCCCTTTGCCTCATTACGTCGCCGATATATCTGTCCGCGAAAGCAGGAAGTTTTGCCTCAAGTGCTTTTGCGTCGGTACCCGGTTTTAATAATACATATGTATAAAAATCCGACCAACCCCAGCTGGTGTTGGCCTTGCCCTCAGTCAGCTGTATATATTTGTCATAATTAAGAAGAATATTGAACCGGATATGAGAATTGGCGGGGATATCTTTTAGTACAGCTTTGACAATATAGTCTTCGTTGCGAAAGTGAAGCGGTTTGCCGACCGGCTCTTCATTACCGAAATATTTTTTTGCCGTTTTTTCAGTTATCACCGCATCGTTTAATTGCGTAAAGGCGGTGGCTGCATTTCCTTTTACAAATGGGAAAGAAAAAATTTTGAAAACAGATGGATCAACATAAAATACGTTATCAACTATTTTTTGATCACCATAAGAGACGATGCCTCCCTGCCCGCGGAAACGGACAGCTTCTTCCACTTCGGGAAAATCTTTTTTCATGGCGGGTGCTACCGTGGGATAAGTGAAAGCGAAGGTTTGTTCTTTTCCGCCTTTTTCTTTCACCATCATCGGCACGCGGTAAATGCGATCTTTCTTTTCCTGTGCATCGTCATAGCTGTATTCAAAGCGGAGATAATTAACGATCAGCAAAAAAGAGGCGATACCCACCGACAACCCAAAAATGTTTATGGCTGAGAAAATTTTATTTTTCCAAAGATTTCGCCACGCTGTTTTAAAATAGTTTTTTATCATGACAATACTTTTATTCAGTTCTTAAAGACTTCACAGGGTTGGCAACTGCCACTTTTATGGCCTGGAAACTTATTGTTACAACGGCAATAGCAATGGCAACAAAACCGGCAAACGCAAATACCTTCCAACCCGGATTAGTTTTGTATGCAAAATCCTGCAGCCATTTATTCATTACATACCAGGCCACCGGGGTTGCAATGAGAATTGCAATCAAAATCAATTTTATGAAATCTGACGCGAGTAACCTTATTATACCCGATACTGTTGCGCCTAAAACTTTACGAACTCCAATTTCCCTTGTACGAACATGAGCTGTGTAAGTTGCCAAACCAAACAAACCAAGGCCTGATATCAGTATAGCTATTAAAGCAAATACATTGAAAAGGGTGCCCGTGCGTTGTTCGGACTTATACATATTATTGAATGCATCATCGAGGAACATATAAGAAAAAGGAATACCGGCATTATATTGCTTCCATTCTCTTTCAGTAGCAGCAATCGCCTTAGGTGCATCTTTGCCCGTTGTTTTTATATAAATGGCACCCATATTTTCAGGAGCGTAAAAGAAAACCACAGGTTCAATTTTATTTTTCATGGATGCCAAATGAAAATCTTTCGCTACACCGATAATCGTTCCTTCCCGGTTCCAGAGTTTAAATCTTTTTCCAATCGGATCTTTAATGCGTGCTGTAGCGACTGCTGTTTCATTTAAAATAAAATGTGTTGAATCGGCTACTGATCCGGTAAAAGCATCTCCCTGTTGCATCTCCATATTGAAGAAAGACATAAAATTTTTATCTATTGCCATTGGCCGCACCATCATTGTTTCGCCCTTGTTCTTACCATCCCAGTCATTGTTTCCCGTCTGTCCACCTATTTCAATAATATTTGCACTTGCTCTTGTAATATTGCTAATACCAGGTTCTTTAAGCAAGTCAGCTTTTACTGCATCAAAATGCTTGTTCATATCCCGCATGAAAAAAGCGAATACATTTTCTTTATTATACCCAAGTTTTTTAGAACGGATATAGTCTAATTGCTTACTAATGATAAATGTTCCTGCAATCAAGACTATTGACAAAGCAAATTGTGTAACCACCAATACTTTGCGAAAAAGTACATCGCTGATACGGGCTGAGATCTTTCCTTTTAATGCTTTCAGTGGTTCAAAGGAAGATAATAGCAGGGCAGGATAAATGCTTGAAGCAAGTAATGAGGCCAGAATGGTAATGATGATCACCTTCCAGAAATTAAAATTTGTAAGGTCAATTACAAGTTCTTTTCCGGAAACCTGGTTGAATGATGGCATTAATATATACATCAGACCTATTGATAAAACCGTTGCCAGGATAAATAACAATGCGGTTTCAATAATAAACTGCAGGAACAACTGGAGTTTTGCAGCCCCAACAATTTTACGCAGGCTGATCTCTTTGGCACGAAGCATAGAACGTGCAGTGGATAGATTTACATAATTAATGCAGGCAATAGCAAGTATCACCAAGGCAATGATAAAAAACATACGCACAGTTTCAATACCGCCATCTGTACCATCTGCCTTGTATAAGTGCATGTCCGTTAGTGCCTGGGGCAGGTATTCAATATCAGTATCATCAGCCTTGTTCCGGAGATGTATCTTTTTAAGTTGTGCAGCAAGATCTTTCAGGTCAGTGCCGGGTTTAAGTAAGAGATATGTCTGATAACTGTACTGATTAAAATCGTTGTCCATACTTTCTCCGGATGGCCTTCCTTCGTACTTGGTTTTAGCCAATAGCGCCATCGGAAGAAGCATGGTTTTTTTTATGCTGGAGTTCTTCGGGAAATCTTTTACAATTCCTGATACCGTAAAATTTATTTTATCATCTGCGCTGATAATTTTCCCTATCGGATCTTCATCTCCAAAATATTTTTTTGCTGTAGTTTCCGTAAGGACAATCGAATTAATATTTGGAAATGGATTTTCATTATTCCCTTTTACTAATTTAAAATCAAATACGGAAAAAAGGGATGGATCGGTATAAGCAGTTCTTTCTTCAGTAAATACGTTGTCCTTGTATTTAAAAACTGTGTAATTATAATTATCGGAAAGCCGGACAACATCGTTTACTTGCGGCAGTTCATTCCTGGCCATGACACCTATCGGCGCAGCCGTTGACTCCCATATCTGAATACTTTCCCCTGTGCCTACCCTGTTTTCAAGACGATAAATAGAAGAGGATCGTTTGTGAAAATTATCAAAGGAATATTCATCCTGCACCCACAACAGTATCAGCATACCTACAGCCAATCCTGCTGTTAAACCTGATATATTAATAAGGCTGTAAAATTTGCTTTTTAATAAATTCCTCCAGGCGATTTTGAAATAATTCTTTATCATGGCAATATTTTTATTCCGTTCTTTGCTTCACTCTGTTCGCAAGGATTTTATGGGGTTGGCTATCGCCGCTTTTATGGTTTGATAAATGACTGTGACCAGTGCAATCATAATTGCCGAAATGCCCGCCAGGAAAAATATCCGGCCGCTTATCGTGACCCGGTAAGCAAAGCCGTCCAGCCATTGGTTCATAAAATACCACGCAAGAGGGGATGCAATCAAAAGAGAAATAAATACCAGCAACAAATAACCTTTACTAAGCATTACCACGATGTCGCCAATGCCGGCCCCGAGAATTTTCCGGATACTGATTTCCTTAGCCCTTTTTTCTGACGCAAAAAGAATAAGACCAAACAAACCTATGCATGAAATGAAAATGGTGATTGCCGTTGCTGTATTCATTAATATTCCGGCCTGTCTATCTTTTTTATATAACAATGCCAGCGACTCATCAAAAAAATCATATTTGAATGCTTCGCCGGGATAAACCTGTTTCCATTCTTTCTCCAACTGTGCCAGTATCGGCTTCATTGCATTTGCATGCTTCCCTTTGGTGGCAAGTTTGATGGCAAGATTTCTTTCCCGGTCGGGACGGTTAATGATACACAATGGAGTAATCGGATCGTGAAAAGAGGCGATATGAAAATCTGCCACCACACCTACTACCGGGTGAGGTTCGTGATTCCAGTACAACGTTTTCCCGATGGCATCCTGCGGATCTTTGTATCCCATGAACTTTAAAAAGGTCTCGTTGATTATATACTCACTTACACTATCTGCATGGGCAAGGTTTCTGCCCGCCAGCAACTTTATCTGGTAAAGCGGGATAAAGTTTTCGTCCCCTGCTACCTGTCCTACCTGTATCTCTTTCTGGTCACTGTCGTCATACTTTAACTGCATTTCCCTCGCATTTTCCGTCATCGGCGGCAGCCATTGTAATGCCACATTTTGTACTGTGGACATTTTTTTTATTCTCTCCGCAAGCACTGAAACTTTCGACAAGCTGTCATTCCATGGAGTCGCCACCATAATAATGGCGTTCGCATTAAAACCCGGATCTTTTTCCCTTGTATAATTGAGCTGATCTTTGATAACAAGACTTCCGATGATAAAAACAAGCGATACGGTGAACTGGAAAACAATCAGGCCTTTTCGCAAAAACCATTTTTCATTTTTTCCTTGCGCACCGGATCCCTTTAAACTTATTACGGGTAGATGAGACGAAATTACTTTTGCAGGATACAGACCGGCTAATAAAGAAGTCACGATCGTAACTGCTACCAAAAAAAGAAAAGTAGAGGGTGTCAGGAAAACAAATTTCACCCCTTTAGGTATAAAAGATTGAAATGCCCCGAGTATCGGCTTGATTAGCAGAACGGCAATTGCCACCGCGAACAGTGTAATTAGAAAAGTCTCTGATAATAACTGGAAGACCAAACCGGAGCGGCGGCTGCCAAGCACTTTCCTTACACCCACCTCTTTTGCTCTTTGCACAGACTGTGCAGTGGAAAGGTTGATAAAATTAATGATGGCGAGTGTTAAAATAAATAATGCGATTGCTACCAGGCCGTAAAGCGTCTCCCTGTTTGCGGTCCTGAAAGAATTTTCTATGACATCCTCATCAAAATGCATGTCAGAGAGGGCCTCAGACCATACAGAGAGGCGAATGCCCGTATCCGCATGTCGCTTTACAAGCGCCTGCAACTGGGCGTTCAGCTTTGATGGCGGTGTCCCTTTCGAAAGTTTTACAAAAACCCATGAGTTCATCTTACGCTGTCCCCAGCCTTCTGTACTTACCCGGGTTTTTAAATAATTGCTTTCCAGTGAAGCTGCAGAAATAAAATCCGTAAACCCCAGGTCCGTATTCCCCTCCCAGTCTTTTATCACACCTGTAACTGTTGCGTTAATAGAGTCGTCATAAATTATTTGTTTTCCGATTACTTTCTCCGTTGGCATACTGCCAAAGTATTGCAGGGCTTTACTCTTTGTTATTACTACACTCATCGGCGCAATCAGTGCAGTCGTGGCGTTGCCTTGCAACCATTTATATTTAAAAATGTCAAAATATTCTGGTTGTGCTATTGCTGTAGTGACATAATGCGTTTCCGCTATCCGGCTGTCAAAATGTTTTGATGGTTTATTGACAATCGCAATATCTATACCTGCGTTATATGGGATTACACCGGCGATATGATCGATCCCTGTTAATTCAGCACTTCCATTTTTTGACACGGCGAAAGGCACTCTTCCAAAACGGTATTTGACACCAGTGTTTTCCGTCACATCAGCCATCATCCTGTAAATGCGCTCTTTGCCGGGATGAAAATTGTCAAAACTTAATTCATAGCTGCAGATTTGGTAAATAACAAAACAGGCGCAGATCCCCAATGAAAGACCAGCCACGTTAATCGTGGTAGTCATCTTATATCGTGTAATAATCCTCCAGGCGATTTTGAAATAATTCTTTATCATGGCTATATTTTTATTCGGTTCGTAAACTCTTTACAGGATTTGCTATTGCTGCTTTTATTGCCTGGAAACTAACCGTTAATAAAGTAATAATGAGTGCAACTAAGGCCGCACCGGCAAACACCTGCCATTTTATCTCAACCCTGTAATCATAATTAGCAAGCCACGAATGCAGGTAATACCACGCAACCGGCGCAGCAATAATGCTTGAAAGGAGAACCAAAACAAAAAATTCAGTTGACAGCAGGCGCCATAGATTGGCGACACTTGCACCCAGCACTTTGCGAATCCCAATTTCCTTGGTTCTTTGTTCCGCTACAAAACTTGCCATACCAAATAATCCGAGGCAGGAGATAAAAATGGCGAGTATCGCGAAATAGGATGCAAGTTTTCCAATACGTTCCTCCGCCCGGAACTTATTTCCGAATTCTTCATCTACAAATTTGTAATTGAATGGTACGGCGGGGATGTATTTTTTCCAGACCTGTTCAATACTACCCAGGGATTGTTTGGCATTTTGTTGTGGGTTGAGCCTCAGGATCAGGTTAAACATGTTATCATAGCTGTCTGTATGATATAACGTAGGTCGCACCGGGTAGAAAGGCGATTCCTGCATGATATCGCTGACCATTCCAATGATCGTAAACGGCTCGCCATTCCATTTTAAAATTTTGCCCACGGGGTTTTCAAAGCCTAAAAATTTAGCAGCTGATTCATTAATAATAAATGCTGCGGAATCTGTTGCATAATCCCGGGAGAAATCACGTCCTGACTTGATTTTCCAATTCACTGTTTTTCCGAAATCATAGGAGACAGTATTGTTGGGAAAATCAACGGCCATGTTCGGGTCTTTGCCTTCCCATTCAAAACCACCATTTGTATTCCATACTTGTGTCAGGGGACTGTTAGAAGCCGCCATTTCTTCAATAGCACCGGAATTTCTTAATTCTGTTCGTATAGCATCATAATGTTCTCTTACCTCACGCTCCATACCGACCCTGATCAAACCATTGCGTGTGTAACCAATGGGCCGGTTCTTCGCATGCTGAATTTGCTGGTAAACGATAATCGTTCCTATGATCAGCATGACTGAAACGGTAAACTGGGTTACCACTAAAACTTTCCTGGGAATCGAAGCAAACTTGCCTACACGAAATGTTCCTTTCAGTACTTTCAATGGCTGAAATGATGAGAGATAAAAGGCAGGATAACTGCCGGATAGCAACCCGGTAACCAGGATAAATAAAATACTGAAAAGCCAAAACCAGTTACTTTGCCACGGGATAGTAAGCTTCTTTCCGGCTACATCATTAAACAAAGGAAGTAAAAGAGCAACTAAGATCAACGAGAATACAAATGCAAGTAGTACCACAAGATATGACTCAGCAAAAAATTGCCTGATCAATTGCCAGCGCAATGAACCAACCGTTTTGCGGATACCTACTTCTTTGGCTCGCTTTTCACTTCTTGCCGTGGTCAGGTTCATGAAGTTGATGCAGGCCAGCATCAACACGAAAATTCCAATAATACCAAACAGCCATACGTATTGGATATTTCCACCCTTATTTACTCCATTTTTAAATTCGCTATATAAATTCCATTTGCTCATCGGGTGCAAAAAAACGACCCATTCATATTTTGCTTCTTCCTTGCCTACATTATTCAGTTTGGTATTCCTGATCTTTGCTGAAACCCTGGCCATGTCGGCATTGTCAGCGATCTGTACAAATGTTTGAGAGAAGTTGCTTCCCCAGGGTTCAGTCATTTTTTTGGCCCACGGATTTTGAACCAACCATAGATCCCAGGGCATCATAATTTTTATTTGCCTGAAGGAAGTGTTATCGGGCAGGTCTTCGTAGACACCTGTGACTTTTACATCATAGTTCCTGTCAAATTTTATTGTCTTGTTTATGGGATCATCCTTACCAAAGATGGATTCAGCAACCGAAGCAGAAAGCATAATAGAATAAGGTTCTTTCAATCCCGCTCTTGTGCCTTTGAGCATTTTCAGTGTAAGCATTTCGGGACCATCCGGCTCAAAATAATTTCCAATTATAGAAAAGTTTTTATCTCCAACAGAAAGCAGGTGACTACCTGTCCAGGATGATTGAACAACATATTTAAAATCGCTACCGAATTTACTCCGCAACTCAGGACCCATCAAGGCAGGGTTGGCGGTCTGTGTTTCTACCTGGCCATTAAAGGTTGCATGTTGCATGACCTGGGCAATACGGTCATAGTTTTTATGATACTTGTCAAATGTAAGCTCATCATACACCCATAACCCGATCATCATGGCCACCGCCATACCTACGGCAAGTCCGCCGATATTAATGGCGCTGTATCCTTTACTTTTAATTAAGTTGCGCCAGGCGATTTTGAAATAATTTTTTATCATAGCTATATTTTTATTCTGTTCGTTGCTTCACTCCGTTCGCAAGGATTTTACCGGGTTTGCAATGGCCGCCTTTATTGCCTGGAAACTAACCGTCAGCAATGTGATCAACAATGCGGCGGCGCCCGCAACAATGAATACCCACCATTCTATTGAAATGCGATAAGCAAAATCCTGCAGCCATTTATGCAATGCCCACCAAGCAATAGGAAAAGCTATTACTGCCGCAATAGCTACCAGAATGACAAAATCTTTTGATAGCAGTCCGACAAGCGTCTTTACATCGGCACCTAAAACTTTCCTGATGCCGATCTCTTTCGTTCTTCTTGCTACTACCAGGGTAGCTAATCCGAATAAGCCCATACAGGCAATGAAAATCGACAGGACCGAAGCATAACGTACAACACTGCCGATCCGTTGATCATTCCGGTACATTGCATTCAACGATTCATCGAGGAAGCGGTATTCGAAGTCCTGACCCGGGGCGACACTGTTCCATGCAGTCTTTAGGGCAGCCACCTGTTCTCCTATGTTTCCGGGCTTCATGCGGATATTGATGCGTGGCTGCGGAGAAGAGCTGAAATTTATGTCGTTCGCTTTCCGGAACATAGAATCGGGACGTATCACTAATGCCAATGGTTGAATAAGATTATGCAGCGATTCGAAATGAAAATCTTTTACAACACCTATGACCTGTTGCTCAAAACTACCGGGCAATTTTTTCCCGATAGGATCACTCCATCCATATTCTTTTACCAATGCCTCATTCACTATCATCGAATTCGTAATGTCAGCGGAGTTGTCAGCAGAAAAATTTCTACCGTTTACTATTTGCAGGCCCATGGTTTTTACAAAATCAGGATCAACCGCATTCATCCTGAAATTGCGATACACTTTTTTATCATCTTCATAGCCAAGGTTCATCCAGCCGGGTTCTGAAAAACTAAACATACTTGCCGTACTGCTTATCACCTGCGGATTTTTGGTCAGCTCCGTTTTTAACCGTTCAGCCAGTGGAAATCCTTCTGCCCTTGATTTATTAGTTGAAATAATGACAATATGCTCCTTATTGTAGCCGAGATTTTTACTGCGAAGAAAACTTAGCTGTTGTCCAACTACCAATGTGCTAATGATCATAATGATGGACGCTACAAATTGAGCGGCAATAAGGCCTTTACGAAAAAGACCGATACCTACTCCGTTTTGCAACCGTCCTTTCAATACTTTTACGGGAACAAAAGACGATAAAACTATAGCGGGGTAAATTCCTGCTATAAGTCCGACGATGGCGATGATCCCGACAAAAAATAAAATGGTAAATCCATCAAATGCAAATACCAAATCTTTACTGGCTATCGCATTGAATGGCTTTAAAGCAAGCAACGAAAGACCAATTGCAATTGCAAATGAAATGACCACCATTAGCAGCGCTTCGCCCCAGAATTGACGGATCAACTGGGGCCGTTCAGCACCCATCACTTTTCTTACGCCTACTTCCAAAGCACGGGTGGTAGAGCGGCCTATGGAAAGCGTCACAAAATTGATACAGGCGATCAACAGGATCAATATTCCGATCGTACCGAGTATGTATGAATAAGCGGGATCGCTTATCGGGAGGTTTCCCGCGGGAAGTTTTTTATTTAAATGTATATCGGTGATGGGTTGTAAATGCACATTATATTGGCCTTCCACATAACGATCGCCTGATATTTGTTTCGCAAGTGCAGGTATTTTCTGCTCTACATCATTTCCATTTTTACCGGGCTTAACAAGCAGGTAAGTCTCACAGGATACCTGTGTCCAGCCGGACGTAATCGCTCTTTCACTGAACAGGTACTTATCATTTGAATAGGGGATCAGCATATCAAATTGTATGCTCGATTCCTGCGGCGCTTTCTTCGCAATAGCGGCGACCGTAAATAAAACTTTCTCCTTGCCTAATTGCAATTCAAGATTTTTGCCAATAGCTTTTTCACTGCCAAAATATTTTGTGGCGAGTTCTTTTGAAAGAACGATAGCATTGCTGTTAGGGAATGTCTTTTCAAGATTTCCTTCTTCAACTTTAAAATCAAATACCTGGAAGAAATTAGAATCAACCATATTGATCGATTCATTGTACTTGGTATTTTCATATTGCACAAGTGTGTTGAAAGGATAAACCCGGCAAAAGGACTCAACTTCCGGAACGTTTGCACGTAAGGCCGGACCCAAAGGGATAGGTGTGACAGTATTCGTGAAGATCTGCCCCTCACCATAATTTTCCTGCAACCATGCACGATATAAACGATCCGACTTAGAATGGAACCGATCATAGCTCCATTCACTGCGGACAAAGAACATAATAAGGAGGCAGCATGCAATGCCAATGGCCAAACCAAGAATATTAATAGCAGTGTACCCCTTGTTACGAAGGAGATAACGGAGAGCTACTTTAAAATAGTTTTTTATCATAACAATGGTTTTTATTCATTTCTCAAACTCTTTACGGGATTGGCAATCGCCGCTTTGATCGCCTGGAAACTTACTGTAGCCAATGCGATCAGTAATGCGGCCAGGCCGGCAACAACAAAAATCCACCAGCTAATGCTGGTACGGTAAGCAAACTCTTCCAGCCACTTATTCATAAAATACCATGCAACAGGTGAGGCAATGAACACGGCAATCAAAACCAATTTTATAAAATCTCTCGACAATAAGACAGAAACATTACTTATGGAAGCGCCTAATACTTTACGGATACCGATTTCCTTCCGGCGCTGTTCCGCAATAAACGCAGAAAGAGCAAATAAACCCAGGCAGGCGACAAGAATTGCAAAGATGGCAAAGCCGGTAAAAATGTTCCTTACCCGCAACACATCATCATACATTCTTGCATATCCTTCATCGAGAAAAGAATAACGGGCGGGTTGTGAAGGTGCAAACTCCTTCCAGGCTGCAGTAACAGCTTTTATAGTGCCCGGCATATTGCTGCCTGACACTTTAATGGCCGTAATGGAAGGACTTTTACCCAGCTTCAGACACACGCCACCTACATTTTCTTTGAGTGACTCAAAATTGAAATCTTTTACCACTCCGATCACCGTAAAAGTCCAATACCCGTTTGTTATTTGTTTCCCTACCGGGTTTTTGAAGTTGAGTTGGGCTGCCATCGTTTCATTAATCACTGCTGCAGCAGAATCAGTTTTCAGATCCGGTAAAAAATTTCTACCATTCTTTATTTCCATTCCCATAGCAGGTATATATTCATTGTCCACATCCCAAATCTGCACCCCCGTTTTAAGAAGGTTTTTATCTTTATCTTTTTCCCACATTTCAGTTCCATTTCGTTTAACTCCCGATCCTGAAACAGGCAGGTATTCACTCATGCTTACATACTTTACTTCCGGTATTTGCTTTAGCCTGTTTTTAAAGCTTGCTGTTTGGCCGGCCAGTGAGCCTGTACCCTGCAACAACAATACTTGATCTTTTTCGAACCCGACTTTCGTGTTCAGGATAAAATTCATTTGTCGGCCAACAACAGTTGTCGCAATAATGAGAGCAATAGAAATAGTGAATTGAAAAACCACCAGCGTACTTCGTACGATGCTGTTTTTAGCTCCCGGGATCAAACTACTTTTTAATACCTGCACAGGTTTGAAAGAAGACAAATACAAGGCAGGATAAAACCCGGCAATGATCCCAGTAATCAATGCCATTAAAATAATAGTTGCAATAAATCGAAAATCAGTCCAGGGTATTGACAATGATTTTCCGGCTACCTGGTTAAACACAGGTAGAAACAAAGCTGTCAATGCCACACCGATGATAAAAGAAATAACACTGAACAAAACTGATTCAGATAAAAATTGATTGACGAGATTCTTACGTAATGAGCCGATTGCTTTCCGGATACCTACTTCTTTTGCGCGATTAGCCGATTTGGCCGTGGAAAGATTAATAAAATTGATCATAGCCAATACCAGCACAAATACGGCTATAGCACCAAAGAGCCAAACGATTCGTATATCACCGTGTACAAAAGAGTCGCTTACATCTGAATCCAGATAAATGTCGCTTACAGGCTGTATTTCTAAACCTATATTTTCTTTAAGCTGTGTGACGCTTTTTTCATCCATCCCATCCGATTTAAATGCAGGGACGAGATATTTATCAAATAAAGCGTTCAATATTTTATCACCCAGGTTTTTGGTATTCGTTCCGGGTTTTACCTGGATATACGTATGATAATTACTGGCCAACCATGTTGATTGTTCTCCTTTCCAGAATGAACGGTCCTTTAAAGAAATTAGAAAATTAAAATGCAGGTGAGAATTGACAGGAAAGTTTTTCATTACACCGCTGATCAAAACCGGCTGATCTTTATCATCGCCAATAATCAATGTTTTACCGACAGGATTTTGCCTGGGATAATATTTATCTGCCATTTTCCGGGAAATGACAATTGATCCCGGCTGCTGCAATGCTTTCGAGGGGTTTCCATACACCATTTTTACCTGAAGTAAGTCTATAAACTCAGGATCGGCAAAGGTGAATCCTTCTTCATAATTATTTTCAGTTGCACCGGGTATGCGCACCATGTTGCCTCCACCAGTAAACAATGTGCTGGGATTAATTCGTGCCACTTTCTCAATTTCCGGCAATTCGTCTTTAATGGTCCTGGCAAAAGGTGCAGGAAAACTAACAGACGTATTAGTCTGACCGGCTTCTTTACTCACTCCGACTATACGAAAAATCCGGTCAGCGTTTTTATAATATTTATCATAGCCCAGTTCATTGATTATAAATAAAGCGATAAGCAGGCAGGCTGCTATACCGATAGCGAATCCACCAATTTTAATAAGTGAATAAAACTTTTGTTTTAACAGATTTCGCCAGGCGGTTTTGAAATAATTTTTTATCATGAATATATTTTTATTCAGTTCTTAAACTTTTTACCGGGTCAGCTATCGCCGCTTTGATCGCCTGGAAACTCACTGTCGCCAAGGTTATTATTAAAGCGCCAGCACCGGCAATTATAAATATCCACCACGAAATGTTGGTACGGTAGTCATAATTCTGTAACCATCCATGCATAAAATAGTAAGCTGTGGGGGCAGCTATCAGCAATGAGATAAATACCAGTATCACAAAATCTTTTGACAATAACTTCCACACGCTAAATATGGATGCGCCTAATACTTTTCTCAGGCTGACTTCTTTCCTTCTCTGTTCAGCAACAAAAGTTGCCATCCCAAAAATTCCGAGACAGCTTATAAAAATTGCCAATGCAGCAAACAATCCCGCCAGGTTTCCGATGCGTTGTTCGCTCGCAAATTTTTTTGCATACTCCTCATCCACAAATTGATAAGAAAATGGAACGGACGGAGAATATGTTTTACATACTTTTTCTATTTCACTCAAAGCTTTGCTTGTACTTACATCCGGGTTGATCTTTATGATCATATCATCAAAGTGGTTTCCGGTAAGAAGAAAAACAGATTGCTTTACCGGTTGATAGGGAGAACCCATTACCATGTCATTTACAACTCCAATTACATTGTAATCCTTCTTTCCAATCTTAATCATTTGGCCAACCGGGTTTTTAAGAGCCATATATTTTACAGCCGCTTCATTTAGTATTACTGATGAAGAATCGGAAGTGAGCTCTGTCGAAAAATCTCTTCCATCTGCAAAGTGCCAGCCCACTGTTTTCCCATATTCTGTCGTCACATGAAAGTTGCCAAAGTCAGCAGATAAAGATGGGTCTTTCCGATTCCAGCTTACATCGCCACGATTATAATTAATGCCGGTCGTGGGGCTTGACGATCCTGTAACCTCTGCAACAGATCCTGTTTTCAACAGATCCGACCTCACCGACTGGAAATGTGTTGGCAGATCATTGTTAGCCATTTCTATATCTATCAACCCGTCGCGACTGTAGCCTACAGGGCGATCTTTTGCAAATTGTATTTGTTTAAAAACAATGATGGTACCGATAATTAAAATAACGGAGACAGTGAACTGCGTTACCACTAATACTTTGCGTGGAATAGCCGCCAATCGCCCCGCTTTGAAAGTACCTTTCAAAACTTTTATCGGCCTGAATGAAGAAAGATACAATGCCGGATAACTGCCCGCAATGATCCCGGTGAATAATGTAAAGGCAATGCATACCAGCCAAAAGGTTATGTTATCAAAAGGAACATCAATTTTTTTACCGGACACTTCATTAAAAAAAGGAAGCATCAACCATACTAACAATAACGCTAGCACGAAAGCTAAAACAGATGTTAATACAGACTCATAAAAAAACTGGCCGACAAGTTGACTCCTGCGTGAACCGACAGCTTTCCTGATGCCCACTTCCTTTGCTCTTTTCTCTGAACGTGCTGTACTCAGGTTCATAAAATTGATGCAGGCAAGCAATAGCACAAACGCACCGATAATTCCAAACAGCCATACATATCTTATAGCGCCGCCGGTATTAACACCATTTTTAAATTCGGAGTATAAGTGCCATTTGCTCATCGGCTGCAGAAAAAGCGCTGGCTTCTTTTTGGTGACACCTTCACCGGCATTATCTCCGATAACATTTTTTATTTTTTGCGAAACAGCAGCCATGTTACTATTGTCGCCTGTTTGCACGTACATGAATAAGGAATTATCACTCCAGTTATCTGGATCTCTTCCTATCCAGTCGTTGTGACTTGCATAAAAATCCCATGGTGCAATAAATCCCAGGTCATTAAACGTTGTATTTTGAGGAAGATCTTCATACACGCCTGAAACAGTAAAGCTGGCTTTATTATCAAGTGTTATTGTCTTACCAACAGCTTCCCTGTAGCTATTGAAATTTTCTCCGAACATTGCGCCAGCAACTGATCGGGAAATGAGTATGGAAGAAGGCCCCTTCAACCCGTCATGATTACCTTCAAGCATATTAAGCGTAAGCATCTCCGGTCCTTCAGCGCCCATAAAGTTTCCCGGGTATGTTATTTTTTTATCGCCAACACTTAGCACATGATTTTCTGTAAAAGACATCATGACGATATGCTTAAAATCGCTTCCATAGTTTTTTCTTATCGCTGCCTCCAGTGGTAATGGGATGGCGCTTCCAGTTTTGGTACTGTTATTAACCGTATGATTCAGCATGACAGATGCAATACGGTCATAATTCTTAAAATATTTATTAAAGGAGCGTTCATTATATATCCATAAACCGATCAATATAGCCACAGCCATACCAATAGACAAGCCAGAAATATTAATGAATGAGTGCATCTTGTTTTTACTAAGATTGCGCCACGCTGTTTTGAAATAATTTTTTATCATAAGGATATTTTTTATTCCGTTCTTAAACTTTTTACCGGGTTGGAAATAGCACTCTTGATTGTATTTAAGCTCACAACAATGAGCGTCAGTAACAACACCAAAATGCCAACCATTGCAAATAACCAGATACTGATATTAATATGGTAAGTATATTTCTCAAGCCAATTATTCATCAACCACCATGTCAACGGTACCGCAATAACGAGGGCTATCAATACCAGCCAGAGAAATTCTTTCGAGATAAGCAAAAGCAATTGCTTAACAGAAGAACCAAGCACCTTCCTGATTCCTATTTCGCGGATCCTTTTTTGAACAGTAAACGAGGCAAGCCCGGCAAGACCTATACAGCAAATAAATATGGCGAGCCCTGCAAAAAGATTAGTGATCGTATTGATCAATTCTTCAGTTATAAATTTCTTCCCAAATTCTTTATCGGCAAACTGGTATTCAAAAGGAAAAGCGGGGTTATATTTTTTAAAAATAGTTTCAATAGAGCCCAGGGCCTTTTGCGGCGACACCTTGCTATTTAGCCGGACACTTATAATATTTGCATATCCCGGATAGGAGATCGCCATCATGGGATCAACCGGTTTATAGGGAGACTCCATAACCACATTGTCCATGATACCTGTGAGGATATAATTTTTCCCGTTGTATTTCATTTCCATACCGAGCGGATCTTTCAACCCCATCGCATTTATTGCAGCTTTATTTAACAGCATCACAGATGAATCCGAAGGCAACCCGGAAAAATCTTTACCCGCCAATAGTTTTATACCCATTGTTTTTGTAAATCCAACTTCAGCACTCATTCCTGAAAAATTAATATGAGCATTGGCAGGTTTGCCTTCCCAGTCAGGTCCAGGATTTCGCCACCATATTTCCGTAATTGGTGAGGAAGTACGTGTTACAGAATTGATCATACCTGTTTTTAATAATTCATTTTTTATGATGGTATAATTTTTCTGTGTAGCATCGGTAACAGGCATCATGATCAGGTTATCCGGGCTATAGCCAATATCCCGGGATTTGATATGCTGTATCTGCCGGTATATTATTATGGTAGCCGATATCAGTAAAATAGAAATAACAAATTGAGAAACGACCAGTACATGTCTGGGCAGAATCGTTTTCTTTCCTGATTGTAATGTTCCCTTAAGAACTTTGACGGGGTTAAATGACGAAAGATATAATGCCGGGTAGCTGCCGGCAGCTATACCCGTAAACAGAATAATTACCACTGCGCCCATCAAGACCTGGGATTGAGTAATATTTAATGTCAGGTTTTTTGAGACCAGGCCGTTGAAAGAAGGCAACAAAAAATAAACAGCACATATTGACAGGATAAAAGCAATAAATGAAAGCAGCATAGATTCCGACATAAATTGAAAAATCAAATGCTTTTTTCCCGAACCAAGCGTTTTCCGAACCCCTACTTCTTTAGCACGTTTTTCGGAACGGGCAGTAGAGAGATTGGTGAAATTTATACAGGCAATTAATAATATTATTATGCCTATTATGGAAAACAGTCTTACATATTCTATCATACCACCTGCATTCCTGCCGTCTTTAAAGTCACTATACAAATGCCATTTATTCATCGGGAAAGCAAAATAAGTGCTGGCCTTATCATCAGGAGAGTGTTGCTTTTTTACTGCATTGATGTTTTTGTTCAATAATGAAACATCAGTACCTGGTGTTACCTGCAGATACACATCCCATGAAGAGTTGGTCCATTCCTGCATATTCTTTTTAACACCGGGAAGAGAGTAATCATAAGGAATGATATAGTCGAACTGCAAGGTGGAATTTCCCGGCGGATCCTTTACCAAAGCGGTGACCTTAAAGTTGGCATTATCATCAATCCTCACTGTTTTATTTATAGGATCGTCATTTCCAAACAATGCCTTTGCAGCAGAAGTCGTCAATACTATAGAGGCAGGATCAGCGATTGCCGAAGAAGGATTACCCCGGGTAAATTCCCAGGAAAATACATCAAAGAAATTACCGCTTACTGTATAACCATTCCTTTTAAGCATAGTATTATCAATGCTTAATACATGTGGTTCCCGGGCGGATGTGACTACTGCGTTTTTGATTTGAGGATAAGTATTTTGAAGTTCTGGTCCCAGGGGAAAGACCATAGAGTTATCTGTGAAAATTTCATTATTAAAATTACGGTTAGCCATTACATGATAAATGGAATGATAATTCTTATGAAACTTATCATACCTCAATTCATCCTGCACCCATAGAAAAATTAAGATCGTGCAGGTCATTCCAATACTCAAACCGAGCAAGTTGGTTAATGAGAATCCTTTATTTCTGCAAAGATTTCTCCACGCAACTTTGCAATAATTTTTTATCATAAGAATATTTTATTCCGTTCTTAAACTTTTCACCGGGTTGGCAATAGCTGCTTTAATTGCCTGGAAACTGATAGTTATTAAAGCAATCATTAACGCCAGTGCTCCGGCTACTAAAAATATCCACCAACTTATATGAATACGGTATGCAAAATCCTGTAGCCACAAATGCATTACATACCATGAAACGGGAATAGCAATTATGAATGCAATGATGATAAGCCTGATTGATTCTTTGGAAAGCAATAAAAGAATATTACTGACAGAAGCTCCTAATACTTTTCGAACACCTATTTCTTTTGTCCGCTGCGCTGTTGCAAAAAGCGAGAGGCCCAGCAAACCAAGGCAGGCTACAAAAATTGCTAAAATTGAAAAAGCCCCAAATACTTTCCCGAACAACTGGTCATTACTATATTGGTCATTAAATTTTTCATCGAGAAAATAATAGTCAAATATATTTCCGGGAAAAAAGGTTTCATATTTGTTTTTGACTGCAGCAATGGTTTGCGGAAGATCCTGCAGCATAAGTTTTACTGAAATAGGATGATTAGTACCATACAACGGCATTAATAAGGTTGGCTCCACAGAATACTTCAAAGATTTTTGATGAAAGTCTGCAACCACGCCGGCTATTTCCCATTCTTTATCGCCAGTCAAAATTGTTTTACCAATTGCATTCTGTGAGGATGAAAACCCAAGAAGCTTGACTGCGGTTTCATTCAATATTATATTATGCAGCAATTTAAATCTCGTGTTATAATCCGAGGGCAAAAATTTTCGGCCCGCTACCAGGTTCATCCCATATAAATCAATAAAATCATAACTTATCCCCAACTGCCTCACGGTGAAATGAGTATTTGCATCAGCGCTTTTTTGCCGCACTCCGAAATTTCTGCCTGTCTCATTCCCGGGCACCCATCTCGAAGTAGCGGCCCCTTTTACGTTTGCCAATTGCTTTATTTCTTCTTTGAAATTATCTATCCGGCTGATAAAAGTAGAATCCCAGTTGGTAAGTATAGGTGGTTTTATGATCATAACCTGGTCAATGTTCAATCCCAGTTTTTGTTGATTCATAAAACGTATCTGGCGATAAACTACTATTGATCCGATGATCAAGGCAACAGTTACCACAAACTGGCCTGTCACCAATATTTTGCGCAATAAAATTCCTTTTCCTGATGTTGTAAATTTTCCTTTGAGAACAAGAATTGGTTTAAATGAAGAAAGAACAAATGCAGGATAAAAGCCAGAAACAAAAATCCCAACGATGATAAGTAAGGCCAATGCGGATATGATGTTAAATCCATTTAGACCATTTTGAAGTAAATAAAATAATGAGAGGTCATGATGGATTAAATTATTGAAGCTGTTTTGAAAACTAATTACAAATAAAATAGCAATAAGTAAGGCAATTATATTAATGAAAAAAGATTCTGAAAGAAATTGTCGTATCAATTGCTTTTTGGTGGCGCCGGCTACTTTTCTCACTCCTACTTCCCTGGCCCGTTCCATTGATTTTGCTGTGGAAAGATTTATATAGTTTATCCAGGCAATAATGATAATGAGTATAGCAATAATTAATAATCCCCACACTACTGTGGCATTGCCGGTTTTACCAATTTCATATTCAAAGTCTGAATAAAGATGTGCCTTTGTGAGTGGCTGCAAATAAAATCTTTCGTCACTTCCTGAAACTTTATTGCCCTGAAAATGACGCTGACTAAAAGCAGAAAGCTTAGCCTGTAAAACCTTGTAATCAGTAGCATGCTTTAATTGGATATAATGCCAAAAATCAGAATCAGTAAAATCATAATCCGCTTGTGACCATTTTTCATTACCGCTATACAATGATGAATATGAAATAAGGAAGTCGAACTGAAGATGAGAGTTCTCCGGGATATCTTTGCAAATAGCAGTTATTTTATACGGCAGTGAATCACGACCCATAACAATTGCTTTGCCAAGAAGAGACGGCAAATCATTATCATTCACCGAAAAAATTTTCTTAGCCAACGCTTTAGAAAGAAGCATTGTATTAGGTTCATTCAAGGCCGTCGTGACATCCCCTGTTATCAACGGATAGGAAAACATGGACAAGAAAGAATTATCTGCAGCCAATCCCTGCAAGTCGCCAATTTTTTTATCATTGTAAGAAAGAATGCTCTGTTGACCCAGTGGCTCAACTCTTGCATGATTTATTACTTCTGGATAATCATCCTGCATTGCCTTACCGATGGCGGAATACGTAATAGTTCCATGTTGTATCAATTTGCCATTTTGATAACGGTCATTATAGACACGGTAAATATCAGCTGCATTTTTGTTGAATTGATCATAACTTAACTCGAAACTTACATACTGAAGTATCAGCAGGCAAGCAGTCATACCAATAGCCAGGCCGGCAATATTTATGATAGAAAAAAATTTATTCTTCCATAAATTACGCCAGGCAGTTTTAATATAATTTTTTATCATGGCTATATGTTTTATTCCGTTCTCAGACTCTTCACGGGGTTAGCAATAGCTGCTTTAATTGCTTGTACACTTATTGTAAGCAAAGCGATCAATAGAGATAAAATTCCCGCAATGACAAACACAAACCATCCGATTTGGATCCGGTAAGCAAAATCCTGGAGCCAGCGATGCATTGCCCACCATGATATCGGGACTGAAATGATAAATGCGATCAACACCAACCTCAAAAAATCTTTGGAGAGAAGCCGTATGATGCCATTTACACTTGCACCAAGTACTTTCCGGACCCCAATCTCTTTGGTTCGTTGTTCTGCAATGAACGTAGCAAGACCAAATAAACCAAGGCAAGCGATCAAAATAGCCAGTACGGAAAAGATCAATGCCAATTTACCTGTTCGCTGTTCTGCGCGATACATATCATCAAATGATTCATCAAGGAACCGATAACTGAATGGCATGGCCGGCGCCATGGCCTTCCACTTTGATTCAGCCTGTTTAAGAATACCGGGGATGTCAGAAGCATTTACTTTAAAGGAAGCCAGCCCATTGCTTCTACCTAATCGAAAACATAATGGCCCGATATTTTTTTTCAACGACTCATAGTTAAAATCTTTTACAACTCCTATAATATCTAAAGCGGTCGGAGGCTCACCGGAATTATCATTGGGCTGATACAACTTTTGACCAACAGCATTCTCATAACCCAATAATTTCTGCGTCGCATCGTTGATAATGACTGCAGAGGAATCTGTCGGAAAATCAGGCGAAAAATTCCTTCCTTTTGCCATCTGCATTCCCATTGTTTTAATGTAGTCGCAGTCTATTGTCCATACCTGCATATCAATTCCCGATTTAGAATCCAGTACCGCTTCTTTTGAAAATGTGTTATCATTGCGGGATGAATTATCCACGGGAAGAAAACCGCTCATCGTTCCGCTGACGACTCCCGGTTGTTGCAACATTTCATTTTTAAAGGCGTCAACATTTTTGCCCAGCCCATACGTACCGTTAATGACCAATACCTGGTCTTTATTGAATCCAAGATTTTTATTTTGTATATAGTTCAATTGCTGATAGATGACAATGGTCCCTATAATTATCATGATGGAAATTCCGAATTGAAAAACAACCAAAGCATTTCTGAATCCGCCGCTTTTTCCCGTGATATTTAATTTCCCTTTCAAAACCTGGATCGGTTTGAAACCAGAGAGGTATAATGCCGGATAACTACCGGCAATTAGTCCGACTATCAATGGAAGCAACAGTAAGAACGGCAACAATGAAGATGAAAAGAGATCACTCATCTTTATTGATTTGGCTGCTATATTATTAAACAAAGGAAGAGCGAGGTAAGCAATTCCCGCGGCGATCAGCAATGAAATGACAGCCATGAGCGTGGATTCAGTCAGAAACTGGCTGATAAGATCTTTTCTTTCGGTTCCTAACACTTTGCGAATGCCTACTTCCTTTGCGCGGTTTGCAGATCGGGCTGTTGTAAGGTTCATAAAATTAATACAGGCGATCAGCAACACAAACACGGCTACGGCGGAAAAGATGTAAACAATTTGAACGTTTCCGCTGGGTGTCAATTCAAAACTTCGATCGGAATGAAGATGAATTTTTGTCAAAGGCATTAACGAGTATGCCAGTTTATTTCCAGCCTTTTCAAACTCATCCATACTGCTGATCTGCATGAATTGTTTTGCCTGCGGTACGATATATTTCTGCAGAACCGTTGAAAAATTCTTTTCAAAAGCCTTATAGTCTGTCCCTTTTTTCAAGAGCAGGTAGGTGTAAAAATTATTGCTTAGAAAATTTCCCCATTGGTACTGCACATTTTTCATGGAGAAGATAAGGTCAAACCGGAAGTGGGAGTTTCCCGGCATGTCTTTGATAACCGCGGTCACTTTATAAACAGTATTATTGCGGTCTGTTGTTTCCAATGTTTTTCCGACAGCATCGGCCGTTCCAAAATATTTTTTTGCAGCAGACTCTGTAATAACAACTGTGTTTGGTTCATTAAGCGCTGTCTTCGTATTCCCCGCGATGGCCGGCAATTGAAATACATCAAAAAATGTAGAATCCGCATGTACTACTTTATATTCATTCAGGTATTCAGATCCCTTCTTAATTTGCTTGCTGCCGTTTTTGAACAGTCTCGTATATTCTTCTACCTGCGGGTAATCTTTTTTTAGTGTAGCACCCATTGGATCGGATGCTACCGGGATATGAAGATCACTGCCACCAAAACGTATGTCCGTATTGATGCGATATATCCTTTCTGAGTTTGGATAGAACTTATCATAGCTCAATTCATCCAACACATATAATGCTATAAGCAGAAAACACGAAAGCCCGATGGCTAATCCTGTAATGTTGATAATGGAAAAGGTTTTATTCTTCAATAAATTTCTCCATGCTACTTTGAGATAGTTCTTTATCATAAAGACATTTTTTTTCGGTCCTTCTGCTTTTCCACCTTTGTTGGAATAGCAATGATGAGCTTCACCGTAGTCGTTGCTTCCCCCTGTTCGTTGCTTCACTCAGTCCGCAAGGACTTCACCGGGTTAGCAAAAGCCGCTTTGATAGCCTGGAAACTAACCGTGACTAATGCGATAACAACGGCAATGAGCCCGGCCAACGCAAACATCCACCAACTGATATCTACCCGGTAAGCAAACTCCTGCAGCCATTTATTCATAGCCCACCAGGCAATAGGGGTGGCTATCAAAATGGAAACCGCCACCAGTTTCAAAAAATCTTTTGAAAGTAACTGCACGAGACCGGGAACAGTTGCACCTAATACTTTTCGTACACCTATTTCTTTTTTTCTTTGCTCCGCACTGAAGGCGACCAAGCCGAATAGCCCCAGGCAGGAAATAAGGATTGCCATGATCGTAAACACATTAATAATGCGGGATAGCGTGATCTCTGTTTCATATTGCTTCTGTACCTCATCATTCAAAAACGAATACTCAAACGGAACAGCAGGAAAATTGCTCTTCCATATTGTTTCTATTTTTCCCAACAGCGATTTGTAATTTTTGCTGTCAACCGACACGGTCAGATGAGAGAGGTTGCCGTTGTTCGGATCATACACAAGCATAAAAGGTTTCACTTCTCCGTGAAGTGAATTGTAATTAAAATCCTTCATGACTCCAGCTACGTCGACATAAGTTTCGGGGTTAGGTTCATAACGGGTATATAAACGAACGCCGATCGCCGATTCCGGATTTAGTCCCAGCCGGTTCATCAGGGTTTCATTAATAAGGACTTTTCCTGAATCATATAAATGAAAATCCCGGCCGCTTACCAGTTTGATACCATTGGCCTTTACAAAAGATTCATCAGTTAAAATGTTTTGTGCATCTGTGGCGCCAGCCATATTTCCACCCGCCAGGTACACGCCGTGATCTCTTGGCACAAACTGGCTAAGGTAATTCGTTGCCCTGCTTACCGCCTTCACTTCAGACAGGCCCTGAAGGTCATTTGAAAAAACTTGCATCTTGTGCCTGCTGTCATCGGTATAAAAATTAAAGATCAATCGTTGGTTGGAGTCAAAACCAAGATCTTTATTCTGCATATATTTTAGCTGGCTATAAATAACAATGATGCCGGCAATCAGCGTGACAGACAAAACAAATTGAAACACGACAAGCGATCGTCTTACACCGGCTGCAGAAATATGACTGGTGAAATTTCCTTTTATAACTTTTATTGCCTGGAAAGCTGAGAGATAAAGCGCAGGATAACTGCCGGCTACCAACCCGGTAACAATAATAATCCCGGCTAATGACAACCATATTCTAGGGTCAGACAGAAACGAAAGAGTAATATTTGTTTTGGTAATGTTGTTTAAATAGGGGAGCGTAAGCAATAATAGCGGAAGCGCAACTAATACTCCTAACAGGGCAAGTAAAAAAGATTCACTCATGAACTGTTTCAACAAGTCTTTCTTTTCAGCACCTATTACTTTCCTCACGCCGACTTCTTTTGCACGCTTGGAAGCCCTGGCCGTAGACAAGTTCATGAAATTGATGCAGGCAATAACTTGTATCAGAACAGCGATCAACACCAGGATATATAGAAAAGAAGGATTGACGGTTTTCGTCATTTCCACTTCAAATCCTTTAGTAGTATGAATGGACGTTACTGGTTGCAAATGCAATCGTTTTTCCATGCCGAGGTCCTTCAATTGCTGCGCTCCATACTTAAGCAAAAAGGCTGGCAATTTTCCTTCCAATAAACCGGCGTCTGCTTGTGGGGATAATTTAATATAGGAGTTTGTGAAATTATTGCCGGCCCATGAATTGTTTTCACGGACATATTGGCCGATGCCGCCGCTGTTCATAGCAATAAATATGGTGACATCAATGTGCGACTTCCCGAGGCTTTCATCCACGACGGCATCTACTTTGTAATCATGTTTGCCATTGTCATCATTGATCTCAATTACTTTGCCTACCGGGTCTTCACTTCCGAATAATTTATCAGCAGTAGCTTTTGCCAACACGATAGAATAGGGTTCTGATAAAATGTTTTTTGAATTGCCATGTATAAAATGATAGCTAAACATGTCAAAGAAAGTGGAATCCACAAAGGCCGCATTTCTTTCATACAGTGATTTTTCTTTATACCGGAGTAAATGCTGTGTAGAACCAAAATCAGAAATAACGCGGACAAATTGCTCTACCTCCGGAAAATCTTTCTTCATAGCGGGTGCGATCGGTGGCGAACACGTAGCATTGGTATGTTTATCGCCTGTGATCTCGAGAGAGGTAGTTATACGATATATCCTGTCCTTATCCTTATGGTGCTTATCATAGCTGTACTGATGTTTTACATATAATAATATATACAGGCAACACAATGTGCCAACCGACAAGCCGATAATATTAATAAAACTGAATGTCTTGTTTTTTAAAAGAAACCTGAAGGCTACTTTAAAATAATTTTTCAGCATAGTAAAGCTTTTAAGCGATCCGTATAACTCTGTTTTTACATGTTATTCTGTTTTTAAAGATTTCACAGGATTGGCAATTGCAGCTTTAATGGATTGAAAACTGATCGTTATCAATGCAATCAATAAGGCGGCAATACCTGCAACAATAAATACCCACCAGCCTATATCAATTCTATAAGCAAAATCCTGCAGCCAGTTGTGCATAAAATACCAGGCGAGGGGAGAAGCAATGAAAGAAGCGATCAATACCAATTTTATAAAATCTCCGGAAAGTAAACCGACAATACCTGTCACGGATGCTCCCAAAACTTTCCTGATACCGATCTCTTTGACTTTTCTTTCTGTCACAAAAATGGTAAGACCAAACAATCCCAGGCAGGCGATCAATAAAGACAACCCTGCAAACGCATAGAAGATCCCTTCAGTCTTTTGTTCGCTGCCATATTGTTTGGCAATGCTCTCATCAACGAATGCGTATTCGAGCGGAATATCAGGAACGGCAGCCTTCCATATTTTTGTAAGATGATTTATGGCCTCGTCTGCATGGCGAGTATCTATCTTTAGTGACAACAGGTTACCACTACGCGAATAACTGATCAATACAGCCTCCACAGGTTTATGTAAGCTTTCAAAATTGAAATCTTTTACCACACCTATCACATATCGTGTATTGTCTCCTTTACCAAATGGTTTCCCAATGGCATTTTCTGGTTTTTCCCAACCGAAAGTTTTGACGGCCGCTTCATTCACGAGAACGGCCTTGGTTGTATCCGTTGGGAAATTTTTCGAAAAAAACCTGCCGGCAACGAGCTTCATATCATACACATCTGCAAATGTGGTATCCGCTCCGAGGTTATAAAGACTCGTAGATATTTCTTCAGCTTTCAGGTTTTGCGTGGTCGTCCATCCATTGCCTAATCCGCCTACTACATTCTGGCTATGTTTACTTACATTCAGAATATATGGGCTTTGCAAAAGCTGGTTGCGGAGAGCTACATATTGATCTCTTACACTTGCCTCACCAAAAAATTTTACTTCGATAACTGCATGACCGTTATAACCCAATGATTTGTTTTTAATAAAATTCATTTGCCGGCTGATAACCAAAATTGACGTTACCAATGCTATCGTTATCGTGAACTGAAATACGACAAGACTTTTCCTGATAAGATTTCCTTTTGTACCGGAGAAAAAATTTCCTTTGAGGGAAGTGGCGGGGTTAAAAGACGAAAGTATGGCCGCGGGATAAATTCCGGCTACGATTGAAATGAAGAGAATAAAACAGAAAATGTATAAAACATTAAGCATAGTGAGAGGAAATTCGTAAGCCTGGCCGAGCCATGCCGAGAATGATGGCAAGATCAGTTTGAGCAGAATGATTCCAATCATGACAGAAACCGAGCATACCAGGAGTGTTTCAAAGAAAAATTGCCTGATCAATTGAAGCTTTGTAGCTCCCACTACTTTTCTTACCGAAGTTTCCCTGGCCCTTTTAACGGCGCCTGCTGTCGTCAGGTTGATATAGTTAATGCAGGCAAGCAGTAAAACGATCAGTCCCACTATTGAAAAAATATTAACTCGCGACAGGCTTCCATTGTTAGCAGCATCATAACGCAGGTTGGATCTTAAATGGATATCACTGATCGGTTGCAGATGGTATTGATAAGACATCTTGTTTTCCTTCCACTCCTTTTCTGAAAACTTTGCCGCAATAATATTTACCTGCTCCTCGGCATCTTTCCATTTTCCCGGGGTGTTTAGTTGAACATAGACATTTGGCCAACCGCCAACCCACAAACTGTCAGGGTCAAAATTATATTGCTTCATCATCTGGTTCCGAAGATGAGCGTAAGGAACAAGCAGGTCAAATTGTATATGAGAATTAAGCGGAGAATTTTCGGCTACTCCGGAAATTGTCATAGGATATTTTCCATCTATAAGGATATCCTGGCCTATTGCTTTATCAACAGAGCCGAAATATTTTTTAGCCAGCTTTTCAGTTAATACAACCTGTTCGGGTGATCGCAGCGCCTGCTCCGCATTTCCTTTTATAAGTTTAAAACCAAAAAAGCTGAAGAAGTTGCTGTCAACATCGGAGCAGGTACTTTCAATAAAATAATCATTGCCGACTTTGACTTTAAATGTTTCACCAAACACGCGGCAGGTCGCTTTAACAGAAGGTAATTGTTCTTTCAAGTGTGCACCAAAAGCTGGTCCGGAAGGGGCTTGCGAAAACGATTCACTTTCACTTTTAAACGTGTTGGATATCCTGAAAATTTCATTTCCATTTGGATGGAAATTGTCAAAGCTTAGTTCACGTTGCAACCAGATACCGATGACGAGACAAACCGTTACGCCTATCGCAAGACCTGAAATGTTCAAAATCCCTGTGGTCTTGTTCTTAAGGAGATTTCGATAAGCAGTGACAAAAAAGTTTTTAATCATGGCTATACTTTTTATTCAGTTCTCAGACTCTTTACCGGGTTTGCAATGGCTGCTTTTATCGCATGGAAACTTATTGTAACCAGCGCAATCAGAATTGCAACAGCAACAGCTGCGAGGAATATCCACCAACTGATGTTAATACGATAGGCATAATCCTGCAGCCATTTGTGTACGGCTAACCAGGATAATGGCCAGGCTATTAAGGCCGCTATTAAAACGTATTTCAGGAAATCCTTTGAAAGCATGACCACCAGCTTCTGTAATGATGCTCCGAGTACTTTCCGGATGCCAACTTCTTTTGTTCTCTTCTCGGCTGCATACGATGCCAGTCCGAATAATCCCAGGCAGGAGATGATGATGGCGAGTGTAGCCAGCGATCCGACAATAGTACTGATCTGTGAATCGGAACGATAAAGCTCCTCAAAATGATCATCGAGAAATTGGTATTCAATGGGAGTGTCTGCGCAGTCTTTTTTCCAAACCGATTCAATAAAGGCAACGGCTTCCTTAGGTTTGTTCCCATTTATTTTAACAGACATATTGCCGTAACCCCAATCCTTCTGGTTAAACATGAACATCGTCTCGATCTTACTATGCAGAGAATTAAAATTAAAATCCCTTGCTATGCCTATTATTCGTCCAACAGAGTCAAAGCCGAATTGTTTATCCAACAGAGATAATATATCGGTCGAAGAAGAATCATCTTTCAATAATTCTTTTGCCAGCGCTTCATTGATAATGTATTCTCTTCCATTTGCAGTTTCTTCTGACGAAAAATTACGCCCCCCGATCAATGGTATTTTATAGAGGCTGAGATAGTCAGGATCAACGATCAACCGTGTAGACGTAAGACTCCGGACAGGCCCATTGCCTTTAAATTCTATGCCCGACTGATCCAGGTGACTGCCCAATATATCCTGCGATGCAGTAACACCGGTTACAAGGGTATTCTGAAGCAGATCCTTTTTCAGAATGCTATATTTTCCGGAAGTGCCATTCTGTAATCGCACATTCACTACTTGCTCCCGATCAAAACCGGTTGACCGGTTCTTCATATAATATAGTTGCTTTAAAGCGAACGTAGTGGCAATGATGAGGAAAATAGCGCAGGCGAACTGCCCGACCACCAACGCATTCCTTAATGAACTCTTGTTTCTTCCCGTTTGCGCAGAACCTTTTAAAACTTTTGCAGGGCGGAATGACGACAGGTAAAGGGCTGGGTATATACCAGCTACAATTCCCAGGATGACGGCACTCATTATCAACGAAAGCAAAAGTTTCCAGTTGGTGAACAGTGGAAAATCGAGTTCCCGCTGACTTAAATGATTTACAGCCGGTAAAAAGATAATGACGAGTACAATGGCGATCACCATCGCAATGAACGAAAGAACGATGGATTCACTAATGAACTGCATTGACAATTGCCAGCGAAAAGCTCCTATTGATTTTCTTACACCGACTTCTCTCGCTCTTTCGGCAGAGCGTGCCGTGGATAAGTTCATGAAATTGATGCAGGCAATCAGCAAAACGATCAGGGCGATGATAAAGAAAAGTTTCGTATAGCTCTCATCGAACTGCTGGTAGTTGAAACTGTCGAGACCAACATCGGTTGCACCCGCATGTACATTTTTTAAAGGGAGCAGGAACAATTCATAACTTTTCCATTGATCATTTGACATGTGTCTCTTGAGATAATCAGGAAATTTTTTTTCCAGGGCAGCGACATTGGTATTAGGCGCAAGTTCGAGGTAAGTGTTAAGCCAATTGCCTCCCCAGTTATCCGACCACTGTGGCCGCGCAATTGTGCTGAAAGGGACCAACGCATCAAATTGCAATTGTGAATTTTGCGGAACATCATCAAGCAAACCCGTCACTAAAAGGGTCGTTGTATCACGGTCATAACGGGATATCAGCTTACCAATGGGATCTTCATTGCCAAAAAATTTGTTAGCCATTGCCTTTGTCAGCAAAATGCTATTCTTCTTGTCGAGGGATGATTGCCTGTCGCCTTTCAGCAGTTTGAAATCGAACATGTCGAGAAAGGTGGAATCAACAAAACATATTCTCTTAATAAAAATCTTTTTGTCACCGTAGTTAAGGGGTGTATTGTCGCGGGCACTGATCCTTGTATAATTTTTTATTTCAGGAAATTCTGTTTTGAGTGACGGCGCCATGGGGAACATGGTCAAGGCAACTTTCTGTGCAGCCACCATGCCTTCGAACTTCTGCACTTCATTCAGCCGGTAAATATTTTTTTTATGAAAATTGTCAAAGCTTCTCTCGTATGAAACAAAGATGAGTATGATGATACAGGCGGCCATACCTATCGCAAGACCAACAACATTGATCGAAGAGTATACTTTGTTCTTCCAGAGATTGCGCCAGGCAGTTTTGAAATAATTTCTGAACATGCGTTATTTTTTGAATATTAGCATACAGCTTTTAATTGTTTACTGACGATCATTCTGTTCTTTGCTTCTCCCGCCTTTGGCGGTATCGCAATGATGAGCTTCACTCTGTTTGTTGCTTCACTCTGTTCGCAAAGATTTCACCGGGTTTGCCACGGCTGCTTTAATTGCATGGAAACTCACCGTTAATAAGGTAATCAATACCGCCCCTCCACCTGCTACGCCAAACATCCACCAGGCAATGCTGGCACGATATTCATATTTCTGCAGCCATTGATCCATGAAATAATAGGCGACCGGAATGGCAATCACAAAAGCAATGGCCACCAACAGTATAAATTCTTTTGACAGTAACCCCCATAGATTTATCACCGAAGCGCCTAATATTTTTCTAACACCAATCTCTTTGATGCGCTGCGCTGCGACAAAAGATGCCAAACCAAAAATGCCGAGGCAGGAAATAAAAATGGCGAGTATGGCAAATACGGTTGATAACGTGCCGATCTGCTGTTCGGCGGCAAACTTTCTTCCATATTCCTCATCAACAAATTTGTAATCAAAGAGCCCATTGGGATTCAATTTTCTGAAAACAGGTTGAATAAGGCTGATCGCTTTTGCAGGACTTAATTTGGGGTTCAACCTCATTGTAATAACGGGACCGATCTGCGGAACCATAAAGAATAAGCCTGGCTGAACCGGCTTGTAGGGAGAGTCAGTGATCATATCTCTGATCACACCCACTATTGCATAGGGTTTATTATTAAATGTTATTGTTTTACCAACCGCATCAGATAACTGCATATACTTTACGGCAGCTTCATTTAAGATCACAGCGGCATTATCTGTTTGGTAACTCCGGGAGAAATCACGGCCTTCTGTAAATTGCCAGCCTATGGTTTTTCCAAAATCGTGAGTTACCGCTCTCAGCACAAAAGCTGTTTTTGGCAACCTTGGATCTTTACCCTGCCATTCAATCCTGTCATCAAAATAATTATTCTCAGTAGTAGCGGCGGAAGATTCAGCAACTTCAATTACACCGCTTGTTGCCAATAATTCCTGGCGAAGTACATCATTCTTTCCATTAAGATCTACAGTATTCATATTGAAGCGGATCAAACCATTTCTGTCGTAACCAATCGGGCGATCCTGTGCATGTTGAACCTGGCGATATATAACGATTGTCCCAATAATTAAAATGATTGAAACGGAAAATTGAATAGCAACCATTATTCTCCGTGGTATAGCTGCTGACTTACCTGCAAGAAAAGTACCTTTCAATACTTTCACGGGACGGAAGGAAGAAAGATAGAGAGCGGGATAGCTTCCGGATACAAAAGATGTAATCACAATAAACAAAACCGATATAATCCAGAATACAGGATTATCAAAAGGGAAGTTTACATTTTTATCCGCGATCTTATTAAACCAATTCAGGCTTAATAATACAATTCCGACACTCAGCACAAAAGCAATACTTACCGTTAAAAAAGATTCAGTGAGAAATTGTTTTACCAACTGGCTTTTTAAAGAACCTACTGTCTTGCGAATACCGACTTCTTTTGCTCTTTTTTCAGAACGAGCCGTACTGAGATTCATAAAATTGATACAGGCAAGTAACAATACAAATATTCCGATTGCACCAAATAACCAAACTAATTGGATCTGTCCACCTTCCTGTATGCCGTTTTTCCATTCGGAACGCAGGTGCCAATCTTTCATAGGATGAAGAAACAGGGCCACATTTTCATTGGAAGATTGGGGTCTGTCTTTTTTTATGTGGTTCCAGTATATTTCCTGGATAGCTTTCGATGCACCCTGCATGGATTTCCCCGGCGCTGTTTGCACAAACAGGTTAAAGGAACTATTGATCCAATTGTCAAGGTCATTCTTTACTCCGTTATTGGTTGCTACCAATAAATCCCATGGACAGAAAAAACTGATATCATGAAACCGGGAATTGGATGGAATATCTTTAAATACTCCTGCCACTTTTACAAGCTGCGTGTTACTCAGTTGCAGCGTTTTCCCGACCGGATTTTCTGTTCCGAAAAGAGAAACTGCCAGTGAATTATCTATCAGGATCGTGTTAGGATCACTGAATGATTTGTCTGTTCCGGTAAATATGTTAAAGGTAAATATGTTAAGAAATCCGGGCTCAACATACATACCCTGTCTTGAAAAACGCTTCTCATCCACAGAGATCATTTGTTCAGCATTTCCTGTTGCCAGCGCTACATTTTTAAAGTACCCATTAAATTGATCCCGTAATTCCCGGGCAAGCGGGATCGGTACATGATTACTTCCTTCCGCAATAAAAACCTCTCCGTTTACGATTTGTTTCCTGGCAACCTGGGCAATGGCATCATAATTTTTATTATACTTATCAAATGATAGTTCATCCCATATCCATAAGCCGATAAGTGTTGCTACGGCCATACCAACAGCAAGACCACCAATGTTAATAAGCGACGTGCCTTTGTTCTTAAAAAGGGTTCTCCAGGCGGTTTTGAAATAATTTCTGAACATGCATTATGTTTTGAATAATAGCATACAGCTATTAATTGTTAACTGATGATCATTCCGTTCTCAATTACTTCATTCTGTTCGCAATGACCTTACCGGGTTGGCTATCGCCGCTTTTATTGATTGAAAACTTACTGTTATCAACGTTACCAGTAAAGCGCCAATACCTGCCGCTATAAAAATCCAGATCGGGATGGTAGTTCTGTAATCATATTGTTTAAGCCAGTCATTCAAATAATACCAGGCCAGCGGGATCGCAATAAAGCAGGAAATGAATACAAGCAAGGCAAACTCTTTCGTAAGCATCCGCCATAAATTATATGTTGAAGCACCTAGTACCTTGCGTACACCAATTTCTTTTTTGCGCTGTTCTGCTACAAACGATGCGAGTCCGAATAACCCAAGACATGAAATAAATATGGCCAATATGGTGAAAAACGTAGCCAGTTTACCTATCCGTTCTTCGTCCGAAAACTTTTTTGCATAGTCCTCATCATTAAAT
This sequence comes from uncultured Chitinophagaceae bacterium, assembly GCA_963785915.1. Classification (GTDB taxonomy): domain Bacteria; phylum Bacteroidota; class Bacteroidia; order Chitinophagales; family Chitinophagaceae; genus VBAT01. Next base: position 471,071 of record CAWAWY010000004.1, on the reverse strand, counting down.
GTATAGTCGAACGGAGAGCTTGGATTATATTTTTTGAAAATCGTTTCTATTTTGCTCAAAGCCGTTTTTACAGGTGATCCTTCTTTTATCGATACCGTTATTATGTTTGCCCAGTCGGGATTATATAAAAAGACAGTGGCTTTTACAGGCTTATACGGAGATCCCATGATCATATCTTTCACGACACCAACAACTGTATAATTTTTGTCATTGAACTGAATGGTCTCTCCTACAATATCACGCTTCATTCCGATCAGGGTTACTGCGGATTCATTCAATATCATTGCCAGGCTATCTGTTGCAAAATCCTTTGAAAAATCCCGTCCTTCTTTGATATGCCAGCCGATAGTTTTGCCAAAATTTGTGGTGACGGCAATCGTTCCAAAACTGGGTAACGAGCTTGGGTCTTTTCCCTGCCAGTTAAACCCGATCTGATTAGACCATACTGCCGTTGTCGGGCTGGATGATTCTGCCACGTTATCAACTACACCTGTTGTGAGAAGATCAGATCGTATGGCTTCATAATGCTTATACAGTTCAGGCGTCGACATATTTACCGATATAAGTCCCTCGCTCCTGTAATTGACAGGCCGGTTCTTCGCATATTGAATTTGTTTGAAGACAATGATAGTCCCGATGATCAGTGCAATGGAAAAAGTAAATTGAATCACCACCAGGATTTTCCTCGGCAACGACGCAAACCTGCCAATACGATAAGTCCCTTTTAAAACTTTGATCGGGTCAAACCTGGATAAAAACAGTGCAGGATAACTGCCGGAGATCAATCCTGTGAACACGGTAAATAGTATTGCCATTAACCAGAAAAAATTATTGCTCCACGGCAACCCGATCTCTTTATCAGCAAGCTTATTAAACAACGGCATTAGCAGGACAACAAATAATATGGAGAATGCAAACGAGATAAATGCAACGAAAACAGATTCGCTCAGGAACTGCCTTATCAATTGACCGCGCATCGATCCAACTGTTTTGCGTATGCCGACCTCTTTGGCTCTTTTCTCGCTGCGTGCGGTTGAAAGATTCATGAAATTGATGCAGGCAAGCAACAATACAAACACACCAATGATGGAAAACAACCAGATAAATTGTATGCGACCGCCGGCAGGTTTACCATTTTTGAAATCGCTGTATAAGCGCCATTTATTCATCGGGAATAAAACTGCCTGCTCTCTGCCCTGGGTAGCTGCGTTTTTATGGACCATTACTATATCCTTTATCTTCTCAGTTTCTTTATCCATGTCGATCTTATCCGCTACCTGGACGAATGCCTGCCATGAATGATTGTTCCATTGCGTAGCAGCATTTTTCAGCCATTCTTCGGTAGTGATATATTTTTTCCAGGGCAAAAACAATTTGGTATCATTTAATGACGTGTTGCGTGGGAAATCCTCAAACACTCCCGCTACTTTGAAATCATCCTTATTGTCAAGCCTGATTGTTTTATTGATGGGATCGTCATCGCCAAAGAATGTTTTTGCAAGGGATGCATTTATTAAGATGGTTGAAGGATCCGATAAGGCATTGATGTCCCCGCTTAACATCCGGAGAGAAAACATCACCGGAAAATTTGATTCGACCCACATGCCATTGCCTGTGATCTTTTTTTCACCAATGGTCAACACATGGCTGTGGTTCCATGACGCCATGGATATATTTTTAAAATCGCTGCCAAACTTGCTGCGCAATTCATCACCGATCGGCATACAAACTGCCTCCCCGGTTCCCATTTTATTGTCGTTGTCAATAAAAGTGGTCATTACCTGTGCAAGTTGGTCATGATTTTTATGGTACCTGTCATAGGTGACTTCGTCCCAGATCCATAAGCCAATGAGAATAGCCACGGCCATTCCAGAGGCAAGACCAAGAACATTTATGATCGAATAGATCTTATTTTTCAGAAGATTTCTCCAGGCGATCAGCAAATAATTTTTAAACACTTTTAAAAGTTTAGATTTTATGAGTTATTCATTCAGCATCTAAAATTCAATATTCAACCTTGTTTTACTTTGTTCGTTGCTTCACTCCGTTGTTGCTTCACTCTGTTCGTTGCTTCACTCCGTTCGCAAGGATTTCACCGGGTTGGCAACCGCCGCTTTGATCGCCTGGAAACTTATTGTTATCAATGCTATCAGTGCAGCGACAACGGCAGCTATTAAGAATATCCACCATTGAATAGAAATGCGATAGGCAAAATCCTGTAGCCATTTATGCATGAAAAACCAGGCAACCGGAAATGCAACGATGGCCGCTATAGCGACAAGCTTCATAAAGTCTTTGGAAAGCAAGGCGACAATTGTACTCACATCAGCACCCAAAACTTTTCGGATACCGATCTCTTTTATCCGTTGCGAAATGGCAAATGCTGAGAGACCAAATAGCCCAAGACAGGCAATGAAGATGGCGAGACAAGCAAATAAAGTAAATAATTTTTCCTGGCGTTCCTCCGCCTGGTAAAGCCGCGCAAAATTCTCATCAAGAAAAGTAAACTCATAAGGAGAGTCAGGTAAGAATTTCTTCCAGGTATTTTCAATGTGTGCCAGCGCTGCGGAAGTATTGTTGCCTGATAACTTCACCGATATTCTTCCATAACTGCCTCCGGATCGGGGTATCAGCAAAACCAACGGAACAATTTCCTGGTGCATGGATTCAAAATGAAAATCATTGAAGACGCCGACCAATTTCCCGTTTCGATTGCCATAGCCAAAATCTTTTCCAATCGCATCTCCATTTGATTTGAATCCCAAAACCCTTGCTGCAGCTTCATTGATCATGAATGCCGCTGTATCGTCTGTACTGAAGTCTCTTGAAAACCCACGACCGGCCACTACTTTTACACCGTAGGAGGAGATGAAATCATGGTCCGCCGAGATAAATTTTATGTTGGCATTCACAGGTGCGAACGTATCACCTGACATCATCCTGGCACCCATGGCATCCAGCAATCTTCCGGTTGGAATACGGGATGAGCGTCCCGCATTTTTTATATTGGAGTTAGTAAGTAATTCTGTTCTGAAAGCATTGTATTTATCATTCAATTCAGTAACATAAGGCAGTGTGATGATCCTTTCCCTGTCAAACCCAAGTGGTTTGTTTTGCATGTAATTCATCTGGCTGAAGACGATGGCCGTAGAAATAATCAGAATTATAGAGATGGCAAACTGCAATGTCACCAGGACTTTGCGGAACGAGATATTACCACCTCTGACCTTCAATAATCCTTTCAGCACTTTTACCGGCTGGAATGATGACATGAACAAAGCAGGATAGATGCCGGAAACAATGCCTACTATGAACGGCACCAACAAGATCGGGACAACGATCTGCCATTTGAGTAAAATATTTATATCGAGTTGTCTTCCGGATACTTTACTTAACCAGGGTAGCAGGAGCCATGTCAATGCAAACGCAAATAGCATAGCGATCCAGGAGATCAATACAGACTCACTGAGGAACTGCAACATAATTTCTTTCTTCCGCGCACCGACCGCTTTCCGGATACCGATCTCCCTTGCTCTCAATGTGGATCTTGCTGTAGAGAGATTCATGTAATTGATGCATGCTATAAGAAGTATGAATAACGCAATGGCCGAAAAAATATAAACACGATTAATATCACCGTTTTCTTCTGCTTCGTAGTCAGTGTGTGAGCGAAGGTGAATATCAGTCAGCTTCTGTAAATTCAAAGCGGTGGCTTTTGAAGGCTTGGTGGTAGTGTACTGTTTAACCATGTACTTGTCAAGAAAATCCGGAAACCGGGCTACCAATTTTTGCGGATCATAATTTTGAGGTAACCGTATATAAGTAAAAAAGGAATTGTTACCCCAATTGGTTGTTAAATTTTCTGCACCATAAATGGCTGTATCATTCAGTGTATTGAATGAAAGCATTATTTCGGGATGAAAATGTGTATTGGCCGGAAAATCTTTGTATATGCCGGTTACTTTAAAGTCAAAATAATCTCCAAAATTGACCCTGATGACTTTGTTCATCGGATCTTCATTGCCAAAATATTTTTTTGCGATCTCTTCTGTCATCATTACAGCGAAAGGATCGGCAAGGGATTTTTTAGGATTACCTTTTATAACATTGGCTTTGAAAAAATCAAAGAAGTGATCATCCGCAAAAAATACATTTTGTTCGTTGAACATTTTGTCATCATACCGGATAGCCGTCGTGCCATTTTGCAGGGTGCGGGTCATATCCTGTATCTCGCCGAAATCATTTTTCAGTAATGGCCCGAAGGGAGGAGAAATCGTGCTGAGATTAAGAGATACGGCACCTGTTTGCGGATTGTTGAAACTCCGAGTAACACGGTATACACGATCTGCATTGGGCTGGTATTTATCATAACTCAGCTCATGAAGAATAAATGTAAAAATGAGAAGACAGCAGGTGAGGCCAATGGTTAAACCAAACAGGTTTATAAATGAAATGAATTTGTACCTGGCGAGATTGCGAAAAGCAATTTTAAGATAGTTGCGAATCATGGCTATACTTTTAATAGCTGCAAGCTATCAGCTGCGAGCCGCAGGCTAAAAAACCCGCAGCTCAAAACTCATGGCTCGAAGCCGGTTTACACCATTATATTTTCAAGAACAGTTTGTCCATCCAGCATACGGATGATGCGATGACTATAACGGGCATCATGTTCGCTGTGTGTTACCATTACGATGGTCGTTCCCTGTTCATTCAGATCGGTCAGCAATTGCATTACTTCATTACCGTTGTGAGAATCAAGATTACCCGTAGGCTCATCGGCCAGGATCAATTTAGGTTTATTGACAACAGCTCTTGCCACGGCTACACGTTGTTGCTGACCACCCGATAATTGTTGGGGATAGTGGTTGCGACGATGCATGATCTGCATTTTGTCCAGCACTTCTTCCACTCTTTTTTTTCTTTCACCCGATTTCACTCCCGTATAGATCAATGGCAACTCGACATTTTCAAAAACCGTTAATTCATCGATCAGGTTAAAACTCTGGAATACGAATCCAATGTTTCGTTTACGGAGTTCCGCCCTTTTACGCTCATTGAATTTGGCTACTTCAATTCCGTTGAACATAAAACTTCCGCTGTCCGGATCGTCGAGCAAGCCGACAATATTGAGTAAAGTTGATTTGCCGCATCCGGAGGGCCCCATCACGGCGACAAACTCACCTTCTTTTACTTCGAGCGTCAGCTTATTTAATGCAACGGTTTCCACCTCATCTGTGCGGTAAACTTTTTCGAGGTTCGTGATCTTGATCATAATTGTGTATTTAATTTAAAATGCTTTTAAAGTTTTTGCAGATCAAACATCAATAACTGCAATGGCGGCAGATCGAAATCAGCTTCCTTAGCCATTTTTGACCGATCCTGTTTTGTGGTTACAGGTTTGCTCATATTACAACAAGTTCTCTTGTCGCAATTTTTCCCGGTTTGCTTTGCCGAAGAAAAAAAACTTATACTGCAGATCAGTATAAGTATGTAAAAAATCTTTTGTTTCATGGCAGATGATTTAATTGGTTTACGATTTCTATTTTTTTATAACCAGCTCCTGCATCTTCTCATAGTTTTCATAGCTGGAGGTTACCACCTTGTCGCCGGGCTTCAGGCCACTCAATACTTCATAATAATCGGGATTCTGCATTCCAAGTTGTATATCTACTTTATAAGCTGTATTCCCGCTTTCACTTACTTTGAATATCCAGTTGCCGCCTGTTTGCTGATAAAACCCTCCTTTAGCTAACTGCACGGCTTCCACTTCATTGCTGAACGCCAGCCTTATTTGTAATGTCTGGCCACGGCGGATACCTTGTGGTACTTCACCCACAAATTCCATATCGACCTGGAAACGCCCATTGGTAACCTGCGTGTATACTTTCTTAACTACCAGTTTATAATCCTTATTGGCAAAAGTGAAACTGCCATCCAGGCCAATAACAATTCTTGAAATATAATGCTCATCAATATCGGCTCTGACCTTATATCCGCTTAGCACATCAATTTGCCCCAGTCTTTCTCCTTTGTTTTTCGACTGGCCAATTTCAGCATCGAGAGAAGTGAGCTGTCCGTCAACCGGCGCCCTTACGATCAGGTCGCCTACTTTCTTTTTATAAAGGCCAAGTGCATTTTGTGATCCTTCATAAGATTGCCGCGTTTGTGCCACCTGCTGCTCATTGGTGATGGAATCCTGTTTGAGTATTTGCTCAGTGAGTTTTCTCTTTTGCAGGAAATAGTTATAATCGTTCTCTGATTTTTTAAACTCCTGCAGACCGATCACTTTTTGCTCGTACAAACTCTTGTTTAATTTATAAACGCGTTCGGCTTCTTTCAACTGGCTTTCTACATCCGTCATCTGGTTTAGCTTGGTAACGGTATTTTGCTGAGCCGCATTACGGGCAATCTGCATCTGGGTTAATGTGTTATATACATTCGATTGCTGGGAAAGAAGGTTTAATGCAAGGTCTGTATTGCTTAATCGTAAAATGGGCTGATCTTTTTTCATCATGGCGCCGTCTTCAACATATTTTTCTTCTACACGGCCGCCTTCCAATGCATCGAGATAGATAGTAGTAATTGGAAGCACTACACCATTTATCGGGATCGTTTCCTGGAAAGGTCCTTTTTTCACTTCACTGATCGTTATTCTTTCAGCATCAACATTGAGGCGACTTTTGCCTGATGTCAGTAGATAACTTGCAACCACCAAACCAACTATACCCACTATAGCAGCAATTGTGAGAATGCGTTTCCTGCTCCAAAATTTTTTAGGAATTACTCTATCCACGATTTAAATCTTTAATTAATGACGTCCTTAATATAAATACGGCCCGAAGCTGTCCATGTTACAGGCCAATCCAGCGTTTTTTTAAAGGATAAATATGCCAATTCACCACAAATTTGGTTTGCAGGGAGTTATACCTCTCAGAACTACGAAGACGTTCGTTTATGATACAGCAAGTGTACGGTTTTGATACAGTTCATTTGACAGGTCATCCGTAAAAATTTAGTTGCCACCGCTTTGTAATTATGGTATACTTGCAGCAGGGTAGGCTATATATATAATATTATATAGAGAAATAACGGTATGCAGCTCAAAAACGCTTCTATATTAATTGTTGATGATGACCTGGATGTCCTGACAGCTGTCAGGTTACTTTTAAAAACCGAAGCCAAAGAAGTAGTCACCGAAAAAAATCCCGAAAACCTCCGTTGGCATTTGTCAAAAGACAGTTTTGACGTGATATTGCTGGATATGAATTTCACCGGTTCAATTAATACTGGCAATGAAGGTATTTTCTGGTTAAATGAGATCCGGAAAATGAAATCAGATACTTCCGTCATCATGATCACAGCTTATGGCGATATTGATCTTGCGGTTCGATCTTTAAAAGAAGGAGCAGCGGATTTTGTAGTAAAGCCGTGGCATAATGAAAAACTGCTTTCCACAATAAAAGAAACATTGAAGCGAAAGAGTAACAGGACAGGGCCTGTTCCCTTTTCCGGTGATGCGATCATTGGCAAAGAACTTATCGGGGATTCAGATGTGATACAGCAGATCTTTTATAAGATCGAAAAGATTGCGCCAACTGATGCCAATATTCTGATCTTAGGAGAGAATGGTACTGGTAAAGACCTGATCGCAAAAGCTATTCAACAGCAATCCCTGCGAAGCGATAAGCCATTTATAAAAGTGGATGTGGGGGCTTTGACGGAAAGCCTTTTTGAAAGCGAATTGTTTGGACATAAGAAAGGATCTTTTACCGATGCGCGGGAAGACAGGCCCGGGAGATTTGAAGCGGCTGACAAGGGGACACTTTTTTTAGATGAGATCGGCAACATCCCTCTTCATCTGCAGGCAAAGCTTTTAAGTGTTTTGCAGAACAGGCAGGTGATACGGATCGGGACCAACGAACCGATACCTATTGATATACGTTTGATCTGCGCTACGAATGTCAGCTTAAGTGAATTGTCAAACGAAAATCGCTTTCGTAAAGATCTTATTTATCGCATCAATACAGTAGAAATTGTAATTCCCCCGCTTCGTAAACGCGGCAACGATATCATGCTGCTGGCAAAACATTTTTGCGAGGTATACAGCAATAAATACATGAAGCCGCTCCCCGAGTTTGATGCAAAAGCAATGGAAAAACTGCTCAACTATCATTATCCGGGCAATGTTAGGGAACTGCAATACATCATTGAAAGAGCAGTTATCATGTCAGATGATAGCATTCTTCGGGCCAATGATCTGATCTTTTCACCCATTGAGTCGCCGGTTGCTTCGGAAAAAGAACCGGCAGAAACAAAACTAAGCGCTGTCGAAAAAAGCACAATACTCCGTGTAATTGAAAAACACAATGGTAATATCACTAAAGCAGCAAAAGAACTGGGACTTACAAGAACAGCTCTATACAGAAGAATAAGTAAATATGATATTTAAAAAATTTGAATGGCGGATATTGCTGCGGGTGTTCCTGTTGTTCATAACAATAACTGCAGCCTCGTTTCTGGTGGTAAAAGGATGGTATGTTTATTTACTGCTGGCAGTGCCGGTCATTATTTACCAGGTGATAGAGTTTTCGCGTTTCCAGCGAAAAGCACATAGTGAGCTGGAGCAATTTGTTGAATCCGTTCATTACCGCGACTTCTCAAGATATTTTGATGTGAAACATGCACCAGCCGAGATACAACCGTTACGTAAGGGCTTTAATGAGATCAATACAACGTTCAAGATAATCAGTAAAGAAAAAGAAACACAGTATCAATATCTGCAAAAGATCCTTGAACTGGTGGATACGGGAATTCTTTCTTACGAGGAAAAAACCGGTACGATAGTCTGGATGAATGAGTCGCTGAAAAGAATGTTGCAATTACCTTATCTGAAAACCATTTATTCACTCGAAAGAAGGGACAAAACTCTCGCAGACGATATCATAGACCTGAAGCCCGGCGAAAATAAAATTGCAACGGCTCACCTCGAAAGAACTTCTTTTAAAATATTGTTGTCGGCCACAGCATTTCAGACAGACGGCAAACTGTATAAACTTATCGCTTTTCAAAATGTCAATGAGGCATTGGACGAAACAGAATCGAAAGCCTGGCAAAAACTTTTGAGTGTATTGACCCATGAGATCATGAATTCGGTTGCGCCGATCTCGTCGCTGGCAGAAACATTAAAAAGCCGGTTGCAACAATCCGTGTCAGTATTAAATAACGATTCAGGTTCCGTGGATGACCTGGAATTAGGCATTGAAACGATCAAAAGAAGGAGTGAGGGGCTTTTGAAATTTGCTGAAACCTATCGCAACCTGAACCGCATCACCAAGCCAAATCTGCGCAAGATATATGTAAGGGACATTTTTGAGAACCTTATTCAATTAATGCAGCCGACATTAGAGCAAAAGAGCATAGAACTGGAAACAATCCTGAAAGACACTGACCTCGTTGTAGAAGCGGATACAAGTTTGCTGGAACAGGTGCTGATCAATCTTGTAGTGAATGCCATTGAAGCGGTAAAAGATAAACCTGATCCAAGAATTGTGCTGACAGGGTATGTTGCCAATAATCGTAAAGTAGTGATCAAGGTTGCCGACAATGGCAATGGCATACCATTAGAGGTTTTGGATAAAATTTTCATTCCTTTCTTTAGCACCAAAAAGAGCGGTAGCGGGATAGGTTTAAGTCTTTGCAAGCAGATCATGATGCTCCATAAAGGAAATATACAGGTGCAATCTGCAGAAGGGGTGGGGACAGCATTTTTGTTACAGTTTTGAAAGTGCTTAGAAAGCTTTTTCTTCACCTCTTTTTCTTTTTTTGCCTTTTCAATTGATATTCTTTATTCTTTTGATCTAAAATATTGCCGCCATCTATATCAGGAGTAGCTAAAGTTCTTCCAAAAAAATTATCTAACCCATAGCGTCTTCGTACATATTCTGCGGCTAAAATACCCAAGGCAACACCGGCGACAGATAGTAAGATCGAATAAATCAAGTTGTCCGCAGACTTAGCGTATAACCAGAACGCCAGAAAACATAGCCCTCCGGCCGGAACAATAAATATCCATAGCCAGAAAAAAGCTTTTATAAAGAGCATAAAAATTTTCATAAAGCAAATAAGGGTTTATAAAAACGCCAGGGCAATGTTTAGTGATTTTAACCTAAACCTTTCGTGGGACGATATCAATTTACGGATTGTATTTATTCAAAGCGAACTCATATCAATCACAAATCTATATCTCACATCATTCTTTATCATTCTTTCATACGCTTCATTGATTTGCTGGATGGGTATCACTTCTACATCTGACACAATATTTTTTTCAGCACAGTAGTCCAGCATTTCCTGTGTTTCTTTTGTACCACCGATCATGGAGCCTGTAATACTTCTCCGGTTTTTTATTAAAGCAAAAGGGCTTGTTCGCGGGTCTTCAGAGGGCAGGCCCACGACCAGCATCTTTCCATACAGATCGAGCAGATCAAGATATTTTTCGTAATCATGATTGGCGGAAATAGTATTGAGTATAACGTCAAAATAACTGTCGGAGTCTTTCATTTGATTTTTATCAGTTGATAAAAGAAACTTATGAGCGCCTAACCGTTCAGCGTCTTTTTGCTTGGAAGGAGAGGTGCTGATAAGAGTAACGTCAGCGCCAAATGATACTGCGAATTTTACTCCCATATGTCCAAGACCGCCCAATCCAACAACGCCGACTTTCATTCCATTTGTAACGCCTGCATATCGCAATGGTGAATAAGTGGTAATACCTGCACAAAGCAATGGTGCTGTCGCTTTCAGATCAAGTTTTTCGGAGATATGGTAAACATATCTTTCATCGGTTACAATGTTTGAAGAATAACCCCCCTGCGCAATTGTTACTTTATCCCTTTCCATGGCATTGTAGGTCCCTGTCATATCTTCCACACAATATTGTTCCATTTGCTGTTTACAGTTCTTGCATATTCTGCAACTATCCACCATTACACCAACAGCAGCGATATCCCCTTTCTTAAACTTCTTCACATCATTTCCAGTCTTGATAACACGACCAACGATTTCATGGCCGGGAACCATCGGATAGATAGCGTTGTCCCATTCGTCACGGACCTGGTGAATGTCGCTGTGGCAAACTCCGCAATACAAGATTTCTATTTGCACATCGCCGGGACGAAGATCTCTACGTTGAAACTGGAACGGAGCTAACGGGTCTTTTGCATTTAGGGCGGCATAAGCTTTTGTCATCATTTTATTTTCTTTATTTCAATTTAATCTTTTCATTTTAATATATCACATCGACATAGCCAGTCAATGGAGCCAGCCTGTTGCTGACTTTGATTATACCCGGGGTTAGAAGGGCATTGAGCATTTAGTTTTAATGCATTGATCAAAAACACAATTGATAGAAGTTGATATTTTGTTCTTCTTTTAAACACCACTAATCGTTTATAACCACAAGATTTCAGTTACGTAGTGATACGACCCGACAAAAGAAATAGTAATATAGTTTTTTGCGGACCTTTTCAGTTTGTGTTTTATGAAACAAATCGTTCCAATATCAGCACACCGGCCAGGCCGAGTATCGAAATGGTTGTTTCCATTAGCGTCCAGGAAAGAAATGTTTGCTTCAATGATAAATTGAAAAATTCTTTGAACATCCAGAAACCGGAATCATTCACATGCGAGCAAAATACACTTCCTGTCCCGACCGCTAATACCATCAGCTCTGGTGACACAGTTCCGGATGCAACCAAAGGAGAAACAATTCCCGCAGCCGTTATTCCTGCAACAGTGGCCGAGCCGATCGCTACTCTCAATAATGCGGTCACCACCCATGCAAATACAAGCGGAGGCATTTTCCATTTGCCGGCGAACGAAGCGATATAGTCATCTGTACCGCTGTCCTGCAATACCTGTTTGAAAATGCCGCCGGCAACAATGATCAATAGTATTATAGCAATACCTGACACTGCCGTTTGCAACCATTTCATGGAATTGGCCATTGATTCACCCGATAGCAGCCCGAAATAAACTACTGCAGCCAATACCGCGAGAAGTAAGGCAATAGTTGGGTTTCCCGTAAATAATATGATCTTTTTCAGGATCGAATCATTATTTATAAGTGTTTCATTTTCTCCCACGGGAATATTAGCGATGACCGCCAGTGTGATCAGCAAGACCGGAAGCAATGCAATAAAAAAACTTGGGAATGCGGCCGGTAATTTTTTCTCTGTTTTGATCCCTGAAGAAAAAATGGACGAAGTGATATCAACCTTGATTTTTCTTAACATGCGTCCTAGTACCGGCCCGGCTATGATCACTACAGGGATGGTTATGATGAGTCCGTAGATCAATGTTTTTCCCATGCTCACTTCTCTTCCAATATTTAATTTTGTCACATCACTGAAAGCTCCAACAAGGTAAGCAGGGCCGGGATGTGGTGGAAGAAAGCAATGCGTAGTAGATAAAGAAGCGGCCATCGGGATCGCTATATATAATAAAGGAAGACCCGTCCGCCTTGCGATGGTAAACACAAGAGGCACCAATATCACAAAACCGGCATTATAGAAAAGAGGTATCCCGATCAGAAAACCCGTTACCAGCATGGCCCATTGAATATATTTCAGACCAAAGCTGTTGATCAACGTGGAAGAGATCTTTTCAGCCGCGCCACCTTCCTCAAGGACTCTTCCCAGTATTGCGCCAAGACAAATGATTAACCCGACATCGCCGAACGTGTTGCCAGCACCGGCTTTAATTGATTTCAGAATATCATCAGGTGTCATTCCAAAAAGGAGGCCTGCTATAATAGCAACGATCAACAAGGACAAAAAGGGGCTGACCTTTTTAAAGGTTAGGAAGACCTGGAGTGCAATTGCAAATGCGATTATTAAAAATGTCATCGGCAGTTATTATCTGACTGTATTGATTAAAGTTCCGATATGATCAATTGAAATTTGTATTTCGTCACCTGATCTCAATGTAAAATCATGTCCGGGCACGATACCGGTTCCCGTCATGATAAGACATCCATCCGGAAAAGAACATTCGCGATATACAAATGATACCAATTCTTCCGGTGCTCTCTTCATTTGATTTATACCAACGTTTCCTTCAAAAACATTTTTGCCCAACCTGTTTATTCCCATCTTGATCATTGCATTCTTATCAGGTGGTTCTTCTGAAATATAAATGCACGGACCGACAGCCGCACAGGCATCATACGTTTTTGCCTGCGGCAAGTATAAAGGATTTTCACCTTCAATGCTGCGACTGCTCATATCATTGCCAATTGTATAGCCAACAATTTTTCCGGATGAAGTAACCAGCAACGTCAATTCCGGTTCAGGCACATCCCAGGTTGAATCTTTACGAATATTGACTTTCGCATTGTGACCGACAATGCGATGAGGAGTGGATTTGAAAAATACTTCAGGTCTTTCCGCTTCATAAACTTTTCCATAGAAATCAGCGCCGCCTGCAGCTTTTGATTCTTCCTGCCTTCCTACTTTGCTTCGCAGATAAGTAACGCCGCATGCCCATAATTCCTGTTTACCCACCGGGGCTAATACATCTTTGATAAGATCCGAATTGCCGGCAGCCAATGACTTTGTCAATGAAAACATTTTTTGAAAGAGCTCATCATCATTTACAAACTCATCCCAGTTCTCATCTTTTGATAAAAAGAATTTATTTTCTTTCTCTATGACAATTCCTGCTTTGGTTTTATACAGTTTCATTGATTTCCATTTATTGACTTTATTTCTTCATTATATCACTCCACAGCCATTTCAATGACTCCGGTAAGATAGAGCCTCCGTGCTTGCCACTATGACCGCCGGTTCCCTTTTCGAACTTATATTCGTATCCTCTGAACTTAAGTGATGATTCCATTTGAAGATTGCTAAGCCACCAATCACCAAAATTATTATTAAGATCGTTGCTGCCATCCTGCATGAAGATTTTAATATCCTTCCTTGCACCTTTTCTGATGAGATCGGGGTACTCATGTCCACCGCGGATATTCGTGAAGCTACCGACATGACTTAATACTTTATGAAAATAATCCGGTCGTTGCCACGCCGCAGTAAAGGCACAAATGCCACCGGACGAGAGCCCGCCGATTGCGTGCATCTTCGGATCATCGGAAATGTTGTATTTCTTTTTTATAAATGGAATAAGTTCATCAATTAAAAATCTTGTATAGCGATCACTCATGTCATCATATTCATCGCTCCTGTTTGAGCTTCTGAACCTGTTTTCAGGATAGTCTTTGGAAATGTGACCGGGATTGATAAATACGCCAATGATTACCGGCAATTCTTTTTTATAAATAAGATTATCGAAAACTATCGGAACTCTGAAATCGCCATCTTCTCTTGCATAAGCGTACCCATCCTGGAAGATCATCAAAGCGGCCGGCTTTGTTGAATCGTATTGAGCAGGTACATATATATAATACTCGCGGAAATTTCCATAAAGCTTGCTTTCCCACTCATATCTTGTCACCGTTCCTTTTGGAATACCATCCTTTCTTTGTGAATCGGGACCAGGTTTATAAAGCGAATCTTGTGCAATCCCTTCAAAGCAAAAAAAGCTAAACAACAGAGGTAGTAAATATCGTTTCATTAATAGTCGGTTTACCTAGTTTCTCATTTTGAGTCGCAGTATATTCATATCATTGGTGATATAGATTGTTTTTTCATCCGGTGATAATGCGCAATTGGAAGTAGCATCCGGCACTTTGTATTTGCCCAGCAATTTTCCATCTTTATTAAATATCCAAAGTCCGCCCGGGCCTGTTGCGAATACATTCCCTTTTTTATCTATTTTAAATCCGTCAGGCAATCCTTTCAATGATCTGTCGGAGCCGGCAGTACTGTAAAAGATTCTTCCATTTGCAAAGCCACCGTTGTTGTCAATATCAAATGCATACCAATTGGGTTTGCCGGGATCAGAGTTGGCAACGATGATCGTTTTTTCTCCGGGAAGAAAAGCAATACCATTGGGACGTGTCAGCGAATCCGTCATCAGCACAACTTCACCATTTGTCTTTACTTTAAATACTCCCTGGAAAGGAATCTCTTTTTTCGGATCGTTCATTTGTTTTTCCAGGCCGTACGGAGGATCCGTAAAGAATATTTCTCCCTTGCTGCTTACAATAACGTCATTGGGACTGTTGAATTTTTTTCCATTATAGTTATTAGCAAGAGAGACATAATTTGGAGCAGGTTTATCAAACGGCGCATCCATTCTTGCTATTTGCCGGTTGCCGCATTGACAAAGTATGAGATGACCGTCGTTATCCAATGTCAAACCATTTGATCCCATCTCTCCGCCTCTTGGTGTCGGATCGGTGTATCCCGAAGGAGTCAAATAGACCTCTTTGCCTTTTTCCTCCGTCCATTTAAAAATAGTATCTCGGGGAACATCGGAGAACAAAAGCATTTTATTGCTTTCTACCCAGACAGGTCCTTCACTCCAGTCAAGACCTTCGGCAATGATCTCTGCTTGTGCATTTGGCTGAATGATCTCATCCAAGGCCGGATCGATCCTTTCAAGCGTTCCGATTTTTTTATAATCCATTTTTGCAGGTTTATTGGGTTGGTCATTATTGCCGTTATTACAGGCGATAATAAAAACGGTTGAATAAATAAGCAATCTTTTCATATAACGATGTTAGTTTTATTTGGACTGATAAATTGTCGATTCATGCTTTGTTGTCAAAGTTCTCGATCTTAATGCGAATCTCTCGTCACAACCGAACCTGAACTACCTTTTAAAAAATCCAGATCAGCGCCTTTATCCGCACCCAATACATGTTTTACATACAAACTCACATAACCTCTTTCAGCAATTGATGCCGGCGGTGTCCATTTTGCTTTTCTTTTTTTCAATTCTTCATCCGGTACATCAAGATGAAGTTTTCGCTGTGCCACATCTAATTCTATCATATCACCGTTTTGCACCAACGCAAGTGTGCCGCCGATCGCTGACTCAGGTGAGACATGCAGCACGGCTGTACCGTAAGCCGTCCCACTCATTCTACCATCGGAGATACGCACCATATCTTTTATTCCTTTCTCCAATATTTTTTTTGGTAGCGCCATATTGCCCACTTCCGGCATACCGGGATATCCCACAGGGCCAACATATTTTAATACCATCACACAATTCTCATCAATATCAAGTCCGGGATCATCAATCCTTGCATGGTAATCTTCAATGCTTTCAAACACAACTGCGCGGCCTTTATGTTTCATCAATGCAGGAGTGGCGGCAGATGGTTTGATCACTGCACCGTTCAAGGCAAGGTTTCCTTTCACTACTACGCAACCTGCTTCCGGTATCAATGGTTTATCATAAGCAGCGATCACCTCATAATTATAACAATCAGTATTCCCCTTAATATTTTCATGATGATTTTTCCCGGTGACGGTAACAACATTTTTATGCAAATGAGTTTTTAATTCATTCAATACAACCGGCAAACCACCTGCATAATAAAAATCTTCCATTAGATATTTTCCGGATGGCATCAAATTTACCAATAGTGGTATATGACTACCAAGTTTGTCAAAATCTTCTAAGTCCAGTTCCACGCCGATCCGCCCGGCGATGGCTAATAAATGGATTATAAAATTGGACGAGCCACCAACTGCTGCATTTACTTTGATGGCATTTTCAAATGCTTCACGGGTCAGTATTTTATCAATAGTTAAATCTTCTTTTACCATCTCTACAATTCTTCTTCCGCTTAATTGCGCCAATACTTTTTTTCTTGAATCAGCAGCAGGAATAGCAGCTGCGCCGGATAACGTTAATCCCAATGATTCCACCATGCATGCCATCGTTGATGCAGTGCCCATTGTCATACAATGACCGACGCTGCGACTCATACAACTTTCTGCTACTTCACACTCTTCCTGTGTCATCTTCCCCGTCTTCATGTCCTCATCAAATTTCCATACATGCGTTCCTGACCCAATCGTTTGACCTTTATATCTTCCATTCAGCATGGGGCCACCCGGAACAACAATTGTTGGCAAGCCAACACTGGAAGCACCCATCACGGTTGACGGAGTTGTTTTATCGCAACCGGTCAGCAATACGACCCCATCAATCGGGTTACCGCGAATTGATTCTTCCGCATCCATGCTTGCGAGATTTCTGAATAGCATGGCTGTTGGTTTCAGCAATGTTTCACCAAGACTCATGATCGGGAACTCTAATGGAAATCCACCTGCTTCAAGTACACCGCGTTTTACCATTTCAGCAATATCACGAAGGTGGGCATTGCAGGGAGTAAGCTCGCTGAATGTATTGCAGATACCGATCACCGGACGGCCATCAAACATATCCCGCGGCATTCCCTGGTTCTTCATCCAGCTTCTATAGATGATGCCATCTTTATCTTTCCTGCCGAACCAATCATGGCTTCTTAAGTTGCCGCCATCGCCTGAGGAGGAGTTATTGTTCTTTTCTTTTTTCATCAGTTAAACGAGTATTTATTTTTTAAGCCAGCGTTTGAATTACTATCACCTCCGGTTGCGACGCTCCGTTTATCTTTTTGTTCTTTACTCAACATTTGCATCGCAGTTTACTCTAAACGATCGTTGTACAGAGCGAAGGGTCACTCCCTTGTATCTCTTGTGCGCTATTGAGCTTATTTTTCTCTCAACAAAGCGCTTGCACACCAAAGCACCGTCGCTTGTCCATGAAAATCTCCTGTTTTCTTTTTCCTGTCTAAATAATATTGCCGGTCGTTTTTCTTATTAGTTCCTTCACACACATTCATTATTTCTCCTTTATCATTTATATAGGAGATCAATCCTAACCAGCCTTTTCTCGCCGCCGGCCCATAAGTCTTCCTGTCCAACCATCCATTCTTCACTCCCGTTATCATTGCAAAAGTGAACATGCCTGTTGAAGAAGTTTCTTTCCATGCAGTCGGATCATCAATCAATTGCCTCCACATTCCATCTTCAGCCTGGTATTTTAATAAAGAAGCCATCATGGTTTTATATCCTTTCATGATTGTTGCATAATACTGATTTGTCCTGGGTAGCACTCTTAATAATTCTGTCATCCCTGCCGCCATCCATCCATTACCACGTCCCCAGAAGAAAGGCACATCAGGAGCATGGTAAAACAACCCGTTCGGTTCCTGAAGTGAATCCAGGTACATCACCATTTCTTTTGCTGCAAGATCAAGATATTTGATATCACCTGTAATGCGATAAGCCTGCGTCTGAACCATAGTGATCATATACATATCATCGATCCACAATCTCGTTTGCCAGGCGTAACCATTATTATAAAACTTATATGATTCAGGAGTTACTCTCGGACCTTCCGGTGCGGCCCATTGTTTATCGGCATAATATTTTCCGAGGTCAAAATATTTTTTTTCTTTGGTCAATAAATAGATCTTGGAAGGAACGGTGCCGAACACAGTGAAGTCAACATGATCCGGGACAGGCAGCAAAGCAGAGTCTTCAGCAAACAAAGGATCAAATCTTTTTATTAACTCCGTTTGAAGAACTTTATCATGGGTGAGATCGGCAAATGTCAGTCCCCCATACCATACGCACACTTCAAAATAGGGGATAGCTTTACTGTTTTCACTATATCTTCCATGCGGAGTCACAATAAAAAGCTCTGCTACTTTTTTCCCCACTTCCTGCGGAGAAGAACCTTTCGGCCAGTTGGAAAAATAGCTTTGCGCAAATCCAGTTTGAGCTGACAGTACTATGGTTGCAATCAGAATTGGTTTCTTAAGCATTTTTTTATTTATTACTTACAAAAGCAATTTTTTTACTATCCGGCGACCATGATGGTACATTCATTGATCCTTGCCCTCCGTAAACATAAGCGATCGTTTTTGGGACACCGCCACCCGCCGGCATCAGTCGTATATAGACCTTTTGATAAAATGGATGCGTCGTTGGATCCATGTCTTTTGGAAAAGAAACATATACTATCCATTTGCCATCAGGAGAAAAATGCGGAAACCAGTTATTGTATTCATCAAATGTAACCTGCTCCTGGTTACTGCCATCCGGCTTCATACGCCATATCTGCATTGTCCCGGTTCTGACCGAATTAAAATAGATCCATTTGCCATCGGGACTATATTCTGATCCATCATCCAGTGTCGGGTTATTGGTGAGGTTTGTTTCTTTTTTTGTATTCACATCTACAGACCAGATATCCCATTGCCCATTTCGTTGCCCTGTGAAAATTATTTTCTTTCCATCAGGTGAAAAGCTATGCAAATAGGAATGCCCGGAGTCTTCGGATGTTATCTTGGTTGGATTATCCGAACCGGTTATTGGTAATGTATAAATAGTGGAAATATGATTGCCAGTGTAGTTACTGATGGCGAGTGTTTTACCGTCAAATGAGATCACATGGTCGTTATTGTTATTAATGGCAAAACCGCTGTTGATCTGTTTGACAGTTTGGGATGCTATATCGAAATTGTAAAGCAATCCCTGGGAAGAATTAAAGATAAATGACTTGCCGTCTCTTGTCCAGTTGGGACACTGTATAGAACCGGGATCAGTATGGACTACTTTTCTTAACCCGCTTTGCACATCCATTATTTCCAATAAGCTGCCGATATAATCCCGGTACGGTGTGTAATTTTTTGCAGGTGGAATAATGATGCGCACATTACTGAATATTGCTTTTTCAACAACTGTATCTACGTGCGAACATAAATAAAGACCGACATACGTTTCATCGTTTAATTGCATTTCCTTACTGACCGATCTGTAATTCTCGCCATAAGTTGCAGCGGAGAATGTAAATGTATTTCCGTTGCGCTCAAATTCAATTTCCGTCGGATGGATGGGAGAGATGATAAGCTGTCCCGTGGTATCGCCGTCCGATTGCCGGTATTGCATAGACGTAAGCAGCGGCGCACCGCCATGGAAGGTGCCATCGATATAACGGGAATCAGTTGTTAATTTGTCTCTTGCCATCACGCCAAGCTTGCGATGACCTGCCACTCCTTTACCGATAAAATGCACAGTGGCTTTGATGATAAAATCGCCTTTTATCTTTTTCCAGGTAAAATGAAACTGGTCTTCCCGGGTCCATACATTTTTGCCTGCAGCGGAAATGAGATAAGTTTGATCTTCTTTGTTATAAACTACATCACCTTTCAAAGTTGGGTTGCCAACATCGGCGTGATCTTCAAATATTCCGATACTGCGCTCTTGTGGATATGAATTAAAGGACAACATAAATAAAGTGATCGTTAAGAAAATGAGTATTGGTTTTGACTTTTTCATTTTAACTTTTTACTTATTAGTTGCGCCATTGAAACGCGAAATATTCGCATTGTTCTTTACCGGTATTCATCAGCGCATGAGGCACACCTGAAGAGAGAAATACAACATCACCAGGGCCAGCCGGATAAAAATTATCACCGATATGCATCGTTACATTTCCTTTCAATATTAATATGATCTCTTCTTCCTTATGCGTGTGTGGTGCATGACTGTCAAGTCCGGCATTTAAGGCAGTTGTATGCATTTCAAATTTTACCAGTTGTGATGTCGGTCTATTGAAAAATTCTCTTCGCTGACCTTTATCCGTCTTTGCAACTTTTACCGTATCCCAGTTCATCATAAATGAACCGCCATTTTGTTTCGCTCTTTCGAGTTGCAAGGGCAATCTTGATTTGTACTTGAAAATATAGTAAGTAGCTTGAGTGTTGCCCGCATTTTCAATTCCATGTTCATCACCGGGGATGGCATAAGCAATGCTTCCGGGTCCGAGTATGTTGCTGACTCCATTGATAGTAATCTTTACTTTTCCCTCTTTTACAATAATTAATTCCTCCTCGTCTGCATGGGTGTGAGGAGGGTGAGGAGCTTTACCGGGTTGAAGCGATGAGGCATGTACTTCAAAGTAGGCAAGTGACGTCGTACTTCCCTCCATAATTTCTTTTCTTACTCTTGTATCTTCTATCGTGGTAACGAGGCTGTCCCATCGATAGACACGCGGGGGTAAAGAGTCAGTATTTTGTGCACAAACTGAACTGCTCAAAGCTGTTGCCACAACTAAGAAAAGATCAATTGACTTTTTCATTATTTGTTTTTTAATGCTATTTCCAATGCTTTACTCGTCGTATAATATTT
Organism: uncultured Chitinophagaceae bacterium; assembly: GCA_963785915.1. Taxonomy (GTDB): domain Bacteria; phylum Bacteroidota; class Bacteroidia; order Chitinophagales; family Chitinophagaceae; genus VBAT01. The sequence continues at coordinate 449,916 of CAWAWY010000004.1, read as the reverse complement.
GGCCAGCATGTTCGGTACTTCCCACGCCGGCATATTGTGATTTTTAAAATAGTCCAGGAAATTTTCTGTTACTCTCGCAAAATGGGATTCGTGTCCTTCCCTATATTTGTCAGGTATGATAACTTCCCATTGGTCTGACCGTCCCGGTCTGACCATTTTCTTCAACTCAACGCCCGGATATTTCTCCTGGATCTTTTTTATTTGCTCCATCAGAGCCTTTTCGTAAGCTGCATCATTCTTCAGCGGTTCAATATATAATACAGTTTGATAATGCTGCTCTTCACCCTGCCGGATGACGAGATTTGCTTTGCTTCCTCTCATCAAAGAATAGTGTGCATCGTTTCCGCTTGCTGTTTGATACTCCCATACGACAGATACTTTTGCATGTACTCCTTTGATCGTATAATTGATCTCACCATTTGACCACACTTGTATCAAAGAATCATTCTGCTTGTTTCTTTCCAGTTCAGAAGGAACATAATCGAGTTTGGTGATCGTTTTGAATTGTGTGTTCGTCATATTCGTTGGCCATCGCCTGGCGCTGTCAATGACTATATCTTTTGAGTATTCCAGGCTTTGCTCCGGAAAACATTCCCATTGAACCAAATCAACTAAATGAGTAGTGACATCTACGATACCTTCGCCCTGCTGCGATGCATCCATGAACCAAGCTGGTCTGACTACTACACTGCCTGAAACATTTTTATAAAAATTGTGACTGCTTTCCATCACTACAGCAGGATTTTCAGATGGTGCCTGTTTCCAATGTGCCGAATATTTCAGGTATCATGGATAATTCACGTTGCAGATCGGATGTTATTTCAAACCGTTCGGTCATAATATCATACAGCAATAAATTATTTTGCTTTGCAGTTTCAAAAGCTTTTTTCAGCGTTTCAAAATTTTCACTGTTGATCGCCATTGGCTTATCGGCAAGCACATTGAACCCGGCTTCCAGTGATCGTAGTATATAGTCTAGTTTTTTTCCGGTTGTTTCCTGCAAGCACTACTACATTACCATTCTTTTCCTCCAGCATTGTTTCGAAATAATCATTGCCGGTATAAATACTTCTTCTTTCCAATGCGTCGGGTTTTCTTTTCTTGCGTTGAAAGCATTGATCCGGTCAATGTGCAACTGCAGATCATTTCCTTCAGGCGCATATACGTGCACCATTGAATCCACATCATTGTACATTGTTTTTTGAACGAGCGCTGCATGAAAATGCCCCGGATCGAGAGTGATGAGTTGTACCCTGCTATTATCGGCTTTTGACTCTCTTGTTGAGTGATTGCAGGAAACGATATGTCATTATTATCAGGGCAAAAAGAGATTTTTTAATCATCAGTTTTTATTTATGAATTAAAATCATATTTCTTACGGCGCGGACGTGAAAGCATAGCCATGGCTTCTTTATCATCATTTGTAAACGCTTCCTTTGCAGGATCCCAATATATCTTTCTTTTCAGTTTCATAGCGATCTGGTGTAGCAGGCAGGCGCTGCATGAACGATGTCCTACTTCGATAGGTGCGGAAGGCTCTTTTCTTGTTTTATACGCAATCCAGCCAATTTGCATGTTGTTCGGAACTATCATACAAATGAATTTCATTTGGACCGATCACGGACTGCAATATCTTCGGATTGCTTGCATCAATTGGTTTTACACCATCTTTATCAGCAACCGGGTCACTATCAGTCACCCTGTAATTGCCACGGGTCACCCAGATCCATCCTTCTTTGCCAATGAACTTAATGCCATTTGGAAGTTCATTGGATACGATCATATGAACGCCATTTGCATACATTGCTTCTGTTCGGAATATGCCATGAACATCCCACAAACCTTTATAAGCCGGATCATCAGTCGGGAATGAAGCCTTGCCCCATATTTCTGTCGGTCCTGAATATTCAGTGCCCATTCCCCAATGGGCTGTATCAATATGATGAGCGCCCCATCCAGTTATCATTCCTGCACCAAACTGTTCGCAACGCAACCAGCCCGGTCTGCTTGAAATACCCTGTGGAGTTGCATCCTGCGAATGAACCCTGTCTTCTGTATAATATACTATCCGGTGTTGCTCCAAGCCATGCATCATAGTTCAAAGTTTCCGGAACTGGCATCTTTTCGGGATCACCGCCGCCCGGATCACCGGGCAATCCTACTTCCACTGTTATCAATTGCCCTATACGTCCATTGCGAACAAGCTCGCATGCTTTTTTAAATTGTGGCCAGGGATCAACTAGAGCGCTGCTGGCTTCCCATTTGAAAGATCCGGTTTGTTCTTCTTTACTGCATTCGACAGATATTCTTCCTTCTTCGATAGTTAACGATGCCGGTTTTTGCAAGTAAACATCTTTACCTGCATTCACCGCATGAACTCCCACAATTGCATGCTGATGATCGGGGAGACTGATATGTACCGCATCTATATTTTTATTAGCAAGCAATTCTTTGTAATCATAATACACCTTTATATCCCAGTCACCTTTTAATCCGCCATTGTCTTTTGCTGCTCGCACATAATTTGCTCGTACTGCTGCAGACCCCGCATCGGCCCGTTTACTGATCAAGATCACAAACTGCCATGATCCTTGCACCGGCATAACGTGCAATGGAAGTCATGTCATGACTGGTGGAGATGCGGCCGCAGCCAATAGATGCGACATTGATAAGGTTACTCGGTGCATACTTGCCAAATACACTTGCCGGAACTATCGAAGGAAAACTCATGGCTATAGTTGTACCGACGGCTGTCTTCACAGTATTACCAAGAAAATCACGACGGGTGAGGGTTGATTGTTTTTGTTTAGCGGTCGAAAGAATATTTTTCTTTTTCATAAATGAAGATTTCTTTATAAAATTTTTATGTTATCAACTTTAGGTTTTTATGGCATCGCCTGTTGCTTGTTCAACCAGAGCGAAGCGAAGGGCCCAGTTCAGGGTTTCCTTGCTTCAATTTGCTCACAAATACAATATAAAATAGTTTTCGCATCAAAACTTATTAATTATTGAGAGTGATTTCTGTTTCTAATACATTCGAAATTGTTTTCAGTTTCATGCCCGGCTGTCCACCGCCAACAGCGATCTCAAATTTACCCGGCAAGATCACCTTTTCACTTCTTTCATTAAAGGTAGAAAATGCATCCGGCGTCAAAGTCAGTTCAACTGTTTTAGTTTCGCCGGCATCTAAATGAATTCTTTTAAATGCTTTTAATGAACGTATTGGCACATGGCCTGTTGCAGTTTTATCCGACACATATATTTCCACTACTTCATCACCAGCCATATTGCCGGTATTCTTTACATCAACAGAAAGTTTTACCGGCTCATTGATCTTGCTTGCTTTATTGATCTTTAAGTTATCGTAATTAAAAGTTGAATAGCTCAACCCATAACCGAAAGGATATAATGGTTCGCCCGGATAAAAGCGGTACGTCTGCGTCGTAATATTATAATCTTCGAACGAAGGAAGATCGCTGACTGATTTATAAAAAGTCACCGGCAATCTTCCTGCTGGATTATAATCACCGAACAAAACATCCGCGATAGCCATTCCCGCCGCCTGTCCCGGGTACCACGCTTCAACAATAGCAGGGATCTTTTCATTTTCCCGGTTAATGGCTAAAGCGCTTCCATTTAATAATACCAGTACAACCGGTTTTCCGAGCGCTTCTATCTCTTTTATCAGTTCTTGCTGAACGGATGGAAGTTCCAGTTTTGTTCTGTCTCCGCTTTTGAAACCATCAATGGCGATATCCATTTCTTCGCCTTCCAGTCTTGCCGTTAATCCCATGCACATGATCACGACATCCGATTGCCTGGCTACTTCAATGGCCTGTTTTTTTAATTCTGCTTTCGGATCAGTTTTAGGTACCGACCAAACTAACTGCACCTGCGCATCCGCATAAAATTCGCCTGCTTCTACTTTCAGCTTGTATTTTTTCCCGGCTTCCAGTTTTATCAGAACAGATTTTCTTAAACGCGGATCGCCAAATTCGTCGTGAAAATGATAAGAAGTATTGGCGATAACTGTATCGCCTAAATATAAATTGACTTTGCAGGTGGTAATAATTCCCAGTTGATACATTCCCGATTGTGCAGGTTGAATTTCACCCGTCCATATCACACCAAAATTATCATCGTCCATATCCTCTCTTGGCGATTTATCTTTCCAGTTTGCATCAAGAATTGTATCCACTCCCGAAAAAAGCGGATTGCCTTTATGCTCCCGGTTATTATAATAATCTGTTTTTAATCCCGGTTGGTTATCGTGTGATAAAACCTTTGCAGGAACTATGGTGAAGGAAGGCAATCCTTCCGCTAATTCACAACCCTGCGCATACAATACATTGGAATTGGGGAGTTTTTCACGAATGCCCCTTAATGGCGTGATCGGATCAGAAGGTACACCGTTATAATTGCCGAGTAACATCAGCCATTGATCAGCATTAGGCCCGATCACACCGACTGTTTTAATATCTTTCTTCAGAGGCAACAAATTGTTTTCCTGCCCCGGCAGGCCGTCATTTTTAAGTAACACGATGGATTTATGCGCAGCTTCCAATGCCAGCTCATGATGTTCCTTATTATCTACAACACTATAAGGTATCTGTGTATATTTCACCATTTCGGGCGGATCAAACATGCCAAGTTTAAATCTTGCAGTAAACAATCTTTTCACCGCCACATCAATTTCAGCTTCGGTGATTATTTTTTTGGCAACGGCTTCTTTCAGACTTTGATAGGTTGTTGCACATTCAAGATCGCAACCGGATTTTACAGCCAACGCAGATGCTTCTTCAGCGGTCGGAACAATTTTATGATGCTGGTAAATATCACCGATAGCGCCGCAATCGGAAACAATATAACCATCAAACTTCCATTCATTCCTTAAAATATCATTCAGCAAATGATTACTGCCGCAACAAGCTTCACCATTTAACCGGTTATAGGCACACATTACCGAGTAAGCTTTTCCTTCTTTTATACCCATCTCAAACTGTGGAAGATAAGTTTCACGAAAATCTTTTTCATCGATCCTCGCATCGAATGAATGCCGCTCCGGTTCAGGGCCGCTATGCACTGCGAAATGTTTTACCGTCGCGATCGTTTTGAAATATTTCGGATCATCTCCTTGTAATCCTTTGATGAATTGGACTGCCATTTTTCCTGTAAGAAACGGATCTTCCCCATAAGTTTCCTGTCCCCGTCCCCAGCGGGGATCACGGAATATATTTATGTTAGGCGACCAGAAGGTAAGTCCCTGGTAGATCAGGCGCTTTCCCTTTTTCACAAAATCGTGGTGCTTCGCACGGGCTTCATCGGATATCGCTGTTGCCATACGAAACATCATATCTTCATCCCATGTTGCACCGAGACCAATTGCCTGCGGAAATACCGTGGCAATCCCTGCACGAGCTACTCCATGCAGGCATTCATTCCACCAATTATATTCCGGCACTTCCAATCTTTCAATAGCCGGAGATGCATTCATCATCTGGCTGATCTTTTCTTCCAGCGTCATTCTTCCCACAAGATCATTCACTCTTTCTTCAATACTCAATGAAGGATCAAGAAAAAGAAATTTATACTTCTCTTTCGTTTTGCATGTCGCAAGGATCAATGCTATGGAAGCAATGGCAATTGTTTGGGATAATCTTTTCATTGTTATTTATTTTTCTGATACCAGCTTCAGTTTGTCATGGCATCGTTCATTGCGCCTGCCTGCCGGTAGGCAGGTCGCAATCCGTTCATCGTCCGGTTCTTTACTCAACAATATTCCGCTCCTACGGAGCTTAATAAAACATGGCGACACATTCTTTCTACCGAAATGCTGCTCCTCCTGAGCATAGTCATTCATAATTCATAACTCTTAATTCTCAACTCTCAACTCTCTTCTACATTATCTTCACTTCCCCCTTCACCACATCACTCGTCGTCTTGTTCTTTTCATCCGGCTGACCTCCGCCGATGCTGATCATAATTTTTCCTTTTAGTTGTTTCAACATCCCGTTATCATCAACTGTAGAAAGATCTTGCGGGCTCAACTGGAATTGTATGATCTTACTTTCGCCGGCTTTTAACACTATTCTTTTAAAATCTTTTAATGCTTTTAAAGGCGCTTTGATCGTTTTGTTTTCATTTGACACATACAATTGAACCACTTCTTCTCCTTCCCTTTTCCCGGTATTGGTGACTACGGCGTTTACCATGATCCTTTGACCCGCTGTGCTTATTGCGGGAACTTTCAACTGATCATAATGAAAGCTTGTATAGCTAAGACCATATCCGAAACCATACAATGGGTCGCCCTTGAAGTAACGATAAGTTCTGTTTTCCATGGAATAGCTATTAAAATCCGGAAGGTCGCTGTCATTTTTATAAAATGTTACCGGCAACCTTCCTGCAGGATTATAGTCACCAAATAAAACGTCGGCGATAGCAGTGCCTGCTGACTGACCACCATACCATGCATTGACAATTGCAGGAATATTTTCTTTTTCCCAGGGAAAAGAAATGGCGCTACCTGTCATCATCACAAATACTACCGGTTTGCCGGTTGTTTTTAACGCTTTCAATAAATCCGTCTGAACTTTTGGAAGTTGGATAGAAGTTCTGTCGCCACCATTGAATCCGGGGTAATCCACTCTCATTTCCTCACCTTCCAGTTGTGGGGAGATGCCACCAACAAAAATGATCGCATCTGCATTTTTCAATCGGTTAGCCAATGCACTGAAATCCGTCTTTTCATAATTGCCCGTTCTCAGTTTTATATTAGCCTTGCCTTCTCCCTGCCAGTATTCGACAATCAATTTATAAGTTGAATCTTTTTTTGTGACCAGCTTATATGTCCTGGCGCCAAAACGGTTCCTTGTCCATGTGTTGATATATTCCTTATCGTTAATAAGGAGTTTATAGCCATCATCACCGTCCAACTCAAATGTAATATCTCCATCTTCAGTGGCTGTAAAATTGGTAGTGAACCGTGCAGAGAAATTAGCGGCCGTTATGTTACCTGCAACTGACTGACCTTCCTGCCAGAAATGATCAAGGATCTCTTCTGTGCGAACGACAGCATCTCCTTTCAGCTCTTTGTTGTCAAAATATTCTGCCTTGAAACCTTTTTTGCCTTCGAATGAGAATTGATTCTCTGCACTTGTATAAGCGAGAATCGTGTCATTGGTGAAATTGATGGCTTTTTCAAAAATAACTTCTGCATCATTGCCCAGTTTGTTTTTGATACCCTGTAGTGCGGTTATTATTTGTGAAGGAATACCGTTATAGTTACCAAGAACTGCTACACTGTTATCAGCGTTGGGTCCGACAACAGCAATCTTTTTTATCTTTTTACTCAAGGGCAATGTATTATTCTCGTTTTTTAATAGCACTATAGATTGTCTTGCCATCTTTAACGAATGAGCGGCATGTTCAGGGCTTTCCAATGCAGAAGCTGGTGTTTGCGCATATTTCACCATCGAAGCAGGATCAAACATTCCGAGGCGAAAACGTATCATGAATAACCTCTTCACAGAAACATCAATTTGCTTTTCAGATATCTTTCCGTCTTTTACTGCCTGCACCAATGACATATATGCATTCGTGCCACATTCTACATCGGTACCATGAAAGACGGCATCTGCCGATGCACTTTCTGCATCGGGATGTGTTTTGTGATTTTTAAAGAAATCATCTATTGCCCAGCAATCCGAAGTAACATACCCAGTAAACTTCCATTGATTGCGGAGTATATCAATCATCAGTTCATCGCTGCCGCAGCAAGGTTGTTTTTTAAATGCATTGTAGGCGCACATGACGCCTGCCACATGGGCATCTGTTACCAATGCACGAAACGCTGGCAAATAAGTATCCCAGAGATCGTAGTCGCTGACTTCTGCATCAAACACATGACGTGATGGTTCAGGGCCGCTATGCACTGCATAATGTTTAGCGCAGGCCGCTGCTTTCAGATATTTAGGATCATCACCCTGCAACCCTCTTACGAATGCTTTGCCGAGAGTAGCAGTTAAGAAAGGATCTTCTCCATACGTTTCCTGCCCGCGTCCCCAACGTGGGTCACGAAAGATATTTATATTGGGCGTCCAATACGTCAAACCGAGATATCTTTCACCTGTTCTGTTTTGTTCTATCGCTTTATTATGTATCGCTCTTCCTTCCATAGCTGAATAGTCGGCCATTGTCTTCAATGAATTGGTATCCCATGTTGCCGCCATGGCAATTGCCTGCGGATAAACGGTAACACGGAAAGGAGTTCTGGCAACGCCATGTAATATTTCATTCCACCATTCATACGCCGGAATATTCAATCGTGGAATAGACGGGGCTTTATTCAGCATCTGCGCAACTTTTTCTTCCAGCGTCAAACGGCTTACAACATCATCTACTCTTTTTTCCATCGGGAGCTTATAATTCCAGAAAGGAAGTGAGGCGACTGGTTCCGATTGGGCTTTACATACAGATGCAAAAAACAAAAATGAGCCTACTAAAAATACTCGATTAATAAGTTTCATTGTGATATTTTTATGGTGTCAGCTTTATTATCATTTTAAATTTGATTGATATTTTTTTATATACCCCGCCACTTCCAGCATGGGTGCTATCCAGATGTCCTTTTCATGTTGCTCTAGCCATATAAGAAATTCCCTATGGGCGGATAATTCTACATTCAATGAATTGCCTCCGCCTACGCCATGAAAAAGAATAACGAGTAGTGAATTTGTTTCTATTGCTTTCTTTGCCCATTCGATCAATTGCGGCCCTGTCTCACCATTCACCATGTAGCAATCCACATCATAAAGGTTTATCTCGTTTATCTTATGCATTTGATTACGAACCGCTCTTGCTGCAACAAAATCATTTTTCATTGCTCCAATAAAAGATGAATCACCAATCTTCATGTCACCGCAAGTGTAAGCAAATGTTCTTTTCGTTTTTCCATCGAGTGCCTGCAGAAAGACATTGGTCATTCTTGTTTCATCCACCATCCGCTGAACGGTATAATTTCTCAAATCATATTCAGGCTTCAGCCAGCCTCTCCCCGGGCCGCCGATGCAGGGATGATACAATGTATGATTACCCAATTCATAGCCCTTTTGAGCCAGCTTTCTCCATTCATTCATTCGTGTTTGCATAGAAGTGGAGTAGGCTGTAATATAGAATGTCGCTTTCAAGCCGAGTGAGTCAAGCACAGGAACAGCATTATCCAAATGCTGATCGATGGCATCATCATAAGTGAGAACGACGGCACATTTTTTCCCTTGCCATGGCTGATTGTTTTGCGTGTAACAGGCTAACCCTGTAAAGAGCGAAATGACAAGAAAAATATATTTCATTTTGGTTATTTTATTTGGTTGCAGTGCTTTTTAAATATTTTAACTATTGTCTCCTTCTTTGAGGAAATTCATTTGCCTGTATATCATCCAGGTTATTTACCGGTCTTTCTATATCATAAGGAATAGGCATGTGGCTGAATTGCTGAAAATATTGCAGGCAGGCGTCTTTCCAGTAAACAGCATTGCTGCTTTGACTTCGCAGTTTGCGCTGTACTGCATTGAAGCGAACGCTGTCCACATACGGTTCAACTTTATCCCATATCTTTTGAAATTCCCGGACCTCTTTCACCCCTTTATCATAGTGACGGCATATTTCATCCCACAAGCTAAGGCCGCTTTTCATTTTATAATCCCATGGCAAATGATGAAACCACAATAAATAAATATCAGGACAAGTGGCCGGATCATTAAACTGTGATGCGAGTGGTTCTTTATATTGATCTACCGCATCACTTCCTTTTTTTGTACGATCAAAACCAACTCCATTTTCAGATGCCTGGTGATAATAAAGCGGAGTCCAATCCGGTCTCACATTTTTCGGTCCCCACCATGGGCCGGGCCCATAATGTCCATTGGCAGACATGATATGGTGAAATCCAAGTGGCATCATATAGTTAACAGCAGCTTCCCTGCTTTCCAGCATCATTGCTTTTACCGGCACCAGGAAATTTGTATTCCAGTCAGGTGAATAAAGAGGCGAACCTGTTTTTGCAGATGCAGCAGGGTAAAAGGTCAGCTTTATCCATTCATCTGCGATCTGATCACTGTTTAAAGTATTGTTCCATGCCAGACGACCGAACGCATACCAGTTTGCCTGCGCAAAATCATGACCGCACCAGTTTGTGTCCAATCCAATATTTGATACACCCGCCATGGCAGTATGTTTTTGCGGATAGATACTTCCATCGGTACAACGTGCAACAGTACTTCCAACACCTTCCTGGTATGTATCGCTTTGCAGGCATTCTTCCCACATGGTTGATAAAAAAACGAGATGAATAGAATGACCAAGATATTCCTGCGTTACCTGGAATTCCGGCATCACAGAAGTTTTCTTCATGGCGCCGAACAAAGGACTGAATGGTTCCCGTGGCATAAAATCTATCGGGCCGTTTTTCACCTGTATGATAACATTATCCCTGAATTGTCCATCGAACGGTACAAATTCTGAATGCGCTTGTTTTGCCCGATCTTTATCATTGGCGCTGTAAACAAATGCACGCCACATTACAATACCACCATAAGGTTTCACTGCGTCAGCCAATGTATTAGCGCCATCTGCATGTGTACGTCCGAAATCCTGCGGACCCGGTTGTCCTTCGCTATTTGCTTTTACCAAAAAGCCGCCGAAGTCAGGGATCAATGAATAAATTTCTTTTGCTTTATCCTTCCACCATTGCATCACAGCAGGATCCAAAGGGTCAGAAGTGCTTAAACCGCCTATGATTTTCGGGGAAGAAAAGTTTGCTGACAAATATACTTTCACGCCATAAGGACGCAGTACATCGGCAATTGCTTTTGCCCTGTTGAGATAACCGGTTGTCAGGACCAATGGTGATGCATTCACATTGTTTATGGAAGCCCCGTTGATACCGATCGATGCATTAGCTCTTGCATATTCCTGCCACAAAGTTTTATCCCTCTCTGTCACAACAAACGAATCAACGCCTTTTCGCCAGAAGATCGACATACCTGCATAGCCTCTTTCAATGGTTCCATTCAGATTGTCCCAATGATTTAAGATCCTGATCTCGTAAGAAGGATTCGAAATTTCATCCTGGATAGCCTCGCCTGTTTGCTGGCGGCGCAATAATTCATACACTCCGTATAAGATGCCAATGTCAGTTGTAGCTTCTACTCCATTTGATGTAAGATGAAAGCCATCGTTCTTTAGTGCTTTATTTTTTGCAATAGTAAGAGTCACTGTTGCATGCGGCTGACCTTGCCAGCCCTGCTGCAATTCCTGTTTTGCAAAGGCGAGTGTCGGAGAATTTTTTGCGCAGACTGCATTTACAGGAACGGCCGTTTTATGCTGAAGCCAAAGATCATGCTCATCTTGTGCATTAATGCAAATAATCGTAAAAAGAAAAATAGTACTGGTAATGACTGCTTTCATTTGTATGATTGTTTATCTTTTTATTTAAAACTACAATTGATCATATTGATTATACATGGACCCTATTTAATTACTGAACCATATTATTCAAAGCTTACCCAATCAACTTCAGCATCAGAACCTTCTTTCAGTGATACAAATAAATTATGAATGCCTGGCCTCAATCTTTTTGCCGGGGTACTTATCGTTTTCCATCCATTTCCTGCCAGTATTAAAACTTCCGCAATTACTGGGCCTTTGGGATTATCTAATCTTATCTGTAAAACTGCATTCTTTGTCGATTCAGCTTTTACTTTAACCAATATGAATTTCTTATTTCCAAAATCAACCGTATTATATTGTATCCATCCGCCTTGTTTTTTGAAAATTGTTTTCCAGCCTTCGAACCTGTTGGTCGTGTCAATAAAATCAACTGAAACGCCTTCATCGCTTTTTGCACTGTAGCGGTCAATTTGAATTTGTTTTGCAGCGTCAGTTATGCCGATACCGCGCAATGTCCGGATCACTTGTTTAATAGTACCGTCTTCGTTGAAGAACAAACTATCCGCCCGGATAGATCTTGCTTTATCAAAATTTGGAGAATAATCCCTGTCATGATAAAACAGGTACCATTGATCTTTGAATTGGATCACGGAATGATGGTTGGTCCAGCAACCTGTTGGTGACTCATCCATTATAACCCCTGTAACTTTAAATGGCCCGAGCGGATTATCACCAATTGCATATTCCAGGCGTTCGATCTTATTTTCTACATGAGGGTATGTCAGGTAATACATGCCATTTCGCTCAAAAAGATAGGGCCCTTCTTTCAAACCTTTTGCAGGAAGCTCTCCAAGAATTTTTACTTCTGAAGCCAATTCAAGCATATTGTCTTTCAGTTTTGCTCCGAAAATATTTCCTTGCGACCAATATAAATATGCCTGTCCGTCTTTATCAATGAAAACATTGGGATCAATACCACGAACACCTTTTATTGGTATTGGTTCAGGAACATAAGGACCTTCGGGTTTGTCGGCGATAGCAACACCTACTGTAAAACCTCTGCCATTTATAGCAGTGTCTTTGGGCGAGGTAGGAAAATAAAAATAATATTTTCCATTTCTGTAAATGCAATCCGGCGCCCACATGCTGTAACTATCGGGTCGCACCCACGGAATTTTATTTTGAGTAACTACTACACCATGATCGGTCCAGTCAGTAAGATTAGCCGAAGAAAATACATGATAATCTTCCATGCAAAACCAACCCACTCTTCCTTTACCTTCTGTGGCAAGAATATCATGAGAAGGAAAAACATACACCCTGTCACCAAATACCCTGGCGGATGGATCAGCGCTGTACTGATCTCTGATAATCGGGTTTTGAGCTAATGAAAAGGTATTGAAAAAAAATAAGATGATCCCGATGTTTAGTAATTGCTGTTTGTATTGTTTCATGTTGTAGTTCTTAAGCATGATAAAACTGGTGGTTAACTTTTAATCAAACACTAACATAAACCCATCATTCCCTTTTAAAGTAATATTCATTTTACCCGTCGCAGCCAAAACAAGATCTTTCAATTCGAAAGAGGGTTCTTCCTGCTCAATGCCTGAGGAAATGAACTTACCTTTTTTATTTTTTAAGAATGACAGATCAAGTGTTAGTGGCTTCTCCGTATTTTCTCCGTTGATGCCAGCTACATACCATTTATTACCTGCTCTTCTTGCCACGACATATAATTTACCTGGATAGCCATCTATAAATTTTACATCATCCCAGTTATTTGGCAATTGCCGCAGAAAGTCTTTCACATATTCCGGCATGTGAGACATGCCATCCGGGCTCTCTGCATAGTGCTGGATGCCGGATAGAAAAATGACAGATGTAGCCAATTCAAAAGCCGGTGTTGTCACTTTTTTTATACGCGGGATTTTATACAGACACATTGGAGTAAAATCCATCGGGATCGAAAGCATTTCGCACCATAGCACACATAACGGAATGATGACGGCTCCATGTCCGCATCCCGCTGATTGAATGTGATCATTTCATAACCGTACACCGCTTCGGTCGTCACCAGGTTTGGATAAGTTCTTTGCCAGCCTCTCGGCAGGGTGGCGCCATGAAAATTGACCAATAATTGATTGGCGGCCGCATCTTCTAAAATATCCTGGTAATAATTGATCATTGACTGACCATCACCTGCAAAAAAATCAACTTTCACTCCTTTGATGCCCATTGCTCTTAAATGCCCAAATTCTTTCATCCGATTTTCATGTGTTAATAATTTATCCTTAGGATGATATTTTACAGTATTCCAATTGCCGGCAGAATTATACCATAACAGTATCCCTACATTTTTTTGTTTTGCATAATCGGAGAGTAGCTTAACCGAATCATACCCGATCATAGTATCCCAGTTGGCATCGATCAGGCAATATTGCCATTTCATATCGGCAGCGAAGTCAATATATTTTTTCTGAACGCTGTATACCGTTGAATCATCTTTTTTCAAGATCCAGCTCCATGAGGATTTACCTGGTTTGATAAATGAGTTATCCATCTTTATCGCAGGCAAAGCCAGGTCTGTTCCTAATGTAGACTCAGTTACTGTTTTCAGATCCCCGATCACAATAATTCTCCACGGAGTTTTCCATGGCAAGGTTGATTCGGGATTTAAGGTCGCTTTACCATTTGCAAATACCTCCGGTGGTTCAGGAAAATTGATCTTGTATTCACTGTTAGGTGAATATTGTTGCAATGCCGTACCGCAATATGTTCTTCCTAATGCAGCTTCGGTAATAAGTATCCAAACATTATTATATTTAAATAAAGCCGGATAAACCCATCCGTTCGGGCCAGGTGATGCAGTACCTGTGGGGATATCCGTCAGATAATGTGCTTCGTAGGAAGGGTTACTATGCTCCCATCCCGATTGTGCTTCTGTTTTGGGCTGTAACCATGCTCTTGTGTCTTCAGAAAAATGAAAGCTGGTTGCTTCGGCGCTGATCTTTTTTATATCAGTTGATCTTTCAGGAAATTCATAACGAAAAGCAACTCCGTCATTGGACACGCGAAAAATAATATTCATCTTTTTACCCGAAGCAGTTTTGGTCTCAAATATTCTTTCTGTTGCAGTGTAGTTGATGTGACTCTTCTTTGCATTCAGAATTGCATAATTGTTCTTTACAATAAAGGGTGAAGAGGCTTTAACAAGCTGGAGGTTCTTCGAAAAATCCTCGTCGACTCTTATCAATCCTAATTTCGAATCCTGAAGAACAGTTTCTCCTTTAAAGGATATATTATATGAGAGAGTTCCGATATCACAGGTCACAACAATATTTTTATCAGGACTGCTGATCGTATAACTATGTGTTTGTCCCTGGCATTTGCAAGCAACCCAGCAAAACAAACTTATCAGAGCAAGCCTTTTCATTATTCTCAATTCAATGTTTTATTAATAATATAGTTGTCATTTCATTTTATGAGGTCCCATCCTGAACCAATCAAAATCAACATAACCTCCTGTTTCCTTAGTCGCATAATTAAACAGGCAGAATTTATTCCCGGTAAACATTCTCAGGTTGAATCGCATCATCAATTCACTTCCAAGCGTGGTGAATGTTTTATTATCAAAACTGTATTCAAATCTTGCTTTACTGGTAGAATTGGATGCTATAGTTCTCAGGTAAACGGTGGAAGTGTTCATGATTGCTGAATCAATAGTTTTTCCATTGTTCACCATGATTAGGTACTTCGATCCGTCCCATTGCTTTACTGCTATATATGCATAGGGATCCTGGAAAACGGCTAAGCCTGCCATATCACCATCCCTCATTTTAGAGACATCCATTTTTGTTTCACCAAATGCGGGTGTTGAATCATCGTAATACGTAAACGTTCTTTGTGTAAGCGTATTACGGGCTTCGCGCAAATTGGAAACTACTTTACCCGCAGTTAATCTTAAATACCCGGGTCTTTGTAACAGCGACCAGTTGGTAGGATCGGGATTGTGATTCCATCCCCATTGCATGCCCAGGGTCTTATCATTGAATTCGTCAGATGCCGGAAATGTTTTGGCAGGATAAGTTTTACCAACATTTGGTTTTTTATAAGTGACGACTGCTTTTCCATTCACACCTACCATTGGCCAGCCGTCAACCCATGTTACAGGTTGTAGTGATGGAAATCGTCCGAATGGTCCACTGTCAACGAACAACATGGTCCACCATTCACCGGTTTGCGTTTTTATCAATGCACCCTGGTGTATGCCGAAGTTCACACCTCTTGTTGTATCGTAAATAACAACCTTTTGCTCAAAAGGGCCGTAAATATTTTTTGAACGCAGAGCGACTTGTATTCCATCTCTTCCTCCATACGTGCCATACAAATAATAGTAGCCATTGATCTTATAAACATGCGATCCTTCCAATCCCCTGCGAATGTCCCCGGTATAAACTAACGAGTCATTTGTTTTTGGAGAAAAATCTGAATTCAGTTCAGTAATGGAAATTTTGCTATAGCCATGCGCTACATAAATCTTTCCGTCTTCATCAAAAAATAATCCAGGATCATAAAAACCTTTGGGCAATTTTCTTACTTCCCACGGACCTTCTGCCTTTTCAGCCACACATAAAAATCCGCCTTCATCCAGTGTAATGAAGAGCAGGTAAAACTTTCCGTTATTATATTTCAGGCTGGTAGCCCACTGACCATGCGCATAGCGGTTGCAACTATCGAGATTATAGCACCTGCTTACATCAAATCTTGGGACGGCATTGCTGCAATATTCCCAGTTGACCAAATCTTTGGATTTTAATACGGTGACACCAGGAAAAACAAACATGGTTGTATTTACCATGTAATAGGTATCACCGGCGAGGATAACATCGGGATCAGGAAAATCCGCAGCTATCACCGGGTTAGTATAAGTGCCGTTTCCATTATCGCTATGAAGTTTTTGTGCGTTTAGCGTGACAACAGGTATTGTTGAGAAGCATAAAATGGTGAAAAGAGATTTTATCAGAGAAGATGATATGGTTCTAATACAAAATTTCATTTCTTAATTTTTACCCGGCACATTCAATACAGCATTTAATGCTGGCTTAGCTTTTTTTTGCCTGTCCCATAGTAAAGGATAATTCGTTCTGCCAGGTATGGGATAACCGTTCTTCCAACTCATACCATCATTTATCCCCCACAGTGTTACTCTTGCGATCTTATCTCTTCTTTTATAAAAAATTTTGAACAACTCTTCATACCTGTTTGCCAGAACGGTTTGCATGCTATCAGGCAAGCCATTTGGATAGGGATCAAAAAATGTTTTGAATTCTTCCAGTTGAAATTGTTTATCAGCCATGGCCTGGCCGATAATCTGTCCTTCTTTGGTTAGTGGAAGTACGTCAACATCGAGCTCAGTGATCATTACTTTCACTCCGCATGCTGCGTACGCATCTATGGCATCTTCAATGTATTTTGTTTTTGGATAATCCAAACCCCAATGTCCTTGTATGCCGACGCCATCAATGCGTATCCCTTCTTTTTGCAACATTTTTACCAACCGTACGATCCCATCTCTTTTTGCCGGACGCCATGCATTGAAATCATTATAGTACAGTTCCGTATTAGGCGCATATTGTGCGGCAAACTTAAATGCGTATTTCACCAGTGTGTCTCCATTGCCAAAAGCATTCACCCATGTGGTGGGACGATAACTGCCGTCATTATCTATCACTTCATTTACGACATCCCACGCATGCACACGACCTGCATACCTGCCTGCTACAGCTTGTATATGGCTTCTCAATCTTTCAATTTGTTCTTCTTTTGTATTGGGTTTTCCGGCAGCATTGGTAAAAAACCATGCAGGACATTGGTTATGCCAGACAAGTGTATGACCAACGATAAACATTTTATTCTTTTCGCCAAAAGCAACGTATTCATCCGCGGGACCAAAATTGTAGACACCCGGTTCAGGATTGATCAGGGCAGCTTTCATTACATTTTCAACTGTGATGGAATTAAAATGTTTGATAACGATGTCCTGTGTCTCCTGATCTCTTCCCGAAGTGATCGTTGGTGAAACTGCTGCACCAATAAGAAAAGCATCTTTATAAGCATCTTTTAATGTTTTATCGCCTTGTTGTCCAAATGCACAAGCAACAAGTAAAACATTCATACAGGTCAAAAAATATTTAGTTTGTTTCATTGTAATCCTATTGTTTAGCTTTTACCAGTCGTACATCATAAACTGCTCCGGCTGTATTGCCAGGTAATGCCTGGAATTTCACCCTGATAGTATCCTTTCCTTTCAACATCGTTTGCGGGATATTGTATTCCAGATCAAAAAACTTTGATTGATTCCATCTCCCGGTATTATTCTCGGTGACCAGTTTTTCATCATCAATATAAATGTCAAACTTCCTGTTTCCCCATTCGGCGCCCCAGTAACGAACTATTAATGTCAATTTTGGTTCTTTATTCGTTAACATACTATAACTGAAATATCCTTCATTACCGGCGTCACGCCAGAATTGATCGAGGTTGTTTCCGGTTCTTGAATTCGATTTTTGTAAAGCATGATCAGCTTCCGGCTGTTGCTCACCGGGCGCAACAAAATCAATTGTCCTTTTTTGCAGGGCCAGCTTTTCTTTCTCCATCGCAGCGATGGAATCAATATAGGAACGGTATTGTACATTGGACAATGCCATCCAATACATCATATACCTTGCATCATGTATTTGATAAAATGGTTCCAATACAACATTTTCAGGGTTGATCATTCTTAATCCTGGAACAATAAAATTCAGCGGCTTGCCTTTTACCGCCACTAATTCATTTGCAATTTTTGATTTGTCATCTTCGATAATGATGGGGGCTTTGTCCACCGGAAGTCTTTCCCCACCTGGGATATGCCCCCAGCGGCTGTCGTTTGCGATCAATCCTTTTAAATCTTCAGTCCCGGTTTTCGCCGCAAGCAGGATAGGGCCGTGAAGAATAGCAATATAATCGGGCACATTGGGCAAATGCTCAATACTGTTATGCATTGGCAATATTATCTGTACGATATCACCTTTTTTCCATTGCCGGTCAACGGCAATGTAGGATGAAGGGTGAGAATTATATGAAATGCTTTTTCCGTTGACAATAATCTTTAATGTTCCATCTGCTACCCAGGATGGATAACGGATCATTAATTTGAAATGCGAAGAGCCTTCTGTTACTGTCAGCTTAGTTTTTTCTTCAAATGGAAAGTTTGTTTCCTGTTTGATGTGTATTTCCTTTTCTTTCCAGTTTAACTCCGATGCGATAAAAAGATTTAAAAACAGTGTATCATTTTGATGAGTATAAATAAGCTCATTGTATTTGCCATGATTTTCCATGCCGCTGCCTACACAGCACCACATCGCTTCGTTGGGTGCAGAATAAACTCTGTAACTGCGTGGACGGACAGGCGTGAAATACACATAACCTCCATTGTCCGGGTTTTGCGTTGATAAAATATGGTTGTATAAAGTTCTTTCGTAATAGTCCATATAATCAGCCAAAGGGTCTTGCCTGAAAAGATCTTCTGTCAGCTTCAGCATATTGTATGAATTGCATGATTCCGGCCCTTCCACATCATTGATAAAATCAGTGCAGGCAGCAGCGCTGGGAAAAAATTCTCTCCGGCTATTTCCTCCAAAAGCAAGCGTGCGATTTTCCGTTACAGTCTGCCAGAAAAAATTTCCCGCTTTATCGTATTTATCATCATTGCTCAATTCACCAATGCGGGCAAATCCAATTGCTTTTGGTACTTGTGTATTTGCATGTTTATTATCCAGGTTATCTATCCCCTCTGACATAGGATCGAGTAATTGCTTATGAGAAAATCGTTTCGCGGCAATTAAATATTTTTTATCACCTGACATTTGATAAGCATCCGCAAAGACTTCATTCATGCCGCCATGTTCTGTATCAAGCATTGCCTGCATTTGCTCATCACTCAAACCGGATGTGATATTGATTCCCCAATCACAAAACTTTAAAAAGATGACCTTTGCGTCTTCATTTCCTGAATATAGCCATGCGTCCCTTAATCCTGCATACATTTTATGAACGTTATACCATGGTACCCATGCCGCACGATATGCTTTGAGATCACCATTTTTTAAAGTTGACCAAATCATTTTGCTGTTTGGAACACCGCCAACATATCCGACTCCCCAATCTGCATTGTTCTTTGTGTTCGCTTTTTGGCAAGCTTTAAGTTCTGCGATCATGTACTCCATTCTCTTTTTGCATTCAGCATTTCCCGTAGCCGCACAGATCATCGCCAACGCAGATAAATAATGTCCGCCCACGTGTCCATCAAGGCCTGCCCAGTTTTTGTAACGTTCTCCTTTTTCAGGCAAGCCTGCTTCTTTCAAAAAAGGTTGTAATAGGCGGTCAACATCATATTCTAAAAGAACTTTGATATTAAGATCACGGGCATGTTTGAAAGGGCCATCCAGCAGCCTGACATCTCCCAATGAAAATTCATTCGGATAAAGCTTATCCTGGGCATAACAATTATCATCGAACAATGACAGGCTTAGCGCAAGCCAAAAAATATAGATCGTCTTTTTCACTTTTATTACTCCGACGTTATTTTATATCCCATTAGCGATAACATCTTCTCTGCATAACGTTTACCTAGTTCTTTATACCCATCGGCGTCAAAATGTAAATTATCAGGACCATCAGTGCAGCCGGCAGATGATATCACGTAGGAATGTTTGATTGTTTGGGGTAAGGTTGCTATGATCTTATTCATACTTGCACAAATACCTCCCTGGTCAGCATTTACCGTTTCACCCGCAAGCAACGGTACCTTTTTCGCTTTGAGATGCAGGTCTTCTAAAAGATTGTCATAGACTATTTTTACTTTTTTGGTCCAAAGCGAATCATTGGTATTTGATTCTCCCTGGTGCAGCAAAATTCCTTTGATCACTCCATCTTTCTGTGCCAGCTTTGCCATATCTACAAGACGCTGGTAGGGATTTCCATCATATTCTTTTATCATGCCGATCATCCATGATGGCGCCTTTTCTGAATATGACTTATAATTGTCTTTGTCGAACAATTCGATCTTACAACCACCAACGGATACATTAATAATACCGACTCTCACATTCGCCGGAAGATTAGCGACCATCGTTCTGCCAAAGAAATCAGTGAGTGTAAGGCCGGTTCGGCACCTGCATAGCGGGGGCACAGCCGTGTACCAGTGACCTTTTGTTCTGTTAAGGTTGGGGCAATCCACTGCTTCCATTACCTGGAAGCGGCTGTCTATATTAACGGTATCCCCGGGCCGGATCTTTGCATTGCCCTCCATATTGGATTGTCCGAAACTGAGGAAGATATAAAAATTTTTATCCTGTGCAATTGCTTTTGTAATGGAAAAGAACATTACGATAAGTACAAGAGATAATTTTATTCGCATAACATTTTTTTTTAAATGAATCCTGCTTTTATATTCAATGATTCAATTACATTTTAAAGTTCTTGATACGGCGTCGGCTTACTCATCATATTTGTATTCAGGAAATGTTGAAATATCAACGGGTTTAAAGATCAATTGTGAAAACATATACAAACCATTCTTCCAAACTTTGAAATCATGCACACCCGGCTCTATATAATATATATGCGGCACATTATTTTTTTCTAAGTACTCATGTGTTCTGTTACTAAATGTGATCAGCCCATCACTGGCACCGCAGGAGATCCAAAGGAGTTTTAATTTTTTCTTTGCCACTTCAGGATCCGGTACTAATTGCTCAGGAGGTTTTGTGTTCGGTGCAGATGAAAAACCTCCGACCCAGGCAAATTTGTCGAGATTACCTAACCCGAAATTCAAAGATTGGCCACCCCCCATGGACAACCCTGCAATAGCACGGTTTTCACGATCAGTTAAAACAGGAAAATTTTTCTCGATATAAGGTACCAAGTCATTCAAAAGATCTTTTTCAAAAGTGGCAAAGGCTTCTACTTTCTCTTTGTCAAAAATATTTCCACCCGCACGATCGTCTTTCATAGCTCTGCCGTTTGGCATCACCACGATCATCGGTTCAATTTTTTTCTCTGCATAAAGATTATCGAGTATCACCTGCGGGTGCCCGCCATTCAGCCATTCTTTTTCATCGCCACCGATCCCGTGTAATAAATAGAGTACGGGATATTTTTTATTCTTTGAATAACCGGGTGGTGTATAAATTAAAGCCCTGCGGTTAGTCCCTACAGTTTTCGACTCATACGTTATGGTGTCAATTTTCCCATGTGGAATATCGGTGCGCAGCGAATCAAATCCCGGTTGAGCGTGTTTGACGATGTTTTGAGAATTAGCAAACAGACTAAATGTGAATGCGGAAAAAAATAAAAGAATGAATTGTTTCATTGTATTGTGATTTTTTTGTCGGCTTATTTTAATTCCAGTACAACAACAGAAAAAGGTGGCATTTTTACCGAAAGATTATTCCCTGATAACACAGCGCCACTGAATGTCACGGGCTTTACTTTTTGTGGGTTATCAAATGCATTATGGTCCTGCAGTTTGTCTGCCCGAAGTATACGGCCTGTTACTGACTTTGCATTTACTTCCCCAAGGTCAATTGTTACTTCCTGTTCATTATGTGCATCAATATTTACCAATGAAATATGAACTGCGCCATTTTTATTTTTTGACGCGGAAGCTGAGACAGCTTTTATTTTCTTTTCTCCGAAAACATAATCACTGCTTGTTACACTGACCGGAAGCATCAATGCATCCTGGTGAACATTGTACATTTCCATCACATGATAGGTGGGAGTCAATATCATTTTTTCTTCTTTAGTCAGAATAACCGCCTGCAAAACATTGATCGTTTGTGCCAGGTTGGCCATCCTGACACGATCGCAATGGTTATTAAAAATATTCAGTGTGACACCTGCGATCATGGCATCCCGCATCGTGTTTTGCTGATACAGGAAAGCTCCATTAGTACCCGGTTCCACTTCATACCAGCCTCCCCATTCATCTACTATCAGTGCTACTTTTTTCTGCGGATCATATTTATCCATCACTTCACTGTTGCCGCTTACCATTTTTTCCATGCGGTAGGCCTGCTCCATGGTTCTGAAATATTCATCTTCCGTAAAATTGGTCGCTGAACTTTTCTTACTCCAGTTAATTACCGAATAATGATGAATAGACACTCCATTGATTAATTTTCGTGGAATGTCTTTCATTAATACTTCCGTCCAGTGAAAATCTTCTGTGCCCGGCCCAACGGCAATGCGGAATAAACCTTCATCATTATTATAGCTGGTCATCATGGTAGCATATCGCTTATACAGGTCAACGTAATAATCTACATCCATGTGCCCGCCGCAATCCCATGACTCATTGCCAACACCCCAGTATTTTACATTCCATGGTTTTGTTCTTCCATTTTTTTGGCGCAGATCGGTGAGATAACTTGTTCCGTTCGGATGATTGACATATTTCACCCAATCAACCGCTTCTTCTACTGAGCCGCCACCCATATTGACAGCGAGATAAGGATCGGCATTGATCATTTCACACATATTGAGAAATTCATTCGTGCCAAAACTGTTGTCTTCGCGAACATTTCCCCACATCATATTTTCAATAGGCTTTCTTTGATTTTTTGGACCGATCGCATCTTTCCAGTGATAATGATCGGCGAAGCAGCCACCCGGCCAGCGCAAGACAGGAATTTTTAATCTCTTCAATGCCTCTACTACATCCAGGCGAATTCCATTTTTGTTCGGGATCTTTTTATTTCCATCACCTACATAATAGCCGCCGTAAATGCAATGTCCGAGGTGCTCAGAAAAATGTCCGTAAATATTTTTATTGATCGTATCTTTTGCTTTGGACGCATCGAGAACAATTCTGTTTTGAGCATTCAAAATATTGACCGCGAAAATGACGGCGCTAACAAATAAAAATTTCTTCTTTTGCATTTTTATTTTTGACTTTTTACTTATCATTTAATACTTCATTAAGAACGAATCATTATTGTCCCGCTGTTCTTTCATACTTCAAAAACCTGCTGGCCCATGGAATAAAGTATTTATAGTTGGGTGCATCCGTATGCCCGCCGTCATGTTGACGCCATGCTAATTCTCCGTCAAGCAAACCTGTGAGTACCGGTGGCATCTTTTCCTTCATATAATCATTTGACACACCCAGATCTTTTGCTCCGAGTAATTTATATACTGCTCCCGCCGCAACCGTAGCCATATAACTTCCTTCGTGATCGAGCCATTTGGCATCTCCTTTTTCAGGAACACCATAGCTGACAAAAGTGAGACGAGGTGCACAAAGAGCAATCAATTCATGCGAGTCAACAGTAAGATCACAACCTGTTTTTTTACCGAACGATGATTCTTCTGTTCCATATTTTAAATAGTTGCCCGCCATCCAATGATACTCGCCACTGCCTGTAAGACTTTCCACTGCTTCACCAAAAACGCGACGATTCAATGTAGCACCGCCCTTACCGGAAGATCCTATTAATCCAACTGCAAAGCGTGGCTCGAAGGCAAGCGTTACTAATGCAGCTTTGCCATATCGCGACACACCTTCAATACCTACTTTTTTTGCATCAACCAATGGATCAGTTTCCAAATAATCCAATCCTCTTGCTGCGCCCCATGCCCATGCACGCAATGAACCCCAGTCATCAGGTTTGCGTGGTTGACCTTTATTGCACAAACCAATAATACCTCTTGTCAGACCTGCACCATTGTCTGCCTGTATGCTATTTGTTTCTATCGTTACATAGCCCCAGCCTGCCGACAGTAATCTTTCCTGTGGTGTAAGTTCTTCATCAGGTTTTGCTGGCGCAAAAAAACCCGGTGCAGGAAGTCTTGTGATCGCCTGGTACGCAGGATATTTATCAAAGATTGCTTTCAATGATGGATCGTTTTTGATCATCATCTCTTTGAAGGCGTCATTTATTTTTTCCAGATCGTCCGGCGATGGTTGTGCCGGTGCAGGAAACGAAGGACGGCCGCTGAACATCATCAATACAGGTACAGGGCCTTTCACATTCATCGGTACCACCAGCATCATATTAATATCAACATTGATCAACGGGCATGCACTGTTGTCAACATGACCTACGAGCATTTTTGCAACAACGGGTATTCGGTTAACAAATTCTCTGTCGGTAACTTTTACTGTCCATGTTACTTTCGGAATATTTTTCGGAAGACGCCCATACACTTCTTTTTCAAGATCCTCAATAATTTCAGGACGGCGTTGTTTCCACCACATATCCGCGGTAGTTACTTTCTTTCCATCTTTTGTTGTAAGAGCATCGGGTAATTGCGGACAGGGATCAGCCAATGATTCATCATAGTTGGCGTGATTCGGCGCTGATTCATTTCCACTTGGGCCCGGTCTTAATTTTTTTATACCTAACTGCTGCATCATGTTATCATGATCCTGCTGAGCCGTAAATGTTACGATGCGTGGGTATTTGCTGCTATCAATTTTTATTTCCTGTGCTATCGAATTATTAAAGATGGCCAGTAACAAAAAAAATAAGACGTTCCTTTTCATTGTAATAATTTATTTTGGTAATACTGTCACAATTACCCGCTTATATCTTGATAATGCCGGCATTCCCTTATCCGTAACTTTCAGAATAAAATGAATTGTTTCTTTTTTCTGAACTTCAGGAGCAACTACATAAACTCCGTGTGCATTTTCAGCCGAAGTAGCTACCAACTTTCTATAGGAACCAGCCTCCGGATAATTAAACCATAAATAACTAAGATTGTCTCCGTCAGGGTCGGTACTCGCACTTGCGTCCAGGCCAAAAACTTCCCCTGATTTTACAGTTATGTGATCTGGATGATCCAACACTGCAACTGGTGGATGATTAGCTTCTTTATATGATTTTGTACACCAATCCATTCGTGCTGCGAAATCGTTTTGAAAATCGTTTCGCCAACGCCATAAAGTCACTTTACTATCAGTAAATGATGCCGTGTCTTTTCCAACGGTTCGTCCATATTCTTTATAAATAAAGGGCGAATAACTATCCATGGCATTTGTCCATATTTCTCTCGCTTCGGGTTCAAACGGAACACCAGAGCTTCCTTTTTTCAGTTTTGAAAAATCCGGTTTGTACAATTCATAACGACCACCCCAACCACCCCAGTCAGGATGCTCAGGTTCACTTAGCCCGTTTGGTATTAACGATAACCACGAGGGTGTATCTCCTTCCATTCCGTAAGCAACATCAGGATATGCAGCGCCGAGAGGGCCATGCCCTTGCTGAATATTTTTTGCCAGCCATTGGTTGCTAATCTCATCATTGTTTATCCCTTTTATCAAACTATTAATAGCACCCCATGTTGAACTTCCATAATCATCGCCCGGGCTAACAATGAAAAACAGGTCAGGAAAATTATTCCTGATCCAGATACCGGAGTCATCCTGGTCGGATATGGTATAAACTCTGAGTTTGGCAATTAGTTTTTTAGCCCCGGCTTCTATTTTTGTGTTTTTAATTTTATATAATGCCTGGGCAAGGGTATTGGCGCCTCCCCACACTGAAATCCATAAGGGACGTTCATCTTTTTCTTCCAGTACTTTTATTATCCAGTCAGAACCTTGTGAATCATTTCCTTTTCCAACTCCCTCCATTCCATATTTCGATGGCCCTTGTTTTACCAGTTGTAAAAGTACCTGTGCAGTGGGAAATCCTGCTTCATGCTTTAAAAGATTAGGTTGTACTTTTCCATAGGCGTTTATTATTTTTTTTATTGATTCCGGATCCACTCTTGTTTTATGCCAGCAGGAGGTTGTAGCGATTAACCCTTTAATATCAATTTCATTAGCATATAGAAATAAGCGTACAAAGGATTGAGTATCGTCGGGGTCAGCTTCGATATCAGATAAAATAATTACCCTGTGTTTTACCTTTACCTGGGCAGAAACTGACTGCGAAACAAGCATCAATGCGAAAAGTAAAATAGAAAAAACAATTTTCATACTCAGTTATTATCAGGAATTAAAGTTCACATCCGTTTTATAAAAAAATAGACAGACTTTATTTTATTTATCCGTTCTGAATGGTGATGCTGGCAAACCTTCTTTATTAAACAGGTTTGGATTGACCGGCATATCAGACCATGCATACCGCACATACATCGGATCTTTTATCTCATCATTCCAAACAACCACCTTATCGCCTTCGATCTTAGCATTGGCCCAAACAAATTTTTTATCAGCGCCAGCAATGGCAAATTCACCCGGTTCTTCACCATCATTTGTTGCCAAACCACTTCCCACGCTGCTGAACCTTATAATTATTTTATTGCCTTCAATTGCTGATGACTGATAGATCGGACCAGAGTAAACAATGTTTTCCCCATACGCAAGTTTTTCGGCCGCTAATGCCAAACGATCTCCCACTTCTTTTTTCCTGTCTGGATGTATATCGTTCCACTCACCGAGATCAATCGCAACAGCCATTCCTGTATTTGGAACTGATAAAGATTTTAATTGTGATTCTCTTAGTGCCGCCCATTGGCTTTCTGAAGGCAAATAGTTATAGTCCATAAATCCGGGCAACTGTGCAAATAGAAATGGAAGATTACCCTGTTTCCATTTATTTCTCCAGTCAATGATCTGTGCCGGTTGCAATTTTGCATAGTCATCGGCACGACCCGAGTTTGCTTCACCCTGGTACCAGAGAAAACCTTTGATAGTGTAATTGATCAATGGAGCAACCATTGCATTATATAAAGCCGCCGGTTGGTTTTGTGCATTAATGCCACCCCCGCCTCCGCCAAATCCGCTGCGGGGAGTGAACACTTCACCTACTTTATAATCCCATGTACCCTTGAGATCAATCGTATCATTACCTGCAAACAAACAATAAGGTTTATCAGGAACAAATCCACCCTTGCCAAAATTGTTGGTCACCTTGACAACGAAAATATTTTTGCCGGCTTTCAATAAATTCGGCGGTACATCATATCTTCTTTGTGGATATTGATAAGTTGTATTGCCAACCTGTTTACCATTTATATATAATACATCAGCATCTACAATTCTTCCGAGAAATACTCTTGCTGGTTTGCCAACCATTGAAGCGGGGACATCAATCTCTCTTCTGTACCACACGATACCATTGAGATCTTTAATACCCTGGTCTTCCCAGTAGCCCGGTATATTGATCGTATGCCACTCCTTAGGTAAATAGGAAATATCATACCATGTCTTCGGACCAGTCAGTCCTTTATCTTCCTGTCTTGGAGGCCTGTTTGTATTGTTGCCAATATTTCTTCTTGAAAGACCATTGATATAAGCCGTGTCTTTATTTTTCTGAATAGTATTTAATATG
This sequence comes from uncultured Chitinophagaceae bacterium, assembly GCA_963785915.1. GTDB lineage: Bacteria > Bacteroidota > Bacteroidia > Chitinophagales > Chitinophagaceae > VBAT01. The sequence continues at coordinate 422,080 of CAWAWY010000004.1, read as the reverse complement.
GAGGGAAAATCTTTAAAGCCTTCTTCACTTGTCCATGCTTCGATAGGAGTGCCACCGACGCTGGCATTGATCAAGCCAATAGGCACATGATATTTTTCATAAATGTCTTTGGCAAAAAAATAAGCAATGGCGGAAAACTCAAGAACATCTTCAGGGTTCGCCGATTTCCAGTAACCGGTTGGCAGATCTTCACGTGGACCATTAAGATCAGTCATAGTGGGAATCCAGAAATGTCTTATCTCCGGGTAATTTGCATTGGCGACTTCGTCAGCATACCGCACACTATGCAATTTCATTTGATGCACCATATTGGACTGACCGGAGCAGATCCAGACATCACCGATCAATATATCTTTGATCATTATTTTATTGCTGCCGCTGACCTCCATTGTATAAGGCCCGCCTGCCTTCATCGGTAATAGTTGTAATAACCATTTGCCATCAGCGCCGGTTTTTGTTTTATAAGTTTTACCATTAAACTTTACGGTAACTTTTTCGCCATTCGCTGCCCAGCCCCATACATTTACTTTGCTATCTCTTTGCAATACCATGCTGTCTCTTATCAGTCTCGGCAGTTTAACCTGCGCTGATAAAGCAATGGATAGAATTAAACTCAAAAACAATACGGTTGTCTTCAATTTCATGTTCATTATTCTTTATAAGGAGAAATTGTTTGAATCGTTCCGTCGTCATTATACTTCAGTTCTGTTACTTTTACCGATCTTAAATGAGTAACTCCTTTTGATAAGCTGGAATCGTGGTAAAACAAATACCATTTGTTATTGAACTCAGCGATGGAATGATGGTTTGTCCATCCGACAACCGGGTTTAATACAATTCCTTTATAAGTAAAAGGTCCGTAAGGATTGTCGCCCATCGCATAACAAATAAAATGTGTATCGCCTGTAGAGTAAGAAAAATAATATTTGCCTTTGTACTTATGCATCCATGATGCTTCAAAAAATCTCCTTTCATTATCGCCTGCAAGCAAGGGATTACCCACTTCGTCAACGATGATTAGGTTTTTAGGCCTTTCGGCAAACTCCAGCAGGTCATCAGTTAACCTTGCTACTTTAGCGCATAGTGCTGGTTCATTGTCTGCCGGCAGGTGAGCGAAGGGGCCTTCACCTTCTGCGTTAAAAGTGCCGGTCTTCCAGCGTGGTAACTGTCCGCCCCAGATACCGCCGAAATACATATAGTAATCGCCATCATCATCTTTGAGAACAGCAGGGTCTATAGAGAAACTTCCTTTAATAGCTTCAGGTTGCGGAGTAAATGGACCTGTTGGTGAAGAACTGGTTGCTACACCGATGCGGAAAATTCCATCATGGTCTTTTGCCGGAAAGTATAAATAATATGTTCCGTTTTTTTCTGCTGCATCAGGCGCCCACATTTGTTTGTCGGCCCAGGGGACATCTCTGATGTGTAACGCAACACCATGATCAGTTGCCTGAGTGTCTTCCGGCGAATTCATAGACAATACATGATAATCTTCCATGGCAAAATGACTTCCAAGATCATCGAAAGGGACATCATTTTCTATATCATGCGAAGGATAGATATAAATCTTACCATTGAATACATGAGCCGACGGATCAGCGGTATAGATATTCTTTACCAATGGTTGCGATATAGCGTTCCTGTTTAATATCTCAAAATCTATTTGGTCAATCGGATCTTCTGGCATAGGACCTCCTTAACCCCTCGTTACTTCTCTTTATTCGCAGTGACGGGGCTTAATTTTTCTTATAAATATTGTTTACACTTTGTCACATTCAGAATTTATGGTGATACAATTCTTCTTTGTAATAAATCGGTTTCTATTTGTGTTTCGAATTTTTTATTGATCTCATAAAAGAAAAGTAAAGCAACGCCGATCAAAAAAGGAATAGACGGATATACACTCACCAGCATTTTGATTCCGGTAATAGCTTTTTCCGGCTGACCCGTTGTGCTGTTGGGCACATACTTATATACTCCAAGCAACCATGTTAATATGGAACTGCCAATAGTTAGTCCCGCCTTCAGTCCTACCATCATGGCAGAGAAAATAATTGCAGTGGCCCTCCTGTTATTTTTCCATTCACTAAAGTCGGCCACGTCAGCGATCATTGCCCAGAGCAATGGAATGGTGATGCCATAAAAAAAGCCGTGTAATATCTGGGAAGCGAATATCAGTTTCACTGATGCGGGAGGAAAGAAATAAAATGCGAGGATGAACAAAGTGGAAATAAATAGCGCTATGCCAAACACATCTCTTTTGCCATATTTATCTGCAAGCTTTTTTGATATAGTAATTCCTATGATCATACAAATAATTCCACCAGCATTAAATAAACCAAATCCCGCAGATACAGGGTCATCACCAAAGAAATTAATCCCAGCATTTGAAAATGCTTTTAGAACAGGGTCAATAAATGCTGGTCAGGCTTTCTTTATCTACATAATTTTTAAAATAATAAACATAGGAACCTCCTTTCATAGCCAATGTTATAAATACAAGCAAAGTGAGCACAAGCATAATGATCCAGGGCTTGTTCCTGCTTAGATCTCTTAAATCCTGTCCAAGAGTTGATTTTTGTTCAGGCTTAGGAACAATGCGTTCTTTTGTTGTTAAAAATGTAATCAGTAACATTACGGTTCCGATGACAGCCAGCCATGACATTAGTTTTTCAATGCCCACAGCTTTATCTCCACCGCCTACATATAAAATAATAGGAAGCATGAAAACCTGTACAAAAAATTGAGCAAACATTACCGCAACAAAACGATAAGCCGACATGCTGTTGCGTTCTTTCATATTTCCGGTAATTACGCCACTCAAAGCGCCATAAGGAAGATTGTTAGCTGCATAGAGTAAAAGCAAAAGCGTGTAGGTGATGACCGCATAAATTAATTTTCCTTTGTAAGAAAAATGAGGGGTGCTGAATGCCAGGAATGCTGCAATACCTAATGGAATAGCGGTCCATAATATCCACGGCCTGAATTTTCCCCATCTTGAATTGGTTCTGTCTGCAATCGCACCAATGACCGGGTTAAATCCAAATGCAGCTACAAGGCCAACTGCCAATATAATAACAGAAGCGTCTCCTGCTTTAAGTCCATATATATCTGTATAAAAATAGGCGAGGTAGGTTACTAAAGTTTGAAATACGAGATTAGCTGCCAGGTCGCCAAGACTATAGCCAATCTTTTCAAATACGGACAATTTTTGGTTGCTTGTGTTCATATTGATGGTTATTAAAATGATCTCCTGGTCAGAAACCTTTTTTCTCGTTGCTCTTCTTTTTTGTTTCAATCACTTTGTAAAATGCGGGTTTGGGTTTGAATTCACGATCGAATAACAAAGGATAATTGGTTCTGCCGGGAACAGGCCAACCGTTCAGCCACGATTGTCCATCATTTACGCCCCAGAAAGTAATGCGGTCTATTTTGTCTTTATATTTCAGAAAAAGTTTGAACAATGCCTCATAGTCATTTGCCAACTGTTGTTGCACACTATCAGGTAATCCATCTTTATAAGGATTCATTTGAGCATTTCCCTGCATACGCTGGTTGACATCGGCTCCCTGGAAATTGCGTGGCAACACTTCAATGTCTAATTCAGTAAACATAACTTTTATTCCTAAGGCAGAAAATTCTTGTATGCTTTCTTCAATATCTTTTAAAGGAATATTGTTCAGGTGCCAATGTCCTTGTATGCCTACACCGTCAATGCGAACACCGGCCGCTTGTATCTTTTTGATTAATGCGATGGCGCCTGCTCTTTTATTTGGTTGTTCAATGTTGTAGTCATTATAATAAAGCAAAGTATGGGGCGCTGCCTTTTGTGCTAATCGAAATGCTTCAACAACAAAATCATCACCGAGATTATTAAGAAAAACAGATTTGCGCATCGTGCCGTCTTCATTCAATGCTTCATTCACGACATCCCATGAATATACTTTGCCGTCATATCGTCCTGCGACAGTAGTAATATGATTTGTCATATACTGACGTACTGAATCTGCATCTTTTATTCTGCGCATAAAAGCAGGCAACTGGCTATGCCATATTAAAGTGTGTGCATTTACTTTTATATTATTTTTTTTGGCGTATTCAACAAGTTTATCCGCCAGGTCGAAATTGTATTTATCCCATTGCGGATGAATTATCTCGGCCTTCATAATATTTTCCGGCGTGGCTGCATTGAATTGCTGTGGTATTAATGCAGCAGCCTGTGGGTCTTTTTCTTCTATTTGTCGAGTGTTTAACGCAGTGCCGATCAGGAAATCTTTTTTAAAGGTGTCTTTCAGGGAAGGGATATCAGAAGCCCTGTCTTTTTGCGCCTCAGAAAAAGTTGGTTGCATTAACGCGATAGAAATAGTAACTAAAACGAAAAAAATCTTATTGCGCATATTATTATTTTTTATTGTTATTGGAGATTGTTTCGGGTGGTCCTAAATAGCTTGGCTTCATTCCGCCAAAATCTGCCACTATCTTTTGCAATACCACTGCCGGGCTCACCATCCAGTATTTAATGATATGTTTCCCGGATTTTGATATTGTATGATTCGTTGTTTTGATAATGATATTATTCGAAGCCCATGAATTCCAGATACCGGCGCCGGTGTTTTTATCTTCACTGTTAATGCTTAGTATTTGCGGTGCTTCGTTGTCAATGGAAATAGCATATTGCAAGCCTTGCTCAGTGTTATGAAAATTCAGCGTAGGAGAGAAGTAGGCGTTCAATTTTACATTACCCGTATCATATACATATATCTCATACTCCAGGTGCGGTGAATTGCCTCCGGGTTTTTGTTCCATTGATGTCACAGGAAACGCAGTCACTGAAGATCCGGTTTTACCAAGATCAGGTAATACTTTCCAGGTGATATTGTTTTTATTGACCGCTTTTGAAAAGTGATTGCCTTCTATTGATGCATAGCCTTCCTGTTCATAAAAAACATTCCCCTTTATACCAGTCGGCAACGTAGCCCTGGCAACGTCGGGAAAAGCTGCGTTAGGTTTGTTGACAATAGAATCCTGCGGAACGTATTTTACTTCGGGCATTCGCTGTCGTGGTGGTTGTTGCCAATAGGTGTAACCGATATGTGTTTGGTCCATCATATGGTTCCATTTACCGCCGGCCAGTTCATGATATTGAACAGAGATCAAAGAATCAGTCATATAAAACTGTTTTGCTTTATCTGCATACTGATATGCTTCAGCCCATTTGTTGGAATAAGCGTATTTGTTTTTAGCAACAGCCGTATATAATTCCTGCAGGTTAGCGCAGGCTTTTACGGGATGTAGTACGAGTTCAAAATATGCGTCGCGATATTCTGCCGGCAGATCATCATTTATTTTTTCCGCTTTTGTTAAAAGATCATTCCAGTCCTCGGTTACTCGTTCTGCTTCATTATAGTTCTGCAGGCTGTATGTATTGGCATCAAGGAGCTCTGGCTTTCTTCTTCCATTGTATTTTGTGTATTTGGAAATGATCTCAGCAATTTCTTTTGCATGTTTATTTCCGAACTGATCTACAGCCCATTGCTCTGTATATTTTTGCAGATCATCGGCTTCGATTCTATCAGGATTCCAGGCATAATCAAACCAGAATGAAATCGGAAATTCCATAGGTTTCAGATCACCCACATTCACGATCCAGATATTTCTTACGCCATATTCATAAGCGAGATGCATTTGTTCCCACACTCTCGGGATCGGGTTTGTATTAAGCCATTTATAATTTCTTGGCCCGCCAACATAGTCGAAATGATAATAGATACCATAGCCACCGGTTCTTGGTTTATCAGTTACTCTTGGCAATTTTCGAATATCCCCCCAATTGTCGTCACATAATAATAATGTAACGTCATCCGGTACTCTCATCCCTTTATCATAATAATCCTGCACTTCTTTATATAAAGCCCATAACTGTGGCGTTTGTGAAGCGGGTTTGCCCGTCACTTCTTCAAGGATCTGGCGTTGATCTTTTACAATTCTTTCCAGTAATGCAGTAGCTGTTCCTCTTGTCATCGGCATATCGCCATCACCGCGCATGCCAACGGTAACAATACTTTCATGGGTGCCCATGTTTTCAATTCCTTTTCGCCAGAAATCTTTCAGAACAACTTCGTTGCTGTCATAGTCCCATCTTCCTTTTCCATACCTTTTCCATTCTTGCTGTGCTCTCAGCATTGGTTCATGATGCGATGTCCCCATTACTATACCATATTCATCAGCCAACACCGGGTTCATTGTATCATCATCATTAAAAGCATTCCCCCACATAGCCGGCCACAGATAATTTCCTTTGAGTCTTAATATTAATTCAAACATTTTTTCATAGACCAAATGATTAACGCCGCCGAATTTTTCTTTTGTCCACCCTGAAAAAGCAGGCGCTTCGTCATTAATAAATATGCCGCGGTATTTTACTTTGGGAGCGTCGGAGACAATTGTTCCTGTCTTAAAAAATAAAGCCGTTTTCTTTTTCACCGGCACATCTGCCCACCAATACCACGGCGATACTCCTATTTGTTTTGATAATTCCAACGCACCATATGCAGCGCCTCTTTTATTGCCGCCTGTGATCACTATTGCATTGGAAATACCTTTAAATGGATTTGCAATAATTTGAATTAAATAGGCATCCCATTTATTTTTAACCTTATCAACATTGAGTTTCTTTTGTTGAATCAGTTGTTGAATCAGTTTCGATTTCTCAATGGTTCCGATAATGATAATATTCTTTGCAGTTGATGGAAGGGAAGTTGATAAAGAAAGTTTTTTCCCGGTAACCATTTCAATATCGTTCTGCAGCCATGCAGCAGATCTTTGTATTAGGGAAAGATCTTCAGGATCGGTACAGATGATCGCATTGCTATTGGCGGAGACAATTTCCAGGGAGCCGGGTTGTGGTTTGTCACTTATTACTTGTTGAGCCTGCGTAGAAATAAAAAGACAAGCTGCCAACGGAAGCAGCAAAATGTTTCCTTTGTACATCGTTAATATTTAGATGTCCTAAAAATTAATAACAGTAAGTATACAGGCAGTATGTTTTCTAAGAATATTGGATCAATAAAGGCTTCTTTACCCAGACGATTCAAAACCCAATAGAGTTTCCTCCGTCCACAGGTAATATAATCCCGGTTATGTATTTAGCCGTTTCCGATGCGAGGAACAATGCCGCTTCACCAATATCAGCCGGTTTTCCCATATAGCCCATCGGAGTTCTTCCAAAAACTTTTTGTTTTCTTTCCGGGTCGCTGTTCAATGCTTTTGCTGTCATATCTGTTTCAATAAATCCCGGCGCTATAGCATTGACACGAATTCCTTTCGGTGACAATTCCACCGCCATCGCTCTTGTCATACCATCGATCGCCGTTTTCGAAGCGCTATAGGCAATTACTTTCGGCAAACCATATTGTGCGGCCATCGAGCTGATATGAATAATCGAACCACTGTTTCTTTTCAACATTTCTTTCACTACTTCTCGTGATATGGCAAAAACAGAACACAGGTTGGTCGTAATTATTTGTTGAAATTCTTCATCCGTTACTTCGGTAAATTCTTTTTTCATATTGATACCGGCATTGTTTACCAGGACATCAATTTGCCCGAATTTTTTTATCACTTTTTCAATCAATGCGGGGATAGATGGCAGGTTGCTCACGTCGCAGATCATCGGGTGGCATTTTTCACCCAGTTGTGCTTTTGCTTTCTTTAGTTTTTCTTCGTCACGACCTACGATCACTGTTTCAATTCCGTTGCAGGTGAACTTTTCTGCAATGGCAAGACCAAGACCTGATCCTCCGCCTGTTACTATAGCAATTCTTTTTTGGTTCGCTTCATTCATGGTGATCTTTGTTTGAACAAATGTAAGACGAGATTACCAATCGTTACTTTCGTTGACAGCTCAAAAGTTTGACTAACACTTTCACCGCTGTTGAATTGTTTTCTTTTTTCAGTACAGGTGTTTGGCATTTTTTCATATTACGCCGCATTTATAAATGGTCATGTTTCTTAAGCGACGATTTCCTGATGATCAATTCAGATCGCACTACAATGGTATTGGTATGTTTAATATTTGAAACACCCCTTAAATGATTAATAAGATTACGGGCAGCTATCTCTCCCATATCAAGACCCGGGTAATGCACTGTAGTAAGCTGTGGCTCTACAATCTTACTGATAGCATCATTGTTAAAGCCAACAATGGCTATATCTTCCGGGATTTTTACCCCATAGTCTTTTAATGTCTGCATACATACGGCTGCTGAAAAGTCGTTAGTGATAAAAGCGCCATCTGGCAAGGGCTTCATTTTTAATATTTGCAGAGCAGCTTCAATCCCACATTGTTCACTCAGGTCCTTAATAAGAACAAGATCTTTTTCAAACGGGATATTATTATCGTATAAAGCGTCCATATATCCTTTGTGACGCTGAGCATATACATTGCGCTTCAGACTTGCAGTCACCATTACAATTCTTTTGCATCCCTGTTCGATCAGATGTTTTGTAGCCTGGTAACCGCACTTGTAGTTATCGATGATCACTTTAGTGCTTTCACTTTTTTCTTCTACCCTGTCAAAAAAAATTACCGGTATTCCTTTTTCCTCATAAGATTTAAAGTGCTCCAGTCCAACAGTATCAAATGCCAGCGAGGCGATCAGTCCATCAACTCTTTTATGAAATAGATTCAATGCATTGGCAGCTTCTTTTTCATAGCTCTCGGACGAGTGGGCGATAATGAGATCATAACCGGCTTCGGTTGTTACTTTTTCTATACCTGCCAATACGGATGTGATGAAATTACTGTTCAATTCATGAATGATAACGCCAATGGTATTTGTCTTTTGTTTGCGAAGACTGCTGGCAAATGTATTATGCCTGTATCCCAGTTCCCGCGCAGTTTCCTGGATCTTTCTCCGGGTGTTTTTATTAATAGCAGGATTGTCCTGTAATCCCCGGCTGACAGTGGCTGACGACAGGTCGAGCTTCAGAGCTATATCATATATGGTAACGTCTTTTTTGGGCTTCATGCTGCAATCGGTTGCATAAAAATCGCAAAAAAAAATCCAACTACAAACTTTTGTTTTTTAACGAAGACTCGCGAATAACCAGGTCGGAGCGAAGGATAATTGTATTAGTTGCTTTTACGTTGGATATGCCATTCAAATGGTTGATCAGGCTGGTCACAGATGCCTCACCCATATCATACCCTGAATAATTTATAGTCGTAAGATTTGGTTCTATTATTTTGCTTATAGGGTCATTATTAAATCCGGCAAAAGCAATGTCAGCAGGAATACCAATACCAGCTTCTTTTAATTTCATCATACAATAAACCGCCGCGGTATCATTTGCCGCGAAAACTCCGTCAGGTTGTTTAGTACCCATTTTTAGTATCAGCTTTGCTGCTTCTGCGCCTGCTTCCTCATTCAGTTTACTCATAAATAAAAGCTTTTCTTCAAATTTGATTTTGTGGTCTGATAATGCTTGTTTGTAACCTCTTAACCTGTCAGTGTAAACATTTCTAAGCAAATTCCCCCCGAGATGCATGATTCTCCTGCACCCATTGTCTATCAGGTGTTTAGTAATGTCATAAGCAGCCTTATAATTATCAATTACCACGCTCGTGCTTTCCTTATGATCAAAAACACGGTCGAAAAAGATGATAGGAATTCCCTTCTTGAAAAAGGGTTCAAAGTGATCTATGCTCTCCGTATCATACGCCAGGGAAGCAAGTAATCCGTCCACTCTTTTATTAAACATTGTGTGGGCATTGGCAATTTCTTTTTCAGCACTTTCAAGAGACTGGCTAATGATCAGGTTATAGCTTTCCCGGGTGGCGGCGTCTTCCATACCTGCCAGTGCTGATGACATAAAATGGCTATTCAGGCGGGGTACGATAATGCCGATGGTATGTGTCTTTTTACTCCGCAGGCTGCTTGCGAAAGTGTTTGAACGGTAGCCAAGATGCCTGGCAGCTTCGACAATTTTTTTGCGTGTATTCTTATTAATGGTAGGATGATCTTTCAATCCCCGGCTTACTGTGGTAGCCGAGATATTAAGATGTTTCGCGATGTCATAGATCGTTATTTCTTTCTCGTCGGCCATACCTGGCGGCTTTGTTTTACAAATAAAAGAACCTTTATTTGAAAAAAAAATTGCAATCGGTTGCAATTTTCAAAAAAATCTCTTTACATTCGATTTGCCAATTGCTTTTGCATGCTTGCCGTAATAAGAGATAAAATTCAATCAGTGTCATTAAAACCCTTGCTCCGACAGGGTTCTATTAGTTTTGAACTTTCTATTTTTAGAAACATACACCATCTTTTTCCTTCTTTTTTACTGCAGGACTGCGGATTGGAAAATCAAATTTTACCGAATAAAATTGCAAACATCGACCCCCGGCAAAAAAAATAATTAATACCGGGATCGTCAGTTCATCGAACTGGCAGAAAATGATAATTGTCCGTCCAAATGAAACGAAAGGTTATTCGATAACCTGACAATAGAGTTGGTCGCCAACTTTTAAATACTTCTAAACTTAAAAACTGCTGGTTATGAAATCTTCAAAAAAAGGTTCGCAAAAAATCCATTTGCCGCAAAACAGGTTACTGCCAAAGATCATTGCCTTTGCATGTTCTGGTTTGCTCATTCTTTTTTTCTCGCTGCCCGTGTTCGCTCAGGATAATATCCGTGTTAAAGGACGTGTAACAGACGAAAACGGACGGCCGGTAGCGAGAGCTTCGGTAATAGTCAAAGGCACTGTTGGCGGGACCACGGCTGACGACAATGGCAACTATGAAATCATGGCGCCATCAAACGGAACATTAATTATTTCCGCGGTTAACTTCTCATCACTGGAAATCAGAGTTAATAACAAACAAACTTTGGATGTATCACTTCCTTCACTGGAAAAAACAGAAAGCGAAGTAGTGGTCATCGGTTATGGTACACAAAGAAAAAAGGATGTTACAGGTTCTACCGTGTCTGTAAAGGGAGAAACGCTTAACGAGATAAAAGCACCAAATGTTTTAAACCAATTACAGGGAAGAGCTGCCGGCGTTGACATAGTAAATAACGGCAATATCGATAGGAACAGGAGGTGAGATCCGGATTCGTGGTAACCGTTCCATAACCGGCAATAATAATCCATTGTTTGTTGTAGATGGAATGGTTTATGGAGGAAGTCTCAATGATATTAATCCGGAAAATGTTGCCAGTCTTGATGTTTTGAAAGATGCATCTGCTACAGCTATTTATGGTTCCCGTGGCTCAAACGGCGTTATTATTATAACGACGAAAAGCGGTAGGGCCGGCAAGGCAGTTACGACCTATAACGGATATGTAGGGATGGTTAATGTCATTGGCACATACCGGCTTTTCAATGGACAGGAATATGCCCAGTTTAAAGCGGATGCGGCAGTGGGTAATTCCAACCCAGCCCGGGTAATAGCCTTTATGCACTTCGGGCAATTGAACAAACGAACCTTCAGGAAGGTGTCAGTACTGATTGGCAGGATATGTTGCTTACGACCGGGATAAGAACCAGCCATGATATAAGTGTGCGGGGAGGCAATGAGAGGACGCAATATTTTTTTGGTGGGGGTTATTACAGGGAAACCGGTGTATACACGTAACCAGATTTTGAATCGTTTTTCATTCAATGTGAATATAGATCATAAAGTGTCGGAGCGGATCAAAGTTGGCTTTACAAGTTTCAACACTATGCTTCGTTCAAACCGGCTTGGAACTAATGCCTATGGATCAGCAACAAGATTATGGCCTTTATTTAAACCTTATAATGCTGATGGAACGCTCAATTTCAAACCGGCGATTCAGCAGGGAGTAGATGATCAACAGATCAATCCGCTTACTTCTATTGACAATGATGACCTGATCAAAGCGTTTAGCCGGAGATACCAATTCCAGCATAATTTTTATGGCTGAAATAAAAATTATAAAGGATCTTAAATTCAGGACAACATTTGGTTACGGATGGTCACAAACACTTAATGACAATTATACCGGGCCAAATACGGTTTTTAATTCGAATACTGTTACAGCAAATTCAAACCTCAGTCAGTCAAATGCTGAAGGCTGGCAATATACCATCAACAATTCGTTTGAGTATAGTAAGACCTTTGCCCAAAGACATAAATTGCAGGCGCAGGTTTTACAGGAAATACAAAAAAACCATTTTCAGTCCCAGCAATTTAATGGAGTAGGTGTCCCCGCCAACTTTATGCAGGATTATAATTGGCAACAAGTAAGTACAATCACACCGCAAGGTGGAAATTTTAGTGAATCCGCTTTGATCGGTTATATGGGCAGGGCTATTTATTCATTTGATGATAAATACCTGCTTACTGCTACCGTGAGAACAGATGGCGCGTCGGTATTGGCCAAGGGCCATCAATGGGTAACTTATCCTGCCGTTTCTTTAGGTTGGAATCTTGACAGGGAAAAATTCCTGGAAAACGTGAAGTTTGTGTCCAGCTTAAAACTAAGAGCTGGTTGGGGTATAAGTTCAAATGCTGGTATCAATCCATATACAACTTTAGGTACTCTTACTGCCAATTTCTATAATTTCGGATCGGCTACTTCTGTTGGAGTTAATTATGTGAATGGTTATCTCATCAATACGGCTCCTAATCCGGATCTAACCTGGGAGAAAACGGCGGGATTGAATATCGGTGTTGATTTCTCACTCTTTAAGAATCGTCTGTCTGGTACCATAGAATACTATAATACCAAGACAAGTGATATCTTATTACAAAAAAGACTCCCGGGCAGCGTCGGTATTACTTCACAATTGACTAACGTAGGTAAGACGGCCTCCAACGGGATGGAATTTTCGCTTAGCAGTGTAAATATCAGGAGCAAAAATGGTCTCAACTGGACCACTGATTTTAATCTTTTCTTTAACAGGGAAAAAATTACTGCCTTGCAGGGTGGTCTTCAGCAGGATTTAGGGAACGGTTGGTTCGTCGGTCATCCGATAACGGTGATCTTCGATTATAAGAAGATTGGTATCTGGCAATCAAATGAAGCTACCCAGGCAGCTGTATATGGAGCTGCACCCGGCGATATTAAGATCGAGGATGTTGGAAAGGACAATGCAATTACTGCCGCAGACAGGCAGATCGTGGGTACTTTTCAGCCTGACTTCATAGCAGGCATGACCAATCACTTCGAATACAAGAATTTTGATCTGAACTTTGTATTGTTTGGTCGCTTTGGTCAAACTGTAGTTTGTACCTATTTGTCTGCAGATGGTGGTGGGAATGGGTATCCTTTTTTCCTGAACAGCCGTGTGGAGCAATTGAAGGTTGATTACTGGACCCCTACCAATCCGACAAATGCATTTCCTCAACCCGATGCTGGCGTAGATGGTTTGAAATTCACTTCTACATTAACTTACCGGGATGGTTCCTTTATCAAGATCAGAACAATTGACATCGGCTATAACTTTTCTAACACACTACTAAGTAAGGCCGGTATTCAATCCTTGAGAGCTTATGTTTCTACTCAGAATCCATTTATTCTGTGGGCTCCACTTGTGAGAGACAATCTGGGTCTTGATCCGGAAGGTAATGGCGTTGGAAATGCAATTGGGACTCAAGGCGGCGGAGCAACGGCGGTGGCGAATAATCGTGCTATCACTGTCGGTATGGGTGTTCCACCTACCCGCCAATTTATTTTTGGTGTAAACCTGAGATTTTAATATTTAAAACAATTATAAGATGAAACATAAATATTTCGCTTATTGCCTGCTTTTTGGAACAATGTTTTTTGCTACCACGGGGTGCAAGAAACTATTGGAAGAGCAACCCAGGACGAGCTTTACTCCCACATTTTTCTCAACGTCTGATGGTATCCAGGGAGGTATTGCCGGTATTTATACCAGTTTTCGTACGCAATGGGCAAACCAGATTTGGACACAGTTATTTGATGGCGGCACGGATGAAAGCCTTCGGGGTGGATCTGTGGACAATGGCGCCGCGGACTGGATGATTTATAATAATGCATCCATAAAAAGTAACACAAATACCTATTCGGGTTTTTGGAATACCTTGTTTACGGACATTAATACTGCAAACGGCGTATTGCAATATGGAGCGGATGCCGATATACCGGCAGCGACAAAAACGCAATTGCTGGCGCAGGCAAAATTCCTGCGGGGATTCTGTTATTTTTATTTGGTCACTACCTTTGGTGCAGTTCCTCTGCATACCACTTTCAATACCTCTGCATCTGCTGCTGATGCACCAGCACCCTTAGCAGATTTGTATGCACAGATGATAAAGGACTTTACCGAATCGGCTGCTGATCTACCTAATACTCCTGGCGCAGGCTTGGGTAAGCCTGCTTACAAAGCAACTGCTTTATACCTGTTGGCCAAAACATATCTTTGGAGAGGATGGTCCACAGTTGCACAGGCGTCTGATTTTACCAGTGCGTTTACCACAGCAAAAAGTATAATAGACAATAAGGCCACGTATGGCTTAAACCTGCTACCTTTTTTCAACACTGTTTTCAGAGAAGGACAGGAATATGGCTCCGAAGTGCTGATGGTTATTGATCACACAAAGGATCTAAAGTTTGGCCAAAATTCAGCCGTGGGTGGAGGTGCAACCAGTTTTAGCGAGAATAAATCGAATTTTTTCTGGAGACCGAATTATCCTACTATCAATGCTAATTATCCCTCAGGTGGCGGCGCGAATGTAACGGTAAGAGATATTCAGAATGGTCGCCCTTTTATCCGGTTAAGACCAAATACAAAGTATGTCATGGATGTAGCATTTGCCAACAGGGCGACTGACGCCCGGTATGATGGTACTTTCCAGACAGTATGGTTAGCCAATTCTCCTCCTGCAGGAGTTGCACCGGATGCTACGCCAGTTGGATCTACTGGCGCCGTTACTCCAAGAGGAACATTAATTAACAAGGTAGATACTTCAATCTGGATGGCAGACAGGCTGGTTACTCCTGCAGAAAGAGCAGCATTCAAAGGAATCATCTTTGAACCTGATCATTTGGCAGGAGCTACCGTTAAATACACGGCAGCTTATTTTCCGAGCGTTAGAAAATTTGACGATTCAACAAGAGGACACATGAATGATTATTCAGACAGGCCTTATATCTTATTCCGCTTTGCTGATGTTTATTTGATAGCGGCAGAAGCAGCTTTCAAAGGAGGAGGAACCATGCAACAGGCGGCAGACATGATTAATGTTCTTAGAACAAGGGCTGCCCTAAAAGCAAATCAAACTCCGGCTCAATATGCAACTGCTGTCGCGGCCCAGCAAATAACTGCAGCGCAGGTAACGTTGGATTTCATTTTGGATGAAAGAAGCCGGGAGCTATATGCCGAGGATACCCGCTGGTGGGATCTTTCGCGAACGAAGACGCTTGTAGCCAGGGTTCAGCAATATAATACCGAGGCTGCTGCCGGCGTTCAGCCATTTAATATGTTACGACCTATACCGCAGGATCAAATTGATTTAGTGACTGAAGGTCCGGCATATCCACAAAACCCCGGTTATCAATAAGAGATTATAGAATATTAGTTTAGAAGATTACATTAGGAGAAACCGGGGAGGAACCATTTATCCCCGGTTTTTATTTAAAAATAAGGGAGTAGAAGATTATAAAGTGTGCATGTAGGCGATCTGGAAAGGACTTAGATTCTTACGGCGGCAGAATTCCGGCAAATTAGTAAACCATATTTTTGTCACTGTTTGTTCATTAATTGTACTTGTTATAACAGAAATATTTTTAGCTCAATTTCGGGATCTGCCATTCAGCACTTTTGATTACAGAAAAATATCGAGCATTACTATTTTGCAAATTATCAGGCACCGGAATAGTAATTATCTGTACATCCTTTAAAGAATTAGATTATGAAAAAGTTTGCAAGGGTTTTCCTGATATTATTAATTACTTCTGCCTGCACTAATGGAAAGGAATCTGCCAAAGAGCCCACCGGGAAGGATAATTTAGCTTATAAATGGGGAGAAGTTGCGATGAATTGTACGGCAGATGATACAGAAAAATTTGCACCCCGCCCAACCGTCACATCGAGATTTCTTGGGTTAATTTGGACAGCAGTATTCGATGCATGGTCAAGATATGATTCTAAAGCGAATCCTGTTTATCTGAAAGATGTTGATCGCCGACCGGAAAAAGAATGGACATTGGAAAACAAAGAAGCCGCTATCAGCTATGCCGCTTACCGTGCGATGATGGTTTATTATGCATTTGATTCCGCAGCGATCACAAAAAAAATGAAAGAGTTTGGCTACGACCCAAGTGATAATTCAGTGGATCCAACAACACCGGCTGGGATAGGGAATCTTGCAGCTAAAACAATTGCCGGTTCCAGGATGAATGATGGCTCTAATCAGGCTGGCTCAATGGAAGGTTCGAACGGAAAGCCATATTCAGATTACACTGGTTACAGACCTATTAATCCCCCTGATACGATGAATGATATCCGTCACTGGCAACCAAAATATTTTTATGATGATAAGAAAGGAAAATTTGCCCCGGGTTGTCTCACTGCTCATTGGCAATTAGTAAAACCTTTGTTACTGGATTCAGCTAATCAATTCAGGCCGCCGCCGC
The DNA here is from genome assembly GCA_963785915.1 of uncultured Chitinophagaceae bacterium. Classification (GTDB taxonomy): domain Bacteria; phylum Bacteroidota; class Bacteroidia; order Chitinophagales; family Chitinophagaceae; genus VBAT01. The sequence continues at coordinate 405,454 of CAWAWY010000004.1, read as the reverse complement.
CGCCAGCAATTGGCTCTGATGAATTAAAAACAGAAGTGACAGAAGTTGTGAACTATCAGGCCAATCTTACTAACGAACAAAAAGCATTGGTTGAATTTATGCGTGATGGTCCACGCTCTGTACAACAGGCCGGACATTGGTTCATTTTTGCACAGGATGTATCGGTAAGAGATAAACATACATTAGATGATGATGTAAAAATGTTATTTTGCTGTTGAAGCTGCCGCTATGGATGCATTTATCGCCTGCTGGGATGCCAAAATGCACTATGATTTTGCGCAGACCATATGCTTTAGTGCACTATTATTTTAAAGATAAAACGATCAGCGGCTGGGGAGGTCCGGAAAAAGGATGGATAAAAATGAAAGGACAGGATTGGCGACCTTATTCACCCGATGCTTTTTTATGCCCCGCTTTTCCCAGCTATGTTTCTGGACACAGTACCATCAGTGGTGCCTGTTCAGAAATATTGCGTCTCTATACAGAGGATGATCATTTTGGTATAGAAGTAAAACGTATTCCCGGCGAACTAACTGAACCGGATAATCTTGGGGAACCTGTATATTTGAAATTCCCAACGTTCACCGAAACGGCGGATATGGCTGGGATTTCCACGTGTGATGGGTGGTTATCATATTCCGGCTGAAAATCGCGAAGGTTTGCGGTTGGGCAGAAATGTCGGAAATGCAGTTTTCAAAAAATACCTGACATATGTGAACGGAACAAATTAGTGGCTATGTAAAATAAAATGTGATGAAAGTTAAAAAAAATCTTTGCTTGCCTTTGCCGGGTTTGGTATTATCTGCTTGTTTATTAATAATATCAGGTTGCGGCGATAATAATAAAAACGGAGAATCCGCTATCGAACCTGTTTTTAAAAAAGTCTCTTCCGAAAAAAGTGGTATCACATTCAACAATGCCGTAGATGAAAATTATGGTAAAAACTATTTTGACAGTTTTGCTTATGTATATAATGGCGCAGGAGTTGCTGTCGGCGATATTAATAATGATGGCCTGCAGGATATTTATTTTGCAGGCAATGAAGTCCCGAATAAATTATACCTCAACGAAGGTGCCATGAAGTTTAAAGATATCACTCAATCTGCCGGCGTGGATGGCGGCACAGGATGGGATAATGGTGTCACCATGGTTGATATTAATAATGATGGGTTGATGGATATTTATGTTTGCAAGGGCGGGTTTGAAGATGCGGATAGCGAAAGAAGAAATCTATTGTATGTAAACCAGGGCGACCTGACTTTCAAAGAAGAAGCGAAAGCAATATGGGCTTGATGATGACGGCTATTCTCATACATGCCGCATTTTTTGATATGGATAATGATAATGATCTGGATCTTTATCTTACCAGCAGACCCGATTCATTTTATTTAGGGTTGTCAAGGATGGTATCCGGTAAAAGAAACCCGACGGAAAAATGCCGGGATAAATTATTCCGGAACGATAACGGAAAGTTTATTGAAATAGGAAGACAAGCGGGCATTAATCACAATTTCGGCTATGCGCTGTCTGTAGTGACTGCCGATCTGAATAATGATGGTTACGAAGATATTTTTGTTTCCAATGATTATGCAGATAATGACTACTTCTATATCAATCAGAAAAACGGAACGTTCAAAGATGAGGTAAAAAGCATGACCAATCATCTTTCGCTGTTTTCGATGGGCGCAGATATAGCCGATATTAATAATGATGGGTTTGAAGATATTATGGTGATGGAAATGCTACCCGAAAATTATAAGCGGTCCAAAGTCTCCATGCCGAGAATGGATGTGCAGGGTTTTTGGGCCATAGTAGATAGCGGCTTTCAAAAACAATACATGCACAATGTATTGCACCTTAATCACGGCAATGGCTTTTTTTCTGATGTATCCCAAATGGCAGGTGTTTCCAAAACAGAATGGAGCTGGGCTACACTTGCATCGGATTTTGATAATGATGGTAAGCGGGACATTTTTGTTGCCAATGGCTACAGGCGGGATCTATTTGATGGAGATATATCAAAGAAGCAGGATCTGTATGTCAAGGCCAATATGAATAAATATAGTTCTGCAGAGGAAATGTTTGAGAAGGGATTTAAAGAGTATATGGATATTTACGATCCTATCAAAGTAAGGAACTATCTCTTCAGAAATAAAGGAGATCTGCAATTTGAAAATGTATCGGAAGCATGGGGTTTTAAAGACAGCACTTTTTCCAATGGAGCAGCCGTGGCAGATTTTGATAATGATGGCGATCTTGATCTGGTCATTAATAACCTTGACGGGCAATCGGACCTGTACGAGAATATTACGAATGCGAAAAATAATTATCTCAGGATAAAATTAGAAGGCCCGGAAAAAAATGCAGATGGTATCGGGGCTAAGATCACATTATATAATGGAGGAAAGCTGGAGCAATATTTTCAGCAGAAAACAGTAAGAGGTTATCTTTCTTCTAATGACCCGATTGTTCATTTTGGTCTGGGAAAAGAACAACAGGTTGATAGTGTAGTGGTAATTTGGCCGGACGGCAAATCCAATACTTTATCAAACGTTAAAGCAAACCAGGTATTAAAAGTAGATGTATAAAGAAGCCATTCCTGGTTTGGATCATAGTATGCATTATGCTCCTTTATTTGCCGAGGCTACCGATCAATTATTATCAGCACCATTTGTGCATAAAGAAAATAAGTATGATGAATATGCCGACCAGGTATTGCTGCCTCATGAATTTGCAAAGGATGGCCCCTTCATCGCAACAGGCGATGTAAATGGCGATGGCGCTGAAGATTTTTATATTGGTGGCGCAAAAGATCAGCCGGGCAGTTTATATATTCAGCAAAACGGGAAATTTGTAAAAAAAACAGTGCCGGCATTTGAAGCCGATAAGAAATATGAAGATATGGGTACTGTCTTTTTTGATGCAGATGGTGATGGCGATCCTGATCTATATGTGGTAAGTGGAGGAAGCGAGTTTCATGAAGGTTCAGATATGTACCAGGACAGGTTGTACATCAATGATGGCAAAGGGAATTTTACAAAATCAATACTGCCGGCAACAAGTAAGCAGTGGTTCGTGCGTAGCTGTCTTTGATTTTGATGGCGATGGTGATCTGGATATTTTCAGGGGAGGAGAAGTAGTTGCGCATAAATATCCTCAGCCACCGCAGAGTTATTTATTGGTAAATGAAAAAGGAAAGTTTGTTGATAAAACAAAAGAGTTAGCCCCGGATCTTGTCAAGACCAGGAATGGTTAAATCGGCGGTATGGGCTGATCTTAATGGTGATAAAAAAGCAGAACTGATCATAGCAGGGGAATGGATGCCAGTCAAGGTTTTTGAATATGCTGATGGAAAAATGAAAGATGTGTCCACCACGTATGGATTCGATAACACAGAAGGCTGGTGGGATAAATTAGTAGCAGATGATATTGATGGTGATGGTGACATGGATTTGATTGCAGGCAATCTTGGCGAGAATTATAAGTTCCAGGCAAGCATGGAAAAACCATTTGAAGTGTATGCAAAAGATTTTGATGGCAATGGCACTAATGATATTTTTCTTGCCAAGCATTTGAATGATATCGTTGTACCGATCCGGGGTCGGGAATGTACATCACAGCAATGTCCCGATGATCGCAACAAAATTTCCAACTTATTTATCATTTGCAGAAAGCGATCTTTCAGGAATATTGGGAGCCAGGAAATGAAAACAGCTTTGCATTACCAGGCTCATCTTTTTTCAACTGTAATTTTTGTGAATGATAATGGAAAATTCACTGCAAAAAATTACCATTAGAAGCGCAGTTATCTACGGTTAATGGAATTATTGTAAAAGACTTTGACGGCGATGGTAAGAAAGATATTCTTATTGCCGGAAATAAGTTTGATGTGGAAGTGGAAACTACTCCTGCCGATGCTTCGCCCGGTGTTTTCTTAAAAGGATTGGGAGAATAATAATTTCAAAAGTTATAAACCATTGGAGAGCGGTTTTTTTGTTCCATTTAATGTAAAAGATATCAAACTCGTAAAAATAAAAGATAACTGGGCAATATTGGTAAGCTCTAATAACGATAGCTTAAGAATATTTGCGGGAAAGACAAGGTAAATTCAGCGATGCATGCCGGTAAAAGATGTAAATATATTTATAGCCCTTGTGGTAAGTGCGGCTTTCGCCTTATCATCGCCGCTTTCGGGTTGCTGCTGACTCACCACGCAAATTTCAAAACCATCTTGCCAGATGCAACCAGTCCTTATTTGCGGAGCATGCAGATAATCCTGTTGATTGGTATGAATGGAGTGACGAAGCACTCGCCAAAGCAAAAAAAGAAAATAAGCCCCTGCTCATAAGTATCGGTTATTCTTCCTGTCATTGGTGTCATGAGATGGAAAAAGAATCGTTCATGGATACAGGCGTAGCCCGGATAATGAATGATAATTTTATTTGTATAAAAGTGGACAGGGAAGAACGGCCGGACATTGATAATATATATATGAATGCCTGCCAGTTGTTATCAGGCGGCGGCGGCTGGCCTTTGAATGCATTTGCATTGCCTGACGGCAAACCTTTTTTTGCAGGAACATATTACAGTAGGAATAGCTGGATTAAATTATTACTACAAATAACACAGGCATATAAAGAGAAAAATGATCTGGTGGTAAAGCAAGCCGACGAATTGACAAAAGGTATTGCTAAAGAAGAACTCTCTTTTTTACAAACGGATAATGTAGCAATAAATAAAGCAGGCTATCAAAATCTTTTTGACAGTATATATAAACAAACAGATACCCGGAATGGTGGTTTAAAAGGTTCGCCTAAATTTCCTATGCCTGCTGTCACAGAGTTTTTATTGCAGTATAATTATATCACTGGTAGCAAGCAGGCATTGGATGCTGCAACGACGACACTTACCAGGATGACCCTTGGCGGAATGTATGACCAGCTTGGCGGTGGCTTTGCCCGGTATTCTACTGATACCCTCTGGCGAATTCCTCATTTTGAAAAAATGCTTTATGATAACGCCCAGCTCGTAAGTGTATATGCACATGCTTACCAGCTTACGCAAAACAATTATTTCAAAAACATTCTTACAGAAACGATCTCATTTATTGAACGGGACCTGGCTGCTCCGGGGGGAGGCTTTTATTGTTCACTGGATGCAGATACCAAAGGCGGTGAAGGAGAATTTTATGCCTGGAGTGCGGCTGATTTTAATAAAGCTGCTGGAAGTGAATGGCAAAGTAGCCTTGCGGAATATTTTCATATCACCCCGGAAGGCAATTGGGAAAAGGGTAGTAATATTTTATACACATCGGGTACGCCGGAGGAGTTTTCAATAGTGAAAAAACAATCTCCGGAAAATTTTAAATCCGCTTTAAGCACAGTTAAAAGCAGGCTACTGGCAGAGAGAAACAAGCGCAACAAACCTGCAGCAGATACAAAAATATTGACTGCCTGGAATGCAATGATGATAAAGGCTTATACCGATGCGTATGCAGCAACGGGTAATGAAAATTATTTGTCAAAAGCTTTATCGAATGCAGGATTTCTTGCAAAAAATATGATTGGTAAAGATGGAAGTATGAAACGAAATTATAAAGATGGCAAAACTTCCATTGATGCTTTTCTTGATGATTATGCCTGGACAGCCAAAGCATTTACAAGGTTATACCAGGTTTGTTTGGATAAACACTGGCTCGAATTAGCTCGCCAGGTCACTGATCATGCAATTGCTGACCTCTATGACGATCACGCAGGGATGTTTGGTTACACGGCGGAAGGCGTGTCGGACCTTGCGATACGAAACATTGAAATAGCTGACAATGCTATCCCTTCGCCTAATGCGATCATGGCCGGAGTGCTTTATGATCTTGGAGTTTATTTTGATAATAAAGATTACACCGATAAAAGCGCAAAGATGTTTTCAGCGGTTTCAGGCCGGGTCAGCCAGATGCCGGTTTATTATGCGCAATGGTGCTCGCTGGCAGGATTATTTTCCCAGGGTACTTATGAAGTGGCGGTAACGGGTAAGGATGCCTGTAAAAGAAACGAAGAGCTGCAAAGGAATTATCTGCCAACCTGCGTTACCATGGGTGGAACTGATAAAGAGAACCTGCCTTTGCTGGCAGATAAATTGCAGGAGGGCAAAACGCTGATCTATGTCTGTACAAATAAAACATGCAAAATGCCGGTAGAACAAGTGCCGGACGCTTTGATGCAAATAAGATCAGCTATGGAAAGAAGAATGAATTAATGAGTAAGCATTTGATTATAAAAAAGGAAAAACAAAATTCTTCGATTTTAAAAATGATCAGGGAGAATTGATGTATGGGAAATAAGACGCTCATTTTATTGGTGGTTGTCAGCATTGCTGGCGGTTGTTTGCTATCCTGCAAAAAATCTGCTGATGTGCCGGTAATAGTCCCGCCTCCTGCAGCCTTTGACACAGCGTCAACCGGGCCATTAAAAAACGGGGCGGCATTTTATGTAGGCCTTGCCATCGATTACACTCAATATAAAAATGATCCTGCATACGCCTCTCTCGTAAGCCGTGAAGCCAATAATGTCACGTTCGGTTATCAAATGAAGCATGGCGCTGTTGTAAAAAATGATGGATCATTTGACTTTAGCAAAACGGATGAAATGGTGAACCAGGCGTCGTCAGCCGGGCTATGGATCTTTGGTCATACATTGACATGGCATCAGAATCAAAATGGCGATTATCTCAGATCACTGGCAACTGTTGCCGGAGGCTCAGATGTATTTACCGGGCAAAACGGGGATTTCGAACAAGGCAGTGCATCAAGTTTTGCGCCGCATTGGGCACGGTTAGCAGCGGCGCCAGCGGTTGCAACATATGAAGTAGAAACGTCATCGCCGCCTCAAGGTAGCAGGGCTTCTAAAGTGACGGTAACAACGCTTGGGACCAATCCGTGGGATGTGCAAATGATACAGAATAATACCGTCAACACCTGGCCGGGAGTAATGGGTACACAGTATATCATGAAACTTTGGGCGAAGACAAGTACCGCAGGCGGAAGTTTCAGGGTCATCAACCAGGTTGGAACCGGAAGTACGCTTACACCAAATTATGATCTTTACCCAACTGCCTCCTGGGTCGAATATTCCATTCCATTTACTTGTGCAGAAAGTAATCCAACATTAAAGTTTTGGTTTAATAAACTCGGGACTTACTGGATAGATGATATAAGAATATTTTCGGCTACATCTGCGCTTCCCGGTTCGGCGATCGTGGCTGAAAAGGTTGATACGGCTTTGAAAAGATGGATACGGGCATCCGTCACACGCTATCCGGGAAAAGTAAAAGCATGGGATGTCGTCAATGAAACATTTACAGACGGCGCTTCTGTATTACGAAATGGAACGGGTACAACGGGTGATACTTATTATTGGGCTGAATGGCTGGGTAGGGGATATATAGCCAAAGCATTTAATTATGCAAGAGAGTATGATGCTGCTGCCGATCTTTTTTTGAATGATTATAATTTAGAATCAAACCCCGTTAAAGTAGATTCGTTTGTCGCATTAGCCAATCAATTGAAATCGCAAGGTGTTCCCATCACGGGCGTCGGAACGCAAATGCATATAAATATTAATACAGACAAGGCGGGCATTGACGCGATGTTTACCAAATTAGCTGCTACAGGTTTGAAAGTGAGGATTTCGGAACTCGACATCCGGATCAATCCTTCGAATGTAGCAGGATTTACTCCGACACAGACACTTTTGGAACAGCAAGCTGCTATGTATAAATCTGTTTTGCAGTCTTATTATAGTAAGGTTCCTGCATCGCAGCGCTATGGGGTGACGGTGTGGGGAATTTCAGACAACTACAGTTGGATAGTTTTGACACTGGGAAGAGAAGATTTTCCGCTGTTATTTGATCAGGGTTATCGAAAAAAACCGGCATACGCAGGGCTATGGCAGGGGTTGAAACAGCTATGATGCCGGTTCTTAAACAAATGGCTTTTCACAAGCAGTTAGTTCTTATACAGGCAATCGTAAGGGAGGGGTGAATGAATTAATTTATCCCCTCTCTTGTTTTTTTTAAGGAACTTAGTCGTTAAAAGAGTTTACAAACCAATGCTTCTTTTAGGAATTGATTTAGGCACTTCTTCTATAAAAGTTTCTGTGATTGATGCTGAATCACAGGAATGCCTTGCTTCGGCTCAATTTCCTGAAACGGAAACGGATATCATTTCACTGCAACCCGGTTGGGCTGAGCAAAGCCCCGATCAATGGTGGGAAAATGTAAAACAGGCAATTCTTAAATGCCATTCAACAGAAAAATATGACCCAGCTGATATCGCAGCTATTGGCATTGCTTACCAGATGCACGGATTAGTACTGGTGGATAAAGATCAACATGTCCTTCGCAATTCTATTATATGGTGCGACAGCCGCGCCGTCGGGATCGGTAATAAAGCTTTTCATGCAATAGGTGAGGAGCAATGTCTTTCCCATTTGCTTAATTCACCGGGAAATTTTACTGCCAGTAAACTCGCCTGGGTGGAAGAGAATGAACAAGCTATTTATAAAAAGATCGATAAGGTCCTGTTGCCCGGTGATTTTATTTCAATGAAATTGACCGGCGAATGCACCACTACCATATCGGCACTTTCTGAAGGTGTATTCTGGGATTTTAAACAAAATAAGATATCAAAAGATATTATTGGCTATTTCGGATTTGATCATACATTATTTCCTTCACTCGATCCGGTATTTTCAATTCATGGACACCTGAAAGATACTGTCGCAGCAAGATTATCACTCAAAACAGGAATACCTGTTTCCTATAAGGCAGGTGACCAACCTAACAATGCTTTATCTTTAAATGTGCTTCAACCTGGGGAAGTGGCTGCCACTGCCGGTACTTCCGGTGTCATTTATGGAGTATGCGATGAACTGAGTTATGATCATCAATCCCGGATCAACAGTTTCGCTCATGTGAATCATGAAAATAATAAGACGAGGATAGGAATCTTATTATGTATAAATGGAACAGGCATTTTTAATCGCTGGATGAAAAATATTGCCGGAGCTAATCACACGTATGCAGGATTGAATGAAGCAGCATCTAAAATTCCGGCAGGTTCTGATGGATTAATAGCATTGCCCTTTGGCAATGGAGCTGAAAGAATGCTGAACAACCAGATCGTCGGCGGGCATTTTCATAATATTGATTTCAATATTCACACGACGGCTCATCTTGTTCGTGCTGTGCAGGAAGGCATTGCTTTTTCATTCCGCTATGGACTTGATATTATGAAAGAAAATGGCATCAACCCGTCTGTGATCCGTGCCGGTAAGGCCAATTTTTTTTAAGCGATGTATTCACACAGTCGTTTGTCAATGCCAATAATGTAGCTATAGAATTTTATGAAGGTGACGGAAGTTTTGGCGCCGCCATCGGAGCGGGCATCGGGGCGGGCATTTACAAAAATGCGGAAACTGCATTGCAAAACAGGAAACCAGTCGGGGTGGTCAGGCCAACGGACGCAGAAAAGTATGATGAGCTATATGAAAGATGGAAAGGATCATTGAACGACCAATTGAGTAAAGTGAATAAACCGGATTCGGTATCATTGAGTTTACAATAAATACAAACCAACACTTAAATAAAATGTCATTTACAACTGAAACCAAAGCCCGCCTCGATGGAGTAGGCGAAAAGGAATTCTTCAAAGCTGTTCCAAAAATAAAGTATGAAGGCCAGGGCAGCGATAACCCATTTGCGTACCGCTGGTATGATGAAAATAAAAAGGTGGCAGGAAAGACGATGAAAGAATATTTGCGTTTTGCCTGTGCCTATTGGCATTCCTTCTGCGGCAGTGGCGCCGATCCTTTTGGGGAGCCTACGCATTTATTTCCCTGGAATGATAAAGCTGATGCCATTGAAAGAGCAAAAGACAAAGCCGATGCTGCATTTGAATTCATCACAAAACTCGGCCTGCCTTATTATTGTTTTCATGATGTGGATGCAGTGGATTATACAAATGATGTAAAAGAAAATGATAAACGCCTCCAGGCGATCACGGACTATCTGAAAGAAAAACAGAAAGCAACGGCGTAAAATTATTATGGGGCACAGCCAATCTTTTTTCCAGCAGGAGATATATGAATGGCGCTGCGACCAATCCTGACTTTCATGTGTTGGCACATGCCGGCACCCAGGTGAAGGCCGCATTAGATGCGACCATAGCATTGGGCGGAGAAAATTATGTGTTCTGGGGAGGTCGTGAAGGGTATATGAGTTTACTGAATACAGATATGAAGAGGGAGAAAGAACATTTTGCCAAATTTCTTCATGCCGCGAAAGACTATGCGAGAAGAAATGGTTTCAAAGGGAATTTCTTTATTGAACCCAAACCCTGCGAACCATCCAAGCATCAATATGATTACGATAGCGAAACGGTGATCGGTTTTCTTCGTCAATATGATTTACTCGATGACTTCAAACTGAATGTTGAGGTGAATCATGCAACGCTGGCGGGTCATACGTTTCAGCATGAATTGCAGGTGGCTGCCGATGCTGGTATGCTTGGAAGCATTGATGCCAATCGCGGCGATTATCAAAACGGCTGGGATACGGATCAATTTCCGAATAATGTTACCGAACTGGTTGAAGCCATGCTTGTGATATTGGAAGCAGGCGGCTTTAAAGGCGGTGGTATCAACTTCGATGCAAAGATCCGGCGCAACTCAACTGACCTTGACGATCTTTTTCATGCGCATATTGGTGGTATGGATACATTTGCCCGCGCATTGATCGTTGCAGAAAATATTTTAAATAAATCTGATTATAAAAAGTTCAGAAAAGAAAGATATGCTACATTCGATAGTGGTAAAGGGAAAGAGTTTGAACAGGGAAAACTGTCTTTAGAAGACCTCAGAACCTATGCTATTGAAAATGGTGAACCGGAAGTAAGAAGTGGTAAGCAGGAATATCTCGAGAACATCATCAACAGGTATATATAAAACCAACAACATGCAAAAATTCGCACCACTCGACTGGGTGGTTATCGCTTTCTATTTCGCCATTTTAGCCAGCGTAGCCATCTGGGTTATTACCCGCAGACAAAAAAATACAGCAGATTATTTTCTCGCAGGACGAAATCTCGGATGGTTTGTAGTAGGGGCTTCTATTTTTGCGTCCAATATTGGCTCCGAGCATGTCGTTGGCTTGGCAGGCACGGGCGCAGGCGGCAAATTTCCTCTAGTCATTTATGAATTGCACGCATGGCTGGTGATCACGTTGGGTTGGGTGTTTCTTCCATTTTATTTGCGCAGCGGTGTATTTACAATGCCTGAGTTTTTGGAACGCCGTTTCAGTTCAGGCACAAGATGGTTCCTGAGTATTTTTTCATTGCTTGCTTATGTCATGACCAAAGTATCGGTGACAGTATATGCCGGGGGTATTGTCATCTCTACATTACTGGGCATTGATTTTTGGACAGGCGCATTGATCACGGTAGTGCTCACAGGTTTATATACTATATTAGGAGGTATGCGGGCTGTTGCATATACAGAAGCCATTCAAACAGTAATATTAGTAATTGGGGCCGGTACCTTAACTTTTGTTGGGTTGCATGCTGCCGGTGGCTGGAGTGGGGTGAAAGCTTCCTTGCCACCCGGGTATATGAATATGTGGCGACCGAATTCTGATGCCGATTTTCCCTGGCTGCCGCTGGTAATTACGAGCTCGATCGTGGGCATGTGGTATTGGTGTACGGATCAGTATATTGTACAAAGGGTGCTGGCAGCAAAAAATATACAGCAGGGGAGAAGAGGTACGATTTTCGGAGGTTTATTAAAACTATTACCCGTATTTCTATTCCTTATTCCCGGCGTGATAGCTCTTGCTCTAAAAAACCAGGGACAGTTGCAATATGAAAGTTCTGACGGAGCATTTGCGGCATTACTTATGAATAAAATGCCGGTCGGATTGCGTGGTTTAGTAGCTGCTGGTTTACTGGCGGCGTTAATGAGTTCGCTGGCTTCGGTGTTTAATTCATGTTCAACATTGTTTACGGTAGATATTTACAAAAAACTCAGACCCGATACGCCGGAAGGTAAATTGGTAAATATAGGAAGAATGGCTACAGGTATTGTGGTGTTACTTGGCATCGCCTGGATTCCGATCATGCAGAACATTTCATCTGCTTTATATGAATACCTTCAATCGGTGCAGGCTTATATCGCTCCGCCTATTGCAGCGATATTCCTGCTCGGTATCTTTTTCAAACGAATCAATAGTAAAGGAGCCATGGCAACATTGATCGGTGGATTATTGGTAGCAGTGGTCCGGTTGACACTTGAAATAAATAAAAAGAGTCTTGACCCTGCATCTGTATTTTACACATTCGGTACTATAAACTTTCTGACTTTTGCAGCATGGTTCTTCCTGTTTTGTGTTATCGTGTGTGTCGTTGTCAGTCTGCTAACTAAAGCGCCTGATCCCGAACATATAAAAGGACTTACGTTCAGATCTCTTTCGCCTGAACAAATAGCTGCCAATCGGGCCAGTTACAATTGGGTTGATATCGTCTTGTCATTGCTGGTGATTGCTGTTGTCGCCTTTGTTATGTTAAGTTTTACCGGCTAACCGAAAACCGGGTGCGTAAAAAATGGCTCACCTTCTGGCAAAAAGGGATATGAATATTCCGGTAATGATCTTTGCAGATAATTCAATGGTTATTCTTTCTCAAAAATTGTATGAACAATGTTAATGGAGCAAACTATGCGTTGGTTCGGGCCAAACGACCCGGTGAGTCTTTCCGATATACGACAATCAGGTTGCACTGGTGTGGTGACCGCACTGCATCATATTCCTGTTGGTGATGTATGGCCGCTGGATGAGATCACTAAACGCCGGTTATTAATTGAAGCTGCAGGAATGACCTGGACAGTGATTGAGAGCCTGCCGGTTCACGAGGATATTAAAAAACAAACAGGAAGTTATCTCAAGTACATCGACAATTATAAACAGAGCTTACGGAATGTCGCCAAATGCGGGTTGAAAGTAGTGACCTATAACTTCATGCCGATATTGGATTGGATGCGGACAGATATTTCTTACACTATGCCCGATGGAAGTAAAGCATTGCGGTTTGAAAAATATGCTTTTATAGCCTTCGATGTTTTTCTTTTAAAAAGACCCGGTGCAGAAAAAGATTACACGGATGAACAAATTAAGAAAGCAAAGTTTCGTCTCAAGACAATGACGGATGAAGAAGAAGAAATATTATACAGAAATGCATTACTCGGTTTGCCAGGCAGCGAAGAAAGATTTACCCCTGAACAAATATTGGCGGCATTAAAAACCTATGAACAGATTGATGCGGCGAAACTGAAACAACATTTATTTTATTTCCTGAAAGAAGTTGTTCCGGTTGCCGAAGAAGCGGGTTTAAAAATGGCCATCCATCCGGATGATCCTCCATTCCCTTTACTCGGCCTGCCAAGAATTGTCAGTACTGAAAAAGATGCGAACGAATTAATAAATGCTGCTCCATCCCCCGCTAATGGTTTATGTTATTGCACCGGTTCGTATGGCGTACGGGAAGATAATGATCTGCCCGGTATGGTAAAACGATTGGGTGATCATATTCATTTCATTCATTTGCGCAGCACCAAAAGAGATGCCGACGGCAATTTTTTTGAAGCCGATCATTTGACCGGCGATGTGGATATGTACGATGTGATAAAAGAAATTCTGCTCGTAATAGAAAAAAGAAATATTTCTATTCCCATGCGACCCGATCACGGACACCAGATGCTCGATGATCTTCATAAAACAACTTATCCGGGTTATAGTGCTGTTGGAAGGTTGAGAGGGTTGGCTGAATTAAGAGGGTTGGAACTGGGGATATATAGGAGTCTTCATTGAACTGAAAGCCCCTTCAATATTTTGAAAGGGCTTCTTTTGACAGTCATTGTTTTGAATAACTATCATATTGCAACTGCAAGGACGGTGACAAGACTGGTTAGAATGATTCCAAGATCAATCAGCATGCTCAGGAAAAATACAGGGATTGTGATCCTGGTTGTTAAGGCAGCAAGATTTGTTACCAGGCACATGCCCATTGCTGCTATAGCCAATGCCCACAGGAACATACTATTACCCGAAAGCATAACGATCATTAAAGTAAAGGGTGTCAGGAAACATCCATGACCTAGCAATCCAATTGACAGCCACAGGAAACGATTCTTTTCCTGGCCATCGCACCAGGATATAAAACGTGACCATACCGTTCTCAAATCCGTTGAATGAGGATAATACGTGCTATGCGAATGTTGTAGTGCAGTATTCATAGTTTTTATTATTTGCCACAAAAATGCAAAAACATATTAGCACTGTCCATGACTATCGTTAAGCTAATTTCTGATTTATGTCAGGCTTTTCAAGCTGATAATAATCATGTGATCGCTATGTACAAATCAGTTTTTCAGCATGACAGGGATAATATTTTTGATATGCAAACCCGGATTTTTAAAAACGCATGCTGATAAAGTACCGTGATATGAGACTAAATATTTTACAAAACAGGACTCTGAGCGAAACGCAGGATGACTTTAACAAAGCTTATCCGTATCTGCGTATTGAGTTTTACAGGAATACTGAGCCGGGGTTTGCGAGAAGACACCTGAATAATTCAATGTTGCTGACTGCTGCAGGGTTGAAGAAAGATGGCATGCTTGAATTCGATGATTCTATGACAGTGGGTGAACTGGAAAATACTTTTCATGAAAAATTCGGTTTGAATGTGCAGGTATCCCGTAGATCGGGTACACTGTGGCTTGAAACAACGATGACGGACCATTGGACATTAAAACAACAAAACGATCACGGAAGAGAATTGTCTGAACATATAACGATGCCTGCCATTACCAGGAGAAACGATGTTGATTATGACTGATCTCAATAGAGCAGATTCTTTAATTTTTCCATATTAGTGATGCTGATCTTACCATCCGTGATGGAGATCAGTTTCTCCGATTTGAAATCACTTAATGTGCGTATAAGCGATTCTGTGGCCGTGCCTACATATTGAGCAATATCCTCCCTCGAAATTTCAATGGTCTTTTTATCTTGTCCAAGGTTAAACTTTTCGTGTATGTCAGCTAAGGCTTTCGCTATTCGTTTGCGAAGCGAGCTGTAAGCAAGACTTAACAAGCGTTCCTCTTTTTCTTTAACGTTGTGTGTAATGATCCGGATAAATTTCGCAGCGATATTGATATCGCTGTTGATCATCCCCAAAAAGTCCTCTCTGGGTATCTGCATGATCTCAGCTTCCTCGAGTACTTCAGCGGAGTCGTCGTAATTCCTGTCTTCAATAAGAGCTGAATAACCGAAAAAGTCGCCGGTACTGAAGAGGTCAGTGATGTATTCTTTCCCATCCGGGTGTGCCTTAAAGGCCTTCACTTTCCCTTTGGAAAGGTAATACAGGAATTTTGGTCGCCTTCCTTCCTGGTAAAGTGATTGCTTTTTGTGATAAGAATCTATATCATATTGATCAGCGAGTTGCTTAATAAGACCTGAATCTTTTACATCTTTAATGAACTGGCTGATCCCCTGCACCGAAGGAGCGTATTTATTATCAAGTATGTCTGCCTTTTTCAGGCGTATCTCTATTGCATTCAGTAATTCAATATCATCAAATGGTTTAGTGATGTAATCATCGGCGCCCATCTCCATCCCTTTTCTGAAGTCCGATCTTTCTGTTTTTGCCGTCAGGAAAATAAACGGAATATTTTGTGTCTCTTCATTTTTCCTGAGCAAATGTAATACGCCATAACCGTCCAGCTCCGGCATCATGATATCGCAGATAATAACAGAGGGCTTTTCCTTTATCGCAACATCAACGCCTCTTTTCCCATTCTCTGCAGTAAATGTTTTGTACCCCGCCAGGTCCAGGATCTCAGCGGTATTTTCACGGATATCATCGTGATCATCTATGATCAGAACGGTTCTTTGTGGCATCGTATTCTTATTTATTCAATGTTTTGTGTAAAATTATGAAGACGGCAAGTTACTGAGAAAAATCATTGTCTTTTATGAAATTGCTCATTCTGCTCCGCTATTCCATTGGATATTTTCGTTCCTCCTATCAATATGGCCTCAAATGTAATTACCAAACAAAAATCGCAGTGTTTCCATTGTGGCGAGAACTGCATTTCAGATAAGATAAATCTGGAAGAAAAGATCTTTTGCTGCGAAGGCTGCAAAATGGTTTACGAGGTCATCAACCAGACCGGGCTTTGCGATTATTATAATTTGAATGATAAGCCGGGCATCACCCAGCGCATGGCTGCGAGAAAAGACAAGTTTGCATTTTTGGATGATGAAAGTATCGCCGCCAAACTTATCAGGTTTAAAGATGACAGGCAGACACATGTCACTTTTTATCTTCCGCAGATGCATTGCAGCTCCTGCTTATATCTTCTTGAAAACCTTTACCGGTTTGATGATGGAATCATTTCGGCTAAAGTCAATTTTCCCAGAAAAGAAGTTGATATTGTTTTTTTAAACAGGCAAACATCGTTGAGAAAGGTCGCCGGGCTGCTGACCGCTATCGGTTATGAGCCATATATCAGCCTCAATGATCTCAAATCGGCAAGAGCAGCGGTCAATAAAAGCATGATCTACCAGTTAGGAGTAGCTGGTTTTTGCTTTGGCAATATCATGCTCATGAGTTTTCCGGAATATCTTGGCATTGATGCGTCCGATGAGGATTTAAGAGGGATCTTCCGCTGGACCAATTTCGCGTTAGCATTACCTGTCTTATTATATTCAGCGCTTCCATTTTATATTTCATCGTGGAAAAGTTTGAAGCATAAATTCCTGAACATTGATGCACCGATAGCTTTAGCGATAATTATAACTTTTATCCGAAGCGCCTGTGAAGTAATATCCGGAACCGGCGGCGGTTATTTCGATTCGATGGCGGGCATTGTTTTTTTTATGCTGGCAGGCCGCATTTTACAGGATAAAACCTACCGGCAATTATCTTTTGACAGGGATTACACTTCCTACTTCCCGATTGCGATTTCTGTGCTCAAAGACGATAAGGAGTCAACGAAGACCTTACCGGAATTAAAATCGGGAGATACTTTGCTGATACACCATGAAGAGTTGATACCTGCTGATGGCATATTGACAAAAGGAAAAGCTTTTATTGACTATAGTTTTGTTACCGGTGAATCATTACCCATATTGAAAGAAGTGGGGGAGATCGTGTATGCGGGCGGAAAACAAACGGGTGGCAACATTGAAGTACTTGCGATAAAAGAAGTGGCGCAGAGCTACCTGACAAAACTCTGGAACAGGGACGAGTTTAAAGAAGAGAAAAAAGAAAAAGCTGTATCGTTTGTTCATCTGCTGAGTCGCTATTTTACTTACATCGTTTTAGCCATTGCAACTGTCACTGCCGTCTATTGGAAAATAAATGATGTTCACAAACTCTGGCCTGCTGTGACGGCGGTGTTTATCATTGCTTGCCCTTGCGCACTGCTGCTTTCCAACACATTTACAAACGGGAATATCTTATCCATACTGAGTCGCAATCATTTTTATTTGCGCAGCGCACAAACCATTGAAGATATTGCCAACGCTGATCATATAGTCTTTGATAAAACAGGCACACTTACTTCCAACCATGAACAGGACATTGTATATGAGGGGGAGCCGTTAACAGAAGACCAGGAACAAAAAATTGCCGCGTTGGCCAGTCATTCGGGTCATCCTCTGAGCAAAGCATTGGTGAGGCATATTGGAATGAGAACAGGTGATATTCATATATCCGGCTTTAAAGAAATAATGGGACAAGGACTTAGCGGACTCGCCGGAATAAACCATATAAAGATCGGTTCGAAAGAATTTGTAACAGGACAAAAAAGTAAAGCTGAAACGACTGCCATCTATATAAGCTTAGGAGGGAAAATGCAGGGTCGTTATTGCTTCAGTAATCATTATCGTGAGGATATTCCCCGGCTGGTAAAAGAGGTAAAGAAAAAATTCCAGCTATCAGTTATTTCAGGAGATAATGAATCGGAAAGAAATAATCTCAGAAAACTTCTTGGTGAAAAGACAACTGTTCTTTTTAATCAACAGCCGGAAGATAAACTGGATTACATAAAGTATTTGCAACAAAGAGGAAAAAAAGTGATGATGATCGGCGATGGGCTGAATGATGCAGGCGCTTTGAAACAAAGTAATATCGGCATTGCAGTTTCTGAGCAGACTAACAATTTTACGCCGGCAAGTGATGCCATCATAGAAGCAGGACAGCTTTCCCGGCTGGCAAAATTCATTCAATTATGCAGGGCCAATAAAATGATAGTGACAGCCAGTTTTATTTTGTCAATTGTTTATAATATCATCGGGCTTTATTTTGCGGTGCAGGGAAACCTTGCTCCCCTTATCGCGGCAATACTAATGCCGGCAAGTTCTCTTAGTATCCTTCTTATCACATTTGGCAGCAGTAATCTTTTTGCCAGGTCGATCAAGCTTTGATCTAAGTCAATTCGCTTAGTAAAATAAATTTTACGACTGACAATAATCATCTGGTTCAATGACTAAGATTATCCGTTACGCAAGGGGGGTAAAATACTTTTACAACCAATTTTAAACCAATAGAATGAGTGTAATAATAGTATTACTGATTGCAAGCATCTCCGTCGCAGGTCTCTTTCTCGGAGCCTTTATCTGGGGAGTTAAGTCAGGACAATTTGAGGATGACTATTCCCCTGCCTCACGGATCTTATTTGATGACAAACCATCCGTAAAAACCAAACATTCTAATTCTTTATAAACTTTCCAATTTATGCAGGTAGAAAAATTTTATTATGACAATAAGATCGTAAAGGCCTTTGGTTATGCTACTATCATATTCGGTATCGTTGGAATGCTTGCCGGTCTGTGGGCAGCTATCCAGATCTATTATCCCGAGATCAGTTTGAATTTTGCGCCGACTACTTTTGGCCGCTTGCGTCCTTTGCATACAAATGCTATCATCTTTGCATTTGTCGGTAATGCTTCTTTTGCCGGCATTTATTATTCATTACAGCGGTTATGCAAAGCAAGAATGTTCAGTGATAAACTGAGCTGGATGCATTTCTGGGGATGGCAAGCCATTATTGCAGCTGCTGCGATTACACTTTTACTTGGAAAAACAACTGGTAAAGAATATGCGGAATTAGAATGGCCTATTGATATCGCTATTACTATCGTGTGGGTGATCTTCGGTATCAATATGTTTGGCACCATCATTAAGAGAAGAGAGAAACATCTGTATGTCGCTATCTGGTTTTATATCGCAACCTGGGTCACAGTTGCCATGCTGCATATAGTGAATTCAATTGAAATACCAGTTTCATTTTTGAAAAGCTATAGCTGGTATGCAGGTGTGCAGGACGCATTGGTGCAATGGTGGTATGGACATAACGCTGTTGCTTTCTTTTTAACTACTCCCGTTCTTGGTTTGATGTATTACTTTTTGCCAAAAGCTGCAAACCGGCCCGTTTATTCGTACCGTCTTTCTATTATTCACTTTTGGGCGCTGATATTTATTTATATCTGGGCAGGCCCTCACCATCTATTATATACAGCGCTGCCTGACTGGGCTCAGTCTCTTGGCGTTGTATTTTCTATTATGCTGATCGCTCCCAGCTGGGGCGGTATGCTAAATGGGTTATTTACTTTAAGAGGTGCATGGGATAAAGTAAGAGAAGACCCGGTATTGAAATTTATGGTTGTTGCGATCACCTGCTATGGTATGGCAACTTTCGAAGGCCCGATGCTGAGTTTAAAAAGTGTCAATGCTATTTCACATTTTACCGACTGGACCATTGCCCATGTTCATATCGGCGGATTGGGATGGAATGGCTTTTTGGCGTTTTCAATATTGTATTATATGATCCCCAGAATGTGGGGCACGAATCTGTACTCAAAAAAATTAGCGACAAATCACTTCTGGCTTGGAACAATCGGTATCATCGTTTACGCTGTGCCAATGTACTGGGCAGGTTTTGAACAAAGCCTTTCCTGGAAAGCATTTACGCCGGAAGGTCAATTGAAGTTCACTTTTCTTCAAACTGTAATTAATATCAAGCCACTTTATGTTCTCAGGAGCATTGGAGGCTCACTATATCTCATAGGCGCCTTCTTTATGGTGTATAATCTTTATAAGACGATACGCCAGGGTAAATTCATTGCCAACGAAGAAGCCGAAGCTGCTCCATTGGTGAAAGAAGCCAGTAAGAAAAAAGAATACTGGCACAGGATATTGGAGCGGAAACCTGTCACTATGCTCGTTGGCAGTCTTATCCTCGTTGCTATTGGAGGTCTGATAGAATTGATCCCGACATTTCTTGTGAAATCAAATATTCCAACCATCGCCAGTGTGCATCCTTATACGCCTCTTGAATTGCAAGGGCGGGATATTTATATACGTGAAGGATGCTATACCTGCCACTCGCAAATGGTGAGGCCATTCAGGGACGAAGTAAAACGCTATGGCGAATATTCAAAAGCCGGAGAGTTTGTATATGATCATCCGTTTCAATGGGGAAGTAAAAGAACAGGGCCTGACCTTGCACGGGAGGGAGGAAAACAAACCGACTCATGGCACTATACTCATTTGTATGATCCGCGTTTAATGTCACCCGGCTCTCTTATGCCAAGATATATATGGTTACTCGACGATGACCTGGATACGGCATCAACGCCGGCAAAGATCAGGGCTATGCAAACTCTTGGAGTTCCTTATCCCGAAGGATATGATAAGATAGCTAACAAAGACCTGGTTCAGCAGGCCGACTCGATAGCTGCAAATCTTAAGAAGGATAAAATTCAGACTCCATCCAATAAAGAGATAGTGGCGCTGATCGCTTACCTGCAGCGTATCGGAACTGATATTAAAGCAGAACCAAAACAACCAATAGCGGAAAATAAATAACGCAATAAAAAACAGTTATCATGAAATTCATTCATTACATAGAGAAGATAGGCGGCGTTGACATTTTTGGTATTATCTCGCTGGCCATATTCGGATTGTTTTTCCTGGCAATGCTGGTATGGGTGTTCAAGACAAACAAAAAGCAATTTAATGAAGTGAGCCGGATACCACTCGACAATTAAGAACCTTTAAAAGAACCAATATGTTTTTATCTTTTTTTATAAGATCAAAAAAAATACTCCGGCTGGCGGGTGTTTTAGTGTTACTCGGTTTCGTTCAGCCGGTATGGGCAGCCGGACCTCCGGGACCTTCTATATTCGGCAATCCGCTTGCGATTACCTTAATTGTATTAATGATTTTGTTGCTGATCATCATCGGTATACTTGCCAATGTATTACTTGGCGCTGCTGATATAAAAGTGAAACGGAATAGTAAAAAGTCAACCGGAACCGTGATCGGTATGATGATCGTTTTGCTGTTATCCTGCAATCCTCTGTTTGCACAAAATGATGCGACCACCACAACCGCAACTGCAAACACAATTGGTGGCATATCCGCTACTACATTTTATATAATGGCTTCTGTTATCTTCTTCGAACTGGCAGTGATCGTTATCATGCTCATCAACATTAAACTTCTTTTAAAAATAGAAAAAGAAAAGGCGTTGGTGACGGAAAAAGAAGTTCAAACAAAAAAATCAAAGGAATCAAGATTATCCTGGTGGGATAAGATTAATAAACTACGGCCGGTAACCCAGGAAGCAGAATTAGATCTCGGTCACGATTATGATGGTATCCGCGAATTGGATAACCGCCTTCCGCCATGGTGGCTGTATGGATTTTATCTTACGATAGTTGTTGCGTTTATTTATCTATGGCGTTTTCATGTTTCACATACAGGGCCATCAAGTAAGGAAGAGTTTGAAACAGCAGTAGCAGAAGGTGATATGCAAGTGGCACAATACCTGAAAATGAAAGGCGATAACGTAGATGAGAATACGGTCACACTGTTAACAGACGCAGGAGACATCCAGGCAGGCAAAGCGATATTTGTCAATCCGCAAAACTGCATTACCTGTCACCGCGAAGATGCAGGTGGAAACGTTGGGCCCAACCTTACCGACGACTATTGGATATATGGTGGAAATATCAAAGACATTTTCAAAACGATCAAGTATGGTACAGCGAAGGGAATGCGAAGTTGGAAAGATGATCTTTCGGCAAAGCAAATAGCCCAGGTAGCCAGCTATATTAAGTCGCTGCATGGATCAAATCCCCCCAATCCCAAAGAACGGCAGGGAGAGTTGTATAAGGAAGAGCCTGAAATAAAACCCTCGGCTGCAGATTCATTAAAAATGCTGAATGATTCCATTAAAGCAAAAGAGAGCAAAGTGGTGATGAATTAACAACAGGTAACTTTTCAAAATGAACGAAACGATAATAAATGAAAATATAATACAGCAAGAGCCACAGGGATCTTTCCGGGATCGCCTTGCAACGGTGGATGCAAAAGGAAAGAGGAGATGGGTGTATGCTCAAAAGCCGAAAGGAAAGCTATATAATATCCGCACCTGGGTGAGCTGGGGATTCTTTGCATTATTCTTCACGTTGCCTTTCATCACGCTGCACGGAAGACCATTGTTTCTTTTTAATATTCCGGATGCAGAGTTTATCATCTTCGGTAAAATATTCTGGCCGCAGGATTTTTTCATTTTCGGGGTCATGATGCTCACGTTTATCATTTTCATTGTATTGTTTACCGCTGCATTTGGCCGCTTGTTTTGCGGATGGGTGTGTCCGCAGACCATTTTTATGGAAATGCTGTTTCGTAAAGTGGAGTATTTGATCGAGGGTGACGCAGCTAAACAGCGATTATTGAATAAGGGCCCGTGGACGGCTGAAAAGATCCGAAAGAAAACGCTGAAGCATACCGCTTTTTTCCTTTTGGCATTTATTATCGCCAATTTCTTTCTTTCCTACATCATTGGTGTCAAAGAACTCGAAAAAATAGTGAGTGAACCTCCCAGCGAACACATTGCTGGTTTTTTGGGTATTGTCATATTCTCTGGTGTTTTCTATGGTGTCTATGCTTATTTCCGCGAGCAGGTCTGTACGGTTGTTTGTCCCTATGGCCGTTTACAAAGTGTTTTGCTCGACAGGAACTCGATGATAGTAGCGTATGACTATAAAAGAGGCGAGCCAAGAGGAAAGTTTAAAAAGAAGAAGACGACCAACGACAATGCCGGTGACTGCATTGATTGCTTTCAATGTGTAAAGGTTTGTCCTACGAATATTGATATCCGTAATGGTACGCAGATGGAATGCGTGGGATGCACCGCCTGCATTGATGCCTGCAATAAAATGATGGATGCCGTGGGGCAGCCGCGCGGATTGATACGCTATGCTTCTGAGAATGGTATTGCTGAAAAAAGAAAACTCAGCTATACGGGAAGAATGAAATTCTATACCGGCCTGCTTGTGATATTGACAGGTTTGCTGACAATTTTATTGGTCACAAGAAAAGACATTGACGGAACGATCACCCGGGCGACCGGTTTATTATACCAGGAAAGAGGAGCAGACAGCTTATCTAATCTTTTTAACATAGAGATACAGAATAAAACGATCAATGAGATACCACTGCAATTAAAGCTGGAAGGTGAAATGGCTGGTGTCGGTAAAGTAGAATTGGTCGGAACAAAAAGTATTGATATAAAAAAAGAAGGCCAGGGCGCCGGTACGTTTTTTATCGTCTTGCCGCGCAGTGCAGTAACATCAAGAAAGGTCAGGCTGCAGGTCGGGTTATATGAAGGAGATAAAAAGATCACGGTGCTGAAGACAAACTTTATGGGCCCGTTTGGCAGTTTTTGAAAAATAAAATTTAATTAAATCTATCGTCATCATGAATTGGGGAAACAGGCTACTCATCACATTCATAGTTTTTGGAGCGGGAATATCTTACCTCGTTTATCGTTCCATGCACGTCAATTTTGAATTGGTGGAAAAGGATTATTATAAAAGTGAGCTTCGCTACCAGGATGTGATTGATGGTTCAAACAGGGCCAATGCGTTAAGCAGTGCCGTGAAGCTGGAGCAAACAGAGGGGGGCGTATTGTTGCAAATGCCGGGTGAAATGAAGAATGACGTCGTGTCGGGGACTATTCTCTTTTATTGCGCGTATGATGGAAATAAGGACAGAAAATTTACCTTAAGAACAAATAGCGAAGGACTGCAATTGATTGAAAAGGGACAGATCAAACCGGGAAATTATATTGCCAAGATCGCCTGGGGTGCCAGCGATAAAAATTATTATTCGGAAAAAGTAATTACTATTTATTAATGCTGTTGCCTGTTATCATATCGGGTTTTTCGCTCGGCGCTATCAGCAGCCTGCATTGTGTAGGCATGTGCGGGCCGTTGGCGATGGCATTGCCCATTCATCACTTATCAAAAACAAAGCAATTTATTTCGCTTCTTTTATACCAGTTTGGAAGAATTATAACGTATTCTCTTTTTGGATTACTTTTTGGGCTCGCCGGGAGGCGGATTTATCTCGCCGGATTCCAGCAATGGTTTTCCATCATTATGGGGATACTAATATTGGTCCTTGTTATTTTATATTGGGTATATAAAAATCCATTGCAACCCTTTTTCTTAAAAAAAGCATTTGCTTTTGTTCAGTCTGTCATAATGAAAGCATTCCATCCCGATAAAAGAAGCAGCAGTTTTCTTTTATTGGGTATGGCTAATGGTCTTTTGCCTTGTGCTATGGTATATGTGGCTATTGCAGGGGCATTGACAACAACGCAAGTCAGTAACAGCGTTTTATTCATGGCAATGTTTGGTGCAGGCACTTTACCGGCTATGATGATCATCGGTTACTTCGGAAGAATGGTCAGTCTTCCGGTAAGAAATATGTTCCGGCAAACCATCCCGGTTTTCACGATAATAATGGGAGTTATTTTGATCCTGCGTGGAATGAACCTTGGTATTCCGTTTATCAGCCCCGTTCTACCTGACGCATTACGCACCGCAGTCAGTTGTCATCCTTAAAACGTATTCAGGTCTTCTTTGTTTTTATCGGCATAGCCCCATTCTTCCTCCGCATCCAGTTCCCTCACATTGCCCTCTTTAGATCTTAAAACAGAAATAACCATCCAGGTCATTAAGAAAGGGGAAAGGAAAAACAGGAAGCCGGTAAATCGTAGGGGTGCGTCAAGTGATATCAATATGGTATAAAGCAGCAGCAGGGCCGTAACTATGAAGACTGAAATATGAACTTTTCCTTTCATTATAACAATGAGAAATAAGATTTGTCTCTATTTACGTTCTTGCCTGGCTTTTACTTTTTTTCTTATCACCTTGGTTGTTTCGTGCTCTGAGCTTGCCATCGGCAGGCCTGTCTGCCGAATCTTTCTCATCATTTTCCATTGCTGTAAAATTGATATGTTTATCCCGGTTTGCTTCAGATGGTATATCAAAGTGGCGGTCTTTGTTTTTTTTATTCATAAGAATCATTTTTTAGAAAAGAACAATAATATTATGTCGCTTCAACTCTCAGGTGGATTTATTTTTCTTTATATGGTCGGCATACCTCCGGTTACCTGCACAGTTGCGCCTGAGATATAGCTGCCATCGTCGCAAGCTAACAACACAAACGCAGGAGCCAGCTCAGCGGGTTGGCCCGGTCTCCCTAACGGACTGTTTTTCCCAAATTCCTTTACTTTTTCCGCCGGGAAACTGCCCGGTATCAGCGGTGTCCATATTGGTCCTGGTGCAACTGCATTTACCCTGATTCCTTTTTCTCCCCACAACTGTGCAAGGGTGGAAGTAAAATTCTGTATCGCGCCTTTTGTTACTGTATAAGGTAGCAATGTTGGTCGCGGTGTATAGGCATTTACCGAAGCCGTATTGATAACAGAACTTCCTGGTTTCAGGTATTTCTCCGCAGCTTTGCATAAGTAGAACATGGAGTACACATTTGTTTTAAATGTGTAATCCAGTTCTTCAGCCGAAATCTCCTGCAGTGATTCATGTTCCATCTGGTAAGCCGCATTGTTTACAAGTATATCAATCCCTCCTAATTCTTTTACTGCTCTTTCAATGATCTGTTTGCAATTTCCTTCTTCACTGATATCACCCGCGAACAGTATCGCCTTTTGTCCCGCTTCTCTGACATACTCTGCTGTCTCATTTGCATCTTCGTCTTCATTAAAATAAGAGATCAGTATATCGGCGCCTTCACGGGCAAAGGCGATCGCAACGGCTTTACCTATTCCTGAATCTGAACCTGTGATCACGGCTTTTCTTCCTTTTAATTTTCCCGTTCCTTTATAGGTATTTTCTCCATGATCCGGTTTCGGTTTCATCTTTTGTTCGGTCCCGGGCATTTGCTGTTCCTGTTCAGGGTAGGGAGGTCGCGGATATTTTTGTTTGGGGTCTTGCATCGTGCCTGTTTGAGTTCCACCTGACTTACTCATATCTATGATTTTAAAAGACGTTAATAATATAATACTGAAAGTCGCTATTATCATGCCATTGGTAAGAACCGGCAATTAAGAATTTTGATTCGCCTGACGCTGAGCAGCAAGTTTCTGCCGGCATCAGGCAGATAATAATAGAACTTTAAATACATTTCTGATGCCGGAATTTGCAATGGCACATTTGTTGGAACACGAAAATAAAAAATGGAGGATGTGATGACAAAGCAAAATACAGAAAGGATAGTCTTTCATGTGTCGCCTGATGCGTCTGCAAAAAGATGGGTAGTTTCAACGGAGAATACTGAATTCAGAAAAGAATTCGATAACAAACAGGAAGCGGAAGACTTCGCAAAGAAGAGGGCACAACAGTTTGAATTGTCACAAGTGAAGGTCCATAAAAAGGATGGCAACATGGAATACGAATCAACCTATGGCAAAGATCCGGAACGATATAAAAGCTGACTAAAATAATTGTGAGAAAAAAAATACCGGCGATAAAGGGCAATCTTTTCCCCGGCTTTGCGAGTGGATGATGCGCCTGTAGTATACTAATCCTGCCAGTTATAAAAAATAAAGCTGTATAGATTGCGACATTTTCGTGAATCCCTGAAAGAATATGCCAGAGGCATTACCGGTGGCTTGCTATTCAGTCTTCCAATACTCTACACAATGGAAGTATGGTGGACGGGCATCACTGTGCAAGCTTACCAATTGCTGATCTATGTCGCTGTCACTTTCCTGCTTTTGCTTGGATACAATCGGTATGCAGGGCTGCATCCCGATGCCTCATGGAGAGATGTGGTCATCGATTCGATAGAAGAAATGGGCATCGGTCTTTTTATATCTTTTTTTATGCTGCTGATTTGTGGCCGGATTGATCTTAGCAATATGGGCGCAGATGAAATGATGGGTAAGATAATCGTTGAATCTATGACGGTGGCTATCGGGGTTTCCATTGGCACGGCACAATTAGGCGGCACTCCGCCCGGCGAAGAGCAGGCCGGCAAAGAAAATCCGGAAGATGAGCCGGGTGGAAAAAGAATCGCCCGTATTGTACTGGGATTATGCGGAAGCATTGTAATAGCCGGTAATATTGCTCCGACGGAGGAAGTGCAGGTGATAGCAATGGAAGCGCATCCGCTGTCTCTTTTGTTTATGGTCTTCGGATCATTATTTCTTGGAGCAGTAATTCTTTTTTTTAGTGATTTCAAGGGCGGAAGAAAACTGGACGCCGGTAATAGAATAAAAACTGTTAGTCGCGATACCGGTATTGCATACATTATAGCGCTGACGAGTTCAGCATTTATGCTCTGGTTTTTCGGAAGCTTTGCACAGGTCAGCTTTGCCACCTGTTTTCATCAATGTATTGTTCTCGGTTTTCCTGCCATGCTGGGAGCATCGGCGGGAAGATTATTGATTAAAGGCACGTCATGAAAAAAACAAATGCAAAAAGCAATGGCCGGAAGAATGAAAAAAATAAATTGGAGTGGAGCGTATTCGCCCTGAGCCTTTTGTTTGTTCTCGCCATTGTCAGTTATCTTGTTTACGAGACGGTCACTCACCAGCCTTCACCTCCCGATATAGAAATAACATATGAAAAAGATTCATTGGCTCCGCATCAGCATAGTTATCACGTTCATGTCAGCAATATAGGCGGACGCACGGCCGAAGATGTAAAGATCATGGCGCAGTTGCTGAAAAAAGACAAAACATTTGAAACTTCGGAATTTGAGTTGAGTTACCTTCCTAAAAGATCGCATAAAGAAGGATGGGTGAGTTTCAGCAGTAATATCGAAGCCGGTGATTCTGTAAAGATCAGGGTTGTCAGTTACAAGACTCCCTGAATTCGCTTGCAAATTCTATTCTCAAAAAGCGAAATACAGAACTGTTTAATATTTTGGAGATCCGATGCAACGGGAAGCCGCTTGTTTTTGAATGAGAAACTGCAGTTTTATTTGTACAAATTTCCCGCGTGGCTCGGGTATATTATTCAGTTGCGTTTGAGGAAAAATGCAACCATTGATAGCCTTCTTTACGGGCTTGGTCATGCATGACGCATAGATTCCTTCTTTGCCCGGATCTCCATCGCCCGACATTGTCCAAAGGCACTCTACTCCAGTGACTTCGCATGTAGCTTAGCTCATTTACATCCTAGCCAAAAATGCAAATGGAAATACAAAATTCTGAGTAAAAGACAGGGAACTCTAAAATTCAGAGAACGTTTTTTTAAGCACAGGATGTGCAGCTTTTTCTTTATTGATCTTTTCCTTCCATCGCCGGCAGCTTTATCCGGAATGTAGTGCCTTCATTATAACGGCTGACCACTGTAATGTCACCATTAAGTAAGTTAAGATATCTTTTAATAATAGGCAACCCAAGGCCCTGTGCCCTGTATATTACTTACATTTTTTCCTCGGAAGAACGTATCGAAAAGATAAGGGATATCTTCTTCAGGGATACCAATGCCTTCATCCCGGACTGAAATGGATAATACTTTTTTGATGTTAGATACAGTGACCGATATGATTTTTCCTTCATCGGAAAATTTGGTAGCGTTCGACAAAAGGTTGAGAAGGATATTCTTCAGCATTCGTTTATCGGTAACAAATTCTTCATCGCCTTCATAGGCTACTTTGATTTCCTGTCCTGTTTTTAGTAGCTCTTTCATTTCGTCAATAATGTCCTCTAAAAAATCTTTGATAGTAAATGTAGTAACGGTAATGCTCACCTTTCCCTCTTCCAGCTTGCCCAGCGAAAGGAAATCTTCCAGCAATTCATTAAGATAGTTGACTGAATCTTTGATACGGCGGATATGTTTCTCTCTCTTTTCATTTTCTTCCGTCGTCGGATATTTCGAGATCAGCGAAGACGAAGAAAGTATCGTGCTTAGTGGTGTGCGGAATTCATGCGATGCCATGGATACGAAGCGGCTTTTGATCTCATTCAGTTCTCTTTCTTTGTCCAGTGCGTCACTCAGCTCTTTTTGAGATTGTTCCAGCTTCATTAGGGCTTCCCTTAATATCACGGTTCGCTCACTTACTTTCGCTTCCAGTTCTGTATTTAATTTCCGGATATCGGTTGTCACCTTTTCCAGTTCTTTTTTTTGACTCAGCATACTATCTTCTATCTGCTTTCTCAGGGTGATATCTACAATAAACGCAATGACAAACGTTTCGTTTTGTTGTTTATAAAAGCTTAGACTTACTTCCACCGGAAAGTTCTCGCCGTTTTTTCTTGTTCCCTGCAGATCTCTTCCGGCCCCCATGACCCTGTTCTGTGGCGATTGATGAAAACCTTCCCTCAATTGAGGATGATGTCCCCTGTATTTTTGCGGTATCAGTATCTCGATCGGTTGGCCGGTCAACTCGTCTCTGCCGTAACCGAATATATTTTCGGCAGCGGGGTTGGCTAATATAATGATACCCTCCCGGTTGGTCAGTAGTATTCCCTCCGTGGCGTTCTCAAACAGCGAGGTCATATGTGTTTTATCGGAACTGATGTTCTTGTAAAGGCCTTTCAGGTAAAGTGTTGCCGCCGCTGTAAAAACGATCAGCAACAATTGGAAAATGATCAGGCCGATCGCGTTGGTGGATGTTTGATTTTTGTGGAACAGGAAGAAAAGTATCAATATGATAGCTGACGCCACGCCTGCCGCCATATAGGTAGCATTTTTTCCAGGTATAAATGTGGTGAGAAGAACACCGAACAAAAACCCTCCCGCCAGCACCGGAAAATCCGGTATCGCAATACCAAGAGCCGTAGCGACAATAAAGACTGCGACGATATAAATGATCGCCTTGTTTCGGGTGACGTTATACCTGTACATGAATGCAAACGATCCCTTACGTGGAATCAGCCCAAATATCGGCAACGATTTCAATTTATGAGCCACGAAGCAGCTCTTTTTCTATAGCAATAGCCCTGGGGAATATGAAATTATTTTCGAGATAAGAATGTTGAACAAGATCATCATCTAATTCCCTGAGTTTCGAGAAACATACTTTATGTGAGATACAGGCGGCAGGAGGAGGCGTATAGTTTTGTGTTAGCTCGCGGCATCGCTTAATATAATGCGCGACATGTTCATGTTCCTGCGTCATCATGTTTTCGATAGGCTTTCGCATCGTACGCACCAGTAAAGCGGCATAGGGCTCCCGGTTTTCATAGGCATGGGCTATTTGACGGATATATGGAAAGATGACCTGCTCTTCTTCTTCAAGATGAGGCAGCATTACATCTTGCAATGTCCTGAAATTATTGACCAGGTCTTTAATCCACGTATGTTTTTTCTGATGGCCTTCGGCAAACTTTTCCAGGATGTCACTTACTTGCGTTAAATTTTTATTGAGGTAAGCATGATGCACATTGCGGACATATTCGATCAGGAAGTCAACGGTCCAATCCTCAAACCCAATTCCGTTTGTAAGCAAAATATTTCGTGTAGCCTCATCCAGCTCTTTTTTTACCAGTTCTATATTGGCTCCATTTATTTCACAGGCTTTTTCCAAAGGCATTCTGCCACCGCAGCAATATTCAATGCCATATTTTATGAATACGGAGGACGTCCGGTAATCCTTCGCAACAATGTCAGTTACAAAGCTGTCGTCTTTGATCTCGATTGAGCGCAGGAACATAATGCGGGGCAAATTAGATGGAGCCGCAGAATGAGTACATGACCTTGATCAGGTATGAATATGATTAAAGTTATAAGCCCGTTCAATTCACGAAGCCCTTCTAAGCCGTAGCATAGGTTTTACCCTTCGTTTTTTCGAACCGGCCTGTTTTTTCTGTCAGGCGCACCCGGTAAACAATGCCGTGGATATTGTTAATGTCGTCCGGTGTAAATGGCCACTCTGGTGAAAGACGGGTGGTCTCGCTGGTGATCGCAGGCAAATTCCTGTCTATTAATTTTTGCAATGCCCGTTTTCTTTCCTCCGGATCGGTTAACTCTTCAAACTCTCCCCATGCGATCACACTTTTCCAATTCGCCATATTATCCATGTGATCGGTTTGAAAGCATACTTTAGGGTTCTGACGCATAATAGAAACTTTCAAACCTTCTTCTGTATGGCTGTAGATACAATCGCCATCGTAGGCATAGCTTACCGGAACTACGTACATCATTTCATCATTGTGGCAGCCGATTCGACCGACAACTTCAAGGTGAAGCACTTCCTCCATTTCGCTTGTTGTTAATTTTCCGAACATATTACCGATTTATTTCAAAGTAATGAAAGTTACCATTTCTGAAAAATGACGGCACTCAGTACTTAATATGATGCTTGTCAACGGCACTTTGATAATATAAGCTGAATTTAAAACCGGGATTCTTTATTTTAGCAACATGATCAGGCTCGCAGAACAAAACGATGCAGATAAAATACTTGCAATCTATGCTCCCTACATTAATAATACTTCATTCACTTTCGAGGCCGACGTTCCATCAGTAAAAGATTTTGCAGATCGTATCGCATCTTACCTTGACAATTGGCCCTGGCTGGTATGTGAGATAGATGGCAAGATAGCAGGCTATGCCTATGCCTCCCGTTATCGTGAGCGGATAGGATATCAATGGTGCGTGGAATGTTCCGTTTATATCCATGATGATTTTCAAAGAATGGGAATTGCCAGGGCGTTGTACATGGCTCTGTTTGAAATTTTAAAAAGGCAAGGTTATCGGAACGTATATGCCGTTATCAACTTACCCAATGATAAAAGTGTTGAATTGCATGAACGTTGCGGTTTCAAATGGTTCGTCACCTATGAAAATGTGGGGTATAAACTGGGCAAATGGAAAAATGTAGGCTGGTGGCAACTAATAATAAATGACTTCAACCATGAACCCGACCCACCCGTGAAGTTTTCTCAGTTGGACAAAACATATCTTCCACCGATCTTCCGGTCAGCGGAACAACTCATAAAACAAAAGCCGGGTAGCGGTCTTAGCTGTTAAATAAATTAAACTCATACCATTAGCTTTTATCCCTCATGTCATTCGGGAAGCAAATTCTTTGATCTGACCGCATATAATTAGTGCAGTTTACAGTTTCGGTATTTTTTTTGCGTTCATTGCTCAGGTTTTTTTAATTGTTATCAGTTATGCGAATTCCCAGTTGAGCGAAAACCGGTGAAGATCTACCCGGATCCAGCCGTGTCATAGCTCGGTTCTTTTATTATGGAGAAGATAGGGCAAAAGGCATCATTAAAAAAGTAATGGAGTTAAAGGACAGCGAAGTGACCCATATCATTTTGCCGCTCTTGCAGGAATATTCCAACGGCATAGGAGGATCACCAACATATTTTACCGCCATTGTGAAAGGTTGAAAAGAATAATGACCGAGATGGGAGATTAATATGTCTGATGTTTCGCAATTCCGCAAGCTTTTATTAGGGTCCTATTTCACACATGAATACTCCATTGAGTCGTCTGCATTTTTTTAATCCCTGTTGCGTCGAGGACCCCGATCAATCGGAATTGGTAGAGGGGCAGAAACGTGTGATCATAAGTTTTCGGGCAGTTGGCGAGGGGCATATTTCCTCAATAATATTTCGCAGGGCCATCATTGATAAAAATAATAACATTACTGTAATACCGGCGGGAGATTATATTGATGAAGCTGAGGTGATTCGTAACGCAGTTTATGATAAGAAACTCTTTTTTAGCAAGGCCACCGAATCTAATATAGATAATACCGTAATAGATTCGATCAAAGAAAAACTTGGCCGAGCATTTTGAATATGCCACGCTTCAAAAAGAGATCAGGGTATTGCGGGACAGAGCGGCTGGCGATATAGTAAAAAATGAATTGACTAAAATATTATGGCTGGCGGATATTTATCACGAGATCAATTTTTCCTTGGATACAGACATTTCAGACCGCGTGATATTTCCGATTTCTGAATTTGAAAGGAACGGTATTGAAGATGCCCGCTTTGTCAGTTTTACAGAAGATGATGGGAGGGTCATCTATTATGCTACCTATACCGCGTTTGACGGAATGATGATAATTCCCAAACTCTTGCAGACCTCGGACTTTTATGATTTTAAAGTAAGACCCTTATACGGCCCCGGCGCACAAAATAAAAACCTGGCACTTTTCCCGCGCAGGATCAATGGACGGTATGCAATGATGTCCCGGATTGACGGCATGAATAACTATATCATGTATTCCGACAATGTACTGATCTGGAAAGATCCGCAACTGCTGCAGGAGCCGAAGCATCCATGGGAGTTTGTGCAGATCGGTAATTGCGGTTCGCCGATAGAGACTGAATACGGATGGCTCGTCATCACTCATGGTGTGGGATCTATGCGACGCTATTGTCTTGGGGTAAGCCTGCTGAAACATGATGATCCTTCCGTTGAGATCGGCCGGCTGGATGAGCCCATATTGATGCCTAACGAAGATGAGCGGGAAGGCTATGTTCCCAATGTAGTGTATTCATGCGGCTCTATTATTAATAACGGGCAACTGATCATACCTTATGGCCTGTCAGATCATTCTTCGTCCTTCGCGTCCGTAGACCTGAATGCCTTACTTGATAAGCTGCGCAGCATTCAATGAGCAAGTATCTTTTTATAAACGGAAATATAATCCTGTATCATTTTTTCCAGGGAAAACTTTTCCGCGGCATGGTGACGGCAATGGCAGCGTTGGATGTTATTTAACCGCGGCAATGAATCAACAGCTTCTTCAACGTATGTCAACTAAAAATCCTGTCTTTCCATTTTCAATTAATTCCGGCATTGAACCTTTATTAAAAGCTATTACCGGTGTGCCGCAAAGCATGGACTCAACAACGCTCAAGCCAAATGGTTCTTTAAAGTTTATTGGGTGTAACAATGCCCATGCATTGCGCAGTAAACTCGTTTCGCTTTTCAGGGACCGGCATGGCCGATAAAACTTATCGTATCATTTAGAAATGGCTTTATTTTTTCTTTAAAATAATTTTCATCCTGGATGATCCCGGCTATCAGAAGACGGCGCTTTGATCTTTTGCAATTTCGATAGCCTCCGCCGTTCCTTTATCGGGATGTATGCGGCCGAAGAAGAGACAGGTAATCACCTGGCTGCTCATTGAATAGTAAAATCTTTTACATCTACGCCATGATAAACATTGGCGATATAAGATAATTCCGGGGATCGGTCGGCCAAACTGATAGAAACATAATTCGACGTGGAATTATATTTTTTATAAACAGGTATTATTAGCGGTAGAAGAAAAACCATGAATAGTACTGACCATCGGTGTGGAGATGAGGCGTGAATAAGTAAGGGGAAGAAAGTCAAAATGATTATGGATAAGGTCAAACTTATTCGCTTTTTCCATGAGATTGCTGATATGAAGACATTCTGAAACTTTTCAGTCGCTTCCGGGTTTCTTCATATCCCACCTGGATCACGGCGTCCAATTTTGCAGTGGTTATCGAGTCACCTGTAGCAAATAGTGTAACGTCAATCCCTTCTTTTATTAGCCCTTCGGTAATGTTAGAAGCTACCTGCTCC
The DNA here is from genome assembly GCA_963785915.1 of uncultured Chitinophagaceae bacterium. Classification (GTDB taxonomy): domain Bacteria; phylum Bacteroidota; class Bacteroidia; order Chitinophagales; family Chitinophagaceae; genus VBAT01. Next base: position 370,488 of record CAWAWY010000004.1, on the reverse strand, counting down.
CACGGACCATAATGTCTTGGTGGGGTTCGCCATGCAACCGGTGATAGTACGGCCACTTTCATGACCGGGAAAATGATTCTCATTCTCTAACGGGTACATTATATTCATACTCCTGCTCGAATGCTTTTAAAACGAGTGAGATGGGATATCATATATGCCAGGGTGCTTTCGGCGCCCTGGTTCCGGTTAATGCCATCCGGCTGCAAACCATCACAACATCCTTTTGTTTCATGATCGTACAACGGGACCCGCAATGTGTTTTCGCCAACAACCATAAATAGCAGGACAAACATTTTGCGGATATATTCGGATTTTGCGTTGACTCGTATGCCTGGGTAATATAATAACACCATGCCCATTGTCTCAATAGCCTGCTGATCATGTTCAGTGGCATTTTTTCATCATGCCGGCTGATACCATCCATTATTACCGACCGGAATAAAACAGCCGTTTCTGAATGTTATCTGTTCCGAAAAAACGCATAGCATCCAGTGCCACTCTTTTTATTTCGGGGTCACTTGTTATTTCACCTGCATGGAATAATGCCAACGGAAGAATGGCATTATCATACAACAAAGTTCTTCAAACCAATTCCATTTATAATCATGGCTCTGTTTATAAGCATCCATTAATGAATCTGTTAGCTCAGTCAATATTCTGAACATTGCATCATTGCCGGGATGAGCCCGAAGATAATATGCAATGCCTATAATTGTATTGGCATAGCCACGTAAGTTTTTAAGATTTTTATAGTTATGAATGGATGAATGAAACAATTCATTCCCATGCTCACGATAATAATCAGCCGGCGGGTTGCAGATCAAATAGCCTAAAGCCCATATAACACGGCCAAAACAATCTTCGGAGCTTGACATCTTCCGGAAATTGCCTGTCATGGTCAAGAAATTCCTGAAATTCCCATCTTCCTTTTGCATGAAATGGATATAACTCGAGATAAACCGATAAAAGATTCGTTGACTTCCAGAATTCTGTTTCTGCTGGCAGGCCATCAGGATCATTAAAAGCGCACGGGCATTATCGTCAAGAGAATATCCTTCTTTAAAATTTGGGATACCATATTTTGCATGTTGTATGATACCTGTACTATCGGTAAGCCTTATCACATGCTCCAGGCTGAATTCGGTATCCGTCCTGGATCGATCAGTGGAGCTATATATTTTTTTACCGTTGGTGGGTTTACTTAGTACTTTTTTCAGCACTGATATATATTGACTTCCTATACTTGGCCAACGCAAGACGCTTGCCATATTCGTATGCATTTTTTTTAAGCGCGGCAAGTTCGTGCTGATTATCCAAAAGCTCATTAATTGTTGACGACTAATCCTTCCGCATCTCTGAAATCAAATAATACACCGCGGTTTTCATCCAGTAATTCTTTGGCATGCCAATAGGGAGTTGAAATAATGGCAGCGCCTGCACCAATCGCATAGGATAAACTTCCACTGCTTACCTGGGCTTCATTAAGATAGGGGGTTATATAAATATCTGCTCCGGACAGATAATTGATCAGTTCCTGTTCTTCCACGAACCTGTCAATAAAATAAAGATGCTTATCAACGTTAAGTTCCGAAGCCAGTTTGTTCAGATGATCCCTGTATTCTTCACCATATTGTTTTTTTACACCCGGATGAGTGTTACCTACCACGAGGTACATGATATCAGGATGGCGTTCCGCAATCTTGGGCAAAGCGTGAATAACGGTCTCCAAGCCTTTTCCACGGTTTATAAGTCCGAAAGTCATCACTACTTTTTTATTCCACAAAGGAACCAGATCTTTGAAATTATTTCCTGTCTGGACTTCAAGATCAGGTACGCCATGCTCTATCACTTCTGTTTTATCCCGGGAAATATTATAGACAGACGTGAGCAGCATAACTGATCTTTTATTCATCACGATCAGTTTTACTGATTGCCGGGCCATTTCGCGAATGATGATCTTTTGAAGATAAGAGGGCTCTTTTAAAATAGTGTGCAGAGATGGTTACTACGGGTTTTTCAAGCCGGTGCAGAAGCGACAGGATGAATATTCCACTTTGCCCGCCATAGATACCAAATTCATGTTGCACTATGCAAATATCTGCATCACTTTCATTGATCATCCGGGCGGCCTCGATATAATCTTCCTGCTTTTCCTGGCGTATAACAAATTTTACATTCGGAGGATATTCATAAGTATCTCTCTCATCCGCGTCATTCAGTGCTATTGCAAACTCTTCTCGGAATGATTTAGCATTTAGATTTTTTTGTATAGCCCGGATAAGGTTGTCGTTAAAGGTTGCTATTCCACACTGCCTCGGCGGATAAGTAGATATATAAACTATCCTCATAGTTTGTTCACCTGGGTTTGATTATCAATACCCGTAAAAGGCAAAAGCCATGCCTGTATGATTATGTGTTGATGGATAAAAATTACCGGCAGTGATAGGTGCGAAAATGTCGGTCATCTGGCCTGAGATATTCATGTCAATTATTAATAATATGCCGATGAAGTTTCCAGGTAAAAAAAATATGTGGAATTATTTAACCAAAATGCGGGTGAGGCTAACGAGTTATTTCTGCAAAGCGATCCTTTCTTGTCGCTGTATTAATTGCTTTCCGGGGTATTGTTCCAATGCTTTTTCCAAACAATCCATTGCTGCTGCAATGGATTCCAGATTCAATACATAAGCAAGGCGCACTTCATTTTTTCCAAGGCCCGCTGTTCCATAAAATCCTGTGGCCGGTGCCAGCATTACTGTTTGATCGTTGTAAGAAAAATTTTCCAACAGCCATTGGCAGAACTTCTCGCAATCATCAATAGGCAATCGTGCCATTGCATAAAATGCACCGCCGGGATTGGGACAAAATACACCGGGCATTGCATTTAATCTTTTTACGAGCAGATCTCTTCTTGCCATGTATTCTGCTTTTGGCTCGTTAAAGTAATCATCCGGAAGATCAACAGCTGCCTCACCCATGATCTGCGCCAAACCGGGCGGACTTAATCTTGCTTGTGCAAATTTCATGGCTGCATCATATACGGCCTTGTTTTTTGTTACCAGGGCGCCGAGTCTTGCCCCGCAGGCACTGTATCGTTTGCTGATCGTGTCCATCAATACCACATGCTGATCCAGCCCTTGCAGGTGCATAGCGCTTATATATTCGCCATCATAACAGAATTCGCGATAGGCCTCATCGCTGAACAAATATAAATTATGACGAAGGCAGATACTCTTCAGCTCCTCCATTTCTTTGCGACTGTATAGATAGCCTGTAGGATTGTTTGGACTGCAAATAATGATCGCTTTTGTTTTTGATGTGATCACCTTTTCAAAATCTTCGATGGGCGGTAATGCAAAACTTGTTTCAATATGAGATGTTATCGGGACGACATTGACTCCTGCTGCACAGGCAAAGCCATTATAATTGGCATAAAATGGTTCCGAAATGATTACTTCATCACCCGGATTCAGACAGGTAAAAAATCCAAATAGAATGGCCTCACTTCCCCCGGTCGTGACCAATATTTGTTCGTGTGTCACATCAATACCCACCTTTTTGTAATACTCGACGAGCTTCCTGCGATAACTTTCATTGCCCGCACTATGGCTATATTCCAGCACTTTTATGTCTGTATGGCGCACCGCATCCATGATTGCCGGTGGAGTTTCAATGTCCGGTTGTCCAATATTAAGATGATAAACTTTTATTCCTTTTTTCTTTGCAGCCTCGGCATAAGGTACCAGTTTGCGTATCGGCGAGGGTGGCATCTGCTGGCCGCGATGTGAGATCGTAAGCATGGCCCAAAGGTAAGGAGGGGAACGATAATTATATTTCCGGCTGTTGCGCCATTGAATAAGCAACCATTTTTTACACAATTATTTCATTACGCAACCGTTATATAGGGCATATACTTCAAATACCTATGAAAAAAATACTGATCTGTATCCTCTTAGGCTGCCTATCATTTTCATGTTCAAGGAAGAGCGATAGTAGTGCAAACAATAAGACTGTGTCTTTCACTCCTGAAGGCTTTGGATCAATTACCAAAGGGGGAGAAGGTAAGACGGTAATTCACGTCAGAAATCTTAATTCCACAGGTTCCGGCTCACTTTATGAAGCTATGGGCAGCGACCGCATTATTGTGTTTGATGTGGCCGGAACAATCGACGACTTTCAATGGGATAGTTCTAATGAATTTCCTGTTTCCAATTTAACCATTGACGGGTCTTCTGCACCTTCACCGGGTATCACTCTCGACAATAGCAATAGCGCAAACGGACTATCATTTCAGGACGGTTGTCACGATATCATTGTAAAAAATATTCGTGTAAGAAATGCAGGTAATGATTGCATCAATGTGGTGAATGGATACAATATGCTATTCGATCATGTCTCTGTGTCGGGTGGCGACGATGGGAACTTTGATATTACTGCAGGCGCCTATAATATTACGGTTCAAAATAGTATTATTGGCCCCGGAAAACCCGGCTGGTCCGGAGCTATGCTTATAGCATATAACGGTACAAAAAATATAAGCATTCACCATAACCTTTTTACCAGCAGAAGCTCATCGGGTGTGGGAGAAAGAAACCCTTTGGTGCATTGTGTTGACAATATTAATACGCCTGATATGATGGTCGATTTCAGATGTAACGTTATCTGGAACTGGGGAGCAGATGGCGGATTGGGATATGGCTATGGCAGTTCCCTGGATTATGGTGGTACTGGTAATTTGATAAATAATTTTTACCAAACGACAGGAGTCATGAGCGACAATCCTATTGAATTCAATCATGATAATACGAATGCAAGAGGCTATCTCTCCGGAAATGTCAGTGGAAACACGGGCATTAATCCGAATACCATAAGTAACCATGCATTATGGACAATTCCAAAATGGGCGGAGATTACTACTGAAAATACCTGTACAGCAGTTGAAGCAGTTTTATCCAAATCCGGTTGCCAGCCGTTGGATGCAACTGATAAAGGGTTTGTTAATTCGGTTTCATTGTCAAACTGCCATTAATCATAAATTGCGTAGAAATTCCGCGATTGAAATCAATTTCTTCAATTAAAATAAGATCGCTGCCTGAATTGTTCGAAGCACTTCCCGAAAATGAGCGGATCATAACAGATGTATTAAGACAGATAGTGCTGGAGAATTTGCCGGCTTACTGTAAAGAAAAAATTTCATACAACGTCCCTTTCTTTTGTGGCAACAAAGGAATCTGCATTATCTGGCCCGCCTCCATTCCACGTGGAGGAATCAAAGAAGGGGTCTTACTAGGTTTTTGGTATGGAAATAAATTGAAAGATGCGGACAATTATCTCACGCATGGCACGAATAAGCAGATATTTTATAAGATATTCAGATCACCGGAAGAAATTGATGAAAGGGCAATTGTGAAATTGTTGAAAGAAGCTGTAACTGTTGATTCACATTTCTAAACAACCAGGATGTTAGTGACCGGTAACCGTTAACTTGAATCCGGAATTTACCGTAAGTGTTGCACCGGGCTTTGTTACAACACTTCTGCACGATACATTACTATTCACGATCGGTTTCCTGGTAATATTCGGTATGATGACATCAACATTGGCGTCAGGAATACAATTTTTACCAAAGACATCGCAACTCCAGTTTCGCGGATCTTCCCACACATTCGTCTCTGTTCCGGTCCATGTCATGGCGAATCGCAATATTTTTGCGTCAGTGGTGATTACACTTGACCCGTTGGTTGCAACGCAACGATATTTGTAGCCGGCGTAGGTAGTTGGAGGAAAATTAATAGTAAGTGTTGGTGTGTTTATATCCTTAAAGAAATCACCGGGAATGATATTTACAAATCCAGAACCCATATCAACCTGCCATTGGTAAATATATCCATCACCAGGCGGATTCATGGATAAAGAGGTATTATCACCGGGACATAAAACAATCGTGCTAAATAAAGGGTCAGATCCGCCGTGCAGATAAAATGATGAAAAATCTGGTGTGGAGAACTGAACATATTTTGAATTAGCATCATAGCTGCCACTGGAAGTTTGAGGAATGTAAGACATATTCACGCCAGAGTTTACTGACCCGCAAACGCCGGCAGGATCTCTTGTAATTCCTATATCTGAAACAGAATTTACATCGGCAAGCCCGTCATCAGGATCGTTGATTAAGTTCTGAAGCTCAGTATTTTTAAAATAAAAAGTGACATTCACGGGATTAGCCGGCGGATAAGTAGTCAACGCAACAAAATTCCTGTCGAGGAATTCCCTGTTGTAGTTGTCATGTCTAAGCGAACCGCTATTGAGATAGTATGAAAGTTTTATGCTGCCAACATTATTGGATACACTACTGAAATCAAACCGGCCAATTAAATTACCTGCATTATCAATTATGTATTCTGGCTTTGGGCTATAAGCCGGTATGTTTAGTGATGAGTCAATGACTATGCAACTATTCACAGTTGGCGGAGTTGCAACTGTGGCGAGACAAATTCTAAACGTCTGTGTTTTTGCAGTCGCAGTACTTGGATTGTCCAAAATAAAATAATATTGAGTACCTGATTGCAATAGTCCTATCGGAAATTTTTTAACCGAAGAAGTATACGTGATGCCGGTCCACCCGGTGTTGCCGCAACCTGCTGAGGCAGCTTTATATAGATAAGTAATTCCAAATCCCGGAGTAGTGGCAGTGACATCAAGATAATAGACACCCGTTATTGCGGGGGTGAAGCTATATAAAAGCTCTCTACCTGGAGTTTGCAATGCACCTGCAGAATTAATTGGATAAACGCCTCCAAAATTGACAACACCCGTACCTATTGGGATAGTCGCTGTCACTGAAGAACAAGCTGAAGAAATAACAGTGGGTGAACACGCAAAAAATGTTGTGAAATTATTCTTAGCGCTATTACTGCTATAACCATTTCCGTTGCTACTGCAATTTTGACGAATGTATACGTCGTACGACGTGCTTTGCGAAAGACCTGAAATTGTCAATGGCGACACCGCACTTGAAATGACTGTTCCTCCTCCTGCTGTTGCACCTGTTCCTGGAATAAAACCTGGCGTTCCATATTCAGCTATAAATGTTCCGCCTCCCTTCCAACTTACGCTTACCGAATTATTCGTTGCTCCATTTACTTTCACAAAGGACGGACCCTGGCAAGCAGGAATGTTTTCTATTGTAAAATCGTCTAAGTACAAATAATTATTCATCGATGTGCCGGGAGGAACATGTATAGCAATATAAACAAGGCCGCTGAATGTAGTTAGGTTTATGATTTTTTCCTCGTAAATACCAGATTTCACTGTGTCAGTAAGTAAGATGTTTGTAAAATTGGAAAGAGAGTTATTAGTTGTTGAAAGTTTGACCTGGTAAACTTGTGGCAAGGATAAACCTGCTGACTCAGCCCAGAACTTCAGCCGTTGGTTACCTGTTAATGTCACAGGCGGCAAAAAGAGATAGTCATCATGTTTTGCTACATCCTGATCTGTGACAAGTTGAGCATGCCTCGCTCCTGTTCGTGGATAAAAGTTATTGGTTTCCCATTGATAAGCATCGTCATTATTATTGATTGCTTTCCAACATGCAGGCAAAGCTGATCCTGATGTTGTTTCAAAACCTTGCGTATAAGGAAATGTAGTGATCGGCGAACAGTTAGTAGTGAAACTTCTTGCCTGGGAAGATATATAGTTTGGCGATGAGCAAAGTTGGCGTATGTAAACATCATAAGTAAAACCGCTGGCCAAACCATTAATGTTAACCGGTGACGAACTTGCACTTATTACGGCACCACCGGCACCTGCACCAACCCCGGTGCCAGGTGTGAATCCCTGCAATCCATACTCTACAATGAAATTTCCCGATCCTGCCCAGCTAATATTGGCCGAGTTTGTCGTGGTATAATTAATCGTTGCTCTGTCGGGATCTCCCGTGACAATAACATTTCCAAAATAACTATACACTCCCGAACAATCACTTTCCTTACTGGCGGAAACCGAATATACTCCTGGATTATAAACGGGCGGAAAATTTAAAGGCCCTGTTCCGGTTCCTTGTATACCCGCCCAATAAACATCCCCGGTTCGCAACAGGTTGTACGTTACATTCGATTCAGAACTTACCAATGATAATATCTTCTCTCCATTACACAAAGGACCACCGCCGGTCAATGTCTGTGCCGCGGGCAAAGAAATAACCTGAACAATTTTATTAAATTCACAGGTAACAGTACTTCCCTGCGTTCTCTCAACGGTGTAATGGCCGGCATCATCTGTCGTTCTTAACGCAAAACCAAAACTTGTTGGATTTCCATCGCCGGGAAGAGGGCCAGCCAGTCGTACCCCATCTTTGTACCAGGTAAATGTAGCACCAGTGACAGTTCCTATTCCCATTACCATGCTTTGAGTGGGGCAGTGTATTTCTATTTGCGCTTGCCCTATAGAACAGGCAGTTTGAGAATAAGTTTTTTCTGAAAGAAAAATAGATAGGAATAAAAGCAGCACCAGGCTTTTCTTTAAGCCTGAATCAGACACAGATAGTGTGCTCTGCACGAATAATTTCATATCAGTTCGCATGAAAATTTAGATTTTTAAGAAGTACTGGCCACAGTAGTCAGGAGAATACGGAACGGTCAAACTCGCAGGAGATAGTAACGGATTCAATTTAATTCAAAAAAAATTGTTTTTGGTAGAAATTTTGACCATTAACCAAAGTAAAACATTATTTTACCAGTATCCACGCAGCCCATTTAAAAGGCTCATCCCTGTACCTGATTCTCATTTGTCCCTGTGCACGGTAAAACGCATTTTCAATAGACTTCTTTGCAAATAGATTTTTATAAAACTCTTCCATAAACTCTGAAGTTTCTTTATCAGGAACTTTCCAGAGGCTCATTACCATATTTTCTACGCCGGCCATTTTAAATGCTCTTTGTAATCCATAAACCCCCTCACTACCTTTTATATCCCCTAATGCAGTCTCACAGGCTGACAGTACAACCAATTTTGTGTTGGGCAAATACATATTGGATATCTCATAAGCGGTAGCAATTCCATCCTCGGTTCCATTTACAAACCTTCCACGCCACGCATTATTAGCACCAGCAAAAAGAAGCCCGGCACGGAAAAGAGGGTTTTCTGATTGCCGGAAAGTCTTTCCACTTGTTTGAAATTTTAGCTGAAGGCTGTCGCCCACATCAGCATAAGGATTATCAAAGAAAAACCCGTGTGTAGCGATATGCAATACAGCCGGAGAAGATGTATTATTCAAAGAATCAAATGATTCCTCAGAGGCTCTGATACCTGATAATACTGAAACTGCAACGCCTTTTTCAACGGCCATTTTTTCTATTGATTCAACTTCATCTTTCGTACCAGGAAGATAACGAAAACTGCTACCACGGGTGAGGTCATCGGGAAGTGATCGCAAAGACTTGTAGCTATCTCTGTAAAAAGAAGCCGCCTGCTTTAGTACAGTGGAATCGGCATCATACTCAATACCACCATACAACTGCACGTTATCAGTGTTATGAATAAAAGTCTGCCGGTTGTTTAAAACTGTCGCCGTGGTATTTAATTGAACAAGCCTGTATTTTTCGCCTAAAACTGTTTTATTGTTTAACGGCAACGCATAAAATGAAACTTTGAACAAATTACCGGCAGGAGCAAAATATATTTGTTTTATACCCGAAAGATATTTTTCTATCGGGTGCCATATAAGGTTACAAAGATCCGCTGAAGTATAAAAATGATTAACAGCGTCTATTTCGTTCTCAAATTTTGTGTTCAGCAAGTTATCCAATTCCCTTTTTTCGCACAAAGGAACAAGCACCGGCTCATTCCTGTCTTTTCTGCAAACTAAAGCGATATAAATGACGCTATCCGTCCATCGTCGGCCATTGTACAAATGGAAATCAGTAAACTCTATAGCTGCTTCATTATTTTTTAGATGCTTTTGTATATCCTGCCAACTTACCTTCTTTTGAAGTTTTGCAAACTCTGACGACAATCTTGATAATTGTTTTTCTTTATTATCTGCCTTCTCTTCTGTTTGCTTTATTTGATCAGTTTTAGCTGTTCCTTGTGAATATAAATGAGCCAGTTGCGCCTTTAGATCTATCCATTCATTAAATACTTTTTCAAGAACTGTATCCTTGCTGTTGTACAGAACCTGCTTCATCTGTTGTGAAGAGGTAAGAATCAGGTTGCGATTTTGCAGCGAGATATTAAAAGGTCGTGAAGCATTGTTAGAAGAAAATTTTCGATAATAGAACGAATAAAATTCATCACTGGCGCCGATTATATTTTTAAGGTATAACCCTTTTTCATTTTCATTTGTAAATTGAAATGCTTTACCGATGAGATCATATTGTGTAACTGAAGCCAGTGAATAAAATTCATCTGCCTTTGAAACTTTGTTCATGTCCCAATAGATCCTTGCAAGATTATTGGTGTTCTGTATATAATAGGCATGTACCTTGCCGATTATTTTTTCCCACAATTGTCTTGCCTCTAAAAAATAGGATTCTGCTTTTTTATATTGGCCTTCGGCAAAATACAGTTGGCCAAGGCTATTTCGATTAAATGCGTGATTTGGATTTTCTTTGTCAAGCAACTGGTTCCATATTTCTTTAGCTTCCAATAATAATTTTTCTGCTTTTTCATATTGACCAAGGTTGCTATACAGGTCGCCAAGGTTGTTACAACTTAATCCGTAGGCAAAACTATTCTTGTTAATCTCACCCCTGGTCTGCCTTACCTCCAGGTAAAGTGGCTCGGCTCTTTCATATTGACCGGTTATAGAATATAAGTTGGCAAGACTGAGCGACGACTCCAGGTAATCGTCATTTTTTTTACCAAATAAGCTATCCCTTATATTTTTCCCTTCTGTATAGTAATGTTCAGCCTTTTCATTCTGACCCATATCCCTGTATATATTTCCAAGATTCATACAAGTGATGGCATAATCACGGCTGCCTTTACCGGGGTTCTTTTCCCTGATCCTGATTGCTTCTAACGCAAGTGGCTCGGCTTTTTCAAAATCTCCCATATTCCAATAGACATTGGCGAGATTATTATAACTGCGGGCAATGTCCGGATCATCTTTAGGAAGATTTTTCTCTTTGATACGTTTTGCCTCCAGGTGAAACGACTCTGATTTTTTAAATTGCCCTGTCCGTGAATAAAATATTCCAAGATTGTTGCAAGCTGTAGCATACTCATTACTTTCTTTTCCAAAACGGGCTTCCCTTATTTTCATTGATTCGAGGAAATAAGCCTCTGCATCATCAGGACTGACAGAAAGATATGACTGGCCCAGCTTATCAGCCACAAGGGCATAAGCCATGTTGCTTTTGCCGGCATTTTTTTCGATGGCGATAGCAGCAGTCTGCAGAAAGGGTATGATTTGTTTTTGCTGACCCGACAAATTATAAATATCTGCAATACCTATGCACACTTGTCCGTATGCTGCAGAGTAAATGGAATCTTTCTCAAGAATTTCTTTTGCCTTACTGTAATAAAAAATTGCATCTGCACTTTTTTCCCGGGCATTTATAATTTTAGCGCTGTCACTATACATTCTCCAAAGCTGGCAGTAGGAGAAATTGAATCCGGTTGTTATCGCAAAGGATAAAAAAACAGTCACAGTTTTTTTCATTACAAATTTGATTAATCTGAAAAAATAAAACCGGCCAGCTGAACGGGCATCATGGTTTCCAGGCAATTTTAGCCTTTTCCTCAAATCCATATTTCAATAAAAAAGCGACATAGCTTTTTCTTAAGATCTTGTCATCCGGATAAGCGTTTACTAACGCAGCATACTGTGAAGAAGCTGCATCAATCAGCCTGTTTTTTTCCAGTTTATCGATTTGTGTTAAACGATTTTCCAGGTTCGGCTCACCTGTTTCAACCACTATTTGTTCCACCAGCTTCTTCTCACTTTCCGGTGATAATATTTCAAGATAGATCGGCATTTCATCTTCGCAGCTACCGTCTTCGCTGACGACACGCCATTTATATATCCCTGGCTTGCTTTGCAGTGTTTCGCTGATTTGTTGTGTCAGGAACGTATCTTTTACGTTTAACTTATTAATGGCTTTATTTTCCCCATCATAAATTTCAAATGAATAGTTAGACGAAGGGCTGGTTTTATGCCATTTAAAAATCACAGAAGCTGCAGACGTCTTTAAACCGTTGATCGGGAATATCAGGTTGCCACAATCTTCTCCACGGGAAACGCCGGCCCTAACCCCTGCAAGGTTTTCTTTTTTAAACTTTTCATAGTTTTCCTCCGGGTCCAGTAATTCGTGATATAGCAGTTTCAGGTATTTGCCGGTTATCCCGTCATTACTTTTTTTATTCAACTGGTTGTTTAAGTCAGCCCTTTTATAAACGCCTGCCGAATTCAATATCAAAAAACTTCCTTCTTTATCGAGGAGCGTGACAGATGCTCCCTTTTTTACGGAAATAATATCGTTTTTATAAACGAATTCTTTTTGTTTCACCGCAATTGCCTTTGCGTTGGGCTTGGTTATAGTAACCTCACCACTAACCAGGAATACACAATAATCCGGGAACTGGGTGCTGGCTTGCTCACAAAGGGCGAAAGACAGAAGGATAAGTAAATGTTTCATATTATGTGTTTATGCGCAAAGACTGTTTTGTATTTATATTTTTTGTGCATCCATAAGGCGATATTTTTATACACCCCTAATAGTTCCAGGCACAATACTATCGATATCATGATCGGCATCAAAGAAACTTTTAGCTGGAACATCTCAAACATCTTAACGAACATATATAGTACAACGAGGACAATAAGAAGCTGTATCAGCAGGAACTTTCCATGTTTGGGATGTTCTTTCTTTTTGTATTGTGACAGCATGTAGAACAGAAATAAAAAAGTGATCAGGATGGCTATTAAGTAAGAAATCCACATGGGAGCCTGGATTGCATAATTCTCACCAAGAACCATCGAGAGAATATTTGCTTGTATTATCACTCCATACATATCCGGGAAACTCTTACCTGAAACTTTTTTGCTTACCGGTGAAAAATAAATATCCTCCATGACAAAAGGGTATTCTTTTGCAAAATAACCGAGCAGGACAATCTTCCCCTGGAATAGATCCTTCAACTGACCGGTGGAATCATAGAATTTCAATTCTTTCTTTGATACGGTAACATAACTTTCAAGATTGCCTGTATAATTTATTATTTCTGATCTATGTTTTCGCTTTATTAATTTTTTAAATTTTTCCGGGTAAAATTTTTTGACTATTGTCGAAGTAAAAGCCGGGTGCAAGGAGTCGTTTATTTTTTGAAATGGCGGGTACTCCCTAATCACTGTAAATGAATCTCCGGTTATATTCAAATATGAAGATTTAAACAAGGAATTGTCTTTTTCAAAGAAATTACGCACTATAGTTTTTTTGACTGAATTTTCGTCACAACCTAAAACAATATTATCCGATTGGCCAATAGCTTCAAGCAATTTATAATTTCCAATCTGGTCGTCACCTTCTTTTTCGAAAACCGCATCAATTCCAATGACGGCAGGAACATTTTTATTGATAGTGTTAATTTGGTTGGCGATATCTTCCCTGGTCTGTCCTATCTCAACGATGACTATATTACTATCTTTTTGTGCGCTGGGTAAATGCCTGCCGGCATAGTGGAGATCGTATATGTCAAATCCCATAAACTCCTGGTGAATTCCCTTGCCATATTCAAACTTAAATGGAATAAAACTTATACCATAAGTAACGATAATCGTGAACACCATTGCCAGCAGGCTTTCTTTAAACACATAGTGTTTCTTCATGAAGCCCACAAAAGAAAACTTCTTCATAGTCCTGGCGTAAAATATCGCTTCAAGGGAAGCTCAGTTTTTTAAATAGTAAAAGTTTTGCAACAGGCCGGGGTAACTGGGAAGATCACATATTGGATATGGAAAATGAATTTTCAAATTACACTATTTTTTGAATACGAAAAATGGGTGACAAACAGGTAAATGCCATAACCTTATGTAGAACTTTTAGGGATAGAATTGACGATCTGAAAAATAAGCGCTAACTTTTATCATTAAATCCATTTTTATGTCAACCTCCCAACTGCTAAATCAATGGTACGATGAAGTATGGAACAAAGCCAATGAAAATTTCATTGATGAAATGCTTCACAAAGATGTTATCGTTCATGGTCTTGATCCCGAAGGCACAACAAAAGGAATCGAAAGCTTCAAAACATTCTACAAAAATTTCAGGCAATCCTTTCCCGTTGTTCACGTAGAAGTTGAATCTCTTGTAAATGATGATGAGTTTGCAACGGCATATTGCCAGGTTTCTGCCAAACATGTTAAAGGAAATAATATTTCCTTTACAGGATTGTGTGTGGCCAGGTTTAAAGAAGACAAATTAATAGAAGGCTGGAACAATTTTGATTTTTTGAAAATGTACCAGCAGTTAGGTCATCGATTAGTGGCGGAAGAAGAATTTGCTGAGAAAGCATAAACTTCGTCAACAATTATAACCAGGACCCGTTTCCTTGTTGGGAAAACTAAAGGAGATAGTGGTCTCCAGTTGCTGTTTCCCTTTAATACTGATATATCCGCCCATCATTCTTGCAAGCGGCTCTATTGACCTGATGCTGTTCTCTAGTGCATACCCATTGTAATTACTCTCATCAAGTATTTCGAGGATAATGATGTCCCGATACCTGTCAGCACGTATATGAATGCGACCTTTGCGGGCATTGGTAAGCACCGTCGTGAGTAACTCTTGTATTACCGGTGTCACTTTATTTTCGCTAACGGCAAGGTAAAGTTCTGTCGGTATCTCATTCATCACAGAACTATTGCTGTTTCTAAGAACCTCGCTTAGTGAATGACGCAACAGATGATTAATAATTGACTGTAGCGAAGTGCCGGGGAGGGTGGGGTCGGCAAAGCTGGTTTGAAATTGCTCTCTCATAAGGTGGCGGATTAGGTGGTTGTTTATTTACAAAAATTAAAATTTATATCATGGTTCGGTCAATCATAAGTTTTTTGTTAGCGATGTGTTGTTCAAATAAAAAATCAACTACGAAACGTTAAATCAACTTAATCTATTGTCTGGTGCAACTATAGAACTACCTTTTCTTCAAATAAATTTAGAGTATTTTATTACAAATAAATAGCCTCTCGTATAGAAATTTTCAGTTTACTATTAATATTGCAAGCGATAGCCATAGTAGTAAGACTACGTATATCTACAATTTTGAGGGTCAGTAAAAAATGAATTTTTTTATTACTAACACCCGTATCTGTCATAAAACCATGACTAATTTTCAGTAATTTTTTTTTGCGGGTAACTGTCATGGTTACCACCTGTCTATGTCTTTATCGTAAATACCCCACAGGCTGAAAGGTATGCGGAGCGGGATTTCCAGGGTATTTTCGCTTTCGATGACAGTATAAATCTCCGGACAATTGAAAAGCCTTAATATCCCGTACCCCCGGCAGATACTTATACTGATCTGGCAAATTGAATCGAAGAATCCAAACCCTAGGGTCGGTATTGTTGATCCAAAATGAAAACAGAAATGAAAACGAAAATGACGAGAAAAGGTCTTATCGGAAATGGTTTACTTTTTTTGATAGCTATCATAAGCGTAGCTGCTACTGGTCATATTAGTGATTTTACACAACGGACAGTAAGCGATACTACCATTCAACAGTTGAGTTTTGACACAATACTCCTTAGAGTTAACGGTGTTTCTGAAATGAATGTGCCTGCAATCACCTTAAACAAACAGGCGGTCACATATGTCAGCAATTACATAGAAAAGAACAATGAGGACCTGGAAGTGATCAAGAATAAAAGTGCATCGTATTTTAAAATAACTGATGCGGTATTCAGTAAATACGGTTTGCCGAAGGAATTAAAATACCTGGCTGTGGTGGAGTCAGAGTTAAATACAAAAGCGCTGTCCCGGGTAGGCGCCAGGGGCGCATGGCAATTAATGCCGGAGACGGGCCGTCTTCTGTCATTGAAGATCACTAAGAAATATGACGAGCGAACTCATTTCTATAAAAGCACTGTTGCTGCTGCAAAATATCTCCGGGACTTGCATGCGATATTTGGGGACTGGTTGCTGGTAATAGCTTCTTATAACAGCGGGCCGGGGAAAGTTTTCGAGGCTATCAAAAAATCGGGAAGTCGTAATTTCTGGAAATTGCAGAATTATCTGCCCGCTGAAACTAGGGGACATGTTAAAAGATTCGTTGCTACGCACTATTATTTTGAAGGCAAAGGCAGTGTGGCTACTCTAACCAAAGCAGAAGCTGCCTCATATAGAAAAGTGATGATGGCATTTGTGGAAGAGCAGAATGCACTTACTAAAGAAAGACAAGATGAATCTGCTTCCGAAATAGCCACCAACGTTGCTGCCGGTGTTGAAGGAATAGTAAAAGCAGAATGTTCCTATGACGTAAAAGTAAATGACAAAGAACAAGAGTAATCATTTTTAAATTAGTGTCATCGCCTGATAAATTAATCATTGGAGGAATATAAAAAAATAAGCGCCTCTATTGGAAAGAAGGCGCTTATAGAACGAAAAACCAAGAGAAATATCTTTATGAATTTCTGTTGTCACTCTTTGCCAAGGCGAATTAATAGTTTAAAGCCGGTTACAAAATACCAGTCTTTTACTTTTGGATTTCCGCGTATGTCTCCTTCATTTGGAAATGAAGAATCAGTTTGCCTGAATGCGAGCTCTGCTGTTTTAGGCCGGCTGTTTGTCATCAGCGTTTGCGAATTCACATAGGTTTTACTCACATCATCAAGGTAATCGGTAAACAAGGTCCTGCCTGCGAGTTCATACACCAGGTCACACTTTTTACTTAGATTTATTTTCATACCACCTCCAAACGGCAAACAGAACTGGGTTAATGAATATGGCTTTCTGTCCGGGTATGCCGGTAACCCTTGTCCCTCGGTGCCTAATGGCTGGAGAAAAGTTTTTTTGCTATTATTATCGTAGGTATATGGATTAAAATGAAAAATGCCAACACCAGCAAAAACATACGGATATGCGCTGAAATATTCTGGTTCAAATAAGTTGATCTCAAATCCAATATTTGCTTCGAATATGTCGGTATGAAAATTAAGGTTGCGGGCTTTGAGATCCGCCTGGTGATTATTTTTATCATTAGCTGTTACCTGGGCCCAGGTAATACCTCCTCTGAGAATAAAAATGTCATTAAAGTTATACTTAAGATTAAAACCGGCTGCCGGGCCCATGCTTTTTGGTGAGAATATGTGTTCAGTCAGGTCGCCATTGTATCCTGAAACCCCGGCCATTATTTCAGCCTCCCATCTCTGGGCAATGCATGAATTGCTTATTACAAGCAGAAGAACTAAACAGCGTTTCATGTCTATTAGCTTCTTTTGTTTTTGAAAAGACTGGATTATTTGGGCAGAGGATCTTGCAGTAATCAGCGGGGAAGGACAAGTGAGGAATATTGGAAGAATCGGGGTTAGGTTTCCAAAATAGGTACCTTTTTTTTAATCTCATAGCATTGTTCCAGATTTCTTTGACATTATTTTGATTTTGTATTCAAAATAATTTTGATCAATATATTTACAGCATCTTCAAAAAATCAAAAACAGGTCGAGGAAATTTAACGGTGTGTGAATCTGCTGATAATTCCTGGTGAGCTGCTACGTCAACCTGTCAATTGCGGGACATCCAAATTTATTTGTTGATTAAGTTTATGTTTATACTTTGCTAATAGTTAATAAATCGGGGTTAAAAGTGAATAACTCATTACCTGCAACTGCTCGGTTCACCGTAAATTGTGTATGATTCCGGTCTTTTGAAAAAGTAGTACGATTATTGCAGTATGATTGAATCATCAGTACTGTTTCAAAAAAAATTTATGGCCACGTTATTTACAAAAAACATCCAGTTTTCCCGGTTGGTGAAAGCAGACGGCACTTTAAGAGAATTCAATTTCAGGAAGCACAGTGATTCACAAGGGGGCATCTTATTTTCGGTTGATGTTTGCGATCTTCGCAACAACCGTATTATCTTTAAAATGCAGCATAAAGAAACTGCGTGGAGGATAGTGCAGACCCCTTTGCCTGAGTGGGTAGTAAAAAATGAACATATATTTAACGATTTGATCGAAGAAGAATTGAAGAACGCATCCTGATTGATCAACACTATCGTGAATATATATTGATTCTTTTCATGACCCGCCAATAATTCCCTTCAAGAATTAAGAAAGTATAGATCATAAGCTTGTCATTTTACAAGCTTTTTCGCTTCCGTGATCAGGCAGTCTGCCCGCTTCATGAGCAATTCCTGCTGTTCTGGAGTAAATGGTATGTTGATCTGTAGTTTATTGTTACCATTAAATTGAATGCTTGTAATTTTCTGTGTGATTAGCCTTTGAAGCAAAGCTGGAGTACTGGCTCCATTCCGGAAAATGATATGAAAGATTCCATCACAATTGACTGGGCCATTATTCCTGAAATTCGCTTTCATTTTCTTGCCTTCATAAAATACTACGGCAGTTGAAGCGTCAGAAAAGCATTTCTCTTTTCCATCCATCGAGAAGAAAAAATCAATTTCTTTACTATCAGCATCGATTGACAGGTTAGCTCCATCCAATTGTATAAAGCCCGTAGATATTTTCACTTCTTTGGTATAAGGATCGGTGGTTCTCTTGACATTACATTCCTGGGTAGCACCAATAAATGGAACCATAATAAAAATGAGTGTAATATATTTCATACGGTGATATTATACCCTAAAGTAATACTTGCAAAGCTTATCCTGAAATGCGGTATGTTAAAAAATGACTCAGTTTTTCAATACTATTCCGGGCTGGTCTTCTATTCACTCATCAATGAAGAGATCATCGAAAGCATTTATACTTTCTTTTGTGTACAAATTTTTATTTTGATTAAAAAAGGTTAGCATAAAAATTGATGCTAATTGTCACTTAATACTGCACCTATGCAAATACATTTCACCAAAGTCGTACACTTTACCCGTCTTATTAAGGCTGGTGGCCGCCTCCGCGAGTTTAATTTCAGGAAAATTAATAGCCTCGAACAGGAAACATTTACTGTAGATACAGTGGATGATCGTGGCAATCGCATTCTTCTTCGTATGCAGAAGGATAATAGTAATCATTGGACCATTGTTCAACAAGTGCTCCCTCGCTGGATTCCTGAAAACGAAGACAAGTTGCACGAAGCAATTGAGGATGAATTGCAAAGAGGCTGATTTTTCAACTGACCTGTTTTGAATGAGTTTATATTGCGGGCTGAATTAATGCCTGTTTTATGAAATACCTCTCCCTATATGCCTGTCTATCGCTGTTGATAGCATGCGCAGGATCAAAAAAAGTCGCTTCTTCATCTTCAACGGGAAGTCTTGTTGCCGATGGTAAGTTATGGTCTTCATTATTTCAGCAAAAAGCCGCTGAATACAAAGCGCTTTGCCTGCAGGCGTACAATGTTGCAAGACTTCGCCTCGATGAAACCTTGATGCACCGTTCATCAAAACCAAAGGCCGTTATCACAGATATTGATGAAACTTTTTTAGACAATAGCCCATATGCAGTGATCGTGCTTTGCAGGGGAAAGACTATGACGGGCCATCATGGAATGCGTGGACAGCCCTGGGAATAGCTGATACGTTAAACGGGGCGCTATCCTTTTTTAATTATGCGGCCTCACACAATACAGAAATATTTTATATCACCAATCGAAAAGAGGCGGAAAAAGCGGGGACATTAAAAAATTTACAGGACTATCATTTCCCGTTTGCCGACGACCAGCATTTGATCATGAGAAAGGATGTTGCCAGTAAGGAGCCGCGCCGGCAACGGATAGCGACAACTCATGACATTGTTTTATTGCTCGGCGATAATCTTGCCGATTTCAGTCCTTTATTTGATACATTGAAAACAACTGAAAAGCGAGCAGTGGCGGTGCAGCAATTGGCCGCAGAATTTGGAAAAAAATTCATAGTGCTTCCCAATACAAACTATGGAGGATGGGAAGATGCCATTTATGGTGGTCCTCTTAAAATGGAAAAGAAGGATTCAGCCATAATAAGCAATCTGAAAGGGATTGAACCACCAAATAAAAATTAAGAGCGATCAATCAGCAAAAGGAATATTTGAATAATTCCTCTTTTTCTCCCACTTCGTGCGAACACCTATTGCCTGAATCCGAATCAATTTCGTTGAGATAAATCAAAATGTCTCTTTTCATATACTAAGTGTGAACCCTTAGCGTTAGTAAGTGGATTTTATAATACCAATATCCTTGCTATGAGAAAAACTCTACTTCTGGCAGGCCATGCCCTGCTATGCCTTACTTTTCTTTGCCCTTTAACAGGCCATGCTCAACTACTGAATTGGCTTACATCTTATATTCCCTCCTGGTCAAACGGAAATACCAACGGAACAGCTACTAATATTAATAGCACTGGCGTTAATTGTACAACTGCCATAAGTATTTCAGGTGGTTCATTCACACTTGCACTAGGCAGCTCCGGCTCCCAAACGCCTACCGTCTCCGGAGCTACATTTACCGTACCGGGATCATCGAATCGCTTGCAGCTCACACCCAATTTTGCTAACAACACAAACTATAGCAATATTGTAATGACATTCTCGACTTTTGTCACCAACGTCGCTTTTCGTGTCGTTGATATTGATAAATCAAGTGCTACAAGTACGACATATTTTGACAGGGTGACTATCACTGGCAGTGATGGAGTGAGTACATATAATGCAACAGTTACCAAATATGATGCAGTAACCGATCCGAATTTTTTAGTTGTCAGCGGCAATATGGCCCGTGCGAACACTACAAGCGGCCAGGGAGGCAATACAGCTTCAGATGCTTCCGATCAAAGGGGAACGATCAATGTTAGCTTTGGTTCCACTGCGATTAAAACTGTTACCATACGCTATGATAATGCAGCCGGTGCTGATGCTAATCCCGCAGCGCAGGCAATCGGTATCGGGAGTTTTTCATTTACACCGTCCTCCACTTTGCCGGTCACGCTTACTTCATTTACCGGGTCGCAGCAGGGCAATGATGTCTTGTTGAAATGGAGAACCACCCAGGAGATCAATGCTTCTTCTTTTACACTGGAGAGAAATACAGGTAATAACAATTGGCAGCCTGTAGTCACTATAACAGCAAGAGGTAATACCGGTCAGGCCAATGACTATTCTTATAAGGATATGGCTCCGCCAAAAACTATTCTCCTTTATCGTTTGAAACAAATTGACCTTGACGGAAATTATAAATATTCTTCCGTGGTTCGGATAGTGAACAAGGATACTAAAACTGATCTCGTAATTTATCCTAACCCGGTTATGTCGCAGGTAAACATAAGTATTTATGCTGACCGGGATCAATCGATGATGACCAGGATCAGCGACGCCACCGGGAAAGCTCTGCGATGGGAAAATCGCACACTTTACAAAGGCAACAACAATTTCAGCATTATCGGGCTGGACAAATTGGCCACTGGTGTTTACCTGCTTGAAATATTTGACGAAGACCGGAAACTTGTTGGTCTTTCCAGGTTAATAAAGAACTAAGAAAGATTGAACGATTGACTGCATATTCCCGTCCCGGTCTTCCGGGGCGGGTTTTTTATTCTACTATATCTTTCTCCGGGAGTGTATAAATTTGCATTGCATTTTTTCATTTTCAACTTTTGCCTTGACAAAACTGTCCGTTAACATAAATAAGATCGCAACGTTGCGCAACTCACGAGGCGGCAACAATCCTGATGTGGTAAAAGCGGCGATGGATGTACAACGTTTCGGCGCCGATGGCGTAACCGTACATCCGCGGCCCGACGAAAGACATATCCGGTACAATGATGTAAGGGAAATAAAAAAGATCATCACGACTGAATTCAATATTGAAGGAAATTGCAATGAACAAAAATTTGTTGACCTTGTATTGGAGACAAAGCCCGACCAGGTGACACTGGTGCCGGATACCCTTGGACAACTTACTTCTGATCATGGATGGGATACAATAAAGAATAAGGATTATCTCAAAGAGATGATCGCTGTTTTTAAGCAAGAAGAAATTCGCGTTTCAATCTTTGTTGATCCTGATGTAAAAATGATTGAAGGCGCTGCATACACCGGAACCGACAGGATCGAATTATATACGGAAGGGTATGCTAAGCAGTTCGCAGCCGGGAGTCGGGAGCCAGGAGTAAAACCCTATGTGGCTGCAGCCAAAAAGGCGAAGGAACTTGGGATCGGTATAAATGCCGGTCATGATCTCGATCTGCACAATTTAAAATTCCTGAAACAAAATATTCCCTGGCTGGATGAAGTAAGCATTGGCCATGCCCTGATCTGCGATGCTATTTATCTTGGATTTGAGAATGCGGTGCAGATGTATAAGCGGCAATTGATGTAGAAGTTGGTATAGGTTTCAATTGATGATCATAAAAAAAATATATCAGAAGTAGCAAAAGATATATGAATGGTTGTTTACATTTTCCATCCATTCCAAACTTTTCCATTACATTCGTTCCTCAAAATTTTTTATATGAAAAAATGGGTATTGGGTTTAATTGCGTTCACCTTTCTTACGGCCGGAGCACAAACCGTAGATGAGGTGATCCAGAAATATGCAGCCAAACTTGGCGGATTAGATGCGTTTAATAAAATAAAAACGGCAAAAATGACCGGCGTCACCACGACGCAAGGGATGGACCTGCCGGTGACGATCCAGGTTATCAATGGTAAAGCAGTAAGAACCGACGTGAATGTCGAAGCCATGAATATACAGATCATCAGTGCGTATAATAATGGCAAAGGCTGGACATTAAATCCACTCGCTGGCGCTACCACCCCTACAGATGTGGCCGGAGGACCTGAACTAAATGAATTAAAAACCCAAAGCATGCTGGCGCCCGCATTAATGGACTACAAGGCCCGCGGGAGTAAAGTGGAGTTGCTGGGCCAGGAAGACGTCGAAGGCATTAAGACCTACAAGATCAAACTCACTACCAAAGAGGATGCGAAAGTAACGACGTTCTATATAAGTACCGCTGATTATACTTTGATCAAAACAGAAAGTGAACGGGACATGATGGGGCAGACAGTAACCGTAGAAAGTTTTTATTCCGACCTTAAAGAATTCAACGGGATCAAGGTTTTTATGACGAGGACGCAAAAAATAGATGGAGAAGAATTTCAAACAACAAAACTGGAGACCATCGAATTGAATGTCCCTATTGATGAAAAAGTATTTGATAAGTCTAAATAATAAGTAAAAGCTCCATACCATAAGCCATTCCATCGCAGAATGGCTTTTTATTTTCCATTCATCTCATTCTGCCATTTCGGTAGTTCGCTTATTTCAAAAAGTTCACCATTCTTTTTTTGCCAGGCAAAACTATAATGACCATTGGTGATCACTAAAAACTCGGCGGGCACGCTGATATTATAGCGCAAAGCCTGCTGCAATGTCTCATCACTCAATTTTATATCCGTCCCTTTACATTCGGTTATCATCCACGGCTGATGATCTTTATTGTAGATGAGAATATCAAAGCGCTTTTTCAATTCTCCCAGCCATATTTCTTTTTCCAACGCTATTAATGAAGATGGATAATGCTTGACCTGAATAAGATATTGCACAAAGTTTTGCCGCACCCATTCTTCCGGGGTCAGCAATAACCATTTTTTGCGAAGCGGATCAAAGAGTAATTCTTTGTCATTCTCTTTTTTAATACGGAAGGTTGGTTCAGGGTAATTGATCGTCAGCATGCTTCAAAAGTAAATGATTAAATTGCAGAATTGTAAATACAGGCCGCATGAAGACAAAAGAGGAAATCGTACAAAACTGGTTACCGCGTTACACGGGAGAAAAGCTGGAGAGTTTTGGCCAATATCTTTTACTGACCAATTTCAGCAATTACGTAAACATGTTTGCGAAATGGAATAAAGTAAATGTCGTAGGTGAAGATAAGCCCATGCAATGCGCCACAGCCGATAACATTACTATTATCAACTTTGGGATGGGCAGTCCGACCGCTGCCACGATCATGGATCTTTTAACAGCTATCGAACCCAAGGCAGTTTTGTTTCTTGGCAAATGCGGAGGACTAAAAAAACGCAATAAGATCGGCGACCTGATCTTACCTATAGCGGCTATCAGGGGCGAGGGTACGTCCAATGATTATTTTCCGGTAGAAGTGCCGGCCCTCCCGGCATTTGCTTTGCAAAAAGCTGTTTCCACTACCATCCGCGATTTTGGTGTGGATTACTGGACCGGCACTGTTTATACTACCAATCGCCGCGTATGGGAACATGATGAACAATTCAAGGAATACCTGCAGATGATACGGGCTTATGCTATTGACATGGAGACTGCCACTATTTTTACCGTAGGTTTTTATAATAAGATACCAACGGGAGCACTACTTCTCGTAAGCGATCAGCCCATGATACCCGAAGGCGTTAAAACTGAAGAAAGTGACAAGGCGGTAACGGCTTCATTTGTAGAAACACATTTGCGTATCGGTATTGATTCGTTAAAACAATTGATCAATGATGGATTAACGGTACGACATTTGAAGTTTTAATTTTTTTTTGGCGCCGGCTGCATTGCTACTATGATCACCAGTTGCGACGCTCGATTCATCTTTCTGTTCTTTATTCATCAATAACATCGGAGTTTATACAAAAACACAAAGTAAAGCGAATATGCCGGGAACTTTTTCACAGATATATATTCAATACGTTTTTACCGGAAAGGGACGACAGAATTTTATTCAAAATAGTTTTGAAGAAGAAATCTATAAGTATATCGCCGGTATTATCAGGGAAAAAGAAATATTTGTTTGAATTTTATGATTGAAGTTTTCTAATGTCACCCCTTCGGGGTTCTTTCCAACTCATCTTATATTCCCTACATTAATATCAGACCTTCGGGCTTTCACTAATTGTTTTTAATCGTTGGATAACTCCCGAAATGAAGTTATTGCCTTAGCGCAGATACATAAAGTAAACCACGAAACTCTGAGACAGCGATGTTACAGACAGGCATTTCAAATGACGGCAACTAACTTTCTTGCTAATCCCGAAGGGATGTCATTAATATAGCCGAAAGATTAATATATGGTTGAAAACCCCGAAGGGGTGATATTAGACTATAATTAAGGTGCGACTATTTCAAATAAAAAATTTCCGGTGGATCGCATTGTATTTTGTTACACAAAACCGTCTCACAGAAGAAGGATCCGAAGGGCAAATATTAAAATTGAGAAAATAAAAAAGTTTGAAAAGAAGCCCGACGAGTGAAATCAGGAAACTTTCACATGGGAATGCTATTGTTAATATCATAACTTCGGCATTAATTCTTTAAAACAATTGATCAATGACGGATTAACGGTACGGCATTTGAAGTTTTAGAAATAAAAACGCCTGATGAAAATTTTAATTCCTTTAACATGCCTGTTCCTTCTGAGCGTACCAGCCCAAAAATGCAATGACAAGAAAAAAGACGATTCGTTGTACAAAGGGAAACTCGAAATAAAAGCGTTGTGCATGAATTATACTATTAAACTGGTGGAAGGAAACATCGATACCTCTATGATATCTGCGAACTGGACGGACGAAAGCACCGGTAAATCATACAAGAATGTATTCGGCCTTGCTAATCCCTGCGATTTTCCATCCACTATTGAGCAAGGCGATGAGTTTTATTTTAAAATAGATACCGTGAAAGACAGGAATTGTGCAGTTTGTATGGCCTATTACCCGACGCCACCCAAAAAGCTGATCATTAAAATCGTTAATAAATAGTGTTGCCCTTATTGAGTATAGAAGATCTTTCTGTTGATTTTATTTCCGGATCAGGAACGACAGAGGCGATAAAAAATATTTCGTTAAATGTAAACCGTGGCGAGATCGTGGCTTTGGTAGGAGAGTCAGGATCGGGAAAATCGGTTACATCATTATCCATTCTGCAGCTTCTCCCATCACCTCCGGCGAAATATAAAACCGGTTCTATTCTTTTTTCAGAAGATGGAAAAGGATCAACCAGCTTGCTAAAGAAAGATCATAACTTTTTGCAATCCGTCCGCGGCAATAAGATCGCCATGATCTTCCAGGAGCCGATGACCTCATTAAATCCTGTACTTACCTGCGGCGAACAAGTAACAGAGGCAATTTTAACTCATAAGAAAATATCAAAGACGACAGCGAGGCAGCAGGCAATCGAATGGTTTGACAAAGTGAAATTGCCGGAGCCGAAAATGTTATTTGACCGCTATCCTCATCAGCTAAGCGGCGGCCAGAAGCAAAGAGTGATGATCGCGATGGCAATGTGCTGCCACCCGTCACTGCTTATCTGCGATGAGCCAACGACAGCTCTTGATGTCACCGTTCAAAAAACCATTTTATTATTGATAAAAGAGTTGCAGCGACAATCCGATATGGGAGTCATATTTATTACTCATGATCTTGGAGTGGTTGCTGAAGTGGCTGATCGTGCTGCGGTGATGTATAAAGGAGAGATTGTAGAACAAGATACCGTGAAAGAAATTTTTACAAACCCTCAGCATCCCTATACAAAGGCTTTGTTGGCTTGCCGCCCTGTTAATCATCAAAGAGGAGAGAGGTTACCGGTGATAAGTGATTTCCTTGACGCCGGAGGTCAGAAGTGGGAAGTCAGAAATACAGAACTTAAAACGACCGGTCAGGCTTCAGACATCAGACCTCATACTTCGTCACTGCTTCGTGCCGAGCGCCTTTCCGTCTGGTTCCCATCCAAAAAAACATTCCTTGGTAAAGCACTTACTTATACAAAAGCAGTTGATGACGTCAGCTTTGAAGTTTATAAAAAAGAAACGTTAGGGCTAGTAGGTGAAAGCGGTTGCGGCAAAACGACGTTGGGCAGAGCTTTGCTGCGTTTGATCGAACCCACTTCGGGAAAAATATTTTATAACGGAATTGAACTGACAGCAAAGAAAAAAGATGAATTGAACTCGTTACGAAAAGAGATACAGATCGTCTTCCAGGATCCTTATTCTTCATTAAACCCAAGGCTGACCATCGGTTCTGCGATCGCAGAACCTTTAAAGGTTCATCATATTCTTCGAACTGATAAGACAAGAAAAGACAAAGTGATCGAGCTTTTAGAAAAAGTAGATTTGAAGCCGGAGCACTTTAACCGCTATCCTCATGAATTTTCCGGCGGTCAGCGACAAAGAATAGTTATTGCAAGAGCATTGGCATTGAATCCGTCATTTATAATTTGCGATGAATCAGTCTCAGCTCTCGATGTAAGCGTCCAGGCGCAGGTTTTGAATTTGCTGAACGATCTGAAAAGGGAGTTTGGATTTACCGTCATTTTTATTTCTCATGATCTTTCTGTTGTTCGCTACATCAGTGATCGCATCATGGTGATGAACAGAGGAAAGATAGAAGAAAGTGGACCGGCCGACGAGGTTTATTTCAACCCGGTATCCGCGTACACCAAAAGACTTATTGCTTCTATTCCAAAAGGAGCAGTTCTCTCTGCTTAGTCACCAAAGTCCATGGCTGAGTCCATATCGTATCGACTACGCCCATCTCTATCATAAAACTCTTTGCCGCTTTTTCTTTTTGAATAGATCAGTTTTTTTAATGTTCGCTTCAATTGAACGGTAAGCGGTTCATCGTCTTTGATCCTTGTATCGCTGAAGCTGGTAAAATTGTACCGGTAATAGTCGCCTCTCCTCAAGGAAGAGAAGTAATCGCTGAGATCCGGTTTTTGAATGGTTTCGAACTCAAATTTTTTCGGATCCTGCGGTACGAGACCTACAGTTGCCAGCTTCCATCCGGGGTCGTCCTTCTTTGTTTTATACTTATAAAAATAAACAAACCCCTTTTTGCCCTTTATCTCTGCAGGCAACCGGTCAATATACACCAGCGAGTCGGGTTTGTTATAAGTTATGGCATCCATCAGTTTACTTTTTCCAAGATCGAGATGATTGTTGTATTCCGCAGGGAATTTATCAGCCATCTTTAATTCTTTAAAGTCCTTGTACATTTCGTAACGGTAATCTTCGAGGCTTCCAAAATATTTCGGTAATGAATCAGGGACAGGTTTATTATTGCGGAACAATAACATCATAGTATTGTACTTCAAACGCTTGTCATTTGATTTAAGCATCTGCTGTATCAATGGCTGCACGTTGGTATTCGTTTCCGCATAGGGCAACAGTAAAGTTGCATACAAGGTCAGATCCTCATTACCGTAGTCTTTATCTTCGTCGTTGTCGTAAGAATTCTTTTTATTCAATTTATCTTCTTCTGCTTTTTTAATACCCCTGTTCTTCTCTGTAATGGCTTGCTTCTTTAATTCCTGTTTTGCTTCAATCAAAAATTTACTGAAATAGATCTGGTAGTCCTTCGGTTTTATCATATTACTGTCCACCATTTCTCCGAGTAATTGCATCATCGGCTGTTCATAGTCATCCAGGTTCAGTAAAGGGAGCAAGTCAGGTAAGATCGTTTTGGTCAATGGAAGTGAATCATAAAGTTCATCGAGGAAGCTGCCATTATTATAGTGGTAGTTAATACTATTTTTCGCCGGGCGAAATGTACGCTTGAAACTTATGTTGGGAGGAAGGTAATTCGTATAACTATTATCCGTACCAATATTGAGTACCGGGGGCTCATTGGTAATAATATCCCGGAAAACAGCATATGCGTACGGTGTTTTTTGCTGAAGCAATGTTTCCAGGGTGGCGTATTGTAATTCTATTGTATCACCGGCGGCATAAAAAAGATCTTTCAGGTAGTCGGACGCTTCTTTCGTATTTATATCATCCAGCTTGCCTATCAATGATTTTTTTGTATCAAGGTATTTTTTCTCTTTCCAGGTCAACGAAGCAATCGCTTTCTTTAAAGGAACAAAATCAGTTGAGTCTATCCTGACCTGGTAAATGCCTTTTATCGCCCGTTTATGCGCAGTGCTGTCATCGCTCATGAAATCCTCAAAGAATAAAGGCGATTTTTTTGCAAAAGGATTGCTGCCGGTCAATGTGTCGGCAGGGACGAATGAGTCAAAGAAAGACTGAACAAATGCGCTGGGTTTACTTAAGGTATCCGATTCTGTCATCAGCACAAACCCGATCCCGTCTTTATAAAATGTTTTGATCCATAAAACCCGGCTGCTGCCCGTATCGCTTAATATGCGCTCAAAGACTTTCATTTTATCCGGCAATGTATATTTCTTCTTCATCCTCACTATATATATGGAGTCGCCAAAACGGCTGTTGTCGCGTTCTTCATCCATCAGGCTGCTATCGGTAGCGGTGAAGTAGCGTTGTGCTTTATAGAATGTCACATATATTTTTTCCCCGGTCGTATCATTAGCAATTATCTCGCTTCGGAATGTGCCTCTTTCCAGAATATCGTCTTCAGATTCTTCATCATCGTCGTCACCGCCGAAATAACTATATCGCGGAATATCCATTTTCTCTTTTTTCTCTTCAGGAAATACAGGACTTTTTACTGTAAAATATAACGAAGTGTCCCTGCGTTCCAGTGCATCGCCGTATGTGTAAGGCTTTATCTGAAATGAATTCAGGAAGGCTTGCATTTTAGGCGTTTCCTGTTTTCCATGCGCGATGAGCGTATAATAATGCGGGCCCTGTATGATAAACCTGGCGAGATAAACTGACTTTTTCTTGTCGAGATATTTGCAATCAAGCGCCGGGTAGCCTTTGTAAGCAATTTGTTTGCGGTAAACCTGGGTATCAATAAATTCAGAAGCTGCAAAGCTTTCATCCATCAGGCTTAGGTCAAAAGTATCTTCCTCGACAAAACCGATAATTGTGCACATCTGAACGCATGATCCTGTACTGAACGTTTGCTGCTTTATCCTCTGCGTCATATATCCAGCTTCCGTCATTGCCGATGTAAGGTTCATGGGGCAGCTCTGCGCTGAAACCGCCGTAAGGAGGTGAATATTTTTTCCAGTCAGTTCCGTTTTTGAAGTCTTTGAATTGAATGCTGTTAAAAAATTTATCGGCTTCGTCGCCATTCTTTACATAATCACCCGTTCCGCTCATTTTAAAAAATATGATCTCAAATGGCGTGATAAAAATGTTATAACGCTGCACATCGCCGCGGCGTGTCTTGTTTGTTATAGCAAAACCCCGATAGCCATTCTTTATAATGGTGGTCTTGCTGAGGATCTTTCCCGGTATATTTTCATAAAGTAAACTGTCAATGATCTTATATACATCATCTGTACTATTTCCCCACAACCAGGCATTGGTCATGATGCGGGTGACCATATAGTAACTGCCATTCGCCATATCTGCATACTGCCGCTGATCCAGCGATACATCATCACCGTATTTATAGAACTTTCCCGGGATATCCACTTTGAAAAAACCATCATCTGTTGTTTGTGTTGTGAAAGTCACGGGCACTCTTAATTTTTCTACCGCACTTTTATGCTGGCTGTCTCTTTCTCCCATTTTTACGGGGCGAAGTTTATAGCCCATGTCCCGCAGCAATTCTATTACCCCGCGACCGCCGGGCAAATGTGCTGCGCCGACGCCGACGAACAAAGATGAATTTGTTTTGAGAATAGAATCAATTGAGCCGGCTTGTATCTCATTTCTTTTGTATAAAAATTTTTCATCAAAAGCGGCGGAGAAACTGTTGTATTTGTTAATGGAGTCGAGCAGGTCAAGATTGCCAGTGCGATAAGCTTCCTGTATCTTATCTGGCGAATACCCCTCATCACGATCATAACTTCTTTCTTTTTTATTCTTATCCCTGGCGGCATCTTTATAAGCCTCTGCCATGAGCCTCATGCTTTCGCCGTATTTTTCTACGCCGGCTACTTTCTTGCCCCATTTTTTCCCGCATTGGTAAATGTACATATCGAGATAAGTGTCTTCTTCAAAATCACTTGACGCATTGCCATAGCTGCGATAGAGAAGGTTATTGATCGTAGATGGATTGCTGTATAATGACCGCTCTATTTTTTTGTCATATTTATAAAACTTCAGCGTGTTAATGCTTAAGTAGTCATCGGGCATCGAAGTATAAGACCCCCGGTAACGTAAGCTATAACCTCCATTATCTCCCTCCTCATCTTTGTATTTGCTCATGTCTTCCTGCCACGACTCGGGATTGGTCTCCAATGCCACCACATCCGCGTTGCGAATGCCGAGATAAAAAGAATCGGCCAACTGGAAGGCAAGCTTACTACTGACATGCATGGTGCCAAACAGGTAAGATGGCTTTTTCAAACCATTACCGCTGATCTCCCACAAGAGGCTTTGATACTTTTTATTTTTTATTTTAGGCTGGGCTTGTAATAAAAAAGGCGTGATCACAGCAATAAGAATAAGGGTTCGCTTCATATAGGTTGACATTTCAGGTTTTGATAAAAGCGGGGCGACTGGAAAAAAAAATGATGGCTGTTCTTTGTGGTCTTAACGTTTCCCGATAATCATGGATAATAACGGGCATTCATCAAACTTATTTTCCCTGCAGAGGCCATTTCACCGCAAAAATAAACAGTAAATCTAAGATGCTATGGTGCAATAAAAAGCATAAATTTTTTCATTGCCGGCACTGATAATGCGATGCCGAAAAATTGTTCATAATAATTCAGGATTTTGGGCTATTATGACGTACCTTCGCCCGCTTTAAAACCATAGCCTTTTCAGCAATGGTTGTCAACATGACCAGGCCCGGTGCCGTAAGACCGGGGATTGGTACTAATCTCCGGCATCTGCATTACCCGGTTTGTGTCATGAGACCCTTTAAAATAAACCTTTAATAAACTCATGAAGCTTTCGCAATTCCGTTTCGACCTTCCTTTAAACCTTATTGCCCAGAACCCAACAAAAAGACGCGAAGATGCCCGCATGATGGTGGTGCATCGCCATACGGGCCAGATCGAAAACAAACACTTCCGGGATGTACTCGATTATTTTGATGATAAGGATGTGTTTGTCGTAAACAATACAAAAGTGTTTCCGGCACGCATGTATGGCCGTAAGGAAAAGACAGGCGCCAAAATTGAAGTCTTCCTTCTCAGGGAACTTAATAAGCCCAATCGTCTATGGGATGTGATCGTAGACCCTGCCCGTAAGATCCGTGTAGGCAACAAACTTTATTTCGGCGAGCAGGAAGACCTGGTAGCTGAAGTGATCGATAATACTACCAGCCGCGGACGCACCATTCGCTTTTTGTGGGAAGGCAGTGAAGAAGAATTCAGGGGACAATTGGAAAAGCTTGGGGAAACGCCCTTACCCAAATATATAAAGCGGAAGCCTGACGAAGAAGATAAAGAACGCTATCAAACCGTCTATGCCAAGCACGAAGGCGCCGTGGCTGCACCTACTGCTGGTCTTCATTTCAGCCGGGAGCTGATCAAGCGTTTGGAGATAAAAGGAATTCGTTTTGCAGAAGTCACTTTGCACACCGGGTTAGGCACATTCCGCCCTATTGAGGTAGAAGACCTGAGCAAACATAAAATGGATGCTGAATATTTTCGTATAGAAGATGCCGCCTGTAAGATTGTGAACAGGGCAAGGGAATATGGACATCGTATCTGCTCTGTTGGCACTACCACTATGCGTGCCATGGAATCATCTTTTACAGCACAAAAATTATTGAAGCCATCGGAAGGTTGGACCAATATGTTCATTCACCCTCCTTATGATTTTAATATTGCTGATGCATTGATCACCAATTTTCATTTACCTAAGACCAGTCTCCTGATCATGACCTGCGCTTTTGCCGGTTATGACCTTACGATGGAAGCTTACCGTAAAGCGATCAAGGATAAATATCGTTTCTTCAGTTATGGAGATGCGTTGCTGGTTGTCTGAACCACGAGCTATAAGATTAATTAGATTTTTAGGAAATATGCAGCCTCATGGAAATGGAGCTGTTTTTTTTGATGCCTGCGATAGTAACACGATGATCGTTCCTTGCTGGTTTCCCCAGCCTACCCCCGACGAATGTCGTGGGAGCGAAGTGAAGGGCTTCTTTTAGAGTTCTATTCGCTGTTCAACGGAATGTTTTTCATTGTTCACGTTTGCACTGAAAATTAAGTAAATTCGGAACAAGAAATAACGCCAATACAGACGTTGTAAGCCATTCGACCGAACTGTATGACATAAATTATTCTATTGCTAAGGATAAGACCAAGACTAAAATTATAGTCATAATAAATATACCATGACAAAAATAATGGCATCTATTTACAAATATTTTTTATTTAAAAAGTTGCCTTCACCTTATTTCCGAACAATTATCTTTTTCTCATTTCTTGTCATACTCTTTTATTTTCTGCTGTATGGAATATTTCCTATTCCCCATAATTTCAGTCCATTTGGGATGAACAAAGTTCCAATCTTGAATTATGTTTCCGGAGGACTTTTTCTCGGACTGATATATTTAGTTATTTCAATGCTCTTTAAAAAAAGTGATTTAGACCAATACATCTTTACAGAGACCGAGCTAAAAAAAAATGCACGCAATATCATTTTAATTTTTGTTATTCTTTTCTGCTTGATAATGACATTGGCTATTTTTCATGTTCGAGACAAATTGTATCCTAAATAACTTGACGGCTTACAACATATAAGGCTTAAACGAAGCGCCGCCCAGTTCTCTTTGGTTCCTGTAAAACAGAATTGTTTGGCGGCGGTTCGATTTAAGTCGCTGTTGAATGAAGCTCCTTGTTGAATACCGGTACTACTATGGGGTTTCAACTGTTGCTTTTGAGTGAGTGTGTAGTAAGAAGAGTTGGTTTTTCTTTTGTAAGGATGGATGATGATTATTTTTTTGCCGGATTTTTAAAAAATCTCTTTTCCCTTTTTTCTCCATTGTGCTTTTTGGTTTTTCATTGCTGTTTTTTCCTTTTTTCACAATAGGGTTGTTACCCGGCTATTGATCCGGAAAAAATTATTCGGCTCTTCCTTTTAATAATTCTGTTAATGCCTTCAATGATTCAGCGTCCGGCGGCGCATTAGCTTTGAAATGAAAAAGTGTAACCATCGTTCCTTTTTTGCAGCAGGGGCACAGATCAGCATCATAATTCAGTTTTTGTTTGGCAATGGTTTTCCATGATAGTTTTTTTATGTCTTCTGTTTTTTGCACCACGATGCCCATTTCTTTTTGCTGCACCTGCAGCAAATTGCTGTGTACATTAGCCATAAACCCATAATAGCGGATTTTTCTAAACCGCGGCGGTAATATGTGCAAACAAAACCTTCGTAAAAATTCTGTGGCCTCTAGTATCATGATTTTTTGTTTGCTGCCATCAGCATAATCTTTGTACTTAAAACTTACTTTATCATTTTCTATTGATACAAGGCGATGATTGCTGATAGCAACCTTATGCGTATAGCGACCTAAGTATTCGATTACTTGCGCCGGCCCACCAAAGGGTTGTTTGGCATATACGATCCAGCTTTTGTTGTATAACGTTTCTCTCTGCGATAGTCCGATAGCTTTGTTTTCTGTCTTGAGTAATTGCAAAAAACCTTCCATGTATTTATGCTTAAACACGGCACTCACGGCTTTTACAGGAAATAAATATCGTCCATTGCTCTTTGCATTTTTCCACGAGCCCGATGATGCAATTCCGCCACCAGGTATTATTAAATGTATATGCGGATGCAATGAAAGATTTTGTCCCCAGGTATGAAGTACGCTGATCATACCGCTCATTGCACCAAGATGTTTTTCATCTCCTGCAAATGTTTTGATGGTTTGATGACTGGCTGCAAATAAAAGATCATACATCTGCTTTGGATAATGCAGACACCATGTGTTCAGTTCCTGCGGAACAGTAAACACCACATGAAAATAACTCACCGGCAATCCCGCAAATGCGGGACTGCCGCGCCATTATCCATCTTTCTTTATTAGTGACCTGGCATTTGGGGCAATGGCGGTTACGACAACT
This sequence comes from uncultured Chitinophagaceae bacterium, assembly GCA_963785915.1. Classification (GTDB taxonomy): domain Bacteria; phylum Bacteroidota; class Bacteroidia; order Chitinophagales; family Chitinophagaceae; genus VBAT01. The sequence continues at coordinate 335,488 of CAWAWY010000004.1, read as the reverse complement.
ATTATAACTGATGCGCAGGTGTCCGCAATTATCACATTTATCTACATGACCACCTAATGAAGCAGTGCGACATTTTTCTATTGCATGCAATACACGCAGATGCTGCTTTAAGGGATTATGTTTTTGTATGAAGGATTGCTTGTATTCTCTTATCACCTGCGCCAGCTCGAAGGCCGGCTTATTCATCAGCTATGGTTGAATAAGATTATACAAACTATCCAATGGGCTATGTGCCGGTTTGGTTTTTACCTGCGCTACATGCAGATAAACCAGTGTTTGAATTAAGTCTGCATGACCTAATAAATGTTGTATCGTGTGAATGTCTATTCCATCTTCCAATAAATGCGTGGCAAAACTATGCCGCAGCGTATGCATGCTTACCTGTTTTTGAATGGAAGTTTTTTGCAACGCTTCGCTGATGATGTATTGAATGCTCCGCTGGCCCATCGGTTCACCGGGTGTGAGGCCTTCAAACAAATACTGTTTGGGTTTTACCTGTAACAGATAATGCGGCAGTTTATCAGTCAGCAATTTTGATAGTGACACGCAGCGTTGCTTGCGCCCTTTGCCATGACGAATGTGTATCTGGCCTGCGCTGCATATCTACATCGCTGATCTTTATTAGTCGCAGTTCATTCATCCGAAGTCCGCCCGCATACGCAAAGGCTAATAAAAAACGGTGTTTTAAATTAACCGGCGCTTTGAACAACTCTTTACATTCCTGCCGCGATAAAACAACAGGAAGTTTTTTTTCTTTTTTAATAGGTGGCATTTGAATGGCTTTGTCTTCCATATCAAACAAACGAAACCAATAGCGCAGTGCAAACACAGCATGTTTGAAATAAGTGAGTGAACATTTTTCATGCACCATCATACTATAGAGGTAAGCATTGATCTCTTCTACACTTATCTGATGTGGCACACGGCCGAAGTGCAAGGCGATATAAGCCAGGCTGCGGCTGTAATTAACGATAAGTCCCTTGCTGCTTTGGTTAAGTATGGTTTTCTCTATAAATTTACCGTACGCAAGTGCAAACCCTGGTACACCTTTCTTTGCTTGTGATAAAACAGTTGTGTACTGTCTTTTTGTTGTCTTAGCTTCCATGATAAAATTTTTTAAGTGAATAAAAGCTAAGGTCAGCATCTCCAACTAAAGGAAGGCTACCGGAGGTTTAGTTCAACAAAAGATTTGCCGCAAGGCTGCCGTACGCAGTAACATTCAGCAGTTGTAATACTATCAGCTAACATCGGGCCTGACCGAATTCTATTTGGCTTTTAGTTGTTAACTTCATCATCAGTTTTTCAAATCGGCTTTTGTTCCGGGCTGGACATTCAATGAATTCCAACGCAGCAGCAAGCTGTCAACGTTATGAGGACATCTGACCTTCTTTCTCCGCATCCATTTCTTAACCATCCGCTAACACAAAACCGTCGTAACTTTAAAGAGAGCAGGAAAGAAACTATGAAAAAGCTGATCTTATCCATACTTGTTTTAGTAAGCAGCGTGGTTGCATTTAGTCAAACAAGACTAGCCCAGGTTAAAACAAAAGAAGAACAACTCAATGAAGAGTATTGCACCGGTCTCTTCAAATCTCCCGATGGTACTTATTTTGATATGCTCAATGATAAAACGGCCATTGGTGCAAACTCATATCTCAACATACTAGACTGGTTGCAAGGCAGGGTAGCGGGATTGCAGGTTTATACTTTAAGAGATAATACGCGGCTGCCTGTAATACGCAACAGCATAGCATCGGTTTATGTTGACGAAATATTAGTGAGTCCCGACTTTTTGAATGCACTTCCGGTCACTGATATTGCCATGATCAAAATAATCAAAGGGCCTCAAGCCGGTATCTTTGGTAGTTCTGGCGGAGTCATTGCCATCTATACGATCAAAGGTGATGATGAAGAATAAACATTTATTTCTTTATCTGCGTTGATCTGTGGCGAATAATCTATTCCAGGCCAAACATCCCTTTATTTAGTTGCTGTAGTATCTGCGTTTTATATTCAGCGGATATGAGTAGTGAAATATTATGCGGGCTGCCGCCATAAGAAACCATCCGCACTGGTATATTTTTTATAGACCCGAATAATTTCTTTACTATATCTGTCGTCTGCGATATTTCATTGCCTACAACTGAAATGATCGCCTGGTTCTCATCCACCTCAATGGTGCCGAATGGTTCCAGTTCTTTCAATATCGCCTTTAAATGTATGGAGTTATCAATCGTGAGGGAAACGGCAACTTCCGAAGTGGTGATCATGTCTATCGGCGTTCGGTATTTTTCAAATACTTCAAATATTTTTCTCAAGAAACCATAGGCCAGTAACATGCGGCTGCTCTTGATACGTATCGCAATGATATTATCCTTTGCCGCAACAGCTTTTACACCCACGCTGCCTGCTTTTTCTGCGATCAAAGTTCCCTTTGATTCTGGCTGCATAGTATTAAGCAGCTTTACCGGTATCTTGTATTGCTGCGCCGGCCAGATAGATGCAGGATGTAATATCTTGGCGCCGAAATAAGCCAGCTCGGCGGCTTCATCAAAACTCAATTGTTCTACAGGGATTGTTCTTTTGACTATTCTTGGATCATTGTTATGCATACCATCAATATCCGTCCATATCTCGCAACTGCCTGCGCCGATAGCTGCGGCTATCAAAGAAGCAGAATAATCGCTACCCCCTCTTTTTAAATTATCCACTTCGCCTCTTGCATTGCGGCAGATATAACCCTGCGTAACGAATAATTTCTTTCCGGGGTGTTGATTAAGCAATTGTGTCAACTTTACTTTAATGCTTCCTATTTGGGGGTCGTCATGCTGGTCAATGGTCATGAATTCCAATGCCGGTAATAGTACATGATCAATTTTTTGTTCTTCCAGGTAAACGCAAAACAGTTTGGTAGATAACAACTCACCCTGGGCAAGAATATCTTTGCTCAATGCCTCGCTGAAAGAAATTTTCAAAATGATATTCAGAAACTCAAAATGTTCTGTCAGGATGTTTTGAGCTTTGGTAAATGTTTCATCACTTTTCAACAAGTCTCTGATGAATGCCTGGTAATGCGCTTCCAGTTTTTCGATTGTTTGGCGGGCAGAGGCCCGGTCACCTTTTGCAATGAAAATACCTATTTCAATCAAGGCATTTGTTGTGCCCGACAAAGCAGAAAGGACAACAATTGCTGGCTCGGTTTCTTTTGAGACCAAAGAAACAATGTGATGCATTCTTTCCGGCTTACCCACACTGGTGCCGCCAAACTTCATTACTTTCATACACTGTTTTCCTAAAGAATAATTTGTATTGAATTGTTTTTTGAGTCTGCAAAGATAAAGGAACGCAGTCAGATGTTCTTCTCTAACTGTAAGCGGGAATTTTTTCAACAACGAGAAATTCCATACGCTTCAGACGACCGGCGGCCGTCGCTTCATGGGAAGGAATAAAAATGGTTTTACGGCTTTTGCAAAACGATCTGACCTTTGAATAAGTGTCCTTCGACAGCTTATGGCTTGCATTTGCCCCCGAATACTTTTCTTCGATGATCTGTTGCTGGCAATAACAAATGTCTGCTCCGAAGAAAATATCACATTGTTCAGTTTTTATAATGACGGAACAATGATGCCAGGTATGGCCGGGAGTTTCCACTAACACGATATCTTTTGCCTCCGTGATATAATGAGCTTTATCGAACACATTATATGGTTCGTCCATTTTAACCAGTTCCGGTTTGAACCATGAAGGATACAACTTTGGAAGGTCCCCATAAGGCTTTTCCCATTCTGCCCTATTCACAATGATTTTTTTGCCTGGAAAATGCCGCAGTCCGTCAATATGATCAAGATGCAGGTGGGTAAGGATTACTGTGTTTATTTTGTCGTTTGAAATATTAAGGAACTGTAACTGCTTGTCAATTTCTTCCTCTCTTTCAACTTTGAATTTATATTGCGTAGTATTGAACCATTTGACCATTGGTCCGGAAAAATTGAAATAGTCCGGGTCAGTAATCTGGGAATTTTCACCTGTATCAATTACAAAAATTCCTTCCGGATGCTCAATCACCATCACCCATATCGGCATCCAATCAGTATATTTCTTGTCAATCATAAAACCGATTTTAGCTGCCAGGCCGGTTCTTTTAGCATCTCGGAATTTCGTTTTTACAATTACACCACCAGTAGAAACCAAATGCACTTTTATTGGCTGTCCCGTTATTGTTTTCAAATCTATAGATTGGGCGTTGAACATCATATTGGGAAATTTCCCGTCAAAAGTAATTTCAATTTGTTAAAAGATCCATCAGTCAGTTCACGATGCAAAAATGCCCCGCATTAACGGGGCATTTACCAAATCAAATTTGATATCCTTAGTCAGTCGTTTAAAAGGGCAGGTCGTCAATGGGCTCCGTTACTTCACTTGGTGACGGTATGTTACTGTTTGAAGTGTTTGTTGAGGCGGAAGTATTAGTGTTATAGGAAGGAGCATTACCACCGCTATCACCGCGACCCCCCAATAATTGTACTTCACGTACACGGAGCGAAAGTGATGAGCCCGGAGTGCCATCATTCCGCTGGAACGATCTTGCTTCAGGCTGCCCCTCAACAAAAACCTGTTTACCTTTTGTCAGGTATTGCGCGATAGCTGTGCGGTCTGTCCAGTAAGCGCAATCGACCCAGGTAGTTTTTTCCTGCTGGTTGCCCTGGCTATCTTTATACTTTTCCGTATGTGCTACAGTGAAGTTGATAACGTTCTTACCGTTTACGGTATTGACCACGCAATCTTTGCCGAGGTTCCCGATAATCTGCATTTTAATCATAGTGCTCAAATTTTAAATTGACGTAATTAAATTAAGGGAGGCAAGTTAAGATTATTTGGGAATCCGGCAGGTTACAACTTTGTGGTAATATTTGTAAATGTGCCTGGAATGTGAATAACCTCCGTTCGGGTGATTTACTGATCAACGGTACATTTATCATCTTTTTCGAAAATTGTTTCATCTTCTGACAGCATAGATCAATTCATCATCATATTCACCGTTCTTGAAGATCGTTTTTTCAAGTTTTGCTTCTAGTTTATAACCAGCTTTTTCAAGCACTCTTTGCGATGCGGTGTTTGTACCAAAGGGTCTCGCAAAGACCCTGTTGATATCATACTTTTTAAAAGCGAAGTCCGTCATTTCTTTTATAGCCTTTGTTATGATACCCTTTCCCCAGAAAGGTTCAGCTAACCAATACCCCATTTCTGCGTTCTTTCGATATACATCTTGTTGCGGATGAATGCCGATGCCACCGACGGCCTGGCCATTTATATCTATCGCAAAAATATGAATAGGATGATCTCTAGTTGCAAATTCAATGAAAGCTTTTGCATTGTCAGCCGTGTACGGATGTGGGAACTGATCTGTCATAAACCTCGCGATCTTGAAATTATTGGCATATTGCGGCAAGCTGCTTGCGTCATTCATTGTCCAGGGGCGTAGTTTAAAATCCATAATAAATTTGATTGGCTCTTTGTCAAATTTAGCTTTTTCATACAACTGATTTTTTATTTTGGAATAACTATTCAATGATAAAAATCTACCTGCTGTTTTATACTGTATATTTATTGCACAATAAGACTTCAATGAAACTATTATCAGGAATTATTATTATAGGGGGTTTGAGTTTTTGTTCTGCACCGAACCAATCGAAAATATCTCCTGGTAAGACCGATCAAATCAAGACCGGTGCGGAGCAAACGGAAAAATATGTTCCTTATCTTAAAGGCAAAAGGGTCGCTATGCTGGCCAATCAAACTTCAGTGATTGGCAACTCTCATTTAGTTGATAGTCTGAAAACACTTGGAATAAACATTATAAAAGTGTTTGGGCCTGAACATGGTTTTCGTGGCAATGCCAGTGCCGGCGCAAAAGTGGCCGATGAAATCGATGCTGCAACGGGCATACCTATCGTGTCATTGTATGGACCAAAGAATAAGCCGTCAAAAGAAGATCTTGCTGATGTGGATATAATGGTTTATGATCTGCAGGATGTTGGTTGCCGTTTTTATACAAATATCAATGCCCTGGCGAGATTAATGGAAGCTTGCTATGAAAATGGAAAAGAGCTGTTGATACTTGATCGCCCCAATCCGAATGGTTATCTGATAGATGGCCCTATACTGGATATGCAATACAAATCGGGGATCGGCATGTTCCCGATGCCGATGTCGCATGGATTGACGGTTGCTGAGTTTGCGCAGATGGCAAATGGGGAAGGATGGTTAAAAGATAGAGTAAAGTGTAAGATCAAAATAATTCCGGTGGCAAATTATGATCATGATATGCCCTATACACTGCCTGTCAAGCCATCGCCTAACCTGAATACACAACAATCCATCATGTTGTATCCATCTACCTGTATGTTTGAAGGCACATATTTGAATCATGGCCGGGGTACTTATTTTCCTTTCACTGTCATCGGTAGTCCAGAGCTGAAAGGGAAATACGATTTTTCTTTTACACCAACCGGCATTAAGGGCATGGCAGAGACACCTTTATTCGCAGACCAGGTATGTTATGGATTAGACCTTCGTAATTATGATATCGAACTGTTGAGAAAAAGCAAAAAGATAAACCTGCAATGGATCATGGAATTGTATAAAGCGCATCCTTATAAAGAAAAATTCTTCGACTCCAAGCTCAGTAAGGAAATGGGCACTATTGAAAAGCTGATCGGCTCCGGTTTGTTCAGGCAGCAGATCATCGATGGCAAATCGGAAAAAGAAATCCGGGATAGCTGGGAACCGGGTCTCAGCGAATATAAAGAGATGCGAAAAAAATATTTGCTTTATCCATAATGTCTAACATTATTTCTCGGATTGAAATGATTGTCAGGGCAGGGAGGTAACTGGTTTGCAAAAAAATATTAGTATGCATTCAACAATTTCAAGGAGTCTTGCTGCGATCATGTTCACAGACATTTCCGGCTATACTGCCCTGATGCAGGAAAATGAATCGGCAGCAGCTGCGATGCGGCAACGGCATCGGGAGGTATTTGAAAAATATCACAAGCGTTTTAATGGAGAAATATTGCAGTACTATGGCGATGGCACGCTGAGTACTTTTAAAAGTGCTGTAGAAGCGGTGGAATGCGCCATTTCCATGCAGCAACAATTTACCACAGGCGCCGAAGTACCTTTACGCATTGGTATTAATCTCGGTGACATTGTTTATGGCGATCAGGATGTATATGGAGACGGGGTCAACCTTGCTTCACGCATTGAAAGTCTCGGCGTGCCGGGATCTGTTTTAATTTCTGATAAATTGTTTGATGCGATAAAAAATCAAAAAACTATAATCACAAAATCGCTGGGACATTTTGAATTTAAAAATATTACAGACCCGGTAGAAGTTTATGCAGTTGCGAACGACGGCGTTAGGATGCCGGAACGATCAGAACTAAAAGGTAAGCTGAAAGAAAATAAAAAATCAATTGCCATTCTTCCATTTGTCAATATGAGCGCCGATCCGGAAAACGAGTACTTCAGTGACGGAATTGCTGAAGAAATACTGAATGCATTGGTAAGAGTAAAGGGGTTGCAGGTCACAGCGAGAACTTCTTCATTTTCTTTCAAAGGAAAAAATATGGATGTGAGAGAGATCGGTTCGCAGTTGAATGTTTCTCATTTGCTGGAAGGCAGCGTCCGTAAATCTGGTAACCGTGTTCGGATCACGGCACAACTTGTCAGCAGTATTGACGGCTATCATTTTTTTTCTGAAACCTACGACCGCACATTGGATGATATTTTCGCTGTGCAGGATGAAATCGCACAAAAGATCACCAACCTTCTCCGGGAGCATTTAGGTGAAACAGAACACGGAGAAAAATTGGTGAAAGTACCAACGACCAACATTGAGGCTTATGAGACTTACCTGCGTGGATTATTCTTCTTTAATCAATGGGGACATGAGGGTATGGGAAAAGCTATTCCATTCTTTCAGACCGCCATTGAAATGGATCCCGGTTTTTCTTTGCCGCATGCCCGGCTTGCTGTATGTTATGTGCTGCAAACATTTGGTGGCAAGCTATCATGGGAGGAAGCGTACAGGAAGGGAATTGTACATATAGACAAGATCAGGGAAAATGGAACGGAAACGGCAGAAGCTTTTTTTGCAAATGCTGTATTTGAGATTTTTTATAAATGGGACTGGATTGCGGCGGTAAAAGCAACAAAAAAGGGATTGGAACTTTTTCCCAATTATTCAAGCCTTCATCATGCAGTTTCAACGTTGTACTATATCAGTGGCGATATGAAAGCAGCTATTGAAACACATAAAAAGGGATTGAACCTTGACCCCATGTCAATTGAAATGATCTTTTTCATGGGTGTCGCTTATATGTGGAACCGGGAATTTGATAAAGCGCTTCCTTACCTTCAAAGGGTGGTCGAAATGATACCGGGTCATCGGACCGCATGGGAGTGCATTGGATGGTGCGCCGCTTTCCGTGGTGATTATGATGAAGCTATCCGCATTTTTGAAAAATTACCAACGGAAGGTTTTCGCCTGCATCGTTCCACCTGTCTTGGCTGGGTCTATTTTAAAAAAGGAGATACTGATAAAGCGAAAGCTTGTGTTGAGGAATTGCTTAAACTGGAAAAAGATTTCATCGGTTATGGGTTGGACCTTGCAACACTTTATACCGTGTCTGGAAATGCTGACCAGGCATTTTATTATCTTGAAAAAATCATCAGGAATAAATTCGGTGATTCAATGATGATCCGATCGGATTTCCTGCTTGCTGAGCTTCGTGGCGATCACCGGTTTAAAAAGCTGGAAGAGATGATCGGTGAGGTTCCGTCAATAGATTTTTGAATTTCCCTGTATCCTCTATACACGGCGCTAACGTTTTTACTTTGAGGGTTTCGGTTCTTTTGCTCCCGGCAGTAGTTTATACATTTCGAACGAAGCTGTTTTCTTTTTACCGCCATCGGCAATTACATATTGAAAAGGAAAAATGCCATTTTTTTCAAATTCTTTACTGATAGCGGCATTGATCGCTTTTTGTTGAACTGTAGTGGTTGTGGGTCCACCATAAACATAAATGAACGCAGTTTGCGAAATATTAATATTGGCAAGATCGGTTTGCATTATGAATTTCTTTACACTTGCCGCTAATGCCTGCGGAGTGGTATAGTTTCCGGAAATGATTTTTTCCGGCCCGTCTTGTACATCTATTGTTACGGACGAAGTCGAAATGCATTCAAGGGGAAGACCACCTGCTTCAACAGTAGCCGTGATATACAAGCCTCCAAGACTGTCTGTGACCACCTGTATCATATTGGTACCCTGGCCTGATATGATCGTTCCGTTACTGACAGACCAATTGTAAGTAAGCGAAGTAGAATCAGGTTTAACCTCTGCAAAAAATAGAACTGTATCGCCTGCCGTTATTTGGTCGGCTGGTGCATGAGCATGTATAGTAGGGCAGTTTTGTGCTGCTGCATATAATCCTGCAAGTATCGTTAACAGAAGAGCTGAAATTTTTTTCATCGCAACCAGGGAATGTTTATGTATTAAAATTATGGAACAATTCTAATAAATCATATACCCGCTTTCACTCATATGGATGTAACGGAGTAAGCCTTACAAATATAATTCGTTGTCATTTTCATGCAACCGGGATTCACTATCGATCATCTTTTGGGTTAAACACAACAAGCTTATGAGATGGTTCTTAGCACTCCTTGCCCTGACAATTATTTCCTGCTCACATCACTCTGATATTGAATTGGTAAAAGAGTTTGTGCAGGCAAGAAAAGATAAAGACAGCATTCGCTATATGAAAATGGTAAGTCCTGGTATGAGAGTATGGTATGAAGAAAGAAAAGGAGAGGGGACGCCATGGAAACCTACAGGTATATGGAGTGGCTGGGACGATTATTTTCATTCTCAGAATGTTTATGGTGAATACAAACAGGACAGCAATGCGGTGACGGCGATCGTAGGGGAGACCAATGATTTTTATAAACTAATAGAACGACCAGTGTCTCCGGTACAATACACATGGTGGATCAGCAAGAATAAAAAGATCGAAGGATTTATGGTTAAATCGCTGGCAAATGAGAAACAGCAAGACAAGCTGCAGGAGTTTGTTGCTTGGGCAAAAAATAAGGATTCAGTGGAGTTGAATTATATCATGCCAAACGGCAGGATCAATCCGGCTGAAGATAGGCCGCAACGATGGAAGAAAATGCTGGTAACATGGCGAAAAGAGACTGGAATGCCTCTAGATATCCCGGATTAGAAAGCAGATTTTAATTGTGCAGGTGACCCGGTTGCTATTTGATGGTCATTTTACTTAGATTATCTTTAGTGCATAACCCTTGCCATGCTAACCAACCTGCCGGCCTACCTATACATTGTCTTTATACTTACAGTATTTCTTGCTTTATATTTTTTGTGGAAGGCTTCCCAATCTAAGATTGTCGTTGTTGTTGCTGTGGTTTGGTTAGCCATTCAAGGTGTTTTGTCATATGCAGGTTTTTATTTAAATACTTCAGGGGTTCCCCCAAGACTGGTGCTTGCTATATTACCACCCTTAGTTTTGATCATATTATTATTGTCCACAAAAAGAGGAACAAAATTTACCCGGCGAATTGATCTAAAGACACTTCACTTACTGCATATAGTGCGAATACCGGTAGAGATATGTTTATATTGGCTGTTTCTTGGAAATGCCGTACCGGAACTGATGACTTTTGCCGGCAACAATTTCGATATTATTACAGGTATAACCGCACCTATATTATATTTTACCTGTTTCAAAAGACGTTCAGTCAGAAGTGTGAATTTATTATTCGGATGGAATATCCTTGGTCTTGTGATGCTGGGAAGTATTGCGGTAAATGGTTTTTTATCTGTGCCAACAGAATTTCAACGTCACGCTTTTGAACAACCGAATATTGCGGTATTGTATTTCCCTTTTATTTGGTTACCATGTTTTATCGTGATGGTTGTACTTTTCAGTCATTTGGTAATGATAAAACGATTGATGCAAAGGTAGGTTGCACTGAACTTTTTTGCTTCAACTGCAAAAAACAAGAAGCTGACATTATGAGGAGAAAAATTTATCCTCTGTCCAATTAGTCTCGTTATTAACGATATAATTCCGGATGCGCCAAAATTCGTCGTTATTCCGTATGATATGATCATGAAAACGTGTTTGCCATCCGAATGGTAATTTATTTTCATTGCACCATTTGGTAACAGCCGATTTAAATGAACCGATCATAGCCGATATGGTATTTTTTCCCTGGTTGCGGAATCGGGGACGGGGTTGTTCGATTAGGTTTAAATGTTGTGATTGTTGTGGTTCAGGTTCTATTTCTGGCGGTCGTTGTTGTTTTTTCGTTGGTCGTTGCGGGTTCGACGGTAGAGACAAGGCATGCCTTGTCTCTACGACCGTCCCATTTTCAATGGCCGCGTTATTGCCAACGACCCTGCCATCATTACCGGGTTTATCAATTATAATAATACCATGTGTGTGATTGGGCATTACAACAAATGCATCCAAGAAAACAGACGGGAAATGATCGGGTATGGCCTGCCAGCATCGGTATGCCATTCTCCCGGTTTCTGATAATTGCATTTCGCGATTTATTATTTCCCCGAAATAATGTTGACGTTTAGCGGTGCAGATGGTAATAAAATAGGCTGCATTTCTGCTGTAATCCCATGCAGGTAACCGGGCGGATGGAATGCGGTATTTATTTTGGCATTTGTCCGGCATGAAATTTTTGAAAGGGGTTCTCCAATTTTAATTCAACAATTTACATTTTTCATTTTCTTCATAATGCTTTGTCAATTCAGTAAAACGTTTATTCATTTTTTCGTATAAGCTTTCTGTCATTTTAATCTGTCCATACCCTTCTATAAAATATGTTTGGAGTTTGTTTACATTTAGGATAATACGGGTATCTCTGCCGTTGGTAAAAAATAAACGGTCAGGGTTTTGAGAATGATAGGAAATTGATTGACTCAATTTGGGAAAATAATTATGAGCCATAGGATGACGAAAAACACTTGTCAAACAATTTATCTCATCTTCTGAGGGAGATAGATCAACATATTTAAAGAAAGAGATAAAATTTTTATCAGTAGCACCATGCCACCCCTCTTCCTTTACTAAATAGCCAAGTATATCCATACAAGAAAAAATCATTAGAGTAAATGGTATTGTTGCTCTACATATTGGCTCAGGTGATGTGGATGAGAACGAGCCAGAGTGGTACTGTGTTGTTTGAGAAGTTGTAGTTGCCGTTTCCCCTTCTCCAGATTTATCCTCAATAATTTCTTGTTTTTCTGCATCGTGGGCAAGTTTTTGAAAAAGGAGCAAGTCTCCAAATGCATATTTATCTATAGAGTCGAAAAACTTATGTATTTCCATTTTTGTTGAGTCCATACATTTTGATGCTTAAATTTTTTAGCAACTTATATACTTCTCCAATTATCTAATATGCTGAGTAGAGAACAGAACGTCGAAGAGTGCGACGCAACGAAGCTGACATTTGCAATACAGCTTGGCCAATAATCCTTCGCCTCGTTCCGGAAGACGTTATCTCACCTTACTCACCGTCCCTCCCTTCTTACTATCCACCGTCACCGTATACTTCCCGCTTCCCTGTACGATCCATCTTACAGTTACAGTTCCAAGACCGGGAATATTACGGACAGCAATAGTTGCGGGGTCAGTTTTTTGTTCCGTTGTAATATTAAGATCGGCATTATCAACTACCATACCTGCTACCACTTTAGCGCCGGTGAGTGTAATGTAATCGGGCCTTTCGATTTTATATTTAAGGTCCTGGCTGCTATGTGTCGGCATCAGGCGACTGTTGGAGATAATGGCAGTCACTTCTTTTAATCCATCACCAAGGTCTTTTTCTTTGATGGTATCAACTGCCAGTTTCGGGGTATGATAGCAATGATAAATAGTGAATGACATATTGCGGTGTGCATCACTTTCCAATAAAAAGCCGGGATGCGCCCTGCCAAAATTCTTTTTGAATCCACCGATCTCGATCAATCCGTATTGCGGATGATTGAACTCATGCCAGTCAACAAATGCATCTTTCATCAACGTATAGCGATCGAAGTTAAAAGCCGTATTATCCTGCGGGCCTCGGGTAGCATCGCTGGTATTATAAAAAAGATACGGCGTCCACAACTCATTGGAATAAGTATAAATGCCGCGGCTGCCATAGAACCAATCCAACTCGCCGCCATATACAGTATAAAGATCTTTGTATACCACGAGGTATTTATAACCGGGTATCAGTTCTTCACCTTTTTTACCGATGGCATCATATATCTGTATGTCGGCGGCATTGTAGGTGTCCACGTCACTGGCAGCGCCGGGGCCGCGCAATATCTGACCGCCTGCATTATGAAAACTTTGGGCTGCAGCAATATTCGGATGCTTCATCACGAATTCTTCTATCGCCCTGTTCTCCGGCAATGAGAATGGATATTTATAAGCGCCACCTTGTATATAATTCGGTTGCCAGTTCCAGCCCCAGTCGCGGTTAGGATCATATTCGAATGTATAACCATCTTCATTCACTAGCCCGTCGCCATCGTTATCTATTCCTTCAAGACCTAAAATTTCATACTCGCCTTTTTCATCGGGGCCAACCTGTATCATTCTCCGAGGATCGGTAGGGTCAACGCGATAACGTCCATTGGGATTTTTTCTGCGCATATAGAGTATTTCACCATCGCCATCGAGATCATCATAACCATCTTCATCTATCAGGCCATCACGGTCATTATCTATCGGTATAACACCTGAGCGTGGAGAACTGCCGGTATTGGGTTCATGAAAATAACTGTCACGTCCGTCAGGATTGATAGTGGGAATGATATAAAAAACTTTATCGGCTAAAAGTTCCTGGACAAACTTTGTGTCTTTGAATGATTCGGTAAGATACCATGCAGTATATAGTGCAAACTCAGCACCCTGCACTTCATTGGAGTGGATATTGCCGTCAATATACATTCCGGGTTTTTTATTCGGATCGCCTTTTTTGAAATCTGTTATAGTCAAACACCAGAGATCACGGCCCTTGTATGATTTGCCGATTGATTCGAGTTTAGCCAGGTCAGGATATGCGGCTGCTATTTTTTTACATATTTCACCAAGACCTGCATGATCATTATAATGATTCCAGCTTACCTGCACTTTGGGATTAACGGGAGAACCGGCGGCTTTGAAAAGCTGGTTGGCGGTTTGCCCTATGGCGGAGAGAGTGCAAAGAGTTAAGAGTGCAGAGTTGAGAGTTAAGAGTTGTATGGGTCGTTTCATATAATGTGATTATAAAAGTCAAATGCAAAGAAAGTTAAGAGTGTAGCGTTGAGAGTAAAGAGTCGTATGTTGTCCTTCATTTTCATTAATTTTTTAAATAAGAATTATACATAATTCTAAACTCTTAATTCTTAACTCTACACTTATTATTAAAGCGAAACATCGATCGTCTTTCGTCCCGTCGTCGGACTTCCGGCTTCAATAGTCAGCTTACCACTTCCTTTTATCAGCCAGGTCAATTGCTGCGAATCATATCCTTCGAGTGAATTCAATACCTGTATCTTTTTTCCGCTGATGACGGATTGGTTGCCGGTTGTATTCACTTTTACATTGATGCGTTTTACCCAATACGTTCTTTCGCCGATCTTGGAATGAGAAGCTAAGGCTCCTTTATTAATTACATCCAAAGTAATTCTTGTCAATCCGCTGCCAACCTTTTCTGTTTTTACATTGATAATATCAATCTCCGGTTGATATCCTGCAAGTTTTACCAGGAAATTGGTATGTTTCTTTACAAGCTCGGGAACTAATTTATAAGGAGGATTGATAAGTACAAAAGGATCAAGACCGCCGACCTCGACTTTCTGATTCGGAAAATCAGGATGCTGAATTGTTTTCCATTCATTGAAAGTATTAGTGATACCTTCCTTCGCTGCCCATCGCAGATAGTTTGCGGTGGGATCATCTATTGTCAATGCTTTTTCGCCTTTAGTGGTATCGGGTTTTGCTTTGGGAACCCACCATCCGGGCGTACTGAAACTATAACGGCCATAATGATAATAAGCCCATGAAAGAAAATCACCACCTGCCGGATTTACTTTCGGCGCATCTTTCATGCTCACCGATTTATTATAAAGATCAGAGACCATGCTGTCAACTTTTACATCAGGTTGCAGCCAGCTACCGATGAGCGTTTGATTAGCAGTCGCGGCATTGTATGAATAGGGTGTGCTGAGATTGTTATTACTGCCAAAGCTAACCACCGCATATACGTTGAACTGCTCAAATAAATAATCGAGCAATGCTCTTGATTCATTTTCCGAAACAGCGAACTCTCCGGAACCTTGTGTAAACGATGGAACTTTATAGGTGAAATTTTTATTGAACCAAACACCGCCTTCGCCATCTTCATTAAAATTGTTGTCCTTATCATTATCTGTTCCTTCGGTATAGATAAGGTATTTCCCTTTTTCTCCTTTATTTACATCTGCTTTGATCAATACCCGTGGATCATCGGGATGTGTTTTATAATCACCGACAGGGGATTCAACTCTCATCATCGTTATTTTGCCATTGCCGTCAAGATCGTCAAAGCCGTCTTCGTTTGTTTTTCCATCCCGATCATCATCGGTAGCAGTTGCGTTGCCTTGTCTTTCATATTGCAATGGTGCGAAGTATTGTTCCATGGCATCCGGGCTCATGTTGGGAAAAACATAGAAGGTTGTTTTGTTCAATAATGCTTTGATGCTGTCAGTGTTGCTGTCTTGTAATAAATTTTCGGCAAAGCCGATAGCGAGTTCGGTACCTATTAAATAATTTCCTTCGACGCCGCCAACAACAACTATCGCAGGTTTGGTTTCAGTATTGCCTGTGCCGATGGTGATCTGCCAGATGTCTTTGCCGCCAACGGTTTTTGTCAACGATTTTACTTTAGCCAATTGAGGATAGTTTTTGGCCAAGGCATTGATGCGACTGGTTTGTTGGGAGAAATTACTATAGCCGGTTTGCGCTTTTGATGAAATGAAAAATAGAAAACAAACAAGACAAGCAGAGATTGTTCTGATCATGTGAGAAAAATTTGAATGGGCTAATATACTGAAAAGAAAAACTTTAAAGTTTTACTCAGGATAAATAGCGTTTTTGCAAAAGATCTTTCATAAAAAGATTTACATCCCATTGAGAAGAGAGTGGCTCCAGGGTGTGTGGTTGCTGATGCATGTAGGGAGCAGGCCCGAACTCCGGTGTAACAGTTATCAGCTCGGCATCCTTTTTCAGTTCAATGATCTTATCCCACCACTGCAAATGAAAATTTATTGCTTCTTCCCATTCTTTAGCTCTCGGATCATTTACCTGTGGCCCTTCTGTATACCCGACTCGTGCATGTATATGATCGGTTCTTGAAATACAAAGATCGATCATAGCTTTTTGTCTTGCTGTTTGAAGAAACGATTCTGTTACAACACAGAAATGAGAAAAATCAGCGGCGATCCTTAACTCCGGGAATTTCTCAAGATATTCTTTCATTAAAGAAGGACTATAAGAGAGTTTACCACGATGTGTCTCATGAATTATTTTCACTCCCGTATCTTTTTCTATACCTAAGGCTTTATCGAGTATCGTCGCATTTTCCTCAAAGGAAAAATAATCTTTGCCTGTCTGGGAATTGATGAAAGTCGGCTTCAGTGATGCGAGCAATAAAAGGTTTTCAGCAAATGGCTTTATATATTCTTCCAATGATTCTCCATCGGCATCATAATGCTGAGCGATGGTGATCATATTTTCTTTCTGTGCCAATTCCAGGATATCCCTTTGTTTTTTGTAATCAATTAAAGGAAAGCCGATCTCGATACCGTCATAACCTGCCTTTTTTATTTTTTCAACTATAGCATGGGAGTCACTTATGTCCATTCCCCATGTCGTGCAAATGAATTTGACGTTCATTGATCCTGGTTAATATTTTTAAAAAAGAAAAGGTATTAAATAAAAATGATTTGAATTCTCGCATTCACAATTAACATAGCAATATCTTCATTAACCTTAAATAACAATCGGCTGTAACCATTGTCGCTACTGCATTTCATCGCTTTTTAAACTTTATTTTTTGTCACTGTTTTTCCCGCTTAACGTTTCCTTATATCATTTTTGGCACGCTGGCATTTGCTTTGAAATAGTACAGGCACAACCGGGAATTAAAAATAAAGTCTTCGGAATTCCGGTTGATCCGGGGACATAAAAAAATAAATGTACAATTATGAAAAAGATTTTTACACTCGTTGCCGCTACTTTATTAACCGTTGCGGTTTTTGCGGCGGATCGTAGACCTTCCATAACGTTGAAGACAACGAAGAACTATGAGGTGGTGATCGACGGCAGAAGTTATTCCGGTAATGGCGCCATGGAAATTTCACTGATGCGCAGTGGTCAGCACTCGATCAAGGTTTATGAACAAAGCAGGGGAAGGTTTTTTAAAATGAGAAGCAAAAAACTAATATCTTCTTCTTCTTTCCAGGTTGGCCGGAATGATATTGATATCAGCATTGACTTCCGCGGACAGATCAGCATCAAAGAAGACAGGTTTGGTCATGACAAATGGGACGATCACAAGGATAGCCGTGACAAAGGCTACGGCAATGACAAAAATGGCCATGGTAAACGTTTCTAAGCAACGAATCCGATTTTCTGACCGTCCGGTAAATACCGGGCGGTTTTTTTATTCTGTAGCCGGGAATTAACTTTTTCGCAAGCGCCATTTTTGTAAATTTAGTATTCAATTATAAAAACAACTTATATGAAAACGAAGTTTTACTCATTCGCTGTTGTTTTTCTCTTTACAGCGTCTTTACTTATTTCATCTGACAGTTTCGCTCAACCAGGTCGCTCCAGGGGCCATGGATATGGTCATAGCCGTTACCACCCGGTGCGGTATTATCCTCAAAGAAACTATTATTACAATCGCCCTTATTCATCCGTTTATTATGGTGGAATAAATTACCGTTACCAACGGGGATATTTTTATCGCCCTTATGGCGCTACATTCCGTTTATCTATTCCGCCTTTCGGCATCCGGATATCGACACTTCCGCTTGGTTACAGAAGTTTTTATGTAGGGCCTTCTCCTTATTATTATTACGGAGGTATTTACTATCGTCCTCATTCCGGAAATGGTTATGAAGTCGTTAAGCCGCCGTTAGGGGCTGTAGTAGGTGAGTTACCGCCGGGTGCCAAAGTAACGGTGATTGATGGGAAAAAATATTATGAGCTGAATGGCACTTATTATGAAGAAACAATTAATGCAGACAGTGAACTGGAATATACTGTAGTCGGCACTGATGGCGTGTTGAATATAGATGATAGCATTAATGACAACGATGATAACAGCAAAAGCACTGGTCCCGTAGTCGGCGACAGGTTTGATGACCTGCCCGCAGACAGCAAAGCTGTCGTGATCAATGGACAAAAACTCTATGTCTCTCCATCGGGTTTATATTACAAAGAAGTCATTGAAGGCAAAAAAGTAACGTATGAAGTAGTGGGGAAATAATATTTTCATTTCTTAGAAGATATTCAGTTGACTTTTTAGTGTTTAGCTGAATATCTTTTTTTATTATAGTATCTCCCCGCAAATTCATCATTTAGAATCCCATTTAAACCATTTCACACCTATTACTGTAAATACAAATGCGTAACCAAGAGTCAGCAATAACGAGATAGTCGTCTCATGGCTCCATGTATTTGGCATCATGCTGCCGGCAAGAAGACGCTTGACTGCTCCGTAAGGAGAATATTTGACAACTTCACCCAAAGTTTTGCCCAGCATCCCCAATTCTCCGAACATGCCAACCATAATAAAAATAAAATATACAAGCCGGGCGACCGCATTGACTGTTTCCGGGTTTTTGATAAGGCCAACTATCGTTTGGCCCAAAGCGAGATAAACAGCGCCTCCAATAATAGCAGCTAAAAATCCTAACAGGTACCCGATAGGACTAAGAGTTATTTTATCAAAATTATTACCGGCAAGAAAAATAGCGGCGGTGACAATCATAATCATTGCCAGTTGCACAATAAGGCGACTCAGCATAATGGTCCATGATGGGAGAGGCCCAACACGCAGTCGTTGAAATATACCTTTGTCACGATCGCGGGCAACGGAGATCGAGTAGCCCATAAGTCCAACTGCATTCAGACCAATCGTTATGCAGTTGGAAAGAACAAAAGAGCCTCCGAGTTTTTCAACCAGGCTCTTCCAGGATATAAGAATGATCACCGGGACAAGCACTATCAGTATCACTGATCTGCGGTTTCTCCATTGTGTTTTAAAATCTGCACGAAGCAATGAAGTAAGTACAGTTTGGATTGATGGTATGGTTGTTTGCATTGTTGTTTATTTAATTCATGAGCGCACGGCACGCCCAGTGATACCTATAAAAACATCTTCAAGGGTTATTTTCCCTTTACGGGAGACACTGATCACTTCAGGATCGTTTCGATGTTTGTCAATTAATGATTGAGGTGTGTCAATTTCAATGATCTTTCCATGATCTATGATGGCAATGCGATCACAGACAGCTTCCGCTTCTTCCATAGAATGAGTTGTAAGAAGGATGCCATGATCCTTGTCGCGCAAACCTTCCATTCGTTCCCAAAGTTGCCTTCTTGATTGAGGGTCCAACCCGGTTGTCGGCTCATCGAGCAAAACTAATTTCGGGTCGTGAATCATCGCGATGACCAATGAAACCCTTTGTTGCTGACCACCGGACAGTTGACCAAAATGCTTGGAAGCCGAATCTTCCAGTTTAATATTAGCAAGAATATTCTGCATTTTTTCTCTCGTCATAGTTACACCGTAGATACCGGCATATAGCTGTAAAATTTCGGACACAGAAAGTTCCGATTGAAAACTGGTTGCTTGCAACTGGACGCCGATATTAACACGGGCATACAAGGGTTTTTCTTTTACATTGTAACCCGCCACAATGATAGTTCCTGACTGAGGTTTTAACAGGCCTTCAATGGCGCTGAGTGTGCTTGTTTTCCCGGCGCCATTCGGACCCAGCAAGCCAAAGATCTCGCCTGCCCTTACATCAAAGGAAACATTGTTGACTGCATGGAATGAACCATAATAAACATTAAGATCCTGCACCTGCAGAACTAAAGAATGAGCCGGGTTATTCATCTTTGAATTTATTTCTCAAATATCTCAAATAATAAATGAGGCGGCTAAGATATTCGTTTTATGTGTCTGGATACTCCTTTTACGGCCCGTTAACAATTTTTACCGGCGAGGGGTGATTTAAACGGTGAGCTACCTTTTCATTTTTTGAGACTGTATTCTTTTGACGAACAATTATCATATTCTTTTTACTCGTTAACTTTAAATAGTAAAACTCATTTATGAAATTCCTTTTATCCATCTTTTTTTTAGTTGGTTTCACCCTTAATATTATGGCACAACAAACTCAAAAGCCACCGCTTCACGGAAAAAACTGGATGGCCATCACCGGCAAACCGTTAGCGGCAGAAGCTGGAGCTATGGTCTTTAATAAAGGAGGAAATGCCATAGATGCAGCCTGCGCGATGATCGCTGCTACCTGCACCATGTGGGATGTATTGAGCTGGGGCGGTGAAACACAAGCTTTGATATATAATCCTAAGACAGGAAAAGTTATTGGCATCAATGCGCTTGGAATTGCTCCAACCGGTGCAACGGTTGATTTTTTTAAAGGTAAAGGATACAATTTTCCTCCTGAATATGGCCCATTAGCAGCAGTAACACCCGGCACACCCGGCGGTATATGTACCATGCTGGCGGAATACGGAACCATGAGTTTGAAGGATGTGTTGTCACCTGCCATGCAGTTGGCAGATGGTTATCCTATGGAAGCACAAACAGCGAATAGTATTGAACGAAATAAAAACTATATCAAGCAATGGCCTTATTCAAAGAAAGTTTTTCTGACACACGAAGGGGAAAAAACAGAAGCGCCTGAAGCAGGAGAGATATTTAAACAAGCTGATCTTTTACAGACATTACAAAAGATGGTGGATGCTGAGCAAGATGCTTTGAAGAAAGGAAAGAACAGGAAGGAAGCCATTTATGCGGCGTATGATCGCTTTTATAAAGGTGATATAGCAAAGGAGTTTGTAAAAGGCTGCCAGGAACAGGGTGGATTGATCACGCTTGATGATATGGCAAAATGGAAAGTGATGATCGAAGAACCGTTGAAAGTAAATTATAAAGGTATTGATGTCTATAAACTGCAGGAATGGACACAAGGGCCTTCGCTGCTGCAGGCATTAAACATACTCGAGAATTTTAATCTGAAAAGTATGGGATATAATTCGGCAAGGTATATTCATACCATTTGCCAGGCGATGAATCTCGCTTTTGCTGATCGTGATTTTTATTATGGCGATCCTTATTTTTCCAAATCACCGATGAAGGGATTGTTATCAAAAGAATATGCAAAAGAGAGAGCTAAGCTGATCCACCCTGACAAAAATGATCCA
Organism: uncultured Chitinophagaceae bacterium; assembly: GCA_963785915.1. Classification (GTDB taxonomy): domain Bacteria; phylum Bacteroidota; class Bacteroidia; order Chitinophagales; family Chitinophagaceae; genus VBAT01. Next base: position 313,910 of record CAWAWY010000004.1, on the reverse strand, counting down.
AAGACAGGGCCGGGTGATCCCTATCCTTTTGAAGGAAAAACAAATCCCTTTATACAAAATCTGCGGCAAAGAATTTTTGGATTTAATGATAAACCTATTGATGAAAATTACCTGGATCAATTAAGAAGAGGCACTACTTCTGTCGAAGCTGCCGATAAAGAAGGCTGGGTCGTTTCAGTGACACCAAGCGGGGGATGGGTGCCGGCTTGTATTGCAGGACACACAGGAGTAGGAATGAGTCAGCGTATGCAGAGTTTTGTTTTGGATGCTGAATTGAATCCTTTCAATGTGGTTGAACCGGGTAAAAGACCGAGAGTTACATTGACGCCGACACTTGCCATGAAAGATGGTAAACCGTTTTTATCATGGGCAGTACAAGGTGGAGATACACAGGATCAGAATTTATTGCAATGTTTTTTGAATATTGTTGAGTTTGGAATGACCGTACAGGAAGCGGTGGAAGCAGCCAATGTCAATACGAATCAGCTATGGCTCTCACTTGGAGGAACAAAAATCGATGACCGCAAACCGAAACCGGGTTCCATCTTGCTCAATAGCAATACACCTGACTGGATAAGAAAAGAGTTAAAGCAAATGGGTTATACTCTAAGTTTCGAAGACAGGACATCAGGTCCTATCAATGCGATCTATTTTGACTGGAAGCATAATACTTTATGGGGTGGAAGTTCCAATCATGGAGAAGATTATGGGATAGGATGGTAAGGCCTCATCCCGATCCCGATTTTCATCGGGACAAGCTCTTCTCCAAAGGAGAAGCATCTCTGCACAGCCCTTGCTTTGCGGAGATTTGACGGAATTGTCTTCATTCTAAAATGCTGAATGAAAAATTTGATTAAGACAGTCCGACGAATTTTCCTTGTAGTCTAAAGAATAATAGAGATCAAAGAAGATTGATGAATGACCTAAAAAAAATCCTGTTCCAACTGACGCTCCGGAGCAGGATGATTAATTTTTCTTCTCATTTTCTATTTATCATACACCGCTTTCGTGGTGGTCTCTCCGCGTGGAGAAGATGAAACAGTTACTACTGAAAGAGAACCTCCTTTCGCCAATGTCCATGTTTCAGTTCCTTTGAATTCACTGGTTTGCCCATCTCTTTCAAAGGTAGTTGTGGTACTTATAACAAGTGATTGACCATCATCAGACCATTTAGCTGTTGATTTTCTTTTTGAGTTACCAAAGCCGGTGGACTCTGTTTCCTTACCATCGAAGGTCAATGTCATGGAGTTCGTTGTAGGATCGCCGCCATTAAAACCGGGAATCGTTCTTGCGATTGTGATAGCGTCTTCCTTTTGCTCTACTTTAATAGCACGGGCGGCAAAGCGACCACCGAAATCGCCCAACTCGCTTTTTCCTTCATTCAGCTTCCAATCGCCATTAAAACTGGCCCGCTCAGGCGATGAGGTAAATGATAAGATAAAAGCAGGTGCAATAAGCAATGACAGTATTTGTCCGGGAAAAAATTTCTTCATATAAAATGTTTTAGGGTGCTAAATGTAAGGAGAAGATGGGAAATAACGGCCGGTCTTTTCCCGGATAACCGTAAAATAACTTTTGGCGGACTTTGGGCGAAAGCCGGAAAGGAATTAAAACGCCATGAATGTTCAGGCTGTTACAGTAAGAAAAGCATACTCGCTGTCCCGAAAAGTACCAGGAAAATAAGCATTACAATAGCCAGACCTTTTGGGAAATCTTCTGAAGAAACATTTCTGACGGCAAGGATACGTTTGTAGAGGGTTTTCATGACGAAAAGATAAAAGTTTTACGAAATCGGATAACGCGAGGTTTCCGTTTGATATTGTCAAAATATAAATAAAAATTAAAGATTTATAGACCTTTAAGATTTATTTTTTTTCTTACATCATAACTCCGGAATAAACACTTGCTGATTTACGGTGTCGTCCGCGGGATGATCACTCTTTCTCTTCTTCGTAGATGCTGAGCTTACTTCGCAGCGCACTCACTTCATTCTCCATGTCCTCAAGTCGTTGCAGCAAATGCCGGATAGCATCAATACCTTCAATGTTAATGCCAAGTTCTGAATATAGGCGGACAATTCTTTCCGCTTGCGGTAATTCACCGGCCGGAATGTAGCTGACTTCCTCAATGGTGGTGACTTGTACAAGATCGTATTGCTGCAGAGAATATATGAATGAAAGCTCCAGGTTGTGACTACTGCAAAAATCGCTGGCGGGTATTAATTCTTCTTTTTGCATGCTGATGAATTTTGTTGTTACATTTTCGATAATTGCCTGAATAACTCTTTTTGTTTTTCGGAGAGGTTAACCGGCAATTTTATATGATAGGTCACAAACAAGTCCCCAAACTCTCCTTCTTTTTTATATACAGGAAGACCTTTTCCCTTCAGCCTTACCTTGGTCCCGTTTTGGGTTTCAGGGTTTACCTTAAGTTTGACCTTTCCACTTAGTGTATCAATTGTTATTTCTCCACCCAGTAATGCCGTGTAAAGGTCAATGTCCTCGGTCGTGTACAGGTCATTACCATGCCGCCTGAACTTTGTATTATTCATAATGCTAAATGTGATATAGAGATCTCCGTTCGGCCCGCCATTGATGCCCGGTTCGCCATGACCGCCGATCTTTATCTTTTGTCCATTGTCAATACCTGCTGGTATCGTGATGCGTATATTTTTTCCATTAACAGTAAAAGTTTGTTGACGCGTCGAGTAAATATCCGTAAGATTCAATTGGAGTTCACCTTGTATATCCTGTCCGCGAAACCTCGTTTGCCGGCTCCTTGTTCGTCTGCCGCCGCCTCCAAACAATGACTCAAAGAAATCAGAAAAATCGCCTCCTTCAAAATTGCCTGTAAACGGTTGTTCCCATTGGCCCCCGGACTGACGTTGCGATTGTTTCGCCTGTTCAAATTGATCGGCATGTTTCCAGTCTTTACCATACTGGTCGTACTTCTTTCTTTTATCGGGGTCACTCAGCACTTCATTAGCCTCATTGATCTCCTGGAATTTTTTATTAGCTTCTTTATCATTAGGATTAAGATCAGGATGATACTTGCGGGCAAGCTTGCGATATGCTTTCCGGATGTCTTCTATTGAAGCACTTTTATTAACACCTAAAACTTTATAATAATCTATGAAGTCCATGTCGTCGGTTAGTGCTGCAAAAATGATGAATTTTTCGTTTCTGTTTTCCTTTTTAATGATCATCCGCCAAAAACATTAGAAAAAAGCTCCACACTACATGGAGCTTTGCACAAATTCATTTTAATTTCAGGCTTATCCTATTTATAGTAATCCCTTTTTGCTTCGATGATCTCTCTATCTCTTTCATGTTTCAGGCTATGTATGATTTTTCTTCTTTCTTTCCCGTTCAGGTTTTTATTATGCCTGGCAGACCAGATCTTGTCCTGGAAATCGTTTTTGATATCTTCTATTTTCAATTCCAGTTTTGTTGGTCTTTCTGTATAGCCATAGAAAGGATAGGCGTAGTAGGGATAACCATAATACCCGTAATAGGGATAAAAAGGCGCATATACACCTGCTGAAACAACAACACGTGAACTGCGGTAGTGAGGTCTACCCGGATGAAATTTCTGAGCGGATGCGTTAAATGCGAGTCCTGCTGCGAATAATATGGCCAAAAGTTTTTTCATAATATTTTCTGTTTTTTACTTATTGGATTCAAAAAAGAGCGGAAAGAATAATGCCAGTCCCGGTGATAACAGGGAAATAACAATGGTTAAAATTTGCTGAAATAAGAGGAAATAATAATCTTATCCGGAACAATCATGTCGTAAAAGTGTTGTTCGCAGACGCCTTCTTTTTTTATCATAGGTTTTATGCGCTATCAACTTTATTACCAAAGAAACTCCATCCGGAACTGTATAATTTGGAAATGGCCTTAACGGAAACGAAGGCTGAATGCATAAAACACTCTTTCGTTGATCTTTCGAAAAACTGCATCATTTATTTTTCGCAGATGTTTGTCGTCGGTCTTATCCTTTAGCCTTCCTTTTTTATCGGAGGGTTGTGGCTGTTCAAAAATGGCAAGCGTGAAATACTTCGTTTTCTTTAGAAATGCTTCGAGATTCTTATGCCGAACTGAAATGAATACAAGATATTTTGCCTGCCGGTTCTCATAATAATCCAACTTAGTGATCCAAGTACACTGGAGTTTGTTCATGGTATCCATCAGTCCATGCATAGCTTTTACATTAAAATGGTATTTCTGAAGCGTATCATCTAATTTGTCTTCAGATAGGTTGAATTCATAGATATACCGGATATCGTTCGTGAGAATTTCAAGGCTGATGAAATTAAAGTTTTTATCAATGATCTGCAGTGAAAAAGGCGTCTTTGAATAGATATCATTGTATTGCCTGTAAACAGACCGAAAACCTGCCTCGTGATCTCTGTAATAATCCTTGGTGAATTTTTTTGAATGGGAACAAGAGATCAATGCACTGAGCCAAAGAAAAAATAATATGTAATGGATAGTAATTCTCATTTTTCGGAAATGACGCACCAGGCGATCCCAAACACAATTTTTTTGAGCAATGCCGGAGTTATCTGCTGTAGCGTTTTTTCTCCGTCACTGGAATAATAGATATCAATTATTCCGTCATCTTTTTTCTGAATATCGAGTAAATGAACAAAATGGGTGGGGATACGCAGTCGAAACTTTACATTATCAACAGTATAAAGGCTGCGGAAATTGAGATGAAGAAACACAACGCCTGAGTTTAATTTTTCACGCAGGAAGCCATAAACATTTTTTATACAGGGCCGCCACAATTCAAACCCTCTTGAGTGAACGGGAAACGGGAATAGCTGCTGCAGCATTCGTTTGAGTTTGTGAAGGTTGGCGGATGCCCATAAAGTATTTTCATCTCCTTTATCAAACTTCCGGTTAAAAAAATTGACGTATCCTTTAAAGTGATCGGCTAAGGAGAGTAACCACATTTGCCCCATCGGGTTAATATCTAATGGGCCTTTGTATTTCAGCAGCCCTACCTCGGTACGTATTTCGGGTCCGGGACTGAAAAATGCTTTGCCCATTTTTGCTTCACCTGTTTTATATAAAGTGACCATAAACCTGCAAAACTCAAGGGGGTAATAATAAAAGGGAATATATGACAGAGCGGAATAGGCGCAGAAGTTAGTACTTCTTCCTTCATAGAACTTCAGGGGCGCAAATACAAATGCTTTCAGGTTTTGCAAGAAAAGATCCGGGGCGACATTGGGCCAGTAACTGCTTGTGTCGAGTTGGCTGATGCTATCGAGATAACGCAACGCTTCTTCTTTGGTAGAATGCCATGTTGTATCATTGAATTGTTGATCTGCCGGCGAGGCTTTTAATACGAGAGTTGTCACGTATAGTAGCAATACAAGGACAAATCTTCTTTTGATGGTATGGAGAATTTGAATAGTCAATTACCAGCACCTTTTTTAACCAGGATGTAAAATTCTTTAATTTTTTTCAGTCAATAAACAAGGATGATCATTGCATTATTGTACAAAATGCCAGCAAACACCGGCAAGATCAATGATATTGACTTCCCTTCCATAGGGCATATCAGAAATACTTCCAATACGAATGCCAAATTTTTCAGATAACTTCTTTTGGAGGACTTCATTCCTGAATTCATCCACGCTGGTTACCGCAACGGTCACCATAAAATTTTCTGCAAACTCTTTATTGTCGAATTTTTGCAAAATGAATTTGCAACCATCTTTTTCGAAACCAATATAGTCGCCAGCGTCCCAGTTAATGGTGAACCCTAGTTCAAGAAAGAATTGTTTGGAGCCCTCAAAATTGCTGCCAGAAGGAACGAAGGGTTGGAGAGAAAGGAATTTCATATCGCAGTTTTTGTAAAACTACAATTATTCTTTAGCCGGAAATAAAGAAGCCGCACCTTTCGATGCGGCTATGTTCTACCATATAACCAATCAATAGTTAGGCGGCTTTCATTTCAGCAACTACCTGTTTTACGAACTCAGCATTTGCATTAATGGTCACTTCTTCGCCAAGTAAGATGCCGCCGGTTTCGGAGACCATACTGAAACTCACTCCAAAATCCTTACGATTGATCTTACCGGATACAGAAAATCCAATGCGGGTATTACCCCACGGGTCCTGTGTTATGCCGCCATATTCCGCATTCAGAATAATTTTTTTACTTACGCCGCGCATGGTTAACGTTCCATGGAGTTTATAATTTGAATCGTCAATCTTTTCCAGCTTGCTGCTTTCAAAGATCAACTGTGGAAACTTTTCCGCGTCAAAAAAGTCACCAGTCCTTAAATGCGCATCCCGTTGCTCATTGTTGGTGGATATGGAGTTAATGTCTGCAGTAAAACTAACTTTAGCTGAACTGATATCATCTTCGTTGGTTTCTATAATTGCATTGAATTGTTTGAAACTTCCGGTTACCCACGATACCATCAGGTGTTTTACTTTAAAATGAATTTCTGAGTGTGTGTTATCTATCACCCATTTAGTAGTTGTTGTCATAATTTTTTTTTGATTGGTTAAATATTAATTGATATGACAAAGCTACTTTGACAGAGCACCCTCATCCAATGATGAATGACAGGAAATTCCCTTGATAAATGATAAGAGGATTACTTGATGTATGATAAGAGGAAAGGGACAAGGCGCAAGGAACAGGGCGCAAGGAGCATGGCACTAGAGATCAACTATTCTGCTACTTTGTTAGCTTTCTTATTCTTTGAAGCGATTTGCCGGCGGATGCGGCTGAGCGTTTCAGGAGTGATGCCAAGAAAAGAAGCAAGCATGTGCTGCGGAATTCGATTCGGAAGCGTTTCAGGACAGGCGGCTACAAGTTCATTATACCTTTCTTCTGCTGTCTGGCTAAGCGTATTCATTAATCTTTTTTGAGTTGCGATCAGGCTATTTTGTAAAAGTATGCGGAAGAAGCGTTCAAACTTTGGGATCTTTTTCAGCATTTGTTCTTCGGATTGTTTTGTGAGCAAAAGCAATTCAACATCTTCCATTGCTTCAATGTTATAATCGGACGGTTGCTCGGTAAGGAAACTGAGCTGATCGGAGATCCACCAACCTTCAAATGCGAATTGTGTGATGTGCTCATGACCTTTATCATCTACCGTATAAGAGCGCAACAATCCTTTATCTACAAATGCGACATATTTGCAAACATCTCCCTGCTGTAGCAGGTATTGTTTTTTGCGTAGTTTTTTGGGTATAAAAAAACTGCGGCTTAATTCCTTCTCTCCTTCGGTCAGCTTTATTATTTCATCAAATTTCCGGAACAGCAATTCAGACATAGAATGATTTGTATGCAAAAATACTGAATGAGGGAGTATTGCGAAAAAAGTTGGCGGCTTGATAAGTAGAAAGTGTTTTTTTAGATATCAAAATAAAAAAAGCCCAACGTCGGTTGAGCTTTATATTTCTTCACATCCGTAAAAGCTGGGTCTTAATATCTGTAATGCTCCGGCTTAAACGGTCCTTCTTTACTAATACCTAAGTAAGAAGCCTGCGCATCTGTCAACTCATCCAGTTCAACACCGATTTTTGCTAAATGCAAACGGGCAACTTTTTCATCCAGGTGTTTTGGCAAGCACATATACTTTGTTCTCGTAGTTCTTATGGTTGTGTCCATAATTCTATTTGCGCCAAAGTCTGGTTGCTGAAAGAATTACTCATTACAAAGACTTGGATGGCCTGTTGCACAACCAAGATTCACCAAACGGCCTTCAGCCAGTAATGATGATATCTTTACCATCTACATTGTACATATCAACCTGTGGTTTGATGGTATCTTTTGTATTACCATAATTTTTATTCAGCCAGGCCATATCAATTTCAATATCAAAGTGGCCGATATTACAAACGATCGCTTTATCCTTCATCAGTTTGAAATGTTCGCCGGTGATCAGGTCGCGGCAACCGGAAGCGGTAACAACAATATCAGCTTCTTTTACTGCATCGATCATTTTCTTTACTTCAAAACCATCCATTGCGGCCTGCAATGCACAGATAGGATCAATTTCTGTAACGATCACACGGCAACCAGCACCTTGCAATGAAGCAGCAGAACCTTTACCTACATCACCATAACCACCTACAACAGCTACTTTACCAGCCATCATTACATCAGTAGCACGACGGATAGCATCCACCAGGCTTTCTTTACAACCATATTTGTTATCAAATTTAGATTTGGTAACAGAATCATTCACATTGATAGCAGGCATAGGCAATGTACCTTTTGCCATTCTTTCATACAAACGGTGAACACCGGTTGTTGTTTCTTCAGAAATACCTTTTACATGCTGTACCAATTCAGGATAATTATCAAATACCATATTGGTCAGATCACCACCATCATCCAGTATCATATTCAAGGGCGTGTCTTCGCTACCAAAGAATAATGTTTGTTCAATACACCAGTCAGCTTCTTCCTGTGTTTGTCCTTTCCAGGCAAATACACCGATACCTGCAGCAGCAATAGCAGCAGCAGCATGATCCTGCGTAGAGAAAATATTGCAGGAGCTCCATTTTACTTCAGCGCCAAGAGCTACTAATGTTTCAATTAATACAGCAGTTTGAATGGTCATGTGCAAACAACCTGCTATTCTTGCACCTTTCAATGGTTGCGATGGCGCCATATTCTTCACGGATAGCACATCAGGCCGGGCATTTCTGCTTCGGCTAATCTTATTTCTTTGCGGCCCCATGCGGCCAGGGAAATATCTGCCACTTTGTAAGGGAGAGAGAAATCAATGGATTTTGTTACGGTTGACATAGTTTATATTTTTAGTTTTACAAAATTAGGACTTCAGCATAAAAGAACATTCATTTTATGTAATTTGGAATAAAATGCAGATAACTACACTTTATAAAGAATAAATGACCTGTTTACTATGGCAAAGACAATCAAAAAAGAAAAATCGCCTGTCAGCATAAATCTTGATCAGAATGATATGGCAATTTTAAAACTGCTGCAGCAGAATGCAAGGATTACTGTGAAGGAGATTTCAGAAAAAGTAAACCTCAGTACCACACCTGTACATGAACGCATCAAACGAATGGAAGAAACAGGTGTGATTAAACAATATGCAACGCTGGTGATCCTGCAAAAGTGAAAAAAGGATTGATGGTGATCTGTTATGTTTCGTTAAAGCAGCATAATAAAACAGCAGGAGCGAAATTTATTAAAACCATACAGGAAATGAATGAAGTGATCGAATGTTATAATATTTCAGGGAATTTGATTTTATGCTGAAAGTAGTGGCAGAGAATATGGATGATTATTATGATTTTCATGTAAATAAATTAAGCGAAGCGGAAAATATCGGAAATGTGCAAAGTGTTTTTGTGATGGGCGTGGTGAAGCAGACACATGTGATAGTGTAAGACTATGTAAACCGGAAAGTCAAACTTTCAGGAAAGCCTTTCGTAAATTTGAATAAATATTCTTTTATGTATGTATATGATACTGTATCGGCCGCAGTGAACGGATTGAAGAAAAGAGGATATACATTGGATTTTAATCTTGCTGAAAATTGTCTTATTTGCCATGACGATAAATATAACCCGTGAAGATTTTGAGATCATCGAGGTCTATCGCTTTGAAGGAAACTCCGATCCGGCCGATGAAGCAATTGTGTATGCTATTGAAAGCAACAAAGGACAAAAAGGCGTACTCGTTAATGGATATGGCCCAACTTCGGATGCTATGACTGCAGAGATGGCTAAGAAACTTCAGATACATACAAATTAAAAAACAGTTTTCATGAAAGCGCTGGTTTATCTGCTGATCGTTTTCTTTTGTTTGCCATTTATTTTAACGGCGCAAAAAAAAGATACATTAAATTTATTGTGCCCCCTGAATGAAGCGGTTGAGCCGGCCGCGGAGAAACAGCCTTACAGTCTCGGCGTTGAAGAGTTGAAGATCGTTTTAAAAAGCCCGTCTGACACAATAGTAAAAGCCTGTATCAATGGTACTGTAACAAACGTGATGCGTGACGAAGACAACACATGGATGGTAATGTTCAATCATAATGATTATTATTTTTTATACTCCGGCATCTCAAAGACGTCGGTGAGAAAAGGACAGAAAGTTCAGAGTGGTGAAGCCATCGGTTATCTTAAGCCCGGAGAAAAGATAGAGTTCCAGGTTTATGATTTTGAAACGGCACTTGATCCGAAAAAATATCTTGATTGTATAAAGTGAGGGTGAGCCGTGGGTGTGGTTGGTCAATTTCCAATAAAAAACAATCAACACACATATATTGCAAATACAAAAACTTATAATTTTTTTTCCATTACATAATCGTTCATAAAATACCCGTTGCCTATATCAAGATCTTTTTCATCAATTACAACAAAACCTGATTTCTCATAAAAGCTTTTTGCTTTGTTGTTGCGGTTGACTTGTAGCAGTAACGTATTTGCGTTTTTATTTCTTATTTCTTCAATGATGTATTCTAATAAAAATTTCCCCGTTCCTTTCCCCTGTTGTGACGGAAGAATATAGATTTTATCCAACTTGAAAACAGAAGGTTCTTTTTGGAAATAAGCCGCAAAGCCAACAGGTTCTTCATTCCCGTAAATAAAAACAAATTGAGATCCTGACTTCATTTGCTTTTGCAATGATGATTCGCTATACATCATCTCCATCATGTAGTCAATTTGCTCTTTGGAAAGTATGGCCGCATAAGTTTGCGGCCATATTTTAAAAGTCAATTCGCGGATCAACGGTATATCTGTTTCAGCAGCTTTCCTGATCTTAAACACTTGTCGTTGTATTCGTAGGTTTAAACATTTCCTGTGAAAGTCTCCTTTGCTGCCTGATAAGCCTGCGGCACAATATAATAGATATGATAAAAGATACCAACGCTCCAATGGCAAGGAACTGACCTCCCTCTGTCTTTCCTACAAATGAATATTGGGTCAGGAAAAGGAAGAAATCATAAGTGCCGTGAAAAATTATTGCGCCTATCAATCCCGTGAGCAGCAGCCGGACACTATTTTTCGGATCAAACTTCGCTTTGCCGGCAAAGTATCCCATGATCACAGCAAAGGTTGCGTGAGCCGGAACAGCGGTTATCATTCGCATAAGACCCAATGTAAGTTCTGATCCCGGTGCAGCATCAATAAGGTATTTGATGTTTTCCGCAGTGGCAAATCCCATACTGACCATTACTGCATAGATGATCCCATCGAAAGGCTCATCAAAACTCCTTTGGCTGAAGGAGTAAAGACGAAATCCAATGAACTTGCTGGTCTCTTCGCTAAATGCTACCACTAAAAAAGAAAATATGGCTACTCCTGTCACAGAGCCATCAATGAGGCCGGGTCCAAGGCTTTCTTCAAAAAGCAGTGCCGGGAAAATGGCAGCACCGCCAAGAATAAAACTGACAGCCAGGTTTAGCCCGGGTTCTTTGTTATACATGTCTTTGTAAAAAAAATAAAGGCAGATGGCAACGCCGGGTCCGGCAAAGAGAAATATGTATTCCATGTGGTGGCTGATTTTGTCAATGAAAGATAAGCAAACTTATGTAATAGAGCTATACATCGGTTGAAGTATATGATAATAATCAAAAGGATAAGCGATTGGCAACGCGAAACCCGAAACTGATCTTACAACTTCATTTTCTTTTTCAGGTTTTCATCAATCGCATCCAGAAATTCTTCCGTATATAAATAATCTTTTCCATGTTCTACTTTCGGTTTGATGGTAATAGCAAGGTCCTTTGTCATTTTTCCTTTTTCCACTGTTTCAATACAAACTGTTTCCAATGCATTGGCAAAATCGATCAATGGCTGGTTGTCATCCAGTTTACCACGGAAAGCCAATCCTCTTGTCCATGCAAAAATGGAGGCGATCGGGTTAGTTGATGTTGGTTTGCCTTTCTGGTGTTCACGGTAATGTCGGGTTACGGTTCCGTGTGCTGCTTCTGCTTCCATTGTTTTTCCATCAGGTGTTACCAACACAGATGTCATTAAACCCAATGAACCAAAGCCCTGTGCTACGGTATCGCTCTGCACATCGCCATCATAGTTTTTACAAGCCCAGACAAAATTGCCATTCCATTTTAATGCGCTGGCCACCATATCATCTATCAGCCGGTGTTCATAAATAATGCCTGCTTCTCAAATTTTGCTTTAAATTCTTTTTCATAATATCTCTTCAAAAATATCTTTGAAACGGCCATCATATTTTTTTAGGATGGTATTTTTGGTAGAAAGATATAAAGGCCATTTTTTATTAAGCGCCATGTTAAAACAGCTTCTTGCAAAACCTCTAATACTTTCATCGGTATTGTACATTGACATGGCCACTCCATCACCTTTAAAATTGAATACTTCAAATATTTGTGGTTCGCCTCCGCCTTCAGGAGTAAATGTCATTGTCAGTTTTCCTTTCCCTTTTATCACAGTATCAGTAGCACGGTACTGGTCGCCAAATGCATGACGGCCAACAATGATGGGCGCCGTCCAGTTGGTGACCAAGTCTTGGAATATTTTTAATAACGATCGGTTCACGGAAAACAGTGCCGTCAAGTATATTGCGGATCGTTCCGTTGGGGCTTTTCCACATTTGTTTCAGGTTAAATTCTTTTACCCTTGCTTCATCGGGAGTAATGGTGGCACATTTTATGCCTACACCATATTGTTTGATGGCATTGGCTGCATCAATGGTCACCTGGTCATTGGTCTCATCCCGGTGTTCAACGACCAAGGTCAAAATATTTAATATCAACATCAAGATAGGGAAGAATCAGTTTGTCTTTGATAAATTTCCAGATGATCCGGGTCATTTCATCACCATCGAGTTCAACCACCGGGTTTGCAACTTTGATCTTTTGAGCCATATGAATGTCAATTATTTAAGGTTAATAATTCAGAAGGTTGCAAATCTACAATTTTATAGAACTTATCGCATTATTAAACTAACGGCATAATGTTTGCCTTATAGAAGTGAATTAATCCGTCCATCTTGATTTGAATCAATATATTGTTGTATCTTTTACTTGATATTGGACAGTATGGAGACATGTACGACCCTTTTTAGAATTATCTGCGCAAATTTGTGAATCTGACCGATGATGAATTTACACGATGTATTGTGCCCATTATTAAAGTAAGGCGCTTTGGAAAAAGAGAATTCCTTACAAAGGCAGGCGAAGTGGAAAATTATTTCAATTTTATTGTTAAAGGATTGTTCGGAAATATTATAAGAAGAACAGTCACGAAATCAATACGCAAATATCTATGGAAGGACATATCATTCTTAGCCAGGAATCTTTTCACAGCCGCATGCCTTCTGAATATTATGTTGAAACCATTGAGCCTTCAGTACTTATTTCTATTCAGTATGATGACCTGGAAAAATGTATTTAAGCTTTCCAAAAAAATGGAACATCTGGGCAGACTGGTCATTACGCATACGATGGTGATCAAAGATAGCTGGCAGATGCAGATGGTCAAGATGACACCCAGGGAAAGATTTCTAAATTTTGTAATGAAAAACCCGGACTTGATGCAACGGGTGCCACAGAAATATCTTGCTTCTTATCTTAATATCAAACCGGAAACATTCAGCCGGTTCAAACATTTGCTCCGCAATCATTCGAAGAATGAACAGGTCCTCAAAGTCAGGATCAGTGCAAGAAGTCAATTACCTTGAGATTCAGGTCTAATTACGTTCACAGCTTTCAAAGTTTACAAGTTCACTACCAGTACGGGATTTTTAATTCATGTCGTACGGTATTGATTGTTTCTCCGTAAATAAGATCTTTTATACCGGTATGTCCATGAGCGCCGATCACCAGCATATCCGCATTGACTCATTTACTGACACGCACTATTTCTTTGGCCCTGATTCCAAATCCTATATTTGCCTCAGCCCGGATACCTCTTTCTTTTAATTGCTCTGCATAAAATGCAAGATGTTCTTTGTCTTTTTGTGTTTCCAGGTCATCACTTTCGGTTTCATAAATTCTTGCCGGAACACTTTCCACTACGTGGATCAGTATATAAGAAGTATCATTATTTCCCTGGCCAAGTGCATGGGCTAACAGCTTTTCGTCATTTTCACTAAAATCAAGGGCCACGGCTATTTTTTATACACGGGAATAGATAAAGAATGCAGGGAGACAGCTTCAGGGTGCAATTGTACCTGTACCTGGTTTCGATTTCTTTTTTAGTAACAGGATAAACAATGGCAATGATCAAGTAACGCAACAAATGAACAGCCCGAAAGTATTATCATGATTTTCCAGAACATATTACCTGGATGTTTTGAAAGTAACTACTGGCTTCTCCTATCACCATTTGAAGATTAAGATAAACCAAGTACCGCTGTGATCAGCCATGCCAGTGACCTGCACAATAGGTTTGATTGCAAAGCTACCCATTGTTTTTTTATCGCTTACAAAATGTATCAGTGGTATGATAGCAAATCCTAATTGCAAGACTCAATATAACCTGGCTGAGAATAAGCAGGCTGTCAATATTTTCTTCCCCATTGATCAGTATAACAATAACAGCAGGTATGATAGCAATAAGCCGTGTCATCAATCTTCGCATCCAGGGATTGATCCGCAAGCCGCAGATAACCTTCCATTACTATCTGTCCGGCCAATGTTCCGGTGACAGTGAACTTTGCCCGGCAGCGATCAATGCAACAGCAAAAAGATTGGGGCCAGTTTTACTGCCTAAGCAATTGATCCAGTAATTCATGTGCCGTTTTTATTTCTGCCACATCAGTCCTTCCTGTTTTAAAAAAAACAGCCGCCGCCAGTACAAGAATAGCTGCATTTACAAAAAAAGCAAGATTGAGTGCAATAGCACTGTCAATAAAATTTAAGCTTCAATGCTTTTTTAATTCCTTTCTTATCTCTTTTTATTTTTCTTGTTTGCACCAATGCAGAATGCAGGTATAGATTATGCGGCATGACCGTGGCGCCGATTATACCTATGGCAATATATAAAGCTGTATTATTGGGAATATGTGGAACAAATCCTGTTACCACTTCACCAAGATCAGGTTTGGCCAAAATGATTTCAATGAGAAAAGAAATGCCAATGATAACCACAAGCGCTATAATAAATGCTTCCATTTTTCGCATGCCCAGTCTCTGCAGTAACAGTAATAAGAAAGTATCGAAGACAGTAATGAGATACACCCCATATTAAAGGAATACCTGTTAGTAATTGAAGACCGATAGCCATGCCCAACACTTCAGCAAGGTCGCAGGCAGCAATAGCTATTTCTGCCAATAATGTATAAAGCAAAATTGATAGATCTTGGATAAGTTTCCCGGTTGGCCTGTGCCAGGTCCCTTCTTCTTACAATTCCCAATCTTGCCGATAAGACTTTGTAATAAGCAAAGCCATCAGGTTACTCATTAATAATACCCAGATCAGTTTATAACCAAACTGGCTTCCACCTGCAAGATCAGTGGCCCAGTTGCCCGGGTCCATATAGCCAACACTGACAAGATAAGCAGGGCCGAAAAAAGAAAGTATTCTTCTCCATACCGGACGATGCGTGGATAGTTGTATCTACAGTTTCATGCACTTCGCTCAGCGATAATGTGTCATGTATTTTCATTCTTCATACTTCACAAAAATATTTTTAGCCAATTGTTCGCTGATATTGATTACGTTTGGTTGCTGGCGTATTTTTATTTCCAGGGAATGATCAAAATCAAATTTCTTTTTTACTTCCAGCTTGGTACCGATGCTGATCTTTTTATGATTCAGCAATTCCAGCATTTCTGTTGACTGATCACTGACATGACAAACAACGGCCATTTTGTTTAAACGGAAGTTCCGTCAGGCAAACCTGTTTGCTGGTTTCAATTTTTCCGTCTGTATCAGGAATCGGATCGCCATGCGGATCAAACCGGGGAAAACCAAGAAATTCATCCAGTTTATCAATCAGTTTTTTACTGCTGACATGTTCCAGGTGCTTCTGCGACCTCATGCACTTCATCCCAGCTGAATTTTAATTTTTCTGCTAGAAAAATATTCCCATAAGCGATGACGGCGGATGATGATCAGTGCCACTTTTCTTCCTTCATTGCTTAGCCGGAAACCTGGTAGGCCTGTAATGCACCAATTTTTTTGTTTTTAATTTTTTCATCATATCCGTTACAGACGCAGGTTTTGTTTTTAATTCTGCTGCCAATTCATTGGTGGTAACCGTCGCCGTCCTTTTTGCAAGGTGAAAGATGGCTTTGATATAATTCTCTTCGCTGGTTGAATAATTCAGCATGGCTAAAATATATTTTTAGACAAACCTAAAATATTTTATTGATATTTCAAAATAACTGTTGACAGGAAAGCAGGAAACGCTTAATTTGCCGTACCAACTCGGAGTATTCATGACATTTTTCAATAGACTTTTGCCTATTGTCATTATCATTGATAATACTGTCGCGGGATGCAAAATCAAAAAAAAGCCTTCATTGTCCGGAGAAGAGCCGGTGGAGATAAGTGATTTCATTGATTTTTTCCCGGAAAGAAAAGTTCCGTATCAATTTGGCAGATACTTCATATTGATCAAAAAAGAAAAAGATTCTTTACTGATCAGCTATAAAGTTTTTACACAGTTTGTTCCTGATTCTTTTATTCCAGGAAGTTTTTGGAAAAGGAGTAAAGCCAAAAATTTATCCGATGGCAAAGGTCAGAAATCCGGAAGAGCGAGAATTATTTGTTTGCAAAACTGTTTCAGGTGATAAAAGGACGGCGTTTGTTCTTGTTTTGATAAAAAAGATAAGTTTATTAACAGGTATGCCGTTTTAAGACCTGGTCAGATATCGCGCAACGCAGCAATCAGTAAGTGTTGATAAAAGCTACACGGATTAATAAAAATGTTTCGAGGAAAAATAATGATGGAACCATCAGTGAAGGAAAAGATGTTTATATATTAAACAGTGATGCAAAAAAATTTATGCTTATTATGACCGATCCGCTGGATGATAAAATCACTGAACTTATCAATCCTATTGATACATTTTCACGAAAAAATAAATATGCTGCTGATTATGGCACAGGGAAAATGAATCTTGTTTCTATACGCGACGGCAGAAAAAATGACCAACTTACTTTTTTTATTCATTTTGAAAAAAACAATGGCGCATGTACCGGGAATTGAAAGGTGAAGCCTTATTTAAAGCTACCAACGTTGCCGAATATCGTGAAGGCGGAGATCCCTGCGTTTTAAGATTTATTTTTACCTCATCTTCCGTAACATTAAAAGAAGTGGAAGGTTGCGGCTCACATCGCGGCCTTCGCTGTTCCTTTGACGGCAGTTTGCAAGAAAAAAAGAACCAAAGTCGCAACAGAAAAAAATAGTCAAACAGAAATTTAAGTCAACACTGTTAAAAACTTGCATCTCTTTATATACTAAGGCAATAACTGTTATTCTAATTAACCTTTATCTTGCGCATTCGTGTAAAATAAACACTTCATGAGTTTTACCAATTTTTCTGTTCCCTACCCAGTTGAAGCAACGCTATGCAAAGAAAGTGGCTTATTTCTCCATGGAGTTTGCCATGCATCAGCCATTAAAGATTTACAGCGGAGGACTTGGTTTTTTAGCTGGTTCACATTTGCGCAGTGCTTATGAGTTGAGGCAAAACCTGATCGGCATTGGTATTTTGTGGAAATATGGGTATTATGACCAGGAACGCAACCAGGATCAGACATTGAATGTAACCTGGAATGAAAAACAATATAGTTTTTTAGAAGATACGGGTATTAAATTCCAGATCAATGTACATGAACACCCTGTCTGGGTAAAAGTATTATTACCTGAACCCCGAAACATTTAAATCCGCCCCGTTATTTTTATTGAGTACGGATGTTCCGGAAAACGATTATGTTTCTCAAACTATCACACATCGTTTATATGATGCCAATGTGGCCACCAAAGTGGCCCAATTTATTTTGCTGGGTGTTGGCGGCGCTAAATTGATGGATGTGCTTGGCTTCAATCCTGATCTTTATCATCTCAATGAAGCACATGGTTTATCTGCTGCATTTTATTTATATAAAAATTCGACAAGAATATTGATGAAGTCAAAAAAACGATTTGTATTTACGACACATACACCGGAAGAAGCGGGCAATGAAAAGCATGATATTTATCTATGTCATAAAATGAGTTATTTCTGCGGGTTGAGCGTGGATGAAGTAAAGAAACTAACGGGCATGCAACGACGATGCATTTCAATCATTCGCTGGCGGCGTTGCGGTTTGCGCATCTCGCCAATGGCGTTTCTCAATTGCATGGCCGTGTATCTAGGGCTATGTGGAGCAAGTATGAAATATTTGCCCGATCATTTCCATTACCAATGCGCAAAACTAGCGGTACTGGGCCGATAAGCAACTTATACCGCTTTAAGGAAGCCGGCGATGATTATGGGATTGATGACAGGAAAAAATATTTAAAGAAAAGGGCATTTGAAATCGTCGCTGATCAGACCGGGAAATTATTTCAACCTTCGGATGTTTTACAATTGTCTGGGCACGACGATTTGCCGGGTATAAAAGAGCCGGGCTTATTACAACTGATGAAGATCGGTTTGAAAAATTATTGAATGATAAAAAATATCCTGTGCAGATCATCTGGGCGGGTAAACCTTACCCGGTGGATCATCCTGCTATCAGTGAATTCAATCAATTAGTACATCTGAGTAAACAGTATAAAAATGTGGCGGTGCTGACGGTTATGAACTTACGTTATCAAAAACGTATGAAGCAGGCTGCCGATTGCTGGTTAATAATCCGCGTGTGCCGAGAGAAGCATCAGGCACCAGTGGCATGACGGCTGCGATGAATGGAGCTATTAATTTTTCTACCGATGATGGATGGATTCCTGAATTTATCAATCATGGCCATAATGGGTTTGTGGTTCCCAAAGCTGATTATGCAAATATGGCCGTGCATGAGCAGGACGAGTATGACCTGAATAAGATATATGATATTCTGGAAAAAGAAATATTACCTCTCTATTATGACGATCATAATACCTGGCGGCAGATGATGAAGAACGGAATGCAGGATGTTCGTTTTCAGTTTGACAGTAACCGGATGGCGCATGAGTATTACGAGTTGTTGTATAAATAACTAGTCATGCCTGATATAATGGAACTGCATGAAAGATCTGTTTGACGTTAAAGATAAACGCGTCACAGGAAAATACTACATATCGCAAATTTGCGGTTCATTGCGAGGGTAATCAGTTTTGATGGGAGTCACAGTTACACTTGTATTCTGTCACAATAACTATTGATCAGGTTAATAAAGACCGGTCCGTCCGGTTTATGCAACAGGTGGTATGCTTGGGTTTAGAATAAACTTGGCATATCCATATTATAGTCATGGTACATGCTGTGATTATTTGCCATATTATTTATTACTACGGGGAGACAGGAAAACACCTGAGAAGAGGGATAGACTATACTGATGATGAGTCGTTTAACCAAGCGTTCCAGGCTTTATATCTGCTCCACTGTTTTTGACAGGTAATATAACTTTCTCCCTTACAGTTCGTCGTGGTCGTGCCATATTTGTATATGGATGGTCGAAGGAATTACCTGTAACCGGCTGACGATCTCTTCGACTGTTTTATCCAACTTAAAATAACCAGTCAATCTTAGCGATCACAGCTTCAACAATCGCATCAGGGCAGGAAGCCCCGCTGGTAATCAAAATTTTTACCGGCTCTCTATGTGGCAGATAATTGCTGGATAATATTTCCTGCTTTGTATGAAAATCATAATGCAGTATATCTCTCTGCGAAAGTATTTTTTCTTCGCTGTTGATGAAATATGTTGGAAGTTTTTCTTCACATAACTCAACGAGATGAGAAGTATTGGAAGAATTGTAACCTCCGATCACGATAGCGAGATCGGCTTCTGTTTCCAGCATACCTGATACAGCGCTTTGATTATCGTTAGTAGCGTAGCAAAGCGTATCTCGCGTATCGGCAAAATGATCTTCCATTTTTTCAACGCCATATTTTTCTATCATGACCTTTTTCAGGAAATCAGCGATTGCCTGGGTATCGCTGGCCAACATGGTAGTTTGATTGACAACTCCGATTCTATCAAGGTCTTTTTCAATCTCGAAACTTTTTGAATATTGACCTTTAAAATCATCATAAAAGTCAGCAGCATTTTTTTCACCGGTAATATATTTTGCCAATTCCATGGCCTGCCCTATATCTTTTACAATGACGGAAGGCGCATTCACAGCAGCATGAGAAAAAGTTGCTCTTGTCTCTTCATGGTTTGGTTTGCCATGAATGACGATCGTATAATTATTTTTGGCGATGACTTCACTACGGTTCCAGACTTTTTCTACAAAGGGACAGGTCGTATTATATTTTTCTGTTGGGATGCCAATATGATTTAATTTTTTTTCTATCTCGAGGGTAGTTCCGAAAGCTGGAATAATGACAATATCATTGCTGGTCAATTCATCAAAGGATATCAATTGTTTGCCGTAAGTATCTTGTAGAAATTGTATGCCATGCGACTCAAGATCGGCATTTACCTGCGGGTTATGGATCATTTCACTTAATAAAAAGATCCTTTTGCCCGGATTTTCTTCGACTGTTCTGAAAGCGATCTCAATTGCATTTTCAACTCCATAGCAAAAACCAAAATGACGTGCCAGGTAAATATGCACAGGTCCAAAATCAAGGAGGGTGGGAGTGAAGTCTTTTTTCATTTTGTCCATTTCCTTCCGCTTCTTTTTTATCGCGGTGATCAGCGGACTGCGGTAAATGATCGGTACTTCGAAACTTTTCATGATTAAGCTTGTATGAACAACAGACAAATTTACTCTTAGTTGCCTTAATATTGTATTAAAGAATAAAACGATAAAAATATCTTTGCAACTATACCAGGATGGAAAAACCAGAACACCTATGAGTAAATCGTTTAAAACTGCAGATTGGGCGCATACGACCAATATCTATGAGGTCAATGTCCGTCAATATACTCCTGAAGGCACATTCAATGCATTTGCAAAGCATCTTCCGAGATTAAAAGATATGGGTATTCAAACACTCTGGTTCATGCCCGTTACGCCCATCTCATTAATAAACAGGAAAGGAACATTAGGAAGTTATTATGCCTCCTCCGATTATATGGCTGTCAATCCCGAATTCGGAACGCTGAGTGACTTTAAAAAAACTGTGGCTAAAGCGCATAAGCTGGGTTTTAAAGTTATGATTGACTGGGTCGCAAATCATACCGGCTGGGATCATGTCTGGACGAAATCAAACCCTGAATTCTTTTCAAGAAACAGCGAAGGCCAGTTTCTTCCTCCTTTTCCTGACTGGGAAGATGTCATACATCTTGATTATACTAACAAAGACCTTTGGAAAGCAATGGTCAATGCGATGAAATTCTGGGTCAATGAATGTAACCTGGATGGATTTCGTTGCGATATGGCGCATTTGGTACCGCTTGATTTCTGGAAAGAAGCAAGAACAGAATTGGATGCCATAAAACATTTATTCTGGCTCGGGGAAATGGAAGACGCGAAATATCATGAAGTGTTTGATGCTTCTTATTCCTGGGAATTATTGCATACGATGGAAAAGTTCCGTAACCAGGAGGGAGGTATAAGCGGTCTCGATTCGGTATTATTTAAATATGATACATTGTTTCCTAAAACAGCCTTGAGACTTTTCTTTACCAGCAATCATGACGAAAATTCGCACAGCGGAACAGAATATGAACGCATTGGTGAGGCCGCCAAACCTTTTGCCGTGCTTTGTGCAACATGGAATAGTATCCCGCTCATCTACAGTGGCCAGGAATTACCTCTCGTTGACAAGCGGCTTCATTTTTTTGACAAAGACGTGATTCCATGGACAGATCCTTGTGCATTACAGAATTTCTATAAAACTTTATTGGAACTGCGTCTAAATAATCCCGCGCTTCGTGCGGCGGATGGAGATGCAAGGATCTATCGCCTTGACACTACTGACAACGCAAATGTCTTTGCATATTTAAGAATATATAATGAACGGGAAGTTTTGATCATCCTTAATCTTTCTTCGGTCAAAACAAAAATCAACCTGATCGGTAAGTTGGCCGCCGGAAATTACAAAAACGTTTTTTCAGGAATGGCAATGGATGTTGGCCCGGAAAAAATTTTTGAGTTGAATGAATGGGAGTATGTCGTATGCGAGAAGTGATCAATTGAGCCCGGAATTTTTCCCCAAAATAAAAACCGTTTCACTAAAAAATGAAACGGTTTTTTTTATCGCTAAGGGCACTAATTATTCTTCATCAAGACTTAACGGGTAAGTATAAGTTCCATTGGAACCGGGATAAATTCCCTGCACCTGCACTGTGCCACCTTCAAAAGACGCTAACACACTTGCCTAACTCCTGGACAGATTTTACTTCCTGCCCGTTCACACTCAAAATAATAAAACCATCCTGCATACGTGTGCGGCTGAACGGACCACCCTTCTTAATATTTTTTACCACGATACCACCTTCCACATCATATTTGTCTGCATCTTTTTTAGGTAAAGTTGAAAGTTCTGCACCAAGTGCGTCATTGATACCGCTGGAAGCTAATTCTTCATAAGTTCCGGTTTTTGTACTCAATGTAGCATTGGTAGAATAGTCCTTTCCATCGCGTTTGTAAGATATTTTTATTTTGTCACCGGCATTGTAAGAAGCGATCGTTCCCTGGAGTTCCGTCCATGAGTTGACAGGAATATCGTTTATGCCTGTGACGATATCGCCTTTTTTCAGCCCAATGTTGGCCGCTGCTCCGTCTTTAGCCACTTCACCGATATGTGCGCCGTCACCTGCATCGATTTTGGAAGGATCAGCAGATACACCTAGATAAGGTCTCTTTACATCTCCGAATTTGATCAGGTCATTAACAATTTTTTTTACCAGGTTAACAGGAATAGCAAATGAATAGCCTGCATAAGTTCCGCTGGGAGCAAGGATAGCGGAATTAATTCCTATCAACTGGGTTGTCCTTCTGCAGTTGATCAGGGCGCCACCACTGTTGCCCTGGTTTACAGCTGCATCAGTTTGAATAAAAGATTCAATAGGAGTTTTGCTCTGGCGTGCATTGATGCCGATTGTCTTCCTTTTGCGCTGACGATACCTGCAGTCACGGTAGTTTCCAGTGTAAGGGGATAACCGACTGCCAGTACCCATTGACCCAGTTTCACATTATCAGAATTGCCATAGATCAGGTAAGGTAAATTAGTCCCGTCAATTTTTAGCACAGCGATATCACTGCTCGGATCTCTTCCGATCACTTTGGCTTTGTACATTTTTTTATTATGAAGGGTAACGGTGATCTCATCTGCAACACCGGTGCCGCCATCAGATACTACGTGGTTGTTGGTAACAATATAACCATCTTCACTGATGATGACACCACTGCCGGATGCCCTTTGTTCGGGTTGTATTTGCGGGATAATTGAAGAATTGATCAAACCAGTCGTCCATTGAACTGCCGCGGTTGCGACCAACGTTATTGCTTACTTTCCTTGCCGGAATTTTTGTTTTTATATGCACTACTGCCGGCACAGCCGCACTGGCAGCTTTGGTAAAGTCGATCGGCTCAGTGGCCCCGGCCACATTGTCAGAATAACCGTGCATAATTTGCAGGAAGCTTGTAATCTTGTCCCTGTATTCCTGACAGTCTTATTATTATTGGAAGCTGTGAATTGGTTGTATGTCCATACACTGCCAATACGCTGAAGCGGCGCTAATCGCAACGATCAGTAAAAGTTGTTTAAATTTCATAGTAGTATATTCCTTTTTATTTTATTTGAAAATTTTTGACGAACTTATTAATGTCAAAATTTATCCTCTTTTACAAAGTAACAAACTGTCATAAAACGTTCTGCATACCATTGGTTCAGTTTAACAAATCATTTACTAAGGCTTTCGTACTTCTATGCAAATTTATTAAGAAATAAGGGAAAAAGTAAACCTTTTATCACAGATTTGTCAGGAAAAGTAAAGTATCCATACCATCCGCATATTCAGAAACCGAAGGACTTTGCGTTTGCCCAAATGGCATAAAGTCTTTACCCACTATACATTGTATGTCCTTATTGTTCTGTTAAGAACGCAATCAATGCTTCCCGGTCTGAATAAAATTCATAATTAACTGAGCGATGGGAGAAAAGAAGGAAGGATCTTCAATTAATAGTATGGAATCATTACTCATATAAAACTTTTTATTCATTAAGTGGATAGCCAGGTTATAATCATAGTTGTTCTTGTATTTATGATGTTCAGCAAGATAATGATATTTTTCAAAAGCTTTTAACAAGGGAATAAAATCATAATCTTCCGGAACATAGATCTTCGTGACATTACGGCAACCCAGCCCAAAGATACAGGTACACATCATCTGCCAGTTTTTCAAGTTCTTCTTTTGTTTCATGGCCGCTCAGGATCGCTACAGAAGTTCTGTTTCGCCGAATGATGTGCGGATATTTTCTGAAATAATATTCAAAATAACCTGCTGAATTATTGCTCCCGGTAGCAATATAAGCATCACAATTTTTCAGCATATCGGCAAACTGAATGACAGTATTTACAGTTCTGCCCATTCATTCATTTTTTCCACGAGATGCCTGATAAGCGTCTCATCTTTTGATGAAGGCTTGACCATGCAGCTTTATGCCCCGTAATAAAAACACAAAGCAGATCATGAAATCCAACCAAGCGGAATATTTCCCGCCATGACAACTCCCACAACCTTTTGGTTATTGGATTGCGAAGGCAGATTATAGTTAGCTGTCCATTTTTCAAGAATTTTCTTTCTAAAAAATTTTCAGCAATATTTTTCGACAGCCAGTTCAATAAATTCTGGAATGAACCAGCTATTTTCCTGCACCCGCCTTTTTCTTTGCTTGTTGCCATTGCGGGTCATCTGATAAAATATATTTTCCTAGCTTGATAATAAATCTATTCGTTGTTGTAAATTCATTTGTAATATTATTTTCAATTTGATAACTTCGGGATGCAAAAATAACTTTAACCACTTAATCAAATAACTATATAAACATGGCTATTAAGATCACAGAAGAATGTATCAACTGCGGGGCCTGCGAACCGGAATGCCCTAACAATGCGATCTATGAAGGTGGTGTGGAGTGGGCCATTGCTGACGGAACTACAGTCAAGGGGTCCTTTACATTGCTGGATGGTACTGTTGTAGATGCAGAACAAAAAAATGCTCCTGTTAGCACCGATATTTATTATATCACACCCAATAAATGCACCGAATGCCAGGGCTTTCATGAAGAACCGCAATGTGCAGCTGTTTGCCCGGTTGATTGTTGTGTACCTGATGAAATGTACCAGGAAACAGTAGAAGAATTGATGGCTAAAAAAGAAAAATTGCATATATAATCTTAGATTGATTGCATAATGTGTGCATAAGTTTTGACGGACAGATCAGTAGTATTCACGAAATTGTTTTCTAACTTACAGGTATAATTAGAATATAGCAGCTATCTGCTGCTCAATGTTTGGCGGGTGATATTTCCCGTCGTAAAAAGGTGAAGGAGAAACGGCCTTCACCTTTCTTATGCCCCTAACCCTAAAGGGAAATAATCGCTTGCAGCTTTAAAGTTTTAACTTTTGCAGTCATACAATGAGTGATCATGCAGAAATAAATCATTTTTAGCATTTGAAATTTCCTGCTAAGCAAATTTTCTTCAATATTTGCCAAGCTAAACCACAATAACACTACATGAAGAAGAACATAGCCCTTGTTACCGGCGGTTTTTCAGGCGAAGCAGTTATATCCTATAAAAGCGCAATCACTATCGGTAATAATCTTGACAGCGAAAAATTCAATGTTTATAAAATTGATATCAATTCCTCCGGGCTGGTTTTATGAACTGACGAATGGAAGAAAAGACGGCCATTGATAAAAATGATTTTTCGCTTCAACTGGATGGTAGGAAAATAAAGTTTGACGCCGTATTTATCGGCATACATGGCACACCGGGGGAAGATGGAAAACTGCAGGGATATTTTGATACATTAAAAATCCCCTATACCGGTTGTGATGCGGCTACATCTGCCATTACATTTAATAAACGTTTTACTGTAGCTGTGGCTACCATGGCAGGCATTGACGTAGCAAATTCTGTCATGCTGTTAAAAAATAATTTTACAAGCCCTGATGAGATCACACGTGAATTAAAATTCCCTGTTTTTGTAAAACCTAATAATGGCGGCTCCAGTATCGGTATGTCCAAAGTAAATAAATCGTCAGACGAAGTAGGAGTTGCCATTGAAAAGGCATTTAGGGAAGATGACCAGGTGTTGGTGGAAGAAATGATACAAGGCAGAGAATTTACTGTGGGTGTTTTTAAAACAAAAGGTAATATCGTTGTGCTACCGCTTACCGAAGTAAAAGCTCATGACGATAAAGATTTTTTTGACTTTGAAGCCAAATACCAGGGAAAATCTACAGAGATCACCCCGGCGCAGGTAGATGAGGTCATTGCGGATAAAATAAGAAATGCCGCCAGGAAAATTTATACTGTATTTAATTGCCGGGGTGTTGTGCGGATCGATTTTATTTACAATGAAGAAAACGGCAGGCCGTTCATGCTGGAGATAAATACGATTCCCGGGCAAAGTGAGGCCAGCATCGTACCGCAACAGGTAAAGGCAATGGGATGGAGTCTGAAAGAATTTTATACTAAATTGGTTGAAGAATGTTTTTAGACATTTTAAGTGATAGGTTATGGGTTATGTGCTACGTTTGCAATCCCAAACCTGGAACCCGAAAAACATAACCGGAATTATGTTCAAATTCATTACACACCGTCCATTATGGCTGAATATCCTGACAGGGGTATTACTGTCTGTGGCTATATTTTTTGTCTTTGTTCTGTCGTTGAAGTGGTGCACTCATCATGATGAATCGAAGGCGGTTCCTTCGGTCGTTGGCAAATCTTATAATGAAGCGGAAAAAATATTGGACAAAGCGGGTTTCGAGGTGGAGATACAAGATTCTGTTTATGTGGACACCTTAAAGCCTCTCAGTGTCACCCGCCAGGTGCCGGAAGATGGCGAAATGGTTAAAGTGAACCGGACCGTATACCTGACCATTAACCGCGCTATGCCTCCGCTCGTGGATATGCCGAATCTGATTAGCTTTAGTTACCGCAGCGCTGAAATGGAGTTAACCAACCGTGGACTGAAAGTCGGTGATATTTCTTATCGCTCAAGCTTCGACAAGGATGCTGTACTTGAAATGCGATACGATGGGAACGTGATCGTACCGGGAACAAAGATCAGGATGGGCAGCTCTATTTCGCTGGTGCTTGGCAGTGGTGTGGGAACGGAAAAATTCATTGTGCCGACTCTTAAAGGCATGACCTTTTGCGATGCAAGGACTTTGATCCAGTCAAATGGCCTTATTATCGGATCTATTATTATTCTGCCGGGCTCAGGAGTGACGGATACCTGCAGTGCATACATATACAAGCAAAACCCCGAGCGATATGATGGCGAAAAGAAATTGCAATACATCCGCACAGGTCAAACGATAGATGTATGGCTGCAGGCAGAAAAGCCGGTGACCGACAGTACTTAATGTATCTTTGCCGAATCAATAATAGCTTTATGCAAACCATTTCTGTTGAAGAATTAAAAAAACGGATGGATGCCGGTGAAAAGATCAATCTTATTGATGTGCGTGAGCCGAATGAAAACTGCCGAATTCAATATTGGCGGCAAGCTGATACCATTGGGTAAAATACAAACCATGCAGGTGGACGATATTGAAAACCTGAAAGAAGAAGAAGTGATCCTGTACTGCCGCAGTGGCAATCGCAGCGGGCAAGCTGGTCTTATCCTCGATATGCTTGGTTTTAAGAATACAAAAAATCTCGCCGGTGGAATGTTAGCGTGGCAGGAAAAGTTTGAAAAATAATTCCTAAAAAAATTTAAATCCGAAATACGAAGCTCCTTTTATTCGTATTTCGGATTTCTTATTTCGGGCTTACAATTTCACATTCACCCCGATCATAAAATTCGTTCCTGCCATCGGGAAATAATAATTCTCTGTGACCGTTTCACCACCATATATATAGCTGAACGTATAACCGTTCGGTTCATATTTTTTATTAAAAATATTATTCACCTGCCCGGTGATATTTAATTCTTTCAGCCTCCCGATAACTATCGGGATCTTTTTTATTGTATAAATCGCCCTTACATCCTGCGTATAAAAAGGATTCAGTCGGCGGCTTTCATTTTGTGTGTTATCCAGATATTGTTTACTTACATATTTGCTTAATAAACTCAATTCAAGATTCCGGGCAGGGCAGAAAATTAATAGCCGCTGCACCAACTGTGCCGGGCGAAAAAGCAATATCTGGTTTGCTATACTGGTTTGTTTTTTGCCCGCCAAGATCATAATCATCTATATATTCTGTGAAATCAATCACTTTGTTTTTGCTCAAAGCCAAATTTCCCGATACATTCATCCAGGCTGTGAACTGTGCTGACTCCCTGCAATTCGATGCCGGCCCGGTAGCTTTTCGGAATATTTGTTCTTGTATAAGCGCCTACATCATTGATCTGTCCTGTCAATACCAGTTGATCTTTGTACCGCATATAATATAGTGTGGCCGACCAATTGCACAGTTTGTTTGTTCTCTCA
Source organism: uncultured Chitinophagaceae bacterium (assembly GCA_963785915.1). Taxonomy (GTDB): domain Bacteria; phylum Bacteroidota; class Bacteroidia; order Chitinophagales; family Chitinophagaceae; genus VBAT01. Next base: position 285,201 of record CAWAWY010000004.1, on the reverse strand, counting down.
ACTCCAAGTTCTATATCGTTAAGCATTTCTCTTTTGGGTTGCCGGTTCATGCCTGCTTCAAAATCATCCCGGTTCGGCTCTTTATTCCCCATGCTATAAGATAAATAACCCTTCCATTTGTTTTTAGAATAACTGATACCGGCCTTTGGATTAAAAAAATCATAGTTGCTTTTGATGATCAGTGTTGGATTATCCCTGAAGCCATTAATATTGTATTTGACATGCCTGTATTGCAGATCGTAGAAATAATACCAGTTATCGGTGAACCTTGTTTGTTGTTTTAAATAAATATTGAAATCGGTTTTCAAAGCATCAAGGTCGTACCAACGGTGAGTGGGAGCAGGTAAACCATTGGATGCCCATACCAGGTCGCCAAAATGATTGCCGTCATAGCGATCATAGCCACCGCCAAATACCACTTGTGTCTTGTTGTTTTTATATTGTAATGAAAAAATGTTTCCGTAAAAATCATTGTCAAGCCATAGTTGCCGGACGAAATCTGAATTGCCCGCATTCGAAAGACCATACTTAGCGTAAGGCTGGTCGGCCCTGTACTCTTCATAATAGCCTTTTCCTTTTATGAGAAAGAAGGCGGTGTTGAATGAAAACTTATCCATGAACTTATGGTCAAAAAATAACTGGTAATGATCCTGCCAGTAATTGTCTGTTTCATTATTATAAGGTTCACCCGGTTTTTCCATGCCGGCATAGTTGATGGTGCGGTTACCGTTTTTCAGATCGGCTTCAGATATGCCATTCCAGGCCTGGTAGGTTTTTTCTTTCCCGGAAAAAATATTCAGCCGTAATGAAGTTTTATCGGCGAGATAAGCAGTAGAAAAATAAAATGATTTCAGATCGGTCGTTGCACGATCAATATAACCATCGCTGCTGATGCGTGAAAGACGGATATCCGTGGTGAAATGGTCCCCAAGCAAACCACTTCCCGCTTTGATCGTATTCTTCCAGGTATTGAATGAGCCAAAACTGTTATTGAATTCAGCATACGACTCTTTATTAATTTCATTGGTGCTGAAATTAATACTGCCGCCAAATGCTCCTGCGCCATTTGATGAAGTGCCAACACCTCTTTGTATTTGTATGCTCGCAACCGACGAAGAAAAATCAGGCAGGTCAACAAAAAAAGTTCCCTGGCTTTCAGGATCATTATATGGAATACCGTTCAACGTCACATTGATCCTTGCGGCATCAGAGCCGCGGATACGGATACCAGTATAGCCGACGCCATTTCCTGCATCAGAGTTTATCACCACCGATGGGGTTTGATTAAGAAGGAATGGAATGTCCTGCCCAAGATTGAGTTTTCCAATTTCTTTTTTGGATAGATTGGTCTTGGTGAATGGTGCATGCTCACCGGCACGGACAGCCCTGACCTCTACCGGGCTTAATACATAAAAACTGTCTTTGGTCTCTTCCTGCCCGAATATTGATGAGCAGATGAACATACAACAATGAATGATCGCAATCCTCTTCATTTTTTACTTTTTAATGGTTACACCATCGAGACGATCGTCAATGAGAGAATGCACTCGTCATTGGAATCGTGAAGTCAATGGTCAAAAATGAGAGGGAAATGCTGTTGGAGAAAGGATAACAATTACTCCTTCCCTGCGCAGGCATTACCCTGATCAGGTTTACGGGTATGATCTCAGATCGTTCTTTCATGCTGCTTGTCGAAGCATAAACAGACGAACACCCCGGGAACGCTGAAGTATTTACCACAAGATCATTAAAAGACCAGCAAACTTAATCCTTGATTGCAGGGGCTTAGTGGCCTTTGTGTCTTTGTGGGAAATATAGAAAGAACTACCCCAAAATTAAGGGGAAAATAATTTCAAAGGGTGTAACTTTTCTACGCCTTTCTTCGTATCACTTCAAAAACCACGTTGTTTATGAAAAAGCTCTTGCTCTCCCTTTTATTTGCCGGCATCGGTTCTGGCTTTCTTATGGCGCAAAAAACGATCAGTGATAATAATGCCGAAAAAAGAAATGTGGGCAGTTTTCATGGTATTAGTGTAGGTACCGGCATCAAGTTGATCCTTACGGAAGGCAGCACCGAGGATGTGGCCGTAAGTGCCGCCAAAACGGAGTACCGTGACAAGATCGTGACCAAAGTTGAGAATGGCATACTGAAGATCCATTATGAGAATAAACTCAATTCGATCAATAGAAAAAAAGAAAGAAAAGACCTGAAGGCGTATGTTTCATATAAGACCATTGATCAACTGGATGCAAACACAGGAGCAGAAGTGCAGATCGAAGGCACGCTGAGATCCTCTTCGCTGAAAATGAATGTAAATACAGGCGCTACGGTGAAGGGCACTGTCAAGGTTGATGATCTTACAGTAAATCAGAATACCGGTTCTGAAATTACCTTTAACGGTGATGCAGGAAAGATAAATGTTGACGGTGACACCGGCTCAATGTTCAAAGGCATTGACCTGAAAACAGATAATTGCAATGTAACAGCCAGCACAGGGGCAGGCGTGTATATCACCGTTCAGAAGGAATTATATATAAAAGCGAATACGGGAGGCTTTGTGAAATATAAAGGTGATGCCGGGGTCCGAGAGATAAAAACCAACACCGGTGGTTCTGTTTCCAAAATTTAAAATTTACTTAGTTCGTCGGGGACTAAAAAATGGGAAGCTGAGTTCAGATCTAAACAAAACAAATATGAAAAGAATAAGTGTGATAATAGCCGGGTTAATGATTTTGACAACTGCCCGGTCGCAACAGGTCAATGATCCTAATGTGCAATTGAGAACGGCAAAAGATTTTCATGCCATCAGCATATCCGGCGGGTTCGATGTTTATCTTACCCATGACGGTGAAGAAAAAGTAGCTGTCAGCGCTTCGGAGGAAAAGAATCTAAAACATATAACAACGGAAGTGAAGAATGGGGTATTGGAAATAAGATGGGAACATAAAGGCATAGACTTTGGCGACAAAAAACTGAAAGCATATATTTCTTACAAGCAGATCGATAATTTCTCCGCCAGCGGCGGTTGCGATATTAAGATCATCGGGGTATTGAAAACCGAGGACCTTAAAATAGTTCTTTCAGGCGCCAGCGATCTTGATGGGAAACTCGACACAAAAAATCTATCCATCAATATCAGCGGCGCTTGTGATATGAAGGTATCCGGTTCAGCGGCTAAAATAGATATTGATGCCAGTGGCGCAAGTTCATTTAAAGGATTTGATTTTGCAGTTGACTATTGCAGTGCCACCGCTTCCGGCGCCAGTGATATCCACATTACGGTAAATAAGGAATTATCTGCAAATGCCAGCGGCGCCAGTGATATACGCTATAAAGGAAGTCCTGTCGTCGGAGATATAAAAACAAGCGGCGCCAGCAGTATCAATCGCAGATCGTAGCACATATACTTAGGGGTTATTATATAAGGTTCCCGGTAGTGATCGGGAACCTTGTTTATTATTATAAAAGCCGAACGATCAATCTTCAAAATATTTACGAGGGAAAATAAGGCGATAAGGTAGAATGATTTTTTTGAGTACATTATTATGATTATAAGATTTAGCAATTATCTTAAAACGTTGCACGACATCAATATCCTGAGCTGATCGCTTTCAATAAACAAATAGCTTTAATTAACGAATAAAATTCTGGAGCAAAGAAAACCTTATTACCTTAGTAATACAGAAGATCAAAGAACCGAAAACCTTATTACAATTACTATGAAAATTGAATACCACAATCTCTACACTCATTTTATTTTCATTACTCATAATCGTTTTCCCGCCATCCCTGAAAAAAATCGTGAACGGATAGAAAAATATATTACGGGGGTTATCAATAATAATCAATCAAAGTTATATAGCATTTATGCTAACCCGGAACATGTTCATTTTCTCGCTTCCCGTTCTCCGGATTTGTCAGAAGAAATATTGGCCACTATTGTAGCTGAAAGCACTTCAAGGTTTATTAATAACAATAAATTGAGTTCAGGTGCATTTGCATGGCAGGAATCAGCTTCAGCTTTTTCTGTTTCAAAATCGGATGTGGACAAGGTCTGCAAGTATATCCTGAATCAGCCATTGCATCATAAAAAAGTAACCTTTACGGAAGAATATGATGAGTTCTTAAAGCATTATCAGCAGACACTTAAGTGGCAGATAAAGCAATGAAAAACTGTTATCGCGTCTTAGATTCATGAAAGCCTTAGTAACGCAGTAACGCAGTAACGCAGGCATATAAAGAAACATTACCGCCCTATAACGAACTTTAACCGCTAACGGAAAATAAGCTAATAAGGTTGAATGATTTTTTTGGCATAGTTACTAAGGTAATAAGGTCTTCTTCCGACTTGGTGTCTCCACGAAAAGATAAGGAAAAGCTTTAATGTCAGAAAGCGGACTGACTACAAAATGGCAATAAACCTTATTACCTTAGTAACACGACAACGCAATAGAGGGGTAAAACCTTATTAGCTTATTTTAAATCCTGATTCAACAGCCCTGAAATCAGGTTCGACAAATAACGGCATGGGTGAAAAAAAATCCGCCTTACGGCGGACTCCTCTGTTGCGAAGGGGAGGATCGAACTCCCGACCTACGGGTTATGAGCCCGTCGAGCTACCGCTGCTCTACTTCGCGATATAAAAGTAGCTTTTTATTCCCGTTCATTCAATTCTAAAATTTCCCGATGGAAATAAACTGCTTTTTTTTAATTGGGGTGCAAAGATAACCCCGGGATATTTACCTGCCAAACAATAAGCTTTAGTCCATCAAAAAAAATTTTGCAAACGCCCTGCTATTGTTAAGTTGAACCATAAAATCCTGACAATTCCAGCTCTGGACAGTGAAAAAAACCGGCTTCCTTCATTCTTCCATAACTTCCACTGATCACCACGTAAATCCTCTGACAGTCTCGTCGCTCTTAGTTACCTTTGCTGCCCGATAAAAAATAAATAATCGTAATGCATCTGTGTCCATCTGTGTTCATCAGCGGCTAACAAAAAATGAAAGCAGGATTCGTCAATATATTCGGCAGACCCAATGCGGGCAAAAGCACTCTCCTCAATGCGCTCATGGGCGAGAAGATGGCTATTGTGTCGCCCAAGGTGCAGACAACGCGTCATCGCATCAAGGCCATACTAACGGAGAAAGATTACCAGGTCGTTTTTTCCGATACGCCCGGTATCATTGAACCGAAATATAAGCTGCATGAAAAAATGATGCAGGCCGTGAAGAGTGCATTGGAAGATGCCGATGTCGCTTTGCTGATCGTAGATATCAAAGAGAATTGGCAGGAAGCCAATGCCATCTTTGAATCGTTGAAACTAAAAGTACCGGCCATCATCGTCATCAATAAAATTGATTTGGCGACGCCGGAAAAAATAAAAGATGGCGTTGACTTTTTTAAAAGCAAAACGTATTGCAAAGAAGTGCTCACGATAACGGCCACAAGCGGGATCAACATCAAAAAATTTTTAAAGCCGATACTGGAACTATTGCCGGAAGGCGAACCGTTTTATTCGGGCGACGACATCACCGACCTGCCCACGAGATTCTTTGTCGGCGAACTGATGCGTGAAAAGATATACGAATTCCTTTCTGATGAATTGCCTTACCAGACGGCGGTGCTGGTACGGGAATATAAAGAGAAGACAACATTGGTAAAGATCGTCGCCGATATCATCGTGAACAGGGAGACGCAGAAAGCGATCATTCTCGGCGAAAAAGGAAGCATGATAAAAAAGATCGGCACCGAAGCAAGGAAGGAGATCGAAGCATTTTTACAGCAAAAGATCTTTTTAGAATTATTTGTAAAAGTAAAACCAAAGTGGAGAGAGAACGAGATGCAGTTGAAGGAGTATGGTTATTGATTGCAGATTGGCGACTGCGGATTTCAGATTTATCTCAAAACAGAGTTTTGTGTTATGGATAAAAATGAATTTAAAAGCAGAACAAAAGCTTTTGCCATTAGCATTGCGAAATTCTGCAAAACACTTCCATTCGATCATGTGACCAGATCATATATTGACCAGGTCGTTCGGGCGTCGGCGTCTGTGGGAGCTAATTACCGTGCCACCTGCCGTGCAAAATCAAAGCCTGACTTTATAAATAAGATGAGAATAGTTGAAGAAGAAGCTGATGAAAGCCTGTATTTCCTGGAATTGTTAGCTGAGTTTAACCCTTCAAAAAAACCGGGGTTAAGACTTCTTTATAAGGAAGGCAATGAAATTTTATCAATGACTGTTGCATCTATAAATACAACTTTAAAGAATCTGCCCCAAAAATCTGCAATCTAAAATTTGCAATCTGCAATACAATGAGTTTCACATTAGCCATAGTCGGTCGTCCCAATGTAGGGAAAAGCACACTCTTCAATCGTTTACTGGAGCAGCGCAAAGCTATTGTAGATGATACCAGCGGCGTCACCCGCGACAGGCAATACGGCGTGTCCGACTGGAACGGCAAAACGTTTAATGTCATTGATACGGGAGGGTTTGTTGCCGGAAGCTGATGATGTATTTGAAAAAGAAATTGCCAAGCAGGTATTGATTGCCGTGGAAGAAGCCGATGCCATTCTTTTTATTGTGGATGCACAAACGGGTATGACAGCGCTGGACGATTCAATGGCGGATGTATTGCGACGAAGCACCAAACCTGTTTTTCTCACCGTCAATAAAGTGGATAATAATGAACGGCTGCTGGAAGCGTCTGAATTTTATAGTCTTGGTTTTGAAAAAATATTTTTTATTGCATCTGCGAGTGGCAGCGGCACGGGTGAATTGCTCGATGCGGTCGCTGAACTGATCACAGAAGATGCATCTGAAGAGACGAAGGAACTGAATGCCTTGCCGAAGTTCGCCATCATCGGTCAGCCGAATGTAGGCAAATCATCTTTACTGAATGCATTGGTGGGTGAAGAAAGAACCATTGTCAGCGATATAGCCGGCACCACGAGGGATACCATCCATACGCATTACAATTTATTTCAGAAAGAATTTGTACTGATAGATACGGCAGGTATCCGCCGTAAAGCCAAAGTGCATGAGGACCTGGAATTCTATTCCGTCATCCGCGCCATCAAAGCGATGGATGAAGCCGATGTTTGTTTGATTACTGCTCGATGCGGAGAAAGGATATATCCGCAGCAGGACCTGAATATCTTCAGCCTGGCTGCAAGAAAAGGAAAGGGAGTGGTGGTGCTGGTAAACAAATGGGACCTCATGGAAAAAGAAACCAATACCGCAAAAGAATATGAGAAGAAGCTAAAGGAAAAGCTGGCGCCTTTTACGGATGTGCCTGTCTTTTTATTTCCGCCAAAGAAAAGACACGCATCTTTAAAGCCATTGAAATGGCGCTGGATGTATATGATAACCGCCAGCAGAAAATACCTACTTCGCAATTAAATGATGTGATGCTGAAAGCCATGGAAACCTATCATGCGCCGGTTGTACGGGGTCATCCCGGTAAAAATTAAGTACGTAACACAATTGCCGACCGCTGTTCCATCCTTTGCTTTCTTCTGCAATTTCCCGGATGATATCAAACAGCCGTATAAAAATTACCTCGAGAACCAGCTACGGAAGAATTTTGAGCTTAGCGGTGTGCCGGTACGATTGTTCTTTCGGAAAAAATAGAAAGATGCCGGTTTTCATAACGGGAACAATTTTTTCACATTGCCCGACAGGTAACTTTTAGTTAACCGGGATACCGTAACTTGGATGCAAATCCCCCTCCTTCTGTAAAACCTTTCCAATCCAGCCCGCATTAAATCCGATTGCATGAAAAGGTTTGTACTATTTATTTTTTTACTTTCTTTCTATTTTAATATTTCAGCACAGTTTACTCCTGGAAATATTGTAGTGCTGAGGGTCGGTGATGGAAGTACAGCACTAAGTAGTGCTGCATTCCCGGTTTCTTTACTAGAGTATACAATCGCAGGAGCCTTAGTTACAACAACCAATATACCTACTACTGATGCAACCCCCAATCTTGGAATGACTCAAAGTGGAACTGCGAGTTCTGAAGGAGCATTAAGTCTGTCGGGGGATGGAAGATATTTAACTGTGGCTGGATATAATGCTGCTGTAGGAACAGCCGGTGTGTCTACAGGTAACAATTTAGGAGTTATTTCCTCGATTGATTATAATAGAAATGTTACTTCATCGACGAGCTTTATCCGAACAAGCGGCAACGCATATGTGTCAGATAATTTCAGAGCAGTAACTACTGATGACGGTTCAGGATATTGGGGCTCCGGAAATACAGGTGGAAGTTACGGCGGAGTCAGATACATTCTGTCCGGAACATCCGGCGCAGGGACACAAATAAGCAATACAATTGTTAACACACGTGCAATCAAAGTCATTTCTGATCAACTATACGTTTCATCGGGGACTGCAATGGTTACGATAGGCACTGTAGGATCTGGGTTGCAAACAACATCAGGACAATTCATAACTAACTTAAGTGGTCTGCCAATCGGGACCTATGATCCGTATGGATTTGTTTTACTTGATGCTGATGCATCAGTTCCTGGCCCTGACTTACTCTATTTTTGTAGTCTTGCAACTGGAGCAGGGTTGTATAAATATTCTTATGACGGTACGACATGGACGGCTAAAGGAAATCTTACAGGAAATCTATTTGGAATTACTGCTTGGTTCAATTGCAGCGGCGGAGTAAACATATTTGTCACAAAAGGAACAATTGGTAAACCAACTGACTTATATAGTTTCACAGATACCGCGGCTTATAATTCAAATATTACAAGCAATGGTCTTGCATTGACTTCTGTTGGAGTTGGAACACTTTTAGCAAATGCAGGTTCCAACTATTCTTTTGGAGGAGTTGCGTTTGCCCCAACTGGTGGAGGATACATCACCTCGATCCAAAATATCAATGCCGGAAATTATAATGCTATTACTGTTAAAAGCGGAGGTATTGCAACATTGACTGGTAATATCACAGTTTATGATAGAATCGTCGTAGAAAGCGGAGGCGCTTTGATAATGGGAACCAATACTATTAATAGTCCTGCCGGTATTGGAAATACATTTGAAGTTAAGACCGGAGGAATAATAAAAATTGGCTCTCCATATGGAATAACCACTTCAACAAATGGAGCTACAGGCGGCAATGTTCAAACCTGTAAAAGAATTTATAGCTCAGGTGCTACATATGAGTATGGAGCAGCAATGGGAATTACACAAGTTACTGGAAATGGACTGCCAGTTACAATTTCCGGAAAATTAAAAATTAATACACAGGCAGGTCTCGGAACAACCGGAGTTTCTCTATCCCAAAATACCCAAGTCAATGGAGAATTTATTTTGACGGATGGTAAGCTTACTACAAGCCAACCAAGCAACATGTTGACCCTTGGCAGTTCCTCTGTTACAACATCTGCATATGCTGATAATAGTTTTGTGAATGGAGTAATGTCAAAATACGGAAATACCCCTTATGAATTTCCTGTTGGGGAGGGAGTAGATATTCACCCTCTAAAGTTGGAAACAACTGGCGGTAACACATTGGATATTTATACTGTCGTTTATTTTAAAAGTAATCCTTCCTCTCTCTGTACACCAGGAACACTTGGCAGCGGTATTGATCATATCAGTAAATTGGAATATTGGTTTGCACAATGTATTCCTAATGGGTCGCCTTCTAATCAAGTAACTCTTTGGGCAACCGGTTATAGCTATGCTACGGACAGAGATAGATTGGTAATTACAAATTGTTCATCTGGCACCTGGGCAAATCTTGGAAATGCGAATACGGGTAACATAGGTGCCGTTGGCCCAGTAACTAGTTTAACAGCAGTTAGTGGCTTTTTTTCCGGAGTGTTCTCATTAGCGAGTCTTGATCCATCGCCTATCAACCCTCTCCCCATCACTCTCATCTCTTTCGATGCGTTCAACCTTTCCAATACCAAATCATCTATCAGCTGGGAGTTAGGGGCTTGTTGTTCTGCCGCTGCAAAGTTTGAGATACAGAGAGCAGGAAAGGATAGAGGTTTTGTTACCATCGCCACGATCGGCGGTAGTGAGACCAATCGTTTTTATAATTATTTAGATAACAATCTGAAGAGCGGTATCAATTATTATCGGTTAAAAATGATAGATGAAGATGGAAAGATCACTTACAGCAGAACCGTAGCAGTAATGAATGGCGTGGATGGTTTGCTGCTTACTTCGCTTATACCAACTATAGTTACCAATACATCTTCACTAACTATTGCATCATCCAAACAACAAAAGCTCGATATCATCATTGTTGACATGCAGGGCAGGGTGATGCTGAAACGTAACATTACGATAGCTGCGGGCAATTCGAATATAGAACTGCCTTTGCACAACCTGGCAGCGGGAGTTTACCAGTTGACAGGCGTCACGGCTGAAGGAAAGACGAATACCATCCGGTTCCTGAAACAATAATCGTACAATCCCGTTCGTTTTTCTTTTTATTCTGTGAGTCTGATTGATTCATGAAGCAAATTATTCTGTAATTTGCTTCTCGTTCCTACCCCTCCCTGAAGACTTTCCTAAGAGATGCCCTAAACTAATCTGCATGAAAAGGCTTGTGCTTTGCTTTCTTTTATTGAAAGTTTCTATTGCATTATTTGCTACTGACTACTATTCCTTTACTTCAGGAGCTGCAAATACATTATCGAACTGGCGTACGATTCCAGGTGGAGTGTCTGCTCCAAATTTTACTACTGCGGGAGATAAGTTTATTATTCAAAACGGTCACACTATGACCACCAGTGGCAACTGGATGACTTGGCAGCGGAACATCTTTTTTGGTAATACAAAATGGAGGCACATTAATAGGAAGTAAGTTAATTCAATTCACGGGCACATTTCAAATTGATGACGGCGGTAAGTATGTTCATGATGATTATACAAGTATCGGGACCAACCCGGGCAATAGTATATGGGGAGGCACGGAAATATTTGCAGCGCACAGCACGGTCGAGATACAAGACTGGCTTGACACCAATCCTCTTCCGGCAGGAATTACATGGGGCAATCTTGTCATTAATGTACTCACATCTCTCAACGGCACATACTGGGTGCAAGGCGCTAATATTACTACTATCCAGGGAAACTTGCAGATCGTGGCGACAGCCTTCGGAGGTCAACAATTCCAATTTACTTTCACAACAAATACAGATGTTAATCTGACCATCGGCGGCGATCTCATCGTTGACGGAGGCGTATTAAATATTAAGAACGGAACAAATGCCGGAAAATATTGCAGAGTACAGGTGAATGGCAACGTAGTCGTAAACGGAGGTACTTTGAACCTTGGCATGGCTGATGCAGTCAAAAATGCCGATCTTAAATTCAAAGGAAATTTTACCGCCGCAGTTGGCGCAACAATTACTTCTGGCGATAACAATTCTTTTCTTGTTGCTAATGGAACAAGCGCTCAAACGCTAAGCTGCACTCCTGCAATGATCTGCAATTTCAGGGTTGATCCCGGGGCAATCCTCAATCAATCGGGCAGCATCACAACCGGCAATGGAAAACAGTTTGCCATACTTGGGATATACAACGATAACGGCTTCAGTAAAACTTTTGGCGGTATCGTTGATGTAGCTGGTGGCACATTCAATGCAACCGGCTCAGTGGCGATGAGTGTTAACCGTATGCGGGTGGGAACAGGTGATGGGGGTTACCTTGGAGGCAGTGCGGGATGGCAATCAGCAATCGGAACAAGAGGCCGGATAAATTTTACAGGAAATGCGATCACATTTACACAGATCGGTACTGCTACCTTGTCTGTCGGTTCTTTAGCCGAAGGTGATGTTTACATGGTTAATAGTATCATCAGTTTTATTACGGGCGGGTCAAAGGGAAGTGTTACGTTGAACAGCGGTTCTGTTTTATCTATTGATGGCGGTAGCTATATAACCGGCGGTGCGGATTATGCCAGCGGTGGGGGAACATTACGGATTGGCTCGCCAGATGGGATTACCAATATGGGTAATACAACAACCGGCAACATCCGGGTTGGCGGTAATAAGGTTTATAATTCCATAGGCAGCTTTGAATATTTCGGAACAGTTCCGCAGGTAACAGGAGATGGGTTACCGACAAAAATTGCCAATTTAAAAATTAATAATTCTTCAGGCATGGGTACATCGGGTGTGTCGCTTTCTAAAACCGACACGATAACCGGTGTACTTGATCTCTCCAGGGGTAAACTAACTAGTTTAATTTCCGAAATATTGGTAGTTGCAGATAACGCGACAGCAATACATTATACAGACACAAGCTTTGTTTATGGGCGGATGAAAAAGATAGGTAACGATGATTTTGAGTTTCCGGTAGGTGAGGGTGCGGAAATACACAAGATCGCATTACTCAATTATTCCGGAGAAACTACTTTGGACGAATTCCAGGTCGAATATAATAAAGGGAATGCCGGTTTATTTTATCCCGCGCCACTCGACACCGGCCTTCATCACATGAGTTCGCTGGAGTGGTGGACGGTGAACCGGATTTCGACAGGTGGCGTTCTTAGAAAAAAAGTACAACTGCAGGCCACTTCGTATACTGATGCAACCAACCTAATCAGCTTACGAGTTATTCATTATAATGGGCCTTCAAAATGGTTCAACAATGGTAACACGGCTAATTCCGGTGCTCTAAGCGTTGGTACTGTCACAAGTGATTCTGTCAGCACTTATGGTCAATTTACATTTGGCAGTAAAGTTCCATATCCTGAAAATCCGCTTCCACTCAAACTGATCGCATTTGACGTTTCGAAAATGAACAACACAAAAGCATCAATCAACTGGGAGCTGGCAACCTGTTGTTCTGCTGCTGCAAAATTTGAGGTACAAAGGTCTGAAAAGAGTAATGGTTTTGTTACTGTCGGCACGATCGGCGGCAGTGCGACCAATCTTTTTTATAATTATATAGATAATGGTTTGAAGAATGGTATTAACTATTATCGCTTAAAGATGATCGATGAAGATGGAAAGATCACCTACAGTAAAATTGCCGCGGTAATGAATGGTGTGGATGGGCTGATGCTTACTTCACTGATGCCGACGGTTGTAACTAACAACGCCACACTGATCATCACTTCATCTTCTTCACAAAAGCTGGATATCATTATTACCGATATGCAAGGCAGGTTAGTAAAAAAGAAAAATTATTCGGTCGTGGCTGGCAATAACAATATCGAATTGCCAATGTATGATCTGCCATCCGGCATTTACCAGTTAACCGGAATAAGTTCGGGAGGCAAGACCAATACGATCCGATTTATTAAATAATTTTCTATTGTGTATAAATTAGTTTTTACCCTTATTGCAGGATCAATTGTTGTTGCATACATTCGTTATACAATTCAACTCCCGCTGTAAGACCTTTTCAAAATCTAAGTCCGCAAATTTTAATATTTATGAAAAGGTTTTTATTCTGCCCTGTTATTATTTTACTTTCTCTTACCGCAAGTTCACAAACAAATACATGGATCGGCGGCGCATCCGGCAGTTGGTCAGCGAATGCTAACTGGAGCCAGGGACATGAACCCACTTCTTCGGAGAACATAGTTATTAATACCACCAGCACCATCAACCTTAGCTCATTTTCATCGGGTGTCAGAGCCATTCTTTCGCTGAAGATCACAGGCGGTGTCACTGTGCGACTCACATGTTCAGTGAACGGGACCCGCTATCTGAGAATGTCAGGCACTTCCGCCATCACCAAAGGATTACAGGTAGATGCAGGCAGTACATTAATATTTGATGCAACGAATACGGCCGGCACAGGCAATTGGATATGCGATCTTACCGGCGCTGCGGGAGTAACCGCATCCATTGATGGCACATTGCAATTTGAAGGAACAGGATCGGGAACTGGAGGGGCAGCATTAGATCTTTATTCAAGCATATTTACCTATGCGAATGCTGTAGTAAGCAGCACCGGTCGCATTATATACAAAGGAAATACCGGCGAAACAGATGCAGGCAGTGGTACCTATTTTACGATGCAGGCAGGTTCCGTGTTTGAATTAAATGATGATGGCGGTACTATACCAAAAGCAAACTGGGATGCCGGTTCTATGGTTAAAGTAATCACTACCAGTGCCACCCCGCCGGTGTTTGATGGAACTAATTATGGTGATGTTGAGATCGACTGTGCTGGCATAACGAGCCCTCTTTCTTTCAATAAAAATATTTCCTTTCGCAATTTTAATATTATAAATACCGGCTTCGCATCGGTTATGATAAGATCGGTGACGGGAACCAGTCCTTATACACTGACCGTTAATGGCAACCTGGATATTTCTTCTTCCGCCAAACTGGAACTGGCAAAGAATACATCATTGAATGATTCAACAGGTAATATCTCCGTAAAAGGAAATGTGATCAACAATGGAATGGTAACCGCCGATGATGGCGATGAACCAAACCGGTTTGAGTTCGCGGGGAACGCCAGCCAAAGTATATCCGGTTCGGGCTCCTGGTTCGGCAGTCATTTAGCACTTGTTGTCAATAATCCCGCGGGCATTACTTTACTGTCGCCATTGATGCTTAAATGTGGACTTGTTTTCGGTCGCGGAAACATCAGGACGGATGCGACAAATATTCTTACGATGGCGAAAAGCAGCAGCTATCCGGCATATTGGTCCGGCGCATCATCTGCCAGTTTTGTAGATGGCCCGATGAGAAATGTTTCGACCGGTACATGGATCACCTTCCCTGTGGGAAAAGGAAATTACTATGCGCCGATCGGTTATTATCATATTTTAAACCACATGCTTACCGATACGTTCCGGGCGGAATATTTTCGTGGGAATCCGCAAAGCGTTTACGGGAATAGTTATGACGCTGCAGGCAACCCGGAAGTTATTCATCATATAAGCAGTATTGAATACTGGAGTCTGACAAGTAATGGTGTCTTTGCTACAAACAGTATTGAACCGCATGTGACAACAGGTAGTTTTTGCCAGGATATGGCGAACACTTTTACAGCAAGATTTGATCCCTCAGCGAACAAATGGAAAAATGTTGGCACCGTTGCAAGAAACGTTGATAATCCCGGACCGCCGTATGCCACCGGTTATCTTCAAAGCAACTATTCGGAAGGCGGGATATTTACATTAGCGACCAACAGCGCTTCTAATCCATTGGCTGATCCCGCACAGGGTCCTTTGCCGATCCATTTGATCGCCTTTGACGCCGCCAAAATCAATTCGTCATCATCCATTGTGAGCTGGCAATTGGCGGAATACAGTTCAGCAGATGAAAAATTTGTGATACAAAGAGCGGTTAATGATAACAACTACATCGTCATTGGTACAGTGAGCGGAAATGAAAACAGCAGGCTGTATAATTATATTGACAATGACCTGAAGAACGGTGTCAATTATTATCGCTTAAAAATGATCGATAAAGACGGGAAGATCACCTATAGCAGAACAGTAGCGGTGATGAATAATGTAAACGGATTACTGCTTACATCGCTTATGCCGACTGTAGTTAACAATAGTGCGACATTAACCATTTCTTCATCGGGGCAACAAAAGATCACTATTGTGATCGTGGATATGCAAGGCAGGATAATGAAGAGGGAGGACCTGGTAGCGATGCCGGGCAATACGGGTATTCAACTTTCAATGGATCGCCTCGCAGCAGGCATATATCAAATGAAAGGAATAACTCCGGAAGGGGAAACAAATGTGATCAGGTTTATAAAGCAATAGAAAAATTCTCCGCCGATGTTGGGCTAAAGCCCATTTAAATATTCATTCTAAGCCCCGTCCTGAAGGACGCGGCAATTGAAGAAATCATTTGCTCTGAATTGCCCTGCTTTGAATTGCCCTGTTCTTTAGAGCAGGGCAAGCAATTTCAAAACCCGAAGCTTTTAATGATCCCAAGCACCTGTTTTTTAAATTGCTTTAATTCTTCCTGTTGCTGATTGATAAAGGCATTGTCTTTTAATTTGCCGATCACTTTTTCCATTTCCTTGTTGGTGTCATACACCATCTTTCTGAACTCGCTGTTGTAATCCTTTGCACGAGATTCATAAATGTTTTTCGTCATCCATTCTTTGGTATCGATCGCTTCGCGAAGCAGGCGATGAAAAATTTTTTTGCTGAATTTATGATGAGGCAATTTCTGTATTTCCAGTAGCGATGCAAAAGCATGCTTCAGTTTTTCAGCGGGATAAATGCTGCTCCGGTCTTTGTAAAATTCATGCACTTCATCCCAGCTTTTTATTTTGCCTGCATGAATATCCCGGATGAGTTTCTTTACCTGTTTATCCTGTATCAATTGACCGCCGATATTCATCCATTGATTGCGGGGCGGATTACCCAAAGAAGCAGATAACTGTTCAAAAGATGAAGTATCATTTTGCTGAATGAATTGAACCAACTGCGATGTACCATAATACGTGATCAGTTCTTTGAAAAAGACGATAAGCCCTGGGAAGTTTCAGCAGTTGCATTTTCCGACCTGAATTCTCCATCCCGGTTGCCCATATTTCCGAGTTATCGGGAATGACATTTTCTTCCAGCAACTTTTCACCATGGCGAATAGCAGCATCACCGGTTACAGGCTTTCCTTCTCTTGCTGAAAAAGTTTCACCCGTAGCTTTTTTCATTAATGTGAGCGAATCAAACATTTCATTCACACGTATCCGGCGCGAGGAAATCATATTCATATTCTATTGATTTATCAGTTCGTTTATCACGGCTTGCGTATTTGCCTGCATTGCGGGCCAGTGCATACATATTATACATGAACCAATAGCCCGGCATGACCGACGAGCTTATTATGGCTTACATCATTACTCACCAATGAAAAGGGGATTGGAATATTTAGTTCCGCAGGGAAATCACCTTTTGCGATGATCGTGAAGGAAGCAAATTTTGAATTGTGCTTCAGGCTTACGCAAAGTCCCGGCCAGAAGCCACGCCCCGCAACCAGTTCACCATCAGGCCCTCTGGAATTATGATTAGAACCGATTGTTGCGCCTGCCGCCATATTGCTTTGTCCCATGACCACTGCGGCGCATAAAAATGAATTGTTATGATGCTGTTCATGTGCAGGAAATATCAGTGAATTCAATACTTCGCAGCAGGATATGGTGGAATTTTCACCGAGATAAGAATTGATCAACCTTGCGCCATATTTCAGTTGTGAATTGATCGGCCATGATAAAGCGGACCGCTTTTACTCCATAAAATATGCGGCAACCATACACCGATGATGCCATTCACCAGTTCACATCCTTCGCCGATCTGTGATGGCTTGCTTCGGGTGATGAATTGATCGTAAGATTTTTTAGTTTATTGGCTCCTTTGATATATGCATCACTGCCGATCCATGCATCTTTGATGATCCGTGCAATTCTTGATCACGGTTCGGTCGCCGATCTTTCCATAATAACCTCTCTTCTTATCAAATTTTTTTCGGTAAATTCTTTGAATTTTTCCATCAGCTAGTTCATCTCCCCGGTATTTTGTCCAGAGACAAGCATCACCTGCCAGCATGCCATTAAAGGGCATCACACTGCGGCCTGCATTTTCATTGCATAGCTCCAGCCAGATGCGGACGGATTCTTTTTCACCTTTTTTGATAATGCCGTTTCCGAATTTGGCATGATCGGTTGCGGCAATTTCATTCACATTGGCGATGATCACTTCATTGCCGACGATATAATGACTCATGTAATTAACATTATCAATGGCAACATTATCGCCGATATCGCAACTGATAATTATACTGTTGTATAACCCGACCGGCAGTCGCGAAGTTATTGAACTCAACGAAAATAGGTCTCCAGTTTCCCGATACGCACCAATCCATAAAATTTGCACAGTTGACGATCAGGTCGGGATTGAAAGCACCGTTGACCAAGTACGTTGTTCCAGTTGTCGGATGTATTGTTATTAGCGATCAGTTGCTTTATTTCTATCGTCAGTGAGATGGCGGTAATTGATTACCGTTGCGGTGCTGGATATTACGGAGATAATATTCATCCTTTCCTTTGGGAATATATTCCGGTTTTACAAAATTGTAGCCCAGAGATGAAATGGGTTTTTTGTTGATTTTGTTCATACCCAACTGAGGGGTTTAGACCAATCTTTAAAGGATTCGAAATTCCTTAGATAGGGTTATTACTAATAGTTAGTTGAGCAACGGATAGAAATACGGATCCAAGTATCGGATAAACTTCGCAACTAAACTGCACCAGCGTATACGTCCGTAACACTATCCTATCCTGCAAATTAAAGAGCCATGTAATATAAAGTATTTTCGACTTAAGTTCCCCTTCAGGGGGACGGGGGTTTATTCCACTGTCACACTCTTCGCCAGGTTTCTCGGCTTGTCCACATCCAACCTTTGGCTACACCAATATAATAAGCCAGTAATTGCAACGGCACCACGCTCAGCATCGGCGCAACGATCTCATCGGCTTCCGGGAATGATCATCACATCATCAGAAAGACTCTCGAGAAAATCTCATCGCCTTCGGTATCACAGAGATCACTTTTCCTTTCCGCGCCTTTATCTCCTGCATATTGCTTACCATTTTTTCATGATAAGCGTCTTTGGTGGCAATGAATACAACGGGTAATGTTTCATCCACCAATGCAATAGGCCCATGTTTCATTTCTGCTGCAGGATAACCTTCTGCATGTATATAAGAAATTTCTTTCAGCTTCAATGCACCTTCCAATGCAACGGGGAAATTATAACCGCGGCCGAGGTATAGAAAATCATGTGCATCTTTATATTTTTCAGCCAGCGCTTTGATATTGTCACTTGTTTTAAGTACCCAGGCCACTTTTTCAGGTACCTGCTTCAGTTCATTCAGCAAGTTCATATAGCGTTCTGTCAGAAATGGTTCCTTTGATATATGCGATCTTTAAAGCGATCATGGTCAATACTGCCAACTGTGCTGTAAATGCTTTGGTAGAAGCAACGCCTATTTCGGGTCCGGCATGTGTGTAAGCGCCGCCATGTGATGCTCCGGGCAATAGATGAACCCACCACATTTACCACTCCCAGTATAATAGCTCCTTTTTCTTTTGCATGTTTCAATGGCCACCAGTGTATCTGCTGTTTCACCACTTTGCGAAATAGCAATGATCACATCGCCTTTATTGATAACAGGATTGCGGTACCGGAATTCGGATGCATATTCCACTTCTACATTGATGCGGCAAAGTTCTTCAATAATATATTCTGCCACCAGTCCCGCATGCCAACTGGTGCCGCAGGCAACTAATAACGATACGGTTGGCTTTCACGATCTGTTCGGCATATTGCTGAATGCCGCTCATGGTGATGGTTCCGGCTTCAGCATCCAATCTTCCTCGTAGACAATCATAAATGGTTTGCGGTTGTTCAAAAATTTCTTTCAGCATGAAATGATCATAACCGCCTTTTTCAATGGCCGCCAGTTCTATGTCCAGTTTCTGAACATAGGGAGTGATCTTTTCATTACCCAGATTTTTCAGGATCAGTTCATCGGGTTTTACAATGGCCAGTTCATAATCATTTACATAAACCACTTCCTTGGTGTATTCCAGCATCGGCGATGCATCGGAACCAAGAAAATGTTCGCCTTTACCAATGCCGATCACCAGCGGGCTTCCTTTTCTTGCCGCAATGATGGTATCCGGGTCATCTGCATCCATAATAAAATAACGTAAGCGCCGATCACTCTTTTTAATGCAACTCGCACGGCTTCTTCGAGATAGCAATTATTATTGTTTTTGATTTCTTCAATAAAATTCAACAACACTTCGGTATCGGTATCGCTGTGTAAATTTGTATCCTTTTTTAATGAGTTCTTTTTTCAGCTGGGAATAATTTTCAATGATGCCATTATGGATCATGGCCAGTTTGCCGCTGGAAGACTGGTGGGGATGTGCATTCCGGTCACTGGGTTCGCCATGCGTGGCCCAGCGGGTATGACCAATACCTACATGGGCATGAAGGTCTTTGCCGACAATAGCATCTTCCAGTTCTGCAACTTTTCCTTTTTTCTTATAAACTTTTACGCCTGCCGTTTTGCAAAGCAACACCTGTGCTGTCATAGCCACGGTATTCCAGTCTTTTTAATCCTTTGATAATAATGGGATAAGCTTCTCTGGGGCCGGTATATCCAACAATTCCACACATGAATTGATTTTTAAATTTTGTGCAGCAAAGGTATTAATTTCAAAACATGCAGAAGACAGATCTGATACATTACTGTATTACGGTAAGAATACAATCCGCCACTGTTTGTTTACAAGAAACTGCCGCTCAGTAACATGAAATGCTACGTGAAATAAATGACAAGCCCTGTTACGTCCACCAGTGTGGCTACAAAAGGAGCAGAACTGACAGCAGGGTCGGCTCCCAGTCTTTTTAATATCATTGGCAACATACTGCCTGAAAGTGTTCCCCATAACACAACCCCCAATAATGTAATGCCAACTGTAATGCCAATGAGCATCCAATGCTCGCCATACAAATGCTGGTGCAAATAGAATGCCAGACCGACAATCCGGAAGAAAACCGATCAATCCTAATACAGTTCCGAGTAACAGACCTGAAATTATTTCTCTCCGCATCACCCTCCACCAGTCCTTCAATGTGATCTCGCCGACAGCCATGGCCTGGATGATCAAGTGTTGATGCCTGCGAACCGCTATTGCCACCGCTGGAAATAATAAGCGGAACAAACAATGCCAGCACGACAGCCTTGGCAATTTCATCTTCAAAATATGCCATAGCGGTTGCCGTAAGCAATTCACCGAGAAATAATACGACCAGCCAGGTAACTCTTTTTTTAAAAAGCCGAAGTATGGGCATTTCGAGATAAGGTTCGTCCAATGCTTCAGTACCACCCATCTTTTGCATGTCCTCACTGAACTCTTCACTGGCCACCCATAAGATATCATCAATCGTAACGATGCCCAGCAACTTATTGCTTTTACTGACGACCGGCAATGCCACCCGGTTATTCATTTTAAAAACCTCACTGGCTGTTTCCTGGTCATCTTCAGCATTGCAGGGCAATTACCCGTTCCATCCATCAGTTCCGATACTTTTTTCTCCGGGGGATTCAAAATAAAATCACGTGATGCGGATATCATCCAGCAATTCGCCTTTTTCATTGATCACATAAATCACATTGATTGTTTCACTATCCTTTCCATATTTACGGATGGTAGCAAATACTTCTTCGATGGTATTATCGGGATATACATATACATAATCCGGCGTCATCAAACGGCCGATACTGTTTTCCGGATAGCCCAATAAGGAAAATGTTATCTTTCTTTCTTCCGGATCCAGCAGTTTAATAAGTTCACGGACCACATTGCTGGGCAATTCTTCCAGAAAATCGGTACGGTCATCGGGAGGTAATTCATTTAATAAAGCAGCAATGGTATTTGGAGGGAGATTCTTGAATGATCCTCTTTTGGGCGGGAGAATTCAAGTATCTTAAAAACACTGGCGGCCCGGTGCACCGACATATTCGCAATGATCCTGCTTTCGTCATCCGGGAATTCATCCACCAGTTCGGCTACATCACTGATGTTCTGGTGATCCAGGAAATCTTTTATCTGCCTGCCCGTCTTCTGTTTTAATCAACAGCTTCAAATTGTTCTTTCAATTCCAGTTTGCTCATGTTCAGAGTGCATGCGCCAAAATTACGAAGTGAAGGTCAGAAGTTGGAAGTCCGAAGTCAGAGTTGATAATATGACGATCCTGATATGACCGGAACCTCACTACTTTCGCATTTAATAAATATTAAATTAATAATGATCCTTCCGATTATTTACATTTCAGCCACTGATGATATGGGACGCGGTGTTTTTACTTCTGAAAATATTGAAGAAGGAACCATCATTGAAATATCGCCGGTGATCGTTATGAGCCGCGAAGAAAGAAAACTATTAGACCAGACCTTGCTGCATGATTATATTTTTGAATGGGGAAGAATAAAGATCAATGCTGCATGGCTATTGGGTTATGTGCCGGTTTATAATCATTCCTACCATTCCAATTGTGAGTATGAAATGAATTTCGAAGATGAAAGTATCAGGATAAGAACGGTACGATTCATCAAGGCGGGGGAGGAACTTTTTATTAATTATAACGGTGGCTGGAATGACAACAAACCTGTTTGGTTTGATGCCAAATAAAAAACCCATCCTGGCTTAGCCAAAATGGGTCAATGAATTTGAATAATTAACTATTGAAACTTTATTTGTCCCCGGATCTCTCCACCGGGATATGTTTTTGTATGAATGTTCAGATAGTAATACCCATCCAACAGGTTTTCTTCTTTTACCACAACGCCATCAACATTGAATGTGCCGGAATACGAACCGCCCCTGAAAGGGAAGACAGCTTCATTTTTTGTGGTCAGGATGTTTTGTACGATACCAGTAGCATAGCCAACGGGAGCTAAACCATGAATATGCATACCGACAATAGTATCAGCAAGGCCCTGCCAGGTAACCTTGTAGGAAAGTGTTTTGAGAGCTTTGTTATAATATACGTCCAGCGTTCCAAGTGCTGAAGACGGATTAGGCGGCGTTTCCTGGGCGCCAGTCATTGGGATCCCCGATTTTATATACTCGACAGTTTTGGATTTTTCGGCGTCTTTTTCGCAGGAACTAAAACTTATTATTATAGCAAAAAGAAAAGACGATAGAACAGTTAGTTTAAGCAATTGCATGGTTGCGTGATTTACAGTAAAAATAGGTTTTTTTTGTATTTGGCAAACAGGGCAGTCCTTTTTTCCTCCTGTAAAGGAATGTTCAATGTGGGTAAATGGTTGTTATTTATAATAAGGCAAGAGCGAATACGAAATTTCAGTAATTTTTCAGGACAAAACCATCCTTTATGACCGAACTGACTGTTGCCAGCCTGAACACAAGGAACCGCATTCAATCCATTGATATTTTACGAGGGATCGTAATGGTGATCATGGCGCTGGACCATGTGCGGGATTTTTTCTATAATGCAGATGTATCCGGCGGTGGTGCATCGGTAGCCATGGATCCTACAAACCTGGCAACGACCACGCCAGTGCTTTTTTTTACACGATGGATCACCCATTACTGTGCGCCCATATTTATCTTTCTTGCAGGGACATCTGTTTTCCTGATGAGCCGGAAGAAAACCAAAGCCGAACTCAGTGCTTTTCTTATCAAAAGAGGTTTTTGGCTGGTATTCGTGGAAATGATCATTATTACTTTTGGCTGGACCTATAACCCATTGTTTAGTCTCGTCATCCTGCAGGTGATCTGGGCCATTGGTATCAGTATGGTTTTTCTTGGCCTGCTGATCCGTCTTCCTTTCTGGCTGGTCTTTGCACTCGGTTTGATTATTGTTTTCGGTCATAATCTTTTGAATGATCCTGAACTAACCAGTAAACTTAAAGGGAAGTTTCTTCCTGATCTCTTATACTACTCGGAATTCTCGATCTATCCAAAGGACATGTCATTGAGTCACCATATCATTATTGTCTATGCATTCGTTCCCTGGTTGGGGGTAATGATGCTGGGTTATTGCTTTGGAAAATTATACCAGCAAACAATTGATCGGGCCTGGCGAAAGAAAATGCTGCTTAGTATGGGAACCATCCTCGTGCTCTTGTTTATTTTTATCCGGATGATGAAAGGCTACGGAGATCCTGTCCCCATGTCGGAACAACCGAGAGGGAGCCTGTTCACTTTTTTATCTTTTTTAAATGTAAATAAATACCCCCCTTCACTCGCCTTTCTCTGCATGACCCTTGGCCCAGCAATGATCGTGTTGGCATTGATAGAAAATATTCAGAATAAAGTGACGGATTTCTTCAGGGTGTATGGTCGTGTGCCGATGTTCTATTATATCATCCATTTTTATATTATTCATACGGTGGCGATAGTTGTGTTCTTTGCACAGGGATTCAGTGCGAGTGATATAGTTACCCAGGGCAATCCTTTTCTCTTCAAACCACCGGGTTTTGGATTTGGTTTGCCGGGAGTATATGCCGTCTGGTTGTTTGTATTCCTTGTTTTATATCCTTTATGTAAAAAATATGACCGGTATAAAACGAAGTATAGTGCGGAGAAATGGTGGCTGAGTTATTTATAGCCAGCAGGCCTTGATAAGGCAATGATCTTTTGAAAGGATATGATAAACATCAAAAAATCACTTTTTGTGTAATAAGTTTTTCGTTGTTGCTGGTTATTGATATGAAATATAATCCTTTTGAGAAATTGCCGGCACCCAATGAAATACCTGCCGTTTGTCCCCTCTCAATTCTTCCGATCTGTTCGCGATATAACAACCTGCCGGAAATATCTGTCACTGCGATGACGGCGTTGGGAATTGTGATCCCCGTTTTACAATAAATGGTATTATTAGAAATGTTTGTCGGGAATAGAACCAGTTTGCGTGGGTCGTCAGATGATTCATGTATGAATATGATATAAGAATATTTGACTTTTCCTTCCATATCAGTCATCTTTAGCCGATAAAAAGAATTACCTGCCAGGGGAGAAACATCTTTATAGTGATATTGAATACTATTGAAGCTCATACTTCCTGCAGATCCGGGCATTGTCTGGACACGACTAAATGTGCGGCCATCGGGACTTCTTTCCACGTCAATATTCATTGGATCGCTATCGGGAGATAATTCCCAATCGAGATCTATGTTGTTGGCGTCTTTGCGACCGGCAAATGAAAGAAGATCGAGTTTCAAAACGGTGTTGGTCTGCATATATAAACTGATACGATTTTCGCCGCCATTCTCATAAAATTCCAGCACCAGGTTATAGGTGCCTGACAAGTTGGTGGTATAAGTGGCAGTGTTATACGATTGATCAGACCAATGATTGATGGCCCAGGTACTTCCTCCGTCGAAACTCAAACGATATCCATCATCACCTCCTACTACAAAGGAATAGTTGCCGGAAAAAGTTTTGGTGAGGCGGTAGCGGACACTAAAATTTTCTGTTTGCACACCACATCCGCTGGTGGCATATTGAACATTACTGCCGCCAAAATCCTGGTCAAATGAAATATTGCTGATACTTCCTTCGTGTACCATTCCCTTATAAGCTCCGAAATTCATTCCTGTATATACATATCCGTTCCATACGTTGCCGGTTCCGTAGGTCGAAGTGTTTTCGCCACCGCTGCAGGCTGCGACCACATTAAAGGATATCCTGTTTCCACCGCCATTTTCATAATATTCGAGGACGAGGTTATATGTTCCGTTCAATGTGGCAGTGTAGGTAGCAGTCGTATAACTCTGATCGGTCCATCGATTGATGATCCATGTGGAACCGCCATCAAGGCTAAGCCGGAAACCATCATCACCACCTACGGTAAAATCATAGGTCGCACTGGAAAATGTTTTCGTGAGTTTATAGCGTACGCTGAATGTTTCTGTCTGAACTCCGCAGCCATTGGTTGGATATGTTACATTATCGCCACCAAAGCTCTGATCAAAATTGGGACTGCCGGCTGTTCCTTCATTGACATAACCTTTATAATTGGTGAGGTTCATGTTGTCATAAACATACCCTATCCATATATTGTTAGTGCCATAACTTGTTTCATTTCCCTGGGGTGTGCAGGATTGTGAGCGGATCGAATGAGAAAATAGAAGGGACAGAAAACTAAAAAGTATAAGTTGTTTCACAGGCGGATTTTAAGTGCTTCCTCTTAGCAGACAAGTTTAACGCTCATTGTCTAAGAGTTTGTACGTAGTGAACTAAAATTTATCAAATATCAATCGCATTTTTTCAAATCGGGTAAATACACGAAGGGGAATTACCATTTGTACGATGATGACAGGCGGAGAAGCGGAGTATCATTTCAATTTGCTTTTTATTTCCTGCAACTTCAATAATGCTTCAACAGGAGTGAGACGATTGATATCAATATCCTGCAGGAGTTTTCTTATTTCTTCAAATGTTTCACTGTGCGCATCAAAAATGGATAGCTGCATTTGCGGAACAGAAAGATTTTTAAGGGTCTGGCTGCTTGCAGCGGCCTGACCGGTTTCTACATGCTTACTTTCCAACTGTTTTAAAATATCGTTTGCCCTTTCAATCAGGGAAGGCGGCATGCCCGCCATCTTTGCCACATGAATTCCAAAACTATGAGTGCTTCCGCCTCTTGCCAGTTTTCTTAAGAAAATAATTTTATTGCCGATCTCTTTATTCGTGATATGATAATTCTTTACCCGCTGAAATTTTTCTTCCAGTTCATTCAGTTCATGATAATGCGTGGCAAATAATGTTTTTGGTTGATGCGGAGATTGATGAAGATATTCTGCAATGCTCCAGGCAATGGAAATGCCATCGTAAGTTGATGTGCCGCGACCGATCTCATCCAGTAATATCAGACTACGTGGAGTAATGTTATTAATGATACTGGCGGTTTCATTCATCTCAACCATAAACGTTGATTCGCCGCCGGTCAGGTTATCGGAGGCGCCTACTCGAGTAAAAATTCTATCTGTCAAAGCGATCTTCGCATCACTGGCCGGCACAAAACTTCCTGTATGTGCCATAAGAGTTATTAGCGCCGTTTGTCTCAACAATGCGCTTTTACCGCTCATGTTTGGGCCGGTAAGTATGATGATCTGTTGTTCGGTTTTATTCAGTTCAAGATCATTGCTGATATAATGTTTCACCGATTGGTAAATTTCTTTCGATGACGGGATGCCTGCCTTCTTTAATTACTGTGTCATCAGCATTATGAAGAAACGGTTTTTTATATTGATAGTGCAGTGCATTGTTGGCAAAACAAACTATACAATCCAGTACAGCCAAAACATTGCCATTATTCTGAACGGGAGCGAGATAATCAAACAATTCATTTATTAATGATTCATACAATTGCAGCTCGAGTTGCAATATCTTTTCTTCAGCGCCGGTTATTTTTTCTTCATATTCTTTAAGTTCGGGTGTGATATATCTTTCGGCATTTGTCAGCGTTTGTTTCCGCATCCATGTCTCCGGCACTTTGCTTTTATGCGAATTGGTCACTTCAAGATAATAGCCGAATACATTATTGAAACCGATCTTCAACGTAGTGATGCCGGTTATCTCCGCTTCTTTTTGCTGCAATTGCGCCAGATACTCTTTACCACTTTGTGATATTTTCCTCACCTCGTCCAGTTCTTCATTCACATGGCCGTTGATCATACCGCCCTTGATCGCTAATGCCGGAGGATTATCAACGATCTCTTTGAAAATTTTGTCAGCGATATAGGGACAGGGGTTCAGTGCATCGCCTAATCTTTTCAGATACTCATTGGAAGAAGCAAGGCATAGCTGTTTGATTGTTTCAATTTGTTTTAGCCCTCTTGCGAGGTGCAATACTTCCCTTGGATTTATTTTTTTTAGCGGAATTTTTGAGACCAGCCTTTCAATATCTCCGCATTGTTTAATGGACTGAGCGATCTTATTCCGCAGATCTGTTTCTTTGATAAAAAATTCAACCAGTTCCAGCCGCTCATTGATCTTATTTATTTCTTTTAAAGGGAAAATGATCCATCTCTTCAATAATCTTGCACCCATTGGGGAAACTGTATTGTCCAATACGCTAAGCAATGTGTGATTGCCTTCTGAATTTCCGGCAACCAGTTCAAGATTTCTTATGGTAAAACGGTCCATCCATAAGAAATCTTCGCGGTCTATCCGTTGAAGTGAAGTAATATGCTGAAGGTTGGGATGCTCTGTATCTTTTAGATAATGAATAATGGCGCCGGCAGCGGTCAACCCATTCTTCATATCCTCCACACCAAATCCTTTTAACGAATGGGTTTGAAAATGTTTTAATAAAATATCGGTCGCATAGGCGGCATCGAATATCCATTCGTCCAATGCGTATGTATAAACTTTGGCGCCGAAGTATTCCTTAAAGATCTTTTGCTTATGACGCTGAAAAATCACTTCCGCAGGTTTGAAGCTTTGCAATAATTTATCTGCATATTCCCTGTCACCTTCAGCAATTAAAAATTCACCGGTGGATATATCCAGGAAAGCAAGACCATAGTGATCATGCTGAGCTGAAGCCGAAGCATCGGCAAAATGTATAGCTGCTAAAAAATTATTGCTGTGATGTTCAAGTAATTTGTCATTAACGGTAGTTCCGGGAGTCACCATTTCCGTCACACCTCTTTTTACAATTCCTTTCGCCAGCTTAGGGTCTTCCAATTGATCACAGATAGCGACACGATGACCGGCTTTTACTAATTTATGCAAATAGGTATCTAATGCATGATGCGGAAAACCGGCAAGATCAGATGAAGCGGCGGCTCCATTATTTCTTTTCGTAAGCGTTATTCCTAATACCCGTGAAGCGATGACTGCATCCTGTCCGAACGTTTCATAAAAATCGCCAACACGAAACAATAATATGGCATCAGGATATTTTTTCTTGATAGCCCCGTGCTGCTGCATAAGTGGAGTTTCTGAAGTGGTCGCTTTAGCCATTGACACGATCTGTATTAGATGGATTGCGGCAAAAATAACGGGTAAAATTGGTTTCCTGTAATTGCGGAAAAGTTCCACTCATTTTCAATACAAAAGCATAAAGACAAATAGCCGGATTGGGCAGAATGGCCGGATGGCTGTGTGAATTGCCTGCGCAACGTCGTGCTTTTTTGTGTAACATTTTTTTTACAGCATCTATAGATAAATTAAAAGCCATGAAAAAAATTTTCCTGATCACTGGGATAGTATTATCCTTTTGTCAAATTAGCGCACAAAACTTTTCCCGTGATAATGCGGACACAGCAAGAGCCGATGCAGAGATAACCAATGCGACGGTTTATTTTGGGTACGGTGCTGAATTAACACAGACTGCCAAAGTAAGAACAAACAGCACGACAAAAATTATCGTTATTAATCAACTGAGCACAAACATTGATGTGAATAGTTTGCAGATCAATTGCCCGGAAGATGTGACGCTTTTATCACAGCAATACAATCTTTTCTACCCGCCTGTGCCTCCTGTTGTGAAAAGCGCGGAAGTTCAAAAGCTGGAAGACAGTATTAAGTTTATCAATAAAGACATCAGCCGCATTCAGAACAATATTGCGATAGAGCAGGAAGTATTAGTAAAAACCGGTAACCTGATTGAAGCGACTGTAAGCACAAGTGGCAATAAAACGGTGACCAGCGCTGAGGTGTTGAAGTTGCTTGAATTTTATACAGCCAGGATTGAAAAAGCAAAAACAAATATTTTCAACTATCAGCAAAGTATCAGCCAAGCCAATGAAAAAATTGATGAGCTTAGAAAAAGAATTAGCGTGCTAAACACAGCCAATGTTGTGCCCAGGTCGAAACCCTACGGACAACTGATATTACAAGTAATTTGCAAGAACAGCACTGATATCCCGGTTGCTCTTTCTTACTATACAAATAATGCCGGCTGGACACCCACCTATGACATACGGGTAAATTCAAAAACCAATAAAGTAAAACTGGTTTACAAAGCATCGTTGACTCAAACTACCGGCATTGACTGGAAGAAAACGAAATTAACATTGAGCACAGGCACTCCCAATTTTGGTGTCGTGGCGCCAATACTTTCACCCTGGTATCTGCAATTATATGTGCCGGAATTATACAGCGTATTACAAAACAGGGCAGCAGGAGTAAATGTCATGAGAAATTCTATTCCGTCAATGAGAGACGACAAACAATTGTCGGAGGTGATCGTAGCTGATGCAAACGAGTACAAAAAGAAAGCGCTGACAGGTAGTGTTACTACGATCGATCCAAGCACCTTACAACAATTCACCACGCTTTCACAAGGTCAGTTGAATACCAATTTTGAAATTGATCTGCCGTATGACATTGAAAGCGACGGCAAGCTGCACGTCGTTTCGATCAAAGACCAGGAGATTGATTGCATACTGAAAAATTATGCTATACCAAGGGTTGACAAAGAATCATACCTGCTGGCAGAAGTAGCCGATTGGCAGAACCTTGATCTTTTACCCGGCGATGCCAATATTATTATGGATAATACCTACATCGGTAAATCACTGATCGACCCAAACAGTACTGCCGATACATTGAATCTTTCTTTGGGTAAAGACAAAAGGCTTGCTGTAAAACGTTCTTTGGTCAAAGAATTGAGCAGCCTGAAATCAAGCGGAGGAAATAACAGGCAAACTTTTACTTATGAAATTATTGTGAAGAACAACAAGCTCACGGATATCAGCATGTTATTAAAAGATCAATACCCGCTAAGTACGATAAAAGAGGTGGAAGTAAAATTAGAAGACAGCGGGGATGCTTTGGTGAATGAAGAAGTGGGTGTATTGACGTGGAAGGTTGAATTAAAACCCGGTGAAAGTAAAAAGTTCAGGTTTACCTATAGCGTGAAATATCCGAAGGATAAAAAGATCGTTAACCTGAAATAAAGTCCTGTCTTTTGAAACTAATAGCCGTCATTTCAAAAATGACGGCTATTAACAATTTCCGTAAATAATTTGCGCTACTTTCAGCATAACAAACCACGATTATGAAAAAGATCATCAAATGGTTTTTCCTTTTTCTGCTAACTGTTATCATTCTTTTTTCAGCTTACGCAATTATTTCGGGCAAAACATATTTGTTCAAAGCTGTGTATTACAATTTCGCGGGGATAGATGACTATAAAATATTTTCCAACGACACAGTAGCCGCATCTGTAGCCCAGCCGTGGCCCGCTGCCGAGAATTATAATAAGATCAGTTCGCCGGATGATCTGAATTCGCTGTTGAAACGATTAAATACGGTGGCAGTGGCAGTAATAAAAAATGATTCACTGCTGTATGAAAAATACTGGGATGGCTACAGTGATTCTTCTTTATCCAATTCTTTTTCTGTGGCAAAGAGCATAACCAGTTTATTAATAGGTGCTGCTATTAAGGAAGGAAAAATAAGATCGGTGGATGAAGCAATAAGTAATTACCTGCCTGAATTCAAAGAAGGTTTGGCGGCAAAACTCAGAATAAAAGACCTGCTTACCATGAGCAGCGGCAGCAACTGGGATGAGGCCTATGCCAACCCGTTTTCTGTAACCACCGAAGCCTATTACGGAAGCGATCTGTACAAGACCGCCACCGGGGTTAAAATAAAAAAAGAACCCGGCACTTATCACACCTATAAATCCGGCGATACGCAACTACTCGGTCTTATACTGGAGAGATCAACCGGTAAATCTTTGAGTCAATATGCAAGTGAAAAACTCTGGAAGCCGCTTGGCGCTGAGCGTCCTGCATTATGGAGCACCGACAGGAAAAATGGAAATGAAAAAGCATATTGTTGTTTTAATACTAATGCACGTGATTTTGCAAGAATCGGACAGTTGATGCTTGATAGCGGACGATGGAAAGGAAATGCTATAATTGACTCTGCTTATTATGTTCAATCCATATCGCCTTGCAATATTCCCGATGAAGATGGCGACCCCTGCAATTATTACGGCTATCAATGGTGGCTTGCGGAAAATTATCCAGGTGTTTTTTATGCAAGAGGGATTTTAGGGCAGTACATTATCGTAATTCCTTCGAAAAAAGTTGTTATCGTCCGTCTTGGGCATAATCGTTCTGACAAATACTTTAATGGTTTGCCGGAAGAAGTATATGCGCTGATCAATTGGGGGATGAGTTTGTGACTTTATCTTTGTTGAATGCGAAAACTGAGCATGGAAGAGCTTGGCCGCAAATCGGTGGAGGAATTCAAGCGGTCTGAGAAAGTTCCTATCATTATTGTATTGGAAAATATACGCAGTGCTTATAATGTGGGCAGTGTGTTCCGTACAGCCGACGCTTTTTTGATTGAAGCTATTTATATCATCGGGTATTCCGCCAAACCTCCGCATAAAGAAATAAAGAAAACGGCCTTGGGAGCAGAGGAAACAGTTGACTGGAAATATTTCAAAACAACAAAAGAAGCTATTGAAGAATTAAAAAACAGAAAATATAAAGTATTTGCGATAGAACAGGCTGAGAATAGCCTGATGCTTCACCAGGTCAGATTTGAAACATAATGAGAAAATAGCTGTGGTGTTTGGCAATGAGGTAACCGGTGTTGAGCAGTCCACGATTCATTTATGCGATGGTTGTATCGAAATACCGCAACTGGGAATGAAACATTCACTGAATATTGCCACGGCCGCAGGGGTAGTGTTGTGGGAATTGGTAAGGAAAAAATACCCCCAACCCTAAAGGGGAGTAACGAAACACTCCTAAATTTGCTGATGTCCAAAGTAAGAAGCTATCTGTCTCTTATAAAATTCTCTCACACCATTTTCGCGATGCCTTTTGCCATGATTGGCTTTTTTTGCCTTTGAAGGATGTTGAAATTGTTTATGGCATTGCACAATGGAATTTGAACAAAACAGTCGGCTGGGATCATCTACAGGAAAGCAGCGATAGAGTTTTTATCCCTGATGATTATGTAATGGCTAAGATTTTTCATACATCCGACCCTGTTTACCTGTTGGGTATTTATTTATTACTTGTTATTTTTTGTATGATCTTTGCCCGTAGTGCAGCCATGGCATTCAATCGTTATCTTGACAGAAGTTTTGATGCAAAAAATCCAAGAACAGCCATAAGAGAAATTCCCAAAGGAATTATCAAAGCAAACAATGTGCTGTTGTTTACTATCATCAGTTGCCTGTTATTTATTGCCTGTACTTTTTTTATCAATCGACTTTGTTTTTATTTATCGCCTGTTGCTTTACTTGTGGTACTGGGGTATAGTTATACCAAAAGATTTACTCCGCTTTGTCATTTGATTTTGGGGTTGGGTTTATCATTGGCGCCGATCGGGGCTTATCTCGCTGTTACAGGGCAGTTTGCTTTGTTGCCCATTTTATTTTCCTTGGCGGTTATTTTCTGGGTTAGGGGTTTGATATTATTTATGCATTGCAGGATGAAGAATTTGACAAATCGCAAAAGTTATATTCCATGCCGGCATGGCTGGGCAAAACAAAAGCATTGCGGGTTTCTGAATTGTTTCATTTATTAAGTGCACCGCTGTTGTTATTGCCGGATGTATGGACATTTTGGTTGGTTGTATTGGATTGGCGTGGCCATATTTGTTGTAATGCTTGGCTATCAGCATTCGGTTGTAAAACCAAATGATCTTAAAAAAGTAAATCTTGCATTTATGACTGCTAACGGTATAGCTTCTGTTGTTTTTGCCATCTTTGTTATCGCTGATCTGTTTATAACTCATAATTCTTAATTCTAAACTTTCAACTCTAAATTGCCAAGAATTCTCTCTATAGACTATGGCCTCAAACGAACCGGCCTCGCTGTTACCGATCCTTTGCAGATCATTGCTACGGGACTGACAACTGTTGAATCCAAAGCAACTGATTCCTTTTCTCAAAGATTATTTCAGTAAAGAACAGGTTGAACTGATCATCATCGGCGAACCCAAAAACTGGGATGATTCAGATACTCATGCTACGCCTTTGGTTGAAAAATGTATTAAAGAACTGCAAAAAAATTTTCCATCAATACCTGTTAAAAAAGTGGATGAACGATATACTTCCAAAATGGCCAAAGATGCCATGCTGGAAATGGGAATGAAAAAAAAGCAGCGAAGAAATAAAGCGCTGGTAGATGAGATCGCCGCCACGATTATGCTGCAGGAGTATCTGAGGTGCACAGATTTTGATTAAGCTCTATTAATCGGATAATTCGCAGATTAAATTTGCAATCTGTCATCTAAATCTGCCTGTCGGCAGACTAAATCTGAAATTCGAATGATTTTACCTATAGTAGCATACGGACACCCTGTTTTAAGAAAAGTGGCTTAGGATATTACACCTGATTACCCGGATCTGGAAAAACTTATCGACGATATGTGGGAAACCATGTATGCCAGCAATGGGGTGGGCTTGGCCGCACCGCAGGTAAATAAGGATATACGGCTTTTTGTAATGGATTCTGAACAAATGTTTCCGGAATATGAAAGAAGATGAGAAAGACGGAATACCCGGATGCGCCCGGCTATAAAGGGTTTTTATCAATGCACATGTTGTTGAATTGGATGGTGAAGAATGGTCCTATAATGAAGGCTGCCTGAGTATCCCAAAGATAAGGGAAGATATTTATCGCCAGGAGACGGTAACGCTGCAATATCAGGATGAAAATTTTGAATCACATACAAAAACTTTTACCGGGCTTACCGCAAGGGTTATTTTGCATGAGTATGATCATATTGAAGGAAAATTATTCATTGATCATATCTCCGCCCTTGAAACGAAATTGATGAAGGGAAAACTCACTGATATTTCCAAAGGGAAAATAAATGTGGATTATAAAATGCTGTTTCCGGATAAATAAGGCCCCCTTCCGACTTCCCCCTAAGGGGAAGCCACCAACACACAGACCTCGCTTTTTGGAGATTCTTATATTTTATTGAAAAGTCGAAAATCCTGAGTAAAGATAATATAGCTGATGTGGTAGTTATATAGTTTGGTTTAGTAAAGCTGAGCCGTCCCTTCTACAAGGAGAAGGGATAAGAGGGATGAGGCTATAAAAAATCAATGCAACGTAGCAGCACTATGAACAAACTTCTTTCTCTTATACTTTCTTTCTTTGCTTTTTCTTTCTGTCATGCCCAGCAGGATTCGCTGGATAATGAACGTCTGGCAAGAATGATCAGCCTTTCTGAAGTGGTTGTCCGGAATGATATCAATGTCCCGGATTTTATTAAACGGGTAAAAAATGATACCACTTTTTATAAAGCATTCCGGAATCTGCATGTGCTCGGATTTACTTCACTGAACGATATTCGCATTTTTGATAAAAAAGGAAAACAAAAAGCCGGCTTGCAAAGCAAAACACAACAGAACAGGTCAAATGGTTGCCGAACGATGGAGTGTTCTCAGCGAAACTACTCAGGGAGATTTTTATGATAAGAATAAGAAATTATAATTACTATACGGCTCAATTGTATGCCGGTTTGTTTTTTACCAAAGGAAAAGTTTGCGGCGAAACAAATATTGTGAAGGGAGTTTCTTTTGATGCCAAAGGATAAGAAGGGCATTGCAAAAAATAAAGAGCAATTGAAAATGCTTTTCTTTAATCCCGGCAAAAAGATTCCCGGCATTCCGTTTATCGGTAATAAGATAAACATCTTTGATCCGGATATGGCGGAGCATATTATGATTTTTCCATTGACTAGGGGGATTATGAAGGTAAGCCTTGTTATATTTTTTCTATAAAAGCAAAGGATGATCTTTCCGGTGGTCAAAAAGATAAGTATCGTGATTGATAACATGGTCACCTGGTTTGATGCAAAAACGATGGAAGTGATGGCCCGCAATTACCATTTGAGTTATGATGCGGGTGTGTATGATTTTGATGTGCAGATGGAAGTGCAGATGACGAAATTCGGGGACTATCTTGTACCGAAAATTCTTCGCTATAAAGGCAACTGGGATGTGATTTTTAAGAAAAGAGAAAGAGGAGCATTTACGGCTACACTATTTGATTTCATCAGTAGGCATCAACAATCAACAGTCGGCAAAAAGCGGATTTTCAAGAATCGGGTGATGACCTTGATTGCTGGCAACTGCCGACCGGTTACTGCCGATTGCCGACTGTATATTTTCTCCATTTCTCAATCACCTGCTCCATATCATCCGGCAGCGGTGTTTCAAAAAAAATTCTTTATTCAGTATCCGGATGGGTAAATCCTAGTGTTTTTGCATGAAGTGCCTGCCGCGGGCAAATAGCAAAACAATTATCTACAAACTGTTTGTATTTGGCAAACACAGTCCCTTTTACAATTTTATCGCCACCATAAAAATCATCATTGAATAATGGATGGCCGATATATTTCATATGTACCCGTATCTGGTGGGTGCGGCCGGTTTCCAGTACACATTCAACAAGTGTTACATATCCAAAACGTTCCAGCACTTTATAATGCGTGATCGCTTCTTTGCCATGTTCACCTTCGGGGTAGGCTTCGAATAATTTCCGAAATCGCTGGTGCCTGCCAACATGTGCAACGATAGTTCCTTTATCTTTTTCCACATCTCCCCAAACCAATGCTATGTATTTTCGTCTTATAGTATGATCAAAAAATTGTTTGGCCAGGTGGCGCATGGCATATCCGTTTTTGCCATCACCAAAAGCCCGCTGGTATTTTTATCAATCCGATGAACAAGCCCAAACCGGGGAAGTGTTTCTTCATGAAATGGGGATCCTTCTGCTTCAAATAACCAGGCAACGCCATTTAAAAATGTACCTGTATAATTGCCACTACCGGGATGCACCACCATGCCGGCCGGTTTATTGATCAGCATCATGTCATCATCTTCATAAACAATATTCAGGGGAATTTTTTCCGGTACAACATCAGTTTCATCCGGGCTCATGTCCGAATAAACAATTATCTTCATCCAGCGCTTTGATTTTATAATTAGGTCTCACTTCTTTGCCGTTTACCAGCACCATGCCCGTTATTGATCGACTGCTGCAGTTTATTGCGGGTAGCGCCTTCTATCCGGTTCATCAGGTATTTATCAATGCGCAACGGTTCCTGCCCTTTATCGGTTTTAAAGCTGAACCGTTCATAGAGATCGTCGTTGACCTCCGGCGAGGCCTGTTCTTCTTTATTCGTTTCGTTCAATTTGATTTTTTTAATTGTTTGCCAGCGATATTGCTACTATCATCGTTTGTTGTGTCACTCACTTGTACGTTCGGTCCGCTATTTAGCATTTGCGAAGTTATCTTTTGATTGGGATATGTTTTCTATTCGTGCGGTTCGTGAGAAGAAAATACTAATGTTGTGTAAAACCCTGACAATACTATATCAGGTCATTTTCATTTTTTGGGAGTTGCTGATTTAGGTTGAGGGGGCGGAGGAGTAATCTTTCCAGTATTAGGCTTAGGTTGAGGGGGTGGGGCCGTTACTCTCCCTTTTGTTTCGTGGGGAGTTTGCTGAGGTAGAATTTTCTTTTCCATGGTTATATATTAATAGATAAAAATAAAATTAGGAAAACTATACCAATAAGCAATGTAACTAAAGTGATGATATTGCAAGCTTGAATAATATTATTACGGTAAACTGATCTATCATAACTGTATCTATCATTGTCAATTTCTTTTATATTCCTATAATTAAACTGAACAGCCAAAAAATGAGAAATAAGGTTTCCAACAAGGGTAAATCCCAGTAAACTCCATGATGAGATTATCAGCCACTTATTGTTTGCAGCAGATAAATCTTTTATGACTTTTTCAATTAAGAACATTGAAATGCCAAGTGTCCCTGCACTTATAAAACTTAATTGTTTTTCAAAATCTTCTTGACTTTTCTGAAGAATTTCTTCGTTGCTCTTTTTAAATTCTTTTAATTGCTTATCCATTGGTAAACATATTTTAGGACTTAAGGTTATTTTAAGTATTCATCATCTCTGTTCATGCTATCCTCTATACTAGTAAGCGATGCCTTGTCCACTCCTTGTTTTTCAGCTATCATAATCAGGAGTTTCAATGTTTGCTTTTGGTTCCAAAGCTGCCTTTTAAGGGAAAATATCCAGCGAAGCCCAAAGTAACACATGGCTATCCAAAGAGCAAAGCCAACAATAATTATAACAATAAGAGGTGCAGTATCCATAATAGTTGATTTAGCGGTTAATGTTTAATGAAGAATCTATAAAATGTTGTACCTTTTTTTCAGACCATCCCGCTCTTAATTTGAGTTTTGCCAATTCATATATAAAATCTACATACTCTTTATGTTCGGCTATTGCAATACTGTCCTCTTTAAATTTAGCATGTCGCTTGGCTGTTTCAATATCTTCTTTTGATAATGCGTTATTATTACAGGCAAAATTAAAGTAACAAATTGTGAAGATTATAAAGAATTGCTTCATATTGGTTAGGGTTTTTTTCCCCTTATGAATACTACGTAGAACGATCTTCGCAACAACCACAATCCAGCAAAAATAACACTTATCATCCCCAATTGATAAATTTGCATCACAATGAGCAAACAGGGAGTCATATTCCGTGATCTCGGCATGATGGATTATAAAACAGCGTGGGATTACCAGGAACAGTTGTTACAGGAAAACGTTAGGAAGAAGTCATTAGTCTTTAATCAGGAGTCAGGAGTCACAAGCGACCAACTCCCGACTCCCGACTCAGAACTCCAGACTCAGCATTATCTTCTCTTCGTCGAGCATCCCCCCGTTTATACCCTCGGCAAAAGCGGCAACATCGAAAATGTTTTGATCAATGAACAAATGCGTTCATCAAAAGGAATAGAGTTCTTCCGAACCAATCGCGGCGGCGACATTACTTTTCATGGACCGCAGCAAATTGTTGGATATCCCATTTTGGATCTTGAAAAATTTGAGACCGATATTGGCAAATACCTCCGCAATATTGAAGAAGTAACGATACTTACACTAGCAGAATACGGAATTACGTCAGGTCGATCATCAGGTGAGACCGGCGTCTGGATAGATGCAGATAAACCGGGAAAGGAAAGAAAGATATGCGCTATCGGTGTGCGCAGTAGCCGCTGGATCACCATGCATGGATTTGCATTGAATGTAAATACCGATCTCAGTCATTTTAATTTTATCATTCCCTGCGGCATTCAAAACAAGCAGGTTACTTCAATAGAAAAAGAATTGGGGCATAAAGTGGATTTCGAAGAAGCGAAGGACAAAGTGAAGGGGAATTTTGAGAAAGTGTTTAATGTCGAGCTAATAGGATAAGGAGATAAGGAGCTCGTTCGGGCGTACTGCAGTTTTTGATAGCCAAGCGGGATAATTGGCATGGCACGTTATTCTCTTTTCCTCTTTCTCTCTTTTTGTCTCTTAGATCAAAACTCTTTTGGCAGAAAAAACTTATTCTTCTCTTTTAACTCACCGTTTTCGTATAGTTCGAACTTGAACCATCCTGAGCGATAAAAATCTGCTTTATCAAGCTTAAAGTTTTTTTCCTTGATATCTTTTAATTCGAATAATTGTTTGTCGTCCGAAGTAAAAAACTTGATGCTGTATTTTTTATCTTCCACATCAGGCAGGCTGATCCGGACATAGCCATCGTTATAAGTGTAAACGAATTTTGAAGGCGTCCACGCCTGCAACCCTTGGTTTGTTGCTTGAAATACCGTCACCTTTTGACGAATTATCTCCCGGAATTACAGGAATTATTACTGGTGATTTGTCAACAAGGTCATTCATTCTTTTCACAGTTGTATCCCAGGTGGCTCTTTTAGAAGCGCTGAAAAGATAAACGCCATTATCCAGCAGAATGTACAGGCGGTAAAACATGTGGTCGTTATCTGCCTTAGTATCTGCATAGCCATTCTGCGGATTGGTAGGATCGGGAACGGTAAGTACGGTCTTAAAATTTTTGAGACTGTCAAATGATCGCTGAACGCTGATCTGTTTTGTCACTTCGAATGTATTGACCCAGTCAACAATAATTCGCTTATTGCCAATATTTCTTACGGAAAATTTTGGAAGTGTATCCTGCGCCTGTATACAGATGCAGGTGATAAGAGTGAATAAGGTCAGAAGTAATTTGTTCATGCCGGCGAATGGATCATGGGTTCAGGATATCGTTGCTTTTGTCAATTGTGGTCAAAGATAAGACACGGCAGTAAGAATTCTTAATAGATTAACGTTCCTTTTCCGAGAGATATATTTCCCTGTAATCCGCCACTGTGAACAAGGAGCAGTTTGCTTTGGGGAGGAAAGAAATTATTTTTTACCAGGTCTGATACTGCGTAGAACAATTTTGCTGTGTAAACAAAATCGGAGGGGATCTTTGTTTCGCTATAAAATTCATTCATAAACCGGATCAACTCCGGTGTATGTTTTGCGTAGCCTCCAAAATGATAATGGTGGATCATCTGCCACTGTTTTGCCTCATTGCCGGTTAATGATCGCACCTGCTTTTCCAATTCAGGATTGTTCTTCAACACACTTATCCCAATAACATTTTGACCAGGTGATAAAGCTTTTATCAGGCCGGCCATCATGGTGCCCGTACCAACTGCACAACAAATATGTGTAAAATCTTTTTTACAATAATTTAAAATATCAGCGGCTCCTTCCACTCCTTTTTCACCATAACCCCCTTCATTGATAAAATAATTTTCATCTCCTTGCAATTCTGCCGGAATTCGTTTTTCCTTGTAGTCATCCCGGCTGATAAAGTATAATTGCATGCCGTATTTTTTTGCCTGTACTAATGTGTCACTAAGTTTCGACGGTTCTTCTCCACGAATAATACCGGCAGAAGAGAGGCCGTTCATTTTACAGGCGGCCGCAGTCGCAGCAATATGATTTGAAAATGCGCCGCCGAATGTCACTATTCTTTTTTTTTCCTTCTCTTTTGCTTCTTTCAGATAATACTGCAGTTTGAACCATTTATTGCCGGAGATGACAGGATGAATTTTATCCAATCGCAATGCAATTGCACTTATATTTTTTTCATTAAATAAATAAATGGGGTCTTCAGTAATATCGTTAAAAGATAATTGCATGTGAAAAACCATGTGAATGCTTACATATTTTCAGTTAATTTCGTGCGGCAAATTTAAAGTTATTATGGAGCCTACATTAGTGATTCTCGCAGCCGGCATGGCATCCCGTTATGGAAGTATGAAACAGATACAGGAATTCGGTCCCGGTGGTGAAACGATCATGGACTATTCAATTTATGATGCTATTCGTGCCGGGTTATGGCAAAGTCGCGTTTATTATCCGCCGTGAATTCGCCGATAATTTTAAAAATATCTTTGAACCGAAGCTAAAGGGTACGCATCGCCACTGAATATGTATTCCAGGAATTGGAAAGTTTTTCTGAAGGCGTTTCAATACCTGCCGAAAGAAAGAAACCCTGGGGTACCGCACATGCCGTGTTGTGTGCAATGGATGATGTAAAAGAGCCTTTTGCTGTTATCAATGCCGATGACTTTTATGGAAAACAGGCTTTCCAGGATTCAGCAGACTTTTTAATAAATGATTGTACTGAAAACAACAATGCCATTGTTGGCTACGATCTTTTAAAAACATTATCGGAATATGGAACCGTGAACCGCGGCGTCTGCACGCTCGATGAAAAAGGCAACCTCGCTTCTATTACGGAGCGTATCAATATTTCAGAAAAAGATGGAAAGATCATTTGTGATGATAATAAAGAGCCGCATGAACTTCCCCGCAATACCAGCGTATCTATGAACTTCTGGTGCTTTCATCCTTCTTTTTTTGACTATACACAAAAAGTATTCAGGGAATTTTTGCAGAAAAATATCAATGATCCCAAAGCGGAATTTTTTATCCCTATCGTTGCCGACCGCTTTATCAAAGATGGCGGCGCGATTGAGGTAATACCAACCACGTCAGAATGGTTTGGCGTCACTTATAAAGAAGATGCGCCGGCCGTTGAAAAAAGCTTGAATGAATTAGTCAAAAAAGGAGAATACCCGGAGTGGCTTTGGAAGTAAGCTGAAATAATTTGATAGAAAAATAAAAGAAACTGTCTCAAAAATAGTTTTAGTTAAATAGCCGGTAAGACGAGAAGGCGGTAAGTATTGAATTAAAATTATTTTCTTTTCGTCTTACCGACTTCCCGGCAAACCTTGACTTTTAAGATAGCCTCTTTATTGAATTATTGTAAGTAGCCTCAATCACCTTTTACCATAAAAACACATTCCTTTATTTTCTTTACCTGCAGCACTTTGTCAAGTCCGTTCAGGGATGATTTAAGAGGGATCTTTATGTTTTCATAAAGCTTATTTTTCTTCAATTCACTAATAGCTTTATAAATATATTTTGACTGGATAGCAAATACAGCTCCTTCGGCATGTGCTTCTCTTGTACTCAAAATGCCGATCACTTCTCCGTTCCGATTAAATATAGGTCCGCCGCTATTTCCAGGATTTGCATCCACAGAGATCTGGTAACTCATCGTATCACCATTATATCCTGTGGGAGCACTCAGGTAACCTTCACCATAGACGATCTCATCACGTGGATAACCAAGTGTAAAGATTGGTTCAGCAATATCCGAAGTTGTTTTGCTGATGCCATACGGAAGTGAAGTAAAGGGTTTAAACTGGCTGTCATCAACTTTGATGATGGCCACATCTTTCGGTACATCCAGTTTTACAACAAATGCATTAAACTGCTCACCTTTTGTATTAAAGACCCTGATATTATGTGAATTTTGAACGACATGTGCATTGGTGATCATCAGGCCATTGACATTGATCAAAAACCCTGTTCCGACAGTTTTATAATTGATAGCTGGCAAATTCGCTTTCTTCTTAACGCTATCTTTTACATTATCAAGATCCTTTTGTAATGAATTGGTGCGGTATTCCTGGCTTATTATTTTTCGGTTCAATCTCTCTAATTCAGCAGCAGGAGATCTTGGAGACAGGTACCAGACCAATGCACTTATCGTTAATGTTGTAATGCCAGCGATCGAAGCAGCGATGGCCGCAACTCTCCTATACCGTTTCCACAAATAGACAACCTTTGCTTTCCCTTTTAACCTGTCTGAATTGATCTTGCCCTGCTGTGCCAGGTCCGTATGCACATCGTGCAAGGAAGATTTGAATTTTTGCCATTCTCCAAAACGGTTCATCTGCTGCAGGAACAAGGTATGCTCTACAACCAATTGATCTATCTCAGCATTAGTTTTGCGCAGATTCTCAAAATGCAGTCTTTCATCCGGGCTCATTTCACCACGGATATATCGTTCGACAGCATCGAGCATCATTATATCGTTTTTTTCATTCATCACTATTGCCGTTTTTATAATGAGTAAAAAATATTTTCTTTAATCGCATCAGGCATTTGTACTTCTGGTTCTTGGCATTCTCCGCATTCGTGTATCCAAAATTGTACGCGATCTCCTGCATATTCTTTTTTTGCAGGTAATAGGCTTCAAGCAAACTTTTGCAAGGCTCTCCCAAATTACCTATTGCTTTTTCCATCATTTCAAATTCCGTGTTCCTTTTTGCATGATCTTCGATATCGTCCTCCACCGGAACTACGCCTTCAATATTGCCAACATCTGTATAACGATTTGCCTGCTGCAATTTTTTTAACCAGAGACGCCGGCAAACTGAATAAACATAGGTTTTGATCTGGCAATTCAGCTCAAATGTGCCCGACCTGGCCTTTTCATAAAGAACTATCATTGCTTCCTGAAAGATATCTTTCGCATCATCAGCCGTTCCGTTATTGTTGATTACCAGGCTTTGAACCATGTTGAAGTTGTCCTTATAGATGGCTTCAATGGCTTTTCTCTCGTTTCGTGCCAATCCTGTAAGCAAAGCTTTCTCGGTGCCTTCTTGTTTCACATTTCCGTTATTTAATACGTTTTTTTAAAAATAGTAA
Source organism: uncultured Chitinophagaceae bacterium (assembly GCA_963785915.1). GTDB lineage: Bacteria > Bacteroidota > Bacteroidia > Chitinophagales > Chitinophagaceae > VBAT01. Next base: position 241,799 of record CAWAWY010000004.1, on the reverse strand, counting down.
CCCTCAGCCAGCCTGAAAAAAAAACTTTATGATAACGGGTTACCTTTTCACTCTTCCGGTATAAATCAGCGAAATATTTCATAAAAACTCAAAAAATCACAAAATGAAAAAGCTTTTCATCGTATTGGCAGTTGCCAGTTTAGGTTTTGTAGCTTGTAACAACTCTTCTTCAGAAGATGAGGCAAAGAGAGTTGCAGATTCTACCCGTATCGCTGACAGCACTGCAGCAGCTCAGAAAATGGAACAGGACAAGATGATGCAGGATACCAGCAACAAAATGATGGGAGATACTACTCACAAGTAATTTTTCCTGTAAGCTACATCTTACTAGCGCGGTTAACTGCCGAAAGAAAAGAAATCAATTTTTTTTCAATATGGCAGCAATCGTTAGAGGCCATTCCGATCAAAAGGGATGGCTTTCTTATTTATAGCATGGGCGTAAGACAGGGCTATTAATTATTTACTTTTCTTCCTGCCCGGCCCTCCGCCCATAACAAAGCGTTACCTTTGCCGCCACATTTACAAAATAATCTAAACAAGCTATTCAGTGACCACATTTGAAGTTTTAGGAATTGAAGAAGGACTATTAAATTCCATCCAGGTATTAGGATTTACACAGCCAACGCCAATACAGGAAAAAGCGATCCCGGTTTTATTGCAGGGAACGAAAGACTTCATCGGTCTCGCTCAGACAGGTACCGGCAAGACAGCCGCCTTTGGGTTACCATTGTTACAACTCATTAATAAAACTGATCGCTTTCCGCAAGCCCTGATCATTTGCCCGACAAGGGAATTGTGTTTGCAAATTGCAAATGATCTTAATTCATTTAAAAACAAAAAAGAAAATATTTCGGTAACCGCTGTATATGGGGGCACTTCCATTACCATGCAGATAAGGGAGCTGAAAAGAGGGACTCATATAGTCGTTGCTACGCCCGGTCGCCTGATCGACCTCATAGAAAGAAAAGCAATAGACCTGAGCCGCATACATTATGTAGTCCTTGATGAAGCTGACGAAATGCTGAATATGGGCTTCAAAGAGGATATTGAATTCATTTTGCAGAATACACCCAACCGGCAAAGTATATGGCTATTCAGCGCTACTATGCCACCGGAGATAAGGCAGGTGAGCAAAAGGTATATGGATAAACCTTTCGAGATCACTATCGGCAAGATGAATGCCGGCGCTGCCAATATTGACCACCAGTATTATGCTACACAACATCATAACAGGTACGAGGTATTGAAGAGGATCATTGATTTTAACCCCGGTATTTACGGAATCGTGTTTGCACGAACCAAAGCAGATACACAGGAAATTGCTGAACGTCTGACAAGGGAGGGTTATGATATTGATGCATTGCATGGTGATCTGACACAGCAACAAAGAGATAAGGTGATGGGGCTTTTTCGTGATAAGAGCATTCAGTTGTTAATAGCTACAGATGTTGCTGCCCGTGGTATTGATGTAACCGGCATAACACATGTAATTAACTATGAGTTGCCTGATGATACGGAAGTATATACTCACCGGAGTGGACGAACCGGCCGTGCGGGGAATAGCGGAATCTCTGTTTCTATCGTGACACCAAAAGAGAGCTACCGGCTCAGGCAAATTGAACGACTATTAAATGCAAGGGTGCACAAAATGGATATTCCTAGCGGCAAAGATGTTTGCCGGAAACAATTCTTTCATTTTATTGATAAAATGCTCAACGCGGATATCAGTCATGGCGAATATGAAACTTATATACCCTTATTAAAAGAAAAATTTGACGCAATAGAAAAAGAGGAAATTCTTCAAAGAGTTGCAGCATTGGAGTTTGATCGTTTCCTGAAATATTATGAAAATGCAGTTGACCTGAACTTGCGGGAAGAAAGAAGACCGGAAAGACGAGAACGCGGCGTTTCGCAACGCGACACACAAGGGCGAAGACCTGCTGGCAATAATGGTAGCGGTTCATACCAACGGTTGTTTGTAAATCTCGGAACGAAGGATGGATTCTATAAAGCGAGTTTCCTGCAGTTCATTCTTGATATGAGTGACCTTAGAAAAGATGTACTCGGCCGTATTGATATGAAGGAAATGAATAGCTGGATAGAAATTGAACCCAATGCCGCTAAGAAAATGATAAAATCTATTGATGGAAAAAATTTCAGAGGTCGCAGGATACGAATGAATGATGCTGAAAGCGGCGGCAGAAGAAAATAGGTTGAAGAAAAATTGTTCAGGTTAGAACGGGGAGTTATATTTGTTAGACAATGACAATCGCAAAAACATTTACCCGCTTTTATTTTTACTTCTTTTATTTTAAAATGAAGCCGGGAATGCTTTTGTTGAAAGTCCGATAAGCACAAGAACTAAAATCAACATAAAGAGTCCCGGCCAGGAAGGCCGGGATTTTTGTTTGCCCCCAACCCCTGAGGGGAGTAAAAGAAACAGTATGATTGAAAAGAATATTTCAATGCCGGAGCAAATTAAAGGATATGGTATCGCTATACAGGGATATGAAGGCAGTTTTCACCAGGTAGCTGCACAATTATTCTATGGAAAGAATACAGGAGTGATCTGCTGTGATACTTTCAGAGATGTCGTTAAAGTAGCGGAGAACAAAAAAGAAAGTAGCGGAGGTATAATGGCTATTGAAAATTCGATCGCGGGCAGCATCCTGGCTAATTATAATCTTCTTCAAAGGAGTAATTTGAAGATCATTGGAGAAATTTATTTGCACATCAAACAAAATCTGCTTGTAAATCCCGGTGTGACATTGGAAGATATTCGTGAAGTACATTCTCACACGATGGCGTTACAGCAATGTGATGAGTTTTTGGATAAACACAAGTGGAAATTGGTAGAAACGGATGATACGGCTTTAAGCGCTAAACATATTCACCAGCATAAAAGCAAGCATATCGCTGCTATTGCGAGTAAATTGGCGGCAGAATTATACGAACTCGACCTGATCGCTCCGAACATTCATACATTAAAAAATAATTATACCAGGTTCCTGGTTTTGCAGCCGGAAGAAGCCGCAAAGAATGTGGAAGGTGCGGATAAGGCCTCCGTTAATTTTCACACCGATCATTCAAAAGGAAGCCTGGCAAGAGTGTTGACAACGATCGCTGATGGTGACGTTAACCTAAGTAAACTGCAAAGCTTTCCAATTCCGGGGAGTGATTTTAAATATAGTTTTCATGCAGATATGGAATTTGATTCTTTCGATCAATTCAATAAAGTGATCGGGAAGATAAAGCCGTTGACATCCGGGTTGAAGATCTATGGTGTCTATAAAAAAGGATTATGGAAGTAGCAAAAAGATTAGAAGGTATTGGCGAATACTATTTCTCGCAAAAGTTGCGGGAGATTGATGAACTGAACAAACAGGGTAAGCAGATCATCAACCTCGGCATTGGTAGTCCTGACCTGCCTCCTCATCCCCATGTGATAAAAGTATTGCAGGATGAAAGTGCAAAGGCAAATGTTCATTCTTACCAATCTTACAAAGGTTCGCCGGTAATAAGAAAAGCGATCAGCGAATGGTATAAGAAATGGTATGATGTCGAATTGGATCCTGATACAGAGATTTTACCATTGATAGGAAGCAAGGAAGGCATCATGCATATCTGCATGACGTATTTTGAAGGAGGCATCGGCATACTAGTTCCCAATCCCGGATATCCTACTTATAGTAGCGCTGTCAAATTATCCGGCGCCATACCTGTTTATTATGAGCTGAAAGAAGAGAATAATTATGAGCCGGATTTTGATCTGATGGATCAAATTATTAGAGATTCTTCTAAATCCCCCCTTCGGGGGGTGCGGGGGATGTTCGTTAATTATCCGCATATGCCGACAGGACAATTGCCTTCAACAGAACTATTTGAAAAATTAGTCGCATTCGGAAAAAAGCATAATATCCTGATCATTCATGATAATCCTTACAGTTTTATTTTGAATGAAAACCCGATGAGTCTATTAAGTATAAATGGAGCTAAAGATTGTGTCGTTGAATTGAACTCGTTAAGCAAGTCACACAATATGGCGGGATGGAGAGTAGGTATGCTTTGCGGGGCTAAAGAAAGAATTAATGAAGTGCTACGATTCAAGAGTAATATGGATAGCGGCATGTTTTTGCCGGTGCAATTAGCCGCCGCCAAAGCTTTGTCTCTGGGAAAGGCCTGGCAGGATGAAGTGAATGCGGTTTATAAAGAAAGAAGAGAAAAAGTATATGAACTTTTAAGTTTATTAAAATGTAAGTTTTCAAAAGAGCAGGCAGGATTATTTGTATGGGCAAAAGCCCCCTCTGCAAAGGAGGGGCTTAAGAATCATCCTCTAAGGTGAAGGGGGGATGTTGAGTGATGAATTATTGTATGGGTGTAATGTATTTGTGACACCGGGCGGGATATTCGGAACTGCGGGAAATAAATACATCCGGGTGAGTTTATGTGCGACAGTTGAGAAATTGGGAGAAGCAATCGTCAGAATTAAGGCCTCCCCAAGCCCTCCAAAGGAGGGGCTTTAAAGTCCGAAATTTGAAAAACTATTGTGAATTGAAAATTAAAAGATGAATACAAGCAATAAGAAAGAATCTTCGAAGAGCGAGGATAGTAAGCCGTTGGTCCCCCTAATGCGGGATCGGAAGTCGGCTTTGGAAAGAAAGAAAATTGCCATAGTAGGAGTCGGCCTCATCGGAGGTTCATTAGCGATCCAGTTGCATGAAAAAAAGATCTCTTCAAAATTAATTGGAGTAGATAATAATAAAGATCACGCAGAAAAAGCTGTTGAACTGGAATTGGTGGATGAGATGATGTCATTGGATGAGGCGATCGAACAATCGGATGTAATCGTCCTGGCTATTCCTGTTGATACATTAGTTAAACTTTTACCAGCGATTCTCAATAAAATAGATAAGCAGATAGTTATTGATCTTGGTTCAACAAAATCACAATTGACGCAAGCCGTAAAGGGTCATCCGAAAAGAGGGAGATATGTAGCTACGCATCCGATGTGGGGAACGGAGTACAGCGGACCCCAGGCTGCTGTAAGAGGTGCCTTTGAAAATAAAGCTGTCATTATTTGTAATGAAAATGAAAGTGATGCTGACGCACTGGAGTGGACAAAAGGGATGTATAAAAAGATCGGGATGCACTTACTGGAAATGGAAGCAAAGGCGCATGACCTTCATGCAGCCTATGTAAGTCATATTTCTCATATCACCTCATTTGCACTGGCGAATACGGTGCTGGAAAAAGAAAAAGAAGAACAAGCCATTTTTGAATTGGCATCAGCGGGTTTTGAAAGTACAGTGCGTTTGGCAAAAAGCAACCCTGCCATGTGGGTGCCCATCTTTATGCAGAATAAAGAGAATGTATTGGATGTATTGAAAGAACATATTGCGCAGTTGACACGATTTAAGGAAAGTATAGAGAAAGAAGATAATAGCTACCTGATGAAATTGATCGAGGATGCGAATAAGATCAGAAGGATAATAAAATAAAAATATGAAACAGATTTCGCTTATTGTGTACTTGATTGTCAGCAGTTATTCGATCTTCGGCACAGGATGATATTGCTGCTTGCGTACGAAATATGATTTCTAAAACAGATAGCCTGAACAAAGCGGGAAAATATCCTTATGAGGAATGGAGGAATTGTGCTCTTGAGAAAAAAATACCGTCATTCAAACTGGTAACTCTAAATGGCGATACGATCATCGCGAAGCAGATCGAAGGAAAGATCACAGTTTTTAATTTTTGGTTTATTGATTGCCATCCATGCATTGCCGAAATACCGGGAATGAATAGATTGGTAGCAGAATATAAAAATGATAATGTCGAATTCCTGGCTATTACCTGGGAATCTGCTAAAAGAGTTAAAGAAACTTTTTTAGCAAAGTACCAACTTGATTTCAAAATCATCCCTGACGCAAAAAGATATATTGACAAAGTAATTGGTTTGGGTTATCCAACCACCTACATCCTGGATACAGAAGGAATAATAAGGGAAGCGTGGGCTGGAGGAAGCACGGATGATAAGGCAGGGGATGAATACTATGAAAAAGCAAAGCAAGTAATTGGGAGGCTGTTAAAAGTTCAATAGTGAACAGAACCCTGAACGGAGCGTCGCAACCAAAGTCGAGGAGAGTTACTGAAGCTGGCAACATAATCAATAACTTTACAAATCAAATCATATATGCAAACTATTGAACAACCAACAACAAAAACCGTACGGACAGCTATGGAGTAAACGTCCGCTGATAATTAGCGGACCGTGCAGCGCTGAAACAGAAGAACAGGTATTGGCAACAGCACAAGCACTTGCCGCTACCGGCAAAGTGGATATGCTTCGTGCAGGTATCTGGAAACCAAGAACAAAACCGGGAATGTTTGAAGGCATTGGTGCAAAAGGATTGCCCTGGTTGCAGCAGGCAAAAAAAATGACGGGATTATTGACAACTGTTGAAGTAGCAACCGGTAAACAGGTGCAGGATGCATTGACATTTGATGTAGATGTTTTATGGATCGGTGCCAGGACAACGGTAAACCCTTTCAGTGTGCAGGAAGTGGCGGATGCATTGCGAGGTGTGGATGTGCCGGTGCTGATCAAAAACCCTATTAACCCTGATCCGAATTATGGAGTGGCGCAGTGGAGCGTGTCGCAAGAGCAGGTATCAAACAGATTGGTTTGATACATCGTGGATTTTCTTCGTATGGCAATACGGAATATCGCAATGCGCCTATGTGGCACCTGGCTATTGAAATGAAACTGAAATATCCGGACATGCCGATGATCAATGATCCTTCTCATATTTGCGGTCGCCGTGATATTTTATTGGAAGTAATACAACGTGCCATTGACCTTGATTATGATGGATTGATGATCGAAAGTCATATTGATCCTGATAAAGCATGGAGTGATGCGAAACAACAGGTGACTCCTGATCAGTTAAAAGAAATGCTGGATAAGATCATCTGGAGAAAAGAAGATGTCAACTCGGAAGAATATCATGCGGCGCTGGAAAAATTGCGCCAGCAGATAAATCATCTGGATGATGAACTGATGCAAATTCTCAGCCAGCGGATGAAGATCGCCGAACAGATCGGCGAGTATAAAAAAGAAAATAATATTACGATCCTGCAAACGAATCGCTGGAATGAGATCATCGAAAAAGCGTTTACAAAAGGAGAAAAGATCGGGTTGAGTAAAGAATTTATCACGAAATATTTTGATGCGGTGCACATGGAAAGTATCAATCATCAGAAGAAAGTGATGGATAGCTAAGCCCGCTGTCTCCCTGAAGGGAGTACTTAGGGGAAGAGTCTTTTAGATCCTATACTTTTTTAAAGTAAATAGATTATATAAATAAATAGTGTTACCAGCTTGGGTTCCCTGATCGGCACCTGTTGCGTCGCACACTTTTACTGTAGTAACTCTAATCGTTAGCTAAATTAATTACTCTCCTTTTCGAAGATCCCGATTCTTCGGGAAGGGGCTGGGGACATGAAACATCTTACTTATAAATTTTCCAATTCATCAACTGCCTTCTATTTTGACAGCAGTTTCTCCCTGTTGAAAAAAATCACTGACCCTAAACATTCGATCATTATTACTGACGAAAATATTTTTAATGCACATGGGAAACGGTTCAAAGGATGGACTACTTTTTTATTAAATGCGGGAGAAGAGTATAAGGTACAGGAAACCGTTGATGCTGTTATTGAACAATTGATTGAGTTTGAAGCCGATCGCAAATTCACTTTGATCGGTATCGGGGGCGGTGTGGTCACAGATATTACCGGTTATGTCGCTTCGGTATATATGCGGGGTGTCAACTTTGGATTTATTCCTACCTCGCTCCTGGGCCTGGTCGATGCTTCCATCGGTGGCAAAAATGGAATTGATGTAGGAGTCTATAAAAATATGGTCGGCACGTTCCGTCAGCCTTCTTTCATTGTGCATGATATGAGTTTTCTCGATACACTGCCGGATAAAGAATGGGAAAATGGGTTTGCTGAGATCATCAAACATGCCTGTATAAAAGATGCAGCAATGTTCAGAGAACTGGAAACAAACACAAGGGGCTCTTATCGAAGAAGAAAAAATTGCTGGTGATCTTGTACAAGGCAATGCCATCATCAAAACAAAAGTTGTGCAGCGGGATGAGTTTGAAAAAGGGGACAGGCGGTTGTTGAATTTTGGTCATACACTGGGTCATGCTTTAGAAAATCAATATGAGCTGTCGCATGGACACGCCATTTCTATTGGGATGACTTATGCAGCAAATATTTCTGAAAAGCTAACCGGGTTTAAAGATGTAAAGAGAGTTATTGACTTGTTGGAGAAATATAACCTTCCCACTCATGCAGCATTTGATAAACAGAAAGTATTTGATGTATTGAAAATGGATAAGAAGCGGGAGAAAAAAGAAATGAATTATGTTTTGCTGGAGAAGATAGGAAAGGGTGTGGTAAAATCTATACCTATAACTAAATTGGAAAAAATAATTCAGAATTATAATAGTGAAAGTAACGATACATCCATCGCAACTAAAAGGAATTATCCAGGCGCCGGCATCAAAGAGTTCGATGCAAAGGGCTTGTGCGGCAGCATTGCTTTCTAAAGGAACAACTAACATTTATAATCCCGGTCATAGCAATGATGATAAAGCGGCAATTGATATTATTGAAAAACTTGGAGCAAGTAAAAGTTGATAGTGGAGAATTGATAGTTGAAAGTGAAGGCTTCCCGCTCACCGTACACCAGTCACCATTGATAATTGATTGTGGCGAAAGTGGTTTAAGTATAAGAATGTTTACGCCATTGGCAGCATTAAGTGATAAAGAAATCACGATAAACGGATCGGGAAGTTTGCTGACAAGGCCGATGGATTTTTTTGATGAGATATTGCCAAAGCTGAAGGTAAAGATCAAAAGCAATCATGGTAAATTACCATTGGTGATACGAGGACCATTAAAGCCTGCAAATATTGAAGTGGATGGATCGCTGAGTTCACAGTTTTTAACCGGGTTGTTGCTGGCGTATTCAGCCTCCCCAAACCCCTCCGCGTCATTGCGAGCAAAGCGAAGCAAAGGAGGGGCTTCCGAAGAATCCGATGATCAGGGAGTTTCAATAAAAGTTCGGGACCTAAAAAGCAAACCATATATTGATCTTACGCTGGATGTGATGAAACAATTTGGAATGAATGTCCCGGAAAATAAAAATTATGAAGAATTTATATTTTATAAAATCTTCACCACTCACCAATCGTCCAGAGCAACAGTCGAAGGACTCACCACTACACAGTCGAAGGAGATTGGAGCGGTGGCGCTTTTTTATTTGTTGCAGGAGCCATTGCAGGTTCGATCATAGTGAGTGGTCTCGATCGTGGATCTTCACAGGCCGATACAGGCATTGTTGATGCTTTAATGTCGGCCAATGCAGGGATTGCGATGGAAGCAAAAGGAATCAAAGTTCATGCCGCTGAAATGAATGGTTTTGATTTTGATGCCACTGATTGTCCGGATCTTTTTCCTCCGTTGGTTGCGTTGGCAGCTTATTGTAAAGGCGAAACAAAAATTAAAGGTGTCAGCCGTTTAACACATAAAGAAAGTAACAGGGCCTTGACATTGCAGGAAGAATTTGGGAAGATGGGAGTGGAGATCGAATTGAATGATGATATAATGACAATCAAAGGAGGTAATGCAGTTATAGGCGCTACTGTTCATTCAAGACATGATCATCGTATCGCGATGGCTTTTGCTGTGGCAGCTTTAAAAGCCGAAGGCGAAACGATCATTGATGAAGCGCAGGCAGTGAAAAAATCGTATCCTGATTTTTATCGCGATCTTGAATCACTGGGAGCATGAGTATCTTTACCCTACCAACATTTCAACTTTTAAAAAATTTCAATATTGAATTCTTTCGGAAGATTATTCCGTATTTCCATTTTTGGTGAATCGCATGGCGAATCTGTCGGTATTGTCATTGATGGATGTCCGGCAGGTTTATCATTGATGGTTGAAGATTTTTTGCCTGATCTGGAAAGAAGAAAAGGGGGACACAAAAAGGAACTACACCGAGGAAAGAAGAAGACTTCCCGATTTTCAAAAGCGGGATATTTAATGATAGAACAACCGGGCTCCCATCACTATTTTATTTGAGAATAAAAATACAAGAAGCGATGATTATGAAAAGCAAAGAGCTATCCCACGGCCGGGTCATGCAGACTTTGTAGCGAGAAAAAAAGCGGGTGGTTATGAAGATTATCGTGGAGGCGGACATTTCAGTGGAAGGTTGACTGCGGCTTTGGTGGCGGCGGGAGCTATTGCAAAGAAATTGCTTGATAAAATTATCATCACATCCTCAATCCTCGAGATCGGTGGCGAAAAAGATCTGGAGAAAGGTCTTCAAAAAGCAATTGACAACAAAGATTCCGTCGGTGGTATCATTGAATGTCGCGTAAATGGATTGCCGGTTGGTTTGGGCGAACCATTATTTTGATTCAGTTGAATCAGTATTGAGTCATATTGTCTTTGCAATACCTGCTGTTAGGGGTATTGAATTCGGAACGGGATTCGCTGCGGCAAAAATGTTTGGCAGTCAGCACAACGATGCGATTGAAGATATGAACGGCAAAACAAAAACCAATCATGCCGGTGGAGTTGTAGGTGGTTTGACAAATGGCAATGAACTGGTATTTCGCATTGCAATTAAACCGACCTCATCTACTCCGAAAGAACAAACCACGCTGAACTGGGATACAGAAAAAATAGAAACAGTTTCCGTCAAAGGACGCCATGATCTTTGTATCGCTTTAAGGGTTCCCGTTATATTGGAGGCAGTTACAGCGATCGTGTTAACCGACCTTCTATTGCTTGAGCAACAGATCAACCGCGTTATATCCTGATCTGTGAATCAATTTTAAGATAAAGTATAAGTGTTGATGCTTAAATTTGCGGCTTATATCCCCAGGAACAGGGCGTTAGTGAAAAGGACCACCATTTTACCTCTTATATGAATAAAAAGAACATTTTGTACCCATACTCATTCATTTTATTAATCGCGATAGTATTGCTGACCGCCTGTAATAACTCTAAACGGCCGCCCGAAAGCGATGTTGCCGCGTCGCCTGAACAGTTGAAGCAAAAAGCGACAGATAATATTCGCCAGTCACTTGATTTTGCAAGAGATAATAAAGGCGATATCGGCGATTCCGTTTTTCTTTTAAATGATACTCTCACCCGGTCTGCGTATGATGAAAATTATTTCATAGCTATTTGGAGTAAAGAAGAACAATGGAAACCTTATGCAGATTCACTGTTCGATTTTATTGAAAATGCGAGGCTCAATGGACTTTTTCCCGAAGATTATCATTTAAAAAACCTGGTCGCCATTCAAAAACGGTTTAATGATGACACACTTGGAAAATCAGATCGGCTTGACGCGGCACTATGGGCAAAGGCTGACCTGATGCTTACAGACGCTTTTTTACAAATTGTAAAAGATATCAAGCTTGGGCGCCTTCCAAAAGACAGTATAACACTTAGAGCCGATTCGGTATTAAACAATGACTTTTATCTGAAACAATTAAATGTATTGAAGCAATCCAGCTCCATGTCGAGAGTGGTTAGTGCTATTGAGCCGAAAAATAGAGGATATCAGTTGTTGAAAGAGGGGATCAAACAGTTTCTGGACAGTGCCGACTTTCGGCAATTTACAATTGTGCCTTTGCCGGGTAAAGACATAGCAGCGTATAAGAAAGCTTTGCAAACCCGTTTGTATGAAGCAGGATTTATTACCCAGGATAGTATCGCTGCTGATTCAGTAAAAATTGCAGAAGCCGTAAAACGGTTTCAAAAAAGAGAAAATATCACGGTGGATGGTAAAGCAGGAGCAACCACTATTCGTTTACTCAATATGTCGGACAATGAAAAGTTTGTTCGGATTGCCATTACCATGGACCGGTATAAGTTATTGCCGGAAGATATGCCCTCCCGTTATGTCTGGGTTAATCTGCCGGGCTACTATATGCAGCTTTTCGAAGACGATACGGTAAAGATCACTTCAAAGATCATTTGTGGTAAACCTCTCACCCGTACTCCGCTGCTGACAAGTTCGATCTATAATATGGTCACTTATCCGCAGTGGACCATTCCCACCAGTATTATTGTAAAAGAAATATTACCTGGAATAAAAAGAGATTCAGCTTATCTCAGGAAAAAAGGTTACAGCCTTATTGATGGAGAAGGTAACGAAATAGATCCCGCTTCAGTGCAATGGTCGAAATATCACAAAGGCATTCCTTACAAGGTGGTGCAAGGTAGTGGTGACGACAATGCGCTGGGGATATTGAAATTCAATTTCAGTAATAAATATGCCGTTTATCTTCACGATACGAACCAGCGCTATCTTTTCGCACAAAGTGTCCGGTCATTGAGTCATGGATGTGTTCGGGTGCAGGAATGGCAGAAGTTAGCTTATGATATCATCCGCAACGAGGATACTGATTCCATGAAGGTATCAGTGAAATTAGATTCGCTGGATAGTTGGCTGAAACGAAAAGTAAAAAGGACTCTGACCATTAAAAACAAGTTACCTGTCTATATACGCTATTTCACCTGCGATGGAAAAGACAATGGTATTGTTTTTTATGATGATATGTATGGTGAGGACAAGTTATTGCGCGAAAAATATTTTGCCGGCAAATAAGTCTGTCCGTATCGCTTCATTTCAACGACTTACCATTTATCAACACTTAGCAGAAGAGTAAGGAAAATGTGCATTCAAAGCGGTGAATATTAGGTCAATAATTTATTTCAGGATATTGAACTTACCTGTTATTTTTGTTGCGTTTAAACCAAACTATCGCTTTATGAAGAAGATCATAGCCTTTTTATTAGCGCTGTCTGCATTTTTGCCCGCAAGTTTTGGACAGGATGATGAGATAAGGCCTGCTGCAATTGGTATTAGCTTTTTTTTGAACGATTTCAACACTGCCAATCGTATCCGTACAACTTCATTGTCCCAGGTGTTATCAAATAAGCAATGGACAAAGCCAAAAGATATGACACCCGGTATTGCCATCAGCTATTTTAAAGGACTTACCACGCATGTTGACTTTGCCGGAACATTGGCCGGATCTTTTATTCGTTATCCATTCCCTAATCACGCTCCTTTTGGTAGTGACAAATTTTTGCTTGAAGGCGATGCTTCTGCACACCTGAAGCTCGTTACCGAAAAATACTGGGTGCAACCTTATCTTTCTGTAGGGATCGGCGGACACATGTATGCAGGTTCATACTTTGGCGCTTTTATGCCACTTGGGATAGGGTTTAAAATTAATTTCTTCGACGATGCGCACTTCTTTATGACTTCTCAATATCGTGTGCCGGTTACAACTGAAACAGCAAACTATCATTTTGCTCATTTCATTGGTGTGGCCGGGAGAATTGGTGAGAAAAAAGCCCCTAAAGTCATCGAGCCTCCTAAGCCACCGATGGATACAGATAAGGATGGCGTTTTTGATGATGTTGATAAATGCCCAACTGTTCCGGGACTTGCCAAATACGATGGATGTCCTCCTCCTGATACGGATAAGGATGGCATCAACGATGAAGAAGATAAATGTCCTACTGTATTCGGTTTAGCCCGCTACCAGGGATGTCCCATTCCTGATACGGATAAAGACGGTATCAATGATGAAGATGATAAGTGTCCTACTGTTGCCGGTCTTGCCCGCTACCAGGGTTGTCCGCCTCCGGATACTGATGGTGATGGTGTGGTTGATGAAGAGGATAAATGTCCAAACGTGCCAGGACCGAAAGAGAACCAGGGATGCCCGGTAATAAAAGAAGAAGTGATCAAGAAAGTAAATTATGCCGCCAGCAATATTTATTTTGCAACAGGTAAATATGTTTTACTCGCTAAATCTTTTAAAGGACTCAACGATGTCGCCCAGATAATGAAAGATGATCCGCAGCTAAAACTGGCAATTGATGGTCATACTGACAATGTGGGCGGTGATGAGTTCAACCAGAAGCTCAGTGAGAACAGGGCAGGCGCTGTCAGGGATTATTTGATAAAACGCGGCATTGACGAAAGCAGGTTAATAGTGACGGGTCATGGAGAAAGCGAACCGATCGCAGATAATAAAACTGCTGCGGGTCGCCAGAAGAATCGCCGTGTAGAAATGAAATTGAATTATTAGAAAAGAACTTCTTTATATTTCAAAGCCTCCTGGCAACGGGAGGCTTTTTTGTTAAATTATAAAATATAAAAATTCAGAATCTCACATATTTTTCCAAAAGCTGCCTATCTACCCCTTTTTGTCTTGCCTTCTTTGCCTGCCTTCGCAAAATAAATTCGAATATGCTCATCCATCCGGGTAAGTTGCTTTCACTGATATCGAACAGCCATGCCAATGCTAATTTATCTTTTGGAAATCCATTCGGTTTGCAAAGTCCATCACTGGCAAGACCGTAACCGATCTGCAACGATTGCTCGAAGCCACGACTGGCAGGGCGAAGTTCAACTTTAAACTTACAGGACTTACCACTCCTGTTTCGGAACAAATGATTGACATTACAGTGAGCCGTTGCCGACTCACCTTTTTTTAAAACATGGAGCTTTTTTCCCAGGATCACTTGGACTTCGCCGTCCGTACATTCAAATGCTTCAGAATAGGTCTTATGATAATGTAGTCCTACGCCGCCGCCATCTGCTAACTCCACTTCTACCATCGTGCACTCTCCATGGGTGTCTGCAGAAGTTTTCAGAAATGTTACTGTATCCTTCTGGATCGGGTTGTAAATTTTTCTTTCCATGACAGAAATGATATACGGCAAAATAAGTACAGGAGTTTCAATGGCTGTATATTCTTAATTATACATTGAAGGATTAGATGAGTCCGGACTGCAAGTTCGTAGCGGTGCTTCTACACGTCGTCAAATACCTCGTCTTTATCTAAGAAGCCAAACTCCTCAATTTGCGGCAAAATTTTGCCTGCAAGTTTCTCGTCTGCTTTGCTCAATTTTCCGACTTGAGTTTCTCTCAATCAAATCAGACCATGCTTCTCTTTAATAACACTATTTGAAAACAATATCGCCGCAATGATATTGGTATAATGGTTTTTTGTTCCCCGGCTCTTTTGTATTCAGTAAAGTAAATTTTGAATGATGCACATCATCCAAAACAACTGCTGTACGATAATCTTTTTTATCACATGCCAACGACACATTGCTGAACTGTATATCCTTTGCATGCCGGATATAAATTCCCCATGCGGGCAATTCTTTGAACATAGAGAATTCGGGATAAGCCGCAGTCTTTTCAGGAACACTATCTAATTCATTCAATGAAACCTTTGCAAACATTGGATTGCCACCACCGGGATGTTTGATGGTAATATTATCAAATGAAACAGTGCTGATCATTGCATCGGGTAAGCCCGCAATGATAATTGCCGGTGAAATATTTCTCGGAAGGTCTTCTATCGGTCCTTCATATTCGTAACCTGAATCTCCCTTGCCAGGCGCTATTTCTGCCGTTACATGATTTATTCGTATGTTCTCCAGCCTGCCTTTCTTCCCTGCAACTCTTTCACCAATTCGCAAAAAAATAACATGACCGGTGTTCAGCACTTCTAAACTATCCACTTCCACATTTTCAAGAAATCCGCCATCTACCGCTTCCAATGCAATAGCTGAACGATAGGTATTAAATACTTTGATGTTTATTAGCCTGATATTCCGGAACCCACCGCGTGAAGCCGTTCCAAACTTTATTCCATTAGCACTTGAACGGATCGTACAATTTTTGACCAATACATTTTGGCAAACACTATTTGGATCATGTGATTTGAGGCAAACGCCGTCATCATCAGAATCAATATAGGAATTGGTGATGACTACACTATCGCAATCCACGATGTCAATTCCGTCGTTATTCCAGAAGGCCCGGCTATCAACCGTAATACTATCAATATTTAAGTTTTTACATTGATCATAAGTTTGGATCCACGCCGCGCCATTTCGTATTGTCACACCTTTGACCGAAATA
The DNA here is from genome assembly GCA_963785915.1 of uncultured Chitinophagaceae bacterium. Lineage (GTDB taxonomy): Bacteria > Bacteroidota > Bacteroidia > Chitinophagales > Chitinophagaceae > VBAT01. Next base: position 225,742 of record CAWAWY010000004.1, on the reverse strand, counting down.
TTCCGGCAATTGCGAAAATAGATCATCATCGGCCTGATCTCAACCTCAGGGCGATCATTGCGAAAGGCATCTTTGATCAGCCCTTTGTGAACAAGATCGGCAACATTTCTTGCTACTTGCCTTCCTTGTCCATCAATCACTCCTTTGCCGGTGATTCCTATGTTCTGCTGATCATGCGCATGAATGAATGCAGTAAAATTTTTCCTATCGTAGTCAAATGGATTCAATGCTCCAAGTAACACAGCGCCTTCGAGAAGGTGTATTGTAACATTAGATTTAAGATGGATAGAGCCGGTAAGAAATCTTCCTACATCAAATATCAGTCTTCCTCCGCCTTGTTCGTGGATATAATCAATGGCGAACTGTATAGACCTCGTATTAAGCGTCACGCCGTCCGAATAGATCCCGAATAATGAAGCCGGATAATCTTTTGCTGACGATTGAAAGCATTGAACACAAATCAAGGCAGCAATACAATATTTCTTTATTGGGAGGCGCAGCGTGAAAGCATGTTGTTGCGTCGCTGCGCCTTGCGGGAATTTTTTGATAACAGGTCCTGGTTATCCCATTGGACTGTAGCGGCTGGATCGTTCTGCCCTCATTCGTCCAATATTGCGCAACCCGGCTGCTATTTAGACTTTTTAAATAATTACCCATCGTAGTCGTGATTTTTATTTCAATGGTATTTTTTCCGCTCTTAACCAATTTCCCGATGTTAAAGATCCGTCTTCCGTACCATTTGACCCCGGCATTGTTTCCATTGATCAATAAATCCGAAACTCCATAGACCTTACCCAGGTCCAGCCATTCGAATTTGTCACCATTACTGATCTCTAAGTTGGTTTTATAAACAATATTACCGCCGAAATCAACCCATTCATTTAGCTCTTTAAGATCTTTAAGACCGTTTATTTCCTTTTTGATGAGGCTGCCGTTGATATGATATCCTGTCAATGACCATTGATCTAAGATTCTTCTATTATTATTAACAGCTTTTGTTTCCTTTCTATAAAGCGGTCCCTTTTTTTCATTTTCAAATACAAGCAGCTTCAAATCTGATGGCCCCAGATCTAATGTGACAGTATCATCAATAATTGTCAACTTCAGCCTTTCCCCACTCTCCGGATCCCAAAGCCATCCTTGTTTGCCTGAAAAAACTTTTTTCGATAACTCAAATTTTGTTTCATATGATTCGTTCATATTCGAATTGATCAATAAAAAGATCTCAGCCTGTTTTGCCTGGCATCTTACCTGCGTTACAAATTTGTTGGGCGAATCAAACAATACATAGGGCTCAATACCGGATTGCATCTGAATGGCTTTATACCAATTTGTAAAATCTTTAGTTGGCTTCTCTGCAAACGAACAGCAAGTTGTATATGAATCCCGGATTTTTTTGATCCATTGTTGAACTTCTTTGTCTCGTTGCTCATGATCTTTCCACCCGCAAGCTTTAGACGGATATGATGCGATAAAAAAAACCTTTCCCCCGGACACATGAAAATCGTATAATTTTTTTGCAGTTGCCGGCTCCATACTTTCCACTTGTGTAAGGAAAATAGTATGATACCTTCGTTCGCCGTACTGCATTAAACTATCTTTAAAAACTGAATCCTGAATTACCTTTTCGGATACATAATCACAGCCGCTTCCATTTTGATGAATAGCTTCCCATACCAATGTTTGCCATTCCGGGTACATCACCGCGGGGAAAGGGTCATTTTGCGCACTATATTTACTCCATAGATCTGCAGTGGGTGGCAGGATAGCAATGTCGGCAAACATGGTTGCCTGTTGTAATAAAGCTGATAGTCTTGTTTTATATTCAGTAAAATATTTGAAATAAGGCCACCAAGGATTTTTTTCATTAATAAAAGTTCCATAGATCACCCAGCCGGGAAATGGAGCATCCGGTGGTGAATAATTAAAGCCATGAAAGATTGGATGGGTGACGCCTGAAATGATACTCTGGTCTCCTGCAACTTTCATCAGTTCCAGTGATGCGTTAAAAACCTGGTGAATGTTCGTCAGCTCTTCACAACTGATATGTTTCTTTCCTTTTAAATGTGCGGCGGATGAAACATATTTGTTGACCATGGTATAGGCCCGCCCAACTCTATAATCTGTTTCGCTCATTTCTTCTCCAAGCCCCGGCCGTATCCACGTTTCACATTCAGGAATATCTGCATCAAAGCTTCCTTCCAACGGAAACTGCCCTCTGCCATAGGCCTGCATTCGCGATTGCACGCTATTTTCTTTGCACCAATTGATAAATGTATCAGCGAATCTTTCTTTGATCAATTCTGCTTTCGTTAATTCAAAGTCATACCTCATCCTTTGTATCATTTCTTTGAAATCCGGTCCATGTTCAGCGCCATGATCATAGTTCCATGTATTGCCCATACCCTCTATCTTATATAATACATAGGGCAGGTAAGGCATGATATCGTAACCTCTTCTCTTTTGAAATTCCTGCTGCATGTCATCACACCAGTTAGCTCCTTCCAATTCTAAACTATCGGTGAACAAGGAGCGGATATAACTTGAAAGCGACCCGATCTTTTGTTGAATGGTATCGCTCATTGTTGTTAGATATTTTCTTACTGCGGCTTTATTATAATGATTGAGAACAGGTCCTGTTGCACCCGGCGCACCTTGTATCACCTGCATAAAGCCGTGAATTTTTACCATTGCATACAATACATGTTTACCTGCTGGTATCTTGAAACGAACAGTTCCATTTGGTATTTGAGAGGAAAGATCTTTTATATCATTAATGCTGTTGATCACCGACGGAGTTAATGTCACTGAAAGCATCTCCATTTTTCGCCCAGCGAAAGGAGAACTGATTGTCGGATCAGCCTCTTTAAAAAGATCAAACAATGAAACCTCATAATCCAGGGGACCTTCTAATTTTTTTGTTCCTATCACAACAACCTGCGAACGTTCTTCACCCTCCAGCCATTCAGCACCAAATGGCCATCCTGATCCGACGATCAGGTCGCAGGTCATACCAAGTGATTTGGCTTCATTGAATGCGAATTGCAATAATTCTGTCCATTCATCGCTGAGCCATCCAACAGATCGTTTGACGGTGTCATCTGTTCTTGCAGGAAATTTTATTGGATTGATCTCGACGCCACCGATGCCGGCATCTTTTAATAAGCGAAGTTCTCTTGCCAATTCATCTTTTTCAATTTTATCACCATTCCACCACCATCGCACAAATGGACGATAGATATTTGCGGGTTCTTTAAATATTGAATACAGTGATGAATCTGTATTGGTGTTTGCAGCAGAAACGGGTAACAACTTTCTGAAATGAAAGCCGGCTGTCAAGACCGATCCATGTGCAATAAAAGTTCTTCTTTTCAATTCATGGTTGTTTTAAATCATTTGGCATGTTTAACGAGTTTCAGAAATTATCAACCAGTCGGCAAAATCTGAATCTTTAACTTTTTACACTTCTAAACCTTTATCTTATCGGGACCCTGTAGATAAGTGGGTTCTGTTCTTCATTATTCAGTGGATCGCCAACCTTTAAAGTTTTTAAATATTCATCAGGTAAAATATTCGGCTCGCCGTTGTATATGTTTCCTGCCGGCAAGTAAGCACAAGTCATGGCGCGGCGAAATCCACTGGTCATATTCGCATTGGCACCATGCACGGTAAGACCGTTATGAAAAGAACAACTGCCGGCCTCCATCGGCGCCGCGACCGGGTTTGATTTTTTTAGTTGAGGATAAATGTCGAATACTCCATCCATATTTCTTCCAATGGTTATTTTATCAAAGTTGGTGATCTTATGAGAGCCGGGAATAAAATATAGACATCCATTTTCCAAAGTAGCATCATCCAATGCTACCCAGATCGAAATGGCTTTGCGATCAGAAAAAGACCAGAATGGTGTGTCTAAGTGCCATGCAGTCGGATTCGCCCACGGACGTTTGATTAATGCCTGGTCATGCCAGATGCGGATACCGTCAGCGCCGGATAATTGCGCTGCCATTTTACCGATACGTTCATCAAACATCAAGTCTTTTACTTCTGCATTCGTTTGCCAGAGGTTCAATAGTTGGTCAAATACTTTTGCAAAATAATCAGCATCTTCATTGATGCCATCGGCTTCACCGGTTTTAATATCTTTTCCCGGAATTTTTATTCCTGCTCTGTCTTCTACGGCAGTATTAACAGCCTTACGCCAATGCTCTAATTCGTCCGGCGACAGAAAGTTTTCAATTACAATAAAACCATTGGTTTGATAAGATTGAATTTGATCAGGAGTTATTTGATATCTCATACAGAAGCGTGTTAGAATTGCAAATTAGATTTTTTCTCTTAAAGCGAATGCAAACTATCTATACTCTTGCTGCGACTTCTTTTCCGCTTGCGAGTGCAGCTTCCACGGTTCCCGGAGATTTACCTGCATATAATCCTTCTCCGGCAAAAAAGATCGTTTGATCTATCGGCGTATTTAAGAGCTGACGTGCCGCTGGTGTACGAAGCGTATTATAACTATAGCCATACAATCCCAGTTCATCACTTTGCCAGTTAAAAATATCTGCCTCCTGCAAATTATTTTTTATGTCGTCATGCGATATTTCAAAAATAGAAGACAATGACAGGATCGCTTTTTCCAGTACCTGTTCATCACTTTGGTCACATAACTGTTCCGCTTTTGTGCTGCCAACCCAGCCGGATAATACAGGACTGGTATCGGGCAATTGTGTCCACCAAGTTGGAAATATCTCCTCACTAAAAATAAAACCGAGATCCTCTTTCCAAAACCGGCGATGAAATTGCAATACCACCTTTATCACAGCGCCCATGCCGATATCATTTGCTGCTTTAATATATTCATCAAGAGGGGGAGTGAAATTTATTGAAAGTTTATCTCCAGCTCTTTTTAACACAGCAAGCGGCACTGTAACGATGACTTTGTTACCAAAATACTTTTGATCGTCATTGGCGTAAACCGTCACTTCATTTTTCTCCCAATCAATTTGTTTTACCAGGTTATCGGCGAGGATATCACAACCTTTTTTCTCACATTCTTTTTTCAAAAAATCAATTAATGCACCGTAACCAGTGGGAATGCGAAAATTCTCATATTCTTCATTCGACCATTCTTTATACAGGGATTGAACACTGGCTTTTTTTACATCAGCCAGGTCAAATCCTTCTGCATAGTAGGTAGCATGACGACGAAGATCAGCCTGGTCATCATTTCCAAAATATGCCTGCAGGAAATCATGCATCGTCATGTCCGTCTTTATTTTTTTCATCTGCTTCAGCAGCTCGTCCCAACCTTCGATCATTTCCGTTTGTTCTTCCAATTTTCCTTTTTCCTTGTGATACATTTTGCCTTCGACAGGCGTATATTTTATTCCTGCTTCTTTTAATAATTCCAGCGTGAGTTTTTGATGACCGTGAATGAATTCAGCACCAGCTTCAATGATCTTTGATGAATGCGTTGAAGTCTTGCTCAATATCCGGCCACCTAATCGGGGAGCCGCTTCCAGGATGATGACATCATATTTATTTGCGAGATCTTTTGCAGCCATCAGCCCTGCAGCACCTCCACCAATAATTATTATTGATTCCTTTTTCATTTACCAGCTCAAAGGGTAGTAAGTGTTATTAATGAATTTTCTTATTGAAACATGCTGAGCTTAAAATAGCCCAGGTGTATCTCATCTTCCTCTAATGAATTGTTCGGTCTTACTAACAAGCTGTATTTGTCTTTTGTATCACCGCCCAGGATATCCGCTATTTCGTAAACATCATCTACATCGACACCATACTTATCATCAATATGTGATGTCGCCCCTGTAAAACCGGTGTGCCTGTAAAACGTGGTTTGTTTTGCTTTGCTGACTGCCTCTCCTTTATCAGCCGCCGCAATCACCATTTTATAATGAAACTCTTCGAACTCATTTGGCTTATACCCGCCAAGATTAATAAAGAACAGTTTTGCAGCACTGTTTGGTTTGTTTCCGTTATTTAAAACAATGCTCACACTATAACCATTCACATTTGTTATTTCCCGCCAGGCATCGAAATGAAGTTTATTCCCTCCGGGCCAGAAAGCCAATACTGCGGGCACAAGATCTTTGATGGTTTCACTAATACCGAAGAAAACATCATGCTGTTCGATATTACGTTCGGCGGGCGAACACCCGACCAATAACATAAAAAGTTTTGGCATAAGCGAAAATAAGTTTTCAGTTAAAGATACAAATGGCATACCGCAAAAGGATGGTAGTAAAATTTTCTAATAGGACGTCTGTTGGTTGCGTTTTCTGGTAATGTCTCAGTTTGAATTTTTTTGCCACGGATGCACGGAAAAAATAAAAAGAGATCTGATAACTATTCAGTTTGATTGCCTGCCTTTGCCGTCAGGCAGGCGTGTTTCCGTGGCTCTTTTTCATAGATTAAAAACGAGGGTTTTCAAACTGAGACACTACCCGTTTCCTATTAGCTTTCCTTTACCTATATTTATAAATTAATCGCTCTAAAATGAAAAGACCAGCTTTACTAAAACCAATTACCACTTTTTTTTCTGCACTGATGATCTCAATGACTTGTTTTTCCCAGGCGGAAAAAGCAGAGGCAGGCATCCGCGACATTATGCAACAACATGAAGTCGTCGGCCTTTCTGTGGTGGTTGTAAAAAATAATGCTATCATTTACACACATTCTTTCGGAATGAAAAATGTGGAAAGCAACCAGCCATTGACGAATGATTGCCTGTTCAGGATCGCTTCGATTTCCAAATCGTTTTCAGCGACATCAATTATGCAATTGGCAAAACAAAAAAAACTTTCACTGGATGACGATATAAGTAACCTCGTCGGTTTCAAAGTCAGGAACCCGAAATTTCCGGGAACGGTTATAACCTTGCGAATGATAATGTCGCACCGGTCAAGCGTCAATGACAGCCAGGGATATTTTACGCTTGACGCGATCAATCCCGATAAAAATCCCGATTGGGCCAAATGTTACAATGATTATGAGCCGGGAACAGGTTACCAGTATTGCAATCTTAATTATAACATGATCGGGACGATCATAGAAAAAATATCAGGTGAACGATTTGATCAGTATGTCAAACATCATGTTCTCGATCCCCTGGGATTGTATGGCGGTTATTGTGTTGATTCATTGGACGGCTCACGCTTTGCAACGATCTATGATTATGATGATTCATTAAAGAAACTGGTTCCATCACCTAATGCGTATGCACCACGCAGAGAAGAGATAACGAATTACGTGATGGGCTACAGTACTCCTATCTTTTCTCCCACGGGTGGTATGAAGATATCAGCTACCGACCTGGCAAAGTATATGACCATGCACATGAACTATGGTAAGTATAAAGGCGAAAAAATTATTTCAAAAAAAAGTGCCAAAACGATGCAGACGCCGCTATCTGATAAAGAGGGATATGGGCTGGCCATCATGACAACCGATAAACTTATTCCCGGAAAAACAATGAAGGGCCACACAGGTTCTGCTTATGGACTGTACAGCGCCATGTTTTTTCATCCCAAAGAAAAATTTGGTATCGTCGTAATCACAAATGGATGCAAGCCGGGATACACGGAAGGCTTTAACACCGTTATCAGAAAGACGATTACATGCCTATATGAGAATCTTGTCAATATTCCGCTTCAACAGTAATCGTATTGAAACCGTTGCTATTGAATAATTGTTTTCAATCCTTCAACCTGGCCGGCTGTTGTCCATTGAGGAAGTGGGTCATACCAAACCGGGGTAGTTGCGGTAATAGGTTTTCCTCTTAATTGATCCAATGTGAACGGTCCCTGCTGACCGGTAGCATCCGTGTAATAAAATAATTTCGTACTCCAGTCCACAGCACTTGGTTGCCCATTGCCAATAATATGTTTCAGACTTTCCTCGCTGCCTGCATTTTTCCAGTGCGCCAATGAATCATACCAGATAAGGGTTGAATCCTTTATCGGTTGCCCTTTCATTTGTTCCAGGTCAAATGGACCTTGCCGCTGTCCGGCACCATCTATATAATAATATAATCTCTTTTGTGCAGTGACAGTCGAAGCAACCTGCGGAGCATTGCTTATGATATCTTTTAATTCTGCCACCTTATTGGCTGCTGTCCATTCAGGCAATGGATCATACCACACCAGCGTTGCATTATTGATTGATTTTCCTTTCAATTGTTCGAATTCAAAAGGACCTTGTTTTTGACCGGCGCTGTCCAGGTAATAATATGATCTTTTTTGTGGAGTCGCAGTAACCTGTGGGGCTGAGCTAATGATATCATTCAATTCAGCCACTTTACCTGCAGCGGTCCATTCAGGCAGCGGCTCATACCATACCATCGTCGCACTGTTGATAGGCTTTCCCTTTAACTGTTCCAATTCGAATGGTCCTTGCTTTTGCCCGGCGTTGTCCAGGTAATAATATAGTTTTTTCTGCGTCACTATCGTTGTGGTTTGTTGAGTATGATTAATAATGTCTTTTAGCCCTGTTACTTTTTCAGCCGTTGTCCACTCCGGAAGCGGATCATACCATACAGGCGTATTCGCCTGGATCGGCCTGCTTTTTAACTGCTCTAATGTAAATGGACCCTGTTGTCCTGCATTGTCAGTATAATAGTACATTTTTTTGCTCCAGTCTTCATCCTTAGCCGACATGACGGGCGGAGTTAATATTTGGGAAGCGGGCACTTTACTATTTAAAAGATTTTTCAGTTCTTCTATTTCCGCGGCAGGTTTCCATGTGGGTAATTCATCATACCAAACCATTGTTTGCGGAGTAATGATCTTTGATTCCAGTTCGGTGAGATCAAACGGGCCGTACTGGTTGATGCCGTCATGAAGAAAATATTTTTTCATGTTCAATTATTTTATCTATCCGGGTAATATCCTAACACATTAGACATCGTCAAATTTAGGAGAAATAATTTTTTCGTTAAGTATTTTCCTTTAGGACCCGGCAGTATTTTTTAATTAGTCGTCGGTTAATAAAATATTGGAGCACAATATCGCGAAATCCATCCCGTTTATTTCCGGCTATTTTTTATACCATTTAAAAATCCGTATTTCTATGAAGAGAAACTTTACCCATGTTCTTTTTTCATGTATCGCCGTTTTTACCAATGTTGGCACTGTTGATGCCCAAACAACTTTATCTGCCGGCGATATTGCTTTCACTGGTTACAATGCCGATGACAATACCGTAAATGGATCGCCCGCAAATGATGATTTTGCATTTGTGTTGCTGCGCAGCATTACTTCCGGTACTGTGATCTACTTTACTGATTTCGGTTGGAGATCCGATATCAACGGCTTCCAATCCGCCAATAGCTGTGGCGCAAGTACCGGTGCTCTGTCAGATGGAGTGGTGAAGTGGACGGCGACTTCGAATATGAACTACGGTACACAGGTTTACATTCGCTGCAAAGTCAGCCCGTCAGCCAATGTTGGTTCTGCTACAGGTTTCCAGGCTTCTTATAATGTCCCGACTGACTACATGAGTCTTGCAACCGGTGGTGACAATGTTTTTGCCTTCCAGGGAACGTTGGCTTCACCTACTTTAATTGCCGGAATAGGAATGAATGGGCCGTGGGATGCGACCGTAACAAGCTGTACGTTTAGTTCCACATCTACAACATTACCTCCTGCACTTAGCACAAATAACTATGCTTTTTATATCAATCCCGAGGTTGATAATGCAAGATTGAAAACGGCCGTCACGCTGACAGGCATCGCAGCTACTGACAGGGCACTGATACATAATTCGGCCAACTGGGATGTAGATGATGCTAATGCTTTTGCTCTTCCGGCTGCTATTACGACTTTACCAGTAAAATTCATTTTATTCAATGGTCAAATAATAAACCAGGCTGCTAAACTTTCCTGGGAAGTGGCCGAAGAACACGAGGTTGAGGGTTATAAAGTAGAAAGATCAAATAATGGAGGGGATTGGCATCAAATGACCCTTGTGCCGGCAACAGGCAGTAAGACATATAGCTGGAGTGACAATGAAGTATTAGCAGGTAAAAGATTTTATCGCATTGTTTCGATTGACAATGATGGCAGGACCAAATACAGCCAGGTGGTTGCACTTGACCCGTGGAATTTGTCCTTGCAGGCAAAGGTTTCACCTAATCCTGTTACTGACGTAGCTGATGTGACCATCAATGCACCAAACCCGGTCCAATTGAATATGCAATTGATAAATATGGACGGCAAAATAATCTGGCAGAAACGCTCAGCATTTACAGCGGGCAGCCATGTTATACGTTTGTATGAAATGGAAAAACTGCCGGCAGGCCTTTATTTCTTCCAGGTACAATCGCTGGAAACAAATTTCAGGCAACACATCAGTATCGTAAAACAATAAGAAGTTATGCAAATAGAGTTGTTGGTAGTGTTCAGGTTGAATCGTGCACACTGCCAGCAGCTTTTTCGTCCTTCAGCAAGTGTTCAATAGCCTGCCCGATTGTCCGGCTCAGCAGAGATTCTTTTTCCGAATCCTTATGGACCCAAACCATACCGGCAGGGCTGCTTATCTGTTTTATTTCCTGGGCAGGCAAGATGGAAGTTTCGTCGCTGCCCCGACAAAGATGAGTAAAATGAAAATCACTTACGACAAAGTAAGGATCTGAGCTATGGAGTTCCGCAGTGGCTTTAAGAGAAATTGTTAAGTCTGAATAAGCCAAAGGGAAATCAAACCTGATCTCGAATGGCCGGTTCATGATTTAATTTTTTTTCTTTTGAGTCGTTCCTTCGAATCTTATGCCAATTGTGTTTTGAGGTTTAGACCGGAAAAAAATTCCTGAAAAAAAGTCGGGACGAAGTGAAGATTTGCCAAATTTTCAGAGCAGAAGCCTTGCCCCTGGGGTCAAAATCGGACTCTATATAAGTTTGTGTTCGTAAGCATACTTGACCAGCCCGATCACACTGTTTGTATTGGTCTTGCGGAAAATATTCTTGCGGTGAGTTTCTACCGTTCTTTCACTGATGAAGAGGGCCTCGGCAATTTGCTTGTTATTGTATTCCTTTTCAATCAGCCTGACTATCTCGACCTCCCGGGTTGTCAGGTGAGCTTCTTCATTTTCTTTTCTGCGCTGGCTGATCCGTTGAAGCTCATTGATAACTTCATCGCTGAAATAAATACCACCGCCTGCTATCTTCTCCAGAGCCTTTATTAATTCCTGCTTCCCGATATTTTTTAAAACGTAGCCTGAAATATCGGCGTCATTGATCATTTCATTTATCAGGTCACCCTGTCCACTCATGGAGAGAGCCAGTATTTTAATACCAGGATATTTTTCTTTGACCTGCTTTGCCAGCACATTGCCGCCCAGCTCAGGCATCATAACATCCGTCAGTAATATATCAACATGCGTTTCCCCCATTTTCTCAATGACTTCCCGCGAATCGGTGGTAGCAAAAGCAAAACGGAACCTCTCATGTCCTTTTAGAAGCGACATCAACCCATCAATTACGATCTGGTGATCGTCAACAAGAGCCAGACTTATTTTTTCGTTCTTCATTTTTGATGAAAGTTGAAAATACTAAAAAAATCTGCTTCTATAACAATTGTGTGTATTTGAAGAGGAATGAAATTCAGAGATGGCAGTAATAAATATTTTTAACTTGTTTTAGGGGTAAACTGGTTTTATATTTTCCGCGTTCAGGATTGAATTGGTACGTATAAACTAACTACAGTTCCCCGTCCCGGTGTTGAATCAAATTCTGCTGTACCTTTCAGGTATTCAACTCGTGTCCGGATATTTTTCAAACCGATACCGTCGAACGTCTCTTTATCAAGGACATCAAATCCTTTACCATTATCTTCTATTGTTGCACTGATGCCTTCTTTGTCACGGACAATTGAAATATCTAATGTTGAGGCTTCCGAATGTTTTATCACATTGTTCACACACTCCTGGATCACCCGGTAAAGAACTGTTTCTATATCGGAATCGAGACGTTCATCCAGGCCTTCGGCATATAAATGGATATCCAGGTTTTTTTTGTCTATTTTATCAACAAAATCACGAAGGGCTGCGGCAAGACTATTTTTCAAAAGCACATTGGGCATCATGTTATGAGAAACATGTCGCACTTCTTTACAACTATCGTCCACAAGGCTGATGATTTTATCGTACGAACGTTTTAGTTCTTCGTTGCTGAACTTTATTTCCGATTCAAACGCCGAAAGATTCATCTTAGCAGCACTCATCATTTGACCCACTCCATCATGCAGATCGCGGGCAATACGCTGCCTTTCTACTTCCTCGGCTTCGATCACCGCTTTGGTAGCCAGTTCCTGCTGCTTTAGTATTTCCGTCTTCAATTGGGTTTCTTTTCTGAGTTTATATCTTTTGTATTGCGACCATGCCAATAACCCGGTCATCAAGGCTAACCCGGCTAAACCAATAAACAAAAAGTTTTGCTTTATGATCCGGTTTTGTTGTTGCTCAATGATCTGTTCATTTTTTACCGTCTGGTATTTCGTATTCAACTCTTCTATCTGTTTTGTTTTTTCAAGGCTGAAAATGCTATCGCGGATAACCATTTTTTGCTGAAAGTATGCAAGAGCTTTCTGGTAGTTGCCTTGTTTTTCAGCAACGGAACCAAGCTCGTTATAGTTATTTGACATCAATTCCGGGTAGTGGATCTTTTCCGCAATACGATTACTGGCATCCAGGTAATTCACTGCTTTGGCATAATCGCCTTTTGCATTCAACGTGGCGCCGAGATCAGTATAATTAAGTGCGATGGCCAGGCTATCTTTCATTTTTTTTCTTATTTCCAGGGCCTGCAAAAGGTTTTTTTCTGCTGCTGCATATTTTCCCTGGATCACTTGTACGCCTGCAATAAAATTTAAAGCATAAGCAATCCCGACAGAATCTTTGATCGCTTCGGCAATTTCTAAAGAACCTTCATAGCGGCGGATGGCTTCGTCATAATCTTGTTTGTATTCAAAAACGACACCCGACTCATTTAAGATCATTGAAATTCCTGTAGAGTCGTTTAACTCACGAAAAATATCCATCGCCTTATCATAGTTCTGTAATGCGCGGGCCAGGTCTCTTGTTTTGCGATAGAAGCTTGGCGATCTCGTTATATACTAAAGCGAGTTTCTTTTTTTCGGACGATCTTTCCAGGATGGCTACCGCTTCATAGTAATTTTTTGCAGCGAGATCATAGTTGCCCGTGAAATATTGCGCTGTCCCAAGACGCCTTTTTAATTCGGCAACACTGATCGAGTCACCATTTTTTCTTGCAAGTTCGATACCCTTATGACCGGCTTCTGCGACAGTATCAAAATTTTTTAAAAGAAAATTCTCTACGTATAAGATGTAGGCTTGTATTTTTTCTTTGTAGGGCCTGGACGAATACATCACATTCCCCAGGCTGTCAGTATTATTTTGTGCAACGAGTGACGAAATGTATAAAAAGGATATAAGTATCGTAACTGCGGAATATTTCATAGAGATGAATTAAAAGTTCAAAACATCTTTCATGCTAAAACATCCTTTCTTATCTTTTATGAATTCAGCGGCAAGTACGGCGCCTGATGCAAATCCCATCCGGCTATGGGCCGTGTGTATGATCTCTACATCATCGATGGCAGAGGAGTATTTAACGATATGAGTACCAGCCGCAGGATCGATCCTTTTGCTGACGATGGAAAGTTCTGAAGGATCACTGCTTTCCTTGTTCACCCATTTTTTTTTATAAGGCAGTTGCTCCATGACCTGTTCAGCCAGTGTGATCGCGGTTCCGCTCGGGGCATCCTTTTTTGATGTATGATGGGTTTCTTCGATACTTACATCGTAGTTGGTATGCTGCTGCATTAACGAGGCAAGTTTTTTATTCACCTCAAAAAAAATATTTACGCCGATACTGAAGTTGCTGGCATACACGAAAGCTCCTTTTTTTTCTATGCAATATTTTTCTATTTCATCGAGGCGTTCTGTCCAGCCGGTAGAGCCGCATACGACAGGCGTCTGAAAACTAATCGCTTTTTTTATATTTTCAAAAGCGCTGTGCGGACCGGTGAACTCAATGGCTACATCAGCTTTGGAAATATTTTCTTTGGTAAGATCAGCGACATTGAATTCGTCAATCTTCAAAACGACGTTGTGACCGCGTTTCAATGCAACTTCTTCAATGGTTTTTCCCATTTTCCCATAACCAATGAGAGCAATATTCATAGTTATTGTTTCAGAATCTGTTTGAAAAATATTCCGGAAGCAGGTAAGGTTTCAAAGTTAAATGATAACAACAAAACTTCAGGCGTCAAATATCTTCATCGCATAGACAATACGAGGCTGATACCATTGGTGCCGGCCATCTGGCTATGACCGGGCTTAATGTGCAGGCTAAGATCAGGACTGACATCAAAAGCTTTTAAGTGAGCATCTACCGCGGCGTCCACCACATTTAATCCCCAAAGAAGAACAAAAACAAGGACTGAATAATCAATATCCCTCCTGAATGAATCACGATAATTTCTTAATGCGCCAGTAGAATAGCGTTCTAAAGGAGATTTGATTTTAAAATAATCAACAGAATCTGCCGCGGTTGCCCCGGGTTGCGATGCTTTGTATTTAGCGGCATAAGCAAAGCGGGTGTCTTTATAGTTGGTCAGGTTATAAAAGAAAACGCCGGCAGAAATACCTAACGCTCCATATACAATAGGCAGCTTCCAATATTTTTTATTGTAAATCTGGCCTAACCCAGGTAGTATAGCAGAATAAAGAGCCGCTTTTTTGGGATTATAGACTCTGATCTTTTTTTCTACACCATTTTTTGATGAGTCGGTCACAATCGTTGTAGTAGTAAGCGAGTCGGCTTTTACTAATTTTTCTTTTTCATCCTGGGCAAAAGCACTGACCGTTGCCAGCATTATTGCAACAAACGCAAAGAAATATTTTCCCCCAAAATGATTTTTAAACTTCATGCTCGATACTCCCGGTGTGAGTTGCTGGCTTTCATTTAATCTACCTTAATGTCCATTTGCCCGAGTATCTTATTGAGTTCTTCCGGCGAATAATACTCAATAATCATCTGCCCGCTTCCATTCCTGCTTGTCTTCAGTTTTACACGGGTGCTGAAATGCGAAGCTAAGTTATCTTCTATTTTCTGGTATGCCGGGGCCAATGAGTTTTTTGAAGTTTTTTTAACTCGGCCACTCAACTTGTAGAGATTTCGCACCAATGCCTCCGTTTGCCGAACGGAAAGTTTTTTTTCAGTGATCTCTCTGAAAATATATAATTGTTTATCGATGGTATCTACATTGATCAACGCTCTGGCATGACCCATACTTATTTCACCATTGCGCACTGCTAACTGGATATCGGGAGGAAGCTTCAATAAACGGATAAAATTAGCAACAGTGCTTCTATCTTTTCCCATCCTCTCCGCTACCTGGTCCTGGTTATAATCCAATTCCTCCATCATCCGTTTATAGCTAAGAGATATTTCAATCGCATTAAGATCTTCTCTTTGCAAATTTTCCAACAGCGCCAATTCCAATAGCTGTGCATCATTTGCCTGGCGCACATAAGCCGGGATATCTTTCAGTCCGGCCATTTTCGCCGCTCTCCATCTTCGCTCCCCGGTTATCATCCTGTATTTTCCTGAAGGCAATTTGGAAACGGTCACAGGTTGTATGATATCATGAAGTTTTATCGATTCGGCTAATTCCTTCAACGCCTGGTCGTCAAAATCCCGGCGTGGTTGTTTGGGGTTAGCTTCGATGTCACCAACAGGGACTCGGTTGATATTGGTCGCATTTTCTACAACGGCCGATTTTAATTCGCCACTGGTGGTCTTCAGGTCCGTGTCAATACTTTGCAGTAATGACCGGATACCTTTTCCGAGCGCTTCTTTATTTTGTTTGGGATTCTGCATAAAAAAAAGCTATGAGATTTAAGCAATGAGCTGCGAGTCAGGAATTGAGCTTATTCAGAAAACTCATCAGCATTTTTTGTTCTTCATCAATGTCCTTCAAAATACTATTCCTTATTTCTTTTTGCCCAAAATTAACCATATCTGCTATCAGCACCTGAGTTTCCAGCTCAAATGAAGAGCCAAGAGATATTTCAATAAACCTGCTGTAGTCTTTATTACTGCTGCGACTGCTTCCTTCGGCTACATTAGAAGGAATCGAAACAGCCGATCTTGTAATTTGTGAAGTAAGACCATACTTTTCCTCTTTTGGAAATGTACTTGTCAACTTAAATGAGTTGACAGCAATATCTAACCCTTTTTGCCATATTTTAAGTTGTTTAAAGTTTCTCATATATCAGCAGAATTGGTTGTATTTTGGATATTAGTTCTCGCGGCTCAGAGCTCATAGCTCAAGGCTTACAATTCCAGCACCCTTTCTTCATTTTTGATCTTTGTCAAATCATTTTTCTGAAGTATTTCTTTAGCGAGGTTGAGATAATTCATGGAGCCTTTACTGTTCGCATCATACAATATCACAGGTTTGCCTACACTGGGAGCTTCCGCCAGCCGGGCATTGCGATGGACGATAGTGCTGAAGACCATATCTTCGAAATGACGCCGTACTTCACTCACCACCTGGTTGCACAACCTGAGCCTGCCATCATACATCGTCATCAATATACCTTCTATTCTTAATGAGGTATTCAACCTGCTCTGCACGATCTTGATCGTATTTAATAATTTTCCCAGGCCTTCCAGCGCAAAAAATTCACATTGCACAGGCACCACAACTGAATCGGCAGCCGTCAGTGCATTAACGGTTATCAATCCTAATGAAGGTGAACAATCAACAATGATAAAATCATAATCTTCCCGCAGCGGTTCCAGGATATTTTTCAATACCATTTCGCGACTTGGATAATTGATCATTTCGATCTCTGCACCTACAAGGTCGATATGAGAAGGTAGAAGATCAAGATAGGGTATCTCTGTTTTCAGCGTCACGTCCCTTGCCTTGACATCGCTGACCATGCAATCATAAAGACTTTGCGTGATGTTATGAAGATCAAAACCAACTCCCGTTGTACTATTGGCCTGTGGATCCCCGTCCACCAGTAGTGTTTTATACTCTAACACTGCAAAACTGGCCGCCAGGTTGATAGCTGTGGTCGTTTTTCCTACGCCTCCTTTTTGATTTGCAACACCGATGATTCTTGCCATTCAGAAATTACTTTAGGTTGATTTTTTATTGCGACTGGTAAAATTGTCACCTGTATCTAAAACTGCAAAATTAAGTTTTGCCCATTTTATAGCCACACATTTGGAAATTAGAGTTGCTCAAAACCTGTTTATAACGGCTTGATAGCTAATTTTGAATTTTATTTATGCGAAATTCTCCCTTCTGGTGGGTACTCATCGGGCTAATGATACTGCTGGATATCTATGTATTCCAGGCAATAAAGGTGATCGTCCATCCAACAAGCACCAGGACAAGAACGATAATCTATGCGGCATATTGGACATTATCCGGTATCGCCATAATTATTCTTTTGATCCTTCCTTACCTGCAGTTTCAGCATCAATCAAAAGTTTTTCGTACCACGCTGTTTGCCATTGTTGCAGGTTTATTTTTTGCCAAACTGGTAGCCTCCATTTTTTTTCTTATTGATGATCTGCGAAGGCTTATTCAGTGGGTTGCGGGCAAGCTTTTTTTCTCCAATACAGAAGGTGAGATGCTGCAGCAAGGAGAAAGAATCTCCAGGTCAGTATTTCTTAGCTGGGCAGGTATGATTGTGGGAAGCGGTTTGTTTGGCTCGTTGCTATATGGCTTTGGAAACAAGTACCGCTATCGGTTAAAAAAGATACGGCTTTCATTTGCTACACTGCCTTCCTCTTTCAAAGGTTTGAAGATCGTCCAGGTGTCGGATATCCACTGCGGCAGTTTTACGGACAAGAAAGCAGTCACAAGAGGGGTGGAAATGGCAATGAAAGAGAAGCCCGACCTAATTCTTTTTACAGGTGACCTTGTGAATAATAAGGCTGAGGAAATGGAGGATTACATGGATGTTTTTAATAAGCTCAATGCACCGTTAGGAGTGTATTCTACTCTTGGTAATCATGACTATGGTGATTATGTAAACTGGGATAGTGCAGAAGAAAAAAAAGCAAATCTCGAACGAGTGAAACAGATCCATGGTGAACTTGGCTGGCGATTGCTGATGAATGAGCATGTGGTTTTAGAGAAATGCGAAGATAAAATTGCTGTAATAGGAGTGGAAAACTGGAGTGCTAAGGCACGGTTTCCAAAATATGGCGATCTGAAAAAAGCTCATGAAGGCGCATCTTCTTATCCCTTTAAGATCCTGATGAGCCATGACCCCTCTCATTGGGATGCTGAAGTAAGAAAAAAATATGTGGATATAGACCTGATGCTGGCCGGTCATACACATGGCATGCAATTCGGCATTGAAATACCCGGATTTAAATGGAGTCCCGTTCAGTATGTTTACAGGCAATGGGCTGGGTTATATGAAGAAGGCGTTCAAAAGCTTTATGTAAACAGGGGATATGGCTTTATCGGTTATCCCGGGCGAGTGGGTATTTTGCCCGAAATCACAGTTTTTGAACTGACCTGAACAAGATTTAGCCTCAATAATCGTTATTATTAAACTTATTTTTCAAAAAATGGTCTCATCGTCCGGATCCATTTTACCTCTATAAACCGAACTCAAAGACTGCGGATGTTCAAAAAATATATCTTTCTGCTATTTCTTACTATGATCGGCACGAAGCTCCTGGCCCAGGAAAATAAGCCTGATACTATCCCGAAACAACCCGCCTATGATATATTGCTTGATCCCAACCTCGATATTGATGAGTTGCTAAATGACATCGATGCTTTTCTTGATTCTATACTGGCGCCGAGGAGTTATTGGCTGACGAGCCTTTCCGCCGGACAAGGATATTTCAACTATGTGGTCAGAACTCCAAGAGGCCGGGGCATCAAAGAGGTCAAGAAAACGATCTGGTCACCAACACTTGGATACTATGACAAGAGCGGTCCTGGTATCACTTTCACGAGTAACGTGATACATGATAGTGCCAGGTTTAATACCTACCAAATCGCCATCAGTCCATCGTATGATCTTATTAAAGGCAGAACGTTGGCGACCGGAATATCTCTTACACATTATTTCACCAAAAGATCTGTTCGTTTTTATACTTCTCCATTGGAAAATGAATTGAATGGATATTTCTTGTGGAGAAAATCTTGGCTTCAACCCGGCATCTCGGTCAATTATGGCTGGGGTAGTAAAACGAGATTTAGTAAAAGGGATACGATCTATAACGCCGTTGTCCAAAATGCGGTTACAACCATTCGGGATGTTATCATTAAAGACACCGCTACTATTTTCGAAAGCAATACCAAATCCATTGTCGATTTTTCAATGGCCATTACGGTGCGTCATGATTTTTATTGGTTGAATATTTTTTCGGATAAAGATCACATTCGTCTTTCACCTATGCTATCACTATCTGCCGGAACGCAGAAATTTGGATTTAATCAAACGACTGGTGCAACAGGTCCACTTCGTTCGGTTTCCATCCTGAACAATACACAGAAAGTAAGTTTGACGCAAAAGTTTCAACCATTGTCGATGACTTTGTATTTGCGTTCAGAATATTCGTTCGGCAAATTCTTTATTCAACCTCAACTCTATTTTGATTACTACTTTCCGGCTGAAAAGAATAATCTCCTGTGCGCATTTAATATTAATACAGGTTTCATTTTCTGATACGGAGACTTTAAAAAGCCCGGTATACGGATTAGGAAAATCTTCACAACCCTTCTGCAATAATGGTTTGCTTTTTCTGTTTTACAAATTCATAAAACAATGGCGGCGTTAATGCAAATTAACAGGTTATTCAGGTCACTGGCATTATCATTGATTTTTTTTCTGGAATTAAATTTTAAAATTTATGAAAACAAAACTATCCCTTTCGCTTCTTGCAGCTCTTCTCGTTTCACAGGCTTTGATGGCCCAGTTTCATGTTGGTATTAAAGGCGGCGCAAACATCATTAAGATTGATGGCATGTCATTTAAAGATCAATTCAAATATGGCTATCATCTCGGAGGGTTTGCCGAGATCGGACTTGGAAACAAATTCGCCATTCAGCCCGAAGTTTTATTCAACCAGGTTTCGACATCTCTTGATAGTAATTACAAACACATTTACCAGAATGTTTTTAATTCAGATCAAAGCACAGTAAAACTCGGTTACCTTTCAATTCCTCTTTTGCTGAATTATAAGTTACTTGGAAATTTTCTTTCACTCCAGGCAGGTCCCCAGTTTGGTGTCCTGATCCAGCAGGATAAAACTTTATTACAAAATGGCGGCGAAGCTTTCAAGAAAGGCGACTTCTCACTCCTCGCCGGCGCCCAGATCAAACTCAGCGCTATCAGGATAAGCGGACGTTACGTTATCGGATTAAATAATATCAATGATATAGATAACCAGGATCAATGGAAAAGCCAGGGATTCCAGGTATCGCTTGGATTAGCCCTATAAATAAAATCTAAAGCCTCATGAACAAGGATCCCTTCAGCCGATGGCTGAGGGGATTTTTTTGACTACCAATGGAATATAGCCGGTAGAAATGTCATTTCAGGGTTTAACGGCACAAATGTTGACAACCATCTATTCCTTTGTATTTTTGCGTCCCGCAGAAGCGGGGTGACAGATTGTCTAACGAAGATCAAATTATGAGTATAGAAAAGTTATTATTGCGTTCTGAAGATGATATGGATTTTTTACCAATTATTCCCTTGAATGAAAGCGATCAGGATGATTCGAATGGTATAGAAGTTCCCCCCGAAATAGCTTTGCTTCCCTTACGAAATACGGTTTTGTTCCCGGGTGTAGTACTGCCGATAACAGTGGGCCGCGATAAAAGTATCAAAGCGGTAAACGATGCCTATAAAGGAGATAAACTGATAGGTGTCGTAGCGCAAAAAGACAGCAATGTCGAAGACCCGGCAATAAAAGATCTTGAAAAAATAGGAACGGTCGCCAAGATCGTTAAACAAATAAAAATGCCGGACGGAGGCACCACGATCATCATACAAGGGAAAAGCCGTTTTAGTATTGAATCTGTGATCGGTGAAGACCCTTATTTCAAAGCGAAGATCCAGCGCCTCGATGAAGAAGAACCTCCTAAAGATTCCGATTTCGATGCTTATGTAGCTAATATCAAAGACCTCGCAACTGAGATCATACAACTTTCTCCGAATATTCCAACTGAGGCTTCTATTATTCTACGCAATATTGAGAACCCGTCGTTTCTTATACATTTTGTTTCCAGCAATTTGAATACGGAGTTAAAAGAAAAACAGAAATTACTTGAGTTGAACCAGATCCGGGAAAGAGCCGATCTGTTAATGCAGTTATTGCAAAAAGAATTGCAGTTTGCCGAGTTAAAAAATAAAGTCACTACAAAGACAAGAACCGAACTGGATAAACAGCAACGCGAATATTTTCTGCAACAGCAGTTGAAAAGTATCAAAGAAGAACTTGGTGGTGAATCCAATGTGCAGGAGATAAAAGAGATGCTGAAAAAAGCGGAAGCAAAAAAATGGCCTGCCGCAGCAAAAGAATTATTTAAGAAGGGAGTAGAAAAGATGGAAAGGATGCACCCAAGCACTCCGGACTATTCAGTGGTGTATAATCATTTGGACCTGATGCTCGATCTTCCGTGGGAAGAATATACCGAAGATCATTATGATCTGAAGAAAGCAAAAAAGACGCTCGACAATGATCATTATGGCATGCAAAAGATCAAAGAAAGGATTCTTGAATATCTCGCTGTGTTGAAACTAAAGGGCGATATGAAAAGCCCGATACTTTGTTTTATAGGACCTCCGGGTATAGGTAAAACTTCTCTTGGTCGCAGTATTGCCAACGCTATTGGAAGAAAATATACACGACAGAGTTTTGGCGGACTACATGATGAAAGCGAGATACGTGGTCATCGCAAAACGTATATCGGCGCTATGCCGGGAAGAATTTTACAGTCAATACGAAAGGTAAAATCTTCTAACCCGGTGATGATATTGGATGAAATAGATAAAATAGGAAGTGATTTTCGCGGCGATCCGAGCAGCGCTTTACTGGAAGTGCTTGACCCGGAACAGAATCACACTTTTTATGATAATTATTTAGAGACGGAATATGATCTGAGCAAAGTACTGTTCATTGCTACAGCAAATAATCTTCAGAATATACAACCAGCATTGCGTGACCGTTTGGAAATAATTGATCTGAACGGTTATGCAGTTGAGGAGAAAATAGAAATAGCGAAGCGTCATTTAGTACCCAAGCAAAAGGAATTGCATGGATTAAAGAGCACTAATTTTAAGATATCAGATAAAGTATTGGAAAAAATTATCCAGGATTATACCAGGGAAAGCGGTGTTCGTGAGCTGGATCGTCAATTGGCTTCTATCATGAGGAATCTTGCAAAGCAACTGGCGATGAAAGGGAAACTAAAAGCAGTAGTTACAATTGATGACATTGAAAAGATACTCGGGAGATCAAAGTACAGTAACGAGATATATAAGACGGCTAATATGGCCGGTGTAGCGGTAGGGCTGGCCTACACTTATGTCGGCGGCGACATTCTTTTTATTGAGACAAGCCTTAGCGAAGGCAAAGGTGAATTGAAACTAACCGGTAATCTCGGTAACGTGATGAAAGAAAGTGCGAGCACCGCGCTGACGTATCTGCAATCAAATGCCAAAAAATATTCTCTCGATCAAAAGTTGTTTGAAAAGAAAAACATTCATATTCACGTTCCGGAAGGGGCCGTTCCCAAAGATGGTCCCAGTGCCGGCGTTACGATGATGACGGCGATTGCATCCGCCTTGACGGGAAAAAGAGTAAAGCCCTTTCTCGCTATGACGGGCGAGATCACTTTGCGTGGACAAGTATTGCCTGTCGGTGGCATCAAAGAAAAAGTATTGGCAGCAAAAAGAGCCGGGTTGAAAGAGATCATTCTTTGCTGGCAAAATGAAAAAGATGTGCAGGAGATAGAATCTGAATTTATCAAAGGCATCAAATTTCATTATGTAAAAACGATGAACCAGGTGCTGGAACTGGCATTGGTTTGATATTAATTTCAAATTTTAAATTTAAAATTTGAAATTGTGTCATGCCGTTGCGAATTCTTGTAGTGATATTATTATGTTCTTTGCGATTGTCTGCGCAGACCCTCGGCGGCAACACTGTCTTTAATTTTCTTAAACTTCCCAATACACCGCAACTATCGGCCTTAGGCGGCATCAATGTTTCACAGGTATCCAATGATGTAGGCCTTGCTTTTAATAACCCCGCATTATTAAAATCACAAATGCATTCTCAATTGAATGCGGTCTTCAACGGATTTTATGCCGGTATTACATCTTATCACTTGTCATTGGGCTATCATCACCAGGGATTAAACACTAACTTTTTGTGGGGATTGAATTTCATTAATTATGGAACTACCCGGGAAACAGATGCCGCCGGAAATATCCTGGGGAAATTTCATCCGACAGATTGGGTGATGCAGGTCTCAGCATCCAGGAGTTATTTGGAAAAATGGAATTATGGAGCAACGTTGAAGTTCATCAGTTCAAATTACGGGCAATACAACTCAAATGGGGTTGCAGTTGATGTTGGGATATTATATCATGATTCAATAAATTTATTTTCTGCTTCATTGCTGGTTAAGAATATGGGAGTTCAAATAAAAAAGTATGATGACACTGATCCCGGCGATCTTCCGTTTGATCTGGAAGTTGGGGCGACAAAAAAACTGGAAAAGGCACCGTTCGGATTTTCTTTTACTGCACATCACCTTCAGCATTTCAATATCAGTTATAATGATACGTTGTTTAATAACGATAATGGATTTGTAAATGACAATGAAAAGAAATTAACTTTCGACAAGCTGTTTCGTCATTTTGTGATAGCCACGACTGTTTATCTTGGCGATAAGGTAGAAGTAACAGCCGGTTACAATCATTTGCGAAGACAGGAATTAAATATCGGAAGGGGCGGAAACGGACTAAATGGTTTTTCATTAGGCGCTGCGTTGATACTCGACAAGCTCCAGGTTCGTTATGCCCGCTCGCAATACCAAAATAATACAGCTTATAACCAGTTTGGCTTAAACATGACCCTCAATAAATATTTTGGATTGGGAAAGTTTGGGGAAAGGATCAAGTGGTGAGCAGTGAATAGTGAGTGGTGAATGGTCAATAAGTAATAGTAAGGAATCGGCAAAAGCGGTTGTTTTAGATGGTTGTTATTGGCCGATCAGTTTATAAACATCAAATGCTTCTGCGTATTCTGAATTCGCTTGTACACCACGCACCTTTGCCAGCGAACGAATAAAATCTTCATGTATATAGTTCCGGTGTGATTGCGATTTATATTCTTGCAGTGCATGCCATTTTTTTGCTACGTTATCTGCAGACAGATTTATAAAAAAAGGGGATGTAAAAGGTGGATGATTCCATGGCAGTTCATAGCCAAGCAATGAAGAATTCCTGAATGCCCGTAACGCCTCAACATGTATCACACCATGATCCTGGTGAATGTCGGTGGACGAAGGGATAAACACTAAGTCTGGTTGGATCTTTTTATTTAGTGCAACCATTTCTTCCAGAATTTCCTGTCGATGGTTTGGAAAGATCCTGACCTCAAAATCAAACAACGTAACATGATCGGTGGGAATACCTAAAATAGATGTTGCATTTTTGCACTCAGTCGCCAGCGTATCTGCAGCCATGCCTTCCGGCAAGGATTTGGAACAAACAGAAAAAGCTGCATAATAAACCTGTCTTTCTTCAGCAATGAATTTTGCAATGCTTCCGCCACAACCAAGTTCACCATCATCGGTATGAGGAGCCAGCACTAATATTTTTTTTGGATCAAACATGGGGTTAAAGATATTACGGATTATCCAGAAGAAAAGTGGTGTCTTGCAGGTAAGACAATTGCTGGTGGAAAGAAGTATTAAGAAGAGTTCTCAGCAAGTTAACATTTGTGAGACTGTCTTTAAATGCCGAATAATTACCATCCGGCAAATGGACAGAAACAAAATTGCAGAATAAGTATTTTGTATCAACACGTTCTCTGAAATGCCGGAAACCATGATCTCCCATCAAAACAATGATAGGTGGCGTTGGTGAATTTTTTAAGATTTGATCTACCATTTCCAGCAACTTTTTATTACTGTACTGCAGGTATTCGATATAATTCGGCAGATTATACTGATTACCTTCGATCACCAATTCAAATGGGAACTCATTTCCGTTTTTATCATAATAGTAGGGGTAATGGGGCATCATCAGGTGCGTAAACACGATCTTCGGATGCGAAGACTTTATTTTCCCGGCATTCATTGTAAGGCTCAAAAGGTTCCCGTTGTTTTCCCTATCTGCATATACCACTCTCCTGATCTCAGTCTGCGAATTGAATTTCGAAATAAGATTGAAGCGGATCTCTCTATCCAGACGGCTTAGAAAAGTCTGGCCTGAGATCAACCGGGTACTGGCGGGCAAAAAAGTTTCCTGTGCAGCGGGAGGGTGACCTTTAAAACTAAAGTCAGAATAATTGTAAAGTCGATACCGCAAGGACTGAAGAAACCGGACAAACTTATTATCGCGGATCGTTTCATAAGAATAGGTGAGGAGCCGGTGTTTCGTACCGGCGCTTATTTCAAGATAATCCATATTCAACGTCGAAGCTATTGAATAGGGTGTGGCAAAATAATTTGACGAGCTATTCGGGATAATATGAAATCCACGCTCTTTTATTTGCTTGAAAAAAGCTGAATCATCATAATGAAAGATATTCTTTAATTCCTCATCCCCGGCATATTCGTCTGCGATGATAATATAAACGTCGGGAGTATTACATTCAGGGCAGGGAATAAATTCTTTTGATAATTCAATATGTTTTTGTTTTCCGCTGGTTGTTTTTGTCAGCAGCCACATGACATCAATAACTATCAACAGTAAGAATAAAGAATTCAAATAAAAAGCGAGCTGCATTAAAGGTCTTTTTCTTTTTTTTACAGGGATAATGATAAACAGGAATAAGCAAAAAGACAGTGGCAGAATAAAAATGTATTTGGCAATAAAAGATCCGGGAAATACATTTCGTAAAAAATCCTGTATGCTGCCAAAAAAGAAGTGAAATGCCATAATAAAAAAGGCGATAAGGGCCGCTTTCATCCAGTTTTTATAGAACAACCACGAAATAAGATAGAAAAAAAGAGAGAAGCCAAAATATAGGCCGGTAAGCGGTATAGCATCTTTGGCAGCAACAAAATCATAGTTCTCTATATATCCATGCAGAACAAAAAAGACAGGTAGCAGGAAAAGGAATACCGGGTATCGTTTGAAAAATATGATCAGCCTATCCTTCATTTCTTTTCATTAAATATAAAATTCTCGCCGAACCGGGAATAACCTTTTTGTCCATGACGATAAAATATGTTTCAAATGCTTTCACAAAGTTTGCTTCCGTGTAATCAGCATAAATATCTTTCTTTCGACTTAGCATCAATTTTACTTTTTCGTCTTCTTTGGGAACAAATTCAGTGATCAGCTTTTTTCCTAACCTCTTAAACATATCTGCTATCATTTCAAACGGTATGTTTTTGCCAATAGCCAAATGATGGATCAACGCAAGTGCCAGTACAATATCGGCATTCACACGACTGGTAAACGAGCTTCTTTCTTCATTGTTCACACCCCCAGCCGGTGTTGGATTAGCAAGATTGATCACCAACGGCTGAATATTTTTTTCTTTTTTTTCTTTGATATTTTTGTAAAGATTGCTGATGCAATAAGGATCAAGATCTGCCGCAATGGTATAAATGTTTCTCTCTGCTAATAATTTTGAAAACTCTCCCTTGTTAGCCCCAAGATCAGCTGCTTTTTTTATTTCTTTTATTTCATCAAGCCAGCCGGCAATGACCTTTTTTTTCTGCTCTAAATAATCGTTTCGCTGACCGGCTTCGTCATAATATTCTGACCAAACACTTTTTTGACCAGCAACTTTCAATTTTTTGATCAGCATCTCTAAGCTACTGATGAGATTAAGAAGTTTTTGTTTAGAAAGAACTTTTTTTTTGTCATCATCTCCATTCTTTCTCTGCGAATATTTTGCATGCAGAAGAATATGCAGATACGTATGTAACGAAAAGCGACTTCGTTTTGGCAGCAGCGAACTTACAACTGCAAGAGGTATTCCTTCGGGCCACGCCAGCATTAGTTCAGGTAGCTGTTTTTTACTGTAATGCATAATAACCAGCGGCCCAAGAAAGGATTCACAAAACTGGCGATAGGCAATCCAGGGAACTTCCTCGTATTTTTCAAAAGAAAGCGTATCAATGAAGATCAATTTACCGTTATGCCATTGTATGTTGAATGGTGTCGCATCTTTTAATATCACATTAAATTGCAGCGCTTCCTTTACCAATTGCAGCGTAAGCAATGCCGCATCTTTCAGCATGTCAAAACTCCATTCATATGAATAAGAGATAAATCGGATTCGTTCGGGCCGTATCGTTTGATAATACCCAGGAATGCCAGTTAGATCTTCCAGAACATTCTCATGAGAAATAAGCAATCCTGTTGTTACCAGGTGATCATAGCAGCCACTTTGAATGAAATGATCAAAATGTTCTTTACAGGAAAGATTGATCTGTCTATATAACACTCCATTCTTCTCAAAAATAAATCCTGATGGATCACGGTAAGATGAAGGATGATGAATGGAATTATTTGGCATCAGCCGGCGGGTTATCCTTTGATTTTTTAGGTGAACGCGTGAAAAGAGAACGGATGTACATTTTTATATTTTTAAAAAAGAAAGCAACACCTACAACTGCCGCCGCGATCACTTGCACAAGATAACTGCCGCTTCCCGGGTCAATATATAATAGATGTGCAACCATTGTCTATAACCTGCCGCTACAGGTTATGAGTTTTGTAATACCGCTCACAAATAACTCAAATTCGTTTTCGGCGTTAAAGTTAGCAAAGTTTCATACATAAGCCTGATCGTGTTTTCCACATCATTCCGGTGTAACATCTCTACGGTAGTATGCATATAGCGCAGAGGAATAGAAATAAGAACAGAAGGACAACCATCGTTTGAATAGGCAAATGAATCCGTATCGGTACCGGTACTGCGGCTCAGTGCTCTCCATTGTATCGGGATCTTTTTATCCGCCGCTACTTTTTCCACTATTGCCAGTAGCTTATTATGCACCGCTGGGGCATATGACAGGGAAGGGCCTTTGCCGCATTGTACATCACCTTCAATATTTTTATTGATGAGCGGGGTCGTAGTATCATGGGTTACGTCTGTAATTATAGCAATATCCGGTTTTATCCTTCTTGCTATCATTTCAGCGCCGCGCAAACCGATCTCTTCCTGTACCGCATTTACTACATACAGGCCAAACGGTAATTTCTTTTTATTTTCTTTCAAAAGTCTCGCTGTTTCAGCGATCATAAAGCCCCCGATACGGTTATCAAATGCACGACCGACATAGTTACCATTGGCGAGTTCATCAAAGCCATCCTGGTAAGTCACCACTGCGCCGATATGGATACCGAGAGCCTCCACTTCTTTTTTATTTCTTGCGCCGCAGTCAAGCCAGAGGTTTTCTGTTTTTGGTTGCGTCTCTTTTTGATCACTGCCATGTCTTGTGTGAATAGCAGGCCATCCGAAAACAGCTTTCACGGCTCCTTTTTTACCGTGAATAAATACACGGGAAGAAGGAGCGATCTGGTGATCTACACCGCCATTTCGTTTCAGGTAGATCAATCCTTCCGGTGTAACATAATTGACAAACCAGCTTATTTCGTCCGCATGCGCCTCAATGACAACTTTGAATTTATTATCAGGATTAATGATACCCACCGAAGTTCCGTACGGGTCCACAAAATGATTGTCTACATAGGGTTTCAGGTATTCCAGCCAGATCTTTTGTCCCCAGGTTTCAAAACCTACCGGTGAGGGATTATTGATATAATTTTTTAAAAAACTAAATGAGTGATCGGTGAGAATCGTTTTTTTCTTTTGTAATGGTTTTGCCATGTGATATTTATTTTTTGTTTGCCGCTTTTGTACTGTCCTGAGCCTGTTCTACTCAGCATATCAGCGCCAAAAATACTTAAATCCCGGTCAATAATGTCAATGCAGATGACAATGCCATTAAACCATCAAGTAAGAAATAATAAAGCATATCTGAAAAATTTTTCCTGGCATAGTTATAAAGAGAAGCGGTAATAATGACCGGGATCAATAATAGTATAACAATTAAAAAGCTGTATTGATAAAATAACAGCCATATAGTTGAAGCAGCCGACAACAATAGGGAAACACTAAAGAGAATTTTTATTCCATTTTCATCCAGGTAAGTAATGAGGCTGCGGATACCTTTTGATTTGTCATCTTCACGATCCCTGTAGTCAAACAAAATGCAAATTGCATATATCAGGAAAAAACGACTGATAATAAATAGGTAAAAATCATCATGCCAAATGCTATCGCTTATGATTAGAGGTAAAATAGTAGTGACATACATCCATACCATAGCGAGGAATACCGTTTTCCCCAAGGCAATTTTCCTTAACATCCTGAAATGTTTATTGGGGATCTTAGGAGCTGAATACAAAAACGTAATCACTGCAGACAATAACAGCCAATGCCAATGTTTTATCAGAAAAAAGAAAAAGACACCTGAGCCCGCCAGGCCAATGAAAAATAAAATTATATGAATGGCCTGGTTGCGCTGCTGCCAATCTATACGCGAAGAAGTAAATACCGGCGCTGAGCTGAGATGCCAATGAAAACTATAGCTGCAGATAGTAGAAAAAAATATAAAGGCAAGCAAATAAAGATCGGGGACGGTATGAATTAACAGTTGATATGCCTGGCTGACCATCAAAACTGCGCAAGCGGCTATAAAGATATTACTGTAAACAAAAAATTTGAATGGAGCCATTAAGCTGGCTGCATTTAATTGAGAATAATGATCTGTTCCGAACGGGCCGTGTCGCTTACATTACCTGCTTTATCTCTTGTCCAGAAACTAAAGACCGTCGTATCAGGCCTTATGGCCCCACCCGGCTGAAAACAACTATTTGCTCCGCGCTTGATCCTGTCAAGAGTAACAACTACCTCACCTTCCATTTGTTTGGTTGAAATAAAATCAGCGGGAATAATAAACGAGGTTGAATCCGTGAAATCGCTGGTAGAACAACCGGCAACAGTTTTTTTCATACCTAAAAGAGAAGTAAAATCGCCTTCCTTATCTGTAAGGTCTAACTTTATCTGAATCGACTGCGTCCCCGAGATCGTAGTTGCACTAACTGATTTATACTTTAATTGTGGTTTGGTCGTGAACTGGTCTTTTCCGCAACTTACTGCCAGGATAGCGATGGCAAATATGATAATGAATCGCATTGGAATACTTTTGTCAAATTTACAGGTAAAATCGGGATGCGCCTAATGGATTTAAGCAAATACAGTCATAAAATTTTTTCGGAATCATCAACGGATTTTGAAACACTGGCATTAGAAGTTTTTTCGTTCCAGTATAAGAATAACCCTGTTTATCATGAATATGTAAATGCTTTACAGATCAGCGTTGCCGCAATACGTTCTGTTTCGCAAATTCCTTTTTTGCCCATTCGATTTTTTAAATCTCATGTGATTAAGACCACCGACTTTGAGCCTGAAGTAATTTTTGAAAGCAGTGGCACAACAAACAGTTTCAGTAGCCGGCATTTTATAAAGGATATTGATTTGTACAAAAGAAGTTTTAAGGCTGGGTTTGAATTTTTTTATGGTGCAGCAAAAGATCAGTGCATTGTCGGTTTGCTGCCTTCTTATATAGAAAGAGGAAATTCTTCACTTGTCTATATGGTCAATGAATTGATCAAACAAAGCGATCATCCTGAAAGCGGATTTTATTTGAACGAGTATGATAAGTTATTGACAACATTAAAAGATCTGGAAAGAGCAGAACAAAAAACTATTTTGATAGGCGTCACATTTGCTTTGCTTGACTTTGCTGAAAAATATTCTCTGCCATTAAAACATGCGATCATCATGGAAACCGGTGGTATGAAAGGCAGAAGAGAGGAAATGATCCGGCAGCAAGTCCATGAAATTTTAAAGCGTTCGTTTGAATTGACAGAAATACATTCGGAGTATGGAATGACGGAACTTTTATCGCAGGCTTACTCGAAAGGTGATGGAATATTCCACTGTCCTCCATGGATGAAGGTATTAATAAGGGACGATGAAGATCCTTTAACAGTCAAGAGTACAAAATTGGGAGTGCGGAGTAGGGGAACTAACACTCAGGCGGGAGCTATCAATATCATTGATCTTGCCAATATTTATTCCTGCAGTTTTATTGCAACGGATGATGCGGGCAGGCTATACCGGGATGGCAGCTTTGAAGTATTAGGCCGCATCGACAATAGTGATATCAGGGGATGTAGTTTGATGGTATTGTGAAATCAGAAGCCGCAAGTCAGTTGTGAGAACGATTTTTGTTTGTTGACTTTACGTTATTATAGTAACATTTAATCCCTCGAACACCTTCGGACTTCAGACTTCAGACTTCGGACTTCCTCTTCATGCATTATACATCCAATCCCTGAACTGCGGCGCCATTTCCTGGCTTACAATGATACAATGATTCAATTCGGGCAATGTAAGATCGATCATCAGCTTTACTTTTTCGTACGACTTAAATCCTCGTACAAAATTAATGTTGATAATGTATTGGCGATTGGCTCTGAAAAAAATGGTGTTATCGAGGTCCTCTTCCATTTCTGAAAGGTTTTTATCGGCGAGATATTTTTTGCCCCAGCGGTCAACCACATATACTATTTTATTTTCTGTATAGAATAGCACAATGTCTTCCAACCGCAAGGAAATATTCTCCATTCCTTTTTTCACGATCATTCGTTTCTTCTTATGGTTACCGATGTACTTCAATAGGTTGGCAATAGAATGATGATCTGTAAAATGTTTTTCCAGCATCCTGTACTTCTTAAGCGCTTTGCCCAGGCTTTCTTTGTCAACAGGCTTCAGCAAATAATCAATGCCGTTATATTCAAACGCATTCAGCATAAACTCATCATAACCCGTAATAAAAATAACGGGAATGCGAATGCCGGATTGGTTGAAGATTTCAAATGACAAACCATCTCCAAGCTGAACATCGCTTAAAATAAGATCGGCGGCCGGTTGCTGTGACAGGTATTCGATGCTTTCTCTTACACTGCCGAGGCTGGCAGTTACCTGCACGTCGCCGGCTATTTCGGCCAGCGTATTAACAAGATTCTCCAGTGCGGGTCTTTCGTCTTCAATAATAATTGTATTTATCATGGCGTTGGTTTTTTCTATTTGATTAAAGGCAACATCACACTAAAATTGTCGCGGCCTTTTTGGATCGAAATGTCTTTCCGGGTAATGATCCTGTACCGGGAACTCAGGTTTTTCAAACCTATGCCCGTAGAATTGATGGAATAGGGCTTTGGTTTTGCATTATTGCTTACCCGGATATGCTGGCCATTCATAGATATCTTAATGATCAGCGGATTCTCATCAGAGAATTCATTGTGTTTGATCGCATTTTCGATCAATACCTGCACGGCACAGGGAGGTATCATCGCTTTACCACTTTCGTCGTTCAGTTCTGACTCTAGTTGCAGCTTTCCATCGTGTCTTATCTGCAA
Organism: uncultured Chitinophagaceae bacterium; assembly: GCA_963785915.1. Classification (GTDB taxonomy): domain Bacteria; phylum Bacteroidota; class Bacteroidia; order Chitinophagales; family Chitinophagaceae; genus VBAT01. The sequence goes on along the minus strand of CAWAWY010000004.1, from coordinate 192,957 downwards.
CAGGAAAAAATAATTATCAATGAATTCCATTTCTTCTTTCAATGAAATAAGTTCTCTTGTCTTGTTGATCAGGAAATACTTGTAAACCTGTGCCAGCTTATTGTTGAATAAATGCGCCTGCTGTGGCCGGTTTACTATCAGATGATTGAGTGTATTCAGCGAATTAAAGATAAAATGCGGGTCCATTTCATTGGTCAGCGCCTGCAGTTCGGCCTGGGACCGTTCCTTATCAAGCTGGTCAACAATTTTATTGTCCAGTTCTCTTTCCTTACCCAGGAAGAGAATTTCATAGATCAGTGTGAATATGATGACTGCGGCAACGCAAACGGCAATAAATTTGTAAATACCCGCCCATCTAAAAACCTCCTTCGACATTTTTATCCATATAAAAGAGGAGAGTCCTCCCGTGCATATTCCGTATAAAGCAGATGCAAAACAAACGGTCGCTATCCTTGTAAATAGTTTTGAAACTGAACCATACAGCGGTCTTAGCTTGAGATGTATCCAATTGCACCCGGCCCAGATAATATATGAAGTAAGGATAAAAAATAAATTGGCAGCGATAAGCTCCGGCGCTGAATACAGGTCATAAGAGATAAGACCTGATATAACAGGCAGCCCTATGCCCAGTAAGGGAATAAATATGACTTTCAGAATAGCATCCTTGATCATTGCAGCAGCGGTTAGGGTTTACAATGCCGGGTTTTGTCCAGAAACTTCTCATGTGTATAGTATATAACGTAACTGGCTATAAAACTATTAGTACATCATGTTAAGCAATTACAAATTTTCTTTCATGGGCAATTTTCAATTACAAGTGGTAAATGAAAACATCCACGAACTATAAGCCGGTTTGTGTGGGAGACATTCATGTGAGTATAGTGATAGATATTCAGATCAACGATAACGCTGCTTTGCTTATCAAATTTCATGACCCGTCATTTTTTACCCGGTTTAAAACGAATTATTCAGGCTACGGGTAAAAAAATTACTCCTGAATTTTAACGCTTCAGTGGTCTTTATTCACGGATTAGCAATTAACAGCGTGTTTACAAAAGCATCTCTCAAGAAATTGTTGCCTTGTTCCTGAATTTTAATTTCTAAAACTAACACACGAGGCTTATGAAAAGAACATTGCTATTTCTTTCCTGCATTCTATTTGCTGGTTCGCTCTTTGCACAGCGAACTATAACAGGCATGGTGACCGATGACAAGGGAACTCCCCTTGTAAATGTTTCTGTAACTGTAAAAGGCACAACAGCGGGCACCACTACGAAGGCTGACGGATCGTATTCTCTAACGGTACCATCCGGAGCAAAAACACTTGTCTTTACTTCCGTTGACATGGCGCCACAGGAGGTTAACATTACTTCAAACAATATTTCTGTTGCAATGACGCAGCAGGGAAAAAGTTTGGACGAGGTTGTTGTGGTCGCTTATGGGACACAATCCAAAAAGAAAGTAACGGGCGCCATCTCTAAAGTAGACGGAGCCGATCTTGAGAATAAACCTTTTGCTTCTGTTGACCAGATGCTCCAGGGTAAAGTACCCGGGCTGCTTTCTACTTCGCCAACCGGACAGCCCGGAGGTATCCAGCAAGTACGGATTCGCGGTATTGGTTCTATAACAGCAGGTGCTGCACCACTATATGTTGTTGATGGAGTTCCGATCAATACCGGTGATTTTTCCCGGTTGAACGCAACTTCAAATGCATTAGCCGGCATTAATCCTAATGATATCGAAAGTATAAGCGTTTTGAAAGATGCGGCATCCGCATCCATTTACGGTTCACGTGCTGCAAATGGAGTTGTTCTTATTAATACTAAAAAGGGCCGGGCAGGAAAAACTAAAATAAGGTTGGATTCAGAATTTGGTTTTGGAAGTACTGCGTTTTTTAATGATCAGGCCAGGCCGCTTAACCGTGATGAATATTTTTCACTGACAAGAGAAGGCCTTGTAAATACCGGTTCATCGCAGTCTGTGATCGATGCTACTTTAAATTCTCTTGGCTTCACCAATACTTTTGATGAGGATTGGGTTGGCTTGGTAACAAGAAAAGGTATGACAAGAAATGCTACTGCCTCAATTTCGGGAGGCGACGCCAAAACGAATTTCTATATGTCTGCCGGGTATTTTGACCAGGAAGCAGTAGTGATAGGGTCTGATTTCAAACGTTACTCCACAACATTCAATATTAAACATAAAGCCACTCAAAAATTAACGGTAGGTTTTAATGCCACAGGTTCATACATCAAACAGAATTCACCCTCCAGCTCAAGTGCATTTCGCAACCCTGTAATAGATGCCTACTTGCTCCGGCCATCCCAGAATGCGTATAACGCCGACGGGACGGTCAACTTTAGTACAACCACCTTTAATCAATTGTATAATCCGTTGGCCATCGCACAATATGACAGGATACTTTTGAACAATGTGAAAGTGCTGGCTAACCTTTTTGCCGAATACCAGATCTACAAAGACCTTAAGTTCACTACTAAAGTGGGAATTGATTTCATAAATATCGAAGAAGAGAGATATGACAACCCCTTCTTTGGTGATTCACGTACAGTGGGAGGAAGAGTATATAATTATGATACAAGAGTGGCAAATGTTCTTTCAAGTAACCTGCTGAATTATCGCCATGATTTCCTGGCTGGCAGGGAACTTAGCCTGGACTTCAGCGTCGGGTATGAAGCGCAAAAATCAAAACAATATAATATTACTACGCGTGGCGAGGGTGTTCCGGCTACCACTTCTATTCCACTACCTGTTCCAAGCTCTCCGAGTGTAGCTAATGGCGCAAAGACAGATTATTCCTTCATATCTTATCTCTCCATGATGCAATTGAGTTACAAGAGTAAATACTCTTTGACAGGAAGTTTGCGTCGCGATGGTTCTTCACGTTTTGGCTCTAATAACAAATATGGAACATTCTGGTCCGTCGGAGCTGCATGGAATGTAGAGCAGGAAAAGTTCATGGAGAATATAAGAGTCATTAATTCATTGAAGATCCGCGGCTCCTATGGTTCAAATGGAAATGCAGAGATCGGTAACTATACCTGGCAGGGGACTTATATTTTTAATGCAAACTACAACCAGCAACCGGGCAGCGCCCCCAATGCTGTAGATAACCCGGATCTGACATGGGAAGTAAATAAGCCACTTAATATTGGTATTGACATCAGCGTGTTAAAAAACCGTATCTCACTCAATGCCGATTATTACATACGTAAAACAGAAAATCTTTTGCTGAATGATCCTTTGTCAAGAACATCAGGTTTTAATAGTGTTCAGGCCAATGTTGGTTCTATGGAAAACAAAGGTTGGGAATTTCAATTAAACGCCACGCCGGTAAGATTAAAAGATTTCACCTGGGATATCTCGTTTAATATCGCATTGAACAAAAACAAGATCACATCATTGAGAAACAACGCAGACATATTGGCATTACCATTCGTTCGCAGGGTGGGAGTGGACTACCAGTCAATATATACACGGTTATGGGCAGGTGTAGATCCGGCCAATGGCAATCCACTGTGGTACGTGGATGCTACAAAAAGTCAAACCACTTCTAACGTTACACAGGTGCAGAGAGGCATAATTGGTAGTGCCTCTCCAAAAGGATTTGGAAGTTTCTCAACAACCGTTTCCTACAAAGGATTTAGTCTTGATGCACAGTTCAATTACCAGTATGGAAATATGGTATATGACCAATGGGGTTTCTTATCATGGAGTGATGGCTTTAATCCAAGTTTGAATAAGATCAGGAAGCAATTGGGCCGCTGGCAGAAACCGGGCGATGTTACCGATATCCCTAAATATGTATACGGCGGAGCAATGAGTTCAAATGCGGAATCTTCCCGCTGGTATTATAAAGGGGATTATGTCCGGCTCAGGGATGTGACATTGTCTTATGCATTGGCTAAAAGAATAACTGACGCTGCTAAACTGGAAAGTGTGAGAGTATATGTTCGGGGAAGCAACCTTTGGACAAAGGCCTTTGACAAGAACATCACTTTCGATCCGGAACAGCCGATCAACGGAGCTAACGATCTGCAGGTCCTGATACAGAGAACAGTTTCTTTCGGCTTATCGATCGGATTCTAATATGATTAATACTCTAAAATGAAAAAAATGAAAAAAATCTTATTAATGATATCGGCGGGCATGACGCTTTTTTTTACTTCGTGCAAAAAAAGTTTTCTTGAACTCTCGCCATATGACCAGGTACCGCAGGGCGACGCAATTATTGATGAGGCTGGTATGCAGGCAGCTGTAAATGGTTTATATTCCAACTTAAGGAGCATCAACCTTTATGGTCGTTCATTACCTTTATACGGCGACCTGATAGCGGACAATGTTTTTATTTCGACGACAAACTCCAACAGGTTCCTTTCAGAATACAACTATACTTATATTAGCACGAATGCAAACAGTTCGGCTACCTGGGCATCGGCCTACACAGCAATTCTGCGGGCAAATAATATCATCAATGCAGCGGTAACGTCGACTAATTCTGCCCAGTTAAAAGGTGAAGCATTAACCATAAGAGCCTTGATGTATTTTAACCTGGTGAACTGGTTTGCGAAACCCTATACCGTTGATCCGAATGCTGAAGGAGTCCCGATTGTTTTAACGTATAACGCACTCATTAAGCCGACCCGTCCCAAAGTATCAGACGTATATACGCAGATTGATGCTGATCTTGCTGCTGCTTTTTCACAAATGACGAATACAACAAAGAACTCCTCTTATGTAACAAAGTATGTAGCACGTGCTTTGCAGGCAAGGGTCGCCTTGTTCAAAGGAGAGTGGGCTAATGCAAAAACAATAGCAATGGATGTCATAACAAACGGTGGCTATACGCTGACACCCGCAGCCAGCCTTGTCAATTACTGGAAAAGTCCTGCTCCTGTCACCAATAAAGTTGAGACTATTTTTGAAGTGACCAGCGATGCTGTCAATAACAATGGTACAAACGCTTTATCGTATTTCTATGACCAAACAGGATATGGCGATGCCATTGGCAGCGATGATCTCTATAATAAATACACGGCTACTGATGTTCGTCGTGGTTTATTTAACACAGGGACAAGAGCGGGTCTTACTGTTCGGATCGTAAATAAATATTCCAATACTAACAACGCGGCCGATAAAGATGACACAAAAGTGATTCGACTGGCTGAAATAATATTGACACTTGCAGAGGCTTATCAGCGCACAGGAGATGATGTGAATGCTCGTCTGTATCTGAACCAGCTTGCCATACAAAGGGATCCTTCTTTTACAGGCTATACTTCATCGGGAGCGCAACTGCTTAGTGACATACTACTTGAAAGAAGAAAAGAGTTGGCTTTTGAGGGTATGCGTTACCTCGACCTTCTCAGAACCAACCAGGATGTGATGCGAGTGAATATCAACAGTAATTATGTAGGCGTTACCCCTTTGACATTGCCTGTCGGTAATTTCCGCCGCGTATTTGCCATTCCGCAGGATGAAAGAGATGCTAATCCAAATATCAGTCAGAACACTGGATATTAATAAAAACGATTTGGTCATTAAAAGGAAGCAGGAGTCATCCCGCTTCCTTTTTTTATGATATGTTATATTCTCCCGAAGCATAAAGATCCGCAACTAAAACTTTTAATGTAAAATTTCAGTTCTGATTTTTGTCGGAACAGATTCCGTTATTCATGCTTCGGTAATTAACTCACCTGCTGTTGAAGCATTGTTAAGCATCTTGCTGCCTTGCTGATAATTTCTCCAACAAAAAAATCAAACTGCATGAAAAAAATCCTGCTACTTGCATTGTTCGTTTTGCCTGCACTACTGTTATTTGCGCAAAACCGAACAGTTAAAGGTAAAGTCACCGGTTCTGATGGTAAGGCTGTGCCGTTCGCAACAGTTACGGTCAAAGGAACCAATAACGCAATTTCCGCTGATGAGAACGGAAACTTTTCCATCCAGGCGCCGCCGAATGCTATTTTAGTATTCAGCGCGGCCAGTTATAAAGACACAGAGGTAAAAATTGGCAACCAGACAACTGTTACTGCATCACTAACAACGCAAGGCGAGTTGAGTGAAGTTGTGATAACAACAGCACTTGGTATCCGGCGGGTCGATAAAGCATTAGGATATTCTGTTGCCAAAGTGGATCCTAATTCTCTTTTGCAAAAATCTGAGCCCGATGTTTTAAAAAGCCTGCAGGGAAAAGCTGCCGGTGTTGATATTCGTACTTCGCAGGGAACTCCCGGTGCTGCTACGCGTATACAGATCAGGGGTAACTCATCTTTTTTCGGGGATAACCAACCATTAATTGTTGTTGATGGAGTTCCCTATAGCAATGACCAGGTCTCCACAAGTAATCAAACAACGGGCGGAACAGCTTATTCAAATGGTATAAGCAGCCTCGATCCTAATGACATTGCATCCTTTAGTATTTTAAAGGGATCATCTGCTGCGGCTCTTTATGGATCAAGAGCTTCTAATGGTGTATTGGTGATTACTACAAAATCCGGAAGCGCTGCAAAAAGTAAAAAAGGTTCGGAAGTTACCGTCAGTAGCTCTGTATCATTTGAAAAAATTGCGAACCTGCCGGAATATCAAAATGAATATGGTACCGGCGCTAATTTTCTTTTTTCTCCCGCATCAAACGGTTCCTGGGGAGCGCCTTTCGGTTCAAGCCATACATTCGGCCTTGACTCTGTTGTTAATTTTGGAACCTACCAGGCTGCTTATCCTGAATTGTTTCCTTCATCCGGGAATATTGCATACCAGCCTTTCCCTGATAATGTAAAAAATCTTTTCAGAACGGGAACTGTTTATGAAAACTCAATTGGTTTTACAGGTGGTGATGAAAAAAGTTCTGTTGCATTAACGGCTTCACAGCTAACACAAAAAGGATATGTCGTCAATTCATCTTTTAACCGGGCGAATCTTGGTGTAGGAGGAAGTACGAAACTGAGTTTTGGATTAAACATCCGCGGTAATTTTAGTTACTCGAGATCAACTCAGAAAGGCGGTTATTTCGGTGAGAACCAGGTTGGCGGTGCGGCATCTATGTTTGCAAGGTCATTGTTCCTTGGTCGTAACTGGGATACAGACCTGCCTTACCAGGATAAAGCGGGGAATAACATTACATGGAATGGTGGTGGTCAATTTGATCATCCTATTTGGTCAGCTTATAATAACGTCGCTACTACTCATGAAGAACGTTTTATCGCGGGTGCCCATGCGGATTTTAATATTACAAAATGGATACGGGTTGACTATTCTATCGGGACAAATGTAAATACACTGGATAGAAGAGAAATTACAGAGATCAGCTCGAGAGCGGCAGAAGGATTAGGAAGAATTGTTTTGGATAATTTCAGAAAACAGGAAGTTGAATCCAATCTTCTTTTTACTTTTTCTCCAACTATCAATAATGATTTTAGCCTGAGGGCAGTTGTTGGAAACAGCATCAATCAACGCACTACAACACGGCAGATTGCAACCGGCAACAGATTTATCACCCGGGGCATTTATACTTTGGGAAATACTTCTCAGCAGATTTTTGGACCCGTAGTAGCAGGCGCCCCGGTTCCTTCATTCGGAGATAATTTTCAAAGGCAACGTCTTATCGGTGCATTTGCCGATGTGACCTTAGGCTATAAGAATTTTGCTTTTATAGAAGCCACCGGGCGTAATGACTGGTCTTCTACTTTACCAATTGCAAGCAGAAGTTATTTTTACCCATCAGTTTCGGGTTCCTTTGTATTTACCGATGCATTTAAGATGCATAGTAAAATAATCGATTTTGGTAAAATAAGAGCGGGCTGGGCAAAAGTAGGAAGGGATGCGCTGGCTTATTCATTGGATAATGTGTTTGTATTAGGAGCTAACTTTCTTGGGCAGCCTACTGCTTCCGTTGCAAACAGTGCAAATGATCCGGATCTGAAACCAGAGTTTACAAAAGAAATTGAATTAGGAACTCAATTAAGCTTTTTTAAAAGAAGAATAGAACTGGATCTCGCATGGTATAACAGGAATTCTACCAACCTGATCGCACCTATATCTATTCCTTCCTCTTCAGGTTATGCTCAATTCAACACTAACTATGGTAAAATTAACAATACCGGCGTCGAACTGGATCTGACGGTAAAGCCGATCCAGACAAGAGATTTTACCTGGAGTATCCACGGTGCTTTCACTAAAAATAAAAACATAGTTAAAGAATTGATTGATGGTGTTGACCGGCTCTTGTTGAGAGCTGTATTGGCGGGTGCAAGTAATATTAACCCGTACCTGGAACCCGGTCTTCCATTTGGGTATCTGCGGGGTAATAAAGTTTTCAGGGATAGCGCTACCGGCGCCATACTCATCAACCCGGCTACAGGTGGTATGATCGTGAATCAAACACAAGAAATGATAGGAGATCCTAATCCTGATTACAAACTTGGCATCACCAACACTTTTTCCTATAAAGGACTTTTCTTAAGCGTCCTGTTTGATATGACGAAGGGTGGCGATCTTTATTCTGTTACTAATTCTTCTTTATTGGGAAGAGGCGTGACAAAGGATTCGAGAGACCGGTTAAGCAACTGGATCATCCCGGGTATCTATGGCGATCCCGCAACAGGAAAGGCTATTCTTGTCGGAGGTAAAACAATTCCAAACATAACCTCGATAACAACGAATGATCTTTATTTCTCTCCGAATTCAAATAACGGCGTGACATTCGCCATTAATACGGCCACCGAATGGAACGTCTATGATGCTACAGTCTACAGGCTCAGAGAAATAACATTAGGGTATGAGGTTCCCAAATCTTTATTTGGCAAGCTTCCGATCGGTTCAGCGATCATAACCGTTACAGGAAGAAACCTTTGGTTCATTGCTCCGAACTTTCCGAAGTACTCAAACTTTGATCCTGAAGTAAATTCTTTCGGGGCTACGTCAACGCAGGGTATCGAACTGTCTGCAGCACCCACAACAAAAAGATACGGCGTGAATTTAAAAGTTAGTTTTTAAACTATAAATAGTCAATTATGCTTTATAAAATAAAATCAATAACATTTTTACTGCTGGGCACGATACTCTTTGTATCCTGTAAAAAGTACCTGGATATAAACCGTGACCCCAACAATCCATTGCGGGTGGAGGTTTCCAAACTATTACCTACCGCAGAAAATTCTTTGGGTAATGCGCTGGCTATCGGCAATGGTACTACCGGCGGATTATCGCAGATACTTTCTGTTTACACTCATCAACTATCAACCCGTGAAAGCCAGGATCAATATGGCTATACCGGCAGTGGTTTTTATATTGGAACTGCATGGCCCACTATGTACCAGGGCGTATTTGAAAATCTTGAAAAGATCATAAAGATCGCCGGTGAAAATGGTGATATGCAATATGTCGGAATAGCAAAAATTCTGAAAGCCTATGGATACAGCCAATTTGTAGATGTATTTGGTGATATCCCATTTTCAGAAGCCAATAGGCTTGACTCTACTATCCGTTATCCAAAGTTTGATGATGATGCTACCATTTATCCCAAACTGATCATGTTGCTTGACCAGGCAATCGCCGATCTGAATAACACCGCGGCGCTTAACCTCAACAAACCCCGAACTGATGATGTTATTTATGGAGGCAATGTGGCAAGATGGATAAAAGCAGCCAATACAATTAAATTAAAATTATATACCCAGGAAAGAAAAGTACAAAATGTGCAGGCCGCCGTCAGCGCATTATTAGCTTCTCCTTCCACATTGATCAATGCGACGAATGAAAGTTTTTTGCTGCCATATGGGCCGAATGGTGCAACGGACGATAGGAACCCTGGATTTGGCGATTATGTTGCAACACAAAGAAGCAATCACGTTAGCCCATGGTTTTATGAAATTCTGAAAGGGTATAATCCAAATATTTTTAACACAAATCCTGATCCGCGTTTACCTTATTACATCTACAACCAGATAAGACCAAACACGGTCACAGCTGATCCTACCGAATATCGTGATGGCGCTTTTGTTTCTATTTATTTTGGATCAAGAGGACCGAACCGCGACAGGAACCAGCAAAATGTTATAAGCCTGATGGGAATTTATCCCGTAGGTGGAAGATATGACGATGGTAATGGCGGCACTGCCAATGCAGCAAGTGGAACGGGTGCTGCTCCCTACAGGTTTATTACTTATGCCGACAGGTTATACCTCGAGGCAGAATTGATCAACGCAGGATTAGTCACAGGAGATGCAAGGGCTGTGCTGCAAGCTGCAATGACTGAATCTTTCAAGCAGGTTGATTATGTAATTACTACTTATATAAAACCCGCACAAACAGTTCCTGCTCTGAGTGGAACGGCTGCAGTGACTACTTACATAAATAAAGTTCTCACAGAATATGATGCTGCAAGTACGGCAAAAAAATTACAGATCATCATGACGGAAAAATGGTTGTCCAGTTTTGGCAGTGCGGTTGATCAATACAGCGATTACAGGAGGACAGGTTATCCGATATTATTTAATCCAAATGATCCTGCCATGGCGCCTGGCGGATTTGCGCAGCCGCCGGTAAATGGCAACCCGCAGGTCATCCCGCAGGCAAAGGTGCTGGTACAGTTGAGCCGCCCCTATCCTAATTCGCTTCCCTGGTATCAAACAGAACTGGAAACGAATCCAAATGCACCGGCTCAAAAAGACCTGGTGAATAGCTTTAAAGTTTTTTGGATGCCTTAATAATTTGAACCTAAATAAATAAATATGAAAAAGATCGTTTTATATAGTTTACTTGCTCTTTCAGTTGTCGCTTGCCGCAAGTCGGACAATCCAAAGATCCCCGAATTGACAAGGGTGCCAGTCATGAAATTGACAGTGGTGGCAAACAGCGACTTGTCAATTGATGTAGCAGGAAGCCCGGCTGGATTTAAAGCCAACTTTAATGTTGATATGTTATTTCCTGAGGATGTCAAGCCAATGAAAGTTGATGTCGTTGTAAGAAAAAATGGCGCAGGAGTCGTCAAGGTCATTAAAACGGATGTTACTACTTTCCCAACAAATATCCAGGTAACGGGACAGCAATTAATTGACCTGTTCGGACCTATTGTATTAGGCGATTTCTTTGACTTCGCTACTGATATTTATCTTTCAAATGGTCTGAAGATAGAAGCGTTTCCTGCCACAGGCGTTCAATATTCAGGAGGCACGGTTAATATTCCAACATCAAGCCCTACACTGAGATATGGCGCTATCTGTAACTATGATCCTAATGTTTACCAGGGAAATTTCAGAGCGGCAGACGCATTTGGAGATGCTGACGGAGCTATTATCGTCTTAACAAAAGTTGACAACACTCATTTTTCATTTTTGTATCCCTCAGCAGTGAACCCTCAACCCATAGTCGTGGCGGTCAATACCGGTAATAATAGTATCACGATCCCGCTCACAGTTATTGGAACGAAATGGGATCCTGCGTTTGGATATCCTAATACAGCAACTTATGTTAACCCTAGTGTTAACTCGGCTACCGGTTCAGTAGCACCCTGTGATAAAACGGCTACTTTAAAAATACAGTGGGGCACTAATGCAGGCGCTTTGCAGTTTGGAGGGGGTCCTTATACGCTTCTTTTGACAAAGATTTGATAGTTCAGTTCTAAAATAAAAATGGCTATTCCGACCGGGATAGCCATTTTTTTTGCCAAGTATTATAAGAAAATAAAAATGTCTGGTTTTCCGTTGCTGTGGATGGACAGTTATTTTTCTCACATTACAGCCTCGTCAGAAAATTCTCCAATGTATGTTTTGCAATTGCCCTGCCCTGGAGTTTACCTTCTTCGGTAGAAAATCTGAAATGAAAGCCATTCATTATCCTTGAATCGGCGCAGTCATTGGCCGCTTTGTCCAGGTTACTATAGGTTCTCGTTTTAGCCGTCGGTAATGCCATAACAGATTCCATGCTAAAAGAAATATTTGGTGTTCCATAAACTGCTGTGAAGATCTCCGCACCTGCTGCTCCTACAGCAGCGTGAGCTGATGGATATTCCGGCCAAGGCGGCGTTTGCATTTCCGGTTCCCAGTTCTTATCTGCTTTTGTTTCCGGGTTACCGTCAGACTCTGCATTTCGTATTGCCGTATAGGGCCGCCATGTATCATAATAGTATTTACTTTCAAGAGACACTAAATACAGGTCATATAGGTTCATGTTGAGCAATGCAAACATCCTGTTGGTTTCAATGAGGGATAAATTTTTTTCCTTTGCAGTGATCCTGCCGATCCTGTTCCATCCATGTTCTCCGAATTCTGCCCACCAATGTGCGTAGTTGGTTTGGTCTTCGGTTCTTACTTTACTTTGTCGGGGGCCATAAGCTTTCACTTCATTGTATGATCGCAGGTATTCATCGCTGATTAGTGAAGGAGGTTTTGGCGATCTGAATTGCGTTAAGGAATCTAATGTAAAAGGTCTTGCAACGGAGAAGTCAGGTCTAAGCACCCAATTATTATTTCCCGGTGTATATTGATAATCGCCGGGCTTTGTCATAGGAGTATAGTCACCTTCTTTTTCATGGCCGTCATGGTCACGTAATTTGATATAAGCTTTTGCTACCTCTTTCCCCGATTTAATACCTGCATTCATACCGGTAGTGTCGGCCTGTTTTTTAAGCCATGCGTCACAAACTATGTTTATAGTATCAGTTCGGTCGGGATATGCTTTGATCAGTATCTGCCGGGTAGATTCAACGGCGGCAACGATCGGGTTGGCATCAGTAATTTGTTGTTTCCAATAGTATTGATTGTATTCCGGTTTTGCGGCATTGAATATATCATGCATAGCAAGGTGTACCATCGCCAAAGCCCGCACGCCAATGAAAGAATAGAAATGGTCATGTTCATTTGCAATTGTGTAAGTGAGATTATTCAGATCAATCACTAACTCGTTACTTGTGTTTGCAAACCACGAAGCTTCGGGTTTCTCATGATTTTCGTTACAGTCATAGCATACAATCGCAAACAACAGTAGCAGAACAATTCGCGTTCTCATGTCTTTAAATAATAATTTCCGGTAAAAATGAAAAATAAATAAATAAAGGAGTTTGCCTGGAAACTCAAAAATGACGCTGAGAAGTTTACTTCATTATTTGACGAGCATTAGTTGCCGCCTGTATTCGTTGGGAGATATCCCCGTGGCTTCGTGAAAGGTTTTATTAAAATGTGAACGGTTTTTAAAACCTGCGGCGCCAGCTATTTCATTAACCCTGTCACTCGTAGTTTCCAAAAGGAACCGGCTCAATTCAATACGTTTTGCCAGGAGCCATTTGCCGGGAGTTGTGTCAAAGACCTTATTAAAATCTCTTCTGAATGAGGCGAGACTTCTTCCGCAAAGCCTGGCGTATTCATTAATAGTAAGAGAACTGGAGAAGTTGTTATTCATTATCTCTTTAATGTCAGCATCATGATGTTCCAAAAGAACAGCAAAAAATTGTTTTAATAATTGATTGCCGGGTTGTGTCAGGATATTTAAAATGAGCTCTTCTGTTTTCAGTTTCAATATCTCATTTTGCGGGGTGACGGATTGGGAAAAATAGACCTTCATGGATTGAAAAAAAGATTCCAATAGATCGTTGCGTTCGACAGGGATCAGGCTATGATTATGATAATTATTTTGCATTCTATGAACCAGCCTGGGATGCTTTAATAATATTTTCCGGATAAAATCGTCTGAGATGAAAATAAAAATCACGAGGAAAGGCTCTTTAAAATATTGGTAAACCGTATTAGCCCCTTTTCTTACAAATAAAATCTCACCCGGTCCGACCTTGTATTCATTTACCGGGGTTTTCCATTTTTTTTCACCACCCATTACGTAGGCAAAGTAGTTGCTGTGCGTCCAGATATCCGACCGATGATCATCGACAAGGCATTTATATTCGACCACCAGCAGATCGTCAATGGAGAAGGTCTTAAATAATTTTGTATCGGTAATATAGTTTTGAAGGTTTATCATTCTGTTGCACTTCAAAAATGATCGCTGAATCGTTGGGTCAAAAATACTTCAAATTATAAAAACCTCTCTACCCGGTTCCTGTCTTCGGCCTCCTTGTGACAGAATACAATTTCGGTTCATGCGACACGAACTGCGGCGCAGGGACGACGGGAGAGCGCAATAGCTTTCTTTTTGTTTAATAAGCATTGACACACTCCATCTGATCCACTTGCAGGAAACAATGCTACAGGCAGGGGCTCTTCTGACCAACCGAATGCCATTCATGTTTTATTTGTGTCATCAAAAGTGCGTTGTCAAACTGAACTGATCCTTTTGGGAAAATACTTTCATTTTCAAAAAAGCTTGAATGAACTGCCGTCATCTTTAAAGGCTCAACTTTCCAATTATAAGTTTTAAGTTTAAGTCCGTCATAATTGACGCCATTAGGTGAATAGCCAACTGCGCCGCCTTCAAAAAATTTTGATGCCTCGTCGAGATTATTAAAGATCGAGTTTGAATTTAGAGCCTTCGTCTTATCTCCGTCAACTGAAATTGTTGTCCCGTCTGAGCTCTTAAAAGCAACATGGTAATGTCCATTTTTTTCTTTTACATCAAAATTTGCATGGAAGTGTCGGCCAGGAAAAATACGTCCACCTGCAAGACTATTTAATAATGATGACGTGTCTCGTCTGGGGATAAATACACCATCCTTTATTTCTCCGTTTTCTATCCACTCAACCGCAATTCGATGTGCGCCATTTTCAGAAGAAATGCCAATAAAGCCTGGCAGCCCTTTCGGTCGAATGTGTTTAAGTCGGATCAAACAAATGCCAACGATAGCTTTGCCTTTGTAAATTTTGGGTTGGAATGGTTGAGGAATGATTTTTTGAATTATTTCAGGATCAACTGTATAGTTGACTAATATTCGTCTATCAATAACTCCTTGTATAGTTGGAATTTTCATGATGATTGGTATCTTGCTATTGCCTGTTCTACGCAGCCAAAGTCATTGGTCGGTTTGCCTGGCATTATGCACTCTCTTTCTTTCGTAATATTTCTATGTCTTGCACCAAATCATATTCTTTCTTGTGAATCTTCTTACTTGTGATGTCAATTTTTACTGTTGTCAAAAATTCTTTAAAATCATTGTTCATTGTCAGCTTATTAATTGTTTCCCAGTCCAGAGCTTCACGATATTTTGAAGGAAAAACTATTTCGGATGAATGAGGGTCTTCAAGATTTAATTTGATAACTCCAATGCCAAAAGAAGTTGAAAGTCGCGATAACTCCTCTCTAAAATCTTCTTCGTCAGAAATAAATGCTGCAACTAAATAGCTTTCATTTGCCCATGAAGAATTTGAAACTGTCTGAAAAAAGCTTTCTCTCAAATTTCCAAACGTAAGCTGTCGTTTTAATTCAAAGGATACGAGTTTGATTGAAATGTTTCCGATTGATGAGCTTAATTCATAAACTTCAGGCTTCCAGTCGTCAAGAGGAAAATAGCAACCCACAACGTCAGGATGCACCCATTCGCCAAATTCTTTTTTGGTAGATTGAGAATGATTAATTGTTTTAGTGTAACAATGCAAGTGGTAGTAAGCGTAATATGTTAGGAAAGGATGCAAGTGTTTTTCCAGAAAATCGTAACGCTTTTTCTTAGGTTCTACTGGCTCTTTTGTAATTGAGGTTTCACTTAAGTCAAGTTGTCCAACTTCTGCTTTTAAATAAAATTTCTTTGGCCTGCTATCAGTTTGAGCAAATGGAGTTCTAGGATTGTCTTTCGCATTAACATACATCTGTGCACCAAGTGTCGCCCAAGGAGTTTTTCCACCAGAATTTAAATGTTTGTCAAAACCTTTGTCAACTGCAAATGTCCAAATTTCATTTGCGGTCATTGGTCGCTTCTCGTCTCTCAATACTTTCTCTGCTAATTCTAAAAATGTCATTTGTCGTATGGTTGGTATTTAGGGTGCTGAAAATTGGTTGCTCAACTCGGGCATTCTCGAATATACGAAGCTTTCAACTTTCGATTAAGCCAAAATGGTTGCTTTGATTCCCATACACTTAGATAAGTTTATGCAAGACTATTCATTACCGATAAGAGTTTCGACAATACGGTCGCTCAATCATATGTCCACAATTTGTTTCACTTCATCACGCTTCAGTATTCCTTTTTCATGCTTCAGTCAATCATCTATAAAATAGCGAAGCATAGTCTAAATCTTTGTTGTCTGCTCTTTATCAAACAGTAAAACTACCGGACTGTTCCAACTTTTTTCAAAATGGATATTCAACATATAAACGACCCAAAGTCTCCCCTTCGGGGAGGTTGGAGGGGCAAAAATTTATGCAAATGAAAAGAACATTACTTTTTTCCTTTTTATTGATCCTGGTTTCTTCTTTCGCATCGGCACAGCAGGATGTGACCGGAAGAGTTACCGATACAAGGGATGGCTCTCCTCTTTCAGGAGTCAGTGTATTTGTAAAAGGAACCCGAACCGGAACTACTACAGGACAAGATGGTCGCTTTCGCATTTCCGTGCCGGCAAATTCCGTTCTCGTTTTTTCATTCACCGGTTTTGCTGATAAGGAAGCGGCGGTTACCGGAACTTCAGTAAATGTTGCGCTGGATGTAGCGGAAAAGAATTTACAGGAAGTGATCGTAACAGGATACTCTTTGCAAAACAAAAGGCAATCTCCCGGTTCTGTAGCAAAAGTCTCAGGAGAGGAGATCAAGCTACAGCCAATTGGTTCATTTGATAAAGCATTGCAGGGAAAAGTTCCCGGTTTGCTGTCGCAATCATCAACGGGTCAACCAGGCGCAGCAGCCGAAGTTACCATTCGTGGTAAAGGTTCTATTAATGGAACGAATACGCCTCTGTATATAATAGATGGAATACAAGTGAATGCCGCTGATTTTGCCACGATAAATCCCGGCGATATTGAATCATATACTGTATTAAAAGATGCCGCCTCTACGTCAATATATGGCTCCAGGGGAGCAAACGGTGTTATTGTCATCACTACGAAAAAAGGAAGACCGGGACAGACGCAGATAAATTATGATTTTCAGTATGGCTATTCTGAATTACCGGAGAACAGGCTCGAGTTGATGACTTCAAAAGAAAAATTGCAATATGAATTCTATGATCGTCCTGATTATGGCTCCAACTATTTTGGCTGGACAGATGCGGAAGTAGACAGTCTCAGTAAGATACCTGCTACTATCCAGGATATTTTGTTCAGAAAAGGGATCACGCAACAGCACCAGCTCAGCGCATCGGGTGGCAATGACAAAACCCGTTTCTATCTCTCCGGTTCAGTGTTCGATCAGCAAGGCATTGTCGTAACAACCGGTTTGAAACGCTACACGGGAAGAGTGAACGTAGAAAATACATTCAGCAATTTTAAGGTAGGAATCAATGCCACGATGGGATATTCAAGATTGACAGGCACAAGAGAAGGCGATACTTATGTTGGTAGCCCGTTGAATGCGATCCGTTGGTTCAATCCGTATTTAAGTTTATATGACCAGGATGGTAATTACCAGGATGATTATTTACAGGGGCAGCCGAATCCGCTCCGAGAATTATTGGAAAATAATAGTCACTCAGACGAACTGAAAGGAGTGGGTAATGTATATGCTGAATTCAATGTGCCATGGGTAAAAGGGCTGAAAGTAAAAACATTGTGGGGCGCTGATTATACTTCGGCTGAAAACTTTACATATCTCGATCGTGGTACAGACCAGGGCAGTCAATCAACAGGGGGTAACGGGCAAGTATCACGTAGCTATGCAAAAGTATTCCGCTATACCGGCACAACCTCTATAGGTTTTCAACGGACAATAGGCGCTCATGAAATAAATGCATCCCTGTTCAGTGAGATCATTCAATCTAAATCCGAAAATTTTGGTTTTACAGGTTATGGCCTGGTAGGTCCTTTCAAAAACGAAGCGGGTATAACTCCCGGAACTCCTACGAATGGCTTTATACCTAATGTAGCAGGTGATGCTACACAGAGTGGCTTGGTATCTTATTTCGCTGATGCAACTTATGGTTACAACAGGAAATATTATATCAGTGCGGGTGCAAGAAGAGATGGGTCGTCTCGATTGACCAAAGACCAACGCTGGGCCAATTTCGGGCAAGTGGGTTTAAGCTGGATAATGAGTGAAGAGAATTTCCTTCAGGGTGCAAGAGGCTGGTTGAGCTCATTAAAATTCAAAGCAAGTTATGGCTCTGTGGGCAGCCAGGGTATTGGCAATTTTACTGCAAGAGAATTGCTAAGCTCTACCGTATATAATGGCGTTGGCGGGCTGTTGCTCACCAACCTGCAAAGGCCTTTGACATGGGAAAGAAAAGTGATGTTCAATACAGGTCTTGAATTTGTGCTATGGAAAGGAAGGGTAGGAGGAACTGTCGAAGTGTATGATTATAAAACAAAGGACCTGTTCCTTGACAGGCAACTGTCACGTACCACAGGCTTTTCATCTATCACTAATAACCTCGGGGAGTTAGAGAACAGGGGAGTAGAAGTTTCATTGAATGCAAGCATTGTTAAGTCGCGTGACTTTACATGGGATGTGGATGGAAATTTTGCCTACAATAGAAATAAATTACTTGATCAAAATGGAATGGATGAAAACATTGGCGGATTTTTCATAAACAAAGTTGGTCAACCGATCAATTCATTATATCTCGTTCGCTATGCCGGTGTTGATCCTGATAATGGCGATGCGTTATATTATAAGAAAGACGGGAAGACAACTACTAATGTATATGATCCGGCGGACAGGGTATTACTTGGCACAACAGACCCTCCGTATTATGGTGGTTTCTCCAGTACGTTTAATTACAAGGGTCTTGAACTATCTGTATTGTTTAGTTATGCATTTGGTCATCATTTATACAACGATGATCGTGTACAGGTAGAAAATCCTATTTACTGGTATTCGAATCTTTCCAAGGCAATGCTTCGTGAATGGCAGCATCCGGGAGACATTACGGATGTACCAAGTCCCTTCAATGATTTTCGCCAGGAAACATCACGGTTTGTAGAGAAGGGTGATTTTCTTCGCTTCCGCAACCTGATGATCAGTTATGACTTTGCGAAGATCATGCCTGCGAGGTTGAAAGTTAGAAGTCTTCGCTTGTTTGCCCAGGGTCAGAATATAGCTGTTTGGCACAACTTCCAGAGTTATGATCCTGAAGCGCCCGGCGGTGGATTATCCGGTGCACAGTACCCGCAGCTAGTAACATATACATTGGGATTGAATCTTGGATTGTAAAAAATTAAATGAAACAACTATGTTGAAAAGAAAAATAATATTCGCTATCGTTTTTGTAACAGCTTTTTCATCATGCAAAAAAATACTGGATGTAAATCCTGAATTTAATGTTGATGGCAATGCTGCTTTCAAAACAATTGAAGATTGTGATTTTGCGTTGGTGGGAGCTTATCGTCTTTTTCAAAGCACGAGTTATTATGGTTCGACCGATGGTCGCTCTAATGCATTTGCGGTT
This sequence comes from uncultured Chitinophagaceae bacterium, assembly GCA_963785915.1. Taxonomy (GTDB): domain Bacteria; phylum Bacteroidota; class Bacteroidia; order Chitinophagales; family Chitinophagaceae; genus VBAT01. The sequence goes on along the minus strand of CAWAWY010000004.1, from coordinate 173,467 downwards.
TTACCGGATATATTGACAGACAATCTCAGGGAAACAGGCGAATCGTTGGGAAACGAAAGAGTTTTTTCAAGGTGGGTATATGCGGCAGATGAAACGCAGATCGAAAGAACATGGCTGGCAGGTTACCGTATCATTTCGCAGGCAAATCTTGTTCTGGATAACGTAGATCAGTTTGCCACTGCTCACCAGGGCGCAGTGAACCGGATCAAAGGACAGGCGTTGACGATCCGGGCATTGGTTCATTTTGATCTGCTTCGCTATTTTGTAAATGACTACGCAAGAAACTCGACGGCCCCGGGCATTCCGTATATCAAAACATTCGATTACGAAATAAAGCCTTCCCGTGGCACCGTTCAGGAAACGTATAATGCGATCGAAACAGATTTATTGGCTGCAAAAACTTTATTGCAAACAACCGATAAGCCGGTGAATAGTGGCAGTACCGGTAATACCCGAGCTTACTTAGACAAATCTGCTGTGGATGCGATATTGGCCCGCATGTATTTGTATTCTGGCCAGTACACCAATGCGATTCAACGTGCAACGACTGTGATCAATGCATTTCCGCTGGCCAGCCAGTCAGATTTTTTGGATATATGGACTGATGCATCCAATAGTGAAGTGATCTGGTCACTGACATTTGAAACGGGCCAGGGCGGTCCAGGTTATGCTGCTTACTTTCCACAGCCCGATGCAAGCCAGTATGCTCCTGATGCTGATCTGCTGAATTTATATGCTGCAGGAGACGTAAGAGCTGATGCTTATTTCGCAGTAATAAACGGAAGAGTGGTATTGAGTAAATATCTCGCAAAAGAATCACAGCTTCCAAACCCGGATGGTGTCGTAAACTTCAAAGCGTTCCGGACAGGTGAAATGTATTTGATCAGGGCGGAAGCGTATGCAAGAAGCGGTAATGATCCTTTGGGTTCTGCCGATCTGAATACGTTGCGCAGCGCAAGGATATCGGGATACTCGCCGGTGTCATTGACCGGCACAGCATTGCTGAATGCGATCGCATCAGAAAGGAGAAAAGAATTGGTGGGTGAAGGTCATCGCTTCTTTGATCTGAAACGGACAACAAGAACTGTATCAAGAGTAGGTTGCTCGTCTTTCTGCACGCTCAATTCTTCAAGCCGGGCATGGACATGGCCGATCCCTCAACCGGAGATTGACGCCAACCCGTCTATACTACCACAAAATCCAGGCTACTAAAATTCAAAACCAACATTATGATGAAAAGAAATTATTTATTACTGGTTTCATTTTTTGCAGGTATACTTTTATTTTCTTCCTGCAGGCGGGATTTTATATATGGAGATATCACTCCCAATACAGACCGCATAATAGTAGAATTTGTTGATGCTGCTGAGGGACACAACATAGCATTGGACTACACGAGTAATACAGTTACTTTCGATGCAGCAGATATCCGCTTTATGGTCCGGTCTGTTGTGAAATCAGATGTCAATGTGAACATTCGGTCCAGTACTGACATTGTTGTTGATTATAATGCAGAGAACGGCACCAGTTATACTCCTGTTCCCTTCAGTATGTTTGGGTTTGAAACTACCGAATTTACGCTGTCACCGACAGAAAGAAAAAAGAAGATCAGGCTTAAGATCAAGCCTTCGGATATAGCAAGTGGTCAATGGGCAATTGGTTTAGCGATCAGCGATGTGAGTTCAGGAGAGGTCAGCCAGATAGCAAGCAAGATATTGATCATTCTTTCTGTAAAAAATAAATATGACGGGGTTTATCATTTAAAAGGCTTTTATACCAGGACTGATAATCCTCCTTATAACGGACCATTTGAAACCGATGTGGAAATGATCACAACAGGTCCCGGTTCAGTAGCCATGTTCTGGCCTGAGTTCGATGATTTTTATCAGCCATTCAGCAATAATGGTTCACTGACTGCCTTCAGCAATGTAGCGCCGGAGGTATTCTTTAATGGATCTGACCAGGTATCCAGCATAAATAATTATACAGGTGATCCGGCGGCGGGACCTTTTATGACGCCCTATTCAGGCGCTAATAGCCGGTATGAAACATCGGGGGCCACGCCAGTCATCTATCTTAAATACTACTATAATACGAGTCCCTCTAACAGGATCTTTGCAGATACACTTATTTATACAGGACCCCGATAAAATTTGTCACCGGGATCATTGATGTTTTTTTCGCGGATGTTTAATTATGGAAGGGAGGTTGTTAGGAGCAACCTCTTTTCATTTCTATAAGATCATAATGCAGGCTTGAATGATAAAATTCACGGTTCGGTAAAACGTCGGCGGCAATGCGCTTTAATCGGGATATTTTTACAATGATAATAAAAAAGAAAATCCGCCTTGTTTTATGGCAAGACGGAACAATAATAGTTTTCTCATGTGAACGGTCAACGAAGACCAAGCAGGTGGTTGTCTAGCCGACCTGCTTTTTTTTTCAAATATAGGTGATTTAATTAAAACGGAGATTATCGAATTAGTTCTGGACTACTAAATACATAGTTCTTTTTTAGCAGTTGTCAGGTCAACGATTAAAGCCAAAAGGCAGTCGTGGTGCCATCGGTCATTACAGAATTCTTTTCTTCAGTTACCACTATTTTTTTCTGGCAGTACACTGAGCTAAGCCATCTTGGTACGAAGAATTTACGCCACACATCATCGCACTATACAAAAGATGCTGTTGAATCTCTTTTACATAAGACTGCAGGATACTTTTATCAGTTATTTTTTTCCGGAGATTCTATATTGAAGATGTTGACCCTTTCCTCTTTCTTACGAATACCGAAATTATACCGGACGTTTATACCGAAACGCCTTGTATCGCCTTGTCTCAGACCACTGGCATCCACGGAGCCCTGTTTTATGGTGAAGTTGTTTTTATTGGTGGCAAACATGTCGTTAACGCTAAGGGTTACGACGAGTTTATCTTTCAAGAACTTTCGGTTGACACTCGAATTCAATGCCCCGAATGAAGTAAGTTCGTAGAATTGCTGCTGTCCTTTCAATCTCATGAATCCGTTTAATGTAAAAACGGAGCGCTTATCAATTTTAAACATGTGATAGGTAAAGAACGTCCACGTTCCCTTTTTAAAAGATAATGGTTGATTCTCATACAATCCCTGGTAGAAATTATGATTGTATTGACCTCCTATCACAAAGAAATACCTGCCACCGGGTGGTATGGCACCAAGACCACGTATATACCACTCTTTATTTTTTCCCAGGTTATCATAAGTTCGGTATGCCTGGCTCAGACTTGTATCCGACTGGTAAATGACATTCGTAAAAATATCTTTAGTATCATTAACGCCAACTGCAAGAATGGGTCTTTCATCTACACTTATGTTGGCTTCATAGTTTTGTGTGAATTGCGGACGTAAGGACGGATTACCGGTTTCAGTCAGGTATTGATCAACATATTTTGGAAATGGATTTAACTGTTCATACACGGGCCGCTGGATAGTGCGGCGATAAACCAAATAAGCTCTGAGCTCAAACCCTGCGATCTTCATTACACTTTTACTGAGATAGACATAAGGAAATAGATCAGTGCGATGGATGTTGAATGACGTATCAAAAGGAATGACCTGGTTCCCTTCCATATTGGTATTTTCCAATCGTGTACCTATTTTGATAACAATGTCTTTACCCAGCATTTGAGAACCCTGCACATACAACGCATTAATGTTCTCCCTGTAATGAAAGGTATTGGTACGGCCGGGATCCTTTTCATGATTGCCGTTATTTTGGCTGTAATAATTGGCCACGCTTTTAAAATTCAGGAAAGAACTTTTTGCACCTGTCTCAAACGTAAATCTTTTTTTTGTTTTTAGTTTCAGATCTGATGTCAGGGTGAGAAGATTCCGTCTGCTGTCGTTTGTGCCATCCCCACTCAGAACTACCGGCATGGGGACATAATAATAAGATGAAAATACCTGGTCGGCCTTATTTCTTGTATAGTTATAAAAAATATCATTACTCCATTCCGAGCCTGCGGAATCAATTTTAAGTTTGCCTTCCACTCCGCTTCTGAAATTGACAGAGCTCCCGTCATTACCGACCTTTGTTGAATTATCAGTTATCGTTTGAGCATTGCTGATCTTTTTGATCTGGCTGTTATTATCGGTCTTATTATTATAATCATTCAGGCTTATGCCGGTACCAAAGTCAATATCCCATTTCTTAGTCAGTGGAAATAAAAGACTATAACTTCCAAAATAAGTGTCGGACGGATATTTGGTAATAGCATCCTGGCTTAGCATAGAGTCGGGAGCAAATATGCGATCCGTCAATATTCTTTCGTAACTGTTTCTCCTGTTGTAATTGAGACTTATCGAGGAATTTTTTTCTCCATCATTATTATTAAGGGTAATACCTGCATACTGATTTCCATATTTTCCCTGTTGCATGCCCGCATTCACGCTTCCGGTCCTGCCGATCTTCACACCTTTTTTTAGTACAACATTTACAACACCGCCAGTGCTTGATGCATCATATTTGGCGGATGGAGTTCTTACTATTTCTATCTTATCAATTGAATTAGGCGGCAAACTTTTAAGAATGGTTGCCATATCTGCAGCGCTCATCTTCATATCACGTCCATTGATCTGCACCGCTGCAGGTGTGAGGCTGCTGATATAAATATTACCATCCTGATCAACAAAAAGCCCGGGCGTTTTTTCCAATATCTCGTAGCCGTTTGTTGAAGCTTCCGCGAGGTTCTCCGGGTTAATGATCGTTTTATCATCTTCCTGCCTGATCAACGGTTTGGATGAAGTGACGACCACGCCGCCTAATGTTTTAGCGAGTTCTTCCAAAGAAAAAGTAAAAGTATTTTGACCGGAGGTGATCGTTATTCCTTTTTCCAGCGTTTGGTAATCAATAGCGGATATCCTGACAATATATTGGTTTCCTTTTTGCAAACTGAAAGTACTGCTTCCGGTACTGTCCGTTATTTTTTTAGTAAGCTGTAAGCTATCGATCCTATTAGTAAGAGTTATGGTCGCGGAAGCAAACGGTTCTTTTTTTTGATCGATTACCTTGATTATTACAGGAACTTTCTCCCGCGAGGACGGATCAATTTGTGCATAGAGATTTGAAATAGAGAGAAAGAGTGAAAAAGTAAGGAGAATTCTTTTTAAAAGAAGGAAAGAAAAATTTTTCATGTACCGGTAGCGGTTAGTATTAAAGGTCAAATATACTCAAATGTAATCCGGCTTCAGATTGGCGAAGTTCATAATGACAATTTTTAATTTGTTTTAACCTTTCTGACTATTTGCAAGGTGGAAGGTTATTGAGCGGACGCCTTCCGGTTATGTATTTTATTAGCTTCATCTATGGAGTGAGTCGCATGGATATCCCGGTCCTTTTTTGCCAGGTTAGATAATTTAATGTAAAATTTTTTCAATGTCTCGAGTTCTTCTTCGGTAATATCTTCTACATCGATCAGGCGGTTGCTGGCTTTAGGATTGGAGGCTATCAGCTCATTCAATTTAAGCTGAAGGGCGATGGTGTCTTTATTCTGTGATTGCTGGATGACAAATACCATGAGGAAAGTAATAATAGTAGTCCCGGTATTAATTACCAGTTGCCATGTGTCAGAAAAATGAAATATAGGGCCGCTCACTGCCCAGGCAATAATGATAACGAATGCCGATATGAACGCTATGGGTCTGCCGGTGGCTTTGGTAACTTTGGCAGAGAATTTTTCAAACAAATGCTTATTCTGTTTTTTCATAAATACTGTTTTACTGGTTTTTGTAGATTTCAATATCAATGCCGAAATTTAGCAACCTGAAATTATGATCGAATTCACTGCTATCCTGAAACAATTTGCTGAACAAGGGGAAAAAACCGGTTGGACCTATGTCGAGGTGCCTGCAGATATTGCACAAAAATTAAAGCCCGGAACTAAAAAATCTTTCAGGGTAAAAGGGAAACTGGATAATTATAAAATTTCAGCGGTGGCGTTATTACCTATGGGAGGTGGCCTATTTATCATTGCAGTCAATGCAGCGATGCGAAAGGGCATCGGGAAAAGAAAGGGCGCTATGATCAAATTAAGACTGGAAGAAGATAACAAGGCTTTTGAGTTCAATAAAGATTTCGTGGCATGCCTGGAGGATGAACCAGCGGCCAAAGAATTTTTCAAAACGTTACCGGGATCGCATCAGCGATATTTCAGCAAATGGATCGATAGCGCTAAAACCGAACCGACAAAAACCAAAAGGATAGCCTGGGCTATAAATGCTTTGTCAAAAAAACAAGGCTACGGTGAAATGCTTCGCAGTCATCAGAAGAAAGATCTCTTATAAAAAAAAATAGCAGACACAAAAGCGCTGTGGGCAAATCACTTGACTGCCTCTGCCCATGAATTGTTTTGCAGTAATTACTTTTAATTTGCATCATGATCTCTTCTATCCATGATTTTAAAAATCCCTTTTTCATTGGAATTGCCGGCAGCGGAATGAGCGCTATTGCACAATATTTAAATGGTATTGGCAAAAAAGTTTCGGGCAGCGACCGCTTTTTTAAAGAGAATGAATACAATGAAACACAGGAAAAACTCGAAGCGGAAGGAATAAATTGTTTTTTGCAAAACGGAGAAGGAATAACTGAAGTTACTGACCTCATAGTTGTCTCTACAGCGGTTGAGGATACCGTGGCAGAAGTGCAGAAAGCCAAACAACTTAACATACCCATCATCAAACGTTCGGAATTGCTCGCTGTGATTGCAGATAGCAAAAAGACAATAGCAGTGGGCGGCACCAGCGGAAAAAGCACAACTACTGCGATGTTGTTTGACATATTAGAAAGTGCCGGCTTGCAACCGAGCATTATCAGTGGTGCAGGGTTGATAAGTATCATAAAACAAGGAAGGATCGGGAATGCTAAAGCCGGGAGCGGCGATTGGCTTGTGATCGAGGCTGACGAAAGCGATGGCTCAATTGTACAATATAAACCGGGGATCGGCTTGCTACTGAACATAGATAAAGACCATAAAGAGATTGAAACATTGCTTGAGATATTTCAAACGTTTAAAGAAAACTCCAATCGGTTTGTGGTGAACCAATCTCACCCGTTGGCAAAGCAGTTTTCCCAGAACATCAAGCAGGATTTTTCATGGGATGATAGTGAGGCTGGTTATAAAGCCACCAATTTTAACCAGCAAGGTTTGGCTATTTCATTTAAAATAAATGGTATTGATTTTAGCCTGGACGTAGTTGGCAAACACAACATGGAAAATGCGCTGGCAGCTTCTGCAATTGCTGATCAATTGGGTGTTGATCTCAAGATCTGTGCAGAGGCATTAAAAAAATATGAAGGTATCTATCGCCGTAACCAGGTTTTAGGGAAGAAGCATGGTGTGTGGATGATTGATGACTATGCTCACAACCCGGTAAAATGTGCGGCAGTTATTGCAGCTTGTCAGCCGATAGCCCCGAAAGTAATTGCCTGGTTTCAACCGCATGGTTATGGACCTACAAGATTCTTACGAAATGATTTTGTAGAAGAGATCGGGAAAGTGTTGAGACCCGAAGACGAAATATGGATGAGCGAGATTTTCTATGCAGGCGGAACAACTGAAAAAAATATTTCCTCAAATGACCTGGTAAATGATTTGAAGGCCTTAAATAGGAATGCTTTTTTTGTAGAAGACAGGAGTGATCTGCTGGATGTCATAAGGCCACACTTAACTAATAACTGTGTATTTCTTTTAATGGGAGCAAGAGATCCTTCGCTCGAACAATTTGCGAAAGAGACCTGGGAAAAATTATAGATTATGCGTATTCAAGATTTTCCTTGGCAACGGGTAAATATAAATACCAGCAAAGAGCCAGCAATAAGCTGTGCTGAGTTGCTGCCGGTTTTATAGAAGGCAAAATGCTTTTGTCGCTACCGAGTGTCAGGTCGCAAATTGCCAGGGGATCTTCGATCGAGTCTTTATAGATGATCACCTTCGGTTCTTTATCCTCTGTTATTGTGTAGTGAAGTTTCTCATCGTTCAGTGCGATAAGATTCTCTTTATTTTCTGTGCTGACTGACCCTATCCGGACACCATATTCATTACGCATCACCATTTTGTTTTTCAAAAATCCTTCATACCGGATCGTAAAGGCTCTTTTTTCGCCGGCATATTCAATTCTAGCATAATTGGAGGAGGAATTGAAGGCAAGCGTAAGAAGTTTATGGCCGTTGTTCCATAAAGCATATACTTTTTGACCGATGCCCGATTTAACTGTTTCCCAATTCATAAATACTGATTTAGATTAGTCCCTTAATACTCAAAAAGACAACAATTCGGCCAATAAATTACGAAGCTTTAAGAAGGTATAGCCACGTAACAAAAAATTAATATTAATTTCATATTGGGGTCATTTTTAGTGTATAATCTGTGTATAAGTAGCGCAGAATCCACACAAAATCAGCATTTTTGAAAAAAAATTGGATATTATGCTCAATGCAATTGAGAAAAGCCTTTTAGAAAGGGCCATTGCTTTATCAAAAAAAGGAATGGAAAGCGGGCAAGGTGGTCCGTTTGGATGCATCGTAGTTAAGAATAATGAGATCGTTGGAGAAGGAAATAACCAGGTTACTTCTGCCAATGATCCAACTGCTCATGCTGAAATAGTAGCGATACGGAATGCGTGTAAGAAACTTGACACTTACCAATTGGATGGCTGCGACATTTACACAAGTTGTGAGCCTTGTCCCATGTGTCTCGGTGCTATTTACTGGGCAAGACCCAAAAGAGTCATATACGCCAATACTCGTGAAGAAGCCGCGGCGATTGAATTTGATGATGATTTTATTTACAAGGAGATCAATGCGCCGATGACTGATCGCATGATCCCTTTTATACACTGCCCTCATCCTGACGCTAAGGAAATATTTACTGCCTGGAAAAACTGGGAAGGCAAAAAGCCATATTGACCGCTATTTATTTATCGTTTTGTGCACCATGATATAGGAGATGATAATAAGCAGTATGATAATGATGATGGAAACGTACAGCCATGACTGATCTTTGAGTTTCATCTTTTCCCTTCGCTGTTTCTTCTTTTCTGTTTTTTTCTTCAAGTCGCGGTTCAGCATTTCAACCATATAAGCGATCTGCTGTTTGTCTTTGATTTCCTGCAAACCCTCCATCGCATCGTTGGCAAATTCATTATCCACCAGTTTTTGCTCCACTTCATGCTTCTTTTCTTCAGAAAGTTTATTCTGCAGGTAAAGCAATAATGTTTCCTGGTCTATATCGGGAGATAGATGGGATAATATGTCTTTCAGATCGCCGGGCATTTACTTGTTCTGTTTCTCTTTCATTTTTTTCTCGATCAAAATTTTCAAATTTCTTTTTCCATTCTGGATATAGCTTTTTACCTGGAGCATACTAAACCCTGAGCTTTCGTGTATTTCCTGGTAGCTTTTCTTTTGCAGGTAAAACAAAGTTACACATTGCTTTTGCTCAGGATTCAGTTCATTTAATGCCTTCTCCATCATATCCAATGCCTCATCGGTTTGAACCAGCGCTTGCCGGTCTGTTTCATCTTCAGGAGCAGCGATCAGTTTTTCATTTATCTCTGCAGGTATCTTTCCTTGTTTCTCCCGCAGCTTCATGAGGCAATGGTTTTTTGCAACCATATACACCCATGATTTGAAATATTCCACTTTGTATTTATGCAATTCCTGTATCACCTTTAAAAATATCTGCTGCACACTATCCTTTGCATCGTCCTCATTTTTCAGGTATTTCATGCAAACACCAAGAAGCAATAAAGTATAACGCTCCAATAATATCCCGAGCCACTCATTATTATGATCAGCATAAAATTTCCCAAGCAATTCCTGGTCGGTTATATGGTCATACTTCCCTTTATTCACAAACGGAAAATAATTAATTAGATGCAAAGCGGAAATTAATTCATAACATTTATAATGCACCCATTTCATATATTCGGAAAAATATTCAGTATGGATTATGCAGTAGTAGCAGTGCCGGCAGCGCCGGTAAGAAGCAAAGCGAGGCATCAACGGGAAATGGTGAACCAGTTATTGTTTGGAGAAACCGTAAAAGTGACAAAAACAAAAGGCGATTTATGGGTAAAAGTGCGGAGCCTGCACGACGGTTATGAAGGCTGGATGACCAATACTTTGCTGCAGGAAATAAGTGAAAATGATGCGAAGTCTAACTGTGAATTTGTAACAACAGGTATGATGAATTCAATTTTCATTGGCGAGCGGAAACTGAATATTCCCATTGGTTCATCGCTTCCGGGTTTTACTGAAGAAAAAGGAAAACTGGATAAGTGGGAGTATGACTTTACCGGTAATTATATCAAGAGAGGAGATATGCCGCCAGATGCCAATAGTGTACAACAATTGACCGCACAATGGTTGAATGCTCCATATATGTGGGGTGGCCGCACCATCTTCGGTGTGGATTGCAGCGGCTTTGTACAGGTAAATTATAAAATGATGGGAATTGATCTGCCAAGAGATGCGTGGCAACAGGCGCAACAGGGTAAAACGGTCAAGAAACTGAAAGAAGCTGTTTGCGGTGATCTTGCTTTTTTCGATGATAAAGAAGAGATCGTTCATGTAGGAATTTTACTCACTCCTGACCAGATCATTCATGCATCCGGCAGAGTAAGAATTGATACGATTGACAAAAAAGGAATTATTAATAACGATACCGGCAAGCGGACACATTTATTGAAAAGTATAAAAAGGTACTGGTAATATAGCCTTGTTCATATAAGTCTGCATCCTAACTGTAAGTACCAGGCACATTTCTTTATTCTCATCGGGTCCAAACCAGGAGACAGCAAAAGGAGATATAGCATGCCAGGCATCAAAGAAATTATAAGTGCCTCCCGGCAGATCCGCACCGGGCGCATTTTCCGAAAACTGATTTTTGGGGAAGCTGCCCTTGGAACGACGGAATATCTTGTCGAATTCTTTTTTCACTTCATCCGTTGCGGTTACTGTCTCATCATTGTAGGCTAATAATTGGTAAGTATATATCGTATCACGTTTCAATGAATCAACATCTACGAACATTTCCGTCAGCACAACTTCTATTCTTTTTGGTTTGAAGAAAAAAGGATTATAAGTGGTATAAGTCCCCTCGAAATAAAAAAAGCTGCTGTCCGTTTTTTTCAGAGTTGTTTTATTGGTGAGGTCAGGGTCATGGAGGAGGTGATATATAAATGAACTGAATTCTGTGCTGAATGGATCGGAGCGGAAATAGCTTTTGGTTATTCTGGCAATTGTTTCCTGTGCAGAAGTTGAGCAGGACAATAGAACAATAAACCCGATGAAACCAAACTTTCTCATGCAGTCGTTTCTATAAAGTTATTGAACCTTCTCTTTCTGATCTGTTAAAACAGATTTCTCACCCATTTTGCAATAGCCGTATCCCAATGCAATAACCTGAATGCTGTATAAAATAGTACAATAGCAAATATTTTTTTCACTGTTTCCTGGTCAAGACGCAAAGCTAGCTTACTTCCTATCCAGCCACCCGCGACAAAGGCGAGACACATAACGCCTACTACTTTCATATCTATATATCCCGCTTTATAGTAATTGATGACAGCAAATATTCCTATCGGTAATAATAAAAGTCCCAATGAAGTTCCCTGCGCCTGCAATTGGTTAAAACCAAGAAAGAAAACCAATGCGGGCACAATGATGATACCGCCACCCACACCTACCAACCCACTAAGAATGCCAGCGGCCAATCCCACTGCTATCAGCAAGCCAATTGTTTCTCCGGTCATATTTTTAAATTTATTTTCCATGAAATATTATTTGCCTAAAGTTTCTTTATAAAAAGAGATCGCCTCGCTGATGATACTTGCAGGCTGTGTCTTTATCCTGGAAATTATCTATCTCCACTTTTTTATTCTCTAATACCTTGTATTGCTCAAAAAAATTCCGGAGCTCCAACAAAAAATGCTGGGGCAGATCATCCATTTGCTGGTAATGATTTACCGATGGATCTTTTGATGCAACCGCAATGATCTTATCATCCATTTGTCCCTGGTCAATCATTTGCATATTGCCAATCACGTTCGCTTCTACGATGCATAATGACTGAATGGATTGTGAACAAAGAACGAGAATGTCGAGCGGGTCATTATCCTGCCCAAGAGTTTGCGGAATAAAACCATAATTGACCGGGTAATGAAAAGAGGAATAAATAACACGGTCGAGCCTGAGCAGTCCAGTTGCTTTATCCACTTCATACTTCGCTCTGGCACCCTGCGGTATTTCAATCAGTGCATTTACTTTTTGAGGAGCTTTTTCTCCGTAATGAACGCCATGCCAGGGATGATTGACTGTCAGCATGAAGCAAGTTTAAAGAATTTGATTATTCTTAATTCGTAACTCATTTTTTGGGTTTATAATACAACACATCCACTTTCTCCATAGTGATCAGTCCACCACGTCCGCATTTTTCAAAAAGATCATTGACAACAGGAATAAAGGCATCTATTTTTTCTGCGTGATCTACGATCTCGATAACAATGGGAAGGTCTTCCGATAATTCTATCAGCCTCGACACATGAATCCGGCTGCTGGCGCCATAGGACATGATGCCTTTTAATACCGTGCCGCCCGCCAATCCTTTTTCTTTTGCAGCTAATAAAATAGCTTCATATAAAAGCTGGTGACCGATCTTATCAATCTCACCGACAAATATGCGAAGCAACTTGGATTGTCCCTGCAGTTCCATGATCAGAAAAGTTTAATGAACGCCACGCCGGCAAAAACACCAATGATGCCTAATACTATACTTCCTATTGTGTAAAGCAAAAAATAAGTGATGTCGCCGCCACGAAGCAAATTCATATTTTCAAAAGCAAAAGTTGAAAAAGTAGTAAAGCCTCCGCAAAAACCCGTTGCGAGAAATAATCTTGTTTGCGGAGACAGAGCAGTGGTTTTTTCCGATGCGGCATATATGATACCTATCAAAAAACAGCCAATGATATTTACGACAAATGTCCCCCATGGAAACGGATGCGGATATGCCTCGTTAAACCATTTTTGACAGAGATACCGGGCAATGCTCCCCACACCGCCGCCCAATCCTACCAATAAAATATTACTGATCATTGAATACTGTCAGTTTTATTAACAGGAGCGTTTAATAATGTATCCTGATCATGATTAAAAAGATACTTGAAATCCACCAGCCATTCGTTATTTTGTTTTAGCACTTTTAAAGTATCCCAGTTGTTTTTAAATGAATTGGAGTAAATAACAACGGTCACTGAGTCATTGGCTCGATTGACATTATGAATATTAATGCTTGCAGTAGCCAACCCACTTTTTTCATTGGAAGAAAGCGGAACTCTTTCATAGGCATTCATGAGGCCGGTATTAATAGAATCAGCTATCATGTACTTCTTTGCTTTTTCATAGTCGCCATACAAAGAGAACTGGATGAAATTTCTTACTGCATCCACATCATTTTCTGCCTTTGGAGTTTCGTTGTCGCTATTGCAGGCGCAAACACAAGAAAGCAGAAATAAAGAGAAGGGAAATATTTTTTTCATTTATGCAAAGTAATGAAGAAAGTTTATAAGTACCTGAAGCATATAAATGTTTCACTTGAAATGATGGGTCATAAATAAAATTGCCACGGATGCAGGGAATCATTTCCGTCCATCCGTGGCAACATCAACCTTGATATTTTTAGCTCCGAAACTATTTTTGCGCGGGATTCTCTCTTTCAGCTTCTTTGTTATAAGCCCGGAGAATTTGCTTCACCAGCCGGTGACGCACCACATCCTCTTCATCTAATTCTATATGAGCAATGCCTTCAATATTTTGAAGAATGCGAACTGCGGTGATCAAACCACTTCGCTGATTTCTGGGAAGATCCACCTGCGTTATGTCTCCTGTGATGATCGCTTTGGCGTTGGCACCGATACGTGTAAGAAACATTTTTATCTGTAGGTCAGTTGCATTCTGCGCTTCATCCAATATGATAAATGCGTTATCCAACGTACGACCTCTCATGTAAGCCAGTGGCGCTATCTCAATTGTTCTCGTCGTCATATAATAACCGAGCTTATCGGCCGGTATCATATCATCAAGGGCATCATACAATGGACGGAGATATGGGTCGATCTTTTCTTTCAGATCTCCCGGTAAAAAGCCAAGGTTCTCACCTGCTTCCACTGCCGGCCTTGTAAGAATGATTTTTTTCACCAATTTATTTTTCAAAGCTCTTACGGCAAGTGCAACCGCAGTGTAGGTTTTACCGGTACCCGCAGGGCCGATGGCGAATACGATATCATTCTTTTCTGCTTCATGCACCAACTTCTTTTGATTGTGCGTTCTTGCTCTTACTGATTTGCCATTGGGTCCAAACACCAGCACATCATTAGGATGATTGTCTTTGAAATTGTCAATAGTGTCTGCATCATCGCCACCGAGAATTTGTTCAAAATAATTCTCACTCATGTGGCCATTGCGTTCCAGGTAGGTGATCAGGAGTTCGATCTTTTCTTTTGCATTCGCAATCTGTTCCGGGGCGCCACTCAGTTTGATCTGTGTGCCGCGGGAAAGAATTTTTAGCAAAGGAAATTTTTTCTTGAGGATGTCTAGTTTACCGTTATTTACTCCAAAGAACTCAATAGGGTTAACGGTTTCGAGGTTAATGATCGTGTCTGTCAATTCGGTCAATTTATTATTCACAAAGCCGGCGAGGGATAATGCCGGATTATTATGCGTCTTCTGAAGTGGGTTACAGAAGCCTTATCCCCCTGTTTCCAAATTTATTGTATTGGAACTTCTATTACTAAAGTTACTTATTCACAACTGTGGATACAAGTTTTTATAAAGAAACTTTAGTTAATGTAATAGTAGGAATACGATGATGAGGTCAGCTGTGTTGCTCCTATCTTCAGTTGTTGGCGAATCATCTTTTGGTTCGTTGCTCAGGTTTTTGTGAAAGGTGAATTGTGAATGGTGAGTGGTGAGTTGTGAGTGGGATCACTACAGTTGAAAAATCTAATAAGTTGAAGTTGCTGATTGGTAAATGGCAACTGATAACAGTTGACTGCGCTTTAATCATTCACAATTCAACTTTCCTGCTTTACAATTGTTTCGTACTATTGATCATTAAAATAAAAACTTATGGCTATCGCAGTTGGCTCCAAAGCTCCCGTTTTCAAACTATATAACACGGACAGAAAAGAAATATCATTGATGGATTTCGCAGGAAAGACCGTGGTACTTCATTTTTTTCCTGCTGCTTTTACACGGGTGTGTACGGAGCAGGTATGCAGCAACCGGGATGATATGAGTTATTATAATGACCTTGATGTCGTCGTTATCGGGATTTCCGTTGACATGCCTTTTTCATTAAAAGCATTTAAGGAAAAACTCAATATCAATTTTGAACTGCTGTCGGATTTCAACAAGCTCACTATCCATGAATACGATATGTATCATTGCAATTTTATCTGCGGGATCAAAGGAGTAGCTAAAAGGGGAGTGGTTGTGATTGACAAAGCAGGTATGGTATCGTATGCAGAAGAAACAGCTCAAACAGGACAACAGGTGAATTTTGTGGCGCTGAAGGAAGCATTGTCGAATCTTTGGATGATCACGCTTTATAAATTAAATTTCAAATAGCAGCAGGGGCGATACTTTGAAATGGTCATGCATCGTTGACCATGTATCATTGTTCGCTAATAAAACGGTAGCCAACACCGGATTCTGTTAAAAGGTATGCAGGCCTGTTTGGATCATCCTCAATTTTTTTTCTTAACTGGGCGATAAATACCCTTAAATATTGCGATTGGTGGATATAACCCGGTCCCCATATTGCCCTCAGCAAATATTGATGAGTTAACACCTTTCCTTCATTTTTTGCCAAAAGCGCCAGCAGGCTATATTCTGTAGTGGTCAATTTGACGAGGTGATTATTTTTTTTTACCGTCCTTGACTGCAGATCAATCTGCAGTTCATGAAAATTGAGCGAAGTATCTCCATCTTCAGCCGCTACATGACGTAAGGCGGAACGAATACGGGCCAATAACTCTCCCGTCCGGAATGGCTTGGATAAATAATCGTTTGCTCCATTGTCTAATGCTTTTATGATATCTTCTTCATTTTTCAGAACCGAAAGAATTATCACCGGGTTGGTGTACCAATCGCGAAGTTTTCGTAAAACAGTGTGACCGTTTTCGTCGGGCAAACCCAGATCAAGCAGAATTAATTCAGGAGGATGATTAGCGGCCATTATCAACCCCTCTTTTGCAGAAACAGCGAATTGAACATATACCCGTTGCTTTCAAGAGTGATCTGCAGAAGCCTCCTCATCTGTGGCTCATCATCTATTACCAATATTTCTGCTTTACTCATTGCTCCGGAATTTTGAGATGTGTGGTCTTAACAGGAATGAAAATAATAAACGTAGATCCGTTGGAATTAGACTTCTTCAGTTCGACAGTTCCTCCTAATGCTTCCGTGAACCCTTTGACAATGGAAAGTCCAAGTCCTGATCCCTGGATGATCTGATTACGAGCGGGTGAATTTATCGAACACCACGTTAACATCAACACCATTAAACCCATTACCGTTATCGTCAATAATGATCTCCAGTAAACCGGCATGACACATCACTGAAATATTGATCTTGCAGTTAGACGGCGTGTGAATTGCTGCATTGTTGAGAAGATTATAGATCACCTGTTCCAGCATTCCTTCATCGATACTGACCAGGGGCATATCTTGATTTGCCTGAATGTTTATTTTTCTTTTTGAATTATTTTCTTCTACTCTTTTTACCGTGTTATAGACCAGCTCGATAATATCGCACCAGTCGTTCTTAGGTTTGATATGGCCCGATTCAAGGCGTGATATGTTAAGCAAGTTCTCTACCTGCTGGTTGAGTCTCAGCGACGCTTTAGAAATTTCAGCGATCAGCTGATCTTTGTTTTCACTTGTCAGGTTCGTATTGGCCTGCAAATTATCAGTGGCCGCGATAATGGCGGCGATAGGTGTCCGCAGTTCATGTGACAGTGAATTCAGAATCGTGTTGTAAAGTTTTACACTATTAGCTTTTTCTTCTCTTAACCTTGCAGCCTTTTCGATCTGCCGTATTTTATAGGTCAGTACTCCGCTGATCATCGCGATCACAAAGTACATCACGAGCAGGATGGTATCTTCAGTAGTATCAACATGGATAGTAAATCTTAGCGGAATAAAGAAATCCCAGATAAAGGCGCTGAGCGTAGCAGACACTAAAACAGGGAGAATATCAAAAGTTATGGCGATCAGGGAAACTGTAAACAGGAGTATAAATGCTACTACCCTGTAGCCCATTAGTCCCGACAACCCAAAACAAATGACCGACACCAGTACAACCAACGTAGTACTGTGAAGGTATTGCCGACCTTTCCTGATTGATCCGAATAAAATCGTATTCATTAAGAAAAATACATGGCAAAAGTACTTTGTTGGATCTTAACAGCACACGAATGCTCATTGAAGGGCATAAAGATTTTATAAGGATTTGTTCTCAGTAGCGCACGGCCGCGCTGCTTGCGTTCTACTTTTGCTTCCCAAAATTATTCTATGTCTTCTCATAAACGGGTGACGATAGCCGGTCTTTTAATTGCGCTGGGCATTATTTACGGAGATATAGGTACATCTCCTCTTTATGTTCTGAATGCGATCACCAGTGGTAAGGTCATTTCCGAACAATCATTTGTTGGCGCCCTTTCTCTCGTTATATGGACACTAACGTTACAAACTACGATCAAATATGTAATACTCACTTTACAGGCCGATAACCGGGGCGAAGGCGGCATATTTTCATTGTTTGCATTGGTGAGAAGGCGAAAATGGCTCGTATTTCCCGCCATGATTGGCGGTGCAGCTTTATTGGCTGATGGAATGATCACCCCACCTATTTCTGTTACTTCAGCGATAGAAGGGCTTCAATATTGATGTTTTGCCATTTCAGTCAATGACTATTATCCTAATAGTTTTAGTCATTCTTATCAGTTTTGTTTTTTTTGCAACAGTTTGGTACAGCTTCTATCGGAAAATTGTTTGGCCCCATAATGACCATTTGGTTTTTAATGCTGGCCATTCTTGGATCCTATCACCTGGCAGATTACCTGAGCGTTTTCAAGGCATTCAATCCTTATTATGCTGTTGATCTTCTTTCAAATTATCCCAAAGGATTCTGGATTCTGGGTGGTGTCTTTCTTTGTACAACCGGAGCAGAAGCATTGTATTCAGACCTTGGCCATTGCGGTAAAAACAATATCCGTATTTCGTGGATATTCGTAAAGACGAGTTTAATACTGAATTATTTAGGCCAGGGAGCATGGTTGCTATCACTCATAAAGGCGAACTTATCTCTGAAAAAATGATCCTGATCGGCTTTAATCCATTCTATGGACTTATGCCCGGTTGGCTTGTTTATCTTGGGATCTTTATAGCAACTTCGGCAGCCATTATTGCAAGCCAGGCGCTTATTTGCGGTTCTTTTACCTTGTAAGCGAAGCAATCCGCCTTAACCTATGGCCAAAGATGAAGATTAATTATCCGACCGAAGCAAAAGGACAATTGTATGTGCCGGGGATAAATACTATATTATTCACTGGATGTATCGGAATTGTACTTTTTTTCAAAAATCAACAAATATGGAAGCTGCCTATGGACTGGCGATTACTATTGTATGATTGCAACTACTATGCTTTTGCAAATTTTTTGGTTCTCCGACACCGGCCAGCCCTGATATATATGTTCCTGGTTGTTTACTTTACATTGAAATTCACTTTTCTATTTGCTAATATTGGAAAGTTTCCGCATGGAGGTTATGTCACCCTGATTCAGGAGGTGTTTTTATTTATTGTTATGTATGTATGGTATAAGGCAAGAAAAATTAAAAACCGATATGTGGAATTTGTAAGGCTTGATCATTATATTCCTAAGATTGAAGAGCTTAGTAACGATAAGTTCGTGCCAAAATATGCCACTCACCTGGTTTATCTGACTAGTGCAGATAACACAAAAGAAATCGAACACAAGATCATTTATTCCATATTAAACAGCACTGCCTAAAAAAGCAGACATTTACTGGTTTATACATGTAGATACTGTTGACGATCCATACACGGAATATAACGTAACGCATATTATTCCTAATGATATTATCCGGGTTGACTTTCGTTTAAGATTCCGTGTGCAGCCCCGCTTCAATTTTATGTTTAGGAAAGTAGTAGAAGACCTTGTAGAATAAAGAGGTCAATGTGATCAGTCGGTATGACAGCCAGGCAGAAAATAAAGTTGTAGGCGAATTTCGGTTTATTGTTATGGAAAAATATTTAAGCCGAGATAATGAACTTCCTATCCTGGAACGGTTGATCATGAAATTTTACTTTTGGATCAAAGAGGTCTCACTTATCCGAAGAAAGGGGTTTGGCCTCGATGCGGCTAACGTTACGGTTGAAAAATTCCCGCTGATTGTTGCTCCGGTAACAAATCTCAGAATGAAAAGAGTGGAGGACTGATGAAAGACAGGGGAAATGATATTAAATCCATTCTGATAATTTTATTGGCATGGCTCCTTGCTTTCGGGTTGCTTTATATCGCTATGATCAAATTTAAAATACGTTCATTAGCTTTGCACAATATTATTCATATGCCCGGAAATATCCTGATCATTGACGACGAAGAACAATTACGCAAATTGCTCAGCCGGATCATTTCTTTGGAAGGTTTTAAAACGGTAGAGGCCGCTACTATCAAAGCGGTCTGGAAAGTTCTGGAAAAAGAACCTGATATGGTGTTTGCGATGTAAAACTCCCTGACGGCAATGGCGTTGATTTTGTAAAGGAAGTAAAAACAAGATTTCCGCTGATTGAATTCATTTTGCTTACAGCTTATGGGAATATCCCGGATGGCGTACAAGCTATGAAGAACGGGGCATTTGATTATATCACAAAAGGAAATGATAATGACAGGATCATTCCGTTGCTTTAAGGCTTTTGATAAAGCAATTGCAAGTAAAAGATCAGCCATTAAGATAAAAGAGAAAAGTTCATTTATTTCGAAGATATTCCTGGCGATAGTCCTGCATATTAAGAAAGCGATTAAATTGGCTCAAAAAATTGCTCCTACTGACGCAACTGTTTTATTACTGGGAGAAACAGGGACGGGCAAAGAAGTTTTTGCCAATGCTATACATGCAACAAGCAAACGTTCAAAAAATCCTTTTGTTGCTATTAATTGCAGCGCTTTCCAAGAGAATTATTGGAAAGTGAATTGTTCGGTCATAAAGCAGGGGCTTACACAGGCGCCATAAAAGATAAAAAAGGGCTAATTGAATTAGCCGATAAGGGCACCTTATTTTTGGATGAGATCGGTGAAATGAATATTGATCTGCAGGCAAAAATTCTTAGAGTAATAGAAACCGGTGAGTTTATTAAAGTCGGAGATGAAAAAACAAGCAAAGTAAATGTCAGGATCATTGCAGCAACCAACCGCGACATGAAAAAAGAAATTGAACAAGGACATTTAGGGAAGACCTGTATTACCGGCTGAATGTATTTTCAATTGAACTCCCGCCATTGCGTGACCGGATTGAAGATATTCCTGCACTGGCTGAACGTTTTCTGATTTTATTTGGAACAAGGGAAAATAAAACGGGTTTATCTCTTAGCAAAGCAGCTTTGCTACTGATGCAACAATATTCCTGGCATGGAAATATCCGGGAGTTACGAAATGTTATCGAACGGGCAGTTATTTTAGCCGACGGGGATAATATCCTCCCTGAACATTTGCCTTATGAAATACAAAAGCAAAGCGATCACCTCTGATAGTCTCACCTTTCTTCCGTTGAAAAAAAACATATTGAAAAAGTATTACAGCATACAAGAGGAAATAAAACAAAAGCTGCTGAGTATTTAGGCATAGGTCTTACTACTCTTTACCGGAAACTGGAAGAATATCATATTGATAAATAGCCGGTAAAATTTTTCATTTTGAAAAACAACCCTTCCATTTTGAAAGGGTTTTTAGTTTTTGTGCTACCCCGTTCCGATAAGTCTGTTCACTAACTATTTACCGTCCATTCATTTCCGTTGTGTGACGGCACTTAAATCAATTGAGGCATTTCCTTTGGACAATTCCCTCGTTACAAACGAGATTATAACAGCTAAAGGGAGTTGAGATGACAAAAGATTTAAAGAAAAACCTGGAAATGAGCACCCAGGCTGAAAGATTTTATTATCGTACTGACGATTGTTTTGTTGTTAATCGCCTTTTCCTGGATTGCCTGGTTCAAACTTGGATGGTTTCACTGACATGCATACATAAGAACGTATGAATAAACAAAAGTTACGATAATTGTCGCGGTAAGTATCCTGGCACTGTATGTCAGCAGTTACTTATTGCCTGGCTAATGCACTTGTAGATGATGAACATCATAACAGTTGCCAATCAGGCTCATCGGTCCGAACCATATCGGAAAATAGATTTGTATACTCTATGGAAATTCGTCCCAATAGTAATGTATGGCTCATAAGAGTGAGTAAGAGATACATTGTTGCGGTGCTGGTATGGTTAATGGCGGCAGCATTGGTATACATGGTAATTATCAATTTCAAATTGTTCTTTCATAAATTAAAAAATAAAAGAATGCTTACATATCCTTTATTCGTGGCCGGTTTAATCGGTTTTGGTTCTTTTACAAATTCATTGACTGGTTTGAAAAAATTTAACCACTGGATCATGCCATAAAAAAATAAACTATGATATTACTATTCATTATTTCAATCCTGGTTTTTATCTACCTGTGTTATGTGCTGGTAAAACCGGAAAATTCTACAACTATAACTAAAACCTGTATGCAAACTATAAACGATACTAATTTATGAACACAGAAATCTTAGGCATCATATTCATGTACCTGCTTACCGTTGCGCTGGCTATTCCTTTAGGGCGGTATATCGGCAAAGTATATGAGAGGGAAAAAACATGGCCTGACCGTTTGCTTAACCCGCTTGACAAAATGTTTTATAAACTTGGCGGGATTGATCCCTACAGGGAAATGAACTGGAAAGCAGCATTTGAAAGCATTGCTCATTATTAACCTGGTTTGGTTTATCATTTCCATGCTGGTATTAATGAATATGAGCTGGCTGCCCTTAACCCGGATGGCAACCCATCCATGTCAGCCGATCTTGCTTTTAATACTTCAACAAGTTTTGTAACGAATACAAACCTTCAGCACTATTCAGGAGAATCAGGCTTGTCTTACCTCGGGCAAATGATCTTAATGCTATGGCAATTCATCAGCGCCGGAACAGGGATGGCTATCTGTGCTGTGGTGTTTATGGCAATGAAAGAAAAACAACTGATAAGCTGGGTAATTTTTATACTTATTTGTAAGATCTGCCACAAGGATATTATTGCCTTTGGCTATTGTAGTTGCTTTGATCCTTGCTTTCAACGGTACGCCCATGAATTTTGAAGGCAAAGCACAATATGTTTCTCTGCAGGGCGATACGGTGAATGTAAGCCGTGGGCCTGCTGCAGCCATGATTGCCATTAAACAATTAGGAACAAATGGCGGCGGCTATTATGGGCCCAATTCTTCCAACCCGATGGAGAATCCCAACTATTTCACCAACATCGTTGAGAACCTTGCCATTCTTCTTATTCCCATTGCGATGGTATTTGCATTGGGTTATATAATAAAGAGGAAAAAATTTGCCTGGATGGTTATGGCGGTAATGACAGTTGGATTTTTATTGTTGCTTGTTAATTCAGTTTACAATGAAATGAATGGAAACCCGATGATTGCCAAAATGGGCATTTCACAACCTATGGGAAGTATGGAAGGAAAAGAAGTTCGCTTTGGACCGGCTGCGTCCGCTACATGGGGAGTTAGCACAACAGTTACTTCAAATGGTTCTGTGAATGCTATGCATGACAGTTTCACCCCGCTGGCCGGTATGAGTTGCATTGCTTGGGAATGATGATCAATTCATTTTATGGAGGTGTAGGTGTTGGCTATCTGAATTTTTACATCTTTATCATCATTGCTGTTTTTATTAGCGGGTTAATGGTTGGAAGGACACCGGAATTTTTAGGGAAAAAAATCGAAGCAAAAGAAATGAAAATTGCAGCGATCATTGCCCTGCTTCATCCGTTGCTGATCCTGGCAGGCACCGCATTATCATCTTATATCTATGCACATAACCCGACAGAATATGCCGGATGGCTGAATAATCCCGGGCAATCATGGATTCAGTGAAATGCTTTATGAATTTTCTTCCGCCTCAGCCAATAACGGCAGCGGCTTTGAAGGACTGGGTGATAATACGCCGTTCTGGAATATTGCCTGTGGTATCGTGATGCTGATAGGAAGATTTTTACCGATCATCGGGCCGGTTGCCATTGCAGGTATTCTGGCAAAAAAGAAATATATACCCGAAAGCTGCAGGCACATTAAAAACCGATACCGGCACATTTGGCATCATGGTGTTTGCCGTGATTTTCATTGTAGCTGCATTAAGTTTCTTTCCGGCTTTAACGCTGGGCCAATTGCAGAGTTCTTTGGAATGAAATAGCGAATGATCAATTATGAATAAGATTTCGCAAATAAAAAATAATAATAATCAATTAAAAATAATTATTAAAGCCCTACTTCGGAAAAATGTTAAAGAAAATCTTATGTCAGTACATAGAAGAAAACAAAGATTATTTGAAGCAGCCCTGGTAAAAGAGGCCCTTGATCAATCATTCATTAAATTAAATCCACGCATTCAATTTCGTAACCCTGTTATGTTTACTGTATGGATCGGCACATTGATAATGGCAGCGGTTTGTGTCTGGATTGCAACCGGAGAAGCATCGCAGGGAAGCCTGGTATATAACATTATTATCACTGCCATTCTTCTGATCACTCTGCTGTTTGCCAATTTTGCCGAAGCAATTGCCGAAGCAAGAGGTAAAGCGCAGGCCGACAGTTTGCGAAAAGCAAGAGAAGAAACACTTGCAAAAAAAATCATGGATGGGAAATATCTAAATACGATAAAAGAAGTTCTGTCATCACAATTAAGGAAAGGTGATCTTTTTCTTTGCGAAGCAGGGGATGTAATTCCTATGGATGGTGAGATCATTGAAGGTATTGCCACTATTGATGAATCGGCAATTACAGGCGAATCAGCTCCGGTAATACGGGAAGCCGGTGGCGATAAATCGTCTGTTACCGGGGGAACAAAAGTTTTATCCGACAGGATCAAAGTGAAAGTAACAACAGAACCCGGTGAAACTTTCCTGGATAAAATGATCGCACTAGTAGAAGGCGCATCAAGACAAAAAACGCCTAATGAAATTGCATTGACCATTTTACTGGCAGGATTCACACTGGTATTTATTATTGTTTGTGTTACATTAAAACCTTTTGGCGATTATGCCAACACGCCTATTACTATTGGTGCATTTATTTCACTGTTTGTTTGTTTGATACCCACAACTATTGGCGGTTTGTTATCTGCTATCGGTATTGCCGGAATGGACAGGGCTTTAAGAGCTAATGTAATTACTAAAAGTGGTAAGGCTGTTGAAACGGCCGGTGATCTGGATACTATTTTATTGGATAAAACAGGAACGATCACTATCGGTAACCGTAAGGCCACAAATTTTTATCCTGCTAAAGTTAAATGAAAAAGAATTTATTGAAATGACTGTTTTTGGTTCATTGGCTGATGAAACACCGGAAGGAAAATCAATTATTGAATTAGCCGGAACTAAAGGAGTGAAAGCAGATCACCCAACAGAGAAGGAATGCAATTCATTGGTTTTACAGCAGAAACAAGAAGCAGCGGAGTGAATCTTGCTGACGGAACAACAATTCGTAAAGGTGCTTTTGATGCTATTCCGAACCTTGTACATAAAAACGGGAAAAGTGTTTCACCAAGAAATTCAGAAAAAGTAAAAATCGCACAAAACGGAGGAACACCTTTAGTGGTTGCAAGGAATAATGAAATAACAGGAGTAATTGAATTGCAGGATATTATCAAGCCGGGGATCAGGAACGTTTTGAACGTCTTCGCAAAATGGGTGTAAAAACAGTGATGGTAACGGGCGATAATCCTTTAACCGCAAAATACATTGCCGAAAAAGCAGGTGTGGATGATTTTATTGCAGAAGCCAAGCCCGAAGATAAAATGAACTATATCCGCAAAGAACAACAAGGTGGAAAATTAGTTGCTATGATGGGCGATGGAACCAATGATGCGCCTGCATTGGCGCAGGCAGATGTGGGCGTTGCTATGAACAGTGGAACACAAGCTGCAAAAGAAGCAGGCAATATGGTTGATCTGGAAAATGATCCGACCAAACTGATTGAAATTGTAGAAATAGGAAAACAGTTATTAATGACAAGGGGAACACTTACTACATTTTCCATTGCAAATGATGTAGCAAAATATTTTGCAATTGTTCCTGCATTGTTCATTGTATCCATTCCCGGATTGCAGGCTTTAAATATTATGAACCTGCATAGTCCTGAAAGCGCTATTCTTTCTGCAGTGATCTTTAATGCTATTATAATTCCATTGCTGATACCGCTGGCATTAAGAGGTGTCGCTTATAAACCTATTGGTGCAAGTGCATTGCTGAGAAGAAATCTTTTGGTCTATGGATTGGGAGGTGTGATCGTTCCTTTTATTGGAATAAAACTGATTGACCTGCTTGTATCTATATGGTTTTAAAAATTTGTTATTCATAATGCCCATGTACGCTTATAATATTAATACTTCCATCAGCAGCTACCCGATAAATCAATCTATGTTCTTCGGAAATTCGACGGGACCAGTATCCTTTATACTGATATTTCAATGCTTCGGGTTTGCCCAAACCTTCAAAGGGGCTTCTATGAATATCGGTAATCAATTCAAAAATTTTTTTAACAAGTTTAGGCTCATTTTTCGACCATGCTTTCAAATCTTCAATGACGGAAAGATCCAGAATAATTTTACTCATGGTTCATTCAATAACTGTTTGGAAAAATCTTCAAATTCTTCCGGAGTAAAATTTATTCCCCTTCCCTTATTAAGATTGTCAATTGCCTTATTCAGGCGGGCAAAATACTCATCCCTTGTTTCGTTCCGTAAGATACCCTTTGATTGCTCTTCCGTAATTGCAATGGTAATTTCTAAATTTTTTTTTGACTTCAAAAGAGATTTTATCTGGTTAAAAAGATTTTCATCAAATTCATTTGCTTTAATACGAAACACTGCATCCATAAAAACTCATTTTTAACAAATTTAATCTTAATATATGAAACAAAATATTTTACCGGCTATAAGACTTACCCTGGTTTGCGCGGTATTTTTTATGGGCATCTACTCTTTGATCATTCTGGCCGGCGCACAATTAGCGCCCGGCCGGGGAAAAGGTGAAACAGTGGCCGTTAACAACAAAACAGTTGGATGGAAACTATTGGGCCAGAAATTTACAGACGATAAATATTTCCGGAGCCGTCCTTCAGTTGTAGACTATAATGCTGCAAGTTCCGGCGGTAGCAATAAAGGACCGACCAACCCTGATTACCTGCAAACCGTGCAAGACAGGATAGATACTTTTCTGGTACACAATCCGGGAATAAAGAAACAAGAAATTCCCTCCGACCTGGTAACTGCATCAGGCAGCGGGCTTGATCCGCATATTTCCGTACAAGGAGCTTATGTGCAGGTAAACAGGATAGCCAGCATAAGAAACCTTCCGGCTGAACGGGTAAAAGCATTGGTGGAAAAACACATTGAAAAACCTTTGGCTGGCTTATTTGGTACAGAAAAAGTGAATGTTTTACAACTCAATATTGATTTAGAAAATTTAAAATAATAACAATTTAAAGCTGAATTGAAGATGAAAAAGATTAGTTTGTTTATTCTGACGGTAATAATAAGTCATTTAGCATTTTCTCAAAACGCCGATAGCGCTTCAAAAAAAGGCAATCTTAGTTTAACAGGATCTGTTGATGCCTACTACCGGTATAATTTCGCCAACGCCAAAGATTCAATGCATACGAACAACTATACAAGTTTTACGAATTCACATAATTCTTTTGAACTTGGGATGGCTTCATTAAAAGCGGACTATACGATTGGCAAAGTGGAAGCAGTTGCCGATCTTGGTTTTGGAAGAAGAGCAGAAGAATTTTCTTATAATGATAATGGCACATTGGCTGCCATCAAACAAGCTTTTGTTGCTTATGCTCCTTCTGATAATGTAAAATTTACAATGGGCAAATGGTTTACACATGTTGGCTATGAAGTTCCGGATGCTTATTTGAACCGCAATTATAGCATGGATTATATGTTTAGCTATGGGCCATTCTTCCACACAGGATTAAAAATGGATGTGACCGCCAACAGTAATTTCGGATTTATGATCGGAGTTGCGAATCCGACAGATTTTTCTACAGCGAGTTTCGCAAAAAAAAATTTCATAGCACAAATACATGGAGCAAGTTCAAGCGGTGAAATCAGTGCCTACCTGAATTATGTGGGAGGAAAAGATATGTCTGATGCTTCGATCAACCAGTTTGACCTTGTAGCAACAGGAACTATTTCCAATCAATTCAGTATTGGGTATAATGGCACTGTAAAAACTGTAAAACCAAACGGCGGCAGCAGTAATTCATGGTGGGGCTCGGCGCTATATTTAAATTATGACCCGTGTTCTTCATTCGGATTAACTGCAAGAGGTGAATATTTTGGAGACAAAGATGGAGTGGCCGGATTTGGCGCTGATATCATTGATATTACATTGTCAGGCAATATCCATATAGATAACCTGACGATAATTCCAGAATTTCGGTTAGACGGAGCCAAAGATCCGATCTTTTATAAAAACTTTGATCATATGGTTCCAACAGCAAAAAGTACAGGCACATTTATCCTCGGGGCAACATTTCATTTTTAAAAGAGTAAGTTTATAACCGATATATACCTGATCTCATGGAGCAATCTGAAGCCGATAAATGGTTAGCTAAGATTCAGCAGGAAAAAAAAGGAAAGCTGAAGATCTATATTGGCATGAGTGCGGGCGTGGGCAAAAGCTATCGCATGCTCCAGGAAGCTCATACGTTGTTGGCAATAGCGTAAACCTAAAGATCGGCTATATTGAAACGCATGACGCAAAGAAACACAAGCATTGCTAGCAGGCCTGCCAGTGATACCACGAAGAAAAGTCTTTTATAAAGGAAAAGAGCTGGATGAAATGGATGTACAGGCCATCCTGTTATTGCATCCGGAAACAGTGATCATTGATGAACTGGCACATACCAATATCCCGGGCAGTAAAAATGAAAAAAGATGGCAGGATGTACTGGACATTCTAGATTCAGGTATTGATGTGATCACCGCTGTGAATATCCAGCATATTGAAAGTATCAATGAAGACGTAAAAGCGATAACAGGTGTGGAAGTGAAAGAAAGGATACCTGACAAAATGCTGCAGATGGCAGATGAGGTGGTGAATATTGACCTGACCGCTGATGAACTGATCACCCGTTTAAAAGAAGGAAAAATATACGACCACGCAAAGTGCAGCAAGCCCTGCACCATTTTTTTAAGCCGGAAAAAATCCTACAATTACGGGAACTGGCCCTGAAAGAAGTAGCCGGCCAGGTGGAAAGAAAAGTGGATTATGAAGTGATTGCCAAAGAAAGGCCCTGGCGGCATGAACATTTTCTTGCCTGCATCTCTTCCAATCATGAAATGGCTCAACGCATTATCCGGAAAACTGCCAGGCTTGCTTCGTATTACAACAGTAAATGGTTTGTGCTTTATGTACAAACGCCAAAGGAGTCTTTGGAGAAAATTCCGCTCGCCGCCCAGCGGCATCTGATTAATAATTTTAAAAATGCCACCGAACTCGGGGCAGAGGTACTGCAGGTAAAGGAAAACAGCGTGGTGGGTGTCATTATGAACGTGGTGGAAGAAAAAAAAATCACCACAGTCTGTATCGGAAAACCTCATATAAATTTGTTCCGGATAATCCTGAGAACAAATGTGTTTAACCAGCTGCTGAAGGTTCTTTCCAAGAAGATATTGATCTGATCATATTATCATGATGATAGTAAAACTGAAAACAAAAATAGCCCTGGGAGGTATATTCCTCTTTACACTCCTGATCCTGGTGGGGGCAGTGAGTTTTTTTTACCTGAACAATATTTCCCTGAAAGCCAAAGACATCATAAAAGACAACTACGAAACCCTTAATTACACAAGAGAAATGCTGCTGCCCTGGACCATACCGGTTCTGATTCCACTGCCTGGCATCTTTTTGAAAAGAATCTTTTGCTTGCAGGAAAAAAACATCACAGAACCGGAAGAGAAAGCGCTGACCGCATCCCTCAGAAAAAGCTTCAACGCACTGGAGCCTGGTGAAAATTACGATTCCCTTAAAAAACTGATCCGGCAGAATATTGGTGATATTATGGAAATAAACCTGAAGGCAATTGATACCAAAAACAAGTCCGCGATGGAATCAGCCGACAGTGCTAAATTCATTATTACGATTATTTTAACCCTTTGCATACTGGCTGGCCTCACTTTTATTTTCAATTTTCCTTCTTTGGTGGCCTCCCCGATCGCTTCCCTTACAAAGGGCATCAGAGCCATTGCCGAAAAAGACTACCGCCAGCGGATCCATCTTAACCGGAAAGATGAATTCGGTGAACTGGCGAATGCTTTTAACACAATGGCGGAGAAACTCGATGAATACGAACACAGTAATCTTTCCAAGATACTGTTTGAAAAGCAGCGGGCGGAAACTGTGATCAATTATTGAAAGATGCCAGTATCGGAATTGATGATAAGGGAACATTCTCTTTATAAACCAGCAGGCGCTGCAGTTACTGAACCTTAAGGAACATGAGAACGGGCTCAATACAGGAAGCTTCAGGATAAAACGATCTGTTCCGCTTTCTACTGAATGAAAAAAATAATATCCCTTTTAAAATAGTTGTGGACGGAAAAGAAAACTACTTCACAAAGGAAATTATTGACATCAACACGACGAGATGAAAAAGCCGGTATAATCATTGTTTTGAAAAATATCACTTCATTTAAAGAAATCGATATCGCCAAAACAAATTTTATTGCAACCATTTCACATGAATTAAAAACCCCACTGGCCTCTTCAGACTTCAGCCTGAAATTGCTGGAAGATAACCGGACAGGAGAATTAAGCGACGAACAAAAAGAATTGATTCAGCAGCTCAAAAATGATAACCAGCGGATGTTGAAAATACTGAGCGAATTACTGAACATGTCGCAGGTCGAAGCAGGAAAGATACAACTGGATCTGCAGGATGCAAGTCCATATCTTATTGTTAAGAATTCAATCAACGCCGTAAATGCCTCCGCCAGGGAAAAGCAAATAATCATAGAGCAAAAACTGGAAGATGGATTACCCCATATCAGGACGGACCCTGATAAGTTAAACTGGGTGCTAAACAACTTCCTCACCAATGCCATCGCTTATTCGCCTTCCGAAAGCCTCGTAACAGTGTGCGTTCAAAAGATCAAGGGTAAGGTTTCGTTTTCGGTAGCTGATAAAGGCCCGGGTATTGATGAAAAGTATGTTAACCGCATATTTGATCGTTACTTCAGAGTTCCGGGCCGCTCCGATAAAAAGGGGTCGGGCATCGGGTTGGCCATCTGCAAGGAATTTGTTGAAGCACTGGGAGGTGAGATATGGATCAGCAGTCAACTTGGACAGGGTAGCAAATTTGGATTTGATGTTCCGATTCAGCAATAAAGATTTAGCTAATGATCAAAATTGAACTTTACCATCTTGCCACTATTTTAAAATTCAGTAACCGCGGTGTCAAACGGTTCGGCATCGTATAAGTAGTATTCGAAAAATCTTTTATCAGCAAATAAGAGATCGTGTTAGGACGATCAATTAGATTGAACACTTCGAGACTTGCCCATATATTATCAAAACCCATAAAAGGACTATGACTGCGCCGCTTGCTTCGGTCGCTGTCGAGCAATAGCGCACTAAACCCGATGTCCACTCTTATATAAGGAGGTATCTCTAGTCCATTCCTGTACTTTACATTGTTCGGAATATTATAAGGAAGGTTACTTCCATATAATAAGTTCAGGTACATCTTTATATTCTTATTCGTAGCGAGGTAATCCTGGAAGTACATGCCGAACGTGATCATCCTGTCTGTTGGTCGTCGTACCCATCCTTTTTCTTTTGTTACGCTATCAATAGGTTCGTTCAGGTCATTGAGTGTATAATCTTTATAAGTATCACCTTTTATATCTTCTTTGGTTTTCATTAAACCAAGACTTATCCAGCTTTCGGCATCTTTCACCAATTCTCCAAACAAGCGGAACTCAATACCGGCGGCATAAGCTTTTGCAATGTTCTCACCGAAATAACGGACACGAACATTGTCCACATCATACGGTACTGCATCCGTGATATGTTTATAATATGCCTCCGTAGTAAAACGCATGGCTCGTCCCCAGCCACTGAAATTATAATCAAAACCGGCAACGCCCTGTAAGCTTTTTTGAGCTTTGAGATTTGTATTGACCGTACCATCATATCTTCTTAACTCACGATAAAACGGCGGCTGGTCGTAAACTCCAATGGCTGCACGAAAAATTATATCCCGTTTCCAGTTTGGTTTCCAACTTGCACCCAGGCGCGGAGAGATCAAAAATTCATTGTTAAGCGAATTATAATTGAATCGCAACCCCGCTGACAAAGTATAAGAATTCAAGGAATCGCCAAACAAAATATTATCCTGTATATAGCCGGAAAATTTATTGACACTAAGATCAGCGGTTGATTTTATTACTTTGCTTAATTGCAATTGATTTGGATCGAAAGGAATAGTATATCCTGCTGAATCCTGCGCTTCCCACTCATTTAGTTTATCAGCAATGATCGTTCTGTCATAAGCAAGTCCCCATTGAATGGCATTTTTACCAGCATCATAATTTCCCTTATGAGAAATATTCCAATTTTCGATATTGAGTTTGTTCCTTGAAAAATTCTGAAATACCCCGGCTCCAAGTGGGTTGACTATTTGCCCATAAGTAGGTTGGCTTTTATCAAAATCCCTTTCTCCAAATAAATAAGCGCCGGAAATGTCCACATTTTCCCTTTCATCATTTTCAAAACGTGAAGCCATCCATTTTAATTTCAACTTACGATTAACCTGGTTGGTCAATGCAAAACCAAGCATGTTTGTTTGATACTGATCTTTTTCCTGTCCGTCAAAATAAACATCAATACCAAGACTGGCAGTAAAAAAAGGAGAGAAGACGGAAGTGCTCAATTGGCTGAATTCAGGATTAAGTGCAAATTTTGTCTGAGAGATATTGCCAAACAATTCCGCCTGCCATTTAGGATTGAATTGATAGTCTATCAGCAATTGCAGATCAGAAGATGAAGGAACGTAGTTGCCTTGTGTCTCCTGCCTGCTTAATAAATTTTTATTACTCCGGTTACGAACACCGATAAGATAGCTTAATTTATTTTTTGCCGTGACTCCTTCGAGATGCAAACCTTGTTCAAGGATGCCGATATAAGCCGAGCCGCCGAATTTCTTTGGCTTTTTATATTGGATATCCAGCACACTGCTCATCTTGTCGCCGTACTTTGCCTGGAAGCCGCCATTATAGAAATTAATGTTGCG
This sequence comes from uncultured Chitinophagaceae bacterium, assembly GCA_963785915.1. Lineage (GTDB taxonomy): Bacteria > Bacteroidota > Bacteroidia > Chitinophagales > Chitinophagaceae > VBAT01. The sequence continues at coordinate 140,734 of CAWAWY010000004.1, read as the reverse complement.
GACCAGTTCAGGATTGATAAAACTTAAGCCTTCCTGCTGGCCGTTGCGAACCAGATAAGGACGAAATACTTCAAAATCGTTTACGTAAATTAAATTCTCATCATAGCTGCCGCCGCGAACGGAATACTGAGAGGTCAATTCATTATTAGAACCAACAAATATTTTGATCAGGCTTTCCACACCGGTGACTGCGGATGGAAGATTGAGTATTGTTTTTGGATTGGGTCGTATCAAACCCGCTTCATTCCGGTCACGCTGATCGGAAATAATAACCTCCGGCAACACATTCGCTCCTTTTTCGAGACGTATTGTTACCGTCTCTTCCTCATTTTCATTTAAAAGAAAATTCTTTTGTTCTGGAGTTCTGCCCGTATAAGAGAATACTATCGCAAAAGCCTTGTCTGCGGGAACCTGCAACCTGAAATAACCTGAATCATTGGTAGTGATACCGGCAGCTTTTCCAAGTATAACAACTGAAACATTGGGCAATGGATCTTCATTTTCATCAATCACTTTACCAGATACGAAGGCAAACTTTTTTTGGGAAAAAGATGTAAGGGAAAGCGAAACAACAATTGCAGTGAGCAGTATTTGGCGGATGAGGATTTTCATAAGAGAATCAGCTTTCAAGATACGATTTGTTTTGAGTAAAATGAAAGTATAACAGCAGAGACAGGGAGGCGCAAGGAAATGATCTTCTCAGCGTCTTTGCGTCTTAGCGGTCATCATTATTTATGACATTCCTTTTAATTGCCTTATTGTTTCTTTCGGATCAGCCGATCTAAAAACAGTGTTGCCTGCCACCAGTACATCGGCACCTGCGGCCATGATGGAAGCAGCATTCTCCACAGTAACGCCACCATCGATCTCGATCTTAGTTTTCAATCCTTTTTCATCGATCATCCGCCGGAGCTCTTTGATCTTTTCCATGGTATGCGGAATGAATTCCTGCCCGCCAAAACCGGGATATACACTCATCATACAAACAACATCAATTGATGGCAATACTTTACTTAAATCGGAAACAGGAGTATCGGGACTGATAGCGACACCGGCTTTCATTCCCATTAATTTTATCTGCTCAATATTCTTTTGCAGATGTTCGCAGGCTTCGATATGAATGCTCAGGCTGTCCGCACCAGCGGCTTTGAATTGCTTAAAATATTTTTCAGGTTCAACGATCATGAGGTGAACATCGCAGAACTTTTTTGTCGTTCCCCGAATGAATTTCACGATCATGGGTCCGAAACTGATATTGGGGACAAAACGTCCATCCATGATGTCAAGATGAAACCAATCGGCCTCACTTTCATTGAGCATTTTACATTCGTCTTCCAGTCGTAGAAAATTAGCAGCGAGGAGAGAAGGAGCAACAATTGCCATCGGAATAAATTAGAATTTCAAAGCACGAAATACGAAAATGAAGCCACAAGATACAAATCATGTCCTATTCGGATTCCGATTCCCTATTTCGAAATTTTTTCCGCTGCTTCTTTTGCGTCTGTGAAAGTATTGTCAAGGCTATACGCTTTTTCGTAACTCAGCTTTGCTTCGCTCTTTTGTCCAAATGCTTCCTGGCATTTTCCGATATAATAATAGGCGTCAGGAAAAGAAGGCCGGATGCTATTGGCCAGTTTGAAAACTTTAAAAGCCTCATTCGTTTTTTTCTGATCCAGCAACACCTTACCTTTTTCTATATAGGCATTCATGTAATCATAGTCGTGCTGTATCGTTTCATTAAACAGTTGAATAGCTTTTGCTTTTTCATTGATATTAGCGTAATAATCTCCTTTTACATAATAAGGATCCGCATAGATCTTAAGTGAATCTCTTTTGATCAGTGAATCACAGAGGGCGATCACTTTTGGATTTTTAGTCTCAGCATATTTATAAGCCAGCTTGAGTCCAAGAACATAGTTGGCAGGAGAGTATTTATATGCTTTTTCCAGGGATGCAATAGAGCCGATCATGTCGCCCTGCTTTTCCAGCAATTCGGCATTAAGAACCAGGACTTGACTATGTGTAGGATAAATATCGAGCAGTTGGCTGCACACTTTCAACGCTTCATTGGTCTTATTAAGTGCGTCGTAAGACCGGGCAAGAGTGATGCGAAGCAGGAAGCTGTGCGGCAAAATTTTTAATGCTTCATTTAAAAATATAGCAGCAGAGTCAGGCTTTCTGCTTAACCATATATTGGCAATAGCAAAAGCATATTTTTCGTTTTGATGAAGCGACCATGCTTTTTGGAAATCTGCCAGGGCAGGTTGGGGAAAATTATCTTTGTTGAGCAATACTGCCCTTCGGAAATAAAAATCGTCGTTTTTGGGTTGACGTTTGATGCTGTCCGTCAGGGAGACATAAGGTTCTTGTGAAAGAAGATCACCAAAGGGAGAAGAGTTATCCTTATTGTTGCAAGACAGTAAAAACAAAAAGAGCAGCATCCATATTGATGAGCGGCGGACAAAACCATTCCTGGCCTTTGGGCGGGGATGAAGTGAGTGACACAATCGAAACAGATTTTTCGCAAACTCAGGACAGTAATGACGACAGCTCAATAATAAAACGATTTTAATTTGATAAGATACCGGATTGTCTGACAAATTTTTGACAATGGTGAATGGCAACAAAGTTACTTTTGCTCCGCAGAATAAACGAATAAACATGAAAAAACTTATCACATTATCATTCCTTGTCATAATTGCCCTTGTCGCCGTGTCATTTAAGCTACTCACGCCACTTACCACTGACTATTCACCATTCATCCACGATACTATTCAATATCCTGAAGAGACGCATTTTAAAAATGTACAGCAATTGACATTTGGTGGCGACAATGCCGAAGCATACTGGAGCTATGACAGTAAGTACCTTGTTTTTCAACGTACCAATCCAAAAGAGGGAATTGATTGCGACAGGATTTTTATTGGCAAAGTACCGGAAAAGCCGGGTGATAAATTTGAATATAAACCGATCAGCAGCGGCAAGGGAAGAACGACCTGTCCTTTTTTTACCAAAGATGGCAAACATATTATCTATGCATCCACTCACCTTAATGCCGATGAATGTCCTCCAGTGCCTGACAGATCGAAATATGGCAATAAATATATATGGCCATTATATGACAGCTATGACATTTTTATGGCTGACCTGGACGGGAAAATAGTAAAGCAATTGACCCATTCAAAAGGTTATGATGCGGAAGGCACTTTATCTCCTGATGGAAAAAAAATGATCTACACAAGCGATAAGGATGGTGATATTGATCTCTACATAATGGAACTTGCAACGGGCAAAGAAAAAAGAATAACCAATACTCTCGGTTATGATGGCGGAGCATGGTTCAGCCCGGATGGGAAAAAGATCATCTGGCGGGCATCGCGACCGAAGACAGATGAGGAGGTAAAAGAGTATAAAGAGTTATTGGCTGAAAATTTGGTCGCTCCAATCAACATGGAAGTTTTTGTTGCCAACGCAGATGGAAGTAATGTGAAACAGGTTACCCATTTTGGGCAAGCTAACTGGGCACCTGCATTTTTTCCCGACAGCAAACGGATCATCTTTGCTTCCAACCAGGAATATCCAAGAGGATTTCCCTTCAATATTTATTCTATCAATGAAGATGGAACAAATCTGCAAAAGATCACTCACGAAAAGATATTTGATGCTTTTCCTATGTTCAGCCCTGATGGAAAGAAATTAGTTTTTTGCAGTAACCGTAATAATGGCGGCACTCATGATACCAATATTTTCATTGCTGACTGGGTGGAGTAGGAAAATTGATTGTCTTGAGTCGATAGTTTGTAACCGGAGGCGAAATAATGGCAGATGGTCATTGCGAGGTTTGCCTGGAATAGTTTATTTTTTGCAGAAATGCTGAAAAACTGAAGCAATTGGAATAGAATTTGAAATCCTGTACCTGGAAACCAAACGTATCTTAAGTATGAAAACAATACTGAAATTAATTGTAGCTCTTTCTGTATTTATTGGTTGCAGTAAAAAAGATGGCGAATATATCAACAATCCCGGTGCGACCGATCTGCATAACAAGCCTGTTGGTGCCTCAGCCAATGACTTACTGGCATCTTCAAAATATACATCGGTTAAAATAGAAGTTCAATATATGACCGGCTTTCAGCCGGATGCTGCCGCATTAAATCATTTGCAAAGTACATTAAGTGGTTTGGTGAACAAGCCTTCGGGAATCACCCTTTTTACAAAACAAATTCCGGCTTCCCCGAATACGGTTCTTTCGATAAACGATGTGATACAAATAGAAAAGAATAACCGTACAGCATTCACATCAGGAAATGAACTGGCGGTTTATGTTTTATATACCAACGGAAGTTATACTGATGATAATGTGTTAGGCGTTGCTTATAAAAACACATCTGCTGTATTGTTTGGTAAAAAGATACAGGATAATTCCGGCGGTATCGGGCAGGCTAGCCGCACGAAATTAGTAGCGACGGTCTGGAGCATGAGTTAGGTCATCTGCTTGGATTGGTTGATGTCGGTTCGTCTATGCAAACCAACCATAAGGATGCGGCTCATGGCAATCATTGTAACAATTCCAGTTGCCTGATGTATTATGCTTCGGAAACAAGTGATATACTTGGATTCCTAATTACTGGTAATATACCCTCTTTTGATGCGAATTGCCTGGCTGATCTTCATGCGAACGGCGGGCAGTAGAGCAGCAACAGTAACGCTGACAAACACAGATGGGTTTTCTTTTTATCGGGTTCAATCGTACATCTCAAACATTAATGTGTACTACAGATAAAATATTCTCTGTTCGTTAGTGTGCATCTATGGGTAATAAATTTGATGTTGCAGCAGGGCTGTTGTAGATTTGAGCACTTAAACAACTGATATGGAAACCGGCCTACTGCATCTGCATAATCTGCTTCGCTGGATCATTTTAATTCTTTTGTTGCTTTCTATTTACAAGGCATACATGGGCTGGAAGAATAAAAAAAAGTTTTCAGCCGGTGACAGAAAAATTTGGTTATTTACAATGATATCTGCTCATATCACTCTTCTGATCGGCCTGTATCAATGGTTGTGGGGAAAACGAATGGGAATGCTGACCACAACTTTACCGGAAGGATTCAGCGTTATGAAGAATAGGGTCTATCGTTTTTTCTGGATAGAACACCCGTTATTTATGGTACTTGCTATTGTAATGATCACGCTGGCTTACGGGATGGCCAAAAAACAAATTGCAGATGAAGCAAAATATAAAAGAGCTCTCTGGCTTTTTATCGTAGCGCTTCTTTTTATCCTGGTGGCTATTCCCTGGCCTTTCCGTCATGAAATAGGAAGACCGTGGCTCCCGGGTATGTAAAAATTGTGAGAGACTATTTATTCTGCCGGGTGAATATCTTACTGACGATCTTCCACTCGTCGTTTATTTTTAAAAGATTCATGTAGTCGTAAAGGATCAATTTGTCGGTCTCGATCTTTATCTTTGGCCTGTGCCGCATTTCCTTCTATATTCAGCGACTCGATCCCGATCTTTCTTTCCATTTTTGTTGTGTTAGCCTTTACCCTGGCGATATAATCTGCGATAGGCACATCTTTAAATTCACCTGATTGTGCATCTATATATTTCATTGTAGCGGACGGATGAAAAGCCTTTTCAACTTTGTCGCCTTCACCACTCATATAGTTTTCAAGACAAGCTTTTACACCTGCTTCTTCAGTTGCCTTCTCTTGTCCCGGCGAGGGAAGAGAAAAAATGAATGAAAGAAGAAGAAGAGAGATCATCCGTGAGTTTGCAGGTTTCATGATATTTTATATAGGTTTTAAATAAAGACCGGGTGCAAAAATATAAGCAACATACACGTCGTCAATTACATTCTTGACAGACGCTTCATAATTTATATGGATGGCTGACCTGTAGGTATCAATACCTGATTATGTATTTAAGGCATTGGCTACCTGGTGCATTTCATCAACTGTGCCAACACTAAGACGTAACCATGTACTTCCTTCCTCAAATGTTCGTGCGCCAATGATTTGATGTGATTCAAGTAACTTCTGAACATCTTTCCCAAACGGAGCTGAATCAAAATAAACAAAGCTGGTGTGAGAATTTATGTAAGGCATTCCCGATTTTTCTAAAGCTTTATAAAATAAGGAGCGGGCTTTTTGGTTTTCACTTTTGCAGAATGCGACGAAATTTTTATCATCAAGCGCAGCAATTGCTCCGGATATTGATACAGCGCTTGCACCGGCATTTGGCCAGGGTTGCACTTCATTCATTTTTTTGATTGTCTCTGGATGCGCCAAAGCAAAACCCACTCTTGCGCCAGCCATACCATATATTTTGGAAAATGTTTTTGCCACAACCAGGTTTGGATAATCATTTACCCATTTTGCCATAGATGGTTCATCGCTGAATTCAGTATAAGCTTCATCTAATAATATGATACACTTTGGCGCTATCTCTTTAATGAACGTTTCCAACTGCGTAGCGGGCAAAACTGTCCCTGTTGGATTGGCAGGATTGCAGAGATAAACCATTTTCGTATTTGCATCCATTCCATCTTTTAATCGTTGCAGGTCTATGACTTTATCTTTTGTTAACGGAATCAACTTAACCGGCAGTCCGACCTTGCGTGCAGCCGGCATCCATAAGCGAAAGATCGGATCGGGAGACACGGCATTACCTTTTTGCAATGCAGCCATCAAGGATGCGACGCCAAGCAGTTCTGATGAACCCGCTCCGATCGTGACATGCTCTTTTGTCAAACCATATAGCGATGCAATTTTTTCTCTTAACTGCGTAGTTACTTCCCAGGGATAGCGGTTAGAACTGCTCACTGCTGCCATCATAGCTGTACGTGATGCAGGGGACGGACCATGCGGGTTTTCATTCGAGCTAAGTTTAATAAAGTTCAATCCTCCATGTCCATGAGTTGCAATGATTTTTTCCGCTTCACGGGAAAATGCGTCGCGGCTGAATGCGAATGCGGCGACTGCAAAAGCGCTTTGTTTAAGTAGCTGGCGACGGTCCATAATATAAATTTATTGTAGTAAGATACAACAAAGTCTTTTATTCGTTGGCCGCAATTGTTCTTAAATGATTAATGCACAATTTTAGCCAATGGCAAGAATATTGCGGCTCTATTTTCCCTTTTTGAATTTATTGACAAATTAATATTGTATAACAAAAACTTTCAATCATGAATAAGCACTCTTACATCCCCGAAGGCTATAATGCCGTGAGCCCTGCGCTGGCATTTAAAGGCGCAGAAGAAGCTATTAAGTGGTACAAAAATGTTTTTGGCGCCAAAGAAAAAATGCGGTTTGATAATCCTGACAAAACAATTGCGCATGCCGAGCTTGTTATCGGAGACTCAATTGTAATGCTGTCAGAAGAAAACCTGCAGTACAACAAAAGCCCGAAAACGCTGAATGGAAATTCTGTTAATCTATGTGTGTATGTGCCCGATGTGGATGCCACGATCCGTAAAGCCACAGAAAACAAAGCAAAGGTTCTTATCGAAGCAAAGGATCAGTTCTATGGCGACAGGAGCGGACGTATCGAAGATCCGTTTGGCTATGTTTGGATCATTTCGACACATATCAAAGATGTTTCAGAAGCAGAGATGCAAAAGGCAATGAAAGAAATGGCAGAGCAGAATTGAGCTATCTTTTGCCAAGTTCGATCACCTCACAATTTTTAATGTCAGAACCATCAATTGCAAAGCGAATGATGGTTCTGACCTTGTGCCAGCCATGTTTTCCGGCAGCGCCGGGATTTATATGCAGGCATTTCAGTTTATCATCATACATCACTTTTAAAATATGTGAGTGCCCGCTGATGAATAGTTGCGGTTGTTGAACCAATAACTCTCTTTTGGTTTCAGGATTATATCGCGGCGGAGAACCACCGATATGCCGCATCATCACTTTTACTTCTTCGCAAGTAAAAACCAATTGTTCCGGATAAACAGTCCTTATATTATTCGCGTCAATGTTCCCATAGACACCGCGAAGGATGCGACGGCTAAAAGCCGTGGCATCCTTTAACCTGTTTGCAATTTCTATATCTCCAAAATCTCCCGCATGCCATATCTCGTTACAGTTCTCAAAATGTTTGAAAACGTTTTCGTCGAGGAAACTGTGTGTATCTGATATAAGGCCGATGCGGGTCATGAATTACTTTGCTTGTTTCTGCAAAGTAACCAAGCTTTATCAAATTATTTTTCAGATCATTTATTGCGGTCCTATCGCAATAATTTTTACAGAATAGTTCGGCGAATATGTTGAGGTGCGGGGATTACTTACATAAAACGAGCATCCTGTCGCCGATACATTTGCAACTGACATGATCACTTCGGCAAAACCGCCGCCGCCAGTTGTGTTCCCAATAAATACATCCGGGGCTGAACTAAAACTCTCACTAAAACTTACAGCGACACCGTATGTGCTCAGCGCCGCTATTGAAGTATTTATAGTGACTACTGTCACCACTTTCTTCTGCTGCGTGCCATCATTGCTCCTGATAATCCCTTTGCCGTTTTGTACGGTCACGTTGCCATAAGTATTGACATTGGTGACACTCGAATTACCCAGTTGAATGGTATTGGAAGCTGTGACGATTGAGTTATATCCAATAGCGGTCGCATTGCTGAGGCTATTCAATGAAGGATTTGCGCCACTGCCTAAAAATGTACAGTAATAATTTGATCCGTATGTTCCTCCGGCATTGTCGCCGATGGCTGTGTTGTGCCATCCGTTAGAGTTATTCATTAAGGCAAAATGACCAAGGGCTGTATTATTATAACCTGAAGAATTTAGCTGCATGGCTAACTGGCCAACAGCCGTGTTAAAGTTAGCATTGGAATTTAACAATGCCGCATCACCAATTGCCGTGTTTCCTGCCGCATTCCGGTTAGATTGTAATGCTTGTGTTCCTATTGCAATATTACCTCCTCCCGTGGTATCATCGAGCATGGCATAGGGACCAATCGCAATATTCGAAGATCCCTTCGTGTTATTAAGTAATGCATTGAATCCAATTGCGGTATTATTATATCCGGTTGTGTTTGAATACAGAACTTTCGATCCAATGGCAGTGTTTCCGGTAGCATGATAGGATAAAGTGGCCCCGGTTCCATTATTGTATAATGCCGAATCACCCAAGGCTACCAGGTTGCTGCGGGTAGTATTACTAAATAATGCGCCTATACCGTAAGCGACATTCGCATTGCCGGTAGCGTTATTAAACATAGATGCAACCCCTGTTGAAGTATTGTTGACGCCTGTAGTATTAGCTTGAAGTGCGTTAAGTCCCGCCGCAGTATTATAGTAACCTGTACTATTATTATATAAAGAATAAGCGCCGGAAGCTGTGTTAGAATATCCGGTCGTATTATTGTATAGAGCAGCAAACCCGCTGGCAGCATTAGCCGCTCCTGATAAATTAGAATACAGCGAATAAACGCCGGCAGCGGTATTATCATAGCCGCTGGTGTCCCAAAACATCGAGAGATAACCAAGCGCCGTATTATGGTAGCCTGTTGTATTCAATGAAAGCGATTGCATTCCGACAGAAGTGTTATAACTGCCTGAAGTATTAAAACGAAGGGAATTAGAACCTATCGCCGTATTATAAAAACCGCTTTTATTACTTAGTAATGCCTTATAACCAAGCGCGGCATTATGTACGCCGGTTGTTAAAGAATCGAGTGTCCGATATCCAAGAGAAGTATTTGAAGCGGTGGTATCAATGATGCCGGCTTTGTTATTGTTGATCTTGAAAACAACAGGTGATTCATCTGTTGTGCCAATGAAATTATTGGCGGGATTGGTCCCGCTGTTTCCATTCAAACTCCATCCACTGCTGTAAACAATAGTTTGCCAGTTGGGAGAAACCGGGGTTCCCATATTCACCATCAACTGGCTTTTCGAAGTATCCAATACTAACAGGCCTTTTGCAGGATTACTGATAGAAGTAATTGCTGAGGTACTCATTCGGGGAATAAGTAATCCTTTGGATGTGCTGCTTACATCCAGCATGGCCGAAGCGTCTGCAGAAACTGAAGCATTATTTATTGCAACATTTTGGGCCTGTATAATAGTGACAGATACGCTCAAAAGAAGTAAGAATATTTTTTGCAATTGCTTTTTCATATTTAATCAGTTTAAATGAGTTTCTAATTTTTCTTTTTCCGGAATAACAACTTTAATTCACTCCAACTCATGGCAACGATGGATATGATGCATACTGCCACTATGCCGGCAATAAAGACCATGCTGTTATTTTCTTAAACTTAAAAAAGGAATGAACAACCTTTTCAGCCATTTATTGAGCTGCAAAAACGGGGCGCCGGCTGTCGTTTTGATTTAGCGGTAATTACAGATATTAGTCATTCTATCCGGCTTTGATGCGGATAATGACGGTTGTGCCAAATGCCTCATCGTCTTTTTCAAGATCAATAAAGCTGACCGGTTCTGTGCCGGTGGATTGGTTGAATTCAACAAGCCGTTGCCGGGTAATGTTTACGGCTTTTGACAAATTACCTTCAGGGAATGTTTTGTTTGATTCAGCTGCTTTTTTCCTGCCAATGCCATTGTCTGCTATTTCACAAAAAACCCAGTCATCCTTTCCTGTAATCGTAACGTTTATTTTTTTATCACCTTCTTTGCGGCTTAGTCCGTGCCATAAGGCATTTTCAACAAAAGGCTGAAGGATCAGCGGTGGTATCTTAATTTCGGAAGTAAGTATATTTTCATCAACCTGCTCTTTATAATCAATCTTCATGTTCATTCGTAATTTTTCCAGGTCAACATACAATTGAAGTGAATACATTTCTTTGTCGAGTGAAATAAGATTCTTATCAGCATTTTCAAGAACCTGCCGTAGAAGCTTTGCGAATTTGCTGATATAATGGCTGGCCTCAGTACTTTGATTATTCAGTATTAGCGATTGAATTGAATTAAGTGCGTTGTGAATGAAATGCGGGTTCATCTGTGCCTTGAGCGCTTTCATTTCCAGTTCACGTATCTGGTTTTGCATTTCAGACTTTGTTTTTAATTGCGTAAGACGATACCTGAAAATAAAAACAATAAGCGCTGAAGCCGCTGCAATTATCAGCAATCTGAACCACCAGGTTTCCCAGAATGGTTTTTTAATGGCAAAAGAAAATGTGGCCGGTTCACTCCAGTCAAAGCCTTTGATATGTGATCTTACTTCAAATCGGTACTTCCCCGGAGACAACTGATAAAATGATACAATGTTGCTCGCAACAGGACTGCTCCAGGCAGTGTCCGAAGGGTGCAACCGGTAGGAATATTCAAGCAACGAGTTATTAACGAACTGCAATCCATTAAAAGCAATGCTTAAAGTATTCTGGTCATGTCGCAGGACCGGGTTGACAGGTAATTTACGGTAGCTACCCACTGAATCTGTTAACAATGACCAATTGGTTGGCTGGTCATACAGCAATATCTTTTCTATAACGGTCTTTGTATGAAACGCAGAAACAATGGTTTTTTTTGTATCGAATAAAAGAAGTTTATCGGGCAAGCTCATCCACATATTGTTATGGCCATCGTCACTAAGTTTACTGAAAGATAAAAATTCAGCAGCGCCGGATTCGTTGATATCAAAATCATGGTGTATCCATTTTCCCTGTTCATCCTTTTGCATTAGCGTTACACCTTTTGTGGTGGCGATCCAAAGTTTTCCTTCTTTATCAATTGCCAGGTCAAGAACATAATTATTCTGGGAGCCCGTTTTGCTCGGTGATCCTCTCCGCAAGCACAGGTTCTTCAGCATTTTTCCAAACATATTTTGAAATTCCTCTGCCGGTCTTAACCGCCCATATTATTTTTTCATTTCCTATAGTTGTATCAATAACCGAAAGGAACAAATTCATTTCTTTGTTTACTGAATGTACTTCTCCTTTCGGGGTTATGATGAGTACGCCATTTTCGACAGTTTGCACCAGCATGGAACCGTCATTTTGTTCTATAAAGATTTTCAGGGGAATAGGAATTGTCTTCTTATTGTTGTTGCTGAAAAAAGTATCCAGATGTTTTTCGTTACCCACCATCAGCACCGAATCGCCGCAAACGAAGAGTTGGTCTGTCTTTCCGTTGAAGGCTAGACCCCTGAGGCCTTCGTTTTTAGCTGCAACGATAGAGGTAAGTTCAGTCAGAGATACATTATCCAGGAGATATAATCCTCCCTGCCGTGTAGTGAACCATGTCCTGTTTTTTCTATCTATTGTATAATAATCAATGAAGTCATTTGGATGCCTTAATTGTTTGCTGGCAACTACTGGCGAAGAACTTCCTGCAAGCAAAGAGGGGTTTATTATCAGCAGCTTTCCAGTTTCACCCGATACGATTAAATTGCCGGATGGCATGGTGATGCAGTTCCTGATAGAACCAAGTGTTTTAAATTCAGGCAATGAAATAACCGAATAGGGGGAAGGCGAAACTTTTAATAGTCCCTGGAAACCTGCTACCCATATATTTTTATCACGATCTTCCAAAAAATTGGAGACCAGATTAAAAGAAAGTGGGATATGGAGATAGTTTATTTCATTTTCTTTTGGAGTAATGACCAGCACCCCATCTTCCTTTGTCCCCAGCCAGAAACGGCCACGGCCGTCTCTGTAGGAAGTATAGATAATTTTTTTCTTAAGAGTGTCTTCGAATTTGGAAACCCATCTGTCCCGGTCCCAATAGATCAAGCCGGAGTAAGCGCCTATGTAAACAGTATCATTTTTGTCAAACAGGCTGTTATAATAAGGATGATTTGTCTGAACAGAAAGAAGCGTCTTGAAAGTTCCATCGGGATGCCGCTGAATCAGTTTGTTGTTGTCGTAATTAATAAACAAGCCCTGGCTTGTCTTAAGTATTCTGCCGATATTGTTGTTTTCAAGACCAGGGTATAAGACGATCTTCATCCATGTATTATTTCTTAATTCATACAAACCTTTATCTGTGGTGGCCCATAACTTACCCGGATCTGGTTCAAGAAAACCGCTCACAAAACTTATTTCCAGGTGGTCACTGACCGGGTAGGAATGACAACTATCACCCTTTAATTCTACTATTCCTGCCCGTGTGCCGATCCATAACCGGTGACTATGATCTTCATAAACCCTGTCAACAAACAATGATGGCAGTCCCTGTTTTAAACCATAGTTGATAAAACGTTTGCCGTCAAAACGGTTAAGTCCATTGGGTGTACCTGTCCATATATAACCATAACTGTCCTGGTAAACGGAAAGGATATAGTTATCACTAAGCCCGTCTGCAGTTGTATAAAGGCGGGTAGTAAAAGATTGTGAAAGGGATGTCAGGGCAAGAAAAAAAAGAAAGAAAAGCAGTTTATATTTCAGTGTTGCATAATTCACCTTCAAAGGTTCAGGATTTTTAAAAATGCTTCTTTATTACTGCGGGATACTTCTATTTCTTCACCATTATTCATTACTACCACGCCGCCATCGCTGCGTTTATACATTTTTATGTGGGCAAGATTGATAAGGTAAGATCGGTGCACCCGGAAGAAGCTATGATTGGCTAAAAGTTCGTTGTAGTATCCCAATGTATAACTCGATAAAAGCTTTTGTTTATTGCTGAGATGAAATTCAGTATAGTTGCTGGCGGCATGACAATAAAGAATATCATGGATATTGACAAATAGAAATCCTTCAGCAGTCGGCACAGTCAGCTTATCCGGTAATTTATGATCAGATTTTATCTGTTTTAGAAATTCTATTTGCTCGGCGGGTGGTTGTTGCTGGTTTTTTACTCTTTGCAATGCTTTTTCCACGGCAATTTTAAATTCTTCAGCATCCAGAGGTTTCATCAGGTAATCCATGGCACTGTAGCGGAAAGCTTTCACTGCAAATTCGCTGTGCGCTGTAGTAAAAATGATCCCGAAATTTACCTTGCCAATTTTATCTAAAAGGTCAAACCCTGTCTCTCCCCGCATCTGGACATCGAGGAATATAAGATCAGGTGTAAAATGTCTTATTTTTTCTATCGCAGAATCAACGGTCCCTGCCTCTTCAATCAGCACTTGCGGGAAATGATCGTACAAAAGTTTCCTGACCAGGGAACGGCTTTGCAACTCATCATCTATGATCAATGCGCGGGTATTATTCATATTACAGGAGAAACAGTTTCTTTGAAATTACTCAATTTGAGTAAAACATAAAAGAAAACTCTTTAATGAAACGGGATGTGGCATATAGAAACTCATACATTTGCGCATGCCTTTTCACCGCAACTTCACTTATTATATTGATAAAAGAAAATAATGCCCCTCCAACCAACCCAATAGGGAGGCTTTAGAAAACTCGCTAAATTTGTATTTGCATAAATAACGGTGCCTTGAAGCCAAATTTAAAATCTGCAATCTTAATTCTAAAATCAAATCATGCCTCATTATCATACACTCGGAAAAATCCCGCATAAACGCCACACGCAATTTCGCAAACCGGATGGCGAGCTTGTATTCGGAACAATTATTTTCTACCGAAGGATTTTCCAATGATTATTCATTGATGTATCATGTCTATCCGCCAACGCAGATCATCAAAACAGAACCGCAGGTAAGTGTGGCGCCAACGATAGCTGAAGAAAAAATGCTGAAGCATCGCAGCTTTGAAGGATTTAATATTAAACCGGAAAAAGATTTTTTGCAAAGCCGTAAACCGGTATTGGTAAATAATGATTGTCATATTGTGCTGGCCGCGCCGCAGGAAAGCATGAAAGAATATTTTTATAAAAACACAGATGCGGATGAAATGATCTTTGTGCATGAAGGGAAAGGTATGTTGCGGACAATGTATGGTGAACTGCCTTTTGGTTATGGTGATTATCTTGTAATTCCAAGAGGAACCATCTACCAAATTGAATTTAATGATCGAAGAACAACCGTTTTTTATTGTTGAATCATTCAGCCCGATACGTTTTCCGAAAAAATATTTAAGTAAGTACGGGCAATTGCTGGAACATTCGCCTTATTGTGAAAGAGATATCCGTCCGCCGCAAAACCTACCGACCTTTGATGAGAAAGGTGATTTTCTGATCAAAGCAAAAAAGAAAGGGATGTTGTATGGATTGCATTATGGCACGCATCCGTTTGATGTAGTAGGATGGGATGGTTGTTGTTATCCGTTTGCTTTTTCCATTCATGATTTTGAACCGATTACGGGCCGTGTGCATCAACCGCCACCTGTACATCAGACATTTGAAGCACATAATTTTGTTGTGTGTTCATTTTGTCCGCGGTTATTTGATTATCATCCGCAGGCGATACCTGCACCATATAATCACAGCAATATTGACAGTGATGAAGTGATTGTATTATGTGGATGGTGATTTTATGAGCCGGAAAAATGTAACAAGAGGAATGATCACATTGCATCCTGCCGGTATTCCTCATGGGCCGCATCCCGGGTGCTGTGGAAAAAAGTATCGGTGCAAAAGAAACAAAAGAACTAGCTGTAATGGTAGATACTTTTCATCCGTTGATGCTGACTAAAGAAGCACTGGATATTGAGAATAAAGATTATGTGATGAGCTGGGCGGAATAGTGAATGGTGATTAGTCAATAGACAATAAGCAACCCGGACTATCAACCAGCAATGAATAATGACCAGCGGTTAACTAACAACGATTAACTGTAGGCAAACTATTGATAAAAAACTTGACTATGGAATACAGGCAAATCGGGGAAACTGATTTAAAATGTTCAGTGATCACTTTTGGTGCATGGGCTATTGGTGGATGGAAATGGGGAGGCACTGACAGGAACGAAGCAGTAAAAGCTATTAAAGCGGCTTATGATGAAGGTGTGACATCTATTGATACAGCCCCTGCATATGGACAGGGATTAAGTGAAGAAATTGTTGCAGAAGCATTACAAGGTATTCCAAGGGATAAAGTACAGATATTAACCAAGTTTGGATTGCGGTGGGATATGAAAACAAGGAGTTTTGTTTTTTAAAAGTACATCCAATGAAGGAAAAGATTTTGAAATGTATAAATTTGCATCCAGAGAAAGTATCATGAAGGAATGTGAAGATTCATTACAAAGATTGAAAACAGATTATATTGATCTTTACCAGATCCACTGGCATGATGTGACTACCCCTGATACATGAAACAATGGAAGCCGTTCTTCACTTAAAGAACAGGGAAAAATAAGGGAAATAGGTGTATGTAATTATAATGTAGAATTGATGCAGGAAGCAGAACAAACGATAAAGCTGGCATCCAACCAGGTGTGGTATAGTATGGTGACCAGGGATATTGAAAAAGATATTGTGCCTTATTGCATCGAAAATAAGAAATCAATTATTGCATACAGCCCTTTGCAAAGAGGATTATTGACAGGTAAAATAAAACCCGGTCATGTTTTCAACGAAGGTGATCACCGGCAGGACCTAATTCATTATACGAATGAAAATATCAGGCGTACAAATAAAATGCTGGATAAACTAAGGCCACTTGCTGCATCAAAAGAACGCATCGCTGGCACAATTGGTATTGAGCTGGACAATTGAACAACCCGGAATTACCATTGCATTAGCCGGCGCAAGAAATACTGAACAGGCTGTTCAAAATGCCAAAGCTGTTGATGTAAAATTATCTCAGGAAGAAATGATTTTATCAACGAACAGATAGAAAATTTGGAACTGCAGACAGTTTAAAGTTCAATTAAAGCAGACTCTTCGGCTTTTGACCCGCATATTTTCATGCCAGTCATTGGCAATAATTTTTCATTTCCACCGGTAAAATTTCAATTCACCAAAAAAATATTTGGAGGAAACGCATAGAATTTTACTTTTGTTAACCATTTGGTTAAACTATATGGTTAAAAATAAAAAAGATAAAGGAACCGAAGAAAGAATATTGGCTGCCGCCAGAAAGTATTTATCGCAAAAGGAATGGAGGGCGCCAGGATGCAGGATATTGCCGATGAAGCCGGTATCAATAAAGCTTTACTTCATTATTATTTCAAGGAAAAGAAATTTTTGAAATATATTTCTGGAAGAACGCAGCGAAAATTTTTTCCCAAGATCAATGTGATATTTTCTTCTGAGACGCCGCTTGTTTGAAAGATTGAAAACTTCGTAACGAATATATTGATGAAATGCTTGAAAACCCTTACCTGCCCTGGTTTGTATTGAATGAGATTGAACCGGGATCCTGATCAGTTTATGTATAAAATATGGGGGAAAGAAAATTTGCCTCGACCCGGCAAATTTCTTGTAGCAAATTGAAAAGGAAATAAAGAAAGGAAAGATAAAAAGAATCAGCCCGCTTCATTTACTGATGAATCTGCTTTCCATGACGATTTTCCCTTTTGTTGGAAAGCCCATGTTTACCCGTAACCTGCGGATTGACTGAAATGCAGTTCAGGCAAGATAATGGAGCAACGGAAAAAAGAAATACCAAAATTTATTATTGATGCTATAAAAAATAATTTTTTATTAAAATTAACCAAATGGTTAATATGAAAAAATATGCGCTGCTGTTGTTTGTTTATGCCCGGTCAGCTTGTCGGCACAGGAATACAAGAAACTTGGACTTGCAACAGGCTTATGATCTGGCTGCAGAAGAATTATCCTGTTATCAAACAAAAGGACCTTATCAGGCAAACTGCAGCGATCAATATTGAAAATCTTCAAAAAGGTTTTTTGCCGCAACTGACTCTTAGCGGGCAGGCCACTTATCAATCAGATGTGACAAAGTATTGATGTTTCTATTCCGGGATTCAGTTTTGAACCACCTTCATAAGGATCAGTATAAATTGGTAGCTGATGTTAACCAATTGATCTATGATGGGGGAGTGATCAAAGCAACAAAAAGAATTACAGCAATTAAATGCTAATCGTAGAAGAACAAAAGGTAGAAGTGGAATTATATAAACTAAAGGAGCGGATCAACCAGATATTTCTAAGCATTCTTTATCTCGATGAACAACTAAAACAGGTTGACCTGGTAAAAGCGGATATGCAGACAGGGATTAAAAGGGTGGAAGCACAGGTAAATAACGGGGTCGCATTCAGATCTAACCTGAACATGTTTGAAAGCAGAATTGCTGAAAGCTGATCAGCGGGCTATTGAATTAAGATGCATCAAGAAAAGGTTTGGTGGAAGCATTGGGAGTTTTTCTCGGATCAGCATTTGAGCTGAAAAACTTCAATTGGAAAAACCAGCTGTTACATTCCACCATTGTCAACTGATGAGATAGCACGACCGGAATTGAAGCTATTCACTGAGCAGACTAAACTTCATCAATCAGCAAACGAATCTTATTAATGCAAAAAATTTACCCAAGCCAGTTTGTTTGCACAGGGAGGTTATGGCAGACCGGGGCTTAATTTGTTGAAGAACGAGTTTTGATCTTTATTATATCGGCGGCGTGCGTCTCAACTGGTCGCTTGGAAATTTATATACAAAAAAGAAAGAAAAAGAATTGGTGGAAGTGAATAAGAAGATCGTATGATATTCAAAAAGAAACTTTTTTACTGAATACAAACACACAACTTAAACAACAGCAATCGGAAATAGAAAAATTAAGCAACTGATTGCTTCAGATAAGGATATTATTGATCTTAGAAAGAGGTAACAGATGCAGCGAAAGCACAATTGGAAAACGGTGTGATCACTGCCAATGATTATTTAAAGGAAGTAAATGCGGAAGACCAGGCAAGACAATCACTGATCACTCATGAGTTGCAATTGCTGCAGGCGCAAATCAATTATCAAACTATTTCAGGAAAACAATTAAACCTCCCTAACAGGAGGCTTATAAAACCATTCAAGTATGAATAAATTATTTTTTATTTCAGCAACATCGGCGACATTCTTTCTTTTGGCATGCAACGGCAATGGAAACGAATACGATGCTTCCGGAACTTTTGAAGCGGATGAAGTGATTGTTTCCTCTTTAGCAAACGGAAAGATACTTTCATTTAATGTCGAGGAAGGTATCAGTTTGGCTAAAGATAGTATCGTGGGACTGGTTGATCCCACCGGCTTAGCCTTGCAGAAAGAAGAAGTGGAAGCAACTATTGAATGCACTTGGACGAACAAACAGCGAATGTAACGCCGCAGGTCAAATTATTGAAAGATCAATTGACTGTTCAGCAATCACAACTTGATAATCTGCTTGCATGAAAAAACAAGAATTGAAAACCTGCTAAAACAAGATGCAGCAACCGGCAAGCAATTGGATGATATCAATGCACAGATTGATGTTGTAAAAAAACAAATGAATGTAACGCAACAACAGATAAATGTTCAGAAAAATAATATCGGTACTCAAAACCGCGGGATACTAAGCCAGGGAAAGCCCTTGGAAAAAAAAGCTGCACAATTAGAAGATCAATTGATGAAGACAAATATTAAAAATCCGATCAATGGTACTGTGCTGACAAAATATGCAGAAGAAGGAGAGATCACGTCAGTGGGCAAAGCGTTGTATAAGATCGCTGATCTTTCGACCATCACATTAAGGGCTTATATTACCGGTTCCAGCTATCACAAGTAAAACTAGGACAACAGGTAAAAGTATTGGTCGATGATGGAACTGATAAGTATAAAGAATATCCTGGAAATCACCTGGGTTTCGGATAAAGCAGAGTTTACTCCAAAACGATCCAGACCAAAGAAGAAAGAGCCAACCTGGTTTATGCGATGAAGGTAAAAGTGAAGAATGATGGTTATTTGAAGATCGGGATGTATGGAGAAGTGAAAGTTGCTGAAATAAGAGATTGAATTGCGATGAATGATCTAGTTAGTTGTATGAAAATATTAGTCTAAAACAGCTTTACGGATAAAGAAGAAAGCGAATTAACAGGTTAGCTAGCACTGAGCATGAAAGTATTAGCTTTGAAGTAAGCAAGGGAGAACTTTTTGGAATCATTGGTCCTGATGGTGCAGGCAAAACTTCTTTGTTCAGGATATTTACCACATTGTTCCTTGCTGATAGAGGAAAAGCAACAGTGGATGGATTTGATGTGGTGAAAGATTATAAAGCGATCCGCAGAAGAGTAGGCTATATGCCCGGAAGTTTTCCTTATACCAGGATCTTACGGTCGGAGAAAACCTCAATTTCTTTGCCACCATTTTTAATACTTCCATTGAAGAAAATTATGATCTGATAAAAGATATCTATTCACAGATAGAACCTTTTAAAGAAAGAAAGAGCCGGAAAACTTTCCGGAGGAATGAAACAAAAACTGGCATTGAGTTGTGCGTTGATCCATCGGCCATCTGTTTTATTTCTTGATGAACCCACAACAGGTGTGGATGCAGTATCAAGAAAAGAATTCTGGGAAATGCTGAAGAGATTGAAAGAACAGGGAATCACCATTTTGGTTTCCACGCCTTATATGGATGAAGCCAGCTTGTGTGATCGGGTAGCATTATTGCAAATCGGGGAAAATTCTTTCTATCAATACACCTCAGGGAATCGTTAGATGAATTTGGCAAAACCTTGTTGGCGGTAAAAAGTGCTAATATGCTTCATTTGCTGAAATGATCTGAAACAATGTGAAGGATGTAGAAGATGCTTATCCTTTTGGCGAATATCATCATGTGGTATTGAAAGAAATTGGAGTAAAGAAGAATTGAAATAATTATATTGAAACAAAATAGGCAAGCAATAGAATTGAAATCAGAAGTACTAAACCAGATATTGAAGATTGTTTTATTGCATTAATGAAAAATTAATATGAATAATGATAACGTCATAACAGCAAATAAACTCACCAAACGTTTTGGCGATTTTATAGCAGTGGATGCCATCTCATTTGAAGTAAACAAAGGAGAAATATTTGGATTTCTTGGGGCGAATGGTGCAGGCAAAACAACTGCTATGCGGATGCTTTGCGGCTTGTCATTGCCCACTTCGGGAAAAGCAACTGTTGCGGGTTTTGATGTATATAAAGAAAATGAAAAAATAAAAAGGAATATTGGCTATATGAGCCAGAAATTTTCTTTGTATGAAGATCTGACGGTAAAAGAGAATATGCGGTTCTATGGGGGCATCTATGGAAAGAGCGACAAATTTATCAAAGAAAAAACTGCATTTATTCTTGATCAACTTCATCTTGAAAATGAAGCGAATAAACTGGTAAAATCATTGCCATTGGGATGGAAACAAAAACTGGCATTTTCCGTAGCTATTTTTCATGAACCGGAAATTGTTTTTCTTGATGAACCTACAGGTGGAGTTGATCCGGTCACAAGACGTGAATTCTGGAACATGATCTACCAGGCTGCAGAATCAGGGCATCACCGTTTTTGTTACTACACATTATATGGATGAAGCAGAGTATTGCAGCCGGGTTTCCATCATGGTGGATGGAAGAATTGATGCATTGGATACTCCGCAGCAATTAAAGAAAACATTTGACGCTACATCTATGGATGAAGTATTTTTAAAATTGGCACGAAAAGCTAAGCGAGTTGAAAGTTGAGAATGGAAATTTGAAAATTATGAAA
The DNA here is from genome assembly GCA_963785915.1 of uncultured Chitinophagaceae bacterium. Lineage (GTDB taxonomy): Bacteria > Bacteroidota > Bacteroidia > Chitinophagales > Chitinophagaceae > VBAT01. The sequence continues at coordinate 119,233 of CAWAWY010000004.1, read as the reverse complement.
GATAATGTTACTTCAAGGAAGTCTATTGCATTCGCAATAAGAATCATTGCTCTTTACAAATTTCTTTGTAATGAGAAAAAGGAATTTGTCTTATCAAAACAATTGCTGAGAAGCGGAACAGCCATAGGCGCATTGATCCGGGAGGCGGAACATGCGGAATCTAAACCAGACTTTTTGCATAAGATGAACATAGCTTTAAAAGAAGCTAATGAAAGCGAGTATTGGCTGTTATTACTTTTTGAAGGCAAATATTTAAGTGAGGATGAATACGATGGGTTGAGGTCGGACTCTGTTGAGTTGATAAAATTGCTTGCCAGCATCGTTAAAACCACCAAAGCAAATTTGAACCGATGAACCGAAACTCTCAATTTTCAATTTTTAATTCTCAATTTTTTGCATTTGTAAAAAAGGAATTCTATCACATCTTGCGTGATAAGCGGACCATGTTTATCCTGCTGGGTATGCCTATCGTGCAGATCATCATCTTTGGGTTTGCCCTGACCAATGAAGTAAAAAATTCTAAAATAGCTGTACTTGATAATTCTAAAGATGCTGCGACAGCTTCATCTGATATCGGAAATAGCATGCCAGCCGGTATTTTGATATTGAAAAAAACATTTATTCCTATAAAGAGATTGAGAAGTCTTTCAGGAAGGGAAAGATAAAACTGGCTCATTGTGTTTCCCGCAAAATTTCGGAGAAGACCTTCAGCATTTTAATAAAGCACAGGTGCAATTGGTGGCTGATGCTTCCGATCCCAATGTGGCCAACACATTGACCAATTATGCCACGGCCATCATTATGGATTACCAGAAACGCATCACTGATGATCAGAAACTTCCCTATACGATCAATACAGAAATGCGGATGCTTTATAATCCGCAGTTAAAAGGAGCATATAATTTTGTACCGGGGGTGATGGCGATGGTGCTGATGCTGGTTTGCACTTTGATGACAGCCATCACGGTGGTACGTGAAAAAGAAATGGGAACGATGGAAGTGATGCTTGTATCGCCGATGAAGTCCATTGAAGTAATTGTTGCAAAAGCAGTTCCTTATTTATTATTATCTATTGTAAATATTGCCAGTATTTTATTATTAAGTGTGTTTGTTCTGGATGTGCCGATCAATGGCAGTTTATTATTACTCAGTTTTGAAAGTATTTTATTTACGCTTACCTGTCTTGCATTTGGTTTATTGATATCGGCTCTACTGATTCACAACAAACAGCTATGTTCATTTCGCTTGATGGGATGTTTTTGCCAACGGTCATGCTGAGTGGGTTTATGTTCCCGATTGAAAACATGCCATTGCCCTTGCGGATCATTTCCAATATTGTTCCTGCAAAATGGTATTATATTATTGTGAAAGATGTAATGATAAAAGGGTGTGGGTTTGAATGCTGTCTGGAAAGAAACATTGATACTGGCAGGTATGATGGTGTTTTTGTTAATGCTTGGCGATCAAAAAATTTAAAATAAGACTGGCATGAGGACATCTGAAATTTTTATTGCAAAAAGAATTCCGGCAGATATTCCGGGATCCGTCTATCACTCCGGATCATCTTTGTCATGCCGATGATTCAATTATTGATTTTGCCCTGGGCAGCCGATTATGAAGTAAAAAATATCAAACTGAGCGTTGTGGATCATGATCATTCGGATTATTCCCGTCAACTGATTTCAAAAATCACTGCTTCAGGTTATTTCCAATTGCAGGATTATACTGCGTCCTATCAGACAGCATTGCATGAAATAGAAAAAGATAAAGCTGATCTGATACTTGAAATACCTGCCTCATTTGAAAAAGAACCTGGTAAAAGAAAATGAAGCCACATTATTTATGGCGGTTAATGCGATCAATGGAGTAAAAGCAAATCTGGGTGGCGCTTATCTGAGGAGTATTATCCAGGATTATAACCGCGAGTGAGAACGGAATGGATACAATTTCCCCGGTTTAGCCCGGAAACACAGATTGAAGTGACTTCTTCCAACTGGTTCAATCCATTGATGAATTATAAATATTTTATGGTGCCGGGTATCCTGGTGATATTGGTTACGATGGTGGGTTCATTTCTTGCCGCATTAAATATTGTAAAAGAAAAAGAAATCGGAACCATTGAACAGATCAATGTAACCCCGATTAAAAAGTATCATTTCATATTCGGGAAACTGATTCCGTTCTGGGTACTCGGGTTAGTTGTTTTAACAATTGGGATGTTGATTGCACGTGTTAGCCTATGGAATTATTCCGGTTGGAAGTTTATTTACTATTTATGTTTTTGCGGCGGTTTATTTGTTAGCAGTGCTGGGCCTGGGCTTGTTGATTTCCACATTTACCAGTACCCAGCAACAAGCCATGCTGATTTCATTTTTCATGATGATGATTTTTATTCTGCTGGGCGGATTATATACTTCTATTGACAGTATGCCGGAATGGGCACAATGGATCACCAAATTCAATCCTGTTTCTTATTTTATTGAAGTGATGAGGATGGTGGTGTTAAAAGGAAGCAGTCTGGCTGATATAAAAAATCATTTGCTTATTGTGCTTGGTTTTGCTGTTTTCTTTAACGGATGGGCTGTGATCAGTTACCGGAAAAGGTCATAATTAGCAAAAAGTGGATGATTTATCATGACGCGGCTTATCTGTGACTATTTTTTAAAAAGTCTTTCGCGGTATTTCTAAATCTTTTTTATATTCGGATAATAAAAAACGATTTGCTATGCTAAAAATCGCAGATCTTAAACATGGAGATATTATTTCTGTCAATGATGAAGGCATTGAGCAGAGAAGGAATCGTTGTCAGAGTCAGACCATGAAGAACATCAGGCCTTGGTGGATAATGGCGTACAGGAATTCTGGTATAGATCAGGAAGATATGCAAGCCATTCCGCTGGATGAAAACCAACTTGCGAAGCTCGGATTTACAAAAGAAGACCTGGATGGCGGAGTTAAATACTAAAAAGGACTCCTTTCGGCTGGTTACACCCCGGAAAAGGAGATTTTTCCAATATTGAAATGTGGTGGAGGGAAGACCGGCGGCATTTCAGTTTTCCATTAGGAGTACATGAGTTTCAAAATCTGCATCTTGGATATGACCAAAGTGCCACTTGAAAAGCCTTGATATCCAACTATTTTTCCCCGATTTGACAAGTCACAGGCAGATTTTTTCAACAACACTTGAAAAATAATTCGGTGTTTTTTCTTTTTTCAGCCTGATTCCTCTTATCTTTGCAGCCCTAAAAATTATATGTCGAAACAACCCCTTATTAAACAGGATGGTACGATCATAGAAGCCTTTCAAATGCCATGTTCAGGGTAAAGCTTGAAAATGGCCATGAAATACTGGCCACCATCTCGGGGAAAATGAGAATGCACTATATCCGCATTCTGCCGGGTGATAAAGTAGGGGTGGAAATGTCGCCATATGATTTGACAAGGGGAAGGATCATTTTCAGGTATAAATAAATGTTGGAGTAAGCTATGGGAGGGAGTAATCAAATAAAGTAAAGTAAATAATGAAAGTAAGAGCATCCATTAAAAAACGCAGTGTTGATTGCAAGATCGTTCGGCGCAAAGGCAAGCTGTATGTGATTAACAAAAAGAATCCCCGCTTTAAGCAAAGACAGGGATAATGAATCTCAAATTTTAAATTTTAAAATTTCAAATTCTAATATGGCTCGTATTGCCGGTGTTGACTTACCAAAAAATAAAAGAGGCGAAATAGGACTTACCTATATATATGGTATCGGTCCTTCTACTGCTAAATATATTCTTGATAAGAATAATATTGACCGCAATAAAAAAGTGACATGATTGGAATGATGACGATCTGAATGCTATTCGTAACACAATTACTGAAGAATTGAAAGTAGAAGGTCAATTGCGTTCTGAAGTACAGATGAGTATTAAGCGTTTGCTGGATATTGCCTGTTATCGTGGGCTTCGTCATCGTAAAGGATTGCCTGTTCGTGGCCAGCGCACAAAGACAAACAGCCGTACAAGAAAAGGTAAACGTAAAACAGTTGCCGGTAAGAAGAAAGCAGCGAAGAAATAAATTGATCGGCTAGAGCTTAGCATGTTAGTTTTGAATAAATGACCATAATTATTGAATCAATTACGGATAGCCGGTGCAGCAGGAGGATTGATTCAGCCGGTTCCGATAGCTATCGGGACGGGATGATTTATAAAAATTAAAGATTACCTCGGAACAAAAATTATGGCAAAAGCACAACAGACAGCAGCACAAGTCGCAAAAGCAGCCGCCAAAAAAAGAGTAGTAAAAGTAGATGCTTATGGCGATGCTCACATCTACCGCCACTTTCAACAACATTATCATCAGTCTTACCAATAAAAACGGCCAGGTAATTTCCTGGAGCAGTGCCGGTAAAATGGGTTTCAGGGGTTCTAAAAAGAATACTCCCTATGCTGCACAGATGGCCGCAGCAGATGCTGCTAAAACGGCTCTTGATGCTGGTTTGAAAAGAGTGGATGTATTATGTGAAAGGGTCCGGGAGCAGGTCGTGAAAGTGCCATCCGTTCTCTTTCACAAAGCGGTATTGAAGTAGTGATGATAAAGGACGTAACGCCATTGCCGCATAATGGTTGCCGCCCGCCAAAGAAAAGAAGAGTTTAAACTCAATACCGCTATAAGGGGCTTAAGGAAGACATATTGAGCCAATTTGGTTTCATTTAAACAAAGGGTGCCCGATTAATTTTTTACGATTTTTTACCGATCGTAGCACCGTTTCAAAAAAAATCGAAATGAATAAAAACTATGGCAAGTTACAATGGTCCAAAGACCAAGATTTCCCGCATTTTCGGTGAGCCTATTTTAGGCAATGGTAAATGGCTGGGTAAAAACAGCAACCCTCCCGGTCAGCATGGCGCACAAGAAAAGCGTAAAACATTAGGCGAATATGCCTTGCAGCTTCGCGAAAAACAAAAAGCCAAATACACTTATGGTGTTTTGGAAAAACAATTCCGTAAAACATTTGAAGAAGCAACCCGCCGAAAGGGTGTAACCGGTGAAAACCTGATCAAATTGCTGGAAGCACGTTTGGATAATACTGTTTTCCGTATGGGTATTGCTCCTTCTCGTCCCGCTGCACGCCAGTTGGTAAGTCACAAACACATTGAAGTGAATGGTGAAGTAGTGAATGTTCCTTCTTTCCAATTAAAGGCAGGTGATGTTATTACTATTAAAGAAGGCAGCAAGGAAAGAACATCTATCACAAGTGTTGTTCGTGCTAAAAACCCAAAATTCAACTGGCTTGACTGGAATGAAACTGAACTGAAAGGCACTTTCATTACTTATCCTGAAAGGGAAAGTGTTCCTGAGAATATTAAGGAGCAATTGATCGTCGAATTGTACAGCAATAAGTAATGCGTGAATGAGCTACAGTAAGTCTCGAAACTGAGTACTAGAGTGCGAACGCAACTAGTACGAACTGATAGTAGTACAGAAGCTGGTAACATAATTATTAAAACTTTAAATCTTAAATATGGCCATTTTAAATTTCCAGAAACCTGATAAAATCATTTTGCAAAAGGCAACTGATTTTGAAGCTCAGTTTGAGTTTCGTCCATTGGAACCTGGTTATGGTGTAACCATTGGTAATGCACTTGCGCCGTGTATTACTGAATTCGCTGGAAGGCTATGCAATTGTTGGTGTGAAGATTGAAGGCGTGGATCATGAGTTTGCCACGATGAAAGGTATCAGCGAAGATGTGGTGGAAATTTTTCTGAACCTGAAACAAGTTCGTTTCAAAAAGATCGTTGATCATGAAGTGGCAAATGAAAAGATCATGTTGTCGCTGAAAAACAAAACTGAATTTACTGCCGGAATGATCGGTGAAGGAACTCATTCTTTCCAGGTCATGAATCCTGATCTGCTGATCTGTACGCTGGATTCTTCTGCAAAAATGGATATTGAACTGACAATCGGTAAAGGCCGTGGTTATGTTCCTGCTGAAGATAACAAACCGAAAGATGCACCGCTGGGATATATTCCTATTGATGCCATCTTTACACCGATCAAAAATGTGAAGTACACCATTGAGAATACCCGTGTGGAACAACGTACTGACTTTGAAAAACTGATCATGGAAGTTTCTACTGATGGTACTATTCATCCTGAAGAAGCGGTGAAGCAGGCTTCACGGATCCTGATCCAGCACCTGATGATCATTACAGATGAGAATATCACTTTTGATAATAAGGAAGAAAAGAAAGAAGACCTGGTGGATGAACAAACTTTGCAATTGCGTAAAGTATTGAAGACTCCATTGGAAGATCTCGATCTTTCTGTTCGTGCCTTCAATTGCCTGAAAGCTGCAAAGATCAATTCACTGAGTGAATTGGTACAGTACGAACAGGAAGACCTGATGAAGTTCCGCAACTTCGGTCAGAAATCATTGGCTGAAATCGAGCAGGTTTACTGAAAGAGGTCTGCATTTCGGAATGGATCTGCAGAAGTTGGGTGTTGATAAAGATGAACTGTAAAACTCAATACAAGGGATAGCTAATAGTTCGTTAACATATATAAATTGTTAACCTATTTTATTAATAATGTAGGTCTGTAATTCCTGACACGGTACAGACCGAATAAAACTTAAACGTCATGCGTCACGGAGACAAAATCAAAAATCTAAGCAGAACCAAAGCACACAGAGATGCCTTGCTGAGTAACCTGGCCTGCCAGTTGATCGAGCATAAAAGGATTGTTACAACACTGGCCAAAGCAAAAGCTTTGCGTGTATATGTAGAACCCCTGATCACAAAAGGAAAAAAAATACTACGCACCAACGCCGTGTAGTTTTCAGTTACCTGCAGGATAAAGATGCTATCAATGAATTGTTTGGAACTGTGGCTGAAAAAGTAGGTGGTCGTCCCGGTGGTTATACCCGTATCATTAAATTAGGAGCCCGTCCAGGTGATAATGCTGAACAGGCATTGATCGAACTGGTTGATTTCAACGAGGTATATGGTAAAGGCAAAGGTGAAGCAAAGATGGCGCTAAGAAAACACGTCGTGCAGGTGGTCAGTAAGAAAAAGGCCGATACTGAAGCACCGCTGCAGAACGACGAAAAAGCAGAAGAAGCTGCAAGAAAGAAAAAGAAGCATGAATAAAACTGATCTAGATTTAATGATATAATAGCCCTTCGATCTTAGCGGGGGCTTTTTGTTTTAATACAATACTTAGTTTTTGCATGAACTGGTAAAATGAATTATTTTCACCTGACTTTTGACTGCTTGCTGTTTTATATCATCTATTTAACTTAATAACATGGATCAATCTTCAAACAGGGCATTGCAGCAGTTCAAAAATGAAGTCGGACTTCAAGTTCCAGCTTTACAATAGTCTTTTTACTTCACTGCCTTTTCACCGCATTGAGAAAACAGGTATTTTACTTTCCTTGCTTTCCAACAATTGTGAAGAAGGATATAAAAAAAATCTAAGTCCCGTTACAGATTATCGATGAATTTTTTACCAAGCATACTATCTTATACAACTGAAAAAGAAAAGACTGATCTGCTTTTCCGGTTTGTTCAATATGTAGAACGGCAGGTAGTATTATTTGATGCACTGGAAGATGCAGCTTTCAGGGAAGTACATGATATGAATGGCGTGGGTACGTTAAAGCATCTTGAATCAGAAGTAATACAGGATGAATAAAGAAAAAGAACTTGGCAGAAAAGCTAAAAGATTTTTCTGTACGACTTGTATTAACAGCACATCCTACACAATTTTATCCCGGCCCGGTTTTAGGTATTATCAATGATCTTTCAAAAGCATTGATCAGATAATAATACCAGTCTTGTTAATACTTATTTGCAGCAATTGGGTAAAACACCTTTTTTTAAAAAACAAAAACCTACACCTTATGATGAAGCGATCAGCCTGATCTGGTTTCTTGAAAATGTTTTTTATACGGCTGCAGGAAGAATATTTCAACTTTGAAATCCCAGTTTCCTGATGCAGTAAGCAAAGATAATCCGGTTATCCGAATGGGTTTTTGGCCGGGTGGTGACAGGGATGGTAATCCTTTTGTTACAAGTGAAATTACTTTGCAGGTTGCTGATGCATTACGCGGCAGTATTATTAAATGCTATTATCTGGATGTTAGGAGGTTAAAAAGAAGACTGACATTTTCAGGGAGTTGATACTTTATTGAATGAATTAGAAATCAAACTCTATAATAATATTTTTATTCCGGGTCTGAAAACAACGCTTAACGCAGTGATGAAATATTAGATACCCTGGAACAGATCAAGCAGATCATTATTCATCAGCATAACGGGTTGTTCCTTCATCTGGTCAATAACCTGATCAATAAGATTGAAGTATTTGGTTTGCATTTTGCATCACTGGATATCAGGCAGGATAGTTCCGTGCATGAGCAAATATTGGATGACTTTGGCAGGAAAAGCAGAATATTTCCCTGCCGGTTATGCTCAACCTTCCTGAGGAAGAGAAAATAAATTACTTTCTTCAATAGAAGCAACCGGTTGATCCGGAAATTCTTGAAGAGATATTCAGAGAGATACATTGAAAACCATTGCGGCAATAAAGACAATTCAGCAATATAATGGGCGGAAGGATGCAACCGGTATATTATCAGCCATTGCAACAGCGCTTTGAATGCGATGGAAGTATATGGCTTGTTTCTTTTAAGCGGTTGGAAGGCGGAAGAAATGAATATTGATATTGTGCCGCTGTTTGAAACATTGATGATCTGCAGGCATGCCGCTGATGTAATGCGGACCTTGTATATAAATCCTGCTGTATAAAAAACATTTGAAAGACGGAAGAACAGGCAAACGATCATGCTTGGTTTTTCTGATGGCACAAAAGATGGCGGTTACCTGATGGCTAACTGGGGTATTTATAAAGCCAAAGAGCAACTGACAGCTATTTCAAGAGAATATAATATTGATGTGATTTTCTTTGATGGAAGGGGAGGGCCGCCGTCAAGAGGAGGAGGAAAGACACATAAGTTTTATGCTTCGATGGGACAAAATATTTCCAATAAAGAAATACAATTGACGATACAGGGACAAACCGTGAGCTCTAATTTTGGGACACCAGATGCCGCTCAATATAATATGGAACAATTGCTGAATGCCGGCATTTCCAATGATCTTTTTTCAACAAAATATTTTACCCTTACAAAAAGAAGAAAACCTGATCAGGAATTGGCAGAAGCGGGTTTTAACGCATATAAGGAATTGAGAGATCATCCTTATTTGACCGAATATCTATTGCATGCAAGCCCTTTAAGGTTTTACAGCGAAACAAATATCGGCAGCCGTCCCGCCAAACGGGGATCTTCCGGGTTTATCATTGAAAGATCTTCGGGCCATTCCGTTTGCTGGATCATGGAGCCAGTTAAAACAAAATGTTCCGGGTTTTTATGGCGTAGGATCAGCATTACAAAAAATGGAAGAAGAAGGAAATTGATCTAACTACAACAATTATATAAGGATTCTTTATTTTTTAAAACACTGATCGATAATTGCGAGATGGCAATGATGAAATCATTTTTTCCCTCTGACTGCATTTCTTAGGCAAGCATGAACAATTTGGTGAGTTATGGAAAATGATATATCGACGAATATGAACTGACACGGCAATATCTTATAAACTTAACCGGTCAAAATGAACTGATGGCAGATTATCCCGTTGAACAACTTTCTATTCAAATGAGGGAAAGGATTGTTTTACCGATTACTTACCATTCAGCAATATGCACTTACGCAAGTATCAGGGAAATGGACGAACAACTAGTCAATCACCGATGAAGAGCTGTTTATGAAAAACTGGTCATGCGCTGTTCATTTGGAATTATTAATGCAGGAAGGAATTCAGCTTAACTGACTATTGAAAACAATTCAGACCGGATAGATAAATACAAAAGACAATTCGGAAAGGCGGGGTATTTATGTTAACGCTGAACCAAAACAACGCTGATCTTTAAGTGGTTTTTTTTACAGGCTTCATCACGATTGAACGTGTTGCTTTTTTTGAAACAATCGCCTGGTATAGCAAACCGGTCACCGGGCCATCATCTGTAAACCTGATTCTATCACCCGAAACATAGATTTCCCTGCTGTATTTGACGAAGAACCTCCGATGATAGCTTTCCAGGCAGATGATGCTGCCTACGATCCAATCTTCCGTCCAGCTTTTTGGTACGTAGGTATTGACAACTTTATAATACTTTCCTTTCCTAACGATCAGTTGCGGATCGGTTATTTCTCCCCTGTTTAATTTATCAGACCAGATCCTTCCGAGTAAAATGCATGCTATGGCGATAATTATAATTATTAATCCTATGTTCTGACTGAAGAAAGTCATTAAGTCTTTCATAGTAAGTTTATTTACAGTTAACCATAAAGTTTTTGTGAACTTGCCAGCCGGGTATCGCGATCACTGCTAAAAATAATATGTAACTTTTGTAACTGCTGATAATTTTAAAAAAAAGGCCATCTATAGAAATAGACGACCTCACTAACGATTGCTTGCCATATGAAAAATGTAAGAACTTCTAACTTGAATAACTAACCCAGCGCTATATCTTGCGAGACCGGCTGGACTGGTTTAAGATGTTTGACAGATCTTATTTCAATGATCTTAAAGTTTAGCCAGCTTATAAGAACTGACGCTACCATACTGAACAATATTGCTATTTTGGCTATGTCTTGAAAAGCACTCTCCTTAAATGCCAGTGCGGTTGTGAAGATGGACATTGTAAAGCCAATACCTGCCAACGTACCCATACATAATATTTGCGACCAGTTCACATTTTGTGGCAGCCTGGCGATTTTAAGTGCAATAAGCAGACGGCTAAAAAGAAATATCCCTAACGGTTTACCAATTACAAGTCCTCCAATAATTCCTATTGCAATGGTGGTATTCAGAGACTCCATGATATTTTCCGGAATCAGTATGGCAGTATTGGCCAGTGCAAAAAGAGGGATAATAATGAAATTGACAGGCAGGTGGATTCTTTTTTCAATTTTGGGCAACATGTTTGTTGGCATTGCAAACGCAACCAGTACACCGGTTATGCTTGCTTCGATACCGGAATTGAGCATACAATACCAAAGCAGGAATGATAAAATGACCTGGAGAATTCCAAACCTGAGTTTGAAAATATTGCAAATCCATATTAAAAGATATATCACGCCACTGGTAATTATAAAGCCGGTATGAATATGACCGCCATAAAAAAGCGCAATGACGATGATGGCACCGAGATCATCAATGATCGCCAATGCCATTAAGAGAATTTTCAGGCTGACCGGAACTCTTTTGCCAAATAAAGATGCTACACCCAATGAAAAAGCAATATCTGTTGCCGTAGGTATGCCCCATCCATGAGTAAATCCTGAATTGCTGTTAAAGGCGATGAATATCAATGCAGGCACAGCCATACCGCCTAAGGCCGCTCCAAAAGGTAAAATAGCTTTTTTGAAAGAAGATAATTCTCCGGATAATAATTCTCTTTTGATCTCCATACCCGCGAGTAAAAAGAAAAATGCCATCAGGAAATCATTTATCCAATGACCAATACTTGAAGGCAGTTTCCATGTTCCGGACGATACGGATGCATGCCAGAAATCTCTGAAGGATTCCCCGGCTGAAGAATTTGAAATAACTAAAGACAAAACTGTACAGAAAAGCAAGAGGATACCTACAGACCGGCTATCAGAAATAAAAAACTTCAATGGATTAATAGCCTTATTCACAAGTCTCTTCATTCTATAACAAATTTCAATTTTTAATAAAATCTATCAGACACACTCAGCTTTTCTAAATCTCTCCTTTCTTTCTTTTATTGAATCAGCTCTTTTCGCTTTCTGTTGGATCCGTAATTATCGCTGCGGGTCCTGTTGACTCAAGCACAAAGCCTCCATAGGCGGTATTGTTATGTTCACCAAGATCCAATCCCTTGAGTTGTTCGGCATCGCTGACACGCAGTCCAACTGTTTTTTTAATTATAAAAAAGACGATGAACATAGCAACCACTACAAAGGCAAAGACTGAGAAAACTCCGGCTGCCTGGACACCGAGTTGATGAAAGCCTCCTCCGAAAAACAAACCATCTTTGATAGCGGTTTCTTCAGACCAGTATTGCACATCAATAGAATGTTGTCCGAATAAACCAACGGCAAGAGTACCCCATGCGCCACAAATTCCGTGAACACTGATGGCGCCTACCGGGTCGTCAATTTTAAACTTCCTTTCGAATAACAAACATGAAAAGAATACCATTACGCCGGCGATCAGTCCGATCAATACTGCGCTGACAGTACTAACAGAGGCGCAAGGTGCTGTAATAGCAACCAGGCCGGCTAACGTACCATTAAGCGTCATTGACAGATCAGGTTTTTTGAACCTGATCCATGAAGTGATGAGTGCTCCGATTGCGCCTGTTGCGGCAGCGAGTGTGGTAGTAACTGCAATATGAGAGACACCTCCGACGGCCAGCAGGGTAGATCCGGGATTAAATCCATACCAACCGAACCAAAGAATAAATACTCCAAGTGCTGCCAATGGCATGTTATGAGGTTTTATTTCATTAACAGTGCCGTCTTTATTGTATTTACCTAATCTTGGTCCAACCATTATTGCCCCGGCAAGCGCTGCCCATCCTCCAACCGAATGCACTACAGTAGAGCCGGCAAAATCACGCATTCCCATATCGCTTAACCAACCTCCTCCCCAGATCCAATGACCACTGATCGGATAAATGATAGCAGAGATGACACAGGAATAAACAATGTAAGAGATCAATTTCGTCCGTTCAGCCATAGCACCGGAAACGATCGTGGCAGCAGTTGCTGCAAATACGATCTGAAAAAGCCATGCAGCACTGATGCCATAACCAGCATTGTCCGTTGGAGCGTTTGCGGATCCCAGGAATGCCAGCGACGAATCGAATCCGAAAATATTTGAGTCACCACTCGAATACATGATAGCATAACCAACTGACCAGAAAAGGACGGCGCCAAAACAAAAATCCAGCAGATTCTTCATCATTATATTGACTGAATTTTTAGCTCTTGTGAGACCAGTCTCAACCATAGCAAAGCCAGCCTGCATGAAAAAAACAAGAAATGCAGTAAGGCACAGCCAAATTATATTCGCAACGTCCTGGGATAGCGCAGGAGCGGGTGCGGGAGCAGTGGTGGTATTGCCACCGTCTTGTGAGAATCCGAATAGAGGAAGCATGAGCCCGGTTGCAACTACGAAAAAGGCAGCGGCAAAAGGAAGGACTCTGTTTCTTTTATGATTTTGTTTTTTTATTCTCATTATGTTTGGTTTTTTCGGTTCAAGTGTTTTAGTGCTGGTGAAGTCACGGTCTGGCTTTTTGCTACGTGATAATTTCTTTATTGTTTGGATTGAGGTTTAATTTTCTAGAAATGATAGGTAGCTCCAAGGATAAATGTGCCCGTGCTTTTAGCTGTTGGAAATAACATGTCTGAGTTCTTGTAAAAAATCGGGTCTTTTGCCCCATCTATCCGGAACTCCGGAATAATTGTTAAGTTGTCAATATGGATATCAGCTGATAAAGTGAAGTCAAAAATATTTGTGTAAAAACCGGCAACTCCTTTTTTATCCCCGAAATATTCCCCTCTCGCTGTTAAACCAAACACCGATGTTGGATCATAATTAAGATACAATGCGGATCCCCACCATGACTGGGCGCTGCTGCTTCCTTGCTTTACAGATTTTACGGTACCATTATAGCCAATGCTGAATTGGCTGCAGACTGTTCCGGTAATGACTGCATCAAATTGATTTGAGGTGACGTCATACATATCTTTACCGCCAACGTAGTTGAGATAGCCGCTTATATTACCGTTAGAGCTTGCTGCATGAATTTGCGCAAGAAAAAACTTTTTAGCGAAGCTGGCTGTCACCATATCGGTAGGATTTGCAATGCCAACCATGAAAGCAAAATTGTCATTCACCGTTACGTCGGCTTTCAAACCTGTATGAAAAAATGGACCAAAAGAAAACATATAGTCCATGCTATAGTTGCGATTCAAATAGGCATCGAGTAATTCATAGCCGACATGTGTTCCCCATTTTCCCATAGACAATTTGAATTTTTCGGAAGGCGCATACGAAACATACGCTTGTTTGACGGCTGCTAGTGTGCCTTGATCATTGTATGAAAATTCATCAGCTCTTCTTCCAAAGCCCAGGTCAACAACGCCCTCTACTTTTCCAATAGTGTAGTCGGCTTTTAATGAAGCCATCCCCAATTCAAATGAATTCTGGGAGTTGGTAAAACTTGTGTAATTATTGGTGCGCATCGAATCCCTGGCATTGTGGAAATTATAGCGATAATATGCATCCACTGAGCCTGAAATCGCCAGACTGCCTTTATGCGTTGAATCTTGTGCGAAAACAGATGAAAAAGTTGTTAGCAGAATAATGCCGCATAGAGAAAAATTTCTTAACATTGTTTTGATTTTTATTATTAAATAAGGGTACAGCAGGTAAGTTGTTAGCGCAACCTATCATCCATGCTGTACCTTTTTATTTCAGCTTAATTCTTTAACCGGGTATTCCTTAGTACTGCCATTGTTGTGAACCAGTAATGTGCCCTGCAGGTATTTTTCATTATGCTGGCTTGCGTCAAGTCCTTCTTCTTCCTCTTTTGAACTTACCCGTAATGGCAAAATAAAATTGATGAATTTGAAGATCACGAAAGAAACCGTAAAACTGTAACCTGCAGCAATGGCCATGGCTTTTAATTGCGTAAAAAAGAAACCCGGATTGCCGTAAAATAAACCGTCATTGCCGCCGGCATTTACAGCTTTGGTCGCAAATACACCTGTCATCAACATACCAACCATACCGCCAATACCATGGCAAGGGAACACATCCAATGTATCATCCAGAGTCGATTTTTGTTTATAATAAACTGCAACGTTGGATACAATAGCTGCGACCATACCAATAAAAATACTTTGTGGTACGGCAACAAAGCCTGAGGCTGGGGTGATAGCTACCAGTCCGACCACTGCTCCTATACAGAAACCAACTACAGAAGGCTTTTTACCACTAAGGACATCGAAGAACATCCAGCTTAAACCTGCTGCGGCAGCCGCCGTATTCGTTGTTGCAAAAGCTGAAACCGATAGTGCATTTGCGGCTAATGCTGAACCGGCGTTAAAGCCGAACCATCCAAACCAGAGAAGGCCAGTCCCGATTAACACATAGGGAATATTTGCCGGCGGGATTTCTTTATGTTCAAGATGGGACTGTCTTCTTTTTAATACCAACACGCCGGCAAGTGCAGCACATCCGGCAGATATGTGTACTACCGTGCCTCCGGCAAAATCTAAAGCTCCCATTTTAGCGAGAAAACCTTCCGGATGCCAGCTCCAGTGTGCTAAAGGAGCATACACTAGTAAACTAAATAGTACAATAAATAGAATGTAGGAAGTAAAACGGATACGTTCAGCTACCGCACCAACGACAAGTCCCGGAGTGATTACAGCAAACATCAACTGGAAAAGGGAAAATAGCGTTTTGGGAATTGTTGGCGCGCCAACCCATGGTTCGCCCGAATTTACATCCTTAAAAAAAAGATGTGTTCCGGGATTGCCGATCAATCCACCGATATCGGTTCCGAAGCAAAGACTATATCCTACTACAACCCAAAGAACACTGACTACTCCAGCAGCGACCACGCTTTTTATCATGGTTGAGATCACATTCTTTCTATGTACCATTCCCCCATAGAAAAAAGCAAGACCGGGAGTCATCAGAAATACAAGAGCGGTTGCGACAATGATCCAGGCAATATCAGCACCGTTGTATTTACCACCGTCAACAAAATCGGCGACTGGTTTAATAAAAATAGCGGCAATTGCTATGGCCGCTAAAACAAAGAATGGTGCAATTTGCTTTGCAGTTGCTTTACTCATTTGTCAGTTGTTATAATATTAAATAAAAATATAATTTAAAATATCATTCTAAAAATACATACAAAATGATATTTATTGAAAAATAATTTTCATTTAATAGTCGAATGTTATAAAAATGTTTCTAATTTTTATAAAATAAATTATATTAATTATTAAATTAATATATATATCGTTAAAAATTTAAGGCACTAAAGGGATTGCTTGTTTTCAACCTATTGAAATGGTAAGCCCGGGCTTCCGACTTTGAGAGGAATGATTATTATGAGGCAGTAACCTTCAGAGTCGAGGAATCTCTGGTTTCCAAAATGGAAATGCCGTTAGTGAGAAATTCATCTACTTTCCTGGCACATTCTCTTCCTTCGCTTATCGCCCATACCACCAGGCTTTGTCCGCGTCGGATATCTCCGGCGGCAAATATTTTTGAGAGATTAGTTCGGTATTCTTTGTCTGAAGCTTTTATGTTTCCTTTGGAATCAAGGTCAATTCCTAATTCATTAATTAGACCTGCATGCTGCGGATGAATAAAACCCATAGCAAGCAACGCCAGCTCACAGGGGATCTCTCTTTCACTATTTTTTATTTCAATAAACTGTGCTGCTTTGCCGTCAACAATTTTCCATTCCAGGTCAACAATTTTCAAGGCTTTCAGATTTCCTTTTTCATCGCCAATGAATTCTTTCGTGGCGATAGCCCAGTGTCTTTCACAGCCTTCTTCATGAGAAGTAGTTGTCTTCAGTATCATTGGGTAAGTGGGCCAGGGCATAAACTCGTTTCTGTCAACTGGTGGTTTGGGTAATAGCTCAAATTGAGTGACTGATTTTGCTCCATGACGGTTAGAGGTTCCTACACAATCAGATCCGGTATCACCGCCGCCTATGACAACCACATTTTTTCCTGTTGCCATAATATCTTCTCGATTAATATGTTGCTTTCGATGTTTGCATTTGCAAAGGGATCTTTTCCGGCACTCTTTTATTTTGCTGTTTTAGAAATTCCATGGCGAAATGAATACCTTTTAATTCCCGACCGGGAATTTAAAGTCTCTTGGAACTAGTTGAACCACCTGCTAAAACAATTGCATTATATTCACGGAGCAGATCATTGATACTAACATTTACACCAACATTTGCATTGCATTTAAATAGAACTCCTTCCTCTTCCATCAATTTTATTCTCCTGTCAACCACCCATTTTTCCAATTTAAAATCAGGGATACCATATCGAAGTAATCCTCCCGGTGCATCATCTCTTTCAAATACTATTACTATGTCCTGCATAATTTAATTGGGCAGCAGCGGCAAGACCGGCAGGACCTGAACCAATCACCGCAACTTTTTTACCCGAACGAAGATTTGGTTTTCTTGGTTTTACAAATCCTTTTTCAAAAGCGATCTCAATAATATGCTTTTCAATTTCTTCAATGGTAACGGGTGGTTGATTGATACCAAGCACACAGGCTGATTCACAAGGTGCGGGACAAATTCGACCCGTGAATTCAGGAAAATTATTTGTGGAGTTCAATATCTCATAAGCTTCTTTCCAGTCCTTACGATAAACCGCATCATTGAATTCAGGAATGATATTTCCTAAGGGGCAACCATTATGGCAAAAAGGTACACCGCAATCCATACAACGAGCCGCCTGCTGATTTAATTTTTCTTCTGAATACCTTTCAATAAATTCGTTGTAATGATTCAATCTTTCTTCCACCGGCTTTTTACCCGGATTCTCTTGTAAATTCTTTAAATCCTGTTGGTTTGCCCATAATACCATTAAAGTTAAAATCTTTACGTAAGTTTATTATTAATTAAGCATCTTTTGTATCTTTAGGTTATCAATTCATGTTTTCCGACTGTTCTTTTGGGAGACGATTACAGCGCTTTTTTATAATCTTTCGGAAATACTTTCACGAAATTCTTTAATTGATTATCGAAATCATCCAATATAAATTTTGCAACTGTACTTCCGGTATATTCAAAATGTTTCTGGATCAATGTAAATATTTCATTTTTATCTTCCGAGATCACATTCATCAAGGTCAACCATTTCTGTATTACAGTTTTCCGCTGAACTTTCCTTTTACATCATATACATATGCAATGCCGCCACTCATGCCTGCCGCAAAATTTCTTCCCGTATCACCGATAATAACGGCTCTTCCCCCCGTCATGTATTCACAACCATGATCACCAACACCTTCGACTACTACATTGGCTCCGGAATTACGAACACAAAAACGTTCACCGGCTTTACCGCGGATAAATGCTTCACCGGATGTTGCCCCGTAAAATGCAACATTGCCAATAATGATATTTTCTTCCGGAACATATGATGCATTCTTTGGTGGATAAATGATCAGTCTTGCACCGCTTAATCCTTTTCCAAAATAATCGTTGGCATCACCTTCCAATTCAAGCGTGATCCCTTTTGTATTAAAAGCGCCGAAACTTTGACCGGCAGTACCATGTAAATTTGAAATGAATGGTATCATCAGGCAATCCTGCGCCTTTATATTTTTTTGTTATTTCATTGGATAAAATTGTTCCAGCTGTCCGGTCGGTATTTTTTATTTTAAAAGATGCTCTTACTTTCTCCTGATTTTCCAATGCAGGTTTGGCCGCCTCCAGTAATTTCCAATCCAATACATCTGCCAATACCATGATCCTGTTCTTCCACACAATACAAACCAGTATGATTTTGAAGCAGGTTCTTTGTAAAGATGGGAGAGAGATCAAGTTTGCTGTATTTCCAATGTTTGATATTTTCTCTTAGTTCCAAGATTATTCTACCTGGCCGATCATTTCATTTACTGTTTTGAATCCAAGTTCTGCCATGATCTCTCTTAGTTCCTGTACGATAAATTTGAAAAAATTCACGACATGATCAGCATTGCCTGTAAACGTTTTCTTAATTCAGGATCCTGTGTTGCTACACCAACCGGGCAAGTATTGAAATGACATTTGCGCATCATGATACAACCTTCCACAATTAATGCTGCCGTTGCAACGCCCCATTCTTCTGCACCAAGCAAAGCAGCAACAGCAATATCCCGTCCGGTTTTCATTTGTCCATCTGCCTGCACGACTACACGGCTGCGTAATTTATTTTTTACAAGAGTCTGATGTGTTTCTGCCAAACCTAATTCCCATGGAAGTCCTGCATGTCGTGATGGAAGATTACAGGCGATGCACCAGTGCCTCCATCATGCCCGGATATCAACACTACATCTGCTTTTGCTTTTGTTACACCGGCAGCAATTGTTCCCACGCCTGCTTTACTTACCAGCTTTACATTGATTCTTGCATTACGGTTTGCATTCTTCAGATCAAATATTAATTGTGCAAGATCTTCAATGGAATAAATATCATGATGGGGCGGCGGAGAGATCAATCCAACGCCGGGAGTTGCATGACGAACTCTACCGATCCATTCATCTACTTTATGTCCGGGTAACTGCCCGCCTTCACCGGGTTTTGCACCCTGCGCCATTTTTATTTGCAATTCATCTGCTTCGGTCAGATATAAACTTGTTACACCAAATCTTGCACTTGCAACCTGTTTGATAGCACTTCGCATTGAATCACCATTGGGCAATGGCGTCATATCTTCTTTCATCTTCACCACCTTCACCGGTATTGCTTTTTGCCGCCAAGACGGTTCATGGCAATGGCTAATGTAGTATGTGCTTCCCATGAAATAGAACCAAAACTCATAGCGCCGGTAGCAAATCGTTTGTAAATATTTTCTGCAGGTTCTACTTCATCAATAGAAATAGATGGCCTTGTTTTTTTAAACTGAAATAAACTTCGTAAGTGTACACGCTTTTTCACTCTGGTCATTTACCAGCTTTGAATATTTTTTGAAAGTATTGTAATCATTCATTTTTGTGGAATACTGCAACAGGTGAATAGTTTGCGGATTGAATAAATGAAATTCACCTTTTCGTTTCCATTGATAAACGCCACCGACCGGCAAACGGTCAACAGGAATATCTTTTTTACTGAATGCAAAATAATGTTTGGCCAAAGTTTCTTTTGCAATTTCATCCAGTCCCATTCCCTCAATCCGTGAAGTAGCACCGGTAAAATATTTATCTACCACATCCTTGTTCAAACCAAGTATTTCAAATATCTGGGCGCCCTGGTAAGATTGCAAAGTGGAGATACCCATTTTGGAAAATACTTTCAGCAATCCATCATTGACTGCTTTGATATAATTTTTCTTCAGTTGTTCTTCTGTAAGATCAGTTTGCAATTTGCCGGTTTCTTTCATATCACGGATAGTAGATAAGGCCAGATAAGGATTGATGGCAGTTGCGCCAAATCCAATCAGGCAGGCAAAATGATGTACTTCCCAGACATCTCCCGCTTCTACAATAATCCCCACCTGTCCACGCATACCTTTACGGATAAGATGATGGTGAATGGCAGCAGTGGCAAGTAAAGAAGGAATAGGTGCATGGTCGGAATCAATCGCCCTGTCCTGTAGTATCAAAACTTTAAATCCATCTTCAACAGCATCTACTGCATAACGGCAAACCCGATCAATGCCTTTTTTAATGAACCGGGTTTGCCATCTGCCCTGAAATAACATTGTAATGTTTTTGCCTGGAACAGGCCGGTATCAATACTTCTTATCTTTTCCAGTTCATGATTGGTAAGATACGGTTGTTTCAACGCCACACTATGACAGGTCAACGGATCTTCTGTTAACAAATTTCCATTGTTGCCTGCAAATGTTGCCAGCGACATTACCAATCTTTCCCGGATCGGATCAATCGGAGGATTGGTTACCTGTGCAAATAATTGTTTGAAATAAGTAGCTTAGATGTTGCGGCTGGTCACTCAATATAGCAAGTGGAGTATCAGTGCCCATTGAGCCGATCGGCTCTTTTCCTTCCAATGCCATGGGCGCAATGATATGTATCAAGATCTTCTGTAGAATAACCAAATGCTTTCTGATATTTGAATATCTGGTCATGCTCCAGGTGAGTGAACATTACTCTTGGCTCAGGTAATTCTTCCAACCGATCTTGTATTTATTCAGCCATTCACCATACGGTTTTTGCGAACAGATATCTTGCTTTCAATTCTTCATCGCTGATGATCTTTCCCTGTTCCATATCCACCACGAACATTTTTCCCGGTTGCAATCTTCCTTTTTCTTTTATGATAGCAGGATCAACAGGAAGACTCCTGTTTCAGATGCCATGATAACACGATCATCAGTGGTGACACAATATCTTGATGGACGCAATCCATTTCTATCCAATGTAGCGCCGATAATCTTTCCATCAGTAAATGAAATAGAAGCAGGGCCATCCCATGGTTCCATGAATGCAGAATGAAATTCATAAAATGCTTTTTTCACAGGATCCATTTGTTCGTTGCCATCCCATGCTTCAGGTATCAGCATCATCATTACATGTGGTAATGAACGACCGGTAAGTGTCAGCAATTCAATCATATTATCCAGGCAGGCAGAATCGATTGTCCGTCTGTAACGATCGGCAACAGCATTTCCATTTCTTCTTTGGTGAAATAAGGAGAAGTAAAACCTTTTTCACTTGTCTTTAGCCAGTTCAGATTTCCCTGCAAAGTATTGATCTCGCCATTGTGTGCAATAAAACGAAATGGCTGTGCCAGTTTCCATGAAGGAAATGTATTGGTAGCAAAACGGGAATGGACCAAGTCCAAAAGCGCTTACCATTCTTTTATTGCTCAGATCAGGAAAATAACTCCGTACCTGGAGACTGGTAATGCCTTTATAAACAATTGTTTTATAAGAAAGAGATGCGATATAAAAACCGATGTCATCTTTTTTTACCGTGTTCATTAATTGTATGCGTTGGCATAATTGCGAAGTACAAATAATTTTCTTTCAAATTCATCCGGATTTGAAATATGATCGGGACAGGCAATGAATACCTGTTCCATTTCCGGTTCCACACTTAATGCAGTATGGCCAATGCCTTCGGTATTTACAGGAACTTTTCGGTAAGCCAAAACTTCAAGACCCAATTTTTCGGCAGTGCGGTTGAAAATATCGCGGCATTCTTCCCTTAATCTTATCTCTTTTGGAAAAAAGATAATACCCACACCATACTTTCCATAAGAAGGAAGATGAACACCCAGCTTCATACATTCATCAAAGAAAAATTCATGCGGCATCTGTATCATGATACCGGCGCCATCACCTGTATTTTTTTCACAGCCGCAGGCGCCGCGGTGCTCCATATTTTCCAGTACGGTCAGTGCATCGGATATATCTGGTGGGATTTACTCCTTTGATATTGGCAACAAAGCCGATACCACAGGCATCATGCTCAAAAGAAGGATGATATAAACCTGGATTGCGCCATATTTATATTCATTGAGTTTAAATAAATATATATATAGAAGCGGAGTCATCTCCGGCATGGATGGCAAGCAATACGTTTGAAAATACGAAATTTTGCGCTTTTATAAGTATCAGGATTAGTAGATTTTTCCCACAATCCTATCCGACATTATACCAGGTATCCAAACAAGGTATCATTTTTATTCAGTTCAGTATAATTGATATTGATGACTTTTCAGCTTTTTTATCAAGCAAGTCATAGTCTTTTCTCGATTGTAATTCGATACCAACCAGTGCCGGCCCATTCTCTTTATTGGTTTTCTGCATGTATTCAAAACGGGTAATATCATCTGTTGGCGCCAAGCACATTATTTACAAATTCTTTTAAAGCCCCGGGTCGTTGGGCAAAGCTGATCAGGAAATAATGTTTCAATCCTTCGTATTGCAGGCTTCTTTCTTTTATCTCCTGCATCCGGTCAATATCATTATTGCTGCCGCTGACAACGCAAACGACATTTTTTCCTTTTATCTCATCTGCAAAATCATCAAGTGCTGCAATGGACAAGGCGCCGGCAGGTTCAACAACAATTGCATCTTCATTATATAATTTTAAAATGGTTGTGCATACTTTTCCTTCCGGAACCAGGCGCATATCATCCAGTACTTCTTTGCAGATAGAAAAAGTAAGATCGCCAACCCTTTTCACGGCAGCGCCATCAACAAAACGTTCTATATTATCTAACGTAACCGGATGACCCGCTTTCAATGCTTCATACATGGAAGGAGCCCCTTCGGGTTCCAGACCGATGATTTTTGTTTTAGGGGAATAGGTTTTAAAATAAGAACCCACTCCGGCACTTAATCCGCCACCGCCAACCGGAACAAATAAATAATCAATACCGGATTGGTCTTCCAAAATTTCAACGGCAACGGTTCCCTGTCCTTCAATGATACGATGATCATCAAATGGAGGAATAAATGTCATTCCATTTTCTTCCGTGTATTGTTTAGCAGCAACGGCACAATCATCAAATGTATCACCCACCAATTTGATCTCTATATTATCTTCACCAAACATTTTTGTCTGGTTTACTTTCTGTTTGGGCGTGATGACCGGCATAAATACCACACCTTTTACATTCAGTTTTTTACAACTGTAAGCAAAGCCCTGGGCATGGTTGCCGGCACTGGCACAAACCACTCCTTTCTTCAATTGTTCATTCGGCAAACTGCTCATCATATTATAAGCGCCGCGCAATTTATAAGAACGCACCACCTGCAAGTCTTCCCTTTTCAGATACACATTGCATTGATATTTTCGTGATAAGATTATGATTTAACTGAAGTGGTGTTCTGTAAGCAACGCCTTTCAACCGTTTTGCCGCTTCATGAAATTGTAATGACACTTATGTATGATGCTGCCAGTTTTTCCATTTTATTTCTATTAGCCTATTGATTCGTCTTTTTAATGTTTGTTGCCTGAATGCTTCTTTGGTAGAAGAAGTGCTATTAGGATACTAGCAGACGGTTTTTGATTTTCGGGACGCAGACTTCTTACTGTTTTACCTGCCTGCCACATTTCACTTTCACGCAATTCTTTTAATTCCAGCTTCCAGTTTTTCACGATAGTCAGGTTGAGAATTGCGAATCGATCGAACGTTGTGATTCTTTTCCTGCAGCAACACTTTCATACAATTCTTTAAATACGGGCGCTGTTGCATCACGGAATTTTTTCCACCAATCCAACGCACCACGCTGTGCTGTAGTGGAACAATTGGCATACATCCAGTCCATACCATTTTCTGCAACCAAGGGCATTAATGATTGTGTTAGTTCTTCAACTGTTTCATTAAATGCTTCGGAAGGAGAGTGGCCTTTTGTCACGCAATACCTGGTATTGTGCAGCAAAGATTCCCTGTATGGCGCCCATCAATGTTCCTCTTTCACCGGTAAGATCACTATATACTTCTTTTTTAAAATCTGTTTCAAATAAATAACCGCTGCCGACTGCAATACCCAAGTGCAATTACTCTTTCAAATGCTTTACCGGTTGCATCCTGGAAATGGCATAAGAACTATTTAATCCACGGCCCGCAAAAACATTCTTCTTAATGATGTGCCGCTTCCTTTTGGCGCTACTAGAAATACATCTACATCTTTTGGAGGAACGATGCCTGTTTGTTCATTGAATGTGATTCCAAAGCCATGAGAAAAATATAATGCTTTTCCTGGTGTTAGATGTTTTTTAACTGTTGGCCATAATGCAATCTGCGCAGCATCGCTCAACAAATAGCAAATAATAGTTCCTTTTTGCAAAGCCTCTTCAATTTCAAATAATGTTTCACCGGGTACAAATCCATCTTTTATCGCTTTATCCCATGTCTTTGAATTTTTTCGCTGGCCAACAATTACATTGATGCCATTGTCTTTTTGGTTCAGTGCCTGGCCGGGGCCCTGCACGCCATAACCGATAACAGCAACTGTTTCATTTTTCAATACTTCCTGTGCTTTGCTGAGCGGGAATTCTTCCCTTGTTACTACATTTTCTTCCACTCCGCCGAAATTTAATTTTGCCATGTTATTTGTTTTTATAGTTATTTGTTATTGTGTTGATTAACATTTTTATTCTGGATTAGTTTTCAATAATTTCACTTTTCCTTAATTACGTACTTACATTGAAAATACTTTTTCATTTTCATTTAAATATTCATTTTCTATCGCTTCTTCACCCGGCTCACGGTGTTCAAATTCTTTTAATTTTTTATGAAAGCCATCACTGTCTTTAATGATCGCCACCCTTGCACTGCGAACAAATTCAATTAAGCCAAAAGGTTCCAGTACTTTTATCAGGTTATCTGTTTCTTCACGGTGACCTGTTACTTCAAATACTGTATAATCTTTTCGGATCACTACTGCTTTTGCACCATGTTCCCGCAACAATCTTTCCACTTTTACTTCTTCAGCAATTATATCAGTGGTACTTTATACAAAGCCAGTTCCTGCCATACAATCTCATCATGCGTATTATAATATGCTTTTAATACTTCTACCTGTTTTTCTATCTGGCGGCAAAGTTTTCTTACCACGTCTTCTGTTTCATTGATGACAATATTAAAACGATGAACGCTGTCCACTTCAGAAGGAGAAGTATTCAGACTTTCAATATTGATCTTTCTCCTTGAAAAAATGATAGCAATACGGTTCAGCAAACCAATCTGGTTTTCTGTATACACCGTAATTGTATATTCCTGTTTTATCATAAAATAATTTAAAAAATTCTTTATAATGTTCAACTACCGGGAACGGATCATAAAAATGATGTAACAATTTTTTCCATTCCTTATATCCTTCGCTTTCCCTGAAACCAACTGTATGATCTTCTAATGTCTTCCAGCGAACACCAGTATATATTTATCATTTTCTTCCAGGCATTGCTGCAACTCATGCTGAATATATCCATGCATTGATTCAATGATTGGCTGGCTTTCGCAAATGCTTCTTCAAATTCTGCAGATTGTCCTGGTCTGATTTTTAAAAGAGCTATTTCTGTTATCATTTACAAATCCTTCCTTTGCACAAAATTATTTCGCAACGCCCCGTCCCTGTGGTACCATCGGAAATACATTATTTTCTTTTCCTACCATTACTTCTAGTAAATAACTTCCATCATGTATCCAGCATTTCTTTCAATGCGGTTTTCAGATCTTCTCTTTTTGAAACACTTTTCCCGGGAATGCCAAACCCTTTTGCTACCTGTACAAAATCAGGGCTGGTGATATCAACAAATGAATATCTGTTTTCATGAAACAATTGCTGCCATTGCCGCACCATTCCCAGGAAATTATTATTAAGAATAATAATTTTTACATTGGGCTTGAACTGCATGATTGTTCCGAGTTCCTGTAATGTCATCTGGAAACCACCATCACCAATGATTGCAACAGTTGTTCTTGAAGGATCACCATATGCTGCGCCGATAGCGGCAGGTAATGCATAACCCATTGTTCCCAAACCACCACTGGTAATATTGCTTTTTGACATGATTCATTTTTGCATAGCGGCAGGCTACCATCTGGTGCTGGCCTACATCTGTTACAATGATTGCATCGCCTTTAGTCAATTCATTCAACTCTTTTATTACTTCTCCCATCGTCAATGTATCACTGGTTGGGATTCATTTCATCATGTAATACTTTTTCTTCTTCTTTCTTCTGACAATCTTTAAACGTTGAAACCATTGCGGATAAGTTTTCTGTTCAACCAATGCGGTTAGCAACGGCAATGTTTCTTTACAATCGCCCCATACAGGAACAGTTGCTTTTACATTCTTATCAATTTCTGCAGGATCAATATCCAGATGAATAACTTTTGCCTGCTTGGCATATTTATCCAGGCGACCTGTTACACGATCATCGAAACGCATACCGACTGGCGATCAATACATCACATTCATTGGTCAACACATTCGGGCCATAATTTCCATGCATGCCCAGCATACCAACTCCTAATGGATGATCAGTTGGAATAGCGCTCATACCCATGATGGTCCATGCAGCAGGAATGCCTGATTTTTCAATAAATTGCTTGAAATTCTTTTTCTGCATTACCAAGTATAACGCCCTGTCCAAATATCACAAATGGTCTTTCTGCTGCATTGATCAGTTTGGCAGCTTCTTCTACATATTCTTTTCTTACAATCGGTTTGGGGCGATAACTCCTGATATGATCACATTTTTCATAACCCGCATAATCAAATTTTTGTAATTGTGCATTTTTGGTAATATCAATCACAACAGGTCCGGGTCTTCCGCTTTTTGCTATATAAAATGCTTTGGCTAAAACAGAAGGTATTTCTGTAGCATCAGTTACCTGGTAATTCCATTTGGTAATCGGTGTAGTAATATTGATAACATCTGTTTCCTGGAAAGCATCGGTTCCCAGTAAATGTGCAAATACCTGGCCGGTGATACATACAACAGGAGTAGAATCAATCATTGCATCGGCTAAACCCGTTACAAGGTTTGTAGCACCGGGGCCACTTGTTGCAAACACAACACCACATTTGCCGGATGTTCTTGCAAAACCCTGCGCCGCATGAATAGCTCCTTGCTCATGACGAACCAAAATATGTTTCAGTTTATCATTGATAATCATACAATGCATCATAGATAGGCATGATAGCGCCGCCGGGATAACCAAATATCGTTTCCACGTTTTCTGCAACCAATGCTTCCATCACTGCCACAGAACCGGAAATAGAAATTGGTTCTTTTACTTCATTTTTCTTGGTTGCTTTTTCTTTTTTCGTCGCTATCGTTTCCATATTCAATTTTTTAAACTCCAGAAATAAGTTGATAAATCTATTGATCTTAAATCCGTGTAACCAACCTGTCTTAGCATATGTTACTATCTGTCCACGGTGATAAGTCGAATGATTAAACACATGGGCAAATACCTGATAATGTTGTAAATGCATTATATGTTACCGTCCTTGACGTTTGAAACTAATGCATCGTCTTCCAATTTTGATTCATCAAAATTTTCAATAAACGATTTCAAGCCTTCGGATGTTTTCTTCCATATATCTATGCTTCCTGTTTTGATCCTTTAAAAACAGCAGTCAGGAATACCAGAATTTTCCACTTGATTCAATCTTTCGAGCCATATTTTTTCTGCGCCTGCAGTATGCACGGATGTTTCAGCAATACTTTTAAAACTGCTTACCATCGGCTGTTCCCATTGTTCATCACTTATCTTATCAAACCATGAATGAACAATGTCATTTGCCCAGATATTATAATCTGCCAATTCTATAAAATAGCTCTTTGTCATAACTTCGTCTGTTACACAACCTTCATCTGCCGGTTTTACCGTTTTTGCATATTTATATAAAACTCCTTTTGTTGCTTTTAACTTCGGTTGCTTCCATTTTTTTCTTCTCTTTTCAATTTCTTTATCACTTACTTTCAATGTCAGCTTATTTTTCTTTGCATCTATTTTTATGATGTCATCATCTTTCACCAAGCCGATCAATCCGCCATCATACGCTTCGGGTGTGATATGACCTACGACGAATCCATGCGTACCGCCGCTGAACCTTCCATCAGTGATCAACGCAACTGATTTTCCTAATCCGGCACCGATAATTGCAGAAGTTGGTTTCAGCATCTCGGGCATACCCGGCGCACCTTTCGGACCTACATTTCGTATCACTACTACATCGCCTGCTTTTACTTTTCCTTTTGAATACCTGCGATCAGATTCTTTTCTCCATCAAATACCCTTGCCGGTCCTTCAAATTTTTCTCCTTCTTTACCAGATATTTTTGCAACACTTCCTTTTTCTGCAAGGTTGCCATACAGAATTTGCAGGTGCCCCGTTTTCTTTAATCGGTTGCTCAAGGGGATAAATAATTTTCTGTGTTTCAAAATCCAGTTCTGGAACACCTGCTAAATTTTCTGCTACCGTTTTACCGGTTACTGTCAAACAATCGCCATGCAGCAAACCTTTTTGCAATAAATATTTCATTACTGCCGGTAAGCCGCCATGTTCATGCAGATCCTGCATAAGATATTTTCCAGAGGGTTTGAAATCAGCCAGCACAGGTACTTTATCACTTATTTTTTGAAAATCATCTTGTGTCAATTTTACATTCACACTTTTTGCCATCGCGATCAAATGCAATACTGCATTTGTACTTCCGCCCAATACCATAACAACCGTGATCGCATTTTCAAATGCTTTTTTTGTCATGATATCACGAGGCTTGATATCTTTTTCAAGAAGTAATCGGATTGCTTTGCCAGCTGCTTCACATTCTTTTTGTTTCTCTTCACTCAATGCAGGATTGGAAGAAGAGTAAGGCAAACTCATTCCCAATGCTTCGATTGCTGTTGACATGGTATTGGCTGTGTACATACCACCACAGGCGCCTGCACCGGGGCAGGTATTCTGTACGATACCTTTAAAATCTGCGTCATTCAAGTTGACCGGCTATTTTTTGTCCTAATGCTTCGAAAGAAGAAACAACATTCAGGTGCTTCGCCTTTATAATGACCCGGAGCAATCGTACCTCCATATAACATTATCGCAGGACGGTTCAATCTTCCCATTGCCATAATAGAGCCCGGCATATTTTTATCACAACCCGGAACGGCGATCAATCCATCATAATATTGCGCACCGCATTGGTTTCAATACTGTCAGCAATCACATCACGGCTTACCAAACTATACCGCATACCATCTGTTCCCATACTGATTCCATCGCTTACACCAATTGTATTAAAAATCGAAGACCTAACGAGATCATTGTCCCATCTACACTTTTTTTTACACTCTGTGCCAGATCATTCAGATGCATGTTGCAGGGTTACCATCCCAACCCATACTTACAATACCAACCTGTGCTTTCTTAAAATCTTCTTCTTTAAATCCGATCGCATACAACATCGCCTGTGCTGCAGGTTGTGTGGGATCCTGCGTTATTGTCTTTGAATATTTGTTTAATTCTGCCATTCGTTATCCTAAATTTATCTTTTGTTATCCTGAGCTTGTCGAAGGATGTTACCGACGTTCTGTTCTTTGGTCATCGTCTGTTGCGACGCTCCGTTTATCTTCTTGTTCGTTATTCAGCAAGACAAGGCATGCCTTGTCTCTACGTTACGCCATTTCCAACGTCGATTTATATTCTTTTTCGATTACTTTATGTTTATACGCTTCCTGTATTTTCTTGCTTATTGTTTCATTCCATGGTTTTGGGAATATTGCATCATCCAGACTTTCCCATCCAATCACTTCTGCTGCTGTACCACAGTAAAAAGCTGCATCAGCTTTTTTCAATTCATCAGTGGTAAACAATTTTTCTTCTAACCGGATTCCGAGTTCATCACATATTTCCAATACAGTCGCTCTTGTTATGCCGGGTAAAATATTTCCTAATGCCGGGGTAAATAATTTTCCATCTTTTTCATAAAACACATTGGCTCCGGGCCTTCTGCAACATTACCATTCATATCAATCAGAATGCTTCATCAAAACCTTTTGCCTTTGCTTCCTGGCTTGCAAGGATAGAATTTACATAATGACCGGTGCTTTAGCTGTATTTTAAATCCTTTTGGATTTGGACGTTGAAAAGAAGATCGTCATCACACGCAATAATTTTTCACCGAGAAATGGCTGCATTTCCCATGCTTCTATAACTATATATGATTCGGTGTTTTTTACAAAACTCATATTCGCCGGCGCATATACAACGGGACGGATATATGCATCCTGCAAATCGTTTCTTTTTAATATTTCATAAGTGGCATCGATCAATTGTTCGGTTGTCCAGTTATATGGCATATTCACAGCTTCAGCCGATTGCTGAAAGCGATCAAAGTGTTCATCTGCTTTGAATATTTTTGTTTCGCCATTCACATGTTTTATATGAACGGATACCTTCAAATACAGAATAACCATAGTGAAACGATTGACTGTATAGATCCATCTTCGCTTCAGCAGCTTTCACAAATTCACCATTTAGGTAAACAATTGTCTTATCGTTGTAATAGTTCATTACTTAAGCCTCCTGTAAATCTCCTCCAAAGGAGGAGACTTGGTCGATTAAAGTTTTAAAGTCATTTCAAGTTTTCAACCTCTCACAATCCCTCCGTCATTGCGATCCGCCAGCCGGCGGAGAAGCAAGGAGGGGTTTGGGGAGGCTCTTTAAAAAAAAAACCCGCCTTTTTTGGAGGCGGGTCTTTGTATTTCTAGTTTTTATTTATACTTTATGCACCACCTCCGGTTGAAGAAGATATAATAATGACCACCACAATAATAATTATAGAAACCAGGTGAATCACATTATATATTTTGTTCTTCAACATAAGAGTGTATGCATTGCGAATATACACCCACCGTTTAAAAAAACAAAACCCTTTCCCGACCTTTCCCGACCTTTCCCGGAAGGGAACGGCCACCATCGCACAACCCCGTTTTGGAAAGCGTACTAAAGCAATTGTTCATTTTAGAGTTTTGTTTTAAAATCAATCAAAGAGCATCTTCCTAAGGCACTTAATCGTTAAAGGTATTTTCGACCTAAGTCACCCCTTTAGGGGGACAGGGGGTTATATAATCGTTGACTTTCTCAATTCAATATTTTCCTTCTTCACCGATCCGGGAATTTTTCCAGATACATAATCACAGATCAATTCACCTATCGTTGAAGTGAAATAAAAATTCAACGGGTCAATATCTTTTGTCACAAATCCATTTTCGAATGTCCAGTTCACCGCTTCACTGACCAAAGTTGCTTCTTTTGTCAATCCAAAATGATCCAGCATCATAGCCGCAGAAAGAATAGAACCTAATGGGTTGGCAATATCTTTTCCTGCCGCCTGCGGATAATGAGCCATGAATGGGTTCGAACAAAGCGCTTCCTTTCCCAATAGAAGCAGAAGGCAATAAACCCAGTGAACCACTGATCACACTGGCTTCATCACTGATGATATCACCAAACATGTTTTCTGTAAGTATCACATCAAATTGTTTTGGGTTCAGGATGATCTGCATCGCTGCATTGTCAACAAAAAAAAATCAACTTCTACATCGGGATATTGCTGCAGCGATTTCCTGCACCACTTTTCTCCATAGCCTTGATGTTTCCAATACATTTGCTTTATCAACCAAGGGTTAGTTTCTTTCTTCTTTTTTGTGCAGATTGAAAAGCAAGATGTGCATATTCGTTCTATTTCTTCCCGGCTATAAACACAATCATCAGATGCCTGTGTGCCTTCGGCATTCATTTCTTTTTTACCAAAATAAATTCCACCTGTCAGTTCACGGAAAATGACGAAATCAACGCCTTCAATATTTTTTGGTTTTAACGGCGATAAGATGATGCAAGGCAGGATAAGTAGTGATAGGACGAATATTGGCAAACAACTGCAATGATTTCCGCAGTTTCAGTAAACCCTGTTCAGGCCTCACTTTGGCGGTAGGATCATTGTCATATTTTGGATGACCGATAGCGCCAAATAAAATAGCATCACTGTTCAGGCAGGCTTCAATGGTTTCATCGGGTAAGGGATTGCCGGTTTTATCAATTGCAACGGCGCCCATCAGGCAATAAGTATATTAAACTCATGACCAAATGATTCTGCAATAGCATTCAATACACGTATCGGATTGCCGGGTCACTTCCGGGCCATTCCATCACCTTCAATTACTGCAATGTTCTTTTTCATAATTATTCCTGTTCTTTTTATTTATATCTGTCTGTTTCGAATTGTTCTATTTCTTCTTTTATGCTTAGTAAATAATCAATATCATCATAGCCGTTCAGCAAACAGGTTTTTTTATAATTATTAATATCAAATTGTTCTCTGATCTCAGCCGGTTTCGATCCAATAGTTTGATCGTTTGCTTTTCCAGGTTGACCGTCAATTTCTGTTTGCGGATCTATTTCAATTGCCTGAAATATTTTTTGTAAAAAACTCATCACTTACCTGTACAGGCAGTAAAAAATTATTCAGTGCATTGTTTTTAAAAATGTCCGCAAAAAAACTGGTTACCACCACATCGAAATCCGTAATCTTTAATGGACCATGCCGCATGTTCTCTTGATGAACCGCAACCAAAATTTTTTCCTGCCACTAATATTTTCCCTTTATAATCAGGATTGTTTAATACAAAATCTTTCTTTGGTTTTGTTTCATCATCATTTTCATAACGCCAGTCACGGAAAAGATTTTTACCAAACCCATCCTGGTGGTGCTTTTAAAAAGCGTGCAGGAATGATCTGGTCCGTGTCTACATTTTCCATTTTCAACGGAACTGCAGTTGACCGAACTATGTTTATCTGCTTACTCATTAATGTTCTCAATTATTAACTAATTCAATTTCCTTATAATATTCTCTTACATCACTTACTTCTCCGGTGATCGCAGCTGCTGCAGCCGTTAAAGGACTTGCCAGCAATGTTCTGGCATTGGGTCCCTGTCTTCCTTCAAAATTTCTGTTGGTGGTGCTGATGCAATATTTGCCGGCAGGAATTTTATCTTCATTCATTCCCAGACAAGCACTGCATCCGGGCTGACGCAGCATGAAACCTGCTTCTTCAAATATTTTATCAATGCCTTCTTCAATTGCCTGTTTTTCCACCTGCTTGCTTCCGGGCACGATCCATACTTCTACATCATCTGCTTTCTTTTTCCCTTTTACAAATGATGGCGACCATTCGCAGGTCTTCAATTCTTGAATTGGTGCAACTGCCGATAAATACATAATCAATTTTCTTTCCTTTGATATTATGCTCCGGGCTGCAAGCCCATATACGTGCAATGATTTTTCAAAAGAAGGTTTTTCTTTTTCATCTATCTCATTCAGATGCAGGCACATGACCGGTTACGCCGACTCCCATGCCCGGGTTGGTGCCGTAGGTGATCATTGGTTCAATATCTTCGGCTTTAATATTTATTTCTTTATCAAATTCTGCATCTGTATCACTGTATAATGTTTTCCATATCTGCCAGTTTCTTATCCCATTCTTCACCCTGCGGAGCAAATTTTCTTCCTTTTATATAATTGAAAGTGGTTTCATCCGGGGCAATCATCCCGCAACGGGCACCCATTTCAATACTCATATTGCAGATGGTCATTCTTGCTTCCATAGATAAGTGAGCGGATAGCCGAGCCGGCAAATTCAACAGCATAACCGGTAGCGCCGCTGGCAGTTATTTTTGAAAGTATATAAAGAACAATATCTTTGCTTACTACTCCTTTATTCAATTTACCTTCCACATTGATGCGCATCAGTTTTGGTTTGCTTTGCAATAAACATTGCGAAGCAAATACCATTTCCACTTCACTGGTACCAATACCAAAAGCAATGGAACCAAAAGCGCCATGAGTAGAAGTATGACTATCGCCGCAAACAATCGTCATACCCGGTTGGGTAATTCCCAGTTCAGGCCCTATAACATGAACAATGCCCTGGAACGGATGTCCAAGGCCATATAATTCAATGCCATGTTCCGCACAATTTTTTTTCAATGCTTCTACCTGCAATCTCGATAAGTTCTTCTTTAATAGGTAAATGCTGGTTGAGAGTAGGAACATTGTGATCGGCTGTTGCCACTACCTGTTTCGGACGAAAAACTTTTATGCCTCTTTTATTCAATCCTGTAAATGCCTGCGGGCTGGTTACTTCATGAATAAAATGCTTATCTATATATAATACAGAAGGGCCGCCGTCAATTTCTTTGACGACATGTTTTTCCCAGATCTTTTCAAATAATGTTTTTCCCATCTTAGTTTACTGCTGCGATTTTTGACTGGTATTGTTTTAGCCAATTAAAGCAAGATCATTGTCTTCCACTTCTTTTTTGCTGTCGGCTAC
Source organism: uncultured Chitinophagaceae bacterium (assembly GCA_963785915.1). GTDB lineage: Bacteria > Bacteroidota > Bacteroidia > Chitinophagales > Chitinophagaceae > VBAT01. The sequence goes on along the minus strand of CAWAWY010000004.1, from coordinate 84,555 downwards.
TTCTAGAAATTCATTAGTATAAAACATCTATATCATTCCTGTTAAACTGAAAACCTAGTTTCTGAAAACGATATGCCAATGCACTTCTGCCGCTTCTTGCTGTTAATACAATTTTGGAACCATCGGCGCCCACTTCTTCCGGATTGATGATCTCATAAGTCAGTGCATCTTTTAAAAATCCATCCTGGTGAATACCGGAAGAATGAGAAAATGCATTGCTGCCGACGATCGCTTTATTGGGCTGCACCGGCATCCGCATGTTCAGATACCTGGCGGCTGATCGGATTTAATTTTTTGCGTTTTATATTGGTATGAAAACCAAGTGCTTTGATGCTGCTTGATGATCATCACTACTTCTTCCAGTGAAGTATTGCCGGCTCTTTCACCCAAGACCATTAATGGTACATTCAATTTGCCTGGCGCCATGCAATGACACCTGCAATTGAATTTGCCGTTGCCAATCCAAGATCATTATGACAATGACAACTGATAATGGCTTTGTCAATATTGGGTACATTATTTATCAGGTAAGCGATCTTTTCTCCATATTGATGAGGAAGGCAATAACCGGTAGTATCAGGAATATTTACAACAGTTGCACCGGCTTTAATAACTGCTTCAATCACTCTTGCCAGGTATTCATTTTCGGTGCGGCCTGCATCTTCTGCATAAAATTCCACATCATCCACAAAATTCTTTGCCCATTTTACACATTGAATGGCTCTTTCCAGAATATCTTCCCTGTGTAGAATTGAATTTTGATTTGATATGATAGATCCGAAGTGCCGATGCCTGTATGTATGCGGGGACGTTTAGCTGCTTTCAATGCCTGCTGCGGCTGTTTCAATATCTTTTTGCACTGCCCGGCTCAGTCCGCAAACAGATAGCATTCTTAATGACTTTGGAAATTTCTTTTACCGATTCAAAATCGCCGGGTGATGAAATCGGGAAACCGGCTTCAATTATATCAACGCCCAGCTCTTCCAGCGCAAGTGCCAGTTCGATCTTTTCCTTGGTATTCAGTTTACAACCCGGGACCTGCTCCCCATCCCGGAGAGTGGTATCGAAGATGTCAATTTTTCCGTCTGCCATAATGTAATTAATATATTATGAGTGATAAAAAAGCAGGCTGCTTATTTTTGTATTGCTTGCTGATAATAATCAATAAACAACCTGCCCTACTAAAATTACCTGTGTTACCAGGGCGGTGAAATCAAAATGAATATGATTTTACAGCGTTTAAAACGGGGTAATTTGCTCTGAAACCCTTTACAGTAAAGGATTTTAAAGAATTTGAATTACAATGCCCAACCGTTCAACAGATGCCTTGTTTCAACTGGTAAAATCGCTGGAAAAGTCAGAAAAAAGGAATTTTAAGCTATTTGTCAAGCGAAATTCCGCCAGTGAGGACCTGAAGATCATCCAGCTTTTTGATGCGCTGGATAAAATGACTGAGTATGATGAAACGGTTTGTTGAAGAAAAATAAGTCCATTAAGAAACAGCAACTTTCCAATATCAAAGCGCAATTTCTACCGACAGATACTTTGCCAGTCTCCGCATTATCAGGGATGAGGATAATATCGACATCCAGTTGCATGAGCAGATGGATCATGCCCGGATTTTATATAATAAAGGCTTTATCTCCAAAGCCTTAAGAGTGCTGGACCGGCTGAAGGAACTGGCAAGGACTTATAACCAGCTCACTTATCTGCAGCAGGTTTTGTTTTTTGAAAAAAAGATAGAAGCACTGTTCATTACCCGGAGTATGCAAGACAGGGCGGACCAACTTTCTGCTGAATCCGATACTGTGAGCGACCAGCTTGTCATTGGTGAACACATTATCCAATCTTTCCTTGCAATTATATGGCTGGTATATCCAACATGGTCATGCCCGGAATAAAAAAGACGAAGAAGAATTAAAACAGATTTTTTGAAAACCATCTGCCCGATAGAAGCAAAAACTGCCAAAGGATTTTATGAAAGATTGTATCTCTACCAAATGCTATTGCTGGTATGCATTTTATCCGCCATGGATTTTTTACAGTATTACCGTTATACGCAAAAATGGGTTGATCTGTTTGACAGAACAGCCGGAAATGCTGGAAGTGGAAACAGGCAACTATATCAAAGGAATGCATAACCTGATGGGCGCCCATTTTGATCTTTTGAATCCATAAAAAACTTGCAGAAGCTATTAAACAATTTGAAAAGTTTGCGCATCGAAAAGCTTGTATTGCAAAATGATAATAACCGGATCCTCACTTTTGTGTATTTATATACTGCCAAGATCAACCTGTATTTTTTGGAAGGAACTTTTACAGACGGATTGAAATTGGTTCCTTATATGGAAAAGATGCTGAGGAATATAAATTATATCTTGATCGTCACCGGGTGCTGGTATTTTATTATAAAATCGCCTGTTTATATTTTGGCAGCGGCAATAATGAAAAAGCTATTGTTTATCTGAACAAAATCATTAACCAGAAAGCCGACTTGCGGACCGACCTGCAATGCTATGCCCGTCTTCTGCATCTTATTGCACATTATGAGCTGGGCAATTTTCGAATTGCTGGAATACCTGATCAAATCCGTTTATCGCTTTATGGCGAAAATGGAAAACATGAGCAAGGTAGAAGAAGAAATGTTCAGATTCCTTCGTCATTCCTTTGATGTCGGAGCCCATGCTCTGAAACCTGAATTTGAAAAACTGCTTGAAAAACTGAAGCAATATGAAGGCAATCCCTTGGAGACAAGAGCTTTTGCTTATCTCGATGTTATCTCCTGGCTGGAAAGCAAGATCAATGATGTGAATGTGCAGGATGTGATAAGGGAGAAATATAAAAGAAGGAAGAAGCATTTGGCACCAGAAGGCTGACGGCATGAAGATCATAAATCCTGGAGTATCTTGATGAATCGCTGCCTCAATACTGGAAGATCATTTTTTGCTATCTCCCATACGATTTGAAAATTTACTCCAAAGTATTCATGGATTGAAATGTTTCTGAATCCTTTGATAGCCGCCCATTCAATTTCGGGATGTGCCTCCTTCAAAGTATCTGTCATATAATTGCAGGCTTCGCCTATTATTTCAATTTGTTTTACGGTGGCAAAGCGTTTTTCAGAGTTAGCTAGAAAATTTTCAATTGTGGTTTCTTTCAAATATGTTTCCACTTCGGATATTGCATCGAGAATATGCTGTACTCTTAGTTTGTCAGACATTTGGCCTTTCATATATAAGAATCTTCTCTTTGTCAATAATCGGTTTTACATATTTTGACAGGCCATTATCACTCACAAGGTCAACTTTCATCTTCAAAAGTTTTTCCAGTTCTGGCTGATAGGTAAAAAAGCGCATGCCAATTGGCTCACTGTGATCAAGTTCTACCAAGAGATCTATGTCGCTATTACCGGCCGCCTCGTCTCTTGCACAAGAGCCAAACACGTAAGCTCTTTTCACAGGTTTCCCTGCAAAGAACTGCTGAAGCATATTCTTGTTATTTGCCGACAAATTCATGTGATAAAGGTATTAAAAGAATATGTTCTGGATAATTTAATTGCAAGAACTAATTCCTAGACACAACAGTTGATCGATAAAAATGAAAAGGTGTCTATTCCGCAATTGTGTGGAAATCCCCTGAATATTTGTGCAATAATTCTGGCCCCGGTAAACTTCAACACCCTTACCTTTGCGCAATTTGTTTTAAAAGCAGATTATACTTTCAATGACTGAAAAACAACTCCCCGCTATTTTATTGCTCGCCGACGGAACGGTTTGTCATGGCAAAGCCTTTGGCGCTATCGGAACCGCCACCGGAGAAATTTGTTTTAATACAGGCATGACCGGCTACCAGGAAGTATTTACCGATCCAAGTTATTATGGTCAGATACTTATTATGAATACGGTGCATGTCGGCAATTATGGAGTAAAAGATGAGGATGTAGAATCAGATAACGTAAAAATAAGAGGACTGATAGGAAGGAATCTGGAAGATCAGTATTCACGCAAGCTTGCAAAAGGTTCGCTGGAAGATTATTTAAAGGCAAATAATATTGTCTCGATAGAAGGTGTGGACACCCGGGCTTTGGTGGCACATATCCGTACGAAAGGCGCTATGAATTGTATTATCTCTTCTGAGATCGCTGATATAAATGAATTAAAAAGGAAACTCGACCAGGTGCCTGATATGAACGGGCTCGAACTGGCTTCTCATGTCAGTACCAAAGAAGCGTATGAAATGGGTGATAAGAATTCAGCTACACGGATAGCGGTCATGGATTATGGGGTAAAACAACATATTCTTCACTGCATGGTGGAAAGGGGAGCTTATGTAAAAGTATTTCCGGCCAAAACAAAAATCAAGGATGTAAAACAATTCAAACCGAGCGGGTATTTTATTTCAAATGGTCCGGGCGATCCTGCTGCAATGGATTATGCGATCGATACAGTGAAAGAAATAATGAAGGAAGATAAACCTGTATTTGGCATTTGTCTTGGTCACCAGTTACTGGCGCTGGCAAATGATATTCCTACTTTTAAAATGCACCATGGTCATCGTGGATTGAATCACCCGGTAAAAAATCTTGTTTCGGGTAAATGCGAGATCACTACGCAAAATCATGGATTCGGGGTTGATCCGGAAGCAGTGAAAAAAGCAAAGCATATTGAAATTACTCATGTAAATCTGAATGATCAGTCAATCGAAGGCATCAGGGTAAAAGGTAAAAACGCTTTCTCCGTCCAATATCATCCTGAAAGCACTCCGGGTCCGCATGATTCAAGATACCTCTTTGACGAGTTTATTGGGATGATAAAAAGCAGTTGATCCTATAAACCTGTTATTGCCAATCCAAAAACTATTATCAGCAAAACAAAAAAGGGGACAAGTAATTTTGCATTGGCTTTCTTTTTTATTTCATCAGGGTATTGCATGAACGTGTCAACACGTTTTTTGAAATTTATCGCACTGCCAACGGTAAAAGTGAGTATTAGATAAATGATCGCAAGTAACGGGATAGCCAATAATTTGCCGATTGATCTTCCGCTGCTGTACCCAAAAGCTTTTCGCAGAGATCTTGTCACAGTTTCATTAAAGCCGGGAGCGAAACGAATGCAGATCATCAATACAGTGAACAAAAACAGAATTACAAAAGCCGCCAGGAATATATTACCATTCATGCGCCCTTTATTGCCATCTCTGCCTTTTTGATGAATCTCATAGTACTGGCTTCCGTATAGGGCTTCTAAGAAGGTCATAATTTTATTTTTTCTAAAATAAATAACCCAAAGCGGTAATTGCAATACCTTGCCGAAGGTATTTTTAAGATTAATTACATTCGTGTATGAAGATAAAAATCGCGGTCATCAACGGTCCTAATTTGAACTTGCTTGGCAAAAGGGAAACGGACATCTACGGCAACATGCCCTTTGAAAAATTCATGGAACAACTAAAAGAAAAATATCCCAAAATAAAATTCTCCTATTTTCAAAGTAATGTGGAAGGTGAACTGATCAATGAACTGCACAGGATCGGCTTCGACCAGGATGGCATTATATTGAATCCGGGCGGTTACACGCATACTTCGGTCGCGATTGGCGATGCAGTAGCTGCTATCAAAACACCGGTTGTTGAAGTGCATATCTCCAATGTACATGCCCGCGAGGAATTTCGAAAGCTCTCCTATATTTCAGGCAAAGCAGTCGGCAGCATTTTTGGATTGGGTCTCAAAGGATATGAGCTGGCTGTAGAATGGTTACTACAAAAATAAATTTTCTGATTTTTGTCAGTCATTTTGTGAAGTAATGTCATCCTTTCCACCGCTTTGCCAGTATACCTTTGCCTGCTATGAAAATTCCAGTTAATTACAAAACGGCCGAAGAGGCTCTTTCAGTTATTGAATCAGGTAATAGAGTATTTGTTCACGGCAGTGCACAAACTCCCAATTTACTAATTAAAGCGCTTGCCTGCCAAGCCCAAAGGTTGCAGAATGTTGAGTTAGTATTCATTTCCGTTTACGGGGATATCGAAGTGGATAAACCGGAATACGCAGACCATTTTTTGATCAATTCATTATTCGTATCCGCCAGTATCCGCGATGCGGTAAATGAAGGAAGGGCCGATTATGTTCCTGTCTTTTTGAGCGAAATACCAATATTGTTCAGGCAAAATATTTTATCGCTTGATGTCGCAATAGTGCAGGTCTCGCCTCCGGATAATCATGGTTATTGTTCACTTGGTGTTTCAGTTGATATAGCACGATCGGCGGTGAGTACTGCAAAGCATATTATCGCACAGGTAAATCCCAACGTGCCAAGAACGCATGGTGATGGTTTGATCCATTGCAGCCGATTTGATAGCATGGTTTTTTGTGATGCGCCGCTGCACGAAGCGAGATTCGGTGATAATGTTGGCCCGGTTGAGATGAAAATAGGTGAGTATATTGCCAGCCTGGTAGAAGACCGGAGCACTTTACAAATGGGCATTGGTTCTATTCCCGACGCCGTATTGAAATTGCTCACTGATCATAAAGATCTCGGTGTTCATACTGAAATGTGCTCAGACGGTATCATTGATCTTTGTGAAAAAGGTGTCGTTAATAACCGGTTCAAACAGATCCATCCTAATAAATCCGTAACGGCCTTTGCACTCGGTACAAAAAAACTATATGATTATGTAAATGATAATCCTGCGTTCCAATTTCTGGATATTAAGTATGTCAATGATCCGCACATTATCCGTCGCAACGATAAAATGATGGCTATTAATAGCGCTATTGAAATTGATATTACAGGACAAATATGTTCTGATTCGATTGGCACTTATCAATTTTCCGGAGTAGGCGGCCAGATGGACTTTATGCGTGGCGCGGCCTTGAGTAAAGGCGGAAAACCCATCATTGCACTGCCGTCAAGAACTAAAAAAGGCATACCACGAATTGTTGCCACGCTGAAACCTGGCGCCGGTGTTGTTACAACGAGGGCTCATGTTCACTATGTAGTGACTGAATATGGCATTGCCTATTTATTTGGTAAAAACTTGCGTCAAAGAGCCAAAGCATTAATAGAAATAGCGCATCCTGATGACAGGGACAACCTTGAAAAAGCCTGCTTTGAAAGATTTAAGGTATTTTAATTGCGGGAGACTGGTCACATTAGTATTGAAATTTTTTGCTGATGATATAAAGCAATTTTTCCTTTCATCTTGACAACACACTTGTTTTTCCTCAATAATTTATACTTTGCCTGCAAATTGACTGGCATGCGCAGGTTTGTCGTTTTTATCTTAACAGCATTAATTTCTTTTCATTCATTTTCCCAAATGTCGCCGGTGCAGGTTGCAGAAAGAAATAAACCCGGCACGGTGATGATATTATCTACATTCAAAGGAACGGTCAGTATTGTGCAGGCTGTACCCGATGTTGGGGCTATTCAATCATTGGTAACGGAAATTAACCGCCAGGCCGATGAAGGACTCATTCCAAAAGAACAATTCTGGCATAATTACATCATGTCCTTTTGTAAGAACATTGATCAGTATATGAGTAAAGGTGACAGGGTACTAGAGAAAGAACTCAACACAACATTGGTTGGCTCAGGATTTATTATTACGCCGGACGGATATGTTATTACCAACTGTCATGTGGTGGATGAAAATGATGAGACCACCCAGCAGAGTTTTGGCGAGCAAACATTTAAAGAGATAATTGACAATGATATAAAATCGCTGGAAAAAGAAAGTGGACGTAAACTGACTGATGAAGAAAAAGAAGCTATTGCAAAAGCCAATAGCTGGTATTTTTCACAAACCATGAAAGTGAGTGATATTGAAAAAGAGTTTAAAGTCATTATGGGTGTAAGCAGCAAAAGTGGTAAAATAATTCCAAAATCGTTTACGGCGGAACTTGTCATCAAGGGTGACCCGATACCGGGAAAAGATGTTGCCATCCTTAAACTTCCTCCTCGAAATGATTATCCGACCGTCCGCATCGGTGACGATAAGAGCATGCGGATCGGGGACCAGGTATTTACTTTAGGATACCCGGTGGTGGCTACTTTCAACGACCTTATTTCTGAAGAATCTATTTCGGAAGCGACACTGACAAGGGGGATCATCAGCGCCAGGAAAAGTATGAAAGATGGTTGGGAAGTTCTGCAAACGGATGCTGCCATTACACATGGAAACAGCGGTGGGCCGGTGGTGAATGAAAAGGGTGAAGTAATAGGTCTCATTACTTTTACCAGCGTAGATATGGAACGCCAGCAGGATATACAAGGGATGAACTTTATTGTGCCGACAACGATCGTCCAGGAATTTATAAAAAAAGCGAAGATAGATCCTCACATGAGCAAAGCTTCTTTGGTGTATGAAGAAGGAATGAGTCTTTTTGATAAATCGAGATTTAAGAAAGCATTGGGAAAGTTTAACGAGGTAAAGGCTATTAATGGTTCTTACCCTTTTATTGATAAATATATAAGCGATACAAAAAATTATATTGCACGTGGATTGGATAAAGAACCGGACAATAGAATTTATTATTATGCCGGAGGCGGGGTATTAATTGTATTAATATTGCTGATCGTCTTTTTCTCAAGATCAAAAAAAAGAAAAAGAGTATGACGGATGCCCAATATTTTTTTTAATGAAACTCCCACGGAAATCTTCCATAGCCGCCGCCTGAAGGTTTGGGACATGATTCGCTGTTGGCTTCATAAAGAATGCCTATTTCGGAACTGCCGGATGTATGTCTTACGCCAGGTCTATTTATCTCGCCATCATAACTGAGACCTGCCCTATAGCGACCATTCCCTTCGCCGTTATAATAGTTTTTTTCTTTGCCAAATTTTATATTAACACTGATACCTAAACTATGATTGTCTGAGAAATTCCAGTTATTCCTGTACCATAAACCGAATTCAATATTTTGCTCGGGGAGATCAAAGAGACTACCAAGCATTAAAGACCGAGATTTGTCTTGTGTGTTGAAAATGATCGTTGGTTTTAATATGATCGCTCCATCATTCACTGAATTGCCCTCCCGTATATAACTTAAATGTACTGTGTAGCGCCGGGGCAATTTATTATCAACAGCGCTTCCGGCAAGTCCATTATGCGGCTGGCTCCAGTGGTGAACTGCACCGCCGATCATGATATTACCATAGGTAAAGATGAGACCCGATGATATGTCAAAATAAGCCCGGTTGATCTTGTCATACGTATCGAAAATTTCTACCTGGGATTGAAGACCGTTCTGACCGTTCTGGGTTAACTGATCGGCAAATAGAAATTTGTTTCTGTCAGCATGTTTAAACGAAACTCCAAATTGCATGGCAAAATTCAGAAACCAGGGCCTTTCATTGTAGGCATCGCTGCCAAAATTTTTTGCCAGCACAGCAGATAACTCTGTCGTCTTTATATAACCTTCATTAAAATGATTGGCAACCAGTCCTGCGCTGACATTATAGTCGGGCGAATACCAATCGGAAGAAAGAGTATGATATTGGAACGGGGTTGGCAGGTTCATCCATTGCATTCTTCCGGCATAACAGAGTCTGAAATCATTTTTGCCGCAACCAACAAGACCCGGATTAAGATACACCGGCGAATGATAGAATTGAGTAAAGATCGGATCCTGCGCAGTGACAGCCAGCGACAGCGAACAACATGCGGATAAAATAAACAGCCTGTATTTCATACTTGTCGTTGATTTTTATTTTACCGGAAAAGGGTTACTGTTCCGAAACGTTTGGGTGGCCCTCCGTTATAAGACATGCCTTCCCATTCTTTTCCATTTTTATATTTTGCTTCTACAATTTTCCATACATAGGCATCTTGTGTCATCGGACTTCCATTATTATTTCCGGAAGAAGGAACACCGGGATTATAAGTCCCATTCCATGCCTCTTTCGGGCTACCATCGGGATTAAGCTCTCTTGTTTCAAAAAGAAGTTTGCCCCATGCGTCAAAAATTTGCAAATGATATTTTTCGAGACCAATACCAATAGGCTTGAAAGTTTTCAAATCATTGATGCGGCTATTGGGATAAAATGCATTGGGCACATACAATGATCCGGGAACATAAAGGATGGTCACCACAACTGAATCTTTAGCGCTGCAGCCTGTTGAAAAATCTGTTACCACCAGGTTGACTTTGTACGAACCTATGTCACCATAGCTATAGGTAACTTCTCTGCCTTCCCGCTTGTTTTGATCACCCATACTCCAATTGTATGTCTTGTTGGGATTGGTTACTACAGTATCTTCAAAAGTAAAAGTGTAAAAAGGCTGGGACTGCACAAGTCCCGGCGTCACTTCTATATGCGGCCATGGCAATGGCTGGATAATAACTTTACCGGCAAGAGATGTATCACCGCAGCCGGCGATATTCTCGGCAAGTGCCTGTATGATGTATTCAACGGGCGCACCGTTATGTAACGGAGTTTGAAAATGATAACTGAATGGGTTTGATGTTCCCGTAACAGAACCATTCACAAACCATTTGTACGTTACCGGGCTATTGTTGTTCTGAGTGACGGCAGCCGTAAAAGTAACTGTGGTATCATGATTGCAGGTGGTGACAAGTTTCGGATTAAAAGTTGTTTGCGGTGTATTGAATACCTGGAATTGAAAAATGCTGCTGTCAGCACAACCGGATGTTGTATGGACAACTAATTTTACCGAATAAGATCCCGGAACATTATAAATATGTGATGCGGACAATCCGTTAAAATGAAATTCTCCCTGGGAAGTGCTGCTGTCATAGATCACCCATTCAACAATATCATACCCGGAGATACTGCCTGCATTAACATTTAATGTATAAGGTGCGCAACGCTTGCCGGGATCAACTGTTATTTGTGCGGGGATCTTATCCACAACAGTTACATGTTTCCTTACCGTATCGGTACAAACAAACCCTGATGGATGTACTCTTTTTGCAACTAATGCAATAGTATATAAGCCAGGGTTACTATAAGTATGTTGTCCGTTAGTAAATGTGGAAGACGTGGCATCGCCCCAAAACCACTCATAGGAATTTGCACTTTCGGAATTATTGGTCACAGTTACAAACTGGCTGCTGCAAATGCGGGAGGGCGATATGGTGAAATCAGCAGTCGGAGGACCATAGACCGTGATGGTTCGCTGGATAAGCGTGTCCGAGCAGTCATTTTGCAAATGAATGTTCACAATAAAAGTACCCGCGCTGTTATATTGATGTACAATAACAGCCTGGTTATTCGGAGTAATAACGATAGGCGTGCCATCACCAAAGTCCCATACCAATTGTGATGCTCCGACGGAACTGTTATTAAAGGTTACCACATGAGGCGCGCAGCCTGATAGCTGGTTACCATTAGCTGTGACAAAAGATTGAATAATATTCGGTGAAACTACCAAAGTGATCTTTTGCGTATCTCTTGTGCATTGATTTTCCGAAATTAGTTGGATAGTATAAGTTGTTATGGCTCCCGTATTATATGTATGGGTAAAGGAACCCAATGAATAGGTAGTGTCTTTAGTTTGATCGCCAAAATCCCAGTAATAAGAAGTGTTGTTTCCTGCCGATGTATTTGTGATATGCAAGGTAAATGGAGAGCATCCTCTTGTTGTATCTACCGCAAATCTTGCTTTAGAATTCGGAAACACTTTTACGCTGTCATAGTGATAAGTAGTGTCACAGCCATTGAATGCTTTTAAAGTAATGTAATAAGTAGTATCAATAAAGTTAGGATTGTTAGAATATACAATACTTCCCGGTTGCATGACGGTTGACGTATTCCCATTCCCGAAATTCCAGAAATACTGAATAGTACTGTTCAGACTGTTTGATGTATTGGTAAATGTTACAGTCAATGGGCCGCAGCCACTGACCGGAGTCTTTGTAAAATTTGCTACAGCGGTTACGACCGTATTGAATGTTATCTCCATGCTATCCGGCTTGCATCCATGCTGGCTGGTTGTTCTTAATTTGATCACCACAGTTGTGCCGGGATTAAGTAAAGAGTAAACGGGAAAGGCTCCTGTGGCATTACTTCCTATTAAAACGCCATCAGCAAACCACTCATATAAACCGTTTCTATCAGGGAAAGGAGTAACGATGATGGCAGTCCTAAGATCAAACGGTGCACAGTGAAGTGTTGGGTTAGCTGAAAATAATGCTTTTGAATCCTGGTTGACAGTAATGGTAACGGTATTTGAATTATTTGCCTGCGGTCCTGTACAAAGAGTTGTACTCACAACGCGACGATACAATGTAGTCTGGGTGAGTACGCCCGGATCATAGTCAATATTAGTGGCGCCGGCAATATCATTCCATACTCCGGCTACCGGATCAAACCGTTGCCATTGATAAGAATAAATTCCATTACCACCTGTTGGTAAACTGCCGGTAATGATTGCTGCGGCAGTATTGATACAGATGCTTTGATTGGATGCGATAGCATTATTGGTTACAGAAGGATTCACAGTAATGCAGATGACGTTGCTATATTTTTCACATGGCAATGAAGTTACTTTTCTCCTGAAACATGTAGTACCTGTAAGAGTACCGGTATAACTTTGTAAAGTGGCTGCGGCTATGTTCAACCAGTTAACTCCACCATCAATACTCTGCTCCCATTGATAAATATAGCTTCCTGTTCCTCCTGTCGGTGTTGAACCAAGAAGTGTAACAGTCTGACCGGAGCAAATTGTAGTGACGGCAGCGCTTATTTGATTTTGTAAATCGTTGAGGTTATTTATCTGAACCTGGTCAGTACTTGGAGGACAAACTCCGTTAGTGATTGTCCATTGAAAAATATAAGTACCAGGAATTAGCCCTGTAACGGATGATGAAGACGACGCAGTTGTGGTGATAGTGGGACTGTTCGGTCCGCTTACAAAGGTCCAAGTACCTGATCCAACCATCGCTGTGTTACCAGCTAAAGTTGTATTTGTGGCATCACACAAAGTTTGATCTGGCCCCGCAGCTGCAAGTGTAGGTGTTGCTGTTACAAATACATCAACAAAACTATTGCTTGGAGGACATGCGCCGTTACTGATCGTCCATTTAAATGAATAAAGACCCGGTATTAACCCGGTAACTGTTGTTGATGGCGATGATGGGTTTGTGATCGCGGGTGAGTTTGGGCCACTTAATGTTGTCCATGTTCCCGTACCGATCATTGGCGTATTCCCCGCCATAGTCACGGAAGAAGAACAAATGGTTTGATTGGGGCCGGCATCAGCAGCAGTAGGATTTTCATAAATAGTAATCTGTATGTCGTCTGTGCTTGGAGTACAATTAGCAAAACTGGTTGTCCATCGGAAAACATAAGTGCCGGGAATTAACCCGGTAACTGTTGTTGCGGGTAACAAAGGATCTGTGATCGTATAACCTGCAGGCCCGCTGAAATAAGACCACTGTCCTGAACCAATAACGGGTGTATTGGCTAATAAGGTGGCTGATGTTGCAAGACATAAATTCTGATCGGGACCTGCATTGGCAGGCGTTGGTCCTGCTACAATAGTTATGGTAACATTAGAAGAACTTGCACAACTTCCATTAGTAATTATCCATTGAAAAACGTAAGTGCCCGGTACTAATCCTGTAATAGAAGTTACGGGCGAAGAAGGAGTAGTGATCAATGAACCAGCAGGACCGCTGACATAATTCCAAAGTCCCGCTCCGATAATGGCATTATTGCCTGCCATGGTTACTATGTTACCGCATAATGTCTGGGCAGGTCCTGCGCTGGCAACAGTTACGTTATCGTTTATTGTTATCTGCACCTGGTCAGAACTTGGTGGACAAACGCCATTACTTATCGTCCATTCAAAAGTATAAATGCCGGGTGTTAGTCCTGTAACCGTTGTTGAAGGTGATGAAGGATTGGTGATAACAGGTGTTGTTGCCCCTGATATAAATGTCCATTGAACTGTGCCAATAACAGGATTATTTCCGGTTAACGTTATGTCTGTTGCCGCACAAATTGTTTGATCAGGACCCGCGGCTGCTATCGTTGGCGCCGGTGTTACTACAACTTGTATATCATCTTCGCTCGATGGACAGGGACCATTGCTTATTTTCCATTTGAAAACATATGTTCCCGGTATCAACCCGCTTATTGCTGTTGTTGGAGATGAAGCAGTGATTATTGAAGGCAGATTCGGTCCGCTGATAAATGTCCAGGTTCCGCTGCCAATTGCAGGAGTATTACCCGACATTGTAACTGTAGTTGCACAAATCGTTTGATCAGGGCCGGCATCAGACGTTGTGGGATTGTCATAAATAGTTACCTGCACATCATCCGTACTAGGTGTACAGTTAGCAAAACTTGTTGTCCATCTGAAAATATAAACTCCGGGAATCAATCCTGTCACCGGCGTTGAAGGCGATGATGGAGTTGTGATAGATGGTGTGTTCGGCCCACTTACAGTTGTCCACGTTCCTGTTCCGATTGCCGGTGTATTTGCATTTAAATTTGCGGATGTTGCAAGACACAAATTCTGATCCGGTCCTGCGGCTGCCGGTGTTGGGCCGCCAACAATAGTAATAGTAACATTGGATGAGCTTACGCAAATTCCATTGGTGATCTTCCATTGAAAGATAAACGTTCCGGGTACTAATCCCGTTATCGCAGTAGTTGGAGAGGAGGGTGTCGTGATGATTGAACCGGCCGGGCCACTTACGTAAGACCAAACCCCTGTTCCAATGACGGCAGTATTTGCGGCCATTGTGACTGTATTTCCGCATAGAGTTTGAGTGGGGCCAGCATTGGCAGTTGTAACAGTGTTGACGGTTACAGGTTGAGAGGCTGTTGTTGTACCGCATTCATTCGATACATCAACCGACATATTATAAGTTCCTGCATTGGTATAAGTAATAGACCCCGGATTTTGTAAAGAAGATGCAGAAGGAGTGCCTGATGGAAAAGTCCATGAGTAAGAGGCGCCTGTTATATAGCAACCCGGAATTACCGTTGGGTTGATAGATTGATTCTCGCATATACCTGACACAGGCGGCAAGCTTACAACAGGTTTATCTTTAATAGTAACCTGCTGTGAAACGATAGGTGAAGTACAGGTACCGCCGGGTGCAGTGGCGATAAGGCTTATTGTATAAACACCGGGGTTTGTAAATTGAAATTGCGGATCGATGGAAGATGAGCTTGTTCCATTGATATAAGTATAACCGGCGCTTGCAGACGAGCAGCCTGCTGTAGGGCTATAAGAAACAGACCATGTAAAAGTGTTATTTCCGCAATTGGATACGCCGGTATTATTTGTCGTGTTGACGATAAGAGGAGCGCACCCAATATTCTGATTTATATTAAAGGCTGCAACAGGCACTGCATTAACACAAATAGTTTTTTCAAGAGAATCATTATTACACCAGGCGCTTCCACCGGCTCTGAATTTAATTGTGTATGTCCCGATAGTATTAAAACTTACCTGCAGAACAGTTGAGCCTGCCAGCCAGGTCGTTGGATCGGTAAGTCCAAAATCATTTCCTAATGTGCCGCTGCTGATTGTCCAACCGGTAGCTGGACTAATTGACCAGACACCTTTTCCATTTATACATGACCCGTTTTCTACACTGTTGCCGCTGCTGGTATTGGTAAACGTAACAATGTTGTTAGTGCAGACCGTATCATTTGGCGATATGGTAAATGACGCCGATGGTGACTGTGAAACGTAAATAGGAACAACACCGCTTGAAGAAGTTCCACAAGGATTGGAGGCGACTATTACGGCAGAAAAGGAATTCATATATACATTTGTTCCATCTGAACTTGTCGTGCCGCAACTGGAGCTATTAAAAGAATGTGTTACCCCTGCCGGCGGCGGATGATTTAATATGACTGGTTGCGATCCATCATTAAATGTTACTGTATAAGTTGTGCCGGGAGGATTGGTGAATGTGCCGGAAATGGGAAAAGTCAGTGGCGCTCCCGAACATACTGTCGTATTGCCCGGATTATTCAAACCCACTGCAGGATTGCTTCCGACAAATACATAATAAATAGCTGTATCCACACAAGAATTCGGTGCGGCTCCTGTCACAATGAACAACAATGTATATGTTCCTGTGCTGTAGGTATGAGAAGTTGTTAAAAAAGTTGTTGCCGTAAAATTTGGACTGCCATCGCCCCATATAATCCTGTAATCAACATTTGTCGCGGCAGTACTTGATTGGTTGGTAAAATTAAAAAGCGCCGAAGACGAAGTGGAACAAGTCTTAAAATAATGCAGACCGTTGTATGTTGTTTGACCTGTACCGCCCAGTTCGGTGCCTGGCGATTGCTTTATCGTCACTTGCTGGGTTATTGTGTCTTGACAACCTCCGCTGCTGGTTACAATTAATGTTACCGTAAAAGTTTGGGTACCGGTTCCCGGAGTCCCAACAAAATGGTGTGAAGGACTGGTTGCTGACGATGTATTCGAAGTGGTTGAATTCGGATCCCCAAAATCCCATGAATAACTTAATCCGATTCCGGAAGATGTATTTGTAAAGTTTACCGGCGTGGACCCACATTGGTTATTTGGCGTAAATGTAAAGGACGCTGTGGGCAAAGGATTAATAGAAACTATGATCGTATCTGTTATAATAGTATCTGCAACTGCACATCCAGCCGGGAAATTAGCGGCCACTACATAAATAAATGTTCCGGCTGCATTAGTAGGGACAGTAAATGGGTTTCCGGTAGTTGCGGTTGTTACGGGAACTGTTGCCCATGTGAAATTATTAGCTGCTCCACCGGCCGTCGAGGCAGTGAGTGAAAGAGGAGCATTTTGACACACTGCGGTGTCATTTCCTGCATTCACCGAACATTGTGAGTTTGCTGAATATACACCCGAAACAAAAGTTATGATTGCAAACAATATCCTGAAAAAATTTTTTTCCAGGCGAATGGTCAACAAAGTAGCAGTCGGTTGCAAAGTTTCGGTTCAGTTTTAAGAAAATAAAATATCCTGATGGCGGGTTTTTCACTACATGATTACTTTTGGCAAGCATCATTGATTGCATCATGCCAATTAGTCTCAGGCATTCAGGTGGATACAGTAATTTTTTCTTTAAATCAGGCTACCGGAAAGGCACCTGTCGGATTTTGAAATAGGCTTAATGGATCTGCTCAACAAATTAGTGATTTTTTTCAAATTCTATTATTTTTAAATATTTGATTTATAATATATTCTTCCCCGAAGGTTTATCAACCTGTAACGCAAGGACTTTACCCGTGATTGACATAATTTTGTGCATAAATCGCGTTGCTTTTCGTTATCTGTATAGTCACTAAATCTTTCTTTATGAAATTTATTTTTTGTTTATTCTTATTCCTCTCTTTACGAGGTTTCGGCCAGTGGAAAGACTATATGATCAGTGTAAAAGGTGACACACTGAACCGAATTGATTTGAATGGTAAAAAACAAGGCCCCTGGTTTCTCCACGTAAATGATCTTCGCGGCGAAAGAGGATACGAAGAAGAAGGCTATTTTGAAAACGATTTAAAAGAAGGAACCTGGAAACGGTATTCATTACAGGGAATAAAGATCGCTGAAGAAAATTATCGCTGGGGAAAGCTGAATGGAAGGCAAAAATATTTTACTTATAACGGCGGACTGGAAAGGGTGGAAAACTGGAGAGCGATGGACCCTGCCAATCCTTATGATACCGTCGCCGTTTATGCTGTGGATGATCCTACGAAAGTAATTAACGTGGTTGTTGTGAAAAATGACGGCGTATCACTAAAACATGGCCAATGGAGTTATTATGACCCCGAGGAGGGTGTAATTGTAAAGACAGAGAATTACCGCTTGAATAAACTGGTAGCAGATAATGGTGAAGCATTGGATGATGAATTGAAACCTCTGGATATCGGCAATACCGCCAAAGCCGGATCAGACACTTCAGGAACGAAAGTGCCAAAGCCACAGGTTATCGTGGATTATGAAAAGAAGAATGCCGGTAAGAAAAAAGTAAAGGTAAGAGACGGGAGAACCGGGAATTAGTTTTTGTGCTTATCAAAATAACTCCTGAAAAATAATAGCTGGTATTTTACTGCATTGGCCCAATAGGTCCAGTTGTGGTTTCCCGGCCGCTCGATATAATCATGCGGAATTTTCAGTCGCAGCATCTTTTCATGCAATGCATGATTTGTTCCATAAAAAAAATCATCAATACCACAATCAAAGATGATCGCAATTGAATCTTTCGGATAACTTTCAATGGCAGTGATCACAGAATATTTCTTCCAGCTATCTGCATTTTGAATCGTGTCACCGATCCGTTTGATCAATTCGTATTTATTGCTCGTCGCATTCAGATCGGCGACGCCACTCATACTTCCACATGCACCGAACGTATCCGCATGAAGAAAACCAAGAATCAATCCGCCATGTCCGCCCATGCTTAACCCGGTAATAGCTCTTGCATTCCTGTTCCTGATGGTAGGGTAGTGCTCGTCGATGTAGGCGGGGACTTCTTTTCCAATGTAGGTTTCGTATTGCATGGCAGGATCAACCGGGCTATCGACATACCAACTGCTTTGATGACCGTCAGGACAAACGATCATTAATTTATACTCATCGGCATAATTTTTTAATTCCGGGACTCTTGTTATCCAGTTACTGTAACTGCCACCATAGCCGTGCAATAAGTAAACAACCGGTAAGGGGATGGTTTCATCCTGCGCCATAATTGGCCGGATCACGACGCATTTAATATCCTTATGCATTGCATGACTGTAAATATTGACGGTATCAACCGTTGCCGCAAAGCTTTTGAATAAACAGAATGTAAATGCAAAAAGTAAAATACTCTTAATCATAACTGCTAAAGATAAAAAATAAAAATGTGCTGCGAGGATCAATCGCAGCACATGGTAATGCCTCAGTTTGAATTTTTTTGCCACGGATGCACGGAAAAAATAAAAGAGACCAAATAATTATTCGATTTGATTCCCTGCCTTTGCCGGCAGGCAGGCGTGTTTACGTTGCTCCTTTTCAGGGATTAAAAACAAGAGTTTTCAAACTGAGACACTACCCTGCACATTTAGAATATTTCTGACTCATTTAATGAGACTAAAATCCTTTTTTCTCCTTTGCCTTTTGCATGGGGTTAGGTCCCTGTTGCTGACGTGCTCTCGGAGCGCCTACTCTTTGTTTGAAAATGGCAAACTTTGATGGCTCCGGTATTGTTTTCCATGTGTTATTGCTTTCATCAATGTCGGCCGTTTCCCGATAAGGATCTAGTTTGATAGACTCTACTTCTTTGTCTTTAATAAAGGTTTTTACCACCCTTTCTTCATTCAACCGCCAGACCTGCGCCGGGATCCGTTCTATTTCCTTTGTCCCGTCTTTGTATGTCCATTCAAGTATGATCGGCATCACCAACCCACCTTTATTACTGAATGTAAGTTCATAGGCATGCCGTTTGCCATATTCTTTTTTCTCTTCTTCGGTAAGTCCCTCAACTTCGCTGGCCGGAATCGTTACATCATATTTCGTCGAATCATATGGTTCAATGCCACGGGCATATCTCCAGTAGAAGTCACGTAAACTTGTATCAGCATCAGTAGCAAATGTTATCTTTTTATCGTCGCGATTGCGAACCTTCGATATGTCGTCAAAATCGTTGAGCCTCGGTTTATCCAGATTGCGTTTGATCGTGCGTTCCTCCGTTCTGCGCGGCTCCCGTGCAACATCGGGTATAGCATGTTTCACTGAATCTAAAGAAATATCACATGCCTCTGTGCCATAAAACCATCCTCTCCAGAACCAATCGAGATCTTCACCGCTGGCGTCTTCCATTGTTCTGAAAAAATCTGCCGGTTCAGGGTGCTTGAAAGCCCATCTTTTCGCATATTCTTTAAATGCATAGTCAAACAATTCACGGCCCATTACCGTTTCGCGAAGAACATTCAAGGCTGTTGCCGGTTTGGAATAAGCATTGGGACCAAAGCCAACAATATTTTCCGAGTTTGACATGATCGGTTCCAATTGATCTTTGGGCAGCTTCATATAGTCAGTGATAAGATAGGCAGGTCCTCTTCTTACAGGGAATTTATTGTCAAATAGTTCTTCTGTCAGCGATTCGACAAAAGAATTCAAACCTTCATCCATCCAGCTCCACTGGCGCTCGTCACTATTTATGATCATCGGAAAAAAATTATGTCCCACTTCATGAATGATAACACCGAGCATTCCGTATTTGGTAGCCTCACTATAAGTCCCGTCTTTTTCTGTTCGTCCATTATTAAAACAGATCATTGGGTATTCCATTCCATTGCTTGCTTCTACACTTTGTGCTACGGGATAAGGATAAGGTATCGTGAATTTGGAATAAGTCTTAACCGTATGTGCAACCACTTTTGTAGAATAGGGTTTCCATAAGCTATATGCTTCCTTTGCATAAAAACTCATACACATTATCTTTTTTCCTTCGACCGTGACAGGCATTGCATCCCAAACATATTTGCGGCTGCTTGTCCAGGCAAAGTCACGGACATTGTCCGCTTTGAAAATAAAAGTTTTCGTCTTTGTGCTATGATTCTTTTCTGCTGCAGTTGCTTCTGCGAGTGTTACTATCTCAACTGGCTCTCTGCTTGTTTGGGCTTTTTGCCAGCGTGCCATTTGAGCAGGAGTAAGATTAGCTGCATAATTCTGACATTCACCGGTTGCTCCTACAACGTGATCAGCAGGCACAGTCATTTGCACTTTAAAATTTCCGAATGTCAAAGCAAATTCACCACGACCTGTGAATTGATGATTTTGCCATCCCTGGAAATCGCTGTATACACAAAGACGCGGATACCATTGTGTTATTGTAAAAAGACAATTGCCATCTTCAGGAAAATATTCATAGCCACCGCGGCCGCCTTTTGTTCTTCTATCAGCAATTTTGTAATTCCAGTCGAGATTAAAAACAAATCGTTGCCCCGGTTTTAATGGGGCAGGGAGTTCCACACGCATCATTGTTTTATTGATCGTATGTTGAAGAGCTTTGCCGGTTGCGTCAGTGAGTTTTAAAATATTAAAACCATAGCCATTATCACTTTTAGCCTCATCCATTCGTTCGATCTGCTGCTGGCTTATCTGGCCCGGCATTGGATTGCTTGTTTGGTAATTTGCATTGTTTACACTGCTATGTTGGTTTTCGTCCAACTGAAGCCAGAGATAAGTGAGTGTGTTAGGTGAATTATTAAAATAGGTTACAGTTTCACTGCCATTGAGCTTGAGATTCTTTTCATCCAGGTTACACTTAATATCATAGTCACAGCGCTGCTGCCAGTATTTGGGACCGGGGGCGCCACTGGCAGTTCTGTATTCGTTCGGGGTTGGCATCATGGTACCTAACTGTTCAAACTTGTTACCGTGATTACTGCCGGGATTGTTTTGAATATTCTGCGCCTGTGTTACGAAAAAGCTATTAATAATAAATAAAAACGGAATTATTCTTTTCATGTTTTGAGTGTTTTATATTGAATCAGGAATTCTTTCAATAGCCATTTTCAATGCTAAACTAAAAACTGCTGCTGATAAAAAGATCACCCATTCCCTTCGGCTGACTTTTAATATATCCATTAATAATTTTGAAAATATCAATATAGTCAGCACCACAACTATTTGACCAGCCTCTAAACCAAGATTGAAACCAAACAAGCCCCATCCTATATTTTGACCTGTCGCCAAAGTTATGCGGATGGCATTTGCAAAACCCATTCCATGGATCAATCCAAAGAATAACGCAAGAAAATAATTGATCCGAATTGATTTTTGGGTAAATTTTTTCTGAAACAAATTAAAGATTGCTGTAATAACGATTGTGCAGGGAATAAGAAATTCTACCCATTTGCTGCTGAACCGTAAGACATCATATACACTCAGTGCAAGAGTGAGGGAATGTCCGATCGTGAATGCTGTCACCAATATTAATACCTGCTTCCAGTCTTTTAATAAGTAAATGGCGCATAGTGCGGCAATGAATAACTGGTGATCAAGCGCATCACGGCTGATGATATGCTTCCATCCCCAGGGAAAATAAAAATTGAAATCCTGCATCTTCTCATGTATTATGGCCGTCTTCTTCAAGAAAATTTTCCGAAGGCCATCGCTAAAGGCTTCAAAATAATCCAGACTTTTGCAAAGGAACAAAATATTGTTGTCAATGGTTACATCCGTCAATAAGTGGTTTTTAGTTTCTCTTGTGGGGCTTTTCATGTCGCTGAATATCTCTGCTACGAAAGGAAATTCGGGAACTCCACCCTACGAGACATTGATCTTTCATCCCCTCCATGTCAGCACGACGGAGATCAATCACAATGCCACGGAGAAAACACTGGAGATAACGTGCAGGATATTTACCGACGATTTTGAATCCATTTTGTCAAAACTCTATCACAGCAAAGCAGACCTTTCATCTCCGGGTATGAAAACTGAAATGGATTCACTGGTAAAAAAATATCTAAGCAGTCATTTGCAGATAAAATCCGATGGAAAACCCGTGACGATGAATTACCTTGGTTTTGAAAAAGAAGATGCGGCTGTAAATGTTTATTTCGAAGCCGATAAAATTAGTGCAGTAAAAAAGGTAGACGTCACTGATAATATCTTACATGACCTGTATGACGACCAGATAGAAATCATTCATGTGATTGTCAATGGTAACCGCAAGAGCACAAAACTGGATTATCCGGCTAAGAATGCTTCATTTAGTTTTTAAAAGAGGGAAACCGGGATCATTCTTCCATTTCTTCTCTCAACTCTTCGCTTATTTTCACCAGCACTTTATCTATCCTATGCCCGTCCATATCTATGATCTCAATCGAAAAACCTTTCCAGTCAAGCTTATCACCGGTTTTGGGAATGCGTTCTAACCTGTGCAATATAAAACCTGCCAACGTATTAAACTCCTGTTCTCCCTCATTCATCCACTCGGTCTTTTCAAATTTGGAAAGAAATTCATAGAACGGTATCTGTGCATCAACCATGAAACTGCCATCTTCCCTCTCTTTTACCTCATAGTCTTCAAAATCAGGCTGCGGAATATCACCTACTATTGCTTCAAGTATATCATTCAATGTGATCAAACCGAGGATGCTGCCATACTCGTCAACAATAAAACAAGAATGGATCTTTGATCGTTTGAATTTTTCCAGGACCTGGTATGGGCTGTTATTTTCCGGAATAAAAAGAGCCGGCTGCATAATGTCCTTAAATAACAGGTGATCCGGAGTGACATAGAGGTCTTTGATAGAAACGATCCCTTTGATTTCATCAATAGTACCCTCGCAGATCGGATATACAGAATGAGGCTCAGTCAAAATTTTTTCTTTGATCTTTTCTTCGCTATCATCCAGATTAAACCAGATGATGTCACTGCGGTGCGTCATGAGAGAAGTAATATTTCTGTCAGTAAGATGAAATACTCTTTCGATGATCTCCTGTTCTGCTTCTTCGATGGTACCGGCTACTGTCCCTTCAGTGATCATCGTCTTTATTTCTTCCTCGGTCACCGCGTCATCCTTCATCTTTTTAATATTAAAAATGGCAAAGAACAGGTTGCTGATCCTGTTCAGCAACCACACTATCGGGTGAGTCAGGCGGGCAAAGAAGATCATGGGTCCTGCCACCAGTTTCGCAATTTTTTCCGTCCTGATCAATCCGATACGTTTCGGGATCAGTTCACCGAATATGATAGACAGAAACGTGACAATAATAACGATAATCGTAGTAGAAATGGTGCCGGCATACGGTTTCAGGAATTCAATTTTTTCAATGGATGGCTGAAGAAAGTGTGAAAACCGTTCACCTGAATAAACCCCGGTAAGTATGGCGATCAGGGTGATGCCGATCTGTGCCGCGGATAAAAATATTTCGGGGTTATTGGAAAGTTCAAGCGCCCGTTTTGCATTCAGATCCCCTCTTTCGGCTTCTGTTTCCAATCTGGCTTTGCGAACAGATACCAGTGCAATTTCTGACATTACGAATAAGTCCATTGATAAATATCAGCACCAGCAGAATTATAATATCCATTTATGCTCCGGGTTGGTAATCGAAGATAGCAAATCCGTAGCGCTTATTGAAGAGTTTGCCTGTCAATGAGCCAGCGATCAAACCAAGTAAAGCGCCGGCAAGAACATCAGATGGGTAATGTATCCCGACATATACCTGTGCATAAGCAATCAAGCCTGCCCATAGGAAACCTATCCATGCCCATTTTTTTAATACATGACGGAATGTTATGAAAAAAAATGTCGCCATTCCGAAATGATTGGCGGCATGATTAGATATGAAACTGTTTCCGTGCCCGACGCACCCGACCAATAACCTGACATACATAAAGAAATCAGGATCGGCGCAAGGGCGGTCACGACCAAAATGTTCTTTGAAGACATGGGTGCCTGTCAGATCCGTTAGTGCAACAGTAGCAACGAACATCAGTATCCACCACCTCCTCTGCTTCTGAAATTCATCAGCACAAAAACTCCAAGAAATAAATACAGGGGCGCCCAATACATACCCGTGCGCAGGAACGGCATCAGTTTATCAAAAAAAGGATTGGCCATCCCGCTGTTCAGGTTTATAAAAAGCCATTGATCGAAATGTTCCAGTTTTTGCCAGAAAGCTGATTGGAGCAGGTAATTCATATCCGGCAAAAATACCGATTGAGAATAATAAGAAGACACACTTTCAACAGGAGGAATTAACGGAGCGCTTTTGTTAAAGCCGGATAAATTTTATTCTTTTGTAGTTCTTTTGCATGAGCCGCTTGAATCGTTCTGATGTTTGTTAAATATAAAATTCCGAAGACCATTTTATGGGTGATCAATCTCTTTTTGATCTTCCTGGTCATCTTTACCCTGTTCAGGTTTATCACGTATTTTGCTTTTAAACCAAAAGGATTTTCATTCTTTGATCTCGTTCCATCTTTTTTAATGGGTATTCAGTATGACCTGCGATGGATCGCTATAATCCTGTTACCGATCGTGGTAATAAGTATGATCCCGGAAATGTCGCCTTTTTTTTCATCGAGGAATAAGAAATGGTGGACATGGTATCTCGCCATCATCACGTTTGTCGTATTCTTTTTCTTTGCTGCCGATTTCGGCAGCTTTTCTTATAACCAGACGCGAATTGATGCAGGTGCCATGAATTTTACAGAAGATCTTGATATTTCCGTGAAGATGGTGTGGCAAACTTACCCGATCGTATGGATGTTGCTGGGCCTCGTAGTAGCCGTATTGCTTGTGCGATGGATGTATCATCGCAGTCATTGGAGAGTGATCAATCAAACTGACGGGCTTGGTATTCCTTATAAACGGAAATTTTTTATCGTCACGACAATCATTTTTTGCTTATTCATTTACGGACAAATTGCGTGGCGACCTCTTACCCGTAATGATTGCTTCCGGTTTAAAGACAGTTTCAAATCTTATGTTGCCATCAATCCGTTACAAAATTTTTTTTCTACACTCAAATTGCGTTCTCCTGAATTCAACGAGCAAAAAGCAAGAGCTGTTTTTCCCCTGATGAAACAATGGTTGCAATTGCCTGAAAGCAATAATTTTTCTTATCGGCGTGAAATTTTTCCGGACAGCAGGGGCGTGGAAAGCCATCCTAATATTGTATTGGTGATGTGTGAGTCATTCAGCATGTATAAAAGCAGCATGAGTGGCAACCCGCTGAACACAACTCCATTTTTCAATTCACTGACTGAAAAAGGGATTTTTTTTGAGCGCTGCTTTTCGCCGCATTTTTCAACAGCGAGAGGTTTGTTTGCGCTTATCACCGGCATACCTGATGCGCAGCTTTTTAAATTCTCCACCCGCAACCCGCTGGCCATTGAACAGCATACGATCATCAATAATTTTGAGGGATACGACAAACATTATTTCCTCGGTGGTAATCCCGAATTCAACAACTTTAAGGGGCTATTAAAGAATATTGACGATCTGCAAATGCATACGGAAGAAAGTTTTCAATCACCGAAAATAAATGTGTGGGGGATCAGCGATAAAGACCTTTTTCTGCAGGCAAATGATGTGTTTAAAAAAGAAACCAAACCTTTTTTTGCTATTGTGCAGACCTCAGATAATCATCGTCCGTATATGATACCTGAGAATGACACTGATTTTGAAAAAATAATAGTTTCAGACGAGGAATTGCACAAGTACGGGTTTGAATCGCTGAATGAGTTCAACACTTTCCGTTATTCGGATTATTGTTTTAGAACATTTATCGAAGCTGCTGAAAAGGAAGCCTATTTTCATAATACCATTTTTGTTTTCGTCGGCGATCATGGCGTTGCCGGCAATGCAGATGCCATATATCCTTCGGCCTGGACCGATCAGCGGTTGACCGACGAACATGTTCCATTATTATTTTATGCCCCATATATTTTGACTCCTCAAAGGAGGACGGAAGTTGTCTCACAGATCGATGTTTTGCCAACGATTGCCGGAATGGTGCAACAGCCTTATGTCAATACCACTCTTGGTCGTGATCTTCTTGATCCGGAGAAGAAAAATAATTTTGCCTTTATCACCAATACAGCGGGAAGGATAGGAATCGTAACGGACAATTTTTATTTTACCAGAGAGATCAATTTCCCTGACGGGCAATTAGTGCCGATAAAATATAATAGCCTTTCCTATAATAAAGAACAACGAGATTCGATACAACGAAGCATGTCTGAATTTGCCACTGCTTTTTTTGAAACTGCAAGGTATTTACTGATGAATAATAAAAAAGATTAGTGTCAAGGTAACGCCTTGAACCTTGTACCTTGAGTCCTTATATCTTTCTTTACGTCAACGCATCCGTCTTTCTTCCATCACTGTACAATCTTTTTTCCTTATCGGCAGATCTTTGATTTGTTTTCCTTGCAATAACGATGAGGCGTGGAGTCTTCTTTACATCATAGCCACTTAAATTATAATCTCCGAACACTTCTTCCACCTGCATGCCCTGGAAACTGAGCATGTCGGTGAAATCACCCAAAGAAAATTTAGCCACTATTTCAGTGTATTCAAGTGACTCTTTCAACGAAGCATCCGACACTTTTATTTTTTTATAAAAATGCGACTCATCATCCCATTTTTGTATATCGTATGTAGTGCCGTTATAGTGTTTCGTGATGCCGGGTAGCAAATGATCCTCGGAATAATGAGTATTCAAATAATCTATTACAAATGTACCTCCGGGTTTCAGACTGCGGGCAATAGTGCGGATAGCTGCATCATGCTCCCGCCGCGTTCTGAAATAGCCGAAACTGGTAAAAAAATTAAAGGCATAATCGAAATAATTCCCCCAAAAAGGCAGGCGTAAATCGTGTATGAAAAAATGAAGATTATCTTTTTCTCCAAAAGAGTCCGCCCTTTGGCGGACAAACTGTTTGGCATATTCAATGCTCGCCGGAGAAATATCAATACCCGTTACATCAAAATCAAGTGAAGCTAATATCTTACTATGCCTTCCCGACCGCAGGCGGCATCCAGAACCCGGCTGCCTGGTTTTATTGCAAGGTGTTGAACGAGTTTATAGATAAACGCCTCCGCTTCTTTTTCATCCCGCTCGAAGTAAAGCTTATGATAAAAAGGAGAATCGAACCACTCTTTATACCATTCTCGCTCCGGCATACAATAATTTTTCAACAAATGTAAGAACTTGGTGGTGGGCAAATCGTATTTATGGGTAAAATAGCCACGTAGGATTGAATGCGAAACCCGTATTTTTGCTGTCCCAAATAAACTACCACTTGTGGCATTGATCAAGAGTATTTCCGGTATCCGGGGAACGATTGGAGGTAATCCCGGCGAAAATTTATCCCCTGTTGACATTGTAAAATTTACAGCAGCGTTTGGCAGTATTATTACAAGCAATAAAAATTCCAAAATCGTTATTGGGCGGGATGGCCGTATCAGTGGAGCGATGGTTCGCGACCTTGTTGCCACTACGTTGGCTGCATTAGGCTTTGATGTTATTGATCTCGGACTTTCTACCACACCAACCGTAGAACTGGCAGTGAAGATGGAGAATGCAGAGGGAGGGATTATCATTACAGCAAGTCATAATCCAAAAGAATGGAATGCATTAAAACTGCTGAATAAAGAAGGTGAATTTATTTCTGCCGAAATTGGTGCGCAGGTATTGAAAAAAGCCGCTGCTGAAGATTTCGTGTTTGCAGGTATTGATAAGATCGGGACAATTAACTGTTAATGATACCTATTTGCAAAAGCATGTTGATGCCATAATAAATTACCCGCTGGTGAATGCTGCTTCCATCGCCAAACGGGAATTTAAAATTGTTGTTGATGCTGTTAACTCCACCGGGGCAACATTTGTACCTGCCTTACTAAAGGCATTAGGTGTAGCTGAGGTGATCGTGCTAAATGAAGAAGTAAATGGAAAGTTTGCACATAACCCTGAACCGCTGCCAGAGCATCTTACACAACTCAGCAATGAAGTAATAAAACAAAAAGCACATCTCGGTATTGCGGTTGACCCTGATGTGGACCGTCTTTGTTTTGTGTGCGAGGATGGAAGTATGTTTGGCGAAGAATATACGTTGGTGGCTGTTGCCGATTATATGTTGAACAAAAGAAAGGGAAACACTGTGAGTAATATGAGCAGCACCAAGGCATTGAAAGAAATTACTATTAAACATGGCGGCGAATATTTTCCATCGGCAGTGGGAGAGGTGAACGTGGTAAAAAAAATGAAAGAGGTGAATGCAGTGATCGGCGGTGAAGGTAATGGCGGCATCATCGTTCCTGATTTTCATTATGGCCGCGATGCTTTGATCGGCATTGGTTTATTCCTGACACATCTTGCCGAATATAAAAAGAGCATTAAATCACTGCGCGGCTCTTACCCTGAATATTTCATTTCCAAGAATAAGATCGAACTGGAGAATGGTTTCGATCTGAAATCCATTTTTGAAAATATACAGAAGAAATACAAGAATCAACCGGTCAATACCGAAGATGGCTTAAAGATAGAGTTTGATAATGACTGGGTGCATCTCCGCAGTTCCAACACCGAACCCATCATCCGCATTTATGCTGAAAGTGATTTTGAATCTAAGGCAAATAATATTGCATTGAGGTTGATGCAGGATATTCGTGAGTTTATGTAATCAGCTAGAAGCTATATCAGTTTATCTGGCGTTATCGGCAATTCTCTCACTCTTTTTCCTGTAGCATGGAAAACTGCATTGCCGACTGCGGCCGCAAACCCTACCAATCCCACTTCTCCCATTCCTTTTGATCCCATCGGATTCAGAATAGGATCTGGCTTATCTACAAAAAGTACTTCTACCTCGGGCACATCCGCATTTACTGCTACATGATAATCGGCAAAATTATTATTCACCCATCGTCCATAGCGATGATCTATTACCCCTTCTTCCATCAGTGACATGCTGATACCGCCCACTGCTGATCCAATGATCTGGCTTTCTGCAGTTTTATAGTTGACGATTTTGCCGGCATCAACAGCGGAAACCACTCTTACCACTTTTACAACTCCAGTGGCTGAATGCACTTTCACTATTACAAAATGAACGGCATAGGAATACGCTGTATGATTGGCCATCGGGTTACGGGGTGAATCTTCCAGCAATTCGATCTGTGGTAATCCCGCTGCTTTCATGGCATCGGCATAACTTATCTTTTTCGTGCGGTCAGTTGCAAGGATCATATACCCGTTTTCATAAATGAGATCCTCGGGTTTCACTGCATGGATAAGCTCAGTATGAAAAATCGAATTGTCTTTAATAGTATCAGCTAACTTTTTCCTGATATTCATACATACGTTGTGAACAGCGGTGCCCAATGTAGATGTGGTACCTGAGCCACCCTGGAAAGGGCCGGGAGGATAATGTGAATCTCCCATTTCAAACCTGATATTGGCGGGGGATATACCAAATATATCGGCAGCAAGTTTAGTCATGGAAGTGGCAGTGCCCGGTCCCATGTCAGTAACACCGGTTTGTAAGATCAACGTGCCATCCTGTAAAAATCTTGCCGATACTTTTGCATCACCTCTCCAGGCGCTGAATATACCTGAACCCATTCCATAACCTATCAGCCAATCACCATCTTTCATGGATCTTGGTTCACGGTTACGTTCTTTCCATTTTATTTTGTCAGAACCAAGCTGATAGGCTTCTTTCAGGAATTTACTTGAATAAGGTTTACCCGACTCAGGATCCGTCTCGGCATAATTGCGTAACCGAAACTCAATGGGATCCAGGCCTAAAGCATAGGCCAATTCATCCATTGCAGATTCCAATCCATAAGCTCCGGTTGTTTCGCCGGGACCGCGCATCCATGTCGGCTGGCTCATATCCAGCGGAAAGACTTTATATTTTGTATTTACATTCGGACATGCGTACAATGATCGTGAGCCATTGACAATTCCTTCCGTGAATACCTGGTATGATGCGGTCATCGCCATCGCTTCATGGGTGATGCCTGTTAGTTTTCCGTCTTTAGACGCTCCCATTGAAATTTTCTGAATAGCCTGCGGCCGATAACCAACCATCGTAAACATCTCACTTCTTGTGAGCATAAGCTTTAAAGGACGGCCGGTTTTCTTTGCGCCGATCAATGCAGCGATCGAATGAGGCCAGGTGTTAAATGCGGAACCAAATGCTCCACCGATGAATTGGGTAATGACATGCACATTTTCCGTCTTTAGTTCAAATGCCCTGGCAACATTTTGCTGAGTGCTGCTTAATGATTGTGTTTTTTCATAGATAGTGACTTTGTCTTCTCCATCCCATTTGACTGTGAGGGCATGTATCTCCATCGGGTTGTGCACTTCAAGAGGCATAGAATATTCCACTTCAACCTTTACATCTGCATTTTTCCATGCATCCGCTTCCCCGCGAACATAATCTTTGAAATTATTTCCCTCTAAAGGCTTGCCTGTTTTAATCGCTTCATTCAAATCGGTATGCGCTTCCTCTTTTTTATACGTTGCTTTTACCAATGAAGCGGCATAAACAGCTCTTTCATACGTGTCCGCCACTACTATTGCAATGGGCTGGTTACTGAAGCGAATAATATTATCACTGAATACGCGATAACCTCTATTGACTTCGGGACGTTTGGCAATATCAGCAGTCGTTGATTCATATCCGGGTAATTTAGGACAATTGAGATGGGTTATGACCGCTAACACACCGGGTGCATTTTCTGCCGCCTTCGTATCCATCGCTGTGATCGTTCCCCTGGCAACGGTGCTTTCGGCTAACACGCCATAAGTCATGCCTGGAAAATCATACTCGGCTGAATACTTAGCTGTGCCGGTTACTTTTTGTACGCCATCAACACGATCTATGAACTTCTGTTTGGTTGTTGCTAAAATATTATCCATAAAATTTCTGATAACTTATATAAAGAATATTTTGTTTCGTTCGACCTACCCCGGTTATTTTAATTCTTAGTTTCTTCAATTCGCCCCTCCGTTGGAGGAGATGTATAATTGACCATTCTTTATTTCATTCCATAGTTTCACTTCAGAAAATGTCATATTGTGACGAAGTTTTTTTGCCAACTCTTTTAATCCTGGGTTATATGGAATAATATTTCTCCTCATTATTTACCCACCCCGATTGTTTTATTTCATAGTTCCTTCAATTCGCCCCTCCGTTGGAGGGGATGATTCCGAACCTCGTAATTTACTGCTTCTGCATATTAGGCGAGGCTTGCTTTCGTGAACGCCTGTACTATCGCTACTCTGCCCATCTTCAATTTAAAATTATTGTGCCCATAACCTTTCGCGCCTTTCATTCCTATCTCTGCTGCCTGCATAAAATTTTCTTTTGATACATTCTTCCCGATCAAGAACTTTTCTGCTTCCATCAATCGCCACGGTTTATGTGCTACACCGCCCATTGCGAGTCTTACATTCTTTATTGAGTTTCCATCTAACTCCAATGCTGCAGCGACAGATACGAGGGCAAAAGCATAAGAAGCCCTATCTCTTATTTTTAAATAGTAAACATTTTTAGTAAAAGAATTTTTAGGAATGATAATACCGGTTATCAATTCGCCTTTCAATAGTGTGTTATCTTTTTCAGGTGTATCGCCGGGTAAGCGATGAAAATCGGTAAATAAAATTTTACGATCACCTTTTGGTCCGCTAATGTTCACCGTCGCATTTAATGCAGCAAGCGCCACGCACATATCGCTCGGATGAACAGCTATACATTTATCATTTGCACCAAAGATGGCATGCATTCGATTATACCCTTGTAATGCACCGCAACCGCTTCCGGGCTGGCGTTTATTGCATGGCATTGCCGTATCATAAAAATAAGAGCAACGTGTTCTCTGCATCATGTTACCACCAACCGTTGCCATATTTCTTAATTGCGGGGAAGCGCCTGCCTGTAATGCCATTGACAGCAGCCGATAATTTTTTTTCACAATTTCATTTTCGGACAATTCACTGTTGATCACCAATGCGCCGATATTTAATCCAGTTGCATTTTCAGCAATATCTTTTAATGGCAGGTTATTGATATCGATCAGGCGGGTGGGAGCAGTGACCCCTTTTTTCATCAGGTCAACTAAATTGGTGCCGCCTGCTATAAAACCTCCCGTTGGATTTTTTGACAAGGCATCCACGGCAACTTTCACGGAGGAAACTCTTGTATATTCAAAATTGATCATAATTATTTTCCTCCATTTTTAGCATTCATGATAGCATCAACAATATTTGGATAAGCGCCGCATCGGCAGATATTTCCACTCATGAATTCCCTGATCTCTTCCTCACTGCCGGTGTGACCTTCATGAATACAAGCCACCGCAGACATGATCTGTCCCGGTGTGCAATAGCCACATTGAAAACCGTCGTGTTCAATAAAGGCTTGCTGTACCGGATGAAGTTTATCGCCGTCGGCCAACCCTTCGATCGTGGTGATCTTCTTTCCTTCATTCATGACGGCGAGTGACAGGCAGGAGTTGATGCGTTTACCATCTACATGTACAGTGCAGGCGCCGCATTGTCCATGATCGCAACCTTTTTTGGTGCCAAAAAGATGTAATCGTTCACGTAAGAAATCCAATAGTGTTACTCGTGGTTCTATATCAAGCGCATGTTTTACGCCATTCACTTCTATTTGCAGGGGGATCTTTTCAAAATAGCCGGCGATCTTTTCATCGTTTTCGGCCGCTTTAATTATGGCGGGTGAGGTAACAGCCAGCGCAGCAATTGCGGTTGATTTTTTCAGAAAGCTTCTTCGATTTTCATGAAAAGGCTGGCTGTTTTCTTTGCAGTCGGTTTCTTTCTCCTTCATAAAAAAGTATTAGATAGCTAAATTTACTTCTTCTTATGATGGTAGAAAAAATATTATTGTAAGACAGTTGATTGCTTCGGGGGTGACTCTACTGTCAAATGAGCATCATTCGTTGTATTTACTCCAACTCTTAATGCTTTCAAGCCGCTGACACCCTGCAATTCCTCCAGTTCGAGGTATTCGAGGTCATCATTCAATATCTTTTTTTCCTGCAGGTGATGGATATACGAGATATATTCATCAGCATCCTTCTGATCGAAGTAGATCAATGCTATTTTACCGGGCTGCGTCAGGCGTTCGCGGGAGTTTTTTATGGTTACCTTGTCAATTCTTTTTTTGATGATATGGTACCTGATATTATAACCGCCTTCGACATCAAACCTTCTTTCATCGTTGCGAAAACTGATATCAATTGTATTTGAATAAATAAAAATGAGATGCGTAGTGTGTAACTGTACATTCATTTTTGGCAACAGCGAATAAGAAAGCTTTGCGATCGCAGCCATCGAGGTAAGTTGCCAGAGCCGGAGATTTTTCAGGTAAACAACATCAAACTGTTTTTCCGGCGTGATAGATTGACCGATATAAATATCATATTCTACTCCATCCGTTCTGAATTTTTCGAAATAGCAGGGATAAGCTCTCTGTAATTCATCATTCATCAGGTCGAGGTAATTATTCACCGCATTATTTATCGTCTGCATGGAATCCTCCAACTGCTGGCGGTTTTGCCATGCCTTCCCTTTTCCTTGTTCTATCGCTTCAAAATAAGCGGCAATAACGGGCGTCACAGCGGGATTGGCATCCTTGAAATGCCTGAGAAAGGGATGCGCCTCTTCATTCAGGAATTGATTCAGCTTTATTTCGTCATTCGTAGTAAAGATCCCGCGGAAAACATTTTGCCATTTAGTGCATTTGAAAATAAATTCTTCTGTCAAACCAAATCCGCTTTTTTCCTTCATCACCCTAAATACTTCCTGCAGGTGCGAGAACTGGTATTCGAGATCTTTAAGCACTGCCCTGTTTCTTTCAATCGTCGAGTTGCGTATATCCACGGCGCCATACAAAGGATAGACCTGTTTAAATCCTATTTTCTGTACTTCCGCTGGTTTGCCGTCAAGTCTTGAACGATACAAATGGTCCCAGGCAGCTTCATTAAATTTCCACTGTACCGATGGCTGAAGCGGGGTAAACTTGTCGGCGATCGTGTCATTGATCTTCGTGTTGAATTCATCAATGCTGTTTTGCATCAATTGCGCTATCAGCGCCATGGCAGGTTCTATTTTTGTAAAAATTCTTTCATCAAGCAGATTTTTTTGCCGTGTATGAATTTCAAATGAGCCTACTAATTTATTGTTATGATATACGGGTAACAAGGCGTATGATTTAAGACCGGCTTGTTTTAATAATTCTGCTATTTGTTGATGCGAAGGACCGGAAACATCAAGATCTTTGAAAAAAATCAGGTGAGGATTGGCGACAAATTTTTCTATAACGGGAATGAAGAAATTTTTCACCATTCCCTTTTCCTTGCCAAGGGAAAACATGACGCTGTGACAATAAGCGTCAATATCCGGTATTAACTTATTGTTGATACGATACAGCGGAAGGAGTCCAAATTCCAGTTCGTTCGAACCAGCGATGGATTTCAGCGATTGAACAACTGGTTCATAACTGCTTTCATCAGCTTTTCCATGACCATCCACCAGGATATTTTTTATTTTTTCAGCAGCATGATCAACCGTTACATCAGTGATAGTTAAAATTGAAAAACCTGAAAAATGAAAATGGTCAAGCGGCAATATTTTTTCCAGTATTTCCAGGCCTGCGTCTTCATTCAGATTTACCTGCAGTGTTTCAAGATTGAGTTCGGGCAAAGGTCTTTGGGCTGTTACCTTAACAAATCTTGTATCAATATTGACACGGAAATGCCGGGTAAGCCCGGTCTGGCGATCTATGAAGGAGCGTGTCATCTCCTGTTTTTTATTATGGTTGAAATTGTAAAACTGATCCAGCAGGAATGAATAGAGCATCTCGCATTTTTGCCTGTGAAAGTTCACATCATCATCGGCAACAATATCCGTATTGACAGATTGGGTACCTGCTTCCAGCATAAATTCGTAAAGAGCATCAGAACCATAAAAGATCACGGGTGTGACAGGAACTGAAAGCGCCCAGAGAACTTTTTCTTTCATCTTCAACTATAGTAGACAATGCGATATACAGCAGGTTGAGAACATCCGAATATTTTTCTGTATCATTGATATCCACTACCCCTTCCAGTTCAGGATATTTAGAAAACTTCTGCAGTACGAGATGATAGATCTCTTTTTTTATGGTTTCACTATCCTGTAACCGCATTCTTACATAATCAAGAAATGGCTTGAACGAAAGAGAAGTTTGGGGCTTCAATTCGTCACCATTTGGTCCGTCGGGAATATTGATTATTCTATGCTGCATACTGTGCAAAAATAATTATCGTTTTCACATTCGTAATGGATCAGTTATGAACAACAGTTATAAATGATAAAAGGTTTGATCAAAACCTGAAACCCATCGCAAAATAAGGGTACCATCCTTCTGTTGAATAACCGGCTACCAATTGTAAAACTACCATTTGTGCCGGAGCAAAATAAAACCCTCCACCGAAACCATTGTGCCATTTACCGGAATCGTCGTCTTCTTTCCACACCCGGCCAATATCATAAAAACCCGTTATACCGAATTGCCCAGGCAAAATATAATTGGCAAAATCGGCGATCTTTATTCTCAGTTCAAGATTATTATAAAAAGAATGTTGCCCGGCAAAACGGAATTGACGGTAACCAAGCAGGTTATCTTGTCCGCCGAGGAACAAGGACTGGTAAAAAGTAGTCTTTCCCAATGAAATGCCGCCACCAAATCTTTCTGCAACTACGATCGTTTTGGCTGAATTGAGAGATTTATACAATGCTATTTCAGGTATGATCTGTCCAAATGCCTTTGAATAACTATTCAAACCGCTGTAGCCGTGTACCCGGATATTGATATATGAACCTGATGTTGGCAACAGTGGATTGTTCTTTTTGTCACTGATAAAATTTATTACAACTCCAAGATGCGATTTATCATTGCCTATTGAGCTGCTGTCATACGAACCGATAAGAGAAGTATTGGTAATGAAGCGTCCTTTATTTTCATCCGCATCATAGTGGTAAAACTGGAAGGAGGGGCCGATGCTGAAAGAAGAGCCTTTAATGCCTCTCCAGCGAAGTGCCGGGTCTGCCTGGTAAATTGTAAACCGGGTGCGATAGAATTTTTTATAATTCCCTGTTTTATTAAATATCGTTTCATTACCACGACCGAAAAAATTTTGTGTATTGTTCGGAGCCTTAGCTATAGCATGTAGCAAAAAGTCCGCCTTACTGTTGCGCCCCACCATTCTCCCCGGTAGCCTATCCGAAACGCATTCGTAGAAAATGAATGAGCGATATTAAATTGCTGCACACTGGCATAAGGGATCTTTCTGAATCCCTGGTGCGTATGTTTTAAACTTAGACCAAGAAACACGCCGTCGTCCGGGTTGAAGCCGACCGTTACAAGGGGCACAGTGATATTATATCGCCGTGTGGGCACGATGGCGATGTTAGCGCTATCGTTCGATAAATGTTTCCTGAGTCTTTGGATCATTCCTTCAAATGAAGCGTTCGTTTCTTTTTCATAGACCTTCATCTTTTTGCGTGCATTGATAACGTTATAGTCTTTGTCGCCATCGCCGCCTACGATCCGCACTTTTACAGAAGTTTGTTTGGTGTTGATGACAACACTATCGTCCCCCTTTGCCATAAAAATCCTAATCTCTTTTGTGACAGAGGGCAGAAAGTTTTTTGAAAATAATTGCTCCCTTACTTTTCGTTCTTTAGAAATTTTGTGAATGACAAGTAATAAGCCGCCATCGGGTCCGTCTGAAATTTCCACTAATTCATTCTTGTCTGATAACCGGATATCAGCAAACTTATTCAGAAAGAAATAATATTTTTCTGACGCCGCAGCAAGATTCTCACGCCGTTGCTTCATGATCGCCAGTAATTCGTCGTGACGAATTTCATAACAGACCTGCGGCAGTTTCCTTAAAGCTTTCTCGAACACATCATCTGTAAGCGCCGATATGAAATCATTAGTGGTCTTCATCCATTCATCGTGGCTCAATTGATTGAGAAAACGGTTATCCAATGTTTGCCCGTTCAAAAAGAATTCATTGCTGAGTTTTATTTTCGGCTTAAATCCTTTTAAGAAAGGTGCAATGGCCCGTTGAGAAGCTATCGATGGAAAAAAGCCTTCATTTCGATATAGAGCCTGGTCGCGATCACGGGGAATTGCGAGATATTTTTTTTCACTTCCTTTTTTTTCATCATACCAGCGCCATTGATCATCGTGCCGGTCCCAGTCTGCCAAAAAAAGGTCAAGCAGTCTTGCCCTTAGGAAAGCAACACTGTCAATACTATTATCATTGTCTTTGTTTAGTTCTTCCAGCATTTTTGGGGTGTTGTCAGAATTTCCGGAAGGCTCTCTTTCTTCAAAAAGACAGACAGTCTTCGCAAAGGTTTTTTCAAAAGGCCCAACTTGTTCATCCGGTGCTATGTAGCCGATTACCGGATTAGTATGTGGTACATTGACAGCATCAGCAAGAACAGGTACGATAAGCGGGGCATACGGGTGTTGAGCCGTCATGGCATCACGAAGAATGTCTTTCGCAAAAGTTTCTCTTAATGATTCCGGCAATAATACATCGGGATATTTTCTTATGCTTCTTACCACCCATTCTTTTCCGGTTTTATCTTCCAGCCGCACTGATAATGTCTGATGACCACCGCCTTCTTTTATAGGGACCAATCCACCTTTCATCTCTGAGATCCGCAATACGGGGAGTTTGACAGATGCTGCCCATTCTTTCCGATAATTTTCTCCAAAAAGACTTCGGTGCATTTTACTGACATCATTATAGGGGGCATAAGCGCTTACTTCAATGCTGTCGGCGGTTCCGGTAGCATAGGATGACTCTTCCGGTTTTTTTACATCCGGGGATGCGCCTGCATTTGTATTGGAAATTTTTGCATTTCCGGGTAAAGGCACTACAGGGCGATAGCGAAGACTATCTTGCCGAAGCAACACGATAGGTTGAGCATTGGCAGCAAAAGCCGTCAGCGACAAGAGAAAAATATTAAAGGCCACGAATTTTCTCATAAGCATTTTTTGGTTACTCTTTTTTGAAAACAAATTTCAGCACGTTGCCTTTTGAAACCTTATCACCTTCATTGGAAATATACAGATTATTATTATTATCAAATGCGATGCCTTCCGGCTGCCGGAATATCGAAGCTTTAAGGTGATAAACTTCTTTTACCGTCCAGTCCTTATCTGCTATTACCAGCATTTGATTAACAGCCGAAACAATGAACCATTGCTGTGTCTGCGGGTTTTGCGCCAAAGCCGACGGGTGAAATTTTATTTTTTTATCACCTGAAAGTTTCTCGATGGTCTTTACATTGATCGATACGCTTGTTTTTTTTGTAATACCACCTCCGGGCAGTAGTTGAAGAATATATGCAGTTACGGTTTTGCTGGTTTCATCATCATTGCAATGTTTGCATAAAACATAGAGCTGGTTATTCTTTGCATCGGCACACAGGCCTTCAAACTCTCCTGTTGGCAAAAGGTCATTCCATTCTCTTACATCAGTTACCTCTTCGTTGTTTATTTCCTTAAATGGAAAACTGAACAAGGTGCCATCGCTGCGGAGAAATATCACCTGTTCGTTTATAATAGCTAAATCTTCATAGTCTCCCTTTTTTCCAAATTTGACATGGGTAGCATTTTTATCGCCTAAATGCAGGTAATACAATTTGCCATCTTCATCCTGCTCTGCATACAGTACGTCGCTATTGCCTTTATAAAAACTTATCCCCGAAATTTCTTTCAACGCATCTGGTACAGTAAATTTTTGCGGTTTATTGAGATCATATCCACGTGGACTCTTATCGTTTGCGTTTTGCTCTGCACAAGACAAAAAAGCAATGAAAAGGATGTAGAAAAATTGCTTATTCATGATTTTTCATCGTTTGATAAATAACTTCCTGCGACCGGGTTCTTTCGATCCCGTTGCGGATCGGTACATTGTTCAGCTTTTCATCTATGGATACGGCCTGCACATTATCTTTCAATTGCACCGATATCATTTCTTTCAACTCGTTTCTGATCACTTCATCATAAACAGGGAAGCAAACTTCGATCCGGCGATAAATATTCCTGTTCATCCAATCGGCGCTGCCGGCATACATTTCATCATTACCATTATTATTAAACCAGAATATCCGGCCATGTTCAAGATACCTGTCAACGATACGTATGACAGTAATATTTTCACTCATGTCTTTCACACCCGGTACTAATTTACAAATACTTCTTATGAGAAGGTTGATCTTAACGCCGGCATTGGAAGCTTCATACAGTTTATCGATCAGGATCTTTTCTTCCAGGTTGTTGAGTTTGATCGTAATGGCGGCATTTGATCCTTGTTTGGCGTGCTGAATTTCCCGTTCTATCAACCCGAGGAAACGCTCCAGCAGGTTGAATTGTGCTACCAGTAAATGTTTAAAGCGGATATCAAGTGCGTCAGGTTTCTGACGTTTGGCAAGATATATAAACAGCAGTTCCAGTTCCCTCAGCATTTCCTTATTCGCCGTCATCAGGATATGATCCGTGTAAAATCTCGCCGTGCTTTCGTTGAAATTTCCGGTTGCAAACAAACCATAATATTTCGTTCGTTTATCTTTCTTTCTTTTCACCAGGGCCACTTTCGCGTGTACTTTCAATCCGGGAATGCTATAAATGATCTTGACACCCGCTTCCTTCATTCTCTTTGGCCCAGCGAATATTGTTGGCTTCATCAAATCTTGCCTTTAATTCCACAAAGACAGTCACACTTTTCCCATTCTTTGCGGCGCTGATGAGTGCATTGCCAATTCTTGAGTCACCGGCGATACGGTAAAGCGTAACATAGATCTCTTCGACATCCTTACTAATAGCTGCCTCGTTAAAAAAACGCAATACCAATCCATAGTCGTGATAGGGTGTGTGAAGGACTATATCATGTAAGGCGATGCTGCTAAACAAGCTTTGCGGGCTAATGATCTTTTTCTTAACCGGCATCCACTTAGGATAACAGAGTGAAGGTTCTTTGGCGGGAAATGAAGATAGGTCTTTCAGGTTGTGATAGACGCCTCCCTGGACTACGGAGGCACTTGATAAATTAAATGCTGCAATAAGCTGTTGCAAGAAGTGATCTGGCATACCTGGCGAGTATAAAAAACGGGTTGCAAATCCCTGGTCCCTTTTGACGATCTGCTTTTCTATTTTGTCGGCTATGTCACCTTCGTATTCATCCTGCAGGTCCAGTTCTGCGTCCCTGGTGATCTTAAAACTATAGGCGCCTTTTATGGTAGCGCCGGAAAAAATAAATGAAAGATTTTCTTTGATAATATCGTCAATGAAAACAATGTAACGATTGCCACGTTCTTCCGTCATAAAAAACCTCGGGACATGACCGGAAGGTACGTTGACAATCGCGGTATGTTCTTCATCCTGGCGTTCAAAAACCGCTGCGAGATACAGCTTATTGTTTTCAGGAAAGAACTCCAGGTTGTCCCCGGTTAATTCTATTGGTTGTAAAAAAGCCAGCAATTGCGAAAAGAAAAATTCCTGGGTAGCTGGTTTGATAATGGCGGGAATAGTTTCTTCATAAATGGGATAAATTGAGTTCTGTTTTAGCTGGGGTATCACCTGTTGCGTCAAAATATTTCCGAAATGCTGTATTTGTGCCTGGACCGTTTCCGTGGCCTTTTGTAAAATGACACTTGCCATTTCCTTTTCTTTTTTTATTTTTTGTAAAGCCATCAGTCCTGGTATGCGAACCCGGTAAAACTCGTCAAGATTGGACGAGTAGATAGAAAGGAAATTGATCCGTTCAAACAAGGGTACTGTTTCTTTTGCCGCTTCGAGCAGGACCCTTTCATTAAATGAAAGCCAACTCAGATCCCTGTCAAAATAAAAATGATCCACGATCTATGATTGTATAAAAAATTATTTTCCTGCAATGATGGTGGCAGCGACAAAGGCGATCACGGATGCGATCAGGCCATACATAAAAATATTATAGGATATCCGCAATAGCCTGAATTTTTTGCCGAGCACTACGCCCTGTGAATACACATCTTTGATAAGAGTTCCATATAGAAAGTCCCGGTCATTCATTACCTGCAGCATACCGGACGTATAATCGGTAAGACTCATGCGGTAAAAGTTTCCAAAGAACAAAAGATTTACTTTTTTTTCATCCATATCAGATTTGGTAAATCTTCCCGACGGGATACTGGGGCGTGTGGCAAGAACCGAAAAGACAATGGTAAGCAAACATACTGTGAGTATGAGATACGTCGGCCACTTAAGAAAATCATAGTCTTCAAGTTTGCGCAACAGCAAGCTGATAATTGCGCCAAGTATCAGTGAATTCACCGAAATCATGATATGAGCTTTGTTGTCCGCCATATCACTTAGTCGTTGGTTATTGCCGGAAGTGATCCTGAACATTGTTTCAATACCTCTTTCAGGACGACTATCTTTTATGTCTCGTTTTTTCTTTGGCTGCGTAGTTTCAGATGGAGGGGAAGGCTGCTGATCTTTTTTCAGGTGGAGAGGTATGACCGGTAACTTTTCATCGGCCGGCACCAGGTCAATTTTAGTTTTTTTTTCTTTAGCTCCGGCTTTCTTTTTTAATTTATCGAGACTATCTTTCTTTTTGTCATTCAACAACAATTGGCAATAGTCTGTAAAGTAGTGATGACTTTCAAGAAGGCGGATAGTTCCGTTGCGCCATTCGTCTTTGCTGATAGCGACACCTTTTCTCGCCTCAACCTCTTTGCGCATTAGCTTATTATTTTCTCCAAACTTATCCGTGCCAAGATGAAAGAGGTCGGCGTCGCAAACTATTTCTTCCAGCTTATTTTTTGGACTTTGCGGAATACGGGTTGCAACGATACAATTGGCAACAGATTGTGTGATATCGGTATCCAGGTTAAAGATCTTTAAAAAATCAGCAGCCATTTCAGCGCCTTTTATCTCGTGGTTTTTATCGTCAGTGAAATACCCGGCATCATGAAACCATGCCGCAGTGGTGACGATAAAAAAATCTTTTTCATTCAACTGGTAATGATTAGCGATCTGGCTAACTGCCTTCACTACATTTTGCGTATGATCAAGGTTATGATAAATAAACGTCTTATCTTTTTGCAAATGAAACAGGGCCTGGACATGATCTTGTATTTTTTTGGAAAACTCCTGGTAGCTCATCGTTGAAACGTTTGGACAATAAATGTAGTTAATGTCCCTGTTATTTAAACATAATCTCGCAGGGAGATTTGAGACCCTTACGCCAGGCTATGACCAGCGGGATTATTTTTCATGCTAGCGGCATAAAAACTCCCATACGCGGCGGTTATTAATTAACTTTGCGGCGTTTTAAAATTTATTGCCGGAAGATATTATGCAACGTATTTATTTTGACAATGCTGCGACCACATCGCTCGATAAAGAGGTGCTCGATGCTATGCTGCCGTATATGACCACTCACTTTGGTAACCCGTCTTCAATCTATTCTTATGGAAGAGAAAGCAGGCTGGCCATAGAAAATGCACGCAAGGCTGTTGCGAAGCTGTTGAATGCAAATCCGGGTGAGATCTTTTTTACCAGTGGCGGCACAGAAAGTAATAACACCGCCATTTTATCGGCTATAAGGGACCTCGAGTGCAAGCATATTATTACTTCGCCCATTGAGCATCACGCTGTATTGCATACGGTAGAACATTATGACCATAGTAACGAGGTCACCAGCAGCTATGTCAAGTTATTGCCCGATGGTCATGTAGATCTTAAAGACCTGGAAGAGCAATTGGCATCACATAAGGAACGATGTCTTGTTTCGCTGATGCATGCAAACAATGAGATCGGGAACCTTCTGCCTATAAAAGCAGTAGGGAACCTTTGCAATAAATACAATGCGATATTCCATTCTGATTGCGTGCAGACCGTCGGTCACTATCCTATTGATCTAAAAAAGATCCCCGTTCATTTTATTTCCGCTGCGGGTCATAAATTTCATGGGCCGAAAGGTGTTGGTATATTATATGTAAATGACAGTATAAAGATCAAACCTTTCATCTTTGGCGGAGCGCAGGAAAGGAATATGCGGGCAGGCACTGAGAACCTGTATGGTATAGTTGGTTTTGCAAAAGCTCTCGAAATGGCAATGGCTAACTATGAAAAGGACAGCCAATATATACAATCGATCAAAACGTATATGATCGAACAGTTAAGAAAGAATATCAAAGACATTCAGTTCAACGGCGACCAGGAAGGCAAATGTTTATACTCTGTCCTTAGTGCCGCATTTCCTAAAACAGAAAAATCGGAGATGATCCTCTTCAATCTCGATATCAATCATATCTGTGTGTCCGGCGGCAGCGCTTGCAGCAGTGGGGCAGATGTAGGAAGTCATGTTATCAAAGCGATCAATGATAATCCCGATCTTGTCACCGTTCGATTTTCTTTTTGCAAGCATAATACAAAAGAAGAAGTGGATGCAGTGGTGGAAAAATTAAAAGAGTTGATCTGATACTGAACTGATCTTCCGTGCAACGATACACTGATACCCGTTGTCAACTGCAAAACGAGGTTCATGAAATATATCATAGTTGCTGTAACAATTCTGATAATCACGGGTTTTTCGTGCACAAAAAAATCAGCGGAAGACAAAAGTTGTGCCGTTGATCTAATTATCATTTCAACACAAGCGCCCGTCAATGTGACTGCTGGAAATGATATAATTGCCAGGGTAACCTGTGCAGGCCCCAATCTTTGCTATTATTTTTCTCACGTGGAAATAAAGGTTATTAGTGAACGCCTGTATGAAATAAGAACAATAGGGAGGATGCCCTGCAAGGCAACTATATGTCTTGACGCCATTTATTATGCTGAATCGACAATAAGCATAAAGACTATTGTTAGCGGACAATATATTCTAAGGTATTACCATCACGATGCTCTTTTAAAAGCCGATACCGTGACCGTCAATTAACCTCACATCCTCACCGTTCATCACAATTCTTTTATAAAAAGCTATTATTATTTGTCCAACTACGAAATTTTCGTAGATTTACGAAAATTTCGTAGAGATGGAAAAATTAACCCACGTAGAAGAAGAGACCATGCAGGCCGTTTGGCGTACCGGCGAAGGCAATGTAAAATCTTTTATGGAACACCTGGATGAAGATGTGCCTTATACTACAGTTGCATCCACCATTAAAAACCTTGAAAAGAAAGGTTATCTCAGCAGCCGGCTGCTGGGAATGCTTACTTGTATAAGCCTGCTGTAAGTGAAGCATGAGTATAAAAAAAAATTCATGGGAAACGTGGTGAAAGAATACTTTGATAACTCTTATAAGGAGCTGGTGAATTTTTTTGTTGAGCAGAAAAAACTTTCTGCCAAAGAACTGAAAGAGATCATCAGTATGATTGAAAAAGGGAAATAATTAATCTTATAATTTAAATCCGTATGCCTTTTTTGCTTATCTATATACTTAAACTTATCGTCAGTCTTGCGGTTGTGTTTCCTG
This sequence comes from uncultured Chitinophagaceae bacterium, assembly GCA_963785915.1. Taxonomy (GTDB): domain Bacteria; phylum Bacteroidota; class Bacteroidia; order Chitinophagales; family Chitinophagaceae; genus VBAT01. The sequence continues at coordinate 39,558 of CAWAWY010000004.1, read as the reverse complement.
GTTTATCACCGGTTATCTTCAGCGGCTTACCTTTTATAACTGGAACCGCTGGTACCTGCTGGGTTATACATTGCTTGCTTCTTTATTCCTTTTATTGATATATCACCAATGTGCTGGAGCAAAATGAATTGAGCGGGTAACAGCGCTATTGAACTGGGTGCCTTTGATCAGACGAGTTCAGTACAACAGCAAATCACTCAACACCGGCTTCCCAGATTTTTTTACTGTTTGGAATATTATCATTGTCTTGTGATGGTTGCTCGGTATGGCTTATCATGCTGGTTAGATTGTTGGTCCAGTTTATCTCTTTCCGGAAGAATGATGAAAAAGGCAGAATTTATTTCCGGTAACGATATGAAAATTTATTCCATGTAGATGAAAATATCATTCCTTTCTCTTTTGGCAATTCCATTTTTATTAACCGGCACCTGCATTCAGAAACCGAATTGCAGGAGATCATCCGGCATGAGTTTGTGCATGTGAAGCAGGTACACAGTATTGATATCATCTGGGGAGAACTGTTTATGCCTGCTGAACTGGTATAATCCCTTTGCCTGGTTGCTGAAAAGATCCATCCGCCAAAACCTTGAATTTATTGCCGATCATAAAGTGCTGGAGAACGGCATTAGCAAAAAAAGAATATCAATACCTGTTGCTGAAAGTGATAGGTAACAATCAATATAGTATAGCACAACCAGTTTAATTTTTCTTCACTCAAAAAACGTATAGCCATGATGAACAAACTAAAAACAGCCAAAGTGCATTTGGTCAAATTCCTTTTTATACTGCCGCTGTTGGCATTATACTCCTTTCTTTTCAGGAAGCAGATCGGCGATCCTGTTAAGAAGGACGACAGCAAGCAACTAGTAACAGACATTTCCGGAAATTTTACGGATACCATTCCCGATGTAATGGAATTGAACAGCCGGGGTTATTATACGGACATTAAAGGGAAAGACGGCAATTGTGTTGTTGTTGTAAGAGATAAAAGCCGGAAGGAAGTTGAAAGGGTTTTATTGACAAAATGGAACGAGAACCAGAAATACTATGAGAATTTGTATGGTGAAATTATTCCGCCGCCACCTCCACCTCCTGTTCCTCCAACTACAAAAAAGATCCCGACTCCGCCGCTTCCGCCGGATCCTCCGGTAAAAAAGACAGTTGTCGAAGCAGATGCAGCGAGGGAAGTAAGCGGAGCCAATGTCGCCAATGTCAGTGATGATTTCGAAATAACCGAAACTTCAGCCACGATGAGATTGAAAAATGGAACGACGGAAAAATATAATCTAAAAGACGCAAAGGAACGGAGTGCTTTTGAAAAGAAATATGGAAAGATCATCAATGTCAGTGATGCCACTTCATTAGGATCTGCCACCAAAGCAGTGGTGACCAGTGGTTCGGGAGAGTCAGTGATTACGTCTGCAAATCCTGTGACTACAGCTATTACTTCCAATGGAGTGCTCGCGATGGACGATAATGGCTATATCATTAATGGCAAGGAGGACATCCGCATCACGATCACTAAAAAAACAACATCTCAACAGTTGGAAGAGTATATAAAACAAATGAAAGAAAAAGGAATTGAATTGAAGTTTGATAATAAAGATTTCGACAACGGGATATTAACGCATATCAGCGGAACGATGAAATTCAAGGACAGTCATGCAAATTTTTCTGCCACAGATTTCACTAAACTGATCCTTATAGCTGTCAGGGATGAAGAACATATTTATTTTAAAGTAAGAACAGGAGATACCAGGGAAGTGATCTAAGTTAGTCAGTAGTGAGTGGTTAGTTGTAGATGGATTCCCGTTATAGGATTTCTTTATTTACAATTGACCATTCACCATTCACAAATAATACCAGGGATTTCTTTTTGCCGCCCAGATATACTTGCGGATATTTCTCCAGAAAGCCAGCACCATGTAGATGAATGATTGGTGAACCCATTGTAAGTAACGATGCATAAATAAAATACTGGCGGATGCGGCTTGCAGCAATTCCCATTCGGTTGCCAATGGCTGAACATACGCCAAAAGCATTCCATTCAACAAAGGTTTTGAATTTGTTCACGACGCTAAATTAGAAATTTGCCGCAAATCCTGCAATAGCCCCTTATTAACACGCCTGTTTTTCGTAATTTCGCAGCACATTTCAATTGCAAGATCGGCAGTTGCGGGTCTTAGAATAGCCTTTCTGCAGGACTGTTTCTCAATCTGCAATCTGAAATCTTCAAGCTAAAATATTAAATACGTCACTATGGTATTCGATCTCGACCTCATCAAAAAACTTTATGCAGAACTGCCAGGTAAGATTGTTGCAGCCAGGAAAATAACTGGCAAACCTTTAACGCTTACAGAAAAAATATTGTATTCGCATTTGTCAAGGCCCACAACAAAGCCGCATACACGAGGTAAAGATTATGTTGATTTTGCCCCTGACAGGGTAGCCATGCAGGATGCAACGGCGCAAATGGCTTTGTTGCAATTTATGACTGCAGGTCGTGACAAGGTGGCTGTTCCATCCACTGTTCATTGCGATCATTTGATACAGGCAAAGGTTGGGGCGAAAAAAGATCTGCAACTTGCCATTGAGACCAATAGGGAAGTATATGATTTCTTGTCAAGCATTTCTAATAAATATGGTATTGGTTTCTGGAAACCCGGAGCAGGTATCATTCACCAGGTTGTTTTGGAAAATTATGCTTTTCCGGGTGGAATGATGATTGGTACCGATTGTCATACGCCAAATGCAGGTGGACTTGGGTATGGTGGCCATTGGTGTTGGTGGCGCTGATGCTGTTGATGTGATGGCAGGTTTGCCATGGGAATTAAAAATGCCAAAACTGATCGGTGTAAAACTTACCGGTAAAATGAGCGGCTGGACAATCCGCAAAAGATGTGATTCTTTGGGTGGCCGGACAGTTAACGGTAAAAGGTGGTACCGGCGCCATCATTGAATATTTTGGTGATGGCGCAGATAGTATGAGTGCAACAGGTAAAGGAACTATTTGTAATATGGGAGCAGAAATAGGAGCTACCTGTTCTGTATTTGCTTATGATGAAAAAATGAGTGATTACCTGAAAGCAACAGGCCGTGAAGAAATAGCAGAGTTGGCAGATGGCATCCGTGAACATTTGCGTCCGGATGCAGAAGTGTATGCCGATCCTGAAAATATTATGACCAGGTTATTAGAATTAGATCTGAATACACTGGAACCTTATGTCAACGGTCCATTTACGCCAGATCTTGCAACTCCGGTTTCTAAAATGGCCGCAGCTGTAAAGGAAAATGGCTGGCCCGAAAAATTAGAAGTTGCCCTGATCGGTTCCTGCACCAATTCTTCTTATGAAGATATCAGTCGTTCAGCCATCTATTGTAAAAGATGCAATGAGTAAAGGATTAAAAACTATTTCTGAATTTACCATTACTCCTGGCAGTGAACAGGTTCGTTATACCATTGAAAGAGATGGCTTCATCAAAGATTTTGAAGATGCCGGCGGGGTAGTGCTTGGCAAATGCCTGTGGGCCCTGTATCGGTCAGTGGGCAAGACATATTGATGATCCCAACCGAAAGAATACCATCGTCACATCTTTCAACAGGAATTTTGCAAAACGAAATGATGGTAATGCAAGTACACATGCATTTGTGGCCAGTCCCGAAATTGTTACAGCATTGGCGATGGCAGGAACAATTTCAGTTTCAATCCGTTAAAAGATAAATTGAAAAATGCAAAAGGCGAAGAAGTGATGCTGAAAGAACCAACAGGTTTTGAATTACCGCCAAAAGGTTTTGCTGTGGAAGATGCCGGTTACCAGGCGCCTGCAGAAGATGGAAGCAATGTAGCAGGTAAAAGTTGACTCCTGATTCAAAGCGCTTGCAATTACTGGAACCATTTCCAGCATGGGAAGGTACCGATCTGCAAGGTTTAAATTACTGATCAAAGCAAAAGGAAAATGCACCACCGATCATATCAGTATGGCGGGACCCTGGTTAAAATTCCGTGGACATCTCGATAATATCAGCAACAATATGCTTATCGGCGCTATTAATTTCTTTAATGATAAAACAGATACAGTAAAAAATCAACTTACCGGAGAATATGGCGCGGTACCTGCCACGGCACGCGCATTACAAAGCAGCAGGTATTGGCAGCATGGTAGTAGGTGATGAAAATTATGGCGAAGGCTCATCCAGAGAACATGCAGCCATGGAGCCCAGACATTTGGAGTGTAGAGCAATACTGGTAAGAAGTTTTGCCAGGATCCATGAAACCAATTTGAAAAAACAAGGAATGCTGGCGCTAACTTTTGCCAACAAAGAAGATTATGATAAAGTGCAGGAAAGATGATACCATTGATATTCTTGGGCTCATAACCTTTAGCGACCGGACAAACCACTTACTGTTGTTCTGAATCATGATGATGGCAGCAAAGATGAAATTGAAGTGAATCATACTTACAATGAACCGCAGATCGAATGGTTTAAAGCAGGCGGAGCTTTGAATGTGATCCGTGCAGAGTTTGCAAAGTGATGCTAACTAAAGTAACTTACTACTATTAACAATATTGATTTGTTATGCCGGGAATCGCCCGGCATTTTTTTACTCTCTCCATTCTTGGCTGAATAAATGCATAAACATATTTCTTCCATAACTTGTATATTGCTTTATTCAAATATTTTTTATGGACGAACCAAAATTTCACCTCGGACTCTGCATGGCTGGTTCCGTTTCCGCAGGAGCTTATACTGCCGGTGTGCTCGATTATCTTTTTGAAACGCTGGAGAAATGGCAGGAAGCAAAAGATGCGATAAAAGTGTCCGGTGTTCCATCAACCGATATCCCAATGCATGATGTAGTGCTTGACGTATTGAATGGCTCATCAGGCGGTGGCATGTGTGCCGTTCTTTCCGCTATCATGCTGCAGGAAAAAGGAAGATATAAAAGCGGCAAGGAATCAAGGCTATACAAAGTCTGGGTAAATCTGAATGACAGCACCGATCATCCGATGACACTTGACCAAATGCTTGATAACACAGACCTGCAAAGAGAAAATAAGATCATTTCATTACTCGATTCGACGTTCATTGATCATGTTGCGAAAGATACTTTTAATCTTGAAAAAGATGAGGTGCGTGAACCCGGTTTCAGGCCGTGGTTACCTGATAAGATAGAGGTGGTCGTCACTGTAAGTAATACCCGTGGCATTCCTTATTCTATACAATTTGCGGGATCGGGCAGCAATGAAAAGCATTGCATGACCAATTTCAAACACCTGATGAAATTTACCACCGATGATGAGCTTGCAAGAAAAGATGAAAGTTTTATTAAAGTAGATTTTTCAAAGGCGGGCATCGGAAAAGAAGAGAATGATCCTTCGAACATCTATTTTATGCGGGAGGCTGCGAAAGCTACGGGCGCCTTTCCGATAGGACTGCGCCCCCGGACATTGAAGGTGCCGAGAAAGCAGGTTGAAAGCATTCATTTTCCACTCAGCGACATCAGGGAAGTGAGCGGGGCAGCAGAAGAGAAAAAACCGGAAGCAGAATTGATACGGTCTGCTAATTTTCTTTGTCGCTACTTACAGCCTTCGACTGTAAAACCGGATTGGCTTGGTGATAATGCGGAATATTACAGTTTCACCTGCGTGGATGGAGGCATGACGAATAATGAACCTTTTGAAATTGCCCGTGAGTTGCTGTTGCGTAAGTCGCCCGAGCATAATAACATTCCGCGGATACCCGAGAAAGCAGATCGTTGCGTCATTATGATTGATCCTTTTCCCAATAATAATAAATATAAAAATGAAAAAGATTATAAAGAACCGGAGGATATTTTCTCTATGTTCCCGGTATTGCTCAATATAATGATGTCGCAACCGCTCTTCAAGCTGGAAGATATTGAGCTGGCAAAGAATGATGGTATCTATAGCAGGTTCCTTATCATCCCTACACGTAGCGATCGTTTTGCCAAACCGGCCATCGCGTCGGCCTCACTTGAAGGTTTCGGTGGATTTTTCGATCGTGGTTTCCGGGAACATGATTTTGAACTTGGCCGGCGTAACTGTCAGAAATTTTTACAAAATCATTTTGGCATTCCTGTTAGTGCTCTTGATGGCAACGATGTTTTTCGCGGCAAATGGGCAAAAGAAGCAGTAAACAGGTTTCGGTATAAAAAAGAAGTGAATGGGAAAATGGAATATTATGTTCCTATAATACCAGATATGAACGTGATCCGTTGGAATGAAGAATCAGGTAAAACCGAATCATCCAACCAGGTACAGAAGCAATCGTTTCCGACATACAATTGGAAGAAGAATGAGAACAAGCTTCGTAAAATGATATGGAAAAGAGTATGGCTCATTCTCGGTTATTCATTCCGGCGGCGGACAAAAAAAACGATAAAGAAAACGATCTGGTGGAAGAATATTTTGCGGGTTTTCGGGCTTGCCCTCGTTTTTATTCTTTTACTGCCTTTTTTACTTATAGCCGGTGTTCCGCTCTACTTTTACCTGCGGAGCTATATCATGGGTCGCTTTATGAAGGTCATCAGGAAGAATTTTGAAGATTTTGAATTGATCATTAAAAAGAAGAAAAAGAAAAAGCGAAAAGATAAAGTGGAAGAAGAATAATATTTCCGGCACGAGTTAAACACGTATGCTAATAACCCATAAACTGTATCCGTAATTCATAACTTTCTTTCTCCATTCATACTAATATCCATCCCGGTACTGGTTTTTTCGTTAGCTTTAAAACCCTTCAATAACGCGACGAAAAAATTCTTTATCTCAAAACGTTCAGTTTATGAAAAAATTAATTGCTTGTTTTGTAATAGCCTGCTTCATTTCCGGAAACTTATTTTCGCAAATTGATGCCGGACTCTTCAGATTCCCAGATGTGTCACAAACCCAGATCGTTTTTACTTATGCCAATGATATCTGGGTAATGCCAAAAGATGGCGGCACTGCTATTAAACTCAGTTCCCCCGCTGGTGTGGAAGTTTATCCTAAATTTTCTCCCGACGGAAAAAGCATTGCCTTCAGTGGTGATTACGACGGTAACTATGATGCCTATGTGATCCCGGTTTCAGGCGGTGTGCCGGTTCGCCTGACCAGCCACGGTTATGCAGACAGGGTGGTCGATTGGACAACTGATGGTAAAAAAGTTTTATTTGCTTCCGGTCGTGAAAGTGGTAAATCAAGGTTTAATCAATTTTATACTGTGCCGGCTGATGGCGGCATTGTTGAAAAACTTCCGTTGGCTTATGCGGAATATGGTTCCTATTCACCCGATGGCAAACAGATCGCCGTTGTATTCCGTAGCCAGGTTGGTCGCAACTGGAAACGCTATCGTGGCGGATGGAAAGCCGATATACAGATATTTAACCTCGCTACGAAAGAATCAAAACAGATCGGAGCAGAAACTGACGCTGGTAATGAATTCCCGATGTGGAATGGGAATGCTATATATTTCTTATCAGACCGCGGATCAGAATTGCGAATGAATCTTTGGAAATACGATCTGAATACCAAAGCCTATACACAGCTTACTCATTTTAAAGATGAGGATGTACACTATCCGTCGCTTGGGCCAAGCGATATAGTATTTGAAGCTGGTGGCAAATTGTATCTCTACAACATTACATCGGGAAAACAAAAAACGGTGGATGTAAATGTGATCACCGATAAGGCCATGCTGAAACCCAAAATAGAAACGGTAGATAAATTGATACAAGACGTTTCTATTAGTCCCGATGGCAACAGGGTATTGATCCAGGCAAGAGGAGATATTTTTTCACTGCCAGCGGAAGATGGTTACGTAAAAGACATAACAAGAACTTCCGGTGCTGCCGAACGCTACCCTGCGTGGTCGCCGGATGGAAAATATATTGCTTACTGGAGCGATCAATCCGGTGAATATGAACTCTGGATAACTGAACCCGATAAAGAAAATTCTGCAAAAAAACTGACGAATTATGGACCGGGTTTCCGTTATCGTCCATACTGGTCACCGGATAGCAAGAAGATCGCTTTTATTGATAAAGCGATGCGCATAAAGATATTTGATCTCACGACAAACCAGACAACCGAAGTGGACAGGGCATTGCGCTATACACACGGAGCCCTGGCAGGGTTTGGTGTCAGTTGGTCTCCTGACAGTCGCTGGATGGCATATAACCGCGATCTTGACAACAGCCATAATGCTATCTACATCTACGATTATACCAATAAGAAAAACAATAAGGTGACAAGTGGTTTTTATGAGTGTAACAACCCGGTATTTGACAATGAAGGGAAATATTTATACCTGAACACCAATCAAACTTTCAATCCTAACTATAGCGATCTTGATAATACATTCATATACTCGAATGCTACGCAGATCGCAGCCATTTCGTTGAAAAAAGAAACACCTTCGATACTGGCGCCAAAAAATGATATGGTAACAGTAAAAAAAGACGACGAAGGAAAGGATGATAAATCAAAAGAAGAAAAAGATAAAAACAAAAAAGACTCGTCGACAGCCAGGAAACCGGATGTGAAGCCGGTTGAAATAGACTTTGACGGCATAGAGCAAAGAATGGTCATCCTGCCGCCGGCCGCTGGTAATTTTGGAGCTTTGGCTTCTGCAAAAGGAAAGATCATTTTCATGAGGTATCCCAATACGGGTGCGCCCAGCGGCAAGGGAACGCTGAAATATTTTGATATAGAAAAGAAGGAAGAGAAAACTATTATCGAAGGTGTTGATAATGCACGTATATCAGCAAATGGACAAAAAATACTTGTTTCCAGGTCCGGAAGTTTTGCGGTTTTATCTCCAAATGAAAACCAGAAGTTTGATAAAACTCTTCCATTGGCCGATATGCAGATGTCGGTAGATCCTGCGGAGGAGTGGAAACAGATATTTATGGATGTATGGCGTTTTGAGCGTGATTATTTTTATGATGCCGGCATGCACGGTGTGGACTGGGACCAGGCAAAAACGCGTTACATGAAAATGCTCGAAGGAGCGATGACCCGCGAGGAAGCGGATTTTGTTATTGGTGAGCTGATCGGCGAGTTGAATGCCTCACATACTTATCATGGCGGCGGCGATATTGAAAACCCCGAAAAATAAAGCTGTTGGTTATCTTGGTGTTGACTGGCAAGCAGACGGAGATTATTACAAAATAAAAAAGATAATCCGTGGCGCACCCTGGGATGCGGAAGAACATTCGTCACTCGATGCGCCGGGAGTCACGATCAAAGAAGGCGATTATATTTTGGCAGTAAATGGCATTCCACTTACGACATCGCAGGAACCATATATCGCATTTACCGGCCTTTCCAATAAAACTGTAGAGTTAACTTATAATTCAACGCCGTCATGGACCGGCGCTAAAACAGCGATCGTCAAGACAATGGACGATGAATATCGCCTGCGCAATCTTGCCTGGATAGAAAATATGAGGAAAGAAGTAGACGAAGCCACCAATGGTCGAAGCAGGTTATATCTATGTTCCAAGCACAGGTGTTGACGGGCAAAATGAACTCATAAGACAATTTAATGCGCAATGGGATAAAAAAGCGCTGGTGATTGATGAACGTTTTAACAATGGCGGGCAAATACCGGATCGTTTTATTGAAATGCTGAATCGTGATCCGCTTGCTTTCTGGGCTATCCGTGATGGCAGTGACTGGCCCTGGCCGCCATATGCCAACTTCGGCCCCAAGGTAATGCTCATCAATGGATGGAGCGGATCGGGTGGTGATGCGTTCCCGGATTATTTCAGAAGAAAAAAATTAGGGCCATTGATCGGTGCAAGAACATGGGGCGGCTTGATCGGCATCAGTGGCGTCCCGGGATTAATAGATGGCGGCAGTGTTACTGTTCCAACGTTTCGTATGTATAATCCCGATGGTACATGGTTCCAGGAAGGACATGGGGTCGATCCGGATATTGCAGTGCCGGAAGACCTGAGCGCTATGGCAAAGGGTACTGACCCGCAACTCCAAAGAGCGATAGCCGAAATAAAAAATTTATTAAAGACAAAAGGATACGAACCTCCGAAAAGGCCGTCGGTCGAGAAAAGAGGTTTTTGATAACATGCTAAGATTTTATCACTTTACCCCCGGGCTCAAGTCCGGGGGTTTTTATATCACACTGGTTTCTTAAAATAAAAAAGCTTCGCCGGAGCGAAGCTGGTATATATAAAGCGGTAATGATTCCGCGATTATTGTTGCACTATTGGACCCATTTTATGTTTTTTGAAGAACCTTCGTTTATTCGGGTACAAAATATCCGTAGCTGTTTCAAATCCTTCCGATGCGATCTTTCTTCGCATCTGCCTGCTTTGGATGCGACGGGCAATATATAAAGCCAGCGAACCTGCTGCGACGGTTGTGGCCACGAGAATAAGTATAGTTTTCATCATCTTCTGTTTTTTCTTTTATTATTATACGAAAATAGTGCCGGTTTAGTTTCTGTTGTGAATTTTTGGGCGACTTGACAATTTATTAATGTGAAATGTGTTAATAGAAGTATGATCTGTTCCGTCGGCAATTAAAAAACCGACCTTTATTTCACGCAACTGAAACTTTAAGGTTAACCCTTTTTTGAACTTATCGATATTAATTCCTGGGATATGCAAATTATCACAACAAAGGTTGCATTCTTGCTTTTATTCTCAGCTTTTGCCATTAGTAGCCATAGTCAGTATGAGTGGAAACTGACTAAGGACAAGGATGGGATCAAAATATATGAAAGTGAAACAAAGGATTCAAAATTCAAAAGCATTAAAGTTGAATATACTTTGCAAGGGACTTATGATAAACTTATAGCCGTTCTCAATGATGTTGCCAATCATAAGGACTGGGTATACAAATCCAAAGTTTCTTATATGCTCAAAAAAATTTCGATCCATGATTTTTATTATTATACAGAAACCAGCATACCGTGGCCAATGACCAACCGCGATGCTGTGGTGCATTTGACAATGACAAGGGACAGCCTGGACCGTTTTTTAAAGATTAAAGCGGTCAGTGTGCCTGACCTTATACCTGAAAAAATTGGCAAGGTCAGGGTACTCAGATCAATGGTCAACTGGTATGTTACTAAACCTTCGCCGGCAACTATTAGCATTGTATATACGTTTGAAGCTGACCCGGGCGGCAGCATGCCGGCGTGGCTGGTTAATATGTTTGCCGATAAAGGACCGTATGAGAGTTTCAAGAAACTTTCAGAGATATTGAAAAAGTAAAGACTAGCTAACTTGACTTTCATCTTGTTTGGTATATTTTTTTAAACAGATACTCCTGGGAAAATGTAATCTAAAGTTTCCTTTTTCGACACAACCGCTGGTCGCCTCAAAATGAGACGCTACTCTTTGTTCCTGATTTTGGCTATTCAAACTGCAGTTGCCTTATCTTTAATACTACCTGTTCGAAAAAAGAAAATACGATAATTAAATTGAATATTTATGACACCCGAAACACTCAGGGATATCCCGCTATTTGCGACTTTATCGCCTGAAGAAATAAAGGATTTGCTGAAGCAAACAGACCAAAAAAATTATCCGCCGCATACGGTCATCTTTTGGATGGATGAGCCTGGCGATAAACTTTATATAATTGAAAAAGGCGAAGTTCGAATCAGCCATACCAGCAAAGAAGGCAAAGAACACCAAATAGCGATCCTTGGCGAGAAAACTTTTTTTGGCGAGCTATCATTGCTTGACGGCGGACCTCATACCGGTACAGCCCGGACGGTTACAGATACGACAGTACTTACTATTGATCAAGCCGCCTTTTTTAATTTCCTTGACAGGCATCCGCAATTTTCCCGTACATTATTGGCCGTCATTGTTGACAGGCTGCGTGCCAGCGCAGATTATATTCGTATCGGCAAGATCGGGGGATATGAACCACTACATCAGCCAGCCGCCTTCCGCAGGTTTGTTGACAGAGCAGCTCACACCGTGTCCAGCAGCCGCTTCCTGGTGATCGCTATATTATTCCTTGCGGGCTGGATCGGCTTGCAAACATGGTATTATCTGCAACGTACTCATGGCGCAATCAATTTTGCCGATAAGCCACCAACTTTTTTCTTTTTAGGTTTTTTGCTCACTCTTACTTCATTTTTGTTTACCATTTTAGTACTTACCAGTCAACGCGGCCTTGCAGAACATGATCGGATAAGAGCAGACATAGAATACCAGGTAAATCTGAAGGCACAGACAGAAGTAATGAGACTTCAATTAAAAATGGACGAAGTCCTGAAATTATTAAAAAAAGAATAAGGCGATGGATGTTGAAAATATATTCTGATTTCTTCTGAAAAAATCACTAACAAATACAAATGGAATCTTAATATTTCATGTCCCGGCAAAGACGGCAATGTGTTTGCGGTCTTTTACAATTAAATAATCTGGGATATGAAAAAGATAATACCACTTGTTCTATCCCTGGTAATTATTCCGGGGATAATTATGGCGCAGCAAAATAAGCGTAGCGAGAAAAAGGATTCTTCTCAAAATAAAAGTTCCTTTATGTCACGATCAAACGTGATCCTGATCAGTAAAATGAATCAGCGTAAGACTTATAATTGGGCAACAGGACAAAGAGCTACGCCATCCGGGCGACAAGCCGGCGATCGATATGCCATATGGGCCAGAGTACTTGGAGATTCAGCCATTGTAGTCAAAAACCCATATGCTAAAAAAGACTAGGCTGTTTTAATTAACCATTGTTGACTTTTTGCAAATGGTACAATTTATGCCTGCTTATTGATATTCAACAAGTATGGCTGAAACTTTAGTACCCATTAATATCAAAAAAGAACGGCTGGAAAAACTAAGCAACGATCCTGTTGCTGCCGCAAAGGCGGTGAGCCTTGTGTATGTAAGTTGCGATGATGAAGGCATTACCCGTATAAAACGAGGCAAAAAATTTAATTACAAGTACAAGAATAGAACGCTGAGGGATAAGGCTCACCTTGACCGCATTCGATCTCTTGTGCTTCCGCCAGCCTGGGAAGATGTGTGGATATGCGCATTGCCCAACGGCCACTTGCAAGCTACCGGAAAAGATGTAAGGAATCGAAAGCAATACCGCTATCATCCGTTGTGGAATCAATTGAGAAATAAAACAAAATTCTACAGGATGCTTGAACTGGGGAAAGCTTTACCCGCTATTCGCAAACAAATAAAAAAAGACCTGGCATTGCCGGGATTGCCGGTTAATAAAGTTCTCGCCGCGGTCATAAGTCTTATGGAAAAGACCGGTATACGCATTGGCAATGAGTTTTACGAAAAGCTATACGGCTCATTTGGTCTCACTACTTTAAAAGACAGGCATGCTACGATCAAAGGAGGCACGGTCAAATTTACTTTTCGGGGAAAAAAGGGAGTAGAACATGAAGTGTCTTTAAAAAGTAAAAAGCTGGCTAAGATCGTAAGACAATGCCGCGATATTCCGGGCAAGGAATTATTTCAGTACATAGATAAAGAAGGTAAAAGACATTCAATTGATTCCGGGATGGTCAATAATTATATAAAAGAAATTACCGGCAGTGACTTTACTACCAAAGATCTTCGTACCTGGTGCGGATCGGTTGCCGCGTTGAATGCGCTAAAAGAAACGGGACCGCGTGCCGATGAAAAAGATGCAAAGAAAAAAATAGTGGAAGCGCTGGATAAAGTTTCCCTGCACCTTGGCAACAGCAGGACTGTTTGTAAAAAATATTATGTCCATCCCTCTATAATCGAATTGTATGAGAATGGAAAAATGGATAAATGGCTGAACAAAATGAATGGCTCGCGCAAAAAAAATCAAAATGGATTACTTACAGAAGAAAGATTATTCCATGATATATTGAAAAAATTATAATAGGTCTGGCTCATTTGTTGTTGCAAAAAAATCATGGATACACCTTTAAATTTAGAAGCTCCCTGGGAAAAAGTAAAAGAACTGCTCAAGGAAGTGAATTATGATCTGACAGATGAAGATCTCACTTACGATCCAAAAGATCCACAGGTTTTATTGAAAAGACTTTCCAATAAGATGAACCGCTCTCCCAAAGATATCAGGGAGTGGATAGAAAGTGTTTCTTCAAATAAAGGAAAAGCTTCCTGACTCTTTTCTGAAACTGTGTAGATAAAATAAATAAGGGTCATGACATTTGCGGATCATGACCCTGTGTCGGGAAATCATTTTTTACAGGCTCTTTGTTTTCTGTTTAATAATATTTCCCTCATTGTCGATTACCAGGACAACCTTACTGTCATCATTTTTCATTACAATTTCATAGGCCACTTTGTCTTTTTTAAATTCCCTGTTCACATTTGATATATTGTAGCTGGGGAACTGCTGAGTCAACGCGGTACGAACTGCTTCCGGCAAGGTAGCATAATCGGAAACTACATAAGCGGATCCTACCCATGTGCCATCAGTGTCGTACCAGGCATAATATTTTTCATTATCCATATCAAAACTCACTACGTAGTCGCTCGCATCAATCGGGGTAAATCCTGAAAGTTCCCAGTCATTAAGAATAAGAACATTGGGATCGTAATTGCTCCACGTCACATTAGTCGCGTTTGGGTATTGTGTCGTAAAAGAAGATTGCAAATCATCCGGCACAACAAATGTTGCAGTATCGGTAGCTCTGTACGGTGTTTCGCAGGCAGCGAAAATTGTAATAGCCGCCACAGCGAGGAAAGTTTTCAGTTTCATGTCGCCATTTTTTAAATTAAAAAATAATAAATGGCGGCCGTTTTCTATCGCTACAACTATGCCAGCTCAATAATTGAAACATTTTTCTTTTTTGCACATTACACAATCGATATTATCGTACGGTTTTTAAACCAAGCTCGGTTTTTTGAAAATATTGACAGGGATCAATTGAAATTTTATTCATAAAAGGTTATTTTACAATTTATTTTTTCAACCTTATAATTAGTTTTGCATCAATCCACCAATACCCGGTACAAATGAAACGAGCCATCCTTCTCACAGCCACTATTTTAATTACCCGATTCTGTATTGCATGTCCAAGTGAAAATCCTAATGACTTTTCGGAAAGGAACTCTATAGACTCCGGTTCAGTAACGTTTGGAGACATGGAAAAAATGCTTTCTGAAGTGATGAGCGTGACGGGCCTGCAAGCTAATATTGAATTGAAGGAAGCGGATGTTCTTAACATTGAGGCTTCACTTTCCCACCGGAAAAGATATATTTTATATAACGCCGGATTCATTGACCGCATCAATGAACTTACAAAGGACAAATGGGCCGTATTGACATTATTGGCGCACGAGATTGGTCATCACCTGAACGGTCACACGATCAGGAAAACCGGCAGCACACCTCAACTGGAACTCGAAGCCGACCAGTTTGCCGGATTTGTACTATATAAACTTGGCGCTTCCCTTGAACAGGCACAGGAGGTCATGAGATATATCGCCAAAACCGAAGCGTCTAAAACTCACCCGGCACGATCTTCACGCTTGCAGGCGATAGCAACTGGATGGAACAAAGCAGGCGATGAGGCGATCTTAGCGACCAACAAGTCAGCTTTGAAAAAAGCTTCTGATATGGTTCAATTATGAGCTTCTTGGTGAAAAGCTATGCGTAACGACAGGTGTTTCTATAATTAATATCCCCGACAGGGCCACTACAACTATTTATCCTTGTAACTTCTGTCAATCTGGCAAATTTGGCTGCTTTGGAACAGCTCTTGTATCTTGCGGCTATCTTCAACATTAAAAAATAAGTTTCGATATGGTACAGGAGAAAGGAACGATTTCCATTAATACCGAGAATATTTTCCCGATCATCAAAAAATTTTTATACTCAGACCATGAGATCTTCCTGCGGGAACTGGTAAGTAATGCAGTGGATGCTACGCAAAAGATTAAACGCCTCGCGTCAATGGGACATTATAGTAAGGACCTGGGCGATCTGAAAGTGGAAATAAAGGTGGATGCCAAAGCCAAAACACTCACCATATCGGACAAAGGCATCGGGATGACTGCCGATGAGATCAAAAAATATATCAACCAGATCGCGTTTTCCGGGGCTACCGAGTTTTTAGAAAAGTTTAAAGAAGCGAATGATGCCAACGAGATCATCGGTCGCTTTGGCCTTGGGTTTTATTCCGCTTTTATGGTTGCAGAAAAAGTGGAGATACAGACTCTCTCTTACCAGGATGGCGCCGAGCCGGCACGATGGATATGTGATGGCAGCACGTCTTTTGAGATCACTGAGGGTAATCGCAGGGAGAGAGGAACGGACGTGATCCTGTACATCAATAGCGATTCAGAAGAATTTTTGGAAGAGCATCGTATCAGCGGGATATTGGATAAGTATGCAAAATTTTTACCTGTGCCTGTTCAGTTTGGTACAAAAAAAGAATCTGTGCCGGATGGAGAAGATAAGGACGGCAAGCCAAAATATAAATCGGTTGAAGTTGACAATATCATCAATAACACAAATCCAATATGGACGAAAACTCCGACTGAACTGAAAGATGAAGATTATCTTGAATTTTATCGGGAACTGTATCCCTTTGCTGAAGAACCTCTTTTCTGGATACATCTTAATGTTGATTATCCATTCACACTTACCGGCGTATTATATTTTCCCAAACTGAAGAATGATTTTGAGATACAGAAAAACAAGATCAAACTTTTCAGCCGGCAGGTATTTATTACAGATGAAGTAAAAGATATCGTACCGGAATTCCTGCTGTTGTTGCATGGAGTTATTGATTCGCCGGATATACCTCTTAATGTCAGCCGTTCTTTTTTGCAGTCGGATAGTAATGTCAAAAAAATCAATAGTTATATTTCCCGTAAGGTTGCGGATAAATTGCTTGAGTTGTTCAAAAAAGACCGTAAAGCCTACGAAGAGAAATGGAATGACATCGGACTGTTTGTTAAATACGGAACTATTTCAGACGAAAAGTTTTTTGAAAAAGCAAAAGAATTTTTGTTGTTGACAAATACCGGCAATGAGCATTTTACATTGGAAGAGTACAAAACCAAAGTAAAAGATTTTCAAACCGATAAGGATGGCAACCTGGTGTATCTCTACACTATTGATGCAGAGCGGCAACATAGCTATATACAGGCAGCGAATAAAAAAGATTATGATGTGCTGCTGATGAATTCGCCGATCGACACGCATTTTATCCATCATCTTGAAATGAAATTGGAAAAAACGCAGTTGAAAAGGGTAGATGCTGACGTATTGGATAAGCTGATAGTAAAAGAAGATGCATCCAAACACACATTGACAGAGGATGAAACAACAAAGCTAAAAGCCGTGTTTGAAAAAGCGATCAATAATCCGTTGATGAAAGTGGAAATAGAGAGCCAGCCTGCAGAGGGAATGCCGGTGACAATCACGATGGAGGAATGGATGCGCCGGATGAAGGACATGTCGAAGCTGGGAGGCGGAATGAATTTTTATGGCACCATGCCAGATACGTATAAAGTCGCGGTAAATGCGAATCATCGGGTCATGGGAAAGATATTGGAAGCAGAAGAAGATAAGCAAACAGCAATGGCCAAACAGGCCTTTGACCTGGCGCTATTGGCGCAGGGAATGTTAAAGGGCGCTGATCTTACCGCATTTGTTGAACGAACCGTTGAAGTGATCTAGTTTTTCTTCGTTTCAACTTTTTTCAGTGCAGGCTCAACCACCAGGAACTCAGGTGGATCCGGAAATTGTTGGATCAGTTCGCGGTATTTCAATTTAAGGCAACGTTTGAAACTCCCTACGTAACCGGGTTTTGAAATTCTTTCATCATCCAGCTTAACGGCTTCGATCAGGTCATTTCCTATGTACATCATCAATTCCATAGTCATGGAGTATAATACAATACAAAGCACGTCCATTTTTTAATGGCAGACAATCCAATAAGTACTCTTTTTTTAAAAGTAAGTTTACGGATTTGATTTTCGCAAATCACTCGGAAATAGTTTTATCTTTTGCTTTTATTATCTATAAGTTTTTCAATGACGGTTACATAGCCGCTCTTGATCGTGAAGAATAAAAACCATGTTATAATAAGAATAAGCCCGTGTATTTATTAATTGAATAACCTAAATTGCCAATATGAAAAAAAGAATCCTGTTATCTGTCATCTCCCTGGTAATTTCCGGAATGTTCCTCCAACTTTTTGCACAGCGGGGTGCGTCGGAGACCTGGACGAAGCATAAAGCCAAAAAATGGTTCAATAAAAAGGAATGGCTCAACGGTACTCCTTTTAAACCACATCCTGCTATTGATCAGACTGAATTTGCCAGGCAGTATCATGCAAATAAAATTTACTGGGATAAGGCATTCGCTTTTTTGAAAGACACCGATCTGAAAACATTGGCTCCGGGAAAATATCCAATCGACGGCACCAATGTGTTTGCTTCAGTAACGGAAGATCCTTCGAAGGATTATGACAAGACTCAATGGGAATCGCACAGAAAATACATAGACCTGCAGTGTGTAGTAACCGGGGATGAAAAAATGGGTAAATATCCTTTTACAGAATTAACAGTGACGAAACCTTACGACGAAGCAAAAGATGTGGCCAATTATTCCGGTGAAGGAAAGATCTATGATGTCACTGCCGGAACATTTATTGTTTTTTTCCCTTCGAATGCGCATCGTCCAAATATCACTCCCGGTGGAAATAAGGTTGTAAAGAAGGTTGTGATAAAGGTGCTGGCCGCTCCCTAAAATCAATCCTCGATTAGTAGTCGGAATAACTGGCAGCTTTCATTAGAATGATATCAGCTTTAGAAACGTTGTGCTGGTAAGCGGGATCAGAAGATAATTTTTTCCATTCAGGGTCAGCGCTGAATGTTTTCCAATGCGCATCACGGTCAACCATATTTTCAAAACTTGTCATATAAATGAGATTTGGCATGCTGCCTCCGGCAATTACTTCACTATAGAAAATTGCATTGAAATTTAATCGCTTGAACAATGCTACCTCGCCGCCTTCATTAAACATCTGCACTTTATTCCGGAATAATTTTTCGGTTGGACTTTCATAACTGCGAAATTCATAAACTCTCTCCGCTTTAGGGGAATTCAAATGGGGAAGAGTCAACATCGGAGCTTCCGGGAATGCATGAAGCAATATTTTTTCTATTCGGGTAAATGGAGGGTCGTTGTAAACGGCATCCATGTATTTTTTTGCGGCGACTTGATAGGCTTCATCTTTTGCAAGCTTTGAAGGCAGATCAACTAAATCCTGCAATGATTTGCCGGGGATAATAACAACAACCTTTTTATCAATCACTGTATCATTAGCAATAGGCGTAAAGACCCCAACATTTATTATAGATAAGCGATGAAGAGAAGGCAAGTATGCATTTTCAAGATAGTTGTCAATTTCCTGCTTTTGTTCTGCGGTTTTAAAATGATAAATGATGACCTGGTAATATTCACGTTTATCCTTTTTTGGTATTGCCCATAAAAGAGAAGGAGTGAAGCATGTCAGCAGAACGATAACAATTGATTTTTTCATAAAAGGGATATTGAAAGATAGAATTTTTAGAAAAGAAACACCAGGTGCGATTCCTATTGTTGTTTCGCAAACTCATCGGCTAACTTATTTAATTGCGGAACAGTGATAGTTTTCTCACCCTCATCAATTACTATTCTGAAACGAAAGGTGACTGACTCATCTTTTTTTAGCTGGAGGTTTTTAAAACTTTTACCATTGGTAAATATTTTTTCTCCCAATGGGTTGGCAGCAAATAATCCATAGCCACGGGCATGCCAGAATGTTGGATAATTAATGTTTTTTGGATGATCAATGATAGCGACACTCACCGAATCACTTCCCATTTTGCCATATACTTTGCACCAGCGTGCTCTTGTGCTCCAGGCATCATTGCCTTCTTTTCCTTCGCTCGTTAAATAGTTGCCGGTTGGAATATTATCTGTTCCGCCTTTTACAATGGTGACATTACCCTTGTCGTCCGTAAATTTCTGATCTTCTTTTGTAGGGATTTGTAATGCATGAGCCAGCCGGATTCCGAGCATTCCATCTTTTGCATCAGTAAATATGACAAGTGTATCTGCCGTTAAAGTAGTAGTGCGGTCAATGATGCGTTGATTGCCGGTACCGCTGAATTCATAACGTGTGACCTCTTCCAGCAATACATCTCCTTGCTGGTTGGTCCAATTAGCATGATACGTCAAAGTTCCCTTATCGCCTCCGGACATTTCGGTGACACCATCCGTTTTTATCCAGCCATATAAATGTTTTTTTTCTTTTGGTATTGCATACGAATTATTCCAGAAGTCGAGACCATTTACGTTTTCAAAATTGAACCATAAGCCAAGATGGTGAGGATGATCTGTTGGATCGCCGGGTTGAGGATCTACCGGAAATCCACGGGTAACAATAGTTCCGGCAGCAGTTCGTAAAGGATAAAGCACTGGTTTCTCCAGGCTATCGTGGAAAATGAAACTGGTAAATAATTTGTCATTAATAAAAATATCAACCGTTTTTTCATTCCGGGATTTGACCACTTTAACGACATCATTGTTCTGGGCAAAAGAAGAAATGAATGAAAATATAAATGATATGCTTATCGCGAAATATTTCTGACAATGTTTCATTATCGTTCTTGCATTTAATATTTGAATGCTTTACCGCCCGCCATCACTTCCTGCGTCTTTTCGTCAAATGTTACTTTAGCGCCTGTATGTGCGGCTGCGTTCGTCATTATCGTAGCGATCGAATGGCTATAACCGGCTTCAACCGGCGCATGGGTTTGTTTACGGCTGCGGACACATTCCATCCAGTTGCGTATATGGTTTGACGTAAGATTGTCTCCACCGGTATTTGCGGAAGCGATCACAGGTTCGGCTTCGGATAAACTAATTTCAGGCAATAAATTCGGTTGCATATTCATATCGCCAGCGAACTTTTTTGTTAAGCCACCGGCAGGAGAAACTTTGTTGGTAATTAAATTCAGTTCACCGCCATTGGAATAATATATCTCAGCCGGATGCTCATCACCGTTGTGCATGCGTGAGGAAAATGTAACCTGGAAGCCTGTTGTTGGATCGTTGGTTGGACCATAATCAAAAACTGCCGTCAACGTATCCCAATTCCTTCTGCCATCTTTCCACATATAAATGCCGCCATTGGCAACCACCGACCGTGGATGCTGCAATCCACTAAACCAATGAACCGTATCGATCTGGTGACTCATCCATTGTCCCGGCAAACCAGATGAGTAAGGCCAGAATAAACGGAACTCCAGGTATTTTCTTACATCAAACGTTTCAAAAGGCCTGTTCATTAAATATCTTTTCCAATCCGTGTCTTCTTCTTTTAATTGGCCCAACACGCCAGGTCTTCTCCAGCGACCCGGTTGATTTACATTCCATGTCAGTTCAACCATAGTGATTGGGCCGAACTTTCCCGATCTTATAAATTCATTTGCCGCATGATAATTGCTTCCACTTCTTCTTTGTGATCCGATCTGTATTACCCTGTCTGTCGCTTTAATAGCCTTTAATGCAGTACGGTTATCGTCCATTGTTTCCGCAAAAGGTTTTTCAACGTAGGCATCACAACCTGCTTTTACCGCCTCAGCAGCATGTAATGCATGTTGAAAGTCTGCAGTGGCTATAAATACGGCATCTACTAATTTTTTATCATACATCTCTTCATTGTTGCGGCAGGCAATGACATCATGTCCCATTTTTTCTTTCCATATTGCCGCACCGTCCTCTCTTCTTTTTTTCCATATATCCGACACAGCAACCAGGTCAAAGTTCATTTCTTTATAATGGTTCATAAAACAAGGAATATGCGAACCCCTGTGACGGTCCGAAAAACCAACAACACCAACACGTACACGATCATTAGCGCCAATGATATTGCCGTAACTTTTAGCGCTAAATGCAGAGGCGCCCATGTATACTCCTGCAGAAGTAATAGCTGTTTTTTTAATGAAATCCCGGCGTGATTGTGACATAGCTTATTTTTTAGGCTCAAAAAGTAAGCATATTTTCTTAAAATCGTCCACGCGGATGCCAATTTTATTAAAGTATCCGTTTAATTACCGGCGGCAACATCATACCAGACTTCTTAAACAGGATAATGGAACGAAGAAAATTAATAAGAATAGCAGGATGCGTTGGACTTTTATTTTGTTTGCTTGTACTTTCAAAGTATATCCTTTTTAAAAAAAGCCCCCGTTACTACAAACATTATTTTGCGAATGAATATAAAAATTATACTGCCAGGCAAGGATGGGAGCATGCGAATCTTACACCTTTTTACACCATTCGCTTGTTCTCTTCACCCAGGGTAAGTTCTGAGTACAGTTATAAAAATATCGGTGGAAATATTATCGGCTTTATTCCTATTGGCATCCTGCTTCCACTTGTTTTTGCATTTATAACGAACTGGAGAAGATCGGCAATTTTTGTTTTTTGCATCAGTCTTTTGTTTGAAACTATTCAACTCTTCACCGGCATCGGAGTATTTGATGTGGATGATCTTTTGCTGAATACTTTGGGCGGACTGGCAGGATATTTTTTATATGTCGGAGCAAAGCGCCTCCTGGATGCTGACACTGCAACGTGAATTTTCCGAACTCTTGCGTATTTAAATTTGACTCCTGATTAATGATTACCTTTCCTTTTTGAATTAGTTTTTTATGGAAAACGGAAAAGATCTACGTCTTGCTGTATTAATAGACGCTGATAACATTCCTTATCGCCTGGTCAGCGGTATATTGGAAGAAATTGCTAAATATGGTGTCACCTACATTCAAACGTATTTATGCCGACTGGACAAAACCTCATGTATCGGGATGGAAGGCCGTTTTGCTTGATCATGCGATCACCCCGGTGCAGCAATACAGTTATACTACGGGAAAGAATTCTTCTGATTCTGCATTGATCATTGATGCGATGGATATACTCATATACCGGCCGTGTAGATGGCTTTTGCGTAGTAAGTAGCGATAGCGATTTTACCCGGTTAGCAACAAGGCTAAGAGAAGCCGGTATGAAAGTATTCGGCATGGGAGAGCAAAAAACTCCTTCTGCTTTCAGGGCGGCGTGTGATAAATTTATTTATATAGAAATATTAGATCAGCCGGAAGCGGCATCTCCCAAACAAATCAAACTGTCGGACCTGCGGAAAAAAGAAAATGTTATCAGTAAAGCTGATAAGAATCTTGTGAACCTGATCACTGCCACCATCAATGATATTGCAGATGAAAATGGCTGGGCTTTTCTGGGTGACCTTGGGTAACCTGTTATTGAAAAAACGTCCTGATTTCGATCCACGCAATTATGGCTTTACCAAACTATTACCCTTGATCAAAAGTCTCGGCAATTTTGAAATAGATGAGCGGGAAGGTGGGAGAAAAAATATCAAATTGGTTTATGTGAAGGTAAAATAGCGACATATCAGCTACCTGATTAAAGTTATCGTTCCTTTCAGATTTTTTCGGATACTTGCACCATCGGTATACATAAGATTATATACATAAATACCCGCCGGCTGTTGAATTGATCTAAAGCTGCCATCCCAGGTTATGCTGTTCCCTTTGCCTTCATAAACAATACTTCCCCACCGATTAAATACCCGGAGCGTTACATCTTTGAATGCAGAGGAGAGTGATACTATGAAACGATCATTCTTTCCATCGCCATTTGGAGTAAATGCATTGGGTATAAAGATATCGCTGCATCCGCCGATCGGAATATTTTCTGCTAATGCCACACTCGTATCTCTTATACATCCGGCAGCATCTGCAATGCGGAAGTTATACAAGCCTCCGCGAAGATCAGTAAAGTTACCAGTCGGCTGGCTTGCATTCGAATTTAGTAAAGTAAAAGAAAGCGGACCGTTAGCAGAAGACGCCAGGATGGAAATGCTTCCGGGAGCATTGGAACAGTTATCGGGGCTCGTTTTTACGATACTTGTCACCAGTTTGTATGCTGGATATATTGTAAATGAAGTGTCGATTGAGCACACGCCACCTGGGGCAATTGCTTTTAAACTATGCAGACCCGCTGCAATATTTGTAAACAAACCGGATGTACTCGTCTTGCTGTTATCTAAAGTATAACTGATATGGCCATTGCCGGGGTAAAGAGCATTGATCTGAACAGAACCTGTTTCTGACTGGCATGATTTGTTGATTTGTAAACCAGCTATAGAGACTTTAGCATCCATCCCTGTCTCTGTACTGCTCGCCGCATCTAATATATCCAATGGCATTGAGCAGGCTTCCCCAATTACAGTCTTATTCACTATATCAAGTTCGATGAGCTGAGTGCTGCCGGTGTTATTTGAAGACAAACCGAAATACCGGCTTTTACCGCAGGGTACCGGGAAAGATAAAAGACCGATAAATGGCGGGGTGCTCATAAACAGTTTACTCGACGCGGGGTTGCTTATATCTATTTCGTATATCCCTGTCGACCAGTCATAAGGATCGTAGCCTGCCAAAAGGAGTTTATCATTAAAAAAAACAAGATCACCAGCGCTGTAAAAAGGCAATGAACCAAGATCTGTTAGTTGCCGGGTATGCGGATCATAGCGCATCAATTTGTAGCCCGCCATGTAGATGTTCCCATTTTTATCAACCGTCATTGAGTTATAAACGACGTTTTCATGCAGCAATGTCTCGCAACTTCCCGAAGCTCCTATTTTAAATCGTTTTAATTCACCTAGCCACGTGTTATAGTAAACTGTATCCTTATATACAGCTATGCTGAGTATATTATTATCAATGCCGCATCCATTGTTTAATAAAACACGATCACAGTTACCTGCACTGCCGGTTAGCTGATAAATTCCCTGTTGTGTGTTGACATAAGCCTGGCTATAGACCAAACCAGCGCTGCCGGTAAAGAATAAAACAGTGAACAATATGAATAATTTCCTCGCAACCATATCCAGGTATTAGCTATGTCTTTTGATCATTAACTTTTGAAACCAGACATTTCTCCCTAAAATATTGGAGGCAATTCAGTGGATTGGAATGAAGAAGGGAAGCCCTTCAACGCGGTTTTTTCTTAATTTTTTAGAGGATATTTGATGAAGACCGGGGCATCATTATTTCTTGAAGAAATAGAATGACCGCGTACTGATCCTGGTGTTCCTCGTGATGGGTGCAAATAGTGGCTGAACTTCTTTGAAGGAGCCGGGGATAAGCAAACATTCCAAAATTATGGTAATGTTCCTGGAGAGTAAGGTTATTGCACTTTTCATAAGGCAGAATTATATGAGCGCAAAATAATACTACCATCCGGCCTATGCAATAATTACGATTTATTTTTTTAAACATTTACGATTGTTGTGTAGTATAAGTACGAGGTTTAGATGGATTTGAGTGATTTCTACATTATTTAAATTCTTTATCAGACTCTTCTATGATGGTCATAAAAAAATTAATTCCCCTTTGCAGATCACGGATCGGTAATCTTTCATTAATGCCGTGGTATCCTTTGGCGTCAGTCATAGGGTAAAAATTTACTACCCCATCAGATATGCGCCTGTAATATCTTGAGTCAGTAGCTCCGATCCCCTGGTAGGGTGCCGGTAACACCCTGGGAATGTTTTTGTATAATGCGCTCTCAACTCTTTTAAAAGCCGGGGACTGTGTACTGGTAGATGATGATGGATCAGAATTATACTTTCCCACCTTTTTGATGTTTACACGATCGTCGTTGATGATTTTACGGATATAATCTTCAACCGTCTTTGATGTTTCACCGGTGAGTATCCGGCTATTAATGATCGCTTTTGCATCAGTCGGAATTACATTGTCTTTGATCCCGCTCTGGATGATAGTGGGAACGATCGTTGTATGCATCATGGCATCCCCTTCCGGCTCCGCAGCAAGTTTGCTTTTTATCACTGACCGGAATAACCACAGGTTACTTGCAGCCATTTTATTTATGAAATTATCAGACGACGAGCCTACACGTTCAAGGAATTCTCTTAACTGTGGCGTTAATTTCAGGGACGGTATCTTTTTCCTTAGTTTATATAAAGCAGTCGTCAATATATCAATGGCTGTTTCTTTGGCAGGCATTGAAGAATGACCACCTTCTTTTTCAACAGTTAATTCAAAAGAGGCATATCCTTTTTCTGCCACACCAATAACTGCTATCGGTCTTTTTACATCCTTTAACCTGCTTTCGCTTAATTGTCCTCCTTCATCCAAAACCATTTCAGCCCGTACATTTTTTTGTTCAAGATATTGGACAACCGATCCGGCGCTCCGGCCACTGATCTCCTCATCATGCCCGAAACAGAGAAAGATAGTTCGTTGCGGCGTAAAGCCTTTCCGTAGCATCGCTTCCGCACCTTCTAATATTGACATGACGCCACACTTGTCATCAACAGCTCCTCTTCCCCAGATGCAGGTATCCGTAATAGTTCCGCTGAAGGGAGGCACAGTCCATTTGTCCAGAGCAGAGGCTTCTACCGGCACAACGTCATAATGTCCCATTAGGATGATTGGCGGCAGAGTTGCATTTTGTCCCTTCCATTCAAAAACCATAGAAAACCGGTTGATGAAGGTTTTGGATAAATTTTGATGAATAAGAGGATAAGCTCTTTCAATAAAATGATTAAAAGCTGTAAACGCAGCCGTATCAATTGCAGAAGAATCACTGATAGAAATCGTTGGTATCTGGATGGCCTGGCTTACGTGCTGTACAGCAGAATCGGGAAGTGGTAGCAGAACAACATCGGATGTCTTAATTGGCCAGGGCTTTGTCCGAAAGGTATTGAAAAGTACAATCGCGATCAATGCCAATAGAGCAATGCCAAACCAGAGCAGTATTTTTTTGATCATCGTTCAATTAGATTTTCCATGTAAGATAAGGAGGCGGAAGTTCAAAACATGCTATTCAATCATAAGTGCCAGCGCCTTCATTACCTGTTTTTCTTTTTGGTAAAAAAATAAAGCAACAGGGTAATTATTACGAGGCTTAACGATCCGTATATTAAATAGCTCAGCGGCAGAACCAAAGTATTTCCAATGAAAGTAAAACTTTTTTATTTTGAATGGGTAGTTATTATTCTACATACCAGGCGCTTTATTTGTTACAGACGAATAATATGATGCACTATTTTTCCCGGTGGGTTAATGTCCTTATTTTATATCGTCTTAAAAAATCTATACCTGTTGAACATCTAAAACTACTCTGTATGAAAAAGGAAAACAGCAACCACGACCTCCCGCAAAATGGCGGCTCTTTAGCCATATCGATCACCGTTGACGAGGAATCATTGCTTAGAAACCTCGTTGAAAAATTAGCTCACAGACGCTACGATTTGGGATATTTACACCAGGCAATGCCCGAGGGATGGCAGGCTATGGAAACTTCTTCCATCGAAGCCTATGTCAGTGGTACGATGGATATATCCCACAAGGACGGGAATATTGATATCGCCTACACCACTTGTTTTTCTTTTACCTGCATCAAAATTGAGGGAGAAGAAAACTCATTGGCATGGGTAAATTCACTTTCATAATTCAATTCTATTTTCATTAAGAGTTTCCTGCTATTTGACCATTTCATTTCCTGGTTAATAATGGTACAGCATTTGCGATCCTTCCGCAAATCGATTGTATGAAGGGAATTTTAAAAGTACTTATTGTTGCAACCGTACTAACAGGCGTTGGTTTTTTTGTAGTTCGTGAGATCAATAAACGCCGTAAATTAAAGATAGTGGCCGATAGCGGTTATGAGACAGCGCAGGATATTCTTTTCCCGGGAAAGGGAATTAAAAGTAAGAAGGTTCATTACGGACCGGTGCTTCCTGCAAATAGCTGAATGAATGGTTGATCATACTATATGACCCATTTGAGGGTCTGTCTTAGACGCTTCCCCTATCTCTACTCTTCCCGCAAATCTTCTTTCAAATAATGAATTGCCCTTCACTCTTACAGTGAAATCATACCAGTTGTAACTCCTGCTTAAGTCAAGTGTGATAAATGATGCAGCATTTTTTGAACGACCAGGACCAAGCTGAAGTGTTTTTTTTACAGTTTTGTAGGCGTTGTCAACAATTTCGATCTCCAGCGGATTTTTATCTTTATTACTTACCTGCAATGAAATATTGCCGGTAAATTTTTTTGTCTTGCCATCCTGCTGATAACGACAGGCAATTTCCAGGGCAGGGTCATTTGAATTGCCCGCAAATTCACGGTAGAATCCATTGGGGCCATAAACGCTTAAATGATAAATGCCTTTTTCAAAATTACTGAATGGCCACGTGTCTTTCAATTCATCTCCCGCAACAACGGCATAATCCCATACACGCATGCTTTCGTTTTTATAAATACCCGGTGCATATACCTGGAACGGCGATCCCAGCGAAGCTTCCCCGAAGATCTGTTTACCGCAATGAAAACGCAGCCCAAAATTTTCTTTATCGTTGCTGTATATTTCTTCAGCATATAATTCGTAGGGCAAAGCACAGGATGAACGAATGCCTTTTTCCTGTACCGCCATATAAGGCGATGAATGAGGGGTTTTGTTGAGCCTTGCTATATCGTCTTTCGTTAGTTTCTTATAGTTTGATGGAAAATTTCTGAACTGCGCTTTATGAATGCTTTCGACGAACTCATCTCTTTCTAAAAATTCCGGTTTATTTAATTTTTCGCCATTATAGGGACGGAATGCTGAGGCAAGATCGCCGCATACCGTTCGCCGCCATGCGCTGATCTGCGACTCTTCAATTTTCTTTCCTGTTTTATTTGATAAAAACTTTTCAAGAAACTGCAGCGAGGATGTATGATCAAAGACCTGCGAGTTTACCCACCCGCCGCGGCTCCACGGAGATGCGATTACCATGGGTACCCTGTAACCCAAACCGATTGAACTTTCTCTTGCATGATCTTTAAGAGTTTGCTGTTCCGCATTAGCAACAAAGTCTACACCCGTATTGATCCCCTTTGATGTAATACCCGTTTCTTTTTTATAAGGATGCGGTGCAACAAACGGAGGCACATGATCAAAGTATCCATCGTTCTCATCATAAGTAAGGATGAAAATTGTTTTTTTCCAGACTTCGGGATTTTGGGTAAGAATATCCATTGCTTCGCTGATATACCAGGCGCCATACCATGCCGAAGAAGGATGGTCAGAAAAATTTTGCGGAGCCACCAGCCACGATACCGTCGGCAATTGACCATTCTTAACATCCTCACGGAACTGATGCAGGATGTCCCCCTTGGGAACTTTTACTTCATGTTCTGAATTGCCATCCTTGTATTTTAATGTTGTCAGCTTGTGATAATCCGGGTCATTCCTGTTGGTAGAAAACGCCTTGTTATGGAGATTCTTTTCGCGCTGCGATAGTTGATCATATTTTTCCTTGGTGAAATTTTTCTGATCTTCTCTAACACCCGCCAGCCTATTGACAAGCCAGTCAAAATCTTTTTTTATTTTCTTAAATTCTTTGCTATCCTCAACCAAAGAACGCAATTGCGATTCTCTTTTTTTTATTTCCGTTTCAAGCTGATTGATCGCATTGGGAAGATTGGCGATATATTCCGGGGAAAGTTTTACATTGTACTGAGTAAAGTATTCTATGGAGTTGTCGCCATAGTTGGCAAGCCAGGCATCCTCTTCATCGTCAAAACCGACACCTACACTTAATTCATTCTGATAAATTTTCCAGGAGATATTATTTTCTTCCAGTCTTTCAGGAAATGTTTTCCAACTAACCATGGTATCATAATCGGCGTCCCCGTTCCATAACCTGGCAATGACATTTTCATCTTGTCTCTCACGTATGGTACCGGTCCAGAAAAATAATCGGTTGGGAGTAGTGCCTGTAAGTGATGAACAAAAATTTTGATCGCATACGGTAAACGCATCTGCCAATGAATAATAAAATGGAATATCCGCTCTTGTATAATAGCCCATCGTCAGTGGCATATCCGAATATTCTTTATTGCCTGAACGTTTTGCGTCCAGCCATTTATCATACTTGCCATTGTTGCGTGCATCTACCTGGTCGGACCATCCATGAGGTATGGAGCCCATCCATGTTATTTTTGTGTCTTTGATATCGAATCGGAAAGGAGTATACGTTTCTCCTTCTTTATTCGATTGAAGCCATACAAGATTTTTATTTGGCAATGTGATAGCTCTTGGATCATTAAAACCGCGAACACCCTGTAATGTTCCAAACGTATGATCAAATGAACGGTTCTCCTGCATAAGCAATACTATATGTTCTGCATCTAAATAAGTGCTGCCGGGGGCAGGATCTATAGCAAGCGCTTTGGCGATAGACGCTGGTAATACATTCAACAAACCGGCACCGCCGGACAACAGGGAAGCTTTTTTAATGAATGATCTGCGGGTATCCATATTAGCCAATAATTATCATGTAAAAATATTCAGTTAATAATTAATAATTCCATTCTATGTAAAATTTTAAAGGGGGGTAATATACAGGCCAGCGCATTAAAATGCGCATAAAAATTCTTTGAAATAAAAAATAGAACACGGATGACACGGTTTGAAAGGATAAACATAGATTTATTTCAAACGCGGAATAAACCCGTGTGATCTATTGATGAAATATGCTTAATTAAATTTTATGATCAATTATAAGAGCTTACTACCCGATCTGTCTAAAAAATCTGTGTAAATCTGTATAATCCGTGTCATCCGTGTCCCAAACTGCCTGTATTTTAATGCGTTTGCCTGGGGGAAATACAGATCAACTAAATGGATTTTCTTACTTTCATATATTCGTTATACAATGAATAGAATAAATCCTGATGTAGATGTGATCAAAGATGTGTTGAAAGCTGTGTTAGTTGCTCAGCCAATGTCTTCATTTGTGGAAAGCCTGTTGCATCAGTACGAGGAGAGGGGAGGATTAAGTAAAAAACAGCTGGAAGGTTTATACAACAAGGCACTCAAAATAAAAACCATTCCTGAAAGCAAGCTGGCAACATTGGAAGCGATAATATTAAAAAAGCCAAACCGGTATAAATCAACCTTACCCCCGCCAGCCCCGCTTTATACAAAAGACGAAAAAGTTGGGGAGTTGCTGGAATCTATATTGGCAAAATATCCGCAGCACAAAAGAGTGTTGTTTCTTAAATCAAAATTTGATAACAACGAGCCATTGTCGGCGACTGAGATGGCAGAGTTACAAAAGTTCAGCAAACTGCTTAAGTGATTAGCAAATGCAGGTTCTGAAAAATTTTGCCACGGATGCACGGAACAAAGCAGTAGTACATATTCCGTGCATCCGTGGCAAAACAAAATTGGGCACTAACTTTTGCACCGATTAATTTCTTGCCAGATTTCCTGTTCCCGAAACAATTGTTGCCAATACCCTTCCTTTTGGTAATTCACTGGAGGAATAGTACAGGCTTAATTTGCCCGTGTTATTTTTTTGCAGGCTAACTATGTCTGCAACTTTACAGCTCATAGAAGGATCAGTGAATGATACATTGCCGGTTGATACGTCAGCAAACTTCCACTCTTTTAAAGTTCTGTTATTCGCATCTTTGATCGCAATAGTCCTGTTCTTAGCTATTTGGCCGCAATGAAAATACTCAACACTCAACTGGCCTGAAGATGACTTTTTATCGAGGCTGATAGTTTTTACATCGTTCATCTGGCTACCGAATTGCTGAAGTACGAGCTTGTTGTCAAGGTAAATTCTAAAGCCCTCGCCCCCTTTGGGAACAGAAAAGGAAAATAATGTAACAGAAAGAGCCACCAATGACGTTATTGCCATCATTTTTTTGATTGTTTTCATAACAATGTTTTTTAAGATTAATAGATCAGTTACGCCAATGCGTGTTTTATCAATACAAAAGAAAATGATCATAAGTCAGAAAAATAATTCCTTTGACGAGAGACAAGACTTGCTTGATGAGATGCGATATGCTTTGAGTTATTAGTTTCGGGTTTCGGGTTACGGGTCTTTTGAACGATCCTGGCAATAAAATCAGATCATTCCCGTTTTGGTATTGTTGTAACTTCACTTCCATGCGACGGACCATACTGATTCTGCTTACAGCTATTATCTATATTAATTCTCTTGCACAAGATGATACCACTCAATCAAACCTGGCGAAAGTAAATGTGTTTGTTACCGATGGTAAAGGCAGGCCTTCAAAGGGTGAGCAAGTTTTGTTTAAGAGCGAAGCGACTGAAAAAACAGTCAGCGTCATCTCGGATGCAGCGGGAAAGGGCCGGCTCCAATTACCGATCGGCGATAAGTACGTTATTACTATCAAGAGCATTACAGATTCAAGTAAATATGGGATGATCAATATTCCCGTGCCGCCGCCAGATCAATATTACAGCGAACCATTCAATGTCAATATCAAGTTTGAAGCAGCCAAAATCTATACGCTGGACAATGTTTACTTTGATTTTGGAAAAGCAACCTTGCGACCTGGTTCTTTTGCCGAACTGGAAGAACTAGTGAGTTATTTGAAAAACAAGGATAATATAAAAGTCGAAATAGCCGGTCATACCGACAATGTAGGGAAGGATGCTGATAACTTAAAACTTTCACAACAGAGAGCTGAGGCAATTAGAAACTACGTAGTTAAAAAAGGAATTTCTCCTGCCAGGATAGTTGCCAAAGGATACGGTGCTACCGATCCTGTAGCGGATAATGATACGGAAGAAGGCCGGCAACTTAACAGGCGCACTGAGGTGCGAATCCTGTGATGTTTATTGGCAAAGTTTTATCGTCTCTGCGGATTGATTGCTGAACTGTATTTTATTTACTTTACCTGCTTTATCGTAGTACAATATCAGTATCCCATAAGCTGTTTCAAACGCATCCCAGTTCACATCTTTTATTTTAGCATGTCCCAGCCATTTAAATAAACGCATTACGGTTTGCTCCCATCAGGGGTATACTTAATTTGCCTTTGAAATGGGGACCGATCTCAATATAATCCCTGTTCGTATAAAAATAAATATCCTTGTCTTTGAAAAAAACACCGCCGCCGCATTTGGCGCTGTCGCTTTCATTTTCGGCCGAGGTAAAACAGGGAAGTTTTGCTTTGATCTGCCCAACCGTAGAAGATACGAGTAGTTCATTTACTTTTCCATCAAGGATATCTACGTTAAAGGTCGGGCAATTGGCAGTCGTTTTCAGTTGTGCCTGCATAGTAATGCTGAAAGCCATGCAACCGGCAATAAGAATTATGTTTTTCATTTTAAAGGATTTAGTGGTCATTTTCAATTGAGAATGCAATGACTTGGTACTTACTAAGCAAAATCCTTGCTAAGAAATGAATATGCAGCCTATCTCAACAAATAGTTTTTTACTTCTTTCCATTACTGTCGATCAAATTGTTCTCAATTTCCAGTGGGTGTAATATTTTTTTCTCCTTGCATCCTTGCAAACATTTTGTCAACTTCCTTATCTTGATAGGTTTGTGACCAGACCACATAACGATAAAACTCTTTACTTCCGGGGGCATGCCCGCTGATTTTCCTGACAACCTGTTCGGGTATTCCCAGTGTAAGCATGGTAGTTATCGCCGTTCTTCGCATTGTGTGACTAGTAGCCACATCACAAAAGCGATTATACTTTCCGCCTGATAATGGTTTTCTCAATTCTATAGCTTGTCCTTTACGATCACGAACAAATGCGACTGGCTGCGTGTATCCGGCTTTTTCCAATAGTTGTTTTATGTATATGTTCAGATTTACTATATTGAAACGAGGTAACAGAAATTTCCGGGACCCTGAATATTTATTGATTATCTCCATCGCATAGCCGGGCAACTTCATTACCGTTTCCCTGCTGGTTTTGCAGGAACGAACTACCAGGTAGTGATTTTGGTTCAGCAATTTTATATTGTCCCGCTTTAGGGATATCAGATCCGAGAACCGCAATGCTACGGTACACCCGAATACAAAAAAATCTTTTACCTCCTGCATGCGTTTGGATAGTGAGTTTTCGAACTCTTTGTTATTGATCAAAAAATTTAGCTGTTCAGCAGTCAGCGGAAAGATCATGATCTCCTGTTTGCGCACATAAAATAATTTATGAAAGTCGCCGGCATTTAATCCAAGTTCCTTATTGAGATAATTAAAAAATGTCCGGATGTTCTTAACATGCGAACCGGCGTAGTTGTCAAAATAACCAAGATCCCGGTACATGAATTCCGTGAAGTGCTTATAAAAGTGTTTCCAGTATTTTCTTTCCTGCATCAGTTCACGGGGACTCAACTTATGGACCTGGAAGATCCGGAGATAATATCCTTTGCAGACGCAGAACTTCCGGACAACATACAGGGTATATTTATATGTTTTAATTGTTCCGGCTGATATTTTATCTCCGTTGGGTAACAGTCGCCTTCCTCTTTGAGAATCCCGGATAAATCTTTCAAATAATTTAAGGAATGACAGTCCTTTTTTTAAAGAATGTGTGATCATAAAAAATAGTTTTAATTTGTTAGAAGAAAAATCCGCAAATTTTAGTTTATTTGGTGCAGATAGTTCTTTGAAGAATTAAGCCAGTACGCAGTTGCGGGAGAAATTGTTATTATCCATTCGGGTTAACCATGTCGGGGATTTCTTCAAAGGCATTGGCGTTTGGTTCTCCTGGTAATAAGTACAAGTGCAATGGCAAGGAAGAACAACGACAAGAATTTGATGATGGCAGTGGATTGGAGTGGCTGGATTATGGGGCGAGGATGTATGATGCACAGATTGGAAGATGGACTGTAATTGATAATAAAGTTGAAAAATATCGGCGGTGGACACCTTACGTCTATTCTGTAAACAATCCGGTAAAATTCGTTGATGTTGATGGTAACGAAATTATCGATTGGACAAAAATAGCGTCAAAAGTATTTGGTAGTCTAAAAACCAAAGTTCTAGATCGTGCTTCGTCTTTTATGTGCTTGTTGAGCGATTTCGTCTCTACAACTAAAGGAGAATCACTTGGATTTACAACAGGTGGGAAATATTCCAATATTACTTTAAAGTTTTCCACATATACAAACAATGACGGCATACTTGCTATGACTAGAATTGAAGTGAGAAATAGCAAGAATAATAAATGGTCCGATTTGAGCAAATATTCTGGCGACTTATCCAAGGTCTCAAAGAATGACATAAGAATAAATGTAATATTCAACGAGACCGTATTGGGATCGTCAGGAATAAGCGATAAACTGCTTTCTGCCTCTCATGAGATGGCGATCCATGCTTCTTGGTTGGGGCGATTGGTTGCTAATCTTTCAGAAAAATACACATTAAGTGATCTCTTAGTTGATTATAACAATTTAAATGCTAACGACGCAGCGGTTATGCACGAAGATGCTTTTTTGGATAATAACACAGACTATGAAAATTCTAATAACGATATTGCAGCGATCCTGGCTTTACCTGAAAATAACAGAATCCAATACTATGATGGCCCAAATCCTGTGACACATTTTGACGATTTTCAAAGTACTAGAAATTTTGAAAAAAAGATTTGGCATATGCTACACGGAACATTAGAAAAGTGGGAACATCTTAAGGAGGAGCGAGAATTAAAAAAA
The DNA here is from genome assembly GCA_963785915.1 of uncultured Chitinophagaceae bacterium. Lineage (GTDB taxonomy): Bacteria > Bacteroidota > Bacteroidia > Chitinophagales > Chitinophagaceae > VBAT01. The sequence goes on along the minus strand of CAWAWY010000004.1, from coordinate 4,006 downwards.
CAAGAAGATCAAATAAAAAAGATCAACCAAAATAAATGAAAGTATTCTATGTTATTGGGGCAATTCTATTCCTATCTAACTTTTCAACGTCGCAAGAAAATAGGGAGGCCTTTAAACTTTACAAAATTGACCATATAAGACGCGACACAACATTATTTTGCACCGTTATTGAAAATCTAAAATCTTATTCCTTTGTTTTACCACAAAGAGAATTGGTATGGTACGAGGTCACGGATTCTCTTCGCCATAAATATGATACTATTAGAGAAAAAAATCCAATAATTTCGTATGGCCCTTATCAGTTTGCTAATCGAGGTCAGCGTATAGTTTTTAAGGATCGTAGCCTGAGCAATAAGTTTAGAGTGTTATATTATTTTGATAATAAAGAATATCTTGCTCCCGACTTGTTTTCTACTTCTACAGATAGCTACAGCGAGATTACTTCATTTGTTGATGCGAACGGTAAGGTATTTTTTGGAAAAGATTCAATTCGATGTTACAAGTTTCTCCAAAAAATAAAGCGCAGGTTTGATTATCTATATCAAATCTTATATATTGAGAAAAAAACGTTACTTCCCTTCAGGATGGAGATTTATGAAGAAAAAGCGTTAAGAACGTTAATCACTACTATTTACGCATACAAAGATGGGTAACAATTTTTTTCTTCCATGCCCAGTTTTCCTACTTCACAGGCGATGTGTCAGACAGCCTTGTGCGGCTGGATTGTGGCACTCGCCGTCCCACAAAGCAAAGAAAAAAAATTTGTAATTTGACGAATGCCCGTCAAAAGAAAGATAACAGAACCAGATGGCGTTTACTTTGTTACAATTACCTGCTATCAGTGGTTATCCTTGATCGAACAGACGAACGGATATGATTTAGTGTACAACTGGTTCGATCATTTAAAAGACAAAGGCCATTATATAAACGGTTATGTCATCATGCCCAATCATATTCACGCATTAATAGCATTCAGAAATACCGGACAGTCTATAAATACCATAGTCGGAAATGGCAAGAGGTTTGTGGCTTATGAAATAGTTAAACGGTTAAAAGCACGGGGAGAAACGAAGTTGCTGCATCAGTTGAACTTATCTGTTGAAGCAAAAGACAGGGAGAGAAATAAGAAGCATGAAATATGGGAAGATTCATTCGACTGGAAAGAATACAGAACGCATAAGTTTATGAAACAAAAGTTGGATTACATGCATGATAACCCCTGTCGGGGCATGGACCCTGGATGTCGACCTCAGGATTCTGGATGTTGATGCGCCCCCGGTTGTCGGCAATAAAGAGTAGAGCTTATGTGGGTTTAAAAATACAAAGAGCTATTGATTGGGTTTCGATTTTTTTCTTCTCAGTGATTCACCTCTGAGTTCGGTCCCCATTCGATTGGCTGTCATTCTCATATGTTGTCTTTGAAATAATTATTTGTTGAGTTGAGGTAACGATGTTGAACATTTGGTGTAAAACCGTTGGCAAAGAATATCATGCCTCATCTAAGCAAACTAAACTTAAAAGTCATCAACTTTGACGATAAGGAGGTTGTTCAATCATAGTACTTGATACTGTCTTGACAGACTCTTCTTCGTCAGGTTGAGTTCATGGTATAATTGGAATTTTATACCGGATTTTATAAGACTCAACGGAGCTTGACTTTTTATTTAATTCAAAACGATCAGACATGATTAAGAAACTGTTTGTAGGAATTGATGTAAGTAAAGGGTACGCGGATTTTTACATTATCAATGAATTTAAAAATCTACTGGAGCCCGGTTTCAATTGGATGATAACCTAAGGTTATCTGAAATTAAAATCCATATTAAGCGTGTACTGCAAAGACGAAGGTTACGATGTTATTTATTGTGCTTGTGAATCTACCGGTGGCTATGAAGATTGTTGGTTAAGATATCTTGTTAAGTTGTCAAAGGAGTTGCCTTTGAAGGTATCGAGAGTGAACCCAAAAGCAGTCAAGGGTATGAGTGACGCCGCTTTGAAAAGAACAATAACAGATCAGGTGAGTGCGGAGAATATTGCAATCTACCTTTTGTTATTTCATGAGAAGCTGGATTACCTATCATTAGATAATCCATTTAAAGAAGCCCGGTCACATTACAGGTTTATAAGCATGTTAACCAAGCAAAAGGTTCAATTAAGTAATCAGCTGGAGAAAATTCTTTACCAGCACTTTGGGGAAATGCTTGATTATTGCAGGGCGCATACACCGGAGTGGTTGCTTAGAATGCTTTCCCAGTATGGATCTGGGGCGAATGTGGTAAAAGCAGGTGTGACAAAGTTGAGTAAGGTGAAAAGGTTTAAATAAAGTAAAGGCCAGGCAAGTAATTGAAAAATCGATGCGGGTTGGTGAAATATCAAAACATATTGAATTTTTAATCAAACAAACAAGTCAGGAAGTATTAAGCCGGTTAGAACAAATTGAGTTGAATGAAAAGTATTTAATTGATCTGTTTAAAGATAACGAAGATGTGAAGTTGCTGATGACAATACCAGGTATAGGGATTAAAACAGCCGTGTTGTTGATGATGGAAATTGAAGAGCTGAACAGATTTGAAAACGCAAAAAAACTATCAGCTTTTTTTGGAGTAAACCCTCAGTTCAAACAAAGTGGAGATGGTGCTTGGGCCTATCACATGAGCAAGAAAGGAAGGCCAGTTGTTAGGGCTCTTTTATATACGAGTGCATTATGCGGAATAAAATATAATCCGATTGTTAAACAGCGTTATGCTGCTGCAAGAGCAAAAGGAAAAAATCATTATGATGCAATGGGTGTTGTGATGCATAAGTTGTTGCGAATAGTTTTTGGAGTTTTGAAAAGTAAAAGGCCTTTGAAGAAAGTATAGACCTGCTGAACCAGGAAAGAGCAGCTGAAAAGCAAAAGAGAAAAGCAGAGGGAGAAAAACAGATCAAAACAGAAAATAAAAAAAGTAAAAGAAGATATCAAATGGAGGAGTTGAGCAATGTGCCTTTGTCAAGAAGGGCAGCTCAAAAGAGAAAAGAAATGGCGGGTCCTAATCTTACAAAAACGTGAGATAATACAGGCTTACCGCCATCCAGAACAAACATATAAAATTGTTTGAAAAGTTCTTTGTTTTTAGCGGTATAACTGTCCATAATTGCGTCGGCCAGGTCGGGTCATTGATGTATTGATACCATTTGGATACAGGTAAAGGGAAATGATAATAAAACTTTTTCTTCCATATCGGTCTTCCAGCAATTGCAAAAGTGTAAGGCGGATTTCCTGAGATAGGGATTGCAGTCCAAAGTCGTCAAGGATGATGAGCGTTTGTTGTTCCAGGTGATTGAGCAGTTTAATATAGAAACCATCAGTTTGGACTAAATTTACTCTTTCAATAGACGATTGATGTTGAGTTAAGCGATCTCATATCCCTGCAGGCAGGCCTGGTGGCCCAGGGCACAGGCCAAAAACCTCTTACCGTAACCGGTGGCGCTGCTAATCAAAATATTTTTTTCTGCTGAAGATAACGCCCTTCGGTAAGAGTAGCCAGTCGCTGTTCGGAAGATTCGCGAGCGCTACACTCAATCTGTTCAACAGCAGCCGGCAATCGAAGTTTGGCGAGCTTTAGACAGTAAACTGTCTTTTCATTGGCCGCGTGAGTTCTTCAGACTGCAACAGGTGAGCGATGAGGTCATGTCCTTCGAGTTCTGGTCCATGGGTAGCTCCAGTTGCGAGCGATAAGCATGATACATACCCTGCAGGGCGAAGATGCTGCATTTGATCTAATGTTTGTGTTGTGTTCATATCCTGATATTTGTTTTTAGTGATTACTGATAATGTCTTTACCTCTGATATTGTCATGATCAGGCAGAGGTGGTGCAATGGGTAATGATAACTGTCCATCTAATCCACGTTCAAGAATATTTTTTATCATGGAATACTCCCAGTGATCCCTGCAAGGCCCTTGTACAGGCTGCTTCCAGCCGGGCAGTCGGATATTTTTTTTGAAGCATCAGCATACCAAAGCAG
>CAWAWY010000003.1:0-1118489 GCA_963785915.1 uncultured Chitinophagaceae bacterium | reverse complement strand
TGATCTGTACGATTGGTATTTGAATTTAGGCTCACTAAAAAATGTGAATGATAAATATTTTCATGGCCGGATTGCGACCTGGAACAATTTGGTAGCGCATCCTGACTACGATACATTTTGGCAAAAAAATTCTCCATTAAACTATGTTGAATCTGCAGAGATACCTCAATTACATGTGGCCGGTTATTATGACCAGGAAGATATCAATGGGCCGCAACTAATGTATGAACACATGGAGAAGAAAGATAAAAACAATTATAATTATATCGTTCTTGGGCCTTGGAATCACGGGCAGTGGGGAAGAGGCAATGATAAGTTCAGCCAGGATTTCCGGGAGTTGCAAAAAATGTGGTTTGACTACTGGTTAAAAGGAATCGGCGATGGTAAGTTTGCCGAGGCCACCTGTGTACAAACAGGGAGCAATGAATGGAAGACATATAATAGCTGGCCGCCCAAAGAAGCTGAAAAGAAAAAGTTATATGCCGGGCCAAATCATATAGCTTCATTTAATAAACCTGTTGCAGCAACCGGATATACATCTTATATAAGCGATCCATCCAAGCCTGTTCCATATCGCACATTACCGATTGAAGCGACGTACGGACCGGGCAGTCGCTGGAGAAACTGGCAAATAGAAGACCAGCGATTTGTTTATACCCGTCCTGATGTGGTGAGTTTTGTTATGGATTCATTGACTGAAGACCTGGTAGTGACAGGAAAGATCGTCGCTCATCTTTTTGCAAGCACTTCTGCCACTGATGCCGATTGGATCGTTAAACTTATTGATGTATTTCCCGCATTTAATAAAGATCCGTTGAGCATGAGTGGCTTTCAATTCCCTGTTGCTATGGAAGCATTCAGGGGAAGATTCAGAAAAAGTTTTTCCAACCCTTCGCCATTAACGCCAAATAAGCCGGAAGAGTTTGTGATAGACCTGCATGACATTGATCATGTTTTCAAAAAAGGGCATCGGATCATGATACAGATACAAAGTACCTGGTTCCCGGTGATCGATCGTAACCCGCAGAAATATGTACCCAATATTTTTGAAGCGAAGGAATCAGATTTCATCAAAGCAGAGCATAGGATTTATAATTCGTCCCGGTATCCGACTTATATTGAGTTGCCGGTGATGAAGGATTAGAAATTCTTCCTGATCCTCTCGCCGGGGGTATAACTGTTGCTAAGGAACAAAAATAAAGAACTACTCATGGAAGATATTGACAAAATGGACGAATATAAAGGATGGTTAAGGGCTTACGCCTCTAATATTGAAGTGTAAAAGGCGATTTGACCCTTTGCCATATGGAAAAAAATCTTTATTTTAAATTCTCTTTCTGCTCCCTATCACAACGACCGTTTCCAATTTTCCTTTGATGTGATTTTGATCTAAAGTGAATGGTTTTTACTTTTTATCATTAACTGTTTCTCCGATTCTTATGTTGAGAAAATGTTTTTTCATTGTCCTTATTGCGCTGTGGACGGGAGTTTCCTTTGCGCAATGGAAATATATCGCCGCGAAAGCGCAGAACATAGCCGGGACCTATACTGACTTAGGTACATCGGGCGCCGCTATTACCACTAATTTTACCGGCGGCGCTATGACTTTTGATAATGCCAATTCTTCTATTCAAAATATTGGTTTCAGTTTTTATTACAATGGTATAGCTTTTACACAGTTTGTCCTGAATTCAAATGGATTTATAAAATTAGGAAATGCAGCTCCCGCGTCTGCCAGCAACTTCAATGTTTTGGCTCAGCGGAAACCAATACAATCGCTCCATTCAACTATGATCTTATTGGAGGCACTTCAACTCCTGAATATCGGGTATTTACCGCAGGTTCAGCGGGATCGCGTGTTTGCACCATACAATTTAAAAATGTGAGAGATGTAGCCACGTCCCAATACAACAATATTAACTTCCAGATTAAACTATATGAAACCAGCAATACGATCGAGTTTGTGTATGGCACAGTTTACAACGAGCGGAGCGGCGGCCGCATTTAAAGAAATGATAGTTGGTATCAAAGGCACTGATAGCACCTATTCTGTAAACGCTACAAAAAGTTCGGCTGACGCCTGGTCTACAACGACCTTAATAAACGGACCTTATCCGAACCAGGCGACTAAGTTTAATAACCGTAACAATGTTTTGCCGCCCAGTGGGAGAACTTTTAGGTTTAGTGCATTCAATAACGCCAGGGTGGACGCGGTTTACTCGTTATATCAATTACCTATACCAATAGCTAACCCTCACACTATCCGGGCACGGGTAACCAACACAGGCGGAACTGTTTTAACCGGTTTACCTGTGACATTAAATGTAACGGGAGCCAATTCCTTTACAAATGTTCAAATGATAACTATTCCTCCCCAATCAAGTTCAATAGTTAGTTTTGCAAATTTTTCACCAACTAGCATTGGAGATAATGCGTTGACGGTGACAATTCCTGCAGACGATACAACGTCTGATAACAACCGATCTTCTGAGCAAAAGATCAATTTGAATACTTATAGTTATTTTGATAATAGCCCTATTGCCTACGGCTTGGGTTGGGGTACTGACGCAGGTCTTTTTTTAGCGAAATATAAAATAACAGGTACAGACTCGGTGGCTAAAGTGAGAATAGGTCTTGGAGCAACTGGAATAGGAAATATAATAAATGCAATAGTAATGGATTCAACTGGTAACATCGTTGCACAATCAGATCCATATCTTACGCAACTTGGGGATGACTGGAGTGTCAAAGAATTTGCTATAAGCAATTCGCCGGCTTTTACAAATTCAGACTTCTATGTAGGCTTGGCTCAAAGCGCAAACTCTTCGCAAGGATATTCTCCGCTTGCTGTCCAGGAGGAAGATCCAGTAAGGCCGGGGGCTTATTACTACGCCTATGGTATAAGTGGCGGCATCCCGACTGAGTCAACGACTTTTGGAAGATTCATGATTGCAGCTGTTATGAAAGGGAAGAGAGATGCGATGGTTGAGGCAGTATATACGCTCGGTAAATTACCAAAGCCCTTCGGAACATATAGCCACCAGGTAAGCGCTAAAATCCGAAATAAAGGTGCTGCAGATTTGGTGGATTATCCCGTAACATTGGAAATTTCGGGGGCGAATACGTTTACTAACACCCAAATGATCAATCTTCAATCATTAGATTCTGCCATTGTTCAATTTGATCCGGCCTCTCTATGGATTCCCGGAAATAACACAGTCACCGTATCTGTTCCACCCGATGATCTAAATAGCAACAATAGTGCTTCCTATTTCCAGAACGTGAATGATAGCGTTTTCAGCTATTCAGATACATCTGCTCCAGTCGGCTCTGCCGGCTTCGGAACGGCTGAAGGATCTCTGGAGGTATATTATGATGTGCCTGGCGGGAATATAAAAGTGACAGATGTTCGTGTTCACATCAGTAATAATGTAGCTAATATAGGCAAGACAATACAGGCATTCGCTAAGTCCGATGTATATGGATCCGATTCTGTTAATTCAAACCCTTATGTAATTCAGGCAACAGATCTCGACTCTTTAAGAACATTGAAACTTTTTACTCCACTTAACATCGTCGCTGATCTTGAACATTATTCGAGAGTTAGTTTTTACGTTGGAATTAGACAATTTGCAAGTGCTGTAGCATATTATCCTGTTTCCTACCAAGCAGAGGGACCACCGTCCCGCAATTATACTTTTTTCCAACAGCCTTCCAATGGTAGCTTAAGTGAATTTAAGTCCGGCAGGCTAATGATTGATGCTGTTGTGGACACTACACATGATGTTTTTCTAAATGATCCTACATTATTGTTCTGGGACTTAGGTGGGGTAAACTCACCTGATTCTGTCGCCGCCACCACCCACCACTACCTGCTAAATTCCCCACGGTTTTTAACAAGGGGACCCGGAGCGCCTCCAAGTCCGGAATTGGGTTCATTTGCTACCAACGGTTTTCAAAACGATGGTATTGCAACAACTAATTCAGACTATTTTCAATTTCAGATGACGCCCGGAATGAGTGACACAATGTCGTTGTCTATAATCTACTTTAGTGCTGTGGGGGACAATGATTTCAACCAGTATCCGACGGGAGTAAACTCGCAGTTCGCCTACAGTTTAGATGGGGTCAATTTCACACTCATTCATTCTCCAACCAATTCTTTCGATTATTATAATGATGGCGTTGTTATTTTGAAAGATATCCCCGCTTTGCAAAATGTTACTAATGGAACTACAGTTATTCTTCGATACTATGCAAGCGGATCAAACAATACGGGTGCTTGGGGCCTCAACTCATTGGAGGTGCGAGGTAATATCTGGAACCACAAAATAATTGCCGATCCGGTAGTACCAGCAGGGGCAGATTACAATTTTTCTGATTGCAATTCGAATCTAGGTGGATCAATAAGCTTTACCTCTATAGGTAACTTTCCACCGGGTAATATTTATATTGCGAAAACTAACAACTCCATCTGGCAAGATGATACACTTGCGGTTGAAATTGGAACTTTGGCTAGTAATGCCAATTCAGGAACTATTAATTTTCTCATGCCTGCAGGGGTAAGTGACCATGGACATAATATTTGGATCGAAAGCAGTTTGGTACCGACAGCACAGACAATACCTTCTCCACCATTTAATGTTCAGCACGCCATTTATTGCCCAAACCCCACTGATTTTTTCCAAAGCAAACAATCAGGTAATTGGGATGATACGGCAACCTGGGAAATATCAAATGATAGCCATGGCCCATGGTATCCAAGTCCGCTAGTTCCGGATAAGGCAGCTAATTGGGCGGAGGTCCGGGACGCCGATACAGTTACCATCACTACACCTGTAAGTACACATTGGTTGATTGTGAACGGTAAGCTTAAATTGTTAAATCACGGTGTCAATAACGGGTCAATTACTTTATTTGACAATTTTGAAATTGCTGGCCTTCGTCAGTTTAAATACACCATTAACGTCAACGGCATATTTCAAATTATATCTTCATCTATATACGACAGTGTCATTAAAATTAGCCCCTCTTATTTTCATACATCACCAAAATATTTCAAAACTTATGGAAGAATCACAATTGGTGACGGATCTTCGATCAGTGGAGATGGTTTTTATTCTTTAGCGACAAAATCGGGAATGAGATTCTCTAATGGAGGCATCTTCGAATGGAATAGTACAAGTGTTAACGGGCCGGCTAGTAATGTAACTTATTTTCAAAATGTGAATGGTCATCCGATATTCAGGCTCACCAAAATGCCTCCGGGGAATTTTGGTGGTACAGACAGCACTGTTATCAATGGTATTTTAGAAGTCAATACCCCTGTTACCATGTCGGGTTCTGGTAAAAAAATATTCTCAGATGGGATTAAAGGTTCCAATACACTTACTCAAGCACCTGGTTCGGGAGAATTCAAAACTCTGGCAGCTTATACTGAAATTCCTCCTTTGTCTGGTGAACCTGGCGCTACAATTGGAATAATGGACGGTTCTCCTACAATTATTCTGAGTGATGCCGGGCTAACATTTGCCGAAGGAACTACTGTTCCTGATACCGCCAATATACGAATCAAAGGAGCAAGTATTTCTTATGGAAAGATAGTAGTACAAGCAGGAGGCAAAATGATCATTGATTCAGTTCTCACGGTTCAAAACGCAGATCTTTCCAATGAAGGAACGATTGACGGGACAGGCAAGATCCAATTCACAGGATCTGATACTTCTATTCTAAGCTCTCCAGGTATTATCAATGCCAAAATAGAACTTTCAAATAAGCAACTCCGATTGGATAGCAGTGCGACGGTAAGTTCTATCGACCTTTTAGGTGGAAGTCATCTGCAGTTGGGAAGTTTTCATTTGAATATGAGAACAGGAAGCCTTGTAGGTGACAGCGCAAATTTTATCGTTACCAATGACACGGGCAGGTTAAGCCGTTATGTTGCAGGAACGGCAGTGCCATTTCATATCGGTATCAATGAAACTTCTTATACACCGGTTACGGTCACCAACGTGGGCACGCCGGATAATTTTATGGTGAGGGTTGGTCCCGGCGTGTTTAAGGATACAGCCATTACAAATGGAAATGTTGACCGCACCTGGTTTGTTACCGATTCTTTGGAAGGCGGAAGCAATGTAACGCTAAAGATGCGATGGAGAACGATAGATGAACAAAATCAATTTGACCGCACCAGTTCACGCATTTCCCAGGGCACCTTGTGTCCTCCGCCAATTAATTGTTCAGGATCCTATTTCGATTATTCACAACCTGCTTTAGCGACCGATGTCGGATCAGGTTATTATGCTCTTGAAAGAAGCGGCATTAATAATTTCCATACTAACGCTTTCATTGTAACGTCGAAGCCATTTGTTTACACTTTTACAGGTAACGGCAATTGGAACGACGCGGCAAATTGGACTCCGGGTATTATACCTCCGGACATAATACCTGCGGGATCAGAGGTTGTGATTAGTAATTATTCAACGGTGATGGGCAGTGAATGTTTTCATACTGGAAATATCACCGTGGCAACGGGTGGTAAACTGACTGTATTACCAGGGAAAAAGTTACGTATAATTCCCAACTAACACTCCGGAACAGTTGTTCAGAAATGAAACCCGTTTACAAAAACAGAAGTATTAGACTCTATGCTGTCTGAACCTTTTTTCTTTCTTGTTCTTTTAGGCGTCTGCACATTCTTTCGCGTCAGCAATTTCATCAGGGAGAAATTTGTTCTTGCCTTCAATAGTTTTTTTGATTCGAGAAATTTTATAAGCCGATGCTCAAGAAAATGCTGTAAAGGGACAAGCATTCCAATCAGCACGATCTTGATCAGCCACAATTTTAATGGCTCGCCGTGCGTGATATAATGGAATACATTATCATCTAAAACCAATACTATAAATTCAAATAAAGAAATAAAGAAGAAATAGCCCAGGATATTAATCGTGAGTTTTGAGTATCGGGAACATGCCAATTACCAACATCAAAACAAAGACAAGACAGATAGCAATGGTAATAAACATATATTGAAGATTGCGCTTTTTTGCAATAGCCTGTTCCTGGCGCAGCAAAGCCTCTTCATGTTGCTTCTTTTCCCGTTCTACACTCAATAATGTGAGATCCTTATTTTTTGCTAATTGCGATAGACTATCCGCAGTGGTCGTTGCCAGTTCTTTATAAACAAGCGCATTTTTAAAATCATTCTTTTCCTTATAAAGGTTGGTCAGATGCTGCAGAAATAATGGCTATATAATGGAGATCGTGAACCTTCCGGCAAAGTTCCAGCGATCTTTCATAATAACTGATAGCAAAGGGTGATCAGATTTTATTTCGTAACAAGCAGCCATTTCATAGTAGAGAAACCTGGTTTTGTCCACATCATATTTTTGGGTAAACTCCGGTTCAGCCTTTTTGAAATAGTATAAAGCTGAATCTGCATTTCCGCTATAGCGATGGATTTCACCCAGTTCAAAATAATAATCCTGTATGCCGCTTCCCAAATAATACGTTCCATTAATTCGGGTTGGCGAAAGGTAATCAATCGCGGCTTTACTATCCTTTTTATTTGCAATATAGTAGGCAAGCATTAATTCTTTTGCCCGTAATTTATAGGTCTCCAAATGCAGCGAATCTGCGAGTCTAAGGGCCTCGGAAATGTAAAAATCCTCTCCTTCTAATCTTCCGAGGTCAATATAATCTTTTATAAGGCCCTCTCCATTGCTATATTTTTTGTTGAGAGTAAGACTGGCTATTAACTGATCCTTTGCTTCGATATGATCTCCGAGATACTTATATAATTCCAAGAGACGATGATAAACACTGGTTTCGAGAGAATAGTTGTCGCTTTTGATAGCTATATCAAATGCATTGTTGTAATTCCTGGAAGCTAAAACTGTTTCTCCTTTTGATTGATAGCTGTCACCCAATTCAATATAGGCCACCGCTTTCAATGAATCGGGCACGTCCTGCTGCACACTCATCAAAGCAGAAGTGGCGTTAGTGACAGCCTCATCCGCCATGCCTCTCTTTCTTAATACACCGGCTAACCGGGTGTATCCAATTACGATGTAAGTATAGTCATTGACTTTCTTGGCATAGTCTATTCCTTTTTGAATGAATTCAAGTGTCCTGTTAAAATCCTCAGTTGTTGACCACAAAACAATATTGGCGACGGAATTATCAAAATAAGTTTTTAGAACAAGATTTTTATTGTTGGATAATTCCGCAATACGTAGCTGAACATTCAATACGCTGTCACCTTTCCGGGTAAAATTATTGTCGTAATAGTAATTCGCTAATTTATTAAGTGTAACCACCTTTTCTGTGTCTGAAGTAGCAAGGTTACACAGGCGGCACAAGCTGTCGAAGTGTATTATTTTTCTGGGCAAAAGAAACAAAACAACAAAAACATAAAAGAACAGGAAATAAGTAGATTGATTTTCTCATAACAGAAGCATATTACCAAATATACATTTTTGATTTCTAAAAATCGGGCGACCGGCGAGTGATTTATCTGGTTAAATGACAGGCAAAGCGGCGATTGGCCACGAAAGCTGGCTGCGGAATTCTTATCTCTGCTTCCAGTTTTATTTATGGCTATGACCGAAGAAATAAAAAAGGAAGAAAGATCCCTCAATTTTTTAGAAGAGATCATTGAAGACGATCTGAAAAGTGGTAAATATAAAAGTATTGTGACCCGTTTTCCGCCGGAGCCGAACGGTTACCTGCACATGGGGCATGCAACCAGTATTTGCCTGAATTTCGGATTGAGCAAAAAATATGGCGGTTATACCAATCTAAGATTTGATGATACGAATCCTGTTACGGAGGAAACAGAATACGTAGATAGCATAAAAGAAGACATCAAATGGTTAGGCTTTGAGTGGAAGAATGAACATTATGCTTCTGATTATTTTGATCAATTATATGAGTTTGCTGTTACACTGATAAAAAAAGGCTTTGCTTATGTGGATGATCTTACTGCCGACCAGATTGCAGCACAGAAAGGAACTCCTACTGAGCCGGGAACCAATAGTCCCTACCGTGACCGGAGTATTGAAGAAAACCTGGGATTGTTTGAAAGAATGAAAAAAGGAGAGTTTCCCGACGGCACACATACGTTGCGTGCCAAAATAGATATGGCGCATACGAATATGCTGATGCGTGATCCATTGCTGTACCGCATCAAACATGCACATCATCATCAGACCGGCGATAAATGGTGCATTTATCCCGATGTATGATTTTGCACACGGACAAAGCGATAGTATTGAAAAAGTAACTCATTCTATTTGTACGCTGGAGTTTGTTCCTCATCGCGAATTGTATGACTGGTTGATTGAGAAATTAGAGATATTTCCTTCCCATCAATATGAGTTTGCCCGCCGCAATCTTTCTTATACGGTAATGAGTAAAAGAAAACTGCTGCAGTTGGTAAATGAAAAATATGTGGAAGGTTGGGATGATCCGCGCATGCCGACAATAAGCGGTATGCGTCGCCGTGGCTACACGCCTGAAAGTATCAGGGATTTTTGCGAAAGGGTAGGGATAGCAAAAAGAGAAAATCTTACGGATCTTGGATTGCTTGAGTTTTGTGTTCGTGAACATTTGAATAAAGTTGCATTACGTCGTATGGTAGTGTTTGATCCTTTGAAAATTGTTTTGACGAATTATAATGAACAGCCGGGACAAACCGAGATGCTGATCAGCGAAAATAATCCTGAAGAAGAAAAAACAACTTATCGTGACGTACCATTCAGCAAAGAGCTTTATATAGAACGGGAAGATTTTATGGAAGATCCCCCGAAAAAATTTTTCAGACTTGCTCCCGGTAAAATGGTAAGATTGAAAAGCGCTTATATTATCAAATGTGACGAGGTAATAAAAGATGCAGCAGGTAATATAACCGAACTGCATTGCTCTTATATCCCCGAAAGCCAGAGCGGTAAGGACACATCAGGCATAAACGTGAAAGGAACGCTTCACTGGGTGAGTGTGAAACATGCTATCACCGCTGAAGTAAGATTATATGACCGGTTATTCAAAGTTGAGGATCCTTCGAACGAAGAAGGTGATTTTAAAGAATACATCAACCTTGATTCGTTGCGCAAAGTGGAAGCAGTTTTTGCGGAGCCTGCATTGAAGAATGCAAAGTTTGATGAACGCTACCAGTTTTTGCGCAAAGGATATTTTACCCTCGATAAAGATACAAGCCCCAGCCGGATGGTATTCAACAGGACTGTGACGCTTAAAGATAGCTGGAAACCTTCCGCTCCAAAAGGAGCTTAAAGCCCGACTATTAAATTATCTCTAAAGAAAGAGGCATACATTTACGGTGATGCCTCTTTTGTTTACTTTAGTGCCATGAAAAAGCTGTTTGCCATTTTTATTGTTGCGGTTTCCTTCGTTTTTATCAAAGCTGATAACCCGTTAAAGAATACCAAATGGGACGGTTCCGACGGGCTGGTAGTTTATTTTACCGCTTCCGATACAGTAAAGTTATTGGTGGACGACCAACTTCTCTCTTCTGCGCAGTATAAGGTTAAAGACAGTCTGTTAACCTGGAGAGATTTTATTGTAAGCGATGCTACCTGTGATACCAGCATAAAAGGTAAATACATCTATCACATAAAAGATGATATCCTGACCTTCCGTGTCGTCTCAGACAGGTGTGAGGACAGGGCAAATGTCATTCAAACACTTGTTCTCACAAAGAAATAGCGTGCGTTAAGAGTTTGTACCTAAAGTTTGCAGTGCATCATATTTTTACTACGAAATATTACTAATAAAAAATGACCATGTAGTCACAAAGCCACGATTGAATCATATATCATTCTATTGCATACCCCTCAATTTCGATGTTATTTTGTGTCATCAGTTGGAACGGAAAATACAGTATCCTTGAAAACCAAAAGTGTCCTTGAAACTAAAAAAACGTATCCTTGAAAACCAAAACCAATCCTTGAAAACCAAAACCTGTATCCTTGAAAACTGCGTATCCATGAAAACCAAACCGACTGATTTTTATTAGTCGGCCAATACCGATGAAAACCACAAAGTAAACCGCCCTTTACTTTTTTAAGTCGTCCCGGCGTTTGTCGGGATGATTTTTTTATATATAATAGCTTATTTATATTCTCCAAAAACTTCCCGCAAGGTATCAGCAATCTCTCCAAGCGTGCAATAATTCTCGACTGCTTCGATCACGACCGGCATAATATTGTCGCCGTTATTTGCCTTATCATTGAGTTGCTGCAGGATATTATCACATTTAGCAGAATTGCGTTTGTTGCGTAATGCTCTTAATTTTTCTGTCTGTACCTGGCGTATTGAATCATCAATTTTAAAACCGGTCGCTTGTAATTCATCATTCAACTGGAATTTATTTACTCCGATTATGATCTTCTCACCCGACTCAACCTGTCGTTGGTGATCATAGGCGCTGCGTGCGATCTCATTTTGAATAAAACTTCCTTCGATGGCTTTGACACTGCCTCCCATCGCATCTATCTTGCTAATAAGTTCCCCAGCTTTTTTTTCTACCTGATCTGTAAGCGATTCAATAAAATAAGAACCGCCCAATGGGTCTACTGTATCAGCAATACCACTTTCATACGCAGCGATCTGCTGTGTACGCAAAGCGATCCTTGCGGCCTCTTCTGTAGGTAAACTCAACGCTTCGTCATAGCCATTGGTATGCAATGACTGCGTTCCTCCAAGTACAGCCGCTAATGTCTGTATTGTTACTCTTGAAATATTATTATGCGGCTGCTGTGCCGTCAATGTGCTGCCGCCGGTTTGCGTGTGGAAGCGAAGCATCATAGCTTTTGGATCAGTAGCGCCAAGCTCTTTCATCATCTTTGCCCACATTCTCCTGGCCGCCCTGAATTTTGCTACTTCTTCAAATAAATTATTATGTGCATTAAAAAAGAAGGAGAGACGTTTGCCAAAAACATTTATGTCTAACCCTTTGTCCAAAGCAGCCTTTACATAAGCTTTACCATTGCTAAGGGTAAAAGCGACTTCCTGCACCGCTGTTGATCCTGCCTCACGGATATGATAACCTGATATAGAGATCGTGTTCCACTTTGGTAATTCATGACTGCACCATTCAAAAATATCAGTGATGATACGCATCGAAGATTTTGGCGGATAGATATAGGTACCTCTTGCAGCGTATTCCTTCAGGATATCATTTTGAATAGTGCCGGAAATTTTTTTCAGATCAGCATTTTGTTTTTTTGCCAATGCTACATATAAGGCCAAAAGAATAAACCCGGTTGCATTAATGGTCATAGATGTACTTACCTCTTCCAATTTTATTCCCTTGAATAGAGCTTCCATGTCTTCAATACTGTCAATGGCGACTCCGACTTTGCCAACTTCACCTTCAGACATAGAATGATCGCTGTCATAACCGATCTGTGTAGGCAGGTCAAAAGCGACACTCAGACCATTTACTCCCTGTGCTAATAAATAATGATATCGCTTATTGCTTTCTTCAGCCGTGGAGAAACCGGCATATTGTCTCATTGTCCATAGCTTACCGCGATACATATCGGCCTGTATGCCGCGGGTAAAAGGGAAAATTCCAGCTTCCTCTGATCCTCCTTCGGGTAGAGGTTCTTTAGGAAGATCACTGCTACTGTAAACATTTTTTATCTCGATGCCACTGTCTGTATATTTTTTTGAAGATTTATCCATCTTGAAGAATTTATGCCCTCCCTTTGGGATGCTGTGGGTGAGCCTCGTTCTATCTCATCAATTTCTTTGCTTCATAGTTCAATGCCTCTAATACGATCGTATGCAAAGCTCCTCTCTTTTCTGTCATTACAAATTCAAGCAACTGGCGATTGAGATCAATGCCCTTTGCATCAGGCGGAATGACCGAAGCCACCTGGTTAATAATAAGCATGTTTTGATCTTTCAGATTTCTGATTGCTTCCCAGGCTACAGGGCTGACATAGATCTGTTGTGTCGCATTATATTCATATTCCTGCTTGATAGATTCGAGCAATAGCATCTGCATTTCCTTTGCATTCACGCCGCCCTGGTTCACGCGGCTTACCAGGTTTGGCAATGCAATTCTTTCTGCCAGCATTACTAACCTTTCATAAGCCTGTAGCTGTAAGGGTCGTGCAGAAAAAGATGAATCATCTGCTTTTGGTTTTTTTCTTTCCGAATTCCAGAAGTAAAATGTTCCGAGTGCGATCAGCAAAGCCACGGTAGCGACTATGAGTGAGATCATGTTCAGGTCCATTGAATCTATTTTGCATCAAAAATAAGGAAGTCTAAGCGGAGAACTCATTCTGTTTGGATGATGTTGGCCATTATGAAATGCCGTTCAGCACATTGGCTACATGCCGGTAATTTCATACACTTCATTTAATATCTCTTTATTATTTGCGAGTAATAAAAGTTTGTCCCCTTCCTCCAGCACAGTTGAACCATTGGGCTGAATGTATTTCCCATCTCTTACTATCAGTACGATCAAAACAGGTTTAGGCAATTTCAATTTTACTATTGCTTTGCCAACTGCTTTGCTGTTTCCGGGCAATACGATCTCCACAAATTCTGATTGAATAGTATCATATAGCTCCATGTCAAGTGCTGACCTTCGCTTCAGTTTTTGCGGAACAGTCACTTTGAGCCACTTCGCTACGAGGTGAAGCATTGAGCCCTGCAGCAACACCGATGAGGCGGAAATAAAAAACACAAGATTGAATATCATGTCGGCTTTTCCTATTCCCGCAATTAAAGGATAGGTCGCAAATACAATAGGTACGGCCCCCCGGAGGCCAACCCACGAAATAAAAAGCTTATCCCTTGCACGCATTTTAAAAAAACTAAGACTGATAAATACAGCAACAGGTCTTGCCAGGAAGATCAGTACCGCTGAGATAAGCAAACCAACATCTATGATAGGCCATACACGTGAAGGAAAGACCAATAGCCCAAGTGTCAGGAACATGATGATCTGCATCAGCCATGCCTGCCCGTCATAAAATTTGACGATACTTTTTTTATGAAGAAAATTATTGCTTCCTAAAACCATAGCAGAGAGATACACAGCAAGAAATCCATTTCCACCGACCAGGTGAGTGGATGAGAAAGTAAAAAATATCAACGCCATGATCAACACAGGATAAAGCCCTTCGGTATCTAATTTTATTTTGTTTATAATAAATACCATCGCCTTGCCTAAAAGAATTCCGGCAAGTCCGCCGATCACCATTTGTTTAATAAACTGGAAAATGAGAAGAGGAATAGATGCATCGCCATGTAAAACGAGATAGGTTAAACTGATGGTCAATACATAGGCAAGCGGGTCATTACTGCCGCTTTCCAGTTCCAGCACATGACGAAGACGCCCTTTTAATGCTACGTTCTTTGTTCGCAATATTGAAAAAACGGCCGCCGCATCTGTAGAAGAAACGATGGAGCCAAGCAACAATCCTTCTAATAATGTAAAATCGGTGACGAGATGTACAAATAAACCCACAATGATAGCTGTCACCAGCACTCCGAGAGTTGATAATGAGATGCCGCGCCACAACACAGGTTTTACACTTTCCCATTTCGTATCAAGCCCGCCGGAGAATAAAATGAAATTGAGAGCTAACACTCCGAGAATTTCGGCAAGCTGAGGATCGTCAAAATATATTTTTCCAATACCTTCTGAACCGGCGAGCATGCCTACAGCAAGAAATAAAATGAGCGTTGGAATTCCTAATTTGAAGGAAGTCTTGCTGGCAATTATACTTGCGATAAGCAGAATAGATCCGGCGAGCATTATATTTTCAGCGCTAAACTTCATCTATGCGTTATCTCGTTTTACTAAAAATACATAATCAAATCATCTTATATCTTTTTTTAAAAATAAAAAAGCCTGCCTCAAAACAAGACAGGCTTTTAAAATTATTTGATCCGAAATTATGATTTTATCGTGGCAGGTTTTTGAACGGAGGATGTCTTACCCGCCGCTGATACTCTCCGGTCTTTTTTTGTTTTCATTTTTCCAAGGTCAACCAATATCGGCGCTGCCACAAAGATGGATGAATATGTACCGGTGATAACACCGATAAGCATAGCAAATGCAAAACCTCTTGTAACCTCACCGCCAAAGATGAACAATATAAGTATCGTAAGGAACACAGTCAGCGACGTCATGATCGTACGACTCAGCGTATCATTAATAGCTTTATTGATAACCTCTGTCTGTGATGCTCCCGGCATCAGCTTAGTATCTTCACGGATACGGTCAAATACGATCACCGTATCATTCATTGAGAAACCGATCACCGTCAATACCGCGGCAATAAAATGCTGGTCAATTTCGAGCGGGAACGGAACTAATTCTTTCGCGAAAGAAAATACGATCAATGTTACGAATACGTCATGAAGCAAAGCGACAATCGTTCCGAGTGAATACCTCCAATCGCGGAAACGAATGAATATATAAAGGAAGATCACAAATATGGCGAAGATCGTTGCCTTGATAGCACCCCTTTTCAGATCATCTGAAATGGTAGGTAATACCTTTTTAGAACCAACTTTATAATCCGAATCGAATTTATCGTAAGTGATCCCCTTGGGTAAGTGAGGCGCCAGGCCAGCCATTAGCTTAGTTTCAACAAGGGAATCCACATTCATTCCCGTAGCTTGCTCGGTTGAGTCAATAAGGTAAGAGGTAGTTATATCCAGTGTAAATGCATCGCCTACCGTTTTGATGATCGCGTTTTCTCCGTTGAAAGCCACTTTCAGTTCATCACGGATCTTTTCAACATCAGGTTTTTGATCGAACCTCACCATATAGCTGCGGCCTCCGTCAAACTCGACACCGTAATTAAATCCATGGAAATAAGAGCTGATCCCCAGCGCGAGCACAATGAACGAAATGATATAAGCGTATTTCCGGAATTCAATGAATCTGAATTTTGCATGCTGGAAGATGCGGCGGGAAATGCCTGTAAAATATTCAAGGTGTTTCTTTTTGTTGGTAAACCAATCTGTGATCCAGCGACTAACAAGAATACCGCAGAATAATGAAAGAATAATACCAAGTATCTGAGTGGTAGCAAAACCTTTTACAGGGCCTAACCCAAAATAAAAAAGGATAATGGCCGTCATAAGAACGGTAATGTGTCCGTCCAATACGGGTGGCAATGAACGCCGGTAACCTTCATTGATCGCCGGTATGTATCCTTTCCCTCTCGTTAGTTCTTCTTTGATACGTTCATAGATGATTACGTTGGTATCTACCGCCATACCTATCGTCAATACCAGGCCGGCAATACCCGGAGCCGTTAATGTAGCGCCAAGACCTGCTAATACACCAATTGTAAAAAGAAGATTTAGTATTAACGCAATATTCGCTATCCATCCTGCGGAATAATAATATATCAGCATCAGGAGAAAGATGACCCCAAAAGCAATTCCGAATGCCATCAACCCTCCATGAATCGCTTCACTACCTAAAGTCGGACCTACCTGCTGTTCCTGTACTATTTTTGCAGGCACAGACAGTCTTCCGGCACTTAATATTTTGGCAAGATCCTGCGCTTCATCTACAGTGAAGCCGCCGCTGATCTGCGATGTGCCACCTTCAATAGGTCCACTGACACGAGGTGCCGAATAAACAATATTATCAAGAGCAATAGCTATGTGCCTGTTATCAGTCTCATCACTTGGGCTACCTGCTGCCTTGGTCGTCATCTCGCCCCATATTTTTTGGCCGGCAGCATTCATATCCATGGTTACTTCCGGGCTGCCTGAGCGATCAAAATCCTGGGATGCCCTCGTTATCACATCACCTTCCAGCGGAGCTTTATCCTTGCCATAAGTCCTGATAGCATAGAGCGTAACGGCTTTCGATTTCTTTTCTTCCATTCCATACATCCACAATATATCGAACGGCAACTGGGAGCGAACCGCTTCCGATTGCAGGAAACCTCTTACTAAACCTGTATCATTTATTGAAACTCTTCCGACCGTCCCGTTATCAACAAATTGCTGGGCCTGCTGATCTATGGAATAATAAATATAATATCCCAGGTGTTTTTTTGAATCATCAGTCGTGTTTTCAGGCACTTTCGCTGTTTGTTTATTGCCTGTGTCCGGAGAAGGTGCTTTATCTATATCAGATATTCGCCTGCTTTTGGTAGTATCCTGTATTGTTTTGGGTACTGTATCATTATTATTCTTAGCTGTCGTGTCTTTGTTGGTTGTATCAACCGTGGTCGTTTTTCCACCCATCATTGCAAAAAAAGCATCATCTGCTTTGAGAATTTTTGGCCACAATTCCGATAAATTATATACTTCCCAGAATTGCAGGTTAGCTGATGACTGAAGGTATTTCCTTACCCTTTCCTTGTCCTGAATGCCTGGCAGTTCTACCGTGATGATGCCACGGTCACGATCCGGATTGATATTCGGTTGCGCTACACCAAACTGGTCAATACGGGTATTTAATACACGGAAGTTATTATCAAAAGCGATCTTCGACTGGTCATTCAGGTAGGATATTACATCCGAATTGCTGCTGGATTGCAATTTAATTTTACCTCCGCTGGCAGCCGCAAATAATGATGCAAGTTTACCTCCCGGGTTGAGCTTTTCATATTCTTCCGCAAACAGTGTCACAAAGTTTGCATCACTATTGGCCTTACGTTTATCCGCATTTTCAATTGCTTTCAAAAAATTTGCATCTTTTGAATTATTGGATAACGTTGTAAGCAGGCCGGTCATTTCTACTTCAAGCGTTACGTTCATTCCGCCTTGCAGGTCCAATCCAAGATTCAGTTCTTCTCCTTTTGCTTTCTGATAACTAACAGCGCCGGTAATACCGTAAGTAACCGTTACATCTTTTGTGCTATCCAGCAAACGTTTCAATCTTTGCTTGTAGACGGTGTCCAGCACTTCCTTGTATATTGCCTGTGAATCTTTATTGTCCGGATATTTTACCTCGGGTGCAGGATAATTCAGTTTTACAAAACTATGAGCACGGGCTTCCATCTTTTTTTCATGCTGACGAACAAACCAGGTAAATGAAAGCTGATAGACAGAATAAACAATAAGCAGGATCGTAAAGAATCGAACCAAACCTTTCAGTTGCATACGTTGTTAGTATTTACTTTTTAAGCCATGCTCTTTGCAGCGCAAGGGACAGGACTTCACATTTTTTAAAGGACGGCAAAGATAGGGTTTTCAGGCAGAAGTTTAAACAGGTTTTACGGGGTTTGGTCATGGATATTTTATGCCGGTGCTACTTGTTTTTCAGGGAATTAAAGATAAGGAAGGCAATTCCGCCAGCAATGACAAAGGTCAGTGAAAGGATCAATAAAAGATTCCCATGACTACCTGTATTTTTCGGGAATATTTCTTCTTTGATAATAGCAAGCTCAGCAGGGGAACGCTTTGTCGTTAATTGTTTCGCTAAACCGGAAGCATCTATCTCCGCATGTAAAAAAGAAAATGTGGCCCATCCTCCTGTTACAGGACTATAAACACGTGGTGTAGAAACGACAAGGTCGTCCAGGGTAATCGCCAGGTAGCGACCAACATTTTCACTTGTCAACTTTGCCCATTTAGCTGTTCCGGTATTGTCGAACTTGATAGTGATTCCTGTGCCATTGTAGTTATCATGTACGGCTTCGGCGCTTTCAATATCATCGTTGTGTATAGCCGTTTCATCTCTTGTACGGATAGCATACAAATGAAGATCATCCGGAGTGTTCAGCAGTTGGTTTTCATCTGTTAGCTTTCCAAAAGAGAATTGTACATCCTCCGGAATTGCATTTAAGACCTTAGGCTCATGTAATATCCGGTTAAGAACTGCCGTATCTTTTTTATTTATGGCGCCAATTGCCGGTGGATAAACTTCGTCACCATCTATTTCATCTGGCGCCAATGGTGAAAGAATGGAATAAATTCCTTCATCTTTCCTTTTGACGGTAGCAAATATTTTATCAGCGACATTATTAGCCGCAGAAAAAAAAGCGGGAAGCTCATTCAATGTATAGATCTCCCGGAACCCGATCTTTTTATTCTGAATGTTTTGCTGGACGGCTCGACGCAGTACAGCAGTGTCCCTGACATTCTCAACTAAAATATCAAGATCGTTGTCTTTAGTTATCCTCAAAATGGAAAAATAGCCGAGGCGGTTAATGTTCTCTTTAATAGTGGCAGGTATTTCACCCAATTTATCCTGGTCACTGTCTTGATCGTGTCGGTTGCTTAATACATAATGGACTTTGCATAAAATCGGTTTTTGCGATGACAGTGATTTCTTGTAAAAGAGAATTACAAGGCCCGTCGTTACTGCGGCAGCAAAAAGAGATTTGATCCATTTATTCATAAGCGGTCACTGAATTTATTTTGATTTGACTTATGAATCACAATATGAAAGTAGGGATTTTCATGACGCTTGGTTTTGCTGTTATGAAAAATGAAAAAGGAGGAGTCGTTTCTATCCTTAATTTTGCGAACTGAAACTAAACAAACTTAAGATGCAACTAACAGCAGAACCTATGCAATTATCCTCTTTACTTGATCGTTTTGCAGAACCTGAAACATTGAAGATGGCCAAACTTGGTCGTGAGCTTCGCTCCAAGGGAATTGATGTGATTGACCTCAGTCTCGGTGAGCCTGATTTTGATACGCCTCAGCATATTAAAGAAGCGGCTAAAAAAGCGATTGATGATAACTGGAGCCATTATCCCCCGGTCGCGGGTTATCCTGATCTCCGTGCAGCTGTTTGTGCAAAATTCAAAAGAGACAATGACCTTGATTACAAGCCCGAAAATATAGTTGTATCAACAGGCGCTAAGCAAAGCCTGGCAAATACTATTCTTGCTTTGGTGGATGAAGGAGATGAAGTGATCATTCCTGCTCCGTTCTGGGTCACGTATTCTGAATTGGTAAAAATTGCGGGTGGAGTTCCGGTTATCCTCAGCACAAAAATGGAAAATGATTTTAAGATCAATGCAAAGGAGCTGGAAGAGTCTATTACTGAACGGTCGAAGGTTTTTCTTTTTTCTTCTCCCTGTAATCCTTCCGGCTCCGTGTATAGTAAAAATGAATTGAAAGATTTGGCAGAAGTATTCAGGAAATACTCGCATGTATTTATTATCGCAGACGAGATATATGAGTATATCAATTTCGTTGGCAAGCATGAAAGCATTGCACAGTTTGATGACATAAAGGAAAGGGTTATAATAATAAATGGTTTAAGTAAAGGATTTGCAATGACGGGCTGGCGGCTCGGATACATAGCTGCCAATACTGAAATAGCGAAAGCTTGCGAAAAATTGCAGGGACAATTTACCAGCGGTGCTAATTCATTTGCGCAAAGAGCTGCCGTGGTGGCATTGACAACTGATCTGCGGCCAACGATAGAAATGGTAAAGGAATTTACAAGAAGGAGAAAAAAAGTGTTGGAGCTGGTGAGAGAAATTCCGGGTGTTAAATGTGCTGACCCGGAAGGCGCTTTTTATATTTTCCCGGATGTGAGTTATTATTTTGGCAAAAGCGATGGAAAAACTGTTGTTAATAATTCCAACGACTTCTGTATGTATCTGCTGAATACAGCACACGTATCTTCCGTGATGGGTGATGCGTTTGGTGATCCGAAATGCGTTCGTTTTTCTTTTGCCAATAGTATGGAAAAAATTGAAGAGGGATTTAAAAGGATCAAAGGAGCTTTGGCGAATTTGAAATGAGCGGCCTTGCCACTTCAATTTACATCGGATCAATCCTTATTAGTAGCGGCCTGAACGCTGGATAAGCCAGCTTTATTTTGAAGAATAAATTCTTTTATTACCGATTTCTTTTCATCGTTACCTACACGCTTCATGATCTTATCGCTATTGTCAATAAGGGTAGCCGCTTTATCAAAAGGTAGTTTCTCATACATTTTTCCCCCTGTAAAATGACAGGGTGAACAATTATTGATCAATACCGGCAAAACATCTTTTTCAAAATCAATTTTCTTCCCGGCATATGCTGGCTCATCTTTTTTGGCATCCGAAATATTATTTGAATCATGCACAATGCAGGTTCCCATTAGAAAGAAGCAGGGAATTATTAGGAAGGGCGTGAACTTCATCCTTGTTTTTTTATCAAAGGAGAAATTATTTTAAGCAAATCGTAAGTTAAAAAATTATTCCCTGCCGGGAAAGTATTTTATATAAGTGGTGGTTAAAAGTCTTAAGATTTCATCTCCAGGAAATGCTCATGCAACTTCAGTACCTGCGGCAAGATCAATTGCTGCTCATCATTGGTAATGATAAAATCGCATAGCTTCATTTTTTCATCTTCATCCATTTGCCGGCTGATGCGCTGCAGCACTTCCTCTCTTGTAACATGATCCCGTTCTATTGCCCTACTGATGCGTAGTTCCTGCGGCGCATATACACCGATAGCAAGATCGAGATATTTATTAGCGCCACTTTCAAATAATAAAGCCGCTTCCTTGACGATGTAAGGAGAGGTCTGTTCTTGTATCCACCTGTTGGCATCACGAATAGTGGCGGGGTGGGTGAGGGAATTCAACAGAGCGATCTTTTCTTTATCTCCGAAGACAACGGAAGCAAGATATGCCCTGTTAAGCTGGTTATTCCGATACGTTTGTTCACCAAAGTTTTTTATAAGAGCAGCTTTCAATTGTTTATCAGCATTCATTATTCCTCTTGCTGCTTCATCGGCATAGTACACAGGTATGCCAAGCACTTCGAAGATCTTTGCAACGGTGCTTTTCCCGCTGCCGATACCACCTGTAAGACCGATTTTCAACATGAGCTTAAAATAAAAAATCCGAAATTCGATAGGACGGAACTTCGGATCTCGATATTATTAAATTCGTAGCTATTTCTTGTCTGCAACAGCCGGTTTATTCAATGCCGCTGTCCAATCCATACTGATAGCGCTTTTTTCAATTTTTAAATAACTGCCGGGGCTTACTTCTATATTCAGTGTTCCGTCTTCATTCACTTTATTGATAATTCCATGTATCCCTGCGATGGTTACGACCTTACTTCCCTTCCCAAGGTCTTCGATAAATTTTTTCTGATTCTTAGCTCTTTTTGCTTGCGGGCGAATAAAAAATAGCCAGAATACAACAACCATACCGCCTAAAAAAAGTAACTGGACTGTGCCACCCATTCCGGAACCGCCTTTGCCGCCTTGTTGACCAGTTGGCGGCACACAACCTGAAAAAATAATGGCAACTATAAATGTTGTGAGATACGAGAAAATTAATTTCATAATACTAAATTTAAATGTAGCTGGTGGATAAAACTTTTTATTTATTGGTCACTTCCACTCTGAAAGCAAGTGTCATAGATTTTTGTGGTGTGGTATTGGCTTCAACATAAACTTCTTTATGGTTTTCACCGACGCGGTGTTCGCTGTTAAATACAGCCTTGATCACATCTTCTTCTCCCGGAGCGATCGGTTTTTTCGGCCAATCGGGAGTAGTGCATCCACATTGTGCCGATACATTACTGATAATGAGGTTATGATTGCCGGTGTTTTTAAAATGAAAATTAACTTCCACTTTATCTCCTTCTTTCGCTGTTCCCAGGTCGCGGTAAGTGGAATCGAGCCATTGAACGGTTGTGAAATTGGAAGAGTCTTTTACTGCTTTCATTCTTTCTTCATCACTCAATTCCCCGGCTTTTTTATCTCCGCTTTTACAGCCGGCAAAAATAACTGTAGCGGTCAGTATCATTAAGAAAATTTTCATTGCCATTTTTTTAGATTTCCCGAATTTATTGGGATGCAAATGTACAGGTTAGTTAATAGGTGAACAAGTTTATTCGTCAACAGGTTGTCCTGATATGGTCAGTTTTTTAGCTTATCAACTTTCTTGTATTCCACTTTTTGCATCTTGCCATCCTGGACCAGTTCTTTGTGTATATTATCGAGGATGCCATTTACAAACTGCCCGCTCTGTTGCGTACTGTATTCTTTAGCAAGATCAATGTATTCGTTGATCGTCACTTTAGGCGGTATCGTTTCGAAATAGAGAAATTCGCTGACCCCCATTTTCATCAGGATCATATCCAGCAAAGCAATTCTTTCTGGGTCCCAGTTCTTTAATTTGGGGATGATCAGGCTTTGCAGGTATTCATCTTTTTCAAACACAGTCTGCAAAAGAGTTTTGGCAAAAATTTCCTTATCAGGAGTGAGCATTTGCTTAAAATTATAACTACCAGGCTTCTGCATATATGCTACCAGTAATTGAACGATCATTTCACCATCATCATCCCAATTAAAAAAATTGTCTTCGGTATGCGACACAAATGAATCATTCGCCAAAAGCATATCATTCAATATGAATTCGATGATCTTTTTTTCTTCATTACTGTTGCGGTCAGCGGCAGAAATATAAGTTTTGTATTCGTTGGTTGCTGTCAGGTCAAGATATATTTTGCGCACCAGTTCAGCGTTTATATATTGTTGCGGCTTTTCCTTTGTAAACTGTTCTTTCAATGCCGGGTCATTCAGCATTTTCAATAGTAGCTCATTACCGGCGATCTTAATATTAATATTAAGATCTGCAGATGTTGGTAAGTGCTTGCCTGCACGCTGATGCGAATACGTTTCGGCATAGCGGGTAACTTCTGCAAGAAAATAGATAAGATAAATAAATAATGACCGGACCTGGTCGAACTGCTGCTGCAACAATTTTTGATGTTCGGGAGGGCTGGATTCTTTTCCAAGTGTAACCATCGTGTACAGAGTCTGCATCACTTTTACACGGATATTTCTTCTGCTGATCATTCCAAGAACTGTTTGGACGGCGAAGATAAGATTTTAGAATCAGCCGAAGCCACTACGAGAAACAAAAACAATTATTTTAAAAAAAATAATATTACAGCCATTTATTCACGTGTGATTGTTTTTCTATCCATCTGTACACATAAACGCCGGTTAAATAATATAGCAGTAAAAATTATTTCTTCATAAATAAAATAAATAAATAACTTTATACCATTGCATTAACCGGCCACTATCTGTTACTATTCTTTCTATGATTTTCAACGAGTCTATAAATACAAATAAAGAAAGATTGCAATCTTTCATTCAGGAGGATTTTGATTTCGAAAAAATCTATCATCTTTATTGGAAGAAGGTCTTCGGTGTCGCTTATTATCACCTGCATTCGAAACATCTTGCAGAAAATATAGTGCAGGAGGTTTTTGGAAGTTTATGGAGGCGGCAAACGAACAAAAACGAGCCCATCAGGAACATACATGCATGGCTTGCCTCCGCTGCCAAGTATGCTATATTGAGCGAAAAAGCTATGTCAAATAAACATCGGGCCGCAGCCTTAAATGAAGAAACAGGCCCGGTAACAGAAAATGCAATGGATCTTCTTTTTATTGAACAGATGATCGCAAAAGAGGTCAACCGGTTACCGCGGAAGTGCAAACTGGTATTTCAATACAGCAGGCAAAATAATTTGCCGAATAAAGAAATTGCGAAACGACTTGATGTCTCGGAAAAAACGGTCGAAAAGCACATTACCACCGCACTACAGAAGCTTCGTGCACGGATGAGAGATTTTTTTCTGTTTTAATTTTTCAATCAAGGTAGGGTTCGGCCCTTTTTTTCACACTATACTGGTTACGCATTCACTTCAAAATCCTATTAATCATGACACACGAAGAATTATCCTTGTTAGCAAAAAAATATCTTTCAGGCAATGCCACTGACGAAGAGAAAAAACTTCTTAATGATTGGTACAACAATTTCGACGAGGAAATGACATTGAATCTTTCCGGGGATTCAAGTGACGAAAAAAATATAGAGCATAAAATGAAACGGCGCCTGGAGGAACTGATCCAATCTGGCAAAAGATCGGAAAAAATTCCATTACTGCACAGATCACTTTTCAGAAGATGGGCTGCAGTTGTCATTCTTTTTTTAGCCACTTTTTCGTTGTTTTTCTTTTGGCCAGTCAAAAAAAACCTGAGACAACTTGGGCTAAGCGAAATAAGGGTAAATAGTATCGAAAATGAAAAAGAAGGCGAAGATGGAGAAGAAAATGAAGACGGAATCCGTCTGGCACAGGAAATGGAATTTGAAATGACAAAAGATATTTCTCTTGGCTATGTTCCGAAATATCGTTTGATACAGGCTATTGAAGAATTAAGAATTGCGAGACTCAATGGAACATATTCCAGCCGCCTTGATGCATTAACATGGACAGAGAGAGGCCCGAATACGGATGTGATAGGCCCGAGTAATGGTAATACAAGAGGAACGCAGGCCGCATCAGATGCCGTAACAAGCGGACGCATGAGAGCTATATGGGTTGATCTGGCTGATGCTACTAATCATACAGTATGGGTTGGCGGTGTTGATGGAGGACTTTGGAAAACAACTGATATTACATCAACATCCGCTGGGGCCTGGTCTGTTGTCAATGATTTTTTTGGTAACCTGGCTATTGCCAGTATTTGCCAGGATCCAACTGACAATAGTATTATGTATTTTGGAACCGGTGAAAAAACGTTCAATTCGGATGCTGTCTTTGGTGGAGGAGTTTGGAAAAGCACTGACCATGGCGTGAATTGGTCCCTTTTAGGAAATACAACTGGCTTTGTTAATGTGTCAAAGGTTTTGTGCGATGGTTCAGGCAATGTATATGTGACCACAGTTGGCGGCGGAAGCGGAATCCAAAGATCAACCAATGGTGGAACAAATTGGACCGACATTACACCGACTGGTCTTAGCAGCAATGTCACGGATATGAAACTGAGCAGCACAGGAAGATTGCATATCGTTTGTGGTTACCTGGAATCTTCGGCTGCGGTTGCGGCGTATCGTTATACCGACAATCCTTCCACAGTTGCTTCGGGCACATGGACCGCTCCGGCTACTGCTATCCCAAGCGTCCAGTATAATACTGAAATTGCTGTTTCGGGTAACACATTATACGCTCTGACGTGTAATTCCAGTTATCTTACCCCAACCATTTATAAGTCAACAGACGGAGGTGCTAACTGGGCTGCTACAACAACTTCACCTCCCAGTATTGCTGGGGAACCATCTATTAACACAGGTCAGGGATGGTATGATCTTGCAATAGGTGTTGATCCCGGTAACGATCAAAACGTCGTTGCGGGTGGATTGAATTTTTACAGAACGACAAATGGCGGTACATCATGGACCCAGATCACAAGGTGGGTAGGTACTGTTAATAATTACGTGCATGCCGACCATCATGCGGTGGTGTGGAGCAGTGGCTCGCAGGTTTTAGTCGGAACTGACGGAGGATTGTTTTATTCAAGTGATAACGGCGCAACATATACTGATAGAAATGACGGTCTCAGGCTAAAACAATTTTATTCCTGCGCAATACATCCTTCCACTGCCAATTATTTTCTTGCAGGTGCACAGGATAACGGAACACATCAGCTTACCAATGCGGGGCTTGGAGGAAGTACCGAAGTATTAGGAGGTGATGGTGGATTTGTGCACATTGATCAGGATGAACCGTCATATCAATTCAGTTCTACTACTTTCAGCAACTACAGACGCAGTACGAATGGTGGGGCAAACTGGTCTTCTGTAAATTTTTCAAGTTCGACAGGTCAATTCATTAATCCAACAGATTATGATGATGTTGGTAATAAGATGTACACCAGCGCAGGGGCCGGTCATTACATCCGATGGGACAATCCCCAGACAGGCTCATCGTTTTACTCAATGCCGATTTCTGCATTTTCAACAGGCTCTGTCTCTTGTGTAACAGTGTCTCCGTACACGGCAAACAGGGTTTTCTTTGGAACTTCTGGTGGCCGTGTGGTGAGAGTTGATAATGCTAATAGTGCTTCACCTACGGGGACAAATATTACAGGTGGAAGTATGAGTACAACTAATGTATCATCTATAGCTATCGGCACTACTGATAATAACCTTATCACCACGTTTTCAAACTATGGAGCAACTCACGTCTTGGGTATCTACAAACGGAGGTACCGGCTGGACAAATATTACAGGGACAGGCTTGCCGGATATACCGGTAAGATGGGCCATGTTTTATCCTGAAGACAATACCAAAGCTATTCTCGCAACTGAAATGGGGATATATGAAACGAGTCTTATCAATGGCGGTTCTACAGCCTGGAGTCAAAACTCAGGTTTCCCGGTTGTAAGAACGGATATGCTTCAGTATCGGAAAAGTGATGGAACTGTTTTAGCAGCTACACACGGGAGAGGTTTGTGGACCTCACAAATTCCGTTCACAAATCCTTATGTCCGGTTTGCGACTAATTACAATTTCAAAACTGAAGCGACAGCTACATCAGGTTCTGTTTGCAGAAACTATACGGACTATACGGTTAATATGACGATTGACCAGGCTCCTACAGGAGCTGCCAATATTACTTTGACTCCGAGCGGTACAGCTACTCAAGGAGTGGATTATGATTTTACAACGAATGGTAATTTTGCAGCTCCATCAAGTGTTGTCACTTTCGCCAGCGGTTCTACCACACCTGTTCCAATTACGATACGCATTTACAATGATGCAGAAATAGAATCTACTGAATCGTTCACACTGACCTATAGTATAGGCGGAGGAACAAATGCAGTTGCTGCACCAAGCAGTTCTTCTTACACTTTTACAATTGTTGATAATGATGTGGCCCCGGCAGAACCCAGTGTTCCCGTGACTGCCACAATCGGTGTGAGCAATACAACACTTTCCCAGCCTTTCAGAGGTGAATTTACTGATGCACGAACACAGATGGTATATCTCGCTTCAGAACTCAAGGCAGCAGGCTTTAATGCGGGTACGGTCACCAGCATCAGTCTTAATGTCTCAACAAAAGTTTCCACTGCTCCGTTTAATAGCCTTACAATTAAGATGAAAAATACTACGACTGGTTCATTAGTAGGTGGAGGGAACGCATTTGAGGGCAGCTTATCAACTGTTTTTGGACCTGTCAACTATTCTACCGTTGTTGGTTCAAATACATTTACCCTTTCATCTGCATTTGTATGGGATGGCACTTCAAATATTCTTGTGGATATGTGCTTTGACAATACTTCAGCAGCCGGTGCTACAGCTGACCTTGTAGACGGGACCTCCGGCACGGCCACCGAACAACATGATAGAGTAAATGGCGGTGTAGGATGCAGCCTTACCACGGCAAATACAATTTTCGGGGGTTATGCGAGACCTGTAATGACCTTTACAATAAATCCTACAGGTAATGCTATTGAAACCGTACTAAATAATAATCGCTCGGAATACACGGGCAGTAATGGCACTTATTATTTTTATAATGGCAATAACATAATCAACAGTCTTACAAATGCCACCGCAGATCTTGGCTGTGTCAGTTCAAATATATTTGAAGCCGGAAATACGTGGCAGGCATTCTCAGGCGGATTCCGCTCTCAAAAGGTTATCGAGGTAACACCCACTACTAATCCAGGTGCAACTTATACTATTGGATTATATTTTACAGCAGCAGAACTATCAACTTATAGCGGGACCCCAGGTGCTTTAATGATTGCCAAAACCACTGCCGCTACCATGGCCGCTGCTAATTCAGGTAATACGGTCAAAATGGCTACTACCCCTACTGCCTACGGTACCGGTTACATATTCACTGCAACTTTTACAGGATTTTCCAAATTCTTCCTGGTTGACAACAATGTTTCTCTTCCTGTTACTTTACTTGATTTCAGCGGACGACTTGAAAACAAATTTGTTTCTCTCAAATGGAGTACGAGTACCGAATTGAATTCAAAATATTTTGATGTGGAGAAATCACCTGATGGAACTGACTTCCACTCAATAGGCCAGGTTGATGCCGCCGGATACAGCACTGTGCAGCGGAATTATGGAATGAATGACAGGCAAGTGAATGAGTACAACTATTATCGCCTCAAAATGGTTGACATTGACGGACGGTTTGTCTATAGCAAGATCATATTGATAAAGAACCCGAATGCACAACAGAATGTTTGGGTGATCAATAATCCGTTCCATTCATTTATTGATGTCCGCTTTGCGAAGACACCGCAGCAAAAGATACAGGTCGAATTGCTGAACATGGCGGGTGCGAGGGTTTATTTTAAAGAGTTCGGAATTGGTAACGAGGTCAGGGTTGATCTGTCAAACACACACCTGAGCGCCGCTTCGTATATGTTGCGAACACGGGTCGATGGCAAGTGGTATTTATCCAAGGTGGTGAAGCAATAAAATAAAATGATCTGATATTAAAATTAATTCCAAGGCTGATCTCCTGATCAGCCTTTTGCATTAGCCATGTTAAAGCTGGTATGTATTGAAACATAACAGGTAATTTTGTCTAATGAAATTCAGAACTTATATCTTTTTAAGTCTTTTTTTGATTAGCCTTATTTCCTGTGCTCAACAAAAACATGGTATCAGGAAGATAGATGCTTATTTTAGTATGCATACACCGGGAAATATCCCCGTAGATAGCGACGGCAATTCATTATATCATGGTCCAACTGTTGTTAATGTCATTTATATTGAAACAAAAGGTGATCCCGTAAAGTGGGTAGCGGCATGGAAGGATGGAGAATCTTTTTCAGTAACCACGACAGAAATAACGGAAAGGCCGTTTGAAGTAGGAATGAGCAAGGAACGAAATGAGAAAATATCGCTGACACCGGCATCCGGGAATAAATTGTGGCAAGTCGTTTTAGCAAAAGATGAAAAATTGGAAAAAGCTCCCGTTGAAGCCAAAGCGGGCGAGATAATTTTACGGGGAAAATATGGCCGGAAAATCTTTGTTCAAAAGATTGGAAAACAAATTGAGTTGGAAGAAATGCCATCGGTTTGATGAATCTCATTGCTTGATAGAAGTAGGGTTGCTTATGTAAATTTGTCCTTTCTGAAGTGCTGCAACATTTTTATCCTGACAATTTATTCAGAAATAGTGAAAAATTGTCTTTTTGAAATCAACCGGCACATTATTTCCTGTACCTTCGCCGTCCCAAAATCCTACACTTGCTGAAGGATTGGGCAAATCTTCAAAACTCAAAAATCAATACAATTATGGCTAAGAAAGTAAACGTTACCCCACTGCATGACAGGGTGATCGTGAAAGCGGCTGCTGCCGAAGAAAAAACCGCCGGTGGTATTATTATCCCGGACACTGCAAAAGAGAAACCGCAACGCGGCACCGTTATAGCTGCGGGTCCTGGTAAAAAAGATGAACCCGTTACCGTTAAGTCAGGCGACACCGTTCTCTATGGTAAATATGCCGGAACAGAGATTCAGATCGAAGGACAAGATTACCTGATCATGAGAGAAAGTGACATTTTAGCGATAGTGTAAGGCAATACTTAGTGCTAAGATGTTAGTACTAAGACCTGCTGAATAGAAATCCAGGTTTTGAACGGAGCGTCGCAGCAAAAGCTCAGTCAGGGCTCAAAAGCTGGAAACAAAAAATCAAAATACTAAGTACTTAATACTAAAATCTATTTACAATGGCAAAACAACTCTTCTTCGATATTGAAGCAAGGAATAGAATGAAAAAAGGCGTTGACGTTCTTTCCAACGCTGTGAAAGTAACCCTTGGTCCCAAAGGCCGCAATGTGGTGCTTGAGAAAAAATTCGGAGCGCCTTCTATCACTAAAGATGGCGTAACTGTAGCAAAAGAAATTGAACTGGAAGATCCCATTGAAAACATGGGCGCCCAGATGGTAAAAGAAGTAGCCTCTAAAACCGCTGACATTGCAGGTGATGGTACGACTACTGCAACCGTGTTAGCTCAATCCATTATCAGCGAAGGCTTGAAAATGGTAGCAGCCGGCTCTAACCCGATGGATCTGAAACGCGGAATTGACAAAGCTGTAACTAAAGTTGTTGAACATCTGAAGACTCAGTCACAGACTGTAGGAAATGACAGCAGCAAAATTCAACAAGTGGCTGCGATCTCCGCTAATAATGATGCTGAAATTGGAAAGCTGATCGCAGAAGCAATGAAGAAAGTGGGTAAAGAAGGTGTGATCACAGTAGAAGAAGCCCGCGGAACTGAAACAGGGATCGAAGTAGTAGAAGGTATGCAGTTCGATCGTGGTTATATCTCTCCTTATTTTGTTACCAACAGCGAAAAGATGGAAGCAGAATTGGAGAATCCATATATCCTGATCTACGATAAAAAGATCAGCAATATGAAAGATGTTCTTCATATTCTTGAAAAAGTTGCACAGGGTGGCCGTCCATTGCTGATCATTGCTGAAGACCTCGAAGGTGAAGCATTGGCAACATTGGTTGTAAATAAACTCCGTGGTACTTTGAAGGTGGCTGCTGTAAAAGCTCCTGGTTTTGGAGACCGCAGAAAAGAAATGCTGGAAGATATTGCGAAGCTGACTGCCGGTACGGTGATCAGCGAAGAGCAGGGATACAAACTGGAAAATGCTGATCTTACTTATCTTGGCCAGGCAAAAACAGTTACTATTGATAAAGACAATACTACTATTGTTGGCGGTAAAGGCAAAAAGGAAGATATCACTGCACGCATCAACCAGATCAAAGCGCAGATAGAAGTAACTACTTCTGATTATGACAAAGAAAAATTGCAGGAACGCCTTGCTAAATTAAGCGGTGGTGTAGCTGTATTGAATATTGGCGCTGCTACAGAAATGGAAATGAAAGAAAAGAAAGACCGTGTTGACGATGCTTTGCATGCAACAAGAGCTGCCGTAGAAGAGGGTATCGTTCCGGGCGGTGGCGTGGCGTTCGTTCGTGCCATTGAAGCATTGGAGAAATTAAAAGGCAGCAACGAAGATGAAGGTACTGGTGTTGCTATCGTTAGAAGAGCATTGGAAGAACCGCTTCGCCAGATCGTTGAGAATGCAGGTATCGAAGGTTCTATCGTTGTTCAAAAAGTGAAGGAAGGAAAAGGTGATTATGGTTTCAACGCAAGAACGGAAGAATACGAAAATCTTTTCAAGGCCGGTGTGATTGACCCGACAAAAGTTACCCGTATCGCTTTGGAAAATGCAGCTTCTATTGCTGGAATGTTGTTGACTACTGAATGTGTGATTGCTGACAAACCAAAGAAAGAAGAAGCTCCGCATAGCCACGGTGCTCCTGGTATGGGTGATATGGGATATTAATCGGACATCTGAAATCAGAATAACGAAATACAAAGTCCCGCTCTGCATTATTGCAGGGCGGGACTTTTTTTAATCTAATTCAGCAACCTTTTAAAAAAGTTGATCGATATGAAGATGATTCTTTAAACACTGCGTTTGAATGAATTTTTACGCTTAATAAAGCAATGAAAAAAGCAAAAAAGCAACGACGACCATATCTTTAATCATGCTTATGTTATTTTATGATGTTTCAGGAAAAATTACTATTGCAATAGTTTGAAACTTGTAATTTTTTTTCAAAAGTCCTGTTTTTTAATGTTGCAGGATTTTTTATACACGGTATCTGTTTCAACATGAATCGCATTTCTTTTATCCCTATTTTTATCGTAACCAAACTCAGCGTATGAAGAAATTTTACTTAACTGTCAGCTTCTTTTTGCCGGCGATATTTTTCTCTCTTTCACTTTTTGCCCAGAATAATTTTTTTACCGATCAGGGTGAAAGCTCTATTCAAAGAGTCAATGATAAAAGAGTGATCGTGCCCGAAAAATACAGGACAACCAGTTTGAACGTCACGGGAATGAAAAACTTTTTATGGTCATTGCCAACCGAGCAAAACCTGGCAGACCGCAGCCAGGCACCAGTCGTCGAGTTGCCAATGCCCAATGGAACGACCGAAAGATTCCGGGTATGGGAAAGCCCGATCATGGAACCTGGATTGGCTATAAAATATCCCGGGATAAAAACATTTGCCGGGCAGGGTATTGATGATCCATATGCCTCTGTTCGTTTTGACTTCAATCCCTATTTCGGATTTAGTGCACAAATAATCTCTATCAATGGCGAAATTTATATTGATCCTTATGCAAGAGGCAATTTAAATTACTATAATAGCTATTACACCCGCGACTACCGAAAGCAGAATAGTGATTTTATATGTAATGTTCCGGATCAAACTAATATTGCAGCAAGAATTATGGCGGGACCTTGTCGCGGTACAGAATTATATACTTACCGTTTAGCGTTAGCATGCACAGGTGAATATGCTGCTGCCGTTTGTTCACCCAATCCACCAACGATCGCGGCTACTCTGGCCGCGATGACTACTTCCGTCAACCGTGTGACAGGTGTTTATGAACTGGAAGTGGCAGTACGACTTATACTCATTGCGAATACAGACCTGCTGATCTATCTTGACGGCACCACCGATCCTTATACAAATAATAACGGTAGCACAATGCTTGGTCAAAATCAAACGAACATTACCAGCATAATTGGTACTGCGAATTTTGATATCGGGCATGTATTCAGTACAGGTGGTGGAGGCGTCGCTGGCCTTGGTGTCGTTTGCAATACAAATAACAAAGCCCGTGGAGTGACCGGTCTATCCAACCCTGTCGGCGATAATTTTGATATTGATTATGTTGCTCATGAAATGGGACATCAGTTCGGGGGCAACCATACCTTTAACAGCGTTACCGGGAGTTGCAATGGAAACCGGGTAGCAGCACGTGCTTATGAAGTAGGAAGTGGTACCACCATCATGGCTTATGCAGGTATATGTGGTAATGACAACACACAACCTCATAGTGATCCTTTTTTTCACACTATTAGTTTTGATGAGATAAGTACATTTCTGGAAGGGGGTGGCAGTTGCAGAGTAGCGATTCCAACAGGAAATTCTATTCCCCAGATAACAGCCATGAATAATAATAATGCTAACATACCATTAAATACTCCCTTTACATTAACAGGTTCTGCAACGGATGCCAATGGCGATGCAATTACTTATTGCTGGGAAGAATGGGATGTCGGACCGAGCGGTGCGTGGAATGCTGGTGCCACGAGTACAACGGCTCCGCTTTTTAAATCACGTGTACCGTTGACGACAGGAAGCCGCACTTTTCCTGACATCAATGTAATATTAGCCGGTTATCCTGCAAACCCTCCCGTTGTTATGGGCGGATTAAAAGGCGAAACATTGCCGCTTGTTGGACGAGCAATGAAGTTCAGATTGACAGTACGGGATAATCGTGCCGGTGGCGGCGGCGTGACTACTGGGGGAGATGGTTGCCAGGCCGCATTCTCCGGTATTTTCCAGGTAAATGCCATTGACGGTACAGGGCCATTTTTAGTGACTGCGCCCAATGGTGGAGAAAGCTGGGCGGGAGGCTCATCTCAAACAATAACCTGGGATGTAGCGGGCACAAGCGGAGCGCCAATAAGTGTATCGAATGTCAGGATCTCATTATCAACTGACGGCGGACTTACCTATCCAACAGTATTGGCAGCAAGCACACCAAACGATGGTACAGAAACGTTAGTGATGCCTTCAGTTACCACTACAACGGCGAGGATAAAGGTTGAAGCTGTAGGAAATGTTTTCTTCGATATTTCCAATAATAATTTTACTCTGACCATTCCGGTAGCAAGTTTTGATTTTGATAGCCCTTCGCCCGCAACTGTTGCATGCAGCGGACCTTCCACTGCAGCGATCACACTGGGCACCACTTCAAGCGGAGGATACAGTACGCCAATTAATCTTTCCGCCGGTAATGTTCCATCGGGAACTACTATTACGTTTGGAACTAATCCAGTGGCGCCGGGCTCGGGTTCTGTTGTTACGTTAAATAATGCGAATAGTCTTACGGCGGGTACTTACAATATTACTATCACCGGTACATCCGGTGCGATCGTCAAGACACGTGTAATTACTTACACTATTCTTCCAGGTGTCGGACCCACTATTACATCTCAACCGACAAATCAAATTGTGTGTGCAGGAAGTGATGCCACCTTTACCGTTGTCGCCAGCGGAGTAAATTTTTATCAATGGGAGACGAGTCCTGATTGTACAACCTGGACGAATGTACCCGGTGCAACTTCGGCAACGCTTACTCTTACAAATGTTACTACCGCGATCAGCGAAACTTTTTATCGTTGCAGGTTAACAGGACAATGCGGTCAATCGGTCACGGCTCCATGCGCATCATTAACGGTGAACACGGCTCCTTCGATCTCATCACATCCGCAAAACGTAACGGTATGTTCCGGAAGTCCTGCTTCATTCAGTGTAACTGCATCTGGTACTGGTTTATCATACCAATGGCAATTGAGCACTGATGGCGGCGCTAACTATAGTCCTATCTTGACCGCCACGTCATCAACCTATAACATTGCAAGCACTACCGCCGGAATGAATAACAACAGGTACAGGGTTGTTGTAAGTGGGACCTGTGCTCCACCTGCAACTTCGAATGTGGCTGTATTAACGGTTATCATTCCTGTTGCAGTAACAGCACAGCCTGTCAATGTTACCATTTGCGAAACCGGCAACGTAAGTTTTACTGTTGCAGGAAGCGGAACGGGTGTACTTTATCAATGGCAGCTTAGTACTGACGGCGGAGCGAACTATTCTAATATCGGTGGTGCAACTTCCGCAACGTTGAATTTGAATTCCGTAACTGCGGCAATGAATAACAACAGGTATCGTGCATTATTATCCAATGCCACATGTACTACCCCAACTCCTTCGAATGGCGCGATACTTACTGTTAATGCACGACCAACAGTTATGCTGTCTGCTTCGCCTTATACAAGTTTGTTCCCGGGATTATCTACTACACTTACTGCAGCGATCCTTCCTTCCTCAACAGGATTCAATATTACATGGAACAGGAACGGGACCGTGATACCGGGTGTGACAGGCACTACGTATACAACTGATGTGACGGGATTAGGTGATTACCGGGTTGATATAGTCAATGCGATCACAGGTTGTAACAATCAATCGAATGTATTAAGGATCGGCGACTCGGCTACTAATCGGTTATTCATTTATCCAAGTCCCAATAACGGTCAGTTTACTGTAGCTTATTATAATTCCGGCGGTGGAAGCACACAAAGAACTGTGACGGTATATGATGCTCACGGCGCAAAAGTTTATAATGGAAAATTTGCTATCACTGGGCCTTATCATCTACTGTCTATTGATATGCGTCCTGCATCAAGAGGAGTCTATATGGTGGTTGTGGGAGATGCCAGCGGAAATAAGCTCGTCAAAGGAAAGCTGATGGTATATTATTAAGAAAATTTCAGTATTGATAATCGAATCCCGGTTCATGTGCGATGAGCCGGGATTTTTTTCACAATTACCGTAACAACTACATTTTCCGGTCTATAAGAACCCGTTTTGACTTACCTTTGCACACTCAAAAAAAAACTAAATGATCAGTGTAAGAGATCTGAAATTGGCTTACGGCAAACGGGTTTTGTTTGAAGAAGTGAACCTGAATTTCACAAAAGGCAATTGCTATGGCGTTATCGGCGCTAATGGCGCCGGAAAGAGCACTTTCTTAAAAATACTTAGCGGAGAAATTGAGCCGAATAAAGGAACAGTTGAAATTACTCCGGGTGAAAGAATGGCGGTGCTAAAACAAAATCAGTTTGAATTTGATGAACAAACAGTGTTGAATACGGTGATGATGGGCCATACAAAAATGTGGCAGGTGCTGAAGGAAAGAGAAAGCATTTATGCACTGGCAGATTTTACGGAAGAAGACGGAATGAAAGCTGCGGAATTGGAAGGCGAGTTTGGTGAAATGGGTGGCTATACCGCTGAAAGTGATGCGGCAACTTTGCTAAGTGAACTGGGAGTTGGTGAAAACTTTCACGCTATGTTAATGAAAGATATTCCATCTAATCTGAAAGTTCGTGTGTTACTGGCGCAGGTACTATTTGGCAATCCAGATATTCTTCTGCTGGATGAGCCGACCAATGGACTGGATATTGAAACGATAAGTTGGTTAGAAAATTTTTTGGCGGACTATCAAAATATTGTTTTAGTTGTCAGCCATGACCGTCACTTTTTAGATGCCGTTTGTACACATGTAGCTGATGTGGATCGCCAGAAAATAAAAATTTTTACCGGCAACTATACTTTCTGGTATGAATCATCACAACTGATGGCGCGCCAGATCGGGGATAAGAATAAAAAGGTGGAAGAGAAACGCCAGGCCCTGATCGATTTCATTGCCCGGTTCAGCGCCAATGCTTCGAAAAGCAAGCAGGCGACGTCGAGGAAAAAAGCATTGGAAAAGCTGACCATTGAAGAAATTGAACCGAGTTACAGAAAATATCCCGGTATAATCTTTCAGCAATTGCGTGAAGTGGGTAACCAGATTCTGAATGTAGAAAAGCTTTCAAAAACAATTGACGGACGTGTACTGTTTAAAGATGTAACCTTTACAGTAAATAAAGGGGATAAGATCGCATTATTAAGTCGTGATCCATTAGCAGTGACCAGTTTTTTTGATATTATCACCGCAGATTCAATTGCCGATAGTGGTTCTTATGAATGGGGCAGCACCGTTACACATGCATATCTTCCACAGGAAAACAATGACTTTTTTAATAAGGAATTAAATTTAATGGATTGGTTGCGGCAGTATGTCCCGGACCACGTTAAGGATGTTGATGAGCCATTTCTCAGAGGTTTTTTGGGAAAGATGTTATTCAGCGGCGATGATGTAATGAAGAAAACAAATGTATTAAGCGGAGGGGAGAAGGTTCGCTGCATGATCAGCAGGATGATGCTTCAAAATCCGAATGTTATTTTATTAGATCAGCCGACAAACCACCTTGACCTTGAAAGTATTCAAAGTTTCAATGAACAATGTACCGATTATAAGGGCATCGTTTTACTCACGAGCCATGACCATACATTTATGCAGACTGTCGCTAATCGCATTATTGAATTAACTCCTAAAGGAACGATCGACAGGTTAATGTCCTTTGATGAATACCTGGAAGATGAGAGAGTGAAGACATTGAAAGAGGAGATGTATGTTTAAACGTTACAAGTTTCGGGGTCATGAGTTCCGGGTTATCAGAGTTTCATAAAGTTATTAACGTAAAACTACGGGTAATCTGAATAATTTTTTTTGCTCTGAAACTTGCCATTAATTTTTTGCAACTCTATCTTAGCGGCTGTCAATAGTTCTTTCCACTATTCTTTCTTACCTGTTAATCTTCCGGGGAAAAATACATTATCCGAACCGGGGGTATGCGCTAAATGGCGGATTCAGGTTGACACCAATAGAAAACTGTAAAGAAGTTTAGGCTCTCCATTAAACAGGAGAGCTTTTTTATTTTCAGAATAATGGAATCTTAAATATTACCTGGTTGCTGATCGAATGGTCCTGGATGAGATAAGAACTCCTTATTCCTGCCTCAAACGGAATAAGAAAACGCATAATGTTTACATCAGCTGTGAACTCGATCCCGATATTAGTGTAGTGGTTGATAGGATTATTTAAACTTTCGAAAGATGGTTTACCGGAACAGATCTCTGTAAAAAGGTCAGCTTTCAATCTTTGGAAATAAAGCACTCCTTTCAATACCTGGAGATCGGGGTAACACAAAGGCATTTTGTAATCCACTGACCATATCCGCAGGCCGTGAAATAGCTGGTCCTTTTTATTCCTGATAAAGTCGAAGCGATTCTCAAAATGATAGTTGCTGTTTGCATCCTCCTGCCAATAATATCTCAGTCTAATAGAATGATGCTTAAAGAAGCCGGGTAAGTACACGCCTGCGTTTACAGCAGTTTGTTTTGCCTGGAAAAAACTTTTGAATGGCGTATTGCGAACGGTAATTTGCAAAATCGCTCCGAATTTCGG
The DNA here is from genome assembly GCA_963785915.1 of uncultured Chitinophagaceae bacterium. Classification (GTDB taxonomy): domain Bacteria; phylum Bacteroidota; class Bacteroidia; order Chitinophagales; family Chitinophagaceae; genus VBAT01. The sequence continues at coordinate 1,079,709 of CAWAWY010000003.1, read as the reverse complement.
CGCTACATCTCTCAGGTTTGGCAACGACCGCATTTCAAATGAGGCATCATATTGAAAAGAATAAAAATCTCCTAATTCAAGCCTGCTAAATTTTTTCCCCGAAGCGTTGCGAAAGTATAATTGAGATAGTTCTGTATGAATACTCTGGGCAGTAAGGTTTATTTTTCTGATAAATGATCCACCGGAGAAATTCAGCGGCAGTCCCGCACCAATATTGATATCACGATAGCCGATCATGTCATATTTTATACCCGCAGTATCCGCTTCTCCATTTGAAAAAATGGATCTTCTTTTTCCATCAGCATAGGCAAAGAAAAATTGAGGATAAAGACCATTATAATTTACTTTAAAATATTTGCCCCAGCTTTCTTCATTTTTGTCATAGCGGAACCCTGCTTCCAATTCGGTTGTGCTCAACATATCCTGTGAGCGAATGCCAACGCCCATATGAGGAAGATTGGTGAGCGGGTCAATACCCCAGCTATAAATTTTCACAGAATTTCTCAAGCGTCTGTAAGGAGATAGGGGATATACTGAATCGGGGATATGGCTAAGTATATTGCCTGCTTCTTCTTTTGCATACGGTTGGAAATATTCCCTTTCTGTTGCTGTATCTTTTTCACCTGCGACATCTTTCCACTCTCCGGGTTTTAATGGCATAATAGCAATACGGAATCCATCCGGTGTGAAATCCTGGAATGCTATCGTTGTATTATCCGGAGAAATGCAGGCGTTGAATGCTCCGAATTTCCGGTCAGTGACCCTATATATTCTTTTGGTTGCTGTATCAACAGCATAGATATTATCAATTCCCGACCTCGTTGAATTATACAGTATGTACTTGTCAAAATCCAAGGGTGCAGAAATATTCTCTGCTACTGGTTTCAGAAGCGTGGTCTCCCGTTCTGATTCAATATCTACCTTCACGATCGCCTTTGATCCTTCCCCGGACAAAACCATAATGATACTGTTGCCATCCCGGGAAAAATGAGGCTGTACGTATAATTTATTATCCGGGTTGTCGAATTCTTTTATCATTTCGCCTGACGACGTATCGAGCAATACAAGATGTACTCTATTGGCCGTTGACAATTCAATGGCTGCGATTAATTTTCCATCTGGTGAAAGACAGGGCGCATGAAGCCGGCTGCGATGAGTGATCTTGCTTGATTTTTTTTGTTTTTGTATCTAATATTTTTATGACTGTATAATTCCGTGCTCCCCATCGTGGATCGTAGCTGTATTCACTCCACACAACTTTATCCGCAGCGCTGCTCAGCACACCATTATCGTCCAATACACCGGAGGAACGAATCTTTTTTTCAGTTCCATCCTTTGTTAGCAAAACAAATTGCGACTGATCTACAATGGCTGATTTATAAGCGACAAAACTGCCGGCTTCAAGCCCGGCTTTCTGTGCTACAATATTTCCATCCGGCAGGTATTGCGGGAATTTATAGTTGACAAACATTTTTTCTGATGAATGATGAAAATATTCAGCGGGTGTTTCCTGTAAACTATCTGTTTGTTTTCTCCAGATATCTTTTACTTCGCTGGTCATTGCCGCATACATTTGTTCGGCATTCAGACCGGTAACTTTCCTCATATTCCGGGAAAAAGAAAAAGGCAAAGGCGGTTTTCTATATGTTTCTTTCAGAACTTTACTCCATACATCGGCGCCAAAATGATTTTTTGCATAAGTAGTCATTAGGTATCCAAGCAGATACTGGTTAGGAATAGCATTCTTCATCGAACCACAAGCCGATTTTACATACGGAAATGCGCCGCGGGAAAGTAATTGCGTACGAAATGTAAGATCAAAAGAAGGAATGCGGCCTCTGCCCCCATAACCCATGACGGATTCGCAACCTACAGCATCGCCTTCAACAAACCACAATGGGTTGGTCAGGCCTTGCGTTACGGATGTTCCGGAATTTCCAAAGGCAAAAAAAACATATTTACCCCAGCCCATCCTGGTCTGATCCGTTTGAACCATGTGCCTGTATTCGTGTAATGATAATTCGTCGTACCAATTATTTAAACCCATATTACTGGGGTTCTGTGGCGGCGTCGAAAAAAATTCTGCTCTTCTTCCCTCTGAAGTAACAAACGCATTATTGTCTGTCGTCTGGTTTTGCATGACGATAGAGATTCTTTTCGGCAGTGTTTTTAAAGAGGCTGCTCCATCATAGTAGGAATTTTCCATTGCATTGGCGATGCGCTGCGCATCCACTTCGATCTCTTCGGGAAAGATGATGTCGAAATGCTGTGTTTTTATCAGGCGCCATTTTATATATGGGGGTGACTGACCTAACGGCATTATAAGTTGCGAAAATGACCGCAGGGAAATAAAACATACAAGCAGCAAAAACAGTAATGGTCGCATTTAATAAGGTTCGAAGAACATTCCTGCATGTAAAAATATAAAGGCATTTGAGAAAATTGTCTTTTTCCCTGAAAATAACAAGCCAATAACTTACCGGCTTTTCCAATACACGGGATATGAATAAATTATTCAACAAGTCTTTCTTATCTTTCTTTTCTGATATGTCTTTACCAACATCTTCTCTTGCCAAAAAGATCGGCTTTTGGGCCGCCACTTCCATCATCATTGGTAGCATTATTGGTTCCGGTATATTCATGAAGCCTGCATCAATGGCCGGTCAATTGGGTTCACCGCTATGGCTTACGCTGGTTTGGATCATCGCAGGGATTTTTACTTTATTCGGCGCTTTCATTTATGCAGAGCTGGAGCGATGATCCCGGAGACCGGGGGGATCTATGTTTATTTCAGAAAGATGTTTGGCGATTTTGCCGCATTCTTATACGGATGGGCCGCATTTGCTGTAATTAATACCGCGGCAGTCGCCGCTATCGCATTTGTATGTGCGGGCTATGCAGATTATTTTCTCCACCTTCCACGACTGGATGCTGCGACAGAACACTCAATTGCCTGGCATATTCCTTTTATTGGTGATCTCTATCCTTTGGAAAATATTGGAGTGAAATCGCTGGCGATTGTGTTGGTACTGGGATTGACATTTTTAAACTATCTCAGCGTGAAAGCCAGCAGCACATTCCAGGTAGTATCCACTTTTCTTAAAATTGCTGTTATATCGGGATTGATCATTGGCATATTTATTTCATCCAATGGTTCATTTCAGAATTTCATTCATGCGGAACATCCAAAAACGGGTAGTGATCTTTTGAGCGGCATCATTGCAGCTATGACGGGAGCTTTTTTGGCTTACGATGGATGGATCAATATTGCCTCTACTGCCGGTGAAATAAAAGATCCCCAGAAAAATATTCCAAAAAGTTTAATCGTTGGAGTATTGGCTTGTATTATCATTTATGTATTGGTCAACCAGGCATACCTCTACGTATTACCGGTGGAAAAAATGTCTTCGTCACCATTGGTGGCTTCAGATGCGATAGCCATTGCATGGGGAACAACAGGAGGAGCGATTGTCGCTGCCATGATCGTATTATCTACATCAGGCGCTCTCAATGGAAATATCATGGCCCCGGCAAGGATCACTTATGCAATGGGAAAGGACAAGGTATTTCTTCCCTGGGCTGGTAAAGAAAATAAAAAATTTCAAACGCCCGGCAACGCTTTATGGCTGCATGGAATATGGACATGCCTGTTCATCGTCACAGGCTCATTTGATATACTAGGTGATATGTTTGTTTTTGTGACATGGATCGCTTACGGCGCAGGGGCCGTCGGTATTTTCTTACTGCGGAAAAAAATGCGTGATACTCCGAGACCCTACAAAATGTGGGGATATCCTTTTGTTCCTGTTTTATTTATTGCCTTCACGGCATTTTATCTCGTTACTACAGTTTATAATGATGTGACCAACTACCTGGAACACCGGCAGCCTGTTATTAATTCTGTTTTGGGATTGGTGATAACAGCCATTGGTATTCCTTTGTATTTTTATTACAAAAGAAGAAGAGAAAACCGGTAATACAACCTTTACTGTTTCATTGTCACTACTTATATAAAAGTGGCAAGTAATGACAGATCTTAAAGATCGCCTGCTTGTAAAATGTTTTTTGTTAACACGCAGGTTGTTATTCCGGAAATTGTATAAAAAAATACTTCTTACCGCTATTCAGAATTCTTTGTGAATACCCGCCTGCGGGTATTCGGTCGGCGTCCTTCTGGAATAACTTTATTATATAAATAAAAAAAATGAAAACCTTCGCAGTAGCAATATTGGTTTTTTTGAAACTTACAGCGACGGCGCAGTCACCTTATTTATCCATAGTGTTGAAAATGGATTCTGTCCGGGCCGCATTGATCCGTTATAAAATCGAAATGAAAATATGTAAACCAAAGAAAATGACTGCGCGGAGTGATAGGTTCAGCCATGATACTTCTAAAATTGATTTTGCATCTCTGAAAGCAACAGATATTAATTGTGGAGAATATTTTGATAAAGGAATTGGCGAATCTCTGACTTACGATAAAGATGAAATCTCGTTCAATAAGTTTCAATTCAGCGCACAGGTTTTTGCCTGGGAAGAGATACACGTATTCAGAATAACTAATTATTCATCGAGGGCATGGTGGCCGCCAATGTATATCGTAATGCCAATGAAATATAAGTCATTTATCACACTCATCACATTGAACGATATTGAATTTCAATCTGGCAAAGTGATCTTTCTGACCGATCCGAATGCCTCGTATGAGGAAACTAAATTGAATATCCGTCAGTCAATGAAAGATGTGCCTGGAGTGGAAGTAAAAAACTTTCCACTCAAAAGCTTGTTGGAAGAAAAATAAACCGATGAAACCAATCATTCAACAATTATTAAAAGAACTGGAAACAGGAGAACGGGATTATAAAGCTGGGCTACCTGGTGGATATTGGCGATTATCTCAGGCATCCCTACCCGCATGAAGAAGGTTATGCGGAAGTAGTTCAGCAACTGATTCTTTTACTAACAAGGGAAAAAGATTGGGAAGTAAGAACATTATTTTTCAGGAATATCGCTACCGCTTATATGTACACAATAGATCTATCAGCAATAGATTTTGGCCCCCTGATCCACGGGCTGGATAAAAAGGATCCTCCTTTTATAAGTGGTGTTTTACATCTTCTGTCTATGACATATAAAGCAAAATACAAAAAGGTATTTTCAAAATATTTAACCCATCCTGATGAAAAGGTAAGATATGAAGCAACGGATGCACTGAATTATTTGCCGTAGTGAAAGTATTCTGCAAGAATTAAAAGTCTTCATCCGTCTTTACACGGAAATTGTTCAGGCTGTTCTTGTGATTACCTCTTTTGAGTAATGTGCCATGCGAACTCACTGACTGATCTTCACAAGCACCGGCTCATTCAGCAGATCAATTATCTGTTTATAAGTTGATTTAAGATTGGGATACTGGTCAGCCACCACAAGCGTTTCACTTCGGCTGAAACTAATACTGGCGATCAGTTTATTATTCTCCAGTTTGAATTTCCTGGAAACAGTAATGGCGTTATTTCTAAACTGCCTGTATTTATCCTCAGGCAAATTGTCAATTTTCGAATTCGCGGGCAGTTCAATGGTTGCTTCGAGGCTGACGTCATATGGGTAGCCAAAGTTTATGTTTGTGAAACGATTTTCTGCCGTAAAGGGGTTTTTAGTGAAGTAGGTGAATAAATTTGGTATAAGAAAAATAAATCCTCCGCTTTCGTTCAACTCGTTGTGGAACTCTACATTTTGTATCAACGGCTTACCGTCATCGTCGAGGTTTTCAAAACTGCAGTTGTCAACTACCAGCGCACTGCCCTCATCCTGCAATACTTTTTGATTAAAATTTTTCGGGTCGGTTTTTATGTTTTCCGTGCGTATCTGTTTTGCATAACCGCTGCTTTTTATCTCCGCGGTTCCTTTCAACAGACCGCTGTTGTCAAGCCTGGCAGTAAGAGTTATGACATTATTATAAGAACTTTTTTTATTCAGTATTCTCACCAGGTTAAAGTCTTTCTTATCAACAATAAATCCTATTGTGTTTAGTAAAGGATAAGGCACTAATCCCGGTGGAGTATATTTTTCAGTGGCATCCAATATAAATGTTTGACCACCCGCTTTGGCATACGCTACTACTTTGTTGAACCGGTCAAGAAACGGATAGGTTGTATCTATTTTCCCATAATCCCTTTCCGCAACAAGCAAAGGATAAACATCGATATTAAATGATTGAAGCAGGCTTAAGAGAATGAGATTGATCTCTCCGCTATTCCCTCTTCTTTTTTCCCATGGACCTTTTAAACCATCTGTCGCAAATTTTGAATAGATGCCGGTCCATGTTAAATTATTTCTGACGTAATTATAAATGGCTGCCACTTTATCCTGGTCGCTTGTTTCTTTGGCCACGATGCTCTTTATTTCAATCATGTTGGGAAGGTCTTTACGGATGACGCCTCCAAATTCCCTGTCAGTGATAAGTTCGTATGCCAGGTCTTTCCAGGTCTGGTTGGTTTTAGTAAAGCCGCCACCGCGCTGGTTCGCATATCCTGCCAACTGAAATTCGACCTTTTGCAGGTAGTCTTTAACCGCATCCATGTAAGGCTTGGATTTCAGGCCGGGAACATTATTCATTTCAAAATAGATCTTGCCTTCAGTGGACATAGGCTTGACGACTATAGGGTAACTTGGTTTTTTTTGAACACTGTAAGTAAATTCGGCGATGGGAAGAATAGTGTAAAGGAAACAACTCTTTACTGTAGGTATATCATTTTGAAATAGCCAATCCGGCGGTTCATGAAAACTTTTCCATCTGCTCCGGTATTCGTATTCGATAATAGCGCCTGCCTTTACATTGGGTAAAGCAAACTTTACACTTGACCATTTATTATTTTCTTTTGTTGTAAATATTGACTTTTTATCAAGATATGACAATTGCCTGCTTTCGGGATCAAAACTCACTCCCCGGATCTCGCCGATAGTTTCATAATTACTTCCTTTATCGTTGGAATAAAAATAAATAGTGATATTACCCCTCTCAACTTCACGCTGATTTAATATTTTGATCCGTGTTCTCCGGCGGGTAAGCAAGCCGTATTCATCATCATGCTCACATGTTGCTTCATCAAGCAATACAACAGCTTCGGCGTTTTTATCAAACGTACATTCCTTTAAACTTATTTCTTCGGAGCTGTATTCGCCAAAAGGCGGTAAAGCAGATTGCCCATTTGTTATACTGCAAATGGGTATGCAGGCAAGGATAAGATAGGTTCGCATAGTTTTCTCAACTTATGGTGACCCTAAACTTAGAACAATTTTCAGTACTGCTCAAAACTTTGTCTTTCCCCCAAATAAAGATTAATCCGGTTTTAATCCTTCGCCAAAATAGTCCCGCGTGGTTCGGTCATATCATCCTGCCGATCAGCTTTCCAAGCATCATTAGCCCATAGTCTGCATCATCATCCCAGGGCTTACCGAAACTGATCCGGATGCAATTATCATTTTCACAACTGGCGGAAAATATTTTACCTGGCACAATGGATATATTATTTTTCATGGCTTCCGTTCTTAATTTAAATCCATTTATTTTTTTATTCAGGTGTACCCATAATACAAACCCGCCATGCGGCCTTGAAACTTTTGTATCCTCCGGAAAATAATCAATGATGCCCTGCATGTAACGGAGGCACTGCGTATGAAGTGCTTTGCGCAAATTTTTTAAATGATATTCGTAGCGGCCGTTTTGTAAAAAATGCGCTACTGCTGCCTGCGTTAGAGTAGGGGAACTTATATTTTGAATTCGTTTGACCTGTTTAACCTGTTCTAAAAATTTTCCCGGTATTGTCCAGCCTATCCGATAACCGGGCGCTAATGATTTGGACAAAGATGAACAATGCATTACCAGCCCTTTTGTATCAAAGTATTTGCAAGTGCGGGGACGATTTTTGCCAAAATACAACTCACCATAAATGTCATCTTCGATCAATGGAATATTATGCTTTGTGATTATGTCCACAAGTTGTTTTTTATGCTCATCCGGCATGCAGCCACCAAGGGGATTATTGAAATTGGGAATGGCGACCACAGCTTTTACCGGGAATTTTTTAATGGCTTCTTCCAAACAATCCAGCTCAAGACCATCAATAAAGCAGGATGATATTTCTACAACTTTTAATCCCATGCTTTCAATAGCCTGGAAAATGCCGAAATAATTGGGCGATTCAACTGCAACTGTATCGCCCGGTTTTGTCACCGCTCTTAAACACATAGTGATGGCTTCAAGACAACCGTTTGTAACAACTATTTCATCCGGTTTTATTTTACCGCCCCAGTTAAACGAAAGTTTGGCGATCTGTTTTCTTAATTCAAGGTTGCCCTGGACATGCTCATAATGTACCCCGGAATCTTTGTCATTACGCAATACGTGTACCACTGATTTATTCAGTTTGGCGATGGGCAGAAGTGAGCTGTCCGGAACTGCCATAGCGAGGTTGATCACTTTTTTATTATACAAAACAATATCCGTATAAATGGAAGCGATCATTTCTTTCACACTAACGTCATGCGACAATTGATCATGCTGGATCATTTTCGGAAGTTCCGGAAAACGCTTATGATTGAAACGGACATAGTAACCCGATTTCGGTCTTGATTCAATAAGACCTTTTCCTTCCAAGATGATAATAAGCTTGGAACGCAGTGCCCATGCTGATACCATATTCATCGCTTATCACACGAACAGAAGGAAGTTTGTCGCCGATCTTCAATACATCATCGGCGATCATTTTTTCTAAGCCGTCTGCCACCTGCATATACAGGTGATCATCGGCAGTAAAACCATTTTTACGCATAGAACTATTTTAAAATCCGAAGCTGGAAAAATCGAAATCCGAATTTCAGGCTTCGGGTTTCGGATTTAGTAATTCGGGCTTTTGAAATCTGATATAGTCAAAAATACAAAAACTGAATCTGTTTTTTACAAATTTTTCATAACAATTTTGTGTAGTGAATTTGAAAAAGTGATGAGCGGTTTGAAATACTAAAGTATATGTCAGGGGTTATGAAAAAAGATCTGCATAAAGCTTATATCGCATTAGGATTGGTGAGTTTTTTCTGGGGCACAACGTATATTGCCTCAAGAGTAGGTGCACAGCACATGCCGGGTTTATTCGTCTCAGGCATTCGTCAGTTTTTGTCGGGATCAATACTGGTGGGTTTCTTTTTAATAAAGGGCTATCATATTCCTGACTGGAAAGTATTGAAAAGAATATCGGTCCAAAGTATTTTTCTTTTGTGTATCGCCAATGGATTACTTACATGGTCGGTTGAATATATCAGCGGCGGCCTGGCTGCTATTATCGCCGCGCTGGTTCCATTGTTCATTGCATTATTCACCGTATGGCTATCCAAATGCGCAAAGATCACAAGACTAATGATAATTGGATTGATCATTGGGTTTGCAGGCGTGCTCACGATATTTTATGATTATGTCGGTCAGATGCAACACAGGTCTTTTGTATTTGGTATTGTGCTGGCGATCCTGTCAACCCTCTCATGGTCATTCGGTACGGTCTATACAGCCAAACAAAAACCACCAATTGATATTTTATTCAGTGTGGGATTGCAGATGCTGATCGCTGGTATAATTGTCTTGACGGTCTGCGTTATCACAGGAAAGTATGTGAACCCGGTTGACATAGGACAGAGCACGTGGCTGGCACTTGGTTATCTTATTGTATTCGGATCGTTGTTAGCTTATTCAGCTTATGTATTTGTCATCGGTAAATTGCCCCCGACGCAGGTTTCTGTTTATGCATATATCAACCCGATAGTGGCTGTTGTATTAGGATGGCTACTGTTATCAGAAAAGATGAATGTGAATATGATCATTGGAACTGTCATCACGCTGGCAGGTGTATATATTGTAAATCGCGAATCAAAAAAAGTAAAACATGAACGAAATTAAGATAATAGAATACAGGTCCGAACACCAGCCTTACTTTGAAAATTTCAACAGGGTATGGATAGAAGAATTATTTGAAATGGAGCCGATGGACACATGGGTGCTGACAAATCCGGAAAAAGCGATTCTTGAACCGGGCGGGGCAATCTTAATAGCTGAGTATAGCGGCATAGTTGCAGGTACGGTTGCTCTTCGCAAAGTGTCTGGGCATAGTTATGAATTTACCAAGATGGCGGTAGATAAGAATTTCAGACGAAGAGGTATTGCTGAAGCGATAAGCTATGCCAGTTTCAGAAAAGCGAAAACTTTGGGAGCAAAAAAAATTATCCTTTATTCAAATACAAAAAACGTCGGCGGAATCAAATTATATGAAAAGATAGGTTTCCGCCATGTGCAGGTGGAAAATGATGTTTACAAAAGAGCAAATGTGAAAATGGAAATTGATATAGGGACAGCTATTCGTGCCGCATGTAAATATGATCAGCTAATTCAACTATAAGTTATGAGTATCACAATCACCAGGGCAGATATATCGCATGCCGCGATCATCGCCACCATCGGTAAAAAATCTTTTCGCAGCGCATTTGAACATTTGTTCAGTAATAAAGAGGACCTGCTTGAATATTTAGAAAACACCTATTGCCCTGTAAAGCTGGCAAAAAGCTTACGGGATGAGGAAAATATTTATCTGCTTGCTGTTCATGACGGCGAGAATGTTGGTTTTGCCAAAATAAAAAAATATTCACTTAACGAACATATAGAGTCTGTCGCACAAGTGGAATTGCAGAAAATATATGTTTTGCAGGAGTTTCATGGCAAGGGCGCCGGTACTGCTTTATTAAGAGAGGTAAAAAAAATTGCTAAAGAAATTTATCCTGACTACCTCTGGCTTGATACACATATCAGCAATGAGAAAGCAATCCGGTTTTATGAAAAGAACGGTTTTAAAAAAGTCGGTAAATATTTTTTTACGATCGGTAGCCAGACATTCGAGTACCATGTAATGGGGATGCCTGTTGCAGTTAAAGTAACCAATGCCTGCTAGAGCGTTTAGGTAAAGTGGAAACATAGATTGTTTCGCCGAAATGCGTGATAAATTCTAAGTGGCTATGTGGTTCCATTACAGGGTTTATTTATGCTGACACTCACAAAAAATTAAAATTGAAAAAAATGATTATGCAAAATGAAATTGCCGTAAGCATTCCCCTCCGGAGAACTGCTCATTCAAAGATCCATGAAGTGGATTTTGATGCACTTGAATTTGGTAAATACATGTCAGATCACATGCTTTTATGTGATTATGCAAACGGGGAATGGCGGCAACCGCAGATCGTTCCTTTTGCCAATCTTTCATTAAGCCCTTCTTCACTGGCTTTGCATTACGGGCAAACTGTGTTTGAAGGCATGAAGGCATTTGGCATGGATAATGGACACGTCAATGTATTTCGCATCAACAAACATTACGACCGTTTTGTAAGATCGCTTGAAAGAATGTGTATGGCTGTGCCGCCAAAAGAAATTTTTACCGAAGGAATATTGAAACTGATCGAAGTGGATAAGGCGTGGGTACCAAAGCAGAAAGGAGCTTCCCTTTACATTCGCCCATTTGTATATGCGAGTGAAGCAAGGTTTGGAGTAAAGATATCTGATCAGTATCGTTTCGTCATTTTTACGGGGCCTGTGCCTGAATTGTATGCAAATCCCATTAAAGTAAAAGTTGAGACCAATTTCGTCAGGGCGGCAAAAGGAGGTCCGGGCTTTGCAAAATGCGGCGGAAATTATGGCGGCGTATTTTATCCTACCAAACAGGCAAGGTCACAGGGATATGACCAGGTATTATGGACGGATGCAAAAGAAAATAAATTCATCGAGGAATCAGGGACCATGAATGCGATGTTTGTTATTAATGATACTTTGATCACTCCGCCTTTATCCGATTCCATACTGGACGGAATAACAAGAGAATCACTATTGATCATCGCCAATGATCTTGGATATAAAACGGAAGAAAGACCTGTATCAATTGATGAATTGGAAAAAGCTTTTCAAAATAGAACGATCACTGAAGCGTTTGGTGCCGGCACGGCTGCTGTTGTTGCTCCCATCAAAACAATACACATTAATGGAATAGATTACGATTTACCGCAGTATAGCCATGAAAGCATTCTCAATAAGATCAAGCGTAAATTGGAAAGGATAAGAACAGGACAGGACGAAGATGTATATGGTTGGAATTGGGTATTGTAAGTCGCCGGTTGCTGGTTACCTGTAAACTGGTAACCGGCAACTATCTTATTAAAACCGTTGTTCCTTTCTGAAAAACTTTTTCACCGGTATCATGATGAGTGTAAGTAAGTATCCATGCATATACACCTGTTGACTGCATCACACCATTTATTCTTCCATCCCATTTTCTTGTCCAATCCCTTGTTTCAAAAACGACCTGGCCAAGACGATTATAAACCCTGAATAAGAGATTGTCTGCTTTCAATGCATTGGCCGGATGCAGAAAATCATTCAGTCCATCGCCGTTAGGGGTAAATGCAGACGGAACGGCGATATAGCAACTGCTGAGTACCTGAATTTTTTTTGTAACACTGTCTTTGCAATTCATGGCATTGTTCGCAGCCACTAATTTGATCGTGTAAAAAGTTTCACGGCCTGTGATTGGATAATGAAATGAAAGAGGATGTTGCAGATTACTGGTAAGACTATTTCCAAAACTCCACTGCCACACATCCACTGTGCCGGTACTTAAGTTGATGAATTCCGCCGGATCTTCAGGACAAATAGATGGAGGCACATCAAATGCGGCGATCACCTTGTTGTCCAAACTTATATTTTCAATAGCCGTATCCTTACAGATACCGTTTGAAACAATTAATTGTACAGTGTGGTTCCCGGTGGCCGGGTAGATCTTTATTTGATTCGGTGCATTAGTTGCAGAAATATTATCAAAGTGCCAATTCCAGTTTGTCACCCCAGTTGGATTAGTATGCGAAAAATATATAGTGTCTTGTTTACAGGAAGCACGAATAGTATAATTAAATGAGGCTGATACTGATGATTTAATTATGAAAGATAAACTACCTGGTGGAACTATGCCACCACATTCATCGATCAATGTATTTCCATCTGAACCGGTCGTCAGCGTTACTACATAATTACCGCCTGTGACGATCGCTGATGAAAGTTGAAGATCAATAACTGTCGTAGTGACTGTTTGCGTATTGCAGGTGATGGTTATATTATTTATTGAAACGGATTGAGGACCTGTAATAAAAAAATCGCTTCCGTTCAAGGCTACGGAACTGCATTGAATCGGTTTTTGAAAAACGAGATGGAGGGATGATGGAGAGCATCCGGGTAAAGTAAGACTATCCATCATTATTGGCTGCAACGATGGCAAGATAAGCGGGACACTGTTGCCGACAGGAATTTCGCGGCTGCATCTATCCCTGATCGTATTTCCGTCAGTACCATTTTTAATGCTCAATGTATAATTACCCGGAGGTATAGAATTGCTTAATGAAAGTGTTATCAATCCCACTTGGTTATTGGTGCAGTTCGAAAAACTTGCTGAAGTGATAGTGGCGCCGCTACTGAGATTAAAATCACTTCCATCGGGAGCAATCGTTGCGCAATACATTTCCTTATTCAGGAATACATTTATCTGTGTGCTGTTACAGGTTAATCTTGCGCTGTACAAAGCAGGTTCCACGGGATCGGTGACGCTTGCCGAACCTCCGGTAATAACGATCTGGAAACCGGATTGCGAAGCATTTCGATGGCTCACCATCAGCAGGTATTCGTGTCCTTGTATAATAGTTGGCATCGAACTGAATAATTCCTGGGAGGTTTCAGTACAAACGATCAGGTGAATACCGTCAATAGATGCGCCGGTCTCTCCCGGGTCAGGACACCAGTTGCAGGCTACAAATAATGAAGGGTCTGTCATTACATCATCGTCATTTCTCCCGGATACATCAAATAGCTGCCAATCATAATTATCATTTCCATCATTAGGAGTAATGACAAAACCAAGTGTGCCCGAACCGAAGCAATCTAAACGGAACCAGGTAGGATTTATGTTCTGGTATGAAGCAGTGGCGGGGCAGGGAACGGGGATATTCGTTTGACCGCAAACAGGAACTGAACTCTGAATGTAAGATGCCGATCCGCATAAAAGGATCGCTGAAGAAGGCGTTTGACCGGTATTGGTACAGGTTTGTCCGCTCAGCATTTTAGAAACTAAAAGCGGGATAAAAAAAATGATAACCTGTTTTATCATAGCAGTTGTACAGTGCCGGATCCTTTAATGAACTGATGCCTGAACGGAAAAAAGCTTTATAACGATGCCTGTCGGTATGTAATTTACAAAACTATTTCAACTACTTTAATTTGTATTAATTGAATGCCGTTGTTCTTCCGTACATTATTTAGGTAAGTATTAAATGCATTCGTGTTTATTCGTGTTCATTCGTGGCTATACAGGGCCTATTTCTGTACATTCGCAAAAACAAATGGCAACATGAAAACAGCTATCGTCACCGGCGCTTCCGGCAATCTTGGACAAGCCGTTGTGAAAAAATTTTTAGCAGGAGATTATTTTGTTACGGGCACCGTCGTCCCCAATGATCCCGTTGCAATTGATATAAAAGATAAAAATTTTGAAACGGTAGTTGTTGATCTGATGAATGAAGAGACCTCTCAAAAGTTTGTTGAGTTGCTTGTAAAGAAAAATGATAGTATAGATGCAGCTATATTAACTGTCGGTGGTTTTGCCATGGGAAAAATTGAGGACACCAAAACTTCAGATGTTCTTCATCAATTCAAATTAAATTTTGAAACGGCTTATAATGTGGCAAGGCCTGTGTTCAATCAAATGATGAAACAGGATAGCGGAAGAATTTTTTTGATCGGTTCACGTCCCGGATCTGATATGCGCAACAGTAAAGGAATGGCAGCGTATGGAATGGCGAAGTCGCTCATTTTTCGTTTGGCCGAATTGATGAATGATGAAGCAAAAGGTCACAACGTCGTCACAAGTGTTATCGTTCCTTCTACAATTGATACTCCACAGAACAGGCAAAGTATGCCCGATGCTGATACCAGTAAATGGGTAAAACCGGAAGCGATCGCTGATGTTATTTATTTTTATTGCACCGATGAAGCCGCTATTATAAGACAGCCGGTCATTAAAGTATACAATAACTCCTGATAATTTTTTATACTTATTGGGGAAAATACTACACAAGATTGCACTGTTACTTCTCTGGCGCCCATTTACGCAACCAACAGTTGTTAGCTATTTAAACTTCCATTTTATTATCGTGTCTTTTGAAGGTATTGATCCTGGCATAAACAAAAAAATCGTTTATGACTCTGGCAAAGTCTTTGTCTCACAGTGTAGAAATGTTTTAAATCAAACTCGTATCCGAAAATTTTAAATTAAAAACGTACATGTATGAAAAAGAAAGTAATATTTTTCTGTATAGCGCTATTCTCTTTATTTATCACATCAGTCAAGGCTCAGAAATCTTCAGCAATTCTTAGAGGCGGTATTAATTTTGCCAACGTTACTATTAACAATGATGGGGGTATTGATGATGCAAAAACACTGACAAGCTTCCAGGTCGGTATCATAGGTGATCTTGAACTGGCACGCTGTTTTGCCATTCAGCCCGGATTAATTTTTACCGGCAAAGGAACAAAGACGCAATCAGGTACAGAAGGAAGTGCGAACTGGTATCGTGCTACGTCAAACCCATATTACCTTGAGATACCGGTGAATTTTGTTTTAAAAACGCCGACAGGCCCTGTAAAATTTTTTGGCGGAGCAGGCCCTTATCTTGGTATTGGCATCGCCGGGAAAAATAAAACAAAAGGTGCAATTCTTGGCACAAACTTCAGTTCTGAAAAGAATATTGAATTTTCCAATGATGATCCCACTACATTAAATCAAGAGGAGGGATCGGGCTTTGGGATCATGAAGCGTTTTGATTATGGATTGAATGGTTTGGTAGGACTTGAATTAGATAAAGCGGTGATATCCGTTAATTATGGGTTGGGATTAGCGAAGTTGCAATCAGGCAGTAATTCAGGCAGCGATAATAACAATAAGCATCGTGTACTCAGTGTTACACTTGGAATAAGATTATAGGATTTCGTCCAGAGTATAACAGCGTCTCAATGTGAGGCGCTTTTTTTTGCAACAGGCTTCTGCTAAGTATAAGCTGTGAACTATCTTGCAGTGTCAAACTTTTTTATTTATGAAATGGACAGGGGTGGCCTCAGCAATTTTATTGATCGTCGCGTGTTGTATGACATGGGTTGTCATTCCGTCACAAAATATTGCCATCAGCGGAATTGATACAACAGGCACCAGTTTCGGCAGACCGGCATATTTGCATTTCGCTGCGATTTTATTTTTCCTGCTGTTCACGTTAAAACAAAAAATATGGGCCAAACGAAGCAACCTCTTTGTAACAGCTATTAACATGGCATGGGCGATACGGAACTATTTTGTCGTCACCATGTGCGGGGGAGGAGAGTGCCCCGAAAAACATATCGGCATATTTCTCGTACTGCTGGCATCAGTTCTTATGCTTATTTCATCCTTATTTCCTGATTTTAAACCTTCCGGCAAAAAGCTGACCCACTGAATTTCGCCTCTGGTTTAATTTTTTCTCTTTTTTTCACAATTTGCTCGTTGTTACCCGATTATTCCTATATTTATGGCCACAAATCTTATCTGGGTTTCGCCCGCTTTTAATCTCCTCTGAACAGCCATACATTTTAATCTGAAGATCTATACAACTGCTTTATCCCGCCCCTTTTTGTACTAAACCTTGTGCATATCTTCATTTGCTTCTGCATCTGTGGAGTTGAATGCAAATTGAGATGTGCTTATCGTGTATCCAAGCCATTCTTAGAAATTCTGCGAATTTTTTCCATTCCTTTAAAGCCGCCATTATCTTTTTTAAAAAATGTACGATAATAAAAATCTATCGTGAAGAAGACCACCATTCTTTTCATAGTTGTACTTGAACTTATCATTAATGCGGCGCATTCGCAGGTGGCAAGCTATTCCTTTATCGCAAGTACAGGAACATATAACTCTATTACCGGCACCTCTCCCGCACTTACCGGTAATGGAACAGATCAGAGTCGTGATGAAGGTTTCGCTAATAATATTCCGCTCGGGTTTACATTTAATTACCTTGGAATAAATTATACAACTATCAGTGCGAGCACAAATGGTTTTGCAGCTTTCAGTACAATAATAACAGCAGATTTTTCCAATGACCTGGCCAGCGGCGGTTCCGGAAGACCGATAGTGGCTCCTCTTTGGGAAGATCTGTCTTTGAACGATGCCACCGATCTGCAATACACTACTGTCGGTGCCGATGGTAGCAAAATATTTATTCTGCAATGGGGAAATGTGTTGTTTGATTTTGGAGCAGGCACAGCATCTTTATGCTTTCAACTGCGTTTATATGAATCCACCAACGTGATTGAATTCATCTATAACCAATTGCCGGGAGTCGTACAGGATTTTAGCGGCGGTGCATCTATCGGAATCACTTCCGGCATAACGGGGATAAATAGTTTTTTATCATTAGATAATAGCAGCAGTTCGCCTGTTGCCAGCAGCACCGTTGCTACGAATACGATCACAACTTGCCCTGCCACAGGGCAAGTTTATACATTTACTCCACCCGCATGTACTGCTCCGGGAGGTTTAGCTGTGAACAACATTACTGCCACGGGTGCATCTGTAAGCTGGGCCGATGCGGGTGCTGCTTCATATGAATACGTCGTGACTACCAACCCGGTTCCGCCTGCATCGGGCACAACCATTTCTGTCTTATCCGTTGCCGCCAATGCATTAACGCCATGTACCCGCTACTATCTTCATGTCCGCAAGAACTGTGGTGGACTATTCAGCGGATGGAATAGTCTTGGTTTTGCTACTCTGTGTGATGCAATTGCTCCCCCTTATACGATGCCGGTCTCGAACGTTATCGCACCGGTATTGCCTGTAGGAACTACCGTCAAAGATGAGAACCAGGACGGGAATACGTGGAAGTCTTATTCTTCCGCAGGCACGGGATGGACAGACCAGGTGATTGCTTATTCGTATAGTACTAACTGCACCACTCCGGCAAATGACTGGTTATTTACCCGGGGGCTAAATCTTACAGCGGGAACTTATTACAGGTTGCGGTTTAAATATAATAATGACCTTACTTCGTTATATACTGAAAAACTGAAAGTGGCTTATGGTAATGCAACCGCCGCAGCGGCTATGACGAACATACTTGCCGATTATCCTTCTGTGTATTCTGCTACACCCAAAAACGTCATCATTGATTTTACGCCAACAACTTCGGGAATATTTTATATAGGCTTCCAGGCTTATTCTGATGCCAACAAAGATGTATTGATATTGGATGATATCAGCATTGACCCGAGACCTTCTTGTGATATCCCCGGCAATTTATTGGCTGATGTTGCATCGGAAGGTACTTCCGCAACCGTTAGTTGGACAGCCGCTACAGTAGGAACACCGTCCGGCTACGAATACGCTGTTATTACGAGTGCCGCCCCGCCTGCATCCGGAACGGCAACAACTTCTCTGAATGCGTCAATCAGCAACCTGGTTCCTTATGCGCAATATTATCTGCACGTGCGGACCAATTGTGGTGGAGCGTTCTCTGCGTGGACAACGCTGGCGTTTGCGACGGTCGGAAATGATGAACCCTGCAAGGCGATCACTTTATCATCAGGTGGCGCAACGATTTGCGCAAACACTGCTCTTGCAACTATTTCATCGGCAGACCCAGCCAGCAATTGCAGTTCGCCAAACAATACAATTTGGTATACATACACTCCGGTCGTTAACGGAACAGTTGTGTTGCATATCACGACACCATCTGCGCCGGCTCGTCCATTGCATGGGTGGGCAGGTTGGTATTTGCGATCGTCCGATTGTCCGGATATCTCCTTGTATGCTGTCGGCTTCTGTGCAGAATTCGGGAACAATGGTAATGGTGATGCGGATGATCTTATTTCACCTTTTCTTACGGCAGGCCTCACTTATTATATTATGATGGATGGTTACTCGGATGATACAGGGGAGTTTTGTATAAGCATTCCTCCGTGTTCACCTGCTGTGGCTTTGAATATTCATGATATAATTAGCAACCATGCCAATGTCAGCTGGTCAGGTACCGGTACATATATTCTTGAGTATGGCCCCTCCGGATTTACACCGGGAACAGGTCTCAATGCAGGAGGCGGAATTGTTATCAATCCCGCTGTATCACCACAAACAATAACCGGGCTTGCCTATTTAACAGTATATGATGTTTATGTGAGACAAAACTGCTCAGCCACAGGAAATGGCTACAGCGCCAATTCGATTGTACAAACTTTTTCTTCCGCAGGTCCGCCACCCCTCAATGATGATTGTTCCGGCGCTGTTAATCTCCCTGTTTACGATGAAGTGTGCGGCGGCGCCACCGATGGAACTACATTATATGCGACTCCGTCGACGGTCATGCCTTTGCCGTCATGCGGAATTGAAGAAGAGGGCTATGACGATGATGTATGGTTTAAATTCACGCCATCTCCGGGGCAGGTATTTGTGACCATTGATTTTGAATCAACAGGCGGACTTCAAAATATAGTTGCGCAGATATATACATCTTCTGATAATACTTCTTCCGGAACATTCACCCTGTTTAATTGCAGCGACAACGATGGTCCCGGCGATTTACCGAGATTTACCAGTATGCCTGTTACACCGGGAACAACATATTTCATGCGTGTCTTTTCCCACCGGCAACTAGTAAATAGCCAGTTTACTATTTGTGTCACGAAAGGATTGTTGATTAACGACAATGCATCCGGCGCAATAAAGATAGATGTAGATGCAGGCTGCACCGGTGCCGAATATACAAACGTCGGAGCTACTCAATCCGTTGGTGAACCAACAGGCTCATGCTCCAGCACAACAGGCTATGCGACGGTATGGTATAAATTCACAGCTCCTGCCGGCGGGGCGGTAAAAATCAGTACAGCCGTGGGTTCAGGCAACACACTTATCAATACCCGGGTGGCATTGTTTGCGGTGGCTGATAAAAATGACTATGAGACTTTCAATATCATTGGATGCGATGAAGATGGCGGTTCGGGAGAATTCGGCGCCATGTCTGTATTATACGCAGCAGGGCTCGTGCCGGGAAATGAATACTATATCCAGGTAGATAAATTTGACAACGCGGCCGTCACGGGAACCTTCTGTCTTACCGTGGATAAATTAAACGCTTCTATGCTGGCCAATGCAGCTAACTGCAACAGCGCTTATCAAACCCCGGTTGGTACCGTTTCTTCCTATAAGGGCTGGGTTTCATTAATGGATGATAGCAGCAGGTTGATCGCATTGGTAAAGAACGTGGCAGGAGCTCCCGTCAATGCATACACAGTATCACACAATATCAATTCTGGTGCTCTTCGGAAAGATGTTACTTCAAATGAATATTACCTGGATAGAAGCTATACGATTAATAATACTGCAAACAGCGCGGCTGTATTGAATGTCCAATTCTTTTTCCGGGATAGTGAATTGGCTGCACTAAAAGCTGTTGATCCTGCCGCTGAACTTTCAAATCTCAGGGTGACACGTCAAACAGCTACTTCCTGTAAACCTGATTTTGTTGCCGGTAACGGGGCCAACTCCGAGCTATTGCAAACCGGTAGTGGCATAAGTAGTGGAGTCAGTTGGGTAAACGTAAATGCAAGCGGCTTTGCTAATTACTATATTCATGCGGCCAAATCCTATCTTACAGCAAAGGTTTTTTTACAGGGGGCATATAATTCTGGTCTTGGCCGGCATAAAGATGTAACAACGGCATGGGCAAATATATTAAATACGTATGCTACGCATCAGCCCTATAACACTAACACCTATGCAGACACGGCCCGTGAAGGTTTTGGTGCAGGCACTTCCGGGGGAAGCGGACACATGGTAGTGCATGTCATGAATCTCAATGCCTCTGGTCCGGGCTCTCTGCTTGCAGCCATGGGAAGCAACCGAACAATTGTCTTTGATGTCGGGGGCACCATCAACAACTTTGGATGGGATGGCTTGGGGAGCCTTGCTGTCAGTAACATGACCATCGATGGGTCAACTGCTCCTTCACCGGGGATCACTCTTGATAACAATGGTAATGGTGATTGTCTTTCCTTCGGTGGCGATTGTCATGATATCGTTGTAAAAAATATCCGTGTCCGGAATGCCGGCAATGACGGTATTAATGTCATCGGCGGTTATAATATCCTGTTTGATCATATTTCAGTATCAGGAAGCGGCGATGGAAATCTTGATATTACCGATGGTGCGCATCATGTCACGGTGCAATGGAGCATATTTGGGCCGGGGAAAAACGACTGGTCGGGTTCCATGCTGATCGCATTTCCCGACACAAGGGATATCAGTGTTCATCATAATCTGTATAGTACGTCAGGAAGCGGCGAAGGTGCAAGAAACCCGCTGGTACATAATGCGACCGATTATGTCCCTGGAATTATAAATTACCTAATGGCGGATTTTACAAACAATGTCATATGGAACTGGGGAAATGCAACTACGGGGGGCTTCGGCTATGGCAGTTGCGCGGACTACGGCGGTACACTGCAGTGCCGGAACAATTTTTATCAAAGTTCATCTCAGCCTGCAAGTGCGATTATGGCGAACCATGACAGTTACGGGGCAAAACTGTACGCTTCGGGAAATGTAAGCGGGAATCCTAATGTTAATCCGAATGATGTCAGCAACGTAGCTACGCCATGGGCGGTTGCACCTGTTACTATGCAGGCTGCCGGCACCGCTGCAGTGCTTGTTCTTGATAAAGCGGGTCCGCGGCCGCTTGATGAAACGGATAAGACGATCCTTAATGCCATTAATTTAACAAACTGCCCGGCCGTTCAGAATATGCCACCGGTCGTCAATGCAGGCGGGAATATTGTAATGGCATTACCGGCCAATTCAACTACATTAACCGGAACCGCGTCGGATGTTGACGGAACAATAGCAAGTTATTCCTGGAGCCGTGTAATCGGTCCGATTACCTATAATTTAGGAACTGCTGATGCCGCAACGACGGCTGTAACCAACCTTACACAGGGCACTTATATTTTCAAATTGACAGCGACAGATAATAATGGCGCTACCGGAAGCGATATTGTAACAGTTACTGTGATAAACTCCGGTGCCAACAGGCCGCCGGTTGCTTTTGCAGGCAATGCCATAACTATTACATTACCGGCCAACTCAACGACATTATCGGGTAGCGGCACGGATGCAGATGGAACGGTAACATCTTATGCATGGACTAAACTCAGCGGCCCGGCAGGTTTTGTTTTTGGAAGTGAGAATGCCGCCACTACCACATTAACTAACCTGGCGCAGGGAACATATTTATTTAAGCTGACTGTAACCGACAACACAGGCGCTACCGGATCGGATAATGTAACGGTCATTGTTAATCCTGCTTATCCTGTGAATACAGTGCAGGGAAATTATGCCGGTGCTGAAACTGTAGCCAACGGCTCATTTGCCTCCACAGGTTCTGCAACAGATATTTTGGATTGGGTATTGGTAGAAATAAAAAGCACTTCTGGAAGTACAATGGCCCGGCGTGCTGCATTTGTACGCGAAGACGGGCAAATTGTAGATCTTGATGGAGTGTCGCCGGTGTCATTGTATGGATTGCCTTCGGGCTATTTTATATAACGATACAGCATCGTAACCATTTGAGTATTGGTCTAGCTCATTACAGAACCTTTTACCTTTTACATTAGGCACTTGGCGTTCGCCGGCTACCGCAAGTTTTGATTTTAGCACTGCAACTGATGCGAATCTTTTTGCAATGCTCCGGCTTATACAAATTGTAAACATGGAGTAAATGTGATGATTAGGCGGCAATGCGAACAATAATAGCAATGTTCGTTATACAGCCGTTAATAATGACCCTGCTTCAATTCTTGTCCACTTGCGCGTTAAACTGGTAATCTTAATAACATATACTCCACAGATGATGTGAATCTTGATGGAACTGTAAAGTATAGCGCTGTGAATAATGATCCTTCTTTCATATTAGTAATTCTTTGAATGGTATAACAACGCAGATCATTACGGAACAAAAGCGTTGACGCATTGGAAAATCTCGGAATTGATTAATGGTCTTGGCGGAAATTACATCAGTTTTCTTGTGAATCTGACTCTAATACATTTTTTCTGCCAGAATTTCAACCGAAGGCAATCTCCCTATTTAACACAATTGAAAATTCGTCAACATTTCTTCGGCCAATAAGAGAATTGGTTTGCTATTTGCTTTTACGCCACTTATAATGCTGACCAGTCGCTATCTGCTTATAATTAAATAACTGCCATTTTAGATTTGCTGATAAGTTTTGAGATGCCAACATATCCCAATAGGAAATGTTTTAGGTGTGGCTTTAAAAAAAGAATACTGTTATGGTGAGATCTTGGTTATCGTCGATGTCTGTAGCTTTAACTGCCGTCATTTATTTAAACGTTGATTTCATTTCCGATAACATAAAAGGAAATTACATATATTCCAGGTCTTTCAACCTGACAGCACCTATTAATGATAATGCATCCGGAGCAATAGCATTAACTGTAGATGCCGGCTGCTACCGGCGCAATATATACCAATGTAGGAGCCACGCAATCTGCTGGCGAGCCTGCAGGCACTTGTTCCAGCAGCAACAGGCTATGCAACGGTATGGTATAAATTTTCAGCGCCGCCGGGGGGTGCAGTAAGAATAAGTACCGCTACAGGTTCCGGCAACACGCTGACCAATACAAGAGTGGCCCTGTTCTCGGCAATAGATGTGAATGACTACTCCACATTCAGCATTATCGCCTGCGATGAGGATGGCGGATCAGGATCATTCGGCTCTATGTCTGTAGTCTATGCCGCAGGGCTTACCGTCGATGATATCTATTATATCGAAGTAGATAAATTTGACAATCCAACGGCTGAAGGCAGTTTCTGCCTCACTGTAGATAAACTGAGAGATACTATGCTTTCTGCTAATGATAATTGCAGTAGCGTTTATCAAACTCCCGCAGGATCTATTTCCTCGTATAAAGGATGGGTCTCATTGATGGATGACAACAGCAAATTGATCGCATTGATAAAAAATCCATCGGCAGGTGGACCGGTCAATGGCTACAGGGCAGCTCAGAATATAAATACCGGATCTCTCCGCAGTGATGTTACCTCCGGCGAATATTATTTGAACAGGAGCTATACTATTAATAACACCGCAAATCCTGGATCTACTCTGAGTGTTCAGCTTTTTTTCCTGGCTGCCGAACTCGCATCATTATATAATGTTGATCCTGCCGCATCTATTGTCCCGGCTGGGGATAACAAGACAAACCGCGTCAACATGCCGGCCTGATTTTGTAACAGCAAATGGTACCAACTCGGAGCTGCCACAGACAGGCAATGGTGGAAGCAGCGGTGTCAATTGGATATCGGCGAATATAAGCGGCTATTCCAATTTGTTTATTCATGCGGTAAAATCGTATTTGATCGGCTAAAGTTTTTTTGCAGGGAGCTTATGACGCTACTCTTGGTCGTCATAAGGATGTAACTGCAACATGGGCCAATGTATTAAATACGTATGCGAAGACGCAACCCTACAATATTTCTCCATTTGCAGATACTGCTCATGAAGGCTACGGAGCAACAACCCCCGGCGGAAAAGGAAAACCTGTTTATCATGTAACCAATCTGAATGCGTCCGGCAGCGGTTCACTTCTTGCCGTATTGGGGAGCAACAGGACAGTGGTTTTTGATGTCGGCGGCATTATTAATAATTTCAGTTGGTATGCCTCGGGAATAAGCAACCTGACCATCGACGGTTCCACGGCGCCGGTTCCCGGCATCACTCTCAACAGTAGCAATAGCAACAACAACTTCGGCAACTGCCTGACATTTGATGATGGTTCGCACGATATCATCATTAAAAATATACGGGTACGCAATGCGGCTAAGGATGGCATTGGGGTTATTGTGGCTTATAATATACTCTTTGATCATATTTCAGTTTCTGGAAGCGGAGATGGTGACCTGGATATTACGAACGGCGCACATGATATTACTGTGCAATGGAGCATACTCGGAGCCGGAAAGTCATTTTGGTCTGGGACACAGCTTATTGCCTATCCGGACACAAAAAGTATAAGTCTTCATCACAATTTATATGCGGGCTATGGAAGCGGTACAGGGGAAAGAGATCCTTTTGTTCACAATGCTGTTAATTATGTTCCCAATCCCGTCTCTTACCTGATGGCAGATTTCACGAACAATATCGTATGGAAATGGGGACACAGTAATGGAAGCGGCGGATTTGGCAGCGGGGCGGATTATGGAGGAACATTGCAGGCAAGGAATAATTTTTATCAAAGCATTCAGTCTCCTGCCAATGCAATTGTGGTAAACCCTCACAGCACCGACGCTAAAGTCTTTGCTTCAGGAAATGTGAGTGGAAACAATGGCGTCAATCCAAATTCTGCGAGCAATGTTACGTCACCCTGGGCTGTTCCTTCCATAACAACACAGGATGTATGTACTGCAGCGTGCATTGGTACTCGAGAAAACCGGGCCCCGGCCACTTGATGAAACTGACCAGTCATTTATTAACCAGGTTTCTCTTAAACAATTGCCAGGGTTTTCAAAATGCAGCTCCTATGGAATTATACCGGCACTGAAACTGTAGCAGATGGATTTTTTACTTCTACTACTCCACACAACGGATATATTAGATTGGGTTTTGCTTGAAATAAGAAATTCTTCAGGAAGTGTTGTTTCTCGTCGCGCAGTATTTGTGCGTGAAGACGGCCAGATCGTTGACCTTGATAAGGTATCGCCTGTTTCATTAGATGGTCTGGCCATCAGGTAACTATTACTTAACATTCCGGCACAGGAATCATCTTTATATCAGTACGCAAAATCTTTTATCGTTTACGGCAAAGTCTCTAGGGGTGGCGCCACCATTCCTACCAATTTTGATTTCACCACTGCTGCGGATGCAGACATTTTTGGCGATGCTTTGGCCTATAAAATAATCAATGGGTAAAATGGAATGATTGGAGGTAATGTTAACTGGCGATGATAATCGTTCGGTTATTCAGAGTGTAACATGCAATCGTTCCTGCTTCCATTCTTATTTTTTTTATAGTGCATAACTACAGGAGTTGTCAACGATATTTACTCTGGTAATGATGTTAACTTCGATGGTAATGTTAGGTATAGTGGCGGTGATTAATGACTCCGAATTCATTTATACTTGGCTACGTATTAAATGGTTCTACTACGCTGATTTTCACAGGAACAAAAGCGATGAATTCCAACAAAAGATTGACTTTGTTCCTGAAAACCGTGAAATCTGATTCTGCTTTTTATTGATTTACATCAATTATGGATATCCATACACTGTTGGTAGATTTTTCCCCACAAAAATTTGCCAAATAAGCAAATTTCGCTTATATTGGCATTACAAACCATCCTTTGGGAGACTCTTTCGACATTCCTGGCAAACCATAAAATTTTCTTGAATTTCGGTCCGCGTTTCGGTCAATTCTGATTTTTTTGATCAGCGCCTGACTTGATAGCCGTTATTCCACCCGTACTGAGGTCTTCTTTCAGTACTATTTTATGAAGGCGATCCATCCATCCTTGAAATCCCTGCATTTTTTGAACCGGTTTTTTGCTAACAGAAAATTCTGATATGAGGAAGATTTACTTGCTGATGGTTATTGCTGCTATGTTATGTGATGTTGCTAACGGACAGGTTGATGTAAATTCTTCCGGCGGCACACTCAATGCTTCTTATGCGACATTAAAATTCGCCTTTGACGCTATCAATGCTGGTACCCATAATGGCGTGATCACGATCGGGATATCGGCTGATATTACAGAAACAGCAACCGCAGTTTTAAATGCCAGCGGCAGCGGCCCTGCCAGCTATACATCAATAGCTGTATCGCCTGCCGGTGGCTGCGGCAAGAATTATATCCGGCGCAATTGCAGGTTTACCTTTAATAGATCTTAACGGTGCCGACAATATTACCTTCGACGGATCCAACAATGCAACCGATACAAAAGATCTGACGATACGCAACTCAAGTAGCAGCGGTCAGACTTTCCGTTTTATCAACGATGCAACCAACAATACTGTAAAGAATACGATTATAGAAGGCGCCAATACGATTTCTTCAAGCGGAACGATCGTATTTAGCACTGCTGTTTCAGGCACTTCAGGCAATAGCGGCAACACGATCAACAATTGCGATGTTCGTGACCGGTCTGATGCGGCCGGTGTACCTGCCAACGCGATTTATTCGGGCGGAAGCGCCGGAGCTCCTAATGCCGGCAATACTATTTCCGGTTGCAGCATATTTAACTGGACGAATGCCGGTATCCTGGTATCATCGACAGGGGCCGGAAACAATTGGATAATAAACACAAGCAGTTTCTTTCAGACAGCCTCCAGGGCATCCGCATTAACTGCTATATCAATACAGGGAGGCAGCGGACATGCTATCTTGAATACTAATATCGGTGGATCCGCACCTGATCGTAGCGGGAACCCGCTTGCAACCACCGCGAGTTTCTCAGCGATCTCCCTGAATGTCGGGACTGCATCAGCTACCAACGTGAATGGTAACAAAATTTCAAATCTTAATATCAGCGGCGGCATTGCACAGATATGGCAGGGTATTAATATAGGAGGAGGTAATGTCAACGTAGGTGTGTCTTCAGGTAACACGATCGGCGGCGGTGCAGCAGCATATGACACCATCCGCGTTAGCTATGACAGCCGGGCAATTTATAATACAGGGCCAGGCATAGTTGATATTGAAAATAACGTCGTCGGCAACATCGCTTACTACGAAAGCAGCAGTGATGATGTAAAAGGGATCAGGGTAAATGCCGGAACGAACACTATCAAAAATAATATCATCAGGGATATTAAATCAAATGCAACCGCAAATGCAACCTTTTTTCTCGCGGGTATTGATGTAAGGGCAAGCACCGGCAATTTGGTGGAAGGTAACGAGGTGTATAACCTGGCTCAGACAAATGCAACCGGCGGCAGTATTATTACAGGTATAACGGTAGCTGCATCGGGTGACATCAGGAAAAACAAAATTTATAACATCGATGCGACCGCAGTTTCATCATTGTTTGGCATCAACGCGCTGAGTGGCAGTACCACCTATTCGAATAATATGATCTCAATCAGCCCTGCCGGGTCGGTTAATCATTTTATCGGTGGTATTCGTGATGATGGTACCAACCCCGCCACTAATAACTGGTATTTCAATTCAGTTTTAGTGACAGGTACAAGCGGAGCCGGCGCAAATAATACCTATGCTTTCGTCCGCAGTGGTACATCAACGATAAGTATAAAAAATAATGTCTTCAGTAATACGAGGACCGGAGGCGCCGGTTTCAATGTGTCAGTTGCCAATACAAATGCTGTAGCCACCGGATGGCCGGCCACGGCTTCTGATAATAATGATCTTTATAACCCGAACTCTTCAACAGTGGCGCAATGGCTTGGTAACGGGGGGGCAAATAACAGGGATCTTCCAGGATGGCAGGCCTCGCAGGGAGCAGGCACACCCGGTTCAGGCGGAGATGGCAATTCCTGGAATCTGGATCCGAACTTTACTTCAACTACGGACTTGCATATACCAGCCGCAACCATCGGTCCCCTGGAATCCCGGGGTGTCGCCGTTGGCGGTATTACAACGGACATAGATGGAGATACAAGACCGGGACCGGCAGGCTCGGTAAATGGCGGCGCCACTGCACCTGATATTGGCGCAGATGAGTTTGATGGAACTCCGGCGTCAGTGATGAGTTATGTATCGGGAACGACCACACAAGATAATGTATCAAACACCAGCGCCAATGCTATCAACCAGGAAGTGATCGGGATACAGATCGTTACAAGCGGTTCATTAAATCCGCTGAGTGCAACAAGCTTTACATTTAATACAAACGGAACTACACTGGCAACGGATATCACTAACGCTAAATTGTGGTACACCGGTACCAGCTCGGTATTTGCAACGACTTCTCAATTTGGTCCAACGTTTGCAAATCCGGCCGGTTCTTTTATCATTAGTGGTTCGCAGACGCTGCAACAGGGGACGAATTATTTCTGGCTGACCTATGATATTTCATGTACCGCAACAATAACGGATGTAATAGATGCAGAGTGTAACAGCGTCAATGTTGTTTCTCCTAATATTCCGGATCTGCAGGCTCCGGGTGGAAACCGCAGCATTGCAGCCGGCCCGGTAAGCGGGACAAAAACCGTTGGTACCGGCGGCGATTTTGCCACCCTGACTGAAGCGATAAATACGATCAATGCGAACGGACTTGGCGGTGATATGACATTAAGTATTTTAAATAGTATTACGGAAGCCGGCCCGGTTGTTATCAGTCAATGGAACGAATGTGGTGCAGGTGGTTATACTCTTACAATCAAGCCTGCAGCTACAGCTACGATAAGCGCCAATTCATCCACCGCAGTTATAATAATTGACGGCGCAGACAAGGTAATAATTGATGGTTCAATCAGCAACACAGGCAATACATTGTGTCCTGCTTCCGCCGCTGTAAGAGACCTCACAATCGTCAATACAAATACCGGAACATCATCAGCGATTGTCTGGTTGCAAACAGCAGGGGTGAACGGAGCAACCAATAACATTGTAAAGAATTGCAACCTCATTGGCAGTGGCAATACGCAAACATTGTTTGCCGTTGGCTCGGGTTCTTCAACCATCAGCACATCTTCTTTCGGTACCGGGAACAACAACAACAGTTTTATCAATAATAATATCAGTAAGACGCAGTATGGAATTTATTCGCAAGGGGCAAGTGCAGGAAATAAGAATACCGGGACAGTGATAAATCAGAACCTCATTAATACAGCCTCGCCGGATAATGTCCGGTTAAACGGAATATGGGTCGGATTTGAGAATGGAGTTCAGATCTCCGGTAATACTATCTCGAACCTGGCGACCACCAATGAATTGACAGCCATCTCAGTTGGGCTGGCGCCAACAAGCATCGGTGCCGGCAGCGCTGCAGGCAATGATGTAACGAATGCAGTAATTACAAATAATATCATCGGGTCAGTGGTCTCGACAAGTGCTACCGGTTATTCAGCCGCCGGTATCGCGGTGGCATCCGTTAGTTCAGGAACGACGCTGATCGCGAATAATATGATCGCTGGAGTCACAGCTCCTTCAGGCGCCGGCTACCTGGCTGCCGGCATCTTTGCAGCAGGCGGCACAGGATCTGTCACGCATATTTATCAGAATACTGTCTCAATGACCGGTGACAGGGGCGCTGCATCTTATCCAAGTTATGCCCTTGCGGTTGGAGGATCTGCTCCAATCGTTGATATAAGGAATAACATATTCGTCAATAGCCAGACGAGTATCGGTGCAGGGCAGAGTTATGCAATTGGCCTTGCATATACAGGTGCAACGGGCAACTATTCCAATCTTACTTCCAACAACAACGACCTGTTTACCTCCGGTAGTTCCGGTGCATTGGCTAAAGTGGGCAGCCTGGATCAGGGGTCTGGCGCCAACCAGGCTTCGTTGGCTGCATGGACAACAGAAACTGGCAGGGATGGCGCTTCAAAGAATGTACAGCCCATGTTTATTTCTGCTGCCAACCTTCATTTGCTGACTCCTGATCTAACCAATTTCAACAACCTTGAAGGAACAGGTGACAATGCAATAGTTTCAACAGGCAATAAGACGGATAATGATATTGATTGTGACGCAAGAAACACGGGTTCACCTGATATAGGAGCCGATGAATTTACGGGAGCTGCGCCAACCTGTCCTGATGTAACAGGTCTGGCTGCGTCAAATATCGCATACACTTCTGCGGACCTTAACTGGAATGTAGTTGGGGGCGCCACGGGTTATGAATATGCCGTCATCACCAGCCCAACCCCTCCGGGTTCCGGCACTTTTGTGGCGACCAACTCGGTTTCAGCCGCAAGTTTATTGCCATCAACGTCATATTATGCACACGTTCGTGCAGATTGCGGTGGGGGAAACTTTGGTAACTGGGCTACGATTGGTCCATTTACGACCCAGTGCAATAATGCTGCTTTACCTTTAATTGAGGGCTTCAATACGAGCGGCGCCTCGGTACTTCCGGCTTGCTGGTCGCAACAAACAGTGGCAGGATCAAACGATATTACTTTCGAAATTTCATCAGACAATCCAGCGACGACGCCGTATGAGGGAACAAGATTCGTTTACTGGAATTCATATAACATCACTGCGGGTAACGAAACAAGATTGGTATCGCCGCCAATAACCACAACTGGCACGGCCAATATTGATGTTGCATTCCGTTGGTTCAATGAGAACAGCACATCGTATAACGGCGGCGCTTATTTGAATGAAGGAGTACAGGTGCAGTATTCATTGGATAAAACAACCTGGATAGATGCAGGCGCATTGATTACAAGAGCTGATAACAGTTTGCCAGCGGGTACAGGCCAATGGAATTTGAAAACAGTTACGTTACCGGCCGGTGCGGGTAACCAGGCGACAATTTATGTCGGGTTTAAATTTCATTCTGAATTTGGTGACAATTGCAGCATG
Source organism: uncultured Chitinophagaceae bacterium (assembly GCA_963785915.1). Lineage (GTDB taxonomy): Bacteria > Bacteroidota > Bacteroidia > Chitinophagales > Chitinophagaceae > VBAT01. The sequence goes on along the minus strand of CAWAWY010000003.1, from coordinate 1,048,006 downwards.
GATGCCCTGGATATACATGTATCACCCACTTGTTTACCCCCGGCAAATCTTTCAATGTTGTCAACCAGTGCGACAACCGCAACGGTAAGCTGGTCAGCTCCTGGGATTCCTCCGTCTAATGGTTATGAATGGAAGATCGTACTTACAGGTGACGGCTCAGGCGGTACGGCGGTGGCTTCGGGAAGCGCTGGGGCAGGCATCCTTAGCGCCAATGCAACAGGGCTTGTCACTGGAATAAATTATGATCTCTTTGTACGGTCTGATTGCGGCGGTTCTTTCAGCGCCTGGTCCGGACCAAAAACATATTTCTTAAATGATGATGCGCCCGGTGCGATAACGTTAACAGTAGGCGGTGTATGTTCAGGACCTTATACGAATGTGGGAGCAACGAAAAGTACGAATGAGGCATATCCATCTTGTTCCGGTACGGCTTTGACGCCGGTATGGTTCAAGTTTGTCGCTCCTGCAAGCGGTGCTGTGCGTGTAAGTACTGACCTGGCAGGAGTCACACTTGGTCAATTCGAAGATTCGAAGATCGGCCTGTTCTCCGTCGGAAATCCAACTGACTATACTACGTTCCAGATTGAGTCATGTGATGAAGATGGCGGGTCGGATCCTACTGTCGGAAACGGGGATGGTTATATGTCGGTCATGTATGCGACCGGCCTCCAGCCCGGAACGACGTATTGGATTGGGGTTGACAGGTATAATACCTTCTATGACGAACCCCAGGGAACTTTTTGTATCGAGGTAAAAGAGCTTGACAATACCATGATCGCTTCAGCCGCCAATACCTGCAGCACCGGCATTGAAAGCCCTTACGGTTCAAATGCAGATTACAAGGGTTGGGTGCCGCTGCTGGATGATGCAGACAGTAAATTGATCGCGTTGGTGAGAAACCCTGCCGGCGGAGCTGTGGAAGACTACAGCGTTACTGTGAATGTAAACCCCGGAGCAGTAAGAACAGATCCCGTATCCGGACAAAAGTATCTTGACAGGAATTTCCATATTGAAAATTCAGGCGGGGCTACTAATGTGGAGGTGCAGTTATTTTTCCTGAATACTGAATTAACAGCTTTGCAGGCTGTTGATCCTGCTGTAACGCCTGTTAATCTTGGTGTGACCCATCAAACGGGTGCCATGTGCCAGAATGATTTTGCAGCCGCCAACGGGACCAATACTTACATTCCACAAACCGGCAATGGTTCGGTAAATGGGGCAGACTGGATATCATTTACCACACCGGGTTTCTCTAATTTCTATTTGCATACAAGTAAGGCGCCGGTGACATTTGAAAACCTTCCTGCAGGGAGCCTATGACGCGAATGTTTTACGACACAGAGACGTGTCAACCGATTGGAGAAATGTACTGATAGCCAGTGCTACTACGCAACCGTTTAATAATGCAAACTATGGCAATCTCGGATATAATGGAACAGAGAGTGTTTCTTCATCAATATTTACTTCCACCGGTGCTACAACAGATATAGTGGATTGGGTATTGCTAGAACTTAGAAGCGCTGCTCCTCCTGCATCTCCAATTGTTACTCGTGCAGCATTCATTCTCGAAAATGGTTCAATTGTAGATTTGGATGGGCTATCGCCTGTAGCATTCAGAGGTATACCTAATGGAAATTATTACGTAACAATTCGTCACCGTAATCATTTAGGAATTCCTACAGCAGCAGTTCAGATATTATTGGATGGCGCGTTAGGAAGCAACCCATCACCAACACCATACGACTTCACAACAACACAGGCCAAGCATTTCAGGATGTTACAATATAACCACGAATGGAGCAATGGCGCAAGACGCTACTACAGATGCCTATTTAATGTGGGGAGGTAATGCGAATCAGGACGGCTTCATAAGAGTTCAAGCGTTTTTGTTGACACAGGGTGATCCGGTGTATATTTGGGAACTTTAGCTTATCAGGAAATCCAAATGCCGTCCTTAGTTGTGTATTCACCATCGGATGTAAATATCAATGAGACGGTTCAGGATCAATACGTTTCTTTTGACGCAGGGTGAAAGACCATTCATATTGGGTACTGCTGTTGGGAGGGAATCCAAACGGTTCACGAAGGGAACATAAATGATTTACTATAATGTTACAATTATGAAAAAAGTGTATTTGTTGGGGTAACTCCAGTAGTTGGCGGGCTAATGGGTTTTCGTAAATATCAAATCAATAATCTTGATATTGGCCTTTTTCCCACCGGTGCAAAATGGAAGTAGTAACAGTATGGGCGCATATGTGGAGGTAGCTTTGCGGTAAAACGCGGGGGCGTAGGTTATGCGGCGCTGCCGGTTGCAGAAAATTATGGTGTTTATCTGGATTGCGCCTAAGACCGATTTTCGGCTGGTGATATTGTACAAATAACTCAAGTGAATTCGGCAATATATGGCACGACAGCGGTATCTTCAATGATAGATGCTGGCGTAATTGACGTTGGCGCATTTGATGCGAATAATTTATATTTCCCGATAATACTGAATTCAGGAAATGGGTTGAATTTAAGTTCCCTGTCACCTTCTACAAAATGAGTGGTCCTTCATTTATACTTTCAATTTGGATGAATCCAAAGACCCAAGAAGTGCATATAATAAATTAAAGATAAGTACAGCCCAAACTCAATAATGGGCCATTTTCAGGCTGGGCGGGAGGATGTTATTTTCGGTTGTTGAGATTGGAAGTCAAAATCAATTAACGAATATGGCTTTTTCGACTTTGCCGGTGAGCCTGATCAATTTTCATGGTTATCGAGTGGTGCAAAGAATACATTGAACTGGACAGTAGCCAGTGAAGTAAATAATTTGGGTTTTGATGTTCAGCGTTCAACAGATGGTGCCAATTATACTTCGATAGGATTTGTCAATTCGCTTGCTCCGGGCGGCATGAGCAGTTCAAACATCAGTTACACATTTGATGACAATAATCCTGTCGGCAAGAAGCAATATTACCGTTTGAATCAAAAAGACATTGATGGACATAGCAAGCTGAGAATATAGTTGTGATCAATGGAGATAAGCCAAAGACATTGGAGATAGGAGGGTTGTTTCCCAATCCTGCCAGCACACTTAATGAATGTGATCATAGAAACGCCGAAGCGGGATAATGTGACAATAGTAATGACGGATATGAGTGGCAAGACAGTAAACAACAATTGGTGAATGTTGATATTGGCTCAAATACAGTTGCTGTTGATGTCGCCAACCTGGCGAGTGGCAGTTACTTAATAAAGTTGCTGTGCAAATCATCGGAATGCGAAACAGCAGTGGGGAAATTTAATAAGCAATAATTAGTCAGCCTCAGGAAAACCATTCTCTCTTTTGCTTCGCCCCTCCGGGGCCGCAATGACGTTATTTGCCATAGGAGCATGATGGAGCCAAACGTCATTGCGAGCCCCGGAGCAGGCGAAGCAAAAGCAAAAATCCCCCAAAAGGGGTAGCTTGTTTGAATTGATAAATGACTTAAATTTGGAATGGACGATTTGGACAAACAAAACCAAAGGGAATTGAAGAAGCCCGTTTAATAAACAGGAATTACCGGTTACTAAATAGAAAACGGCTATTTCTTTTTTGTTCTTAACTTCATGCAGATAAAACTATTTAAATTATGAGACGCTGCTTTGTTTTTCTTTTGACTGCAATGTTTACCGGGGTCGTTGCCCATGCACAGCTTGTAAATAACGGTGCGACTATTACTGTTCAGAGCGGCGCAACGATCAAATGCACGGGCGCTATCATTAATAATAGTGGCGGCTCAATACAAAATTCCGGAACAGTTTCTTCCGATGCTGATCTTCGTAATGAAAGTGGGGGCACATTGAGCGGAACAGGCATTTACGAGGCAACAACAAAATTTATCAATAATGGCAACGCTTTTACAGCCATTAACCTGAAGCTGATCGGAAATGTAAATACCGACAGTATAAAGAGCGGAAGCAGTTCCTCGTTTGCCAATGTCAATCTTGCAAAAGGCCCGGGCAATACGGCTACACTTTCCGATGCTATGACTGTGACCGGCGCTTTTACATTTGATAATGATGATAACAGGCTCATACTTGAAGATGAGAATTTAATTATGGGACCTTCGGCCACTTTTGTAAGCGCGGATAATAACGAATTTGTTGTGACCAATTATACCGGAGGTCTTAATAATAGTACAGGCACGGTTACAAAACAAAACCTGGGCTCAACAGCTTTTACTTATGAAGTTGGGTTTGGTGCCGGTGAATATAACCCGGTGTCAATTTCTAATACGGGTACCACCGATAATATCAATGTTCGTTGTTTACAAAATGTTCTGGCTAATGGCTTGACCGGCTCGCCCATCACATCACATTTTGCCAACAATAGCTGGGTAGTTACAGAAGCGGTGGCGGCGGTTCCAATCTTCAACTGATAGCAGGATGGGCCGCATCGGATGAGCCCGTCGGCGTTTCAAACTTTAACAGAGTAAAGTCGGAATAGCCAGATATAATTCGGGCATTGACTGGGATCTTCCTGCAAGTAATGTAATAGCTGCTTCCGGTTCTGGTCCTTATACGCGTAACAGAAATGGAATTACCTCTACCGGAGTTTTTGCCGTAGCCGACCTTGCGCAGGTAAATACGGCGAAATTGAATTTGAAAGTTTTCTTACAAGTCCCGGGAATTATAAATGTTTCCGGAATTTTCCTAGGGATTTACTTCGCGACGATCCGGCTACAGTTGGTACAAATGACCTTTATTCCAACCACTACAACCATATAATGCCGCACTTAATAAAAGTTCACGAGAGTAGGAATTTATGATGGTAGCGCATTCGGTAAATGAAACATGTCAATCCCTCTGTATTTATCGTTACAGGCAATGATGCGATTGTTGATTGGGTGTATATGTCAACATCAGATCCCACCGCACCATCTACTAAGCTTCAGACCACGGGCAGCCTTATTGCAACGTGATGGGGATGTTGTTGATTTGGATGGATGTTGTCTCCTTGTTTCTGTGCCTGATTGATGCACGATGGGAACTATCATGTTTTCGTTGGGCATCGAAATCATTTAAGCATCAGGACTGCTACTCCAAAGCTTTTCCACTCAGATGTTGTATCGCCGGTATCGTATTCTTTTACTTCTTCTTCAGACTCAGGCGTATCAGGATCCGGAACTATAATCGGCTAATGCCGCAATGAAAGATCTTAAATGGCATCTTTGCGCTTTGGGGAGGCAATGCGAAGTGGTAATAATGTCGTCCGATATTCAACGCTTGGGATTGACCCAGCGGTGATCCGGTGGCTATCTTGGGGGCATAACCACTGGCAACGTATCCAATATGCCTCCTTATTCTTATTCACATGGATGTAAATATGGAACACGGAGGGTCATAGTTTTATTCAACGCCTGGTAAATGACCCCGCATTTATTCTTGGGTACTGGTGTTAGGAAGTGTAATCCGACGTGTTGCGTTACGGAACATTTATAATTGACATAAAAGTGATATAACTATGAAATGAAGTTATTTATAATGTCATTGGCAATGATTGGCGGGCTAATGGGTTTTGATGTATGGTCAGATCAATAATCTGATATTGGCCACTATAACAATAAAAGGTAGTAAAGTAAGGACCACAGTGAAGGCAACCGGTGGAACCAGTGGGGAATGCTGTGGCATTGCCGGTAAGAAATATGGTGTTTAGTGTGGCCATTCCGGTGGCGATTGTTCGGCTGGTCCATTGACAACTGACTCACTTGAATCCGGCGATTATGGCACGACAGCGGTATCTTCAGCGATGTGCTGGGTACTTATACGTTGCCATTTGATGCGAATATTTTAATCGACTTATACGGGAGCAACTGCGCCTACCAATTTTGGGGATGAGACGCCGTATGATATCATAAAGTTCCCTGCACCTTTACAGATGAGCTCATGCTCCGGTTTCACTTACAACTTTGCCGGATGAGTCCGGCTGCGCCATCATCGCCCAGCAACTGGTATAATTATATCGAGGTGGGAGGTATTGGTTATTCAAGATCCGCCAAATATGTTCTATCAATGGGCGAAGACGTATACGCCGAAAATTTGGCTACGGATTACTCTAAACGGTATTTCCAGTATCACTACTAATGTGGATGTTTCACTTTCCGGTTAGTCTATCTAACTTCAGTGGTTATAAAAATGGAAGCAAGAATACATTGAACTGGACAATAGCCAGTGAAGCAAATAATCTGGGTTTTGATGTTCAGCGTTCAACAGATGGCGCCAATTATACTTTCCCATAGGTTTTGTCAATTCGCTGGCTCCGGGTGGCACGAGCAGTTCAAACTCATTACACCTTTGATGATAATAATCCTGTTGGCAAGAAGCAATATTATCGTTTGAATCAAAAAGACATTGATGGGCATAGCAAGCTTAGCAATATAGTTGTGATCAATGGAGATAAGCCAAAGACATTGGAGATCGGAGGATTGTTTCCCAATCCCGCCAGCACACAAGTGAACGTGATCATTGAAACACCCAAGCGGGATAATGTAACATTGATAGTAACGGATATGTCGGGAAAGACAGTCAAACAACAAATGGTGAATGTAGAAATAGGATCGAATACCAGTTCCTGTTGATGTCGCCAACCTGGCGGGTGGCAGTTACCTTGTAAAGCTGATATGCAAATCATCAGACTGCGAAACAGCAGCGGAAAAGTTCAATAAGCAATAAGGATATTTAATCTAAAAAAACTTTTGTCAGACCGTCGCGAACTTTCGCGACGGTTTTTTTTTACAAATGTTCAACAAATAAGTAGTGAATTAAATGAAAAATTCCGATTGCATGCTGCAAGGTTTTCTCTTTTATTAAATGAAAAATCGTAAAGACACTAAGTACTTTTATTATAAACTCTGTATATGTAAAAATTATAAGTTGATAAAAATCAAAATAGCTTGCCTAAGTAAAACCTCTTAAATAGATTTACAGGCTTTTAAAATCCAGCCGATGAAACTATCCTTACTCTTAGTGACTTTCCTGTGTTTTTTCCTATCCATACACGCAAACACTTACTATTCCACCAATAACGCGAATCCCAACACGGCTTCCAACTGGCATGCCAATCGTAATGGCACAGGGACGACCCCGTCGAATTTTAACCAGGGTGATATATTTGTTATACAGGCGGGACATTCTATAACCACTACCGCTAATTGGTCTTTGGGTGGAACTAATTCAAAGATCATTATCGAGAGCGGGGCAACATTACAGGCGGATCATAAGATCACTGTTGACATTTTGCAGGCTTACGATAATAGCAAGTATATCCACAACGATAACAGTTCAGCTTTTCCGGGCAGTGATGAACGAATTCTTGCTGCCAACAGTACTGTAGAATTAAGGAACTGGAGCGGAAGCAGCAAACTACCCAACCCAACTACGTGGGGCAACCTGGTCATTGATATGCCGGATTTCAATTCAAATCCCAACCAGGGTGGTACGTTGACAGATATTGCAGGCAATTTTATCATCCGTTCCACCGGTAATAGCGGAAAAGAATTCAGGTTGGCCAATAACCAGGATTATACATTGACAATCGGCGGTGATTTGATAATCGAGGGCGGTATTGTAGAGGCAAGTCAAAGTAATGGCAATGCGGACCAGGCAATCATTGTTAATGGTTCTTTCACTCAAACGGGTGGAACATTTACCCGTTCTAATAATAATTCGAATGTATTGGTGATGCAATTCAATGGCGCTAACAGCAATTTTACCAAATCGGCTAATGGAACGCTGACGAATACTTATATGAGCTGGAAAGTAAATGCCGGGGAAAAAATTAACGCTGAACAATGATCTCCCAGTTGCTGCTTCACGCTCATTGACAGTGGATGGCACTTTGGATTTCGGAACTAAAAGTGTTACAGGAGCGGGTTCATTCACGGTAACCGCAAACGGAGATCTTATCACTTCAAATTCGTCAGGATTAAGTGGAAGCTTAATCGTTACCGGTACAACTACCTTTACAAACGGTACATCTTACCAGTTTCTAACTTCTACTGCTACGCCTTTTCCGGCATCAGTCTCATCTGTTTCAGCCCGGAACATAATTGTGGGTGCGGATGTCACCACTAACAAAGATGTGACGATCTCCGGAACACTAACTCTCAATAGCGGAAAGATCATTATACCTGCGGGGAATACTGTTACAGTGTCATCGGGTAATGCTATTGCGGGTTCTGGATTCGGTACATCTAAACAAATAGTAACGCAGGTGAATACATCAACAGGGGCAAAAGGATATTTCCGTATTCAGAATTTTACAGGCACAGCTTCTATTCCTGTTGGCAATGGAACCTATTACCTGCCTGTAACACTTGTTGCAGCAGGGTCCAACGATTTCAGTATATGTGTATTTAATGGAGTCACCGGCAACGGCCAGCCAAACGGAGTGCCATTTACTGCCAATCAGAAAAAAGGTATTGTAGATGCTTTATGGCACGTGAATCGTAATGCGGGGACCAGTGCCGTGATGTTGACGCTTGGATGGCCGGAGGCATTGGAAGGTTCAACTTTCCAGGCGCTTCCGGGTACCCAGATAGGAATAGCCCATTTCGGAACATACTGGGAAACCGCTTTCGGGACAGGCAATCAAGCGACAAATACCGCGACCCGAAGTGCTATTATCAGTTTTTCGCCTTTTGGTGTGGGACAGGGTAGCGTGATACTGCCTTTAAAGTTTGGCGATCTCAAAGCAACGCAAAAAAATAATAGTGTGCAGGTTGATTGGTTTTCCTTCAGTGAATTGAATCTTGATCACTATGAAGTAGAAAGATCAACCGACGGCCGAAACTTTACAACGATCGGGCAGGTGAACTGCGCAGGCAACAGCGCCACAAGAAAAGATTATTCATGGAATGATAATGTTACCACCGACGGAATATTTTTCTATCGCATAAAAGGCATTGATATCGACACACGGTTTATGTATAGCCTGGTGGTAAGGATCAGCATTAGCCAACATCCGTCCAATGAAATGATCTTATATCCCAACCCGGTCGCTGATAAAAGATTGACTGTACAGGCGACTTACCTTGCAGCCGGATCATACAGGTTGAATGTATTTGATCAAAGCGGGAATACTGTCTATCAGCAAAATTTTGAACACGGGGGCGGGGCTATCAGCCAGCAGATACAATTGCCTTCATCATTGATTGCAGGCATTTATACATTAGCCGTTACGAATAACAGGGATGTGAAAATGTCTAAATCCTTTGTTCTGAAATAATTCAGTTAAATAAACTCACATTAAAATTAAATTAGAAGGCCCGGTAAACAACCGGGCTTTTTGGTTCCAGTTATCATAGTTCCCCCATTGAAATTTTTCTTTGGGGATAATTTTTTCTCGCCTTTTTTATTCATATTTAATTAATGAATAGCTTAGCAGTCCATTTGCGTGGACGCATAACTTCGCAATCAAATCTTCCTCACCCTTTCTGAACTGCTTTCCGGTTTCCTTTCAAAACCTTTTTTGCGCTGAGTATTTTAATTTATTAAAACTTAAAGTGAATACTATGAGGAAGATCTACTTACTTCTATTGCTGTCAATTGCGGTAACATGTGTGTCAGCACAATTCAATATTAACAGTGCATCCACAAACTATACCGAAAACTTCGATGCGTTGACAAATGGAACCTGGGCAGATGGAACAACTGTTACTGGATGGTATACTAAAACAGATGCTACGGCTACTATTACAGCTTACGGTGCAAATACCGGCAGCACTACTACCGCTGGGCTATATGCTTTTGGCGTAGCAGGAACCAACCCTCTGTCAGACCGGGCTCTTGGGTGGGTGCCAAGTAATGCATTTACCGGAGCTTCAGGAACGGGAAAAGGATATATAGGTTGGAGATTGAAAAATAACACGGGGGCAAATATCACTGCAATAACGGTGACATGGACAGGTGAGCAATGGAGAAAAGAAAGCAATGCGTCTTCACATACATTGAATCTGACTTATCAGACGGGTACAACAGTAACAGATCTGACCGCAGGAACATGGACTTCGGCCTCATCCATCTTTACAAGTCCGATAACAGGTGCAACGGGCACTACTGTACTGGATGGTAATGCTTCCGCAAACCGCGTTGCAAATATCTTGGCTGATAATTTCAGTAATAATACTGGCAGGTGATGAGATCATGTTAAGATGGGAGGATTTGAATGATTCAGGCAATGACCATCAAATGGCTATTGATGATATAACAATAAATGCCACTGGCAGTGGATCGTCTCCTGTTCTTTCAACGAATACACTGACGGGTTTTGGTAATGTTTGTATCAACACAACAGCGGGCCCCAATTCATTTACAATAACTGGTTCAAATCTTACAACAGCTGATGTAACCGTTGCCTCGCTTGCTGGTTATACATTCTCTACAACATCAGGAGGTACCTATACAACAAGTCTTAGTCTCACGCAAGCGGGAGGAACTTACTCACAGGATATCTTCGTTAAGTTTTCACCGACACTGGTACAATCTTACAATGGTAATATTGTAGTCGGTGGCGGAGGAGCTACAGATGTCAACGTTGCAGCAACCGGTTCGGGAGTTAATACAGCACCGACCGTGACTGCTGGAGCAGTTTCAAACATTACAGGAACAACCGCTGATGTAGCGGGCAGCATAACTGATAACGGATGTACAGCCATTACCGGCTATGGCATCGAATACAGTACGACGATGGGATTCACACCCGGAACAGGCACACAGGTTGCGGGCGGTTCTTTGTCCGGAGGAAATTATACTTCTAATCTTTCCGGTCTATCCGGCGCCACTACCTACTATATCAGAGCTTATGCTACAAACTCAGCCGCTACATCATACAGTTCAGAAGCTAATTTCACAACATTGACGCCGGAGCCAACCAATCATGTTACCTCATTTGCATGTGGAATAACTACCACTACAACTATACCTTTGACATGGGCGGATGCAACAGGCGGTACCGTTCCTTCAGGATACCTTATCAAGTGGAGCTCGGTGAGTTTTGCAGCAATAGCTGATCCTGCTGACGGAACACCCGAATCAAATGGACCGGGAATCTTGAATGTTGCCGCCGGAGTGCAGGCAGGCACAGCTGCGAGTCTGACAATGGCGACAACTTATTTCTTCAAAATATTCCCTTATACGAACAGCGGTGCTTTGATTGATTACAAAATTGATGGAACAGTTCCGCAAACCAGTTGTATTACGAATTCGGGACCAATAGCGGCCTGGGATTTTTTTGGTATACTTAATTCCAATACGGCGGGCGGTGGCGCAACTTACGCGGCTACGACATTCAACTCTAATCTGGTATCCTCTGGGCAATGCAAATGATATTACAAGGGGTAGTGGTGCCGGATGGAGTACGGGTAGTAATTCATTCCGCACCACAGGTTTTCAGAATAATGGCATCTCAACATCTAATACAGATTATTTCCAGGTTACGTTAACAGCGCAACCCGGATTTGAATTGTCACTCTCGACTATAGACGCGAATATGGCCGGAACAGCCTCTTTTGCAGCGACACCGGGTGTGTCTTCGCAATTCGCATATAGCCTTGATGGAACCAATTTCACACTTATTGGTTCAGCAGCAGTGACAGTTGGAACACCCGCCACTTTACCAACGATAGACTTAACAGGTATAAGTGCATTGCAGAATGTGTCTGCCGGAACAACGATAACGCTTCGTTATTATGCAAGTGGTCAAACGACAACCGGCGGCTGGGGTTTTATTTCATCAGCGGGCGGAGTTAATGGGCTTGCAATAGGCGGTGCTGTAGCTGTTGACAACACTCCAAACCTAGTGGTATCTTCAGGAAGCCTTGGCTTTAATCAACAGGGAGTCGGAACAAATTCAACTTCTCAAAGTTCTGATCTCTCCGGAACGAACCTTACTGGTGCTCCCGGAGTGGTCACCGTTAATGCACCATCAACGGACTTCGAAGTTTCAAATGATAACAGCACATGGGGTGCGAGTACGACCATTAACTATGGTTCGGCAACATTATCTGCAACGCCGGTATATGTCCAGGTTTACGCCACAGGGCCCGGTCCCAAATCCGGCAATGTTACATTTAGTGGCGGTGGTGATGTTACTCCGCCAACAGTTGCAGTAAGTGGATCAGGTGTTATCAACTATTATAGTAAATCAGCCGGTAGCCTTGCAGATGTTGCCACATGGGGCACTGCATCCGGATGGCACCGGTACTTCTCCGTCAGACTTCACTACTGCCGGGCAGATATTTACCGTTACTAACAGGGTTTCAACAACTCTTGATGCAGACTGGACGGTTTCAGGAACAAACTCTAAAGTAGTTGTGGGTGACGGCACCAACGGTACAGAACTTGTAATTCCAACAGGCTTTGCTTTGACAGGCACCGTTGATGCGGTCAGTTTTGGATACACTTACATTACAAAATACGACACTACCGACTCTTGGAGCTTTTTCTACAGGAAGCACAGTTAAGTTTGAACAGTCGGGAACTTTTGTTGTTCCTGCAGGTACTTATCATCATTTAACTCTTGCCAGGGAACAAAAACTTTAGCGTCAGGAACTACTAATGTAAATGGTAATATGATCGTAGATGGGTAACAGGATTTAATGGAGCAGGTATCCCCTTTCTCTACAATAAATCTTGCCGGAGAATTTTATTTGCAAAATGGCGCGACGTTCGATCCAAATCCGGCTGGTGATGGCAGTCGGATCACGCTAAATTTAGTTAGCACAGGCAGCCAGAATCTATATGGATTTTCCGGCGATCTTGAATTGTTTAGACTTCAAACTCCGTCTTCGCCCGCAACAAGTAAAAACATAAGCCTGATAGGGAACCTTTTCTTGGGTAACAATTCAGGCGGGGGATTAAATCTTCAGCAATCAACCGATGTTTTGACCCTGGGTGGATGCCTATCTCACTCTCCGGGGTGCAGGATCCTTTAGTTCGACAAACGTAGGGCTTATTTCAAGCGGAGGCAATCTTGTTATTGATAAAACTAGCTGGTAGCGCTGCAGTTGGCTCAGTTGGATTTACACTCTCCTGCACTTTCAATAACATTACTGTAAACAGCGCAGGTACTGGTAATAATAATCTTACAATTCTTACTGATGTAACTGTTATAAATGACTCTTACCTTGACAAATGGCCGAATAGTAATTTCAGAAGGGGCAACATTAAGCCTTACAAATACCACAACATTATCTGGTAGCGGCTTTGGAGATTCAAAGCATATTGTGACCTCTGCGAATAAAACTACCGGGGCAAAAGGATATCTGCGCAAGGTCATTGATGCTCTGGGCTCATTTACTTATCCGGTAGGAGATGGTACCAATTATTTGCCAATAACAGTAACACAGTCGTATACAGATGATATATGGGTCTGTGCCTTTTCTGGTATTACTACAGATGGTGAACCTAACGGCACTCCGTTTACTGTCTCTCAAAAAGACGATGCTGTGGATGCAGTATGGCATGTGAATAGATTCGTTCAATTCTGGCGATGCAACACTGACTATTCCTGGCCTCATCATCTCGAAGGTGCATCTTTTTCGACCCTTGCAGACAACGAGATCGGCATTGGTCATAATAATGCGGGAACGATTGGGAAACTGTATGGGTACCGGTGATAATACTGCTAATACTGCAACACGCACGGGTATCACTACATTCTCTCCTTTTGGAGTTGGGCAAGTGGGCCAGATCTTACCTGTTCATTTCGGCAATGTAAAAGCAACACAGGTATCCGGCGGAATAAAAATAGATTGGAGTAATATGACTGAACTGGAAGTTGTGAAATACAATGTTGAACGTTCTGCCGATGGAAGAAACTTCTCATCGGTTGGTGAAGTCAATGCAAGATTGAATAATGGAGGAAAAGCTGATTACAATCTCATAGATAATAATCCAATCAGTGGCGTTAATTATTACCGCATAAGATCATTGGAAAACTCAGGTGTCTCTAAATACAGTATCATCGTAAAAGTTGATCTTCGCGGTGGCGCAACGCAGCTTGTACTTTATCCAAATCCTGTAAGCGATGGACAGTTGAGTTACCAGGCTAACAACTTAGTGAAAGGAAAATATACGATCAGGATATTTAATAATGTCGGTCAGCAGGTTTATAGCAAAGCATTGAACCATCCGGGCGGATCAGTTACAGAAGCAATTACTTTACCTTCTTTAAAGGCCGGAATATATAATCTGCAATTGAGCAGTGTTGATAATAATCTTGTGAAGACGTTTGTTGTGCAATAATATTTACTGTTACGAAAGATAAAGGGCTGTTCAAATGAGCAGCCCTTTTATTTTTCGGAGTCATAACTTAACTTAAAACGGATCTCATCCTTCAAACAACTTCGCTACAGCAAATGCAGCAGCAGCAGCTAAAGCCCCGATCATGGTAACACGGATCGCACCCGAAAAAGCCGGGACGCCGGTGACTTTACTTTTAAAGAATCCAAAAATAAAAAGACATAGGAGCGTGACAGCAACAGATATTTTCAATCCGTTTGCCGGTGAAGTGAAAAAGAAATAAGGACTTAAGGGAACTAAGCCGCCGACTATATAAGAGATACCGATATTCAATGCGGACTTGGTGGCCCTCTTCGGGTCAGGTTTTTCAAGACCGAGTTCATATTTCATCATAAAGTCAACCCACTGCTTTTTGTCTTTGGCAATTTCCTCTGTGGCTTTATCCTGCAGTTCCTTACTCAGACCAATATTGGCAAAAAATTCTTTCGTTTCTTCAATTTCTCTTTCACGCAGGTTGTCCACTTCATAATATTCTCTTTTCAATTCACTGTTATAATGGTCCTGTTCTGTTTTACCTGCCAGGTATCCACCCAGTCCCATAGCAATGGAGCCGGCAGCGATCTCCGCAATGCCGGCGATGACGATGATGTTTGTGGAGTTGACCGCACCGCTCAATCCTGCTGCCAATGCAAAGGGAACCGTAAGACCATCACTCATGCCAATCACCACGTCCCTCAATAAGTCGCTGCTTTTTAAATGCTGTTCTTCGTGATCAAGCTGTGTATCCATGCCGATGCCATGAATTCTATATTGATCACCATTCACCACTCACCACTCACCACTCACCACTCACCACTCACCACTCACCACTCACCACTCACCACTCACCAAATTAATCAAGGCAAGATAGCGATTTGTCAATGATCTTCACACATTCGATGATTTGTTCTTTAGTAATGATAAGCGGAGGTGCAAATCGTATCCTGTACCATGAGTTGGTTTTGCCAGCAGTCCATTTTCTTTTAAGGCCAAGCAAAGCTCCCAGGCCGCTTCGGTATTTGATGCTGAATAATGATAGCATTCAGTAGGCCCTTGCCACGTATGATAGTGATATGTTTTGAATGGAGTTCTTTTAATTCGCTTCGTAATAATCTCACCCATTGATTCTGCATTCTCCGCCATTTTCTCTTCTTTTAAAACCTGTAATGCGGTCATGGCGGTTTTGCATGCAATCGGATTACCACCATAAGTAGAGCCATGTTCACCGGGTTTGATTGTCAGCATTATTTCGTCATCAGCTAATACAGCACTGACGGGCATCATCCCGCCACTCAATGCTTTGCCAAGCAATAAAATATCCGGTCTGCACATTTTCATGATCGCATGCCAGCATTTTCCCTGTCCTGCAAAGACCCGTTTGAATCTCATCGGCAATAAAAAGAACATTTGCTTCTTCACATAGTTGTTTTGCTTTTGCTAAATATCCTTCATCAGGGACCAGTACACCAGCTTCACCCTGGATAGGCTCAACTAAAAATCCGGCAACATTTTTATCTTTCAATGCCTTTGCCAGTGCACTTATATCATTGTACGGGATGATTTCAAATCCCGGCATATAAGGACCAAAATTTTTTTTTGAACCCGGATCGCTGCTGAAAGAAATGACCGTGGATGTCCTGCCATGAAAATTTCCTTCACAAACTATAATGATCGTTGCTTTATTGTCTTCGACTCCTTTTACTTCATAGGCCCATTTGCGGCAAAGTTTGATGGCTGTTTCTACTGCTTCCACACCGGCATTCATCGGCAATACTTTGTCATAACCGAAATAAGCCGTATGAATTTTTCATACTCACCCACTGATCATTGTGAAACGCACGGCTGGTCAAAGTGAGCTTTTGCGCCTGTTCAATAAAAGTTTTCAGGATTTTCGGATGACAATGTCCCTGGTTGATGGCGGAATAAGCGCTGAGAAAATCATAATATCGTTTGTCATCTACATCCCAGACATACACACCTTCGCCACGTGTAAGTACAACAGGAACGGGATGATAATTATGAGCGCCGTATTGTTCTTCCAGTTCAATATAATATTGTGTTTTTGATAACATATTTGTAGTAGATCGCATAGAGTAAATGTTGATAGGGAATAAATTTTCGAAACAATTGATAATAACCTCCGTTTAGGGGATGGGTAGGTTTATCCTCGATGATTAAGCAGGTCAAGATTGCCGTCAAGAACAGAGATATGTGGGAATTCAGTTTGATAATCCGAAATTTGGTGCAATTTAAATCAAAAAGTCAAGGAAGTCAAATAAGTCAAATGAGTCAAATAGGTCAAATCGTTCAGATGCACCACGATCTTTTGTTATGACTTATATGACTACTATGACCTGTATGACTATTATAGCCTGTATGACTGATGTGACTTTTATGACCTCTATGACAATCAACAATTCTAAAGTATGGACTACAAAATTCCTGCCGGCACCCGCATCGGTCATGTACATCTGAAAGTTGCAGATCTTGAACGGTCATTAAAATTCTATCGTGATCTGCTTGGTTTTGAGTTGCAACAATATTATGGAGATAGCGCCGCATTTATTTCGGCAGGTGGGTATCATCATCATATCGGTTTGAATACATGGTATAGCAAAAATGCGTCGCCTGCGCCTGTGCATGCGGCAGGTTTGTTTCATACTGCTATTTTATATCCCGAACGGAAAGACCTTGCGATAGTTTTGAAAAGATTGATAGATGCTGAATACCCATTGACCGGGGCTTCTGATCATGGAGTATCAGAAGCTATATACTTAAACGATCCTGATCAGAATGGAGTGGAATTATACTGGGACAGACCAAGAGAAAAATGGCCAGTAGATTCGAATGGCAACTTGCAAATGGTAAGTGATGCGCTGGACCTGGAGGAACTTCTGAAATTAGCCGGTTAATTCACGTACAAAATAATTCGAAGGAAATGATAACTGTATTTTCTTTTCTTTTTCAAAAATACCGTATACGGTGCTGCCGCTCCCGCTCATGGATGCATATACAGCGCCTTCGTTATAGAAATCATCTTTGATCTTGCTGATCTCGGGATATTGAATGAATACCGGGTATTCAAAATCATTTTTCAAATTTTCTTTCCATGTTGTCACCGGCTGTTGCATGATATCTTTGACCGACTGTTCCGGAACCGAAGGTGTGATCCTGGAAAAAGCGTTGGCTGTATGAATAATAATCCCCGGATTAACGAGAATAAATTTATACCTGCTTAGCTCAATTTCTATGGGCTCCAATGTTTCACCTTTTCCTGTTGCGTAAGAGGGTTTGTTTATAATAAAAAAGGGACAATCGCTGCCAAGGTTTTCAGCATACATCATTAGTTGGGCTGCATCGAGCCGAAGGTCAAATATTTTGTTAAGCAAGTTTAATGTAAAAGAAGCATCAGCGCTTCCGCCGCCAAGACCTGCTCCGGCCGGAATAATTTTATGCAAATGCATTTGTATTTCGCTTACCTGCGGGAAATCCTTTTTCAATAATTGATATGCCCTGATGCATAAATTGTTTTCATTGTCATCATCAATGCTGAGTCCGCTGCTGGTAAAGGAAAGATCATTTGTTTCTGCCTTTGAGTGATCAGCAGGAATAATTTCAAGCACATCATAAATTGGGATCGGGAAAAAAACAGTTTCAAGGTCATGGAAGCCATCACTTCTTTTGCGGATAATATTCAAACCGAGATTGATCTTGCAATTAGGAAAAACGACCACTGATTAATTTGATTTGAATGAAGGAAATGATCCAGGTATTATTTTGAACCTGCACAGCTATTTCTCACGATGAGCATTGAATCAGCGATTTTTCTTGCGGCTGTTTATTTCATCGCGTATAGCAATGGCACGAATGTAGTCTTCTCCTTCCAGCACTTCACTTAAAAGATTATTCAGCTCTTCTAATGTCATTGTTTTCAAATCTTCTGTGCCACCTCCCAGACCTTGCTCTTCCACCACAACTTCCTGCTTTGCTTTTTTCTTTTTGCCGGTAGTGCCCGTGTCTTCCATTAGTATGCCGGCACTTTCGAGAATATTTTCGTAAGTATAAATAGGGCAACCAAAACGTACAGCCAGGGCCAAGGCATCTGAAGTTCTTGAGTCGATCTCAATGGTATCATTCTCAGAGGCGCATACAAGCTTCGAATAAAAAATACCTTCCTGCAGATCGCATATAATGATCTCATGAAGATCAATAGCAAAAGCATTAAGAAAATTTTTCATCAGGTCATGAGTGAGGGGCCGGCTCGGATGCATTTTTTCAAGCGCCACTGCTATTGCCTGTGCTTCAAACCCTCCGATCACGATGGGCAAACGACGAAGTCCATTCACTTCTCCGAGCACAACAGCATAAGAGTGTGTCTGGGTAATGCTGTGTGATAAGGCTACTATTTCCAGCTCTATTTTCTTCATAAAATTCTGACAAAACTAAGCATTTTGAATAAAAATATCGGGGGAAAAAAAACCACAATTCCTCTTAGCTGTTTTGTTCGGGATATGCTTTTAATTGTGTTTCTTTGTCACTGATTAAATCGTACCCACCATGTACAAAACTCTCACACAACTGCGTTTTTTTCTTTTTTTATTTATCGTGTTCATAGCAAGTTCCTGCCAAAGAGAAATAAGTTTTGAGGATATTGACGCTGTTGTGGATCATGTAAGTGATTCTACGTTGCTGATAAAAAGTATAACCTTACTATCGGACACAGGACTGGACTCTGTGGTTGAAAATTATTCATACGATTCAGTAAACCGCAAGATCACATTAACCTGGAATGATCCGTCTTCCAGCCAGGTGCCTGATGGCACAGCCGCAGAGTTTAGTTACAATAGTGATTGGCTGATCACTCATGCCGCTTATACATATCCGGCGGGATATATTCCGGATGCTTCTGATTATACTGCAATTGACATAGTATATGATGCGACAAGGACTTTAAAACAAATTACTGTAAACTATGGCGATGGAAGTACAGAAACGAAGGTGTATACCATGACCTCACTTTCCTCCGGTAATTATCAATTGAGTTGGGATGAATCAGATCCGGGTACGCCGGATGACAGGGTGCTACGTCGTGCCATCTTTAATGCTGCAGGCAAAAATGTTGTCAATGTTGTTGAACATTCTTTTGTTGCGGATGTATCTCCCGCAGGTGATGACATATTTACAAACTACATAACCTCTGACACACTTTCCTATGATGCATCAGGAAGTGTAAATAAAATAATACGAAATGAAACGGATACACTGCGTCATACCAGCCAGAGTTATCTCGCTTACAATTTTTCATCCCGGCAGACGAGAGGAGATCAACTATATAACCAGCGCCAGGCCATCATGAATGGAATTGCCAATATGCCATTTTTTGATCCTGACAGTAATACAGATCTTCTCGGCATACTTTCTTTCAGCCTTGAAAATGAATATTGGCAATATTTGAAATACCCCGTTCAAACTGCCGACATACATTGGAATATGACTGATTATCATTTCGTCGGTGCTTCGGAATTTGACACACTGAACAGGTTAATAAAATTCAAAGGGTTCGTACTTGACCTGGGACTTTCAGAAAGAGTATTCAAAATAAAATATTATAAATAGCCAATATTGTCCGACTAAAGTGATGAAGGCTTTTACCAGCTGTATCGCCTCGCCTCCCGATGGCTATTGGGACTCCTGACGGAGAGGGAGCCGTAACCTTTATGCAGAATGAGTTTGAAATGGATGATGAAATTTTATTCGGACGACAATGTATAAATAATGGCGGTGATAAATGTGCATACCTGATTTCTTAAACAATGAAATGCAACTGATCATATATCAATTAATATTTCAGGTAATTGGGAACGATTTGATCAGGCTACACCCTTCATTTTTTTAACAGCTTCAGTAAATTTTGGAACGATCTCAAAAGCATCACCGACTATCCCATAATCTGCTGCTTTAAAGAAAGGCGCTTCAGGATCTTTATTGATCACTACTATGACTTTGCTTCTGTTCACACCAGCGAGGTGTTGTATAGCGCCTGATATGCCGATGGCAATATATAAGTTGGGTGCAATGGCAATTCCAGTTTGTCCCACATGTTCATTGTGCGGACGCCAATGCGCATCGGCGACGGGACGGCTGCATGCTAGTGGCTGCATGCAATGCATGAGCAAGATCTTCTACAATGCCCCAGTTCTCCGGTCCCTTAAGCCCACGTCCGGCGCTAACAACCACTTCTGCTTCGGTAAGAGGTATTTCACCGCTGGCTTTATTTACATTGGTTATTTTTATTTTACCTGCTTCTGCTTTTGCTTCAAAGGGTGCTACCTCGGCGGTCCCTTCACTTTCAATTACCTGGTAAGCATTCGGACTGAGAGCAATGATCTTTACTTCTGTATTAATAGTAATGTTGGCGAATGCTTTACCCGAGAAAACATTTTTCTTAACTGTAAAACCATTTTTTGTTTCAGGCAGCGCCACAGCGCCTGAGATCAATCCTGCTTTCATCCGGGCTGACAAGCGGGGAGCAATTGCTTTACCATCCACGTTATTGGAAAAAATGATCACTTTAGCTCCGGTCTTTTCAGCCACCTGCGAAATTATTTTTGTATAAACCTGCGCATCAAAATTTTTAAGAGCATCATCACTCACCTGGTGAATTTTCTTAACACCATATTTCCCTAATGCGGCAAGATCACCGGAAGCTTTTCCCAGCACCACGCCTTCAGCAGTCGTGCCAAGCTGTTCGGCGACTTTGGCGCCATAGCTCATCGCTTCGAGTGAAGCTTTTTTTACGTGACCATCTTCGGCGATATCAATAAATATTAAAACACTCATACAGTAATTTTAGATTTTAGATTTCAGATTAAATTGCCTTTGCTTCTTCATGTAATAGTCTTACTAATTCTTCTACATTATCTGCCGGTACTAACTTAACGCCCGCCTTTGCCGGAGGCAAACCAAAACCCGCGACATTTGTAAGCGGCGTTACCGAAACCGGCTCAACTACTTTCAATGGCTTTGTTCTGGCCGCCATGATGCCACGCATGTTGGGGATTCTTTGTTCGGCCATGCCTTTTTGCGCACTGACAACAACAGGTAAATCAACTTCACAAACTTCTTCGCCGCCTTCGATCTCACGTGTGATAGTTGCTTTAGTTCCATTTAACTCAAATTTTGTTGCGAGAGAAACATACGGTAGATCGAGAAGCTCAGATACCATGCCGCCAATAGATGAGCCATTGTAATCAATGGTTTCTTTTCCGGTAAAGATGAGATCATAATTACCTGTCTTTGCTACTTCCGCTATCTGCGCAGCGATATAAAAACTGTCATGACTATCACCATTCACACGAATAGCTTCATCGCCGCCTAATGCAAGAGCTTTACGAATGATGGGCTCTGCATCCGCACTGCCAACTGTAACAAGATGGATAACAGTTGTCGCATCTTTTTCTTTTAACTCGATGGCACGAACCAGTGCATACCATTCGTCGTAGGGATTGATGATCCATTGCACGCCGCTGGTATCGAATTTCGTGTTGTTATCGGTGAAGGCTATTTTTGCCGTTGTGTCCGGCGTTTTACTGATACAAACTAAGATCTTCATTGGCATTTTTTTTAAACCCTCTCAATTTACGGAGAGGGAAGGGTTGAGGAACGATAGTTGTTTATGCAACTAAAGCAAAGATAGCGAAGTGAGTTAATAATTGATGATTATTAAGTAATAATTTTTGATGGATAGGATAGTTAAGCTTAAGGAATTGTTATCGCAAGATCCGGAGGACAGTTTTTTACAACATGCGTTGGCATTAGAGTATATAAAACTTGGAAATGACAGCGATGCAAAAAAATTATTTGAAGCGCTCCTTGTAAGAGAACCAGGGTATGTCGGAAGTTATTATCATCTTGCCAAACTACTCGAAAGAAATGGAAATATTGATGACGCAATTAAGATCTATGAAAAAGGAATGGAAGAAGCCAAAAAAACCGGAGACAATAAGGCGTATGGGGAGTTAAGAGGAGCTTATGAAGAGCTTACATTTTAGTCCGCATCCCTAAAGGGAGGTTGGTTTGCTCATTTCCCAATCGAATATCGGTTTGTAATAAAGAAGAAAAAATAGTTAATGGATCTGCTACTACAGTTTCAAAAGAACATCAAAGAACAAAATCTTTTTTCTATAAAAGATAAACTCTTACTAGCGGTCAGTGGGGGAGTAGATTCTGTTGTCTTATGTGAACTCTGTAAACAGGCCGGCTATGATTTTGATATTGCGCATTGCAATTTTCAATTGAGAGGAGAGGAGAGTGAGAGGGATGAAAAGTTTGTAAAAGAACTTGGTAAAAAATATAGTGTTGAAGTTTTGATTAAGAAATTTGACACAGAAAAGTATGCTGCGGAAAATAAATTATCTATTCAGGAAGCCGCAAGGGAGTTCCGATACGAATGGTTCTCTGAAATAATTAACAATCGTCAATTGGCAATGAACAACGGACAATTAGCGGACACTATTCACCACTCACTGCCCACCACTCATCACTCACCACTCATCACCCACCTGCTCACTGCACACCATGCCGATGATAACGCAGAAACTGTCGCGATGAATTTTTTTCGGGGCACCGGATTGCATGGCTTGACCGGAATCCCCGTTTCAAGCGGACATATCAGGAGACCTTTGCTCCCTTTTTCAAAAGAAGAGATCATCCGGTTTTCCAAAGAAAATAAACTGGACTTTGTAGAAGACTCTTCTAATTTATCTTCGAAATATACCCGAAACCTCTTCCGTAACGACATCATCCCGGCAATCAGCAAAGTATATCCGAAGGTGAAAGAAAATCTGCAGGATAATATCAATCGGTTTAAAGAAATAGAAAGCCTTTACAAATTTTCAGTCGGAGAAATAAAAAAGAAACTCTGCAAACAAAAAGGAAAGGAAATTCATATCCCCGTTAAACAATTAATGGGTTTTAATAACAGGGCATTGATCTACGAGATGATTTCCGACTATGGCTTTACAGAAAAACAGATAGACGAAATAGTAAAGTTGGCGGAAAGTGAATCGGGTAAGTATATTCAGTCACCGGATAATTTTTATCGTATCATCAAACACCGTCATTGGTTTATTATAGCCCCGGTACTCTCAATAAATGCTGAGAATATTATTATTGAGGAGGGAGTTAAGAGTTTGCAGTTTGCAGTCGGCAGTTTGCAGTTGTCGGTGCTTCCGGCTGCCGATTGCAAATTGCCGACTGATGACTCAATTGCTTGCCTGGATGCAAAAGAACTCGAATTCCCTTTGTTACTCCGCAAATGCAAAGCTGGCGATTATTTCTATCCTCTGGGAATGAAGAAAAAAAAGAAGTTGGCTCGCTTCTTTATTGATCAAAAACTTTCCAAATCAGCCAAAGAGAAAATATGGGTGGTTGAAATGAATAAAAAGATAATCTGGGTAGTCGGTTACCGGATAGACGAACGGTTTAAATTAACCTCTGCTGCAAAAGAAATATTGAAGATCACTTTTATCAACGACCAGTAATCATCTTATCATTTATTGATATCCATTTTTACGCTTTCAATAAAACCTCTTATAGGGTCATGATCTGATAAGGCATAGCAGAAGGCAACAATAAAGACGATGCCAAAAATAGCGCCCCATATATGTGCTGAATGATTCACGTTGCCTCTTCCTTTTTTAGACAGGTAATGAGATATGACAAGGAATAAAGGCGCAAAAATATATCCTGGAATACTGATTGGAATAAATAATAATCCTACTCCGGTCCGCGGTTCCAATATCATGCCGGCAAAAATAACAGCGCTGACTGCGCCTGAAGCGCCAAGACTGCGGTAATGGTAATCGTCTTTATGTTTCGCAAATGTGGGAAGCAGGCAAAATCCAAGAGCCAGCACATACATGAGCAGGTAAAGTATTTTTCCCTGCGTCAAACCGAATATCTGGACAAAGCCGTTATCCCTGCCAGCTATGTTACTATAGGCTATACCATTTTCTACATTTGTCCCAAACGTATAAAAAGCATACATGTTGAAAATAAGATGCAGGTAATCGGCGTGGATCAGTCCACAACTGAAAAAGCGGTACCACTGCTTACGTTGTGTAATAGCCGGGGGATAAAATATCAGGTCGTCAATGATCCTTGGATTAGTAAATCCGGTAATAGATATGATACAGGTGACAATGATAATAATAAGCGTGATCGATAACTCCATGGGCTATACATTCAGAGACCCGAATATAGAATTTTTATTTATGATGGTATTTCTCGTTCTTGATTATGGTGCATGCCCTGTATATCTGTTCGGCCAATATCAGTCGTATTAGTTGATGAGGAAATGTAAGGTCTGATAAACTCCAGATATAATTTGCTCTCTTCAGCACCGCCTCGTCAATACCATACGCACCGCCGATAAGGAAGATCAGTCTTTTCACACCATCATTTGCTCTTGCCTGGATAAAGGCAGCTAATTTTTCGGAAGTAAACTGTTTGCCTCTTTCGTCCAGCGCCACGAAGTAATCACTATCCTTAAGCCATTCCAATATTGTTTCTCCTTCTCTTTTTTTCAGATCCATTTCACTCAGCATGCCTGCATTCTTTGGAACAGGTATGATACTCCATTCGATCTTATAGTAGTTGGCAATGCGGGTAGTGAATTCCTGGACACCCGTATTTATGTAAGGCTTCATTCTTTTTTCCTATTGTCCAGAATTGAAGTTTCATGCTCCTTTTATTTTAACCGCCAGGCTTTTTTAAAACGCTTTTTTTACTTCTTCCTTTATCTCTACCTCAGTAACCGGGCCATATTTCTCTACTATCTTTTTTATATCGGCTGATTTGCCGACCATGACGAATTGCAATTTGTCTTTCGGGAAATATTTTGCAATGATCTCTTTGGCTTTATCCACTGTCAGCCCATCTACATTTTTCTGAAAGTTATTGATAAAAGATTCATCAAAATCATACCAGAACATTTGTGTCAGCAAACCTGCCAGTTGCCCTGATGTTTCATAACGTGGAGGAAACTGGCCCTTGACATAATTCTTTGCGGAAGCCAATGATTTTTCATCAATACCTTTTTCATGCAGATGTATTCAATACCTCAAAGCTTTGTCAATAGCAGCTTCCGTTGTTTTACCCGCAGTGAAAGTGGTAATAGTAAAAGCGCCGGCGTTTTTAAGAGGCGTGAAGCGGCTGCTGGCGCCATAGGTAAATCCAGTATTTACTCTCAGTTCATCATTCAGCATGGAAGTAAAACGTCCGCCGAATAAAGTATTGACCACGTCAATGGAAACAAAATCGGGGTTGTTGCGGCTGATACCCGGAGCGCCGATATAAAAAGTTGTTTCTTTCGCATCATCTTTATTAATCAATAACACACGATTACCGGAAGGATGGCGTAACAGGTTTTGAAGCAAGGTTGGCCTGCGATTGTTTTCCCTTTGGCCATGCTGAAAAAAACTTGGTGACGATAGCTTTCATTTCTTTCGCATTAAAATCTCCTACCAAAGAAATAGCGGCGCCATTCGGAATGTAATTTTCTTTATAAAATTTTTTGAGGTCATCCACATTGATCGTTGATACAGTTGATATCCTTCCCTGCACGATATTGCCATAGACATGATCGCCATAAAGAAATTTGTCAAAATAAGATCCAATGACGGCCCTGGGGCTTTCCTTTGCCTGCTCAAGACTTACAAGAACTCTTTTTTTCTCTTTGGCAAATTCTGTTTCATCAAATACCGGTTCGGTCAACAGTTCTTTGATTATATTGAGTACCTTGTCTTTATCTTTTACAGCAAATTTTGCCGATAATCCGGCTGATTCTTTGGAAGCAAATGTATTGACGGTGGCACCGATAAAATCGAGTTCTTCATCCAGTTTTGATCTTGGGATAATTTTTAGTGCCGTGTTTTAGACCCGGAAGCTGTTAAATGAAGCAAGCCCGGCTTTTTCTCCGTCATAGATTGCGCCTGCGGGCAAAATGACAGACACATTCATCACCGGCACTTCATGCTGTTCCATTAAATAAACAGTCAGGCCGTTTTTCAATTTGAATTTTTCATACGGCGGCAATTTATAATCCTGCGCTTTGGATAAAGAAGGTAACAACGCACTAAAAAATAATGTTATGTATTTTATAATTGTCTCATTGTATTATTCCTCCGTACTTTGATTTTAAAATGCCAACCGTCCTGTTACCTTTAGTAAAATATTTATTCGCTACACGTTTGATATCGTCAACCGTTACTTTATTAAACAGCGGCGGGTGCGTCAAACATTTTTTTGTAATCGCCAAAGAACACTTCATACGTGCCGATGTTATTTGATTTGCCATTGATAGTTTCCACCTGGCTATAAAATTCCATCAGCTTCTGGTTCTTCACTTTCTGCAATTCGTTTTCTGTGATGCCGTCTTTTTTGATCTTTTCTATTTCGTCATAAATAGCTTTTTCAAGGTCAGTATCCTTTATTCCCCTATTGCTACGGCATAAATGCCGAAAAGAGTAGGATCAAAACTTTCGCCATAGGATGTAAATACTTGAAGTAGCCAATTGTTTCTTGTCAACCAGTGATGAATACAACCGGGAAGACTTTGCCGCTGCTTAGGATATCACTGAGAAGTTAGCGCATAGTAATCTTCATTTTTTGATGACGGTGTATGATAGGCTATATTAATGTAGGGAGCAGCTACATCTTTTTTTACCAATGATCCTCCTTTCACCTGTTTGCGGCGGTTCTACAATGTGGATCTTTGGAGGTGCCGGTTGTGCCGGAATCGGTTCAATATATTTCTCGGCAAGTTTTTTAATTTCATCGAATTTCACACTTCCGGAGACAACCACGACACAGTTGTTCGGAGCGTAATACGTTTTAAAATATTTTTCCAGGTCGCTTTGTGTCCAGTTCTTCATGTCATCTTCATATCCTATCACCGGCCAGTGATAAGGATGTTCCTGGAAAGCCTGCGCCTGTACATCGACTGGGTCAAGTAATCTCCATGGCGAATTTTCCAGTCCTGTGCTTCTTTCAGATAATACAACGCCTCTTTCACTCTCTACCATTTTCGGGTCAATACTCAGGCTGGCGATACGATCCGCTTCGAGATCAAAGATCACTTCGGTAGCAGATGAGGGAAACCAGTCTGTATAAACAGTTACATTTTCTGTTGTATAAGCATTATTAGACGCCGCCATTAAATTCCATAGTGCGGTCAAATTCTTTGGGGCCATATTTTTTTGCACCGTTGAACATCATGTGCTCAAAAAAATGAGAAAGCCCGGTGATTCCTGGTGTTCATTTCTTGAGCCTACCCGGTAAAACAAATACATATTGGCATTGGGGATGGAATTGTCTTCTACTACAAGGAACTTCATTCCATTGTTCAGGGTAAACGTTTTTACATCATCCGCTTTCATTTGCGCAACTTCAGTGAAATGCACAGTAAACAAAAGCGCGGGAAGAAATAATTCTTTCTCATAAATAAAAGTATTGGTAACGGTGGTAAAGCTAAAGAAATGATGGAATAGTACAGTTTCCCGTTTATAGAAAATCACTCTTTGGTTCTATTTTGGTCCGACCGTAATTTTCCGTTATTTTTGCGCCCGCCAATCAATGGCCCCGTAGCTCAACTGAATAGAGCATCTGACTACGGATCAGAAGGTTTCAGGTTTGAATCCTGACGGGGTCACTAAAAGCTGACATTCGTGTTGGCTTTTTTCTTTATGTATGTTTAATACTAATGATTGAATTTTATCTCGTAGATTTTTGGCCATAGCTTACCGGTTACATAGACATTACTTGTTGTAGAATCGTAAGCAATGCCATTCATTTCCGATGAACCAGAATATAATTTTTTTGCTTCGAACGCCATTGAAATGCTTTCGGTTTTGACCGGGCGTTCCGTTGCCGAACAACCCGGTTTGTCTTTGCAACTAAATAACAAAGCGAAGAGTAAGAAAAACAAAAATAATTTTATTATCATTTGTTGGTAGTTGATCTGCTAGACCATACTTTTTTTAACAACTGATGGCAAATCACACCATAGTATCTTTTCAAACGTAAGCTTAATTAATGACTTCAAATTTTTTTGCTTTTCGTCACCCGAAACACTACTGCAATAGGCTTTGGGTATGAAAGATTCAATGTACCAAACCATCCATATCTTTTTTACTACTTTTAAGGCTTATTAAACTGATTGTAGCTGCTTGCCAATTGAATCCTTACATAATGAAACCGCACTGGTGCAGGAAATGCAGGCCGGTAACGAAGATGCGTTCACAACACTATACAAACACTATAGCCCGCAGTTCTATTTAAATATCCTGTCAATTGTTCGCGATCCCCTGACCGCTGAGGAGATAGTGCAGGAACTTTTTACCAGGATATGGCAAAAAAGGGAAAATAAAGGCATCAGTGAAAACTTTGCCGGTTATATGTTTAGGATTGGTCAGCATCTTGTGCATGATTTTTTTCGTAAGATCCAGCGTGACCGCATATTACTCGAAAGGTTCCGGTCGCTTGCAAGTGAACATTATGAAGATATAGAAGACATGCTTCATGATCAGCATTCGTCGGCCATTTTGAAAAAAGCGGTTAACCAGCTTTCTCCCCAGCAAAAGAAAGTATATGAATTAGTGAAAATAGAAGGTTTTACATATAAAAAGACTGCTGAAACTATGGGAATATCCCCTCATACGGTCAAAGAGTATTTGGTTTCTGCTAAAAAATCCATACAAAAATTTCTTTTAGACAACCTCGATAAGACTTCGGTTCTTCTCCTGGTCTCCATTATTTGCCATAGTGCAAAATAATTTGCGGGAAATATTTCTTTTGCTATCCCCCCATTTATGGGCTTCAAACGTTCTGTATAAAATAACTACCTAAAGTGTCAACTTTTCCCGAAAACCAACCTTCCTTGTTTAACCGTCTCATCGAAGGAGAATTATCTCCGCAGGAGACAGATGCTTTGATCGAATGGCTTGGCAGTGAACAAATGGAACCGGCAACAGCAGAACTGATCATGGAGCAATTGAAAAAGCCAGTTACAAATGAACAGATCGGTCCGGGCGTCCGGGCTGCGCTTTATGCGAAACTGCCTGCTATTTTGGGAAAGGCAAAAGAAGGATCGGGAAAACGCCGCATTCATATTTTGAGAACTAAATGGTTCCGGTATGCCGCTGCGGCAATGTTAGTTATCGTTGCAGGATTATTTTTCTGGATATATCAGCAGTCGTTTAAACAAAGGGGCACGCTAACTAGTGCCCCTTTAAAAATTGATGTCGCACCAGGCAAAGAGGGAGCGATATTGACGCTGGATGATGGAAGCACAATTGTATTGGATAGTCTTGGAAATGGTTTGGTAACTACTCAAAACGGTTCAAAGATCTTGCTGAAGAATGGTCAATTGATATATAATAAAGATGGCTCGGTCAACGGGCAAGTCGCATACAATAAAATGACCACACCAAAAGGACGGCAGTTCCAGTTAGTGTTGCCGGATGGAAGTAAAGCATGGCTTAATGCGGCGTCATCGTTGCGTTATCCCGTTGTGTTTACCGGTAATGAAAGAAAAGTTGAGGTAACCGGTGAAGTTTATTTTGAAGTTGCGAAAAATGCGAAGATGCCTTTTCGTGTAAAGATCAATGATGAAACTGAAGTAGAAGTTATAGGAACGCAATTCAATGTCAATTGTTATAAGAACGAAGCAAATATTAATACTACGTTATTGGAAGGATCGGTGCAGATCATGAATGGCGATGAAAAAGCAGTGATCAAACCGGGACAACAAGCACAGGTAGGAGGTCAATCACAGATCACTAACGAGCATAGAATAAAAATAGTTAATGATGTAGATGTAGAAAAAGTAATGGCCTGGAAGAATGGTGTGTTCAATTTCCAGGATGCGACGCTGGAAGAAGTGATGCGCCAGTTGGAACGCTGGTATGATATTGACGTAAAATATGAAAAAGGAGTTCCGCCTTTGGAATTTATGGGTAAAATGGGAAGAGATCTTTCTTTGTCTGAAGTGCTCCGCGGATTGGAGATATCCGAAGTGCATTTCAGGATAGAAGAGGGCAGGAAGTTGGTCGTGACGCCTTAGTTAAATTAGAATGAAACGGGAAACCAAAGATGATCGTGATATAAAGAAACAGCGGGATAAGGATTAACAAGAAACTAAAACCGCCCGGAGGCGATTCCGGGCGGCGAATGGTTCAGTTTAATCAAAATTTAGTTTCAACGAGATCTTCATTTTTAAGAAACCAAACCAGAACGAAGTTATGCAAAAAACTGCTTTTTGTAACCGCAGCATTGTGGCTATTCAAGTGATGAAGCCCCGATCGTTACGGTTACTAACCAAAACCTGTCCCGCGGGTTTACGCGGGACGCTGCTGATCATGAAGCTGACTATCTTCTTTATCGTCCTGGGTTTACTCACCGCCCGTGCCGAAGGTTTGTCGCAGACAATTACCTTTTCCGGCAACAATGTGACGATTACTAAAGTATTTAATGCAGTTGAAAAACAAACCGGCTTTACCATTTTTGCCAACAAAGGTTTATTAAAAGGAGTAAGCCCGGTTACTCTTTCGGTAAAAGATATGCCGCTTACTGATTTTCTGGACAACGCCTTCCGCAATCAACCGATCGATTACGAGATCAACAACAAAACGATCTTTATCAGGAAGAAAATTTCCGCTACCTCTTCGGCAATGATCTCTTCTGATCAAAAACCTGTTTCCAAAGAGATCAAGGCTATAGACATTACGGGTACAGTTGTCAGCGCCGAAGGAACTCCGTTAGAAGGCGCTACTGTTATGATAAAAGGTACTAAGACATCGGTGGTGACGTCTGCTGATGGACGTTTTTCCATTAAAGCAGAAACCGATCAAACACTGATCATCTCGTACGTAGGATTTAAAACGGAAGAAATTTCAATCAATGGACGAGGCAATATTGATATCGTGATGCAGAAAGTAGTAAGTGAGATCGAACAGGTGGTAGTTACAGCATTAGGTATTACAAAAAAAACAAGATCGCTTACCTATAATGTGCAGGAGATAAAAGGGGATGAAGTAAACAAGGTGAAGGATGCGAATTTCGTGAATAGCTTGAACGGTAGAGTTGCGGGAGCAACCATTAACAACAGCGCTTCCGGTATAGGAGGCGGTGCAAGAGTGGTGATGCGTGGAGCAAAATCTTTATTCGGCAATAACAATGCATTATATGTAGTAGATGGAATTCCGTTGCCAAATATTACGGGCACTCAACCTAATGATGTTTTCCAGGGAGCCGGTCAAACAGGTGACGGTATTTCAAATATCAACCCGGAAGATATTGCCTCTATTACTGTGTTAACCGGTCCGGCTGCTACAGCACTTTATGGCAGCCAGGCGGCGAATGGCGCGGTTGTGGTCACCACAAAAAAAGCCTCAGCAGGTAAATTAAATATCAGCCTTTCAAACAGCACTAACTTTTTCGATCCATTTATGTTGCCTGAATTTCAAAATACGTATGGTTCTGAATCGGGAAGTTATTTTAGCTGGGGTTCGAAACTAAAAACACCAAGCACTTATGACGTTAAGGATTTTTTCCAGACAGGAAGAAATATCACAAATGCGCTGACGCTGTCAACAGGCACGCAGGCAAATCAAACCTATTTCTCCGGGGCGGTTGTTGATGCAAAAGGAATTATTCCAAATAATAAATTAACCCGGTATAATTTTTCTGTACGGAATACATCGAGTTTACTGGATGATAAGCTGAACCTGGATATTGGCGTAATGTATATTAATACCAAGGAGCAGAACATGCTTTCGCAAGGCCAGTATTTTAATCCCCTTATACCTGTTTACCTTTTTCCGAGAGGCGATGACGTCGAACGATACATTCTTTTCGAGCGGTATAATGCAGCCCGCAATTTCAATACACAATTCTGGCCTTTTGGTGATCTCGGCTTCCAGGCGCAGAACCCATACTGGATAATAAACAGGGACTTTTTTAATAATGACAAAAGAAGATATATTGTAAACACCGGTGCGAAATATAAATTGACAAACTGGATGGATGTTACGGGAAGAGTCAAGTATGATAACAATACAGCTGTTGGCGAAAAAAAATTCGGTGCTTCTACTTCCGGATTATTTGCATCGCCGGCCGGCGCTTATTACCAGAGTACAGCTTCTACAAAGCAACTTTATGCTGACCTCTTGTTGAATATCAATAAGTCACTTTCAAATGATCTTACTTTAACGGCCAATGCCGGCGGCAGTTTCCTGGATTCTAAATACGACCAGGTTGGCTATGGCGGTTTTCTGCTTAGCGTACCAAATCTCTTTAGTTTCAGCAACGTCAACAGTGCCTTGGCGACGGCTACGCAAAATGGGTATCACGACCAGACACAATCAGTATTTGGTACTGCGCAATTAGCCTACCGGAACATGATCTTCTTAGATGTTACCGGGAGGAATGACTGGGCATCTGCCCTCGTTAATACAACGGCAAAGTCAATTTTTTATCCTTCGGTTGGCGCATCGGGAGTATTGACCGATCTGTTTAAACTCCGTTCGAGGATCGTTTCATTTATAAAAGTCAGAGGATCTTATAGTGAAGTAGGCAATCCACCTGAAAGATTTGTGACGATCGCAAGCTTCCCCATTATAGGAGGGTTTCCTGTTACAAGTTCATACTTACCTGCATCAGGGTTGCAACCCGAACGTACAAAATCGTATGAGGCGGGGATCAACTTGAAATTTTTGAAGAATAAAATAAGCCTGGACGTAACAGCATACCGTTCGGATACATATAACCAGTTATTTAACCCGGTGCTTGCGCCCAGTACCGGCTATAGCAGTTTCTATGTAAATGCAGGCCAGGTCCTTAACAAGGGTATTGAGGCTGCTTTAGGTTTTAATATAGGTACAAGAGATTTTAACTGGACATCAACTGCCACTTTTGGACTTAACCGTAATAAGATACTTCGATTACTAACAAACTATACTGACCATAACACAGGCCAGACGGTTAGTGTAGATAGTTTGAGTGTAGGTGGTACGGGCAGTTATATGATGGCTTTGGTAAAAGGCGGCTCGGTCGGGGATATATATGTTACCTCGCTGGATGTAGATGAGCATGGCTATATCAACGTAGGAATAGTCTCCCAGACAGTGACTGCTGCTCCGAATAAATATATCAAAGCAGGGAACGCAAGTCCAAAATATAATATTGGCTTCAGAAATAGTTTTAGTTATAAGAATTTCAATCTTGGTTTTCTTGTAAATGCAAGGATCGGTGGTGTATGTGTTTCCGTTACGCAGGCTATCATGGATCGTTTTGGCGTATCGAAAACTTCTGCGGAAGCGCGGGATAATGGAGGTATAGTCATAAATGGTGAAATAATTCCTGCACAACCATATTATGAGATCGTTGGCGGAGGTGTGGCCGGTGTGGGATCAATGTACGTGTATGATGCCACTAACGTTCGCCTCGCTGAAGCATCCTTCGGATATACTTTCCCCTCCAAATTATTTAAGAATAAGGTCCAGGAGATCACGATCGCGGCAACAGGAAGAAATCTTTTAATGCTTTACAGCAGGGCGCCATTTGATCCGGAAGCGACAGCGAATACGGGAACCTATTACCAGGGTATCGATTATTTTATGCAACCGAGTTTGCGGAGTATCGGATTCAGTGTAAAAGTTCAATTCTGATAATTAATTTTTTAAAGCATTCATAATATGAATACGATCAAACATTTTTCACTGCAAAATATCCGGGTGTATGTTGCCGCCATGCTGCTTATTGTAGCGGTGGGTTGCACCAAAAAGTTCAGGGAATACAATACCAATCCCAACAATGCGACCGAGGATATGATGCAGTATGATAATCTTTCCACGGGAGTATTCTTTTCACAAATGGAACAAAATATATTCCCGGTGGCACAGCAACCTGCCTTTGGAGATGAGATGTACCAGGTAGTGCAGAACCTGGCAGGCGATGTTTATTCAGGCTATATGGGCGCCAGCAACAACTGGTTTGGGGGATCCAATAATACAACCTATAATCTTACACCGAGCTGGTATGGACATGCATTCAATCGTGCCTTTCTGAGTGTCATGCCTGCCTGGCTGGCTATTAAAAAGAAAACAACAGGTGTAACAACAGCCCAACATATTTATGCATTGGCACAGATAATAAAAGTTGAGTCCATTCATCGCACCACTGATATGTATGGCCCGCTTCCTTATTTTCAATTTGGTAATGGTAGTTTAACAACCAACTACGATAGCCAGCAGGATATTTATTATTCTTTTTTCAGTGATCTTGATTCAGCTATCAATACATTGAGCGCTTATGTTCAGAATTATCCGGGCTTAAAACCATTAGCGAGTTATGACCTGATATATGGTGGTGATTATGTGAAATGGATAAAATTTGCCAATTCGTTAAAACTAAGACTGGCAATGCGTATGGTGTATGCAGATGCCGTCAAAGCGAGGCAATATGCCGAGGCGGCTGTCGCTAATCCGTATGGCGTGTTTACAAGCAATGATGATAATGCTTTATTAAAAAGTAATAATGGTGTTCAGATCCACAACCCCCTTCAGATCATCTGCTTCAATTTTGATGATGTGCGGATGGGTGCCAATATGGAATCATTTTTAAAAGGATACAATGATCCACGACTACCTTTTATGTTCAATAAAGCGGTAGCCGATAATAACTATCATGGTATACGCAATGGAATTAATATTACGAGTAAGGCATTATACACGACACCGTTTTCGACATTGAATGTGAGCAGTGAGACACCGATCCGGTGGATGAGTGCAGCGGAGATGTATTTTTTAAGAGCAGAAGGAGCGGCAAGAGGCTGGAACATGGGTGGCACCGTTCAAAATTTATACAATACAGGGATACAAACATCCTTTGACCTGTGGGGCGCCGGATCAGCAGCCAATTATATAGCCGATTCATTGAGCAAACCATCGACCTATGTTGATCCTTCCAGTTCGAGCAATAATGTGAATGCAGGAAGCAGTTTAAGTACGATCATTATAAAATGGAAATCGACGGATAACCTTAACACCTTGATAGAAAAGATAGCCACGCAAAAATGGATTGCAATGTATCCGGATGGACAAGAGGCATGGAGTGAATACAGACGATCAGGTGCATCGAGAGTATCCAAAATATTCCCGGTAGTGGTGAATGGCAGTGCAGGCTTGATCAACACGACGACACAGATAAGACGATTGCCTTTTCCGCAATCGGAATATCAAAGTAATGGAGCAGGAGTGACAACAGGAGTAACCGCATTAGGAGGCCCTGATAATGGAGGCACCAAACTCTGGTGGGATAAAAACTAGATCAGCATCTTTTAGAAATGATAAAACAAAAACTGTCTTTAATAAAATTTATCTAACAATGAAAACAGGACTGTTATTGGCTCTAATGATCATCAGTTCATCACTGATTTTTATTGCCTGTAAAAAAACTGATCCTTTAGCACTGCAGGAGCAGAATTTATATTCTGACGAGTATTATGCAAACCTGAGAGCATACAAGGAGTCCGACCATCCGATCTGTTATGGATGGTATTCCGATTACGCCCAGACATTTTCATATGGCATGCACTTCAAAGGATTGCCGGACAGCATAGATATTATAAGTCTATGGGGCGGTATTCCATCATTAAAGCAGAATGACTCCTTCGCTTCTTACAATCCTGTTGCTTATAACGAAATGCGTTATGTAAGAGAAGTAAAAGGAACAAAGATGCTTGCTGTTAAGATCATACGAATGCAATCCGAGAGCTGGACAACGTTATCAACAGCGGGAATTCTCGAATATGGTGATTATCTTTTGCGAATGATGAATCAAAACGATCTCGATGGATTGGACCTCGACTATGAGCCAAACAATGGCTCGTTTACAGATTATCTTAACGGAAGCCGGTTAACAACATTGGTTCAATATCTTGGACAATTCATTGGTCCCATGTCACCGCATCCCGAAAAATTATTGGTGCTTGATTTTTATAACGACATTCCGCCAGTGGAAACAGAACCGTATGTTAACTATTTTGTCAACCAGGCATATACCCAGGGTACAACAACAAACTCAGCAACAAACCTTCAAAACCGGTACAACAGGAATACATGGTGTCCGACTAAAAAATTTATTGTCACTGAAAATATAGGTGACTGGTGGCAAAACGGAGGTTCTCCTTTTACAGAAGCCAATGGAAATACAACCAGTCCCTTTGATGGAGCGAGGATGTATTCACTGGAAGGAATGGCAAGATGGAACCCGACGCAGGGAAAAAAAGGAGGCTGGGGGTGCATTTTATTTTGTGCGTGATTATAACTCCAGTCCACCCTATAAGTATATGAGACGTGGGATACAGGCAGCAAACCCTGCCCGTCAATAATTGCGGATGTTTATTAAAACATTTAAAAACTGTTTACAATGATAAAAGCTAAATATTTATTCACGGTCCTGATCCTGGTTGCAGGTTTTTTTACCGGCTGTCGTAAAGGTGCACACTATCACCCGGCCCTTTATTTCACCGGTACTGAACAATCTCCGACAGTTAAGTTTGTAATTGATGGGCCTGCAAGCCTGGGTGTTTCAGTTACATCTTCCATAAAGGTCAGTAAGGACATAACCGTAAATATCAAGATAAAACCAGAATTGGTAGATGTCTATAACGACCTGAAAGGAACCGCTTATGAATTTTTGCCGCAAGGAAGTTATGACTTGTCTGCCACCAGCGTAGTGATCAGGAATGGTGTGAACATATCGGACCCATCCATGTTTTCCGTGACTTCACTGGTTGATTTTGTGGAAGGAGTTACTTATTGTGTTCCTATAACCATCACCGATGTTATTGGCGATATACCTGTTTTAGAATCTTCGCGAACTGTCTACTTGATCATTAAGCGTGCAATTATTACGCAGGCTATGAGCCTTGCCAGCAGCCAGTATTTTACTGTTCCAAGTTTTCAGAGCACTACCGCGTTAAGCAGTATACCAAAACTTACATTGGAATGCCGGGTTTATGCCAATGCCTTTCAAACTGCCAACCCTTTTATCAGTTCCATTATTGGCATAGAAGAAAATTTTTTGCTTCGTTTTGGCGATGTCAGTGTAGCTAATAACCAGTTGCAGCTTGCAGGTGGCTTGATCAATACAAAGAAATTTCCTGTTACGAGTAAAACATTTTTCTCAACGGGGAAATGGTATCATGTTGCTGTCGTTTACAATGGATCAACAATGAGTCTATATGTGAACGGAGTGCTTGATAACTACACCGATGCTGAAACAGGTGGATTAAATTTGACCGATTCTTATTCCGGTGGTTTTCATATAGGATTTTCAGCAGGTGGAAGATATTTGAACGGCTA
The DNA here is from genome assembly GCA_963785915.1 of uncultured Chitinophagaceae bacterium. Lineage (GTDB taxonomy): Bacteria > Bacteroidota > Bacteroidia > Chitinophagales > Chitinophagaceae > VBAT01. Next base: position 1,010,270 of record CAWAWY010000003.1, on the reverse strand, counting down.
CGTGAGTGAAGCAAGAGTTTGGACCCGGGCGTTGTCGCAGGTAGAGCTGGAGGAAAATCTTTGTTATGTGGATCCGGCTTCAGATGGTCTTCTTGCATACTGGAGATTTAACGGAACGGCGACGGGCAATAATGTTCCGGATCTGACTGGTCATGGACATACGGCAGTTGGTGCAAAAAATGTTGTGTGGATCAATGGTGTCAGGTGTCCCAACTTATAAAAATAAAGCAATGATGAGTTGAAATATTCATATTGCATTGTTCTATAATTTTTGGGTTAAGGTAATGCTTGCTTATAAATAAAAAGATCATTTTCCCGTGGTGTAGTATTGCACGACTGACGATGCTATGTGAATTTCTTCTTTGCGCAACGCATATATCATTTTATTAATTGATACAAACCTGGAAGTCCGGCAAAGATATTTCTCCGTACTTCCGATAAAAAACGGAAAAGTATTTTCAGAAAAAGGAATACTGCCTACTTTTATAAGGAGATTAACGCTATTGCAAATTCCACCTTACTCCTGTCGGACTCAATGGGATTGTTTTAAACGGCTGATTTTTTTTGGAAAACGATTGCTTATATAATGAACGGGAGATACTGACCAGGGTAGCAGAAGGCGATCAAAGGGCTTTCAAACTGCTTATCGGGCAGTACTCAGCTACAGTCTACACGCATGTGCTCACCTATCTGAAAAATGCAGTACGAGCCGAAGAATTAACCCAGGATATTTTTATGAATGTTTGGAAACATCGAGAAGAATTGCCTTCGATTGACAACTTCGCCGGGTATGTATATGTGATGACACGTAACCGGACCAATTCTGCTTTTCGGGAAAGACTTCTTAATACCAGTGAACCAGCAAGAGATGAACTGGAAGCCGCCTGGCTGGATCCTGCCAGGGCAATGGAATACCGGCAGCTATCTGATACTTTAATGAAGGGTATAGAGCTTCTGCCTCAACGTCGAAAAGAGATTTTTACTTTGAGTCGTTTTGAGGGAAAAAGTTACCAGGAAATTGCTGACAGTATTGGAATATCCAAAAGCGCTGTAAACAAGCATATTATAGAGGCACTGGTATTTTTGAGAACATATCTGAGAAATCAAATGGGTTAGCGGGCAATCCTTCAAATTGAATTTTTTTGGTCGGGAGGTGATTGCGTTGTTTTTTTCTGCGTCTATATCTATGCGGCTTCCAAATTTTGGAAGCAAAGGAAAACCAACGATAATTTTATTTATGGACTCATCTCAATTTCAAAGCCTGGTTGAAAAATATATTTCTGAAGAAAGTACACATGAAGAAGTAGAAGCGTTACGGCAGACACTGAAAGACCCGGAATATGTGACTGAATTGGATAATATCATGGATCAGCAACTGGCAGATAATAAGACTTCTGCTGATGATCATACCGAAGTGGTAAAAAGATTTGAAAGAATAATTGGTCAAAAAATTAATGAGGAAAGCGAAGTTGTCGCTGGCCGGCGGTTGTCTTTTCTCCGGCGCTGGACTGTAGCTGCCGCAATTTTAGTTATAATAAGCACTTCCGGTTATTTCCTTTTTTTCAAAAAATCTTCCGGGAATGTAACGAGCGAAAACACTTTACAGAAAATTGATATTGCACCGGGCAAACAAGGAGCCATTCTTACTTTGGATGATGGGAGTAAAGTAGTGCTTGATGATCGTGGAAATGGATTAGTAGCTACTCAAAGCGGATCAAAAGTGTTACTGAACAATGGTGAGCTTGTATATGATAAGAATGGATTGGTAAATGGCCAGGTAGCATACAATACTATGACCACGCCCAAAGGCAGACAATTTCAATTAGTATTACCGGATGGCAGTAAAGTATGGCTAAATGCTGCATCGTCTTTGCGTTATCCTGTTGTTTTTACCGGTAATGAAAGAAAAGTAGAAGTAACCGGTGAAGTCTATTTTGAAGTGGCAAAAAATGCGAAGGTTCCTTTTCGGGTAAAGATCAATGATGAAACGGAGGTTGAAGTAATAGGGACACAATTCAATGTCAACTGTTATAAGAATGAAGCAAATATTAATACTACTTTATTGGAAGGATCGGTAAAGATCATGAATGGGGATGAAAAAGCCATCATCAAGCCGGGACAACAGGCGCAGGTAGAAAGTCAGTCACAAATCAACAATGAACATATTATTAAAATAGTCAATGATGTGGATGTAGAAAAAGTAATGGCCTGGAAGAATGGGGTGTTCAATTTCCAGGATGCGTCGTTGGAGGAAGTAATGCGGCAGTTGGAACGCTGGTATGATATCGAAGTAAAATACGAAGAAGGAATTCCGAAACTGGAATTTATGGGTAAAATGGGAAGAGATCTTTCTCTATCCGAAGTACTCCGCGGTTTGGAAATTTCCAAAGTGCATTTCAGAATAGAAGAAAACAGGAAACTCGTGGTTTTACCATAAACAGGTAAATAAAAAAACGAAAAGCCATTGATTAATAAACAAAAAATAGGTATTTATGGATTGGCTAAACAAAATCACCCGGACGGGCATCCGGGCGAAAAATAGTAAGGTCAATCAAAAATTTCGAGTCTGACGAAAACTTTCATTTTTAAGAAACCAAACCAGTGCGAAGTTATGCAAAAAACTGCTCTTTGTAACCGCAGGATTGTGGTTGTTCAATTAGTGGCTGTGTCATCCGGCCCATCATTAATTATGTTACTGCAGTCGTTACGGTTACTAACCAAAACCTGTCTGCCGGCAAGGCAGGCGCTGCTGATTATGAAACTGACTATCCTTTTTATCGTTCTAGGTTTGCTCACTGCCCGTGCCGAAGGTCTGTCGCAGACAATAACTTTCTCCGGTAACAACGTGGCAATAACCAAAGTATTTAATGCGGTTGAAAAACAAACCGGCTTTACCATCTTTGCCAACAAGGGCTTATTAAAAGGAGTGAAGCCGATATCTCTTTCCGTAAAGGATATGCCGCTTACGGAATTTCTTGACAATGCATTCCGCAATCAGCCGATCGATTATGAGATCAACAACAAAACGATCTTCATAAAAGAAAAGCCGGCGACTATTTCTTCCGGCTCGGTTTTGAACGAACAAAAACCAGTTCCCAAAGAGATCGTAACCATGGATATTGCCGGCACAGTTGTGAGTGCCGAAGGTGTTCCACTGGAAGGAGCAACTATCACGATCAAGGGCAGCAGGATATCGGTAGTTACAAATGCAGCCGGTCGTTTTTCTATTAAAGCAGAACCCGACCAAACACTTATCATATCCTATGTAGGATTTAAAACAGAAGAAGTTGCTATTAATGGACGGGGCAATATTGATGTAGTAATGCAGAAGGTAGTAGATGAAATTGAACAGGTAGTGGTAACTGCATTAGGCATTACGAAAAAAACAAAAGCTCTGACCTATAATGTACAGGAAGTAAAAGGTGATGAAGTAAACAGGGTTAAAGATGCCAACTTTATAAACAGTCTGGCCGGCAGAGTGACCGGAGTGACAATCAATAGTGGTTCTTCAGGGATCGGTGGTTCTGTAAGAGTAATTATGCGTGGTGCCAAGTCTTTATTTGGAAACAATAATGCCTTGTATGTGGTAGATGGCATTCCGCTTCCTAATCTTACCACTGCACAGCCATCCGACGTTTTTTCGGGTGCAGGCGCCACCGGCGATGGTATCTCAAATATAAATCCTGAGGATATCGAGTCGATCTCAGTATTGACGGGCGCTGCCGCTACGGCTTTATATGGCAGCCAGGCTGCGAATGGGGTGGTTCTAGTTACAACTAAAAAAGGCAAGGCTGGTAAATTGAATCTCAGCGTTTCCAATAGTACAAACTTTTTTAGTCCGTTCATTCTTCCCAGGTTCCAGAATACCTACGGGTCCGAACCGGAAGATTATTTTAGCTGGGGGCCTAAACTGCAAACACCGAGTACTTATGATCCTAAAGATTTCTTTCAAACGGGGACAAATATTACAAATGCACTCACATTGTCTACGGGAACCGACAGGAACCAAACATATTTTTCTGCATCATCGGTGAATGCAAAAGGGATCATTCATAATAATGAATTTACAAGATATAATTTTTCGGTACGGAATATTTCAAGTTTTCTCGATGATAAACTAAGCCTGGATCTGAGTGCCATGTATATTACCGTGAAAGAGCAGAACATGCTTTCGCAGGGACAGTACTTCAATCCGCTTATACCAATTTACCTTTTCCCTCGTGGTGATGATATCAGGAAATATAAGGTGTATGAACGCTACAATGCAGCCCGCAATTTCAAAACACAATTCTGGCCGTTTGGCGATCTCGGCTTCCAGGCGCAGAATCCATACTGGGTCATAAACAGGGATTTTTTCAACAATGCAAAAGACCGGTACATACTGACCGCTGCAGTAAAATACACGTTGGCAAATTGGATCAATATTGTCGGACGGGTGAAACTGGATGACAACGAAAAAGTGGCTGAAAGAAAATACTATGCCTCTACCTCAGGGTTGTTTGCATCTCCGGCAGGTGCATATTATTATGCCAACAGTGACACAAAGCAAACTTATGCTGATGTACTACTCTCAATTAACAGGTCATTTGGCAGGGATTATCGTTTGACGGCAAATGTTGGATCCAGCATACAGGATGCACAATTTTCTCCTTCAGGCTATGGAGGCTTTTTGCTGAGTGTTCCGAATTTATTTAGTTTCAGTAATGTCAACAGTGCACTGGGCTCTGCAACACAGGCTGGCGCCTATCATGACCAAATACAATCGGTATTTGGCACGGCCCAATTAGACTATCGGAATATGATCTTTTTGGATGTTACGGGGAGAAATGACTGGGCGTCTGCATTGGTAAATACAACGGCAAAATCAATTTTCTATCCTTCAGTCGGGGTATCAGGAATACTTACTGACCTGCTGAAAGTCCGGTCACGAATTGTTTCCTTTATCAAAGCCAGAGCATCATACAGTGAAGTGGGTAATCCACCGGACCGGTTTGCCAGCATCGCGACTTATCCTATTATCGGCGGATTCCCGGTAACTACTTCTTATCTGCCTGCGGCAACACTGCAGCCGGAAAGAACTAAATCGTATGAAGTGGGTTTAGCTGTTAAGTTCCTGCGCAACAAAGTAAGTCTCGATATAACAGCATACCATTCGGATACATATAACCAGTTATTCAACCCGGATCTGGCGCCCAGCACAGGTTATAGCAGTTTTTATATAAACGCCGGACAAGTAACCAATAAAGGAATTGAGGCATCACTTGGATATAGTGGTAAAGTAATTGGAGAACTGGATTGGACTTCAACTGCTACATTTAGTCTCAATCGTAATAAGATCGTCAAGTTACTTCCCAATTACACGGATCACAATACAGGCCAGACAGTCAGTGTAGATAGTTTAAGTGTCGGTGGTACGGGCAGTTATATGATGGCTTTGGTCAAAGGCGGTTCCATCGGCGACATCTATGTAACGTCAATGGTCGTTGATGAGCACGGTTATGTTTTTGTAAACTCAGCCACTCAGACTGTAACTGCTGATCCAAATACTTACGTTAAAGCGGGCAATGCCAATCCCAGATATAATATTGGCTTCAGAAATAGTTTCAGCTTTAAGAATTTCAATCTTGGTTTTCTTGTAAATGCAAGGATCGGTGGTGTGTGTGTTTCCGTTACGCAGGCTATCATGGATCGTTTTGGCGTATCTGAAGCGTCCGCCATTGCACGGGAAAACGGAGGTGTTATTATAAATGGCTATAAACTGGCAGCGCAACCTTATTACACAGTTGTTGGCGGCGGGGTGGCGGGTGTCGGTTCAATGTACACTTATAGCGCCACCAATGTGCGGTTAGCAGAAGCATCATTCGGATATACATTTCCGTCGAAATTTTTCCGTGACAGGATCCAGGGTTTGACAATAGCTGCTACGGGCAGAAACTTATATATGTTCTATAACAAAGCGCCATTTGATCCGGAAGCGACAGCGAATACAGGAACCTATTACCAGGGTATCGATTATTTTATGCAACCGAGTTTGCGGAGTATCGGATTCAGTGTAAAAGTTCAATTCTGATAATTAATTTTTTAAAGCATTCATAATATGAATACGATCAAACATTTTTCACTGCAAAATATCCGGGTGTGTGTTGCCGCCATGCTGCTTATTGTAGCGGTGGGTTGCACCAAAAAGTTCAGGGAATACAATACCAATCCCAACAATGCCACCGAGGATATGATGCAGTATGATAATCTTTCCACGGGAGTATTCTTTTCACAAATGGAACAAAATATATTCCCGGTGGCACAGCAACCTGCCTTTGGAGATGAGATGTACCAGGTAGTGCAGAACCTGGCAGGCGATGTTTATTCAGGCTATATGGGCGCCAGCAACAACTGGTTTGGGGGATCCAATAATACAACCTATAATCTTACACCGAGCTGGTATGGACATGCATTCAATCGTGCCTTTCTGAGTGTAATGCCTGCCTGGTTGGCTATTAAAAAGAAAACAACAGGTGTAACAACAGCCCAACATATTTATGCATTGGCACAGATAATAAAAGTTGAGTCCATTCATCGCACCACTGATATGTATGGCCCGCTTCCTTATTTTCAATTTGGTAATGGTAGTTTAACAACCAACTACGATAGCCAGCAGGATATTTATTATTCTTTTTTCAGTGATCTTGATTCAGCTATCAATACATTGAGCGCTTATGTTCAGAATTATCCGGGCTTAAAACCATTAGCGAGTTATGACCTGATATATGGTGGTGATTATGTGAAATGGATAAAATTTGCCAATTCGTTAAAACTAAGACTGGCAATGCGTATGGTGTATGCAGATGCCGTCAAAGCGAGGCAATATGCCGAGGCGGCTGTCGCTAATCCGTATGGCGTGTTTACGAGCAATGATGATAATGCTTTATTAAAAAGTAATAATGGTGTTCAGATCCACAACCCCCTTCAGATCATCTGCTTCAATTTTGATGATGTGAGGATGGGTGCCAATATGGAATCATTTTTAAAAGGATACAATGATCCACGACTACCTTTTATGTTCAATAAAGCGGTAGCCGATAATAACTATCATGGTATACGCAATGGAATTAATATTACGAGTAAGGCATTATACACGACACCGTTTTCGACATTGAATGTGAGCAGTGAGACACCGATCCGGTGGATGAGTGCAGCGGAGATGTATTTTTTAAGAGCAGAAGGAGCGGCAAGAGGCTGGAACATGGGTGGCACCGTTCAAAATTTATACAATACAGGGATACAAACATCCTTTGACCTGTGGGGCGCCGGATCAGCAGCCAATTATATAGCCGATTCATTGAGCAAACCATCGACCTATGTTGATCCTTCCAGTTCGAGCAATAATGTGAATGCAGGAAGCAGTTTAAGTACGATCATTATAAAATGGAAATCGACGGATAACCTTAACACCTTGATAGAAAAGATAGCCACGCAAAAATGGATTGCAATGTATCCGGATGGACAAGAGGCATGGAGTGAATACAGACGATCAGGTGCATCGCGGGTACCCAAAATATTCCCGGTAGTGGTGAATGGCAGTGCAGGCTTGATCAATTCGACGACACAGATAAGACGATTGCCTTTTCCGCAATCAGAATATCAAAGTAATGGAGCAGGAGTGACAACAGGAGTAGCCGCATTAGGAGGCCCTGATAATGGAGGCACCAAACTCTGGTGGGATAAAAATTAGATCAGCATCTGAAAATGATCCGAACGTTGCGAAAACAAAAATTTAAATGAACAAAAAATAGTTGTATGAAAATAAAATTAAAATCACTGTTTTTTATCTTCATCATCACGACAGTGTTTCTTAATTGCACCAAACAAAATACGCCTGAGGCATTGTCACTTCAGAATCCTTTTGTTCGAACTCCTGAGTATTATGCGAATCTCAGGGCATACAAAAAGACCAACCACCAGATCTTTTACGGATGGTTTGCCGCGTATGCGAATAAAGAAGGAGTAATTGCTGAATACAAAAAATCGCCTTCCTATGGCGAGCATATTGCGGGTCTTCCCGATAGTCTTGATTTTTGCAGTCTTTGGCCAGGCATTCCATCAATGGATACAGCCAGCAATGGCTATAATCCTATTGCTTATGCAGAAATGCGCCAGGCCATGAGTGAAAGAGGAATAAAAATGGTTGTTCCAACAATTGTGGATATAAAAAAACATGGCTTTGCAGAAAGCGACCAGGGACTCAAAGACTACGCGAAATGGCTTACCGATGCAGCATTTGATAATGATCTTGATGGTATAGATCTTGACTGGGAACCAGCAGGCGGTGCCTATCTTGCCAGCCAAACCAACTTTGCCAAACTGGTGCAATATTGCGCGGAAAGGGTAGGGCCGATGTCAGGCTCGGGCAAGTATTTGATTGTTGACTATTATCAGCATACACTTCCCACAACGATAGCTCCCTATATTGACTATTTAGTTAACCAGGCTTACACACAGGGAACTACTTCAAGTTCGGGTTCCTTCTTACAGGGAAGATATAACACTGTAAACTGGTGTCCTCCGGGCAAATTTATTGTGACCGAAAACTTTGGCGAATGGTGGGCAAATGGCGGTTCACCTTTTACTGAGGCAAATGGTAATACACTTACTAAAGAAGGAAGGCAGATGTATTCAATGGAAGGGATGGCTCGCTGGAATCCGACGCAAGGTAAAAAGGCGGGTTGGGGAGCATTTTATTTTGATCGCGATTATAATAACAACCCGGCATACAATTATGTCAGGCGTAGTATTCAGATAGTAAACCCGGCGGTCCGATAAGAGATTCATGTTCGATTCAAACTTTAAAACAATGAATATGAAAATAAAATATAATTCCTTGCTTTTATCAACGCTTATGATTGGCGTCATCGCAATCGTATTCGTTAATTGTAAAAAGTATAAGGAGTATAAAGATGTAATTCTAATGACAGGCACGGAAACCAGTAAGGTTGCCAAGTTTACTGTTGAAGGCGTTCCGTCGAGCTTTGCGGTTTCCGCAACTGCTACTGGTAAAGTAAGCGAGGATATCACGGTTAGTTTTGCTGTTGATACATCCCTGGTTGCTGCGTATAATACGGAGAGGTCGGCTAATTATTACGCGGCGCCTACCGGCAGCTATGAGGTATCTGGCAATAGTGGTGTCATAAAAACCGGAACTAATGTATCTGACCCGATCACGATACGGATTACTTCTCTCGGCGATTTTGTTGACGGCAGGACTTATATTATACCCGTGACCATAAAAAGCGTAACAGGTCCCTTAGAAGTGCTGGAGGCGTCCCGCACTATTTATCTTAAAGTGGCCAGGGTTACTCAATTTACTTCTGTAGATATATCCAATCCTAACTTCTATGACAGCGATACTTTTCCGACCACCCTTCCAAATATTACTGCTTTTACTTTTGAGGTCAAGTGTTATGTTAGTTCCTGGCATACGGGTAGCCCCCCGATCAGTCGTTTATGTAATTGGGGACCGGTAGATCAGCATTTGTTCAATTTATTGCGTTTTGGAGAAGCGGGCAGCCAGCAGAATCAATTGCAGTGGATCAATTCATCGGGTAGTTGTTTTTCCACGACTTTGTTTTCACTTAATAAATGGTACACTATCTCCTGTGTTTACAATGGCAGCTCGTGTAAGTTGTATGTTGATGGCGACTTAGATAACAGTTTTGACGCTACCGGCCAGGTATATGAGTTAGGAGCGATTGAACTCGGGATGTCATATGCCGGTTATCAAACTTCTCAAAGATTTCTTGGACGTATCGCCGAAATACGATTTTGGAACAGAGTTTTATCCAAGACAGAAATACAGGAGGGGCTCTGTGGTGTAGATGCAGCTTCCAACGGACTAGTGGGATATTGGAAACTTAATGAAGGTTCAGGAAAGACGTTTTTTGACAGGACGGGTAATGGACGTAATATGGTGTGGAATAAAGCACCAGTGGTATGGAACACGGCCAGCGATAACAAATGTGCTCAATAACTCTATTTGATAATGTAAATAAGAACTTAATTAATAAATAAAAAAACAAGGCGCAGAACTGCTTTCCCGGTGAATTAATTAAAAACAGGACAGACAAAAATGAGATCCTCAGGTTTATCTGTAAAAGCTCACCGGGTATGTATCGAAAAAAAACTATCGGCAAACTGTATTTAGTTGTGAAAGAGCTTACAACAGATATCCTGATCACTCAATTAATGTAAGCAACTAAATCAACTAAATATGAAAAGATTAAACTGTATTAAAATGGCTGTGGGATTGTTGACTGTTGTCATATCGCTCGGCTCCTGCAAAAAGGATGTGCTCAATTCAAAGGAGTTGTTGGTATATCTTAATGGAGATTACGCTGCTGCTGACAATACCGTGCTGATCCCATTTGTTCATACTCCTGTTTCTGTTTTGGGAAATACGATGGTGGATATTCCCGTATATGCTACTCACGAAGTGCCGGCTGATATCCGCGTTACGATTGAACCAGACATGACACTTGTGGATGAGTTTAATCAAATGTTCAATACGAATTACTTGCCGATACCCCAGAATACATACAAAGTCGTTAACCCCGGTGCACTTACAATAAGCGCGGGAAACCTGGCGTCTTCCGCTCCAATGCAGATCGAAATCACCAACCCGGATGTGCTGACGGATCCCAAAGGATATTTATTGCCAATGGCGATCACAAATATTGAAGGTGAGGATAAGGGTGCAAGGATCAGTACGAATCGTAGTGCTGCTTTCCTTACTATCACATATGAGTTCAACAATATTGAGAACTCGGAAACTCCTTTAACGGGAAACCTGGTTGACAGATCATCATGGACAGTAGATGTAAGCAATACGACAAATAATTACCCGGCGTCAAGAATGATTGATAATAATTATTCAACCTCATGGAGATCGAGCAATAGTTCATCTGCTGCCAAGTGGGTCATGGTAGACATGGGATCTGTGCAGCAAATTGAAGGTTTGCTATTTAGTCCTAATTATGTAAGCACAAATGAAAACCCGACAAAGATGATCGTGTCGGTGAGCGTTGACAATGTGAATTGGGAAGAGCAGGGAGAATGGAGTGGCACTGCCCCATCTGCATCTTCAAATGCAAGTAACCCTGATATCAAAGGAGTGAATTTTATTGCGCCGGTGCAGGCTCAATATTTCAGGTTGGATATTACTGAAAGAGTCGGTGGGAACAGGGTTGGGATGGGAGAACTTGAGGCCGTTGAGTAGTGACATCACCTGGAACAAAATAATTGAACGCAATCTTATTTAATAAACAAAAAAATAAATAGGTAATTTAAAATAATAACTCAAAAAACTGCATATGAAAAAAACGGCACTTTCTCTCCTGAGTATACTGCTAATGTGCTTGGGAGTAACAACTGCTCTTATTTCCTGTAAGAAGGATGAACTCGTATCAAAAGAGCTCTTAATTTTCGTCAAGGGAGAATACGGATCAACAAATAATACACTGACGGCTTCGTTGACCCGTACACCGGTTTCTATATGGGGCAATACTGTTTTTGATATTCCCGTATATGCCACTCACGAAGTGCCGGCTGATATTGATGTCTATATTTATCCGGACGACAGATTTGTGGCAACGTATAATCAAAGTAATGGTACAAACTATTTACTGATGCCGCCGGGTGCCTATAAGGTTAATAACGATTATAAGCATAAGATTGTTGCAGGAAGCCTTGTGTCAGATCCGATCAATATTGATATAAATAATGCCGCAATCCTTACTGATACGAAAGGATATATTTTGCCGCTTACCGTTACAAAAATTGAGGGAAAGGATAAAGGAGCAAAGATCAGTATCAACCAGGCAACAGTTTATATAGTAGTTCCCTATAAATACACTAACGTAGATTCTGTGCAGACACCATTAAACGGAACGTTGATGGCCAGAACCGGATGGGCTGTGACGGTAAGCGGTTCCAGTACCGGTACTGCCAACCAGGCCAGTAATATGTTAGATGGAAGTAACAGTACTTATTGGAGGTCCAATAGCAGCACAACCGCAGTCAAGACAGTCACGCTGAATTTGGGAAGTGTGCAAACAGTGCAAGGGCTTCAAATTAGTCCAAACTATAACAACGCTAACGAAAATGCAACACAAATAACTGTTTCAACAAGCAGTGATAATGTAACCTATACTCCGCAGGGTATTTGGAAAGGTTCGACCTATACATCGGGCACCAGCACGGCAAGTCCTGACTTTAAGGGAATAAATTTTCTTGTCCCGGTGCAAGCTCGTTATTATAAGCTTGAAATAACGGCGTGGCCGAGCGGAGGAATTGTAGGGATGGCGGAGATAAATGCTTTTTGATAAAAACTCTCTCATAAGCAAGCGTTAAGCAGTCGTTTGAGAAAGCATCTGTGGATATAGTTCGGCGGATGCTTCTCTTTTTTTAGAACAAAATTTTAAATACATAAATAGTAAACACATCTTATCATAATAAAAAGTAGCAACCCGTCTTGATTAGCAAATGAAAGCCACTTATTTTGTAAGATTGTTACTGGTAACTATATTGATCTTTCAAAGTCAGATTTTTGTAAAGGCACAAACAGTTAAAGTTTTTTCCAAATACAATTATTATACTATCGAAGATGATGTTACAATTATTGCTGAGCTGTCTTCTTATCTCGATCGCAGTGAATATCTCTTGTCTGTTTTTAGCGGTGGTGATAAGCAGATCGCTAAAGAAGGTCTTCAAAAAAATAATCAGCTAAGCGTCAAAATTCCCTTGACCTCTTTTGATCCAGGTAAAACAGAATTGCAGTACACTGTTTCCAATAAAAATAAAATAATTCAGAAAGGAAGCATTGATATCGTTCGCCTTCGTCCAAAGGCAAATGAAGTTAAAATTGAACTTCAAACAGGTGGACTTATTGTCGATGGTCTTCCATTTTTCCCGTTTGGGTTACCGGATGGCTTCTTATTCAAGGGAACGGTGTCATGGATATTTTTGATGAAGTAATGGTAGAGTAGATCCTTTCAGCTTAATTTGTAAAACGATATTATTTGTTACAATTAATACATGAAGATGCAAATAAAAAAAAGATGTTGCTTTTGTTTAACAACACTACTTTTTATTCAACCGATAATAAAAGCCCAGGTTACAAACCAATTATTCAGAGATCCTCAGGCTTCTATTGAAAAAAGGTCCAAAGACCTTTTGAACCGTTTAACATTGGAAGAAAAAATTTCTTTGCTTGGTTTCCGGAGCGCCGCTGTTCCAAGCTTAGGCATTCCCGCCTACAATTGGTGGAATGAAGCATTGCATGGAGTCGCAAGAGCAGGTTTAGCTACGGTATTTCCACAAGCCATTGGCATGGCTGCAAGTTTTAATAATGATTTATTGTATGAGGCGGCATCCGTTATTTCTACCGAGGCAAGAGCAAAGTATAATCTTGCCGTGCAACAGGATAGACGTTTACAATACATGGGACTTACATTCTGGTCGCCGAACATTAATATTTTCCGTGACCCACGCTGGGGTCGTGGACAGGAGACCTATGGAGAAGACCCTTTTCTCACAGCAACAATGGGAACTGCTTTTGTAAAAGGGTTACAGGGGAATGATCCACATTATTTAAAAGCTTCTTCAGCCGCCAAGCATTTTGCTGTGCATAGCGGTCCTGAGGCAGGTCGTCATACTTTCAATGCGGTCATTGATGAAAAAGATCTGAGAGAAACCTATTTATATGCTTTTAAGAAATTGGTAGACGCCGGTGTTGAATCTATCATGTGTGCTTACAACCGTGTCAACGATGAGCCGTGCTGCACGGGAAATACTTTGCTGCGAACTATTTTGCGCGATGAATGGAAATTCAAAGGTCATGTGGTAACAGATTGCTGGGCACTGGAAGATGTATGGCTTCGTCATAAAGCAATACCCAACAGTGTAGAAACAGCAGCTGCAGCTATTAAAGCCGGAGTAAATCTCGATTGCAGCGACTTATTGCAGGACGACGTCATGAAAGCCATACAGCAGAAACTGCTCACTGAGAGGGAAGTTGATAGTGCATTGGTTGCTTTGTTAAGGACTCAGATCAAATTAGGTTTTTATGATCCTGTCTCATTGAATCCTTTTAGCAAATATGGAGCAGATAGTGTTGCAAACAATTATCATAAGACACTTGCAAGAAAAATGGCGCAACAAAGCATGGTGTTGTTGAAGAATGCCCACCTGCCGGGACAGGATAAAAACATTTTACCGCTTACTAAAAAAGATTATGGAGCTATTATGGTTATTGGGCCTAATGCAGCTTCACTCGATGCATTGCTTGGCAATTATCATGGAGTAAGCAGTAAAGCTGTAAATTTTGTTGAAGGCATCACCTCTGCAGTGAATGCGGGAACACGAATTGAATATGACCAGGGCTGCGATTATTCCGACACGGTTCATTTCGGTGGCATCTGGGCTGCCGGCAATGCAGATGTAACCATTGCAGTTATTGGTTTCACGCCGGTCTATGAAGGAGAAGAAGGAGATGCTTTTCTTGCCGACGGCAGGGGAGATAGAAAAAATTTAAGTCTTCCTGCTGCTCACATTGCGTTCATGAAAGCTTTGAGAAAAACAAAGAAACCCGTTATTGCAGTGATCACTGCCGGAAGTGCGGTTGACATTTCTGCCATTGAGCCGTATGCCGATGCAATCATTTTAGCTTGGTATCCTGGTGAGCAAGGTGGTAATGCTCTTGCCGATATTCTCTTTGGCGATATTTCTCCTGCAGGACGGTTGCCGGTAACATTTTATCAATCATTCGGGGATATTCCTGCCTATGATAATTATAATATGAAAGGAAGGACCTATCGTTACTATGACGGTAAAGTGCAATTCCCCTTTGGATTTGGATTATCCTATACATCGTTTGATTATTCATGGAAGCAACAGCCCGCACAAATCAATTCATTGAATGATACATTGGTTTTTTCTGTGGTTATAAAAAATACGGGGGCAATGGATGGCGATGAGGTAGCGCAGGTGTATATCAAATATCCTTTGCTGGAGAGAATGCCATTGAAAGAAATAAAAGGATTCAAAAGAATTCATATTGTGAAAGGCAACGAACAAGTAGTGAAATTTTCTGTTCCAGTGACCGAATTGCTGAAATGGGATCTGAAGCAAAAAAAATGGATGCTATACCCGGGAGATTATACAATTTCAATCGGTAGCAGTTCGCAAGACATGAAATTAAATTCAGTGATCAAAGTAAAAGCTGGCATTAAATGAATAAGAAGTTTTTATTGCAAAGAAAGTTTCTGATGTTAGTATGTTTCGGGATCATACTTTCATTGAATAACTGCGGCAATGATAAAGAAAGCGAATCGCAAAGTGGTGATATTCCTTTGACAAAATATGTTGATCCTTTAATTGGCACAGGTTCGCATGGTCATGTTTTTCTTGGTGCGAATGTCCCTTTTGGTGCGGTTCAACTAGGCCCGGTCAATATTACACAGGGATGGGATTGGTGCTCCGGTTATAATTATTCGGATTCTACGATCATAGGATTTGCGCATACACATCTCAGTGGTACCGGCATTGGCGATCTTGGCGATATTTCTTTTATGCCGGCCGTAGGAAATGTAACAATTGCAAAAGGGATAATAGGAAAACCAGAAACGGGTTATTATTCAATGTTTTCACATGATGAGGAAAAAGCAGTTCCGGGTTATTATTCAGTACAATTGAAAAGATATAATATTAAAGCGGAGCTTACTGCAACGGAAAGGGTAGGCTTCCATCAATATACTTTCCCGGCCTCGGATGATGCAAAAATTATTATTGATCTCGAAACAGGAATTGGGTGGGACAAGCCAGTTGACGCATTTATTAAAAAAGTAAATGATACTACGGTGTCCGGGTTTCGCTTTTCAAAAGGGTGGGCCGTTGATCAAAGAATATTTTTCACGGCTATTTTTTCAAAACCCATAAAGGAATTATTGGCCTATGACAGCAGCGAATTGAAAAAAGGAGAATCCGCTTATTCAGCTAAGGCAAAGGCTGTCGTTTTGTTTTCAACGGGGAACGAAGAAAAGATCAAAGTGAAAGTTGGTATATCTCCTGTGAGTATTGATAATGCTTTCAATAATATTGTTGCGGAAATACCGGGTTGGAATTTTGATGATATTGTAAAAAAAGCAGATGCAGCCTGGAACGTTGAATTGAATAAAGTAAAAGTTAAAACAAGTGACACGGCACGACTACGGACTTTTTACACGGCGTTGTATCACACAATGATCGCACCATCCATTTTTAATGATCACAATGGCGATTACAGGGGAACAGATAAAAATATTTATAACAAAGCCCCCTTTACTAACCTCACTACTTTTTCATTGTGGGATACCTATAGGGCGGCGCATCCGCTGTTTACTTTATTTCAATCAGGGAGAGTGAATGATATGGTCAGCTCTATGCTCGCCATTTACCAGCAACAGGGAAAATTACCTATATGGCATTTGATGGGCAACGAAACGAATACAATGCCGGGATATAGTTCCGTGCAGGTGATTGCGGACGCATACCTGAAAGGTTTTCGCGGCTTTGACACTTCACTTGCCTGGGAAGCTGTGAAAGCAACAGCGATGCTGGATGAACGGGGATTGTTTTTTGTAAAAAAGTTTGGCTATATACCGGCTGACAGTCTTGTTGAATCCGTAGCTATGGGAATGGAATATTCAATAGCAGATTGGGGCATTGCACAAATGGCTAAGAAAATGGGAAAGATGGATGAGTATGAATATTTCAAAAAAAGAGGGGAGAACTATCGAAACTATTTTGATTCAACTACAAGGTTTGTTCGGGGAAGAGTGGGTGAAAATAAATGGCGGACACCGTTCAGCCCATTCATAGCAAAACATATGAGAGACGATTTTTCCGAAGGGAATGCGTGGCAATATACCTGGCTTGCACCACAGGATGTAGAAGGATTGATGGGTCTGTTAGGCGGCGAAAAATTGTTTATTGAAAAACTGGATTCTCTTTTCACCATACAAGGAGATATGGGTAAAGAAGCTTCTGCAGATATCACAGGTTTGATAGGTCAATATGCTCATGGTAATGAGCCCAGCCATCACATTGCTTACCTGTATATGTATGCGGGACAACCGTGGAAGACTGCCGACAAAATAAGATACATTCTTGATAGTTTATATTTTGACAGGCCAAATGGTTTATGCGGTAATGAAGATGTCGGACAAATGTCGGCATGGTATATACTTTCTTCATTAGGGTTTTACCAGGTCAATCCTTCTAATGGTCTTTATGTGTTTGGAAGTCCTGTTTTTGATGATGTTGTCCTGACTCTAAACAGCGGTAAAACTTTTCATATTGCAATAAAAGATAACAGTAAGCAAAACAAGTACATTCAAAGCATCTCACTTAACGGCAAAGAGTACTTAAAGTCGTATATCCTTTATAAGGATCTGATGGCCGGAGGGGAAATGACCATTGAAATGGGACCGGAGCCTTCAAAAATATGGGGAGTTGGTAAAGATTCACGACCTTATTCGGGATTAGAATAAAATTGATCAACAGAATAAAAAAAATTACATGCCAACACGAAAAGATTTTATCAGGACTACAAGTATGCTGACAGCGGGTATGTTATTAAAAAAGGGGAACTTTTTTGCAAACGGGTTTCCTGATTTTGAAAGCAAACGTCCGCTACTGGCTGACCGACATTTTACAAGTGACGCTGTTGAATCAATGATCAACAAAATAAAGGAAGGCATCAAAAACAAAGAACTGTCCTGGCTATTTGAAAATTGTTTCCCCAACACATTAGATACTACTGTAGATTTTTCAACGAGGGATGGCCGCCCGGATACTTATGTAATAACAGGAGACATTGATGCGATGTGGCTTCGTGATAGTACAGCGCAGGTATGGCCATATCTTCCGTTGATGAAGAATGATCATAAACTGCAGGAACTTATCGCAGGCGTCATCAACCGCCAGGTAAAATGTATTCATCTGGACCCTTATGCGAATGCCTTTTATAAGGATGGTTCTAAAGAAAGTGAATGGAAAGCAACTGACATTACGGATATGAAACCGGGTATTCATGAGCGGAAGTGGGAAATAGATTCGCTCTGTTATCCTGTAAGACTGGCATATAAATATTGGAAACTCACAGGCGATAATAGTCCTTTTGATATACAGTGGAAGGAATCGATACGGTTAACAGTAAAAACATTCAAAGAGCAGCAACGAAAGAATGGGCTTGGACCTTATCATTTTCAACGAAAGACAGATTGGGCAACTGACGGTGTGCCATTGGTGGGATATGGCTATCCTGCAAAACCGGTGGGATTGATATGCTCAACTTTTCGTCCCAGTGATGATGCGACTATATTTTCTTATTTGATTCCTTCTAACTTTTTTGCCGTCTTATCATTAAGACAGGCGGCTGAAATGGTAGACAAAATAAATCACGATGCAGCGCTGGCAAACGAATGTACCCAATTGGCTGATGAAGTAAATAATGCGCTAAAAAAATATGCTGTCAGTGCTCATCCGCAATTTGGGAAGATATATGCTTATGAAGTAAATGGTTTTGGAAGTTTTCATTTAATGGATGATGCCAATGTCCCTTCACTTTTATCAATGCCATACCTGGGAGCAATACCAAAAACAGACCCGGGATATCAAAACACAAGAAAATTTATTTTGTCTGCTGAAAATCCATTCTTCTTCAAAGGAAAAGCGGCAGAAGGTGTCGGGAGTCCTCATACCGGGCTGGACCTTATCTGGCCGATGAGTATTATTATGCGTGCAATGACCAGCGATAACAATGCTGAAATAAAAAAATGTCTGGACACTTTAATAGCCAATCATGCTGGAACAGGGTTTATGCATGAATCTTTTCACAAAGACGATCCGAAAAATTTTACCCGTAAATGGTTTGCATGGGCCAATACAATTTTCGGAGAATTGATAATGAATGTATATAACAAGGATAAAGCGTTGTTAATATAGATTAGCCCGATTTTTTGAATTCATTAGGAATGTGCCTGCCCGTTACTAAAGTGTATTGCGCTGGGCTTGTAAAAGTGTTCAGTCAACTTTCGCAGAATTTTCTTGTCAAAACAAACAGAATACAAATCAGCCGGGGATTTGTTTTCTATTCTGAAATTCAGGAACGCAATTTGTAATTACTATACTAGTTTTCATAGGATATTGGATTTTTTATACCGGGGGTAATTTCTATTATCCCCGTTTTTTATTTATCCTGAGTTTTAAAGCTTTAATAGGGGAGAATTTCGATGTACTTGATAAAACTCGCCGGCCCGGCTAATCAGATGGATACCTAAGTGGGCATTTATTTTTACAAATGCTGAGAAAATTCCCCACTTGTCTCTTGTTTAAATAGACCTTAGCTTTATTTTTTACGGCATGAGTTTTTCTTTCTTAAATTCAACTTAAAAGATCATTATTATGTTACGCTGGACAATTATTTTTCTGATCATTGCGATAGTGGCTGCTGTATTCGGGTTTGGTGGAATCGCTGCAGGCGCCGCTTCAATAGCAAAGATCTTGTTCTTCATTTTCCTTGTACTATTTATAATCACATTATTTTTAGGACGGTCCCCCGGAAGGGGAATATAAAGGGCGAATAGCCTTAAGTTATGCAGGAGGGCAAAAACGAAAACCGGCTGTCAAACAGCCGGTTTGATGTTTTCTAGAAGGTGCTACGAATCCTCTTTTGTTGTTTTTTTCGAAATGTCTTCCACCTGTTTAATATATTTTTCAACTTCCGCGTCTCCATAAGGTCCATACGCATCGGTCAGTGTACCTTTTGTTCCATCATTGAGCTCAAGTGCATACAGGATCGAGTTGTCAGCGGGGTCACTGGCGCCTTCAAAGCGGAAAAAATTATTGATGTGCGTTTCTTCCGGTTTATAATATTTTTCTTTTTCAATAGAAAATAAACCTTTCTCAGTTACCTTGAAATTTCCTGTGTACCCATCAAGTGTAAGCTTGTTCAGGCACGAAGCCAGGGTCTTCATATCCTCTGTGGTCGCGTTCTTTTCCATAACATGTTTTTATAGATCTTGCGCGGACATTAACCCATGCACGACCCGTAGTAAGGAGATTACGCAGGTTGCGTATCTCTCATTCTTTTTATTTTATCGTGTGATTGTTTCAGCCTGGCTTTTTGATCGCTTATAAATTGCCTTACGTCAGGAGTAATATCCGTTTTTTTCAAGGCCTCTTCGTAAGATTTTTGGGCAGCGTCTTCGCCAAATTCACAGGCCGCCAAAATACTCTTCCGATTTTTTCCTGTAAATGTCGCTTTCATATCCATCCATATTCTATAGATGTCTCCGCTTACCGTTGTTTCATCGGAAGGTGATGGAGCAATGCCGCCTGCACGTTGTTTCAATTCCTGCGCATAGCCACGGCTTTCGGCGGCCATATCAGTAAACAGCTTTCGAAGATCCGCGTCTTTATCCGCAGTTTCTTTTGCAGCTTTTTCATATCCTTTTACCCTGTCATTGTTGACCTTTATAAGGTCATTCAGTACTTCTGTAGTTGATTCCATAAAAAAAATTTAGAATTATGTAAAAATAATTGCGTAGGACGAGAAATAATTTCCACATACCTGTTTCTCTCATCTCTTACTTACAATGTGAAAAAACCATACCAGCTTTACTTTTAACTATGTAAAGGGAATTGATTCTGAAAATCAATATTCTCTTTGAGATAAACCTGATACCCGTTTTACGTGGTGAGATCATTTGTATTTGATCGTTTCTATTTTCCCATCCGGGTAGCCGACGATTGCCTGGGTAGCCATATTGATAAAAAGACCTGTCTCTACAACACCGGGAATCGTATGAAGGTTTGTATTCATTAAGCCAGGGTCGTCAATTTTTTCACAAGCACAATCAAGAATATAGTGATGATGATCGGTTATATAAGGATGATCATCTTTTTTTCTCAGCTCAACTTTTTTACAAAACCCTGATCGCATTATTTCTTCCATCACAAGTTTATATCCAAAAGGAATAACCTCGACCGGCAAAGGGAAACGACCGAGTTGACTAACCAATTTCGAGCTGTCGGCAATGATGATCAGCACATCAGATGAAGCAGCAACTATCTTTTCAGATAACAATGCACCACCGCCTCCTTTGATCAATCGTCCGCCTGGGTCAATTTCATCTGCACCATCAATAGTCAGTGCCAATCTGCCTGTTTCATTAAGTTCTGTTATGATCATACCAGCTTTCATCGCCAGGCTGGCAGTTTCAGCAGAGGTAGGAACAACGGTCAGTCGCAGGCCTTTCTTTATTCTTATAGCTAACTCTTCTATCAATCCCAGGACGGTTGATCCTGTCCCGAGACCAATTGCCATTCCCGGTTTTACAAAATCGGCGGCATACCTGCCGGTATTTTTTTTTATTTCAGATATAGACAAGGCTGGACACACCTGCGTAGTAGGATAAGAAACGAATATAGCTATTTATAAAAATTACCTGGTTAACAAGGAGCATTATGGATCAACAGGATTGTTGTTTTTTCTTTGGCGTAAAGTGAATGTACTATTTCCGGGTGAAGAGTTATCATCTGATTTTTCTGCAAGGTCATCGTTTTATTTCCAACAATAAAGTCAAGGACCCCGTTCAAAACCTGGATGGTCAGTAATCCATTAACTGAATTATCTTCTATAGCGGCATTTTTATGCAGAGAAGTAAGTACGAACGTCATTTCCTCCGTCTTACAAATTGTAATGCTGTTGCGGTCGTTTTTTTTCCAGGCATCTTCTTTTTTTAATTGCTTTTTAAATTTTTTCATATCAACAAAAACATACGGTGCGTCTATTATCCGCTCGCCGTCAGGCCTGTTTACTGTCGAGTCAGTGTACTTGGTCTGCATAAGATTTTATTAAACAAATATTCAAAATCGTGCCTCGTTTTTTCTCGCCACCTGATTTGAGGCATAATTATAGCGGCCTTTATGAAAAACCGCAATGAAAGGCTTAAAATTATTGCTGTTGCCACTTTTGGGAGTGATGCTTTTGGCGACGGGATTAGTCATTCCTGCATACATGACGATCCGCTATATTCTACTTATTTCCTCGGTTATAGTGACCCTGATCTTTTATTTCATTACGTTAAGACATCTTATTAAAGATTTCCCCCTGGATTCTTCAAAGAAAATTTTTTGGACAGTCGCTATTATATGTTTGCCTGTTATCGGTAACGTTATTTATGTCATCTTCCTGGAAACATCGGCGCGGAAGCAACGCCCACAGCATGGAATATGGTAAGCAAAAAGGATAATACTTCCTGGCACGTAATATGAAATTTAAAAAATAAAAAATCATGGAGACAAAAACAAAAACACTGTATGTCGAAAGTGTTGCCTTTACGCAAAATGGTCATATCCCCGCGAAATATACGTGTGAAGGTGAGAATATTAATCCGCCCATCACGATTAAAGATATACCTGAGGATACAAAAACACTTGCTCTTATTGTGGAAGATCCCGATGCCCCCAACGGCGTCTTTGATCATTGGCTTTTGTGGAATTTATTACCCTCTGATACTATTGAAGAAAAAACCGATCTCGGGACAAGTGGAATAAACAGTTTTGGTAAAACTGGTTACGGAGGACCCTGTCCGCCGTCGGGTACTCATCGTTATTATTTTAAAGTATATGCATTGGATAAAGAACTGGGAATTGCCGCCGGTGAAGATAAAAATTCGTTGCAGGATAGTATGCGCGGACATATCCTGGCTACCGGCGAATTAGTGGGCCGCTACAAAAAGAAAAACCTGAAGAATAGTTTGTAAAACAAGGACGCACTCAACCTTGAAAGAACTTTCAGAAATTATTATTGATAAGATCCGAAAGGAAGGACCGATATCATTTCATGATTACATGGAAATGTGCCTTTATCATCCTCGTTCGGGATATTATACTTCCGGTGATGAGAAGATCGGTAAGAACGGAGATTTTTACACTACTTCAAACGTCAGCGCTGTGTTTGGTGCAACGATCGGAAAGCAGCTTGAAGAGATGCGGGAGAACACAGGAAAAGAGAATTTTACAATTGTTGAATATGGAGCAGGAACAGGTATGCTTTGTCATGATATCCTGAATTACCTGGAAAAAAACCCAGGAATTTATAAGAAGCTTACTTATTTCATAATTGAGAAGAGCTCATTGATGCGTCAGAAACAAAAAGGTCATCTAAATGGAAAAGTAAAATGGATCGATTCAATTGCCGATATTACTCCGGTTACCGGCTGCATCCTCTCCAACGAAGTGGTGGATAATTTTGCCGTTCACAAAGTAATGATGAAAGATAAATTGATGGAAGTATTTGTTGATTATAACGATGACTTTGTTGAGGTATTGCAGCCTGCCGGAAAAGAGCTGATCAATTATTTTGAAGAATTGGATATCATTTTGCCAAAAGAATTCACCACGGAGGTGAACCTCGAAAGTATTCAATGGATAAGGGAAATTGCCGATGGTCTTGAAAAAGGCTACGTGATGACGATAGATTATGGTTATCGATCCCGAGACTTATATGATTCTAAGAGAAATAACGGTACTCTGTTGTGTTATCATAATCATACGGTCAACGGTCAGTTCTATCGAAATATCGGGAAACAAGATATTACGTCCCATGTCAATTTTTCTGCATTGACGCACTGGGGTTCAAAAAGGGGTCTTGAAACATGCGGATTTATTTCCCAGGCTTCGTTTCTTTTGTCCCATGGATGGGAAGATGATTTAAAGCATATTTTATTTCAAACAGATGGAAGCTATCTGAATCTTAAGCAATACGCCTTTTTAAAATATACGATGCTGATGGACATGGGACAGAAGTTTAAGATCCTGATTCAATCCAGGGGTGTCCCTTGTTCCGGGCTTAAAGCACTTGCTACTAATAACGAGGTATTGGGATATTCTGCTATGTGAGAAAGTTTATCAATGTCTCAATACGACTGGCACGTTTTTTAATCATTTATATTGTTCTCTTTTTTTGGGGTGGTTTCTGAAAATGAATCTGAGAATATACCCATACTACCTGATCTGGTCAATGCCAGCGAAGGGAAAAAAGAGAGTGAGAGACCCGGTTTAATATCCGGGTCTCTGTTTTTATATACGGTGATCATTTACCCGGATCTTTCTTCAAGACAAAACTTATTCTTCCGTTTGATTCCAGGTAAGCTTTTTCTATTTTTTCCAAAGAGGTACCTTGCGTTTCAAGCCGCAGGCTTTCCATGAGATCTTCCTCACTGATAGAGGTTTTGAGAAGATTTCTCTTAATTATTTTACCATCCCTGTATAGGATCGTATGAGTGCCTTTGGCAACAAATTCTATTCTTTTATTTATTACCGATAAAAATCCTAAAACACGGTGTATAATGATCATCGTTGCTGAAGCACCGATCACCGGAAGAAAGGGTGAGGCGCCGACAATAGCCCTGCTTAACAGTGCACCAAGTGTGATCATCAGGATGGTGTCGAATGCGGACCGTTTTCCGAATATTCTGTAACCGCCAATCCGAATAAGAAGAAGGGTGATGATAAATATCACCACGGCTCTTAGTGACATTTGCAAGGCTGTCAGGTTTTCTCCTTCGCCGAAGATTTCATAAAATTTATTCATCAGTATAAAATTTTAATAAAATAACTTATGGGAATTGTGTCAGAAATTCCTTGTGCTAAATCTATTGAAGATATCCAATAAGATCACCGAAAAATTTATGCCGCCCGGAGAATACTTTCAGGAGATCCCGATTTTATCGATCTTTTTAAGGGCAGAAGGAATATTAATACCTTTTCCAAGGGCGCCTTTGAAGAGATCACCTTTTTTGTCCACTCTTTTCTTAATGTTTTTAATAGTAAACATAGAGGGATGTAAACCGTGTTTAACTTCTTTCCAATCTAAAGGTGTTGAAACGGAAGCGCCGGGTTTAGGTCTCACGCTGTATGCACTTGCAAGAGTCTGCCCGCGGCTATTTTGGAGATAATCTATATAGACCTGGTTCTTTTTTCGCTTAGCCAGCGATCTTTCCAGGGTTGTAAAAGAAGGCAATTGTTCGTTCACCATTGTAGCCATGATCCGGGCAAAATCTCTTACGGTATTATAATCATATTTTCTGTTGCACGGAATATATACATGCATGCCGCTGGCGCCCGATGTTTTGCAAAAGCCCGTGATGCCGATCTTGTCCATGATCTCTTTTACTACCAACGCTACATCTATCACCTGGTCAAATGTGTTTTTGTCCGAAGGATCTATATCCATAATGAGATAGTCAGGCTTATCTAATTTAGAGATGACAGAATTCCAGGGATTCATTTCTATACATCCAAGATTAGCAATGAATAACAAACTTCTTACGTCATTGCATACAAGATAATGAACTATTTTATGAGACGATTCGGCATGAATGTCAGCAGTCTTCATCCATTCCGGTGCAATGTCGCCGGCATCTTTGTGAAAAAATCCCTGGTCTTTTATTCCATTAGGATTTCGCCTGAGTGAAAGCGGGCGGTTCTTTAAATAAGGAAGGATGTATGGAGCAATGTTTTTGTAATAGTTGATAAGGTCGCCTTTCGTAATACCTTCGTCGGGCCAATATAGCTTATCTAAATTGGTGAATTTGGATTTTGCTTTTGCCATATTCTTTCTTTTATAATGATCATACAACCTCTTTCACAGGGATGGATCTTTCTGTCGCCTGCTGTATCGCTGCACTTTTCTTTTCAGGTCTTAATCCTTTGAAGACCGGGTGACGCAAAATTCCATCTTCTGTCACTTCTGTATAACTGATCTCACAAACAAGTTTTGGCTTGATCCATGTAACCGGTGCATTAGTTTTAATAAATGTTTCAAACGGGGACTTGCTTGTCGCCAAAGGTTTCATTTTTTTCATCAGTACGGTAAGTGTTTTGTCTGAAAAACCGGTACCGGCATGACCAACATATACTAATTTCTTTCCTTTGCGCTGTGCCAATAAGATCGAGCCAAAATGAAGCCGGCTCCCTTTCGGTTCTGTAAAACCAACAATGATCGCCTCCTGCGTTTTTTTATTTTTTATTTTCAGCCAATTCTTTGTTCGGTCGCCCGGAAAATACAGGCTATCCTTTTTCTTCGCCATGATCCCCTCGAGGTCATCTCTCGTTATTGCTTGGAAAAAATCTTCGCCTTTTGTTTCGATGTGATCGCTATAAATAATAATGTCATTTTTCTTTATTATTTTTTTGAGCAATTGTTTTCTTTCTGTTAACGGTAAATGGATGGTCTCTTTGCCTTTTAACGACAGTAGGTCGAAAACATAATAGACAAGCGGATAGCCTTTGTTTTGTTCATAGTTCTGCAATTTTTGAAAATCGGGCTTGCCTTTTTCATTGAGTAAAACTATTTCTCCGTCAAGAACGCAGGTGTGTTTTATTTTTTTTACCGCTGAAACAATAACCGGATAACGTTGGGCTAATGAAAGGCCATTGCGGGAATATAAAAGTATTTTTCCTTTTTTGATCTCAGCAATTGCCCTGTATCCATCAAATTTCAATTCGTACAACCATTCCTTACTGTTAAAAGCATCGTCCACGGCAGTGGCGAGCATCGGTTTTATATAATGGGCTATTTTTTCTCTCGCATTGCTCATTACTTCTTCTTTTTTGGAGCCTTTTTCTTTTTCAAAGAAGCTTTTGAGAATTTTTCGCTATCATATTTTTTTTTCACCGCATATTCATCGTTATGTTTTATCAGTAGCCAGTTCTTCTCATCTTGTTTTAAACGCACCAGGACAAATTCGCCTTCCAGCTTTTCTCCTTTCAAAAGTATTTTCAGTTCGCCATCCTTCAGCGCTTTTAAGGCAGCTCTTTCACTTATTTTTTCCAGGTCCTTGTCGATCGGAAAGAAAAGACCTTTATCCCACACTTCAACCGTACCGGCTCCATAGTTACCTGCAGGTATCTCTCCTTCAAAATTTATATAACTGACCGGGTGATCTTCTACCATCACAGCGAGCCGCTTGTCTTCAGGATTCATGGAAGGACCTTTAGGAACAGCCCAGCTTTTTAAAACACCACCAAGCTCAAGTCTGAAATCATAGTGCAGACGCGTTGCATCATGTCGCTGAACAACAAAACGGAAAAGGTTTTTCTTCAATGCTTTTCCCTTCGGCTCTGAGGTCGCTTTGAAATTTCTTTTTTTATTGTAAGTTGCTAATGCCATCAGGATGCTTTCTTTTTAGATGTTCCAAGACTTGCTTTCAATTGCTCCATGAGGTCGCGACTGCGTGAATGAACTACACGCATGTGAGGTTTTGTTGTTTTTTTACCTTTCGCTTTATCTTTTATCACCTTCATCAGCTTAGCAGTATAAGTATCTTTATACCGGGCGATATCGAATTCCTCCGACAACTGGCCGATAAGCTTCTCCGCCATTTTTAATTCCGCAGGCTTATTGGTTGCTTTCGGAATTTTTATATCTCCGGGGTCTCTTAGCTCTTCCTTGAATCGTATCTTATTCAGTAAAAGTATATCCTCATACGGTTTGATGATAACAAGGCTTTCCCTTGATCTTAATACAAAGCTGCCGAGTCCCGCCTTTTTTGTTTTCTTTAAGGCATCATGCAATAACGCGTAGGCTTTTGCGCCATTCTTTTCAGGCTGGAGATAGTAGGGCGTTTCATAGTAAATGCTATCGATCTCCTTTTGATCTATGAATTCTGCTATTTCTATGATCTTATTTTTCTCAGGACTTGCCCTTTCAAAATCCTCGTCTGTCAGCACGACATACTGATCATTTATTTTAAAACCTTTTACAATATTCCCCCATTCAACTTCTTTGCCGGTGTTGGCATTCACGCGTTGGTATTTGATATTGGCGTTGTCTTTTTTGTCCAGCATATCCAGGTCAAGTTCACTTGGCTGAATGGCGCTAAAGAGTTTTACCGGTATGTTTACGAGACCGAAACCAATGGCCCCGCTCCATATTGCTCTCATGATTTTTTTATTTGTAACATGAAATTCCTGTGCCAATAAAAAAACCGGCCATAAAAGCCGGTTCTTCTTGCTGATAGGGTAAAGTCTAAGTACGTAAGTCTTCACAGATCCTTACGCTCTCTTGGTGAAAATTCCGTGCCATAATTTTTAAAGAATAATACGTACTTATATTTCCTTGAATGGGGAATTTTTTCTTCAATTCAAATGCTTGTACTGATCAATGGGCAACTGAAAAAATAAAATAATGCGGTATGATAATTTCAGTATTTCTTTTTAAAAATTTTATGCAGAAAGGTGGCAACACAAAGCGGATCCGCAAACCGCAGGAGCAGCGAAGACCCGGGTTGGAGAGAAAAATGAAGCCGCAACCGGTATTCGATTATCCCGAAGTAAAAGGAAGCGGAAAATTGAAAAATAAAATTGTACTGATAACGGGGGGGATAGCGGAATAGGGAAGGCTGTAGCCATATTATTTGCAAAAGAGGGTGCGGATGTGGCGATAGCTTATCTGAAAGAAATTAAAGATGCGAAAGACACAAAGCGGATCATAGAAAAGACGTATGAAAGACAATGCCTGCTGCTTCGTGGCGATATTTCAAAGGAAAAGCATTGCAGAACCGTAATAAAAAAGACCATACAGAAATTTAAGCGGATAGATGTATTGGTGAATAATGCTGCTATCCAGTTCGAAAATAAAAAACTGGAGGACCTGATCACCCGGGAATTAATAAAAACGTTTGAGACCAATATTTTTTCTTTTTTCTGGATGACAAAAGCAGCATTGCCTGCTATGAAAAAAGGAAGTTGTATCATAAATACCGCTTCTGTGACCGCTTACCGGGGCAGCGCAGGCTTAATGGATTATTCTGCTACCAAAGGAGCTATTGTTGCTTTTACACGAAGCCTTTCTGCAAACCTGATAAAAAAAGGAATACGGGTTAACGGAGTAGCGCCAGGTCCTGTCTGGACGCCCCTGATCCCTTCAAGTTTTAATTCAAAAAAAACTGCGCAATTTGGAAGTGATGCGCCCATGCAACGTCCCGGGCAACCAGTGGAGATAGCACCCAGTTATCTTTTTTTGGCATGCCGTGATTCAAATTATATGTCCGGCCAATTCTTACATCCTAATGGCGGTGAAATTGTGAATGGTTGAAGAATGATTTCTGACTGGCACGAAAATTTCAAGACTTTATCGCTAATCAACTTTTTTACTTAAAACAATGATATGAAAAAAGTAACAGTGGTATTGTTTGCAGTAGCATCGGTAGTATGGGCGTGCAACAACGAAAGTAAGGACAGCGTAGAAACAGCAGATTCTACCAACCAGGCCAACATGGATTCATCGGGTAGCAAACGGACTGTTGTCACCGATGAAGCAAGCTCTTCTTTTTTAGTCAATGCGGCTAATGGAGGGATGACCGAAGTGAAATTAGGTCAAATGGCCAGTGAAAAAGGGGTCAATCAAAGAGTAAAGGATTTTGGAGCATACATGGTTCATGACCATTCTGCGGCAAATGACGAAGTGAAAACATTGGCGGCTCAGCGAAATGTCACGCTGCCAGATTCCGTAAGCGAAGAAAATCAGAAGCTGATCAATGAATTAAGTACGAAAACAGGACGTGCATTTGATAAGGCATATATTGATGCGATGATAAAAGATCACAAATCTGATATTGATGAATTCCAGGAAGCCGGTAATAAGGTCAATGATGCGGATGTGAAGACCTTTATTGATAATACACTTCCCAAATTAAGGGCTCATCTTGATTCTGCAAGTGCGGTAAAAAAAGTCCTCAAGTAATTTTTTATTCCGTACCCTATTTTTAAAATGGATATCCAATTCCCAGGTTATAAATAACGTTCTCCTTTCTCCAGGTGCCATCGAGCATATGAATGCGATTGATCACCCATGGATTTTGCTCCCAAGGCTTGCGTAAAGGAAAACCGATATCGAGCCGTATCACAAATAAGGTGATGTCAAATCGCACGCCAAAGCCCGCATCTATAGCTAGTTGACTTAAGAACTTGCCTGAAAACTGTCCCCCCGGTCTATGGGTGTAACCGCTGTCATTAACCAGCCATATATTACCCGCGTCAAGAAAAAGAGCGCCATATAGTGGCCCGTTTAATCGAAAACGGAACTCTGTATTTAATTCCAATTTTATATCACCTGTTTCGTCAGGCAGAAAATTAAAAGCAACGGGATACTTGTAAGTACCGGGGCCTACCGAACGACTCCTGAATCCGCGAAGACTATTATTGCCGCCAATGAAAAATTGTTTGACAAATGGAAGTTGCACGGAGTTGCCGTAAGGGATTCCTAAACCAAGAATAGCCCGGTTAGCCCATGTAGAATGTAACCCTATCTTTCGATAGTAGCGTCCATCCAGTTCGAACTTAATATACTGCGCAAACGGAACCTTGCCTATTGTAATTTCATTGCCAGCTTTTGCGTTGGCGCCAGTTATCAAACCGGCTATATTTCCTGAAAGGTCGATGAGCCCGTTGAAAAAATAAGCATTATCCGGTTGCAAGCCATTAGCCAATTGGTTAAAATTATATTGATAGGTAGAGCCGAGAATAAATTGTTTTTGTACGGCCTGCGCCAGCAGTGTATCCTGGTGAATCAATGCATGGTATTCGTCAGTGACATTCACAGGTTGAACATAATTGATGCTGATCGGGTACAACTCATGTTGTTTCTGTATATTTTCTTTCCATAAATATCCAAATGCCGTTCGGAAGGAATTTAACGTATATAGCTTTGTCCTGCTTAATACGTCATATCCTAATTGAATATTTGTTCTTGGTACATAGCCGCTTTTATTTTTGAATTTTACAAACGGGACGATAAATCTCGGTATGGAAAAATTCATTTCGGCACCGTAGCGAATGGCATTATATCCTTTCAATGCCCCACTGAATTGAACATCTGACCCTGTGTAAGCGCTAATGCCCAATTGTTCGCCACCACGGAACGTATTCCTGTTCTTCCACTTTAAAGATATCAGTGAACCATTCAGGTTATTTGATCTTGTTATCGTTGTGATCTCCGCGCTAAGAGATTTTCTTGGTAAGGGAGTCAGGTAATAAAAGGCATCTAAAAATGCAGAGTCAGAACTGCTGTTGACGGCAAACCGGTTCTTTACGAATTTGAAAAGATCGAGATTGATAAGACGGCTCAGCGTAAGGTTATGATCGGTTCGGTTATACACATCTCCCGGTTTAAACTTTAAGGTTTCTCCAAATAGCGATGGCTTATATCTTTTTCTACGGTCAATAATGTAATAGCCTTTGTAATATTCGCCATGCGTTTTACTGGTATCAATTCCGGCCATATTGAGACTGTAGCCGGCATAGATCAACACGTTTTTAATATGGTATACCTGTCTCGCTTCCGAAGGCATGTCCGGTTTTAATGTCACATGCATATCTACAAGGTGATTGCCGATCGTAGTGTCTGCCTTTAATAAAATATAGTCAGCGCTGAAAAAATAGAACCCTTTTTCCTTCAGGAAAGCATCAATGCGGTTTCGCTCCGCTTTGATCACATCTATATCAAATGGTTTGCCCGGTATCAGAAGGGTGTTATCTATGCTTTCACGGATCGTCGTTGCCAATACGCTACTATCATCTGGGAAATGAACGGAAGCAATATTGTATTGCGGACCTGCTTCGGCTTTATAACTGGCGTGGGCTTTTTTTCTTTTTACAATAGTATCGCCTGTGACCTTTGCGTGGAAATAGCCTTTATTTTCCAGGTGATTCTGTAACAGCAGAATGTTTTGCTCCAGATCAACCTGGCTAAGCAATACGGGCGGCTGACCGGATTTATCTCTTAATTTTCCAAAAAACGAATTCTCTTTTTTATTGCGAAATAAATTATAGAGGGAAAGTTTGAAACGTATTCCCAGGAATTTCGTGTTGGGCTTAGGTCGTGTTAATCCTTCCAGGTCTTCCTGCAGTACTTTTTTCTCCCGGACAGTGGATGTACCGGACACTGAAATATTTGCGCCTGTATATAATTTGTCGCCCGGCGGCAAATGCTTTGTGTTACTGCACCCCGCAATGAGGAAATAACCAATGAATAAAATGATGATAAAGTTTCGGTCTCTTATCATTCTTCTTTATTTGCATATTTTACACCTTCTACTCTTTGCCTTCTCTTCTTCCTGAATATTTCGATAAAATGATTATAGTCTACGTTAATCATAAAGCTTAGTCCTGATTCAATAATATATCCGTCAACAATACCCTCATATTCATTTTTACGATAAAAACGCAACATATACCTGCCGTCGCGGCTAAGAGCATAACTGAGAGAAAGATTACCGATGATGTTGCTTGGCTTCTGATTGCTGTTCTTCGGACCTTCCAGTTCATAGTTGCTCCCCACGGAAACAGTAAGCCGCTCATTCAGGAGTCGTTTGCTAAGGCCGATGTTAAGATCAGTTCTGTTTCGCCTGTCACCGGTAGTGTAATCATCTGTTGAGGTTACGTTGAAAGTCAGATCAACACCATCAATAAGATCGGCTGCCAATTTGTTAAGCTGGCTGGTCAATAATTTACTTACACTTTGACGGACATAAGAGGAAGCATTAAAGACAGGGGAGCTGCTTGCCAAAGGATTTTGTCCCACAAAACGATTTAGCAGTAAAAGCGAGAATACCTGCTTATCCAATTCCCCCTGCTCCTGTCGTAATTGTTCAAGACGGCTATTGACCTGCGTGATGATGTCATTGGACACGCCATAATTTTTATTCTCAGGTAATACGATATCAAACTTGACCACTGGTTTCAACAATTCCCCCGTCATAAATAACCGCACTTCGAAAGGTAATTTTTGCAAATAAGTATTTCTTATCGCCTGTGTGGAAGCTGCTATTTGGTTTTCTACAAGATCAATAGGAGAAGTGTTGGCGATATAAACTGCCGTCACATCTAAAGTCGCTTTGGTCGGTTCGTTTAGCCAAACGATCTTACTGCCTTTTTGAATTTCAAAACGACGATGCAGGAAATTGAAAGTGATCTCATACGCTCCTTTTTCCAGTTCATAATTTCCGACAAGTGTAATTTTTCCACTTGGATCTATCCCTGTCGATAACAATCCCTCTCCCTGCACGTGCAAGAAATCACCATTCGCTTCATCAATTACAAGGTTAAGAATAGCCTCCTTTTTTATTTCAATATTAGCGGTGACATCGAGCCCTGTGAATTCGGATATATTCAACGAATCGTAGGGTGCCAGGAAAAGTGAATCATTTTCCGGCGCATCCATATCTACAAATTCAACAATACCGTCTCTCTCAACGACGCCGGGCTCACGCTGTGGAACAACGACAGTCAAGTCTGTTCCTTCATTCACTGTGATATTTCCGTCAATGATAGGAGTAGATTCCGAACCGTCTATGTGCATGCGGGATGTGATGACCAGTTTCCCATAATAGACCTTATTGTCTTTTTTTGTTGAATTCAGTATCTGGAAATTGCTGGCATTGACATCGAAATCAAAAAAGTAATTAATGAAATTTGGCGTCTGTATAAGTCCGTTTAATATAAGCTGGTTGTTGGCAGTATCCTTGATCACAAAGTTGTCAAAGTGAAATCCATTCCTGGTTACGCTGATCTTTTCTCCATCCATTTTAAATTGACTGCCTAGCGCAGTAAGAGCTATGCTCGCTTTATCAAAATTGAGCGGCCCATTGATCTTTGGTTCGCCAGTCGTGCCGCGAATGCTTATCTCGCCATTCACACTGCCCGAAGCATTTTTTATCATATTACCAAAAGCACCTTCCATAGAGGCTAATTGTAATTGGCGTATAGCGAGATCGAGGTTCAACGCAATATCGTTTTTGCCTTGCGGTGCAAATGAACCGGTTAATGCAATGTCGTTTCCTCTTCCGGTAATTGTTGCATTTGTATTGTAGCGATCGCCGGATGTGTTATCTACTTTGATGATGGCATTGCCAAGGGTATCGCCTTTCATACTGAGATCATTAATGACAAGATCACTTGTAAAAACAGGTTGTCTCAATATATTTTTGAAGATCACATTGCCATTCATTGAACCATTCACCAGCAGCGAATCTGATTTAGTAAAGGCGGTGATGGTTGCTAGCTGAAAGTTCGTGAAGCCTGCATTCAATTGCTCACCCTGACTTTGCAACGAGAGTTTCTGCTCCCCATTTTGAAGTATAAAATTGCTTGCAATTATATTGTCTTTTGATATAGTAAGAGAATTATCGGGAGAGATCGTCCATTTCTTATAATTCAACAATAGACTATCCGGTCGCAGGTTCAAAGTATAGTCTCCATTGGCAGGGTTATTCAAAGCTCCCGCGAGATAATATTTATTTTTATCACTCTTATCATCGATCGCAATATTAAAATTTATTTTATTGTTTGAAGCTGATGCATGGAGACGTGTATGATAGATATCCAAACCTATTCCTTTAAGCCGCTGAACATCTCCTGTAAGGCGCAATTCATTGTCCGTACTGTTCAGGTTTAGATTAAGACCTGTTATTTCATTGCCACCGTATTCAATATGCGATGTCGTCATTGTCGCTGTTAATCCCTCGTTGGTGACAGCTTTCCCTTCTATATGTATCGGATCAAATGATTTCAGGCCGGGTATAAAAGCTGTAAGAACAGGTGCATTCGCAATATCTGCAGTAAATGAAAGATCATACGGTTGCGCATCGACAATAGAGCCTGCAGGGCTAACTGAAAAATACGGTTCGATACTTTTTTGAAAAATTTTACCAAGGTCTGTATAGCGATATTGGCCGCTGATCTCTGCATTGGCAACATCGCTTGTTAGCCGCATGAATTGATCGGTATCATTTCTTCCGGAAATGAATTGTATGGTATCGAGAGGTAGCCGCTGGGCTTCCGATACAAATAATGCTTTTGTTATCAGAACATTTGCTTCTAAATAATTTTCATTCATTACCGGAACATTAGCGTCTACTTTTCCGCGAACTACCAGGGTTTGTGTTGTATAATGCAACGGAAGCATTTTGATACTATCTATCATTCCCACAAACCGGAAAGAAGGGTTGTCGGAAAGATCGCCGCTAGCAGTTCCATTCACATCTATATTTGGATCATTAATATCAGTAGTTATGGTAAATTTCTTTTGCTCAATGTTTCCGGAAAGAGCGATATTCCTGTACACATAATCATTATAACCGATGGCATGTATTGATCCTTTGAATTTTATATTCATCTTATCGGGCGTAAATCCTTTTCCCGACACGGTAACATCGGTGCTGATGGTATTTAGCTGCTCA
Organism: uncultured Chitinophagaceae bacterium; assembly: GCA_963785915.1. GTDB lineage: Bacteria > Bacteroidota > Bacteroidia > Chitinophagales > Chitinophagaceae > VBAT01. Next base: position 974,934 of record CAWAWY010000003.1, on the reverse strand, counting down.
TTCCTGGTAATAGATCCGATATCTAATGATTTTGTTCTGACTGCTGCCGTATATATTGCTGCATCAGGATGGCTAAGGTTTTTGAACCGCCCGTTAACGGAAACGTCACCTTTTGAGGTATTGATCGTAATATCTGCAGATAAATTATTGATCGAGCCAGCCATTGTTCCATACGCATCAAATTCTTCAGGCAGGTTAATTTGTTGATTTGATAAACGCTGGCCGGTGAATAAAGCAATGTCTGTTTGAGTTGTATGCAGCTTTCTTATTGTCAATGTCGCACCAGCCCGATCCGGATCATTGTTGGCAGCCAGCGTGCCTTTTGCGTTAACCTGGGTATTTTTTAATCCGCTGAATTGCAGATCCCGGATATACATTGATCTCATGGTTCCATTTCCCTGCAAATTCAGATACCATGTATCATTTGGGTTTGCAAATGCAGGTTCGGATCGCAATTGCGGTGCAAACACTAATATATCTTTGACCTGTATATGGCTGTTTTCGATGTCTGCATCTATTTGTGTGTTTGAAAAGTCTTCAACGAGATCTTTGTAGGAACTGTATTTCAGCAAAGCATACCGCTTTATTTCTGTGCCGGGAGTCTTAAGAAGGAGGTTTTTCAAATAAGCTTGCTTATTCGAATAAAGAACTTCAGCCTGTAAATTGTTCAATACAAAACCGCTTTGTTCTTTAAGTTCTCCCTTTGCGATATTGCCTGCAATTGAATCTTCGGTTAACAGGAGGTCGTTTATTTCCAACGTTAAGTCTGTTGCTTTCAAATGACCGTAATCCATCCCGTGCTTCGTCCGCGCATTGTTGTCATTATCAAATATCACGTTGTTGTTATCGAGAGCAACGGACGCTACTTCTATATGCCAGCCTGCTTCAGCCTGGCTTTTGGCCTTTTGCTTTGCTTCTTTAGCAACAACTTTAGCTCCCGCATTATTGCGCAGGTGTATAGAAGTGGTTGTATTCTTTAGAGAGATATCCTCAAGATCAATGATCCGGTTGGGCAGATCGATTTTGTTAGGCTTTACCTGCAAATTGCCAACATCAATAGTGGCATAAGTTGCTGAAACATCATTTCCATAGTCCAGTTTTACTTTTTCCAGGTTGATCTCCTTAAAAGCCAGTTTAAGCGGCGAAGGTTGTTTTGCTTTTAAGTCATCTTTTATTTGCGGTTTCGGATTTGCCAGCGGTTTTACCTGGTATATTCTTGAGGCGAGGCCATTAATATTTGTTTCCGGGATGTCAAAGTCCATGTGTTGAGGATCGAACTTGTCAATTTTCGTATCGAGATGACCGATCCATGTTTCAGTATTGCTGCCCGTAATTACATCTTTGTATACCACTCTCACATTATCCAGTGTTGCAGTGCCAAGTGCAATGGCAGAAGAACTTGTGTCTGTGGAAACAGTTTTATTGTTGCCCGGTGCAAATGCGTCAACAATAAACTGGAAATTGAATATTGTGTCCGGCAACTCCCGTTTTATTTTTACTGTGCTTTTTTTTAATTCCGTGCTGTTGATAGCGACTTCGCCCTTGAATATCAGTTTTAATAAATTTATATTCATCTTCAGACTGCCCGCAGAAAACAAGGTATCTTTTTGCCGGTCTTCCACATAAATATTTTCTGCCACGACCTTTTTTGGAAATCCTATATAAATTCTTCCTATTTCTACTTTCGTTTGTAATTTATTTTCCAGGTAAGTCACGGCTTTTTTCCGTATAAAATTCTGGACAGGCGGTGTCATTATTAGTAATACAATAAGAACAATAAAAAGAAACAGGAAAAGAAGGGTTTTAAGGAATATCCTTAGCAGGCGTTTCGGAAAACTTCTTTTGCGGGTGGATTGGTCCATCTGCTATCTAATTGTAGTATTAGTTAGTTGAGAAGAATAAATTGTATGTCTCCCTAGAAATATAGAAAATATCATGCTATAAATAGGAGAGAGTAAAGAAAAAATTCAGAAGTATAAATATTATCCGGTGTCTTTCCGTAAAATGGGTAGGAAATATCTTCTGTAAGTAATTGTAACCTAACCGGCTGAATTCTTTAAAAATGTGGAAATATTTACCCTGAATAGATTCTTTATAAATGTTCCTAATGGCTAAAGGCTTTTGGTATCACATTTGATTTTTATAAAAAAACTCTCGGTTATGGCAAACGATATGAATCTGCGATTCATCAGTGAAAAAATACATCAGCTCCGCAATGCGGTAATGTATGTAAGCAGCAACAACCCTTTAAAACCCGGTAATGATATTGTAACTGCTGTCAAAGTGGACGAAGAAGGTCAATTGTGGCTTTTGATGAACCGTCCTGTATTTGTGAAAGAATGCGAGCAAACTTTTCCAGCCAGGTTACGATTTCACCGTAAAGGGGTTCCTTTTTTTATCGAAATAAGTGGTAAAGCCACAATTGTCAACAATAACTATTTTAATTATGCTGACTCCGGTAAAAAGGCGCGGTCGCAGTATCCTCCGAAAATGCTGGTCAAGCTTTCGATGGTTAATATAGAATATACTGAACCCCACACAAAGAGGCCGAAAACTAAAATGGAAATAGTAATGGAGAATTGGTATACCTGGTTTTTGCGTAATGTGTCCATTCCGCATGATTCAGGATCTGTATTGAAAAAACTCCGTCAAACAAATTAGTATATGAATCAGAAATTAAAGGTAATTCTCAGGGAAGCTACGTCGATCCAGGCAGCTTTACTGAGATTCAGAGAAGCCGACCAGCAACAAAGTTTGCAGGTGAAGATCGCTTACTGCAGTGGTAATAATCTTTATTGCATCGTGGCTGAAGAGATTCCGGCAGAATTAAAAATGAGCAATAAGCCGATCCATATCATTCAAAAGTATCATAGCGAATATCTATTCATATCAGGCCATATTTGCGATGAAGTGAAAAAAAATCCTCGTATTCTGTCTGTTGCTGTTATCAAGGCTTCCTGGTTTGTAAGAAAAAATAAAGGAAGCGTCTCATGGCTCCGGGAAAAACACACCTACGAGAATGATGAAGGCCTGCGGTATGCCTCCTGATCTCTTACCTGTTAAATGAAAATATTTTTTCGTTATCATTTTTTCTTCCCTTCAAAAGATCACGGATTATCTGTGCAGCAATTATGCTGAAGGTAATGCCATTGCCTCCCAGCCCAAGGGAAAAATAAGTGTGAGACCGCTCACTTATGCTTCCGATATAAGGCAGCCCGTCTTTTGTAGAGGCAAAACTTCCCGCCCATTTAAAGTCCGTCCGAAAAGGAATTGAAGGAAATAATTTTTTAAATGACCGTTCGAGCAACCTGGCTTTTGCTGCAAGCAATTTATCTCTCTTCACGGGGTCAGATGAAGGTATGTCCTGGCCTCCCACGATTATCCTGTTGTCCGCAGTTGTTCTTAAATAGAGGTATGGCCTCTTTGTCTCCCATATCAGTGAGTTTTTATACCAGAATTTTTTTTCTTTATGCGGTTCACTGATGATAACATAGGTGGACCTTAGGTCTTGTACTTGTTTGCTGATATAGCGTTGCGATTCGTAGCCGCAAGCTATTATAAGTTTCCGGGCTTTGATCTTTTTGCCGGTGCCGGTAAAAAGTTCAACATGTTTTTTCTGATGTTCAATTTTTATTATTTCTGTATGATCAAAAACTTTTAACCCATGCGAGATACATTTTTCCAGCAGGCTATGAGTAAGCCGGTAAGCATCCACTTCCGCTCCGTCACGGGAAAGTATCCCGCAGGATCTTGAGAAACCATATTTTCCCCTGATGTCTTTTTCATCCAACCATTGCATCGAAAATCCATTTTTCTTTCTCACAGCAAATTCTTTGTCTAATATTTTCTTGTCTTTTAGATAGGAGGCAAACTGAAAGCTTGGTCTTTTTTTGAAGCTGTCTTTTAATTTTAAATGATCAGAGATCGATGCAAGATCATCTATAGCCTGCCTGCAAAGAAGGTAACTCTTTACAGCATTTTTTTCGCCCACTTTTCCAATAAGTTCGTGTAATGGGATATCAATTTCATATTGAAGCAGCGAAGTGCTTGCCGCTGTGCTTCCCATCCCTATATGACGACGGTCAACGAGTACAGCATTAAATCCTTCCTTCACCAGGTACCACGCAGTAAGCGCTCCGCTAATACCTCCGCCAACTATTGCAACGTCTGCAGTGAGGTCGTGCTGTAATGAAGGATAACTTTTGACTATGCCGTGCCGAAGCAGCCAGTATGGAAAATCCGATCTTAGATCCATAGACTTATTTATATAAAAAGCGAGCCATTTATTGCGGGGATAACCTCTTTAAACTTGTCGCAGTTAAACCAGTGATTTGGCATTATTTTTTCCTTTATAATAGTTATGAAGAGAATTTGTTATACCGTATCCATCCTCCTGTTTGTTTCGTGGATCTCGATCTTTTTTATATTCCGTGTAGGAATTTTCGCCCACACATTGATCATGCTTGCTATACTATTCTGGTTGCAGGGTATTATCCTGACCACGCCAAAAAAGGTGCGTGATAAGGCTGACTGATCTCTTAGCTGGCCGGAAAATTTTGAATTTCATTTTGCTCCCGTAATTTCTTTAATAGCATCAAACAGACTTTTCCATGCGAGGTTGAATATGGATTTATTTGTATCGCGTGGGAAGTCTAAATTAGCGATGCGCGGATCTTTATTTTTTTCAGGATTGGAATTTTTAATTTTGAAATTAGCCAGCAGGCTGGTAAATGTTTTCTTATTGAAATGAACTGAATCTTTATCTTTTTCCAGCAAAGCGACATGCAGGTCGTCATACAACAGTTTCACGGTACCAGTCATTTTATAGTTTGTTCCGGATAGATCGAATTCAAGACTTTTTACGTGACCGCTTTTGAATCGGGCAGGGCCCATGGGTACAGCAAGCTCATTATATGTGCTTGCATCCGCACTTCCCAGGTTGCCTTTTATCTTAAATCTTCCGTCAGAATTGTCAAGGTAGAATGTCCATTTAGTATATAAAGGAACTTTGTTCAGGAACCGGGTGTGCACATCAAAAGTCATAAGGTCATTCTTTGCGATGGCGCTTTTTATATTAGTGATATTGCTGATCGTAGCAGATAAATTCCAAAACCGCACGTAGCCCGGTTGATTCGTGATGCTGCTTTTTTCTTTGTATTCTATAAAAGTATTTTTTAAGATGCCTTTGGCTATATCAATCTCTACCGGCAGTTTTTTGATCACCTGCTGGGGATAGGTTCCTACACGATTTTTCCTGTCTCTTCGCATATTCCTGTCCCGATATAATTTAAAAGATGCCGAACCGATGATCATTGTATCGGCTTTGATCACCTCCTCATTCAGTTTTAAGAAATCCGTATTTTTTAGTTGAATATTGTTAATAATAAAATCAAGCCGGTCAGTTTGAAACGGGGCTTTCTTTACAAATTCACTTTCACTCAGCAATGGCTTCACTAAGAAATTTTTAATAGTGATGTTTGACCCTTCAGACCGGAATGAAATCGAATCAACCTGGTAGTCGTAAAAATGATCTTCGCTTTGCCAGCTAAATCTTTCGCAGTCCAGGTTTATTTCTTTTGCAAATAGCAGGCGGGTCGAGTCTGCATTGGCTGCACTGTCAACCGCTACATCAACCAGGCTGATAGAAGTGTTTGTAAAACGAACCGAAGTTTTGCCGCTACGCAAATCCTTCGTGGTGATCTTTGCTCCTGAAATGGTCACGGAATCAAGTTTGATCAGGTTAAGGTTTCCCAGTATTTGTTCATAGATTTCTTTATCAGGTATATTCCTGGTTGAGTCTTTGCCTGCATGCGTGTAGATAATTTCTATCACCGGATTTTCTATTGCCAGATGGCGTCCTGTAATTTCTTTTTCCAATAAAGCTCTCGGAGTTTCAACACCCGTTACTTTTATATGGGGAATAGTTATGGTAAAAAGAAGATACGGCGCATTTTTTTCTTTTTCCAACTGGACATATTTAAGGCTATCATACTTCAGGATAAAAGAAGAAACAGAAAGATTACCGCTGGCTTCATCCATTTCAAGATTAGTGTAATCAACTTTATAAAGTCCATCGCTTTTTTCACGGATAGCGGTTTCGAGCTTGTCGCGAATGATCTTTTTTTTGTGGGTGTTCCAGTACCAGATCCCGCCGGCAACGATAAGTATCAAAATCAAAATGATAATTCCTGTCAGAGACAAAAGCTTTTTCTTCATACCACTTTTTTTCAAAATCGAATAAAAGGAAATATAATGGCAAGTATTATTCCCATTTTACACAGACCTTCTGAATAATGCAGAAAGAAAATTTTACCTGGAAATGTTATTTTATTGGAGAGGTTATTGTTTGAAGATCTGTGACTGTAGTTACCTTTGTTGCTGCTGGCATGACTGGTAAGTTGTCGTCAAAATAATCTCTGGTATAATTTTTAGAACTTAACTGCTGAAATGGCGAAATTATCTTCCATCAAAAGAGAAATTACCTCGGGTTATGCTTTATCCTTCCTGCTGCTATTGATCTCCTACTGCCTTATTTTTTACGTACAGCAAAGACTGGCCAGGGAAGCCGAATGGGTTGTGCACAGCTACCGGGTTATTACTAATGTTGAATCGCTTAAAGGTGAGCTTACAGATGCTGAAACGGGCTTAAGAGGATACGTGATCACGCGGGACACACGTTTTCTAAAACCATATAATGAAGCGTCAAAAGACATTCCTGTTCTTTACCAGGAGTTGGAGACTCTCGTAGTTGATAACAAGGATCAGGCGAGCCGGCTCGACACACTGGACCTCTTAATAAAAAAAAGAATGGAATTGATGAGAACAGGGCTTGAAAAATTTCAAACCAATGGGTTTACGATCACGGATGAGATGAAATTGAGACGAGAGACGACCCTGAATACGATGGACAGCATGAGGCTATTTGTTTCGAAATTCAAGAACGCAGAAGAAAAACTGATGGAGAAACGGAAGCTGAGGCTATCTGATCTTTTTACCGGGGCGAAGATCATTGCTATTATTTCGCTTGTCATTGCGTGTTTTGCATTGATATATTCAATAATAACATTTAACCGTGAATATAAAGCGAGACAAAAGGCAGATAAAAGAGCGAGCAAATATCGTGTGGACCTGGAAAGTAATAAGAACGAATTAAAGGAAAAGAATATCGAGTTGCAGGAGTTGAGAGAAATGGAAAAATTTACTTCCACCGGGCGTATAGCCCGAACTATTGCTCACGAAGTCCGCAATCCTCTGACCAATATATTGCTGGCTGCAGAACAATTGCGTGAAATGGAAAACAAAAGTGAAGAATCCCCGGTTTTGTTAGATCTGATCAACCGGAATGCTGCACGGATCAATCAACTCGTATCGGACCTGCTTAATGCTACCCGTTTCACTCATCTGAACTTTAGCACGGTCAACATTAATGAGCTTCTTGACGAAACCTTTGAAATGGCAAAAGACAGGATAGACCTGAACCAGATAACCATTGAAAAGGATTATCCAAAGGAAACTTGCGAACTGTTAGTTGATAAAGAAAAGATCAAAGTGGCATTGCTGAATATTATTGTTAATGCTATTGAGGCAATGGAAAGCGGAAAAGGAGTCTTGCAGCTAAAAACAAAAAAGCAGGGAAACAAGTGCATTATTGAGATAAAAGACAATGGAAAAGGAATGGAAGAAGAGGAATTGCAAAAACTATTCGATCCTTATTTTACTACTAAACCGAGAGGTAATGGACTTGGTTTGACCAATTCTCAAAATATTATTTTAAATCATAAAGGTAAGATCAGTGCATATAGCCGGCCCGGAAGAGGGACAACATTTGTAATTGCGCTGGAAATTTTCCAGGATCAAGGTGAAGAAAACAAAGAATAGTGGGGAAAAAAATCTACACTTGAAGAAATTCAGACCGCAAGCTTCTCAATCGTTTGAAAAATTATTTCACGTGTGAATGGCTTGCCAATAAAAAAATCCGCACCTTCTTCGCTGGCCTTTTCCCGGTCCGTTGGGTTGTCGTGAGCCGTGACCATAATGATCTTACAAGTGGGACATTTTTTCTTGATCTCTTTAATATAATTTACGCCGAGTCCGTCAGGAAGGTGATTATCAAGAAAGATCAACGCAAACCCTGAATCAGCGTCAATAATATCAGCCGCTTCAGACAAGCAAGATGCGATAATAGGACTCATGTCCTTTTGCTTTAGGATATTGCTCAAAAGATAACAAATATCAACTTCATCATCAATGATGAGTATGGGTTGTTTGGAAGGTGTTTGATTCATTCGGAAAGCCAGCGCCCGATTTACTATATAACTGTCACGGATCACGCGGATTTATCGTCAATTATACTGCCAATTAGTTTTATTTTTCTCATAAATTTTATTTCGGCACAATTTGGGATTAGTGTGAGGCAGGTCATTTTAGAGGAATAATTTAGCTTTGTATTCTCTCAACCCCCTTTGCTTTTATGAACAACAAGAAGATTCTGATCATTGACGATGACACAGACTTATGTACACTATTGGCGAGATATCTCACCAAAAAAGGTTTCGAAACAGAAACGGCGCATACCGGATCAAAGGGCCTTGCGCTGTTTACCGAACATAAGTTTGATGCTGTGATATGTGATTACCGTCTTGGAGATATGGATGGTAAGCAAATCATCGCGACACTTAAAGAAAAAAACCCGGCAGTCAAGTTACTTGTCATAACGGGATATTCAGATATCAAGACAGCGGTAGAGGTTATTAAACTTGGCGCTTTTGACTATATTACCAAGCCACTTATTCCAGACGAAGTATCTTCTATTTTAAATAATTTATTACAAACTCAATCCGGGGATGGGAATGGTGTTGAGAAGTCAGAAAAACCGGATGGCTTTCCGGGACATGGCACGTCCGCAAAATCGGATTATGATTTTTTTGAAGGACAATCACCATCGGCAAGAGCGCTGTATGCCCAGGTTAATATCGTGGCAGACACTAATTACAGTATCATTCTGTATGGCGAAAGTGGAACCGGGAAAGAAGTAATTGCGAGAACGATACATAATATGAGCGAACGAAGGGACAAACCTTTTATAGCAATGGATTGTGGAACATTGTCAAGGGAATTAGCGGGAAGTGAACTTTTTGGTCACGTAAAAGGCGCCTTCACCGGTGCGTTGCAGGATAAGGTGGGCCATTTTGAGTTGGCGGATGGCGGCACTCTTTTTCTTGATGAGGTTGGAAATCTTTCGGTAGAAGTGCAGGCGACTTTACTAAGAGTGATACAGGAAAGAAAATTCAGAAGGGTAGGAGGCAACAAAGAAATGCAGGTAGATGTGCGATTGATCGTTGCATCAAACGAAAATCTGCAGGATGCGTATAGAAAAGGAAAATTCAGAGAGGACCTCTATCATCGGTTCAATGAATTTTCTATCAGCCTTCCTCCATTAAGAAACCGGAAAGAAGACATTCTTCCACTGACTGAGTTTTTCATGTCAAAAGCAACTGCCGAAATAAATAAAGACATCAAGGGCATTGAAGATAATGTGCTGGAAACATTTCATCATTATAGCTGGCCGGGCAACCTGAGGGAATTCAGAAACGTAATAAGAAGAGCTGTGCTGCTTACCGCCCCGGGAGGCAAGATCACACTGGATACAATGCCATGGGAGATCAGCAATACAAATACTTTTTCGTTAGGCAACCCGGAAGCAAGGACAGAGATCACATCAACATTGACCATAGTGCCTAACGGCGGAGAAAAAGATATATTAAAAGAAGCTGCTATAAAAGCCGAATATGAAACGATAATGTCTGTTTTGCAAAAAGTCAATTTCAATAAGAAGAAAGCAGCAGAACTCCTGAAGATCGACAGAAAGACCCTTTACAACAAGATCAAAAACTTTCATTCTGAAAATAGCTGATCTTTTGTCTTCCGCAAGTCAAAGTATTTTTTTGCATGTCATGTGCTATTGCATGAACAGACGGAAATGCGTATCTTATTATCCTTATGAGAAAGGAAAAGCCGGGAAAACCCCGTCATCGAGGCGCATCTCTTTTTTTTCTTACAACCCCACTGATATTTTATGAGATCACTTTTGCACTTTTTATCATTTACTATATGCAGCAGGGAGCTATTTGGTTCAAAATATCCTTCTTTGCAATCGCCATTTCAGTTGTTATTTCTTTGATGAGAATTATTTCCGGTTACAGGAAGTTGAATATTTCTTCCGGGCATCCCAGTCGGGCACATACAATAAATTTACTGGCGGATCTTTTTGTATTCACGCTTTATCTTTTTTGTTTGCTTGTACTGTCAGATCAGTGGGACACCGTCGCTTCGCCTTACCTTATTATTATTCCTTCATTGGCAGTTCCGCCATTAATCGCTTTCATTAAATTTCTTTATACGAACAGAGATCATTCCGGCGTCTCGCAATGAAAGTTGCTGTGCAATTAATTCCCCGTAAATTGATAGCATGTCAGTTTGCAATTGATGAAAAAATTCCCGCCCGCTAATGAACTCTATTCGATCGTAAGCCGGTCCTGGTTATCCTGATCATATAGCAACATAGCATTCAATTTTATGCGGAGGAACCAGACACTGTTATTTATTTTCTTGCCGTATGGCACAATCTTTTCAATACCTCTGTTTTTACATTCCTCGTTATGAAACTTATTGTGTTATTGCTGGCCCTGTATACACTTATTTTTTATCAGCATTATAAAATAGAGAGATCAAAAGTTTTTTTGCCAGATGCGAAAGAGATATACGACACTGAAAGACCCACTCAGAACCCGGGTCTGCGTTATATGCCTGTCTATAGTAATGCAGAACTTTTAAGTGGAGGCCGCCGTGCGGTCAATACATTTATAGTCCCCGGGTCCGGGCCAAAGGATAAATTCAGCGCATTTAGGCAAAGTGTATTTCAGAATGAGTAAAAAAATCTACATAGGGCGGCAAAAAATTGCGGAAGAGGCACACTTAAATGCACCAGGAAGTAGTCAGTCTTAGCAGAGATTGATAAAACGCAAAGGAATCAGGGTCGGGTTATCCGTTTTCGGAAGATATAAGTATTTTAAAATCACTGGCATAATCTTTATTGAATTACCGGGGCTATTCAGGCTATTGTAGCTGGAATACTGCAATGAGAAAACAAGGTAGCTTTCATTAACAACAGTCCGGCTATCACCCACACAGTACTTCAGAGATAGTTCTTCCATTTTCCAAAGAAATAAGCCGGTTTTTTATTTTAAAACCAACGATCAGCATGGAGAAAGACAGCACCGAAAATATAGAACTGAAGTCTGCCTTGACTGCCGGAGCTAACGGTCATGCAGAAAGAAACAGTTTTGCTACTTTGATGCTTGATAAAATTGCCATGCCGGTTACATACGTTGGCAGGGATTATCGTTACAAATATGTAAACTCTGCGTATGCAACCTGGACTGACGCCGAGACCACTTCAATTATCGGCAGTCTCGTCGAAGATTTTCTTGGCTACGAATCATTCAGCCACATAAAGAGATACATGGATGCTGCGCTTAGCGGAGAGGTAGTGCAGTATGAAGCTGAAATACCCTTTAAGCATGGCGTCTGCTTTATCGAGGCTACATATACACCCGATGTCGACGAAAATGGGAATGTAAAAGGTTACGTTGGCCTGATCAACGATGTTACTGAGAAAAAAAGAATAGCAGAAAAATTACAGGTCAAGCAACAGGAATTGAAAAGAAGCCAGGAGTATTATGAGAAATTATTAGCCAATCTGCCCGTAGCTATATATACTACAGATATTAATGGATATATAAAGACATTCAATGAGGCAGCCGTTAAGCTTTGGGGAAGAGAGCCTGAGCCCGGTGTAGACCTTTGGTGCGGGTCCATGAAGATGCTTGAGACGGACGAAGTAACGGAAATGCCATTGGATGAATGCCCGATGGCCATGGCGTTAAAGGAAAGCCGACCCATATTTGGCAAAGAGCTGATCGTCGAAAGACCCGACAAGTCCAGGAAATACATTGTGCCCTATCCACAGCCCGTACACGATTCAGACGGGAAAACTATCGGGGGCGTTAATATAGTAGTAGATGTTACTGAACAAAAGCTTGTTCAAAAAGCTTTAAAGGAAAGTGAGGCAAGTTATCGCGAATTGGTGAATGGATTGTCAGTCGCTGTTTATACCTGCGATAAAGAGGGGAACATTATTTTATACAATGAAGATGCTGTGAAGATATGGGGCAAAGAGCCCGTGAGAGGTAAGGACAAGTGGATCGGCTGGCCGTATGTATATAAAGATGGCAAATATCTTTCTCCTGATGAAAGCCCTATGGCGATAGCGGTGAAAGAAGGGAAACCGGTATATGTGAGTGAAGTGACAATTGAAAAACCTGATGGAAAGAAATATACCATTTTGCCACATCCCAGGCCTTTGTTCAACTCCTCGGGTGAAGTGACAGGTGGAGTGAATGTTCTTATAGATATATCCAATCGCAAGAAAGTTGAGATGGCATTTAAGGAAAGTGAACGTCGTTTCCGAAATCTTATACAAGGGTTGCCTGCTGCTTTTTATACTACAGATAAGGACGGTTATATCACTCTCTTTAATGAAGCTGCTGTTAAGCTCTGGGGTAGAAGACCCGTTATAGGAAAGGATAGGTGGTGCGGTTCGATGAAGATATACAGGCCAGACGGAGTAACTGAAATACCACTTGACAAATGCCCAATGGCAATCGCCCTGAAAGAAAGAAGGAAGGTGGAGGTGAATGAGCCGTTTATTGTGGAACGCCCGGACGGAGCAAGAAGATTTTTTATTCCTCATCCTGAACCGATCTTTGATTCAGACGGAAACCTGATAGGCGCCAACAATATGCTGGTAGATGTAACCGACTCTAAACTGGCCGAAATTTCAAAAGCCAGGCTCGCAGCCATTGTTCAATCATCCGGCGACGCCATCATCAGTAAAACATTAGACAGCATTATAACAAGCTGGAATGACGCGGCGGAACGGATGTTTGGCTACAAAGCAAAGGAAATGATCGGGCAGACGATATATAAACTTATACCAATGGACAGGCTTGATGAAGAACAGTTGATACTTGAAAAGATCAGGAATGGTGAATTAATTGATCACTTCGAAACAAAACGGGTAACAAAAGATGGTGAGCTCATCGATATTTCTTTGACCATATCACCCATCAAAAATACTGAGGGTATTATAATAGGAGCGTCTAAAATAGCACGGGACATAACCGAACAAAAGCTATCTGAAAAGATCATCCATGAAAAGGAAGAGCACCTGAGGATGGCCATTGAGTCAGTAAAACTCGGTACGTGGGAATATGATCCCGTTTCCGCAACTTTATCATGTTCTGAAGAGAGCAGGAATATGTGCGGGCTGCCGGTTGATATGAACCCTGATTTTGATCTTATCGTCAATCATATTTATACAGAAGATAAAGATTTTTTTTATCAGCAAATTAAAGCAGCCATTGATCCTGACAGGGACGGCAGGTTCGATATGCAGTTGCGTTTTTACCGCTATGATGACAAGGAAATAAGATGGGCGCATGCGCAGGGAAAAGTTTTTTTCAGCCCGAACCGGCGACCTGAAAGATTAATAGGTACACTGCTTGACATAACCGAGCAAAAACAAAGAGAGCTTCAGTTAATGAGCAGCATGGAAATGTTTCAGACCATGGCTGACAATGTTCCGGCAATGATCTGGATGTCCGGAACTGATAAATTCAATGATTATTTCAATAGGACCTGGTTGGAATTTACCGGTCGCACATTGGAGCAGGAAAGTGATGAAGGATGGCTGGAGGGTATGCATCCTGACGATGTGGAAAAATGTGTTGACACCTATAATGCCTCTTTAAAGGAGCAGGAAGGTTTCTATTGTGAATACCGGTTACGTCGTCACGACGGGCAATATCGCTGGATAGCTGACAACAGTGTTCCAAGATCTTCTCCTGACGGTGTTTTTCTGGGATTTATCAGCGCTTGCATTGATATTGATGATCAAAAGAGATTCAGGGAAAAAATTATGGACAGCGAGCTGCTCTTTAAAACTATTTCTAACACGTCGCCGGCTGCACTGTGGATGACGAATCAAAGTAAGAAGAATATTTTTGTAAGCGATACATGGCTTAAATGGACAGGCAGCACGTTCGATCAGCAGATAAATCGCGGCTGGGTATCGGAAGTTCATAAGGAAGACAGGGAGAGGATCCTAAACAATTTTTTTGAATGTTTTGATACAAGAAAAGATTTTGCCGGCGAATTCCGCCTGCCGGGCAAAGATGGACGTATACGCTGGTGCCTGACTGAGGGTAAACCTTACTTTGACATTTCAGGAGCTTTTGCCGGTTATGCAGGTTCCGTCACCGATATTACCGAGTTAAAAAAGCTCGAACAACGCAAAGATGATTTTATAAAAATGGCAAGTCATGAGTTAAAAACACCCATAACATCCATAAATGGCTATGTGCAGCTTTTGTTGAACATTTATAATGAAGCAGAGACAGAAAAACTGCAGATGTCAAGAAGCACCGTCAGGTCGTCACTGGGAACCATTGCAAAACAAGTAACAAAGCTGACGAGACTGATCTCTGAATTACTCGATCTTTCAAAGATAGAGTCGGGAAAGCTTGAATTGCATTGCCAGAATTTTAACCTTAGTGAATTGATTGAAGAAACCGCGCAGGATGTCCGGCATACTACCTCCCGCCATGCCATTATAGTGGAGAGTCATTTTGAAGGAAAAATATATGGGGATAAAGACAGGATCGCACAGGTGATCATGAATCTTTTGAATAATGCCATAAAATATACGCCGGATTCAGGTAGCATAGAGGTGTTCCTGGAGGGAAATAAAAAAACGGCTACTATCCGGATAAAAGATTATGGGATAGGGATCGATAAAAAATATCATGAGAAAATATTTGAGCGATTCTATAGGGTAGAAGGAAAAACTGAGCAGACCTATCCAGGGTTCGGCATAGGGCTTTTTATCGCCAGCGAAATAGTTCACCGACACAAAGGAAGTATCCAGGTAAAAAGCCAAAAAGGAAAAGGTTCACTTTTTACGATTAGTTTACCACTTGATTTCCGTAAATAATGAAAAAAACCGATAAACCTCCGAATAAGATATTAGTAATAGACGATGATCCCGATATAAGCATGATGCTAAAGTTGATGCTGGAGTATAAGGGATACTCCATCGTTCTTCTTGAAAAAGCTGATGAGGCGATCGAATCAATGAAAGAAGAAAATTTCAGCCTGGCTATCATTGATATGCTTTTGTCGGGGATAAGTGGAACGGACATCTCCCGGGAAATACGGCAATACCCCGATCCAAAGATTGCCAATTGCCGGATATTAATGATCTCTGCTCATCCGAATGCGAGGGAAATATGCCTGGAAGCAGGCGCCGATGATTTTATTTCAAAGCCATTTGATATGAATGATATTTTGTCAAAGATCAGCAAACTGGTAAACGGCGCTAACAAGGAGACTGCCAACTGAAAACACCTAAACGTTTCGATAAAATGAATAAATTATTTAAACGTCTACCACTCTCCTTAAAGCTCTTATTGCTCATACTGATTCCTTTGACGCTTATAATTTATCTCTCTGTCGAAATATATAATGAAAAATCCGGCAAGGCAAATCTGTTACATGGCTATCTTGAACGCATTAATCAATCGGCTGCTATATCCGATCTTATTACTAACCTGCAGTCTGAAAGAAGAGTGTGTTATATTTTCAGCCTGAAAAGAGATATTACTCTTCAACCGGAAATCGCCGTTCAAAGAGAGGCAACTGATCATGCGATTGAACACCTTGAAAGCCTCAAAGATTCTACACTCAGGCAATTCGGGGAATATTCTTTTCTGGATAGCCTGGAGAGCATGCGGCATAAAATAGATAAAGGATTTCCGGCGGACCTTATCATGCATTATTATACTACTTCTATTTTTCGTCTCAATACGCTTAACCTTGTTTCTGCAGGCAATAATAAATTTTTAAGTTCTGTGTTCGATGCACTGACAGCGCAGAAAATCCTGAATGAAATGGTCAGCTACCTGGGGATCATTCGCGCCAATTTTTATAATGCGCTGTATTCCCGCAATAATAATATTGCTATGCTGTTTGGTTTGCTCGGGAGCTATGATATTTATAACAGCTATGAAAGAGAATTTCTCGTAAAGGCTTCCCCCGATATGCGGAGCAGGTATATGGATATCCGCACTTCTTCGGAGTTGAAGCCAACAATGGAGTATATCGACCACATCTTTAAAAAATTTTCTTTTGATACATTATATGCTGCAGAAGATTGGTGGAAAATATCAGGAGCCGCAACAGGCCGGCTGAGAGATTTTAAAAATGATTTGCTCAGCAGTGCGAAGACAAAAATGAACAGCATATACCTGAATGAATCAAAAAGTATAAACGGCACGATCATACTTCTTGTCACCGCGTTGATAATTGTTGTTAGCTGGATGCTCTATACAACACGTACCATCACAAAAATGCTTACCGAAATAGATGATGCGGCACAGCAAATAGCAAAGGGAGTGACGGGAATTTCTGCTCCCTATCTTTCAAAAGATGTTTTAGGGAATCTTTCACGTTCCATCTCTGGTATTGATGAGAAGAATATTGCATTGGCAAAAGCAGCAGATGCAATTGGTAAAGGCAATTTTGACACAGTCGTACAACCGAAGAAGCACAGAGGATATGCTGGGAAACGCTGTCCTTCAGATGAGAGACAACCTGAAAAGCTCTGCCAGGAAAATTGAAAAGAGTAATGAGAATTTCAGGCTTGCCGCCGACGCAGCGCCGGTGATGATCTGGATGTCAGGAACAGATAAGATCTACAATTTCTTTAATAAAGGGTGGCTGAAATTCAGAGGCAGAACTATTAATGAGGAAACCGGTAACGGATGGCTGGAAAGTATTCACCCCGACGACCATGACCGCTGGCAACAGGTTTATACTTCGTCTTTTGATACCCGCCAGGATTTTTATATAGAATATCGTTTAAGAAGATATGATGACCAATACCGGTGGGTTGGCGATACAGGTGTACCACGCTACTCACCTGATGGCGAATTTGACGGGTACATCGGTTCATGTACGGAGATCCATGAAATCAAGATACATGAACAGCGGAAGGACGGTTTTATCATCATGGCGAGTCACGAGTTGAATACACCGGTTACTTCAATAAAAGGCTACATACAAGTGCTCCAGAATATGTACGAAGAATTGGATGATGAAAAACTTATGGAATCCAAACCTGTCGTTCGCTCATCGTTTCAAAGTATTTCAAAACAAGTATCAAAACTCACATGGCTGATATCAGAGTTATTGGATCTGTCGAAAATAGATTCGGGAAAGCTTGAACTATACAAATCCGAATTTGAACCTGCGGAATTAATAGAAGAAACAATTCATGAAGTACGCCATATAGTTCCGGGACGTGCCAGCATTTTGGTTCGTAATGAATTTGAAGGGAAAATATATGCAGACAGGGATCGGATAGCGCAGGTGGTACTAAACCTGCTTACCAATGCCGTTAAATATTCTCCGGGCGCAGACAGGGTGGATGTTTTACTGCAGGGAAATACTGATAGTATATCTGTAAGTATAAAAGATTATGGTATCGGTATTGAAAAAAAAGACCAGGAAAAAATATTTGAGCGTTTTTACCGTGTAGATGGAGCGACCGAGCAGACATTTCCGGGTTTTGGGATAGGACTTTTTATCGCCAGCGAGATCATTCACCGGCATGGAGGAAGTATTTCTGTACAAAGCGAAAAAGGCAAGGGTTCGGTATTCACTTTTAGTCTTCCGCTGATCAAGAGAAACCAGGACGGATTGTTAATGAATGATTTTGAGAATTTCGCGATTGTGTAGAATTGGTCCTATTTAATTATTATCATTTCGGGCGGGTGGCATAATTTTTTCATCCTATCATTTGTAAGTTTACGAGTGTCAGATTGAAAACAGGGATAACAGAAATGATATGTTTTGTTTTCGGTATAATACTCAAATTCTATGATCGGTTAACACCGTCGAAAAGAATAATAAACTTTGAAAGGTTCCGGATTTTTTTCCGGAACTTTTTTTATTTGTGAGTTAAAAAAAACAGGTCACATCGGACCTGTTTCTTTTGAAAATGAGAAGCGTACTTACTACCTCATTGCTACATCAAACTTTCTGAAAATATTTCTTACACTTTGTGCAACTTCATCTTGTGTGATCCTTGAATTATTCAACGTCTCCGTTGTCCAACCCTGCCAGATCTTCTTATCGGTATTTGCATCAATCATGGTTATCGTGATTGTGCCTTCTTTTACCGGCTCGGAATATGCGTCGTAGCCAAGAAATTGTGAGGGATAGTAAATAGTCACCCAACGCCTGCGGTAAGGATTGTAAAACATCCTGCTGAAAGGTCGTGAATACACGGGGTCATTTCTTTGTTCGGTGTTCCTCTCTACTAACACATCATAACTGACCAATACATCTGGGTTTGTCTCTGTTTCTCTCCATCCCTGCCTGTTGAGCTCCGCATTTACTGCATTGTGAACGCTGATATCTGCATAGGCTGTCGCCCTTTTAGAATCATCATCTTCATGGTCACGCATCACCACCCAGCTGTATGTATGGTAATCAGACAGATTTATGGCGTCATCCTTCTGCACATATACGGGGCTTGAGCAATTCCAAAATACAAGCGTCAGTATCAGGATGGCTGGTAAAAATCGGATATGTTTCATTATAGCCTCCTTTAAAAAAATTAATAATAAATTTCTCTTTTAGAAGTAAAAAAATAGTGCCGAACCGTGGTATGTGCAAAACATTTATGGGCTGGAAAAAAGAATGTAAGTGAATTCACGGGTTGGGAAAATATTTACCCACGCATATCCTGTTCTGATTTCGGGACTTGAGGTTTGTTTGTCTCTACTTCTCTTTTTTCAACCCACACTGCATATTTATTCGGATATATCCGGCGTCCCCGGTGACGGGCATATAAGCGGGTAATTATTGCACCAACATACAGAATGATGGCGGAAAAATAAACCCAGAAAAGTGTAATGATCACGGAGCCTGCCGCGCCATAGGAAGATACGATCCTGCTTGTGCCGAGATAGAAACTGATCAAAAATTTGCCGGCCATAAAAAGCAGTGTGGTAACAACGACACCCATCCTTACGTCCTTCCATTTTATTTTTGCATCCGGCAATACTTTAAAGATCACCGCAAAAAGAACTGCAATCACAATAAAAGTGAAAAGGAAATTAAAAATATAAGCGAACACGATCTGGACATGCGGAAAAGCGTCCGAAAATTTTTGAAGAAAAATATCCATTACACTATTTACAACGAGTGAAACAAGAAGCAAAAAACCTAACACAGCAATCATTGAAAACGAAAGTAAACGATCGAGCAGAATTTTTAAAATACCTCCGCCCTTACGGGACTTTGCTCTAAGATGCCATATCTGGTTAATGGAATCCTGTATCTCGGCAAAAATTCCCGTGGCGCCGATCACCAACGTTGCGATACCGATGATCGTGGCAAACCTCCCATCCGAAGAGAGACTTGTATTTCGTATGGCTTGCTGGATCTGCAAAGAACCTTCGGTACCGATCAGTCCTGTCAGTTCATGATATAATTTCCCTTCTACAGCTTGCTGTCCATAAAAAATATCGCTCAGCCAGATAATAATGATCAGTAATGCCGGTAGCGAAAAAATTGTATAGTAAGCCAGCGACGCAGCGAGCTTAGGCACTTTGTTAGCTGTAAACTCGGAAAAAAACTCTTTTAAATTTTTACCCACGTTTTTTAAAAAATCCATGCTGATATTGCAAAAAAAATAATGCCAGTAATGAACACAGGGGCTTGATTTTTGAGCTTGTTTGGTAATAATTTATTTGTGTGAATGACCATCTTACATTAATGCAGGTTTTGGGCGATTTATACCGTATACACGCGGAAAGGATTGCTATCTATATGAATATTTTACAGAAGTCAGATGGTATGGACCTGGATCTTAAATCCGTGATCGAGCGAATAATAGAAGAAAGTATAAAGCTCAGGAAGCAATTGGAAAAAATGATTGAACCGGAGGCGATAACTAACGGAGAAATTTATAAGTCATGGAACAAAACGGCAAAGCCGATGATCGGTACGGATAAAAAAACCGTATTAAAGATTCTCGCCGATGACGAATTGCTCATGTCGAATACCTATTCAATGGCTCTTTCAAAGGTAAATGAACCGGATCTCGAAAACCTTCTTGAAACACAACAGCAAGCTTTAAAAAATTTGCATGCTCACATCAGGCAATATCATAATGCCCAGTGAAAATATTTAGCTCTATTTACTTTTCAAGTCGTATCTCACCGACATCTGTTACCTCATCGGTTCTCACTTCTACCGCTTCTTTTACTGCATTCTTATATGGAGCAGCGGCTTCTATTACTATTTTGTAAGTGCCGGGTTTCAGGTTATTAATTCCAAAAGAGCCGTTGACGATATTGCTTTGAAAAGTATCCTTTTCTGAAATAGCCCAGGCTTTTAATCCTCCATTTGCCGGGAATATTGTGCCTTTGACTGAACTGGCGGTAATAATTTTAAATGAAAGCAAGCCTGTAGCAATTATTGCGATGATCGCTATCATAAATTTTGAAGCCTTCATAACGCTAAGTTTAAAATTGTTTTACACGAAAATCCTGGCGACTTAAGTATAGGATGGACAACTACTATGCCATTAAAGACATAGTTAACTTGTTCAGTTTTATTTGATTGAATTGAGTGTATGATTTGATCAAAGAAGTATTTGATCACGATCGCGAAATAGCGGACTATAAAAAAAAGGTTGATCTAGTTATCACCAATACCTAAGCCCTGTAAAAATGCTGCTATCGCTTTATTGATCTCTGAATTTTTTTCTTTTTCAAATTTACCGTGCTGCCCGCCCTTCACGGTAATGAATTCCTTTTACCTCGACCTTCACAAATATTCAATTTTGATTCATTATACCCCGGATCTTTTCAATACTATTTTGCGTAGCATCGCCTTTTTCCTGTAGTTTTCCAAAAGCTGCCGCCGCTGCAAAGCCAATAATATCCGAAGGCAAATGTTCTGATGAGATACCATAGATCAATCCAGCCATAAAGCAATCTCCGCTGCCCACTTTGTCAACTATTTTATTTGTTTGAAAAACCGGCGAGACAGCCTGCTCGTTTAATTGATTCAAGGCTGCATAATATTGAATATTATCTTCCTTACCGTCAAACCGAAATGTATTGGCAATCCACTTACATTGCGGAAATTTCTCAAAAATATGCAGGGCCGATCGTGTAGCATTCGTCAAATAATTTTCCTGTGACTGGTCATCATGAATATTTTCGTCAACCGGGATCCCCAATAAAGAATTAGCTGACCAGATATTTCCCATAACAACATTGCAATATTTAACTAATTCAGGCATCACCTCTCCAGGACTTTTCCCGTATTTCCATAGGTGTGACCGATGATTCAGGTCTACAGAAATTGTAATATTTTTTCCCGATGCTGCTTCCAGGGCCTCTTTGCAAAGCAAAGCAGCAGTTTTACTGACTGCAGGAGCAATGGCACTGAAATGAAACCAGGATACATCTTTCAGGATAGAATCCCAATCCACAATGCCGGTGGCAAGTGTAGAAAAAGATGAATACTTTCTGTCAAACACATTTTCTGAACTTTTCATATCAGCGCCTTCTTTCAGATAATAAAGACCTATTCGTTCACCCGAGTAGATGATTGGAGAAGTATCTATATTCTTTTGCTTAAGATAATCAGCAATATCATTTGAAATGATATTATCCGGAAGCGCCGTACAATATTTAACCGGCAAACCCCATGTCGCCAAAGCTGTTGCCACATTTAATTCTGCGCCGCCTACGAATACGGGCATGGTATTGTTGCGAAGCCATTCACCGGCATTAGCTGGCGGAAGCCGTAACAGCAACTCTCCAAAACACAATACCTTCTTCATTTTAATATTGCTTTTATTTTTGCTCTTCAATGCTGAAAGCATTAAATCTTATACTATCATCCCTCAAATCACCCGGGCTGTTCAGGCTCCGGTAAATGCCCCACTTAGGCCTGATAAAATCATTGGTGGGGCGGATGGTCATGATATTATTATTGCTGTAACTTAAGATCGTTGCTCCGTCACTAATTCTTTTTATGATCATTGAATAAGTACCATTGGCGCCAACTTTTACTACTTCAGTTGCTTCAGCCCATACTCCTGTAAACTGTGATAGATCAACAATAGCAACTTTGGTTGTATTATCATGTATCAGTTCTAACTTATCCGGTGTTCCTTTTCTTGCTGTCAAAGTAAACAGGGGAGTACCATCATCTCCATTTACCGGTTTTATCTGGTGAATATGTGTAAAGCTTGAAGAAGGTTTAAATCCGGGAGCCATCCTGAATTTCCATTTATATGTTATTATTTCTCCGGCTGTGCCAATCAGGTTGTCGGGAGATTTATCGTAAGTTTTTATTTCAATACGCTGCCTGTCAAATGCAATACAGCGGTCATTGTCTTCAGCGACATGACTGTAGAATTCGAAAACATTACTATTCAAGTCCGCATCCCATACCTCAGCTATATGTCTGCCAAAAGTTGGATGAATACAGTCGGGATTTTCTACTGCATCAAATCCGGATGCCAGCTTACTGTTGATGAGTTCATAGGTATTGCCCGGTCCGTCTGCATTTAAGACAACAGTTTGTGAAGGTGCAGGTGTGGTCGTTACTGGTCCTGTTGATGTTTTTTTACTGCACATCACATTCAAAAACAATAACAATATCATTGAAATTTTTCCTGACCTCAATTTATTTTTATTTAAATGCCGGTGTAGACCTGATGAATTCAATAATAGCTTTATTGATCTCACTGTTCTTTTCTTTTTCAAACTTACCGTGAAGGCCTCCTTTAACTGTAATAAATTCTGTTTGCACACCTGCTTTCACTAATTTGTTGTGCAGGTCAACAGATTGCTGATATGGAACCGTAGGATCAGCATCACCATGTACAACAAATACCGGCGGGCTGTCTTTTGTTACATAATATATCGGCGAAACTGATTTGGCGAATTTTTCATCCGTAGCATAATTACCCAGCCATGATCTTGCCGACTTGCTTTTGATAACCGGGCCATAACCCCAGTCCCATACATCACTGATGCCATACTTATCAATGATAGCCGCAACTTTTACATTTTCTACTCCGGGACAATTGGTATCAAAGCGATGATCGTTTGCCAGCAGCCCACCCATAAGGGCCAGGTGACCGCCGGAACTGCCACCCATGATCACAATTTTATTTGCATCAATATTTAATTCCCTGGCATTTTTCATAAGATAGATCAATGCACACCTTGTATCTTCTACCGCTGCTGGTGCTGTGGCTTGTCCTGTTAACCTGTATTCAATATTCGCTACTGCAAATCCAGCTTTGAAAAAGGTATTGAAACCAGTTTGGGATTCTTTCACTCCATGATTCCATCCGCCGCCATGGATATTTAGTACCACAGGGGAAGGACCTTTCTCTTTTGGTGGCAGGTAAAGATCCATCTTGCCATCCCATCCTTTTACTTGCGTATAGATTATATTAAGCTGAGCAGAAAAACCCGCCGGAAATTCAACGGGTTTATAAGTTGTATCAGCCTCCTGTGCTAAAATTACTCCACACAGCATTATCAACAGAACAGATAAATTAGTTTTTTTCACACGTCGGTATTTAGTTAAAACTATTTCAGTTAATACCCCGGATTCTGAGCAATCACCAATTGGGTGTTTGTATCAATTTCACGTTGTGGAATGGGTAACAAAAACCTGTCTGGTATTACATTCGCCTGTAGTTGTGCCAGCGTAGGTACAGGCGCAGTATAGGTACTATAATGTGAGGCATATTCATAAGCAAAATGATTTTTTAATATTTGTACCGGATTTATCGTTGTCAATGTAGTCCCATATCTTACAAGGTCAAACCAGCGATGATTTTCAAATGCGAACTCCGCCCTTCGTTGGTCGGTTAACTCTTTTTCAAATTCAGCAATTGTAGGAAATGCTCCGGAAATTGACGACAATCCTGCTCTAACCCTTATCTGGCTTATATAGCCAACACTTGCAGCCGTATTTCCCTGAGCTTCTGCCAGCATTAATAATACATCGGCATAACGAAGAACCGGCCAGTCGCTTTCACCATCAAGGACAATAGTAACTGGTGTCAGGTATTTTTTTACATACAGTATTACATCGGGCAATGCCGGGTTAGGAATATACCTTCCAACATTTACAGCCTTTCTTGTATCAGCAGCCGTATAAAACGAATCGATACTGCTTGAGGGCGTATTCCAACCGCGAGTTACACCATTAATAACCCCGGAGCTGCCTAATGGCGCAAAATCATTTCCAAAACTTGAACCTAAACCTAACCCGCCTGCCTTATACCGAATGGTAAACAGAATCTCGCTATTTACTTCATTGCTGGTTGAAAACACACTGGCATAAGTTGATTGTAAACTATATCCACTATTTGTAACAACATCCTGTAATTGATTAACGGCTTCAGTTTTTTTGTTCTGGGTTAAATAAACTTTACCCAATAATGCTTTGGCGGCCCACGCTGTAGCTCTTCCTTTGTCTGCTGCGGCTATCTGGCTAAACTTCAAGCTACTCATGTAAGTGGATGCAGTGATTAAATCCCTCTCAATAAACTTATAGATATCAGCTACAGTTGATCTGGTCATAGCTTTTGATTCCAGGGGCGAAATAGGTGTATGCACCAGGAAAACACCGCCATACAAACGAACCAGGTTAAAATAGTGATAAGCCCGGATAAAAAGTGCCTCGCCAGCATATTGCTTTCTGTTTACCTCGCTTATCGGTATATCAATGTTTGACAAACTGATGGTACCTGAGGCAGGATCGTAGTTCACGCCTAATTTTTCTAATAAAATATTACAATTGCGGATATTATAATAAGTGTCAAGCCAGTACTGGTAAATAGCATCCTGGGTGGTGGCTGGAATAAACCAATCCAGGTCACTCAAATCCCTGTTGAAAGAATTGGTGCTACCCGTGCTTCCCATATACGAATTGTCTGAACGCAATTCTGTAAACTGCCATTCACGAAAATTTGGGTTCTGCAAACCATTGTAACAAGCAGTAAGGCCTGCTTTTACTTCCGCATCATTGCTGTAAAACGTACCGGTATTTAAATTAGATTCCGGGTACAGATCAATTACTTTTTTACATGAGCTCAGGGCAACATAAAAAAAGATGACTATATATTTTATTTTTTTCATAATAGATCAGTTTGAGAATTAAAAATTAAGATCAATACCAAACAGGAATGTTTTTTGCACCGGGAAGGACCCTCTTTGATAGCCGTCCACCAGCGGTGTTGCATAAGGACCTGATGTACTTCTTCCTTCCGGATTAAGACCTCTGAAATTTGCTTGTTTGTGATAGAAAAGATTCTGACCCGAAAAATAAATCCGTAACGAACTTATTTTTGCCATCTTAGTACATTTTTCAGGTAAAGTATATCCTATCAAAACTTCCCTCAATGCATAGAATGATGCATCCTCCACCACATAATCAGTCAGCATCCAGTTTAATCCCAAAGTCGAATAAGGAGTTTTTCCATCTCCGGGAACATGCGGGGCTCACCCATCTGTTGGAATTGTAGTTTTTGTTGTAGCGTTTGGTTTCATTGTAATTTGCGTCCCCTCCAATTAACTACCACCCTGAACTCCCTGAAAAAAGAAACTAAGATCAAAATCTTTATAGGTGAAATTGTTGGTGATACCCCAGATAAAATCCGGGTAAGGATTACCAATTACTGTCCGGTCATTAGCATCAATTACTTTATTGCCATCAATATCAACAATTTTTAATCCCCCTGGCACCAATATATTAGCAATGCTGCTTGTAAGACCAGATGCGTTGATCTCATCCTGCGAAATCCATACTCCATTTGTTTTATAACCAAAGAACTGAACTAATGGTCCTCCAACCTTATTCATGATATACTTCAGTTCTTTCGCCCAGGTTGTGCAATAATGCCTCATTACCCAATTGTAATATTTTAGTTTCTTGTACGGGATATGTTGGCTGTTGTAGTCCATCTGAAATCTCTTTTTCTGATGTTATTGGAAGTTATTTCAAATTCGATTCCATCATTTTGAACCTTCCCGATATTATTAATAAAACTTGGCACACCTGTAAAACCAAGCGTTGCCTGTTGCAATAATAATTTATCTGTTTTAGAACTGTAAACATCCAGCGAGAATGAAATGGCATTTCTGAATAAAGCAACATCAACCCCGCCATTAAACGAGTAAGTCTGTTCCCACGTAATGTCCGGATTAGAAAGAATTGTTCTTGAAATGGCTTGTCCACCTAAGACAGTACTGCTGGAACCAAAAGGATAACTGGTAGCATAAAGCAGATCCACAAATAAATAATCGCTGATATTATTATTACCCGTAGCGCCATAACTTGCTCTCATTTTTAAATTACTTAACCAACTTGCATTTTCAAGGAATTTTTCTTTGCTGGCTACCCAACCGATTGAAGCAGAAGGAAAATATCCCCATTTCTTATCCGGACCAAAATAAGAACTTCCGTCTGCCCTGAACGATAAGTTCAACAGGTATTTATCTTTATAGCCATATAATATTCGGCCAAGACCTGATAGCAATCCTCTGCTTGTTGTATTATTATATGTTTGTAACGGATCCGATACAACAGTAGCTGTATTCAGCGTGGTAATATTATCGCTTGCATAATTTGTAGCCGTTATTTGCTCATTCCTGATTTTTGTTTTCTGGGCAGTAAATCCAGCCAGGAAATCAAAAGAATGATCTTTTATGTGTTTATTGTATGATAACGTATTTTCAGATAGCAGGTCAACAAACAAAGTACTTGTATAGACTCCCGTGCTGGTATATCCCACACTTCTTGAGTTTGATTTACCAAAATCCAGCCCTTTAGAATAGCGAACAAATGCGCTGGCCAATGTTTTAAAAGTAAGTCCAGGGAGTATATCTACCGATAGATCCCCGGATGTCAAAGCCCGGTAATCGTCAGATGTTATTTTTACCGTTTCCATTATAGATTTTGGCGATTGGTTCGCAGTAGCAAATGGGCTGGTATGCACTTGTAGTCGTCCAAATACTGCCATCGGGCATCAAACCTGAATACACCCTGTTATTAAACATATTTGCCTGTGCAAAATCGCCCACCTCTACATTTGCATAAGTAGGATTCTGCCTTACAAAGTCTATGATAGAAGCATCTACATAAACAGGTAAAAAAGACTGTAAGCCTGAAAAAGTCAATATAATTTGTAGAAGGTCTTTCTCTTTTAATGTAAGAAGGATTAAAATTGAAAGAAAATTTTACTCTTTTACTTAACTGCGCATCCATTTTTGCTTTTGCAGTAAATCGTTCGTATTCGCTATGATACATCTGCCCTGATCATTTTGATAGCCGCCGGAGATATAATATTTTACTCCGCTGTTACCACCCGAAACACTCATCTGCAGATTTTTTACATTGGCACTTCGGATAGCTTCTCGTTGCCAATCGGTTCCCACGCCACCCCTGTAATTGGTTTTCAAAAATATAAGCTGCCCTTTCATTTGTTGTAAGAATTAGAGGGCTGTGTAGTAATACTCGGATCCATTGCTTTAAGCTTGCTTCATAAAAAAGCATATTGGTATATTCAGTTGTTGTCATCATCGGGTAAAGTCATAAGCTTCTTTCACCCCTGTTGAAAACTTAATACTGTATTTTGTTTTATTTGCCTTACCGCTTTTTGTAGTAACGATTATAACACCGTTGGCACCTCTGGAACCATAAATAGCTGCAGACGCAGCATCTTTTAATACTTCAACAGATTGTACATCTGCCATATTTACAAATGATAATCCCTCATACACAGGATGACCATCTACAACCATCAGCGGGCCTGAGCTCCGGCAGATACTGACTGTATTCCACGAACCTGTACTTTTGGATCAGCGCCTGCTTCAGATGAAATATTCTGAATCTGCACACCGGCAATCTTTCCCTGCAAAGCCTGGTCAAGCCTGGAGTTTGGTGTTTCTTCCAACTTATCATTTGTGTATTTTGATACCGCACCTGTAACACTTGATTTTTTTTGCGTTCCATAACCGATCACCACTACTTCTTCTTCGGTGGTAGCTGCAGGAACCAGCACAACATCAATGTTTGTTCTGTCGCCAATTATAACTGTCTGTGTTGCAAATCCCACATAAGAAAATATCAAAGTAGCTGTATTTCTTATTTACCGTGATGGAATAAGTACCATCAGCTTTGGTGGCTACGCCGCCTTTTTGTTTATCGGCAAGTACATTAACACCTAGTAACGGCTCGTTGCCATTTTGACTGATCACCTTGCCGGTAATTGTTTTCTTTTGTGCCATTACAGCACCACCACAAAGAGCAGTAAGCATTAACAAGCATTGAATTTTTTTCATAATCGCAGTTTTATTTTTAAAAATTTTATTTTAGTATAATAAGTTTATTCTTAACCTTGGAGCTTTATCATCAGCCAGTCTCTGCATAGCCTGTACACAATCATTACATTTAAAATGCTCATCGCCTTCCATCAGTAACATGTCATATCCATCTTCAAAATCATAATGCTTTTATCTGCTCTCCTTCCCATTTTTTTTCATTTGCAGAAATAGGCTTTAAAACATCAAAACATTTTTTTAGAGATTTGCCGGATGGAGTTGTCAGATTCCAGAAATCAAACTCTGTTTTTTCCGACATCTGTAGCAATAATAAAAAATGCATCCATTGCAAAGCAGTATAATGAAGCGAGATCGTTCTTTCCATTTCCTTGGGAAAAAATCCATTTTCATCAACCTGGTAATCCAACCGGTTCGCTGCATTGGTTACAATGTCGTTTCGCAAGATCGGTGCTGTCAATAAATAATGCCAATGCCAATCGTTGCGCATCATACCAGGCACCATGATTATTCTTTGCATCCAGTTCATCAACCCATCTTACTGGTCTGCATCCAGTTTAAAAAATCAGCAAACCATTGCTTCATTGCCTTGCTGGTCTTCTGCTTTCCAGTTCTTTGAACCTTTCAATAACGCCAATGCCATCAACCAACTTTACATAATGGCGTGAATCAATTAAACCTGCTCCCCTTCCATCATTCCTCCTTTAATAGCCTGTGCATAATTCAGGTTGGGGTTCATCCTGGTTTCCGGATCTAAAAACCATACCCTTAATAATTTTGCAGCATGTTCTGCATACATTTCATTCTCAGAAAAATAATAAGCCAAGCGCAAGTGTTTGAACATATTCACATAGCTTAGGCATATAATCTTTATCCTTATAATCTTTTACTTCCGGGATTGGTTTGCCCATCTTTTCTGATATAAGGCAACCCATCTGGCTTTGATGAATCTGGCCACCAATAAGGAGCCAGGCTCATATAATCATGCTTATCGCCACTCGGTGGCAGTGTTTGTTTTTTCCATTACACTCACCGGACCGAATTTCAATGCCTTATCTGCATCCTTGATCAGTTGCTTATAAGCCGCATTACAGATTCATCTTTATTGGCAATCGCTGTTTTGTTTCTTTCCAAGTGCTTTTGTATCTAGGACAATCAACGATGGTTTACCGGGCATTGCCCGGCAGCCTTAGTTGAATCTTGCAACTCAATAAAACAATCACCGATAATAATCAACAATACAGTTTTGCATATTAATTTCTTTATTTAACAAATGCAATCTGTTTTCTGCAAGATCCACTCCGTTGCCTTTTACAGTTACTACATAAATACCTGAAGCAAGATTGCTGAGCTAGTATTTCGGTAGATAGCAAATCCTACAGGCATCAACAAATTCTTTTTTGCAATGAAGGTTGCCCTGCCATATTATAAACAATCATGTCTCCCAGTAAGGTTCAGGTTGAATAAACCTTAACTGTTAAATTACCCGCTGCTATTTCTGTATGCATTGAAATACATATCTGCTGATTCCTGTTAATGGTAATATTGTTAACTCTTCCATTTGTATAAGTGATATTATAATTGGTTGATGTCGGCACTTCCTGGACAATGTAATTGGATAATAACCGGGCGAAGAATTTGTTGTTGCATTGTTGTTGCAACCGCCGGTGTTGTTAGATTAGCTGCAGTTTCACCCAAAACAAACCCTGTATAAGTAATGGTGAAATACCGGATTTGGCTGTCCTGTTGTTTTAATTGTATCCATTACTTTAATCGTAAGATTCGCTTTATTTACTGTAAGTGTTCTGCTTACAGGGTTGCCGGGAAAATATCCATCATTACCTGCCTGCGATGCAGTTATAGTAGTATGTTCCTGCACCGGTAATATGAATAGTATTTCCTGTAATTGTTGCTACAGCAGGATTACTGCTGGTATAAGTAATAGGAATTGTATTGTTTGTACTTGTTGCTCCAGTATTAAAATCGGCATTACCATAAGTTTTTGTTGCCGGTGCCTGAAAAGTTATTGTTTGATTTGTTTTAGGGATCACTGTTAATGTACCATTAACATGAGTAATCAAATAATTGGCAGCCGTTGCGCCACTAACTGTTATTGGATACATTCCCGGAGGAGATGAAAGGACAGCAGTTGTAGATATTGTTGGCTGTGTTAATAGAACTGTAATTGTTTCTCCTAAAACAAATCCTGTATAGGTAATGGTTAACGGTGGATTTGCAACCTGTTCAAATTTTGATTTATCATCTGCTTTTATCTTCAGTGCCGCTTTATTTACAGTTAATGTTTTTGTAACCGTTGTGTCCGGATAATTACCATCGCTCATTTGTGATGCATTTATGTCAGAAGTACCTGCACCTACTATATGGATATTTCCGCCAACTATAGTTGCTACAGCCGGATTGCTGCTTGTATATACAATAGGGTTAGTAGTATTCAAACTTGTAGCACCGCCATTAAAATCCGGATCACCATAAGTTTTTACGGGTAAATCATTATAGATAAAAGCATTTACCTGGGGAATGGCGCCTGCACCAAAAGAACCAAATGCTGAAACATTACCAATTACGATATTTGTTGTATTGTTTCCGGTTCCAACCGGAGGAGCCCAACCTGTAGGACCACTTCCAATATTGCGAATTAAGCCAATATCAGAATCAGGAAGTGTTGCGAAAGTTGTTCCTTCTAAAGCATCATCCCAATTGAGTTGCAAATCAGCGGTTCCTGTTCCTGAAATACGATTAACATTCCAGGCAGCATTTACAACTCTTAATCTTTGTGTAGGAGTAAATGGTGTTCCATTAACCAAACCGTTTGTGGTAATACCCTGGAAAACTGCAACTGCAAAGTTTGATGACGAAGTTGGAGTAATAGTTATTGGTAAATAAAAATTTGTAGTACCGATAGGGATAGTTTTCGATGCAGATAAACCATCATACTGAACAATGCTTTGTACACCTGTTGCAGTAACATAGTCTGTTGCTATATATTTTGTCGCCCCGAATGTGCCTGTAATATTTGCACCAGTTAAAATATGTACTGTATCAGCCGGACGCAAAGTCATCTTACCATTGATCAATAAATTATTTTTTATCGTGACGCCCTTATTAATTGTGACGTTTGCATTTACATCAACACTTCTTGCAGTGATCATATTTCCAACAGATCCGGATGTTATACCAAAGGGCCATGTAGTAGCTCCATCAATAATATAATTAAGATCATCTTCAAATGTCATATTGCCAGATGCAACTACTGAACCAGATGCTGGATTAAAACCGTTGGCATTTGCAGTTTGCAATGTTGCTCCCCCTGACGAAACAGTCAGAGCAACACCGGAAGCTGAAGCCGTGGCAGGATTCGAAATAATGATTTGATCATCGGCAACAGATACGCTGATTACAATTGTATTTGCAGGAATACCAGGACCGGTAATAGACTCTCCCCGGGCACTCGTGGCTATGCCTGAGTGGACTGTAATTATATTTGACCCGATGCTTGTTGTTCCGATCCCGACAACAGGAGCAGAAATACCTTTTGCATCAAAATCGACCACTCCCGTAAGTTGTTTGTCTGTAAAATTCATTTTGCCATATACTGCTCCATTTGCAAACATTGCTATATTCTTATTCAAAGTAACATCCGCCTTATCACCAATAATTAAACCTGGAATACTGATAGTCCCTGAGCCCGAAATAGTCTGCGGTATATTCCCAGCCATTACTAATTCATTGGTACTTGCGGGGTCTGCATTTAAAGTTCCATTCACAATTAAGTTACCCATTAAAGCTGTTTGATCAGAAGTATGTGTGGTAAAAGTGCATCCTGTGTTAACAGTCAAATTCCCAATCCGGTGGATCGGTCCAGCGGCTGTAAGCGTTGAATTATTTTCAACAATTACATCACCGTAACTTTTTCTATTGAAGAAGTTGCCACCAGCTCCAAGATTACTGGCTTTATGATG
This sequence comes from uncultured Chitinophagaceae bacterium, assembly GCA_963785915.1. GTDB lineage: Bacteria > Bacteroidota > Bacteroidia > Chitinophagales > Chitinophagaceae > VBAT01. The sequence goes on along the minus strand of CAWAWY010000003.1, from coordinate 942,380 downwards.
CCAAACACTTCCCGGCTCCATATTTATTGCCGAGAATAATGTTCCACTGCCTTCAGGACTGTAACCTCCTTCATAATATAAATGAGAACCAGCTTCAAAAACTACCCAGTCATTTGAAGATTGACCAGAATTTCCAAAAGCATAAGAAGTGGAAGAAGAAGTAATATTGGTTGTAAATGAGGAACCACTTGTAAAACGAAATGTTCCGGCTGTACCTGATGTTGTATTATCAAACCTGAATTGCAGACCTGTAATAATTGAAACAGTTCCGCTTACTCTGCAGGCATCTACCGCTGCCAACATCGCAAAACGTATGCTACCCGTTGAATTCAGTACTCTGAAAGTAGAACCTGCTTCAACCAGAAAATCTTCCCCTGCTTCCCCATTGACCGTGAGCGTGCTTGTACCAGAAGTTGGCCTAACCATGTTAATATTTACATTGTTAGTAAAAATCATTTGTGCAAAGGAGATACTGGAAGAAGCCAGGATGGTAGCCGGACCTGTTTCAGGGGTTGCACCTCCTAAATTGGTTCCATCAAAGATCAAAATATCCGAAGTTCCCGTTGATGAAGGACGGGATGATCCGGAACCATTTAATGCAGTATTCCAGTTAGCACCCGTGTTAATTCCGGTAGCGGCCGCTGTACCACCTACCCAATAATAGATTGTCTGGCTATACACTATGCCTGCACAGGCAAAAAGCAATATCGTTAGTAGAGTTTTTTTCATAATAGCAGAGTTTTTTATTCTACGATGTTTATAAAGTTTGATTGACAGAAGCAATCTTGGTTTTTGATACGATGAATGTGATACAAACCCAGGCGATCGGAACCATCAGGGCCACCAACACAAACAAGGTGGTGTAACTAGTTCGCGTTAGCGAAGGGACGAGCAGCGTAAGAACAATTGTCCCTGCCACTGCGGCTGTTCCACCCATTCCGGATACTGTTCCAACATTTTTGCCATTGAAGTAATCAGAAGGTAACGTTTGTAAATTGTTGATCAGGAACTGGAAACCAAACAGCGATAAACTGATCAATGCAATGGTGATATTTACATGATCCTTCAGTTCCGTCATATAAAAAGCGATCGCCGATAAAGAAAGCAGCATGAGAACTGAGCCAATTGTTATCGCGCTTTTTCTTGCCTTTGAAGCGGCCACACCCTTCCTGACGAGGGCAGAAGAATAAAATCCACCCGCCAGGCCGCCAATGGCTGCAAACAAATAAGGTACCCAGGCAAAAGCGCCAACTTGTTTAATATCAAATGCGAATTGTTCTTTTAAAAAAGTAGGCAACCATGTAACAAACATCCACCAGATGGGATCTATGAAAAATCTTGAACTTATAATGCCCCATGTGTTCTTAAACTGAAGTAACTCCTTCCATGAAAACACGCTTATGTGTTCAACGGGTTTTGATTTTTGAGCATTTTTATCCAGGATATGTTCCTGCTCTTCTTTAGTGATCCAGGGATGTTTATCCGGCGTATTTTTATTTATTATCAACCATGGAATGACCCAGAGCACACCAAGCACAGCGATCCCGGCAAAAGTTGCTCTCCATCCAAAGGCCAGGTAAATCGCAGCAATGGCAGGAGCAGCGACAACGGAACCAAGCGATGCGCCGGCTCCGAATATCCCCTGCGCAATGGCTCTTTCTTTCGCCGGAAACCATTCCGCATTACTTTTTGTTGCGCCCGGCCAGTTGCCAGCCTCACTGATACCAAGCATAGCGCGGAATATGCTGAAAGTCGCCAGCGATTTTGCCACTGCATGCAAGGCGATTGAAATACTCCACCCGATAATTGAAACAACCATTCCTATCCTTGTACCAATAGCGTCCATCATTTTACCAGTAACTGTTTGGCCAATTGCATAAGCGATCATGAAAAAGGTTGTGATCAGTGCCAGTGCATCCTTATTATTTGCGTCAGCGATACCAAAATCCTTATAGATATAGGGCCACATAATATTGATAGCGCTGCGATCAATATAATTAATGATCGTTGCCAGCCCTATCAGCCCAATTATCCACCAGCGAAGTCCTTTTATCTTCATGTCAGTCCGTGCCGTTAGTTTGAGGATTGTTATTAATGAAATCTTCCCGCATGGGACTAAAGACGTCTATCAGCACACCGGCCTCAAGACATACAGCGCCATGCATCGAATTCGTTGGAATATAAAAAGCATCACCGGAGGTGAGAATCTTTTTTTCTTTGCCTATTTCTACTTCAAAGCTCCCGCTTTCAACATGCGTTATTTGTGAATGAGGATGCTTATGCAGGTTGCCGATAGCCCCCTTTTCAAATTGAACTTTTACCACCATTAGTTTTTCGTCCCACGCCATTATCTTTCTTTTAACGCCCGGTCCTGTTATTTCCCAGGGAATTTGCCTGTTCTCAATAAACACTTTCGACGTTGCTGTTGCGTCCATGTTGAATGTTTTATTTAATTTAAAATTTTCCCATCGTACAATACAGTATAAGGTCCTGTCCAATTAATAGCCTGGATTGTATGTTTTGCTGTGCTATCAAAATCATTGTTGCATTGTGCTATCAGTAATTTTTTATTATCCACCAGAATTTCTGCTATTGAATAGGCATCATCGTTTTGCAAGAGTTTTATTTGTTTAACAGATGGATATGCATTGGTTGTAAATTCAGCCACGGGATCAAATTTTCCATGTATCTCGATCACGCTGACAAAAGATTCATTCGTTCCTTTTTTGCGGATAATGAAGGCAGGCTCATGACGAAGATTAAAATCAGGATCATTGGCGCCGGTGCGTGTAAGGAATAATGAGGCTTCTCCCTGTATCAATGATGAGACAGTATAAAACGTTCTGTTATTTAGAAAAGTGAATTGCGCTAATGTATCTTTTACCATTGCTTCCGCTTCTTTCCATAAAAATTGGTAGCCGTTCTTGTTGCCCAAAGTTTCCTGGTTATTACTAAAAGAATTGTATTTGAATGAAGTGCTGATCAATTGTCCGTTATACTGGAACGGAAGATCATACTGGTGATGATCTGCAGAAGAAACATTGAACATGTCAACGATCATCTTCCTGCCCTGCGGCAACTGCAAAAGGTATTCAGTACGCTGCAGATGAACACTTTTATACGCATTATCGTCTTTTGCAGATACTACTTTGACATTGGTTCCCGTGATATTGCTGAATAATTTGTCGGAGTGATACTTTTCAGCAACATTTTCCGCGCCGTTGAAATCGCTTGTTTCATCCACCACTATAGTATTATGTGCGATGGTTTGTGATGCATACATTTTATTTTCGGGAAGATAACGGCCGCCATATTTTTGTTCGATACCAATAAAGCGCACAGAACCATAATCGGTCAGTATTTCATTTCCTTTGTCAAATAAGTTGATATTAAGTTTATCAAAATGTCCATGTGAAAGACCGTGAGATGTGTATTTATAGATCAGGGTAGTCAGGTTCGCGTCTTTACCATTCCTCAGTAAACTGACACCACCTTCATCTCCATTTACTCCATCGGTATATTCTGCGGAACTATAAGGATAGTAAGCAGAAATATTTTTTGCATTAGCTATAGTCGCGGCGATATCAACGCCACCTTTGTTCAGTAATACCCGGTCTTGCTTTTTCGCCACCACGGCCAAACCATCATCTTTTCCATACACGTTCCAGGCGATATCAATGGCTGTTACCAGTTCATTGCTTGTATAATCTTTTTCTTTTAGCGCATCATTCAATGGAAAAAATGTGCCATCGAGATTTGTTTGCTGCAATCCGGAAAGCAAGGCTTTCTGTAAAATATTATTCCGATGCTGAAATATTTTCAGATCCGGTCTTGCATGCTGCAGTGCATTGGCAAAAAGAAAGTAGGGGAGGATCGCATAGCGGACATAATAAGGACCTTCCGTATAATAACCATCCGGGGAAAACAAACCATCCATCTGGGCAATAAAACCGCTCTTGCCATTTTTTTCGGTTCCATATAATGCCATGTCCACATAATCTTTATTATCCGTTGCAATGCCGACAATGCCTACACCTGCACATGCCCACACGCCATGATTATGTAGCAGGTTAAACCAATTCTTCAGGTCTTTTGTAATAAAATCCACTTCGGGTTTGAATGCGCCGTCTTCGATTGTTTTTCTCTCCGTTGCAGAAAGCGAATTATAAATAAGATCATAAGCCATTCCTGTATAGACCAACCAGTTGGCATCGTTCAATGCCTGCCAAAAAATATGACCGGGTGAACTGCTGGTGGCTTCCGGATGTTTTTTGAGAGTGGGATTCAGTTTTGCATATTTCAAAAACATATCCCTCACCAGTTTTGCGTATTTGAGGTCGCTGGTAAGATTATATAATATGCCGCTGTTAAACATGAGCAAGTAGTTAGCCTTATGCTTGTCATGTGTATATCCGCCGGCGGGATCTTTTGGGAAAGGAACATCTACATCTTTACCAATATATTCATCTACGTCTTTCTTTAATTCATTATATGAGCGGGTAAGCAAAGGATATTTACCCAGATTCCTTTTTACTTCAGCAGCGTCAGCTTTGGTAAAAAAAGTAACCGGGTGCTGTGCATTTATAAGCACAGGTATTAATAATGATAATATTGTATTTGGCAATCGCATTCGTTGTTAGGTTGAAACGTCCACCTGGTTGTAGGTAAAGGCTACAATCCGATTAACTTCTACATCACCGGCTCATCGGACTCATCTATACAAAATATGTCCCGCCATTTATCTCGACACTTTCGCCATTGATAAATGAAGAGGCATCACTTGCTAAATACAAGGCAAGATCACCCACTTCCCTCGCTTCTCCTTCTCTGCGCAATGGAGTGGCGCCGGCTACATTCTTTCTCACTTCGGGTTTGGTGAACGTGTTATGAAAAGTTGTATTGATCATACCGGGAGAAACACAATTCACTCTTATGCCTTTCGGTCCCAGTTCTTTGGCAAGTGCCCTCGTTAATGACAATACGCCGCCTTTTGCCGCGGAATAGGCAGCACCGCCGAAACCGCCACCATCTCTTGCTGCTTGTGAACTGAAATTCACAATAGCTCCTCCTTCCGTCATGTGAGGAACTACCTCTCTCGTCACGAGATAGGCTGATTTTAAATTCACATTCATCACAGCATCCCAGAAACTTTCATCCAGGTCTGACAGGACTTTTCTACCCATTAGTCCCCCGGCCACATTCACCAATACGTGGATGACGTTTCCATAAGCAGCAACACAGGCATCCACAACTTTTTTTACATCTGCCGCTTTTGTCATGTCGCCCTGCGCAATGATCGCTTCGCCACCTGCGGCTTTGATCAGTTTCAACGTTTCTTCGGCTTGCGGTTCGTTATCATGATAATTGATACAGACTTTTGCGCCGGCCGCAGCCAGCTTTAAGGAGACCTGTCTGCCAATATCCCTGGCGCCTCCGGTTACAAATGCTACTTTTCCTTTCATTGAATAGATTTTGACGATTTAAAAAAATGTACGGGGACAGGATCTATGTGATAAATAAAGGGAAGCCGGACATCGGAAAAATCGAACCTGGTATCAATAATGTAAAGCAGTTTATGTCTCATCCGGCAAGTTTCTGTGGCAATATTAACCGGAAATATCAGGCAGGTCATTTTTCAATGATTATTAAATTTTGAATAATCTATCGAACTGTTAGATTATTTTCTTTAGAAATCTATTTCGTTAGATAATTTATAAAAATGCAATACCGGGAACGATACCGGCAACGCTACCGGCATTCTCGTAATCATATTTGCTTTAGCTTTACTTTTTGCCATTATGAGTAAGCCCGCAACCATTAAGGATATAGCAAAACAGTTAAATATTTCTCTTTCTACCGTGTCCCGCGCCATGCGGAATGCACCGGATGTGAATGCGGATACAAGAAAAGCGGTGATGGCATTGTCAGAAGAATTAAGATATCATCCAAATAAACTGGCATTAAGTCTTAAACAAAAACAGACCCATAATATAGGTGTGATCGTTCCCAATCTTGACTATGTGTTGTCAACAATGGTAAAGGGAATTGATGAAGTAGCTCTGGAAGCAGGCTATACTGTCATGGTTTGCCAAAGCAATGAATCGTTTGGCCGGGAAATAGTTAATACAAGAAGATTATTGGATAGTTTGGTGGACGGCATTATTATTTCGGTGTCCAGCGAAACGAAAGTCTTTGACCATTTCAGAAAGATACAGGAAAAACAAATGCCGATGGTGGTTTTTGATCGTGTGACACCACATCTGAATGCTCCAGGCGTGAGGATTGATAATATTGATGGAGGATTCCAGGCAACGATCCATTTAATCGAGCAGGGATACAGACGTATTGCGATACTTGCCGGTCCCAAAAATCTCGGTATTAGCAACAGCAGACTGGAAGGATATATTAATGCTTTAAAGAAATACAAGATCAAACTTGATCCGGATCTTGTAATTCATTGTGATTTTAACCAGGACTACGCGTATCTCGCCACAAAGGAATTACTGGCGATGAAAAAAAGGCCCGATGCTATTTTCACCATCAGTGATCGTATGGCGATCGGGGCAATGCTGGCCATTAAAGAAAAAGGATTGAATATGCCCCATGATATCGGGCTTGTTGGTTTTAATAATGAACCGATCACGAATCTTGTAACGCCTAAAATTTCGAGTGTAGATCAGCCTGCGTTTGAACTAGGCAAGATCGCAGCTAAATTATTTATTGAAAGAGTGCATCATAACGATATGGATCATGCTGAGGTGGTGCTGAAGCCAAAATTACAAATCAGAGAATCTTCACAACGTATAATTCCAAAAAACATTCGCTCAAAATAAAAATTATTAAATGAAAAAATTGGTGTTTCCGGTTTGCTGTTTATTTATTTCTTTAATGGCTTTCTCAAATACAATAATCGTACGGAATATTGAAGAGCTGAAAAAAGCCAACCAGCATGCGCAGCCAGGCGATACGATCGTTCTGCAGAACGGCGAATGGAACAATGTGATCATCGCTTTGAATTGCAGAGGAACCAAAGAAAGACCTATTGTATTCAAGGCACAATCCTCCGGGAAAGTTTTGGTGACTGGTCATTCACAATTAAAGTTAGGGGGTACATTTATCGTCGTAGATGGATTGTTATTTATAAATGGCTTTGGCGGCGATGAAGTGATCAATTTTCGGATCGATAAAAGCCAACTGGCAAATAATTGCCGGGTAACAAATTGTGTAATCAATGATTTTAATAATCCCAAACGGTTAAATGAAAATCACTGGGTGGCTTTTTATGGGAAAAACAACAGGTTGGATCATTGCAGTTTCTTAAATAAAAAGAACATAGGTGTATTGCTCGCAGTTATTCTTGATGATGACAGGAGTCGGGAGAATTTTCATTCCATTGATCATAATTTTTTCGGCATCCGGTTGCCTCTTGCTTCTAACGGTGGTGAGATCATACGTGTGGGTGTTTCGGAGCATTGCCAGTTCAATTCCAATACACAGATCACCGATAATTTCTTTGAGCATTGTGATGGTGAAACAGAAGTTGTTTCCATTAAATCTTGCGAAAACGTGATTCGTAATAATTTTTTCAAGGAATGCCAGGGTGGAGTAGTGCTCCGTCACGGAAATTATAATATAGTTGAGAACAACGTTTTTCTTGGCAATGATAAAGAAGGAACCGGAGGCGTTCGTGTGATCAATAAAGGTCAATGGATCATTAATAATTTTTTTTACCGGTGCCGGGGTATCGATTTTCGTTCGCCGTTATCCATCATGAACGGTATTCCCAATTCTCCGGCTAACCGTTATGTGCAGGTGACGGATGCTGTGATCGCCAACAACACCTGGTTTAATTGTACACCGGTCTCTTTTTGCGAGGGAAGTGACACTGAAAGAACCTTGGCTCCGCAAAACGTTTATTTGGTAAATAATGCGTTTTACAACAATAAGGACAACAACATTTACAAAACATTTGATGCCATTGACGGGTTTACATTTGCAGGCAATGATATAAGCAAGGAAATTAAACAGGAAACAGTCGGTGGTTTTCGGAAAACAACTTTTGGTACACAAAAGATGGATAATATTCCGCTTCCAATTCCTTCGGGAAGCCATTATAAGATCAATGATTCGCTGCAACAGGAATCGGAGAAAAAATTAAGTCATTCCCTTTCCGGAAGGCCGGGCTTTTCTGATCTCTCCTTATTAAAGAAAATATCAGCTAATGCTTACAGCTCATGCGGTGCCAAATGGTATAACAAGAATAAAGGCACTGAAGTAACAAAGAGTGTTTCCTGCAGAACAACGGAGGAAATCAGAAACGCTCTTTCAAATACCAAATCGGATAAGTTGATCATTGATCTTACTGCAAAAAGTTATCAAATGTATGATCCGATGCCTATTAACCGGCATGTCGAGATCATTGCTTCGGGAAAACAAAAAATAAGATTTCAATGGCGAAAGGGAAATTTAACCCAACCCATATTATTCGAAATAAAAGGAGGAAATACTTTTAAACTCACCGGACTTGATCTTGACCTGGCTGAAGCTGATGATGCTTCACATGGCTTTTCCAGTTTTATCAGGACTGATACGTCCGGAACGAGTAACCATGTTAATCTTGTTGTTCGTAATTGTATTTTCAGAAACCTGTTTGCCGGTGATGGAGCCTTCTTCCGGGCAAGCAAATCGGTTGTTTGCGATAGTATTGTTGTAAAAAATTGCCGGTTCGAAAATAATTACTGTCAACTTCTTGATTTCAGTAATGAGACAGACAACAAAGGATATTATAACGTGGAGAAACTAGTTTTTACAGACAACGTCATAGTTAATCATATGGGGGCTGTGCTGCACATGCTACGTGGTGGCAATGATGAAAGTACCATGGGACCCAAACTTATTTTTACAGGAAATAAATTACAGGATTGCAAAAACGGTATTTACAACAACGGCAACATGATTAGCCTGGTCGGCACACAAGTCTCTTACATAAAGAATAATCAATTTGCCCGATGCTATGCTGATTCCGGTAATGTGATAGAATACAAAGATTTTGTGAGAGCCGCACATGTTCTCAGTGGAAACAAATTAGTCCAATCAGGCGGCATAGTAAGTGACAAATTTGTACAATCTGAAAATAACACCGTGCAATAACTAAAATCCTCCCCAAAATTGCCCGCCAAAAGATACCTTTGAAAAAAATAACGGATCATGGGTATTCAATGGAAAGGTGTCTTCCCCGCCATCACAACAAAATTTACGCAAAGAGGCGCATTGGACATTGACCTGTTCTCTAAAAATATCTTTGCACAAGTGGAAGCAGGAATAAATGGAATAGTGCTGGGTGGTACCTTGGGGGAAGCAAGTGTATTATCGCTGGAAGAAAAAGAGATGCTGGTTAAAACAACATTGGACATTGTCAATGGAAAGATACCCGTAGTTCTCAATATCGCAGAAGGAGCAACTGCTGAAGCCATCAAACAAGCAGAACTGGCGGACAAATGGGGAGCAAAAGGCTTGATGTTGCTGCCTCCTATGCGGTATAAAAGCGATCATCGCGAAACGGTGACCTATTTTAAAACAATAGCCGATGCCACCAATCTACCGGTCATGATTTATAACAATCCTATTGATTACAGGATCGAAGTTACATTGGAGATGTTTGAAGAACTTGCCGAATCGCCAACGATACAAGCCATCAAAGAATCAACAAGAGATGTGACTAATATTACACGACTGATCAATAAGTTTGGGAATAGATTCAAAATATTATGCGGAGTAGATACTATTGCCATGGAAGAGTTGCTTCTTGGTGCTGATGGATGGGTGGCAGGATTGGTTTGTGCTTTTCCGAAGGAAACTGTAGCCATATACAGGTTGACCAAAGCAGGCAGGATAGAAGAAGCGAAAAAGATCTATCGGTGGTTCATGCCATTGCTGGAATTGGATATTGTTCCGAAGCTGGTGCAATATATCAAACTGTGTGAATCAGAAGTGGGTTTAGGTTCCGAATATGTAAGAGCGCCGAGATTGACATTGAATGGAGAAGAAAGAGAGCGGATACTTAATATTATCCATTCGGCACTGACCGAAAGACCCGCGTTGCCCGATTATCTTTCCATAGATATTTCACAATCACATAAGGAAGCCCTGATATAGCCCGCATGAAACATACTTTCCATTGTATAGATGCACATACCTGCGGCAATCCTGTTAGATTAGTAAAAAAAGGCGGGCCTGTATTAGAGGGAACGAACATGAGTGAGAAACGCCAACATTTCCTGAAAGAATATGATTGGATAAGGACCGGGCTGATGTTTGAACCCCGCGGCCATGATATGATGAGCGGAAGTATTCTTTATCCGCCACATGATCCGTCAAATGATATTGCAGTTTTATTTATTGAGACGAGTGGTTGTCTGCCAATGTGCGGACATGGAACAATTGGAACTATCACAATCGCGATTGAAGAAGGATTGATAATGCCAAAGACACCGGGTATTGTAAAAATGGAAACGCCTGCAGGATTAGTCATAACGGAATATGTAATGAATAGCGGACTTAATTCCGTAGTGAAAAGTGTGAAGTTGACGAATGTGCCATCATTTCTTTATTCTTCTGAATTAACTGTTGATTGCCCCGAACTGGGTGAATTGGTAATTGATGTTTCTTACGGAGGAAATTTTTATGCAATTGTTGATGTTCAGAAAAACTTCAAGGGTCTTGAACATTATTCTGCAGACAAACTGATCTCATGGGCACGAGAGCTCAGAAAAAATATTAATAAAAAATATGAGTTTGTTCATCCGGAAGATCCGACCATCAATAGGTGCTCTCATATTTTGTGGACAGGCGCTGTGATTGATAAAACTTCCACTGCACGCAATGCCGTATTTTATGGTGATAAAGCAATTGATCGTTCACCATGCGGAACAGGAACAAGTGCAAGAATGGCGCAGTGGTATGCAAAAGGGAAATTAAAAAAAGGAGATGAGTTCATTCACGAGAGTATCATCGGGAGCAAATTCATTGGAAGGATTGAAGAGGAGTTAACCGTCGATGGTAAGCCAGCTATTCGTCCTTCGATTGAAGGTTGGGCGAAGATCTATGGTTATAATACGATTACTATAGATAAAGAAGATGATCCGTATGCGTATGGATTCCAGGTAATCTAGTGAGTGGTGAGTTGTGAGTAGGCGTGCTTCTTTAGTCACCACTCACCACTGACCATTCACCACTCACAACAGATATTATGAAAGCTATAATCATCGGTGGTGGCATCATTGGTTTAAGTTCCGCATATTATTTGCGTCGCTCAGGCTGGGATGTAACTGTTTTGGACAAAAGTGATTTTACCGACAACTGTTCTTATGGAAACATGGGCTATGTCTGTCCAAGTCATTTTATACCTTTGGCGGCACCGGGAATTGTAAAGCAGGGATTAAAATGGATGTGGAATCCGCAGAGCCCGTTTTATGTGCAACCGCGATTGAATGGCGCATTGATTGACTGGGGGATGAATTTCATCCGAAGCGCATCAAAAAAAAATGTAGAGAATGCTGCCATACCGCTTCGTGATATCGCATTGTTGAGTCAACATGAATATCTCGAATGGAAAAAGGATTTTGATTTTTCGTATGAACATAAAGGATTACTTGAGATTTTCCAAACAGAACAAAAAGCTGAACATGCAAAACATACTGTTGAGAAAGCTAAAGAACTTGGTTTAGATACAGAATTACTTTCCTATGATGAATTGCAAAGCCTGGAACCACACACGAAGATCAACGGTAAGGGTGCTATACTTTTTAAATGCGATGCTCATCTTTTTCCCGACAAACTTATGCATGGTTTGCTTGATTGTCTGAAACGATCCGGTGTAGAGTTGATTCCAGGAGAGAAAGTGATAAAATTTGAAAAAGATAAAGCGAATATAACCCGGGTAATAACCCATCGAAACAGCTACGACGCAGATCGTGTCGTGTTGTCGGCAGGCGCGTGGAGCCGCGAGGTGGCTACCATGTTAAACATTAAAATTCCTTTGATACCGGGCAGAGGTTATTCCATCACTTTAGAAAATTCTCCTTATAAAGTCAATTATCCAGCCGTGTTGATGGAAGGTCGTGCTGCAATTACTCCGATGGATGGGAACAAAATTCGTTTTGGGGGAACGATGGAAATTACTTCTACGCAAAAATCTCCGAGAATGAGCAGGGTGCAGGGCATTTTAAATTCCGTAAAACGTTTTTATCCGCAATTTGATATACCATTGCCTGCCGTTGAACATATATGGTATGGCTATCGACCATGCTCGGCAGATGGATTGCCTTATATCGGGAAAGTAAAGAGATGGAATAATGTGGTGATCGCGACGGGACACTCGATGCTGGGTCTGAGTCTCGGTGCCGGTACAGGTAAATTGGTAAGCGAGATCATCAACGAAACATCAATCAGCATGGACATTACCCCATTCGCTGTGGAGCGTTTTGGGTAGGAGATATTAAACTGGCTTCTTTTTTGAATTATCAATGGCTTATCTTGGGTATCATTATTATTTTTTATGGCAAGTTTCAATAACCGGATAAAGCAGGTACTTCTTTTGCTGATTATTATATTGCTTTGTTATCTTGTAATACAGGAGCTGTATGTTTTTTTGCCGGGTCTGTTAGGAGCTCTTACGCTATACATCTTAAGCCGAAGCAATTATTTTCATCTTATTTATAATCGCAAATGGAAAAAAGGATGGGCCGCGGGACTTTTTATCTTATACTATCTCCTTTTAATAGGACTCCCCGTTTTTATCGCGATCATGCTCGTAAGTCCGAAGATCAACTCTTTCCTCGATGACCCGACAGCGATGATCAATGCAGCAAAACACTCTTTGATAACTGTTCAGAATAAGATGGGCGTCAAATTCGTTTCCGCAAGTTCTATTGAAAGCTCATTAAGCAAACTTACTACCGTTATTCCCTCCATTTTGAATGATACGGTCAATCTTATTACGAACCTTGCGATAATGTTATTTGTACTTTACTATATGTTGTATAACGGAAGGGAAATAGAGTTGACATTGACCAGGCTTATCCCGCTGAAGCAGGAAAACATCAATATGCTCGCTTCAGAAACGAAGAAAATGGTAAAGGCAAATGCGTTAGGTATACCCCTGATCTCGGTCATCCAGGGATTGGTCGCGGCATTGGGTTACTTCATTTTTGGCGTAAAAGAATGGGGTCTATGGGGGTTTCTTACAGGCGTATTTGCTTTTTTTCCTGTTGTGGGAACAATGGTAGTATGGGTACCACTGGTGATCTATTCCTATGCCATTGGAGACACCTGGCAGGCAACCTGGCTGTTAATATACAGCGTGATCGTTACCGGAAATATAGATTACATAGCTCGGATCACGTTATTGAAAAGGATAGGAGATGTTCATCCTGTCATTACCATCCTGGGAGTGATCGTCGGTCTTGGATTGTTTGGATTTATCGGTTTGGTTTTCGGCCCGCTCCTGATCAGCTATATAGTAGTGTTATTTAGAATTTATATGAGTGAATTTATTGAGAATCCTCCACCGGAAGCAAAAGATACGAACGTGAAAGAGACGGATGAAACGTCTTCATCTAAAAAATAAAAAACTCCGTTTCGCTAAGTGAAACGGAGTTTTTATTGAATAAGAAATAATCTTTTAGTCTCTTAGTTTAGATAACAGGCGAAGTATTTCCAGGTACAACCATACCAAAGTAAATAGCAACCCGCCCGCACTGTACCACTCCATATATTTTGGAACTCTTTTTTCGGCTCCTTTTTCTATCATATCAAAATCAAGCAGAAGATTTAAAGCCGCCAGGCAAACAACGACAACGGAAAAACCAATCCCTAACGGTGTACTGGCACTGGTAAATGCGCCAATCGTTGCTCCAAAGGAAAACCCGATCCATTGAATAAGATAAAATATCATGACGCTGGCTGTAGCGATAACTATAACTGATCTGAATTTTTGAGTGACCTTAATGATCCTTGTTTTGTAAAGAATAAACATAACAATTGCAACTACTAATGTAAGCCCTACAGCCTGGGCAACAAGGCCGGGATAGGTTGTCTTAAACGAATAATCATATACAGCAGAAGCTGATCCCACGAACAAACCCTGTATAATAGCGTATGCAGGCGCAAGTACAGGCGACCATTCTTTCTTAAATGCCATTAAAATGCCCAGGACAAGAATGCCAACTACTCCTGCTATCATAAAAGGCATAGGATTACCGCCTTTTTGAAATTGATTCCATGCGAAAAACGTAGAAGCAATCATTAGCATAAAAAGAACACCAAATTTATTCATGGTGCCTTTAATCGTCATTTCTTCGCCGGTGGAAATTCCGTGGAAGATCGTTCCCTCAAAAGCTTTTTCCTGTAATGCGGGATTTCCCGATTTGAATAGTGCCATAGTGGTTTATTTTTTGTAAAGATAAAAACTTTGGGTCAATGCCGGAAGACGCCGATTTGTTAATAATTGTATTTTACAAACGCCTCCATAGCAGCATAATGCGTCAAGCCAAGATCAGCGTAAATGGCCGCAGTGCCTGCATTTCTTTCCTCCGCCCGTTGCCAGAATTCTCTTGAATCATTTCCCTGGAACGGAACCATATCTTTCTGCGATTGATGAATGAAAATTCCAAAACGTTTTTTCAAAACCTGGTCGGGGCTCATGGGTATCGCCATTTCTATTTCTTCAATATTCCATTCCTGCCAGGCGCCTTTATAGAGCCATAACCAGCAATCTTTTATCCATTCTTCCCCATCTGCCTTTAGTCGTTTTAACGCTTCCAGCACCACATGAAAGCAAACGATGTGAGTACCGTGCGGGTCGGCAAAGTCTCCGGCACAATAAACCTGTTGCGGTTTTATATTTTTCAGCAATTCGATCGTGATCCTGATATCTTTTTCGCTCATTGGTTTTTTCTCTATAGTACCTGTCTCGTAAAAAGGAAGATTGAGAAAATGAATGTTGCTTTCTTTGATGCCAACGTAACGGCAGGTTGCACTTGCTTCACAACGACGGATCAACCCCTTGATCTCACGAATGTTCTTCGGATCAACCTGGTTTGATTTTTTATTAGCGATGAATCTCCTTGCATTGGCAAGGATCTTTCCTGATTTGCTGGTATCAATACCGGCGATCTCTTCAAAGCCCACTGCGAAATCAAGAAAGCGGGTAACAAATTCGTCGGTTACTGCAATGTTGCCGGATGTTTGGTAACCGACATGCACGTCATTGCCTTGGTCATGCAAGCGTTGAAAAGTTCCACCCATACTGATGATGTCATCGTCAGGATGCGGAGAAAATATAATCACTCTTTTTGGATAAGGTTCAGAACGTTCGGGGTGACCGGGAATAACGGAATTGGGTTTCCCTGCAGGCCAACCGGTGATCGTATCGCGGAGCATATAAAATACTTTAAGATTTATTTCATACGCATCGTCTATTTCAACAAGCAGGTCGCTCAGGCCATACTCATTATAATCACTGTTGGTTAAACTAAGGATGGGTTTTTTTAGTTTCAGCGCCATATTGACCACCGCTCTTTTTATCATCTTTGGCGTCCAGTCGCAATCGCCGGTGAGCCACGGTGATTTATTTCTTGTAAGCTCTGAAGCTGCTGCTTCATCAACCACGAATGTTACATCATCATGGTTTTGTAATAAAGAAGCAGGTACAAACTCTGTATCATCTTCTTCAGCGGCTTTCTTAATAACAGGAGCTTTGGCAGAACCCCATGCCATTAAAATGATCTTCTTTGATTTTAAGATCGTACTGATACCCATGGTGATCGCAAGCCGGGGTACCTCTGATATATTGGCAAATTCATACGCATTGGCGATACGAGTGGAATTATCAAGTGTAATTAATCTTGTTTTGGAATAAATACCGGAGCCCGGCTCATTGAAACCGATATGACCGTTATTCCCGATACCAAGTATCTGCAGATCTATACCGCCGGCTTCCTGTATTTTTTTTTCATATTCCCGGCAATGTGTTTTTATATCTTCTTTTTTTATTTCCCCATTCGGGATATGAATGTTTTTCCGGTTAATGTCAATGCGATCAAACAAATGGGTTCGCATAAAACGATTATAGCTTTGCAGCGCATCGTTATCTATCGGGTAATATTCATCAAGATTAAAGGTGATCACATTTTTAAAGCTCAACTTTTCTTCCTTATGCATTCTTACCAACTCATCATATAATGAACGGGGAGTAGAACCGGTCGCGAGACCTAATACACAATTTTGTTTTTTCTTTTGTTTATCACGTATCAGTGTTGCAATGATTCGCGCCACGAATTGCGAACCTTCATTCAGGCCGGGGAATATTTTTATAGGAATTTTTTCAAAACTGTCGGAGAGATCAATCGGAGCTGTTTTTTTTGCCATGTCGTATTGTTTTCTGATGCTATTTGTTCAAAGATATTAAAATGTGACTAGCTATCTTGAGATCACAACCTGCTTCTTTGAATTTTGCTTTAAAGTATGCAGCGCAGGTAACTGGTAATACACATACTTTTAAATTGAAGATAATAGTTTGCGAAGCGATTTTATGGATTGCGAAAAAAGATTACGGGCTGCCTGGTAGTTAATATTCATCACTTCACTGATCTCATCATAACCCAGGTTTTGATAAATTTTGAGATAAACAATTTCTTGTTGGCGGGCAGGCAATTGTTTTAATGCAGCTATTATTCGTTCAGTTTTCTGGCGATCTTCTTCCTGGGTAACAATGAAATTTTCATGACTGATCTCGAAGGTTGCCGCATCTTGTACCTCGTCGAACGATTTTGTTGAGGAGCTGCGGTAGAGTTTAAATATTTTGTATTTAACGGAAGTTAGCAAATAGGCTTTTACGGACCGCACCTCTGTTTCTGAATTGGTCTGCCAGATCTCCTCAAATAATTCCTGGATACAGTCTTCTACTACCATGCTGTCCCTGGAAAGTTTGATACCATATTGAAAAAGTAAAGAGTAGTATCGTCGGAACAATTCTCCAAACGCGTTCCTGTCGCCTTTTTTAAAGGCATGCCATAGCTCTATATCCTTGTTCTGGTTTTGCAATCGTTAGCAATTTTCTGCAGCAGAGTCTGGAAAAAATGATTTTTCCGGGCTCAAGGTAAAAAAGTTTCAAAAACATCATTACAAAACTTATGACTGTGGTACTTAGAAGTATAAAACAAATTTGTTGGTATGCAAAAAACCTTCCTCAACGTTGACGAAATGATCGCTGATGATACGTACCTCTCGTGGTTTTATAAGGAATCTGACGAAAAGGTGACAGTGTGGGAAAATTGGTTAAGCGAAAACCAGGAATACCGTGATATGGCAGCCGAAGCAACTGAAATCATGGATTCCTTTGCCGTCCGTGAAAATCCTGTATCGTCTTTTAAGATTGAAAGGGAATACGCTGAGCTAAATGCAAAACTGGAGGAGCTTGAAAATGATACAGCCCCTGTTGTAAGAATGAGGTCTTCCCGCAGGCATTGGTGGATAGGCGCCGCGGCTGCCGTCCTTATTTTATTTAGCGGGCTTTATTTTTTTAAATTCTCGTCTGTTTCTTCAAAGCCTGTTATCGAAACTCAATACGGACAGCTTACCCAGCAGGAGCTACCTGATGGATCACAGGTTATGCTGAATGCCCATACGACTGTTACTTTAAGCAAGGACTGGAACCAGGGTGAAGACCGTGAAGTTTGGCTGAAAGGCGAAGCTTTTTTTCATGTAAAGAAAACGGCACAGAGAAACAGGTTTATTGTTCATGCCGGTCAATTGGATGTGATCGTCACCGGTACTCAATTTAATGTGAGCACACGTGATGATAAAACAAGCGTCCTGCTTACTGAAGGCAGTGTGACCATAAAAACGAATGATGGTCAGGAAATACTGATGAAGCCCGGAGATTTTGTTGAGATACAGAACAACAAAGCTGAAAAGAAAACAACAAATGAAGAAACCGTTCTGGCCTGGAAAGAGAACAAACTGAATTTTGACAAAACACCCATGAAGGATGTAGTAAGTATGATCAGGAATCATTATGGTGTTGTGATCAGGTTGGAAGATGATTCAGTCGGCGAAAAAACCATCAATGGGATCATGCCTAATAATAATCTTGATGTGCTGTTGCAGGCGATCGAGGCGACCAATGATTTCAAGATCATGAGAAATGACAAAACGATTGTAATTGCTAATCCATAAACGCTACAATTCACTTTTAAACGATTGCTGTATGAGACATGTAAAACCATTTTATCAACTGCTTGCTTATTTGGCTGCTGCCCAAATTTTGTGTACAACAGATATATCTGCACAAGAAGGGTATGTCAAAGCCACTTCCAAAGACATTGTTTCCGGCGGGAACAATCGATTCGTTAATACCGCCGATGATACTAACGGAAAACAAACGCTTATTTCCGTTTTAAAAAACCTGAATAAGCAAAAAGGTGTTTATTTTCTTTTTTCCGATGAGAGCCTGGCAAACAAAACAGTTAACCCTGTTAAAGACCCGGCTGCGGATATTGAGCAGATCCTTGATGAAGTACTTGACAATACAGGATTAAAATACAAAAAAATATCTGCCAACACTTTTGTGATCCTGAATGCCAAAGAGAAGTACCGGAAAAAGGATGAATATAACGTTGCTAGCTATGATGAATCTGAAACAAAATCCATAGATGCACCAGTTGTCGAAACTATTAGCGGCAAGGTGATTTCCTCAGACGGTACACCCCTTGCGGGAGTGAGCGTCAGGATAAAAGGAACGACACGCGGCACAACCACGGATAATAAAGGCAATTTTTCAATTGATGCAAACAAAGGCGAAGTATTAGTGATTTCCTATGTTGGATATGAGCCGCAGGAAGTAGCAATTGGAAATGACAAAACACTAAGTGTTTCATTGTCACTTTCCGGACAGGATATGGCAGAAGTTGTGGTGACAGCACTTGGAATTCGTAAAGAAGCCAAGCGATTGGGTTATTCGGTAACGAAAGTAGATGGAGAAAGTTTAACAAAAGCCCGGGAAATAAATGTTGCTAATGGTCTTGCCGGTAAAGTGGCTGGAGTAAACGTTAGCGGTGTAAATGGAGGGCCTGGGTCTTCAAGCAATGTGGTGATCCGGGGTATAAATAGTTTTACAGGCGGACAACCATTATATGTCATAAATGGAGTTCCGATTGACAACAGCAACCGGGGTAGTGCCGGCATGTGGGGCGGAGCAGATATGGGAGATGGTATTTCCAATATAAACCCGGATGATATCGAAGAAATATCAGTGCTGAAAGGTTCTACTGCTTCAGCCCTGTATGGTTCACGTGCTTCCAACGGTGTGATCCTTATTACTACTAAGAGCGGGAAAGATAAAAAGGGCGTAGGTGTAGAAGTGAATTCAAATTTTGTAGTAGATAATATTATAGACTACAGTGATTTTCAATATGTGTATGGACAAGGACTACTTGGTGTAAAACCAACAAGCCAGGCAAATGCTTATGCATCGGGGGCTAATAGCTGGGGCGCAAAAATTGATGGAAGTAATTCAGTTCAATTTGACGGTGTGAGCAGGCCCTATGCTGCACATCCGGATAACATTAAAAATTTTTACCAAACAGGTACTACTGCCACAAACAGCGTAGCATTCAGCGGCGGAAATGAGAATGGCAATTTCCGTTTATCTGTTTCGAACCTGATGAACAAATCAGTTGTGCCGGGTTCAGATTTAAAGAGGAACTCAGTGAATCTTAACATCAATAGCAAAGTGACAAAGCGTTTATCTATCGCTGCGATAGTTAATTATATTACGGAGAAAAGTAAGAACCGTCCTAACCTTAGCGATTCACCAGGTAACTCAAATTTTGGAATTCTGTTTTTACCGACAACGCTGGATGAGCAGGTATTGAGACCCGGCTATAAGGCTGATGGATCAGAGATCAATTTTTCTGAAAATATTTTCGTCACCAATCCGTGGTTCGCTGCCAATAGGTGGGTGAATGATCTTTCACGCAATCGAATTATAGCGATGGGATCTATCCGTTATAATTTTACTGATTGGTTGTATTTGCAAGGACGTTTCGGCCAGGATTACTATTCAGACAGATCAACAGGAGTGACACCAACCGGCACCGCTTATTATCCTGCAGGAAATATTACTGAGCAATCTAACAGGGGAAGCGAGATCAATGCAGATTTTTTGATCGGGGCAGATAAGAAAATTACGACCGATTTAAGTTTGAGCATATCAGCAGGTGGAAACGTAAGAAAAAGCAGGTTCGAGCAGATCATCAACACAGGCGATCAGTTCAGCATTCCCTTTTTATATGTATTGGATAATGCAAAAAATAAAAACTCAGATTATAATCTTTTCCGGCAAGAAACTCAATCACTCTATTACTCAGCGGAATTTTCTTACAAAAACTTTTTATTCGTGAATACTACGGGTCGTGAAGACTGGTTCTCTACACTTCCGTTAGAGAATAATCATTTATTCTATCCATCTGTGAGCGCCAGTTTTATTTTTTCTGAATTTTTAAAACCATCATGGCTGGATTATGGTAAACTTCGTGCAGCCTGGGCGAATACCAGCGGCGAAGCAAAACCATATCAAACCAAATTGTATTACGGCATCGCCGGTAGTATAAATGGTTACCCTATCGGTACGATTAATAACGGCTCAATTCCCAATGCCGCTTTGCAACCGTACAGGATGCGGGAGATCGAAGTAGGTACTGAACTCCGCTTCCTGAAAAGCAGGCTGACGGTAGATGTTTCTTATTTCCATCGCAAAACAATTGATGAGATCGTTAATGTGCCTGCTTCTATTACTTCAGGCTATACCAGCGCTACGATCAATATCGGTGAAATGCAGAATAAAGGAATAGAGGCAATGGTCACCGGAACGATCATCAGGAAAACCAATTTCACCTGGACATCTTCCATCAATTTCACAAAGCTGAATAATAAAGTACTGAAATTATCCGGTGATCAGACGAACTATGATATTGAAGGTGCACAATCGCGTACACAAAACGCTTATGGAAAGCATATCGTAGGATTGCCGGCATCACAGGTAATGGCATTTGATTATAAAAGAAACGCAAGTGGACAAATAGTATTTGACGCAGATGGTCGTCCGTTGCAGGGTAATCTTATCCCGATGGGCTCAGGCTTCCATGACAAGTTTGGCGGATGGAATAACGAAGTAACGATCAAAAATTTCAACTTCGGAGTGCTTATTGATTTTAAATATGGAGGAAAGATATTTTCAGCCACTAATTATTATGCTACCGTATTTGGTCTTCATAAAATGACGTTGGTTGGCCGCGAAACAGGAATTATCGGCGATGGCGTCAACGAGGCGGGAAATAAAAATACGGTTTCAGAAGATTCATGGGATTATTACGGAGCGCTTGCATCAAGAGTTTCTTCCCAGTTCGTGTATGACGCCAGCTTTATCAAATTGCGGCAGGTGGTAATAGGATATAATTTGCCTGCCTCCATGTTCCACAAATTACCGATACAGGGAATCAACATTTCCTTAGTAGGACGTAACCTGGCAATACTGAAGAAACACACCCCGAATATCGATCCGGAATCTAATTATGCAGGTGGGGTGGGACAAGGACTTGAATTAGCTGGTGTTCCTCCCTTCCGTTCAATGGGCTTAAATGTAAATGTAAAATTCTGATCATTCTAAAACCTAAATAGTATGAAATCGTTTATAAAATATTTCGTGGTAGTAGTTGTGATCAGTATGCTGGCGTCCAACTGCACCAAAAATTTCGAAGACCTCAATACCGATCCTACCGCTGCAGGTCCCAATGACTTTAATCCAAATTTTCTATTAACTACGTCCCAATTACGTTATACAGGAAGTGAAGATTTCAGTTACGAAACATGGAGAGCTCAACTAATATATCTCAGTACAATGATCCAGCATTTCTCTCATGTTGCCGGTTACTGGGCTGGAGATAAATATCTCCTGAACCCTGATTATTGTGCTGCTTACTTTGAAAGAGCCTATGCTGAACAGGTGAAGTTTATTGTTGACCTCGTGGAATTGACAAAAGGAAAACCTGAATATTCCAATCTGCAACAGATAGCCCGCATCATGAAAGTGCTGATCTTTCACCGCATAACAGACATATATGGAGATGTTCCTTATTTTAATGCCGGTCTTGGATATTATACAAGAAATTTTACACCTGCATATGACAAGCAACAGAGCATTTATTCTGACATGCTGAAGGAATTGGACGAGGCCGCAACTGCTTTGGATGCGACCAAAGATGTAGCAACCGGTGACATGATATATAATGGTGATGTTGCAAAATGGAAAAAATTTGCCTATTCGTTAATGCTTCGTCTTGGTATGCGTTTAACAAAAGTGGATGCTTCTACGGCAAAGACATGGGTAGAAAAAGCAGCAGCAGGCGGACCAATGACAAGCATTGCTGATAATGCTACAATAAAACACAGCGAGGCACTTGGTCGCCCAACGGTTAACCGCATAAGCCAGGTACTGAATCTTCCTTATGAGATACCTAACATTCGCTGGAGCAAAACATTTATTGATTATTTACAAACCAATGCCGATCCAAGACTCGGTGTATTGGCAGAATTGCCGCCTCCACCGCCTAATGATAATACTTTAGGCGCAGCAGGCAACAGTACTCCGGCACTTCAAAAAGGTATGCCGAATGGTTACGATGTACAAGGCGGGCCAACAGATATCAGCACCGCTCCCGGTTATCCCGGAAGCCTGAATGGTTATTCAAGACCTATCAATCGCTTTTATGCCAAGATGGATGGCATCACGATGCTGATAAGTTATGGAGAAGTTGAATTGATGTTAGCCGAAGCAAAGGAAAGAGGATGGAATGTTTCGGGTACTGCATCTTCTCATTATAATGCCGGTGTTACTGCCGCTATGAAATCATTGGCACAGTGGGATGGGTCAGCGACGGTAGCTGATGCAGCGATCACTACTTATTTAACGGCGCATCCTTATTTATCAGCAACCGGTTTGCAACAGATCAATTCGCAATACTGGGTAGCCACAATATTCAACGACTATGAATCATTTGCGAATTGGAGGAGAAGCGGATATCCTGTTCTTACTGCGGTCAACTATCCCGGTAATGTCACAGGTGGTACTATTCCGAGGAGGTTGATCTATCCGCAGTCAGAAGCATCGACGAACGGACCGAATTATACAGCCGCCATTGCTAACTTGTCGGGCGGCGATAAATTGACATCAAGAGTATGGTGGGATAAACCATAGCGATCATTAGTTAAGCAAGCAGGGCAAGGCTGCCGCCTGGTAGCCTTGTTTTTAATTTTCAATTAATGCCAGGACCTTTGTTAACCTGCAATAGCTTGAGCAATGAAAGAGGTTCCTCTTAAAATACTACTGTTGTTATTGTTGCCGGCTTATTCTTCTTTTGGCCAGGGAGCATCGAAAAAATTATTTACCCAACTATCTTCCCGGCAAACCGGTATTGATTTCTCCAATACCATCAAAGAATCAGACGCATTAAATATCCTTGCTTACGAATATTTCTATAATGGCGGCGGTGTAGCCATAGGCGATATCAATAATGATGGCTTACCCGATATTTATTTTACTGCTAATATGCGTTCAAACAAACTTTATCTGAATAAAGGCAACTTGCACTTTGAAGATATTTCCAAACGGTCGGGAACAGGTGGTAGAAAGGATTGGAAGACCGGCGTAACAATGGTTGATATCAATGGAGATGGCTGGCTTGATATTTATGTGTGTTACTCGGGAAAAGGAGAAGCAAAGACAAGACGAAATGAACTTTATATCAATAACCATGATCTGACATTTACTGAAAAAGCGATTGAATACGGACTCGCAGATGAAGGCTGCTCCACGCAAGCCATCTTCTTTGATTATGACCTTGATGGCGATCTCGATTGTTACGTACTCAACCATAATATCAAAGCGTATAAAAATGTGGAGCTGCAATACCTGAAGACAGAATATGATTCATTGGCAGCCGATAAACTTTACCAGAATGATAATGGTAAGTTCAAAGACATCAGTAAAAGTGCAGGTATCAGCGGTAACCCGATCAGTTTTGGGTTAGGAATAGCTGTTTCAGATATTAATAATGATGGCTGGCCCGACATATATGTAAGCAACGATTATACGGAGCAGGATTACTGCTATATCAATAACCGTAACGGGACTTTTTCGCAGCGTGAGTTGTATATGTTCAGCCATTTGTCAGAATTTTCAATGGGTAGTGACATCGCCGATATCAATAACGATGGGATGGTGGATATTTTTACGCTGGATATGTTGCCCGAAGATAATCGCCGTCAAAAATTATTACAGGCACAGGAAAATTATGAGCTCTACCAGGAAATGGCGACGAACGGATTTCATTACCAGTTTATGCGGAATATGCTTCAACTGAATAATGGCAATGGAACATTCAGCGAGATCGGGCAATTAGCCGGAATCTCGAATACCGATTGGAGCTGGGCGCCGCTATTTGCCGACCTCGATAATGACGGCAACAAAGATCTCTTTGTTACCAATGGGTATATGAGAGATTATACCAATAAAGATTTTTTAAAGTACTGGGGCGATTACCTGATAAAGCAGGTTGTAAAAAGAGATAGCATTAATTACATGGAGATCATTAAAGAGATGCCCGTGACTTTATTGGCGAACTATGCATTTAAAAACAATGGCGAACTAAATTTCAAAGATGTATCCGATGAATGGGGTCTGCGACAATCTGTACTTTCCAATGGCGCAGCGTATGCGGACCTGGATAATGATGGTGATCTTGATATTGTGGTAAATAATATTAATGAAGAGGCAGGTGTTTTCAGGAATGATTGCAATGAGATTTTTTCCAATCACTACTTTAACATCAGGCTGAAGGGAAACAATAAAAATGCCTTTGGTTTCGGTGCAAAGCTTTGGTGTTTCTCGAAAGGAAAAATTCAATTTATCGAGCAAATGCCGACAAGGGGTTATCAGTCTTCTGTGAGTGAAGTGCTGCATTTCGGTCTCGGAAATGCTACGCTTGTTGATTCCCTGAAAATTATTTGGCCAGGGGAAGCTTCACAAATTTTATATGCCGTTAAAGCGGATCGGGTAATTACCCTTGAGCAAAAGAATGCAAGGCCTCACCCGGTTTCTCATCCCACGGCTTCCAGAAAATATTTTAGTTATCAAATGCCGTTGGTCGAATTTTCTCATTTGCAATTGGAGTATAATGATTTTAAACGACAGCCGTTGATGCCGGTAATGCTTTCGCAATGCGGCCCAAGATTTAAAACCGGCGATCTCAACAACGATGGAACAGAAGATATTTTTATCGGCGGTTCGCAGGGGCAGGGCAGCGAATTATTTCTTCAAAACGCAGATGGTACTTTTAAAAGAAAAATGATCCCCGCTTTTACGGAAGACAGTATTTCGACAACAACTGACGTGATCTTTTTTGATGCCGATAATGACGGCGATCTTGACATTTATGCTGTCAGTGGTGGTTATGCTGATTATATTGAAAACGATCCTCGATTGCAGGACAGGTTATTTATTAATGATGGCAAAGGAAATTTTACTAAGGCAACCGATGCTTTACCCAAAATATTTACGGCTAAATCTGTTGTTGCCGCTGCTGATATTGACGGAGATGGCGATATGGACCTTTTCATTGGTGGAAGGGTTATGCCGGGTGCCTATCCAAAAACACCTCCGAGTTTTATAATGTTAAATGACGGGAAAGGAAAGTTCAGTGATGCTACTGCAGCGTGGCTGGTAACATGACTACGATAGGAATGGTAACAGGCGCTAAATGGATTGACATCAATAATGATAAAAAACCTGACCTGATCGTGATTGGCGAATGGATGGCTCCGACAATATTTATAAATAGCGGTCATCAACTTCAAATATCGGAAAGTGAACTTCAAACATTTTCGGGCTGGTGGAATACCATTGAACTTTTTGATGCGGACAATGACGGCGATATGGACATGATAATCGGCAACTGGGGTTTGAATTCGCAGTTTAAAGCCAGTGAACATGAACCTGTGGAAATGATATGGAAAGATTTTGATAATAACGGTTCAATCGATCCTTTTCTATGCTGCTATATCAAGGGTCGTTCTTATCCTTATGTGTCAAGAGATGAACTGCTGGATGAAATATATCCTATGCGGAAAAAATTTACCAGTTATAAAAGTTATGCCGATGCCACATTGGAGGATATTTTCACTGAAGAAGAATTAAAAGATGCAGGAAGGTTAAAAGCAGCACACCTCGCAACAACTTATTTTGAAAATGTAAACGGGCATTTTGTCGAAAGACCATTGCCTATACAGGCACAATTCACTCCCGTATATAAAATTGTGGTAGAAGATCTGAACAATGATGGCTTCGATGATCTGTTGTTGTTTGGGAATAATGATTATCCGCGTTTAAAGATGGGAAAGGTAGACGCCGGTTTCGGGACGGTGTTGCTCAACGACGGCAAGGGCAATTTCAATTTTGTACCCAATAAAGATGCAGGTCTGTTTGTGGCCGGCAATGTAAAAGATGCAGCTGTGATCCGGGTGAATAATGCCCGTTATTTACTGGCAGGAATAAATGATGCCGGACTGACAAATTATAAATTGGTAGAATGAAAAAGTTTTTTTTAATACTACTGCTTTTTGCAAATAATCTGTTTGCTCAGCCACCCGGAATTAGTAGTACCATTCCGACCATTCAGCAACAGGTATGGAGCCTGACAGAAGTGATGTATCATGATGTAGTTAATCCTCCAGCCGCAGCGAGATTTTATGCTTACTCAGTATTGACAGGTTATGAAATACTTTCCCGCCTTGACAGAAATGTTTCGGCTTTTCAAAAAATGTTAAGAGAATATCCCGTCATAATTTTGAATGTCTCGACTGAAGTGAATCAGGAATTGGCAGTATTATATGGAATTTTAGAAACAGGAAAGAACATTATCCCTTCAGGTTACCTATTGGAAGAAAAGCAACAGGATCTTGTAAATGTATTTAAAAGCAAAAAATACTCTTCGGAAATAATTGTCTCCTCTATTGCGTTTGCAAAAATTATTGCAAAGCAGATCGTTCGATATGCTGCTACAGACGGATATTTCAAACTAAGTACACTGCAGCGTTATACACCGGTGAATTCAAAAGCAAGCTGGAAGCCTACGCCTCCTGAATACATGGCTGCCATTGAACCGCATTGGCAAACGATCAGAACTTTCTTTCTTGATTCGGCGCAACAGTTCAAACCAACGCCATGTGTGGAATTTAGTGAGGACCTGTCGTCCGATTTTATAAAGCTGGCGCAGGACGTTTATACAATAACCAATCAATTAAACGAAGAGCAGAAGTGGATCGCAAATTTCTGGGATTGCAATCCCTTCGCTGTACAATTCCAGGGACACATGAGCATTGGGTTAAAGAAAATCTCACCGGGCGGACACTGGATGTGTATTGCAGGCATTGCCGCTAAAGACGCCGGGCTTGATTTTAAAAACACTATGTTGTTACATACATTAGTTGCTTTGACCCTGCATGATGCATTTATCAGTTGCTGGGACGAAAAATACCGCAGCAATCGCATTCGCCCCGAGACTGTGATCAACCGGTATATTGATCCAAAATGGAAACCGATCCTGCAAACGCCGCCTTTTCCTGAATATAGCAGCGGACACAGCGTTATCTCAACCGCAGCAGCGGAAGTGCTGACTTATTTTTTGGGTGATAATTTTTCTTTTGATGATTCCACCGAAACATATATCGGGATACCTATGCGAAAGTTTTCTTCCTTTCGTTTAGCGGCAGCGGAAGCAAGGATCAGCCGTTTGTACGGTGGCATTCATTTTCGTGATGCGATTGAGAATGGGAGAGAGGAGGGAAAAAATGTCGGGGAATTTATTATTCGTAAGCTGGGGTTGAAGCAGTTCTAATACGTCTGGCCTGGTGAAACGCGTCAGGCCGCTAATGATGAGCTCTATAAAATATCAGCCTAACCGAGCGGCCAGACGCATCGAAACGGCCAGAAGCATTTTACCAGATTCTTTCAAGTATTTTCTCATTAAGTGTAAAATCAGCGTTGATATCAAGGTCATTTTCCCGTAATCTCAGTAGCTTCATTGCTTTTTCTTTGTTGCATAAATCCCCATTTCTATTTCCATAATAGTCCGGCCATGATGAATAGCGCCAATCTTCAAGCCTATTAACCAGATGTGATTTCAGTGGGTTAAAAATGAATATAATAAAAGCAATTTAATAAGTGTTCAGTGACGGAGTAGTCAGTAATATCAATTGACATATCAGTAAGGCATTTTGCTTTAGTTTTTTTCTGAAATAAATTTCCTGTTGTATTATTCTGAATATTTATTGCCTGCGTATAGGAACTTAGGGTCTTGCCAATTGTTTTTGATAAGTTTTGAAGATCGGTTTGTCTTTCTTTAATATATATATTTTCGCATCCTCCCGGTTTTGCCAGCAACATAAAATGAAAATGATTCGGCATGAGGCAGTAACAAAAAATATCGCAATGCTTCAACCATTCCTTTCTGACTTTTCTGAGAAGAAACAGGTAGTTTTCTTCATTAAAAAAGATCGGCACTTTATTGTTTCCTCGGTTATAGAGATGGTAAATATGGTTCGGCTCAAAATGCATGGCTTAAAGTTAGCGACCGGTTGCCAAACGCATCTGGTCGCTTCATGAGATTTCTACGTTGAGGACGTCTTCCAGCGGCCTGATGCGTGTTAATTCACCTCAATCTCATCAACAAATAACCATGCCTTATTTCCTGCGCCTGGATTGCCCTCTTCAATCATACCGTAGTTTTTTATAAGCAATTTAATATACCTGGATTTTATGTTTTGGAGGTTTACTTTTATATACCCAGTCATTTTATCAAATGTGGCGGTCAGGCTTGATTTGTCAATTTCCAGTTCTTTGAATTCTTTTCCTTCTTTTGAAACAAAAACAAGCATATCTGAAGGCATATATACCCAACTGGGCTTTTGCTCTAAAACATGTGCAATTACTTCTTTTAGTTCAGTTTCTTTTCCCAGATCGATTGTGGCTTCACAATCCGTTCCTTCAAATCCAAGAAACTCATCCGCTTTTGCCAATCCTGTTTCATTCTGCACCCCATTCACCAATGTAAATGCGCCTTCACCGGGATATTTGCTGGAGGCAGGAGTAGTTAATGTTATTTTTTTGCCGGTCGCTTTGTTGAAAGAAAATGTTTGTACGACACGCCTTTTATCATTATAGGCATATGCAACAGTATTTCGGTTAATCAACTGTGCTTCGGTATAAGCCCATATTGAGTCACCTCTGTTGTAATTTATTGTAATTGGCTCTTTAGACCTGTTTTCTATCTGCCATAATAGCCCATTATAGTCTTCAGTAGGTAAAACAGTTGCTTTCAAATCAAAATACGCCC
Source organism: uncultured Chitinophagaceae bacterium (assembly GCA_963785915.1). Classification (GTDB taxonomy): domain Bacteria; phylum Bacteroidota; class Bacteroidia; order Chitinophagales; family Chitinophagaceae; genus VBAT01. The sequence continues at coordinate 912,873 of CAWAWY010000003.1, read as the reverse complement.
TACTATAATTCGCTTTCCACAGATCATATCGTTTAAACTGTGTCGGCAATCTCTTTTCAAAATCATTCCAGTTTTTATTTTCTTTCGGACTCCATAATATTTCACTTAATGCTGCCATGCGGGGAAAGATCATATACTCAGCTTTTCGTGCATTGGTTATATATTCAGTCCACAAATTGGCCTGTGCGCCTAAAACATATTTTGCTTCTTCGGCATCTAATTCCTTCGGTAATGGCTCGTAAGCATACACTTTTTCAATCGGGTTATAGCCGCCAATAGTTACCGAGTCTTCATTTTTACTTTGCGTATGATCAAAATAAACGGGATTGCCCGGCGTCATGATCACATCGTGTTTTTGTTTCGCGGCGTCAATACCACCCTGTTCACCACGCCAGCTCATCACAACTGCTTTTGGCGCTAAACCGCCTTCCAGTATTTCGTCCCAGCCAATCAATGTTTTGCCTTTATCGTTCAAATATTTTTCCATTCGCTGGATAAAATAACTCTGCAACTGATGCTCATCTTTTAATCCTTCTTCTTTAATTCTTTTTTGGCAGAGGGGACATCGTTTCCAATTTTCTTTCGGACATTCGTCTCCACCGACGTGCAAATATTTAGAAGGAAAAAGTGCGGTCACTTCATCAAGCACATCCTGCAAAAACCGAAATGTATTTTCTTTACCCGCACAAAACACATCATCGAATACACCCCATGTTTGTTCAACCTGTTTTCCGTTTTTGTCCCCGCTCCATGTACATTTTTCGGGGAAATATTTTATTGTTGGTTCTTCGGGGAAACAGCTTAGTTCGGGATAGGCAGCAATAGCCGCAGAGGAATGTCCCGGCATTTCAATTTCGGGTATCACATCAATAAAGCGGTCAGCAGCGTATTTCACCACTGCTTTTATTTCTTCCTGTGTGTAATAGCCACCATAGCGTTTCCCGTCGTTTCCTTTACCTGGGTAACGACCAATGATCGTTCCGTTTCGCCACGCACCGACTGAAGTTAGTTTGGGGTATTTTTTTATTTCTATCCGCCAACCCTGGTCGTCGGTAAGATGCCAATGAAATTTATTGAACTTATGCAAAGCGAGATAATCAATATATTTTTTTATAAAAGAGACCGGGAAGAAATGACGGCTAACATCGAGGTGCATGCCGCGGTAGGAGAAGCGGGGGTAGTCGTTAATTGATAATTGCGGAATTGATAATTTAGAATTGTTGCGTGTTGCAGGAAGCAGCTGGATAAGCGTTTGCATTCCGCAAAATGTTCCAGATGCAGTTTGACCTTGTATTGTTACGCCCTTAGGAGCGACAGTTAGGGAATAAGCTCCTTCTTTTCCAGGAACCAAAGTTTGTAATGTGGTAAACTGAATATAATTCGAAACTGCTGATTTTACTTTTTTTAGGTTGAATCCAAAACATTGTTTCAGATAATCATTAAAAAAATCGGCTGTATTATTATCTACGCCATTTTTGACAACCAGCATCGTCGATGGCGAAATAGAAAAATTCCCTTTTCCGATTTTCATCTCAGCAGGTTGGGGAATAATATTTACCTGTTGCGCCGAAAGAACTGTAGTTGCAACAATTGAAAGGACTAAGACGGATAACTTCATATTTCTGTCATTTATTATAAGTGTATAAAAATGATTGTTTGTAATGCAAGCGAAGCACGATTTTTATTCTTCAATGCGAAATATTTGCTGGTAGATATTTTTTAATAAAATCAGTCAGTGTGCAAATGATAAGGAAAGGATCTCTGAGAATTTATTATTGATTTTTTTTATGATAAGACTGCAGCGACGATAACTTTAACTTCCTTTGGCATATCGTTCGTGTCTTACTTCTTCTACTACAGATATGATTTCTTCATCCGTCACATAGGCTTTTGGATTCTTTTGAGCAAGATTTGCCAATAATATTCCAGCCAATTTTCTTTTTTCTTCTTCATTCAGCTTCACTGCCGGGATATTTGTGTCGCCGGCAAACGACATTAGCCGGTTGAACTGCTCTTCATTTTCGGGATAAAACACAACTGCATCCATAGAAACAATTTATATAAAATTACAAAATCACCTCAATACCGGCAATATTATACTGCTGCTATTTGTTCCATCATGATAGACGTTAATTATTGATTTCATAAATGCGCTTTCATCACATTCATAGATGTTCACAAACTGTTGAGGGTTGCGGTCAGCCAAAGGAAACCAACTGCTTTGTATCTGTATCATTAGTCTATGTCCCTTCTTAAACGTATGAGCGATATCAGGTAAATTAAATTTAACAGTCTCGATCTTCCCGGGCTTAAAGGCTTCAGGTTTTTCAAAACTATTTCTGAATTTTCCTCTCATTATTTCTCCTCTTACCAACATCTGGTAACCTCCCATGGGATAAGAACCGCCCCCCGAACGCGGGTTCATCGGAGACTCTGGATATTGGAAATCATCTGGAAAAACATCAATGATCTTAACCACAAAATCTGCATCTGTTGTACTAATGCTTACTTTCAGATCAGCGGTAACTACGCCGGCCAGTGTAAGGTCATCAGTCAAAACATCAGTTTGAAATGTCAACACATCCGGACGCCTTGAAGCGAAACGCTGATCGTCGGTCATGTATTCCCTTGTGCGGCCGAAATGCACGTCTTCTGTATAAGGAACAGGATGTGCAGGGTCGCTTATATACTCTGGAGAAACTTTTTGAACTATTAGGTTTATTCCATGACAATATATTGCCGTCACCTAAAAAAATGGCTGTGGCTTGCTATCTGCCGGTGGCCACTGATCAAATTGTCTCCATTCATTTGCTCCCTAGAAAAAAACAGTGGCTTCTGCGATTTTTGGCTGATCCTTTCCTTTCAAATAATAATTAAAGAACGGTATCTCGATATTGTTCTGAAACCAGAATGAAGTATTGCTTCCGAATTTTACATTACCCAGAAAACTTCCATCACGACTTGCCCATTGACCATGATACCATGGACCCATCACCAACTTGTTATTTGTATAGGGACTTTGTTTCTCTATTGCCTTATATAAATTCCATGCACCAAAACAATCCTCCGCATCAAACAAACCACCGACAACTAATGTAGCAGGTCTTATATTATACATGGCATTTCTTGCATTTCTTGCTTTCCACCAATCATCATAGTTGGGATGTGCGTACAGGTCTTTCCAGAATTGAATGCTGTCACCGATCATACTCGCCCAGATGTTTTAATGTTCCTGCTTCTTCCAGGTAGAACTTATAATTATCTCTTATTTTAAAATCATAACCTCCCGAACCAACTGTTGTCGGTTTAGGTCTTGGTTTGCCAAAGCCTGAATAAAAACTGAATCCATCCATTTGAAAGAAAGCGCCATTATGATGAAAGTCATCACCCAGGAACCAATCGGTAACCGGAGCCTGCGGACTTACAGCTTTTAAGGCCGGATGATTGCTCGCAGCCGCCATCGTGGAATAAAAGCCGGGATAAGAAATCCCGGATACGCCGACGTTACCGTTGTTGCCCTGTAAGTTTTTTATCATCCAGTCAATCGCATCGTATGTATCGCTGGCCTCATCAATATCATTCTTGGTTTTTTTATCTTTAATAAACGGACGGACGTCCACAAAATCTCCTTCGCTCATCCATCTGCCTCTTACATCCTGTGTGACGATAATATAATTTTCCCTGGCATAATATTTCCAGTGACTGCCCCACAACCGGGATGTAAAATCGTTGCCATAAGGGGCGCAGGAATAAGGCGTCCTCATCAATAGTATCGGGTGTTTCTCACTTTGATCTTTAGGTAAATAAATTGAAGTAAAAAGCTTAACACCGTCCCGCATCGGTATGTATTGTTCCATTTTTGTGTAGTTGTTCCGGATCCATAAAGAGTCCTGGTCTGTTTGTGCCGAAACAATTAAAACAAATAAGAGAAGCTGGAAAGAAAGCAATATTTTTCTCATGGATGTAATTTTGAAGGTTTAAATTTACTGATTCTGCATTCAAGCTGATCTTATTTATGCAATCAAACGAAGATATCATAAAACGATTCTATTCGGCTTTTCAAAAAAGGGATCATAGATCCATGAATGATTGTTATGCTGATGACATTATATTCAGTGACCCGGTATTTTTGGTTTTGAAAGGAGATGAAGTAAAAGCCATGTGGGAAATGCTCTGCCAAAATGCAAAAGATTTTTCGCTGACCTTCTCAGATATTGAATTGCTGGATGACGAATATGCTACGTGCCGGTGGATGGCAACTTATACTTTTTCAAAAACGGGGAATAAAGTGGTCAATAAGATAAAGGCTTACATGAAATTTTATGACGGCAAGATCATTGAACACAGCGATGCCTTTCGCCTCAGTACCTGGATAGGGCAAGCATTAGGGTGGAAAGGAGTTTTATTCGGCTGGACAGGATTTATGAAAAGAGCGGTTCAGAAGAATGCCAAAAAAAACTTATTGAATTTTATACAAAAGAAAAATGGTCAATAGTGAATAGTCAACGATCTATAACAATCTCAATTTTAAACGACCTATTCACCACTGACCACTCATCATTCACATTTAATCTTCCAACACCCCGAACTTCCCCGCATTCACATCATTTATTGCCTGTTCCAGTTCTTCCCAGGTATTCATTAAAAACGGGCCGTATTGTGCGATCGGTTCATTGATCGGTTCGCCGGATAATATTAATATGACAGCATCTTCAGCTGCCTCAATATTGAGCAGTTCACCGTCGTTTTTAAATAAAACAAAATGATCGGCATCTGCATTTTCTCCGTTCACAACTATGCTTCCTTCGACAACCAATAAACCCGTATTATAATTTTCCGGGAAATTGAATTCCACGTTTGCATCTTTTTTTAACCGGGCATTATATACTTGCATCGGCGTGAAAGTAGATGCTGGACCTTTTGCAGTTTTAAATTCACCAGCGATCACCTCAACCACTCCTTTGTTATCCGGAATATGATATTTCCCCATCATTGCATTCGTGATCTCCTGGTACTTTGGTGGCGTCATCTTATATTTTGCAGGAAGGTTCACCCACAACTGCACCATTTGAAATAAGCCGCCTGTCCTGCTGAATTCTTTTTCGTGATATTCTTTATGCAAAAGGCCGGATGCTGCCGTCATCCATTGTACATCACCTTCGCCAATTATACCACTGTTGCCGTGCACTATCATGATGTGCAACTTTGCCATGATAAGCAATTGTGACTGTTTCAAAACCGCGATGTGGATGTACGCCGACACCTCTTGGTTTATCGGTGGGTGAAAATTCAACTTTGGAATTATAATCCATCAAAAAGAATGGGCTCATTCTTTTTTTGTCAATGTATTCGCCCGGGAAAAAACCATGTACGCGAAACCGTCGCCTACCATGTGGGGGGCAGGTGGCGCTATGATTGCTTCTATTGATTTGTTCTTGTTATTCATAATATATATTTTCCTTTAAAGTTTGATAGGCCTCCGTTAGGTAGGTTTGGAGGGTTTTATACCGGGACCTCCATTAGTAATACTTCTGCATTACTATCCGCATTGATTTTTAATTCATCTGCTTCGGATATTGCCAATCCATCTCTCCGGTTTAATTTTTCACCATTGATCGTTAGGTCACCTTCTATAACAAAAGCATAAACCCCGTTGTCTTTATTTTTTAACTGATAAGAAGTGTTGAAATCTTTATCCAATTTTCCAAGACTGAACCATGCGTCCTGGTGGATATGGACACCGCCATCATCAGTACCAATCGGGGAAACAACCGTCAGCAATTTATTATGTTTCTCATGTATCAGAAAAACTTTTTTGGTCATATCTCGGCGCTACATTCTTTTTATTCGGGAAAACCCATATCTGGAAAAATTTTACTTGCTCGATCACTGTTCTTATTTTTTTCAGAATGCTGAATACCTGTGCCGGCACTCATCACCTGTACATCTCCCTGGCGAATGACCTGTTTGTCCCCGTGTTGTCTTTATGTTCCAGTTCACCAACAGTGGGAATGGAAATGATCTCCATATTATCATGCGGATGTGCACCAAAACCCATACCGCCTGCGACAGTATCGTCATTTAATACTCTCAATACGCCGAAATGAACTCTTTCGGGATCATGATACCCTGCAAAACTGAATGTGTGATAAGAATCCAACCATCCATGATTTGCATGCCCTCTTGTATCCGCTTTGTGAAGAATCGTCTTCATATAAAACTCCTTTTATTTATTATTAAGCAATGGCTTTTTCATTTGTTATTTTTTCATTTACCACATTTTTCTGACAGCCACAAATATTCTGTTATAAAGTTATGTATGCTGTTTTGAAAATTTTCCTCAATCAATCCACCCTGCGCATTGAATTTTTTATCAACGTAAGGAACAACCAGCAAATAAGGCGATGCCACACCAAACAAAGCAGGCACCAGCAATAATAGCTGTTGTGCAGCCCGGATACCGCCCATAGCTCCCGGCGATGCCGTGGCAATTCCAAAGGGTTTGCGATGTTGCTTTGGGAAATGATCTAATAAATTTTTCAGAGCAGGGGAGTAGCTGCCATTATATTCCGGGCTGACAAGAATAAAAGCATCTGCCTCAAATATCCGTTTGCTAAGCGGTTTAAATTCATCGGGAGTATTTTCAACAGATCTAAAAACGGATTGCAATGGCGGCAGGCTCCATTCCTGCAGATCTATAATGCCTGGCTCATGATCAGTTATTTCGCTTAATACCTTATACAAATGCAAAGCCACTCTTTTGGTAACACTGTTGGTTCTTGGGCTGCCTGATATGATTTCTATCTTCATTTAGTGTGTTGGTTTTAAAAATCAAAATTAGTTAAAAACAATGTTTAAACATCAAAAATGAGACCTTTAGCTTTTAATTGACTTTTTTGGCAGAGAAGAGGCCGTCGTGACAGTAGATATTATATCATGATTAGATGAAAAGCAACTTTTGTCAGCTTTGGTCTTTATCCTTTAATTTCGATTATAAACTCGTTAAAAATGGTCAATAGAAGGAAGTTTATTGCATTATCCGCACTTGGTTCTGCTACTTTATTTAACAAAAAATTTTTAGCCGGTCAATTGCAAACTGGGATTGCAGCAAAACCAATTGTTATTTCCACCTGGGATGCCGGTTTGGAGGCCAATAAAGGCGCATGGGAAATATTGAGCGTAGGTGGCCGTGCGTTGGATGCCGTTGAGGCGGGTGTGATGGTGACTGAAGCTTCGCAGAATTGTTGCGTTGGTTTAGGTGCTAATCCAGATCGCGATGGTTTTGTAACATTGGATGCCTGCATCATGGATGAATTCTTCAATTGCGGCAGCGTCGCATTCCTTGAGAGAATTAAACACCCGGTATCGGTAGCAAGGAGATTGATGGAAAAGACACCGCATGTAATGCTGGTAGGCAGGGGGGCGCAACAGTTTGCCATTGAAGAAGGGTTTCCGTTGGAAGAACAAAAACTTTCTCCTGATGCACAACGAGCTTATGACAACTGGTTGAAGAAATCAGAATACAGACCTGTTATTAATATTGAGAATAAAGGCAATCGTGGACCTTCAGCACCACTGCAATTTGAATCCGGAGAATTCAATCATGATACGATCGGTATGGTGGCGATGGATGTTAATGGAAATCTTAGCGGTAGTTGTACGACGAGTGGGATGGGTTTTAAAATGCGGGGCAGGGTGGGAGATTCGCCGATCATTGGTGCGGGATTGTTTGTAGATAATGAAGTAGGTGCCTGCACCGCTACCGGCCAGGGTGAAGATGTGATCAGGATCGCTGGTTCACATACTGTCGTTGAGCTAATGCGGCAAGGTTTATCTCCTGAAGCCGCCTGTAAAAAAGCTGTTGAAAGAATTGTAAAAATAAAAGGTGATAAAGCGAAAGATATCCAGGTTGCTTTTCTCGCGTTGAATAAAAAGGGGGTTGCCGGTGCCTTTGCGATCCACAAAGGATTTAGTTATGCATTGAAAACGGAAGCGATTGAGAAACTGACCCCTTCTAAAAGTTTGATGGATTGAATTATTAATAATGATTATTGTGCCAGCTCTATTACTACTATCAGCTTTTATTGCGTCGCACTCTTCATCTTCCTGTTCGCTACTCAGCAACTTTATCCCATTAATTTTATTGTTATATAAACATATTTGATGAACAAATACATTATTGAAATCGCAACTTCAGATTTTACGACAACTCAATCAGCAGTAGAAGGTGGCGCAGACAGGATCGAACTCTGCGCCAATCTTGCGGAAGGTGGCACGACTCCTTCTTATGGAACGTTAAAGAAATGCAGAGAGGCATTTACTCTGCAATTATATCCGATCATTCGCCCAAGAGGCGGAGACTTTTTATATACCGATGAAGAATTTGAGATCATGCTGCATGATATAAGACTGTGTAAAGAACTAGACTTTGATGGTATCGTAGTAGGCTTGTTGAATGCCACTGGGAATATTGATATTTCACGGACAGCAAAGTTGATCGACGCCGCCTATCCGTTAGGCGTCACTTTTCACCGGGCATTTGACCGGTGTCTTGATCCCATCAACGCAATGGAAGAATTGATTAATATCGGATGTGAACGAATATTGACATCAGGACAGAAACCCGCAGCGCCGGAGGGAATTGAACTGATCGCTCAATTGAATAAAGTCGCTGACGAAAGAATAATAATTATGCCCGGCAGTGGCGTAAGAAAAGAAAATATTAAAATGCTGGCCGACGAAACGGGTTGCGTCGAATTTCATTCTTCTTTACGTGGAAAAACAAAGAGTAAGATGGAATTCATTCATCCGGCATTCGCCGATTCAGGAGAAAGCAATATGAATAATGCAATTGATCCGGAAGAAGTAAGAAACCTAAGAGATGTTTTGATTTAGAAGCACCTTTCTTACTCAAATTCATATTTCTTATGCTGGTCTTTCTGTTTTTGCTTTCTTATGAGGTCAGCCTTCACTTTGTGGACATAGGCATTTCCAAGTACAAATAAACCGGAATTTATGAGAACTAGTGATGTTGCCGCAAATGCGATCCACTCGGCTTTGTCATCCTTTTCTAATCGGGTAATGTACAATATCACTAAAATGCCGCCGCTGATAAGTGCAAGTCCGGCGAGCAACCTTACCATATATTTTTGGCGGTGCCTGTTGGTCATTTGGTTCGATTTAATTATCATTGGACAAGGCCGTAAAAGTACGGAAATAATCTTTTGTTAATTAAAACAGCAAATAATCTCCTTTCGTGCATGTTGTTTTTAATTTTACTAATCGTAATTTGATGCCATGAAGAAAGCTTTGTCTCTTATCTTTTTTTTGCACATCGCCGGGTACCTTTTAGCCCAGGAAGCGCCGGAAGGACTTTTTATTAATTCAAAGGCTCCCAATTTTAAAGCAAAAGATCAGAATGGAAAAGAGGTCGTCCTGAAAGACCTGCTTAAAACCGGTAAGGTGGTGTTGCTATTTTACCGCGGTTACTGGTGCCCTTATTGCAATAAGTTCTTGCAAAAGCTTGAGGACTCACTTCAATTTATAAAAGATAAAGGAGCGAGTTTAGTTGCTGTAACTCCTGAACTACCCGAGAACGTTTCAAAGACCGTTGAAAAAACAAATGCCGAATATCCGATCCTTTATGACGAAGAATTGAAAATAATGAAAGCGTACGATGTGGAATTTGAAGTACCGGAGAATGTTTTGACACGTTATCGTAACACCGGCCTCAAGATTGATGAAAATAACGGCCCAAAGAATGGAAACTTTTTACCGATCCCTGCCGTGTATATCATAGATAAAGAATCAACGATCACTTATCGCTTTTTTCAACCCGATTATAAAAAAAGACCTTCGGTAAAAGAGATCCTGGATAACCTCAAATAACGGCAGTCAATCCCAGGTAACTTTTGCGATTTTCCCGTTTTCGCCCGCAAGAAAAAAAGCAGAGCCATTTCTGGCGATACGGCATACGTGAAAACTTTCATTGCTGATCCGCTTCCAGTTCTTGCCTCCATCATTGGAATAATCAACACCGGTAATGCCGCAGGTGATAATGTCTTTTGGTGACAGATATTCAACGCAGCTTCTGTATCCGCCAGGCGGTGTTTTCGGAGCCTTCCATGTTTTGCCACCATTGATCGAAAAAAAACAATTTTTCACTGTTGACGAAGGATCTTTAAAATCCCCTCCGACTACAATCATTTTCTTTCCGGGTCTTCTTGGATCGCCATTATCATATATGTCGATGGAGTTAGCACCTGTAGTTTCTTTTCCCTGGATAATAGGCAACTTTAATGCGGCAGACCCCGATATCAGTCTTGATCTTGATCCACCACTGACCATCAGATAACCACCGCTCCGGAATAGCCGGATATTTGTACCGCTGGCAGCAAAGAATGCCTCGCCACTGTCGATGCGGGGTCTTTTTTCGTCTGCTATTTCTTTCCAGGTGTTACCGTTATCAGTTGTGTAAGCAAGAAAAGCTTTTTGGCCAATTGGATCGCCGACAACGATACCATTTAAAACATCGGAAAAATCCATCGCATCTAAAAAAATCCCTTTCGTTTTATTTTCATAAACTACTTTCCAGGTGGCGCCGCCGTCAATGGTTTTTAAAATATAAGCGGGCGAATCAATAGCCATGATGATAGCCGTATTAGCGTCGAAGGCCTCAATATCTCTGAACTCAATTTCTTCAAAACCTTTTACCGTCATCCAATTCCAGTTCTTTCCCGAGTTGAGACTTTTGCCAACGGTTCCATGACTGCCGCTTACCCATATCACATTATCATTTACAACGCAAAGCCCGCGAAGACTTGTTTTTGTCCCTGACGTGACCACCTGAACTTCGGGATTCTGGGCATACAGGGTGACGCTATTGATAAAAAAAAAGTGAAGAAGAAAAAGAAACGGGGAAAGCAGGTTGATAAATGTCTTCATAGCTTATCCAATAAAATAGTAAGATAATCCGTTTGAATAATATTTGGTCATTATTAGCTCTACAGGCATCATTTTCATTACTAAAATAGTCTTATTTTTAGCTTTTATTTAATTCTGCTTGTATGAAAAGACGGGTTTTATTCTTTTTTCTTATATGCGGCCTTCTGGCGGTCATTGGCTGTTTAAAGGAACATAGTTTAGAGGGCGCCAACAGCCCATCTGAAGGGTCGTTACAGGATGATGGTGCAGGTGATTGTTTACCGAAAACTGTGGGCGGAGCATATGTGGTAGGTATTGCTTTAGCAGGCGCTAACAACTATATAGATGTACAGGTCGATGTTACTACGATAGGATCTTACGTTATTTATACAGACACGGTTAATGGAATGTATTTTCGGGGATCAGGCTCTTTCACAACAACTGGTTTGAATACAGTCAGAATTAAGGGGAATGGAACTCCTCTGAATGTGGGAATAAGCAATTTTGTAGTGACCTACGGTATTACACAGTGTGTAGTGTCAATCACAACTGTTAGTTCATTAGCTGTATTTACTTTGGATGGCGCACCCGGCAGTTGCATGAACGCAACAGTGGCCGGAACTTACACAGCCGGAACTCCTCTTAATGCGGGCAACACCGTAACGATAAACGTGACTGTTACTACGGCCGGCGCTTATAATATCGCTACAACGGTATCAAATGGAATGATTTTTACGGGTTCGGGCACGTTAGCTACAGGGGCACAAACAATAATATTGTCCGGTGTAGGTTCAACACCTGCAACTTCGGGCCCTACTAATATTCCCGTGACAGCGGGCGGCACCAACTGTAGTTTTACAATTGATGTCGGCGCTGCGGCCGGGCCGGCGACTTATACAATGACTTGTGCTTCCGCGGTTGTTCATGGCACTTATACGGTCGGAACTGCATTAGATCCTACTGTTCATTCAATAGATATTACGGTGGATGTTGCCACTGCAGGTACATATAGTATCACAGGAACTATCAATGGGATGACTTTCAGCAGCGCCGCAGGTGCAACATTTGCAACAGCAGGGCCCGGACAAGTTGTAACACTAACAGGATCTGGAAATCCAACTACCGCAGGTGCGAACATTGTTCCTCTTACCGGCGGAACTGCTTCCTGTAATGTGACCGTAAATGTAAACCCTGCTGCGGGGGCTGCTGCGTTTACTATAAACTGCGCGGCTGCTGTTGTCAATGGAACTTATACAGTTGGCACTGCTTTAAATCCCGCAACAAATACGATAAGTATTACTGTTGATGTAACTACTGCCGGGACATACAGTATTACCGGAACTGTAAACGGCATGACATTTACCGCATCAGGCAGCTTTGCTTCAACGGGCACCGGGCAAGCAGTAACATTAGCTGGTAGCAGCACCAGTACGCCAACTACCCAGGGGGCGAATATTGTTCCTCTTACAGGTGGAACCGGTTCTTGCAATGTTACAGTTAATGTTAATCCGGGGAGTGGTGGTGCCGCAACATTTGCTGTGAATTGTGCAACTGCTACTGCAAATGGATCTTATCTTATTAATACAGCCCTCGTTCCTGCGACCAATACAGTTACTGTTAATGTTAATGTGGCAATCGCAGGAACTTATACAATTACAACTACCGCTACAAATGGTATGACATTCACGGCTTCCGGTACATTCGCCGCAACAGGCGTGCAGCCAGTGACATTAAATGGTTCAGGCACTCCGACGGCCGCTGGTGTATTTAGTATACCAGTACCATCCGGAACAACACCTTGCAATTTTTCACTAACCGTGTATATGGGAACATGGTCATTCACGGAAGGTGCGAATAACTTCTCTGGGTTTATCGACGATGCGGAATGGGATTTGACAACAGCTCCGCCCTGGCTGATATTATATTTCTCCGGTCCTACGGCAGCGGGTCATTATTTTGAAATTGATCTTTTGGACGTATCAGCAACCATCGCAAACAATGAAACATATAATGCGGCGGTGTTTACAGGTACTGCAAATACAGGTCTTCTTTACTTTGAAGGTCCGGCGCCAGCAAGTCCTGTACTTTACCAGGCCGATCCAAGTACTTTACCAAATAGTTTGATATTTACTGTAACCAGTCACAATGTTGCTACAAAGACTGTGATTGGCACATTTGCCGGAAATGTTCTGGATGGTTCGCCAACTCCTGTTTCCAAAACAATAACGAACGGAATGTTCAAGGTAACTTATCCTTAAGACGGATTATCTAATGGTTTAAATTATAAAAGAGCTGCTTCAAATAGCAGCTCTTTTCTTTAGGAAAGTCTTTTCTAAAACGCTTTCTTTTCTGCAGATTTCAACGGAGGTAACTTAAAATTATCCAAAGCGCTTTTTTGTGCGATCATTTTTTCGATGTCTTCTATTTTTCGGGGAGCAAAATTTGATAACAGCTCATAACCATTTTCTGTAATGAGAGCATCATCTTCTATACGAACGCCTATACTCCACCATTTTTTATCGCAATTGCTTCCTTCGGGAATATAGATGCCGGGCTCAATCGTGATCACCATATCTTTTTTAAGAGTGGAAGATGCGCCGCGATCATGAACGTCTAATCCGATATGATGGGAGAGTCCATGCGGATAATATTTACTCACTTCCTTCTTATCTTTTATGATACCGAGGCTAAGCAAACCGTCAGCAATGATCTCTTTTGCGGCATTACCTGCGTCACTCCATTTAGCGCCATCCTTCAATATTTTAAAAGCAGCTTCCTGTGCGTCATATACTAATTGGTAAATAAGTTTCTCTTCAGCAGAAAATTTGCCGCCCGCCGGAATGGTCCGTGTCACGTCGGCCGTATAACCGTGATATTCCGCACCTACATCCATTAGCAACAATGAATTTCCTACTCTAGTCTTAGTATTTTCCATGTAGTGAAGTATGCATCCATTTTCTCCCGATCCGACAATTGATCCGTAACCGACTTCTTCTGCGCCATATTTTTTATGAACGTACTCATGCAAGCCTTGTATCTCCAGCTCTGACATATCCGGGCGCACAGCTTTCATCACTTCATTCTGTCCTATGCATGAAATTTCCACGGCTTTGCGGATAAGACTCATCTCTTCGGAAGTTTTTATTTCTCTCAGTTTGCCGGTTAGTTCACGGTATGCACGGTTATCAAATCTTTTATTCTTGGAATAATCTTCAGGTATTGCTGCTTTTTGCTTGAACTGCTGAATAAGATCAAACAGGTCGGCTCCGTCTCGTTCATTGACAACATCAGCGGGAAACCTGTCAAAGATGATCTTATCGAATTTTGAAAAATCAATCGCGAAGTCTTTAAAATCTGCGCCGTTGAATGACATAGGAATGCCCAATTTTGTTTTTGCTCCTTCAGCCCCAAGTCTTTTTCCTGTCCACTGTTCAGCCTGCGCATTTCTTTTTTGAACAAATAATGCTTCAGAGTATGTAATGCCGGAAGAATCTGTTTGTTCATCTTTGAAAATGAGTAATAGGGAATGAGGTTCTTTGTAGCCACTGAAATAATACATATCAGGGTTCGCATGATATAAATAGTCAACGTCGTTTGAAAAGGTCCTTGTGGGATAGGCAAAGACGATCATCACTGAGTTGTCCGGCATCATGTCCCGCAACGCAGTGCGTCTGCCTGCATGAAAAGATGCAGGCAAATGATCTTTTGGCAGATTATTGTCAACGAGGTCCGGCGCTGCCGGCTGAGCCAATGAACTTAAAAACAATAAAGCTGAAAGGAAAAAGAGTGAACCTCTTTTTGAAAATATAGTGTGCATAAAAAAGGTGATTGGATGATCTAAAAGTAAATCATTTCCATCACCATACTTAAATAAAATACACGAACGGCCTTCAGGTTACATCTTAATCTTCATCATCTTCTTCTTCCTCGTAGTAGGCATCTTCGCTCTTGTAATGCTCTTCCCAGGATTTTACCGCCTCGTCACTGAGACATTCAATGATGTCAGATAAAGAGTCCTTCTTTAATTTCCATTCTGTTTCTGTTGGATCGTCAAAGCGCTGAATAAAAAGACAATGATCCGTTTCTACTGCCACTTTGATCAGCGTAATAGCAGAATCATCTTTTTCTTTTACCAGGTAATAACATCCGTTTTCTAACAAGTCGTAGGTATACATAACCCCCTCCATTTTTTTACATTTTTCTTTTAATTCATCACCGGTCATCGCACCCGGAAATTGGGATAACAATCAGAATTTAACAGGCATTCAAAGCAGTAAGTAAATGGAGAATAGAATGGGTAAGAAGTCTAACCAAAATTAGGGATTTGGTTGATTGATAAAATTTAATTTTTTTCCGGATTTGTAAGAAAATTGAAAAAAATCAGGCACAGCTCTATTGACAATCAGTCTGTTACAGGTTGTGTCTAATGGTAGGTTATTTTTGACGGATAGGTTATTGTGGCTTCTTTTTCGCCTTCGGAAATATGGATCTGATCTTTACTTTGCTCTATTGCTGTATTCACCATCCGGCGATTTATATCTGTAGAAAAATTGATTAACTGTTTGCTGATATCACCCGTTGATTCATCATTCATATCTTTTGTTTTTGATGGAACGCTGCATGAAAAATCAATAGCTGAAAATTCAATTGATCGTATTTGCTGAAACCGCTGTGTCTTGAAATAAATCATCTTATTGCTGATGTCATAGACGATACTCCATTTGGTAAAATCTCCCTGCGCGACTTTGCCAAGAATATCAAAAGAATGATCGATCAAAGATTTTATCGGTGCTATATTTTTATATTGCTGCACCATACTGCATGCTTTGGAAAAACGTTCCAGAGAATTACTTCTTTTGTTATTCCCTGTTTGTTTAGCGGCCAACGAACTTTCATACGTGTCATTGGTAAGTGCAGCAAAAGGAAGATCATTGCCTCTATGTATTACCATTTTACCTCTTAAGAATTCAATAGTTGCGGCATAGCCGTTTGCATCAGCCACCAGGTAATGCAGCGGAGTGCCTTTGGAAATGATGCGGAGTTTTTTATCTGTTGCAATCACTTCGTCGATAGTACTGCAATTGTCAAGCTGGTATTGTATCCATTGCAACACACCGATCGCCGGGCGTTCATCCGGAGATGGATAAATAGTCCCATCGAGCCACATTAATTCTACCACCAGTCCCTTCTCATTCATGCCGCCGGTCGGGAATTCCTTTCCATATTGATTAAATGTGATACTACCATATAGTGAGACCCAGCTTATAGCGGAACCATCTGTGTTTCTGATCGAAGTTTTTGAAAGGCCTTTCTGATTTGTACAAATCATTCCTGCATCTGCCATCCAGTCGTAGTTACGTCCAAACACCATTTGCCCATTGTAGTTGATAAAAAAAGTAGTGCAGGCATTTGAAATAAAATATACCAGGAAGGATAAAAAACAGGACACGATCTTTTTCATGGTGTCGTTTTAATTGTTACCAATAATAAATCCCGCCTGGTCATGGACGAAGCGGGATTAATTTCAGCGAAAAAACCTCAGCTAAACATGCAGCGATGCTGACATTCTTTTTTCATTTCTTTTTTTTCAGTCTTCTTTTCAATTGCCTGCTTGCTGCTGTTGTTGTTACTCAGGCTGGCATAAGCGACAGCGCCAACGCCGCCGGCAAGTACTAAAGCAATGATCACTTTTTTCATACTGAATGGTTTTATAGAGAAAAGTTACGACCATTTTATAATACCAGCCAAATTTTTGGACAAATGGTAGTACTCAGGCGACGAAATGTAATTGGCTTAAGAACTGGTCCATGCTTTCCTCAGAAATCTTAACCAGTTGCCATGCATGATATTTTGAATATCCTGTTCGGTATAACCTCTTTTATTTAGAAGCGCCTCCATTTTTTGCAGGTCAGCGATCGTTTCAAGATCATACGGCGATTGTTCTTTACCAAAGCCTCCATCAAGGTCACTACCAATACCAACATGTAAACTATTACCGGCTATCTGACAGATACGATCGATATGATCAATAAGTTTTTCCAGGTTACATTGCATGTCCTCCGGTATTGATGTACTTCGTTGCCAATTGGGTACAATCATCCATGCATCTAATGCTCCACCGATCACTGCGTTTTTTTCGATCAATACTTTTATCATTTCATCACTGAACTGGCGGTTGTGATCTACTATGGAACGGCAATTATTATGACTAGCCCATATATGGCCATTGAAATGATCCATTGCCTGCCAGAATGCATCGTCGCATAAATGTGTTGCGTCAAGAATGATATTCAGTTCTTCCATTTTTTTCAATAAATCCAAACCATTTGCATTCATTTTTCCTGTTGCGTCTGTACCATTAGCATATCGTCCCGGGCCATAGTGAGCAGGCCCGACAGCACGAAGTCCGTATTGGTAAGCAATGTCCAAATGATCAATCGTGATCAGTGAATCTGCTCCTTCAAGACTGAGTATATACCCTATTGGTTTTTTATCAAATAAATCTTTGTCGGTCCAAAGAGAAAGGTGCTTTTCCAATTCTTCAAGGTCTTTTATCATTATCATTTCACCTTTTTCTTCCAACGCTTTATACCAGGCCAACTGTGCCTGCGTTTGCGCCCATGCTTGTTGAGGTGAATTCCAACCGGGTAATGGATTTCCTGGTTCAACATATCTCGCAATTTGAGTAGCTACCACTAAACCGATATTCCCTTTTCTCAGTTCAGGTAATGATACTGTCCCTTTTCCTCTATCAGGCTTGTCGGTTAATCCATCTTCTCTTTTACGAATGTCAAAAACGGGTTGCCGCAGATCACGGTTCCATTCCATGGCATTCATGGCGAGATCGAGATGGGCGTCAATGATGAACATAGATTTTTTGTTCAAAATTTAAAATTTGAGATTAAGCAATCAAGCAACGGCGAACACCAAACTTCAAACTGATATCTTCCTATCTCTTGCTAAATTCTTCCATTCACCTGTCGACTCATTATTTTCAACTGTGAACACTATTTCATACAAAGCAACCGTAGGACAAATATGATAAGGCAGACAATATAACACATCGCCAATTTTGTAGTCCGATGCATTTTTTGTTTCTACCACCAGGTGCTCCTCACTCTGGCTTATTGGTTGTAATCCCTTTGCATTCAGAAAATAAACTCTTCTTCCAATCTCATTTTCTGCTGCAACAGATTTATGCCCAAGATCAAGACATAATTTATTCGATGAGGGAATTGAAATAACCCTGGTTACCAATACAGCGGCAGTAAGAAATTTTTGTTCCGGGCAGAGATCGGTATAGCCTTTATCCCAATAAACAAATGTGCCCGGACTGCATTCTATATTTTTTCTTTTGCAATGAACAGAAAAAGTTGGCGATCCTCCTGCAATGATGATCGGCAATTTTAATTCAGTATTTAATGAGAATACTGTATTAAATGCAGCATCGCATTTTTCTTTTTTTGCGATGTAATCAATATCGCGGATATGACCGTCATATACATGAAGCCCTATAAGAGTGATCCCTTTTAGTTTCAAACAATGATTTGCAAGGTCAATTGCTTTTTCATCCGGAGCAATGCCTGTCCGGTTCATGCCAACGTTGAGATCAATAAAAATCGGGACAGTGAGATCATTTGAATTAAATAACGATGCCTGTTCATCAACTGCTGCAATGTTGTCCGTAAGACAGGAAAACTTTGTGCCCGGATATTTTTTTATAAGCGAAACAAACCGTTCGAGCTTTGGACCCAGCGGCTGGTATGCGAGTAAAACATCCGGTGCATTGCATTGCGCCAGCATTTCCGTTTCGGCAATAGTGGCACATTTAAATTTTGTGATGCCCGCATTCATCATCAACCTGGCAACATCAGGCGATTTGTTTGTTTTTATGTGAGGACGTAAACCGGCAACATCACCCACCATGTCAATTGCCAATTTAATATTGTGCTTGACTCTTTCAGGAAAAACAACAAGCGCCGGCGAATCGAGCCCATCAATATTGGTAATGTTATACCAGTTTTTATTTTCTTTTTGCATACGATCAATCAATGAGGAATTATATTCTTTGAAAAGTTTTTTAATTCCCTTTAGGGGTTTGAAGTTCTATTTCAAATATGGCTTCGATCTCTACTGCAACATTACCGGGCAATGAGCCCATTCCCACTGCACTGCGGACTCCCTTTCCATTGTCTTCTCCCCAAAGCGCCACAAATAATTCACTGCAACCATTAATTACAACAGGATGTTTTTCATATTCCGCGGTGGCATTCACCATGCCCAGTATTTTGATCACTCTTTTTATTGTATCGAAATTTCCAAATTGTTCTTTTATCGAGCTAAGGATAGCCAGCCCGCATTGCCTTGCAGCATCTTTTCCCTGCTCGTCGGTCAGATCTTTGCCTAACTTACCGGTGATCGAACTTCCATCTGTGTTCACAGATATATGACCTGAGACATACAAATGATTGCCACTGACAACACATCGTTTATAAATTCCTTTTGAAGAAGGCAAGGTTGGTAATGTATAGCCCAGTTCTTCCAGTTTTTTTTCAATTGATCTTGCTGCCATAAGTTTTTATTGAATTTCACTCAATGTAAATAAAATCTGTTAATCGGTTGGGGAACGCACATTATTATGATGGTTATGATATTTTATGATTTGGCTGCGTTGATCTTACTCATCATAATAACCTGCGGCCAGCTTTTCACTGCCTGACGCTAAAATGATAAACACCAGAACCAACCTGCAACTTTACATAGCCATCTTTAGAACCGATCACTTTTATTTCAGGCGCCGCAGACAATGAGTTATTATCGGATAAAATTTTATCAGCATCCGATGCCGGGAAATAAACGTCCGCTGTTGTGTTAGAAGGTATTTCAATGTCCACTACCGTTAAACCTGCTCCCGTTTTCCACCCGCTGCTGAGCTTGCCATAATTGGTTTGCAAACTTGCCCTGGCGAACTGAAGATTGCCACCAATATGCGGTTGTATTTTGATATGCTTATAACCCGGACCATCTTTATAAGTGTCTAATCCGGCAACTACACGATACATCCAATCACCAATAGCGCCATAGGCATAATGGTTAAAGGAATTCATGGATGCAGGTTCGAATGTGCTGTCGGGTCTTATGCCGTTCCACCTTTCCCAGATAGTAGTGGCTCCCATTTTCACAGGATAAAGCCAGGAAGGATATGTTTCCTGCATCAGGAGACTATAAGCAACATCAGTGTATCCGAATCTTGTTAATACGTGACATAAGTAGGGTGTTCCCAGGAAACCGGTTGTCAAATGGGTTCCATAGTTTTTGATATTCTGCACCAATCTTTCTGCCGCCGATGTTCTTTGATCTTCCGGCAACATATCAAAATTCAATGCCAGCACATAAGCTGTTTGTGTGCCTGAAACTAACCTTCCATTTGGAGTTGTATATTCTTTTACAAAGGCATCTTTGAGATTCTTCAAAAGTTCACTATATCTTTCTTCATCATCTTTTTTATTGAGAACTTCGGCAGTATTGATCATGATCTGGACCGAGTTGGCAAAGAAACATTGTGCTATCAGGTATTTATCTGTCACTGCCGATCTTCCGTCGTTATCATCGAACGGGCGATAAAACAACCAATCACCAAAATGAAAACCGGTGTTCCATAAATAATTCTTGCTTTCCTTTTCCATATAGCCCACCCACGCCTTCATGCTTGGATATTGTTCCTCCAATATCTTTTTATCGCCGTATGCCAGGTACATATTCCAGGGAATAATAGTAGCAACATCCGCCCAGCCTGTCGCTCCGCCGGAAGTTGGCCCAAGAACGTTTGGAATCACAAATGGAACACTACCTGACGGAAATTGGTCGGCTGCAACATCCTTCAACCATTTTGAAAAGAAATTATGTACATCCTTGTTAAAAGCGGCAGTCCTTGAAAACACCTGCGCATCACCCGTCCATCCTAATCGTTCATCGCGTTGAGGACAATCAGTAGGAACATCTAAAAAATTCCCTTTTTGTCCCCATTGAATATTATGCTGCAATTGATTGATCAAAGGATTGGATGAAGTGAACTCACCCGTTGGTTTCATATCGCTGTACAATGCGACGGCAGTAAAATTTTCCGGCTTTAGTTCACCGGGATAACCTTCAATTTTTATATAGCGAAATCCAAAGAATGTAAAATGGGGTTCAAAGAATTCTTCGCCTTCACCCCGTAAAATATATTTCGATTGCGCTTTAGCGGCTCTTAAATTATCGGTATAAAAATTTCCATACCTATCCAGCACTTCCGCATGTGAAATAGTGATGGTGTCTCCGGCATTTCCTTTTGCTTTCATCATTACCCATCCGACAAGATTCTGACCAAAGTCTATAATCTTTTCTCCTTTTGGGGTAGTAAAAATTTTTACAGGCGTAAATGTTTCATGTTTTTTTACTGGCTCATTTTCGTTTGCAACAAGATTTGTTTTATCATAATTATTCGCTTTAACGCCACTCCAGTTTGAATCATCATATCCCGACATGCGCCAGCCTGTTTTTTGTTTCCGGGCATCAATGATCTCGCCATTATAGATCTCTGCATAAGTTATGCTGCCGGTTGTTGATTTCCATGAATCATCAGATATAATTAATTCCTTACTTCCGTCACGTATACGTGATACTGAGTTGACACAGCAAAGAAATATCCTTTCCGTAAATGTTTTTATTTCCATTCCAGGCAAGATGACCCCTGTACCATCCACTGCCTAATGCCATTGCGATCACGTTGCTTCCGGTGCTTAATAAATTACTGACATCGTAAGTTTGATATTGCAACCGCTTGTTATAGCTGGTCCATCCGGGTGTTAAATAAAAGTCACCGATGCGTTTTCCGTTTATATATCCTTCGTACATTCCATGAGCAGTGATATACGCGATGGCCGATTGAATTTTTTTTGATGATTTGAACTCTTTCCGGAACAGGGGAGTAGGCCTGTTAATACTATCTTCAATATATCCGGGTTCTATCCATTTTGCTTTCCAGTCGGACTCATTTAATAAAGCTATTTGAAATGATTCCGGTTCACTCCAGGCCGATACTTTAGTACTGTTATCCCATACCCGAACCTGCCAGTTATATTTCCTCCCGGATTCTAAGGGAACACCGGCATAAGAAATGTTTACAGATTGATCGGAAGAAATTTTTCCGCTGTTCCATACGGAAGTGTTTCCGGAAAAAACTTTTATTTCGTAAGCCGATTGCATGGTATTTCTTTTATCAGCAATAAGCTGCCAGCTAAATAGTGGCTCCCTAACATCAATCCCGATCGGATCGGAAAGATGTTCGCATAATAAATTTTTGACGATTGGCTGTGCAAACGACGTGATAAGTTTTGCTTGAAAAATAAAAAGAAACAAAAGCTTTTTCATGTGCATTTTTTTTATTTTAATGGCAGCAATCTATTCTGTTTCTCTTTGCATGAAAAGATCAGGAGAAGTGAAATGGAAAGGAGAATTGGTCTCATATAGTTGCCGGCAGATTTGAGCATTACCTGAGACAAGGTAATTAAAATTTGATTTGCAGGAAGCGCTAGTGGTTTTCTAAAAGGCAGTTGTGGAAATAATAAGCGAGATTCCTCCACTTGTCCATGTCTGTGATGGTGGTGATGCTTGATTCAACCTGCCAGTAAAAATTTATATACCGAACGACTTGTGAATATTAATTTGCGTTTCCCAAGTCATACATCCGGCCGTTTCTTCATGATATTCCGGCTTATAAAAACCTGGTCCTTTAAAACATCCTCGATAGCGGCCTGGTAGTCTTCCATGTCATCGGTCTTCAGCAAATATCCCTTTGCTCCGGCTTTTATCATCCTGTTGTGTGTTTCATCGTTATCATTCATGGAAAAGCCGATAATTTTTTGCAAGGGAAATTTTGCCAATATCATCCGGGTGACCTCAACTCCATTCATTTCAGGCATGCTGATGTCCATAAAGACAATATCGGGTCTGAGATTTTCTACAATGGATAAACTATCTTTTCCGGAGGCTGTATCCATGACTTCGGCATTGCTAAAAAGAAATTTCAACTTTGCCATAAAACTCTCCCGGATGATTTTCTGATCATCTACGATCAGGAATTTTAAAGATTGTTTCATGATTTTCAGTTTATATTTTATCCCGAATTACTCCTTATTCTGAATCTGCAATTTTACCCAATTGTTTCCGGGATACTCCGTTTTGTTTGCAATGAAATGGCACTTCTAATACAACCCGGGTCCCTTTCCCTTTTTCGGAGTGGAAATTGAGAATGCCATCAAGAAGCTCAACGCGGGTATTGAGATTTTTTAGACCTATTCCGGTTGATTTTGACTTTGTTTCATCGGGATCAAAACCCTTTCCGTCATCGGTGACAGATATAAATATGTGACTATTCTTTTCGGCTATGTTCAATTCGATGTTTTTACATTCGGCATGTTTTACTGCATTAGCTATCAATTCCTGGGATATCCGGTATAATTCCCTGATGAGTATCTTGTCGGGCTTGCCTTTGAAATTTTCGTTTTGGAAAACTGCTTTACATTTTTCACTTACGTTTATCCTGTCGCACAACGTAGAAAGTACTTCCGGCAAAGTCGAAGCTTCCAGCAACGGGGGCAAGAGGTTATGCGAGATCGCCCTGTATTCATGGATCGCGTCTTTAATTAATTCCATGGGTTTGTCAAGCAGGTAGCCCTGGCCATTCGAAGTTTTTCGAACAAACTCTACCTGCATCTTCAACGCTGATATGATCTGTCCAAGTCCGTCATGCAATTCCTGGGCAACTCTTTTTCTTTCTTTTTCCTCTCCTTCTATAATGGCGCTGATGATGGAGGTCCTTGCGTTCTTGAATTCTGTTATATCGCGGATAATAAATATTACCTCCTTTTCACTGCTTTTTACCACACGAACATCATAATATTCTGTTTGATGTTTCTTTTTGATTTCGTATTCATAGCGAATATATTTTTTAGTCCTCGCGGTCTTCTGGAAAGAAGAGTGATGGAGTTCCGCTATCTCACGAGGGAATACCTCGCTGATATATTTGTTGATGACTAATTCCGGTGAAAGTGAGAGCCCGGCATTGATGCCATGCGTATCGATATCCAGTATTTTGCCCTCATTGTCTGTCCGGATTATCATATCCGGAATAGCTCTAAGCATGGCTTTGCTCCTGGCTTCGTTTATACGCAAGGCCTCTTCCACTTTTACCTGGTGAGTGATATCCTGGCTTATGCCTCCTATATAACGTTTTTCGTCAAGACCGATAAAGGGAAACCGTACAGTTCTGTAAACGAAAATTTCGTTTGCGTGAATTCGTTTTTCAATGCTGACATTGGCTTTCCAGGTATCAAGCAGTTCATCCATTGTTTTCTTTATTTCTTTGGCTGTATCCAGAGGGTAGATGGTTTCATCCGCTTTACCAACCAGGTCAGTACGGCTGATATTAAAATGGTCCTCAAAAGATTTATTAATATAAATGTATTCGCCATTTTCATTTTTGATCCAGGTAAGCATTGGGGAATGTTCCATAAAAGAATCAAATGACCGCTTACTTTCGACCAGCGCTTTTTTTATATAAACCAGGCTGGTTATATCCACAAAAGTGATGACCACGCCTTCCGTTTGTCCCGTTTCATTTTTATAAGGCAATAGATTCATCAGGTACCATTTTTCGCCGCCTTTTACTTCTTTTTCTACCTGTATTCCTGTTTCCAGCACTTTTGTCACGTCTTCTAAAATATCAATATTCCCGAGGTTATTGGTAAAATTATTGATCGGGCGACCGATATCCGAAGGTAAAAGATTGAATTGATCTTTGATGGCCGGAGTAAAGGAACGGATACGAAGAACCTTATCTAAGAAGATAGTTCCGATATCTGTACTTTTCAGAAAATTATCCATATCCGCATTCAGGTGCGCCAGTTCCTGGATCTTTTCCTGGTGTTCCGCATTCACTGTATGGAGTTCTTCATTTACACTTTGCAATTCTTCATTGGTGCTCTGTAATTCTTCATTGGCAGCAAGTATCTCTTCATTGGTCGCCTGCATTTCCTCATTGCTTGTTTCCAATTCTTCTATCGTCAATTGGAGATTTTCTTTTGTTTCTTTTAATTCCTGCTCGAGGTCTGTGATCAGGGCGCTGTTTTTTGTATTAGTGGTAAAATCTTTTACTTTTTTATTAGCTAACTCCTCTATGCTATGTTTAAAAAAAATGATCAGGTAATATTTTTTGCTATCCAGCTTATCCATTTGAAATGGTTTTACCAGGATAACAACTTTCCGGATCTTATTTCCCTGCCTTACCCGAACGCCTTTATAAACAGAATCTGATTTCTCCTTTACAGTTTTTCGAATAGACGTATTAATAGCTAATACAATGTTATCGGGTAACATTTTCTGAAGATTGACGCTGAATCCTTTTTCAGGAAGTGTGAGATAACTATTAAGATTGCCATTTGCATGAACTATATTCAGGCTGTCATCCACGTACACACTGGCGCATCCCAATTCCTCTGTTAAAGCTTCATTCAATACATCCACCAGCCTGTTATCTGATGTGCTGCGGCGGCTGGTCATTCCTCTTCCGCCGATATTCAAAGCAAGGGCACTCCTGCTGCCAAAAGTTGCAAAAGAATCAAAGTTGATAGTTCTTGCTACTTCTTTATTCTTATAAATTTTCCACCGGCGATCCACATCTTCAAACATTTTCCTGAACTCACCTACTGTTTCACTTGGTCCAAGCACAGGTATCCGTTCAGGTTTAGTGCATAATGCAATGTTGTCAGCACTCTTTTCTGCATATCGGGCTGCAGGTAGATCATCATGTTACGGGTGCAGATGAAATCCATTTTATTGAAAGGTGGATCCTGCAATACATTATGATGGGAAAAGATGATCATTTTCCGGATCTCCTGAATTATCTGGTATGTGTTCCCTTTTTTAATGAAATATTTTTTCAATCTTTCTGAAGATATATCGCCCACATTACTCTCTTCGTACACTCCTCTGCATGCTTTATCAATGGATTCTTTGTCAAGGTCTGTTGCAAATATTTTTATCTCAACATGTTTTTTCATTTTTTCCATGGCTTCTTTAAAAAGAATGGCAATGGAATAAGCTTCTTCACCTGTGCAGCATGCCACGCTCCATACCTTGATGGGTTGCTTTGCTTTTGCTTTTTTCAAAATATCCGGGATAACTTTTTTAGCCAAAACCTCAAATGCTTTTGCGTCCCTGAAAAAGCGTGTAACACCAATGAGGAATTCTTTATACAGTATTTGTGATTCAGAAGAATTTTCCATCAAGTATTTGAGGTATTCATTAACAGTGCTGCAATTATTGACCGTCATCCTCCTGGAGATACGACGGATAAGAGTGGGACGTTTATAGTTGGTGAAGTCGAGATTGGTGAAATTTTTAAGAT
This sequence comes from uncultured Chitinophagaceae bacterium, assembly GCA_963785915.1. Taxonomy (GTDB): domain Bacteria; phylum Bacteroidota; class Bacteroidia; order Chitinophagales; family Chitinophagaceae; genus VBAT01. The sequence goes on along the minus strand of CAWAWY010000003.1, from coordinate 886,502 downwards.
GAAGTAATATTTTCATTACCGTGTCTTCGTCTTTCATCAGCAGTTTATCAAAATGGGAGTGTTCCAGCCTGGGATATGATATGTAATTTAATATCTCGCCCGGCATCTGGTCAACGGACAATACATAATCTATCAGGCCAGTGGCCACTGCACTTCTTGGCATCCCGTTAAATTTTGCAGTTTCGGGATTTTGAACCATGGCCATACCGCCTGCTTCTTTAATGGCTAGCAATCCGCGGGTACCATCTGAACCGGTACCTGTCAGGATAACACCTATTGCTTTTTCGCACTGATCTTCGGCCAATGAATTGAAGAAAATATCTATTGGCAGGTTAAGATCATGACCGATGGGCTTATCAACGAGGTAAAGAGTTTTGTCACGAATGGTCATATTTTTCTTTGCAGGAATAAGGTAAATGCTTCCGGACCTTATTTCCATTCCATTATTTACTTCATAGATGGGCAATTTTGTATTTTTTGCCAGCAACTCTGTCATCAGTGATTTATAATCCGGAGACAGGTGCTGTATGATCACAAAGCTGTGCCGAAAATCCTGGGGGACATTGTCAAAGAATTCTTTTAATGCCTCTAATCCGCCTGCGCTGGCGCCGATCCCTATTACATAGAAATCATCTGTTTTCGAGGAAACGTTTTTAGCGATTCTCTTTGTTAGCTTCCCATTTTCAGAGGTACCGTTATTGATAATTTGTCTTTTCATATTTTCAGCATTTCATTTCTTAAATGTCTTTTCGCAGCGTTCAAGGTTACGGTCAGTATAAAGAGTATACGGGTTCAAAAATCTTCGCAACTTTGTTGGATCAAATAAATTTTAAAAAAGTTTCATAGGGTCAGATATTCTTCATGTTGGTTTCGAAACGCCGCCACGTTTTCGTGTTTTTCATAAGTGGAACCTTTTGTTCAATTTTTTCTGAGCAGGCAAAACTTAATTATTCTGAACGCTTGCTGCTCCTGGTTTACTGATATGATGTTGCCGGGGAGGTTATCTTCGTGCACCTCTGTATAAGGAATGGTAAGGTCAAAAGCGCCATCGTGCAGCAGCTATACTACTTCATAGTAAGTGCAGGCGTAGATAGATGGTCCGGCGCTCTGAAATTTTGTAAATAGACTCACTAATTTTTTAATGCCAGGGGAGAAGTCATGGCGAATCATAAGGCTCCGTTTATTTTTCATGGTACTGTGATTTTAGTATAAAGAAAAGTGGTTCGGTTTTTCGTGGCTATACTTCTTGACGTTTTTTTTTCATAGAATGACACAAAGTAACATCAGCTATAAGGTGGAAAGAATAACGGATTTAGTATGAATGGTGTAGTAGCCGATTCGGCCGATTTGTGATGCTATTCGCTACGTGGAAACATTTATCAAAAAATACTCCTGCCTCATTATCTGCATGATGCTGCAGTGGAAAAGCAGGTAACATAATAAAGCTAAGGGAAGGGAGATGAAAAGAAACAATAAGAAATTTATCCGCAAAGAGGAAGCTACTCCTTGTTAAGCGGTTTTTTGATTATCATTCTCATCGTATAATTCAGTGGGCGGATTATTTTTTTTTTCTGAAGCGTTTGGGTCCACATTAGATATAATGTCAGCGATTTTTTCAAATTCTTCAAATTTGTCAATAAAATAATCAGAACCTAAGGACATGCAAACATCTCTTTTGCTTTTGGTCGGTTGCTCCGTCATCATGACAACAACAATTTTTGCGTACCGGAATTTTTGCCTGATAAGCTTCAATAGCTCGATGCCGCTTTTACCAGGTAAATTAATGTCCAATATGGCTACATCCACCTTGATTTCATTCAGTAATCTTTCGCCGTCCTGGTAATTGCTGCCGTGCAAAACAAATTCGACATTTGGCAATTCCTCTAAAGAAGACACCATCCGTTCAATCACCACTTTCGAATCATCAATCACCATTATAATTAAATTCTGCGTCATGTCTTTATTTTTTATTCCGGCCTCATTACTCAAATTGCAAATTAATTCATAATGAAATGGAGAAAGATAGCGGAACGTACCTGTCTTTTGTAACTGAAACTGTAGTGTTATGTAACGGAATCTGTTACATAAAATATGCAGAAATGCTCAAACTAAATGGTGATGTATGGCATACGATATTATTTCGGCGTTGGTTTTCATGTTCATTTTGGCAAGTATGCGATGGCGAAAAGTTCCAATAGTGTTTACGCTCAGGGATAGCTGTTCAGCAATTTCCCCGGTTGATCTGCCTTGGGCGATAAGTTTAAAAACACCAAATTCCCGGTCGGACAATGTTTCATGCGGTTCTTTATCGGCATCCTGGGATATTTCACTGGCCAACTTCTTGGCTATTGACGGAGTGATATATTTTCTTCCCGCAAAATCTGGTTTACAGCTTTTACCAGTTCTTCTTCTACAGCATCATCTTTGGTCAGATAGCCGGCAGCTCCTGCTTTTATCGCCCTGACTGCATATTCTTTTTCCGGGTGAACGCTGAGTATAAGTACGGGCAGACGGGATTCTTTTTTGATCTCATGTAGAATATCTAATCCGCTTCGGCCGGGCATGGTAATATCGGGACAACAAGTCCACTCGTCTTTTATTACCCTTTTTAATAATTCTTCCGCATCGGGAACTGTTTCAATTTCCGCTGAAGGAAAAGCTTCCAGGAGTATTTCTTTTAGTCCTCTTCTTGCTACAGCATGATCATCTGCAATTAGAATGTGAGGCATATTAGTTAAGATTTAATGGTACTGTTACTAAGACAGTGGTTCCTTCTCCGGGCAAGCTAAGAATCTCATAAGTTCCATTCATCATCAAGGCCCTTTCCCGGATACTTACAAGGCCGAGAGTTCTCTTGCCAGCGGTTTCTTCCAGGTTAAATCCTATTCCGTTGTCACTGATTGCCAGGACAAGGTTATCATCTTTCGTTTTCAAAAAAGCATTCACAGTAGTAGCCTGTGAGTGTTTAGCCACATTTGTCAGTGATTCCTGGAATATCCTGTACAAACCTATACTTGTCTCCGGGACTATATTTATGTCACTCATCTTATCGGATACAAAGTGAGTTTTTATCCTGACCGGCTTTCAAATTCGCCGCTTTGTTTTTCAAGCGCTGATATCAAACCAAGGTCTTCCAGTATGGCGGGATGCAGGTTCGTAGAGATGCGTCTGATAACCTGTCTCGTATCATTCAGCAATTCCAATGTTCTGCCAAATCTCTGGAAACGATTTCATCCGCTGAAGAAATATTTTTTCGCAGCCACACTATGTCCATTTTTAATCCTGTCAACATTTGACCAAGTTCATCGTGCATTTCGCGGGCAATGCTTCTTCTTTCTTCCTCTCTCGCTATCTGGAGGTAGGCTGACAACCGCCGTAACTGTGCAGTTGTCTCTTCAAGCTTTTCGGTTTTTTCTTTTACCTGTTTGTTCAGTTCTTCATTGAATTTTGTCAGCATATCCCGTGTCTTTTTACGCTCGGTTATATCCCGGGTCACTTTTGCAAACCCCGTCAATTTTCCTTCATTGCCATATAACGCGGTGACAACAGCGTCTGCCCACAATTTTGAACCATCTTTCCTTAGCCGCCATCCTTCATTCTCAGATCTTCCATTTTCCTTTGCCATCCTAAGAATATATTCCGGCAAGCCTTTTTCTACATCTTCTTTTGTATAAAAAACAGATATGTTCTTTCCTCTTATTTCTTCTTCTTTGTATCCTTTAATTGCCTCAGCGCCTTTATTCCAGGTAACGACATTCCCATTAACATCCAGCATGAATATCGCATAATCTCTTACGCTGGTGACCAGTGTGCTGAATTTTTTTTCGCTCTCCCGGAACTTCTCCTCTGCCTGTATTCGTAAAGAATCTTTTCTGTTAAGAAGTACAACACTGTAGCAGATCAGGCTGCAATAAATAATAACGATAGATAATACCAGAAAGGTGGTGCCTAATTCAAAACTGAAGAAGATCGTTCTATTGAAATAGATCCTTAATATCCCAAGCGCGAGGGGGATTATAAAAGCAGCGGGGATCAATAAGCGGCCGGCTATGCCTCCTGCCAGCGGGCTGGTGAATTCTTTTGTCACTCCTTCATAAGGATGTATGAAAAATATCGAAAGTGAGAAAAATATGAAGCAAATAGCGGTATGGACAGCCATCGGCAAGGAATACAGCAGATCGTAAAACTCAGGGACCTGGTATAAGTAACCAAGGACGGAAAAAAAACCAAACATAAAAACGACCAAAGCAATCAAGTGAGAAGGCTTTCTTTTTTTTGATGTTTGATAATTCAGTAACACTAAAGCAATCCCCGAAAAAATAAATCCAAATGCCGTATTTATAGCCATCCTGCTACTCAGGTTTCCGGAAGCGTCAGCTCTTATTTCCTTTGAGAAAATAATTTGATCCACCTGGGGAATTGAAGGTATGAGTGCACCGGCAATTTTCAATATGCTGACCAGTATAACAAAACCGGCGAGGATATAACCTGTATCAAGTCTTTGTTTAGATTTTTTTTTGGAGGAGAGAAAAAGAAAGGAAATGCCTGTTATAACAAAGGATAGAGCAGTGACGGGATTCATTGCTACCAAGCCGGGTATAGGACGCTTGAGCAGCGTAATATCAAATTGCCATCCGAGCAGTGCGAGAAAACCGGTAAGCATTATGAAGGCGGCAAAAAAATACGCCCAACATGTAAGTTTACGCTTTACATGCAATACCGATCGTCGTGTTTCCGGCATGTGATACACAGGATTGCTTTTAAATACATGCCATTATTCAGAGCTAAACCTACTCTAACCAGCATTCAAAGAGTATGAATAGAAATGCAGTTCATTAAAGTTACAATTAAAATCAGCGTCATTAAAAAATATTACCGGGAAATTATTTCCTGGGGAACCTGTTATCGACAGTTGCCGGGGTGTTTCGCAAAAATATCGGCACAGGCTTTTGTGAATGCACGATCTGCATTAAATGATATCTGCTTACCAGGTTAAGTGTATATATATAATTATTGATTTTTATGAAGTCCGGGACTTTTACATTTTTTATAATTTTTCTAAATCGCAGTAAAACCACCTATGAAGCATCTGCATAATATCGTATACCGGCAAGCTGTTTTCATATTTGCCATGTTAGTATTTATGGAAAATGCTTCTTCCCAATGTTCTTCAACTGGAGCTCAAAGCGCATCTGTTTTTTCATCCCAATCATTTACCGGGAGTGATTTTTTATGGAACAATCCTGCCAATGCGGCCACGTCCGATAACATTCGGGCAATTGCCACGGATACTCTAACCTTACTGGTCGGTCGAACCGGATACTTGAAAGCGAAAGGTTTTGGTTTTGGTCTTAGTTCTTATGCCGGTGTCTGTGGTATTGAAGTACAGATAGAAAAAAGCGCAAGTAATATTTTGGGACTCGCTACAGTTCAGGACTATGAAGTAAAGCTTCTGAAAAATGATGTTGCGGTGGGAAATAATAAGGCCAGCGGAACTAATTGGACAAATTCAGATAGCTATTATACATATGGTGGCAGCAATGATCTCTAAATTTCTCCTGGTCACTTAGCGATATTAATTCAGCGAATTTCGGAGTCGTAATTTCAGCACAGATAAACGGAGTTGTTGGCATACTTCCAATTGCAAGAATAGATCACATAAGACTCACTGTTTATTATAATATAATTTTGCCCCTTCATCTCATTTCTTTTGAAACAAAGGCGAACAATGGAAACGTGAATCTTTATTGGGAGGTCGAAGAAAATAATGATAATGCGAGGTATATAATTCAACGTTCCGAAGACGGAGCAACATGGGGTGATATAGGGGAACTTGCAAGTCAGTCACAAGCAGCAGCACTGTATAAATATCACTTTGTTGACCGTCAGCCTTTACAGGAGGCACTTTACCGGCTGAAAATATTATAGGGCTGGATCAAATAAAATATTCATCAACGCAAAAAGTAAAAGTTCAGCGATCGGATTCGTTTGCTATTCTGCCTAATCCTGCAAAAGACAAGATCGTGATAACGAATTTCCCGGGGTTTCCTGCTGAGATCAGGATATATGATTTATCGGGCAAGCTTGTCATACGGCATTATTATCGGGAACAAGCAGCTTCACTTGACATTTCGTTACTGAAGCCGGGGCTATATAACGCAGTAGTAACATCAACGAAGATAGACCAGGTAAGTTCAATGTTTGTCAAATCTCAATAATGATTTCCGATAACAAAATGGCCTTCTTTAAGAAGACCATGAAACTTATTGTGACCCTGTAGGGACTCGAACCCTAGACCCGCTGATTAAGAGTCAGCTGCTCTACCAACTGAGCTACAGAGTCAATTTTGACTAAAGGACTGCAAATATAAGGGAGATTGGAAAATCGGACGCAGAACATTAAAGCTTAAAACCTTTGATACCTGGCTTTTTATTGGCAATTGCCATCAGCACAGTTTGGTTGATCCTTGCATCTCTTGTTTCATGTCGTTTGGCACTATCGATCCAAAACAAAAACCGCTTACGGTAACCGGGAGGAAAAGATTTGAAATTCTCTAGCGCTTTTTTGTTTTTACTCAAAGCTTTTTGCAATTCGGTGGGTAAAGAGTTAGCGTCAATATGCGAATCGGAGCTTGTCAGCTTATCCAGCTTCCATCTTTTTTTGCCTGTTCTATTTTAGCAAGGCCAGCCGCTGTCATTAGACCTTCTCTGATCAATCTCTTAATTCTTGTTTTATTCAACTGGCTCCATGCACTTTTAGCTTTTCGCGGCGTGAATTTTAGCATGGCTCTTTCATCATCTAATTTCCGGGGTAAGCTGTCAATCCATCCAAAACATAAGGCTTCTTCAACAGCTTCAGCATACTCCAGTTTACGTTTGCCGCTTTGTTTTTTGTAGTAGATAAGCCAGATCCCCGGAGACGAAGCATGATTTCTCTGAAGCCACTGTCGCCATGATTTGCGGGTTTTTGTATGAACACTTTTATAATCAGGTGAAGGCATAACATGAAATTAAATAAATTTAAAGCCCCATCCCGGAAGGGACAGGGCTTTATCGCTTAGTGAAGTGGAGAATGGTGACGAAAGAGTTTATTGCTTAACGATCTTTTGACAAAGGACCGTTCCATTTTCGCTTGCTATTTTAACTATATAATTTCCTGCGGACAGGTCTTCTACATTTATCGCATTTGTATTCGTTTGCAGTTGCTTTTCGCTGACCAACTTGCCGGAGAGATCGAATATTTGTGCTTTCGTAAACTTGTCGCTCTTATTGTTATTAGCAATAAATAAATGAGTAACGACAGGGTTCGGCCATACCATAATAGCTGTGTTATCATTTTGGAGCGTCAATGTTTTTACGGGAGAAAAATTGATAGTTTTAGTATCTACATCCACATCCTGTATCCTGTAAAATTGTTTGCCATTTAGTTTATTCCTATGTGTGTAGGAATAGTCTACCATAGTTTCTGCACTATTCTTACTGTGTATTATCGTTATCGTTTCCCAATCACTTCCATTCATGCTATGCTGCACCAGGAAGCTTTTATTATTATACTCAGTGACATTCCAAGTCAATACGACTGTATTATCGTCGCCAGAAATTACTTCAAACCTGTTCCAGAATACCCGCTGACCATCAGCCGGCCGGATCATTCGGGCATGAGTAAACACAGACATAGTGATGAGTGTGGCAACAGCCAATGTCATCTTTGTAAAAAAAACAGAAATCAGTTTCATTGCTTTTGGTTTAAGATTAAAAACTGATTTTTCTATGGGATGTAATGGATAGGCCAATATGGCTGCGGAATTCCTAAAGATTTGGACAACTAAATGGTGGGTGTAATTTGATGCGTAAATGATGAAGGTAGTTTCGGCAAGCGGTTTTACTCAAAGCGGAGACCGATATTCATCATAAGGTTCGGATCAAATACGGTGTAAATCTAACATGCGATGTCGTAGTTTGCAATAGAAAAATTACGATGAATGTAAAAGAAATTCGTCAAATTTATTTAAGCTGTTGGCTCTCAAATAACTTAGGACCAATTCTTTTTTTCTTCCGGGAATGTATCGTAAAAACAACAAAGGCAAGAGTTGGTCCGCTTGCGAATTTTCGACGCCTTAAGCAAAAGTATTTTAGAAACCCATACGGTGAAGATTAAAGTCTTGTGATTTTCATTTCAACTCTCCTGTTCTTTGCGCGGTTAATTTCTGTATCATTTGGCGCTACAGGCATATCAGGCCCATAACCTTTAATAGTAATGCGACCATCATCAATTCCTTTGGCGATCAAATAATCCTTACAACTTCTGACTCTTTTTAATGAAAGTTGTCGGTTTGATGCCGCATAGCCTTCGGATGAAGTATGACCTGCCAATAAAATTTCCACCGTTTCATTTTGATTCATAAATGTCGCGAGCTTATCTAATTCCTGTTTACCTGGTGCTAGCAAAGTAGCGCTGTTGACCTCAAACTGGATGTTATTCATTACAAGGTTATCGCCTTCCCGCAACGATTTATTATCGAAGGTTACCTTACCGGAGCGTTTCAGTTCAATGATCACGTCTCCTGTCGTTTCATCTTCTATTACATCCGCCTGTTTTTGTCCCGCTGAATAGCCGGTTGCGCTCCCATATACGATGTCGAGACCTGCGGGAATATTTTTCAAAAGAAAATTCCCGTCAGCATCCGTAGTTACAGTGCTATATTCTTTCACTTCTGCAGTTGCATTTGCAATGGGTTTGCGGGTAGTTTCATCGACGATCGTTCCGTTAATATTGCCTTTATACAAAAGAGCTTTAGGATTGATGAGCAATTTTATAAAGTCAATGGCAAATCCATCGCCTCCGGATGTTACGGGGTCATCAATAAATACAGTCAGCGAATCGCCTTTGAGCATTTGCAACAATTCCTCGCTGAAACGAAAGGCGATCATTTTTCCGATCGGTCCATTCTGATCCACCGAATTGATCAATTTTTCAGCTTCAACAAAGCGAAGCCCGTTTATTTTAAGCTGATATTTTTTTTGAAAACCAGGAGATTGAAAATCGTCTATGAACATTTGCAATACAGCAGAAGCTACATTTACATCTTTCAAGTCTTTTAATGAAAGGACAATAGGTATGGGATTGTTTCCCGGACGCCTGGTATTTTCGGTATATCCGTCGGTTGATGCACCACTGCCATATTTGTACCCAGTCGGAACCATGATCCTGTCAGTGCCCCTTGCATCTGCTTTGTTTATTTCCCAAGGATAATTATGCGACTCCGTTGATCTTCCCGAAAACGGATTGAAACCTTCTGACCAGCCAAAACTGAGATTATCTATATCGCCGACACGGATCATAAGCTCGGCTTCCGGAGTATTTTTTAAAACAACATATTGCTTTGTCCAATCACCATCAGCCGGGGTGACTCTTTGCGCAATGGGGAATAGTGGAACAAATAGCAGAAAACCCAAAAGAGCAGTGGCCTGTTTCATAAATCGAAAGTTTTTTGGTTGATTTGATAAATGTAAATCTTTGCGTCCGAATCTCAATCTTGGAAAGTAACCGAAATTTTAAAGCGGCATCGTGTACGTGATCCCAAAAGGAGTTCCAAAGTATCGGGGTAATCTATCACGGAGGCCAGCAGTCAACGGACTGGAGATGGCAAAATAAATTTTCTCATTCCGATTATCTCTTTACTTTTGCCGGTATAATAGTAAAATGACTCTTAACACACATATTCACCATCATCATATTGCCCGCAGGGTAAGCTGTGATGGTATTATGTAGTTTCCAAAATACATTAACATTTTCAGGGCTTACCATTGAGGTAAGCCTTTTTATTTTATCTATATGAAACTTAAGATCGCTATTCAAAAATCAGGAAGACTGTACGATGATTCGCTGCGGTTGCTGAAGGAATGTGGCATTATCATTTCTAACGGAGGCAACAAACTGAAAGCGGAGGCTGCCAATTTTCCTATCGAAGTTTATTTTCTGCGGGATGATGACATTCCTCAATATGTTGAAGATGGTGTTGCGGATATTGGTGTGGCAGGTGAAAACGTCGTGCAAGAAAAAAGAAAACAGGTGGACGTCCTGGAAAAACTTGGTTTTGGCAAATGCAGGTTAAGCATAGCCATTGGCAAAAATGAAAACTTCAGCAAGGATTGGCTCAAGGGAAAAAAGATCGCAACAAGCTATCCAGTATTATTACAACAATACCTGGATCAGCATAAGATCAACGCAGAAATACATGAGATAAGTGGAAGCGTGGAGATCGCTCCCGGTATCGGTTTAGCCGATGCAATCTGTGACCTCGTCAGCAGCGGCTCAACTTTACTTACGAACGGGCTGAAAGAAGTGGAAATAGTTTTAAGTTCGCAGGCTGTACTAATATGCAATAAAGAATTAAGCAATGAAAAACAAAGCCTGGTTCAAAAGCTATTATTCCGGATCAGGGCCGTGCAAAAAGCAAGGAATAATAAATACATCTTATTAAATGCCCCGAATGAAAAATTGGAAGATGTTATAAAATTATTACCCGGAATGAAAAGCCCAACCGTTCTTCCACTTGCAACCAAAGGCTGGAGCAGCGTGCACAGTGTTTTGCAGGAAGATGATTTCTGGGATATCATCGAGCAACTGAAAGAAGCAGGGGCGCAGGGAATATTGGTAGTTCCTATTGAAAAAATGATCGTGTAATATGTCAATGAAGGAAATTATAAATCCGGATAAAAAAGACTGGCAAAAAATTTTGCAACGGCCGGTCATAGACCGGACAGAATTGTTTGATAAGGTAAAAGCTATTTTGCACGATGTAAAAGCCAATGGCGATGCTGCCGTAAAAAAATATACGTTGCAGTTTGATAAAATAAAAACTGATCAGTTAGAAGTGACTGCGGAAGAAATAAACAAAGCTGAACGATCGATCCCGCCATCATTAAAGAAAGCAATTGAAACGGCTGCCGGGAATATTCAACGTTTTCATGAAAAACAAGTGCAGCCAGAAGAGATCATTGAAACAATGCCGGGGATTAAATGCTGGCGCAAGTCTGTAGGAATAGAAAAAGTTGGATTATATATTCCGGGAGGAACTGCTCCGTTGTTTTCAACTGTGTTAATGCTTGGGATTCCGGCTAAAATCGCGGGATGTAAAGAAATTGTTCTGGCCTCACCCCCAACCCCCTCTCCTGATGGAGAGGGGGCTTTGATACACCCCGCTATTTTATTCACGGCGCATTTAATTGGTGTAACAAGGATATTCAAGGTCGGAGGTGTGCAAGCTATTGCTGCGATGGCTTATGGAACTGAAAATATTCCCAAAGTGTATAAAATTTTCGGACCCGGTAATCAATATGTAAATTGTGCCAAGCAGTTAGTGCAATTGGATGGAGTGGCGATTGATATGCCTGCGGGACCAAGCGAAGTTTGTGTATTGGCGGACGAAAGCTGCGATCCTTCATTTGTAGCTGCAGATCTTTTGTCGCAGGCGGAGCATGGCGCGGATAGCCAGGTACTTTTGATTTGTACGGATGAAAGTATTGTTAAGAAAGTACATGCTGAAATAGAAAAGCAAATACAAAATTTATCACGCAGAAATATTATTGAAAAGGCATTAGAGAACAGCAGTGCAGTTGCCATTGAGGATATCAATGAAGCAATTGAACTGGTAAATGAATATGCGCCGGAGCATTTGATCCTTGCCTGCAAAAATGCGGATGCGATCGCGGATAAGATAGCAAATGCAGGATCTGTATTTCTTGGAAACTATTCACCTGAGAGCGCTGGTGATTATGCAAGTGGCACCAATCATGTTTTACCAACGAACGGGTATGCAAAAAGCTATAGCGGCGTGAGTGTTGATAGCTTTGTAAAAAAGATAACCTATCAGCGAATAACAAGAAATGGGCTGGAGAACATTGGCAATGCTGTGGAGGAAATGGCAGCGGCAGAGGGGCTGGATGCTCATAAGAGTGCAATAAGCATAAGATTGAAAAATTAAAATAACCTTCGGATATGAGTTTTGATCTCGATAAACTGGTACGGGAAAATATACGCCAATTATCTCGGTATTCATCGGCAAGAGATGACTTTAAAGGCGAAGCCAAAATTTTTTTGGACGCTAATGAGAATAGTTTGGGATCGCCATTGATAAAATGGTATAACCGTTATCCTGATCCTCATCAAACCGAGTTAAAGAAAGCAATAGCCAAAATAAAAGGAATAGCAACAGAACATATTTTTTTAGGAAATGGAAGCGATGAATGTATTGATCTTTTATATCGTTGCTTCTGCGATCCGGGAAAAGATAATGTCATTATTTGTCCTCCTACTTATGGAATGTATAAGGTGAGCGGCGACATCAATGATGTGGAAGTAAGAGAAGCAGCCCTGCAGGAAAATTTTCAGTTGCATTTAAACCAAATAGAACACCTCATTGACGAGAATACAAAAATAATATGGCTCTGCTCTCCCAACAACCCTACGGGCAATTCGATGGAGAGGAGAGATATTGAAACTGTTCTTAACAATTTTGCAGGGATCGTGGTAATAGATGAAGCCTACATCAATTTTTCAAAACACAAATCACTTATCCAGGAGTTAACTGAATACCCCAACCTTGTTGTTTTGCAAACGTTCAGTAAGGCGTGGGGAATGGCAGCGCTCCGGCTCGGAGTTGCTTTTGCTTCAGCAGAAATTATCAGCCTGCTTGATAAAATAAAACCTCCCTACAATATTAACCAGGCGACACAGGATCTTGCTATGCAGGCTTTGGAAGAGATCGGACAGGTAAATACTATGATCAAAGAGTTGGTGGATATGAGAGATGCGTTGACAAGAGTATTTGGACAAATGCCCCTGGTCGAAAGAGTATACCCTTCCGACGCTAATTTTTTATTAGTGAAAATGAAAAATGCAAAAAAAATATATGAATACCTGCTGACAAAAGGAATAGTCGTAAGGGACCGGAGTAATGTGCAGTTATGCGATGATTGTTTACGGATAACTATTGGTACAGAAGATGAAATAACCTTGCTTGTAAAAGCAATTAAAGAATATCGAAAGTAAATGGGCAAAAGAATTTTATTTATTGACAGGGACGGCACGCTTATTAAAGAAGCTCCGCCCACTTACCAGGTTGATTCGTGGGACAAGCTCGAATTTTATCCTGAAGCATTTTATTATATGCGGAAAGTAGCGGAGGAATTCGATTATTTATTGATCATGGTCACTAACCAGGATGGATTGGGAACTGAGAGTTTTCCGGAAGATAATTTCTGGCCTATCCAACGGCATATCATCAAGAGTTTTGAAAACGAAGGAGTGAGTTTTTCGGCTGTTTACATTGATAGAAGTTTTGCAAAAGATAATTCGCCAAACCGGAAACCCGGAACTGGCATGCTAAAAGAATATATTGATGGTCCTGATTATGATCTTGACAATTCGTTTGTCATTGGAGATCGCATTACCGATGTGCAATTGGCAAAAAATCTTGCATGTAAAGCGATCTGGTTGAACAATCATCCGGGGCTAGGAGCAAATGAAATAAAAAATAATATTAAACAACTGGAAGCCAGCATAGCGTTGGAAACGCATAGCTGGGAAAAGATCTATGAATTCTTAAAACTTGGTTTGAGAAAAATAATTCATGAACGCAACACAAATGAAACAAAAATAAAAATTGAACTTAATGTCGACGGAAATGGAAAAGCCGCAATTGATACAGGATTAGGATTTTTGATCATATGCTCGAACAGATAGCAAGGCATGGCAATATGGATATTTCTTTAACTGCAAAGGGAGATCTGCATATTGACGAACATCACACGATTGAAGATACCGGAATTGCTTTAGGTGAAGCCTTTGCAAAAGCATTGGCCGACAAACGAGGAATGGAAAGATATGGATTTGCTTTGCCGATGGATGAGGCAGAAGCAAAAGTGTTGATTGATTTTGGCGGAAGATCCTGGATCGTTTGGAATGCTGAATTCAAAAGGGAAAAAATAGGAGAGATGCCGACAGAAATGTTCTTTCATTTCTTTAAATCCTTCAGTGACGCAGCTAAATGCAATCTGCATATTGAATGTAAGGGAGAAAATGAACATCATAAGATAGAAGCGATCTTTAAAGCATTTGCCAAAGCTATTCGTATGGCGGTGAAAAGAGATCCGTTTGATAATTATTTGCCGAGTACAAAAGGAATGCTGTAGAATGAATATATCGATTATTAAATATAACGCAGGGAATATCCAATCTGTTCTCTTTGCCCTGGAGCGAATAGGTTTGGAGGCTGAAGTGACGGATGATATTAAAAAGATTGAGAAAGCTGATAAAGTGATCTTCCCCGGAGTGGGTGAGGCAGATTCTGCGATGCATTATTTAAAAGAAACGAAAGTTGGATGAAACAGTCAGGGACTTGAAACAACCAGTTCTGGGGATTTGTTTAGGGATGCAATTGCTATGCAGGCATTCAGAAGAAAATGACACCAATTGTCTTGATATTATTCCCGTGGATGTCAGGCGATTTCAGCAACAAGGTCACGATATCAAAATACCGCAAATAGGATGGAACAATATTTATGAATTGAAATCGGAGTTGTTTAAAGGTATTGAGAACAACAGCTATATCTATAATGTGCACAGTTATTATGCCGAAGACAGTGAATATACAATTGCAAAATGTGATTACGGGATAACCTATGCCTCTGCTATAAAGAAAGACAATTTTTATGGCGTGCAATTTCATGCAGAGAAAATCGGCCGAGGTAGGAGAACTCATCCTGAAAAATTTTATCAGTCTATGACGATCATTCCTGCAATAGATATAATCGATGGAAAATGTGTGAGACTAACGCAGGGAGATTTTTCGCAAAAAAAAATATACAACGAACATCCGCTTGAAGTCGCTAAACAATTTGAAGATGTTGGATTGAAACGTTTGCATTTGGTTGACCTTGATGGAGCAAAAGAAGGAAGGGTAAAGAACTGGAAAGTATTAGAAACCATCGCGGGCAAAACCTCTTTAGTCATAGATTTTGGTGGAGGCATAAAAACGCAAAAGGATGTTCATATTGTTTTTGATTCGGGAGCTAAACTTGCGACTATTGGAAGTATTGCAATAACTGATGAACAGGAATTTGTGAAGTGGCTGTTGATATTTGGCGCCGATAGATTCTTGTTGGGGGCCGATGTAAAAAGCGAAAAGATCGCCATTCATGGCTGGCAGGAAACATCGGAAATTTGGATCTATGATTTTATAGAAAGATATATTCAGCATGGGATCAAACAGATATTTTGTACAGATATCAGCAAGGATGGAAAGTTGGAAGGCCCGGCGCAGGACCTCTATAAAAACATCATAGAAAAATTTCCTGATCTGCATCTTGTTGCCAGTGGGGGAGTGAGTTCGATGAAAGACCTTGAAGAATTGGAAAAAATTGGTTGTTCGGCCGTCATTATCGGCAAGGCCATTTATGAGAATAGAATAAAATTAGACGACCTTAAAAAATTTAACGAATGAGGGAACGCTTCTGAATATGCTTACAAAACGAATCATACCTTGTTTGGATATCAAAGACGGAAGGACTGTAAAAGGAACCAACTTTATAGATCTTCGTGATGCCGGCGACCCGGTTGAACTCGGTGCTTTGTATGCCCGGCAGGGAGCAGATGAATTGGTTTTCCTGGATATTACTGCAACGATTGAAAAAAGAAAAACATTCATTGAATTGGTAAGAAGAATTGCGAAACATATCAATATTCCGTTCACTGTCGGTGGTGGTATCAGCAGCTGCGAAGACGTAAAAGCTTTATTAGATAATGGAGCAGATAAAATTTCTGTGAATTCCGCTGCATTTAAACATCCGGAGTTAATAAATGATCTTGCAGATAAATTCGGCAGTCAATGCGTAGTACTTGCAATTGACACAAAGAAGGAAGAAAATAATGAATGGTATGTGTATCTGAATGGAGGCAGGACCAAAACCAATTCGCTTTGTTTCGACTGGGCAAAACATGCTGTAATGCTTGGGGCTGGTGAAATATTATTAACCTCAATGAACCATGATGGGACTAAAAAGGGATTTGCATTGGACATAACAAAACAATTAGCTGACAATCTTTCCGTTCCTATTATTGCAAGTGGAGGTGGGGGTACGCCGGAACATTTCAAAGATGTTTTTCAAAAATCGGGTGCTGATGCGGCATTGGCGGCCAGTATTTTTCATTTTAAAGAAATTGAGATTCCGGGCTTGAAACAATATTTGATGCAACAAAATATTCTGATTCGTAACTAAAAATACGAGATGATATTAATTACTGCGATAATAGTTGTTAGTTTCTTCATCTTTTTTCAGCAGAGGATATCTGATCGTAACATGAAAAAATTTGAACGAAGCCGCAAAAGGTATGATCAGTTATTAGATCAATTGCGAAAAAGAGATGAAGAAGGAAAAGCCAGTTCAAAAGGTGAATCATGAAATATATACTATATGAAAATTGATTATTCAAAATATGCAGATGGATTGGTGCCGGCAGTTGTGCAGGATGACAGGACAGGCAAAGTTCTGATGCTTGGCTTTATGAATGAAGAGGCATTCAATAAAACCAATGAGTTGGGCAAAGTAACCTTCTACAGCCGAAGCAAAAAAAGGCTTTGGACAAAAGGAGAAGAAAGCGGCAACTTTCTCGATCTGAAAAGTATCACCCCCGATTGTGATAATGATACATTATTGATAAAAGCAATTCCGAATGGCCCGGTCTGTCATACAGGAACTGATACTTGTTTTGGTGAAACAAATGCAAGCATTGATTTTATTTATGAACTGGAAGAAGTAATTCACGGCCGGCAACAAAACCCGGCTGAAGGCTCCTACATATCAGGGCTATTTAAAAAAGGTATTAATGCTATTTCGCAAAAAGTAGGTGAGGAAGCGGTGGAATTAGTGATCGAAGCAAAAGACAATGATGATGATAAATTTTTAAATGAGGCGGCTGATCTTTTATTTCATTATATAATATTGCTTAAAGCAAAGAAACACTCCTTACAAGAAGTGGCTGACGTATTGGAAAAGAGACATAAGATGTGATTAGTTTTTTCCACACACGTTAACAACTCAGAATCCTGATAGCAGAACTCGTTTCGGTATATTTGCCGGGCCTCACCTAATTCCTTCAAAGAAGAGGCTGCTATTACACACAATCAAATAGTTGAACGTTTTATTTGAAATAGCAGAGAGATCAGGGAACTGAGGACGACAAACAAAATTAATAACTGATATTTTGCAGCTGACTCCAGATCAGGTTGCTGAATAAAAAACAAAAAACTCTCCGCCAGTCGGCGGAGATGTGGTTATGGCAAAAGAAAAAGAAACGACTAACCTTTTTGAATACACGGAAGAAAGTATCAAGTCCCTTGACTGGAAAGAGCATATCCGCCTGCGACCGGGAATGTATATCGGTAAACTGGGCGATGGCAGCAGCCCGGATGATGGTATTTATGTACTGGTAAAAGAAGTAATGGATAACTGTATTGATGAGTTTGCCATGGGCTATGGGAAAACCATTGAACTGACTATTGAAGGAAAACAGGTAACCGTCCGGGATTATGGCCGCGGTATTCCGCTCGGAAAAGTGGTGGATGTAGTGAGCAAAATAAATACCGGCGCAAAATATGACAGCAAAGCTTTTCAGAAATCGGTTGGATTGAATGGTGTCGGTACAAAAGCAGTAAATGCATCTCAGCGGTTATTTTAAAGTGACCGCCATCCGGGAAGGAAAAGAAAAAACGGCCGAATTTCAAGAAAGGCGTTTTAATAAAAGAACATAACCAGGCAAAGACCAAGGAAGATAACGGCACGCTGGTGACTTTTATCCCGGATGATTCCATGTTTAAAAATTTTAAATTTCATCCCGAGTTCTTGGAAAACCAGATATGGAATTATTGTTTCCTGAATGCCGGATCTGAAGATCATTTTTAATGGCAAATCTTTTATCAGCAGAAATGGCTTGCTTGATCTTTTGCAACGGAAAACCAATGAAGATGAGATCCGCTATCCCATCATTCATCTGAAAGGAAATGATATCGAAGTAGCCATCACTCACAATAATGATTATGGAGAGGATATTTACAGTTTTGTAAATGGCCAGCATACTACACAGGGCGGTACGCACCAGCAGGCTTTTCGTGAAGCCTATGTAAAAACGATCCGTGATTTTTATAAAAAAGATTATGATGCCTCTGATATCCGGACAGGTATTGTGGCAGCTGTTTCCGTAAGAGTGGTAGAGCCGGTGTTTGAATCACAGACAAAAACCAAACTGGGTTCTGTAAACGTAGATGTGAACGGACCGAGCATGAAACAATTTGTCGGTGATTTTTTGACTAAAGAACTGGATAATTATCTTCATAAAAATCCTTCACTGTCGCGATGCGCTGAAAAAAACGAATTGAGCAAAGCGAAAGAGAAAGAAAAGAACTGGCAGGAATTAAAAAGCTGGCTAACGAAAGAGCAAAGAAAGCCAATCTTCATAATAGTAAACTCCGCGATTGCCGCTATCATTTGAATGATGAGCCGCCTGCAAAAGGCAAGGAAGAATTTGTAGCCAAACAAAAAGAAACTACCATTTTTATTACAGAAGGCGATAGTGCCAGTGGTTCTATTACCAAAGCAAGAAATGTAGAAATCACAGGCGGTATTCAGTTTGCGGGGTAAACCGTTGAATTGTTTTGGTCTGACCAAAAAAGTGGTGTATGAAAATGAAGAATTCAACCTACTGCAACATGCATTGAATATTGAAGAAGGTCTCGAAGGATTACGGTTTAATAATATTGTCATCGCTACCGATGCCGATGTGGACGGCATGCATATCCGCCTGTTGCTGATGACCTTCTTCCTGCAGTTTTTTCCTGACCTGGTGAAGCATGAAAAAGTATATGTACTGGAAACGCCTTGTTCCGGGTACGTAATAAACAGGAAACTATTTATTGTTATGATGAAAGCGAAAAACAGGCTGCTATTAAAAAATTGGGTAGCAAACCCGAGATCACCCGGTTTAAAGGATTGGGAGAAATAAGCCCGGAGAGTTTGCCCGATTTATTGGTCCTGATATGCGCAAACAATTGATGCGATTGGAACAGGGAGAACATATACAGCAGTTGCTTGAATATTATATGGGAAAAAATACACCGGAAAGACAGGAATTTATTATTGAGAATCTGAAAGTGGAGTTGGATAACAGGTAAAGGAGGAGTTAGGTCATAAAATCAGATAGCATTACAAATAGGAAAATTTAAACTTTAGCGAATGTAAAGTCCTTCATTTAGGGAGGATTTAGAGGGTATGACAAAGCTTGATATCATACGGAAAACAAAGTCGCTGTTTATGAAATGGCGGTTGCACGGGATCTTCGAACCATTCACTGGTTTTATGCTGAATCTGACATACATGTCGAAGTTGAGTAAGTGGAGAAGGAATACAAAAGTTGATGGGTATAATGACTGGTACCAGAGAAACTGGGATTATAACCGGCGGGAAAATTATATGAAGCCATAATAGAACAGGAAAATTGCAGTACTTCAGCAATTGATTATTTTGAATTCGGTGTAAGCGGGGGTTATTCATTTAAATGGTGGCTGGAACATAACAGTAATATCGGATTCCAGATTTTTTGGATTTGATACGTTTGAAGGATTGCCGGAAGATTTGGACCGTTTGGAAAAGGACAATGGCTGCGGCGCTTGAATCGTTGAATATAAATGACCCGAGAGCCAGCTTTTACAAAGGTCTTTTCCAGGATACATTGATGCCGTTTCTGGATCAGTATAAAAGTGATAAGAGAAAGCTTATCCACATGGATGCTGATATTTTCAGCGCTACTATTTTTAGCTTATCCCAGTTGTATAGATATTTGAATGACGGGGATATTATTTTATTTGATGAATTTGCAGTGCCAAAACATGAGTTCATGGCATTTAAAATTTTTACTGAAAGCTTTTATATAAAATATGAAGTGATAGGAGCGGCGAATAATTATTTGTTCCTTGCAGTAAAAATAAAAAAATAAAATTCCCTTCGCCAAAGGCGGAGATCTTAGGAGGACTTATGATACATATTGTTTTTAATGAAAGTCAGAAATTGAACTGATGAAAAAGGTGATTGAACTGGATGAAACACTTGCCGGTGAAGTAATGCAGATCAAAGATGATTTTGCTGTCGGGCCCTTACAGAATATTGACACGGAAGAAGGGTGGCATGCGAGATTGAATTGGTGGAGAGGTTTGTCCAGGGATCGCCATACAAGGAAAGTCTTGCAGGTAGTTTTGATGACAGGCAAACGATAAAAATGCTTAAAGAGAAACTTGATGCCGATCCTGATGAACAGCTTTGGATATGGATGGGACAGAACCAGCACGATGTATGGGGTTACTACTGGCTGATGTCGCAGTTCAAAGATTACCAGGGGAAGGTCATGGTGATCTATCTGAATAATCTTCCTTTTATTAATGAAAAAGGACAGATCTTTTATCCATCGTGGTTGCATGAGATTCAGCCAAAGGAATTTTTAAAGGCAAAAAAACTGACGAGACCCATTACATTAAGTGAATTTGAAGTAGACCCGGATGAATGGAAAAAAATATGCGATGAAAATGCGATGGTAAGGATATTGGAAGGTGGTAAAAAAATAATAGGAAAGGACGGATCATTTTATGACAGCGATGTATTGAGAAATGTGACGACAGAATGGCAAAAGGCATCGAGGGCTTTGACAAACACTTTGCATAGGATGAAGATTAAGACAGGTGATGTGTTCATGATGTGGAGGATGAAAGAGTTGATAGCTTCGGGAAAGATCGAAGCGTTGGGAGATGTCACGAAAGGATGGAAAGATTTTGACGTAAGATTAGCGGGGTCATTGCCGGCAGCGGCGACGGAGTCAGAAGAGGCAACGGCGTAAATTAGTAGCATGAAAAATATTATTAAGCTTGAAGAAGCCGCCATGTTCGGCATTTGCGTTTATGCCTTATATATCCTGCACGCCGAATGGTGGTGGTACCTGTTGATGTTATTAGGACCGGATATCAGTATGATCGGTTATGTTCTTGGTAGTCATGTAGGAGCAGGTATATATAATCTTTTTCATCATAAAGGATTTGCCGTGTTCATTTTTGCCATTGGTGTTTACACAGCTACCCCTTTGTGGGAGATAGTGGGTGTCGTGCTTTTCGGACATTCTTCCATGGACAGGATGTTTGGATATGGATTAAAACTGAATCGCGGATTCAAGTACACCCATTTGGGAGTGATTGGCGGAAGGAAATGAATCAAGTTATTGGAATCTGGGTCTTACTAAGAAGTCAAAGGTTTCTATTGAATGCAGAAAGTATTGCATGAATTAACATAAAGAAAGATTGATATAGAATCTATGAGTGCAGCAAAAAATAAATTGTTGGGAGTTCAGGATAACGACTCAGGTCTTCATGGCCAGTATAAAACTTGGTTTCTCGATTATGCATCTTATGTAATTCTTGAAAGGGCTGTGCCTGCCGTCGAAGACGGCCTGAAGCCGGTGCAGCGCCGTATCCTTCATGCGATGAAAGAAATGGATGATGGCCGTTTCAATAAAGTAGCGAATATTATCGGGCAGGCCATGCAATATCATCCGCATGGTGATGCCAGCATCGGCGATGCGTTGGTGAATATGGGACAAAAAGACCTGCTGGTCGAAACTCAGGGTAACTGGGGCGATGTAAGAACCGGTGATGACGCTGCCGCGCCAAGATATATAGAAGCAAGATTGAGCAAGTTTGCATTAGAAGTAGCGTTTAATAATAAGACAACTGAATGGCAGCTTAGCTATGATGGAAGAAAGAATGAACCCGTTGTTCTCCCGATGAAATTTCCGTTATTGCTGGCGCAGGGCGCCGATGGGATCGCTGTCGGATTGTCCACTAAAATTCTTCCTCATAATTTCTGCGAATTGATTGAAGCTGCTATAAAACATTTACGCGGAAAACGGTTTGAATTGTTTCCGGATTTCATGACAGGCGGAATGATTGATATTACGGATTATACCCAGGGAAAACGTGGAGGTAAGGTAAAAGTAAGGGCGCAGATAGAAGAAGTTGACAAAAAAATACTAGCGATCCGCTCTGTTCCATATAGTGTTACCACATCACAACTGATGGATTCAATTGTCAAGGCCAATGACCAGGGAAAGATAAAGATCAAGAAAGTTACAGATACTACCGCTGCGAATGTTGAGATACTGATCGACCTGGCGCCGGGCATTTCACCGGATATCACGATTGATGCCTTATATAAATTCACCGATTGTGAAATATCTATTTCGCCCAACGCTTGTGTGATCGTGGCTATGAAACCACAATTCCTTGGCGTTCATGACCTGCTGAAGCTTTCCGTTGACCGCTCAAAAGATCTGCTCGAACAGGAATTAAAGATCAAGCTTAATGAGTTGCAGGAAAAATGGCATTACACATCTCTCGAAAAAATATTCTTCGAAGAAAAGATTTATAAAGAACTAGAGAAGAAACATGAAACATGGGATAAGGTGCTTGAGGCAATTGACAAGGCATTTGTTCCATTTAAAAAGCAATTAAAGAGAGCTATAACAAAAGAAGATATTATTAAGCTCACGGAAAAGCCGGTTCGCCGCATATATAAGTTGGATATCGAAGAACTCAATGACCAGATAAAAGGATTGGAAGCTGATATCAAACAGGTGAAACATGATCTCAATAACCTGGTTGATTTTGCTGTGGCCTATTATGAAAATCTTTTAAAGAAATATGGTAAAGGCAGGGAAAGAAAAACTGAGATCAAACAATTTGAAGTAATTGAGGCGAAGCATGTAGCTATTGCCAACACTAAATTATATGTGAATAAGGAAGAGGGTTTTATCGGCACAGGGTTGAAGAAAGATGAATTACTTTTTGAATGTTCCGATCTTGACGACATTATCGCCTTTGCAAAGAACGGTGTTATGAAAGTGGTCAAAGTAACAGATAAAGTATTTATAGGGAAGGATATTCTACATGCCGCAGTATTCCGGAAAAATGATGAACGTACTACTTACAATATGATATACGCGGATGGTAAAGGTGGTAAGAGCTATGCAAAACGATTTAATGTCACAGGGGTGACGAGAGATAAAGAATATCATTTGTCGAAAGGCAACGAGAATAGCAAAGTGCATTACTTCAGCGTGAACCCGAATGGAGAAGCGGAAGTAGTGAAAATTATTTTATCGCCCTCCAGCAAGGCGCACAAAAAGGAATTGGAATTCAATTTTGCAGAGTTGGAAATAAAGGGTCGCGGAAGTATGGGCAACATTGTTACCAAATACCCTATCAAGTCTGTACGATTGAAAGAAGCCGGCGTATCAACTATCGCCGGAAAAAAATTATGGTATGATGACCAGTTCGGCAGACTGAATACAGACGAGAAGGGACAGTTTCTCGGCTCGTTCAATGGTGATGATAAGATATTGGTGATCTATAGCGATGGCAATTATGAGATCACCGACCAGGAGCTGACGCAAAAATTAGATGCTGAGAAAGTGATATTCATTGAAAAATTCAATCCTGAAAAAATAATATCTGCAGTCTATGCTGACCTTGACAAAAAGCAATTCATGGCCAAGCGTTTCAAGATCGAGACCACGACACTGAAAACAAAATTCATGTTTATCAAAGAAGGAGATGGTAACTATGTGGAAGTTGTGACGACTTCGGAAGAACCCGTACTCGCCATGCAGCAGGGCAGGGGAGCGCAGATAAGAAAAGGAAAACTAAAGATTGCGAAGATCGCTGAGGTGACCGGTTACAGAACCGTTGGTACTAAGCTGGCCGATTACAGCAAATCAACTGAGATGGAATGGGTGAAAAGCAAACAGGATAGTCAGCAGGGTGAGTTATTTGAGTGAGGTTCTCTCGTCTTTTTTTCGTCTTATTCTTACCGTTCCGTTGTTTTGCAACGTGCTTGTAAGTGGTATCTGGTATCTCTTCTTACCATCGTTTACGATCATCAAAGCGGTATTTGGCGGAATAGAACCAAGGTTATCCGCGAACATGCTTAGTTCATTTACTTCTCTTGTACTGTCCAATGTAAGATCGAAATGAACCGATTTTTCACTAAGCTTCTGGGAAAATGCGAGCAATTGATTGTTGAAAAAAATTGAAATAGAATCTCCGTCAATTTCGCCATTATCATAAAAATCAACCTTTAAAGAGTCGGATTCAACTTCTATTTCATCGCTTATCGTATTCTCTCTTTCCTTAAACTGATTTTCCACCACATAGTTTATCACCTTACGCTGCAGAACGGTTGCGGAATATAAAGTATCAGTTGGTGCAGGCTTCCAAACCTGGTATGCTTCTTTGAATTCACTGATGGCCTTCATCACTGAATCTTTTTTACTGATATCTGCATCCAAACTGAGATCGAAATTTATATCAGCGCACATAAACTTGTAATCGGGCAAACTGGTAAATTGACCAATAATGTTGGATCCCGCTCTTGCCACCTTCAATACTCCCCGCAGGTTCATCATACAATCCACTTCCTTATCGGTTAGCGAGCCGTGATAGGTCATTGGTATATTATAGAGATTCAGTTCCCGGGTTACAGCATTGTAGTTACCTTTTATTTGCAGGCTTCTATATGTATTTTTAAAATAATAATTGAGAACGCCTTTGACATATCCTTTTTCAGGCTGCAAGATCATTTCAACCAGGTAATTATTGGTGGAAGAGTTCATTTTTACATTAGCGCGACCGTACCAATATCCGAAAACAGATTGGGAGTAGGAATGGAGACTAACTAAGACAGTCAGGACTAAAATGGCTCTTTTCATAGCTGGTATCAGTGGTCAAAAATCATGCTCGCTTTTAAACGCTTTTAGCAGCGGTTTATTTCAGATAACGTTTCATTTCTCTTTGTACATCCTTCTGCCTGAGCGTTTCCCGTTTATCATGTAATTTTTTTCCTTTAGCAAGGCCGATCTCTACCTTAACAAGGGCCTTCTCGCTGAAAAATATGCGCAAAGGTACGAGGGTATATCCCTTTTCTTTCAGTTTGGATTCTATCTTTTTTATCTCCCTTTTTTGAAGTAAAAGTTTGCGGTCCCGTACCGGATCATGATTATTGATATTGCCATGCGAATATTCGGCAATATGAAGCGATTTTATCCAGATCTCTCCTTTGTTGACAATACAATAACTGTCATTGAAACTGACCTTACCATTGCGGATTGATTTTACTTCTGTACCGAGCAATACGATGCCGGCTTCATATTTTGCGTCAATGAAGTATTCGTGATAGGCGGATCGGTTTTTTATTTCCGTCATATATAAAACAAAAATAAGAGGCAATGCAATCCTCTTACTTAATTTGTACTGACTTATTTTTTTTATTTAATTCTTTAAGAGATCCAATAAGATAGTGAGCTTGTTTTTCAGATCATTTCGTGGGACTATGAAATCCAAAAATCCATGATCCAGCACGAACTCACTGCGTTGAAAACCTTCTGGCAAATCTTTCTTGATGGTTTCTTTGATGACTCTCGGTCCTGCAAAGCCGATCAAGGCTCCCGGCTCCGCAATATTGAGGTCGCCGAGCATACCGAATGATGCGGAAATGCCGCCAAATGTAGGATCCGTTAATAAAGAGATATAGGGAAGTCCTGCGTCATTCAATTGAGAAAGTTTGCCGCTCGTTTTTGCCAACTGCATTAATGAAAAAGCGCTTTCCATCATCCGGGCGCCACCACTCTTACTGATCACCATGTAAGGAAGTTTGTGCTGCAGACAATAATCAACGGCTCTCGAAAATTTTTCGCCCATAACGCTGCCGAGAGAACCCCCGATAAATTCAAAATCCATACAGGCGATCACAATTTCGTGACCATTCACTTTTCCTACCGCCACACGCATGGAATCTTTCAGGTCTGATTTACTCCATATTTCTTCCAGTCGCTTTTTATATGGCTTCAGATCGGTGAACTCTAAAAAATCTTTTGAGCGGATATTATCAAAAAGTTCGATGAACTCATTATTGTCAAAAAGTATCTCGAAATATTCACTGCTGTTTATACGATGATGGTAGTTGCATTTAGGACAAACAAATAAATGTTCCCGCAACTCACTGATGGTACATATATAATTGCATTCAGGACATTTTACCCATAGACCTTCGGGAGTTTCTTTCTTTTCGGAGGTCTTCGTGTTAATGCCTTTCTTGATCCGTTTGAACCAACTGGCCTTGGTCTCTTCACTTTTTCCATCTTCGCCAGTCAGGTTCGCATCGAAATCTTCGAATTGTTTAGCCATAACCACTCGTTGAGGCACAAATATAGCGATTTAGGGAATTTTAGATTTGAGTGGTGATATTTGTGTAATATCTCAGTTTGAATTTTTTGCCACGGATGAACGGAAAAATAAAAGAGACCAACAACTATCCGGTTTGATTCCCTGCCTTTGCCGGCAGGCAGGCGTGTATCCATGGCTCTTTTTTATTTCGAAGCTCTTTTCTTTGCTGAGATAGATTTTGTTATTGTAGTGCCTTTCAAAACCTGTTTGGGTATTTTCATTTTTGACCTAGAATAATTATACGCTTCTTTCATCAATTTCTTTATGTAAGTTTTTGGGAAATCTTTTTTGTCTTTGACAAGGATATACCGGTACTGGTTTCCTTCGCCGATCAATATTTTTTTCGGATCACCGATCTTTGTTCCCCAGTAAAAACCAAAATGAACATTGTGGTTGCTTCTTCCCACCGCAATGTTGCAGAATATGTCGCCTACTTTATCTGTTGGCGACCATCCCAATGCCACCGCATTATAATTGTCGTAGATCAGTTCATTAGAATTGGGATACAGGTCCCAGACAAATTCTCTCAACCATAATGCTCTTTCCTTTATTTCCTTTGGAAATGGTTTCAGGAATTTCGTGAGGTCCTTAACTTCTTCTTTAGGCATAGTTGATTCTTTAGTGGTAAGGTATGAAAAAAAGAAATGGCTCTTCGGTTAGTCACTGACCCTATTATATTTCCGTGCATCCGTGGCAATTTCAAATGATGCAACGAAAATACTGTCGCAGTTGTCAGTCATAAAAACTATTGCAATGAAAGCGATACTTGTTTTGATCTTAGTAATAACAGGCCTGGGTTGTCATAAGACCAGGGTTGACAGTAACAATTGTAATATCGCCGGGAAGTGGGAGATACGTAAGTCTGTGGGAGGTATAGCGGCTTTGATCACTTACCCGCCGGGAAACGGAAATATCTATGAATTCAATAGCGACGGAACTTACAAGCATTTTTTTAATGGTTCAGCCGATGAATCAGGAAACTATACTTTGCAACCATCATCAAATGCCGGCCAATGGACACTTGTAATGAATAGCACGTACACTGTGACGATGTCAATTAAGTTAACCAACCGGGAACTTATTTTTTTAAAACTATATGAGTGCTGCGATTATCCTGATTCCTATTTTGAAAAAATATAGCTTTAATAATAATAGAAGGGATGCCTGCGAGGGATTTACTTGCCATTTACTTTTTTAATTTCCATCCCTCAAAAGATTTTACTGTTGCACAATTGGGTCCTCCATCTTTTGCTGTTCCGGGAACTTTTGTTGCAAGCTCCATCTTAGGATCATTCATTATCTGTGCGGTCATTTCTTTGGTAATGCCGCGGAACGGAATTTTTAGCCGCCGGCTCCAAATGGTATCTGTTTGCCCGGCGCAGGCTCCTATATCTATATAAACAAATCTTTCGTTCGGCGGCCCTTGTACATACGGTCCGCTAAAATCGGGATGAGAAGCCCTGCCGGCTTTTAATCCGGCTTTAAATTCAAAGCTAAGATCATTGCCTTTGGATCGCTGCTTTTGAACAGTTTCATACTTGCTTCCATGTCCCTTTTGCAAGCCAAAGTCAACATCGGCGGGAGGTTTCACTAAAGTGATCCGGAACGAAACTTCATGATCCATGCAAATGAAATTGGGTATGCAAAGATACCTTGATGTATGATTTGGGCTGCCTTGCCGGGGCGAATATTGAAGGAAGAGAGATGGGAAGGGTAGGATACTTGTCCACACAGGGAGTAAAACATGGGGGAAAACAGGTTCTCATAATTATTCTGATTGTTGAAATACCCTATATTTGATGCGGATACAACTGAACATCCATTAAAAATCTAAATCTAAAACGTCATGGCTACAAAAAAAGCAGCAAAGAAACCCGCAGCAAAAAAAGCAGCAAAAAAACCCGCTAAAAAGAAATCTGCCCGTAAACCATCAGCAGCTTTTATGAAACCACTTACTCCCAGCGCTACATTGGCTGAAGTAGTAGGAAGCAAACCATTGCCTCGTACTGAAGTGGTGAAAAAAATGTGGGTCTATATCAAAGCAAATAAACTGCAGGATAAAGCCAATAAACGCATGATAAATGCCGATGCGAAACTGAAACCTGTTTTCGGTGGCAAAGGCCAGGTATCTATGTTCGACATGGCTAAACATATTTCAAAGCACCTGAAATAAAAAGTATTTTTCTATTGAGCACAACGGGCTTCCGAAAGGGAGTCCGTTTTTTTTATGATATGAACTCATTCCTTTTAGCCTTATGACAGAAGAATACTCCCGATAGAGGAACAGGAAGACCAAACTAATTCTTCATTTTAGTTTCGATCAGAGAAAAATTTATTGGCGGGTTCTTAAACTCCGGTTGTTGCCTCAGCCGTGCTTTATCGGTAAATCCGTTTTCAACCGCTTTTACAAGATCATTTTCTGTTGCCGCAACATTATTATTCCGCGCATTTAGAATCGCAGAAAAATACCAGGCCTCGTTGTTAGTGGCATCATCCATTTTATATAACTGAACAAAAAATTGCGCTTCCCTGTTTCGGTTGCTATTGATGAGTTGATTGCTTATTGAATAAAATGCCAATGATAAGTAGGCTTGTAACCTGCGATACATGGCTCCCTGTGCAGTTGCAGCTTTTGCCTTAGCCTGTATACCAGCAATAGTCACAGACCAATAATTCATATCGGCTTGCTGAAACTGCTGCATGTACACGGTTTTCAAACTATCCTCAGTAGCGTGCAATTTGTTTTCTGTTTGTTTTTGTTTCTGATAAGCCGGATCATTTTTAATAGAAGCCTGTTTATCTCTGAACCATTCGATCTTCCCTGTTAAGCCATCAAGCAGATCAAGCGATAGCTGGCATTCTGATTCTGCTTTTATATAATTCTTTGCAGTTAAATGGTCTATCGTTCTTTTTTTTGCTGCGGAAATATAGTTGTTGATATATGCATCATCGGCAGGTATGAGTTTTTGACGCATGGCATCGAGATCCAGGCCGGCGAAGGCAATACTCATTGCATCGGCAGGCGCCCATTCATGTATGCCATTGAAAAAAATGATCCGGTGTCTTGCCCGCGTTTTATCCAGTTCATTATTTATGGCAATGAGGTCGGTCATGTTCATATCACCGTCACCTGTGACACCGGTAAAGCTGAAATCAAAATTGTTGGCCCTGGCAATATCCGGCAAGCCTGCGCCATTAGCTATCACCCCTTTCACTTCAGGATGATTTAAACCAATATAAGTGGCCGCTTTTGCGCCTCCGGAAAATCCACAAACATAGATGCGACTGCTATTGATCTTTAATCTTTTTTGCGTATCGTTAAATAAATTGTTCCATGTCCGGTTTTCAGATGGCCAATCATTACCGTTCTTTGAATTATTGCTGCCTACCATAATAAAACCGTAAGTATCTGCCAGCGATTTATATTTTGCCAGCGGAAAGTCACCAGCGCCATGAGGGTCAAAAAAATAGATAACAGGTAACGCTTTATCATTCCCTTTTGACGGGATGTATAAAGCGTAAGATTCTGAAGGGTCTGCTTTGCAAAGAATGGGGGAAATAACTTTCCCAATTTCAAATGTGTCAGTTACAATTGTATGTACTACTTGCGCAGTGTCCGGGATATTTTTACCGGTCGTATTCTCTTCATGATTATTTGCGCAGCTAATTATGTAAAAGAGCAAAACTCCCGGTCTTAAGAATTGGATCAATTTCATAATCAGGTATGACTGCAAAAATACTTTTTCTTATCGTGAGGAACTTCATCTACTTGCTGACAGTTCAGGCTAAATTTTCATTTCAATCATCCAATGATGGCCAAACGGGTCTTTGACGTCTCCCTGGCGGTAACCATAGTCATAGCTTTGTGCGGGTGAAAGAACGGTCGCACCAGCTTCCACTGCTTTATTCATGACAGCATCTACATCCTCCACGAACAAACCTATAAGTGTTGTGGTACCATTAACCCTTTCGGGACTGAATTGACCGGCCAAAGGCTTTTCTTCATGCAGGTGGAACATTACACCATCTATAGATAATTCGGCAACATGATAACTACCATCATCATTCATCCATTTTCTTAACTCGATAGCGCCAAATGCTTTGGTATAAAAGCTGATATCCTTTACGCCATTTCGTATATAAAGTTGCGGGGCAAAAAAAGTTTTATTCATAACTGTTTTTTTAAGATCGCCGAAAATAATTAATTCAGTGATGCTATTAAATTAATTATTTGTGTGGCGATTGTGGAATAAGTTTCGTGTCGGAGTTTATAAATAAAAAGGTTCGCGCCTGCACGAACCAATACCGGCGGGGGCAAGCCTGCCGGATTTATTATAAACATAATAAGATCTATTAACCTGCGTTGTGCTAACGGCAGATTCTTTCTATTGCGAAATCGGTTTTGGAACAGATGTTCCTTCAAATTGTATGTCAAAATTGAAAACCGAAACCAGGTCGGCTAATCCATACACATTTTTATAGCCATAACCATACAGGTTTATAAAAGTCGGGATATTCAATGCAAGTGTTACGGGTTTTTTCTGGGAAAATAGTTTTGGCTGGATAGATTTAGTAGCAAAAGAGATCTGGTCGTCATCAAAGTTATTGTTACAGTAAATCAATATCCGGGTGGTTGTTGATTTTTTAAAAAAAATGTTTTTCATACCTCCACTTTCGCAAATTCAATTCGCTATTTCAATTGTTGCCGGATAGATTACTATTCCACTAATTGCTGAGCAGTGAACAGAACCCTGAAGAGTCCCCTTCGCTTTGCTCTGGGTAAACTCGCGAAGAACTGTGATAACAGGTCAAAAGTCCGGCTCACACAAAATATCGTCAGTTCTTCAACACCTCCTCAAACAACTTAAACACCCGCTTATATTCATCCGTCCAGCTACTGAGGTTCTACGAAGCCGTGATCTTCCAATGGATACACAGCCAGTTCCCAATTATCTTTTCCTAACTCGATCAACCGCTGCGATACTTTTACAATATCCTGGAAATGCACATTCACATCTATCATGCCATGACACATGAGCAAATGACCTTTCAACCCTTCGGCATAATAGATCGGGGAGCTTTTTCGATAAGCAATACTATCATTGTAAGGTTCATTCAAAATGTTGGAAGTGTAACCATGATTATAATTGGCCCAATCGGTAACAGATCGCAAGCCTGCCCCGGCTGCAAATACATCGGGCTCGGTAAACATTCCCATCAGCGTGATAAAGCCGCCATACGAACCGCCATACAAGCCGACATGTTTAGGATTGACGCCATAAGTCTTCACTAACCAGTTCACTCCATCTACCTGGTCGGTGAGATCTTTGCCACCCATGTGACGATAGATACCAGTTCGCCAGTCGCGACCATAACCAGCGCTGCCGCGATAATCCATGTCCAATACATAATAGCCATTATCGGCAAGCAGGTTGTTGAACATATACTCACGGAAATAACTACTCCACCATTTATGCGCATTCTGTAAATAACCTGCCCCATGCACAAACAATACTGCCGGTTTATTAGGATGAGGGTTAGTAGGTTTGTATAGCCTTGCATAAATAGTAGCGCCATCTCTTGCTGTAAATGTTATGAGTTCAGGATCACGCCACGCATAACTTTTGAATTCATCGCTCTGCGCTTTATTGGTGATCTGTACCGGCTTTGCCGGGTTTACCTGCCTGCCGGCAGGCAGGTTCTCCTGGAGATACAATTCCCATGGTTTATTGGAGTAGGAATAAAGGATAGCCAGGTATTTTTCATCGGGTGAAACGGTTACGTCGTTAGAACCTGTCATCGTTGTGATGCGTTCCTGTTTGCCATTGCCGATAGTGAGACGGTAAAATTGTTTTTCGCCGGGATGCACCTCATTTGTCCCGATATAAAAATATTTTTTATCGTTGGATAGTTGTGCCTGCTGCACTTCATAATTACCGGAGGTTAACGCTTTTCTTTCACCAGTCGCAACATTGAGGGTATAGAGATGAGAATAACCTGTTGCTTCAGATTGAAACCAGAATGTGTTTTCATTTATCCAGCCAGTATTGCGGCCAAAGCCGATGCCCGGCCCGCCGATCCATGCTTCATCTCTTTGGCGATCTAATAATTTTAATTTGTTTGTCGCAGTATCCCACAGCATCAGCCAGCGATCTTTATTATCATCTGAGCGAATATCGAGTACAGCGAAGGTTCCTTTCGGTGACCAGGAAGGCCCGATGACAGTAACGGCACGGTTGGATTTTTTCTTTTCTCTTTCTTCCAATTCCTTTGGATAATCTTTTACATAATCAGGCAGGTCTTTGATGCCGGGAATAGAATCGGTTTTGATAGCAAACACAGTGTCTCTTTCACGATCATAAATGAAAAACTCCGAAGTGTTTTGTACAGC
Organism: uncultured Chitinophagaceae bacterium; assembly: GCA_963785915.1. GTDB lineage: Bacteria > Bacteroidota > Bacteroidia > Chitinophagales > Chitinophagaceae > VBAT01. The sequence continues at coordinate 853,740 of CAWAWY010000003.1, read as the reverse complement.
GCCAACCTTCGTTCGTCCGGGAATATCGGTTGTAAAGCCGGTTTCGGTAACATAGTTGGGAATGATAGTGCTTTTATTATTGGTAGCCGACTTTGTCAAACGATAACTAACAAACCTTCCATCCGGACTCAGTGTGAGAGCCTGTAAATTTTTATCATCTATCGGAATGCTGCGCAATTCTTTTTGTTTTGTCATTTTATTATACGCTTTGGGCTTCTTCCCTCTTTTCTTTTCTGGAGCGAAGCACTTCCATTGTTTGCATCTGGTCGGTCTTTAACCAATCTTCCTGCTGATTTACATTGTTGCTTCCATCTCTTCCGGTTCGTGGAGGATTGGCGCCACCGCCTCTTTGAAAGCCGCCGTTTTGTGGCGGAGCCGCTTCACCTGATTTTATATTGGTCAATTGAATCGTTTCTCCGGTCGCAATGTCCCATGCAAACAAATTTGAACCACGGCTGTAAACGATCTTTTTTTCATTAAAAGAAAATTGAGGATTACTCTCCGTATCGATGGTCTGCGTGATACGGCGCGGAGTCCCTGTTTTTATTTCCGAATAAAATACATCGCCATCTTTTGAATATACATAGGCTGTTCGTCCTTCGTTATAAACGACAGCGTTTGCCGAGACGAAACTTTGTTTTTGCGCAACAGAGGCTTTTACCGGCGTTTTATTATTCAGCGTAATAAAATAAAGCGAATCGCTTGTTTCATTGCCGGGGTTCCAGCTAAAATAAAGGGTATTCCCATCATTGCTCCAAAACGCATTGGACGGAGATGTTCCCATCCATTTCGGATCACGCATGATCTTTTCAACAGTTAGCTTTTCTAATTTTTGCTGCGAAAAACTTTGAATAGAAAAAATAAGAAGTAGAAATAAAGTAAACGGTCTTAACATAGCAGAAGTTTAAGACCCTAAATATAGTTAAGCAGTTTCAAAGTTCAGCAGAACATTCATTTGACCAACATAGAAATCTAATGTGATATCTCACACAGACGACTTGATCCGGGCGGTGACTATTTGAGTCAATGGAAGAAAATTGGAAATGCCTGGTAAAACTTATGAACTAATTATTCGAAGCGCCATTATCAATCCAGCAAACTATGGAAGCTTTTTGAGCAGCACTAAGTGTGGTGTTTTGTGGCATAAGGCCAGCTTCCACCTGTGCACGTATAGCAGACCTTGCATTGAACACTTGTGTGTAGTTAGTAAGCGGACCGGGACCATTACTGCTGGCCACGTCATGGCAACCTTGCTGATTGCAAAAAGACTGAATAATAGGATTCACATCCGCCGCAAAATTTTTGGCAGTTACTGTGCTGCAATCAATGGTCTTTTCAATGATCGGGTCGCTCTTGCCGCATGAAACAACAAATACGATTGTAAGAGTGGCTAAAAATATTATTGCAGACGGTTTTCGCATATTCTCTAATTCGCAGTCGGAATTCTATTCATCTAACGTCAAAGGTTATACTAAAGTTGCCGGGATCATCCGAAAATAAATTTCAATTTTCCCGGCATAATTGATAAGAATACTATAGGTTTAATACGATAGAGAGGAAACTCAGTCCGTGTTGTCCATTTGTTCCGAAGGGCTCAACAATTTGCCTATCCATATAAACAAAAATCCTGCGAGTATAAATACAAATAATAAACCCAGGCAATTCATGAATACCCGGCCAAATGTCAGCTCTTTTGCATTCAGAAAAGGGTAGGGGTAAAAGCCTTCGGTTCCACCCCGGATCATTGCATATACCAAATAGACAGTCGGAAAGATCAGCCACCGATACGCATGTTTCCATTGCAATGAAGTTTTGGACGCAAAGATCAACCAGTATATAATAAATAATAACGGTATAACAACGTGAAGTAATTCGTCAACTAACTTTTGAGATCCTTCAGGATGCCACACACTTCGTAAAATTATATTATATACTAAGCCTACAATGAAAATATATAATGCAATAGCAGTGATGACAACCGGTTTTGCGAGCAAATGCCCTGCCGCGGAATGAGGACCCAGTAAAAGGATAGTCAGACTAAGGGCCACTAAGATATTGGTGAGTATAGTGAAAAAAATAAAAAATCTGCCTACAGCTTCGAAAGCTGTCATCCCATTGCCCGGTGTGTTATCAACCAATATATATAGTTGAAGGATCAATGCAAACCATGTGATCAATGCAGTGACAGACATCCATATTTTTTTACTATTGATCGAGGTCAAGATTTTGAGTTTTATATTAACAAGTTAGTAATTTTTTGCATGAAATTTATTGGTTGATTTCTAGTTCCTTAGAAAGGTTTCCCGGATTTTTATAACAGATCAATTCGTGGTGGCACGGTTTATGAAATAAGCGTAGACGCAAGGGAATTTATTCATTCAATCTTCTATATCAACCTGGCTCGCATCTGTACCCATCCAAATCAAATGAACTTAAACCAAATGTATGTCATCGGCGTATCCGGATGACATATATAACCTGTATCATTTTGCGGCAACCGACGCTTTACAATTTTTTATATGCCGAAAGCGGATAAGTGAAGTGGTAGTAAAATCTGTAAAAGCACTAGCCCCGTGAAACAGGCATCCAATATCCTTTGAAAGACTCACGAACCGGGACTGGCTTATGCCGGTCCCCTTATATTAAAACCATAAGTGAGCATCCGCGAAAGGTTTTTAATATTAAAAAAATATACTTATGAAGACCACTAATACATACGACACAGGTGACACACCAGTCAAAGCTTCGCTGTACCAGGTAGTTGACCAGTTACTAAAAAATTCATTACCTGCAGCCACCCGCAACAGGAATTCTATAATTAATAATGTGCCTTCAAAGTTGTCGGTAAATGCGGACGAAGAGATAGTTACTTCCGTGATACGAGGCATGTTGCACGCAGAAGTGATCAATGCTGCCGATAGCGTGATATATATTTCTGCAAAAGAATTATACGGAAATATGATCGAGGTAAATGTGAAGGATGATAATTGCTATAATACTTATGCGGTTGCCCTTAGCCTGCAGGATGTCGTGCCCCTGGCTGAAAAAGTAGGCGGCAATTTGAATATTACAAATCAAAAGCAAAAGATCACTACTATTTCATTCCGGTACCCCGTAGCAAAGGATGAGAGTAACTAAGTGAAACTTTATACGAAACCTTAATTATAATTCCGGTATCCTGTCGTGATGTCATTACCTTTATATGGCTGACCGTTCTATTTTATTTACGTTTTGAGAGCCGTTACTTTACAACAGCTATTACATTCATCACCTTAAAGAACATTTGATATCCAAAATGAAAACTACGGAAACCGTTCATCCTCTTCGCCTTTCAGTAAATCCCGTTTTGCAAGACCTGATGAACCGGCTTATTAAAACGATATTACCAGTAGCAGTACGCAACAATACTCTTATAGTAAATGATGTGCCGTCCGGCCTGCAAATTAATATCGATGAAAATGACCTGGCGGGTGCTATAAGTGGTCTTCTGCATTCGGTGATCCATAATGCGAAAGAAAGCTGCATCCGCATTTCGGCAAATGAAATGTATGGGAATACGATCGTGTTGTCAGTAAAGGACAGTAATAGTTTTAATACGTATGGGGTTGCCTGCAGTTTGCAAAATGTCGTTCCACTGGCGCAAAAGATAGGCGGTAAGCTCGATATCAGTAATCAACGGCAGAAAATAACAACGATAGCATTCAGGTTTCCTATTGAACAAGACGATCAACGGCAATTCAATTCTTTCGGGTAACAAATTTTCTTCACCTTTAAATCAATTTAATTTTCCGGTTACGAATATTGATGTTTCCCGACTGACCAGCCTTTGTTTTTCAAAAATTTTTCACCAGATTCCACGGCGCCATTTTCCATTTCTGTACCCATAGAATCATTCCACCTGTTCAGGTACCCAAAGAGAGCTACGACACCAAGAATCTCTACAATTTCACCATCATTCCAATGCTTTCGCAAATTATCTGCAATTTCATCAGTTACTCCATTAGGGATTAGCGAAGCTGCAACAGCAAAATCCAATGCCGCTTTTTCTTCATCGGAAAATGCAGGATGCAATTTATAATCCCAGATATTTTCAAGTTGAAGTTGTGGCGCTCCATATCTTTCGGCAGCTCTTATGGTATGCGCCTGGCAATAATTGCACCCGGCGGCATTACTGCTGACGTAACCGATCAATCGTTTCAGTGCACTCGTCACTCTTCCTTTATTTTCCATCACGGCTTTATTCATTTCTATAAAGGCCAAAGCGATCCGGGGTCTTATATGCATCGTCTTGACACTATTTGGACAAAAGCCTAACGTCTCATTATAGAATTCAATCAGCTTCTGAAGTTCGGCATCATCAGTTGATGAAGCAGGATATACTAAGGGTCGTTTCATATTGTGAATGATTAGAAGTGGTCGAAGATAGCCAGATTTTTAAGGAATTGATATTGCCAAGGATGCACGGAGTATAAATGAACACTTTTTTCCGTGCATCCGTGGCAAACTAAATAAGAAATGCTTTATTGCAGATAGCGTTCCTTAATATTAAAAAGCCTTTTTTTCTTTCTCCCTACCTTCTTTCACATAACCATTGAAAGAAATACTTTGGCGATTCGTATTGTTCACAGCCAGGGTCGCCCTGCCATTATCGAAAATTGTCAGGTACAATTCCTGTACATCCGCCGCATCTTTCGGCCGTATGGTTATTTCCCATTCGTCGCCGTCTTTTATTTGTTTGTATTCAAATTTTGTTGAAGTGAATTGAATACCGCCCTTTGTCGGATCAAGTGGTGCAGAATAGGCGCGGCCAAAATAGGGAAGATAAGAAATGACAGAATCGCCGGTGACCGTCAGATCATAGTCCGTTGTTAAAATACGGCTGCTGCTGCTTCGTGGAATGACTCTTTGTGCAATAAAAATATAGTTCTTGGATTCAACCATTTTTTTGACTTCTTCGGGTTTCTTGTCCTGTGCATTGGCTGCTGTCGTTATCGCCAGCATGGCTATCACAAGAGGAAAGAGAATTTGTTTAATATTTTTCATGACGTTATTTTGTTTGTTTATATAGAAACGTCAGAAAATGTGCCAATGCAGATAAGGGAGTGTTAATTTATGGAAACCATCACTTGCAGAGGTGCAAAAGAATAAAGTCATATTGGTTTTAAATCGTTCGTTCGATCTCTTCTTACCTTTGATCCATCATTTTGAAATAACTAACCATGAACACAAAATTGCAAAAACGCAAATTGGGAAACAGTGGTCTTGAAGTCTCAGCTATAGGACTCGGTTGTATGGGAATGAACTTTGCCTATGGTCAGGTTCCAGACAAAAAAGAAATGATCACATTGATACGAAAAGCCGTAGAACTTGGCGTTACTTTTTTTGACACTGCGGAAGCCTATGGCCCTTTTACCAATGAAGAATTGGTAGGCGAAGCTTTAAATCCCGTTCGTGATAAAGTGATAATAGCCACAAAATTTGGGTTTAAAATTCAGGACGGTAAACAAATAGGTGTTGATAGCCGGCCTGAGCATATAAGGGAAGTTGCTGAAGCTTCATTGAAGAGGCTGAAGACAAATGTAATTGATCTGTTCTATCAGCATCGGGTTGATCCCCATGTTCCCATCGAAGATGTGGCCGGCACTGTAAAGGACCTGGTAAAAGAAGGGAAGGTGAAATATTTCGGTCTTTCCGAAGCCGGAATGAATACTATTCGACGGGCACACGCTGTGCAGCCTGTTACAGCATTGCAAAATGAATATTCATTATGGACAAGAACACCGGAAGAAGAATTAATACCTGCGCTTGAAGAACTGGGAATTGGATTGGTCACATTCAGTCCGCTTGGCAGAGGCTTCCTTACGGGCAAGATGAATGAGAAGACAATCTTTACTGATGGCGACTTTCGCAGCAATCTTCCGCGCTTTACTCCCGAGGCTCTCAAAGCGAACCAATCTTTAATTGATCTTCTTGGAAAAGTTGCCAGAAAAAAGAATGCGACACCTGCTCAGATTGCTCTTGCCTGGTTATTGGCACAGAAGCCATGGATCGTTCCGATACCCGGCACGACAAAATTGAATCGTTTGGAAGAGAACATCGGCGCTGCATCTATAGAATTGAGTGCTGATGATCTACGTGAGATTGAATCTGCTGCTTCTGGAATTAAAGTTCAGGGAGACCGATACCCGGAGCACATGGAGAAAATGACGGGGCTATGAATCACTGTTGAGTAGTTATAACTTATGTTGTTTTGTCTGCTGCAAACGCTGATAAAATCAGTTCCGGGCTATTCTAATACCTTTATTTTCTGCAACCACTTCTTTACCTGAGCTTCTGCTTCTTTTGCCCTTTCATCTTTGATGGCAAGATATACACCGTCTCTTTCTATCCCACCTTTGATTTCAAATCCTTCCAATACATTGCTCTTTGAACATAATTCTTTCACCGTTTGAAAGCCACTTCCAACACCATATCCCGCATTTGTATTGAAAGGAATGATTGTTTTTCCGTTTAAATCATACTGGTGTAAAAAACTTTTCATCGGTGGCGGCATCTGCATATCCCAGGTGGGAAAGCCAATAAATACAGTATCATATTTTTCAATGCTGTCAATTTTTGTTTTTAACGGGGGCAGGTAGCCTGTTTCATTTTCTTTCACCACCTGTTGCACCGTTTGCTGATAGTTTTCGGGATATGGCTTCTCTAATTCCAGGGCCACCAGTGTTCCACCTACATTCTTATGAATGATCTCCGCAATTGCCTTTGTATTATTTGTCCGGGACAAATACACAATTAATGTTTTTTTCGAAGCCATAGACTGAGCATTTGAGCATCCCGCCATAAAACCCAGGCCAATTATCATTAAAAGAAGTGTTGCACTTTTCATTTAATAAGGATGCTTTTAGTTTCTCTGATTATGTTGCTTGTTGTAGCCGCTACTTCAATTTTACCGGCCTCATCAGATGCGAAAATGTAAGTGAGCCCATCTTCCATTTTCCATTTTCTTTGATATATACTTCGGTAACCATAAAAGGATTGGTGACTTCGCGTCCGCCAACTTCCGCCACCAGGTCAATGTCATTCAGCAGGATAGCAGTGTTACCGAAGATGTTTACTACAACTGAGTAAACTTCCGCCTTCTTATACCAGATACCACCGCTTTTAATGGTAGCAAGTTCCTGTGCTTTTCCCCAGGTTCCTCCCATGTGGATGAACATGGACTTGTCATCAAACAGCACATTCAGAGAATCTACATTTTTATTTGCCATCCAATCCCATTTCTGTTTTGAAAGGTTGATGATTTCCTGTTGTTCAGGCGTGTTGTTTGTGGAAGTTTTAATGGTTTCGGTGGGCTGTGCGTAGGACGACTGGACACATATTATTAATAGAGACAGTCCTAGAATTTTTGCTTTCATGTATTGTTATTTTATTTGTTTAGGATCAGGAAATTTTGTTACGAGATCAGATGTTCAGTTAAGAACTCACTTGTTTAACGCCCGACCAACTTTTGCAGATGTTCAGGATAACGGGCTCCGACCACTTCAATATTTGAAATTGCGTCATTAATTTCTTTGAGATCATTATCACTAAGTGTAATTTTTGCCGACCCGACATTTTCTTCCAGCCGGTGCAATTTTGTTGTACCCGGAATAGGAGCGATCCACGCCTTCTGTGCTAGCAGCCACGCAAGAGCTACTTGTGCTGAAGTTGCATTATTCTCTTGTGCCATTTTGCCAAGCAAATCAACTAATGACTGATTAACCTTCCGATTCTCTTCAGAAAATCGCGGAACTATGTTTCGAAAATCATTTTTATCAAACGAAGTATTCTCATCAATCTTACCTGTAAGAAAACCTTTTCCCAACGGACTAAACGGTACGAAACCAATTCCCAGTTCTTCCAGTGTTGGCAAAATTTCTTTCTCCGGCTCTCTCCACCAAAGCGAATATTCGCTTTGCAGGGCGGTGACCGGTTGGACGGCATGCGCCTTACGAATGGTTCGGACGCCAGCTTCAGACAAACCAAAATGTTTTACTTTTCCTTCTTTGATCAAATCCCTCACTGTTCCTGCCACCTCTTCTATAGGAACATCGGGGTCAAAACGATGCTGATAGAGTAAATCAATCACATCTGTCTTCAATCTTTTCAGTGCACCGTCAACATAATCTTTAATATGTTCGGGTTTGCTGTTCAACCCAGATTGTTTTCCATCCGGATCAAAGTTGAAACCGAATTTGGTTGCGATGACAACTTTATCACGAAATGGCGCCAATGCTTCTCCAACCAGCTCTTCATTTTTGAATGGTCCATAAGCTTCAGCGGTGTCAAAAAATGTAACGCCGTGATCAAACGCTTTCCTGATCAATTTGATTGCTTCTTGTTTGTCCGTTGCCGGGCCATAGCCAAAGCTTAATCCCATGCAGCCCAAACCAAGTGCTGATACTTCTAAACCGTTTTTGCCCAATATTCGTTTTTGCATATTCTTCTTTTTTTTTGATTTAAATTTCCAGCTTTCTTTCTCCCAGCCATTTTACCATTGCAGGATCACGATGGTCGAAAAAGGCGCTTTTATCTGAGTCCAATGTTTTGATCGCTTCCATATCTTCTGCGCTTAATTCAAAATCGAGGCTATTGAAGTTCTCTTCCATTCTTTTTTTGTGAGCGGATTTTGGAATGGCAATAATGCCTCTTTGTGTAAGCCAGCGAAGAACAACCTGCGCAATGCTCCTGTTATATTTTTTACCGATGGAAGCAAGCAGTTCATTATGAAAAAGGTTATTCTTGCCTTCTGCAAACGGGCCCCATGATTCTATTTGTACATTATTTTCCTGTAAGAATTGCTGCGTTTCGATTTGCTGATGGAAGGGATGTGTTTCAACCTGGTTGATTGCCGGAACGATCTCGTTGTGGATGATCAGGTCTATCAGCCTGTCCGGATAAAAATTGCTGACGCCGATCGCTTTCACTCTTCCTTCTTTGTACAAGTCCTGCATGGCTCTCCATTCCCCATATGCATCGCCAAATGGTTGATGGATGAGGTACAGGTCCAGGTAATCCGTTTGCAATCGTTTCAATGAACCCTCAAATGCTTTTTTTGTTCCATCATAACCGTTTGACTGAATCCAGAGTTTGGTTGTGATAAACAATTCTTCCCTTGCCACGCCGCTTCTTTTGATGGCTTTACCCACCGCTTCTTCATTACCGTATGATTGCGCCGTATCTATCAGGCGATAACCCGTTTCAATAGCATCCGCTACACTTCGTTCACATTCCTGTAAATCTTTTACCTGGAAAACACCAAACCCAAGTATGGGCATTTTCACTCCGTTATTTAGTTTGACTGTTTTGTTTAGCTCCATTGTTTGCATGATCTTTTTATTTTATGCTGCAAAGTTCCGACCATTTTCCACGCTGGATATTATACAGATTACGGTTTGATCTACCATTATTACTGATTAGGCAGCGTTCATTAGAAACTGGCTGAATAATGCAGTAATTTTGATTTAAAAAGAAAGATAGCGCTATGGATAACATGCGAAGGTTTGAAACGATCAATGATTACAATGTCTTTAATAACAATGAGACACTGCATCCACTGGTGAGTGTTGTTGACTTATCGAAAGCGGCACCACGGCAGGGTTCCCGGATGTATTTCGGCTTCTACACTATATTTTTAAAAGATGTGAAATGCGGCGACCTTATCTATGGGCGTCATACCTACGATTACCAGGAAGGCACCTTGGTTTTCCTTGCACCCGGACAGGTTGCTGGTGTCAACAGTAACGGTGAAACCTATCAACCGAAGGGTTATGCTCTCGTGTTTCATCCTGATCTGATTCATGGCACTTCCCTCGGACGGCATATCCAGCACTATACTTTTTTTGGTTATCAATCCAATGAAGCGCTTCACTTATCAGAACGTGAACGAAAAATTGTGCTGGATTGTTTTTCAAAGATCGAATATGAGTTAGAACATTCGATTGACACCCACAGTAAAAGATTGATCGTATCTAATATTGAATTGTTTTTAAACTATTGCGTCCGGTTTTATGATCGTCAATTCATTACCCGTGATAATCCACATAAAGGCATTTTAGAAAGATTTGAAAATTTATTGAACGACTATTATCAGTCTGATAAGCCACAAACAACAGGCTTGCCTTCAGTTGCTCATTGCGCCGCAGAATTAAATTTATCATCCAACTATTTTGGCGACCTTATAAAAAAGGAAACCGGCAAAACAGCGCAGGAATACATACAGGCGAAAGTAATTGACATGGCTAAAGAAAAAATATTTGACCAAAGTAAATCTGTTAACCAGATCGCTTATGAACTAGGCTTTAAGTATCCACAGCATTTTAGCCGTTTATTTAAGCAGCGTGTGGGAAAGTCTCCGAATGTATATCGGAATATGAATTAACAAATAATGCGTTGGTGAAATTCAAAAAGAGCTGGACGCCAGGGGACATTTGAAAACAATTATTCACTAATCTCTTGCTTTCATCGGGAGAAATAAGAAAAAAAATAGTATCCCGCTCTAAAGACCGATATACATAGGAAGCTCGTATTGGCGTCTGTATTTTTCATCAATGATTGACGAACAGCTTTTCTTTTTCGTAATGATGGAGTTTGCTTCTCAAAATAATATTGTCGCTCCAATACGTTTTGTACTTCATTTTGTCTTTTTTTGAATAGGGGAAATCAAAAAAATCTTTATACGGTAAATCAATAAACCCTATTTTAAATGACAATGGGTTTCTATAATCACGCTTCTTACCATAGTAACCCAGTTTACCAAAAAATTTCACAGTTTTGTGTGGTAGTATTTCAACAGTAATCGGAAAGTTACTATCACAACCCGGATAGGTCAAATACAAAGAATCCTTGCCAAAGGTGAAACTTTCACTCCAGCTGCATGTCATGATTCTAATACTGATAGTAGTGTCTTGAGTATTTGTAAGCGTAACAACAATAAAATATTCGTCCGTTTTGGCATTCGGAAATTTAAGATGTATTGACTCATCCAATGCAATAATGTCGGCATCAACAGAAATAATTTGAGTGGTGTCCTTGGACTTGGAGTATGTGGCTTTGTAACAATTTAGTAAAATGAACGTCAGGCCTATGTTGTAAAGGAATTTCAAATGATCAGGGGTTTTAAAGTTGCCGTTAACTCTCCGATTGACTTCATTTCCGCCTCCGAATTTAACTCATTCCAAAGAACAAAACACTATCAATAAAAAACCTTCTCTCTATCAGAAGGTTTCATTTTTTATTTTTGATTTTTTACTTGTTCTATGCTATCGTAATCTCTTTATCCAGATACACATCCTGCACCGCATTCAATATTCCTATACCTTCTTTCATGGGCGTTGAAATGCTTTACGGCCGCTGATCAATCCCATACCGCCGGCTCTTTTGTTTACAACAGCAGTGGCCACAGCTTCGGCCATATCACCTGCACCGGAAGAGGCGCCACCTGAATTGATCAAACCTGCACGGCCCATATAGCAATTCGCTACCTGGTAACGGCAAAGATCTATCGGGTGATCGGAAGTGAGTTCATCATAAATGCGCTTATCATTTTTTCCATAAGCGGATTCTTTTGTATTTAATGCGAGATAACCGCCATTGTTCTCAGGTAATTTCTGTTTGATGATATCCGCTTCTATCGTCACGCCGAGATGATTGGCTTGCCCGGTAAGATCGGCGGATACATGATAATCTTTTTCCTTTGTTTTGAATGCAGGGTTTCTCAAATAGCACCAAAGAATGGTTGCCATGCCAAGTTCATGCGCCATTTCAAAAGCTTTGCTTACTTCCTGTATCTGTCTTGCAGATTCATCGCTGCCGAAATAAATAGTAGCGCCTACTGCAGCAGCGCCTAAGTTCCAGCTTTCTTTGATAGAGGCAAACATGATCTGGTCAAACTTATTCGGGTAGGTGAGGAACTCATTATGATTGACTTTAACAATAAAAGGAATTTTATGCGCATACTTTCTTGATAAAAAACCAAGACCACCGTAAGTAGTAGCCACTGCATTGCAACCGCCTTCGATAGCGAGCTTAATGATATTTTCCGGATCAAAGTAGATCGGATTTTTTGCAAAGGATGCGCCGCCGCTATGTTCAATGCCCTGGTCAACGGGAAGAATGGACAGATAACCTGTATTCGCCAATCTGCCATTGCTATACATACTTTGAAGATTGCGCATCACCTGCGGGTTGCGGTCGGTGATGGTCCAGATGCGATCAACGAAATCAGGGCCGGGCAGATGCAGTTGGTCTCTGGAAATAGTTTTTGACTGATGATTCAAAAGAAACTCGGCTTTGTCGCCAAGCAGGTCAGTGATTTTTTTAGATGCCATGGAGGAGTTGTTTAGAAATTTGTTTGAGTTTAAAGTTTAAGTTTTGGGCAAACAAACTGGCCGCAAATATAGGCAGAACGTTTTATAGGTTAATCACTCTCTTTCCCTATGTTTTTCTGTATCAGCAATAGATTTTTCTGCAGTGTTTGCTTCAAATGCCGTTTTACCAATTGACCCATGGACTGACATTTATTAAAAACATGGGTATTGAAATGCTCATTGAGCTGCTCTCTTAACTGAAGAGTCTTTTCACTTGAAGAAATTTTGTCGGCCGTCATAATATCAAGTAATTCTTTGATGCGATATCGTGATGATGCCAGCCGGAAAGTGATCAACGTTCTTTCTTCAGCCTGGTATTGGGCCACCGATTCTTTGTTGAGATGCATCATGGCCAGATGGACGTAAGGATAATTCTCTTTAAAGAACTGCGGCAGGTAAAGATTTTTTCTCCCTTCGTACGATTGCTGGTCAAAATCAATGGCCCTGATGCGATATTGATAGTCTTCAATGTCAGGTGTGATGTCTACAACAAAATTATAGCTACGCATATCACCAAGCAATCTTACAAAGCACCGCTCATTGAATTTTACAAATTCTTTTGCCAGCCGGATCTTATTCGTCATCGGGTCATCTAATTGCTTAATAAAAAGATCGCCGGGTATGCCGGGAATATGTTCTTCCACCAATGTATTATCACAGGTAAAAAAAACAATGCGGTTGGGTGAAAGGATATGTTCCAGTTCTAAGACCATATATGCGAGAAGCATCGGCAATTTTTATATAATAATGGTCATAGTTATCATTAAACTTATTGACGATGCGAATCCGGAAAGGATGCGAATTACCGAATGTGCAGTAATCAATCCTTGCTACATCAAGATGATTGGTGTAACTGAAATCACCTTCAGTTTTCAGTATTGCATAAATTTTTATCAATCCATCACGTATCAAGTCCCATTCACGTTTATCATAGATCGTTTTTTCCCATAATGTATCCTTTCCGTGTTTGTCTTTGATAGGAACGGAGAAAGTATAATGCAAAAGATCTGAGTAAGAAACCGGCAATTTCACTTCACGTCCATGATGTTTGAGATAAGACCGCAATGATTTGCTGACAGGGAACATTGGCTTTTTCCGGGAAGGCTTGTTGCTTTCAGCAGGATCAGGGTTTATATGTTCTGCAGCAAAACTCATGAGGATGGTAAGGTACGAAAAGGAGTTCAGAAGTCAGAGGTCCGAAGTCGGATGTCAGAAGTCAGACATTGATAGTTTGGTTCTATGCTTTTTGGATTTTAAGTTGTTGATGAAGTTTTTTGAAGTAATCCGGTACTTGTATTAAGCGGCTGCCATACCAACTGAACATTTCACCATCCGCTAGAATTATTCTAGTTTTTGGTAAATGCGACTGTAGTTCATCAATATGTTTTTGTTTAAATGGAAAAGGTTCAGAAGAGAGAATAAGCAATTGACAATTTGCAATGTGCAAATCATCAATTGCTATTTCCGGATAACGTTTTTTATGGTTTAAATATATTTTCAAAACCAGCAGCTTCCAGCATTGAATGAATAAAAGTATCGCCGCCGACCGTCATGTAAGGCTTTTGCCAAATGAGGTAGGCAGTCCTGGCTCTGGAGCTGGGAGCCTGGAGTTGGGAGAATCCGGCTTTTAATTAAGCTTACTATTTCTTTCGACTTATTTAGTCTGCATGTAAGGAGTCCTACCTGTTCAATCATTTTAAAAGCGTCTTCAAGATTATTAACATCGCTTATCCATACCGGGTAATGGCTGGCTAATTCTTCTACCTGTTCTTTTACATTTTCTTCTTTATTGGCAATGATGAGATCAGGGTTCAATTCATGAATAAGATCAATCTTTATTTGTTTTGTGCCACCGACTCTTGTTTTGGTGCGAAACCATTCGTCAGGATGAACACAAAACTTTGTAATGCCGATGACTTCTTCATTTAATCCAAGATCATACAACAATTCGGTTTGTGACGGAACAATGAAATAATTCGTTGAGGAGTTTTATTCAGTATGACTTTTCTTCCGGTTTGATCGGTATAAGACAGGCATGCAACAATTTGCTGCAAAATTAAGATGGATAAAATTTGTATTGAAAAGAAGCGAGAGAAGAAGCTAAAACTGTCGGAGACCATCACCGCGCCTCCTGCCAAAGGTTTACTTTAGCAGGAGGGTTCCGGATCTGTTAATTTTTTCATGGATTTGGACACGGTGACTAATGATGGTTTCAAGGATCTGGACGGTTTTTTCAAAGGATTCGGTTTCGGTTTTCTTTCAAAGGACTGGATTTCGAACTTTCTTTTTGGACGGTTTGGTTCTTCTAAGGATCTGGTAGTTTTCTAAGGAATTGGTTTTTGGTTTTCTAAGGACCCGGTTTTTCTAAGGATTTGGTTTGTTCTTTCGATAGGGTTTGGATATAAAAACGGTTTTTCAAAGAAAGAAGCTGATTGATATTGGATTTCGGTTTTGGTTTTTCTAAGGATTTGGTTAGCTAATTTTTGGACGGTTTTACGGTTGATATTGGATTTTAGACTTTCAACTATCAATCAACTTCGGAGTCAAAAATAATTTGCAGTTCTTTAATAAAACAGAGCAAAATTGCTATTCTTTTTTACGAGGAATTCAACAGGATCTATCGTATATCAGCATGAGAGTATTGCGGCCTTATCCCGGGTGAAATGGTATTTATACTAAAATCTGCTTACGCAAACGGTAGTGTTATTGATTAAGATCAACTGAATTTTTATTGCATCTACTTTCCCAACGCCTGCAACACATCATATTTTGTAACGATATGAAAATTGCCGCCATCGTCTTTGGAGAGTACAGCGCCATTTCCTTTCATGATCAGCGGACTTAATTTTTCAACCGGCGTGTCAAACGCGACAACAGGCAACGGCGGTTCGATCACTTCAGACACTTTTGAGTTCTTTATCTCAGGATTATCAAATATTTTCTGGAATAGGCCACCTTCACTGATAGCGCCGATAGGTCCATTGCCATTCATGACCGGTATTTGCTCGATGTCATACTTCTTCATCAACTCTACCGCTTCGGCAACAGTTTTATCCGGCTCAATTGTTATCAATCTCTTCGTTCCTCTTGAGCTGATCACATCTTTAAATGTTTTTACATCGAGAAAACCTCTCTCGATCATCCATTGATCGTTGTATATCTTGCCGACATACCGGCTTCCATGATCATGGAAAATGCAAACGACGAGATCGTCTTTTTTTAACCGGCTTTTCAATTGCATCAACCCCTGCAAACAACTTCCTGCACTATATCCGCAAAACAAGCCTTCTTCTTTAGCCAGTTTTCTTGCCATGATAGCGCCATCCTTATCCGTCACCTGTTCAAAATGATCGATCACTCTCATATCATAATTGGCCGGCACAAAGTCTTCACCAAAACCTTCCGATATATAAGGATGAACTTCTTTCATATCCACTTCACCGGTACGAAAATATTTTGTCAGCAAAGAACCATATACATCAATCGCCCATATCTGAATTTTTGGATTTTTTTCTTTTAAATACATCGCAACACCTGTTATCGTACCACCCGTACCGGCCGTACAAACAAAATGCGTCAGCTTTCCATCTGTTTGTTTCCATATTTCCGGACCCGTGGTTTCATAATGCGCCAAACGATTAGCAAGATTATCGTATTGGTTCATATGATAGGAGTTCGGTATCTTCGGTTGCTAATCTTTTAGCGACACTATAATAACTTCTCGGATCTTCCGGTATCACATTAGTGGGACAAACAATTACTTCTGCACCAACGGCCTTTAGTATATCTGCTTTTTCCTTTGATTGTTTATCGGTCGTTACAAAAATGCATTTATATCCTTTCACGACAGCAGCCAAGGCGAGTCCCATACCAGTGTTACCGCTTGTGCCTTCAATGATCGTTCCACCGGGTTTCAATTTGCCTTCCTGTTCCGCCACTTCCACCATCTTTAATGCCATGCGGTCTTTAACTGAATTACCGGGATTGAAATAATCAACTTTCGCCAATACCGGACAAGGGAAATCTCTGGTGATCTTATTGAGGCGGATCAGTGGCGTATTACCAATAGTTTCAAGGATGTTATTTTTTATATCCATTACGAATTTTTGTACGAGGCAAAGGTAAGTTTTTGTATTGAGCCGGCTGAAGTGCTACTATGATCTTCCGTTGTGTCACACTCTTCAGCGTTCTGACCGCTATTGAGCAAGAGATGCGACTGTCTGAAAATTAATTTTTGTTTTTATAGCCGGTAAGACGGGAAGGCGGTAAGTTTTTTCTTACAATTGTAAATATCTTTTCGTCTTACCGCCTTCCCGGCAATTGCTTTATAAGTTATCATTTGTTCAAAAAATAAAAGCCCTCCTGCGAACAGAAGGACTTTACCGGACCTGATGATATGATTCATCAAGCTTCTTAAGCCCTCTCCTTCGGAGAGGGTTTGGGTGAGGTTATATTTCTTCCCTGAATTTTTTTCTTTTATTAGCCAGGAAACGATCGAGCAAAAACAATCCGAGTACCACATTTATCATCATAAAAAAATTCATGTAACTATTATTGAAGAATTTACTGTAATCCACTTTGCCTAGATCTACCGATAGTTTGGAATCACTTTGTGTTGTCCAGTCAATTTGCCCAAATCCATAGATCAAGAATCCGACAAGCATAGTGATGAAGAAAATACCAAGCGCCCAGATGATCTTCTTATTGATATAGGTTTTAGTAGCCGGGGCAATATGCAGCTTCGCAATTTCTTCCATCACGTTTTTGGTAAACCGCATAGAAGGTTGCTCCAACTCAGATGCCTGGAGTAATTTATTGACTTCAAGCAATTCATGGTATTTAGCTTTCCACTCTGCATTATCCTGCAATAGTTTTTCGATCGCTGATCTTTCGTCAGTCGCAGCAGCGCCGTCAATGTAATTCCAGAGACGTTCTTCCATATTTTGAAAATTTGCTTCCATAGCAAACAGGTTTTAATTGTAAATATCTTTTACTTCTTCACTGAAATGTTGCTGCATTTTATCTTTCAATCTTGTCCTTGCTCTATGTAAACGAACTTTGGCCGTGTTTGTTTCAAGCCCGAGGATCTGCGATATTTCTTCCAGCGTCTGCTCGCTTTTATAGAACAAAGTTATGATCTCTGCATCGTCCGGACTCAAGAGGTTGATCGCATTGTTTACCATAGCAATCTTTGATTTTTGTTCAATTAAATCAGCTCTTAACCCCGAGTCCCGGCTATCCGCGACCTCAAATACTCCTTCTTTATCCAAAGAATGTGTCCGGAGTTTTTTTTTCCTCAAAAAAGTAATGCAGGTATTGTTCACTATTGTATAAAGCCAGGTGCTGAATTTTGAATTTCCCTTGAAATCTGCCAAAGCACGATACGCTTTTATAAAAATATCCTGCGACACCTCCTCTGCATCTTCCCTGTTTTTCGTAAACCGCAATGCCAGAGTGAAAACATAGTTCTGGTAGCGGTTCACCAGTTCGGCGTAAGCCTGTTGGTTACCACTTAGCACTTTGCTAATGATCTCGCTATCATTCAGTCCGGTTGACATGCTGATTATAAGACTACATCCGGAACGTCCGGGTTACAATACAAATTACGAATTTGCTCCCATCCTCTAAAAGGGCGTTTGAACCGATATTCAGCTTGCGCCAGGCCTGGGTCACTTATATTTATAGGGTACAATTAAATATTTCAGGCAGCCTGTAACCAGTTTTTCCCGGCCATAGTCATATATCCAGTAAGCAGTTTTTTGAAAAAGTTCCTGATGATGGTAACCTGGGTTTAAAAGCTGTAGTCATACAGGGATGAAACCAAACAAAATATTTAAAAAATAAAAAATTAAAGTTATGCACGGCGGAGAAGTTTTTATTCCAATTGTAATGTTCGCAGGGTTTTTTGCCATGGTATTCGGGATCGTCTACCTCAGAACCCGCCAGAATATGGCAATGATCGAAAAGGGCATGAATCCAAAAGAATTTGCAGACAGGCCAGCCCCTTATAAAAATCTGAAATGGGCTTTGTTACTAATCGGCGCAGGCACAGGACTATTCCTTGCCTATATGCTTGACACCTATGTTTTGAGCCACACTTATTTTACTGAGACGTACGGCGCCAATACATATCGCCATCGCAATGATGACGCAGTTCCGGCGATCTATTTCGCACTGATCGCAATTGGTGGCGGCATTGGATTATTCGGTTCTTATAAAATGGAAAAGAAGTGGTGGGACGAAAATAAAATCACTAACAAGTCATAAAATCAGTTCTTATAACCTTGTCCTTAAAAAGCATCCGTGAGTTGGCGGGTGCTTTTTTGCTTCGTCGCTCGGACAGTTTTTAAGTTTTATTTTTTCTATCGCTCCTCGCAATGATGAATTTCGTCATTGCGGGCTCAGAAAAGCAATTATTTTTTCAACTCTTCCAACGCTCTTTTTACCATCAGGTCATCATTGTTCAATACCTGGTAAAAGCCACGGTTTCTCCATTTGAATCTTGCCAAATAAGCTTTCAATCTTTCCTCAAGTGTTTCTTTCTGTTTTGCGGAGATCGTATTGATGTCAAATGAATCTTTTGCAACAAAATCCGCGAATTGTTTCCACATATCATTCATGAGTCCGAAATGCTGGTTATAATCTTCGGCTGAATTATAATTTTCCATTTGCTGCTTATGTTGCAGGTAAAAACGATAAACAAAATTATTAAAGCGGCCATCTAACAGTAACCTGTTCAGGATAGGTGGGTAAGCAGAAGTGTCGATCGGCACAAAAATATCCGGCATGATGCCGCCGCCGCCATAAACTATTTTACCACCATTCGTTCTGTATTGTTTGCCGTTGCTTATTTTATTTGAATCTGCATAAAGCACTTCGCCATTCATGTATCGCTCCGATATCTCGTCCATATAAATTTTCTTCCCCTTATCGTATGGGCGCTGTATACTTCGACCGAGTGGAGTATAATACCTGGCAATGGTCAGGCGAAGGGCCGAACCATCTTTTAGCGGGAATTGTTGTTGCACCAATCCCTTGCCGAATGTTCTGCGACCGATGACTGTGGCCCTATCCCAATCCTGCAATGCACCGGTCAGTACCTCGCTGGCGCTTGCGGAAAGTTCATCCACCAGCACTACCAACTTTCCTTCTTCGAACAGTCCCGGCCGCTTTGCCCGGTAATCACGTTTTGGATTATTAACACCTTCTGTATAAACGATCAACTTATCATTGTCGAGAAATTCGTCCGCCATATTAATCGCTTCATCCATATATCCACCGCCATTATCACGAAGATCATAGATGAGTTTTTGCAGTCCCTTTTTTTTCAAGTCTTCCAGCGCCATCATAAATTCTTCATAACTCGTCGTGGTGAATTTATTCAGTTTGATATAGCCTGTCGTTTTGTCGATCATATAAGCGGCATCTACAGATGGCACAGGCACCACCCCGCGTGTGACGGTTATCGTTTTTAATTGATCATCTCTTTTTATATCTAACGTTACTTTTGATCCGCTTTCACCTTTTATATATTTCTTTATGGTATCAACTGAGATATTCTTTGAAGTAATCGAATACCCATCTACTTTAAGGATTTTATCGCCGATCTGCAGTTCTGCTTTATCACTGGGACCATCGGGTACCACATAAACAATGTTTACTGTATCTGAGAAAACATTGAACTCCACGCCAATTCCTTCAATATTTCCGGACAGTTCTTCATTGGCCTCCCTTAATTTAACCGGTGGAAAATAGACAGAGTGCGGGTCAAGATGAGCCATCATTTCCTGTATAGCCCCGCCTTGCAGTGAATCGAGGTTTACTTCATCCACATAGTTTTTGCGGATCACGTCAAGTGCTTCCTGCAAGGAAGTCGGTTTATCTGTTTTAAAAAAATCATTTCTGCCGCTTAGACCGTAACCCAAATACATCCCTGCTATCAACACAACTGAAAAGATCAACGGCAGCCAAACCTGCAATTTTTTGTTTCCCATCATCTATTTTAATGTAATTTGACGCAAAATAGAGAAAAGTTTCTGGTTGCTGGTTACCGGTCGCAATACGTTAACAAAAGTCTCGTGTTCGTTTCAGGAAAACCATAACCAGGATCAGCAACCAGCAATATGCCATCTACAAAACTCATAGCCGACAGTGGCGCTACCAAAGCAGAATGGTGTTTGGTCAGCAAAGACAAAACAAAAACATTTTTTACTAAAGGCATCAGCCCTTATTTTTTAAACGCCGATCAGATCGCGGACTTATTGCAAACAGAACTGAAGCCAAGGATCAGGAACATATCCATAGATGAGATTCATTACTATGGCACTGGCTGTGCCAACCCAAATAATGTCAAACTTGTAAAAAAAGGAATACAAATGGTTTTTCCAGGTGTGAAGGTAAACGTGACCCATGACCTCATGGCTGCTGCCAGATCATTATGTGGTCATGAAAAAGGGATTGCCTGTATTCTTGGTACGGGAGCTAATTCCTGTTACTATGATGGATCAAAGATCATAAAGAACAGCCCGGGTCTGGGTTACGTTTTAGGGGATGAAGGGAGCGGCGCCTATCTGGGAAAAAAAGTTTTGCAATATTATTTATACAATACATTTGACGAAGACTTGCGGGCACGTTTTGATGCGACTTATGTGACCAATACTGTTGAGATACTCGAAAGTGTATATAAAAAACCATTGCCTAACCGCTATCTTGCAGGTTTTGCCAAGTTCCTGGCCGAGAATCGTGGCCATTATATGATCGAGAACATTCTCGAGGATGGATTGAATGATTTTTTCTTTACTCATTTGTGCAAATACCGGGAAACATGGACACTTCCGGTCAGTTTTGTTGGTGGTGTTGCATTTGGATTTAAGGACGTGTTGAAGGAACTTTGCAGCGCTTATGAGCTTGAATTAGGCAAAGTGTTGAAAAACCCAATGAATGGCTTAGTAGAATATCATAGTTAAGCATTACTTTTCCGGAGGAATACAGAACCACTTCTATGTCGTTTAAAAAAATTACGGAGCAAGCGAGCAGTTACAGGCATCTCGAAAAAATGAGCATTGCAGAACTGCTTTCCAACATCAATAAAGAAGACCAGATAGTCCCTGCAGCCGTGGCAAAAGCCATTCCCCAGATTGAAAAATTAGTTGAAGCCGTCAGCGATAAGATGTTGATGGGTGGAAGATTATTTTATATCGGCGCAGGAACCAGTGGCAGGCTGGCAATTGTAGATGCAAGCGAGTGCCCGCCTACTTATGGCGTGCCTTATGGATTGGTGATCGGGATAATTGCCGGCGGTGAAAAAGCTATCACCACAGCGGTTGAATTTGCCGAAGATGATAAAGAACAGGGATGGAAAGATCTTGAAGCCTATAATATATCAGATAAAGATGTTGTAGTCGGCATTGCAGCCAGTGGAACTACACCGTATGTTATCGGAGCACTAGAGGAATGTCGCAAAAGAGGGATCATCACCGGCAGCATTGCCTGTAATCCAGGTTCTCCTGTCAGCGCCGCCGCTGATTTCCCGATAGAAGTTGTGGTAGGACCGGAATTTGTTACCGGCAGCACGAGAATGAAAAGTGGCACAGCGCAGAAATTGGTGTTGAATATGATCTCCACATCAGCAATGATCCAGCTTGGCAGGGTAGAAGATAACAAAATGGTGAATATGCAGCTTACGAATGATAAGCTCGTTGACCGTGGAGTCAAGATGCTGATGGAACGATTGCAGATCAAGGAATATGAAACAGCGAAGGAATTGTTATTAAAATATGGCAGTGTAAAAAAAGCGGCTGAATCAACCGTCAAATAGCTTTTCTTTAGAAGTATTTCGGTATATTACATCAATTCAAATTGTGTTGAAAAGAAATCATCATATCGTTTTTCCATTTACCGCGAATATTGTAGTGGCCGCAACTGTTATTGCCATTACAACCGATACAACGATCCGCTAAGCGGATTGTACTACTCCATATAATACCACGGGCTTCGGCTGATAAATCGAAAATTCGTATTTACTTCAGCTTAACTAATTTTAGTCATTAAATCAAGGATACATGCAGGTTTTAAAATTTGGCGGCACATCGGTAGCCAATGCGGAGAATATTAACCGGGTAGTTGAGATAGTTAAAAGATCCATTCAAAAAGATAAAACTGTCCTCGTAGTTTCTGCGTTGGGCGGTGTCACGGATATGTTACTTACTGCGGCCGCGCTTGCCGCAGAATGCAATGAAGAATATAAGGAAAAACTTACCCTGGTAGAGCAGCGACACCTTGAAGCAGTGAAACAATTGATCCCGCTGGCACAACAAAGCCAGGTGCTGAGTCTTGTAAAGACCGCCTGCAATGAAATTGAAGACTTGTGCAACGGAATATTTCTACTTGGCGAACTAACGCCCAGATCAAAGGACAGGATCAGCAGCTATGGCGAATGGATATCTTCACAGATCATCGCCGCAAAATTCAAATCCGATGGTATTGAAAATGTATGGAAAGATTCCCGGGAGCTTATTGTGACCAATTCAAACTTTAGCGCGGCTGAAGTTGACTTCAATGCTACTAACAAAAAACTAAAAGATTTTTTTTCGTCAAACATTTCTCCTCTTTCTATTTTGCCTGGATTTATAGCCAGTGATAAAAATGGCATTACCACAACTATTGGAAGAGGTGGCTCCGATTATACGGCTGCAATTGTTGCATCTGCTGTCAATGCAAATAACCTGGAAATATGGACCGACGTAAGCGGTATGATGACCGCTGATCCGAGATTGACAGGTAATGCCCGCATTATTCCTCATATATCTTACCAGGAGGCGATGGAACTTTCGCACTTCGGCGCTAAAGTTATTTACCCGCCCACCATACAACCCGTAATGAGCCAGAATATACCCGTGCGGATCAAAAACACTTTTGCTCCCGGAGATGAAGGGACCCTGGTAGAATCCGTTGCCAGCAGAAATGGTAATATAGTCAGGGGTATTTCCAGCATCAACAACATAGCGCTTATAAGTTTGGAAGGCAGTGG
The DNA here is from genome assembly GCA_963785915.1 of uncultured Chitinophagaceae bacterium. GTDB lineage: Bacteria > Bacteroidota > Bacteroidia > Chitinophagales > Chitinophagaceae > VBAT01. The sequence goes on along the minus strand of CAWAWY010000003.1, from coordinate 830,304 downwards.
CATGGTCGGTATTCCCGGCTTTTCTAAAAGATTGTTTGAAGCATTGAGTGATGAGAAGATCAATGTTATTTTAATTACTCAAAGTTCATCCGAACATTCCATTTGCGTCGGCATTGATGCGCTATTTGCCGAAAAAGCAAAACATTCAGTTGATAGCGCATTTTCCAATGAAATCGCATTGCAGAAAGTAGAACCATTGCAGATCGAGGCCGAGCAGTCTATTGTCGCATTGGTAGGTGAGAATATGAAAAGCCATCCGGGTATCAGCGGAAGGATGTTTGGAGCATTAGGTAAAAATGGCATTAATATCCGCGCAATCGCCCAGGGTTCATCGGAGAAAAATATATCCGCGGTTATTTCTACAAAAGATGTTCGCAAGGCGATCAACGTACTTCATGAAGAATTTTTTGAAACGACATACAAGCAGGTAAACCTTTTTATTGTTGGCACAGGAAACGTTGGTGCTAAACTGATCGGGCAACTAAAGCAGCAGGAAAAAATTTTGCAAGAGCAAATGAAACTGCAGTTAAGAGTGATCGGACTAAGCAATAGCAGGAAAACGTTGATTGATGAAGAAGGAGTTGACCTGTCAAAATGGAAGGAGAAACTTGAATCGGCACCATCTGCCAACTTGCAAAATTTCATTGATGGCATCATCACACGCAATCTTCGCAATTCTGTTTTTGTAGACATTACTGCCAATGACAAGGTCGCCGCTACATATGATCAGCTATTGAAGAAAAGTATTTCAGTCGTGGCCTGTAACAAAGTAGCCGCTTCATCTGCATTTGACAACTACAGACGATTGAAAGATCTTGCCCGAGAGTTTAATTGCAATTTTCTCTTTGAAACTAATGTAGGGGCAGGATTGCCTGTTATTGCTACATTAAATGACCTGGTCAGAAGCGGAGATAAAGTACATCGTATGCAGGCGGTCTTAAGTGGCACACTCAATTTTGTTTTTAATAACTATGATGGCACCCGGAAATTTGCCGATGTTGTCAGACAGGCACAGGATGAAGGTTATACAGAACCGGATCCGAGATTAGATCTCAGTGGAACAGATGTGATGCGTAAGATCATGATATTGGCACGTGAAGCAGGTGAAAGGATAGAAATGGATGATATAGTCAACAACACTTTCATGCCGCCATCTTGTATGAAAGGAAGTGTGGAAGATTTCTATAAAGAGATGGCAAAAGAGGAAGATCATTTTAAAAAAATATATCAAAAGGCCAATGCTGAAGGAACAAAACTGAAATTTGTCGCATCATATAATGATGGCAAAGCCTCAGTGGGTTTGCAGCATATTGATCCAAAACATGATCTGTATCATTTGTATGGAAAAGATAATGTGGTTTTATTTTATACCGACCGGTACAGCGAGCAACCGTTGGTAGTAAAAGGTGCAGGAGCAGGAGCAGACGTAACCGCAAGCGGGGTATTTGCTGATATTATGCGAGCAGCCAAAATGTAGAAACTAAATGAGTACGATAAAAGTAAAATGCCCGGCGACGGTTGCAAACCTTGTATGCGGATTTGATATTCTTGGCCTTGCCCTGAATGAACCTTACGACATCATGCAGGTGAAGCTTATTGATGAACCCAATGTGATACTAACGAATCGAGATGATTTTAATTTGCCGACAGATCCCGAAAAAAATGTTGCGGGTGTTGTTTTGTTATCGATAATGGAAAAAGAAGGCAATAAGTTTGGATTTGACGTGGAAATCGAAAAACATATCAAACCTGGCAGCGGTATAGGTTCCAGTGCAGCCAGTGCAGCCGGAGCTGCCGTAGCCGCCAATCATTTGCTGGGCAATATTTTTTCCAATGAGGAAGTGGTTCAGTTTGCGATGAACGGAGAGAAACTTGCATCGGGAGTAAAACATGCCGATAATATCGCTCCCTGTATTTTAGGTGGCGTCAGTTTGATAAGAAGTATTCATCCGCTCGATATTGTCGCTATCCCCTCACCTGATCTTTATGTAACAGTCGTGCATCCGCAGATAGAAGTCCGGACTTCGGATGCAAGACAGATCTTACGCAAGCAGGTCTTATTAAAAGATGCCATAAAGCAATGGGGGAATATTGCAGGACTGGTCGCAGGATTTTTAAAAAATGATTTTGATCTGATAGGTCGTTCGCTTGAAGATGTGATCATCGAACCGATAAGAAGTATTTTGATACCCGGCTTTGATGATATAAAAAAGAAATGCAAGGAGGCAGGTGCATTAGGAGGTGGCATTTCAGGTTCCGGACCATCTATATTTATGTTGAGCGTAAATGAAAGTACAGCAAAGGCTACAGAAAAAGTAATGAAAGAAGTATATGATAAAATTGGTGTCGGCTATCATACTTATGTGACGACGATCAATAAAAAAGGGGTGGAAGTGGTGAATGATGAATAGTCAATTTCGAAGATTATCTATGAAATATTACAGTACAAATAAACAGTCTCCTTTAGTCAATTTTAAAGAAGCGACAATTAATGGACAGGCGCCGGACAAGGGTTTGTATTTCCCGGAGAGAATCCCGGTCATTGACGAGGAATTAACTAACAATATTGAAAAACACTCCAACGAAGACATTGCTTTTAGAGCGATCCGCCCTTATGTCGCTGACTCTATCCCCGAAGAGAAACTATTCCAGATCGTAACAGAGACGATCAATTTTCCAATCCCGCTTGTCAGAGTTAATGAATCTGTTTATTCACTGGAATTATTTCATGGCCCCACGTTGGCGTTTAAAGACGTAGGAGCACGATTCATGAGCCGTTGTCTTGGATATTTTGTAAAAGATAATGACCGCAAAGTAACTGTGTTAGTGGCTACTTCCGGAGATACGGGCGGTGCAGTTGCTAATGGCTTTTATGACGTGGACGGCATAGAAGTGGTAATTCTTTATCCTTCAGGAAAGGTAAGCCCGGTGCAGGAAAAGCAATTAACAACGTTAGGGAAAAATATTCATGCTCTTGAAATAATTGGAAATTTTGATGATTGCCAGCAAATGGTAAAAAATGCTTTCGCTGATGAAGAAATAAGAAAGAAAAGATTTCTCACTTCAGCCAATTCAATAAATGTGGCGAGATGGCTGCCGCAGCAATTTTATTATTTCTTTGCATACAGACAATGGCCGGATAAAGAGAATTCACCAGTGATCAGTGTACCAAGTGGTAATTTTGGAAATATTTGCGCCGGCATTTTGGCTTATCGGTCAGGATTGCCGTTGAAGCATTTTATTGCGGCCTGTAATGCGAATGATGTTGTAACAAAATATTTGGAAACGGAAAAAATGGGTACAGAGCCTGTAATCGCTACTCTTTCAAATGCCATGGATGTAGGGAATCCAAGCAATTTTATTCGCATACTGGAAATATTTCACCACCAATTTCCCGAACTGAAAAGTAAACTTTCATCTTATAGCATCACTGATGCGGAAACTGTGGATACTATCCGCGAAGTATATCAACAATTCGAATATACATTGGATCCTCACGGTGCAGTCGGTTACCTTTCGCTAAAAAGATATATAGAAATTCATCCGGATAGTAAGGGCATTTTCCTCGAAACAGCCCACCCTGTAAAATTTCCAACGGCTGTCGAGCTGGCCACGGGTACAAAACCCCATGTACCTTTGTCAATACGGGATATTATAAATGGGAATAAAGTGACTGTTAAAATGAGACCCGTTTATTCTGATTTGAAAGATTATTTGCTGTCATGACCGGGTACTTGTTGGTATTGCTGTTTCTTATATTTGCAGCACGTAATCAGTGATGCATAACCTTGAACCTTTTTATAACTGGCGTCATATCTATGTGAGCGAAGAAGACAGTCTATCCCCCTTTTACGGGCGGGAATATTCTGAATTTGAGTTTACACATACTGTCTATAACTATTATATCCATCCACAATGGGATGATTTTGGCAGCCGCACTCTTTATTTAAAAGTATTGCTGGCAGATTATGAAGAAAAATATGCGATCATAGAACTGATGGGAGAGTGGAACGACGCCGTAGAAAACGATATAATGGAGTTAAAGCGGGAAGTGTTAGAAAAGTTCATGTATGAAGGGATCAATAAAATCATATTGATCGGGGAAAATGTTCTGAACTTTCACAGCAGTGACAGCGAATACTATGAAGAATTGCACGAGGAAATTAATGAAGAGCATGGCTGGGTCGTTTGCCTGAATATGCCGGAGCAGACTCAATATGATTTCAGGAAAGCGCATCTTGACAGGTATATTGAATTGATTGAGCTCGATAACTGGAGAACGTATAAGCCTTTTCACCTTTTTAGAAAAATAGACAGTGAGCAAAAAGCGAGGTTGTCAGAATAATTGGCATAACCGGAAGACGATTAGCCATATCCAATAAATAATTGCATTTTGAACCATGTATTATTGATTGAAACTTTTCTGCGCCATTTGACATTCCGACACTATTTTTGCAGCAAAACAATTTATTCCCTCTTTGATCGCATATGAAATGGTCTGAATTTTTTACTTCTTCGGTCGGAAAGAAATTTGTAATGGCTTTGACGGGTTTATTTCTTATCTCCTTCCTGGTAATTCATGTTGGCATCAATAGCTGCATATATAATGACCTTGCATTTTTTGATCATGATGACGATGGCAAAATGTTCAACCAGGCGGCTCATTTTATGGGGTCCAGTTTTGTAATACGTCTTATAGAGATAGGCCTTTTTATCGGTTTTTTTATTCATATCATTCAAGGATATGTATTAGAAGTGCAAAACAGGAAGAAGCGCGGTATTAATTATAAGATCAAAATGGGAACCGAGGGAAGCCGGTGGTATCGCAAATCAATGGGATTACTCGGCACCTTAATACTCCTGTTCCTGATTATGCATATTTCTCATTTCTGGATACCATCGAGGATCATACAGGACCTTCCGGCGAGATATTATCTCGGTCCGAATGGCCCAAAGGTGCATGACCTCTTCTCACGAATGGTTGATGTTTTTCAGAATGGATGGATAGTTTTGTTGTATGTGCTGGGTTGCATTTCACTTTCCTGGCATCTTATACATGGTTTCCAGTCTGCATTCCGTACAATAGGAGTGTATAATAAAAGATACCTGGTTACGCTGCGGGCAACAGGGATCGGTTTTTCAATTCTTGTGCCATTGCTTTTTGCATTGATGCCTGTCAGCATGTATTTCGGGTGGGTTGGATATCATAACTGATTAAAACAAATAAATGGACGGAATTTCAAACTTAAAATTGCAAATCTGAAATTGCTCGTATGCTTGATTCAAAAACTCCTTCAGGACCTTTAGAAAAAAAATGGACGGATTATAAAGGTCATTGCAAACTGGTGAATCCAGCTAATAAACGTAAGCTTGAAATTATCGTAATTGGGACCGGGTTAGCAGGTGCATCCGCAGCGGCATCATTAGGCGAATTGGGATATAAGGTTAAAGCATTTTGTTTCCAGGATTCACCGCGGAGGGCTCACTCTATCGCAGCACAAGGCGGTATCAATGCGGCAAAGAATTATCAGAACGATGGTGATAGCGTTTATCGATTGTTTTATGATACGATCAAAGGCGGCGACTATCGTGCAAGGGAAGGCAATGTGCACCGGCTGGCTGAAGTGAGTGTAAATATCATTGATCAATGTGTAGCACAAGGTGTTCCTTTTGCAAGAGAATATGGAGGCTTATTGAATAACCGTTCTTTTGGCGGCACGCAGGTGAAAAGAACTTTTTATGCAGCCGGTCAAACCGGCCAGCAATTATTGATCGGCGCTTACCAGGCGCTGGAAAGACAAGTGGCTTTGGGTAATGTAAAAATGTATAGCCGCCATGAGATGCAGGATATAGTTCTCATTGATGGAAAAGCAAGAGGCATTATTGCGAGAGATCTTATCAATGGAAAATTAGAAAGATATTTTGGTCATGCTGTTTTACTATGCAGTGGTGGTTATGGTAATGTATTTTATTTAAGCACCAATGCAATGGGCAGCAACGTGACGGCGGCATGGAAAGCACATAAGAATGGAGCTTATTTTGCCAATCCATGTTTTACACAGATACATCCCACTTGTATCCCGGTAACAGGTGAGCATCAAAGCAAATTGACATTGATGTCTGAGTCATTGCGCAATGATGGACGTATATGGGTTCCGAAAAAACAAAATGACACAAGAAGAGCAAATGATATTCCTGAAGACGAACGGGATTATTATTTAGAGAGAAGATATCCTGCATTTGGAAACCTTGTTCCCCGCGATGTGGCTTCAAGAGCTGCCAAAGAACGATGTGACGCTGGTTATGGAGTAGGCACAACAAAGCAAGCGGTCTATCTTGACTTCCGTCATAATCTTATAAATAAATATGGAAAAGCGGAAGCGAGCAGGCTTGGAATAAAGAATCCTGATGAAGCAAAACTGGCGGAACTCGGCAGAGAAGTGGTGAAAGAAGAATACGGTAATCTCTTTGATATGTATCAAAAGATCACAGCGGAGAACCCTTATGAAGTGCCAATGAGAATTTACCCGGCTGTCCATTACACGATGGGTGGTTTATGGGTGGACTATGAATTAATGACGAATGTTCCTGGTCTTTATTCACTGGGTGAAGCAAACTTCAGCGATCATGGAGCGAATCGTCTCGGCGCATCAGCATTAATGCAGGGGTTGGCTGATGGGTATTTTGTGATCCCTTATACGATCGGGAATTATCTTGCCGACGAGATAGCAACAAAACCGATTGAAACAACCCACGAAGCTTTTGAGATGGCGGAAAAGAATGTAAGTGACAGGATCAGCACACTAACGAATATAAAAGGAAAACAAAGCGTTGAAAGTTTTCACAAGCGACTTGGCAAGATCATGTGGGAAAAATGTGGCATGGCAAGGAACGCAAAAGGGCTTGAAGAAGCGATCAAAGAAATTCAGCAATTAAGAAAAGAATTCTGGAATGATGTAAGAATTCCTGGTGATATTAATGAAATGAACCCGGAATTGGATAAAGCCGGCAGGGTAGCAGATTTTATTGAATTGGGTGAATTGATGTGTATTGATGCTTTGCAACGTAATGAAAGTTGCGGCGGACATTTCAGGGAAGAATATCAAACACCGGATGGTGAAGCAATGAGACGGGATGATGAATATATGTATGTATCAGCCTGGGAATTAAAAGGTGAGAGTAAATGGGAATTACATAAAGAGGAATTGAAGTATGAGGAAGTGAAGCCGACGCAGAGGAGTTATAAGTAATTTGAAAAGATATTTAGATATGGAACATTTTACAATGAATCTCACTTTAAAGGTCTGGCGACAGAAGAATAGCAAAACTGCCGGGAACTTTGAAACATTTCATGTAAAAGATATTTCCTCTGAGATGTCTTTTCTTGAAATGTTTGATGTACTTAATGAACGGCTGATCAATGAAGGGAATGATCCTATTGCCTTCGATCATGATTGTCGTGAAGGCATTTGCGGGATGTGTTCTATGTATATTAATGGCCGTCCTCACGGCCCTTGGAAAGGAACTACAGTTTGCCAGTTACATATGAGGGCATTCAAAGATGGTGACACAATAGTTGTTGAACCCTGGAGAGCTAAAGCTTTTCCCGTCATTAAAGACCTGGTGGTTGACAGGTCGTCTTTTGATCGCATAATACAAGCGGGAGGATATGTTTCTGTAAATACCGGTGTTACCGTTGATGGCAATGCTATACCTATAGAAAAAGATAAAGCGGATAAGGCGTTTGCTGCTGCGGCTTGTATCGGCTGCGGAGCTTGTGTTGCTGCATGCAAAAATTCATCTGCGATGTTATTTGTTTCTGCAAAAGTGGCTCATTTGGCATTATTGCCTCAGGGCGATGTAGAAAGAAAGACAAGAGTATTGGGAATGGTCGGACAAATGGATAAAGAAGGATTTGGAAGCTGTACGTTTACGGAGGCTTGCGAAGCCGTTTGTCCAAAAGAAATATCAGTGACAAATATCTCAAGACTTAATGCAGAGTATGGCGCGGCAGGGTTGGTCGCAGATAAATGACAAAGAAAGCCTCAGCGGATGAGAGTTAGCGTTCCTTTCTTTTCAATTATTTTCTTTTGTGTATCGGTTGCTTTTATCACCCAGATGTAAATGCCGGAACTTTGTAATTTACCATTAGAGCTTCCATTCCATCCTTTGCCCGCTTCTTTAGTGGAAAAAATTCTTTGCCCCCAGCGATTGTAAATGCTGAATTCAGAAAGAGTATATTGAATTCCTAAAAGCGGCATGATCACATCATTCAACCCATTATCATCCGGCGTAAATCCGGTTGGCATGTAGATGTCATCAATAGCATTTACATGAATAAAAACAGAATCTACATCCACGCAGCCCGCATCATTTGTTACAGTTACCGTGTAAGTAATATTATCCTGTGGTTTTGCCACGGGGTTTTGAATGTTAGGATTGCTAAGCCATTGCGGCGGTGACCATTGAAAGGAAGTACCGCCACCCGTTACGAAAAGTTGAACAGTTTGACCTGCATCAACAGTTTGAGCAGGAGGCGCCTGTATATTGAGTTGTTGAAGATCGAGGCTTTTGCTGATTGAATCGTCAAGACATGCCGTTCCCGTTTTGATTCTCAATTTTACTAAAAACGTTCCTGTGTTTGCATAACTGTGAATCGGGTTTTTTTGAGTTGACGTATTTCCATCGCCAAAATTCCAGGTAAATTGAATGGTACTGTCGGCAGGAACAACGACTGATTGGTTAACGAACCTTACATAATCTGAATCACATTTTGGCACAAAACTAAAGTCAGCTTTTGCAAACGCTCCGCCCGGAGTGATACTTTTTGTTTTTTCAATATAACCACAGGCCGAAGCTGACCGGATGGTCAGCTTAACATTGTAAAGCTGATTGTAAGTTGTAAATGTGTGTTGCGGATTCTGTATTGTTGATGTACCGCCATCTCCAAAATCCCATAGCCATTGTATGGCGCCCGGCAAATTAGAATAACCATTGAACTGAATAACTCCATTACAGCTATCGATAACTGTATAGCTGAAATTATTGTTCGGCTCAACCGGACCGTCATTAATAGCGGAAGGCAGACCTAGCGCCCCGTTCTTACCTCCAAGACTGATCTTGTCCTGTTCAAAAGTGCAGCCAATACCTTTTACATTGGGATTACTTAATGACAGAAAGCATTTGAGTCATTCCGATTTAGATATATTTTTTTATCCGGTCCGGATTGAATGCCATAAAATCCGTAGTTAGCCGGAACGCTGATCCGGGATGCGTTGATGGCTGCCGCAGAGCCAAGCTTCGTTTCAAACTGATCAATGAACGTTTCTGAAACCCGCGTGACATATAAGAGCTTTGAGTCAGGGGAAAACTCACAACTGAAATAGTGAACACCTGTATTGGTCATTAGCCTCGCATTTGAAAGCAAGCCTGTGGCATTATCAAAATCAAAAAGTTGAAAGAAATTACCTGCAGGATCAGGATCCGGATAATTGGTTTGGCAAAGCTGCGATCCATCTGGACTTACTTTGATCGTTCCAAAGATCGGAAGTAGTCAGCACAGCACCAACTGTCGAGATAACGGGACTGGTCTGTAATCCCATGCAAGTCATCAACCAGGCTTTAAAAACATTTGAAGATCTTTCATTCCCGATGATCCACACATCTATGCCATTTGCGTGTCTTGCAGCTGTAAGACGCTCAGTACAGGAACCATTCAGAAAGCTATTTCTGGTTATTACTTCCCCTTTTCCGCCGTCATGTTTTATGTTAACGATCGAATACCTGTAGCCGTTCGCAAGGCTATTTTCAATAGCGTCGGTAGTAAATATATAATAGATGCTATCGTTGTTTGGCAAAGGAATGATCACAGAAGATTGTGCTGCCGAACGATGTCCAAGTAAATTATTTCCATTCAACATGACCTGGTGCGTCCGGTTATATACCGTTTGCCCATTTGTGTAGAAAAGAATGTTACCATTTGCGTCGCTGATGCTGGCATTACCTTCGCTCATTGAATTTATACCATCTGTCAGTGTGAAAGGTAGTGACGCCCCTCCTGTATTAAAACTAATGCCCGCACCTGACCCAAAATACCATGTATTATATTGCTGTGCGGTGCATTCAAATGCCAATAAAATAAATAAAAATAAGGCAGGGAATTTTCTCATGCTTTCCGCGTTAGCATTGAATGCTTTGAGGTATAAAATTAGTCATAAAAATCAAAAAGAATAGGCAACCTGGATTTTGCCAGCCCAGAGGGCAGCCGCTTCTTTGTGGTTTAAAAAAATTATTCCGGGAATAAGAGAAATATTATCTGTAATTGAATAACTACCGCTAAATCTGAAGCCAAATCCAAAATCAACATTTCCCTTGTAAATGCCCATTATTGCGCCTGTTGTCAGCGTAATATTGACTTCTTTATGGAGATTATATATGGCGCCGCCAAAAGCACGCAGATAAAAATACCCGGCGTAACGATAATCATAGCCTACTACAGTTTCTTTTTTGCCCAGGTAATAGTCGATGCCGGCATCAGCAACGAATCCTATTATACTTTTTGGTAATGCCTTTAATTTGCCGAAGCGATGATGGCTCCATGAATAGTCAATGCTGATACCAGCAAAATGTGTTTTTGAGAATTCACCAAGAGGTATATTTACTCCAAATGCTGCTGTGTTACTTTTGCCTTGACTATGATTTGAAGTTGAGGTTGTATTATGCTGAGCAAACGAATTGATCGTTATCATCAAAGAAACAGTTATAATCAGAGCAGCTTTTTTCATGTGTATTCACTTCAAATTTGCCCCTTTTTTCCAGAATTAACAGGGGTGAATTGATTTAGCGCAATAAAAGAGCGAATTTTACGATTTTGAGCATAAACCTGCTGCTATTGAGGGATTTGCGACCAATATCACTTATGATTTTTTCCGTACTGTTATCTCTTTGGAGCAGTGCGCAAATTCCTGTTCCAACAAATCCCGTATCAAACCTTCGGCAGAAAGTATTCAGAGTATCTGTAGACTCCGTATTGATCGACACGACCAGCATAATTCCAAACACATTTAAGATCGAAGGGATAAATACATCTGATTACCATCTTGATTTTATCAATGCGATTTTATATTGGAACAAAAAGCCTGTATCGGATAGTATCACGATCACTTATCGTGTATTTCCTTATAAACTTAATCTTGCGACACAGCGAATGGTGTATGACAGCATAATGAACAATATGTCGCTTAAGCCTTATGAATTTAATAGCGATCTTTCCGAAGCTGAAAAAGGGGTGTTTGATTTTGGTAAAATAAAAGCGGAAGGAAGTTTTGGAAGACAGATAGCATTTGGCAACAGCCAGGACGCTGTTTTTAATTCTACATTGAACCTGCAATTGAGCGGAATGCTTGCCGACAGTATAGAGATACAGGCAGCGATCACCGACAACAATATTCCTGTGCAACCGGATGGAAATACACAGCAATTGAATGAATTTGACCAGGTCTTTTTGCAATTTAAAAAACGCAGCTGGCAGCTTAATCTTGGAGATATTGATCTGCGTCAGAATCAAAGTTATTTCCTGAATTTCTATAAGCGGTTGCAGGGTATTTCTTTTCAAACAGCTAATCGTATTTCGAAGGACATCACCTCAAATACTTTAGTAAGCGGTTCAATTGCGAAGGGAAAGTTTACCCGCAATATTATTCGATGCCTTAGAAGGAAACCAGGGGCCATATCGGCTGAAAGGAGCTAACAATGAATTCTTTTTTATAGTACTGGCAAATACTGAGCGGGTCTTTATTGATGGAGAATTATTGCAACGCGGAGAAGACCAGGATTACGTGATCAATTACAATACCGCAGAAATCACTTTCACTCCTAAAAGAATGATTACAAAAGATAGCCGCATACAAGTTGAGTTTGAATATGCCGACAGGAATTATCTCAACGCTAATCTTTACTTAAACCAGGAAGTCGATTTCAATGATAAAGTAAAACTCAGGTTTGGCTTTTTCAATAATGGCGATGCAAAGAACTCTTCCATCAACCAGGTGCTTGACAACAGTCAGAAACAATTCTTAGCGGGGATCGGCGACAGTATTCAAAAAGCATTTTATCCTTCCGCTGCTCTGGATACGTTTGCTGCGGGTAAAATACTTTATCAAAGGCTCTATTATAATCCCGGTCCGGGGGTTGATTCCTTTTATGAATATTCAACTGATCCTTCACTTGCGAAATACAATGTTTCATTTACTGAGGTAGGCCAGGGAAATGGTAACTATATATCTGATTTTAATGGAGCTAATGGTAAAGTGTATAAGTTTGTAGCGCCGGTGGCGGGAGTAAAACAAGGAAACTATGAAGCCGCTACTATATTGATCACCCCGAAAAAGCAACAGGTGTTTAATCTTGGGGTTGATTATGCTATCAATAAAAATACCCTGCTCAAGACAGAAGTTGCCATGAGCAATTACGATGTCAATACTTTTTCAAAAGTTAACAATGGCGATGACCAGGGATTGGCTGCGAAGGTCCAGCTGGATAATGCAATACCACTTCGCGCAAAAAATAACCTGCAACTTGTCACCTTACTGGATTATGAGTATGTGCAGGACAAATTCAAACCATTTGAAAGATTAAGGACAGTAGAGTTTTCAAGAGATTGGGGGCTTCCGCTGATACTTCTGCCGGCGACAGAAAGCATCATCAGGGCAGGTATTGGGCTAAAAAATAATAAGAACAATTCCCTGAGTTATCGGTTTATCGAATTATCACCGGAGTGATAGTTACAATGGTGTTCAAAATAGTTTGATACATATTTATAACTGGAAAGGCTGGCAGTTCAATAACGACCTTACCATTACCAATTTTAATTCAGCAATGAACAAAGGATCGTTCTTTCGGCCAATAATTGATCTCAGCAAGCAATTAAAGAAATTGAATGACTGGCGAATTGGCTTCCGGTATGCACTGGAACAAAATGCACCACGGGACAAATCTACCGACACATTGACAGCAGATGCTTTTTCGTTTGATAGTTATTCAGTTTATCTGAAATCTGATGAAAAGAAAAAGAACAAGTACGGGCTACTTTTTTTACCCGCTCGGATAAATACAAATATCCTGTAGGGAAAGATTTTATAAGAGGTGACAGGAGTTATAACCTTAACCTTCAAACCGAATTGCTGGCAAATCCTAAACGACAATTCTATCTGAATACGACCTTTCGGAAATTAAAAGTGAGTAACCAGGCATTGTCGAAGCAACAGGAAGATAAAACCATTCTTGGACGCGCTGAATATGTGATGAGTGAGTGGAAAGGTTTGCTTGCGGGAAATGTTTTGTACGAAGTAGGAGCAGGGCAGGAGCAAAAAAGAGATTTCGCTTATCTTGAAGTGCCTGCCGGAACGGGACAATATGCATGGATCGATTATAACAACGATGGCATTCAGCAACTGAATGAGTTCGAACTGGCCGCTTTTCCAGGACCAGGCAAAATTCATCCGCATTTTTACTCCGACCAATCAATTTATAAAAGCAAATTATGTCACGCTTAATTATCGTCTTAGCCTGAACCCAAGAGCGGTGATGAATTCGGCTGAGCTTAAAGGCTTTAAAAAACTGATCTCGCTATTCAGTTTTATTACTTCTCTACAGATAAATAAAAAAACGATTGCCAAAGGAGGGTTTGATTTTAACCCATTTAAATATGGTATAAATGATACTGCGTTGATCTCATTGAATACGGTCCTGCTGAACACTCTTTCATTTAACCGGTTCAGCACAAAATGGGGAATTGATCTGAGCAATCTGAATAACAACGGGAAATCATTGCTGACTTATGGATATGAAAGCCGGAAACTAAACGACTGGACGGCAAAATTTCGATGGAACATCAGCCGGTCAATTTCATTTAATGTAAATGGCCGGAAAGGCAACAATGCTCTTTATACACCAAATGCACATTTGCTAACCGTAATTATGAATTAGATATTTACAGCATTGAGCCGTTTTTTACTTTTATTCAAGGCACTTCGTTTCGTATTAGTGCCGGCTACAAATTGGAAAATAAAAAGAACCTGCCAGTTTATGGGGGCGAAAAAGCTATTTCAAACTCTATTAATATCGAAACGAAATATAATGTACTGCAGAATAGTTCGATCATCGGCAAGTTTACTTATAATAATATTAATTACACATCGCAGTCTGCTGCGGCAACTACGGTAAGCTATATAATGCTGGATGGCTTATTGCCCGGTAAAAACTATATCTGGTCATTATCATTTACCAAAAGATTGATGAAAAATCTTGAATTGAATTTTCAATATGATGGAAGAAAACCGGGATCAGCAAGATCTGTTCATGTTGGAAGGGCTTCGTTGACGGCGCTGTTTTAGAAGCCTCATACCGACCTTCCCATTTAGGAAAGGGCATCTACGCGCAATGCCGACTTATCGAAACTTCATTAATGGAAAGTAATTTCATTCATGATGAATGTTCGAAGTCCTTCCCTTAGGGGAGGATTTAGGATAGGCTTCACACATTAAACCTGAAATGCATCACATCTCCATCCTTCACTACGTATTCTTTTCCTTCTATTCTTAATTTTCCTGCGTCGCGGCAAGCAGCTTCTGAGCCATATTGCACGTAATCGTCGTAACCGATCACTTCCGCTTTTATAAATCCTTTTTCAAAATCTGTATGGATAACGCCGGCAGCCTGCGGCGCTTTCCATCCCTGGTGAATGGTCCATGCCCTAACTTCCTGCACACCGGCAGTGAAATAAGTATACAAGTTTAAAAGTTTATAGGCGGAATGGATCAACCTGTCGAGAGCCGGTTCATCCATTTTATATTCTTCCATGAAAAGTTCTTTATCATCAGGGTTTTCCATTTCGGCTATCTGTGCTTCAATTGAATTATTCATGATGATCATTTCAGCGTTCTCATTTTTTATTGCTGCTTTCAATGCTTCAGAAAATTTATTGCCCGTATGCATGGAGGCTTCGTCCACATTAGCGACATAAAGGACCGGTTTATCGGTCAATAAAAACAGGTCGGCAACAGCCACTTTTTCTTCCTTTGATAATTGTAACTCACGAATGCTTCTCCCTTTTTCCAAATGTTCTTTGCAGCGGATCAATACATCGAGTTCCGCTTTTAGCTTGGGGTCGATCCGGGCTTGTTTTTCTGTTCTTTGATATTTTTCGTTCTACTCTGTCAAGGTCTTTCAACTGCAGCTCGGTATCAATGATCTCTTTATCGCTAACAGGATTGATAGCGCCTTCATCCCGTAAAATATTTTCATCTTCAAAACAACGGATCACATGAATGATGGCATCCACTTCACGGATATTGGCCAAAAATTTATTTCCAAGCCCTTCACCTTTGCTGGCACCGCGAACGAGACCTGCAATATCAACTATTTCGATCTGGGTTGGCACGATCCGGTCGGGAATAACCAGTTCGGCCAATTTATATAATCTTGGATCAGGCACATCCACCAATCCCACATTCGGATCAATGGTGCAAAACCGGTAATTGCTTGCCTGTGCTTTTGCGCTGTTGCTTACCGCATTGAACAAAGTTGATTTTCCTACATTCGGTAATCCTACTATTCCTGCTTGTAAAGCCATAATTGTGTATTAAGTCAAATGTGTCAAACAGGTCATATAAGTCATTGCATAGACAGATAAGTTAAATCAACTTGACTTATTTGACTTTTATGACCTATTGACCTTTTTTTCGAGGCGCAAAGATAAGTGTTAGAACTTTATAAGGCTGTTGTGAAAAGATGGTTTTGGTTATTACACGAAAATCTTCAATCTTCAATCTTCAATCTGAAATCTAAAAACAACCTATGGCTTTAAGTCGGATCTGGGCTGCATTTATTATCATTTCCATTGTTGTAGCTTCTATCAAATGGATCGGTTGGGGCGACAATACGACTTTCAATAGAATGGTCGTGGGAAAATCAGATGATATTTACGGTTATTATATGCTTGGCGAAACCACCAGCCTTGGGATCACCAAAGATAGTTTTGCCCGCAAAATGAACCTGGTAGGCTTTCAGCAACAAACATCTGCTGAAAAAGGTAGTTATCTTATTACAAATGATCTGAATGCTGATTCGGTAAAAATCCTTAGATCCCGGAACCATTCGATGATCGTTTGGACTTATAGTCAGGCTCTGAAACGATTTCAAAAACCGGTTGATGGTATTATTGAAACCTGCTGGACTGCTGTTAATATAGCTATTAAATTAATTGGCATAATGGCATTGTTCATGGGTTTTATGACGATCGCCGAACGTGCGGGTGGCATCAGACTTTTGTCAAGGATCATCGGTCCGTTTTTTTCAAAGTTGTTTCCGGACTTGCCGAAGGGCCATCCGGCGATGGGACACATGATGATGAATTTTTCGGCTAATCTGCTTGGACTGGATAATGCAGCCACTCCTTTTGGGATAAAGGCAATGGAAAGCCTGCAGGAAATAAATCCGGATAAAACAGTTGCCTCCAATTCGCAGATCATGTTCCTGTGTCTTCACGCAGCTGGATTAACACTGATCCCTGTAAGCATTATTGCAGTCCGCGCTTCGACCGGTGCGTCAAACCCTACAGATATTTTTATTCCATGCATGATCGTTACGTTTGTTGCTACCACGGCAGCTATGATCATTGTATCATTCAAGCAAAGGATCAATTTATTCAGACCTGTTATACTTGCATGGATAGCGGGAATTTCACTTATCATTACGCTTCTTGTAGTATATCTTGTGTCATTACAGTCAAACGAACTGCAATCTTTTTCAGGATTACTTAGTAATGGCTTGATACTACTGATTTTTCTTCTTATCATAGTTGGCGCTCTCTATAAAAAGATAGACATCTTTGATGCATTTATTGAAGGAGCAAAAGGTGGATTTGAAGTGGCGGTTAAAATAATTCCTTATCTCGTTGGAATGCTTGTAGCGATCAGTATGCTTCGTAGCAGCGGAGCATTTGATGTGGTGATTGAGGGAATCAAAAATTTCTTTGCCATGTTGGGTGCCGACACACGTTTTGTGGAGGGATTGCCAACGGCTTTGATAAGGCCCTTGAGTGGAAGCGGTGCAAGAGGAATGATGGTGAGTACTATGACAACATATGGACCCGATTCATTTGCATCCCGCCTGTCTGGTATATTACAGGGAACATCAGATACTACTTTTTATGTCATCGCTGTTTATTTCGGCGCCGTCGGGATCAAGAATACCCGCTATGCCATTGGCGCAATGCTGTTGGCAGACCTTGTTGGAATAATTACAGCTATTCTTCTTGCTTACCTGTTCTTTGGATAATGTTGCACAAAAAAGCTGCTCCGTATCTGAAGCAGCTTTACAAATCTTGTAATTATCGAAGTGTTTCTTAAAAAGTTTCCTCTGTTCGACTGCAATTACTTACTGTAGATATCCATAATATTCATCGTCTGTTGCACAGTCCCACCAAACAGGCATGCTCCAAATATTTGGATCTGCCGCATGGGGATTTAAGGCAAGTGTATTTACCGAGTTGTAATTTATTTCATAGGTTGGAGGTAAATACCACCGACGCATCCAATACCTGGGATCTGTTTTCGAAGTACCTGTTAACTGAGCTGTGCCTGTAAATAATGGTCCCCTGTCATACCCGGGGTAAACAACACCAAAACTTCCCACATTACCGGCGCTAAAGTTAAACCGGCGCATATCGTTCCAGTTTTCAATGCTGCAACCCATCGCAGCATATTTTTGCAGCATGATATCTGACATTGTCAAAGTACCTGCACTCTGACAAACAGCGCTGCTTGTCATGTAAGCACTGATATCACCCGAATTCATAGGCGCCATATCAGGATTAGTAGCGGTATAGCCTGCAGACTGCCATTCCGTTAATTTAGCCTGCATCATATCCAAATGCGCCTGGATACCTGCTTTATAGGCGGTGTACGCATTTCCGTTATCTGCTTTTCTCATATACACTTCTGCTTTGATAAAACACATCTCATGGTATGTCAGAATTTCCTGGTCAGAAACAGGACGAACCTGGTATGAACCTGTAGAGCCAACTGCTCCCGCATTAAACGCAGCTATTGACGGATACCAGTCAACGTCCAATGGACCCTGGGCGGGATTACCTGATGTAGCAAGAGAGTTACTACGCAGATTTACATAAGCAGTGTCTCCTGCATTTATGTAATTAGTACTGTTTATATACATGGAACCTGCCACATAGGTCACTGTTACATTATTCCCGCTAACGGTATGAGGCCGCCCTGCCGCAACTTGGTCAGCAATAAAATTTGCACGGTCTGTTGCATCTGCAATAGCATATGTTTTATTGACATCTGCGGTGGCGTAGCTTGTCAGCGCAATAGAATTAGCACCACCCTTCAGCAACCGAGTTGCCGGACCATAAGAGTCAACACCTTTGGAACGATACCATGAATTAGAAATTACTTTACCGCTTGCATCCAGTTTTATATTAGTCATGATAGCAGGTACGATTTTGCTCATGCGGGGATCTGTAACCGCTGAGCCGCGCATATTGGTCAACAGGTTGTAATAGTATTGTGAAATACGCTGAGTGCTGCCATAAGCTGCATAGTCCCAGTTTCCGTTTGTTACAACCGGATCACCATACAGATAATCAGTTACGCTGTTGTTGTTATACCCTGGTCCTATAACATTTTCTGCGTTGGACTGCGGGCCCTGAGACAAACAATATAAAATAGAATCCGCATTATATAAATCCGCTTTTTTTGACAGCTTGACCATATAGCGGGCTTTTAATCCCCAGCATAATTTTATCCACTTATTAATATTGCCCTGGTTCCAGAGATCACCGGTAGAAAGTGCCGGAGCCCCGGCTTCCTGTGTTCTGCCAAACAGGCTTATCGCTTCATTCAATTTTGCCATACATCCGTTGTAGATAGTCTTACCATCATCGGGCTTCGGGCTTGGATTCCCTGTCGCTGCTTCCGTATAAGGCATTTCACCATACAGATCCAGCATTTCCATAAAACCCAGCGCATGGAATACATCAGCGGCAGCCATATAATGATAGGCGCCTTGTTTCTCGGCGGAGTTATACATATCAACTACATTGGATGATACTTCTATGAACCATGATTGATAGGGGGTAGTAACGTTGCCGGTAGAGCATTGCCATGTTGTACTAAACGTATTTTGACTGGCAGAGCTGCTATAATAAACTCCCGCCTGGCATGAAGTACGATAATTGGCTATACCGGATGTGTACTGGTAAAAGTGTTCGATCCAGGGTAACCTGTTTTGAACTAATACGCTTTGATTGTTTGGACTGTCCGGATCAGTATTTACATCCAGCCACTTTTTACATGAAGCCGAACTCAATACGATTACGCAACCCAAAATGATATATTTTATATTTTTCATAAATTATTTTTTTTCATTAGTTAAAGTGTAATATTTATCCCGAATGTGAAAGTTGCGACTGCCGGTACTCCCAGGTAGTCAATACCTGTGGAACCCGAACCTCCTGTTCCGCCTGATGCACTCACTTCAGGATCCATTCCCTTGTAGTTTGTCAATGTAAGCAAATTGGTGCCGACTGCTGTTGCTGTAATCCCTTTAATAATATTTTGATTTTTCAGCAGACCAGTAAAATCATAAGACAATGACAAAGAACGAAGCTTCAACCAATTTACTGAAGTAATAAAATTCATGGAATTAGATGCGTAGTTTGCCCAATAGCGCTGGATCATATATGTACCTGCATACGTTGTACCACCAATAGTGTAGGACTGATTTGCGTCATAGGTTTGAGTAAAATCAGCTCCTGTCTGGCTATTGACCCCTGTTACGGTTACAGATTGCCTGTCATTCAGTAAAGTTTTTTTGCTTAAACCGTTTGCGATCATGAAGTATTCTGTACCGTTAAACACATCGCCACCTTTACGGATGTCTAGAAGAAATGATAGACTAAATTTTTTGTATCGAAGTGTATTATTAATGCCGGCGAGAAAATCCGGTTCACGATTGCCGACAACCGGATTCGTAGCATTCACTTTGTATAATCCTGTTGTAGGATCTACCTGGTAGCGTCCATTTGGAATTTCTTTTCCATTAGCATCGTTTTCGCGCAGATAAGGGCTACCTGTCAATCCAAGGAAGTATCCTCCGTTAGGAATAGATGCAGCTTTCACTGTTCCGAATTGAGCATCTGTTGGATAAAAATAGGCTACACCCGGAAGGAAAGCGCCTAATCTGCCCCGGTTGTAGGAGTAATTCAACATTATATCCCATGAGAAATCCTTTCCTACTACCGGTTTACCTGTGATCGCTATTTCCATGCCCTTGTTAATGACTGAGCCTGTATTCAAGGAGCTGAAAATAAATCCACCGGATTGGGCTAAACGCGGTTGTGCGATCTGATTCTTTGTTTGACTATGATAGTATGTATAATCTAAATTGATACGGCCGTTCAGAAATCTTAATTCCCCCCCGATCTCCCAGGAATTTTGAATTTCAGGTTTCAGTATAGGGTTACCGGCATAGTACTGATTACCCACCCCGGTGTAAGAGCCAATGGTGATCGGAGGATTTACATAAGTATTCGTAGCATAGGCGTTGGCAT
This sequence comes from uncultured Chitinophagaceae bacterium, assembly GCA_963785915.1. GTDB lineage: Bacteria > Bacteroidota > Bacteroidia > Chitinophagales > Chitinophagaceae > VBAT01. The sequence continues at coordinate 809,672 of CAWAWY010000003.1, read as the reverse complement.
CTTTACCAACCTGTGCCCAGCTTGCCCTGATCTTACCAAAAGAAAGAATTTTGTTTCTCGGTATCAATTCTGTGAACACAAACGAGCCACTGATAGATGGATAGAAATAAGACCAGTTCGCTATCGGCAATGTTGATGACCAGTCATTGCGTCCTGTTGCTGTGAGATAAGCGATATCTTTATAAGACACGCCAACTTCTCCATAAGCTCCCACCAAACGCTTTTTGGTTGTGCCGTCGTTAAAAAATTTATTTGTCGTTTCCATATTGCCGAAGCTAATAGTTCCGGCTGTAATAAAGTTGTATCCCCAATGAGTCTGGTTGCGCCATTCCGTACTTTCTGAAGTGGTTCCCAGCATCAGGTGCGTATTAAAATCTCCGATTGACTTATGAAAATTACTCATCAGTGTTGTTGTGACGTAGGTATAGCTATACAGATTTTTGCTCAGGCGTCCGTTTTGATACAACGGGATCACGGCAGAACCCGGGGCAATGTAAGTATAGTCATTTGTGTTGTATTGGTCATAGCCAAGTCGTGCTGTAAAATCCCACCAGGTTGCAATTTTATAATTTGCATTTACGCCTGCTGTGATTCGCTTGGTTTGTGATGTTAAATCATCTTCGTTGATGATCCAGTAAGGATTGTCAATATCATTTTCCAATGCAAGCGTTCCGTCGAATTTGCGATACTGCGTTCCATCGGGATTTATGTAATTCATCATATTGAAGGTTTGAGGCCAACTGTATATAGCTCCCATTGTTCCGTTACCACCGCCGCCATACAAACCTGCATTAGTTAAAGTTCTATCGATGTTGGCAATAGAATAAGCGGCATTTGCATTCAGGGTCAAACGACCATACTTTTGTTCACCATTGAAACGAAAAGTGGTTTTATCGTATTTAGTATTTGGAACAATACCTTCCTGGTTATAATTAGATCCCGATAAAAAGAATGACCCGTTTTTTGTACCACCTGATACATTTACGTTATTATCATAAACAATTCCGTTTTGAAAGAAGTTACCAATGTTATCATATAGCGTTTCTGAGGATGTTATTGGTTTTCCCCATGAGCTGTACGAGTTGAAGTCGCTAAAAACGCCGTTAGCATCATAAGAGCCAGTTCCAAATCCGGTTTGAGCTTCAGGTAATTTGTTTGGCCAGGAGGTACTTATTTTACTGGTGACATTAACCTTTACAGTTCCTTCTGCCCCTTTTTTAGTAGTAATAATAATAACACCGTCAGCCGCTCTCGATCCATACAAGGCGGCGGCGGCGGCGCCTTTCAACACCGATAAGCTTTCGATATCTTCCGGGTTGACATCCATGATACGATCAGAGTAAGTTGTATTCCACCTGGACAAACCATCGGTACCTGTATTACCGGTAACGGTAGTTGAGTTATCATAGATAATGCCGTCGATGACAAATAGCGGTTGGTTTTGCCTGCTTTCCGATGTTGAGTTACCGCCACGGATCGTTATAGATGCTCCGGCGCCTGCTGATCCGCTGAATTGCGTAACGTTTACACCGGGAACTTTACCGACCAGGGAATTGATGACATTGGTGTTTTTATTTTTCATCAATTCTTCAGCATTTAAGTCAGAAACCGAGTACCCCAATGCCTTTCGTTCTTTTTTAATACCCAGCGCGGTGACCACCACTTCTCCCAATGATCCTTCGGCAAGTTTCAAACTTATTGCAACTGTATTACTCTCGCCAAGCTTCATATCCAGCGATTGATAACCCACATAACTAATTTCCAGTACCTCCCCTTGACTTGCCTGGATACTGAATTTACCATTGACATCGGTTTGAGTAAAGTTGCGGGAGCCTTTCACCCTGATCGTAACTCCTGCTAATGGAATTTTGTTATCGTCAGATACTACCGTACCCGTGACAGTTCTTTGCTGTGCGTGCAAATTGGGCGGAAGCACGACTGTTAACAGCACTAATGCCACTAATAGACAGAGATTTTTTTTCATAGCTGTTGTGTTTTAGATATATTTTTTAATTCGCAGTTTCCGGTAAAACATTTTTATATCAGTTGATAAAAACTTCAAACGCACAAATTCAATAACCAGCAGGCAGGGTTATACCCTACAAAACTTTTATGCCCGCCTGTTCATAGGGTTTCAATAATGGGTCGGTTGAAGCTAACTCTGTGATCAAAATATCGATTTTCGTTGCCTCACAAATATGTATCGGTTGAAACGTGTTTATCTTTTCAGCAATGGATAAACAGACTACCTTTTGCGATGATTCGATCATCGCTCTTTTTAGCTGTACTATTTCCCAATCGTTATCAGTAATGCCGTGTTTAAGATCAATTGCGTTGGTACCTAGGAAACAGATATCCGGTTTAAGCTGTTTTATTTTTGCAACCGCTTCAGACCCGACCGTGATCTTTGAACTCTTTGATATCTTATCCCCGATAAGTATCACTTCGATATTCGGATGATTAATGTATTTCAGTATCGCCCCGATGCTGCCTGATATAAAAGTCGCTTTCAACTGCGGTGGCAGCAGACGGGCCATTTCTAAAATGGTTGTTCCACCGCTCGTCAGGATAAACATTCCGTTACTGATCAGGCTGATCGCTTTTTGTGCGATCGTCCTTTTTTGATTCTGTGAATAGACCTCGTTGTCAGGAAAATTTACCTGGCTAAAGGAATGAGATAATGCGCCCCCATGAACTTTGATCACTTTGCCCTCTTCCGCCAATTCCTGGAGGTCACGCCGGATAGTGTCCTCCGACACATTGATATCAACAGAAAGCGACGAAGAAAGCACCTTGTTGTGCAGATTAACCTGGTGCAGTATATATGCTTGTCTCTCCTTCTTTAGCAATTCAACAATTTTGGTGTGAAATAAAATTAGAGAAGTATTTTAAAAAATGCAGAAACACGAAAAAACCTGCATACAAAAACCGCAAGATTTATTAAAGAAAAATATTTTAATAATTTTTTTAATGTGCTACGATGCAGTAGGAGAAAGCCTTCCAAGCGACATAATCCGGAAATTAAAATAATCTTAGAATTAAATTAGAAAGTTATAAGTATTCGATAGTTGTTCATTTCCGCAGCAATAAAAATAATAATCCATTAAACCATGACAACAAAAAAAAAGCTGCTTCGGAAAGAAGCAGCTTTTAGTTTTCTATTATTCACTCTCATTAGTAGTTTGTAAACGATGACAAGGTTCTCGGAAAACTAGCACCGCCAGCTTCATTTTGTGCATACCGTCCGCGGAAGATCAGCGTATAGCTTCTCTTTTGTGTGAATGTGAACGTTGCTGTATCAAGCCCGATCATAGTTCCAGTTTGGCGAACGATCAACGAGTCAGTGGCGGCAGAAGCATAAGGTATATATTCGGCCACCTGGGTTGGTAGAATGTTTGTAAAAACGTTTTCATTTCTCAGCTTGGAAAAAACATCAACAGCCGGGGGCGTACCGGCCTTTAGCCACGAAAAATTTGCAAACTTAACGCGGGCTGTTGTGTCGGATGGAATCACAATTTTATTTTCTACTGTTAGTTGTTTTGCAGAAGTGATCGTATCATACGTAAAAATTGTGTAGTTTTTTCCGCCCACCATATTTTCTGCAAAAATAATAGGTGTTTGGGTCGTGCCAGCCGTGGTATTCCTGATAGAAAATGACCTCAGGCCTGGTTCAACTTTAAAAGCATAGGTCGAAGAAGGAAATAAGCTGGCATATGATAATGCAGAGCCAGTTACCTGGGCTGCATCTATGAACACATGCGTTGCCGTAGAATTAACAGTAGCATTAAAAACCTGTGCCAGGGCTCTGTTTGAAAAATTAGTTTCTTCTTTGGCTACCAATCTGCCGGATCTTTTAGTACACGATACTGCGATGACAACTATAGTTACCATAGCGACAAAAGCAGTTGATATGTTGGTTACTTTCATTGTAGTTAGTTTTCTGTTTATAATTTATGGCTTGGAGAACCAGCATTCTTTTGTATGATAATCGTTTCCTACCGGGTATGCCCCGATAGCGGTTAAAGCAGGAATATTATACAGGTATTCGGAATTATATCGCGGCCTTGTACGATAAACCAATTTACCATTATTGCTGCCTGAACTTCCACTAAAGAGATCAACTCCGGAAGGAACGTGAAAGCCGGCATACACCTGTTGTGAAGTGGCAGGATCAATATCGCCATAATGATACCTCCGCATATCAGTCCATGTATCATGAATACCCCAGCCATACATTGCAATATATTTTTGAAGCATGACTTTGGTCCGCGTCATAGTGGCACTGGTAGCTACTGCGGGCACAACTGCCGGGTCAGCAAGATAAGCTGCCTTTGTAGTCGTCGTGATTTCCTTACCAGCAGGGATGTTTGCAGTATAAGTCGTAGTAAGCAAATCAAAATCCAGGCTTATTCCATTAACATATGCAGTCTTCGCATTAGCATAATCGCCTTTCCTGATCAAAGCTTCCGCTTTAAGAAATTGTATTTCTGATGCGGTCATGATCGGAAACTCTGCATTGTCACGGAATATATATCTTCCAGGGTCGCCTGCTGGATAGCCTGTGCTTGCAAATGCCGTCCCAACAAAGCTTTCGGGTCTGTCATTCACATCTGTCAAAACAGGATTGATCGCTGTAGACCATGATGGTGAATAACCTTTGATTGTTCCATTAGGATTTCCTCTCAGTTTATACCATGCTCTTGGATCAAACACACCCGGAAATGCAAGGGTATTTGCTCCAGACATCAGGTCAGCGATAAAAGCGCTTTGGCGAATACCGGAACTTGCCTGGTTGACATTACCCCTTGCGGTGCCAAAGTAGTTAGAAGTGCCTGTGATTCCTGTGCTTTGAAACTTAGCGGTCGCATTATCTGCATTAGATGCCATTGACAGGTTACAATATTTGATAACGGAATCTGCGCTATAGCTTGCTTTATTGCTTATATAAGCATAAGAGCGGGCAAGAATGCCATAAACAAATTTTTTCCATCTGCCAAGATCCCCTTTATTAAAATAAAAATCGCTGGCAGCAAACTTGGTAGGGTCCATACTACCGCCTGTCATGTTCAGAAAAGAAATGGCTCTATGACAAATCGCCCTTACAGAATCGTAAGTTTCGGATTGATCTTCATAAGTAAATTGCTGCAGACTTGTATTGAATGCCTGTCTCAAAATGATCTCACCGTATTGATTGGCACACTCAAACATACTCCAGGCTCTTAATGCCCATGCTGCTCCAACATAATCCCATTTCTGTTCTTCACTTCCCCATTCTATTATACGGTTGATGTTTTGCCCCATTCCATAATAGTGCGCTGCCCACATTGATCCCATATTATCGCTTGCACCTGTAGTGCCAGCCATTTTATCGTAGAATGTGCCAATGTTATCCGTTGTCGTGGCAACATAACTTCCCCAAAACTGGATGTACCTTCCAATCAATAAACCGTCACCAGCTGTACCGTATGCGCTACCAGCTGCTGATGAACTTCCAACAAGACTACCGATCAGGCTGGGGAATATCTGCTCGATCGGCTGTATCGTGAGAGCATTGGGGTTGGCGTATGCCTCATCTATTTTTTTGGTGCAGGAACTGATAGCTAACAGTACTATTAGTCCTGCAAGGATGAAATATTTCAAATTCAGTTTCATATTAATTTCTTTATTGAATTATTTAAAAGTTGCTCTTAGACCAATGTTTACTGCCATTGGAGTGGGAAGGCTCCCGTAATCAAAACCAAGTCCGCCAACTCCATTTGATCCGGCTGTGTTGCCATTTGCCGTTGGATCTGCACCCCTGTAATTGCTCCATAACACAAGATCATTTCCTGTCAAAAACACGCCGAGTGATTTGAGGACTTTCATCCTGTTGATTGCTTTTGCCGGGAATGTGTAGCTAAGAGAGATATCTCTTAATTTCAGGTAGTTCACATCGTGTTCGATAAACTCTTCTTCGGGCATACTTGTATAATAGGTCTGTTGATAGTAGGGAATAACCGCGATTGTGTTGATGGTCGGGTTAGCTGTATTTTCCAATCCATTCTGCAAAACTCCACTGATCACCCTAGGTACTTCTCTATCAGCAGTGCGCTGGCTTTTGCCCTGGAGTGTAAGGAAATAATCGGTGCCGTCAAATACATCACCGCCGACTTTCAAATCCCAGAGGAAGCTCAGGTTCCAGTTTTTGTAGCGAATGTTATTTAGCGTTCCTAATGTGAAATCCGGCATTCTATCGCCTATCACTGTAAATGTTCCTTCTGTGATCGGCAGGCCGGTAGTGGGACTGATCACAATTTGTCCTTTATTGTTTCGCAGATAATGGAAACCAGTAATGGTTGTAGCCGGCATGCCGCGAATCATCCCGCCTCTTGCGTTCCCATATAACCATGTATCTGCAATATAGACTTCATACGAAATAGCGTCAGGCAATGTCAGCACTTTACTCCACATGTGATTAAAGTTGAAACGTATATTCCAGCTCCAGTCTTTTTTCTGTACAGGAACTACATCCGCTACCAATTCGACACCCTGGTTTCTGCAAGAGCCGGCATTTTGAGTATTCAATATGAATCCTGTTGCATAGCTAGCCCTGAATTGGTTTAGTATCTGGTCAGTACATAACGTATTATAATATGCGAAGTCAAATGATAATTTGCTGTTGAATAATCTCAATTCGGTTCCCAATTCGTACGTCTTTTGCCTTTCGGGACCAAGATTTGGGTTGTTGTTGTCAAAACCGTAAGAATAGATGAGTCCGACATTGCTGCTGGTGAAATTATTTACGAATACTGACTGATTTTTGTATGGATCGGGCAATCTTGCTGTACTGGCATTCGAGGCACGTACTTTCCAGTAACTGATAATCTTTCCTTTCAGCTTTGGAAAGATATCGGATACAATTGCGCTGGCGCTGAAGCCAGGATAGTCATAATTTCTGTTTGCTTTAGGAAAAACAGAAGCTTGCTCAAAGCGGTGTGTGTAACTAAGGAAAACAAGATTATTATAACTCAGAGCTGCCTCGCCAAATGTTGCAAATTGTCTTAAGACAAGCAGATTCGGTTCGCCATAATTATTTCTCAACAGGCGTACCCTTGTACTTGGCTTCGTGATACTGCTATCATTTCTTGAACCTACAGTCTGCGCAAAATTTGCATCGGTAACTATCTGTCCGTTTTTATACAGTTTATTAAAACCTGCGCCGACGGTTCCTATTGAATCAACCAGGTTGGTTCCTGTAATTGAAAACATTTCAGTTTGATAATCCTGCCACATTGTACCGACCATCAATCTGCCTGAAAACTTTCCAACATCTTTTTTGGCAGTGGCGGTAATAGTATGGTTGTAACCTTTATAATTTCTCCAGTAATTATCCAATCGTCCGAACCCACCATTCTGGCTACGGCTCGTAAGATTGGAAAGTGGTGAATAAAATGTGTATCCCGTACTTTCATAAGTATCATAGCCAAATCGTCCGGCAATGCTTAGCCAATTGAAAGGGTTGATGTTGATACCGCCTGAATAGATCTTGCGTATTACATGATCATGGCTTACGTTCCTGTTTACATTGTATAATGGATTATCAATCTCAGCATAGGGATCAGCAGAATAAATATTCAGCTTATTTCCATCTGCGTCCGTAAAACGGCGTATATCATTATTAACAGGCCATATGTATAAACCTAAAAGGTATCCTCCTGCGCTTCTTAAAGGCTTGTCATTTGTCGAGTTGATATATTGAAAGGAGGGCGTGATGTCAATCCATTTATTGATTTTGGTTGTATTCGTGATTCTTAAATTGTATTTGGTGAACCGATTGCCGGGGACAACCGCATCTTCATCGAAATAAGATCCTGATACTTTAAAACCTACATTCTTAAATCCGATATCTGCGCTGAGATTGTGGGTTTGCGCTTTGCCTGTCCGGAAAAAATTATCAACATTATCATACCGCTTAGTATTATCAGGGTATCGCGGGCCAAAATAACTTCCTGAAGTTGCGCTGAATAGATTGCCTGAAATACCGTTTGATCCCGGACCATAAGTATTATTGAGATCGGCTGTACGATTCACTTCCTTTACACGGAAACTATTATCATACGAGATTCCAGAGCTTACCGCCGGTTGAAGCTTTCTTAGTGGTGATCACCACAGCGCCGGAACTTGCCTGGCTTCCATATAACGCTGTCGCTTCAGGGCCTTTTAATATGGTTACCGATTCGATATCAGAAGGATTCAGATCAGCAATACGATTAGTATAATCATTATTTCTATTTGGGCGGTCAGATGCAAGACCTATCCCGCTGCCTCCATTAGATGTTTCGTTAATGGTGTTGTTGTCAAGTATGATACCATCTACAACAAACAGTGGTTGGTTAGCTCCCGTCAAAGAATTATATCCTCTTAATACAATTTGAGAAGAGGCACCTGCCTGCCCGGAAGTAGGAGTTATAGAAAGCCCTGCTACTCTTCCCTGCAAACTATTCAGAAAATTTTCTCTTTGTGTTTCGGCTATTTCTTTTCCACCAACCTTTTGAGCTGAATATCCCAGCTCGCGAGCACTTCTTTTTATATCCATCGCAGTCACTACCACTTCTCCAAGAGTTTCATCAGAAGTCTTCATACTTATTCCAACGGTATTGCCGGAACCGGGTGTCACATCCTGCGTTGTAAAACCGACGTATGAGAACTGCAATACATCGCCCGGATTTACCTGGATGGTGAATTTCCCTTCCGCGTCTGTCTGAACAATACGCCGGGTTCCTTTTACCCTGACAGTGACGCCAGCCAAAGGAGTTTTATTATCGTCTGATAAAACTGTGCCCGTAATGGTTCTTTGCTGTGCATACAAAGCGGGAGGCAATACAAGTATTATCAGCGATAGTGCTACTAATAAACGGAGAATTTTTCTCATAGCTGTTTAGTTTTAGATATATTGTTAATAAGCAGTTTCCAGTGAAAATATGTATTATTTCAAAACAAGCAAAAGATTCAAACACACAAAGACAATGATCCTTTGCCGGAAAAATAATTTATAAAACTTTGATGCCCGCATCTTCATAGGGTTTCAATATCGGATCACTTGGAGGCAGCTCCGTGATCAGTATATCAATCTTATTGATCTCACAAATATGAATCGGCTGAAATGTGTTGATCTTTTCAGCAATGGATAAGCAAACTACCTTTTGTGAAGACTCTATCATAGCCCGCTTTAACTGCACCACTTCCCAGTCATTGTCTGTGATGCCATGCCTGAGATCAATGGCATTTGTACCAAGAAAACAGATATCCGGTTTCATCTGTTTTATTTTAGCAATAGCCTCAGAGCCAACAGTTATTTTTGAACTCTTTGAAATTTTATCTCCGATCAGGATCACTTCGATATTCGGGTGATGCATATACTCCAATATAGCCGCAATGCTACCGGAAATGAAGGTTGCTTTTAACTGTGGGGGAAGCAAGCGGGCCATTTCAAGAATAGTCGTTCCGCCGCTCGTCAATATAAACATACCATTACTCACAAGACTGATGGCCTTTTGCGCAATTTTTCTCTTTTGATTTTGTGAATAAACTTCGCTGGGAGGAAAATGTACCTGGCTGAATGAATGGGACAGAGCGCCCCCATGCACTTTAATTACTTTTCCTTCTTCTGCCAGTTCCTGGAGATCACGCCGGATAGTGTCTTCCGAGACGTTGATGTCTGCAGATAGTGAAGACGAAAGCACCTTGTTGTGCAGGTTTACCTGGTGCAATATATAAGCCTGCCTTTCCTTCTTAAGCACTGTTAGTTTCTGGGCTTAAATATAGGGGAAATTCCCGCACAAAAACGCACAAACAGGAAAAAAATAGCAGAGCTTGAAAATTTGTGGATAACGAGGATCACGGAAGAAATGAGTGATGTGTCAAGGCCTATTTTTTATTCCATAAAAAGCCCCGCATGCTGTGCGGGGCAATTACAAAGGAATAAAATTTTTCTATCCTAAAAAGTGAATCTTGCCGTGAATCCGACAGCCGCCGGTTCAAAATTAATATCGCTGACAATATTGAGCTCGGGTTTCCAGTCAAGAGATAAGTTAAGCGGGAGATTTACAAATTTATAATCCAGTCCTACGACGCCTTGTCCTCCAAAGAGCACGTTGGTTTCTTCCTGGTTTTTTGTTGCGTTGAATTTTTTCTCAAATCCAACGTAGCCACCGCCGCCATAGAACCATTGAAGACCGGACGTGCTGAATGGTTTGTGTATCTCTACTAATGCGCCAAGTGAAAGAGGCTCTCCAAAAGAAAAAAGAGCTTCTACGGCTGTTCTTTCATTGAGAAAATGTTTCAGCGTTATCGAATTACTTACTATCGCCGGGCTGCTGCTGATCCTTATACCAAGCGCTGTGCGATAATCCTGTGCATGCATCGTGGTAACAAAACAAATTCCTGAAATTACCAGGAAGGAACAGATGATTTTTTTCATGGTGATTTATTTTCTTCACTCAGAACGAAAAATAATGCCCCAAAGTCTAAACAAAATGCAAAAGTGCTGTTATGAAAATTAAAGTCTGAAGCCGGAGCCGGCTTATTTAATTGAATGTGTCCATGAGTTTTGAGAAAGGGCTTTCTTACTTTTTACTGTGAACTCTGACTTGCGTTATTAACTGTATTTTTACAGCTATGGCTATTGCGATCATAATCATATTTATTTTAGGATATCTCGCCATTGCATTTGAACATACGATCAGGATCAATAAAGCCGCAACTGCGTTGGTGACAGGTGTGCTTTGCTGGACCGTGTTCATACTTTTTACTGAGAATAAAGAATTCGTTGCAGAAGAATTAAAAGTGCATCTTGGCGAAGTTTCCCAGATCCTTTTTTTCCTGATGGGTGCTATGACAATTGTTGAGCTGATTGACTCTCATGATGGATTTGAAATTGTCACCAGCCGCATAAAGACGACAAGCAAAAGAAAATTAGTTTGGATCATTGGGTTATTGGCTTTCGCTTTCTCTGCGATACTTGACAATCTTACTGCAACCATTGTAATGATATCACTTGTCAGAAAATTGGCTTCAGACAAACAAAACAGATGGATGCTTGCGGGTCTTATTATCATCGCGGCTAATGCAGGCGGAGCCTGGTCTCCGATTGGGGACGTGACGACAACCATGCTGTGGATCGGTAACCAGATAACCGCAACCAATATCATGATGAAGCTGATCGTTCCGAGTATCGCCTGTATGCTCGTACCACTGATATTTATGCGTTTTGTCTTTAAAGGAAAAGTAGAAAGACCTAAGCAACAGTTTAATGGCACCGTACAAACGCCAAAGATGATAAGGCAAAGAAATATTGTGTTCTTTTCCGGTATCACAATATTGTTGATGGTACCTGTTTTTAAAACTGTTACTCACTTACCTCCATTCATGGCTATCCTGATGGGCCTGGGAATAATGTGGGTTATTACGGAGATCATCCATAGCGGTAAAGATGAAGAGGACAGAAAAAATTATACGGCTGGTTACGCATTGCGAAAAATTGATACGCCAAGTGTCCTGTTCTTCCTTGGCATTCTTCTCGCGATAACAGCATTGCAATCTATCGGCGAATTAGCGAATGCAGCTACGTGGATGGATAAAAACCTAAAGGACCAGAATATTATTGCTATTGCCGTTGGTCTTCTTTCTTCAATAGTAGATAATGTGCCGCTGATAGCCGCCACGCAAGGAATGTACCCGTTAGATCTTTATCCCACCGATCATTATTTCTGGGAATTTCTTGCTTATTGCGCGGGCACCGGCGGAAGCATTTTGATAATAGGATCAGCAGCAGGCGTTGCAGCAATGGGTTTGGAAAAGATCAATTTTATCTGGTACCTGAAAAAAATAAGCTGGCTTGCTTTGCTCGGTTATTTTGCAGGCGCTATTGTTTATATTTTGCAGCATCGATTGTTCGGGGTATAATGTTCAGGCCGCTTCAACAGAAATTTTAATTCCGCATTGCTCTTTTAGCGCCAGTCCCGTTCACTCATACATTTCCAGCTTCGTTTTTGGACGTCTTTCTTCCAGCCATCTGAAATTTTCCAATCGCATTTCCGAAGGGTCTTTTTTGCCGGATAGGCCATAATGTGCCGGTAACACTGCTTCGAAAAACAACTTTTTGTAATTCCTGATTCGTAAAATAGATATCCATGATATCTGACTTTGATTCATTAACGCCCGTATAGGCGCTGTCCTCATCCTGTATATAATAAATACATTCCGCATAGCCTTTAGCCCGGACTGAATCAATATCACCATTAACAAAGTAAGCATCCATTCGTGTTGATTTTACCTGGTTGAATGCCTGGTCATCCAGCCGGTTGACCAAAAAACTATTTTTCATAAGCTTCTATCTTTTCTGCTTTTTTATTTTTTGTAAAAAGCAAAACAGTATCGCCTGTTATCTGGCTTTCCTTTGACCATATCACCGGGTCATAGTACAAGCGAAATACAGAATCCTTGAATGAATAAAACATACTATCGCAAACTGCCTGCAACGAATCATTGAATATCCGGACATGGCGTAGGCTTCAAAGTAACGGTTAGTGCTGTCCTTTTCATTGAGTGCGACTAATTTTAGCCCTTTGGTGGTGCGTATCAATACAGAGTCTTTTGGGATCTTCAGACTATCCGGATTTTGAATAACCAAACTGCCTGTTGCCGTATCAACTTTATTCATCGAATCTTTTATTTGAGCGACCTCGTCATTTTGAATTGTTATTGTATCATTCGTAATGACTTCTGTCGTCAATGTATCGGTAGTAATTAATTGTTTGGTTAGTGAATCATTTTTTTCTTTTATCACACTACTGTCAAGCGTTGAGGTTGTATCGCCGGATACGGTTGACAAACCCATTGATCTCTTTGCCGCCTGCAGGTCGGTAAGACGAGCCGAGAAAAGCGTATCTGCTGCTAAATAGATGGTGTCATTATCCTGCACAATGATCATAAGCGGCTTTCGTATTGCCAGGATGGCTTCCGTTTTTTTATTTCGAAAAATCGTTCCTGCAATTATCGTAGTCTTATTTTTTTTATCAACAACAATCGCATTGCCTTCGAGCTGGGATATTCCTGTGCTGTCGTCAAACTTTGCGCGATCGCCGATCGCCTCTATATCTCCGTCCACCATGATCGGCCGTTGCCCGAATTCCGCCTTTCCTGACTGCTGATCATAATATCCTTCTTTTGTTTTAATAATGCGACCACTACTGTCTGTGATCGTAGTCATGGAGATAAAACGCATTGTCTGCGTAGCAGAATTATATAATAGCGAATCAGTAACAATTGTGTAAGCTGTATCTTTCAGAACAACATTTTTTTTGAAGTAAGCATCTTTCAGATCGGAAAAGTACCACCCTTCGCCGCTGGTGAGCACAGTCTTTTTATTTATGAGTTTACCGCCATTTTTATAAATTCCAAGATTGGTGTTCATATCATACTCCAGGTCGGGAGTGGTCAGGGTGCCTTTTCCATCAGTCAGCGTGACGCCACCATCAAGAAATGCCTGCTTATTTTTCATCAGGTAGCGTAAATGCTTTGAATAAATATCTGTGGTATCGGCATCATTGATGTGGACATGACCCCATGCTTCAAAGACGTTGCTATTGCTGTTGATCACACAGCTATCACAATAAAACAAACTGGTTCCCTGCCGCAGTTTTACATTCCCTGCAATGATGGTAAGCTGTGTGCTATCGTTTATAGTTTTAAATGTAAGGCGCTTGGTATAATTGAGGATCTCCACATTTTGCAGCGAGTCCACCTGCGCAAAAAGACCATTACTTCCCGCAAGTATTGTTAAGAATAAACTACAGGTAATAAATCTCAGGTAATGTTGCATTGGCTTTACTATGGGATCGTATCCTTTTTCGATGGCGAAGTTAGTGGGCCTGCTTTATCCTTTTTGCCAAAGAGAGAGAAATTAACGTAGCGTTTGGGATGGGCACGAAGATCATCCATTAATATCTCTGCACTCAGTATAACATCATTTAATTTATTGTATAATTTCTTGTCATTGATCAATGCACCGAGAGTTCCGTCATTACTGGATAATTTAGCGATCGTAGTTTTTAATTGTGAGATTGCTTTTTCCAGTGAGTCCATTGTTTGTTGCAGGTTAAGCTTCGAAAGTTTTTCAGAGAATCGTTTGGCGTTACTGATCGTAACAGTTATGCTATCATTATTTTTCTTCAGGTTGTCTGTAATAGAATTAATATTGCGCAATGACCCTGCCAGGGCGCTTTTTTCAGGATCAAGTAATTGATTCAGAGAATTAGTAGCTGATTTAATATTTGCAATGGTCTCCCGCAAATTGCCCTTTGTATTTTCATCAAAAAGCTTATTGATATTGGAAAAAACAACTTTGAGCGAATCAAGCGAGGTCCGAACATTGGAGAGAGTAGAACCCGCCTGCGAAGGAAGATCGCCAAAAATACCTGGATCTTCCCGGGTCATCAGGTAATCTCCATCCTTCAGGAAAACGGAGGCATCGCCTTTTTCAATTGTAATACTGGAACTACCCAACAGGTCGGCTGAAACATAGGCAATTGAATTGGATGGGATATGTATGTCTTCAGTCACGCTGATGGTGACTTTTATACTATCAACATTTTTACTGGTGGGTTGATAATCGTAAACCGTTCCGATAGGATAGCCATTTATCTTGACAGCATTGGATTTAGCGAGGGAGCCAAGTTTGCTGAATACGGCATATATCTTTTTGGTCCGGTTAAAAACGTCTTTTCCTTTTAAGTAATTAAAGCCAACTATCAATACGGCAAGAGAGACAATGGTCAATAAGCCTACTTTGGTTTCATTACTGATCTTCATGAGGTTTTTTTTTCCGCCCGGACAGAAAGGGGAGGTTTTTCGTCTGCCAAATTAACCATTTATTTTTAAACAAGTTAGGTGCCATAAATAAAAAAGGATGAACCATATATCGGGTTCATCCTTTCCTGTATTAAATGTTGATTTATTTAAGGAGCTGTGTCAATGGACCTGGATTCGAGTTTTTGTTTATATGCGCGGAGGGCATTCATCAGGTTTTCTACAATTTCATCCTGGCCTTTGTCACTATTAATATATTTTTCTTCTTCCGGGTTTGAAATAAAGCCGATCTCCACCAGTATACTTGGCATACCCGTAGCCTGCAAGACCCAGATACCTTTGTCATTTCTTTGTTTTACTCCGCCCCTGTATGTTCTTCCCTGCGTCTGGAATCCCTTTTCAACCAGGTCGGCAAGACTCAGGCTCTTTCTGAAATATTGCTGCGCATAAATAAGCATCCTTGCTTTTTCAAGCGGATCCGATGGGTCAGGAAGATCAAGGGTATTATTCGTGTCAGTCGAATCAATTTCACCATAAAACTCCATTTTATTAATGGAATTGACCTTTGCATCATTCTTGTTGACCGCCCAGATATAGGTCTCAGTACCGTTGGCCGGGTTAGGAGAGGTCCAATGATGATATTGAGCGATCTTCTTCTTTACCGGCACTTTTTTCTTTCCTTTTTTTACATATACGGTTGAGTATTTATAACCGGTAAACTTTGAATGCCTTATATCAGGTGCCGCGTTACAATGGATCGCAATAAAAAGATCGCCGCTGGATGAATTGGCAAGATCCGCACGGTATCTGAGGCCTTCGTCTTTGGTTCGTTTATTACCTGCCATCGCATCTGTTGTCCTTGTATAAATGATCTTGATATCCGGGAATTCTTTCTGAATGGCTTTTCCAAATTTAAGCGATACTTCAAGCGCAACGTCGGCCTCGTTGGAGAAATCACCTCTTGCTCCGGGGTCAATACCACCATGCCCGGGATCAATGATCAGTGTTTTAATTGTCGCTTTGGAGCGAGGATCTTTATTTTTTCCCGCAAAGGATAAAAGAATAATCGAAACGGAAAATGTGGCGATAAAAAGTAAGGTTCGGTTCTTCATTGTTTTTCTTTTTAAATCCGATGGCCGGAATCTTCACAAATAGTTTAGGGTTGAAAGATTTATTTTTGCTTCGACCGTATGAAGCAACTGCGCAAATTTAACTCAAAATATTTTTTAATTGCAATATTGACTGCTGGTCTATTTTGCACATTAACGTGCAGTACCTCGGCGCAGCGTATTCCCCGCAAAGATTTAACAAGAGCTTTAACACCAAGAGATACTGTGCCGCCAAAAAAAGATTCCTCTAATCACGTTATCATCATTTCATCGGACTCTACAGTGCTTTCTGATGATTCATTGACCTCTCAGAAGATCGATACTTTTTCTTTAAAGCTTTCCAAAGATTCGATGGATGCTCCCGTTCATTACGAGGCCGAGGATTCCGCCGTTGTATTGGTAAAAGAAAAAAAGATCCTTTTATACGGTAAAACAAAAACAGAATATAAGGACATTACCCTTACTGCTCCACAGGTGGAATTGGACCAGCAAACACAAATACTTACCGCCGTTAACAAAAAAGACAGTCTTGGGGAGGTGATTGAAGATGCTCATTTTGAGCAAGGCGAAAATAATTTTACCAGTGATACTATCCGTTACAATTTTAAAACACAAAAGGGATTAATAACGAATGGTATTACTCAGCAAGGCCAGGAAATATATGTTCATTCTGACAAATCTAAAAAGGTAAGTGAAAAGGTCACATTTGCACAGGGAGTACGTTTCACTACCTGCAACCTCGATGATCCGCATTTTGATATCAGGACCAATAAAATGAAAATGGTCAGTCAGAAGCTGGCTGTTTCAGGACCTGCTCACATGGAGTTTGAAGGCGTACCTATTCCTATTTATATACCCTTTGGTTTTTACCCGTTGACTCAGCGGCGTCATGGAGGTTTATTGCCGCCGCAATTCGCTACCAATGAACAATTCGGACTTGGGCTGGAGGGGCTTGGCTACTATATTGTAATGAATGACTATTGGGATGTGAAAGCTTACGGTAATGTATATTCTTACGGCGGCTGGTCGGCCAATATAAACCCTACATACCGCAAACGCTATCGCTACAGTGGATCTCTCAATTTTGGTTTACAACATACCAAAATGAATTTTAAAGGCGACCCGGATTTTTTATCGAACAATAGTTATACTTTGACATGGAGCCACAGTGCCGACCCGAGAGCAAGGCCAGGCACCAGTTTTTCTGCCAATGTAAATGCAAGTTCGACCACCTATAATAAATATGTACCTAACAGTCCTCAGCTCAATTATCAGAATTTGCTAGGCTCGTCTGTCACTTATTCAAAAACCTGGCAGAACAAACCGTATAACCTTACTGTCAGCGCTAACCATAATCAGAATAACCAGACGGGTCTGGTGAACGTTAATTTGCCCGACCTCGGCTTTACTGTGGCAACGGTCTATCCATTCCAAAGAAAAGAAGCGGCGGGTACTAAAAAATGGTATGAGCAACTTGGTATTGCATACAATGGCACATTCCGCAACCAGACTTCCTTTTATGATACTGCCTTCAGCTTTTCTCATCTGCTGGATACATTGCAATGGGGAGCGCAGCACAATATCCCAATTTCATTATCACTACCACCCATATTAGGTGGTGCTGTGGTGGTATCACCATCCGTATCTTATTCGCAGGTTTGGATCGCGCAAAAAACCCGTCGCAGTTGGGATAGTGTAAATAAAAAACGTGATACGACAATTACAAAAGGTCTTTTCATAGATCACCAGGCTTCTTTTGGCTTAAGTTTTAATACGGCCATATTTGGCACCTATGAATTTAAGAACTCAAGAATCGTAGCGATAAGGCATGTCATCCGTCCATCATTAAGTATGAACTACCAGCCAGATATGTCAGGCAAACACTACTATTCGACACACGTTGATACCACCGACTTTCTCGTTCGTTATTCGGAATTTGAAGGAGCGTTATATCCCGGATATGGCGAGGGCAAATTTGGCGGACTGAGTTTTCAACTGGATAATAATCTCGAGATGAAGTTGAAGCCCAAAAAACCGAAGAACGGTGAGATCATTGACACAACGCTCCAACAGGAAGAAGAGGAAATCCCTCATGTAAAACTTGTGGATGGATACGGACTTTCAATGAGCTATAATTTTTTTGCGGACAGTATGAAATTATCACAGATACAGCTTTATTTCCGCACCAATCTTTTTAATAAAATAAACATTACAGCCGGCGCCACTTTAGATCCTTACCAGGTGGGTGACAGGGGACAGGATATAAATAAATATGCGTGGTCCGGCGGCAGATTCAGTCCCGGTCGTATCACGTCAGGAAATATTGCAATTTCTTCGGCATTCCAAAGTAAGCCGCGTGATGAGAAAAAGGAAATGCAGAAACAACAACAAAATCAGGACCTGAGAAATGATCCTGCGCTGATTGCAGATCAACAAAGATTATTGGAGTATATGCGGCAAAATCCGGCTGAATTCGTTGATTTTAATATTCCCTGGTCAATTAATATTTCTTATTCGCTAAATTTTTATCAGCAGTTCAGATCCGACTTTATGGGGTTTGAAAAGAAAATCACTTCAAGCGCCAATTTCAGTGGCAGCTTTAGCCTCACACCAAAATGGATGTTCAATGTCAATGGTTATTATGATTTTAACACCCATCAATTGCAGACATTTCAAATGGCTATTTCAAGAGATATGCATTGCTGGCAATTATCTATTAATGTAACACCGCTTGGGCCTTACCGGTATTTTAATTTCACCATCAGTCCTAAATCAGGCTTATTGCAGGATCTGAAAATAAACAGGACAAGATCTTTCTACACAGGCTACTGATCCTTGTTATTTACATAGTAGTCTCTCATTAAAGCAAATACTTTTTCTTTAAGCTGCTCCATCGTTTGGTCATTAACAGGCACCGGTTCAAGAAAATGCATTTTTATTTTTACCGGCCAGAAAAAAAATGTTTTATTGACAGGTAACACTTTTGCCGTATTAAAAATGACTGCAGGGAGAATGGCCTTGCCTGTATCCATCGCCAATCTGAAAGCGCCGTTATGAAAAGATTGAAGCGGTTCCTTGGTTTTATTCCTTGTGCCTTCAGGATAGATACAAATATGCAATCCCAGGTCAAGCACTTCTTTCATCTGCACATAACTATTCTTGCGGCTTTCTTCGCTCTTCCTGTCTACTAAAACACTTCCTCTCCGGTATATTATTCCGAACAACGGGATCTTAGCCATTTCTATTTTGGCAATGGTTTTATTGGCGCCGAAAATAAAAGGAGTTGTCAGCGGCACATCCATCATGGAATTATGATTGCATACGACAATATAGTTTTCACCCCGGTTGAAATTATTCTTTCCCTTTATGCTCATGCGTATGCCTGTCAGGAAAAAGAAAATACGCATCCATACCGCTGAAATGCTGTGAAAAAAAATTGTGGGCTTTGGGTCTTTCCATAACCCGATGATCCAGATCGGGATAAAAAAAATAAGCATGGTGATCACGAAAACGATCAGCGCCCAGAATGCAAAGATCCGCCCGAGTATGTTTTTAATAAAATTCATAATTGTTTGCAAGCCTTTTGCAGATTGATGGTATGATGGATTTATTGTTTGAATGTTATGAATCAGGAAATGCTGTCACGATGTTCATCTTAAAACCATCAAACAATTCAACAATCAAACTATCTGCATCTCTTTAAAAATTGTTTCCTTCAACCCGGGCCACTCATCTTTTAAGACACTGTAATAAATAGAAGTTCGTCGTCTGTCGTTCCACATCTTCATGTGACTGCGGAGAATACCTTCTTCAATACCACCTACATTTTTTAATCCCTGCCTCGCTCTTTCATTCAACACATCGGTCTTGAATTCTATTCGTTCAAAATTAAGTACCTCAAATGCGTATCGCATCATGGCATATTTAGCGTATTTATTCAGCCCTGTGCTTCGGAAATTTTTTCCGAGCCAGCTCCAACCGATCTCTGCACGTAGGTCAAACATAGAAATATTTCCAAGGCTGCTGCTGCCACCGATCTTTCCTGTTTGCTTGTCGATAATAGTAAACGGTCTTCTTGTGTTGGCTGCTTTATCGGCAAAAGCCATGTCAAACCATTTCTGTAATTGTTTCTCATCTCCAAGATTCAATGAAAAATAGTACCACATATCAAAATCTTCTTTTGCCAGTTTCAGAAAGTCATCATAGTCATCAATACTAACAGGCCTGAGTAAAGCTCTTTTTGTTTCCAATATAAGATCAGCAGGTATCATATTTATTCTATTATTCAAATGTAATTTTCAAAAAAATGTCATTTCAAATTCCGGGGATTCACTCACTACAGACCATTCACCACTTACCTAAAGACTCCAATCCACCGGATCGATCCCCTTGCTCACCAAATATTCATTCGCTTTTGAAAAATGTTTGCAACCAAAAAAGCCACCGCTGGCCGACAGTGGGGAAGGATGAACCGATCTTAGTATCAAATGTTTTGTTTCATCGATCAATACTCTTTTTTCCTGCGCAAATTTCCCCCAAAGCATGAATACAACATGTTCCTTCATTTCAGATATCTTTTTTATTACCGTATCTGTAAATGTCGCCCAGCCGATCTTTGCGTGACTCATGGGTTCGGCGGCACGAACGGTCAATGACGCGTTCAATAAAAATACACCATGCTGCGCCCATTTGGCCAGGTTACCATTTTGAGGAAATTCAATTCCAATATCGGCATGCAATTCCTTAAAAATATTAACAAGCGATGGGGGAGGAGGCACTCCATTTTGCACAGAAAAGCAAAGACCATGTGCCTGGCCGGGACCATGGTAAGGGTCTTGTCCAAGGATCACTACCTTAACCTCATCAAAAGCCGTTGTATTAAATGCATTAAAAATAAATTGGCCGGGAGGATAAATTGTTTTTCCCTGCGCTCTTTCTGTCTTTAAATGAAGAACGATCTGCTCGAAATAAGGTTTATTGAATTCGTCTTTTAAAATTTCTTTCCACGAAGGTTCGATCTTAACATCCATGTTCGCATTCAATGTTTGATATTCAAAGTTTGAAGTTAGGAAATCACCTGAACAAAAAATCCTCCTGAATTTACTCAGGAGGATTGTGATCCGGATTGGATTCAAACCAATGACCTACTGCTTAGCTTACCACTATAGTTTTCACTACAATAATCAGTCTTACTATTACAGACTGGCTATTTTTGTGGTCTGGACTGTCTCTTCACCTTATTCTTTTTAGAAGAACTTAGGCGTCTGGCGTACAGTCTCTGCGTTTCACCCGTGGCGAAACTCACGATTATCATGGAACAAAAAAACAGAGTACAGATTGCAAAACGAGAAAGCCCATCACTGATTTTTATAAATCAGCTTCCCACTCGTTTGGGGTTGTGTGCTATTGCAAATCGTGCTTCAACAAAAGAGCCATTAAAAGATGGATCAACCGCAGGATCGATGCAATTGCATATAAGGGTTCCCGATGTCAAAGATGCTCGCTTCACTTAAAAAATTCTCACTATGCTGTTTTCGAATTTCATCACAATGATCGCTCGGGGAAGGAGAGCGATTGGTCAAAGCTTAGACTGAAACCCTGGACAGCAATAAAGAAAGAACTTGATAAGTGTTTGCTTCTTTGTGCAAACTGTCACCGGATAATTCATTCCGAAGACTTTCCTGATCAGCCAGAATCCCGAAAGTAGTTTCCCGACTAACGGCTCCTAGTTTTGAAGGCAGTTGCTCTATTCAACTGAGCTACCGGACCTTTTCAGAGGCGCAAAGATAGCCCAAATGAAGGAACGGAAAAACTTGAATTATTAATCACGCCTCGATAAATCTTATTGTCAGAAAAACCGATAAATATTAAATCGCCGCTACGAATCTTTTGCAATAAAAAGATATTTACGAAGACAAGATCAAGTATTATTTATTCTGCATTATCGGCGGTTTTATTATCGGTATTGGGTGGTCGATTTCTGAAAAAGGCAAAAATGGCACGAGGCTGATCGTCCCGGGCGTCATCGCTGTACTGGCCGGCCTTTATTTATATGCAAGAGTCAGTCAGAAACTAAAATCATGGTGGTGGATGTAATCAATGCAGCTATCCTGTTACAGTAATCTCAAATCTTTATATTGCGGCTTGAATTACGCATATGCCGAAAACCTTCAATTACGGAATTGATCAACTAACGGTTGCAAAGACCATTGCTCTTGCTACAGGTAAAATAAAAGGAATGTTGAACGATATTGCCATTGGGAATATCAATCAGAGCCAAAAACACGTTGAACAGATCGTCGCCAATAATAAAACTGTCTACGGCATCAATACGGGCTTCGGTATTCTAGCCAATACAAAAATTTCAGAAGAGGATACGGCAATACTTCAGCATAAACTGCTGGAAAGCCACAGCGTTGGAGTAGGAGATGCGATCCCTCCGGAGATAGCGAAGATCATGCTCATCACAAAAGTGCATGCGCTGGCAAAAGGTTTTTCAGGTGTGCGATTGGAAACTATCCAACGAATTTTATGGCATATCGATAATGATATTATTCCTGTTGTTCCGGAAAAAGGTTCTGTAGGCGCAAGCGGTGACCTGGCGCCATTGGCACATTTGTTTTTGCCACTGATCGGCCTGGGAGAAATATTAGTATCGGCCGCGAATGGACACGAATTCACACGGATGTCTTCAGTAAAAGTTTTAGAAAAACATGGCTTAAAACCAATTCAACTCGGACCTAAGGAAGGACTTGCTTTAATAAATGGAACACAATTCATCCTCGCTTATGCAGTAAAAGCCGTGCAGCGGATGCACAATTGTCTCGAAGCCGCAGACATTATCGGCGCTATGAGTCTTGAAGCATTAACAGGTACCAAAGCTCCTTTTGATGAACGTTTGCATAATTTAAGACCATTTACTGGAAATAAACTCGTAGCACAACGCCTGAGAATTTTACTGAAAGATTCCGCCATCATGCAAAGCCATGTTGATTGCGGACGTGTGCAGGATCCCTATTCACTACGCTGCATGCCACAGGTACATGGAGCTTCACGAAATGCATGGTTCCATTTGAAAGAACTAACAGAAACGGAGCTGAATTCCGTTACTGATAACCCGATCATTTTTTCTGCTGATGATACTATCAGTGGCGGCAACTTTCATGGGCAACCTTTAGCATTACCATTAGATTATTGTTGTTTTGCTGCGGCTGAGATCGGGAACATTTCCGATCGACGTTGTTATTTATTATTAGAAGGCAAATGGGGATTGCCCATGTTATTGATGAAAAATGTAGGATTGAACAGCGGATTCATGATCCCACAATACACTACAGCGGCATTGGTAACGGAAAATAAAACTTTATGTTTTCCCGCCAGTGCAGATAGTATTCCAACTTCTCTTGGACAGGAAGATCATGTCAGCATGGGAAGTATCAGTGGAAGAAAGCTCAGTAAAGTATTGGATAACCTTGAATATATTTTGGGCATAGAATTAATGAGCGCCTGCCAGGCGATTGAATTCAGAAGACCTTTAAAGAGCAGCGAGATACTGGAATTCGCTCATCAGTATGTACGCCAGTCTGTTTCTTTTGCTGAGGAAGACAGAATATTTGCTGAAGACATCACTAAGATAAAAAATATCATCTGTGATTTTTCTTTTGTACGAAAGGTGAATGAATTTGCAAAAGGGAACCTGGATACCGGCTTCGATAAACTTTTCAGCCTGTAATAGGGTTCAAATGATCGCTTTTTGAATACCCGGCACCGACTCCAGCGCCAATTCAAGCATTTTATCCAAAGATTGCTCTCTTTCTTCGGCGCTTATCCTTTCATGTGTCGGAATAATATCTGAAACGGTAAGTAAAGTGGCAGCCATTTTATTTAGATATTGTGCATTGGCAAATAAGGCAAAAGCTTCCATTTCGGCGGCAAGACAATTATGTTCAAGTACTATCTCCGGCAATGCCTTATCGGCACGATAGAAAACATCTCCCGAGTGAATGGCTCCTGTACGCACAGGAATATCCATTGCCTTTGCGGTGTCGTTAATAATATCGTAAGCAGCGCCCTGGTGCTTGAAGTGATTTTTGGTATAATCAAAAGCATAACGGGCATAGGTGGATTCACTGCAGGCAACACTTACATTAATAAGATCATACAATTTTATTGACATCATATAGGAACCACAAGTGCCAATGCGCACAATGCATTCTACATCGTATTCAGTATATAGTTCGTGTGAATAAATGCCGATGGAGGGACAACCCATTCCGCTACCGCCAACGGTCACCCGCACTCCTTTAAAAGTGCCCGTGTAAAAATAAATATTACGTGTGCTGCTCACCATCCGGGCATCATTAAGCATCTTGTCGGCAATATATTTTGCTCGCAGAGGGTCGCCGGGCATCAGGACAATAGGCGCAATTTCTCCAGGGTTCGCACTAATATGGATACTCATTCGGGTGGCTTTCTTATATGAAGATATTTCTTTTTGTCTATCTGCAAATACTACTTTTGGGGTATATGACGCATATTGGAAATTATAGCGAATTTTGTGTTTAACCACTCAGGCGCTGAGTCTCGAAGAAACGCAAAGACGTCAAGGGGGACTCCCGGTTTTTTTGCGTCTTTGCGGTTAAACCAAATAATCAGTATGTCAACACTAACCCAAACCCGATACGACCCCATCAAGTATAAAACTCCCACCGGAAATAAACTAAGTTGCAAAGGGTGGATTCAGGAAGCAGCACTAAGAATGTTGCTTAACAACCTTAATCCTGAGGTAGCCGAACGCCCCGATGACTTAATAGTATATGGAGGAAGAGGCAAAGCGGCCAGGAACTTCGAAGCGCTGGATAATATCATCAAAGCATTAAAGGTTCTGGAGAATGATGAATCATTGCTCATTCAATCCGGCAAACCGGTTGGTATTTTGAAAACGCATAAAGACGCACCGAGAGTTTTAATAAGCAACTCACAACTCGTTCCCAACTGGGCCAACTGGAAACACTTTGATGAACTGGAGAAAAAAGGTTTGATGATGTATGGCCAGATGACCGCCGGCAGTTGGATATACATCGGATCGCAGGGAATAGTTCAAGGCACTTATGAGACTTATGCGGCGATAGCGAATAAGCATTTTAGTCGAGAGTCAGGAGTCAATAGTCAGGAGTCAGCAACTACTCCCGACTCCAGACTCGGGACTCAGGGCTCATTGAAAGGAACTCTTAATGTGACCGCCGGCTTAGGCGGCATGGGCGGCGCACAACCTCTTGCCATAACTATGAACGAAGGCGTTGCTCTTATAGCTGAAGTAGAGCGTTGGCGTATTGAAAAAAGAATTGAAACAAAATACTGCGATCTCTGGTTCGAAAATATTGATGATGCGATTGACCGTGCATTGGAAGCCAAACAAAATGGCGAAGCTATTTCTATCGCCGTGCTGACCAATGCTGTTTGTTTGTTGGAAAGATTAATTGAAAGAAATATTGTTCCCGATACACTCACCGACCAGACATCGGCGCATGATCCTTTATATGGTTATGTTCCGCATACCATTAATAACACTCAAGCGACGATCATGCGTGAAGAAGATCCCGAGCAATACACCGAACTCGCTTATGCCAGCATGCACCGACATGTCGAGTGTATGATGGAATTGCAATCGAGAGGCGCTATAACATTTGATTACGGTAACAATCTCCGCGCAAGAGCATTGGAGTATGATGAAAGAATGAATCTTCATTCTTTTGGAGTCGAAAACCCTCCTTCGGGGGGTAGGGGGGCTTCTCTCTATCCTGGCTTCGTCCCCGCCTACATCCGTCCTCTCTTTTGTGAGGGCAAAGGTCCGTTTCGCTGGGCGGCATTAAGTGGCGATCCGCACGATATTGCTGTCACCGATTTTGCTATCTGCAAATTATTTCCTGAGAACAGATCTTTATTACGTTGGATAGAATTGGCACAGGAAAAAATTGCTTTCCAGGGATTGCCGGCACGCATATGCTGGTTAGGTCAAGGTGAAAGAGAAAAAGCAGGTCTTGCTTTTAATGAATTGGTAAGAACGGGAAAAGTAAAAGCTCCCGTTGTTATTGGCCGCGATCATTTGGATACCGGTTCTGTTGCCAGCCCTAACCGTGAGACTGAAGCGATGCTTGATGGTAGTGACGCTGTTGCAGATTGGCCGATATTAAATGCTTTGGTAAATACAGCCGGTGGTGCTTCATGGGTTTCATTGCATCATGGCGGAGGAGTAGGGATGGGCTATTCTATTCATGCAGGTATGGTGATCGTTGCTGATGGAACGGAGGCTGCTGAAGAAAGATTAAAGAGAGTGTTGAGAAATGATCCGGGGATAGGAGTGATACGGCACATGGATGCTGGCTATGAAACTGCTATTCAAACAGCAAAAGAAAATAACCTAGATATTGAAAGTCGCCTTTCATCCTGAGCTTGTCGAAGGAAGACATGCCGACGCAGGATATGATATTGCGAAAGATACTTTGAGAAAGAATAACTTGGATTTTAAAGATAGATTGAAGTAATTTAAATATAGATTCGTGGGGACACGAACCTCGGCGTAGATCTTATTTTAAGTTCATTATTCAACATTCATAATTCTTAATTATCCTCATGCCCGGAGATCCAAAAAACACTTACGACATTATCATTGTTGGTTCTGGCATCAGCGGTGGCTGGGCCGCCAAAGAATTTTGTGAAAAAGGATTCAAGGTCCTTGTATTGGAACGTGGCCGCAATGTTGCACATCCACGGGATTATGCCACGGCCAACAAAGCTTCCTGGGAATTCGAGCATCGTATAAACTTAACACAGGCGGAAAAGAAAAATAATTTTATTCAGAGCCGCCATTTCTCTTATCGTGAAGACAACAAACATTTTTACATCAACGACCAGGAAAATCCATACATAGAAACCAAACGCTTTGACTGGATAAGAGGTGATATTGTCGGTGGCCGCTCATTGTTATGGGGAAGGGCGTGTTACCGATGGAGCGATCTTGATTTCGAAGCTAACCTCAAAGATGGTCATGGCGTTGATTGGCCGATACGATATAAGGACCTCGCACACTGGTATGATTATGTAGAAACATTTATTGGTGTAAGCGGTAATAACGATGGCTTACCTCATTTACCGGATGGAAAATTTTTGCCGCCGTTTGAAATGAACAGCGTAGAAAAATATTTTAAACAACAGGTGGAATCAAAGTTTTCCGATCGGCATGTGATCATTGGCAGAACAGCGAATCTTACGCGACCTGTCAAAGGAAGAGGACAATGCATGGCAAGAGATCTTTGTCATCGCGGTTGTCCTTTCGGCGCTTATTTCAGCACCAATGCCAGTACCATGCCGGCAGCTTATGCAACAGGCAACCTGACGGTGCGACCCCATTCGCTGGTCAATAAAGTTTTGTATGATGAACAAAAGAAAAAAGCGACGGGAGTGGAGATCATTGATATGGAATCAAAGAAGACCGAAGAATTTTATGCCCGCGTCATTTTCCTCAACGCATCTACGGTAGCTACTGCTTTTATATTGTTGAATTCAACTTCATCCCGCTTCCCCAATGGATTGGGAAATGGAAGCGACCAGGTGGGGCGAAACCTGATGGATCATCATAAAGGCCTTAGCATAAAAGCGGATGTAGATGGTTTTGAAGATAAATATTATTATGGCTACAGGCCAAACCCGATCTATATTCCCCGCTTTGTGAATATAAAAACCAAGGCTCAAGGGTTTCTTCGCGGTTATCATTTGGGTGGCAATGCCACCAGGCCACCAAAAGCTGGTAATGAAACGATCGGCGCTGCACTCAAAGAAGCAATGTCAGTGCCGGGATCCTGGCAGATGAATATGGTTGCTTATGGTGAATGTCTTCCTTATGCAGATAACCGTATCACCCTCGACAAGGTTAAAAAGGATAACTGGGGAAGACCATTGATCAAGGTGGATTGTGAGTTTAAAGAAAATGAAAAGGCCATGCATGAGGATATGAAGATCACTGCTGCTGAAACAATGGAAGCAGCAGGATTTAAAAATATTACTGTTGATGGCCAGATCTCTTTTCCCGGCAATGCTAATCATGAAATGGGTTCTGCACGTATGGGGAATGATCCCAAAACTTCTGTGTTGAATAAATGGAACCAAATGCATGAAGTACCCAATGTATTTATTACCGATGGATCATGCATGACTTCCAGTGCCTGCCTCAATCCTTCACTCACTTATATGGCGTTGACAGCAAGAGCATGTGATTATGCAGTGGGGGAGATGGGGAAAGGGAATATTTGAAGTAATTATTGGCTGGACTGCATTGCTACTATCAACTTTCGTTGCGACGCTCCGTTCATCTTTCTGTTCATAACTCAACATATCGCCAAAGGCAATAAAATATAGCTGAGAAGCTGGAAGTTATGCAGAATTGTGAGGAATAATCCGGGTATTGGGAGTAATCAGGCATGCGGATGCGGGATATGATGTCGCGAAGGATACTTTATTCGAGAACCTTAACATGGAAGCAGGTTTAAACAGCTATGGATGTGTTGACAAAACAATTTCCGATGTGTCTTTTGATCGTGCTTCGGTGAGAAGAAAGCACCAACAGCAGCGCAATACCTACATATTTCTCTTTCTATCCGGGTTAATGAGAAACTATTTCACCAAAAGAAGATTTCCTTTCAACAGCTTTTGTTTGCCGGAAAGACTATTATACGTGATGAGATAAACATAGTCGCCAGCGGGTTGTTTCTTTCCCTTGTAATATCCATTCCAGCCAATCGTGATGTTTCGGGAATAAAAAACAAGATTACCCCAGCGGTTATAAACCTTCATATTAAAATTTTGTACAGATCCCGTTGCTTTAAAGATATCATTCAAGCCATCATCGTTAGGAGAAAATGCTGAGGGAACATAAATTTCGTTTTTGCCTTCAACAGTTATTTTAACCGTATCTGTTGCCATGCATAATCCCTGCTGAACTTTTACAATATATTCTGTCGTCACAGCGGGTGTAGCAACAGGGTTATTACAATTCAAACAACTCAAGGTAGGGTTCGCATTCCAGCTGATATTGCCTATCCAGGTTGTAAATAAAGTGACAGATTGCCCGGCAGTAATAACCGTATCATTAATTGAATGAACGATTGCCTGCACAGCAGTAATAGTATATTGCTTATATGATGAATCGTAGCCGCAAACGTCACCAAAAGTAAGAAGCGTCGTTGTATCATTCATGATGATAGTATTATTGATCATTGACCCTTGGCAAATGGCAGTATCAACAGACACAAGTGGTTTGACTTTAAATTTTACCAGCCATAAATCAGCTAGTCCTTGATTGCCTGTAAGATCATGGTCGGAAGACCCGGAAATACCCGAAGCCATAAAAACGTTTTCATTCAGTGGTCTTATATTAAACAGAATATCGGAAAGACTGCCCCCATAATGCTGTTTCCACAACAATTGACCGGAATTGCTGACGCAGGCGAAAAAGGCATCGTCTTGCCCGTACGAGGTAAGAAAAGAGGCATCCGTAGAAAATGTTTGACCGCAAAGCAACACCGACTGATCGGGGAGAACCGCAACATCCCATGATCTGTCCATTGACGTACCGCCAATGGGCAATTGCCAAAGTAAATCACCCGCTGAAGATAGTTTGAGTAGCCAGGCATCAGCATCTCCATAGTTGACCGTTACATCGCCGTCCGAAGAAGTGGAACTGCCCCCTACGATCAGTTCCCCGGAAGCATTTGCCGTTATTGTATATGCCCCTTCGTTTTTCGAACCACCAAAATTTTTGTTCCAAATGATGTTTCCCGTGTTAATATCCATTTTAAATACCCACGCATTTGCAAATTGAAGATTCGAAGGCAAAGATGCATTAGCAGGTGTGGTGCCGCAAGCGACGATGGCCCCATCAGGTGAAATGATCACTTGTCCTGTGACATCAGATCCTGTAGTGCCGACCTTTTTTTGCCAAAGCGTGTTCCCGGTATTATCGAGGCATGTCACCCATGCATCCACTCCTGTTGGCCCAGATGCATTGCCGGGAGCAGGAACACCCAAAAGATCACCATCGGTGGAAGTGGTATGGCCAAGAACTATGATATTGCCATTGCTATGTGCTGCAATGAACCCCCCAATATCTGTATTGGACCCTCCAATCGTTCTTTTCCATTGAATAGCGCCCGTTGCATCAATTTTCACTATCCACCAGTCAAAAGCATTTCCATGAACACCGCTGACATCTCCGTCCTTTGAATCGGTCATACCGCCGAATGCGTAACCTCCGTCGGGGGTAAGTATCAATGAATAGCCCAAGTCACTACCCGAGCCGCCATATTTTTTCTTCCACTGCATATTGCCGCAGCGGTCCATTTTCATAATAACTATTTCCGTACCCCCATGACCGGGAAAGTTCAGGTCGCCGTCTGAAGATTTGCAGTTGCCGAGAAGGATTGAACCACCATCCGGAGTAAGCTGCATGATAGCGCGGTTATCATTGTCGCTGCCTCCGATATTTTTACTCCAATAAATAGGTAACTGAGCATTTACGGGAAAGGCAATAAGTTGAAGTGCCAGAACTAATGTGGGAAAGAATTTTCGGGGGGCAGGCATAAAGTTTACGGCTTACGCCACAAATATACAGTTGTTCCAATGATCTTAGAATTCTGCAATAGCAGCGATAATCAATGCCAGGGTGCGTGTCACCACGCACCTCAAGAAAAATTTAACCGATGCGTGAAGATAGGCATCATGGCGTCATGCTTTCAACTCTAAGGATATTTGAGTTATTGCACTTCTATCGCCGCGGTCCACCTGAACAAACCCCATTCCATCACAAGCATTCCATGATGTGTATCATTGCCGGGCAAGATGGAAATGGTAAATGCTTCAACCGGAGTATTGAGTGAGTCGGTGATCATTTTTGCTTTGCCAAGGTCGTATGAGCGATTATATCCTGTGCCCCATTGCCCCGTTTGCTTGTTTACGATCAGGTCAACTCCGTTTGTATGCGGTGCCGTCCACAAAGTGTAAGTTCCGGCCGGTACCTGCATTCCGGCAAGCTTTATTGGAACTGATGTTGTAAACTGCGTGGCTGCATTGGCGCCTGTTCGCCACACATAATCATAAGGTATCACGTCACCCAGTAGCTGGCGTCCCCGCAAAAGTGGTCTGCTATAGTCAACAGTAAACATGGCATTGCCAATTTGTGCCCGCATTGTATCCCGCACACTTAATGATCTAGCTGCCCCCGTTTTCGTTTCCTGTGCTTCAAACCTGTCAGCAATGATTTTTATATCAGGAGGTGAAGCAAGGCGACTTACTTCCACTTTATATGTTGTTCGTGCACCGGAATAGCTAAGCATGTGATAGCCCGAATCCATCGTGGCTTCCCCGGTACCGGCAAGCCAGTCGTGTACGATCTCCGCTTTGCTTCCGGCACGTGGAGTCACAGTTGCGTGGGCGAATGGAAACTTGTCGAACTCCCGGTCAATATAAAATTGTCGCATCTGTACAGGACTATCTATCGGAAGCTTTGATGTAGCTGCCTTTTTTAATGCTGCGGCAAAATAAAGTTCATAGAGACTGTACATCTGTTGCACATGTGCTACTACAATACTTCCACCGGTTGCGAATTCCCTGTTCACTGTGCCCGTGCTGTCAGTTTTGGAAATACTCACTTTATTATTGCTGACATCAGCGATCACTTTTCGTTCACGTTCATTTGCAGGCTCACCGGGTGTATGAATGTTCATCTCAAGATGCTTTATGCTGCCGTCATCATTCAGTCGCACGACGGTATGTCTTACCCTCACAACGGGAAACCGGTCAACTTCATCACTTGTCAACACATTGCCCTGGCGGGTCACACTTTCAATGGAAAGGGTATCGTTACCGAGCATAGCAAGAAATCCATAATGTTCAGCAGGTGGTTCATGTCCGCAGGCAGACAGCAAAATAACCGCACTTAGAAAGAAAGACATCACAAGCGGATGAACAGGAAAGAAATCTTTTGGTGTCGTATTTTGTTTATGCATGGAACAAGTATAAACAGGTTAAAGAAATGTGACCATTATAGTCCACAGAAGCATCTCTCCGTGCCCTTTGTGCTGCATTTTTTCTTGTGTACTCCGTGGTCCTGCATTTTTACCACAAAGTGCATGAAGTAAGCGCACAAAGATCACAAAGGTCTTTCATGTGGATAGTCAATTAATACTTTATCAGGCAATCTCCCGGTATTAATGAGAGCAAAGAGTATAAAATTATTTTAGTTGTTTAAACTAATGAATTACTTCATACCATTTTTGAACAGGAGGCATTATAAAGCAAGGTTTTATTTAAATGGTTTTTTTGCAGGGTAGAAGGCGGACTATGATTATTGGACGATTAGTTTTCTGCTTTTTCGCCGAGACAATTTTAAAAATACTTTATGCGGAGTCTCGTCTATAAAGGAGTGTAGCCCATCCATTACGGCCAAAATGATAATAAAAGAATAGTTTTGCAAATCAACTAATCGTTTTATTATGCCGCAAGACAAATCAATAGTTCTGCATACCTATCCTGATATGCTGGAAGCTAAAATGATACAGGACAAATTAAAAGAAAATGGCATTGCGTCTTTTCTGAATGATGAAAATGTATTGGGCATGGATCCCGTAGGCGGAGTAGAACTTAAAATATTTGAAAAAGATAAAGCGGCTGCCGAAAAAATTATTTCGGAGTAAATTGCTTTTATTTCTTCGATGAAAAACAATGATTTTCGTTCGCTGCTTCAATCAGCGGTCTCGCATTGGCAACTGTCTGTCAAAGCTTATGCTGAATATATGGAGAACGGTAAAAAATTCCGTTATGCCGAAAAGCTGAGGCTGCATAATACCGCGGTAAAAGATCTGCTTACAAACAACATAAATTTAATACCGTATCATTTTAAAAAAGATGCAGAATCGATCATTGAACATTACACTATATGGTCGGCTAAATGGGACGAACTGAAAAGCAAACTGAATCCTGCGCCGGATGATGAGTTTGTTTTTGAGAACGATCATCGCTTCCCGAAAGCCGCTGCCCAAAACCTGGAAGCAGCTTTCCATGATTTGTCGAAATTCTGAATAACACGTCACGATCTCAGAGAATAATTGATTCTAGCCACCATTTCCAACCCTTTCTATTTCATCATTGGCGCCGCCTCCCGATCGTTTGACAGCCTTATATGCTTTGCCAAACCGGTAAGTGAAAGAAAGATTGAAGACACGTGTATCTCTGCGAAGAATGAAATATTCCGTTGCATTCGGAAATTGTGTAAGCCCTTCCATCGCATTGGTGTAAAAAATATCCCGGGCATTGAATTTTAATGTCGCCTTCTTTTTTAATATTGGTCTTGATACACCCAGCGAAAGTTGCCCGGTAGGATAGAGCAGTTCCTGTATATCATTGCGGGCCCTCGTTGTATAAAAACCGGATATCTCGATCGTGTATGTTTTTGCGATTGTAACCTGGTTGTTGATATTAACTGTGAGTTGATTGATATTGCTGGTATAACCGCTGCCATTGATCCCTTTCAACACTTTGTGATTGTACATAGTCTGCGCAGTAAGCGACCACCATTTGAATGGTGATACTGTTAACGTTGATGACAATCCAAGATTACGGGTTTGGCCAACATTTCCCTGTGTATATAATAGTACTCCTTTTGCGGTATCGGTTAAGAATAACTGTGAAAAATAATTTTTAATAACACTGTATGATATTTCGGACGAAAGTAAATTTTTGTATTGGTGATTGATCGCCAGGTTCCAGCTGTACTGTGGTAGAATAAATGGATTACCGGTTTGGTACGTGTATTTGTTGATAATAAAATAAAACGGGTTTAGTGTTTGAAATGCAGGTCTGTCGATCCGCCGGCTGAATGTCAGCGTGAAGCTATTGGAGGAATCAGCTTCGTAGCTGAGATAACCGCTCGGAAACAATCCGTCGTATTGCCGGGAAAAAGAAGAATCTTTTTGAATGACATTTCCCAGTTGATGAGCGCTATAGCTGGTATTTTCATAACGCAGACCGGCCTGGAAACTGAAACGGATAAATTTTTTTTCGATGCTGCTGTAAACAGCATGAATATTTTCTTTGTAAAGGAAATGATTGCTTTTGCCATAATCATCATTCCACTGTGTGCCATCAAAATTTTGATACGATGCTAAGTTGTCTGTGCTGATGGAAGAAGATTTCCAGCCGGATTGCAGAGTGGCATCTTTGCCAAACCTTAAAGTGTGATCCACTTTACCAGTGATGATAGTGATAGTCGTCGGAATATCTCCCCTTGAAGATTCCAGGTATCCACTGCTGGTCAGAAGTCTGTTATCAAAAAATTGCTCAGTCCGGATAGAATAGTGTAGCCAATCGATATCCGCTGAGATATCCTGCGTTGAAGAGATAGTATGCCGCGCATTGAGATTGACCGTTGCATTCGAAAAGCGGCTATTACTGATCGTCCCGGTGGAAATAGTTGAATCAGTTCCGCCGGCGGCGTTCAGCCAGGTTGCCAATGATTTGTTATTCCCGCGGCGTTGAACGAATGTGCTTCCCAATACTATTCCCAATGTTGTTTTTTTAGTTGCATAATAATCTAAACCTGTTCGCACAGTATTATTCATAAACTTGCCGGAGAAATAGGCGGGCTGATCCAATACAGCAGTGACAGAACCATTGTCATCATAGTACTTTCGCAACGCATATAGATCAGTAAGGTATTTGACGAGGTTTAGATTATAAGTAAAGAAGGTATTGATCTTGCCAGAGCGAAAGTTCAGTATCAGGCTATTGCTATTTTTCGGATAGACACCTTGCCCCACCAAAACCGTGAACGAGCCATTGAATCCTTTCTGCTTATTTTTTTTCGTTATGATATTAATGATCCCGGCATTACCACTCGCATCATATTTGGCCGGAGGATTCGTCATCAATTCTATTTGTTCCACCTGCGACGAACTCATACTGCTTAGCAAATTATTCAGATCTGCCCCCGACAAGTAAGTGGGTTTGTCATCAATCAATATCAGTACACCGGTCTTTCCCTGCAGGGCAATACCGCCATTTCTGTCAACTGTTACACCGGGAGATTTTTCCAACACTTCAAGAACAGTGGAACCTGCATTGGTTACGGATGCTTCAACATTGAGTACTACCTTGCCTTGCTTTTGTTCTATGAATGGTTTACGTGATACAACACTTACATCCTGCAGCGTGATGCTTGCCGGCTCCAATATGATCGTGCTTGTATTTATATCTGAAGGAAAATGATAGGCAGGAGTGGTATGAAGCTTATACCCGGTATGTGAAATAGTAAATGAGAAACCCCCTTCATCAATTTTTTCAAAAGTTACCATCCCTTTCGGATCCGTAATAGCAGCTTTTATAAGAGTGCTATCCTTCCATAATTCTACGACAGCTCCCTCAGCGGGTTGTGACTTTTCATTTCGAACCGTTAATGTAAAGCTATTTGTCCCATTTGCTGCCGGTTGGCAATAAGCAATGGAATAAGACAACAATAGCAGAAGGAGGGAAGTTGTTTTTTTCATTCGAAGTATAGGCGTCTAAATTAGCCCGATACTATGGATTAAAATATCTCTTTATGCTGAGTGGTTAAAAATAAATGTAAGCGCAAAGATTTATCAGGCATCGTTCAGTCATTTTTAACATGATCGGAAAATTCTTACAAAAAGGGTGCGGACGAAGCGGCACATGGTCAGTTTCATTTCAAGCGTTGGCCGAATGTTAGCAACGTTCCGTTGGGATCAGTAATGGAAAATTCAAGTTGATTCCATGATTTTGGTTCAAGTGTGCCGTTTGGATGAATGCTGACACCTCGTCTTTGCAACTCCTGGTAAAAGTTTTCGATGCCAGTATCAATTCTCAGGTAGATCATAAAATCCGACTTGGACGGATCCAAAGTAGGATAACGAAGAAATGCAGTTCCGCATTATCCAAACGGAGGAGGATATATTCGCCGTGATCAAACATGAGTTCAAAACTCAGTTGCTCCACATAATAAGGCGAGTGTACGGGCCTTGTCAATGAAAGGAAGTTTGGGGATCGCATTCGTGATCATTTTAATGCTTTTGGTTTAAAAATTAAGAATTATGAATGACGGTTGCGAAGAACGCCTGGCCTTCGCCTTCATGCGCCGTACATCAAATATCATCTGTGGTTTAAGAACTGTCTTTTATCTTTATTAAAACTGGTAATATGAAATTTATCGTCAGCTTCGTTGCTGCATGGTTTTTCCTGGCAAGCCATTTCAATGGTGATGCACAGCGATGGCCGTCGAAAGAATGGCCGGTCGCAACGCCGCAGTCGCAATCAATGAATGCGGATTCGCTGCTGGCATTTGATAAAGCTATTGCAGGCGGACAATATGGTTACATAGACGAAATGATCATCACAAGAAATGGAAAACTGGTTTGTGAAAAATCGTACAGACATGACTACGTTAAAATATATGGAGAAAATGCCGGGAAGAAAGATGGGTTGAATCAGAATGATCCGGGTGGCCCATACAATTATTATAACCCGTGGTGGCACCCATTTTATCATCACACTGATCTGCACAGTTTACAATCTGTTACTAAAACTATTACTTCTGTTATCATCGGTGTTGCCACTGCCCGCAAAGAATTTCCCGCCGTTACAACACCCGTGCTGAATTTTTTTGATACCACGCAAGTGAAAAACATTGATGAAAGAAAAAGAAGAATGACCATAGGCCACCTATTGACGATGACGTCCGGTTTTGACTGGAATGAATATTTGCCTTATAGTGATCCGCGAAACGACGCCATCGCTATGGAAGGCGGGTTTGATTGGATACAGTATGTTATTGATAAACCAATGGCTGCTGAACCCGGGCAATCTTTCAATTATAACAGCGGAAGCTCTCAGTTGCTATCCTATATTTTCAGACAAACAACAGGTAGAGACATAGAGGAATATGCAGCCCAATATCTCTTTTCACCGCTCGGTATTACACAATTTTTCTGGAAACGGACGCCAACCGGCCTTTGTGACACGGAAGGCGGCTTATACTTAGCAGCGAAAGACCTTGCAAAAATTTATTACCTGTTCTTAGAGGCCGGAAACTGGAATAGCCAACAGTTGGTAAACACAGAATGGGTAAGAGCGTCTGTGACACCGGCTATCTCTGTAGGGCGGGGAGTAAAATATGGCTATAAATGGTGGCTTTACGAATATGGCAGTGATTCGAAATATGCCTGGACAGGATCGGGCTTTGGTGGCCAATGGCCCATCGTTATTCCTGAGTACAAAATTGTCGCGGTATTTACCGGGTGGAATATTAAGGGTGGTCCATCATTGAGACCGACTGAGGCGATACGAAGATTGGTAAATGCTGTCTCTGATAAATAAAACTCACGAAGGAGATAAACACATATCCTGATCCATTACTAATTATACATGGAGAAGGCCATCCGTCAATGCTCATTTTGCTTTGCTCTTGCCTGTCTCCATTTAAAAAAGCCGGGATTAATAATTTCATAAATCAGGGTTTAAGGATTGTTGCTGTGAGATTGTCACCACTAAGCGAATTATGTATCTCAATTTAAAAATTTGTCAATAGCCGCATAAAATTCGTCCAAAGAAAAAGGTTTTTCAAAAAACATATCTGCTCCGTTTGCCATAGCAACATCACGCACACTAACAAATCCCGATATCATGATGATCTTGATAGAAGGGTACTTTTTTTTGACATAGCTGATAAAATCAACTCCGAATCCATCCGGTAGCTTATTATCCAGCAAAATAAGCGAAGGCTGTTGTTTCTCAAGATATTCATCAGCCGCCAGCAATGTATTTACAAAATCCGGGTGCAGGTCTTTTTGGATAAGAACCATATCCAGTATCAAAGCGATTTCGCCTTCATCTTCGACAACCAATATTTTTTTTGCCGATCCGGACTTGGCTTTAGTTGTTTTTGCCATAATTTTTTAGTTAAAGATTAAAACCGGCGCGGTTCCTATTATGAAACCATGCCTGGCGCAAATTTCAGCAAATTGTCCCCCCTAATTGCTATTTCAAAGAAAACTATTTAACATTCTGTGGCAGGCTTTGTCTCTACCATTGTTCGTGGAATTCCCATTCAGGTTGCATTGACACGAATAAATTTAACGTTCAGCCAACCAGAATAGATCCCCTAATTTACGGAATACAATAGCTTCTAAAAGAATAGTTCTTAGTTTGAAAGGTAATCCGTGTGATGCCTGAAGCATCACGCCTGAATGATATGGCTTGGATTGTCACCCGGTAGTAGTGATACTGAAGAAAATGATATTTTATTTTTTTGAAAACTGCCGGTTTTTCACAGTGTTGTTGATCGGCAAAATTTGCCGGTTTACGAATCTTATTGACAATGAACATAACTCAATCAATAATTTGCATCTGTAAAAAAACATGAGTTATGAAGTTTCGTTCCAAATCAATTCTTGCTTCCCTGTTTTTTGCAACTCTTCTGGTACTGTCTTCCTTGCTATTGAAAGGAAAAGAAGCCGGGTATTGGGTAGTCGGAAGTATTTATATGTCATGGGTCTGGTTCTTTTACAGCGGTTCTTCTAAGAAGGCTTGTTCAGCAAGATCGTCAAAGTCTGCTTAATTTCCCGACGGCCACTTCATGTTGCAATGACTTCTTATCTTCATCATTGCATAAGTCATTCACAAATGAAGACCCGCACTATCTCGTTTAAAGTCTCTCCTGCGATCGGCAGTATTTCGGCTAAATGCATCATCCCGGAAAAAAGCAAATGTATCATCACGCTTGCTCACGGGGCGGGAGCGGGCATGGATCACTCTTTCATGGTAACATTGACGCAATCTCTTTCTGAAGTTGATATTGCTACAATGCGCTTCAATTTTCCTTTTATGGAAAATAAAAAAGGAAGACCCGATACTCCCGCTGTTGCTCACGCCACCATTGAAGCAGCTATTGCCAGGGCGAAAAAATTATTTCCAAAGCTTCCTCTTTTTGCAGCCGGTAAGTCTTTTGGCGGACGAATGACCTCTCAATATTTATCCGGACATCATGACACTTCGATAAAAGGAATAATATTTTATGGCTTTCCCTTACATCCTCCCGGAAAACCTTCTATTGAAAGAGCGGAACATCTAAAAGATGTAAAAACACCGATGTTGTTTCTGCAAGGTAGCAGGGACGAACTGGCCACCTGGAAACTGATAGAATCGGTTTGCTCATCACTTCGGTTAGCTGAACTGGTAAGAATAGAAGGAGCAAATCATGCCTTTAAAGCGGGCAAGCAAAATATCATGCAGGTGCTTACGGATACAACAAAAGCCTGGGTCGAAAAAAAGATAAAAAAGGCATAAAAACAAACACATATTATTCGCGTGGACTCACTCATGTCATTACCAAATTATTTATGCAAAGACTGGTCAAACAGCGTCAGGCTGAACTGATACCGATCAATGACACTACAGAATTGAATACGCCTGGGCAAGAAGGTTTTTCTAAACAATCTCCATCGTAACTTGCTAAAAAATAATACAGCATGGAACTAGGCATTAGCATGTTTGGCGACAATCATTATGATAAAAATGGAAAACCGCAACTCCCGGGAGAACGGTTGCGGGAACTGATGGAAGAAATAAAACTTATGGATGAAACAGGCCTGGATTTTTTTGGTATCGGTGAGCACCATCGCCCGGACTATGCTGTATCAACACCGGAAATAATTTTAGCTGCTGCATCCACTATCACAAAAAATATTAAACTTGGTAGTGCCGTCAATGTAATAAGTTCTTCAGACCCGGTAAGACTGTATCAAAGTTTTGCGACAATAGATCAGTTATCAAATGGCCGGGCAGAATTGATGGCAGGTCGCGGTAGTTTTATTGAATCCTTTCCATTGTTTGGCTACCGGCTGGAGGATTATGACGATCTGTTTGAAGAAAAGCTGGAACTGCTGATAAAGATCAATAACGAAAACCCGATTACATGGAAAGGAAAATTCAGACCCGCATTAGTTGACCAGGTGGTATTGCCCCGTGCGGTCAACGATCATCTCAATATTTGGGTCGCGGTTGGTGGCACACCGGAATCGGTGTTGCGTGCAGCTAAATTCGGATTGCCGGTGACGATTGCCATTATCGGCGGCAATCCCGCCCAGTTTCAACCTTTGTTTGAATATTATAAAAATGCGTGCAAACAATTTGGTCATGACATGAGTAAGTTCCAGGTAGGTGTCCACATGCATTGTTTTTTCGGTGACGACAGTAAAAAAGTTGCGGATGAATATTACCCGGTCTATTCCTCGCAAATGGATAGGGTAGGACAAAGTCGTGGATGGCCTCCTTACCAGCAACAACAATATGACATCGGAAGAGGTCGAAACGGACATTTAATTATCGGCGATGCAAATGAGGCGATCGAAAAAATTTTATACCTGCATGAATCATTTGGTCTCACACGGTTTTCTGCGCACATGGATGTTGGCGGCCCTTCGCATAAATCATTGATGAGATCGATAGAAGTATTTGGAACCAACATTGCACCGAAAGTGAGAGAAGCATTGAAGAAAAATGAAAAATTGAAAATTGAGAATTGAAAAGATAACGGATGTTTTCATAACAATTCAAACTCCCAAATTGTACGGTAATTCCCGAATTTTTCTATATACGTTAAGAAGGCATTGTAAAAAACATCCCCACCAATAGTCGCGCTGTCTCCAATAATAAAAAGCTGTTCCTTTGCACGGGTAATCGCGACATTCATTCGACGATAATCTTTCAAAAAACCAATATCACCATCATCGTTGCTGCGTACTAACGATAAAATGATGATTTCTTTTTCCTGTCCCTGGAAGCTGTCAATCGTGCTAATGCGCATTTGCTTTGGCAATACTTCCTTTGCTGCCACCACCTGTCCTGCATAGGGAGAAATGAATGCTGTTTTTGTCGGATCAAGCGATTCGGTTTCCAAAAGTTTTTGAACGATATCCAACTCACCTTTATTTTGAAGGCTGCTGCCATCGGTGCCATGCACCTCATTATATCCGGAGCCTGCTGTATCAATAAAAGTAATATGCGTGCCGGTGTTCTGTAAATGTGGCGGGCTTAGCAACTGATCATTGTAAAAATAGTTACTGCTGAAACCTGCGATTACCTGCTTCATCCTGTATTGTGTGTTGAGAAGAAAGACAGTACTGACTTTTTTAATCGCAACTTCCAGGATAGAACGATTGAAACCAAGTCGGGCCGCTTCATGGCTCAACACCGTTGGTGGCAATTGCCAATGATCGCCGGCAAGAACGATCTTATCGGCTAAAGGGAATATACACCAGGCCAATGGTTCAATACACTGACCCGCTTCATCCAAAACGAGAGTGCGAAAGCGATGATGATCGATGCCGGCATCATATAAACCAATAGGAGTTCCGGCTATGACATCCGCTTCTTCAAATAATTTTTCTTCGTTGTAGGCCTGTAACTTTTTTATTTCATTTCTTATATTTTTTACTTCTTTGAAAAGTAGTTGTCGCTGTTCTCTTTCAGCCTTTCCAAAGCTGCGCTTATATTTCAGCGCCATCTTACGGAATTCCTCAGCCCTTATCTTTAATTGCTTTATTTCTTTTTGCTGCTTACTGTTAGCAAGCCTTCCTTCCGGTGTATGAGAGAAGATCGCCTCATCAGTTTTGCTTGCATTTCCTACCCGTAGCAACTTCACGCCCTGTTGAATCAAACCTTTGGCGATATTATCAACGGCAGTATTACTCGGGGCCGATACTAATACCTTTTCGTTATTTCTGATCAATTGGACAATGGCTTCTATCAGTGTTGTGGTCTTCCCAGTTCCGGGTGGGCCATGAACGATAGTCAACTGTTCATTTTGTGCAATTGCAGTTACAGCCAGCCGCTGGCTTTCATTCAGGTGCTTGTTGTGAAAGTCAGTTAAAGTATTTACTAGTGAAGGAAGCGGGGCAACTGTTTTTGTTTCATCATGTAACTGCTCAAATAATTTAAATAAGGGCTTATTATTTTCCATTTCATTCAGCACTTTTTTCATAATGCTGGTAGTGCGTGTATCGGGAGCCAGTTTGATGCCCACTCCGTCATCTTCTATCCAGTCGGGAAAGTCTGGAGCAAATAAACGGAACTCACCATTCTTTCCATCCAGGTTTATCAAAATGCCTTTTATAGGTTCTTCACCTGCTGCGAAACATTCGATAGCTGCGCCATCTTTAAACAAATTAGCTTCTGGTGGAAAGCTTAGTTTAAAACTTATTTCAGGATAATCGGCGTAACCAAAGTTTTTCCGTATGACGATGATCGGATGCAGCGCCAGGCCTTCAGCTTTTAATGATTTCAATGTATGCTGCTGATCAAGGCTATAACGCTGAGCCTGTTCTTTTTCTTCGAGGTCAACGCAGCGAATTAAATTTTGGATATGCGGGTGCATGGAGTGAAAATAAGCTGGACGGAAAGAATAAAAAAATTTGGCGACCAAAACACTGACCGCTAAATTTTAACTATGATCCCAATGAATGAAAGACTTTAATTTCAGAACGGCAAAGGCCATTACCAGTTAAAGCATCAGGGAATTCATATGGATACTGGCAACCAACTTCCCAGCCGATTAATGGCGGGTGAAAATTCCCCGCCACAATCAATACTGCAATAGCTTTAGTGATCACTTAATTGCAGGAAATAGCTCCGATCTGCGGACTAAATACCGTTCCCCATGTTTTATAGCAATGTTTTTCCGGCAGATTATAATGATAGGTCTTTTGATCATGCCAACCCACGCCAGTATGAAAATCTATATCAAGATATATGTCGTGTGCGCCATCCGGCAGCGTGTATTTTTTTGTTTGTCCGAGGCTGACATTACCACTGTTGTAAGTTTTATTCACGTTATCTGCATTTTTATATCTTACCTGGAAACGGTTCACATAGCCTGCTTCACAGAATAGAGAAAGTGGTGCACCGGGAATCAGTGCCTTTGTACATTCATCAATATCATAATCGGTAGAATATCCCATTTTTGCATGACTGTTGTCTTTCAGGTAAAGAACAGTGTAGGCAATAGGAACACCGGGATTGTTTTTATTGTAGACTGCATTTTGTCCTTTTATAATTTGCTGGAGATCGCCAAAATTCTGCGCCGATACCGCTTCGGTAGCCACGGCTGCATTGCCACCTATCAGCGCTACGGTTGTGGTGGAGTTCGCGAGGATATTCCTGATCTTTGTTTCTGTGTTGCCAGATACATTCGTTACACCGGTAGCATATTCCAATGCGAGATTCATATCCGCATCAGTTACCTGCAAATTGCTTTCCATGCGGAACATAATGATACGACCATACACTACTGATTGCACATAAGCAGGCGGAGTCGCATGATTAATAACCGACTTTACTTTATCCAATGACACATTGTTGCCAAACACTTCACTGGGTGCAAGCGGT
This sequence comes from uncultured Chitinophagaceae bacterium, assembly GCA_963785915.1. GTDB lineage: Bacteria > Bacteroidota > Bacteroidia > Chitinophagales > Chitinophagaceae > VBAT01. Next base: position 766,215 of record CAWAWY010000003.1, on the reverse strand, counting down.
ATGTTCATAGTAACAGTATAAAATCCTTGTTTGAAAACCATCATAGCTACTTTCTTTACCGTGGTGGAAGAATAATTGAACTGCGAGGCAACTTCATTTCCCATCCATTCAACATTCAAACCAACAGAAAGCGCTAACTGCTGCGAGGAATAAGAAGTAGAAGCTTTATAGGATACATAAGCAGGATTTACATAGCCATCCTGGTAAGCATGATTATTCCAATAATCAAGTGCATTATCAATCGCAGCTTGCACCGTGCCATTATCAGGATGATCTACCTGTATATTACCGGCGTTGCCGATGCCCGGAAGGTCAATATGAAATTTTGCAGGCGCCCGCTGAACCTGTAGCGGTGTTGGCGCACCATCAAGCATGGAGGCATCGCCATATATTAATGCACCCGGATAAATGATCCCATTGGTAGGGCGCAGAATAGCAACATCATCAAAATTTTCTTTCATGGTAAAATGCTTTTTGACGCAGGTAACAGAGTAACCACCGGAAATACTCGTACCAAGAGTCTCAGTTCCGGTCTGTGTAACCTGGCTCGTTCCGGACGCGACACTTTGAGCATTCAACATTTCACCGGGGTTGTATTGAAGTCCGCGAATGTATTCGTCAATCGTCAACGCATTCTGCTGCTGCATTGCAAGCCTTTCAGTTTTTTTCTGGCAACCTGTCACGGCGATCAAAGCGGTGGTCAGCAACAGGGCAGTCATTCTTTTCATGGTTATTAAATTACTCTTTAACATACACAAAAGTTTTTACTGTCAAATAAATTGATAATTGAGAAAGGAGCAGTGCCGCAATAAGAGATCAGTCGCAGGAATTTTTCTTAGTATACCAATGCTGCTTCGGAGCAGGATGGATGATCTATGGTTTTGTCTGGTTTTCCTGTAACGGTTGTTGAACAACGGCCACCGCTACAAGTGGTAACTACGCTTCTTGCTTTTATTACATGAGAGCCCGAGCTGACATCAAAGCTGATCTCCCCACCCGGACTAACTGAATAATCGCCAGGTCCGTTAATAGAGTGGAAGTCGTTGTCAACGTTTACCTGGATAATAGCGGTTGCATGTGTATTTGTTACCTTAACAGTATAGGTATTGTTTGTCTCACATTTTTTTGATTTGGTGCAAGCGGTAACAAATACCAGCAGAGACATTAAAACTGAAAGTTTAAACGCGGAGATGAATTGGTAATGTTTCATGATTTCTTTTTTAATTGTTCAGTAATGTTTTTGTCTGTGATCAATTACAACTGCAAGATGTGGCCAAAAGGAGGGCAGGACATAGCAACTATGTTGCGGAGAGTTATACTTATGTTGCGACCGGGTTAAACAGTTGAAAGTCTTTAGCTTAGAAGGAGAAAGAGATTGTCTTATGAATGATCATGCCTTTATTTTGCCGGGAGATTCGCCGTACAATTCCTTAAAGCACTTATTAAAGTAGGTCGTGCTGCCAAAACCTACTGCAAATGCAATATCAGAGACAGTGCCTGCATTATGCTCCAGCATATATTTTGCTTTCTTCAAACGGAGGTTGCGTACGAAGTTACTGGGGTTCTGATCGGTCAGGGCTTTAAGCTTTCTGAAAAGCTGGGTGCGGTCCATAAACAGGGCTCTGCTCAATTGATCCACAGAAAAATTTTCATCAGACAGGTTTTCGTCCACTACTTTTAACGCCTTTTGCAAAAACTCTTCTTCAACAGAGGTAACTTCCTGGTGAGTGGTTTCCAGGAAAAGCTTTTTGCTGTAATGCTCCTGCATCCGTTGCCGGTTCTTAAGCAGGTTGTTGATCTGGAGCCGTAATTCATCCGCATCAAATGGTTTGGACAGGTACACATCGGCTTCTGTTTGGAGACCTTCTAACCGGCTTGATTGAGAAGATTTGCCGGTTAAAATGATAACAGGAATGTGATTTGTTTTTTCATTTTGTTTTAATTCCCTGCATACTTCAAAGCCATCTTTTTTCGGCATCATCACATCGGTAATGACAAGATCAGGTATATTCTTAATTGCTTTTTGAATGCCTTCTTCACCGTCACCTGCTTCACCAACCAAATAGCCGGGAAGACAGGACCGTATATATCCCCTTAGATCATCATTATCTTCGATCAATAATATCTCCGGTAGATCTGATTGTGCATTTACAGGAGTATGATTTGTGATGCCGGGAACCAATACAGGTACTCCAATATTATCTTCAGGCGAAAAAGCGACTGTGAATTCTTCATTTGGAACTTTGTCATCTGCTGGTGTAAGTTCAACGGGCAGTAATATGGTAATTGTCGTTCCCTGGTTTATTTTGCTTGCAGCCTCTATACTTCCTTCGTGCATTGTCACCAACTCTTTGGTAAGAGCAAGGCCAATACCGGTACTGGGTTGATCAGTTGTATAATTTTTTTGATTCGAATGATAGAATCGTTCAAAAATATGAGGCAGGTGCTCAGAAGAAATACCTGTGCCTGTGTCTCTTACTTCTATCCAAAGAAATCCTCTGTCTAATTTTGTGACCTTGCCTGTTTTTATAGAAATAGTACCCCCGGGTGGAGTAAACTTACAGGCATTTGACAGCAGGTTGCTTATTACTTTTTGTATCTTATCAGGATCAAAGGCCATATCAAGCCGATCGATCGAAGAAGTAAATGCCAGCCTGATCTTTTTACTTTCCGCCTGTGACATGAACAGTAAAGTTTGCTTCTGAATAAAATCAATGATATCATTCTTCAGCAACTGCAGCTTCATTTTCCCAGCATCCAGTTTTGAGAGATCCATTATTTCAGTAATAAGTCCCAGCAATCGCTTCGCATTCTTTTCAATGATACTTAAAGTGTTTTTGAAATAAATATCATTCGTTTTTTTACTGAGTTCGGCTGCCGGCCCCAATATCAATGTGAGTGGAGTTTTAAATTCATGGGAAATATTGGCAAAAAACCTTGCCTTCGTAGTATCCATTACTTCAAGCTCGGTTTTTTCTTTTTCAATTAACCGGCTCCTATAACTCAATGCAAGTGCAAACAAGAATATCTGCATTAAGAAACCTGCCTCATATATAAACGCTAGTGTCATATTGTCGACCTGGCTGCTGCTTGCGTCGGCTAATACATTTGTAACCCGCAGGAGGTTAACGATCAAAACGGCGGTAAAGCCAAGAATGAGTGATAATCCGGCGAGGGCAAAGTAGCGGGCAGTTTTGTTTTTAGATCGGAGGTAAACAATATTTATGTAAAGCATCAACAAGATACCCAAGATCGACGATGGCATATTTACCGCATTCATTACCGTATTTGCAGACCTTGTAATTTGAGGCTGAACGATCAAATAAATGGAACTAATGATTGCGCAGAATAGCGAAAAATAAATATAGTACCTCATCCATTTCTTCAGTTTTGGCTTCCATCCGCGCTGGTGTAAAAAATATATAGCAAATAAGCCGTAAAAGATCCCAATGCCATACACAGAGAGATTAAAACCTGTCATATTAAAACCGACGTCGCTGCCAAAAAGGTACAACCTTTCAAATCCGAGGCTTGCCATTAAATAATACATGACGCAGGTGGAATACAAACAGTAAAACAAATATGTTTTATCCCGGTTAATCGCAAAAAGGGAGAGGCTGAAAAGGATCATCATGAGTGTCATCCCACAGAAAACTAATTGAAAGGTATTGGTCGTTGCATTTTGCTCACCCATTTCCTCCAGGTATGCTTTCTCTGTGATCAATGAGATGCCGTCGAATTCCGGCGATGACAATCCAATAGGTTCAGATCTTACAAATAGATCAATAGTTGTATGAGGAGCAATAGTAAAAGGATAACTATTGGGATCGAAGACCCTGGGTATTTTATTCATGGAAGGCCATTGTCCGTACGGGAGAATATAACCGCCATGCATAGTTTTGATCTGGTGGTTGCTGTCGAGCAGATACAGGTCTAATTTATCTGAAACAAAATATAATCGCAGCGATAAATTTTCAGTCGTGTTATTTCGGAGAGCAAACGACACCCAGAAATTTCCTTGCAGGCTATCAGCAGACAGTTCATCAAAGCCCGGTTTGAAATTTACTTTGCTGCCGGATACCAGTATATCTTCAATAGTAGTTGTTTTGTTGTGTTCAATAAAATAGGAGATGCTGCCTGTGAGGTCGATATTATCATTCTTGTCTATAAAAGCGGAATCAATTGATAAGGCAGGCGGTGCCGGAGGTTGAGCAAAAACGCAGCCTGCATAAAAAGATAGCGGCATGAAGAGTAATATCAATTTCCTCCTTATCATGAACCACAATTTTGATCATACAATGGAATATTATACCTCGTGAAGTCTTTTAAGGTACGATATAATATCATTTTAATTTCCCGTATGAAGACTTAGGTTGCTCCCTCGCATGGCTAGTGATGAAATAATTTATTTTGAAGATAATAGAAGTAGATGTGAAATAGTCGTAGTCAGATGAGTATAAGTAGATAATAAGAGGAACGTTTTTTATATTATTCAATAGAAATGACTATTCGTAAGTGAATTAATTTGTCATTAGAATTTCTGATGCTTACGTTTATCGGTATGAACTCTCTTCGAAAAATATTATTTCGATCATCATGGCAAATTAATTTTATTGAGTGATGAACAAAAAATCAATTACTGGTTGGAAAGATTCATCTCCATTTAAAAGCAAAATAACTGCAAGACTTCTCAGTGGCATTCCCGATGCCGTGCAGCTTACCGCTTTCAGCGATATACAGATCGCCCGGTCCTGCTGTATATGTTTTTCCATCTATCATCATTTCTGTATTCCCATCAATTATTAAAATGATCTCCGTGTCAATATGCTGATGAGGTGAATGGCTCGGGCCTTTCTCTTTTAGCGTGGTAATATGCATCTCAAAGTTCTCGCACATCGCTGTTGGACGGTCAAAATATTTCCGTGTGCCCTTATTATTGGCTTCGGTATAGGTTAACGAATCATAATTTAATAACAATGTTCCCCCAGCCTTGGAACTCCTTTCCATGTTCATTTCTTTTTTTGACCGAAACCCAAATACATAATAGGTAACCGGACCGTCTCCAATGTTTTCAAATGTTTGCATTTCAAGTGGTGGTATAAGCAGCACACCGCCCGGACCGAGTATGGCCGTTTTATTTCCAATCGTGCATTTCAGTGTTCCATCTTTTATGATGATCAGTTCTTCAATATCTTTTTGTGTATGAGGCGGTCTCGGTAGTGCTCCTTTTTCTTGTGTGGTAGCATGTATTTCAAAATATTCAAATTCACGTGTAGTCCCTTCTGCCAGCTTACGGCCTTCACGCTGGTCGCTCTTTTTTACCGGCAGCCCGGACCAATGATAGACCCCTGAATTAATCGGTTTCATTTGCGCAGATAGGTTTACGGCTATGGTATAAAAAAATATTGAGAGTATGAGTTTCATCAGGAGAGTTATCGGGGTATATTGTCCGAAGTTAGTTTTTTTCTTCTCCCGGATGTCCAGATGCTTTTATCCCGAAGAAAAGTGCTTTATTTTCGCGGCCTGTTCCGGTGTTAAGCCGGCTATGGAAAATACTTAATTTAACCGAACAACTATGATCAGTAAAGAAGATGTAGAATTTGAGATGCTCGATTTTTTTGAAATGACACCCGATCTTGTCTGCATCGTTAGCAAAGAAGGATATTTTCGGAAAGTAAACCCCGCCGTTATAAACAAATTTGGATATTCAGAAGATGAACTTTTTTCACGACCTGTGTCTTCTCTTATTCACCCGGATGACCGGGAAGTTACCAGCCGCGAAAGAAATAAGCTGTTACAGGGAAATGCCTTGATCAACTTTCAAAACCGCTACCTCACAAAAAATGGGAAAGTGGTGTGGCTTGAATGGACATCTGTCTATTTACCCGATAAAGAGATGGTCTTTGCCATTGCGAAAGATATCTCGGAAAATAAGCGCATAGAAAAAGAAACGGAAGAGAAGTTTAATACCTATAAAAGCCAGGCCACTCATTTTAAAAGTCGTGCGGAAGAAGACAGGAAATACCTGGCTCATGAACTGCACGAAGAGGTGGCGCAACTTGCAGCCGTTCTTAAAATGCATATTGCATGGCTCAATCAACACCAGGCCGTATTGCCGGAGGATGCAAAAGGAAAAATAGATGAATCATTGGTATTGTCGGACCTACTGGTAAGAACAGTAAGAAGGATCTCTTTTTCTGTGAGTCCGAATATGCTTGACGACCTTGGTTTCAATGCTACACTTGCCTGGGAGTGCAATGAGTTTGCAGTTTTAAATGGTATACCCTGCGATTTCATAACCGATAGTCATGAGGATGATCTGCCGCGTGATATAAAAATGGATCTTTTCCGGATATGCCAGGAAGCGCTTAGTAATATAATGGAACATGCAGAGGCTAAAAGTGTAAAAGTTAGCTTGAAAGACAGAGGCGACAGCATTTTATTAAGCATTACCGATGACGGCAAAGGTTTCGATGCAGATGGCCACAAGCAATCTGCAGGAATAATGAACATGCAGTTACTGACCGCCTCTATCAACGGCCAACTGAAAATCGAAAGCAAAGAGGGCAGGGGAACAACACTTTCAGTCGTTGTAAAAAAAGAACAACCCATCTCACGTTTTGGATAGCGCTCCGGTTTATAACGCGAATAGATAATAAACAAACAGGAACCTAAATAAAAAAGGAGACTTAGCCCGTAAGTCTCCTTTTTTATTTTCCGTTACCTACTTTAATAGGTCACTTTTATTTCTACGCGACGATTCTTACTGCGACCGGTCGCGGTATTATTATCTGAAATAGGCATTGTTGCTCCATATCCTTCCACTTCTAGCCTGTCTTCGCTTATTCCTTTACTTACTATATACGCTTTTGCTGCAGATGCACGTCCTTCGCTTATCTTCATGTCATCGTCCTTCTCAACATTATCAGTATGTCCTTCGATCTTGAGTTTGAGATCAGGATTATCGTGCAGGATCTTTATAACTTTATTTAATGATGCGTATGATTTGGAAGTCAACTTTGTACTGCCTGTGCTGAAAGTAATGCTTTGACCCGTTGAGCTTATCATTTTACTTACTTCCGGGCTTATTGGAGGAGCTTCAGGACAACCTTGCCGACTTGCTACACCCGGTACATCAGGACATTTGTCTTCTTCGTCATTAATACCATCGTTATCTCTATCCGGTATCGGGCAACCATTGTATTTGGCAGTACCAGCTTCATTGGGACATTTATCTTCTTCATCGTTGATACCATCTTTATCTGTATCGGGTATCGGACAACCGTTATATTTTGCCGTTCCTGGTTCATTGGGACATTTATCTTCTTCATCATTGATACCATCTTTGTCTGTATCAGGAATGGGACAACCACCATATTTAGCTATACCTGCCTCCCCGGGACATTTGTCTTCTTCATCATTGATACCATCTTTATCTGTATCAGGGATCGGGCATCCGTCATATCTTGCAAAACCAAATTCACCCGGACATTTATCATTTGGATCAGATACGCCATCTCCATCTGAGTCTGCGGGTATTTTCTTTCCGAATAATTTCAATTTAAGCCCGGCTTGTATGTTTTGATTTTTAAATTCAGGTGGTGTCAGTTCGCTGCTTGTATTATTCATGTTTGTAAAGCCATGAATATATCGTCCGAAAACTGTTGCTCTTCCATGCGGAAAAAGTTCAAAACCTCCAAAAGCGGAAAAACTAGTTTGCTTGAAATCATTTTCCTGAGCATTACTCATACTATTATCATCAACTGAAACAGTGAAATCTACCTGTGGCCCGGCGGTGATTGCAAACATATCGCCAAGATGAAATTTTAATAATAGCGGAACAGAGATATAACGGATCGTTCCATTATTGATTAAAATCGGCGTTGAGGCATTACTTTGATAATCGTAAGAACTATACATAACCTGTGGCTCAATGGAGAAAGCTTTTGAAACGGGCAGGTTCAGCCATCCACCGGCGGCCCATCCAGCTTTGAAATCATAATCAATGTTCCCGTTATTGGCGCCGTCAAGTCTGAAATGACTGACATTAACAGCACCCAGCACACCACCGGACACTGTATAATGCTCCTTTACGATGGTCTGTGATTTTATAGTGGCGATTAATAAATACGATAGAATGAACAGAAATACTTTTTTCATAACATAATTTTTAAATAAATGAATTGCGTCACACAACTTCTGCCTGACACATACCACAAAGAAGTTATTTTTCAGTTCCCGTTGAAATGAAAAATTTTGCCGAACGGCTCTCACAGTACGTGAATTATTTATACAATGGAGAGGATGTCAAATTTTATACCAGTAAGATCACATTAGTTTTCGCTCATCTCGTTGCAGCGATTCGCTACTCCACTGATGTTATTCAGTGAAAGCTCTAATGCACCAATAAATTTTTTTATATGTGGAGAAATTAAAAACAAATTGTTGCGATAACTCTACATTAAACTCCGGCAAATTCCTCTGAAGACTTCTTATGGGATTATACTTCCCTAAAAAGAGTCTGGCACGTTTTTAAAGCTCTGTATAATGTCATCAAAAAAGCCGCAGGGGATACTTATATGCGAAACATAGTTTTATATTTTTTTATTCTACACAATTCGTTTCGATCGTTCACAATTTTTGCACAGGCAGAAGTTTCCCCTATTATCTTAAAGGTGGAAAGATCACACCTGCTGAAGCATATCAGGAATGTTTCAAATGATCCTGACATGGTGCACAGACTTGACACCTTTATTGAATCGGAAGCAGATAGCATTTACTCTTTCATTATGTCGGATACCTCATTATCCGTTATTGAAAAGGAAAAGGCACTACGAAGTCTTCGGTATTTCTTGACGGAACTTGGGAATAACATTGTAAAGCATGTTGCGGATATGTATGATATCCCCGCAGCATTTGGTACATATAAAATTATACTGGATGATATACTTCATCATAGATCATTCGCCGGAGAGCTAAGACCATTATCAACTCGTCGGAGTCAATTGCTCGCTGCTTCATTCAGTCAATATAAAGAACATGTCCTGCTTGATGAAATTGCCGTGTATAAAGACATTGCATCTACACCGGGTTTTATCTTTCGATTCCTTGAAAACAAGCCGGGTTTTCGATTTGCTGATTCGCTGGTACTGGAAGCAGCAGTCGATGAGCCGCTAAAATTAATTTCCTATCTCGATGACGGTAAAACGACGGTTCAAGGAAAGATCCGCGGAACAAATAATATTTATGTCCGGCAGATCATATCGCTTTCGGGGGATAGGAATACCAGGGAGCTTCTGCCGTTTGTGATCCCGCTGGCGGAAAACAGGATCACTCCCGATTCAATATTGAGAGCAAGGATGAACGTGAATCAATATTTTCAGTTGCTGGTGAATATGCTGACAACATCTTCAAACCCCGGTGACCGATCTTTTAGTTTTCGAAAATTGCTTAAGGATGGCATCAGGAAAAAGGCCATTTATTTTTATGTAAGCCAGGTCAACGAGCTCCATAGCAAACCGGATGCGATTCGTTTTGCATCCGTAAAATATCTTAGACCGGAAGATATTTACTATATCATCACCAGTTGTGGTGACGAGCTTTATACTTCAAGTTATCTCGGTTTGTACAAACGGTTGATGGATAATTTCGGCGATCAGTCAGCGGATTCGTTGTTTACCATTGTCGGGTATGATAATTTCCGAAACTTTATGCGCCTGGCCGCCAATTACAATGTGCTGGCAGATTTTTTAACTAAGATGCCGGGAGAAAAGGCAGCGGAACTTTTAAAGCGATTTATTTCGGGAATTGAAACCGATACCAACACAGGTCTTGAAAAGGCAATGGACATTGCTGATGCTTTTACCGGGCTTGATTCGGCAACTGCGATTATCCAAATGATACAACAGGAACTGCAAACTAACCTGGTCCGCTGTCGGGACAATAGACATTATTATGGTATTCGCTTGTATAGTATTTTATTGCAGGTCTTTGACCTGGTACAACAAAATAATGCATTGGCAGAACTATGGAGTACTCTTGGCAATTATGAAATGCTTAAGCGAAACGCATTACAAAACAGCAATGGGGAGATAGCTGAATTGGTCTTGTTCTATGGAGATAAAGACGGTGCGGCCTCTTTTAATAGCTTTCAAAAACTTTTTACCGATGCAAAGAAATGGCAGGTCATGAAAAATGATTCCTGGATAACGATCCGATCTCTATCTGACGAACCGGTTGTTATTTATGCTAATCTGCCATTGAATAGCGAAGACGAATCCGATCTGAAAGCACAGGACTCACTGACGGCTTATTTAGATGAGCAATCAGTGGAGCCGACGATTCTTATTCACCGCGGCCACAGTTATCACCTGGATAAAACGTTGGAAAAATTGAAACCGTCAGTCAGGCTGGCAATTTTAGGATCATGCGGGAGTTATAACAATGCGATCAGTATCGCAAATATTAATCCCGACGTACAGATCATCGGCTCAAAAAAAATGGGCTCTATGTCTGTGAATGATCCGCTGATCGATGTGATTAACCAGGCCTTATTGGATAAAAAAGATCTCTTATGGCCGGAGATCTGGGAAAAACTGGCAAGCCGGTTTAGCAAGGACGAGTTTACGTTAAATCTTTTTAATGAGTATATCCCGCCCGGGAAAAATGTAAGCTTATTTGTTCTCAAACTATTTAATTCTTACAGTAAACCGGCTTAGCGGATTGGCAACTTCCAATGGAAAAATAGCGCAGGCCAAAAAAGAAGCATTGCTGTGAAAGATGTACCTTGCTGATCGAAACTGCACAATATGAACAGCAAGCAGGTGGATTATTATTCGAAACTTAAGTCCCGTTTATTTTCGGATCAAAAGCAGAGGATCACATTTAGTTTTAACGAGATAGAAAGGACGATCACGGGTATAATGCAGGAGAAAGACGATCTTATTTATTTATATGAGTATCGTGGTAAATATATAGGCATCGAATTTTTCATATCCTTCTCTAAAAAATCAATTTCTTATAAGCTTATTAAGGTAGATGAAATGGCTTCCTGATTCATCTATTATTTTCCTGTCCTGGCTCCCTGAATTGAAAAAATAGTTAGCAGATCAACGTGTGAGGATTTTTTTACGCTCTGATCACGCAAACGTTCACACAAGATACTTTTCCACTTTCTCGTTTCTAAGTCATTCATTCATTGTTGATAGCAACCGGCTGTAACATGCAGGCATCATTATTGCAAAAACCTATCAGATGGTAATTATTAAATTTTTAAAAATGGATTTTTATGAAAAAGATTTTTTTTGTGGCAATAATGTTGGCGTTTGCCTGGACATTGAATGCGCAGCAGGTTCCGAGCTATAGAGCAACTGATATGTCGCTCGCTGTTCCTGTAACGATAAAGTCAAATTTTGAGACAACATATCCCGGAGTTACGGTTGTTACATGGGAACCCATGAATGACTGGTGGTATGCAACGTACAAAGATGAAAACAACAGGCTCGTCCAGGTTTACTACAACACGCAACCTTATTACCTCATCAGGAATGAGAACTTCAAGGTTTCGTTGCCGGCGCTTAATACATACGTTCCGGAGGATGTGATCACAAATGCAGTGGATAAATATGGTACAAGTTTGTACAGTATTACTGCAATGAAAGGTGATGAGAACGGAACTAAATACCAGGTAACACTGATCCAGGACGGAAAGTCAGAGACAGTAATGATTGATTCCGGAAGTATGGCATATAATGGATCTTTTAAATGAAAGGGATTAAAAAAGTAAAATTCGTACTGAAAACCGAAAGACCCGGATTATTTATCCGGGTCTTTTTTGTGAGCGATTCCATTGTCGTTTAGTTCATTCCTTGACCAGCTTGCCAACAATTTCCGTTTCGCTGTTATTTATCTTCATAAAATAAACACCCTTCGAAAGTGAGGATACATTAACATCAATAATATTATTACCCTTGTTTAGATGCAGTGTCGATCTTTTAACTACCACGCCGCTCATATTAATAAAGGACATGGTGCAATTAGTCGCTTCCTGTGAATTATATACATCCACATGTATAATATCGGGTGCTGGCTGTGGATAAATATTATTTATATAGAAACTTTCTTTTGAAAACCGCAATCGCACAATATTGCTGTATTGGTATTGGCCATCAATGTCCACCAATTTCAAACGATAATAGAGAATGTTTTTGCCTGGCAGATCATTGTCATTGTAACTATAGTTCCTGGCCGAAGTGGAGTTGCCGGCGGCAAGTGTTATGTGAATCGTCTCAAAATTTATTCCGTCAACACTTCTTTCAATATTGAATTCCTTTGAATTTGATTCGGAGTATGTTTTCCATTCCAGTAATACAGAGTTATTTTGAATGGTACCTGTGAACTCACCCAATGTTATTGGTAATGGACCTGCAGCCTGGGTATTGATCTCAATTTGAGTGGCGTTGGCATGATAGATCTTTAGCGTTTTAGTGGCTACATCCAGGGTCCAGCCCGGCTGATTAAGATCAGACCGATGTGGCAATGCAACGCCGTTTGCGGTAACAGTTACGGGGTTAAAATTGATATGCAAAACTTCTGTCGCTGTTCCGTCATAGGTTGTATAGCTCACGCTATTCAAACCATAGTTAACGCTTTTGACAACAGAACTGCTGCGTAATAAATGTGTTTGGTTAAAAGGAGTCCATTCAGGCACCGCTGCCATACCCGCCATAAAGTGTCGTATATAATCACCATAGCCGTCAGTGAACCATTGGTTGTTCACGTCAGGACCGTCGATATCAACGCCGTTGCTGCGGGCCATATAAGTAGCCCAGTTAAAAGAGCGGTATGCTATTTCTTTAGCAGCTTCATTACCGGTCTTCTCATATAGCAATGCATTGACTGATGCATATCGTGAAGTATGGCTACCCATGATATAAGCAAAGACCTGTTGCTCTTTGATAGTATTCGCTCCGTAATCAGTTTGTTTAAATTTAGTATCTACCCAGCTAATTAATCCCTCCGCATGTGTTTGCCAGTTAACATCGAATTCAGGATGCTCAAGCAAGTAACGAGCCGTCATCATGGCATTGTATTGATTAAGATTGTTATTATAACTTCCCTGTATCCCCACATCTTCAAAGTATTGGGCCCAGACATTGTTTTGCATGGGATATGCCATCATCCAGTTCCATGCGGTGGTACGGGCTGTTTGATATGCTGAGGTGTTGCCAAGACCAGCAGCAATTAAACCATCCAATAGAGAAACGGGTCCGACGACGTTTGAACAATAGTCTTCAACAGTGTTACCATTACTGGCTTTAACTCTGAATGGCCATGGTGATTGAGTTTGCGTACCTGTCCGAACTTTACTTGCCAGGACATCAGCTGCCTGTATCGCTGCATCCCTGAAACGGGTGTTGCCATTGTATTTGTAAAGCTGAAGCCAGCCATAACCGAGTTCGCCGATCTTATCGGGTTCCAGGTTGCCGACTCCGTCTGATTGATTAGCACCATGATAAGTGGTAGAACCATAGGGCCCTTCGGAATAAGGAACACTTGGCCAGCTATCAGTTGTGGTCGTCATCCCATGATCGAGATGCCAAAGCGCTACATCATTTGCCAACTGCATCACGCTGGCATCACCTGAATAAGCATAATATTTCAGTGCACATTCTATCAACATCCCGAATAACCCTGCAGGATTATGATCCCAGTTGACAACCTGCTGTGTGTTCGGATTAAGATAACTACGGCTATAATAAGCTGGTTTATTCGTTGACGGATCGTTTGGCACATCGTTCAAAAGATAGTTCCAGGCTGAAGCTACAACTGTACTATAACCGTCGGTTGGATTCGTAGTCCAAGGCACGATCTTACCGCTTGGATATGCCTTAATTGTATGCGTGTTTAATGAACCCGGTGACGAAGCAAGACTTGCGGTAGTGAAAGTATTGTCTCCTGATGAGGAAGGATTTCCCCCTGAGGTTCCCGAAATAACTTTAAAGTGATATGTGGTCGCGGGTGCGAGGCTATACAATATCATCGAATGAGTAGCCACTGGCGTTGAATCAACAAGGGTCGAAAGCCCATAAGCTGTGGTCGTACCAAAGTTAACATGCGAATTGGCGGGAATATTTGTATTCCAATTTACAACGGCAGAACTTTCAGTGATTGAGTTGACAGAAATTCCGGAGAAAATAAGTTGGGCATTTGCACCGGCAGTCGATAAAAGCAATGATCCCATAAGGGTCAAGCTTAGCAGAGGTTTTTTCATCTTGGATTTTATTGGTTTCCGAACATATTATTTTTTTTTACCAAATTCTGTACCACTAATAGTATTTTAATTTCATCTTCTTCAAATTTTTTATCCGATAGATACCCGGATGCACTGGTAACCTTGACATTTTTCAGCTCAGCAATAGATTCTTTCACCATAATTGCACACAAGTTGTTATCCACTTTATCATGTTCATAAAGTATTTTACCAGATTGCAAATGGTGCGTGTTGTTTCTTTCTGGCACAATAATTATCCCCTATCTGGAAAGAAATTCATGAAGAATAAGACCCAACCGATTCGAAAAAAGGAAGAAATAAAAAATAATCCCGATAATAAGATTGACGAGGATTTTAAAGGTCATCCTCATGGCACTGCAAAAAAAGAAATTATAAACCCAAAAACAAAAACACAAAAAAAGGTTGCTGATACAAACAATAAGGACGGTGAAAAGCGCATTTACAAAAAAACCGAAACAGATGAACAGGACTCAGACGGCTCAGCTAATGCGTTTGAAGGAAAATGATGGGTAAAACTTTCTGTACTTTGGCGACTGTCTTTTGATTATTTTAAGTGTCATTCTTTTCTACTTTTTCAATTTTTGACTTCTTAATAATATTGGTGTATAGCAGCGGCGTTTTGTTCCTCAATTGATCGGTGGCTCATCGTAATGACATTAACAACTCAACTAGAAAAAGAACGATCGCTATTGCTGCTACAATTTTCACAAGTGAATTTAGAATTTATGATTGAAGGGGTTATCGCTCAGATACGCCTGTTCAACGTATAACTGAAATCTTCATCGCCAACCAGCAGGTTTCCTTTTGCATCGGTAAATAAAAGAATGTTCTCGCCGGCTTTTATAAGATAGAGAGAAACATTTCCTGCTGAATCATTTAATTGATAAGTAATACGAGCACCTGTTCCTGTCACCAATTTCCAACTGCCTTTCTTCCACCTTCCTTGTACCAGGGAGAACCGGGGGATGCTGAAAGCTGTTGGCTGGTTATTGATCGCATACAAAATAATACGCCACTTCAATTTGTAACATTGCTCACCAGAAGATTTGACGCCAGGTACACCGCAAGGAGTTCGGCCTTCAAAAACCATCGAATCTTTCAGTGATGCATGGGCGACCGTAATATTTATAGCATCAGTCACAGTTGGGTCAACGCTGTTTAGCGTATAGCTCCATCCTCCATTACCTGCCAGCAGGTTACCATTTGCATCCATTACATGAAGCAGGTTGTCGTTTAGTTCAGCGAGCTTCAATATCACAGTTCCATTTTGCAGTAAGTAGTTATTGTTTCGTTTTTTTAGGTCACCGCTAAGACCAATGATTTTTCCGCCGCCGATAAATCCATTGGTATTTGGTTTGCCGATGCCGTAGATACAATGGAGTTTGTAGTGATCGTTATCAATTGTTAACTTCCAACGGATAAAGTCAACGGAGTCGGTAAGAGGAATACCGAGGAATGATCTGACAACAGCATTTGCTGGTGTGCTTGCAATATAAGTTTTGTCTTTCGCACCGGCACAGGACATAATTAAGAATAGCGGAATAAGTGCGGCATTAATTTTCACATTCATTTTTTATTAAAATTCAGAAACAGGGCGGGTTTAGAAACAAAGCTAACACCTGCTGTACAGTTTTCTTGACGAAACACAGAACTGATATTCACGGAAAATTTTAAGCAGGATATGTGTAAATAACAGCCTCTGAAACTTTAAGGCTGGCAACATCTTTGTGTTTTACAAGTGAATTGAAAATAGAATCAAATAATTACAAAAAAAAATGGTTATGAAAAGAAGAAATATTTTCGGGATAGCTGCGCTGTTCATACTAATGACAGGCTTCGCCGTTCCATTGTCGCTTTCTGCACAAAGCTCTAAAGACAAGAAACTTATTGAAGACAGTAAAAACGCAAGATCAGAGTTTATTAAAACAGACGGCCTGATGCAGAATCTATTTGATCATTCGTATGGGTATGTTATATTTCCCAACGTGGGCAAAGGTGCAATAGGGATCGGTGGTGCTGCAGGTAATGGAATCGTGTTCCAAAATGGAAATCCTATCGGCAATGCAAGTATGAAACAGGTCAGCGTAGGTTTTCAGTTTGGTGGCCAGGCCTATAGGGAGGTGATCTTTTTTGAAAATGAAGCTGCACTGGATCGTTTCAAACAAAATAATTTTGAACTCTCTGCGCAAGCCTCGGCAGTGGCTGCCACGACAGGCGCATCCGCCAACGTGAAATATGCAGATGGAGTGATGATATTTACACAGGAAAAAGGTGGATTGATGTACGAGGCATCTATCGGTGGACAGAAGTTCGACTTTTCTTCGTTTTAATTTTGCCTTGTTTTAATTAATAAAAAAACTCACAGGGAGATTTACACACCTTCCTGTGAGTTTCTGTTGACAAAAATCCACATCTCATATGCCAACACTAATTATTTGTTACGGCCTCAGGCTTCCCTTCTTTCCCGGCCACCGCCCCGCAGCAATGCCACTAATAATAAAATAAAAACCGCGCCTCCAACAACCCATACCCAGGGTCTTTCATACCAATTATGCTTATCCACGTTAATATCCACGTCGATGTCAGCTTTTTTCTCCTGCGCAATTGACACCATAGTCATCAGCGACGTGCTGACAAGTAAGAACATCCGCGTTAGTACATTTCCATTCTTTTTCATGATGAGAAAAATTTAGTGATGTAGTAGGTCTTACCAAAAACATGCCCAATGGACATCCTATTCCCGGATCACAGCTGTGGAGGATAAAATTGATTTCATTAATTTAGCTTTGTCAATTTTAGAAAACTTTCAACGAAACAGGCGATTTAAAAAATAATTATTTTCATACGATTACTGAGTATGCCTATCTACATGGATGTCCATATTGTACCGGGTGTGAAAGCAAAGGATGTGGCCGAAGCACACCGGAAAGATCTGCTTCACCAGGAAGAGTATGAATGTAAATGCATGACCTATTGGATAGACGAACAAAGGGAAAACATATTTTGCCTGATTGAAGCCCCCGATAAGCAATCCGTGGAGCAAATGCACAGTAAAGCTCACGGATTGATCCCTAATAAAATAATAGAAGTAAATTCTACGTTAGTGGAATCTTTTTTAGGCAGAATGTATGATCCCGAAGAGGCGGAAACTACAGAAGATGGTTTAAAAGTTTTCTGTGATCCTTCCTTTCGCATTCTTCTCGTGACCAAGGTCACTGATCCTGTCTTGCTTAAATATAAGCTTGGTGAAGAGAAAGCAAATGAGGTGCTGAACCGGCATAATACTATTATAAGAAAGAATATCGGGCAATTCGGCGGCAGGGAAGCAGAGCGCGGAGGAAATGGATTTATTATCTCTTTTTCATCTGCATCCAAAGCGGTGACATGTGCATTAGCCATTCAAAAAGAAATGCAAGACGCCGATGCGGATGCCATTGGTTTCAGGATCGGCATCCATGCGGGTGAGCCGGTGGAAAAAAGCAATAACTTATTCGGAGATACGATAAGATTAGCAGACTGCATGTGCGAGATCGCCAATAGCCTCCAGGTCGCCATCAGTTCTCCCGTGAAAGAACTCGTATCAAAAGATCATTTTCAAAACAAGGGAAACAATTTTTTAACATTAGCACCCCAGGATGAGACCCTGCTTGCATTATTGTTCGACAAACTTGAAGAGAATTGGCAGGATCCCGAATTCGATATTCCTGACTATTGCCAGGTAACGGCGATGAGCAAATCACAACTATACAGGAAAACGATCTCGCTTACGGGGTTATCGCCTAACGTACTCTTAAAAGAATTCAGGCTTGAAAAAGCAAAGGAGTTAATGAAAAAGCAACGCTATTCTATTTCACAAATAACATTTGAGTCTGGATTCACCAGCCCTTCCTATTTTACCAAATGTTTTAAAAAGAAATACGGCCTGCTGCCGATGGTTTATCTTGATCTGCTGCATTAATACGCTCATCTTTCCGCGATTCAATTTTACCATTCATTGAACGATTCGTTCCATACCCTTTACCATTTCTTGAATGATTTGTTATAGCCTTTCGGTAGAGCTCAATAGTATTTTTGATCTATCAAACAACATTTAAAAATAAATTTTATGAAACCTATCACCAACCGTTTCACAGCACTTATTGCCATTATGCTATTTGCAAGCTATGTAGTCGCAGCGCAAAAATCAACAGCAAACCAAAATTCAAAAACAACAAAAGCAACGGAAATGAAAACTTATGTGATCGAACGGGAAATTCCTGATGCCGGCAAATTAACTGCAGAACAGTTAAAGGCCATCTCTCAAACTTCATGTAGTGTACTTAAAGAAATGGGGCCAAAGATCCAGTGGCTGCACAGCTATGTCACAGGCAATAAAATTTATTGTGTCTATAAAGCGGAGAATGAAGAACTGATCCGGGAGCACGCAAAGAAAGGTGGATTCCCGGCCAACTCGATCAGTGAAGTGGCAACAATAATAAGCCCCGCTACGGCAAATTAATTTTCAAAGGCAAGAAGTAGTCATAATTAAACCCGCATCACGCGGGTTTAATTATTTAATATCGGATGCATGAAATTTTGTTTCGACGGCAACACCTTTTACCAGGGTTTGATAAACTACGCAATATCTTTCGGTAAGTTTTTTCAGACTGTCAACCTGGTCAACCGCAGCATTTGTCTCCATGTTAAATTCCAAACGAATCGTTTTAAATCCAACGGGAACTTCTTTTGAAACACCTAAGGTGCCTTTAAAGTCTAAGTCTCCCTCTGCTTCGATCGTTCCATTATTTATTTCCACTCCTATAGCCGTCGCCACAGCCTGCAACGTAACGCCTGCGCAAGCCACTAAGGCTTCAAGAAGCAGATCGCCGGAACAAGCTAACAGACCATCACCACCCGTAGCCGGATGAAGACCGGCTTTAACAATGGCCCGTCCTGTTTCGACTTTACAGGATATCCCTTCGCCAATTTTCCCATGAGCTTTTAAAGTAATGATTGCAGATTCCGGTTGTATCCTGTACTTTTCTTTAAGAGGGGCTTGTAAGTTTCTCATTTCAGCGGAGTTCATGATTTCCAGTTTAATAATTTGATGTGCTTTAACTGAAGTTATAAAAAAATGTCGACGAGCCCCGAAACGAAACTTTTTCCGCGAACATGGCTTCAGAACGTCTTAGCATCATTTCACATTTTGTATCTTTAAAAGACGGGTGTCTGAATAATTATGAAGCAATCAATTAAAAGAATCAACTCAAATGACGGAACACAGATCGCATATGCAACAGTGGGCGAGGGTCCAACACTGGTAAAAACTGCCAATTATATAACGCATCTTGAACACGATTGGCAAAATTCGATCTGGAAACCTTTTCTAACCAGGCTTTCCCATTATCATAAATTGATCAGGTACGATGAAAGGGGATGTGGCTTATCGGACTGGTATGCCCGGGATTATTCATGGGAGACATGGGTGGAGGATCTGAAAGCAGTGGTGGATGCGGAAAATCTCGATGAATTTTTTCTTTTCGGACAATCCCAGGGAGCAGCCGTGGCGGTTGCTTTTGCTGCCCGTTATCCGGAGCGGGTCAAAAAATTAATCATACTTGGAGGATATGCCCGAGGATGGTTGCATCGTGATCTTAGTGACGAAGAAAAAAAAGTGGAGCAGTTACTTGTTGATATGATGAAGATCGGGTGGGGAAAAGAAAACCCGGCATTCCGGCAGTTCTTTTCATCACAATTGATGCCAGGCGCCAGCCAGGAAAAGATCCAGTCGTTTAATGAACTGATGAAAATTTCAACGGAACCTGAAATAGCAGCTCAATTGGAAAGAAACATGCATTTAGCAAATGTGATCGATCAAGCTAAAAAGATAAAATGCCCTACTTTAATCTTGCACCCGATCGAGGATGCAAGTATTCCGTTTAAAGAAGGCAAACTGCTTGCTGATCTTATACCGGACTCCCGGTTTGTTCGTCTTGATACGAATAACCATATACTGCAGGACGACGAACCAGCCTGGACAGTTTTCTGGAAGGAAGTGTACCAGTTTCTTGAAGTGAAAGAGGATTTTTCAGAATTGATACAAATGCAAACCGGAAATACCGAACGCACACTACGTACCATACTTATTACTGACATTGTAGACTCAACCCGGATGGCGGTCGAGTTAGGTGATGAGAAATGGATCGGTATCCTGGAAATGCATAACAATGTTATCAATAACGCGGTTTCCCGTTTTCACGGCGAAATCATCAAAGACACGGGCGATGGCTTCCTTTTGATTTTTGAATCTCCAACCTACGCCGTCAATTGTGCCAAAGACATTATCAGCTGTTTTGAAGAAACGCCAGTTAATATCCGGTGTGGTATGCATTCCGGGGAAATAGAACGCATGGAGGGTGACATTCGTGGTATCAATGTTCATATTGCTTCAAGAGTTTTAAATGTAACCGGCGTTAATGAAATCTGGTCCACTTCAGTTGTTAAGGAGTTGGCTATGGGGTCCGCTGTAAATTTTGAACACGCAGGAGAATATGAGTTCAAAGGAATTCCGGGTAAAAGGAATTTGTATAAGGTCACTGAATAATACCTCTTGGTGCTTGCTGTACATACATAAATCAGCAAGATGATTTTCAGAAAACGGATGCTTCGTATACGAGTCCTTTTTTCTTCTTCGTTTTGATCACATAAAAAAGATCGATCTGCCTGGCGTGTTTCTTACTTTATCATAGTATGCTTCCGATTCATCTATTTTGAAAAAAAATTCCCCTCTTGACATGTAGTTTGGTACAAACAATTTTTTATCAGGCCGGAATTCGATAACTTTAAAATACATAATACAAGCTATGAAGAAGTTTTTCCCGACAATGATAGTGGTGCTGACAGCCATCGCCTCTTATTCCCAGGAGCTAAGCCAGGTAACATTTTCAGCCGGTTCAACTCTTTCGTCATTTTCTTTTATCACCGATCAAAAAGTTGTTATAAGAATTTCTGAAAATGGAAGTATCCTTGAATGGGGAATGGATCCCGGAACAGGCCGATATAATTATTATACTGGTAAACTACAGCCCTATATGGGACGGGTAGATTATTACAGCCAATCAGATTTTGATTCGGTTATAAGAGGAAAAGTAAAAAGCATCGGTACAACTACCTTTACCTATTATGGCGCATCTGAAACAAGCGCTAAAATCGGTAAAGTAAAATCTATCGGCTCTGTAGCATTAGATTATTTTACCAACTTCGACAATAAGGACAACCAGGGGAAATTAAAATCCGCCAACTATACTTCACTGGACTATTATTCATCTTTTGAGAATGAAGCTATCAGGGGTAAATTAAAATCTGTTGGTAATAGCGCAATAACATATTATTCCTCGTTCGATGATAAGCAGATACAGGGAAAAATAAAAAGTATTGGCTCGTTTACGTATACCTGGTACACTTCACATGATAAATGGACGGGATTGAAATCCGGCCAGTATTTTCAGAATGTAAATGGTATTACTTATATCGTCCGATGACAAAACCTGATCATTTTAAGGAAACTTCTAATCCACATGCGCAATTTTTCCCGAACTGAATTTTTAAAAGCATCTGCCGCATTATGCGCTGCTGCATTTGCCGGAAAGTTGGCGGATATAGAAAAACAAAAAATACTTTTATCGTTTTCAACTCTTGGGTGTCCTGATTGGAGCTTTTTAAAGATCGTCAACTTCGCAAAGGAAAATGATTATTCAGGGATCGAGCTTCGGGGAATATTACACGAGATGGATCTTACCAAATGCAATGAATTCAACAGCACTCAAAACAAAAAAGATACGCTGGCGCTGATGAAAGACAAAGGTCTGCGGTTCGTTGATCTTGGATCTTCAGCCAGCTTGCACCTTGCTGATGCTACTGAAAGAAAAAAACACCTGGATGAGGCAAAGCGTTTCATTGACCTGGCTCATGATATAAGATGTCCTTATATCAGGGTATTCCCCAACAAATTTCCTGAAGACCAGGGAAAAGACGCTACTATCGAACTGATAGCAAAAGGCCTGTTGGAATTGGGCGACTATGCAAAAGAAAAGAACGTAATGGTATTAATGGAGACTCATGGGGATGCTGTGTGGAGTGAAGACCTTGAAAAAATAATACAGCTGGCCACCCATACAAACACAGGACTGGTGTGGGATATATGCAACATGTGGACTATTACAAAAGAATCTCCAGCAAATGTGTATAAAAAATTAAAGAAGTGGATCCATCATACACATATCAAAGATGCCAAACTAAGTGATGGCAAAGTCCAATACGTTTTTTCTGGGGCAAGGAGAGGTGCCCATATTTGAAGCAATAGATGCATTAGCGAAAGATAACTATAAAGGTTATTACGGGTTTGAATGGGAAAAACTATGGCATCCCGAAATTGCCGAGCCCGAGTTTGCACTGGCCGATTACGCCAGGGCCATGAAGCAGCATTTTAAATGATATTGTATCATTGGCAATTCCTCAATGTTTCCAAAAAGGTTTTCCGGCTGGTTTTTTGCACAAACATTTTTTTGTTTGCTCGTATAAACAGGTTTTATGAATACAATTGATATTCTCCTTGCAGTGATCGTATTGCTGGCCGTAATTGCCGGTTGGTACCGCGGTTTTATTCTCTGGCATGCTTGACCTGGCTACCTGGATCGGCAGTTTTGTCCTGGGATATATTTTTTATCCTTATGTTGCTCATTGGATTGAAAAAATCGTCACACTTGGAGTATGGCTTCTCCCCGTAGCTTTTTTACTGACTACTATTCTGGCGAGGATACTTATCGGTTTTATTACAAGATACATTGCTCGTGGCATTCCTGCCGGTGCAAACCAAAACGGCATCAATAAATTCCTGGGTATTATTCCAGGCGCTATCAATGGCTGGTTGTATGCAGTTATTATTTCTGCTTTGTTACTGGCATTACCTCTGAAAAACAGTATTAACGGCGCAATCCGCAATAGTCGTTTTGGCGGCAGGCTTGCTATGCAGTCTGAATGGGCCAACAGAAAACTGGCGCCTGTATTCAATGATGCCATACGGCAAACAATGAACAGCCTTACCATCAATCCCGAATCAAAAGAAAAAGTTGAGCTGTCCTTTAAATACAATAAAGCTGACCCGCGTCCTTCTTACGAAGCAGAAATGCTGGGCATGGTGAACAGTGAGAGGGCAAAGCACGGATTGAAACCATTGCAGGCGGACGGTGAATTGACAAATGTCGCAAGAGCCCATTCACAGGATATGTTTGTGAGAGGATATTTTGCTCATGTAGACCCTGATGGAAAAAATCCTTTTGACCGCATGAAGGACGCAAACATTAGTTTTACAACTGCAGGTGAAAATCTTGCCTTGGCGCAAACAGTTGGGATTGCACACACCAACCTGATGAACTCACCCGGTCATAGGGCTAATATTCTCAACCCTGAATTTGGACGTGTGGGCATTGGAATATTAGATGGCGGATTTTATGGTTTAATGATCAGCCAGGAGTTCAGGAACTGATTTAGCCTTTCTGATCGCACGTTAATTCTCCAACTTTATTTCTTCCCCGGTCATGAATATTTTAGGATGATGAACCAGGTATGGAAGAAAAATACAAGCAGACAAACCTGTTATGAGCACTGTTCCGAATAAAATACCATGAGGTATTGATAGCAATGACTCTTTACCGACTGGGGTGAGATTCAATATGAGCAGGATGTTGACGATCGTCAGCACACTAAACAAGATAACATATAATGTTTCGCCTTTGGCAAAATAATGAACGAACAGGTAATAGACAACGCCTGCAATGACAAGCAATAGTGGTACCCCTGTAAAGATGATCGTTGGGCCTAACACAGCGAATTTTTCGAGGTTAGTGTCCGTGCGGTAAAAATAAACATAAAGAGCTACGATCACGGCAGTAATTATACCGCAAAGTATACCACCTAGCAATCCTCTTGAGAGAGACATTTTTTTAAAATCTTTTTTCATATTAACCTCCTTTAATGACACATCGATCAACGATGTCTACTGCATTTTAAAATAAAATTTTAACTGTCAACACATGAAGCTTGAATAAAGAAAAAGAATAACTCAGTGAACTACTTCATGATCGTTACCTCGGGGTGGGAGGAAGAAGGCTGCGGTTAAAAAGACAATGTAAAGTTACGTCAATAATCATGCATTGAAAAACCAACGCTCATTTAGCGGAATCAAGGAATGTAATCCATCACGCAGTGATGGAGAAACAACGACAGTCGTATAATATCGACTCAAGGACAATATCTGTTCTCTTGGGCGTTGTTTCCAGTCATCGCTTCCGCAATGGTATAAATCTTTCAATGTATAATTTGTTGAAAAACTGCACCCGTACCGGGCAAAAATTTTATAGAGAAGATCTCCATGACGCCGCTCATTTTATTTTTCATAATTAAAAATAGACAGCGACGACGACAATCCTATGGCAGTCTGAAAATCGTAGATCGCCATTTCATAATTGAAACAGAAAACTTTCTGCTAAAGGAGAGAAGGACCAGGATATGCGAATATGATATGGACTATTTACTATTTAATGTAATACCCTGTTGATTGCTCTTGATATCTGGCTTTTTGTAAAAGGTTTTTCTAAAAACATATCAGCACCGTTAGCCAAGGCAACATCTCTTACCGAACCAAAACCTGAGATCATGATGATCTTAATGGACGGATATTTCTTCTTAAGATAATTGATAAAATCAACTCCGAATCCGTCTGGCAGTTTATTATCCAGGATAACAAGAGATGGTTGTTCTTTTTCAAGATGTTCTTCAGCTGAAAGAATATCTTTTGCGTAATCCAATTCTACATTCTGTTCATCCAGAAAGATATTAAGTAACAAACCCATTTCGCCTTCATCCTCGACAACAAGGGCTTTTTTTGCTGCCTTGCGTTGCAGTGTAGTTGTGTTTACCATAACTTTGTTTTAATTAATAAAAATGATTTCTGAGTCCCGCAATAGTTGCCACAAATTTCCTGCCGGGTATGACTGCGTTCAATCAAGGGAATATTTTCCCCACAGTCAAAGCTGAAAACAAAATGACAGTAATAACTTACACCTTTAATAACTTAAATTAAAGAACTGCTGTCATTTATCTTTGTCATAAAAAGATAATATTATGTATAGGAGACTATCAATACTCTTTAATTTGTTAGCCGTATTCTCCATGTCGATCTCTGCGCAAAAAGATTCAAGTCGTCAAAAACCTATAAGGGTGGCTATAATTGGATTGGTGCACACACATGTTCACTGGATACTTGGCAGAGAAAATAAAGGAGATATCGAGATCGTCGGGATAGCAGAACCTAATCGTGAATTAGCTGAAAAGTATTCAAAGCAGCATGGCTATAGTATGAACCTTGTATATGCTACCATGGAAGAGATGATAGAGAAAACAAAACCGGAAGCTGTACTCGCTTTTAATACTATTTATGATCATTTAAAAGTAGTTGAGTATTGTGCACCGAGAGGCATCCATGTGATGGTGGAAAAACCGTTGGCAGTAAGTATGGAACACGCCAATAAAATGCTGAGCCTTGCAAAAAAGTACGGAATACACCTGCTCACCAATTATGAAACGACCTGGTATGGCAGCAATGAAAAAGCGTATAGCATCGTAAATAAAGAAAAAATGATCGGGGATATTAGAAAAATTGTTTTTCATACTGGTCATCCCGGACCCATTGAGATCGGATGCAATCCCGAATTTCTTGAATGGCTGACCGACCCGGTGTTAAATGGAGGAGGAGCATTAACGGACTTTGGTTGTTACGGCGCTGACTTAACAACATGGTTGAAGAAGGGAGAAACTCCGGAAACAGTAACAGCCATTACCCAACAGATAAAACCCAACTTATATCCTAAAGTGGAAGATGAAGCAACTATTATTCTTACTTATAAAAAATCGCAAGTGATCGTACAAGCATCATGGAACTGGCCTTTTGGCCGCAAGGACATGGAAGTGTATGGAGTGACGGGCTATGTTTTTTGTAAAGACGGAACCAATATGCTGATGAAGGAGAATGAAAAAAAGGACGTGCAACCTATAATTGCTGAAAGTTTACCTGCAAATAGAAATGATCCCTTCATATATTTCGCTAATGTGATTCAGGGAAAGATCAAAATGGACACTTATGATCCTTCGGCGCCTGCTACCAATGATATCGTGATGAAGATATTGGAAGCTGCTAAACATTCTGCCAAGACAGGCAAAACTATAATCTGGAAAGAATTTTTTACTAAATAAAACGGGGACCGCAAAGACGATCCCCGGAGGACATGGCTTTCCTTCTGCTGCTATTTATCAAATGCTGTGATCTTAACTTTTTTGCCATTTACTTTCAGACTGCGACCATTACCTTCCAATAGCTTGTCCTGCTTTACATCATCAGACAAAAGGTCATTGAGATATTTGGACACAACCGCATCAGAGATGGTCACCTCTTTGCCATTGTACATGGCTTCCGAGATATAAGAGTTAAGTACGTTGGCTACATTATTTTTGAATAGTTGAGGTGTTGCATAAATATCGCAGCCAATGATCCTGTCACCGGTAACTGCCAGTATCCCGACAATGGACGAATCTTTTGCTATTGCTTTCATAAATGCGTCTTTGTATTCTTTCACCTGCTCGTTGTATTTAGCGGATTGTGTAACCGCAGTGTAAGTGCCCGTGCCTGTTATTGTTCCGTTCGCGGTATTATAGGCAGCCACTTTCTCCCAAACCTTGCTTTGACTTTTTTCTTTCACTATACTTTTCCTGATGGAATTATCAATGTTACTGTGATATGAGTTAAACGCAAATCCCGAAGAAGATGAAGAAACGTTGCGACCAGAACTAAAAGCCGGAGACCAGCGACCATGCTCTACACAATAAACAGGAAGCTGCATGGTTTGTCCGGGGCATATCAGCGTATCCTTTTCGATTACCCTGTCTTGTTTGCCTCCTTTGACAACATCGCCCATAGCAATCAAAATGGTGTCTTTCGATGTATTTCTGAAATTAAGCGTATTGACCGTTCCGCCTGATGATACCTCTTGTACCGTGATCTTCGATTGCGTAAGGGCGGTTTCCAAATTGGTATATTTTCCCATGTTTTTAAATTCATTATACAGCGATGGTTTTGCTTTAATATAATACAGCTTGATCATTTTGTGCTGCGAAGTAAAGTCCGTTTTTGCTGCCTGCGATGATTCACCGAAGGGAATATTTAAATTAGTTGTGTTTAGTTGCGCGGACGCAGCAAATGCCGTCATCGCTGACAAAATGAAAGAATAAAATCTGATCTTTTTCATAAAATAAATTTTGTACTGTGAAAGTAAAACGCTGTGATCCTATTTTTGAGAACACTTGGTGAAACAGGATTATGACTTGGTATAAAAAGAGGCTGGTATTGACACTAGTTTCTTACGGCACCCTGGCTGATGTTTTTCAAGTCTCCATTGGATGTCACGAGTATATACTCTTTTTCTTTGGCCGTGTTTACTGGCTTTTCTTTTTCCAGCACCACATTAAGTTTTATTTCATACAGCACTTGTATCGCTGGTTCAAAAGTGACAGGGTTGATCACAAAATCAAATTCCTTATCGAGGATCGGCTGATAATATAATGTTGTTGATTTATCCGCCTGGTTGATGGCCTTCGCTTTTGATACGTTCAATGAGGAACTGTTATAAGCCTGGTAGGATCTATACATTTCTACCGGCAACATAGCTTTGTACCCATCAGTGATCTGCTTATCAAGAGAGTCTAGTTTGATACCGAGCAACACCTGGTATGTTTTTAATTTCTCCTGTATCATTGTCCTTGCTTTTGTCATCAGTTCCTTTTTGACAGCCTCCAGGTTATTTGAAAAATAATCTACTCTCACCAGGTCATAAATTTCAGAAGCGGCCAATATTACCATGATCTCATTCAGGTCACCTTGATTGGAGTATCTGACGTGTATGTTCTTTTTAAGTTCAAATCCGGTAGGGACCTCATTATAGGTTTTCTTGCTGAATATCTTCTTTTCCACATCGTATTCATAAGTCGGCACAAAAGAGATCATATCCACCAATGTTTCGGAATTTGCTTTTTTCTTGATCTGCTCCAGTGACTGAGTTATCCTGCTATCCATTAGTGTATTCACCTCTTCAGCGGTTTTACCGTATTGTGTAACGCTAAAGATTGCCACATAAGAGTCTGCTTTTACGTTTGCCATCCCCGTCACGCTAACGAGTAAATTTTTGCCGGGTGGAAAAGCAACTTCTATATTGCTGTCCGGGTATTTTACCAGGCGCATATAATTAAGGTTTCCGGAAACTTGTCCTGCGCAGAGCTTTGTAATAATAAATGACAGTAACATAAATGTGAACTGTTTCATATTTCTTATTTTATTGATTAAAAAGCTGAAATTAGAACTGCATCTATGGGACTTGCGGCCAACTTGGTGAAACGGGGTTCTGACTTGGTGCAGGTTAAGGAAATAGAAACTAAATGCTGTTATTTTGTAAAACAAATTATAGTGGATTTGAACCCCCAAATCATTCATAAGATCACTGCGCTAACGCTGCTTTTAATTTACAGCGGCATCAACACTCATATTTCAGGGCAGGCAAATCAAACCAAGGAGAAAGTTCAGAGGGCATCCAAAAAAATAGAGTCCGGGTACAAAAAAAATAATGAAGACACAGTAGCCCAGGGGTACTTCGACCTGGGGGAAAGTTTTTATCAGAAAGGTGAGTTGGATAAAAGCGAGAGCTATTTAAAAAAATCGAAGGACCTGTATGAAAAGATGAAAGATGCCGATGGTATTGCGAAAAGCAGCCGTGCCCTGGCTAAAGTGCAGGAGGAACTCAATAAGAACAGTGAAGCAGTCACTAATTACAGCACGGCAAGAGATAATAGTTTCAAGATCGGCGATTCCAATTCAAACATGCTGAACACAAATGACATCAGGAGATTGTCAGGCCGGAATTCTTTTCAAACACAGGATTCATTGATCCAGACAAATATCCGGTTGGGACTAAGTAAAAAAGATACCGGCGAAGTCATTTCAGGATATGGTACCATGGGAGATATCTACCAGGCCAATGAAAAGCCTGCAGGAGCTATCAATGCTTTTAACAATGCGTATAACCTGTCAAGAAATAATCCAAGGCAGGCGCAGGACTACAATCAGCGCATCACGGATCTATATCTCGGTCAAAAAGATTTTGCCAAAGCCATTGAAACAAAAAAGGTTTTTTTAGGGGAAGGCTTTGTTCAGAATTCAACTAAACTGAAAGCTGAAGTGACAACATCACTGGCCGATATTTATATCAGTAAAAAAGAAGATAGCGCTGCCATTCAGTTACTAAAAGAGGCTTATGATTTATCTGTAAAAAATGGTCATACGCTGGAAGCGAGAAAGAGCATTGAGAAGATGGACAGCTTGTATCAGAGGCACGGGAAAAAAGATATGAGCCTGGCACTCTATAAAAATTTTTTAACACAACTTCCCGATGTCATTGCTAAAGACAGTTCTCTTGCCGACAACAGGATCGTAGCGGAAACGGAGATCAGGATAAAGGAACTGGAAACTGAGAAAGCTTTAAAAGACGACCAGATACGCCGGAAAAATATTTTTACCTACTGGTTGACCGGATCTATGATAGTACTGGCTCTTTTTACCGGCATAGTTTTGATCATACTCAAAAAATTGCGTACTAAAAATAAAAAGATCGCTTTGCAATCGTTGCGACGGGAAATGAACCCGCATTTTATTTTTAATAGCCTGAACAGCATCAACCAATTCATCGCAAACAATAATGAACTGGAGGCTAACCAATACCTGTCAAAATTTTCAACACTGATGCGGAGAGTAATGGAAAATTCAAAGGAAGATTTCGTTTTGTTTTCAAAAGAGATCGAACTGCTGAAGAATTATCTTGAACTGGAAAAAAGCCGGTTCCCGGATAAATTTGTTTTCGATATAAAAATAGATGACTCGCTTTTTGCCGACGAGCAACTTTATGTTCCTTGCATGTTGGTGCAGCCACACCTGGAAAATGCCATTTGGCATGGCCTGCGGTATATTGAGGACAAAGGATTCTTGCAATTAAGTTTTAATAAGATGGGGGATGGCATGGGAATTATCATTGAAGACAATGGGATAGGAATTGCTGAAAGCAAAAAAAATAAAACAGCGAATCAAAAAAAACATTCCGGCAGGGGCATAACCAACACTATGGAACGTATAAAGATCCTGAATGAACTGTATCATCAAAACATTCGTTGCGAGGTGGAGGATAAAGCAGCGCCGGGGAGAGGGGTGAAGGTAAAGATCACTGTCCCGCATTTAAAACATTTTACTGCATGAAGATCAAAAGCATTATAGTTGATGATGAATTGATAGCCCGTAACGTTCTTGATGGTTACCTGAAAAAATATTGTCCTATAGTAGAAGTGGCAGGACAAGCCCAGCACATTAAAGAGGCGGTGCCGATGATACAATCACTGCAGCCGCAATTGGTTTTTTTAGATGTAGAAATGCCGTTCGGAAACGCTTTTGATATCCTTGAAGCCTGCGGGGATCAGAGATTTGAAACGATATTTGTTACGGCGTATGCGGAATATTCTTTAAAGGCGTTGAACTTAAGCGCAGCTTATTATATCCTTAAACCTATAGACATAACCGAACTTGTTGCAGCAGTAAATAAAGTGCAGCTTGCTATATTGAAGACTGAAGAATTTAACCGGACACAGATCCTTTTACAAAACCTGAAACTAAAGCCGGAACAACAACAGATCATTTTACCTACGCTCCAGGGATTTGATGTTATCAAAACCGCATCTATAACAAAGTTGCAGGCCAAAGGGAATTTTACTGAAGTTCATTTGACCGATGGCTCTTTCAAGCTTATTTGTAAGTTTTTGAAACACTTCGACGAACTGCTCGACGCACCGTTTATACGCATTCATCGTTCCTTTATCATTAACCTCAATTTTATCAAATCCTATTCAAAAGGCGCCGGAGGTTATGTTACATTGCATGATGGTTCCGAGATCGAAGTCTCCGCGACTTACAAAGATCAATTGCTGAAAACACTCGGCGTCTGAATTATTCCACCCGCTTAAAATCAAGATCATGAAAGTCATAGCTAAAATCAGTTAGTGGGGAAACGGCTCTCATTTTTATCCCTGCTGCTTTGCCATTTTCATCAAGACTGAAATTTACAAAAGCATCGGCGTCCATACTGCGATCATTCCATTTCACCACGAATGTATTGGCTTTATAGTAAAGCATTTCACCTGTCAGTTTGGGTGAACGTTTTGAATCAAACCAAAGCTTTCCATTCTTCATTGAAATGAGCACGTCGCCAAGCCAGGCATCCCTGTAAGTACCAATATATAAATTAGCATCCGGTTTTGCTTTAGCTGACTTTTGTACCATTGAAATTTCATTCCAGATAGAATCAAGAAGATGATTGGCTGATTCTAATTGCTGCTTTCTTCCGGCAGAATATTCCTTTACCCGATCAGTTCCGGTTATTCCGAAATAGCTATCTTTTATTTGATTGGTGATCGAAGTAAAAGCTCCGCCTTCCTGCTGATTTGTCAAAACAATAATCCCCAGATTCAATTCGGGTATCATCGTTATTTGAGTGACCATCCCTTCAAGTCCGCCTGTATGCGTTACCTTTTTATAACCTTTCTCATCGCTCAAGAAAAACCCAAGACCATAAGCGGCAAAATGGGTGTTGTAAGGTCCCGGTCCGCCAACTTGTATAATAGTTTGTGCTGAGGTCATTTCACGATAAACGTTATTTGAAAAAAGAGATTTTGAAAGTCCATCTCCGTACTTTCCTTTATTCAGCCATAGTTGCACCCATTTGCATAGGTCAGTGATGTTTGAATTGATGCCGCCCGCAGAATGTCCAACTTTCATAGAGCTTCTTGCGATGACCTGAACTTTTCCATTCACCGGGGCGTGACCGTCAATTACGTCGCTTTTATCTTTCAACCTGTCAAATGACGTGGCGGTTTTATTCATGCCTAACGGCTGCAAAATCCTTTCGGTGACAAAATCATCCCAGCTTTTACCGCTTACCCGTGCCACCACTTCGCCTGCAATGATGTAGAGGTTATTGTCGTAGTCATACTTTGTACGAAAACCAGAGACCTGTTTCAGAAAACGCAGATTATAGATTATATCTTTCAATTCAAAATCACTTGAATCAGGAAAAAACATCAGGTCGCCTGCGCCAAGACCTAAACCACTGCGATGAGTAACAAGATCACGGATGGTAAATTCTTCCGTAACATACGGGCTGTATAGTTTAAGCTCAGGAATGTAATCTCTTACCTTGTCATCCCATTTTATTTTTCCTTCATCCACCAGCATACCCAATGCTGCACAGGTAAAAGCTTTGCTGTTGGAAGCAATACCAAACAAGGTGTTTTCATCCGTTCTTTGCTGGGTATTTAAAGAACGGACACCATATCCTTTTGCATGAATAACTTTCCCGTCTTTGATAATACCTACTGCTATTCCCGGCACATCAAATGCTTTCATCGAACGTTCAACCAGGTCATCAATATCTTTTGCAGTTAGCGGCTGGCTAAATAATGAAGCGCAATAAAAAAAGATCAGCGTAATGGTAATAAGCTTTCGCATATTGAATGTTTTGGTAAAAATAAGATTATGGAATGTGGTAAAAAACTTTTGCTGCCGCATTACCAACAGCGAAAATAGAAAGTTTTAGTTCAGGACTTTTCCCTACTTTGAATTTAATTACCCGCTGCCACCATGAGCTTTATTCAACAACCGGTATATATTATAGCAGTCTTCCTGCTGCTTGTTGTGTTTTCGGAATGGCTGGCCAAAAAAAATTTTTTCAAACACATAGGGTCAGTACTTATCATAATTATTGCAGCGGCTATATTGGCAAATTTTAAAATAATTCCTTCGTCGGGAAATCCACCTCCGCTTTACGACCAGATATTTACCTATGCTGCGCCATTGGGTATATTCTTTTTATTGCTCGATGTAAAACTTAAAGACCTTAAACTGGCGGGCATGCCAATGTTGTTGATGTTTTTAGCCGGTTCGCTGGCTACTGTAGTCGGTGTTATGATCGGGTACTGGTTCTTTGCTCCTCAAAATAATCATGTCAGCCAGGCCTATGCTGTGGCAGGAATGTACACGGGAACTTACACAGGTGGCAGCGCCAACCTGAATGCCGTGGCTCTTAGTTACGGAGTAAATAAAGATGGTACACTTTACGCAGCAGTAAATGCGGTGGATAATATACTAACAACAGCCTGGATCATGATGACACTATTGTTGCCCCCCGTTTTGCAAAAATTTTTTCCGAGAAAAAAGAATGTACCTCCGGAAATGAAAGGCCTTTCGGATGACGAACTCAGGAGTCTTGCCATGCATGTAAAAACAGAAACTTCTTTAATGGACATTTCAATATTGCTGACCCTTGGTTTTGGCAGCATGTTTATTTCATGGTTGGTGACAAAATATATTCCTCAAATTCCTTCGATACTTACATTGACAACTATCGCCTTGTTACTTGCGCAAATACCTTTTGTACAAAAGCTAAAAGGAGGGAAGATCATGGGTCTTTTGCTGGTCATGATATTCCTGGCAGTGATTGGCGCTTATTGTGATGTCAATGCTTTAATGAAGAGTGGAGAAGTCGCAGGAGTCCTATTATTGTGGGATACAGTAATTATTGTTATTCACGGCATCATCATTTTTGGTATTGGAGGTTTATTCAAACAGGATTGGGATATTGTCTCTGTTGCATCCAATGCAAATGTTGGGGGAGCGACATCGGCGCCGGTATGTGCTGCAAGTCTTGGAAGACCCGATCTTCAGTTGCCGGGTTTGTTAGCCGGATCAATCGGTACTGCTATCGGCACTTATCTTGGCATTTTGGTAGCTGAGTTTTTAAAATAAATTTATTGACTTTACTCTTTTCTGTCTGAGGATTAATAAAAATTCTTTAAATCAATATTTCCTGCCTTCCTATTATTATTGCCGAAGGATAAACTTTAGAATTAAAACCCGGGAATTATTTGAAGTCGCTGGCTTGTTATTGTGGTTTCTTTTTGTTCAAGGCTTACGCTGTCATCGTAAAACTTTCCTTCTTTTTCTTTTTGTTTTCAAAGTTCATTTCCATAAGTAATGCATCTTCTTCCAGCACCTGCAACAGTGCAGGATCGAAACCCTTAGGCGTACTTTCTTTAGAGAAAGCAAAGAGCGCACTAAAGCTTACGGGAGCATCCAGGGTAAAGTACATGGTCCCTGTATAATCAGCGTTTTCAACTTCAATGCCATAGCATTCATAACCCAGTATTTCTTTAGTGCCAATTTCTTTGAAGCCCATTTTTGATTCTTTTTCTTTTCTTGTACCTTCTTGAGGCTGGTTACTCAGCATTGCCATTTTTTGTCCTCCGGAACTCATGAACGTCGTTGAGGTTTCAATTTTTGAATCTACCACAATACACATGAAGTCCATTTGCCGGTATTCTTTACCGGACATTTTCATACCAAAGTAGTCGCTATCCGGATTAATGAGATAATCCATGTTCATTTCTTCATTTTTGGACGTTTTCATTATAGTTTTATATTCCCATTGAAATGTGTAAACATCTGGTAATTTGGAAGTGTCTTTTTTGCCCTTTCCCAAAAAAGATTCCATCAGTTTTTGTTTTTTTTGTGCATGTGTACTTACACTTAAGCAAAGGCATAACACTATGAGTATTGTAAATCGTGTTTTCATTGTATTGTTTCTTAATTCTTATTATCTTTCTTTTTTTTGTCCTTTTTATTGTATTTCCAGGGTTCCAGTCCTCTTTCCAGATTGAGCATTTTACCCAATGGACCTGGAATCATGGATTGTTCTGCAGCATCCGGGAGTTTAACACTTACATCTTTGTATGTATAAACAAATCTTCCGGTGGGATGATCTTCTTTTTTGACGTCCGGATTGATGGTGTTTATATACAATTCGGACAGCCTGCCTTTATCATCAAACACTATATAGCTTCCAGGGTATTCGGGGTCATTGTAGCTGAATTTTATACAACTATCTGAATTGTTGCATTTGGTTTTGGAAGGTATGTAGTAAGAGTCATCTTCAAAATCGCTGGGGTTTATAGATAAAAGCCATTTCCAATACCAGGAAGTTGAGAGTAATGTCTTTTTCTTGCAATTTTCCAAATGCATCTAAATAAGGCTCGGGTGGAAGTTTATAAGCCTGCGGTATCATGCTGGCAGTCATGAAACCTATCCCACCTGAAGACATTAGTTTCGATTTCTCATAGCCACCTGTTTTTTCATTATAGGCATAGGCATAACCTTTACCATCATGGAACAGCGGTTTTATTGCAGGGTCAGGCAATTCCGTACGCATAGCAATATTATCGGCATCAAAGTACTGGGTATGGATAACCGAATTTGTTTCGTAGTACAATTTCATAACCACATCGGATGTAAAGAAATCTTTAGCAGAATTAATAACCAATTCTTCATTTCCGTTTGAGGCTGTTCTATTCTTTGCATTCTCTGTAGTATCATACGACACTTCCCTGGTTGCGAGTCCTTTTTCTTGCGCTCTTTTTTTTAGCTTTTCCACAAGCTGTGCTTCGGCATTTAAACCCATAAAAAATAAGACAATTAGTGTTAGGCTTATTTTAGATTTCATATACTGTGGTTTTAAATTTTCACAAACTCAACTCTCCGGTTATTCGCCCTGCCTTTTTCTGTAGCATTGTCATCCACCGGTTCTGATTCACCTTTTCCGGATGGCATCAACCGACCCTCTTCTATTTCAAATTCTTTGACAAGTGCTTTTGCGACGGCTTGTGCCCTTCTTTCAGATAGTTGCCGGTTGTATTCTTCTTCTCCCTGAGCGTCAGTATGACCGATGACCTCTATTTTAACTTCAGGATTCTCTTTCAGATAATCAGCAAGAGTTTTGATCACGCCGTACGATTCTTGCTTTATGACTGCTTCGTTGGTATTAAAATAAATCCCGGTTGTGCTAAATCTCCCGCTTTCCAGCAAACGGGAGCGCATATCTTCTCCTGCCTCAGCGATCTTAAAATTTGATAATAGAACAGTATGTCCTTTTTCCGGGTTGACCCCATATACTTCAAATAGCAGGTAACGTCCCATATTACCAACAAGTAGTGACGGGATATCCGCAATTTTGTCTTCCTCCATCCATATCCTCAATCGTTTCTTATTCACGGCTATTGAAAAGTGAACCAGCATATCCACTTTAAACTTACGGTTCAGGTTTGACTGGATTCGAGGTGTTTTTTCTGCACCTGAATTTGCTATGGCCATCGTGGCACTTGAACTCATGCCGATATGAAAATGGGCGTGACCGCCTGCACCACCAGAAGTATAACTTTTCTTGTTTAGGAAATAGAGTGACACCGCAGTTGCTGAATTATTCTTTGCCAGGCCATTCGTAGCGATATCAAATTCTATCGTATAGTTTTCAGGAAGTTCATCAACCAATAATGGCACATAACCGGCCCGTCCCGAAACTGAAAACCAATTTCCTTTGTACAATGAATTAGTAACGACCTCGCCGCTTCCATTGGTTTCCCATCGAACAGGAAAGTCTCCGAGTTTATCCTTCTCAAAATCATCATAAAAAATAATTTTATTGCCGGGTTCAAAAGTGAATTTGGTGTAAACGCCAAAGCCGACGGTATCTACGGGCAAGGTATCATTGCGCTGATCATCCGCTACTGTCGCCGAATCTTCTGTTTCTTTGGTATTTTCATCGTTGTCGTCAGCATGTTTTTTCTTTTTAAAAATTGATCCTACACCTTCAAAGACCTTATCTATTCCTTTGTCAATACCTTCTGTTGTTTTTTGATCAACTTTTCGTTCTGTTGTCTTTTTGATTTTTTTCCCGATTTTTTGTGCATTTACTTCATTAAACAGGAACATTGTGAAAACCAGGCATGTTAAAGAAAATAACTTTTTCATAATGGATCATTTAATGTTGTTTCAAACCGTGATCCGGATTATTGGCGTGTTATCATAGCGTCAGAATGAAGGAGTGTAATTGTTATCGGTAATTATCAAAGTTAGCTGGCGAGGTATAGCAGGACAATCATCTTTTGGGATGAGTTTGACATCCAGGCATCGATGTAAGATGAGGGATTATCAGCTAAACAATTTTTCCTGATAGAACTTTGGCGATGGCTTCCTTTCCGCAATTGACGTGTAGCTTTCTGTACACATTTCTTAAATGTGTGCGGGCCGTGTTGTAGGATATAGCCATATCAGCTGCTATAAGTTTCACACTATATCCTTTCACCAGCAGTTGAAGTATCTCAGATTCCCTGGTCGTCAGGTTAAAGTGATTGCTTGCCTTTTTTTGTTTAGACCTGAATGATGTAAGAATTTTTTTGGCAATAGTTGGAGATAAAGGTGAACCCCCTTCGGACACTTCATCTATGGCCTCTACCAGTTTAAAAGGGGAGACCTTCTTTAAAATATATCCATCAGCGCCGGCGCAGAGGCATTTAAATAATTTTTCATCATCTTCAAATTGCGTGTACATAATAATGGATACATCAGGTTTTGTTTCTTTGATCAAGGGAATAGCTTCTATACCGCTCCTGCCGGGCATATTAATATCCAGTATGACAACATCGGGCAATTTTTCATTGATAATTGTTACAACATTTGACACATCATCATAATCTCCAAGAACAATATAATCGGTATTATTATTCAATAAATTCACCAACGTTTTCCGCAAATCAATATTATCTTCAAAAAAGATCAGACTTGTCTGCATATGGTGAAATTAGAATTATCGACTATCAAAAAAAATCATCCTTATGTATGAGTGCTTAAAAAGGCAGGTGTATGTCTATCGTTGTCCCCTTTTCTTTTTCTGAAATCATAATCACTTCCCCGCCCCACTTTTGAATCCGGGATTTTACGTTTTTAATTCCGCTTCTGTCAGTAAACTCGTTAACGTCAAAACCGATACCGTCATCTTTTACTTTAAGAAAAAGGCTTTTATCTTCAGTTGTTAGCCTGACAAACACAGTTTTTGCTTCTGCATGTTTCCTGATATTATTCAGAATTTCTTTAAAAGCGAGCAACATGTCCCTTCTCTTTTCGAGGTTCATTTTTTTCAAAACGATTGGCTCTTCCACTTCCATTTTCAGATCGGTGATCCCATTATTGAATACAGAACCCGCATAATGCCTCATCCTCGCTATGATATCTTCAATTTCTTCATCCTGTATGGCCATGTTTCTTACAATTTCATCTAATGCCTCACCGGATGCTAAGGCCTCTTCACTTATCCGTTTTAAGTATTCCTTTTTTTCTTCTGTTGATGTCATCTCGCTTTCGCTGACTATTGAAAGCATCCGGATACTGGTTAGCCGGGAGCCGATATCATCATGCAGATCGGCTGAAATGTTATCACGAACCTTTTGTAGTGCCTGGAGCTGATTTTTGCGGATGCGATAAACACCGTAAGCCAAAAAGACTACTACTAAAAATACAGACATAAAGAACCAGGCTGTCTTGTAAAAAGGAGGAAGTATTTTTATTTCAATCCCGGCTATGCTACCATCACCTGGCGCACTATCACCCGCTATTCGTATCTGTAAGTGGTAAAGATCCGGAGGCAGGTTATTCAGGTTCAAAGTATTTTTTGAGCCCGTTGATTTCCATTCGCCATCTTTTGAAAGCCTGTATTCAAATTCGGGAAAGGGCAACAATTTATCAAGATCGGGAACGGCAAACTTTACCAGTAGATCATTTTCCCTGTTTTTTAAAACAACCGGCTGGTTAAAATCTCTATAAGAACCATCTTTAAGATTTTTAACTCCCGAAATAAAGACTTTGAAATCAGATGAAATATTCTCCGCTGAATTACAATTTATAAATGAAACCATATTTGAAAAA
The DNA here is from genome assembly GCA_963785915.1 of uncultured Chitinophagaceae bacterium. Lineage (GTDB taxonomy): Bacteria > Bacteroidota > Bacteroidia > Chitinophagales > Chitinophagaceae > VBAT01. The sequence continues at coordinate 726,940 of CAWAWY010000003.1, read as the reverse complement.
CCAATAGCAACAACCTGTTTCAGGGAATCAAAGTAAGGTTTCCCGGACGCATTGGATTCTTCAGGCAAACCGTTTCTTGTCGTTAATGTAATATAGGTATTGTCGTGTGTGTTGTAAAGGATAATTGAATGGCGCAGGTTTATCCATAAATATTTTTGACCAGTCATCAGGACGCAGTCATCATTATCATCAGCACGGTCATTAGTGGCTACGAACCTTTTAAATGTTCCGGTAGGGATATTGTACTTTACCAGGCCATAAGAATTAATAAAGAGCCACAGATCACTATCGCCGGCATTAGCGACTCCCGAGCAACTGAAAACAAAATTTCCTTTTATATCATGTTGCTGAATGAGCGTGTCAAAAATCTGTTTTTTTCTGGCCCACCTTGCGAGTCCATCCATCCAATGAGTCATCCATATATCTCCATTGTTATCTTCGGCAAAAGAGATCGCTTTCCTGAGAGGAAGATCCGAAGGAGAATTGCCGGGAACGAAATGCCTGGCCGATCTTTTTGTCTGATCAATCTGCCAAACTCCTCCAACCTGGCCACCGCTCAACCAGAGCAGTCCTTTTGAATCCCTGAATGAATTCTGAATTGTGATCCCCGACAAATTGAAGCCAGTACCCGGCATAGAAAAAGGGCTTGACTTATAACTATTAATATCAACAAACCAAACACCGCTTTTTGAGCCAACGAGCAAAGTATCTTTTGTCCACCGGGTGATGCTGACCACAAAGTTTTTATCACCTGGTTTTTTTTCAAATTCAATTCTTTTGAGCAGCCTGAAGGATGTATCCAGCACCATCAATCCCGATTCCTTTGAATAACCGGCGATCCACCACCGGGTATCAGTAGAATAAACTGCTGTCACGGGATGATAGCTACCTCCGGGCACAAATGGAACTATGGAAATATTATTTATCTCAGGAGAATGGACGTTTTCTTTCAGAAACCCTGTTTCTGTTGCTACCCAAAACCTCTTTGAGTTGTCAATCAGAACACTCTGCGTAAAAAAGTTATCGGCTATTTTACCGGAGATAAGTCGCCATTCCGTTAAGGCCTGATCGAACGAGAATAAATAATAACCTGATCGGGCAGTAGTGATACTTAGCAATGAATCCCAATGAAATTGAATTTTCGAATCCCAGCGGATATTATCTTTTGCAGGGAACGGAAGTTTTTTTGAAATAATCTTTTTCCCCGGAATATCAATGATAAAGATGCTGTCAACAAAAGAAAGATTATCAATAAAAAAAAGCTGGCCGAACCTGTTTATCTCAAAAATATAGCTATGGCCTCTTTTACTCAGGAAAGAGACCATCTGGTCATAAAGCTTACTATTAAGATGATCTATGGGTGTAATTTTTTTCTTATCATGATCATATAAAAAAAACCCATTTGTAGTAGAGACCAGTGCATCGCCATTTGGAAAGGAAGCAAGGCCGCTTGTAAAATGCAACCATCTTGTCCGCAATTCTTCGGCATTAAATTCAGTCCTTACGCTGTCAACTATATTCCCCGATCTGTCGAATACGTATATTCCCAGGTCGGATCCCAATACCAGTTCATCGCTTGAAGTATATTCTATATGACGTATCGTATTGGTCTTTACTGTTAATTCCGGAAGCGATGGAATCAAAATTTTTTTCATGATCGCAGTTCGTGAATCCATGATAATTGCCCCATATCCTGTAGCTAATACCAATTCATGCGATCGCCCTTTCTTTATCTCGTATATTATATTACTTTTTAATCCGCTGTTGTTTGTATTATAAACGGTGAAATTATTCCCGTCAAAAAAATTCAGACCATTGGCTGTTGCAAGCCAGATAAATCCACGTTCATCCTGGATCATGTCATAAGTTCTGTTGTCCGATAGCCCATCCTTTACCGAATAGGAGGTGAATTCGCCTGCTGATTGTGAACTGGCATTAAGAGAAAGAAAAATAAAAAAGATGATATTCTGATATCGCATCTTTTTTTGCAAATTTAGAAATAAAACTTCTTCTTACGTACATCAGTGGGGGTTATATTGTTTGCCAAATTTTATGAATAGCCAGGTGATTCTCCTCGCGATGATAAGATCATTGCTGTCATTTGATGGCTAATCGAAGTATTAAAGAAAAACGGCGACTCCTTCTTATCTATAACATTATAAAAGAATCGCCGGATCAGGAGTGGTCAGGCCTTAAATATTTGCAGATCAGCAAGCTTATCAAAACAATTTTTCTTCAGGCGGTTTTATCCCCTGCAGGCGTATATAGATAGTAGTTTGCCCGCGATGATGACCCTGGTGCTCAAATGCTTTGTTCATTAAGGCATACCTCGTCTCTTCAAACATGTTAAACATCTTGTGTTTTTCATTCCACTTGTTCATATCGAATTTCCTTACTTGGTTGGCGCAATAATCATAGCTCGCCGTCACATAATACATCACAGAATCCTTCTGTTGTGATGAGACTCTGTGTTCCGGATCTGTCATAAGCCAGGGAAGGGGAGCATCGCCCGTTGCGTTCGACATGATAAATACATTTCCTGAGGCAAGGTGCAGCATCTGCTGCGCAAAGCTGCGGATGCTATCCACCGCTTTGAACGAATATTTCTCAGTGGGCATTGTATTCAGGTATTCTATGGTATAAGCTTTAGCTCTTTCCCAGTCTTTCACCATTTGTGACCTTATATCTTCAGCGCCGGGACCTTGAGCGCTGCTTTGACAATACATCAGGAAAATAAAAACAAGGTTAAAAATAGCGGCGAGGCAAATGATTTTTTTCATAAACAATTTTTTTGGACAAACAAGATAATGAAAAATGACGATTGAAATCACCTCCCCAGCCGTTTACCCTTTTAATTTTTAGTAAGCTTATCCAGGTTAGCACTTTGGGCAGCAGTGGGATTAGAAACCGGGCCTACATAGTTTTTGGATTCAAGATAACCCTTGAACAAAACTCCCCTCAACATTTTTTCCTCGCCGTTCCGTTTAACTTTTACTGACAGAACCGTATAGGAATTATTTTTCTGAAAATATTTTTCCCATAATTCCTCGAGATTATCGTCGGTGACAGGGGTATTTTCCACGGCTAAAAAGAAATCGCCTTCTTTGATGCCAAGAGCATTATTATTCTCGACGTCTTCGAATGCAAACGTCTTATTTGACTCATCATATCTTAGTCCCATTTTACCAGCAAAATACACGTCTATTCTTTTCGACGGGCTATATTCATAGCCGAGTGTAGTGAAATATTGAGCGAAGGGCAGGGGCTTCTCACCGTTAATATAGTCGTCAATAAAAATTTTCACTTCCGGGTGCGACGCATTTACAAATTCATCAAGAAATTCGTCATCCTTAAATGGCCTGCCCGCGCCATATTTCTTTGTTAGTTCCATAATAACTTTCTTCAGGTCCTTTTCGTCTTTAGTTTTTTCGCGAATATATATATCGAGCATCAGGCCGATCAATGCGCCGCGGTTATATACGCTTGAATATTTCTCTTTGTATTTTCCTTCCAACACTTTTTCACTCATTGTCGTCATGGCAAAATTTCCAAACTCTTCGGCCTGGTTAATTTTATCACGCATGTTCTCGAAAAATTGTTTTTCAGAAATAATGCCGCTTTGTACCTGCACAAGGTTGGCGAAATATTCAGTCACCCCTTCATACAACCAAAGATGTTTTGACATTTTGGGGTTTATGAAATCAAAATTTTCTATCAGTTCACTATGCAGGTTTAGCGGTGTTAGTATATGGAGGAATTCATGACTCGATACTTCATTCACCATAGATTTAAGTCTTGGCTCAAATGCGATCTCCGGTAAAAAATACAACGATGAGTAGTTATGCTCCAAAGCGCCGTACCCGCCACCACCTTTTTCTTTATCAGCAAGCGCTATCTCGGGATCTTCAAAATAAAAAAGAAATTGGTAGGAATCTACCGGCAAACCATTGAAGAATTGTTGCAGGGCCACAGCCATAGGGTGCAGGTAACCGCTTACCTGGCTACTATTCACTTTTCCCGTAGCAGAATACACAGAGACATTTATCCGGCTATTGCCGACAACAAAAGAAGTAGTATCAGGAACGCAATAGAAAACCGGGTTGTCAGCGAGATAAACATAATTCTTTGCCATCAACAGGTCTTCTTCAGGATTTTTTCTTTCCACCTGCAAATGAGTAGACGCGTACATGGATGAAGGCTTACTTATTTTTATTTCAAAAGGAAGGTTCTTATATTCTTCAAAGTAACCATAGAATGCATGGTTGTTCATGACCACGTTTTTCCCGCTTTCAATATTGGAGCCGCCGGGTTGAAATATAAAATCCTTATCAGGTGTGTCCCACGTGTCATTTACTTTGTAGGTCACCTTTCTCATTTTAGAAGCATCTGAAATTGAGTATTGGTTTTTGTTAACCTTTTTTACTTTCAGGGATTTGCCATCGCCGTCAAACGCTTTGAAATCATCGATAAATTTGCCATAGTTCTTTTCACTGTAAGAGCCGGGAATAACCCTTGGGAAAGTAAAGACGGCTTCCTTTTCTTTGATTGCCGGGGTCAGCAACTCTACTCTTACTTTATCATCCACTATATTTTTAAGATCGGCGCTGTATGAATATTTGTCCTGCGCAGTAAGTATGAGCGTTGGGAACAGCAATATGACTAATGAGACTATCCTTTTCATAAATAGTGATTTAATGGAATGGGCTGATAAAAATAAGGTGACGAAAGTGAATGAGCAACTTATTCCTTTTGACTTGTTCTTCGGCAGTTCAGTTCCCGGTTGTTTTAAATGAACCATCAACATTGAAAAAACTTCCTGCCTCAAGATTAAGTTTAACACAGGTCACCTGTCCCATGGCAGGAGTAATATTAACGGTATGACCGGTTTTAATTGTTACTTCATCATCGGCTTGTGGCACACAATTGCACATCCATGTTGCGGGATCATTCCATGGACCTGAAGTTGCTGATACGATCATCCGGTTTGCCAATATCACTCCATAATCTTCTGCCTGGCCCGCGCCGTCACTCGGATCGCCGGTAAGGTGACAAGCTGTTGGTTCATTAGATGGCTGTTCAGCGATGACCCGCAAACGAAGCGGGATGCCTGTTACAACGGCGGAAGAAGGAATCGTTACCAGCACAGTAACAGTTCCATTATAATTTACCGAGACAGATGGAATGAGCGACTCTCCGGCATCATCGAAATCACCATCGTTATTATAATCAATATATGCTTTGAACCAGCAGGGATTAAAGTAACTGCCGGTTATAGTAAGCGGGTAAGTTTGTCCCTTGACTACGGTGGTTCGTTGATTGCAACTGCGGTCAATATAAGTAGCGCTGTCTGCCATACTTGTATTGGAATAAACTGATAAAGTATTAAACTCAAATTTTTCTACGCCATAATAGACTGATCGTCCGTTGTCCACTGTTGGTATGCAGGCGACAGCAGGAAAATTTGCCGGCGGCGGACTCAATGCGCCTGAACTGATCAATCCGTGTCTGAAAGTGAATAGCGTTGCCCTGATCCTGTCCTTCTGTCCTTGGGTAAACATCCACGGGCAATCAGTGTAGTTCATATAATTATTCAAAACAGTATAACCCAGGGCGTCTTCTATTTCATAAAGCATACCCGTGCAACTGTTAGTAGTATTGGTGCAAACATATTCTACCAGGCCACCTTCCGTATCACAAACCTCATCGCCATAATAAGCACAAGAGTCTGTCCGCGGACAAGTTGTTTCATAAGCATCATCATGAAATGTGTGATACAATTCAAATACATGTCCCATTTCGTGCGCTAATGTTTTTGATGATGCTCCGTTGGCAAACGCTGCGTTGATAACGATACCGTCACCGGCCGCCAGATTATACTCAGCGAAATAAGCAAAGCCGCCCGTGCCGGTTGCAGTTCCATTTATTTTATTAACGATCCAGATATTGATATAATCAGTATTCGGCCAGCGGCTGAGGGCTTTTACCGATAACTCATCGGCGCTGCCAGGATAGGTGTCAGTGTCAGTAGTGATGCCGCCGGAAACATAATTCGGAATGGAGCTTCCATCAACGCGATTGATACCCGTGGTAATGCCGCATTGAGGAGAACGAATAGCTAACTGGAATTGCATTTTAATATCAGCGCCACCATACTGAGCGCCGTTCTTTCGCCACGCATTGTTCAAACCGGTGATCATGTCATTGATATCTGCATCGGTGGGATTATCCGGAGAACCTATTGCAGTACCGGTATGGATGACATGAACAACAATTGGAAGTGTGTATAGGGTGTCGTTGGTTTGTGTCCTGTGATTCTGCAAATACTCATTTATCGTTTTCTGCGCTGATGCTTTTCGTAAGGCAAACAGAAGATGGTTTTTGTTTTCCTCCTTTTTTTCGATGTTCAGCCATCCGCATTTCCCGGTATTGGTTTGCGCGGCCAGCTGGCCAACTGAAACAATCAGTGCAACTACACAAACAATAAAAACATTTAGCAGTTTCATATTGCGGAAAGACAGTTCTAAGTTAGGATGAAATTAGATTATCAAAAAAACCGGCGACATATTTTTTCACCGGCATCCCGGAAATGCCCCGGAAATAAATCAGTAGCTTTATTAAAACCAAACTAAACCACTTATGGAAAACAATGAGCCTCAGAAGCCCGACCCTAACCGGAACCTGGTTATTTCCTTTCTCGCACTTCGTCGTGGTGTTGGTATCCTCGGCATTGCTCTACCGGTTGTATTGGTTGTGGGAATGCTGTTTGTACAAACATGCCGCACCATTCAACCCTCGATCAGCGATTATTATTATACGAGGATGGGCAATTACCTTGTTGGTTCTCTCTGCGCTGTCGGGTTATTTTTATTTTCTTATAAAGGTTATGATCTGAAAGATAAGATAGCGAGCAAGCTGGCTTCCATTTTTGCTGTGTGTATTGCTTTCTTTCCGACGGGAGGCCCGGAGGCTTCATCCGCATGTAATTTCCTGCACAGGAACAGTGATTCCGGGGTGAGTGTGGTGCACGATATTTCCGCTGCTTCATTTTTTCTGACACTGGCTTATTTCTGTTTGTTTCTTTTCACTATTAAATCCGATAATCCCACTCCGCAAAAAATAATGCGAAACAGGATCTATCGGTTCTGCGGATATACCATTCTCGCCTGTATTATTTTTCTGCTTGTTTATTTTAATGTGAAAAGTCTGCAGGATTCGCTCAGGGATTACCGGCCTGTTTTTGTTTCAGAAACAATTGCATTATGGGCTTTCGGTTTTTCATGGCTGACAAAAGGAGAAGCGATCTTAAAAGATAAATAGATCAGCAATGGGGGAATAATCCTTTGCCGTTTTATTATAGATTTATCATTCAAAAAGAGTTTCATGATGCCATCAAAGGACAATTGCAGATGCAGTGAAACGCCGTAGCGGTTTCATAAAAAAAAGATGCTCCTAAGGCAAGATGAAATTCATTGTTAATAAATCCTGTAACCAGTTCCCTATTGTTTATATTTTTCAAGCAATCGCCGGGTTCGAAAAAAATGTTATCGCCAACTGAAGCACAGGTAGCGATGTATCTCTTCTTTTTAGTATAATAGCTCTTGTCATTCATACCTTGCTCTTCTCATTAACTGCATAATTCAATAGCTGCATAAAGAAATAAGCTATCTTTATTAAGCGCTGGCACATCAGTGTTTAGTTTCAAATACATATGGCAAATCAAAAAGATCTCGATTTTACTTACACTACTATAGATAAGATATTCCGTATAAGCATAGGGGAGACAGCAGACTTCAGCGGTGCAAAATATGATGGCGATTTTTCAATGACCCTGGAGGAAGCGCAAAAACAAAAACATAAATTCATTGCAGACAGTCTTTATATCAAAAAAGGAAGCAAGGTGCTGGATATGGCATGCGGATGGGGACCTTTTTTAACGTACATCAACAAAGACAGGGGCGCTGAATCTATTGGTTTGACGTTGTCGCAGGGCCAGGCAGAGGCCTGTCAGAAAAACGGGTTGAATGTGTTGGTGAAAGATTGCAGGTATGTTAAGCCATCCGATTTTGGCCAATTTGATGCCATTACCTGCATAGGCGGAATGGAACATTTCTGTTCAATCGAAGAATGGCAGCAGGGCAAGCAGGAAAAAATTTATAATGATTTTTTTAAAATGATCTATGAACTGTTGCCCGTTGGTGGACGCTTTTACATGCAAACAATGGTGTTTAGTAAAAACATGCTCCCTTTTGAAGAAATTAATATCAATGCCAAAAAAGGCTCCACATCGCATGTGCTGGCGCTGATGATAGAAGAGTTCCCTGGCTCATGGTTGCCTTATGGCCCGGAGATGGTGATAAAAAATGCAGCGCCAATGTTTAAATTAATATCGAGGAGCAGCGGGAGGTTGGATTACATAGAAACGATAGGACAATGGAGAAAGAAATTCAGAAAATTCAATTTGAAGAAATATTGGCTATATGCATCACTTGTACCTAAAATTTTAACCAGTAAAAAATTCAGGAAGCAAGTAGATATTTTTAAAATAAGTCCGAACAGGGTTTGCTTCCAGGAAGAATCAATGGATCATTTCCGGTTGGTATTTGAAAAAATATAAGTTTGAACAGTAAGCTATGTTAAACAATAAATTTCTGTACTTACTATCCTATAGTTTCATTCATGCACTGTTAAAATCCCGTAATTATCCGGTATTACTTTAGACATTATATACAGATTGACCTTTGGAAACAAATAAAGTCTTACCTTCAGCATTACCATTTTAAATCAATTCTGCGATAAGCAAAAAAAGGTTAATCTATTTTATATCACCTTTTTTGATCGGCATTAGAAATTACTACCAGGAAAAGCTTCTTACAGAAATCACTCCTGACCATTTTGATTAAAAATGAGGGGCGCTGCACCATGCGGACCCAAATACAAATAATCACGCAATAATGAAACACTCATTGAAATTCATTGATCCGGTAAAATCTTCTTTTGCCATTACCCTGAAACAGCGGGTGGAAAGCTATTTTAAAAATAACCAGTTATCCAGGCATGCAAATAAACTAATGGTCTTTAAAACAGTATTCTTTTTCTCTATGATGATATTGTTTTACCTGCTGATCATTGCCGTGACGCTGCCACTGTTAATTAAGCTGGCGTTTGCAATTTTATTAGGAATGACAATGGCCTTTGTTGGATTTAATATTTGTCACGATGCATTGCACGGCGCTTATTCGTCCAATAAAAGAGTGAACAAAAGTTTGGGATTTACATTTAATATTATTAGGCGCCAATCCTTATGTGTGGAATTTAACGCATAATATCGTTCATCATAGCTATACCAATATTGTAGGTCATGATGAAGATATTGAGATCGCTCCCGGTCTCCTCCGTGTTTCCCAAACGGATAAATTAAATAAACTCCAGCGCTACCAGCACATTTATGCTTTTTTTCTTTATGGTCTCACGACATTATCATGGTTTTTCAGGAAAGACTATTTAAAATTTTTTCAAAAAAATATAGGGGATAGCCATGTCAATAAGCATCCAAAGATCGAATACTTTAATCTCTTTTTTTATAAGGCCATTTATTATACTCTTTTTATTGTTCTCCCTTTGCTGGTAATGGATATAACCTGGTGGCAATTTTTGATCGGCTATTTAGCAATGAATTTTGCAGAAGGTATTGTTCTTGGGTTGGTTTTTCAACTGGCTCATGTAGTCGAGGATACGGAGATCAGGCGTCCGAACCAGGAAAATAATATAGAAGAAGCCTGGGCTATTCACCAGATAAAGACCACGGCAAATTTTGCCTCAAAAAATAAGTTAGCTTCTTTTTTATGCGGCGGCCTTAATTTACAGGTAGAGCATCATCTTTTTCCCAAGGTGTGCCACGTGCATTACCGGAAAATTTCTGACATTGTAAAGAAAACTGCGCTGGAGTTTAATCTCCCCTACAATGAAAACAAAAGCTTCTTTTCTGCATTGCGATCCCATTATTACTTTCTAAAAAAATTGGGACGGCCCCAGAAGCTGTTTGAAAATGAAAAAATCAGGACACCGATGACACGGATTTGAAAGATTTACTCGGATTTTTATCTGTGATAATCCGTGTTCCATTCCATAAAATTTAAACAGCTTCCCAGGCAGGCTAATTATTTATTGTAGATTTATCCGGTCAAAAGGTAAATCATGGCTTCAAAAACAAATTGGCCGGAGGCTATCAAGCCACTGCTAAAAAAATACAAAGACAAAAAACATCCGCTTGAATATAAAAATACTTTCCAGCTTGTGGTGATGGTTATTTTATCCGCGCAGGATTCGGATAGAAACATCAACCAGCTTGCCCCTAAACTATTTGAAGCGTTTCCCGATATGCAGGCGCTTGCAAAAGCAACACCCGAAACCTTATTCCCGCTCATCAGTAAGGTGCGCAACTTTGTCAATAAAACAAAATGGCTGACAGAGATAGGTCAAAAAATAAAAAAGAATAGCAACATCCCACTTACATTAGATGAGTTGGTGGCATTGCCGGGTATTGGAAGAAAATCAGCCTGTGTTATACTAAGAGAATCCGGTAAGCCTGCGGAAGGAGTGATAGTTGATCTGCATGTAGTGAGAGTGGCTCCGCGACTTGGTCTAGCTTCCGGTACTGATCCAAAGAAAATAGAGAAACAGATCATGGAAACGCTTCCGCAAAAACAGTGGGATGCCGGAATGGCCATGTCCTTTCTTGGAAGAGAGATATGCAGACCGCAGCCAAAATGTGAGGAATGCCTGATGAATAAGGTTTGCGAGTATTATAACAATGTTGTCAAGAAGTCTAAATAAATACTGAGCCAACTATCGGAATCGAACCGACGACCCTTTCATTACGAATGAAATGCTCTGCCATCTGAGCTAAGTTGGCATTAAAGATTAAAGGTATTATTTACGGGAAAACAGAAAAGCAATTTTCTTACCGCATCAAAGTGGTGGTTCCTTTTTTTGTGATGATGCGGTTATCCAAACCGATCCCTTGTACCATCCAGACAAATACTCCCGTGCCCTGGTAAACTCCGCCCACAGTACCATCCCATCCGGGCAGTTCAGTCTTTCTTTCATATACCAATTGTCCCCAGCGGTTAAATACCCTGAAGTAGCGAAGTTCTTTAATACCCATCAATATGGGTTGCAAGTGATCGTTAAGTCCGTCATTATTCGGGCTGAATGCACTGGGCACATAGATATCAGCCTGCTTAACAGTTACTACTTTTTGTGTATCTATAGTCACACATCCGCTCGCTGTTGTTATTTCTATTGTATATAACTGTTCATGCGTGCCATTGAATACGGGATTAAAGCTCTCCCTGTTGTCCAACCAGATTCCGGGATTCCATACAGCAGTAGTTCCAAATGTTCTTGCCTGTAAAGTGAGTGGATAATCTTCCACCGCAAATTTCACCGGGTACTTTATCCCTGGTCTTGGTTTGTCAATAACAAGGTTGCGGTTTAAAACATTTACCGGTGTCGGGCATTGATCCGTGTAGACAGATAAACTGATCCTGTAATTTCCCGGGTCAGCATAGATCTGCGTCGGCGGATTTCGTAAAGTGGCTGTCTGCCCATTATTAAAGTTCCATAAATAATTGACGGGCGAATTCATAGTATCGAGTGTACGATTGGTGAAATCAACGGGTAAGTTTATGCAAGTCGGTTTAACTGTAAAATCGGCGATCGCATTCTGATAAATGGTTACAGGGAATAAGCTGCTATCGGCGCAAATAGTGTTGCTGCTGACGATCATTTTTACATTATATACTCCCGCTTGCGAGTAAATGTGAACGGCATCCCTTGTTGTTGCTGTTACACCGTCGCCAAAGACCCAACTGTATTGCATGGCACCAACTGCATTGGTACTGGTATTGGCAAACAAGAATTGATTACCCACGAGACATTGATTGGTAAGACCCGGACTAACACCCGGAACAGGTACAGATGAAATAGTTATTTGTTTTGCACCAGTTGCAATGCTGCAACCTGAACTGTGAAATAGCATGGCATAATACGTGCCGCTCTGTGTTACCTTATAGTCAGTTTTATTAGCACCGCTGATGGCAACATTATTTCTATACCATTGAATACTGTCAGTTGGTTGAACCCGTAACAACGTGCTATCGCCTCTGCCAATACACCATGCCGCTTTGCCAATCAATTGCAATGAAGTATCGATCACGGCAGCCGTTACGATGACCGAATCTTTGGACAGACATCCTCCTCCGCTACTTCTTGTAGTAACTACATATATCGTTGTCACCGCCGGCGCAGCGTGAGGATTAGCGATATTCGGATTAGTCAAACCGGCTGCAGGGCTCCAACTATATACTAAACCGGGTTTGGGCGGTGTACCGATCGGCACGGGATTATAATTACAGGAGAACGTATCCTTACCTGCATTTGCCCGTACAGTCAAAGTATCGATCAGCAGCGCATATAAAGTATCGGGACAGCCATAACCGAAATAGGGAGTGACTTGAACAGCAACAGTAGTTCCGGCAACCGGCAGTGGCGACAAAGTAAGTACCTGTTGCCCGCCAAGTATTTGTGTAAATGTGCTGTTATACCAAACATAACTTTGGTACCCGTAAGGCGCCACTACATGTACTACAGTATCGTCGGGACAATATGTGGCCCCAACAAAAGTGCCACTGCACTCAGAGTTTACGTCAATATAAGCATAGCCGAAATGTCTGCGAAAAGTACAATCAGCAGTTTTAAAAAACAGCCTGATGGTTTTTCCTGCGAGCCCATCCAGATTAATAGAAACGGCTGTCCAATCCTTGCACCATACCGGCACATCATCTACAGGGTTATCTGATTGGAAAAAACCGGGAAGGATACTGCCATAAGGTATGAACGTGAAGGACGAGCAATTGACAACCGCATTGTCGGTGACATTAGTTATTTCAATTTCCATTCTCGGCTGCTGGTATTCCTGGTGATTGGGATCCTGGAAAACAACTGCATAATTATATATAAGTGAATACGTATTGCGACCGGCCGGGATCGTGAAATCATAAGAAATACCTTCTGCTTCTCCGCCACCAAGGTTATTCCCCAACCGGATAGAATAGCCGCTGCCATTAGGACAATTGATCGGGAAACCGCCATAGGGATCTAACCCAGCACTGGGAAACGCAGAATACATCGTATGCCGGTTATCTACCGGCCCTGAAGGAGTAAGGCTAATTATATTCGACCCGTTACCTGTAACATATCCTGTATAGCAAGTCCACCCGGCAAATGTTCCGGTTTCAAAATCAATATTGGGAGGACAGTCCTGGGCGATAGCAGAAAAATAACTGCGGCATAGAAGCAAACCGGCAAACACAACCTGCAATCGAAGACTACGAAGCCCCATGTTAGTTTCAGGGTTTAAAATTCTGCTATGATCTGAGTTTAGATTCTAAAGTTAAAGTATAATTTAATTGGCTCACCAGCAATCTTGTCACATTCGTAAGTTTACTAAGCCTGTCACAAAAAAAATATTTTCATTCATCGCCGTGATTAAAATCAATATTCTTATCTGCTTCCAGATAGTCAAAGGTTGCCGGAGTTGAAAAGATTGAAGTTTGAAGCAGGTAGTTTTGACCTACACACCAACGGTGGAATGGTCTAATTTATGAAGTTCATTTCTTGCAAGCCGGAACCAATCGCGATTATATCTTTTCTCCCGTGAGCTAAGGTGATTCACTTCATCCAGCATTTCGGAAAAAAGGCGACGGGCTTCTAATACGCGATCCGTTCCGGCAAGTAATAATGCATAATAATATCTCGCTTCATAATTGGAGAATCTGCCTTTCATGATTTTAAATTCTTTTTCCGCCTGCTCATGATCACCTAAATAACCAAGAGCTGCGGCATATAATATATGTGGCCTTGAGCGGGCAAATTGCGGCAGGTTGTATATCTTTTTAGCGATCGGAATAATATCGCTGTATCGTTTTTTCTGATAATACGCGATGATCAGTTGGCTTAACACATATTCATTTTCGGTAAAATTTCCGGTGAGGCTTGATTCATACAATTCAATAGCACGATCAGTATTATTGGTAGCAAGGTATGCATCAGCCAGTGCGATCCTGTTTGCGAATGTGTCAGAAAATTTCAGGTTCTCTTCAAGCCGCTTCACCGAACCGCCGGGGTTAAACAAGGAACTCATTCCCGATTGTACCTTTCGAATATCTCTATTGGTAAAAATTTCAGTAAAGATATATATCAGGCACCCGATCAATGGAAGGAACACGATCAGCCATATCCAGTTATTCGGCCTCCCTTTTTTGAGGCAGTGAATGACGCAAATAGCTTGCAGTCCTAAAATAATATAGTAGTAATAGTTATTGAAAAAAAGCATGATACGCTGGCAGGTTGCATCTCAAAAATATAAAAAAATCTACAGCTATGAGTAGCAAAAAAGCAGGACAGACTCGCTAAAAGTTTAATGTAATATCTATAGCGGTCAAGATAGAACACGGATAACACAGATGAGACGGATCTACACGGATTTTTAATCAGGTAAGTCCCGATGATATTTAATTGAAGGAAGAATAATCTGAAAATCCGTGATAATATGTTTTAATCCATTGAATCCGTGTTCAGTTTCTTGCGCATTTTTTTTAATGTATCAGCCCTGAAGCAAGAGGAAACGTCGGCACGCTGGAAGAAAATTTTTACCGCAGCTTATCAATTTTTTAAAATAGTAAACTCTACCCTCCGGTTCAACTGCCTGTTTTCAGGCGTGTCATTCGGCGCTACTGGTTTTGTTTCACCATAGCCCTGTGATTTGATACGTGTAGTGGCGATTCCTTTTGAAAGAATATATTCCATAACCGATCGTGCACGGTTGTCACTTAGTTTAAAATTGTAATCATCCGAACCATAACTATCCGTGTGAGCACTCATTTCAATTTCGATAGCAGGATTTTCAATTAATAATTTTACGACACGATCCAATTCTACGAACGACTCAGAACGCAGGTCCCATTTATCAAAATCAAAGAAGACATTATTTAACCGGACTACCTGCCCGATCTCGATCGGAACCAGGTAAAGGTCTTTATGTATCTCTTTATATCCTGCCTTTATCAATGAATCGAGATTCAGATTTTCAGATTGTGCAAAGAAATGATCCGCCGTTGCTCTTATCAGGTAATTTTTATCATAAGGTAATACCATCTTGAATGCTCCATCATCAGGATTCGACATCCCATTTCCTGCTTCTTCTCCGTCCGGTAACGTTTCATAGACAAGTGAAGCGCTGAGCGGTTGATTTGTTTTTTTATTATATACATTACCACTTACCAATACAACGGGGTCGGGTTTTTCTTTTTCTAACAATTTTACACGTACAATATCACTCTCTCCATAGGTGTCGGTGCTATTGGTTAAATAAGCATACTCGCCTCCGGCATCTAATGTAAAAAAAGCATCCCAATCGGGAGTATTGATAGGACTGCCGAGATTAACAGGATCGGTCCATTTCTGCCACGTGCTATCAAGACGTTTTGCCATCCATATATCGTTATCTCCCAGTCCACCAGGGCGATTACTGCTGAAATATAATGTCACTCCATCTGCAGCGAGATAGGGAGTCATTTCATCGTACTTCGGTAAATTGATCTTCTTGCCGAGACTTTTCGGTTCAGACCATGTACCGGCTTTTTGCAAAAAGCATACATAGATATCGTTGTCATAACCACCCTTCACTTCCGTCATATAAAGCAATAAGGTCTTCGCATCATGCGCCATGGTAGCTCCGTTTTGCTGACCGCGATCGTACTTAAGATAATTTTTGATCCGCAGCATCTCAGGCTTGCTCCATGTCCCATCTCTTCTAAGCTGGCTCATGCTGACTCCATTTCCTACATAGTCGCCATTGATAAACGCATTTCTTATTAGTATCCGGTTATTGTCGGGTGATATCCAAAACACTGCATTATAATAATAAGTATTTAACGGGTATCCCATGTGATAAGCCTTGCCCCATTTCCCATCTTCGTCCCTGAAAGCATACCAGATATCCTGAGAGTTTCTGATGTTCCTGTAATTGGTATTCGATGGATGATTTTCAACAATAAAAAATAATAAGTTGCCATCCGCCGAGATGGTAGGTCTTAGTTCAGCATATTTAGTATTGATCGTAGGTCCAAGGTTTTCTATCTTGACGATCGTTGATGCGGTGATGATCTTTTCCTGTTGTTCTTTTAAAGTTCCGGATGTATCAAAAGAGAGTGGTTGCGCTATCGGATATTGCAGGCAGGCAATAAAACTTAAAAAGCATATTACTTTTTTCAATGGATTGGATTTTGGCTTTGCTGAAGTAAAATAGCAGAAAATAATCCGGCATTTATAGGAAGTTTTACGTAAGTGCAATTCCGTTTGGATGAATAAATAATCACGAAAGTGAACAGCGGATATACAATCAGTCCAACGATAGATATCTCTCTGCCAGAAACTTAATCATTTTTGTTAATAAGTAAACATTCGCTGTAAATCTTCAGAAATAACCTGCTGATTTATTGGTCATGTCCGCAGCAATCAGTTTCTTTAGAGACCAAACAAGCAAATGCCTCTTCCACAAAATCATCTGGCTGTTTCCGCTCCGGTGCATCTCGAAGCTTATCCGGGATTAGGCAAATTTTCGTGGTCTTCTGAATTGAGACATCTTACTTCCAATAAATTTTTGAATATTCTCTGGTGGCCCGTTTTTAAATATAATCAACGTTGGTTCTTACGTTCAGAAGCCTTTCAATCATGCAGGAAACTGCCGGGCTTTATGGATCTCTGGAATACGATTCAGAAAGGCGCATTTGCTTATAATACTCTTTTCTTCGGTATGGCTCCTTTTCGCCGTTCCGCTACTGATCTTGCAGACATTACCACGCTGGCGCTTTTCTTTGGTGATGAATTTATAGATGGTATCGCAGAGACTGCGGGAAAGACATTCATCAAACAACTCGTGGAGAACGACGCTGAGATATTTTACCTCCAGACAAAAACAAACGGAAAGACAATAATCCTCAAGTATTGTTTTGATCTTTCGAGCCTTTTGCCGGTTGAAGTTTTACGACAGGTAAACCCAAGCTACAAGATAAGCTACAAGCGATTTTATGAATTGCTTGAAAGCTTTCTGAAATTGATAAATGAATATCTCAGCAAAATGCCGTTTGAGAAAGCGGAAAGAGCAGCCAGCAAGATCACCGATGCATGCAACACATGTTTTGACAGTTTTTTACACGATGTTTCAAGTTGTACAGTGCCTGGTAATTTACGTGATGTGACAACTGTTCTACACTTTCATGAATCAAAAACTGCGTATATGCAGCGTAAGCTGCTTGAATTGCGATGTGTGTTGGTAAACCAGGAAGAGGCTATGAACAGCACACAGGCGCCTGGGTGGTTCGATCTTATGCGGGTGATACAGATATACGATGATATTCATGACCCGGTGATTGACGATGGGTTCCAGGATAACCTGTTGCTTAGCGTCGCTTACCACCATTTTCCTGACGAATGGGATTGGTTCTGCTTAAATAGATGCGTATTAAAACACACAAAAGATAAACCCCAGTTATTCTCGCTATATATGCCTTGCAGCATGGAGTATTGTTTCCGGTTGGCCAGTCAAAAGATAATGGCCATGAACTGGGAACAACAGAAGATCATGCATTACCTCATTTTTAAAAATAAATACTGTTTATACAAAGACAAATCGGACGTAAACTTTGGCAATAAAGGCGATTTCCTGCTGCAGTTTTACAGGAAAATAAAGAATAGGATGTCTCACCTGCCGGAGGCAGTCATTAAAAGTTATGTGATCAATACCTGTATTCATTTAAGGAAAACCAGGAATCAATTATTCAATAAACTAAATTTTACGAAGGCCTACCAGCTTCGGTATAACCTCTTTTCACTTTCAGAAGAAGAAAAAGTAACCATCTTTGATTCCGCAACAGCAAAATAAGTTTGTTATGCGATCTTTCTCTTTTTACCGGGGGAGAGCAAAAAGAATCCTGGTGCTGTCGCAGATTTTCTTTGTTAGTGTTGCCGGTTATTGTCAGAATGCAGATGATGATAACAACAATCTTCCCAATGACAATAGGGGCAGTGAGCTTTGGATATCTATACAGCGGATCGACTCCATATCTCATACCGAAAGTATTGCAGGTCATTTTGCAAGGATATATACAGCTTCGATGGGTAACATCAATGTTCAATTGGCTGCGATGGATAGCAATGTCCGGTCCTTTATAAAGAAATTTGAAGTAAGCTTTATTAATTATTTCCTGGATGCTTGTTCCGAATTTGAAAGCGGTCATCTTTCACAGGAATCTGTATGGAGTAACTATTTTACCAATCCCAATGCGGATTCGTGGCAATTGACACTGGTAGGTGTAAACGCTCACATAAACGGCGATATATGGAAGGGCCTCATAAATAATTTTTCAGCCGGCGATATAAGGAAGTACAAAAAAAAATTATTGTCTTTTCAAAGGTCCATTGCCAAAGCATTCAAACCTTTTTTTAATGACTTGATGCAGCAAAGCTCTTACCTGCGATTTATAAATGGTTTCACAAAAGACATGGCGAGGAGATATGGAGAATGGCTGATCTATAATTGGCGCCTTCGGCAAATTAATCTGGCTATCCTGTATTATGAGGATAATGAAAAATTTAAAAGAAAACTGGAAATTATCAAAAGGAAAAAAAATAAAATTGACCGGGTAATACTTCGTAAAAGAAAAACTTCTTCATCCACTGAAGGTCTTGCCTCTCTCGATTTACCAGGATAAAGAATAGGTTTGTTTACGCTTCTAATCCCATTTTTCCGGTCAGCTCTTTAAAGCGGGGATCAGCTTTCATTTCATTCAGCATAGGATATCGTATGCAGAAGATCATACCGAGGCAGGCGATGCCTATTCGCTGCTCGTATGTTTTATTGAGATAATAAAAAGCTTTATCAAAATCTTTCATTCCCGAATACACAAAGGCAAAATCCATGTGCAGAACAATACCAGGATCTTCAGTCTCCCTTTGTTTGATCTTGTCCAGGCACTCTTGCGCCTTTTCATGCTGTCCGGCCGCGGCATACGCATGACCCAGTGAACTAAGACCTTTCAGTGGATGGCCGATCAGCGTGTGATATCGCTCAAAATCTTTGATGGCCTTTTCATTTTCGCCGATAGCAAGATATACCATTCCTCTTCCTTCGAAGCCGCGACGGTAAGAAGGATCCATTTCAACTATTTTGTCATACTGTTCCAATGCATCGTTAAAACGGCCTGCAAAACAATAGGCGTCGCCAAGATTACTCATGAGTGGCATCGAAAGAGGATCCAGTACAAGCGCCTGCTCCATTTTCTCAATAGCCTTTTCAAAATCACCCTTAGCGATCAGGAACCAGCCGTGCACCTGGTTGATCAGCGATGAATTCAGGCTAAGACTTAATGCTTTGTTGAGTGAAACTTCGGCGCCATCAAAATCCCAGTTGTGGAAAAATTTAATGGTTGCTAACGACAAATGCGATTCGGGATGATTGGGATCAAGTTCTATTGCTTTCAGCGTGTAATCCTTTGCCTTCGCAAAAGCTTCTGCGGGTCTCATCAGGCCAGATGAACCCATAAATGAATAGCAAAAAGATAAGGAACAATAGGGTAGTGCAAAACCCGGATCTATCGCAATAGCCTCTTCAAATTTTACAATGGCCTTGCGAATATCTTCCGGATTCGATTTATTCCAATGATAGCGACCTTTGAGATAAAGATTGTATGCATCCAGGTTTTCTGTCGGCGGCTTGATTATCTGCTCTTTCTTATCACCAATAGAAAAATTTTCTCTCAACCTGTTTACGATCCTGGAAGATATTTCGTCCTGCACGTCGAAAATGTTTTCGAGATCACTATCATAATTTTCCGACCAGACATGATAACCGTCAGCCGTATTGATCAGCTGTGCCGCGATCCTGATCTTTTTCCCGGCCCGGCGAACACTGCCTTCGAGGACAGTGGCTACTCCAAGTTTGATCCCGATCTGCCTTATATCCTCATTTTTTCCTTTGAAAGAAAAGGAAGAAGTGCGGGCTGTTACCTGCAAACCATCAACCCGCGTTAGCGCATTTAGAATTTCTTCGGAGATACCATCACTGAAATATTCATTTTCCGGATCGGCGCTCATATTGACGAAAGGAAGTACAGCTATGCTATTTTCTGAACCAGCCTTTACAGCTGTCTGCGCCGGGGTGGGGATGATCAACCCTTCATTGGCCACAGCAAAGACTTCCACTTGTCTTTTTACATTCTTGAGATTAAACTTTCCAAGTGATACTGTCTTTATTTCATTTTGATTTTTTACCTCATCAAAAACTTTATCGGAGATGAGGACGCCACCGGGAGCTGATAGCGCTTCGATGCGTGAAGCGATATTTACAGAATCTCCGTAAACTCCATCTTTATCAAACGAAACATCGCCGGAATGTAAACCGATACGTAATGCGACCTTCGGTTCTTTTTGCAATTCGATTTGAATTTCAATACCACATTTCACGGCGTCAATGGCGCTTCCAAAAAGACTGAGCGTGCCATCGCCAAAATATTGAAGGATCTTTCCATTGTGAAAAGGGATCAACGTTTCCAGTACTTGTCTTTGCCTGTCCCGCAGGATCATGGCTCTCTTTTCATCTTCCTGCATCATGGCGGTATAGCCCGTCATGTCCGCAAACATAACGGCTGCCAGTTGCCGCACTCTTTGGATCGGGCTATCAATTTCAATAGCAGTTTTGTCCATAATCTTTGCGGTTTTATTCAAAATTAAAACAAATAGTCGGAACGGAAGGCCCGTTTACCAGCAATAACATCTTTATGCTATTCGAATATGTAACTGCCGGTTAAAATAGTCGAAATAAAAAGCCGTCCTTTTGAGACGACTTAATTGGATACAGAAAAAAACTATTTCGTTTCGTTATTGCCCGGTATTTTTTTTAATGCTTCGGCCAGCCTTGCTTTTTCTTTTGAAATCCGCCGGCCGCGGAAGAACAGGTAAAGATTAAAGAAAAGCATTAAGCCGAGGTAGATACTAAATCCACCGATACGTGTGCTTAATATTTCCAGCATGCTCCGACTGTCAAAGATCTCTTCAGCGATCCGCATGATCATAAGAGCAAAGCCAAGATTCAGAAGGTAAAACCCGGTTTCAAAAAGTTTGTTCGTGGAAATAGCGATCTCTGCCTTACCACTGAAAATGTCAAGCATAAAGACCTTGCTGTTTTTAAACAATGTATGTGCTACATACCAGGTAAGCAAAATAACGATGGGCAGGTAAACAAAATAGGCGAGGAGGTTTAAAGATGTTTTCATGATCCTAAGTTTTTATTGTTAAGAATTTCGCTGTGGTCGCGGTTATGAAAATGACTTATCAATAAAATGGCAGCCATATTTAAATAATGTATCAAGGCAAGCAAAGTCATTATTTTCCCCGTCATGAAACCAACACTTGCTACGAGATCGGCCCAGGTGACGATCGTTTTCCAGTTATGGATCATCAGGGCCGCATATCCCAGGTTCAGCAGGTAATAGCCGGTCAATAAAATCCGGTTGAGGAAATCCGTCAGTTTTTCATCGCCCTTGAGGAGCCGGAGGATATAAATGCGCCCGTTCCTGTAAAAAATAAAACCAACATGAACGGTGACCAGGTAGGTGATGAATAAGTAGATAATATAAGCGAGAGTATTCATACCGTTAGTTTTGCCTACTCAATCTCATTCACAACACAAAAATAACAGTAATTCTCATATTTTCAATAAATTCTGAAAATAAGATTTTAACCCAGTTTCACGATGGGAAGACATCCAGGTCTTTTATCTGTTTTTTATAAGCTGCCGGCAACACAAGAGACTTTAAGAACCAATCCAATTTGATTTTCCGGCTTAATTTATAGAAGAAGAGAATAGGGGTGAGCCAGGAAAAATTTCCCAGAGATGTAATAAACCATTTACACGTCTGGGCACTACTAATTTCTGCGATTCCTTTAATAACCTGTACCGAAACCAGCCGAGATGTTTTTTGTATTGCTTGTAGAGATCAATTGTATAATGACTTTTTTCAAGATCAGCTTCGAGGTGTTCATTCCGCATCATTGTCCATTCTGTATAATTTGCCGGCAATCCTTTTAATCCCATCCGCAGTCCTACACGACTGAATACATCAAACAGGTCTTCTTTTTCAGTATCAGTCAATTTCTTTTCCAATAATTCATAAGATGCAAGTGAATAGTGTATCAGCATAAAAAGAACATCACGGTAAGCCCAGTCAGGGATCTTGGCGCCGCGGTTGTTTTCAACGGCCGTATGTATGAAAGTGATTTTGTCAATAGCTTTTTCAGCGGCTTCTCTTTCAGAAAAAACGATCAGGCGGGCATACATCACTGTTGAAAATAACCTTCCAAGCGGATCGGCCGGCAGGCGACCGGTGAAGTATAACCAGTCAACAGCCTTATTCAAAGCAAACTCGGCAGAAGCGCCGGCGAAAACAAAGAGTATAGTATCTCCTTTGCCCCAAATCTTTCTTACAATGGATCGTTTGTCCACAAAAAATTCCATAGGTAAAATTTAAACATCAATTGAAATATTTTGTGGTTGGTTTATGAACAACAAAAATAATACAGAAAATACAAACCAAAACGGGTCGCGAAGAATTTCACGGGCAGAAGTATTAAAATGGAACACAGATAACACAGATGGGATGGATCGACACGGGTTTTTAAATCGATTTAACCCTGATCATTTTTAATTGATAGTCGAGCCACCTGAAATCCGCGATAATCTGTCTAAATCTATCAAATCCGTGTTCTGTTTCTTACGCATTTAATGCGTCTGCCCTGAAGGATTTCATTTATCTTTAATTGATTGATGAAAAAGAATATGCGTTATGAATAAGATCAACTGGGGAATTATTGGTTGCGGCGACGTTACCGAAGTAAAAAGCGGGCCAGCTTTTAATAAAGTTAAAAACTCAGCATTAGTGGCCGTCATGCGCCGCGACGCTGAAAAAGCAAAAGATTATGCCAGGCGTCACAACGTTCCTAAATGGTATAGTGATGCTGGCAAACTTATTAATGATCCGGATATAAATGCTATTTATGTTGCCACACCGCCTTCTTCACATGAAGAATATACTTTGGCTGCAATAAAAGCAGGAAAACCCGTGTACGTTGAAAAGCCAATGTCAGTTGATTCGGCATCAGCAACCAGGATGACGAATGAAGCAAACAAAAAAAATGTAAAGCTTTCCGTGGCTCATTATCGTCGGGGCCATGCATCATTTAATAAAGTAAAGGATCTGGTAGATGATAAGACCATTGGAGAAGTACGATTTGTAAGGTCTGATATTTATAAAAGATCATTGACTGAAGAGGAAATGAATAATCCATCAAGGGCGTGGCGGGTAAAAAAGGAAATTGCGGGTGGCGGATTGTTTCATGATCTTTCTCCACACCAGCTTGACCTTATGTATTATTTCTTTGGAGAAATGAAAAATGCATCAGGTTTCGCTGTCAACCAGTCAAAGCAATACGAGTCCGAAGACGTGGTGGCTGGAAATATTTTATTCCAATCAGGTGTATTATTCAGTGGCATTTGGTGTTTTAATGTTGCCCCGGAATTTGAAGAAGATAGTTGTGAGATCATTGGAGAAAAAGGAAAGATTGAGTTTAGTTTTTTTGAACATAAGCCATTAACGGTAACAATTGGTGGGAAAACTGAAACGTTTTCGTTTGAGCCATTACAACATGTCCAACAACCGATGATCGAAAAAGTGGTTAGTTACTTTCTGGATGAAGGTCCGAATCCCTGTAGCGGTGAAGAAGGGGTTGCGATCATGGAATTAATTGACAGGTTCGCTACTAAATAAAATAGGATCGCTGTTATTTAACTTTTACCATAAAAAACCAAAACGACCATGAAACGCCTGATCTTTTTCTGCCTGTCTCTTTCCATTTTCTTTGTTGCCTGCACGATGGCTCGACCTGATTTTCCCAAGGAAGAATGGATACAGCTCTTTAATAAAAAAGATCTGGACGGCTGGGACATCAAAATTGCAAAGCATCCTCTCAACGATAATTTCAATAATAACTTTTATGTAAAAGACAGCATCTTAGTAGTTGACTACAGCGGTTTTCAAAAATTTAATGGGGAATTCGGTCATCTATATTACAAAGAGCCTTTTTCATATTATAAAGTTCGTGTTGAGTATAGGTTCACAGGTCAGCAACTGGAAGGAGGACCGGACTATGCTTACCTGAATAGTGGAGTTATGGTTCATTCACAATCGGCGGCATCAGTAGATATTGATCAATCTTTTCCTGTTTCTTTAGAGATGCAGTTGCTGGGGAGTGATGAAAAAAATAAACGAACCAACTGTAATTTATGTACGCCCGGCACAGAAGTGATGATGGAAGGAAAACCGGTAAACCAGCATTGCATCAATTCCTCATCAAGAAATTTCGGGAAAGATGAATGGGTAACGGCTGAAGCAATTGTTTTGGGCGATTCGATCATTAAACATTTGGTGAACGGGGATACAGTTTTTACCTATGAAAAACCGATGATCGGAGGCGGGTTTGTCAATACTGATCTTACATGGACAAGAGGCGGTTTCGGTGCAGATTCATCAGCATGGATACAAAAACAGGGGACACCATTAACAACGGGATATATCGCATTGCAGGCAGAAAGTCATCCGCTGGAATTCAGAAAAGTCGAACTACTGAACCTGGAAGGTTGTATGGATAAAAGTGCATTGAACTATAAATCTTATTTTGTAAAAGCGAATAACTCAAAGTGCAGGTATAAGTGAAACAACAAATAGCTCATATTGCATTGGTAGTTGAAGACTATGACCAGGCTATCAAGTTTTACACTGAAAAACTCAATTTCGATCTTATCGAGGACACAATCCTAAACGAAACAAAACGTTGGGTACTTGTCGCTCCAACAGGTTCTTCCGAATGCTGTTTGCTTTTGGCAAAGGCGGCTAATGAAGAACAAAAGGCAAGAGTAGGAGATCAAACCGGCGGCCGGGTTTTCTTATTTCTATATACAGATGATTTTTGGAGAGACTATAAAATCATGCAACAAAAAGGAATTTCATTTGTCCGCGAACCCAGCGTTGAAGAATACGGGACGGTTGCCTTATTCAAAGACCTTTATGGCAATTTGTGGGACCTCATCGAACGAAAAAAGGAGTCCGTAGAATGATCATCAACGGTGTACTTTTCGATTTTATCGGCACTACGGTCATTGAAACAGATCCGTCGATGCTGAACGATTGCTTTGTTCGGGGATTTAAAGATCATGGCGTCCAGGTAAGCAGTGATATTATAAGAGCAAACAGGGGAAAGGACAAGCAAGAAATGATCCGCGATATCCTGGTCAATTTGAATCAACCACTTCATCTTATTGAACTGGTATTAAATTCTTTTAGAAAGCATCTTCAAAATAACATGGACAATTTCCAGGAAAATGAAGGTGCAATTGATGTCATTAGATATATGAAAGAAAGAAAAATCGCAGTTGGACTGGGGACAGGCTTACCCAGGGATTTGTTTGAGAATATCTTTCTTCATTTACAATGGAACAATATTCCATTTGACTATATAGGCATCGCAGAAGAAATCGGAAAAGGCAGACCACATCCGGATATGATATTTGACATGCTGGCAAAATGTAAACTGGTTAATACTGAATTTTTAAAGGTTGGCGATACTGTTGCAGATATCCAGGAGGGTAAAAATGCGCAAGTATTGACGGCAGCAATACTATCAGGCACACAAGATGAAAAAGAACTTACTCTTCAACAGCCTGATTTTATAATTCGCCATTTGACTGAGCTAAAAGAAATAACCTGATCGTAATATGTCATTGATCTATCAAACAGATAATTTTACTGTTGAAGCTCCCGAATATCCATTGGTAACAAGAACTGATGGAGGTCATATTACGATCACCCCCAAAATAAGGATGATCGACCGGTCGAAGCTATCGCCCAAACTTGCCATCGAACTTATGTATTTGACGATGCTCATTGGGGAAGCCATGACAACAGGACTTATCAAGCGGGGTATTGATATTGGCAGAATAAATTACCAGGATAATGGCAACTGGAGTGTCTTTAAACCTGAAGGGCCTTATTTACATTATCATTTGTATGGCCGTGCAAAAAGCGCCAAAATTCACAAATATGGAGAGGCTTGTTATTTCCCTTTTCGCGACACCGGGTTTTATGATGGCTTTGAACCACTCAATGAAGCGGATATCTCAGAGATACAAAGACAAATAGAACTCTTGCTGAAAAACGACAAATATATTTTTTCTAATTGGATCGGCTGATCTTCGTTATAGTTAATATACATATACCACATATCCCCAAGGTTCGATATTCCATTCCGTATCTTTCAATGGCTCTTTCACTCCCATAAAAACGTTATACGGTTCACCATGTAAAGAAGTATCAGCCACTTTTATTTTTTGCTCTTTTGCGGACAAGTTGAGTATCACAAAAACTTTTTTGCCGTTAGCTTCTCTTACATACGCATACACTGCTTTATCATCACCTGCATGAATTTTTTTGAATGACGCATCCGAAGCCAGGGCCGCGTTATTCTTCCTCAGTTCCAGCAGCGTTTTATAAAACTTTTCCCGTGCAAAATTTTTAAAAGTAATAGTGTCTTTATAAAAAAAACTGAGACTATCAAGAAAAGGCTCCTCCTGTCCGCTATAAATAAGTGGGATGCTGTGATACATGGTTAAAGTATATACCGCAAACGGCGCATGTATCGGTCCGGGCATGGTAGCGTAGTCAGCCTTATTCCAACTGTTTTCATCATGGTTGCTGGTAAAGTATAGCTCCAAAGCATTTGGCGGATACAAAGTGTCGTAATAATGTTTTATGCTGTCCAAAGCAAAAGCGGGTCTTTCTCCTTTCGCCACCTGCACCATCTTATGAAACATTTCCCAGGGATAAGTAGCATCAAATCCGCTTGGATGGAGGTAAGCTTTATCACCTTCAGCCAGCATAAAAATATCTTTGTTCACTTTCCTCAGTTCATCAATGCATCTTTTCCAGAATAGAGCAGGAACATTCCATGCCACATCGCATCTGAATCCATCAATGCCTGTATTCTTAAGCCAGAATTTCATAGACGCGATCATGCTATCCTGCATCTCTGTGTTTTTATAATCTAGTTGACGTGTGTCACTCCAGTCAAAAGGGATCGCGGCTTTACCGGTGCTATCTTTGACAAAAAAATCGGGATGCGTCGTCAACCAAACGTGATCAGCAGCGGTATGGTTAGGCACCCAGTCAATGATAACTTTAAAATCCATCTCATGCGCCTTTTTTACAAACTCTTTCCATTTGTCCATTGTTCCGAATTCAGGATTAAAGGCAGAGTAATCAGAAACCGCATAGTAACTGCCCAATGCGCCTTTGCGATCAACTTTTCCAATAGGATTGATTGGCATGAACCACAAAGTTTGTACGCCCATATCTTTTAAACGATCCAAATGCCTTTCAAATGCAGCCAACGTTCCTTCGGGCGTATATTGCCGAACGTTAACTTCATACACATTTCCCTGCATGATCCAGGCGGGATGACCATCCCTCGACTCTTTTTTATCTGCATCCTTTTCTTCCTTTGGCATCAATTTGCAGGAGGAAAGTATGATCAGAAAACAAAAAAATATTTTTGCGCGGCCAAAGCGGTAAAACATATCGTTGGTATTAATGGACGAAGGTAATTTTTTCCGCAAAGCTTAATCGTATTATTTCATCACTCCCTGGTAAATTTTCGATCGTACAATTGAAATAAATATTGTCTTCTTACGTTTAGTTGTGGTTATTCGCGAGGGACATTGAATTTAAAAAATAAGTTTTGCAACTTTAAACTCCGAAAGACCATCATAGTCTATGTCCCCAAATTATAAACAAATCAACTTTTATGAAAAAACACATTGTCGTTCCTTTTCTTTTTATTTTTTCCATCCTGATCAGTTTTACAGCCTGTAAAAAAGAATCAAAAACTGAGAATACCGAGATAGCAACCCATTCAGATGATCAGTCACGATTTGCGACCGAGATCGATGCCGTGGCCAATGATGCCGATGTGGCTTTGGAATCCTCGCCTTCTTTTACCGGCCGTTACCAGGGCACACAGGGTATTATCTGCGATGCGACAATAGCCGTGAACACGACCAGCAATCCGAGAACCATTACTATCACTTATGATGGCACTAACTGTCTTGGTAATCGTACTCGTACCGGTGTGGTAGTTATTTCAATGGCGCAAGGCGTGCAATGGAAGAATGCAGGCGCTTCGGTTACCGTCACTTTTCAGAATTTAAAGATCACAAGAGTCAGGGATAATAAAAGTATTACTATCAATGGTTCGCAAACTTATACAAATGTAAGTGGTGGATTACTGATCAACCTGGCCACATTAAATACGATCACTCACGCTATTACCAGCAGTGGTCTTTCTATAACTTTTGACAATAACTCACAACATAACTGGCAGGTAGCCAAGCAACGTGTGTTTACTTTTGTCAATAATAGTGTCGTGATCACTACTACCGGCACTCATACCGACGGAAATAATACAGGGATCGCTGAATGGGGCACCAACAGGTTTGGCGCTGCATTCGCTACTTCTATCATTGAACCGTTGGTTGTTCGGCAGAATTGTGATTTCAGATTAACAAGTGGAAAAGTGAAACACACAACTCCTGTGGCGACTGCAACAGCCACTTTTGGTCTTGATGTAAATGGAAATCCTACTTCTTGTCCCGGAACCGGCAGCTATTATTGCAAGGTTGCATGGACAGGTCCAAATGGTAATACGCTGACGATAATATTTCCATACTAATAATTTTCAGATAAAATACTTTGAACCGCTCCGAAACATCGGGGCGGTTTGATTTTTCGATCATCTTATATTTGTTACAGAAAGCAATAGAATGATTTTTCGCGAAGCAAAACCAAGAGACATTCCTCAAATACAAATGGTAAGACATTCTGTAAAAGAGAATACTTTATCAGACCCTGCACTGGTTCCGGACAAGGATGTAGAAGATTATATCAATAACCGCGGCAAAGGCTGGGTGTGTGAAATAAATGATGCCATCGTTGGATTTGCCATCATATCTTTAAAAGATAATAATGTATGGGCTTTATTTGTACAGCCGCAATATGATAGGAGAGGGATCGGCAGAAAATTGCACGATTTGATGATGGATTGGTATTTTATGCAAACAAACGCCCCTGCCTGGTTAGGCACTGCTCCGGATACGAGGGCGGAAAGTTTTTATCGCAAGGCAGGTTGGCGTGAAAATGGAACTCACGGGAAAGGGGAAATTAAATTTGAGATGACGATAGAGTACTGGAATGAGAGAGCGTGTTAAACTATTTTAACGGTACTTCATACCTATTGATATGATTTATTTTTGCGCATTAAGTTGTCGGCATGTTTTTGTTTTCCCGGATATTATTTATAACCTTTTTGTTTGCAGATATACGTGTTGCAGTAAATCCTGAGAACGTCAGGACAAATGCTCTCACAAATTATTCGATTGATTCACTCGCAGAAACTACACCGGGAAAACTATTTTATAATCCCCACCGCGACCCTGTCGTTACCAGTGATTCTCCCTCCTGCGTGATACCTTTTAGTCGTGCAGGTAACCTGATCATAATAAAAGCAAAGGTTGATACTATAGAAGGCAATTTTATCCTGGATACAGGCGCTCCCAAGTTGATATTGAATATGACATATTTCCGTAAATACATTTCCACGGATGAAGAGACCGAACCGGGGGGCATTACAGGTGCCACAACCAGGTCAAACCCTACCGAGGTGTCGGAACTTTCTTTTGGTCCAATCAAATATTTCCATGTCGAAGCTGATAGGATAAACCTTGGTCATATAGAAAACAGCAAGGGTTTAAAAATACTTGGGCTGCTGGGTATGCAGTTGTTCAGACGGTTTGAAATGATCATTGATTATGAGAAAAATCTTATTTACCTGCATCTCATTAATAAGAAAGAATCGTCAATCTACAAACACGAAATGCTGAAAGATACCTTTGCATACAATACTTTCGCGATAAGCATATTGGATAACCGGTTGCTTACTTATGGAGAAATGGCAGGCAAAAAACTGACGTTTATCCTCGATACCGGCTCCGAGTCGAATATTATTGACAGCAGGTTGCCGGATAAGATATTTGAACATATTGCTATTACCCGCCGCATAGTACTCGCCGGTGCTGGCAATGACAAAGTAGAAGCATTGTATGGTGATATGAACAACGTCACGATCGGTGGCCGTTCGATGGATGTGCTGCCTGTATTAGTCACCAATCTTGAAAAAATGTGCTTTGCCTACAATCAATGCATTGATGGTATGCTTGGATTTGATTTTCTTTCTTTGCATAAAATTGGATTTAACTTTGTAAACCGCAAAATGTATATATGGAAATAAGTGGCGCCATATACATAATTAAAAAACTGGTACGCTGTTATCTCAGTCTTTTGATCTTTTTATCAGCAGGCCAACTGACAATCTCTGCCCAGCCACCTGCCAAACAATATACTATTAAGAACGGTAAAATGTTCATTACCCTTAACAAATTGATAGCCGAACCCACTCTCGATAGCTTTATTACTCAATATGATCTTCGCGATCTCGCTTTGAAAGAATTTCTAAAAAATGGGTTCAGGGATTCGCTGTTGAGACTAGGCTGGACAATCGAAACGAATAATAAAGCCGGTGTCACTATCAGCAAACCATTGCTTGGGATCAAAGACATAAAAAACCCTGCTGACAGAATTGTTTTTGCTGAAAAGCAGCAGGATCTTTCTGATAGATTCCCCGCAGTTAGTAGCAACCTGATTTATGGATACAACCGTTTCCGGAATAAATCTCCATTTGCAATAAAGGATTCAGTTGTTACATTTTACCTGCGCGGTAATACGAACGCCAGGAAAGTGATGCTTGCAGGAAGTTTTAATAACTGGTCGCCCGATGCGTTGGCGATGACGAGAACAGACAGCGGTTGGATTGCACAGGTTTTGCTGGGACCTGGTAAATATTGGTATAAGTTTATTGCCGATGGAAACTGGATGACAGACAGCGATAACCGCCTGAGTGAAAACGATGGACTTGGAAATGTAAATTCTGTTTTTTATAAAACCAATGTTGTATTTACTTTGAATGGCTACGCAAACGCCAAAAAAATATACTTGTCAGGCAGTTTTAATAAATGGGACCCTGATGAGTTACTGATGAATAAAACGGCTTCAGGGTGGGAATTGCAGCTCTATCTTGCCGATGGCACCCACACCTACAGGTTTGTTTCAGATCGCCATTGGTTTGCTGATCCGGCAAACCCGGAAAAATTTCCTAATGAGTTCGGAGAATTCAATTCAGTAGTAAGGATTGGGAAACCTTATTTATTTTACCTCGAAGATCATACAGATGCAAAACAGGTTGTTCTGACAGCATCATTCAACGGCTGGAGAAAGGATGAATTATTTATGAAAAAAACGGCGAAGGGGTGGGAATTGCCTTATACACTAGGGCCTGGCAATTACGAGTATTATTTTATTATAGATGGAAAGTTTGAAGCAAAACAGGCAAACCCTGATTCACTTAGTGAATCGGGAAACTCCCGGAATTTTTATTTTGTAATTGATCCTGATTATACTTTTCGTTTAAAGGGATTTGCCAGTGCAAAGCAGGTTTTTCTTGCTGGCGAATTCAACAACTGGTCTCCTGGTACGTTTGCAATGAAAAAAGAAGGAAATGAATGGGTTCTGCGGGTTCATCTTTCAAAAGGCAAGCACACCTATAAATTTATCGTGGACGGGAAGTGGATAATTGATCCGGGCAATGAGCTTTGGGAACAAAATGAATATGATACCGGCAATTCAGTTATCTGGATCGGGCGGTAAAATTATTTCTTACCTTTCTTTCTCGTAAATATCTCTTACTTGGTTAATATCAATCTTAAAATTCCTAAGAAGTATGAAAAGACAATTACTTGTAGCCTTTCTGCTCGTAGCAGAAATATGTCAAACTTCAGCACAGAAAAGTCCTCCCGTTGCCCCGGCTATTCC
The DNA here is from genome assembly GCA_963785915.1 of uncultured Chitinophagaceae bacterium. Taxonomy (GTDB): domain Bacteria; phylum Bacteroidota; class Bacteroidia; order Chitinophagales; family Chitinophagaceae; genus VBAT01. The sequence continues at coordinate 694,736 of CAWAWY010000003.1, read as the reverse complement.
TGAAGCTGCGGGTTTTTCAAGTGAGCGTTTAAAGAAAATTGACAATGCAATGAATGAATGGGTGCAGAATGGATGGATGCAGTGCGGAGAAGCATTGATCATAAGAAATGGTAAGATCGTATATTATAAACCGGTTGGGTATAATGACCTGGAGACAAAAACCCCTCTCACAAAAGACGCAATATTCCGTATCGCTTCCCAGACAAAAGCTATTACCAGTGTTGCCATCATGATGTTATTTGAAGACGGTAAACTTTTAATAACCGATCCCGTTTCAAAGTACATTTCTTCCTTTAAAAATCAGAAAGTATTAGATAAGTTTAACGCGGCTGACACTACTTATACAACAGTTCCTGCTGAACGAGAAGTCACGATCAAAGACCTGTTGACACATACCTCCGGTATTGGTTATGCAATGATCGGATCACGGGAATCAAATGCTATTTATGCAAAAAATAGATTAACAGCGGGTATCGGCGGAACTGAGGAGTCATTGCTCGATGCGATGACTCGATTAGGCACTTTGCCCTTGATGCATCAACCAGGTCAGAAATGGACCTATGGATTGAATGCCGATCTTCTTGGTTGTATAGTCGAAATAATTTCAGGAATGACACTCGATGATTTTTTCCGGACACGCATCTTTGAACCGCTGGGAATGAAGGATAGCTATTTTACAATACCGAAAGAAAAAGCGAATAGGTTAGTCAATTTATACACGGAAGATGCAAACGGTCACCTGGTTAAATCAACAGGCGGTTTGTTGAATGGTCCCGTTAATACCGATTATCCGCTTCTGCAAAAAACCTATTATTCAGGCGGTGCGGGTCTTTCGTCAACGATATACGACTATGCTGTTTTTTTACAGATGTTACTGAACGACGGTGAATACAACGGGAAAAGAATATTGAGCCGGAACACGGTTCGAATGATGACCATGAACCAGATCGGTGATCTTAGTCTCCGCGGAGATGATAAATTCGGCCTGGGGTTCGAGATCGTTACGGAAAAAAACGGCAATGTGCCTGCGCAACCAGGAACATTTAGCTGGGGAGGCGCCTATGCGACTTCCTACTGGGTTGATCCAAAAGAGAAGATCGTTATGCTTTTTTACAGGCAATTGCAAAGGTCCACGCATGGCGACGTGGTAGAAAAATTCAGGGCGTTGACTTATGCAGCACTCAACTAAGTATCATGCTGCTATTCTTAAAAGAGCTTAGAAAAAGAAATAAGTGGCTCTATTGGTTCGGCTGGTACAATTTTGTCCTGGGTGTAGTTTGCATCTTACTTATGCTGTTTGATTCATTTCAGATCCTTGGCATCAGCCGTTGGATCAAGCCTATGAAATTCTTCTTCTCTGTATGGCTGATGGTTTGGACCATGGGCTGGCTGCTATCTTACCTTAATAGCAGAAAAAAAATCATGGTCATTACTGCGTTCATCATTCTCACCATGTTCATCGAGAATTTTCTCATCATGATGCAATCTGCCCGCGGTGTGCCATCACATTTTAATGTAGCTGATCCAACAAACGGAATGATTTTCGGAATAATGGGGCTCGCCATACTGGTATTCACACTCACCATCGTGTATGCTGAATGGTTATTCTTCAGCCAAAAGAAATTCCCGATCCAGCCGGCTTATTTGTGGGGAATAAGGCTTGGCATTCTTTTCTTCATTGTATTTTCAGTTGAAGGAGGAATGATGCTGTCACGATTGTCTCATACCGTTGGAGGACCCGACGGCGGGCCAGGTCTCCCACTGATCAATTGGAGTACCCGGTATGGAGATCTGCGAATCGCTCATTTTTTAGGGATGCATTCATTGCAAATTTTGCCGCTGGCAGGTTTTTATATTTTCAAGAAAAGTTCAGGGTTGATCGTATTCAGCAGCATTTATTTTTTATTGGTGTCAGCCGCTCTTATTAATGCCTTGAATGGACTTCCCTTGGGCCATTTTTAAAGATGGCAGGATAAGCTACTTTTTCTTTAATCCAAAATTTTGAATGCACCAGTCCATACTGCCGGCCTTTGTAATGATGCACGCTGCATGTGTCCATTGTGGATCTAAAATGTTATAGCGATGACCATACCCGGGAATACCTGAATCTATTAATAATTGGATGACGAATGCCCGGGCGTTAACTTCCATACCCATACGACCGGCAATATTCTCGTTACCGAACGACATGGACGGGGAAAATTTTTTGATCCTGTCCCATGGGTCGGATCCATCACTGCCTGTATGCATCAGTTTCCATTCATGTTCATCCTGGTCTTTTGCATGTTTTTGGGCTGCATTATAAATGCCACTGTCAGGTTGTAACACAGAAAGTTTTTTTAATTGCTTCAGATCATTCACCAACGTTGTTAAAGCTTTTACTTCTTCCTCATTTGTATAATGCCATGTGGTGTCAATTTTCTTTGTCTCTTTGCCGTCCACTGTCCACGTTGTGAAAGTCAGGCTATAATTCCTTTCACCTTTTCCGGAATTCTTTGCTACTTTTTTTGCAGTCGCCAGTAAAGGTTCAATATATGCGAGATATGACTTTGGATTACTTCTCAGGCGATTTATTTCATAGATCATCTCACGCTCTTCCAGCTTCATGTATTTGCAGTTCCTGGCTGTATTTAATGAATCAATCGACTGGGCTTCTGTTGTTTGAGAATGTGTAAAAAGGAGGAGAAAAAGAATTCGTTTCATGTATAGTGATTGTAAACCCATCGGATAACGGTGTCCTCGGAATAAATAGTATAGGTAGTTGAAAATTCTGTCAAACTATAACTATTTATTCACCACCGTTATTTTCTGCGAATACAATTTATCACTGCTGACCAATGTGATGAAATAGGTACCGGTTGGCAGATCCGGCTTGATCATGAAGCTATCTTGCGCATTATTTTTTTCTTCGGCAAAAACCTCCCGGCCCTCCATGTCGTTCACTTTCACTTTAAGCGTTCCTTTTATTTCATTTTTCAATTGAATACGGATAACACCTGAGGCGGCTACCGGATTAGGCAAAGCAATGAATGCGCTTCGGCCATCAAATATGATCGAAACTGTTTTCGAATATTTGGATTGGTTATTTACATCTACCTGGTTCAGGCGGTAAAAGTTTTTGCCATTGAGTGGATGTTCATCAAAAAAAATGTACGACTCTGGCGAAGAGGAATTCCCTTTGCCGGGAACCTGCCCGATCTTGCTAAAATGCAAACCATCCTTTGATCGTTCAATTTCAAAATGATCATTATTAAATTCGCTCGATGTATGCCACGATAATTTTGTTTTTTTGTGATCAATGCCAACAGTAAAATCTATTAGCGAAACTGGCAGAGATGACCCGGATGGGGTTGTAAATTGCCAGATTGGTCCGAGCGTCAGATTTTGTCCGTCATACAATTCCATATCCCATTCATAATTGGTATCAAAAGAAAGGTTAGTCCAATTGTAGCAGGGATTCGTGCCGGACGACACATTATTGATTTGTCCTAAGAGCGGCAGCATATTAAAAGATAATTCAAATTGGCTGTTGGCGTCAGTTTCATAAGTGTTCGTATAGGGAGAATAAGTTTTGGCAGACACTCTATTTAATCCCGGATCAAACTCATAGATACGCAATAATCCATTGCCACCTGCAGGTCTCGATTGGTAGTCTGTAAGAATGGAATGAACCCTGTTGCCATTATAAATATCTGTTCGGAGGGCCTCACCACCTGAAGTACTGCTGACATGTCCTCCCATAAGAAATGAAAAATTGGAATAGTTGCGTAACCTGTTATAGATCGCCTGTCCCTGTGCACCGAAAGAACCATTTTCATTAATAGCCCAATGAGTCATCACTATTACTTTTCTTCCAGGATTATTCTGAACAAGATTTTCAGCCCAATCCAAAGCGCCCCCGGCTGCAGAAAAGCCTGCTGACTGATCATACTCCAATGAAATCACTAAAAAATCAATACCGCTGGCACTGAACAACTGGTAATGATTATCGTTATTTGAACCGTAATGTCCGCCATAATAATTTCGGCTGGTAAAATGATTGCTTCCGAAATACTGATTGTAATACGTGGTTGTGCCGGTCGCTGAACCTCCGGGTGTCTGGTCATGATTACCTACACAAATGCCAAAAGGTATTCCCTGTGGTAAGCCCGTTTGAGCCGGGCTTTCGATCACGGAAATTGCTGATTGTGCTCTTTGCCATTCAACTTCATTGTTTGAGCCTGGTGGATCGTCGCCGTTCTGAACACAATCACCTAATTGCCCGACATAAACGATATTTTCTGATAACCTGTTATTGGCGATCCATGTTGTCTGCGCGTTGAACATGGCAGCATTAGCGCCGTCATGATTTCCCTGCGGTTCTTCTGTATAAAATTGTGTATCGGGCAAAAGAACAATAGTAAATTTTTCTGAACCGTTAGTCGGCTTTGCCCTTCCGAAATACCTTACTTGTAGTGTTCCTCCGTTTGGGTCACTGACGGTCGCACATAAGCTTGGATTTACCGAGCCGGATCCAGCCTGGTTACCCGGAGTTGGGTTAAACGGCAGGTTTGGCGCCTGGCAGTAAGCTGTTAAACTATTTCCACTAATTATGAAAACCAGGATGTAAAAATTAAATTTCATAAGTGACATTTGATAGTAATAAAAAAAGGAGGATAATTCAAAATGGATTTTATAAAATTGAATCGGCGAATGAAAAGGAAAACTTACTTTGGAGTTTTTCAGGGCGAGGAGTAGAATACTAAGTTAAATAATTAATTAAAGAACCTGAACTTTGATTTCAATATAAAATATCTTCACGCCCATGAAATCCGCGACTGTTCATGAAATAAAACAAGAGCTACTGACCATTAAACCGACGCAGTTGATCGAGCTATGCCTCAGATTAGGCAGGTTTAAAAAAGAAAATAAAGAGTTGCTGACCTATTTATTATTTGAGGCGCATGATGAGCAGAGTTATGTCAACAGTATAAAAAAAGAAATTGACGAACAGTTTGCCGCCATAAATTTATCGCAGTTATATTTTGCTAAAAAAAGTTTGAGAAAAATCGTCAGGATCATTAATAAATACTGCCGTTACAGTGGTTCCAAGCAAACTGAAGTGGAGCTGCGCATTTACTTTTGCGGACAGTTAAAGGAATCCGGGATTCCCATTGAAAGAAATCCGGTGATCAGCAACCTGTATCATTCGCAGTTAAAAAAGACCATAACCGTATTAAACACTTTACACGAAGACCTGCAATATGATTACAAAAGAGAACTGGAGGCGCTGATCGCTGAATAATTTTTGCTGTTTAAAAAAATTTTATCTCTTATTTTGTCGTATGGCTTCGATTCTTATTAAGAATATAAAACTGCTTGCAGGAGTTAGAACAGATAATTTTTTGTTACGAAGCAAACAATTGGCTAAACTCCCCCGTATTGACAATGCCTTTCTCGTTGTTCACAATGGTATCATAGAGGCTTTTGGCAATATGGATGATTTTGGTTACAGTACCTCTGATTTTTCTGAACAAATTGATGCTACCGGTCAAACCGTCCTGCCAGCCTGGTGTGATTCACACACGCATTTGGTTTTTGCAGCCAGTCGAGAAGAAGAATTCATTGATAAAATAAAAGGATTGAGTTATGTTGAAATTGCTGCAAAAGGTGGCGGCATTCTGAATTCTGCAAAAAAATTAAATGCTGCTTCCGAAAGCGAATTATTTAACTCGGCATGGAAACGGCTCGAAGAAGTAAGTAAACTCGGAACAGGAGCCATCGAAATAAAAAGCGGTTATGGATTGACAGTGGACGGAGAATTGAAAATGCTTCGCGTAATAAAAAAATTAAAAGAAAGATCAAGCCTACCGATCAAATCTACTTTTCTCGGCGCTCATACTTACCCGCTGGAATATAAAGACGATCATAAGGGATACATTGATCTTATCATAAATGAAATGATGCCGGTGGTCGCAGGGGAAAAACTGGCTGACTATATTGATGTGTTTTGCGAGAAAGGTTTTTTTTCTCCGGAAGAAACTGAAACCATCTGCCGCGCCGGAATGAGTTTCGGCTTAAAACCAAAATTGCATATCAACCAGTTGAACAGCATTGGCGGTATTGAAAAAGGTTTAGCCCTAAATGCGATATCGTTAGATCACCTCGAGACAATGACTGATGAAGATATCTCGCTTTTTGCAAAGGCAGCCGCCAGTGAAACCGGGTCAAGTGCGACGATAGGCACATTGTTGCCGACCGCTGCTTTCTTTTTGCGCATGCCCTTGCAACCTGCGAGGAGGCTGATTGATGCTGGTTGCGCCATTGCAATTGCTTCGGACTATAATCCGGGTTCATCACCGTCTGGTAACATGAACCTTGTTGTTTCCATGAGTTGCATTCAAATGAAAATGCTTCCGGAAGAAGCTATTAATGCAGCTACTATCAACGGTGCTTATGCGATGGAATTGCAAAATGATGTAGGCAGTATCACGGTTGGTAAAAAAGCTAATCTTATTTTTACTAAGGCGATTCCCTCGATATCATATCTTCCTTACGCTTTCGGTTCAAATCTTATTGATAAAGTGATGATCAACGGGCAATGGGTCTGAACATTTTCCTGTAATTTGAGCCTATGCTGAAATTAGAAACAGAAGAAATACTTATTGTTGCCTGCAGCCTTGTTGTACTGTCTTATATTTTTTCAATGGTCAGCCGTTTTATCCGCATCCCTTCCGTCTTACTTCTTTTATTTGCCGGGATCGGGTTCAGGGCTTTGGCGGATAATTATGATATCAAAATTAATTTTTCAGAGCAACTGATCGAATCGCTTGGAGTCGTTGGTCTTATCATGATCGTGCTGGAGGCCGGTTTGGATCTTAAACTGGAGAAGAGTAAACTCAAAATGATCCGCAACTCTTTCTTTTCTGCATTGATCATTCTTGCTATCTCTGCGGCGCTTCTTACATATATCTTAAATATGTGGCTCGGAGAGCCGATGGAAAAATGTCTGGTCTATGCGATCCCCCTTTCGATCATGAGCAGTTCGATTGTCATTCCAAGTATTCATCATCTCAACGAAAACAAAAAAGAATTCCTGGTTTATGAGGCATCTTTTTCTGACATCTTAGGGATCATTGTGTTTAATTATTTTACCGCCAGTGATGTTTACACCTGGAGTTCGATCGGTAATTTCAGCATCAGCATCGTCGCATCTATTTTGCTTTCGATCCTGCTGTCGTTTCTCCTTTTCCTGATATTGGCAAAGACGAAATTGAATATTAAGTTCTTCCTGATATTCTCTTTGCTTGTTCTTATTTATGCTGTTGGAAAAATATTTCATTTACCCTCACTGATCATTATCATTGCCTTCGGATTACTGATCAATAATTGGGAAAAAATAAAATGGCCGCGACTGCTCCGCCATTTTCCTCACCCGGAAATAGAATCATTGAGACACTTGCTGCACTCAGTTACGGCAGAAACATCATTCCTGATACGTACTTTCTTTTTTATACTTTTTGGTTTTTCTATTTCGCTCAAATTTCTATCCGAGGTACATATAGTCACTGTCGGCAGTTTGATAGTAGCGGCTCTTTTTTTAGTAAGGGTATTGTATCTGCGGTTTTTTCTCCGCACTAATCTTTTCCCTGAATCGTTTTTTATTCCCCGTGGACTTATCACGATCGTGTTGTTTTATAAAATACCGGACAATCTTAAGCTGAGCAGTTTCAACGATGGGATTTTATTCTACATAATCCTCACAACCAGTATAATCATGACACTGGGAATGATTTTCTACAAAAAGAAACCTGACCAGATTATCGAGGAAGGAACCTTTGCTGAGAGACCTGATATCCTGTGATCGCAAATGGCTGGCATAACCTTTGTAACCATCCGTAAATGATGCGTGCTGGACGATTTTCCTTTTTATTACCCGCATTTACTGTTTTTATTCATATTGGATTTGCTCAAAACAGTTCCGCTGATACATCTGCATATAAAACCATTGCAGCCGGTCCTGAATACAAAAGATCAAATTTTCATCAATGGCTATGGGGCAAAAATCGTCGTGATGAATGGACGACTCCGATCAATGTTCCCGTTCTGCGATTGGATAGTTTGTCAAAAGGATTTGAGCTTTACACTTCAGGCGGTGGCAATGAAACAAAGGTCATCCGCTTGCGAACAGCCGATAAAAGAGAATATACTCTGCGTTCGATTAATAAATCGAGAAAAGAAGTTATTCCGGAGGAATATGAAGGTACATTTATCGAGGATGTAACTAATGATGCCATATCCATGTCGCATCCGTATGGTGCTTTCGCATTGCCCGTTATGGAAGAAAGAGCCGGAATCTATCACACAGAACCGAAGCTCGTCTATTTGGCAAGGCAACCTGCCCTTGATACATTAAACAAAAAATATGGAGATAAACTCTATCTTTTTGAGCAGCATCTCAGCGATGACTGGAGCAATGCCGATAACCTTGGAAATTTTAAAGACTTTGAAAGCACGCCAGATGTCATTGACAAAGTCATAGACAACAGGGATAACAAGATCGACCAGTTTTCATTTGTAAAAGCACGATTGTTTGATTTCCTGATCGGTGACTGGGACCGTCATGAAGATCAGTGGAAGTGGGGTGAGGGAGGAACGGCGGATAAAATTTATTACAGACCGGTTCCACGTGATCGCGACCAGGCTTTCTTTACACACAATGGCATATTGGCGGATAATGTTATAGCAGCTGGGGGTTATAAATTCATGCAAAATTTTGACTACAACTTAAAGAGTGCAAAAACTTTATCTTTTGAAGACCGCAACATGGACAGGTTTTTTACCAATGAAATGGAACTGGATGATTGGAAAAGGGCTGCAGAGTACCTCCAGGAAGTTTTAAGTGATGAAGTGATCGAACGATCTATAAAAGAGTTACCTCCTGAAATATTCGCTATCTCCGGAAACGAACTGATAGAAAAATTGAAATCGCGTCGCGAAAAGTTGGTAAAGTATGCCACGGATTATTACCTGTTCCTTGCCCGGGAGGTTGAGGTTGTGGGTAGTAATGAGAGAGATTATTTTGAAGTAATGTCAACCCGCGACAACGAAATTACCGTAAAGGTCTTTAGCATTGATAATGCGGGAAAAATAAATGAACTCCCTTTCTATTCAAGGTCATTCAAACCATCTGAGACGAAAGAGATCAGGCTATTTGGAGAAAAAGGTGAAGATAGTTATAGCATTGACGGCAACATGAATAGCATCAAACTCGTGATCATAGGCGGGCCCGGTTATGATTCGGTCATTCAACATTCGGGAAAAAGCAAAATTCATTTGTATGACGATAAACACAATTTTTTTAACACCCGTCACGCAACGCGTCATCATTCGCCTGACAGCACCACCCTGAGATTTAATTATCGGGGACATCTTTATGATAAAAAAGGATTTAAGCCTTCGATATTTTATAGTCATGATGACCGGTTATTTGTGGGGTTGGGTTATGGATTTACAAAACATAAATGGGGAAGAAATCCTTTTGCTTCAAAACAACTGATCGATCTGCATTATTCTCTTTTTCAAAAAGCTTTTAGTATTACTTATGAGGCAGATTTTCCGCATTTAATAAACCGGTGGAATTTATCGCTACTGGGAATTTATGACGCCGTTCGATGGACAAATTTCTACGGGCTTGGAAATGAAACGAAGCTAACTACGAACAGCGTGACCTTTTTCAGAATGCGGACCCGTGAATGGTTTGGACATGCGGACATCAATAAACAATTTGGCAGAAGTACAATTTATATCGGGGGATTTTTTACAACTATCCACTGTCCTGAGTGATACGGGAAGATACGTCGCCAAAGTTTTTTTTACGGAAAACAGTGATGCATTAAAAGTAAATACTAATGCCGGCGCTCAATTCACCTACCGATATCTTAGAATAAACGACTCGATAATGCCAACACGGGGTATATCATTTTCAGGAGATGCTTTTTATTTTACTAATCTTGATCAAAAGGAATTCGGTCAGAAATATTCCGGTGACCTGCAGATTATCTTCCTCTCGGCAACAAATTTTCGCTTGCATTGCGGGCTGGCGGCACCGCGATTATTGCCGGGGAAGGAGTTACCGGCAACACATCCTCATTTGATCATGCAGTGATAGGTGGACCTAAAAGCCTGAGAGGATATAGGATCGAAAGATTCTGGGGAAAAAGATCCTTTTATAACACCAATGAATTTCGCTATATCAGTAAAATAAGAACCCGCCTGCTCAATGGCAAGGCAGGTTTGCTTCTATTTTTTGATGATGGAAGAGTTTGGATGCCCGGGAAAATTTCCCGCACTGTACATACTTCCTATGGAGCTGGAATTTTGCTGTCGCCTTTTAACAAGATCACTGGTACATTAACTTATGGAGTCTCAAAAGAAGCACGATTGATCCAGGTCAGGATCAATAAGCTATTTTAGCCACAACTTCCATAGAACTCATCCCTCTTTAGGATTGATAAAATACAGTGCGGTTCCATCGGGGTCACTAAAGTGCAGGAATTGCCCGCCTTCTTCACTTCTTTCAGTTACGGCAATAGATAATTGTTGCAGGGAGGTTTTAGTTTCCTCAAAATTATCTGTTGTGAAACCAATAGAAACATTACCTGAATTCCCCTGCAGGTTTCCATTGCTTGTTGGATGCAGACCGATCGAAATTCCCGGTGCGGTGAGCTGAGCATAATAATTGCCCCAGCGATTTTTTACAGTCAACCCAATAGATTGATAAAAGGAAATGGACGTATCCATATCTTTTACATTCACGGTCACGTTTGCTTGTTGGATGGTCATAGCAGTAATATTTTAGAATATTAAAGCTACATAGTTTTGGACTCCCCGTACCGGCTTGGGAGCAAAACGTCGTTTAGATACCGCGAACTGCATATTGTATTCAATATTTTGCCCTGGTCAGTTTCTGATTTTTTTAGTGTACGAAAATCCAATTTATTAATTTATACTTTTGAAATAAGAAAGTATTCCGATTTTTATAGCGGTGTCGGACAAGACATGAAATAAATTTATTCGGATAGCTGCTCATCCAAATAGTGTCTATGAATAAAAAGATCCTGATATATTTTTCATTATTTCTTCTGGCTGCTTCGGTGGATGCACAGGAATGTATTGTAAATGTAGATTCATTAAAAGGAGAATACAGCGGAGACTGCAGCAAAGGCAAAGCTCATGGAAAAGGTGCAGCCAAAGGAGCAGATACTTATACAGGAGATTTTAAAAATGGATACCCGGACGGCAAAGGAAAATACATTTGGAAAAACGGGAATTGGTATGATGGTTCCTGGAAAAAAGGGTTATTCGATGGGGAAGGAGCTTTGTATAAAATAAGTGCCGACAGTGTCATTATAACAAAAGGCTTTTGGCAAAAAGGAAAGTACATCGGCAAATATGAATCGCCATATAAGGTCAATTCGCAAAGCAATGCAGTCACTGGCGTAGATATTAAAAAAAATAACAACGAGCTGCATGACATTACCATTATGGTAAAAAGTCTTTCCCGGGCATCTACAGTTCAGGGCGGGGGTTTGTTGCCAAAATACAGGCTCACAGATATTCAAATTGGAGAGGGCAAATATGATCTGCAAATACCTGATGAACGGTCGTCTCCATATTCCAACAAATACCAGTTGCAGAGAGTTTCTTTTCCTTTTCGTGCAACACTGGTCTTTGAACTGGTTGGGGGCTCGATGCCGCAAAAAAACAATGTATCGGTGGAAATTTTGGAAGACGGCAGTTGGTTCATCCAGGTAAATATTGATGTCTGATCCTTTTTATCGGTTACTCTAAAAATAATTTTTTGAAGAGATATCAACTGCGATGATCTTGCACCTCTGCCCGCTATTGAAAGTTAAGCGGAGAAGTCTATCAATAATGATTACCTTTCCGCATCTCCTAATTCACCTAAAACAATTTATTTATGAGAAGCAAAATCAAATTAGCCTTGCTTGCAGGTATCTCTGCATTGTTTTTAACTGCCTGTTCCAATGAGAAAGCAGCAACCGTTGATACGGAAAAACTAAAACCAGAGATCCAGGCAAGAAGACTCTTTTGCAGCAGCAGAAAAAGCAAAAGATGCTGCCGGTGTAGTAGCCTATTATAGTGATGACGCCATCAGTTATGCCCGAAACGAAGAACCCACGAAGGGAAAAGAAGCCATTAAAGCGAGAATTGCAGATCGCTTGGCCAAAGACACATCTGGCAAACCTAACGTATATAAAATTGTTGACCTTTTTGCCGAAGGAGATATGGCAGTGGAAATTGGTTCATGGACTGAAGTCAGTCCAGCAGGTGCTGAAGTAAACAGGGGACATTATATGTCATATTTTCAAGAAACGCGATGGTAAATATGTTTGTGTCCGCGATATGAGTGTTAGCTCAACGCCAGCAAAGCCCGCTGATGTAATCGGAATAAGACGATCTTCATAAATGTGAATGACAGAGTCTGCAAATGCAGACTCTGTTTTATTGTACAGGGTCAAGTCATTTATTTAAAAGGAGAGAGTCTCTTTACCATTTCTTCATAATTTGGAATATGATCTGTGTCAAATAGTCTCAAACTTTTTACTTTTGCCCGGTTAGTACTATTGCATTAAATTGTAATCTCTAAATCTCCCTCACATGAAAAAAATATTTTTGACATTCGGACTTTTCTTTTTTGTTATTGCATTTGCAGTTGCACAGGAAACTGTGGACATGCAAATGATGCAAAAAATAAAAGACGAAGAAAAGAATAATTCACAGATAACCATGATAGCTCATAACATCACGGATGTATGCGGCCCGCGTCTTACCAATTCTCCCGGCTATAACTGTGCGCTGGACTGGATCACGGATATATGTAAAAAATGGGGGTTGCAAAATGCCGGCCGTGAAGCCTGGGGTGAATTCGGAAAAGGATGGCGTAATGAACATTGGTGTGTTGTCTTTAAAGACCCCGTATTATGAAAATATTATTGCCTATCCTGTACCGTGGTGCAAAAGCACCGGTAAAGCCATGAAAGCTGAACTGGTCATGTTGGATGATCTTGATTCCGCGACGATTGATAAAGCAGGTGGCGCGATAAAAGGAAAGATCGTGATGCTGAAGCCGACCAATACTTCTATTTCCGAACCATTTAAAGCATACGCCAGCAGGTACGGCGACAGCAGCCTTGATAAACTGCCAGAACGAATATATGGTGACAAGAAAGCAGATTGAAAATTTTTTACCTTTTATTAAAAAAGATTATTACACCAGCCTGTACCTGGAAAAAAAAGGAGCCGTTGGTTTACTTCGTACCAGCAATAATTCCGTTGGAGGAACCGTCTTTGTTGACGGCGGCGCAGGTTATGCAAAAGGCTATGAAGCCACATTGCCTGAAATGAAGATCAGTCGCGAAGATTATCTGAAATTCATGCGACTGTTGCAGGACAATAAAAAAGTGGAACTTGAGATGAACGTGCAGAATACTTTTTATGATAAAGATCTTACCGGCTACAATGTGGTTGCCGAAATACCCGGCACTGATCCGAACTTAAAAAGCCAGGTCGTGATGCTGGGCGGTCACTTAGACAGTTGGGCCGGCGGCACCGGCGCCACAGACAACGGGGCCGGAAGTATTGCCACTTTGGAAGCCATTCGCATTTTGAAAGCGTTGAATATACAGCCACGTCGCACTATCCGCATTGCGCTGTGGAGTGGGGAAGAGCAGGGCTTGTATGGTTCCTTTGGGTATGTAAAAAAACATTTTGGAAATCCTGAAACGATGGACCTGAAACCAGAACAAAAAAACATCTCTGCTTATTATAATTTAGATAATGGCAGCGGTAAGATAAGAGGCATTTATACCCAGGGCAATGAAGCTGTAAGGGAAATATTCCGTGCATGGCTGGCCCCTTTTGCAGATATGGATGCTAATGGTGGCGTAACGCTTAGTAACACGGGAAGCACAGACCATATCAGTTTTGATGCGGTAGGTATTCCCGGTTTTCAATTTATCCAGGACCCGCTGGAATATACGACGCGTACACATCACAGCAATATGGACACCTATGATCATTTATCTATTCCTGATCTGCAGCAAGCTGCTGTTATTATTGCAGCATTTGTGTACAACACAGCTATGCGTGATGACATGTTGCCACGAAACCTTTGCCAAAACCGGGGAAGTTTGTGTTTGATTTTGAATTTCCGATTTGATCGATGGCAACAATAAAAAAAATCTTTGGTTGGATCGCTGGTCGCGGTTGTCGGGGGGAAATTAATCTGCCGTTGCTGAAAACAGGTAACTCTATACCAAAACAGCAACGGCAGAAAGTAATCTTTACATAAAGAGATTATTACTGGAGTTTATATTTTACTGAAGTTGGCGCACCCTCTACGCCGGCATCGGTCATCAGTTTTTTCATTTCTTCTGAATTCATCCTCGCATTGGCTTTATCCCAGTCTGAAACGGCAAAAAGAATATATACCATGTTAGGATCATCCATGCCACGGGCTAGAGCACGGTCAACAAGACCAAATGTTTTTCTTTTCTCCATTCCTTCATCATCATATACTTTCAGCCAGGCATCAAAATCTTTTACTTTATGTTTTACTAACACGCGGTCTTTGATATCCGTTTTTGATGTATCATTTCGAACGCTGTTGATGTAATCAAAGGTTGGAGGTCCCGTTACTCCTGCTGTCTCCATTGCAGTCTTTAACTCAGGACGATTCATAAATGCATTTGCCTTTGCAGTATCGTCCATCTTAAAGTATATGATAATCTGGTTAGGATCATCAATACCCCAACCAACGCCGAGGGTGGTTATGCCATAGGCCCTTCTTGCTGAATCATCCGCGTCAAAAATGGGTCTCCATTTACCATAATCAGCAATAGGATGTTGTACAATGGCAACTTTGTCTGTTGAAGCCGGGATAGTGGCTTTGGGTTCTTCCTTTGAATTGCAGGAGGCCAGGAAAAGAAAGGCCAACCCAGCGAATGGGATCAATTTTGATTTCATGATTATTGTTTTATTAAAAGAAAATTATTTATCCGGTCGCAGAAAGGATTGATAGAAAGGGGAGCGGAATGAGTGAAAGGTAAATGAAATATGTTAAGGTTGACCAATTTTTTATCAATTCATCGATTTGTTGTGTTTGATTCCTAAGCCAACCCGAATTTATGAATAAAATAATGTTTGTAAACTTTTAGGTAATGCCTCAGTTTGAATTTTTTGCCACGGATGCACGGAAAAAATAAAAGGGACCAAATAATTATTCGGTTTGATTCCGTGTTTCCGTGGCTCTTTTTCATGGATTAAAAACAAGAGTTTTCAAACTGAGACACTAACAACTTTTACTTTAATGCTTTGGCTGGCTGCGGTTGTCGCAAATTATCTCTTGTCACGTTTCGTGCCGACGCTGACAATGTCATGCCGAACCAGGTAATGAGGCACGGAACAAATTAAATTGTGGATTCTTCCATGCAAAAACGGCTAACCAGTTCAATATACTTTTCCGGATGACTCATTTGCGGCACATGTCCTGCTCCATTTATGTTCACACGTTTTGCATGAGGAATAGCGTTTTTCAATTCATCAATGACCATACGAAAGAAAGGCGGGCTCTCAGTCCCTGCGCTTAACAGGATGGGTTGTTTAATAACTGAAAGATCATTCACATCAATCTGCAACGATTCGGGGTCCTGCATTTCATCATACCAGGTAACCGCATTATTAATAAATGTCTTCTGTACAAACTCAGGAAGTGTTTTCCATGTTCCCGGTCCAACAGCAATTTTTTCGACAAATTCTTCTGCGGCTTTTTCAGTTTGTCCTTTCGCAATGAGCTCAACAATTGTCGCCATCTTTTGATTCACTGCCTGCAATGCTTTCTGCACCTCCGGATCGCTTTTTAAAAGACCAAACAAAGGAGGTTCATGCAGGAATATATTCTTGAAAATTTCGGGACGCTTTACTGCTGCCTTTAAAACAATACTTGACCCAAACGAACTTCCAACCACAGATGCAGGTGTAAGATCGAGATGCTCTGCAAATGCGATAAGGTCGTCAACATCTTCATTCATAAATCCCCGGACTGGTAACCGTTCACTCTGGCTATGTCCTCTCCGGTCATAGGTTAGTACACGAAATCTCTTCGAAAATTCTGCAACGACGGCGCTCCAGAAGCGATGATCGCTCCACGAGCCGTGAACAAGGATAAGAGGATCACCATGGTTTGCTGTTTGTTCCCAGAAAATTTTTACGTTGTTGATCTTACTTACTGGCATGGCTTAATATTTTATGATAAATAAAAAGATTAGAAAAATATTTCAGCCGACGGTCCCGCATTTGCAATATTGCGGTATCATATCTCCGTCATTCTCTTGAATAAACGGGGTAAAATTACAAAAGATGATCTAAAGAAAAAACCGGCTACTTAGCAGACAATTTTCACTGCCGTAGGCTTGCATCGCGGGCTCGTGGTCATCTCTTCAATTCACGATATATATTCGATGATTGCTATAGAGGAATACACGAGCCATTTGACACCCGACGAGGGATCGGGAGAAATAATATCTTCGCAACATGCACAAATCATTGAATGTTTTCCCAACTTCAGCGAAGGAAATGAGCTGACCTTTTAATGCAGAAGTTCTGAGATATCACATTTAACGTACCCGAAAAAAACAGCAATGAATAAAAAAATAGGACTTAAAGAAGCTATTTCCATTGGGATAGGGGGAATGGTAGGCGGTGGAATTTTTGCGGTGTTAGGGTTGGCCGTTTCTTTATCCAAAGGCGGAACTCCTGCGGCATTTCTCTGTGCCGGTATTATCGCATTGATCACTTCTTATAGTTATGCAAAGCTTTCCCTTACATACCCGGACAGGGGAGGAACCGTGAAATTTGTGAACCAAGCTTTCGGAATATCTGTTTTTAGCGGCGGGGTCAACAATCTTCTTTGGGTAAGCTATATCATCATGCTGTCTCTCTACGCTTCTGCATTTGGTTCTTATGCGCCCAATTTATTTCACTTGTTCAGCAGGGAAATTGATTTCCACATTGATGCCAGCCTCATTATAATTATTGCGACGGTAATAAACTATTATAGTATTAAAGTGGTGGGCAAAATTGAGTCGTATGCAGTCATTCTTAAACTCATCATTTTGCTTTCATTTGTAGTAATAGGCTTGTATGGATTATTTGGGAATCCAAATTTTTCACAATTATCCGTTTCAAATTGGGTAAACCCTATAAAACTTTTGACAGGAGGCATGGTAATATTTGTTGCCTATGAAGGCTTTGAATTGATCGCCAATGCTGCTCCCGATATTGATTCGCCGCAAAAGAATATTCCGAGAGCCTATTTCATTGCTGTGATCTTTGTCATTTTGCTATATGTGCTGATCGCTTTTGTAACAGTTGGTTCTGTACCTTTTGATCAGATCGCAAAAGCACAGGATTATGTACTGGCAGTCGCAGCTGAACCTATGCTTGGTAAAATGGGATTTGTTATTATAACGATCGCTGCTTTGTTATCAACTTTTTCAGCTATCAATGCTTCTTTGTACGGAGGGAGCAGGGTGAGTTATGAAATTGCTGAAGATGACGAACTCCCTCATCACCTGGCAAGCAAACTTTGGAACCAACCTATCGGCCTTTTGATAACTGCCATTGCGACATTGGTGATGGTAAATTTATTAAAACTGGAAAGTATCTCAACCGCTGGCAGTTCAGGCTTTCTTTTGATCTTTGCCGTCGTCAATTTTGCGGAGTTTAAACTGAACAACGAAACCAAAGGCAATAAGGCGATCCCTTTGATCGGTGGCTTTCTGTGTGTAATAGCTTTATTGGTCTTGATCGCCCAACAGTATTTTTCTAATCAAACAGGAGTTCTTGTGGTCGTTGCGATCATTGCTATTTGTTTTTTAGCAGAGTGGACCTATAAAAGAATTGAGCACAAGAACAGATGCAATGTGATAAATGATTCTGATCGCACCGGTGTGGCATAGATTGCGTTTGTTGACCTTGCAGACGAGCTTCACTGTCGCTGATAATGCATGGCGGACATGTCGTCATATAGTCACTTCACGATATCAATTCGACGAGTGCCACAAACCAATACACAAAGCCATGTGACTGTCGTCGGGGAAGGAAATTTGTGATCAATAACCTTGTCAAAAAACTGATGATTGGTTTGTAATTTTTTAATAGCCGTCTTTTCCTTTTGTTGTCATCGGAAAATGACCTGTATTACTTACTCCGGCTCTTTAAAAATATACTTCTCATTATATTCGATTTCAAATGCTTTCAGAATATGAAGATATTCCTGCAGAAAAGTTTCTTTTTTATGGTGAGCCTCCTGGTTTTGTATGTAGCGGATAACTTTGTCCACATTACTTTTAGAATAGGAGAATGCACCAAATCCTTCCTGCCATGCAAAAGCCGACCTACAGAATTTGTTTTCTTTAATCCATTTAGTGCTTTCTGATTTTACATTTTGCACCAGGGATGAAATAGACTGATCCGGTCGCAGGCCAATAAAAATATGAATGTGATCGGGCATGCTGTTTATTTGAAGCACCTTGTGTTTGTTTCCCTGGATGATGCCGGCAATATATTGATGTAGTCTTGTTTTCCATTCTTTTTGGATCATTGCTGCACGGAATTTCACCGCAAAGACAAGTTGAATGTGAAGTTGTGTGTAAGTATTTGCCATTGGTTAAGGTTTTGGTAATTAAATATACGAAACGATGCCGTGTTCCGTAGGAACACATCGTGTGTAGAAAGATAGTTTCGGATGGAGGAGCGTCCCGTAGGGAAGCATGGTGCAAGTTGTCATAGCATGAATTGCACCAGACGTTCCGATGGAACGTTTTATGTTACCTAACAGATGTCCCTACGGGACACAAAAAATGTTCTCACTTCTCAGTCTAGCCGCACTGACGCAGGCTTATACACAGCGAACTCGTCATCTGTTCCTATTGCGATATCTATTCGGTGGGTGGTACAACTCGTTAAACAAAGGCATTCCACACTCGACGGAGAAGGAATATACGAAACGATGCTTGTGTTCCGTAGGAACACATCGTGTGTAGAAAGATTGTTTCAGATGGAGGAGCGTCCCGTAGGGACGAATGGTGCAAGTTGTCATTCTATGATTTACATCAAACGTTCCGATGGAACGTTTCATCACTCATTATAGTTGAGTTACACAACAGATGTCCCTACGGGACACAAAAACGTTATGATTTCTCAGGCCAGCCACACAAAATCATCTGAAAAACGTTCGAAAACGAGGAAGACCCAACGTCTGCCTGATAGCAGATGGTTCTAGGCTGCACAACTTGTCATGTTTTTGAGAACGACTACGAAGTAGATTTCGTAATTTTGGAACATACAATATCCGCAAAGGTGAAAAAAGAAATAATTACATTCTCTGGCGCTGCAATGCTGGCTTTTCAGATAACTGAAATAAAACATCGACCCGATAATATCTTACCAGATCTTTCGGAAGTACATTATCCCTGCATGACCATTCCGGCTGGAGTGAAAATCTATGGAGAAATTAATATTCCAAATGGTCAATATTACGACAGAAAAACTGATAGTTTGTTAATCACTCAATTGGAATCGACTATTGACTGAAATTTTCTGTTAGCCTTGTAATGTTGATGATCCTTCGCTTAACAACAGCGGCTGGATAAGCCGGAGTAATTAAATTTGATTTATGAATATCTGCCCACTTACCGGCCAAAAAATAACTTTACTACAGCCGGATCCTGCAAGAATGGAATTCTTTTACGAAACCAAAATGACCGGCAAGGTAAAGATATCAGACGTTGCACTGGCCTCTGCAATTAATCTAAGTCCTGAAGAAAAACAATTTCTCGCTGGTATCTGCAGAAATAGAGCAATTAAAAAAGAAGACCCAATAGTTATTATGCAATCCTTGATGCATCAACTAAAGAATCAGGATATTCCGTACGGTTTTGAGAATAGAGCAAAGCATTTGCTTCAGTATCTTTATGATAAAGGAGGAAAGGAGTTTGTCAGACACAATATGAATTCAAGTACAGATTCACCCATTACCTATTCATCAAGAGATGAATTCGAAAGGATAATTGGGTTTCTTGATAATGAGAATTTGATTACTTGTGAAAAGAAAAAAGTTACGCAGACCTGTACTTTTTATGCAGGATTGAAAATAAGTAAACTTGGAATTCAAGAAATCGAAAAAGGGTTGCCCAAGATGCCAATGTTTGGATTAGTTGACCAAAAAATTACAACCGGGGTAAAGAAATTGATGATAATATTGAACATTCAAGGACTTTATTTTTTGGCAACCACAGCACCCTGGAAAGTAAGCGCTCTGCCTGCGAGACTTTGTGTTTTGTTTTAGAACCACTAAGGGAAAAATTGAAAACTATTTTTTCAGGAGATACAGAAATTTTTTTCAGAATTGTAAATGATTTTGCCATTCGACATAATAAGGAAAGAACTAAGAATATCCAACACGAAGAACAAATTGAATGGATTTATTATAGCTTGTTAAACACTATCAACACCTATGTCAAGATCAAAAGGAAGTTTGGATAAATAAAATTCCTTTGTTTTTGAATTAAATAGCAATTACTCGATAGACTTACCAAATGATGAAGAGTGCGACACAACCGAAAATTGATAGTAGCACTGTAACCGGCAACATAAAACTCCTAACAAATAATATCTTCGCATCCATGCAGCAAGTCATAGAATGTGTCCCCAACTTCAGCGAAGGGAGGGATATGAATATCATTAAGCAGATCACGGATGAGATAGAAATGGTGGAAGGTGTGAGGCTATTAAATGTTGATCCGGGAAAAGCAACCAATCGCACTGTCGTGACATTTGTCGGCAATCCCGAGGCAGTAATAGAAGCAGCTTTCAGAGCGATCAAAAAAGCAGGTGAGCTGATCGATATGAGCAAACATAAAGGTGCGCATCCACGCATGGGCGCCACCGATGTATGTCCTTTAATACCCGTTGCCAATATCACGATGGAAGAAACAGCAAAGTATACACAGCAACTTGCAAAAAGAGTAGGGGAAGAATTGAAACTGCCTGTTTATCTATATGAAGCGGCACAGCCAGATAAGAGCCGTAACAATTTATCGGTAATACGGGCGGGGGAATATGAAGGTTTTTTTAAAAAAATAAAAGAACCTCAATGGAAACCTGATTTTGGACCGACAGAGTTTGATGCCAAACGCGGAGCAACAAATATAGGTGCAAGAGATTTTCTGATCGCATATAATGTCAATCTCAATACTACATCCACAAGAAGGGCGAATGCAATTGCTTTTGATGTTCGGGAAGCAGGAAGAAAGGTGAAAGATGATTCTTCGACAGGCTCAGAAGGGGAGTTGAGAGTGCAACCGGGAAGTTTGAAGTGTGTGAAAGCGATTGGTTGGTATATTGAAGAGTATGGTATCGCACAGATAAGTATTAATCTTACCAATATCAATGTTACACCGGTTCATATTGCCTTTGATGAAGTATGTAAAAAAGCAGAAGCAAGAGGCATTCGTGTTACAGGCAGCGAGTTGGTTGGTTTGATACCTTTAAAGGCGATGCTCGATGCAGGCAAATATTTTTTGCGTAAACAAAAAAGATCAACCGGTGTTTCAGAAAAAGAATTGATAAAGATCGCGGTGAAGTCAATGGGCCTGGATGAACTTTATCCTTTTAAACCGGAAGAAAAAATCATTGAATATATGCTGAAAGAAAAAACAGGCAGCCCATTGGTGAATATGAAGTTGAATGATTTTGCTGATGAGACCGCCAGTGAAAGCCCGGCACCGGGTGGTGGTTCAATTGCTGCTTATATCGGTTCGCTTGGCATTTCATTGGGGACGATGGTCGCTAATCTTTCTTCGCATAAAAAAGGATGGGATGAAAGATGGGAAGAGTTCAGCAACTGGGCGGAGAAAGGACAGCGATACAAAGATGAATTGTTGGGTCTCGTAGATGAAGATACAAAAGCATTCAACCATATTATGTCAGCGATGAGTCTGCCCAAAGCGACGGATGAAGAAAAGGCAGTTCGTAATAACGCTATGCAAGAGGCAACGAAACAGGCTATCGAAGTTCCTTTTAAAGTCATGCAGCTTTCTTATGATAGCATGGAAGTGATAAAGGCGATGGCAGAAACGGGCAATCCAAATTCTGTTTCTGATGCAGGCGTAGGAGCCCTGTGTGCAAGAAGCGCGGTGATGGGAGCCTTTATGAATGTGCGCATCAATGCAAGCGGATGTGATGATAAGAATTTTGTTGATGATGTTATTAAGAAGGGAAAAGAGATCGAGAAAAAGACGATAGCATTAGAAGCTGACATACTGAAAGCTGTCAATGAGAAGATAGGGATTTAAAAATAATCTCATAGCTTTAGACCACGTTTTTAAAATTTGTCTATGGAAAAATTGGAAACTAAACCCACCATCAGCGAGCCGAGAGTAAAAGCCATGCAACACCTGAAGATCTACAACAAACAGGATGTTCTTTCTTTAACGAGGATACGCCGCTTTGAGACAAAACTAGGAGAGAGGCTACAGGTGTTGAATGACATTGATATTGAAAATTCTCTTTCCGCATCTACAGCTAAATATGTTTTATTCGGTATTCCCGAAGACCTGGGAGCAAAAGGCAATCACGGGATCGGAGGTACGGACACATTATGGATACCTTTTCTCCAGAGTTTTCTGAACATACAGAGCAATGATTTTTTGGACGGCGAAGAAATTTTATTACTCGGACATTTTGATTTTGGGGATATACAATACCTGATTGACACAACGGCAAAGGGTGATGATGAAAAACTGGAAGCTTACCGTCATGCAGTGAATGCTATTGACGAAGAAGTGGAAAGACTCGCTAAGATCATTGCAGAAAATAAAAAAATACCGATAGCCATTGGTGGTGGTCACAATAATTCATATCCGTTGATAAAGGGATCAGCAAAAGGATGGCATAAGTCCGGTTTGATACCTATGGCGCAGATAAATTGCATCAATCTCGATGCACATGCTGATTATCGCCCGATGGAAGGAAGACATAGCGGCAACGCATTTCGCTACGCTGAAGAAGATGGATACTTACAGAAATACTGTATCATAGGGTTACATGAAAATTATATTCAGCAGAATGTATGGATTGATATAGTGAATAATCCTTTTATTGACTGCATCACTTTTGAGGACATTTTTGTGCATGAGAAAAGAACTTTCATGCAGGCTGTTGCGCATGCCACAGGTTTTACAGAAGATACACTCACGGGCATTGATATTGATCTTGACGGCATTCAAAACACTTTGAGCAGTGCAATGACCCCGATAGGTTTTCAGCCCATTCATGCAAGACAATACGTTTCATTTGCCGCAGCAGATGTTAAGCCCGCATATCTTCATATTTGCGAGGGAGCCACAAGACTATCCGATGGAAGAATGGATGCGACAAGCGGCAAATTAATTAGTTATTTGGTGAGCGACTTTGTAAAGGGGGATCACGCTTGATTAAACATGATCGTGTAAAACTGCCCCGTTTATCCTGATGCCCGCTTTATTGAATGCTTTCTAAAATCGTGACATTACTTTCTCAGCATCTCTTATTCTTTTTGGGCCATCAGAGCGTGCTACTGCCAAATAAACAAAGATCCATATCATGGTTTATTTGATAAAAGATACGGGATTTTTAAAAATCGTGTTCTTGTAAATACCGTAATGGTGGTATATGGAGTAGTCTGCGGTTGTCTAATTTTAATGCATGAAAAAAATAATTTTCCTGTCCTTGTTAACCGGGCTGATGACCGCAACATTCGGGCAAAATGAATTTACCAATCCAAAATTCTACGATGCTTTCAAAAAGATCAATGCGGATGCTGATGGCAACTTTACACTATACAAAGGAATAAAAATAAAAAATGAACTGGCGGGGATCGTAGATGATTACGAAGTGAAACTGATGCTGCCGGGGGCTGGTTCAGGATCAATTTCAACCACCTTCATCGGTAACTGGTATGCTGTCTATTATTTCACGGGTGGCCCAACAAAAGAAGCGGCAGAAGCTAAGAAGAAAGATATCATCCAGGCAGTGGCCAATGCGTTGAATAAAACACTTTATCATACCGAAGAGACGAGTACAGTAAAAGATCTGACGCTTTATACCACTTATTATTCGGCAACTTTTAAAGAACCAACCGTTCTGCTGGCAGATTTTAAGACATCTATTTATTTTGATAAAGGAAAATATGTCGTGAGTTTCCAGGTCAACGGGAAAGGAAAAAGCGTTCAGGCAGAAAAGAAAAGCAAGTTGGCGGCAGAGTCTAACCTGGATGGAAAGATCACGGATATGTGGAATGATGCGACGAATTGCTTCAACTCATACCGGGCAAACATGAAAAGCACAGATCAGTATGTTACGGAGTACAATACGACACAGACTTTGTTCGGGCTCAATGGCGTAGCAGAAGACTGGAAACTGGAGTGTACTTTAAAATACACTTTCGCTTTCACAGAGCTTAGCGGACTTGATGAGGCGAATTACATTTACGCACAATTGAAAGCGTCTCTTGCAAAAGTCACGTCAGGAAAAATAAATTTTTTGCAGGAAGAGCAATCAAAATACAATGAAAACAGCTATTCCGTTACCGGTATGGACATTGGCAAAAACAGTCTTCAAACGAGAAACTATATTACGCTGACGATCAACAGGGAAAAAGATTATCCTGCTGTCTACCTGGTATTCAAAAAAACTAAATAAAAGATCATTGGCCGTTTTCCAGTTGCATGATCTTTTCAAACACTTTTTCGTATTCGGCATTAAGCGCGGCCAGTTCAGTCTCCGCTTTTTTATAAGCTGTCTCCGCCTGCAGGAATTTTGTTTTATCTGAATAAATGGCGGGATCGATCAATGACGCTTCCAGTTCACTCTTCTGCCGGGTCAGTGCCGAGATCTTTTCTTCCAGTTGTTGAAAAAGTTTTTGTTGCTTCTGAAGTTCTTTTTTGACATCTTTATTGATCGCGGTGTCGGGCCTTGGCTCATGTTTCACTTTATTTACCTTATCTGACTTATCTGACTCGTTTGACTTATTTGAACCATTTGACTTACCCGGCTTTCCTGGCTTCTGACTTCTGACCTCTGACTTCCTGTTTTCTTGTTCCTTTTCCTGTTTCGCCATCCTCTCTTTCCAAGCCACATATTCTTCATAGCCGCCTTTGAATTCTTTTATTTCATGATCAATGATCTCCCAGATCTTGTTGGCAGTTTGCGAAATAAAATACCGGTCATGGCTCACCAGGATCAGGCTTCCCTGGTATTTGTTCAGCGATTCCGCTAACAGTTCGCAACTATTTATGTCGAGGTGATTGGTGGGTTCATCAAGTAATAAGAAATTGGCTTTGCTGATAATAGTCTTGGCCAATGCAACTCTTGCCTTTTCACCACCGCTGAGAATGCGTATAGGTTTATCGACGTCATCGCCGCCAAAAAGAAAGCATCCCAGCAGGTTCCTTAATTCCTGGTCCGTCATCTGGCTGCCACATTCTTTCAACTCATCAAGAATGGTATTATTAATATTCAGCGCTTCCAGTTGATGCTGGGCATAAAAACTTTCTTCGACATTATGTCCCCATTTTCTTTCACCGCCAAAGGTCTCTGCGCCGGCGATCACACGAAGTAAAGTAGATTTCCCTTTTCCATTAGCGCCGATCAATGCGATCTTATCGCCGCGATCTATTTCAGCCGATGAATGTTCAATGATAACATTCTCGCCAAAGGATTTCGACACATCTTTTAGTTCCACCAGCACTTTGCCTGGAGTTTTATCAACCCTGAAATTGATTTTGATATTAGGTCTTTCGATCTCCGCTTCTTCGATGCGCTCCAGTTTATCCAATTTCTTCATGAGACTTTGAGCCATGGCTGCTTTGCTGGCTTTTGCACGGAATCGTTCTATCAATCTTTCATTCTGGCGGATATAATCCTGCTGGTTCTCGTAAGCCTTTTGCTGCATCTCGATGCGGATGGCTTTTTCTTTTTCGTAGTAATCGTAGTTGCCGCTATAGATATGCAGTTGTTGCTGGTACAGTTCTACGATCTTTGTTACCATTCGATTCAGAAAATATTTGTCATGGCTGACGATTACCACCGATCCCTGGTAATGCTGTAAATATTTTTCCAGCCACTCTATCGAAGGAAGATCAAGATGGTTCGTTGGTTCATCTAATAGCAACAGATCCGGTTGCTGCAATATCATCTTTGCCAATAAGACTCTCATTCTCCATCCGCCGCTGAATTCTTTATAGGGCCTTTTCAGATCTGAATTGGCAAAACCTAATCCCTGTAAAATTTCTTCGGTTTTATGATGAATATTGTAGCCACCGAGAGTTTCAAGTTCATGCAACTTATCCGAATAGTCATGCAGTGTTTTCTCGTCACCGGTTTTTTCCAATTCTTTACCCAGCTCTTCGATCTCTTTTTCTAATAGTAAAACTTTTTCGAAAGCGCTCAATGCGACCTGCAAAATGGATTCGTTAGTATCGAAGCTCAACAGGTCCTGGTGAAGATAGCCGATACTTGTACTGCGGCTGCGCTCAACTGTGCCTGATGACGGTGCGTATTCTCCAACTAATAATTTTAATAAAGTGGATTTGCCTGTACCGTTGTAACCGATCAGTCCAATGCGTTCTCCCGGCTGAATATGCCACGTAGCATCTTCGACGATCACTCGTGCGCCGAATTCAAAGGTTATGTTTTGTAAGCCTGCTAACATAGTTTTTTTAATAAGTCAAGCAAAGTCATATTGGTCAAATTTATTGGTCTCATGATTTGTCATATTACATGACTTATCTGAACCATTTTGACTCTTATGACCATTCACTACTTTAATAACCAACAAAAATAAAGCATTACCACTTGCGACTGATGACGATTATCTTTGCGGAAACATTTTTTTTGAGATTATGAAGAAAATTTTGGATATACTGGCGATCATTTTGCCTTTTATACTTATTGTCTTTGGTTTTATGCGGGTTGGAGTGGGCAGAACAACAAGGGGTTCAGCAAAAATAAGATTGCTCAATAGCCTTACAATGCTTATCGCTATTGCGCTGCTCCTGATCGGCGGTATACGCTATCTTTTTTTCAGCGACAGCGGCTCACATGAATCAAGTCCGAAACCTTTACCGATGACAGTTAGCAAGCATAGCGATGTATTCAACAATTCGATAGGGGCGATGCTTACCGCATATTATGACATGAATGAAGGTTTTGTCAATTGGGATACGACAGTAATTGATCGAAATGCTAAAAAATTAAAAGAAGATCTTGATAGTTTAAAGATCGACGAGTTGAAGGCGGATACCACTGGCATTTACGAATCAGCTATTGATCCGCTGGCTAATGCAAGATCGGAAGCTGATAATATTCTGAATAGTCCTTCAATTGCTGCCAAAAGAACTGCGTTAAACAACCTGTCTCAGAATCTCCGTCTTTTATTTATTATCGTTAAGTACGATCGGGAAAAAATGTATTGGCAGGAATGTCCCATGGCATTTGGTGATGATCAGCCCGGCAACTGGCTGAGCAAAAAAAAGGAAGTCAGAAATCCTTACCTGGGAAACAAACATCCGGAATACAAAGACAGCATGCTTGAATGCGGAGGTCCGAAGGATACGATCAATTTTATTCCGGTTGATACAACAGCGAAAAAATGATACTAAAATTTATTCATTAGTACAACGATCTTCCGGCTATTCATGCCCCGTGGCGTTTCCAATAAAAGGCTATTATCATTGATTCCTTCTACCCCGTAAGTAAACGTAACAGTGGAGGCGGGCATATTTCCGAATTTGAATTGCTCATCAACATACGAAATGCGAAGTTTGATACCCGGCTTTTCGTCTTCTTTCACTATGTCATCCACTGCATAAGTGCCGTCATACGTTTTGTCTTTTGTTTTTACCACTATTGATGAATCATCAAGAAAAATAAATTCAAGGCTTATTGATTCATCTACTATTCCCTTCACAAACTTATCATCTTCTTTTGGCTCCAGCCATTCAATGGATTTATCGTTAGCGAACAAAGTATGTGTACCGGCCTTTTGAGCCTTATAGCTTTTACCTTTTAACTCACTTTGTACCGCATTGACTGTAGATGGTGGGCCAGGCAATGGATCTTTGCCAGCTTTTGATGAACACGAGTATGCAGTTACAATGACGGTTACAGCAAGTAGAACTGTTAGTTTATTCATAACAAAAGTTTTGAATGAGTATGGTAATGAATGCAAAGATGCAATTGAGATTCTTATTCTAAATACCCGCAACGTGGTATTTCTAATACAGATCAGGGCTCCCCATAAGAACGAAATGACCTAACTTTCCGGCTGCAAAATATCACATGAGTAAAATTATTATCTCTATTGCGTTTCTTACTGTTTTTGTATTAATGGGTTTCTATGCGCATGTTCAAACTTGTTCGGTCGAAACTGAAGCATTGAAAGGGACTTATAAAGGTGGGTGTAAAAACGGCAGGGCGCATGGCAAAGGTATTGCGACTGGAGAAGATTCTTACAATGGAGAATTTAAAAATGGCTACCCCGACGGAAAAGGAAAATATAAATGGAAAAATGGCGATTGGTATGATGGCGCCTGGAAGAAAGGAGTAATGGAAGGAAAAGGTGAAATGCATTACGCCAATAAAACGGGAAGTGATACGATGAAAACAGGCTTTTGGAAAAAAGGGAAATATGCCGGGAAATATGAAAACCCATATACGATTCACAGCAAAACTGCAAAGATCGGCGCTGTAGAAGTAAGTTTAGATACCACCCTGAATAATACTAATGTTATCATAAACGCTGACCAGGTGTTCGGAGGTAAAGCGACTCTTACGAATATTCAGTTGATTAACGGAAGATATTTGACTCAATCTCCCATTGACAAGCCCAGGTTATCCGTTACCCTCTTGCAGGGTGTCGTTTTCCCTTTCAGAGCTATGTTCTATTATAATACTGAACACATTTTAGATATTGAATTATTTGAAACCGGTCATTGGACCATTGATATCAGGATCAATTAGTGTTTCGTTTCTGTTGCAAGTTTTTCAACGCTCTTTTTATGTACCTTTCAAATTCCTTATGCAATAATCATAATAATTAATACAATGAGAAAACCAATTCTTTTTTCTATCGCCTTTTTTATTTTTGTTGGTGCCGCATCCTCCCAGGAAAAAGTGAACATGGATGTGATCAACAAGATCAAAAAAGAGGGGACTGACAATTCCAAAGTAATGGATATTGCGTTTTACCTGACAGATGTAAGCGGCCCGCGATTAACATCTTCACCCGGCTTTATGACTGCCGCTAATTGGGCAAAAAAAAAATTATCAGATTGGGGATTAACAAATGCGCACCTGGATCCATGGGGAGAGTTTGGAAAAAGCTGGAGACAGGAACGTTGCTATGTAGCTATGACTTCACCATATTATCAGCCATTGATCGCAATACCAAGGGCATGGACCGGCAGTACGCCCGGCAAAAAAGAAATAAAAGGAAACATCGTTTTGATCAAAGCAAACGACACTACCGAGTTAATGAGTTATGCCGGCAAATTAAAAGATAAAATTGTTATGACGTGGTCAACAACACAATTGAAACCATCGTTTGAAGCGGATGGAAACAGGTATGCAGATTCTACATTGGAAAAAATGGCAAATGCAGAGCCAAGACAGGCGGGTGACAGAAGAGGGAACCGGTTCCAGGGTGACTCTGCACAAAGAGCGGCGTTCGTCAGCAGGTTCGCAGTACAAAGAAAAATGACGGAATTTTTTAATAAAGAAAAACCAGCTTTGGTATTAACAATGACGGCAAGCGGCAATGACGGAACCTTGTTTGTAAGCAGTGGAGGAAGTTACACAAAAGATTCGCCGGAAGCGCCGGCAAGTGTAGTGCTTTCAAGCGATGATTATTTGCGTTTGCAAAGATTGATCGAAGGCGGCATCAAAGTAGAAGTGGAAGCTGATGTAAAAACAAAATTCTATACTGATGATCTTAAAGGATATAATGTGATCGCTGAAATTCCAGGCACTGATCCGGCATTAAAAGATGAAGTTGTCATGCTCGGTGGTCATCTTGATTCATGGCATGCAGCTACCGGCGCCACAGACAACGCTGCCGGTTGCTCTGTGATGATGGAAGTGGTCAGGATATTAAAGGCTATCGGCGTACAACCACGCCGCACTATTCGTATTGCCTTATGGAGCGGCGAAGAACAAGGACTGTACGGCAGCAGGAACTATGTAAAAAACCAGGTGGCTGATACGGCCAATGGTCAATGGGTATTTAAAGATCAGCCAAAGATCTCTGGTTATTTCAACCTTGATAATGGAACGGGTAAAGTGCGCGGTGTTTATCTCCAGGGTAATGAAGCTGTGCGCCCTATATTCCAAAAATGGCTGGAGCCATTCAATGATATGGGAGCAAAGACGCTTACTATAAATAATACTGGAGGGACAGACCATCTTTCTTTCGACAGGGTAGGCGTTCCGGGTTTTCAATTTATACAGGATGAAATAGAATACGATACCCGTACACACCATACAAATATGGATACGTATGATCACCTTGTTCCTGAAGACCTGAAGGAAGCTGCTGTTGTAGTCGCTGCGTTTGTATATAATACTGCAATGCGGGATGAGAAATTACCGAGAAAAGAATTAGCGGCACCGAGTGCTAGTCAAAGAGGATTCTAAAAGGCACAGAATACAAGGCTCAAAGTACAAGTTCAAATCACAAGAACGTTCGTGTAGGTTGAGCCTTGATTTTTTTCATTACCTTATTTTGGCTTTTGATAAATAAACCTCACCAGCGCATTTTTCTTTTCATCAGAAGTAAGATATAGTTGATAACGCTGTTCACCGGCAGTAACGATCATCAAAGCCGTGTTAGGCGGGATAGAACCAAGATTTTCACCCACCATGATCACTTCCTGCAATGTTCTTTTCAGGTCTATTCTCACATAGGTAGTAATCGGCTTTGTTGTCAGCATTTGGTTTGATACCACAGGCATGTCATTCACATAGACGGTAATAGTGTCGCCATCAATTTGCCCGTTGTCATAAAAATCCAACCGGATAGTTCCGGTATCAACAAAGATCTCTTTTACTAATTCATTTTTGCGAAGCTCAAGTTTGGGAGGCAATTCCGGTTTGAACGCTGATTTTTGAATGCGGTTCAGCACAATAGTACCTGGCGGGCAGGAATTCCTGCTATCCATTGTCTTTCCTGTCCATGATCCGCGCAATTGTTCTTCGGTTCCGTCGGTATGAAAGGTTAATGCGTATTTTTTTATGCAAGGAATGCAATCGGCCGGGATATGAAAAGTGGCGACATTGTTTTCGTCAATCACAAGGCTCTTCGCAAGGCTGTCATATAAACCATCAAATACTTCTTTCACAAAATTGCTGGTGTCGGAATAGTGATAAGAATTGCCGGATATCTTTGTCCCGGTGATCCTGATCTGCAGCTCAATATTGTAAACCGGGAAACAACCGCCGGGCTCCATGATCAGCTTACCTTTCCAGATACCATTAATGTCCTGTGCGCAGGTAAATAAGAATGTAGAAGAAAGGATGGCTAATATAATTATCCGCTGCATTGAGAATGAAAATAGAGAAAAAGTCCGGGGCATTTAAAAAAATTACAGAAGCGGTCAAACTATTTTTTACCATAGTTTGCAACGTATCGCTATTTCGGTTTTTCGTATTTGAAGCGCACCAATGCATTCTTCTGTTCCGTAGAAGTAATACGGACTTCGAAACGCTGGTCCCCGGCATCTACGATCATCAAGGCAGTATTCGGCGGTATGCGACCAAGATTCTCAGCTACCATTACCAATTCATGTACTTCATCTTCGTCATCTATTTTCAACTTGACGGTAATAGGCGAAGTACTGAGACGCTTGTTGGATAACAGCAATCTTTTATCGTAATAAATAGAGATGGTGTCGTCATCTATTTCTCCATTGTCGTATAGCCTCACCGTTACATTCTGATCTCTTACTGTAAGTGACTTCATGAGTTCATTCGATCTTTCTTTTAATACGTTGGGCGTTGTGACGATGGGGTGGGTGTCAGGCTCCTTTGTTACCGGTGTAATAATTTTGACTATAGAATCTGTTTTTTGTTCAGGTGGATTATTTTTTATGACAGGTTTTATCACCGGCTTCTGTGTCGGATTGTTTTTTGCAGTGCCGGAATTGGTAGCCGGTTTTTTGACCGGATTTGTTTTTACAGTAACGGGCGGTTTTCTCACTACAGGCGGAGATGTTTTTTTCGCAGTGTCGCTCACCGCAGGTGTCAAATAATTTTTTTTACGCAAAAAAGGTTCTATATAAAAATCTGATGTCTTCACTCTGCGCAGGGAGACGGTGCCACCGCCACAATCACCCCACTCATACGTATTGGCCCGGCCCTTTGTCTCCGGCTTTCCCAAATAAGTTCCATCAAGAAATTCTTCTTTACCGGACCGGCTATAAACAAGATCATAGTTCATGATGCAGGTACCGCCACCCATAACACTTTTTACTTCCACCGTCCTGATCTCTTTTATCCTGAAATTTTTTGAAGATCTAATGAAGCTGCCGGTCATCGTTGCCTTTCCATAAAATTTTATATCATCCTGCCATGAATACGAAACGCCGGTTACAGAGACAGTTCCTCCAGCATTTTGTTTAACCTGGAATTCAAGCCGGTAATGCTGCCCATCACTTGAAATGAAATATCCTTTCCATATACCGGTGATACTCTGGGAAAAGGAGGTAAGATAAGAAGCACATAAAAAAAAGGTAATAACCAACCTGTAATGTAGGGCGATCCGTTTCATTGGAATCCAAAATTAATGAATATGTTCGTTAGGAAAGATAAGCCCAATCAATAGTTTGTTAATATTAAAAAGGATATCCGGTTAAAATAATAGCTACGGAAAAAGGTCTTTGGGTAAATCCAAAATGAAGAGTTCAGAACGCTTAATACTCAGCATTCTTTAGCAGGACTTTGTTAGATTTGCACTTCAAAAAAGAAGAGGTCCATTTTACAATGATCAATATTACTTTTCCAGATGGAGCAACCCGGCAATATGAAAAGGGAATTACTGCACTGGATATTGCAAAATCAATATCACAAGGTCTCGCAAAAAAAGTGCTTGCTGCTAATATAAATGGCCAGGTCAGGGACGCCACACGACCTATTAATGAAGATGCTTCGCTTAAACTTCTTACATGGAGTGATAATGAAGGCAAAAGCACATTCTGGCATTCATCGGCCCATTTGATGGCGGAGGCGGTTGAATCATCATTTCCCGGGGTAAAATTCTGGGTAGGCCCACCTGTTGAAAATGGTTTCTATTATGACATGGATCTTGGCGACAGGAAAATGACCGAGGAAGATCTTGCAGCATTGGAGAAAAAAATGAATGAGCTGGCAAAAAAGAATAACTCATATATAAGAAAAGAGATCGGCAAAAAAGAAGCGGTTCAATATTTTTCAGATAAAGGCGATGAATACAAGCTTGATTTGCTGAATGGATTAAATGATGGCGAGATCACATTTTATACACAGGGAAATTTTACCGATCTATGTCGCGGACCGCATATACCCGACACAGGTGCTATCAAAGCAATTAAACTCACTGGTATCGCTGGCGCTTATTGGAAGGGTGATGAAAAAAATAAAATGCTTACGCGGGTGTACGGCATCACTTTCCCATCGCAAAAGGAATTGGATGAGTACCTGCAAATGCTGGAAGAAGCTAAAAAGAGAGATCACCGTAAGCTGGGAAAAGAACTTGGCATTTATACTATGGATGATGATGTTGGCCAGGGCCTGATCATGTGGATGCCGAACGGAACTGTAGTCATAGAAGAATTAGAAAAACTAGCCAAAGAAACCGAAGCGTCAGCCGGGTACAAGAGAGTAGTTACTCCACATATTGCGAAAGAAAGTATGTACATCACCAGCGGGCACCTGCCTTACTATGCAGACAGTATGTACCCACCGATGGAAATGGAGGGGGAGAAGTATTATCTGAAGTCTATGAATTGCCCGCATCATCACAAGATATATGCAGCCGAACCAAAAAGTTATCGGGATCTTCCCTACCGGATAGCAGAGTACGGCACTGTATATCGCTATGAGCAAAGTGGTGAGTTATTCGGGCTAATGCGGGTTCGCTGCCTGCACATGAATGATGCGCATATTTATTGCACCAAAGAACAGTTCAATGATGAATTCAGAGCGGTGAATGATATGTACCTTAAGTACTTTAAAATTTTTGGTATTGAAAAATATGTGATGAGGCTATCATTGCATTCAAAAGAAAAATTAGGGGTCAAGTATGTGAATGAACCGGAATTGTGGATTGAGACCGAAGAAATGGTAAGAAACGTGTTGAAAGAATCAAACATCCCTTTTGTAGAAGTGCAGGATGAGGCAGCCTTCTATGGGCCTAAGATTGATGTGCAAATTTATAGTGTGATAGGAAGAGAGTTTACATTGGCTACCAACCAGGTTGATTTCTCGCAAGGCAGAAGCTTTAAACTCAAATATACCCGCCAGGACAATACGGAGGAAACCCCGCTGATCATACACAGGGCGCCACTTGGCACACATGAACGTTTCATTGGATTTTTGCTGGAGCAGTACGCAGGTAAGTTTCCCCTGTGGCTGGCACCGGTCCAGGTAAAAGTGCTGCCGATCAGCGATAAGTTTTTAACCTATGCACAAACTGTTTTGCAGGAACTGAAAAAAGCAGATATTCGTGCTGAAGTTGATGACCGCAATGAGAAGATCGGGAAAAAAATAAGGGATACCGAACTAATGAAAGTGCCTTATATGTTGGTGGTAGGAGAAAAAGAAATGAATGACAATAAAGTGGCGGTAAGAAGACAAGGTAAGGGCGATGTGGGATTAAAAAGTGTTGATGAATTTATTAGTGAGGCGGTGAAAGAGATCAAAGAAAGGAGAGGTGATTAGCGAACAAAGTGTTGAACGGAGCGTCGCAACGAAGATCATCCGTGTTAATGTCGCTGGTAACAAAAAAATATTCCTCAAATCCTGTATGAGGAATTATATAAAACAAAAATCAATTGCTCCATGTCAGGGATCGGGGCATAACGAAAAAAAGTAAATGGCAGTACCACAAAAACCCGGAGGCGGGTTCAGCAGGCCACCCGGAGGCGGTTATAAACCAGGCGGTGGCGGATTTAACAAAGGCGGATACAGAGGCAGATTTGTACCGCGTAAAGAAGCAGAGCATAGGATCAATCATTTTATCCGGGCTCCGCAGGTCAGGTTGGTAGGTGAAAATGTAGAAGTAGGCATCTATTCCCTGCAGGAAGCGTTACGTATGGCGCAAGACCAGCAACTTGATCTCGTTGAAATTTCTCCAACCGTAGATCCACCAGTTTGCAAGATCATCGATTATAATAAATTCCTTTACGATAAGAAGAAAAAGGAAAAGGAGATGAAAGCCAAAAGCAAGGTCTCCGAAGTAAAAGAAATTCGGTTTACTCCCAATACGGATGATCATGATTTTGATTTCAAGGCAAAGCATGCCGAAAGTTTTCTGAAAGAAGGAAACAAAGTGAAGGCTTACGTACAGTTCAAAGGCCGTGCTATACAATTCCAGGAGAGAGGGCAATTGCTGTTATTGAAGTTTGCGGAGCGACTTGCAGAGATCGGCGTACTGGAAAATATGCCTAAAATGGAAGGCAGGAGAATGCTGGCCATGTTTGCTCCGAAAGGAAAGAAGAAGGCTGATAAGAGTTGACATCCAACTGCATTTTATCTTTCTATCCCGATTAGTAACAAAAAAGTAAACAGGCAGATTGCTGATGCTTCTTTTCAGAAGAAAAGCGCAAGAGAGATTTTATTACCAAAAAAGACTATATGAGAACAGGTATATCAATCGCTATAGTTAGTGCGGCAGTTTTTTTATTTGCTGGTTGTCAAACGGCGGATCAAAAAATACCAGAAATCGCAACAGCTTATTGTAAATGTCTTACAGAAACTGAAAAAGGGATAGGTGATAAAACAAAAGACATTATGCGAAAGGCATCAAATGCCGATAACCCCGATAAAGTAGTGGACAGCGAGATGGAGAAATTGAGTGAAGAAGATAGAATGAGCGTGGCTACCGAAATGGCCTCTCTGGGAAAATTAGCTGAGAACGGCTCGATAGTAGGACGTTGTATGGCTGATGTCGATGAAAAATATTCCAAAATGAGGACGCTTAATCAAACAAAATTCTACCAAAAGCTTATTACCGAATTAGAATCCAAACAAGGCTGCACGCTTACTGCCATCTTGATGAAGTTAGGGATGAAGGAGAAGATCAAAGAAGGGAAGTAAGCTTTTATATGTCCTCTATGCTTTTCATTCGGGTAATATTAAATTCTATTGCAGATCAAAATAATACGTCAACTTTTTAAGTATTTTTCAAAACTCATCTGAGAAAATATTGAATAAACGTCTTCCAACAAATTGAACCACTTTTCACATAATTAAACAAATGAAAATGCCACAAGTCTTCAACCGCTTTTTTATTTTGCTTGTAACTATGTCCGTTTTCTCTGCATCGATGGCGCAACAACCATCTATGCCGGCACGCGACACTTCAAGAAGAGCAGGCGCTCCAAGCACGGGACCGAAACCTTATAAAGAAGTCATTACCTCAAAAGCCGTCTCTGATGATGGCTTGTTCTGGGTGCATAAAGTAGAAGATAAATATTATTTCGAATTGCCTGATTCATTATTCAACCGGGACATTCTTGTCGTTAACCGTATTTCAAAAGCTGCAGCTGGCATGCGTGCCGGCGGTTTCTTCGGTTATGGCGGCGACCAGATAGGTCAGAATGTGATCCGTTTTGAAAAAGGACCGAACAATAAAGTATTTCTCCGAAATATATCTTTTGCAGAATATGCAAAAGATTCCACATCGCCGATGTTTACCGCCGTTAATAATTCTAACGTTCAGCCAATAGCTGCAGCATTTGATATAAAATCTTTGAACAGAGATTCGTCAGGTGCAGTGATCGACGTTACGGACTACATTAATGGAGATAATGATGTACTTTTTTTCAACAGCGGATTAAAAACTTCATTACGTTTTGCCGCAATACAATCAGATAAATCTTATATAGTCAGCGTAAAGTCATACCCGATCAATATTGAAATTAAAACGGTAAAGACCTACTCAAAGTCAGCAGCTAATCCAGGCGGCCAGGGTGGTTTTGGAGGTGGGGGCACACCTGCAGGTAACATGACTGTTGAGTTGAACAGTTCATTGGTGTTGTTGCCAAAAGTGCCTATGCAATCGAGATATTTTGATCCAAGGGTTGGTTTTTTCGCAGTTGGTTATACTGATTATGACGCCAACCCCCAGGGTGTAAAATCAATTGCCATTGTGAAACGCTGGAGGCTGGAACCTAAAGATGAAGATCTGGAAAAATATAAAAGAGGAGAATTAGTAGAACCAAAAAAGCCGATCATATTTTATATTGATCCTGCTACTCCTAAAAAGTGGATTCCTTTCCTGATACAGGGAGTAAATGACTGGCAGGGAGCTTTTGAGAAAGCAGGTTTTAAAAATGCTATTATGGCTAAGATGGCGCCTACCAAAGAGGAAGACAGTACCTGGAGTCTTGAAGATGCCCGCAATTCAGCTATTGTTTATAAGCCTTCCGATATTGCCAATGCAAGCGGTCCAAGTATATCAGATCCTCGCAGCGGGGAGATCATGGAAAGCCATATCAATTGGTATCATAATGTAATGCGGTTGATCCATGATTGGTATTTTATACAAACTGCAGCGGTTGATCCGAAAGCAAGAAAGATGGTGTATGACGATGATCTGATGGGACAGCTCATACGTTTCGTTTCATCGCATGAGGTAGGTCATACTCTTGGTCTTCGCCATAATTTCGGCTCGAGTTCCACAGTGCCCGTTGAAAAATTAAGAGACAAAGCCTGGGTAGAAGCAAATGGTCATACGCCTTCCATTATGGATTATGCACGTTTTAACTATGTAGCGCAGCCGGAAGATAACATTAGCGAGATAGGCTTATTTCCCCGCATCGGCGACTATGATAAATGGGCTATTGAATGGGGTTATAAACTTTTACCGCAATATAAAGATGCTGAAGCTGAGAAAGCTTATATCAATGAATGGATAATGGAAAGATTAAAGAATAATCGCCTATGGTTTGGTACGGAATCTAACCCTGACGATCCGCGTTCACAAAGCGAACAGGTAGGTGATGATGCCATGAAAGCAAGCATGTATGGCGTAAAAAATCTTCAGCGGATTCTACCTAACCTGATGCAATGGACGAAAGAACCCAATGAAGATTATAGTAACCTCGGTCAAATATATGGGCAGCTGACAACACAGTTCAGCCGGTATATGGGTCACGTCACCAAATACGTTGGTGGCGTAATGGAAACTCCAAAGAGGGTGGAAGAACAGGGTGCTGTTTATGAATTAGTGCCGGAAGCAAAACAAAGAGAAGCAGTTGATTTCCTCAACAAACAATTATTTGCTACACCCACATGGCTTATTAACCAGGATATTTTTGACAGAACAGGTTTGAATGGATTATCAGTGATTGGAAATATACAGGATAATATGCTAAACCGTTTGTTAAGCAGCCGTACTTTAAATAAACTCGTAGATGCGGAAGCAGCAAAAGGAAATAGTGCATACCAGGTCATTGAACTATTAAACGATCTTAAGAAAGGGATCTGGAGTGAATTGCCGGGAAGAAAGCCGATCGATATTTATCGCCGCAATCTGCAAAAATCTTATGTCAATACACTCGATGATCTTTTGAATCCGCCGAAATCAAGTCAAACAATTTCTCTGCCCGGACTAACAATTAGTTTTGGGTCATCGAATGATAAGTCGGATGTGAAAAGTATCGTGAGAGCTCATTTAGCCGGATTAAAAAACGAAGTGAATGCAGCCGCTGCTGCGACTACAGACCTGATGACCAAATATCATCTGCAGGATGTGTCAAAAAGAATTGATAATGCCCTGAATCCTAAAGAATAAAGGCGTTTACTGAAAATAATTTCCTAAAATGGGGTTTATTCAAAATAAACCCCATTTTATTTTGCGATCACTTTTGCCAGTAACGTTCTCTCACTTATCTTTGCACCCCGTTTGTAAAGACAAGGTATTCCTTGTCTTCATTGCCTGAAGAGGTTCGACAAGGATCCCCCTGTGGGGAACGCCTCAAAGGTGTAAAAATTAATACATAGGTAAAATGCCTAAAGTAAAAACAAACTCCAGCGCCAAAAAACGTTTTAAAGTAACGGCGACCGGAAAGATCACTCATCAAAAGAGTTTCAAACGTCACATCCTGACAAAAAAATCAAAAAAGCGTAAACGCAACATGCGTAAAGACGGTGAGGTTGCAAAATCTCATGTTCGTTTTGTGAAACATCTCTTACGATTGAAGTAGAAGGTACGAGGTCAATTCCGACCTTTTACTTCCGACATTTGATCTCATTATTATTTTCAACTTTAAACTGATTCAAATATGCCTCGCTCAAAAAACTCTGTAGCTTCCAAAGCCCGCAGAAAAAAAATATTAAAACAAGCCAAAGGATTTTATGGCAAGCGTAAAAACGTTTTGACCGTTGCCAAAAATGTAGTGGAAAAGGGTATGACCTACATGTATGTGGGCCGTAAGCTGAAGAAAAGAGAATATCGTTCATTATGGATCGCCCGTATTAACGCAGCTGTCCGTGCTGAAGGTCTTACTTACTCTGAATTTATTAACAGGCTACAGAAGAAAGGTATTGAACTTGATCGTAAGGTATTGGCAGACCTTGCCATGAATAATCCGGATACCTTTAAGAATCTTGTAGCTTCAGTAAAATAAGGAATTTACTTAAATAAATATTTGAACCGCCCGATTCTATCCGGGGCGGTTTTTTGTTTTTAGCACCCTCAAATTAATCTTTTTGCTAAGCAGTGAAGGTTACTGTGATAGTTCGAAGCTATGGTGGTGCAAAAAAATATGCCCGGAAATTTGTCAATCCTATACTTTTGTATCCTTTAATAAAAATAATGTGACGCAGCCGATTAACCCGTTAATGACAAATTCCTATAGTGATCTGGTAAAACAGACATTTAATTTTCCCCAGGAAGGTTTCGATGTTGTAGATGGCTATCTGCAGTTTAACGGAGTAGATCTAAAGGCATTGATTGATAAATACGGCACGCCGCTCAAATTAAGTTATCTGCCCAAGATCGGGATGCAGATAAAAAAGGCGAAGACCATGTTTGCTAATGCCCTTAAGAAACACAGGTATGACGGGAAATATTTTTATTGTTATTGCACGAAAAGTTCTCATTTTTCATTTGTTGTGGAAGAAGCCTTAAAAAATGATATTCACCTTGAAACTTCGTATGCTTATGATATAGAGATAATAAAAAGCCTTTATGAAAAAAAGAAGATTACAAAAGACATTCATATCATTTGCAACGGGTATAAAGACAAAGGATATACAAGACGTATTGCAAACCTGCTGAATACAGGTTTTGAAAACGTAATTCCTGTGTTGGACAATAAAGATGAACTCAAAGAGTATGCAAAGGCTGTAAGAGTGCCATTCAAATTAGGGATTCGCGTGGCTGCTGAAGAAGAGCCAACATTCCCATTCTATACCTCACGTCTTGGAATACGGGCAAAAGATATATTAGAATTCTACGTTGACCGGATCGAAGGATATGAAAGTAAGTTCCAACTCAAAATGCTTCACATTTTCCTGAATAAAGGGATCAAAGATGATATCTATTACTGGAGCGAATTAAATAAGATCATCAACCTTTATTGCCAGTTAAAAAAGATATGTCCGGAATTGGATTCGATCAATATTGGCGGCGGTTTTCCTATTAAGCACTCATTGGGATTTGAATACGATTACCAGTTCATGATCAATGAGATCGTCCGTAACATTAAGGTAGCATGTAAGAAGGCAAAAGTTCCGATGCCGAATATTTACACAGAATTCGGCAGCTTTACTGTGGGAGAGAGCATGGCCCATATTTATAGTGTGACTGGCGAAAAAATACAGAATGACCGGGAGACCTGGTACATGATCGACTCTTCATTTATTACGACATTGCCTGATACCTGGGGTATTGGCGAAAAATTCCTGATGATGCCCATCAATAAATGGGATATGGTCTATCAAAGAGTTGTCTTAGGCGGTATTACCTGTGACAGTCATGATTATTATGATTCGGAGGAACACATCAATGAAGTTTTTCTTCCTAAAATAAATAATGGCGAACCGCTATATGTCGGATTCTTTCACACTGGTGCTTACCAGGACCAGATCAGCGGCTATGGCGGTATTAAGCACTGCCTCATTCCTTCTCCAAAGCATGTGATCGTTGGTTATGATCGCAACGGAAAATTGACTGATTGGTTATACGCCAAACAACAAACAGCGCAAAGCATGCTCAAAATACTTGGATACACGAAGTGAGTGGTGAATGGTCAACGGTGAATTCTTCGATACTGGAAGTATCTTTTTTGACTATTGATCCTTGCATGTGTTTTCTATATGCTGACCATTCACGATTCTCCTTCTTTGCCTATCTCCTGCGACGACCATTGTTGTGATAGCGTCTCCAATCATTATATTGCTGATTGCCGTAATGAGACCTGTTCACATATTTTCTATCAAGATAATATCGGTTATCGTTTCCGCGCCAATAAATGTAACCACGGGGATCTTTGTAATAATACCTTCCGTAAGGATCCCGTAAAACAACAAGGCGGGGTGATGTACCTATGATAAGAGAAATACTGCTTTGTGAACCGGGGTAAGGACCTCTGTGATATTCCCGGCCCGAACCACAACTGACCATTATTACCGCGACAGCTCCTAATAATACCATCGGTATAATTTTTATTTTTTTCATATTGAATGGTTTTATTTTGAGACGGCAATAAACTTACCCGAAGACCTTAAACTTTGTTAACATGAAATATTTTTTAATACTCTTAACATCCTTGCTATCGTGTCATTTTATCCATGCGCAAACCACGGAAGATTCTGTAAAAACAGTTGTCAATAACTTGTTTGCAGGTATGAAGAATGCCGATGCGGCTTTGTTTAAAACAGCTTTTAGTGATAGCGCCATTATGCAGACCATAAGCCGCAGCCGCGATGGAAAAACAGTGGTGCGGAATGAAAGCGTAGTTGAATTTGCAGATTTTGTCAGTAAGCTAAAAAAAGATTCGGCTGATGAACGAATCACTTTTGAAACAATAAAAATTGACGGGCCGCTGGCAATCGTCTGGACGCCTTATAATTTTTATCTTAATGGACAGTTCAGTCATTGCGGAGTTAATTCTTTCCATCTCGTGAGATTTGATGGTATTTGGAAAATTCAATACCTGATTGATACCCGCCGTAGACAAGGTTGTCAATAATCATTTTCCCGTTAACCTGTATTTTTTATTCACCTTCGGACTGTTGAAGTAGTCGTTCAATTCCTCTTCCGTCATTTCGTTTGTAATATCTATCGGCACATCTATCAACTGCATCTGGCTTTGCTTCAATTCCTCTTTAAGCTTATTGGTTTTTGATGTAATGGCCGGGTCTTTATCACCTACCAGCGAATAATCATATAGCATATATTCAAGCCTCTTAATAGATGAGCGTATAAGTGACGCCTGGTTTTGCTCGACATTCTTATTCGGAGCTGTTGCTTCTTTTACGGGCACCAATGCAATACCAACACTTGGCAAGATCTTTCCTGCTGTTTGAGCTGATTCGCCTCCAGTAGTAGATAATATCGTACCTGTTAAAGCAGTAGAGGCTGAAGTAAGATCAAAAGTAGTGCGGGTATTTTTCGTTTTCTTTAATTTCCTGTCTAATTGCAGAAATGTATATTTTAACTTCAGAATATAGCTTTTGATATTGCTTTGCACAAACTCATATTCTTGCTTCGCTACCGGGTAATTGAGTGCATCTTTTACAATGATCCTGATCACGGCGGTATCCCGCGTTTGAAATCTTGATGAGCCAATAAAACTAAGCGTCAGTATCCTGACCCTGGCGGAATCAGTTTCTTTTACAAAATCATAAGGCGGTGTCCAGCTAAACTCATCATTACATTTTCTGACTAATTTATAGTCATGGATAGTAATATTGCTTGAGAATAAAATATTCTCTATTGGGAAATTTCCCTGCC
Organism: uncultured Chitinophagaceae bacterium; assembly: GCA_963785915.1. GTDB lineage: Bacteria > Bacteroidota > Bacteroidia > Chitinophagales > Chitinophagaceae > VBAT01. Next base: position 651,415 of record CAWAWY010000003.1, on the reverse strand, counting down.
TCACATTGTACTTTAAATGACACTGTCTCGCCTTCTTCAATTATTAATGTGGAGGCAACGGTCGGTTTTAATTTTGGCAAAATAACTTCCGTGTTATAGAAAACAGGGTAAAGCTGGTATCTATTTTTTCATCGGGGTCGGATAGACTTTGCACTCCCATACTGACTGAATACTCCCGATCGTATTTCAATTTGTCGGTAAGAAAATAAGATTTTTCCGCTTTGAAAGTGAGTAGCCCGTTGTCCTTGTTGATCTTTAGCCCAACGGGAGAATTTTTCAAGTACCAGTAATAATCCTTCTGATCTTTATTAATGGCTAGTTGATACGAAAGCATAGAATCAACATGAACCGTAAAAAAAGGATTGAGATTAGTGATCCGCAAAACGGTATCTTTTTCCGGAACAATCGTGGTGTCTGAAAGTGTTTGAGCATTTATAGATCCAAATAAAAACCAAAAGAATCCAATAAGAGTGATCTGTTTTCTCAGCATAATGGGATAGTTGGTAAAACGCTGGCAAATTTACCGGATTTCAAGAAGTTTGTTAAAACAAGAAACCCCGTCGTGGAAACGACAGGGTGTAAACCAAAACCAACTGCTTATGAGAAAAATCTTGAATTCGTAGCCTGCAAAAGAGGCTTTGAATTATTGTATGCTTATTTGTTTAGATGCTGTTTTGACTTCTTCCTTTTTGGGAAGGTTTAATGTTAAGACACCATTAACATATTTTGCTTCAATTTCATTTGCATCAATTTTTTCATCCAGTGTAAAAGATCTTTTAAATGAACGATAATTATACTCCCTGCGGATTTGTTTTTCGCCTCATTTTTCACTTCATTCTTCTTCTCAGCAGAAATTGTAAGTATATTCTGATCAAGGTTTACTTTAAAATCCGCCTTTTCAAAACCGGGAGCTACCACTTCAATGGTATAATTTTTTTCTGTTTCTTTAATATTTACCGGAATAAATCCTTTTTATGGTGAACTGGCGTTACCATTCTTAAAAAGAATTGGCATTTCTGAAAAAAGATCATCAACAAGATTGTTAATAGTTTGTTCAAAAGGCCTGCGGGCAAATTTAACTTGTGTCATAGTGAAATATTTTTATTTTTGGTTTAAATAATTTTATGTCAACCTTTATAGTTCAAACCATATACCATCACGTTAATTAATGTCAAAATGAGAAACACTAACTATATCATGAGACATAATTTCTTGAAATCGCTGTATCAACCTGCATAATTTCTGAAATGAATTGATTAAACTTTTTATCTATTTTTGTGTTTCTAAATAAAATAACAATAAATATATGTATCCTGAAGAAATAGTGATCCCTATGAAAGAAGAATTAACAGACAATGGCTTTACGGAACTGTTAACTCCTGAAGAAGTGGAAGCCCAGTTAGCAAAAGAAGGAACAACTCTTGTTATGATCAATTCAGTTTGCGGTTGCTCTGCAGGCTCAGCACGACCAGGTGTGTTGATGGCAGTCGCCAATGCTACTTCTAAACCCGACTTTCTTACTACGAGTTTTGCAGGATTTGATATTGAAGCCGTTAAAACTCTCCGTCAACACTTATTACCTTATCCTCCGTCTTCACCTTCTATTGCTCTATTTAAGAATGGAGAATTGGTACATTTTATGGAAAGGCATCAGATAGAAGGAAGACCTGCCCAGATGATTGCACATAATCTTATTGGTGCTTTTGATCAATATTGCAATTAACTAGCATAAATTTTCGCAATCAATATAGTGTCTGGATTTTTTCAGGATCGCAATTATCCGTTGCCTGAAAATTGTTCTGTCATTATCTGTATATTCGCCTGTCTAACCAACCAACAACTCGTAATGTATCCCAACCTTTATTTTGCATTTAAGGACCTTTTTGGAGTAGAATGGAAATTTCTTCGGTTTGTTAATTCTTTCGGTTTTTTTGTCGCGATTGCTTTTATTCTTTCTGCCATTGTACTGGCTACGGAATTAAGCAGAAAAAGCAAGCAAGGTTTACTTCAGCCAACTAGAAATGCAGGTAATGGTTGGTCAACCTGCAACTGTTAGTGAACTATTGTTGAATTTTTTGCTTGGTTTTTTACTGGGGTATAAAATAATTGCCTTGTTTATTATGAATAGATTCTGCAACCGATGATCCACAGGCATTTATTTTTTCAACGTATCGGCAGTTGGCCGGCCGGGATTATCCTTGGGGTTGTTGTTTGCCGGGTTGAAATGGTATGAAAAAAATAAACAAAAACTTGCCAAGCCAGAAAAAAGAACAATACGGATATGGCCGCAGGACAGGGTAGGAGAAATAACTATTCTTGCTCTTGTTTTTTGGTTTATTGGTGCCAAACTGTTTGACATTTTTGAAAACTGGAGTGATTTTTTAAAACGACCCATCTTCTTATATATTTTCTCCTTCAGGACTTACTTTTTATGGAGGTCTGATTTGCGCGGCTCTTGCTATTTGGTTTTATGCGAAAAAGCATAAAATCGGTTTTTGGCATTTGAATGATGCGGCAGCGCCTGCCTTATGCTGGCTTATGCTTTGGGCAGAATCGGATGCCAGGTTGCAGGAGATGGAGATTGGGGCATTGATAAACACCAACGCCAAACCTTTTACCTGGTTGCCGGACTGGATGTGGTCATATACCTATCCTCATAATGTAAATGAAGCAGGGTGATCCAAATTGCCGGGTGCACTGATGCGAAATTATTGTAACGAATTATCCCAATGCGGTGTTTTTCCAACACTCATTTTACGAAATTAATTATCTGCCTTATTTTGTTTCTTGTCTTTTGGTGTTTCAGAAAGAAATTAAAAATCCCGGAACTTTATTCGCTTTATATCTGATGCTTAATGGGATAGAAAGGTTTTTTATTGAAAAAATAAGGGTAAATACCAGAATTAGACTTTTTTGGGTTTCATCCAACACAGGCAGAATTATTTCTACTTTACTTTTTGTCTACTGGTATTATATTCTGGATTGTTTTAATAGAAGCAGAGTCAAAAAAGAAATCCACAAATTAATAGGCCTAAGAAATTCAATATGAAGATTATCTTTTAATTAAAAGATCATATCAGCATTGAAATGTAGACTCATGGCTTATTTCACGAAAATACGATCATGTGATCGTAGATAATCTGCTGCGAAATAAATTATTCACAATGAGCTATGAGTTTCGGCATTTGCGATGTATTTTTGCAGACGGACTCGGACGGTTCTATTTAACTACCCTTTTGCAACATTCTGCAAACAAAGACTGTCTATTATTCGTTGTTACTTAAACATATAGATGATTCATTATGAGTCAGCTTAAAATTGCTACACAGATTACGAACAGGGATTCCCAGGCAGTTGAAAAATACCTGCAGGAAATTTCCAAAATCTCAATGATTACTCCTGAAGAAGAAACCACTCTTGCCCAGCGTATCAAAATGGGAGATCAAAAGGCACTGGACAAATTGGTCAGGCCAATCTTCGTTTCGTAGTATCTGTTGCAAAACAGTATCAACACCAGGGTTTATCACTGAGTGATCTTATTAACGAGGGTAACCTCGGTTAATTAAAGCGGCACAACGCTTTGATGAAACCAAAGGTTTCAAATTTATTTCATACGCTGTATGGTGGATTCGCCAATCCATTCTACAGGCGTTGGCAGAGCAGGGCAGATTAGTCCGCCTGCCTCAAAACAAAATTGGCACTTACAATAAGGCTAATAAAGCTTATATGGCTTTTGAACAGGAACATGAAAGAGAGCCATCTACTGAAGAATTAGCTGAATTACTGGAAATGAGTGAAACGGAAATCAACAATATTTTCCAAAGTAATACCCGTCATACTTCTCTGGATGCACCTGTGCATGAAGCAGAAGATGTAGCTATGGGTGATTTGTTGGAAGGTGGTGATGATACCGATGATGATGTGATGAAAGATTCATTGAGAAATGAAATTCGTCGTGTATTGAAATCACTCAGCCCAAGAGAAGCAGAAATTGTAAATGCTTATTTTGGTCTGGATGGTGAACATGGTGTTACCATTGAACAGATCGGGCAGAAATATGATCTTACAAAAGAACGTATCCGCCAGATCAAAGAAAGAGCTATTAAACGTTTACAAAAAGCCCGTTACAGCAGTGCTTTAAAAGCCTATTTAGGCTAAAAATAAGCAGTCTCCTGCATCTTCGGGCGGGAGAAAATTTGGTGGGTTTATTTTAAGAAAACAGCTCCAGTCATTTTGATTGGGGCTGTTTTTTTTACCACTCATATAATTGATATCAGTTCAAAAAATTAGCTGCGGTAACTGTAGATCAATGATTTAATCTTACATTTGCCTTCAATTTATTTACGATTACTTCAAACAATATTTTGTTTTTGTGTTTTATTTCTCACTTGCTCCTAAGCTAACGATGCTCCAGCCATACTGAGAAAGAATATTTCTTATATGTTAGAGATATAATTATGAAAAGGAGCATTCGTTATCGTTCACGCTTTTATTGTTAATTTTCTTTCATTTTCCGACTAGCTTATGGACAGCAAAGCTCTGATAGTCTTTTGCAGGAAGCCACTTTACAAAATGTCATTCAATATGCTTTAAAAAGACAGCCAGCGGTTGAACAATCACTAATTGATGAAAAAATTACCGAATTCCAGATAAAATCCAAGCTATCCGATTGGTATCCGCAGGTAAATTTTAATTATCTCTATCAGCATAATTTCCAGGTACAGACAAGTGTGATCGGAGGTAATACGGTAAAACTTAGGTGTAAATAATACTTCTGCTTTTCAGTTCACAGCTTCTCAAACTATTTTTAATCGGGATGTTTTACTTGGCAAATCGAACAAAGGAATGTGTGTACAACAAGCAAGGCAACAAACAGAAAATACAAAAATTGATGTGGTAGTCAAATGTATCTAAAGCTTTTTATGATGTACTTGCACACTGAACAGCAGATCAAAGTAGCGAATGAAAATATTATAAGGCTGGAAAGAAGTCTGAAAGATGCCCGTGCCAGGTATGATGCAGGTATTGTTGATAAAACGGATTACAAAAGAGCGACGATCGCTTTGAATAATGCAAAGGCCTCAAAGAAAAGCAATGAAGAAGCGCTAAAAGCAAAAGCTGAATATTTGAAAGCTCTAATGAATTATCCTGAAACCAGGCATCCTTGAAATTATTATATGATAGTGCAACGTCTTGAAAATGAAATTATGCTTGATACATTGCAAGTTGTTGATTATTCCAAACGAATTGAATACCAGTTTTTGCAAACGCAACGAAAATTACAGGAGGCAAATGTTGAAGTATAATAAATGGAGTTTTATTCCTTCTTTGTCTGCAAACGGAGCTTATAATCTCAATTACCTGAATAATAATTTTGGGAAATTATATAATCAATCTTTTCCTAATTCTTATGCCGGGCTTACATTGTCTTTTCCCATTTTCCAGGGAGGTAAAAGGAAATATAATATCACAGCAGGCTGAATGGGAGATTAAAAAGAACTGATCTTGAAATAATAAATTGAAGAATTCAATAAATGCAGAATATAGTGCGGCTATGGCAAATTATAAAGCAAGCCTGGCCAATTTTCTTGCTGTAAAAGAAAATGTATTGCTGGCACAGGAAGTATATGATGTAATTGCATTGCAATATAATTCAGGTATTAAAACGTACCTGGAAGTGATTACAGCAGAAACAGATCTGCGAACTGCACAAATAAATTATTTCAATGCACTTTACCAAGTATTAAGCAGTAAAATTGATGTGCAGAAAAGTTTAGGACGAAATTAGTTATTAAATCGTTTATTTATCAAGATTAAAGAATAAAAATATGCGATTCAAATCAATCAAGATCATTATTGTCGTCGGCGCTGTTATTGATTGTTGGTAGCTTGCGGCAATAAAGCAAAGCAACAGCAGGGACCACCGCCTGCCGTTCCAGTTACTGTTGAAGAAGTAAAAGCAACTGATGCTACCTATTATGATGAATATCCGGGAACAGTGGTAGCGCTTAATCAAACAGAATTAAGGGCACAGGTAACGGGCTATATTACCGGTATCTATTTTAAAGATGGAGCAAAAGTAAGCAAAGGTCAGCGTTTGTATTCTATCGATCAGCAATTATATAATGCCAACTTGCAACAGGCACAGGCTAACCTGCAGGTGCAGGAAACCAACTTATTGAAGGCACAAAAAGATGCGGACCGTTATCATGAACTGGATAAAAAAGATGCGATTGCCAAACAACAGGTTGACTATGCTGATGCTGCACTGGAAGCAGCAAAAAAACAAGTGGATGCGGCGAAAGCAAATGTAAATGCAGTAAGAGCGAATGTAAATTTTGCAACCATTGCCGCTCCATTCAGCGGAACCATTGGTATTTCTCAGGTAAGAAGCGGTACATCTGTAGTAGCGGGACAAACCATTTTAAATACTATTTCGACTGATAATCCTATGGCTGTTGATTTTTCTGTTGATCAGAAAGAAGTGTATCGTTTTGCACAGTTACAACAAGCAACAAAAAACCAAATGATTCTACTTTTTCCATTGCCTTTGGAAATGATGTATATCCTTACAATGGCAGTATTAATCTGATAGATCGGGCGGTAGATCCGCAAACAGGAACTATTAAAATAAGATTGCATTTCCCGAATGATAAGGAATTGTTGAAAGCAGGGATGAGTACAACAGTGAGAGTATTGAATAATGCTTCAAAAAATCTGTTATCATTCCTTATAAAGCAGTTACCGAGCAATTGGGTGAATTCTTTGTGTATGTAGTTGGTGATAGTAATAAAGTATCTCAACGAAGATTTGTATTAGGCAAACCAATTGGCGCAAATATTATTGTAAAAGATGGATTGAAAGAAGGAGAAAAGATTGTAGTGCAGGGGTTCAGAATTTAAGAGAAGGAGCAGTAATAGCACCATGCATCCTGATAGTACAACACAGAGCAAAAAATAAAGGAATACCAACAAATGATGAATTGATTATTTCATCATTCATTATTCACTAGACCAAATGATAGCAGAAACTTTTATAAAAAGACCGGTAACTGCAATAGTTATTTCTATTGTATTGGTATTGGTGGGGCTTATTTCATTGATCAAGTCTCCCGGTTGCACAATACCCGGATATATCGCCACCAACTGTTTCTATCACCGGAAACTTTACCGGCGCTGATGCGCAAACGGTGGAACAAACCACCACCACTGCTATTGAAACACAGGTAAATGGTACGCCGGGCATGACCTACATGACCAGCAACAGTACCAGCAGCGGGCAAAGCAGTATCACGGTAAATTTTGAAGTGGGTACCGATATAAATATTGCCACACTTGATGTGCAGAACCGGGTAAGCGTTGCTCAACCTTCTTTGCCTGATGCAGTAAAACGCTTGGGCCTTACGGTACGTAAACGTAATCCAAGTATCATGATGGCGCTTGGCTTTTATTCGCCCAATGGAACACATGATGCAACTTTTATCGGTAACTATGTAAACATCTATGTAAAAGATGCATTGTCGCGGGTAAAAGGCGTAGGGGATATTTTTACCCGTGCGGATGATTTCAGTATGCGTATCTGGCTGAATCCTGAAAAGCTGGCTGCGTTGGGAATGACACCTGCTGAAGTAAATGCTGCATTGCAGGAACAGAACCTGCAGATTGCTGCAGGAACTGTTGGCGGTAATCCGCAACCCGGTGCACAGACATTTGAATACAGTGTACTGACCAACAGCCGCATCAATACACAGGAACAGTTTGAAAATATTATTGTACGTAATCGTCCAGCAGAAGGAAGCATTGTTTACCTGAAAGATGTGGCAAGGGTTGAATTGGGAAAATTTGATTATACCATTAATGCTTTTGCAAATGGAAAGCCTGCTGCTTTTGTATTGATATACCAGGCGCCGGGAGCCAATGCACTGGAAACCTATAAAGGGCGTAAATAAGGCGCTGGAGGAAATGAAAAAGAATTTTCCCCAGGATATTGATTACCTGGTTCCGCTTGAAACAGCAACAGTAGTACAAGTTTCTATTAATGAAGTGGTGACATACATTGTTGATTGCATTGTTGCTGGTAGTAGTGGTTGTATTTCTGTTCTTGCAAAACTGGCGGGCCACATTGATACCGGTATTGGCTATCCCGGTTTCACTGATCGGTACTTTTATTTTATTTAATACTCTTGGATTTACCATCAATACACTTACGTTATTTGCTTTTGTATTGGCCATCGGCATTGTGGTGGATGATGCCATCGTAGTGGTGGAAGCGGTACAGCATAATATTGATCATGAAAAAATGTCGCCAAAAGAAGCTACCAGGAAAGCGATGAAGGATATATCCGGTCCGGTAATAGCCATTGCATTGATATTAGCAGCTGTATTTGTACCGGTTGGATTTATTCCGGGTATTGTAGGAAGGCTGTACCAGCAATTTGCCATTACCATTGCAGTATCTGTTATTATTTCTGCTTTTGTGGCCTTGTCGCTTACGCCGGCCTTGTGCAGCATGATGCTGAAACCTTCAAAAGATGAAAATGCCAAAAAGAATCTGGTTCGAAAAATTCTTTGCAGGATTTAACAGGGGATTTGGAACGTTTGACATAATGGTTATACAAAAGGTGTGGCAACCTGGATAAAGAGAACACCTTATGTGCTGGTAATGCTTGTGGCATTGTTTGTAGGTTTGTTCTTCTTATTTAAAAATAAACCTTCCGGTTTTATTCCTATTGAAGATGAAGGCCGCATGTTTGTGACCTATGAAATGCCGGAAGCTACTTCTACTGCAAGAAGTGTTGAAATGCTGAAAGAGATCAATACCCGGATCAGAAAATTACCGGAAGTAAATGTAGTGGGAGGTCTTGGCAGGTTTGAATATCGTTACTTTTTCTACTAAATCAAATGCAGGTACCATCTTCGTCATGCTGAAACCCTGGGATGAAAGAAAAGGGAAAGAACATCATGTACAAAGTGTGATTAGCAAAGATCCGTGCCATTACTGCAGATATAAAAGAAGCAAGGGTATTGCCGATTGCGCCACCGGCCATTCCGGGTCTTGGCGCTACTTCGGGTTTTACTTTTGAAATACAACAAACAACCAGCACAGATGATATTCAGCAATTTGAAAAAGTAGCACAGGATTTTCTTGGCTAAACTATATCAACGTCCTGAAATAGGCAGCCGCTTATACTTTCTTCAATGCCCATACGCCAAGCTACCAGGTAGATGTTGATAAAGAACAGGCAAAAAAACAAGGCGTGTCTGTTTCGGATGTTTATTCGTACACTTTCTACTTTTCTGGGAAGCAGTTATGTCAATGACTTTAATTTATACGGAAGAAATTTCCGGGTGATGTCGCAGGCCGATACTTCTTTCAGGGGTTCGCTGGCAGACATTGAAAAATATTATGTACGCAATAGCCAGGGAAGTATGGTGCCGCTTGGGTTCACTGATTACTACAAAAGTGATAGAAGCGCCTGCAGTTATTTCACATTATAATATTTATCGTTCCATCGAGATCAACGGTACACCAAAAGATGGCTATAGCAGCGGACAGGCAATTGAAGCATTGAAAGAAGTGGCCAAAACATTACCAGCGGGATATGGTTATGAATTCTCCGGCATGAGCCGGGAAGAAATAGCAGCAGGCAGTCAGCAAACAACCATCTTTGCTATCTCTCTTGTGTTTGTATTTCTTTTCTTAGCTGCATTGTATGAAAGCTGGTCGGTTCCTTTCTCTGTATTATTTGCTGTACCGATCGGGGCATTTGGTTCCATATTTACTTTGACTTTTATTCCAAGCCTTACCAATAATATCTATGCGCAGATCGGTTTGATAACCCTGATCGGGCTTGCAGCAAAAAATGCGATCCTGATCGTTGAGTTTGCAAAAGAAAGAGTGGATAAGGGAATGGATATTGTTCATGCCACATTACAGGCAGTCAGTTTGCGTTTGCGTCCCATCATAATGACTTCGCTGGCATTTATCTTTGGTGTGTTGCCATTGGCGTTTGCCAGCGGCGCTGCTGCGGAAAGCCGCAGAACAATTGGCTGGACAGTATTTGGTGGTATGCTTGCTGCAACCACTCTGGCTATTTTTGTGGTGCCGGTATTGTTTGCACTGATCACCAAACTTTCTTATGGTAAAAAATTAAAACGCCTGCAGGAAGAACATAAGAAAGAAGAGGAGATAGATCAAAAGATCATTGATGAAGGACTTGGTTAAGTACTGTCCTCCCAAAGGCAAACTTGACCCGAATATTTTTATTTCGGAAGTTTTTCAAAAGAATACTTTTTGTCTAAATGTTTTATCATTGCAGTAAAAGTTAATTGATCTTATCCCGTTTGCCGGTTTAGACATAAACTTTCTTTTGCAGTTATTGTTTTTATAGGGAACAATTATCAATATGGCAGAAGGAACAACAGAAAAAGTACAGTGTATTGATCATTGGCAGCGGGCCCGCAGGTTATACCGCTGCTATCTATGCTTCAAGAGCTAACCTGAAACCTGTTTTATACCAGGGCATACAACCGGGAGGACAATTAACCATTACAACCGAAGTGGAAAATTATCCCGGCTATGCCGATGGCGTCCAGGGACCTGAAATGATGGTTGATTTTGAAAAACAGGCTACACCGGATGGGAGCCGATATCCGTTTTGGTCTGGCAACTAAAGTTGATTTTTCATGCGCAACCTTATAAAGTGGAGATCGATGAAGAAAAATGGATTGAAGCTGATGCTGTAATTATTGCAACCGGCGCTTCTGCCAAATGGCTGGGATTGGAAAGTGAACAACGATTAAATGGTTATGGTGTCAGCGCCTGTGCTGTATGCGATGGATTTTTCTTTCGGGGAAAAGAAGTAGCTATTGTTGGTGCCGGCGATACGGCTGCTGAAGAAGCATTATATCTTTCAAAACTTTGTACGACTGTTCACATGTTTATCCGCAAGGATGAAATGCGTGCAAGCAAAGTGATGCAGGACAGGGTATTTAATGCGCCTAATATAAAAGTGTACTGGAATACCGAAACCGATGAAGTGATCGGTGGATAAAACTGTAACAGCGGTAAGAATAAAGAATAATCAAACGAGTGAAATCACGGAAATTCCGGTAAGTGGTTTTTTTGTCGCGATCGGTCATCAGCCCAACTCGGAGATTTTTAAAGGATGGATAGACATGGATGAAGCCGGTTATATCAAAACGATTCCCGGAACTTCCAAAACAAATGTGGAAGGTGTATTTGCTTCCGGTGATGTGCAGGATAAGATTTATCGCCAGGCAGTAACGGCAGCCGGTAGCGGTTGTATGGCAGCATTGGATGCCGAAAGATATTTAAGTGCGAAGGGAGCGCATTAGTTTGCTGATGGTTTAATTGTTCGGTTGCTTAATGGCTATATGAAACATTTCGAAACAACAAACCGGGCCTTATAACAATCAAGCCATCGGGCGATACAACCATCAAACTATAATAATACTCAATGAGCGACTTACTAACCATCTCTCTCAATAACGTTCGCTTCCGGGCTTATCATGGAGTGCATCCCGATGAAAGGCAAAAAGGAAATGATTTTGTCGTGAACATGCAGGTAAATTACAAGCCGGGTAGCGAGACAATTACTTCATTGAATGATACGATTGACTACGCAACACTTTTTGATATCATCAATACGACCATGCAAAAACCGGTTGATCTGCTTGAAACCGTTGCACAAACAATTGCAAATAGTGTTCACCAGCAATTTCCACAGATAAAAAAAGTAACCGTCGAAATAGAAAAATTGAATCCACCGATTGATAAATTCACGGGGACAGTAGCGGTGAAGTACACGAAAGAATATTGAATTTGCCCCGCCAGAAATAATCACTTGACAGAATAATACCATTCATAGCCTATAACTGTAAATTCCAGCTACTGATTTCAGAATAAGATAATAAGGTTTTTCCATTGACGATCCAATGCTACTAAGGTAACAAGGTGCGTCCCGGATGATTATCTCAACCTTTGCTGTTTAATCTAATGTATTTTGTATCATGGCTACCTTCTTTTTATTACTTTGGCAGTATGAAATCGATGCTACTTGTTTCTTTAGTTTTTTATAACTACGCAACTTTCGGACAAGCGGGTTCTGAGATATATCTTTTTGATATGAAGGTCACGGATGGACAGGTTGTGATTTCCAACGGAAAGAACATTACCAACCACAAGGGTTACGATAACCAGCCTTTTTTTCATCCGTCCCAACCAATTATTTATTATTCGTCATTTAATGATAGCAGCCGAAGCGATATAAAGTATTATAATTACGACAGGAAAGAGACAAAGAATTTTACCGTAACCCATGAAAGAGAATATTCGCCGACCGTAACTCCGGACGAAAAATTTATTTCGTGTATCCTGCAGAGAGATAATGGTGCGCAAGACCTGGTGAAGTATCCGGTTGGAGGTGGAAAACCTGATGTATTGGTATGGCATCTCAAGGTCGGCTATCACGCCTGGGCTGGAGAGAACAAGGTTTTTTTGTTTGTACTTGACGATAGCGTACACAATTCACTTCATAACTATAATGTCGATAACAGTACCGATACGGTGGTAGCAGAAAACATAGGTCGCAGCCTTCACCCGGTTCCCGGCGAATATGCAATGAGTTATGTGCAAAAACTTACCGACAAACAAAGTGTCATAAAGAAATATGTCATATCCAGCGGCATAAGCGTTCCAATCATTTATTCACTTCCCGGTCAGGATTTTTTTTGCTGGGCGCAGACGAACTCCGATGGTGAAATAAAAAGGTTCCTGCTATCAAGCGATGGCAATAAACTCTTTTTTTACCAGGATAATTCTTTCACCGAATTCAAAGACAAAAAATGGCTACCAGTGATCCTGGAAGGCGATACAAAAATGTTGAATGGAGTAACAAGGCTGGCAACTAATGCAGACAATACTAAACTGGCAGTGGTCGTAGGTGAATAAATTTCTCAAATCACCTTATTCTTCCACTTCCCGGTTCTCATATATAACCACGCAAAGAAAAACATGCTGAGCCAATAAAGCCATTCACTCATCCAGCCATATGTGATCGAAAGAAAATATTTTTCCAATACCAACTATACATAAGATGCAATAAATAATGATAGTAATGAGTTCAATAAGAAAAGTGACGCGGCTATTGCCGGTTCCGGTAATCGCGTTGATCCAGATCACCGAAAATGACATACATAGCATCGCTCCGGTAATAACTCTTACAACCGGGATAGCAGCTTCAATAAACGCTTCATCCTGTCCATAAATTGACAGAATCGCATGGGGAAACAAATTAATGATCGCGGCAACCACAAATGAAAGACCGGTACTGATCTTTATGATGCGCCAGATCAATTCCCTGACTTTATCGCCTTTTCCTTGCCCGATGATATTGCTGACCATCGAAGAAGTAGTAGCAGCCAAGAGACCACGTGATGCAACCGATCAATCCAAAAATATTCCGCATGACATTGGAAACAGCCAAAGCGGTTTGACCATGATGTTCTATCAGGATATAAAAAATATTGCCAGCTCAATACGCTGATCGCGACTTGGAAGATCAACGGCAATGAAATAGATAATATCTGTCTTGCAATTGCGGCATTCCACCTGAAATGATTGAATAAAGCAAACGCCTGGTGATCCCTTTATAATGGATCACCAGTATATTACGAACATCCCGGTGAACTCGGCAATGATAGAAGCAACTGCAGCGCCATTGAGTCCCATTTCCGGAAATCCGAAATGACCAAAGATGAATAACTAATCGAAAAGAATATTGGCAACTGTTTCCGCCAACGTGCCACTTACGAGATAACGGCTATTATTAGTACCTACCAGTAATGCATTGCGCATCTGGTAGACATATAAAAAGGGTAGTCCCCATATCCTGATCCTGAGATATCCAATAGCATCTCTTGCTACAGTTTGCGAATGAAGAACATTCTTTAAAATCAAGCGGAGCTACAAACCAGGTAAGCAATATGCCAATCGCTAGCAATAATCAACGAAATATAGACACCCTGACCAAATATCTTTCCTATTTCTTCCGGTCTGTTCTCACCCGGCCCGGCGGGAAATCAATGTCTGCAACCCGTTATTCAGCCCAAAACCGATCATACCAAATATGAGATAGATACACACCGGTGATGCTGGCAACCGCCAAAGCATGCTGGCTATAATGACCGAGAAAAATATTATTGGTGATGAAATTTATCTGCGGCACCAATATGGCAAGACTGATCGGCAATGCAATCTTCAATGATCTGCCTGTTGCTGATCTCAACCTGTAAATTGTTATGTACTGCATTTGCCATATTTGAAAAGCTGGCAAAGCTATGAAAAATGAAGCGCAGATAAGGGATAAGATATGTCGAAATCATTCCATTAAAAATCAGTGCTATTCTGCTTTATCTGTGTCATCGGTGTTCCATTCTTTTTCGTTATTATTGCACGCAATCAACAAACCTTGAAACAGCTTTTTTATATAAAGTCGGAACAACCGGAAGAAACGGCAGAAAATGTTTTATCTATGCGGATTGGGGAACGGCATTTCAGTTTTGCTATTCAGACAAAAGCGGTGATGAATTGCATTCGCTGGCCTACTATACTGTTGAGGAGACAAATGCTGACATACTTTCTAAGATTTATGCCGATCATCGGGAACTGCATATTTCATTTGAGCAGGTTCAAGTGGGCTATGATCATGCAAGCAGTGTGCTGGTTCCGTCCCAATACCATAAAGATACGACGGTGAAAGGCTCTGCTGAATGCGATGTGCGGAAACACAATTGGATCATCTATTTACTCAGAATCTGTTAATGAACTGGCAACTGCATAATATATATGCAGTGCCTGAAGATGTGACTGACTGGGTAGGACAGGATATTTCCGTCGCACAAGTATCGTCACAACTATACCCTGGCAATGGAAATGTTAATGCCGGCTGATCCTGCCGATCATATAGTGATCGATTTTAGGCACTGATGAATTTTCTTTTATTATTATCAATGAAAGTAAATTACAGATCGCACAAACATTGTCCTATTCTTCGCCGGAAGATATCCTTTATTATTTATTGAAAGCCTGTAATGAATTTTCCTTATCTCGCGGAGAGATTCAATTATATGTATCCGGATTGATTGAAAAAGATTCGCACTGTTCAAAGAGCTGTACCAATATTTCTTAAATATCCAATTCAGAGAATCCGCACTGGAAAACGAATGACTCTGAAGAAAACGAATACCCGGCTCATTTTTTTACTTCTCTTAATGACCTTGCCCTATGCGCATCATAGGCGGTGAATATGGCGGCAGAAGATTTAACCCACCAGCAAAAATGCCTTATACAAGGCCTACCACCGATATTGCCAAAGAAGGATTGTTTAATGTATTGCAACATAGCCTTGATATCGACAGAGTTAAAAACACTCGATCTGTTTGGCGGCACCGGCAGTATCAGTTATGAATTGGCATCAAGGGGAGCAGAAGAAATGACGATCGTGGAAAAAGATACGGCGATGTATGAATTCATTAAGAAAACAGCACGGATCTTAAAATAAACAACTTGAAAGCAGTAAAAATGGATGTATTTAAATTCATTCAGCAGAGTGCTGATAAATTTGATTTTATTTTTGCAGGGCCTCCTTATGCACTTAAGAATATTGATGATCTGCCCAAAAGTTATTTTTGAAAAGCAATTACTGAATCCGGAAGGTTGGTTTGTCTTGGAGCATACACCAAGGAATGATTATAAGATTTTCCTTTTTATAAAACGAGAAAGGAATTATGGAACAACAGTATTTTCGATCTTTATAAACGGTTAACATGGTGCACTTCGTGTTTCTTAGTGTCCTTTGTGATACTAAATTAATTTAGCACGAAGATCACAAAGTGATCACAAAGGACACATGCATGCAAAAAAAAGAAGCCAGTAAATTCTACCGAGAAAAAAGGATGGACCTTTCCGAAGCAGAAAGGATCAAAGCTGGATGACCTGATGCTGATCCAATTTCAAACCGGCAGAGCTTCCATTTATTCAATCGCTGCTTTCTTATTGGCCCATTGAAGAAAATAATGAGCCCGATACACACTTGTTTACTGAATTCCTGAAATTCAGAAATCCGGAAATGAAAGTTTGTTATCCCGTTGCCGATTTTACAACAGGTGATCATGAAAGCAGTCGCTACTGATATTGATACCCCCTTTACGAAAAAAGAACTGAATATTTATGAACCGGGACAAGGTGATGTCCTAGTTGCACGCTAGATGAACTAGATATGGTTTTTGTTCCTTTGCTGGCATTTGATCAAAAAGGCTACCGTGTTGGCTATGGAAAAGGTTTTTATGATAAATATCTTTCACGGTTGCAGGAAGATTGCATCAAAGCCGGCTTTAGCTATTTTGAACCGATTTATTCAATTGATGACAGCAATGAATTTGACGTACCTTTAAACCTTTGTATCACTCCGCAAAACGTTTATGTTTTCTAATTTTTTTCTTAAATCTTTCCGCATTCTTTTATTGCCTTTTGCTTTGTTTTATTGGTTGGGTATTGCACTCCGCAATTTTTTATGATATAAAATATTCTAGGAAGTCACTTCATTTGGATTGCCGGTGATTTGTGTTGGCAATCTGCGGTAGGCGGAACAGGTAAATCACCGATGGTGGAATATCTTATCAGGTTATTAAAAGATAAATTTAAAATTGCTACTCTCAGCCGGGGGTATAAACGAAAAACAAAAGGCTATGCTTTGGCTAACGATAAATACACACCGCATTGGAAATCGGTGATGAACCTATGCAGTTTCATTTAAAATTCCCTGATGTACCGGTCGCTGTCGGTGAAGAAAGATTAGAAGCCATTCCGCAATTACTGCATGACAGGCCTGAAACTGAGGCCGATCATTCTAGATGATGCATTTCAACACCGCGCTATAAAAGCAGGATTGAATATTTTGCTGACTGAATGCAGATAATTTATTTACCCGTGATTTTTATTTACCTACCGGTGATCTTCGAGATCTAAAGTCATCCATACAAAAGAGCAGAATCAATCGTAGTTACAAAATGTGATCCCGGTCTTTCAGACGAAGGAAGAAAAAAGATTATCAGGGAGATAAATCCTGTAAACGATCAATCGAGTTTTCTTTACAGCCATTGAATATGGGCAATCTATCATATTATCAACAAAACAAGCTCATCGCCTTGACTGATAAAACAGAAGTATTGCTGGTTTCGGGTATTGCTAATCCACGACCGTTAAAAAAATGCTGGAAGAAAACTGCAAAACATATTCCATGCTGCAATATCCCGGATCATCATATTTTTAACATTGATGACCTGAAGGAAATCAGGAAAAAATTCGAATCAACTGGAATCGCCTAAAAAGATCATTCTTACAACAGAAAAAGATGCAGTAAGGCCTAGTAAAATTCAGTACAGCGAATTAGACAGACTGCCGTTGTATGTAATACCGGTCAAGCACGATTTTTTATTTGGAGAAGAAGAAAAATTCAATGAGCTTGTAATCAACTTTATCCGGGATTTTCAAGCAAACAGAAATTAATAAATTATGGGAAGAAAAAATTCACGAAGAAAATAAAACACAGGCAAAGCTCATGGTGCAGGAAAGACATTAAAAGGGAAATCTCGATATTACCCGTTCGGGGATGGGATTTGTGATCGTTCCTGATCTGGAAATCGGATATATTGATCCGTCCCGGTGATTTTAATACCGCTTTGCATGGGGATACAGTAATGGTCAGTATAAAGAATGCAGGTAACGGCCGGCGTATGCAGGGGGAAGTGGTGGAAGTGCTTCGAACGAAAGCGGGTCGAATTCATCGGTCATCTTGAAATGAGTAAAGGATTTGCTTTTTTTATTGCGGATGATGGAAAACCTATGCCGGATATTTATATCCCGCTTTCTAATATCAATAATGCAAAAGATAAAGATAGGGTAGTGGTCCGGTTGTTAAAATGGGAAATAAGGAGCAAGCGTCCGGTGGGAGAAGTGGTAAGCGTATTGGATGAAGAGAACAGCAATGATGCTGCGATGAAAGAAATATTACTTGAAAATGGTTTTCCGCTCGATTTTCCTGACGATGCACTGGAAGTAGCAGCAAGGATACCTGATTCGATTTCAGAATGCGGAAATAAAAAAAAGAAAAGATATCCGGAATATTACTGACGTTTACGATTGACCCTGCTGATGCAAAAGATTTTGATGATGCCATTTCATTTCAGAAAATTAAAAAATGGCAATTATGAAATCGGTGTCCATATTGCCGATGTAAGTCATTATGTAGAACCGGAAACTCCATTAGATAAAGCAGCTTATGAGAAAGCCACTTCTGTTTATTTGCCTGATAGGGTAAACCCGATGTTGCCCGAACATATTTCCAATGTATTTGTTCGTTGCGGCCGAATGAAGATAAACTTACCTTCTCCGCTATTTTTCAAATAACACTAAAGCGGAAGTAAAACAATACTGGCTCGGAAAAACAGTGATTCATTCCGATCACCGGTTCACTTATGAAGATGTGCAGGAAATCATTGAAAGAAAAGAGGGGCAGTATAAGAATGAGATCTTATTGCTAATGACCTGGCTCAGCGAATGAGAAAAAAAAGATTCAACAAAGGAGCTATTAATTTTTCATCACAGGAAGTACGATTTAAACTGGATGAAAAAGGCGATCCGATCGGCATTATGATAAAAGAAAGTAAAGAATCGCACCAACTGGTTGAAGAGTTTATGTTGCTGGCCAACAGGTATGTGGCTGAGAATCTTTCAAAAATCAAATTAAAAGGAAACAGTTCCTTTTCCATACCGGATACATGATGACCCTGATGAAGAAAAACTGATTCCCTTTGTAGCTTTTGCAAAAAAATTCGGACATACTTTTGATACATCATCACCCGAAGCTATTGCCGCATCATTTAATCAATTACTAAAAGATGTGCATGGAAAACCGGAACAACATGTGTTGGAACAATTAGGTATCCGGACCATGGCCAAAGCAAAATATACCATTGAAAATATTGGCCATTATGGTTTGGGGTTTGAACATTATTGTCATTTTACATCGCCTATCCGTCGCTATCCGGATGTAATGGTGCATCGTATTTTACAGGAAGTATTAAACAGTAATATCTATTCCTGATAAAAAACTGGAAGAAAAATGCAAACATTGCAGCGAAAGAGAAAGAGCAGCGATGGAAGCAGAAAGTGCAGCAAACAAATACAAGCAGGTACAGTATATGAAAAATTTTCTTGGTGAAGAATTTGAAGGTGTGATCAGTGGCGTGGCAAGTTTTGGCTTTTGGGTGGAAACAGTCGAGCATAAATGCGAAGGACTTGTGAGTGTGAACAGTTTATTGGAGTATGATGAATTCAGCCATGTAGAATCTGATTATTGTTTGGTGGGCCATGCGCAGTGGCAAAAAATTCAGGATGGGGGATAAGGTCATGGATAAAGGTGGTAGCTGCCAATCTTACCAAACGTCAACTGGATTATGAGTGGGTGGTGGCTGGCGAAATAAGCAATATAGAAAGAAGCGATAAAAATAAATGTGAAGAATAAAGAAAGTAATCTTTATCTATTGATCATGCATTCATTCGAACTCCTATCTCAAAAATTTTCTCTGCGGTTTGAACATCCGCATTTTCCGGCTGAACCGGCGATCTTATATCAGCCCAATGAATATTTTCTGAAACTCGGTGGAAAAAGAATACGCCCTGTTCTTTGCCTGATGGGAAATGAGTTGTTTGATGAAATAAAACCAGATGCCTGGCATGTGGCAACGGCCATTGAGTTGTTTCACAATTTCACATTGATACATGATGATATGATGGATAAAGCGCCGCTACGAAGAGGTAATGCAGACAGTCCATGAAAAATTTGGTGAGAATACTGCGCTGCTTGCCGGCGATGTGATGCTGGTAGCGGCTTATGATTACCTGAATAAGATCTCAAGTACAATATATCTCCTCGATCATTAATATTGTTTAATAATACAGCGAGAGAAGTTTGCGAAGGACAGCAACTCGATATGGATTTTGAAAAACTACAGCCTGTTTCGTTGGATGAATATTTCCGGATGATCGAACTAAAAACATCTGTATTGCTCGCAGCAAGTCTTAAAATGGGAGCTATCCTGGGAGGTGCGGTGAAGAGAAACCAAAATCTTCTCTATGAATTCGGTAAAAAACTCGGATTGCCTTCCAGGTGCAGGATGATTACCTGGATGCGTTTGGCGATCCGGATAAATTTGGCAAGCAGGTGGGCGGAGATATTGTCGCCAATAAAAAAACATTTTTACTTATACATGCCCTGGAAATTGCGACCATTCGCAAAAAAAAGAATTAAAGAACTAATGGAAAATGATTCACCGGATAAAGTGAAAAAGATAGCGCAGATATATAAAGAGTGTAAAGCAGATGAATGGGCATTGCAATTAAAGAATAAATTCCTCGATGAAGCATTTCAACATCTGGAAGATATTGCTGTATTGTCAAAAAGAAAAGAGCCATTAAAGAACTTGCAAGTTTTTTGGTAAAACGGGAACATTGAGTTCTTGATAAAGTTCCTTCGCTGCTATTGATATTTTTCCTATTTTGAACAATAAACCAACTGACTGATGGCAAATTCATTGTTCAGAAAGAAATCAATCCCAACTATTCTTCGCGACGCCGAACAGGGGCTATGCCGATGGTCATGGCGGACATCTTAAAAAAGTATTAGGCGTAAGAGACCTTACTGCTATGGGCATTGCCGCAGTTATCGGCGCTGGTATCTTCAGCAGCATTGGAAAAGCTTCTTACGATGGTGGGCCAGGCGTTGTATTTCTTTACATTTTTACCGCGATTGCCTGTGGATTTGCTGCACTGTGTTATGCTGAATTTGCTTCTACTGTTCCTGTTTCCGGCAGCGCTTACACTTATTCTTATGTAGCATTCGGTGAAATATTCGCATGGATCATCGGGTGGGATCTTTTGATGGAATATGCCATCGGGAATATTGCTGTTGCTATTTCATGGAGTGATTATTTTACCAACCTTCTGGATAAAGCCGGGATGCATATTCCCGGACTGGCTTACGATGGATTATGTAACAGCTCATGCTGGATTTAATGATGCGACCGACAGCTTTGACAAACGGTGCAACATTGCAAAGATCTTGACCCGGCTATTAGTTTCTCAGCATAGCGCTTGGACAAATGCACCTCAGCTCTTTGGTCTCCATCTGATGATGGATCTGCCGGCCTTGATGATCGTTGCTTTGATCACTGCTGTTGTATTTGTAGGTATTAAAGAATCAAGGACAGCTAAGCAATGTAATGGTTGGTTTAAAATTGACTGTAATATTTTTTGTGATCGTTTTGGGGCTTATTATGTCACATCCGGGTAACTGGTCACCATTTACTCCAACGGGTATCGGCGGTATATTAAAAGGTGTGTCTGCTGTATTCTTTGCTTATATAGGTTTTGATGCCATATCAACAACGGCAGAAGAATGTAAAGATCCGCAGCGTGATCTGCCAAAAGGAATGATCTATTCACTTATTATTTGCACTGTGTTGTATGTTTTGCTTGCATTGGTATTGACAGGAATGGTCAGTTATACCCGGCTCAATGTGGGTGATCCGCTTGCAATGGTATTTGATGCAAGAGGATTGAAATTTATTTCCGGGATCGTTGCGGTCAGTGCCATTGTTGCCACTGCCAGCGTGTTATTGGTATTTCAACTTGGGCAGCCAAGAATATGGATGAGCATGAGCCGGGATGGTTTGTTGCCTAAAATATTTTCCCGTATTCATCCTAAATATGGCACGCCATCATTTTCAACTATACTTACTGGTTTAGTAGTTGCCATTCCTGCTTTGTTCTTAAACCTGAGTGTGGTATTGGCACTAACAAGCATCGGGACTTTGTTTGCATTTGTTTTTGTCTGCGGCGGCGTTATTGTTTTACAAAAAATGCCCAACAGGCCTGAGAGTAAATTCAGGGTGCCGCATATTAATTCGAGGTTTATTATGCCTTTTCTTTTTCTTCTTGCAGTTTTCCTTACATGGAAATTCAATAAAGAAAGTACCAAAGAATTTTTTCAAAATAAAACACTTGTGCCAAAAGAAAGCTTGTATGAAAGACTGGGAGATGCCGATAGTGTTATGCTGAAAGAAAAGATCGCAGTTATGGACACCGCCGGTTACCGGCAATACGGTAGTACATTGAAAACATATTTTGATAGCATATATAGCACTACCTATCGGCCAATGATCAGGAAGACCGGCTTACCGGATAACGTTTTATACTATACAGGAAAAGAAGCTTTTCTCCCAAACATACCACAATGGCTGTTTTTAATTGTCGCGCTGGTAGTAACATTCTATTCCTTCAAAAATAAATTATCATTGATACCAGTACTTGGCCTGACCAGTTGTTTCTACCTGATGGCGCAAGAAAGTCATACCAACTGGTATCGCTTCCTGATCTGGTTGGTTATCGGGTTAGCTATTTATTTTTTATACAGCCGGCATCATAGCAAATTGGCAAAGAAAACATGATCTCTTCACTGAAGAGAACTAAGATGTACAGATCAAAGCTTCCGGGATAAAAAATGTTGCGGCCCGGATCGGGTAATGCTTGTTGGCGTTGTTTTAATACTCCCGGTTGCGCATCGAATGATTCAGGCGTTCGCAACTCTAAGCGGTGGCACGCCTATCTTTGCACCATGAAATTTCAGATCGGTGATAGAGTCCTTCTCCTGCACTCCAACGAAGAAGGTGAGATCATTGATATCATGAATGAAAAAATGGTGGTAGTGGATGTAAATGGTGTAAAGTTCCCCGCCTATATTGATCAGCTTGATTTTCCTTATTTCAAACGATTCTCCGAAAAGAAAATGTTTCCTGAAAAGAAAGAAAAAAAATATATAGACGATGTAAGGAAAGAAAAACAATCAAATGCGAAAAAGAACGCTGATGGCGCCTGGCTCACTTTTCTTCCTGTATTTCAAACAGATGAGTTTGGCGATGAAGTAGTGGATGAATTAAAGCTTCATTTGCTAAACAGAACGGAAACAGCTTATAATTTCATTTACCGGCTTGCTTATTTTGGTAAACCGGATTTTGAATTAAAGAACCAGGTCAATCCATTCGAAGATTTTTACCTGCATGATGTAGCATTTGCTGACATGAATGATAATCCTGTTTTTGAATTTGAATTTTCTTTGCTGCAACCCGACAAAAAAAAAGCTGATTTTTTTGAATCCTCATTAAAGCTGAGAGCAAAACAGATTTTTACAAGAATTGAGGAAATGAAGAAAAAAAACGAGGCTACCTTCTCTTACAGTTTGTTTGATCAATATCCGGATAAAGTTGCGGAAGAAAAATTTGATACCGGGAACCTTTCGGCAAAGGGATACAAAATTTATGATGCAAAAAAAGCAAGACAGCATCTTGAACAACCCCGCAGCGTTATTGACCTGCACATTGAAAAACTGTCCGATGACTGGAAACACTTAAGCAATTATGAAATACTCACTTTGCAATTAAAGACATTTGAAAAATATTACGAGTTGTCCCTTGCACATATTCAGCCATCATTGATCGTCATTCATGGAGTGGGAGAGGGCAAGCTCAGGGATGAGATACACGACAGGCTGAAGCTAAAAAAGGAAGTGAAGTCTTTTGTTAATCAGTATCATCCTTTATATGGTTATGGAGCGACGGAGATATTCTTTCAGTATTGAAATCAGGAAGCTACTTCCGGAATTTTTGTTCTTTCATATATTTCTGCAACCGGAACAATAACCTGGATGGAGGGCAAAGAAAGCTGAGCCGATAATGATTTATATTCTTCCAGTTCCCAATGACCGGCGCTATTAATACGGAACGCTTCAATACGGACGGCATCTGTATCAACAAGTATATATTCCCGCAAGGTTGAAATGTCACGGTACAGCATGAATTTTACACCCTGGTCATTTGTAGAAGGAGAAAGTATTTCAATAAGAACAGTTGGCAGCACAACTGTTTCCTCATCCTGAGCCGATGTTTGAAGTTCGCCGCAAAAGACAGAAATATCAGGATAAGTATATAAAGTGTTTTCGGGAATATTAATCCGCATATCGGATCCGTATGGCTGACAAGACTTGCCTTTTAATTGGAATGCAATTGCCGAAAATAAGTTGGTGAAAATAATATTGTGTCTGTTGCCAGCACCAGACATTGCCAGCAGATCTCCATGTCCGTGCATCTGGAATATTCGCCTTTATAAAATTCATGTCTCTCTGTTGCGGCCTTCTCCATCTGGAGATATTCTTCTTCAGTAAATTTTTTTTTGCCGTAAGCGACTATAGGCTCGTTTATTTCCATAACCCTAAGTTACAAAAGCCGGCAGGAAAAATTTATCCTGGTCTGTATGAAGTGTCGGTGTGATAAACTTAGAAGAGAATATATGTCCGGTCACATCAGCAAAGAGATGAACTCATTCGTAAATCAATACTTTCCTCTATAAAGTGCAACCGACATATTTTCCCGTATTAATTTTTTTTCAATCCGTCATAAATGTTACTTTAGTGTTGATTTAGCCCACACATCCATTTTCAAATACATACGATGAAGTCAATACCCAAGTTAAAAACTGGGATCCTTGGTCTTGATGAGATCACGGAGGGCGGGTTGCCGGAAGGAAGACCTACTCTTATTTGCGGTGGACCTGGCTGCGGAAAAACATTGATGGCAATTGAATTCGTTGTCAAGGGAGCTATGTTGTACAATGAGCCGGGCGTATTCATGGCCTTCGAAGAAAAAGCAGAAGAACTTACAACAAATGTCGCTTCGCTGGGATTTGATCTTGAAAAATTACAAAAGGAGAAAAAACTCAGGCTCGATTATGTTCATATTGACAGGTCGGAAATTGAAGAGACCGGCGAATATGATCTCGATGGGCTTTTTATCAGGCTGGAACATGCCATTAACAGTATAGGCGCTAAAAGAGTTGTGCTCGACACCATTGAAAATCTATTTGCCGGGTTAACCAACCAAGGCATCATCCGGGCTGAACTCAGACGACTATTCCGATGGATAAAGGATAAAGGTTTGACGGCGATCGTTACCGGTGAAAAAGGTGAGGGTTCGTTGACACGTAATGGCCTTGAAGAATATGTTTCCGACTGTGTGATCATGCTGGATCACCGGATCGTTAACCAGATCTCAACACGAAGATTGCGGATTGTAAAATATCGTGGTTCGTTTCATGGCACTAACGAATATCCTTTTCTCATTGACGAAGAAGGGATCACCGTTTTGCCTGTCACTTCCTTGAAACTGGATAAAAAAGTTTCTTCTCAGCGGGTGTCAACAGGTATTCCGACTCTTGACGAGATGTTTGGAGGAAAAGGTTTTTATAAAGGCAGCAGCGTTTTAGTATCTGGATCGGCTGGCACTGGTAAAACAAGTATCTCCGCTTTTTTTGCTAACGAAACATGCCGCCGGAAAGAAAAATGCATGTTCTTCGCATTTGAAGAATCACCGCAGCAGATCATGCGCAATATGCGATCCATCGGGCTTCATCTCGATCAACATGTAAAGAAAGGACTATTGGAGTTTCATTCATTTCGCCCGGGTTTGTATGGGCTGGAAATGCATTTGACGAACATTTACAGGCTGGTTGCAAAATTCAAACCCAGTGCGGTAATTCTTGATCCGATCACCAATCTTGTCACAGCCGGTTTACTTGCTGAAGTGAATTCGATGTTGCTGCGCTTGGTTGACTATTTGCAATCAGATGGAATTACACTTATGCTTACTGCATTGAACAGTGGCGCCACAGAACATATTGACGAAAACGTATCGTCGTTGGTGGATGCCTGGATATTATTAAGAGATGTGGAAATGGATGGAGAACGCAATCGCGCATTATATATAATGAAATCACGGGGAATGAAACATAGCAAAGAGGTCAGGGAATTTGTGATTCATTCAAAGGGAATAGAACTGGTAGATGTTTACCGCGGACCGGAGGGAATTCTTATTGGCTCAGCAAGGGTGAGAAAGGAAAAGGAAGGTTTGGCTAATGCAAAACAAAACGGAAGAGAGAGCTTAACCACCAGGGCAAAAAAGATGTAAAAATGGAAATGGCAAAAGCAAAAAAAGAAAAAACGTGGGAGCTGCGTTTATATGTTGCAGGCAAGACGCCAAAGTCTATTGCTGCATTGACGAATTTAAAAAAATACTGTGAAACTCATTTAAAAGGAATTTACAAGATTGAAGTAATAGATCTTTTAGTGCAGCCGCAGTTAGCAGAGGGCGACCAGATCTTTGCCATACCCACTTTGGTACGAAAAGTGCCTGAACCAATTCGTAAGATCATTGGTGATCTTTCAAACGAAGAAAAAGTATTGGTCGGATTAAACATACGGCCTGTAAACTTGCAATAATGAAAAAATCGCAGGGATCATTGTTTGATGCAGCGCAAAATGGTGAAGATTCATATATTTTCCGGTTATATGTGACAGGAGCATCGCCAAATTCCTCGCGGGCAATTTCTAATCTTAAAGCCTTTTTTGAAAAATATTTGAAGAGCCGGTACGATTTGCAAATAATAGATGTATATCAGCAACCACAAATTGCAAAATCTGTGGACATTATTGCCCTTCCGCTGTTGATAAAAAAATTCCCGTTGCCCGAAAAACGTCTCATCGGCGATATGTCAAATAGTGAAAAAATATTTAAAAGCCTCAATTTGTCAGAATAGAACTGATGAAGAAATTGAAAACATATGATTCGTTGTTAGCTGAAATGGAAGAGTTGCGGCAGCAGTTGCAGGAGGCCACAGAAGCTATTGATGCGATTCGTAACGGGCAGGTGGATGCTTTGGTATTAAAAAATGGCGACAAACACCAGCTTTATACATTGAAAAGTGCTGATCAGACTTATCGTGTATTTATAGAAAAAATGAAAGAAGGTGCGGTGACGCTGAATGTTGATGGGGTTATTTTATACAGCAATTCCCAATTCGCGTCCATGGTTAATTTGCCATTGAGAAAAGTGATAGGTTTGAATTTCTCAGATTTTATACCGGGTGATTTCAAGGAAACATTTAAGACATTAATGAAACTTGGCTGGAAATCAGATAGCAAGGGCGAGATAGCTATAATGAATGAAAACAACGACCTGGTTCCTTTTCTTTTATCTTTTACGTCGCTGGATTTGGATGAAGGAAAGGCCCTGAGTATCATCTTAACCGACCTGACAACCCAGAAAAGAAACCGAAAGACAACTAAAACAAAAAAATAAACAATTAGAAGAGGCCAGGCTTGCTCTAACAAAAATAAATGAACACTTAGAAGAACTTGTTACGGAGCGAACAAACGCGCTATTTCTGAGTCATGAGCATTTTAAGTTTTTAGCTGATAATATTCCCGTAATGGTTTGGACCATCCGCCCGGATGGTTCTGCAGATTATTTCAATAAACAATGGTATGAATATACCGGGCTCTCTTTCGATCAGTCCAAAGGGTCAGGATGGCAAAGTGCTATACATCCTGATGATATCGATTCCACCGTCATAGCCTGGGAATAATGCAATCGAAAAACAAAAAAAATTTGAATTCGAATACAGGATCAAAAGAGCGAACGACGGTGCTTATAGATGGCATCTTGGAAAGGGAGAGCCATTCAAAGATGAGGCTGGAAAAATAGTGGCGTGGTTCGGAACTTCCACTGAGATCGAAGATCAAAAAAAAAGAAATCGAGCGAAAGGATGAATTTATCAGCGTGGCAAGCCATGAGCTAAAAACCCCATTGACCAGTTTGAAAGGTTATTTGCAGTTGATGGAAGACCAGGAACACTTGCCCGATGAAACCAAACTTTATATTTCCAGAGGTAACATTTCTATCAATAAACTTCAGCACCTGATCAATGATCTGCTCGACGTCAGTAAAATAAAAGCCGGTAAACTTGAGTTCGATAAAAGCGTCATTGATCTCACAATGCTTATAAATAACTGTGTAGAAAATGCCAGTCATATATTCCCGTCCTTCAATATTAAAAAGGACCTGGAGGAAGGTGTCATGGTATTTGGAAATGTGGAAAGACTGGAACAGGTACTGATGAACTTGCTGAATAACGCTGTGAAATATTCTCCCGGCAATAAGGACATCATCGTTGCAGTTAAGAAAAATGAGAATGTCGCCATAGTCTCCGTGACGGATTTTGGAATTGGTTTGTCGGCAGCCGATCAAAAACGCGTATTTGAACGTTTCTACCGGGCGGGCGATAATAAATTTTCTACGCAGGGATTGGGTATGGGACTGTATATCTCCGCCGAGATCGTCAAAGAGCATAATGGAAGCATGACGATAAAAAGCGAATTAAATGAGGGCTCAGTTTTTTCCTTCTCGCTACCTCTGATTAATGTTTCAAAATAATCTCATGGGTAATTAAGCTCACCGGTGTTTTCATGCCAGCCCAACCTGTCTCTAAAGTTTTACCTTTGCGTCGCTACAGGCCAGGCTATCGGTTCATCTCACTTAGACGTGATGGGCAGGAAAGTCCGGACAGCACAGAGCAATGCACCCCGTGAATAACGGGGGTTCTAATTCTTTTAGACGGAATTGGAAACAGACAGTGCCACAGAAAATGACCGCCTTCGCCCTCTCTACTTTGTGAAGAGGGTTGGGGTGAGGGTGAAAATGTGAGGTAAGAGCTCACGGCTTATAATGGTAACATTATTCGCGGGTAAACCTTGCATGCTGAAATGCCACGTATAGTACCGTTTTAAGAGCTGCTCGCTCAAGGTACAGGGTAGGCAGATTGATCCCAACAGCAATGTTGAGGGCAGATAAATGATAGCCACTTTCTATGTTCGTCATTGCGGGCGTAGCGAAGCAACAGGATCCGGCTTACAGGCTTGTAGCTTTTTGTTTTTAAGGATGCCACGGTTTCAAACCGTGGCATCCTTATTTTAATGCATTCCCGATATAGCCGCCTAATTCCATCATCCATGCAATACCAAGATGAACCATCAGACCGCCAAAAATTGAGCGTGTATTATAAACGACAATACCCAGTATCATTCCACCAAAATACGAACTGATACATTCTCCTAATGGTTTTCCGAAATGGATCGTGCAGTAAAAGCATGCCATTGGTAGTATAGCATCCTTTCCTGCCCATTTTATAAAAGCTAAAATTAAAAAGCCGCGAAAGAATAATTCTATCGTGATAAAATCACTGCCATAAGAAAGTTCGAAAAGAAGTTTTTGCCACCATGATAGCTGATCAATAGTTGAAACATCTGTTACCAGTTTAAGTTTCGGATACATTGCCTGGAAATCCGGCTGAGTAGAAGCGGCTGCCACAAGCGGCACCATGATCAGAAGCATAATGATATACGGCTTCCAATTCATGTCTTTTGTTTTTGTTCCGTAAAATGGCTGAGCGGCATCAAAGATTTTCCAGGTAATAAAAAGAATGGCAGCAGTAATGATCAATAACGCTGGCCAGTAAAAAATATGATTCCAGAAATTAACCGAATTCCGGTCCCCACCAATGCCAAGATCAGGGTTCAGAGCAACCTTGAAAGAAAAAATAAATGGAGCTATTACCAGCAGAAACAGAAAAGAAATTTGAGAAAAATAGTTTTTCTTAATTACTATTTTATAAATCAAATAGGGAACTCCGA
This sequence comes from uncultured Chitinophagaceae bacterium, assembly GCA_963785915.1. Lineage (GTDB taxonomy): Bacteria > Bacteroidota > Bacteroidia > Chitinophagales > Chitinophagaceae > VBAT01. The sequence goes on along the minus strand of CAWAWY010000003.1, from coordinate 621,699 downwards.
AAGCCACCATGAATATTCCGGCCCGGCTGAAAAAACTGAAAATAAAACTACTATGGCTATCTATCTTATCATCTATTTTATAATGGTAGTTGAGAAATACCAGGATGCCCGTAAGTATTGATACGATAGACAATGTCCGCTTATCAGTCCCGTAAAACCAGTCTTTTATGTATCCGATAATAGGCCTCATCCAGTCTGATAATATTTTTTTAGGGGGTCATTAAACTTTCTTGCTCTGAATAGTTCCAAAGTTGCGTTAATATTTTCCATAAACCCTAAAAGTATAGTCATGAAATTTGTATCATTTAACCGAATAATCTTAGCTGTTCTTTTTTTGATAGCCACTGCGTTGTATTCATGTCAGAAAGAAAACAGTTCCAATTCCAGTTCCATTCCTGTTACGGAAGATGAAGCTGTGACCTATTCCGATGAAAGTACCCAGGCCGAAGCAAGTTTTGATGATGTAGAAGACATCGGCATGATAGCAGCAGAAGAAGAAGGCGTTGTCAGCGCTCCCAATGGCCGCATATTTCCTTTTGCTCAGCTCCGTCTGCGACTAGGCCCTTGCGCTGTGATCACGGTAACTCCTGAAGACAGCACATATCCTAAAACAGTTACTATCGATTTTCCCGGTGATGGTTGCTGGTGTGCAGATGGTAAGCATCGTAAAGGTGCCATCATCCTCAATTTCACCGGCCCGATACGCCGCCCCGGCTCAGTCCTTACAATTACTTTCCGTGATTTCTATCTGAACCGTGCACATATCGAAGGAACAAAAACAATCAGTAATATGAGTTCCGCTAACGGTGTCAAGTTTAGCGTACAGGTTACAGGAGGAAAAGTGACCTTACCGAATGGCAGAGGTTACAAATATGATGGTCTGAAGACCGTAACCCAGGTAGAAGGTTCTACAACCAACAATATCCTTGATGATGTATATCATATAGAAGGAAGATCAAAAACTGAATTCAACAACGGTCTTACAATAAATTTAAATACAGAATCGCCATTGGTAAAGAAAGTCGCCTGCCGCTGGATCAGTGATGGTACTGTGAAAATAAAGATCAACGACAGAGTACTGTTCCTTGATTACGGCGCACCAAATAACGGCGATTGCGATAACAAGGCGCTGCTTACCTGGAACAATGGCAATAATCATCGTTTGATCACCTTACCATAGACATTGTAATAATCTTTATCCTGAAAGATCTTCAAAGCCTGTTTCGTTTTAAACGAGATGGGCTTTTCTTATTTTTCTATATCCTGCCCGAATTGCAAAATATATCCATTGCAATCTTTAATGGCAAACTCCCTCATGCCGTAAGGGAAATCTTCAACGGGATATACTATAGTTGCCCTGTCTTTTAAATAGCCCCACCAGGCATCAGCATCATCTGTGCGCAGGTAAAGTGAACCGGTAAATTGAGGACCATTGTATGTTACATGCTCATTGGGCTTACTAAACATGATCTTTACATAATGTTTATCCACGACACCCCATTGCGGGTCCTCTGAATAATTAGCTTCATCAAAGCCGAGAACTGAAACATAGTAGTCAATCGTTTTTCTTACATCATCTACCCAAAGCATGGGTGTAATAGCCTGGAGCTGCATAATATTATTAGTTACGGGTTATGAGTTTCGTTTTGAGTCATTATTTTCCCTTTACAAAATTTTTATTTATCCAAACAATAGCTTTCTTCACATAGTATTCATCATCATTTTCCAGGTTCTTCACTAATTGTTTTATTTCCGGATGCAGTTCCTTTACTCTCGTGTGCCATTCCACCAATACCAATGAAAGCCTGCGTTGCCAAAAGTCTTTTGAAGTGTTATATTTTTTTGCCAACGCAAATATCTCCTTTTGATGCGTTTTCAGGATAGGTTTCAATCCTTGCATACCCATGGCATCGCATACCGCCCAGTTGCCGATATCTTTTGCGAATAACTCTATCATCTTTAAAGAACGTTCCGGATCTTTCTTGGCAATTTTGCCAAGCATCTTCACCGCCAACAACTTTTCTTCCAATGCCCCGGCCTTCCATAATTCTTCTACCAATTCAAAACCGCCGTTTTTAAACTGGGCTGCAAGATCATTTAATACGGGAGTCCTGACGCCATATATCTTTTCTTTACCCGGAACAAATTTCTGATGCGCTGCCTTTGCTTCCGGTATCGCTTTTTCTTTTAAGATCTTTTGTATCGCCTTTAGTTTCTCTGACATGTTTATTCTAAAATGCTATTCCTGATATTATATTTTTTACACAATTTATTTGCCCGTTCTTTCAGCTCATTCTGATATTGAAAAGAAACATAAAAGTTGGGGCCGTAAAGTTGCTGATATTTTGGCAAAAGCGATGCATCATATCTTTCAAGGAATTTATAAAATAAAGTTTTGCTGTCCGCTGCTCCACTCCCGAATAATGTTAATCCGCCGACTAACATATAATCTGCTTCATGTGCCTTTGCAGCCGAAATGATTTCTTCCAATCCCTGTTCGGTATCAGATATAAATGGTAATACGGGAATAGCATTTACTCCGACTAAAAATCCTTCTTGTTTTAATTTTTTTACCAATTCCAAACGTTTCAGGGGAGGTGCAGCACCCGGCTCCAGCATATCGCTGATCTTTTCATCCAAAGTAGAAAGAGATACCGAAAGAATAAGACCTCTCTTTAATTTTTCTTTCAGATCGTCCGGAAGAATAGCCGTTTTATCAATTTCTTTTAATAACTCAATATCCCGTGTGATCAAAGTACATTTTGTACTGATAAAAACCGGGAACCTATACTTCAATAATAAACGAAGCATGGCTTCCGTCATCCTGTAATTTTCTTCATGATGGATATATGCGTCCGTACCTGATCCTACCGCGACAAAACCATATTGATTTTTCTTTGCTCTTAATGCTAATTGCTTTTCTAATACTTCCAATGCATTTGCCTTGACAACGAGACCTTCTTCCATATTTTCGCCATACTTGCTTCCCCTTATATAGCAATAAAGACAATTGCAACTGCATCCTTCGTACGGGTTCACCGAATAATCATCGAGGAACCAGCTATCTCTTTTTTTGTGTTTGTTTAAAACTGACTTAACCTGCTTTTGGTGGAGCATGCGATAAAGTTAATGAAACAGTTTTATTGCTCCGGGGTGAGAGTTAAAAACGGTTGCGTAGATTTGTTTCAAAGATCTCTTATGCGGTATTTACTTTTCTATTTTGGCATTGCGCTATTAATCGGATGTTCGTCATCGCATAAATTGGCAGGCAAAACCTCCGGCAGTGACATTAAAGAGATACGTTTCTTCGGTGAGTATATATTGCCAAACGGCATACAGTTTAAAAACACCATTGTCGGTGGCCTATCAGGAATTGATTATGATAAAGATCGTGATGTTTATTACATGATATCTGATGATCCTTCGTCCAAAGGACCAACCCGGTTTTATACTGCTAAAATCTCCATTAGCGAAAAAGGAATAGACACCGTACAGATACTTGAGGTAACTGCTTTATTGAATCCGCACGGCGAGCCTTATACCGATATTACAAAAGATCGTCTTCACTCCGCCGATGTGGAAGCTATGCGCTATGATGCAAAAAGAGATGAACTGATATGGAGCAGCGAAGGACAGCGATTCATCAGAGATGGTAAGCAAGAATTGGAAGACCCTGCCATTGTTATCATGGATAGAAATGGTCATTATAAGGATAGTTTTGCATTGCCGGCAAATATGCATATACAGGCGATAGAAAAAGGCCCGCGTCATAACAGCGTATTCGAAGGTGTAAGTTTTGATGAAGATAATAGCCATGTTTATGTTAGTGTGGAAGAACCCATCTATGAAGATGGTCCAAGGGCTGGTGGCGGAGATTCCACAGCATGGATACGTATTTTAAAATTCAATTGTAAGCTGAAGCAATGTGTTGCTCAATATGCTTATCAAATTGATGCGGTGCCGTACCCTGCAAGCCCGCCCGGTGCTTTTAAGATAAACGGAGTATCGGACATATTATACATCGGTAATGACAAATTCATTGTAATCGAAAGGGGTTTTTCTACGGGCAGAGTTCCATCCAGCATAAGAGTTTATTTGGCAGATGCAAAGGGCGCTGAAGACATATCGTCGATCTCTCTGCAAACGCAACCTGTAAAAAGACCGGTTACAAAAAAATTACTATTGAATATGGATAGCCTCAACCGTTTTACAGATAATATTGAAGGAGTGACATTCGGACCATTGCTTCCAAATGGTCATCGCAGTCTCATATTTGTTGCGGATGATAATTTTGCAAGTTATCAAAAGTCGCAGTTTCTCTTGTTTGAAGTGGTGCCATAAGTGCTTACAAATAGTTATTCGATAATGTTCTAAATTTCTTCTCTTTTTTCTTTATTCTTTATTCTTTTTCTATCTTTCGTTGTTATAAGCCCATTTATGCGAATTATTCCTTTCACCATATCCACTGTCATTACTATAGGTCTTGTTTTTGCTTTGAATAAAAAATGGGGCAAAGTGCCACCCATGGGAAAATTTTTAAGCCCACAACATGGTTTCTGGCAAAATGCTGAACCGGCCGATTATGATTATACTACTGATCTTAAATTTCCGGAACTAAAAGGAAACGCTAAAGTATATTCTTGACGAAAGATTGATCCCGCACATCTTTGCGGAGAATGATGAAGACCTTTATTTTATGCAGGGATATATACATGCAAAGTTCCGCCTGTTCCAGATGGACCTGCAAACAAAGGCCGCCGAAGGAAGAGCCAGTGAAATAGCCGGAGCAAGAGCCATACAATTTGATAAAGAACAAAGGAGACTCGGAATGAAGTTTGCGGCAGAAAATGCACTGAAAGAAATGGAAAAGGATTCCGCTTCGCTTTCCTTGTTCTCAGCTTATACAAATGGAGTGAATGCGTATATACGATCCTTAAATGAAAGTGAGATGCCTCTTGAATACAAGCTTCTCGATTTTAAACCGGAAGAATGGAGCAATCTCAGAACGGCGCTTTTACTTAAGATGATGGCAAAGCAACTAAGCTCGGGCACAGAAAGGGATATTGCAAATACCAGGGCAAAAAATATTTTCACAGAACAGGAATTCAATACTATTTATCCGCAAATACCTGATTCATTATTACCGATAATTCCCAGTGGAACAAAATTTGACACGGCAGGTATCGTGCCGGTGAAGCCGGCCACTGCAGATTCGCTGTATTTCGGAAGATCCGGGTCAATGGCTGAAGCAGAAATATCCAAGCCTGATATGGATAATGGCAGCAATAACTGGGTTGTGGCAGGCACTAAAACACAAAGCGGATCACCTATTCTTTGTAATGATCCCCATCTTGAGTTATCGTTACCGTCAATCTGGTATGAAATGCAATTGTCAACACCGACCAGCAATACTTATGGTGTTTCCTTGCCCGGAAGTCCATTTATCATCATCGGTTTTAATGATAACATTGCCTGGGGCGTTACCAATGCCCAAAGAGATGTGAAAGATTATTATGAAATAAAATTCAAAGATGATTCAAAGAAAGAATATTGGTATAATGATCAATGGCAGCCGACTCAGTTGCGGGTTGAAGAAATAAAAGTAAAAGGCGGAGAGACAGTTTATGATACGGTAGCTTATACTGTTTTTGGGCCTGTGATGTATGATGAAAGTTTTTCCAATGATGGCTTCCGGTAAAAGAACCTTGGCGGTGCGGTGGGTGGCTCATGATCCCAGCAATGAAGGCATGACTTTTTATAAACTCAACCGTGCAAAGAATTATGATGACTATGCGGAAGCAATAAAATCTTTTGAATTGTCCCGGTCAGAATTTTGTTTTTGCCTCCAAAACCGGCAATATCGCCATCTGGCAACAGGGAAAATTTCCGGCACGGTGGGACGGGCAGGGATTGTATATTATGCCGGGAGAAGATAGCAGCTATATGTGGCAGGGATTTATTCCGCAAAGAGAAAATCCGCATATCAAAAATCCGGAACGAGGTTTTTTAGAAAGCGCTAATCAGCGGCCTGTTGATTCCACTTATCCTTATTTTATTCCCGGCAGCTATATCACACCAAGAGGCAGTTGCTATTGAACATTACTTATCCGGAATGAATGGCATTACACCTGCTGATATGATGAAGCTGCAGAATAATTATTTCAGTACCCTGGCAGAAGATGCAAGACCTTTATTACTTGAAATATGTAAAAGAAAATGAATTGATAGCGATGCAAAAAGATATCTCGATACTGTCAGGAACTGGGACCTGGAAGCCTGCCTGATTCAAAAGGGCAAACTATTTATCAATGCTGGTGGGATAGCCTTGACAGCAATGATTTGGAATGATGAACTTTCAAAAACAGATCCATGCTTCACCATGGCCGGAAGAAGCAAACAACCCTGGAATTGCTGAAAAGATATTCTGCATTGAAATTTATTGATAATATTAATACGCCACAAAGTAGAAACGCTGTATGATGTTGTGACTGACGCATTGAAAAAAGCATCAGTCGAATTGGCAAAAAAAGAAAAAGAAGGAAAATTGGAATGGGCAAAATTCAAAAATCCCAGTGTTTATCATCTGTTGAAAGAGATCTGCTTCCTTTTGCACGAACGAGCATTGAATGTGGGAGGCAACGGAAATATTATTAATGCCATTACACATAGCCATGGTCCAAGTTGGCGAATGATCGTGCAGCTTTCAGCTACCACAGAAGCTTATGGCGTATATCCTGCAGGACAAAGCGGCAATCCCGGCAGCAGGTATTATGACAATTTTATTGATACGTGGGTGCAAGGTGAATATTATAAACTTTGGATGATGAAACAATCGGAAGCATCAGATAAAAGAGTGAAATGGACGATGAGATTTAAACACGATTAGTGAGTGGTCAGTGGTGAGTGAGGTCCCTTAAATCGGGGTGTCTTACTCACCACTCACTATTCACCACTCAATAATAAACATACAAACATGAAATTGATCACAGCAATTATACTGACAGCCTTACTTGCATTTGCAGGTGGTTTATGGTTTGGGTGGTGGAGCATTGCCGTTGCCGCATTTTTAATAGCTCTGTTGGTGCATCAGAAAGCGGGCAAAGCTTTTCTTTCAGGAGCTCTTGGTGTTTTCATATTATGGGGAGCCATGGCCTGGTGGATAGATATGAAAAATGAAAGCGTTTTATCTAAGAAAATTGCTGAAGTGCTGCCGCTGGGTGGCAATACATTTTTATTGATCGTTATCACCGCTATTGTTGGTGGTCTTGTAGCTGGCTTCGGCGCTATGAGTGGCAGTTATCTCAGGAGCAGCAAAAAATAGTCGCCGTTGAATTTTTCATTTCCGTAACAAATAGAAAACTATTTTCGTCCCACATTCCTCACTATGCTGCGACCAATACTCTGTGTATCATTTTTTCTATTCAGCTTAATTTCTTTTGCCGGGAAAATTTCCGGAAAAGTTACAGACGATCAAGGGTTGCCTTTGCCTTATGCTTCTATCAGCATTAAAGGGACAACAAGAGGGATCAATGCCAATAGCTCGGGGTTTTATTCCATTAATCTCAGTCCCGGTCAGTACACACTTGTTTGCCAATATGTAAGTTATAAAAAAGAAGAAAAGACGATTACGGTCACTTCCAATGATGATGTGGTGAATTTTGTTCTTACTGTCCAGCAATTGACATTGAGCGAAGTGATAGTAAAAAAAGGAGAAGATCCTGCGTATGAGATCATCAGGCAGGCAATAAAAAAACGTTCTTACTATAATGAGCAGGTTGATTCGTTCTCGGTGGATGTATATATAAAAGGGTTGCTGCGGTCAAGGGGATTGCCCGAAAGAGTGCTGGGGAAGAAAATTGAACGTGAGGATAATGACGGTCTCGATTCTTCAGGCAAAGGGATATTGTTTCTGTCAGAATCACTGACAAGAGTTTCTTTTAAAAAGCCTGGTAAAATAAAATACCGTGTGGTATCATCGAGAGTGAGTGGCAGTAATGCGGGTATCGGGCTGAGCTTTCCTTTCTTTATAAACTTTTATCAAAACAACGTTTCCGTTTTTGATAACAACCTTAATCCAAGAGGTTTTATATCTCCAATCGCGGATGGTGCGCTGAGCTATTATAAATATCATTATGAAGGAAGTTTTGTAGAAGACGGCAAGATGGTCAATACGATCACGGTCATTCCGAAACGAAAAAACGAACCGCTCTTTAGCGGCACAATTCAGATAATCGAAGATGACTGGCGCATCTACAGTCTCGATATGCTGACTACGAAAGACTATTCGCTTGAGTTGATCGACACGCTTCGAATCAGCCAGATACATTCTTCCATTGCTCCCGATATATGGAAAACAAAAAACCAGGTGGTTTACGTATCAGCAGATATTTTCGGCTTTGATGTCACCGGGAATTTTGTAAATGTTTATACCGACTATGATCTTGCGCCCGGTTTTACCCGGAAATACTTCGATCGCATTATCATGAAATATGATACTGCATTTAATAAAAAAGATACCAGCTACTGGAATCTTGTGAGGCCCGTTGCATTGGAAGCGGATGAAAAAAGGGATTTCGTTTTTAAAGATAGCGTTGCGAAAATAACGAGAGATTCTTTTCTTACACGCCGAAGTATTGACTCGCTGCGCAAACATCAAAAGCCCATGTCAGTCAAAGACATATTCTGGTCAGGTGCACATCATAACTTTTATGGCAGAAAGATGACCGTCAGCTATAGCCTGAAGCCCCTGTTAGCACAGGTTGAATACAATACGGTTGAGGGCCTATCGCCAAACGTAGAACAGACGGTCAGGTTCGGCGGAAGAAAGAGCAAATATGCTTACAGCCTCGACTGGAATAGCAGATATGGTGTAAGCAATAGACATTTCAATTCTTATGGCAACTTTACCGTTGTTCCTCGAAGGAATAATAATATCCGGAACACTTACTTGAAATTGTCGGGTGGAAAAAGGTTATCCCAGTTTAATCACGACAACCCGATAGAGCCGCTATTCAACGCTCTCAGTACTTTACTTTATAAAAGAAATTTTATGAAAGTGTATGAGAACTGGTTTGGACGCGCCGAATACAATACTAAAACAGAGGGTGGGGTTCATTTGAATTTCCATGTGACGTATGAGAAAAGAATGCCTGTAGAGAATACAACCGATTTTTCTTTCTTCCATAAAAATGATACGCTTCTGCCCAATCATCCTTACGAATTAGCCAATATTCCGTTTGAAGAACATAAAGCGGTTGTCGCAGGCGTCACGATAATGTGGCAACCTGGACAGAGATATATACAATTCCCGAATTACAAAGTGGCTCTCGGTTCTCAATATCCAACATTTGAAGTGGAATATGATAAAGGAATAAAAGATGTACTGGGCAGCGTTGTTGATTTCGATAAATGGAAAATCTCTGTATTTGATAATATGAATTTTAAAATAGGCGGAGAATTTCGTTACAGGCTTAGTGTCGGCGGTTTTCTGAATACGAACAGGGTGGAGATACCCGATTACAAACATTTCAATGGCAACCGGGTCTATTCAAGCAAAAAATACCTGAACAGTTTTCAGTTGGCTTCTTACTACCGTTACAGCAACATAGAAAATTTCTATACAGAATTGCACGTTGAGCACCATTTAAATGGTTTACTTTCTAACAAGATTCCCTTATTCAATAAACTGAAATTATACTTCGTGGCGGGAGTCAACGCATTTTATGCTGATAAAAGTTATCACTATACCGAGGTTTTTGCTGGCATAGAAAATATCTTTAAGGTATTCCGGGTTGATTTTATAAATGCTTACCAGCCGGGATTAAAACACCAATTCGGAATACGGGTCGGTGCCGGGGGTATTATCGGAGGTAAGGTTAGCTTCTCATCAGACTCGCAGTAAGCGACTGTCTCAGCACAAAAAACCCCATAGTATAATAATCGGAGGAAATTTCTCCGGAAGATTTATGCTATATTAGCAGCGTTAATAAATCTTGTGAGACGACTAATTGCTTTGATCTTACTTCTTTTTATTTTACTGAATATATTCGGGTACCAGGTTGTATATCTATTGCGACGCCATGAGATAAAAGAAGAAATGATTGAATTCCTCAAAAACAAACCTGACGACAAATTAGTCACCGAGTTCCGCATTGATTTGAACGATAAAAAAACTTTAGACAAGTTCGAATGGGAGGAAGAGCATGAATTCCGCCTGGATGGTGAAATGTATGATGTCATTGAAAAGAAAGCTGAGAACGGAGCGTTGATCATCCGTTGTGTAAACGATAGGAAAGAAAGCGACCTTGTCAGGGCATACCAGGAAATAAACAAAGACAGGCAGGACAATTCTTCATCTAAAAACCCGTCAGCAATTTTGTTCAAACTGATGGGAGCCAATTTTATAGTTCTTACGCATAATGAATTTTTGTTTAGTACAAACCGGGAAATTATTTTTTACGATACATTTTCGGACAATATCCCTTCTCAATGTTTAGACGTTCTCATCCCACCACCTAAGTCAGCCTGACAATATAAATTGAATGATGGATCATATCTCCGGAGCAGCACCTGCTTCAGGAAGTATTTATTTTACCGGGATAATTAAACAATAGATTATGAGACGTATATTATTTGGGTTTTGTGTGCTGTTATCATGTTCTACAGCACTTGGACAAAACAAGTTAAAAGGAAAAGTCATTGACGAGACGGGGAACAGCCCTCTCTATGGAGCTACGATATCTGTATCAGGAAAAAATGTAGGTACCACCGACAAAGATGGAACTTTCTCCATTGATTGCAGCAAAGGAGCTTCCATCACGGTTTCATTTGTTGGCTATGAAACATACAATGGAACAATAAAAAACTGCGATGAAGATTTGAACATACATCTGACGAGCACCAGCCAGTATTTAAATAATGTTGAAATATCAGCTACTTCTGTCCAGAATAAATCGTTGCTATACCAACCATCATCAATTACCAAACTAACAACAACCGAATTAAAAAGAGGCAATGGCTTATTCCTCGACGATGCCATCAACGGCAATGTACCGGGCGTGACCATGAATAGAAGAGCGGTGTCATCAGGGCAGCAATTTAATATCCGTGGCTATGGAAATGGATCAAGAGGAACAAGGGGAGTCAGCAGTAATTTTGACGGACAGGGTTATAAAGTTTATCTGAATGGAATACCTGTTACAGACGCTGAAGGCATTTCAACATTAGACGATATTGATTATGGCTCTGTCGGTACTGCTGAAATAGTTAAAGGTCCCGCAGGTACATTATATGGTTTAGCTATTGCTGGGGTCGTAAATCTCAATACCATTAAACCGGAAGCAGGCAAGACTTCTATTGGCCAGGATATTTTGATCGGGAATTATGGACTTCAGCGTTATACTACTCATTTTGAAATGGGCGCCGAAAAATCTTCTCTTTTAGTGAACTATGGTCATCAGAAATCAGATGGCTTTACTATTCACAATAAATCGCATAAGGACTTTGTAAATCTTGCTGGCAGCTTTCAACCTAATGCAAAACAAAGTATAGATGTCTATGGAGGCTATAGTAACAGTTATGACGAAAGAAGCGGCGAGTTAACCATTGCACAATATGAATCAAATGACTTTTCCGGAAATATTAATTATATCCGGAATAATGCTCACAGCCAGGTGTACACAGTAAGAACAGGGATCAGCCATAGTTATACATTTAACAGCCATATTGCGAATACTACTTCTGTTTTTGGAACAGGGTTCACCAGCAATGCAAGTTCTGCTGGTGGGTGGACAGATAAAGCGGCCACTAATTTTGGGCTTCGCTCAACTTTCAATACAAAATTCACATGTAAAGGAGGTATTAGCCTGAGTGGTATTACCGGCGTTGAAACACAACGTCAGAATGCAAATTCTCTTGGTTACTCCATGCAGAAGAATCCTAAAGACACAGCATCCGTATGGGTTTACGGAAATCCTTATTATTATGTGATCAATGCTACTACTTCCAATTTTTTCACAACCACTGCGACTACATCTGTATTTACTGAATGGACATTAAGCCTGCCGAAAGATTTCTCTGTAACGGCCGGAGTAGGACTGAGCAATATGAAGATAGGCCTCGATGATAGAATATATGCAGTAAACAAACCAACTCATTTTGATACCTCATACAAAGGAATGCTGTCACCGCAAGTGGCTTTAAACAAGGTCTTCAACAAAAATATATCCGTATATGCAGCTTACAGCAAAGGCTATAAAGCGCCTGTAAGCTCTTATTTTTATATTCCTTACGCCACGGGAAATTCTGCGACTGGCAGGGTCAACAGCCATCTCAAAGCAGAAATTGGCAACCAGTTTGAGATTGGAACTAAAGGAGATTTGCTGAAGGGAAAGCTTAACTACCAGTTAGCTTTATTTGATGCAGTATTTTCAAACAAGATGACGGCAGTCGCGGTACCAAATCCCGACAACACAGCCACTTTATATACTTATATGGTGAATGGCGGAAAGCAGGATAATAAAGGAGTCGAAGTTCTTGTAAGATATGTGGTCTATGAATCTTCAAATGGTTTCTTTAAGTCCGTCACACCTTACGGCAATCTTACCTATTCTGATTTTAAATACAAGAACTTTTCAATAGAATCCGGTACAACTCCCTCCAATTTTACCAAGGTGGATTATAGCGGCCATGTTGTACCCGGTGTTGCCAAATTTCTCGGGAATCTTGGAGTGGATGTTGCTACCAATCCCGGGCTGTATGCAACGATGAGCTATTTCTATAAAGATGGTGTCGCGGTAACATCGAACGGTACTGCTACCGGTGGCACACCTTCAGCATCAAATCCTCTTTACCATGCCGGCAGTTATAGTTTGCTGAATGGCAAACTTGGTTTCAGGAAAGGCTTTGGGCATTTTGACCTGGATCTATATTTCGCGGTTAATAATATCGCCGGTACAAAGTACCCGATCATGATCTTTGTAAACCAAATACCTGATGCGTATGTAGCAGGGCCTAAAAAAGCCAATGTTTTTGGCGGATTAAATCTGAAGTACTATATAAAATAGCTTAGATAAAGGGGTTGTTCTAAAACGCCCCCTTTTGATTTTATAAAAAAGCAAGTAGTCTTGTAGACTCAATATTCTTATTCTCGTCCTGCTGTTTTATCTTTGCGGCGTTAGGAAATTTTGTTCGTCAGGCATACGTCCTTAAAATTTCAAAAATGGCTTTATTACACAATCGTATCTCCCAAAAGGAGCTGAAAGAACGTCTGTACCAGGAAACAGAACCGCGTACTACTATTTCATTTTACCAATACTTCCCGGTTAGTGACCCCGGCCAATTCCGGGATGAATTATACAAAGCGCTAAATGAAATAAAAGTGTTTGGCCGGATCTATGTAGCGCATGAAGGAATAAATGCGCAATTAAGCGTACCGCAAAGCAATTATGATTCCTTAAAGAGTTATTTGTATTCTATTGAACTACTAAATGGAGTTCGTTTAAATATTGCAGTGGATGATGATGGCAGATCTTTCTGGGTTTTAAAAGTTAAAATCAGGGAGAAGATCGTCGCTGATGGGATCACGGATCCTTCTTTTAGCATGGTCAATAAAGGGAAGTATGTCAGAGCGTCTCAAATGAATGAATTGATGAAGGATCCTGATACAGTCATAATTGATATGCGCAATCATTATGAATATGAAGTGGGTCATTTTGAAAATGCTTTGGAGATACCAAGCGATACGTTCAAGCAGCAATTGCCTATGGCCGTCGACATGATGAAGGAGAAGAAAGAGAAGAACATTGTTATGTATTGCACCGGCGGTATTCGTTGCGAAAAAGCATCAGCGTTTATGCTGCACAACGGATTCAAAAATGTCTTTCATCTCGAAGGCGGCATTATCAATTATGCAAGAGAGGCAAAGGAGCTTGGTATTCAAAGTAAATTCATCGGTAAAAACTTTGTATTTGATGAAAGACTTGGTGAACGGATCACAGAAGATATCATAGCAAAATGTCATCAATGTGGCAAGCCAGCCGACTCGCATACCAATTGTGTGAACAGTGGCTGTCATCTTTTATTTATTCAATGTGAAGAATGTGCGGCAAAGTATGAGGGCTGTTGCAGTAATGAATGTCTTGATTTTATTCATTTACCGGAAGAAGAACAAAAGGAATTAAGAGCAGGGATTGATAAGGGAAGAAACATCTTTAACAAATCAAGGGAAAGACTAAGACCCATCCTCAAAGGAAAGAAATTAAATGATTAATTGCTACTGATCCATCTCAAGCAAACAGGTTTTCCGACATCGATCCTTTTTCCTGTATCAGTCAATAAACCAGTGACTTTATCTCTTTTAAGAATCACAATCTGATCGCTGTTCTGATTTCCTATTAAAAGAAAGTTGCCGGAAGGATCAAAATTAAAATTGCGGGGCGTCTGACCCATCGTGGATTGATGAGCAACAAAACTCAGTTTTCCGGTTTGAGGGTTAATTTTAAAAATGGCAATTGTATTGGCGTTAGCACGGTTGGATGCATACAAAAATTTTCCGTCAGGAGAAACATGAATGTCCGCGCTACCGGCAAAACTTGTGTCCCCATCAGGCATTGTACTTATTCGTTGTATATTCTTTAAAGTTCCATTACTATATTGGAAAGCTTCAACGGTGCCACTTAATTCTTCCACCAGGTAAGCATATTTGTTATTTGGATGAAAAGTAAAATGTCTTGGGCCTGACCCATCTGCCGATTTGAAAAAAGGCTTTTTAGCGGGCGCAAGCTTACCTGTTTTGGCATCAAAGGAATAGATCATGACTTTGTCTATCCCAAGATCTGGAACAAAAAGAAATTTATTGTCTGCAGATAAAAGCGTGCAATGGACATGTGGTCTATCTTGTCTTTCTTTATTTACGGATGATCCTTCATGTTTGATCGTTGTTTCAGCTTTGCCAACCCCACCATCTTTTTTTATCGGAAGAACTGATAAACTTCCACTGGTATAATTTGCGGCGATAACCCATTTCCCGGTCTTGTCTACTTCAACATAACAAGGATGGTCACCTTCTGTAGGTTCTTCGTTTATATAAGTAAGCGTTGCTATTTTTTTATCAAATGAAAAGGCTGATATCTCACCGCCCTTACCATTATTGGCCGCATCTTCATGGACTGCATACACATATTTTTGATCGGGTGAAATGGCGACAAAAGAAGGATTGGAAGTTTTAACATGACTTATTTCCCTGGAAGAACCATCATTGCTGTTAAATTTATAAACATATACACCTTCGCTTTTTCCGCCGGTATAAGTTCCAACTATCAAATAGTTTTCCTGTGCTGATAATAGCTGCATCAGCAAAAAGCTAATACAGGAAAGAATTAAATTTTTCATGGCTTCAAATTACTGATAAGCCATCTAATCACCATAAAATGTTTGCGCACCATTTGAATCATTTTAACAAGTGCTTATCAAACTTTACAGGTTATGGCACAGTCTTTCTAAGTATAATTAAATCAATTTTCTTTTTTTAAATCTACTATTATGAAAAAAATATTTACTCTTTCGTCTTTTCTGATCTTGACAGCAGTGCTGTTCACCGGCTGTTATAAGCAGCACGATGGTGGTTTTAATGAGAGCTACTGGCTTTCTAAAGAAAGGGGAGAGGTAGTTTACAGCGACAGCTATTGTAGCTATTATGTTGTGCAAACTTATAACGGCTACACCATCGTCCGGTCTTACAGCGGGTATAAGCCTTTTGAAGGAAGCATCGTGTACGGTGATTTCAGTTATTCAGGCACACATGATATTTATAACCGGTCAAATGGTGTGATATTTACCGGTACAGTGACCGACTACTGGCTTACTTACTTTGAAGCGCAGGATGCCATTGATTATTATTGTCCCTACGGCGGTAAAACATCAAGCACAAGTAATTTCCGAAAGAAAAACTAAGAGTTAAGAGTTTAAAGGAGAATAGGAGATAAAGAGTCCGCAACTCTTTATCTCCTTTCTTTGTTATGTAGAATAGTTTTAATTTAAAATCCGTCTCTTTTATCTCTTTGCAAGCGACGCGACGATCATTTGATATGTTTCTTCATCAGAAAGATTCTGTGGAATAAATTTTTTACCTACCACTTTTTCATACAATTCAATATAGCGCTGTGAAATAGTTGCTACCCATTCATCACTCATTGCGGGAACCGACTGCCCTTCTTTACCCATGAAATTATTTGCGATGAGCCATTCTCTTACAAATTCTTTACTGAGTTGCTGCTGCCGCTCTCCTTCGGTTTGCCTCACTTCAAAACCGTCGGCATAGAAATACCTTGAGCTGTCGGGAGTATGTATTTCATCGATCAGGTAAATGGTATCACCAATTTTTCCAAACTCGTATTTTGTGTCTACCAGGATCAATCCTCGCTTTGCCGCTATTTCCATTCCGCGTTCAAAAAGTTGCAATGCATATTCACTTAAAATAGCCCAATCGTCGGCAGTTGCGAGGCCTTTTTCAATGATCTGTTTTGGAGAAATATCTTCATCATGTCCCTTCTCTGCTTTAGTAGAAGGTGTGATGATAGGAGTAGGGAAGAAGTCATTTTCTTTCATTCCATCCGGCATGGTTGTTCCGCATAAAATTCTTTCTCCTGACGAATAAGTCCGCCAGGCATGACCAGTAAGATTCCCGCGAACGACCATTTCAATTTTAAATGGGACACATTTTTTTCCAATAGAAACATTAGGGGCCGGCACATCCAATAACCAGTTTGGGCAAATGTCACCAGTTGCTTTAAGCATATATGCCGCTACCTGGTTTAGTACTTGTCCTTTGAAAGGAATTGGCTTAGGTAAAATAACATCAAATGCTGAGATACGATCGGATGCGATCATGACAAGCCATTTGCCACCGATAGTATATACATCCCTAACCTTGCCACTATAAAATGCCGTCTGATCCGGGAACTGAAATGCAGCCATAAACCGAAAGTAAGAAGGCGTGAAAAATCTACCCAATCCAGCAAAGTCGGAGATTTCAACAATTTATCCTTTCTCCTTAAAAATTAAATTTTTAGAAAAACCTTACAATGCTTATTTTTCCACCAAATTCCAAACTAAAACGCTTATTATGAGAAAAAGCTATCGCTTTTTGGCAGTCTCACTTATAGCCTGTTTGTTTTCGATTGCCGCCACTGCACAAATTACGGTATCGGGTACTGTTCGCAACGACTCTACCAAACAAGAAGTGCCCGCTGTTTCTGTCCGGGTAAAAGGGACTTCTTCCGGGACCTATACAAACTCTGATGGTGAGTTTTCGATCAAAGTAGCAAAGCTGCCCGTCGTGCTTGTGTTCACAGCTATCAATTTTGATACATATGAGGTAGACGGTTAATGACGCTTCAGCAAAAATTGAAGTGGATTTTAAACCAAACTCTACACTTGGGCCAAGAAGTAGTAGTAGCTGCAACGCGTACACCGACACGAATATTGGAATCCCCCGTTACAATAGAAAGAATAAGCAGTGCCACGTTGCGTACTTTACCTGCACCTAGCTATTATGAAGCCATCACAAACCTGAAAGGGGTGGACATGCATACCGCCAGCCTTACATTTCGTACGGTTACTACCCGCGGGTTTATAAGCAGCGGTAATACAAAACTTAATCAATTGGTGGATGGAATGGATAACCAAGCCCCCGGCCTTAATTTTTCGGTAGGGAGCATCATTGGACCCAATGAGCTTGATCTTGATAATATCGAATTATTGTCAGGGGCGTCTTCAGCATTGTATGGTTCGGGCGGTATGAACGGGACGCTGCTGATCACCAGTAAAAATCCATTTAAATACCAGGGCTTTAGTTATAATATAAAACAAGGTATCATGCATGTTGACGCGAAACAGCATGATAAAGCTCCCTACTATAACTGGGATATGCGATGGGCTCATGCTTTTTCTGATAAATGGGCTGTAAAACTTTCTGCTTCTTTATTAAAGGGCAGCGACTGGGAGGCAGATGATTATCGTGACAAGCAACAAATAGGTATTTTAAGCAAAGTGGTGGGAGGTAACCGCAGCAATGATCCCAATTTTAATGGTGTAAATATCTACGGAGACGAAACCAGCGCGAACATGTTGCAATTTGCACAATTAGTACAAGCTCAGACAAGAGCCGGGATCTTAGCAGGTTCAGGTAATGCGATTGACATAGTTTCGCTTTTGAATACCTATTATGGGGCTATTGGAAATCCGCTTTATCCGACTAGCTCACAGGTTGCCGGTTTTTACACATTTGCTCCGTTTGGAGCGCCATTGTTGGCAGCGCTCAATTCACCTGCAATAAAAACTAATGTTGATAATTTGTTCCCATTTTACAATGGAATAAAGAATAGTTATTTTGGAAATTACAATGTTTCAAGAACTGGTTATGAAGAAAAATACCTTGTAGATTACAATACACTTAATTTCAAATTTAATGGAGCTTTACATTATAAGATCACTCCGAACTTAGAAGCATCATGGGAATCGTATATGGGGACTGGTACTACGGTGTATACGGGAGCTGATCGCTATTCCCTTCGTAACCTTAAGATCGCCCAGCATAAACTTGAGATAAGAGGCAAATCCTGGTACCTGCGGGGCTATACCACCCAGGAAAATGCAGGCGAATCTTATAATGCTTCAGCATTAGGTGTTTTATTAATGAAACCTGGAAGCCAAGTACAACATGGTTTCCGCAATACATCGCAACTTTTGCAGAAACCCGGCGTGCTGTTGGGTCTGGCATAAGTGACGCTCAACTGCATTTGATGGCAAGAACTGCAGCCGATGTTGGTCGATTAATACCCGGTACACCTGCTTTTGATGCTGCAGCCAAAGCAATAAAAGGCACTCCTATAAAAAAAGGCGGAGCCTTATTTCTTGACAGGTCTGATCTTTGGGCAGGGGATGCTCAATTAAATTTATCTGATGTTTTGAATTTTACAGATAAACTTGAAGTTATTACCGGCGTACAGTGGAAACAGTGGGTAATGAATTCGCAGGGAACCATATTTGCTGATACTCTGGGAAATATCAAGGTCAATGAAGTTGGAGGTTATATTCAACTGAGAAAGAAATTTTTTAAAGATTTCCTGGCACTAACTGCAGCGGGACGTTTCGACAAGCAAACCAATTTTGAAGGACGTTTTACACCAAGATTTACCGCAGTAATAAAAGTTGCGAGAGACAATAATATCAGGCTTTCTTATCAAACTGCTTATCGTTTCCCGACTAACCAGGATCAATATATAAGTCTTGTCACTGGCGCCGGCACTCTTATCGGTTGTTTACCCGAATTTCAGAGTTATTACAAATTGAATTCAACGCTGCCGGGCTATACACCAGAAAGCATTTTAGCATATAGAGCCAGCGGCAATCCAGCAAATACAAATATACTTGTGCGGGCAACTTACAAAGAAGTCAAACCCGAAACCGTGAGTTCATATGAAATAGGATATAAAGGCATCCTGGGCAAGAAATTACTTGTTGATGCATATTTATATTTCAGCAAATACCGGGATTTTCTTGCCACTATCGGAATAGGACAGTCCAAAACAGGGAATCCCATGGAAGTCTATTCACCGTTTACGACAACAAATGTTTCCTATAAACAAAACGCCGAGCAATCTGTGAAAGCAGTGGGATGGGGAATAGGACTCGAATACCAGTTTATCAAAGGATACAATTTTTATGGAAATGTATTCTCAGATGAACTGAAAGATGTTCCCCCCGGGTTTGTAACATTCTTTAATGCGCCCAAATACCGGTTTAATATTGGCCTCCGCAATGAGAATGTTTGCCATAACTTAGGGTTCAATGTTGTGGTAAAATGGCAGGATAACAATTACTACGAGGGGACTTTTGTAAGCGGAACGCTTCCTTATTTTGCATGGGTAGATGCTCAGATAACTTATCGCCCACCTAATACAAAAAGCGTTTGGCGTGTGGGCGGTACAAACTTAGGAAATAATTATTATCGCACAGGGTTTGGCAGCCCGTATGTGGGAGGAGTTTATTATATCAGTTACGGCTATAATATCTTCTGATAACAAAAGGATTTAAGTGAAAACGGCTTCCACCAGGGAGCCGTTTTCATTTACAAAGCAAATAAGTTTTCAATAACTTAATTTAATGTCTTGGCAGTTTCTCCTATCATTGTTCCGCTATGCCAAATTTGTAGTGTATAAGTTCCTTTTTGAAAACTTTCAGTGGTCAGTGAAAAGATCAACGCTTTTTGCTCTGCTTTTGTATAGTCAAATCTCATTTTGCGGGTGTAATTCTTTTTACCATCAGTTTTTGTATCAAATGAACCCGACTCCCATATAGAATTTTGCAAAATATGCCCATCAGGCTCAACAATGACTATAAATATTTCAGCATTCATATATTCGTTGAAATTATTCTGGAGTACAAAGGACACGACAAATTTATCAGCCTTCCTGGCAAGCGATGTTTCCTGCTCTTTGTCTGGTCTTATATTCATTGCGGCAAAATGTAGTGACGAAGCGACAAAGACAGATGCAAGTTTTATTTTCTCCGAAAGATTTTTATTTTCATCATTTAGGCGACGGATACTTTCCTGGAGGTTATCGACCTCTCCACTCATTTGACTGAGACGACCATTGAGGTCTTTTTTTTCTTCTTCCAAGGTGCTTTTTTGATTGCGGAGATCATTGACTATCGCTTCCAACTCCTTTAGTTTTTGGCGAACCTGCAAAAGTTCAGAACTCGTGGGCTTTGGGTTTTTAAGAATGTTACCAATCTCCGTTCTAAGCCTCCTGGCTTCATTTTCTTTAATTACAAGTTGTGCCTGCAGCGAATCAGAAGTATTCTGGGAAGAATCAAGCCTGAGATCCAGGTTGTTTATCGTAGCGAAATATATTTTCTGCAATGAGTCACGAACAACATTTACTACCTCCGCAGAATCTGTCTCAAATGTTTCGGGTTTGCTTTTACCATATCTTGATTTATCATAAAAATGATAAACCCATGTGGCTATCAAACCAAAAGATAAAAGCACCAGCAGTAAAGACCTTATATCTTTCATTCGTTCAAAATAAGATTGGTTTTGGGATAGTGGTCTGCGCAGAAAAAAACCGGCAGATTATTCGCAAGATAAGGAAATCATTAGCTGTTTATGCCAAACCGGGAATTTTATCAGACGACTGACCCTCAGTGGAAAAAACGAGGCTACTTTGAATAAAAAATAAAAACCGTCCCGCAATTAAGCAAGACGGTTGTGTTGCAGGAGTTGCAACTGCTTTTAACCGAATAAACCACCTTTTTTCAGGGTTCTGACTCCTTCTCCGATTTTGAACCCGTTATGATAAATTTCAATTTTATAATCACCTGTCTGGAAATCACTTTGACGAATCGGGAACTCTACTTTTTTACGGGTACCCTGGGTAGTAATCAATAGCTACTTTTGACGTATAACGTTTTTTCTCCATCTGTACTGGTAGTCAACGTACCGACCATTTGTAGCGTCAGAAATCACCTGGCCATTAGGAGCCGTAACCATTATATACATGTCAGCAGGACCTGATCTTGCAATACGATTTTCAACATCAAAAGATACAACCAATTTATCTACTCTTTTAGCCGTAGTGGTTAGTTTTTTCTTTACCACTTTTCTTTTCGTTAACCGGAGTGATCTGAATATTAGATGCACTGAAGGTAGAACCTACATCAACTGTCTGGCTCAATTCTTCTTTTTCAGTTGTTACTGGTCTGAAGTTTTGCTCCAGTACTTGTTTTTCGGAACCTAATTGCGTATTGTTGCGCTGTTAAGCTCCTGATTTTCACCTGTAAGTCTTGCTACTTCAGCTTCAAGGCTTGCAATCTGGTCGTTCAGTTCAGCGATCATCTGGCGTGCCCTTTGTAGATCCGCTGCAGTAGCATTTTTCTCGTTTAAAATACGCCTGATCTCAGCTCTTTTGGAATCAATTTCTTTCTGCAGATCTGATTTTTCGCCCTGCAGGTTGTTATTAGCACCTGTAATAGAATCCAAACTGAATTCAGCTTCATCGTACATTTATTTCAGTGAATCACTTTCAGTTTCATATAACTTGTCTGTTTGAGTATTGAGCATTTGCAGTTTTCGTCACCTGACTTTATTTTGTCCCAGAAAAGATATCCCCATGTTCCAAGCAAACCTGCTGCAAGCAAGCCTATTAATAAATTCTTACTTCCACGGTTTTTGGTGCTGGGGGCGGGTTTTGAGGGGTGGCGGATGGATAATTCGTGTTTGTCATATTAGATGGGTTTTAAATTAATTTTTAGGTTTTATTATTTCGATGGATGTACTCTGGTTTTAAGTTAGTGATCAGCTGTTAGAACGAGCTTTTAATATTTATCCATTTGGCCATAGAATTCCGAAAACCGTGCCAGAAAACCATAGTCTGACATTAAATGATGCTTAATTTATTCTGAACTCATTAGCTGTATAAAGCCTGTATTTTAGCATTTTATGAGCGGTAGAAAAGATAATATGCAGAATGGAAAAAGAAGGAATTTTTAAACCTGTTTACTGGCTTGAAGGCGAGGAAGAATACTTATATTGATAAAGCATTGGACTATGCCGAACATCATATCCTTTCTGGAAACGAAGCTTCTTTCAATCTCACTGTATTTTATGGGAGGATGTTCCTGGGCCGATATTGTCAATGCCTGCCGGCGATATCCGATGTTTGCCGAAAGACAGAGTAGTCCTGCTAAAGAAGGCCCAGCATAATGCGTGACATAGAGAAACTTGAAAGTTATGTTGAGAATCCATTAAACTCAACCGTCTTCGTTGTTTCTTATAAAGAATAAAAAAGTAGATGGCCGGACCAAATTTGCTAAACTGCTCAAGGAAAAAGGCGTTATTGCTGAGCACAAAAAAAATCTATGATAACCAGTTGCCTGAATGGACGCAGGACCTTGTCGAATCGAAAGGATTTACTATTTCGCCAAAGGGCTTAGCATTGCTTGTGGATCATATCGGTAATGATCTTACAAGGATTGAAAATGAAATTGAGAAGATATCGCTAATCTTGGAAAAAGAAAAACTATCACTGAAGAAGATATTGAAGAGTTCGTCGGGGTCAGTAAAGAGTTTAATGTTTTTGAATTACAATCGGCGCTGGCAAAAAAAGACCTTGCCAAGGCTATCCGCATCATTCAATATTTTGAGGCCAATCCAAAAGCGGCCCCGGTACAATTGATGCTTCCTTCGCTATATGGATTTTTCAGTAAAGTGTTTATGGTGTTTGGCGCAGCTACTTCGGATGAAAAAGCCATTGCCACCGCAATCGGGGTGAACCCTTTTTTCAGTAAAGATTATATGCTGGCTGCAAAAAAGTATAGCTATAAAGGAGTTGAAAACGCGCTATTATTATTACACAACTACAATTTAAAAAGTATAGGAATCAATAATATCGGTACAGAAGATGCATCCTTGTTAAAAGAGATGGTGATAAAAATGACCACCGCTTAAAGAATTGTGAGACTTTCGATCTTGTCATTATCAATTTGCTTTACGAGGTCATCAAGCGACTTGAATTTTATTTCTTCACGCAGGTATTTTTTTACATATACTCTCAATGTCTGCCCGTATATATCTTTATCAAAATCAAAAATATTTACTTCAATCACTTTCTTCCGGCCATCAACAGTAGGTCGGAAACCTATGCTCATCATGCCCTTGAATCGTGTGTGGCTGATAAGTGGCGACTCAGTGGTTGATCGCTCAGGCATAAGCTCAGCATATACCGCATAAATCCCATTGGCCGGTATGATCTTTTCTTCATCAGTTATTTTAAGATTAGCGGTTGGATATCCCAGTTTTCTTCCAAGCTTATCACCATGCACTACCTTTCCGGCAAAAAAGAATTCATAGCCTAGTAATTTATCCGCAGTGGCTATATCATTATGCAAAATTGCTTCGCGGATGTTGGTAGAGCTGATCGAGATATTATCCAGCAAATGCTTAGGGATTTCTTTCAAATGATATTTATATTTCTCAGAAAGTTTTTCAAGAAGACGGTAATCACCCATTCGGTCACGACCAAACCGATGGTCATACCCTATGATAATAGTGTGAGGGTGAAATTTATTTACGAGGAAATCCCTGATATAATCTTCAGCATTTTGGTTGGCAAAAGCATCGGTAAAAGGAACGACCACCAGATGGTCCACACCTAATTGTTCAAGCAGTTCAATTCTTTCATCCAGTGTATTGATAAGACGAATGCCGAGAATCGCAGATGAAACCACTTTTCTCGGATGCGGATGAAAAGTGATGATGACTGTTTCGCCGTCTATTGACTTTGCTTCCGACTTTAGACTTTCGATGATCTGGCGATGACCCATGTGAACGCCATCAAAAGTGCCGATGGTGATCACGGCATTGCGGAACACGGGAAGGTTTTCTATATCACGATGTACTTGCATAATAGTTTGCGAAGATAAATATAAGTCAGCCATTAAGCGATTGTCATAGTTCTAAAAGGAATAGTTAGATTTGCCGCATTTCAAATTTTAAAATTCTCCAACTCCCGATTCTAAAATGTCTCTCTATTCCAAACGAGGTGTTTCAGCGCAAAAAGAAGATGTGCACGATGCGACCAAAAATCTTGATAAGGGTCTTTATCCAAAAGCATTTTGTAAAATTTACACGGATGTATTATGCGGAGATGACGCCTGGGTAAATGTAATGCATGCAGATGGCGCCGGTACAAAAAGTATTCTGGCTTATTTATATTGGAAAGAAACAGGCGATGTTTCAGTTTGGAAAGGAATTGCGCAGGACGCCATCGTGATGAACCTTGATGATCTGCTTTGTGTGGGAATTTATGATAACCTTCTTTTTTCTTCTACCATTGATCGCAATAAAAATGTAATACCAGCAGAAGTACTGGAAGCCATCATTACCGGCAGCCAGGAATTTTTTGATGCAATGAAAAAGTTTGGCGTCAATATTACTTATATGGGCGGAGAAACGGCGGATGTGGGTGATGTGGTAAGAACGATTGCTGTGAACGGAACGATGACGGCGAGATGGCCCAAATCAAAATTAATTACCAATGAAAAGATAAAACCCGGGAATGTGATCGTAGGATTAGCCGGCTATGGAAAAGCCAACTATGAAGACAGAATACAACAGTGGCATTGCCAGCAATGGATTAACCAGTGCCAGGCATGATATGCTTCATAAAACCTATGGAGCGAGATTCCATGAAAGTTATGATACTTCCTTGATGAACATGTTGTTTACATTGGGCCACATAAGATGACAGATGAAATTGAAATCGGTCCTTCGGCAAGCTCAAGACAGAATCGGAAATCGGAAAATTGTTATTATCTCCGACCAGGACTTTTGCGCCAGTGATGAAAGAACTATTGGAAAACTCATTTTGATTCTATTCATGGCTTGATACATTGCAGCGGCGGAGGGCAAACCAAATGCCTGAAATATGTACCGGAGAATGTTCGTATCATTAAAGATAATTTATTTGAACCTCCTATTATCTTTCAACTGATACAACAGGCCAGCAAAGCTGATGATAGGGAAATGTACCAGGTTTTTAATATGGGAACAAGGTTGGAAATTTATACTAACGAAAAAGACGCTGATAAAATTATCAGCGTCGCGAAAAGTTTTGATGTGGATGCACGGGTGATTGGAAGGGTAGAGGAGAGTAGCAGAAAAGAGCTTATAATAAAAATTGCTTCTTCAACCCTTAGTTATCAGTCTCAATAGAAGTTTTACGGAGTTACGATTTTCTGCCCCTTTGCCACCACAAAATCTATCCGTTGTTTTTTATATGCAGTCACCACTTTGCCATTCTGCATTGCAGAAATCCATGACGGCCCTTTCCTGATCATCTTCATGGCTTCCTGTTCCATTCCAAATCCATGATTGGTCAGTGCTTTGATATCTGTGATTTGACCATCGGTATGAACAATGAACTGGACATAAATAGTATATTCTCCTGCCGGAGCATTATTTTCGGCAGCAACGGATGAGTTCAAATTTCTCGCAAGATATTTTTCCCATGCAACTTCTCCACCCGGAAAAGTGGGCTCTATTTCAACCTTTTCAAAAATCTTGTTGCTGGTGTCCATATCTGATGGAAAGCCTACAATCACTACTTCATTCGACGTGCTGCCTGTTTTTTTTAATTCCGCTTCAAATTTTTTTTCCCCGTTATCAACGACAAACGTAACAAATTGTTTTTTATAAGCATTTACTGCGTGTCCATTTTGAATCGCTGGCGACCAAGCCGGCCCTTTTTTGATCAGCCTTATTACCTCCTCTTCCATACCGAGGCCATGATTCGTCAATGGGCGAATGTCAGTAAGGTTTCCGTCTTTGCGAACTACAAATTCAATACAAACCGTGTAGGAGTTAACCGGCGCATGGTTTTGTATCGGCACAAGAGGATTCAGGTTTCTTTCAAGATACTTTCTCCATGCTACCTCTCCACCCGGAAAGGATGGATCAATTTCCGCTCTTTCAAAGATTTTATTATCGTCGCCAGACTTCACGTCGCTTAATGTCACTTCTTTTATTTTGATATCCTTTGTTTTTTTTGTGATGATCTCAATTACTCCATTCCTGCCCTTGCTACCATACTTTTGAGTTGCTGTAGCGCCTTTCAATACATTGATTGATTCAATATCAGCAGCAGAAACCTTTTGTTCAAGCTGACTTATTGTCAAGCCCGGTTGTTCCTTGCCATTAATAACAAGTAACGGATGTGAAGTATCTGGCAGGGTAACTTCTTTAATAATCGTTGCAGTTTTTGGCGCTGTATCAATAGCTATCTCTTGTGTACCAGTAGTTGGTCTGTTCCTGTAAGTGAAGGCAAATAGAATAAATACGATCGCAGCAACCGGCAATACAAGCAGCTTTCGAAGATACCGGTGACTTGTTTTTTGAGGATTTGTAATCATGGCTATACGTCTTTTTATCTGGTTATGAAAAAATGGATTGACGAGTTGCTGTTTCGTATTTAACGCCTGCATGAGCAATAGTTCAGCATACGCCCATTTTTCGGTTCTTATGAGTAGCAAACTGATCTGCAAGAAATTCGTGAATGGCTCTCAGCTCTTTTTTTATAAGATGAAAAAATGGATTGATCCAGAAAACGCATGTCAGCAACTCCATAATAATTATATCCCAGACTGTGTTTTTGCTGAATATGAAATATTTCGTGCCGGAATATCTGCTGTCCCTTCTCTGATCGCAATTCAATTTTTTTATTCCAGAACAACCAGCGGAAAAAGGAAAAAGGGGTACCGGGTTCTGCCGTATTTACAAAACGAATTCCTTCTAATTCTTCGACCGATTATTTCTAATGATCCTCTTAATCTTTTTAAGGACATAAAAATTCTTGCAAGCAATAATAACAGCAATAAGTATGTATAACAATGTATAGAACAATATTCCAGTTGAAGGGCTGGAAACTGGTTGATGTCGTAACCGTAGCGACCATATTTTCATCTTCAGATCCGGGAATAATAAATTGTTCTAAGGTTTGCAACACGACGGAAGATCGGATTTCAGTTTCCGTAAAATACATCGGGATATTGAAGAAAGGGACAACAACTGATGAATAACAGTTGCTGCAAGCAGATAATAACGGTTATACTGGTGAAATTTTTTATTGCGCAGAAAGAAATGATAATAACCATATAAAATGCCTGAAGCAATAACGAGCTGCAACAAGTAGAAAAGAAGCGTTTCATTTTTTTGGTTTTGCTGTTTTTTAATTTGTTGCAGCAGGCTTTCCAGTTCTTCCACAGAAATATTATTTTCTTTTACCATAAAGGAAACAACATTGCTGAACGAACCTTCAAAATATCCTTTCACCATTTGCTTCATGGTTCGTTTTGAATACTCATCTTTGCTTACAAGCGGATGAATATTGGTGTTGCCGGCCCATAACAGTAATCCCGACAAATTCTTTTTCAACTAATATCTTTAGCAATGTGGCTACTGTATTCTGATGCGGTTTTGGATTAGGCATTGCTTCAACTATTTCACGTAGAAATGCTTTTTCCAATTTCCACAATACCTGCATCATTTGTTCTTCAGCTTTTGTAATGGTTTCATTGTTTTTGAAATTTGTAAATCGAATCTATAACTAATTATTTAGTTTAACAACTAATTTTTTAGTTTTAATAAAAATTTTGATTCCTTCGACGCATAGTTTCTTTTACTTTGCAGCAAACCAATCGATGATGTCAGAACCGATTATCGAATTAAGGCATGCGAATATTTACCAGGGAAATAATCTGATACTTCAGGATGTAAACCTGACTGTGAACAAAGGAGAATTTGTTTACCTGGTAGGCAAAACCGGAACAGGAAAATCGAGCCTTTTGAAAACCTTTATGGCGAATTGCCCTTGACAGAAGGAGAGGCGACAGTTGCCAGCTTATAACCTCCGCGGACTGGACTGGAAAAAAGTTCCCTATCTCCGCCGCAATCTTGGCGTGGTTTTCCAGGATTTTCAATTGCTAACGGATAGGGATGTGAATAATAATCTCAAATTTGTTTTAAAAGCGACAGGGTGGAAAGATGAAAAATTAATGGATGAAAAGATAAAAGAT
The DNA here is from genome assembly GCA_963785915.1 of uncultured Chitinophagaceae bacterium. GTDB lineage: Bacteria > Bacteroidota > Bacteroidia > Chitinophagales > Chitinophagaceae > VBAT01. The sequence continues at coordinate 593,067 of CAWAWY010000003.1, read as the reverse complement.
GTACTTGGATAAAGTGGGATTGAAAGCCAAAGGATTTAAAATGCCTTTTGAATTAAGTGGCGGTGAACAGCAAAGGGTTGATATCGCCAGGGCTCTATTAAATTCTCCTAAACTGATTCTAGCAGATGAGCCGACAGGTAACCTGGATCCTGAAACGTCTGATGAGATCATGAATCTGCTGTTCAATATTGCCAAAGATTTTAATACATGCGGTAGTGATGGCAACACATGATTATATTGTCGTGCAAAAATTTCCTGCCAGGATGATAAGAACGGAAAGAGGAAGCGTCATCAGATAATGCTACCATAACCATTGAATAAGCTGCCGGGTATTTTTTTCATTATTATAAGGTGGATCCAAAGCAACTGTTTCCTCAATCTAATTTCTTCTTCTGCAAATGGCTGGTGATACAATTGCGTAATGATAGATGCAAAAGCATTTGCATTTGTTCCCAATATGACAGGCGCTTCCAGCCCGGTGCCAGCCACCATCGGATCATTTACCACGCAATGACGACCCTCAAATAATGCATGTAATAATTTAAGCCGGATGCCGGTAATGCTTTTATTAAAACACGGAAGGACATTAATATGAGCTTTTCGGATGAGGTCATTCATTTCATGTTTCTGATGGGTCGGCAACAAGACAGGTATGCTGACAGAGTTGAGCTACTTTTTGCAACCTTTTAGAAGGCTTTTTACCGGCAATAACGAAAGGGACCCTAACTTTTGTAAATACTTTGCATACCAACCACAGTGCAGCCTGTTTCATTTTCCGGCACGGAAAGATTACCATGATAAAGACAAAAATTTCCAATTCCTTCTTCACCTTTTACTTTTTGCCATGCGGGAAAAGTTGGAAGAAACTCAACTTTAGGAAGGCAGCAATCACTTTTCAAAACCTTGATATCATTTTCTGAAACGCAGGCATACGTGCAATTGCCGGGCAAATGATGGTTGTATTTCTTTAATAACCTGCTTTCATTATAGAAATATAATTTTTTGAAAATACCTGTTGCCGATCTCGCCAGTTCTTTATAATAAATACTTTCCTCATTGTGCATTCTTACAACGATCTTTCGATCCGTTATATCTAAGTGCGATAAAATACCTGTGCAATGAATACCTTCTAATAATATTGGATGATTATCCTTTTGAGGTTGGCAACAAGAGTTTCATTGGTACGTGATGAAATGATATAAGGTAAATGAAGTGAAAATCCTTTACGTCCTGTTTGTCTCTCATAGACATTGATCGTTTCACAATATTGATTCAGTTCATTGGGGGTGCCGCGTTCGTTGTAGCTGAAATAATGGAGATGAATGCCTATCCCGAGTCTATTTAAAACCATTATACTGTTCATCATGTCAATAGCGCCACCATAATCCGGCGGCCATGGAACATCCAGGCAAACAATATGTAAATATTTCTTCACTGATTGAAAACAGATTGATAAAAGTCGAGCAGCTTTTTTTCCTCCTGCTGCCAATTCAGTACCTGCCGGGCTTTCAGGCAATTCTCCCTTAACCTTTTGTATAAAACAGTATTATGCAGCAAATTGTTTACAGCCTGGGCAATTGTTCCGGGATCAAGATCATTAATAAGCACTGCTACCTCAAACTGCTGGTTCATTTTCACATATTCCGGGAAGTTCATGGCGATCTGGGGTAGTCCCGCATGGATATAATCAAAAAATTTGTTGGGTAAAGCAAGATACTGGTTTATTCCTGTGTTTTCGGCTAATCGCCATTCCAATGGTTGCCATTTGAGAAAAGCTCCACAAATCTTCTGGAGAAAGCATTCCTTTCAATTCAACTTTATCATCTACAGCATTATCTATTATCAATTGTTTCAATTGATCCATAAAATTCCCTTCACCGCAAATGACCAGTCTGCAGTCTATGTCCTTCATGGCGGGGATCAGGAACTCAAAACCTCTAGCTTCGTTGACATCCCCCTGGTATAAAAGAAATTTTTCAGATGAATTTGCCGCTTTAAGTTCTCTTAGCTTTGTTATATTTCTTATCACTTCATATTTTACTCCATAGCGACGATCGAATTCTTCTGCAATACTTTCGCTGACCGTATATCCAATTTGAATTCGGGAACGGTTTGTTTTTCGACTCTTGTCCAGAATTTTTTTATTCGCTGGCCTTGTCGCCACTTCTTTTAACCCGGTAAATAATTCGTGAGCATCATATACCCGCGGAATCCTTTTCCATCGGGAAATATAAAGGCATGGCAAAATAGTATCCAAATCAATGGCACAAATTGCATCTATTTTTTTGAATAATAAATAAAAGAAAAGACGTGTGTTGTATTCGGAATAAAACAATTTTCCTTTCTTAAATAAACAATTGATCCTCTTTTGCCGATACTTTTCGTTTTTAAGCGGAACTGAAGTACGAAGAGTGTATCCTGTTAACGTGACAGCATATCCATTCTCCGCAAGACTCGTGCAAATGCGCTGCATCCGTTGGTCATAAGTAAGATCATTGGTGACAGTAAAGAAAATTTTTTTCACATAATTTGAATTTAGCTATGCCATACTTAGAAAAAATTTTGTGCTCCGGGAAACATCTATAAGTATGGCATACCTGTCCGTGCGGAATTCAGGACAAAGAAACAGAATTATAGATTCTTTCGATCATCTCTACAGTTTTCAACCCATCACGGGCATTGGCAAAAGAATGGTTTTCGTCGTTTAATGCCTTGACCAGGTTGTCATATATTTTATCATGATTGCTCATAGAGCCTTTATAAAATCCATAATCGTTGGCATTTCCTGTTGCAGGAACATTTAGTTCATACCCATCGATGAACTGATAACCTATCTTATTCATATATTCTCCGCCAATATGGATGCTTCCTTTTTCGGCGATGATACTTAAAGACACTTCCATATTTTTTTGAAAAGTATTCACCGACCAGTTGAGCCCTCCGATCGCCCCATTCTCCATTTCGATAGACACAACTCCGCTGTCTTCAAATTCAATAATATCTTTATGACCAAGGTTTTTTCTGAAACCGCTGACATTCTTTACATCGCCCATTAACCAAATTAATGCATCAATATAGTGACTGAACTGGGTGTAAAGTGTTCCGCCATCCAATAGTTTATCTCCTTTCCATGAATCAGCATAGTATTCGGCGGGGCGATTCCAGAAGCAATTCAGTTGAAAGCTGTAAATGCTGCCAAGTTTATTTTGTTCGATGGCTGTTTTTAATGTAACAAGAGCGGGATTGTATCTTGTTGATTTTACTACAAACAACTTCCTTTGGTTTACTTCAGCGGTTTTGATCATTTTCAAAGCATCACCCGATGAAATGCAAAGAGGTTTCTCGCAAAGAACGTGGGAACCTGTCTGCAATGCTTTTATTGAATGCTCTGTATGCAGGCCATTAGGAGTGCAGATAGCAGTAACATCAATGCTATCTTCCTTTTTAAAAAGTTCGTCAATGGAACAATAAGCTCTCGCATTATAGGATTGAGCAAGATCTTTTGCTTTTTTATTCTGGATATCACAAACTGCAATCAATTGTCCATGCTTCGAAGCCTCGGCAGCATGACGTGGCGCAATTCTCCCGCAACCGATTATTACAAAGCGTAGTGGTGAATTCATTAAGCTGCAAATATACAATCGGCGAACTATGATAATTTAAATAGATGTTCCTGCAAAAAAAGTAAAGGGTTTGCTTTGGCAAACCCCGATCTATTGTACAGTTTAAGTTGATTATTGTACCTGGTTCAGTCCTTCCATTGATGCACCTTCACCAGGATTCTTCAGGTTTTTGCGCTTGAATAAATTGGGATCAAATTTTCCAAACCTCCAGTTGAAATTGACACGCAATATCTGTGCATCACGGCGACGTACTGCATCCTGGAAAAAATAGACGGATTCAGAATGCACATCCTGGCGCCTTGTTTTCAAAACATCATTCATGTTTACCGAGATTGAAGCGGTCCGATTCTTCAGGAATTCATACCTCACGGCTATATCCATACCATAGTTCGGTCGTGTGTATCCCTGTGATGCGGACTGGGAACCACCAAACATCATACCGCCGCGTCCGCCGCCACCGCCGCCACTTCCACCAGGAGGCAGAACAGTTTTTGATTGATAATCGCCGGATAACTGAATAGTGAAATTCTTTGGAAGTTTAAAGGTGTTGTTCAATTTGCCAAACCAACTGGTCAGTCTCGGTTGATCAGGCTGCAGTGGATCATTGATCTTGACATCAGACGTATAAAGATTGACATTTGATGTGAGTTCCCACCATTTGGTTAGCTTATTTCTTGATGTAAGTTCAAGCCCGGTCACATAACTTGAATTTGCATTGATATATGTATTCAGGATAATATCCTCGTTGGCTGAACCTTTTGCACTGACCTGGTAACGTGTTATGAGGTCAGTTGTATGTTTATAATACAGGGATGCGAGGAAATTGTCTTTATTCTTAAAAGTTTTCTCATAAGAAAGTTCAAATGAATTCGTGAATTCCGGTTTCAGTCCGGGATTTCCTTTGCTTGGATTCAACCTGTCGGTAGAATCAGTAAAAGGAGTCAATTGCCAGAAATTGGGACGGTTGATCCTGCGACTATAATTTAACTGCAGGCTTTGTGTTTCTCCAAGTTTTTGAGATAAGAAAACACTGGGGAAAAGACTTACGGGAAAATCAATACTGAACAATTCATTTGTTTTTAATAGCTGTCCTTCGTAAGTTGAACTTTCAGCACGCAATCCGAGTTGGTAGCCGAAAGATTTCAGTTGATTCGAATAAGTAACATAGGCTGCATACACCTGGTCATTGCTCTGGTAATCTATCTGTGAAGAAGGCTGTAATATCCATTGGCCTCCGGGATCTGCGAAGTAGAATGAGTTGCTGCTGCTGTTCTTTCTGAATTGTGCCCTTGCACCCATTTCCATTTTTGATTTATCCGTTATTGGATTCGTATAATCGGTCTGCAGAATAAGATTTTGATTTTGTCCATCGATCAGTTGTTGTTGTTTGAATGTGCTGATCAACTGGTTTTGCGGAACAGAGTAATAATCGGTTTGAATAATGTTCGAGTTGTTGTTTTTGCTTTTGTTGAAAGTAGCATCGGCTGTAAGTTCGCGACCGGCCTTGGGGAAATTATGCTTGAAGCTAACTGTTGTTCCAATGTTCCGGAAATTAAACTTCGAATTAGTTTCCCTTTCCTGGAATGAAGATCGTTTCGGATTAAATAAAGTATCCACCATGATACCGCTTGATGCCGTCGGTTTGAAAGAACCTCTTACAAAGTTGCCGCTTACTGATAGTGTATTTCGGTTACTGATGAAATAATCCATACCACCGCGTACAAAAGCAAAGCCGCCAGTCTGAACAGACCTGTCAGATTGATCCAAAAATGTATTGGGATTGTCAAAAATATTCAGTCTCTCAGTAGTTCCGGTGCTTATTGATTTACGCTGGTTGAACATGCTGTTCAGGAAGAAATTTACCTTTTGATAACGTAGATTAATATCGCCGCCAAGTCCGATCCTTGCACGTGAATCAATATTTGCTCTGACGCTTCCGTTATAACCAACTTTCTTTTCTTTTTTCAAAACAATATTCAAAATGCCTGATGTGCCACCTGACGCATCAAATTTCGCAGAAGGGTTCGTGATCAGTTCAACACTTTGAATGGCATCCGCAGGTATTTGCTCAAGTGTAAGATTGGTAGGACGACCGTCCACAAAAATCTGCGGAGAATTGTTCCGCATCGTGACGTTACCATCTATATCAACATTCAATGAGGGTACATTGCGCATTACGTCAACGGCTGTACCTCCTGCGGAAACTAAGTTTTTATCGACATTGAATATTTTTCTGTCAATTGCCAGTTTAAGGCCGGGAGTCGACGTTGAGACAGTCACATTTTCCAATTGCTTGGAATCCACTTCCATTTTGATGTTGCCAAGATCTTTGTCGATCATGGAAAGCATTGCAGTCATATCGCCGCCAGTTCCGCCGGCTGGCATTTTCAGTTCAAATGAAACCTTTTGCTCAACTATTTTGAATCCAATAAGAGTGACCAACAGCTTGTATTGACCAAAAAGGGGAATATTGTCAAAGCTGAAATCCCCATTGGGCTTGGAAAGCATGACAGCTATAACCATATCTTTCCTTTTCTTCGAAGCTGAATCAAATTTGTTCTGGATTAACTGAACGGAAGCAAGTTCGACGGGCTTACCAGATACGGAGTCAACGATTCTGCCATAAAGCCGGCCGTTCATTTGCTGACCACCTGTTCGGCCTGCGCCGCCCATACCCGGTTGAGAAGAAGCAACTTGAACTAGTAATATCAGGGAAAAAGCAGCGATTAAATTTCTCATGCTTATTTTTTGTTTGGTCATTGGACGCTCAAAGCTTAATTAACTTGCTGACATCGGTGTGACAATTTGATGAAAGGTAAAAAGCAAGTTAGCAGGTGAGTTTCCCGGCATTATATAAGGAGAAAAATTGTTGTATTAATGATGCCTATTGCTAATCCTGCCATGGTGCCGGCAAGCATGAAATAACCCAATGCAGGTGATAGAATTTTCTCAACCTGAACGCTACTAACATTTGTTATTTTATTTGAGACCATTTTTTCAATATCAATTTCGTTTTGAAGATTGCCGGCAAATTGTTTCAACACCTGTGGAAAAAGATCTTCGATCTCCTTTAAAAAAATTTCTTTCAGTGTGGTAATGGTTTTATCACCGATGAACATTCCTATCATCGGCATTTTATCCTTTAACTTATTACGTAAAAAATCATCTATATGCTCTTCAACAAGGGGCATTATTTTTTTGACATGTTCAGGATTCGAGATTTTTTTTTCAAGATCTGCCAACGTAAACGCGTCACTTACTATTGTACCAATTTTTTCAGCCAGGTATTGTCGTTTTGAGGGGATGATGCGGTACACTAATACTTTACCTGATATCCAGCTTGCGAACCAGCCAACGATCGCCGAAATAACAGGAATGATCAACAACCAATAATTCATGATCTTAATTAATGATAAAAATCAACCCCGGTTCATTCTTAAGAAACCGGGGTTGTCGGGGTGGCTAATGGGGCTCGAACCCACGACCCTCAGAACCACAATCTGATGCTCTAACCAACTGAGCTATAACCACCATATGTATATCAAAGCGGCAGCAAAAATAAATAAAATGATTATTGGGTGAAAAATAAAGTCTCGATACTGCACAATATAAAAGAATTTCAGTTTGGAATAATTTTAGAATGATAGTAGTTTAACACTAACCGCTTATCAAAAACACGATTAAAACACTTGTTAAAAGCGTGCTAAAGGCAAGAAATTCATCGTTTTTGCGTTATTTTTGGTTTATGTTAACGCTTTAAATACCTTTTGAATATGAAAAGACTTCCTATTGTGATTATTGATGATTGTAGCTGGATTTTTCCTTGCTTTCAGACCATGGGAACCGGCACAAAAAATCCACCCTACCAAATATGAAGAGATTCTGAAGCTCGTGGGCGAAATGCTGACGCAGGCCCATTACAGCCCACAGGATATTGATGATGCTTTTTCAAAAAAGATATTTAAAAAATATCATGAATGACCTGGATCCGGAGAAAAATATTTTTCTGCAAAGCGATATTGATCTGTTGCAAAAAAAATATGAAACAAAGATCGATGATGAAATAAAAGGAGCTCCTGTTGAATTTTTCCTTGCTGCAGGAAAAATATTTAATACAAGAATGGAAGAAGCGTCATGTGATATGCAACGAAATCCTTTCAAAAGCCATTTGATTTCAACATAGATGAAGAAGTAGTGCTTGATGGCGATAAACTTAATTATCACAGCAACGTGCTGCCGAAATAAAAGAACGCTGGAGAAAGAAAATTAAATACATGACGCTGGAACGTTATGCTGATCTGTTGATACACGGGAAAAAAATAAAGGCAAAGAAGGATTTGTAGTATAAAACAGATGCAGAACTGGAAAAAGAAGCCCGGGAAAAAACTAAAAAAGATCATTGACCGAATATTTGATCGTTATCGTTTCAAATTTAATGATGATGACAAGTTCAACATGTTTGTGAATGCGATTACCACCACGATGGATCCTCATTCAGAATTTTTTCCCCCGGTTGATAAAAGATATTTTGATGAAGAAATGAGTGGCCGCTTTTTTGGTATTGGCGCTTCGCTACAGTATGATGATGGCAATATTAAAATTAGCAGCGTATTAACAGGAAGCCCTGCCTGGAAATCAGGGGAATTGCAGGCAGGCGATGTGATTGAAAAAGTGGCGCAGGGAAAAGAAGAACCGGTTGATCTGACAGGCTATAGTAGTAACAGATGCTGTGAAAATTATACGTGGTAAAAAAGGAACTGAAGTAAAGCTTAACTGTTAAAAAAGCAGGATGGTACTATAAAAGTTGTTTCACTGATCCGTGATGAAATAGTACAGGATGAAACATTTGCCCGCAGTGCTATTGTAAAAAACGGCAATTCGAAGATCGGGTATATATTCCTTCCTGAATTTTATGCCGACTTTGATAATCCGAATGGCAACCGCAGTTATATTGATGTCGCTAAAGAAGTAATGAAACTTAAAAGAGGAAAAAGTAGATGGTATTGTGATTGATCTTCGCAATAATGGCGGCGGTTCTTTATATGATGTTGTGCAAATGGCGGGTTTGTTTATTGAAGATGGCCCGATAGTGCAGGTAAAAGACAGGGATAATAAACCAAGTGTGTTGAAAGATAAAGACAGATCTGTTCTATATTCTGGTCCGCTGGCTGTGATGGTAAATGAATTCAGCGCTTCAGCATCTGAAATATTTGCAGCTGCTATCCAGGATTATGGGAGAGGAGTTATCATTGGAAGCACTTCTACCTATGGAAAAGGAACCGTTCAACGTAATATCGGTCTGGATCCAGAAACGGTTTCTCTCTGTCTAATTCTGATCTTGGTACAGTGAAACTGACATTGCAAAAATTTTATCGCATCAATGGGGGCTCCACGCAATTGAAAGGTGTTTCTTCTGATATTGTATTACCTGATCAACTCGAATACCTTAAAGTAAGAGAAAAAGATGATCCGGATGCATTACCATGGGATGAGATCAATAAATCGCCCTATACAAACTGGAATGCGGGTTATGATCTTAAAACTATTCAGCAGTTAAGTAATCAGCGGCTGGAAAATGATGTAGCTTTCAAACTGATCAGAGAAAATACCGAATGGCTGGCTAAGCAAAATGATAAACATTATTCATTACAGTTAGATAAATACCGGAAAGAACAAAAAGCTGATCCGGGCCACTTTTACGCAAATGAGTCATTGACTGAAACTGAAACAGGAGATCGAATGTCAATGCTTTGCCTAGCGAAGAGAATCGCTGGGCAAATGATGCCAACAAACAGGAACGTTTTAATCAATGGCTAAAAAGTTTGCGAAAAGATATTTATCTCGACCAGGCAGTGAAAGTGGTAGATGACATGATCAGCCAGCAAAACCTGGCAAAAAGCAAATCAAGCCGAAGAAGCTAAAAAGGCATTCTGATAAAAATAATCCGATCATTAGAGCTGCCGGCATAACAACCGGCAGCTTTTTTATTTGCGGTCATTGGCAATTACAAATATCTCTCGTTGATCACCTTCAAGTGATGCATCGAATGACCCACAACAACGAACCCGATACCAAGTACATAAATGGAATTATTATTTGCGGTGCCTGTGCATCCAATTGATCGTCATCAAATGAGGCAAATAAGTACTCAGAGGACATCCTGACAACCTTGAATTCTTCAACGAGATTTTTCCAGTTCCTGGTTTCAGCCTTTGCATTATCTGCAAAAGAGTTTTCATCAAAACCGGGAAGAAAAGTGGTGTCCTTTCTTGCAAAACGCAAGGCCCTGTATGCAAACACCCTTTCCGCGTCAATGATGTGTTGCAGGACCTCTTTTATCGTCCATTTACCTTCGGCATAGCGATAATCATATTTATCAGATGGAATATTTTCAATGAAATTTATGAAAGCAGGAGTTTGTATATTGAATGCTTCTAACAAATCATCCTGGGGAACCTGGCTGACATAATTGTGATAAAAAGATGGAACTCTGGAAAGATCTGGACGCATAATATGTTTTTTGTTGAAGATAGTAGATTAAAAATCCGGGTCTGAAGTTCGGAATTTTTCATGAGATGAAAATGATAGTTCAGATGTTTTGCCAATATCATAAACCAACTGATATTTGTAACCGACAATGCTATCAACCCGATTTATACCTTTTCCCGGATTTACAACGGAAAGATTATCTCTCAGGCAACTTGTTGCCGAAGATGAAGCAGAGATATTCAAGCTTAGGTCGGATGCAAGGGTTAACCAATTTCTTACAAGAAACCAATGCAAAAGCCTTGAAGAAGCAGCCGGGTTTATAAAAAAAATAAACACCATTGTAACCAATGGCGATGGGATCTATGGGCCATTACGATGAAAAATGATAATAAGCTAATCGGAACAATTTGTTTTTGGAATATTCAGTGGGAAGATTGCAGGGCTGATATCGGGTATGAACTTAATCCTGAATTCTGGGGGAAGGGAATAATGAAAGAAGCGATACCGAAGGTCGTCGGCTATGGCTTTATAACCATGAAACTTCATTCAATACAAGCGGACTTGCATCCGGGAAATATCAGATCTATATCTGTCCTCGAAAAAAACGGTTTTATAAAAGAAGGTCATTTTAAGGAAAGCATTCATTTCAATGGAAAATTTTTGGACCGGGTCCTTTATTCACTTCTAAATACAAAAAGCAATGATCCTGGTTTCACAACCGGTGAAAAATAAATTGCATTTCCGAATGATTAAGCTGATATCCGTCTTTCTATAATTATTGTTGTCTTATCAGCGTTGATTTCATATATGGATGCAGGGAATGATTCTTTCTTTTCTGATTGCTGCAGTCTTATTTTTACTCAGATGTGTGGACAAACAGTCTCGAAACAAGTTATTGGAATTTCATATATTTAAACCATCCATTTTTCGCAGCTCTTTATTTAATAACCTTTAAACTGCTATGTATGAAAAAACTATTATTTACATTGCTATCTGGAGGATTACTACTATCAGGCTTTATGTCAAAGGCACAATCTCCAGAGCCTGGTTCCAGCGAAAGAAAGAATATCCTCAAGTTCAATCTCACTTCTATAGCTGTTAACCATTACATGTTTCAATACGAACGTGTGACCCGGAGAAAACAATCTTTCGCCATCGGGTTTGGTTTTTCTCCAAATGTAGATCTGCCTTTTAAAAGTACTTTGTCTGATGAGTTTGGAGACAATGAAGATGCGGCGAGAGCTATTGAAACAACAAAATTCAGCAAAATTACCGTCACTCCTGAATACAGGTTTTATTTGGGCAAGAAAAAAGCCCCCCAGGGATTCTATATTGCTCTTTTTGCCCGTTATTCACACATGAAGATCAGCCAGGATTACACCTTTACTCCGAGCAGCGGCACATTGCATACGGCGCACATGAACGGCAAAATTGATGGCGTCGGCGGTGGATTCCTGATTGGAGCTCAATGGCTGTTGGGTAAACAAAAAAATGTAAGCATAGATTGGTGGATTGTCGGACCATTTATTGGTGGTATGAACGGGGACTTTCATGGGATGGATCCTAAAATGAATGAACTGACTCCTGCAGACAGGGCCGATCTGAAAAGTGATATTGAAGGAGTTGATATCCCTTTATGGACAGTAGAAGCAACTATCGGTGAATACACCGTTGATGCAAAACTGAAAGGAGCGTTTTATGGCGTCAGGTTATTTGGATTCAGCATTGGGTTCCGATTTTAATAAGGATAAATACAAAATTGATAATGATCGTTCGATGATGAAGATGTCACAATTAGCCAATGAACCATTTTTTTACTATTCCGGATATTCATTAATGAGGGTATCATAAGAACAAAAAAACCTGGCTATTGAACCAGGTTTTTTTATTTATTCTCTTATCAAGAGGATCATCCTCTTTTCTTTGGTTTCACGGTTGATGTGATAGGTTTAGTAACATTTCTTTCACCTTTAATGGTTGAAGCAAGTTTAATAGCTTCATAGGCGTTGACGATACCACCCGTTTTACTGATATCGGAAAGTTCAACATCATCGCCTGTTCCCGGCTCCTTTACTTTCACCGATACTTTTTGTGCAGACTTTTCAATTACCATCTTTACCTGCTTTGCACTCAATGCCGGGTAATATTCTAATATCAGTGCTGCCAAACCCGCAACAACAGGGGAGGCCATACTTGTTCCTTGCTCATCACGATAAGTGCTGCCGGGTGTTGTCGAATATATTTTAACGCCCGGAGCAAACACGTCTACATTTTTTTTGCCGTAATTCGAAAAGTTTGCGACCAGCTTGTCAGCGGTAGGGCCGGTAGCGCCGACTGTGATCCAGGTAGCAGCATGCCCTCCATTTTCCAAAGCTGATGTGGGGAAGTTATAGGATGTGTCTATATTTTCATGACTGTTACCGGCCGCCTGCACCAGTAATACGCCTTTACTTTCGGCATATTGGGCCGCCTCATCTACCCACTTCTTCTCTGGTGAATATGCTTTGCCAAAACTCATGTTTATTATTTGAGCGCCATTATCAGCCGCATAACGGATAGCAAGAGCGATATCTTTGTCATGTTCATCACCATCCGGCACTGCTCTAAGCATCATGATCTTTACATTATCTGCCACCCCATTCACACCAATACCGTTATCTCTTACAGCTGCGATAATTCCTGAAACGTGTGTTCCATGCAATGAATTGGCCTTACCAGCCATAACATCATTATTGCCATAAAACCTATCATTAAAATCATTGTAATTGTCTTTCACAACATTTGCTCGGTAAGGTATCGGCAATTCTTCTGCAGCTCTTAGTTTTGACTCTTCAGAAGATATATATTCTTCTACATCATTCAACACACCGCTTGCGGGCTGTTCAAGATCCAAGTCAAACCCCTGGTAAAGTTTTATGAGGCTCCTTCTTCCTTTTTTTGCAACCTCTTCCTTAGGTGAGTACTCATCAACATCTTTTCCCGTGTACTCCTCTCTGATGTTTGTCTTAAAAATAGAGTCAGCAGCCTTTGCCTCCTGTAATATCTTTTTTACCTGGATGACCGTATAGGCAGCCATTGGATCAATAGTGCCCACTTCTTCTTTGGCTCTTTTCCACATTGCATATTCCTTCGCGTCGGCCGGAGAAAGTTTTGTTTCATCAATCTCTTTTTTATCCCATTTATCTTTTAGACTGTGATAAACCCTTGCGGCTTCGTACGTGTCTTTTTGCACATTACTTCCATCCCGGCCACCGAGAAAATTCCAGCCATATACGTCATCAACATAGCCATTCTTATCATCATCAATACCATTGCCCGGAATTTCTCCGGGATTATGCCAGAGAATAGATTTAAGATCTTCGTGCAAAGTATCAACACCTGAATCAATAACTGCTACCAATACAGTATTACTCTTCAGGTTCTTTGATTTTATAAAATCATATGCTTGTTTGAGACTGATACCGTAATAGTTTCCGTCGTCCTTCGGACCCAGGAGATGCCAGCCTTTGGGTACTTCATTTTCTGGGCAAAAACGGCCAGGGAAAATAATCCGGTTATAGCCAGCAAAAGAATCCGTTTTATGATGTTCATTCGTAAGGGTTTTTAATTTACAAAATTGCAAAAGTCGCAAAAAAAAAGGTTACCATTCATACATTTTAGATAAATAAAAAACCCCTGCAAAGCTCATTATGCAGGGGTTGTGTATGCCTTGACGGCTTTATATGATTATTGGTTGCTTAGTTTAAGTTCTACACGACGATTTTTAGCTTTTTCTGCTTCGCTGGTACCGGTATTGAGCGGTCTGTTAGGTCCATAGCCTATCGCTGTCAGGCGGGACGCAGCTATACCTTTTGATATAAGATAAGCTTTTACTTTGTCGGCCCTTTCCTGCGATAATTTCATATTGGCATTGTACAAAGCATCACCACTGGTATGACCCTCTATAACCAATTTCAGATTCGAATCCTGTTTGAGGATTTTTACCACGTCATTCAGAACTTTATGCGAAGCCGGCAAAAGATCAGACTTACTGGCCTGGAACTGGATGCGACGGGCAGCGTAATTCACTTTTGCAACGATCTCTTTTTTCACTTCTTCTGGACACCCGTTTCTTGCCAGTGTACCTTTTACATTCGGGCATTTATCTAATTCGTCATTGATGCCGTCACCATCAGTATCAGGGACGGGGCATCCATTATATCGGGCAGAACCTGCGATGGTCGGGCATTTATCATCGGAATCCGGCACACCGTCTTTATCAGTATCTGCAGGCGCTAATGGACAGCCGTTGTTTTCTTTTACTCCAAATACATCAGGACATTTATCATCTTTATCCAGTATGCCATCTTTATCCTTGTCCTGATAGGGACAACCTGCATTTGACAGCAGACCGGCCTGGCCGGGGCACTTATCTTCTTCATCAGGAATGCCATCACCATCAGTGTCAGGACAACCATTAAATTTTGCGAGTCCGTACTGATCAGGACATTTATCATCAGCATCCTCAACGCCGTCACCATCCCTGTCTTTCTTTCCGGGTTTGCCTAACTTATCAATGAAAACGCCGGCAGTGATGCCCATTACTTCATGTTTGAAAGAGGCTGTATAATTTTCAGGTTTATAAAAATCTTTAAGTCCACGACTATAATTGGCAGTTAAAAACACACGACCAAATTCAAAACCCGCAAGACCATTGACCCCATAATCTAATACAGCGTATTTGTTAGGACCATCTCCAACAGCGGGATCTTTATTTTCATCCACCGAGTAATCACCGTTCTTCGATACGGTTTCAGTTTTTAATTTGCCTGTGTAAAAGAAAGAAGCGTAGGGTCCGGCGCCTAAAAGGAAGTGCGCGGTTTTTCCCAATCTGAATTTGTACACAAGGTTTAGGGGCATTTCCAGATAATTGATAAACTCCGATGAATTCACATATCATGTCTGGCTCACCGTGGTATCATACCTGGCCGTAAATTTTCGACCTTTATTAGAAAATATAATTCCGGGTTGAAAATAAAAATTTGACCCTGTGCGGAAAGGCAGGTTAGCAATGAACCCAAAATGAACCCCGGTTCTTGGCGAATAGTTGTTTTTCAAAGAATCCCAACCGGGAAGATCAGCTTCTTCAAGCACTTTAGATTGATGAATTCCACCAACCATTCCGATGCGATATTGCTGAGCGTGGGAAATGGCAGCAAAAAAAAGAATTATAGCCGCCGTAGTACAGATCCGTTTCATGGATATTGATTTTGGTTTTTAAGGGATATCGGTCACGTACAAATATTGCAATTAATCTTCAAAAACCGAAGCGTAGATGCACCCGTCTATGCCGTAGAATCCGCATCACAGATCGAACTTGATTCCCTGTGCTAATGGTAGATTTTTACTATAGTTGATGGTATTGGTTTGTCGGCGCATATAAACTTTCCATGCATCACTGCCACTTTCACGACCGCCACCGGTTTCTTTTTCTCCACCAAATGCTCCACCGATCTCGGCTCCTGATGTTCCAATATTGACATTGGCAATACCACAATCACTTCCTGCAACTGATAAAAACTGTTCAGCCTCCTGTAAATTCAATGTCATGATTGAAGATGATAATCCTTGCGGCACACCGTTCTGAACTGCAATAGCTTGATCAATTGTTTTATATTTCAATAAGTACAGAATGGGGGCAAACGTTTCGTGACAAACAATTTCAATATCTGAATTGACTTCAGCAATACAAGGCTTGACATAACATCCGCTTTCATATCCATTCCCTTCAAGAAGACCACCATCTACCACAAAGTTTCCTCCTTCAGTCTTACACTTTTCAATTGCACTCAGATACATTTTTACGGCATCCTTATCTATCAATGGTCCGACATGATGCACTTCATTCAACGGATCACCGATCTTAAGCTGTTTATATGCTGTGATCAATCTTTTCTTTACGGTTTCATATACATCTTCATGAATGATCAGTCTTCTTGTTGATGTACAACGCTGCCCTGCTGTACCAACGGCTCCGAACAAAGAACCGATGATCGCTATATCCAGGTCTGCTTCTTTGGAAATAATGATCGCATTATTACCTCCTAATTCAAGCAACGCTCTGCCTAATCTTGCGCCAACGGCTGCGCCAACAGCTTTACCCATTCTTGTAGAACCTGTAGCAGATATCAATGGTATCCTTTTATCACTTGCCATCCATTCGCCCACATCCCTGCCACCAATAACTAAATTGCACACGCCTTCGGGAACATTATTTTTTTCAAATACCTTTGCAATGATATGCTGACAAGCTACAGCACACAATGGCGTTTTTTCCGAAGGTTTCCAAATACAGACATCGCCGCAAACCCATGCCAGCATACTATTCCAGCTCCAAACGGCTACCGGGAAATTAAATGCTGAAATAATTCCAACGATCCCAAGGGGATGATACTGCTCATACATTCGATGACCCGGTCGTTCGCTGTGCATAGTTAAGCCATATAGTTGCCTTGACAAGCCAACGGCAAAATCGCAGATGTCAATCATTTCCTGCACTTCACCATAACCCTCCTGTAAACTTTTTCCCATTTCATAGGAAACCAATTTGCCAAGTGGCTCTTTGTTTTGTCTCAGCGCATCACCAATTTGTCTAACTATTTCACCGCGTTTTGGTGCCGGCCACGATCTCCATTGTATAAAAGCTTCTTCGGCTTTTTTTATTACTGCTTCATAGCTGTCCTTATCGCTTGAGGTTACAGAGCCGACCTTTTTGCCATCGACAGGAGAGAGTGAATCAATAATTACTCCGCTTGAGTTGATCCATTGCTGACCTGTGCTTACACCTTTGTTTGACGATTCGACCCGTAGCGCTTTCAAAAAGTCCATGAATTCATTATTTATTTACAAAGATAAAGTCTATATGTAGGCTATAATATTTGATACATGTTACATTTTGAAAATGTATTTTGTCCAGAAGCTTTGTTCTCTTGCCATTTTTTCCATGTCCTCCCGGCTTGGGGCGCTCCCTCCACCAGATCTACCTGAAAAACCGCCGCCTCCACCTCTTGATTGACGACCACCTCCACCTGAATTGGAAAACCCTGCGCTATTGCCTGATGGCAAATCAACACCGTTGATCTTCCAGCCGATGCTGATCATTTTCTCTTTTAGAGAAGATGCATCGCCAAGCAGATTGATCGGAATGAAATATTCAATATGCATCACATCGCTTGAGTCCCAACTGAACGCAATATTTGCAGTGCCTTCTATTTGCAACCCCTGTGAAGTTGGTTCGCCATCTTTAAACCCAAATAATTTCATGGCAAACATGTGGAGGGCCATTGATCCGCGAATCGCTTTCTTATCAAAACTTCCACGCTGACCATTTCCTCCCTGATCCTGTTGATTTCTTTGCTGACTATTAAATCCGCCGCCGGAAAATCCTTCTTCTCCTTCCCGCTTCACAGGGAATTCTATACCTCTGCCTTCTTTTTTCTTTCCTTTCAGGTCGATATAGAGATTCATTCCCTGCCTCATTAATTTCATTTGTGTTCTGAAATCCGCAATACGAAGAGCAAGAAATAAATGCTGTGCATCATTATCAACCGCATAATGTATCAGAGTCTCTTTATCAGTTTGAAAAATTGTATCGGGCCACTCAACCGTAGAGCCATCAAGAATATGGATGATATGACTGGTATCAGCATACCCGGAAAAAGACGCACAATTAATTTCAGGACGGCTGCTGAATGACAGCGTGACAACAGCACCTGTAGTAATAAGAAACCATTTCATAAACAAAATTTTGATTGAAGAACTTAATTAGACGATAAACTCAAGTAAAACTCTCTTAGTATTGCTCGCCGTCATTTGGGAAGTTGACAGCTTTCACATCTTTGATATATTGCTGAATAGCACCTGTCACCTGTTCATTCAAATTAAGATATTGACGCAGAAAC
Organism: uncultured Chitinophagaceae bacterium; assembly: GCA_963785915.1. Taxonomy (GTDB): domain Bacteria; phylum Bacteroidota; class Bacteroidia; order Chitinophagales; family Chitinophagaceae; genus VBAT01. The sequence goes on along the minus strand of CAWAWY010000003.1, from coordinate 575,015 downwards.
CTTGGTTTGAATTCAGTATTAATGCCCAGCATATCATGCATCACCAGTACCTGGCCATCACAATGTTTTCCTGCGCCAATCCCAATAGTTGGGATAGATAAACTTTTCTTACACCTTTCGCAAGCGAGGCAGGAATTTTTTCCAGTACAATCGCAAAAGCACCGGCTTCCTGGAGTAATATTGCATCTTTTCTTAATTTATCAGCTTCTGCTTTTTCTGTTGCCCTTACTGTATAGGTTCCGAATTTATAAATGGATTGTGGTGTCAAACCTAAATGACCCATCACAGGAATACCTGCAGTAACAATTTTTTTTACTGAATCAATACTTCTTCACCACCTTCCAGTTTTACGGTATGCCCCCGTTTCCTTCATGATGCGGATTGCAGAAGCAAGGGCAATTTCAGAATTGGATTGATAAGAACCAAATGGAATATCTACAACTATCAAGGCATCGTTCTCTTGCCCTTATCACAGACTTTGTGCATGATAGATCATCTGGTCCAATGTGATCGGAAAGGTAGTTTCATGACCGGCCATTACATTGCTGGCGCTGAATCGCCGACCAAGATCACATCAATACCTGCGACATCAATAATCTTTGCAAAAGAAAAATCATAAGCGGTGAGCATGGAGATCTTCTCACCAGCCTGCTTTCATTTTCTGAAGAGTGTTGGTAGTAACTTTTTTTACTTCTTTGTTTTTAACTGACATTGTAATTGGCATGTAAATTCCGTCTTGAGAAGGCATAAAGATAGATTAAATTCTATACTTCAACTTCTTTCATACGGTACTTCCTCATACAAGGTATGGATCAAGCCATCGGCCAGACCGATTTTGGGAACAAATATTTCTTCTGTATCTGCCCATCGCATGACATTAATATAAATAAGCAAGGCGGGAACAATTACATCGGCCCGGTCTTCACGCAGTTTATAAAGACTCATACGCTGAGCCAGTGACAATGTGCTGAATTCTTTGTAATAATCACGAAGAGATTCTAACTGAAAGCGGTTTGCCTTCTTTTCTTTTTGAAATGGAAAATATTTTGTTGATATTACCACCCGAACCAATTGCAGTTACATGATGATAGCCTTTTGTTTTTGTTTTGATAAAATCTTTCATCTCATCCCAGAGTCGCTTCTGTTACCTGGTTCTTTAATAAACGGATAGTGCCGATATTAAATGATTCTTTAAAAATGAGTTTGCCATCGCTGAAAAAAGTAAGCTCTGTGCTGCCGCCACCTACATCAATATATAGATAAGATTCCTCGGTCGTCATATTTTCGGCAATATGATTTTCATAAATAAAAGAAGCTTCTTCCTGACCACTGATGATGTTGATTTGAATGCCTGTTTCTATCTTTTACTTTTTTAATTATTTCATCTCCATTTGAAGCATCACGCATGGCAGAAGTAGCACATGCTTTCAGATGTTTTACTTCATATACATCCAGCAATAATTTATATGATTTGATGGTTTTGATGATCTTTTCCGCTTTTGCCGGCGAAATTTCTCCTTTATCAAATACATCAAATCCAAGACGGAGAGGAACACGGATCAAGCGCAACTTTTATAAATTCAGGAACTGCCCGCGGACCGGGGATCACATCAGTTATCAATAATCTTGCTGCATTACTTCCAATGTCAATGGCTGCCAGTCTCACGTGGGGTTAGTGTTTTTTTATATAAATAATTATAAGTCTCTACCTGCGACCGGACTTTCTTTCTTCGTTGTTCTTACATATTCATTATTCAATTCATTATCCAGCCATCTTGCTTTCACATTATCCTGCAACTGTATATTCAGTATTTCTTTCAATTCCTGTTTTATCTCCTCATTCCATACAGGACAAGTAGCTTCTACACGATGTTCAAGGTTTCGCAACATCCAGTCAGCCGAAGATATATAAACTTTCTCTTTGCCTTTGTTATGAAATACCCACACCCGTGCATGTTCGAGATATTCATCTACAATACTCATTGCTTTTACGGGTTTACGGAATTTTTTATTTTCAGAGAACATACAAAAAATACCGCGCACAATCAATTTGACAGAGACACCCGCCCGTGCAGCATCATATAATTTCTGGATCATTTCTTCATCGGAAAGTGAATTCATCTTTAAAATGATACCCGCCGGTTTATTTTTTTTTGCCTGTTTTATTTCTTCATCAATCAGTTTGTATAAATTCTTTTCGTACAATATGAGGGCTGGGAATAGATCGTATTACAGTTTTTCAGGAAATGAGCTGCCGGATCTTTGGCTGTTCGAGATAATTAAAAATCCTGCTCATATCCGTCATGATTCTTGGTATTGGATGTAAGCAGGCAATGATCCGCATATACCTTTGCCGTTTTTTCATTCAGGTTGCCGGTACTGACAAAACCATATAGTACATTGTTTATCTTTTATTTTTTTACGTATCATGCATATTTTGGAATGCACTTTCATATTGGGAATTTCCACCAGCACTTTGGCCCCTTCTTCTTCCAGCCTGGCTTTCCATTCAAGGTTGGCTTCTTCTTCAAACCGTGCCCGCAACTCCAGCATTACCGTCACTTCTTTACCATTTCGTGCTGCATTGACGAGTGCATTAATGATCCTCGATTGTGGCGCCAGCCGGTAACAAGTGATCTTTATGGCAGTCACATCGGGGTCAAAAGCTGCTTCTCGCAATAAGATCAATCATGGCGTGAAAGAATGATAAGGAAAATGCAGCATCACATCTTTTTTCAAAATCACATCTGATATCCTGTTGGTCGGTAAGCAATGGATGATCGAATGGTTTTTTTCGTGTTCGTTTCTCTTTGAAAACCTGGTCAGGAAAATCCATAAAATGACGGAAATTGTGAATACGTCCACCGGGAATCAGGTTATCTCTTTTTGTAAGATTTAATCTTCTGATCAGATATTCGAGCAGGCCGGGATCCATTTCCTGATCATATACAAAACGGACGGGTTTTCCTTTGCGGCGATTTTTCAACCCTTTTTCGATTCTCTGAATGATACTCGTCGAAATATCACTATCTATATCAATTTCTGCATCTCTTGTTACTTTAAAAATATGAGAATTATATTGATCATAACCAAAATAAGAAAAAATTCCGGCAAGTTAAACCTGATTATATCTTCAAGTAAAATGATATCATGTTCGTTCCGGCCTGGATGGTAATAATAAAAATCTTCCAAGAACACGGCTCGGTATTTCGATCAATGCATATTTCTTGTTTAACGCACTTTCCTTTTTCCACATCACTACGGCGAGGTAAATGGACTTATCACGAAGATTCGGAAACTCCGGAATATTTTCAATCATCAGCGGAATAATATTGGAGCTCACTTCTTCTTCATAATAGTTGCGGACAAATTTCTGCTGTTCGGCAGTTAAGTTCCTTCTCCGTCCGAAGAAATATTTTTTGCTGATTCAGTTCCTTCAGTACATTTTCCCATATCCTGTTAAATTCGCTCTGCTGGTTCAATACGATCATCTGTATCTGATCAAGTATCTGCTGCGGATCTGTTTCAAGATGCATATTAGCCTTGCTGCCAAATTGGATCATTCGCTTCAAAGTCGCTACACGCACCCGGAAAAATTCATCAAGATTATTTGAAAAAATTCCAAGAAATCTTATCCGTTCTTTTAATGGAACAGCAGGGTCAGCCGCCTCCTGCAATACCCTGGCATTAAATGAAAGCCAGCTTACATCTCTCGCGATTGTCTTACGTTTCAGATGGGTCATATAAAATAAAATTCTGCAGCAATTAAGATAAAATTAATGAACAATGATATTGGTGATTGTTAAGTTTTGATAAACCGGTCAAAGTTTCCTGATGCGGTTGATCAGATTGGTCGTAGAGAAACCTTCTAATATTGGATTGATGACAACGCTTCCCCCGTTAGCTTTTACTTCTTTTGCACCGACTATCTCATCAATGGTATAATCACCTCCTTTTACCAGCACATCGGGCATTATTAATTTGATCAGTTCAAGTGGAGTATCTTCTTCAAATAATACTACTGCATCAACAATTAACATTGAAGCAAGTACCAGCGCTCTTGCATCCTGCGCATTTACCGGGCGGTCGTTTCCCTTTAATCTTTTGACAGACGAATCAGCATTTAATCCTACAATAAGATAGTCCGCTTCTTTAGCCGCTTGTGAAAGCGAAAAGATATGTCCTGGGTGAAGAATGTCGAAGACGCCATTAGTAAATGCGATCTTTTTCCTCAATACCCGCCATTGCAAAACACGCTGAACCACTTGCGGAAAAGAGAGTATCTTTTGAGTAGTAAAATCAACCTGCTTCATCAATCAATTTTTATAATACAGTGCGTTGTAATTTCCTTTTATTATACCAGGGAAATGCAGCAAAACTAAGTAAACCACCCACAACAATTACGGATGTATTCGCAAGCCATAATAACCAGCCAAACGCCAGCGCCACTCCTTGTGATAATCCGTATACCTGCATAGTTTGTTGCAACAGGAATGCATACCCGCCAATTCCTCCCGGAGTAATGGTCATGCCGATACTGCCGGCGGACAAAACCGTAAATGCTTCCCGGATACCATAATCCTGCGTTTCCTGCAACGCAAAAAAGCCGATATATCCGGCCACGAGATACAGCGACCACATTAGGATAGTATATAAAAGGAAGGTCCATCTTTTTTTCAGATGCTGTATAGCGCTGATACCTTCCCATACCCGCTTACCGATTTTTTTAATCGCTTCCTTAAGATCATCGAAATTTTTCTTTTTTATGATCATCCAGGCGGCGACCAGGAACAGAACAATTCCTAAGCCAATAAGCATTAGAACCAAGCCAGAGATCTTTTTTTCTTCTGTACTTCCCGGAGTATTAAATATTTTATCAACCAATTGATCATAGAGTGAGGGTTGAATGATTATTGTTATCGCAAAAATGACCAGTAATGTAATGGCATCAACCAGCCTTTCCAGGATAATGGTACCGACCAATTTATCTGCAGGTACTTTTTCATAACGGGCAAGCACCGTGCACTTCAATACTTCACCTAAACGGATCACTGCCTGGTTGACCAGGTACCCGATCATCACTGCAAAAAAAACGTTGGCACGACCGGGTTTATAGCCAAGAGACTCTATCAGTAATTTCCAACGCATGGCTCTTACATAATGACTAAGCAGGAGAATAAAAAAAACAGGAATAGCCAGAAAATACCTTGCATTGTGCAATGCAAATCTTATATGTGACCTTTCAGCTTTGCCAATATCTTTTATCGAAAGCCACACAAAAAAAAATCCTAATCCGAAAAAGAACAGGTATTGAAATATGGTTCGAAGCCGCTTGTTCATGTAGCCGAAAATAAGTCTATTAATTAAATCCCAAAGCTGGGAGCAATGGCTGCCATCAAAGTTTATTTCCTTGTTTTGGAAAAATGATCCGGGGTTTGAATACTTTGGCTTCCCCAAGATCCATTGCAGCATAAGAAATAATTATCACGATGTCCCCAACCATTCCTTTGCGGGCAGCAGGTCCATTGAGACAACAAATACCAGAACCTTTCTCACCTTTTATCACATACGTTTCCAGTCGTTCGCCGTTATTGACATTGACCACCTGCACTTTTTCATTTTCAATTAGGTTTGCTGCATTCATCAAATCCTCATCAATGGTGATGCTTCCCTGGTAATTGAGATCGGCCTCTGTGATAACGGCTCTGTGAATTTTTGATTTCAGAATTTCTATCTGCATATCAATGCAAAGGTACGATGAGAGTGGCGCTGCAAACGTTATTCATTCAATAACAAATTATCAATAAGTCTTATTTCGTTTAAAAAAGCAGCCGCTAATGCAACCAGCTTTTCTTTTCCGTCCCAATTATTCAATAGTTGAAGAGTATCAGCATCGGCTATTTCTATATAATCTGCTTTGAACCCCTGTTCCTGGAGTATGACCAAAGCATCTCTTTTCAATTGTGATAAATCTTCTTTCTGTAAATTATCTTTTATAGAGTTCAATGACCGGTAAATTTCCGGCGCTTTCGCTCTTTCTTCGGCGCTTAATCGCATGTTACGACTGCTCATGGCAAGTCCATCGGATTCCCTAAGCGTGGGACAGATCCTTACATCAATTTCATTTATTCCCGTTATCTCAATCAGTTTCTTTATGACCATGCATTGCTGATAATCTTTCTGACCAAGATACAGGTTGCCCGGTTTTACGATATCAAGCAACCGGTGCATGACCATGCAAACACCCTGGAAATGTCCTGGACGATACTTCCCTTCCAATATAGTTTCAAGATACCCCAGATCGTATTTAGTCTTTTTATCCGCGCCACCAGGATAAACTTCTTCTACGGAAGGAAGAAAAAGTGTATCGCAACCTTCCGACTCAAGCAAATAGATATCCTTTTCAATAGTGGCCGGGTATTTTTTATAATCATTGGGATCATTAAACTGCGCTGGGTTGACAAATACGCTGCAAACAGTTTTTGAATTATCGTTTCTACTCCTTTCAATAAGAGAAAGATGTCCATCATGCAGGGCGCCCATGGTCGGCACGAATCCGATAGTTGCGCCTTTTTGTTTCTGAGCAGAAAGATAATTTTTCAGATCAGCGGTTTTTTTGAATAAGATCATAAAAAACGGGGATAATTTGATATAGCAATAGTTGCAAACTTAGCTATTCGTTATAAAATCATACCTTTGCCCACCTTTCAAAAAGGCAAATCTAAACGGGACAACATGTCGGGAAAAAAGAGAATTTTATTTATTTCAAATGAAATGTCACCCTACCTGGAGTTGACGGAATTTTCTGAAACGGTTAACAGGCTGGCAATTAAAGCAAATGACAACGGATTTGAGGTTCGTTGCATTATGCCCCGCTTTGGCAATATTAACGAACGACGCCATCGGCTGCACGAGGTAGTGAGGCTTTCGGGCATTAATGTGGCAGTGGACAATGACGACATGCCACTTCAGATAAAGGTAGCTTCTTTGCCCAGTGCCAGGCTGCAGGTTTATTTTTTGGAGAATGAAGACCTATTTAAAAGAAAATACATTTTTCATGATGAACATGAAAAATGGTATGATGACAATGGACTGCGAACCATTTTCTTTTGTAAAGGTGCGTTGGAAACGGTAAAAAAATTTGGTTGGCCACCGGATATTATTCATTGCAGTGGCTGGATGACTGGCCTGATCCCGGCTTATTTAAAAACAGTTTACAAAAAAGAACCCGTCTTCTCGCATAGTAAGATCGTTTATACAATCGGGCAAAATACGTTTAAAGAAAAATTGGGTAGTGATTTTCTAAAAAAGGCATTGATCCATCCTTCATTAAAGGAAAAAGATCTTGAACCATTTAAAGAGGCTAATAATACGGCTATGTTCCGGGGCGGCGCTACTTATGCCGATGCCATTACTTTCGGAGCCGAAAAAATAGAGAAAAAATTAGTAGATGAGTTTTCGAAAGTGCGAGGAAAAAAAACGCTGCTATATAATCCTGAATCTGATTTAACAGACTATTTACAACTGTATAACGATCTTGCATCGAAGTAATTCCACTTTTTCCTGCTTTAAATTAATCTCGTGAAGTACAGACAACTGGCACTAACTCTTGGAACAATTATTACCGGAACTCTTATCCTAATTAGCTCTTGCAAAAAGATCAATGAAGCTACCGAATTAGGCGCCGATCTTATCCCCCCAGTTGATAACATAAATACTTTTGATACTACTGTTACCGTAGAGGCATATAACGATCTGTTCACCCTGGGCGGCATGGATGTTTTAAAACAAGATTCGACCAGGAGCCATTATAGCTATGAACAATTCCTTGGGCTCATAACTAATGACAATTTTTTCGGCAAAACAGACGCCCAGATGTATTTTGAACTAAAACCGGACACCTATCCTTTTACATTTAACAACAAGCCCGACAGTCTTTTTTTAGATTCTGTTGTGTTGGTTCTTCAGTATGTGGAAACGTATGGAGACACAGCAGCTTCCCAAAACATCTCTGTGTCAGAGATCAACAGCGATTTCAGAGTTGATACAAGTTATCTTGTAAGGAACAATACAGATGTAACTTCTTCCGGGTTATTAGGCTCTGCGACCGTTATACCCTATACGTTAGATGATTCGGTTAAGGCATACCAGGATACAACAAGTCATCAGCTCAGGATCAGGCTTAGCACTGCATTTGGCAACAGGTTGTTGCAATACGATACGGCTGGCGCCAATAACGCATACTCTACTGATTCCGCTTTCAAATCAAAATTTAAAGGATTTGCATTAAAATCTACTTCTGGTAACGCTATAATGGGATTTGACCTACAAGGCATAAATACTAAACTGGCAATCTATTACAAACATGCCCATGGTTTGGGCAATACTGTTCTCGATACCGCAGTTGCTTATTTTGGTTTTAAAACTTCGGATGTTTATGGTTTATCCGGATCAGCTTCGCACAATTACATCGGTAGAGATTATACAGGTTCCCGCTTTTAGCTGCACAGGGTGGAGCTACTCCCGATCCTTATGTCTATATTCAAAATACTCCTGGTTCTTTTGCCACCATTAAAATACCCGCACTTGCTGGCCTCAGTAACCGGGTTGTTCATCGAGCCGAACTAATCGCGGAAGAAGTTTATGATGTAAGTGATACCTTGTTCCCGCCACCGACATTCCTTTATCTTGATGCCTATTCGCCTGCTATTTCCAAATATCGCAACATTCCTTATGATGTCTATTATGACGGAACGAGCGGAACATTTAATCTCAGCAGTTTTGGAGTAGTGCCGATAGATGCGCTGGACGGTTCGGGAAAGGTTATAAAAACATGGCATTTCAATATTACAAGATATGTGCAGCATATCGTTAATGGTACAGAGCCGCTTTATGATCTTCGGCTCTTTGCCCCGATCTATGCACAAGATCAGTACTTTTTACCGGTAGCTGGCGCTACAGCTATTGAATTGCCGCCAACAGTCTTCGTAAATCCCAACATGGCAAAAGGAAGAGTAAGACTGGCGGGGGGAACACCCGGATGCGCAGCGAATGCGTCTTCGCATCGTTTATTCTAAAATTTAGTGGATAAGCTTTTTTATAAATGATTTGATCGGTGCTATATTTGCAACCGATTTAAATTGTTTACTAACCCAAAATAAATTAAAAGTTCAATTATGCCTTACCTTTTTACTTCAGAGAGCGTTTCAGAAGGTCATCCTGATAAAGTAGCCGACCAGATCTCCGATGCACTGATTGATAATTTTCTTGCATTTGATTCCCAATCTAAAGTAGCCTGCGAAACATTGGTAACTACCGGCCAGGTAGTATTGGCCGGTGAAGTGAAATCAAAAGCCTATCTCGATGTACAGGAAATTGCACGGAGGTTATCCGTAAGATCGGTTATACAAAAAGCGAATATATGTTTGAAGCCAGTTCTTGCGGTGTGTTATCGGCCATACATGAGCAGTCTGCGGATATCAACCAGGGTGTGGAACGCATAGAAAAAGAAGAACAGGGCGCCGGCGACCAGGGAATGATGTTTGGCTATGCCACCAATGAAACGGATGATTATATGCCACTGGCTCTTGATCTTGCCCATAAGTTATTATTAGAGCTTGCCGCTCTCAGAAGAGAAAATAAACAAATAAAGTACCTGCGCCCCGATGCTAAAAGCCAGGTGACTTTGGAATATGATGATAATAACAAGCCGGTACGAATTGATGCGATCGTTGTTTCTACCCAGCACGATGATTTTGATTCAGAAGCGAAAATGCTGGCTAAAGATAAAAGAAGATATTATCAACATTCTTATCCCAAGGGTAAAATCAAAATACAAGAAATATGCAAAGCTCTTCAATAATAATATCAAATATCATATCAATCCAACCGGCAAATTTGTGATCGGTGGCCCGCATGGCGATACTGGTCTCACCGGTCGTAAGATCATCGTTGATACTTATGGCGGCAAAGGTGCACATGGCGGAGGGGCATTCAGTGGAAAAGACCCAAGTAAAGTTGACCGCAGTGCTGCGTATGCTACAAGACATATCGCCAAAAATCTTGTTGCTGCGGGTGTATGCAGAGAAGTGCTGGTACAGGTTTCTTATGCTATCGGTGTGGCGAAACCTACCAGTATTAATGTAAATACATATGGTACCGCAAAGTGAAAATGACCGATGGACAGATCGGTAAGATAGTGGAAGGTATTTTCGACATGCGCCCTTATTTTATCGAGCAACGTTTAAAATTACGTAACCCGATCTATAGCGAAACTGCTGCTTATGGACACATGGGCCGCAAGCCGGAAATAGTCGAAAAAACTTTTTTTTCTCCTGATGGAAAATAACAAAAAAGAAAGTGGAACTTTTTACCTGGGAAAAATTGGACTATGTTCCCAAAGTAAAAAAGGCATTCGGTTTATAATATTTCAACCTCTTTTTCTTTAGCTATATCCACCGGACTAAGACCGGTGGATTTTTTCTTTTTGTTTTGAAAGTAAATTTTTTGCAGGTAGGTTGTTGTTCCAGTAATGTCTCCGGGATGCCAGCCGGGCGGCATAAAAAAATATTTTATTTTGTTACCGAGGCCTTTGGCCGTTTTTACATCCTGCCACAGGCTCCTGAATTCGTGCAATTGTGTTTCCCAGAATCCCAGCTCCTCTTTTACGTGCAGTGTTCCATAAACAGGTTTTTCTTTTTGCGAAGCGTAAGTGCCAAATAACTTATCAAACCATGGAACTACTTCTCCATAGTTCCTGTCGAGATATTGAATATTGCTGGCATGATGAATATGATGTGTAGCCGGTGAAACGACTATGTATTCTAAAACAGGTATCCGCGAAACGATTCGCTCATTGAAATGGATAAAAGTGCCCCATATCTTATTCAATGAATACAAAACAAAATATACAATGTAATGAACGCCGGTAAGAGGGATCAGCAGGTAGAGTATGTCCAATGAAACAATATCAAAGATCGAAGTACGAAGGCCAGTAGTAGCATTCATACGGATCGCTGAATGATGAACTTCGTGAAGACACCATAAGATCCTGACCTTATGATAAAGGTAATGTGTGCCGAATTGTATAAACGTGTACATGAAAAAACCAAGTAGCAATGTATAACCGTTCAAAGGAAGATTCCAGATCCGGTGCTCATATACGTACGGGTAGAGGCCGGCAAAAAAAAGTGTTTTTAAAACAGCCTGGACAAGGATGGTGATGACGCCGGTGATGAGGTTCACCCATGTCTCTTTTGAATAAGCCTGTTTGAAACGTACCAGCAGATAGATAGTTTCCGCAGCTATCATCGCAACGATGTAGTAGGGTAGCCAGTGCTTAAGAAAATCAAGCACCGCCTGGTAGGTGGACAGGTGGTTCATTTTATGAAAATAATTTTTTTTACCCAAACAGCAATAACGAATTTGATGTATAAAGAGCGGAAGGCATTTATCAATACTCTTAAGATATTTCTTTGTTTCTTTGAAAGGTGAAACACTTCAGGCAACAACAACGCCCAAAAAAAAGCTCACTGATAGTTGGGCCTTCTGCGATCGAAGAAGCTATTCTTGCGGAGAAACAATTGGACAGGATATATATTGATACAAAAGTTCACAATAAGACGCTGGATCAAATAAAACGACTTGCAGCGGAGCATCACATACCAATCAATTATGTGCCTTCGGCAAAGATCAATAGTTTCAATGTAACCAACCATGAAGGCTGCATTGCCCAGCTTTCCAAAGTAAAATATTATGAACTGCAAGAGATCATTTCTTTTGTAACAGGAAATGGTGATATCCCGCTTTTTCTGATATTAGATGGTATTACGGATATTCGGAATATTGGAGGTATTGCCCGCACTGCTTTTTGTTGTGGTGTACACGGTATCATTATTCCCGACAAAGGGATAGGAGCGCTAAACGAGGACGCTATCCTGACCTCTGCCGGAGCATTGGAAAAAATTCCCGTATGCAGGGTAAATAGCTTAATGAAAGCTGTGGATGAACTTCACCTGAACGGTATAAAAGTATTTGCAAGCGAAATGAAAGCAACTGAAAATGTCTATGATTGCAATTTCAAAGACCCCTGTGCTATTATAATGGGTAGTGAAGAAAAGGGCATTTATCCGGCGCTCTTGAAGATTTGTGATGAGAAATTTAAAATTCCCATGAAAGGGGATTTTGAATCGCTGAATGTATCCGTTGCAACCGGCATGATATTGTATGAAGTGATGAAGCAAAGAATTGGATCATAAGAAACGGGTCTCCATGGAGACCCGTACTATCAAAATATTATTTTCTGAAATTTATTTCTTCCCGATCAACCATCCAAGGCGCAACGCAAAATAACGGTTATAAAGTTTGTCTTTCGGGTCACCTCCAACAGACAGCCTATTGATGCCATGATTGTAATTGGCAGTAACAAAAAAGCCATTTTTAAATTCATATCCCACTAGTCCATTAAGGCCAAAATCAGTTCCTATAAGATCGTCTGTGGCAGCATCGCCAAAGCTGATATCTTTTGACCCCCTTGAATTACCATTCACAAGAATGTTTTCACCACTGATTGCAAGGGCCGGAGCTACGCCTGCGCCAACTATAAAATTACCGCCGCCTTTGGGTATTCTGAAAACAACATTTAACGGTAACTCGATGTATTCAAGATGAGTCTTTGTGTCAACCTGTCCTGAGGCATCCGTGTAACTATTCTTTGACCCTTTGGTTACGAAATTAAACCCTGGCTGGAAACTGCCATTCTTTAACATGGGTACATCCAACAATATTCCACAGGTTAACCCGACACGGTAGTCCTGCATATCCGTTTCGCCACCGACCTTCTGCCACAGATTGGACATTACAGGTCCGGCAGTAAAGCCCACACGGGTCTTTTGCGCTGAAACAAAATTTGCGATCAGTAAGGTAATAGTAGTTGCAAAGAGAATCTTTCTCATAAACAGCTTTTTTGGTATTAAATTGAACAGGTGGCTAAGATACGGATTTTCTTATTTGCCGATTTGCCGGAACGAATTTCTTAAAAAAGTCCTCATAATGTCTTAATAAGCTGCTTCTCACCGGGTGAAATAACAGAAAAAATACATGAACCGGGTTAGGATTTTCAGTACTTTTCTTTTCGGATGGAAACCAACGACCTTCAGCAACAACTTTTTTCCTACCTGAAAGAGACGCTGCCACCACATCTTTCATTGGTGGACGAATTAAGCGATCTGCTCGGAGTAAGTACCGACAGTGTTTACCGCCGCATACGTTGTGAGAAACCTATATCTTTTTCCGAACTCAAGAAAATTTGTGAGCATTATCATCTTTCACTTGACCAGATGATGCAACTACAAAATGATTCGGTACTCTTCAGTGCGCCGGGGCTGACCAATCCGGGGAACGACTTTATCAATTATTTAAACGGCATTCTAAAACAATTTATCTATTTCAATTCCTTCAAACGGGCGGAGATTTGTTATTTGTGCAAGGATATTCCACTTTGGTATCTTTATCTTTTTCCCGAAATAGCTGCATTCAAAACTTTTTTCTTTTTAAAAACCATTTATAACCCAACTGAATTAAACAACAAAAAATTTTCTCTGGAAGAATACCATTTCAGCGATTGTTTCGGAGTTGGACAACAGGTATTGCATGAGCATAGCAAACTACATTCAATTGAACTGTGGAATCTTGAAAGTGTAAACAGCGCAATTCACCAAATTGCCTATTACAGGGATACCGGGAACTTCAAAAGCAAAGACGATCTTGAAGCAGTCGTCAACTCTTTGCGTCAAATGCTGGCACATTTGGAGTTGCAGGCTGAGAATGGAGTAAAATTTATGCCCGGCTTTCCGGGTACAACTTATAACGGAACACTACGGTTTTATATCAATGAACTGGTTTTGGGAAACAATACCGTGTTGTTGGATTTGGACGGTCAGAAGATCACTATGATCACTTATGGAGTATTGAATTACCTGATCACGAGAGATGGGCGTTTTACAGGCAACATTTCCAATTTTTTTACCTCGCTGCTGACCCGATCCACACTTGTCAGTAAAACAGGAGAGAAAGACAGGGTTCGTTTTTTTAACACGCTCAACAAAAAAGTAAACGGATTGATGAAATGACTAGCATCGCAAAGCCTGGACGCTGTATACTCATTATACTACACTGTCATTAGTAATATTTATAAGAAGAAAGGGTACGGTTGCCGGCGACTGAAGCTCTTCTATTTTTATAAAATACCATAAGCAAAACTCACATAGTATAACCCACCAATTTCCGGATTGCCAAATGCATTCTTATAATACTTGTTCAGAATATTAGTTCCACCCAGTTTGATCATGGATCTAATTTTTGGAAATTTATAATTGACCTGCGCATCAATTGTTGTAAATGAGTTCACAGGGCCATTAGCCAGTTCACCTTCATACATAAATGAATCCTGCCAGCGCATCATTACGTTGAATCCCACTTTCTTTGCTTTACCGATACCTGCATTTGAAATGCCTGCATTCAACCTGTATTTGGGAGTATTAAAGAAAGATTGAAATCCCGACGGCACATTTGTGAGAACATCGGAGTAAACATTTGCAAGCAGTGAAAAGTTAGCAGGCAGGCGGTAATCAATACCCAGTCCAAATCCATGAGTATTTACCTTGGTTTTACTGTTTACAACTGTTGAGTAGATCTGCCCGGTGGTGGTCTGCAGAAGCACGTTTCTTCCAGAGGAAATCCTGGTATTCTCCCCAATAAGCATAAACGTCAATGAATAGCTTTTCTTTTATCAAACCTCTATAGCCTGCTTCAAAAGAACGACAACTTTCAGGTTTCAGTTCGTTGTACTGGTAAGGCGTTGATGCGGGCACTCCGTCTATGACTTCAACGATAGTGTTTGTTTTTGCGTTCATATAATCCATTACCCACGGCAGGCCACCGAGCAAAATATATTCACCTACATTCAGGCGGATATATTTCTGCTGCGTACTTGGAAAGCGGTATGCGGTCTGATATGATAACCGTAGGTTATTATCTTTTGCGAGCCTGATCAACGCCGTAGCGCGTGGTGTGAAATGTCCTTTGAAATCTTCATTCTTATCATACCTCCCGGAGAATGACAATGTGAGATAATCATTGATAAGTTTTTTTGTCATTTGTGCATAGGCGCCAATCTCATTGATACCAATGGCGCCGGCAGTATCAATAAATAGTGTGCCTTTAGAATTCAGCGTATATTTCTTCACGTTCGCTCCAGAACGATCTCGGCAAGCTTTATGACATTAGAAAAATTGTATTGTCCTTCTGTCATCCATAGCTGGGATTTTTCAAGAAACAAACCGCCATTGGGAATTGGAATTTTTCTTATGTTATCAAATACCTGTTTGAATTGAGCAGAACCGGCAATTGGTCTGCCCTGGTCCGCAAAGGCACGTGCTATATTCAGTGCGGTTATTTTATCGGCACCGGCGCCCCTGGCTTGCAAGTAAGCTCCTGTAAACTGCGGATACCAACTTCCCATGACATCTGCGGGGTTATAGCTGGGTTTCCACGCTTCATTGAAAAATTGGGTGGTTAGCGTTGCGCTATATGCTTCTCCGGCGTCTTCCTGTGTAGTGTAGCTCCGGATAAACCAATCAGGATGTTTCAGCTCTAATTTATACTGACCTATTTTTATGTTTTTAAATACATACCTGTTACTGCCGGTATAAACAGTATTGCCCGTTCCCCAATAACCCATTAACAGCCCTTCAAGTTTATTAGTGAATTTATAATGCAATGCACCGGATAGTTTTATATTTTTTGTCGTCGGATCAATTACATCTTTTTCAGAATAACCTGTTCGTGACACAAGTATATGTTCTGTCAGGGGATGATTGGCTCCCAAACCGGCCGCGATGAACGGGTAAATATCCACTGATGTTTCATCGCCATATACATTCACTCCATCATAATTGGGATCAGTTTGCCGATTCCCCGGAATAATTTTCCCGGCATTGCCCATCCTTTGATAGTTGCTGCTATCACTAGCCAGCCAATCCTGTGCACTAATATATTGTGCGCCGATCTTGAATGCGAATTTGTCTTTAAATGATTTTGCCCAGCGAAGTGAGTAGTCATAAAAGGGAGAGGCATTGGGCCGCTGACGTTTATCAACATGCATGATCCCCTGTTTTACCTGCACGCTTAGTCCTGGATACTTAAAAGGATCTTTGCTGTTGATCAAAACAGTTCCATTCATTCCGCCCGGACCGTATAATGCAGAAGAAGCTCCGGGAAGCAATTCCATATTATCAACATCCAGTTCGGTCAGTCCAACAAAATTACCAACGAAAAAATTTAATCCCGGCGCCTGGTTATCCATTCCATCAACGATCTGGTTCACACGGGTGCTGCCGCTTCCATTAAAACCTCTTGTACTGATGGTCTTAAATAATAAACCGGACGTTGTCAGATCAACTCCTTTTAATGATCCTGCCATGTCGTAATATGAACTGGCAGCCGTATTGGCAATCTGTTTCGATCCGATCCTTTCGACCGAAACAGGTGAATTAAGAATTGTGGTCAGCGATCTTGTGGGTCCAAGAACAACGGCATCTTCAATCCTCGTAAAAGGAACCAAGCTCAAAGACAGTGTCTCATTTCCTGACGTGACTTCGAATTCCTGGTCTTCAAAACCAATGGACGATAATCGCAGTCTGACAGGAAGCTTTTTACTGACAACAGTCTTGAAATGACCTTTGTCATTGGTTGTGACCCCGTCGTTCGTTCCCTTGATCATGACGCTCACTCCGGGCAGAGGTTCTTTGGTGGCACTGTTCAATACCGTTCCGCTGATCGTCACGCTTTGTGCATTTAACATTCCGATAGCGGAAGCAAATGCAAGAGCAATAAGCATTAGAATTGTTTTCTTCATAAAAAGATTTTTAAGTGAAAAATAAAAGGGATCATAGCCACGGATTCTTTATTAGTCGTAATCACGGCTTCGCCGGGAAACGTTTAGCTTAGGGAAATAGGATCCTGCACACCGCCCTGCAGTGCATTGTACTGTCATACTATGGTCAGGTCTATCTTATCCGGAAAGCAAATGAAGAAACATATTGAAATGGTTTAATGGTTAATTGATTTCGATCAGGGCGAATGTTTCTAATTCATGACCTAATGATCATCCTCTCCAAAATAGAATTGCAATACCCGCTCTGATATTTTGATTTTATCGGGCACGTCTGTGTTGAATAATTTATCCCACCAGATGAAACAGGTGCTGAAACAGCGGTCCGGGTATTTGCAATGATGATGGATGTGTGACATCTGCAGATGAGGAAAAATTTTTTTTGCCCATGACTTATGCAAAAAGACATGCATGAAGCAGTAGTAAACAAATCCCGTATAAAATCCGGCAAACGCGGTAAAGTAATTATCAACAGCAAAAACTGTTGCGATCAATAGCAAGTTCCCGGCTAATAATTTATTGCGCACTCTCCCGGTGATCTTTAATTCGGTGGGATGCCGGTGATGGTGCATGTGCTGTTCGAGGCTCTTTCCGGGATGCTTATTTTCTTTTCCATGCATCCAAAAGCGATGCGCTATGTATTCAAGGAAAGTGTACGTTAACCAACCTGTGAAAAACAAAAGCGCATGAAAGAACAGGCGATTTTTGCTTTCCAGCAGGATGATGCTGTAAATAAACGAACTTATCAACAACAAGTAGATGGCAAAACATTGCCATTGCGAAAAATTGATCGTTTTGCGTCCTGTATTCATTGTTTGAGTTGTCATAAAAAAAATTTAGTGGTTATCAGATCATGCAATTGCATGGGTAGGAGGTGAGGTCGTTGTGTATTCAGGCAGGTAACGGATCAATGAACTTCCGGGATTAAGTCTTTTCATTGCATTGCCTGTGATCCTTTTTTTGATGCGTTCGGGTAAAATTTTATTCAATAGCATAAATACGCGGTTCACCCGACCTGGTATGATCACTTCCTTTCCTCTCAATAACTCAGCTATTGCCACAGGCGCTACTTCTTCAGGGTTCATAACTGACAGTCTTGAGAAAAAATTCCCGGTTTTATTGAGTAATGTAACAGCAGGGTTAGTATTCATTCCTCCCGGGCATAATACGCTTACATGAATATTATCTTTCTCCACTTCTTTTCGCAGGCTTCTTGAAAAAAAATAAATGAAAGATTTTGTGGCACCATATACTTGTTTTTTAGGCAGGTAAAAGAAAGAGGCCATGCTGCCTACATTTAAAATATAGGAAGGAGTGTTGCGTTCCAGCAATTGAAGAAAGAGCCGTGTGATTAATGTAGTGGCAAGCACATTCAGCTTTATCTGCTTTTCATACATTTTAAGACTACCTTCTTCGAATAAAGCTGTACTGCCAATACCCGCGTTATTGACCAGGATATTAACCTGGAGACCCAACGCACTTACTTCATTGAAAAGTCCCAGGCAACTTTCTTCCTGGCAAAGATCCTTTTCGAAGTAAATGACGTCAACATAATAATTGCGTTTAATAAAATCGCTTAGCGAATACAGCTCGGGGCCGGGCAGCGCCACCAGTATTAAATTCATTTTTCGCTGAGCACACTCAATAGCGAGAGCTTTACCAAATCCCTCTCCGGCTCCTGTAATCAGGGTATATATTCTTTTATCAGAATTCATGACGATTGTTTTTTTAAATGTTCAATGGTTATTTTTAAGCCTACATCAAATGGAGTTATCTTATAGCCGAGTTGGCGGATAGATTTGCTGCAATCAAAGGTTTTGTTCAATTCGATGCGCCTGGCGATGTTTGGAGTCAGCAACGGCTCATGACCATTCAACTTTCCTCTTACGAGTTCAAAACCGGCAAAAGTTTTTAAAAGAAATGGCGGTATGCGTATATAAATGTTTTTAGATCTGCTGAATTGTTTTACAGTCTCTGAAAGCCTTTTATAAGAAACATTTTCTCCACCAAGGATATATCGTTCACCACCTAACCCATTCGCCATTGCAAGAATATGCCCATTCACCACATCATCGATAAAAGCATAATTGCCTTTTATTTGAAGCCGCCATGGTAATAGTGATATTTTATTATTCAACAGAAGAAGAATGAACCTGTTGATTGCACTGCTCTGCCTGGGTAGACCTGGTCCATAAACCCTTGGCGGGTTTACAATGACTGTAAAAAGACCTTTATTGCAATATTCCCTGACTGATTTTTCAGCGAGATACTTGGATAGATCATAATCACTATCAAAGGAAGAAGTGCGGGGATCGTTTTCAATAAGTATGTGATCATTGCAAGGGCCCCAGACACCACATGAACTCGTATAAACAAACTTATTGACTCCTCCCTTCAATGCTGCTTCCAACACATTATTAGTTCCGCCAACATTTTGCTCATAGAAAACATCAGGATTTTTTGCCCATAATTTCACATACCCAGCAGTGTGATAAACCTGTTTACATCCTTTTACAGCATTTATCAAACTTTCCTTATCCATTATATCACCTTTAAAAATGGTAATGTTCGGATGTTGTAATAATTTTTCTGCCTTATCAGAGCGGATAAGTGCATGAACCTTGTTGCCATTCCCGGCAAGAACATGAGCCAATTTATTACCGATATACCCCGAAGCGCCTGTTACTAATATCTTCATATAAAAGAGATTGATGGTTTGTTAATTTTTCTGATAAGATGAGTTTCGTATGATGCTGTCAACGCAATATGAATAATGAAAGCAGGCCACGCTGCACCGGTCCATGCACATAAAATGCAAAGCAGAAAACCAAACGGGATGCAGACCAGCATTTCTTTTTTTCCATTAACCGTATGTAGAAAAGTGTACAGAATAATGTTACTAATGAACGCAAGAGGAGTACCCAGATAACTCATTGAATCAGTAAGCAGGTAACCACGAAACCATATTTCATAAAAGCACAAAAACATTATGCGGACAATAAAATAGTTGACGATAAATCCGGCGTTGAAATAAATATTTGCTGCTTCCTGCCCGTATAATAGCCGGTACTGCTTTTCTGCAAGCCGCCGGGAAACAATAAAGACTACAATCAAAATGATGCTGATAACTATAACCTGGGGAACGCCTATCGCTTTTTCTCCAAAAACAATATCAATGAGGCGATGATTCGGAAAGACAACACAAGGAACAGTAAATAAAAGACCTCCTCCTATATGCATCGTAATAAGCATGAACCGGTTTGTACTAGCACCATTTTCGCT
Source organism: uncultured Chitinophagaceae bacterium (assembly GCA_963785915.1). Classification (GTDB taxonomy): domain Bacteria; phylum Bacteroidota; class Bacteroidia; order Chitinophagales; family Chitinophagaceae; genus VBAT01. Next base: position 554,782 of record CAWAWY010000003.1, on the reverse strand, counting down.
TACTAGCCTGTTACTGTTTCTTTTTTTTCCCAGTACTAAAAGGGCGAAGAAAAGAACATAGCTTACTGAATAGATCATTATGTGATAAGATGACAGCATCTTTTTTATTTTAATAGTAGAACGGCTGAATAAAATGTGCTTTCCACTTTTACTTTATAACAAACACCGCTGATGTAATAAAAAGAGTTAGTAGTGCCATCAGGAAAACTGATCGTATAAGCTCCATCGTTTTCTTTCCTGATATCAAGAAAACTTTGTTGGTTGTCTGAATAAACCTGTTGCAGATCCACCGGCTCCTGGAAATACAGGCAAAGAGTATTGAATGTAACAGGCAATATATCAAGCCTGGTCTTTTCTGATCTTTCGTTTACTTCATAGCTATTGCCACTGAGTTGTGTATTCCTGTCCGCTTTCACGTTACCATTTACTCGCCGGTAGAAATAAGAATGCCACAGCCTGCCATCGCGGAATTCTGAAACCTCTCTAGCGGCAGATGAAAAAGTGAAAAGGAATTTCGCTTTTATTTCAGACTCCATACTGATGGTTGCGGTATTGCTATCAGTTTGCTTTACCAGACTTACCCAGCCAATTTCACTTCCATTACGCATTACTTTATAATTGCGGGCTTGTTTTTGTGCGGTCAATACCAACGATACAAGCAACATCAGAACTACAAGGGTCGCAATTACCTGGTTGCGGCGAATGAACAATCGCGAAGTGAGGTCGCTTTTTATCTTTCCCCAGTTCTGTCTTCTGAGTTTTTTAATTAACAGGTAAAGCAATGCCGGGACCATAGTTTTTATTTTTTATGATTTAAGAAATTGTAATAAAACTTCGGTTCACATGGTAGGGAGATTGGGCCGGAGATATTGGCTATTGGGAATATCAGCAGTACGATTAATTGCAGCCTCGCATTTGTTTTCTGCCTATAGTATTTTCCTGGAAATTATTTTTTGACAAGCTTCATCATTATCTCAGATTGGAGGTCGTGGAACCTTTCCTTTTTGCCGCCGATTATAAATTTCTTTTTCGCCAAAACGCCAATTATTGTTCCGATAATAGCACCGCTTAACCCAAGACCAATGCCGGCTGCGGCAGCTTTTTGCCCCGCAGTCATAGCGAACGCATTGTTTAGTGAAGCTCCAAATGCGCTAAATACATCATTACCGGCATATTGAATGACGGGATCGTCGCCACTGGCATAACCTACGATTATACCTGTAAGTGCTCCTGCGCCAAAGCCGATCAATGCGCTTTTTAAGACGACGTTTTTTCTTTTTAGAGTAAATGACCTGATGTTTTCTGCAGGAATAGGAAGTAGCTTCTTAGTTGATTTTTCCACGAGCACCTGGCTGTCGTTAATAGCATAAAACTTTCCTTTTATCAGTTTATTATCCATCGTTCTGACAAAAGCATTAAAAGATTTTTGTTTAGTCACAGTCGTTGTGGAGTCTGACTGGGCCTGTGAAACAAATAGTGTAAACAGACTGGCGGTAAAGAATGATAGCTTTTTCATTTATTTATCAGTTTAATGTTGATGACGTATGATTTTCAGATTAATTAAAAATTTTTACAAAAGTTGTCAGTTGGTTGGTGTTGCAGGCAAGCAGTAGTACGGGTCAATGGATGTTGCATTCTTTTCCGGCATCGGGCAGGGGCCCGTGCTGACGCATAGAAAATTGATCCCGATCACAACGTTCCAGATAAAGTTCCTGTTACCTTTTGACGAATTATCTGCCAGTTCGGGTAACATTTCATCGACCATTCCATCCCAGCATGCTTTTTCGATCTGCTCCTTCGCCGGGTTATTCTTTGCGTCAATATTGTCATTACCGCTTCTGCTGAATTGGCGACCGCAGAAGTTGGTGCCTGTTAAGAGGAGGATCTCCTGATTGGTAGCTTTCTGTTTCATACTGTTTGCTTTGATAATGCCAAGCTACCATCGCCATAAGCCGATACCTAATTGATAAATGCGTGGCATTTGCAGATTTTCGTAATAAATACCACTTACCGGGAATGCCTTAACAAAAACGGAATTGTTTTTTGCAAAAAATGCGGTTATATTTAGCTTACAAGACCATTTTTACCAAAACAAGTACGGAGAATTGCAACTTTTGCCAAAACCAATTGCCACCATGGAGGCGACTAACATACAGGTTCGTTTCTTTCAGTATATTAAAGCTTTATTGCCGGCGCATGTCGCCATCGTAGATGAGATTGCTGATCTGCTGGCCATCAGTACAGATAGCGCATACCGCCGTATCCGGGGCGAAAAACCCATCAGCCTCGATGAAATGCAAAGGCTGGCGACCCATTATAAGATATCCCTTGACCAGTTCATGCACATCAAAAGTGATTCCTTTCTTTTTACAGGCTCCCTGGGTAATATTCCAGGTGATCCTTTTGAAGGATGGCTTGGAAGCATCGGAAGACAATTCTCTTTGCTGAATTCTTATCCAGGCAAACATTTATATTACCTGACGAGGGACGTGACCTTTGTGGAGCATTTCCAATTTCCGGAGTTGGCCGCTTTCAAATTCTTCTTCTGGAAAAAATCTATTTTTCAATATGAGGAATTAAAAACAGTGAAATTTTCCTTTGATGCACTCAATGCTAAGGAATATGAAGCAGGATTCAAAATATATGAAGATTACTGTTCTGTACCTACTACGGAAATATGGAACATAGAAAGCATCAATACCACCATCCGGCAAATAGAGTTTTACAGAGAATCTCATGTCTTTGATTCCAACGAAACTGTCAGAAAGCTATACAGAAAAGTGGAAGAGTTGATCATACATATTGAAAAGCAAGCGGAATATGGTTGCAAATTCCCGGTAGGGAAAGCGCCAAAGTCAAATGCGGCCGCTTACAATATGTTTGTCAACGAGCTGATACTTGGTGATAATAGTTTTCTGATCGTCACCGATGCTTTTAAACTTGCATTCATTAGCCACAGCATTCTTGACTATATGATCACCCGTGATGAAGCTTTCTGCAACTACCGGTTTGCTTCTATCCAAAACCTGATAAAAAAATCAACATCGATAAGTGTGGTTGGTGAAAAAGAAAGGGTCCGGTTCTTTAACCGACTCAAAGACAAAATAAAACATGCAGCTAAATTTTGAGTAATAATAATTCGCCATTTAGATTTTCCGAAAAATTTGCTCAATATGGAATCAGGTAATATACAAGTTCTGTTTTTTCAGCATATCAAATCTTTTTTGCCGTCTCATGTTGCCATGGTAGACACCATAGCAGAAATTCTTGACATCAGTAACGATAGCGCCTATCGCCGCATCAGGGCCGAAAAACAAATAAGCCTCGAGGAAATGCAGAAACTGGCATCGCATTTTAAAATTTCTCTTGACCAATTCATGCACCTGCGATCAAACTCCTTCATTTTTACCGGGCATCTCACCAATGCATCAGACCATCTGTTCGGGCAATGGATGCAGGATACTTTACAGCAACTGGTATTTATGAACAGTTTTAAGCATAAACATCTCTATTACCTGGCTAAAGATGTTCCTGCCATGTATTATTTTGCTTTACCGGAATTCTGGGCATTTAAATCGTTTGTCTGGAAAAAATCTATTCTTCACTACGAAGAACTGAAGGGTATAAAATTTTCTATGGAACAACAGATCATTGAAAGCAACCAGGAAATCGCCCAAAAAATATTTGATGTATATAATCAAATTCCTACTTCTGAAATATGGAACATTGAAAGTATTAACAGTACTCTTCGGCAAATCGAATTTTACCGGAGCGCTGATATTTTTGAAACAAAAGAAGACCTTGATCGCTTTTGCCAATCATTCCTGCTTTTAATGGACCATCTTGAAAAGCAGGCTGAAAGCGGCTTTAAGTCGAGAGTGGGAGAGAGCAATAAACCCAGCGCAACCCCTTTTCATTTTTATAACAATGAATTGATATTGGGCGACAATACCGTGTTTGCAGAATTGGACATAACGAAGATCACTTTCCTGAATCACAGCGTTTTTAATTTTGTCGGCACCAGGGACGAGCGTTTCAATAATCACATGTATGATAACCTGCAAAATCTTATACGCAAATCAGCGCAACTGAGCCTGGTAAATGAAAAGGAAAGAATAAAATTCTTCAACCGTGTTCGTGAAAGGATAAGATCAGTAGCGAGATTATAATAAAAGATGATACTACATTTGCGTATCAATGATGCAGGAAATACCCCATTTAACAAAGAGCATTAAGCTAATCGAGTGTCCCCGTGATGCTATGCAGGGTTGGAAGGATTTTATTCCGACGGAGAAAAAAATCAGTTACATCAATTCCTTATTAAAAGTTGGGTTTGACACCATTGACTTCGGAAGTTTTGTTTCGCCAAAAGCTATTCCGCAAATGGCCGACACAAAGGAAGTAGTCGGTCGTCTTGAGTTGGAAGTTGGAGGCACGAAGTTGCTGGCGATAATAGCCAATTTAAGAGGCGCGGAAGAAGCGAGTGTGTATGACCAGGTAACTTATCTCGGTTTTCCTTTTTCAGTTTCTGAGACCTTTCAGCAGCGAAATACGAATTCAACGATCGAAGAATCGCTGGAGAGAGTAGAGGAGATACAAAATCTTTGTATTAAAACGGGTAAACAATTAGTGATTTACATTTCAATGGCCTTTGGCAATCCTTATGGCGATCTGTATGATGAAGAAATTGTCTTTGAATGGGTAAACAAAATGATGGGAATGGACATCCAGATCATTTCGTTAGCCGATACAGTTGGCCTGGCAACTCCCGAACAGGTTTATGATATCACCAGTTTTCTTATTGAATCTTTACCCGGAACGGAGATTGGCGTTCATCTTCATTCAACACCCGGGAACTGGAAAGAAAAATTAGATGCTGCCGTAAAAGCAGGGTGCATGCGTTTCGATGGTGCGCTAAAAGGTATCGGGGGCTGCCCGATGGCGGACGACCAACTGGTAGGAAATATGAACACGGAATGGATGATAAACTTTTTCAAAGAGCACCTGTTATTACCTCAATTGAATAGCGAAGCGCTGGAAGAAAGTTTGCGTATTGCATCTGAAATTTTTGTCTAGTGAAATTGCAAATAACCAAAAACATTGACAAGCCGCATGTGATAAAATATATAACAGATAGCGGAACTGTGACATGGATGTATGCTGATGATTTCTTTGTTCAGCATGATTTGAGCCACTATGCAATTGAGAAAACATTGAAATATACCGCCGCTTTGATGGGTATGCTGAATGAAGGAATGGATATAAAAGATTTTGATGACAGGGAAAAAAGAAAGCAAATTAACGTTGCAAAAGAGGCTTTATATGCAGAAAACATGGCGAATTTATTTTTGGTTGAAATAACACAGGGAAATTTTGATGATTTCAACGAGGTATCCAGGCGGGCGTTTGAAGTGATAAATACACAATATCCTCCGCCATCATTGAGTGAAAAGCAGGTTTCCGATATCAGGTTTTTTCTAAGACAGTTATTGAGCGGCCGGCTGGATTTGCCCGTAAGTAAAACGATGATATTAAACTTTGATTTTTAAGTATGGATTTCATGACTCGCATACAGGTAGAGCCGTTGCCGGAGCCTATTGGTTATAAAGATAAAATCCTGCTGATGGGTTCATGTTTTACCGAGCATATTGGAGGTGCGCTGGCTGATGCAAAGTTTTCTATTTTACAAAATCCGAATGGGATCTTGTTTGATCCCGCAAGTGTTTGCAAAAGCCTTTTATCTTATGTTGAAAATAAACAGTACAAAGAATCGGAGCTGTTTCAATTAAATGATGTATGGCATAGCTGGCAGCATCATTCCAGGTTTTCTAATTTTGATCTGAAAGATGCAGTAAAAAAAATCAATGCTTCGCAGAAAAAAGCAAACGAATTTTTGAAGGAAGCAAGTTGGTTAATAATTACACTCGGCTCTTCTTTTTCGTATCGCCTTATCAAATCAACAGAGTCTTCGATAGCTCCTTCCGCCATTACAAACAAGGTGGAGCAAGTGGAATTTGGGGAGGCTGGGGCTTCCGTCGCCAATTGTCATCGGGCACCATCGCAATGGTTCAATAAACATTTGCTCGGGATCAATGACACGATCTTACTTCTGGAAAATTGCTATCACCGATTAATGGAATTCAATCCGAAGTTGAATTTTATTTTTACGGTTAGTCCGGTACGACATTTACGAGATGGAGTAATTGAAAATAACCGGAGCAAAGCAAGATTGCTCGAAGCCGTTCACCATATCGTTGATGAATTTGAAAACGCCTATTATTTTCCTGCTTATGAATTAGTGATTGATGTATTAAGAGATTATCGTTTTTATGACATTGATCTGGCTCATCCAAACTATATGGCTACGGAGTTTGTTTTGGAAAAGTTTTCTGACTTCTGCATTGATGAATCATCGCAGCAACTAATGAAGGAACTAAAAAAAGTGTTTATTGCAAGAAAACATAAAGCGTTTCAACCCGAAACCAAAGCCCACCAGGATTTTCTAATGGACTATTTTGAAAAAGTAAAGGCATTACAAAAAGAATTTCCTTTTCTTGATCTGCAGGAAGAACTGGCTTATTTTTCTCAAACCTGAGTTCTTTTTGTATTTAGTTTCCGATAACCTATCTTTTGAACTTTAAATTGCCATTGTATAAGATGAAAGATGATCTGAAAGAAGAATTCAAGAAGGTTTTTAATAGAGAACCCGAACACATTTTCTTTTGTCCCGGTCGTGTTAACCTGATCGGAGAACATATAGATTACAATGGCGGCAAAGTGATGCCTTGTGCGATATCATTAGGAACTTATCTCGCCATTTCAAAGAGTAAAGAAAAGCTGCTACGTTTTCGCTGTCTTAATTTTCCTGACACTGCCGACCTGCATTTACAAACATCCTATTCCAAAACAGGGAAAGAATGGTTCAATTATCCTTTGGGAGTAATCAACCAGCTATTAAAAGAAGGACATATTGTTTCAGGATTAGATATGCTTTTTTACGGTAATCTTCCGATCGGGGCGGGGTTGTCTTCTTCTGCTTCGATAGAGGTACTCACAGCGTTTGCTTTGCAGACGATCTTTAAAATGAATATAGCAAAAACTGAAATTGCATTATTGTCTAAGAAAGTGGAAAATGAATTTATCGGGGTTAACTGTGGTATCATGGACCAATTTGCAGTTGCCATGGGAAAAGAACACAAAGCCATTTTACTCAATTGCGATACGCTGGAATATGAATACCTGCCTTTTGAAACCAATGACTATGTACTTGCAATTATAAATAGCAATAAGCAACGGGCTTTGGCCGAATCAAAATACAATGAACGTTTCGCTCAATGTGGCGCAGCATTAAAATTATTAAAGAAGGAATTAAATGCCGGGCATCTATGTGATATTGAAATGGAGGATTTTGAGTCGCATCGGTATCTTATCAATGATCCTGTTTTGGAAAAACGGGCATTGCACGTGATAAGTGAAAACCAAAGAGTGAAAGAAGCAAAAGGAGTTTTGTCGAATGGACAATTACCACACTTTGGTAAACTAATGTACGAATCACATCAATCGCTTAAAGAGCTATATGAAGTAAGTGGAAAAGAACTGGACACTATTGTTGAGTTTTGCAAAACTTATGACGGTTGCATTGGTGCAAGAATGACCGGTGCAGGTTTTGGGGGTTGTGCAATTGCTTTAGTAAAAAAGAACCAAGTCAAAGACTTCTCGGAAAAATTAATTGAATATTACAAACGTGAGATCGGTTATGAACCTGAAGTATTCGCGTCAGAAATCGGCGATGGCGTAAAATCAGTTGCCTGAAATTTCATATCAATGAATCCTGTCTCCCCGGACTTCCAACTGCTGCATGATCTCCGCCTCGTGTTCCAGCCATTCTTCCATCGTCTTCTTACTTTTTCCTTGTCAATATAAGTTTCAGCCAGTTCAATAAACAATGTATAATGCCCGGCTTCACTTTCCATAAATCGGCGATAAAAATTCTCGGAGGTATTCGTCATCCAATCCTTCACTTAATCTTTTGAATCGTTCACAACTTCGGGCCTCTATCAATGCCATTGTAAGTAACTTGTCAAGAAAACGGTCTTCCCAATGTCCGCCTTTTAGCCTGAAAATTCAATAAGTGCATTCACATATTCGTCTTTTCGCTGTTTGCCGAATTTTAAGATTTCTTTTTTGCAATTCTGCCAAGACCAGTCGAAATGACCCCATTCTTCAGTGACGATTGGAGAAAGTTCGTTCACCAGCTTTTCCTTATCACTATATTTCTGAATCAGGGAAATACAGGAAGTGGCCGCCTTTTGTTCACAATATGCATGGTCAGTAAGGATATCCTCCAGGGATTTTTCGGCAAGTTTGACCCAACGGGGATCTGTAGGCAGGCTGAAGACCAAGATGTTTTTTGTATCCTGCGAAAGCTCCATAAGGCAAAAATAAGCGGAAGCGGATAAAAGCTGTGCTGATTTCCAACTGAATAATAGCCAATATTTGGGCGTCTTTCTTTTGCAGATATCGCAACTTGCCTTACCTTTGCCGCCACAAAATAATGGGATAGAATAATCGGATGAATTTAAAAAAACAAAGATGCCTTTAACAAAAGAAAAAACAGCAAAAATTTTTACCGAGTTTGGCGGAAAAGCCACCAACACCGGTTCAATTGAAGGTCAGATCGCACAACTGACTGAACGTATCAGCCAGATCAGCGGACACCTTCAGCAAAACAAAAAAGATTTCTCCACTCACCGCGGACTGATGCAGTTGGTAGGAAAACGTAAAAGTTTATTGAACTACCTGCAAAAACATAATCTTACAGGTTACCGGCAATTGATCGAGAAACTTGGATTAAGAAGAAGTAAAACCCTGTACCCTGAAGGGACTTGGGAAAAGTCTTTATTCGAAGTTTCTTTCATTTTAACAACTTAGATCTATAACCGATTATTTCCTGGCTCACTCAGAAGGAAAACTGTTCAATGCTCTTTACTATCATTCTTTTGACATGACTTTTCAAAATGACTGAACGGAGTTATCGAACAATAAACAGTGGCGATCAACAGGAATAGGATGATAGTAGCAATGCAGCTGGGTAAATAAATAAAACCTCATATAGTTTGAGTGATTCGATCATCTCAAACTACTAAACTTCAAATACACTATGTTACAACAACCAATCAGTAAAACATTTGATATAGGTGATGGCCGGATGGTGACCATTGAAACCGGCCGTCTGGCACGCCAGGCCGATGGAGCCGTTACGGTTTCTATGGGCAATTGTATGATCCTGGCTACAGTGGTAGCCAATAAAGAACCCAAAGAAGGACAAAGTTTTTTTCCCATTGTCAGTTGATTACCAGGAAAAATTTGCTTCTGCCGGACGTATTCCCGGTTCTTTTTTTAAAAGAGAAGCAAGACTGAATGATTATGAAGTACTGACCTCCCGTCTGATTGACAGGGCACTTCGTCCATTGTTCCCCGAAGATTATTTATGTGATGTACAGGTATTGGTTACACTTATCTCCAGCGATGCTGAAGTGATGCCGGATGCGATGGCTTGTCTGGCCGCCTCTGCTGCATTGGCTGTTTCTGATATTCCCATTAAAGAAATCATTTCTGAAGTAAGGGTAGCCAGGATTGATGGGGAATTTAAAGTAAATCCCAATCGCTCCGAACTGGAAAAAGCAGATATGGAATTCCTTATTGCTGCTACTGAAAAGAACCTGATGATGGTGGAAGGCGAAGCAGCATGAATGCAGTGAAGAAGACCTGGTAAAAGCATTGCAGATTGCACATGATGCTATCCGCATACAGGTAAAGGCACAGGAAGAATTGAGAGATATGGTGGGAGTAAAAGGTAAAAGAGATTATAAAAAGCCGGAACAGGATGAAGCGTTGAGTGAAAAAATAAATGCTTTTGCTAAACAAAAAGTGTATGAAGTTGCCAAAGGCAAATTCAGCAAGCATGAACGCAGTGAAAAATTTGATGCAATAAAAGACGAATTGATAGAATTGTTAAAGAAAGATCTGAATATGCCGGAAGAAGAAAAACTGCCTGATCTTACCAAAAAACTGGTTTCAAAATATTATGGCGATCTGCAATATTATGTAGTTCGGGATATGATCCTTGATGAAAAGGTTCGTCTGGATGGAAGAGACCTGGAAACGATTCGTCCACTGGATATGGAAGTGGATGTGTTTCCTTCCCCACATGGAGCAGCCTTATTTACAAGAGGTGAAACCCAGTCTCTTACAACAGTTACTTTAGGAACTCCATTAGATGAATTACTGGTTGAAAGTGCCGCTAAATCTGACTATACCAAATTCATTTTACATTATAATTTCCCTCCATTTTCAACCGGTGAAGTAAAAATGATGAGAGGCCCTGGCCGCCGGGAAGTTGGGCATGGTAACCTTGCCATGCGTTCTTTAAAACAGATGATGCCGAAAAATGATTTTCCCTATACTGTGCGGATCGTAAGTGATATCCTTGAATCAAATGGTTCATCTTCTATGGCTACTGTTTGTGCAGGGTCACTGGCATTGATGGATGCAGGCGTTCCTATTCCAAAACACGTTTCTGGTGTTGCGATGGGATTGATCACAAAAGACGATAAATATGCGATCCTTACCGATATACTTGGTGATGAAGATCATCTGGGAGATATGGATTTTAAAGTAACCGGTACAAGAGATGGCATTTGCGGTGTGCAGATGGATATCAAAGTGGATGGTTTAAAAATGGAAGTAATGGCAGAAGCGCTTGGAACAGGCAAAACGCGGCCGTTTGCATATTCTTGATGCCATGTATAACTGTATGCCCGAAGCAAGGAGCGAAGTGAAACCACATGCACCACGAATGGTGAAAATGTTTATTGATCGCGAATTTATTGGCGCTGTGATCGGGCCGGGTGGTAAAGTGATACAGGAAATGCAACGTGAAACCGGCACTACTATCAATATCGAAGAAGTAAACAATATGGGTGAAGTAAGTGTGTTTGGTACTAATAAGGAAGGCGTTGAAAAGGCAGAAGCATGGATCAAAGGAATTGTAGCTGTACCGGTAGTGGGAGATGTATATGAAGCCACTGTAAAATCTATTATGCCGTTTGGAGCTTTTGTTGAATTCCTTCCGGGCAAACAGGGACTTGTTCATATCAGTGAAGTAAGCTGGAAACGATTGGAAACATTGGATGGTGTATTGAAAGAAGGAGATAAGGTAAAAGTAAAACTGATCGGCACGGATCCTAAATCCGGAAAATTTAAATTATCAAGAAAAGATTTTGATGCCAAAACCGGAAAGTAAGCCACGACAAGAGCAACAAGCTCCAGAAGGTCAATAATATAAAACAACCCCGATCAATCGGGGTTTTGTATTTTTGATGGAGTAATGAATGAATTTATCCAAATAGAATTTTCGACATATCCGCGGAAGAACAAGGATATATGATTGCATAACTGAGCGTTGAGGGATACGAAGGATTTGAAGAAACTGAAACTTGTGTGAAAGCATTTATCCTTAAAAAAAACTATGACGAAAATATTTTAAAGGAGATTGCGGGGGCACAAAGTCTAACTTTTAATAAGAACAGTAATTGAAGAAACCAATTGGAATGAAGTATGGGAAACGAATTTTGAACCTGTCGTCATTGATGATTTTGTTTCGATCCGCGCAGATTTTCATCCACAGCCAAAAGGAGTAGAACATGATATTGTCATTACTCCAAAAATGAGTTTTGGCACCGGGCATCATGCTACGACTTTTATGATGATCCAGCAAATGAGACAAATAGATTTCAGAAATAAAAATGTACTTGATTTTGGCACTGGAACCGGTGTGTTAGCGTATCTTTCAGAAAAACTAGGAGCGGAGAATGTTGTTGCAGTTGATAATGATGAATGGAGTATTGAAAATGCAAACGAGAACATTCAAAGGAATGATTGCAACCGGATCAATTTACAAAAAGCAGAAACAGCAGCCATGCACGGCTCATTTGATATTATTCTCGCCAATATTAATAAAAATGTAATTCTCGAGAACTTTCATTTGCTGACTAAACAACTCACCCGCGGAGGTGTTTTACTTCTAAGTGGCTTGTTAACGAAGGATGAAGATGAAATTTTCCTCATAAAAGACGAGTACTCTTTACAATTAAAACAAACGACTGTTAGAGATAACTGGTTGTGTTAAGGTTGTCATATTAAAAGATTGTGACTTTTGTATTAAAGTAATATTACCATCGACCGGATTTTTTAGTATTTTTGTTTTCCAACTTCAACCCAAGTTCTATGAATGAACTATTGCTGATTGTTCTTGCATATTTGATTGGTAGTATTCCCTACCTCCGTTTGGGTGAGCCAATATTTTTTTAGTATCGACATCCGTGATTATGGCAGCGGTAATGCCGGCGCTACAAATACCTATAGAGTACTTGGCCCAAAATGGGGAACTATTGTAATGTTGGTTGATATGCTTAAGGGTATGGTAGCCGTAAATCTGGCTTTTCTTTTGCCGCAATATGTCAGGTCACACGACTCAATTTCTCAACCTTCAAATCGGTCTTGGTTTTGCGGCAGTAGTGGGTCATATTTTCCCATATGGGCTGATTTTCAGCGGCGGCAAAGGAGTTGCCACTTTATTTGGTTTGGTTCTGGGAATTTCTCCGTGGACTGCCTTATGTTGTGCAGGGGTATTTTTGCTGGTACTTTATCTTGACAAGATTTGTTTCATTAAGCTCCATTTTTGCAAGTATTGCATTCCCGGTTTTTATACTCGTTATTTTCAATGTTGATAATGATGTTTACCGGGTGTTTGCTATTGCCGTTGCTTTGATGGTAGTTCTGACCCATCAGAAAAATATTGGCCGTTTGTTTAAAGGAAGCGAAAGCAAAGTTCCTATCCTCAAACACCGTGATCGCCGTCGGCAACGACGAAGGCAATCTTCCTGCTTCTTCATAACTTCATATTAAAATTGTTTAACAATCATAAATTAAAAATGATTGTACCTTTCTTTGGTACAATCTTTGTTTTTTTTAGACAAAATTAAAAACCAACGGAAATGATCAGAACTCTTACATCAATTTTTTTAATTGCTGCTTTGGCAGTTGCATGTTCCAAAAATGCACTTACAGGTAAAAATCAATTCACGTTATTACCTGAATCGGAACTGCAGTCAATGGCAACACAGCAGTATCAGCAATTTCTGTCAGATAATAAAGTGGTGCCTGCTTCAAATAACAGGGATGCCGAAATGGTAACGAGGGTAGGAAGGCGCATTACAAAAGCAGTTGAAGATTATTATGCAGAGAATGGGATATCAGATAAGCTATCTGGTTATAAATGGGAATATAACCTGGTTGATGACAAAGCTGTCAATGCATGGTGTATGCCTGGCGGCAAAATAGTTGTTTATACGGGCTTATTACCAATAACTCAAAATGAAGCCGCCTTGGCGGTGGTGATGGGGCATGAAGTATCACATGCTCTTTTGCAACATGGAAATCAGAGGATGAGCCAGGGATTGGTTCAGCAGTTGGAGGGGTAGCATTATCTGTCGCTGTAGCAAATAAACCCCAGGAAACACAAAATTTGTTTATGAATGCTTATGGTGTCGGAACAACAGGTAGGTGTGTTGCTTCCATTTTCCAGAAAGCAAGAATTCGAAGCTGATGAATGGGGATTAATATTTGCGGCCATGGCTGGTTATAATCCCGAAGAAGCTATTCCGCTATGGGAAAGAATGGAAAAAGCAAGTAGTGGACAAAAGCCTCCTGAGTTTCTTAGCACTCACCCGTCGGAAGGACATCGCATCGAAGATCTAAAAAAGATAATGCCTGAAGCCTTGAAATATTATAAGCCAGTGAAATAAGCGAAAAATTGATTTTCATTAATAAAATGCCGTTTTAATTGTGATAAACGGCGATTTTTTTCATTATAAGCTGTTAAATAACAATCATTTTCCTTATCTTTGCACTCCCTGCTTTGAGAACTCTGTTAAGCTTCTCCACATCTGAGGCAGCTTGGCAGAAACCATTAAAAATTACTTTCCAAGTATGTCACAAACAGTGTTTGAAAAATTACAACTGGCAGACGAAAAGAATCTTTTAATTCAGGGTTTGCCGTCTTCGATCGAAAAACAATTCAGTAAATTGTCTTTTGCTAAAAACATGACCCCGCTTTTAAAGACCCGGAAAATTGATTTTGCATTGGTTTTCGCCGTAAATGAAAATCAGTTGAATGGCATTTTAAGGGATGTTATGCCTTCTCTTAAAGATGATTCAAAATTCTGGGTAGCCTACCCCAAGATCACCTCAAAGATCGCTACAGATCTTAATCGCGACTGCAGCTGGAACCGCCTGACATGTGAAGGTTATGAAAGTATTGAACGGGTTGAACTGGATCATGTATGGAGCGCTATGAGGTTTGTAAAAGGGGAAAACCTAAGGGACGAAAACGCACCCGTTACCAGGAAAAGACATGCTGCTGCACTGGCAGACTAAGCAGTTACGTTACTGTCAAAAAATGTATTCAGGTTTGTTGCTTCTGCAGCAAACCTTTTTTCTTGCATAAACCTTAGATTCGCCTGCACAAAGCCATACTACAATGTTTTTGAATGTTGAAATAAAAGCTACCTGTCATGATCCGGCATTCATTCGCAATTATCTTTTATCACATAACGCGGCATTTAAAGGATTGGATGAACAGACAGGATACCTACTTCAATGTTGCTCACGGCAGGCTTAAATTACGTGAAGGAAATATCGAAAACAATTTGATCTACTATGAAAGGAATAATCAGCCTGGTCCAAAAAATTCTCAGTTCCATCTGGTGAAAGTGGAAGATGCAAAAGGATTGAAAGAAGTGTTGGTAAAATCAATCGGAGTAAAAGTGGTGGTTAAAAAGAGACGAGAAATATATTATATAAAGAATGTCAAGTTTCATATTGATGAAGTTCCGGGACTTGGTTCATTTGTTGAAATAGAAGCAGGGAATATCTTGGCCGACCTTTCGCAGGAAGAACTAAAAGCGCAATGTGATTTTTATATGAACGAATTTGGAATAAAGCCTGAAGATTTGATTGACGTATCGTATAGCGATATGTTGCTGGCAAAAACGAAATAATAGGTGTAAATTTAGAATATGGATTTAGTATTAAGAGAACCTGTTGTCGCTTACGGCAAAAAAAACTTCACCGTCGAAGAATACCTGGAATACGAAGGTGCTTCAAAGGAAAAACATGAATATTACCAGGGAGAGATCTTTGCTATGTCTGGTGCTAAAGTGCCTCACAATATTATTGCAGGAAATCTATATTTCGCTCTTAGAAAAAGATTGCAAGGAAAGTCCTGCCAGCCATTCAATAGCGACCAGCGAATATTCATTCCTGATAATTCTTTGTTCACTTACCCCGACATTTCAATTGTCTGCGGTGATATTATCACAAAAGATAATGATGAGTGGAATATCGTAAACCCTTCCGTAATTATTGAAGTTCTTTCATCATCTACCAGGAGTTACGACAGGGGCGAAAAATTTAAATTATACCGGGATATAAAGACCTTGCAGGAGTATATTCTTGTTGATTCAGAAACAATCAGCATCGAAGCGTTTCGTATTAATGATAACAATCACTGGGAACTGGAAGAATATAAAAAAGCTACCGATAGCTTGTTGGTCAAAACAATTCAATTGGAAATTCCGGTGATAGAAATATATGAAGGAACTAAACTGCCTACTACCTGATAATGGCCGTTCCCATCTTTTTTGTCAGTTCGATTTCCATTTGTTTCAGATGTTCATGGGTTCGGCGGAGCATTTCAAGTTCATCCTGAGTATGTTGTTTTTCCATGTCAACCTGGTTTTCGAGGATCATCCTTTTTATTTTGCGAAGCTTAAGATAATTGATAGCAGATTCCACATCTTCATTCGTTGTGTCTTCATCCATTTTCAAATAGGACATTAGCTCATCTTCATTATCCCTTGCAACTGTTCTAATGAAATTTTCATAGCTCTGTTCAAATAATTGTTGCTGATAGCCTGTAGTCTGGCTGAATTCACGACGCCAGTGCTCGCTTTCTTCGTAAGGAAAATTTAATAGTGAAACAGCCAATGCGCTGAGTTTAGGATCAGGATGATAAATGAAATAATTCTTATCCGGCAGAGTACCGTTCTGTAAGGATTCCTTAAAAGAATTGATCAATCGCAGAATATCTGTGTTGTCGATCAGCGTCTCGTCCACCATCTCTTCAAAAACGTGTTCGGCAATCAATTTTGATTCATCCCATTTTTTTACTCCATACTCCAATAATATCCTTGCAACTTCCCGTTCCTGCAATTCATCTTTGAATAATAGATTAAAAGTAGCATCATCATAATCTGTTGCCTCAGCCTGTCTTGCATTTTCTTCATGATGTTTTGCTTCTTCAAAAGGTAGTTTTCTTTCTTGTGTAACGATCCTGTCACGGATAAATTTATTTACCAGTGCATGTAAACCGCCTTCATCTATCTTTAATATTTCGGAACATTGCTTGATATAATCCTGCTGTTTTGTAAAATCTTCAGCTTTATTGATGCTGTGAAATAGTTTCCGCCATTGGGTTTACTACCTCCGCTTTTTTGGTTGAATCATTGCCGGCATCTTTCAACGCAACTTCTAATTGGAAAAGAATAAAATCCTTTTTATTTTTCTGAACGAATTCTTTGAAAGCAGTTGCGCCCACTTTATTTACATAGCTATCAGGATCTTCATTGTCCGGAATCAAAACCAACTTTACATTCAATCCTTCTTCCAACGCCATATCAAGTCCACGTAAAGCAGCTTTTACACCAGCAGCATCGCCATCATAAATAATAGTAAGGTTATTGGTATATTTCTTAATAAGCCTAAGCTGATCAGCGTAAGCGATGTGCCGCCAGACTGCCACTACATTTTCAATTCCCGACTGGTGCAATGAAATAACATCTGTATAACCTTCCACCAATAAACATTCATCAGCTTTATCAATTGCCTGCCTGGCAAAATAAGATCCATAAAGTATCTTACTTTTTACATATATCTCATTCTCGGGAGTATTAATATACTTAGGAGCTTTATCATTGCTTTTTAAAATTCTTGCGCCAAATCCCAATACTTTGCCACTGTGATTATGAACAGGAAAAATAACACGGCCGCGATAATTATCCATGTAACTGATCATTTCGGTTAACCACTAATCCCGTTTTCAATAACAGATCAGTATTATATTGTTTTGCCAATGCCTCTTTGGCAAATGCATCCCTTTGTTCCGGAGAATAACCTAATTGAAATTTCTTAATGACATCTTCCCGGAATCCTCTTTCTTTTAAATAAGCTAAGTCCCGATATCCTGTCCTTCTTCTGTTTCAAATAATATTTGGGTAAAAAATTGCTGCGCAAAGCTGTTGATGATATATAAAGCTGTCAGCGGATTGCTGTTGCTGTTTTTGTTCATCTGTCTGGAAATGTTTCTTCTATTTCAATTCCATATTTATTCGCCAGCCATTTTAATGCTTCAACATAGCTGTATTTCTCATGCTCCATCAGAAAGCTGATCGTATTGCCACTTCGTGCCGCAACCAAAACATTTATAAATCTCTTTGGAAGGCGAAACGGTAAAAGAAGGAGTTTTTTCATTGTGAAAGGGGCAAAGACCCAGATAATTAGTTCCTCTTTTTTTTAACTTTACAAAATCCACCGATCACATCAATGATATCAAGCCGGCCAAGTATCTGCTGTATGGTATTCTGAGAAATCATTTAATTTTGGGAAATGCAATTTACTTAATAGAAATTTTCCCGCTGAAAAATACTAAATAAACAGGCCCGGTACATATAAAATAAAATACTGAATAAACCTGCTGACTTTTACTGTCTGATTCAAACTTTTTTATGAAAATAACCAACTACTTACGCTGGGCTGTTGATTTGCAGCACTTATCAGCGTATTTGCAACAGCCCAGGATCAACCAGGCATTGATTCCACCGGTCTTCCCGGTGATAACTTCAGTTTACAAGGCGCATTGGAAATGTTTCAAAAAGCCAGTTCGCCTGAAGAATTTGAAAAACTCCTTAATTCAGAAAATAATCATGTCAATAATCTTGATCTGAATGAAGATGGTGAGATCGATTATATCCGTGTAATTGATAATATCGATAAAGATGCACATGCATTTGTATTGCAGGCCATCATTTCAGAAACAGAAAGCCAGGATATTGCAGTGATAGAAATAGAAAAAACAGGGGATACCACAGCCATACTGCAGATAGTCGGAGATGAAGATATTTATGGTGAAGAAGTTATTGTTGAGCCAGGTGAAGGTGATGAAGGAGATGCTTTTATTTTTAATGATAATAATGATGTTATTGCTCATGGTCCAAATGTGGGCGATGATCATTACAGTCCACGTGTAGTTATTAATGTATGGTTGTGGCCATCAGTTCGGTTTGTTTATGCTCCCGCATACATACTCTGGATTCGCCTTGGAGATGGCGTCATTATCCAGGATGGTGGAGACCATGGAGGCCAATGGCATGGCATGTATGGCATCCATTTCATCGCCCATATTATACTCATTGTGCAATAGTACGTACACATCGTGTAGTACGTGCACACAGGATATATACTCCGTTACGGGTTACATCTGTTACAGTAAGAACCCGTCATGCAGGGGTAGTGGGTAATTATAGAGTCAATCGCACAAAGACGACAGTTAGAGGCCCAAGAGGTACAAAAGTCACAAGAACTAAAACGACTGTCACTGGTCCAAGAGGTAATAAGGCCACAAAGACAAGAATAAGAAAACATTAATGAATAAATAAAAGTAATGATCTTAAAAGACCCGACCCCTTAGCTTAAGGGGTCATTTTTTTATAAAGTTTGTGAAAAAAAATCTGGTTTTTCCGAAAAAGAAGTTTTAATTTACATATACCATCCACAAAGTACCCGGGAAAAAGCTCTTAACAACATTGCTTCATTTTTAAATTTTAATCCCATGGTTCAGGTAGACATCGCACAGCTCATCTCAGAGTGTGAGGCCTGGAGAGAAACTCTTCGTCAATTTCGCGATGAATTTAACCAGGACAAAACAAGACTTCAGCAGGCCGCAAGCCGCACACTCTCCAAAGACCAGCTACAAGACGTAGAACATCTCCACAACCAGTTTCACATTCAGCTTATCAACATTCACGATCTCAAACAAGCGATCAAAACACATGACCGCAAGATCGGTTATGAAATGCGTGAACAAAAGGGCCTGAATGAAGAAACCGTAGCCGATCATGAAAACCTTTTTGATCAATATCAAAGCCTGGAGCATACCCTGCAGGACATCAGGGAAGAGTTTAATGATTTTCTAAGTCGAATGAATAACTAATCAATAGTTTTCGGTTCTGTTATTTTCAAGGTTTGTTTTCCTTGATAACTAAATTCCGGAAGTTGAGGATCTATAAATTTATGAACTGATGGTTCATATAAACTCTCCGTCTCTCTGATAAGTCCACCTTTGAAGAACTATTAATTTTTTAATAAATAAAGACAACTTATTAATTGTCTCTAAAAAATTCTTGCTATGCCAGAATTTGATACCTCACACGTAAAAAATATTGTCTTGCTGGGCCATGCCGGCTCAGGTAAGACCACTTTAGCGGAGTGCATGCTATATGAAGCCGGCCTGATCACCCGCCGCGGCAACATAGCCGAAAGCAACACAACAGGAGATTACCACGAACTGGAACAGGAACGTGGTAATTCTATTTTTAGCAAGCTCCTTCATACCAAATGGCGGGGCTATAAGATAAATATTCTTGATACCCCCGGTTATGATGACTTTGTAGGGGAAGTAATATCAGCTTTAAAAGTGGCCGATACCGGGGTCATGCTATTAAATGCAGTGATGGGAGTGGAAGTGGGCACGGATATCATCTGGGACTATACGGAAAAATTTAAAACCCCGATGATATTTGCCGTGAATAAACTGGATGATGACAATGCTGACTTTGATAAAACAGTTCGTGAAGCAAAATCTCATTTTGGAAATAATGTAGTAGTGGTGCAATACCCACTCCAGGTCGGTTCTGGTTTTCATGAGATCATTGATGTGCTGCGGATGACGATGTATAAATTCAAAGATGACGGTGGCAAACCTGAAAAACTGCCGATACCTGATGACGAAAAAGAAAAAGCAGAAAACCTACATAAAGAATTGATTGAAGCCATCGCCAGTAATGATGAAAGCTTGATGGAAATATATTTTGAGAAAGGGGAACTGATGGAAGATGAAATGAAAATGGGGATGAAGAAAGCCATGATCAATCATGACCTGTTCCCACTGTTCTGTTTATCTGCTGAAAGAAATATGGGCAGCGGAAGATTGATGGGCTTTATTGATAATGTTTGCCCCAGTGCCAATGAAATGCCACCGCAGGTAACCAAGAGCGGAGATAAACTTCCCTGCGATGCCAATGGCCCTGCCTGCATTTTTATTTATAAAACTATCAGTGAACCGCATGTGGGCGAGATGTCTTTCTTCAAAGTATATTCAGGAACAATTAAGAGCGGGATGGAACTGGAGAATGAAACAACCGGTGTAACCGAAAAAATCAACCAGTTATTTCTTGTAGAAGGCAACAAACGAACTAATGTAAATGAACTGGTGGCGGGAGATATCGGCGCTACGTCTCAAACTTAAAAAATACACATGTCAATAATACCCTGCATGCAAGAGGCAAAAATTATGAATTGACGCCAATTGAATTTCCTTCGCCGAATATGACCGTGGCTATTGAAACGTTGAAAAAAGGAGAAGAAGAAAAACTATCACAGGCATTGCACCAGTTGCGGGAAGAAGATCCGACGTTGTTGGTCGAAGTTTCGCCTGAATTGAAACAAACATTGATCCATTGCCAGGGCGATATGCACCTTGCTGTCGCCAAATGGAAAATTGAACACAGCCATAAACTGGAAGTAAAATTTGTAAAACCCAAAATCGCTTACCGGGAAACGATCCGCAAAATGGCCGATGCCAGTTACCGTCATAAAAAACAAAGTGGCGGCGCCGGTCAGTTTGGTGAAGTGTTATGCGGATAGAACCCTGGTATGAGGGAATGCCGGAACCAAAAGACCTGAATGTAAGAGGACGGGATGTGCATGAGCTTGATTGGGGTGGCAAATTGGTTTTTTATAATTGCATTGTTGGTGGCGCTATTGATGCCAGGTTCTTGCCTTCTGTATTAAAAGGAGTGATGGAAAAAATGCATAATGGCCCGTCTCACTGGTTCGTATGCCCGTGATATCCGTGTATGTGTGTATGATGGTAAGATGCACCCGGTTGACAGCAATGATATTTCATTTAAGATTGCAGGCTTGCAGGCATTCCGCTCTGCATTCCAGCAGGCTGATCCGCAGATACTGGAACCTATTTATCATGTGGAAGTATTTGTCCCGATGATCTTACCGGCGCTGTAATGGGCGACCTGCAAAGCCGCCGGGCTATTGTAGAAGGCATAGACAGCGAAGGACATTTTCAAAAAGTTATTGCCAAAGTTCCTTTAGCTGAAATGGATGGTTATTCTTCTTCACTTGCGTTCCATTACACAGGGACGGGCAAAATTTAAAATGCATTTTCAGGCGTATGAGGCGGTGCCGTTTGAATTACAGCGTAAATTGATTGACGAATATACTAAGACGGCTAAAGAAGAATTCGCATAGAACCTTTTAATAACATTTAAAAAGCTTCGGAATAACCGGAGCTTTTTTATTATAGACCCGGCAGAAGTACCGCTGTCAACTTTTGTTGCAGTTTATCCAGCCTGCCCCGACGAATGTCGTAGCAGGAAAGCGAAGGGCACTCTTCGGGTTCTGTTCGCCATTCAGCGAATAGCCCTGCTCATTGTAACCGGCTACTCCAAATTTATTATTTTTCAAAATCGGCGATTTTGTAACTTAACGGCAAAATTCCACCGCTATGTTACCCATCCGTAGATCATTTCTGGCAATAAGCCTTCTTGCCTCTGTTTACTCTAATGCACAAATTCAGCCCTGCATCGATGTCAGGACAACAGTTAGAAATACTGGCGCAGGCCAGGGGGTCTATGATTTTAATAACAAGTGGACACCCGGCGCAACGTTAAAAGTCAGTTTTATGAATGGCTCCGACTGGCAGAAAGCAAAAGTGAAACAATATGCCGTCATCTGGAGCCAATATGCCAATGTAAAATTTGATTTCCTTCAACAAGGAAGCGGGGAAGTGAGAATAAGTTTTGACAAAAAAGGATCGTATTCCTATATCGGGTCAGATGCGAAGAACCGGAAAGCCAACGAAGAGACAATGAATCTTGGCTGGATCGAGAATACAAAAACAGACGCGCAGCTAAAGGGAGTGATACTACATGAATTTGGACATACTCTGGGTTTATTGCATGAACACATGAATCCGTTAAGCAATATCAAATGGAATAAACCAGTGGTCTATGCTTTCTATTTGCAATATGACGGGTGGGATAAAGATATGGTAGATAAGCAGGTGTTTGATCGCTATAGTGTGACGATGACTAATAAAAGCTACGATCCCAAATCTATCATGCATTACCCGATCCCTGCAAACTTCACAGTTGATGGTTATTCGGTTGGAGAGAATTATGATCTCTCAGATAATGATAAAAAGCTCGTCGCCGAATTATATCCTTTCAATAAAGAATTATCATTAGAAAATAAAACAACGCTGTGGAGTAAACTGCAGGATCTGAACATTGAATATAACGTCACAGAGAACGGCCAACTGGGAATGAAGATCAAACAGAATTTTTTGGTCTATAATGCCCAAAACAGCAAATGTATCATGGCTGTTTATTTTTATAATGCCGACGACGGCAAAGCTCTTATAGATCATAATGGCATACAAGCATCAGCAGATGGGAAAGTGGCAGCCTATACAACCTTTACACCTTCTTATCAAAATACACAGTTCAATGACCTTTCTGTTTTTATGCCCTATGATGAACTGGAACTTGGAAGCGGCAATTTTCGATTGAAATGTTACGTGGCTTTATTTGACCCTAACCTCAAAGTGATCACCAGCAGCGGCTACCAGTATTTCACTTTTTCACAAGGTATTAATTGTAAGGAAGTGAAGGTAGAAACAAAATATGACGATGCGGGGCAGCAAATTGCCGTTACACCGGTATTTACAATTGAAAATGCGAAGGGAATAAATTGCCATGCGGTGGCTTATTTTTACGATGAAAGGGGAGTGCCGTTGAAAGATGTCAATAATCTGTACGCTACAAGAGATGGAACTGTATCAAGCATGGTTAACTTCACTCCGGGCTATCCGACCACATTATATAACAACAGCCAGGATGATTTTAAGATTTATCTGCCTTATAAAGAGTTGCATTTACTGAAAGGCTATTATAAATTACAGTATAAAGTGGTATTATTTGATGATAAATTCAACACGATCGTGAGCAGTCCGTTGTACAGTTTTTCGTTTACGCAGAATTGAGAAGGATCAATGTTTATTTCTTATCAAAACTGACACACTCATTCAATTCCTTTTCAGTATAAGCAATTCCATATTGTTTCAGTACGTCGTCCGGTACGCCGTTCCATTGATTGGCTTTGTTACCCTCATAGCCAATATCCTTTACACCGATCTCTGAAGTATAGAAACCGGTTGCAGTAAGATTACGCATCAAACTGAAGAAAGCTACACCAGCTTCCATACGGGGTTTTACTTTCCCTTTACTTACTTTTATTCCATTCTGATCTGTATAGCCGATCACCGGATACGCGATGTCATCCACAATTTCCAACTGCTGTTTTTCGGCGCAATCTTTAAACGAACTATTGAATCGTTTCAGACTTTGAATATCTAACCACCGAAGTCCGCCACGCATAGGTACCTGGTGCTGCGGCATATCCTTTACTATAAACTCAATGAACTCCGGCACTTTAGCATCTGATGCACTGCCGCTTATTTCATCTGCCGGAATGATAATATCGGCAAGGACGCTGATGGTAGCCATTTCATGAGGTGTAAAAAACTTGTCTTGTGCCAGCAACTCCTTCTCATGTTTTAGTTCATCCGGATTGCGGTCAAGATTGAATTTTGGTTCAATCGCTGCCTCAGTTTTCTTTTTATCATCAGTATTACAACCGGCAATTGCTGCCGGCACAGCTACAGCGCCGGTTGCAATTAATTTTAATGATTTTCTTCTATCCATAATTTCTTACTTATTAATTTAAAAAAATATCACCGATTATCTTCCGAATTTCTTATGAGCACCGCAATAACTGCTAATACACTAAACACAAGTCCAGTAAAAAACCAAACCCATGGGCTACGACCCGTATTCTGGGCCCATAAAGCACAAAATCCGCCGAATAGAAACAGAACCATAGCAATGGGAGCATAGCTATCAATCTTCTCACGCAAGCCGGAAGTTTCCGATGTAAGCTGATTTCTTAAGTTTTGAATCTCCAGATTTTGTGCCTCTATTTGTTGATTCAGCTTGAGAATTTCTTCGGCACTAACCTGTGCCTTAACGTTACCACCTATCGAAATCACTATCGTTAAAAAGATCGCAGTGTAACTTTGCCTTGTTTGCATAAATGCACTATTTGAGATTCTGTTTTTTCATTTCATCAATAATATATTCAGATGCCCTCATGCTTAAAGCTAAGATCGTCCATGTAATATTTTTGTCGGCCTGGGAGACAAACTGCCCGCCATCCACACAAAACAGATTTTTACAATCATGCGCCTGGCTCCATTTATTTAAAGCTGAACGTTTAGGATCATTACCCATTCTTACCGTACCTGCTTCATGAATGATCTCGCCGGGTTTTGACAAGCCATAATTATTTTTTTCATCATCATCGCCACCCCACGTAATGACGGCTCCCATGTTATGCATAACTTCTTTAAATGTTTCCTTCATGTGCTTTGCCTGCTTTATTTCATGCTCACTCCATTTTACATTGAAACGTAAAACAGGAATACCAAACTTATCAACGACATTCGGATCAATTTCACAATAGTTCGATTCAAGCGGTATTGCCTCACCACGACCGGCCATACCTACACCACAACCATAGAAAGAAGCGATAGTCTTCTTTCAACGATTTACCATAGCCACCGGCTTCTTTTTGTTTTCCTTTCACCACGTATTTACCATTCAGTCCTTCAATTCCCCAACTAAAACCATAAGAAGGTTGACCTTGCCACCCCAATATTCAATATGATAGCCTCTGGGGAAAATCTAAGTTTTTTATTATCCAGCCACCACGGAGAATAGATGTGCAAGCCGCCAACACCGTCTTCATTATATCTTTTACGATCAAATAACTGGGGCAGTATCCCACCCAACGCAGCTCCGGTAGAATCATGTAAATATTTGCCAACTACATCGCTGTTATTGGCCAACCCATTCGGATGCCGTTGTGATTTTGAATTAAGTAATAGTCTTGCGACTTTCGCAGGCGCTCGCAGCAACTATCACCACTTTACCACTGACCTGGTATTCCATCACGTCGTCTTTATTGATATAGGAAACCCCGGTGGCCAGTCCTTCTTTATCCGTCATTACTTCTCTTGCCATTGCGTTTGACACTATATCTATATTGCCAGTTTTAAGCGCGGGATAGATCAACACATTGGGTGATGAAAAATCGGCTTTTGCATAACTACAGTTACGGCTGCATTGTCCACAGAAAAAACAATTGCTGCGGTCTTTGTTGTCTGGCAGCGCCTGTGTCAGAATAGAAAGCCGCGATGGAATCACTCTTACACCAGCCTGGGCTGCTGCATTTTTAATAAATAATTCATGGAGTCTTGGTTTAGGTGGCGGAAGAAAAAAACCATCAGGATCATTTTCCAAACCTTCATTGGTACCGAAACATCCCGATAAGCTTATCGACTCTGTCATAATAAGGTTTCACATCTTCATAACCTATTGGCCAGTCATCGCCAAGGCCATCAATACTTTTTCTTTTAAAATCTTTGGGACCGAATCGCAATGAAATTCTTCCCCAGTGATTGGTTCTTCCCCCAAGCATTCTTGCGCGCCACCAATCCCATTCGTGTACCTTCTGCTTTTGTAAATGGTTCACCATCTAAGACCAGCCTCCATAACACGCATCAAAATCTCCAAAAGGCCGGATATTTGGTACTTGCGCCACGTCGCGGCGAATCCCATGGATTTTTTAATTGCGTAATATTTTTTTGCGGATCATACATATATCCCGCCTCAATAATACATACTTTTAACCCTGCTATTTGCTAATACATAAGCAGCCATTCCACCTCCGGCACCGGAACCTACGATCACTGCATCATATTTTTTAGGTTGTTTCTTAACCTGGAAATTTCCCATATTACAAGTCAATTATTGATTGAAATAAAGGAACAATTTACAGGAATCATTTATTACAACGAAGAAATTTTTATGAACTGACCTGTAAAGAGAAATTTGAAAGTATATTTATTAATAATTATTTTTAATGAAAATATCTCTTATGTCCGCTGCCGTGCTTATAGCTTATTTTTTCAGCAAGGTCACAGGCCGATTGATTATAACTGCGTATCCTGTTTATAACGGCACTGACCTGGGGCTTACTTATTCACCCACTCAGTCTGCATTCCGGATATGGTCGCCGCCAGCTGATAATGCACAATTACTGATCTATATAAAATGGTATTGACAGATACTGCATGCACAGATCATTCAAATGAAAAAAAGTAGCGGGGGTACTGGTTTGCAAAATTATCGGGAGATCAAAAAGGGAAATTTTATGCATTTCGCGTTCATATCAATAATAAATGGATGAATGCAGTTCCTGATCCTTATGCAAAGGCAGTTGGTGTAAATGGAAAAAGAGCCGATGATCATTGATTTAAAAAAAACCAACCCGGCCGGATGGGAAAATGATAAAAGCCCGGCTATTGAGAAACCCAACAGATGCCATCATTTATGAATTGCATGTAAGGGACGCAAGCATGGCTATCAACTCCGGCATCAGGAATAAAGGGAAATTCCTCGGACTAACTGAAACAGGAACAAAAAATGACGATAGGTTTGTCAACGGGATTAGATCATTTAAAAGAACTTGGCATAACACATGTTCATTTATTACCTTCTTTTGATTTTTATTCTATTGATGAAACAAAGCTTGATAAACCTCAATATAATTGGGGATATGATCCGTTAAACTATAATGTGCCGGAAGGCTCTTATTCTACTGATCCTTATGACGGTACTACACGAATCAATGAATTTAAACAACTCATCAAAACGTTTCATGAAAATGGCTTACGGGCTAGTAATGGATGTAGTGTATAATCATACTATGCTGACTGAAAATTCTAATTTCAATCAATTAGTGCCGGGATATTATTACCGGCAGACGGCCGATGGAAAATTCTCCAATGCAACTGCATGCGGCAATGAAACAGCCAGTGAAAGAGCCATGATGAGGAAATTTATGCTGGAATCAGTTAAATACTGGGTGCAGGAATATCATGTTGATGGGTTCCGGTTTGACCTGATGGGAGTACATGATATTGTAACGATGAATCTTATTTCAAAAGAACTGCATAAGATAAAGCCTGATATTTTATTATACGGAGAAGGGTGGACGGCAGGTTCATGTCCTTTACCAGATTCCTTGCGGGCTTTAAAAGCAAATGCAGCGAAGCTTGATCGCATTGCCGTATTCAGTGATGATATAAGGGACGGTATAAAGGGAAGTGTTTTCGAAAATAATGACAAAGGGTTTGCGAGTGGAAAAACCGGTATGGAAGAAAGTATAAAGTTCGGCATCGTCGCTTCCTGCAAACATCCACAGGTGGATTACAGCAAAGTAAATTATTCCAAAGCACCTTATGCAGCGGAACCTTCAAATACGATAACCTATGCTCTTGTCACGATAACCATACATTGTGGGATAAATTGGCCGTCTCGGTAAAAGATGCCACAGAAGAGAAAGAAAGAAAATGCACAAGCTGACATTGTCCATAGTTCTAACCTCGCAGGGAATTTCTTTTCTTCATGCAGGTTCAGAATTTTTGCGCAGTAAAATGGGAAATGATAATTCATACAATGCCGGCGACAGTATTAATGCCATTGACTGGAGCTTAAAAACAAAAAATAAAGATGTATTTGAGTATGTAAAAGCATTGATAAAAATGAGAAAAGAGCATCCTGCTTTCCGGATGATCACGACCGAACAGATTTCAGACAATTTAAAATTTATTGATAACCTGCAGGAGGGTTTGATAGCCTATACTATTAATGGAGCGTCTTTAAATGATAAATGGAAGAAAATTTTTGTACTATTCAATGGCAGCAACAATAAGAGAACTTTTGTGTTGCCATCATCCAAACAAGGCTGGAGAGAATGCGTCATCGGGAATAAAAACGCGGCGGAGGATAACTTAAGACGAGACGGGAAGATCAGGGTATTGCCTTTTAGCAGTTATATTTTTTACCAGGACTAAGAAAACAAAAAAGATCAGTAAGTAAACAATAATCTTCATTATTCTTTTCCTATTTGGTGTCCTATCAAAATAAAAAAGATAAGCTCACTTAATTGTATTACCTTCACATTTCTTATATGTTATCTCTCACTTAGTTTGTTGTGTTTCATACCATTCAAATGCCGTGATGGCTTAACGTAAGGCAGGTAAAGTATCACTTCTTAGTTGATAGCCTTACCAATTTTTTTAATTAAATTTTTTACAATTGTCATTTAACAATTTGCAGCTCATTGAGCCTATATTAAAGGCTTTGAGCAATGAGGGATACACAACGCCTACTCCCATACAAACACAGGCTATTCCAAGTATTTTACAACATAAAGATCTGCTTGGCTGTGCCCAGACAGGTACTGGCAAGACCGCAGCATTTGCCATCCCGATGCTTCAATTGATGCATGAGGAAAAACAGCGATCGCAGCCGGGAGAACGTCGGCTTGTCAAAGCGCTGATATTGACACCGACCCGTGAATTGGCGATACAGATCGAAGAAAGTTTTAAGGCTTACGGAAAATATATTGACCTGAAACACCTCGTCATTTTTGGTGGCGTCTCGCAATACAACCAGGTCAGTGCGCTTCGACGCGGGGTGGATATATTGGTCGCTACGCCTGGACGGCTTCTTGACCTGATGCAGCAACGCCATATTTCTTTGCAGGATATAAAATATTTTGTTCTGGATGAAGCGGACCGTATGCTCGACATGGGATTTGTCCATGACGTAAAAAGGATCATAGCAAAACTTCCGGCCAAAAGACAGACTTTATTTTTTTCCGCTACTATGCCACCTGAGATCAAACAATTGGCGAATATTTTACTAAACAATCCTGTAAAGGTAGAAGTAACTCCCCCTGCTACTACAGTAGATCTTATACAACAATCGTTGTATTATGTAGAAAAGATGAACAAACGGTCTTTGCTGATCCACTTGCTCCAGGATAAAACTATAGAAACTGCCTTGGTATTTTCACGCACTAAATATGGCGCTGATAAGATCGCCAAAGACCTTAATAGGAATGGGATCAGGTCGGAAGCAATTCATGGAAATAAATCTCAGAACTCAAGGCAAGGGGCGCTTCTTAATTTTAAACAGAGAAAAACAAGGATACTGGTTGCCACAGATATTGCTGCCCGTGGTATTGATATAGATGATCTGACTCATGTCATTAACTATGAACTGCCCAACATACCCGAAACTTATGTGCATCGCATTGGAAGAACAGGTAGGGCAGGAGCCAGCGGCATTGCTATATCATTCTGTGATTATGAAGAAAAAATGTTTTTAAAAGACATACAGAAACTGATCAATAAAACAATTCCTGTAATAAAGGAACATCCATTTGATGTGCCGCTCATGCATGGAGTACCTCAACAGCCTGCATCGCAGTCATCATCTTCCAATCGCAGGAGTCCGGGAGGAGGAAGACGATATGGAAGATCATTTGCACAAAGAGCCTAGATAATTATTTCTTTAGTCATAAATAAGAAAAAGCAGTCTTTCTGGACTGCTTTTTCTATGAATAAAGTCGCAATATGATTTACCTGGAAATGGTTTGATCTACGTAAGCCGATACCCAGCCTACCTGTCCGTTTTTAACGAAGAAAAATCCTTTCGATTCGTAAACTGACTTGAACTGACGCATGATCTTCAATAAAAGCCCCGCACCTGCCATCAACGCTTTTTGATCAAAAACACTGTGTACTCTTTTTATTTCTTTAGCAATAGCAGCCTTATCCGCGTTTGGATTTTTTATACTCTTTACCAACTCCGCCTCCGAAAGAGAGCCGTAGTCGCTAAATAATTGTTCAGTTAACTTCTGCACATCTTCATAAGTGACATTCACAACAGGGTTGTCAATATTTTCAGGTTGAAGTAATGTTGCTGCAGCCCATGCTATTCCACCACTAAAAGCGATGTAATCATTCATTGCATAAGCGCCGCTCGAATTGACCGCATATATTAACTCAGAGTTCTCAATACTCAAAAGAGTTCTGTTTAGCTGCCTGCTATAGTTAGTAAGCGTCTTATCAAATTCATCCACTTTCTTTTCAGTTGCGTTAGTGACGCTCTTAGTTCCCCAGTTGAACGTGAATAATTTAAAATCATTTGTATTATCATCAATCGGGAAATAACCGCCTTTTGTATTCCCGCTGCCTATGTCAATCAGAAAAGTCGAAAAGCGTTTTGAGGAAGGAACAATGCCGAGATGAGAAAGTCGTGCTTCCTGGAATGCATCTACCACTTCTACACGGCGTTTCGGATCTTTTATTTTTAATTTAAATGAATCTACAAGGTTATTGACCCAACTGGTTTTTTCTTCCTTCTCGGCCTGCAATTTTACCCCGCTGCTTACCACGGTGAACACACGGTTAGAAGGAATATTATATTTCGTCAAAGCAGTATTGTACAGGTTGCTTAAGCCATCGAGGGTAGCACTGAAAGTTGGTTGTGTAAAAGAAATGAAATCGGTATTGACAGATGAGTCTTTTAAAATATTAAAAGCGCCGTTTGTTTTTGAGTCTTTACCCAGTTCCAGCAAGCTCATCTTAACACCCTTTGATCCGACCTCAATACCGGCATATACAATCGAGTTATCATACTTTAATTTCAATCCTTCCTGGGCGGAGACAAAACCAAAGGTTAAAAGGATAAATATGGACAGCAGCACAGGTCTTAGACGGTTACTATACATGGCTCGGAGTTTATTAGCTACTTATAAAATAGTTCAACATACAATATTAGGCTGTCAGCACTGAGCTGCAACTTATGCACGTTACTTTGTGAAAAAAATGTGGCTAAATATGGAAAAACATGATTTGGATTAATCCACAATCTCCTTTGGGCTATCCAAATATCTCATTTAGTAAGCCAGCCAATCGAACACCTCCTTTTAGCAATTGCAGATTGACCGTTTCAATGTATTCAAAATTATAACGATAACTCAATCGCTGATTGGGTCTTGTGATCCCGGCATAGATACCTTGCGCAATTTGGTAGGATTCAAAAAACCATTCCTGGATAGGCGTTTTTTGCCAGGATGCCCGCTGTTGTTTTGTTGTATGATTGATAGCATTCGCAAATTCAGTATAACTGAGGTTCTGAAATTCTACCAGCCTCTCATCCCATACGCTGTGCAGGTTGGTCGAATCTGAAAACCATAACACTCTCACTCTGTTGCCGCCGAGATCTTCTGGTCTGCCGCCAACATGCAATGGCTGATGAAGGTCTCCTACAAAGTGTATCAACAAGCGCAAGTACATTATTTTTTTGTCCTTGTCCAATTGTTTGTTCTTTAGTTCGCGGATTACGAAATTCAACTTGGCATATAAGTTTACGCCTGTGTCGGGAGAAAGAATATTTATTACCTCATCATGGCTAAGTCCGGCTTTAAGATTAATATAATGCCAGGGGCTCAGATAATTAAAGTTGGAATCTGATTTAATGAAATCCGCCCAGTTGCTTGCCATAGCTAATGATTCATCGCCAAGAATTTCTTTGATGGCTTTTTTTGCTTTTGAAGTAAGATAGCTTTCAGCTACTTCGCCCACAACGCGATGACCGGTCATTCCCCACCACCAGGATGCAGAAGAAGAGAAGGACATGGAAAATGATATCAAAAATAAAAGCAATGTTTTTCGAAGACCCATTTTTTAAATATTGTAGTGACAAATGTAGCCAAACTTTATTCTGTCACACATTATGAAATTATGCAAATCTAATCCAGGGATTTCATGGCATATCGCTTATCAGTGCGGAAAGGACAAAGAGGTAATCCTTCTTTACTGAATACATTCCCAATAATTGTGTTCCCAAAACCATAACGAACATAGACAGGTTGTTCCAGTTTTTTATTCCATACCATTATTTTATCTTTTTCAATTTTCGCTTCAGCAGGGAGCCATTCACCATTTTCCCCGGAGATATAAAAACCGGTAACAACCTTGCCCTTTGCCAGCAGGCCGTTTGGCGCATTGCTAAAGCTTAAAATAATCTTATCCTTTGCTATTTCCGCTTTACTGAACATGGGACTCCGGTATGTCCCCACTTCCTTATTATAAGTTTCAGCCAATGCCCAGTTAGCCAGGCGCATTCCGACATCTTTCTTATTTGATGGATGAATGTTAGTCACCGAATCGATCAAATCAGTTATTACAACCATTCCGGTTTTAGTGTGGCTCATGACCATGGTTTGTTGTTCCTGTAACAAGGCGCCTTCATTTTCATTGCCATAATTATAGGGCGCTATTTGCACATAATAAAAAGGAAATTCTTTATTCCACTTTTCTCTCCAGCTTTCAATCATCGTAGTAAGAAGTTGAGAGTATGTACTACTGGTCCCAACATTTGCTTCTCCCTGGTACCATATTGCGCCAGCTATGTTGTACGTGGTGATGGGAGCAAGCATACCATTATAATTAAGCCCTGGCTTTACTGGCCCCCAGGGAACTTCTTTCAATTGTGCGGCTGCTTGTTTTAATACATCATTTCCGTAAATATTTTCAGCAGGCGTCCAAACTTCGGCGGGAGTACCTCCCCAACTTGCATTGATCAAACCGACCGGCACATTTAAATCGTGCTGCAATTTTTTACCAAAGTAATAACCCACCGCGCTGAATGCCTTTAGCGAATTAGAATCACACGTCTGCCATGATGCTTTTACATCATCCTGTGGATATTCAGAAGCCGTTCGTGGTATTTGGAAAAAACGGATCTTGGTATTGTAGCAAACAGGTAATTCTTCTTTAATAGACTTTACACCGCCATAATAATTCATCTCCATATTCGATTGCCCGGAACAGAGCCAAACTTCGCCGACAAAAACATCATTCAAAAGTATCCGCGTACCAGCACTGCTGATTTGAACGTTATAAGGTCCCCCTGCAGAAGGCGTTTTTATCTTAAATTTCCATTTGCCAATGTTACTGACTAAACCAGTCGCTGTAGTATTATCCCAGCTTCCGGTGATTTCTACACGCTGCCCGTTGTATCCCCATCCCCAAAAAGTAACCGAATCGTTTTGCTGCAAAACCATTCCGGAAGAAATAACTGAAGGAAGACGTAATTGCGCAAATAACCCTGGCGATGCAAAACAAAAAATGAACGCAAAGAAAAGAAATGCCCGCATGATAATTTTTTAAGAGCATAAATTTAAAGCATCTTGCAAAAAAAGATCAGTTAATAATTTTTAGCAATGAGTTTTAGTGGGAGATTAAAAATTCATTTCATCAGCGCTTGGCCCATAGCTGCCGGGTATGGGTATATTCAACAGTCGTAAATACACGCCAAGTTGAGCACGATGATGAACGATCTGGCAATAGCTCATCCGGATCACTTCAGCTTTTGAGTTGACACTGTATATCTCTTTGCCATTACGAAGCGTCCAGTCCGGTTCAAGATCTTTCTCTGTGGCTTTGGACAAATGCGATCTGCCATCCGTCAGCGAATCTTCAAACAGTTTCAACAAGTCTGAAGTTTTATTGATCTTTTTGGGTTCATAAGGATTGCTGGCAAAATCCAACTCAGATGTCGTGAGCACCATGCTTATCCAAGTCGGCAATTCAGCAATATGAGTGGTGAGTTGCTGAATGTTCATACTTTTTTCGTGCGGTTTCCAATCGTATTTATCATCCGGCACTCGTTCCAGCATTTTGCGGGTGGTCATGGCTTCGTTGTCCATTTCTTTGAGAAGCATTTGAATCATTGACATAGTTTTTGTTTTAGAATACAAATAAAAACCACGTCACTGACAGCCCTATGGCAGTGCAAAATAGAATCAGTAAATTTTTTTATAAACGCAGAATTAATAATTCACCGGGAGCTGCTTCATGTAATCATTTAGTTCTATATGATCGCTTTTTTTGAAAGGGGATCCGTGCGAAGTAACCTTTAATATGCGGGACACTTTGAAATCACGATAATCGTTTCGTATATAGCACCAGCCGATGAGATGCCAACTGAATGCATAGAAGATAAGGCCGATCGGCTCGACCTGTCTTTTGCTTACTTCGTCTTTATTATTTTTATAATCCAATTCAACTATGGTCCTTGACGAGATCGCATTTTGAAGCGGTGCCAGGTATTCAAAATCATTTATAGCACACGGAGGAAGCTGCAGTTTGATCTTATTATCCAAAAAATCCAGTTTTTCTTTCTGAGATGAACGCAACACCGCTTTTACTTTATTCAGCAAATCGGAATAATGTGTTTTGATAGACTTGTCAGCAAAACTATTGACAAGCCCTTCCATCAATAAAAGGGAATTGGCTTCTTCGGTGCTGAAAGAAACCGGAGGCAGAAAATAACCTTGCACCACAAAATATCCTTTGTATTGTTCAAAACTTATGGGGATACCTTGTTCACCAAGGGCTTTAATATCCCGGTAGACGGTTCGAACGCTTATCTTAAATTTTTCCGCGATCTTATCTGCCGGCACATACTTTTTTGATTGCAAAAAAGTAAGAATACCAAATAACCTGTCTATCCGGTTCATGACGAATTTTATTAACAGAACTAAAGTTAAACCTTATGATCCGAATGCCGAATAAAGCAAATATGACGGTGTACTAAAGACAGTCATTGTCGTGACCCTGTATGTAACCGTGTTGTTCCGGGGGCATCATCCATTTGTTGAGAGGAATATCTATCAGCGGAGCCGGCAATCTTTTTTCAACCTGGAGAGTAATTATCAACGCTTCTTTGGTCGAAAATGGCGAACTTAATAAAAGTGGATTCACTTCTTCTGTTTCCACTTGTGGGACAAGAGTAATTTCATTCATCATAGTAGAGGATTTTAGCGGTTAGTCATAGAAATCAAAAACCATGATTCCAATAAAACATCACGAATGAGGGCTACTTAAATAATGGTCGAGATTTCTTATGTAAAATTAGGAACAATGCAATTGGGAATCGGTTCAGCCACTAAAAAAATTTATCAACTTCGTGTAATTGCTACACGAAATTCATTTTTTCAAGAGGGTAGTTTTTTTGCCACAAGACTTATCGTCGCTAATAAAATTACACCGGCAATAATCCCAGCGAATCCTTCTAGCAACGACTCACATCTTTCGCAGGATTTCCCATGTAATTTCCAGATGCCAGCTACCTTTTCTTTTCCCCGACAATGGGAAACAACGGAAGGTTAGACTACTTATCCCGCACGTGTTTTTAAAAAGACAGTTCGATTGTTCTTTGCTTTCTGTGAATCGAGTACAATCAATGCGTCGGCTTTGGTTCTCATGCTGTTATGTTTGAAAAAGATTTACCAAGATAGCTTTGGGTTAAATAATATTTTATCCGATATTGAGGCTCCAAAAGTTAATGCCTCGCCTAATATCCGGCAAAAAACTATTTTCAGCCCGTCTCCTCGTTAAAATCTCATACCATTTGCACGACCACTAACCAGACACTTTTTTATAAATCCATTGTATGCCCAGATTAGCAAAAAAAATTAAATACGCTTTTCTTGCCCTTATTGTTTTTTCGATGGCGGTAAGTCCAGGTTTTGGGCAAATTGCTATGCGCCAAAACATGCTTTTTGAAAGTCCGTTTGAGGGAAGCAACTATCTCTCCGGCTGGTATAATAGTCAGCATTGCTGCACCTACTCTGTGCAGCAAACTACCGAAAAAGTAAAAGCGGGCTCCAATGCGTTAAGGCTTGAGATCAGGAGTACCGATCCTCCAACCAGTGGCTCTATCAGGTCAGAAATTGCATTGGAAGGCGACCCTTTAAATCAAGACAGGTGGTATGGATTCTCTATGTATCTCAAGAATTGGGTTGATGATGATGCGGGTGAAAATGTTTTTCAATGGCAGCCCGATAACCCCAATGGATCTGCGTCTATGGTATTACTGACGACGGGTGGAAGATTCAGATACGCCACAAATAATGGATCTACTTCCGAAAATGATTATACCGATATCGGGCCCGTAATTTCTGATCAGTGGATTGATTTTGTTATTCATGTCCGGTGGGCGACTGATACCACCGGTTTGCTGCAGGTATGGATGAACGGCAACCAGTTAATAAACAGATCAAATATTAAAACGGCAACTGTTGTCTCTTTTTTCAAATTGGGCATCAATAAATTTGGATGGGGAACCCAGACATCTGCGGTCACCCAGCGTATATTATATTTTGATGAGGTGAGAGTGGGCAACGCCAGCTCAACTTATAACGATGTGGCTCCATTTCTTCCGAAACGAGATTATTTCCGGGGACAATAGCCGTGTAAATTGTTTTCCAGACAACACACGCACCAAGCTAATTGCTGTTCTGAAATTTGTATGAAAGCATCACCAGTCCACTTGAATATTCTTTGTTTCCGGTCAGCTTTAAATTGATTCTCCCCGAAATGTCCTGAAATAATGGTTTGCCGGCGCCGAGTATAACTGGATGTACTGCCAGGGACATCTCATCTACTATGCCCAGGTTAATCAATGAAGTCGTAAGTACAGCGCCGCCGAAAAGCCATATATCTTTCCCCTGCTCGTTTTTTATTTTCCTTACTTCCTTGGCAATATCGCCCCTTACTATTACTCTGTTTCCATTTACCTCTTTCAAAGTATCTGAAAAAACATATTCTTTCAATTCAGGCAAACCCGGCGGAGCGCTGCCACCCATTTTTAATGTCAACTCATAACTTTTACGACCGATGAAAATCGAATCAATCCGTTTAAAGAAATCACTCATACCATAATCTGCATCCGTAAAACACCAGTCAAACTCTCCATTTGGTCCTTCAATAAAACCATCGAGACTGATAGCTAATTGCTATACTACTTTTCGCATGAAAAAAATTAAACAGGATAATAAATGACGGGCAAATTTACATAAGAGTAAACAAAAGTGAGACGAAGGGACTACAGATAAAGCATTGCGCTTTTAAAAAAAATTCTTACCTTTTCAATAGATAATAGCTCTTTGATCATGTCACTTGTTTATTACCCTGGCTTGCTAATTCCGGCCCCCTGATCTGGCTGTCCATAAATAAACTTTATTCAATAAATCCAAAAAGTCATGAAACCACACCAATTGCTGCTTACATGCCTTAGTTTATTATTACCATTCAGTTTGGTTTTTTCACAGGACCCGGTTAAGACTATAACTTATGATCCAGACCCATTTAGTAAATCAAAAAACCTGTTTCCGCACACACAGTTTACGGCATTGAGCCATTACAAAAACAGTGTAAATGGCCAAAAGGTCGGAACTTCCGATTCATGGTATGCCCATATTGACTACAAATACGCAATCGGTGACAAGTGGGCTGTCGGACTTACATTGGACCTGGATCGTTCAGGGCAACACAGCAGCACCAGTAATTACGACAATCTTACAAGGGACTGGTCAGTCGGTCCAAGTGTCCTGCGTGGCTGGACACTTTCAAAAACGCATCACCTTTATGCTGAAGCGGACGCAACATTCGGATCCAGCACAAACATTTATAAAACTCCCTCCTCAGATACTAAAGACAAAGATGATCTATTTGGACTTTCCGGAGGGATAGGGCTTCTAAGCCAGATTGATGAAAAAGGGCTCGTTTATCATAACCTGGATCTTTCCTATAATTATTCCAGGAGCAAAAACGACTTTTCAACATATACATATAGTGGGATTATGCTCAACACAAACCTGGTAAGTTCTTTGCGCTGTTCCGAAAAGACTTGCAATTGTAATAAGCAATATGATCTTTCCAAGAACTTGTATGACAAGGGAAGAAATTATCTTTATTCTTCAATGGCGAATGTTACAGTTGGTACAACTAATGATGAATACATATCAGGGCCTATCACCACCATACAAAAAGATAATTACTTCAATACAAAACTCAGGGTTAATTACGGGCATTATTTCGTTGACGATGCCGGCGCAGGTCTACATTTTGGTTTTAT
Organism: uncultured Chitinophagaceae bacterium; assembly: GCA_963785915.1. GTDB lineage: Bacteria > Bacteroidota > Bacteroidia > Chitinophagales > Chitinophagaceae > VBAT01. Next base: position 516,341 of record CAWAWY010000003.1, on the reverse strand, counting down.
GCGTTCAATGACAAAATCGAGGGATAGTGACATCAAATACATATTGACAACGTTTTACGTAGCTCCCACGATCTTTGTGCATATCCCTACAGATAATATCTGGAATAATTTCTTTGCCGAGTTCGATTATAAATTCGGTTCGCAGGCATCTAAAGTTGAGGTAAACAACAACGCCACGACAGATAAAGTCAGCATTTCAGGCTGGGCTGGAAAAATTGGCTATGATATGACTTTTGCCCCAAGAACTACTCTGACCATGTCTGTAGGATTCAGAGACAGAAATGAGAAGGAAAAAGATATTTCTAACCCAGACGAATTCAGCGAAAAAGGAATATTCCTGGGGGCAGGTTTTAAATATACGTGGTAACCTGAGTGAAGAGAAGAAGAGTGCCATTAAATAGGCAAAATTTCGCGAAAGAATATCGGCGTTGTATCAGTAGCGTTTGCGATCCCTGTTATTGCCAGGTCTGTTAAAGCCACCGCCACTATTGCCGCGGTTGCCATAGCCGCCACCTCCGCTTGAACGGTTTCCACCACCACCTCCTCCTCCGGGCCTGTCCTCAGCAGCTTTCACTACAAGAGGTTTTTTGCCAAGTGAAATATCATTCAGGCCTTCAATTGCTTCTTTTGCTTCAGCTTCAATCGGCATTTCCACAAATCCAAATCCTTTGCTCTTGCCGGTTTCTCTGTCCATAGCGACTTTGGCTGAAACTACTTTACCAAATTTTTCAAATATTTCTTCTAATTCTGCATCATCAAGATCGTATGGAAGGCCGGCTACAAAAATTTTCATTACCCCGTTTTTTGTAAATGTACAGAACTTCTTCGTGTATCAAATAATCAAAAAATTAAATGTGCAAATCTCGCTAATAACACGGGAAAAGGGTACATGCCGGTTGCCCGCAGTTTCCACTTTGCAAAGTGGAAACCGGTTGATAATTTTTCCGCTGTAATTGGCTGACGGGAGAAGGAGTTAGCTAGACAGTAAGTCCGAAATGCGGTTTTATTCAGAAAGCGAATCCATTTTAATTTTATTCTAATCTTATTTTTACCCTCTCATCATTTCAATGCCCGTAGTTTGTAGAACGGGAAAGCAGTTCCCAGTGCCTGTTTTTTGGCCCCTGTTAGCAGGGGCTTTTTGTTGGGTAAAAGACCAAATAGTTTTTGAAAAAGAAAGTGTCTGCTATTCTATTCGGTTCGTCGAAACGCAGGTATTTATGAACCCTGTGAGGAGAATTGGGGTGAAAACTATTTAAGTAGCTGTTTATTTCGCTCTTTTATAATTGAACGGAATAGTATCTCTCCCTCCTTTATTATTAGGTCCGATGATAAAAGCATGTAATGTATTTACATCAACGACCGTATAATTTACATCCGTAGGAAAATCGTGTTCCGGGTTACTGAACTGAACGCTGTTTTCATTTATTAAAGAAGATGTGAAATGGATGGCCTTACCTTCATTTTGTCCCCTGACCGTATTTTCAAATATCCATTTATCATTTTCCGGATAAATATTCGCCTGTTCACTCCACGACGTATCGATTCCTTTTATACTGAATACATCAGACCTGAAAGTGCCGTCATTGTTTTTAGTCCACCGCTCAAAGTTTTTACTATTCTCTCTTTGCCACGTACCGACCAGCTTATCAAAAACAAATCCTTTGTCGGGTGGGGTAGTGGCGTCCTTATTTTCTGAATTATTACAGGCAAGTACAAGCAAAAAAGATGCAAGGGCAAATGCAAAGTTCCTTTGGTGCAGTTTCATGTTTATTTTTTATAATGCAAAATACCCAGGGGGATATAAGTAAAATTGTAAAATTGCGACAATCATTCAGTTGCAATAAAGAGAGCAGCTAGGTTCAGATTTTCCGCAAAAAATGATTTGGGGCTTGTACCAGTAAACTCTTTGAAGTCTTTAATAAAATGAGCCTGGTCATAATATCCATTCTCATGCGCGATTGAGGTCAGGCTTTCTGATCTTTTATGTTCAAGCATCCGGAGCGTGGCTTGTAATCTCACTACTTTTGAAAGCTGTTTTGGACTCATACCAATCACCGAAGCAAATCTCCTTTCCATATTGCGCCGGTTGATGTTTAGTTTATCTGAAAGCTCCAGCACACCTAACTGCCCTTGTGATTGAAAGATCACATCCACACAAGCTTTGGCAATAACATCAACTGTACCCGGATCAGAAAGACGGCACAATAGAAAGTCTTCAACCAGTTTTATCCGTCGGGAATTATCGATCGAAGCCATTACATTGTTCTCTAATTCCTTTCCTTCATCGCCAAAAACTTCATCAAGACTTACGGCTTTATTCGCAAGCGCAGAAACAGGCACTGTGATAAAAGGCGTTAATCCATCCGGCATGAAGCGGGCGGCTATGATCCCGCTTGAACCTGTAGGAGATATTTCAAGATAATTCGTGATCTGTCCGAAAATAAAACTCCGGGGCTGGATGATAAAACTGCCGTCCGCGAAATGTTGCTTATACAGATCGCCATAATGAAAGATCATCTCCATGCAGCCGTCGGGAACAATTCGTTGTCTCGGCGGATCCACTTTTCCTTCATCCTCGAGCGTCCAGAAACATTTTATAAATGGTTGGAGGTCCGTGCAAGGTTTATAAACCTGGTAGTTCATTTTTTAATCACCTGCTTTTGTCAACCTTCTTACCGATAAAATAGCCCGCTGCTCCACCTGCCGCAAGGCCGATGCCCATCCAGGCAGCCGCTCCGTTTGATGCAAAATACCCGATAAGAAAACCGACAATGATCCCGATAATTAAAAAGGTATAGGATGCTTTTCCTTTTGCTTTTGAGACAGTAAAATCGCCCCGGTGCTTGAACTGCTGGACGTGTTGTTTATGTTTCTTGCGATGGTGGGATCTTGCCATTTTGGAGAATTAAGGATGAACTATAGAGTAAGTTAGGAAAATCATAACTTTTGATAAAATCTTTGTATGAAATCTCTGTTTTTCTATAGCAGCCCGAAGAAAGTTTCTCGCGATAATTTTTGCCTGCAATCATTGTCACGCTGCACAAGCATATGAAGAAAAAATCATTCGCTTGCGGAATCAGACTCTTAATGAGCCGCGGAATCCCCTTGCGGCATAGTAAGAGTCAGCACCATTGTGATACACGAAGACTGTGTTGTAACGACGATCACAAAAGATGGCGCCACCAAGTTCCCTAATATCGGGAGGTGTTGCTATCCAACTCGACGTTTTCAAATCAAAGTTTCCGAGTCGCTGCAACCCACGATATTGTTCTTCTGATAAAAGCTCGATGCCCATAGCTGCGGCCATGTCCATAGCAGTGTCTTTGGGTTTATGCTCTTTCCTTGCATCTAAAGCCTTTCTATCGTAACAAAGACTTCTGCGGTCTTTAGGGCTTTCTGCAGAGCAATCATAAAAAATGTATTCGCGTGTCTTTTTATCATAATCTACGACATCCGGTTCCCCGCCAGTACTTTCCATTTCATTGAGTGACCACAGTTTTTCCGGATCAGCTGTCAACTTAGAATATACTGTAGCCCATTCGATACCTTTATGGCGATTCATGTTTTTCTCAAAACGATCTTTCAGTATTTTAAGCAATTCTGCACTTTGTTCCGGTGACAACTTTTTTTTATTACTCTTGCTGTTACTCATAAAACTATTTTTTCAGTGATGAATTTTATTTATTGATCATTCAATCCCTTGCCTTTGAGAATTTGTTTCCTGTATTTTTCAATCCTCGACTCCCGGGTTTTAGATTGTTTCGGCTGGGAAAAATAAAAAATATATGCCCGTTGCCGTCCCGGCGTCAGCGATTCGAAGGCGTTTTTGAGAGCCGGGTTTTTCGCTAATGTTTTTTGAAACTCTTCAGGAATTTTGAACTCCGAGGTTTTCTTGAGTTTTACTTTCAATCCAGCTTTTTCCACTTCGATAGCTTCGTAAACATAAGCCTTCAGAATTTTTTCCATCTTCACTATTTGCCTGGTATCAGTGAAACGGATCTGTCTTGCCGCCTGCACATTCTTTGTCTGTTGGATCAGGATAGCACTTGGATCATTTAACAGGGCACCTTTGAAAAACAATAGTGCACAGTATTCTTTAAACCCATGTATCAATACGATGTTTGTGTTTTGAAATATGTAACAGGGGCAACCCCACTTCAGTTCTTCTATCAATCCACAGTCAAGAATGATCATTCTTAATTTCTCATATTCCTTCTTCCATTTTGTGTCTTTATCAAAAAACCAATCAACCTTAGGATTCATGTTATTCATTTATTGATTGACCAAAATTAACTTTCTTTCTGCCGGCCTGAAATACCAGGATACGGTTGTCAAGGCCAGTAACAGTAAAGATGGAAATATTGCGCTCACAGAATCGCCCGATGCGAAATGTGAAAATATTGCTCCCGTTGTGACAAAGAAAAAACCTGCATACGCCCATTCCTTCAGTAAAGGAAATCGAGGCATAAGCACTGTAACAACCCCCAAAACTTTCCAAATGCCGAGTAATGTTAATAAATAAACAGGGTAGCCCAAATGTGAAATCATTTCTGCGCCACCTTGCCCTTCTTTCGCTTTGAATAATTGTATTGCGCCGGTTGATATCATTCCCAGTGCGAGCCAAATTGTGGCAACCCAATATATGATCCTATTTCTCTTTGTCATATTATTCTATTTTAATTTACTTACGATGTCTTGCAACCTGTTATGCGCCATATTTATGCCCTTGGCAAATGGCATTTGAAGCATTTGATCTCTTTGCGCCACTGATTCAAAAATTGTATGCATTGTCAGTTTGCTGGTATCTTCAGTAAGTTGTTCAAATTCCAGCACCTCAAGCTGGACACCAAAAGCTGTATTTTCAAACTCAAAGGTTCGTATGATCTTCCTGCCAGGACTAAACTCATGGATCGCTCCATTGAACCTATATTTGTTTCCTTTGGGATCGGTTGTTTCAAATTGATAGCTGCCATGTTTTCTATTTTCAAGTTTCAGCACTTTGGTGCCCATCCATTGCTCAACAATTTCGGGCTCTGTATATGCTTTGAAAAGTAATTCCAGCGGCAGATCAAATTCCCTGGTGATCGCCAATTCCTGCTTGCCGTCTTCAGCATTTATCATTGTTTTTCGTTCCATAACATTTTATTTTTTTGGTTTGTATTTTTTCATAACGCTTTCTAATTTATTGAACCTGTCATCCCATAGTTTGCGGAACGCCTCAATAAAGTCGGCTAATTCTTTCATTTTTTTTGGATTGACGTGATAGTAAACTTCTCTTCCGTTAAATTCTTGCTCAAGAAGGTCGCATTCAGTTAGTATTTGCAAATGCTTTGAAACTGTTGGTCTTGCTGTATCGAAGTTTGCGGCTATAGCGCCTGCTGTCATGGATTGTGAAGCCACTAACAGGAGGATAGCTCTTCTCGTTGGATCTGCGATGGCTTGAAATACATCTCTTCTTAAATTCATTATGTAGCTATTTGACTACAAATATATATGTAGTTATTTAACTACGCAAATTTTTTTTAGCGCAAGAGAAAAAAATAGTATGTCCTTGTTAAAGTGTAAAAGACACTTCGTCCCCGGACTAAAATGGATTCTTGTGTTCATGGCCGGGAACCGTAGCAGGCAGCAAATTAATTATGGTAAAAACTTCTACCTTTATTCCTATTATTTTACTCCATAAAACTTTCACCATGATTGAACGCCGCAAATTTTTAGAACGGACGGCAGCTTTGGCCGGAGGAGGCATTCTTCTTTCAGCATTTGACAACCGCCCGTTCTCAATTTTCAGAAATCGTTTTTCACCAGCCGACCAGATTAATATTGGAGCGATCGGTATTAATGGAATGGGCTGGAGTAACGTGAACGCAGCCTTGAAAGTTCCGGGTGTCAATCTTATTGCACTATGCGATGTAGATCAAAATGTAATTAACAAACGCATGGACGAACTGTCCAAAAAAGGAATGGATACTTCTAAAATAAAAACCTATGGTGATCACAGAAAATTGCTGGAGCAAAAAGATATTGATGCTGTGATCATCGGCACGCCTGATCATTGGCATGCGCTGATCATGATAGATGCCTGCGAGGCGGGTAAGGATGTATATTGTGAAAAACCCGTTGGCAACTCAATAGTGGAATGTAACCGGATGGTAGCGGCACAGAAGCGTTATAATAAGATCGTACAGGGAGGGCAATGGCAGAGAAGCCAGCAGCATTTTAAAGATGCGGTTGATTTTGCGCATAGCGGTCAGCTGGGGAATATCCGCACCGTGAAAGTCTGGTGCTACCTCGATTGGAAACAGCCTCTCGATAAAAAACCTGATTCGGCGACGCCTCCAGGTGTTGATTATACAAGATGGTTAGGGCCGGCAACAATGCGGCCATTTAATGAGAATCGTTTTCATTTTACCTTTCGCTGGTTCTGGGACTATGCCGGTGGCCTCATGACCGACTGGGGTGTCCATCTACTCGACTATGCATTGATGGGAATGAAAGCAGATGTACCTAAATCAATAGCCGCACTCGGTGGCAAGTTTGCGAAACCTGATTCTGCTGATGAAACGCCGGATACCTTGATGTCTTTGTATGAATTTGACAATTACAACATCATTTGGGACCATGCTGTCGGCATTGGCAACGGTAATTACAACAAGGATCATGGCATTGCCTTTATCGGCACTAATGGAACACTTGTATTGAATCGCGGTGGATGGGAAGTATTGGAGGAAAAAAAGAATCCAGGCAAAGTAGCGAAGGCTTTCGCACCATCGGTTGATAATGGCCTCGACAAACACTGGGAGAATTTCATTGGCGCTGTTCGCTCCCGTAATCATCAAGACCTTCATTGCCCGATACAGGATGCCGCACATGTGGCTATCGTATCTCAAATGGGTAATATCGCTTATCGCAGCAAACAAAAACTTTTTTGGAACAAAACGCAGGGAAAATTTACGGATGAAAAGATCAACCAGGAATACCTGTTGGCCAAATACCATAATGGATACCAGTTGCCGAAAGTTTGATAAAAGTCCTGTACCGGCTAAGTTTATATTACAGCTGTAAATAAAATGAACCGTTAAACCAACAGCAGTATGAAATACTTAATTTCTATTCTTGTTTTTATGTCGTGTTTTTCCATGCATGCGCAAAAAAACAATTCGCAGGCAAAACTCAAACAAATTTTTATTGGATTTAATTTTTCGCCTGGCTATGATTGCCGGACGTTGAAAAATAATGGTGACGGCTCTTTCGCGGATGAAGTAATCAAAATCAGGAATAAAGGGGAGACCGGGAAATCCGGTTATTCAACAGGATTGAATTTTTGTCTTGCCATCACAAAGCTGTTTTCCTTTAAGACGGGAATTCAATATTCCAATAAAGGTTATCAAACTAAAAAACATGGCCTGGTATATGAACAACCAGAACCAGGCGCACCCATTAGCGCAAAATTTGTTTACAACTACCATTATATTGATATCCCCATGAAGGTGAATGTGATGGTTGGAAAAGGGAAAACCCGTTTCATTTCAAGTGCCGGGTTCGCGACAAATTTTTTGCTTAATTCCAACCAAAAAAATGTTTTTGAATATTCCAATGGTAAAACTGAAATAAAGAGGCAATCTATGTCCCAAGAATTCAAGAAGGTTAATATTTCCCCTACGATAAGTTTAGGCGCCGAATGTAAACTAAAAGATAAAATGTATGTAAGAATAGAGCCAACTTTCAGTTACGGTATCTTGAAAAACATTGATACTCCTATAACAGAACATTTATGGAATGCGGGGCTAAATTTCGGACTGTACAGGGAACTATGATCTGATTAACTGTTACTAATCAAATATTTTCTAACTTCAGTTTCCATTTTAAATACTTTTTTAAAAATAAATACAATGACAAACAAGATTGTTGCTTTGTTCTTAGGAATTATGGGGTATTCCGTAATAGTTTTTTCCCAACAGGGTGACCCAAAAGCAACCGAAGTGTGGACACCCGTTCCGAAAATAGTAACTCCGGGTGCTGCGAACAGCGATGCGCCTTCGGATGCCATTATTTTATTTGGTGGCAAAAATCTCGATGAATGGGTTTCCGTAAAGGATCCTAAAGCGCCGGCTGATTGGACCGTGGCTAATGGTGTCATTACCGTAAAAAAAGATGCCGGTAATATACAGACTAAAAGATCGTTCACCGACTACCAATTACATATAGAATGGAAGATACCGGAAAACATTACAGGGTCTGGGCAGGCAAGAGGCAATAGTGGTGTATTCCTTGCATCAACAGGCCCTGGCGACGATGGTTACGAGATACAGGTGCTGGATTGTTATAACAATTCGACATATGTCAACGGACAAACAGCAAGCATTTACAAGCAATCTATCCCGTTAGTAAATGCCTGTAAAAAACCCGGTGAATGGCAGACTTATGATATCATCTGGACCGCTCCGCGTTTTAACGATGACGGTACGTTGAAATCTCCCGCAAGAGTAACCGCTTTGCAAAACGGCGTACTGGTTCAAAACAATTTCGAATTAAAAGGAGTGACAAAATATATCGGGGCACCGGAATATAAAAAGCACGGACCTGCACCTATCAAGCTACAGGCGCATGGTGATCCGAGTGAACCTATCAGTTACCGGAATATCTGGATAAGGGAATTATAAATGGCGAACTCTGATCTCTATTTCTGTTCTGTGAATGATTTAGCCGGCGTCAAAAGGGGATAGAGTTCCTTCCAAATGTCATTGAAAATTGATTCCGATGGCCGATTGCCTTCTGTAATAAATATCTTTTCTTCGTCTTTTAATTTGTCGAATGATTCAAAATACTTTTTTCTCACATTGCTTAGATTCTCGAGACTTTCATACAGCTCAATGACATTTCTATCTCCGCTTAAACGCTCCATAGCAACGTTGGCGGGTATATCGATAAAGATGTTCAGGTCAGGACGAAGTAATTCTGCACTTAATGAGTTGGCTTGAATAACCCAGTCCAACGACATGTGTGTGCCCTGGTAAGCATAGGAAGAAAAATAGTAGCGATCCGTGATCACGGTATAGCCTTCGTCCATTTTCTTCAAAATTCCATTTGTCTTATTTAACAAATGATCAAGCCTGTCGGCAACATATAGGCCGGCTATTGTTTTGTGATCAGCTTCGATCCTGTGCTTGAATATATTTTTTATCAGCGAACCGATCGGGCTGTCGGTTGGCTCACAGGTTGTATAAATCTTAAACCCTTCTTTCTTCAATTTTTCTGATAACAATTTTATCTGGGTGCTTTTACCGCTTCCGTCAATACCTTCCAATGCTATAAAAAAACTTTTCTTCATCCTGTAATGAACTATTGTTGTTTTAAATTATTTGGCCAAAGATAATACTATTACTGCCCAGGCAAGAAGATGAGCTAGCCTTCAAGGTGATATTGACTTTGCAAAAAATTTCTCAGTCGTGTAGCCTTCTCATCAATTAACTCCAGGTAGAGCTTGTAACCATGGATGATGAGTTTGGTAACTTCGAGAGAAGCTGATAGCTTACTTAATATTGCAGGATCCGTGGAAAGTAATTTGATATTTGACCAATCGCTTGTCACAAATATGAGGCTGTCGTCCGGGCCAACCCGCCTTCTCAGGTAAGAAATATCATACACATTGTACATGGATTCAGTGCACTTGTTTATATGATCTACATACATCTGCTTTTGCACATCGACATCTTTTATGATATTAAAATATTCCATCAAGCTGTCAGCCACTCCGGTCGTTTTTATGAGACGCATGTTGCCTGAGCTTAACAACTGTGTGATGGTCCTTTCGTTAAAATTTACAGGATAGGAGAGTTGGAGGTAAGCGCTGTAATAATAGCAATCATAAACATCGTTCGGACTATTTTTAAGATCTGATGAAAATAATGTCTGAAGTGTATCAAATCCCAGTATCTGTTCGGCTATTTTTTCCCGCATTATATTAATACTGGCCTTATCTACTCCGAGATCAACAATAAGAGACTTTATATATTCCTTTTCCCGTTTTTTTTCTTCAATATGCTCCCTCAGGTTTTCGGCGAGAAAACCTAAAAAAACAGCAAGGAAAAGCATCAGGAACTGAAAAAAATATTCTTTCCATTTCGTTTTATGATGGACATGTCCATGATGATGTACTTCCATTGGTTGTTGTGGTTGATTGGTTGAGAATTCAGGAGGCTCAGGAGGATTATTCCCCGGAGTATTTAGATTTTCGTTCATCGAATAAGCCGTTGATTTTGCAAGTTGGTTTTTAAACCCGGTCTGAAAGTAATATAAAGATATACGTTTCGGATACCCGCCACCCGGTATTTATGCTTTCTACGATAAAATTTTAAGGTAATAGTTATTTCACTCCCAGGTTTTGCTTCAGGTTTTGCGGGAGCGCGGCTTTATTTACCATCATGATGACGGTTTTTAGTTTAAAATAATTCTCGTCCATAAAGAGGTATCCCTTGTATTTACTGAACCATGTGCCCCAGGAATTCTTCAGATAATACCACTTCCTGTTGTTCTCGTCTTTTCCAACTCCAACAATGTGCAGCATATGATCTCTCTCCGTTGTTTCATCTTTGTAATCCGAAAGCCGCTCGTCATCATACTTGTGCCTCAATGTATCTGATGATGCAAATCCGCCAAAATAATTGAAGCCCGATTCAGTTACATCGCCTTCCCAGCCAATAGACCAGCCTTTAGCCAATGCAGTATCAACCAACATCTGAAATTCATTTAGAGTAAGATTGTAAAAACTATCCCTCGCCCAGTTGAATTTGTCCTCGAGCACAAATTGCTTATACAGCGGATGATCGGCAAAGGATACTACCTCTATATAATCATTTGCAAAATGAACAACTTCGGCCGCAAATGTTTTGGGAGTATATTGCTTTTGATTGTACCAAAAAAGTTCGGGCACTTTACCAAGATAATGATCGAGGGTATCATTCAATTGCTCCAGGTTCTTTTGGGTTAACGTGGTCACTCCTTGTTTCAACAGATCATTCATGAAAGTTTTCATCGCTGTATCCAGTCTTGCATGGTTATGACTGTATTCCCCGTTTGGTTTGCCAGTATAGGCTTCTTCGGGAACCATACCATAGCTATTAATTACTCGGATCACATCATGAAATTGCCCGCCGCCGGCAAAATATGTTTTTCCTTTTGTAGCCAACCATTGTTTAGCCTTGTCGACATAGGCATAACGGGCAATGAACATTTCAGATAGGTTGAGATCAAGCTGATACTTCTTTAACAGGTCACTTTCGAATAATGAATTGGTGCCAAACACCCAGCAGGTGGGACTTTGACTCTGGTCTTTTACGGAAGTGCAAGTGATAGAATCGATCAACCGGATCTTAATGGGAAGAGAAGGTCCTGCAGAGGTCTGTGCTCTAAGAGAACATCCACCAATAATAAAGATCAACCATAGAAATATCTTCCTCATTATATTCTGAATTTTACTCATGAAAACTAACGAAGAACCTATGAATGCTATATACCCGCCACGCGGTATTAACATTTTAATATCACTATATTGACCAACAACCGACGGCAGAACAAAAGGAAGTTATAGTTTTCATCACCGGTCCGCATTCGTATGGTTTAATTATTATCTTTAAACAAAAAATATTATCCCCATCTAACTTAAATTTAGTGAAATGAAAAAGGTATTAATTGTTCTTGCTTTTGCGGGTATCCTGACCGCCTGTAACAACAGTACTGAAACGAAGACTGAAGAGTCCAAAACAAAGGAAGTTCAGTCAGCCGATTCATCCGATAAGATGCACGACCCTTCTCACAATATGACGCCTCCCGATACATTGGACCGAAGACCAAGAGACTAGTATTCCTGGAAAGTTTAACTCGTTTTGTAAGGATCCCTTCATATTTTAATAAGGGATTTTTTTCTTATACCGTTAACCTATAGATTTTGTATATGAAAAAGATCAAGCTTCTTTTGCTATTATGTTTCTATTTCTCCTTTGCAAGTGCGCAATCCAGCGAGGCGGAAAGTTTGAAACTGGCTCTCCAAAAATCAGGGCCGGATACCAGCCGGGTATTATTACTGGAAGAGTTGAGCCGCGTGTATTCAACATCAAAGACTGATACCAGCCTGATGTTTGCACAGGAAGCATTGTCCCTTGCCCGCAAAATTGGCTTTGAAAAAGGTGAAGCAATAAGTTTAAACCGGATCGGTACAGTATTAAGTTCGATCGGCAATCATCCCCAGGCCTTGCAAAATCTTTTGGAGGCTTTGCAAATCAATGAAAAGATCAGGAACGTTGATGGCGTCATGCGCAACCAGGGAAATATTTCTAATGTAAATGCGGAGCTCGGTGATTACAAGGAGGCGCTTAATTATGCTTTTCGTGGTATGCACAATGCAGAAAAAGCATCGGACCAAGAAGGCTTGACAAATGCTTTGCTCCGGATAGGAGATACGTATGAAAAAATAAATATGCTGGATTCCGCCCTTTTTTTTACACAAAAAGCGTTTGAACTTGCCACGAAAATTGATGACAGCTATTCCATAAGTATCGCGTTAAATAATTTCGGAAACATTTATTACAAAATGAATGAGCCGAAAGAAGCAATGAAAAATTACCGATCATCGCTTTATTATTATCAAAACGAAGGTGACGATGAAGGCATAGCGGAAGCCTCACTGGGAATGGCCAGGCTTTTCAGAAACACAAAGCAAAATGATTCGGTCCTGTACTATGCGAAACAATCACTCGCTGCCGCTGATCGCGGAAACTTTAATTTATATAAATTGGATGCAAGCCGGTTCCTTACTGATCACTACAAAGCAAAAAATAGATTAGATTCCGCATTTTTTTATCAGCAGATAACCATAGAAACCAAGGATTCTTTATTTAACCAGGAAAAAATTAAAAGGGTGCAGACGCTTTCTTTTGAAGAAAGAAAAAGACAACAGCAATTGCAGGATGAAAAAGTAAAAGCAGAAAAAGACAGACAGAATAATATTCAATTGATGGGCATTGCCTCCTTGATTGTCGTGCTTTTTCTGTTGTTGCTGCTGATAAGCAGGAAAAAAACCAAAGCCCGGACTGTTGAAGTATATGTTCTTATATCATTGCTTTTCCTGTTTGAGTTCGTCTATCTCATTATTCACCCTTATATCGAAAAATTAACAAATCACACACCTGTATTTATGCTGCTGATTTTGGTAGCTGTTGCCGCTGTATTGATACCCTTTCACCATAGACTGGAAAAATGGATCAAAACAAAGCTGGCTCATAAAATTCATATTTCTCATGCTTCCCAAAGGACCCCGGCCGGCATGCATAATATAGAACCGGAAATAAGGCCATAACGGGGATGGTTTCGGCAAAAACAAAGAAAATTATATCTCAAGACGCTCTAACACCATCAGTGTTTCCATAAGTTTACTCCAGGCTACCTGCCATTCTTCTTTTGCTTTATGAAGTTTTTCGTGATCATCTTTCTTTAATGCGCCTTTAGATTTTAAATATTCTTCCAGTTTCAACAAGGACTGTTTATTCAGCTCTTCTAAATTTTTTTTATGTTCCATATAAATATATTAAAATCGGGTTCACAAATGACACTATAAAGTTAAGAATGAAATGCGGCTTAGAGAAAATGACGGCAAATGAAAGAAATGTTCAGGCGTATTGTCTCTGGCAGTTATTATGGTAAATAAGGCTAAAAATTGTAACTTGAGAGTGTTTTTAACCAAAAATTTTTGTGAGACCCGCACCGATTGTTCATAGCCGCTTTATTTTATCTTTTTTACTCTTCCTGACCCCGATCGTTTTTTTTATACCGGCACAGGCTCAACTGTGCAATGGAAGTCTTGGCGATCCTGTTGTCAATATCACTTTCGGATCGGGTGGAGGATCATCCGGCTTTTCACCCCCGGGTTATATTTATACATCGTCTTCCTGTCCCGATGACGGCTATTATACCATTACTACGTCCACAACTAATTGTTTTGGCAACACATGGCACACTGTTGCATCTGATCATACAGGCACGGGCGCTTTCATGCTGGTGAATGCCTCATTTGATCCGGGTGATTTTTTTCTCACTACAGTCACGGACCTCTGTCCTAATACAACGTATGAATTTGCTGCATGGATCATGAATATGATGAAGCCGAATGGCATCAAACCCAATATTACATTCAGGATAGAAACCCCTGCCGGCGCGGTATTGCAGGAATTCCAAACCGGCGACATTTTGCAGACAGGTCAACCGGCCTGGGTGCAGTATGGCTTTTATTTTACCACTCCGCCTGATAATGCAAGAATTGTGTTGCGAATGACAAATAATGCCCCCGGAGGTTATGGAAATGATCTTGCATTGGATGATATTACCTTTCGACCCTGCGGCCCGCTCATCAAGGCAAATATCCAGGGAAATACATCGAATGTTGATGATGTGTGTGAAAGCAATACCAATGCTTATATTTTTAATGGAACTGTGTCGTCGAGTTATGTGTCACCTGTTTATCACTGGCAATTGAGTACTGACAAAGGATTGACATGGAGCGATATCCCAGGAGCGACTACTACCAGCTATATTCGACAGCCCACCAACGCGGGCACTTATTGGTACAGGTTGTCTGTAGTAGAAGCGAGTGCTGCGCAATTAACTTCCTGTCGTATCGCATCAAAAGAAATAAAAATAAATGTGCATGAAAAGCCTTTGGTAGATGCCGGACCTGACAGAGTATTAATTACCGGTAGCTCTATAGTTCTGACTGGAAGCGCGGAAGGAGAAGAAATACATTATTCCTGGTCCCCGAACGACCATATTGATGATATTACGGACATGAAGCCCACAGTTTCGCCAATAGCTGACATCAGCTACACTCTTTCCGCTGTGTCAATTTTTGGCTGTAGCAATGAGGACAAGGTATTGGTAAAAGTTGTTACCGGTATTTATGTTCCCACCGCATTCACGCCTAATGGGGATGGGAAAAATGACAGATGGCAGATCCCTTTTCTTGATCCGGCGTTCGACGCCACTGTGAGTGTTTTTAATCGCCACGGCCAGTTGGTTTATCATGCAGTAAGCGAAATTGTTTCTTGGGACGGAAGAGTCAATGGTGCGCCACAGCCTTCCGGAGTTTATCCCTACCTCGTTACCTTCAAGACAAGTAAATTAAAATTGAAGGGAACCATAACACTTATCAGGTAAATATTAGAAAAGCTCAAAAGAAACGGGGAAGTTATTCAGGAGATGGACTCACCGACGTCCAGCCTCCATCAATAACTAAACTCTGACCTGTTATATGTCGTGATGCAGGCGCTAACATAAATAAAGCGGCATTAGCAATATCTTCTACAGCAGCCGGTCTTCCTGCTGGTGTTATACGGCTCCATGTTTTTTCATATTGAGCATCCTCCGCTGTTCTTTCAGTTTTGGTGGCGCCGGGCGCAATAGCATTAATTGAAATATTAAATGGAGACAACTCGATGACCAATGATTTAGCCAGCATTTCGATTGCTGCTTTGGTCATGCTATACGCGGCAAGATCTTTATGCGCCTGGTGAGCCGTCACCGACGACATCAGCAAAATATTGCCTCCTTCTTTTTGTTTTTTCATTTGTGATGCTGCAGCCTGTACGAGAAAGAAACTACTTCGAAGATTAACTCTCATTACCTCATCGAGAGATTCTGGCTTATACTCAAAGAAATCACCAAATAAAGTGATGCCTGCATTTGCTACAGCGATCGTCAGTTTACCGAACTTATTGACGGCCTCATTTACCATTAGTTTTATAAAATCCGTATCGGCAGCGTCGCCGGTCATTGCGTGGCAAATCCCTTCTTTACTAATTTTTGCAGCCGCTTGTTTTGCCTTTGATTCATCAATGTCATTCAAGACAAGTTTTGCTCCATGAGCTGCCAATTGTCTCGCAATTTCAAAGCCAATACCCTGGCCCGCGCCGGTAATAACAGCGACCTGGTTGGCAAATGATCCGGTTGACATAACGTTTTCCAGTCTTTCTTCAAATATATTGAAATATCAGGGAGAGAATAGAATGATAAAGGTGGCCCTTTACAGAACTAAAAGGTGATCGGGAGTTTGATAAGTAAAATAGAATTACAGATGAATTATCTTCCGGGTACGAACTTTATTCAAAGTACTAATTGCACTTTGAACGTTCTTTTTAGATCTTTCAACATCCCTTAAGCTTATATCAGTATCGGGAATGCCGGTTAGATTGTTTTCGCATAATTCCTTTTGAAGGCAGGATAATTCATTCAGGGTTGTTGTGTAGGCGTGTGTCAGGCTGTCTATTTTAATTTCAACAATGGCTTTATTCAAATTATCATTAACCTGGTTCCAGTCAATTTGATCATAAGCTACTCTGAGTTTTTCCTGCATTTTTTTCCAATCCACTTTACTCAGCTCTTTATCATACTGCATTTTCAAAATAGCCTTTTCATGTTCCGATAAAGCATCGGCGATCCTCTTCTCCGCATCTTTCCATTGTTTTTCCTCCAACACTTTCTTTGATGCTTCAACAACTTCCTTTACTTGTTCTTCCTGGTAATTTTTCAATTGAGGAACCATTTTTTCGACAAGATTCACATAGGTGTATGTATAAGGAGTTAGAGCGATTTTGGCCTGCGCAGGAGAAGCGTATTCTTTACGTTGATCAGAGATTTCAGTTTCCTCGTTCTTCTCAATATCAGTCGCTTCCGGATTTACATGATTTACAATGGTCGGCACCTGTATCTCTTTCGGTGCTTCTGCAGGTTTTCTTTGTCGTTCATTTTCCGTAAAAAAATAAACCGGGGAAAACATAGGGGACAGGGAAGATATATCCTGAGATTCTTTTGACGGTTCCTTACTTATTATCAACAACGCATTCAACACAATGAAACAAAGCAATCCGGCGAACAAGCCTGCCAGTTTATTAAAAGAGATCAATTGTTTTTTCCGCACACCAAGCATCCACTCGATCCTTCGGAACAGATCACTCTTTTTTCCGGAAGCAGCTACCGCTAATGGCTTCGGTAAAAAATTAAATTTTTCCAGCATCAGCAGGGCAGAGGCATAACCTTTTGGATCATATTGAAACTGTATCACCATTTCATCACAGCTTTTTTCTCTTTCAATTTCCACAGCTTTAACCAACGCTTTTACAAATGGATTGAAGTAAAGAACAGTTTGAATAAAACGGATGATAAGGTTAAAGAGGTAGTCATATCTCCTGATATGCGCTAACTCATGTAATAAGATAGCTTCTATTTGCTGTGTCGATAATTGATTGATAGCTGCAAAGGGAAGAAGAATGACAGGTTTCAGATAACCAATAGTAACCGGGGATGTTACAATACCGGAAAGCCAGATATGCACCGGTTTCTTAATACCCAGGCTCGCAGCTACATTTTTTACAAATATTCTCCATTGTACATCAATTTTTGTCAATTGATGTTGCCTGATAGCCTGTACATAGCGATAGTTCCGAATAAAATAAAATGCGGGTAACAATAGCAGCGCCAGGTAAACTACTGATGCCACCGGTAACATAGTATTCAGCCAATCGTTCAGTTGTTCATTGCCATTAGTGTTGATAATGCCTGAAGCGATAACATTATTAACGGGTGTATTTTGAGTGAGTACTGAAAAAAACGTGTAAAGAAACCATGTAAATCCTATAATAATTAAACTAGTCGCGAAATAGCTTTTCTGTGATGGATTGGCTGATCTGAATATCCCGGAGATCAGCTGAAATATCACCCACAGTAAAGCCATTTGCCAGAGGCTGTTCAGAACAGCCCATCCGAGTGCCTGAAGAAGGTCTGATTGGCCAACGATCATTCTTATTGATTTTTCAGGTTATCCAATAGTGCCTGTATTTTTGCCAGTTCTTCGGGACTAGCTTTGTTTTCACCCAGTGCCTGGATCACGAGTTGGGTTGAAGACCCGCCAAACAAACTGTCAATCATTTTGCCCAGCATGTGTTTTTGAGTCTTTTCTTTGTTGACGGCTGCCTGGTACACATGAGTACGCATTGAGTCATCTCTTTTTACTAATCCTTTTTCATGCATGATCTGCATCAGCTTAAGCGTAGTCGTATAACCAACGTCTTTTGTTCGTGCAAGATCTTCGTGTACTTCGCGTACAGTCGCTAAACCTCTTGTCCACAGTGTTTGCAATATTTCCAGCTCACTTTCGGTCGGTCTGATAGTCTTTGTATTTGACATAATAATGGGTATTTTCTGGTCGAATATACGACTATTTTCGTAATACGAAACTTCTCTAACCTAATTTAATTTTTTTTAACACTGGTTAACTATGTGACGCAGAAGCTGAAAAAAGGTTACAGAAGGTAGAAGAAGGTATGCATAAAGAGGCATTTGTTCAAACAAACTAGGTCGCCAAAGGGACACTGACTTCAATGATAGTCCCCTGCCCAGGGACGCTGTTTATAGTGTATTTACCGCTCATCATTACAGCTCTTTCCTTCATCACCAATATGCCCTGCGATGTATTAGCGCTGGTTTCCGATGAATCAAAACCTTTTCCATTATCCGCTATCAATAAAAGCAGTTGGCTATCCTTGCATTTAAGCGAAACATCCACATTCAAAGCTCCGGAATGTCCAGCTACACTCGCAAGTGATTCCTGAAATATACGGAAGATGCCGATATTAAATTGTTGAGGAATGCTATCATCGATAACATCAGAAACAAACGAGGTCCTGATCCCGGTTCTTTTATTAAAATCATGACAATACCATTCTATGGCGGCTGCCAAACCAATATCATCCAGGAGTCCCGGGCGCAATGCCAAAGAGATCTTCCTCACATCTTCTATCATATTATCGATAGCAACAAGTAAATTGCTGATCTTGCTGGACCAGGCTTCTTTACTATGTGTAGTTTTATCTTCAAGCCGGGCTACATCCATTTTTAAAACCGCCAATTGCTGACCCAGGTGGTCATGTATTTCCCTGGATACATTTAATCTTTCTTCTTCACGAATATTTTCCAGATAAATACTAAGTTCTCTTAGTTCCCCCCTGGATTTAATTAATTCCTGTTCTGTCTTTTTTGCTTCGTCAATGCTT
This sequence comes from uncultured Chitinophagaceae bacterium, assembly GCA_963785915.1. Lineage (GTDB taxonomy): Bacteria > Bacteroidota > Bacteroidia > Chitinophagales > Chitinophagaceae > VBAT01. Next base: position 497,247 of record CAWAWY010000003.1, on the reverse strand, counting down.
TCTTCTAATTCCGATGTTCTTTCATAAACGAGTCGTTGCAATCGGAGCGGTGTTCGGGCTGCATAGGCTGCAAATATTCCACCGAGCACAGATAAGATAAATGCAAGTATTGAAATGGGAAGGATCGCCTGGATAGATTTATAACCGTTGACCGGGATCACTGATAATTTCCATTCACCATTAGGTAAAGGAACAGCGATTTTATATTCACCGGGAGAATATTTTCTCGATGGCAGAAAAAATTCTTCATTGCCGGTGTTTGGGTTGATCTTAGACAACTGAAAATAATATCCATTCCGTCCGCTAGTATCAATACCCGCTGCTCTTAAAAACGTAGGAAGACGCAATACCACCGCGGAGAATCCCCAAAATTTATTATTTCTAAATACAGGCAGCCGCCCGACTGTTCCAATTCCGCCCTGGTGAAGTTCGAATGGTCCCGCAAAATATAATTCCTTTTTAGCAATAGCTTTAAATGCTTCTTTTGACCTCACACTATCTTCAAATATATTTTTTCCAAGCGCAGCTTCATTTCCTTTTACAGGACTGATATAGCTAATAACGCCATCAGGCACCAGCTCTACTGCATCTATATATTTATTGTTTTTTAAAATGTAGGCGGCTATGGAATCAAAGTTGTGGGGTATACCGTCTTTATCTATTATCATAGCTAATGACTGTGTGGCCGAAAGACTGTATTGAAGTGATTGTTGCAACCTGTCTGCCACTGATTCAGCCATGTTTTCGGCCGCCTGGCTTTCCTGGTTCTTTTCAATTTTGGATTGTGGGCTATTATGAAAAGGGAAAAACCAATGAGTATAAAAAAAGTGAAAAATCCTGCAAACCAGGGTTTGATCCACCATATTTTTTCGCGGTGTTTACTCTGAGATAGGCTCATGGTTTGGTTTTCGTCTGGGTGGTATTACCATAAGAAAACTACCAAATATTCTTTCTTTTTTTCCATTAAAACAATAATATAATATGATTTAAGTGTTAGCCGGACAAAGCCAATTAAAGTATATACTTAATTAGTGGTTGAAAAATCGGGAGAAACAAGCTTCGGTTTCCTGTATAAAAAAAAGCCCCCCTGTAGAAACAGTGGGACTAAATGATAATGGTTCTGACTAAGCTCTTAAATTATTTATTATAAGTGAAGATAGCAGTTTTTGAACTATCTGGTTTTGTTGTTACAATCGCCTGCTGCACTGATTCGGTCTTATTACTAACCTCAGCTACTTTCTTGCTGTAAATTTGTGCAAGAGTAGGGGCAATGACCAAAGATACAATAGACATCAATTTAATCAGAATATTCATTGAAGGTCCAGAAGTATCTTTAAAAGGATCGCCAACTGTGTCACCCGTTACGGATGCTTTATGCGGATCAGAGCCTTTATAATAATTTCTCCCCATTGATCTCTGCACCTTTCTCAAAACTTTTTTTAGCATTATCCCAGGCGCCACCGGCATTATTTTGAAACATTCCCATCAATACTCCGCTCACAGTTGCACCTGCTAAAAACCCACCCAGTGCTTCGGGCCCTAAAAGAAAACCCATGATCAACGGAGAAACGATAGCAATAGCACCCGGCAACATCATTTTTTTAATGGACGCATCGGTAGATATCGCAACGCATTTATCATACTCTGGCTTCCCGGTTCCTTCCATGATACCGGGAATCGTTTTAAACTGTCTTCTCACTTCTTCTACCATTGCCATGGCGGCTTTACCAACCGCTTGTATCGCTAAAGAAGAAAATATAAAGGGTATCATACCACCAACAAATAAACTGGCCAAAACAGGAGCTTTATAAATATTGATGCCATCCATTTTAAAACCATTGGCATTGATACACCAACAAAAGCAGCAAATAAAGCCAATGCTGTTAGTGCAGCGGAAGCAATCGCAAATCCTTTACCGGTTGCTGCAGTTGTATTACCTACCGCATCGAGCGTATCCGTTTTTTCACGAACATCTTTTGGTAATTCACTCATTTCGGCAATACCACCTGCATTATCTGCTATGGGACCAAAAGCATCAATCGCTAATTGCATGGCAGTTGTCGCCATCATGCCCGCAGCAGCAATTGCCACACCATATAATCCTGCCAATTCAAAAGAACCGTAGATACCGCCAGCCAAAACTAATAATAGGTAATAATGTAGATTCCATACCAACAGCCAAGACCACCGATTACGTTTGTGGCATGGCCGGTTGCTGATTGACGAACAATTGTATTTACAGGTCGTTTGCCTATAGAAGTATAAAATTCAGTTATGATGCTCATTAAAGTTCCTACAACAAGACCTAAAGCAATTGCGCCGAATACCTGAATTTTGTAAATTCAAATCCGCGGATATAAAGACTGCCATCCGGCAAAATATAATCAACTAAAAAATAACTGGCTGCAAGTGTCAATATAATACTACCCCAGTTGCCCATATTCAACGCTTTTTGCACAACACCAGTATTAACTCCTGCTGATTCGCTTATTCGTACAAAAAAAGTTCCTATGATTGAAAAAATAATTCCAATGCCTGCAATAAGCATTGGAATAAAATCGGGGAGAAGCCCATATATCCATCAGCCAAAGGACCACCGGTTGCATTGGTCACCTCATGTCCCAAGTACGATCGTAGCGAGAACTGTAGCGACATAAGAACCAAACAGGTCAGCACCCATACCGGCAACATCACCTACGTTATCTCCGACATTATCTGCAATAGTTGCAGGATTGCGCGGATCATCTTCGGGTATACCTGCTTCAACTTTTCCCACCAGGTCAGCACCAACATCAGCAGCCTTTGTATAGATACCACCGCCAACACGGGCAAATAAGGCTATTGATTCAGCGCCAAGGGAAAAACCAGTCAGATATTTCAATTGCACGGGCTACTTCATGAGAATTAGAAGCAGCTTCCGGTGCGAATACTTTTAATAATACTATGAATAAACCTCCAAAACCTAGTACTGCCAGGCCCGCAACACCCATACCCATTACCGATCCGCCGGTAAAAGAAACTTTCAACGCTTTGGAAAGACTAGTACGTGCCGCCTGTGCAGTGCGAACATTGGCTTTTGTTGCTGCTTTCATGCCGATATAATCCCGCCAAGGCACTGAAGAAAGCACCAATAACAAAGGAAACCGCGATTGACCAATGTGAGCTTTCACTGCGGCTGCCCATAAAACCAAGCAGCAAGGCAACGATGACAGCGAAATAGGTAAGAATCTTCCATTCAGCTTTCAGGAAAGCCATGGCGCCTTCGGCGATATAAGTACTGATCTCTTTCATGCGATCGGTACCGGCATCCTGTTTTGAAACCCAATTGAATTTTACAAGAGTGTAGAGCAAACCTATTACACCCATGATGGGGACGAGATAGATCAATTTGTCCATAAAACAGTAATTCTTAATAAAAATTTAAAGGACGGCAAAGATAGGGGAAAACAGGGTTCCCGTCAATGTATGAGAGTTTTTTGTTGCCGGCTTTAGTGCCCTGATTAAGCGACAGTTGCGACGCTCCGTTCAGGGTTCTATTTACTATTGAGCAAATGACAGAAATCAGTTTATTTCTTCCGATTATTAATGGAGTTGCTGGTAACTGTAGCTGCACGTTCCGAACCACAGTCACAATCACAATTTTTAGGCTTAAGGTCTTCCGCTTTCTTCAGTTCCTGGTCAATGTTTTTTAGGTCAGTATCAGTTTTTCTTATTTCGTCAGCGTTTTTTGAATCTGCTACTTTGATGTGAAGCCTGTTGAGGTTTAACTGTTTTATCGCGGCAGTAAATAGTTCTTTGTTTGATTGGTTTAATGACATCTCCAGTTCCTGTCTGATTGATGTAGTAAATTTCTTTATTCCAAAGGCAATTGATTCTTCGGTCTCGGTAACGGCCAATATATAGGCGTCTGTATTTTGAGGCAGCGGCAATTTTCCATTTTTGTAAAAAAAAGCAAATTTATCCGGATCGCTTTCGGCAGGTCCGCCTTCACCATAAACCTTTACCGAAGGAATAATTAAGAATATTTTTATTTTTTCCCGGTATTGACCAACTATTTTTACAAATAATTCACTCTCTTCAACACCGTTCACGTTTTTCATCAGCACGTCAATATTGTACCATCCGAAACTTTCTATCGTAAATTGATAATATACCGCATCATAATATTTTGGCGAAACCCTTTCATCAAAATCAGGGGGCGGAGTATTAGTGACTCCCCATGTAGAATCTGGTTTTTTGTCAACTAATGGGCCGTTCTCATCTACCAAGCTTTTCCTTTTTAATTTAGCCGCCTCTTTTTTGTTCTTAATATCCGCAACAGTTTGTTTAAACTTTACACAACTATCAGCGCAGTCCTTCAAATAGGCATGAGATGGCAGAAGTAAATTCTTTCTGTCACTTTCATTTTGAATGTATCTATAAATACTTAACAGATTATCGTCGCTTGTATCGGTCCACAATACTGGCCCCATAGAACCATACATGTTTCTAAGATTGCATTTATAAATGAAATAAGGATCGAAGTGATAATAGGTATTTAGATAATCGCCATCTGGTATATTTATTGAATCTGCTTTCAAAACTGCCTCGCCCCTGTATTGGTAGAACGCGTGATCATAATATCTTCCATCACCTTCGTTACCGATCGGAAATCTTTTCATAAAATGCGCAAGGTTTGGGCCTGTCATGTCCTGACCTATTGCATGGCAGTTTGCACATTTACTTTGAAACAAAACTTGTCCTCCGTTAACACTGGCTAATTGCTTATTCTTCGGCAATGAAGTCGGTTCTTTCCAATCAATATTTCCATCTGCGTTCTTTTCTCCTTTGAATAATTGCATATTGTCGCTGAGATAGTCAGCGGGAATTGCAACTTTGATAGCTTGTGTGATCCTTACATCTTGTCCGCCCTTAGCATTAATATAGATCATGCCGCCACTAGAGAGCGGTTCGCCATCAGATTGTGTTGTCAATCCTGCCATGATCATTTGTTGAAGTGAGTATGCTTCCTTTATTTCCAGGGTCACGGTATTTCCCTGGCTGGTAGTTAAAGAACCTCTGGGGATTTTGAGCAGTGCCCCATTTTTTGTTTCAACGGTGGTATCACGATCAATATTGATTACGTATTCATCAGCCTTCAGATCGTCGGGCTTTGACAGCAGGCCACTTTTCTTTGCTCCCGTATTGCAACAGATGATCAATGCAGAAATAGCGAGGATGGCGACAATGTATTTCATAAACAGGTGCAGGTATAATGGTTATAAGATACTTTTGATTCCGGATTACATAAAAAGGTAACCCATTTTTCCTGTCAGGGGCTAAATAAGAAATTGCACGATCAGAATTGTAGCCGCAACAATAAGCAAAGAATACAAATTGAGAGATCGTAAACTAAACTTTTCTTTTACCAAAAATATAAAAGAGACCACTGGTAAAAGAAAAGTCATAGCTACCACCGGAACCCAAAGCAATTCCACGATGGCGCCAATGAATGGGAAATGGTAGACGTTAATGACCTGGCCGAATATCCAGAATAAGGAAACGAGTATGCTGAGTATAAAAACTATCTTGCTATTTCCGGCTCGTATAAAAGCTGCAGAGTTGTCGGTCATGAATTTTGTTTAGTAAATGAACCTACGTCGTTCCGGCGTTAACCGAAAGAAAAGCGTTTCCCAGATTTTCGATGATATCTCCTGCCACCATCGCCTCTTCAGATAATTTTTCCGACGCGATATCACCGGCCAGTCCATGAAGATAAACGCTAAGAATTGCTGTCTCAACCGAACTATATCCCTGTGACAATAACCCCGTCAATATTCCCGTCAATACATCACCGCTGCCACCGGTTGCCATACCTGCATTGCCGGTTGAATTAAAGAACCCTTTTTTATCAGGCGTAGCAATAAATGTATAATGTCCCTTCAAGACAAGGATCACATTCAGCTCTTTTGCTTTTTTCAAAGCAAGTTGTATCCGGTCAAAATCATTTTCTGACTCACCAAACATTCTTTCAAACTCTTTTGGATGAGGTGTAAGTATCGAGCCGGCCGGGATCATCTTCAGGATATCTTTTTGCGCAGCCATTATATTCAAAGCATCGGCATCTAATACAACCGGGTGACGATAGGTATCAAAAATTTCCCGCAATAACATTTTAGTTTCAGACGCTACGCCAATCCCGGGGCCGATACCAATGGTTTCATATTTAGTCAGGTCATCTTCAACTTTGGTATTAAAAGAAGAATTGAAATCCGTCATCACCATGGCTTCCGGCACCGTAGTTTGTATGATGTCATAACCGCATTTGGGAATATGGCAGGAGAGGAGACCGACTCCGCTTCGCATACACGCTTTCGCAGCAAGAACTGCAGCGCCAATTTTTCCATAACTGCCGGCAACTAACAATCCATGACCGAAATTTCCTTTATGTGAAAATCGCTTTCTTGGCTTATGAATTGAATGAATAGTGTCTGCATTGATCCATTCATAAATTCCGGTGACGGATTTATAAAACCCTTCATGCAGCCCGATATCCAGGATATTAACATCACCGGTATTCTCTGCGTTCTCCGCAACGAGGAAAGCAGGCTTCAAACATTGAAAGCTTAATGTATGATCCGCCCTGATAACAACATTGCCTTTGGAAGAACGATCCACAAACATGCCGCTTGGAATATCAATAGCAATCGTTTTGCAATTGCAATCGTTGATATGCTCAACTAAACCCGCCGTTACTCCTTCCAGCTTCCTGTTAAGACCCGAACCGAATAAGGCGTCTATAATTATTTCATCAGAAGATAAGCTGCGGAAATTTTCCCCGGTCTGTATAAAACTTATTTTTACTTCGGGACATTGATGCAGGCGGGCAAGATTGGCTTGAAAATCTTCAGTGCCTTTATGCCCGAATTCAAGGATATATACTGTAACAAGATAATTTTTGTTGGCCAACATTCTTGCAATGGCAAGACCATCGCCTCCATTATTTCCCTTGCCACAAAAAATATTAAATTGATTTTTGCCCGGGATGTTTTCTTCCAGCCACTCTACACATTTCCCAGCCGCTCTTTCCATCAGGTCTATTGAAGACACGGGTTCATGCTGAATAGTATATTGGTCCCAGAGACGTATCTCCTCCGCGCTGAGGATTTTCATGCACCAAACTTATCTCTTATTCCTTACTTTTTTTGTCGTATAGTGCTTTGTTTTTTTAGGAGCTTGCTTTTTAACAACCGGCTCACTGGCATCTGTTTCCTCGTCATCCCTGTCATGGGTTTGCATGTAATTTCCAAATATGTCGTAGGCATTGCGGGCAGCGGTGTAGATCCGGCTGTTGTACTTATTTCCCAAAATAATGATAGTGACTTTTTCATCAGTTAATCTTGCAAAAGCCGCATTGAAACCATGCCACCGTCCATTATGATAGATCACTTTTTTTCCGTTGGGAACCATCAGGAGCCTCCAGGCAAGACCATAGTTGTGTATCGAGGGTCGTTCATTACTGTAAGGAGTAAAGGCTGAATCCTGCATCGTCTTATTGATCAATTGCTCTGTATAAAAAGCCTGGTCCCATTTCAAAAGGTCCTGTGGTGTTGTATAAATATTCTTGTCGCCATAAGTTCCTTCGAGACAGTCATATTGCCATAGCGTTCCATTGGCAGCATAGGATTGTGTGGCCGTTAAGGAATCTTTCATTGTAAAAACATACGTGTGGTGCATGCCCAGCGGTTCAAAATATTTCTGTCGCATAAAATCGGGGAATGATTGACCGCTGACCTTTTCAATAATAAGCGCCAGCAAAACAAAATTGGTATTGCTGTAGGTGAACCGTGTTCCGGGTTTAAAGAGCCTGGTAGGCTTTTCTGAATATAGCAAATTCAGTACATCTTCATTGGTCACTGCTTTCTTTTTATCCCATTTGTTGCAGGCCGGCACAAAGTAGACATAGTTAGGCAATCCGCTGCGATGACTGAGAAGCATCTGCACCGTAATTCCTTTGTAAGGAAAACCGGGAAAAAATTTTTGCAGGGAATCGCTTAACGATAATTGATTTTCCTGCGCCAACTGAAGGATCGCCATGCCGGTAAACGTTTTGCCAGACGAAGCGATATGCATCATCGTGCTATCCGTCATGGGGTCTTTTTTCCTCAGGTCCGAATAACCGGCATATTTTTCATAAACGATGTTACCATCTTTTGCAATTAGTATACCGCCATTAAAACCTCTCCGCAACAAAGTGCTGTCAAAATAGTGGGACAAGTCCCGGTAATAGCGTCGGAATTCCTGTTGGGTTAATTTGCCGGGAGTAGGAGGATAATATTCCAGGGAATCTTCTTTAACAATGGTCGGGGTGTCTTTGCCGGAAGAACTGTTACAACTCCATCCAATAAATAAGAGTACTAATATGCAGCTAATGGTTTTCATGGAAATGATTCTGATAAAGTGACAAAAATACTATAACGAAGATTGGGCCACTTTGTTATTTACCGGATTATTTATCAACAGTAATGTGCATATTTGCAGTATGAGCAACACAGGAAAAACCAGCTATCCCAAAGAAAAAATACGCATACTCTTCCTCGAAAATATCAGTGATGTAGCGACCAGGAATTTTCGCCAGCATGATTATTCAAAAGTTGATAAGATAAATAAAGCGCTGTCAGAAGAAGAATTGATCAAAGAAATAAAAGACGTTCATATTCTTGGCATCCGTTCCAAGACACAGATCACTAAAAATATTTTGGATGCTGCCAAAAAACTACAGGCTATTGGTTGCTTTTGCATAGGGGTAAACCAGGTGGATCTTAAAACTGCCACAAAGAATGGCGTGGTCGTTTTCAATGCTCCTTATTCAAATACGAGGTCGGTTGCTGAATTGGTGATCGGTGCAGCCATCATGCTCATTCGCCGGATACCGGATAAAAATAAAGCCGCTCATGAAGGTATATGGCTCAAAGAAGCAAAAGGCAGTTATGAATTGAGGGGAAAAACGCTGGGTATTATTGGATATGGGAATATTGGTTCGCAGGTAAGTGTGCTGGCCGAAGCATTGGGAATGAAAGTGATCTTTTATGATATAGAAACGAAACTTCCATTGGGAAATGCGGAAGATGCCAAATCATTGAAAGAATTGCTGGGGAGATCAGATGTCATAACATTACACGTTCCCGAAACTTCTCAAACAAAAAATCTTATTAATAAAAGTAACCTGAAGTTTTTCAAGAAAGGCTCTATACTGATCAACTACGCAAGGGGAGAGGTGGTTGACCTCGAGGCTTTACGCAGATCTATTCTTGACGGACAGGTCAGCGGAGCTGCTATTGACGTATATCCATGGGAACCGGAAAAGAATGGCGATCATTTTCAAAGTCCCTTGCAGGATCTTCCTAATGTAATACTGACACCACATATTGGCGGAAGCACGGAAGAAGCGCAACAGAATATCGGGGAAGATGTAAGTGTGAAGCTCTTTAATTATTTGGAAAAAGGAATAACGTTCGGTTCGCATACCGTGCCCGCGTTGTCACTTCCACCGCAGGAAGGATCGCACAGGATACTGCATATACATAATAATGTGCCGGGTGTCTTGTCAGCCATCAATACAGAGTTGTCTAAACATAACATCAATATTCTTGGACAGTATTTAAAAACCAATGAAGAGATTGGGTATGTGGTATTGGATGTTGACAAAAAACTTTCCGGACAGGCATTGCAATTATTAAAAGATGTGAAAGCAACTATTAAGGTGAGATTGCTTTATTAAGTCCATTCAACTTTATCGTCCCGGGTTTGTTTTTTACGTAGTAAAAGGAAAGGTAAAATCCATATATTATATTTTCAAAAATTATTGAAAATTGTGTAAATTTGGGCTGTTAAAATGAAAGGATATGAAAGTCGTAATAGTAGGAGCAGGATTCGGAGGACTCAAATTAGCCCGCAAGCTCAATAACAAACCCGGTTTCGAGGTGGTTTTAGTTGATCGCTTTAATCATCACCAGTTCCAGCCATTATTTTACCAGGTAGCGACAGCAGGTCTCGATGCCAGCAATATTTCTTTTCCCCTGAGGAAAGTTTTTCAGAAAAGCAAGAATGTAAAGATCAGGCTGGCTTCATTAAAAGAAATTCTTCCTGCGCAGAATATAATTATCACTGACATTGAAGAAATACAGTACGACGCTTTAGTATTAGCCATGGGGGCGGGCACTAATTTTTTTAATAATGAGCATTTACAGAAAAATGCCATCCCGATGAAATCATCTGTCGAAGCGCTCCAACTGCGCTATCGTATTTTACAAAATTTCGAAGAAGCACTAACGATCATCGATGAAAATGAATTGCAGCGTCGGATGAATATTGTCGTCGTCGGTGGCGGCCCCACCGGCGTAGAACTATCCGGCGCCTTGGCTGAAATGAAGAGATATGTTTTACCAAAAGATTATCCTGAACTTGATTTTTCCAAAATGCATATCTATTTGCTGGAGGGTTCCGATAAAACTCTTGCTGCTATGAGCGATAAATCGGCTGAACAATCACGTAAATACCTCACTAAGCTTGGTGTGACTGTAATGACAGATACATTGGTAAACGATTATGACGGCGTCAACGTAAACCTGAAGGATGGAAAAACAATCGCTTCTAATCTTGTGATATGGGCGGCCGGCATTAAAGGAAATGTTCCTGGTGGTATTGATAAGAACTTAATTGTTCGCGGCAACCGAATTAAAACCGACAGGCAGTGCAGAGTGGAAGGATACAATAATGTATATGCTGTCGGCGACCTCGCTTATATGGAAACGCCGAAGTATCCGCGTGGTCATCCGCAGGTGGCACCGGTAGCTATGCAGCAGGCGGAGCTGCTTGCTGACAACCTAAAACGAATTGAGAGAAGGTCCACCCAATTTTTTGATTTTGAGTATTATGACAAAGGAACAATGGCGACTGTCGGACGCAATCTTGCAGTGGTGGATATACCAAAACCCAAACTTCATTTTGGTGGTTTTCTTGCGTGGCTGATCTGGATGGGATTCCACCTGATGCTGATACTTGGAGTAAAGAACCGATTCTTTGTTTTTATCAACTGGCTGTATAATTATATCACGTATGACCAGAACCTGCGATTGATATTTCGTGAGCCATATAGTTCAAAGAAAGAATATTGAACCACATTAGGCACATAGAAATATAGAATTTCACAAATTGTCCTGCCGGAGTCACGGATATATAAAGTCTATGTGTTGGCCTATGTGCCTATGATTCTATGTGGTTCATGTATCTTTCAATATTTTCCTGGCCCTCGATCTGAAAGCAGCCGTTTCAAGATCCCAGCGATCTTCAATGATCGTTACTAATTCCTGCCGGATCTCCGGATATTGATGACTGAGTTTATGAAGTATCCCTAATGAGAACGCCTTCACGGCAATTTTTTCCCGTGGATCAGCAATAAAACCGAAACATGCATTCATTATTTCGCCATGGAATTTCCGGGGGATCGATACCTGGTCCAGCAGCCGCACCGTATTTCGCTTGACAGCATCATGCAGGTTGGGTTTTTGCAGATTTTTTATCAATTTGGAGAAATGTTTCTCAATAAGCTGAGGGTGATCAATTGCCGCATTGCTCAATGGCCAGCCAGCACGTTGCACAACACGGTATTCATCATTTAAAGAAAGTTTGAACAATTCATCAAAACGTTTCTGATCGCTACCGATCCATTTCACGATCTTACTGCAGTTAGCCTTTGAATGTTCTTTCAAAATAGTTTCCCGGAGATTCATGGTTGTAAAGTTATGGGTTGAACTGATCGGCGAATTTAAAGAAAAATACTTTTCCTATAATTTACATTATGTTAAGTACAATTTTCAAAAAACTATTATGGGGTATGACGTGAGAACTTCAAACCAGGACAACCCTCTTATACTGCGGAGCGAAAGCGGGAAGATTTCTTTACCATGTTAAAATACTTAAATTAAATACGAAAGAGCATCACAATTAGATGATTTATTTTTTATACTTCTGCATTTAAATGGCGAAAAAAAAATTCTTTGGTCCTTGTTTCAGTTCCTGATAGAAGCTTTTTCTTTAAAAGACAACTTATGATTATGGAAAAAAACTTTTATACTTAGTAAGGCAATATCAACGAAAAAAAGAAATACCAATTTTATTTCCGGTTTTGCAATTAAGGTAGAAGAAATCCTGTTAGAGAATTTTTAGATAATGGAGGCTTTTAAAAATTGCTGAGGATTTCAGTTTTTGGAATATAAGTTGGAACTCTTTTAAAGAAACTGCGGTTAAAGAAGTACTTCGAAAATAATATTTTACGTCATAGCTTTTATATTGGGTTTATTGACTTGCAAAATAAGTAACCAATCAAACACCCACAATAGGCAAACCAGATTCCCTACAACAAAGCACAAAACAGAAGTAAGATTTGAACGCCTTTCTCTTATTGTGTAGTTATTGTATTTATGTAGGGCTAGCTTTTCACTGGGACCATGACTATTGGCAACTGCTTCCAATATGATCTGTTCTTAAAACAAAAAAAAGCCGCCCAATCCGGACGGCTCTTATATACTTTAAATATTTCTTACTTTATTGACGCATACAGATCATTCCACTTCTTCTCCTCTGCTGCATATTTGGCAACATCGGCTGCATTTCCTTTAGCCCTGTTCTTTTTACCTGTATAAATATCGCCTAAGATAACCGGTCACTTTTCTGTATTGCTGCTTATCCTGCGCTGTCAGTTCACTTTTTTTGGCAAAGATCTCAGCTGCTTTTTCATAAGGTTCGCGGGCAGATTCCATTGCTGCAATATATTTTGCATCCAATGCATCTCTTTTTGCTACATCTTCTTTGGAAGCAGCTACACCCGGTTTGGTACGTTTGGCCAGGTCCTGTGCAAACGCTCTCTTTTCCTCGTCCGCCTTTATAGACTTGTTTATAAAATGATCGCCGATATAGAGATAAGGCATTTCATCGCCGGGTTTTAATTCGGCTGCTTTATTAAAAGCTTTGATCATTTTAGTTTCCAGTTCGGCAGCATTGGCCGGTTGCACAGCATCGTCTTTACGTGAATTAAGCGTATCATATATTATTTCACCCAGTAATTCCGGCGCCTTGGCATTTTTGGGATCGGATGCGATCATATCCTCGAGGGCCTTGATCTTCTTATTGAAATCTTCTTCGAGCCCGACCGCAAAATCAATTTTATCAAGCTTAAAAAAATCACTTTCCGGGTACAGCTCCAACCCTATAGCCTTGTATTTTTCAAAATTCTCCATGTCCTTTTTTGTAGCATAGTATCTTACGAGATAACTATAGATCCCTTCAAAACCCTGGCCGCCGGCCCTCATCTCCGCTATGCGTCCATAATATTTTGCCGCTTCATCTTTTTTACCAGCGCTTTCTGCAGTAATACCTGCCAGGAGAACGCTATTAGTATCGGCTGTAACGGTGATGATCTTTTTATCTATCAGCAGATCGGAATAGTCAACCACTTTTTTGAATTTATCATAACCGGCTTGCCAGTTCTTGGCTTCATAATCCTTGTATCCTGCAGAAAAAAGACCGGAGTAAATATGGATTGGCGCATTCTGGTAAATGGGATCGCTTAACAAACTCATCTGCGGATCCATTTCCTTATACTTATTAAATGCAGCCTCCGCATCGGCTAAAAGCTGGTCCCCTGCCGGCGTTCCTTTTGTACCTGCTTCTTCCGCCAATGCGCTATATACAGTGGCTTTCAGGATAAACGCTTCAGGTTTTGAATTGAACTTTGAATTCGACATTCCTTTATCAACCTCTTCTTTCGCCTTTTTCGCCTGGTTCAATATCACCATGTTTTTTATGGTTTCGTAATTCTGGGCCTTTACCAGGTAAGCAGACAACAGGACAGTTGACAACAAAAAAAACTTTTTCATTTGAATCGTTATTATTGAATTAAGTGTTATGATGTGATTAAAGGTAAATAATTTTTATCCCGGACTATTCTCAGATGAAGTTTCACTGCTATCCGTTGCGTCGCCATTCTGCGGGGGTGTATTTTCATTGTCATTATTTTCCGGCTGATCAGGCTGATGCCCATTGCCGTTATGACCATTTTCCCCTTCGTGCTCATCATCAAGGCGGGTAATAGCAGCTATTTCATCTCCTTCATCCAGTCTGATCAATTTGACGCCCTGTGTGGCCCTTCCCTGTTCGCTGATATCTGCTACTTTCATCCGGATAGTAACGCCGCTTTTACAGGTGATCATCAGGTCTTCTGTTTCATCAACATCCAAGCATGCCCACCAGTCTACCGGTTTTTTCTGTTACATTGATCGTTTTTACCCCTTTACCACCACGATTGGTAAAACGGTATTCATCTACAGCCGTTCTTTTACCATATCCTTTTTCACTTACTACCAATACTGTTTTTGTTGCATCTGTTTCCGGATTTACACAGATCATGCCAACGACTTCATCATTATCATCATCCACTTCAATACCTGCAACACCAATAGCCCCTCGGCCGGTAGCCCTTACTTTTTCTTCGGAAAAACGAATAGCTCTGCCACTTTTCACTCGCCATCATGATCTCGCATTTGCCATCAGTCATTTTTGCTTCCAGCAATTCATCTCCTTCATTGATGGTGATCGCATTGACGCCTGTTTGTCTTGGCCGGCTGAAATCTTCCAGTGCTGTTTTTTTAATAATGCCTTTTTTGGTGCAAAGAACAATATTATGCGATTTGACAAACTCTTCGTCTTTCAGATCTTTTACATCAATGATGGCCCTTACTTTATCATCCGGCGGCAACTGGATCAGGTTCTGAATAGCTCTTCCCTTACTGGTTTTTTCTCCTTCCGGTATTTCATATACATTCAGCCAGTAGCATCTTCCTTTTTCTGTAAAGAATAACATGGTATGATGGGTGGAAGCCACAAAGAGATGTTCGATATAATCTTCATCTCTTGTTCTTCCACCAATCGCTCCCCTGCCGCCTCTTCGCTGCGAACGGTATTCATCCGCCGGTGTACGTTTGATATATCCGAAATGTGAGATCGTAATAACAACATCTTCTTCTTTTATCAGGTCTTTGATCTTTACTTCATCATCCAGATAAGTGATCTCCGTTTTTCTTGCATCACCGAATTTTTCTTTTATTTCCATTAATTCTGTTTTGATCACATCAAACCGCATTCCTTCATTTGCCAGCAATTCTTTCAGGTGTGCAATCAGTTTCATCAATTCATCATATTCTTCTTTGATCTTCTCCCTTTCCATCCCGGTAAGGCGTTGCAAGCGCAATTCAAGGATGGCTTTTGCCTGTATTTCATCCAATCCCCATCCCGCATTGATCAAGTTTTCTTTGGCAATATCAGGTGTGGCTGAATTACGGATCAGTGCAATCACTTCATCCAGGTGATCCAGTGCAATAAGATAACCTTGTAAAATATGCGCTCTCTTTTCGGCTTCTCTTAATTCATATTGTGTACGGCGAACCACCACTTCATGACGAAACTCCACAAACTCGCTGATCATGTCTTTCAGGTTCAGGGTCCGCGGCCTTCCTTTTACGATCGCAACATTATTGATGCCGTAAGAAGTCTGAAGTTCAGTGTATTTATATAAGCTGGTTAATGATAACATTGGCAATGGCATCCCTTTTCAGGTCAATCACCAACCTTGTGCCTTCTTTATTATTCGATTCGTTATTGACATGCGCAATCCCTTCGATCATTTTTCATTTACCAGTTCACCAATTCGGTTTGTCAGCGCATCACGGTTTACCTGGTAAGGCACTTCAGTGATGATGATCTGTTCCCGGCCACTTGGCTTTGCATCCACATGCAGTTTTCCACGCACCACTACCCTTCCACGCCCAAAATGCATAGCGGCCTTCACTCCTTCCATTCCATAAATAATACCCCCGGTAGGAAAATCAGGCGCTTTTACATACTGCATCAATTCTTCAATGGTGATCTCCCTGTTATCAATAAATGCAATACAACCATCAATCACTTCAGAAAGATTATGCGGCATTATATTCGTTGCCATACCGACCGCAATACCGCTTGAACCATTTATCAGCAATTGCGGAATTCTCGTGGGAAGTATTGTGGGTTCTTTTTCCGAATCATCAAAATTTAGCTGGAAATCAACCGTGTCTTTTTCAATATCATCCAGCATATGCTCGGCCAGCCTTTCCAAGTCTTGCCTCTGTATACCGCATTGCTGCAGGGCCATCGCCGTCCTGGTTGCCAAAGTTTCCCTGTCCGTCAACCATCGTATAGCGCATATTCCATTCCTGCGCCATGCGCACCATGGCATCATATACGGCAGTATCACCATGCGGATGGTATTTACCCAACACCTCTCCTACTATACGGGCAGATTTTTTATAAGGCCTGTTGATAATGCAAGCCCCAGTTCATTCATCGCATAAAGAATACGGCGGTGAACCGGTTTTAAACCATCTCTTACATCCGGCAAGGCACGGCCCACTATCACCGACATTGAATAATCAATGTAAGCGGTCTTCATCTGCTCCTCAATATTTACGGGAATAATGCGGTTGCTGTCGTTCGTTTCCAGCGGTTCAAAATTCTCTTCCATGCTTTTTTATGCTTATCGCTTTTTATATGTTTTTACCAGCTTATATTCCGTGTTAAACTAAGTATGGGTCAGTCTCTTGGGGCCTTTAAAACTACCATTTTAAAGAGCCTGCAAATCTAACTTTTTCATACCTGATAACCTGATAAAATATTTGCTTTTTTGGTCATTTTTTCCACCTTTGTGAATAGCGAAAAAAGGAATCTGTAAGGTTGGGGATTGTTTATCTTATAACATCCTTTTGACACCGAACGGCATTAAATTTTCGTTGTTTTGTACTTACCAGTATCAAACCCGATGGATCATGGCTAATTACCGCTTGCTTCGAAATAATAAAGAATCCGGCCCCTTTTCGCTGGATGATTTAATAGAACTTGGTTTGAAGCCTTATGATTTGGTTTGGATAGAGGGAAAAAGCGCTGCCTGGCGTTATCCAAGCGAGGTGGAAGAACTAAAGCCGATCGCACCCGTTGTAGAAGAACAGCCATTTGATCGATTCTATAAAAAGCAGGATGAAACTAAAAAAGAGGTTCCGGCATTTGCAGAAGAAATGTTAAAAAAGGAAACATCTGCCATTAACCCGGAGCACGAAAAATATATTCCAAAGAAATCCGTTTACGTGACAATGCCCGGACAAAAAAACACCGTGGCAAAAACGCCTATCAAAGAATCTTTACCCACTTCCACCCCTGCTCAGCCTACAATCAGCGTTTCCGAAAATCCTGCGGCAGCCCAGATCAATTACTCTCAGCCTCTCGACGAGATCAAAGAGATGTACGTAAAAACATTGTATGACAGGAAGCAGAAGATCGCCAGGAAAAGCTTTTGGTTCAAAAACCTGAAAAAAGCAGCAGCACTTTTTTCGCTTGTAGCTGTGGGCGTACTAGCCGGGTTTATATTGAAATCAAATAAGAATAAGCCACCTGAAATTTCTCAAATTGAAAAGGCATCGCCATCACAGCCGGCTGTACCTGAAACGACCATCCATTCAACAGATACGATCACTGCAAATTCGTTGGCAGATCCAGAGGAGAAAGTTCAGCCCCTTCACCAACCGACCGGCGGTTTCGTCAATGCCGCTCCCGAATCCCGGACCAGGCCTATCGGGTCAAATCAATCAGTTGATAAAACTGTCAACGGTAAGATAAAAAATGAGACGGGATCATCTTTAACTGATAATAGAATCAGCAATAATAGTCTCGTAGCAAGAGGTGCTGATACAGATCCCTTGACGGGTGAGCGCAGTCGCAGTCTGAGAAATGAAACGAACGAATCCAATAGCAATAGCATCGGAGGTTCTTCTGAAAAAAAATCACTTATTCCTGATGAAATTGCGAAGGTTGTGTCAGTCACAAGTAATGATTATAAAAAAGTCGCTTTCGGAGGGATCAGGGATCTGCAACTTACTGTTACCAATGATTCAAAGTATGCCCTCGATAATGTAACTGTTGAATTGCAATACATCAAGCCCAATGAATTGCCACTGCGAACAGAGAACATTCAATTTACTTCAATAGGTCCCAAAGCTACCTCAACTATCAGGGTGCCCGATACTAACAGGGGTATCAAGGTTACTTTCCGGATCATTAATGTCAAAAGCAAACAGCTCGATGAAAGAGTTGCGGGGAATTAATTACACCTATTTACATAACTGAAATTAATTATCATTCGTTAGATATTTATTTGCCTAAAGGAATAGATAAGCTAACCTGGATGATACTATTTTTAAAATCAGGATCAGCGTTAGCCGTCGCCTGGAAATCCCCAACTTTAGATAAACCTAAGACATAACGAGCACCTATTCCTAATCCTCCTTTTGACTGAAATCCCAATCCTGCAGCTCCGGCAAAATCAAGATTTTTCGCGAAATCACCCGTTGTCTGGTTACTTACATCTTCACTCAATTTAAATCCAACCTGCGGTCCTATCTCAACATAAAAACCGCCGGCTGTTCTGTATTTCAGCATTACAGGCACAGCGAGATAAATCAGTTTAAAACTTGAATCTGCATTTTCAAATTTTGCACCGGCAGTTGAAACCAGCACTTCAGGCTGAAGAGAAACGGGGCCCAACCTGAAATTTAAAAAGATACCGCCATGAAAACCCACCAATGCTTTCTTATCTACATTTTCAAAATTACCGCCGGTGAAATTGGTAATGCTTGCTCCGGCTTTCAAACCCCAGGAAATGTTTTGAGCAAAAACTGAATTAGTAACGGCAACGAAAAAAACCGCCATGAATATTTTTTTCATAAAATGGTTTTATTAAAATTAATTATTAAAGGCCAGGCGATAAAACGATACAAAATCCTTTCCAGTTTTTGTATGATTAAAAGGATATTTGCCTCATGAAGCAGATACTTCTTTTTGGCGCCGGCAAATCAGCTACGGTTTTAATTGATTATTTATTGGAAAATGCAGTAACGGGAAATTGGAAACTGATCATTGTGGATGCCAATATTGAACTGGCTAATGCAAAGCTTAATCATTCCCCGCATGGTATCGCAGTTTCATTTGATATTATGGATGAGCAAAAAAGAGAACAACAGATCAGTAAGGCGGATATTGTTATTTCAATGCTTCCTCCCACTCTTCATTTTTTGGTCGCAAAAGATTGTGTAAAATTTTACAAACATCTTTTGACGGCCTCTTACGTTGATGAACAGATTAAAAGCCTGGAGAAAGAAATAACCGGAAAGGATCTACTGTTTCTATGCGAGATGGGTCTCGATCCCGGTATTGATCATATGAGCGCCATGAAGATCATTGATGATATTCATTCTGCCGGTGGAAAGATCACCTCTTTCAAATCACATTGCGGCGGATTGGTGGCGCCGGAAAGCGATGACAATCCGTGGCATTATAAAATAAGCTGGAACCCCAGAAATATTGTGCTGGCCGGAAAGGCGGGTGCACACTACAGGGAAAATGGAAAGGAGGTCAGGCTGAAATATGAGGAATTATTTTCCGGTGATCGTTTCGCGGAGATACCCGATATTGGTTTTTTAAGCTGGTATCCCAATCGCGATTCTTTAAGTTATACTTCTTTATATGGTTTGGAAAATGCAGACACATTTATCCGAACCACGTTAAGGCATCCTGATTTTATGTACGGATGGAAGAATGTCATCGATCTGAATCTTACCAATGAAACGCCGTCATATGAGACCGATGGACGTACACTTTCCGAGGTTTTCAAAGAACATTTGGATAAAAACAATTTTGGCGAATGGCTGCACAAAAAAATGTCATCGAGACTGGAAGAAACGAAAACGATGCTCGAAAATCTGACCAAGTTGTCTGAAGCCGAGCAGGAAGCGGAAGAGGAAGGCGCTGAAGTACCCGAATCTTTTATGGCCGCTGACAATAGTGGCAATCTTGAAGAGATCGAAATTGATGATATGAAATCGAAAGCTGCAGCATTTGTCGCTCATAAAATGCATGAAGCAAACCTCACGTTGAAACAACTGATATTTCTTGGGCTTGATGATAAGGAAACATTTGTAAATAAAGGATTGTGCAGCGCCGCAGATATTTTACAATTTGCCGCGGAGAAAAAATTAAGTCTCCAGCCCGACGATAAAGACTTAATCGTAATGCTGCATGAGTTTGAATATGAAACTGGAGGTCAGAAGTCAGACGTCAGAAGTTCACTGGTTGTCAAAGGTGAGAATAGTTTAAGAACAGCTATGGCAAAAACGGTTGGATTGCCATTGGGCATTGCAGCAAAACTGATTTTAAACGGAGAAATAAAATCAAGAGGTCTTCTTATACCAACCGCAAAAGATATCTACGAACCCGTTTTAAAAAACTTAGAGTACGAAATACGAAATCTAGCTTTATAAAAGATTTTGGAACACTTAAAAAGCACATAGAAGAAAACACATAGTTTTCTTGCAAGGTATTTTCTGTTGGTTAAATTCATGGCTGTCATCAATACATTTTCAAAAGTTCCTTCACTCCTTCCGTTGCCGGCTTTTCGATAGCTACAATATTGGAGGAGGATGAAACATAAGGTATCTTTTTATCAATAATATATTTGGGAACATCAAAGGCTGTATAATTTACAAGTCCGGCAGCAGGATAAACTACAAGCGATGTTCCGACGACGACAAAAATATCAGCGCCATAAACGATAGGGATCGCTTCTTCTATTTTATATACCGGCTCTTCGAACCAGACTATATGTGGTCGCAGTTGCGCTCCATCTTCCGCTTTATCATGCAGTTTAATGTCATCAAGGATTTCATAGACCATGTCCTCATTTCTTTCACTTCGCATTTTTAATATTTCGCCATGAAGGTGCAGCACTTTAGTTGACCCTGCCCTCTCATGTAGGTCATCTATATTTTGTGTGATGATATGAACGTCGAATTTTTTTTCCAGCTCAGCTAGACCAATATGTGCAGCGTTGGGCAAAGCAGCCAATACATCTTTCCTGCGGATATTATAAAAGTCAAGAACCAGTTGCGGATTTCTTTTCCATGCTCTTGGAGTCGCTACATCCTCGATGTTATATCCTTCCCAGAGACCGTCACCATCGCGAAAAGTTTTCAATCCGCTTTCTGCGCTGACACCAGCGCCGGTGAGAACAACTATTTTCTTTTTGGTCATACAACGAAGCGATGAATCAATAACTTGTTTTTGTTTCTGGTCTGGCGTTAGGTGTTTCTTTTGATGCTTTTAATTGATAAAACTTATTTGCAAGGTCTATTAGCTGGTTACGTATGGCGGGTGTAAAATTTATTTTCGCCCTGTACCCGGAGCCCGAACCATATAAAGTTTTGTAAATATTCGTTTGTATGAATTCTCCGAATTCGTTGTCTTTCATCATCACCATCAGCAATGAATAAACATAAGGATCTTTCAAAGCCTGCTTTTCGCTTTTATTGATTCGTTCTTCTAAACGAAGAATGGACGGAATGAATTCCCACGCATTGATCTCAATGATCGTTCTTTTATAAGCCAACGGTATATGTGAACGAAAATCAATACATCTGTCAAGACAAGCTATCGCAGTGTCCCTGTTATCTTGCAGTGATTTAATTTGCCGCTCACTCATACGCTCACCATCAAACAGGAAAGGAATATTTGCAGGAAGCATTGACATATCTTTTACTATATCCAATAATCCGCAGGTCTGCATGTAGCTTTCTGGGTATTGATGCGCATAGATGAATTTTTCAGATGGGGATAATGATTCAAAATCTGAATTTGACAACTTGATATTCCCAACAATGAATTCATGATCGCCGGTCGTATCTTTTTTCTTCCAATTCTCCCAGGTTTGTTTAATGACAGCTTCCAATCGCTGAGATTGAAAACAGGTATGAACGGTATAGTTATAAATTTCTTTTGCACTCTTTGCGTCACTTTGGGTTTTCGACGCCGTACCCGTCTGCGAAAAAACGATGAAGCATTGAGCTAAATTAAAAACGATGATCACGATAGAACGAGTAAGCATGGTAAAGTTTTGATCCTTGTAAATCTACAAAATTCTTTTGCTTGATAGAAAAGCGAAAGCCATGCCACGCTTTCGAAGCGTGGCATGGCTTTTCCCCGAACCCGAATTCAGTTTTTCGCCAGCGATGTGGCCGCCTGCACCAATTGAATAAATTCAGCCCGGTAACTATTGTTGTCATTTCCTTTTGCGCTCTTTGCCATACTCATTACCTGCTGATACGATGAACCCTGTTTATATTCCGAATCACGAAGCATTAAACCAAATTCTGCAACAGACGCTGAAAAACGAAAGTTATTCGAAGTGTTTACCAATGAAACATGCTCATCAATGACAGAATGAGTGATCAGTTTACTGACATCTTCATCTGGCTTTTTATAGCGCAGTTTAATGGTCAGAATCTCATTTGTGTTGCTGCCGGCGAGTTTTTTTTCATTGCTTTGATATTTCAGCGGATCAACTGATTTGGTGAAGTCGTCTTTAACGCCTACCGGGATAATTTCATATAAAGCTGTAACTGTATGTCCCGAACCCAATTCACCGGCATCTTTTGCATCATCATTAAAATCTTCGGAGGCCAGCATCCTGTTCTCATAACCCACCAAACGATAAGCCTGGACTTTAGCCGGATTGAATTCAACCTGGATCTTTACATCTTTTGCAATGGTGAACAACGTGCTCCCGAATTCATTCACCAATACTTTTCTTGCTTCGCTGATATTATCAATGTATGAATGATTGCCGTTGCCCTTATCAGCCAACTGCTGCATCTTATTGTCTTTATAATTTCCCATACCGTATCCAAGTACAGAAAGGAATACGCCGCTTTTTCTTTCATTCCCAATAAGTCTTACCAGTTCATCGTCGCTGCTAACACCAACGTTGAAATCACCATCTGTAGCCAGGATGATGCGATTATTACCACCCTTAATAAAATTTTGTTTTGCTGTTTTATACGCCAAAACAATTCCTTCGCCACCAGCAGTTGAACCACCCGCTTCGAGATTGTCTATCGCCTCTTTGATCTTTTGTTTATTCACGCCGCTGGTTGAGGGTAATACCAGTCCTGCATTTCCTGCATATACAACAATTGCAACCTTATCTTTTTCACGAAGCTGGTCAACCAACATCTTTAATGAAGCCTGAACCAATGGTAGTTTATTTGGTTCGTCCATTGAACCCGATACATCAATAAGAAAGACCATGTTTGATGCGGGGAGATTGGCGAGAGGTATCTCTTTGCCCTGCAAACCGATATGCACTAATTTATGCTGTGGACTCCAGGGGCATTCAGAAATTTCAGTGTTTACTGAGAAAGGCTCGTCGTTTTGCGGCTGCGGATAATCATAATCAAAGTAGTTGATCATCTCTTCGATCCTCACTGCCCCGGCAGGTGGGATAGATCCGTTCTGTAAATATCTCCTGACATTGCTGTATGCTGCTTCGTCAACGTCAATGGAAAAAGTAGACAGTGGTTCCTGCGAGGCTGCAAGAAACTTGTTTTCGACAATGTTATCGTAGTCTTCTGTGTTGAAATCTTTTTCTTCAACTAGTCCGCGCTTCATTTCATCCTGGGTAGGCGGTTCTGAAACTTCTTTATCGTCAACAATATTAGGAGGAGAAAACTTTTCCTGGCTAACAGGCTGCGATTGCTGGGATTCTTGTTTTAAATCTTGCACTGCGATTTCTTGCACATTTCTTTTCTGATTGTTTGAATTTCGGTAGGCCGGTTCATTGCAGGCAATGAAAATAAACAGCAGTATTACTGCTAAAGCAGAGATTAAGATTTTCATGACTATACTTTTTTAAGATGTGATAATTGAGATGCAGAATTATTTTTTTTGCATAAACTAACGTGATGTTATCTCTTAGAAAATTCATTGCCGGGAAGACGGGAAGGCGAAAAGAAAATGATAATTAGACTTTTGTTGCTTACCGTCTACCGGCAGAACCTAAGGCATCCATTCCATCATTTCAGTTTTGTCAATACAAACACAGCACTATCCTTCGTTTGAAGTATGAGGCTATCCAGGCTCAGTTTGTTAACTGTGTACAATTCGCCGGTGGAATCTTTAATGGCATCTTTGATGACCAATTCATTTCTCTTTCCCCATTCATAATAAGAAGTATCTGCTTTGACGGAATCATAGACAGACTGAAGAAATTCGCCGCTCTTTTGGAAGTTGTAACTGTATGGTCGAAAACTGGAATCCGCCGGCATGAGAATATCGCTCATAAGATCT
Source organism: uncultured Chitinophagaceae bacterium (assembly GCA_963785915.1). Lineage (GTDB taxonomy): Bacteria > Bacteroidota > Bacteroidia > Chitinophagales > Chitinophagaceae > VBAT01. The sequence continues at coordinate 472,953 of CAWAWY010000003.1, read as the reverse complement.
GCAGTGGAATCTTTGGAAGCGGAATAAATTGAGTCCACTTTCCATTTGCCGATCAGTAATTCTTTTTCGAAATTGTCTTTAGTTTCAGTTTTTTTCTTTTGAAGAAAATAGAAGGCTCCTGCTCCGGCTGCAACAATGAGCAGCCCGATGAATAATTTTTTCATGGCTATACTTTTTATTTAGTGGTTAAAAGAAGAACAGGAATTGATTCCTCAATTCGATAAAAAGTAACCCATCGAAATTGTTAAAGGATTTTTTTCGAGATAAGAAAGCAAGAAATCTGAAACCATATACTGCAAACGGAAAATTATTTTTCTCCTGATAATTCCATCACCCCTTTCCATTCTTTATCGGCTACAGGTTGAACAGACAGCCTCCCGATTCTAACTAGCGCCATTCCCGCAAGACGTTTATCTTTTTTGATCGTCTCTAATGTGACAGGCTTTTTCAGTTTCTTATGAACTTTCAAATCAACAGCCACCCAGCGGTCATCATCTGTTGTCGGGTCCTGGTACGCTTCCTTCACTACTTTAGCAATACCAACAATGTCGGTCCCTTCATTACTGTGATAAAAGAAAACCTCATCTCCTTTTTTCATATTACGCAGGTGAAGACGGGCAGCATAATTACGGACACCACTCCAGACAGTTTCTTTATCTTTTTCTAATTGCTCCCAGCTATAGGAGGAAGGTTCTGATTTTACAAGCCAGTATGCCATACGAAAAAAATTTAATTACAGATTTCAAATATAGAGCAAGTTGAATAAATAAATATTCGCCCTATTTAAAACCAAATCTTTCCCGTTAGCCGTATCTGTATTTGTTAGATGCATGTAACTAACTGCCGGCCCTGAAAATATTTTTTTTCAACAAACCCAAATAATCAATTTATGAAAAAGCTCAAAGCTATCGGAATGATGATAATGGCCGCATTAGCGTTCCATGTATCATTTGCCCAGAAAATGATGAATGAAAAAACCGTTGAAGTCGGCGGTTCACCTATGTACCCTTCAAAGAATATTGTTGAGAATGCTGTCAATTCAAAAGATCATACCACGCTGGTGGCTGCTGTAAAAGCTGCAGGCCTGGTGGAAACTTTGCAAAGTGCAGGTCCCTTTACCGTTTTTGCTCCCACTAATGAAGCTTTCGATATGCTTCCAAAAGGAACAGTTGAAACGCTGATCAAACCTGAGAACAAAGCAAAGCTGACAAAGATCCTTACTTACCATGTTGTTGCAGGGAGATTGGACACAAAAGCACTCGACGCAACTATCAAAGCCGGTGGCGAACTGACAACAGTGGCTGGTGGTAAACTATGGGTTTCAAAGAAAGCTGGTAAGTATTGGCTGAAAGATGAGAATGGAGGAATGGCTGGCATTACAATAAAAAATGTTTATCAGAGCAATGGCGTCATTCATGTTATTGACCATGTCGTCCTTCCCAAATAGAATGAGCGACGAGCATTTTTTGTGATTATGATCCCGCATTGCGGGATCTTTTTTTATATAAACAATCCGGAAATCACATCCGATCGTAAATCTCCATATAGCTCGTCTTTTATTCGTCAACCCTGAAGAAACGCATATTTTCCTGTACAGAGTGTCTTGTTTTTCGATGAAGGGCAAACCGGGCCGGCCTCTTTTTTGGAGACCGGCTCATTTAATTGTAACTTTTCAAAACCTTTCGCTCCGCAAAGCCGTATAATTTTTATGAAGAAAATTGTAAAAAAACATCCGTTGGCTATCCGGTGGTTTCATTGGATAAATTTTCCTGTGCTGGCTATCATGATCTGGAGTGGTTTGCTGATCTATTGGGCCAACGATGTTTATAAGATCGGCTTTGGTGATAAAACGCTGCTGAAATTTTTTCCTGATTCTTTTTATAAAGCGTTGCATATTCCATTCAATCTTGCTGAAGGCATGGCCTATCATTTTGTTTTCATGTGGCTTTTCTTTCTAAATGGATTGCCTATGTGTTGTTCACTTTTATTTCAGGAGAGTGGAGATATTTATTGCCTAACCGTCATTCATTTAAAGAAGCATGGCAGGTTTTGTTGCATGATCTCCATATCCGAAAAACAAAACCACCGCAGAATAAATACAATGCAGCGCAACGTGTCGCTTACAGCGCAATCATTGTGATGGGATTTCTATCGATCTCTACCGGGCTGGCTATTTATAAACCGATTCAATTTAATTGGCTTTTATGGTTGTGTGGCGGATATAAATTGGCCCGTATCCTGCATTTTGCATTGACGATAGGATATGTTTTATTTTTTGTCATTCATATCATCCAGGTCATTCTTGCGGGATGGAATAATTTCCGTGCGATGATAACAGGTTTTGAAGTAGTAAGAATAAAAGAGGCCCTGCCGGTTCCGGCACCTGAAGTAGTTCCCGTAGTTGTTCCGGAAATCACAGAAGACTTAATGGAAGAACAGCTGCCAGGTAATACCACTGAACCTGGAAGCGAAGAACCAGAAAAATAATATCATTATGGCAAATTTTTTTCAAAACATCTTTACCAAAAATTCAAAGCTGACCGTTGATCAGCTTATTGTAAAAAAAACAATTGTATCCTTCTTTTTCTTTTTTGTTTTTTGCGGCGCTGCGATTCTGGGGATGGAAATGGCTACAGGCGCAACCCTTAAATGGCAGGATGCGGGGCGGCATTAAGCAACCTTTGCGAGAAGTATTAATACAAATGAAACCGTTTTCAATGGACTGGTATCCGGGAATCATCTTGGCAAAAAATATCCCGTATCTGAAGCAGCAAAACGACAAGAGTCAATGGCCCGATTGGCTTCAAGGTGAATTCGATCCTGCACATGGAAATTGAATGTGATAAGAAAAAGGCGGCGATACCCTTGTATTAACATTAGATGATATAAAAAAACTTCCTAAAACAGAGATCGTTTTCAATTTTAAATGTATCGAAGGCTGGAGCCAGGTACACCTACTGGGGCGGTGTCAAAGTTTTCTGATTTTATAAAAGCTTATGGGCTTGACAGATGAATCATCAATGAAATACGTTGGTCTCAGTACTCCTGATAAAGAATATTATGTAGGAATTGATATGCCAAGCGCTATGCATCCGCAAACATTATTATGTTATGAACTCAATGGATAACCTCTGCCAATGAAAGAAGGCTATCCGTTGCGTTTGATTATTCCTGTAAAATATGGAATAAAAAGTCTGAAACGGATCGGCACCATGTATTTTGATAATAAAAGGCCTGCCGGACTATTGGGCGGAAAGAGGATATGATTATTTTTCGGGGCTGTAAGCCCCCTGTCCCCCATAGTGGTCACTTAAAGTTGAACATTCTTTATATATTTTGACCTTCCCAAAGGGAAAGAGTGATAAATGTCACATGGCTTGAAAAAATATTCAGAATGTTGTAAATCGCTTTAATAAACTATTTCTTTTGAATTCATAGTCTCCCCTTTAGAAAGATGCAGGAGGGGCTCTTCCTACCATCCACTCGCCAGTACATCCGCAAGATGAAGTGTCTTCATTGAATATCCTTTCTGATTGATATATCCCTGCAGGTGCATCAGGCAGGAAAGATCGGTGGAGATAATATATTGTGCGCCGGTCGCTAATGCATTTTCCACTTTCTGTTCTCCCATAGCAATAGAGATGGCTTCAAATTTTACGGCAAAAGTTCCACCGAAACCGCAACAGGTTTCCACATCATTCATCTCAGCAATCTCAAGCCCCTTTACATTCGACAATAATTTCCTGGGCTCTTGTTTTATTCTTGCATTCCCTTAATCCTGCGCAACTATCATGGTAAGTTGCTTTACCATTCAATGCAGCGCCGAAATCTTCCACTTTCAATACATCAATCAGAAATTCTGAAAATTCATAAAATCCTTTTACCGATATCCGCCACTTCATGATGCATGGAAGAATTTTCAAATAACTTTTGCTGTAATAATTCCGAACAAAACCCACGCAACTTGCACTGGGCGCCACTATATAATCGCTACCGCTGAAATCTTTCAGAAATTTACTAGCAAACAGTTTTTGCCTCATCCCAGAAACCTGCATTGAAAGCCGGTTGACCACAACAGGTTTGCGAAGTATTATAACTCACAGTACAGCCTGCTTTCTCCAGTACTTTGATCATGTTAAAAGCTGTATCGGGATAAAGCTGGTCAACAAAACAAGGTATGAAAATTTGAACGTTCATCTTGAGAGCTATTCCTTATTCAATTTAATATACTGCTCTATCGGAACCAATTCTCCTGTATCAGGATATTCGATCATAATATCAAAGGTCTTCGGATATATCGCAAAGCTATAATAAGTTTCAAATCTTTCAGGCCCATTGTACCCGGCTATCACAGACACTTCATTTGTTCCAACTGAATCCATGATAAAAGATATCCCGTGTTTGTGATCTGTCAATGAATCCATGTAGTGATCGGTTTTCTTTACAAAAGACAATTTCATCAATGTATCAGCGATCCTCGATTCAAGAACGGTGTCACGAAATTTATGTATAAACCGGGAAGATGATACTGCATTTTCCGAATCTGCCGAAGATTGCCCCGCCAAAGAATCGGCGCCCTGTTCTTTACTGCCTGTTCCACCATTATTACAAGCCAAAAGCGCAACGATCAATAAAGAAATAAGTAACAAAAATCTCACACTGTTTATTATTTAATGATTTTGGAAAATGAAATCATTTTTAACGCCGTGATCGCAGCCTCTTCTCCTTTATGTCCATGCTTGCCTCCTGTCCGTTCTTTTGCCTGTTCTTCATTTTCCACTGTCAGCACACCAAAGATAGTGGGAACAGGCAAATAAATTCAACTGCACAATACCTTCTGTCACAGCCTTGCATACATAATCAAAATGCGGCGTATCTCCCCGTATCACACAACCCAAAGCAATGAATGCATCCGGTTTTTTTTTTTTGCCTGCATTTTCCCAATAACTTTTTATAGCAAATGGAATTTCAAATGCGCCGGGAACAGTAATGTGATAATTTTTTTAACCTTTGTTTCTGCAAAATCGTAATACATCCTTTTTCCAATTCATCAACAATTGCTGCATTCCATTCTGTTTTCACCAAAACAACACAGGCATCCTCAATATTCAGAATGCCTGTATCAATATGTAATAGTTTGCTATTTGCTACGTCAGCCATGATCAGTTTACATTATAAACACCTAATCTGTGCAAGATATTTGTCAGCATCATATCCTTGGGCTGTGTTCTTGGATATTTTTCTTTTAATTCTTTGTACAGTTCTATAGCTTCTTTCTGATCTTTTAATCACACTGTCTGCCAAATAAGCTGCCATGAATAATGCTTCAGCAGAAGCTGCTTCATCTTCTTCAAAATGATGCGCTGCTTTTTTATAATAATCCAACGCTTCTGTATTTTTACCAAGGTCAGCATAAGCATCGCCCAATAATTTATATGCCCTTTGCTGGACTGGTTTTGAATCGGTGCTGAATTTTTTCAGATATTTAATGGCATTTTGATTATCATCCAGTTTTATATAACAAACTCCTGCATAAAATCAGCAAGGTTGCCTGCATCAGTACCGCCATATCTGTCAATCACTTTCAAAAAACCTAAATTCTGACCATCGCCATTCAATGCAAGATTTAATGAATCCATGCGATAATATTCTTCCGCTTTAAACATATGCATCAACCGCTTTTTCTTCTTTGGGTTTTTGAAAATAATTTTTATAAACATAAAAACCCGCCACTAGTACCAGGATGACGACAGTACAAATGCCATAGAGATCATCTTGCTGTTTCTTGTCCAGAAATCTTTTGCTTTTGCAATCATTACTTCGCCGCTGTCACATCCTGCACATTTTTCTTGTCTGCCATAATATATTTGATTGTTTTATTTCTAAGTTAAATAAATGATATTCACATACCACTCACAATTTTCACTAATCTACAATAAAAGGATAATTTTTATCCATATAAACATCTTTCAAGTACTTCGCTGTCATCAGGCCAGGGGCTTTCTTCTGCAAATTTTACTGATTCAGCCACCTTTTCATCTACCCTTTTATCAATCGTTCTAATTCTTTTTCAGCTGGCATATTTGTTATCAAGTATCGTTTTTCTTATTGCTGGATGGGATCTTTGCCTTTATATTCTTCCACTTCTTCTTTTGACCGGTATTTCTGCGGGTCACTGATGGAGTGACCTTTATAACGGTATGTTTTAATTTCAAGTAAAGTAGGGCCGCCTTTTTCTCTTGCCCTTTTTACTGCCCTGCTTACACCTTCATGCACCGCTTCTGGGCTCATTCCATCAACAATATCTCCGGGCATTTCATAAGCATCGCCAGTTTATAAATATCAATCACATTGGAAGTTCGTTCAACCGAAGTACCCATCGCATAATTATTGTTTTCGCAAATAAAAATTACCGGCAACTTCCAAAGCATCGCCAGATTAAATGTTTCATGCAATATGCCCTGTCTTGCAGCGCCATCACCAAAAAAACAAAGCACGACATTATCAGTATCGCGATATTTTTCAGCAAACGCTAATCCTGCTCCGGTTCCTATCTGTGCACCAACAATTCCATGACCGCCATAAAAATTCGCATCCTTTCCAAAAAAGTGCATGCTGCCACCTTTTCCTTTGGCACAACCTGTGCTTTACCATACAATTCAGCCATGCAGCTATCTACAGAAACGCCTTTTGCAATAGCCAAACCATGATCACGGTAAGCAGTGATAAAAGAATCTTCAGGACGGGTAGCCGTCATACATCCGGCAGCAATAGCTTCCTGGCCAATATAAGCATGAAAGAAACCACGGATCTTTCCCTCCATTTTATACTTCTCTTCCGCCATTAGTTCAAACTGGCGGATCAGCTGCATCAATTCGTACCAGTACAGATATGTTTCTTTGGAAAATTTGGTAGCCACTGGCTTCTTTGTTTGTGTCGTATCTGCCATGTGCAGAATAAAATTATAAGGGGGCAAAATTAAGGGAAACAGAGCAATTTTTGATTGCGGATTTCAGACAGCAGATTTAGCCTAAAAAGACTGGAAAGTTTCTAAGTCAGGGGATTATAATTCATTAAGCCGATGCCGCTGACCCTATGATCGTCTGTTGCAGTTTACCCAAGCTGAAACAAACGGGTTCGTGTATCGTTCGGGTCTTTTTTAGGTAGTTCAAATAACCCGAAACTCGTATCTCTAAACCTTAAACCTCGAACATTACCTGAAACATCAAACAATTAACTTGCAGACTCAATGTTCAATCTTCAGTCCATATCTCTTTTTCAATTCAAAAACTATACTGACTGTTCTTTTGATTTTGCTGAAAGGATCGTCGGTATCTGCGGAAATAACGGCGCTGGCAAAACAAATCTTTTGGATGCCATTCATTATCTCTGTTTTACCAAAAGCTATTTCAGCCGGCTTGATAATAATAATGTGCAGCAGGGTAAAAGCGGCTTCAGGGTGGAGGGACAATTTCTTTTGCACGATAAAAATGAAAAAGCAATCTGCATCTTGCGGGAAACAGGCAGAAAAGAATTTTCGGTTAATGGCCAGGTCTATGAAAAATTTTCACAGCATATTGGACATTATCCCTGTGCTGTCATTGCTCCGGATGATGCCATATTAATTACTGGAGGCAGTGAAGAACGACGGAAATTTTTTGATTCATTGCTCTCCCAAGTGGATGCGGAATATCTGAAACACCTGATCACTTATACCAAAATATTGCAACAAAGAAATTCTTTGCTGCGATCGTTTGCGGAAGCAGGTATTGGAGATGTTTCGTTGCTCGATGTATTGGATGAACAATTGGTAAAGCCCGGTGAATATATTTTTAATAAGCGAAAAGATTTCTTTGTTTCTTTTTTGCCACTGGTAAAACATTTGTATGATGAAATAGCCATGCAAGCCCGAAGATGTTAATTTGTTTTATGAAAGCCAGTTACTGCAATCTTCTTTTGCCGGAATTACTGCAGGCTACCCGTCAAAAAGATACTTATGCCGGACGAACTACTGCAGGCATTCATCGGGATGAACTGGAAATTAATCTGGGCAAACAGCTTTTCCGAATATCGCTTCGCAAGGCCAGCGAAAGAGTTTATTGTTTGCCTTGAAGCTTGCAGAAATGGAAGTATTGAAAAAAGAAAAAGGCTTCCCTCCCCTTCTTTTGCTCGATGATGTATTTGAAAAATTGGATGAAAGCCGCATTGGCAACCTGCTGAAAAAAGTATGCGTAGAAAATGAAGGGCAGGTCTTTATTACTGATACAAATGAAGAAAGGTTGCGAAAACATTTGGATGATTTGAAAGTGACTTACCAGTTAATTGAACTATGATCTAATTAATTTCACCTTTTAAATTTTTACTTTTTAATTTTACTTTATGGGTGAATTCTCTCTCAGTGAAGCCATCCAGAAATTTTTAAAGAAAGCCGCATCAAGGGCGGCATACAGGCATTGCAGATCGAAGATGTCTGGGAACAGATCATGGGAAAAACAATAGCCCGCTATACAGATAAACTCCAGATCATAGGTGACAAATTAATTATCACCACTACCGTTGCTCCACTAAAACATGAACTCATCTATCAGCGGGATAAAATAAAGCAAAGAGTGAACGAAGCGCTGGGGCAGAAAGTAGTGAATGAAGTGATAGTACAGTAATACATTCCAAAAATTTATGTGGAATTGTTAAAGCGACAGCATCTTAATCAAAAATAGAGATGCTCTTTATTTCAATACCCAAGCCTTGCCTTTAAGATTGGAATGAAATGTCGCCCCGTGAACAAGGAGCATTTTGCAAAGTTTGCGCTAAGACGGTCGCTGATTTTACACAGTTGCAGCCATGAAGAAGTAAAAAATTATTTTCTTCAACGAAAAGATCAAAAGACATGTGGTCGTTTCAGCAATGATCAACTGTCAGAACCGAAAAACTTATCTGAGCTTTTGTCAAGACCCATTCCCTTCTGGAAAAATTCCTGGCTATCATTTTTCAATTATTCGGAGCTTTTTTAGCGGTTGTAATGACTCAACTTGGGTCAGGTAAAAACTTCTGATTCATTTTCATCTGATACATCAGGAGACTATGCATACTACCACCGGTGTACCATTATTGAACCAGAAATGGATACAGTATACAATGACAGTATTGTACATATTCGGTTGATACGACTGGTATCATTACCGGAGAAATTGTTGACTTCCGAGTAATACGGAGACGCTGGGTATCGTGCCAATGATTGATCAGCCAAACTGAACTTACCAGATACTGTCTTTTTTGCTGGAGGAATAAAAGTGGATACCATTAAAAGCATAAATCCGGTTAGGTCAAAAGTTGATTCGGTAAGGAAAGTTATCAGACCAAAAGAATGTGATACTATACCACCAGGAGCTATTGAACCTTAACCCTCGGATCAACCACTCCATATAAAATATCCGCAAGAATATTTATCAGGATAAAAAAAGCAGCCGCTATCAATACAGATCCCATCACTACCGGATAATCCAATTTCTCCAACGCATCCACCGTTACTTTTCCAATTCCCTGCCAGCCAAAAATATATTCAACAAAAAATGCGCCGGCCAGTAATTCTGCAAACCAACCTGTAATAGCTGTAATAACGGGATTCAATGCATTTCGCAAACCATGTTTCCAGATCACTTTTCTTTTACTCAATCCTTTTGCATAAGCAGTGCGGATATAATCCTGGTCAAGTACATCCAGCATGGCGCTGCGGGTAAGTTGAGTAATGATGGCCAATGGGCGAATACCCAAAGTAATGGCAGGAAGAATAAGATTCTGCAAGTGTTAATCTTCTTTGCCCTGTCACATCATCAATCTCAAACCAACTACCGGAAATATGCAATCCTGTCCAATCGCTTAACACAAAACCAAATACATAGGCGATGATAATGCCCATAAAAAATGATGGGGCTGAGATACCGACAATACTTGAAAATATGCTGATGTATCCAGCCATGTATTTTGTTTTACTGCAGCGACGACTCCGAACGGAATACCGATAAGGATTGCAATGAACATAGCGGCAACTGCCAACATCAACGTGCCGGGTAATGCCTGCATCAATATTGTCCATACATCCCGTTTGCTTTGGTATGATTTACGGAGGTAAGGAATCTTTAATCCAAACTTTGTATTGCCCCCGATAAAAATTCCTTTCAGTTGTTTCTTTTAATATCTTCTTTGCTGTGAATACAAATAGGAGAAACATCATTGAGGTAAAATAAAAATTGTTTGCATTTGGAAATGGGCTCTCCTTTCTCATTGATGAGATATAATTCTTTCGGATATTAGCCTGTGTGGTGGAATCGCCTGTTTGTCCCATCACTAATCTTGACGGATCACCAAAACCCTGGAAAAGAAAAAACACCAGTATCACCACACCTATTAATACAAGCAGGCCATAAAGAATTTTTTTTGTGATATATCGAAGCATATTTCCAGTTGCGGGTTACGAGTATTATGTTACGGGTTGCTTTGAACTGCTAAATTCTTAACCTGGTTGGTTATTTTATCCATTCGCTTATAACTCTGCTTATCTACCATTGTTCCTTCTTCTAATAAATAAATGCAGGGATTGGTCCTTGCCGCTGTCCGGATAGCTGTGAAGTCGCATTTAAAAACAGGAATATCAGCTAAATGGTGCTGCAGCAAAAATTTTCTGTGCCTCATCAAATCGCCCGGTTATTATATATGCAGGAATTTTTTTGCTTTTGCTTCGGCATACAGTTTCGCAAAATCATCTTTCCATTTTGAAACCGGATCGGAAAAATCCTGGCAGAATAATAAAACAGCATAAGGTTGCGAAAGGACCACCTGTGTGGAATCTTCATCGGATCTTCCTGATAAGACAAAACCATGTATCGGCGCCTCATATTTTTACCCTCCACTATTACTTTATCGAAGCGTTTAATAAGTTTATAGGAAGAATCAAGATCTGCGGGCAACTGATCGGACCGGAAATTCTTATTGCTTCCCGTCTTTTTCATAAACAAAAGTGATAGCCTTGCACCGGGAACACGTGCGTCGGCAGGTACCTTCATTTGCGCACTGATGTTATTTCCTTTTTTATAAGGCAAACAATCAATCACCGGCAAATAGGTCAAAGTGTACCATTGAATACCAAAACTTAAAATCGTGATACCAAGCATAGTGAATGTTGTTGCTCTTGCAGAAAATAATGGCCTGATCAACTTTTGCTTCCCGAAAAGAAAACCTATCAATACTGTCAGCACCACGTCTTTAAAAAAGATGTTTTGGCGGTGATGGGAATACAATCGCCGAAACAACCGCAATTGGTTGGTTTGCCGGTGACATACGTATAGCCGGTAAGAAATGTAAAGAACAAAATAAGAAATAATAACAGCCAACTGAACAACTTTATTCTCCAACCCAATAATAAAGCAAATCCGGCAATGATCTCAAATGCATTCATTAAGACAGATGATAAGCAATGTCCATGAGTTGAAATTCGCTCCATGCCCCACAATTCAAAAAACTCCTGCATTTTATAACTGAGACCGAGTGGATCATTGGCTTTTATCAAACCTGAAAAAATAAAAAGAATACCCACTAAAACTCTTGCAATGTTTACAGCGACTTTCATATTGTATAACTATTGACCCGTTTGACTTATCTGACCAATTTGACCTATGTGACCCATTTGACCTCTTTGACTTGTTTGACTTCACTTACCTTAGCTTCAAAATTAACGAAACAACCGGCTAATGTTTACGCTCAATTGCAAAGGAAGACTGTTTGTAATAGACAAACCATCGGTGATGGGTGTTATCAACGCTACACCTGATTCATTCTATAAGAACAGTCGTTACACGGGTACTGATGCAATAGTACAGCAAGCGGAAAAAATGCTGAACGACGGCGCAGATATTCTCGATATTGGCGGACAAAGCACAAGACCGGGGAGTGAACAAGTGTCACCAGAAGAAGAATTAAAAAGAGTGATCGCAGGCATTGACGCTATCCATAAAAAATTTCCTGCCGCAATTATTTCTATTGATACCTATTATTCATTGGTAGCTAAAGAAGCAGTTGCTGCCGGTGCGTCTATTGTAAATGATATTAGCGGCGGCTCAATGGATGAACTATTAATCCCTTTAGTCGCTTCTTTACACATTCCCTATGTGCTGATGCATATAAAGGGAACTCCGCAAACAATGCAACAGTCCCCGCAATATGAAGACGTAACCCGGGAGGTGCTTGATTTTTTTATTTATAAGACAAATGAGCTTCGCCAGGCCGGTATTCATGATATCATTATTGATCCGGGTTTTGGTTTCGGAAAAACAATTGCACACAATTTCGAATTGCTGCGCAATCTTTCTGCTTTTAAAATGTTGGAATGTCCTCTGCTTCTGGGCCTGTCCCGCAAATCAACTATATATAAAACACTTGGTGTTACCGCTGATGAAGCATTGAATGGCACGACAGTTCTTAATACGATCGGCCTAATAGGAGGTGCTGATATTCTTCGTGTGCATGATGTAAAGGAAGCAAAGGAGGCCGCCAGTTTAGTGAAAGCGTACATGATATGAGTGTGAGATTGCCCTTCCAAAAAAAATCCCCGCGATGCACGTGAGGATTTCTTTATTCAATCAGACTTTAAAAACTATCTGATTCTTCGAAAAGGATGTGGATCTCAATTTAATAATCATAAGTAAAAAATACGGTGCCAACTCTCGACAGGGTACAAACACAATATTAGACTAAAAACGGAGCCACTCTAATACGCACCTTTCAATAAAACCAGGGCAAAGTTCCTTAAATAATCCTATCCGGCAATCAGGAAAAAATTGAGCAGTATCAAGTTTTTTCAATTCCGCTTACTCGATCGGTTTATCAGAGACATCCAACAACTCGACATCAAATATCAGCGCCTCGTACGGCTGACCACCCGGACCTGGGTTTTCTCCATAAGCCAGAAAACCCGGGATATATAAAGTGCCCTTGCCGCCTTTTTTGAATAATAATAACCCTTCATCCCAACCCCGGATCACACCGGCAACTCCTAATTGGAAAGGATAGGTGCCGGTTTGGAATGCACTGTCAGTTGCCAATACCCTTCCTGAATATTGCACCTTTACATATTTTTCATTCTCGGCGGCGGGACCGCTACCCTGCTGCTGAATATAAACGTAAGTTCCTTTTCCGGTTTTTTGTGCGTTGATACCTTTGGCTTTGAGGTAAGCCTCCATCTCTTTTATTTCTTTTGCTGCTTCACCTGATTTTTCGAGTTTTTCTATCTCGGCACTTTGCTGTTTCATTTGCTGTTCTGCTTGCTCCTTCATCTGTCGTGGCTTGTCCTTCTCCATTTCTTTTTGATAATCGGCACGGGCAATACTGTCAACCCAAAAAACTTTGTTGATCTTAAAAGAAAAAATCACCCTGCCTCCCGGCTTAATTGATTGCGCCATTTGCGGCTGCCGAACCAATAACGTGTCGGTTATTTGCACCACCACGGCGCTGTCTCCTTCCCTCATCATCGGTAAAATTTCCTGGAAATCATAACTCGGCTTTTCCAACTCCCGCACCTGCATGAAGTAGGGTATTTTATCATGATTATCATACATCACAGAATCGTCGTATTTATTTTCCAGGCGGATCTTAAGGACAGCACCGGCTTTGATCAACGAATCTTTTCCGTTACCGGGAAATATTTTATAAAGCAACCCGCTTTTTGTTTTCTTGTAATTGACATTTTTACAGCCCGCCGTGAATGAAAGCAAGGCAACGCCCATTATCAAATATTTAATACTTTTCATGTTTTGAGTTATTGTAATAGAGATTTGTTTTCTTTTATTGCGTCTTTAAATTTTTGAACAGTTACCGGCAATGGATCAGTGCTTCTGCCCCCGGCCGCATTGAAGTGACCACCGCCTGCAAAATATTTCCGGGCAAATGTATTGCAGTCAAAATCACCTTTGCTTCGGAAGCTCCATTTTCTTTCCTCATCCCTGTCAATAACAACTGCTACCAATTTAATACCCTGTATGGTTTGGGGAAAATTCACCAGCCCTTCCGTATCGCCAGTCCTGATATGATATTTTAAAAGATCTGCCTTCGGAATAGCGATCAGCGCTGTATTGTATTCATAAAATACCTGCATGCGATGCAATAACACATGACCGGTAAACCGCAGCCTGTTCTCAAGAAAATTGTCAAACAGATTTTCGTGCACTTTTGAATGTTCCAATCCTCTTGATTTGAGATCGGCCACCAACTGGTGAACGGTTGAAGTGGTAGAAGGGAAACGGAATGAACCGGTATCCGCAACTACGCCGGCATATATGCATTCACCAATTTCTTCATTGATCTTATCCGCATGACCCGATCCGACAATAAAATCGTAAATGATTTCGCAGGTAGAGCTTTTTTTTACGTCACTGATGCCATAGTCAAAAGAAGCCTCATCCGGCTCCTGGTGATGGTCAATAAGTATTTTTGTACAAGTCAGTTCTTTCAGTCTTTCGGTCATTGTCTTCGTGCGATGAAAAATATTAAAGTCAAGGCAAAACAACCATTCAGCTTCATCTAGTTTCTCCTCAGCTATTTCCCTGTTAGTATCATAATCTATCACTTCTTTGCTACCCGGCATCCAGTTAACCCATTTGGCCCAATTGGTCGGTGAAATGACCGTAACAGTATGACCAAATTGTTTCAGAAAATGGAGCATCGCCAATGATGATCCCATTGCATCGGCATCGGGTTTCTGGTGAGTGGTGATAACAACCTTGCGTGGTTGAGCGAACTGCGGAAATATTTCCTGTATAGGCTTCATCAAACGGGTGCGAAGATAAGTGAATCAGTTCAGAGTCGGCAGCCAGGAGTCAGGAGTCGGAAGTTAAGAATCATGAGTCATGACTTTCTCTTACATTTGCGGCGAAAAAAAGACTAAACAAACGATAATAATGAGTAACAGAACATTTACCATGATCAAACCAGATGCTATGAAGAATGGTCATGCAGGAGCGATCATAGACAGGATCATCAAAGAAGGATATAAAATAGTCGCATTCAAAATGACAAAGCTCAGTGCCGATAAGTCCGGTGAGTTTTATGCTGTACATAAAGAACGGCCATTCTATGGAGAGCTGGTTGAATTCATGAGCAGCGGTCCCATCATTGCAGCTATCCTGGAAAAAGAAAATGCAGTAGCAGAA
Organism: uncultured Chitinophagaceae bacterium; assembly: GCA_963785915.1. Classification (GTDB taxonomy): domain Bacteria; phylum Bacteroidota; class Bacteroidia; order Chitinophagales; family Chitinophagaceae; genus VBAT01. The sequence continues at coordinate 457,756 of CAWAWY010000003.1, read as the reverse complement.
TTCCGCAATCTGATCGGCGCTACAAATCCTGCACAAGCTGCCGAAGGCACTATACGTAAATTATTTGCCACATCTGTTGGAGAAAATGCCGTGCATGGAAGCGATAGTGATGAGAACGCAAAGATCGAAGGTGATTTTTTCTTCTCAATGCTTGAGAGAGTATAACGGTTTCTTGACTGGTCGATTTTTCAAAGTGATCTGCTGATGATGCTCCACATGATAGATCGTGAAATAAAGCATTTCCCGCACGGTGAGTTTGCCTAATAAGGGATGAGGAAGAATATAATAGTCCAATTGCTTTTCATCATACCGGTCGATCTTGCTGCAAAGACTATCAACAACTTTCATCAATTTATTCGCCAGGTTTTTTTTCTGATCCGGCTCTACCGGTTTGGGAATGAATCTTCCGACTGCACGTCCTCCTGCTTCTAACTTCAATTTGTATTTAGCTACCAATGCATCATAATCTTTTGATGGACGGTTGGCTTTGCCCACATATAGTTTGATAAAAAACTTCGGCAATGCCAAACCCTGGTTCAATGCGGCAACGCTTCTGTAAATATGATCTAACTGCTGACCAGCAGCCCATTTTCCTTCCGGGGCAAAAAGAAAATCTTTATCACTTAATGAAAGTATTGTATCTGCAAAGCGTTTATGGTTTTCCCGTAGTTTGTTTTTGATCTCGTCCTTCGTAAGAGTATTATTCATTTGAAAAAATTAGACAAGCTTATCTTTCAAGAAGATTATTATTATATTCTACCAGCGCAATATAACCGGTTTTTATTTCTGCCAGAAAAGTTTCATACGCTTTAAAGCCTTAATTTTTCGGCAAAATCCATTCACAGCATTGGGTCAATAGATATTTCTTGAACTCTTCCGTCATTTCAATAAAAATAAAGAGAGCCGCCTTACAGGGCGACTCTCTATGTGTGGTTTGCTTTCTAAGTTACTGTTATGTTTCTTAAGCCACGCCACCGACATGGTCTTTAGAAAGCAACCGTCCTCGGTCAGTAGTTAGCCTCTACTGAACCTACTTAAATACTATTACAAGATCAGTTGCCTTAGGTGAAAAAAGCCTGTTTATGTGGGTTCGAAACATGATGGCCGAAGGTCAAATGTCATGTTTTTTTTAAAACGACCAACTTGCTTTTTCCCCCATCGGGGCAAAGGTGTTTTAACACTAGATTGCTGCAGGTAAACTCTTATGAAAGGAAACGACCACAATTGGCGCGATGGAAATAAACATTTACTAAATACCAAATTCGTTAAAGGACGTATCAATCAATATAACCAGCAAGTTCGTTGTCTATCCGTTGAAAATTCTCTTCGTCAAAGCAAACAAATAATACTTTCCTGATCTTATTTGTCTTTTTTACAAAAGCCACAACGGACTTAACAGCGATCTTTGCCGCTCTGTATTTAGGAAAATTATAAATGCCGGTGCTGATATTCGGGAAAGCAACTGTTTGGCAATTATTTTCGGCTGCGAGTTGTAAAGAGTTCCAGTAACAATTTGCCAGTTTATCGTCTTCTTTTTTGTTACCGCCATTCCAAACAGGCCCTACCGTATGGATAACGAAACGTGCAGGCAGGTTACCGGCTGTGGTTATCACAGCTTCGCCAGTCTTACATCCACCCTGCCGTGCAATGATCTTTTTACAATCTTCCAGTATGTCGGGACCACCGGCACGATGAATAGCGCCATCAACCCCGCCGCCACCGAGCAAAGAAGAATTAGCTGCATTGACAATAGCATCCACTTTTACTTTGGTAATGTCGCCAATGATCGCTTCTATCTGATTGGTGAATGGCACAACAATAGCGGTTAATTAAGAAAGGAATATTACAAACAAAAGAAATCTTTGCCGGTTGAATATTGTCAATTGCCTGTTGCTTTTTCACTTCATATCTCTTTCACTTTTGTTTGCTTATTCTCCATCGGCGTCACGGTATAGCCAGCCTTGCGCAATAAATTGATGACACCTTTTTCTCCGGGAAGATGTCCCGCTCCAACTGCTACAAGCAATGATTTTTTTGGTAAAAGGCTTTTCAGTTTTTCTACCCAGTTGCGGTTGCGCTTATATAATAATATTTCTGTAAAGTTCCCGACACCCATATCCGTTTTCATCATCAGCTCTTCCAGTTTTTGCAGGTTCTGGCTCTTATAGGCTTCCATCATTTCTTCCAGTTCCTTATCCTCTTCTTTATTTTTATGGATATTGTCAATATAGCTGACCAGTTGTTCCGCCTGTAGTTTATAAGGAATGCTGTCGAGCACGCCTGCCTGGTAAGCCATTGTTTCAAGACCTTTGATGTTCTTATCGCTTTCCTTCGCTTCCTGCATGATCACCTGTTCCATCATCGCCGTTGATTCACATTCCATCGAACTTTCTTCCAATGTTGAAAGCGCTAAGATGGGTTTGAAAGTTTCCAGCATGGAAAAAGGAAGTATCGAGCCTTTCGCTTCAAAATAGTTTTTTACTTTTTCATACTCATCCGCTGTCAAAAGGTCCTGCAATGTAGTGTCGCCTTTCATCTTCATTTCACCCATCATGGTCAGCATTTGCATCAGGTCGTCAATATCTACTTCAAAATATACTTCATCCACTTTGCCGATAATGTTTTTCATGTGATCACTTAGCATCGCATCATCAGCGCATAGCATGTGTATGGTGCCGTAGAGATAAGAAGGTTTGGTCAAACCCTTACCGGTGATCTTCCATAGTAATGTATTATTATCGGGAGCAACTTTATCCTGGCCTTGTGCACAGCCGGCGATTGTCCACAAACTCCACAAAAACCCGGCGCCTACTTTTTTCATCGTAATAAATTTGACTGCAAGTTACTGAGAGGGAGGTTTAGGAAAAAATTTGAAATGACGAAGGTGATGGTCATGGTGAATGGTGAGTGATCAATAGCTTGAACACACTTTTAACTCTTCGAAAAGGCTTCGTTTCCCAAACCTGGGAAATACATCGTTATGCCTGGCGCAGCTCACCATTCACCATCGACCACTCACCCATAAAATACTTCCGACCAATAGCGGGAAAACTTTGTGCCCCATTTTACTTGTAGTTCCTCTTCCTTTATCCGTAAACAAAGTTCCTGTTTAACGGCAAGTACGGGAAGGTTAACTCCGCAGCCTAAAGCGGCCGATATAGTTCCTTGCACACGGGGATTTATTTCAAGCAATAAAAATTTTCCGGTAGCAGATCTTTTTACCTGGATGCCGATATTGCCATGTAACTGAAGTTCCTGAATGATCTTCGTGCAATATGCAATAATATTTTCTTCTTTGACAAATTCGCCTTCCACACTGATGCCGTTAATTGTTTTTTTCCGAATGCGTGGAACGACTAAAACAGCATGTCCATTTTTAGCGAGGCAATCCACCGAAAACTCCTCGCCGGGTAGATATTCGCTTACGAGTAATTCGGGAAAAGACTTGGAAGAGAGAATTCTTACGGCATCGTTATAAGAAATATAAGTTGAACTGGGCTTTTCATTAAAAAGTAAACTGTGTTCATCCATGTCATTGCTGATAATCCGGAAGCCGCGACTGCCATTAGATACAGAAGGTTTGAAGCAAATTGTTTTTTTGGGGTAGCCCAATTCCTTTGTTGCAGATTCAAATTGTTCAATAGTTTCCACGACACGAAAATCAGGAACGTCTATTCCTCGCCACTGGACAAATTGGTATAGCCTGCCTTTGTCATTCGCTATTTCCAATGATGCTGTCGGAGAAATAATAAGCTTTGCTCCTGCCAGTTCGAATTCTTTGCAATATTCCGAAAGCGGGATCAATTCTTTTGTCACCAGTGGTAAAATGACATGAATGTTTTTTTCGCGGCAAAGAGCCAGCATCCTATCAATAAATGAAGGATCACCGGCTTTGGGTATCACTTCAAAGTCTTTTGATAAATACCGACCGACAGCATTTGAGCTTGCATCAGCTGCAATAATATTGAATGAAGGATGTTGTCCAAGGCATTGAAGAATTCCAGCTGCTCCGGGTGCGCCACCGCCGGTCATCAATATATTTACCGTATCCTGAGCCATGGGATAAATGTAGAATGTAATAAGGAGAATAGAAAATGTAATAAAGCTAACTTACTGCTGCTTCCTCGCCATACATCTGGCCTTTGAACTTTAATGAAGGCGAAGAAATAAATTTACCGATCCCCAACTCATCCCATTTTTCATCTACTGCTTTTATCGTTTCATCGTCAGCAACAATGATATTGGGCCAGTCCCGGTGAAAGTCATCGAACTCTTTTGTTTTTCTTGTGCCATCAAAACCCATGCAGGCGAAGTAAGAGTCGGGAGCTAGGAGTCGGGAGTCATTAGTGGGTCGTTTGTAGAGATGGTGGTCTCTTTTCGGATCGAGGTTATTGCAAAAACGCCATAATGCGATTGGCAGATCGTTGGCATCAACGGTATGCTCAACATACAATATCAGTTTTACTCCTTCTATTTCTTTCAATGCACAAATCTGTTCATGCAATTCTTTTATATGTCCTTTCCTGTTTTTCTTAACGGAAATAATTAAACAAGGAATTTCTTTTTGTAATAAAGAAACATTCACTGCTTTTATTTCTGAAAATTTCGAAGTCAACAATTCTCTGGCTCAATCCGTAACCCGAAACCTGGAACAAGTAGCTATCATCTTTCTCTTCTTCAAACTTATTCGTTCCATCAATACACATCTTTCCGCCAAAACCCAGTTTACTGCAACTATGATCCAGCACATCCATCGGCCCTTGTGAAAAATAAATATCAGTTGCAGGATTTAGGTTTCTGAAAACTTCCTGCGCAACTTTCAAATAGTCATTGATCTTGAAGGACTCTGCGGAAGCCCCTCCTTGCTTCGCGTTGCTCGCAATGACGGAGGGTTTAGGGAGGCTGTAATCACCAATATTTTATTAAACATCATTTGCCCGGCACCCCACATCGCATTCATTACTTTTTGCCCCTGTCCGGCATAATCTTTTTTGATCTTTGTAATAACGAGATTATGAAACACTCCTTCAACCGGCATATCCATATCAACGATCTCAGGCACCATCGTCATTTTGATTGGCGCTAAAAAAATCCTTTCTGTTGCTTTTCCGAGCCATGCATCTTCCTGGGGAGGAATGCCAACAATAGTCGCAGGATAAACAGCATTTTTTTTATGCGTGATCGCTGTGATATGAAATCGCGGATACCAATCCGGCAATGAATAATAACCAGTATGATCTCCGAACGGGCCTTCCCAGATCAATTCATCATCCGGATCGACATATCCTTCAATAATAAAATCTGCATCGGCCGGCACTTCAACATCTGGTTGTGAAATACATTTCACCAACTCCACTTTTTTCTTTCTAAGAAATCCGGCAAGCATATATTCATCTACATTCTCCGGTAATGGCGCTGTAGCGGAATAAGCATATACAGGATCGCCGCCAAGTGCAACAGCTATCGGCATTCGCTTATTCAATTTTTTATATTCAGTAAAATGTTTGGCGGAAACTTTATGCTTATGCCAGTGCATCGCCAGTAAACGTTGGTCCGAATACCTGCATGCGGTACATGCCTACATTTCGTGAACCTGTATTGGGATCTTTTGTATGAATAACAGGCAACGTAACAAACGGGCCGCCATCTTTCGGCCAGCAGGTGATGACCGGGAGTTTAGTTATATCGGGCATCTTTCATCATTACTTCCTGGCATTCCCCTCTTCCTTTTTTTACTTTTGGCATCCATGATGCAAACTGGCTGAGTTTAGGAAGCAATTTTAATTTATCAATGATCCCTTCTTTTGGCGCTGCTAATAATTTAAAAAGGTTCTTCTATTTCTTTTGCCACATCATCAAGGTGATTGACGCCAAGCGCCATGCACATCCTTTTTTCACTGCCATAAGCATTCATTAATACGGGAAAATCATAACCCGGTATTTTCAAATAGCAATGCTTTGCCGCCATTTCCGGATTTGCTCATCCGGTCTGTTATCTCCGCCATTTCCAGTTTTGGATTCACATAGGTTTTTATCCGAACCAGTTCTCCTGCTTTTTCCAATGCTTCAATAAAATGTTGCTGATTTTTATATGCCATCAGTGGAAGATGTTTTCAATCAAACAAAACCGGAATTCAAAAGTTGCGGCAGCGCATTATTTTCTAAAAAAACTGGTGATATCGAAATAGGCGTCTTTTTCGGCACCAGCCCGTGTTCTGAACGTTATGATATCATAGTGCCTGTTGTCTTTGGCTGCCTGTGTCTTCCTGATCATTGAATAACCCGGGTAGCTTTGTTTTAACCAGCGATATTCCTCCGCCACACCTTCGCTTTCATTTTTCACTTTGATAACAACGGCGTTTTCAAAAGAAGTGCCTCCCTTCATCATATCTTTTTTTGTCACTGCATGTGTGGTCGTTTTTTCAGCCGAAGCTGATTTCTTAGGTGACGAACAGGCTGTCAAGAAAATTAAAAGAGCTAAAAAGATAATGTTCTTTTTCATAGAGAAAGCATTGGCAAAAATGATTCCAGTAATGGATGCAAGATAAGCTAAGAGAATAAAAGAGAAGAGGAAAAAAGCACTGTGAATGATCTTATCTCGGAACAGTAGGGCAGCCATATTTTTTGTTCTTACCACTGAACAATCCATAGCCGCCACCGCCGCCTAACCTATAAGTTAGATGAAGACCGAAGAAGTAATACCAGTCTTTATTTTTTTCACCACCGCGGATAGCACCTTTTAGTGGGATACACTGGATCACCTCCAACAACCTCGTCACCACGGTAAGACAGATCAACGGCCAATTGTCCCTTTGCAGTAAGCAGATCATTCGGATCAGCATAGGTGCTGCTGACATCATCGAGATAATCAGTAAATAATTTTCGCAATCCCACTTCAAGACCGATATGCCAATCATTAGTGATAGCAAACTTAACGCCGCCGCCGAATGGTATGGCTAACTGTGTTAAGCTATAAGGTTTCCGGTCGGGATAACCCGGCAGTCCCTCTCCTTCCGTGCTTAATGGTTTGAGATAAACTCTATTCACTGCCATTATAAGTATAGGGATTGAAATGATATACTGCTAACCCTGCAAATGCATAAGGCGAATAACGTCGATCATATAAATTATAGAAATAGTATTCACCAACGACACTTAACTCAGTAATGGAAGTTTCAAAGTTAAGATTGCGCATGACAAGATCAGGTTTATTGCTATAGCGATCGGCTGCGCCTACTACAGTGTAGGTAAAGCCGCCACGAAGCATGACCTGGTCGGTCAGTTCATAATTACCGGTAATACCAACTGCGCCATTAGTTACTTTCTTTGGAAAATATTTATCTGTAAGATCGCCATTGTATGCGGACAACCCGCCGAATACGCCAACATGAAAACGTTGTGCAGAAATGATTGATGTGATAAATAAAGAAAGGATGAATAGATAATGGCCTTTCATAATTGCTGTTTCTAAGAATACATGGATACAGCAAATTTAAGGCCGATAAGTCATAATAATATTCAAAGAATGAAATGAATACAGGAATGTGTGGAATTAGTAAATAAAAGGTCACAGGAGATTCTTTGGACAACCCTGGTGATAACTTCTTCTGCTGCCACCAACGCCATTAAACAAATTAGATATTGCACCTAACTTGAATTCAATATTAAACCCTGCAAAATAATACCAATCCATTTCAGAGGGAGTACCTCTTTGCTCACCATGCGCAGGATAGGATGCACTTGCATTGGAAGAAGGAATACCACGATAAGCCATTTCAACGGCTTTGGGTCCTTTAGCGTTTAACAAAGTCTGACGATCTACATAAAACGAACTCACATCATCTAGATAGTCAGTAAATGTTTTTCGCTGGCTAAATTCAAAACTGATATTGACATTATCACTTACAGCGTATTTTACACCTATGCCGAATGGCAATGCAAACTGTGTAAGACTATATGGCTTTTGAGTTGGAAATTCTGAGAGCCCCTGCCCCTCGGTACTAAGAGGTTTCAGATATGTTTTTTGACCTGCATCATCATAGGCCCACGGATCAAAATGAAAAACAGCAATGCCGCCAAACAGATAAGGCGTAAAACGTGATTTGTTTATATCAAGCAAATTAATTTCAAGAGCGGCATAAGCTTCTTTGATGCCCGTGAAAAAACTGAGATTACGCGGTTGCAGGTAATCACGATTATACTTGTCAGCCGCTTCGAGATGACCGATATTAAAACCTGCTCGTGCAGTAAACCATCGGTTGATCGGCTTGCGTATGGATGCCCCGATAGCAAGTTTTGATCTTCCCAGTGTAAAACTATTTGGATTCAGGTCGCCCTGGTAATTAATAAGGCCTGTAAAAAGGGATATCGAAGGTTCTTTTGAAAATTCTCCATCCTGTGCGGTCGCAGGAAGTTGAATATAAAGTAATAGCAGTAAGGTAATGGTTTTCATGTACCTCATAGGGTTGGGATTTAGACAGTAACGCTTACAACTTGCTGAATCGTATTGACGAAGAACAGATTTTTTAAACAACAATATGACAGTTTGCAATAACATTTACTTCTGAAATAAACCCGTATAGCTGATCCCTAAGCCGGGAGTATCGCTATACATGATCTTTCCATAGTCATATTGAATTCCGGTGGCGACATCTTCCTGCAACAACAGTGGGCCATCCATATCTACATAATCAATGAAGGGAATAAATGGGCAATGGCGGCAGAGCCCACTGTGGATTCATTCATGCAGCCGATCATTACTTTCAGATCCAGTTCCCTTGCTTTTTTTATCATCCGCAGAGCCGGTGTAATGCCGCTGCATTTGGTCAACTTGATATTGATACCGTGGAAGTGGTCCTTACATTTCTCCACGTCGTTTTCAAAGACACAGGATTCATCTGCAAATAAAGGTAATATTGATTCATTGTACAACATAGTCTCATTCCTTCCCAATCTTCTTTGGCTAACGGTTGTTCTACATACTCCACTCCCAATTCTTTTAATTGCGGAATAATTTCCAGGGCTGTTTCCACGTCCCAGGCGGCATTGGCATCTACGCGCAATATGCTGTTTGTGTTTTCTCTTAACGCTTTAACGATAGCAATGTCATCAGCGGTACCGACTTTTATTTTATAAATGGGCCAGGGCTTTTCTTTTAATTTGACTACCATTTTTTCAATAGTGTCAATTCCTATAGTATAATCTGTAACGGGATTTTTTGAAATATCGCCATTCCAGAGCTCATACAATTTTTTCTTCTTCAATTTTCCATACATGTCCCATGCGGCAATATCCAATGCACAAACTAAAAATGGGTTTTGCGGGAGTAAATGATGCAGGTAATGCCAGTAGCGTTCAGGTTCCGTGAAAGCAAATTTTTCGATGAAAGTTTTTTTTCTTTCAAGGTCTTCGATCATTTTTTCTACCGGAATATTATAATATGTAATGGCAGGAGCTTCTCCATATCCTTTTATGCCCAAATGTTCCAGTTCGACAATAAATGTTGGCTGATGTGTCTTTGTTCCTTTGGAAATAGTGAAAGGATGGCGGAATTGGAGATTATATGGGAAATAAGAGACTTTCATTGAGTTTGTTTTCGTAAATGGGGAATTGCCAGTGGTGATTAAAACCCTTTAACAGCTGTGATCTTTCCGGGATTTACCGACCACTATTTTCCACGTACTCTTTCAATTCTTCATTGAACTCTTTTTGTTTTATCAAGTCTTCCAGTGGAATATGCATTCGGTATTGCCAGTAATGTTTGGGATTCGCAGGATTGTTTATTCGTTCTTCATCAGGATTCTCACGGCGAAGTGTTTCACTCATACCTAAGATATCCTGTAACTGGAATATACTCCACATAGCCGGTGAATATAAATGTTGCAACATGATCGCCCTGTTGATCCATGATTCACAGATAATATGGCGCTTCGCCCCATTGTCCCAATACATGATTGTAAAAATGCTGCGTCCTTTCCCGGTTTTCTTCCCACCAGCCGCGTACAGTGCTCATGTCATGTGTGGAAGGAGTAATAACAGACATGTAAGGTGCATCATCCGGATGAAAAAATTCTTTCTTCGGATCCTTCGGCATCCGCTGTATCTCCAGGCTCAGTATACCTAATTGTTTCATTACTTCAGGTACGCAATGCGGAACCATGCCCAGGTCTTCACCGCATATCAAGCATGTTGGTGGCGCTTTTCAGTTGCGGTAATTTGTGCATCGCCTCTTTTTTCCAGAAATCATCCTGGCGGCGATAGAAATAATTTATATAAAGTTCTTTTAGTTTTTGCTGTACGTGAGGGATCAGGTATTTAAAGGAAAATGTTTTTTCCATTGATATCCGGAAATGAAACTCCTGTCCCTGTGATCCTTCCTGTTCAAAAAATATAACATTGGAAATAAGATCATATAATCCAATCTTCAATTTTTCATTTGCAATCCGATTCCGGTAATGTATTAAAATATCTTCCACTTGTCTCTGCGTTTCAAATTCAGATTTAAGGTCATATCCGGAACTTTTGTTAGGCCAAGAAACTGTTCCCTTATTGTGTTTGCCTAGTCACCAAATATTTCATCCAATACTGTCATCTGTTATAAATGGCTTGCAGATAACGCTGATCATCGAACCATATTCCATTTTCTCCAAATTCAACGAAATGCACGGGCAGGCAGGGAACAAATTGTCCCATGATTCCCTGCACTGCATGTGCAGGGATGGTCCAGATCCGGAAGAAGCCAAGAATATGATCAATCCGAAAGCATCAAAGTAATTACTCATTTGCTCAAACCTCTGCTTCCACCAGCCAAAGCCATCCTCCTGCATCTGCTTCCAGTTATAAGTTGGAAACCCCCAGTTCTGCCCTATAGCCGTAAAATCATCCGGCGGTGCACCGGCCTGCGCATCCATATTATATAGTTCAGGGTCCACCCACGCATCACAACCATGACGATAAATGCCAATCGGAATATCTCCTTTCAGAACAATTCCTTTTTTATGAGCATAGTCTGCAGCTTCTTTTAATTGCAGATGCAAATGATATTGAACAAAATAATAAAAGTCACATCTTTTTGCAAGGTTGATTTGGCAGAAAATATCCGGTCAATATCTTTTTTTTTATATTCGCTGTTTGTTTTCCATTCCTCAAAATGTGAAGTGCCATATTTATCCCTGAAATAACAAAATACCGCATAGGGCTGGAGCCAATGTTTATTATCTTCGAAAAATTGTTTATAATCATCTGACTCAAAACATTCTTTACCTACTATCTCATAAAGTTCTTTCAGCATGGCCGATTTGAAGTTCATTACTTCCTCATAGTCCATTTCAGGCAATTCATTTAATTGCTTCTGTTTTTTTTTTAATGCGCTGATCTTGTCACCATTTTTTTTACCGGCTACTTTGGAAAGATTAATATACAGAGGATGCAATGCAAAAGCAGAAATGGCTGCATAAGGATATGAATCCATCCAGCTATGAGTTGCTATGGTATCATTGATCGGAAGTATCTGTATCAATTTTAACCCGATTTCCTTCGCCCAGTCAACCAACAATTTGATATCTGCAAATTCCCCGACTCCAAAACTATTTTTACTGCGAAGACTGAAAACCGGAATGGCAACGCCTGCTCCCTTCCATGTATTATTTGGTAAATGAATAAAACCATCATGCAGAACAGTTACTTTATTTTTTTCCGCATCATCATACACCAGGCGGTTGTTTCCTTTTTCATAGCTAACAAAACTTTCCTCTTTAATATTATAAACGCCATATTTATAAGCAAGCGGGAAATTCATTTTCCGACATTCTATTTTTACCGACCACCAGTTACCGTCTTTAGCCAGCAAAACAGGATCGCTTTCACTCCAATCATTCAATGCTTATCCGCTGGCCAAGCAGGCAAACGACTTCATTCTTTTTCAGCAAAGGAGCCTTTATTTGAAAATATGGGTAAAGTCTTTGGGAGTTTTTGTTTTGGTTTTTACAGCAGGTTGTTTTAGCAGAACCTTTGTAAATGGAGCCGTAAAAAAAGAATTTTCATATTCTCCGGCATGATTCCATGTATCTACCAATTGTATTTCTGCTATACCTTTCCGGACTTCATTTATGATTCGATCATGTCCCCATTCACTGACAAGTTCACCATCTTTTGTTTTGAGAAAGTATTTATACCGGATACCGTTTTTGGCCAAGCTTTTTCTTACTTATCTCTGTGCTAGCGGTCCAGAATTCATTGTCAGGTATTCCATTGGCAAGGCCTTGGCGGCATCATCATTTCCCAATTCATCTGCATTGCCACTTATCCACAAACTTTGCCCGTATTCCGTATGAAAACGAAGATAAAACTGAAGCTTCATTGCAATCGTTGTTCTGTTTGGTCTCTTTAATCGTCGTGTCTAAAGTACACATTTTCACGAAAATAAAAGAAAACATGCAAGGTTCGTATTTTTATTTCAAATAAACCTTTGCACGAAAGCGTAAGTATATGGGCCTAAGCTATAACCGGTGGAAAAAGCTATTCTTGTTTTGCCTCGGGCTGTCTGTTGGGACAGCTCTCTGTATGAAATGGATGGAGAGTGATCTTTGGATAAATGGCGAGAAATTTACTGTTATCGGTTTGGAGCTTTTTTATTCAAAAGAAAAAATAGTTGCGATCCTTTCCGGGCTTGATGTTCATGTAAAAGCGATTCTTAATTATCATTTGCATTTTGATTTTGCATTCATGGGCGGAATATACCCGGGAATAACAGCATTATGCATGTTGGCAAGAGAAAAAGTGACGAACAATTTGCTGAAAAAATTTCTTTTGCTATTTGCGTCAATCCAGTTATTAGCATGGGTGTGTGATATCGCGGAAAATTTATTCCTGCTGAAATGGGTAAATCATCCCGATATTGGCGACGAATTCGGCTGGTATCATTTTATTGTTTCAGCAAAATGGATCATCGCATTAAGCGGCTTTCTTTTTTCCACGGTCATATTCTTAAGCCGGTTTAAAATAAAAAAGACGTAAACTCATTTCTTGGTTTAAATATGCCGGCTTACTTTTGCGCAAATCTCTGCAAATGGAGCAACAAAGGAAATACAAGGGAATCTACTGGTTAGTTTTTTTGGCATCTGCTGCAGCACTGGCTCTCGCCATTTATACCCACTGGCCGTGGCTGACACTTATCCTTCCGTTTGTGACCACTTCTTTTGTAAAAGCGCTGGATATAATTTGACCGATCCCATTTTCATTCCGCATCTCCCCTAAAGAGATTCATCTTTATAAAATACAATTAATGTAAATAAAAAGCCGTCGCAGCTATGCCGGACGGCTTTAGGAAGTTTTTAAAAGAAACAGGTTTATCTTCTATTCACGAAATCCGAAGATGATTTAAAATTCCTGCGGATATTCCACATATCCAGGTGACTGAGAGTTTTCTCCTTTGCTTTTGGCAGTTGGATTACTGTAGCCACCGTTTCTTTGACTTCTGCCACTAGTTTCTGCAGTTCTTCTGCATCCATCTGTACGACAGATGGCATCACGTCATTCATCATGATATATCTCCTTTTTAAATTGTTACACAATAAAACCTGAGCCGGGAAGAAAAACACCGAAGAATCGTTAAAAGAAAGTGTCGGATTCCATCACCTTTATTTGTAAGTACTATACAACGCTCAAAATTTGTGGTGCAAATATATGACGGTGCAACTAATAAGCCATGCAGCAAATGTGCGTATTGCAGTTTTAACAGAACAAGCGGCAAATTTTCGGTCATGAACTGTTTGTACCGGGTTTTCAAATACAGTACTAACGGACGTACAAATAAAAAAACCGTGTTTACGTTAACAGGGTGCAAACTCGCAGAGCTATTTGTTTAACTGTTATTAAATTCCTATTAAGTGATTTGCCGTCATTTCAAGCTACCGATTTTAGAGAGATCTTCTTATCTATCGATACCGGTAAAGGAATAATAGTAGCTACTACTTCTTTTACCTCTGCAATGAGCCTTTTCAGATCTTCTTTTTCAACAGGTGACAATGTTGCTTTCCCTTCTGTCTTCATAACATCCTCCTTTTTTGCTTTTCTCAGACAAACATACTTCAACACAAGTCAAAGGTCAAGGCTAAAGTAAACGACCTGTGATTTTTGACCGGTGAAAGGCAAGTTGTGACGGGCGAATTGTTGTCATTGAATTTCTTTTTAAGAGAGCAAAAAAATAATGCCGGCATAGTGCACCGGCATTTACAAATTTGAGATCTTCATGATGTCAACCTAACAGACCACCCATCTTATCTTTTAAACCATCGGCCATATTTCCGGCACCGCCGGTATTACCTTTTACAAAAGACTCTACCTGGTTCCCGATACCGGCCGGCATTTTGTCTTTTAAAAAAGAAACCACTGTTTCCACGGCAGATCTTGCTTGAGTTTCCGATATACCCACTTTGCTTGTTACCATTTTGATAAGCTCTTCCATAACATATTAATTTAAGTGATGAATAATATATTTAATACAAAAGTATTCCATTAGGCAATCAATGTTCAATTAAAAAATTGTAATATCTTGTTTTAAACATTGTCAATTATGAAAGTTCACCAAATTATCGTCACGCAGTGCATGCTGCTTATGTTTGCAACTGTTAATAGCCAGAATGATACTCCGGCAGATACAACAACAAGAATTTTTGAAAAAGTTGAAAAGGAAGCCGCTTTTAAAGGTGGTGTGCAGGAATGGAGAAGATTTCTTGAGAAAAATCTTAACCCCAACACTCCGGTTGATCATGGTGCTCCGACGGGATATTATAATGTCATGGTGCAGTTCGTTGTTAATAAAGATGGTAATGTGTCAGACATTAAACAACTGACCAACCTTGGTTATGGCATGGAGCAGGAAGTCGTAAGGCTTTACGAAGATCCGGCGCCTGGGAGCCTGCCACGTAGAATGGAAAACCTGTTAATGCTTACAGGAAGCAGCCGGTAACATTTATGGTAACGGAAGATGGATTTGATATAACTCCTTATAGTATTTATGCCGACAAGGACAATAAGATCAGTATTGAAGTACGAAAAGTAAAGAGCGAGGACCTGGAAGTAACTATTTCCAGGGGCACTAATACCCGGAATGGCAATGGAAAATTTATTATCCGTGTGACAGGAACCGACAGAGTTATCGTTAAGGTCTATAACAAAAAGAAAAATAGTAAGGAGCTTGTTACCGCGAGTCTTGAAGTGAAAGAATAATATCCAGCCGAATCATTAAAATTGTGACCGTAAATTCAATTCACTTTGTTTAAAAACAACGGCAATCCTGTTTTCCATTCTCCGTCTAGGTACAGTTCAAAAGAATACCTCCCGGCTTTTTCAAATTTCATTTGAGCAAAATTGGCGACCACATTAATGGAAGTTAATTGTCCGTTTGCAGGAACAGGAATATTTATGTTGCCCTGTATGGGCTGAATAAGTTCTTTTCCTTCCGCATCGATCAATCTTAGCCTGAAATCATGTTCGCCGGCCTCTTTGGCTGAAAATCGCAGTCGTGTAGCCACCGAACAGGAAGGATGAACAAAAGGAAATGTTTTTGAATAGATAGAATCAAAAGTGCCGACAATAGTAAGTTTGGAATTATTGTCCTGTGCAAAATCCGCTAACGTGAAGATCTCAATTTCCATATGATAGTTTAAATGAAGTAAGAAAATAGTTGAATATCGAAACCACGGTATTTTATTGATAAAAACTTTTCAGTTTATTGTTTTATAAAAAATAATAGCTTTGGGTCCCAAAATTAAGCTCTAATTTCTTCTTTAGCTATTTCTGCCTGTTTCCCTCTGAAAATCTCCTGCCCTTTTATCCATCTGCCCATTTAAGAGTAAAGCTCATTCAATTATATTTATTAACTAAAAAAAATCAAATGAAAAAAGTTGTATTGATTGCTTCGGTAATTGTTACCTGTTTCATACTCTCCTGCGCTAACAACTCAGGCGGTATGAGTGACAAAGCCCAAAAAAACCTGGAGGCCTCCAGGGCCGTCGCTAAAATGTTTGAGTCAGGCGATTTCAGCAAACTTGGCGATTACGTTGCGGCAGATGGCATTGATCATTCCGGTATGGACGGAGAAATAAAAGGTCTGGACAATTTGAAGGCTGAATATTCCAAAATGTGTTCAATGATGAGCGATATGAAAAACGAAACGGTGAAGGAATGGGCGGATGACGAATATACTGTTCAATGGTTGAAAGAAACCTCAACAGCCAAAGCGGATGAGATGGGAATGAAAGCCGGCGACAGAAATACTTTTAATGCTATTGAAGTTTCGAAATTCAATAACGACGGGAAAGCTACCGACCACTGGACTTTTATTAGCTGGGGCGACGCGATGAAGATGATGCCTCAACAAGGAGCCATGGATATGATGGACTCTACCGGCATGAAAAGTGCCAAGTAGTTACTCAACTTTAAATTTGCTTATCAGCAGAGCAACTAACACGGTCGGTTGTTCTGCTGATTTTATTTATTAATCAACAGAAGAGCCTTATAACTCCCTAGCTCATTTTCCCCTTATATTTTTTAAAATAAAGAGACTGCAAAGAGAAACTGCGGCCATTGCCAAAAAGGCAAAAGAATAACTACTCACGCCTGTTATCCTTCCTGCCATCCATACTGTCCATGATTCGCATCCATTCGTGGCAGCCATATAAGTGCTGAATTGTGTCGCACCTATTTTTGGATTGGTCTGATCCATAAATAATGCATACGATGCTGCGGTAAACATGCCAACAAAAAAGTACATGCAAGTAAATACAATATAGTAAGGCATCGCTGAGGTCGTTATGTCCGTCAATCTTAGAATCCCGGCTATGGCCGCAAAAAATGTAAATCCGTAGAGAAACCATCTCACTGATCTTTTACGGTTTCGGTGATCCGACAACCACCCGCCTGCCAGGCTACCGGTCAACATCGCAGCCACAACCGGAACAAGGAAGAAAAATCCAACCTGTTTTTCCGGTATTTTAAGATCAGTTAAAAACGGGCCGGCAAGACCTCCCGTCGCTTCAAATGCGGCTGCGCTTGTTAGCGCAAAAAAAATGACCCACCATGTATTCTTTTCCAGGAATGACTTCGACAGATTCCTGACAACGCTGGCAAACCTTGGTCCGGTTGGTTTTATAAATGCCGGTTCCTTTACAAATGAAAGCAACAGCATTGTAATAATAATACAGGTAATGAGCAACAAAATGACAGTTTGCAACCCGATAGAAGACAACATGATCAGCGCACCGCCGCCAAAAACACTTCTGCCTGTCAGCATTCCCGCTTGCATATAACCATTTAGCATGCCCCTTTCATTTTGCACAACGGTATTGATCACCATTGCATCAATCGCCACATCCTGAGTCGCTGCAGCAAAAGAGTGAATGACCAGGCAACCGATCCAGTAAGACAAATGAGTAACAGGAGAAACAAAAAGTAGAGGGACCAATGCAATTCCCATTGTCAATTGCGCAAAAAATATCCAGGCTTTAAATCCGAACCGGTTTGAACGTAAAGCATCTACCAACGGCGCCCACAAAAATTTGAATATCCATGGTAAAACAAGCAGGGCTGTTATAGAAGTGATCCTCTCTACATCGATCTCCATATTCCGTAAAATGGTTGGCAATGCCCACCAGATGAAACCAATGGGTGCTCCTTCACTCAGGTAAAGGGAAAAAACAAGAAAGGCACGTCCTTTTTTATGTCGCAGAATATCCAAAATGGTAATGGTATGCAGGCCTTGATAAAACTTTGTTTTACCTGCAAATATTACCGATGTAAATGGCTATGACAAAATATATTTCCGGCGGATAGAGTAAACTACGTAGAGAAGGTCGTTTATTTTAAAGAAAATTAGTTAGTCGCCGTTCCGAGCGATGACTGGTTAGAAAGAATTTTCTTTTCGGCAGGCAGGTTGATGATCGAGGAAACAATTGCTTTTACCTCGAGGATCATCTTCTTCAGTTGCTCCTTATCTATTTGTAATAAACCTGATCTTTCGTTTGCTTTCATGTCACTCCTTTCTTTTGAATCTAAGACAAACTTACTTCCACCTTGGTTACACGTCAAGGCCAAATAAAGCAGAAAAACGCCTTTTACCGGTGAACAGAAGATCCTGCCGGCGAAAATTTCAATAGGTTCCAATTTTGTATAAGTTAGGCCCCGTCTGCCGGGAAAAAATAATTAATTCTGACGAGCCGCACGGTTTCATCGTTTTATCTACCTTCGCTTCCTGTTTTTGATCTTCATACCCTTTGTCAGAATTCCCTGACCCTCTTCAGTAGCTTAATTATTAAATTTAAATACACCGTTATGAAAAGGATCCTTGTTATAGCATCTATTGCAATGCTTGCAGCCTGCAATTCGAATGACACAGAAAAGACCGATTCTATGAAATCAACAGCAGATACATCCATGGCTCCAGCCATGAGAGATATTAACTCACCTTACCCGGTGGCATATTCTTCCAAGTTCACAATGGGCGATCCTAAAAATGCAGAAACCGTTTTAAATCTCTGGAAAGTTTGGGAAAGTGGCGACTTATCTGCTTCTAAAGATATGTTTGCAGATAGTGTGGAGTTGCATTTTGCCGATGGCTCAATGATGATTGGATCAAGAGACAGTGTTGTAGCAAATGCTCAGAAATTCAGAAACACGCTTAAAAGTTCTGTTAGCCGTGTAAATGCGGTCATGGCAGTAAAGAGCACAGATAAGAATGAAAACTGGGCGCTTATCTGGGGAATGGAAACAAATACCGACATGAAAGGAAAAGTAGATTCGACTTATTTGCAGGAAACCTGGAAATTTAATAAGGATGGTAAGACTGATCTTCTCTATCAATTCAGAGCTTCCGCAGCTCCGCCAAAAAAATAATTTCAAAACAAAAGCCCCGACACAGGGGCTTTATTATTCTCTGTTGTTTCTAAAATATACTAAGTAGCAAAATGCTTTAACCGGTTATTTTTGCTTACGGCATATAAATTGATATTTTTTGACCGGCTATTTATATAAGAATATTTAAAACCAAAAACAATGAAAAAGAGAATCTTTACTTTTATTGCTGTTTCGCTATTAGCTGCCTCATTCAACTATTCTTCTGCCGCTGTCATCAGCGTTCCAAATTCATCCAACGACGCCGCGCTGCTTAGTGATCCCGATCCCGCGAGTGTAAAGTCCGCGACTGATGAATTTAAAAGCTTATCGAAGAAAGAAAGAAAGGATCGCATCAAGGCAATAAAGACAGAGATGAAGCTATTTAAGGAGAGAAAAAAAGCCGGTAGCGATGCAAGCACCAATACTCTGCTGTTGGTTATAGTTGCTATCCTGCTGCCCCCACTCGCGGTTTTTTTACACGATGGTGAGATCAACAGCCATTTTTGGATTGACCTGTTGCTGACCTTACTTTTCTACGTGCCGGGTCTGATCTATGCCCTGGTGATAATTCTACGTAAAGAATAATTGAAATTATTTTTTGGTTAACTACCTGCTCTAAACCAGGTCGGGTAGTTAACTATATGCTCCGAAGAAGAGGCATAGATTTTTAAAATGGGTAAAAATTTCCTCTTTTTGAAGAGGGTGACGACACTGACGTCATGCTGCTCACCCGTTTATTGGCAGTTAAACTATCATATTCACTATAGTCATCAGTCAGACGGTCAAACAATTCCCTGCCTTCATTTTTTAAATTATCAGATAGAGAATTCTTTTCCCCTTCTTTTATTTTTTTAAATAATCCTACATATTTTTCAAAGTCTGCAGCCTCCCATTTTACTTTCTTCAGCAAAGAATCAGTCTCCGACATCACAAGAACACTCCCCTGCTTTTTTGCCTCATTAGCTGGCTGACCTTTACAGCTTAAAAGCACAAGAGACAATAGAATAAGAAAACATATTATTTACATACCTGAAAAATAATTCATTTACGCCGAATCCACTATGCACACAAGGCCAAGGGGTGAGATTCGGCTTAGAAGAAAACTATAAGTTCGGATAGAAGAGAAAAATAGTAACTTTAAACCAAACAAAACGTTTGTCATGCAGGATAGTTTTCACCTTCGGATAAAAAAAGAATATGCAGCTGCTGTTATTGAAGATCTAATAAAATCAGATGCGGTCGAAAATGTAGAAGAGCCAACAGTTGACTTGACACCCACCCAAAAACTCGCATTGGACAAAGAACTGGATGCCATAAAAAACGACCCATCCTACCTTAAGAAATGGAACGAGATTAAGGACCAGTTCAAAAAATCTTAATGTCATTTTCTATTCTCATTACACCTGCTGCTGTAAGAGATTTACAGGCTGCAGTTGACTACTATAATGAGAAGGCTGAAAATTTAGGCTACCGTTTTGCTGATCTTGTTGATGATTTTTTGAACGCATTGCTTTAGTTCCTACCGCATCTTCCGCCAGGTACAAAGAAGCGGCAGATAAAGCCGCTCTTCTCAAATATGAACTTACGGGCAATGGCACCGGCGTACATTGGCCCCTATTAGATGAAGACCTTAGTCTCAAAGGTTTTTTAAGAGATGAATTATTAAATGTTGTGAAGAAGGACCCGCTTGCTGCATAGTATTAACCAACCTCTTCTTTTTTTTTCTAATTCACCGCGAATGATTTTTTTCCCCGCACTCCTCTCTCCTTTCCAGAATTGACGACGCCAGAATTTTCTTAGATGTTTCGCCCATTCTTTTGTTATAGTTAATTGGCCTTTTACTTGTGCCATAGGTTAGTTTTGTTTACACCGACTCCCTTCTGCACACACGACCGGGCGGTGACGCAGGGCTGCGATAAAGAAATTTCCTATACTTCGAGTTGTTGGTGAGGCTGCTTTAAAGCATAATAAGCTTGAGAGATGAACACTAACAACGGCGTGAAGAAAATTGATTAAATTTGAAAAAAGACTTTTATGAGCGATGTTATAAAACAGCAGCTTCATCAACTCGTGGATAAATGCGATAATGAATTGTTGCTTGAAGAGGCCAGGGCGTTACTTCAGACAAGCATTGAAGACGATTGGTGGGATGATTTGTCTGAAGAAGATAAAAATCTTGTGATGGAATCAGAGAGTCAATATGGCAAAGGCAATTTTATCAGCCATGAAGAACTAATGAAACGCTTCCAGGAATGGAAAAAGAAATAGTCTGGACTGATGTTGCACAAAAAGACTTCTGGGAAATTGTTGAATACCTTAAGGCAAGTTGGCCGGAAAAAGTATTGAACCAATTTTATAAAGTTCTTCTTCTCAAATCTGTTATCCTTCAGAAACATCCTCATCTTGGATCAAAAAGCACTAAATATTCCCGCTTCAGAAAGACCTTAGTTACCCGCCATTACATACTCATCTATTCAATAACGAAAGATCATATTGTTATTCATAGGTTGAAGCATTCAAGTATGAAGTGAACAGTGCCCTTATTTATGCCCACTCCTTTCTGCGCACACGACCGAACGGTGAAGCTGGCTGAGAAGAAGAAATTTCCTATACTTCGAGTTGTTGGTGGGCTGATTTAAAACACAATGAGCTTGTAAGATGAACACCAACAACGGCGTGAAAGATATAAAATATTAGGCGTGTTCATTATTACGCCGAGTCGCCGTGTCAAACTCGGCTGGCTGGTTTAAAGCACAATGGACTTGAGAGATGAACATCAACAACGGCGTGAAAAAAACTTATCCTTATTTAATAAATGTTGAATCAAAAGAAGTAATAATTAAATATGCAAAACTCACAACAGTCTTTAAAGTCTCATGATATGAATCTGTAGAATCAATTATGTATTTACCTTTTCGCCCTTTCCTGGCACCAAAATACCTTATCGCAAATTTTTCATCGACAATCTCAGGCTTTTGCAAATAAGTAATATCAATTAAGTCATTGGAGTGGATAATATGGTTTCTACATTTTGAGTAAACTCTGTAAAAATTCAAAAAATTTTTGAGTCCTTTTTCTTTTTTGAAAGATGTATCCAAGTCGTCACACATTCTACGCAATAAACCGATGATATCAGAGTTGTTTTTGTATTGGTTTTGCAAATGAAGAAGACATGACTTATAAGAGCTAAAGCCAAGTCTTTCATTAGCCGCAATAGCTTTCTTTTTATTGTTTATTATTATTCGAGCAGTAATTGATCTCAAAAATTTTTCAAATGATTCATACCCTAATGCGACAAAATAATTGGCAACCTTCCGACCTACTAACTTGGCTTTAACAGCATAGTTTCTTAATCCAACTGTGTAAAAATCCCCCGGGATTAGGCTGCCATCATATGGAGAACGATAATAAAAGTGACTGATTAAAAAGAACTTTCCAACAGTTTTTTTATCTCGTAACTTATTTTGTTTTAAATAGGCTTCGTTTATTGATTTGTGATGATATATAATGCCATTCAATTCGCTAATTTCTCTGACAAGCTTTTCGTAGTCCTTAATTACAAGCCCACTAATTTTTGTTTGTTTATCCATAGTAGTATGCTCAAACAAAAGCCCTCACGATCTTCGCAAGGGCTCAATAATATCATTCAATCAACGGCCTTACTTAACTTCTTCATACGGCACATCCGTCACATTATCTCCTTTTGCACCGGCGTCACCATTCTGCTGTCCTTGTCCATCGCCTTGCGGTTGCTCAGCACCGGGTTGTTGCCCGCCACCTGCCTTGCTGTGCATTATAAATATCCTGGCTGGCTGCTGTCCATGCTGCATTCAGTTCAGCCATTGCCGTATCAATATCAGCAATGTCCTGTGCTTTATGCGCTTCTTTCAATTTGTTCACTGCTGCTTCAATAGCTGCCTTTCTTATCAGCAGGTATCTTTTCGCCATATTCCTTCAGTTGTTTTTCTGTCTGGAATACCAGGCTGTCGGCCTGCGTTCAGCTTTTCTACTTTTTCTCTTTCTGCTTTATCGGTTGCTTCATTGGCCTTTGCTTCGGCCTTCATCTTTTCCACTTCTTCCTTGCTTAAGCCGCTACCTGCTTCAATATGTATCTTTTGTTCTTTACCGGTGCCTTTGTCTTTTGCCGTTACATGCAGGATACCGTTGGCATCAATATCAAATGTCACTTCGATCTGCGGTACGCCTCTTGGTGCCGGCGGTATGCCATCCAGGTTAAATATACCAAGGCTCTTATTGTCCTTTGCCATACTGCGTTCACCCTGCAATACATGTATCTGTACACCGGGCTGGTTATCGCTGGCAGTAGAGAATGTTTCTGATTTTTTGGTCGGGATCGTTGTATTGCTCGGTATCAATGGTGTCATTACACCACCCATGGTTTCAATACCCAAGAGACAAGCGGGGTAACGTCCAGCAGCAATACATCTTTTACTTCACCGGTTAATACCGCACCCTGTATCGCAGCACCAATGGCCACCACTTCATCCGGGTTCACACCTTTGTGTGGTTTTTTGCCAAAGAATTTTTCTACGATCTCCTGCACTTTCGGGATACGTGTTGCTACCACCTACCAGTATCACTTCATCAATCTGCTGATAGTATTCAAGCCTGCATCTTTCAATGCAGCTTCGCAGGGTTTCAGGCAACGGTTGCAAATAAATTATCAGCCAGTGCTTCAAATTTTGCACGGGTTAGTTTTTTTACCAAGTGCTTGGGCACTCCGTCCACTGCCGTGATATAAGGAAGATTGATCTCTGTTTCTGTAGAAGATGATAATTCCACTTTTGCTTTTTCAGATGCTTCTTTCAAACGCTGCAAAGCCATCGGGTCTTTGCGCAGGTCAATCGCTTCATCTTTTTTGAATTCATCAGCCAGCCAGTCCATGATCACTTTATCAAAATCATCACCACCGAGGTGGGTATCACCATTGGTTGATTTTACTTCAAATACGCCATCACCCAATTCAAGAACGGAAATATCAAACGTACCGCCACCAAGGTCAAACACGGCGATCTTATGATCATGTTTGTCTTTATCCAGGCCATAAGCCAACGCTGCGGCTGTTGGTTCATTCACAATACGGCGAACATTCAGACCGGCAATTTCACCGGCTTCTTTGGTTGCCTGTCGTTGTGCATCATTAAAATAAGCCGGAACGGTAATAACCGCTTCGTTCACTTCATGACCGAGGTAATCTTCAGCGGTTTTCTTCATTTTCTGAAGCACCATCGCCGAAATTTCCTGTGGCGTATAAAGTCTGCCATCTATGTCAATTCGAACGGTATTATTGTCACCTTTTACCACTTTGTAGCTCCAGTGGCTGATCTCTTCTGTCACCTCATCAAACCGGCGGCCCATAAAACGCTTCACCGATGTGATGGTATTATGCGGGTTGGTGATGGCCTGGCGCTTGGCCGGGTCACCCACTTTACGTTCGCCATTTTTGAGGAAAGCCACTACAGACGGGGTTGTGCGGCGGCCCTCGTCATTGGCAATTACCACGGGTTCATTGCCTTCCATTACGGCAACGCAGCTGTTGGTGGTTCCTAAGTCTATTCCTATTATTTTTCCCATAGTTTAAATTTTCTCCTTTTTTGTCCGCCCACTTTAGCCGGGCTGCTAACTATTGTCAATCATTATGCCGTTGGGGCAAAATGTGAAAAATTGTCAGACGTCATTTTACCGATTTTGATTTAATCAGGGTACCGGTTCATAGCGTCGATAGCATAATGATTTTTATTGCGTTTAAATATTCCTGATAATGACATGTGTTTTATTTGAGCCGGCTTTAGTATTACTATGATCTTCATTGCTAGTTTACCCAGAACACTGAGCAAAGCGAAGTGGGAAGGGCTCCGTTCAGGGTTCTGTTCATTATTCAGCAAATGGCTTTGATTAATCATCTTCATCTATTATTTTGGGCAATAAATCTGCGATGTTATCGTAATAGACTAATATGAAAGAAAAGATCACTGTTATTGCATTTCTGTTATTCTCATTTACACACAAGCCATACAAATCGGAGCTAGCTCCGAGATTTGACCTTGAGACAATGCGATTTGAAGGTTCGTCGGCTGACCAGGCCAAATATTTGTTACGTCATGTTTATTACGGCGGTCGTTTGGGCGATCCATTAAAGTCACTGCCTCCATTCATTGATAGCCTGATGGAGGAAGATCTGCGGGTAATTACAAGAGATGAGCTTCGCACTTATATTGCAAATAAAGGAATAGACTCCATGGATATTGGAGGCAATATCAGCCGGCCGCTAAGCCAGACCAGTAATGGAGTCGAGGCAGGTTATTTCATCATTCATGACGCCGCCAACCGTATCAGCCCACGTTACAAAAACTTTCCTTCGATAGTTAACAGTCATAAATGGTACCACAACCAGATATGGAGACAAAAGGATTTTAAATGGGCACATATTTTCATTAATCGTTTCGGTGAATCTGTCACCAGTAATGATTTTGAAAAACCCATCTATGCAACCAAATTTGAAAAGAGTGACAAGAACCCGGATATCGGCGATACCTGTGTAGGCAATTTTATTCATATAGAAAATATTCAACCGCGCCGCAGCTCGAGAAAAAAACGGCCTTATAACGATTTGATTGCGATAAGCCCGGGTTTTACCAATAAACAATATGAAAGGCTGGCGCTTGTTTATCTCACGGCAAGCTGCCGCAAAGAAGGTTGGCTCATTCCCTCTTTCCATGCCGTAATTGACGAAGGAATAAAAGATGCACATGGCGACCCGCAAAATTTTGAAATGAATAAATGGGTCAGTGCAATACAAAAGCTTTATCACCAAATTGCTTCCCACTAAGGCACAAAGACCACTAAATTCGTCTTCGTGTCCTTCGCGGCCTTGTGCGAAATCTTAGCAATTTTCGAGAAACTTTTTCCAATGTCGTAGCTTAGATTTGGATAAATATTTTCTATGGCTACTTCTATCTCTGATAAACTGAGAATAAAAGAAAAAAATACTCTTCTCACTCTTAACGCCCCTGCTGAATTCAAAAAAGGATTAAAAGGTTTGCCACCCGGCGTAAAGATCACGGATAATGGAAAAGATTATACCCAGGTGCATTGGTTTGTTTACAACCAGGCGCAGATGGAAAAAGAATTGAGTAAAGTGATGAAGCTGGTAAAACCCGAAGTGATTGTGTGGGCTTATTACCCAAAAGGAACATCGGGAATACAAACGGACCTGAGTCGCGACAAAGGCTGGGATTGCTTATTAAAGGAAGGTGATAAATTGACATGGATAAGTCTTATTTCTTTTGATGATACCTGGTCAGTGTTTGGATTCAGATCAAAAACAGAAGCTGATAAAAAGAAAGACGCCAACCCTGCACAGGAAAGAGAAATATTCAAATGGGTAAATCCGCAAACCAAAGAGGTGAAACTGCCGGATGACCTCACCGCGGCTTTAAAGAAGAATAAAAAACAATCCGACTATTTCAACACACTTTCTTTCACCAATAAAAAAGAATATATCGAATGGATAGTGACGGCAAAGAGAGAAGAGACAAGAAATGAAAGGATCAGCGGTACAATCGAAAGATTGAGGAAACAGTGGAAGAATCCGAGAAATATATAAGAACAAATAGTATAGCCACTTAGCAATTTCGTCACTTCTTTATTGTCATTGCGTGGCCATGACACTATAAATGCCATAAAAGAATAAGTATCTTTATTTCCCTAAACTATCCTTTATGAGAATTTTTATTTTTTTCATAATAGTTTATCCTTTGATCTCTGGCTGTAAGAAAGATAACAACAACGCTATCTGTCGTGCAGACGGGATACAGTTTTTTAGTAACGGAACGCTGAGTGAAAAAACCACCTATGAATACAATGACCAGGGAAAGATCAAAAAGATCACTACAATCTATGGTACGAGGACCTATGATTATTTTCCGGACAGCATTGTAATATCGGAAGGCAACGGACGTACAGTTCATTATCTTGGGAGTAACGGATTAGTTATTTCATCAAAAGAGAAAGCAATAATACCTGATCCCAATCAGCTGCACATGGACAATACATATACTTATGATATGGAAGGATACCTGATCGGGAACCGCTTTATCTTTTCTCAGCTATATAATGGGAATATAATACGAGATACAGTATATACCAATTACACAGTGTCGAACGGGAATATCATAAAAGTAACATCAACGAATTCATACGAAGAGCATTTTGAGTATTCAACATCCATTCTCCGGGAGAATGTTGCCGCTCTCAACCCGTTTCTGTCTAGTCAAGGTTCATTTTTTGGAAAGCCGCCAAAGAATTTGATCGCAAGAATAACAGACAGCAACGGAAAGGATCTTCAAGTTTATTCATATTCCTTCGGTCTTGCCGGAAAAGTATTAGAGATGACGGGCATCGAAACGGGTCCCCCGGCCGGAACGACAAGAACGATATTTCACTATCTATGTGATTAATATTTTTTTTAACTTGACGAATGAAACACATTTATTTCTATTTCTTAAAATGAATCTAACAACCGACATATACCAGCGCATCGCAACTGCTAAGGTCTATATTGATGACAATTACCATGAGCCTTTAGACCTTGACCAGGTATCACAAAGAGCTTTTTTATCCAAGTTTCACTTTCATCGTTTATTCAGACAGATATATCGCCGCACACCGCACCAGTATCTAACAAGAAAACGAATTGATAAAGCCAAAGACTTGCTGGCAGAAAACAAAACAGTAATGGATGTATGCAATGAGGTAGGTTTTGAAAGTATTGGTTCATTCAGTGTACTATTTAAAAAAGAAATTGGCTTCGCCCCCACCTATTACCGCAATATGGCCTGGCTGAAAAAACAAAAAGCCAAAGAACAACCTAAGGCCGTTATTCCGCATTGCTTTATCGAGGGATATAAGTTGGAAGGATAATAAGATACTCATCAACATTAAGCTCAGATAATTTTTGCAAATGGACACAGGTATCCAGCGGCGGGTATTTCTTTAAATCCTCTTCGTATTGTTCCATGTCCCTTTTCATGTTTATAAAATAGCCGGTATCGTCATTCATATATGCCTGTAATATTCTGTAATCCTCATCTAGCGTATCATAATAGTCAAGCGACCTAATCACAGCCAGGCGCTTATTAACAACTGAATCTTTAAAACTTAATTGATCTGTGTCGGATTTTGGCTGGTTGCAGCCTACAAATAAAAACAAAGCAAAGAAAAAAAAGATACCTGACTTCATAAACCTGAAACGAAGTAAATAGAAATTAAATTGCAGAGAAAAGCAAGATTCAAGAACACTGTTCTTGAATCAACATTTAGCTTTGACTTCTAAATCAAAATTTATGATCACTAAACTTTCCCACACTTCATTTTTTGTTACTGACCAGGACAAAGCGTATGATTTTTATGTAAACAAACTTGGCTTCAAGGTTAATACGGATGCTAAAATGGATAATGGTTTCCGCTGGCTCACAGTCAATGCTCCCGATCAACCGGACCTGGAGATCATTCTCTTTCCCGCCGCCGGTGAAAATGGGCTTTGATGAAGATGTAAAAAATGCTTTGAAATTATTATTAGACAAAGGCGTCATGGGCGCCGGCGCAATGTACACTTCCGATTGCCGTGCAACGTATGAAGAATTGAAAGCTAAAGGTGTTACTTTCAAATCAGAGCCTAAGGAGCAGTTTTACGGGATCGAAGCGATCATTACTGATGGATGTGGCAATTGGTTCAGCATGACACAACCAAAAGAGCCAACGGCAGGCGGCGGGCAATAATTATTACGCAACTTTTCAGAAAACATACGCAGTAATTTCTTAACCATTCCTTTTCCTTTCTTTTGTTATTTTTATTTCGGAGTCTGATGGCGGTAACAGGTACGTAATGCCTTACAATTATTATTTTCTTTTCGTCTTACCGGCTTCCCGGCAAACCTTATTTTTGACACTAGCTTCATACGTTCAAAATCTCATGAAAGGAATTTTATTTACAGTCATCATTGCAATTTTTTTTGCATCCTGTTCGCATAAGATCAGCCCGGAAAAACCATCGCTTGGTCAAACGAATTTTAATCTTGATTCAGTTCCTGTTTCGGAAATTAATATTCCGATCCAGGTAAGCCTGAAGCCTGTATATGCTATGGCGGAGAGAAATGTTGACACCCAATTCACTTCAATCGGTTATCCGGATGGCTGGGTGCAGGAAGGCTGCGATATGCGTTATAAATATATCTTCCGGCGCAGCCCGTTACAAATGACCGTCAGTGGCACCTCCATGAATCTTGGCTTTACCGGTTATTATAAAATTATTGGCTCATCCAGGGTTTGTGTTATGGGAGCGGCAGTTTCGCCCTGGACGCCGCCTTGCAGATGCGGATTTGATGAACCTGAAAGAAGGGTGAATGTTTCTTTCTCCAATTCACTGACATTTTTACCGGACTTTAAAGTAAAACTGGCGATAAGGAGAAATGAACCGCTGCCTATGGACAAATGCGAGGTTTGTTTTTGGGGCCAGGATATCACCAACCAGGTGATGAATGGATTAAAGGAGGAATTGGATGCTGCGAAAACCGAAATGGAGAAGAATTATGGAACGGTAGATCTGAGACCTAAGTTTCAGCAGATATGGGATCAACTAAGCAAGGCATATAATATTTATGATGTCGGCTGGCTGCAAATGAATCCTCAACGGATACGCATCAATAACCTGTACGCAAGTAATGACTCCTTGTACATCTATCTCGGACTGTCGGCGAAGCCGGTTATTACATTTGAAAAACCTGCAGAACACTTATCTCCTGTTCCAAACATCCGTGATTTTAATCAGTATCCCGGGTTCTCTATTTTTCTCGATGCTGTATTGAATTATGATTCGCTAAGTAACCTGCTAAGCCACCAGTTGGCCAACAAAGAATTTGATCTGAATAAAGGTCCTGTAAAAAAGAAATTCATCATCCAGGATTGCAAATTATCCGGTGAAGGCAATGAAAAATTGATCATTAAAGTAAATTTTTCCGGCAGTAACAAAGGGACTTTTTACCTGACAGGGAAGCCTGTCTATAATAATGAAACCCGTGTGCTGGAAGTGAAAGATCTTGACTTTGATATCAAATCAAAAAATGCCTTGCTAAGTTCTGCAGAATGGTTATTCAATCGTAAGATCCTTAACGAGATCAGCAAATATGCTAAATATGATCTCACTTCTTTTATTGATTCAGCCAGGACCGGCATTAACATGCAACTAAATCGTGAATGGGTTCCGGGTATCCGCAACTATGGAAATATTGATGAGATCAAGTTGGTGGGAATATATCCATTCAGCCAATCGCTTGTGATCCGCAGCAGTTGCACGGGTCTCCTTCTTGTAAAAGTTGAATCGTCCGACTTCAGTCTATAGTTTCATTCTCTATTGCATCCGCTCTGAATGAAAAATGTCGCTGGGCAAGGTAACTGAATAAAATAACGATAGTGGTAGTAATGACTTGTGCGATCACCGCATAAACATGTGCCCGTTCTACCAGTATTTTCAGCAAGATAAAATTTAGAGCAAGGTTGAACAGGCAGATCATGAAATACCGGAACAGTTGAATCCTTCCTTTCAATCTCGAGTCGCTGAATACAACATACTTCGACATAAAAAAGCCTACAGGGAAAGTAGTGCAGAAAGAGACAAACAACGCGGCACTGTGCGCCTTAAATGCATACACCTCAAAATGAAATGTCCTTCCGTTAAAAATGTATTCGTAGCTTATAAAATAAACGATGAATCCAAGCAATGTATTGGAGCCACCCGATGCAGCATAGCGAAATGTCTGCAGGTTCATCATCCGCCGAAAAGGAGGATAAAAAAAGTCAATGATCGGGAGGATCAGGTCTCTGGCGTTATGGATATGCCTTCGCATTGCGGCGCAAAGTAATTAAATCAAACCCCAAAAATCAAAAAGACGTTCCAAATAAATTGCAAATAAAGCCGGCCATACTCCGAACTTTCTGATAACAGTGCTGCGGGTTTATTTTCCTTCTGAAAACTGGTTCCCAATATTTAAGGCGGCGGCTTCGTAAATTCGCAGCCAAACGAAGGTAAATGAATATTGTAAGCAGGATAAAGCCGTTGGTCGTAAAGGCAATGAATGAGCTGTACAGCGCGAAATTCAAAGAAGAGGATTTGACGATTAATATTACCAAGCCCGAATTTGAGGGAGACTATACGCTTGTTCTTTTTTCCTTTGTGAAACAACTAAAAAAATCGCCCGAACAATTGGGAACGGAAATAGGCGAATGGCTTTCGAAAACAGATCCGGAGCTATTTACATCTTTTAATGTCATTAAAGGATTTCTTAATCTCGTAGTTAACGATAAATACTGGATACAGTTTCTCCAAACTAATTATTCAGATAAGCGAATAGGCATTCGCCCGGGAAATGATCAGACAATAATTGTCGAATATTCCTCTCCTAACACCAATAAACCTTTGCACCTTGGTCACCTGCGAAATAATTTTTTGGGATGGAGTGTTGCGGAGATATTAAAAACTACTGGCTATAAAGTTTTCAAGACATGTATATATGAATGACCGCGGTATTCATATTTGTAAATCAATGGTGGCCTGGCAACAGTTTGCTAATGGCGCCACTCCCGAATCCACCGGTATCAAAGGCGATCATTTTGTGGGAGATTATTATGTTCTCTTTGGCACGAGCATAAAAAAGAAGTTGAGAAACTTGATGGCAGAGGGTATGAGTAAAGAAGACGCGGAAAAAAATGCTCCCATTATGAAGGCCGCACAGAAAATGCTGCTCGATTGGGAAAATGGCAATCCGGACGTGAAAGCTTTGTGGGAAAAGATGAATGGCTGGGTGTATGAAGGCTTTAATGAAACCTATAAAAAGATCGGAAGCGATTTTGATAAAAACTATTTTGAAAGTGAAACCTACCTGCTGGGAAAAGAATCTGTAGAAGAAGGATTAGCCAAAGGAGTTTTTTTCAAAAAAGAAGACGGCAGTGTATGGATCGACCTTACTGCCGACGGCCTTGATGAAAAACTGGTATTAAGAAAAGACGGGACCTCTGTTTATATTACACAGGACCTTGGATTGGCCGATAAGAAATATGAAGAGTTCCATTATAACCAGAGTATTTATGTAATAGCTGATGAACAGAACTATCACATGAAGGTGCTGAAACTGATCACTTCAAAAATTAATGAAGCCTTATGCAGATGGTATCTATCATTTGAGCTATGGATTGGTGGAGCTTCCTTCCGGAAGAATGAAAACCCGGGAAGGAACTGTAGTGGATGCTGATGATATAATAGAAGAATTAAAAAAAGTAGCGAAAGACAAAACAGAAGAGTTAGGAAAAGTAAAAGATTTTAATCCTGGTGAATTGAATGAGCTTTATGATACGATCGCTTTAGGCGCTTTGAAATTTTTTCTATTACGTGTTGATCCAAAAAAGAGGATGGTATTTAATCCTGAAGAAAGCATAGACTTTCATGGATTCACGGGACCTTTTGTTCAATATACCCATGCAAGGATAAAATCAATATTGAGGAAAGAGAATGCAACCAGCAGTTTGCAGTCGGCAGTCGGCGGATTTGTTGACTAAAGAAAAAGAGCTGATTGTTTTGCTGGAGCAATATTCATCTGATACTTGAGCAGGCTTTGCAGGAACATAATCCTTCCGTTATTGCCATTTATGCTTTCAATGTTGCCAAAACATTCAATACATTTTATACCGAACATTCGGTGATGAATGCCGAATCGGAAGGAAAAAAACAATTACGCCTCCAAATTTCAGAGCTGACGGCAAGTGTCATTTCTTGCTCAATGGCTTTACTGGGTATCCGGGTTCCCGAAAGAATGTAGATTAAAAGAACATTCAATGAGCCTATCGGGTACGCCCTATAGCATGATAATGTAAAACTTATGAAGACTGGAGTATAGACCGGCAACACAATGTGTCACCAGAACAAACCTGGAAAGGAAGCAAAAATCCCAATCCTTTTTTTAGTGGAATATTTGCATTTCAGCTAAAAAGACTATAAGTTTGTCACGTTAATCAAGAAGAATACCCCTCTCCGTCCAGTACCTGTAAACACCACCTTTTTATTTTCTACTAATATCTATGTGAATCCTGTTTTTGAAGACTTTGGGGCACAGGATACTATTACACGTCCGGTACAAATCCTGTAAAGCCTGGCAGGAAAATCCATCAAACTTGTAAGACCAATAACGAAGAAAGTTATCAGCAGTTATTAATAAACCGCAATCTATATTGGTTATGCAAAAATATTTTGGTGTAAAGCTTGAATTCGACAAGGCAAAAGTTGACGCGATCATTCAGACAACAATTGCTGAAGGTGGTAAGGGATATGTTTGTTCGGTAGAAAGTAACAACATTGCTACGGGTAACAGGAACCCGGCTTTTATGAACGTTTTAAATAATGCCCTGGTAAATATATGTGACGGCTCGATGGTGGCAATGATCCTCGCTACCATTCACGGAAAAAAGCTGAAACCTTATGTCGGTGCAGACCTTTTCATCAATTATGTACACATGTGCCAGTACAAACAATTTTTCCTTGGCAACACAAGAGAAGTGCTGGATGGCTTGCGTACTAATCTTTCAAAGATTGACCCGGCGATCGAATCTATGCCATTCGAGGAATTACCGTTCAGAAAAGTGGAAGATTTCGATTATGAAGGCATCGCAAAAATGATCAACAAAGAACAACCGGACATTATCTGGGTTTCCTTAGGCGCACCTAAGCAGGAAGAATTTATGTACAGGTTGCAGCCCTTTCTTGACCGGGGCATCATGTTTGGATTCGGTGCTATTTTTAATTTTAATGCCAATACTGGTCCTGTCAAAAGAGCTCCGCGTCTTTTGCTTAAATTAAGATCGGAATGGCTGTACAGGGCATTCGAACAACCCAAGAAAAATATTCCACGCTATTGGAATTTTGCAAGACAGTTGCCAAAACTTGTCTTAATAGAACGTAAACAACTTAAAAATAATAAAGTATGAAACGAGCATTAGTATGCGGCGCCGGCGGCTTCATTGGTGGTCATTTGGTCAATCGTTTGAAGAAGGAAGGATATTGGGTGAGAGGTGTTGACCTGAAAGAACACGAATATGACAATTGTAATGCCGATGAATTTGTTGTTGGTGATCTCCGTGACCCTCAATTGGTAGCCAATGTGGTTACCTCCGACCTTGATGAAATTTATCAATTGGCTGCTGACATGGGTGGCGCAGGTTTTATATCTACGGGTATAAACGATGCTGCCATTATGCACAATAGCGCTTTGATCAATTTGAATGTACTGGAGGAAACAAGAATAAAAGGCGTAAAGAAGATTTTCTATACTTCTACTGCCTGTGTTTACCCGGAATACAACCAAATGGATCCGGATAATCCAAAATGTTCAGAAGATTCGGTTTATCCCGCCGAACCCGATAGCGAATACGGGTGGGAAAAATTGTTCTCTGAAAGAATGTACCTGACATATGCCCGCACTTGCGATATGACCGTTAAAGTAACCCGTCTTCATAACATCTTCGGACCGATGGGTACCTGGAACGGTGGCAGGGAAAAAGCGCCGGCAGCTGTCTGTCGTAAAGTAGCTGAAGCTCCTGATGGCGGTACCATTGAAATTTGGGGCGATGGCAAACAAACACGTTCTTTCCTTCTCGTTTATGAGTGTGTGGAAGGTATCCGCAGACTGATGGGAAGTGAAGACTTTTGTGGCCCGGTTAATATCGGATCGGAAGAAATGATCTCGATGAATGATTTTGCGAAATTGGTTATTGATATTTCAGGCAAAAACCTGGCTATTAAAAATATTGATGGCCCGGTTGGTGTAAGAGGAAGAAATTCTGACAATGCCTTAATTCGCGAAAAGCTGAAATGGGCTCCTTCTCAACCCCTCAGGTCCGGTGTAGAGATAACCTACAAATGGATCGCAGCGCAGGTTGAAGCAGAAAGAGCGCAATCGAAGACAATGCATGCTGAACCCTTATTGTCAAAACACGTAGCGTAACACAATAGATGAACGGATAACCAAAAGAGGCGAGTTATAAACTTGCCTCTTTTTATTTTCTATACTACTTCTAATTATTTTACATGCCCATCATCTGTTTCTTCTGCCTTAATGAGCTTAAGCTTGGATCCATTTCAATAGCTTTATCACAAAGCTGCATGCCCTTTTGCTTTCTCACCTTTTTTCTGGTAGCTCATTCCGATCATATATAATGCCGATGCATTTTCTTTATCATAATAAAGTATCTTATCCCAGTAGTCAATCGCCTCCTGGTATTTCCCTTTATAATAATAAGCTTCTGCAACCATGTTCAGGAAGTTCATATCAGCTTGGTTTTCTTTTTAAAATTTCATTCAGGATATTGACGCCATTGTCCAGGTCTCCGACATTCAGGTAAGCGATGCCAAGATTTTCGAGGTAATCATTATCCTTCTTCATATCCTTTTTCACCAGCCTCAAGGATATATTTCAGGGCATTTTTTCATCATTCATAGCATAATAGATCAGGCCCAGTTCATATATCCAATAAGGTTTAGTTGTATCCAGTTCAATGCTTTTTGAAAAAAGGAATCGCTTGTTTGTAATTCATCATATCCGCATAGCTATGGGCAATCATGTAAGGCACTTCAGCATTTTTCGGATCTTCTTTTGCTGCTGCATTCAAATTTTTATGGCATCACCATAGTTTTCCTGCTCGTAATGCATTTTGCCGATATAATAATTTATTTTTTCAGATGGATCAGCTTTTTTTAATTTATCGGCATATAAGAGCACATCATCTTATTTCCTGAAATTGAAGGAAAGGTTCAGCAATTGTTTATAATTGGCAGCTGACTTGTCCCCGAGATCTACAATCTTTTAACGTTCCATGGCCTGGCATATCGGCGAAGGTCAAGATAAGCCGATGCCAGTTCAGTAGGATCAGTTTTATTGTCAGCATCATATTTGTGCCTTTTCAAAATTTTTCAGTGATTCAAGCCTGCGACCATTTTGTTTTTCCAGTAAGCCTTTTTGAAAAAATAATCAGCGCTGTCGGTGGTTTGTGAAAATGAAGATTGGAAGAAGCCACAGGAAGAAAAATATAACCGGAATTGCGAGGATCATAGGGTTTTTTTTGATTGGATTTTAAACAGGATTCTCATTACAAATTAGATTTGAATGTTGATAATCAAAGGATATCAGATTGGATTTTAAACCAGGTTAGTTCCAAATTAGAATTATTTCAGAATGATACCAGCCAGTGGCGGCAAATTTAACTGTCAGCCGATAATTCTTTTGATCCTTATCAACCAATTCTGATCGTATTTCCGGGTTATAAACGTTGCCTGTGCCCCAATATATTGTCCTGTCGCTATTGAATATTTCCTTCTTATAAGTCTTTTCCACTTACATATATCTCCCAGTCGTTTCTGACTACCGGCGTCATATTTAAGAACGATCAGCAGGTCATCTTCTTCTTCTTCCCTTTTCGTCTGTAAACACAATAACTGATTCCTGCCCGTGATTCAGGTCAACCCATTCAAATCCATATATATTAAACTGGTTCTCATATAATGCAGGTTCAGTTCGCAACAACTTATTCAGATCCGCTAACACAATCTTTCAGTAACCGATGACAATCATGATTGCAGCAAGTCCCAATCCAGTTCTGATTTATAATTCCATTCAGTGGTCTGACCAAATTCATTTCCCATGAATAAAAGCTTGCCACCGGGATGTGTCCACATATATGTATAAAGCAAACGAAGGTTGGCAAATTTCTGCCATTCATCTCCCGGCATTTTATAGAGCATCGGGCTTTTGCCATGCACCACTTCATCATGGCTAAGCGGCAGCATAAAATTCTCATCATAATAATACATCATAGCTGAATGAAAATTTATCCTGGTGAAATTGCCTCTGCAACGGATCCAGTTTAAAATAATCCAATGTGTCATGCATCCAGCCCATCATCCATTTCATGCCAAAGCCCAAACCATCAGCAAAGTTGGTTTGGAAATACCCGGCCAGTCGGTCGCTTCTTCAGCAATAGTTTGTACATCGGGAAAATCCCGGAAAATAGTTTCATTCAGATCTTTGATAAAAGCAATGGCTTCAAGATTGCCATCTCCGCCAAATTCATTTGGCTCCCACTCCCCTTCTTCTCTCGAATAATTTAATTTCAGCATCGAACTCACCGCATCCACCCGAATGCCGTCAATATGAAACAGGTCAAACCAGAACCTGGCACTGCTGATTAAAAATGATTTTACCTCTCCCCTTTTATAATTAAAAATATAACTGTTCCAGTCAGGATGAAACCCTTTTCGCATATCCGCATATTCATAGGTATGCGTGCCATCAAACATAAACAGCCCATGTGCATCATAAGGAAAATGAGAAGGCACCCAGTCCAGTATTACACCAATATCTTCTTTATGAAATGCATCAATCAGCCGCATCAATCCCTGCGGATCGCCAAACCGTGAAGTGGCCGCAAAAAAACCGGTACATTGATAGCCCCAGCTTCCGTCAAAAGGATGTTCCATTACCGGCATGAACTCCACATGAGTAAATCCCATTTCTTTTACATAAGGAACCAGCCGTTCGCATATCTGATCATAAGTATTATATCTTTCTTCATCATTCTTGTCCGGCCGCTGCCAGCTGGCCAGGTGAACTTCATAAACACTCCACGGAGCATCCAGAGAATTATGTTTTTTTCTTTTCTTCCATCCACTCCTCATCCTTCCATTCATAATACATATCCCAGGTGATGGATGCGGTTTGCGGTCTTCTTTCCCAGAAATTAGCAAACGGATCTCCTTTATCTGTTTCCCTGCCATGGTAACCAACAATATGATATTTATAAGCTTCGCCTAATTTAAAACGCGGAATAAATCCTTCCCAGATGCCGCTTTTGTCCCAGCGGGGGTATAATTCATATTCATGTTTTTTCCAGTGATTGAAATTGCCCATGACAGAAACGGATGTGGCATTAGGCGCCCATACGCAGAAATACATCCCCCACATGCCATTTACCTGGATCGAATGTGATCCGAATTTTTTATAAAGGGTATAGTGTGTTCCCTTCTGATAATTCTTTACATCTTCATCACTTAATAGTGAATAGTTCCAGACCAGCCTGCTGGTATCTACATAGTTGATCTCCTCATACTTTTTTTCAGTGCCATTTGATTTGTTTACCAAATTTTTATTAAGGGATTGATCGATATGATTTTTCTCTTTAGGCATCTTTATGGAATTAAATGATCAGCGCATCTCTTCTAACTTACAGCTTTTTATTGAAAAATTAACAGCAATGTAGGATAATTGACATTAGTATATTGCCGAAAAGGGTCATTTTTGCGCCGGTCTTGTAAATACCGACCAGAATTTCAGGCACACGGGGTATTTTACAAATCAATCGTTAACCACTTAGCTATGAGAAAATCTTTTTTTAGTGCCTGTATTGTATTGCTTTTTTCGACAGCCATTTATGCCCAAAGCTCTTCCTTAAAAGGGGCCGTCGCTGATACAAGCGATAAAAAAAATCTTCAGAACACTGTTATTTCTCTTTTAACACCGGGTGATTCGGTGCTGGTAAAATTTACCCGTGCAGATGAGTCCGGAAACTTTGCTATCAAAAACATAGAAGCAGGCGATTATATTCTTATGATAACGCACCCCTACGTTGGCGATTATTTTGACAAAGTGGAAATCAAAACCGGCGAAGCGAAAGATCTGGGGAGAGTCATTATGATACCTAAGGCAAAACTTCTTGCAGAAGTTATTTTGAGAAGCGGCTCACCTATAAAGATCAAGGGCGATACAACTATTTATACTGCTGACAGCTTTAAGGTAAGAGCCGGCGCCAATGTAGAAGAATTGCTGCGACGACTGCCGGGGATACAGGTTGATAAGGACGGACAGATCACTGCGATGGGTGAACGGGTAAAGAAAGTGCTGGTAGATGGAGAGGAATTTTTTGGCAGCGACCCCGGTATTGCAACAAAAAATTTGCGTGCAGACAAAGTAAAAGAAGTGCAGGTGTTTGATAAAAAAGAGCGACCAGGCTGAGTTTACAGGTATTGATGACGGAGTAAGGGATAAGACAATCAACCTGAAGATGAAAGAAATGACGGGATATTTTGGAAAAGTTGAAGCTGGCGGCGGCCTGAAAGATAAATTCAATAATGACGCAATGTTCAATGCGTTTAAAGCTAAGCGCAAAATGGCGGCCTATGGCATCATGAGCAATACGGGCCAGACCAACCTTGATTGGAAAGATGCTCAGAATTATGGCGGAGGCGCTGATGTAAACGTCATGGATGATGGCGGTGTTTATATCACATCCGGAGGGGATGGTGATGAAGGATACTGGGGTGGCAGGAATGGTATTCCGACAAACTGGAACGCAGGTCTCCACTATAGTAATAAGTTCAACAACGATAAACTAAGTCTCAATTCTGGTTATAAGTTTTCGAAAGTTAATGCGCCTGGCCTTAAAAGAGTTTTTTCCCAGAATTTTTTACAGGACAGCAGTTGGAACTCAAATAGCCGGGACAACACATTCGCATCTACCAATAAGAATGCTTTCAACCTGACAGTAGAATCAAACCTTGATTCATCCAATTCTATCAAATGGACCAGCAAGTTCAATAGCAATTCCAGCAACAGCTCCAGTGACTATTACAGTGAAGCGAAGGATGATCTATCGAGGTTCATCAATAACAGTACAAGAAAAAGCAATAATCATTCAGATAAGGACAACATTACATCCTCTTTATTGTGGAGACATAAATTCAAAAAATTGTCCCGGACCCTTTCGATCAATACTGACCTTACCTGGAACCAGGTGAAAAATAACGGTTCTCTTTATTCGCTCGATAGCATTTTCAACAATGGCAGTTTTAACCATAAAGACACAACCGATCAGCGTACAGTTCAAAACAGTGAAGGCAAAAGTATTACTACAAAGATCGCTTATACTGAACCGCTGTTAAAAGATATGTATCTTGAATTCAGTTATTCGATCAGCTATTACAACAACAGCAATGACCGGAATACTTATACCCGGAGTGCCCTTACAGGAAAATATGACGAAATTGCCGACACCCTCAGCAACTCATTTGTGTTTAACCGCCTGACGCATACACCCGGTCTTAATTTCAGGGTGAACAAAAAGAAATACAATTTTTCATTCGGAAGCTCGGTGGGTCTTAGCCGCTTTGAACAAAAGAATGTGAGCGAGAACACAGTTACCAATTATAATTATACCAATTTCTTTCCCCGTGCATCTTTTGTCTATAAGTTCAAAGCAAACGAAAGCCTTCGCTTTAATTATAGCGGGAACACCACTCCCCCGTCCCTTGAGCAATTGCAACCCACGCGGGTAAATACCGACCCGCTGAATGTATATGTTGGCAACCCTGACCTGAAACAATCATTCCGTCATAACTTCAATGGCGGGTATAATTTTTATAATGTGCTGAAGGAAAGAAATCTTTGGACAAATTTCAATTTTTCCATGACACAGAACGCTTTTACACAGTTCAACACGCTCTATGCCGGAGCTAAAAGAGTCTATCAAACCGTGAATGCGGACGGTATTTATAATCTGAATTTTTACAGCAGCTACGGATTTAAGATCACGAAATCAAAACTGAGGTTAGGCTTGGGACCCACCGTCAATTTCAACCGGAATGTTGATTTTATCCGGAATGAAAATGTCACAAACCCCGTCACGGTGAAAAATATCACCAATACCCGGAGCTACGGCGTCAGTGTGAACGTAAATAAATACATAGAGAACAAATACAACTTTTATTTCGGGCCTACCTTTAGCTGGAATCACTCAGAAGCATCTGTAAATTCTTCTTCGAATGCTGACTACTGGACGTTGAATTGCTGGGGCAATGCCAATGTGAATTTGCCAAAGAATTTTGAGATCAGCACGGACATTAATCTCCAGCTACGGCAAAAAGATCCGAGGTTTACGCAAAATAATAATTATACGACCTGGAACATGTCGGTCATCAAACGCATGTTGAAGGATAATAAACTGGAATTGAAACTAGGTCTTTATGATATTCTCGATCAAAACAAAGGCTATCAGCGAAACTTTAATAGTTTCAGCTTTACCGAAACTTATTATAATACACTA
The DNA here is from genome assembly GCA_963785915.1 of uncultured Chitinophagaceae bacterium. GTDB lineage: Bacteria > Bacteroidota > Bacteroidia > Chitinophagales > Chitinophagaceae > VBAT01. The sequence goes on along the minus strand of CAWAWY010000003.1, from coordinate 416,653 downwards.
CGCAGATTCTGGCTGCTGACGGTCACCTGGAATATTTCAAAAAATGGTAAACCGGCATCGTGGTAATAAAATAATTTAAAGAGTTAAAATACGATTATGAAAAAAATATGTTTGCCCCTGGTCGTTTGCTTGTGCAGTATTGCACATGGGCAACAATTTATCAATAGTGGTAAGATAGAGTTTGAAGTGCGTGTAAACAATCACAAATCATTTGGTGATGGCATTTTTGCGCAAATGTTCAAGGACAAGATGCCACAGTTCACGGTATCCTGGTATGATTTTACATTTGACAACGACAAGGCCATCTATAAATTTGACAGGCTTGATGAGAGAACAAAGCTTCCCTGGAGAAACAGCAGCAGTACGGAGGATAATATCTGGTTCACCGACTATGCAGCTGGCACATTTACAGATCTGAAGTCTGTGTTTGGTGATATGTATCTTATGAACGACTCGCTGATGAAGATCGACTGGAAGCTCTCTCCTACAGAGACTCGTGAAATTGCCGGGTTCAACTGTCGTAAAGCCACCGGTATTATTTTCGACAGTGTATATGTATTTGCATTTTATACGGATGAAATAACCGTTTCCGGCGGACCTATGGGCATCCATGGTTTGCCTGGTATGATCCTCGGTATCACAATACCAAGAATGTACACAAGCTGGATCGCTACCAAAGTGCAGGTAGCTGGAGTCAAGACATCCATTGTCGCGGCACCTCAGAAAGGAAAAAAGAGAAAAGCTACCGACTTACTGGAAGATGTAAAAAAAGCAACTTCAGACTGGGGCAGCTATGCTCAACAGGCTATCTGGGGATTGTTTTTGTAGCCCTATGTCCTTCGCATTTATTTCAAATCAAAAGTTATTATGACCGGCACATGATCGCTGTACTTTGTCCAGAATTTGTGCCTGCCAATCTCAACAGATGTTAGTTTATTAATGAGCTCAGCAGAAACAAAACAATAATCAATGTGATAAGGTTTGTCTTTGTGACGATACATATAAAGCGTTGGATGTTTTTCTTTGCCCTGCTCCTGTTTATAGTGCAGATGATACGTGCTGAATATTTTTTTTGCTTCTAATCGTTTGACCACATTTGAATGATTCCCTTCCCGGTGTTTTCTATCCCAGATAGTATTGCTGTTAAAATCACCGGCGAGAATGACCGGCTTATTGGTTAAATGTTTATCGTAGTGATGTAATGCCTTCCAAATTTGTTCCACATAACGGCCATCCGGGTCAGTTGGGTTCCACGCCCAGATAGCATATAGTGTAAAATCAAAAGAACCTCCTGTAACAGAAATTGGAATGATGGTTTTTAATAGCGGGTTATATGTCCTTCGCAGCTTAAGCTTGAAACCGTTATAGGAGAAAATTCCGAGTCCCTTATGGTGATTATTGCCGAACCACAAACTACTATCGGGTAAAGGAATAGAATCACCCAACTTTAATTTGACCGGCTGCTCACATTCCTGGATGATCAATATATCCGGTTTATGTTTCAGGATAATGCCCGCCTTCTTGCGAAATGCCATATTGCAGTTCCAGGTAATGATTTTCATGAGAATTTTATTTCATCGAGACCGGTTCAACTCTTATGAGCAATCAATTTACGTGCTTTATTAAATGAACTGCAAAACGCATGGATAAACTCTTTTGTATATTTTCCACTTGAATCAAGTTCCGGATCAAGAATAGTGAGCTCCAATCCAACTGCTCTGTCATCTTTTAAAAGTAACTCCAGTATCTTACTGAACTCATCATAGAATAAACCGCCGGGATCAAGGCTATCAACTGCCGGCATGATCTTGTCATTTAATACATCCACATCAATATGGATCCAGAACCCATCGAGATCATTTTCGTGAACCATTTTCAAAAAACCGGTCACACAATCTTCGATGCCGTTTTTCCGCAATGAAAGCAGGTCAACATAATGAACACTGGATTCCGCAATCGCTTTCACATACCAGTCGGTGTACTCTTTATTACCAACACACCAAACATTTTTTTCATCCACGTAAGGTGAACAATCATTAATACCGGTCAACTTCTCAGGTCCATGTCCGGTTACTATCGCTAAATCCATACCGGCGGCGCCTCCTGTTTGTGATAGCTCAGGCCACATATAATCAGTATGCCCATCAAGAAAAAATAAACCATAATTGCCTTTTTTCTTCAATGCAAGCATATTGCCGATCAGAATGCTGCAATCTCCACCGATGACCAGCGGGAATTCATTTTGAGACAACACTTTTTCAATTACCGGTACCTGCACTTTTGCATATTGCACAATCGCATTGGCATTTCGTACGCCCGATTCTTTATCAAGATCCATCGTGTAAGGTGGTGGGTCGAGAGTATAAATATTCTTTGGGGCGATCAATTCATAAAATCCATGTTGCTTCAGCCAGCCCGGTAATTTCCTTACTCCCGGCTCGTGACCAGGTGAGGGTTCTTTTAATCCAAGGTTAGATGGAAATTCTATTATAGAAATGTCTGTCATAATCTATTAATCTTTTTTTGTTTCAATAAACTGCTATTTTCTTTTGCCGATTCCAGCAACTCTTTTACTAAGTTTGCTGATTCATCTTCAAATATCCGTTTACCAGTGATCTTTTTTTCAATCAGCTTATCCTTATTAAAATAATACCTGCCTTCAAAAGTTGTTTTTACATTGGAATGATCCATTTCACGTGTGCTATCATCAATGATAAACGATTGAAATTTTTCGTAAACAAAAAAGAGTTTTTCATTTTTAAAATAAAACTCCCTTGTCCTGTTGCCATACGATAACCCGATCCATTCGACGGCCTTCACTATCTCGTTATTTTTATAGTAACCGGTTAGCTCCGCTCCACCATCTGGAATATTTTCAAGAAACTCTTCACCATCCAATGTTTTTTTAGCAAGTGACCTGTCATTATTGATTTCCTGGAAATCTTTGCGGATAGTTGCAGTAAGTTCTAATTTGGTTTGTGCGTGTAGTTGCATCACCAACATAGTCGCTGCGACTGCCATCAATTTTAACTTTACTGAGATAATCATGTATTAGGAGTGTCAGGAATACCCGGTAACTCCGGGAATGAAAGGTAAGGTGATTTTGAAAATGATCCAGCAACGCTTTTGTCACCCAATGATCCGTCGCCGGGTGTAGCATTTGTCTTAGCAAATTGGTTATAGCAGTTGCTTTCTATAAGATAGGCGATAGTGTTTATTGCTGAACTGCTATTTTAGTGTCGATGTCGTGCAACAATGACCTTTTGTTGTGCGTTCGTGCATTTGTCATTGTGTTTTTTGCCACTCATATTTTCCGTTTTGGGTCACAATAAGTTTTGTAGTCTTTCCATTTTCCTTTACAAATTCTCCCTGAATGTCAAGTATGCTTTTAAACTTAATCTTTGTGTCGGTAAGAAAAATTAATTGTAATAGCTCTTGACCAGGAAGTTTTGCAAATAAATGATCGTCCTTTAGTTCGATTACGAGTATCTTTTTCGGATCGCCTGTTAATGCATACTTTCCAATATAAGATAACAAAATTTCTCTTGTAGGTTTAACTTCACTTTTTGGTGCTGAAACAATATCACTAACAGGCCTTAGTTCATAATATTCTCCCTCATCATTTACAATTATCTTTTGAATTTTGCCGTTATCATTTTTTACAAACTCAATGCTAATTGGCATTGACTTCATAAAAAAATGAGTTTCATCTTTAGCATAGAGATTTGTTTCAGGTAACCCTTCTATTTTCGATTCAACTTTTAATTGCCCATTTTTCAATGATATAGCTGCCTTAGTCCTGCCTTCATAATTGCCTACGTATTGTCGCAATATTTTTTCAGATACTTTGATAGCCGGTTGATATGGAGTATAGCCTTCCCATTGCCAGGGTATAGTTACGCCAGTCATTTTTTCTACATACTCTTTGAAAATGCTTTCTCCATTTAAGCTATTTGTCAGGATGATAATGGCGTATTCCTTATCAGGAAAACCGATTGAATAGTGTTGCCAACCATCATCGCTATGCCCTTCTTTAAAAAATGCCCAGCCATAAACACTTTTAAATAAACCCCATCCGAGTCCATAAGATAGTTGAATGCTTTTGTTCCCGCTTGTCGTGTCATTATTCAGCGATGGAAACTGATGCTTTGTAAAAATGTCGATTTGTGGTGATAGCATTTCTTGTTTTGACAAGTTGCTTAACTCTTTGCCTTGCATAAAAGATGCAATGAAACGTGTATAATCTGCTATAGTGGTTTCCATAGACCCTGCAGCGTTAGCTTCGGTTCTTTTTGTTATGGGAAAAGTGTCTTCATCATTGTTATGTCCTGATGCATAATTTGTATTAAAAGAATCCTGCCAAATAAAACTGGTTTTTGTCATGCCGAAAGGCTTAAATATTTGTTTTTGCGCAAGAGCTTCCAATTTTTGATTTGTTACGGTTTCAACAACAAATTGCAACAAGTATAACCCTTCACCTGAATAGGCATAACGTGTACCCGGAGTGAAAAATATTTCAAGTTTTTGAGTGCCTTTTGGATTTAATTGACGCCAGTTAGGAAAGCCGGTGGTGTGACTAAGACAATGCCTTGCGGTAATTAATTTCCAGCGTTCATCTCCTGCAAGGTCTTTATAGTTTTTGTATTCAGGCAATGGTTTTGGCAAATATTTATATAGAGGTGTGTCAAGATTAATTATTCCTTTATCAACTAGCTGCATAACTATATATGCAAATACCGGTTTTGACAAAGAAGCAGCGTAAAAGCAGGTAGCGGTATCGTTAAGTTGATTTGCTGGCTTATTTTTATAGCCATAGCTTTTTACATAATTAATGTTATTACCATTTATAATGCCAATGGACAAACCTGTTACACCTGCATTTTTCATTAATTCTATCGTAATACTATCAATTTCGGAGCTTCTAATTAATTGTCCGTCGGGTCTTAAAATTTGCACTTGAGCAAATAATGTCTGGGCAAGGGTAACAAGTATAAGTGTGCTTGGTAGCTTTTTGTTCATTGAAGTTTCTTCGTAGTGTTCAAATTGTTCAGGGCATCTGCCGGGCATGACTCACAACGGAAGTCTCCGCCTTGGCGGGACAAGTTCAAAAAAAACTAACCCCAGATGTTGAAATAAAAGTACCGAATCCTGTGCATCGGTTAAAACAAAAAGCGGGTCTTTACAGCATGAAAATTATTGAGGGCACCTCCTGCCGGCAAATGCAGTTCACCAGCCTGGACGACTTAGTATTGATACTTGCCGTCCCACACATGCGGGATTATAATCTGAAAAAGTGGTTGCGATTTACATCACCAAAGAGTGGTATCAAGCAATGGCGTTACTGCAAACAAAAGCCGGGGAGTTTTTTATGCTTATAAAAGACCAGCTTACCAGATTAATTACAGTACAAAATACGGCAGTTGTTTTTGTCCCCTCCAGTACGGCTGAACTAAGAATAAGCAAATAAAACTCGCTACCGGCCTTACAATTTTTTACAGGCGACTATAGCCGAACTGTTATTTGGTGCTGATGTTGTGCAACAGTGACCAATGTTGGCTGCTGTATTTTGCACACAAGAGTTAGTGATTTATTTATTCATGCGTCTTTTTAGACCAGGATTGAACCCTACAATATCCATCCGCCTTTCGGTACAAGTGTCTTTAATTAAAGCGAAATGAACCGAATCATTTCCGTAAAATGTCAATTTATATATGCCCCAATAATCTTTGCCACAAACATCTTTGATATTTTTAATGGAGAAAACAGAATCTTTTAAGCTGTAAATCCCTCTTTCTCCAATCTGTCCGTCCGGCAAAGCAACAGTATATGTATTGTCCTGTTTAAAATCCACAAATTCTCCACTTGGGCTGCCATCAAGGTTTAGTATTGACCACTGGCCTATTAAACTATACTTTGGCGAAACAAATGCAAGAAGTGTCGCACTAATAGTAAGAAATAGAACTAACGTTTTTAAATTAATCTTTGCAAATTGTCTTTTCATAATTTTAATATTTGAAGTGATAGAATTTCGTGTCATATAGCAGCCAACAGCAGTCTTCCGCCCTTGGCGGGACAAGTTTTGAAAAAACTATCCGCAGATGTTGAAATAAAAGTAGCGAATCCTGTGCATCGGTTAAAATAAAAAGCGGGTCGTTGCAGCATGAAAATTATTGAGGGATCTCCCGCCGGCAAATGCGATTTACATCACCTAAGAGCGGTATCAAAGCAATGGCCTTGCTGCAAACAAAAGCGGGGGAGTTTTTTATGCTTACAAAAGACCTGCTTACCAGGTTAATTACGGTACAAAATACGGCAGTTGTTTTTGTCCCCTTCAGTACGGCTGATCTAAGAATAAGCAAATAAAACCCGCTACGGGCCTTACAATTTTTTTATGGGAGGCTATAACTAAACTGTTATTTGGTGTTGATGTCGTGCAACAGTGACCCATGTTAGGCGCAGTTAATTTATTGTTTGAGGTATATACGCAACGGTTTTGCTTTAACTGTTCCAATAAACGTATCTAATTTATTCCACGTCCCACCCATCCCATAAGTTATGTTCAATGTATACCATTGATTAGTTTGGACTTTCAAGCTATCTATATTATGTTCATTGTTGAAGTCTTCGATTTGGTTTGTAATAGCAAGCTCGTAGGAAAAAGCCTCATTTGGTTTTAATCGAATGAATGATTTAGGAAATGACAAGACATCGTTTTCGATAATGATTGAAAAATCGGCTGGTACTGGTTCCAACTCAAAATAGAATCCTGCTGATTTTCTAATTCTACTTGAGAAGTCTCCGTTCGGAAATAAATTGCTGGCAATGTCAAAGTCTTGTGCAACGTACATCGGTCTTTCAGTCTTGTTGATCAATGTTGCTGTCAATGGATCATGGTTTGATAAACTAACAGTATCGTTTTTTGAACTCAGTGCTAGTCCAAAATCTTCGTGATTTGCAACGGTGTTGATATAAGATCGTTGCGTCTGTGAAGAACAGCTAAACAGGCAGAGAAAACAAATCGAGGTCAATATAAATTGCATGTTCATAATTGCGCCTAACGTGTGTATTTACGCTATTACACGCTACTCTAAAAATAAAACAATTTTTATAAAGTCTTCTTTTCGTATAAGCTAATTAAAAATGCGCTACTGCACACAGATAGCGCAAATACAATTTGCTCATTATGATGATCACTTCATCAACTCCCCCACAAAACATTGCTTCGGCTGCAGTTCAACCTCATCAAAGGAACTGATCTTTCCTGTAATCACATTCTTTACTTTGGTAAAACCATTGGTTCGTTCTGTGTAAGTATCCCACCTGGGTTTGGCAGCTTTGTCGCTGGTATTGGTAATTACCACTACAGTTTGTTTTGCATCATAACGGAAGTACGTGTATAAACCTCTTACCGGCACAAACTGTGTTGTCTTGCCGGTGGTGAGTGCAGAAGAATTTTTTCTGAAATTGGCTAATGTGCTTACATAAGTAAATGCTTCATTTTCCTGCGCTGTTCGCCCTGCGGCCGTAAAACGATTTACTGTATCGCCCTCCCATCCTCCCGGAAAATCTTCCCTGACCGTCGCATCGGTATTTGTTTTTTTATTCTTCATCAATACTTCAGTACCATAGTATAATTGAGGAATGCCGCGCAGTGTAAGCAGCCATGTCAATCCCATTTTCAAACGCGCCCAGTCTTCATCCACAACGGAGAACACACGATCCATATCATGATTATCGAGGAAGATGCAATTGCGCATTGGATTTTTATACACAAAGTCCTGCGCCATCGTCATATATATTTTGTTTACGCCATCGGTCCATCCCTGCGAAAGACCCATGCCACTCAACATCGCAAAACAAGTTTGAAAATCTATTACGCTGTTGGCATTGTGTTTAAAAGCAGCGCCCATTGTGTTCTGTGTGAAGTAGGCGTTGGCAATAACGGTGTTCACCCATGCTTCGCCGAAAATGGTAATACTTGGAAATTCTTTTTCCAAGGCCGTATTCACGTTGTTCAAAAATTGTTCATCACAATATTTATACGTATCTACTCTCCATCCATCCACGCCGAAATATTCTGTTGACCAGATGGCATGCTGAATTAAGAAAGTCGCGACAAAAGGATTCCGTTGATTCAGATCAGGCAGATGATCGGTGAACCATCCATCAAGCATTACCTTTTTATCGTAAGCCGAACCATAAGGATCAAACAACGTTTCTTCACGATGATTGGGCCCCGTGAACTTAGGCCAGTTATTGATCCAGTCCTTCATGGGAGGATCAGTCGCAAAAAAATGTTCCCGGCTTATATGATTGTAGATGGCATCCTGCACCACTTTGATCCCTTTCTTATGTGCAGCATTGCAAAATTCCAGGTAACCATCATTGCCGCCGAGCCGTTTGTCAATCTGGTAATGATCCGTAAACCAATAGCCATGATAACCGGCAACACGATTTCCTCCTTCACTCATCCTGCTAGTATTATTCTCAATGATCGGCGTTAACCAGAGAGCTGTCACACCAAGTTGCGTGAAATAATCAAAATGATTTTCTATGCCTTTGAAATCGCCGCCATGCCTTGCCCACATATTTTTCCTGTCACTTGTCTGGTCGCGATATTCAGCAATAACATCGTTGGAAGGATCGCCATTGGAAAAACGGTCGGGGATCATCAAATACAAAAAGTCTTTTGAAGTGATCCCCTGCGTTCTTGTTTTACCATCTTCTTTACTTTTCTGCATCAGTTCATAGTTCACATCCTCATCCGGCAGCCCGCCGCCGGAAAGAATGATCCTGAACTTTCCCGGTTTTGTTTGCGGCGAAATGATCAGGTCGGCAAAAAGATAATTTTCACTTTCCGCTTTGGAAACTTTTGTTACAGTGACTCCCGGATATTTAATAGAAACCTTTGTAAACAAGCCGACATGCTCTCCATACAGCATCAGTTGGAGCTTATTACTTTTCATTCCTACCCACCAGTTAGTGGGATAGACACCGTAGAAGTCAATAGCGCTTACCTGCAGAGCGATTGCGAGGAATAAGCAAACAAATATTTTTTTCATAATTATACAGATCTTTCTCCTTCAATTTCAAGTTTGGCAGTTTCAATGTCATCCCCATCCTTTTTTTCTTTGATAAAAAAGAAACAGATGAGCGCCGCGAGAATCATCATGGCTCCCCCGATCTCCACAGCAGCCATACGATTATTATGTAAAACATTTTTCATCAGCCAGCCAAAACCAAGTGATGCAATGATCTCCGGCAATACTATAAAGAAATTAAAAATGCCCATGTAAATTCCAACTTTATCTTTTGGCAGACATCCGCTGAGCATAGCATAAGGCATAGATAATATACTTGTCCATGCAATACCGATTCCGATCATACTCACAAATAAAAGGTTTTTGTCATGCACCCAGCTTACACTGATCAGACCAAGTGCGCCACAAAGAAGGCAAAGAGTATGGGTCAGCTTTCTTCCTAATTTATCTGCAATGAATGGCAATATAAAAGCAAATACTAAAGTAACGACGCTATAAAATGATAAGGTGAGACTACCAAAATCCGCACCTTCCGCATACACAGGATCACTGGCATCTTTACCACCAAATACATTTACAGCTACAGCAGTAGTATAATAAAACCACATAAGAAATAATCCGGGCCAGGTAAAGAATTGTACCAATGAAACGATCCGCATTCTTGGCGGCATGTTTGACAAGGCGTGGAATATTTCTCTCACACCTCCGCCAAATCCTTTATTGGATTCCTTTACTTTATCTTTAAAACCAACATCAGACGGTGGATATTCTTTTGTAGTAAAGACAGTGTACAACACAGCCGATAAGAAAAAGAAAGCGCCGATATAAAAAGACAACCGGACATTTTCCGGAATACTGCCCTGCTCTGCGGTATTAGCAAGATTAAAAACATTTTTCATCAACCAGGGCAGTGCCGATGCTACACTTCCGCCGAGACCGATCATAAGACTTTGCATGATGAAACCGCGGTTGACTTGCGAATCGGGAAGTTTATCTGTTACAAATGCTCTGAAAGGCTCCATAGCCACATTGCCAAAAACGTCAAGCACCCATAATAAACCAGCAGCCATCCACAATTCGCTGCTATGCGGCATGAATATTAAAGCGATTGAACTAAGAATAGCACCGATCATGAAATACGGTCTTCTTCTTCCCCATTTCGGATGCCATGTCCTGTCACTCATATACCCGATTATCGGCTGAATGAGCAGACCTGTAAGTGGCGCGGCGAGAAATAATAAAGGTACTTCATCAGGGTGGGCCCCAAGATTCTCGTAGATACGTCCCATATTGGCCCGTTGCAGATCCCAGCCAAACTGTATTCCAAAAAAACCAACACTCATATTAATAATATCGCTGAGTGCAAGCTTGGGTTTAATACCTGTAAAAGCAGTTGACATAAACAATGCCCCCATCCCTGGAGGAGTGTATTAGATTTTGGTAAAGAAATGAATAGATCAAAAAATGTGAATGTTAAAAAAATCGAATGGAAGATAGGAAGATTATCAATATTGTCCCACTAAAGTGATGAAAGCTTTTATCAGCTTGTATCGCCTCACCCCAACCCTCTCCTGACGGAGAGGGAGCCGCAGAATCAGTTTGAGGCAAACAATGAAATTTTATTCAAACAACAATGTAAGTTTATGAAAAAAACAAAACGCTGAAGGCTGAGATCGGATTTCAGATTTCCGGCTTCTGACTTCTTTATATCACATATCCATTCGGAATGATAGCCCCTTTTTTGATCACCACTATTCCTTCTTTAATCGTATAAAGTGGATGATCAATATTTTCCAAATGCGGTCCTCCATTGATGCGCACATCATCGCCGATGCGGCAATTTTTATCGAGTATCGCATTTTTTATATAACAGCGGTTGCCGATACCAAGCAATGGAATTCCCTTTGCCTGGTCAACAGCGATATCCTGTAATGTTTCATAATAATCACTGCCCATGATATAAGTGCTCATGATGGTAGTGCCATGACCAATGCGTGAACGGATACCCACTACACATTCTTCCATCCTCGATGCATTGATAATTGAACCTTCGGCGATCACTGTTTTCTCCAATGTAGTTCCACTCACTTTAGCGGGTGGCAACATACGGGCACGGGTATAGATCGAATTGTTGTTGTCAAATAAATTGAAGTCAGGCAGATCGTCTGTCAATCCAAGATTGGCTTCAAAGAAAGAGTATATATTTCCGATATCAGTCCAGTAACCATCGTATTGGTAACTTGCCACTTTGCATTTATCAATTGACAGGGGAATGATCTCTTTGCCAAAGTCGGTTGATTCCAGATAATCATTTTGCAAGTAATCAAAGAGCAATTGCCGATTGAAAATATAGATACCCATTGAAGCGAGATATAGTTTTCCTGCTTTTTTCATCTCGGGCCCGTGTCGCTTGTCCATTCTGTTAATACATCTTTTTTGGGTTTTTCAATAAACGAAGTAATAAAACCTTTCTTATTTTCTTTTAAAATGCCAAACTCGGGAGCTTCTCTTTCGCCAACAGGAATAGTGGCGATAGAAATATCTGCACCTGTTTTGTTTGTGATTGTCCAGCATTTCCTGGAAATCCATTTGGTACAACTGATCACCGGAAAGAATCAAAATATAGTCGCTTTCAAAAGGAGCCACGTGACGAAGACTTTGCCGAACTGCATCGGCAGTGCCCTGGTACCATGCAGGATTATCAGGAGTTTGCTCAGCTGCCAATATATCAACGAACGCAGTAGCTGAATGCGCTGAAATGATACGTGTTCTTGATATGCCGGTTCAGTGACGCTGAATTGAATTGCGTCAGTACAAACATCCTGTTGATACCGGAATTGATGCAATTGGAAATAGGAATATCAACAAGGCGATATTTGCCGGCAATAGGAACAGCAGGTTTGGAACGGCTCGCTGTTAATGGATATAATCTCGATCCGGCACCACCGCCAAATATGATGCTTAGTACTTCTTTAGAAATAGACATACATTAAACGTTTTAAAATAAGGTCAAAAGTACGTTACAATTTTGTATTAAAAGTTAATACTGAAAAATTATTTCAATGGATCAAGGTTGCAATGAGCGGTAAAGATCGATATACTGTTGTGCAGATGAATCCCATGAATGATCGATGTGTCATCATGTAACTGCGCATCCAGCTGTATAAGGTCGGGTTTATTGGTGTAAAGGTCAATAGCCTTCCGACAGAATATGTAATATCCCCAACACTTGGCCTGGTCAAACCTGATACCAAATCCCTCCTGATCGCCATAATCTTTGATGGTATCCTTTAATCCTCCTACACTTCTTACCATTGGAACAGTGCCATATCGCAATGCATACATCTGGTTTAAGCCCGCAAGGCTCTACCCGCTTGGCATTAATAAGAAATCTGAACCGGCATATATCATGTGGCTCAACGGTTCACTATAACCGATATAAGAATTATAATAGCCATTGAACTGGTGTTTCATGTGATCAAGCTGATCTTCAAGTTGAGGATCACCTGAACCAAGAACAAGAAAATTTGCTTTGCCATGATGCTGGTAAATAGATTGACTGATTGCATCGGGTAAAAGATCAGCCGCTTTTTCCCCTACCAATCTTCCGATAAAAGCATACAAGCGGTTTGTCAGGGTCAAGACCGAATTGACCGCATATTTCTTTTTTATTTTTCTTTTTCCCTTTTTCCACTAATTCTTTATCATAATTTTTACGATAAAATTATCTGTCTGCGGATCCCATACATGTGTATCAATGCCATTTAAGATGCCATCACTTTTTCCTTTTTCATATTCAAAAAGATTTTCAAGACCATTAGCTGAATATTTTAATTCATCCAGATAACTATGGCTTACTGTAGTTACTTTCCAGGCACATTTCACCGCGGATGCCATTGGGTTGATATTATTATTCCAATCAAGCAATCCCCAGTTCCAGCTATCATAAGCAGGAATGTAATAATATTTATCCCATCCCATCCATCCCTGGTATTGACCGTTATGTACTGTAAAAACAGTTGGGACATTAGCCAGTTTGTCGCGAAAAGCATAGACAATGTCTTCATCATAAAAGGAATAAGACCGGTATGATGATCGTGACAATGGACAACATCAGGAGTATGCTGCCATTTGCTCAGCCAATCACAAACAGCTATCTGGAAAGCGATGAATCGTTCCGTATCGTCATCGTAACCATATATTTTCTCCCTGTCAAGCAAACCATTGATATCAATCAGATAAAGATCAAAACCAAGCTTATTTGTTTTTTCTTTGATAACGCTGTAATGAAACCATTGCGGGCCGAGGTATTGGCCACCTTCATGTACCAGTTCCCATTGATTATGATAAAGAAATTTCGTGCGGTACATCGGCATGACCACTTTTGCATATATGACCCAGTTCCGCCTGGTATTTTGGTAATGAACCTACCACATCACCCAAACCGCCGGCTTTTGCGACAGGATAACATTCGGCTGCTACATGAATAATCTCCATTGCTCAGGTTTCAATGCTTCAAAGTAAGAAGTTTTTTTAAACTGCCCATAAATTATAAGGAAATCATATTTTAAGTCAAAAGAGATAATAAATTTTTGCATTCCTGAATTCTGTTTATTTTGAGTGATATTTTTAATAAAACAAACCAATTATGGCGACTTCAATGGGACCTGCAAAGCCGGCAACAACATCTTCAGCGGGACAAGTTCCAACCAACTATGGTGCACTGAGCACCCTTGTCATCGTTTTTTTCTTCTGGGGATTTATTGCGGCAGGCAACAGTGTCTTTATTCCTTTTTGCAAACATTATTTTAACCTTGACCAGTTTCAAAGCCAGTTAATAGATTTTGCTTTTTACCTCGCTTACTACATTGGTGCTCTTGTCTTATTTGCTTATGGCGCATTCGGAGGCAAAGACCTTGTTGCCAAATGGGGATATAAAAGAAGTATTGTTTATGGTTTATTGTTTTCAGCGATTGGGGCAGGCGCCATGATCATTGCAGTAAACGCCAACACGTTTCCCGGCATGCTGGCGGGCCTCTTTATCGTTGCACTTGGATTTTCGCTGCAACAAACCGCCGCGCAACCATTTGCCATATCATTAGGTGATCCATCAACAGGTATGAATAGGGTCAATCTTGGTGGCGGTGTTAATTCCTTCGGCACTATGATCGGGCCGTTGGTTGTTGCTTTCGCGTTGTTTGGAACGACAGCAGCTATAACCGATGATAAAATAGCTTCACTAAGTTTAGGAAAAGTAATAATACTTTATACCGGTGTCGGTGCTCTGTTTATTGCCGCTGCTGCCTTATTTTTTTTCTCCAAAAAAGTTCCCGACGGGATCTCTACGGAAAAAACAGAAAACGCCAATAAGGCTTTATACTCGTTAATAATAATGACAGGTTTGTTGATCATTATGTTTGTTCCGGTTTTTAATAGTTACAAAACAGATCCGGCAACTCTCACTGATGCCGAATTACATTCATTAGAGACTTACAGGTTGAAATGGCTTTTTGGTGCATTGGCCGTTGTTATTATTGCTTTGCTTGTTTCCAATATGAGCGCAAAACGAAAACCGGCTGGCTGGGGCGCTATGCAGTATCCTCAACTGGTACTGGGTATGTTAGGGATTTTCGTTTACGTGGGTGTAGAAGTAACCATAGTAAGTAATTTAAGTGAATTGTTAAAACAGCCTGACTTCGGTGGCTATCAGTCTTCGCAGGTGGCGCCGTTCATCTCCATGTACTGGGGCAGTTTAATGATCGGGCGATGGGCTGGTGCTATTCCGGTCTTTAATCTAAAAGATTCGACAAAGCAGGTATTAATGTTTATAGTTCCGCTCGTTGCTTTTGGAATTGTTATTGGGGTCAATGCCATTTCGCGGTATGATGTCACACCTCTTTACTGGTACATACTATGTGTGTTTATACAAATTATTGCTTTTTACATCAGCAAAAACAAACCGGCAAGAACGCTTTTAATTTTTAGCATCCTCGGTCTGATCGCGATGCTTATCGGTTTATTCACTACAGGAACAGTGGCGATCTATTCATTTTTAAGTGGTGGTTTATTCTGTTCCATCATGTGGCCCGCCATTTTCAATTTATCTATTGCTGGTCTTGGCAAATATGCAACACAAGGCTCTGCGTTCCTTATTATGATGATACTTGGTGGCGGTATCATTCCGCCGATACAGGGCAAGATCGCAGACTATGTACAATCAAAATCTGATGTTGTCGGTTATGGTATCCATCAATCCTACTGGGTGCCTGTGCTTTGCTTTGCTTATCTCGCCTTTCTCGGATTTGCAGTAAAGGGAATATTAAGAAAGCAAGGTATCGATTACGATAAAGAAGTAGGCGAAGCGGTGGAAGCATCACCCGAAAACGCCCTGGATCTAACGGAACCGAAAAAATAAGTGTCAATAGTAAACCAGGACAGCCGGCATTAAATTGTTTTACTTCGTACTTTTATCGCCCCGACGCATATAGTCGGGGCTTTTAAATTCAATTAACGATGGCTAAAGCTGCGCACAAATCAATAGTCGGACAACCGCTCGCAATAGGAATAGATGTTGGTGGAACAGGAACCAAATTCGGGATCGTTGACAGGGATGCCAATGTTCTTTTCTCCGGAGAAATATCAACAAAGAAACATGCAGAGGTAGCTAGTTTTATTGATGAGTTGCACGATGCTTTATCCGAATTGATCGACAAAGCCGGCGGCATAGGTCGTATGAAAGGAATTGGCGTTGGTGCACCGAATGGAAATTATTATACAGGTACTATCGAATATGCCCCTAACCTTCCGTGGAAAGGAATTATTCCACTAGCCAAATTAATAGAACAGAAATTCCAGCTTCCGGTTACTCTTACCAATGATGCTAACGCTGCCGCAATTGGTGAAATGATGTATGGCGCAGCAAAAGGAATGAAAGATTTTATCATGATCACACTTGGCACTGGTGTGGGCAGCGGCATTGTCGCTAATGGCAAACTGATCTACGGCCATGACGGCTTCGCCGGTGAACTGGGTCATACGATTGTTATTCCTGATGGCAGACTGCATCCGGGAACTGGCAAAAAAGGATCACTGGAAAGTTATGCTTCTGCAACCGGAGTCAGGTATACTGCTATTGAATTTTTGCAAAGAAACCCAGGCACAAGCAGTTTGAAAGATATACCGACTGATCAGCTTGATTCAAAAAAAGTCTATGAAGCTGCGATCAAAGGTGATGAACTTGCAAAAGAGGTTTATGAATTTACCGGTAAGATATTAGGTCTTGCTTTGGCAAATGCAGTAATGTTTTCAAGTCCGGAAGCGATCATTTTGTTTGGCGGGTTAACTAAAGCAGGTGATCTGATTCTAAAACCTACAAGGGCACACATGGAGGCAAACCTGATACAGGTGTTCCAGAACAAAGTGAAAATATTGGTAAGTCATTTAAGGGAATCCGATGCGGCCATACTAGGCGCCAGTGCGCTGGTGTGGGAGATGAAATAAAATAGTTACTTACTGCGCCGTGTTTATAATTTGACGGTCACTTCATTTAATTCTTTACTCAAATCGTTTTTAGCCGGGGCTGCTTTCACATTCAAGTTTTTTGCTTTATCCTCTTTGTGGAGAGAGCTTAAGAACCCTGCAATAGTCGTTGAAACTAAAACGGTGGAACAAATAATTGTAAAGAATAGAACAGTAAGAAATAGTACTGGCCTTTTCATATAGAAATTTGGATAATAGAGGTCAAAACTATGCCAAACTGAAATTCAATACAAAATTTATTTGGCTATTCGTAAAAACACTATCTGTTTTTGATGATAAATACGGCGGGAACAGGGCGTTGGCCTTCTTTATCTGAGGGTTTGATAGTTTCCTTACCATTTACGAGTAAACAACTGCTGCCACCTCCATCAAGATTTAACGCTTCCACACAACCGAGATCTTTTAAAATTTGTGCTTCCTGCGTAAGTGATGCTCCGCTGCCCGACTCACTTCTGCCCTGCACCACAAGGATTATCAGCTTTCCTTCTTTGGTATAACCCATCGCAGTTCTCGGATGTTTGTCGTCAATTGCTTTACCGGTAAATTTTAATTCTTCATTGTTCGCGATTTTTATTTCTCCGTTTTGCAAAAGAACAGGTCCACCTCCTACTGCTGTTTGCATTTTCCATTTTTGGAACGAACGCTTAAAATCATTTTTTTCTGGATGTATTCTGTACGTATGTTTCATTGATTTGACCGTTTCGAAGGGAAGAGTTGGAAATGAATCTCTAAAAAACTTAACGGCCGACTGACTGGCATACGCATGACGATGAGAAGAATCTGAAAACAACCAGGCAATATCCGCGTCTCTTTTTTTGGAAATCCCGATAGCGCTTTCAAATGGATGCCGGTAGGTGAATGTATCTTTCCCTTTCCCGGGTATTGAATGAAAATTATACGCAACCAGTTTCCCGTCTTTCATCACTGTATTTAAATTCCTGTTGGTCTCAAACGAAAAAAAAGTGCAATTGACAACAACCAATGCGTTATTATTTTTTTCATAAAAGAGTTCCGGCGTTAGCCGCCTGTCACGTGTAGTATCAACAGTAAAATCAAGTTTTTTATTTCTCAGATCGGCTTCAACGTAATAAGCAGTGTTGGATTTGCCATCCAGCGAATCGGTTGTTTTATAAACGTGAACAGCGCCGGGCAAAGGCTGGAATTGCGAATCAACGTTTATCCATTTTAGCTGAGCCTGTATTAAACTTCCGTAGAAAAGAAAAAAAAGAAACAGAATTTGTTTTGTCATGATCATCTTATGATGGTGGAAGTTCCTTTTAGTTGATAGACTTTTCCTGAAAAATCCGTCGCCCGAAGCATCCATACATAAACGCCTGTTGCCTGTCTTTTACCATTCAGTACGGCGTCCCAGCCATCGGACATATTTTTAGTGCTGAATACAAGTTCTCCCCAGCGATTAAATACGGTGAAATAATCCAGAGCTTTTATTCCGTAATAAGAGGGCTTTAAAAGATCATTCACTCCATCGCCATCGGGAGTAAAGCCGGTAGGGACGTAAATGGCGGAACCTTTGAAAACTGTGATGTTCAGTGTATCCCTTGCTACGCAACCGGCAGCAGAGGTAGCAGTAAGGTAATAGGTTTGGTTATCCTGCAATATAGCTTCAGGATTCCAACCCTGTGCTGTACTTAACCCTGTGGATGGCGACCAGTTTAAAGACGGAACGCTTCCACTGCCAATATAACTTGCCTTCAGATGAAAAGGAGAATTTTCTACAACAATAGTATCTCTTCCGGCATTTATAGATAACCGATCGATAAAAATGTTTTTACTTGTATCACGGGAAATACAGCCCTCTGTACTTACGGCTGAAAGATGTACAGGTATCGATCCCTCAGTTGAGAAAACATGGGTAAAGTTTTGTTGAGACGATATTGTATCGCCACCTAAAACCCAATTCCATTGCTGAATGGTAGTAGCGTTATCAATTTGAGCACCTGATAAATTGGTGGGTTCATTATAGCAACCATCTCCCGCCAGGATCGAAACGATTGGTGCCGGCTTAACGGTAAAAGATTTCGTTACAGGAGAAGAAGGGCATCCGCGGTCAGTTTTTAAAGCCAGTTGCAAATTATGCGTACCAGCGGAAAGGTTGACAAATGATGGATATTGCGAAACGGAAACGGGATTGCCGTCTAATGTCCATTGCCATTCATTGATATTTCCAAAATTTACATGGGACTGATCTGATATCCGTGGCGGCTTCCCTGCACAGGTATCATAGATGGTAAAATCTGCAACGGGATAATCACCGATAATAAATGTTTTTTTCAACGTATCACTTAAACAGCCATCGAATGCGGTAATAGCTAGCTTAACTTCATACGGACCCGCCGCTGGAAAAATGTGTGCCGGCGGATTAGCAAGGGTGCTGGTAGTGCCATCACCAAAATCCCAGAAGAAACTGGCTATAGGTGCAAAAGTTTGTGACGTGTTTGTAAAAACAATCGCATTGCCATCGCATGTTGCATTGCTTACTGTTGAGGCATTAAAATTCGGATTAAGCGCAGTACAAAATTGCTGCAGGTTATTAGAACCTCCTGTTGCTGCACTGAAGCCCCAGTAAACCATCGGGTCATTATTAAAGACATTTGCGATAAGGTCAATATTTGCCTGCTGAATAAAATAACCTTCGAAAAAAGTCTTTAGCAATTTCGCAGCCGGGTCCCAGATAATGCGGAAGGTGTGCCATTGGCAATCTTCAATATTGGGGTTGGTAGGTGATGCCTGTACCAAAGGAACAATATCATCGGCATGATTAATATCACCATTCAGTTGAATACTCAAATGATCATAAGGCGGATCATTAAATTCCGTATTCTGCCAGGTATCTAAAGCAATGCCCACCGATGGAACAATGCCCTGGAAGCCCATGCCGCCACCAGCGGTACCGATGCTCGTGCTGATGGGTTGCAAAATAAAAACGATACCATCCGCGCCATTGTCATCCTGGCAGCCAAGAAATACATTGAAGATAAAATCAAATGGATTATTGAGATCTATCTTGGTAGCATTCCATACACTTCCACTTTGAAAATTCTGTGGCTGTGTCAATGTGTAGCAATTGCAGGAATTTTGCGTCGCTGAACCATTAAGAATATAAGTCCCTGTCTGCGCCTGCAGAGAAAATGAAGACAACACTGCAGCTAAAACCAGCCATCCCGTATTTCGATATATCATTATTGCCGCAGGGTTTGATTAAGGGGCAATTTACCAATAAAAACAGGAAGTATTTAATGAGTGGAGTTCTCATTTTTGGACATCTGCCATTCCTTTCTTCCCAAACCTGCAAACACATGTCTTTCGCTATGATAAGAAGAACGGACCAATGGGCCGCTTTCCACATAATCTAACCCAAGATCATAACCGATCTCCCTGTATTCTGCAAATTCATCGGGATGAACAAATCGATGAACGGATAAATGTTTTTGTGTTGGCTGAAGATATTGACCGATAGTTATTACATCGCAGCCATTATCATGAAGGTCCTTCATCGTTTGAATCACTTCTTCTTTTTTTTCACCAAACCCGAGCATGATCCCGCTCTTTGTCCGGCTGCCGCCTTCTTTTAATATCCTGATCACTTCCATACTTCGCCAGTACTTTGCCTGTATCCGCACTTGCCTTGTTAATCGTTCTACCGTTTCAATATTATGCGAAATAACTTCCGGAGCAGCATCAATGATCCGTTGTATATCTTCTTTCTTTCCTTTGAAATCAGGGATCAATGTTTCAAGAGTTGTATCAGGATTTAATGCCTTTACGGCTTTTATCGTGTTATACCAGATCGTTGAACCGCCATCTTTCAATTCATCTCTGTCAACAGAAGTAATAACAGCATGTTTCACTTTCATCAGGTGAATGGCTTCAGCCACTCGTTGCGGTTCATCCCAATCAACTTCTGTCAGGTCGGCCTGTTGCAACAGCACAAAAACCACAACTTCTTGTGCATGTATTTCCCAATATCATGAATGTTGCAGTACCTGCCCCCCAGCATTCACCCATATTGGGGCAATTGCCGCTTTCGCAAATGGTATGAAGTTTATGGTCATCAACAAGACCGCGGACATGCTTATAACTCTCACCTATCGGCAGTTTTACCCTTAACCAATCAGGTTTTTTGACCCTTGCGGGTTGATCGGCATTTGAGGCTGTATAAGATTCAGTCATTCTGCAAAAATACGATGGCGGAAGGAAAGTGTAAAGTTTGTAGATGCCGGATAATAACGCACCGGGATTTTTGCCACGGATGCACGGAAAATTTACAAGACTTTATCCGTGCATCGGTGGCAGTGATAATTTTAAAAAAAGCGATGCTATTCAGAGACAGATAACCATTTATTTCCGGGAAATGGAACGCTGGATTTGTCGTATGATTTATTTCCGCTTGCCAAAAAGCATCGAAATGTAAGTCTGAAGGAAAAGTCGTTTGTCTTTCGGCTGAAAAAGCAGAATGGGAATTTTTGAGGCGTAAATTTCTGCACTGACTCCTATTTCCAATGCACTTACTGATTCATTGAAACGGCCATAATCAAACCGCATGGCAACTTTGACAAAAGCGCCGGGTTTTATTTTCATTTCATTCCACCCTTTTCCAAGCCACCGCCGCCGGTAATAGTATTGCCCACAAATAAAGCACTATCCTGGGTGGTATATTTAATAGTCTTATCCTCATTTGAACTGGGATCTATTACCGCCACATAATAAGGACGCAGAAGCCCGATGGACACCCCCGCATTGTAAACCATGGAAACAGCTACACCGTTCTTATTTCCCTTTTGTCCTAGTATATATTGCTGACCGAAACCAAGTGTTACCGGGTAGAAATAATTGATCTTGCCAAAAATAAAGGAGTTGCCAAAGAAATTATTACCAAGCAGTTTTTCTTCTTTTGGATTCTTGATCTCGGTAATGTCAATCCGATAAATATTTGTTTTGCGGTTGGTTTTCATTTTACCCATTTCATAAAAAATACCATATCCATTGCTTCGAAGCTGAATACCGAATATGCTTTGTTTGGATAAACGAGCACTCCTTCTTCGGCCTGGCGCATAAGCTCATTGATCTTTTTACGTTTCGCCTCCTTTTTCTCTTTTCTTTCATCGCGGCGGGAAAAGTGGAATCTTGTGCAAAAGAAATAATGGCAAAAGACAAAAAGATTGTAATAAAACTTAGTTTCTTCACGTAATATTTATTTGATGAATTATAAACTATAAACGAAATACAAAGATAAAGGGATGCTTATTTCTGATTGATTTCATAAACTCTCCCCTTTTTTCCTGTCAACCCCTCCAACATGTTCTTTATTCTCTTAGCTATATAACGTAAATTTAGTGCAAAAATTGAAATGACATCAACTGTTGTTTATAATGGCGACCTGCGAACGACCTGTACACATCTGAAAAGCGGTTCTTCATTTGAAACAGATGCCCCGACTGATAATAATGGAAAGGGTGAAAGCTTCTCCCCAACCGACCTGATGGCCACCAGTCTTGCTACCTGTATGCTGACAGTAATGGGTATAAAAGCAAGACAATGGGATTTGATCTGAATGAAATGAAAGTGGATGTATTGAAGATTATGAAAGCTGATCCGCGGCGTGTGGGCGGAATAGAATTAACATTTCATATACCAGATGCTTTGAAAGGCATTGATGAAAAGACAAAGACTATTCTGAAAAATACGGCAAACCTGCCCGGTCATGAAAAGTATTCATCCGGATATTGAGGTGAAGATGAATTGGGGGAGTGGGGATAGTTAGGGTTCGGGTTCGATGAAACTAATTTTTCAATATCGCATTCCCTACTCCGCAATCCAAACATCTTTTCTTATTGCAATATTCATTTTTTAATTCAATCAATGCCTGTGAGTCGTATGCATTTTTATTTTCAATGGCCAATTTGATGAAATCCTTTTGTAATGGAATTTTTTTCGGCAGCATTTCTTCCAGCCATTGCAGCGCTTTTTCCTTGTATTTCTTTTCATCATGATAATTGCCGTATGCAAATAAAACAGGCACAACCGTATTGATGATAATATTATCAATCATTGCTATCACCAAGTTTTTTCTTTTTATAAGAAGATGTTTCATCAAAACGATAATGATAATGCCAGTAATCATTAGCCGTAAATCAAACCATTTTTTTACTTCTTTAACAGAACCGGCTTCTTTGATTTTTGAAAATAAATGTGCCGATTCATGAACGAGCATAGCTAACTGTGCCAAGCGTATTGTCGGAAAATTTCCGGGACGCATCCGTAAGAAATAACATCGGAACTGATGAACAGGTTTAAAACCATACTTTTCTTTTTAGAAACTTATATTCCTTTTGTAACATTTTTGGATAGTCTTCTTCAAATTTATCTTCTAATAATCCTGCCTGTCCGAATAACAATGCTTCCAACTGATGTATTTGATTTTTATGTTTTGCAAGAATATTTAGAGGAATTGATCTGGAACGGCTTCAAAAGCATCAGCATTTACTTTCATTCCAAAATTCCTTGCAAGCAACCACCAGAACGTTTCTTCCCAATGATAATTATTTTGCTGAAGATACGTTTCAACTTTTTTTGCCTTTCGTTTAAGCGTTCAGCCAGTAACCTTTCTTTCCAGCTTTTCCAGGTAATGTCACGAACAGATTGAATACTTTTTTCGCAGGGAATAAAAGAAGATGAATTCATTAATCTTCATATCGCTGCAATAAGATTTTTGAAACTTTGTCTTTCAGTTCAACGACCGGAAGGCTATTTATCGATTGTGTCATCTTCCCATACCACATGCAGAATTACATTATTATAATTTCCATCGTTTTGATGATGCATGTTTTTTCCAATCGGAAGTTTTGATATGCAATTCAACTGTTCCGGCCCAGGTGGTTTTATCAATTTTAATTTTTGCATCTGGAAAAATCAGGTCCCTGGTTAGTATTATATTGACCCGGAAAAATGATTTGAATTGTTTCGCCGGTTACAGTCGTCAATTCATTTTTGTTAAAATACTGAAATTGCCAGATAAATTGGAGTAATCTTTCGGTCACAGGCGAAGGTTTAAGGTTCAAAGTCCAGGTTAAAGTTATCGTGCTATACTGGAATTCCAATAACTCTGGGAAATTTCGAATTGAAAATTTTAAATTTCAGATCTCAAATTTTTTAACTCCCTCACCACCCTGCTTACCGGCAAACCCATTACATTATAAAAATCGCCCTTAACCGATTTGATACCGATCACTCCTATCCATTCCTGTATGGCATAGGCGCCGGCTTTGTCATAAGGTTTGTATTTATCTACATAGAATTCTATTTGCTCAACCGTGAGATCATGAAAATCAACTTCAGTAGTATCGGCAAAAGCAATTTCTTTTTCGCCTTTCCTGATCACTACACCTGTTATCACTTCATGCCTTTCGCCTGACAATGCCAGAAGAATACTGATGGCTTCTTCCCGGTGTACCGGTTTGCCAATAATATTTTCGTTCAATACAACAATGGTATCAGCAGCGAGTATTATTTCCTCTTTATTTCTTTTCTGTTGAACAGCGAGTGCTTTATTCCTTGCGATATAAATCGCCATTTCTTCAGGTGTTAACCCAGGAGGAAATCTTTCATCCGTTTCCTTCACCACAATTTCAAAAGGCACTTCGGCCCATTCCAATAATTGTTTTCGCCGCGGAGACTGAGAGGCAAGAATAATTTTATTCATAAATAAAAATAAAAAAATATCATTGAAAGAATTCCTGTAAGCATAACCAATTTAATCAGATTACTCAAACTGATGATAATCTTCCGCAGATGATGCTTTGAATAATTTCAGAAAATAAAGAACAACGGAATAATCAGTGCCAATACGCCATATACAACCAGACACCCACCACGGAATTGCAATATATAAACCTGGAGAATAAGGAACATTGCGATCAACACGACCATCCATACGGCAATATATACTTTTGTCGCATTGACGCCCCAGACAATTGGCATGGTTCGCGAACCGTATTTTTCATCGCCCTGTATATCTTCCATGTCTTTGATTGCTTCCCGTATCAGTGAAATAATAAAAGCAAAACCGGCATATAGGAAGGCGAACCTGAAAAATTTATAGTTGAGCATGGTTGCCCGGTTCGAAAAGCATCGCCAGCTGAAACTTTTGAAAAGAAAATGATCAAGTATCGTCCAGGCAGTTAATAAGGAAATAACAATATTTCCGATCAGCAATCTTCTTTTAAAATTGGTAGAATAAAACCAAAGAATGCCATGCAAAAAATATTGGCAAGGATCAGATACCATTTCCGCTAAAAACGGTAATGCCAGTACTGTTAAAATCAATGCCGGTGAAACTGAATATAAAATGCCAGGCTATGGCCCAGCGGCGATGAATGATTTTATCAACGACCATCTTATTCGGGCTTATTTACCTCATCAATATTGATATCAAAATAATCATTGATGATATATCCGGCAGCAGCAATAAATAAAGAAGCCAATACCAAAAAAATAAAATGCACAAGGTCATCTTTCCGGTACGACTTCTCTATATAAGGGGTAATAAATGCAGAATTGAAAAAGTACCTGGGTAAGGGCAATAAAAAAAAGATTGGGCAGTCGTATCAATTTAAAAAATGCTGCGATCAATCTCATGAATAAAATTTGGCGGAAAGATAAAAATAAATACCGGGGTAGAGAACCGAAATCATCGGGAGGCGACATCAAGATGGTAGTTCCAATGATCATTCAACCTTAGCACTTTTTCAATCACATCTCTTACACAAGCATAACCACCAGTAGCCAGTGAAATATAATGAACTACTTCTTTTATTTCAGGCGCTGCATCAGCCGGGCAGGCAGAAAGACCAACGATCGACATGGCAGGCAGATCCGGCAGGTCATCACCCATATACAATACTTGTTCCTTTTTTAATTTATTTTTTTTTATGTATGTGGTGATAAAAGCCTTTTTGTCCAAAACGGACATGTGGACTTCTTTAATACCGAGTTTATTGAGACGATCAATTACGGGGGAAGGGGTACTGCCTGAGACAGCAGCAACACGATAACCCTTTTTGACTGCCAATTGCAAAGCAAACCCATCCTTTATATTCATTTGTCTTGCCTGCAAACCATTTTCCAATACCAGCACAGAACCATCGGTTAATACCCCATCAATATCGAAAAGGAAAGTGGTGATGTTTTTAAAAAGGTCGAGATCGTCACTCATGATTCAAATATCGGATGATAAAAGCAGACAATTATAGTTTATTCAAAATTCCTCACCATAGTATTCATCAGGAAGCAGCCGCTGATCGGGCACCACGATTCCAATTTCTCCTTCACCTTCCAGTAATAATGATTGACATCCCAATCTTGAATTTGATGTCCTCCCTTCAACTCTTTCAAGAAAATCTTTCTCTCGTTTGCTTTTTTCATCAATGAATTCCATTCCTTTTTCAATATGCAGATGACAAGTAGTGCAGGAGCAAACGCCGCCGCAATTATGATGAAGGTCAATATCATTTTTCAGCGCAATTTCCAACAGTGTTTGTCCATCCTCAACATTGGTAAACGTGACCGGTTCTATCCCCTGTTGCTCAAAACTAAATTTGATCGTGTACATTATTTGCTTTGCTGGATGCTTTCTGTAAGCAACACATAAATATTTTTTAGCTGCGGATGATCTTTGAGTAACTCAATATGCTTTTGTATGGTTTCTTTATCATGACGGATGGCCGGACCCGTCTGAGCTTTTTTGGGAGAGATTTCCTTTATCCTCAAAGCCGTTTCCTCAATGAGCGGCAATAGCTGTTTGAAATCAAGTCCTTCTCTTTCGCAATACTCTTCCGCCAGCATATAAAGATGATTTGTAAAGTTGCTGGCAAAGACTGCGGCAACATGCAACTTCAACCGCGCATCATCGCCGGCTTCCGATACTTTCTCTTTGGATATTGACTGAGCCAGTTTTTCCAGGGTTTTCTTTGCCGTTTCGTCATTGCCATCAAAGAAAACCGGGACATCAGGCAATTCCGTCATTTCTTTCCGCAGACTTTGAAGCGGATAGAATACTCCGTAATGTTCAAATGCTTTTTTAAAAATTTCTTTCGAAACAGATGCCGCCGTATGAGCAACAACTTTACCGGGCGGAATTTTTAATTCAGAAATAATTTTCCCGATAGCGTCATCGGATACAGCGATAACATAAACATCAGCTTTATTATTGATCAGGCTCAGGTAATTGGTGGATTCCGTATCCCATTCATACGCCAGCTCGCTGGCAGCAGATGCATTGCGGCCGACTACCTGTAAAATTTTATGACCCGCCGTTTTGAATTTTCTCCCCAAAATAGCTGCTACATTACCTGACCCGATAATTACTATGTTCATACCTGTGACTCCTGAAGATCCATTTAATTTTTATCCAATAGTTTTGCGCCGCATGAAATTAGTACAAAAAATCACAGTTGGCTATCTACGGATCAAATTGAAAGTTCTTTCTGCTATTTCTAAAAAGACAGCCGCTCAGCAAGCTTTTAAATTATTTTGTACGCCGCCAACACGTGACAGAAAAGAACTGCCGGAATTATTCACAGAAGCAGAGCAGATCCGGTTCAGATTTTCGGAGTATGATATTGTGGGCTATCGTTGGAATAAGGGCGGCAAGCAAAAGGTTTTAATATTACATGGCTTTGAATCATGCGCCATCAATTTTGAAGCTTATGTTCAGCCATTGATAAAGAAAGGATATGAAGTGCTCGCTTTTGACGCTCCGGCACACGGCCATAGCAGCGGCAAACGGATTACGGCAATTGTTTACAGGGACATGATAAAATATATTGACGAACATTATGGCCCGATACAATTTTATATAGGTCATTCGCTTGGTGGCTTTGTGTTGAGTCTTGCTTTAGCTGAAAAGCCGCATAATGAAAGCATGCGGGCTGTTTTTATTGCTCCTTCCACAGAAACAAATACTGCAATTACTCACTTTTTTCAATTTTTCCATCTTAACGACAAGGTGAAAAAAGAATTTGAAAGCCATATTGAGAAAATAAGTGGCCATCCTGTTTCCTGGTTTTCCATCGGTCGGGCGATGGAAGACATTCATGCAAAAATATTATGGGTGCATGATGAAGGTGACCTGGTGACCCCTTTCAGCGATGCATTGAAGGTGAAAAACAAAAACTATAATAATATTAAATTCGTAATTACAAAAGGACTTGGGCATAGCGGGATCTACCGCGATGCCGGAGTCATCAGTACCGTTGTTGATTTTCTATGAAACTTTGATTCGTATGCGTGAAAGATTAATTCATATTGTTGGTTCCTCAAAAGGAATGACAACCGGTTTGCTTCTTCTTATTATTTTTATCATTGCAATGAAACAATCCCCGCAGGAAAAAGAATCTTTGGAAAAGAATTATGCCTATCTCGCTCTTGGTGATTCTTATACGATCGGTGAGCATGTAGAAGCCAAAGAAAGTTTTCCCAGCCAGATCGCCGCGTTATTAAAAGAAAAAGGAGTTGCGTTTGCTTTGCCTGAAATAGTTGCTCAAACCGGTTGGACAACTGATGAACTCCAATCAGCAATAAAGAAGGCAGAACTCAAAGACGAATATGATTTTGTTACATTATTAATAGGTGTCAACAATCAATATCGCGGACGAAAGGTCACTGACTATTCCTTTGAATTTGAATCATTGTTGAAACAGGCTATCCAATTTGCAGGAGATGATGCGAGCCATGTCATTGTTCTGTCCATCCCAGACTGGGGTGTAACTCCGTTTGCGGAGGGAAGAGATAGGAAACAGATCACGAAAGAAATTGATGACTATAATCTTGCTAACGAACAGATCTCAAAAAAGTACAAAGTTCATTATATAAATATTACCCCAAGCACACGTGAAGCAGCGCATGATCACTCGCTTTTGACCGGTGATGGGCTGCACCCTTCGGGAAAAGAATATGCAAAATGGGCGAAAGAAGTTGCCCAGTTAATACAAGAAAAACTATAAAATTCCGTTTCACCCTTTAGAGTTTTACGATGCTTGCTTCAATAAAAAATGTTATTTGCACAAAACCCTTAGTAGATAAGCGTTCCAGGCGATGAACGGAGCGTCGCAAGGGACGATGATAAGAATTACTGGCGCTGGTTTCCAAAAAAATTTATTATTCTTGTTTTATTTTGCGGCCAAAAAATGAGCTGGTTGTACAATTAAGATGCAATTATGGCGAAAAACCTATTGATAGTCGAAAGCCCTGCGAAAGCGAAAACTATTGAAAAAATACTTGGAAAAGATTTCCAGGTAAAGAGTTGTTATGGGCATATCCGTGACCTGGAAAAAGCGGGAATGGGTATTGACATCGAAAAAAAATTTAAACCCCGTTATATTGTTCCTGAAGAAAAAGAAAAAGTTGTTAAAGAATTAAAAAGACTTGCAAAAAAAGCGATGAAGTATGGCTGGCAACGGATGAGGACCGCGAAGGCGAAGCTATCAGCTGGCATTTGTGTGAAGTGCTTGGATTAGATCCGAAAACAACAAAGCGTATTGTTTTTCATGAAATCACTAAACCTGCTATAAAAGAAGCCGTTGAAAATCCACGAACACTGGACATGAACCTCGTGATGGCGCAACAGGCACGAAGGATACTGGATCGTATCGTTGGATTTGAACTCAGCCCGGTTCTCTGGCGAAAGATAAGTATGCGGAATAACCTGAGTGCAGGCCGTGTACAAAGTGTGGCCGTCAGGCTAATTGCCGAAAGAGAAAGAGAGATCAATGCTTTTACTCCCGTCAGTACCTTTAAAATTGAAGCATTATTTACAGCAAAAGATATTTCTGATAAACAGCGTAACTTTTAAAGCAGAAGGGAAAAAACAATCACAGCGCTGAAGATGCGGAAGCATTTTTGAAAAGTTGTATCGGCGCTGATTATAAAGTAACTGATATACAGGTAAAACCCGGCAAACGTTCCCCTGCCCCGCCATTTACTACTTCTACTTTGCAACAGGAAGCCAGCCGTAAATTAGGTTATGGTGTTTCAAGAACCATGCTGCTGGCACAAAGGCTATATGAAAACGGACATATTACTTATATGCGTACGGACAGTGTGAACCTGAGTAATACGGCTCTGGGTGATATTACCAATACTGTAAAAAACATGTATGGCGAAAAGTATCACCAGTTCCGGAAATTCAAGAATAAAAATGAAAGTGCACAGGAAGCCCACGAAGCTATCCGTCCGACTTATATGAACAATACCACAGTGGATGATACCGGATTGTGAAACGTCTGTATGAACTGATCTGGAAAAGAACAATGGCCAGCCAGATGTCTGATGCGGAATTGGAGAAAACGACTGCAAAAATTTCTATTTCAACCAATAAGGAAGAATTAACAGCCACCGGTGAAGTACTTGAAATTCGATGGTTTTTTAAAAGTGTACCGGGAAGATAAAGATGAAGATGATGTAAACTGAAGAAGAAGCACAGGAAGGTATGTTGCCGCCACTTACTGTAGGTCAGCAATTGCCATTGAAAGAAATGAAAGCTACGGAAAGATTTAGCCGTCCCCTGCCCCGCTATACAGAAGCTTCGCTGGTAAAAAATTGGAAGAATTGGGTATTGGCCGTCCTTCTACTTATGCGCCTACTATTTCTACCATATTAAAAAGAGGCTATGTAGAAAAAAGAGATAAAGAAGGCGTGAAAAGAGATTACCGTGTTTTTGTTTTAAAAGATGATACATATAACAAAGAAACTGAACAGGAAACATACCGGCGCAGAAAAATCAAAACTGTTTCCTTCCGATCTTGGATTGGTGGTGACTGATTTCCTGAAACAATATTTTGATGATATCATGGATTACAGTTTCACTGCCAGGATTGAAGAAGAATTTGATGAAGTGGCGGAAGGCAAAATGAAGTGGAACAAAATGATCAATGATTTTTACAGTCCTTTTAAAAAAGATGTAGATAAAACCATTGAAACTGCAGAAAGGGTAAAAGGCGAAAGAGAATTGGGAATTGATCCTGTAAGTGGTAAAAGAATTGTGGCCAGGATGGGAAGGTATGGCCCGATGGTACAGATAGGCGAAGCCGACGAAGAAGAAAAACCATTTTTTGCAGCACTGAAAAAGGACCAGAGTATTGAAACCATTACGTTGGAAGAAGCACTTGATCTTTTTAAATTGCCGCTTACTTTGGGAGAATATGAAGGAGAAGAAGTTTATGTGAATGTGGGACGCTTTGGACCTTATGTAAAATTCGGCGAACAATTTATTTCTATTCCAAAAGGAGAAGATCCCCTGGAGTTGATTTGGAAAGAGCCATTGAATTGATAAAAGAAAAACAACTGGCCGATGCCCCGATTGCCATGTATGATGGCAAACCCGTTACAAAAGGTAAAGGAAGGTTTGGGCCTTATATCAAATGGGAAGGAATGTTCATCAATGTGCCGAAGCGATATGATTTTGATGAATTACCGCAATCAGATATTGATGAACTGATAGCTGCCAAAGTAAAAAAAGAAGCCAACCGCTATATTCAACACTGGCCGGATGAAAAAATATCTGTTGAAAATGCAAGATGGGGGCCCGTCAAATTTGGTAAGAAAATCATTAAACTTCCAAAAAAAGCTGATGAGACAAAATACACGGCTGAAGATTTGAAAGAAATTCCATTGGAAGAAGTAAAAAAATGGATAGAAGCAGAAATACCTAATGCGTTTGGAAAGAAAAAGAAAGCGCCTGCGGAAAAAAAAGAAAAGAAATCCGGAGATAAGGAAAACTACGGGTAAGAAGCCAACCGCAAAGAAAAAGACGAAAGAATAACTCTCGCATTTTATTGCATTAATAAAATTTGTAACTTCCCGATATGAAAACGGTAAATAAAAAGGAGCCGCAATTCATTACTGATAAAAAAAGGGAAAAAGTTATCTGGCGTTATTTCTATAGACGGTATAAACAAATGCTGGATGAACTCGAAGAGTTGGAAGTTATCCGTCTTTATGATGCAGTAAAGGCAAGAAAAGAAAAATCAATTCCCTTCTCTCAATATCTGCAACGCCGCCGGAAAAAGCATGCCTCAAAGATGTTTACGATTAAAAAAGCCCCGTCTCTTTTTTTTGAGACAGGGCCTCGTAGTCTTCAAAGAGGGTTAAATCAGTTATGTAATTGTACAGTGCCTATATCAGTTTCTCCGCCTCTTTGTATAGCCACATTAGTAATAGTAGTATCTCTATAGCCATTGGCTGTTGCATTAATGAATATATCTGCCGTTGTACCGATCAATCCTCTTATCTTAAATCTGCCACCATCACGATAATCAGGTATAGCCACTAAAGTATCTCCGTTAGCGATAGCAGCAACAATAGCCTGGGCGTCCCTTGGCAGCACTTTACCTTTTATAGTCGCTGTTTGCGACGGCACCCATATTCTCAGCCTTGGTTTTAAAACAAAATGGTTGTTGCTGACCTTTACGATGGAAGCTCCGGCGTCAAAATCTAACCACAATTGAAGATCGTCAGGAGTGATCTCAATGATGTCATGCCCTTTTACCTGGATAGTGATCGTGTGGTTATTGTTCCATAAAGTAAGCGGGTAGGAAATGCTGTCAATGACAACGGAATTACTGTTGCCAAGCACCAACTTAATTTTATTGATACGACCCATAAGCGTCAATCCGTTTGCTAACAAGGTATCGGCGCCATTGGAAAGATCGAGCAGGTTATAAACGCCGGGCCTGATATCCAATGTATCCCATACTGAGCAGCTATATTCGTCTTCATCATAGCAATCATTATGGTTCCGGTCTCCCCTGCCGCGGCAACTATCGGGTATCACCTGGACAACCACTTGCTGTATGTCAACATATACAGCCTGGTAAGGCACGGGGTTATCGGACAGCCTTATCCGTACCCGTTGCTGTCCCTCAGGAATTTTGAAATCTTTTTGCTTTTGACAGGAGAAGAGAATAAGGATGGGGATGGCGACAATGCCAAATACCTTGCATACAAGGCGAAGGTGTTTCATATCACATACGGTTTTAATTTGTGAATAATATTGGTGGTTACTCAATAGTGCTGGAAGGCTTGTCAGGCTGAGGAGTAATCAATAGGATAAGAGAAGTTGTAATCCCATCGGCATAAAGTACACCAAAGTAGATTTTATAAAAAATAGTTATTCACATCAGCGACACTGATTAAAAAGGTCAGACCGGTTATGAATAAAGTTATAAAGGATGTTGCTTTGGATCTTCAAATATTATTTTCCCTTTATAAGGTAGTAAGCTTTCAAAATGAGCGGGATTTTTTGACCCATCATAGCCATATCAGCTTTTATGTCCATCGAAACCTGGCTATCCTTGAGGTAACCGTCGTCAATTCCAATATTAAAATTTCCCTTTTGCTCTCCGTCCATATCCAATTCTATTTTCATACCTGACTGGTTCATGTCTCCCTTTCCGTTGACCTTTCCATTGACGTCAATAAAGGCGACTCCGTCCCTTACCGAAGCGAGCTTATACTTTGAAAGCACTTTCATATCAATCCCTGCGATATTGATTCGCTTTCACTTTCCCATGTGTCTCCTACCCGTACTGGTTTATCCGGGTACATCCGGAACATCATTCCAAACAGGCTGTTCATCTGATCTTTCGAAAACATTTTCTTCATTTGTTCTCTAGTTGCCATATCCGTTGTATCGCTCCACATTAAATCTTCTATTCCCGCTATTTCTACGATCTCGTTTTTATTATTCAACTTCATCGTGACCGATTTCCCAACTATCCTGCTGCCAATATCCTTATTCTTTGTGGGATTAGTCAGTCCTTCCATGCCTTTCATGTCCATATCCATCTTCATCCGGTCATAGGTCATGGTCAGTTCCTCAGAAGTCATCAGTAAGAGTTGATCACTTCAAATGAAGTAGCGCCGTTAGTCCCATATCCATCCCCATTTCTTTGCCTGCCAGGTTCATTGTCATATTCATTTTCACTTCCATATCCTGTCCGAACTTATCACCCTTTTTCATTCTCATTTTTAAAGTATATGGTTTCCCGGAACCACCTTTGTTTTCATTGCATGAAAGAAAGAAAGATGCCGTCGCCGTGAGAAAAATCACCGACAGGAAGAATAGTTTTTTCATATAAAAGGTTTGATTTGTTTTTCTAAATATAGCGAATGGATACCGTGTATTCAATTCTATCGGATGCTTAGTATTTTATAAACACTTGTCCTGCTGTAAAAGAAACTTTTAATTTTACCGCTATTAACACTTTATACAATGGACAAAAAATACTGGGAAAAAATTGCGCCGGGCTATGATGAGGAAATATTTGATGTATTGGAAAATGATAAAAGAGCGATGATCCGTTCTGCTATATAAGAGCGGTAGCATCGCCTTCCAAAACCGTTATTGATGTTGGTTGTGCTGTCGGGAAATGGTTGCCGGTTCTCTCACCGCTTTTAAAAAAGTAATTGCTGCTGATATCTCTGCAAAAAATCTTGAGATCGCAAAAAAGACTTATCCGCAATATTCAAAATGTGGAGTACTTGCGGGCAGATATGTCTCATCCGCAGGTTAGATTTAACAAAATGTGATGTTGCTGTTTGCATAAATGCGATACTTACAGACTCATTAAGAAAGCGTAACTTTTTTTTCAAAAATCTTTATATTTGTCTTAAAAAGAACGGATCAATTATCCTGGTTGTTCCATCTTTCGAATCGTGGCTGCTGACAAGGATCATTCAGCATAAATGGAATATTGATATGAAGCTTTTTAATGCAAAACTTTCAGACAGGGAAGCTGCAAAAAGATATCATAATATACAGGAAGGTAATGCAGAGATAGATAACGTACAGACAAAACATTATCTGAAAGAAGAGTTGCAACTCTTGTTGGTGAAAGAAGGTTTTGCAACCGAAGATTGTCAGAAAATAGAATATGAGTGGACAACAGAGTTTGTGCGGCCACCATCGTGGTTGCGCAGACCCGGGCCATGGGATTGGTTGATCACGCAAGGAAAAAATGACAGTGCAATATCGTCTTCTTAGTTTTTTATGATCTTCACTACTGCTTTACCACCATGTGTGGAAAAGTTTCATTATTTTATTTGACCACCATTGTATAAATTGCGAAAGAATCACCACCATGGAAACAAACAAAGAAATATCAGCCCTGTTTCATTTAATTGACGATCCTGATGAAGAAGTCTTTGATGCCGTGTCACAAAAAATTGTTGACTATGGAAAACCTATCATTCCAAACCTGGAACATCTCTGGGAAACAACTCCTGATGAACAAATCCAGGAACGTATTGAACTATTGATTCATCGTCTTCATTACCGCGATCTTACAGAAGATTTTCGTCAATGGAATATTTCCGGTCATCATGACCTGATGCTCGGTGCATTACTGGTCTGCAAATTTCAGTATCCTGATCTTTCCACCGCACCCGTTTTGCAGGAAATAGAAAAAATGCGCCGCAATATCTGGCTGGAATTAAATAATTATCTGACCCCGCTGGAGCAGATCAATATTGTTACCAGTATTCTGTACAGTTATTATGGATTAAAAGGCGGTGAAACAAATTATAAAGAGCCAATGAATTTTTGATTCATAAAACACTGGAAGCAAAAAGAGGCAACCAGATCAGTAATGGAATTCTTTATCTGATCTTTGCGAATTACTGGATATTCCTGTTAAGGCCATTAATATTCCGAAGCAATTTATTATTGCTTATTTCAAACCGGGATATTCGGATGAAAATCTTCCCAACCCGGTATCATAAGATCGAATTTTTTATTGATCCTTCTTCAGGCCAGGTATTTACCCACCAGGATGTTGATAATTATTTTAAACGGATCTCTGTTCCTCCTGTCGGCACTTATTTCAAACCGCAATAAATAAACAGGTGATACGGCAGTTGCTGGAAGAATTCAGTAAATGTTTTGACAGCGACAAAGAACTTCACAAACAAAGAGAATTAATTGAGCTGGCTCAGCTTCTTGATTGATCTTGATCGGTTTTTTATGATCTTTTACTTTTGCACAAACGAATTTGTATGAAAGTAAATATTGGCATTTCAGAAAAGAACCGGCAGGCGGTTGCTGCTGCGTTAAATCAATTGCTGGCAGATGAACATGTTCTTTACAACAAAACAAGAAATTATCACTGGAGTGTTGAAGGTCCGAGTTTCATGGAGTTTCATAAACTTTATGAAGGACAATATGATGAACTTGCTGAGATGATTGATGAAATTGCTGAACGTATCCGCACGATCGGTCACTTTGCAGAAGGCCGGTTGAAAGAATTGTTAAATTGCAAGCCTGGATGAACCCGCTGCTCCTACCGACCAGGCAAACGACAGATCACTAACCTCGTTCTGATCATGAAATCATTATCAATAAATGCGTAAAGTTGATCAAAGATTTTGATGAAAAATATAAAGATATCGGGAGCAGTGATTTTGCTACAGGCTTATTGAAACAACATGAAAAAATGGCCTGGATGCTCCGGAGTTATTTGCGATAAGTGCTAAGTTTAAGATGCGGAATGGGCTGCGAGTAATTCAATTTTACTTTAATGAATTTCGCATGCTATCGTTTATAACTTTACAATCTCCATCCATCCCTGTATTCTCTTTTTACAAACTGGTTTGCTTCATCAAAATTGGTGATCTTCATATTTTTTGCATCCCATAATAATTTTTTCCGGCCAAGATATTTATCGTCCCATCCTTTCAGGTCCGGTTCGCATCATCCAGCTTCGTGATGGCCAGGTTTCCCATCAATATACTTTCTGTAAATGGCCCCGCATAATCAAATGGCGAACTTGTTTCAGCATTTCCATATCCGGCAATACAGGCATTTACCCATTGCAGGTAATGTCCTTCGGGAACACGTTTTAAGTGTGTGCTTTGGCATTTGTCTTTTCCTTCATCAGTTTTGTGGGCAACAATCTTGGATTAGCTCCATAGCAATCCAATAACAATTTTCCTTTTGTTCCTATCAATAATACACCACCATCCCAATTGCCAAATGGTTCCTCGGGTAATAATTCATCCGGGCGTTCAGGAATAGACCACCATCATCCAGGATACTTTTATATTTCCCTTTCCATCTTTTCTCGGATAATTCAAATGAATGATAGATGAAGGTGGGCAAGCATCCAGGTAATTTGCGTATCATTCCACATTTCCTTCCAGATAGTTGCCACACTGCATTCTGCTGAATCAGGATAATCAATCGGCAATATCCTGTAATATCGGATCCATGATATGACAGGCCATATCGCCTAAGGCACCGGTGCCAAATGCCCACCAACCTCTCCAGTTGAATGGCAGATAAGCCGGGTTGTATTCAATATACTTTGCCGGTCCAAGCCAAAGATTCCAATCTAATTCTTTCGGCATATCAAATTTTCCCGTTGGTGTGGGAATACCCTGTGGCCAAACTGGTCGGTTGGTCCAGGCATGTGCTTCATTTACATCGCCGATCATTCCAGCATTATACATTTCCTTTACCTTGCCTGACACCATCACCTGATCCGCCCTGGTTGCCCATTTGTGTTACTACTTTATATTTTTTTGCTGCCTGTGCTAAAATCCTTGCTTCATAAATATCATGTGTCAATGGTTTTTGTGTATAAACATGTTTGCCCAAGTTGCATAGCAGCAAGTGTTGCCACAGCATGAGTATTATCCGGTGTTGAAATGGAACAGGCATCAATATTATTTTTTTCTTTTTCCAGCATTTCCCTGAAATCTTTATAATAGGATGCTTTGGGAAATTTTTCTCTTGATTTTACCGCTTGCCTGTCATCCACATCACATAAGGCAACAATATTTACATTCGGGCTTTTGGCAAATTCAGAGAGATCACTCTTCCCTTTTCCTCCAACTCCGATACCGGCAATATTCAATTTATCACTTGGAGCAATAAAACCACGACCCAATACATGACGGGGAACAATAAAAAAACCGCCTCCAAGCTATAGCAGTGTTACGGATAAATTTTCGTCTTGAAGATCGTAATTCTTTTTTATTTTTCATATGGCAAATTTTTCTTTAAGGTACTTATAACTGTTTAACAGTCAAGAAAAAAACCTAAAATGACGATCATTTTAGTTTATTTCATGTCAGTGAGTAATATTTTTACTTGACATGACTCATATTGAACATTCATCACTCATTATCTCAATTTGCAAAAAATGATGCATATCACCTGGAGCGATTTTGAAAAAATTGATATGCGGGCCGGAACGATCATAGAAGTAAATGATTTCCCAAAGGCAAGAAAACCCGCTTACAAGCTTACGGTTGATTTTGGAGAGAAATAGGAATTAAAAAATCATCAGCACAGATCACTGCCCATTATACAAAAGAAGAATTGCTGAACCAGACAGATAATAGCTGTGATTAATTTCCCACCCAAACAAATTGCTGACTTTATAAGTGAATGCCTTGTATTGGGTGTGTATGATGAAAACAATGACGTAATTTTATTGCAACCGGAAAGCCAGTAAAAAACGGGATGAAGATTGGCTGAAACATTTACTACATATTATCATTCTCCTGTCGGTCAGCTGAAAATTTCCGGAACGGAAGATTATATTCAGCGAATAAGTTTTCATGATATCAACACAAAAGAGCGAAGGCAAGAAAAAAGCATTTGCCTCCTTGTGATTCAATGCATTGAACAGCTCATCCAATATTTCAATGGGGAAATAAGGATCTTTGAATCTGCCGATAAACCAGGAAGGAACTGCATTTCAAAAAGAAGTTTGGACTGAACTGATGGCAATTCCTTTTGGGAAAACGATCAGCTATCTTGAACTCGCCATAAGAATCGGCGATCCAAAGCAACAAGAGCAGTTGCCAATGCCAATGGAAAAAATAATGTTGCGATCATTGTTCCCTGTCATCGGGTGATTGGTTCCAATAGAGACTTGTTGGTTATGGCGGTGGATTATGGAGAAAAAAATGGCTGCTGGAGCATGAGATGAAAGTAGCGTATGGGGTGCAGACGTTATTTTAGAACTTACCATCACTATTTCAATTCATCCCTGGTAAAAGCAAATGGCAATAAAAGCTTCAGCTGTATTTAATAATATATATTTTCCTTTCTGTCCTGCCAAGTATCAAACGAATAGGTTTGTCAGTTCTTGTTTCATATTCCAGTAATGCCTGGCGGCACATGCCACAGGGGGAAATAGGATGATCACTGTTACTTCTTTACTATCATAACTGATCGCCAATGTATTAATCTGATCCTGGGATATAGTGTGGCTGCATTACCCAATAATACTCTTTCTGCACAAATGCCTACAGGGTAAGACGCATTTTCCTGGTTGGTTCCTGAAACTATTTCACCATTATTCAATTTTGCAACTGCGCCTACATGAAAATTGGAATAAGGCGCATAGGCCTGTTCGGTTACTGCCTGGCTTTAATAAGCAATTCTGCATCTTCTTCTTCAATTCACTGGTATCGTCATAACACTTCATATTGAAATTCGAATTTATTTTCTTTCATAATGGTAAGTTACAAAAGTATTGAGAAAACTAAACCCTTCTTGCATCGCTATGCGACAGCGAAGTGAAGGGTTGGGAAGATATTTTTATTTTACAATGCTGAATAATCTCTTCCATCTCGGTCCACCGTCCCAGCTAAACCAGATCATCCATGCCTTTCCTACTATCCTGTCTTCCGGAACAAATCCCCAGTAACGGCTGAATCCTGCGAACCCTGCCGGTTATCTCCCATCATCCAGTAATAATCCATTTTAAAAGTATAATCAGTTACTTCTTTTCCATTCAGGTAAAATTTCCCATTCTTCTGTAAAATTCATTCTTTTCATATACACGGATGGCTCTTTCATAAATGGAATATTTTGTCGGGAGTTAAGTTTAGTGTCGCATCCTTTTTTAGGTAATCCATATAGGGCCATAATTATCCATCGTCCATTTATGAAGTGTATCGTAAGGAAAGTACTCTGTTTTGACTAGGAATTGTATCCAGGTAGGGTGAAATGTTTTTAGCAATCCCCGACTGCATCAGAATATCCTTTTCTTTTTCTGTCAGGTTGATCAGGTATCTGTTCCACCTCCCGGATTCAGATCGGAGCTTTTGCCGGTTTCGCTGGTTGATTCATTGATCTGTATTCCTAGACTCTTCAGGTATTCTTTATCAGAGATAAACTGTTATTGGATTCCACTTCGTATGGCCTTTCACGAATGTGGCGGTGGAATTCTGTTTGTTACCATTTATGATAAACATTATCCATTGATTATCTGCAACGTATCACCGGCGACAGCCACACATCGTTTGATATAATTATCTGTTTTATCAACCGGGTGAACCACTATTGGTTTTAACTGCCTCGATTGTTCAAAACATTTTCTCTTCCATATTTGCCTTACAAGATCATAATAGGGTTTGCAGTGATTCATAACCCTCCTTGATGTATCACGGTATCACCTGCCGGGAAATTGAACACCACAACATCTCCTCTTTTTGGCGAAGATGGCAAACCAGCGGATATAAGGCAATTTGATCAGCTCCGAATAAGATTTTGTATTGAAAATCGGGAAGATAATTGTGAACAAACGGAACTGATAAAGGCGTATTCGGTATCCTTGGACCATAACTTAGTTTGCTGACAAAAAGAAAATCCTTTACCAGTAATGTTTTTTCCATTGAACCGGAAGGAATGGTATATGCTTCAAAAATAAATGTGCGGATCAGTGTAGCAGCTACAACGGCAAATATGGCGGCATCCACCCATTCTCTCCAGGGTTTCTTTTTATGTTTCTTTACCACTTCCGGGCCAATGAATTTTGTGTCGCTTTTTGCAGCAAGCCAGGGAAAATAAAAAAGTGCAAATAAAGCAGGCCATGGTATGCTGGCGCAAGTGAAAACCGCCAAACACTTTTGCAAATTCAATAAATATCCCGGGAGTGATGAACCAGCCAACTACCGGAATAAATTGCCAGAACACCCAATGCTTTGGCCTTTTGGCCAGTTCCTGCATCACCCATGTGTTGTAAAAAGGAACATATGCTTTCCAGGAGGCACTCCAGCTTTTTCAAAAAGTTTTGCCAAACCAAAGGAAGGCAGAAAAACAAGTAATGTGCCGATAAGATAAATGATCAATAAATGTTGTAATGGCATGAGCCTTATTTTATAGCGGACAAAATTATCGAATAATCTGTTTGTCAAAATTATATCGCTGAAAGTTTTGCTAAAGGCGGTATAACGATCAATTACTAACGGTGAATGGTTTATCTCACTCAAAACTCCATAACATGTATCTTATAACAACTACCTCGGCATTACATAATTTTTCACATCTTCAGCCGTAATTTTTTTGCCGGAAAGTATAACCAATCGTTCCACCACATTTCGTAATTCACGGATATTTCCTGTCCAGTTATATTCCTGCAATAATTTGATCGCATCCTCATCAATTGTTTTTTTGGCAATGCCGTAATCAGCAGCAGATATCTTCAAGAAACTGATCAACCAGCATCGGAATATCATCTCGTCTTTCATTTAATGAAGGAACATGAATGATGATCACACTCAGGCGGTGATAAAGATCAAGGCGGAAATTCTTTTGCATCCACTTCTTTCAACAGGTCTTTATTGGTAGCAGCAATCACCCGCACATCCACATTAATATCCTTATCAGCTCCTACCCTTGTTATCTTTCCTTCCTGCAATGCACGCAGCACTTTTGCCTGCGCATTCAGGCTCATATCACCTATTTCATCCAGGAAAAGAGTACCGCCATTGGCCTGTTCAAATTTTCCGATACGCTGTTTGATGGCAGATGTAAAAGATCCTTTTTCATGACCGAATAATTCACTTTCGATCAATTCGGTTGGGAATGGCTGCACAAT
Source organism: uncultured Chitinophagaceae bacterium (assembly GCA_963785915.1). Lineage (GTDB taxonomy): Bacteria > Bacteroidota > Bacteroidia > Chitinophagales > Chitinophagaceae > VBAT01. The sequence goes on along the minus strand of CAWAWY010000003.1, from coordinate 375,165 downwards.
TCACTTCCACCATGGGGCCACTGTGCACGGTTACTTTTTTCATGTATCCATCGTGCCACCAATTCTTTTCCCACTCCATTTTCACCGGTTATCAATATCCGGGCATCTGTTGGCGCCACTTTTTCAATGGTTTCTTTTATTTTTTTAATGGGCGTCTGATTCACCGATCATTTCCTGCACCCACTCACTTTTCTTTTCAGCACTTTGGTTTCTGTCACCAGGCTGCTTTTATCCATTGCATTGCGGATAGTGATCAGCAAGCCGGTTAGGTCAGGGGTTTGGAGATATAATCATATGCCCTTTTTTTACTGCTTCCACAGCTGTTTCAATATTTCCATGACCGGAGATCATGATGATGGGGACATCCGGATTTATTTCTCCTGCTTTTTGCAAAAATTCAATGCCATCCATTTTTGGCATTTTAATATCACATAAGACCACATCATATGTTTTTTCTTTAAATTTTTTCAATCCTTCCTCACCATCTGCAGCTTCATCAATTTTATATCCTTCAAACGAAAGTATTTCTGTAAGGTTTTTCGGATTGCTTTTTCATCATCAATGATCAGATATATCTGCCATGTAATTATGCATTTTTAGGGTAAAATAAATGATTTGAGACAGAACGGGTTCAGGCTATGAGATTCTAAGTTTGGATTAGAGTTATAGGAAATGATTAGCATTTAATGTTTGATCAGAGATAGAAGTAATGTACTATTGAATGCACACGAGGGTTTTGAACGTAAAAATAGAGGCCGGATAGAAATCCAGCCTCGTTTTAAAATCCAATATCCTATGAAAAACCATTATTAAGATGCTGTTTAATAGCCGAAAAAGCTGCATGTTATATTCAAAAAATATTTATAGTAATTTTACGATTATCAATAAAAAGTAAATCCTTCAAGATACAGGCTAACAGGCTTTTGCTAAAATGCAATAGAAATTATTTTTCCAGATACATCACTTCTTTTACCAGCTTTACAGTTCTTGGTAACATCAGGTAAGGCTGCAGCTACAAGATTGGGAGCATAATGAAGGGGAGCATCTGCGGCAGTAATGCGGCGAATGGGTGCATCGAGGTAATCAAATCCTTCTTTTTGTATCTGGTAAGTAATTTCAGATGAAACAGAAGCAAATGGCCATTGTTCTTCAACTATAACCAGCCGGTTTGTTTTCTTTACACTTTCCAAGATTGTCATCCAATCCAGAGGACGAATAGTTCGCAGATCAATTACTTCAGCACTGATATCTTCTTTTTCCAATTCAGCAGCTGCGCCCAATGCCACTTTCATCATTTTATTAAAAGAAACGATCGTTACATCTCGCCCTGCTTTTTTAATATCTGCCTTTCCCAATTCGATATAATATTCTTCTTCAGGAACTTCACTTTTATCACCATACATCACTTCACTTTCCATAAAAATAACCGGATCCTCTTCATAACGGATAGCCTGTTTCAATAATCCTTTTGCATCATAACCATTGCTGGGAGAAACCACTTTTATTCCCGGAATATTTGCATACAAGGCTTCAAAAGCAGTAGAGTGCTGTGCGCCCAATTGACCTGCAGAGCCATTCGGTCCCCTGAAAACTATCGGACAGGAAATCTGTCCACCGCTCATTGCCAGCATTTTAGAGGCCGTATTTAAAATTTGATCCAATGCCAATACGGCGAAATTCCAGGTCATAAATTCAACAACGGGACGAAGACCATTTTGTGCAGCGCCTACTCCAACAGCAGTAAATCCAAATTCGGAAATCGGCGTATCAATTACTCTTTTAGGACCAAATTCTGCCAGCATTCCCTGGCTTACTTTATAAGCTCCGTTATATTCAGCCACTTCTTCCCCCATCAAAAAAACCCTGTCATCTCTTCTCATTTCTTCGTTCATTGCTTCACGAAGTGCTTCACGAAATGCAATTGATCTTGCCATTGTGTATGATCTTTTTTTAAGAGGGCAAAAATAAGAGAGAAGGCGGATAATACCTAAAAAGGAAAGAGAAGGGATTATGTGGGTAAACAACCAGCAATTATCCTTTGGTTATATTTATAACAAAACCGGGAATAGCTCACTTTATACTATTCCCGGATTTAAAATATTAGCAGTAATAAATGACTGAACTTATCTAACAACTAGTTGTCATCATTATCATCGCCCCCACCCGCAGTCAGGCATTCCTGCATAGCTTTGGAACCGGCAGACTCACCGCCTCTCTGATCTGCATCCTGGAGACTCGAATATTTTTTTTCTATTTTTTCAATCGCACAATTACACAATTGACGAGCTTGCGCACGGGTGTAACCTTGCTGTACCAAACCGTCAGTGCATGGAGATATAAAAGCATTTTTATCTTTTGCAGACCAGCCTCCGCCTCCCCCATTCTCATCATCGCCACCGAATAAACCTCCTTTCTTTTTTCCCTTCTTACCGTCCATTACATCTTCATCTTCATTTCCCATATCTCCGCCTCCAATTTTGAGCTGTTTAGCACAGGCCTGCCCCAGTTTTGTTACTTCTTCATCAGTCATCTTATCATCTGCAACGTCAAAAGAGGGGTATTTAGCCATTACTTTTTCCAGCACACAGCTACAATATTTCTTGCCGGTTTTATCATCTACCTTCCCTTCAACTTCATCCATACATCTTTTCATGCCCTTTTGGTTATCAGCTATGGACCAGCCTTTATTATTATTACATGCAGCAAAAAGAGTCATCGCGAAAAGAAAAATTAATAATTGTCTCATATCAGTGGTTTTTATTTTTTGCTAAAATAACAGTTTAAACAATCGCGGCAAATACTCATTTTGGAGTATACGATCAGATTATTTTCAACAGTTCATTCTTCATCCTCATCATACCCGCCAAGACACTTCGTAATTATTTCCCCGTCATGATCATCATTGCTTTTTTCTTCCATCTGGGAATAACTTTTATAGTACTGCCTCGCTTGTGTTAAAATACAATTACAGATCTCTTTTATCTTTCCTTCGGCCACGCTTTCCTTAAACTCCCTTGTGCAATCTGTCATGAATTTGTTCTGTTCCTTCTCTGACCAGCTATATATATTTCTATCAGTGTTCCTGTTCGCAACCTTTTTCTCATTGTCAATTTTATCAATACTATTTATTGGAACGTGTTCCCTGTTTTTCGTTTTGCTACTGTTATTGCAAGCAAAAATTAAAACAACAACGCACAAAGGAATAATTTTTTTCATAGCAAGTCATAAAGGATTTTTATAAAAATAACCAAATCCAAGATAACCTCCATACCTCCGCCTTATGGTTAAGCTTATATTTGTCCACATGGAAGCAACCTATTTTCCCGTTATTATCATTGGTGGTGGCCCGATCGGTCTTGCTTGTGCCCTGGAAGCGCAACGTTCCAATTTAAAATATCTGGTTCTTGAAAAAGGATGTCTCGTCAATTCTTTATATAATTATCCTGCTAATATGACTTTTTTTTCTACGTCGGAACGATTAGAGATCGGCGGAGTTCCTTTTGTCTCAAATAATCCGAAGCCCACACGACCCGAAGCGCTGGAATATTATCGCAGGGTCGCTGCATCACATCAGGTAAATATTCATTTGTTTGAAGAGGTCAAAGCGGTAAAAAAACAAACTGCAAGTGATAAGACTCAGGACGGGAAATTTATTATTGAGACCAACAAACAAAAATATTCCGCAGATCATATCGTCATTGCAACAGGCTTTTATGACATACCTTACTTATTAAACGTTCCGGGAGAAGATCTTCCCAAAGTGTCGCATTACTATAAGGACCCACACTTTTATGCTTTTCAGAAAGTAATTGTTGTCGGCGCTATGAATTCCGCCGTGGATGCAGCGTTGGAAACATGGCGCAAGGGTGCTGAGGTAGCTATGGTGATCAGAAAAGACCAGGTGGGGGAAAGAGTGAAATATTGGGTAAGACCGGATATTCTCAATCGTATTAAAGAGGGCGCAATAAAAGCATATTTTAATTCAACTATAAAAGAGATCAGGGAACATGAAGTGGATATTCAAACACCTGAAGGAAAAATAACTTTGGAAAATGATTGGGTACTGGCGCTGACGGGTTATCAGCCTGATCTGGATTTTTTAAGAAAAATGGGTATCCGTTTGTCAGACGATGAAATAAAAACTCCTGAGATCAACCCGAATACTTATGAAACCAATGTAAAAAATATTTTCCTCGCAGGTGTGATATGTGGAGGAATGAATACCCATCGCTTGTTCATCGAAAATTCAAGGGAGCATGCAGAGAAAATTATTAAAACAATAAAAGAGCGTTCAGGAAATCACGGCTGATATGAATGCTTTTAATTTTTCTTCGTCTAATTTGCCATTTTTTCTTACACCACTGCAAACATCAACACCGAAAGGCCGAACTGTCTGAATAGCTTCCTGTACATTAACGGCATTCAAACCGCCGGCAAGAAAAACAGGTACATTGACTGCTTTAACCAGTTCACGACTGACATTCCAATCATGCGTATTCCCAGTTCCACCTAAAGTTTTGATAGCTGCCCTGGGTTTACCACTGTCCAACAAAATGGCATCCACACTTCCCTGCACTGCCAATGCCCGGTCAATACTTTCCCTTCCATTTACATGGATCACCTGCACTATCTTAATATTCGGTAGCGCTTCGCGGATATGGTCGTATTTGCCCTCCGTCAATTCATCTACGATCTGCACAGTATTTACATGTGTTATTTTTATATGTTCAATGATAGATGCAGATGATTGCTCACTTGTCAGCAGGAAAGAAGCTATGGGCGGATGAATCGTTGCAGCGATCGTCGCTATCAATTCGTTGGCTATGGGGCCGGGACCACTGGGCATTTTTCCCACCAAACCAAGTGCATCCGCGCCATAGCCCATCGCCAGCCTGGCTTCTTCAACAGAAGAAATACAGCATATTTTGATCCTTGTTCTCATAATGTTTATTCATGAATATATCCATGTTTTCTTTGGAGTTTTGGAATGCAAATGTATCCAGGAAGGTCTGGCGGCTAAGATCGGCGATCACTAAAGCATTTTCTTTTCCTGCAAGACAAACTTCAATTTTCATTACTGCAAATTATAATTTAATGTGTAACTACTTAGGAGAAGTACTTTTTCGTCAATATTTGTTCAATAATTTACCTGTGGATTATACGCCGTATTCAATTTTTTTTATTTTGTACCGTTAATTATTAAGCCAACATCCACCATCTATGAAAAAACATTTACATTTTTTTTCCCAACATTTTATAGAATTTAGATTGGTGCCGAAGTTGTCGCATGACTGACTAACTGTACCAAGTGAAAGCCACCAATTCAATACTAAAATGAAAACCACCCACCGAATTTTCCTGCCCGGAATAATTCTCCTTTTACTTTTTTGCAGCAACACGCAAGCCCAGTCGTTCGGGACAAATGCTTCCGCTGTATGGATCACTGATTGCAATCAGAGCAACTTTTTCAATACGTCCGGTAATGTTGCCGACCTGATAGGTCCTTCAGGCAATATTTTTGACAATAATAATTTTGGTGCTCACACTCAGAATTCGGGAACGCTGATCCTTCGTGGAGCGCAGTTAAAAACGTTTAAGAACCCGGCTTCGTCCAATGTCTGCAGTGCACGGATCTTTTATCGTGTGTACCTGCAGTCCGGCACACCCGGCAGCTTTACTTCAATTGATCTTCCTGTTTTGGAAGATTGTAATACTGGTACCGGTTTATTTCCTTCGGGCGGGCCCTGCGTAGCCGGCGATCAGAAATGGCAACGCATCAGCTCAAGTATCAACCTGACAACATATGCACCCGGTAATTATGTTCTCGAAGTTTATTATGAAGCCTCTGGCTCCCAGACATCCACATCCTTATGTAATGACCTTGTGACGTTAAATAATGGTGGCATTAACTATAAAGCCTTTTTTTCCATTCAATCACCTAACCTTTCAAGTACCAATCCATCCTCTTGTTTCGGTAATGAAGGTTCGATAACAATCGGTGGACTGGTAGCCGGCGCTACTTACCAGCTAACCTATACCGATGATGGTGTTAATGTCGGCCCCCTAACTGTTACAGCAAATGGCGCCGGGCAGATAATCATTACCGGTTTGAACAAAGGATTTTATTCCAACTTCGTATTGATGATAAATGGTTGTACGACCAACCTGTTCACAGGAATTATTTTATCCGACCCGATCTTTGTACCAACATTTACTTCAATACCTCCTTTTTGTGCAGGAACAACACCACCAACATTGCCCCCTGTTTCAAATAACGGCATGAGCGGAACCTGGAGTCCCGCCATTGTCGATAACCAGGCTTCCGGAAGTTATACTTTTACGCCGGCGGCTAACCAGTGCGGATTCCCCATTACTATCACAATAACTGTAACACCCAGGACAACGCCGACATTTACTTTTGGTACAAGTTTAGTGATTTGCGATAACGGCACAGTACCTGTTCTTCCCAATACATCTACAAACGGAATTACCGGAACATGGAGTCCCGCTGTAGTTGATAATCATAATTCAGGAACGTATGTTTTCACACCGAATGCAGGGCAATGTGCAAATGGAACAACATTTACTGTCACGGTTAATCCGAATATTACACCCACATTTAGTTTTGGTACAACACTTACTATCTGTGCGGGAGGTTCTGTACCAACTTTACCAACTACGTCAACGAATGGAATAACCGGAACATGGAGCCCGTCGTATTGTAGATAATCAAACCTCAGGCACCTATACTTTCACACCAGGAGCAGGACAATGTGGTGTACCAACAACATTTACTGTAACGGTTAACCCGAACGTGACACCGACTTTCAGTTTTGGAAATCTTAATATCTGTACAGGAGGATCGGTACCAACGTTGCCGACCACTTCAGACAATGGAATAACGGGTACGTGGAACCCATCCGTAGTTGACGATCAAAATTCCGGAACTTATACTTTCACACCAACGGCAGGACTTTGTGCATTATCTTTTGTATTTACTGTAACCGTTAACCCTAATATTACACCGACATTTAGTTTTGGTACAACGCTTACAATTTGTGCAGGAGGTTCTGTACCAACTTTACCAAATACATCAACCAACGGAATTACCGGCACATGGAATCCATCTGTAGTAGATAATCAAAACTCAGGCGTCTATACTTTCACGCCGGATGCAGGACAATGTGCAGTTGCAACTACATTTACCGTAACTGTTAATCCAAACATTACTCCTGCTTTTACTTTTTAATGCAAATCTTTACCATCTGTGCTGGTGGATCAGTACCTGCATTGCCGAATACATCCACCAACGGGATAACCGGAACATGGAGTCCTTCCACAGTGGATAATCAGAATTCCGGCAACTATATCTTTACGCCAAATGCCGGACAATGCGCCGTACCCTATACCCTATACTGTGACAGTTAATCCGAATGTTACACCTACATTTAGTTTTGGTACAACGCTTACCATTTGTGCGGGAGGAACTGTACCAACATTACCAAATACTTCCACTAACGGTATAACCGGAACATGGAATCCATCTGTAGTTGATGATCAAAATTCCGGAACTTACACGTTCACACCTACCATAGGACAGTGTGCGACATCAGCAACATTTACGGTAACAGTTAATCCAAATATTACACCAACATTTAGTTTTGGTACAACACTTACAATTTGTGCAGGAGGATCCGTACCAACTTTACCAAATACATCTACTAACGGAATAACCGGAACATGGAATCCGTCCACAGTCGATAATCAAAATTCAGGCACCTATACATTCACACCAACAGCAGGACAATGTGCTACGAACGCAACATTTACTGTCACAGTTAATCCGAATCTTACACCAACATTTAGTTTTGGTACAACTCTTACAATTTGTGCAGGAGGAACTGTTCCAACATTACCCACTACTTCAACAAATGGTATAACCGGAACATGGAGTCCGTCTGTCGTAGATAATCAAAACTCAGGCACCTATAATTTCACACCAACAGCAGGGCAATGTGCCGTTCCAACTACATTTACTGTAACAGTGAACCCGAACATTACACCGACTTTTAGCTTTGGACGATCTCACCATTTGTGCAGGAGGCACTGTTCCGACACTGCCATCCACATCAGACAATGGAATAACCGGGACATGGAATCCGTCAGTAGTGGATAATCAAAATTCCGGCACCTATACATTCACACCAACTGCGGGTCTATGTGCTTTACCTTCTACATTTACCGTAACAGTTAATCCGAATATTACACCGACATTTAGTTTTGGTACCACGCTTACCATTTGTGCAGGAGGTTCTGTTCCGACTTTGCCAACATACATCAACCAATGGTATAACCGGAACGTGGAATCCGTCCACTGTAGATGATCAGAATTCCGGAACTTATACATTCACGCCAACTGCAGGTCTATGTGCCTTACCTACTACATTTACTGTAACTGTTAACCCGAATCTTACACCGACATTTAGTTTTGGTACAACGCTTACTATTTGTGCAGGAAGCTCGGTACCCGCATTACCAACTACATCAACCAATGGAATAACGGGAACATGGAGCCCATCCGTAGTGGATAATCAAACTTCAGGCACCTATACATTTACACCAACCTCCGGCCAATGTGTTACAGGACCAGTGACATTCAGTGTAACTGTAACACCGAACATAATACCTGTGTTTAGTTTCGGCAACACGTTATCAATTTGTACCAGATGGTTCTGTGCCTGCATTACCTAACACTTCAGATAATAGTTTGACCGGAACCTGGAGTCCGTCGGTTGTTAGTGATCAAAGCAGCGGAACTTACATCTTTACTCCTTCGACTGGAGCCGGATGTGTACTGCCGTTCACATACACTGTTACCGTAAATCCGATCATTAAACCATCTTTCAGTTTTGGCAGATTCCAATCTGTTTGTATTGGTTCAAACGTTCCTGCTTTGCCTTCGGCATCAACAAATGGAATAAATGGTACGTGGAGCCCGACCATTGTTGACAACCTGGTAACGGGACATATATTTTTACACCCGACGCCGGACAATGTGCGGACAGCACAAGTTATTTACGCTTGAGGTCAATCCGGTACCATCTGTAACGTAAGAACAGATACCACTGTATATGATGGCGACTTATTACCCGCATTTAATTTTATAGCAACAGCGGGTGCACTGATTTAACTGGACTAATTCAGACCCGTCAATTGGTTTGACTGAACCGGGTTTTGGGACTGTTCCATCTTTTACGGCCATCAACAAGACCAATGTTCCTAAGATCGCAACTATTACCGCAACGCCTGCTATCAATGGGTGCTCAGGTCTTTCGCAGAAGTATATAATTACTGTGTTACCATTAAATAAAGATGTATTTGTGCCAAACGTTTTCTCACCCAACGGCGATGGCAAAAATGATATACTGTATGTCTATGGCAATTATATTGACAAAGTAGATATGCGCATCTTTAATCAATGGGGACAGCAGATCGCCACTATCAATAGTAAAACGCAAGGATGGGATGGAACACACAACGGCAATCCGCAACCTGTAGGTGTGTATGTGTATGTGTTGAAAGCAATCTTATCCGATGGAAGAACAGTCAACATGAAAGGTTCCATCACACTTGTGCGCTAAAACAATTATTAACAAACAGCAACTCTAATATCCTGTATAAAATGAAAAATAAAATCATAAAACGATCCGGCTGGTTAACGCCTGTTTATCCTTGGTCATCGTCATTGAATCAATTGCGCAGACAGATCCCCATTTTACCCAGAACTATACATACCCGATGTATATCAACCCGGCGCTGACAGGCAGCAGTGATGGCGAATACCGGGTATCAGCCATTTATCGCAGTCAATGGGGCAGCATCAGCAATCCTTACCGCACGATGGGTGTATCATTTGATACCCGCACCAATAAAAATATTGCTTTAGGTGTCAACCTGCTGAATCAGACTGCAGGCGATGGCGGCTTTAACTATATCAATGCTTATGGGTCGGTTGCCTATACAGGAGTTAAATTCGGAAAAGATAATAATCATCGTATCGTATTTGCCATGCAGGGTGGCATGATCAATCGCAAAGTGGACGCGTCAAAATTCAAATGGGGTGAACAGTGGAATCCGATCACCGGCTATAACGAATCCAATCGCTACAACAGAATCTTTTGCCCGGACTTCGTCAACGACGCTTGATATCGGTGCAGGTGTTCTGTACTTCGATGCAACTGCCTGATAAAAAGACCAATGTGTTCGGCGGGTTTTCCGTTTTTCATATTAACAAGCCAAAAGATCCGATCATTTCCACGCAAAGCACAGAACTCAATACCATACCTCTTCGCTACTCAATTCATGGAGGTGTAAGTTTTAATTTGTCTGAGCGTTTCAGTATTGTTCCTCATGCTCTTGTATATGCGGCAGGGCACGGCCAGTGAAGCAATGCTGGGAACTTATGTGCAGTAGAATGTAAATGAAGAAACCGATATGATGATCGGCGGCTATTATAGGAATAAAGATGCAGTTGCTCCTTTTATCGGGTTTGACTGGAGAAATTTTATCGTCGGGTTAAGCTATGATGCTAATATATCAAAACTCGGCGCCATGACCAGAAATGTAAACAGTTTTGAACTCAGTCTAACTTATGTCAAACGAAATGGCACGCAAAGCATTTTTGACTTTATTCGTTGTTCAAGACTTTGATAAATTATAATCGGGATATTATTTGAATATCTTTTTTTGAAAAAACAATTGACTTTTAGAAAATGTAAACTCCTATGAAAACGATCAGCCCATTCTTACTGTTTCTTGCTGTATGTATAAGTTGGATGCCATCGCAGGGCCAGCAGGCTAAGAGTAAAGAGCAGAAAAATCCTGTCCAATTAGGAGATCAATATTTTGCAGCAGGTGAGTACTATACCGCTGCTCATTTGTATGGACAATTTCTTAATCCTTCAAAAAAACAGAAAGAAGCAAGCGATTTTCCGTTGAATATTAAAGGCAGGCGAATCGCTGCATCCGGAACCAGCGCTTCCCGGACTACTGTTTTGTATAAACAAGCTGAAAGTTACCGGCTGGCCAACTATTGGAAAGAAGCTGCCGATGCCTATAAGGAATGTGCCGAACGTGATCCTTCGCAAAATACAGTCGCTCTCTATTGGTATGGCGTATGTGAAAGAAGCCTCGGTCATTACGCTTCATCTGAAGATATCTTTAAACAATACCTGGAAGCTGCAGGGGGAAACAATGAATATTCTGCGACAGCTAAGAATGAATTGCAGACATTACAATTTATCCGGGAGCAAATGGCGCGACCCGATTCTACTTTATTTACAATACAAAAACTGGATGCGCCAAATAGTAATGAAAAAGGCGCCTTCGCTCCCACCCGTCTGAGTGGGAACCAGTTTTTGATCAGCAGTACGCAGGCAGATTCGGTAAAGATCAATGGGGTAAATCCTAATCATAGTCGTTTATTTTATGCCACATTAAATAATGGCAGCCTGGAAAACATCACACCGGTGGCAATTCCGGCGGCTGATCCTTTAATTAACCGCGGAGCCGCAGCAATAAGCGCCGATGGAAAATATCTTTATTTCTCTCAATGGAAAAAAGAAAAAGGTCAGACTGTTTCTTCAATCTATTATTCAATTAAACAAAAAGATGGTTGGAGTGTGCCGGTCTTAGTTCCTGCTATTAATGCAAAAGGTTATAACAGCAAACAACCATTTTGTTCCAGCGATGGAAAATATCTGTTCTTTTCATCCGACAAACCCGGTGGTTCTGGTGGGTTTGATATTTGGTACGCTTCTCTGAACAATGATGGAACAACGGGCGAACCGGTTAATGCAGGAACCGCTATTAATACCAGCAGAGATGAACAAGCTCCTTTCTATCACAATAGCAGCAGCACATTGGTATTTTCTTCCAATGGAAGACAAGGTATGGGAGGATACGATCTGTATTCAGCAAGTGGAAGCGGTTCGGAATGGTCATTACCCGAAAATATGGGACATCCTGTCAACTCGCAGAAAGATGATATTTATTTTTTCGTATCAGAAGAGTCAGAGCTTTTGAATAACGCAATAGTCAGCTCTGATCGCGGCACCGGCTGTTGCCTTGAATCATATAGGATAAATAAGGCTCCAAAAAATAAGCGCCTGACTGGTTTCATCAACGACTGCCAGGATAATTTGCCCGCACCCGCCGCTCATGTAGTACTGAAGGATGCATCCGGTAAATCCTGGAGTACTATGACCGATGAGGATGGAAAGTTTGTATTTGAGATCGGCTCTGAAGTTTATCGTGAACTTTCATTAAACATCAATAAAGATCAATACCTCGAATCAGCATCATTGGTCAAGCCGGAGAAAACTGATGCAACTGACCTGTTGACCGACAACCTGATCAACGTAACAATCTGCATTGAGAAAAAACCAGTGGAAAAACCATCAGAACCAGAACCTTTGGTGATCAAAGCAGAAGATGTGGTGACTGTTTTCTTCGACTTTGACAGGAGTTTATTGAAAGATGAAGCGATCTACAAGCTGGATTCTATTTATGATGTTATGAAAAAGTACCCGGCTTCAACGATCCAGATCTCTGGCTACACGGATGGTCTTGGAAGCAGCGAATACAATGCAGTACTTTCTGATAAGCGTGCAAGAGCCTGTGCTGACTACCTTGTTAAATTAGGAATTGAAGCCAGCCGTGTCACTTTTGTTTCGTTTGGCGCTTGCTGCCCCGTTGAGATGGAACTCATCAATGGCCGTGATAACCCCGATGGCCGCAGTAAGAACCGAAGGGCATTAATAAATGTAAAGAAGGACTAACCCAATAAATTCAGCAGCTTTGAAACGTAAGCTGCAACCAATGTTCCTTTAACCTCTTCCATTCCTTAGGGAATTGCGAAGAGGTTATTTTTTAAATACCTTTCGTAACTTCTCAGCCGATCATTTTTTAATAAACAATGAGTTGAAGAGGATCATTCAGCATAATCGTTTATTCATCTCCGGATTGTTATTGGTTGCTTTCGTCGTTGTGCTCCAGCAATTCTTTATGGGGCGACCGGTTATCGGTCTTAGCGCCGGCTTGATGATCTCTTTTTTTATATGGGCTTCCATCCCATGGCCACTAAAAAAACCGGCCAGAAAATTATTGATACTTTATAGCACTGGCATCATTATTCAATGTTTTCATTTTGCTGAAGAATATTATACTGGCTTTCAGCAAAAATTCCCGTTATTGATCTTTGGACAGTCTTGGAGCGATCAACAATTTCTATGGTTCAATATTGCATGGCTGATAATTTTTATCGCAAGCGGATTTGGGATTATGAGAAGGACCAGCTTTGCATACATATCTGTCTTCTTTTTCATTCTTATCGGGGAGATCGGCAACGGCATCTTTCACCCGCTGATCAGTCTATATCAGCGATCTTATTTCCCGGGTTTATACACTTCTTTTCTCCATCTTATCAACGGCCTGCTTCTTTTTAATGTGCTACGGAAACAGCTTCATGCACCCGTCGGCGATCATTAATAGATATTTTGTAACTAACTGTGTCGCATGCTCTGAAAATCATGTCGCAGACCTACTCCTAATTAGTTGATTTACTGTCTTTGCATACATTGCGACAAGGTTGCCAATCCTTTCTACCCTATCGCTAACACATGCCCTGCCAATGACCCCATTTTTGCTTTGTCATTAGCATTTAAAAAATAAAAAAAATCAACCATGAACTTACTTCTCTCCGGCCGTCCGCGCAATCAATTGCTGACCCTGTTTTATATCGCAGCCATCATTACGGTGACTGCTCTGAGCATCGAACTTCTTTACAGGTTCTTTCAATTCATCGAAACAACGATCGGTACTTCTGCCCTGCAGATCACCGGGTATATCAACTATAGCTATTAATTTTTTAAATCAATAAACAATCAAACATGAAAAAAGCAATTTTTATGGCAACACTTATCTCTGCAGCAATGTCTGTAAATGCACAAACAAACAACAAGGATGAACAGGCCATCCGTAATATTATAGCCACTATGCAAAAAGGATGGAATGAAAAAAGCGGAAAGACTTTTGCATCAGGTTTCGCCAGTGTGCATACTTACATTGTCATCAATGGTATGTATATGTCAGGAATAACTCCTGAGATCAATGCAAACGCTCACCAGGGTATCTTTAATTCGATCTACAAAACTACCGACCTTGAATACAAGGTAGACAAGATCAATTTTATTCGTCCTGACCTGGCAATAATGTATGTTTTAGGTGCGCTGCATGAACATGGAACGGCGATCCCTGAAAACCCCGAAGCTATCATAACCATGGTGGTTGAAAAAAAGAATGATGAATGGAAGATCATTTCATTTCATAACTGTCCCATCGCCATGTTTGAGCCCGGCCAGGCAGATCACAGCCCGGTACCACTAAACGTGATGTATGCGAGCTGGTACAAAAAATAATTCGATCACATCAACATCACCTTCATGATATACATGGAGGTGATTCATTTTATTTTTATATCTTAACCGAAACGATGAAATTCCTCACGATCATATTCCTGTTATCCTGCTGTCTTATTCGCTTTACTGAAACGGCAGCGCAGGACCCCGGGAAAGTTTATGTAATTGATCCCAAAACGCAAGTGCATCCACTTTCTGATTATGCTGAATTATTTATTGATTCCTCATCTGGTATTGATGTAAAAGAGATCGCTTCGGGAAAATTTGATGGTCACTTCATTCCCTTGAACAAGGCAATATCCAAAATGAGCACTGCTTTTAATTATTGGCTCAGGTTTTCCGTGACTGCTTCAAATGAACTAAAAAATTGGCGCCTGCTGTTATATGATACTGTTGAAGCGGGATATTACGCTGGCCATTGCTATGTGGATGTTTACATGATCAACACTGGTCGTTCGATCGCTGATCACCTGCAAACAGGTTCATTGGTTTCCCGCTCTGATAAATCAATTCCTTCACCCGCTGGTTTGAATGCTGTTAGCTTTTCCATGTCACCCTCTCAGCCACAAACTTTCCTGGTAAAGATCAAAGATGTCTATGTACAGTTCGAAGGCGTTTCGCTGCCGATGCCGGAGATAAGAAGTCCGCAATTGCCGCTTCCGGAAAATAGAGCGTCTGAACTCTTACACATTCTGAGCGGCGTCATGCTTATCCTGACCATTTTCGCTTTATTCTTTTTTGTATTTGTACGAGAGAGGTCTTATCTATGGTACGCCTTTTTTTCGGGGATACTTTCGGTGCATTACCTGATCCTCGATCCGAAAATATTATTCACAGATATTTTTATACCCCGTCATCCTCAATGGATGCCTTTTGCATGGGCATTATTGACAATGGGAGTATCCATGGTTTATTTTTTATTTGGAAGAAGCTTTATCAATCTTTCTTCACTTTCTAGAAAACTGGACCACTGGCTGAAGATCCTGATGTATTCGCTCAGTGTCGTTATCGTTGTGCATCTTGCGACAATGGCTATCTATCAGCGTACTGTTATTCCCGGTAATTTTCTCGCGATGATCTTTATGATTGCCGGGATTGTCATATTTACCATCGCGGCTTTTAAAAAAAGTATTTTGGCTAAGATCTTTCTGGCCGGGGCTGCATGGTTCATCATCTTCAGTGTGCTCGGACTTTTGTCGAATGGAGGGATCGTGCGTTTGCCTTTTAATCCATGGCCTGTCGGGCAGATCGGCCAGCTATTGATCTTCGGGATCGGTCTTGCTTACAAGATTCGCCTTAATGAAAAAGCCAGAGCCGAAGCAACACGCATACAAGAGATGGATGACATCAAATCAAAATTCTTTGCCAATATCTCGCATGAATTCCGCACGCCACTCACGTTGATACAAGGCCCGCTGCAGCAAATAGAAGAACAGGTAAACGACATGGGAAAACAAAATGGCACGGTAACAATTCCATTGCGCCAGGTAAAAACGATGCGCCGCAATACAGACAGATTGCTTGAGTTGGTGAACCAGTTACTTGACCTGTCAAGGCTGGATTCGGGAAAAATGAAATTACAGATCATCAATGGCGATGTTTTACAATTATTAAAAACACTGACGGTTTCTTTTGATTCAATGGCTGAAAGAAAACAAATTCACTACCAGGTCCATTTCCCGGGAGAAACACAGATCGCTTTTTTTGACCAGGATAAATTGCAGAAAATATTTATCAACCTGCTTGGCAACGCTTTTAAATATACTCCCGAAAAAGGAAATGTATCGGTGACTGCGGAGACTGATGAGAACCGTTTACGACTGACAATAGAAGATACGGGCCCCGGAATTCCCAAAAAAGAATTGGATAAAATATTTGATCGTTTCTACCAGGTGGAGGGAACAGAAGATAAAGGTTCGGGAATCGGTCTCGCGTTGGTCAAAGAATTGGTTGACTTGTATCGCGGGCAAATAACGGTAAGCAGCGAGCCCGGCAAAGGCAGCCGCTTCCGTGTCAGTTTGCCGATTGATAAAAATTCTTTCAAAGAAGACGAGATCGTTTATGGTGAATGGCAATCTGCGCCAGCCTATATAACTAGTACAATTGAAGAAAAACAAGAAGCGCTGAGTAAAAAGAATGTTGATACAAATTTGCCGCTTGTGCTGGTGACAGAAGATAATGCCGATCTCAGGCAATTTATCTGCGACACACTGCTGGCGGACTACCAGGTGATGACGGCAAGCAACGGCAAAGAAGGATTTGAAAAAGCTATCGCAGAAATTCCCGATCTTATCATCAGCGATGTGATGATGCCGGTGATGGATGGATTCGCAATGACGGAAAAATTAAAGAAGGATGAAAGAACATCTCATATCCCCGTTATTCTTTTGACGGCGAAAGCCGGTCAGCAACATAAGGTGGAAGGACTGGAAACCGGCGCCGATGATTATCTCACAAAACCCTTTGATGCAAAAGAATTGCTTTCAAGAATTAAAAATCTAATTGAACAACGGAGGCTATTGCGGAAAAAATTTGCGGGAACAATTCAAGTGAAGCCGTCAGAAGTATCAGCAAAAAGTATTGATGAAATATTTCTCAGCAATGTCATGCAGAGTATAGAAAAGAATATGGATGAAGAGGAATTCAGTGTTGAAAAATTAGCAAAGGATGTCACCATGAGCCGCAGCCAGCTTCATCGCAAACTGGTTGCATTGATTGATAAGTCACCAAGCGATCTTATTCGCCAGACAAGATTACTGCGGGCAAAAGAATTATTACAAAAGAAAGCAGCAACTCCGTCCGAAGTAGCTTTTAAGGTTGGTTTCAACAGTCATACTTATTTTTCAAAATGTTTCAAAGAAGAATTCGGCATCAGCCCGAGTGAAATATAGCTTCTTATTAAAAAGACTTTTAATAGCATTCTAACCTTAAATTAATCCATTCGTTTGGTCGCATCCGGTAATAAGCTTACATTAATCATGATAGGTTATTATTCATTAGATAAACATAAAGGAGAATTTTATGACAAAATTTGAAACGTATTTAGGAAAGAACAGCGAGCATTATTTCAGACTGTCGAATGAGAAGGGTGATATTTTATTATCCAGTGAGGGCTACACCAAAAAAGATGGCTTGATCAATGGGATCAAGTCAGTAAAAACCAATATCACTGATTTGAAAAATTTCGAGTTGAAGACCGCAACAAACGGGAAGCACTTCTTCAACCTCAAGGCAACAAACGGCCAGGTGATAGGAACAAGCGCCATGTGGGACAGCCCTGAACTCCGTGCCGAGTGGATGAACAAATTAAAGACAGAGGTTCCTGTTGCAGCAGTAAACGAGCTAAATAACTAACGCAAATATCTCCTTACTAGATTGAAGGCAGCCCCGGGGCTGCTTTTTTTCATTGAATAGAACGGTGAAACAAACTGTTTAATTTGTGAAAAGAATTTTAATTTGGCGAGGCACTCAGTGTTCCGCGATATAAGATTTAAGATTGGTGCAGATAGTTTGGAGCGTTGATAGGTTGCTTTTTTATTTCCCGCGCCGACGCTGCGACGTGTGACAAAACACACTACTGACCATTCACCACTCACCCCTCACCATTCAAATCTCCACCACCACCGCCTTTTCGCCCACTCCTAAGTTGCCAAGATATTTTTGCACGGCATCCATCATCGGCGGCGGGCCACATACATAAAATTTTTGATCAAAGTTGTCAATGTTCTGTTTTAAAAAACTTTCCGTGATATAGCCATGCGCATAACCCGGCACTTCTTCATCCGATAATATATTAATAAATGCTTTTCCCAGCAGAGTAGTGAATTCGTCTTCATGAATAATATCTGCCCTGGCTTTATTGGCAAAGATGAGTTTGTTATTCGCAACCTTGTCCTGTTTCCTTAAATGCCTGAATATAGAGAGAAAGGGAGTTATGCCTGCGCCGCCTGCAATGAACAGGCCTTCGCCTTTATAAGAAATAGCGCCCCATACATCATGCAGAATTAATTCATCACCGGGTTTCAACGATAGTAACTCATTGGTGACACCTGTATGCGACATATATGACTTGATCGTGAACTCTAAAAAATCATCATCCGGCAAACAGGTAAATGTAAAAGGTCTTCTCTCTTCTGTCCACCCGGGTTTATTGATCGCCACCTCGGTTGCCTGTCCCGGTGTGAAATTATAATTAGCAGGTCTGTTCAGCCGGTATTGATTTACGTCATGCGTCACCTTTGTGATCGAACTTATCTTAAGAATATGTGATTCCATTTTGCAAATATCAGGCATTACTGTATTGAACCGATCGCTGGACGTCGAAAGCTGCTGAAAGTTTTGCCAACGAAAAAGCTCCGACAGACATCACGAGATCCCGAACTGCCACATCGTAATAATGTCCTCCCGCGATTAATTGCAATGCTATTGCTATGAGCCATGCCATTACCACGTAAGCTCCGATCCGAGGCCGGATCAGCACCAATACACCTGCAATGATCTCTATCACGCCGACCACCGACATAAACGCCGAGGCGCTGAACGGCAACATTTTTACAAGCGATGGGTTAAGGTAATCTTCCCAATTGACAAGAATGTTCGTGAATTTATCAAACCCCGCTACGATGGGGACAAGGCCGAAAGTGTATTTCAAGACCTGTTGCACTTTACCGGCTTGCTGAACTGCTGTTTCCATGATTTTGTTTTTAATGATTAAATTATTTCCCTTCCCGCTACTGTTAGAGTACAGACCATTTAAGACGTTACAAAAAATTCAGCCTGATTTTTGTAACCTTATTACCTTCCGGAAATCTAATAGGCGATTCATGAACAAAGAGGTCAAACAGGATACTGCCACAGGCGCCATTCCTGACAGCGAGATCATCACACGTGTGCTCAACGGAGAAAAGGATCTGTATGCCTTATTGATACGGAAATATAACCAGCGGCTTTACCGCATCGGCATGTCGGTGATTGATGATGACAATGAGGTGGAAGATGTCATGCAGGTAGCGTATATAAAAGCGTATGAGAACCTGGCGAAGTTTGAATCCAGGTCCGGGTTTCCTACCTGGCTGACAAGAATACTGATCAATGAATGCCTGTTGCGGATGAAAAAAAGAAAAAAACAATCCGTAATGACTGAAGAAATGTTTTTCCATAAAATTTATCATAGTGGTGATTCGCAAACTCCTCTTGGCAAAGTGCTCAATACCGAATTGAAAATTTTGATCGAAGACGCCATTCGCCGTTTACCCGAAAAATACCGGACGATATTTGTAATGCGTGAGATCGAAAATATGAACGTGGCGGAGACGCAAAAATGTCTTGACCTGACCGAAGTGAATGTGAAAGTAAGATTGAACCGGGCCAAAGCGATGTTGCGTGAATCGCTAAGCGCTTATTATAAAAACGACGACATCTTCCATTTCCAGCTTTTGCGATGCGACCGGGTCACTTATAATGTGATGGAACAAGTTAAGAACTACAGATAATTAGCTTTCTGAAAAAACAAATAGCGTTAAACACTTCTTTTCATCAATTGATCTGTTTGCGGATCATTACCTACGGGGAAACTGTGGTCCGAGTATTTTTTAAACCCCCAGCGGATATAAAATTCAATGGCACGGGTGTTTGATTCCCATACACCCAGCCATATCTCTTTTTTATTTTTTTCTTTAGCAATAGCAAGGCAGGTCTCCATCAGTTTTTTGCCGATACCTTTTCCAAGCATTTTTTCTATAGAGTAAATACGTTCCAGTTCGATCGGGTCATCCAGTTCCTGTGACTCCTCTTTTTCATGTTCATTCAATTTAGCATAGCCTGCGATTTCATTACCAGAGTAAGCAAGAATAAAAGTATTAAGAGGATCGTTGAGTTCAGCTTGTATTTTCTCAAGCGTATAATACTGCTCCATGTGCATACGCATATTCTCTTCTGTATTTTGTGAAGCAAAAGTGTCATAAAATGTTTTGCGGCTTAGCCCAGCTACCAATTCAGCATCTTCTGCGGTGGCATAGCGGATATGAATAGACATAACGCAATTTAAAAACAAAACTTCATCAGTTTAAAGTAGTTCTTTTTTGTCCCGCAAGCACTATCTTTTTTCTTTTCTCCTGGGCGGGAAAAATGAACATCCTCAAAATAAAAAATCTCCCGAAAAGGAGACTTCAAACATTTTACGCTACCCATTAACCGCTAACTCTTAACTCTCAATTTTCTAAACTCTAAACTATCTTTCGATTAATTCATCATTCCTAATTCATATTTCGTAATTCTAAAACTCTCAATTCAAAATTCATCTTCAACATTTATTTTTCGCTTGGTTTCATTAAAATCAAATTAAAATAGTGTTTTAATTTTTGAGATTTATCAATTCGCAAACGTTTTCGTTACAAGAATTTTTTTTTGGGTTGTTCAAATCGGTTACCTTTTTCCATTCGCTCCTTATCCACACTTAAACACATTTTCTTACTTAAAAACTACAACACATGAAAAAATTGATTCTCTTCCTGTTGCTGGCGCCCCTGCTTGCAGCCGGCCAAAACCCCACCGTCGTAGGTTCCGAACGTTATTTTCCAAAACCCGACAAAGTGCAGGAATTTGAAAAAGCATTGACCGCTCACATTCAAAAATTTCACAGTGGCGATTGGAAATGGAGGGTATATGATATTCAGACCGGCCCTGATGCCGGCGGCTACCATATTGTGGAAGGACCAAAAACATGGGCGGAGTATGATAAGCGTGGCAATCTTGGCGCCGATCATATGAATGATTGGAACAAGAATGTTGCGATCTACATCACAGACAGGTATTCGTTTAGTTATTCGGAATTCCGCGAAGACCTCAGTACAGTACAATTAACTGCCTTCACGGACAAAATATCTATCACACATGTTTTTCCGAAGGTCGGTATGGGAAATGAGGTTGAGTCCGATATCAAAAAATTTAAAAAGGTCTGGGCGGCCAGCAACCAAACTGTTGCAGTTTATAATTCTGTGGCATCGGGACCAACCCAATATGCTTTGGTCAACCGTTTGAAAGATGGTCTTAGCGAATTCCAGTCAGGTTATCGCAAACCGGTGAAAGAAAGATATGATGCCGCTAATGGCGAAGGAACTTATGAGACCTTTTTGGAGCACATCAATAGATCTACTGAAAGCGCCTGGTCGGAAATACTCTCTTACCGGGCAGACCTGAGTGCGAAGTAATTGGAGAATGTCTATCCATTAAGAAAAAAAACAACATGAAAAATTCCTTTCTGCCAGATCAGTTTGCTTTTTGATGGCATTGATATTAATGTTTGTTCAATTCAATGTGTCGTTAAAGTAGTATCGGCAGGTAATTAGTGAACTTTTCAATAATCTGCAAAAACTCCCGGCATCGGGAGTTTTTTATTTTTTATAGTAAATGATCTTTTCTTTTTGTCTTGATGCGAAAGAACATATAATAAAAAAACTTTCCGCTATGAGAAAGTTTCGATCAAATAAGTATGATTAGATAAGCGAGGATTGTGCGTCGGTAAGTCCCCCTTCGGGGGATTTAGGGGGCTACATTTTCGAGGATAATCGCACTCGCCCCCACCACACCACCATTACGCCCCTCTAGCTCCCCTGAAGGGGAGAACACTAGTTCATATTTTCGAGGATGATTGCGGATGCGCCGCCTCCACCGTTGCAAATGCCCGCCATTCCATACCTACCTTTATTCGTTTGTAAAATATTAGAAAGCGTAACTGTAATTCTTGCTCCGCTGCAACCGATCGGGTGACCCAATGCCACTGCCCCACCCCATACATTCACTTTCTCCATTGGTATGCCCATCTCTTTTGCATTGACGATGCCCACACAACTGAATGCCTCATTTATTTCTGTAAAATCAATATCACTCACTTTCAATCCGGCCTTTTTCAAAGCGCTTGTCATCGCTTTGATCGGTGTGGTGGTAAACCATTCAGGCGCCTGTGATGCATCGGCAAAAGAAACAATACGCATCAAAGGTTTCAACTTAAGTTCTTTCATCCTTTCTTCGCTCACCAATACAACCGCTGCTGCGCCGTCATTTATTTTCGAAGCATTCGCTGCGGTGATCGTTCCATCTTTGGTGAAAGCCGGCCTCAGCGTTGGCATCTTTTCGAAATTCGCTTTCTGGTATTCTTCA
Organism: uncultured Chitinophagaceae bacterium; assembly: GCA_963785915.1. GTDB lineage: Bacteria > Bacteroidota > Bacteroidia > Chitinophagales > Chitinophagaceae > VBAT01. The sequence goes on along the minus strand of CAWAWY010000003.1, from coordinate 352,531 downwards.
TCTTCTTTTATAGTTACCGGTTTTTTCCCGGCTATCTCCACCGGCACCACTTCTTTGCTGAAGTAACAATTCTTCCAGGCCGTAGCGGCCCTGGTATAACTTTCTTTGGCAAATGCATCCTGGTCCTCTCTTGTGATTTTATAAGTTTCACTGCACAGCTCCCCTGCATTGCCCATGTGATAATCTTTGTACGGGTCCCACAAACCATCTTTTAGTATGCCGTCAATGATGGTGCCATTGCCGAGACGATAACCGCTGCGTGCCTTATCGAGATAAAAAGGAATGTTGCTCATGCTTTCCATGCCACCGGCCACCACGATATCATTATCGCCATTAAGAATAGATTGTGCGCCGACCATGATGCTCTTCATACCGCTGGCGCAAACTTTATTGACGGTAGTGCAGGGCACATTGGTAGGTATGCCTGCAAAGATGCTGGCCTGTTGTGCCGGTGCCTGGCCGATGCCTGCACTCACTACATTGCCCATAAAAACTTCCTGTATTTGTTCAGGCTTTACTCCTGCCCTGTTGAGCGCTTCTTTGATAGCTGTTGCACCGAGTTGCGGAGCGGTTACTGATGATAACACACCACCTAAACTTCCGATTGGTGTGCGGGCAAATCCAGCGATATAAACTGATTTTGACATGATTGAGAATTGAAATTATTTGAGAGGCAAAGATAAGAATTGTTCACTCAGCAACAGTGATTGTCCTGAGCGTGGCGAAGGATGCTAACCTCTTGCGAGGCGCTTTTCATCGCTAGGTAATTCTTCTGCATATTGGAAGCTGTTGCTTCGCCAATTAATGCGACTGAAGTAGGGTCAAACTCTTTTAACTCAGTCGGTTATTTAAGTTAGCAACAAGTTTTGGGGGATTTAGATAATTTTTTTTCATTTTGAATTTAAATTAGCTTGCAAAAAAAACCACCAATAGAATTCTCCACCTTTCTGACTTCCATTTTAAATCCTCAAACAAAGATGTAGCTGCACAAAACATTTTGATTGAAAAATTACTTAGAATTTAAACACAGATCTCAAAATAGACTTTTTGCTCTTTACTGGCGATTTAGTCCTTTCAGGATCGAAACCCGATTGAGATGGCCTAATTTCCACGGACAGAGAATTCCAATAAATTTACAAAGTTTATGGAAAGCAAATCTGTCAAATCTACGCGTCGTAAGTACGATGCAGACTTCAAGAAAAAAGTTGTTAGAATGATTGAATCGGGACGTACCGTTCCGGATGTAGCGCAATCATTAGGTATTGGAACCAACCTGATCTATTACTGGATCAAGCGGGCAAAGAAGAAAAAAGAAACTCCCGGTGTTGAACCGGACATTTCCTTTGATGAAGAAAAAGTGGCCCTGCAAAAACGAATAAAGGAATTGGAGCAGGAACGTGATATCTTAAAAAAAGCCTTGGGCATTTTCAGCCGTCCGATATAACAAAGTTGTATGTCTTTATCAAATCAAATGAAAAAAAATACTCGTGTCAGTTGCAGTGCCGGATGTTGAGCATCAGTCGCAGTGGTTATTATGCCTGGCGCAAAGGACAAACGCATCAGTCAAATGAAAGCAAGATAAAAATGGAACAGAACGTCATCAATACATTCAGAGTACATAAGCGCAGATATGGCTCCAGGCGTATCAGCAAAACACTTTATTCAGAGGGTGAACCAGTCAGTCGTTATAAAGCAGGCAAGGTATTACACAAGTATGGATTGAAAGCCATTCAGCCACGCAGCTTTATTCCTAAAACCACTGATAGCCGTCATGCCTATAAGATCAGTCCAAACTTGTTATTGGATAGAGCAATGCCGCAAAAGCCCAATGAAGTGTGGGTAGGCGATATTACATTCATTCCACTTACCGGTGGGCAGTGGGCTTACCTGGCTGAATGGATGGATTTGTTTTCAAGAAAAATCGTCGGCTGGCATCTAGATGATAACATGGCCGAAGCTTTGATAACAGCAGCATTTAAAAAAGCATTGGCAGGAAGAAAAATATCCAAAGGCCTTATCGTTCATTCAGACAGGGGCGGTCAGTATGCTGGAGGTGTGTTTAGAAAGATGATTCACGATAATGATATCCTACAGAGCATGAGCCGTGCCGACAATCCTTACGATAATGCGTTTATGGAATCTTGTTTCAGCCGCTTTAAAGCCGAACTGCTCCAGGATGGTATATTTGAAACGATAGAAGATGCCCGGACAGAAATGTTTGAGTATATAGAAATGTATTACAATACCATTCGCCTGCATTCATCGCTGGACTATAAGTCTCCAATGCAATTTGAGCAGCAATGGAAAGAAAAAAATATCTTTGACATGCACAAACAAACGGCGATGCTTTATACCGAAGAATCGTCTTTTATTGAAAGGGGCATCGAGCCCCTTTCAATAAAGCACAAACAAAGCGGCTCAGCATTACCCAAAGAATAAGTTCTTATTATTTAACCTAACGGAATTTTGTGTCCGTCATTTTCGAGCCACCTCATAAAACTTCAACCTCACCATTTCCACTAATAGAAACAATCTCATAAAGTTTTTCTCCCTTAAAATCTCTATAAACTGTTCTTAATTTCTCTAATGCACTTATTTTATCCGAATCGTTTCCGGAATCGAATTTTTTTGATTTTTGTTTGGCATGGCAATAGTTGCCAATCCGTATTTCATTAACTTCTATCATACCTAAATTTAGTAAAAATGTAAATTCGTTCTCAAAATGTTTGACAGGATATCGTCCCATTATAGAGTGTTCGGCATATGAATCAGTAAGAAAAATAAAAATTATAGGGTTGTTATCCGAAGTTTACAACTTCGGATCGGCTTCAAAGAAGGCGTTAAAAATCTGAACTTGTTCCGTAGGAACAACTCATGGGTAACCCGTATGATAAGAGGGCACCAAACGTTACTTCGGAACGTAGTGTGCTAAACGAGCAAACTAACTTCCCACAATGCGTCACGATGGGACGAATGCTAATTCCTCATGTCGTGTCCTGCTTATCGAATTGGTAAGAAAAAGATATGGGGTTGTTATTTAACTTTTGAAAACAACTGATCCGGTTATTCAGTTTTCGTAAATAGGCTAAGATATCTTCATTGGTTGAAAGAGGTTGCAGGCTGTCGGTTTTACTTCTTCTCATTCTTTAACTCTTCAATTATTCCCGCATCGATCCAAAAAATATCAAAGCCGCGGTTTGTTTCCGTCTGACCTCTGTTACTTCCAAAAAATAAAAATTTACCATCCGGCGATACTCTTGCAAAGCGTTCAGAAGAAGAGCTGTTTATCCTGTTGCCCATGTTTTTCGGTTTGCCCCATTGTCCGTCTTCATTCTTAAAACAAATAAACAGATCAGTGCTGCCATCTATACTTTCCGGTCGTTGTGATTCAAAAATAATATAACTCTCATCCGGCGCGACAAAAGGACCATCTTCGTAACCCGTAGTATTGAGATCCAAACTAACCGGAACAGAATATTTACCGTTACTATTTTCCGACACGAAAATGTTCCAGTCAGGTGAACGGTACGGACCAAAAGTAAAATATAGTTTGCCGCTTGCGGTTACTGAAGAAGCGTATTCTCCGCCTCTTGACACAACTGAATCCAACAGGATCGGCACGCCCCAGCTATATCCATTTTTTTCTACCCGCCACAATCGGTTCCCTTTTACACTTGTGTCATTTATGGACGTCCTTCTGCCCGAACTAAAATAGAGTTGTTTTCCATCGGGGGAAAAGGACGGGTAAGTTTCGTTGGTTGCCGTATCGCTGAAAGACGGAGAATGCGGTGATGACCATTTACCATCCCGGTAGTTCATTTCCAAAATGATGGTATGATAAGAAGGCATTTTCATGACTGACCAAAGCACCTTTCTTCCATCAGGTGAAAAAACAGGTGAGCTGTGTTCAAAGGAATTTGTGCTGATTATGCCCTGTGCAAAAAGCTCAGCCTTATCACCCGGCAGTTTCTGCCCCAAATAATCTATTCTGCCATCCTGGCTATTTACCTCAGCATAGGTGATGATCAGCACCAGGAAGATCAAAAGGATCGGTTTCATTTTTTATATTACTTTTTATGCCCGGGGCACAGCGGTTTTTTTAAAAGAAACAAAATGAAAATAAAAAAAAGGCAGGTAGCTTAGATTATTATTCTACAAGCGGTAAGATCTGAACCCGGTTCTCCATAACGTTTGCTTGCCGGGCCATTAAGAAAAATAAAAATAACAGAACAGTTCTCGCTGTTCTCCGTATGATGTGCTCATAGAATCAGTAAGAATTATAAAAATCATAGAGCTGTTATCCGACGGGCAAGCAGCAAATGCCTGCACTTTTGATTTGAAACTTGGGAACGATAGGTATTCGTTGTCATTTCCCTTTATCATTCATCCGGGGAAGAATTTTATTAATGACGACATCCTGGAACCGGTCGTATTGGGTTTCCAATAAGCCATGTCCTGAATTCGTAAAACTATTTTTAAATACATACCTTTCAATCGTCATAAACCTGAGTATTATGAAAGTATTGAGGTTATCAGCTTTTCACTTCTTTTTTGCAGGTGTCGTATTGTTAACATCATTTGCATCACCTGTACATGCACAACAAGTATTTGCGAAAGCAACAAAACAGGCACCGGAGATAACAGTTTCCAGGAAACTCATTGATTCTATGATGGCAGCACAACAAATTCCCGGGCTTGCCATCACTATCATCAGGCATGATACTATTTTATGGTCGGAAGGCTTTGGTTATGCTGATCTGGAAAATAATGTTCGTGTAGACCCGGCTTTAACACGGTTCAGGATAGGAAGTGTTTCGAAAACTTTAACGGCAGACGCACTGGCGCAACTCTATGAAGCTGGCAAGCTTGACCTGGATGCAGAAGTTCAAACTTATGTACCTTATTTTCCCAGGAAAAAATACCCGGTAACGGTCCGCCAGGTAGGAGGTCATATAGCCGGGTTTCATCATTATTTAAATGCTGCTCAGTTTCTTTCTGCTAAACATTACAATTCAGTACAGGAGAGTCTCGATATTTTTAAAGATGATACACTATTGTTTGAGCCGGGTACAAAATATAATTATTCAACGTATGGATGGAACCTGCTATCAGCTGTAGTGGAAGGAGCTTCCCGGACTCCCTTTCTTGACTATATGTACCACCATGTTTTTGACCCGTTGGGCATGAAGCATACTTGCGCCGATGTGAATGATAGTATTGTAACCGGGAGAACGAGATTTTACGAATTAAAGGAAAAGAAACAGGTCGGGAATGCGATTTATGTTGATAACAGTAATAAATGGGCCGGCGGCGGTTTTATATCAACCGCAGAAGACGTGGCACGTTTTGCCGCAGCACATTGTAAACAGGGTTTCCTGAAGGAGGCTACTTTAAAGTTATTTACCCGAACACAGCAATTAAAAGATGGAAAAGAAACAAGCTATGGGATAGGCTGGAGTACGGGCACCGATGATTCAAAACGGAAATTTTATGGTCATAGTGGTGGATCGGTGGGAGGAATTACTTTTATGAGAGTGTACCCGAAAGAGCAACTGGTGATTGCAGTTGTAACAAATTCTTCCGATGCCAACCCGGCAAATGCGGCTGTGAAAATAGCCGACTTATTTTTAAGCGGGCTGTAAAAAAATTTAATTCCCGGTGTCTGTCCTCCACCAATCACATGAATTAAAACGGTCTTACCAATTTTGCTCCGTTTGTCAACAACCTGAACAATGACTATCGAAACATTAACTCAACAAAACCTTAATGACCTGGTTCACCTTGTTATTAAACTATGGCCTGACTGCACCTTCGATCAGGAGCTGAAGAATTATGAGCGAATTCTACAATCCGAAAATGAAACAGTGTTCCTGGGAACTCTTCAAAAGAGATATGTTGCCTTTATACATTTAAAACTCAGAACTGATTATGTAGAAGGTTCAAACACCTCACCCGTTGCGTATATCGAAGGATTATATGTAGAGCCTGAATTCAGGAAGTCAGACATTGGGAGAACGCTGGTGAGAGCCGGGGAAAGCTGGGGCAAAGAAATGGGTTGTACGCAATACGCTTCGGATGCCGAAGAAGGGAACGACCAAAGTATTAAATTTCATAAGAAAGTAGGATTTAAAGAGGCTAACCGCATAGTTTGCTTTTCAAAAGACATCGCATAAAAGAACAATTTGCATATCCCCACTTTTCCGGAGTGTTCTGCACACCGAGGCAGTAAGAAAAAATAAAATCATAGGATGTTATCCGAAGTTTGCAACTTCGGATCGGCTTCAAAGAATCCGTTACAAATCTGAAATTGTTCCGTAGGAACAACTCATCGGTAAGCTGTATGATAAAGAGGGCACCAAACGTTCCTTCGGAACGTATCGTGCTAGAGAAACAAACTATCTTCCCACAAGACGTCCCGATGGGACGTTCACTCTGTTTCTCTGTTCTCTCCGTCCTTGCAGGTGTTTGCCAAAAACAACATCCGTGATTGGTGTACGGGACTTGTCGAAGTACCTCTGATCAACCACACGAATCGGGAATTTCTTCCAGCTTGCTGTTGTTTGCTGAAAAAAGTAAATTTGTAAAAACACATTCTATGGGAGCTTCACAATTAGATATTGAATTAAGTAAATATTGGTCCTTACTGTCACCGATACAAAAAAAATCTTTGATCGGGTTAATTCAATCTTTTCTTCAATCACGGGAAATTAAAACACAGGAATTACTGGAGCCCGAAACTTTTTATAACACGGGAGATAGTCAGCTTCCCGGGGAAATCTTGCAACAATTAACATTTGAACAAAAAGAAGCATTAATAGCATTGATAGCATCTTTCGGTATTGATACTGGTAATGAACGAATCAGTATAGAACAATACAATAAAGAGATAGATGAAGCGATGACGCGGATGAATGCCGGGGAATCCTATACGCATGAAGAGGTAATTGAAATGTCAAAGAAATGGATAAATGGCAAATAGGATATTGCGTTGGGATAAACCAGCCATGCAGGATTTTAATGATGCCATAAGGTATATCGCTAAAGATTCATTACAAAATGCGGAAAAAGTAAAAAGAGGCATCCTCGGAAAAGTTACCCGCCTGGCTGCATACCCCTCAATAAATCCACCGGATAAATACAAAAAAGAAAACGACGGCAATTTCAGAGCATTCGAATTGCATCGGTATCGCATCAGTTATCATGTTTCTTTAAAAGAAATAAGGATACTTCGTGTTAGACATACGAGCAGAGAGCCTAAAGAATATTGATTGGAATATATTTCTCCGTAGTATTCGCTTTGAGCGGTCGCTCTATCCGCTACATCAGAAGCCAACAGCAAGACACAGGCGACATTATTTAGGAATAAAACGCCGGAAAGTAACAGTGCCTGATAATTTTCAGTCAGTGTTGGTTCTAGCAGACACTTTCTTTTCTTCGTCAATCTCTTTTGCGATGGTATTCAAAAATCCGGCAACTGCTGCATGTCGTTCGTCACTCTCAGCTTCAGGCCATGCACTGTTGATCGCGACTACCAGGTGCCTCGCGGGGTCGATATGAATCACCTGGCCATAGATGCCCAATGCCTCGAAAGTAGTATTATTAAAGATCCACCATTGGTATCCATAGCCGCCACCGGGCCAAAGAGGAACTTGCGCATGAGTAGCTGCTTTCAACCAACCGTCGGGAACAATGGATTCACCATTGATGCGGGCACTGTCAAGAATGAATTGTCCGAACCTTGCGTAATCACGGAGCGGCATCTGGAGACAGCAACCCGCCAGTTCATGATTTGTTCTGTCAAGGATCCAGGTTGCACTCTGTTGCATGCCATAAGGTATCCATATCTTCGAAGAAAGGTAGCTGGATAAAGTTTGCCCCGTAGCAGAGCTTATCAGCACACCCAGCAAGTCTGTTTCACCTGTTTTATAGACCCATTTTTTTCCCGGTTCCGCCTCGGACGGTAAACGCCGCATATAACTGACTGTTGCATCAATACCAGGATCAACAGGATCCGAATAAAATTTGGCAATGTCAGAATTCGGATCAGAGTAATTCTCGTTCCATCGTACCCCACTGGTCATGGTCAGGAGGTAGCGAATCTTCACACTATCGTAAGCACTGCCTTTTAGATCAGGAATGTAATCAGAAACATAGTCGTCAACACTTTTAATATAACCATCTTTAATGGCCGCTCCCAAAAGAGTGCTCGTGATTGACTTTGCAACAGACTGTGATGTCCATCGGCCAGTTTTGCTGAGTCCAAGTGCATAGCGTTCCAGCCGGATCTTTCCATCCTGCAGAACAAGGAGGCCTGCTACTTTTTGTTTGGTCATAAAACCTCCGAGCTCTTTTTCTTTTTCTCCGCCTGCGCTAAATGCAGCGATGGGCTTTCCCTGTGGAAGCTTATGCACTTTACTCCCGTTGGGCACTTCCCTCGCCCCATACACTTTATCCATATGTAAAAAACCAAGTTCCCGTTCTTCCTGGTTCCATTGGAAAGCGCTCTTAGAAAGGGAATCCGGGTCTGTAATGCTCTGCGCAAGTGCAGAGGAACTAAAGGTCAGCGTGATGACGGGTCCGATAAGAGGTAGGATTGATGAGATAAGAGAAAGTCGCATGATCTGTTGTTTTGGGTATGATTAGAAAGTGATATGATACCGGCAAAAGCAGCATGCTTGCAAATTTACCCATATTATTCTTGTCGACGGGTTATAATAGTATTAGTGTCATTATTTGTTGCGTGTGGAAGTTTTCTTTTCATTCGTTTCCGCGATATGAGTCTCTCAGCAGAATTTCCTCCCCTACAAGAATCCACTAGTTACCCGTAGATTAATATAACAGTACTTCAAGTTCCATTCTCCATCGTGGTCCGTTCATTGTACCGGCAAGAAAATAAAAACTAGGCGGTTGTTTTCCGAAGTATTGAATGTTTTGCGGGGATTTCTTTTTGATAAGCGGCAGGATAATACAACGAAATTCAAATTAATTTAGGAGAGAAATAGTATTCACCCCGATAAAACCAACATTATGGAAAAATTTATGCTAATATTCAGAGGAGGCGTGCATCATGCCTACAATGCCAATGAATCAAAAGAAGGAATAGAACACATGCAGGAATGGATGAACTGGATGGGAGGGCTTCACCAAAAAGGAACATTAGTTTCAGCCGATCCATTGCTTCCTACGGGCAAAGTAATAACCGGACAGGCAAAAAAAATTTCTGATGACCCCTATATATCACAGGGAGAGCAGGTGGGCGGATACGTAATTGTAAATGCAAATGACATTAATGAAGCGGTAGAGATTGCAAAAGGCTGCCCCATTTTTAAAGAAGATGGTAAAGTGGAAGTGCGCCCAATCCAGAAAATGGAAATGTGATTTCACGTCCACTTGGGGTCTTTTTGTCCCCGTTCCTGTGATCAGTTAGATGAAATTTTAATTATTTCAGCCAAATAATTATTTTTTCAGCAGTCTTCGTGCTTCCATTCCATTATCCGTTATTACCTGCAATACATAAACGCCTGTGGGCAATGATGCCAGCGAAATGCTTTCCGCATTGAAAGACTTTCCTTTGATCGACAATAAAGTTTCACCAACGAGGCTTACTACTTTTATTTCCTTAATGTTATAATGGCTGCTGATCGTTACAGCGTCGGTCACAGGATTGGGATAGATCTGCAAGGTCTCAGGTTCCTGCTGCCCTTGTAATAAAATTGTATTGCTGTAAATAAAATGGTCGTCAATATCCACCAATTTCAGGCGATAATAATTTCTTGATACAGCGCCGGTTGCCATAAAACTATATTGTCCGCTTCTGTCAGCATCAACGTTGCCAATGGTAAAGAAAACTCTTCCGTCACCGCTTTTCTCTATTTCATAGTGACTAAAGTTTTCTTCATTAGTTGTCTTCCATTCCAATAGCTGTCCGGCAGCAGTTTTTGCTCCCGAGAAATTAATGATGTGGACAGGCAGCGTGACCATTGAAAATACGGGATTAGGTCCGGGAAAATTGGCGCCACCGACAGTAAGATCATACGTAGTAGTCAATGTAGTTGTATATGTCCAGTTAGACCTGTTTGCGATCGCTTTTAATAAAACATCTTTTGATCCGGCTTTGATGCCGGTATAAACAAAGTTGTTGGCGAAATACCCGCCGACTCCATTATTCGTAAAAGCGATAGCTGTAGCGGCCACCGTTCCATCAAGTGCAGGATTGTTTGTCAAACCGGGCGGTAATTGACTATCTACAAAACCACCGGCACTTGGTTGCCAGTTACCTGCGGCAGCGGCCGTGCTGCTGCTGCTGTTAAATCCATAAATAAATGTTCCGGGATTATCATCCGTGCCTCCCTGGTAAATAATGACCTGGTCACCGGAGTTGTTGAATGCACCAGCAGTGGCGCCCGATGTCCAGCGGGCGATGATGACAGGCGTGCCATAGGTGTTTGGAGAAATGGTTAATGACGGAGTAGCGCTCATAGTGACAGTAAAACTAAAGACAGTTCCTTTGGGAATAACAGAAGTCGTGGTCCATGACATTATTCCATCCTGCACAGTGCCATTCAGCATCCCGAATCCTGCCCATCCATGATCGGTGATCCTGATGTTGGTACCGGGGCCAATATCGGTCAATGTTACAATAGCAAATCCATCAGGCCCGATGGGAGCAGCACCACTGGTATTAAACGATGAATTGAAACCAATCACAGCAATATCACCGGCAGACAAAACTGTCTGAGCTCGGCCCGGTGCTGAAAGAAGGGTGAATAATACAACCAGGAGACAATTGGCGGTAAGATGGGTTTTCATAGTTATTGGATTAGCCGCAAAGAAGTAAAAAAAGAATCAATCATGCAAGCCTGTAGTTGTAAACCGGTGATAACACTTAGTTCTCTTTACAACTATTCATTTACCAAACCGGGGATTGTTATCCTCTATGGTTTATTCCAATTCCGTGGCGTCGGCGGATTCATATAATATTCTATTTCGTTCTGTATCTTCATAATGGCCATCGCGATCGTTTCTTCTTCTCCTTCAAATTGAAAATTCATCTTTGTTATCTTCCAGGGGTTGGTCTTTTTTATCAATATCTTTTCCATGAACATTTCTTTCCGGCCCGCCGTGATCCTGAATCGTATCACCAGCTCAGAAATATAAATACATTCCACATTCATCTTAAACCTATGGGAGTCTCTCCACCGTTTCACAATTATTTCAAATTTCTCTCCCGGCAATATCATAACGGCGGCAGGTTTTCGTATTCCACTTTTTTAGTGGGATCGGTCAAGCGATCAAAATATTTATCAACCGGCCAGGCTATCATCTGGTCGGATGGATATTGATAGGAAGCAATTTCCTTAATTCTTTTTTCATCGAGGTCGCCAAACAGCCATTCATAGGCCAACTCTCCGGGCAGTATCGTCGGCATCCTTGGATCAGGATCTTCCAAAGGGTTTGTCAATACTTTTTTGTTATGAATTTTTTGCATCAGCTCATTTGCCTTTGTGGTTACGATGGCAAATGTATCGGCAGACTGTTGCCTTTCCACATTCTCCCATTCTCTCAATACGCCAGCCATGAAATAATATTCCGGCTGATCTTTTAACGTGATGCAATACGGTATCGCTTCAGTGGCTTTTAATGGTTGTCCTTTTTTGCCATATTTAACAATGTGTCGCCTTTCAAAAAAATAAGAAGAGATAACAAGGCATCTTCCGTGCTCGGCCCCTTCGCGGTACATCGAGAGCTTGCCTTTTTCATTCACAAAAAGATTTTCACTCCTTGCATTCAGCCATGTCCTGTATTTCCGCGCATCCTGCAGTTGTTGAATGGTAAATATGTTTTGCGGTATATATTCCCAATGTACTTCTTTGATCTCAAAATCTTTTTTGCCGGCAATGGGTTTAATGACGGGCCAGTCCCTGTAATCAAATCCTTTTTGAACAGGACGGTTCAATCGCAGGTTCTTTACTTCTTTTTGAATGGCGAGTAACCGGATATATTCTGCTTTGCTGACTTTGCAGCCTTGCCAGTAACACATGCTTAAAATTAAAGAGAAAAACGCAATGCCGTTTTTGGATCATCGAATTGTGTTACTTATTCGAATCAGTAAGGAGAACAAAGTCATCTGATTGTTATCCGAAGTTCACAACTTCGGATCGGACGCAAGGAATTCGTAAAACGGATAAACAAATCAATCGGATTAAAAAAGTCGCTTTTGTTTTTGCCCCTTACGAATAAGGAAGATACCTAAAACTACAAGAGCAACGCAAGCAAGGTCGGCCCCAAAGGGCCAAAATTGTAGTTTGCCTGATCGGTAATCCAGAATGATTGACACCATTTCGGATAGTGCTCCAAAAATTAATAAGGCTCCAGCGATTATTTTCCAGTTCATATTTTGATGGGCGGAATCTTGACTATGTCGCGCTCTGGTGCATCTATTTTTTGATATGCTCCTGATAAAAGTAAAACCATTTTTTTAGCTCACACACTTTACCCGCATTTCTCCCGAAGTCCGGTCATCGAACCCATTAGGAGAAAATAAAAATGATTGAGTCGCTTTCAGAAGTTACAACTTCGGATTAACTTCAAAGAAGCAATCCTGCGTATATTTATATCTCAGCGGCAAGTGCGAACAAAAAAACCATTCAACCTTTATGAGAGATACTTCTAACATAGGCCGCATTTTTTTTGGTATCGCTACAGCCGGCATAGGTTTTTCGACAATATTTTATGGTGACTTTCCTTATTGGTTATTACCTCCGAAACACAATTGGATCCCCGGTATAGCCATAGTTGCTGTTATTTCCGGAGTAATGCTTGTTTTGGCCGGAGCTTGCATTGTTTTAAAAAAAAGAATAAGGACAGTTTCCCTGTTAACGGGAGCTGTGCTTCTCTTACTATTTTTCTTTTATTATATCCCCTGGCAATTCATGGACAGTTCCCGATATATGCATTTGCTGCAATGGGAGAATGCGGAGAAAGAGTTAGCATTTTCCATCGGCGCAATTATTATTGCCGGTTGCTTTTCCAAAAAAAATGAACACCCCGTTGGCCGGCTTTTGAGTAAACTAATACCCTTCGGGCCTGTTTTGTTTTCCATACCAGTCATCAGCTTCGGCACTCTTCATTTACTATATGCAAAAGAGGTGGCAGACTACGTTCCATCGTGGGTGCCTTACCACTTGTTCTGGACCTATCTTGCAGGCATAGCATTAATTGCTTCGGGACTTGCGATCATTTTAAAAATCAAATCCCGGTTAGCGGCCACGCTTTTAGGTTCAATGATCTTTAGTTGGTTTATTATTCTTCACATTCCCAGGGTAATAACTTCTCCTGATGCTTATATGGGAAGTGAGATTACCAGTGCTTTTTTGGCACTTGCCTATAGCGGAATTGCGTTTGTTATTGCCGGGGCTGGTAAGAAGAAAGCTTAGTAAGATTGGAAGTTGTCGATAGTTGTTGTCGCCAGCAGTTTTCCCTTCGCTACAGCGTAAAAAATTCCAGGCTTATTGCAATTTGCAGGAGTATCACCCCAGGACAGCTTTTTTTCTGAAAGTCTGTACTAAAATTATTAAAGTGCCCATCGTGATCGACATATCAGCAAGATTAAAGATACCGGTTTGAAAAAATCCCAGGCTGATATGAAAAAAATCGGTAACAGACCCATAAGCAATGCGGTCAAAGACATTTCCTATGCCTCCGCCAATGACAAAACAAAAACCTGCCAGCATGCCTGTTGGTATATGGGGTCTGGAAAAAATGTATATCATACCAAAGACTAAAGCAATAACAGGGAGAAGCGAGAGCAAAATATTTTTTGCCGTTTTTGGCAATGAATCACCCACGCTTAAAAATGCTCCCGCGTTCTCAACATGTGTGACGGTGAGATGATCACTCAACAAATGAATTGTTTCATAAGGTTTTATATTCTGTCTCACTATTTTTTTAGAAACCTGGTCGCAGCCAATATTGATAATAATGACAGCAAGCATGACGGAGGTCTTTATTAAGCGTTGGGTATTCACGGGCTAAAGGTAAAAATGTTTTCTCACCACCCCGTTTTGAAAGACGTCGCCGCGGCGTACAAATTAAGATCGTGACAACTCTTTGTCATACCAGCTAAGAAGATCTCACAGCTTCGCAAAAATTTCATAATGCTGGACCTTCTCCTCAAACTCCAGCAAAAAATTTTTGTCTTCCGGGTAATATCTGGCATTTTCTATGTTCTGTCCGGCAAAGTTTTTAATCACCTCATAATTTTCCCAGTAAGTGATAAGTTTGAAGTGACCTTCGTTGCCTATAATATTCCGTAGAAATAACAAGCCTTCAAAACCTTTTGTTTCTTTATATCCCGGAATAGCTATTTGCTCCAGCAGCTTTGTGTAAGCTTCGTAGTCATCAGCGCTTGTTTTTCCATGCCATATTCTTGCTACCATATAAAAGTCAGTTTACTGTTTTGCAGATGATAAGATTTGCGAACAACCGCCGCAAATATTCAGCCAGCCCTGGTCATGCCTTATCTTCTCCTGATATTTAAATGCGGGCACTTTTTGAGAAACAATTTTATAGGTTTATACTTATTCCGACAGTGAGTAATAAACTATATTTTGCGGGTGCAGGGTAACTTGCATTTAATTTAATTAATCGTCCTGATGAAGAACCACCTTGAAAGAACGACAATAAGCAAACCACCAATAATACTCCTCGCAGTCTTGCTGTTTGTATCAGCGCAGGCTGTTCTTGCACAAAATACTTTAGATAAAGCCGGTCTCAGCAGCAGCGCTCCGGCCTCAGCCGCTTATAGCTTGAGACTTCTCAGCACCAGCTACCCGGGAAGCGCCATACAGATAAGACGCAGCAGTGATAATGTTACTCAGAATATCGGTTTTACTGTCAATGGAGATTTGGACACCGCAGCCTTAAAAACATTTGTGGGCGCCAACAGTGCATTTGTCAGTATCTGGTATGATCAAAGCGGCAATGCAAAAGATCTCACACAAGTCACAGCAGCACGTCAACCATCTATTGTAACAAGCGGGATAATTAACAGGGAAAATGGAGTTCCCTTTATTAAATATTCAGGGGTAATAGCTACGGGTACTTATAATGCATTGTATTTAGCAAGTGCCCTGACGACGGTTGGTCACGTAACCGCCGTTCATCGTTTTGTGACCGGTGGCGATGGTTTTATACTCGGTCATTCGGGCGCCTATTACTGGCATTCGGGTCCGGCAACAAATTTAATCAGCAGTGTCAACGCTTCCGCATCTGTCAAGGCGGGCGCCGGCTGGACAAATGGAGTATCCGTTATGCCCGTTTCAATGGCATGGCCTGTCGTTTTAACGATAACTGAAGTGGAGCCATTGCTCCCGGGTTCACTAACAGCATGGGACAATATAGGCACCGACCGGAATGGTTTACACAATACGACAGGGGGCGGTTACAGTGAATTGATCGTGTTTGCCAATCAACTTTCCAACGGCGATCGCCAGACTTTAGAAAATAACGAGGGAAGTTATTTTTCAATTGGTCTTGTCACTTTGCCCGTTACATGGCTAAGTTTTACCGCAAAAGAACAGGGAAAAAATGTTTTGCTTAAATGGCAAACTGCGGGTGAACGCAATTCAAAAGAATTTACTATTCAGTATAGCGGTGATGGCAATACATGGATCAATTTAGCCAACCAGCCGGCCAGTGGCAATAGCAGCGCCATTAACAACTATAGTTATATTCATACCACAGCAGGTGAAGGCAGTAACTACTATCGTATTTTGCAAACTGACCTGGATGGGAAATTCAGTTATAGTGAAGTAAAGATTGTAAAATTCCTCAATGAACATCCGGCTTTCACGATAGTTACAAGCCAATTGGGCAATAGCCTGTTGCAGGTACAGATCAACCAGCCAACTGTCTTATCGCTTTTTAATTCAAATGGAAAATTACTTTGGAAAAAACGATTCGATCCCGGAATACAAACTATTAATGTAAGTAGTTACGCAAAGGGTGTGTATTTCCTGAAAGGCAACGAGACCGCTGAAAAGGTTTTATTATAACAAACCGGTCACGAAATATTTCTCCCCTTGACCTGGGTAAAGTTCGCGGTGTTCCCTGCACCTAACCAATAGAAAAATAAAAATGACAGAGCAATAAGCAGTGAACGGGAAAAACTAAAGTAAATTGCTTTAAAATAAGTTACCGTGAAAAGCTTACGGTTTTATTGTCTCCTGGTAACCAGCCTTTTTATTTTTTCAAAGTTCTCAATCAGTCAAATCCCTGATTTTACCAATGTTCCCAATTTGAACAATGGAGACAGCGTGAATATTACGTCTCTTATCAATAATGGTATAGAAATAAAAAGGAAAAGAGCGATCTGCTGGTTCCCCAAAGACTCACTTTCGGTTGAACGCATGAATGGAATTGCAGACACCCTTGATCTGGGAGTTGCCGCGGCAGAAAAGTTTATTAATGCACCGCTATCATGGCAGGCTCATACGGCAGTTATACCTTACACATTCTATTTCCGCACTGACACTATTATATCCCATGCATCATTGGCCGGTTTTGTTTCGATTTCGTTTTGGCGTATCAAACAAGGAAAAGCGCCCTGGCTTCATGAGGTCTTGCACAAAATGCTTTTCAACAACGGTGGTAATTGGTTTCAAAAAAATATATCGGAAGAGTATTTCGATAAAAATATGCCGCTATGGCTTTCTGAGGGATTACCGGATTATATAACGATGGAAGTTTCGCGAGTGAACGACTTGTCATGGTATGATGTATTCTCAGGAAATATCAATCCGAATGTGGACAGCTTATTCATATCGGACATGACATCCAAAAATGGTCAATATATTATCGATCACATTGGCGCCAAAGGGGTCATTCCCGAATTATCATCAAAGGACCGACAGCTATATGCTCCCTGCTTTTATCATGGCTCCAGTTCATTTGTCAGCTTCATTGCAGAACATTTTGGAGTAGAACTGCTGCTGAATGCTATTTCATCATTTCAAAAAGAAGAAGAAACCATCGGGATCAAAACCCGTAAATCAATGACAGAACTAAAGAACGATTGGTTACAGCAAATAGGCGTAGTTCAAAAAAAGTAGCTTAAACTTTTGGGAATTTTTCTGCACCGTTCCGGGCATCGGACATTCATATCCGCTCAATCACATCAATAAAAAGTCTTTTCCTTACTCGGAATCCAATGGATTCATATAGTTTAATGGCAGTTGCATTATTTGTCAGTACATGAAGAAAAGGTGTGAAAGAATTATCCAGTATTATTTTCATAAAATGCAGCATAAGAGTCCGGGCATATCCCTTACCACGGAAATCAGGGTGGGTACATACGGCGCTTACTTCCAAATACGGAACAGGATGCATGCGCTGTCCTGTCATAGCAGCTAATCTTCCACCAATAAAAATTCCGAAATAATTACCAAACAAAATAGTTTTTTTCAAAAAAGGCCCGGGCCTCGTCAGTGCGGTCAACTCCAGCATCTGCTGAATATGCTCCATACTCAGAGGTTCAATGAGTGAACTGCTTTCTGTAATAAAACCTGCAACAGGTTCCTCATAAACCATCTGGCAGCAATCCATTTTTTGCAATACTTTCCAATTGCTCTCATCCGGTGCAATTCTTTCGCCAAAAGAAACTGCTACTCTTCTTCCGACAGGAATAAATTCATAAAGCCTATTAAGGTTTGTCTTACTCCATGTCTCCATCCCTGCAAATGGAGCAATGTCCGGATGATAACAGCCAACATCCCCATTAACAATAGCAATGTCCTTATTGCCAGTAATGATAGCATTCCATACCATATTGTCGAGGACGTGAGACATTCGTTTTGCGATTGGTTAAAATGCAACTTACGGCTAAATCTTTCCCGCGATATAGCCCAGATGGAGATAATACGACTATATCAGTTACTGACCGGAGTTATGTTCCGGTCTTTCATTTTGATTCGTGTATGCCTCACTGATTGCTCATCTTCTTGCCGCTGCTGTTTGTTTACCATAACCCGTTGTTTGTTGACAACACCATTCTGCGCATCCGATTTTGAACTATTCTTGTGAAACGTCTTCAAAACATAAATCTCAAACTAAAAACTATTATTATGAAACTTCTCGTTCTTTCGACATTGATCGGTTTAACTACACTTCTTCTTTGTCAATGTTAGACTTTGCTTCTTAGAAGAAGTACAACAGGCATTTTTGAGAACAGCAGTTCTTATATGCGGTAAAGTTGCGTTTCTACATGCGGCAATTGAACTGTATTCCCTGTTTGTTTACCAAGATCTGCCGCCTATTGACGATAGCATCAAATGCGTTCTTCAAACAGGAACTCTAGTAACCCGGATACCATTGGTTTGAACTAAAAGAAATCTATTATGCGTAAACTCGTCCGATTCGGAGAGAATGTGGAAGGCTATAACATTCGTGTTTTAAACGAAAGAGAAATAAGAGCATCTGCAGGTATACTATTTCTTGCGGTTTTCATGTCGTTAATGTTTATCTTATTTAAAAATAATTTTTTGCCCATCAAATATGTTATAACGTTTTTCTTAGTTGATTTCCTCATTCGTGTTTTTGTTAGTCCCAGGTTTTCACCTACATTAATAATCGGTCGCTTGATCGTAAGTAACCAGGTGCCCGAATATGTTGGTGCCCGCCAAAAAAAATTTGCATGGGTAATTGGTCTAGTGCTGTCAGCCATCATGTTTATTTTTATGGTGATAGTTAATTCGTACAGCCCGATAACAGGCGTCATTTGTCTTATCTGCCTGGTATTCCTTTTCTTTGAATCAGCGTTTGGTATTTGCCTGGGCTGTAAATTTTATCCCCTGTTTTTTAAAGAAAAAACACAATATTGCCCGGGTGAAATTTGTGATGCAAGATCAAAACAGGGTATTCAAAAAACATCCATCGCTCAACTACTTATTGTATTCGTATTTGTTGCATTCGTTTTCCTGACCGCCTGGTTATTTAATGATCAATTCAGCAAGATGCCTCATAACTTGTTTGGCATACAGGGCTCCTCAAAATCCAAATAAGAGGCCCATTAGTTTTCCTTTGTATTGCCATTTGTACGAAGCTCCGGTTTCAATCAACCTAAAAAATGTAATTTTAGTGCATGCCAAATGGTACGATCGAAGACTTAAAAAAAGTAGTCGCACTTCGCGACTTGCCGGATGAACACTTACAATGGATCCTGGAACATTCTCTCTATGTTGAATATGAAGATGGATCCGTGATCGTGAAAACAGGTGAACCTGCTGAATTGATGATGATGATCGTGGAGGGTGTCCTTTCTTTTTATATGAATAAAGGCGGAACTCTGGTACATTATTTTGATTTTGCTAACGACGATCTTACCGGCGGTGTCACCGGGTTGCTTCCGTATTCAAGAATGAAGACAAGCCCGGGAACTTCGTTTGCTGTAGGCACTTTGCGCAGCTTCCGGATGCATAAAGATCATTTTTTAGAGATGGAACGCCTGATGCCCGATTTTATACAGCGGCTCATCGGTTATATGACGGAACGGGCAAGGGCATTCGCTACTACACAACTCCAGCATGAGAAAGTGAATGCGTTGGGAAAACTCGCAGCCGGTATTGCACATGAGCTGAATAATCCCGCTGCTGCGATCAACAGGATATCTTCCGAGCTAACAAGACGGCTAAAAGAAAATTACGGCCTTACCAAAAACCTGCTGCTTCAGCATGTCAGTGCTGAGCATCTTCAGAGCATTCGTGATAGGGTCGAGCAAAAAGAAAAAGAACAGGTAGGCAAAAAAAGACTCAGTCCGCTTCAGCGTATTGAAAAAGAAGATGAGATCAACGATTGGATGGAAGAGAACGGCCTTCATGATAATAGTGTGGCGGTAGAAACATTTGTCGAAGCTGGGTTTACAGGAGAAGACCTCGAAGCCTTCAGGAATGATGCAGGCAAAGAAACTTTTGTTGATGTGCTGCTATGGGTCGAAAATTTATTAAGCTCTCAGCGTACCATTAAAGACCTGGAGGAAGCTTCAACACGGATATCACATCTTGTCGGCGCTATCAAGAGCCATGTACACATGGACCAGACAAATGATCTGCAGCCCACCGACATTCATAATGATATTGAAAATACACTCACATTGCTGGGATACAAACTGCGTGAAAAAAATATTACTGTAAAGAAAACATTCTGCAGCGATCTTCTTCCTACTCCTGCTTATGTTGGCGAACTGAACCAAGTCTGGACAAATATTATTGACAATGCGATCTACGCACTTCCCAAAGATGGCGAATTGACAATAGAAACATCGTGCGACAATAAGAACGTGAGAATAAAAATAATTGACAATGGTACCGGTATTCCGCCGGAAATTTTATCACGGATATTTGACCCGTTTTTTACCACGAAAAAAGTAGGCGAAGGCACAGGCATTGGTCTTGACCTTGTCAACCGGGTGGTTAAACATCATAACGGTGACGTAAAAGTAACCTCCAAACCGGGGCGGACAGAATTTGCTATTTGTATCCCGGTGCTCAAAAAGGATTAAAGAATGAAACTTCCCTTTATCATAATTGTAGATGACGATGAACAGGTGCTGCGTGCTATCCATCGTGATATCCGTAATCAATACAGGAACTCTTACCGGGTAAGCGCAAGCAATTCCGCCAAAGAAGCGCTGGAACTTATCAAAGAATTACAACTGAAAAATGATACAGTTGCTTTATTTATTTCCGATCAGCGTATGCCGGAAATGGAAGGCATCGATTTTCTGAGGAAAGCAAAAGAGTTTTTTCCGGATGCAAAATCTATTTTACTTACCGCTTACTCAGACATTGAAGCAGCTATCGCTGCCATTAACTCTATAAAGCTGGATCATTATTTACTGAAACCATGGAGCCCCCCTGAAGAAAAATTATACCCGGTCGTCAATGACTTGCTGGAAGAGTGGCAGGCATTATACAAACCAGGGTATGAGGGAACACGCATCATCGGTTTTCAATGGTCGCCCAAGTCGCACCGCCTCAAGGAATTTCTTTCGGGAAATTTAATTCCATATTTATGGATGGATATTGAAAACGACAAAGGAGCGGAAAAATATTTAGCAAGCGCCAATATCAATCACGCAGATCTGCCACTTGTGATTTTAAAGGATGGCACATTCATCACCGATCCCTCGCTCCCGGCGTTGGCCACAAGTGTCGGCTTACAACAAGCCGCAACAAAAGAAATGTATGATGTATTGATCATCGGCGGAGGGCCGGCAGGTTTAGCTGCATCGCTGTACGGATCATGCGAAGGATTGAAAACATTGTTGATCGAGAGAAGCAATCCCGGCGGGCAAGCCAGCAGCAGTGCTCGTATCGAAAATTATCTTGGTTTCCCGGCCGGCCTTTCGGGAGCTGAACTAAGCCGTAGGGCTATCACACAAACACTTCGCTTTGGTACAGAAATTTTGACGCCACAGGAAGTAAAAAATATTTCAGTGAAAGATGGATACAAGATCACCGAGATGATGGATGGTGCGAAGGTCCATAGCAAAACTATTGTGATCGCTACAGGTGTTGCATATAGAAAACTCGATATTCCCGGTATAGATGAATATTCAGGGGCTGGAGTTTATTATGGCGCTGCATCTGTGGAAGCCCATGCCTGTCGCAACGAAGCTATTTACATTGTCGGTGGAGGCAATTCAGCATGCCAGGCTGCGTTATATATGAGTAAATTTGCAAAAAATGTAAACATTGTTATTCGTCGTGATTCACTTTCGCAAACCGCCGCCAATTATTTGGTAGAAAATATCAGTCGTACGTCCAACATAAATGTTATTACAGCTACGGATGTTATTGGTTGTTCCGGTTCAGCAGTTTTGGCGTGTATTACATTAAAGGATATAAAGACAGGTGAGGAAAGAACAGTGCCGGCAAAAGCACTCTTTGTTTATATAGGAATGAAACCGGGCACCACCTGGCTGAATGATACGGTACTTAAAAACGAAAATGGTTTTATCATCACAGGCAGCGACCTGGTAAAACAAAAAAACTTTCATAGTATCTGGAAAATAGAAAGAGAACCTTTTATGCCGGAAACCAGTGTACCCGGTATTTTTGCTTCGGGCGATGTGCGGTTTGGCGCCATGACGGGTATCTCCTCCGCTGTAGGCGAAGGGTCAATGGCAATACGGTTTGTAAGAAAATATCTGGCAGAGGTGTAATTTTAAATTTAAGATCTAAAATTTATAATTCATACACATGGATCGTTACATGGTCATTTCAGGACATACAGCCGAAGATTGCCGCCAGGCGGTAAAATATTTTGCCGAGTTTCATGCAGGCTACATTACCCATTTTGAATGGGGTTGCAAAGACAACGACCATAATGCCTATGCGATCATTGAAGCGGACAGTCATGAACAGGCTTTGATGGTTGTTCCTCCCTTGTTCCGTAGTAAAGCAAGAGTGATCAAGCTCGTTCGTTTTTATCCAAAAAAAGATGGGGATGAAAACTTGCATAAAAAAGTGTGAGGATGATGAATGATATATCTCTTCATCGAACATTAAGAGTATACAGAAAAGATCGCCATATCACTAGATCGACAAACGAGCAACGATCATTGTTCAAATAAATATGCATGAAAACAAAAAATTCCTAAAACAGAATAGCGGATTAATATCATTACTGAGATTAAAACTCCTTCTCAATATTAGTTCTGGTGGTGCCAGGTTAAAAGCGAAACCCGATCCCCAAACGAAAATTATTCCGCTTGCCATTATTTATATCAAATCCCTCATCTTTAAACTGCCGGGTTAATCCAACAGAATATCGTGCCTCAGCAAATAGGCGACGATTGAAATTGTACTGTGTACCAACCTCTGCAGACACACCAAAAAGTCGAGATCTGCTTTCCTTTTGCTGATCAAACCTGTCAGCGGTAATATCTAACTTTGGCCCAATAGATATTCCGAATTTCTTACTCACCATTTGCCTGATATGAACAGGCACTTCTATAAAGTGCCAGTCATTTACCCATGAAAAAAGTATTTCCGCACACACATAAGTAGAAGCTCCGACTTTGTTTTCAGAAAATAACGATCCATAAATTGTGCTTCCAACATAACCGGTTTTTTTTCCATTAGTTTCAAAGCCATTAATTACAGTGTGATTAAAACCACCTTTTATACCAAAGTGGGTTTTCTTTTCCTTTTGTGCGTGTAATTGAAACCAAACAAGAAAAAAAGAGGTTGCGATGAGAAGCATCTTTTTCATGCAGCAGTTTTAGTGATCCTTTGTAGTCTTTTGATGGGAGTCAGTATATAAAACGCTGCCCGGTATCGAATATTGCTTAGTTAGTAACTTGTATTTGCCGCCCTTCCATTACTCAAAACAGCCCTGAATAAGCTTCTGAAAGTTCAGCAAAACATTTCATTTGTCAAAAGCTGCTATTTAGGTCGCTTTTCTCAAGCTTTATATGAGCGGCTGAAGATATAATTGTGAATTGGCCTATCTTTTAAAAAATATTTTTTATGACCCTCAAGACAAAGACCGTTATAAGCATTCTTTGTGTTTTAAGCGTTTGCAGTGTAACAAATGGTCAGGTCGAAAATTCCTTCGATCTTGAAAAACTTCTTAATGAAAAAAAATTAACGATCATTAATCGCGACGTAACGCCTGACACAGATGCCTCGAAAAAGGGAATTGCATTAAGCGAAGATGTTGAAGAGGGACTTGCCTGGATCAATGGCGTACAATTTTCAACGGGTACAATAGAGATTGACCTGAAGGGCCAGGATGTTTACCAGCATAGTTTTTTAGGTATAGCCTTTCACGGCGTTAATGACTCAACCTTCGATGCAATTTATTTTCGTCCTTTTCAATTTCGCACTGACGACCCTGCAAGAAAAGCCCGCGGGATCCAGTATATAAGTCTGCCTGCATATACGTGGCAAAAACTACGAAGTGATTATGCCGCCGTGTATGAACAACCGGTTGAACCAGCTCCGGATCCTGACAATTGGTTTCATGTTAAAATTGAAGTGAAAGAAAAGGAAGTGTTGGTCTATGTAAACAATCAGAAGACTCCTACTTTGAGGGCAAAGCTGTTGAATGAAAGAAAAACAGGTATGGTCGCTTTGTACACAGCTGACCGCTCAGGTGGTAGTTTTGCAAACCTTTTTATACAGAATGATTAGGCCTTATTGGAGTGCCTCATCAAAAAAGCCCTCTTCTTAGCCAATCGTAACACGTGGCTATCGCGACTTGTCTAAAACAAAGACAGCTTGTACAATTTTTGTAACTTCATCCTTTCTGAGACTTCATGAAATGGAAGTTGACTACATTGCTTGTCTTCGTCGTAACAACATTTGTTGTTATCAGTTCCTGTTTTAATAAAAGCGGCGATGATCATTTGCCCGATCAAATAAGTTACAACTTTCACATTCGCCCTATTCTTTCCGACAAATGTTTTAAATGCCATGGTCCCGACGTAAACAAGCGGCAGGGACAATTCCGTTTAGACATGGCCGACAGCGCATTTGCTCCATTGAAGGAGTCGAAAGGCAAATTTGCGCTGGTACCGGGTAAGCCTGAAGAATCAGAGCTTTACAAACGCATTTCTTCTACTGATACTTCATATATGATGCCCGACCCTGATTCTCATCTCGGTGCACTGACGGAGTATGAGATCAAACTGTTTAAAAAATGGATAGAGCAGGGAGCTCACTATGAAAATCACTGGGCATATACACCACCGAAAAAAATTTCACTACCGAAGATTAGCGACAAAGACTGGGTGAACAATGAGATCGATTATTTCATTCTGCAAAAGCTTGATGAAAAAGGTCTCAGCCCAAATGAAGAAGCGGATAAAGAAAGATTATTAAAAAGAGTTTCATTAGATATTACAGGTTTGCCTCCGTCGCTTGAATTGATGGATAGGTTTCTGAATGATAGGTCGGCGAATGCGTATGAGAAGGTCATAGATGAGTTAATGAATATGCCACAGTATGGAGAAAAGATGGCAGTTCATTGGCTGGATGTAGCACGATATGCCGACAGTTACGGTTACCAGGACGATAACATCCGAACACAATGGCCATGGAGGGATTGGGTGATACATGCCTTTAATGAAAATATTCCTTATGACCAGTTTCTCACCTGGCAGATCGCCGGGGATATGTTGCCCAATGCAACGAAAGAACAAATGCTAGCAACCGGATTTTTCCGTAATCATAAATACACAGAAGAAGGTGGCGTCATTGATGAAGAATATCGGATCGAATACCTGATCGACAAAACCAAAACATTCGGTAAAGGAATCCTTGGCCTGACAATAGAATGTGCCCAATGTCATGATCACAAGTACGACCCGTTCAAACAAAAAGATTTTTATTCATTGCTTGCCTTTTTCAATAACACAAAGGAAAAAGGTTATGAAGGTGATGTAACACAATCAAAGCCGGCAAAAAAACCATTGATAAATATCAGCGACGAAGATGCGAAAAACGTTTTATCATTTATTAATAAAAAAGATACAGGGAACTTAACTGTATCGGTAATGGGTGAAGACACCCTGCGCAGAACATTTATACTTAGCCGCGGTGTTTATAACCTGCCAACAACAGAAGTGCAACCTGCAGCGATCCCGGCTGTCATGAAATTTGAAGAAAATAAATTTCCCAGAAACAGGGTCGGCTTAGCCGAATGGACAGTTGACAAAAGAAACCCGTTAACGGCAAGAGTATTTGTCAATCAACTCTGGCAGGAGATCTTTGGAAGAGGAATTGTAAAAACAACAGGTGACTTTGGCATGCAGGGTGAATTACCTTCTCATCCTGAGTTGCTGGATTGGCTCGCTGTCTATTTTATGGAAAACGGATGGGACATCAAACAATTGATGAAAAAAATACTGCTATCTGCCACTTATCGTCAATCCGCAAAAACATCGGATGATAAATTGAAAAAAGATCCGGAGAACGTTTATTTGTCCCACGGTCCAAGGATAAGATTAAATGCGGAATTTGTAAGAGATATGGTTTTAGCGAGCAGCGGACTGTTGAATAAAACTATCGGCGGCCCGAGTGTCAAACCTTATCAACCCGACGGATTGTGGGAAGCTGCCACGTCCGGCCGCGGTGTGCTTGCAAAATATAAACAAGATGAAGGCGACGCACTATACAGAAGGGGCATGTACACGTTTATCAAACTGACCGTACCACCTCCGGCAATGATCATGTTTGATGCCAGTAACCGGGATCAATGTGAAGTGAGACGATTGAAAACAAATACGCCCCTGCAGGCTTTGATCATGATGAATGACCCCATGGTGCTTGAAGCATCGAGGGTGTTGGCGCAAAAATTAGTGAGTGAATCATCATCAGCGGATGAAAAGATCAGCAAGGCATTTCGCCTGGTAGTTTGCCGCAAAGCATCGAAGAAAGAATTAACCATTCTTAAGAAATATTATGATGAACAGTTGCAGTTGTTCCAACAAAAGAAACTGGATGTCATGACGACATTGAAAGTTGGTGAGTATCCTTTAAATGAAAAAACAGATATGAACGTTTCAGCAGCGATGATGAAAGTGGTGAATACTATTTATAATATGGAAGAAGTGATCACAAAATAACCCCCAAACCCCCTAAAGGGGGCTTGCCGGGCACAGTCCTTGCCTATCGAAGACTCAAGAAATAATTTGAGCCTTCGAAATTGGAGAGTAAAGAACTGAAGTTGATGTGGTAGGGCCTCATCCCGATCCCGCATTAGCGGGACGGGCTCTCCTCCAAAGGAGAAGGCCATCAGGACATAGCCCACGCTTTTCGAAGACTCCTTATTTAATCGGAGTTTTCAAAAGTGTTGAATGATGAGCAGAAGTCGATGTGGTAGTTATACAGGTCATTAAAGATATAAAGTACCGCTCCCTCTCCTCTGGAGAGGGAGAAGGAGAGTGAGGCCAATGCAGTTGCTGAATTAAAATTATCGTCATGCAAAAAGAAATTCTCGAACAGGGACTGAATATTAATCGGCGCAGGTTCTTATCAAGATTAAGTCTTGGTATTGGAAGTGTGGCTTTGGGTTCATTATTGATCCCCGATCTGTTCGGTAGCAGTAGCGAAGAAGAACTAGCGATGACCGGTCTTCCCCATTTTGCACCAAGAGCAAAAAGAATTATCTACTTATTTCAAAATGGCGCTCCCTCCCAGCTTGACTTATTTGATTACAAACCCAAACTGAATGAAATGTTTGGTGAAGATCTGCCTGCATCTATAAGGATGGGACAACGGCTGACCGGTATGACGGCCGACCAGAAAAAATTTCCATTGGCGGGTTCTTATTTTAAATTCAATCAATACGGTCAGCATCGTATTTGGTTCAGCGAACTGTTGCCGCATATTGCTTCTATCGCCGACGATCTGTGCGTTATTAAAACATTGCATACAGAAGCGATCAATCATGATCCGGCATTAACATTTTTTCAAACAGGCGCACAGGTAGGTAATCGTCCGAGTATGGGTTCATGGCTTAGTTATGGTTTGGGTAGTGAGAATAAAAATCTGCCGGCATTTTGTGTTTTACTTTCCAAGGGAAAAGGAAATGGGCAGGGCGTTTATTCCAAACTCTGGACAAATGGTTTTTTGGATTCCTATCACCAGGGTGTGCAATTCAGCAGCGGAGAGAATCCCGTATTGTATTTGAATAATCCCGATGGAATAGATAAAGATGATCGAAGAAAGATGCTGGATAATTTATCCGCGTTGAATGAGGAAACTTACAAAGAATTTGGTGACCCGGAGATCCATACCAAGATCCAACAGTATGAAATGGCGTATCGCATGCAAACCGCAGTTCCGGAAATAACGGATATGAGTAAAGAACCGGAAGACATTATAAAATTGTATGGCCCCGATTGTTTGATCCCCGGAACCTATGCAGCTAATTGTTTATTGGCACGTAAACTTTCTGAAAATGGAGTTCGGTTTGTACAACTCTACCACCAGGGATGGGATGGTCATGGAAATTTGCCCGGTGAAATTCGTGGACAGTGTATGGACACCGACCGTGCAAGTGCTGGATTGATCACTGATCTGAAGCAACGTGGCTTGCTCGATGAAACATTAGTGATCTGGGGGGGGAGAGTTCGGTCGCACCAATTATTGCCAGGGTGAATTAAAAAAAGATAATTACGGAAGGGACCATCATCCGCGATGCTTTACTGTTTGGATGGCTGGTGGTGGCGTGAAGCCCGGCGTCTATGGCGAAACGGATGAGTTTGGGTATAATATTGCAGAGAACCCGGTGCATGTTCACGATTTTCATGCAACGATATTACACCTGATGGGACTGGATCATGAACGACTGACCTTTAAACATCTTGGTCGTCGCTATAGATTGACCGATGTTTCGGGTGAAGTAATGAAGGGATTGATGGCATAGAACTTTTATTGTGTTACCAGCTTCTGTTCTCTGGTCAACTGCTGTTGCGATTGTTTATCCCGATACCTCGGGACTCCGTTCAGGGATATGATCGCTAATCAGATCTTTTCTTAACCGCGGAGACGCTGAGACGCACTGTAACGAAACGAGTGATTTGTATAGCTCTGCGTCTTTGCGCCTTAGCGGTCAAATAAAACAAATTATGAAACGCAAACAATTTATACATCAGACAACGCTTGCAGCCACCGGCATGTTCCTCTCCCCTTCTTTGATAAGATCAAATAAAAAAGATGATCTCATTCTCGGGCATGGCAACAAACGCTATCGCATCAATACAAAATGGAGCAAAGCTGATCCTATGCAGTATCCCGTGAAGGATTGTCATGAAATGATCCAGGACAAAAAGGGAAGGATCATATTGCTCACCAATGAAACAAAAAATAACGTTCTCATCTATGATAGATCCGGTAAGCTATTAAGCTATTGGGGCACTGAGTATCCCGGTGCACACGGGTTGACACTGTTCAATGAAAACGGGGAGGACATATTATTTATATGCGACAATAATCGCCACCAGGTGATCAAGACGACCATTGACGGCAAAGTATTAATGACGTTGGATTATCCGAAAGAAACCGGTGAATACAGCAAACCGGAAGAATATATCCCTACCGAAACAGCTATTGCAGCCAACGGTGATATTTTTGTTGCAGATGGTTACGGAAAAGATTTTATCATTCAATACAATCATAAGGGAGAATATATCAGGCATTTTGGAGGAAGAGGCGCTGAAGAAAAATATTTGAAGAATGCTCACGGAGTTTGTATTGACACAAGACATAAAAAGAAACCGGTACTGATCGTCACATCAAGAGAACAGAATTGTTTTAAACGCTATACCATGACGGGTGAATTCATTGACACTATTTCATTACCGGGCGCATGGGTGTGCAGGCCTGTTATCAAGGGAGAATATTTATATGCAGCCGTTCTGCAAAGCCAAAGTAATCTTTGGAAGCAATCCGGTTTTGTAACCATATTGGATAAAGACAATAACGTCGTTTCAAACCTTGCTGGCAGTGAGCCGGTTTATAAAGATGGCAAGCCGGAAGAAATGTTCCAGACCAATAAAGTATTTCAATATCCTCACGATGTTTGTATTGATAATGAAGAAAACCTGTATGTGGCACAATGGAATTCAGGAAAAGAATATCCTTACAAACTTGAACCGGTAGTATAAATCAGCAAGTATTTTCCGCTGCTCCCTTTGCATCTTATATATATATACATTTTATAGTAACACGAAGGACACTATGAAAACACAAAGGACACGACGGGATTCAAAAAATTTCTTTGTGTTCTTCGTGATACTTTTTGTTCTTTTTGCTCTCCATATTTGATCAAATCGGCCTATATTGAATCGTTGAACAAATCCAAAAACATATTATTCAACATCAGCTTTGCCATCAATTGCCTGCTGGTCTTCCTGTTACTTTTTGAAAACAGGATCGTATTGCCTTCCTGGTTGCAGGTGGCCGGTCGCATGCACCCGATGATCGTTCACTTTCCTATTGTGTTTGTCGTGTTGTATTTGGTTTGGGTTTTCTTTTTTCAGAAAAGGATTTCACCGCCGGGAACAGCACAGTTTATTGGCGAATGGCTTTTACTCCTTACTGTATTCACGTCAGCAATCACCGCTTTGATGGGTTTATTTTTATCGAAAGAAGAAGGATATGATGCAGAGGCTTTGCTTTGGCACAAATGGGGCGGAGTCAGTATTTCATTATTAATGCTTTTGTGGTACAGCTTCAGAAACAGTTTGGCTAAAACAAGAACAGGAACTATAACTGCAACGTTGGTTTCATTCGCTGCTATCATCTTTACCGGACACCAGGGAGCAGGTATCACACATGGACAAAATTTTTTGCTGGCCCCTCTCCTGCCGGAGAAAAAACAACAACGGGTTTTGCTGGAGGATGCCATGGTGTTTACCAACATGGTCTATCCTATTCTTGAATCAAAATGTATGGGCTGCCATAACAGTAAAAAAGCGAAGGGTGAATTGGTGATGGAAACGAAAGAGCTTTTACTCAAAGGCGGTAAGAACGGTAAACTCTGGGATAGTACGCAAGCTGACCTCGGATTACTCATGAAAAGAACTCATCTACCACTGGAAGCCAAGAAGCACATGCCGCCACAGGGTAAACCACAATTGACAGACGATGATATTTCAATATTGAGCGATTGGATAAAAAGCGGCACTGACTTCAATGTCAAGGTCATTGATCTTGCAGCAAATAGTGAATTAAGAAAAATTGCTGAAAGAATTTTCACTACGGTTGAAACAGATGAGTATGACTTTACGGCCGCAGATGAAAGTAAAGTGAAATCTTTGAACAGTAATTACAGGGTTGTTTACCCTTTAGCTAAAAACTCACCTGCGCTGGGCGCTGAATTTTTTAGCGCTTCACAATTTGATCCGGAAGGCTTAAAAGACTTGCTTGCCGTCAAGCAACAGCTTGTATCGCTAAACCTGGATAAAATGCCTGTAAAGGATGAAGACCTCGAAACAATAGGCCAGTTCAGTCAATTGAGAAAACTGAATCTATCATTTACTAACATCACAGGTTCCACTTTAAAAGAACTGAAAAATCTGAAAAAACTAAAACACTTATCACTATCCGGCACAACCATAAAAGTAGAAACACTTAAAGCTCTCTCTTCATTGAAAGAGCTGACAAAATTTTTTGTATGGAACACAGGCTTGAAAGATGAGGAAATCAAACAACTGCAGCAGGAAAATAAAAACCTTGTCATTGAAACAGGTTTTCGAAGCGATACAATTATCTTAAAACTTACTTCACCTGTTTTGGAAAACGAACAACAGGTGATAGTGCAACCGCAGACACTGAAATTGAAACATTACATAAATGGTGTTACGATCCGTTATACGCTCGATGGCACTAACCCGGATAGTTTACATTCGCCTGTTTATGATCATGATGTCATGATCAAAGGCGACGCTCTTTTAAAAGCGATAGCTTACAAACCCGGCTGGTATAGCAGTGATACGACCAAAGCTGAATTTTATGCAGCTAAGTACAAGTTTAATTCATTAATTCATTTGCTGCCGCCCGATAATGCGTATAAAGATGAAAAAGGAAGAACATTGATTGACCTCGTGAAAGGAGACAAAAATTTCCGCAGCGGCAAATGGGTCGGATTCAGGATGAATAATATGGAGGCGTTATTGGCAATAGATAAACCTTCTGTAATATCAGAGATTAAGATAAGCGCTTTAGTAGATATCGGCAGTTACCTGATGCCACCACAATCTCTGGAAGTCTGGGGCGGAGATGATCCGAAACATCTGAGTCTATTGCAACGTATCATTCCCGAACAACCCCGAAAGTCTGAACCTTCTTATCTGAAAATATATGAACTGAAATTTAAGCCTGTAACAAAGCGTTACCTGAAAATAATTGCGAGTCCCGTTTCAAAGTTACCTAAATGGCACCCCGGTAAAGGGGAAAAAGGATGGTTCTTCACAGATGAGGTATTTGTAAATTGAAAAGTCTTTCCCTGCCGCCACTTAGAAATGGCGGGTGAAAAACAAACACCCGCCATGACGTAAGCGATTAAGTAACTTACTAGATTGTGAGTTTACCGCAATATCTTACACAGATCACATAATATCGTCCGACTCTTCTGCAAATCCAGAAACAAAATTGCAGAATAGTAACATTGACCGTAATTTTTACTTCTGCGGGAACCTTCAGTCTCTTATCCTGAAAATATTTCAGCGGGTCAGCTTTTAATTTTTTCAGTGTCTGAGGATTTTTGGCGGCTTGCCGGATTACATTGTGTACTTTTTGGTTAAGTGCAAAATTTTCAAGTTGCCTGTACCCCTTTTGGAGTTCGGTCTTTGTGGGAGTGATAGACGGCATAATTACCTCCTTTATTTTGGTTATTAAATAAAACTTAATGAAGTAGTCTGACGGGAGTAGTGAAGTATAACTGATACCTTTCTTCAACTTTGAACTCTTCAGATGAACCTGGAACGGAAGATTAGTCGCATTTTAAAAGAACCGGGAAACAATTTCTTAAATCTTTATTGGCTTTATTTGTCCCAAAACAAAAATTAGGAGACGTGATACTTTTTGTTCATTAGTCCCGCCCGGTCGGAGACGTTAGAATTATAAGATCATTATACGACCAAAGATAAGTTTGGAAGTAAGGCAATATTTCCTGATACAGATTCCTTACCTTAGGCTATAAGCTTTTATCATGTCAAAAAATATTTCTTCAAAATTCGTTGGATTGCTCATTGCATTATCTGCTGTTTTATTTTCCCAGGCACAATCATTTGATCCTTCTTTATTCAATGCCATGCAATGGCGATGTATCGGCCCGCATCGTGGCGGCAGAACCGTTGGCGCTGTCGGTGTGCCGCAGCAACCGAATGTATTTTATATTGGGGTGAATAATGGCGGCGTATGGAAAACGAATGATTATGGAAGAACATGGTGGCCCATCTTTGATGATCAGCCAACCGGTTCCATTGGTGATATTGCAGTTGCTCCTTCCAATCCCAATGTT
Source organism: uncultured Chitinophagaceae bacterium (assembly GCA_963785915.1). GTDB lineage: Bacteria > Bacteroidota > Bacteroidia > Chitinophagales > Chitinophagaceae > VBAT01. Next base: position 319,498 of record CAWAWY010000003.1, on the reverse strand, counting down.
ATTTATGTCGGCAGCGGCGAAGGGTTACAGCGTCCCGATCTTTCTGTTGGTGATGGCATTTATAAATCAACCGATGGCAGGAAAGACATGGATCATATACTCGGTTTGAAAGATGCGCAGCAAATCGGCGGAATAGCGATTGATCCGAAGAATGAGAACAGGGTTTTTGTTGCGGCTCTTGGTCATCCTTATGGACCCAATGAAGAAAGAGGTGTATACAGAACATTGGATGGTGGAAAAACATGGGAAAGAGTTTTATATAAAGATGAAAATACCGGAGCTATACAGGTAACCATCGATCCGAATAATTCAAACATCATTTTTGCTGACCTGTGGGCAGGACGACAGGGCCCCTGGGAAAATGGAGCAATGGGATGGAAAAGAAAGTGGTTTGTTTAAATGTACTGATGGAGGAAATACCTGGAAAAAACTAACTAATGGTTTACCGACAACAGAACAAGGTTTGGGAAGAATTGGTTTTGCATTGCACCATCTAACCCAAACAGGATGTATGCAACTGTGGATGCCGGAAGACATGGGCGGCATTTACAGAAGTGATGATGCCGGTGAATGCTGGAAGCTGTGACAAATGATAATCGGTTATTGGGGACGGGCGAGTGATTTTGCAGAATTGAAAGTGGATCCAAAAAATGCAGATATTGTTTACATCAGCCGATGTGGTGGTATGGAAATCGGTTGACGGTGGCAAAACATGGAATGCATTCCGGGGTGCACCGGGTGGCGATGATTATCACCGCATCTGGATCAATCCAGATAATCCGAATATTATTTTAATTGCCAGCTGACCAGGGAGCCATCATTACCGTGAATGGCGGAGAAACTTTTTCATCATGGTATAATCAACCTACTGCACAGTTTTATCATGTAAGTACTGACAATGATTTTCCTTATAATGTTTATAGCGGCCAGCAGGAAAGCGGCAGCGTTGGCATTGCATCAAGAGGAAATGACGGCGAGATAACTTTCCGTGAATGGCATCCTGTCGGTGCAGAAGAATATGGTTATGTGGCTGCCGATCCGCTTGATCCCAATATTATTTATGGCGGAAAAATTTCCCGCTATGATAAACGAACCGGGCAAATACAAAATATTTCACCGGAAGCGGTAAGAAGCGGTAAATATCGTTTTATAAGAACAGCGCCGGTACTCTTCAATCCCATTGATAAAAAAACATTGTACTATGCAGGTAATGTTTTGTTCAAAACAATGAATGGCGGAAACAGATGGCAGGTCATCAGTCCTGACCTGACGAGAGAAAGCTGGGATATTCCTGCAAGTGTTGGCATTTATACGAGCGATGAATATGAAGAAGTATGCCAAGACGTGGAGTGATCTATACCGTTGCTCCTTCTTATAAAGATATCAATACCATCTGGTGCGGCACCGATGATGGATTGATACAGGTAACAAGAGATGGCGGTAAGACATGGAAGAATGTTACGCCTCCCGCAATCACATCCTGGAGCAAAGTTTCATTGATGGATGCAAGTCATACTGATGTGAATACAGCGTATGCAGCCGTAAACAGGATACGTTGCGATGATATGCGTCCGCATATTTATAAAACAACAGATGGCAGGCAAAACATGGAAAGAAATTGTAAATGGGTTACCCAATGATCCTATCAATGTAGTTAGGGAAGATCCGAGACGAAAAGGATTGTTATTTGCAGGAAGTGAAAGAGCTGTGTATGTTTCTTTTGATGATGGCGAAAACTGGCAAAGCCTTACGATTGAATATGCCTGCAACATCAATCAGAGACCTTGTCATAAAAGATGATGACATCGTTGTGGGCACACATGGCAGAAGTTTCTGGATACTGGATGATATCACTCCGTTGCGCCAATTAACAGATCAAACTGATGAATCAATCAGCTATTCTTTATAAACCTCAAACCGCATATCGTGTAAGATGGAACATGTATACCGATACACCTTTTCCGCAGGAAGAACCTGCAGGACAAAATCCCCCGGATGGAGCAATCATTAATTATTATTTGAAAGAAAATGCAAAAGAAGTTTCGTTAGATATATCGGATGCAAAAGGAAAATTGATCCGCCGATATACCAATAAAGATACTCTGTATAAGATTCCTCCGAATAATGTGCCGCCATATTGGATACGTCCACAGCAAATTCTTTCCGACGAAACCGGTTCGCATCGTTTTACCTGGGATAAGCATTATGAACCATTGAATGTGCCTGTCTCCTACCCTATCGCCGCTATCTATAAAAACACAGCGCCCAACGAAACATCTCCGTTTGTGATGCCGGGAACTTATACCGTTAAACTTACTGTTGATGGTAAATCATATAGTCAGTCGTTCGCTATTAAGATGGACCCAAGAGTAAAAACTCCTATAGCCGAACTGCAGAAACAACATGACCTGTCATTACAATGTTATGAAGGAAGAAAGAAATGTATGGAAACGTTGAAAGATATTCATGCTTTCCGTGCAGGCCTGCAATCACAGTTAACAAACGCAGAGAAGAGTGTAGCAGAAAAATTAGGAGCATTGGAAAAACAGGCGGCAGCACTGGAAGGCGCACAAGGTTTTGGGTTTGGCAGTGGAGCGCAGCAGGAACCAACATTTGGAAGACTGGGTGGTGCTTTCAGTTCGCTTTTCAACACACTACAGGAAAATGATATGCCGCCTACATCGCAGGCGATTGCAGCAGTCGCTGATCTGCAAACACAATTACGGCAGTTGATGGTCAAATGGAAGGAGTTGAAAAGTAAAACTCAGTAGCTTCAAGATCACCCTCCTGTTTTATATATCCTTACGAGCATTTCAAATAGATCAGGATGATTTGCTTTTAATTGATCGGGCTGTTCAAAAAAATATTCGGAGATCACGGCAAAAAATTCTGCATGGTTGGTCGCGCCATACATATCAATATCCGATCCATGGTTTTTCATTTGCCGGATCGTTGTATCCATCAGGTACTTCCAGCGGGCAACATATTTTCTTTCTAAAATTATTTCCGGAACACCATCCATGGTGCCATCCATTTTATCTACCAGGTGTGCGAACTCATGAATGGCGGTGTTGTTAGCGTCATTGCTATTAATGAATCCTTGTCTTAACTGCCATTTCGTAATGACCATCACATGTTGCATAGCGCCGTGACCAACCATGCCTGTAATGTTGCGATCCGATCCTCCCTGTTCAAAATCTAAGTTGAATGTTCCGGGGTACACCAGCACTTCATGCAGGTTCACATATTGCCAGTCGGGAATAGAATACACAGGAATAACAGCCCCGGCTGCGATCAAAAGGCGATCAATATCTTCAACAACAGCGTTCACTCCCGTTATCTGGACCGACGATAAAAAGTGTTCAACTCTTTTTTCGAACGTTTCTTTTCCATTTTCATCCAATTGCCGGTAGAACTTTACATAATCATGCAGCAATTCCCGGTAGTTCTCCGGCATTATGATGGTCTTGTGTGTCTTTCTTATGCTAAATGCAACAAGGATAACTATGACGATCAGTACAACAACAAAAAAAATCTGTAAGATAGTGTCCATAAAAGGATGAAGTTAAACAACCCTCTGTAATTTGCTTCATGACCATTCTATTGTAAGTCCGTTTATGTGCGCAAAAAAATATCCCGAAACCACTTGCACTTCAAAACAATTTATCTACATTCAATGTCCTGATCTTATCAATCGGTATCAACCTATCCAAAAAGATTAGTTCTACTTTACAAAAATTTGAAATTCCCCCAGGAGTTTACCGCACCGCTGGTACCAAATGAATTCAAGTCCGTAGCGCCCAATCAGAAAAATAAAAAGATTTCAATCAGATCTGTATTTATCAATGCCTGGTTGAAAGGCTGTTCACATGATTAATTAACCTTTAAAAATAAAACACATGGCAAACATTCCAGTTTCAATCGACGGCCAGGGCAACATAACATGTCCTGACATAACGGCAAGAGTAGGCGAACAAGTCTCGTGGTCAGTTTCGTGGGCAGGAACTCAAGGAACAATTACTGTTGGTCCGGCTGCGGGAAAGGCTTCGCCATTTAGCAGTGTGACGGCGCCGGCAAAGGGCGGGAACAGTCAATGGACGGCGATAGTGGGATCCGCCGGGGAATATAGCATAGGTGATTCTTCCGGAAAAGTGAGAACGCCTAAAATTGCAATTCTTACTCCGAAGCCAGTCAACTAGCTACTGATCAGAATGCCAAAACATGCCGGCAACAAAAAAATCGGCAAAGCCACATGATGAAAAGATGCATTAAAGAAAAAGCCTGTTTTTTATTAATAGGCTTTTTTTCTTTTATTATTCACCCTGTTCTCTGCCAGGACCAAAAACTGGCGGACAGTCTTACCATTATATATAAAGAGGGTAACCTGAACGACACGGCAAAAATGGAATTATTATGGCAATTGTCATTTAATGAAACCAGAGAGCTAAAACTTGGATTGAAATATGCTGATGAGCTTATAATGCTTTCCAGGCAAAAAGGGAGCGATTTATACCTTTTTAGAGGTTACCAGTTAAAGGGATATAAAAAAAGACTTATGGGTGATTTGGATGAGGCCCTTGATGCCTATTTCAAAAGTGTAGGTATCTCACCAAAACTTAACTATCCAATAGGTGAAGCAAACTCATATTTGGCAATTGCCGACATATATGCAGCCTCACGGAATCACCCCAACGCCATGCATTACTATCATAAGGCGATTGGAATATTCAGGCAATCCCATGATTCAGTTCCGCTGGCAGCTGCTCTTACCAACGCTGGTGGTGAATACCTCGATAACAAAAAGTATGATTCCGCCCTTCTGTATTTCAGGGAATCAACGATCATATCTGAAAAGACTGAATATCTAATTGGGAAAGCCTATAATCTGGGCAATCTTGGAATTTTATATGCCGAACGAGGTGAATCTGATCTCGCTGAAAAAAATATCAATGAGGCGATCGGAATACTTGAAGAAAATGAAGTGTACGATCCGATCTGCTCTTATCTTCTAGCCATGTCGGAGATCTATCTCGAAAAAGGGAATGCCAAAATGGCTTTGAACGAGGCCGTGCGAAGCCTGAAACTCGCAGAGCAGTATGGCCTAAAGGATCAGATAAGTGAGGCCAGCCTTAAAGTCTCAGGCCTGTATGATACAATTGGTAAACCAAACGAAGCTTTTAAATACTACAAGAATCATATTCTATACCGTGATAGCGTAAATGACATCGCATCCGTACAAAAAATGGCTGACGTCCGTACCGATTTCGAAGTTTCCCGCAAACAGGTAGAAGTGGATCTGCTCAATCAGCAAAAACGCAACCAGCGGAACGTACTCATTTCTCTTTCCGTTATTCTTGGTTTGGGTGTTATACTGTTGAGTACTTTGTACTGGTACTATAAAAATATTTCGAGAGAAAAGAAAAGATCAGAAAGTCTCCTGCTTAATATCCTACCTGCCGAGACAGCAAAAGAGTTAAAACAACACGGCAAAGTAGAAGCAGTAAAATTTGACCAGGTCACCGTTTTATTTACGGACTTTGTACAATTCACGAAAGTAGCGGAACAGGCAGATCCGGAACAATTGGTAAAAAGTATTGATTATTATTTTAAAGGGTTTGATGAGATCACGACTAAATATGGTTTGGAAAAAATTAAAACAGTCGGTGATTCGTACATGTGCGCCTGTGGTCTTCCAACGCTCAATCCATCTCATGCCAGTAATGTGATAAAAGCTGCAAAAGAAATGGTTGAACTGGTGAAAAATGAATTGAATGCAACAGATGGCCTGAGTCATTTTGAAGTGAGGGTCGGGATACATACCGGGCCTGTGGTAGCAGGTATTGTAGGAATCAAGAAATGGCAATATGATATTTGGGGAGATACGGTAAACATTGCATCCCGAATGGAATCAAAATCAGAACCGGGAAGAATAAACCTCTCAGAAACCACTTATAATGAGATCAAAGATGAATTTCCCTGTGAATACCGTGGAGAGATTGAAGTAAAGCACCGTGGCATGATGAAGATGTATTTTCTTTCCCGATCCTTTTAGTTTTCGCCGGAGAAAAGCTTACGATCAAAGACTACTAAAAATGTTTTCCGAAAAACAGGCGAAACAGTTGCCTGGCCGGCAAGACACAAACTACAGATAAATATTTTTCTCCAATTTAAAATATTTCCTTTGCTGCCACGTCTTCCTGCTTAAATAGAGTGTGCAGTGACGACTATCATGGCAGAGCAACGAAAGCAAAATATCATAGAGGCTGTCAAAAATTATGGCAAGCGCCTGTTTTATTTTATCCGCGGAAGGGTGAATACGGATGAAGATGCGGAAGATATTCTGCAGGATGTTTGGTACCAGTTCTCAAACGTGATGAACACAGAGCCTGTCGAACAGGTAAGTGGTTGGCTGTTTCGCGTGGCAAGAAACCGTATCATTGACAAATACCGTAAGCCGCAAACAACTTCATTAGAAGAAGAACTGTTTGATGATGATGAAGGCGACATCGGTTTCAGGGAAATTTTGCTGGCTGACACTGCTACACCCGAAACAGAACATCTGCGAAATCTCTTTTGGGAACAACTATTTTCAGCACTGGATGAATTGCCGGATGATCAAAAACAGGTATTTGTCTGGAATGAATTGGAAGATATTTCTTTCGCTGAAATTTCCGAACGAACAGGCGCAAAGATCAATACACTGATCAGTCGTAAACGATATGCTGTACTGCACCTGAGAAAACGATTAGAACAATTGTATAAAGAAATTATTGAACTTTAAAAATTTAAAATTATGAGACGATTTTCAAGACCACAACGATTCTTACTTTTTATTCCGCTATTCGCCCTTGGTGTTTTTGTTTTTGGCGGGATCGTAATGTTGCTTTGGAACAATGTGGCCGTTCCCGTTCTGCATGTTTCTGAGGTCACGTTCTGGCAGGGCCTTGGAATATTGGTATTATCGAAAATTTTATTCAGCAGTTTTGGAGGAAGGGGCGGATACCGGCGCGACCATTGGAAGCAAAGGATGATGTGGAACAGCATGACGCCGGAACAAAGAGAAAAGCTCAAAGAAGAATGGAAGAACCGGAGTCGAAGATGGGGACATAAAAGTTGGGAAGGCAGTGATGAGACACAGCAACCCGGGAGCCAGGTTTAAGCGCTACAGATTTTCTATAATGCTCCTGTAACTTCTGCCAATAGGAATAGAGATTCCATTCACCTGGACTTCTTCTGCGGTATATGATTCGATCTTATTTATTGAAATTATATATGACCGGTGGACGCGTTTGAATTGATTTGCTGGTAAGAGATTTTCCATTTCATTAGTGGTCATTTTTGGAAAGTAAACTTTCTTTGTTGTAACGATCTTAATGTATTCCTGCTGGCTTTCGATATAAACGACTTCAGAAAATAATATTTTTACCTTCTTTTTTTGAACGTTCAGGAACAGGTGATCTCTTATTTCCTGTCCTTCTTCGTGTCCTTGTTTTTCTTTTTGCGCCGTTTTTACTTTGTTCACAGCAACTAAAAAACGTTCAAACTCAAATGGCTTCAGTAGATAATCCGTTACATTGAGATCAAACCCTTCTACCGCGTATTGATGATAGGCAGTTGTTATGATGACAGCTGGCGGACTTGTCAGCGTTTTTAGAAAAGCCATTCCTTTTAATTTCGGCAAATGGATATCCAGGAAAATAAGATCAGTATTATTTTGTCGCAGCCAGTCAGTGGCGAGGATAGCATCCTTAAATGTTCCCTGCAGTTCAAGGAAAGGCGACTGGGAAATATAATCCGATAACACTTTTGCAGCCAGCGGCTCATCCTCTATTATGATGCATTTTATCTTAGACATGACTTGCAAGATTGATTTTTAAAGTTGCTGTAAATACGGACTCACTTTGCCCGACATCCAGGTTGTAGTCTTTATAAAGCAATTCAAGTTGACGCCTCAAATTCGAAAGACCGATGTTCTCTTTTACCTTGCCCTCCACCGGGTATGATTCAGCGGAGTTTTTCACAATAAAAATTAGCTGACGTTGCCTGACTGAAAGGTGAATATCAACAAACGGCCGCTGCCTTGTTTCCGATGCACCATGCTTGAAAGCATTTTCCACCAAAGGGATCAGCAGCAATGGCGGCAATGCCTGTTTCATATCTTCTATATCGTAGTTGAAATTGATATGCAGGGACTCATCATAACGTAATTTTTCAAGGGCGATATAGTCATTGATGATCTTCAGTTCCTGTTCTATAGCTATGTAAGCTCCGCTGGTTTCATACAGCATGAACCGCATTATCTTCGAAAGGCGAAGGATTGATTCCGGCGCCAGGTCTGATTTATCTCTTGTCAGTGAATAAATATTATTTAACGTGTTAAATAAAAAATGAGGGTTCGTCTGCGACCTGAGATAATTCAATTCTGCCGCCTGCTTTTCAATACGCAATTGCTGTTCCGCCTGTTTCAGCTTTATATAATTATAAATGTGCCTGGTGATCCCAAAGAAAAATATCCCTCCGACACTATATGCCATTTGGTTGGCGACGGCCTTAGCTACTGACGGGAATTCAGCCAAACGGGTATAAACCCGCAATTGTACTCCCAGCAGTTTCCATCCATAGGCGCTGTAAGAGTATAACATCATACAAACAAATAAGAAAAATATTCCCAAAAGGATATTATAAATAACAGTCTCTCTTCTTTTCAGAACAAATGGAACTGTATATTCAAAAAGTATAAAATTGAGGACAGTTACATACATTAGTCCCCAAAGATTATTGAATACAACCGGGACAAATTGATCCGGATATTTTGCAATGGTGTTAAGGAACCCTATGAAAAAATACCCAACGCCAAGCCATAAATAAAATTTAACTGTCTTTCTATCAATTGACCTCTTCATCCCGCTGTTTAAGAAGATAAATATCGTTAAATCTTTCCCTTTCCCTTTTCTGGTCTATGAAAGTGACGTCGTAGTAAACCAATGACTTAAATAGGTCAATCAAAAAACTGGCAATTTTCCCCCGGAGGCAAAACAGTTTGTCAGCCACCCATCGTTTTGCGGGTTCCTGTCTGCGTGCCGGAGAAGTTAGCCGGGATCCGCATGAAAAGATGTGATAAAAAAATAAATGATCATATATTATAATAATCTGAAGAATGTTTTAATTTCGGCGTCCTACCCGCCCATTTAGCAATCATCTTAGAAAAGCCCGCTGACTATTGTTATGACACCCGAATTAAAAACTGCCTGTGAAGTGGTCTTCCAGGAACATAAGACATCCCATCAACCCATCAAATGGAACAAGGACGCCTTTCGCGGGCAAATATCGATTGGCCTTTCAGAATTAGCCAAAAAAACATTGGTGGATAAAAACATCATTGTCTTACCCAATAAGTCAAAAAAAATAATTACGCTGTTAAATCCTGCTGTTGCTGACGCTGCCAGTTTTGAAGAAGCTGAAAAGATCATAAAAAATAAGCGACTGGTGTTAGCAAACCATATACCCGATGAGCAACCTGTTTATATTTCACAGCACATTTCGGAGGTAAGAATTCCCGGCCCATCATATTCCCGAGACCTTTTGTCGATTGCAGGCGTTGCCGAGGCACCGCTTACCGGCGAATTAAAATGGTATCTCAAACCATTATTCTATTATGTTGTCTGGCCCATTTGTGCTGCCGTTACCGGTGCATTAGCCACTTTCCTGATAGATTTTACCTACACAAGATTATTCCTGGACTGGAAATAAAAAGGTAAGCTCGCAGAAATTTTCATGATCGCAGTCCTGTTTGTTGAACGGGAATATAGGCCATCATCTGTAGCAAATCATTAAATTTGGATTCAATCTTTTTCCATGAGAAAGCTAATAGTGTTTGCAGCCGCATCATTTCTCCTGGTATGTTGCAAGAGTAAAAACAAAACAGATCCTTTGCTGATCGGTTCGTTGGATCTGAAGAGAGGAGAAATCGTCTCCTGTGGCCCGCAAGATGGAGAACTATTCGGTACTGTTTCTTTCACTGCTACTGTTCCTGAAAACCTGAAAAAAAATTTCAATATCGCTGTCGCACTCCTCCATTCATTTGAATATGATGAAGCGGAAAAAATGTTCGCAAAGATCATTGACAAAGCACCAGATTGTGCAATGGCTTACTGGGGAGTAGCCATGAGTAATTTTCATGCGCTTTGGGCGCCGCCTTCACCGGCCGAATTGCAAAAAGGGTTAAAGGCCGTAGAGATAGCCCGTTCTATTAAAAACAAAACAAAAAGGGAATCGGATTATATTGAAGCTATTGCTCAATTCTATGAGGATGCCGGGCAATTAGATCATCACAGTCGTGTATTGAAATTTGAAAAAGCTATGGCGACAATTTATCAGAATTACCCGGATGATGTTGAGGCAACCGTTTTTTATGCATTAGCCTTAAATGCAGCAGCCGATCCTGCTGATAAAACTTATACCAATCAACGAAAGGCCTTTGCATTATTAGATCCTTTATTTCAAAAAGAGCCATTACATCCGGGTCTTGCTCACTATATTATTCACAATTGCGATTATCCCGAGCTGGCAGAATTGGCTTTACCTGCGGCAAAAAAATATGCGGCTATTGCCCCCGCATCTGCTCACGCTCAGCACATGCCTTCCCATATCTTTACCCGTCTTGGCCTTTGGGATGAGTGTATTCAGGCAAACCTCGTGTCTGTTTCATCGGCGCAATGCTACGCAGAGAAGGCTCATATCAAAGGTCACTGGGACGAAGAATTGCATGGGTTGGATTACCTCGTGTATTCCTATTTACAAAAAAGCGAAGATGATGTTGCCAAACAGCAGGTAGATTATCTTCAAACGATCGATGAAGTCTCTCCCCAAAACTTCAAAGTTGCTTATGCTTTTGCGGCCATCCCTGCCCGATATGCACTGGAAAGGAAAAACTGGAATGAAGCGGCAGCCTTGCAGCTTCACCCGGCAAATTTTCCATGGGAGAACTTTCCCTGGCAGAAAGCAATTTTTCATTTTGCAAAATTGATGGGGAATGTGCATTTAAATAAATTGGATGCAGCCCGCCAGCAACTGGATACTTTGAAATTGCTTTATGGCAAACTGGGTAAGGAAAAAAATAAAGTGTTGGAAGCAGCGCAAGTGGCGGTTCAAATAAAAACTTCAGAAGCGTGGCTCGAATTGAAGCAGGGAAAAAATGATCAGGCCCTGGCATTAATGCGTTCAGCAGCGGAAATGGAAGATGCAACAGAGAAACATCCTGTAACACCTGGCGCGGTGATCCCTGCCCGTGAATTATTAGGAGAGATGCTGCTCGAGATGAATAAACCTTCTGAAGCTCTCGAAGCATTTGAGCAGGATTTGAAAATTCATCCCAACCGGCGTAATGGACTTTACGGTGTTAAGATAGCGGCAGAGAGATCGGGCTCTAAAGTTAAGTCAAAATTGACAAGCAAGACTGATTGAAAGGGCTCCTTTCGCACTACATAAAAAGATCTGTTACCGACCATTTCGATAGTTGCCAATCAATATAAAAGTGGATGACAGGGAATAACTATATTTATAACTAAGACTGCATTCAGCGCAAAGAATGGGTCATATCATTTTCAAAACATAATATTTATGAAACTTACCACCGAGTTATTGCACGAAGCGGCCCTTTATGTAAAGAAATATTATGATAATGAGTTTTCGGGTGATTTTACTTTTCACAACTACGACCGGGCGGTTACAATAGTAAGAAACTGCATGACACTTGGCGTACAAATGAACGTAAATAAAGAAGAAATAAAAACCCTTCACCTGGCTGCCTGGTTCCTTGAAACAGGTTACAGTAAAGACTATTGGAACTACGAATCATCATCTGTCGCCATTGCCAATAGCTTCCTGGAAGAAAAAGCTGTTGATGATGATATAAAGAAAGCCATTGAAGAACTAATACTTTCCGTGAGGACGCCTGGACAACCGGTCACACTCGCAGCCCAGATATTGTGCGATGTACGTATGTATCACCTGGCAGAGAAAGATTTTTTGAATAATATTGAAAATTTAAGGAAGGAGCAACTGGCTGTTTGTAAGAAGGAATATTCTGACAAAGAGTGGCTGGCTGAAAACTTAAATGTGGCAAGTAACCATTTTTACTTTACTCTTGCTGCCCGGGAATTGTTTGAAAAGAAAAAACAAAAAAAAGTAGCATTATTGAAAGATCGGTCTGAGGATGATCCAAGCGACCGCAAAGAAACCGTAGTGCAAAGCCCGGTCATTGACAAAAAAGAAAAATCACTTGAGCCGTTATTGGAAGATATAAAATTGGAAAGAGGCGTTGAAACCTTTTTCAGGATAACGGAAAGAAGACATATAGACTTGTCAGCCAAAGCTCATGATAAAGCAAGTCTCCTGATCAGTGTAAATGCGATTGTTCTGTCAATTGTTTTATCTGTATTGATCACCAAACTGGAAGAAAATAAATTTCTTTTATTTCCGACACTACTACTCGTCATCACCTGTGTCACCACGATCGTCCTTGCCATTATTTCGACAAAACCAAGATTTCTCCGTCAAAATGATAAAAAGGGTCAGCAACAGGATATTGAATTCAATATTTTGTTCTTCGGGGATTTTTCAAAGCTGTCTCTTTCTGAATACAAAAAACAAATGAAAGAGACCTATAAGAGTAAAACTGAATTGTATGACAGTTTATCGAGGGATATCTATTACCAGGGAATTGTATTAGTTCAGAAATACAAGTATGTCGGTATCGCTTATAATGTATTTATGTACGGTTTCGTTATAACCATTCTCACATTTATAATTGCTTTTTTGATAAAGACGACATAAACATGGCGCCTTTTTAGTGCGTCATTCCCATATCCTGGTGTTCACATTTTATCTACGCTTGCCTGCAATGATGCAGCGTTCTTTGAACTCAGTGCTTTTCGTGTTCTATGGAATTGCGATTTAAATCATTTTTTCTGTAGTCTATAAACCAGCGAAAGTCCTAAACTTGTACCATTGCCGAAGGGAAAAATGCTCAATTGCTTTTCTTTAGCTGATCTATTCTTATGAAAATGCGGCACCAATAATCCTGTTAACGTGCCTTGCAACGTGCCTATAATAACATCTGAAGGAAAATGCAATCCACCCTTGAGCCTCAGGTAGCCGGTTATGCCGGTAGCAGCGCCGGCAAGACTATAAAACAGCCATTTAATTTTTGAGTCGGGATGATAGTCGTCATATACTTTCGCCATAAAAAATGTGGATGTAGAAACAAGTGCAACATGTCCCGCAAAAAAAGAATTTTTCGCCCCACCCCTGTTTCGCTGATCCATATTTGTTTCGCTGCTGTAAGCATAAGGCCTGTACCGATCAAATAAATAAACAGACCCCGTATATAAAAAGCCGGTCACCGACATAGCCTCCAGGTATAATAAGCTAAGTTTGAAAAAATCTTTACGTGTTTCTTTACCTGTAAGAAAAACAAACGGAAGTGGCATAGACACGTAAAAAAGATAATAACTGTTTTTGTCTATAGTTTCGGAGTAGGGTCGTACGCCCCCCCGATCAAACCCGTTAATGTTATTTTTATTCAGGGCAAGAATTGCTTCTTCACCCGGCGGGTCTTTACTGTATATTTTTGAAAACGCATAAAGCGACCAACCTGTTCCGATCGCAACGATCGGTATATCTGCAGCGGGTTTAAGTTTATAAACCTGTTGCTGTTTTGCATCTGCTTTTACAATAGGAGGCGCAGTGTCCCTTGGAGGCAGTACTTCCTGCAACGGAAGGTTCAGGCTATCATTTTGTGCAATAACTGGAGAGAAGGACAATATGACTATAAAACAACACCAAAGTCTTTTCATCACTTTTCTGATTTATCTCACAAGAGTCATTAAAAAAATCATGCCAACATAAAGCCATTGGTTATGTTCAACAATGCTCGTTGTTGTGTTGGTTTTTGCTTTTGATAAATTAAAATAACTGTGGTTTATTTTACACTTAGTGCGGCAATATAACCTTAGGATAAACTTCCGGGGCGCATTTATTCTTTGTCCGAATACTCAATATTGAGTATTTTAATGGGGTTGAAAACTTACTATTTTCATGACCATTAATCGAAAAAAATGGACATCGCCATCTTCATTATACTCAGCATTCTTTTAGTGTGGATGATATTCTATCGCTTTTACTCTGCCAAATTAGACGCGGCGTGCAACCGTATCAAGTCAGTAAGGCTTCGCAATATGGTCAAAATACTTTTGAAAGTCACTTATGTAATTTCCGTGATCGTTGTTGTTGTGGTATATGTGTTTAAGATAGTCAGCTTATTTTCCAATAAAGGCGATAAAACCTAAGTTAATGGTAGTCATGGTGCCGGTTTCCCTAATTCAGTTGGCAACGGGTATCGTAAAAGTAAACACAGAGCCTTTATTTTTTTCACTTGATAAATGAATGGATCCGCCATGCAGTTCAATGATCTCTTTTGCGATAAATAACCCGATACCAAAACCAGGATAGGTTTGTTCCTCTTTATCTTCTGCCCTGTAAAAGCGATCAAATATCTTCTCGTGATGTTTTTTGTCAATACCGATCCCGAAATCTCTTACACTTACTGAAACGTTTTTCTTTCCCGATTTTTTTACTGTTACTTCAACCTTATCTGACCCCGGCGAATACTTGATTGCATTCGTAAGGAGATTGATCAATACCTGCCCTATCCTGTCTTTGTCCCCCCACACACTGCATCGAAAATCATGAGCTATTGATATTCGATGTTTTGTATTAGCATACAGAGTATCCTGTACGGTCTCGATTACCATTTCATTCAGATCAAATAATTCTTTATCGGGTTCAAGTCTTCCTGTTTCGATCTTTGACAGGTCAAGTAATTCCGACATCAATCTTGTCAACCGGTTGATCTGCTTATCAATACTTTCCAGCGACAATCTGACCAGGGACGGCGATATTGGCTTTGCGTCCTCCCGTTGAAAAGCGGCTAACAACAATTGCACATAGCCTTTTATAGAAGTGACCGGCGTTTTTAATTCATGACTCGCCATTTTTATAAAATCGCTTTTTAATTTATCTGACTTATTCAATTTTTTAAGCTCCTCCATCTGCTTGATGCTTTCAGTGATATCGTGACTGATGATCATGACGGCATACACGTCACCCGACGCGTCCAAAAGAGGCACATAGTTATGTTCATAGTAATGCTCGGAAATGGTTGACCTTACTTTATCCCTGATGATGATCTCACCTTCGAACGCTTTTAGCAGGTCGAAATAAGACTGCGTGCCTTCCAGGGCGGGGCTGACTTCGGTTATTCGTTTGCCAATTAAATTTCCTGGGTAAAATGGTTTAATTGTGGATTCTGCCTTTTTATTGAGTTTGATAAACTCTAATTTTTTATCTACAACCATGATCAGGTCCAGCGAAGAATTGATCAACCTTTCTACAAATTCGTTACGCTGTTCCAGCTTCTCATTTATCTCGATCAATTTATTTTCGATGTTCTTCTGATCAGTAATATCCTGTACCGTACCGATAATCCTGGAAACTTTTCCATCACCTGATAAAATTATTTTTCCTGCGCCCCTGAGAATTTTTTTTGTTCCGTCTGGCAAAGAGATCGGGTATTCAAAGTGAGGATTACGAAATTCCGTGACCCCTTTTTCTTTAAATAACTGCTGCGCTTTGGCGATGTAGCCCTTTGTGTTTTCCCGGGCTTTCACAGCATCTCCCGGCGTCATTCGTTCAGTTGCCTTCTCAAAACTTATGGGAGCTTTTTCGTCAAAGCCATATATACGATACATCTGCTCCGACCATTTTATTTCACCGGTGGACATATCCCAGTCCCAGCTTCCTAACTGTGCGATCTGGTGAGCTTCATTCAACTGCCTGTTCTTTTCTGTTAATTCTTCTGTTCGTTGGATTACCAGCTTTTCCAGTGATTCGGAAAGTTGCCTGTATTTTTCTTCGTTTTGGCGGATGGTCTCTTCCGCCATTTTTTGTTCGTGTATATCTGTACTAGTGCCAACAAATCCGGTAAATTTTTCGTTTGCGTACTGGGGTACCCCATTATCAAGAAACCAATGATATTGGCCGGTGAGGCCATTCCTTAACCGCATCTTTAATGTGTACGGTTCATGCTTCCTGATCGCTTCTTTCATTATATTCAACGTCCGTTCAAGATCGTCAGGATGTATAAATTTTTTCCAGGAAATCTCTGAGATCTTTGCTGTGCCGTCAATATTAAAATAGTCGAAGCCCGTTCTGTTCAGAAACGTTGTCTGCAGGTTCTCATCGGTGAGCCAGACAAGGAGAGGAAACTCTGTCGCCAGTGAATGAAAACGCTTTTCGCTTTCTTCAATTTTTTGACGACTCAGCACTTGTAGCGTTACATCATTAGCCTGCATCATCAGCTCGCTGATGTTACCTTCCGGATCTTTGACCGGACAGATAATAAAACTATAGTAGCCGATCTTCGCAGCCTCGCCGGTATTTAATGTTACAGGGTATTCATCCGCAGAAAATGCCTGGCCTGTTTTATATACATTATCGAAAACTTCAAATATCCCCTGCCCTTCAAACCCCGGCCAAACTTCCCTTAACGTACGACCAATCAACTTATCTTCTGAAACATTAAAGAACTTTTCATACGCGGAGTTGACAAACGTATACCTGTGTTCTGGTTCGCTGAAAAATGCAATCAGGAAGGGTGATTGCATGAAAAAGTTTTTCATCCCTGGTAAAGAAATGTCTGGCTGCTTCAGAAGTGTTGGTGTAATAGTTAGTTTCTGCATACTACTTTTACTCAGCTTGCAGATGCTTACTGTTAAACATCCTGGTAATTTAATAACCGGTCCACCCGTTGTAAAAATAATTTAAAAAATATTTTCTGTGTATTGAAATAATAACTACACACTGGGCAAATTTTTACCCATTATATACACAATCACCGCATATATCCCCGGCAACTGAATTCGGTAATATTTTACTTCCCGTAAAGATCCACCGCTTATTGCCTTTAGGATCGGATGACAGGGAGCATTAAGTATGCCATTTGAAAGGAAGGCCATATTTTAAATGCTCTTTTATTATCCCTTGTCTTTGAACTATCTTTAAGAAAAAAGTCATGAAAGGGATTGTTGCCGTTATCTTTATCAATTTCCTAAGCTGTTATAGTGTTGCCTTTTCACAAAATGACAGTTTGCAAAAAGAGATCAACACCCAGGTTTGGAAACCCTTTATCAAAGCATTCAATAGTGACGATGATGAAGCATTCAGGGCGGTTCATAGCAAAGATGTAATAAGAGTGATGCAAGATAACGACCAGGTGATAGGCTATGATCAATATTTTCAAAAAATTCCTGACAGCATAAAAGCAAAATGGATAGACTGGAAAAAGAATATTGAACTGCGATTTCTGCAACGCATTGCCTCAAATGGCAGGGCCTTCGAGGTGGGCTATTATAAGACTACCAACTCCAATGCTGTGACAGGTGAAGAAAGAACAAGCTATGGAAAATTTCATGTGCTGCTAAGAAAAGAAAAAGGGATTTGGAAAATATTGATGGATGCCGATGCTCATGAGAAAACAGATGATGCTGTATTTCTCACAGCTAATCCAATGGAATAATAAGTTGTTTTCGCATTAAAAAAAGATCTACCGCAGTTATCTTTTTAATACCCGGGTCTTTATTTCTCCATTACATTCTGTTGTCAGAATATAGATCACGCCAAATGGAGGCTTTGCGATAATATTTGTGCCATTAAAACTTCCCTTTTCGATCAAACGACCTTGCATATCGGTTATACTGTAGTTAGTAAGACGGTTGCTGCGGATGATCCAGCTTGTTCCGTTGTCAGCTATCTCGAGATCTTCATAGCTTGTCAGATTTATTGAACGAGTTTTCGAAAATGTCTGTTTGCCGTCAGTATCTTCCTGGATAAGCCGGTACATGTAGGATCCATTTGAGCCCGGATCATCTATAAAACTATAACTGCCTCCATTTGGAGAATCAGTAGCCGTAACGGTTCCGATATCTTTAAAATTCATGGAAGCGAACAGGGCTCTTTGAATGATGAATTGCTTGTTCGTGAATTCAGATGCTGTATTCCATTTCAATAAAACTTTTTTATTAATGAAGTCGATGTTGAATGATCCCCATTGGACGGGTAGAGAAGCATTTTTCCCAGGAAAACCGGAAGATCCATTTAAACCTTCCTCATTGCTTTTGTGATCCAGGCTTCCATATTTCACCGTCGAAGCGGTGGAGCAAACTATCAAGGCAGCCAGCAGCATAAAAAAATAGCGATTCATGTCTTAATCTTATTTAATAAAATGAAATAGAACACTTCCCTGTCCTTTTTTCAGGTTTGCTGGTTTAGCTTCGAACTAGAATTTTTATTTTCCGGAATATTTGAACCAATAGAGCATTGGATATCCGGTATTTCTTGGGAGTATTGGAGTAGTAAAGGTGTAAGACAGAATATTGAGGTCGGTTCCTTGCCGGAAATGGATTACAATTTAGGCAATCCAGGTGAAAATCGGAAATATTGGGGCGTGTAATAATGTTGCGCTACAGCTAATAATTGCCCCTCTGCCTTTTGGAATCGTTGTAGTAAAAGAGTATTTTTAAATCGTAATTTTTGACCCTTCGGTAAAGTTTGCAATGAATATGGCGGGCACAAACAAATGATTGGAACCCGGGCAAATACTACCCCCTACTGATTACCATTAAGAATCCTTTAAAAAACATTTGGTCCTTGTGCAATTGGGTCAAGGTGTATTGAAAACTGTTTTATTCTGACATAATAAATAGCACCTTACAATCTTTAATAGCCTGTGGCATTATATTTTATAAGCACTGTTGCTTTTATGTAGAATGAGCGCAGAAAGAAATGTAACGTTGATGGTTCGACGGCGATAATACTGAAAATATTTTAGCATCCGTATGTGTTCCAGATTCTTCAAATATATAGTATGTGTATTGTTCGCAGGCTTTCTCTCTATTTCTGTTAAAGCACAACCTGGTTTATGCCCCCCGAATATTGATTTTGAGTATGGAGATTTTACTAATTGGACTTGCCGCACAGGCCGGGTTGCACTCGGACCTGGTGGAGCTAATACTTTAACCTGGTCGGCGACTGGCCAGGTGGCCGGTCGGCATACGATCATTTCCGCTGCTACGGCAGGTTATGATCTTTATGGAGGTTTCCCGGAATTATGTCCCAACGGAAGTGGGTATAGCGTAAAGCTCGGGAATAACGCCACTTCAAGCCAGGCTGAAAGTATTTCATATATCTACAATATCCCGGCAAATGTTCCCGTGTTCTCTATCTTTTACCAGTATGCAGTTGTACTGCAAAACCCTGATCACACCATTGAACAACAACCGCGCTTCCGTGCAAAGATCACCGATCTGTCAACCAATGCACCACTACCCTGTGTCACTTTTGATTTCGCTGCCTCTTCATCACTTCCCGGTTTCCAGTTCTCGCCATTTAATTCCCAAGTATTATATAAAAACTGGACGCCTATAACGCTAAACCTTACCGGTCTTGCTGGCAAAACTATAGAGCTTGAATTTACCACCAGCGATTGTACCCTTGGAGGACATTTTGGATATGCCTACCTGGATGTGAATTCAAGTTGCAATGGTGCTATAGCCGGCAGCACTATTTGTGTTGGCGATACTGTTATTAATCTTACGGCACCCTATGGTTTTCAAACTTATCAATGGTATACAGATAATTCTTTTTCACAGACACTAACACAGACTCAGGTATTAACTCTTGATCCGCCACCGTCGATTGGGACAATTTTCCCGGTTGTCGTCACTCCCTATCCGGGCTTTGGCTGTGTTGACACACTATATGCTACCATTTCTATTTCACCAAGACCAGTATCTATTGCAGGTCCGGATATCAGCGTTTGCCGGTATCAGCAAACGCAGATCGGAACGTTGAGCAATCCCAATTATTCATACTCATGGACACCGGCAATCATGGTTAGTAATCCCGCTATCTCAAACCCGATAGCATGGAATGTCCCGCCGAACCCAACAGAATTTATTGTAAAGACCACTGATCTTTTTACAGGCTGTTATTCCTATGATTCAACGATAGTTTCTTCGCGCCAGGTAGATACATCCATTACGCTAACCGGAAAAAACGACTATTGCATCGGCGATCCGGCGATCGGGGTTTTAGCTGTGAATAATTCCGCGACCGCCGTACAATGGTATGATGTTAGCGGACCTATACCCGGAGCAACGAGCATTTTTTATCAACCCTCGGTAAGCGGAAATTATTGGGCTGCGATCACTCAAAACGGATGTATTGATTCAACAAAAAATTATTCCATTAATATCCACGCATTGCCGCAAGCAGCTTTTACACCTGGCGTGGATACCGGTTGCGTAACAAGTAATTCCCGCATATATACCAATGCATCAACAGTGAGTGATGGTTCTGCTATCACATATCTTTGGAAATTCAGTGATGGTGATTGGAAACAAACAGTGAATGCAACTAAAACATTTGCCGGCACTGGCTCTTATACCGTAGAAATGGTGGCAACCACCGCACACGGCTGCAAGGACAGCGCAAGTGGAATAATTAAAATCTTTCCAAACGGTGTTCCGGGTTTTTTATGGGATTCTATTTGTACCGACCGGCCGATGTTATTTACCAATCTAAGTAATGAGAACGGGTCTCAACTGGTCAGTTACAACTGGACCTTTAACAATGGAGATCCAACTTCTTCTTTGAAAAATCCATTGCCTGTTACGTACGACATACCGGGTAAAACTGATGTCACACTTAAAATGACTGCTCTCGGTTGCGAAAATGATTCGAAATCGGTTACCCATTCAGTGCTGGTAAATAAAGCTGCCCAGGGTATAAGATATCGTGATATAACTGTTCCGACCGGAAGCTCATGGCATATTCATGTACGTGATTCCGTTGGAAAAATTTATAACTGGCGGCCTCAGACCCAGCTCAGTAGTTATAACACACGTTATACTGAATTCTTTGCGGTAAGCGACGACGTAAAATATATGATCGATATTACTGACGAGCATACTTGTGTAACCACCGATACCACACAAATGCTGATTTTGAAAAAACCGGGCTATTATCTTCCAACCGCATTTAGTCCTAATGGCGACGGCCTCAATGATATTGCAACACCATATCTCATTGGAATGAAAGCGTTGAAAAGTTTTTCGGTTTATAATCGCTGGGGAATCTAGTTTTCTTTACGAAAACTTATGGAAAAGGATGGGATGGCAAATTCCAGGGAATAGATCAGCCTGCTGCTGTATATGTATGGATATTGGAATTCATAACCAATGACGATAAAGTAAAAACTGAAAAAGGAACAATTACCATCGCCAGGTAAAGTCCACTGCATTAATTTAAACTACACCTTGCCGATATTTTTTCTACTGTTTATTTACATCTGCAATCGCTGTTGAGGATAAAAGGATCAAAACATATACACACGGTTTGCCATACTGACCTGTTATCAGGAATCTTTCTTTACTTTTATGCCTCCGAATTAATTCCTGCAAAAAATAAATCAAATTTTATGAGACAAAAATTAACATTGACAGCTTTACTTCTGTTTGCGGCATTTTCAATTTATGCACAGCAGGTCGTTAAAAACCTGTCATTCTCCCCCGAAAAACCAAAACCGGGTGATGTAATAAAATTTGAATATTCCACGTCAGGCACTACACTTGGTGAGACAAAGGATTTTGACGCCGTGGGCTACATCTATGACGGGCAGTTAAGAGCACAGGAGCTAAAACTTAATACCAATGGAAATAAATGGAATGGCGAGATCCGCACCAATGATTCAACGAAAGTTATTTTTATTGTTTTCAAAAAAGATAAACTCGTTGATAACAATAAAGAACAAGGCTATTCGCGCCTGCTTTACAAAGATGGTGAACCTGTAAAAGGCGCTTATGCCGCTAAAGCAGAAGTGAACAGCGGCATTGGCTCATATCTTATGCAATTAAAAACCGACCCGTCAAAAAATCTTGAGTTATATGACGAAGAATTCAGCCGCAATCCAGGTCTTAAGTCAAAGGGATTGGCCTCTTATGCCGGCCTGCTGGTGCAGGCAGATAAAGAAACTGCAAAGGAGAAAATAAAGCCGATTATAGATGAGTTAATGTCTGAGAAAAATAAAACGGAGAACGATTATCAAAATATCATGGGGGCATATCAGCGTGTGGGAAATAAAGAAGAGGCCGAAAAATTAAAAGCTGAGATCGTCAAAAAATTTCCACACGGCACACAGGCAAGAACGGGAAAGCTGAATGAATTCTATAATGAAAGCGATCCAAAAAAGAAAGAAGCGTTATTAACCGCATTCATTAAAGAATATCCCGCGAAAACTGACAATGAAAAAAAGACAGTTGATAACCTTTATAGCGCAATGGCTTCTGCAGCCGCCAATAAAAAAGATTGGACAACTTTTAAGAAATATGAAGCATTGGTAAAGAATAAAGAAAATCTTTCCGGCGCCTATAATAATATTGCATGGAAGCTTTCTGGCGAAGGTCTTACAGGTGATGCGGGCGACCTTGCTAAAGCAAAAGAGTTGTCAGGAAAGTCGCTTGAATACCTGAAAGCTTCTATGGAGCATCCTGCCAATAAACCTACTTACTATACCGATAAGGAATACAAAAAGAACCTGATGTATTCTTATGGCATGTATGGCGATACCTATGCGCTGATACTTTGGAAATCCGGCGAAAAAGAAAAAGCTCTTAAATACCAGGAAGAGGCCATTAAGAACATGGACATGGGAGATGTGGAGGCTAATGAACGATTTATTGTTTACAAAGCAAAATTAAAAGGTCCCGCCTCCGTTAAAGATGATATAGTAGAATATGTGAAAGACGGTAAGTCTTCTCCTAAGCTCAAAGAAATACTTAAAGAGTCTTTTATCAGCGAAGGACACAATGAATCCGAATTTGATACTTATCTCGCCGGGCTGATGCAACAATATCGTGACAAGCTGAGAGAAGAATTGATGAAAAAAATGATCAGTGAAACAGCTCCGAAGTTTGCACTGAAAGATCTCTCAGGTAATACGGTTTCGCTGGATGAAATGAAAGGCAAGGTCGTGGTAGTTGATTTCTGGGCGACATGGTGCGGCCCCTGCAAAGCTTCTTTTCCCGGCATGCAGATCGCTTTAAGTAAATACAAGAATGATCCTGATGTAAAGTTTGTTTTTGTAGATACATGGGAAAGCAAAAAACCCGAAGAGATGCAGAAGGGCGCCGATGAGTTTATTACAAAAAATAAATATGATTTTCACGTACTGCTCGATACAGAAGATAAAATGGTTGGCAACTACGCAGTAGAAGGAATACCGACAAAATTTGTGATCGATCCGCAGAGCATGGTGCGTTTTAAGGCTATAGGTTATGATGGCAGCACAGACAAACTGGTGGATGAAATGTCGATCATGATCGATGTGCTGAAATCCGGGAACATTGACGCGGCGAAAAAAGGTTTCTGATCAAACAAGTCATTACTGCCTTATTATTCCTTACGTAGCCTCGTTGCGATCGTAAGGAATAATATTATCCCATTCATCAGCCGATGAACGTGCAACAAAAGCAACAACGGGGTCCGTATCGCTCATATTGAATACTTCATGCGGAACTCCGGGTTTTATATAAATAAAATCGCCGGCTGCATTCTCCAGCACTTTTTTTAAGCCGGGTCCGAATTCGTGACGCACTTTTCCTTCGATTATGTATAATATCAGTTCAAAGTCAACATGGATGTGAGCAAAAGCGACGCCACTGGGAGGAATAGTCGCAATGTTTGCTGACAATTTTGTTGTGCCCACATTTTTTGCAGACATCCCTTGTTTATAATGAATACCATTCCAATCTCTTCTTGCTCCTCCTTCCCTGATGGTTAGTATGCCATCATGATCTTCGACGGCGCTTAACTGTACATTGTCTTTGTCGTTATTCATTATAATTTGTTTTTAATTTCCCTGGCTAAGGTAATTATTCAATCTCTTGTTACCACACCGTTTTCTTCACCTTCCGGCAGTCTTTAAAACCGTCTGCGTATTAACCTGACCGTGTTATGAATGTATATCGTAAATTTTATTGCCGATTCTATTTAATTACCAAAACCAGATAAAATGAAAAAACTACTTGCAACAAGATCATTCCTGTTTTTAATCGCTGGATTGGGTTCATTTACCGCCGGATCACAGGCAATCACAACACCAAGAACACCGAGCCCTGCTGCTACCGTTTCACAAACCATAGGCATATCAACCGTCACCGTGAATTATTCACGACCTTCAGTAAGAGGTCGCGAAGTATGGGGCAAACTTGTTCCTTACGGTTGGAATGTGCAGAATTTCGGAAATGGCAATTCCGCTCCATGGCGTGCGGGTGCCAATGAAAATACAACGATCAAATTTTCTCATGACGCTAAAGTTGAAGGTAAAAATGTTCCCGCAGGTGAATACGGTTTGTTCTTTGTGGTCAATGAAGACAATACAGGTGAGTTGATATTATCAAAAGATCATCGCTCCTGGGGCAGTTTTTTTTATGAGCCAAAGAATGACCTGTTGAAATCAAAGATCCAATTGCGCTCAGGTCCTATGACGGAGATGCTGACGTATGATTTTATCAATACAACAAAAACTTCTGCCGAGCTGGTGCTTAACTGGGAAAAGAAACAATTTCCTGTAAAGATCGAATTTGATGTTGACAAGATAGTGCTGAATAATGCCGCTGAAGAATTAAAAGGCCCGCTGGGATTTAACTGGCAGGGTTACGCCAGTGCCGCTAACTATGCCGTGCAAAATAAAATGGATTACGAACAGGCTTTGAAATGGATAGACCAGGCCATTGCACAAAATACTTCTTTTACAACACTGAACACCAAATCAAATATTCTAAAAGCAATGGGTAATAGTGCTGACGCAGACACTTTAATGAACAAAGCCATTGCTATTGGCAATGAAAATGAGATCAACCTCTATGGTTACAATTTGCTCAATGCAGGCCAGCATGATAAGGCAATAGAAATATTTATTTTGAACACAAAAAAATTCCCAAAAAGTGCCAACGCTTTCGACAGTCTTGGCGAAGCTTATGCGACCAAAGGTGATAAAAAGAATGCTGTTATTAATTTCAAAAAATCGTTGAGTATGAATCCGCCGGCTGCCGTGAAAGCAAATTCGGAAAAGTTCTTAAAGCAACTGGAGGCCATGTAACCGGAAAACAAAAGGAAAGGAAGGTGCTGGTTTATAAGTTAAGGTTTGCCGGGAAGTCGGGAAGACGAAAAGAAATAATAGTTGTAAGTCAATACTTACGTCTTCCGGCCCTCTGGCTGTTCAATTAAATCTGCCTTTAAGGTGGCCACTCATTTTTCGCTGATTCAAAAAAATAAATACCGTTTTCACAAAGAAAATAGAACGAAAGTTATATTGTGAGTCGCCGTCAATAACGTTACTTTGGGTATTATTTACCCCTCTTGGAAAAACCTTTTTAGATTCTTCTTCTGTAGCCTTATGCATATACGAATATGGAAGTGCTGAAAGCGGCGCTCAATTGATCTTAATATTTAAACCACTAAGCCATGAAAAAAAGCTACTGCTTCCTCTCCTTTTATTGGCAATAAATGTTACTGCTTTCACACAGGTAACAAGGCTATCCAACAATACAAGTTATGAATGGGGTTTTGCTTTGACCAATACAAAGATCATCCTCAGGTCAGCCATCTCCAATACACTCTGGGTCTATGATATTCCAGGCAACGGCTTTATCCAGTTAAGCAGTGCTGCAATAGTGGAGGCAGACTATGACTATGGAATTATGAATGGAAAACTTTATTTCGCAGGAAGGACCGTTGCAGAAGGAATTGAGTTATGGGTAAGCGATGGAACACCCGGCGGAACTTCACTTTTGAAAGATATCAATACAGGTGCAGCCGACTCTGGCCCAAAGAATGGATTTACTGTATATAACAACGAATTATATTTTACTGCCAATGACGGCACCACCGGTCGCGAATTGTGGAAGACGAATGGAACAGGCGCCGGCACTGTTCGTGTAAAAGATATCAATGTTGGAGCAGCAGACGCTTTTACCAATAGCTTCTTTCCAGACTTTAAAATAATTAACAACGTTTTGGTGTTTACGGCAGCCACAGCCGCCGATGGGGATGAGCCGTGGAAAACGGATGGCTTGGACCTGGGTACGATAGAGCTAAAAGATATAAACAGCCTGTTCCCCGGATTTGGTTCGGGTATCAGCGGCTTTACTGAATATGGGTCCGTCCTGATCTTCAGGGCTTCCGATTTTTTTAATGATGCTATCTGGAAGACAGATGGCACACCTGGAGGAACTGTATTGGTAAAAGACATTGATCCTAATGATAATCCTATTTCTATCTTCCCTCCGTTTTTCAACTTTCAAAACGAATTATATTTTGCAGGCGATGATGGAACAAATGGATTTGAACTTTGGAAAACAAACGGCACCGATGCAGGAACAGTACTCGTAAAAGATATTGATCCCGGTGATGACGGCATGGGAACGCCGAACAGCAGTTTTCCCCAGCTAGCATTGACAGTTAAGAACAGCAGCAAATTTTTCTTTGCAGCAACAACTGCTACTGAGGGTACAGAGCTATGGGAAAGTGATGGCACCGGAACAGGTACAGTATTACTTAAAGATATTGTCACTGGCCCGTCAGGCAGTGATCCCTTCATCCTTCCTAATTTTTCAGGCAGCGGATTATTCCAGGGAAATAAATTCTTCTTTACGGCAAACACCCCTGGTGTAGAGGGAAATGAATTTTATGTAAGCGATGGTACGCCTGGTGGAACATTTCTTTTAAATGACATCAATCCCGGCCCGGCAAATGGATTCGATGGGATCAATTTGTCCTGGTTCTATGCACCCAATAAATTCTATTTTCTCGCTGATGATGGTATTACCGGATCAGAACTTTGGCAATCTGATGGAACTGCCGGTGCGGGTACTTCCCAGGTTGACAATGTAAATCTTACTTTAGGCGAGGGTTCAGATATTAATTTTTGCGGCGTTGCCTCCAATACATTATTCTTTTTTGGAACAGATGGTGACGATCCAGTAAATACTGACTTTTTTAAGTTGGATGCATCTGTTTCGTTGCCTCTTCTTTGGATATCTTTCGAAGCGAGGCCTTCTGGTAATGACGTTTTGTTGATATGGGAAACGGCCGCTGAAGAGCAAACAGACCATTTTGTGGTACAAAGAAGCAATGACGGCATAAACTATCACGATATTGGACAGTTAACTGCCAACGGAACAGGTTCTAATAATTACAGGTTTACGGATGCAGATGCAATGAAACTGACAGGCATAAAAAAATTGTATTACCGGGTAAAATATATAGATAAGGATGGAAAATCTGCTCTCAGCCGAATAGCAACTATAGCATTGAACAAACTGATCGCCTCGATTCTTATTTTGCCAAACCCCGTTGTGAATGAATTGAAACTCGTGATAGAAGCAACCGCTAAGGAGCAGGCTATGATTAGTGTGATAGATTTCGCCGGAAAAACTGTTTTGCAAAGATCAGTTACTATTAACCGCGGTAAAAATACAGTGGTTACAGATGCATCTGGCATACCCAACGGAATTTACTTATTGAAAATAAGTACAGGCGAATCGGTGTCAGTTGAACGATTCGTGATACAACATTAATGAATCATGAGGGCCTTATTGAGCTTTACCGAATTATATCAACAAAACCGGTGATCGGTTTTCGTCCATTCTTTGGTTCGATGATGTAATAATAAGTTCCGATAGGTGCATCTTTTCCGCTGATCTTACCATCCCAGGGATCGGTATAATTTACAAATCGCTTCACCATTTGTCCATAACGGTTATATATCTGTACCACGCATCCGGGATAGGTTTCAAGAAATTCTATCACCCACTTATCATGTATGCCGTCGCCATTCGGGCTAAAGATATTGGGTATCACCGGCGTCTTCAGCACTTTTACAAATATGTCATCACTTGCTTTGCAGCCGCCACGTGCTGTGACTGTTAAAAGATAAGTTTGATCATCTACACCCCTGATCACCGGATTCTTAATTGCGTTACTTCCTGCAAAATAAAGATTAGGCGTCCAGAGATAATTCAGATCATTACCGGTAACGGTTGGCTCAAGTGTTATTGTCCCGCCTTCCAATACAAACCTGTCTGGACCTGCATTTACCACAGGGTATGGATGTACAGTTACCGATTCTGTATAGGTAGTGCTCCGGCAACCATTACTATTGAAAATAAATAAACTCACATTATACGTACCTGTCGAGGTATAAGTATAAATAAATGCCGAAGTATTTCTTACATTGCCATCATCCATCGTCCAATTCCATTGCGTTGTTGATCCATCCAACGGATTGCTGTCGTCGGTAAAAATAAAATTGTCCCCGATACAAACTTCCGGTTTATCAGTTGTAAATGTTGCCAGCGGTTGCGGATGAATTGTATTTAATATAATAGCGGTGTCATGTATGCATCCTGCGTTGCTTGTAACCTGTAAGCTTACATTGTATGGACCTGTCGTCACATACGTGTGCGATGGATTGATGCCGGTAGAAGTATTTACAGTTCCGCTTCCCGGATCACCAAAATTCCACAAATAACTAAATGTTGATTGGGTGCCATCGGCAATTGCTGAAAGATTATTGAATGTAACATTTGCATTGGGCAGACATGCGCTTGCAGGAATGGAAAAATTTGGTCGCGGCAATGGACTCACCGTAACATTGATTTGTTTTTGCACACTTACACAGCCATTACTGGTTGTCACACTCAGCTTAACGACATAAGTTCCATAAGCAGCAAACGTATGAGTGAATGGTGAATTATTATTTCTTACAACGATTGGCGTCCCATCCGAAAAATCCCACGTCCATGTAGTAAGCGTTCCTTCAAGTGTATTGGAATTATCAGTGAACGTTACTGCCTGTGTTTCACAAACCGGTCCGGCAAATGTAAAGTTGGCAACGGGCGGCTCTAACACTTTGATCGTTTTTGATAATGTATCAACACAACCGCCGACGGCAGATGTAAAAGTATACTTGATCGTATAAGTGCCTGGTCCAACCGAAGAAGGGGTGAATAAACCTCCTGCCGTCACTCCTGATCCGCTAAAAATTCCTGAACCCGGCACCGCACCAATTTCGGTTGCCTGCGTTATCTGGTAGGGCAACGCATCCAAACAAATATCCGGGATATTATTGAACTGAACCTTCGGAGCTGCATTGACTATGATTGTTTTTATTACATCATTTACACAACTTATACCTGAATAAGACCTGTAGCGGATCGTAAATGTTTTTGTTAATGGCGTTTGAAAACTGGGATACAGATGTCTGTATATTTTTCCCGAATAAGGAAGATCGTCAGTTTCAAAAATTGCGGGAGTTCCGACATTATCCCAGTATATATCAACTTTAGTAATATTCCCGAAGTTCACAGTCGATGCATTCTGTATCGATACGGAATCATTAGCGCACAATGATGCCGGGCTTAAAGCATTAAAATTAGAAACAGGGATATCTCCATTTACAGTAAATGGCTGAGCAATGGTTGATATGCATCCGTTATTGCTGGTGACTGTCAACGTAGCGGTGTAATTGCCTATAGCACTATATGCATGCTGTGGGTTTTGTACCGTCGAAGTATTTAATGGTCCGCTTCCCGGATCGCCAAAATTCCAGAACCATGAAACTATTGAACCCGAAGCAATATTACTAGTATCAATAAACTGAGCGTATGCATCTGTTAAACATACTTTAGGTGAGATAAATCCGGGTTTGGGTTGTGGGTCAACGGTGAACCCTAGTGCTGCTACCCCGCTAACGCATCCTGTACTTGCTGTTACAACCAATGACACAGTATAACTTCCCGCAGATGGAAACGTATAAACCGGATTTTGCACTGACGACATATTGCCGCCACCAAAATCCCAAGCCCAATTGACTATGGTTCCGGCAGCATACACTGTGACATCATTAAAGCTTATCACTTTAGTTTCACAAAGCGGAGAACTATAAATAAAATTTGCTAATGGTTGCGGATGAATCGTTACAGTATGCGTAGCCGTATCACTATTGCACCCTTTGTCGGTAACTATCCAGTGGCTGATGGTAAAGGTTCCGGTTGAACCATAATGCCATACCGGGTTTTGCTGAGTGGAAGTATTACCGTCTCCAAAATCCCAGTGCCATTGAGCAATGGTATTACCAGGCAACGGATTGCTTGTACTTGTGAATGAAGTAGCCTCATAACTACAATTTGCTGGATTGACGGTAAACGCGGCATTAGCTTGCGCATAAATATCTGTAATGATCTTCACAGTGTCTTTTGTGCATCCATCGCTGCTTAATACAGACAATGTTACATTGTAAGGTCCTACAGTTGAAAAATAATGTGACGGATTTGTTGAAGCGGATGTGTTATTTGCTCCGCTTAAAGGATCGCCAAAATTCCATGTATAACTTAATGACGCTCCATTGGCAACCGATGATGTATTGGTAAAATTGGAAATGCCCCCCGGCAGACAAACACGTGAATGTATAAAATCAGGGACCGGAAGTGGTTTGATATCTACCTGGCCATTGTAGATAGCACTTATGCAACCTTTATCGGTTGTTACCTGTAATGTGACGGGATAGACTACGGCTGCAGCATATTGATGATTGAAAGCTGCGTTATTTGTTAGATTTAAAATAGTCGCATCACCCAGGTTCCATTGCCAGCTAACAATATTTCCGGCATTAGCTACTGATAGATCATTAAATAAAACATTCCTTGTGACGCAATAAGGTCCTGTTATACTAAAATTCGCTGTCGGCAAAAGATTGATCGTGATTGGTCTTGATAGCGTATCACTGTAACAACCTTTGTCTGACATTACCCAATGCTTTATTGTATAAGTCCCGGCAGTAGCATAGTTGTGCGAAAGAGTTTGTCCATTAGCAAGCGGCGAACCGTCGCCAAAGTCCCAGTACCATTGCTGAATGAGAGAACCTGTGATCGAGCTTTGATCTATAAAGTTAGCTGCGGCGCCAAGACATATTTCTGCCGGGGATGAAAAACCGGATTGAGGCGGAGTATAAATGGTATTTACAGATTGTACCGAGCTATCTATGCAACCATTATTGGAAGTAACTATTAGTGTAACGGCATAAGGTCCGATACCGGGGAAATTGTGTATTGGATTTTGTATACTAACATTCGGTGAGCCATCGCCAAAATTCCAATTGTATGTAAATAAGTTTTGGGAACCGTCAATGATGGTTGAAGTGTTTGTAAACAGAGCAGCGCCAACCGGTAAACATATATTTGGGAATGTGAATCCTGGTATAGGGTTAGGTGAAACAATAACAGGAAAAGTAAAGAGCGTACTTTGACAACCCGTTGCTGTTTCTACTTTTAATGTAACATTAAAAGTCCCAGTGTTTATATATGTGTGGGTTTGGTCGGCATTCGTAAGGGCTGTTACAAGTGGTGAGCCGTCACCAAAGTCCCAGAACCATTTGACAAGTGTAGCGCCACCGCTAATTGTGGATTGATCTGAAAAAGTAACGATCTTATTCTGGCATTTGGGAGAAGAGATAGCGAATTGTGCGCTTGGAGGATCATTAAGATTTACAACATGGGTAGTTGTATCAGACAAGCAGCCGATATCTGTGATCAATGAATATTGAACAGTATATGAACCGGGAGCCGCATAGCTATGCGTTGGATTATTAGCATTAGTTGTGGCAGCATCACCGAAATTCCAATACCGGCTTATAACAGGTCGTCCTCCTGTATTTGAATTATCCAAAAATGAAACTGATTGAGTGACACATCCATTATTAGTAAAAGTGAAATCAGCTGCTGGAGGAGCGAACACCTGCAGATCGTAATCAATTTCCTGCTGACCGCTGCATCCATCAGGCGTTGGGTTTTGGGCAAACACTTTTATCGGATATGTGCCGACAGTATTTATTGTATAAGGTGTTGGCAAACGATATAAATACAATTGTTTCCCATTTACAAACCAGGTGGAATCATAAAGAGGGTTGTTTACTGTTACATTTGGAAAAAGCCCGCCAAAATCCCACATGATTTGTGAAGGTTCATAAGGGAAAGTCATGGAAAAAATAAACGGCGAACTTTTGCAGGCAGCCGGGAAATTAACGGTCGCATATTGATTCTGTACGCTGACAAACTGGTATAGGTCTCTTACATTAGTTCCGGCATTGTATCCATACGATTCTACATTTCCATAACCGTAAGCGATAGCAATGAATCCGCTGTCACAGGTTATACGGTGAGAAGGATTGACATTTGTTGAAGTGGTCACTTCTTCCTGGAGGTAAGAATAAGGAGTAGTTGCGATGGCAACAGGGGCGGACGTATAAGGAGAGCCATCGATCCTTAAGCTTCCCAATGCTGAACTCTTAACGACAATATTCAAAAAATGCCGGGTAATATTAGTTGCAGGCGGGGTCAGGTCACTTCTGGCGGACAGTACCGTGATGTCACTCAGGGTTTGTTCAATTGAGTTTAGTATAATCATCTCTGGGTCGCTGTTTACTCCATCACAATTTTGCGTGATCATATATTGTACCACGCAAATGGGTTTATCTGAAGTTATAAATTTTGGCGTGTTATTGCCGATCGTATTGAATTCGTAGTATGTATTACTGATAAGCGTTGCAGGATTAATCGTTACTCCATTCACCTGTACAATTGTGGTTGGGTCTCTCACCAATATTCTGAATATATCATACGACCGCAAAATAAATGGAACGGTTATATATTCTTTGCCCCATGATACCAATGGAAATAGTTGCTGGTATAAATTATCACCTGAGGAAGCGCCTGCACATCCAAGAGCAGTCCATGTAGAGCCGGCAAAAACGGCGATCGGCTTGCAGGGTGAAGTTGCTGTGGCAATAGACTTGATATAAGTTCCGGTAAGATCAATATCGTTTGCAGACTGGTATTGAAAAACATCGCCTGTATTCAATGTTACCTGGAAAGAAGTGTTGGCGGCATAAGTGTTATTAGCATCAGCTGCTGTTGGCGTTATCTCTACTGTCGTATTATCCTGTGACGCCACCAATGCAAACTCCGATCTTCTTATGCTTCCGCCACTACCTCCTACAGATTTATAGGTAGAAACATAGTATTCCCGGCCAAGAACATTTGTCGGTAAAACTAAAGTAGAACCTGACCGCGCAGAATTCAATATATGAGAATAAACTACAACCGGATGATCAGCGACAATGTGGATTCCTTTGTTGGTTCCGATACCAGTAGTTTGACCATTATAAGCAACCGAGTTGGAAGGTGTAGATGTGTTGGTAAATCGTACTGTCGTTACCTGGTTGGCAGTAACGGCAAAATTGATAACATTACCCGCTACGGAAACGGTTCCTGTCGCATTCTGATCGGATGTTATATACAAGGCCATCCGTGAGGTTGTTCCATCTATGTGGCCCGTATAGATCACCCAGAAGTCCTTTCCTTTATTAGAAAAATCCTGTGCGGATACATTTTTACATATCAGCATTGCAAAGATTGCAATGAATAGCGAGGAAAATTTTCTCACAGTAAGCAGAAGTACCTGGTTTTATAAAAAGAAGCGATTAATTTAATGCCGTATTTTTCACTGAAATCTTTTTATCATTAAACGATATCATTGTTAACAACGTCAGGTTAACCGGGTTCGACAGTTCTAAACTCTAAAAGTTTAAGATATTTCAAAAAAGATCCTGTTCAAACTGTAATGCAATACTTTTCAGCATCAAACAGGAGTAATTGTTTTTCAAATAAGTTTTTGGAGGATAAGATCAGAGATAAACGGGCAGGTGCTTCACGATTTTATTACCATACGTTTCTTGGGCAAGTATCTCCGTACCTGTTGCCAAGGAGAAATCCGATAATGAGCTCGTGAGTACCGCGGCTATATGTACGCAGATCAGTTTTCGTAAAGTCATAAGCATATCCGACATTAAATGTATTGGCTACATTTAATCCCACCATAGCCGCGTAGCCATCAAATTGGCGATAGCTGCCGCCTACCCAAAGCAGATCCTGGTACTGTATTTTTATATTTCCCTCCGCCTGGTAATCATTCTTAAATGCGCCGCTTATATATTTTACCATAAGAGAAGGAACCGCATTGATGTCTTCATTTACCATAAGAAGCGGTAACCGCCGGTAAGAATATATGCGGGTAACAAGCGTCCCTTTGATTTGAAAAGTGGCATCATCCACAAAAGATAATTTTTGCGGAATCGATCTGCTGGGCAGATAACCCAACGAAATAGTCCGCAGAATATAACCATAGTCCTGCGCCAATATCCGGTCTTATCTTTCTAGTTCTCCTGCTTCGCTCCTCCTACTGGCCGGGTCAGATGGATTGCCGGGCCAAAAAAGCTTTTCCATCCGCGTTCAATACTAACAGACGAAATGCCTGCAGAAAAACCAGCAGCAAGATTTGTTCTTGCACTTATGCCAAGATGATAAGCATAACTAACATCCGCCGTAAACCGGTTAAAGTTTCCGGTTTTATCGTTTAAAACAGAGAGGCCGATACCATGATGTGGCTCAGATGCAGTATAATTTTCCCAATAAGCATTTCCTCTTGGATTTTGCCCGGGTATATTAAATGAAGTGGCGGATGTCTTATAGTCTTTCTTTCCGATCGGGCCATGAATAGTAAGATAGAAGGTTCTTGGCGCCCCGTTAAATCCAACCCATTGATCCCTGGCGCTTATTTTAAGATCAATATAATTCTCAATACCGCTCAATGCAGGATTGAGAATATAATTATTCAATATGTATTGTGTATAGTGAGAACGCTGCTGCGATGCAACAACTTTACTATAACCACACAAGCCAATATCAGCAAATTCTTTTTCATCTTTAACGAATTATATCTACAAACCCTGTTATCGGCTTTCTGCCGTTTTTCGGATCAATTATGTAATAATAAGTTCCAATGGGAGCATCTTTTCCATTTATCTTTCCATCCCATGGAGTGGTATAATTAACAAATCGCTGCAACCATTTGTCCATAACGATTATATATCTGTACAACGCATCCGGGATAACTCTCAAGATATTCGATCACCCATTTATCATGAATACCATCTCCATTCGGGCTAAAAATATTCGGGTACTACAAGCTTCTTCAGCAATTTCACAAATACATCATCACTTGTTGTACATCCTTTATCAGATGTCACCTGCAATGTATAGGTAAAGTCGGTAAGAGGTGAAGCCTGGGGTTTGGCAACTGACGGATCATTAAGATACAAAGACGGTGTCCAGGAATAAGTAACGGGAATGTTGGTAACCAACGTTGGTGAAAGAACAACATATCCGCCTTCAAGTACTACCCTATCGGGTCCTGCATCAGCTATCGGCGTTGGGTCTACGATTACAGTTTGATCAACAGAGTTTGAGCAGCCATTTGTACCCGTATAAGTATAGGTAATATTGTGCGTGCCGGCTCCTGCTGATTGCGGATCAAAGAGACCCGAGGCTGAAACGCCACTACCTGTAAAGGTGCCCGCACCCGGAAGTGCGTTTATTAATTGCGTCTGGGTAAGTTGAAATGCAGGGACATTGGAGCATACCGGGATCACCGAACTGAAGGCAAGTTGCGGCGTGGCTAATATATCAATATTCTTTGTAAAAGTATTGGAACAGGTGATACCAGAATATACAATATATGTTACGGTATAAGTTTTAAACGCCGGTGTTCCAAACTCCGGATAAGTGTGAGTATAGGTTGCGCCGGGCACCGGGTTGTTATCAGTTGTCTTGATCGTGGCGTCTGCGGGATCCCAGAATATTTCTACCTTAAGGATTTTTCCTGCATCGATAGTGGATGCATCTTTTAACGTAATACTCTTATTACTGCAAAGTGCAGTTGTATTTTGTATGGCAAAATTTGGCGTGAGTAAACCGCCGTTG
Organism: uncultured Chitinophagaceae bacterium; assembly: GCA_963785915.1. Classification (GTDB taxonomy): domain Bacteria; phylum Bacteroidota; class Bacteroidia; order Chitinophagales; family Chitinophagaceae; genus VBAT01. The sequence continues at coordinate 283,445 of CAWAWY010000003.1, read as the reverse complement.
ACGGTAACAGTATGAGGGATCGTGTCCTTGCACCCGGCACTGTTCGTAGCAATAAGCTGGGCCGTATAGGTCCCGGGCAGAGTATAATGATGTGTTGGATTTTGCAAAATGGATGTGTTCGGGTTACCTGCATTTGCATTTGGATCACCAAAATTCCAATCCCACGCGGTCACACTGCCGGTAGAAGCATCGGCAAACGGAACATTGATATCATTCACACATATTATCGGAGGAGTAAACTGAGCTACCGGAATTGCATTAATGACGACGCTTTTTGGCAATACAGAACTGATGCATCCTTTATCCGTTTCAACCTGCAGAGTTGCATTGTAAGTATTGACTGCCGAATAGGTATGAATAAAAGGAGCGCCGGTTGTAAGTACTGCGTTTGTCGCATCGCCATAATCCCATGTCCATTTTATTATCGAGCCTGAATTGGGTGCAGAAGCATCGGTAAAAGTAACTCCCTTCCCTGCACACCCTGGCAACGACGTATTAAAATTAACCGTAGGTAATGCATTAACAATTACTGTTCGGGTCGCAATATGTGTGTTACTTACAGTTTGGCACCCAATTGCTGACGTGGCCGAAAGTGTAACTGTGTACGTTCCGGGAACTGCATAAGTTTTAGTTGGGTTCTGCAAAGTTGATGTGGTAAGATCACCAAAATCCCACTGCCATTGAGTTACGCTGCTACCTGGAGCATTGCTTTGGTCAGTGAAATTAACTGCAGTTCCAAAACATACCTCCGTCGGTGCATTAAAACCAGCTTGTGGTTCGGCATAAATTGTATTGATGCTTTGTGTCAACGAATCTGCGCATCCGTTGTTGGAAGTAATTAAAAGTTTTACATTATACGGCCCCGTACCGGTAAAAATGTGAACAGGATTCTGACCGCCTGCTGTCGGTGTAGCGTCGCCGAAATTCCATAAATAAATAAACTGACTTTCCGTGCCATCGCTTATACTGGAAGTACTGTTGAATTGTCCGGAGCCCGATGGCAAGCAGACATTGGGCAAAGAAAAATTCACAACAGGATTGGGGCTGACGGTTATTGTATTACTGTAGATCGTACTCAAACAGCCTGAAGCCGTTTCAACTTGTAGTGTGACGGTGTATGGTCCTGTCGCAGCGTATGTGTGAGTCTGATCGCCAGAAGTAAAAACGGTAGTAGGTCCATCTCCAAAATTCCAATGCCATTTTATTATTGATCCACTACTGCCAACAGAATTATCAGTAAAAGCTACTGTCCTGCCCGCACAATAGGGCGATGAGGGCGTAAATCCCGCTACGGGTGGATCGTTTAATACAACCGCATGTATAACGGTATCTGCCTTGCATCCTACATCAGTAATAACCGTGTATTTTACATTATAAGTGCCCGCGGTTGCATAGGTATGACTTGTCGTGGAAACATCATTAGCGATATTGTTATCTCCAAAATTCCAATGCCAGTGAATGATCGGTCTGCCATTGGTGCCTGTAGCGCTGCCAGTGAAACTGACAGGGTTTGATACGCATCCGCTTGTATTAAAATTAAAATCTGCTGCAGGGAGATCATAGATCTCAAGGTCATACTCAATTTCCTGCACTCCACTGCATCCATCGGGTGTCGGATTCTGTGCAACAACCTTTATAGGAAATGTCCCCGGCGTCGTTGCATTATAAGTGCCGGGCAAGTCATACCTGTATAAAGTTTTTCCATTCACAACACTGGTTGCGTCATACACCGGGCTGTTTATTGTAACATCGGGAAAAAGACCATTGAATTGCCAAACGATTTGAGTCGGCTCATAAGGGAATGTCATCGAAAAAGAAAACGGAGCTCCCTTGCAGGCAACCGGAAAATCTGAAGTTGCGTATTCATTATTTATTGAAACAAATTGGTAAAGGTCTTTAACATTAGTTCCTGCCGAATAACCATATGACTCCGCATCCCCCATACCGTAGGTCATGGCATTGAAGCCACTGCTGTCGGCGGTAAGCCGGAAAGATTGCGTTGAATAAGAGGTCAGATCTTCTACGAGGTATGAATAGCCATTTCCTGATGGCATTGGCACAAATGTTCCGAATGGAGCAACTCCATTTATCTTAAATGAAGGAATATAAGTTGACTTTATATAAACGCAGAGATATTTGGTTCGGATAGTTTGTAGGTTCGAAGAAAAAATATTGATATCATTAATGCTCTGTTCGACAGGATTCAGAAGGATCATTTCAGGATCACCTTGCGCCTGGCCGGCGATAGGAGTTGACCCCGCACAATTAGCACTCATCAGGTATTGCGCAACGGAGATCGGCTTATCGGCAGAAATTGTCATCGGCCCGACATAAGGGATCGCTGATGGTGAACTGGCAGGATAATATTCACCTGCATTCAGCGTGATATTCGTTCCATTAAAATTGACGATTGTGTTGTTTTCAGATGCAGTGACCCGCACATGACAACCGTTGAAATTGTTTGCCAGGGGAACGATACCAAAATTTTTACCCCAGGTATTTACAGGATAGCACTGCTGATATAAGGGGTCATAAGAAGAAGGCGTGCAACCCGCCCTTCCGATCGCCAAACAGGAACTTCCGGAAAACACCGCGATCCTTTTACAGCTTCCTGTACCAGAGGCGACGGACTCGATAACACTTCCTGTCAAATCCGCGGGATCCTGTATTTGTAATACATCCCCCGGGTTGTTCAAAGTGCGATTATTAACAGTAGGATCAAGAATACCATTCCTCCTTAGCTGGTATTGCACCACCGTGTTCGATTCTGTGGCAATGATCTCGAATTGAGACTTTGAATTATTCGTACTTGCTTGCCAATAATTCGTTGAGTAATATTTTTTTCCCAATGTAGACACTGGTAATATAAGCGATGCTTCGGATCGGAATCCCGCATATATATGTGTAAAAACGACCACGGGTGCCTGTCCATCATCCACTTTTACATGAATGCCTTTATTGACAACCGAGCCAGACTCAGCGTCAGTGATATAAGCATTTCCGTATGGTATGGAATACGGGCCGGCAATTTGATTGGCTGTAACAATAAAGGTGCTGGAGAACCCATTTGCGGTGATCGTACCCTTTGAATTTTTGTCGGAAGTAATAAACAAAACCATGTTGGCCAATCCGCTTGATGGAACATGGCTAGGGAAGCATAACCAAAATTCCTTTCCCTTGTTGGAAAAATCCTGCGCAAAAGATCTGTTGCCCGCCAGTAGCATAAATAGCAGGGTACCTGATAAGCAAAAATTTCTCATTGAGTGCAGAGCCCGTTGTTTAAGGTGAAGCGAATTTACTAAATACCTACTGCCAAAATTCAGAGTCAATGATAATGCATTCCCCATATTGGTGACTGATCTTCAAAGGTGTAATTGGGATTTCGGATTTGAAAAAAAGGAAAGGTAGTGGCTTTCTGGAAAGGATATCAAATTAGGCTATAAAAGTATATTTTTTAGCCAATAAAAAGAAATGTTCGGCAATCTTGATAATTATATCATAATCAGTAAAATTACGTTGAGTAAAATCAAAAATTAGTGTTAGTTAAAGAAATGCACTTTTGATTGCTAAATCTGAGTAAATATTCGAAAGTTTTTAGTGAACAAATCATTATAACTAATTGAAGATGTTTAATTAAAAATAAAATACCAACCCCTTGTTTTTAGTAAAAAGATGAACTACAAAAATCATTTCCATTCCTAAGCATATTAGCACGAAAATTTGAGCGAGCTGGACCGTTTTTCAATTCTCCTCACCCCGATTTTTGGAGTTCGTAAAAAATCTACATTCGTCAGGAACTTGTTCACAAATCAAACGAGGTGAAATAGATCTTCATGAAGTTGCCACATGTGTATAGAATTACGAGAAGTCTGAATGGGCAGAATCTTTGAAATTGACAGGATATTATTTAACATTGAAAATGTATCTCAAGGAAGCCAAATGACTAATTTGCAGAACATGCGTTACCTGCTCATTGTCTCTTCTTTTCTGTGCCTCATATTTACTTCCTGCGGAAAAATGGAAGACCCTATTTTTAATAATATTGAAAATGTAAAGGTGAATAAAGTGGGACTGAGCACTTCCCTTATGACCTTCGATATGCAATGTTTCAACCCAAATAATACCAGGGCTAAATTAAAAGAAGCAGAAGGCGAAGCATGGCTTGATAGTAATTACCTGGGCCGTTTTCACGTTGATACAACGGTACAGATCCCTGCCATATCCAATTTTAAAGTGCCGGTAAAATTAGATGTGGATATGAAATTTTTTCTTAATTACACCCTATTCGGTGTACAGGACAAAGAAGTATTGGTTACCGTAAAAGGAAATGCAAAAGTGGGTAAAAGCGGTATTTACAAAAAGATCCCACTGCACTACGAAGGCAGAAAAAACCTGGCAGAATTAATAAAATAATTATTGGTCTTGTTGGTCAGGATTCGCCGGAGTTTTTGGCTTGGGATGTCCTCCCCCGTCTTCAAACTTTTTACATGATTTCGGGAGTCGCTTATACGAATCTTCATTGGCGGTCACATCGTCCGCATCATAACCCAGATTAGCAATAGCGGTTTTGATCTGTTCAATATCCGTACGATCCGTCAGGTATTTTACAGTTGTTTCTCCTTTTCTGAAGTTGACAGCAACAGACACCACGCCATCATATCTCTTCAGGTAGCTTTCGATCCTTGTTTTGCAAGCTTCACAGAGCGCATTGGGTGTTTTGATCTTTGCTGTCTGCACAGGCTTTACCTGTGCATTTGAAACAACGGCAAATCCCGCGACAGCAATAGATAAAAGCAATATTTTTTTCATCCGTGTTGTTTAAAAAAGCAAATTACAAAACTCCATTCCAATTAGCCGGATCATCGCGCCATTTTAACAAAATATCCTCCTGGTCTGCAGAAATGGTTCCTTTATCTATAGCCAGCCTGATCAAAACAGGATAACTGGTGAGTGAATGACATTCAAGCCCACCCGCTTCAAAGGATGATGAAGCAATAGGGAAATCATATGTAAAAATGGAAACCAGACCTATGACATTGAGGCCTTCTCTTTTTAATACATCCGCCACCTGGAGGCTACTTTTGCCTGTAGAAACAAGGTCTTCAATAAGAACAGTCTTTTGTCCTCTTTTCATAAAAACCTTCGATCTGGTTGCCCAATCCATGTTCTTTAGGCTTTGGACGCACATATATGTAGGGCAGTTTTAACTGATCTGCCGTCATAGCTCCCCAGGCAATTCCTGCTGTAGCCACTCCGGCGAGTAATTCTGCCTCCGGAAATTTTTCGAAAACAACATTACATAGCTCAGACTTGATAAAGTCCCGTATGAACGGAAACGATAACACCCTGCGGTTATCACAATAAATCGGGCTTTTCCATCCACTGGCCCAGGTAAAAGGCTCCTTTAAACTCAGTTTTACTGCATTTACCTGGAGAAGTTTTTCAGCAACGATCGTAGCATCTGTCATGCGGCGAAGATAAGAAGCTGATGGAATAGGGAAGCATGCATTCTTTTATGACTTGTGGCTTGTTGCCTCCCTCACCTCGCAAGGACGACTTTGTATGTTGTGCCCTTACTTCTTTTTCCTGTAACTTGAGCCCCGCGCATTGAATTTAATACTCCCATGTATATTAAGATCTACTTCAGCAATAAGCCTTTGTTTCTTTGCGATGCCATTGATAAAACGATTGAACCATTTGTTCATCATGATGACGCCGTTTTTATTGACGAACTGAACGCTCATACCGTCAAAACGATCATTCATGAAATGCAGCAGCCACAGGTACATGCCGGTGTTTTCTTTCATGCTAACCTTGAAAAACTGAAAGAAGCTCTGTTCAAAAAGTTTACCATTATCCAGGCTGCAGGCGGGCTGGTGACAAATGAAAAAGATGAGATACTAATGATATTCCGCCGGGGCATGTGGGACTTGCCAAAAGGAAAATTAGATGCCGGGGAAACGTTGGAAGATTGTGCCGTTCGCGAAGTCAAAGAAGAAACAGGTTTAAATAATGTCCAACTTATCGCTCCGCTTATTATTACTTATCACACCTATCACGAAGGTTCAAAGTTCATTCTGAAAGAATCTCACTGGTACAGAATGAGGGCGAATGGAGAACAAAAACTCACACCGCAAACCGAAGAAGATATTCACGATATAAAATGGGTCGGCAAGCAGGAGCTAAAGACCTACATGAAAAAATCTTTTGCCTCTGTTGTTGATGTATTAGAGACTTGTCTGGCGGATTGATTCTTTTCTTGGAATGATCGCTACTGTCAGCCGGCTTATGCAGACAAGCTTATTCAGTTCATCATAGATCCTGACGTCCCATACATGTGTATTAGTGCCAAGATGTAGTGGAGTAGCAATACCCGTGACAAATCCCTCCCTTGCGCTGCGAACATGATTGGCATTTATTTCCATTCCGACACATACAAATTTTGAATGATCTACAACCATAGCGGAAGCCACACTACCTATCGTTTCTGAAAGTACACAGGAAGCGCCTCCATGCAACAAACCATATGGTTGTTTCGTGCGATGATCTACCGGCATCTTTGCTTTAATGAAATCTTCGCCCACTTCTATCCATTCAATGCCGATGTATTCGCCCATGGTTTTCTTACCAAGTGGCTTAATGTCTTCAACAGACAGATTTTTGTTGAACCAGATTTTCATAACATTTATTTCTTCAATGATTGATAAACTATATCAGGCAAAAATAAACTGGCATTTCCGCCGTTGCGGATTATGTCCCGTACAATTGTAGAAGCGACGGATGTATACTTAGGTTCCCCTGTCAGGAAGATCGTTTCAATGGATTTATCTAATGTACGGTTAGCATCGGCAATCGTTTTCTCATATTCAAAATCGCTTACATAACGGATACCCCGGATAATGAATTTTGCGCCGATCGTTTTGCAAAAATTTACAGTCAGTCCTTCGTAAATGGCTCCTTCCACTTTCGATTGTTCTTTATATATTTCCTTTATCCATTGCAGGCGTTGTTCCGGAGAAAACATGACTGCCTTTGATGCATTTAACCCGATACCGACAACTAACTTGTCGAATAAAGGCAATGACCTGTCAATAATATCAACATGTCCCAATGTGACAGGATCAAATGTTCCGGGAAAAAGACAAATTCTTTGCATCAAAAAGGTTTTAATTATCCGAGCTCCTGTTTGCCAGCAGGTAAAGCACTGCCATTCTCACGGCGACTCCATTCTCCACCTGCTGTAAAATTATGGATTGTTTACTATCAGCCACATCGCTATCCAATTCCACTCCCCTGTTGATCGGCCCTGGATGCATGATCACTATTTCTTTATGTAATCCATCCAATAATCGCCGGCTGATACCGTAAGTCAGATTATATTCTCTCAATGAAGAAAAAAGGACCTGGTTTTGTCTTTCCAATTGAATCCGCAACACATTGGCAACGTCACACCATTCCAACGTTTCTTTAAGATCATAATTGACCTCAACTCCAGAGCTTCCCGGATGTATTTTGGTATCAAAGTAGGAGGTCCGCAAACCGTTACTTCCGCCCCCATTTTTTTTAATAAATAAATATTACTCTGCGCAACACGGCTGTGCATAATGTCGCCGACGAGCGCCACTTTTATTTTTTCCAGCTTCCCCTTTTTTTCTTGTATGGAAAAAGCATCCAGCAATGCCTGCGTTGGATGTTCATTTACCCCATCGCCTGCATTGATTATGGCACTTGGAATATGTTTGGCTAAAAAATGCGGAGCGCCGCTGGCACTATGACGCATAACAACCATATCCACTTTCATGGATAGAATATTATTCACCGTGTCAAGTAAAGTTTCTCCTTTGGAAACGGAAGAAGCGCCTGCAGTAAAATTGATCGTATCGGCAGAAAGTCTTTTTTCAGCCAGTTCGAAAGAGATCCTTGTGCGGGTGGAATTTTCAAAAAAGAGATTGACTATCGTTATGTCCCGCAGCGAGGGAACTTTCTTAACCGGTCTTTGTAAAACTTCTTTGAATTGCTCTGCAGTTTGTAAAAAAAGTGAAATGTCTTCCTTAGTGAGGTCTCTTATGCCGAGAAGATGTTTCGCAGAAAGGCTCATTAAAGGGCGAAGTTAAGGGAAATGAATCAGGGCACAAGAAAGCATTAATCTACGATCTCCACCTCCTCCCTCCCATCCTTTTCCTTCCAATATACTTTTACCTTTTGTGAAATGATCGAATCGATTGACTTGCCAACATAATCGGGCTGAATGGGAAACTGGCGGCTGAAGCGACGATCGATCAAAACACATAGTTCAACTTTCTCGGGCCTGCCAAAATCAAGCAAAGCATCCAATGCGGCACGTATGGTACGCCCGGTATATAACACATCATCTATCAATATTACTTTTTTACCTTCTATTGAAAAGGGAATATCGGTTTGATTGGCGACGTGCAATTCTCTTCGGATGTCATCCCTGTAGAAAGTAATATCGAGTTTACCATATTCAATATGGAGGGATGGCCATCCTTTTTTTATTTCTGCCACAATCTGGTCTGATAAAAAAATACCTCTTGGTTGCAATCCGATCAGCACAGTATTTTCAAGGTTGACATTATTTTCCAGCACCTGATGTGTAAGCCTTCGGATTGTAATGGCTAATTGTTGTTGAGAAAGTATAGATTTCAATAAATAATTTTTGTAAAAATAATAAAGCCCTTTCAAAAGGGCTTTATTTGATTGAGAGAATAATGTAATGGCACTGTTGCCTGCCGTTATCTATTCATAAACTGGTAAAATAGTCCAATAGAAAAAACTCTGTTCTCAACATGAGTGACGCCGTCATTTACATTGCTGATCCCTAGATTATATCTTCCATCAACACCCCAGCCTGTTCCCGGAAATTGATAGCCTGCCCCGAACGACCAGGAAAAATCAACAGCATTCATGTCATCCTTAACATTCACCTTTACATCCCCGTTTTTGTCCTGGGCCGATACCAAAACACCTAATTGCGGACCGGTTTGCAATCGAAAGCCATTGCCCGTCATATATTGAAACAGCACGGGAAGGTTCAAATAATCCAGTTTGAGAATTTCACTGCCGTCTTTACCTCCTTGCCCGGAAAAATATAACTCAGGCTGAACGGCAAAATGAGGCGACACATGTATGTGAGCTAAACCACCGGCATAGAATGACGCACGGGAACTAAAATCCACACCGTTTTCTACATTAAGGCTTGCAATATTTACTCCTGCTTTTAATCCTAATCGCACATTAGATGGTTGGGATAGGAGCAGTTGACTTGCTGCTAATCCAACAGCAATCATCAATACCTTTTTCATATAAAAGATTTTAATTAATAATACTTGAAACAGGGAAAACTATGCCAAAGGGATTATGCGGAAAGGAAAATACTCAAAGGAAAAATTGCAGGTCTGGGACAAAGTCAATACCACTAAAATGATCTGCCTATTGCTGCGGTTCAACATATAAAAAAAGCCGGAGAACACATACTCCGGCTTTTCAATAAATAATATTCTCTTTATTTCTTGTTTGTATTAATTCTGTAGCGAAGCCCGATCTGGAAAACCCTGTTAAATATTTTATCGTTGCTATCATCTGAAATTGTTGTCAGACCATGATTATAGCGTGCATAAAAGCCAATACCGCTTGCCAATTCATAACCCGTAGCGATCACAGCAGCTATATCTGTTCCTTTCAACTGATCTTTAATATCCTCACCGGAACCTCCATCAGGTTTAGATTTGGCACTGAGTAAGAAGCCGACTTGCGGCCCAATGCCGACAAAAAAACCAGCGTTGTTGTATCTTACCAACGGAGTAAGGTTGATATAACTTAAAACGATCTTCCCACCTTCACCCTTTACTCCCTGGCCGGAATAAACCAGTTCAGGTTGAACACTTATCACTTCACCTGTTTTGATGTTATAAAACACGCCTCCATAAACTCCAGAGTAAAGATTTTTTCCCGTCGAAATCGGCATCATCGCCACCGAGCGTTGCAATATTAAGGCCTGCTTTTACCCCAAACTGAGCTTGTGAAGCAATAGCAATCGTTGCCAAGAAAACAATAAACAGTGCTTTTTTCATACGTTTGTTTTTTTAATGGTTAAATTTTTGTGGTCGCAAATGTAATATGCGAATTTTTATAATCAAACATTTTAAAGTAATTCAATAATAAATAGCGAAAAAATACCAAGAGCGTGGTACGGATTATTCTTTTTCAGAAACCTCTTGCACGATGTCAGAATAAATTATAAGAATATAAATAGCGGGTACGTATAAAATGCTCCAGTGTCCTCAATAACGTGATATATCGTTATTTATTATATAACACCGGTTGCCCCTTTATCCCGGAAATATTATTTGATTTAAATCCCGGTGGGTCATGCAGTCAAATTATAAAAGTAAAACAAAAAAAGCAAAACTTTTCCAGTAAAACAATCTGTTTGCCGGGACATTAATGCAGCTTTCAAAGCAAAAGAAATAACTGAGCAACATGTTCACGAGAGTTTATAGCAATAAATCAACTCGATCGGAGCAAAAAAAAACCGCTTTTACTAAATAGTGGCCTCCTTATAATAAATATCATTGTTTTTAATCAGTAGAAACATTTATGAAACGCTCCGGCAATAAGAATAATCCATAACGCGACCGCGACACCAAGACCTATCCGCGTCCATACCGTACAAGAAAACTGCGGTTCCCAGTCAGTAGAAACTTTCGCATAAGTGTGATGATGGTTATTAGTTATAAAACGTAATAATGCCAAAGAATTTTCCAAAAAATAATGTCTGATTCAATTCCTCTTCAGAAAAATTAACCTATTTCTCACTCATAAAAGGATAACGATGATCAACAGGAGGAGTAAACGTCTCTTTGATGGTCCTGGCGCTCAGCCAGCGATAAAGATTCAAAATGCTTCCGGCTTTATCATTCGTCCCGCTTGCCCTGGCTCCGCCAAAAGGTTGCTGGCCAACAACAGCACCTGTGGGCTTATCATTAATATAAAAATTGCCTGCAGCGTTCCTTAATTTTTTTGTTGCAAGATCCACAGCCGCCCTGTCTTTTGCAATGATCGAACCCGTCAATGCATAAGGCGAAGTTGAATCAACAAGATCAAGCGTTCTTTCAAATTGATTGGCATTATATACATTAACCGTGAGTACGGGTCCAAATATCTCTTCACACATCGTTATATATTTTGGGTCTTTTGCCAGTATGATCGTCGGTTGAATAAAAAAGCCTTCCTTCTTATCACACTTACCCCCTACCCATATTTCCGTCATGAGATCTTTTTTGGCATTGTCAATGTAACGTTTAATATTATCAAAACTCTTTTCATCAATTACCGCATTGATAAAATTTGTAAAGTCTTCGGGATTGCCCATTTTAAAACTCTTTACACCAGCTATCAATTTCTTTTTTATTTCTTCTGCAAGATTAGACGGAATATAGGCTCTTGATGCAGCCGAACATTTTTGTCCCTGGAATTCAAATGCGCCTCTTAATAAAGCCGTCACCACTACATCCGGATCGGCGCTTTTGTGTGCGATCACAAAATCCTTCCCTCCCGTTTCACCTACTATCCGCGGATAGGATTTATACATCGCCATATTTTTCCCGATGGTTTCCCACATATTATTGAACACACCTGTTGAACCGGTAAAATGAACACCGGCGAAATCCCTGTGATTGAAACAAACCCTTCCAATCGTTGGTCCATCAACAAATATTAAATTGATGACACCATCTGGCAATCCCGCTTCTTTTAATATCCGCATAAACATTTGTGCAGAATAAACCTGAGTATTGGCGCATTTCCATACAACAACATTACCACACATAGCCGCTGATGTAGGAAGGTTGCCACCAATCGCTGTAAAATTGAATGGAGTAACCGCCAATACAAAACCTTCAAGCGGACGATACTCCATTCTATTATGCATACCCGGACTGCTGATCGGTTGTTGTTTATATATCTCCGAAAGAAAATGAACATTGAACCGTAAGAAATCAATCAACTCGCAGGCGGCATCTATTTCTGCCTGAAAAACATTTTTGCTCTGACCAAGCATGGTAGTTCCGTTGATATATGGACGATACTTAGTCGCCATCAGGTCAGCAGCTTTTAAAAAGATATTCGCTCTTGTTTCCCAGTTTGTATTTGCCCAGCTTTCTTTAGCCGCTAATGCTGCCTCTATCGCCTGCTTCACATGTTTTTCCTCTCCCCTGTGAAAATAGCCAAGAGTATGTTTTAATTCATGCGGCGGATGCAACGCCACCTTTTTATTTGTTCTTACTTCTTTGCTGCCGATATACATCGGAACATCTATTTCAGTTTTTTTCAACTCAGTTAAAACTTCTTTTAATCGTTTTCTTTCCGGTGAACCGGGAGCATAATTTAATACTGGTTCATTTACCGGCATTGGATATGAAAATGTTCCTATACTCATGTGGTTTGATTTGGAGATTTGAAAATTTGATGATGATTCAATGAATCGTGTTTTTTGAGGATGCAATTATTTTTGAAAGCACCCGGATAATTGAAGAACAATCTGTCAGCAATTGCTTACAATCAGGGTAGCCGTCTGTCTTATCACAAAGCAAAAGCCAATACTCAACTTCGTCGGCTTCTTTTGCAGCGATCTTCATTTTATGAATAAAATCAACTTTACTCTCTGCATTTTGTGCTTCTCTCACATTAGCTCCAACACTTGTTCCGGATTTCAATAATTGTGTTGCCAGCACAAACTTCCTGTCCTTCTCCAACAATTCTGCATATTTAATGATCTTCAGTGCGAAGTCAAATGTCAACTCAACAATTAAGTTCCCTTCTTTATTTCCCTGCATGACGAATCGGAAATTTGACGATTTGATGATGTGCAATTACAAAAACAAAATTATTGTAAACTATCTTCTTTTGAACACTTCATTTCCAAATCAACTCATCTCCAAATCTCCAAATCAACTCATCTCCAAATCAATTCTCCACTTCCTTTGATTGCATCAAATACGCCTTAATAAATCCATCCAACTCTCCATCCATCACCGGTTGCACATTGCCTGTTTCAAAATCCGTTCTGTGATCTTTTATCATTTTATACGGATGAAAAACATACGAACGTATCTGGCTGCCCCACTCTATTTTTTTCTTTGTGGCATTCTTCGCATCTTTTAATTCATTTCGTTTGCGAAGTTCTAATTCATATAACCGGCTCTTCAGCATCTCCATGGCTCTCTCACGGTTGCCAAGCTGCGACCTGTCCTGCTGGCAAACAACTACAATGCCTGTCGGTAAATGCGTCAATTGCACTTTTGTTTCCACTTTATTTACATTCTGGCCACCGGCACCACCACTGCGCGATGTTTCCATTTTTACGTCAGCAGGATTTATTTCAATATTGATCGAATCATCCACGAGCGGGTAAACAAATACTGAAGCAAAAGAAGTATGCCGCCTCGCATTACTGTCAAACGGTGAGATGCGGACCAAGCGATGTACACCGCTTTCTGCTTTTAAAAAACCATAAGCAAATTCACCATCAAATTGAAGCGTACAGGTTTTGATACCTGCACCATCGCCCCAGACCCAATCGAGTTCTGTTACTTTCCATCCCTGCTTTTCTCCATACATCCGATACATACGTGCAAGCATCTCCGCCCAATCCTGGCTTTCCGTACCGCCGGCGCCGGAATTGATCTGCAATACCGCAGGCAATTCATCTTCCGGTTCATTTAGTGTAGCTTTAAATTCTGCATCATCCAGCAACTCCAATGCTTTATCATATGCTGCTTTCGTTTCATCTTCCGTCGCATCACCGGCTTTCCAGAAATCGAAAAGCACGGCAAAATCTTCTACGGATGTGTTCACATCTTCATAAAGATTCACCCAATATTCATTCAGCTTGATGTTCTTGAGAATTTCGGTAGCTCTTTTATTATCGTCCCAGAAACCGGGACTCAGTGAAAGTTGTTTGTGCTCGGCTATCTTATGTTGTCTGTTTTCGACGTCAAAGAAACCTCCTTATCCCGGCAATGCGGGACCGCATATCACTTAATTTTTCTGTTGTCATGGGCGCAAAGGTAAATGATTTGGAGATTTGGTGATGAGATGATTTGAAGATGAGGGATTATGTGATCAGCGATAGTGCTACTATCATCGTTCCTTGCTAGTTTACCCAGAGCAAAGCGAAGGGCTCCGTTCAACGTTCTGTTCTTTACTCAGCATATCGCCGAAGATAAAAGGATTTAAATTCGATACCATTTCTCTCATCCTTTCAAAGGCGATGTCTCCGCCAACAACCTTTGCAAGCAAAATGAATTTAGCGGGACTAGCCGTAATTCTATTATACAACTACCTTTGAGCTATCACAGAGAAAGTAATGTTCATACTTTAAAGCAGGATTATAAATTCTTTTATGGAACAGAACTTAGCAGTACTGATAGCTGATCTGACCGGATATACCGCTCTTACAGAAACGCACGGCCCTGTTTCAGCGGCAGATTTGATAGATAAATACGTGGCCATTATTAAAAATTGCCTGGTGGGTGATTGCAACCTTCACGAAAGGACCGGTGACGAAGTAATGATCATTTCAACATCGCCGGATTGTTTATTGGCCACTTCATTGATGATCATGAATGAGACATCCAAAGAAGAAAATTTTCTGCAGGTTCATGGCGGACTTCATTTTGGAAAAATTCTCAAAAGAAACAACAGCTATTTTGGAACTGTTATTAATCTGACATCACGCATTGCGTCGAAGGCAGATCCCGGCACCTTTTTGTGCTCTGAAGAATTTGTAAATTCTCTTTCGGACAGATCACCGGATGCGCTGACGTCGAAAGGAAAACATAGTTTCAAAAATATAAGTGGAGAAAAAGAAATGTTCGAGATAAGTAACAAAAATAAAATCCCATTTTTAATTGATCCCGTTTGCAGAATGCTGATACTCGATATCAACAAAGCAACCAGGCATACGGGATCAGAAGATATTTTCTTTTGTTCGCCCGATTGCAGGGATATTTACATAAGAAGCGGGATAGGCAATCCGGAAGTTCACTAATTACCACCCCGACAACTTTAAAACTTGACATCATTATGCCCCAGGATATACTATTTGTAAAAAATATGGTTTGCCATCGTTGTGTTCTGGCCGTTGAGGGTGTTTTGAAAAACCTGGAGATACCATTTCAAAAAGTGATCACCGGTGAGATACAGCTGGCAGACAAATTATCGCAGGAGAAGAATAGCCAGTTAAGTTCCGGCCTTGCTGCTATCGGCCTGGAGCTGATTGATAACAGGATGAGTGGGTTAATCGAGAAAATAAAACAGCTTGTAATTAAAAGGGCAAGAAATGAAGTAAGTGAGAAAGAAAGAAAAACAAATCTCTCGGTTTACCTGTCGGTTAATTTACATCATGAATATACCTACCTGAGCAGTGTCTTTTCATTGGTGGAAGGACGGACCATTGAAAATTATTTTATCGAACAACGTATCGAAAAAGTAAAAGAGATGCTCGTCTATAATGAAATGACGTTATCCCAGATATCTTTTGATATGGAATACAGCAGCGTTGCGCATCTCTCTAACCAGTTTAAAAAAATTACTGGTCTTACGCCTTCGCATTTCAGAGAAGTAGGTTCAATGAAGCGGAAAATGATCGATCATGTCTGAAAACAGGCAATCCATTTTTAATCCCAAAATTCTGTAAAGCTTACCCAAAGTAATGTAACAACAACCCCCTGTACTGACCCTACTTTTGTTCTATCAAATAATTAAAACAAAATTTATGAAATCAGAAATCAAATTGAGTCAAACAACTCCAACAGACAAACTAAAATGTAATAACCCTGATTGTACCTGCGAAAATTGCAACTGTGGCAACAATTGCACCTGCAAAGATTGCAAGTGATAACGGGTTTATTTCAACTGAACGATAAGCCACTTCCGGAATAAGTGGCTTATCTAATTCCACAGGTTGAAAACCGATGACGGCAAAATAAAAAAATTCAATACTTTCATTGACTCCCGTTTTGACAGTGTGATGCGTCTAAAATTTTTAAAACAATGATAGCGATTATAACAGGCATTTCTTCGGGGCTTTTGGTCATCCTGATTATTTATGTATTAAAGTTGTCGGATAAAAAAGCAATGTACGGCATGGTACTTTCTGGTATCGGATTTATCTATGTCGGTTTTAGCTGGACAGATATCCAGGCTTTAGTTATGAACGCTGCACAGGCCATATTCTTTCTTTTCCTTGCTTATTTCGGCATTAAGAAAAACATATACTTTTTGATAGCGGGTTTTTTCTTGCACGGGTCATGGGATATCCTTTACCATTTTTTTCCGAACCCGGAATTAATCCCTCCGCATTATGATTTGTTTTGCCTGTCAATTGACTTTACGATCGGGTTCTATTTATTGGCTATTAAATATCGGAATGACAAAAAAGGCTTAGAACAAAACAAATTTGAGGTCGGGATTCGCGAACAATAATTATACTTTTTTCCTATCTTGAACGTTGTAAAACCCGAACAATCTAATTGCTATGAAAAAGATATTTACCCTGGTCGCTTTTATACTATTCATTTCCTCGGTCATTGCCCAGCGTGTTGACCTTGATCGCTTTAACTTCAGCGTTTCTTACCGTGATTTTCCGGAAGATCCTTTACCCGAAATGTATAAAACATACAATATCCGTTTAGAAGCATCGCCATCTCTCGGACTGGGTTACTCGACCGCAAACCTTACCAACAATATCCAGATAGAAGGTCTGAGGAAAGTGGAAGGCACCGGGCATATCAGCATCCTGTTAATGCTCGATGATATTGTTTTTGACAAACCGGAAACAACAGAAAGAATTCAAACTTCCAAAGACAAACAGGGCAATGAAGTAAAAAAGTCGTTTTTCTCTACTGAGCTTCTATATTCATTTGCCGCAAGGATGTCGGTGTATGATTATAAAGGAAATACCATTATCAGCAACCGCATTTTGTTTGACAGGGATAACAAAAGGACTTATAAAAGCCCGGAATCAAACTCCGCTGCTGATGCAACAAATTATTTTAATAATAAGGTTAGCGATATCAGGGCAACACTTGCCAAACAAATGGTCGGCGTTATTATCACGCAAACCAATCAGTGGCTGAATGAGCAGTATGGATTTCCTTCGAGGAGAGCGAACGATATTTTATGGATATTAAATAATAAACGCCACAGCGCTTACGCTGCTCATCAAAAAGCATGGAACGATTTTAAAAATGCAGTTGTATTGATAAATGAGAACGAGCCATTAGATAAGGTAAAACAGAAGTTACAACCGGTCATTGATTATTTTGAAAAAGCAAAAACACAATATACAACCTCTGACAAGGAAGACCGGAAAATGAGATATGCCAGCTATTACAACCTGGCGAAAATATACCTCTACCTTGATGAGCCGGAGAAGGCAATAACCGAGGCCGATGCACTCTCGATGAATGACTATGACGAAAAAGACGGAAAGGTTTTACGAAACTCTGCAGAACTTCTGGCTGACAAGCTCAGGAAGAATAATGCCAGCACCCGTCATTTTGCAGTGAATAGTGATAAATATGAGCCGCCGATAAAGTGAGGATGGATAACAACTTCGGTTTCGATTATTGTCACTTCATGTAGCTGGAAACATTAACCAGCATAAAAAAACAAAGAGCCTTCATTTCTTCAGGCTCTCAGTTTACAAATCGATTCGAATAAATATTGTTTACAGGTTCAAGTTATCATCAAATTCAATACAAATCTTTTTTCTAAACGTCTTTTTATAGCAATTAAGGGTTAGTCTTTACTTTTTGTGTCGTATAAATTCGACATGGCGTAGTTATCAATTGATTCAAATCAAGCGCTGTGGATCATTTCATTTCATACACATTATCCTTCCGGTTGCTGTCTGGCGTGTGCGGATCACCTACTACTAATTTTGCTATGGATTTATTTGCGGTAAAAACAATTGTCGTACTGACGTTTCCCTTTTCCCATACGGCGATGCTGCGATGTATTTTTTCTTTAGTATTGTCTTTATAAAATACAGTGAGATCAACAGGAACAGGTTTGCTGCCCTTAGCCGTTACCATCACAGTAATTTTATTGCCGTTCTTTTTTACAGAACTAATAGCAAGATCTGGGATGCCGTCATCAAAAAACCATTTTTTCCAGAACCAGTTCAGATCTTTTCCGGCGCCTTCATTCATGCTATAAAAAAAATCGTTGGGCATTGGATGTTTACCATGCCATTGTTCAATATAATGATGCAGCGCTTTTGTAAACAATGCGTCACCGAGATAATCCTTGATAAATAAATAACCCATGCCCGGCTTTGGATAAGAGTTAGTGAAATATCCGTTGTCAAGTTCTGTGCTGGGAGTCATGATGGGCAAATCGCTTTCATTGCCGGATGTGAACGAGACGGCTGCTATACCATATTCATCCACAAGCGAACTATCAATAATAGGTGATATGAGCCATTCGCCAATAGTAGCCCATCCTTCATCCATCCAGGCATGTTTGGTTTCATTGATACCCATATAAAATGGGAACATGGTATGGAATATTTCATGATCCGTCAGTTCAATGCTTTCAGCACGATCTTCTACAGGATTATCGTTCACCATCATGGGATATTCCATCTGGTCAAGCCCGTCGAAAACAGTTTCATGAGGATAAGGAAAAGGCCAGGCAGGAAAAACATAACTCATCGCATCCACAGTTTTTCTTGCGTCGCTTGCTACCTGGAAATAATCTTTGTGCTTTGGATTGAATGCAGCATCCACTCTTGTTCTTCTTTTTGTTTTTGGATCAACTATAAGACTGGAAGATTGCCACATATAATGATCACTTACGGCAAAAACAAAATCGGTGACATCATCCGCATCAAAATGCCATGTGTTGTGAGGTTTGTCTGTTATGGTGATATTTCCTTTTTTCAGATCACTTGTATCAATGATATTGATGACAGCATCATTTTTTTCCGCCTGCTGAAGGCGTTGGAAATAAGTTGGCGTTAAGACTTCACTACCATTCTTCAGATCGCCGGTCGCCCATACAACAAAACTTGACGGAACGGTGATAGCTGCAGAGAAGTGACAAAAATCGTTATAGAATTCAAGCCTGCCAGTATAAGGGATCCTGTTCCACCCATCAATATCATCATATACAGCAACACGCGGAAAAAAATAAGCGATGAAGGCAGCGCCGGGTTCGATCTCACCGGTTCGGTTATGCGAACCTTTATTAAGCGTGTAATGATAGCTAATGCGAAACAGGATCTTTTGTCCCGGCAATACTGTTTGACGGCTGATAACTGCATTGGTGGCATTGATATTCATTCGGGAAACGGGAACCGTTGCATCATTTATCCAAAGTGAATCAATGCTTACACCGTCCGTCACATCATCAGGGGAAATCCTGGATTGCCGTGGTGAACCTTTTTTATAAACGTTGGGATACAACTTGAACCATATTTGTTTCAATGTATCAGGGCTGTTATTGATGTAGTCGATGCCGACAGTGCCGTTGACAAGTCTTGTGGCAGGATCAAAATTTATATTAAGATCATAGTTGGCGGTATTTTGCCAATAATTCACCCCGGGTCTGCCTGTAATTGATCTCGTACCTTTTTCATAAGTAGCCTCGATGTTCCGGGGCGTCGGTAATAGTTTTTGTCCAATAGCTGAAACAGAAAGCACGGATGCCCCGATAACGAAAATATAACGCATAGAAACTGTTATGTAAGATGCAATTTAGTGATTTGTTTTCCCGTGACGACTCAATGTCGCAATGGCAATTAAACTTATAAAAACTAAACAGTGTTGCGTCAGGAATTTTTAAAACGCTTTTTTATCTGCTGGTGTCTGATTGTTGCTTGTATCCGCATCCATGAAAATTCCGCCATCTAGTTTCACTGATTCAATTGTCTTTTTTGTAGAAACTGAAACCACCGTTTGATTTGCATTTTTTTCCCACGCAGCCGGTGACAGATGTTTTGTTTCAGATGTACCATCAGTATATTTTATAACAACATCAACCGGTGCAAATAAACCACCTGCATTTTTTATTGAAACAGAATAACCGCCTGATGATTTCTTTACATCTTCCAACCTATAGTCAATATAGCCCGTACCGAAGAACCAGTTATTCCAGAACCAATTTAGATTTTTACCGGCTACATTATTAAATGTATTGAAGAAGTCCCAGGGAAGAGGATGTTTGCCATTCCACCGTTCCATATATGCATGCAAACATTTTTTAAACAACTCATCGCCGAGAATATCTTTCATCGCAAGATAGCCCAATGAAGCTTTTCCGTATTCATTATTCCCAAAGCCGGAGCCTGTCAGGGCATCCCCGGGTGAAACTATAGGTATCTGCTGATCGGAAGAAGGGTTATTGATCCATCCGTTTACACGAAATCGCCTGTAAAACTCTTCCGCTCTTTCTTTACCAAGATCCGATCTACCGATCAATATTTCAAATGTAGTAGCCCATCCTTCATCCATAAAACCATAACGGGTTTCATTGATGCCCATATAAAATGGCATATAGGTATGTGCGATCTCATGCTCCGCCACGAATCTTGAAAAAACTGTATCCTCGTAAGTTTCATCATTTGCCATCATAGGATATTCCATACCTGCATATCCCTGGAATACGGTTGTCTTCTCATAAGGATAAGGAATGCCCGGCCAATTGTGCGAAAGCCAGTTAAGGGAATGTCTCGCATACCGAGCTACATGATGGTAATCGGCGGCGGTATCATTATAAGCTGCCTGTGCGCTGGCTCTGCGTTTAGTGGCATCATCAACAACCACACTGCTGCCATCCCATACAAAATGATCACTGAGACCAAATGCCATATCCGGAATATTGGTTGCTTTGAATTGCCAGCTATTCATTGCGTTTTGCGTGGTTACATTCTTTGCCGCCAGGTCTTCTTTAGTTACAATACGGATCGTTTCATCAGACGTAAGTGATTCTTTGAAACGTTTTAAAACTGCAGGCTGTAATAATTTCTCAGGTTCCTGCAGCGTACCCGTTCCCCACACAATGTAATTCTTAGGAACATTTACAGTGACCGTATAATCGTTGAAGTCGCTATAGAACTCATGTGAATCCATAAAGTTCATCCTGTCCCAACCATTATAATCATCATACACAGCTACACGGGGATAGAAATAAGCTAAGAAAAAAGTGGTGGAGTCGATCATTCCCTCGCGACCGCTTTGCAATGAAACATCATAATGCCAGTCGAATGACAACTGCGTAGAATCATGCGGCAGCAATGGCTGTTGCAGCCGGACATTAGCGCCGGTAAATACAAAAGGATCGTCGCGGAAAGGTTTTGTTTGACCGTTTACCGCAAACTTATCTATATGTACCCCCGTCGTCAGATAATCAGGCGATGCTCCGCCATTACGCGGCGCACCTGGTTTATGAATATTCAGAAATAGTTTTATCGAAAGATTACGTAACGTATCCGGGCTATTGTTGAAATAAGTGATCGTTTCATTTCCTTTGATGGTCCTCTCAGGAGGTATAGCCGTGATATTGATTGTATATCGTCCATGATTTTGCCAATAGTTCTTTCCGGGCTTTCCATCCGCCGATCTTGTTCCCTCCTTAAAAGCATGTTGCACGTCACGCGGCATAAAAAGATCCTGGGAGAAGGCTGACTGAATACAGCAAACTATAATACCGGAGAATAAGATAGAATATCTGCGCATAATAGTGATTTAGAACGGCAAGATTAGAATAATTCTATTCTCCGCAATTACTTGTTGTGACAGATGGCAATGAGAAATGATAACTGACAAAGAACTTGTCCTTTTTATCTGTCAGGACAAAAAAAACTGCCCCGATTGGATTCGGAGCAGAGGTGGAACAGAGCGCTGGTCTTGCACTCAGTATCTTTCAGAACCTTACCGCTAAGGGTAGCATATAAACCTATTGTACACCAAGCTGAAACCCGCCCTGTTCACCAACCAGTAGCTTGCAGCTTCCAAAACATAGACATACCATTTCTTTTTTTCAAAACCCGAGATCTTTACAGCCACCGCTCCAGACATAAAAAGGTGGTCAGCAAATCTTGTTAGGTGATAACCATCAGTCAAAAAAACCAGCCATGTCTTGCTGCCGGGAAAGGCAGCCCCCTGGTTCGGATCACCATTCTTATATTTATTAGCACCACTCATTGCAGGCTTCCAAAATTGATCATGCGCCTTCGGAAATGCGTCTTTAAATCCTCCGTACTGGTACATCAGAGCCTGATTGAGACCGTCGGATGCTCCCGCAAGCAGTACTAAACTTCCTGTGACAACATAGTTTGTTATCCGTTTCTTCTTTAACTTCTTTAATTCATACTCCGATACCTGCGAAAAGCATGAACATGCCTGCGCAAGCAATATAAGAGAGAGAACCACCAATCTCATAATATTGACTTTAATTTATTAGATGACTTTTTCCTTAGCTCTGAATTAAAAGGTTGATCATAGCGCCCGAAAAGAGCTTACAGAATTGGATGGAATACAGGAGGTATTGGATGATGGCCCGGCAAAAAACTAAACAGTCCGAAGATTTGCCTGTATGCTAAGGTTTGAGAAAGTGAAACAACTTTCAGTGGAGCTGTACAAAAGGTGGGGATTAGAAACTCGTTAGAAGTTATGCTCAAGGTAAGGGAATTCAGTACATATATTCTTAAAAGCATGAAAATATTTTTTTATTTGATCATTCTGTAATGCCGACAAATTAAAAGGTTGGTTAGTTATACTCATATAATTGTCGTCATCTCCGTTTTTGTGCAATTCCGCGTTTTCAGATAACTTCGCCGCTCGTTTACTTATCAACACATTAACTCATCAATTAATCAACTTACTATGGCATACGACGTAGTTGTGATCGGCAGTGGTCCGGGCGGTTATGTAGCCGCTATCAGGGCATCACAGTTGGGATTTAAGACAGCGGTCATTGAAAAAGAAAGTCTTGGGGGCATCTGCCTCAACTGGGGTGTATTCCTACTAAAGCCCTTCTGAAAAGCGCCCAGGTTAACGATTATATCAAACATGCCAAAGATTTCGGTATTGAAGCCAGCGGCAAACCTGATTTTCCTGCTGTGATAAAAAGAAGCCGTGGTGTTGCTGATAAGATGAGCCGAGGTGTACAGTTCCTGATGAAGAAAAATAAGATCGATGTGGTTATGGGTTTTGCAAAAATTACTGGCAAAGGGAAAATGGAAGTAACGGGAGCAGATGGTAAAAAACAAACTGTCGAAGCAAAACATATTATCATCGCAACCGGTGCAAGGAGCCGCGAATTACCATCCATGAAGATTGATGGCAAAAAAATTATCGGCTATCGCGAAGCGATGAACCTTCCATCACAGCCCAAATCAATGATAGTGGTCGGCAGTGGTGCAATCGGTGTTGAGTTCGGTTATTTTTATAATAGCATGGGCACAAAAGTGACGATCGTTGAATTTTTGCCAAGAGTGGTGCCGGTAGAAGATGAAGAGATATCTAAGGAGTTGGATAAAAATTTAAAGAAACAAGGAATTGAAATAATGGTCAGCAGTGAAGTGACATCGGTTGACACTTCAGGCAATGGAGTAAAAGCGAAAGTAAAAACTCCAGATGGCGAAAAAACGTTGGAAGCTGATGTTTTATTAAGCGCAGTTGGCATTGCAGCCAATATCGAAGGAATGGGTTTGGAAGAAATGGGCATTAAGACTGATAAAGGCAAGATACTCGTTGATAAATTTTACCAGACCAATATACCCGGGATCTATTCTATCGGCGATTGCACTCCCGGACAGGCATTGGCCCATGTAGCCAGCAAAGAGGGAATCATATGCACAGAGGCGATCGGTTATAACGAGAAAAAATATGATCACAAGCCCGAACCTTTGGATTATAATAATGTTCCCGGTTGTACTTATTGCGTCCCCGAGATTGCTTCTGTTGGTTATACTGAAAAGCAGGCAAAGGAAGCAGGTTATGAAATTAAAGTGGGCAAGTTTCCTCTAAGTGCAAGCGGCAAAGCTTCAGCAGCCGGTCACCTTGAAGGTTTTATAAAAGTAATCTTTGATGCCAAATACGGCGAATGGCTTGGAACACACATGATCGGTTATAATGTAACAGAGATAATCATAGAAACCGTTGTAGGAAGAAAATTAGAAACCACTTATCATGAAGTGCTGAACAGTATTCATCCTCATCCAACGATCAGTGAAAGTGTGAAAGATGCGATTGAAGTCGCGTATGGAGAGGCAATACATTTGTAAACCCCTGTCCCCTAAAGGGGAACTTAGTCTGATACAACCCTACCATTAATTTTCTCGTTTAAAGAAAAATCTGCTCACTTAAGGTTTTTCCAAAAGCAAGGGCTGTGAATTGGTAGTCCCGCCTTATGCGGGATTGGGAGGGTTCATCCTTTCTTTCCCTCGATCATCGGTACAAAAGAAAAACTATCGAATGCTTCTTCTTTCAATGCATCATTTTCCAATTTGGTGATGCGTATCATTCGTTGCACATTGCCGCTTCCAAGGGGAATCACCATCATGCCGCCGGTCTTTAATTGCTGAATAAGTTTTTGAGGGATATCGGGAGCTGCAGCGGTAATTAATATTTTATCAAATGGACCATAAGTAGGCAAACCCTCATAGCCGTCGCCATAAAAAAATTTAATAGAAGGATATTTTTTCAGGAAGGCGAAGTTTTTATTTTGATCAAACAATTTCTTTTGACGTTCGATGGTAAAAACCTGGGCTCCCATTGCCGCCAATACAATAGCCTGGTAAGCACTGCCTGTTCCGATCTCAAGCACTTTATCAAAATTCTTTATTTCCAGCAATTGAGTTTGATAAGCGACTGTATAAGGTTGCGAAATAGTTTGACCTTCTCCAATCGGGAAGGCACGATCTTCATACGCCACTTCATCAAAAGCTGAATCAAGAAAAAAATGACGGGGAATATTACCGATGGCTTCAATCACCCGTTCATCTGTAATTCCTTTTGTGCGAACGGCATCAACAAGTTTCTTTCTTAATCCTTTGTGACGGTATGTATCTTCTACGGGGCGCATAAGCTGGACGCAAGATAACCCAAGGTGTCGCAAGAAATAATCGTAACGTTTAAAATATTTTAACTCTATTTATCCGCTCTTCAATATCCTTTATATACTCACTTTCGTCGAAAAGCCGACGCTCCTCGTTTAGTTTCCTTGCTTCAGTAAATAAAGTCTCATAGCTCACCTCCAGTGACTTCAGAACATCAGTCCAAAATCTTTTTCGTTGCTCAAATGTGTGACAGGGGCCATCACTTCCATTTTGAAATCTATCTGGATCAATTATAAAAACCTCTGCATGGTCAAGGCCCAGCTTTCTAATTGATTTGTCGTTTTTATCTCTCAATTCCCAGTTGTCAAACCAATGTTCCCCATAATCATTATCAAGGGTAAAAAATCTTCCAATCCAAACAACTTCATTCCACTCTGTTAAACCAAGCTCTTTTGCAATCGCCTTATAAGAAGGTTCAACAACGAAAAAATCAAAATCGTCTAAATATTTAAAAATTTTAAGCATGTCGGAAAATGTTTTTTCACAGCTTCATATCCCCAATAATCGCCTTTATCTTCTCCTCCAATTCCTTATTCACTTTATCAAAATCAGCGGGGCTATTCAATTTTGTAAACACACTGAAATAAAATTTTATTTTTGGTTCCGTTCCTGATGGCCTTGCAGATATCTTACTTCCATCCGCCAGTATGAATTGCAGCACATTTGATTTTGGCAAATTGATCGTCCACTCTTCACCGGTTTTTAATTTTTGACCTTTTTGCAACTGGTAATCGAGCAACTGAACGACCTCTGAGCCATTAATACTTTTCGGTGGGTTACTACGATAACTCTCCATCATGGCGGCTATCTGCTGCTGACCATCCATTCCTTTCTTCGTTATGGAAATAAGGTCCTCTTTATAAAAACCATATTCCACATACAGATCAATCAACTTATCAAACAATGTCTTTCCTTTATCTTTTTCATAGGCTGCCATTTCGCAAAGTAGTGCAACAGCGCTAACGGCATCCTTATCCCTTATCTTATCGCCGATCATCAATCCAAAACTTTCTTCGCCTCCGATCACATAATTTTCCTTCCCTTCTTTCACTTTATCATCTCCGCGATCCATTTAAACCCGGTAAGTACATCATAACAGGCTACTGCATTCTTTTCAGCAATACGATTGATCATCCCTGTTGTAACAATTGTCGTGATCACCATATCATTTGGTTGTGCAATGCCTTTTGTTTTTCTCGCTTCGATCATATAATTAAATGCAAGCACCGCTGTTTGGTTACCATTCATCAGCACCCATTCGCCATGGTTATTCTTTACTCCAATGCCTACACGGTCAGCATCAGGATCGGTACCAAGCAATATATCCGCATCCAATTCCTTTGCTTTTTTTAAGCCGATGCTCATGGTTTCTTTCTCTTCAGGGTTGGGATAAACAACTGTTGGAAAATTTCCGTCCGGTTTACTTTGCTCTTCCACAATATTCACATTGGTAAAACCAAAACGTTTCAATACTTCCGGCACCAGCATGATACCTGTACCATGGATGGGCGTATAAACTATTTTCAGGTCCTTATGTTTTGCTATCACATCAGGATACACGCTCAACCCTTTCACCATCGTTATATATGCTTCATCCACTTCTTTGCCAATGATCGTAATATTCTTTTCACCGCCACTCCATTTCACGTCATCCACAGTTCCTATCTTTTCCACTTCCTTAATTACATTCTTATCATGAGGAGGTACCATTTGCGCACCATCATCCCAATAGGCTTTATAACCGTTATATTCTTTCGGATTGTGCGAAGCGGTACAAACCACACCTCCCTGGCAACCAAGATGACGGATGGCAAAAGATAATTCAGGCGTTGGTCGCAATGACTTCAAATAAATAAACTTTGATGCCATTGGCGGCAAAAACATTGGCAGTCGTCTCCGCAAAAAAGCGGCTGTTATTGCGGCTGTCATGAGCAATCGCCACTTTGACCTGATGTTCGGAAAAGATTGCTTCAGGTAATTGGCATAACCCTGCGTGGCCATTCCCACCGTATATTTATTCATCCGGTTCGTTCCTACTCCCATTATGCCACGAAGTCCGCCGGTACCAAATTCAAGATTACGATAAAACGCATCGGCCAGTTCATTCGGATTTTCTTTCATCAACCGGTTGATCTCATCTTTGATAGGCTGGTCAAAACTTCCTTCGAGCCACTTGTTGACTTTTTCTTTTATTGCTGCATCCATAAAACAAACAATTTAACGTTAATATATACGGGTGAAAGTTATTGAATTTTGCTTTTAAAATCTGAAAAGATTAAGTAAACGTATTTTTGTTTTATGAAGCTTGCGAGGCCGGCATTAGTGGTGTATTAACAAATGTGCCTGAATGCAGGCCGAAGCAACCTGCAAGTTGCATAATGCCATTGCAGATAATATTTATGTTACCAACGCTATTAAAACTATCATCATCCCTTGTGTCGCACACTCGAACTGCAGTATCACTGCTCATCTCTTTATTCTCATTTATTGCAACCAATTCTCAGACTATAAATAGCAGCAAGCTATCTTCATCACAGAATATCGAAGTCCGTAACACATTCTTTTCTCTTGAAGACACAGCCCACTCAAATCAAAACACAAACCGCCAATGGCTGATCGCAGGTGTACATTTAGTTGGATATGGAGGATCACTTATTCTTCTCAACGAAGCATGGTACAAAGGTTATGCAAAAACAAGTTTTCATACTTTCAATGATAGCAAAGAATGGCTGCAGGTGGATAAAATGGGTCATGCGTGGTCAGTATATAACGCCAGTAAAGTTTCGGCTGCTATGTGGACATGGGCAGGACTATCAAACAATAAAGCAGCTTGGATAGGCGCACTAAGCAGTACTGCTTATTTGACCGGTATTGAATTTTTAGATGCTCATTCTTCGAAATGGGGCTGGAGCTGGAGTGATATGGTAGCCAATTTCGTGGGTTCAGGCTTTTTTGTAGGACAGGAAGCGCTGTGGAATGAACAACGCATTCAATATAAATTTTCTTTTCATAGAAAAAATTATGATGACCCCGTGTTGAAAAAAAGAGCGGATGACCTCTTTGGTGATTCCTGGTCTGAAAGAATGCTGAAAGACTATAATGCACAAACCTATTGGCTTAGTGCAAGTCCAAGATCTTTTTTCCCAAAAAGCAATTGGCCTGCATGGCTGAATATTTCTATTGGTTATGGCGCTGACGGAATGTTCGGTGGTTTTGAAAACAAATGGTATGATAATGATCCGGGCTTTCCAATTGATCGGACGGATGTTCCAAGAAAAAGACAATTCTATTTAGCGCCGGATATTGATTTCACAAAGATCAAGACAGATAAGAAGTGGCTACGCACCGTGTTCACATTTTTGAATGCGTTCAAATGTCCGGCGCCGGCGTTAATGATTGATAGCAAGGGGAAGTTTAAGGCTTGTGCGATTTATTTTTGAGAAAGAAACAATTTGACGGGCAATAATGCTGCAGCTGAAAACAATTGGTATGGCGAAGATCATCTGTGTGAAAACCAAAAGACATTTTTTTGAAAGGAATTCGGGAGTGTCATAAATTGTGTATTGTGCGCACTATGGAATTTCTCCTATGCAGTATCTTATCTTAATGTTCAAAATATCATTCTTATTCTTTTTACTATTCATTTGCGCCTGTACAAGTCGGACTGACGTAAGCAAAGCATCGCAGAACGTTCCTGTTCAAAGGCAGTACTTAACTTTTGAGTTTAACGACACAGTCATGCAGATAACAAAAGCAATAGATGCCTTAGAAGTTACGACATTCAAAGGAAGAGTTCGAAAGTATCAAATCAACAACGCCGAAAAAGACAGCCTGTTCAAAGAAGCGAATGAGCTCGCAGGTTTTGAAAGACAACCGAAACGATTTTGCTCAGATTATGTTGGCACATTTAAAATTCGGATTAGATACAACTCACAGGTACTTAAAGAGGTCAGCTTTACTTCAATTTGTGATTGGCGGGGACTTAACACCAATACAACGCAAATTGACCTTTTATTGAATAAAATATTTGAAGTTCACTAAAGGAAATGCTCGCAACATTAGGCCCTATGTGTATAGGCATTCAGAGAAGGATCATGTTTTAATCTTATGTCTCCCGATGAAAGAGGGAAGAAGGCAAGTAAGTTTAATTTGGTGACCCTGGCCGCCTGCAACGAGCCGGAAAAAACAGAAACATTATCACAATTAAAAACAAAATATGAGAAAATTAATTGCCGCGATCAATATGACACTTGACGGGTTTTGCGACCATACGGCAGTGATCGCAGATGATGAAATACACCAACATTACAATGACCTGTTAAGAAATGCAGGCGCCGTTTTATACGGAAGGGTAACCTACCAGCTGATGGAATATTGGCAAACCGTAGTAAAAAATCCAACGGGTAATAAAGCAATGGATGAATTTGCGGTAACAATGGACAACATCCCTAAAATTGTTTTTTCCAACACGCTTCACCACGTTGAATGGAAGACGGCAAGGCTGGCAAAGAAGGAAATTCAGGAAGAAGTTTTAGATCTCAAGCGATCGCCCGGTGAGGGTAAAGACATTTTAGTTGGCAGCCCGGGTTTAATTGTAGCCTGTATAAATCTCAATTTGATTGATGAACTCCAGCTCTGTGTTCATCCGGTTATAGCAGGAAGCGGTTTGCCCCTGTTTAAAAACATAAAGAATAAGAGTATTCTTAAACTCTTAAAGACAAAATCCTTTAGCTCCGGAGCAATTACTCTTTACTACGCGCCAACGATTAAATGACTCTTAACACGAACCTGCACAGCTTTGAACAAGGGCAACTTATGCTCGCAAGATGGATATTGCTATTTGCTTTACACGTTTTGACGCAATAGAAATTTTATCCCAGGTACAAAATCTGTTTATTAACTTACATCAACACCGGCCAGTGAATGGCGCTTGCATATCATAAATTTACAATCTAAAGTAAAATGAATATCATAATTACAATTCTACTTGCAGTGGGAAGCATCATTGCATTGGTGTTGATCATTGCGCTTTTTATGAAAAGGACACACTATGTCAAACGTGAAATTGTCATCAATGCGCCAGTGCAAAAAGTATTTGACTATATAAAACTTTTAAAAAACCAGGACGAGTTCAACAAGCATGCAATGGCTGGCACTGACAGAAAGAGAGATTTCAAAGGAACAGATGGAACAGTTGGATACATTTACGCCTGGAGCGGAGACAAAAATGCCGGTGTAGGAGAAAAGGAAATCAAGAACATTGTGGAAGGGGAAAGAGTTGAAACAGAAATCCGTTTTGTAAAACCGATGCAAGCCACTGCCTCTATAATCATGGAGACAGAACCGTTGCACGATGATCAAACCAAAGTATCCTGGAGCAATGCCGGAACATTGATATATCCGATAAACATAATGATACCCATGATGGAAAAACATGTTGCGAAAGACATGGATGTTAGCCTGACAATGCTAAAAAACATCCTCGAAAAATAGTGACGACAATGCAAACAGCCCGGCGGCACAGCTTACAAAATAAAAAACTTAACCCATAAACAATGAAAAGAATATTTTTGACGACAACACTAATTGCTATTTCGTTTCTGTCAGGTTTCGCTTTTAAGACAATAATCTCAGACAAAAATAAAAATACAAAAATGAAAAAAGTAACAGGAATAGGCGGAATTTTCTTCAAATGTAAAGACCCGAACGCAATTAACGAATGGTATAAAACCCACCTTGGGTTTGAGACAAGTCCATATGGAACAAGCTTTGAATGGCGGGAGATCGATGACAGCACTAAGAAAGGGATTACCCAGTGGAATCCTTTTAAAGAAAGCACAAAATATTTTGAGCCTTCAACAAAAGACTTTATGATCAACTACAGGGTTGAGAATTTAGAAGCATTGGTGGAAGAATTAAGAAAGGAAAACGTAACTATCGTGGACAAAATCGAAACATATGATTACGGAAAATTTGTTCATATTTTAGACATTGAAGGAAATAAAATTGAATTGTGGGAGCCCAAAGATTAGATACTAAGCATAATAATGTTGAAAACAAAAGAGCAGTAATTTTATTTAACAATGAGATTCAAAAAAATATTGATCTTTCTGTCCGTTATTCTGACCTATCATTTATGTAATGGGCAAATTAACCCGTTAGATAGTTGTGGATTCAATAACAACCCGGCACTGAATCAATACGAGATTACCGTTATGGACAGCCTGTTCTTTTCACCACCACAGACAAAAAAGCATTCAGCAAATGACCCAAAAAATGGATTTAATTTCAGCCAAAAGAAGATAGCCTTTTATTCCTGCACTAAAAATTCGAACACAAATGGTGAAGGCCTGTTATCAAAGAAAGATTTTTTTGAATTATGCAAACCCGGTTTTAAAGGACATGCCGGAAGAGGAATCATTATTTTTAATGAAAAGGAAAAGACAGAATCAAATGGCTTTGACGCAGTAATAATTATTGACTGTCCGTATAACGATATCAGGAACGAAGACCTGGTCTTGAAATTGGTAAAGAAATATGAATAAAAAATTCGAAGTTGCTCAAACCTGGTTACGCTGACGTTGACAAGAACTGTAAAAAAAATCAGGAAATGAAATACCAGGTATATGTTATTGAGCTATCGAAGCGGGTCTTTACAGAAAATACAAAATTCCGGAATGCTAATCCCCAATTTAATGGGGTACTCCAGTGCCTTTATGTCGGCATGACCAGTAAAACTCCGGCAGAACGATTCAAGCAACATAAGACAGGTTACGTAAACAAAAAAGGTTACAGGCTGTCTGCAAATATCGTTCAGAAGTACGGCGCATATTTACGTCCGAGCCTCTATGACCATATAAACCTCAGGGCAATGAACAGGCAGGAAGCTTTGAAAATGGAAGAAAAACTTGCCTTAGATTTAAGAAGGCAAGGTTATGCAGTTTGGTTCAATTGATAGTAAGCAATAGAAAAGCAAAAATTAAGATCACAAAAGATAAATTTCAAAACCTGCCCGATGACTATAAATTTGAAGACATTATCATTCAATAAAACAACTACCGCTAACCTCCAACTCGCTAATTTTGTCGTACTGAATCAAAGGAACAAAATTTCAAATGCCTGCCTTGCCTGTAAGCCGTAAATTTTTGTTCAATCATTCTGAAAAACATGAAAGCAATAGGAAATACACCGCTGATAAAATTAGAACGCATGACTGAACCGGGTTGCGCTACTATTTATGTAAAATACGAAGGAGCCAATCCAACCGGAAGCATGAAAGATCGCATGGCTCTTTCCATGGTGGAAGGAGCTGAAAAAAGAGGTCAGTTGAAACCGGGTGGCAGAGTAGTTGATTATACAGGAGGAAGCACCGGCAGTTCGTTAGCGATGGTATGCGCTACCAAAGGTTATAAGGCGCATTTTGTTTCATCAGATGCTTTTTCAGCGGAAAAATTGCAGACGATGAAAGCCTTTGGTGCAGAGCTTGAAATATTTCCCAGTGAAAACCGGAGGATAACGGCAAAGCTGATCGACTCCATGATCGAAAGGGCAAGGGAGTTGAGCAAAGAGACCAATACGTTCTGGACCGATCAGTTCAATAATGTTGACAACAGGAATGCGTATCATAAGATGGCAAAAGAGACTATTGCAGTTCTTGGAAATAACATTGATGAATTTATCATGGGTGTTGGTACCGGTGGAAGTTTTTCGGGTAATGCCGAAATATTCAAACAGGAAATTTCCACTGTCCGCTGCATAGCAATTGAACCGCTGCATGTTCGTGCTCTGTCAGGCGGTGATATTTCCGGCTCTCATAAATTAGAAGGAATAGGATCGGGCTTCGTGCCATCAATCTGCAGGTTAGACCTGGCAGATGAAATAATCCCCGTATCAGATGAGGACGCTTACGCCACAGCAAGAAAGCTGGCGCGAACGGAAGGAATTTTCGGAGGAACTACATCCGGCGCAAATGTTTGGGCAGCTATTCAACGTGCAAGAATAATCGGTGCGGGAAAGAAGATCGTTACGATCATTGCTGACTCAGGATTAAAGTACCTGAACGGAAATCTGTATAAATAATAAAAGAATTCGTCACCTCATTCCATCAGCTTTCTTCATTCATTTTCGAAAATGTTTTTTTGAATATATCCTCCCCGGCTTTTGCCATGGCTTCAGTAAATCCATAAGTAATTTCTTTTTTTCCTTCCCTGAGCTGTTCAAAAACTGAATCTATAAAACCACTGACAGGCGGGGCAAAATCATGTATCCCTTTGCCGCCAAGATCGGTATTCAGTGCCGGTGGCACCAGTTCGATCACTTCGATATTTCTTTTTCTCAATAAATGACGCAGCGATAAAGTAAATGAATGCAAGAATGCTTTTGTCCCGCTATAAACAGGAACTTTCGTGAGTGGCACGAATGACAGACCGGATGTTACATTGACGATCGTATTCAGCGACGGCAGATCGAGAAACAGCTTAGACAAATGAACCGGCGCCTCAATATTAATGGTGATCTCTTCTTTTGCCCTTTGATAAAAGTTATCGTCCGACAACGACATCCACTGTTGAATGCCTGCATTATTGATCAGCATGTTCAGGTCATTATGTTCTTTCTTTACCCATTTATACAACTCCTCTCTTCCACTTTCCTCCGACAGATCGCAGGTCTTTGTTACTATTGATGGAAACTTTGCAACGGCTTCCTTTAAAGCTGATTCACGCCTTCCGCAAATGATCACCGTATTATTTTCCTGTACAAACCTTTCAGCCAGCGCAAAACCAATACCGGTAGCTCCGCCTGTGATCAGAATTTTATTATTTGAAAGTTTCATAAGCTTTTTATTTTCCTGATGCAATTTAAACACTAACTAACCACTCCGGATATATTCATCCTTTTCTCCGGATTATTTTTCGAATTCTCCAAGATGCTGTTCAGAAACGATACAGAAATTTTATCGCCGTCAAATACGATAGTGATCCTGTCTCCATGTATAGCTTCGACAAAACGAGCATTCAGTTGCAATGTATTTTCATTGATCCATGCAGCAGTACCGGCGACCTTCGAAGGAACATGTATGCGACCTGCAACAGGAAATGGATAGTTGATGTTGTCTTTGCCCGTTATCCAGTTTTCCACCAAACGGAATACTGGTCTCTCCCTTTGCTGTTTTTATGATCCAGCTACAACCATCTTTTGAAAATTTGAATTGTATTTCAGCAGCACCATACTCGTTAGCAGCAAGTTTGAACTTTTTATTATTATACTTTGAAGACAATGCTGACATGCCTGAACCTTTCATCAC
Organism: uncultured Chitinophagaceae bacterium; assembly: GCA_963785915.1. GTDB lineage: Bacteria > Bacteroidota > Bacteroidia > Chitinophagales > Chitinophagaceae > VBAT01. The sequence goes on along the minus strand of CAWAWY010000003.1, from coordinate 248,991 downwards.
AGGCAGAACCAAACCCTTCAATTCATTTTTCAGTTCCGTCAATTCTGTTTTATCTTCCACTAAATTTCCATCCTGCATGGCAGGTAAGAGGTTTTCCCAGGCTGTTGTCATTGATTTTTGCATATCCCAGCTTTTCACTTGTAATGGCCAGCACCGCATCCTGTTCAGGCATTACAATACAATACTGACCATACGCTCCATCACCTCTGTAGAATCCGGGCTTGCAACGCCAAAACTGGTAGCCATAACCCTGCGCCCAGTCACCATTTCCTTCCTGTGATCTTGTTTGTGAACTTGTTGCTTCATTTATCCATGCTTCGGACAATATCTCTTTGCCATCCCATTTACCTTTTTGCAAATAAAGCTGACCGAATCTTGCAATATCTTCGGTCTTTATTCTTAATCCGTATCCGGCAGTGTTTAATCCCTGCGGCGACTTTTCCCAGTCATACCCCGTAATACCAAGTGGTTGAAATAACCTCGGACCTAAAAACTGTTCAAGCGTCTGGCCTGTTATTTTATAAACGATAGCGCCAAGCATATATGTATTGCCGGTATTATAAAGGAAGTGAGTGCCCGGTTGAAACGTCACGGGTTGTTCAAAATAAATTTTTGTCCATGTCTTATCCGGCGATTCCCTGAATTTAGGAAGCGTATCTTCGGCATGCCCGGTGTTCATTGTAAGCAAGTGTTTCACTTTCATTTTTCTCAGGTTGTCACTTATCTCAGCAGGCAGGTCATTGGGAAAAAAAGATATAACCGGATCTTCTACTTTCAGCTTGCCATCTATCACGAGCATACCAATAGCGGAACTTGTAAAACTTTTAGAAAGAGAATAAAGTGTGTGTTTGTAAGTCGCATCAAAAGGCTTCCACCATCCTTCCGCTACAACATTGCCATGCCTCAGCAGCATGAAACTGTGCCATTGTATACCGGACGCATTGATTGCTTTAAGAAAATTCCGGATAGCCGTTGAGGAAATACCCTGCGCCTCAGGACTTGTGCGGGGAAGACTTATTGGCAAATGATCACCAAATAAATTCTCTAGTGGTGTCAACGCAGGAAGAAAAGTAAGACCCAGAATACCCGTCCCGGTTGTTTTAATAAAATGTTTCCTGGTTGTTTGCATTTTGAAGATGGTTTTAAACGAAGTTTAGATTCTATAAATTTAAGTAATTTAATTTTTTCAGTTCTAATTCCGGGCATTTCCGGCTATGTCAAACAATAACCATTCACATGTAATTCCCTATATTGAAATCTGGTTATCTTCGGTTGCTTCTTAAAAACTAATGACTATGGACCCTGCTACAACACTTCTCGGCATTATACCTGTTCTTCCTTCTTCAGATATCGAAAGAGATGTAAAATGGTATAAGGAAAAAACCGGTTTTGATGCAGTATTTTATGATAAAATGTATGCAGTACTTCACCGGGAAAATTTATCTATACACCTGCAATGGCATGCTAATACAGAAAACGATCCGTTACTTGGTGGCTCAGCGATCAGGATCTTTGTTAAAAACATACAACCGATCTTTGACGAGTTTATAAAAAGAGGCACCGTCAATAAAAACAAATTCGTTGCCAACACTCTCTGGCAAACAAATGAATTTGGTTTTTACGATCTTAACAACAACGCAATTTTTATAGTAGAAGATATAGACTAAGCGATTTGTCTGGTCTGATGCTATTTGATTTTCAGGTTCAGCGAAATAATATCAGAATTCATACCGGTAGTTTTCTGGTAATGACCATATCGCAGTTCCAGGGAATTCAAATGCTGTATCTTAAATACTCCTGCCGGCGGGGTGATGCGAAAGCCTGCCCCAAAGAAATTACTGTTGAATTTTGACAGGTCATAGTTGCTGGTATAATGAGTATCAGCAACAGTATGCTTCTTATAGGGAGCAAAATATTTCACGCCGCTTTGCTGGTAAAACCGGTAGAATGGGGTTACAGATAAAAAAGGGGTAAGCTTTATCACAGTTTCAACCTGCAGCGCATTGGAATTAATGCCCCAGTCATCATGATAATTACGGTACCATGACCTCAGTATGAATTTATCACCGATAAAATAATTGGCCCGAATACCCAATGGAATTTTTAAACGGCTGGATGGCAGGTTCTCTACATGCACGGAATTGTCGACGAAATAAACACGATGAAACGGAAGACCAAGATAACCTTGCTGGTACACCACTTCACCTTCGAGCATTACCTGTAACCGCTCATTAATAATTTGCGACCAGGATAAACTGCCACTAAAAGTCTTGCGACCGGCGTTATTGTAGTGTTCGCCATGACCGTTACCTCCTCCCGCCCGCAACTCAATCGGGTAGATCAGGCTGACGTTATCGATATAAGCCTGCGCTTTTGCATTGAACTCACCCATCCTGTTCTTTGTCTTTTGCCCGAAACTGACATTGGCACCAAAAGACTGGTAGTCGAATTCTGTTGAAAAAGATAAACCTGCTCCTACCGTGCTCCCCTTGCTTTCATTTTCCATTGTCCATCCCAGTGAAGGATAGATGCGGGTGTCCGCATGAGAAGCGGAAGAAATGTTAGTTGGATCAATTTTATCCGATGATGCAGATGTATAATGATCAATTCCCACTTCCCCTGTAAAACTATGTTTCCTGTTTCGCCTGTCATAAGTACTTAACTTCAGATCAATCGAGTTAGACAGATCGGTCAACTTTTCTGAACCAACACCACCGGTCACTGCCGCATTATTACCATCCTGCCGGTAATAACTGGATACAAGATTCGCTTCTTCAAATGTCAGCTTGCGTGGCTTATAAACTGAGTCAGTTTTTGTATTGCCTTGTGATAAGGCAGCCACCATCGTGAAATACATTCCTATCACCGAAAGAAATAACTTCTTCATAACCGGTCATTATTAGTTTTAATTACATCCGCAACCACCGCCTGTCTTACCGCCATTGGCGCCTGAAGCGCCTTCACGATACGATTGAAAATTGAGTTCGGTCTTCTCTACTTTTCTTCCGGATAGCGACATCTCCGAATCGTTGAGTTTATTTTTCTTGTATTCTTTCACCGTCGTGCAAGAGCCAACCACCAGGCAAACAGCTGCCATCAAAGGCAGCGAAAGAACAGCACCATGCCAGGGATATTTGTGTTTCATTTCAGGTTTATATTTTTTGACGTGTAGATAGTATCGTTGTCATCAATAATGATGCAAGCCAATCCTCTTATTTGATCGATCATATCCAGCCCCACTTTTATACCCATGATCATAACAGGCGTTGCCATAGCATCGGCGATCTCGGCATTTGGTGAAATAATGGTCACACTTTTAATCCCTCTCACAGGCAAACCGGTTTTCGGATCAATAGTGTGCGAATACTTTTTTCCTCCGATCATGACAAACTTTTCATAGTTGCCTGAAGTGGCCACCGACATATTGGTAATATCAAGAAATGAAAATGCATGACGCGGGGCATCGGGATCAGCCACCCCGATCGTCCACGGTTTGCCATCGGGCTGATGTCCCCATACAGTAAGATCACCGGCCGCATTTACAACACCACTTTTTATTCCTTTTTTCTGCAAAAGTGATTTGGCTTTCTCTGCTGCATAGCCCTTCCCTATTCCGCCAAAACCGATCCTCATTCCCTTCTCTTTTAAAAAGACGGCGCATTTCTTTTCATCTAATATCACATTACGGTAATTGATCAGCCGGACTAACTTTTTTGCCGTTTGCGGATCAGGCAGGCTGGTCATTGTCTTATCAAAATTCCACAAACGCTTATCTATCGAGCCATAAGTAATATCAAAAGCGCCTTGCGTGATATCGGATATCTTTTTGGAACGGTTGATAAGATCAAGGACTTCTTTATCTACTTTAACGGGAGCAATACCGGCATTTCGGTTGATCAGATTTGTTTGACTGGATTCATCAAAGGTGGTAAACAATTTTTCAATGCGGCGTATTTCAGCGACAGCTTCATCAATGCATTCATTGGCCCAAGATTCATCATCCGCCACCACGCTGATCTCAAACCGGTTTCCCATCAGCTTTACCACCTGCCGGTAGAGTGTGGTAGCAATTTCGATTACATCATTTGTTTGCATCAACGATCGCTTTGACCTGACGGGTAAATTCGTCAGAAGATATCTGCGGGTAACCTGACCATTCTTTTAAAACTTTCCCTTCGGTAGTCAAAATAAGTGTTTTGGGAAATGTTCCATCCTTATTATAAACGTCCGCTAAATGGTCATTCTTCTTTTGCTGATCTTTTGAAAGCTCATGTTTCTTTAATCTCGGAAAATCTGCATTTACTAATACAAGATTTCCATCTGCAAACTGGTCAAAAGCGTCGCTTTCAAATATTTCTTTGTGCATACGTATGCAGGGGCCGCACCAATCGGAACCGGAGAAATTAAGAAGTATCAGTTTATGCTCTGTTTTCGCTAATCGCTTAGCTGCGTCAAAATCGGTTTGCCATGTGGATTTAGAAAGAATAAAGCTTCCTAAAAAGATAACAAGGAAAAATTTCATGCTATTAGTTACGTTCAAAATTAGATACTATTGTTTCAACATCATCCACATTATAACGATTAACAAATTATTAGGTTGTCTCACGATAAATGGGATACGGGCATAGAACAAGATATGTGCCACTTAGCAATAACAATAATAGGAACTCAAAGTTGCTCATCATTGATTTTAACGCGCAATCAACATAATAAATTTTATTATTAACTCCAGACTATGAAGGAGCTGAGCATGAAAAGTGTGATCGCCCAGATTTCGACGCAATAGATTCACTTCAAAATGGTCGCTCAATTGTTCCTCCCGGGAGAGACATTAGAAGCATGCAAGTGTGCGATCCTCCATTGCTTCTTTTGTTTAACCCATACAAATGTTCTTCTCGACAACTCGCCATTTTGATCTCCTAAATGAAAGGTTACTATCGCTGTTTTGCGGTATAATTGAAGAAAAATATCTTTTGGAATAATATCCATTTTAAATGTATTTGCCGAATCAAGGAATTCAGGGAAAATGGCCAGCCAGGTCTCTTCAATGCTCTTTTTTCCAATCCTACGTATTCCTTCCTGCCAATCAGGGAAAAAAATTGTCGCATCATTTGTAAATGATTGACTGAATTTCTTCCAATCGAAAGTATTAAAGGATCTCAGAAATTTTTGTGTTGCTGTTATTACTTCCAGTGAATCTTTTGTTTGACCGTTAACAATCAAACCAACAGATAAAATAAAAACCAGGCTGGCAGTTTTATAAAGATTCATAAACTATTTTTTGACAGGATAAAATCCAAAACAGTACTAAGCTCCGATTGTGCCGGTCTTACCTGTTGCGCATGCCCTGAACCAATCTGAAGAAATGCGATCAGCGTCAGAAAAATAGCTGTATAAGTTTTTTGTTTCATAAAAAATTCACTGGAAGACCAAATAATAAGCTGATTGATGAAAAACATAACCCACTATTGCAACCAGGTAAGGAGTAAATTTCTTTCTATTGCTTCTGTCATACAATACCAGGCTTAGGAGGATCGAATAAATGATTGCGTATTGAACATTCTGTGTAAAAAGTTCAGTCCAGCCCAGCAAAGTGGGCCCGATCCGTCCAATCGTTGGCCCCAAAAAAATTACGGCGGTAACAATCATATACCGCATGTGCATGGGAGTGTTTTTTCTATTGTAGATCGCTAATGAATAAAACACGATAAGCAGAATGCCGTCGCTTACGGGGAAGAATAAATAGGCAAGATCTTCCGTATTAATGACCTTAATTATTTGCGGAATAAATGATAAAACCAGTAACGGAAAAATAATATACGAAAGCCGGCCTATCTTACGATGAAGTGAATATTTCTTTTTAAGGATAAGGAAAGGTTGAACCATCAACATTAAGATCCAGATAGAAGCCAGTGCGCCATGTATGTGAGCAAACACATCTATTTTCTTATCGAAATTGGGAAATGGTTCAAAATAGGATCTATAAAACCCTGCGAAAATCAGCGGAATTAACAGGAGAAAAAAGTATCCCAGGTATTTATAAGATTTTTCCATCTGATTTCAATTTGGTAAGGTGGCAGAAGTCGCTTGAAAAATCGATGCTGAAGATAACCACAAAAGTCCAACGGAAACTCGTTGCTATACATTTCGCACTTTGTTGATGGTTTGTTCTTCGAACATTTCACTTGTTTATTGGAGTAAATAACCTATAACTTTAATGGAGTTATCCGCGCTTTATAAATGTTGTCGTTAAATCTGAAAGTTTTATATTTGATTTCCCTCTCTAAAGCTACCAAAAATGAAATACAGGAAAACGCCACTGCAAATTGCAAAGTTCCATCACATCAACTGGTTAAACAGCAGTGAAAGTGATCGAAGTATTCCGAAAGATTACCCGATCTCAAAAACTGAATTAGCAAAAATTGAAGCGGCAACTGCTGGAAAAATTGTCTACCCCTGGACCAAAGGTTATGAAGATGACCGGCAAGACTTCGACAATGTATATCCTGCGTCTCCGATCATGATCCTCTATGCCGGCAGCTATGAGGACATACGAATTGTGCTGCAGGTGGCAAAACAGTACAATGTTTTGACAGCGATCCGATCAGGAGGACATAGCCTTGCCTGCTATTCCATTTGCGATGGCATCGTCATTGACATGAGCAGTCTTAATAACATTCATGTCGATGTGCCCGGGAAAACAGCTACCATTGATGCGGGCTGCACTTTTGGTAAGATATTCCCGATGTTGGAGCAATTTGGGTTGCACATGCCTGGAGGTGGTTGTCCCACGGTGGCGGTGGCAGGATTTATGCAGGGGGGAGGTTATGGTCTTACGTCACGGGCTTTTGGAATGAATTGCGATTGTGTGCTTGAAGTTACCGTGATGTTAGCTGATGGTAAGATCGTTGTAGCCAACAATAACCAGAACCCTGATCTGTTCTGGGCAGTGCAAGGTGGCACCGGGGGAAATTTTGGCGTATTACTGACTATAAAATATCGGTTAGTTGACTTAGGGAATATCTGGGGAAGAAAAGTAAAATGGGTAATAGATAAGGATCCAACAAATGCGGCGCAGGCTATGTTTGCGATACAGGAAAATTATCTGACTGCAACTGCTTATCCTAATCTTGGCATTGAAACGGTTCTGACAACTGACACCGATGGGTTAAAGAAAGTATTTTTCTGTGTATCATGGATCGGTACCGAAGCTGATTTTGATAAGGCTTTACAACCGCTGCAATCTGTACCGGGCGCAGAATTCGGGAATAAGGTCACCGGCAAATATTCTTATGTGAACACCCAAGTGTTAGACGGTACACCAAATGTCCCGGATGATATAATGGCTTATTCGCGGAGCGTTTATATAGCACGATCGCTCACGGTAAACGACTGGAAGAACATACTTTCCTACTTTTATACAACGGCGCCGAATAAATATTCAATGATAGATATGGAGTGCTACGGGGGCAAGATCAATTCCATCCCGGTCGGTACGAATGCATTTATTCATCGCGATGTAAAAATGGATTTCTTCGTGGACGCTTTCTTTAATAAAGAAACAAATGATCAGAAAAAAAATGATGAATGGACAAGAGAGCTGTTTACATTCATGAACCAATATGGCAATACCCACTCCTATCAAAATTATCCAAACAGGGAGCAGGAAAATTTTCAATGGGCCTACTGGGGTAATTATTATGGTCAACTGGTGCTGATCAAAAACAAGTATGATCCGACCAATTTTTTCCGTTACCAGCAATCTATCGGCGCTCCTGTCAACGAAGAACTTAAAAAAGACCAGGTCATATTATTTGAACCTAATCAAATTGTATATGAAAGTTACTAAACTGGTTTTAGCGGTTGCTATTTTCCTTGATGGTATTTCAGCCGCGAATGCTCAACAGCCGGTGACGGTAAATACCCGGGACAGATTCTTGATCGGGAAAAATATTGAGTTCTTTGTTGACTCTTCCCGCAAGATGGGAATCGGGGATGTGCTGAAGCAATCTTTTGTTCCCGGTGAGACGAGTATATTAAACCTGGGAAATATTCCATTTAATGTATGGATGCGGTTTTCTGTTAATAGCAATACAGAAAAGAAAATCTTCCTCGAGATCATGGCGCCATTGCTGGAAGACGTGGAGTTATATGAGACAACGGGAGGCTCTCCGGTAAAGATGTTCCAGGGCGGGATAAATAAACCTTTTCGTGAACGCCCTATTATTTCTGAGAATTGGTTATTCGACCTGGATCTGCAAGATGATGGAACGCACACCTATTACATAAAAGGAAATTCTGGCTTCCCGTTTCAGATCCCGATGGCGCTTTCATCCAAAGACAAATATGCTGAATATAACCAGGCACATAATCTTTTCTGGGGTCTTTACATAGGGCTGATCCTGTTTGCTTTTATTTATAACTTTTTTATTTACCTGTCGGTCCGGGAAAAAAGATATCTCTATTATATTCTTTACATCATCGGCTCGGTAACATTCTATCTTGGGTTACAGGGTTTTTCATTCGAGTTTTTATGGCCGAATTTTCCCAAGCTTAATTTTCTTTTGCCTGCGCTTATTTGCGTGACCAACGTCATTATCACGCTTTTTGCTATGAACTTTTTGTCCATTACCAAAAAGCAGAAATGGTTATTCTACATCGGGCGAACAACCATTTTTTTATATTTAGCTTTTGCCATTGTGAATTTTATTGGCGCCTACCCTATTGCCGCTGGTCTTGCACAAATGCTAAGCCTTGTCACCTGTATTTACTTTATTTATGCCGCCGTTCAAAGTTTGCGGCGCGGAGTTCCTTCTGCAAAATATTTCCTCATCGCCTGGACCCTATTCCTGATCTTTGTTTTTATTTATATACTTGCTATCAATAATGTGCTTCCAAGTAATTTCTTCACTACACACTGTATTTTTATCGGGCACATGACGGAAGTAGCTTTATTGTCATTTGCACTGGCAGACCGGATCAACTTCCTTAAATCAGAGAATGAAAAAAAACAGCGGGAGATCATTAGCCAACTAAAGAAAAATGAAGAGATCCAGTTAGAGGCCAATCGTATGCTGGAAATAAAAGTAATAGAAAGAACCGCTGAAGTAGTAGAGCAAAAAAATGAAGCTGAAAATCAAAGAAAACGAAGCGATGAGTTATTGCTGAACATTCTTCCTGCCGAAACTGCTGAAGAATTAAAGTCCACGGGATCGTGTCGTGCCCATAATTTCGAACAGGTCACTGTACTTTTTTCGGATATAAAAGACTTTACACAGTTCTCAGAAAAACTCAGACCTGAAGAAGTAGTCACCGAACTCAATGAATACTTCTCAGAATTTGATCATATACTTGAAAAATACGGAGTGGAAAAGATCAAGACCATCGGGGATGCTTATATGTGTGCTGGAGGTTTGCCTACTCCCAATACAACCAACGCCACCGATGTATTGAACGCAGCATTGAGCATAATGAATTTCATGAATGAATTAAAGGCAAAGAAAGAAGCCGCAGGAAAACAATATTTCAATATCCGGATCGGTATTCATACAGGACCGGTAGTGGCCGGAGTAGTGGGTGTAAAGAAATTTGCGTATGATATCTGGGGCGATACCGTAAATATTGCGAGCAGGATGGAAAGCACAAGTGAAGCAGGTAAAATAAATATTTCTGCAACGACCTATGAGCTGGTGAAAGATCAGTTTATTTGCACGGCCCGGGGAAAATTAGAAGCTAAACACAAAGGCATGATCGATATGTATTTTGTTGACTCATCAAGATAAAACCCGGATCATAATATCCTTTACATAAAACTTCAATTCCCTTCCGCATTCAATCTTAATACCCCGTAGAAACTACATTTCAAACCAATTAAATGCAGTAACAGATGGGTTTATTTGATTTTCCCCGTGTTCATTTCAGTGGCGATATAGATATCAACGTTCCCACGATCAATAATGCCTACTATTTCCCGTTGACAATTTATGACGCAACCAGATCAGAAGCTTTCTTGCCCCCGCGATTGTATTTTTCAACAAAAGAGAAAATTACAAGCGTGCAATCGCCGCTTAACGCTGCCGCTGTTTTTGATCAACTCAATGGATATTATTATATAGAAATAAAACCGATCAATACCATCCCCCTTTTACGAACCTGGTGTGAGACAAAGATCGGCTCGGACAATAATGCTCCCGATGCTGCCTATTTACCTTATTATGCTGCTGCGGATAACGACCTGGTTCCTGTGGAAGGTGGAGCGACGCTTGTAGGCTTTTGCCCCGGTTACTGGAATATGTATGGTGATATGAGTGTAAAAATGAGTAACACGAAAGTAACCGGTGTGCAAACATTTGATGGCGCTGGTATTACTAACTGGACAAAAAACAGTAAAAACATACCGGCCGCTATCAATTCATTGCTCAATGCTTCTTGTAATCTTGATACATATCCCGATTCTGGTATTACCACCGCATCCATGGTTGAAACGATCTCGAGTCAATCAGTGTACGCAAATATTTTTTGCTCCAATGTAAATCTATTCAATGCCAATAATGCAAACGAAGTTTTTTTACAGGGAACGCCTGCCCGTTTCTCTGCGTTGATATACGCGGCATGGCGGGTAATTAACTGGGTGCCACCTATGGCAGGTTCAGGCAGATTTTGTTCATCTATTCCTATTGAAGATATTTCTGATCCGGACAGATCACTGCTCTTTAAATTTTTTGTTTCAAACAAAGCGTATGATAAAAGAATATTGAAAGGTGTTTTTGTCACCTTCACCACTTTTGAAGTATATGAGAACCGCTATGACCAGGATTATTATCAAAAGAACGGAACGAAACCAAACCCTGCTCAATGCACAACGGTAGGAAGTATTACACCCTGGTATGAAGGTGATATGCGGGCAGGAGTACTTGGAAGGAACCTGATATCACTTGGGATGAACCCGATATATAATAATACAAATGCGTCGCCCGGAAATTCTATCCCGGTGAACCTGATACCTCCTATAGCATCATTGAAAACGCTTGACAATGGCAATGCGATCTTTTCAGTTGATATGGGAAATTCATGGCCGGAATTGATCAACCCTCCTTTCTCTACCCAGCCTCCTGTATTCATGCCTGCTCATCGTGGCGATGCCAGTTTTGAAACACCAAACCTCGGAGATCTGATATTCAGGTATAATGCAAATACTTCTTCCGAGATAGCTCGGATCAAAATAAATCCGACTGATAATCCAAGGAAGAATGTATTCACAACGGGATGCGTTTTTGATTTTTTACTTACTGATAAAACGCTTATTAGAAATGTACAAGATAATCTTATCCTTGGTTTCCTTTCCGCAAACAATAAAGAAACACAGGTTGCGCAGGAATCGGAATACATGATCTCCTCTGATCAAAAAGGATTATATACTGAGCAGGGCTATTCACCTTCCATGGGATACCAGGTATATGATGAGAACCGTGTGCCGTGTCGTGTACGGATATTTCAGAAAGGTGTGCCTGTAACTAATCCTGTCCAGGTTGCTGTTGCTGAATATATAGTTCCTGAAGCGGCCAATGATCCGCTTAAAGGACCCGACAATGTAAAATGGCAAAGTCTTGCAGACAACAGTGTAGTGGCCTTGTCAGATGCTGATCTGCAGTTAAGCAACAACGCCGTTTATTATTTTGTATATAACGGTCAATATCCAAACAATGCTATTCCGCCATTCAACACGGGAAATTATACAGTAATGGACACGGGCAGTTTTGTTTGTTTGAGAGTGCATCCAACTAAAGATTACAGTAAGTATATGAATCCTTCTCATCCCGGTTACACGCCTCCGACCTTTGCTGTAGTTTATGAAGAAGTTTTTAAAATGTACGATGTAGCTTATCCCATCATGGCATTGATACATCCTTTTACGGCTGATGTATGGGAAAATGGAACAATAGCGGGACTTGTTTTACAGCGTACCGATCCGAAACTCTGGAACAATATCCTTTATATGCCAAAATCACGGGAGCTTAGCGCTTCACAACTTGCTTTGTTAAAAGCATGGGTCCAATATGTAAACAACAAATCGAAGTAAAAGAATGCCTGTCTATTATTTATTAATACAAATAAGATCGTTATGAATACAAATGAAATTTTAGAAAAGCTCAAACAGGAAGAGACAACAGAAAGTGCTGACCTGGGTACACGCATGTATGCCGTTTGGGTGAATCCACTTGATGTCCCGGAAAAATTGCCATTTGTTCAATCAGGTGCGTGGGCAAGACAAGAGCAATAAATTGTTATTGATCGGCGGGATCATCGGGGGATTTCATGGCCTTTCGCAGGAAGGCGGCGCTTTCACGACACAAAAAGCAAACAAATCTATCTGGGTAATAAACCTTTCGGATTATTCATATTCAGAGCTGCTGTTGAATCCAAACGATCCATTCTATCTACAATTCACTTCTTCCAACATGCAGTTTTGCCGCGATGGTGATATCCTGTACATCGTCGGCGGTTATGGAGTAAAAAATGTCAACGATGCTCAAAGCGATTATACATTTGACAAAATAGTTTCTGTACAGGTCTCTGAAATGATACGACAAGTGGAATTGCAGGGAAATGGAGACGCAAAGAAAGCAATACTCGATACGGCATCGTCTCCATTTATCCAGGTGACCGGCGGAGAATTGGTCAAGGTCGCAGATGCATTCTATCTCATGTTCGGCCAGAATTATGGAGGAGTGTACCAGCCGGGGCAAACGGGTAATTACACAAACTCGGTCAGGAAATTTCGTTTTCAAAATGGACAGATCACTGACACTGGTTCTTATATTAACGAAGCGATACTGCACAGGAGAGATATTCCGGTCGCTCCTGTCATACAGCAAAGCGGAACGTTTTACGCCGCCTTCGGGGGAGTTTTTACAAGTGATGATAATGGCTATGCTAATCCTGTTTATATAAATATTAATAAGGATTCATTCTCCGCCCGGCAGGATACATTAATTCAAAAAACGAATCAGTATAAATGTGCGAAAGTTAGCTTTTATAATCCGCTCACTGATGCAAACACAATTGTTTTGCTCGGCGGCATCGGAAGATATCAATACAATACCACGACCCATCAATGGGAAGATGGAGATGATGGCGCAAAACTGCCATTTGTAAAAACCATCACTCAAATGATATTCAAGGATGGAGTAATGAAACAATACATACAGATCCCGCCGCTTTATCCCGAGCTTCCGGACTTTGTTGGCGCCAACGCCATGTTTTTAGCAAATACCAGTTTTTCATATTCAGATTCGGAAGAAATTATTGATCATGGTAAATTACCCGCGGGGATCAGTTCTGTTGGAATATTGTATGGGGGAATTAAGTCATTGAGGCCGACATCAAGCACTATTTATCCGACATCCATCAATACTACTATTTATGAAGTGTTCGCCTATAAATTCAATGACCAAAACAAAGACCTGCCGGTAACTTAATGAAGCAGACCAATTGATCCGGAGTTTTATTAAACTGCTTGGAAAATAGTTAAGTCATGCTTCCAGTACCGGGCTAAATAATTTTTTACCGAAAAACCAAAATCCAGCCGATACCAATAAGGAACAGAAAAAGGCAGGAAGAAAATTATTCTCATTTTTGCCTGTATAACCAAAGTACGCATAGAGGATACATAAGGGTATCGTTCCGATAATAATAAATAAAAAGTACTTTTTAAATGGCATTCTATTATAACCGCAAACTATACAAACACTTTCTGACAGCACAGGTATCCCCCGGGTTATGATAACAGCAATGCTACCGATCCTGCTTAATAAAAGATTGGCTTTTTCTTCGGGTTCTTTTTTTCGGAAACGCAAAGCTATTTTTCCCAGGAAATAACCAATAACAGCCGAAGCCATAAGCGATGCAAATGACAATAGAGACCCTGCGAATATTCCTAAAACAAATCCATTCAAATACATCACAATGCTTGACGGCACCGGCAGCACTATATCTGAGGTCAGAATGAGAAAACTATAGATCGAAAAAGTAACCGGCTTTGCTTCCAGTCCGCTGAGCAATGAATGAGTGTCTGTTTCAAAAGACCCCGAGACCAGGAAGATCACAATGATCGCTACCATTATAATTGCAAAAGGAAGCAGTATATTTTTCATACAACCATTGTATTTATTCAAAACGCAGTATGAACAAATATAGTTGGTAATTATTTATCCGGCTGATTGATCGGTGTTGAAGTAGTACACAAAAACTAACCGATCTCTATTCTCTTCCCGCTTTCCATAGCTTTATAAATTGCCTGGATGATCTTTACATCTCTCCTTCCCATTTCACCGGGGACTGGTGTCGGACGTTTATTTTTTATCGCCTGCGCAAAATCATCCATCTGCTTTGCCTGTTGATTCACTTTCGGAAGATCCATTGCGCCCTCGGGTGTATTCCCTCTTTGCCCGGAATAATTATAAGCAGAAGTTAGTTCAAAGGTTCCTTTTTCAGCTTCGGCTTTCAGAAAATTCAGTCCTTCTGAATAACTGGCTTTGCCCTCACAGATAAGTCCATTGGGCATTTCCATTTGCCATGTCAGCGATTGCTCCACGTCTTTGAATTTTTCTTTGTCGGTCTTTGGTCCTTCCTGTGCGGTCACCGCGATCGGCTCCATGCCAGTAGTATAACAAAAACCCTGGATGCAATAAACTCCAACATCTTCCAATGGTCCGCCACCTGCCATCGCTTTCTTCAAACGCCACTGTGTGGGATCGCCGATCGGGAAACCAAATCCTGCACTCATCTTTTTTATATTGCCATAAACTTTTTTTGTTCCCAATCTTACCATCTCCAAATTATAAGGTTCAAAGTGCAGGCGGTAACCAACAGATAACATTTTACCGGCATCTTTGCACGCCGCTATCATTTGATCACATTCCTCAACAGTAATAGCCATTGGCTTTTCGGTAATAACATGTTTGCCTGCTTTAGCTGCACGTATCACATATTCTGAATGCATAGAATTGGGAAGTACGACATAGACAATATCAATATCAGGATTATCCTTTATGCTGTCGAATGTCTGGTAATTATAAACATTCTTATCTGCGATATTATACTTGTTTTTCCATGTGTCGATCTTGGAAGGTGTACCGGTGACAATTCCGGCGAGATAACAATCTTCTGTCTGTTGCAAAGCCGGCGCTAATTGTCCGCCTGCATAACCGCCCAGACCTACGAGGGCTATCCCTAATTTGTTCTGATTAGTTTTTCCCATACCGGCTCCTTGATTTTTTGTTTTGCTGTTGTCATTACCACAGGATGAAAATAAATTCAACCCGTTCATCGCTAATGCGGCCATACCTGCATTGAGCGTAACATCATGAATGAATTTCCTGCGGGAATAATGATTGAAAATTACTTTACGGTTCATAACGGACTGTTGATTGCTGAAAATTTTCAGCAAGGTTAATTAATCGGCAGAAGTGAATATAGGCAAATCGCGGAATGAATTTAGGGAATTATCGGGAGATTGGCCTCACCCTCTTATCCCTCTCCAAAAGAAAGGGACGATGCTTCACATCTCTACTCAACTTTGTATCTACCACATGGACTTCTATTCTTTACTCTTCACTTTTTGAGAACTTCAATTATTTCTGCAGTCTCCGACAAGCGAGGGCCGTGTTCGGATGGCCTTCTCCTTTGGAGAAGAGCCTGTCCCGTTAGTGCGGGATCGGGATGAGGTCTTACATCACCTCCCCTTCGAGATCGTAATCATAAGCTTTGGTCATCTTTACGTTGACGAAGTTACCGATGGGTAATTTTTTTGTGGAATGTATCACTACTTCATTGTCCACTTCGACGCTATCAAATTCTGTGCGACCTAAATAACGTCCCGCTTCTTTTTTATCAATGAGAACCTTGAAAGTTTTGCCGATCTTCTCCTGGTTTTTTTCAAAAGATATTTCCTGCTGCACTTCCATGATCTCCTGCGCTCTTCTCTCCTTCTCTTCCTGTGATAATGAATCGTTCAATTCGAAACCACTGGTGCCTTCTTCATGTGAGTAAGTGAATATGCCGACGCGGTCGAACCGTTGCTTTTGTAAAAAAGTTTTTAATTCTTCCACATCTTCCTGTGTTTCTCCCGGGAAACCTGCGATCAATGTCGTTCGTAAACAAATACCCGGAACTTTTTCCCTTACGGTTTGCAGCAACTCTTCCATTTCTTCACGGGTGATCTGTCGCTTCATGGCCTTGAGCATATTATCAGCTGCATGTTGCAAAGGCATATCAAGGTAATTACAGATATTGTCTCTTTCACGGATCACATCCAATATCTCTAACGGAAATTTTGACGGATAGGCATAATGCAAACGTATCCACTCTAATCCTTTTACATCGGCTAAACGATTTAAAAGATCAGGCAACATTCTTTTTTTATAAATGTCCAAACCATAGTAAGTCAGTTCCTGCGCAATGAGCATTATCTCTTTCACGCCTTTCTTTACTAAACTTTCCGCCTCTTTGACCAATTCTTCTATTGGTTTACTTACATGCTGACCTCTCATTAATGGAATAGCGCAAAATGCACAGGTGCGGTTACAGCCTTCCGAAATTTTTAAATATGCATAATGTTTGGGAGTGGCCAAGAGTCTTTCACCCAGTAATTCAGTTTTATAGTCTGCTTCAAACTGCTTTAATATCATGGGCAATTCCATGGTGCCGAAATATGCATCTACTTCAGGAATCTCTGCTTCAAGATTATTTTTATATCGTTCGCTCAGGCAGCCTGTCACATATACTTTATCGAGTTTACCTCTTCTCTTCAATTCTACCTGGTCAAGGATAGCATTGATGCTTTCTTCTTTTGCTTTTTCAATAAAGCCGCAGGTGTTCACCACAACAATATTGTGATCGGGTTTTTTATTTTCATGCACCACATCAATATCATTTGCCAGCAGTTGGCCGCTCAGCACTTCGCTGTCCACCATATTTTTGCTGCACCCGAGAGTGATGATATTGACTTTATCTTTTTTGAGTGTTTTTGTTTTCATGCAAGCGGCAAAGGTCGTAAAAACACGAGAAGGATTTGTCGATAAACAGAATTATTTTTCTTTTCTTTAAAATAGAAATAATTTTCCTCAGAGAATGAACAAGCGCCTCTTACCACCACTATTATGTGCCGCTATTTTTGTTTGCTTTCCCCGGAGCGGCTCTACCCAAACAAACTTCTTCCGGGTTTATGAGGACAACGATGGTATGAGCTTGTTGGGAAAGCTTTCTGATTGGGGATATACGAATGGTACAAGGCTGGATTTTTTTCATCAAGGGAAAAACAGTGTTTCCGGGTTTAATTTTTCAGCAGGAAAAAACAGCGTCGTTACTTCAGGATGGGGACTGATGCAGGTGATGTTCACACCTAAAAGAATAAAACCTGCCATACCCGATAAAAATGATTACCCCTATTCAGGAGGATTATTTTTGTCTCATACTATTCATTCATCCAATGAAAAGAAAAAGCTCAATCTTCAAACTGAATGGATACTGGGCACAATGGGACCGCCTTCGCTGGCTAAGGAAACACAGATATACGTGCATAAAATTTTCCGCGACTTACGTCCGAATGGGTGGGATTGTCAATTGCCGACAGACTTGTTATTCAATTGTAATGTGGCAGTAGAAAAACAGATACAATCTGCAGGGCTTCTTGAGTTGATTGGAGGCGGAAAAGCCATTGCGGGAACTTTATCGGATGGAGTTTCACTATTTACCCTATTAAAGTTTCGGACAAATATGAACTCATTCTCAGGACTGGCGAACCAGTATTTTACAAACAATAAAAAGAAGCCGGGATTTGCCATATCACTCAAGCCTGCCGCAGATCTTATTTTCTATAATGCATTACTGGACGGCGGTTTGTTTAACAGCAGGTCACCAGTACATGATAAAGATTGCCGGTATGGAACCAATCTGCAAAGAAATAAATTGACGTGTCATCTCGATATCCAAATGCTATTTTCTTTCCGGAATGTCTCCATATCATTCAACCAGAAAGTTTCAACTCCCGAGTTTAAAGGCTTCAGCTCCCAAAATCTTGGGAACATTTCCATTTATTTTGGTTGGTAAAATAATCAAACCCGTTTGAAAATTTGTTACCTTTTAAAAAAAAATTTATGAAAACTGTTTTATTGCTCTTAGTTTCTATCGCCTTGACCGTAAAAGCCTTTTCTCAGAAACAACCTGTAAAATTAACTAAGCCGGCAACTGTAAGTAAATCTGCCGCAAAAGTTTCCACCCTGGAAATAAAGGGAGTTCAGACAACAATGGACCAGATAGAAACAAAATTGAAGGAGCTTGAAACCTTGATAGACAAGTTGAAAAAAGAAAAAGATTCCATGACGGACCTTGGTACACAGAATGAATTAGAGCTGCAAAAGGTCATGAATAAGAAATCACAACTGGAAAACATGCTCTCAAGTCTCATGAAATCTTTTTCCGAAACATCTTCCGGGATCATTCAAAATATGAAATGAGGTTCCGTGCAACGATAGCTGAAAAAAGGTTGTCAACTGGTAAACAACGGTTATGAAAAAGATTTTGATCGCCATCTGTTCACTGGCGTTGCTCACCACTGCCTGCCAAAAACGAAATAATGATTGCACGATCGTGATCGTTACTCAATCAGGGACACCCTGTTCTACCTGGGGAATCAAGGTAAATGGCAATACCTATCCATCCAATTCTATTCCGGTGTCATTCCAGCAGGAAGGTATTACGGTTTGTGCCAATTATGAATTATACGATGATATGCGGGCTTGTGTTTGTTGTGGTGGCACCTGGGCTAAGATCAATTCAATGAGTAACCCAAATTAGTGATCGCTATGATTTTTCCAAACTGAATAAACTATCTACAAACTCATGTTTGTCGAATACAAGTATGTCTTCCATCCTCTCTCCTACTCCAATAAATTTCACAGGTATTTTAAATTGATTGGCAATTGCGAGCACCACACCTCCTTTAGCCGTTCCATCTAATTTTGTAATCGCAAGCGCGGTTACATCGGTTGCAGCGGTAAATTGCTTGGCCTGCTCAACCGCATTCTGCCCGGTTGATCCATCCAATACCAGTAAGACTTCATGCGGCGCACCGGGAATTACTTTTTGAATCACTCTTTTGATCTTGCTCAACTCTTCCATCAGGTGAGCTTTATTATGCAATCGACCTGCCGTATCAATCAATACTATATCGCTTTGTTTTGCCATAGCGCTTTGTACTGTATCAAAAGCAACAGCAGCCGGATCAGAACCCATATCCTGTTTTACGATCGGCACTCCCGCCCTTTCACTCCATATCGTCAATTGATCAACTGCAGCAGCACGAAATGTATCGGCAGCACCCAACAAAACATTCTTGCCCGCTTTTTTAAAATTATAAGCAAGCTTACCAATAGTGGTCGTTTTACCAACACCATTCACGCCAACTACTAAGATTATATAAGGCTTATTTGGAAGATCAGAATGGAAGGCATAAGAATTTGATTCTTCCGCATCCACCAATATCGCTTCGATCTCTTCCTGCAACATTTTATTCAGTTCGGATGAATTGAGATACTTTTCTTTTGATACACGTTTTTCAATTCTTTCGATGATCTTAACAGTTGTTTCAATACCTACATCAGCGCCTACCAATGCTTCCTCCAGGTTGTCCAGCACTTCTTCGTCGACGGTGCTTTTACCCGCTATCGCTTTTGTTATTTTAGAAAGAAACCCTTGCTTGGTTTTTTGCAAACCCTGGTCAAGACTTTCTTTTTCTTTTTTGCCGAATAGTTTGTTGAATAATCCCATGGTTATAAAAATACTGAACTAAATATTGAGAATAATATATTGTAGTCATTGTGAGCGAAGCAGGAAGCAAAAAAAAGCTGCCCCTCGCGGGACAGCTCACAATATCAGATTAAATGCCTTCAAAAGGACGGAGGGCGTATTATTTCTGTGCGAGGAAATCTTTTACCTTATCCTTATGTATCATCTGTTCTTTAAAAGTGTATGCGCCTGACTTCGGGCTGCGAACAGCCTTGATCACTTTAGTAAAATTCTTTGCCTCCCCTGATTGCTTCGCATCTTTTTTGATCGCGGTCTTAGCTGATTTTGCCATTGTCGTTTGATTTGAAAATTTGGAGATTAGCCAATGTGACGATGAAGATCATTTCCAAATCTCCCAATCATCACATTTTCAAATTATTTTATTTCTTTATGCATCGTCATTTTCTTCAGGATCGGATTGTATTTCTTCAGCTCCAGTCTTTCCGGGTTATTCTTTTTATTCTTTACCGAGATATAACGGCTGGTACCGGGCTTGCCGCTGGTTTTATGCTCAGTGCATTCTAAAATTACCTGTACACGGTTTCCTTTCTTTGCCATTATTATTTATTTGATTGCTCGAATTAAATATGTTGCCCCTGTTTCCTCAACTCCTTTACTACAGTATAAAGTCCCCTTTTATTGATCGTCCTCATAGCATCCGTTGTCAGCTTCAGGATGATCCACTTATCTTCTTCGGCCAGGTAAAAACGTTTTTTCTGCAGGTTGGGCAGAAAACGACGCTTGGTCTTGATATTGGAGTGAGAAACCTTATGCCCACCCACCGGAACCTTACCTGTAACCTGACAAACTCTGGCCATGACTATTCTGAATTTTGGACGGCAAAGGTAGGGATTCAATACGAGAAATAACACAATAGAAATGAAAAATTCAAAAGAAAAACCGCAGCTAATCCAAGCCAATATCCCCGAATCATTCGCTGAAAATAAGAGTTTTTGAGGCCACAGATGAACACGGATAAACACAGATAGCTTTATTCTACGTTCGTTTGCGTCCATCTGTGATTATCTGTGATTAGCCTTTCAGTCCGGCAATGAGGTTGATGGTTAGCGCTACGACAAAGGTATTCAGGCCAAAAGATACCAAACCATGAAGAAGAGCCAGCCGCCTGATCTCCCTTGAAGTAATGTCCACATCAGGCACCTGGAAGGTCATCCCTATTACGAAGGCGAAATAAACAAAATCCATATAATCCGGTCTTTTTTCGTTGGGAAAACTAAGGCCCCCGGCGTGTAATTCTGCATCATCTTTTGCATCGTCATAGTACAGGTGGGCATAATGAAAACAGAAGGTAGTATGCACCATTACCCATGAAAATATCATGCTGGCAATCGCTACCGGAACATAAATGATCTTTGGCGTTCCCCCTGCATCATGCGAAACCACCAAAAGTAGTACTGCGAACATGCAGGCAAAACAGGATACCAGGATGACCATGAAGACAAATATCCGGCTCCCATCTTCCTGCCGGGCACGTACCCGCATTTGTGTTGCTTTGCGGTTAAAGAAAACAAGCCAACTCGTCAGTATAAATGAAAAGGCAAAGGCATTCCACACTATCATTGTCTTTACCAGCTTGTCAAGATTACTTTGAAAGAGAAACAAAAAAACAAGAATAGCAACAACGAGGCTGACGCTGATACGATGGATAAGATGCATCCGCAGGATAATGCCCGTAAAACTTTGTTTTGTTACTGCTTCCGGCATAGTGAGGTTGACAATGATAATTATGAAAGACGTCAAGATAAGAATTTTTAATCAGTGGCAGCAACCACCTGTTCATCATAGTTGATAAATAATTGCCACAGGATCACCGAATAAAGTCTTGCTGCATTTATTACTTTCATAAGCTGGCATAGTTCAAAAATAAACTCTCACCATTTTTTAAACCATCGTTGCAACCCTTTTCGGGATTAAGCGTATATATTTATAGTAAACTGTCATTGCCGCCACTGTTACAAGGTCCGGTTACCCATCATTTCAAAATACAGGCTCCGGGAATAATTCGATTGTCAAATTGTTTAAAAACCTTTTACAGGATCTTGGAAACTATTACTGACCTCATTAAAGGTTGTGTCAACAGGGAGCATAAATATCAAAAGATAGTTTATGAGCGGTACCGCGGCTATGCCCTGAAGATCGTGTTCCGATATATTTACCGCTATGAAAAAGCAGTGGATGTTGTCAATGACGGTTTCGTGAAAATGTTCAATCATTTTGAAACATTCAAGAACTGTGATGAGGCGGATACTGAGAAAAGACTGAAGGGTTGGCTGAAAAGAATCATGATCAACACTGCCATTGATGAATTGCGCAAAAGAAATATGCTCCCGGAAATAGGTGGTATTCCCGAGTCGGTATGGGAGATCACGGATAGTCACCAGGATGCTGACCAGTTGCTGCTGTATAAGGATCTGATCATTTTGATAAAGGAACTTCCGCCGTCATATCGTGTCGCCTTCAACTTATATGTTATTGATGGTTATTCGCACAGCGAGATTGCAGATATTTTGAAGATCGCGATAGGTACATCGAAATCGAATCTTTCAAGAGCGAGACAGCTATTACAAACCAGCATCCGGAAAATGGAGGACGCCAAACTATGCAGGATATAGAACAACAAAATATGGATGACCTGTTCCGCAAAGCAGCCGATGACTACCCGCTGAAGACCGGTAAGAGCGACTGGGACAAGATCGCCCCGGCCTTGCAAAGCAGTCCTGTTGTTCCTGTTGCAACCAAAAGGTCAAACCGAAAAAAGAGGACAGGCCTGTTGCTGCTCCTTTTTATATCGCTGCTGACTGCCGGAGGTGTTTTTGTTAATCGAATTGGAAATAAAAAAGAGGTAGCAACCGCCGAACAACATTTAGCAAAGAATAATGAATCAAACGCTGTGACAGAAACAACCGGCATTGATGAAAAACTAAATACCGAAAAACTAAATGCGGCGACGCTAAAGTATTCATCGCAACAAAAGAAAAGGGACGCCACCGTGTTATTTGTTGATAATACAACTGCAGTAAAAGAAAAGCGTAACAATAGTTCATCACCGATCATTGAAATTTCTCAAACCGTACCGACAACAAACAGACACACTGTAAAAGATGATGCGGTCGCTCAGTCGAATGAACCTGGTATCACGATAAGCAATCCGGCCAGTTCAACTATAGCAGCAGGAAATAATGATATTGAACAAAAAGAAAATATTGTGATGCCGGGTACAACCAACGAGAAGCCAGCGAAATTGCCGGCGCAGCACGGCTTCTATCTTGGACTGATTGCAGGGCCCGCCTTCAGCGAGGTAAAAAGCCAGGGACTTAAAAAACCGGGACTGGATATCGGCATTATTGCAGGTTACCGGTTCAATGACAAAGTATCCGTTGAAACAGGCTTGTTGTTAACTAAAAAGAATTATTTCAGTGACGGAAAATATTTCAGTATGAATAAAGTTGGTCCGTCCATGGCAGGAATGGAAGTGATGAGCCTCGATGGCTATAGTAATATGCTGGAGATCCCCGTCAAATTAAATTACAGTCTATGGCAAAAAAACAAAAGCAATATATTTTCTTCCGGCGGCATCAGCTCTTATATAATAACCCATGAGAAAAATGACTACGTCATCCTGTTCAATGGCGCACAGCAGAATATGACAGGGTTATATAAAAAATCATCCGGCTATTTCGCGGCATCGATGAATATCAGCATCGGCTACGAATACAAGATCGGGAAGTCCGTCAATATCCGCGCAGAGCCCTACCTGCAAATCCCGTTGAAAGGTGTTGGAATTGGTTCCATGCCCGTCATGAGTTCAGGTCTGCGCATAGGTATTTCAAAATTTATTCACTGACAGGTTGAAGATTCTTCTTCGCCTTGATATAACCAGTGATGTCACCGGGAGGAATAATTATGCCCGTTACTGTCCATGTCAATGAAGTATTATTTAAACTAAAAACAACGAGTATGAAAAAAAGAAACAAACTGATCGCACTAGCTGTTACTACCCTTTTTTTTACAGCTTGTAAAAAAGAAATACAATCTCCTGAACAACCCACTGATCCCGCCACTGATCTCAGTGAAGAATCGGCGAGGCACGGTCATGGCAATGATGACCATGATTCCGGACCCGGTCATGTATATACATTGAGCAATGCAGTCAATGGTAATAAAGTGATTGACTATCGCCGTGCCCGGAATGGCAGCCTTAACTATGACGCTTCTTATCCGACAGGAGGAAATGGTACCGGCGGCGGTCTTGGCAACCAGGGCGCTATCGCACTTGGAAAAGTTGGTCATACTGATATATTGCTCGCCGTAAATCCTGGCAGCAATTCCATTTCTTCTTTCAAAGTAACTGATCATGGTCTCTATCGCAAGTCAACTGTTTATTCAGGCGGCACCAAACCGGTAAGTGTAACAATGCATGACCATCTTGTCTATGTGCTGAATGCAGGAGGCAACGGAAATATCACTGGGTTCCTGTTAAGTGAAAGCGGGAACTTGTATCGCATCCATCATTCCACCCGGCCGTTGAGTTCTGCTACTGCCGATGCCGCACAGGTATCTTTTGTGAATGATGGAAATGCTGTTGCCATCACCGAAAAAGCAACGAATAAAATAACTACTTACACGGTCAATAGCTGGGGTTACCCCGGCGCCATGCATACGCTTACTTCTGCTAATGCAACGCCATTTGGTTTTGCAGTCGGAAAGAATAACATTTTTGTTTCCGAAGCTGCCGGCGGAGGACCCGGGGCCAGCACAGTTTCCTCTTATCGTATCAATCATAACGGGAGCATATCATTGGTCGAAGGGCCGGTCAGTGCCAGCCAGACTGCTGCTTGTTGGGTAGTGATAACCGATGACAATAAATATGTCTATGCCACTAATACAGGCAGCAATAATGTTTCAAGCTTCAGGGTAAATGGCGGTTCCGGTCATTTCGATGTGCTTGACGGAACGGCTGCCAACTCAGGGATGGGCCCGATCGATGCTGCACTAAGCACCAACTCAAGATTTTTATATGTGCTTAGCGCAGGAAGTCATACAATCAACGCTTATTCTGTATCACATAATGGTGGTTTAAGCGATGTGCAAACGGTAACAGGTTTGCCGGAAGGAGCAACGGGATTAGCTGCAGAATAGTTTTTATAGTTTATTTCTGATCATTGGAGGTTGTCTCGAAAGTCAATGTTTGCGGGAGCCGGAAAGACGAAAAGAAAATAATAATTGTAAGTCAACACTTACCGTCTTCCCGTCTTACCGGCTATTTAATAAAACTTACTTTTGAGACAGCCTCTTTTATTTCAACAGCCTTAGTCATGGCAAACACTCATAATATTTTTTGCCCCTCTCAAAAACTTTCATAGCTTAGGATTGCCACTAAACCTTACGAACTATGGTTCTTGCTTTCCCCGCCCTGTGGGTATCATCGGCTGTACTCTGACGCTGTTAAAAAACATCCTTCTATCATTATTTTGAACAATAATAAAAATGCAGAATAACAAATTTCTCAAAATCGTAAGCCTCCCCGCTTATGTTGTTGTATTGTTCTTTATCAGCAGCTTCAACAAACCAGGTGGCATAAAGAATATAACGGGGTTATGGAATAACAACCATATCACTATTGATACGCCGGATCAGCGGTTGAAAGTGACATTGCCAAAAAACGGAAAGCTGGTAGCCGGAAAACCTGTTGGAAAAAACTGGATCAACTTACTTACTTCATTGGAAGGATGGAATGCGGATTCCAATTATTGGAGAGTATCGGATAACGAATTGCATGGTGATTATCCCGGCGGCAAACTCCATAATTATGCATGGACAAAAAAACAGTATAAGGATTTTGAATTGCATGCACTCGTAAGATTAGATGGCAAGGAAGCCAATTCCGGAGTATGTATAAGGATACAACCAACAGATGCGGATAATGCACCGGGATACCAGGTGGATATGGGCCCGGGCTATTGGGGTTCTCTATGGGAAGAAAGACGGGCAGGCATGGTGCAGAAATTTCCTGATGAGCTTGTTGCCAAACTGGTAAAAGATAAAGATTGGAACCATTACTATGTTATTGCGAAGGGGCATCATATACAGGCATGGCTGAATGGTGTACAAACGATTGACACTGTCCATGCAGCAGGTTTTGAAGAAGGTTCTATTGGTTTTCAGCTTTGTCATGGCGATAAGCATACGATAGTAGATGTGAGATCATTGTATATAAAAGAGATAAAATAATGTGCGAGGGTATTATCAAGAGCGGAAGAAAAAAGCAGTAGCTATGAAGGCGATAAACGACGATATTGCTCTCAGGCATATATAATAATACTGTTCTTAATTAAGACTCAGTTTAAAAACTCGTTCTCCTATTGTAATAGTTTGTTTTTCGGCATCTATATCAGATGTAATGCCATCCATTGTAAAACTGGCTTTTTGCAAAAAACCGGCCTCACCAAAATTAGATAGTGAAATGTCAGCTTTTAATTTCCTGTTATCCGGGTAAGTAACATCCAATATACCGCCTGCATCTCCATTGGTGAATGTTAAATGCCCGCTTAAAGTGATTTGACCGGACGCTATCACAAACGAATTATTGGAAAATTCAGCCCTGCACATCACATTATTTGAAGGCAGCGCTACTATGACATCTTTTATAACTACTATTCCATCAAGTTCAACATCTGTACCTGCAAATGCCAGGTGATCATATTGCACTTCCGTTATGTCTGAAGAAACAGGTCGTTGTGAAAAATTGGCGGTAATAGCTCCTTCCATTTTTCCTGGTTTAGAAACGAACAAAGCTGACTTGGGATAATTATAGATGGCGCCATTCCCGTTCATGGCATCATAAGGCGTCAGTAAAAAATGCCAGGGGCAGCAGCATTCCTCGGTCAGAAAAACATTTTGGGTACAGGGTCCCTCCATCAGCGCTCTTCTAACCGTTAATACAGGACGCAATGCAACCCTGTAATTATTCTCGATTTGATAATAATCACCCCCGTTTTTAAAAAAAGCTGAAGCGGCATCAATGATTTTTTTCTCCGCAGTTGTTGGGGTAAGCGTTTCTTCTTTTGGAATCGAATTTTTTTTGCAACTTAAAATTAATATAAGAGGAAGAAGCAGTAGAGTAGTATTTTTCATAGTCGTAAGTTTCTACCCCCAAGTTATAAAATGATTTTAATATGGCATAACCTACCCGGCAGTTACTTCAGCTCCCCCAGCCAATTTTTCAATATTGCCGACTGCAGAATATCTGGATTTGCGATCCGGGTAATAGGGTAACTGCTTTCTTTCTTTTTACCTAATGTAATTTCCTCCTCTTTTTGTCCTGATGAGGACGTAAAAAGTATTTTTATTTTTTCACCTTTTGTTACCGAAGCAAGTAATTCATTAAAAGCCTTTGCATTTATCTTGTTACCGTTTACTTTCAGTATTGCATTTCTGTTTCTTAATCCTGCATTCCATGCCGGCGATTGCCAATCAACATTGCTCACCCATAATGTATCATTCCTGTCCCTCACACTCACGCCTAGCCATGCACCCGGTTGTTCATGTGCCACCGTATCAATCGAAAGACCAGCATAACCGAGATAGGTTGGATAATCAACTTGCTTCAAAGTATAGATGTAATCAAAGAAATCTGCAAGCGATACGCCGGCAATACTTTCACATTCAGTCCGAAATTCATCTTCTGTGAATCCTCTCCCCTTTTGTTTATAGTATTTATTATAGAGCAGTCTCATTACATCATCCAGCGATCTTTTATTCTTTGTCTCATGTCTTATCTTAAAGTCAAGTAATAATCCTAATGCCGGCCCTTTGTCATAGGGTGATATCGTTTTATTCACATCGTCCCCGGTGCGGCCGAATGGACCATCCTCCCAGGTTGTATAGCTGGCTTCAGCGGGTGTTTGAAAGTATCGCCCTGGTTTGCTTTCATATTCTTTAATAGACGATTGAAAAGCTTCCAGGACATTGTCAATACTGGTTAATCCTGCTCTTTTCAGAATCATATATTCATAATACACCGTGATACCTTCCGATAGCCAAAGCATTTTTGTTTTACTGCCATTGTCATAATCAAAGGGCCCCAGTTCTATCGGCCGGATACGTTTTACATTAAAGTGATGAAAGTATTCGTGCGCCAGAAAATTATACGTCCTGATCTTATTCTTTGCATCATTGAGTTCGCCACCTGTGAAGGCAACGGAAGCGGAATTTAAATGTTCGATGCCACCACGACCCGGGCCAATACCAAGAAATGTGTAATGACGGTAAGGTATATCACCAATAATGTCAGTGGCAGCGATGACGATCTTTTTCAGATCATTCATAAAAAAATCCCTGTCAAAAATATCAGGTTTGTAGGCTATAAAATAATGAGGTATTCCTTTAACTGTGAACGAAGGAAAAGATTCCAAATTACCTATCAATATCGGGCTATCATATAATACATCATAGTTCGGTGCAACAAAAGTGTTGAGTTTCTCTTTTGCAGGATCAAGACCTGTAGCAATTGTTGCCCATTTGCTGTAAGGCACTATAGTTACCGTCACCGGTTTTTTTATTAATCCCGATGGATAAAGAAACAGACCAGCAGGTACAATATATCCCCTGTTCTCATCAAGATAACTTTGCGCAACAAAAGATACAGTTGCCTTCACATCATAAGTGAGAATGAACGAAGCAGAGTTTGCTGTTTGCACTTTCCATCCGTTCCTTGAGCTTTTTTCCCATTTTAGTTCTTTGCCACGTTCTGTAACTGCTTTAAAATTCTCGACATTATCAGCATAATTAAGTAGCTGGTAGTAGCCAGGCATCCATGCCGGCATTTTGAATTCTACGGCATCTTGCTTTAATCCTTTACAAGTAAACTCAACATGATAACGATGACTGGCAGGTTGATCCATTGTAACGGTAAAAGATAACGAAGTACTTGCTTGCTGGGAATAAAGTGTTCGGCTTTGCGCAGCGACAAGAATAAATACAATCAGGAAATTTATGATGCGGCTTCCGTTCTTCATCTGTATAAGTTAAGTTCACAGAAATCTGTCTGCCAAACAATGGTGTTCCTTCTTTGAAGATAATTTCGTTTAAATAAACCCGGTGCCAATTTTATTGAGCCAGTTCCTTCTCCAACTCCTCCATCATATCCTTGCTGCCGATAAACATGGGTGTACGCTGATGCAGTTCAGTCGGTTGTATATCAAGTATTCGTTGCTTACCATCTGTTGCTTTGCCACCGGCCACTTCTACGATAAAGGCAAATGGATTGCATTCATATATTAATCGCAATTTGCCTTTTGGTTTATCCGTTGTCCCGGGATACATAAAAATGCCGCCTTTGATCAGGTTGCGATGCACATCGGACACCATGCTGCCAATATAACGTTGCGTATAGGGACCGCCCGTTGTTTTATCTTTTTTCTGGCAGCCATCAATATAATCCTGCACCTGTTTTTCGTATTGAAAAAATTGCCGTGATTGACAGAATATATCTTCCCGGCTGGCGGGCATTTAATATCCGGGATGGCTCAATGTAAATTCCCCGATGGAAGGATCCAGATGTAAATCCATTCACTCCCCTTCGTGTCGCATATACCAGCATGGTGGATGATCCATAAACAATATATCCTGCCGCCACCTGCTGAGTTCCTTTCTGTAAAAAATCTTCTTTTGGTAGCAATGCTTCCTTTTGGTGTTACCCGCCGGTACACGCCGAATATGGTCCCGATAGAAACATTCACATCAATATTACCGCTTCCATCCAGCGGATCAAAAAGACAAACATATTTGGAATTCTTACTTACCGCATCGTCAAATGCTACATAATCATCCAGCTCTTCGCTTGCCAATACCGGCGCAACTGATACCATGCTGCAATACGCCGATAAACTGGTCGTTGGCGAATACATCCAGCTTCTTTACATCTTCCCCCTGCACATTCACACTGCCGGCATCACCCAGAATATCCACCAGTCCGGCTTTATTCACTTCCACATTCACTCTTTTAGCAGCAAGACCAATATCCCGTAATAAAGCTGCTAAGTTCACCTGTAGCATTGGGAATATTGCGAAGCTGCTGGATGGTAAATTCATCCAGGGTTAGAACTTTTCTGTTGATTCATATTGGCAAGATTGAGTTGAAACAAATGTAAGGGATTAGTTAGACAAGTTCATAAGTTGAGAGGTTAATATGAGATCTAGGTTTTTTTGACGACATTTGCAATCCAAATCAATATAACTCGTCAACTCTTATTACCAATATGAAGGTTTTCAAATTCGGCGGAGCTTCCGTCAATAGTGTTGAAAGAATTAAGAATACTTGGCGAAAATACTTAAGCAATATAAAAATGAAAAATTGCTGATCGTTATTTCTGCTATGGGCAAAACCACCAATGCACTTGAAAAAGTAACGGAAGCATTTTATCAGGAAAAAAAAGAAGAAGCGCTTCAGTTGTTTGAACAGGTAAAACAACAACATCTTAACTACTGCCAAATACCTACTTGTCACCCATTCTCTTGCCTGTGAAAAACAACTTAAAAGATTTTTTTACCGAAGTAGAATGGCTGCTGCATGATAAACCCGTTCAGGGATTTTGATTATTATTATGACCAGGTGGTTTGCATTGGTGAAATGCTTTCTACAACTATCATCAGTCATTACTTGAATGAAGTAGGTATCAGCAACAAATGGATAGATGTAAGGATATTATCACGGACAGATGATAATTTCCGGGATGCCAATATTGACTGGGAATTTACCAGTTCAAAAGTTCAAAGTGACGTTGTCCCTTTATTCAACGATACACGATATTATTTTACACAGGGATTTATCGGGGCAACAGATGAAAATGAAAGCACTACGCTGGGAAGAGAAGGAAGCGATTATACGGCAGCCGTTTTTGCCAATATACTGAATGCAGAAAGCCTGACCATCTGGAAAGATGTGGAAAGTGTAATGAATGCCGATCCCAAAAAATTTCCGGATGCAATAGCCAATTTATGAACTGAATTATAACGAAGTGATTGAAATGGCTTATTACGGGGCACAGGTCATCCATCCAAAAACCATCAAGCCACTGCAGAATAAAAGCATTCCCCTATATGTAAAATGTTTTTTTGACCCTGCATTGCCGGGAACAGTTATTCATAACCAACCGATTCAACAGCTTCCCCCTATTATTGTATTGAAAGAAAACCAGGTGATGCTGGAAATGAAAACAAAAGATTTTTCATTTGCCGGCGATCATCATGTTGAACAATTATATCATCTTTTTGAAACACTGAATACTAAAACCCAATCTTACGCAGAATGGCGCCATTAGCTTTATCTGTGTGTGCTGGATGATATGGGCAGAAAAAATTGAAAAACTGGCACTGGAAGCTTCTGAAATTTTTGATGTAAAAGTGATGAAAGGACTTATCGTTGCTGACTATCCGGCATTATACATAAAGAATTTTTTGAAAAATTAACAGAGGGAAAAAATATCCTGCTTCGGCAGCAAACACCTGATACGATCCAGGCTTGATAATAGCAATAACACTTATTCGAGCTGTCTACATTCTATAGTCTGTATCATTTTTTTAGGAACAGGCTTATCATTTAAAATAGCGGGTTTCCATTCAGGCATTTTTTCCAGACGGGTTATCAATTCATCATTAAAATCATTCATCACTTGCATCCCTTTAAGCACTTTAAAATTAACAGGCGTTCCATCTCTATCAACAATAAATTCAACCTGTACATAAGCTTTTCTCATTCCTTTTAGGAAGTAAGCTCACCATATCTCTTCCCAGCTCTTTCAGGTATTTCATAAATGCTTCCCCACCACCGGGAAATTTAGGCCATTCATGCACAGCTTCTGGTAATACCGGTAATATCCCTTGTCGGTGTTGCACAGGACTGTCTTTTCAGCAGTGCTTTCGTTTTTATCAGTCGGTGACAGCCATTCTTGGCTGAGCCGCCATTCACAATATATTCGCCTTTATCATTGATCATAATCAACGGCAACTGTTTGTATTTTTCAAAATAATCAAAAGCATCTTCCAGTCTTGCAGCAAATTTTTTCAGAGCAGGATCATCTTTTGTCAGATTATTCAGATAATTAAGACTTTTTGGAACATTATACCGCACCGGGAAAATATGAACAGGGATATAATCCTGCCCCTGGCTTTTGGCATAAGCAGCCAAAATATACAGCTCATCTATTTGCTGATCGGTTATAGGAATACAACCAACAGTAACGCAACTTCCATGAATATAAATACCACTCCGGGCCGTATGAATCGCTTAGATACCTTGTCAGACTCATTGGGATAATTAATACCCAATGATAAATAATAATTGCTTTGAGGATTAAATTCATTGATATAATAAAATCCTTCCGGTACCTGGTAATCGCCTTCCATTCTTTTTGGGCCAAGTGTACCTGCCAATGCACAAACTTTATATGTCTTAAATAAGCTTAAAAGGTTCTTGCAATTCATTTTTCACCCACACTTCCATCTGGCTGTCATATTTAAATGAACGGATATAAATATATTTTGCAGGCCATTTCAAGTTTTTTGCTTCAAACTGTTTCCGTAAGTGTATCTTCTTTTCTTTTAAAGGATTCGTCAGGGCTGGAAATGTCTTTTGGTAATCAATAAAAGAATGAATCGGACGCAGCACGACGTTTGTGACAGCTGAGCAGTGCAAAAACAGGAGCTACAGATAAAATGAAGGATAATAAAGTAAGTTTTTCATATTCGGTTTTTCGTTAGCATAAACGACAGATATTAGTATTATTTCATGCAAATTGCTAAATGATTTGTAAAGATAAAATAAAACCGTTTAATTCGAAATAAGATTTCATAAATGTGGAATAAACGTGAATTTCTAACAGACAATTGTCTTAGTACTTGACATGTATGCATTCTTACTTACAGATTTCCCCTTGCCTCCTGTTCTCTTTCAATTGCTTCAAACAAGTGCTTTAAAATTTCCCTTACCAAAACTTTTGGCCCCTTTTCGCTGAATGATCTCAAAAAATAAGGTAGGTCTGTCTTCCACCGGTTTGGAAAATAATTGCAACAGTATCCTTCATTGTCCCTGTCCACCAAAATCCCAAGTTCCTTTAATGGTTCAAGGTCTTCATCAATTTGTCCTACCCTGTCAAGCAGATCATCATAATAAGTAGTCGGAACTTTTAAAAATTCAACTCCCCGGTTTATCAATTCCCTTACTGTTTTGACAATATCATTGGTAGCCAACGCCACATGCTGCACACCTTCCCCATTATAAAACTCAAGATATTCTTCTACCTGCGATTTCTTTTTTCCTTCAGCAGGTTCATTGATCGGGAATTTTACATACCCGTTCCCGCTGCTCATTACTTTACTCATCAGCGCCGAATATTCTGTAGAAATATCTTCATCATCAAATGTCAGAATATTCTTAAATCCCATTACATCTTCATAAAATTTCACCCAGCGATTCATCTGGTTCCAGCCCACATTACCCACACAATGATCAACGTACAACAAACCGGTATCTGTTGGTTTAAAATGAGGATTGCTCCATGGCCTGTATCCCGGCATAAAAGACCCCGTTATAATTTTTTCTTTCAATAAACAAATGAACAGTATCGCCATAAGTATGAATACCGCTCATTACCACTTCGCCATCTTCATCTTTCAAGGTTGCAGGTTCCATATAGCTTTTTGCCCCACGTTCAGTTGTTTCTTTCCATGCACTGGTTGCATCGTGTAACCCGAAGTGCTATCGACTTTTACACCATCACCATGTTTATATAATATGATCAGCAATGGGATTATCGGTTCTTAATGGAGTGGTTAAAACAAAAGTAGTTTGTGCTGCCGGACCGCATAGCTGGCCCTATCTTTTACTCCTGTTTCAGGCCCGGCATAAGCCAATGCCTGGAAACCAAATGCAGTCATATAATAATGAGCCGCCTGTTTGGCATTACCTACATAAAATTCTACATAATCTGTTCCTTCCAATGGAAGAAAATCAGTTTGAACGGCTTGTTTTTGTATCAGTTTTTGCTAGCTATTGACATTGTTGAAAATTGAAAATGATAAATTTTGTGTGACCGGCTGCATTGCTACTATGATCGTTTGTTGTGTCACTCACTTCAGCGACAACAATTCTACTGAGCAAACGGAGCATCCATGGCAAGTGTTTCCATCAGCAAACTGAAGTTGTTGCGATGATCGGTGAATAATTTATGAGGATAGTCGGGACGCATTGATGTAAAATTAAACTTTTACTTTGATTTATATAAGATCTAAGGACTGTTTGCTCCCTTATCTTTGCCCGCATGAAAAATCGGCATTCTTGGTGGCGGGCAATTGGGAAGAATGTTGTTACAGGCCGCAGCTAATTATCCTGTTGAAACTTATGTACTGGAAAACGATCCTGAATGTCCGGCCGCACATCTTTGCCATCATTTTACAAAAGGGGATATCAAAGATTTTGATGCTGTTTATAGTTTCGGAAAAGAATTAGATGCAATTACGATTGAAATCGAAAATGTAAATATTGAAGCATTAGAGAAATTAGAAACAGAAGGAGTAAAAATTTTTCCAGAGCCCATCTGTTCTGAAAACGATCAAGAATAAAATTCTTCAAAAAGAATATTATAAAGACCAATGAAATTCCTACCGCTGCTTTTATGATTACAAAAAAACTTGCCGAATTAAAACAACAGGAACATTTTCTTCCCGCTGTTCATAAATTAGGTGAAGGAGGTTATGATGGTCGGGGCGTACAGACTACTAAAAATCAAAAGATGATATGGAAAAAGGGTTTGATGAACCTGCTGTACTGGAAAAAATGGTTAACGATTCATAAAGAAATAGCGCAAATGGTTGCTATCAATGAAAAAGGCGAAACAGCTATCTATCCCCCGGTTGAAATGGTATTTGACCCACGATCTCAACTTGCTCGATTACCAGATTTGCCCGGCAGAAATAGATGAACAAAACTCTTATGGAAAGTGGAAGCCATTGCGCTATCGGTAGTCAGGAATTTCAAATCGCCCGGCATTTTTGCTGTCGAAATGTTTGATTGATAAAAATGGCGATGTGTTTGTCAATGAAACAGCGCCGAGAGTTCACAACAGCGGTCATCATACCATTGAAGCACATTACAGTTCGCAATTTGATATGCTATGGCGGATCATGCTTGGATATCCGTTGGGTAATACTGATACATATTCTGCCTTCTATTATGGTAAATATTATTGGCGCCGAAGGATATAGTGGTGAAGTGAAGTTACGAAGGACTGGATGAAGTATTGAAAATTGAAAATGCCTTTATTCATTTATATGGGAAAAAAGAAACACAGGCCGGGACGAAAAATGGGACATGTCACGATCATGAGCCGCGAAAAGCAAGACCTCATTCACAAAGCCAATAAAGTAAAAGAACCCTGATCGCAAAATCTTAATAAACCCTTTTATCAATAGTGTTGCCGTTGCATAATCATAAAATTATAAGCAACTGACTCGCAGGTTTTTCTTCAAAAGTACTCTAACTGAAATTACCTGATATCCCTTTAATTTTACCAGCCAACAGAATTTTATATAGTGATTACATCTAAAGCATTTTTGAAACATGTTTTTTATATCCCGTTAACAGCATTATTACTGGCAGCATGCGGTGGAAATGAAAAAAAAATTGGCCCGCAACAGCAGCCAGCCACGCCAACCGGCAATGAAAGTGGATGCGTTTGTTGTAACACCCACGAACCATCAGCGAAAGCATTGAAGTGCCCGGTACATTATTAGCCAATGAAACAACGGAAATCCACCCCGAAGTATCGGGGCGTGTTGTTCAATTGAATATTAGTGAAGGAAGATTTGTATCGCAAGGAACGGTGCTTGCAAAACTATATGACGGCGATCTCCAGGCGCAGTTACGAAAACTGGAAGTGCAATTAAATATTGCCCAGAAAACAGAAGAGAGACAGGCACAATTGTTGAAAATTCAGGGGATCAGCCAGCAGGATTATGACCTCAGTCTTTTAAATGTAAACAATATCAAGGCAGATATTGAAATAATAAAAACAAGTATTGCAAAAACTGCTATTCATGCGCCTTTCAGCGGAAGACTTGGTTTAAAGAATATCAGCCAGGGAGCTTATATCACTCCTCAAACCGTTATTACCACCATCAGCCAAACAGATCAGTTGAAACTTGATTTCACAGTTCCTGAAAAATATACAGATCGTATTAAGAATGGACAAATAGTAAATTTTACAGTGCAGGGAAAAGACAAACAATACAACGCAAAAGTGATGGCGACAGAAGTAAGCGTTGCAGAAACAACACCGGAGTCTTTTGGTGCGGTCCATTGTGCAAAACAAAAACTCTGAATTGTTACCGGGCACTTTTGCTAATGTGCAATTGAAAGTTCGATCCGAATCCGAATGCATTAATGGTCCCGTCCCAAGCAATACTTCCACAGGCAAGAGGCAAAAAAATTATACTTTATAATGGGGGCAATGCAAAATTCATTGATGTCGCGACAGGTGTACGAGATTCATGCTTTTGTACAAATAACGAGCGGGATCAAAGTCCAGGCGATACGATCGTGATAACAGGGTTGTTAAGTGTAAGACCGGATACGAAGATTCAATTAGGCAAAGTTTCAAAAAAATAAGACATCCGGAAGGTATGAATATTTCAGAACTTAGTTTACGAAGACCGGTACTTGCCATCGTGCTTAACCTCGTGATCATTCTGTTTGGAATTATCGGGTTTAAATTCCTTGGTGTTCGTGACTATCCTGCTATTGATCCGCCTAATATAAGTGTCCGCGTTTCTTATCCTGGCGCCAATGCAGACATTATTGAATCGCAGATAACGGAACCGCTGGAACAAACCATCAATGGCATTTCGGGTATCAAAAATATTACTTCCACAGCAGCCAGGGATCAAGCAATATCAATGTAGAATTTGAAGTGAATGTAGACATGGAAACTGCCGCCAATGATGTAAGAGATAAAGTATCCCAGGCACAGCGCTCATTACCTCCTGATCTTGATGCGCCTCCTATTGTTTCAAAAGCTGATGCAAGTTCTACTCCCATTATGGCGATGACGGTGCAAAGTAATACCCGCAATCAACTTGAGTTAACTGAATTTGCTAATAATGTATTGCTGGAACGATTGCAAACTATTCCGGGTGTAAGTGGTATACAGATATGGGGCGAGAAAAGATATTCCATGCGTATCTGGTTTGATCCCGCCAAACTAAATGCGTATAGTCTTACTCCCCGTGATGTACAGACAGCACTGCAACAACAGAATATCGAACTACCAAGTGGCAAACTATCAGGCAATGCCACCGAACTGACTGTAAGAACTTTTGGAAGAATCAATACCGAAGAAGAATTCAATAATCTGATCGTTGCCAACAGGAATGGAAGTGATATTCGTTTACGCGATATCGGCGAAGCAGTACTTGGCCCGGAAAATGAAGAAACAGATTCTACGGGAAAGCGGTATCCCGATGATTGGTATGGCAGTCATTCCACAACCAGGAGCAAACTATGTGTCTATTGCGGATGAATTTTATAAAAGAGTTGAACAGATCAAAAAAGATATGCCGGAAGACATTAAAGTGGATGTGCTTTTTGATACCTCGAAGTTTATCAAGCAATCAATTTCCGAAGTAGAAGAAACGCTGATGATTGCCGTTGCTGCTCGTCGTACTGATCATCTATCTGTTTCTTCCGCGACTGGATCATTGCCATCCGACCATTGATCGATATTCCTGTTTCACTGATCGGCGCTTTCTTTATCATGTACCTGATGGGATATACGATCAATGTACTGACCTTGCTGGCTATTGTTCTTGGCAACAGGACTTGTTGTGGATGACGGTATTGTTGTGACGGAAAATATTTATAAAAAAATGGAAAGCGGAATGAATAAGTGGCAGGCGGCGCTTGAAGGCTCCAAAGAAATTTATTTCGCCGTTATTGCAACTTCCATCACACTGGCTGTAGTGTTTCTTCCGGTTATTTTTCTTGCAGGGTTTTGTCGGAAGCCTGTTCCGTGAATTCGGAATTGTTTTGGCCGGAGCTGTTTTGATCTCCGCTTTTGTTTCGCTTACACTGACACCAGTACTGAATGTAAAACTGAGCAGGAAAAATGTTCATAAACATTCCTGGTTCTACAATAAAACAGAACCTTTTTTCCGTGGTCTTGGAAAATGGCTACAAAAATGCCCTGAAAAAATTTATGAAAGTACGCTGGATGGCTTTTGTGATTATTGCTCGCATGCGTTGCCGTTATCTTTTTGGTGGGCAGCACACTTGCAATCAGAATTGGCGCCGATGGAAGACCGGAGCCAGTTTCGTCTTTCAATTATCTGCGCCTGAAGGAACTTCCTTTGATTACATGGACAATTATGTTTATAAGTCTTGTCAATTATATGATGGACTCTGTTCCGGAAAGAAAACAGGTGCTATCAGTAACCTCTCCAAGTTTTGGAGGCACTGGTGCCGCTAATTCAGGATTCGTAAGGGTATCGCTGGTTGATCCGAATGAAAGAGTGACGAACACAGCAAGAAATCGTTGATAAAGTAAATCGCGACATGGCGAAATTCAACGAGGGACGTGCTTTTGCGACGCAGGAACAAACGATCCAGGTAGGACAGCCGCAGTTGCGGCAGGCTGTTCAGTTTGTTATCCAGAATAATGATTTTGAAAAGATCAAAGATATTTTACCAAAATTCCTCGAAGCGGCCAACAACAGTCCCGTATCTGCAAAATGTGGATGCCGATCTTAAATTCAATAAACCGGAATTACAGGTTGATATTGATCGTTTAAAGGCAAGTGAACTGGGTGTGAGTATTGAAGATGTTTCTCAAACGCTGCAACTTGCATACAGTAATCGCCGGCTTGGTGATTTTATAAAAGATGGTAAACAATACCAGGTTCTCGGCCAGGTAGCCAGAATTGACCGTGATGAACCTTCTGATCTTAAAACGATATATGTCCGTAATAATCGTGGCGACATGATATCGCTTGATAACCTGATCTCCATCAGCGATGCCACTTCAACACCAGCGATCTATCATTTTAACCGGTATAAATCGGCAACGGTATCTGCCAACCTGGCACCCGGCAAAACAATGGGTGATGGCATCGAGGCGATGAACGAGATCAAGAAGCAATTACTGGATGATACATTTACCACGTCTCTTGCCGGCTCATCAAGAGACTATGCTGAAAGTTCAGGCAATACAGCTTTTGCATTTTTTCTCGCATTGATACTTATTTTCCTGGTACTGGCGGCTCAATTTGAAAGTTTTATTGATCCGTTTATTATAATGGTAACC
Source organism: uncultured Chitinophagaceae bacterium (assembly GCA_963785915.1). Classification (GTDB taxonomy): domain Bacteria; phylum Bacteroidota; class Bacteroidia; order Chitinophagales; family Chitinophagaceae; genus VBAT01. The sequence continues at coordinate 209,773 of CAWAWY010000003.1, read as the reverse complement.
GTGCCGCTGGCTATTGCAGGAGCAGTACTTACATTAAAAATATTCGGTCACACCTTAAATATCTTTTCGCAGATCGGTATGATCATGCTGATCGGGCTTGTGACAAAGAATGGTATCCTGATCGTTGAGTTTGCCAATCAAAACCGTTTGAAAAAAGGAATGAAGAAAACAGAAGCGGCCATCTTTGCAGCCACTCAGCGTTTGCGCCCTATCCTGATGACAAGCCTGGCAATGTCACTTGGTGCTTTGCCTATCGCCTTATCTATTGGAGATGCCGCTACGAGCCGTATTCCACTTGGAATCGTGATCGTAGGAGGTATACTCTTTTCATTGGTGCTTACTTTATTTGTCATACCGGCCATGTATTCATTCCTCTCTACCAAAAAGAAAAAAAGCGAAATTGAAAAACTAACCGAAATGAAAAAACAGGAAGAAAGTGAGCCGCGAACTGAAGAGCTAACTGTTCATTCATAAAATCATTACCTGGTAAATAATGAAAAAGATTTTCCTGTTATTCTCATTACTGAGCGTCCTTGGTGCAAGATCACAAACGCAGCTTTCACTGCAGGAGTCAATTGCCACCGCACTTCAAAATAATTATGATATTCTTCTTTCAAAAAATGATTCAGCCGTTGCTGCATTAGATTATTCTTACCGCAATGCTGTTTTCATTCCAAGACTGAATGGTAATCTTGGCACTACCTGGAATCGCAATAACCAAAAACAGGATTTTTCCAACGGAACAAAAAGAGAGGGTGATGTAAGAACGAATAATATTGCTGCTTCCTTGTCCCTTAACTGGACACTTTTTGACGGATTAAAGATGTTTGCCACCAGGGATAAAGCCGTCGAATTGGTCAATCTCGGTGGATTGGAAATTAAAAACCAGGTGATCAATACAGTTGCCAATGTTATCAATATCTATTACAATATTGTCCGCCAAAAGCAACAACTGAAAGCTATTGAGGAGCAAATGAGCATCAGCCAGACAAGAGTGAATCTCGCACAAAGCAGGTTAGATATAGGCGTCGGCACGAAGCCGGATGTATTGCAAAGTAAAGTGGACCTGAACGCACAGAAGGCAGCGCAATTGGAACAGCAAACGCTGATCGCACAGTTAAAAGAACAGTTGAACCAGGCGATGAATGTCGTCAATACCGCTGACTATGATGTAGCTGATTCGATCCCTTTGAATACGGGCATTGTTCTTTATGATATTCAGAATGGATTGGAAAATACAAACCCGGATCTTTTAATAGCAAAAAAGAATATTGATATTGCAAATTTTACTCTTAGAGAAAGAAGAGCTGATCGTTTTCCCATTGTTTCATTTAATTCTGCCTATAACTTTACCAAAACCAATAACGACATCGCACTTAACCCGGCTCTCCCGCTTTTCAACAGGAATAAAGGATTGAATTATGGTCTTACTGCAACTATTCCGATCTTAAATAATCTCAATACCAAAAGACTTATCAGGCAGGCACAGCTTAATATAGAATTTCAGCAATTGACATTTCAAAGTCAAAGATCAAAGATCAGCCTGTCTGTTTTTACCGCTTACAAACAATATGAGCATCAGAAAAAAGCGCTGCAGTTGGAAGAAGAAAATATTTTATTAGCTAAAGAGAACGTCAGCATCGCCCTGGAAGTTTATCGTCTTGGTGGATCAACTTTTATCCAGTTGAGGGAAGCGCAAAAAAGTTTAGAGGATGCATATAACAGGTTGATCGCGGCAAGGTATAATACAAAGCTGGCGGAAACTGAGTTGTTGAGACTTAAGGGAGAGTTGGTGAGATAAGCCTCCTCCCGACCTCCCCCATTAGGGGAGGCCATCCATACACAGGTCCTAATAGATCGTAGATTCTTCTTAATGCCAGTCAATCGTTTCTTGCAAAAGCTTTGAAAACTTGTTGATGTTGCAAAACAGATCCTGTTCTTTGCAGACAAAACAAATAATTCCTGTTTCTTTGCTGCATGAATCCATTGGTAGGAATAATTATGGGCAGCGATAGCGACCTCAATGTCATGGAGTCTGCTGCAGATATTCTGAAGCAGTTTAATATTGCACATGAAGTCACAGTTGTCTCGGCACACCGAACGCCATTACGCATGGTGGAGTATGCACAAAAAGCAAAGGAAAGAGGATTGAAAGTAATTATTGCCGGAGCTGGTGGCGCCGCTCATTTACCGGGAATGATCGCTTCTATTACTCCGTTGCCGGTTATTGGCGTCCCTATTAAATCATCCAATTCAATTGATGGATGGGATTCTGTTCTTTCTATTCTTCAAATGCCGAATGGCGTGCCTGTCGCCACCGTTGCACTGAATGCCGCAAAAAATGCAGGTATATTAGCTGCTGAGATCATTGGTTCTTCTGATGACACGGTTTCTAAAAAAGTGTCTGACTACAAAAACTCTCTCAGCAATGATGTGATCGAAAAAGTAAAGAAGCTGAAGAAGGATGGATGGGAGAATGCGTTTGATTAGAACAACCTTCCTGAATAAATTGTGTAATTTTAATAAATGAAAAAATACGAAGTCATAGTTGAGGACGCAAATGCAGCAGAATTAACCGGTTTGCTGAAAAAACTTCCTTATGTAAAACAAGTGAAGGAAAGCGATAGCCCCATTGACGAATATTCTCTCGCATCAGAACAATCTCTACGTGAGGATTGGCTTTTAGAAGAAGACGATGAACTTCAAAAGCTCTATGGGAAATGAACTATTCCAGAGGTGAAATAGTTTGGGTAAAATTTCCTTTTACAGACATTTCCGCTGCTAAACTTCGTCCCGCTTTGATTATTTACAATAATCTGGTAAACCGAACCGGCGATTATTTGCTTATGTAAATCACTTCCAGGTTGAGAAATGATTCTCTGTCTCTTCTAATAAAAGAAGGTGATTACGCAGGTTCTCCACTTCTTAAACCGGGCGAATTGCGACTACACAAAGTTTTCATTTAAATGAGAACTTTATTGCAGGAGGTATTACCACCGTTTCCATGGGATTTATGAAAAAAGTTGTTTCTGAGCTAATAAAATTGATTGAATAATCAAGGTTGCCTATCCTTATTGCTTTTTTCCGTAAATTCATTCTATAAAATTTGCCATTATGAGAAGTGTATCTGCTGTACTCCAACGCAAAGCCGCTGCTATCGTATCTGTTGCTCCTTCTGCGTCCGTCATGGATGCTTTGAAGATCATGGCAGAAAAGAATATCGGGTCGGTAATAGTTACGGAAAATGACAAATATCTCGGTATCATGACCGAAAGAGATTATTCCCGCAAAGTAGTACTGAAAGGAAAAAGTTCTGCTGATACAAAGGTTTCGGAGATCATGTCTGCTGATCTTCCCTCAGTCAAACCCTCCGACACTATTGATCATTGTATGGAATTAATGACCAATAAAAATATCCGTTATATGCCCGTGTTTGAAAATAATAAACTGGCGGGCATTATTTCTATGAGTGATGTCGTAAAAGAAACGATCTTATCTCAGAAAGAAACGATCGATCATCTTCAGAATTATATTCAAAGCTAATGGTGTCCTTCGTCTTACTCAGGAGGACAGTGAATCGTAAGAAAAGTTATAATAATAGTAAATGGTCCCGTGTTGAATCATTTCTCTGCCAAGATCACAAACTCCTGCTCAAAGCTTAAAGAATGTTCATATAGTTTTTGAATGAACTCTTTCCTCCATTTGGCATAATAATAAAGCATGTTATCATAACGCTCCTGCAGCCCATTGCCGGGAAATAATTTCGATTTGATGGTGTGTATCTGGCGCTGATGATCGTTAAATTTTCTGCGCTCGGCCCGCAACATCTTCTTTTCGAGTTCATGCAGACGATGAACCGCATTTACTTTTAAGGCATCTACATGTTTTGATAATGTGACATCCACTTGCCCGGCCTGTTTTTTAAACAGATCATACAATTGTTCAAACTGTGTAAGTGATCCATTCAATTTGGTTTCATTTTTACTTTCCCTTGCTACCAGTTTATTAGCCAATTCCTGCTCCGTCAAAAAGAAATCTTCAATCGTGAATCCAAGTTTATAAATTTTTTCCCGCCAACTTTTCTCAACTATCAAAAATGAATTACGCAGCAATAATACAGGAAAAGGAACTTTATAGTGAGCGAATAATTCACGATACTGCAACCAATACGCTATCTCTCCTCCCCCACCAATAAAAGCGACGTTTGGTAAAATTGTTTCCTGGAAAATTCCGCGAAGAATAACATTAGGGCTGAACCTTTCGGGATGATCTTTCAGTTCTTGCCTTAACGCACTTTCAGAAAACTCTATACTTGCGCCTTGTTTCTTGTTACCTGTACCTTGAATCTTGTACCCTTCGCCTTTTTTTACAATTCTTTCCCGAATGCCATCCCTCAAATAAAATAAATTGATCTCTCTCGGGTTTGCCTGTATCTTATAACCGGCAGCATGTATCTTTTCAGTTGCCAGGTTAATCAACTCCGAAGGTTTTTGATGCAGCAGATCGTCCTCGAATATTTTAATTGACTCTTTTTTTAATTCTGCATTGTCGGGAATCAGCACTACGAGACCATAATCGACAAACAGGTAATTCACGAATTGAAAGGTCGCATCCTGTATCAGAACATCTTTCTTAAAAAAGGCTTTTATCTTTTCAACGATCTCTTTTCCAAAAGGCAGTACCGCCAATTGACCTTCGGCCTGGTCAACTAACTGAAGAAATTCTTTATCCACCCTCATTCTTCCAACTGCACCTGACTGTTTTGTACCCCAGACCAATTTCTTTCCATCAAGATGTATGTGACCGAGCTCCTCAAGGTCGGCGTCCTCAGAACCCATATAATAAACCGGAACAAAATTGTATTGAGGCAATGAAGCTCTCAAATGCTCCGCGAGTTTGATAACATGAAGTATCTTATAAATAAAATATAATGGCCCTGTCAAGATATTTGGCTGGTGCGCGGTTGTGACAGTAAAAGTGTCCTCAGCTAATAATTCGTCGATATTCTCTTTTACCTTCCCTTGTAACAAATCGCCATACTGTTTCTTCAATTCTGCTACAAGGACCTTCCTGTTTGTTGAAAATTTTTTTCTTGCGTCAATAGATTGTATAATGCCGTTCAGCGATGGAGGATATAAATAAAAAGGTTTTAACGCTTCTGCCTGGTCAATATAATCTACAGCTATTTTGGTGAATGCACCTGTCTGGCGATAAGGCAAACGGGTAGAAATACAATCCATAGAGATTAAAAATAAAAAGAGTTTCGCTGATCGCTTGTTTTCTTCGTAAAAATTAACGTTACTTTACTTCGTAAGCGACCACAGAATTTTTCCAGAACGTAGGCACATACACAGTTTTTGTTTTTGGATCAAATCCGATGTCAGCCGTATTTTTCTTTTCTGCGCTTGTATCCAATAATTTCTCCTTTGTCCCATCCGCATTGACATACCAAATAGTTCCGGACCAGCAGGAAACAAGAAAATCATTGCCGCTAACGTTTTCGATGCCGTCTGTTCCGCCTTCCATACCATCGGCCATTTTAGTAAGCGTTTTATTTTTTTCGACCTTATAGGCGCCCCCGGCATCAAGAATAAAAAGATCATCGCCGCGCATTAAAACACCGTTAGGTCCCTTCAGATTATCCAGATAAAGCTCAGCTTTATCCTTCGCTACCCTGAAGATCTGTTTTGTTTTTGAGTCTGAAACATAAATGATCCCGTTCTTATCAATTGTAACATCATTCAAACCCTGCGCACCTGCGACGGGGACCGTCTCTGCAATAATTCCTTTTGCAATATCAATTACCACCAACCTGTCAATATCGGCTGCATACAGCACTCCATGATATACGCCCATTCCTTTAGGTGCATTCAGTCCCGACACCCAATCCACCTTTATTATTTTGCCGTCTGTTCCAACTTTCCCGATCGAACCTTTTCCATCTCTGCCCCACGGATCAGTGCCGTCAATGTTCGATACATAAAGAACATTATTTTCCGCATCGAACAGAACTGACTCAGGCACTTTCAGGATCGAATCGGTCTCCCATTTCTTAATTAATTGATGCTGGCTATATAATGATGTTAGAATTGCTGAGAATACAACCAGGAGGAGTAGACTTTTCATAAAACTAATTTTGATAAAGGTACTAACAGCCGGGTAATTGTAAAGTTCATTTATAAAACCCGGGAAACGTGACGGAACCAAAGTCGTTGTCTTTTTTTGTCTAAAGACAATATTTTGCTATTTGTCAATCGAAAGGCTATGAACTTCTGCCTGCGATTCAAACCTTTTTGTAATTTTGATACATACTTATTCATTCATGGAAACCTACGGAAAGATATTGCTCATTGCGATGCCGGCATTTTTATTTCTTGTTTTATTCGAAAAATGGTACGGTTGGTATAAAGGCAAAGACACTGTCCGGAATATGGATATGATATCCAGCCTGAGCAGCGGTGTCACTAATGTTACCAAAGATGTGCTCGGTCTGACTATCCAGATACTAGCTTATGGATGGCTGGTACAAAAGTTGGCAGTTTATCATATCAAAGCCACCTGGCTGACTTATTTAGTCGCATTTATAACTATTGACTTTGCCGGCTACTGGGTGCATCGCTGGAGTCACCACATCAATCTATTCTGGAATCTTCATGTTATCCATCATAGCAGCGAAGAATTCAACCTGGCCTGCGCCTTGCGGCAAAGCATCTCGATGTTTTTTAATCCCTTTGCTTTCTTATTAATTCCTGCCGCTTTGCTCGGAGTGCCGACAATTGTCATAGCAACAGTAGGTCCGCTGCACCTCTTTGCACAGTTTTGGTATCATACCCAGCACATCAATAAAATGGGTTTTTTAGAAAATTTTATCGTCACCCCTTCACATCATCGCGTTCATCATGCTGTCAATAAAGAATATCTCGATAAAAATCTTTCGCAGATATTTATCTTCTGGGATAAACTATTTGGCACTTTTCAAAAAGAATTAAAAGAAGCGCCGCCGGTATACGGCATCACAAGACCTGCTGCGACATGGAATCCTATTAAAATTAATTTTCAACATCTGTGGCTTTTAATAAAAGATGCATGGCGGACAAAGAGCTGGAAAGACAAATTCACTCTTTGGTTCAAACCAACAGGCTATCGTCCCACTGATGTAGAGGAAAAATATCCTGTCCATAAAATAGAGGATGTTTATCATTTTGACAAATATGCGCCGCCGGCTTCAAAGGCTTTGAATATATGGAGCTGGATACAATTGGTGATGATCTTATTCTTTATCAGTTACCTGTTTGGAAACATTGCCGTCATTAACAGCCTGAATAGCGGATATATTTTCTGGTATGGCGCTTTTATTTTTCTAAGCGTTTATGCGTTGACGGAGCTGATGGACAGAAATCTTTACGCTATTGGATGGGAAATTCTTCGCTGCGGTTTCGGAATTGGCTTTCTTGTTTACCAGGATGATTGGTTTGGGGCCAGTTCCTATCTTTTGACGGTGAAATATATATTGGGAAGCTACTTTATTCTTTCAATTATCGTTACAGGCTGGTTTGGCTATAAACACTATAAAGAAGATCGGCAACCCGCTTTTTCACTTTGAGAAGCGGTAAGGTTCGAAGCTACTGTGTGATTCAATTAGCATATTTAGTGTATGGTCTTTCCGGCTTTGTCTGTTTCAATTTTTTATCGATATAACGATCTACCATCTTCTCCATGATCGGCAACGTGACGGTTCCCTCTGATAAAATAAGATCGTGAAACTCCCTGACATCAAACTTTGCTTTCAATTTATTCTCCGCTTTTTTTCTGAGTTCCTTTATCTTCAACTCTCCCATTTTATAAGCAAGCGCCTGTCCCGGCCATGAAATATAACGGTTGATCTCAGTATTCACTTCATGTAATGATAAGGCAGTATTTTCTGCAAGATATTCGACGGCCTGTTCTCTTGTCCATCCTTTCGCATGAAGGCCTACATCAATTACCAAGCGGCATGCACGCCACATTTCATAGGTCAATCGTCCAAATTTTGAATAAGGGTCTTTATAAAAACCCATTTCTTCACCAAGATATTCGCTATACAATCCCCATCCCTCACCGAATGCATTTACATAAAGTTTTTTTCTGAATTCCGGCAGGTCAGTTAATTCCTGCGCCAGTGCGATTTGCAAATGATGACCAGGAACTGCTTCGTGCATCGTCAATGATTCCAACGCATACAATGGACGGCTCTTAAGGTCATACGTATTCACCCAATAATATCCTGCTCTTTTACTGGTGATCGGCGCACCGGAATATCTCCCCGCAGTATAAGTCGGCGCCAAATGCTCCGGCACAGCTTCTACTCCATAAGGCTGACGCGGAAGTTTTCCGAATAACACCGGCAGTTTGCCATCAATTTTTTTTGCAATAAAGGATGCCTCTTTCAACAGTTGTTCTGCTGTAGTTGCATAAAACTTTGGGTCGGTACGCAAGTAAGTAATGAATTCCTGCATCGTTCCCACAAAATTTACTTCTTTCAACACATCAAGCATCAGCTTTTTTATCCTCTCCACCTCTTTCAAACCTAACTGGTAAACTTCTTCATAACTTATATCAGTCGTGGTGTAGTGATGAACCCTTTCCTGGTAATAAGCCAACCCGTTGGGAACGTTAGATACGCCTATTGTCGTTCTTGTTTTCGGAAGGTATTCGTTATCAAAAAATGTTTTGATCCGCCGGTATGACCCTACCACATCGTCCTTTATTGTTTTTTTCCCATCCTCCGTTATCTTTTTCCAATCCTCCGCATTAATGGAAAAAGGCTTGTCCAAAAAGGGTTCCCAGAAAACGCTTTTCTCTACGCTATCCACAATATGCTGCTCATAAGTATTTTCATACCCGTCCAAAATAGAACGTGGCTGACAAATGCCCAGCTCAAGTCCTTTACGCATTAATGAAATATTTTCCTGGACGTAACGTGGGATATCTTTCAGCCATCGTATGTAATTTTCGTACTCCTTTTTCGACGTCAGTATGCCCGACGCCATTACCGGCAGATCGGTATGAAACCCTTCGTCTGATAAAATGGGGTTGAGATAAGATTTGAATTTATAAGAAGAGACTTCATCCTCGATATCATATTCCAGCAATTCCAGGTTTATCTCGTCATCAAATGACAGCCCGGCTTTCTTTATCTTTTGCAATTTGGCATCAATCGCTCTGTAAAAAATATAACGTCGCAAAAAATCTTCCTCCCTGTAAGAGCCGAGTGGATGGTTATTTAAACTATCCAGTCTCTTTTCATTGTCCCGGAAATTTTTTATTTCTTTAATTGTTTTATAAACAACATTCTCGCCAGGCGATTTTTTTTTCTGGGCAGGCAGAGATACCGCCATCAACAAAGACAGGAAAGCAAAACAAAAATATTTTTTCATAGAGCGATCTTTTCTTTTGTCAATTGATCATTGACAGTTCTCCATAGATCCAACCGATTTCCATTTTTTAATTCTTCCGGCAATAATTCATCCGGCCAATTTTGAAAAGCCACAGGTCTTGCGAAACGTTTGATGCCGTCGGCGCCTACTGAAGTAAACCTCGAATCGGTAGTAGCAGGAAAAGGTCCGCCGTGTTGCATACTCAGGCAAACTTCAACGCCTGTTGGCACGCTGTTCAGTATAAACCGTCCGCAGATGTTCTTGACCTCCTCCACTAATTTTTCATGATAACGAATATCAGTCACAGTTGCCATTAATGTAGCGGTGAGTTGTCCCTCGAGATTTTTTACTACTTCTATCATCTCAGTCATATCCTTGCAGCGGATAACGAGGGAATAAGGGCCAAATACCTCCTGGTGGAGAACGGGATTATTTAAAAAAGCTTCGCCGCTGGCAGAAGCGATGGTCGGCGCTCCCTGATTCAATTGCGGTTCTGTCTCCGATACAGCGACCGTTTCTACATCTGATTGCGCCAGTGAGTTAGCTCTTCTTTCTACATAATTTTTAAAAATCCCCGGATGCAGCATCGTGCCGGGAGTTGCTTTCTTAATCTCTTCACCCAATGCTTTTATAAAATTTTGCAATCCTTCACTTTCGACGCCGATGATAAGGCCGGGATTGGTACAAAATTGTCCAACACCCAATGTAATAGATGGGGAGTACATTTTTGCCACGTCAGCAGCAGATTCTTTTAATTTCTCCGGCAATAAAAAAACAGGATTGATGCTGCTCATTTCCGCAAAAACAGGGATGGGCACTTTGCGTTGATTCGCCCAATCAAATAATTGTTTCCCACCTAAAAAAGATCCCGTGAACCCGACTGCTTTTGTAAATGGATGATTTATCAGCGCCTCACCTACTTCATTGCCGGCGCCATGCAGATGAGTAAAGATGCCATCGGGCATATTCGTTTTTTTAGCCGCTTTAGTAATAGCAACCGCCACCATCTCGCTTGTTTGCCCATGAGCAGGGTGAGCTTTTACAATAACGGGACATCCTGCAGCGAACGCACAAGCCGTATCTCCACCCGCGGTAGAATATGCAAAAGGAAAATTGCTGGCCCCAAAAACAACAACAGGCCCAAGTGGTACGAGCATTTTTCTTATATCTGGTTTTGGAGGGTTGCGGTCAGGAATAGCTGTATCAATTCTTGCTTCAAGCCAGTCACCTCTTTCACAGGCATCTGCATAGGAAGTCAATTGAAACATCGTTCTCGCTCTTTCATTTCTTAATCTTGCTTCCGGCAGGTTGGTTTCTTCGGCAGATATAGTCAACAATTCATCGCCGATATTCTCAATCTCTTTTGCAATAGCCCGCATAAACCCGGCTCTTTGTTTAAGAGATAATTTACGGTAAACATGAAAAGCTTCCCATGCCTGCTGCATCACTTCATCTATTTGTTGGGGAGACGCGTCTGTGTATTTCATAGCATTTCAATTTCTGATGTTCAAAGTTAGGGAGTGATGATTGGTTACGGCAAAACGGGAATAAATTGTTAAAGCCAGCTGCGCTGTAAACCAGCCGACAATTCCTCTATGCTTGTAAAAACTACCTTTGCAATAAGGTTGAATCTTAACAATTACCAGCAAACCGATCATGCCGATCATACGTTTATTTATATAAAATAAAAGGATCATGAAATGTCTTCATTTGTTCACTCTGGCAGCATTTGCTTTATTCAATAGCCATTGTGGTTCTGCGCAGAACAGCAAAAAAAATTCACCTGGCCAGGCAGTCAAGAAAGCTGACAAATATCCCGAGCCGCCGACAGCCAACAGTAAAACAGTATATCCCATGAAACTGACTGATACAGAATGGAAGGAAAAACTGACACCTGAACAATATTATATACTTCGACAGGAAGGAACGGAAAGGGCCGGCTCTGGGAAGTATGATCATTTTTATGAAAAAGGGACTTACTATTCTGCGGCTTCATTACAACCTGTATTCAGTTCCGAAACAAAATTTAATTCCGGTACAGGATGGCCAAGCTTCTACGCACCGATCACTCCCGATGCAGTCCGTCTTGTAAAAGATGAAAGCTATGGAATGGTAAGAGTGGCGGTGGTAGACAGTAAAAGTGGTTCACACTTAGGTCACGTATTTGATGACGGTCCGGAACCAACCGGTAAAAGGTACTGCATGAATTCCGCGGCACTGATCTTTGTACCGGAAGGTGGCGCTGCACCGACAAGTTCAAAACCAGCTAACTAGATATATTCCACAGAGACACTAAGAACACAAAGTGTTTTTTCAGAGTTATTCCTTTGTGGGCCTTGTGGCTGAGTGGGAAAAATAAACTTCCTTAAAAAATGTATGATCATGAAATCTCTTATAGTTTCCCTGTTTTCTCTTGTAATGTTTACTTCATGTGTAGAAAGCCAGAATAAAGAATTAGTGATTCCTGTTGGATCTGCAAAGCCAGCAGGAAAGGAATCAGTCGCCACATTTGCTGAGGGTTGCTTCTGGCATGCTGAGATCGTATTTCAAAGTCTTGTTGGTGTCCGCGATGCGGTATCCGGCTATGCGGGAGGTCATGATACTGATCCTGACTATGAAAAAGTAAGTACAGGAAATACCGGTCACGCCGAAACTGTCCAGGTTTATTATGATTCTTCTAAAATATCTTTTAAGACATTGGTGGATGCATTCTTTGCCAGCCTCGATCCTACTCAACTTAACAGGCAAGGTAACGATGTGGGCACAGAATACCGTTCGATCATCTTTTATCGCAATGCAAATGAAAAAGCTATCATTGATGCAGCTATAAAAAAATTGACCGATTCAAAAAAATACAGCGGTAAGATCGTTACGGAAGTTATTCCTTTTACAAAATTTTATCCTGCGGAGGATTATCACCAGGAATATATTTCCCATAATCCGAATAACAGCTACGTCCGGATAGTGTCCATCCCTGAATTCCTGAAATTCAAAGAAGAGTTCAAAGGAAATTTCAAATAAAGCCGGGATCATATCTTAATTGCCCGTAACACAAACTCGTACTGACCACTTTCCACCATTCTTCCGGATTAGGAAGGAGGATTTAATTCGCCAACCTTGTCAACCACTCATGTAAAAAGCCTGCGTTTACCAATTTATTTTTGGAAGTTCAACGAAAACTATCGTACATTCAGGGAGTAAAACCAAAATGTCATGAAACAAAAAACTCTACTCCTCCTGGTAATGACATTGTTCATTACCGCTACACAAGCACAAAAAAAAGAAAAACAAATCACAGGGTATGCGATCACCGCTGCTGAAAAAGGCGGGCGAAGCTGGAAAGAAGTCCGATTAGTCGATATAGGGACCGGCCAGGAACTAAGATCCATTTATCAAAGCACACAGGAAACTGAAGCGCTGAATGCACGCACGGGGAAACCTGTGGTAAAGAAAGAAATCGGCGGTAACGGTACTACCATCTTTACAACTACACAAGATCAAAAGAAAAAAGTAATTAACCTTGACGATGAATTGAACAAAGCAAATGGCAACAATGTACAAGCAAGAAGAACTGTTGTATTTATAAGTCAAAAGGTGCAAACCGATAAGCCTTTTGCTACTAACTCCGCCGCGATAGCTTATGACAAAAAACATGAGCGTCTTTATTATACGCCGATGGGCATAAACCAATTGCGTTATATCGATCTTAAGTCAAATAAAATTTATTATTTCGAAGATGAACCATTCGGCGTTGTGAAAGGTATGGGAGATGCTCCTAACCAGATCACCCGCATGGTCATAGCCTCCGACGGTGATGGTTATGCTTTAACGAATGACGGTAATCATCTTATCCGTTTCACTACCGGTAAAAAACCAACTATTACGGATCTCGGTCCTTTGAGCGATGATGCCAAGAATACTACTTCAATACACAGTTCCGGTGGGTATGGCGGCGATATAGTAGCCGATGCTTCAGAAAATTTATATCTCGTCAATGCATTCCGCCATGTATTCAAAATTTCAATAGAAAGTAAAGTAGCTACTTATGTCGGTTCGATAAAAGGTTTGCCACGTGGTTTTTCTACGAACGGCGCTATGGTAGAAGAAGGAAGTAAGGTTATCGTAGCCAGTTCCGAATCGACAGATGGTTATTACAGGTTTGATCTCGTGACACTTCAGGCAGAAAGAGTATCACCGGAAGGATCTGTATTTAATGCATCCGACCTGGCTAATGGCAATCTTGCATTTGACAAGAGAAAGAAAGATAAGAAGGATGAAGAAGCAGTACCGGAAGAGCCCAAACCAACAACGACCGAAGATATAGCATCTAAATCACGCAAACCGGAAACGTTGATATCAGATAACAGTATATCCGTTTATCCTAACCCGGTAACCAACGGATCAGTGAAAGTTTCCTTCAACGATCTGCCCGCAGGGAAATACCAGGTGCAGTTACTTGATCTTTCCGGAAAATTGATCAGTTCCCAGGAAGTGTCATTGAATAACAAAATGCAGGTTGAAAATTTCACCCTGCCCGACGTAGCAAAAGGAAGTTATTTAATAAAAGTTGTCGGTCAGTCCAATAAGGCTTCTGCCACTACTAAGTTGGTGGTCCAGTAACGAAAATGTCACTGATAACAAAAAAGGTCTTCCTGTCATGAGAGGACCTTTTTTTATTGCCGTATACTTCGTCGTAAACTTCCCAACTACATCATTCCGGTTTTATCTATTATTAGTATTCATTTTTCAAAAAAACTGTTGCGGCATGATTTTTACTTATTAAAGCCTGTACTGAAAATAAAAATAACCCCATCATTATATAGCCGATCATAAAAGGTGTCTTCAAAAAAGATACCTTTTCTTTTTTTATAACCCATACAAATAATAATAATGTGGTGGAATGAGACCGATCATAGATCCGTCAAAAATATACGGTCTTTGCTATATAGTATTTCGGGATAGTAATACACTTTTCCGTGAATCCCTGCCGGGACCTTGTATACAAGTTTCGTTTTCATGGTCTCTCCGGTCCCGATATTATCCATCAGTTCTCCCCAGCCGTCTTTCAATATCGTTTCCGATCTTTCATACTTCATTGTCTCCGCCCCGCTTTCAATTTGTAATTCCCCCGCTGGCATTAACTTACTTTCCTTATCAAGATTCTTCAAACTAATTTCTATTACAAGGTATTGGCTATTTCTTTCTTCTGATAACCCATGTGCCTGGTTCAAGTCCGTAACTTTATCTGTAACTGATATTTTTTCGACCGTTACATCAAAAAAACGGGTATGTATTGACTCTCCCATGTTCGCCACCAATGGCCCTTTTGCAGTTGTGACGTCTCTTACGTTTTCCCGCGCGGATCCATTTTTCTTATCTTTTACGAGAGCAACAATAGCCACCACTATAAGAATTGCTATAAGTGCAAAAGCGATCTTTGCAATGAAATGAGTTTTTGGCCGTGTGTTGTAGTGAATGTATGGGTTCTTCGGGTGCTGCATAAAGAAATATGAAAATGGATACGGTCCGGCTTTCCAGGAGATTTCGGGCAAGATACAACAGTTTTGAAACCCTCATTAAAATGCCGGGCTATTTTTACATCTCATTTACAAATCTCTTTATCTTGCAGCCAAAGCAACGATTCACATTGATGATCCGTTAATATTTCCCGTACACTTTAAAATCAACTAAGATGAAAAAAATATTTTTGGTAGCGCTATTCTTCCTGTCGATCCAGGATAGTTTCGCCTGCGATATATGCGGATGCAGTTCCGGCAATTACTTTATTGGCCCTTTCCCGCAATTTCATAAACACTTTTTCGGACTCCGTTACACGTTCAGAAATTTTAAGAGTGTGGTGGCAGATAGTCCCGATGAGTTCAGCAAAGATTTTTATCAAACCATAGAATTATGGAGCGGCTGGAATATCGGGAAGAAATGGCAGGTGCTTGGTTTTGTTCCCTATAACATCAACAGGCAAAACTCTGACGATGGTATAACAAAAAGCAATGGCCTTGGTGATATTACTTTAATAGTCAATTATAATCTGCTGAATAAACAATCAAAAGATAAAGGTGGTAATAATGTCAACCAACAATTATGGGTAGGCGGTGGCGTCAAGATACCCACTGGTAAATTTTCTCCCGACCCC
The DNA here is from genome assembly GCA_963785915.1 of uncultured Chitinophagaceae bacterium. GTDB lineage: Bacteria > Bacteroidota > Bacteroidia > Chitinophagales > Chitinophagaceae > VBAT01. The sequence goes on along the minus strand of CAWAWY010000003.1, from coordinate 194,206 downwards.
AATGATATTATCCCAACAGCCAGTAACCAGGCAGGGACCGGCAGTGTAGATTATATAGCCAATGCAATGTATGCCGTGTACATTAAAAACTGGGGGATCAACAGCAGCTTGAATTATAAGGTCAACCGAAAGTCTGATGGCTACCAGTTTGGAGATCGCTTTAGCAGTACAGCGTTTGTGTTCCGCACGTTTGACAACGGTGGTACAGTCTTCAATCCAAATGCCGGTTTACTTTTTGAAAGCCTACGTGCTAATAAACTGGAAGGTGAAAAAGTTCCTGATTCCGGTGGCAATGCATTACTCGCATCGGCAGGGTTGGAAATTGGTTTTAAAAAAGTATCCGTTGGCTTTAATGTTCAATTACCTGTTGCTCAAAATTTTTCAAACGAACAAACTACTGCGAAGACGAGAGGAATGGTTCATATGACATTTACACTTTGATAAAAAATTAAAAGTATTTCTAAGAGCAGTAATCGATTCTCGCTTCTATTTTGGCAAAAATTTCTCAGCCAGTTTCGAAGGGGCAACGGTGCAGTAGGCTGTAGTTAACGCATCTTTGAACATAGACCTTCTTACTTTACTGAGTTCAATATAAGTTGCCCCCTTGAGACCCCATCCTCCCGGCACCGGGTAAATCACTGAATTATCAAATGAACAAAACACTGACTGCTCGGAAGTGGATAATTTTACCATTACCCTTTTCCTTTTTTCATCCAGTGTGGCAAATATTTTTTTCTTTACACGAAAAGCTTTCCTGTCGAAATGAGGATGCTCATCTGTTTCCGGGAATGAAAGCGCTAATTGACGAACTGTTTCGACGCTGACCATAAGACGGTTCAAGTTAAAGAAGTGTTTGAAAATAATCATACGGCTACCGCAAGTTTTCCTTCTCCCATCCGACTAACTATCCAAAAGGCCGATATATTTGATGAATGTTGACACATAAGCCAGGCCAATGCTGAATTTCCGGGACGATCCTGCCGCTTTCAGGGCATTTATTCATGAGCACCAGGAAAGAGTGTTCAATATTGTATTGAACAGGGTTCAGAATACTGAGGATGCTGAAGAAATAACGCAGGATGTTTTTATAGCTGTGTTCAGGAAACCGGAAGCCTTTCGTGGTGATGCGGCAGTAAGTACATGGCTCTATCGCATTGCAATTAATAAATGTATAGATCACTTGCGGAAAAAGAAGAGAAGTAAGTGGAGTTTGACCGGTCTTTTCAGTTCGGCGGAGAGTAATGACACAACAGAACCAAAAGATTTTTTACATCCCGGCGCTGTCAGTGAAAACAAAGAAAAGGCTGCGATACTTTTTAAAGCGATGAAAAAATTATCAGCCAATCAACACACGGCGTGGGTGCTAAGTGAAATGGAGAATATGAGCTATAAAGAGATCAGTGAGATAATGGATGTGTCCGTATCATCAGTTGAATCATTATTGTTTCGAGCCAGGCAGAATTTAAAAAAGATATTGTCCGGTATGTATCCCGATCGTGCATAGCCCCGGTCTTTAGACCTGGGGAAAAAAGATAAATCGTTTCCGGGCTTCAGCCCAAAAAATCATACAATGAAAAAAGAAAAGTGGATCGAAGAAATTTTACAGACTGCTAAAGAAATAAAAACTGTTGCTGCCAATCCGTATTTGGCCACACGAATTGAAGCAAAGCTGCAGGAAGATGTGCCAGCAGATAAATTGCCACTCCGTTGGGTATATGCTGCTGCGGCAGTTTTACTTTTTTTATTTATAGCCAATATCTCAATATTGCGTACGTCGCCGCAGTCACGTACAAGATCATCCGACATACAGCAATTGATACAAGACTATGATCTTGGCAATAATGATCTTTATTCAATCAGTTTCTCAAACCGTCAGCATGAATAGGACCCGCTTTCTTACCTGGAGTGTCGTGTTGCTGCTGCTTTTAAATGCAGGGACATTGCTCTATTTGTTCATGTCGCATCGTATGGATAAAAATGAAAGAATGAGTCCACCGGGAAAAGGTTCTGCTGATTTTATCGTTGAAAAATTAAAACTTGATGCGCCACAACAGGAACAATTTGCCGACCTGCGCCGCCAGCACCAGGATGCTATGTATAGCATTCAAAAAAAAGACAGGGAACTGCACGATATGTATTTCGGTTTATTAAAGTCCGACGACCCTGATATGGCAAAAGTTGATTCTGTTTCCAAACTCATTGCAGAGCAAAGAAGCCAATTGGAATCGGCGACTTTTGATCACTTCCGGCAGTTAAGAAATATTTGCCGTGATGATCAAAAGAAATTATTCGATGCCACGATTGATGAGATCGCGAGGAGCATCGCACCCAAAGGCCCCCGGCCCGAAGGAGGAGGACCACCGCCACCGGAAAGACCTGACTGATTATTTACTATTTGGTGGCTATCCGTATAATTTTTGTATGGAACCACATAAGAAACATAGTGCACATTAGGCAAATCATATAGATTCTATGTGGAACCCTATGTTTCTATGTGACTATTGTGGTTCAGAATAATCTCTGAATGTCTGACGCAAATAGTCAATTATTATTTAAACCCCCGCAGATTTTGCAAAATATTTCCGACTAAACCAAAAAAAGAAAATGAAAATGATCTTTTTGAAACTACTCATGTTGTTTGTTGTCATCACAGGCTGTCATAAAAATAATAACAGTAACAACAATAATAACAATACTCCTGTGCCCGCCGTGTATCAGAAGATCTACGGCGCTACCGATATGTATGTTGACGGTAATTATATCGTGATCAAATCAAACGGACGTCCCGATCATAAAAGCCCCTACTACCAGGGCACGCAATGGGCCGCTACTTTATATGAAGTCTATAACGGCACGAACCCAAACTACATGACCAATCCAAACCGTATCGCCACTTCCAATCTTACGTTTCGCATTCCTATGAACCCGGCAGTTTCAGCATCGCCACAGGCAACACCGCTGGGACCGATCGGTATTTCCTTAAATGGAGTTCCTTTTTATAATCAATATGCGGCAGGCGGCACACCGCTTACCAATGAGATCAATTCATTTGACCAGTACAATGGTCATCCGCAGCAAATGGGCGGCTATCATTATCATATCGAGCCGACTTATTTAACCACACAATACGGCAAACATGTTTTACTTGGGTTTTTGTTAGATGGATTTCCTGTCTATGGGCCGTTGGAGAACAGTGCGACAATAACGAATGCCGACCTTGATGCGTATCATGGGCACACACATGCAACCGCAGATTTTCCCAATGGTATTTATCATTATCATTTTACCGATGCAGCGCCCTATCTCAATGGAAGCGGTTTCAAAGGAACGGCCGGAACCGTAACACAATAAGTAACCGATGATGAAAGCAGTCATTGCCATAATAACAATTACGCTATTATCTTCTTGCTTTAGCAGGAGCAAGGATTCTTCCATCCCTGCACTGTATATAAATATGGACAAGAAAAATTTTATTACAAAACAGGGCGTTACATGGCTGGATCAAAAACCTTATTCCGGCTGGCAATATTCATTATATGAAAACGGCGACACTGCAATTCTTACACCATTTCTCGATGGCAAAGAATCCGGTATTTCCAGGCAATGGTATGCAAATGGACAAATGCAAGAGATACGCTTTTATAATAATGGCAAAAAAACAGGAGAGCATACAGGTTGGTGGGAAAACGGGCAACTGCAATTCATTCATCACTATGCAAACGATCTTTTTGATGGCAATGAAAAAGAATGGTATGCAGATGGAACGATGTACAAAGAATTAAATTATGAAGCTGGTCATGAAAAAGGTCTTCAAAAGATCTGGCGCCCTGACGGAAGACTCCATGCCAACTATGAAGTACGCAATGGACGAAACTATGGACTCACCGGCAACATGCACTGCAAAAACATCTGGAAAGATGGAATGTAAAAGACTATTTATATTGAATCATACTTTGGTTTTCCGCAAGGGAACTAAATACACAAAGCTTTTTTCTCAGTGGCCTTTGTGTCTTAGTGGGACAAAAATCTTTATCCCGTTACAAAGATTCATTTTACATATGCTCAATACTATTGATCGCATCCTGCAAACAGCAAAGCAGTCTTCCCTTTTATAATACCGCCGACCTTACACCTGCCTGGACAGAAAGTGAAAATGCTTCGCACCGTATACCTGCATTTTCATTTACCGATCAAAACAATACCGTTGTTTCCGAAAAAACTTTTGATAATAAAATTTATATCGCGAATTTCTTTTTCACTTCCTGCGGCACTATCTGCCCGCAGATGACAAAGAACCTGCTGAAAGTACAAAAAGCATTTCCCCAAAATAATCATATCGCTTTTATCTCTCATACAGTAACACCATCGATTGACAGTGTGGCAAGATTAAAAAAGTATGCCGAGAGGTTTGGCCTTGATGATCGCTGGCACCTTGTCACCGGCGACCAGGCTGCTATTTATACTCTTGCCCGTCAATCCTATTTTGCCGAAGAAGAGCCAGGATTTACCAAAGATTCAACTGAATTTTTGCATACAGAACATATACTGCTGATAGATGCCAACAAACATATCCGCGGGGTATATAATGGTACGCTTGAACTGGAAATTGACCGTATGATCGAAGACATTCAGCAACTTTTAAAAGAAGAAAATTTTTAGAAAATTAAACCCTCGAAAGATTTATCTTTCTATACCGGCAACCGAATAAACGACCAACCATGCGCCACCACAAAAAAACAGTGATCCTGCTTTTCCTGATCGCTTTTGTCAGCCTTTATAGTTTTTATTCCTGTAAAAAGGCGAATGTATCCAATAACACAACCACTGATCCGCTTGCAGTATTGAACCTGCCATCCTCTCCTTTTAATTATATCAGCCAGCCGCTACCCGGTTTTTTGCAAGCGCCTGTTATTGCCGGCCAGGATAATACACCTGCCAATAATCACGTCACTGACTGGGGCGCTACATTAGGCCGTGTACTTTTTTATGATAAAACGCTTTCCATAAATAATACCATCGCTTGTGCAAGTTGTCATAAACAAACTCTTGCCTTCTCCGATGACAAAGCATTCAGCCTTGGTTTTGCCGGTGGATCAACGGGAAGAAATTCCATGTCGCTCATCAATGCGAAATATTATCCCAATGGTAAATTCTTCTGGGATGAGAGAGCCGCTACTTTGGAGATACAAACATTGACACCCGTGCAGGACCATGTGGAGATGGGAATGAATCTCGATACATTGGCCAATCGCTTAAAAACAAAAGCACATTACCCTGTATTGTTTCAAAAAGCATTCGGCAATCAAACTATTACCAGCGATAAGATCGCTGCTGCGCTGGCGCAGTTTGTCCGTTCCATCATTTCTTATCAATCTAAATTTGATGCGGGCAGAGCATTGGTCAATCCGCCACAGGATCCCATTCAAGCACCTTATCCCAACTTCACCCCGCAGGAGAACCAGGGCAAGCAATTATTCTTTAGCCCGCTCACTAATTGCGGAGCCTGTCATGGCACCGAAACATTTACCGCTCCCCTACCAAAGAACAACGGTCTTGAAAACCCTTCTGTTGACTAGTTGTTGCCAGATGATTTTGTATTTCCGTCTGCGCAAAACACAACGTGATGAATTTATGCAAAAGCAACTTAGCGTCACTTTGCGCCTCTGCGTCTTTGCGGCAAAAAAACATTCACATCAAAGGAAGCCATGAATCAGGAAATGTTGTAATTTAGGATACCATTATTTACACCTTATCCGCTCCCCCTGGACACTCTCACTAAGGTTAATCTCTGATAAGGATGCAGACAGCACTACGGATGACGTCTTTTGGCGTTGTGACTGAGGTGCACGAAGTGCGGCATAAACGAATAACATGGAAACGACAATAACTTTAAGACCATTGCATCACCGGGGGCAGGAAAGTATAGCATTAGTATATGAAAGCTATCCTTTTCTAAATAACATGGTGAGGAAATTAACTAAGGCAAAATGGAGTCAAACAAATCGTTGCTGGTATTTGCCGTTAAGCAAAGAGTCGTATAATGAGATATACAATAAACTGAGATCATCCGCAATCATAGAAACCGGTGAATTAAAAAAATATCTTGAGAAAAGAAAGCAGGTAAAGGCGACGATCCCTGAAAAACCAGTAATCACGCATACGAAACCCCTGGCTGCGACAAAGGCGTGGCAGCTTAGCAAAGAAAACATGGCCGCACTGGAAAAATTTGTAGAACAGCTACAATTAAAAGCCTACAGCCCATCCACTCTACGCACCTACCGGAATGAATTTCTTCAATTGCTCCAATTGCTAAGGAATAAACATGTGAACGAATTAACAACCGATGAACTGAGAAGATATATGGTTTATTGCTATGAAAAACTGGGCCTGACAGAAAATACATTGCATAGCCGTATCAATGCGCTGAAGTTTTACTTTGAGCAAGTGCTGAAAAAAGAAAAATTTTTCTGGGAGATCCCGAGACCAAAGAAACCATTGCTATTGCCCAAACTATTGAATGAAAAGGAGCTTGGTAAATTATTTAATGCATTAAATAACAAGAAACATAAAGCGATGCTGTTTACCGCATACAGTGCCGGGCTCCGGGTCAGTGAAATAGTAAACTTGAAAATAAAGAATATAGACAGCCAGCGCATGCAGATATTAATTTCGAGGGCGAAAGGAAAAAAAGACAGGTATGTGAACCTGAGCCCGGTTCTGCTCGATATTCTCAGGGCGTATATCAGTAACTATAAACCCCGGCCCAAAGTCTTTCTCTTTGAGTCAGAAAAAACAAATACTGCCTTTCCTGTAAGAACGGTGCAACAAATATTTTCCAATGCAAAAATACAGGCGGGTATTTTAAAGGATGTAGGGATCCATAGTTTGCGCCACAGTTTTGCGACCCATTTATTGGACAAAGGAACGGATATCCGGTACATTAAGGATTTGCTTGGGCACTTCGACATCAGAACCACGGAGAGATATTTACATGTTTCAAAGCAGCAACTTGTAAATGTTCTCAGCCCGCTAGATGACCTGGTACGAAACGAGAATCTCGAATGGTGATGTGTATTGACGCTATAACAATAAGAAATGTATAATACTAATAAGTTGGTTTTCAGTATTCGTTTTTTTGGAGTACGACGTCTAATAACATAAATTTACGTGTTGTAGGCAAAATGCCGCTGGCCAAAACCGACGGAAGCCGCGCAGCGGACGCATCCAATCGCTATGTAATCATTCATGGCATCCATTAATATCACACTTTCCTCCTTTGTACCAATCTGAAGGACTGCATGAATGATTGCAAGACTCCTTTGTCTGCTCATTTTGCCTAACGACCGGGGTTGCACCCTCAACCGCCTGAGTAGAGTCCTCCGACTTATCATTCACTACATGCGGCACTTCGCCTAACATGGTGTTTGCGAAATCAGGCGGTTGTGGTTGCTTGCTTTCGTCCTTTAATAAAAGCAATTCGGCTTCATCAATAGCCTGTCGGAGATGTTTCTCTGCACCTCTTATATGAACTGCAATGCCAAATAATTGTTCCTTTACCAATATATTTTTAATTTCAGCAAGAGAAACAACTCCTTTGTTAAGCGATATTATCAGCTTTTGTATTTCTTTCATCTTTTGAATTTTTGCTTTTATTAAATGACTTCGCAAACACCCCGGTCGTACCGCCGCAATGCCTTGCACAAGGGAAATTCCTTTGCTGCTGTCGCAGCTCCCGGTCTTTTTCTCCATCGCTATTGCGGCGGTACGATCGGGATTTACTTGTAAATTTATCGGGTAGTGAACTTTGTGCAAGACACTGCGGGTAGATGGGTGCACCGCAAAATGCCCCGATAAATTTCCACGTACCCACAGGTTCTCGCAGCTGCTTCTGCTTGAAACCTTTGGTTTTCGCTCCCGCATCTGCTCCACCCGTGGGCACTTCGTAAATCCCGATCGTTGTGCGTCACTTTAAACAGACATTTCGTATGAAACGACAAATTAAGAAATGGACACTTAGGCTGACAGTACCGGACTGTTTATTGCAGGACTTTTGCTCGTTATTATTCTGAACCCAATTTTTACTTACGCAAACAAATCGACACATAATAATTATACAATCTTTCACAACAAACCACTTGACCCGACACTGACAATCAAACTTGACCAAGCGACAAACCTTTTAAAAGCAAGTGAATTTACAACCCGAAACTTCAACTTGACATTTGCTTAAATGATGGTTCAAAATATCCCAAACTTATAAACGCATTCGTGGACAAGCTTTTGCTTGGGGCTTCTATAACAAGGTTGTTCTTCAAGGAACCGCAAATTTTAAGGACAATTATGTTGAGTTAAATGGTTACAAGTGGAATTTGACACAGTTTTTTGCACATGAAATAATACATTGTTTACAGTTTGACACATTAGGATTTTGGAAATCAAAACCTATTGCAAATATCCCAAATTGGAAATGGGAAGGCTATGCAGAATATGTTTCCCGACAAAACGACCGACCAGAAAAACCTTTCAAAAAATATTACACGACTTTATTGCGACTGATAAAAATAATTGGGAAGTAACTTTCACGGACAATACTATTCACCAAGACAATATTATAACAGTTGGATATTGATGCAATATTGTTTGGACATCAAGAAAATGACTTACATGCAAATTCTTGCAGATACAACGGGCGAAAAAGCGGTTAGACAAGAAATGTTGAGTTGGTTTAACAGACGAGAATAAAAGCGAACGCACAACATGAACTGTGTAAAAAACCAAATAAAATCCTGATTTTTTTATGGTTTTGCTGAACAATAATTAGGCTGATACAAGCTGTTGTTTTTTACCACTGCAAATACCTGTTTTAATAAGTTTATTCATACAGCCATCAATGCTTGTTTACCGGTTTTTCCATTAGCCCTTAAGCGTTCGTAAAGTGCCTTGCAGGCCGGGTTGGTTTTCATGGCATTCATGCTGCACATGTACAGTACATCCCGTATGTTTTTGCCGCCCCGTTTGTATATCCTGGGCTTGCCCTGTATGCTGCTGCCGCTGCTGTACTCGGTAGGGCTTAAACCCGCAAAACTGATCAGCTGACGGTGATTTTGGGTGTACTTAAACCCCTGCGTAAATACGATCAGCATCGCTGCTGCACGTTTGCCGATGCCTTTTACGCTGCTTACATTTTTTAATTGTTCGGGCTGCCATTGCTCCAGCAGCAACTGCAGTTTCTGCTCCAGTTGTTTGATCTCTTTTTCCAGTTGTGTAATGATCTTTTCCAGTGACTTTATCGTGTCCTTGCTGGGCACAGGAAGCAAACCTAAACTGTGTAACTGGTTATTAAAACGTTTGATCTGTTCGGTATATTCCCTGATGGTATTGTACAGCTGCTTGCTCTCAAAGTAAGCACTGTCGGGCATTTCCCAATACGGTGGCCGTTGCTCAATGGCATAGCGGCAGATCCAGCCCGCATCTTTTTTATCGCTCTTGTTGCGTTCCAGGTGCATTTGAATATACCGCTTAATGGCTATCGCATTTACCACACTTAGTTTACAACCCTGCTCATGCAGATAAAAAGCCAGGCGGATGTAATACACCCCGGTGGCCTCCATTACAAAATGATAATCAACACCGGTATGTTCCAGTATCTTTTTAAAACCCTGGATATTATTACCCACCCGGAGGTGAAACAACTCCCCCAGGTTATTCTGGTAACTGACATCCAGGCTAGGGTGGGAAACATCAATACCACAACATAATTTTTTTGCTTCCATAATCGTTCTTTTTTTGAAGTGATTGTATTATTTTTAGTAAGGAAAAAAACAAACGGAAAGAACACTCTTACACTGTGCTATCTATCCTAATGCAGGCTTTTTAAAAAGCTTGTTGAACTGTTCAGCATCGGGTAAGAAAAGGGGCGGTGACTATCATGTTGTAAAGGCTACATGGCCTATTCGGTTTTACGGTCTTATTCCGCCCTTTGTTCTTTCTGAATTATTGCTTTTACTGATCTATAAATTTATTGAATTGTAAACATAGGAAGCGGTTTGGCAATATGGCGGGGCGACGAATATATTCTCAGCTTTTTGTTCGCTAATCGGCTTCAGTTCCAGCCGACGAATAACGCCGAGCAATAGAATAAACAATGAACTTTTATTTATAAATTTAGCAGCGGTTACGGGCTGACGATTTTCAAATGCCGCCACATCGCCAAGCCGTAACCGTTGGCAGCAAGCATATGACGACATCAAACAACTTCAGCGAATACTATAAATCAATAAGCGACACAGAGCTATTGAGCATACTGGACAATCCAGACGACTACCAACCATTGGCAGTTGAAGCGGCTAGAGTGGAATTTTCTAACAGACAACTTTCTGACACTGAAATTCAAGAAGCCAGACAACCTCTAATTGCCAAACAAGTACAAAAAGAAATAGAAAGGGAAAAAGTAAAAGCAGTTGAAACTAAAATTAAAGCGGCTGGACACTCTTTTATTGACACAATTAATCCAATTCAATCTGGAATACCTTCAACAGAAAAAACCATTAGGCTTATTGTAATTATTTTCGGTGGATTATTTCTATATCAATTCATTAAAGATTTCAAGACACATTTGGCATATGTAAAAGATATTCCAAGGTTTCCTTTTGAAAGCATTATTTATCTTTTGCCACAAATACTTTTACCCGTAGCGACATTTGCATTTTGGAAAAGAAAAACATTTGGTTGGACACTTCTGACAGTATTTCTTTCTTTTTCTGCTGTTGGTGCAATGTGGTTACTATTTCAGTCATTTAATTGGAAGCCTTCTGGTTTTGGTGGTCTTGACAGCTTATTTCCAAGACCATCGCCAACAACCTATATCATTCAACTTTTGTTTCTAATTGGGACAATGTATGTGTTGTGCAAGACAAATATCAGAGAGGTATTTTCCATTGACAAACAAAAAATGGCTGCGACAATAGGTATTACAGGACTTGTAACGTTCGTTTTAATGTTTGCAATTTCTTAGAGTGGACAGAGAATGCCAGCTGCCAGTCGAGTAAGCAAGGGGATTCTCACCCCCTGCTCCTCACAGAACCGTACGTGAACCTCTCGATTCATACGGCTCTTCAAGATGTCTCGACCAATCAGTAAGCTTAAGCTTACCGTTTGTTTGGTTAAACACTTCAATCATCCCTTTCGGTTGTTTTGTGTTTACCAATTTTTCATCTTGTGTACCCCTTCGCTACTGCTTACTTTCATAAGCTATCATCACTACTACGGGTACATCCGTCCCTGTTGCTGATTTATGAAGGTGTATTACATCTTACGGGTGCTCCGCTTGATGATTTCACCTCTATGCTTTTCGTACGTTCTGGTATTCCTGCAAACGTCTTTACCTATTCAGCATACTCAACCAGTACAGGTTCTCCAGTTCCGCCTTTGTGCCTGTCTGTAAGTCCCGGCGGCTTTATCCCGGATGCAGCTAACACTTCTGGCAACCTCTGACGAATGTTAACTCTGTCGAAACAATCATGTGCATCGTTTCTTTTTGCATCGGTAACAATTATCGAGACCTCGCAGCCGCTTCATTATGCATTCGGCTCTTACAGACGCACCTGTTGTATCGTTCACCACCTTGCTCCTTAGAGCAACGCAGCATACAACCGGTTTGATGGTGAAGGTTGCTCCTCTTCTCCCATCGAGAGACCTACTCTCATCACAAAAGCAGCTTCGCTGGACACACACATTGGTATTGCCAATAGTGGGGCTTGACATTGAAACAATCAGCAGCGGTAATTCTGTTGTGCTTTGGTTCGGGGCTTGACGAATAAAGCCCAGCTTTAGTTCTTAATATTTATCTTTATCAAAAAGCCAGGCTGCAGTTCCGGGCGGACGAATATAAAATTCCCCACCATCGGCAATACCTGCTCGTTGGCAGCAACCCTAATGGACACATTCTACAAATTCATAGCGACAATTTTTACAGCAGTTTTACCTGCTCTTGCCTTTTCTCAAATGACAAGGACTGAGTTTAGTGTTGGCTATATTACAAAAAATTACAAACCCACTAAAAAGACTAGAACCGAAAAGACCAACTACGAAAAATATGACAGCAAGGGAAACGTAGTTGAAGAAGGAGAATATGGAGAAATCAAACACTTCAGTAGTGTAATAAAAAACAGTGATAGCACAACAACTATCACAACAGGACACGGACGTAATTATGACAATCTCAACACAGTTAAATTCAACAAGTATGACAACTCAAATCGTTTAGTTGAAGATGAGCTTTGGCAATATTCTAACAATACCAAAAATTATTTAATTTACCGAACTCAATACGACTATAATTCAAAAGGTCAGTTAATCAAGGAGACCGAGTTTGATAAAGACAATAAAATTTCCAGGACAAAGACATTTCATATATCAGGCAACAGAATTGCATCTATTGACACCGTTTATAATTTTTCTTATGAAGGAATAACAAGAGTTGACGGCGAACGTAGAGACACGACATATCTTGACACCTTAAACAGACCGACAGAAGTAATTCATTTTTTCAAAGGAAAGTTTTTATACCGTCAAAAATATCTTTATGATAAATTTGGATTTAGCAAAACGGAATTGAGGTATGATGACAAGCCTGACAGTTTGTGGTGCATAACAGAATTCCGTTACGATTTTGACAACAATATACTTCGCAGATTTTGGAAAGTCATTGGTAGCACAACTGAAACTAAGCAAGTGTACGTTTATGACAAAAACAAACGCTTGACCAAAATATTAAACTATTCGGTAGACGAGTTAACGGGCTATACAAAGTTTGAATATAGCGACAACTAAAAGGGTATGCTGCCAAGGCGGTTTGGCAATATGGCGGGGCGACGAATATATTCTCAGCTTTTTGTTCGCTAATCGGCTTCAGTTCCAGCCGACGGAATACTAATGAGCAGCAGAATTAACAATGAACTTTTGTAACTTTATTCAGCAGGGGTCACGGGCAGACGATTTTCAAATACCGCCACATCGCCAAGCCGTGTCCGTACCGCCGCAATGCCTTGCACAAGGAAAAATCCCTTCGCTGCTGTGACAGCTCCCGGTCTTTTTCTCCATCGCTATTGCGGCGGTACGATCGGGATTTACTTGTAAATTTATCGGGTAGTGAACTTTGTGCAAGACACTGCGGGGTACAGAATAGCTCGTTATACTGAAGTATGGACATATCGTGATGATAGATGGCAACTTCTTTCATCCCATAGTAGTTTTAATGCCGGATCTAAAAAATGACAGTACATTGCATAAATGAGCCGCTCACATGGCAATGACGAATTACAGGCAGACTGAGATGGCCTAATTTCCACGGACAGAGAATTCCAATAAATTTACAAAGTTTATGGAAAGCAAATCTGTCAAATCTACGCGTCGTAAGTACGATGCAGACTTCAAGAAAGAAGTTGTTAGAATGATTGAATCGGGACGTACCGTTCCGGATGTAGCGCAATCATTAGGTATTGGAACCAACCTGATCTATTACTGGATCAAGCGGGCAAAGAAGAAAAAAGAAACTCCCGGTGTTGAACCGGACATTTCCTTTGATGAAGAAAAAGTGGCCCTGCAAAAACGAATAAAGGAATTGGAGCAGGAACGTGATATCTTAAAAAAAGCCTTGGGCATTTTCAGCCGTCCGATATAACAAAGTTGTATGTCTTTATCAAATCAAATGAAAAAAAATACTCGTGTCAGTTGCAGTGCCGGATGTTGAGCATCAGTCGCAGTGGTTATTATGCCTGGCGCAAAGGACAAACGCATCAGTCAAATGAAAGCAAGATAAAAATGGAACAGAACGTCATCAATACATTCAGAGTACATAAGCGCAGATATGGCTCCAGGCGTATCAGCAAAACACTTTATTCAGAGGGTGAACCAGTCAGTCGTTATAAAGCAGGCAAGGTATTACACAAGTATGGATTGAAAGCCATTCAGCCACGCAGCTTTATTCCTAAAACCACTGATAGCCGTCATGCCTATAAGATCAGTCCAAACTTGTTATTGGATAGAGCAATGCCGCAAAAGCCCAATGAAGTGTGGGTAGGCGATATTACATTCATTCCACTTACCGGTGGGCAGTGGGCTTACCTGGCTGAATGGATGGATTTGTTTTCAAGAAAAATCGTCGGCTGGCATCTAGATGATAACATGGCCGAAGCTTTGATAACAGCAGCATTTAAAAAAGCATTGGCAGGAAGAAAAATATCCAAAGGCCTTATCGTTCATTCAGACAGGGGCGGTCAGTATGCTGGAGGTGTGTTTAGAAAGATGATTCACGATAATGATATCCTACAGAGCATGAGCCGTGCCGACAATCCTTACGATAATGCGTTTATGGAATCTTGTTTCAGCCGCTTTAAAGCCGAACTGCTCCAGGATGGTATATTTGAAACGATAGAAGATGCCCGGACAGAAATGTTTGAGTATATAGAAATGTATTACAATACCATTCGCCTGCATTCATCGCTGGACTATAAGTCTCCAATGCAATTTGAGCAGCAATGGAAAGAAAAAAATATCTTTGACATGCACAAACAAACGGCGATGCTTTATACCGAAGAATCGTCTTTTATTGAAAGGGGCATCGAGCCCCTTTCAATAAAGCACAAACAAAGCGGCTCAGCATTACCCAAAGAATAAGTTCTTATTATTTAACCTAACGGAATTTTGTGTCCGTCATTTTCGAGCCACCTCAGACAATTATAATTCGCCGCATTACCTACTTTAAACTTCAGTTCGGCCTGACCGTTTTGCAATCAAAATTTAATTTCAAGTAAAATTTTCGTTCCTTTAATTTGCTTCTGCAGCGGGCAGACACAACAATAATCCCGTACTGCTTTAATATCGGACGGTAGCGGTTATCGTAAAGCGACCTTTCGACAATCAATAAAAAAAATGGATTATAAACATTACTTAAGCGTATTTCAAAAAGCAGCTACCCAACTTGACAAAAAAACGCTTAAGGAAAAACAAATAGAAGTTGCAGTCGGCGAGGTCTTAAATTCTGTTTTTCTAAAGCTCTATAAAAATTCGTGGACAAACCCATCTAAAGACCCTTTAACATCAGAGTCAAGAATTTTCTTTTCAATTTGGACGAATGACATTGCAATAAAAGAACAAAAGATACTCTATAATATACACGCATTAAAACTGCGACATTTAAAAGGCTATAAAATACAAAGCCGGCATTTTGCAGACATTTTTAGAGACAGTTTTAAAAGCCTCGATAAGAAATGGGAAAATGTAAATGTCAAGTTGGGCCCGTTGACTTTAATGGAAGGTTGGATAAAAGTGGACCTTGACAATTTTGAAAACGAAGTAGTTGAACTTGCGAACAACTTCATTGAAATAGAACATTTGGTTGACGATACTTTATTGCATTTTAAATAGACAATGGACGGGCGATCCGGGAAGTTAACGATCCGAACCAATTGATCCCTTTGCCGCTTAAATGACGCCGAATCCGATAACCAAATGTGCCGCCGTTCATAAGCACATGCATGGTCAGCACCTGGATAATTTGCCTGCAGAAACTTATTCAATGCCTGCGCGATGGCGACTGATGAATATTGATACTGATCATTCAGATGCAATGCGGCATTTCAACTGCGCTTATGAACGTCGAGACCCACAGCATGATTCCATCATCAGTAATTTTGATTTTGAGTATGGGTATAATTTTTCTTTGAACCGGAGAATGTCAAAAGAAAAACCTACAATCCACTTCGTAAACCATGAGAAAAAACTTTGTTCTTAGTTTTTTTTCCTGGCGAGGTAAATCAATTGTCCGAGGTGGTAACTGCTGTGATTCGTTCTGTTGATAATTACATTTAGTTTATTCCTGTGCGGCTCTTTGGCAAAATCCTCCTCTGATACGCTATTATGTTTTGCGAACCATTCATCCGCAAGCATACTTTTAATTTGATCCGACAGTCTGCTGGTAACTTTATTCCAATACTCTTTTAGTTTATTTATAGATGGCATTTCAGCGCCAGCATTATCGGGGCTGTCAAGAAATATCTTGTCGAGTTCCGGATAAAGCCTTTCCCCAAAACCAAGCAGCGGAAAAAGCCGGTCACATACCACAGTGAGGTGGCCGATAATATAAATACCCCTGTTCCTGCCGGGGGCAGTTTCAGCCAGCAGTTCTTCATCACTCAGTGTATTGAGTAATTTATTTATTCGTTCGTTTTGGGTATCCCATGCGCTGAGCGCCATTTTAATAAAGATCGTTTTTACAGGTTTACTTTCGCTGGAGGCTGTTTGGGTTTCCATGACGTATGTTTTTTTTATCATAAACAAAGTAAACCGGCTTAAGTTCCGGTTAATTCATTTATTTTTTTTGCCGCCCTTTTCATGTCATGATCCTTTTAAAACAGAAATTCCTTAGATAAATGCAGACATGCCCGGTAATATTCTCAATTTTGTACCTTTATCATTCATGAAACAGTAAATCCGCAATACATTATTCCATAAGCAATTCACAGGACCTGCTTTTCCCCGCGATAGATTTAGATCCGTTTACAATAACGGAACATTGAATCAGTAACCTTAATTAAATAAATTTAATCATGAACAAGATTTATTATTATTCCAAAAGATTAAGGGTCATTCCTTTTTCACTGATCGTAATTACATTACTGTTCTTACAATCTTGTAATAGCAAAAAGGTTAATGCTATTGAAGTTGTTACCGGGACTATGGACTTCAAAACTGTAAATGAGATTCCTTCAGGGTGGAATACGTTTCGGTATGAAAACAAGTCCACCGAAACGCATTTCTTTTTGCTGGATAAAATGCCGGATGGCAAGACAATAAAAGATGACAGGGATGAAGTTATCCCGGTGTTTCAAAAAGGAATGGACCTTATCAATGCAGGCAAACCGGATGAAGCACAGGCTGAGTTCGGCAAACTCCCTGAATGGATCCCGGGAGTTGTTTATTCCGGAGGATGCGGTTTGGTTTCCCCGGGCCAGTCATGTGATGTTACGCTGAAACTGGATCCCGGATATTATGTCATGGAATGTTATGTAAAAAATCCGGCAGGAGTATTTCATGCTGCAATGGGAATGACCAAAGAATTGGTCGTAACGGATAAAGATGCCGGCAATTCTCCGCCATCAGCGGATGTAGAGATCAGCATTTCAAGTACGGGTGGTATAGATAATCCCGAGACAATAAAAAAAGGAAAAACTACTTTCTCGGTATATTTTAAAGATCAGACCGTTCATGAAAATTTTGTAGGGCATGATGTGAACCTTGTGAAACTTAAAGAAAACTATAACCCCGAAGAGCTTGAAAAATGGATGAACTGGACCGATCCAAAGGGACTGATCACTCCAGCTCCGCAGAATGTTATATTTTTAGGTGGTGTGAATGACTCGCCGGCAGGCAGCACGGGATATTTCACTGCTGATCTTGAACCCGGCAATTATGCTTTGATATCCGAGGTGCCGGATGCTTCAGAAAAAGGGATGCTGAAAACATTTGCAGTGGCTGAGTAAGCGGTTGCGATATACTTATTATTTCTTCACCGGGAAATAACAGTTGAACGTTGCCCCAACTGCAGGCGATCCCTCGGCAGTGATAAAGCCATTATGCATGGACATGATCTTTCTGCATACGGACAGCCCGATTCCGGAACTTTTGTATTTGCCTGTGTCGCCGAGGCAAAAAAAAGCTCAAAGACTTTTTCCGCTTCATCGTTTTCAAATCCAATTCCATTATCGGCTACCGAAATGATATTGTAAGATGTGTTTTCCGAAGCTGCTGCTACAGCATTCATTTCATCCGCATAAGAATATTTTATTTTGATCGCTGTGGGGACCATCAGCTTTCTGAATTTGAGACCATTGTCAACAAGGTTATGTAACAACATAGACAATAAAAGCGGGTCGGCGTATAAAGCAGGCAGTCTATCAGTTTCTATTGTCGCACCGGCCTGTTCTATCCTGGGTTTCATTTCAGAAAGCAGATTTTCAATAACAGCATTTGGATTGATTACTGATTTATTGATGCCCATATCATACAACCGCAGGTAAGCATTGATATCTTCCGTCAGCAATTTCATTTTTTGTATCGCTGACTGTGCCCTTCGGATGTTTGCCCTTGCGGTATCGCTTAAGTTTTTTGCTTCCTTAACGACGATGTACTCAAAATTAGTATAGAGTGTTTGTATCGTTTGGCTATAATCCCGGGAAGCTACGGTATTGAATGTCTTCAATTCGGAATTCTGGACCTCGAGGTCGTTGATCTTCTTCATCAATACTTTGTTGAGTTCGCTTGTTTCTTCATTTATTTTTTCGCGTAGTGTTGTATTCATTGCAATACCGGTCACTTTCACCGGCTTCCTTTTTTTATCTGCCGTCACCACCCCTTTTATCACCACGATCTTTTTTTCTTTTTTATGAGGAAGCAGCGTAACTGTTTCTTCAAAAGACGTGTGTCCCTCCCTGATATTATTTACGATCCTGCTGACGACGGTCTTTTCTTCGTCTGGAGTATGAGCAAAAAAGATGTCAGGTGTAATCTTCTTTTTTTGTGGCAAATTAAAAAGATGGTACATACCCGCCGACCATGCAAACCCGCCGGTGAGCAAATCATATTCCCAGGTTCCCATGCCGGCAATTTCTTCTCCGCGGACGGGTAGCCTGGAATTAACACTAAGTTCCTCCCCCGGGGACTTTCGTTTAGTCTTTGCAACGGCATTAGTAATCACGTCCTGGGGGTCACCCGTGTTCTCTTCAAGAACCAATAAAATTCCTTCCCGGAGTTTTATACATCTTATGTCAAAAAAATTTTGTTTTACGCTTGTCAGAGGCGAGTTGGCTAAAAAAGCAGGTGACCCTGTTTTCTCAACATTGACGAACGTTTCAAAAAGGGTCCTGTTATCATTACAGGCGAGAAAAGTTTTTCCGGGTACGACCATACCATCAAGATTTTTCCTGGCATGGTCATTTACCAGTAGATATTCAAAGTCAATGATCTTTTTACTTCGCCTTATCGTTTTCAGTATGCAAACACTCACCGGCAGAATATTAAGCACGGCATTCAGCATCGCTGAGCTATTGGCTATCGGTTGATCTGTATTTAAGGATGAAAAAAGATCTTTTTTCATTGTACTATTAACCGGTTTATTCACAAGACGGCAACTGGAAAAAATTAAAAAAATCTTAAATAATCAACAATCATTCGGCCAACATTCACCAAAAAGATTTCTGCTGATAAGTAGTAATAATTAAATCGCCTTTGCGGGACAATCAAATGAATAAATCCATATTAAAACTGCAGTTGCAGTACCCTATTAAAGGTAAGCCGTTTTGGAAATAGCATCCAAATATTCAATTGAAATGAGAATATTACAAATTACTTTCTTTAATGATTTTTTAATCCGATATTTCTTGTGAAAATGTATTTACCTCTTGAAAAAATTTTTTTAGCCCAAATTATAACTTAGCTTTGAATTACAGCAGTACTTACACTGCTACGATAATACATCCTCATTTTTCTGTTTTCCCCATTACAAGCAAGTTGAGAGCAACTCATACAGGTGAGTCATGCTTTCACAACATGCTTTAAATTTAAACACAGGCATTAACGCTGATCACGGTTACAATTGTTGATGATCAAAATGGATGCGATATGAAAAAGCATATACTGTTGATAGATGACGATAGGACTGAACTGTCAGCCTTTATGGCTGCTCTGAGCGATATAAAAGCATGTTTTAGTTTTAAATGTACCTATGCCGGCAGTTCGCGACAAGGATTGGAGATGCTGAAATACATTCAGCCGGATTATATTTTCATAGGTTATAACCTGGAAGAGATCAATGGCCTCCAGGTATTATCATCGGTGAGGAGTAACCCATCATTACGGATGACGAAGGTTTTCCTTTATATGGATACTATCAGTGATGAGGTTGATAAAATAGCCGGATCAATGGGTGCATCGGGTTGTATAGAAAAAAAACCCGATGGCAGTTGGCGTACGGATTCTTTGAAAATGATCTTTAATAATGAGTTCAGCACCGGCTACATTGTTATGAAGAAACCGGTCCGGGCATAGGCGGGTAACGCTAATTGGATTTGAAAAAAATTAAAACTATCGCATAGACTTTTTCAGAATAATGTCATTGAGACTTTGCCGCTTTATCTGTACCTGCTCATTTGATCGTATCCGTCCTCTATCGGGCCCTTAAATCAAAACTTTGTCCGTCCTCAAATCCCGTTCTGAGTCCCTTGTATCTCCGAATAAGAATGGGAATAACAGCGAATGGTGGCTCCTGCACATGTGGGAGTTGCCCGCTGTTATGTTTAACAAATTTGAGGTTGTCAAAAAAAATGAACTCCAGGAGTGTTTGCCGGTAAGACATAACTACCAAAGTCCAATTCCCTTTTTTTATTGTCTTTCCGGAATCAGTTTATTTTGAGACAGCCTCTTTTTTCTTTCAACGGTGCTATTCACTTAACTGAATTTCCAGAACCGGCAACAAAAAAATTCATTAACCCCATTCTTCTAAAAAGGCCGGAGCACAGCCGGTAATATTTTATCCAGGCCGCAATCTCGTAATGATTGAATGTTGAATATCTTCATTGAATCCTGCGGCATGATTCTATTCCGCTGCTCTATCCATTGATCCATATCAGTGCCGTACATCTTTTTTGTTTTTGCCTCATCGAGATCGTGAATTTTGCCCCAATGAAAAGTGTAGGGAATATTCTTTATCTCCAGTTCATTCCAGACAGCTTCAAAGAAATTCTCTGTAATGTTTGATTTCACACCATCCAGTTCCAGGATACAGGTAGGATCGAACCGGGTAAAAGCAAGCGTAGCAGCCGATCTTTTTACATAACGATAAGAAAATATACCTGTAAAAGGTCCTGCCGTATCATTCAGCTCAATCAGCATATCATTTACCTCCAGTACCCTGTCAAGCGGAATTCCAATAGCTGTGCTAAGCACTTTGCCGCGGATATTATTATTCGTAAAGATCTCGCCGGAGACACCCATTGCTTTTTCATAAAGCGTGTAAGAGCTTTTTACCAGTTTACTTACCAGTAGATGCGTCAGGTCAGGAAAGAGATCGGTGATGATGCCGATAACAGCGGGCACATCATCGCCGGGGCCTGCTTTGTTGACGTCAACAACATAGGGCGGATAGTTATCTGCATAAGGACGCTTATACATCATCGTTGCATAAGCGCCGCCATTGAGATTGTATTGATCAATGACTGCCTGGAAATGAAAAGGCCGTTCATTACCGTTCGGGGGGAAATTTGCATCTGTAAAATCCAATGTTTCCATAATTTTTTTGAACGAAGCATCTATAGGAATTTTTTTGCGATAGCATTCCAGTAAATAAATATCATCTGTCTCCAGCATCACGCCATGGATAAAACCAAAACTGCCAAAACTTACCAATGCCGCGTTGAAAAGATCATCGTCGGCAATAAGTGTTGTATTAAATTTTTGAAGAAATGCATTTGATACAACGGGATAAGATGCTCGTTCAAGGAAATAGTGCTTGCCCGGGCCAACAATGATGTGCATACCGACAACAAAATCCTGCACCGAACCGACATCAATCGCAGAGCCATGTGTGCCGGTTGAAAAGCAGCCAGCAATTGTTTGCCCGTTACTCGCCCCGGTAGTCTTCAGCGATCTTTTATTAGCTTTTAACCAATTGTTCAATTCCTGTATCGAAGTGCCGCATTGCGTAAATACAACATTGTTCGGTGTGCCGGGGAATTGCGGCG
Source organism: uncultured Chitinophagaceae bacterium (assembly GCA_963785915.1). Classification (GTDB taxonomy): domain Bacteria; phylum Bacteroidota; class Bacteroidia; order Chitinophagales; family Chitinophagaceae; genus VBAT01. The sequence continues at coordinate 172,412 of CAWAWY010000003.1, read as the reverse complement.
ATAGACTTTGCCTATTCCGGATGGGAAAGAGCATGTTCATGAATTTGGTGTTCAATATCCATCCCTCGGCTGCCGCAATTTTAGTAAATGACCATCCACCACCCAAGGCCCTTACTGTTTTATTTTCGGTGATCGCTTTTCCGATAAAGGCGGCAACTGCATCGGTCATATTGTTATAGTCTGCGAAGCCGTCGCCTGAATTACCATTAATGAGATCAAATAAATTATCAACCGGCTGCACAAACGTCTCATGGCGATTAGTCCATGTTGAAATATTTGCTGGCCGTATTTGTGGCAATGACATAGAATTTGTATTAACGTTTAAATTATAGCCCCTCTATCACCCGCTGGCAGGGCTTATGGCATCTCCATTGCACTTTTACCGGCGAAACAATGCCCAGTGTGATCATTGTGAGAAACGATTGTCCAAAATTCTTTGAAAATACAACTTCATCAAGAGCAGTACTATCAACGCAATTCGGCACATGAAAATCTTTTGGCTTGTTGACCAAGCCCCACAAATAAGAATGCAAGATCGTGTCCCTGTATTCAGTAGCGGGATCGTTGTTTGTGTTGATCACCCTGTAATGATAGCAGCCCTGCAGAGTCACAATAAATATGACAGATAAAACAAAAAGGAATCGACGCAGCCAGGCATAAGTTGGTTTATTCATAAAATGAATTTAGATAGTTTAATGGCAAGAACACACGATGTATATAACAGGCTTCATGCAGTGAAAAGTTCGCCTATTCTATAGATTTTAAAAAATAAATGTTCAGAGGGTCTAACTACAAACAACTGCTGATAAATTCAGAATGACCTCAACTACTACTTGTCTCGTGGCCATGATTTCAGGAACGTATCATCTATACCCAGGAATCATTTTGCCACACTGTGTCCCGATCAGAAATTACCACTCACCAAAATTTCACATTTTATACAGCAAATCTTCAGTAACTTTTGTGTGTGAAAATTGTCGTCCGTATAGCTATATTCTTCTTTTTGCAAAATTCTGCTACCTCTGCCCAGGACCTTAGCGGTTTCTGGAAAGGCACTTTCAACATGCAGGGTTGTTTTCCCAATAATAATATAGAGCTGCAGATAACTATGAAAGACGGATCGGCTAATGGCGATTCCTATCATTACCAGAATATTGACAACTATGTAAAGAAAAAATTTACCGGCCAATATGATCCTTCCCAAAAAAAATTATCTCTGAAAGAAGGAATGGTCACTACTTATCATATTCCCCAGCGCTGTGTGATCTGCATAAAGGAATTCAACCTGGTGTACAGCCTGAATGGCAATGTTGAAACTCTCCGGGGACTTTGGACCGGGAATGTCATCAACTCTAATCTTACTTGTGGAGGCGACAGCATCATTCTTACAAGGATAAAAGAATCTGCTTTTAAAGAGATACCGGAGATAAAAGTTGATACCGGCAACATCCGTCTTGATTTTTATGACAATGCCATTGTTGATGGTGATTCCATCACAGTATTAGTGGATGGAAGGGTGATCTTTTCTCATCAGCGTTTAACTGAAAAACCGCTTACCACGTATGTTCGCATTGATCTGGATAATACTTTTCATGAAGTAGAGATGATCGCCGAAAACCAGGGAAGCATTCCGCCCAATACGGCAATCCTTATTATTACTGCCGGAGAAGCCCGTCATCAATTGGTCCTGAATTCAACCGAAATCAAAAGTGCGAAAGTGAGATTTGTATATGAAGGAAGCAAACCGCAGCCGCCAAAATACTCTATGCGGTAAAAGCGATCAGTATTACAGTACTTACAATCTCACCAATTAATTTCCAAATCAGTTATCTTTAGCAAAACTCCACCATGCCAAAACTATTGCACCTGGTCACGCCGCTGATCGTCGTTATGTTATTTTCCACAAATGCTGATAGTCAAATAAGCTTACAATGATGAAATAAAACAAGCCGCGACTAACTTTATTTCTTCACTGAATCCATTGCAGAAAAGATCGGCGATCCTTACTTTTAATGATACTGCAAGAATGAAATGGAATAACCTTCCGATTGGCATGCGTGCAAGAGCTGGCATCAGCATCGGCAACATGAATGATGATCAGCGCAAATTGCTGCACCGTATTCTTTCAGTCTCGCTCAGCTCACAGGGCTACCTTAAAGCTACCAGCATCATGCACCTTGACAACCTGCTCAACTGGTATTATGATACGCTTTATTACAAAAAAGAAATTGATGAACCGACTTATAAATTTGTAAGAGAGCTACTCTGGACACACCGCAATTATTATCTTGCTTTCTTCGGTCAGCCTTCTGACAGTATATGGGGATATAAATTAGAGGGTCATCATCTATCCATCAACTTTACTTTTTGCAATAATAAACTTTCTGTCACGCCACTTTTTGTCGGTACTGATCCCGCGGAGTTCCCAATATCCGAATATTCAGGCTGGCGGGTACTGGGGCAAGAAGAAGACCTCGGAATAAAACTGATCCATTTGCTATCGCCTGCCATGCAAAAAAAAGCAACGATGAGCAGCGATGTTCCCAAAGATATTATTACGGCTGCTGAAAGCGGTAAACGATTGGTTGATGACTGGGGAATAAAAGCATCCGAAATGACCAAAGAACAAAAAGCCATCTTGCAATATATCATCCGGGAATTTGTGTTTAACATGGAATATGATAAAGCCATTGCAGAATATGACAAAATACTCAAAGCAGGCATTGACAAGGTCTACTTCGGATGGATCGGTCCTCACGATGAATTCAAACCGCACTATTATGTATTGAACGGTCCCACCTTCTTAATTGAATTTGATAATAGCGGGCCGCAGGGAACAGGCAATCATATCCATGCTATCTGGCGGGAAAAAGGAAATGAATACGGCGAAGATGTATTAAAAAAACATTATTTGACGGAAAAGCACTGATGCTGTCAGAAATATTTTCCTGTCCTTAGCATCATTTATTAATTTGCTGCCAATTGAAACCTATGTCCCTATTTATTGCATCTCTTAACTCGGGTAGCAATGGCAATTGTTACTATGTTGGTAATGACAAAGAAGCTATTCTTATTGACGCCGGCATTAGTTGCCGCGAAACAGAAAGAAGAATGGATCGTCTCGGGCTGGGTATGGAAAAAGTAAAGGCCATTTTTATTTCACATGAGCATACAGACCATATCAGCGGGGTTCGCGTATTGTCAAAAAAATATCATCTGCCGGTTTACATCACTGCTGCCACGGAGCGATTCGGGAATCTGAACCTGGAGAAAAACCTGGTCAAACGCTTCAAAGCCGATAAAGTAATTAATGTTGGCGAACTGAGTATCACAGCCTTTCAAAAAGAGCATGATGCAGGCGACCCTCACAGCTTTATCATTTCATCTGCTTCCATAAAGATTGGAGTATTCACTGATATCGGTATTGCCTGCGACAGGGTTGTTCATCATTTCAAGCAATGTCACGCTGTTTTTCTTGAAGCGAATTATGATGAAGATATGCTGATGAAAGGAAGCTATCCCTGGCATCTGAAAAAAAGAATTTCTGATGGCAAAGGCCATTTATCCAATATCCAGGCATTGAACTTATTCCTCGAGCACCGGCCTTCGTTCATGAGTCACCTGATATTATCTCATCTTTCTCAAAACAATAACAAGCCGGAACTGGTGGATAAATTATTTAAGCAATATGCAGGTGACGCAAGTATCGTCATTGCATCCCGCTACGAGGAGACTGACGTTTTTACTATCGACGGTAATTGGGTGTCACCAGTTACTTCCACATTCATAAAACCAGTGCTGGTAAAAAAGAATATAAAACCTAAGCAGCTTTCTTTGTTTGAAAAGAATTAATCCAATACTTCGTAGATCATTACAGAGTTTGACTTATTCTTCAGCGTCACCTCGCCGACTTTACGGCAATTGAACGACTCTTTCACTTTTTGATATGATTCTTCGCTTATGATTATCTGTCCTTCCCCTCCTGCTGATTGCAAACGCTGCGCTGTATTGACAGCATCGCCTATTACAGTATAATCCAGGCGCCGCAAGGTTATTGAACCAATATTGCCGGAGATCATTTCGCCGCTATTGATACCAATGGAAACTTTAGGTGCAAAAAATATATTTCCCGATTCGTTAGGAAGTTCTTCAATCTGTTTTCTTACACCAAGGCAGGCATCTATCGCCCTGTCGAGGTGAAAATCTCCGCGAAATATAGCCATGATAGCATCACCGATGAACTTATCAACAATTCCGCCCTGTGCGATGATCTCTTTTACCATCACATCAAAATAGCTGTTCAACAGTTTTACTACTCTATCCGGCGCTTCATTTTCGCTGATAGTCGTAAAACTACAGATATCAATAAATGCAACGGTGGCCTCTACTGTTTCGTTTACCATTAAAGAAGATTCAAACTCACGACTGCCCATGAAATTCAAAACATTCTCATCCACATACATTTTCAGAATGTTGTTTTCTTTGATGGCCTTCATGGTTTCCCGAATCTGGTTCACATGTTTAATGGTTTTTTCCATCGTCAGCTCAAGATCTTCAAAATTTACCGGCTTGGTGACAAAATCAAAAGCGCCACGGTTCATAGCTGTGCGGATATTTTCCATATCCCCATAAGCAGAGACAATGACAGCTTTCAGTAAGCCATTTTGTTCATTTAGTTTTGAAAGCAGCGTGAGACCGTCCATTTCCGGCATGTTGATGTCGCTAAGCACTACATCAATATCATGGTGCTGCTCTAATTGTTCCAAAGCCCGTACGCCATTGACGGCAAACACAAATTCATATTGGTGTTCCCGTATTTTCTGACGAAACTTTTGCTTGATCAATACCTCCAGGTCTGTTTCATCATCCACGACAAGAATTTTTGCCATCAGTGTATAGCTTTTAATTTTTCCTTTAAATTAGAAAAGTCAACAGGTTTGGTCAAAAAGTCATCCGCTCCCAGTTGCATGGCGGTATTATAATTTTCCGCATCGCCATAAGCGGTTATCATCATGACCAAAGGAGGCGGCTCACGATGTTTCTCTTTTATATGCTTCAGCAATTCCAGCCCACTCATACCCGGCATATTGATATCGGAAAGTATCAATACGGCTTCATGAACATGCTGCTTAAGGTAATCGAGCGCCTCTTCACCGGAATAAGCGAAAACAAATTGCATTTCCTGGTTCTTTATTTCCTTTCTGAACCGCTGCTGAAATAAGACCTGTACATCTTTTTCATCATCAACGACTAATATTTTCATGGTGTCTTGTTTGCGTTTAAAGTTAAATGTTATATCCGGTTTTACTTAAGATGACAAAAAATAATCTCCCTTAGGTTTTTTTCTCATTGTGCATGTTCATTTGCAATGATATTATTTTAACAAAAGTCAACCCAAATTGTCATGTTGACTATTTATGTTGCCTGAACAACCACTCTATCATCAAAGGATCACTATAGGCAGCCAGCCAGGAAAAATGTCCCACTTCAGGATATTGCGTAAAACCGGGATGAGCGCCGGCTTTTGTCAATGCCTGGAACATCTCAAGAGAATATCCTGGGATCTACAGCAGGATCCTCAGCGCCATGAAATATCCAGATGGGGATATGTGCTATGGAAGCTGCCTTTGAAGGATCACCGGCGCCACAAACAGGCACGGCAGCTGCAAATAAATTTGGATAACGTTCGATAGCATCATAGGTTCCGTAGCCGCCCATCGAAAGACCGGTAATGTAGATCCGGTTACTGTCAACAGGCATAGTTTTGACCAGTTTATGTATAAGCTCAATTAAAAGTTCCATTGGTTTTGTTGGTGTTGGCTGCAACTTCATGTCAGTGCGTGAAAAATTTGACCAGGTTATTCTTTCGGGACACTGTGGAGCGATCACAAACGCCGGGTGCCTGATCATATTTTCATCGGTTGCAAAATTAGAGGCGCCCCATTTTAATTGCGCTTCATTATCATTGCCCCGTTCACCCGAACCATGCAGAAAGATCACAAGCGGATACTTCCTGAATGTATCTGCATCGGGATAGAGTTGCCTGTAGAGCAAAGTATCGCCTTTTTCATTTCCATATTTATTGAGACTGAAACGTGAGGACGACTGTGAAAATGTAAATTGGATATTCACACACAAAAAGATCATTAAAAAAAGGCCGGTTGGTTTGATTGATTTCATTTTGTTTTCTCTTTTTATCAGGTGATTGGAAGTAAGATCACAAATGTAGCTCCTGCTCCTTCTTTATTTTCCACTTTTATTTCACCGCCGTGAGCTTTTATAATATCATAGCTGAGTGACAGACCCAAGCCAGTTCCCTGCCCGGTTGATTTAGTGGTAAAGAAGGGTTGAAATATTTTATCTACTACTTTCTGTGGAATACCATTGCCATTATCTGCTACTTTGATCACTACTTTGTTGTTTACTTTTTTTGTACTGACCGAAACGGTCGGCTCATAAGGTTGTCCTGCTGAGCCCTGAGCCTGTCGAAGGGTCTTTTTTTCTGTTACGGCATAAAAAGCGTTTGTAATTAAATTGAGAATTGCCCGTCCTATATCCTGCGGAACGACATTGATATTACCGATGGTTTGATCAAAATCGTCTTTCATTGTTGCATTGAACGACTTGTCTTTTGCTCTTAACCCATGATAAGCTAACCGGAAATATTCATCTGCCAGCGCATTGATATCCGTTGGTTCCTTTACACTGCTGCTGCTGCGGCTATGTTGAAGCATCCCTTTAACGATGGCATCGGCACGTTTACCATGATGGTTTATCTTTTCAAGGTTTTGTTTGATATCGTTTGCAATTTCTTTGGCGCCATTTATATCGCCTTTACTCAATTCATCATTCATTTCATCAATGAGCTCATTACTTACTTCGGAAAAATTGTTAACGAAGTTCAATGGATTTTGTATTTCGTGGGCAATGCCGGCCGTGAGTTCCCCCAGAGAAGCCATTTTTTCAGAATGTATAAGTTGTGATTGCGTTGCCTTTAATTCATCAAGAGCATGCTGCAGCTCTTCTTTTTGCAATGTCAGTTCAGCGGTACGTTCCTTTACCTGCACTTCCAAAACATCTTTTAAAGCTTCAGCAGCTTTAAATTCTTTTTCCTTTTCGACGGCTTTGATCCGTTCTTTTTCAAGCGCCTTTCTTTGCCTGCTGGTGATATAGAGCATGGCACCCATCCATATAAAGGCAAACACGCCGGCCGCATCAAAATAGTTGTCCCATCTTCTAAAAAAACTGCTATTAATTGATATAACAACATCCCGGATAAAAAACACGCCTATCAGCGGTAAAAAAGTATAAACAACAGGCTTTACAGGATGAAATTCCTTTTGATAAAAAATTAAACCGATAAATGCCAAAAGAAGGGCGTGCCCCAACCACATGGTTACAGGTTTGCTGTCTTTGAAAAAGATGTCCGCGACAATTAATGCTACATAAACGGCAGTTCCCAGCATAAAAAGCCTGTCCCATTTGGGTAAGAGCCCGGCAGTTTTTAGTGACCTGCGCAGGAAACGTAAAATAATCAGCGCCAGTATGGGTTGAAGAATCATGGTAACTTAAATCTTTGATGAATCAGACAGGCAAAGTAATAACAAACTCCGCGTATTCCCCTTCCTTAGTGGTAGCTTTTAAAGTGCCACCATGTGCCTTTACAATATCGTAGCTCAAACTCAATCCCAAACCAGTTCCCTGTCCTGTCGGCTTAGTGGTAAAAAAGGGTTGAAATATTTTATCCAGGGCTTTTTGAGGAATACCATTGCCATTATCTTTTACAGATACCAAAACTTTATTATCGAGCCTGCCGGTACTCACAGTGACTGTTGGTTCATATCCTTCAATGCCTGATTTCTTTTTTTCATTGACAACGTAAAATGCATTGGTAATAAGATTGAGGATGACTCTCCCGATATCCTGTGGTATGATATTGATCTTGCCAATACCTGCCTCGTCGGCAGACAGGCTTTCATCATAATCGGTTTTCATCGTTGCGTTGAAGGATTTGTCTTTTGCTCTTAATCCATGATAAGACAATCTCAGATATTCATCGCACAATGCATTGATGTCTGTTGGTTCTTTTAACCCGTTGCTGCTACGGCTGTGCTGTAACATTCCTTTTACTATTGAGTCGGCCCGTCTTCCATGATGCATTATTTTTTCTTCGTTATCGATTACATCATTGGCAATTGCTTTTGCAACATCTAAATTTCCCTTATCCATTTCATCTTTCATTTCCACCAACAATTCCTTATTCACTTCCGAAAAATTATTGACGAAGTTCAACGGGTTCTGTATTTCGTGGGCAATGCCTGCAGTTAATTCTCCCAACGAAGCCATTTTTTCTGATTGGATCAGCTGTGCCTGAGTGGCTTTGAGTTCAGCTAAAGTTCCTTCCACATTGCTTTTTTGTATTTCTATTTCTTCTTTTTGTTTTTGCAATAATGCATTTGCTTTTTGTCTGTGTTTATTATTCCGGTATAGCAAAAGAGTGATCACTATGAATACACCAATCCCTACGAGTAGTGCGAAAATCCTGACCTTGCTCCGTGTTTGTATTTTTTCATCCTCCAGTTTTTTGATTTTCATTATTTCATCAAAATCCTTGTTTTTAAATGCAAGAAGGTTTACTCTGTCTGCATTATTCAGGCTATCTTTTATTCCAGAAGCCAATTTCAAATAAGCAAAAGCGCTATCCGTTTTATTTTGTTTGCCATAGAGAGCGGCAAGCAGGCTGTATGCATCTGACACGCCTGACGGTATGCTCACTTCGTTATACGTCTCCAATGCTTTTCGGGCATAGAACATACTTGAGTCTGTATTTTTTATAGCCCGGTATAAATCGGCCAACGAAAGACAACTGGCTCCAAGCCCGGAAACGTTATGCTGTTCTTGTTGGCTTTTCATCGATTTTAGCAGGGCATCTTTCGCCAGATTAAAATTCCCCATTTTTTGATAAATTTTACCGACATCCATTAAGACATTGCCTTCATATTTTTTAAAGACATCCGAATTTTCATATAAGAAAAGTGCCCTTTGAAGAAAAAGAAGCGCAGAGTCCAATTTATTAATTTGAAAATAGACACTACCCAGATTGCCATTGACCGCTTCCAGGATGGTAGTATCGTGAACAGATGAGGCAATGCTTATGGCTTGAAAAAAATATGAGATTTGCATATCTGTATTACCCGTAACCCCATACAGGATCCCCATATTGCTAAAGATCCAACCTAAAAGGTCAAGCCGTGCAATTTTCGGATCAGTGCTGTGGGCTGTATTCCATGTATTGTTTGTCAAATTCCAGGGATTCCTTTCGGCAGCAGGAAAGCTGGCAATTTTTTGCGCTTCTAAATGTGACTCAAGAGCTGCGGGGGAATTTCCTAATTGTCCCAGTGCGTATCCTCTACCCGTCAGCGATGCGGCTTCATATATCTTCAAATTCAATTTTTTTGCAATTGGCAATTCCTTTTCAAAATAAAAAAGTGCGCTATCACGGTTTATCTCCGCATAAGCCCAGCCCAGCTGATCATAAATTTTCATCCTGAAAGTATCATTTGGCGCCTTATCCAGCACCAAATGCAAGCTGTCCAAACTCAACGGCTTTGATTGTGCCATAAGAAGGACCGGGAAAAACAAAAGGAGACCGATTTTGAAAAAAAATTTCATACAACTATTTTAAACAATTGGCAATTCAATAATAAACTGAGTCCCTTCATGTTCTTTTGTATCCACTTTTATTTCACCCCCATGCGCTTTCACAATATCATAACTTAAACTCAGCCCTAAGCCTGTTCCTTGCCCGGTTGGTTTGGTGGTAAAGAATGGTTGAAATATTTTATCTAAAACTTTTGCAGGAATACCATTACCATTATCAGCGACTTTTATTTCTACTTTACTATTTATCTTTTTTGTACTTACAGAAACGGTTGGTTCGTACCCTTCAATCCCTTGCTTCTTTTTTTCTGTTACTACATAAAATGCATTTGTAATTAAATTAAGAATCACTCTCCCAATATCCTGTGGAATGATATTGATCTTGCCAATACCTGCCTCGTCGGCAGACAGGCTTTCATCAAAATCCGTTTTCATCGTTGCATTAAAAGATTTGTCTTTTGCACGCAGGCCGTGATAAGCCAATCGAAAATATTCATCAGCCAGTGCATTAATATCTGTTGGTTCTTTTATACCGCTGCTGCTGCGACTGTGCTGCAACATTCCTTTTACGATGGCATCGGCACGCCTGCCATGGTGTTTAATTTTTTCTTCATTTTCTTTTATGTCATCTGAAATTGCCTTTGCATCATCATAATTTCCTTTATCTATTTCCTGTTGCATTTCATCAATCAACTCACCATTTACTTCCGAAAAATTATTAACGAAATTCAACGGGTTTTGTATTTCATGGGCGATGCCGGCTGTTAATTCACCCAGACTTGCCATCTTTTCAGATTGAATCAATTGCTGCTGTGTTGCCTTTAAGTTATCATAAGCCTGCTCAATTTTTATTTTATCTTTTTTTTGGCGTCTGCTGGTTGTGAAAAGTAAAAATGCAATCGACATAAATACAGCTATGCCGGCGAGCAATGCATAAGTTCTTATTTTACTTTGATAGGCCAATTTTTCCTTCTCTGCATCCCGCAAACGCAATTGTTCTGCGAAGCCAAGATTTTGAAATGCAGTCAAATTATTGATCCTGTCCTTATATATGCTATCAGCAGTAATTCTTGTATAGCCCTGGTATTTGTATGCACTATCAAACTGGTAACTTAACTGGTACGATTCAAAAAGATTTTCGTAAACATCACTGATATTGAAAATATGACTTGGTGTGGCTGAAAAAAGAAAAGTATTCAAGGTGTTTTTTGCATAATAGAGACTGGAATCTGTATTATGTTCGGAGAGATAATACCTGCACAAAGCAAAGTTGGCCCAGCAAATGTGACTGGTGGCATTCGTCATGCGAGCCGACATCATTGCCTGTAAGTAATATTCCAATGCTGATACCTTATTTCCTCTCTTAAAGTTTATATCACCCAGAACAATTAATAATGCACTTTCGTATTTCCTGTCATTAGTCTGGCGAATTAATTTTAGGCCTTCGTTGCCAAAGTCAATGGCGGAATCCAGTATATTCAACTTGAGATATACTCCGCTGAGGTTTAAATCTGAAACCGCAATTCTCCATAAGTAATCTATTTTTTTTGCAGTGATAATACTTTTTTTAAGATAAAGAATTTCCTGTTCTGTATTGCCGGTATTACGCATCAAAACTGAATACAATGCCTGATGTCTGGATAATACAACATCTCTGTAATTTTCGGGGGTACCGGTGAAACCCGGGACAAACATCCAGCTATTTTCCTCTTTTCCGCCTGCTTCGATTTTATTGAACCCGTCTAAAAGATATTTAAGTGCCTTTGAGTATTGACCTATCATCGTATTTTGGTATCCCAACATGCTAAGCCCTGTTGATTCAGCCAGCTGTTTCTTTCTTTTTATCGCCAATTGATATGCCTTCTCGTAATAAACTAAAGAAGAGTCCCTGTTGTTTTCAGAGAAGTAGTAACCCAGTTCCATATTGGTAACATATAATACTGAGTCATTAGTTGAACTATTCAATTCCGATCTTAGACTATCTGAATAGGATTGCTGCCCGATAGAACATAACGGAATTGTGAAAATCGGCCATATATTGAAATACTTTTTCATCTAAACCATTAGTAATTGAATGATAGGTTCTACGCCTTCACTCTCTTTCGTTTCTACTTTCAATTCTCCTCTATGGGCCTTCACAATATCACAACTTGTTTGAACCACAGATTTGCACGGATGGATGGATTACACAGATTTTGTTTTCTCATTGCGGTAATATTCATCTGTGTAATCTTTTAATCTTTTTATTCCTTGATTCAGACAACTGGTAATTGAATAACAAACTCTGTCCCTTCACCTTGTTTTGTCTCAACTTTTATCTCCCCGCCATGCGTCTTCACAATATCATAACTCAAACTCAATCCCAATCCCGTTCCCTGACCTGTTGGTTTGGTGGTAAAGAAGGGTTGAAAAATTTTATCTAATACTTTTTGAGGAATGCCGTTGCCATTATCTTTTACAGAAATGAAAACATCAGCCCCCTGCCCCCGAAGGGGTCTCTTGTAGTCTTCACTGTAACAGTCGGTTCATATCCATTTGGATTCAGCTTCTTTTTTTCATCCACAACATAAAAGGCATTGTAATTAAATTGAGGATTACCCTTCCGATATCCTGAGGAATGATATTGATGTTGCCAATGCTTTCATCAAAATCAGTTTTCATCGTCGCATTGAATGATTTATCCTTCGCCCGAAGCCCATGATAAGCTAACCGTAAATATTCATCAGCCAAAGCATTGATATCCGTTGGTTCTTTGGCGCCACTGCTGCTGCGGCTATGTTGCAACATTCCTTTTACAATGGCATCGGCTCTTTTACCATGATGATTTATTTTTTCCTGATTTTCTATAACATCATCTGCAATTGATTTTGCATCATCTAAATTCCCTTTCTTCATCTCATCCTTCATTTCATTGAGCAGTTCTTTATTTACCTCTGAAAAATTATTAACGAAGTTCAATGGGTTTTGAATCTCATGTGCGATGCCAGCAGTGAGTTCTCCTAACGAGGCCAGTTTTTCCCGTTGTATCAGCTGGCTTTGTGTAGATTTTAGTAGGAGTAAGTTAGCCTGGATCTCGTCTTTTTGATCCCGGAGCAACGTGTTAACTTTTTGTTTATGCCGGTCGTTCCGGAAAAGGATGATCGCAATAATCAAAAAGAACACCAATATGGCAGATAGTGCAACTGTCCTGATCTTGTTCTTATACTGTTGCTGTTCCTGTTGAATTTTATGCTGCTCTTGTTGCTGGTTTAGCATTAGCAATTGCATTTCTTTTAACTTATGCGGACCATACAAACTGTCATTCATGGCAATGGCAATATCCTGGTAATAAAGAGCACTATCCGGGATTGTTATTCCTGAACAATTTCGCCAGCAACTTGCAGGTTTCCAGAACTGTAACTTTTGTGAAATATTCATACCACTTACAAAAGACAGACGGGCATAATAAAGGCTGGAATCATTTTCATTCATAGACCGGTATATCTCAGCAATGTGATTCAGGATCCCGCCGGGATTAACTTTATCGCTTATGGCGTAGGCGTTCTGTAATGCTTCACGATAATAATGTAAGGCCTTCTCTTTTTTATCTGATCTTTCCAATACAAGCCCGAGCCTTGCCAGGATTAATATTTTCAAATTGCCGTGGCGTAAATTAATTGAACTGTCACGGGCTTGTTGCTGAAAAAACAAGGCGGAATCCAGCATGTTCATTCGTTCATAGGCATACCCCGATATTCGATAAATTAAACGTACTCATTACCGGGTTCGAAAGAGTATTAAATATTTCTTTTGCCTGGTACAAATTAGCCAGCCCCTGCCTGAATTCATTCAATTCCACATATGTCAAACCTATAAACCCTAAAGTACCTGCCTCGCCGTTTCTATCATGGCTGGCCCGGTTTATTTGAAGCGCTTTGAATTGCATTTCCAAAGCCTGTGGAAAATCTCCCAAAAAGCGAAACGATTCGCCGGCCATATTCAATGCTTGTAATTCTCCACTGCGGAAGTTTAGTTTCCGGGACAAATCAATGGCCTCTTTTGCCAGTACGAGGCAAGAATCAGGTTTTAAAAAATAATAATTCCCGGCTAATTGAATCAGCAGCTTTACCCGGCTGGTGTCCATCTGGGAATTTTTTAATAAGTCCTCAGGACTTCCGGTTTGCTGGCCAAAGCCCTTTGAACAGGGCATTATCAATACGATCTGCAGGACGACAAGATAAATTGATTTCATGGTGCTACAATTTAATCATTTGGCAACTGGATAATAAACTCAGTTGCCTGCCCTTCTTTCGTCTCTACTTTTATCTCACCGCCATGTGCTTTTACAATATCATAACTTAAGCGACAAGCCTAAGCCTGTTCCCTGCCCGGTAGGTTTGGTGGTAAAGAACGGTTGAAAAATTTTATCCAGTACTTTTTGAGGGATGCCGTTTCCATTGTCAGCAACTTTTATTTCAACTTTGCCATTTAGTTTTTTTGTACTGACTGTAACAGTTGGTTCATAGTCGTCTTCCTGAGCCTGTCGAAGGGTCTTCTTTTCCGTCACCGCATAAAAAGCATTCGTAATCAAATTAAGAACCGCTCTTCCAATGTCCTGCGGAATAACATTGATCTTGCCAATGTTTTCATCATAGTCCGTTTTCATTGTTGCATTAAAGGATTTGTCTTTTGCCCGTAGTCCATGATAAGCCAGCCGGAAATATTCATCTGCCAGTTCATTAATATCTGTTGGTTCTTTTACACCACTGCTGCTGCGGCTGTGTTGCAGCATTCCTTTTACAATAGCATCTGCTCGTTTGCCATGATGATTTATTTTTTCTGAGTTTTCTTTTATATCTTTAGCAATTTCATTTGCCATTTATATTTCCTGTTGCCAATTCCGATTTCATTTCATCCGCTAACTCTCTATTCACTTCAGAAAAATTATTCACGAAGTTCAATGGGTTTTGAATTTCATGGGCAATGCCGGCAGTCAATTCCCCGAGGCTGGCCATTTTTTCTGACTGGATCAGTTGTGATTGTGTGGATTTTAAATTTGAAAGAGTGCTTTCCAATACTTTGTTAGCTGCTTTCCCTTTTTTATTATTTCTGTATAAAATGAAAGCTATTAAAAGCAAAGAAACCAGTCCGCCTGATAAAAGATATTGTTTTAGTTTATTTTGATAGGTGGTTTTTGCGAGGGCCAGTTCCTGTTGTTTCTTTTCGTTTTGGGCAATCATATCTTTCATTGCCTGGATATTTCCGGCACTATACAGTTTATTCTGATTCTCCGTGGCCAGTTTATAATAATAAAGTGCTTTTTGAGGATCTTTTTTCTCGTATTGTTCAGCCAGTATTGCGCTTGCATTCAGCATTCCTCCTGCATAAGAGATCGTGGTGGCTTCGGCCATTGCTTTCTCTGCATAATATATGCAGGAATCGGGATTATTTATTTTTTTGAAATAAGCAGCAAAATCATTGTACGTATTTGAGGTATGAAAAGCTTCTCCGCTCTTTAAAGTAATTGCCAGTGTAGTGTGTAAATCAGCTAATGCTGAATCCGGTATATTTTTTTTAAAATAAACCTGGGCCTTAACGTTATACCAGGCCGGGTAAGTTTCATAATTGTAAGGATTGGCGGACACATTGACATTTTTAAATGCGTGCAGGCATCTGTCGAGATTGGTAAGAGCAGAGTCCAGTTGATCTTCTTCTTTCATTTATCCTTGCCAAACCATAATAACCAAAAGCAACACCCATAAGATCATCATTATTAAACCGGGTCAATTTCCTCAAATAGTACAGGGCTTTATCGTAGTCTTGCAATTGAAAGTATATTTCGCTCAATGCATTGTAAACCCGGCCAACACCTGATTTTTCTTCAGATAAACCTTTTGCCCGATCAACCGCATTCAAAGCGATCTCAAGTGCCCTTGGCAGGTTTCCTTCATAGATTAATGACTCAATAATGATTCCCATTGGATTGATCACCATCCTGGGATTGTTTAAACTTTTAGCCGACGCAATGGCTTTCTTCGGCATAGAAAATTGCAGAGTCGGCATTTCTGTGCAGGTAATAAGATGCTACGTTCTGTTGAAGCGATGATATGACAGAATCATTCCCGGCATTTTCAATTTTCTGTTTTAATCTACCTAAATCTTCAACTGTTGGAGCATTGGTTTGGGCAACGACATCTGCAGATGCGATAGCAAAAAAGACCGGTAAAAAATATCGTTTCATTTTTCTCTTGATTATACAGGAATGCTGATAATAAATTCTGCACCGTTATCCGGAACGGTTTTCACTTTCAATTCTCCGCCATGTGCTTTGATAATATCATAACTCAAACTCAATCCCAATCCTGTTCCCTGTCCTGTTGGTTTGGTGGTAAAGAATGGTTGAAATATTTTGTCTATTACGTTTTCAGGAATGCCGTTGCCATTGTCAGTTACTCTTATTTCGATCTTGCCATTCAGGTTTCGGTTGTACTTACTGACCACTGGTTCATAGCTCATAGCTGATAGCTCATGGCTTTTCTTTTTCATTCACCGCATAAAACGCATTATTAATCAGATTCAAAATCACTCGACCAATATCCTGCGGAATGATATTGATTTTCCAAGTGATGCATCAAAATCAGTTTTCATTTTTGCATTGAATGATTTGTCTTTTGCACGCAGACCATGGTATGCTAATCGCAAATATTCATCAGCCAAAGCATTGATATCAGTTGGCTCTTTTGCCCCGTACTTGTTTGTGAATGTTGCAGCATTCCTTTTACAATAGCATCGGCACGTTTGCCGTGATGATTTATTTTTTCCTCATTGTGCTATCACATCATCAGCAATTGCTTTTGCATCATCAATATTCCCTTTATTCATTTCATCTTTCATCTCATCAAGCAATTCCTTATTCACTTCAGAAAAATTATTCACGAAGTTTAAAGGGTTTTGTATTTCATGGGCAATGCCGGCGGTAAGTTCTCCAAGGCTTGCCATTTTTTCGGATTGGATGAGTTGGGATTGTGTGGCTTTTAATTGTCCCAGGGTATCTTCAATTTCCTTTTTCTGTTTTGACAGGAGATCGTTAGCCTTTTTTTTGTTTCTGTTGTTGCGAAACAGGATCAATGCTACTAATAGCAGTGTTCCAAGACCTCCAAATAAAATATTCTGTCTTTGTTTTGTGCGATAAGCTGATTCTGCAATTTGCAGATCTTGCCGTCTTTTTTCGTCTTTTGAGATCATATCCTTCATTACCTGGATATTACCTGCCCCATATAGTTTTTTCTCAGTTTCAAAGTATAGTTTATAATATCCCAGGGCTTTTTGCGGATCTCTGAATTCGTAAAGATTAGCCAAAATCCTGCTCCCATCTAAAATACCAGAGATATATGAAATTTTCTTTGCTTCTTCAATTCCCTTTGCGGCAAAATAAATACTTGAATCTGGTTGATTCAGCATTTTATAAAGTGCAGCCATATCATTATAGGTGTTTGCAGTATGAAAAGCTTCTTTACTTTTCAGGGTAATTTTTAAAGTCGTACGCAAATCCTCCAGTGCTAATCCAGTTTTTTTTTGCTTGACATATACTTTTGACCGAAAGTTATACCAGGCTGGGTAGACGTCGTATTCTAATACCAAGTTGCTATTTACGTCATCTGGATTTCTTGAATGGCTAAATTTGTGGAAAGCATCACGGGATTTATCAAGGTTTATAAGTGCTGAATCCAATTCATTTGTACTTTCATAAACCATAGCTTTCCCAAAATATCCAAACGCTTCCCCTAACATGTCAACATCTCCCCGGGATAATTCTTTACCATAGGACTGAAGGGCTTTTTCATAATCCCCCAGATAATAGTATATCAATCCTAAATTGTCATAAACGGGACCTATGCCAGACTTATAAATACCACTATTTTCAACTAATTGAATAGTGTTTAAGCCTATATCCAAAGCTTTTGGAAGATTACCAAGTTTTATATAGGCCTCCAACTGCTGCCCGGTTGTAAATATTCTTCTGCGAAAATTATTTGTCTTCTCATATAATTTAATTGCTTTTTCAGTATAAAAAATGACAGAATCAGGGTTAATGTTCACATAGTTACGGATGATATGGCTTAAAATATCAGCTCTGAGTGAGTCTGGCATCTGTTTAACGAGTTCCTGCCTGAGGCTGTCTATTTCGTATGTTAAATTGGCATTGCCCGATTGGCCAATTGATTGAATAGAGAAGGCAATAAAAAGATATAGTAGAAAATGTCGCATCGTTGTAATTAGAATTAGATGGGTAATTTAATAATGAACTCCGTTCCCTCATTTTCTTTAGTCTCCACTTTTATCTCTCCTCCATGCGCTTTCACAATATCATAACTCAAACTCAACCCCAATCCTGTTCCCTGGCCCGTTGGTTTGGTGGTAAAGAAGGGTTGAAATATCTTATCTAATACTTTTTGTGGAATGCCCGGTCCATTATCACGAACAGAAATAAAAATTTTGTTCTCTTCTTTTTTTGTACTCACCCAAACAGTAGGATCGTTATTTTTATCGGAGTCTGAGAACCCTCTCCTGATATTTTCGGGAGAGGGCAGGGAGGCGGCATAAAATGCATTGTTGATCAAATTCAATATCACTCTTCCAATATCCTGCGGAATGATATTGACATTGCCAATCGTTTCATCAAAATCTGTTTTTAATGTTGCATTAAAGGATTTATCCTTTGCCCGCAGGCCATGATAAGAGAGGCGCAAGTATTCATCACATAAAGCATTGATATCAGTTGATTCCTTTAAGCCGGAACTACTTCTTGAATGTTGCAACATGCCTTTTACGATTGCATCGGCACGTTTGCCATGATGATTTATCTTTTCTAAATTTTGTTTGATATCAGATGAAATGGCTTTGGCTTCTTCAATATCTCCTTTGCTTAACTCTTCATTCATTTCATCAATCAACTCATTACTTACTTCAGAAAAATTATTGACGAAGTTCAACGGGTTCTGTATTTCATGAGCGATGCCGGCAGTGAGCTCACCAAGCGATGCCATTTTTTCTGATTGGATGAGTTGTGATTGAGTGGATTTTAAGTTAGACAGCGTTGACGCTAAAATGATATTTGTTTTTTGTTTTTGCCGGTTGTTGCGGTAAAGAATGAAACCAATTACCAATAAAACAACCAACCCGGAAAGAAGCGAATAGGTTCTGATCCTGTTTTTAGTATTCACTTTCTCTTCTTCCAGTTTCTGAAGCCGGAACTGTTCTTCTAAAGTGAGAGACTGGAATCTTGCCAGGTTGTCAAATTTTGCTTTATCAATACTGTCTTTTGTATACAACGTTAGCTGAAGATATTTCAATACACTGTCCGGTTTATTATGCAGCATAAAAACTTTGTACAGATTTTCATAGGCTTTGCTGATGGTATTCTTATTTCCGGGTGAGTACAGGTATCCCAGTTCGTTGAGGCCATGTATTGTGCTGTTGGCATATAACAGGCTGGAATCTTTTTGTTTTTGCAGGAGATACAGATCAGTTAGGGAAAAATATATTCTTACCCTTGTATCAAGATTGATTGTATTGCCTGCCTGCTGCAGCGCATTGTAAAAATATTCTTTTGCATTTTGGATATCGCCTTTTAAAAGCCATGCAGTGCCTTCAATATAGGTTATATATCTTAATTCAAATTTGTATTTATCAGTGTAACCTTCTACCAGTTTTTTAACATTATTGATTATGCTAAAAGCAGAATCAAAATGGTGATTTTTCAAAACAATTCCTGCAATGCTTTCCTTAATAGTAATATTAAATGCAGTGTCTTTATTTTGCTCAGCAAGCTTTTCTGCCTGGCGATACTGAACCAGTTGTTGTTCCTCATTGCCTGTTTCTCCCATAATATGCCCCATGTCCAGGTGAGCGATAGTAAGATTTCTAAATCTGTATTTTTCAACATCAATACCCGGAAGTAAAAAGGCATTGTATTTTTCATTTTTTGGATCTTCAGAGATTTTAATCGCTTCCAGGAAACACCTCATGGCTGCAGAATAATTACCCTGTCGGTATAAGAAGTATCCCTGGTTATCCAGGGCATAAGCTTCTGCAAGCGGTTGGTGATATTGTTGTATTAGCTGAACCCGTTTTGTTGCATAATACAGGGCTGAGTCCAATTGTTTTACTGAGTAAAAATCGTTTAGCTGCTCATATAACTGAAATCTTGCGGTATCATTTGAAGCCTTACTTATCAGCAATCTTAAACTATCAGGATTACCGGTTTGTGAAAAACCAATGGCGCCGGCAAATAAGAGCCATGCTGATAACTGAAATACTTTTTTCATTTTTATATTAAGCAGGTAATTGAATAATAAACTCCGATCCTTCACCTTCTTTCGTTTCCACTTTTATTTCTCCGCCATGTGCTTTTACAATATCATAACTTAACGATAAACCCAAGCCTGTTCCTTGCCCGGTTGGTTTGGTGGTAAAGAAGGGTTGAAATATTTTATCCAGCACTTTTTTAGGGATGCCGTTACCATTATCACTTACTTTTATTTCTACTTTATCATTTACTCTTTTTGTACTTACAGAGACGATAGGTTCATATCCATCGCCAACCTGCTTTTTCTTTTCATTCACAACATAAAATGCATTGATAATTAAATTGAGGATCACTCGTCCAATATCCTGAGGAATGACATTCACTTTTTCCAATCCTTCTTCATATTCCGTTTTCATGGTGGCATTGAACGATTTGTCCTTTGCCCTTAATCCGTGATAGGCTAATCTTAAATATTCATCCGTCAATACATTTATATCCGTTGGTTCTTTTTGTCCGCTGCTACTGCGACTGTGCTGCAACATTCCTTTTACAATACCATCTGCACGTTTACCATGATGATTTATCTTTTCCAGGTTTTGTTTTACATCATTCATTATTTCTCTTACTTCTTCAAAATTTCCTTTGGCCACTTCTTCCATCATTTCATCAAGTAATTCATTACTTACTTCCGAAAAGTTATTGACAAAGTTCAACGGGTTTTGTATCTCATGGGCAATGCCGGCAGTGAGTTCTCCCAACGAAGCCATTTTTTCGGATTGGATCAATTGTTTTTGCGTAACCTGCAGATCATTTAATGTGCTGTCCACCTGTTGCTTTGCAGCTTCCAGCTTATTGAAGTCTTCATAGCGGGCATACGCAGTAGAAAATGCTTCTGCAACGGATTGAACCAGGTTTATTTCTTCTTCGCCCAATTGCTGTTGTATTGCCTGCATATAGCATGCCCTGCAGAAACGGAAGAAAGTGTAAATAAAATCCACCTTGAGGAATTGTCTTCAGATATAGTTCGGCCGACTGAAGCGCTCCCTGCTTCTCCAATATTTCTGCAAACTGTGTGAACTCTTCTTCACCCCAGTGATCAATATACTTTTCCTTATGTTGCCAGTTGTCTATTGCCTTCCTGAGATTTCCTGGTGTATCATAAGGCAGATGAAAAGCTGCTATCGCTTTCCCATCAGGCGTAGAAAGAAATGTATGAACCTGTTGTTGCGATTCATCCATGATAAATACACCGCAGCGGATAAAAGGAATTCCCAGAATGGTTAGTTCATTCCATATTAATGGAGTGATCCTGTCAAGATCATTGATTGTTCTCATTGAAGCAATATCGGCGCGGATACGGTCAAGTGCCGCTTGCTTTATCGCCTCTCTTGCACTGGCTTCGGCCAGTTGCAGATCATTGAAGCGGGTATAGGCCAATGAAAAAACGGAAGTTGCCCGCTGCAACAGATCCCAGCTTTCTGCTGAGATATCCCCGGGAGAAGCGGCACCCATATACCCATTGGAAAATTTATATAAATGATAAGTACGATCGGGAATATTCTCTCCATAAAATCCGCTTGAGCCGAACAACTTTGACTGTTCAGCGCAATAGTTGATCCATTCCTTTCTTGCTTCGCCTTTCATTACAATGGATATTTGTTTTTTGTCTGAACGATAAAATACCATCATCTGCCTGCCTACCTCCGTTTCGGCAAGGTCAATAGTCATGTGATCGGCCACTAATTTTTTTTCTTCCCGGTCCTGTATGGCAAACCAGCATTCAGTTTTGCCGGTTGGTTCGTTATGGATATAAATAGAACTTGTTTCTAATTCTTCCACTCCCAGCGAACCCATTTCTTTCCGGAGTACTTCTGCTACTTCAATGAGCTCATCGGGTTTTTGCATAGCCATCGCCCTTGCCCTCACTCTTTCCATAGCTGTTTCTATCTGTGCCTGTCTTGTCTGCGCTTCTGCTTTTTGCAGATCGAGGAAACGGGTGTAGGTTTGTTCAAATACTTTAGCAAAGCGTTTAAATATTTCGTGAGCTTCCGGTACTGGTTCATAGGTAATGAACAACAAAAATCCCCCTTTAAAACTTGCAAGATGGTTGACCTGAAAAACAGGTAAAGAAATCCCGGCGTTATCAAATTGCTCAAAAACTGGTTTGAGTTCCGGCAACGTTTTCATATACCCGTAATGCTCTTCCAGGTCCGCTCCGCCTTGTTGGTACACAAAAAGCTCCTCGTCGTTTTGAATAGCTTCATACCAGGGCAGAAAACTTACATGCTCGGTAAGCGGTAAGGTAAAAGGTATTTGCAATTCACCTTCGCTACTCATGATGCAGGTGCTCGATTTTTTATCGGCTGAAAGAATATTGTATCCACAACTCCAGGCCGGCATGCCCAATGATTGCACCTGTAGAAAAAGTAAATTAGCTGCTTCAGGTAGTTCATCACTTTTTTGCATCGCCATCGTTCTTGCCCTTACCCTTTCCATTGCCAATTGAATCTGCCCTTCCCTTGCCTGCGCTTCTGCTTTTTGAAGGTCGAGGAAACGGCGATAGGTTAAATTGAAGACATCTGCAAAGCGTTGCAGCAAATTCATGGATTCATTGGGTAATGGTTCCGGAGTAGTTGTTAATATCATACCATGCGAGAAGAAAGCCACACTATGTATTCTATGTTCTTTTACCAATTCCTCTTTTATGGTCATACCCATCACTTCACGCACATACCTGATCCAGTCATTCAATTCGGAACCGCTCAGGTCAATGACAATCGATTTCTTTTTTTCTTTCCAAGCATCATATACTGGTTTTCCGGTAGTGGGCTCATCAAGACTTGCATTAAAATGATGATTGATCTTTACACCTTCCTGGTCTGTTGACCAGACTTCCAGGACATTGGTTTCTTCTTTTATCAGGCAGATGTTCAGCCGTTCCGGTGTTACGCCGAGCTCCGCCATTTGCTGAAAAAGAACGGCTGCCGTTTCGGCCAGTTCCTCACTTTTATGCATGGCCATTGTTCTGGCTCTTACTCTTTCCAATGCAGCTTCAATCTGTGCTTCTCTTGTCTGCGCTTCTGCTTTTTGCAGGTCGAGGAAACGGGTATAGGTTTGTTCAAATACGTTGGCAAAACGCTGAAGGATGTTTGCGTTTTCTTCAGATAGAAACTCGTTACCAAGTGACTGTATGGAACCATAAGTGAAAAAAGCAATTGAAAATTTCACTGAATCCAGATTCATCATCATTTTTTTTGCTTCCACAGAAATATCCTTAAAATCAGTCTGGCTGAAGAAAATGGCATCAAAATCCTGTTTCATCTTTCCGGCATATTCTATGGTAGCATACTTATCTCCCCGCTTCCATGCGTTAATCTCCGTATCAACATAGGGATGTTTTATATAAGGTACTTTATAACTTTCGGGAAAAATTTTTTCAGTAAAACCCGCTACCCAAAACTCCCGATCGCAAGATGTCTTTTCTGCAATAATGATATTGCAGGCATGTGCATTAAAATCCAGGTGTTGCAATTGTTCATAGATAACAAGAACAGTTTCACGCAGCTCATCGCTTTTTTGCATAGCCATCGTTCTTGCTCTTACTCTTTCTAATGCTAATTGAATTTGAGACTCCCGTGCCTGCGCTTCGGCTTTTTGCAGATCAAGGAAGCGGATAAATGACTGCTCAAAAACTTTGGCAAAACGAATCAGGATTTCCTTTTCTTCTTCGGAAGGCAGATATCCCTGGATGGAGGGGATCATAATAGCAGAGTTTTTAGACCAGGCCCATGCAAGCCCATGACTTTTACTCTCCAGCAGGTTTTTTTTGTATTCATCGGGTAATTGCCGGTAATCGGAATGCTCGAAAGCATGGAGGAAGAAAGCATTCTTCACTTCATAAGAAAACACTTTTGCGAAATAATCATCTCCCCTGTTTTTAGATGCCCATGCTTCATCGAACAGTTCGTCTTTGAAATAGGGTAACAAGTAAGGAACGGACGGATGAGCAGGATCTTCAGTTGTTGTCCAGTGTATCACATCTTTGGAATCCTGAAAATACGTACAGATCACTGCTCCGCCCGTATCAAGAATGACACCAGTGTTCTTTAACTCTTCGGCTACTACCCGCACCACCTCTTGCAGTTCGCCTGTCTTGTGCATCGCCATTGTTTTGCTTCGCACTCTTTCTAATGCAGCTTCTATTTGTGCTTCTCTTGCCTGAGCTTCAGCTTTTTGCAGATCGAGGAAACGAGTATAAGTTTGTTCAAACACTTTGGCGAAGCGTTTAAAAATATCATGTGATGCCGGGGTCGGTTCGTAAGTAATAAATAAGATGTATCCATATTTAAAAAAGGCGACATGATCAATTTGTGAAGTGGGAAAGGGTATGCCGGCAGCCTTCATACCTAGTAGCTGTTCACCTACGCCGGGTAAGGTGCATAAGTATTCGTAGTGTGCGGGACATTCGGTTTCTCCAATTTCATTGATCAGCAATCTTTCTCCTCTTTGCCCTGCTTCATAATAGCGGAGAAATATACCTTCTCTTGGAGTTCTGTACCTGGGAAATGTACCCTGGCCATTGCTGCCCCATTCCAATGAGCCTTGCGGATCATCATCATAAATATTAAATGCACAAAACCAGGTTGCAACACCTAAAGCCTGAACCTGTTTTACTAATTCAAGAGAAAGATCAGCCAGCTCTTCACTTTTATGCATGGCCATGCTACGGCTTCTCACTCTTTCCAAAGACGTTTCAATCTGCGCTTCTCTTGCCTGTGCTTCTGCTTTTTCCAGATCAAGGAAACGGGTATAGGTTTGTTCAAACACTTTGGCGAAGCGTTTAAAAATATCATGTGCTTGCGGTACTGGTTCATAAGTAATAAACACCAGGTACCCTTGCGAAAAATAGGCGCAATGAGTAATTTGAAATGTAGGCATTTCAAACCCTGAGTTTTCAAGATCGCCAAATATTTCTTTAGAACCCGGAAGACCAAACATGTAACGGTAGGTTGCAGCAAGTGATTCGCCTTTTGATTCCATTACCAAAAGCTCATCTCTTCGTTGCCGTGCATCATAGATGTTTATAAAAAACGGATCTTCAATAAGTGGTGTTCTGAAAGGCGGTGAAATGCCGCCATCAGCCAGGCTCATGTATTGCGTGACAGCTTTTTCATCTTTATCAAAAATATTGAACCCACAAGCCCATGGCTGCATACCCAATGACTGAATTTGCTTAAACATATCTGATGCGGCCTGATTCAGGTCTTCACTTTTTTGCATGGCCATCGTCTTTGCACGAACCCTTTCTAAGGCTAACTGTATTTGGGATTCCCTTGCCTGATCTTCCGCTTTTTTTAAGTCTAAATATCGCCGGTATGTTTGTCCGAACACGGCTGCAAAGCGTGTAAAGATTTGTGATGAAACTGCTGACAATTCTTCCAGTGATTCAACAAATAATGCTCCTTCACGAAAAAAGAAAAATTTGTTGAAAATCTTAGGCGGCAAATCTGCTATATCAAAATAACCGGAATAATTTGTGGCTTCATTAATACCTTTAAAGAAAGCAATCATGCTTTCTCCTTCCAGGTCATAAGTAAAATTTGGCTGATTATTTTTGGATGCTTCTACAATGGCTATGAGAAAAGGATGCATGGAGACATCGAGGAATCCCATGTGCAATTGCCTCTTCTCATCCGGGTTTTTCATTGCTGTCCTGCTGGTTACAGTCCATGTTTCCAATTGTTCTGTGTCACGAATAATAGCAATACCACACGTAGTTGCTTCCGTTTTCAGGTTTTTCACTTCATCATAAAGCGTCCCAACGGCATCTCCAACATCCTGGCTGCTGTGCATAGCCATCGTTCTTGCACGCACTCTTTCTAATGATAGTTGAATTTGTGATTCCCTTGCCTGTGCCTCTGCTTTTTTCAGATCGAGAAAACGGGTATAGGTTTGCTGGAATACTTTTCCAAAACGCATCAACGTGTTATTCTCTTCATCTGTATAAGAAGTGCCCGAAAAATTTTCGATATACAAACCAATATTCTCTAACAATACACCTGATCCGGCAAGGCCAGGACAATTGAGATAATATACCAATGATTCCTCCGGCACGCCGGGAATAAACTTAAAAAGATCCCGATAAAATTTATTTTTTTCTTCAAAAGTCAGATGGTATATAAAGAAATCCTCTCCCTTTTCTTTTGCTTCCTTTATGCTGTTATTGGGTGGAGAATCAAAATAAGGAATTATTACCTCGGAGGGGATTTCTTGCTTATCAGCCAGCCAGATATGCATATCATCCCTTTCTCTATAATCCATAAGAAAACCTGTATGTTCAATATGAATATTTAAGTGAACGAATTGATCATATACTACCTGGATCACTTCTTTGAGTTCTTCACTCTTTTGCATGCCCATGGAGCGACTGCGCACTCTTTCCAATGCAGTTTCGATTTGTGCTTCTCTTGCCTGTGCTTCGGCCTGTTTTAAATCATTGAAACGTGTATAAGTGAGGTCGAATACTTTTCCGAAGCGGCTAAGTATATCGAGATTATCATCTGATAATGGTGCATCTCCTACAGTTTGTAATCCTCCGAAATTACTGAACGAGAAAGTAACAACATATTTCTCCATGGCTCTCGAAGCTGCCTGCGCTGCTGCTGGCACCCTTCTGAATTCTGTTTCATTAAATAAATATTCGTCGTATATTTTTTTCTCCTGTCCTTCGAGTGTATACACATATTTTTTCTTTCTTTCTTTGTATCCCTTCATCATGGCATGATGAAAAGGATAATCCTCAAATAACATGTGATAAGATTCAGGCGCCTTATTGATATCAGGATTTGCAGCCCAAACGGTATTCGACATTGAACTCTCATCGATGATATTGATGATGCACCATGCCAGTGCAAAATCAAGTCTTGTCAATTCTTTAAAAACAGTATCAACTAATTCAGATAACTCATCAGACTTTTGCATAGCCATCGCCCTTGCCCTTACTCTTTCTAATCCTAATTCTATTTGTGATTCTCTTGCCTGTGCTTCTGCTTTTTGCAGGTCGAGGAAACGGGTGTAGGTTAAATCAAATACTCCCGCAAATCTTTCGAGAATCCTGATCGTTTCGCCTGGTATTGATCCGGATTTGGAAAAAGAAATAAATCCTTTTGAAAAGAATCCGGCACTTACAGACCTGCTATCTTCATAATTAATTTTGGTTACGGATTGGGATGACCCTGAAACTTTGTTCCGGTAAGCAATCCAACCCGCTAACTCCTTTCCTGAAAGTTCAAAAACGATTGAAGCTCTTTGCTCTTTCCATGCCTTATATATTCCGCTCAATAGTATGGGTTCATCAATATCCATTTTGAATGAATCGTCTATTCTTGAGCCGCTTCCATCAAATCCGGTTATGCTGAACTCTATGATCCTTTCTTCTTCTTTAAAAATTCCAATGGTGATTTGAACGGGATCTTCACCTAATTCTTTGAACTGCCGGAAAAGTATATAGGCTGTCTCCGGAAGTTCATCACTTTTTTGCATAGCCATCGTTCTTGCACGAACTCTTTCTAATGCTAATTGTATTTGTGCTTCTCTTGACTGCGCTTCTGCTTTTTGCAGATCGAGAAAACGGGTATAAGTTTGGTCAAATACCAGGGCAAATCGCTTGAATATTTGTTCCTCAGGACAATGTACGCGGGTAATGATACATAGGTAACCTTTGGAAAAATAAGCACAGTGTAATTTTTGCCAGATTGGTCTTGCAAATCCAGCCATTGCCATTTCATCAAAAATTTTTTTGGCAACAGGAATATTCATCAGCCAATCATAATGTTCTTTCAGTGCTTCTCCTTCTAATTGTTCTGTATGATAGGTATCTCCATTTAACCAACCCTGATAAATATTTGCATGGGTAACATCACCTGCATTTGGCAAATAAAAAGCAGGTATAAATCCTCCTTCGGCGCATAACCACCATTCATCTTCTGGTCTGTCTTTTTCACACAATACAAAGCCACAGGTCCAAAGGTTATCTACAAGCTGATTAAGTTCCTTAAATAATACAGTTGCCACTTCAGCTAGCTCTTCGCTTCGCTGCATGCCCATTGTTCTGCTTCTCACTTTTTCTAATGCTGTTTCGATCTTTGCCTCTCTTGCCTGTGCTTCTGCTTTCTGCAGATCGAGAAAACGGGCATAGGTTTGTTCGAATACTTTTGCGAAACGCTTGAAAACATCCCACATTTCAGGAACAGGTTCATAGGTAATAAACATGAGATAGCCATGGGAAAAAAAAGCACAATGGCTGACCTGAAATTTTGGAATTTGAAACCCGGTATCTTCCATACCGGCAAGCATTTTTTGCACTTCAGGCAGGCTGAACATATAATTGTATGTTTGTTCCAGATCCTTTCCTCCCGTCTCCATTACCAGTAATTCATCACCTCGTTGCCTGGCTTCATCAATCCTTATAAAGAAAATTTCTTCTGTATGAGGTAGATGATAAGGAGTCGCTATACTTCCATCCGGGTTACACATATTAATAATAGCAGATCTTCGGTCGTCCTTCCAGATATTAAAACCGCTTGACCAACTCTTTATACCAAGGCCTTCAAGCTGCTTAAATAATAATGATGCAGCATCTTTCAATTCATCACTATGCTGCATGGCCATTGTTCTTGCACGAACTCTTTCTAATGCTAATTGAATTTTTGCTTCTCTTGCCTGCGCTTCTGCTTTTTGCAGATCGAGAAAGCGTGTATAGGTTTGATCGAATATTTTTGCAAAGCGTTGAAAGATGGTATAGTATTGAGGTGTTGGCTCCTGTGTGATAAATAATAAATACCCGTTTGAAAAAAAGGCGATATTGTGAACCTGCCTGTCCGGAATTTTGATGCCAGCTTCCTCAGCCTGGTTAAATGATTCATCGAGCAGGGGAAATGAACGAAGGAATTTATAATGTTTAATAAGTGCCTTGCCTTTAATATCATCCTCCAAAAACAATTTGTTTATTTTCCAGGCAGCATAAATACGCTTATGTTGTTCATAGGCCTGTATGGGCAATTCAAACGGCGGGTTTATCTCACCAGTTGCATTACTCATCCACGAGATAAGATTTTTATGTTCTCTATCCCATATATTAAATCCACTGCTGAATGAATCAACGCCCATGTGTTTGATCTGTTCAAAAAGCAAAACAGCCACTTCTGCCAGTTCATTACTGTTATGCATCGCCATCGTTCTTGCCCGTACTCTTTCCAATGCCAGTTCGATCTCCGCTTCTCTTGCCTGCGCTTCTGCTTTTAATAAATCATTGAAACGGGTATAAGTAAGATCGAACACTTTGGCGAAGCGCAGCATGATCTCAAAATGCGCATCTGATAAGGGAGCAAGTGTTGCCAATGTGAGGTTGCCAAAACTATTAAACGATGCGTTTAAATAAACGCTATCAGGCTCTTTCATGCCTTCGATTACAAAATCGGGCAGCTGTGATAGTTCCGTTTCGACAAATAAGAAATCATCCCAATTTTTTTTAATAGATCCTTCCAGGTTGTAGGTCCATTTTAATTTTTTTTGCTTCCATGCGTTTACATATGCTAAATAAGGAGGATGCTCATGATACTGTACGTGTAAACCGATTGGCTCAGTCGGGGCTTCAGAATTTGCCATCCACCATATTGAATCTTTTGATAAAGGATCATAGATCATGATAAGGCAACGGGTGAGAACCAGATCAAGCTTTGTAAGCGCTGTAAAAACAGTGCCTATCAATTCCCTTAGCTCATCAGAGTCTTGCATGGCCATTGCCCTTGCTCTTACTCTTTCAAGCGCCGCTTCAATCTTTGCTTCTCTTGCCTGAGCTTCCGCCTTTTGCAGGTCAAGAAAACGGGTGTAGGTTCCATCAAATACATTAGCAAATCTTTCCAGCAATTGAAGCGTTTCCTTCGATACTTCCTGATCAGAAGAGAAAGACAACAATCCTTTTGAAAAATAAGCGAGGTTGACAATCCACTTTTTTTCCGGAAAAACTATTTTCTTTTTCAAAACACTATTACGCCATTTGTTGTAATCTTTCAATTCTTTACCCTTCAACTCTATTGTCAATCTTTTTTTCTTTGCTTTCCAGGCCTTCACTGCTTTTTTTATTATGAAAGGCTCGTCAATGGGAATTGGGTACGTTTGCAATAATTGACTGCCATGAAGTGTGGCAGATAATTCAACAAAGCCTTCTTCTTCTTTTATTACCCCGATGGAAAGTTGTGCTGCTGTTTCTCCAAGTTCTTTCAATTGCTGAAAAAGCAGGAAAGAAGTTTCTGGCAGCTCATCACTTTTTTGCATGGCCATCGTCCTTGCACGGACTCTTTCCAGTGCCAATTCTATTTGTACTTCTCTTGCCTGTGCTTCTGCTTTTTCAATATCCAGATACCGTGCGATAAGCCAATTCAAATACTTTGAGAAATCGTTTGAATAAATCCGTTTCTTCTTCTGTTAAAGGATGGTAAGTCGATATGCCTAAAGCAACAGGGCCAAGAGAAAACCAATAATAGCTGAGAGAAGAGGCTGTTTTCAGGTATTTATCAATAAAAACATTGGTGGTTTTCTGATAAGCGATCCAATCGGCTATTTTCTTTTTGCCCTTAATATGTGTATTAAAGAATTCGCCCTTGCCTTTAAGCATCTGTGCCGCAAATTTTCTGTGAATTGTATGATTGGTGTAGCTGACATCTGTAATGATTGTTTTATTATGCTTTGCATAATATTCATAATTCATGTAGGTACCCTGCTCTTCATAAAAAATCGCTGTCTGAACGTTGCGGGTCTCTTTTACACCCAGCTTTTTCAATTGCTGAGAAATGGTTTTACATATTTTCAGCATGTCAGCCCGGTTCTTCATACCCATTGCCACAGCTCTTACTTTTTCCAGGGCTGTCTCAACTTTTAGTTCGCTGTTTTTTTCTTCCAATTCGATGGTGCGTCGTTTTACCGCTTCACGCAACTGCGTATTCTCCTTTCTCAGGTTATCGAAAGCAAAAGCTTCTCCCTGCTCCGTGTGAGAATCGGGATAGGACCCATGCTGGTGCAGGACTTTCCACTTACCGTCAATCTTTTGTATCAGTGTTGATAACCTGAATTTTCCATAGAAGGTCCATTTACCTTCTACTTTAATGTACAGATCCATAAACTCATGAACCATCATATAAGGATCATAAGCAATGATCTGTGTTTTCTTATTCCTGATTTCTGCATTCCCGACCATTTGATCAATTACCCGATAGGTATAATCCAATATTTCCTTTTTTGAGTTCCATATTTCTTCTTCGGTGCCGCCAATATTCCGGTAATCGTTTACGAGGTATTTAGCCCAATACTTCAGGTCTCCTTTAAGATAGGAGTCCCATAGTCATTCATCAGAGCTTTTATTTCTGCTTCCAGTTTTTTGGTCAGTTTCATTTTTTATTAATTAGCAGGTATGTTTATGATGAACTCAAATCCTTCTCCTTCTTTTGTTTCTATTTTCAACTCACCGGCATGAGTTTTTACAATATCATAGCTTAAACTCAATCCTAATCCTGTTCCTTGCCCGGTGGGTTTGGTAAAGAAGGGGTGAAAAATTTTAGTATTCTTCATTTTAAATTAATTTCTGAAAAATATATTGTTCGTCATAACCTATTTCAAACTCCTTTAATAGTTCAAGGTATTCATCTTTCAAAGTTTTCTTTTGATGATGTTCTTCCTGGTTTTGAATATACTTATAAATCTGGTCAACATCCCGCTGGCGGTATGAAAAGACCCCATATCCTTCCTGCCATTCAAACTTTCCTTCTGTCAGGTTATGATCATTGATATATTTGGATGATTTGGCTTTTACTGTTTTCATTAATTCTGAAACTGAAACAACAGGTTTCAATCCCGAAGAAACAATGCATGTGGTCTTCCACTCCGTTCACGATGATGGTTTTACAACCGGTTTCATTTATGAGGTTACCTAACACTCCTTGCAGTACCGGCCTCCATGACTTATCAAGTACAGCGCTGCGGTATTTTACTGCAAAGACAGTTTGCAGGTAGATTTGGTGATATGAATTTGCCATATTGGCTTTTTTATTATTTATTATGTACCGTGCCTACGGCTCTCTACCTGGCCACTACCTGTCTCAAAGCAATGTATCGAGCCTATGGCTCTCTGCTTACTGTTGCGTCTGTTTTTTATGAACTTCAGTCCATGGTTAATAAACTCAACCGTGGCTATGCCACTGGCATCTATAAAAAAAACTTTTTACAAAGTCGAGAGCCGTAGGCTCGGTTTTATTTTATAACGTCGGACTTTAGTCCGGCGAAAGATGTGATGCCCGCACTGAGTGCCGCAGACACGACTCATATCTGTAACAAAATAATAAACTCGCTTCCCTCACCCTCCTTCGTTTCTACTTTCACCTCGCCACCATGTGCTTTTACAATATCATAACTCAAACTCAAACCCAATCCTGTTCCCTGCCCGGTGGGCTTAGTGGTAAAGAAGGGTTGAAATATTTTATCCAAAACTTTTTGAGGTATTCCGGATCCATTGTCCTTCACCGATATTTCAATAGAATTGCTTCTTTTCCTGGTGCTGACTGAAACGACCGGTTCATATCCCGGCGGGTTCAACTTTTTCTTTTCAGTAACCGCATAAAACGCATTGGTTATTAAATTAAGAATGACCCGTCCCATATCCTGAGGCATAATTTTTATTAAACCTATGCTTTCATCATAATCTGTTTTCATTGCAGAATTGAATGTTTTGTCTTTGGCACGAAGTCCATGATAAGCCAACCGCAAATATTCATCGGCCAATGCATTAATGTCTGTCGGTTCTTTTACGCCACTGCTGCTGCGGCTGTGCTGCAGCATTCCCTTGACAATTCCATCCGCTCTTTTTCCATGATGAAGAATTTTTTCAAGGTTTTGTTTTACATCGTCAGCTATAGTCTTTGCATCCTCAATATTTCCATTATCCAATTCAGCTTTCATTTCTTCCAGCAACTCGTTGCTTACATCTGAAAAATTGTTGACGAAGTTTAACGGGTTTTGTATTTCATGTGCAATGCCTGCGGTAAGTTCACCAAGACTTGCCATTTTTTCCGATTGTATCAATTGCTTTTGCGTAGCCTGCAACTCCATTAATGCTTCTTCCGCTTTTTGTTTACTTTCTTTGATAGCAATAAGATCAAGCTCTGCCTGTGCTGCATGGGCTTCGGCAACCTGGAGATCATTAAACCGTGTGAAAGTGAGATTGAACACTGCGGCAAAACGTTCCAGCAATTGCAGCGTTTCCTGCGGCTGTTCTTCCGGCGACGCCATGCCAATAAATCCTTTATTGAAGTAAGCAATATCCTGCACCCTTCTTTTTTGTTCCAGTCCGCCTTTAAACGGCACACCCAACTTAGTCAGGTGACGGAAATAGTTTTGTAACTCCTCCCCCTGCATATCTATCACTAATGATTTTTGCTGTTGCTTCCAACCTTCAAACATTTTCAGGAATGTCGCATTAGCGTTCATGTTGGCAGCAAAAGCAGTGCTTACTTTGCTTCCATCTTCATCAGTGATCCAAAATTCAGTGTCACCTGTTTCACTTTTAATAATAGAAATGTATAAACGATTCGGTGCAATGCCTAAAGCAATTAATTGTTGAAATAATACGGCTGCTGTTTCCGCCAGTTCATTAGATCTTTGCATGGCTAATGTGCGGCTTCTTACTCTTTCCAATGCGGCTTCTATCTGGGCTTCCCTGGATTGTGCTTCTGCTTTTTGCAGATCGAGAAAGCGTGTATAAGTACGTTCAAACTCAACAGCAAAGCGGCCGAGAATCTTTTTTTCATCTTCCGGTAGATCGGCTACCACCATTACTCCAAAGCAACCATACTTCATGAAAGCTTCCACGTAATATAAACCGCCGGAAAAATATTCCGGTTTCAGTTTTTCAACCCCATCAATCAGCTCCTGCCACGCAGCAAAATAATTTTCGACTCCGGATGGTGGAACGTGATAAGAAACGACGGGTTCATTGCTTTTCCAATCAATAAGACATTGTGCAGTGGCAGGTTCATTTCTGTCAAGCAGATAATTAATGGCCTTACTTTTAAAAACCGTTGAACTGTTTTTACCTGCCTGTCCGGCGGGCAGGTCTTCTCCCCAGGCTGCCCAAAAAATATGCCGGTCATTTTTTTCATCGGGCAACCATAAAAACGAAAATGCTGAATTGATACCAAGCAAAAGGACTTGTTCATGAAAAACCCGTAAGGTATCATCCAATTCTTTTGAATGCTGCATGATCATGCTTTGTGTACGGGTACGTTCCAATGCCGCTTCAATCTTTGCTTCCCTTGCCTGAGCTTCGGCTTTGGTAATATCAATATATCTTCTATAAGCAAGATCAAATACATTCCTGAACCGTTTCAGCAATTCAAGTTTTTCATCACCAATTGCACTAAAGGCGGAGATACCGATAGAGCCAATACCAATCGAATAAAAATAATAGTATAGTGAAGTGACATTTTCTACCCGGGGATCATCATATTCACCATTTTGTTTCCTGAACTCCTTCCAGTCCTTTAATTCCTGGCCTGCATAAACGTACTCAATAAAAGCTTCTTTGGAATTCCTTGCCTGTTTCACCAGGGTTTGCACGGAATGGTAAATGTTGTAATCAACATTAGCAATGACAGCGCCGGCAAAGTCTGAGAAATCATAGTTCAGGAATGACTCTTTTTCATCATTATGAATATTGATCATCGAATTCCGCAGTTCATTGAATCCTAATTTCTGCAGTTCTTTAAAAAGCACTTCACAGATGCCTAGCAGGTCATCGGCTTTGTTCATCCCCATGGCGACGGCTCTTACTCTTTCAAGCGCTGATTCAATTTCCAGTTCCCTGTTTTGTTGCTCTACGGATTTTCTTTTTTGCTCCAGTTCTTCAATGGTTTCTTCTAAAAGAATAGCCGTAGTGCGTTTTACTTTTTCCGTTCTCTCTAATTTAAATTCGGAAATAGTTAGATCATTATCTGCCTTCCTGATAGCTTTTATCAGCTCATCCTTTTTTTCAGCCGATAAGTTTTCATTTTGCTGGATAAAATCGAGTATCGTTTGAAGCTGTTGGTTCATTTGTTTTATTGCTTATATTTTCCATAAACAGGTTGCCCGGGAAAAACACCAGGAACCGTTTTGCCATTCTTCAATACAAATACACCATTCACTATCACGTATTCAATGCCTTCTGAAAAGGCAAGCCCTTTATCAAATGTGGCTTTGTCAATGACCGTATTTGGATTAAAGATGGTGATGTCAGCATCAGCGCCAACCTGTATTCTTCCCTTAAAACGCATTCCGGGTGCAATGCCTTCTAACCTTTTTGCAGGGAGCAAAGTCATTTTTGCAATAGCTGTATTTAAGTCGATCACTTTTTCTTCTCTTACATATTTACCTAATACTCTTGAAAACGTTCCGGCAGTTCGCGGATGCGCCAAAGGCGAATAAGGCATACCATCTGAAGCGATCATCACACCGGGAGCAGCCATTCCTGTTTTTATCCATTCAGGTTTCATCATGTGCAGAATAGCAACGCCTCCTGTTTTGCGATACGCATCAAAAGTTTCTTTGGTAAGGCGTTCGCCGGTTGCCACCCATTGCAGATCTTCATAACTAATGCCCAATCTTTCCTGCCATCCTTCGTTAAACATGGCGCTTTGCAATAATGTTGAGGCAGCAGTGTAGGAATATAGTTCTGTAGTAATATCAAAACCTTTCCGGTTTGCAGCAGTAATCATATCGAGTGCCAGTTGTACCTGGCCCAACGCCATACTGTTTATATGAACAATATGCAAAGGAGCGCCGGTTAGCATGGCGTCGGCTATCGCTTCCTGAATAGAGGCAATGTCGGGTTGACGCACATGCGAGAAAACCAGGACGTCCATTTCACCGGCCAGTTTAAAGACACTGTACATTTCTCCGGGCTTTGTTTTGGGTAAATACCCGATGGGTACGCCAATGCCAATACCGCCTTCCGCTAATGACGTTTTGATATTCGCCAGTGTTTTATCCATTTCTTCTACGGAAGCTGTTTCGGTATAAGATGGACCAATTGTATTAAAAAGGTTTTCAAGTTTTGACTCACCTTTGATCATTGTCTGATACAACTCGTTAACACCGGCTTTAGATTTATCCATCGCTTTAAAACGTTCAAAGGGCCACGAAACGCTGGCGCCGTAATT
Organism: uncultured Chitinophagaceae bacterium; assembly: GCA_963785915.1. GTDB lineage: Bacteria > Bacteroidota > Bacteroidia > Chitinophagales > Chitinophagaceae > VBAT01. The sequence goes on along the minus strand of CAWAWY010000003.1, from coordinate 136,220 downwards.
AATCAATGCTTTTCCTTTGCGGGATGCATACCATTTATCTAAAAACTCTATTCCCCATTCCAATTCCAATGCTGTCGTTAACCCATCGTGCAACTGGTATTCCTGTTCCTGGTTGCTTCTGCCATGCACATGCAGGTCAATAAAACCCGGCGCTACTACCAGGCCGGTGGCATTGATGACTTGTTTCCCTTTTAATGGTTCCGATGAAATTTGTGCTATCCGGTTATTGATAATACCTACATTCTTTATGGTATCCAGTTTGGTTTCAGGATCTATCACCCTGCCGCCGGATAATACAATGTCATATTCTATGGAAGACTGTGCGCAAAGAGATGAAGATAAAAAGGCAAGGAAGACTAAAACTATCCAGGCTTTTATTGTTTTGGTGTAATACATTTAGGTGGTTATTATTTTTTTAAAAAATTCTACGGGTTCATTTATTTTTCTTTTAGCGCTACCACACAACAAGTGTTATTATGAAATTCATGTTTCCCGGTTTTTGATCTTCCAAATTCGCCGTAACTGAAAAAGCCTGCTAATGGAACATCCCAAAGCTGCTGTATCTGTTCTATTTCTTCTCTCATTAAGACGCCAAAGGATAAGTGACGACTGATACAGGAAAACATGATCAGCGCATCTGCTTCAGGCTGATGTTCACTTTTTAATTGCCTGCATTCTTCTACCACCTGTTCAATGGCATCAAAATCGGGAGGCAGTGAAAATTTCACTTTAGAACCTTGAGGGATATTGCCTGCACAAATCAGAGAACGATCATTCCTGTTTGCAAACATGGCAGTACGCATAACGGGTGCAACCCCTTCCCGTTCCATTTGCAAAGGATAAAGGGCACCCAGTTGCGTAACGATTTCTTTACCCGAATCGAAATCATAATCCACACCCAGGTATTTCAGGATCATATCCAGCGCCGGTTTATCATCAATAGTATAGACTATGTTCCCTTCGCTTTTGGTAATTGTTTTGGTTGTGCCAATCGGCTTCCAGCCACAGGTAGCAATGCCGTTGATCTGAATTTTATCTTCATCAATGATCAATGCCAGCAAACCCTGTGAGCTGCTTTGTCCGTTCGTAAAAACAAGAGGCCCAACTAATGCCAGGTCGTCGCCAGCCATACCGCCAAAAATGGTCACATCGCCCCCAAAGCCTTCGGTAATACCTTCTACCATATTTTCTCCATCTTGCGTAAGCCATCCGGAAGCAATAATAAATGCGGGATTAGTAAAAGTTTTTTTTCCGACCAGGCCGATCTGCGTTGCGTTTTCAAGCGTGGTTTGTTCGCCTGTTTCCATGAAGACCAATTTGAAATCATCGGGATTTATATCCAACAGCATGATTACAATACTTCCCTCTTCCGTTTCTCCATCGATGAATTCACCGGACGTGGTAGCTCCAAATATGGCGATCCCTTTATTATCGAGTAATTCACAAACGGCTTCCCTGTCTTGTTTTATTGAAAGAAAAACAATAGCCAATGCAGGTTTAAATGTATCGGATAGACATCCGGTGAAAGCCAATGTTATTTTTTCAATTGATTTTCCTTTAATAGATTTTGCATGCATAGCGAGACGGCTTTAATTTTTGTAGTTAATACATTACCTCACTGATCTGAACCACCGGTGCTATATCAGTAAAATTGGGCAGGTCACCCATTAACGTTGGGGCAGCGGTTCCAAAAGCCTGACCAAATTCTTCCATTGAGTTAAAAAAAAGATTGGCCATTGCCACATAGGTAGCAGGAGAACCGGGTGCACCACCGCCTAATCCTTTATCATAGCTTGCTCCTTGTAAAGCATCTCCCAATGTTTTTGATACTAATGGCACATGGGATACGATGTAATAATCCATGTCAAACTTTTTGCCTTCGTCGTTGGGATACAGCACGCTTACTTTGATCATTCCTTTTTTCATATCAGTTGTTTTTAGTTTGTTTATTGAAGGAGTTTCTCTTTCAAACCTTGTTTTTATTTTAGTTTTTCGTCCATACGTCCACGATCACGGAACTTGCTTCACTTCTCCAAGATATTTATCAAACCATGCCAGCGTTTCCTTCACAAAATCCAAACGGGGCACCAGGTGGCCAGCATCATAGATTATTCTTTTTTTATTAGCAGCAGGAGTACCCAGAAAGTCGAACATCGGCTTTTGAGACGTTTCTACCGGAAAGAACATATCGTGCCTTCCATTCAGCATCAGGATCGGTTGGGTAACTCTCGGCAGGTAATTTAACTGGTCCGCTTCTGGCAGTGATTTATTCATTACCATGCCCCCTACATTCAGTACAATAGCTTTAATTCTTTTTTCCACGGCCGGGATAATACCTCCCATATAACCGCCCCAGCTCCAGCCGAGAAAACCTATCTTATCAGCCTGGATGTCTGAACGGGTCTCCAGGTAATCAACCGTTCTGCCATATTCTTTTCCCCACATCACCAGGTGATCTTTATAAAATACTGTTTCGTCCGGCAGGTCTGATTTCAGGTCATCATGCCGTTCACAGGTTCCTTTTATAATTGGCCAAACCAGTGCCCGCCCGCTTTTCATAATAAAACCAACCAGCCGGGTTGCCCGATCCGGATCAAATTTTGTCGAATAGATGTCATTGGATCCCGGGAAAAAAATAATAGTTTGGTAAGGCGGTTTGGCATCTTTTGGCAGATATAACCAAGCCTGCATCCGTTCGTTATTATAGCCTGCGTCAAAGGTTATTTTTTCAGCTTTCCAGGAATCTCTCTCTATGGTTTCCTCAACTTTCTCTTCCAATGGTTTTTTATCATAGATAAACTGGTTAAGATATAATGCAAAGGTTTTATCATCTACGGGTTTCTCTTTCCCGTAATCACGGAATAAAGGTGATATTATTCCTGAGAGATGACTAAGAGTCGTATCGCCGGGAAGTTCTTTGATACAACGGAAGCCATTAGCGATGCTTCTGTCCATAGCCGGCTGCGTATAGCTGTCATTAAAGGAATACGTTGGGTCATTCCATCCACCGCCAAGGATATAATGCTGGCCTTTTCTATTGCTTGTATTGAAACACCACTCTCTTGCATTACCTGCCATATCATACACACCAAATAAACTGTACCCTTTCATACTCCCTACCGGAACCGAAGATTTACCGCTATAGTTACTTAGCGGAACAATAAATTCAGTTCTTGATGTCTGGGCAACCACACTCCAGTGAAAAATTGTTGGCAGTTGCTTCTTCGCAAAGGAAGCATAGGCAGCGGCTTCATACCATGACACACCGGTCACAGGATGGTCTTCCATTCCATCCGGGTATGTACCCGCTTCCCAGTTTGCGGGACCCGGTCTGCCCGTTTTATCCACAAATTTTGAAATGGCTTCAACTGCAGGGATATCCTTTCCATGATCATAGAATTGATATTTCCAGAATGAATTATTGTTATACCCGCCGGCATCAACGAATGCCTTGAATTGCTTGTTGGTTACTTCATACCTGTCTATCAAAAATTCACCCACTTGTTTTCCTCCTTCCTGTTCCAGGCCTACTATATTCATAGCTGCAGTAACTGCCGGAATTCTGATCATGTTTTCAGGCAGACTACCAGTTGCATCCAGCCTGAGTGTGTCTATATCGGGGCCCAATCTTCCAAAACCCCATGGGCCGGCATATTCAATGGTCTGGAAACCCTTTTTCCGGATCTCAATACGTAAATAACCAAGAGGGAATCTAACATCTTTCAATGGTGTGGTTCCGGCCATTCTCCATTCAGCATCCGGGTTTTTGTAATCCTTCCAAAAAACTTCAGCGCCGGCGGGTTCAGTTACCATCGATATGGCGGTCGATACTTGTGGCCAGAGTTTGACCAGTGCAGAATCACCGGGTATATATTCTTCTGCTTCAGTTGCCATATCGTATGCTTCGGTAGGAGCACGAAAATTCTCGTCCACCATCTTCTGAATAGCAGGCAGCAATTTATTGCGTGCATGGAGTTTATTAAAGTAAGGCGGTAAGAAAAAATAACCTGCAAGCGCCAGGATCGCCAGCAACCCTATGGCTCTTAACAGGAGGGTTTTCTTTTTTATGGAAATATTTTGGCTGACATATTTAACTCCCTTTCCTTCCAGTTTCTTTTTCAATGGCACCTGTAACCCCGGATTACTTAATGCAAATATTTCAACGGGTTCATTTACATTTTTCAAAGCATATTTGCCCAGTGAAACAGTTTGAATGTCATTCTGGTTCTTGATATCATCCTGCACTTTGGCTGAAATGAAAATACTGCCCGGTATAGCCAGCGATTCAAGCCTGGAAGCAATATTCACACCATCGCCATGTATATCTGATTCATCAAATATCACATCGGCCTGGTGAATGCCGATGCGCAAAGGCACTACCGGTTGTTGTTGCATGGCAATTTGAACAACAAGCGCTGTTCGTAAAGATTCAATGGCACTATCGAAACTGCATAAAGCTCCATCACCCATCCATTTAATGATCCTGCCATTATGAAGTTTAACTTCTGTTTCGAGTTTTTGTTTCAGTTTTTTCCGGAATGCCAGCGCCTGTACTTCGTCTTTTTCCATTAAAGCGGTAAAGCCGGCTATATCGGCAAACATAATCGCAGCAAGTTGACGGGTTTGAGGCATGCTCTTATTTTGATATTTTATTTTTCTTTCAAAGCCACACAACAAGTAGTGAGGTTATGCATTTCTAAATTGCCACCGGTTGCTCTGCCCAATTCTGCATTGGAAAACATACCGGCCATCGGTACATTCCAAACATTTTTTACACCTTCCAGTTCCTGGCTCATTAAAGGCCCCAGAGATAGAATTCTGCCTGCACAACTGAAAACAACGAGAGCATCTGCTTCGGGCATTTCGGTTGCTTTTAAATTTTCTACTCCTTTTACTACTTTTTCCATCACATCAAAATCGGGCGGTAAGGAAAACCGAACTTTTGAACCCTGTGGCACTGTTCCGCTTGTATAAAAGGAACGGTCGGTCCAATCTACCTGCAGGCCCGGACGCATTAAAGGATCGCCTTTTTCCCGCTGTAATTGCAGTGGAAAATTAGCAGCTATTTCTAACAGCAGATTATCATTTTCCGGAGTTACATTTTCCAGTCCCCCATATTTAGCAGTAATATCCAATACAGGAATATTATCTACTGTGTACACATGATTGCCTTCACTTTTGGTAACAATTTTTTCTGTACCTACTGCCTTCCATCCACAGGTGGCAATACCTTTTATCTCTACTTTAGTTTCATCCAAAGCTATACATACCATGGCCTGACTACTTTCTTTTCCGTTGGTAAAAACAAAAGTGTCTTTAAACCCATAATCATCACCTGCTGCACCACCATATGCATTTACCTGTTGGCCGGCAACGTCTTCAATTCCACGCAGTATTTCTTCACCATCAGCTGAAGAATTGCTAGTGGCGATTAAAAAAGCTGATGTTGTAAATTTTGTTTTGGCTTTTTTAGCAATAGCACTCGACACTTCCCTATAATTTCTGTCGGGATATTCCTCAAAATAAATTTGAAAATGATCTTTATTCATATCGAGTAAAAGAATGGCTGCCGAACCTTTATCAGGTTCTTCATCAATAAACTCCCCATTGGTGGTGCAGCCAAAAACAGCAATATTTTCAGCATCTAAAATTTCAATAATGGCCGTTCTGTCCAGCGCAACAGAAATAAAGGATATGGCAAGGGTGGGTTTAAAACCATCTGCCATGCTTTGAGCTAACGCAATTTTAATCTCTTCTGCTGATTTCCCTTTGATTGATTTTGCTATCATAATTTATTTTTCTTTTATTGCCACCCAACTGCAAGTGGTTGAATGCATTCTTCGTTTGCCATGTGGACTTCTTCCAAATTCGCCATAGGAATAAAACCCTGCCATAGGAGCTTTCCAGATATCAGCCAGACCTTCGTTTTCTTCCTGCGCCATCGGTCCCAAAGCTGTATGCCTGCCAATGCATGAAAAAATTAAAAGCGCATCTGCTTCTGCCAGTCTCTCATTTTTCAATTCCGACGCATTTTGCAGTATCGTTTCCACAATATCAAAATCGGGTGGTACAGAAAAATGAAACGTTGAGCCCTGCTTCACTTCTTTTTCACAAATCAGGGCATTTTCGTCCTTGTCTATTCCCATTGGAGTAACCATAACCGATTCTCCATTTTCCGATTTAAACTGAAATGGATAGTGTACCCCAATGGCTTCAAATATTTTAAATTTGTCTTTTTCGAAAAAATTTTCATTTCCAAGGTATTTTAAATACATATCAACGGCTGGCTGGTTATCAATGCTGTAAATTAATCTGCCCTTACTTTTTGTAACTGTCCTTGCTATACCCATCTGTTTCCAGCCCGATAAAGCCATTCCATGCAAATCAATTTTGTCTTTATCGATTATTACTGCAATGATTCCACTATCGGTCGACTTTTCGTGATTAAAAACGTAGGTCCCTGTAAATTTTCCGTCGTCCCCTGCCATTCCACCAAAAATGGTTACATCAGGACCAACAACCTTTTCAATATTTTCCACAAGTACTTCCCCCTTCAAAATTTCACCTTCTTCGGTTAACGTGGTACTGCAAAGAATGAATGCCGGATCATCGAATTTGGTCAACGCATCCCGTGCAATTTTTTGTGAAACATCTGCCAGATCTTTTCCTTTGACATCTTCGAATAAAATAAAGTATTTGCTTCTTTCCAGTTCAATCAGCATGATTACAATTTCTCCCATCGATTGATTTTCATTACAGAATTCGCCACCGGAAGTTGCCCCAAAAACATCAATTCCCTTATTATGCAGAATTTCAGCAACGGCTTTTCTATCCTGTTCAATGGAAATAAATACGATAGCAAGTGTAGGTTTGAACTGATCAGAAATAGATTCTGACAATGCCTTTTGAATTTCATCCGGAGATTTTCCTTTTATTGATTTTGCTTTCATGTTTTATTTTTCTTTTAATACCACTACACAGCAGCAATTATTATGAAATTCATTTGTGCCAATTTTTGATTTCCCATATTCTCCATACGTGAAAAAACCTGCCATGGGTGCACCCCAAATATTTTGCACCTGCTCTATTTCTTCTTTCATTAAAGCGCCGAAAGATAAATGTCTGCTTACACATGAAAACATGATCATGGCATCGGCTTGCTCTTGTGTATGATCTTTAATACTCTCACATTCTGCAACGACGGTTTCAATAGAATCAAAGTCGGGTGGTAAAGAAAACCTGATCGCCGATCCCTGAGGCACAGTTCCGGTACAAATCAATGAACGGTCTTTTTGATTGGCGAATCGGGTTGCCCGTATGACAGTATCTCCATTTTCCCGGTCCAGTTGTAACGGATAATACCAGGAACTTAAGAATGAAACGATTTCCTTGTTTTCGTCCAGTTTTACCTCAACGCCCAGATATTTCATTAACATATCCAAAGCTGGTTTATCGTCGATCGTATATACAGTGTTGCCTTCGCTCTTTGTAACTGTTTTAGAGGTGCCGATGGCTTTCCAGCCACAAGAAGCAATGCCTCTTACATCTATTTTATCTTCATCAATAACGAGTGCAAGAATTGCGTTGTCCGTGTTTTTTCCGTTGGTAAAAACAATTGGTTTTTCAGCTATTAAATCATCTCCCGCCATGCCACCAAAAATGGTTAGCTCCTTCTCTCCCGGTAAATCAGGTGTTCCAAAACCTTGTATTACACCTTCTATAATCTTGTCGCCATCAATAAACACACCACCTGTTGCAATTATAAATGCAGGATTGGCAAAGTTCTCTTTTCCTATGACGCCCAGTTTTTTTGCATCTTCAAAAGTTTTCTCCTGGCTTGTTTCAATAAATTCCATTTTAAAATAAGCCGGATTCATGTTGAGCAATAGCATGACAATGCTGCCCGCTTCAATTTCGCCATCAATAAATTCACCTGCAGTGGTAGCACCAAATACCTGGATGCCTTTTTCGTCAAGTAATCTGGAAATAGCTTCTCTGTCCTGTTTAACGGATATGAATACAATTGCTAAAGTTGGTTTGAAATCACCCGATAAAGATTGCTCCAACGCTGATTGAATTTCTTCTATTGATTTTCCTTTGATTGACTTTGCTTTCATCATTATTTTATTTCAGTAAATACAATAGTCACTGTCGTAGCACCAATGTTTTCTACATAGTGCTTTCCTAAATAGTCCATCCAGGTAGCAGTCCCGGGTTTTTCGTCTGCAATAATCGTTTCACCATTTTCGAGATACACTTTCAGTTTGCCGCCGGATACTACATAAGATGATTTAGGAGGATGCGTATGCCAGCCATCTTTCCTACCAGGTTCAAGAGAATACTGTACAACTCTGACATGTTCATTCTCCAATAAGATTTTAAAAATATCCGGTGATACGATTACCGGATCAATATTCAAATGAGTTTTCTTATCATTTTGTTTTATGCTGTCAGAAGTTGAATTCTGTTTATCAGTATCATCACGGTCGTGGCAACCAACACAAATCATCATAATAAGGAACATAAACGGAAATAAATAATTTTGCTTCATTGTTGACTCGTTTTTTTGCCAATTATTTTTCTTTTAAAGCCACCCAGCTTACTGTTGTTCCATGAAATTCAGGCCGGGTATCATCCAGTTTCCCAAATTCACCGAGAGAGAAAAAACCTGCCATCGGTTTATTCCAGGTGGCAGCCAATCCCTCAATTTCTGAAGCTACCATGGGCCCCAATGATGACAGCCTGCCCACACAGGAAAATACCAACATCGCATCGGCATCCGGTAATTCATTTTCTTTTATGCTTCTTGTGCTATCTATTACTGTGTCGATCACTTCAAGATCCGGTGGAAGCGAAAACCGAAACAGGGAACCTTCTTCTACAGGCGCCCCTAACATGACAGATTGGTCTTCTTTATTCCAAAGTACAATAGGTCGCATGATGGGTTTTCCTGTTCCCCTCTGAAACTGTAACGGGTAACTGTCCAATCCATCGGATTTTTTACTCGTCAGCATTTCTGTTCCCAGGAATTTTTTTATCACATCCATGGCGGGTCCATGGTCAATCGTAAAGACCCAGTTGCCTTCACTTTTCGTGACCTTTTTTTCTGTACCGACAGGTTTCCATCCTGATACGGCCACTCCTTTAACGTCGATTTTATCCTCATCCAGTATCAGTGATATGATACCGGAATCAGTTTTTGATTGATTGGTAAATATGGTGCCTGTAAAGTTTATATGTTCTCCCGCCACACCACCAATCACGGTGACTCCGGGTCCTGCTTTATTTAGTAAACCCTTTATCACTTCTTCACCCGGAGTTCTTATATCAGCAGAGGAAATTATAAATGCAGGGTGATCGAAAGTATTTTTGCCTTCCGCCCCAACTTCGCTGGCAGATTCATATACAGAAGCCGAATTGTAATCTTTTAAAACAATTTTAAAATGATCTGGTTTTATATCCAGTAACAGCAATACAATACCATCAGGTTCGATACCCTCTTCCGTAAATTTTTCTGAAGTGCTGGCTCCAAATATGGCAATTCTTTCAGCATCGAGTATCGCAGAAATTTTATCGATCTCTTCTACATCAGTAAGGAATACAAACGCCATTGTTGGTTTGTATCCACCAGCTATGCTTTGTTGCAATGCAGCCTTTATTTCTTCTGTTGATTTTCCTTTGATTGATTTTGCTTTCATCTATAACTTTAATTTTATCCAACTAATTCTGATAAAAAATTGATCACAGCCAGGAATGAGCAGCAATATTGAAAATCCCGCCTCACCTTTTTTTCTCAAACACAATAATTATAACAGGTATGCATGGGCGAACAATCAGGGGATATTTTCTGGATAGAGATTGAAGATACAATAGTTCGACTTCCGGGTAACCTGCCAAAATTTGACAATTCTCAATGGGGCTTTTCTATTCGGCACAATTTAAGATTTTCAGTTCAATAGTTCCTTTGTGTTTATGCACGGTAAGCACGGAAACAACAGACCACTTCAGAAAATGATCTGTTACCATTCATAATATCCGTAACTATTTTTCAAATATTGTACTGGCCCCTTACGCTAAAGTTCCGGGGAGCTTTTGCTCAACTGTATCCAGACCATTTGGAAAAGAGTGACTGTATTACAACTGCAATTTTATTTATTGTCTTGTAACAACTCCGTCTCTCCTGCTTGTTCTTATCCGATAAGGCGTGAAGCTTGTTCTATAAAAATATCTTCATTGATAAAAACCCAGAATTGTTGCGATGATAACACTGACATTTGCGCATAGCGTGCAAGTCCGGGCGTTACGATCGAAACTCAGATCATTTCGTTATTCAGCAAACTATTTCACCCAATTTGACCAAAAATCTCTTTCTTCGTAAGATCAATACCTAAAATACTTTCCGGCTCCAACTTTGCTGTAAAAAATTAATAGTAAACTATACAACTATAGAAAATGAAAAAATATTATTTGCAATTTTTATGGCTGACCGGTTGGAGTGTTATTTTACTAGCTATTCCTTCATTAACTCATGCGCAAAAAGATTTTCCGCATGATACCAGTTATTACGAAACTTTTCCTCAAAAATTGACAGCCCGCATTTACTTATCGCAGAAATATGTGCACCTGCATTTTCCATCTTCCGGAAGCGCACAAAAGCTGGAATATGAAGCCAACCCTAAATTTAATGCCGGTGTCGGGGTAACACTGCATAATATTTCCCTGAATGTATTTTATGGTTTTGCCTTTCTGAATAAAGATGACTCGAAAGGGAGAACAAAAGGCCTGGATATTCAACTTCACATTTATCCAAAAAAATGGGCCATTGATCTTCTTGGTATATTTCCTAAAGGATATCACCTGGAGCCGAAGGGTTATGCTGCGGTCAACAGCAATAGTTATTATTACAGGCCGGACATGAAGTTGAGTCTTATTGGTATCTCTGCATACAAGGTGCCCGGTAAAGAAAAATTTTCATATCGTGCCGCGATAATTCAAACAGAATGGCAGAAGAGATCTGCCGGATCGTTTCTCTATGGCGGAGAATCTTTTTATGGAACGGTAAAAGGAGACAGCGCATTTGTTCCGGCCGTTGTTCAAAACGGATTCCCGCAGGCAGGTATCAATCAAATCAATTTTTTCAGGATAGGTCCAGGAGCAGGTTATGCATACACTTTGGTGATCGCCAGGCATTTTTTCATCACGGGCTCTTTGGTCGGCAACCTTGATCTTAGTTTTACTACAGAAAAAGGTATCAATAAGAATAATAAATTTTCCATTAGCCCCGGTACGGTTTACAAAGCAGCCGTTGGATACAACAGCGACTCGTGGAATTTAAGCGCCAATTGGACCGGTAACGGTTTATGGATAAAAGGTGCTTCTTCCGCAGAAAAATATTTTTGGCCGAGCGGGAATTACAGGTTTGCGCTGGCTAAAAAATTTGATATAAAAAAACATCATTAACGGCCGGTTATGAATAACAAAATGCAGAAGACACGAATGGATAGAAAAGGTTTGTCAATTAAATAATGCTATGGAACCACTTATACGCAATATTTCTGATACGGCAAGATGGGTAGCCGCATTCAGAGCGGATGAAAGTGAAAGACCCGACGCCGTTTTTCATGATCCATTTGCCCGGAGACTGGCAGGCCAACGAGGTGGCCAGATCGCTGACGCGATAGAATTCAGCAAAAAGAATAGCTGGTCCTTTGTTGCACGCACATGGTTATTTGATAAGTTTATTAACGAGCATATCGCCAAGGGATTTGATATGATCATTAACCTGGCTGCCGGTTTAGATGCAAGACCCTACCGGATGGACGTACCCGCATCATTGAAGTGGATAGAAGTGGACCTGCCGGAGATACTGGAATACAAACAATCTGTCCTGTCTGATGAAAAACCAAAATGCGATCTGCAGGTCATTCAGTTGGACCTGGCAGACCGAAAGGCAAGAACAGCATTGTTCAAACAATTAAATGATGAATGTCAGAAGGCCTTGATAGTTACAGAAGGATTGATGATCTACCTGACGGCTGAACAAGCCGCAGAATTGTCGGCTGATCTTTCATCACAAAAACATTTTCGCCGGTGGGTCTTCGACCTGGCATCACCCGGATTGCTGCACATGGCGAAAAAAGAAATGGGAGGAGCATTGAAAGATAGCAATGCGGAATTTCAATTTGCACCTGCGGAAGGTGAAGGATTTTTTCTTCGTTACGGATGGAGATCACTCGAATCAGGATCTAAACTAAAAACCGCGGCGCAGTTGAACAGGTTGTCTGAAGAAATGAAAGTCTTTGCTGCTTATCCTGAACCGGAAGGACCGAAGGGAGATCATCCCTGGTCAGGCGTTTGCCTTTTCGAAAATGTGAATTCATATAATTAATACCGCCATTCAATTTCCTGCCTTATCCGTTAAACGAACTACCTTTCACCCGGAAAATCTTCGTTATGTGTTGTAAAAGAAATTGGCTGCTTATTTTTTTCTTACACTCAATAGTTGTTTCCGCGCAAACAACGCCGAATATTATTTATATCATGGCGGATGATCTTGGTTATGCCGATCTCAGTTGCTATGGACGTAAAGATTATACAACGCCGAATATCGATCTGCTGGCATCGCAGGGAGCAAGATTGATCAATGCCTATGCGGCCGCTCCCCTATGCACGCCAACAAGAACCGCGTTCATGACAGGTCGTTACCCGGCCCGCACACCCGTTGGCCTACGGGAACCGCTCGATTGGACAAGCAAAGACAGCAGTGTTGGGTTGACGCCTGATCAAACCTCTCTGGCAACGATATTAAAAAAAAATGGTTATGAAACTTTTTTGGTTGGTAAATGGCATCTTGGTTTTTCACCGGAAAACAGCCCGTTAAAAAATGGATTTGATGAGTTCTTCGGTTTTCATGGCGGCGCTATTGATTATGTTTCTCATACTGACCCGGAAGGGAACAATGATCTGTATGAAGATGAAAAACCGGTAAAGCGAAAAGGATATATGACCGACCTGTTGACCGAAAGAGCGGTTGATATCATTACCCGTGATCATTACCGGCCATTTTTTCTTTGCCTGATGTACAGTGCGCCTCACTGGCCCTGGCAGGGACCGAAAGATGATGTGTATCCTGTGGGAGATGCTAACTGGAAGAAAGGAGGTTCTCCCGAAACTTATGCAGCTATTGTAAAAAGTATGGATGACGGTATAGGGACTATCATGAAAACATTGGATGACGAAGGACTTTTATACAACACGGTCGTGATCTTTACCAGTGATAATGGCGGTGAAAGATTTTCTGACATGGGTAGATACCGCGGCGCTAAACCGGTGCTGCTCGAAGGTGGTATCAAAGTGCCGGCGATCGTTCGCTGGCCGGGAAAAATACCAGTGGGCACCAATGAACAATGTGTTATCACCATGGATTGGACAGCGACAATACTTGCATTAGCAAAAGCAAAACTGGAACCGAAGCTTTATCTGGATGGCATAAACCTTATGTCATACCTGACCGAACGAAAGAGACCTGTCAACAGAACTTTTTACTGGAGGGTATCACAACGTAACCAGCAGAAGGCGATTCGTGACGGTTATTGGAAATATCTGAAGGATGAAAAAGGTGAATACCTGTATTATCTTTTTTATGATGCAGAAGAAAAAGCCGATCAGAAGGAGAGAGAAAAACAGATCTTCGAAAAGCTGAAACAGAAGTATAGTGACTGGGAAAAAACTGTTTTAGAACCGGTGAAGCTGGGGCAATAAGAACGGTGACATTAAAATGGCAACTTCTCCTCTATCAACATTATTTTTTTGATCAGTCCTTTTTTCAAACGGTGATAGCTGATGCGTCTTGAGGTTCCTGGTATCCTGAAAACCAGTTTTCCTTTGTATGTCTCTGTATATAATTGTATAGGATTTTGAACCGATAATAACCAGGCTTCTCTCCAGTTTACAAGCCCGATATTCAGTTGCGCATTTATGTATTGCAACCGTATGATTTGTTCCATTTTGAATTGAAAATTAAGTAAATTCGGAACAAGAACTTGCGCCAATACGCGAGTACCGCCGCAATGCCTTGCACAAGGAAAAATCCCTTCGCTGCTGTCGCAGCTCCCGGTCTTTTTCTCCATCGCTATTGCGGCGGTACGATCGGGATTTACTTGTAAATTTATCGGGTAGTGAACTTTGTGCAAGACACTGCGGGGTACATGAGGATTTACAAAATGCCCCGATAAATTTCCACGTACCCACAGGTTCTCGCAGCTGCTTCGCTGAAACCTTTGGTTTCGCTCCCGCATCTGCTCCACCCGTGGGCACTTCGTAAATCCCGATCGTTGTACGTAATTTTAACCACCCTCAATGACATTTACATTTTCTAAAGAAATTGCTGAAAAGTATTTACTGAAAGGACATGGCTATGTTAACAATGCTAGAATTTACAAAGTATTTGATCAAAAAAATCAATTAGGGGAGTTTTTACAACTTAATGATACTTGCTTCTTCAATTTTGCTGACTTTTCTGTACGCATTCACAATCAATCGAACAATTTAATTAAATCTAAGTACATACTTATCGACGAGCAAAAGCAAGTCCAGATTGGAGAGTATTCTATATCTGGAGTGGTTGGCCAGTACGGAAAACTCATTTTGAACAAAGACATCTACTACTGCGAAAAACTTAAACCAGAGGTAAACTACTCCTTATTTAACAAGAAGACATGGGGACATTATAAAATACAGGTTTCTGAGGGGACAAACGCAGTTGTTTATCAATTTAAAATAAATGAACCATTTATTTCTGTTCAAAATAATAAGAAGTACAGACCTTTTAATGGCTCAATCGAATTATTCAATGGCAGTATGATGTTGGTTTTTGCTGGTTTGTTTCTATTGGAAGTAGTGTTTGACAAGGAGGACACAAGCATGACGTGAAAAACTACGTACAACAAGGGGTCCTATGTATATAGGCTTTAGAGAAGGATCATATCGTTTAATTATATTTCTTTTGAAAGCAACCCCGAAAGCATTCGGGGCCGCCTTCGCAAGTTTTTGTTTTATCCATATCAAATTTATTTTACTTTCTGCATTCTGGCAAACTCTTTTTCATCATCCATTACCAGCGTCCTATGAGTAGACCCCGATCCCGATGATTATCGGGACGGCGCTACAAGTCCTTGTGTTTAAATTTTAATGATGCGTTGCTCCTCTTATTTGCGGAACAACAAACAACCGGCTACAGGCTTTTGCTAAGTCAAGACTTCGCTGTTTGGGTATTTCACGATGACATCCCATGTTCAGTAGTCCGGTCGCTATTTGTTTTGTTTTTGTAATGAATAATGATTGATTGTTTATTTGTTTATTACTCTATTTTACCACACCTTTTTCATACGGCTTTTCATTGAGCCACACATAACGGATACGGCTCAATAACTTCCTGGCTATTTTCACAATGATCAGTTTGGGTTCTTTGCCTCTTTTTAATTGTTCACTATAAAATAATGACAAAGCAGGATCGGTTCGCCTGGCTGTCCATGCACATTCTATCAGATCACTTCGCAGCTGGCGGTGCCTTCTTATCGTTAATCTTCCTTTGGATTCCCGTTCTCCGCTGCTGTGTTCCGATGGCAACAGACCGATGAAACTATTGAGCTGATAAAAAGAAGAAAAGCGTTTCATGTCGCCGATCTCTGCTATCAGTAACGCAGCTGTTAACGGACCAATACCGGTAACGGTTCTGAGCAGGTAATATAATTTCTTATGCGCTGCGTTCCGCTTGATGATTTCAACCTCAGTGCCTTTCGTACATCCTGGTTTTAACCTGCAGACGATCTTTACCTATACAGGGCACATTCAACCAGTACAGGTTCTCCTGTTCCGCCCGTGCGTCTGTCTGTACTTCCCGTGCGGGTTTATCGGCCGGATGCAGCTAACACTTTACTGGTTAACTCCGCTGGATCGAATATCAACTTGCGGCGCATACATAATCAGTGCGATCGTTTCTTTGCATGTAACAATTGTCGATGCCTCATGGCGGCTTATGAATACGAGGTACTGATCATTCAGATACAATGCATCATTCACAACTCGCTTGTTAGAACAACCAGCATAAATGGTCTGATCGTGAAGTTTGTTCTGCTTTTGTCATGGCGTTAGAGACCTACCTCATCACAAAGTGTCTGCTTCGCTGTACACACTTATATAGCATATTTGCAATAGTGGGGCATGACAATGAAACAATCGGCAGCGGTAATTCTGTTGTACATTGGTTCGGGCTTGACGAACAAAGCCCAGATTTAGTTCTTAATATTAAACTTTATCAAAAAGCCAGGCAGTAGTTCCGGGCGGACGGAATGCTAATTCCACACCAGCACAAAGACCTGCCCGTTAGCTTCCATCAAATGAATTTCTTATGAAACATTCCTTGACATTAATAATTCTGTTGAACATAACTGTCAGCCTGTTTTCGCAATCATTACGTGTAGCTGCAGAATGGGAAAAACAGGAACAGGTTCATGTTTCCTGGTTTGGCAACATTCGTAGAGATTCTGTTCTATGCAGAGTAATAGAAGCCCTCCAACCTACTACACCGATCACATTAAATGTTTATGATAGCTCAGAAGTCTCTGCTGCGAAACAAACTTTAAGTAAGTATGCGATAGATACCACGAGAATTAATTTTATAATTGATCCATTCGTTGACTTTTGGACAAGAGATCCGATCTATTTTGTGACTGACAGTGCCCATCTGAAGATTGTTTGTTTCAATTATTCCATGTATGGGGTGTTCCCAGATCTTGCCGGAAAGCAAATGCCTGAAGAACTTCGAAAAATAGGTGAATACGACGAACGACTTGCACATCAGCTGCAATTACCGATAATAAAAAGCGAATTCGTTTTTGAAGGCGGAGGACTTGAAACCAACGGGAAAGGAACATTTCTTATAATTAAAGAAATGGCTCTTCAACGAAATCCAACAAAAACTTTAGCCGAAATTGAATCAGAATTAAAACGAACGGTTGGTGCAAAAAAAATTATTTGGCTTAAAGATGGATTAATTGAAGACAGGACACTTCAAAACTATGCACCTTTTTTCAAGAATTACTTTGGTGGCGGAGCCAATATGCATATAGACGAATTATGTCGCTTCGTTAATGAAAACACCGTAGTTATTCCCTATATCGCTGAAGAGGACAGAAGCAAAAGCCCAGTCGATAGTATAAATTACTTTATGTTGGAAGAAAATTTTCGAATACTAAAAAGCGCAACAACATTTGAAGGCAATCCATTCGTCATCCACCGTATTGCAATGCCGGAAATAGAACAATTAAAGTTTACCCAAGTTGTCGATAGCAATAGCATCCGTAGTCTTAAGCCATTTGGGCTTTCAATTGGTGATACGGTTTACCGAATCCCGGCAGCCAGCTACATGAATTTTCTTATAAGTAATAACGTAGTGTTGATTCCAAAATACTGGAAGCCAGGAATGATCGAGTCTCAAAAGAAAAAGGATCAGGCAGTAAAAGATCTATTCACCAAACTTTTCCCAAACAAAAAAGTTATCCAAATCTTTACGTTAAGCATTAACAGAGGGGGCGGAGGTATTCATTGTATGACACATGAACAACCAGCATTAAATCGATGAACGGCAGCTAACCTAGCATTGCCAAAATGCCGGCGACAGAATAAATCTTTTCAGCTTTTGGAACTCTATTGTACTTTAGTAAATGCGGCCGAGCTGTAGGAATTCTATTCCCCCCACTTCGGCAAGCCCTGAACGGTTATACGCAATGCAATTTTGGCATCTCGTAAATATTTAACAAAATAAGTGGAGAAGAATTAAAAAAAAGCGAATCACATGAGAAGAATTATCGTAACAACAAATATCACTTTAGATGGTGTAATGCAAGCGCCAATGGGATCTGATGAAGATACATCGGGCGATTTTAACTATGGAGGTTGGACTGCGGCAAATGCTGATGCAATAAGTGGGAAAGCTGTACAAAAAGAGATGAATCAAACCACAGATTATCTTTTGGGTAGAAAAACATTTGAAATTTTTTCTTCCTTTTGGCCTACACATGCAAGCATGTGGCCCGGTATCAATAATGGGACTAAATATATCATATCTAAAACAATTAAAAAATCAGATTGGAAAAACACTGTATTCCTCGAGAGTTTGAAAGATATCCAAGATCTCAAAAATTCAGATGGCCCTGAAATTCAGGTTTGGGGTAGTAGCGAGCTTATTCACCTTCTTCTTGAAAATGGTTTGGTCGATGAACTGCATCTACGAATTTTTCCCGTAATCCTTGGTAAAGGGAAAAAATTGTTTGTTAATGGCACGGTTCCTACAGCATTTACCTTAATCGAGAATATAGTTACATCAAAAGGCGTCATTATCGCTCATTACAAACGAACTGAAGAAGTGTCTCCAACAGAATCAGTTCAAAGCTTAATTGGCAAATACCTTAATGCGAATAAATGAATTTAGATTGTTGTGAAGATAATGGTTTTATGCAAGTTGGGCTTGATGTTGTAACATCAGCAAATTGCAAATCCCAGCTTCAGTTCCAGCAGACGAATATCTATCAGCTTTTGTACTTAACTTCAACAACATGTTTTCAATCAGCAGTGGTTATGGGTGGACGGAATACTAATTCCCAACCTGCATAAAGCCCTGTTCGTTGTACGTCAGTTTATCGACACCCTTTTATAAAAGCGACATGAAGAGATATGTTATAATAATTTTTGCTTTCATCTACGGCTGCACTTCAAATACTTCAACTGACAAAGCCAAAGTTGAAGATGCTAAAATGGAAAGTAAACCAATCAGTCAAATTGAAAAAAGCACTGAAGTAAGTAAGCCCAATATTATTTATGACACCTTAGTTTTTACCGAAAATATGAATGGTGAAATATTGTCAGAAAAGTTTAAGACATGCCATAATCAGCTTAAATTTTACAAAGGCTTTATAAACTCGAAAAACATAAATAGACTGAAAACAATTACCGAAAAACATACAAAAACAGAAATAAAATATTTAGGAAAAATAAAAGACCTTGACGGTTTAAATTCATATGACGTTATAACGAACTTTCAAATATGGGGAATTGGTCAAATGTTATCGCCGAGAGGGCGAAGTGAAGTTGCTTTTGTAAACAAAGACAAAATTATTATTTATAATTTGTCAATGCCATACGATTTACCAGAAAAAATAGAAACGAATATTCTGTATTTCAGGCATGAACAAACAAAAATTGGGATTTCTATTTTAGGTGGACTTGCTCCAATGTTATGTATTCCAGAAATTGGATGCTACTAAAAACCGAACGCACAACATTGGGTCTTATTTATATAGGCCTTTAGAGAAAGCAAGAAATAACATTAGAACCCGGTAAACATCTTCCCGGAAATGATCGTCTTACTATTCAGATAAGAAATAGTAATAGCAACAATCAACAGCGGTACTTAATTCAAATGATGCAATTTATTATTCGCCCGCCACTCCTGAGGAGTTATCCCATTCTCCTGTTTGAATATCCGTGCAAAATATCCCGGATCATTATAACCGCAATCCATCGCTACGGACGCAATGCTGTTTGCCGGATCTTTCAGCAATTCCTTTGCTTTATTCAAACGGATCATCCGGATGAATTTATTAGGAGAGCATCCTGTCAATGCATCCAGTTTGCGATGCAGTTGCGAATGACTCATGAAAACCAGTTTGCATAATTGCTCTACGGAAAAATTGGTATCCGATAAATGTTCTTCTGTTGCTTCCCTCACTTTCTTCACAAACTCATCTTCCTTATTATCTTTCAAAAACAATTCACCCGTTCCGGCAAAATAAGCCGGTGACGGCCCGACATCGGCAAGCCCCGCTTTCTTCAGGTAATACTGTCGCAAATTCTTCCGTACCTCCAGCAGCTTATTTACACGGACCAATAATTCTTCTTTATTAAAAGGTTTTTCCAAATAGGCATCCGCACCGGCATTCAATCCTTCCAGTTTACTCTCGATTCCTGCTTTTGCCGTGAGCATAATGATAGGTATATGACTGGTACGCTCATCACTTCGCAATAGTTTGCATAATTCAAATCCATCCATCAGCGGCATCATCACATCGGTCACGATCAGATCAGGAATGATCTCTTTGGCTATTTCAAAACCTTCTTTTCCATCTTTGCCGACAGCGAGGCGATAATCAGGAAGACAACTCGCTGTATAAGCCACGACATCCGCATTATCTTCAACTAATAATATCAAAGGCTTTGCAACATCCTGTCCGTTTGTAATGATCGTTTTATTTTCTGATACAATTTTTATAGCAGCGGTTTGTTCATGATCGGTCTTTGATGATGGAACAAAATTAGTTTCTCCAGCGTCGGCAACTTTTGTCAAAGGCAATGAAACCGTGAACTCAGATCCTTTATTACTGCCGGATGGCGGACTCTTGACAGTGATCTCCCCTTCCATTAGTTTGATCAGCTCTTTGGTCAATGCCAAACCGATACCCGTCCCTCCTGCTTTTCTCGTATGGCTATTGTCTGATTGATAGAAGCGGTCGAATATATGCGGCAGATGATCTTCCGGAATACCGATTCCCGTATCTTTTACCTTAATTACCAAATTGGTTTTATCCGTTTGCTCCTGAACAGGTTGTTCGTTGACCGTTATATAAATGTTTCCTCTCTCCGGTGTAAACTTCAACGCATTCGATAATAAATTGGTCACCACCTGTCGTACTTTCTCGGGATCATACTCAACATGAAGTTCATCCACATCAGACAAAAAATGGAGTTGCTTATGCTGGCTCTCCGCTAATGAATGAAAGGCTTCAACAATGTAACGGAGAAAGTTGATCATGTCACCATTGACCAATTGCAACGACATCTTTCCTGTTTCGAGTTTGGAAAGATCAAGCATTTCATTGACCAGTTTCAAAAGATTCTGGCCATTGCGAATGATCATATCCATACCGGCGTTCAGATTTTCTTCCGGCTTATCCTGTATTTGTTTTGCCATACCTAATATGATCGTCAGCGGCGTTCTGAATTCATGTGTGATGTTTGTATAGAGTTGTGTTTTTACTGTATCCAGTTCCTTCACTCTTTTTGCTTCGAGTTGTTCAAAGCTTAACTGCGCTTTTAGTTTGGTCCTGTTTATTGTAAACCTGAAGTAGGCCCAGATGACAAGACCAATCAGCAAAGCATAACAGGCATAAGCCCACCACGTACGCCACCAGGGTGGTAATACACGCACCCGCAGCTCTGCAACCTTATCACTCCATACTCCCTGGCTGTTTGTTCCCTGTACTTTGAAAACATAATTACCCGATGGAAGATGCAAATAAGTGGCCGTGCGACGATTGCCGCTTTCGATCCAATCTTTATCTACACCGACTAACTGGTAACGGTATTTATTCTGAGACGGTGCTGTGAAATCCAATGAAGAAAATTCCAGCGTAAGAATATCCTGCGACCAGTTTAATGTAATATTCTTTGTCTGCTCAATGGCTTGTGATAAGATACCTGTCTCATCATTCGCAGTAAGCGGGTTGTTATTTACCGAAATATCCGTGATAAAAACAGCCGGTGAATAACCCGACACCAACACTTCAGCCGGATCAAAAACATTTACTCCGTTCACACCACCGAATGCAAGGTTACCATTGGGTAACTTAGCAAAAGCCCCTGTATTAAATTCATCATCCTGCAGCCCATCTGTTTTACTGAAGTTCCTGAATTGATCACGATCGCTATTATCTTTTTTAGAAAGAAGGCAGAATATACCTTTGTTCGTGCTGCCCCAGATATTGCCGGCATTATCGGCCAATAATCCATACACCACATCATTGGGCAAACCATCTTTTGAAGTAAGATGAAAAAAATCGCCGGTGGTTTTATCCAACCGGTTCAATCCGCCGCCTTTCGTGCCTATCCAAATATATTTACCCGGTTGTACAGGATCGTCGAGGAAACAGGAAACATGATTATAATTTAAAGAATTCCTGTCGGCAGCACTATTAAAATACCAGGTGACGTTCGGCTGATCATTTTTACTTCCTGTAAAATCAATCCTCGCAAACCCTTCTTCTGTTCCCGTCCAGAACACGCCATTCCCATCTTCATACAACGCTGTGCAAATTGATTTGGGAAGCATTGTCCTTGTACGATTGATATTGATCGTAAACGTATCTGTATTGGCTGTCGCTTCATTTATTCTTGTAAATGTTCCGCCCAATGCAGGGAACCAGATATTTCCCTTGCTGTCTTCAATCATGGGTTGTTTGTCACCTTCACCATGATTAAATTGAACGGTTGGAAAGGAATTTACATGACCAGTCCCTATATTATAATGAAACAATCCCGCTTCAGCATCTATATCATCATTCCTTATCCAGTAATCTCCCCTTTTAGAAATAACGACATTATCAATCATATTCAGCGGAAAGGATCTGTCAAAAGCATTTTTTTGAATTGAATCTTTCATGAGCTTTCTCCATTCATACGGATAAGCTCCTAAAAAAATACCGTTGGCTGAAGGCACGATAAACCTTACGCTGAATCCGGGAGCCTGCGGTCTGAACCGGCTTGATGCAATATTGTATTTACGCAAACCATATCCTTTGGTACCCGCCCAGAGTATCCCGGAATGATCAATTAAAAATGGAAATAAAACTTTTATGCCTTTGGCGAAATGCTGATCGTAACCCCACTGTAATGATTTGCCCGGTTCCCATTTACTGATCTCATAATAAAAAAGTTCTTCATGAAAATCTATCCACGGTTCGTTTTTAGATCTCATGAGCAGGTTACCCGCTTTGATCTTTGTTGTATCGAATAATGGAGCTATATTGTTTCCATCCCAGAGAAAAAAATTATTGCTGATCCACAATCCCCCATCACCTGTTTCATAACCGTTATTGTAAAACCGGTAATTTTCAAATAACAGGAAGCTATTATCCACAGGATCGAAACGATACACTTTGTTGGAATAGCTGCTGATCCAAATTGCCCCGGTCTTGTCTTTACCTATTCCATACACCTGCTCATTGTCCGGCAGCGACAACCTTATGATAACCGGTAATGTCTTTTTATCAAAAAAATTATCCGCAAGAGTAATTACATTAAACCCTGCATCATTGGCTGGCGCCAATATTTTTCCATTATTGGTTTCGGTAAATGAGTTGCGTATCCTGTTACCGGAAAGACTATTGGCATCCCCGGGCCGGTTTGCGATCCGGTAAAACCTGTCACTTTTTTTATCATATACATTCAAACCTGCGTTTTCAGTGCCTGCCCATATCCGGCCTTTGCTATCTTCAAAAAGAGCGGTGATCGTGTTGCTGCTTAAAGAATTTGAACTGTAAGGATCGTTGGTAAAAACTTTGAAGCTGTATCCGTCATAACGGTTCAACCCGTTTTTTGTCGCCACCCAGATAAAGCCTTCCTTGTCCTGCAATGTGGCGAATACCATTCCCTGCGATAATCCCTGTGCAATGGATATCGTTTCATAACCCGTCGCAAGCTGTGCGGAAGCCGCGAGACATAGACAGGCAGTGACTGATGCAAATATTGGTTTAAACGAAAGCAAGTTTTGGATACTGTTATAAAGTTAACCCTGTATGCCCTCTTATCATCCCACCTCAGCGGGAAAAAATTTCGCCGGCATCAAAAAAAGACGAATTAATCCCGGATCTGCACAATTTGTCCGGATGAATGACGGGAATATCCTGTAAGCCGGGCTCTTCGTCCTCACAAAATCGGCGGCGGGAAGTGCAACTTTGCGTGATAAGATTTATTTAATTTTTATTGACCGTCCGGATAATTAAACCATGAAAAATCTTGAACCACATAGCCATATAGGACACAATAGAAGGAAACACATAGAATTCTATGTGAAAAACTATGTTTCTAATGTGCCTATGTGGTTCCATTACAAGATTCACATGCGGATATTCACTTAATTTTTTTCATCACATTAAAACAAACAAAATGGAAACAGCAGTAATGACAAACAAAGACATCGCCCAGTCGCTCTATGACTTATTCGGCCAGGGTAACGTTCCCGCTATTCTTGACCTCGTCACCGACGATATTAAATGGACATGTCCCGGCCCCACGGATATACTTCCCTATGCGCAAGTCTATCATGGAAAAAAAGGAGTGGCAAAATTTTTCGAGCTTATTTATGCCAATAAAGATTTTCCCAAGTTTGAAGTCAATGAATATATCTCGGAAGGAAATAAAGTAGTTGCCCTGGGACATTGGGACGCCAAATCAAAGAAAACAGGTAATCCTTATTCCGGTGACTGGGCCATGGTATTTACTTTCAGAGATGGAAAATTATCGGAGCACAAAGAATATTATGATTCGTATGGTGAGGCCCTGGCTTCCAAATGATCAATTGATTTTCCCGGCGATGACTTATAAAAACGGTGCGTAACCGGCCTGGCTAAATCCGTTCGGGAGGTAAACCAGAAGGCAGGAAATCCACATTAATAGTTAAACTAAAACAAAACCAATGATAAAGTTTTTAATCAAAGGTTCTTATACTCCGGAAGGAGTAAAAGGACTGCTTAAAGCCGGTGGCACAACCAGGAAACAAGCCATTGAAAAAATGATCAATGACCTGGGCGGCAAAATGGAAGCATTTTATTATGCCTTTGGCGATACGGATGTTTTTGTAATTGCTGAAGTGCCCGATACGGCAACGGTTACCGCCGTTTCATTAAAGGTCAATTCTTCGGGTTTGGTATCTGTTAACACAACCATCCTTTTCGACGCGGAAGAAATTGACAAAGCAAATAAGATATCTGTGGGCTATCGTGCTCCCGGAAGCTGATCTTATCATTCATGAACTCCTTCACCCGTCATACCGGTTAAAAGGAGCAACAACTAACAACCGGTTCAGCGGTGTTGATAGGGTATATCGTTGAACCGGTTATTTTTATAAAATTGTATAGTATCATTTTGGAACCTTGCATTCAGTGAGAGAAGAACCACAAAGACGCAAAGACGCTAAGAGGCTGTCTCAAAAGCTGATAAAGATGGAACACAACGTATTGAAAATAAAGAATAACTTCCTGGTGTCCTTTGTGTTTCCTTAGTGCTCCTGGTGTTACTTATTACTTTTCAGGCAGCACTTTTTTAACCTCGTGCCAGTGTGGTAAAAACTTCAAAACGACAAACAACCTGGAAATCAGAAACCTTCACCCATGTCTGAACAAGCCATCATACTTATTCCCGACATCAGCGGTTTTACCCATTTTACCAATGCAACAGAAATTGATCACGGCGCTCATATCATTTCCGAGCTGCTTGAGCTGATCATCAGTTGCAATGATACCGGTTTTACATTGGCAGAGATCGAAGGTGATGCATTACAATTTTACCGCAAAGGTGAACCGCTGAAAAGAGAGGAACTGGTAGATCAGTGCCTGAAGATGTTTACCAGTTTTCATAAACAGCTTAAGATAATCGAAAGAGACAGTGTTTGCCAATGTGGCTCCTGCCAGTCGGCCACCAACCTTACGCTGAAGTTCATCGTACACTTCGGGCAGATCAAAGAGATCAAAGTGGCGCAGTTCATCAAAGCGACCGGCACTGATATGATCATCGTGCACCGGTTGCTGAAAAACAATGTTGACTCGCATGAATATATCCTTATGAGCGAGCCCTGCTGCCATGCGATCGGGATGAACAATGATCACCCCATCCTGTCATGGTCAAGATCAAAAGAAAATTATCCTGTGATCGGTGATGTAAACTATGAGTTTACTGAACTAAGCAATTACCGGAACACGATACCGCCCGTGCCGGCACGGCAGCATTTTGTTTTTACAAAAGGAGAGACTGATTTCGAAGTCATGATCAATGCTCCTGTAAAAACAGTTTATCAAACGCTGATCAATGTAGATAAGCGTCCCGAATGGCTCGCTGGGTGTTGATAATGTTAACCGCGATATGACCTCTGAACGTGTGGGCATGCAGCATAACTGCATCTTGATGGGCATGGTGCTGAAAAATGTTGCCGTGTTAAGCGACTATGGTGACGACCATGCATTGTATGTGGAAAGAGTGGATGTAGATGCGATCAACTTGAAGATGACAGTCTCTTATGATATCTATCCCTGCAACGATGGGTTGACAAAACTTAACGTCAATGTGAACTGGATGGACTCTCCTATTCCCGCCGAAGTAAAACAGGGATTGATAGATGCCGGAGGCCGTCAATCTCGAACTCTTTAAAGCTGTTTGTGAAAATAACCCGGCATAGACCAACAAGAGAAGGTTGCCACGGATGCACGGAAAGACTTGGTAAAGGCAGGGAAATTCAGTGTTTCTTTATCGACCTTTCCGTGCGTCCGTGGCAAAAACTTTTATACAGAAACAGACCCAAAACAAATTTCGGGTTTTCGTTTATAAAAATTCCTATCTTGGATGGAGTAAACTTTATTCTATCCCTCCCCTGTTAATTCTTTCCTGGTTAGATTGCAGATAGGAACTGTGTTGGCACAGTTGCATTACAAAATAGGAATGGCAAGTCCTTTCTGATCAACGATGATGTTCATCTAAAACTCAGCTTATATTTGACATTAACTATTCCTAACTCAATTTTCTATAGCTACCTTTGTCCTATGTACTATAGAAGGAAAATCATATTAGCATTATTACAAATTTTTGACAACCAGATAGATAAAATCAGTCTTCAAAAGTTGCTTTTTCTGTTTACCCAACGTCAAAGTAAACCCGAGTATGATTTTATTCCTTACCGTTTTGGTTGCTATTCATATTCTGCTAATGCAGACCTAACCGTCATGGTTAAGAAAGAAATGTTATCAGAAACGACAAGCCATTTTACAAGTAGCGAGAAAACCGATCACTTGAAATCTTTAAAAGAAGCTGACAGAGAACTATTACAGGAAATAAAACTGCGTTACGGAAAGATGAATTCGAATGCTCTAATGAAGCACACTTATCTTAACTTCCCGTATTGGGCAATTAATAGTGTAAAAGCAAAAGAGATTCTATCGAAAGAGCAACTTGGTAAGGTGAATAATAGCCGTCCAAAGGGGCATAAAACGGTGTTGTTTACTATTGGTTACGAAGGGATTTCGTTAGAAGAATATTTAAACCGCTTGCTAAAAAATGATATAAAAGTTCTAGTAGACGTTAGAAATAATCCGTTGAGCATGAAATACGGATTTAGTAAAAGTCAACTACAACGATGTTGCGAAAAATCTGGGAATAAAATATCTCCATTTCCCAGAAGTTGGTGTGCAGTCTGAACAACGGCAGGAACTAAATACACAAGCGGATTATGATAGATTGTTTGCTGTTTATCGCAAAAATAACTTACCAACAACAACTTCTTCACAGATGAAGATTTTAAACTTGTTGAGAGAACATAAACGCATTGCTTTGACCTGTTTTGAGGCAAATATTTGTCAATGTCACCGCAAGCATTTAGCTGAAGCTATTGAGCACCTGGCAAATTTTAAATATGAAGTAAATCACCTTTAAAATGGCCTTGACAAGGGTTTTAATCACAGTCAAAACTTACCCAGTCAACTTTATTTTGACAATAAAATGAGAAGCGCAGCCACCTACAAAGTCGTCGCAAGTGCAGTACGGGACAATTAGCCGATGTAGGTGTTCCAAAAATGGAGTTGATGCCCAAGTTCGTGCCCCCAAACCATAATCAATTATCCTTATTCATAAACCGATCAGCACGCCATACACCATTTTCCATTCTCAATTCTCAATTTTCAATTCAATCACTTCAATTAGCTTCGCACAAAAGATTCCGTCAATATGCGTTTTGATTTCAGTACAGCTGCATGGTGGGGTGCACCCAAGCGATTTGACAACCAGCCGGACGAGCGCCGGGTCAGTTGGCTCGAGCTGTTTTACGATCTCGTATATGTGATCGCAATCGCCCGTATCACACATGTCTTTGCGCATCACCTGGGATGGGCGGGGTTTGTACAATACAGCTTGCTCTTTATGCTCATCTACTGGGGCTGGCTCAATGGGAGCATGTACACGGACCTGCATGGCTCGCGGGGATTGAGGACCCGGCTGATGACGCTTTGGCAAATGATGATCATTGCCGCTTTCGCCATTCTTTTTGATCAATCGAATGGCACTGACTATAGAGATATGACCATCGTTTTTATGATCATGCAGTTGTACATAACCTATATATGGTGGAGCGTGGGGTTTTATGATAAGTCGCACCGCCGGTATAATATGCCTTATACTATCCTGTACCTGTTATCGCTGGCCTGGATGGCGCTGAGCCTGTTCACACCTGTGTCATGGCTGGTGTTCATTGTTCCGGTGATACTCATTTGTAATTATGTGCCGCCATTTTTTGCGGATCGCTTATTACGCCGCGATGATCGTTCCCTTGATCTTAGTGTCATCATGTTTGAGCGACTGGGTTTGTTTACCATTATTGTTTTTGGAGAAGTGGTGCTTGGTTTAGTGAATGGCATAGGGGGACATTATAAACCCCGGTTCATCACATGGCTGAATTTTGGCCTTGCTATGTCTGTTATTTTTCTGCTCTGGTGGCTCTTCTCCGTTTTTGTGTCACGCCGCAAACCCAAAAAAGGATTTACCAGGGCATCGTTGCTGGAGTTGATGTATATCCCCGCCCTGCTTTCGCTGGGATTGATCGCCGCCAGTTTATCGGTCATGTTCAACGACGATGGTCATAG
Source organism: uncultured Chitinophagaceae bacterium (assembly GCA_963785915.1). Lineage (GTDB taxonomy): Bacteria > Bacteroidota > Bacteroidia > Chitinophagales > Chitinophagaceae > VBAT01. The sequence goes on along the minus strand of CAWAWY010000003.1, from coordinate 107,490 downwards.
CCGGATAGTATTTAAGACCATTGGTTTTGGTCTCGGTCTTTTTATGATCTGTATTGATGTGATGAATTCACTGCTGGAGTCTCCTTCTTTTTATCATCTTATCAGCCGGCGCATCCGCGTTTCATTACTGGTGACGGGCATGATATTTATCGTTTCTGCCTTTATTCCTCTTGATATCAGCATCACATTTTATTTAGGTGCGGTGTTACTGATACTTTGCGCGGAAGTTCTATACACCAACTCGATCTACTATGCATTGCATATAGAAGAAAAATTATACCCCGGTGAGCCGGGAGGACCGGAATGAGGCGACCACACAAAAACATAGTTCGAATATTATGAACAGAATACAGAATAAACAGCAGAATGTTATTCAGCAGGTTTTTATTTTTCATTTTTCCCCCCTCCATAAGATTGTCTACTTTTAGCGCACTACTTGTATAATTTTTGGTAGCTGGCTTTATATATTAACCGGGCAGTAAGCTCACCTGTTGCTTTTCAAAATCATCGCCGATATGAAACTAATAAACAAACGAAGATGGCGCATTATTAAAACCTATATCATTGGCTGGACCGTTGCCTTTATACTTCTATGTATCATCCGGGGCATAGGAACGATTGAAATCGGCTTGCAGCAGCAATACGATTTTTTAACCAGTGTGATGGCCTCACTGATCCTGGGTCCCACCTTCGGATGTGTTTCGGGATATGTACAGATCCTCACAGAGGAACGCGTTTACAAACGCATGTCCATCCGGACATTGCTGCTGCTTAAGTTCATTTATACACTCGTTTTTATGTTTGCGCTGATTGCCGCAGGATATGTGATCAGCAACCTTTTCCTTGGAATAAAAAAAGATTTTGCCTCATTTGTATTTGATGCCGGCAGCCTGGCCATTTATTTTTATGTAGTGATCGTAGAACTGTTTATGACCATTCTCAGCCAGGTGAACCTGATGTTCGGTGATAATAAACTAGGTCAATTATTAACCGGCAAGTTTTATTGGCCGCGGGAAGAAGAAAGAGTTTTTATGTTCCTCGATCTGCATTCATCAACACAGCTAGCCGAAAGACTCGGACACATCAAATACAGCCGGCTCATCCAGGACTGTTTTAATGATCTTGGAGTAGTGGCAGAGAACGAAGCAGAGATATACCAATATGTCGGCGATGAAGTGATCCTGACCTGGGAACTGAAAGATGGACTCCGGGATCAAAATTGCCTCAACGCTTATTTCAACTTCAGGCGGCAACTAATGAAAAAGCAGAGATCTTATATAGAGAAATATGATTGTGTTCCTTTTTTCAAAGCCGGCGTACATGCGGGTATCGTTACGGTGACGGAAGTAGGTAAATACAAAAAAGAAATTGCTTACCATGGCGATACGATCAATACTGCTGCCAGGATACAGGGTAAATGCAATGAATTCAACCAGGAGATCCTTATCTCGGAATCGTTGAGGAAAAGATTAGGCAAGGGACGATTTCAATTTGATGAACTTGGCAGTGTTGCGTTGCGTGGCAAAGAGAAGGAGGTGATCGTTTATGCGGCTTTTGAGAGATCACACGATAGTAAACAAAAAATAAATCTGCTGAGGTGAAAGAAATGCTTCCCTGGCTTTTTTCTTTAACCTGCTACTGCTAATCCGGGAATAGCGATTTGTCAATATTTGGAATGATGCGCAAGGCATTTTTATAATAAACCTTCTTCAGTATATCATCGGGCAAACCCATCCCGTACATCGCCCAGAACGCATGGTATTTTTTGTGATAAGGGAAATATTCATCTTCCGTTTCCAGCACACGGAAATACGTAGCATATTCTTCCGGCACCCAGCTATCTTTTCCGAACAATATCCTGTCCTGGTATTTGGTAAAAAATTTTTTTGCCATGCGTGGCTGTCTTCCCAGTTCGGCTATCACGGCGCCGAATTCAACAACCACGTTCGGCATCTCATCTAATAATTGGCCGAGCTTTGCAAGATCATTGGGATACCACCCAAAATGAGCGGCAATAAACGTTGTCTTGGGGTGCTTTTTAAACATACGATGTTGCTCCGCGATCAATGTATCCCATGGTGCGGGATCGGTATTGCTTCTTTTGCGATTGGGATGCGTTGCCAATTCCAGCCAGCGTTCATTCATAGAATCCATCGGCTGCCAAAACGGTTTTGGATCGGCAGTGTGAATGATCACAGGTATTTTCAGTTCGCCGGCTTTTTTCCATATAAGGTCAAGCCGCGGGTCATCCACTGTTACTCTTTTGCCATTAATGTCATTTACAGAAAAACCGAGGCTCTTGTATATCTTCAGCCCGTTTGCTCCATTTTTTACATCTTCCTCAAGTTGTCTGGCAGCTTTTTCTCCCCAGCCTGTCTCTCCTACTCCTCTGAAATCAACGTTGGCAAAAACAATAAAACGTTTCGGGTAATTTGATTTGATATTGGTTATTGACTTCTTTAAAGTCCCGCCGCTCTGACCGCTGAGGTTCACCATCACCTTCATATTCAGCTTATCCATGTCAGTGATCAGCGTACCGAGATCCATGTCCGGCATACCGAATTGATGATTGTGTACATCAATAAAAGGAAATTTCGCCTTTGCTAATTTATGTTCAGGGACAACCAGCGTTGATGGTGGATTATAGTTTTCAAAATCCATTCGCTGAGAAGTCTGCGAATGCACATTGCCTGTCGCAAAGATGAAGAGTAAGAATGTAATTTTTTTCATGGCAAATTATTTTTGCAATACCAGGTTAAAAGAAAACGACAATATATTTTGCAGTTGTAAAAAACAGGAAGATCAAACATTTAAAAGCTGTTACAAATTGATCTTCACATTTACGGTATAGTTGCCTTCTTCATTGAATTCTATTTCAACCTGCTCTGATCCGATGGTGACCTTCATACGGATCGGGTATACGACATCATAAATAATTAATTCGGTTTTTTTGACATGGTCACTGTTAGCGAGGGTGCGGCCATAACTTCCCTTCGTGACTTGTATATCATCGACTGTCATCCTGGGCAGCTCCCCATTCAACGTGGAACCTCCACCTGAGGTATTCGATATAAAAAAAGTGATCTGTTTAAATCCATCGCCTTTTTTAAGCTCTATCTCGGTCTGCGTAATACTTTTACTGGAATAGTAAATAACATAAGGTTTTTCATATTTGCCGACATAATTATCTTTTTTCCAGTAACCTTCAACAATACTATCGGTGGCATTGGTTCTTTTATAGACCAAGGTGCCTTTTCCATCTTTCAATCCTTTTACAAATTTTCCCGTGTATCTATCATTATTGCTCCAAACATAACTGCCTGTCCCATCGGGTAACCCGGATTTGAAATCACCTTCATAGGTATCTGCGCCTATCGCCTTTCCCTTTCCATGTGCTTTGCCATTTTTGCAATCGCCTGTATAGGTTCCTTTAATTGATTCTTTTTCCACTGCACAATCCTGCGATAAAAGAGTAGCAGGAATAAAAAACAACAAGATTAATCCGAAAACAAACAGGGTGGATTTGGAGTAATTTACCTGGAATTTCATGTTCAATAGTATTTATTGCTGGTGAAATAAAAATAACATTAGTATTAAAACCCGGTTGAAAGACCTACCATCCATACTCCGCTCTTCTGCCAGCCGAATGATGAAGTCCAGTGATAGAATGCGCCAGCATTAAGATAAAGATAAAAGGAATGAAAAAAAATTCTTTGTGGAAACAGAAGGCGCAAGGAAGATGGTATCATTATCTTTTAATGAACCGACCGGTATCGCCCTGCTGTCATAATTAATGTATGAAACGTAGATGCTTTTACTGTCGGCAGGAATCGTCAAAGAGAATTGGCCATTGATGCCGGAGATGACAACGTTTTGCTCGCCGTCGGGCCGGATGGTGGCGAAAGGAAGAGGTTTGTGAGAAATGCTGTCAGCGATTACTCCGCTCAAAGGTCGTTGAGGGAAAACAGTCAGTGCACAACTAAGAAATAAAAAAGCAAAGTAAAAATAGCGCATAAGGTTTTAGCGGCTCAAGGCCCCGATCCAAATTCATTCAAAAGACAGCGATTAATGGCAACTACTACAGAGCAAGTTTACGTTTCTTTATTATTATTTAACAACCTCATTTTTTGAAAGGTTTTAGATTTTGACCAGTATCAATAGTTCAGCCTTTAGTTATTATCTTCAATAAAATAATCTTAGGTGGCAACCCGGAAAATAGCCCGCTTACTGCAATTGACTCTTATTTCATTTGGCTGCTTCGCGTGCCAGTCGTCAAACTTTTCCAGAGAAGATCAGCAATCCGTTGCCGACGATGTGCGTCAAACTTTGGACTCTTATTATTCAGCTATTAATAGCTCAGGTCTGACTGCAGAATTTCATTATCTCGATAGCCCGGATAATTTCTTTTGGGTACCACCGGGATATTCTAAAGCCATTTCATATGATTCGGTAGTAATCTTCATCAAACAGAATGCGCCGCTTTTCCGTAGCATTAATAATATGTGGGATACACTTCGCATTATTCCATTGACAAAAGAGCTCGCCTCTTATACCGGAAAACTACATTCGGTAATGACCGATACTTCAGGAAAGACCACAACTTATTCTCTTATTGAAACGGGCGTCATGATAAAACGCAGTGATGGCTGGAAGATATTGAACGGTCAGACGGCCATGTTGCCTGGCTAATGTCAGCCTCATAGATCTCTCTGCATTTATTTTTCTTTATCCTCCTTACCAGTTTGCCTTATTCTAAAAGAAGGCGCAGTATAATCGTCGGCTAAATTTTCACCTGGTACTGTTGTTTGATTTCCGTCCCGTATTGCTTTATAATGAGGCGACATGATCTCAACTCCGGCCTTATTAAATTCATCCTGGATATTGCCATGCAATTGAGAATAAATAATAGCCTGCATATTCGGTTCGTTTGTGTAAGCATTGATCTCATAACTTACATAAAAGTCACTGAGGGCTGTCTGCAATACAAATGGCGCCGGTTCTTCCAATACAAAGTCAGTTTTCTTCGCCGCATTGATCAGTAATCCGTGTACCTGCCGCCAGGGCGCATCATAGCCGATCGTTACCGTTGTATGAATGACGAGACCTTTCCCGGTTGCTTCGCTGCTGAAGTTGATCGTGTTGCTCGACATTACTGTTGAGTTGGGAATGGAGATGATCTCATTCTTGATAGTGCGGATACGCGTTACCAGTAATGATTTGGAAATAATATCTCCCGTTACCTCTCCGATCTTCACACGGTCGCCGGTCTTGAATGAACGCATGTAAGTGATCACGAAACCTGCAATTAAATTGGATAAAGGTCCGGCAGAACCGAACGTAAATAATATTCCCAGAAAAAACAGAAACACCTTTGAATACGGGCGAATCAGAACCCGGTAAGTAAGGAAATATAACCACGATCATGAATGCAAATAGCAAAACCCGAATGATCTGGAAAGTTGGGTTTGCCCAGTCGGGATAAAACCCTTCGATCTTTAATTCTCCCCTTTCGACCTCCTTTTTTAGAAAACGAATCCCTTTGATCAAATAATGAAACAGCGCGACAATGACAATGATAGTAACCAGTTTCGGTAGGTAGTCCCATATTTTATTGAAGGTTACTTTCAAGGGAGTCAAAACATAGTCCAATAAAGTATTGGCGAAATTTTTTGTCCAGGGAAAAATGCTGAACAGCAATGGCAGCGTCAATGAAATAACAAATACAATAATCAGCCACTTTACAATAGTATTGACGACAAGCAAAAAAGCTACTTGTCTTCCTGCATCGAGCAAATGATAATTGCGGATCTTATAGCCTTTTAAAAGCTTTCCCTTTTGCCTCCTGATCTTTACGGCAGTCCAATGGAATAGCTTGCCGAGATAATAAATGATCGCTGCGAGGACAATCAAAACCAACAAGGCTAACCCGATTTGTTTTAGTATCGTGATAAAACTTACACTTTTTTTATAGTTAGTGATCGCTTTACCGATCACTTCGCGATATTGATCTGAAAGTTCCTTTGAAGTCGAATGCTGCCAAAGTGCATCCGCTTGAGTAATGCTCATGATAATATTTTCATCATACACAATATCGAAGCCCTGGTCAGATGCTGATACTTTTATTGAATCTGTATAAAACGGTGTGCTTTTGGCCAACTTCCTGATCCTGTCACTTACGCTGGCCGCTCTTTCTGCAGGTGTGAAGCTGCCGACCTTATTATAAATAAGGAATAAAGTATCATTATCATTAAAAGGTGATACCGGGAAGCCGCTTACAAAAGTCCGCAATGAATCAATTTTCTGTTTTTCCTTTTCGATCCTTTGCGTTTCCTTATTATTCAGATCGTTGATCTGTCGCTGCAACTCTTCTTTTTGCTGGTTGTCTGTTGATTTAAGCTGGTCAACCCGCTGTTGAAGTTCCGTTCGCTTTACTGAATCTGCTTCCCGCTGGATCTGTAGTTTCTTTAATTCATTAGACTGCTGTTGCAACGTTTCGTTCTTTATCGAATCCTGTTGCACTTTGGAATTTCTGCCCTGTGAATAAGACACAATGCTGATACAAGCCAGCAGGAATAGCAAAAATGTCTTTTTCATAACGATGACTTTAAAAGATGCAAAGATGAATTTACGTTAAATAAACAATACAGCTAACACGGTCTTAAGAGGAGATATTTGCCTTATTACATTCCTAAGGAAAAAAGAAAGAAGTGCTGGCCTTCCCAGGTTTTAAGAATAACATTATTCTTACCCATCATCTCGGAGAAGTTTGCAAGACCCTGCGTTTTTAATTGTTCCACCCTCTTATCGGTGTTCAATCCGAAATAAGTAATAGCAGGATAATTGAAGTTTTTGGTTTGATGAAGACCGATGATCATTAGTCCGTCAGTCAGGATAGCATGAGGATAAGGCTGACTCATTTTACTTTTTACGGTAAATCCAAGTTTTTCCCAGTAGGCAACAGATTTATCAAGATCGGTAACCGGGTGACAAAATTCACCGAATGCCCCACATTGTTTATTGGGATATTTATCAGCAGACATATAATCCTGCTGCTTCATGTTAAGCAAAGTCGTTCCCGTTGGTTGAGAAAAACCTCCAAGATTATTAGAGATCACGATATCAAAACCATCCGGGGTCTTAATATGATAACGTTTGATAGGATCGCCTTCTTTTGGCTTTTGCACAAACACAATGTTTTCTTTTTCTAATTTAGCTACGACATCATCAATATCATTTGCATAATATGTAAGACCGATATAAGGCGTTGCATCTTTTCTCATCATGATTAACAGGCTCCCATCGCTCACCTGCGCCCAAGGGACAGGAAAAGTGTTAGAAGCAACTTGAGGAAATCCAAGTTTTTCATATACTGACATGGATGAATCCAGGTCGGGAGTTGTGACGTAAACACAGGCCACATCTCCAAGTTTAGGTTGCGAGAGAACTATCATAGACTGAAAAATATAAACAAGAGTGAGGAAGAGAAAGCGTGCCATAAAATGTTTTTGATAAAGATCCTGTAAGTGATCCAAGGTACAGAAATACAGGAAAAATTAAGTATGCCGATGTAAAATTATTTTTTTCGTGGTCTTTAAGTAATAATATCAATAGCCCAATCCAACTACACCAGGGTGATAAACAGAATACTCAAATACGTGATCCATAAAAGAAATTATTGCGAAGAAAATAAAATTTCATCTTCCGATGATCGCGGAATATATATTTGCCCGCCTGTACACAGAAGGTTTCTCTGCCAATTTCCTGATAGAATTAAAGCCGGCTTTAGTGAACTGTTCAGTCAGTGAAGAAAAGCTTAATGGATAGGGCACCCATTGATTTGCCTTTTCTGTATCATATTCTACAATTAGAAAATGACCCGCCTCTTTTAAATGAGACGTCATTTTTTGAATAAATATTTTCTTATCCAAGACATAATGAAGCGAGTTGGCCATTAGTACTCCATCCAGTTTTTCAAAAGAAAGATCGGCCGTTTCAAAATTGATCCGGCATTTCTCTATTGCTACTTGCTTGTATTCAGCAGGTATTCCACTCAGGGCAGATGAATTAGTATCTACTGCATAAATTTTACTTCCCGTCTGCAATAAGCCAGCTAATGCCAACGTAAAAGCTCCCGTGCCGCAACCGAGATCAGCCCATATTTCCTTTTTTGATGAATTAAAATGATCGCCTGCCAACATTTTAGCTGCGTCTGTCAATTGCATTCGACCTGTTTTAAAAACTTATTTAACATCAAGCCACCATTGTTTTTGAGGGTAAGAAATATCAAGGACCACCGGCTCGCCGATCATGGGTGTCGTTACTTTTACATTTAATTCATTTGCTTTTGCTACTACCCTTTTGACCGGCTCATCCCATGGATGAAGACCAAGAGCGAATTTCCCCCAATGCACCGGCATCAATACTTTCGCTTTGAGATCAATCGCCGCTTGCACCGTTTCTTCAGGCATCATGTGAATGTAAGGCCACCACTCATTGTATTGACCAGACTCAAGCATAGCAATATCAAACGGCCCGTGTTTTTCGCCTATCACTTTAAAATGTGAGCCATAACCGCTATCGGCGCCTATATATATATTATATCCTCGCGACTTTAGTATAAAAGATGACCACAACGTTTTATTTCTTGTAAATGACCTTCCGGAGAAATGGCGGGCAGGTACAGCAATAACTTGCATATCATCGGTTATTTGTTTACTGTCCCACCAGTCAAACTCAGCTATGATAGCCGGATCAATACCCCAGTATCTCAGATGAGATCCGACTCCTGCAGAAGTACAAACGCTTTTTGTTTTTGATCTCAACTTAACCACAGTTTTGTAGTCAAGATGATCATAGTGATCATGGGTCAATATTAATAGATCAATGGACGGGAAATCATCCACGCCATAAACATTAGACCCCTTAAAATTTTTTCCCGTAAAAGAAAAAGGCGAAGCATACCCACAAAAAACCGGGTCAACCAAAATATTCTTTCCACCGATGCTGATAAAATAAGACGAATGACCAAACCAGACAATTACGGGCTTATCACCTTTGATCAAACTGATACCTGTTTTGATGGATGGTAATGCTTTCGGCGGTGCGGTATCGCGGGGTTTGGTGAAAAACCGCCACATGATCTTAAAGAAATTGGCGCCCTTTACTAATTGCGGAGTAATTGCCAGGTTTTGAAAGACACCATCCCGGAAGTTGGGAGATGATCTTATTTTTTCCAGTTCAGGGCCGGAAGGATTGTGGCCAAAAGTTTTAAAAACACTCATTTAATATATATCCCGCAATTTACCGCAATGTCTGCCAATTGTTTTTGGCTCTTTTAATCATTTTTTAATCTTAAGGCCGGAAAAACACATCGTCTAATTAATATCCACATTTCGAAAAAATACCTGCCTGTGGTATTTTTTTTTCTGAATATTATGTCTATCATTGTCTCGGTTTTTCATAGGATATTGGATTTTAAAAACGGGGCTGGATTTCTATCCTGGCCCCATTTTTTTTACTTCAATCGAAAGAAAAAAAATTTATTCTCTCACGTTACCGGTTATTTCAACCGGGTTTTGTTTCAAAGTCTTTAAGTATGTATTTTTAAGCTTTGACTCTTGATTATGAGATACCACCTCCTCATATCGTTTTTCTTTTTTTTATTCTTGTCCTCCTGCCAGGACCAGGGGAACAAAAAGCCAGGGACAAATGAGACACAGGAAGTGCCTTCCAGGGCAAAATTGGTTCTTAGTGATAGCACTGCCTGCATATTTTCCGAAATAGTTTATTGTCCGGACCCTCAGCAGCAATTGGACAAATACCTGCCCGGGTGGAAAATAGTATGGAACCCTTTGGCTGTCGGGGGCAATTATGCTTTTGTTGCCACTGATAGTAATAGGTATGTAATTGCTATTCGCGGATCATTATTATCATTCACCGAAGATGCCTTTGACAATTGGGTGAATCACGACCTTAATGTAATGATTCAGGACAATTGGCCCTACTGCAATACCGAGAAGGCGGCAATATCTCATGGCTCTTATATTGCCTGGCAAAATCTTGAAAGAATGAGAGACAGGAAAAGCGGCAAGTCACTTTGGAGTTTTTTGTCTGAAAAGGTTACGGATCAAAACCCTTTACTACTGACCGGTCACAGCCTCGGCGGTAATCTCGCGATGGTTTGCGCCTCATACTTATGGTCAAAATTTGATAAAAGCGGCCACAAAAAAAATAATATAAATGTAATAACCTTCGCTGCACCTGCTCCTGGCAATGGTTCTTTTGCTGAAGATTTCAATACCAAATTTCCAATCTCTGAAAGAGTCGAAAACAGGAATGATGTTGTTCCTAAATTTCCCTGTAGTAATAAAATAACGAAGCTGGCTGAACTTTATATACCTAAGCCATCAGCTTCCGAGATCTCAGTTGGATATAAAAATATGACAACTAAACTGAGCAATGTTTTTACGGTAATGAGTTCGGAACTGGCGATAATGGAGTTGCAAAGTAACTTCTATGGCTATACTCATACAAATGGCGAAGGAAAACTTATCACTGTTGCCCTGTCCAACAAGGATAGCACCAATACTGCAACCGCATGGTTTGCGGAAGCGGGTTTCCAACACAGCATGGCGCAATATGCCGCTTTCTTCGGTGCGCCGGTGATCAAATGTGAATAGCTAAGAGATCAAAGAGTAGAAAGAGAAAAAAGATGTCTCTGAATTTCGTCAAACCAAAAACTATTTGACCATTCACGCTCTTCCGAACCAATTCATTATTCTCTTTCAATCTCAATTTCTCTTTTTCGCTCTTAGTTTTTTTCTCTTACCTCATAACTTTGCGCCGCAATTATGTTCACTGCAACAGCCAATACATATCGCAATGCCTACGCCGGTCTTTCGAGATCAACCTGGTTATTGTCATGGATAATGCTTATCAACCGGAGCGGAACGATGGTCGTTCCATTCATGACGCTATATCTTACCAGTCCGCAAATGGGCTACAGCATCGGGCAGGCCGGAATTGTCTTCGGGGTTTTTGGCGCCGGGGCATTCAGCGGTGCTTTTTTTGGAGGCAAACTGACGGATAAGATCGGTTTTTACCCGGTACAATTGATCACTCTGATCGGAGGAGGCATTCTTTTCTTTTTGTTAGGGCAAATGAAGAGCTATTCGCTGATCTGTATTTTCACCTACTTGCTCAGTTTTGTGAACGAAGCTTTTCGACCCGCAAACTCAACCGCTATTGCATTTTATAGTAAAGAAGGAAACCGCACACGCTCTTATGCATTAAACCGTTTGGCTATCAATTGCGGATGGGCCGTTGGTGCAACACTCGGAGGAGTACTTGCAAAACACAATTATCATTTATTGTTTTGGGTGGATGGTTTCACAAATATAGGCGCCGCCGTTTTTATGTGGGTGTTTCTTAAACCGGTGGATTTTAAACCAGCAAAACATACGACGACCGGGCCGCAACCAAAACTTTCTGCCTATAATGATAAAACCTACCTTCTGTTCATTGTAGTCACAATGCTGTTTGCCTGCTGCTTCTTCCAGATATTCACCAATGTCCCGGTTTATTTCAAAAAAGAGCTGCATTTTTCAGAACCATATATTGGTTGGTTGATGGCTGTTAACGGGATCATCATTGCCCTCATCGAAATGGCATTGGTGTATAAACTTGAAGGCAAGAGAGAAAGCTTGATCTATATAACCATTGGTGTTGCCCTCGTAGGAATCTCATTCGTTATTCTCAACCTTCCGGGGATAGGAGCGGTATTCTCATTTATGGCGATAGTCATGATCACGCTGGGGGAAATTCTTTCAATGCCATTCATGAATAGTTATTGGATAGGCCGGACCCAAATTTCAAACCGCGGCCAATATGCGGCTTTATATACTATGGCATGGTCGGCAGCGCAGTGTCTTGGTCCCTTAGGAGGTGCACAGGTAGCAGAACATTATGGGTTCCAGGTACTGTGGTGGGTTATTGGAGCTCTTGCCCTGTTTGCTTCATTTGCGTTCTGGAAATTATATAAGATGAGTGATGGACGGAGAGTTTGATGATTCACATATTTATTCCAGATCAAACGATCCAATCGTCAATTATTAAACTTCACTACTTCAAAGTCGGATCCATGTACATTTCCAAGCAGATGAAGATCGTCATTGTTCCATCTTTCGTCAGGAGCGCCGGTGATATACAGATTACTACCGATGTCGGCAAGGATCAGCCCATATTTTTTCATTGCGGTCAAAATGATCTTGTTTGTAGTTGAGTAACTGCCTATATCAAAGTTTGCTTTCAATCTTATCCTTGCACCAAAAGGCAATGATGAATATTGTCCGCCGGTGCTGCTTACTTTATGCCGTGCAGGAGAAATATAAGCAGGCTTTACTTTGGACGAAGGCAACGTAAATCTTATGGGATGATCAATAACTCCTTTCAATATCTCTTCATATCTCACTAATCCAGGGAATATCGGAAGACCGGCGGCATCTGCAGATGTCCATCCAGCGGGGCGAAGTGCATTTGATTTCAAATCAAAGACTGCTCCCGATGATGCGTCCCAATGATTGCCGTTCACATGAGCGTTGAACAATTCATACAATATCTTATTTTCTTTATCAACGGCGATCACATGACTGTCGCCGCTGCCATTGCCTTCTATCGGCGCATTTAATGGAATAGGGAAAGGTCCCGCATCGCTTTCATCACCATAGTCAGTATAGTTAATAGCTATTTTAGATTGGTCGGCACAAACAACTATATAGGGAATACCAATAGGTACGCCAGCCCACAAACCGCTTCCAAAATCCGCTTTGATAACGTTGGATGCAATGCCGGCAATGATCTGTGTATTATAGGGATCAACTGCAGCATTAGAAATATCCTGGTTCCATGCATTGTCAGACGGAAATTGCTGAATGTTTTCTGCATCTGATTTTACCGCCGTGCAAGAACCGCCGGGTGGTGAATCGTTTTGACCGTTGTTGCCGGGAGAAAAAGGCTTCCTGCAACCCGGCATCAATAACAGGTAAAGAAGAAAGAATAAAATGCAACAGGATATATGAACCGCCTTGTTCTTCATAGACCGATTTCTTACAAGGTAAAATTTTTCAGGTGCCGGGTCAATAGTAGTTCACCGGGAAAATCTACCCCTCGTCATTCCGAAGGAACACTTATAAAACAACCGTTTTGAAATTCGCAATTAAGAACTACATTAGTCAAACCGTACTACTGACTGCCTATGGAAGCGATTTTGATCTCAGCTGCAACCAATCAACAGGAACAAGATATGTTTAGAACCATTTCACTAACTGCTTTATTAACCGGTACACTTGATATTACTGCGGCCAATATCCAGTTTTATCTTAATTCCAACCGGGGCGCCACACTTAAATTAACCGGAACCGAAGAGCCTGTTTCTTTTTTTACCTACCTGACACATGGAGGACCCGATCGTATTTTCAAATATATTGCCAAGGCTGTTCTTGATCCCAATACCAACTCAAAATTACTGGTAACCTGGGGTGCTGTTTTTCACTATATGATCGCTTTCCTTTTTACTACATTTTTATTTCTGATGTATCCAAGAGCTATAAAATGGTTTAAAAATAAATTCCTCGTCGTTTTCATATATGGTCTTTTTATCTGGTCAATTATGAATCTCGTTGTTGTGCCTTCAAGTAAGATCAATAAATTTCCTTCCGTTTTGAAAAATGCGATCATAGCTGAACTGATCCTTACATTTATGATAGCCTTGCCCGTAGTGTTGATAGCTTCCCGGTATTATTCCTCGCGACGAAAAACCGCCTGATTTTTCTTATTGCCAAGTTATTATTCTATTAATTAGGAAGTATAACTTCCTAATCCATTACATTTGTTCAAATGTTTCATCACCTATGAGGAAGTCTATTACAGCAATTATCCTTTTTTGTATACCCTTCGTTTGTATTTCACAAACAATTGTTCAACGTCCGAAACTAATAGTGGGTATTGTCGTTGACCAGATGCGCTGGGATTACCTGTATCGTTATTATGACCGATATGATGCTAATGGCGGATTTAAAAGAATGCTGAACCAGGGTTTTACCTGTGAGAATACATTTATTCCATATGTACCTACTATTACTGCCTGCGGACATAGTTCTATTTATACCGGCTCCGTTCCTGCGATCACGGGCATCAGTGGTAATACATGGTGGGATAAAGAACAAATGAGAACAGTTTATTGCACTGAAGACAGATCCGTCAATACCGTAGGAAGTTCTTCGACACTGGGAAAAATGAGTCCGAAGAATTTACTGGTTACTACTATCTGCGATGAGCTGCGGCTCGCTACTAATTTTCGCAGCAAAGTGATAGGCATTGCGATCAAAGACCGGGGTGGTATTTTACCGGCAGGGCATAGCGCCAATGCAGCTTACTGGTACGACAACACAATAGGCGACTGGATCACTTCTACTTATTATATGAATGATCTGCCAAAGTGGGTAAAAGATTTTAATGCACAAAAATCAGTTGATAAATATTACCAGCAGGACTGGAATCTTCTTTATCCCGCTAACACATATATTCAAAGCACTGCAGATGAAAAAAGCTATGAAGCAAAACCTTTCGGAAATAAATTCCCTTATGACCTGAAAAAATTTGTTGGCAAAAATTATGGACTTCTTCCAGTGACTCCTTATGGAAATACTTTTACCAGCGAATTCGCAAAGGCAGCAATAACGGGAGAACAACTTGGTGCTGACGACATCACTGATTTTCTCACGGTCAGTTTTTCATCGCCGGATTACATAGGTCATACCTTTGGTCCTAATTCCGTTGAAGCCGAAGATGGGTTTTTAAGACTGGACAAAGACCTTGGGAGCTTGCTGGATTTCTTAGACACGAAGGTGGGCAAAGGGCAATACACGGTTTTCCTTTCGGCTGATCATGGAGCAGCACAGGTACCGGAATTCATGCAGGAAAATAAATTACCCGGCGGCCGTGTGTTTATGTCTCCATTGATAGACAGCCTTAATAAGGTACTGACCGGAAAATATAATATTGATAATATTATTGTAAGTGATGATAATTACCAGGTACATCTGAATCATCATGCGTTAGATTCGGCAAAGGCAAATAAGAAGGAGATCATACAATGGATCGTTGACCGTTTGTCAGCGGAGCCCGGCATCTTAAGAGCATTTGCACTAAGCGACCTGAATAATGTACCGCTGCCTGCACGCATCCGGGAAATGATCAATAATGGTTATTATCCCCGGCGCAATGGAGACATAGAGATAATGCTTATGCCCGGTTATATAGAAGCTTTTGGAAAAACGGGCACCACGCATGGATTGTGGAACTCTTATGATTCACATATTCCTTTACTTTGGTATGGCTGGGGGATCAAACAAGGAAAAACAAACCGGGAAACTTTTATGACTGATATAGCGCCAACTATCGCTGCCATGTTACATATACAAATGCCAAGCGGCTGCGTAGGACATCCTATTGAAGAGGTGATGAAATAACGGCAGGTATGTTGCGGGTTATTAGTCATGAGTTACTTGTATCATGATGCCAACTGAAAACGGTAACGAGGAAGACCGGTCTTGATGGTTTTCCCATAACGCAACCGCTAAATAAAGAAATATAACCTTAATAAAACTTACCGCCACGCATGAGAAAAAACAAATGTTATATACTCTTATTTCTGCTCGCCAATGCGCTGATCACATCCGCGCAATCACCTTTTAAAAGCGCCCGTTTTTTTGAAGAAGATTCCGTACTGACCATGGATCTATCCACCGATCTTAAGAGCCTGGTAACGCAAAAAAAAGCGGAAACATATCAACCCGCAAATGTTTCTTTTCACCTTCCAGACAGTTTAATCAGTGAAGAGATACGACTCACTGCCCGCGGTGAGTTTCGCCGAACGGAATGTTTTGTACCTGCGATAAAATTGGATTTTAAAAATCCAACGTCACCAAAACTAAGCAAGCTTGGAAAACTGAAATTGGTTATAGGTTGTGGCACCCGTTCCAGTGATGAAGAACTGCTGCTGAAAGAATTCCTTGTTTATAAAATCTATAACCTGTTAACCGAAATGAGTTTCCGTGTACGGCTTCTTCATATCAATTTCAGCGACACAAGAGGTAAAATAAAATCCTATACCCAGTATGGGTTTTTGATCGAAGATGTGGACCAGATGGCTAAACGCAGTAATTGTTATGAAGTAGAGAAGAAGATATTTTTAACGGAAAGAACTGATCGGGACCAGATGACCCTGGTAGCTATCTTTCAATACATGATCGGCAACACGGACTGGTCAGTGCCTAACTATCATAATATAAAACTGATGAGGCCGGAGAACGATTCTATCTCCTTTCCTTACACCATCGCTTATGATTTTGATTTCTGTGGCCTCGTTAATGCGCACTATGCCCTGCCGACTCCAGAGCTGGGGATCAGCAGCGTAACAGAAAGGCTTTACCGGGGATACCCCAGGACCATGGAAGAGCTGCAAAGAACGCTTGCTATTTTTCGTAATAAAAAAGAGGAAGTAAAAAACCTTGTCATGAATTTCGATCTGGTAAGCCTGCGTGACAGGAAAGATATCGTGGATTATTTAGATGATTTTTATAAAACAATTGAAAGTGATTACCTCGTAAAACGGATATTTATTGATGATGCAAGAAAAAATTAGGCGATTTTTTATTTCGGCGAATGCAGCGTTCGGATGGCGTGAATAATCTTACATTCGTATAAAACCTTATATATGGAATTGAAAGAAATGTTTGAGCAGGCGGCAGCTGACAGCAAAACTTTATCTCAACGACCCAGCAACGATACCTTACTTCAATTATACTCTTTATACAAACAGGCTACTGAAGGCGATGTGAGTGCTGAACCTCCCGCCAATACATTTGATTTTGTCAATAAAGCGAAATATGATGCATGGGCATCCTTGAAAGGAAAATCAAAAGAAGCTGCAATGAAAGAATACACCGATCTCGTCAATAAATTAAAAAGCTGACCAGCCGTTGTCGTTCCTGGCAAGCGTGCACTAAATAATTTCTGATCTGCAATCGAAATGTTTTTTTTGTGAAATGACTGCCAAAGTGAGATGCCTGGCATCTTTCAAAAAACTTTCATACAATTCGCACTAATGATAAATCGTTTTTACTTAAAAAAAACAAACATTCAAAAAATCTAGATATGTGTTCCGAAACATTAAAAAAGCATTAGAATCCCTTATTTAGAGTTTACCCTTATTGATTAATTAATTGCAGTAGTGTACTTTGTAATTGCTTAACCAATTATCCTGAAAAATTTCTTCACCATCTTATCAACATTAATCTCCGTACCAGGTTTGGTTCTGAATTATTTCCAAAAGGCAGATCTATCACTTGACGCAACCAGCAAATATTTTTCAATTGCGTACAAACAAATCACTCAAAGAAACACGCTTATAAAATATTGGCGATCAAATAATTTGTAGGGGACGGTTATATAAGGGTTAAAAAGTCCCGCAGGGTTAGCGGGACTTTTGCATTGAAAAATGATATTGTATTAAGAATGAAATTTTGAAAGAGATTCACGACTTACCACTGACCACTCACTAATTAATTCTCCGCCAGCGCCCTGAAGTCAACACTCACTAATTTACTTACTCCTGGTTCCTGCATGGTTACTCCATAGATCACATCCACCGTACTCATCGTCATTTTATTGTGGGTAACGATAATGAACTGTGAGTTTTCGCTGAACTGACGGATCATATTCGTGAACTTGCCGACATTGGCATCATCCAACGGAGCATCCACCTCATCCAATATACAGAAAGGTGCAGGCTTGATAAGATAAATGGCAAACAATAACGCCGTCGCCGTCAATGTTCTTTCTCCACCGCTTAATTGTGTTAACGATGTCGGACGTTTTCCTTTTGGTTTGGCAATAACGTCAATTCCTGTTTCGGCTAAGTTCTCCGGGTTTTCTAAAACAAGATCGCATTGATCATCTTCTGTAAAAAGTGTTTGGAACACTTTCTGAAAATGTTCTCTTACGGTGTGGAATGTTTCCAAAAACTTTTGATTGGCAGTTGCTTCGACTTCCTCAATAGTTTGAAGCAAACTGTCTTTTGCGGTCACGAGATCATTTTTTTGTTCGAGGATGAACTCATATCTCTTCTTCATCTCGACAAACGCCTCGATAGCCATCGGGTTTACTTCACCAAGATTTTCCAAACGTTTTTTCATCCGGTCTACTTTCTCCTGCAACTCTTCCGTCGGCACTTCTGTTGACCTCGGTTGACCGAGTATATCTTCAATGTTTATTCTGAACTCTACATTCAACCTCTCTTTCATTCCTGCCAACTGTAATTTCAGCTCGTTGAGCTTGTCTTTTATTTCATTGACCAAATGCTCAACCAGTTCTTTATCTTTCACTTTATGACGCAGCTCACTTTCCTTTTCTGCTAATTGATTCCTCAGGTTATAATATGCCTGGTCGGTTTCATTCAATCTCCTCTCCTCTTCATCTTTCTTCATCATCAATTCCAGCAATCCTTTTTCGATCTCTTTCAGCGACTCTTCCGACTCCATGATATTCTTCATCGTGTCGGCAAGCTGCGCGGTGCTCTCATGTATTTGCTGCCTCAGGTCATGAAATTGCTTTTGTTTGAATTCCAATTCCTGTTTCAGTGCAGTGATCTTACTCTGCTGGCGTGTCACACTTAGATTAAATTCGTTGAACTGTTTTGTCACTTCATCGTACTGCGTTTCGGCAGTTTTGAATGTTGACTCAGCTTCTTCCAATTTCAGTGCATGAATGGTCAACTGTTCATTGTATTCGGCCAATTGATTCCTTACACCTTCCACTGAGCCCGCCGTTTCATGAACCTGGTGTGCCAATTCTTCCAATCTTGTCTGGCTGCCCGTTTGCAATCGAATGAAGGTTCTCTAATTTATTATGCAAAGAAAAAACCTGGTTGGTCAGTTGCTGTATATCATATTCGGTTTCCCGAACAGCATTTTCTCTCAGGTCTTCATTAAAGGCGATCACTTCGTTATGTCGTGCCTGTATATGAAGCCGCAGCGCCTCAACTATCGCTTCCTGCGCATATATTTCCTCCTGCAGCTTTTCGAGGTTCTTTGCACGACCGATCTTTTTTCCTTCGATCATTCCGACGCTGCCGCCACTGAGAGAATATTTCCCTTTTACATATTTTCCATTCTTTTCGATCACTACAAATCCATTACTGTTCTGCAGCACATCGTCGCTCTCTGCAATAAACACATTACTCAAAAGATGCTCAGCCAGCTTCCTGTACTTCTCTTCCACATCGATCACAGTCAAAGCAGTAATAGCGCCTTCCAGTTTATGCGAAGACGGTTCGGGCTGCATCTCTTTTCTCTGTACATCCGCATAGTCAATAGCACTATAAGCATTCTCATTCGTGTCCCATTCTTGTTCATTTGAAGCCACATCATTAGTTTCCAAATTCGTGTCCCCTTCGTGTTCATTCGAGGCTTTATTTTTTTCACCATGTTCAACCATTATATCTGTGTCATCTGTGTTCCTGTTTATTTTGTCAAGTAAGAAAAAATTTGCTTTCCCTTTTTTATTCTCATCCAGCAATCGCACTGCTTGCAAACCTTCTTCCAGGTTATTCACGACATAATAACTCAAATAAGGCTCCAGCACATTTTCCAATGCCGTTCTATATTCTTCCTTTACATATATTATATCAGAAAGTATCGGTGACGTATGATTCCAATTAGTATTATCATGCAAAAACTTCACACTTTCAGGATAACCTTCCATCGAATCGATCATGCTTTTCAGCAGGTCATGTTCATTCTTCTTCGCATCCAGCTTCCTGTTTTCTGCGGCAAGTTCATTACGCAGTTCATCAAGCATCGCCTGTGTCTGCAATATTTGATCTTTAGTATTCTCCTGGTGAAGTTGCAACTGCTCAAGATCCACTTTCTTTATCGTTAGTTCTTTTTCCCGAAGAATTCTTTCCTGGTCAAGATGATGTCGTTGCTGCTCTCTTAATTTTCTTTCTTCTTCCATCTGCGTGATGGTCCGTTGAAGGTTATGTACCGATGTATCCGCAACCGCCACTTTCTTTTCCGCATCGAACTGGTTGCGTTGTATCTGCTGATGTTCGTTGCGGAGTGAATCCAATGTCCTGCGCTTTTCATCCAGCACATTTCTTTTAGCATCAACATCTTTGCGCATTTGGTCAAGCTGTTCATTCAATCCCGTCAATACCTGTTCTTCATCTTTCACTTGTTGATCGGTATGTTCAATGCTTGATTCAAAACCTTTCAATTGCCCTTCGGCCTTTTGCAAAAAATCTTTCAGCCCTGTTTCTCTTTCACGCAAATGTTCCAAACGTTGAGCGGCTAAACTCTTTTCACTTTCCCTGCCGCGAACATTTTCCACCAAATCATTAAAAGCATGTTGCATTGATTGCAATGCTTTTTCTTTTTCAATAAACGCCAGCTTTTCTTGTTCCAAATTAGATTCTTCGATCGCTATCTCTGCTTCTAACTTTATTTTCCGATCCGTTTCATTTTCACTTTGCGTTGTCAGTTCATTGTATGAAAGATTGAAACCTTCCAATGCAGCCTTTGCCAACTCAATACTCACTTCACGATAATCCAGTTTGATCTCATGATATTTCTCCGCCTTCTTTGCCTGGCTTTCTAATTGTTTTAATTGGTTGTTGATCTCGAACAACAGGTCTTCGATACGTGCAAGGTCCTGTTCGGTAGCATCCAGTTTCAGGCGGGCTTCTTTCTTACGGGTTTTATAAATAGAAATGCCGGCAGCCTGTTCCAGCATACGGCGGCGGCTATTGTCTTTGTCTTTGATCAGGTCATCCACCATACCCAGCTCGATGATCGCATACGAGTCGGTGCTGATACCCGTATCCATAAACAGGTTCTGGATATCCTTCAGCCGGCATTGCACATCATTAAGGCGGTATTCACTCTCGCCGCTTTTGTAAAATTTGCGGGTGATGGTAACGGTATTGAATTCGGTAGGCAGCAGGTTCTTTGTATTCTCAAAGGTCAGGCTCACTTCGGCAAGACCGCTGGCAGAGCGGGTTTTAGAGCCATTGAATACAAGGCTGTCAAGGTTTTCACTGCGCAGGTGACTGATCTTTTGTTCGCCGATCACCCAGCGAATGCTGTCAACGATATTGGATTTGCCGCAACCATTAGGGCCAACGATGCCGGTAATATTATCGTCGAAGTTTACAATAGTTTTATCCGCAAAACTTTTGAAACCCTTGATCTCCAGACTTTTTAATCTCACAGTGTAAGAATTTATTAGCGGCGAATTTACGCTGAATAAGGGATAAATAATATTTGACGCTCAGGAGGTTATTCACAAAGAGGGGTTAAAATGTGAGTAAGATGATTTCATCCTGAGCTTGTCGAAGGATGGTTTTACAAGCTGGATCGCTACTATGATCGGTCGTTGCGACGCTCCGTTCGGGGTTCGGTTCGCTATCCGGCAATTGGATTCTGAAGTACCTCACCAAATTGGGATAAATTTACAATCAACCACAACAGCCAAGACAAATTCAAATGCTTTGTGAGCTTATGAGTACTGAATCAAAAAAAGAAAAAGTAACCGCTCAAGTTATTAAGACCGTGATTTCGACTGGGAGTCACAATGGAAAATACCTTATTAACAATGATGGTTTAGTTATTCCTGATATTGAAATTGACGGATATCTTCAATTCAACGAAGGCGCACAAAATTTAATTAAAGCGTTAACATTCATCAATTGCGATTTCAATGATAGCGTTTATTTTAGCAACTACTCAAACATAGGTTTAATCATATTTGACAACTGTACTTTTCATAAAAAAGTTAACTTTACAAATCTTCAAAGGCAAATTGAGTTAAAAAACAACTGCCATCTAAAAGAGGAAACAGCTTTTTCCTCTAATGCTGCAACATCTCACTTATTAATAATAACCGATTGCGATATTGATTCGCATTTGACAATATCGGGACCTTTTAAAAAATCAATAGTCATAAAAAATATTAATAACAAAAAGAAAGAAAAAAAAGGAGAATTATTTTTCAATAAGGTCATCACTGGATCGGTTGAAACTGATGAAGTCTATTTCGAAAGCTTAAATATCATCGAACAAACAGAAATCAAAAGCGAAGCAAATTTTGAAAACATTCATGCAGATAATTTTATTTTAAATGGATTTAAGATCGGTCTTATATTTAGACTTCTTTCGTCTGAGTTGTCTACTTTAAGCATTGATAATATTAGTGAGCATAGGGAAATAGAAGTAATAAACCACCAAGATAAATTCTATACTGCATTAGCAATAGCACACTTAACTAAGACAACAATAAAGGAATGTCCTTTTATTAAAGAACTTCGATTGTGGGGAACGAGTATTAGAAAGGACACTTTTTTCCATCTTGAGAAAGTTGAATTAAAAAAATTACATTTCGATAAGTTATTTAACGAAGGCATAATAACTCTAAGGGAACTAAAGATTCAACAAGGAGGTTTGTTAGCTATTAACTCTTCAAATTTGGGCAGAACTGATTTCATTTTGTGTGATTTTTCAAAAGCAACTTTAGAATTTGAGAATAGCAAGATAATAGAAGCTTTCTTTAGTGAAACAGATTTTCCCAAAACGGTTAGAATAGCAAATGAAGTTAATCATGCGCAAGCTCAATTAGCCTTTGGTCAATTACATACTGCTTTTCAAAAACAGGGAGATACTGTTAGGGCATTAGAATATCAATCTAGGGAAATTGAAGAACATTATAGAAAACTAAGATGGCTTATTTCAAAAAAGAAACCATATATAAGTTTTACCTGGTTAAATCTATGGTTAAATAAAATTTCAAACAATTTTGGTAGAAATTGGTTTAAAGGAATTGTTTTTTCATTTACAGTCGGAATACTTTTCTTTTATCTATTAGTCCTTTCCACAAAAGAATATCATCTCGGGTTTCCGATAACTCTTGATAGAAATCTTTTGATTGCTTTATTTAGGTTTATGAATCCGATTAGATTCTTTGAACTAGATAAGCTGTTCGAACAATCAATTACACTGTCAGTTTCCTCATTTATTTTTGATTTGGCAGGAAGGATATTTGTTGCATATGGCTTTTATCAAACAATTCAGGCATTTAGAAGATATGGGAGAAAATAAACAACCAGGATTAAAACTAATTTTAATCACAACTGAAATTTTGAAATATGGCTACTTCAAATAGATATTCTGATTTTAAAATAATCAGGCCGCTTTATACAAGTGAGAAGGAAGTTTCGTCCACGTCTCTGAAAGTTGGAGATAGATTCATTTACGACAATCATGAAACATTGATGTTTAAAACGAATACAAAACCTGTTGATGGGAAATACCTTTGTTGTAACGAAGCAGGAACAATCGAATGGATAGATGGAAAAGAAAAAGTAATTAGAATAAATGGTATTGTTTACGAATTACAATACATATCTCGTACAATCAGGGAAATGTTTCCAGAAAATAAAAAATAAAACTCTATGATTGTTGTGCAGTGATTGCATTTCAGCATCGGCCCTCGCATGCGTTCGTGTCCGTAAAAAGTGAGTCAGCCTTGGTGCGTGTCTCACGCACCGGATAAGCATTCGTCCAAACAGATTGCGTCGGCTGGCAGCTGTCATTTCCAATTCATCATCAGTTGCCTCGCAAAGACGGAGACTCCGAAAAAGGTAAGAACTCCCAAAGCATCGAACACCCAAACCTCAAAACGGTAAGGACACCACCGCCCCGCAGGGTCTCCGTCTTTGCGAGAACTGCCAGCAGTATTTTCGCACCACCAACAATCCACCGGCAGAGCGAAGAAAACCAAATCCAACACCGAAGCAAAGATTGCGTCGGCTGGCAGCTATCAATTCCAACTCATCATCAGTTGCCTCGCAATGACGGAGTCTCCGAAAAGTTGCAAGTATCCGCAAAGCATCGAACACCCAAACCTCAAATCGGTAACGACTCCACCACCCCGCAGGGTCGTCGTCTTTGCGAGAACTGCCAGCAGTATCTTCGCACTGCAAGACTTCGGCGGCAGGGCGAAGCAAACTAAACAACAATTGCAGAAAGATTGCTTTGACCCGCCAACAACCAATTAGATTCAACATTCTTTCTGCAGCCCTCGCAATGCCAATGCGAAAAGGTGGCTACGTCTACATAACATGCAGCAATAACCACTCTACGCTTTATACAGGAGTAACTTCAACCATCGGGGCACGAATCAGAAAACGCAAAGAAAAATTTTATCCCAAAAGCTTCTCAGCAAAGTACAACTGCGGTAAGCTTGTTTACTACAGGTGGTTTGACACGATCATCGAAGCCATCGCTGAAGAGAAAAGAATAAAAGGCGGTAGCCGAAAGAAAAAAGTAATACTCATCAACAGCATGAATCCTCAATGGAATGAATTGTATGATCAAACAAAATTCTTATAAGATTTGCCTCCCTGTTTCTGCCTAATGTCCCAAACCCAATTAAGAAAATAAAAGCTATAGAATGTTATGCTTAAGATTGTCTATCGGTACCGGTCTTTGAGAGGCATCTCTCAATAAAACAGCCGTCATTGCGGCAGGCAAACAAATCTGTAAATTCGTAATAGAATTACGTTTATGGATCTGCCACAAAAAAAGAAAAACCGGTTTAAAAAAATCCTTAGATGGGCGCTCGTCATTGGCATTGTTTTAATCGCTGTAGTCATTTGGTGGAAATATTATTTTGTTTTTGGTGAAGGAGTAAAATCAGGAGAGCTGAATTACCTGGTGAAAAAAGGCAACCTTTTTAAAACGTATGAAGGCAAGTTGATACAGTCAGGATTTCGTTCCAAAACGCCCGGCAGCATTCAATCTTATGAATTTGAATTTTCGGTAGTGAATGATAGCATTGCCAATGTTCTTATGAATAACAGCGGCGATTATTTTGATCTTCATTATAAAGAATACAAAGGGGCACTTCCCTGGAGAGGATATAGTGCGTTCGTCGTTGACGGAATAATTTCGATGAGGCCCGTTGTAAAATAATGCTCTTGCCCCATTTCGCGGTATTTGCCCCAGTTTTCTATGTCTCAACCAATAAAGAAAATAAAAACTAAAGGTTTGTTATTCGGGATTGTGCCTGTGAAAATCTGGCAGCATGGTATGGCAGGATATATTTTGTCATTCTTCCTTACCATTTCAGTAAATTTGATCATAATCGTTTGCTATGCCAACAGCTTCTTCTGCCATGAGCCTTCACCTGAGTTACCGCTTATGGATCGCCGAAATGAATTCAGACATCAGTGTCTTAAGAATATTTGCCGATTATCTTATTGAACTCGGATCTAAAAAAAATATGCCGGACGTAATAGCAGGGATTGAACATTTTAAGCAGCAGTTTATCATCCTCAGGCAGACGATAGATGAATTAAGGCATGAGATGCAACTCATTAAAATGAAGCTTGCAGCCGCTGCCAGGGTTAATGAGCCCCCTAACAACAAAACTTCCTCATCCTACAATCATAATGCTTTAAAAAATCGCTACACTGTTTTCAGGAACACATTCAATAAAGTAAAAAAAGAGTTCGTGTTATTTACTTCGGCGACTGACGTTCCCGTTCTTCATAGTGTTCCGCGCCAGTAAAGAGAATACAAACTATATGATTTGTTATGTCGGGTCCCGATCGCTATCGTGAGCATCCCGGCATCGGCGCCTACTATGCCGTCATTCAATGCAACATCGTCATTGCAGGCTGTCATTGCGAGGGAACCGTAGCAAAAATTACGTCGGCTGGCAACTATCCATTCCATTTCCACATCGTCAGCCCGTAAAAGTATTGATTTGCTATATTCACATTTATAATGGTTACTAATGCGAGCCACGAAACTAAGTTCCGGACAATTAAAAGCGGCTTCTACCGGCTTTCTCAGCCTTTTCTCCATTGTAGGCATTATGTTCTATGGGCTTCCTTTCTTTTATGATTTCTGGGTAAAAGAATTTGATTGGTCAAGAGCCACTGTTACATCAGGCAATGCATTCGCAAAAGTGTCCGTTGGGCTATTGGGATTTTTTGCCGGTTGGCTGATCGATCGTTTCGGCCCAAGACGATTAATGCTAACCGGAATTTTAATGGGGGGAATAGCGCTGGTCGGTTTAAGCACGGTCAGTTCATTATGGCAATTTTATTTGTTTTATGTATTCAACGCATTGGGTTATATGTGTGCAGGGCCATTGCCCAACCAGGTTTTAATAGCACGGTGGTTTACTAAATCACGCGGCAAAGCAATGGGCTTTGCTTATCTCGGCATCGGTGTTGGTGGAATGTTAGTGCCACAACTAGCAAAATGGCTCAACATTGAATTTGGATGGCACGAGGCACTAATGCTTTTGGGAATAGGGATGGTTGTTGTTGCGTTTCCAATGGCATGGATCGTAAAAGAAAAACCGAAAACTATATCAATCAATACCGTTCCCGAAGAACCGGCTACTCCACTTAGTAAAATAGTGAGAGGCTGGCCATTTTACCTCTTGTTGATCGGTAGTATGTGTTCTATTGGAGCCGTGGCCGGTACGAGTCAAAACCTTAAACTTTTTTTCAGTCTTGATCTGAAATATACGCAGGGACAATCAGCCAATATTATTTCATTGGTTCTTTTTTCAAGTATTATCGGTCGTGTGCTGATGGGCTGGCTGGCCGATAGGTTTCCCAAAAAATATGTGATGATCCTGGTATATACATTGGTTGCCGGATCAATACCGCTGCTTTATTTTTCTTCGACTCCCGGTATAATTTATTTATTCGCATTTGTTTTCGGAATGGGACTGGGTGGTGATTATATGATCATTCCGTTAATGGCAGCCGAGTTATTCGGAGTAAAGATTATGGGACGTGTGATGGGATTGGTTTTAACGGCGGATGGATTGGGGGAGGCGTTTTCCCCGATGCTGGTGGGCTGGCTTCGTGATAATAGTGGAAGCTATGCTAATGGATTTGCAGTGCTGATCGTATTGGCTGTCGTAGGTATCATTGCAGTAGCTATGCTTCCGAAACAACAAGGGCAAAAAACTTAACAGTTACTACCTTGGAATTTTGAACCACATAGGCACATAGATTAACACATAGATAATGCGAATAACTAAAAAATATTTAAATGAACTTACTTATAAGGTGATTGGATGTGCAATAGAGGTACATAAACAACTTGGTCCTGGGTTGTTGGAAAGTGTTTACGAGAAATGTTTTTTGAGAGAATTGAATTTACAGGAGATAGCGAACAAGAGTCAGATATGGGTGCCAATTGCGTATAAAGGTTTGCAACTTGATACAGAATTAAGACTAGATGTCCTGGTAGAAGATATACTTTGTGTAGAATTGAAAGCACAGGAAGGTCTTTTACCGATACATTACGCAGTCTTGTTCTCTTACATGCAAATGTTGCAGAAGCCTAAAGGCATTATCATAAATTTTCATTGTGTCAATATTTTTAAAGACGGACAGAAAACTCTTGTAAACAATCTTTTTTCTTTATTGCCGGAAGAATAATAAAATCTATGTGAATGCCTATGTTCCTATGTGCCTATGTGGTTCAATATTTCTTTAACCGAATAATTTATATTTACAATTATGCTCCGGATTAACGATACGATAAAGCCATCTGATCTCCAAAACAAACTCACGAAGTTCTGGGAACTTTCTGCAAAAAAAATAAACCAGATCGAAAAAGATTATGATGAAAGCAAAGGCTCACCCGTATTCACGATAAACGGAAAATATTCAACAAGAGGATGGACAGAATGGACACAGGGATTTCAATATGGATCTTCCATTCTTCAGTATGATGCCACCGGGGAAAGATCTTTTTTAGAAACAGCAAAAGAAAAGACAGTAAAAAAAATGGCGCCGCATGTCAGCCATACCGGTGTGCATGATCATGGTTTTAATAATATAAGCACATATGGTAATTTATTGCGGTTAATGAAAGAAGATAAGATCCCTTTTAACGAATGGGAGAAAAACTTTTATGAATTAGCGTTAAAAATATCGGGAGCGGTGCAGGCAAGTCGTTGGACCGTTATTAAGAACGGCGGCTTTATTCATTCTTTCAATGGTTCCCATTCATTATTTGTGGATACCATCCGTTCCTGCCGCGCATTGGTAGTGAGCCATTGTCTCGGTCATATCTTCCAGGGAGAAGGTGATGTGAAAATAAGTTTATTGGAACGTGCAATACAACACATAAAAGCTACTGCAGATTATTCCATCTTTTATGGAGAAGGTCGTGACAGTTATGATGTATGGGGCCGCACGGCACACGAAAATGTTTTCAATGTGAAAGATGGGAATTTTCGTTGTCCGAATTCTCAACAAGGCTTTTCCGGGTTTACCACATGGACGAGAGGACTGGCATGGGCCATGTGCGGATTTGCTGAAGAGCTTGGAATGGCTCGACACTTTAAAAGAAACAGAACTGGAAGCTTTTGGCGGCAAAAAAAGTATAGAATCTTTTATGTTGAAAGCTGCCAAAGCCACTTGTGATTTTTATATAGAAAACTCCTGCACAGATGGAATCCCATATTGGGATACAGGTGCTCCAAATCTTTCTAAGATGGGTGATTACTTAAATAAACCTGCTGATCCATTCAATGCATTCGAGCCGGTTGATAGCTCAGCGGCAGCTATTGGTGCGCAGGGTTTATTGCGGTTGGGAAAATATTTGCAGCATCAAGGAGATGATAAAAACGGGAATCGGTACTGGCAGGCTGGTCTTTCTGTCATGAATACTTTATTGGACGAACCTTATTTAAGTACCAATGATGCACACCAGGGAATGATACTGCATTCGATCTATCACCGGCCAAACGGATGGGATCATATTCCGGAAGGCAGCAAAATTCCAAATGGCGAATCCAGCATGTGGGGAGATTATCATATTCGTGAAGTAAGTCTCTACCTGCAACGGATTATCAATAATGAGAAATATTACACATTCTTCAATTGCGTTTAATGAGAGCCAAACCACTGACCGATCTTACGCAGTTGTGTATTCATACCATCACAACAAAGCCATGGAGCATTGAAGAAGCTGCAAAAAATTATTCAGCGGAAGGCGTAAAAGGAATAACTGTCTGGAGGGATGCATTGACCAATCGAAATATCAAAACAACGGGCCAGCTTTTAAGAGATCATGGATTGAATATTGTTTCGCTTTGTCGCGGCGGCTTTTTTCCTGCTAAAGAAAAAGAAAAAAGAAAAGCGGCGATTGATGATAACTTTAAAGCGATAGAAGAAGCATTTGAATTAGGAACAAAACTTATCGTATTGGTTTGCGGAGCCGATCCCTCTCAATCCCTCGAAGATTCAAGAAAACAAATACTGGACGGTATCGAAACGATTCTCCCCAATGCAGCAGCGGCAGGAATAAAATTAGCTATCGAACCGCTTCATCCTATGTATGCAGATACACGTTCTGCCATCAATACACTATCGCAGGCAAATGATATGGCAGAACGAATTAACTCACCGCATGTCGGTGTTGCTGTTGATGTGTATCATCTATGGTGGGATCCATATTTAGAACAGGAAATAAAACGTTGCGGTGAAAATGATAACTTGTTTGCATTTCATATTTGCGACTGGAACACTCCTACCACAGATATTTTATTGGACCGTGGCTTAATGGGTGATGGCTGTATTCCTGTTAATAAAATAAGATCATGGGTAGAAGCAACGGGATTCAGTGGATTTTACGAAGTGGAAATATTTTCCAATAAATACTGGCAACAGGATCAATCACAGTTTTTGAAAAAAATAATAAACGCTTATAAAGAAAATTCCTGACAATGAAAGAGCATAAAATAGGGATCATCATGAATGGTGTAACAGGACGCATGGGAACCAATCAGCACCTGTTACGGTCCATAGCAGCGATCATCAAACAAGGTGGGGTAAAGATCAGTGAAGAAGAAACCATTATGCCTGACCCAATACTCGTGGGCAGAAATATTACAAAGCTGGAAAAACTCAGTGAACTATCCGGGGTAAAAAAAATGACAACTGATCTTGATGAAGCTTTGGCAGATAAGAACAATATTATTTATTTCGACGCACAAGTAACCGGGAGACGAGCCGATGCTGTTAAACAAGCTGTGAAAGCGGGTAAGCATATTTATTGTGAAAAACCGGCAGCAACAGATACCAAAACTGCGATGGAGCTTTATAAATTATGTAAAGATGCCGGATTAAAAAACGGTGTGGTTCAGGACAAACTTTGGCTTCCCGGTATCTTAAAATTAAAACGCCTTATTCAAGAGGGCTTCTTCGGCAGGATACTTTCCGTGAGAGGTGAATTCGGTTATTGGGTATTTGAGGGTTATACAATTCCGTCCCAACGCCCTTCATGGAATTACCGGAAAGAAGATGACGGAGGAATAATTGTTGATATGCTTTGCCATTGGCGTTATGTACTCGATAATGTTTTTGGAAAAGTGAAAGCTGTTTCATGTTTGGGAGCAACGCATATTCCTAAAAGGATTGATGAACAGGGAAAAGAATATGAATGCACTGCTGATGATGCAGCATATGCAACTTTCCAGCTGGAAGACGGTGTCATTGCGCATTTCAATTCCTCGTGGACGGTCAGAGTAAGGCGTGATGATCTGCTTACATTGCAGGTTGATGGAACAAAGGGTTCTGCCGTGGCGGGTTTGCGTGAATGTTATACCCAGGATTATCAAAATACGCCGAGACCCGTCTGGAACCCGGATATATCTCAACCTATTAATTTTTTTGATGGCTGGACAAAAGTGCAGGAACAGGAAACATTTGACAATGCTTTCAAGATGCAATGGGAATTATTTTTGAAACATGTTGTAAAAGATGAACCATTTCCATGGGATCTTCGCGACGGAGCGAAGGGAGTTCAGCTGGCAGAAAAAGGAATAGAAAGCTGGAGTAAACGTTGCTGGGTTGATATTCCCGAACTTTAATTAAACGATCATCATGAAAAGAGTAGCATTGATAACCGGTGGAAGCAGAGGCATTGGTTACGGCATTTCAAACCATCTTGCGGAAAATGGTTTTGATATTGCCATTAATGGTATAAGAGAAGAGGATGCCGTTAGGGATGTTCTGCAAGACCTGCGAAATGCAGGAGCCGACGTTATATATTGCCAGGGAGATGTTTCTTTAACAGCAGACCGGGAAAAAATAATAGAAAAGGTTAAAAAGCATTTTGGTAAACTGCATGTACTTGTCAACAATGCAGGAGTAGCGCCAAAAGAAAGAAAGGATATTCTTGAAACAAGCGAAGAAAGTTTTGACAGGCTAATTACTACCAACCTCAAGAGTACCTACTTCCTCACACAACTGGCAGCTAACTGGATGATCGAACAAAAAAAAGCTGACACTTCATTTACATCCTGCATCATCAACGTTTCTTCGATATCGGCCACCGTGGCTTCTGTCAATCGCGGGGAATATTGTGTTTCCAAAGCGGGTCTTAGTATGGTAACGCAATTATTTGCTGTTCGTTTGGGAGAGTTTGATATTCCGGTTTATGAAGTTCGTCCCGGTGTGATCTATACGGATATGACAGCCGGTGTAAAAGAAAAATATGATAAACTTTTTGAAGATGGTTTAGCCGTTCAGGGCCGTTGGGGCTATCCTGATGATGTTGGAAAAGCAGTAGCTGCATTAGCGCTTGGAAACTTCCCCTACTCCACCGGCCAGGTGATAATGATTGACGGCGGAATTACCTTATCACGGTTTTAGTTTCTGAATGACAAGTCAACGAATGCAAGATTAATTCGACTGTTTACGAACTGCAGAAAGGTCAAAACAAGCGCCCATGAAAAATATCTTTTTATTGTCAGCGCCTGTACATCACTTTTAACTCTCCTGGCTGAATAAAGAGAAAAGGAAAAGATCATTAATAAAAAAAAGCGGGACACTGCTTTGTATCCCGCCAGAATTTAACCAATTGAAATTTGTACGAAGAACATCCAGGTTAGTCAGCAATTGCACAAACCCGTTTGCAAGTTAGTTTTTTTATGTGTTTCCCAAAGAACGTTGCCCTGTACAAATTGCCAGTAAATGGTCAGTTGGTATCGCATAGGTGTTAAAATAATGAGACAAAAAAAGATGCAATCATTACCATCATAGCTACTGACAAAACAAGAGCAAGGGCGATGATAACGGGCACCCATAGAGCATGCTTTTTCATTCGTTGAATTTTTTACCAGGAAATTCCGGTGAATTGCTACAACCCCACTATGTAATAGATTGCAAATGACAAGCGTCCGTTGGGTTGGTGGAAAAATATTGTCGTAATTAGATTAGAATCTGAACTTTACCCCAGCAGTGACACCAAGATGATTTGTCCGGGTCTTTACCGATCTTTTTGTATTGATATCCGTCAATCCGAACTGGCCTGTAGGTGCCAGAGTGAGCGACAAATTTTTACTGACCTTCATTTCCCCGGTTATCCCGGTTAGAAAAGAGAAGTAGTTTGATTTCAATCCATTGGTTTTAGCCGTTTCCGAGGATTCATCCGGCGTTCCTTCTCCTAATACCGTGTATGTCTTTCCATAGACTAAAAAATTGGCTTGGCCTCCAGCAAACGCCGCCAAAGAAAATTTAGCGGATGATAATAGGCGGTATTCAACCGTAAGCGGAATACCGAGGTAATTGCTGTAGTTGCGGGTCCTGCTGATCATTATACTGTCATGCACGTTTGGATTACTGTTTCCCGGGGGGGTAAAGTTAGCATACCCTGCAGCTGAGCTAAGTTGATATATCACCTGGCCGTCGCGATCCTTATCGGCATATATTTTCTTGTCCTTTACTTTTGATGAATTCTGCTGGTAGTTTAATCCCGTATGAATCGAAAGCTTTTTATTTACAACATAACCCAGCGCAACGCCCTCTGTATAAGAACGCCTGCTGTCCTCGCTTTTCCTTAAATCATCATGGTCTTCGTGGTGACCACCCCAACTGCCTCCCGACCCATTTGGACCACCGCCACTATTACCACCGCCATTAGAACCTCCGCCGCCATTATTGTTGTGCCGTCTATCGTATTTTTTATTCTCAATAACTCTATTCCAATTAGCATTGGCCGAAAACTGGAATGCCAGTGAAAGTCGGGACCCATTCTCCTCAGAATTTTTCGGAATAGTTGCAACCGTGAAAACAGGCAGCTGCGATCCTGGAATAGTCACCGCAGGCAACTGCGGATCGGCAAAATACTTTTTGCCATACTCACTAAATGAAGTAGCAGTCAACGAAAACAGGTTTTTAAATAAATTTTCAGAAGAAACAGAAAAATTCTTTTGTACTGAAGAAACATCCGGGGAATTTGAATGATCATTGAATTCATCTGCAGCGGCTAAAGGTATGGCATTAGTAACATCGTCCCGTGTCCTTGAATTTTGATCTTTGAACAATTGCTTAGCTGCAACGGAATTTGATTTGTTCATTGGCGCTGTGAGAATCGGGCGCTGGTCAACATAATCCGCGCCGTTTTTATCTCCATTGTAATCTTCTTCCCTTTGGCCGGCAATGGCTGGCATTTCACCTCTTACTTCTTTCGTTCCATCCACACTAGTTTTTTCATTCGATGCGGATGTTTTGATATCGGTGGTTTGTGCAGTTTTATTTTGATTAGCCGCTTGCAATTTCACAACCCTGGTTGAGTCATTCCTGAGCTTCGCAACTTTGCTGTTTAGCTCAAGCAGTTTAACGGTCCCAAAAATAACCAGGGCGGAAATAAATAGTAATGCTACAGAAACGTTTCTTTTTAAACTTCTATACTTACGTATGTATTTATATGAAGTTTCCATTTCAATATCTGATTCGATCTTATCCCAGACATCCGGAGAAGGCTTTTCGGAGCGTTTCTCAATGAGGTCGCGAAACAGTTTATCAATTTCGGTTAACGGGTTACTCATAACGTATAAGGTTTGGCCTTGATTTGGTTTTTACATAATTGTTTTTTCAAAAATGTCCTTGCATCAGACAGATTTGATTTGGAAGTGCCTTCCGAAATCCCCAGCAACTCTGCGATCTCCCTGTGCTTGTATCCATCAAATACATACAGGTTAAAAACGAGTTTATAAGCAGGAGGCAAAGACATAACCATTCGCAGCAATTCCTTGGAACTGATGCCGCTTTCAATATAATCCTCTATAACAAATTGCTCATCGTGAGGCTCGATGCTGATCACCGGTGCAAGGCGTGAATCATTTCTCAATTTTTGTAAAGCGCAATTCACCATGATCTTCCTGATCCAGCCCTCAAATGATCCATCTTCCCTGAACTGATGGAGAAACTGGTATACTTTTAGGAATCCTTCCTGCAAAACTTCTTCTGCTTCTTCGCGGGTTTTGGCATAACGAAGACATACAACTAACATTTTTGTTGCAAACTTTACATAAAGCTTTGACTGAGCCTGCCTGTTCCCCCTCAGGCAATCTTTTATAAGATCAGATTCTGTCAATGAATGCTGTTATTATCGTTTAATAAAAAAATGGCTGATCTGACAGGATAGTTGGGGGCAACGAAATAAAAGCTAATTAAAAAGATGGTTGATTTGAAAGGATGGTTGGGTGAGCTAAAGATAAGGCACTTTCCAATTCTAAAGAAACAGTTTTTACATATTTGTCTAATTGCAATTTGATTAATCGATAAGTATATGATGACAATTGATTTATGACGCTGGGTAATTAAAAATAACATGCACAGTCTAGCGGAAACATAAACGACAATTGAATTATTTTCTATCATCAGGTAGATCAGTTCTTCTTAGCAAGCAGGAGCGGAACTCGCGTTGTCCCCGCTGAATGGGGAAATACTGCAAAAATAAAAACAATTCATAGGGCTATAATAAACACTGCAATTCAAAACCACTTCGCGAAAAAGAGATTTGTTCTCCGCCTCCTTCGGCAGGTAAATCAAGCAATTTTATTTATTCTGACATCTTATATTTGGAAAGTGCTATCTTTCTATTGAAGAATCGCTGCAAATCTTAAGTTAGTAACTATCAGAATATTAAAGCCCAAAATGCAACTATGAAAAAAAATAACAATTCTTCACGCAGGAATTTTATCAAAACAATGGCTGTTTCGGCAGCGGCTGTAGCTGCAGGCGGAAATGCATTTGCAACAGGAGATAATACCGTCCGTTTCCAACTGGAGAAAAAAAAACCAGTCAGCATCAATGATAATTTAAACATTGCATTGATCGGCGCCGGCGGCATGGGAACCCAGGATACTATCACAGCCCTTTCAACTCCCGGAATTAAAATAGTGGCGGCATGCGATCTGTATGATGGCAGGTTAAAAGATGCAAAGGATAAATGGGGGAAAGATCTGTTCACGACACGCCACTATAAGGAAGTATTAAGCCGTAAGGACGTAGATGCCGTGATCGTCGCAACTCCCGATCATTGGCATCAGCAAATTTCCATTGACGCGATGAAAGCCGGCAAACATGTGTATTGCGAAAAGCCAATGGTTCATTCCATAACGGAAGGACCCGCTGTCATACAGGCACAAAAAGAAACCGGCAAAGTTTTCCAGGTAGGCAGCCAGGGAGTTTCATCACTTGGAAATGAAAAAGCAAAAGAATTATTGAAAGATGGAGCCATTGGCGCTTTGAATTATGCTGAAGGATTCTGGGCACGCCACTCTCCCATTGGTGCCTGGCAATATCCTATTCCTGCAGATGCATCACCGGCCACGGTTGACTGGGATACATATATCAGTAATACAACGAAACGTCCTTTTGATGCCTTGCGCTTTTTCAGGTGGAGAAATTATTTGGATTATGGAACGGGAATGTCAGGCGATCTTTTCGTGCATCTTTTTTCTAGTTTGCATTTTATTACCAATTCATTTGGACCAAATAAAGTTTATTCATCCGGCGGCCTTCGTTATTGGAAAGATGGTCGTGAAGTCCCGGATGTATTGTTAGGTACATTTGATTATCCTGAAACGCAGGCTCATCCTCCCTTTAATCTTTCATTGCGTTGCAACTTTGTTGACGGCACCAGCGGCACTACGTATTTAAAATTAGTAGGCAGTGAAGGCTCTATGGATGTTACATGGGATGATGTAGTACTAAAAAGAAATAAAAACACTACCTCAGATGACCCGTTTTTTATTGAGCAAATGAAGAAAGCGGGCAAACCACTCGGCGACCGCAAAAGAATATTGCCTCCTGAGGAAATAAAATTTGAAGCTGAAAAAGATTATAAAGGCGGACCTTATGATCATTTCGTGAATTTCTTTACAGCCATAAGAAATGGAGGAAAGGTGGTTGAAGATGCGGTATTCGGATACAGAGCCGCCGCTCCAGCTCTATTGTGTATTGATAGTTATAACAATGACACGGCCATTTCATGGAATCCTGAAAAAATGCAACTAATAAAAAAACAAGAATGATCATTATGAAAAATAATATAAATCTCATTACTGCTTTATTGTTTGTCTTCGCTATTTGTTCTTGCAATAACTCTTCAAATGATTCAGCCATGAACAAAGAACCGGGAAATGTCAATGAAAAAAAATCAATAATTCTTTTTGACGGCAAAAGTCTTGATGGCTGGCATGGTTTCAATAAAACGGGTGAAATAAAAAACTGGGAGATCGAAGATGGAGCCATGGTTTGTCTCGGTGCTGCAAAAGATGCTCATGGCGGTGATATTGTCACGAACAATGATTATGAAAATTTTGAGTTGAGCTGGGATTGGAAAGTAACGAAAGGAGCCAACAGCGGCGTAATGTATCATGTCATCGAAAATCCAAAATACGAAACGCCATATGAAACTGGTCCCGAATATCAAATCATAGATGACATAGGTTTTCCTGATAAATTAGAAGAGTGGCAAAAAGCAGGAGCTGATTATGCCATGTACTTACCCAACGATAAAAAGAAATTAAACCCGGTTGGTGAATGGAATACAAGCAAAATAGTTTTTAATAAAGGTCATGTAGAGCATTGGCTGAACGGAGAAAAAATTTTAGAGTTCCAGGCATGGAATGATGAATGGACGAAAATGAAAAATGAAGGTAAGTGGAAAGACTATCCCGATTATGGTACCGCCAAAAAAGGAAAAATAGCTTTACAGGACCATGGCAATAAAGTTTACTATAAAAATATTATGATCGTTGCTTTGTAAAGTTGAAGGATTCGATCAACATCCTTCTTCTATAGTTCTTCGCAGTAAGAACCCCGATAATTTTTATATATTTACCCAGGAGAAATGTCAAACCCGGTTACTATATCGCCTAATATTCAAAGCGGTGAGCCAGTATTTACCAACACAAGGGTCCCTGTTAAAAATCTTTTTGACTATTTAAAGACCGGGCACTCCATAAATGAATTCCTTGAAGATTTTCCTTCTGTAAAAAAAGAACAGGCAATCCAGGTTATAGATCATTTTGAAAAACTGCTCAACTTTCAAGCAATAGCCAATGAAAAAGGTACTGCTTGATGAAAATCTGCCGGTAAAACTAAAATACCGTTTGCAGGATGTTTGTGAAATTTATACGGTAAATGATAAAGGCTGGAATGCATTGGAAAATGGCGAGCTGCTCAATGCCATGAAGAAAGATGGCTTTGATTTTCTAATTACGTCAGATAAGAATTTGCAGTATCAACAGAATCTGGAAAGATTTTCGATAAGATTTATAATCCTTAATGTTCCCAACAATAACTACGAAACTATTTTACCGTTTGTAAAAGAAGTAAAAAGAGTTTTAATTGATAATAATAATAAATTGGTTATAATAGAATAACCCATAGTGCTTCGCAAAAACAATGAATAAGGACATCCAGGCATACAATAACAAACAATCACCCGGTGATAAAAAGATATGCAATCTGCTGGCGGAGGAGATCAACAAAAACTTACCAGAAGCAGAAAACAAGATATGGCATGCACACCCCGTTTGGTTCCTTGATGGAAACCCAATCGTTGGGTATAGTAAATTAAAGAGTGGTATCCGTTTGATGTTCTGGAGTGGCGCTAGTTTTGATGAAAAAGAATTTCAGCCGGGTACAGGAAAGTTCAGAGACGCTTCGGTCACCTATACCTCCGATAAAGAGATCAAAACAAAAGACCTCAAGCGTTGGCTTAAAAAGTCAAAGGATATTCAATGGGACTACAAGAATGTTATCAAGAGGAAAGGTGTATTGGAAAGATTGAAATGAATCAGCAAAAGAATTCACAGGAGTGAGGGTTTGTCGCTGAATGACCCCTAAGTAAGTTTACTTTTTTAGTCTGGCTTCATATTTGCAATTTCGGCTATCCAAACTATCCTAAGCCACGCATTATGAAGAAAGTAATCAGGAAAACCTTAAAGATCACAGGTATAACGTTGCTCGTATTGATTGCCGCAGCTTTCCTCATTCCGATAATATTCAAAAAGCAAATAGTCGCTCTTGTAAAAAAAGAGATCAATAAAACTCTTAACGCAACAGTTGATTTCGGAGATGTCAGTCTTTCCCTTTTCCGGCATTTTCCTAAAATTTCAATCGGGCTTGAAAATATTTCTGTCATCGGAACCAATGAATTCTCCACCGATACTTTACTTGCAGCAAAGACTTTTGATGCGTCTGTTGATCTTTTCAGTGCTATAAAAGGCAAGGATATTGAAGTGTATGGAGTATATCTTGAATCACCCCGCATTCACGCTCTTGTAAGCAAAGACGGGAAAGCCAATTGGGATATCAGCAAAGGAAGCGGCGAAACAGTCACGTCAACTGATACTTCCGGATCAGCATTTAAAATGAACCTTCAGAAGTATAAGATCAGCGATGGTTATATCTATTACAAAGATGAGAGCAGCGATATGTCCGCTGAAATATCAGGTCTTGATCACGAGGGCAGCGGTGATTTTACCGCAGATATTTTTACTCTGGCTACAAAAACAAAAGCAGAGTCTGTCAGCTTCAACATGGAATCCATTCCTTACCTCATCAATACAAAAACAAATATTGATGCTGATATACAAATGGACAATACGACAAGTAAGTACACGTTCAGGACCGATGATATCCGGTTGAACGATCTCAAGTTGAATGCAGATGGTTTCTTCCAGCTTGTGAATGACAGCACCTACAACATGGATATCA
The DNA here is from genome assembly GCA_963785915.1 of uncultured Chitinophagaceae bacterium. Classification (GTDB taxonomy): domain Bacteria; phylum Bacteroidota; class Bacteroidia; order Chitinophagales; family Chitinophagaceae; genus VBAT01. Next base: position 68,315 of record CAWAWY010000003.1, on the reverse strand, counting down.
AATTCAAGACTCCTTCCAATGAATTTAAAGATATTCTATCGTTGATACCCGCTATATACAAACAGGATTTTGACAAAATAAAAACAAGCGGCCAGGCTACATTCGATGGCTTTGTAAAAGGAACTTATAGTTCAATACAAATGCCGGCCTATGATGTAAACCTTGCTGTAAAAGACGGATCATTTCAATATCCCGATCTGCCGGAACCCGTAAAGAACATACAGGTGGATCTGCATGCGAGCAATCCCGACGGGAAAATGGATAATGCGGTACTTGATATTTCAAAAGGCCATATTGAAATGGGGAATGAGCCATTTGATTTTAAACTTCTTTTCAAAAATCCTGAGACAAAGCAATACATTGATGCCATTGCAAAAGGGAAATTAGACCTTGCCAATGTTTCCAAGTTCATCAAACTGGAAGGAGGAACGAAACTCTGGAGGTCTTGTGTGGGCCGATATTTTTGCAAAAGGAAATATGTCGGCTATCACTCCCCTCTCCGAAGGGAGAGGGGCCGGGGGTGAGGCCGGCGATTTTAGTGCAGGGGGCTTTTTGGACATTAAAAACCTGCTTTATTCTTCGCCGGCCTTTCCGCAACCGATACAGAATGGAAATATGGAAATACAATTGGAGAATAGTGGCGGTATTGCAGATAATACTTCCGTAAATATTACTGCAGGACATATCGAGGTTGGCAAGGACCCGGTTGATTTTACTTTACAGCTTCGCAGACCAATGTCTTCGGTTGATTTTGTCGGAACGGCGAAAGGTCAATTCACGCTGGCTAATATCAAACAATTTGTACAACTTGAACCCGGCACAAGCATAAGTGGAACAACTCATGCCGATCTTGCATTCAAAGGAAATAAAACGGCCATTGACAATGGGCAATACGATAAAATAACGCTTACGGGAACGGGCGGGCTGAAAAATTTGAAATATGTTTCAAAGGAATATCCCGGTGGTATCAATATATCCAACACTGAACTGGGCTTCAATGAAAAAACTGTTTCGTTAAAAGACCTTGCCGGAAATTATCTTAATACCAATTTCTCGGCAACAGGTGTATTTAATAACCTCGTTGGCTATGCCATGCAGGATCAGCCATTGACAGGAACATTAAATGTGTCTGCTGACAAAATGAATCTGAATGACTGGATGGGAACGGATACTGCATCTACCGCTTCATCTTCAAATGGTGCTGCTGCGTCGACGCCATTCATAGTTCCATCAAATATTAATCTCACTATAAATGCAAAAGCAGATAAGGTAAAATATGACAAAGTAGATTACAATAACATAAACGGTACGCTGTTATTGAAGGATGAAACCGTTACCCTACAAAATGTAAAGACCGAAGCGCTTGAAGGGACGATCGGATTCAATGGCTCCTATTCCACAAAGACAAATAAAAAAGATCCCGCGATCAATATAAGCTATGACGTGAGAGATGTAGATGTTCAAAAAGCATTTTTTTCCTACAACACTATTCAGAAACTGATGCCGATCGGTCAATTCCTTGCAGGAAAATTAAGTTCGCAGCTCTCCATGACAGGAAACCTGAAAGGCGATATGATGCCCGACCTCAGCACACTTACCGGCAAAGGAAATCTTTTGCTGATTGAAGGCGTTCTGAAGAAATTTGCTCCGTTGGAAAAAATAGCCAGCACCCTTCAAATTGATGAGTTGAAGTCAGTATCAATAAAAGACATCAAAAATTTTATTGAATTTGCTAACGGTAAAGTATTGGTAAAACCATTTACGTTTAAAGTAAAAGATATAGAGTTACAGGTTGGTGGTATGCATGGACTTGATCAGTCACTTGACTATGTCGTGCAAATGAAAGTACCCCGCAAATATCTTGGCAATGAAGGGAATAATCTAATAAACAATCTCGCATCGCAGGCCAGCAACAAAGGAATTCCTGTAAAGCTTGGCGATGTCGTTGATCTGAATATTAAAGTAGGTGGCAGTCTTACCAATCCATCTATCAAAACAGATCTGAAAGAAGCAGCAGGCGACGCTATAAAAGATCTGCAGCAACAGGCGGTTGATTTTGCAAAAGCAAAAGCCGATACTGTCAAACAAACTGTGAAAGATTCATTGAATGTAGTGAAAACACAGGTTGTAAATGATCTCAAAGAAGAACTGAAAGACAAGCTACTTGGCAATAAGGATTCAACTAAGACCAATAACCTCGACAGCACGAAAAAGAAAGCGGAACAGACGCTGAAAAATACGTTCAATAATCTTTTGAATAAAAAGAAGAAGCAGCCTGCTGATTCAACAAAGGTTGACCCATAAAAAATAGCCGGTCCCCATAAGCGAACCGGCTATTTTATACGTTAGTCAATTATTGTTTTATAAATGATCTTCTTTCGTTTATTGTTTCACCCGTCAAGTCGAGATAATACATTCCCGTTGCCAATTTACTCACATCAATTGTGATAGATGTAGCGCCGCTAGCTAATTTCATTTGTTGCCGTATCACTGTTCTGCCACTATTATCAATGATCCGATATTGCAATTGTTCGGATCTATTAACCGAAACTGACAGGAATGCCTCATTATGCACCGGGTTGGGATAGAACAGAATAGTGTTCTTGTTTTCGACAGAGATCGCAACAATTCGCGAATAACTATAGTTACCGTCAATATCTTCCTGTTTCAGCCGGTAATAGATCACCGATGCTCCAAGCCCATCAATATTACGGTCATTGATCGTGTATTGATTAATACCGGCGCTATTCATTGCTGCGACTGTTCCAATTCGAGTATAATCAAATCTGTTTATACTTCTTTCGACAATAAATTGACGGGTCTTGCTTTCATTATCTGTTTTCCAGGTTAACAATGCATCGCTGCTGACGCGGCGACCATTAAATTCAAGCAGTGTAAGCGGTAAGGGAGCATCAAAATTGTAATCGGCTACCCATACTTCTTCGCCATAACTATCGGTAGTTGCTATAGCATATATTTTGGTGCCAGCCAAAGCAAACCCTCTTACCCCGCTCCCACCAGGGTTAGCAATATTCTGCACCATCATCGTGCCCGCAGTCGTTCCATCGCTGCGCCAGACTTCATTTCCATTAATACCGTCGTTTGCACTGAAATAAAGCCGGTTGTTGATGGATGTCAAAGCTGTAATATCAGATCCTGCCGAACCCGGAAAAATATCTTTCACAAGAACAGTCCCTGCGGCGGTGCCGTTTGATTTCCACAATTCCCATCCATTCGTTCCATCATCCATCCTGAAAAACAAAATCCCGTTTACATTCACCAGGTCCAGCGGGGCAAATCCATTATTCCCGGAATAAATATCTTTAACCATTACTGTCCCTGCTGCCGTTCCGTCTGTTTTCCATAGTTCCCATCCATGGACCCCATCATCTGCCGTGAAGTACACAGTACCATTTACATCGGTTAATCCAAACGGCGAAGAGTTATTTGCAGCTACAGCCTTTACCATGACTGTTCCGGCAATCGTTCCATCACTTTTCCAGACCTGGTATCCGTTTATTCCATCGGTTGCAACAAAGAACAAAGTGTTATTTGATCTTGCAAAATTGCGTGGGAAGTTGATAGTTCCGTTCAACCAATCTATGCTGCCTGTTGCATTGTCGATCTTCCAAAGAGCGGGGCCAACCGAAAAAAATAAGTTATTATTGACGGCTGTCAGATTTTCTGCATTTGAACCTGTAACAAGCACGGTACCTGCATCCGTGCCATCACTCTTCCACAATCCATTGTTCGCTTTATAGTACAAAGTACCATTTACATTGGTGAGATAAGCAGATACAAAACCACCTGATGATGTGACGTCTTTCACCATCATAGTTCCCGCATCAGTACCATCAGTTTTCCAAAGTTCAATGCCATGAACGCCGTCATTTGCCATGAAGAACAATGTTCCGTTCACTGGCGTTAAATTTTGCGGAATACTACTGCCGGTGGGATTAATATCTTTAACCATTACTGTGCCCGCAACGGTTCCATCTGTCTTCCAGAGTTCGGTTCCATTGATTCCATCATTCGCGGTAAAAAATAAAGTGCCATTAATGCTAACCGGATTGTTGGGAGTGCTGCCGGCTGTTCCGGTATAAATGTCTTTGACCAACACTGTTCCAGCATCAGTGCCATCGCTTTTCCAAAGCTGCACACCATTTATCCCATTATCGGCAGCAAAGTAAATGGTGCCGCCAATTGTACCAATATTGTGCGGCGCACCGCTACCTGCTCCGGATGCTATATCTTTTACAAGAATTGTCCCTGCACTTGTGCCATCACTTTTCCAGAGTTCTTCTCCATTTGATCCATCAGTTGCACTAAAGTAGAGAACGCCATTTATGTCAGTCAAATTTTTTGGTGAGCTGCTTGCCGATCCCCCATAAATATCTTTCACCATTTTCGTCCCTGCGTCGGTTCCATCTGTTTTCCAAAGTTCATATCCATTAGCGGCGACATCACGTGCGGTAAAAAATACCGTGCCGTTTACATAAGCGACCACGGGGTTTGAGTATGGATAAGCAATATTTTTTACCATTATCGTTCCCGCATCAGTACCATCGCTCTTATATAGTTTCTTCCCGATAATGTCATCGTCTGTATAGAAAAACAATGTGCCATTCGCATTCATGAGATTCATGGGCTTGCTACCGCCTGAACCAACTTTGATATCTTTTACGAGAACCGTTCCGGCAGTCGTTCCATCGCTTTTCCATAGTTCAATGCCTGCTGCCGCATCGCGGGCATTAAAAAACAAAGTACCATTTACGTTCACTATATATTGGGGGCTGCTGCTGCTTGATCCTGGATAAATATCTTTAACCAGTACCGTACCACCAGTTGTACCATCGCTTTTCCAAAGTTCAGTACCATTTGTTCCGTCGTTTGCACTGAAAAATAATGTGCCATTTACGTTGGCAAAGTATTGCGGAGACGACGAACCTCCAACGCTAATTTCCTTCACCATCACAGTGCCCGAAGTCGTGCCATCACTTTTCCATAATTCAGCTCCGTTTATTCCATCGTCGGCATTAAAGAAAAGTGTGCCGTTGATATTAATTAAGTCATACCCCACAAAGCTGATATTTTTCACAAGCACGGTGCCTGCTGCGGTGCCATTGCTTTTCCATAATCCGCCGTCAGCCTTAAAAAAGATCTGGCCATTTAACGCTGTCAGGTATTTCGGGTTACTTCCGGTTGACCCAATAGTAATATCTTTTACCATGACTGTGCCCGCGTCGGTTCCATCTGTTTTCCAAAGTTCGGTACCAGTGGTCAATGTACTGGCCGTAAAAAAAGTCGTTCCGTTTATATCGACAAAATTGGCTGGCTCAGACCCTGCCGATACTTGAGTATTAATATCATTTAAAAGACTAAACACCTGTGCGTGACTGTAGCAGACAAATGCACTGCAAAAAAAGAAGCAGATAATTTTTTTCATACAATAAAATACTAATGGTTACAAAATAAGTTCCCCTGCAGAATATTGAAGTAGGTTGGGGTTAACTAAATAGGAAGGAAATTTTCCGTGAGAGACAACTAAGATAAGTAATTTTCAAGAGTTGCAAAGACTAATTAATGACCGGACAAATACTAAAATTCCTGAATATAAAAGGCTTTGATTCATTAAATAAAAAGAGCCGGCCCTAAAAAGGAACCGGCCTCTTTTATATAATCCTTAGTCTAGCTATTTGATAGCCGCCGATTGCGAAGAGGACGAGACTCTTTGTCCGCTTGCATCATCCAGCGTACCATTTACAATAAATTTTATCTGGGCAGGATCAGAAGTCATTGCGCCAGATGTGAGCAACACCGTATAAACCTTCTTTTGTTCCGTAGTTATTGTGCGGGTCGCACTGATCGTGCTTCCTTCATTAACTGTAATAGTTATATCGCCGGGTGTCACGGCTATAAAATTTGAAACATTCGCAAAAGCCGCATTTTCGTTCACAACGTTGCTGCCATTCGAGGAAACTGTTACCGTAGGATTGACCGATCCTTCGACCGCATTGATATACCTGATATAGGCCTGGCCTGAAGATGATGATAAACTATCGAAATTATCATTCACTAATACATTCTGGTACGTTCCGTTGCTTCCTACAACAAATACTGTGTAGTATTTGTTCGCTATGAAACTATCGGAAACTGAAGCCAAAGAACTATTTGATGCATAGTCGAGCGACTCAATAGTTCTAGTGCCTGGATAAATAGAAACATATCCACCAGTATAATTATTAAACGCCAGCGGTGAACCTGCTAAAACGTTGCCACCGATCGTAACGGTAACAGCTTTATCAGAAACCAGGTTAAAGGCCATGAGTCCTGCTGCATCCGTATTGATGTTGTTACCCGTATCGGATTTTTTACAAGCTGTAAATAATGTACCGATCAATAATATTCCGCCAATAGCTAAGCCGTTCAAATGAAATTTTTTCATAATGAATAAATGTTTAGTCAGTTAAAAAAATAGAATTCTCTAATGCAGGAGGAGTTGGAATTGAGAAAGAGACAAAGAGGGTGTAAAAATAATGCCAAATGAAATTATGATCGCATCAACTTTAATAAAGTTATAGATGCGTTAACATAGTGAAGAAAATTGCAAAGTGAATGTAAGTTTGAATGGTGATTTAGCTACTCGAATTTTGTTGATTGTGAATTTTTGAACTAAAAAAGCCCTGCTTTCACAGAGCCTTAAGTATGTCGGGATGACTGGATTCGAACCAGCGACCCCTTCGTCCCGAACGAAGTACGCTACCGGGCTGCGCTACATCCCGAAAAAAAATCCAAAATAAAAAAAGACTCAAAAAAAGTCGGGAGCGACTGGATTCGAACCAGCGACCCCTTGCACCCCATGCAAGTGCGCTACCGGGCTGCGCCACATCCCGAACTTAACCGGTAATTGGACGTCAAATGTACAGCAAAATTAGGCTACTATTTCCGAACCAAAAACAACCTTTATCTTCGCCCCTTAATGAAACTCCTCATTAAGCAAGCCAGGATTGTTGATCCTTTTTCTCCTATCAACGGGCAAATCAGCAGATATTTTTATTGAAAATGGTATTATAAGTAAGATCGGGAAAAATCACTGTCGGAAAAAGCTGATGAAACCATTGAACGAAAAGGGCTTCATGTTTCACCGGGATGGATGGATGTATTTGCCAACTTTGGCGATCCGGGTTATGAATTCAAGGAAACACTGGAAACGGGATCTGCCGCGGCGGCGGCTGGTGGCTATACTGATGTAATGATCATCCCAAATACCAATCCCTGCATTCATAACAAAGCAAATGTTGAATATATCGTTCAAAAATGCAAATCACTTCCAGTCAATGTTCATCCTATCGGCGCCATTACAAAAAATACCGAAGGCAAAGAACTCGCTGAAATGTATGATATGAGAGCCAGCGGCGCTATTGCTTTCAGTGACGGTATCAATAGTGTGCAGTCTTCCGGGCTGTTGCTAAAAGCGCTTCAATATGTAAAAGCGTTTAATGGCACTATCATCCAATTGCCGGATGATAAAAGCATTAATCCGCATGGATTGATCAATGAAGGAATTGTTTCTACCCAACTTGGGCTGCCCGGTAAACCAGCATGGCAGAAGAATTGATCGTAGCAAGAGATATCAAACTGGCAAGATATGCTGACTCAAAACTTCATTTTACCGGGGTCAGCTTCAAAAAAATCTTTGGAATATATTAAACGGGGTAAAGAAAGTGGCGAGGATCAGCTGCTCCGTTACTCCTTATCATCTTTATCTTTTGCGATGAGGATATGAAAGATTATGATACCAACCTGAAAGTAAATCCTCCATTAAGAACAAAAGAAGACAGGGAAGCATTGAGAAAGGCGATCAGTGATGGAACGATTGATTGTATCGCATCGCATCATCTACCGCATGAATATGACAGTAAGGTACTGGAGTTTGAATATGCCAAATTCGGGATGATCAGGCTGGAAACCTGCTATGCCGTTTTGAATACCTCTTTACCCGGTATACCGAACAGAAAAATGGGTGAACTGTTATCCATTAATCCAAGGAAAATATTTGGGCTGGAATGAACCTGACAATTAAAGAAGGGAATAAAGCTTCACTTACCTTATTCGATCCGGTAAAAAAATGGACTGTTACAGAAAAAGACATTCGATCAAAATCAAAAAATTCCCCTTTTATCGGGAAAGAACTAACAGGAAAAGTATTTGGTATCATTAATAAAAACACGGATTATAAATTAAAGACAGCTATTACAATTATGAAGACACTACCCCTTATAAAAGGACTTATTACCGGAGCATTAATGTGTGTATAACACTGATTCTCATTTATACAAATCAACCTGCCAATTCGGGGCTACAATACATTGTCTATGTTATTATATGCGGGTGGAATTATCTGGACATTGATCAGCTATTACCGTTCAGCTGAATATACGTGGTAAATTTGGAAATATTTTGGACAAGGCTTTCGCTGTTTTATTATTGTAACATTGATCATGGTTGTTTTTACCGCTATCTTCAGCAGTATGCATCCCGAATTTGCAGAAGAAGCGGCAAACTTTATAAGGCCGATCTTATTAAAGAAGGCAATAAAACCCCGGCAGAAATAGATGAAATTGTAGCAACAGCTAAAAAACAATTCTACTACGGGAATTATTTCACTCTGCAATTTTCGGATATTTGATCACTAGGTGCTATTGTTTACCGCTGCGGGAGCAGGGCTTATTATTAATAAGAAGAAAATAATAAATGGATATTTCCCTTGTCATACCATTGTTAGATGAAGAAGAATCACTGCCGGAACTAACGCATGGATCGAAAAAGTGATGAATGAAAATCATTACTCTTACGAAATAATCTTTGTAGATGATGGCAGCACTGATAATTCCTGGCAGGTGATCGAAGAACTGAGGCAAAAAAATCCAAATATCAAAGGAATTAAATTTCAACGGAATTATGGAAAATCGGCAGGAGCTGAATGAAGGATTCCGTGCAGCGGAAGGCGATGTGGTTATTACCATGGATGCCGACCTGCAGGATAGCCCTGATGAAATTCCTGAATTACGAAAAATGATCGTTGAAGATGGATTATGACATGGTCAGCGGATGGAAGAAAAAACGCTATGATAATAAACTCACCAAAAATATCCCTATCAAATTATTTAATGCTGTAACGAGAAGCATGGTCAGGTATTAAACTGCATGATTTTAATTGCGGTTTGAAAGCTTATAGAAATAAAGTGATAAAGAGTATTGAAGTATATGGTGAGATGCACCGGTATATTCCTGTGCTTGCAAAATGGGCGGGCTTTACAGGATCAGGGAAAAAGTAGTGGAGCACCGTGCAAGAAAATATGGCGCTCCAAATTTGGATGGAGAAGATTTGTAAATGGATTTCTTGACCTGCTATCTATCGGTTCGTCGGGAAATTTGCGAAACGTCCGATGCATTTTTTTGGATTATGGGGTAGCATTTTTTTTCTCGTTGGCTTAGGATATCGCTATATCTGATCATTTCAAAATTCTTAGATCCGGAAATTTTGCTCTTACGAACCGGCCCGATTTTTATTTGGCGCTTACTGCATTGATCGTGGGTATGCAATTATTTCTTGCAGGCTTTATCGGTGAACTGGTTTCGAGAAATGCACCGGGACGAAATACCTATTTAATTGAAAAGAAAACCGGAATTTAGTTATCTTTGACGGTTAAGCTGGCTTTATGGCTAAAATTATTAAAATAAAAATTGAAAAGAGGTCACGTAGACCGCTAACCCCTCTTCAAAAAAAGATAGTGAATGCCCCGGTCATGTCTGACGAAGAATATTCAGAATTCAAAAAAATCAATAAGTGGATGAAAAAATGGAAGACTTAATTTGTCTCGATTCTTCCGTGTTGATTGATTTCTACAGAAAGAAAAAAAAAGAACTTACTTTCTTTTATCAGTTGTCACTAAAATATTCGGGGTTTGCCATCCCTGTGACTGTCCACTTTGAAATCTTAATGGGCAGCAATATATCCCAACATTCGTTTTGGGAAAACTTGTTTGAAGATTTTATAATCATCCCCTATACCCCAAAGATCAATTTTACAGCAATCAGGATCTCAAACGATCTGAAGAAAGCACGGAAGACCATAGATTTCAAAGATCTGCTGATCGCAAGCACAGCAGTCCATTATAATTACATATTAGGCACTCTCAATGAAAAGCATTTTATCAGCATTCCGTCATTAAAAATAATTACTCCGAAATCATTACAGTGAACCAGCATCAAAAAGTCATTATCATAGGACCTGCACATCCGCTTGCGGGGAGGATTGGCCACATTTAATCAACGGCTGGCAAAAGAATTTATTCATCAGGACATGATTGTTCCATCTATTCTTTTTCGCTTCAATATCCTTCTTTTTTATTTCCCGGCAAAACACAATATACAGATGAGCCTGCGCCGGAAGGAATAACTATTCATATCGTTATCAATTCTGTTAATCCATTTAACTGGATAAAGATCGGCAACCGTTTAAAAAAAGAAAAGCCTGATATCATTGTTGTTCGCTTCTGGCTGCCTTTTATGGGCCCTGCGCTGGGAACTATTTTAAGAAGGGTAAGAAAAAACAACATACAAAATCATTTGCATTGCTGACAATGTTATACCGCATGAAAAAAGACCAGGCGACAAATCTTTCACAAAATATTTTTTGAAAAGCTGTGATGCTTTTATTACGATGAGTGAAAAAGTGATGAATGATCTGCGATATTTGAAAAAACAAAACCGGTTCAGTTAGTTCAGCATCCTTTGTATGATAATTTCGGCGAAATTATTTCAAAAGAAGAAGCAAGAAAACATCTGGATTGCCGGAAAATGAAAAAATCATTTTATTCTTTGGGTTTATCAGAAAATACAAAGGACTTGATTTCTTGTTGGAAGCAATGTCGGAACTCAAACTTCAAATCCTCAGATATCAAATTACTTGTTGCCGGAGAATTTTATGAAGATGAAAAACCATATAATGAACAAATTGAAAAACTGGGCATAAATGATCAACTTGATTTTAAAAACAGATTTTATTCCGGACAGTGAAGTAAAATATTATCTCTGTGCTGCCGATGCGGTGATACAGCCATATCGGAATGCTACACAAAGCGGAGTAACTCCCCTCGCCTATCATTTTGAAAAACCAATGATTGTTACCAATGTGGGCGGCTTGCCTTCCTTGGTTCCAGATGAAAAAGCAGGATTGGTTGTTGAACCCAACCCAGAAGCAATTGCAGAAGGTATTCTCAGGTTCTATCAATTAGGAGAAAATTATTTTATTCCTCATCTTCGCAACGAAAAACAAAAATATAGCTGGGCCAATATGGTCAATACAATTACCCGATTAGCGAATGATCTACAGAAGTAAAGCTCCTTTACGAATCGGTTTGGCCGGTGGTGGCACAGATGTAAGTCCTTACAGCGACTTGTATGGCGGAGCCATTTTGAATGCGACCATTTCTTTATATGCCAATGCAACCATTGAACCCATTGATGAAAATAAAATAATTATTGAAGCCATTGACCGTAATGAAGAACAACAATTTGACTGGAGCAAAGAACTTACCTATTGATGGAAAACTTGATCTGTTGAAAGGAATTTATAACCGTATTCAAAAAGATTATGGTATCAAACAACAGGGTTTCGGTTATCAACTTATGTTGATGCACCTGCGGGTTCCGGACTGGGAACATCTTCTACACTTGTTGTAGCCATCATTGGTGCATTTGCTGAAATGCTTCGTTTGCCATTTGGGTGAATATGACATGGCGCATTATGCCTATGAAATTGAAAGAAAGGATTTGAAGCTGGCCGGTGGCAAACAGGATCAGTATGCTGCAACTTTTGGCGGAGTAAATTTTATGGAATTTTATGCCGATGATAAAGTGATCGTGAATCCTCTTCGGATTAAACAACAATATTTATTTGAACTGGAAAATAATTTATTGCTCTATTATACATCTACCAGCCGTGAGTCCGCCGAGATCATTAAAAAACAAAGTAAAAATGTAACTGATAAAAAAGAAAGTTCGATTGAAGCCATGCACCAGTTAAAAGAGCAGGCACAGACAGATGAAAGAAGCATTGCTTAAAGGGCAAACTGAATGAGATTGGCGAAATACTGGATTTTGGTTTTCAGCAAAAAAGACAAATGGCGGAAGGCATCAGCAACCCACTGATGGAAGAAATTTATGAAACAGCAAAAAAGCAGGAGCAACCGGCGGAAAAATTTCCGGAGCTGGTGGTGGTGGTTTTATGATCTTTTATTGCCCGGTAAATACAAAATATAACAGTTATTAAAAGTCTGGAGAAATTTGGCGGAAGATACAGAAGGTATAAGTTTACAGAACATGGGTTGACAACCTGGACGATTTGAGTTAAGAATTGGAATTATGAATTAAGAATTATGAATTATGAATAAGATCAAAGAAATCATTCAAGCTTCTATCGATACGTAAGCAACAGGTTTTGAGAATGAAGAATTACTGAAAACCATTGAAAAAGTTATTGATGTCATTGTTGATGCTTTTAAAAACGGTAAAAGGGTTTATTTCTGTGGCAATGGCGGCAGTGCCGCAGATGCACAGCATCTGGCAGCAGAATTTTCCGGCCGTTTTTATATAGACAGGAAAGCTTTGCCGGCAGAAGCACTTGCATTGCAATACTTCTTATCTCACCGCTGTAGCCAATGATTATAGTTTTGATGATATTTATTCACGGATTGATCGATGGCATTGGGGAAAAAGGCGATGTATTAGTGGTCTGTCCACTTCCGGCAATTCAGAAAATATTTCAAAGCATTTGAAACAGCAAAAGAAAAAGGAATGATTACAATTGGATTTACCGGTTTGACCGGTGGAGTAATGAAATCACTTAAGCGATTATCTTATTAATGTTCCTTCTACTGATACTCCCCGCATACAGGAAAGCCATATTCATGATCGGCATATTATTTGCCAATTGGTGGAGGAAAAATATTTTGCACCCCCATCTTAAGGGGAGAAATCAAAACTTACATGACTTAGATTCCAGATCAAATGATTCTTCGAAAGCTCCTTTAGGGGGTTTGAGGGTATCATATTGGCGGGAGGTTTAGGCACAAGGTTACGCGACGCTGTTCCTGATCTTCCCAAATGTATGGCACCGGTTGCAGGCAGGCCATTTCTTTTTTATGTTATTAATTATTTGCGGAGCCAGGGAATTGAACAAGTTTATTTTTTCATTGGGCTATAAACATGAGATTATTGAAAAATATCTCGAATGATCAATTTTCAACTCTCGAATTATCAATGTGTCATTGAAGATGAACCTCTTGGAACCGGTGGCGCTATTCAGCTTGCTTGTAAGAATGCAGAAGACGAAAATGTTCTGGTAGCAAATGGAGATACTCTTTTCAAAATCAATATGGAAGAACTCATCTCTTTTCATTTTAAAAAAGATGCTGATTGCACACTGTCATTGAAACCCATGAAAGATTTTGATCGCTATGGAGTGGTTGAAATAGATGAAAACAATCAATTATAAATTTCAAGGAAAAACAATTTTATAAAAGCGGATTTATCAATGGTGGAATTTATATATTAAATACAGAACGATTTTCTGGAGAAGAAATTCCCGGAAAATTTTCTTTTGAAAAAGATTACCTGGAAAACATTATATGCCAAAGGAAAGATTTTACGGACTATAATCAGAAATGGATATTTTATTGACATTGGAATTCCGGAAGATTATAAAAGAGCACAGAATAGAATTGCGGCAACCTCCTCTTGACCTGAAAAAAATTGATAATAGCTGGACACTATTTCTTGACCGGGATGGCGTGATCAATCATGAAAAAAAGGATGAGTTATATTTTTAATTGGAATGAATTCAGGTTTTATGATGGGGTGAAGGAGGCTATGAAAACATTTGGAGAAAAATTCGGAAAAATCATTGTCATCAGCAATCAACGCGGCGTGGGCAGGGAACTGATGACCGAAGATGATTTAAAGCAATATTCATCAGAAAATGGAAGCAGCAATAAAAGAAGCAGGTGGCAGGATAGACAGTATTTATTATTGTACCAGTACAGATAGCAAATACATCCGAACCGGAAGCCAAACCCGGGCATGGTTTTCTATGCCAAAAAAGATTTTCCGGGTATTGACTTGTCCAAGTCAATCATGATAGGCAATAAACCAAGTGATATGCTTTTTGGGCGGAATGCCGGGATTATACCGTTTTTGTAAAAACCACCGACCCTGACGCAAGCCTTTCCTCACCCTGATATTGACCTTGCTTTTGATTCGCTGGCCGATTTTGCAAAAGCTTTGTAATCTTCACAAAATTTTACAGCTCTTTTGCCGTTATCCCCGTCTGGGAAAAAATGTACTGAACGGACATCAGGGGGATAACTTATTTTTGCATCATAAATTCAAACTCTTTCTGTGAAAATAGTCTCTTCAAAATTTCTTTTGCACCCTGATAATGGTCTTCTTTTCCCAGATCGCTTCATCGCAAATTATCACTCCGGCTGACTTGAAAGAACTCAGGCTAAAGAAGATACTTTGAAAGACTATTCCCGTCACATGGTGACTGATTCATTGACCGCAGACACGCATGATTGCCGATAGCTTTTTTACCCGCACACTGGTCAGGGCGCTGCAAGATAAAAAATTCCTTTTATTATCCTTTTGATTCAGTACTTGGCATTTCCAAACTATATGCCCCTGATAGCAGTTTCCGGATCTTTACCTGGAGATCTGAGTTTGATGATTATTATTCGAGACAAAAAGGAGCTATACAACTTAGTACAAAAGATGGATCGCTTAAACTAATTCCCCTTCGTGATTATTCCGAATTTACTGAAAACGCCGATGATTCTGATACGCCATGCCGACAACTGGATCGGCGCAGTCTATTACAATATAATAAAAACACAATATCAACGGCAAGAATTATTATACTCTTTTTGGTTTTGACAATAACAGTGTAATGAGCAGTAAGAAATGGATCGAAGTGCTTACTTTAATGAAAGGAATGAACCTGTATTCGGCGGACCCTATTTCAGTTATGAAAAAGACAGCATTCGGCAAAAATCCCGTTACCGTTTCAGTATCGAGTATAAAAAGAGATGCGCGGGTGCTTGTCAATTATATTGATGATCTCGGAATGATATTGTGGATCATCTGATTTCAGAAACCGATGAGCCGGAAAATAAATGGACCTATGTACCCGATGGCGACAACGAAGCTTTTAAATGGGAAAACGGGAAATGGGTGCATATCAACAAAGCTTTCGATTATAAAATAGATATGACCGGTGCTGATCCTTATATGGGTAAGCCGCCAATGGGTGACCCGATACTTGATGCAAAAGGAAATAAAAATGAAAAAAAATTAGAAGAAAAATCCAATAAGAATAAAGAAAAAGAAAAGTGGAACCGCCGGATAATTATTAGTATGCAGGCACTTTTCTCATTCACCACTCACTCACTCCCTCTTCTAATCATTCAAGCTTCAACACAGCCAGAAACGCTTCCTGCGGCACTTCCACATTTCCGATCTGCCGCATACGCTTCTTACCTTCTTTCTGTTTCTCCAATAGTTTTCGTTTACGGCTGATATCACCACCATAACATTTGGCAGTAACATCTTTGCGCATGGCAGAGATAGTTTCCCTTGCGACTACTTTGGCGCCGATAGCTGCCTGTATCGCGATCTGGAATTGCTGTCGGGGCACCAGTTCTTTTAATTTCTCACAAAGTTTTCTTCCAAACTCCTGCGCCCTGCTGCGATGGATCAATGCACTTAATGCATCCACCTTATCGCCATTCAATAAAATATCCATTTTTACAATATCCGCTATCACGGTAACCGATAGGATGATAATCGAAAGAAGCATATCCCCTGGTCTGCGATTTTAATTTATCATAAAAATCAAATACGATCTCCGTCAATGGCATTTCAAATATCAATTCCACCCTTGTTTGTGTCAGGTAACTCTGGTTGATCAGCATGCCTCGTTTGCCCAGACAAAGCGTCATGATATTGCCGATATATTCCGGCTTGGTAATGATCTGTGCTTTGATATAAGGTTCTTCAATACTGTCCGTTTTTACAGGGTCAGGCAACTCAGTAGGGTTATTGACAATTATCTTCTCTCCTTTTGTTGTATAAGCAATAAAGCTAACGTTGGGAACCGTGGTGATCACTGTCTGGTTAAACTCCCTTTCCAAACGTTCCTGGATGATCTCCATGTGCAGCATTCCAAGAAATCCGCAACGGAAACCAAAACCAAGTGCCTGTGATGTTTCCAGTTCAAAGGTCAGTGATGCATCATTCAGTTGCAGTTTATCCATGCAATCACGCAACTCTTCAAAATCATCCGTATTCACCGGGAAGATACCGGCAAATACCATCGGCTTTACTTCCTGGAAACCCTTTATCATTTCCTGGGTCGGGATTATCTAGCCAGTGTAATGGTATCTCCCACTTTTACTTCTTTTGCATTTTTGATACCGGTGATGATATAGCCCACATCGCCGCACTTCACTTCATGTCTTCGGCGTCATCTTCATTTTCAAAATTCCCACTTCATCTGCTTCATATTCCTGGCCGGTAGAAACAAATTTTACTTTATCGCCTTTCTTTATTGATCCATTTCAATATCCGGTAATAAACGATGATTCCGCGGAAAGAATTGAACACGCTGTCAAAGATCAATGCCTGCAACGGTGCATCCGGTTTGCCTTTCGGGCGCAGGTATCTTGTTCAACGATCGCATCCAATATTGCTTCCACACCCAGACCGGTTCGGCCACTGGCATGCAGTATATCTTCTTGCTTACAACCGATCAGTTCAATGATCTGGTCCTTCACTTCTTCTATCATCGCGCCATCCATATCAATCTTATTGATGACAGGAATGATCTCCAGGTCATTATCAATAGCGAGATATAGATTGGATGATGGTTTGGGCCTGTATGCCCTGTGTGGCATCCACCAGCAACAAGGCACCTTCACAGGCAGCCAGGGCCCGGCTCACTTCATAACTGAAATCCACGTGGCCGGGAGTATCAATCAGGTTCAGGATATATTCCTGCCCGTCCGTATGTTTATAATTGATCTGGATGGCATGGCTTTTAATGGTAATACCCTTTTCCCTTTCCAGGTCCATATCATCCAGCACCTGGTCCATCATATCCCGGTCGCTGATGGTGCCGGTAGATTGTAACAGCCGGTCTGCCAGGGTGGATTTGCCGTGGTCAATATGTGCGATAATGCAAAAATTACGGATATTCTTCATGTACTTTGAGCCTCATTTTTCAAGTGGGCAAAGGTAAGCGTTTTAGGCTTGATGAGAGGGATTATGTTGCCGGCTTTTGTGCTACCATCAGCTCTCGTTGCTAGTTTACCCAGAGCAAAAGCGAAGGGCTCCGTTCGGGGTGCTGTTCGCTATTCAGCAAAAAAAACTTGTATTTTTAAAAGTCATTTTCATACGATGATTGATATAAACATCATTCGGGATAAATATGCATCCATGACGGATGAGCAACTCATACATCTTGCAAAAGAGGGTAGCAAGGACTTGACGGATGAAGCTTTGCTAATATTAAAACAAGAATTTGCCAGGCGAAACTTGAGTACGGGCGCTTTTGAACCTGTTGAGAAAGAACAATCGGATTTGGAAGAAAGGGAGCCTGTGCCGGGTTTCTATAATCCAGCTACGCATACTGACGACATTATGCTGGAAGATATTATCCATCAATTAAAGATCTCGCCAGCGAAAACGAGTTGGGAGAAAATAAAAACAAGTTGCTTGCATCCCTGACTCAAGATGATTTAAAGAAGTTAATAAGAAAATGCAATCGCTCGATGATAATAAATGGTATCTTTTTTTTGATTGGAATTGCAGTTACCATTACAACCTTTTTAGCGGTTTCCGAAAAAGGAGGTTCGTTTTTTTTAGCCTGGGGTGCTGTTGCTTTTGGAGGATTTAAATTCTTCCGGGCGTTGGTAGAAAGAACCGAATATCAAGCTGCATTAAAAAATATTTTTTTTGAATTTGAAGAAGGAACACTGAAAAATGATCCCTGATTACAGTAGTTCAAAAGCCGGAGTTATAAAATCCGAAAGCCATTAAATATCATCGTTCTTTTTCTCCGTTCTCCTTAGTTCCCTGACTATCCTGATCACAAGAGGGACTGTTACCACGAGAATGAATCCAAAGACCATATATTTTAACCAGGGTTTCAATACCGGCATACTGCCAATAAAATATCCTGCCAATACAAAAGCCAGTACCCATACCACCGATCCGGCAGTTGTTGCGGTAATGAATCGCCGAAAGTTCATTCTGACGATCCCGGCAATGACCGGGGAAAATGTACGGATGATAGGTAAGAAAAACCCTGCGATCAAAGCGATCTTTCCATATTTGTTATAAAACTCTTCTGTCTTTACGAGATACTGCTTTCGGAAGAATCTTGAATCTTTTCGCTTATATAGCGGCGGTCCTGCCGTTCTCCCAAACCAGTAGCCGGTGATATTTCCCAAAACTGAAGACAGTATCAGCAGGGTGCAAATGACAAAAATATTTTCCTTCAATTGTCCTGTCGCCGTATATATGCCGGCGGCAAATAATACCGCTCCACTTGGGATAAAAAAGCAAATGATCAATCCCGTGGAGCCATAGACCAACAGGCAAAGCATGGCTATTCCACCGTACCTGATCAACGATTCTACATTAAAAGCAAATAAGAGATCATAAGAAATATTATGCATGCTCCGGGTTTCGTTGCTGAACTTAAAAACGATAAAATTAATTGATTTGAACTCATAGGCCCATCTTCATTCGCAAAAACCAGGATGGCATAAAATGTAAAGCATTCCACACATATTTTCCCAAGGCAGACCATACAGAAAAAAAAGCAAGGTGCAAAAGTTTAGACCCTTTCCCTTAATCCTGTGGCATACATATTGAAGGTAATTTTAATGAATTTGTAAACCTAAACCTTTAATAGTATGAAAACAATTTTAGCGGCGATTGTTATTGGGGCAATTGTTACCGGATGCAGATCATCAAAGGAAATAAATGTTGAAATGGTCAACGCTCAATTGATCAAAATTGACACCATATACCAGAACACAGCTTATCCAAAACAACAACTCACCTGGCGTGACAAAGACAATATTGATTACGTCAGTATCGTAGCCATGAACAGGAATTATCCGATTGGTATGATCGTTGAGATGTTAAGACAGCGATAAGGAAACAGGAATTTCACTGCTTATTCGAGGATCGTACTCTTTTATTTCTTTACCCTGGTATCAATAAACCGGGACAGAAGTGTTTTGTTTTCCCTCTTCAAATGTGTTGAGAGATAGGCTTGCAAAGCCGGTCTGAACATTTTCATATCTTGGCTTCTCATGACGCCCAGAAACCATTAAAGGCAAACTTTCAATCTAATATTATTGATACGATAAAGAATAAAAATTAAACCATGCGATATTATAGCATTGCTGCGATCGTTGCAGTATTAATATTCTCCTGTAAACCTGAGCAACCACAAACAGTCAGCCTTTTTAACGGGAAAAATCTGGATGGCTGGCATGCCGATGTTCCTGAAATGGATACAAATGCATCGGCAAAAAATCCATTTATCGTACGCAATGGGATGCTGGTCAGTTTGGGAACTCCAAACGGGCATCTTATCACCGATTCTATTTACCAGGATTACAGATTAAATGTGGAATATCGTTTTGCTGGAAAGCCGGGAAATTGCGGTGTTCTTGTTCATGCATCAACTCTACGTGCTTTATACCAGATGTTTCCTAAATCGATTGAGGTGCAAATGGAACACGCCAATGCCGGTGACTTTTGGTGTATCGTTGAAGATATTAAGGTGAACGATATGGAAAAAAGACGGGGCCCAAAAGAAAACTGGGGTATCACTGAAGGTAAAGAGCGCCGCATCATGAACCTGACAGATAGCTCCGAAAAACCTGTTGGTGAATGGAACAGTATGGTGATCGAATGTGTCGGCAATTCAATCAAAGTATGGGTCAATGACGATCTTGTCAACTATGGATTTGACTGCACTGCAAAAGAAGGGCGGATCGCTTTGCAGGCAGAGGGATCGGAAGTAGAGTTCAGGAAACTGAAGCTAACCCCCATCAGTAAATTAACCGACGATGACGGCCGACCTTAGATCAATTATTGTATCAGGATCTTTTCGACGCAATTATTTCCTTTCACCATATACATGCCGTTTGGATAAATATATGTGCTGATATTTTGAATCCCTGCGCTATATTTTTTTTGCCAAAGCAATTTTCCGTCGGCGCTGTAAAAAGATAAATTCGTTGCATTGTTTATTCGTATTTGTAAAACGCCATTGCTTACCGGGTTAGTGATAATTGTAAATACCGGTGCATCGCTTGTAAACTTTAATTGTTTTATTTCAGAATAGCTAAATTTTCCATCTATGTCTGCTTGCATGAGACGATAATAATTATCGCCGTTCACAGGGCCGGTATGTACATAACCATAGCTGCGTGTATCATTGCTATTTCCACTGGCCTGTATAGTTGCGATGTTAGTCCAGACGTTGCCATCAATGCTATGCTGAATAACGAAGTTCATGGAATTTCTTTCATTGGCCGTACTCCATTGCAACAGCGCATTCTTACCTTGCTTTTGTGCAGTGAACAAGATCAATTCAACTGGTAGCGTGCTATTTCCTGTCACGGTAAACGGATAATCCTGGCCGGCATTAAATGATTCATAGCCGCCGCCATTGGACACCCACCCCTGTCCATCTGCATACAGGTTGCTATTTATTCCTATCCCTGCGGCCAGATCATTCCCGGGTATCAGTTTAAATCCATAATAGTTGTCTGCAATAACAGCTATGGCCAGGTCCGACACATCAACAGACACCCAGCCGGATGCAGTGATCGGAACATTTGTTTTGGTGTTCAGCAGACTTCCCCATGAGTTTTGAGAGCTGCAGGAATATATTTGAACATCGACAGTGCCCGCATAATCAAATCTTGAAATATAAAATTGAATTGTCGCTAAGGAAGTTGACATTGAAGCTTTAAAAGTCTGACCTGCTTCCTGGTACTCCGTATATTCTCCATCCTCGTAATAGGTATGATTTGAAAGTCCCATATACCAGCCATTATTGTAACCCGTTTGACCGGCGACATTATTTTGTGCTTGCATTGTGAGAGATAGCAAGACGAGAAAAGTAAGCGAATAGAATTGTTTCACGAGGATTGGATTGGATTTAAAATCGAGATCAAAATATGACTTTGCCAGTTTTGACTTTATTATGACGGAAGTTATTTTCCGTCCTTATAAGTTTTTATAATGATTCGTTAAGTGATTACCAGTAATCCGGGATTTGTTACAGTGGTAACAATAACGCTTTTGCTCTCACTATAAAATAAATCCTAATAAGAAGCATCAGCAGCCTGACGATTAGAAAACAATTCTTATGATCGTGTTAATATCTTTCTTAACTAATAAACAGGCTGGCATCATTTTTTCGAGTTCAGCACGTAAAGTCTCCGTATTTATGATCAGTACACATTCTTCGAAAGCAGCAAAGAAACTGGCGCTCCAGTTTATACTCGAAAACATTGACTATCGTAAAAGATGTTTATACTTACAGGAGATCATTGCGCTAAGCAGAACAAAAGATACCTGGCGACAGGCGTTGATCTCATTTTTCGACACTCCATTTAATAATTTCTCCCTGAAAGAATCCAGCAAAAATTAAGAGAACCCTTTCCTGGACTTATCGATGACATTTTATTTCTGCACATGAATAACCATGCATTATGGAAACCCAATTCTTTCCATGAGCATCTGAAATCTCGGATCGTTTTTAAGTGTGTCCGGAACGGGGAGTTGGCGCATTGTAAGCAGGACAGGTTCGCGGTCGTTATAAGCTTTTTCGAGGTATTCAAACGCTTTATCAGGTTCGCCGAGGAATGCCATAGATAATGCTGTTACCGTCCACCCTATATATTCACTTGCCGATCGTTCTTTTAATTCATCCAGTAATACACGGGCTTCATCAACTTTTCCCATCATACAATAAGTAAGTATCAGGCCGTTTACTGAAAAGTGGTGCCTGTTGGAGGCTTTCATCAATTGAGTAAATATGCTGACAGTATCCTCGTATTGCCTCAAAGCCAGGTATGCCCATCCTGTGAACAGGTGACATATGAATGTATTTACATCCAGTTCGATCCCTTTTTTGCAAGTTGCAATTGCTTCTTTAAAATTTCCCGATGCATGCTGGATGGCGCCATAGATCCCAAAGCAAATTGCGCTGTATGGTTCCAGGTCCAAAGCGATCCGTCCCTGCTTTTCGCCATTATCAAAATCACTTTTGACCCATGACAATAGATTCAGACCATACCAGTAATGCGCCTGGGCATACGATGGATTTAGTTCAATAGCTGCAAGAAAATTCTTTTCTGCTTTTTCCCAGTTCCATTCAAAAACTGTATAATAAAAACCAAGCGAGCAATATGGTTCGCAAAGAAAGGGATCAAGTTCCACTGCAGTTTCAGCAGCCTGTTTTGCTTTAGGAGCTATTTGCCGCGGCAGTACTAATCCATAAAATGCAGCCATTAAGCTGGCATCCGCAAAGCCGGTGTATGCCAATGCAAAACGCGGATCAAGGTCAATTGCCAATTGAAAATAATGGATGGCAGTCATGATATAGGCACCCCGCCGGCTTAGATAAAACCTTCCTTTTAAGTATAATTCATACGCTTCGGTGTTATAATTATAACTCCTGTTAAGTCTTGTGCGGTCTTTTTCCAGTAATGTCACCTTCAATTTCTCCGTCACAGCCAAAGCCACTTCATCCTGTATGGCGAAAATATCATCCATATCGCGATCATATTTTTCGGACCACAAATGAAATCCATCATCCACATTAACCAACTGCACCATGATGCGAAGGCGATTACCTTGTTTGCGAACACTTCCTTCAAGTACGGAACTTACCCCAAGCTTCTCTCCTATTTCCCGCAGTCCAACATCTTTACGATTGAATTGAAAAGATGAAGTACGTCCCGCTACTTTCAGATCTTTAATGCTTGAAAGCGAATTAAGAATTTCCTCCGCTACACCCACGCTGAAATATTCCTGTTCAGGATCATTGCTTATGTTCACGAATGGCATTACCGCAATACTTTTAGCCTGCGATTTTTGTATTGCCTGTGAAAGAGTTTCTTTCTTTTCTTTGGTTTTTCCTTTTAATGAATTGGGGATCGGCATTATCAAACCATCATGATCCAATGCAAAAACTTCCACGCTGCGATTAATATTTTTAAATTGGTACGCACCCATTGAAACTGTTTTTAATTCCGGGTGATTGTTGATCTCGTCGTTTACCTTATCTGAGATCAATACACTGCCGCCAATGGCAAGAGATTCAATTCGGGATGCCAGGTTAACTCCATCGCCAAATACCTGCTCATTATCAAAGGCAATATCGCCGATATGCAATGCCATTCGTACAGGGACCTTTAGACCATTAGAAAATTCCTGCTGCATAGCTACTGCACATCGCACAGCCTCAACCGCGCTCTGGAAAATACTGAGTGTGCCATCGCCATAGTATTGGATGATACGACCATCATAATGCTTGTGTTTATTTTCAAGAACTTCCCGATGACGGTCACGTAAGTCAATGGCTCTTTGCTCATCCTGCTGCATAGCGGCAGAGTATCCTTCAATGTCGGTGAACATGATAGCAGCCAGTTGACGACGCAGTGACATAGTTGTAAAATAAGCCTAATAAATGTAAACAGTATTTGCCAATTGTCAATACGTCGTTTTGAGGCAATCCAAAGTTCATAAGGCTTACGGTTCCATAATCATAGTTCGATACGATAACCTTTTTTGAAAACAGAAAAAAACTAAAACTGCTGACGATCTGAAAAGTTCGGGGGTGTATGTTTTCAGGTGTGGAAATAGTTCAGACTTTCATTGTAACTCAATATCATACCCACTGAATTCTATTAATAACATGTGCATATATCTGCTTTGTCAAAAAACAACAGCGGTTTAAATTTGACAATTAAAATAAATCACCACGCAATGAGAGCTATTTGCATCGATGACAAAGAACGACCGGGGGATTATCCAACTTTTCCTAACGTAAAGGAGGGTTCCATTTATACTATAGTGTGCTCCTGCAAAGGATATGGCAAGGATGGATCCGTTGTATTATCTTATAAGTTAAAAGAATTTAATCAAAAATATTGCTGGGATTGCGACCGGTTCATCCCGTTATCGGATGTGTCAGAAACAATAATGCATCGCGACTATGACCTGAAAAAGAAAAGGGGCATTAAATCATAACAACGCAGCTTTCACTTTAATATCTTTTCAGCAAGCTGAGTGCTTCCATCTATTTTTTCACTATAAACAAGTCCCAGGATTTTTGCTACTGCGGGGTATATATCCACATTTTCAAAAGATGGAATTTGCAAATGCGTTTTGAAAGCTGGCCCCCAGGCATAGAAGACAGCATGCATGTCTTTTACTAAGGCGGGATCAAATCCGTGGGCACCGGGATTTAATTTGCCGCCGGAAAAATTGAATACACGTGGCCACGCTGGAATTAATAATATATCCCCGATACGATCATAGTTATCATCTTTCTTACCATAATGAAGATGATCCGGCATATTTTCTCTTAGATAAACTTTGAAACCATTTTGCTGTCTCTTCAATATGTTATAAGCGGGTATAATGTCTTTCGATTTTTTTGCATACAGTTCCACAAGTTCTGATCCGCGTGGAATAGTGAAGAGGCTTGTATCAATACCGGCAGGCATTGGGATTCCATGTTCGGTATCTATTCGCGTCATTCCATGGTCGGCAACAAAAATAAAATTCACTGGCAAGCCAGTAGCTTTTACTGCATCGGTCAGCTTTTGAATGGAAGAATCGATCCAACCTACCGCTTTCCTGGTTTGTGAAGCGTCGGGACCGTAATCATGTCCTTCATGATCCGTTTTTGAAAAATATAAAGTAATAAAATGCGGGCGGAATTCAGGCGGTAATTCCAACCAATTCAACACAGCCTGTATTCTTCTTTCAACCGGAATGGAATCATTGAACTTATAATAGTAAGTCGGACGAATACCCTTGATATCTGCTTCTGAACCTACCCAGAAAAAACTTGCGGTAAGCATGTGTTGCTGTTCGGCCAATACCCAGAGCGGCGTTCCCCCGTACCAACTGCCATCGGTAACAGTCTTGGTGTTGCGCATAGAATACGATTGCTTACGCTGAGGATCATAAAAATAATTATTCACCAAACCGTGATGCGATGGATATAAGCCTGTCACAAGAGCATAGTGATTGGGAAAAGTAAGGCTTGGATAAGAAGGGATCATGGATACTGCCCTGACTCCGTTTTTGCTCAATGCAAGCAACGTTGTGGCCTTGTATTTTTCTGCGTAATCATATCGAAATCCATCGGCGGATATCATGATCACGTAGGGCTTTTGTTGCTGTTCGAAACTATTTCTTCTTCCAGCAATAACTTTCTGGAGAGTATCTGGTTGCGCCCATTCCTTTTGACAACAGAACAGGAAAAGAAAGAGGAAAAAATGTTTTCTCACTATACAAAAGTAATCCAGGAGCGCTATGCCCCGCTGATGCCGATGCATTTTATTTTTGTAATTTTTTACAATCTTCCTGCCTGAAGCATGAATTTTTGCCATTGAAATGTTACACTTTCACGCTCAACTTCAAAAGCACACATGAAACATTCGCTAACTTTAATTCCATATCACTGAACCCTCATTATTTTTTCCAATGAAATCTTATTTGTACATCTTAGCACTATTATCCAGTAATTTCCTGTTTGCCCAGGCAAAAACCATGCGGGTAAAAGCGGGCGACGACATTGCGCAGGCATATTCCTCCCACGGCTTCTATCGCTTCCCGCAATTTGGCAGCGCTACATTATATTATAAAAGTGGCGGCCAAAGTTTCGGCCAACAGTTCAATTATAATATTCTTTCAGGAAGTCTCCAGTTTATCGGGCCTAAAGGAGACACACTTGATCTTGCCGGTCCGTCAGACATTGATTCCATTGTTTTTGAAGGAAATGTTTTTTTATACAATGAAGGATTCCTGGAAAAAGCCGCTTCAGCAGATTCAATAGTGCTGCTGAAGAAAATAGTCATCAGAACGCAAACGGAAAATGTCGGCGCTTATGGAATGCCTAATTCAACAGCATCGATTGTAAATTTCAAGAATTTTACAACGGGCACCGGTGTTTATAATTTAGTAATGAACCAGGATGTGGTCGTAACGGAAAGTGTCTATTGGTATTTTTCAGTTGGGAATAGTGAAGTCCTGAAATCATCCAAAGCGAATCTGCTTAAGTTATTACCAGCCAAAAAACAGTCCACGGCGGAGATGTACCTCAAGCAAAACAAAACCAATTTTGAAAAAGAGGGCGATCTGAAAAAATTGATGGCAGCTATTGCCAACTGATCATTTTCCTGCATTTTCAAAAAAACGTTAAGTCAAATTCAAAATACCTTCCGTGACTTCACTTTCGAAGAAATATATTTCTTCTAGGCGCCTTTATAGTTGAATCATCGGCTTTGAAAAGCAGGATTTTTCCTCTTCTTTTTTTTCTCCAAAACCAAAACGAAACTACAGTCACGGCAAAAATTGCTACTATCCATTTCCAGGGAAACTGCTTCTTAAATTCAATTGCGTTAGCTTTTCCGGCAAGAATAGGTGCCGCCCAATAATACGGCAGCATATTTTCTTTAGAGCCTGTTTTAATAAACTCCAGTTTGGCTTTTTGTAATGCAACGTCAGCGGTCATTCCTTGCGAAAGGTATTTGTAAAAAAATTCTGTGAGCCTGTAGGTAGATTCATTGTCGACAGACCAAAGATTGACAATTGCTGAGGGAATTCCCAATGAAGCAAATTGGCGGTTGAAACTGAAAACTCCTTCACCGCCATAAACCTTTCCTCGTGCAGTTACGCAGGCAGATAGCACAATCAGCTCTGTGGCTAATTTGTTTTCATAAAAAAGGTCTGATAAAGACAGAGCCGAATCTGAAAAATAAATCATAGGCTCTGACCGATAACCACTATCAGTAGCATGGGTGTAACACTTAATTATTCTATAATTATAATATGTCTTCAAAAAATTGCTTTTTGAAGCCTCGCTTCCTACAAACTTTAGTGAAGGATCAAAATAATTTTGAATTCTGGAGAGCGACCGGTCGCTCCCTTCCAACGCGGACAGGCCATTGGTATAATGGACCGGCGCGATACCAAGAAATGCTTTGGTTGCCGCAGAGGAATTGCGGGCAAAATCAGTCAAAAGGTAGCGTGCGGAATAAGTATAGCTTACAGCATGGTCTTCGAGAAAATAAATAAGCGGTTGCATAGATGTTACCAAAGCTTCAAATGGAAAATATTTTCCGTCTGACGAAATAATGATTCGGCCCGGTTCTAATTGAATATCCTGCAGAAGCAGTTCATACAAGTTGTGAGAGATATTGACAAAAGCGGCAAAGTCCCTGTTGACAAGATCGGGTTGTGATATATAAGATTCGTACGCCGCAGCGAGAGTCTCAAACTGTGCTTTTTCGATTTTTCGTAGCCACGAATTCTTATTCGAGACTATGATAATGTATACAGCTGTGTCACCGGCCAAAATCTCAATAAAAGCGCTGCGATCATTTAAAATGTCGTGTCTCAGGTTATTGATTGACAGAGTACTTGAATCGCCGGAATGCTGTGCATACATTGCCTGCTTTTCCCTGCTCTGATCCCGTAGCCTGTCAAGTTCCCGTTCATCATTAAAAATTTTCTTCTGCAGGTCATTGCGCTTGCCAGCGACTGAATCAGTATTTTCCAACTGTCTTCCGGCCTCCAGTATCCGCTTTTTCAAGAGTGATTGTTTTATCAAATCTTCTTGAGAAGTCATCTTCAGCTCGTTCAATTCATCGCTTAAGAGAACAGCGCGGCTTTTTTCAAAAAAATAAAAAGCATCGGCTACATTATTCTGAAGGTAGCAGGCTTCGACGGCGTTCTCATACAAACGGCGAAGGTTCCTGCGCCAGAAGAGCTTTGATCTGATCTCACTTTGTGAGAATCTTATTTTGTCAAAAATTTTGTCTATGGTTTTATAGCTGCTGATCGCCCTTCCAAGTATCACTGGGTCATTCTTCCACCTATAATATTCGAGATATGCGTCCGCCTTGTCAAGTAACAGGCTTGTGATATATTCTGTATAATCAATATTGCTTGTAACGTATTTGCCGGCTTCACGCAACAATCCTGATTCATTAATGCCGGGCTTAACCTGGTCGAAGCTTTTTTGTAAAAAATAGAACGCCGAATCGAACAGTTTGCGGCGAAGATAGACAAGGGCAATATTCTCAAAAATATTCAGCGACTCATTCACATCAGCATACTTCAAGGCTTTGAAGTAGCACGATAAAGCGAGGTCATATTTCTGCAACCTTTTGTAATAAAGGTTATAGCCGAGATTATTAATGGCCTGCGCACAGACCAGGAGCTGTTTTGCTTTTTCATTGATCGCCACACATTTTTTGACGTACAGTACACTATTCTTCTCATCTTGCTTTTCCTCACTTAGTCTTGCCAGTAAGCCATAAAAATTTCCAACGAATGTCTCGTTGTCTGATTTCAGAAAATCGTTTATTGTCGCGTTCAACAACTGCCCGGCCTCATCAAATCGGGAAAGAAGGATCAGTGAGTTTATCCTCCAGCTTAAATAATAGGGCAAGTAATAACTATAGGCAATTTCAGATTTGCTGTAAATCTCGCCGAGTGTCGAAAATTGAATGCATTTGTAATACTCCCCCGACTCGAGATAACTATAAGCCCTTGTCGGCAGCAGACTGAGCGCATATTGATAGCCCGTACGTAGCCGCAACCCGACCGCGATGCAACTGTCAGTAGCTTCCTGTCTTAATTTGCGCAATCCGGCCGAATCATAAAGAATCCGCAGGTTATAGTATGTTTTAATAACGTGGGCATAGTTGACCATCGGTTTCCCTAGATTCCGGTACACAATATCCAACGACTGCTTTGAATAACGGATCGCCTCTGTAAAATCTTTTTGAAGTGAAAATAACCAACCGATCCTTTGTAGCAACAGCGCATGTGTTGAGTCATTTCGGTAAGCACAATTCTCCATTTGGTCAACAAACTGAAACAACTCGGCAAGTTGTTCCCTTGCCGGAACTTTCGTGGAATCTCTTAAATAAATGATCCGATGCCATAGAAACTGCTTGTCAGGACATTGCCCGGACAAGCCTGATTCAAACCCGACATAAACAAAAAGTATGACTACAAAATATTTCAATTTGATCTATACTTAAAATATTTCCCCTCTTTAGTAGCGACGGATGAGCTTTCTCTGCTAACAGATCTCATAAATTCATCTACGGTGTGTCCGTTTAATATATAGCTAAGGCCCGTTCCGGCAGCAACCGGCGTAGCGAATGACGTTCCGTTAGCATTCGCAAAAGGAACGGAAAAATGACAACAATTTGCGGAGTTGGTTTGAAGGATTCCCAGCGACACATAGACAGATGAATAATTCTGATAAAAACAGGAAGCGCGTGGATTTGTAAGTGTTGTTATCGTAAATACATTGTTGAAATCGGTACTGAAACAACCCGGGTAAAAGCTTTGACCGCTTAGTTTATCAGCGGTCCCCGGATCACAAATACTTGTTGTCGAAATTGGAAGATTACCAGCGGCGGCAAAGATTGCTATTGGAGTAGTTTGCGTTTTGCACAGACCAATATAGTGCCTGAATATTGAATCAACTTCACCTTTTTTTCCATAATAGCCGAGGCTGGCATTAACGACGGCAGCCTGATGTTGAACAGCATAACTTAAAGCACAGCTTACCGTAAAAGTTGACCCCCGTTTCTTCTTATTGAGTGCTTTAAGGATCATGAGGCGTGGCAGATGGTTCTTTTCCGAATCAAAGGAATTATTTTGATCTTTTAGCGCCTTCATAGCAACAGCGGTGACAATCGTTCCATGTTTATCCGGATGATCATCATACAGCGAATTGCTATTTACATCTACGACATTATAGATTGTGCGATCGCCTTCGCCCTTCCAAATTAATTTACTAACCTCGTCTGAAAAGTAAAATGTATCAAGCCCTGTGTCTATAACTGCCAAAATTTTGGAGCCAATCTGTGATTGTCTTAATGGCTTGGCTAAAGCCATTTTGTATGTTGTATCTTTGAGTGCTAAGTTGTCAATTGTATTGTCAGTCCGATTATTGTTGCTCACAAATAATGCGTCTCCGCTCCCATTTGGAGGTGGTGGTGGCGGGGGTGTAGTAACAGATTGGCCGCTTCCATTTATAACCTTAGCTCCGATATTATATAACAATGAATCACAAGGACAATAATAAACTGCCAAATGAAGTGCATAACTCGAATTAAATTTCCCGTTAAAGTCGTCTTTCATTTTACTTTCTGCCCATAATATTGCGGCCGACCGGGCGGCACGATCAGTTCCGGGTTTTAACAGGACATTCCATGATGCCCATAGGCTATCCCTGGGATCCATACCCCTGATTGCATCTTTAAGAGGATCTCCTTTAGGTGTTTTTGCTTTGTTGTTGCAGGAAAAGATCACCAGGCTTAGCAGTAAAATAATAACTATCCCAAAGGACTTTTTTAATAAGTCTGCCGGGGAAGGCATCTTGTATTTCATACATATTTTTTTAAGTAGATGAACATTCAAAATTTCTTCAGCCATTGCTGTGCGATTTCTTTCCCTTCAAGATCATTATCCACTACTTCTTTCAGCAATAACTTGGCTTGTTGTTTATCACCGGGCAGATCACGTTTCAATAGTGTGAGGGATTGGTAGAATTTGGCCGGATTTGAAAAGAGAGAAAACTTTTCCAGTTGCCGGAAATAGTCTAATGCTTTGTCGAAATTGTTTAGCTTAAGGTAAACAATGCCAGCGTATTTTTTTGCTAAATAATTTGCCGTATCCCGGTATATGATCGTTTCAAACTGCTGTAATGCAGAATCATATTGCCCTTCATTATATAAATGCAACCCCGTTTGGATGCTGTCTTTCTCTATTCCCATAGTGACTGATAAAGTCTTTAGGTTTCCATTTATGTAATTGTCGGCTAATTGCTGTGGTGAGCTGGCTTTCGAAAAAAATAAATACCAGGCGAAAAAGGCAAAGACTATGACGGCAGCTGCGGCGGCGACATTATACATCCATAGTTTTCTTACTCTTCCTGTTTGGAAATTTTTCGAAAACGTATTGTCTTCTTTCAGTAGTTGTCTGAATCTTTCTTTTTTCTCTTTGATAACCTCTTCTTGTAAAATTTGCCTGGCCGATAGATAGAAGGTCACTTCGTCAGCAAATTCCGGGTCATCAATGATACGTTTTTCAAAATGCTGTGTTTCTTCAGGTGAAAGTTCGCCGTTAAAAAATCGATCAATATATTCCAGGTTGTCGGTCATTATTCATTTATTTACTGCTTATACAATTGCCGCAACTTTTCAAGACATCTTAACCTGGAGGTTTTCACTACATCTGATGATTTATACTCAAGCAAGGGCGCAATCTCCTTGTACATGATACCCCTCCGCCCAAAATTGTAAAAGTCTTCGGCAATTTTCTCCAATCTCATTTAATTTTTTGCGCAATAATTCCCAATCGGTCTTTTCCGTCATCTGTTGTATAACCAGTTTCGCAGAATCAGAAAGATTGTATAAAATATCCGTAATTGACAGGGTATTGAATACGCTTCGCTTATGAGTCGCTTTTTTGCGCAAAAGGTCAACACATTTATTATGAAATCTGTAAAAGCCATGTTTCCAAGAGCCCTCCAATTGAATGGCATAATATTTTATCAATAGCAGAAAAGATTCTATCGGATTAAGCTATCAAAAGATTCGTCCTCCGAAAGACAATGCTTAATAACGCCCTCACGAATAAAATAACTGTATGTACTGAACAATTGTTCTTCAGCTCTTCTTCTGTTGATGCCTCCCTCCAGTAACTGCTCTATAATATTCCGCCCCGCATCATCATGAATAGTAGTGACAGGGCCCATGTGACTTGTTTTTGACACAAAAAGTAACCAAAAAAAGAGACAAATAGAAAAAAACCTCCCTTTCTGTTTCCCTGTATCTCAACTCCGCGTCTCATTCATTGGACATAAATTGATTTTTGGAAAGTAAATGACCGGACAAAAAATCATACTATTTGCAGCCATAGACTTTATCGAATAAAAATTGAAGTGTCTGAAGGCAAACCGGGTGAAAAAAAGATTTTAAAAAGCTAACATCCTTTTCCATTTACTCCTTTTGCAAAGCCCGTTCAGACAGACCGGACGATGAAGACTGGCAACTGAGTTGTTTTTTAATATTAATCCGCACTCTCGCCCTCAAAAACCTGATTAAAAGAATAACCATTAAACCTGGAATCGAGGGGTTCCCGACCTGAAGGTTTGAAACCCCTTTTTAAAATCATTGATTAAACAATAATATTCACAAAACCTCAAATCTATCTATCATTAACTATTAAACCTTTTATTATGAAAAAGATTTCAATTCTAGCATCAACCTTCCTTGGAATATTCCTAGTGGGGAGTTCTATTGCGAATTCGCAATCAGTTGCCTATTCGAAACCCGAAAGTGTCTGGCTTTCTGAAAATAGTTTTAAAGATCACAGTTTGGGTTCTGCAGAGGAAAATACACCAGCTGTGAACCCAAGATCGCTGGAAACTTTCAAAAAAGAGTTTGGCAATGCTTCTAATGTCATTTGGTCAAAAGTTGACCGGAACCATGACCGTGCATATTTTATCTACAATGGAATCACTGTAAGAGCCGGATTTGACAAAAAAGGGAAATTGATGTACACACTAAAATATTATACGGAAGAACACCTTCCCCAGGACATTTTGTTGACTGTCAAAAAAACCTATTACAGCAAAAGTATTTTCGGAATTGTTGAAGTAAGCGTTGATGGTAAAACTGCTTTCCTGGTCAACCTTCAAGACAAAACATCATGGCTTTGCATCAAAATTCTGGATAATGAAATTACCGAAGAACAAATGATGCTGAAACGCTGAGCAGGTAACATCCGGAATACAAAAATATTTGCTGTTTTTATACGACCGGTTCTTGTTTGAGCCGGTTATTTTTTCGTTTATAGCCAGCCATTACTCTCCATCCAATTCTTCAACCTTTCCATCCACTTATCGTTTGTGGTCTTATTATTCATTCCGAAGCCATGTCCGCCTTTTGGATAAAGATGCATTTCTGCCAGTACATTATTTTTTAATAAAGCAAGATAATAGTCTATACTGTTTTTAACTTTTACAGTTTTATCATCTTCAGCATGGACAAGAAAAGTTGGCGGCGTCTGAGAAGTTACCTGTAATTCATTTGAATACCCTGTTATTTTTTCCATGGAAGCATCTTTACCAATAAGATTATACCGGCTGCCCATGTGTGCAAGACTATCTGTAAAACTTATAACCGGGTAAAGGAGAATGGAAAAGTCAGGGCGCAGTGAAATATTATTTGGATTGTCAATAACACTTTTAGTAAAATGAGTCGAGGCAGTGGAAGCTAAATGTCCCCCGGCTGAAAAACCCATGATGCCGATTTTATTTGGATCAATATTCCATTTGACTGCATTCTCCCTTACTAATTGTATCGCTCGTTGCGCATCTTGTAATGGACCGATCGATTTGTCAATCATGATCGTGTCATCCGGTAAACGATACTTTAATACAAAAGCTGTAATACCCCATTCATTAAAAACTTTGGCGACATCTGAACCTTCATGAGTCGCAGCCAGACGGGCATAACCTCCGCCGGGACAAATAATTACCGCCGCTTTTTTCTCACTGCCTGGTTGCGGTGTATACATAGTCAGAGTTGGAATTGAGACTTTGCTGATACGAACCATATTGTCCGTAGTGATATGTTCTTCTTTGTTTACTGATGGTTTGCTGTTCGGAACTTTATCGTACAAATTCATTTCTGGCTGGGCATGTAATATATTTTGAGATAAACAGGCAACAGCGAAAACAAAAATCTTTTTCATTTGATTTTATTTATAGATAAAAAAATTATTCCCCCAGCGCTTTTTCGATATTCCTATCAGGTATCAACCAAATGATCGCGACAACAACGAACATACCCGCCGCAACAGCCACGTGAATAAAAGCCGCCGGAATGGCGAGAACATATATCACCAATGATAACATGCCTTTACCGGTTTGCTTTTCCAAAGATTCACCCAAATGTGAATGATGGGAATGGCTGGTGACAATTACTCTCAACAAAATATAATAGGCTACCCCACACATCGCCTGGAGGCCGGCATATATGGCCACGGCGATCTTATCAAAGTCACTGTCGTTTGCCCAGCGTGTGACAAATGGAATTAGAGAAAGCCAGAAAAGCAAGTGGATATTGGCCCAGATTATTTTACTGTTTACGTGAGATACCGCATGAAGCAGGTGATGGTGATTACCCCAATAAATGGCCACAAGAGTAAAGCTTAAAGTATAGCTGAGAAGATCAATCAGCACAGGCCGGATATCATGCCAGCTTGTACCATGTGGCACCTCCAGTTCGAGAACCATGATCGTAATGACAATAGCTATCACTCCGTCGCTGAAAGCTTCTAGTCTTGATTTAGTCATTCAAATTTTTTGCAGACTTCTAAATTAGCACAAAACGCAATTCCCTTAGTAGTATTTACCAACTTCATTAATTTTACTGCTATGACTGGTTTTATTATCAAAACACCGGGTAAACAGGTTATTCGTTTCGGATTCTATATCGAATCAGCTCTGTTAACTTCTCAAGCTTTCTTGGCAATACTCCCCTTTTCAAAAATATTCTTACACGCAAGAGTATCAGGCCAGGAAATCTGGACAGATGAAGCGCCTGGATTGAACATAGCCCAGGAAAACTCGTCGGTATTTGCCGAGCCGGGTGAAATTGTAATCGGTCCTCTTTCGCCAGAACGAAACAGGATTGCAGGTTTTATGGGAATCTTTTATGGTGAAGGAAAACTGGTTGATGGCGCTAATATATTCGGAAAAGTTTTTGACGAAGACATGTCTTTACTCAAAACACTTGGAGAGCATATCTGGAAGCAAGGCGGACAGGAATTGACCTTTGAAATTTTATAACGGTTATAATGTCCGCTATTTTAAATCGATAGAAATAACTCAATTATTCCCCATAGTTATTTTTTTTGTTTCTTTGTGCTCTCACCAATCAAATTTTAACACAGATGAAAGACGTAATCATCCCAGTTGACTTTTCAGAGATCTCATTGAACGCAGCCCGTTATGCAGCCGATATGCTAAGCGGAAAAACCGATACACACGTAATTTTATACAACATGTTTGCAGATAAACATGAATCTGAGAATGCCGGGCGATACCTCGAAAGCCTGAAGGTTGAGTTGTTGGAAAAAGGTGTGGGAAATAATATTGAATGTATAAAAGAATACGGTGAAGACCTGGTTGATTGTCTTGGAAGACTCGCTTATCAAAAAAATGCCGAGCTGATCGTGATGGGAATATCAGAAAAAGAAGAGTGGCGCCAGATATTTATTGGCAGCAGGGCACTTAAAATGGCAGATCAAAATGTTTGTCCAGTGATGATCATTCCCCCGACTGCTAAATATGGCGGCATCAACAATGTTGCTTTGACATCAGACTTTAAAGATGTTGATTCAACTACGCCGGTATTAGCTATAAAAGCAATTTTAGAGTTGTTCAGTGCCAATCTTCATATCATCAATGTGGACAATGAACATTATGTATCACTGACAGATGAATATCTTGCGGAAAGAGGAAAGATGCTCGAAAAGTTCAGCGATTTCAACCCGGAATTCTATTTCATTGGGATGAATGATTTCTATGAAGCGGTTGACCAATTTACCAAAGACAGGAATATTGACCTCCTGATCGTTATTCCGAAAAATCATTCGTTCTTCAGCCGGATGTTCAGTAAAAGTCATACAAAGAAGCTGGCGTTTCATAGCCAGGTACCTATACTTGCAGCACATGAATAAGGATGGATGATCGTTCGTCTTTATTAATAATCAGCCTGTCGTCGTGATGGCTGGTCATTTGCCTTCCTTCTTTTATTGCCTTATTTTTGCAGAACGATTGCAGGTGCCATGCGCTGTTCATCCTGTTATATGATCCGCATTTATAAGTTTGCCGAATTACTACCGGCTAATTTTTATATTCCAGATTAATATACCTGCTGTCTTCAATGGCAACGGAGTTTTCACTACTCCTTCGGATTTAATTATTTGAAAAATTGAGTTACAATGGCTAAAAACGGTAATAAGATATCGGTTACTTCTGAGATAGGTACGCTACGACGATTATTGGTGCATAGTCCTGATAGCGGTCTTGGAAAAGTAGTACCCTCCAAAGCACAGGACTGGCTGTTTGAAGATATTGTTCACCTCGAAACAATCCGCAGAAAAGAATATGATTACTATACCAAGCTGTTATTATATTTCCTGGATCCGGATAAAATAAAAGGCCATCTCAAAAAAATAGATGACCCGAAAAATAATTTCAACTTTTATAAACCCGGGCATCCCGATTTTTTTTATTCTGATAAAGTCGTGGAGCTTCAATGGCTTCTCAGCGATATACTGGAAGATCACGAAATAAAATTAAAGCTCATCGCATCTGTGTGTGCGATCGAGAATTGCTCGTATGAAACACAAAATCACCTCGCGTCACTCACTTCTAAAGAGTTGTCAAAGATATTTATAAGCGGGTCAATGAATGGGGAGGAAATGCTTTTTCCGCCCGTTCCCAACCTGATTTTTACAAGAGACATTGGTATAACTATCAACAATTATATTTTATTGAACAAGCCGGCAAAGAAAGCAAGGACAAGAGAAGCTTTATTGATCAAATACATTTTCTTCAATCACTCTCTTTTTGCTTCTTACCGGGATAACATCATCGAAATACCTGATACTTCCCATCACTTTCTCCTGCCAAGAGAAGGAGATGATAAAAAGGTGACGCTGGAAGGCGGCGATATTATGGTGATAACAAAAGATCATCTCATCATCGGCCTCAGCGAAAGGACCTCGCTGGAAGCAGCCCACCAGGTGATCAATATTTTGTTTGAAAAAAATATAGTTAAAAAAATCACGATTGTAAAAATTCCCAAGAAAAGAGATTACATGCATATTGACACGATCTTTACCCAGGTAAAAAGAAATGTGTGGGTGAT
The DNA here is from genome assembly GCA_963785915.1 of uncultured Chitinophagaceae bacterium. Taxonomy (GTDB): domain Bacteria; phylum Bacteroidota; class Bacteroidia; order Chitinophagales; family Chitinophagaceae; genus VBAT01. The sequence goes on along the minus strand of CAWAWY010000003.1, from coordinate 30,945 downwards.
GCTGGGAAATTTTTCAAAGAAAGCGATCAAAAAGGAAAATGCGGACGCAGTGCAACGGATACTGGAAGGAAAGAGAAAGGAAGATAAAATCGAGATAACCCAGTTCAGGAAAAAAGACCCCTCTGACCCGACAATTTTGATAACCTGGAGGAATTGTTAACCGATATAAGTGAGAACGACCTGGGATGTAAAGACAAGGTAAAATTTATTTACTCCGGCAACAATGAATTTCCTTTTGATGCCCGTGAACAATGGACGGACTCCTGCAACGTACTGGCATTAAAAGAAGGCGTTTTACTCGGTTATGACCGTAATGACAAAACAAATGAAGCATTCAAAGAGGCAGGTTTCTGTACTATTCATGCGCATGACCTGATACCAAAATTGGAAAGTGGTGAGATCAATGCACAGGATATGGAAGATACGCTGATCACGATGCCCTCGGCCGAACTATCAAGAGCCCGGGGCGGTTTTCATTGTATGAGCATGCCGCTGCTGAGAGACGATATAGAATGAGGTCAGATGTCAGAAATTCCTTAGGTTGAATAAACTTTCATGCTATCAAATTCAGATATCCGGCTTTAGACTTCATACTTCAGTTTTTATGCAAACCACTTCACATATATTAATGATACGACCGGTGAACTTTGGCTACAATGCTGAAACGGCGGTGAACAATGCTTTCCAGGTGAAAGGCGATAATGATGACGTACAAAGCAAAGCATTAAAAGAATTTGATGAATTTGTAAAACTACTTCAACAAAACGGAGTTGATGTAATGGTCGTGGAAGATACTGTTGAACCCTATACACCCGATTCCATTTTTCCCAATAACTGGATATCATTTCATAATGATGGCAGCGTATTGCTGTACCCTATGTATGCGGAAAACCGGAGAGGAGAAAGAAAGCAACATGTGCTTGAAAAGATCACTGAAAAATTTGCTATTAAAAAACAAATCGACCTAAGCAACTACGAAAAAGAAAATATCTTTTTGGAAGGAACAGGCAGTATGGTATTGGACAGGGATAATAAAATCGCTTATGCCTGTCTATCACCAAGAACAAATGATAAAGTGTTAGCTGATTTTTGCAGGCAAACAGGATACGCCTCTGCAGTGTTCCATGCTGTTGATGGAAATAGACAAGCCATCTATCATACCAATGTGATGATGTGTGTTGCCGATAAGTATATTGTTATTTGTCTTGATTCAATACCACGTAAACAGGAAAGAGAAAAAGTAATTGAAACGATAAATAAAACGAATAAAGAGATCATTGATATTTCATTGGAACAAATGAATCATTTTGCCGGCAATATGCTGCAAGTAGAAAATAAGGAGCAAGAAAAATTATTGGTCATGTCAACACAGGCCTTTGAATCGCTGACGACCGTCCAGAAAGAAAAATTAAGCTCGTTCAATAAGATCATTCATTCCTCCCTTACCACTATTGAAACCAACGGCGGTGGCAGCGCCCGGTGTATGATGGCGGAAGTACATTTACCGCTACGCAGTTAATTTTTTTTACTTTTATGCCATGCTCAGGATAAAATTTCTATCGGCACTGCTACTTTTTATTTCTTTGGCCTGTTCAGCGCAGGACACTTACACCGACTCTTTAAATACTTTTATCAAAAACTACGTGGACAAACATGAAGTGGTAACCGGTGATGATAAAAAATCGCTGAGCTTTTTCCCGATCAATAAAAGCTACTGCATCATCGCAAATTTTGAAAAAGTGAATGATGGCAAATGGTTCACGATGGAAACATCGGGCAACATAAAAAAAGTTTTCCGTGTTTACGGTGTTATTCACTTTACTATTCACGATACCGCCCTTAAACTGAATATTTACCAATCACAAAACCTGATGGCGTAACCGACTACAAAAATTACCTGTTTCTTCCTTTTACCGATCGCACTTCGGGCGAAGAAACCTACGCTGCCGGAAGATATATTGATCTTACGTTTAATGACATCGTTGGTAACAAGATCGTCATTGACTTCAACAAAGCTTACAATCCGTATTGTGCTTATGTGAGCGGCAAATACAATTGCCCGATCCCGCCCCGGGAAAACAGTTTAAGTGTAGCCATTCTTGCCGGAGAAAAAAATTACGGAAAACATAAATAGGTCCCGCAGCTTAATTATTCAAATGTCTTTTTCAACCCTTGTTCAAATGATAAAGGTTTGAATCCTAATACTCTTTTTGCTTTGTCAATTACAAACCCGGTTCGTGGCGGTCGTTTGGCCGGTTGGGAAAAATTGGCGGCAGTTACTTTATTAATTAATGAGGCGTTCAAACCAAGATGATCGGCTGTTTTTATTGCCATCTGGTAAGGTGTTAAAATGTCTTCACCGGATAAATGATAAATGCCTTTCGCTTTTTTTTCAACTATAGTTATAATTCCATCCGCAAGATCGCCCACAAAAGTTGGTGTGCGCACCTGGTCATCCACGACACTATAAGTTTCTCCTTTTTCCAGTTTTTCTTTTACAACGGTCAATATATTTTGTCTGCCTGCGAGTGGCTTGCCATATACAAGGACGGTCCGCGCAATCGCCCAATCATATTTATATTCCTTCACCGCTCCTTCCGCTTCCAGTTTTGTCTGTCCATAAAAATTAACAGGCTTAGGTTGATCGTCCTCTTTATACATTCCTTTTTCGCCATCAAAAATGAAATCAGTAGAAACAAAAACGAAAAAACTTTTATGGTCTTCCGCATTCATAAGCAAAGTAATGGTCGCTTCCGTATTAGCCTTGAAGGCCTCCCATTGATTTTGCTGGCATTCATCCACCTTGCTGAGTGCCGCTGCATGAATAACCGTATCCGGCGCACATCTTTCAAAAACATCATTTACCCGAAAAGGATCTGTGATATCCATGCCTTCGTAACTAAAATTATCAAAGTCATCAAACGGCAGACGACAGTCTCCTTTTCCCGTTGCTATCACGGTATATTTTCTCTGCAATAATTTCTCTGTGAGATAGTAACCAAGAAAGCCATTGGCGCCAGTAATAAGTATTTTCATTTTTTTAAGATAGCATAAAACCAGCTTAGTGCAAACAAAAGAATTTCTTGTTAGAAATAAATTTAAGAGGGTCTATGCACGCCAGTCCAGATTGCCTTCAGATCCCTGCGCAGTCAGTCATAAATGAATTGAATATTGACTGGTAGAAGAATGTTATTCGGATTTAGAGGAAGGCAATTTTATCACCGTTGGACCTCCTTCAGAAAGCCAGGTAGCAAATATCTCTGATACTTTCCATTCATGACCGGCATAGAGGCGCGGTCTTACTATCATGTATTCAAGAAAATCATTTACATCCTGTTTATTGCAAGCCATCATCATATTCAGCACCATCTTACCTTCATACTTGCCGCTTTTGATCTTTATATTCATTGATGGGTTATTGATCAAAAAATAATTGCCGGTAAAATGAATATCAGCGACGATCGAATCCATGACCATCTCTTCATCCCTTTTTTCCCATTGCCAGAATACACGATACCTGTCATATAAAGGTTTTTCATAAACACTTTGTAACCCGATAAAATTAGATGCCAGGCCAATAACGTTACTTGGGTAAACAGGAATTTTATCTATAAAAGTGTAAAGCAGGTCGCCTTCTCTTGGAAGAATACCACTCTCTTTAAAATTAATAGTAAAATAATAGTAGTCCCCTTTTACCAGGCTACACCGCCCTATGCCGATCGTTACTGTGTCTGAATGTTTGTCTCTATAAACACCCTTGAGCACTCCAATCTGCTTCTCAGGAATTCTTACTCCATCGGCCAGGTGTATTTGCACGAGCTTAATACTGTCTGAAATATCGGGCATATAATCAGTGATCGGAAAGGCACGCACCCATCTTGTGCTATCCTTTTGCCCAAATACTTGTGCGGAAAAAAATACAAAGACCAATAAGAACAACTTGTTCATAAAAAAATTATATACTAATAACGATATTGTTTTCTCGTTTTTTATACGTGTTGCAGGGTATTTATCAATCCATGTTGCTAACGCTTATTCGTATGGAACATCCGGCTTTCGTGTCATACAAACACACAATCGGAAACAAAATCTTATTTTTGGGACTTCGATAATTTTAAGTGAGTGCTTCATACAGCTAAGGTATTATTCAAAAATTATTTGGTTTAAATTAATGGCAACAAAAGTTACCCGGATCGGTGTTCTTACTTCAGGAGGTGATTCTCCCGGGATGAATGCGGCCATAAGGGCTGTTGTGCGTACAGGAATTTACCATGGACTCGAAGTACATGGCATCATGCGCGGATACCAGGGCATGATCGAAGATGATATTTCAAAAATGGAAGGCCGTTCGGTGGCAAATATCATTCAGCGTGGCGGCACTATACTCAAGACAGCAAGATGCAAAGAGTTTTACGAAGTAGCGGGCCGCAGAAGAGCTTACCAAAACCTGAAAGCAAGAGGCATAAATGGATTGGTGATCATTGGCGGCGACGGCTCGTTCCGTGGCGCTGTCAAATTCAGCGAAGAGTTTGACATCCCCTGCATTGGCATCGCCGGCACGATTGATAAGGATATTCATGGCAGCGATTTTACCATTGGTTTTGATACGGCAGTCAACACCGCTATACAAGCGATAGATAAAATAAGAGATACCATGGATGCGCATGACCGCATCTTTATCATTGAAGTGATGGGGCGTGACGCAGGTTATATCGCCCTGCACAGCGGTATTGCTACCGGTGCAGAAAATATTCTTATCCCCGAAAGAAAAACAAATATGCAGGACATCATTGAGTCGCTGCAGGAAAAAGAGCGCCGCAAAAAATTAGTGAACCTGATCGTCGTAGCGGAAGGCGATGATTTCGGTGGTGCGGTTGAAGTGCAAAAGATACTCCAGGAGAATTTACCAAAAGCGGAAATAAGAGTCGCGATACTCGGTCATATACAACGTGGCGGTTCGCCAACCTGTATTGACCGTTTGATAGCAAGCCGCATGGGCTATCATGCAGTAGAATGCCTGATCGAAGGGCGACATAATGTCTTCGTCGGTATTCTGAATAATAAAATGCATTATATCCCGCTTGAAAAAGCTGTAAAGAATAAAGGCAGCATTGGCGGTGAATGGATGAGAATAGTTAAAATACTCGCATCGTAAATGAATAACCAGCAACCAACAACCAGTAATACCATCATGCCACAAAACGCAGAAAAATATTTTCACAAGGAAATGGACAAAAAGGCTGGATTGTTTCATACCAGTCATCGCACCAAGATTGTTGCAACCGTAGGTCCGGCCTGTGATACCTATGAAAAAATATTAGAGCTTGTCAAGGCAGGCGTGAATGTATTCCGTCTCAACTTTTCTCACGGATCAAATGAGAACAAGGCCAATATCATCAGTTATATCCAGAAGATCAACAAAACAGAACCTTATAACATTGCTATCATCGGAGATCTGCAAGGACCAAAACTTCGTGTCGGTGAGATAGCTAATAATGCGTTGCCTGTCGTGCCGGGTGACATTCTCACGTTCACCAATGAAAAAGTGGTGGGAACCAAAGAAAGGATATATGTTTCATATCCCAACCTGCACAATGACGTACAGCCCGGCAACCTCATTATGATCGATGATGGCAAACTCGAAGTAGTGGTGAAAAAAATTATGCCGAACAACGATGTGCAGGTGGAAGTGACAATGGGCGGTACTATTTCCTCAAAAAAAGGCATAAACCTGCCTGATACTAAAATTTCTCTTCCGGCATTGACGGAAAAAGACCTGGTAGATCTTGATTTTATCATTGAGCAAAAAATAGATTGGGTAGCACTGTCCTTTGTGCGCCGGGTAGAAGACATTATTGGTCTGCGGGAAATATTAGATAAAAGTAAAAGCAAAACAAAGATCATTGCAAAAATAGAGAAGCCAGAAGCGTTGACCAATATCCGTGAGATCATTCTTGAATCAGATGGCATCATGGTGGCCCGCGGCGATCTTGGAGTCGAGTTACCCATAGAACAGGTACCGCTGATACAAAAACAACTCATCCGTAAATGTCTTCATCGTGCAAAACCCGTGATCGTAGCCACACAAATGATGGAGAGTATGATCGATCGCATAAAGCCAAACCGTAGTGAGATCACCGATGTTGCCAATGCGGTTCTTGAAGGCGCTGATGCGGTAATGTTGAGTGGTGAAACTGCCACCGGCCAGCATCCTACCCTGGTAGTGCAAACGATGCATAAGATCATTATGGAAGTTGAAAAAACGGATTACCGTTACAATCTTGAAGAAGTGTTGCAACCGCAGCCCCACTCTCCTTCTTTTCTCAGCGATGCGATCTGCTACAATGCCTGTAACCTTGCCAAAGATTGCAATGCAGATGGTCTAATGGGTATGACGCAAAGCGGCTATACCGGTTTTATGTTGAGCAGTTATCGACCTAAAGCTCCTCTATATATTTTCACCAAAGAAAAATCATTGGTCAACCAGCTTAGCCTTAGCTGGGGTGTACGTGCTTTTTATTATGATGAAGAGAATAGTCTTGACCAGATATTTTTTGACCAGTTGAATATCCTGAAAGAAAGAGGTTTTATAAAAACCGGCGACATCTTAGTAAGCACGGGAAGTACACCGGTCCATTTGCATTTGCCTACGAATGTCTTAAAAATCACAAAAGTGGATTAGTCTCGGTGGCTATGATGCTTGTGGAGGTTTCTCCAACACTCTTCAAACCGGAGCAACATATTTAATGAAGCAATCTTAAGTTCAACAGAAAAATATTTTTACCCAAAACTGAAGATTAAAGAAGTGAACTAGTTGCGTCATGACACCGAAAGCGGAGCTTATGGCTTTTTGTTCCGGCGCTGAGGAGGGACGGTCTTCCTTTCACTTTTACAATTCAAACACTTGTTTAAACAATTCATAACAGGATTGTGGCAATCAGCGGCGTCGGGGTCAAAAATCACGGTCAAAAGATAGTAATTTGGTGTAAAGCAATGCTAAAGCTGCCCCGATATACCAGTAAGGATCTATCCATTATGCTTTGGACAATGACCCCATTTTCCATTTTGCTTAATTTCATCATTTTCGGTAAAGATTACTTTTCGTCAGTACGCCTTTTTTCCACGGCTACTATCATCACTTTCCTCGTGATGATCTTTAGTTTCCTTCTTTATGGCAATATTGCGGTCACGTTCAGACAACGCTGGCCGGGTGATGAAAATTTTTTGAAACGCACTATCATTTTACTGTTCCTGTTCCTTACTATGTCGGCGCTCCTCATATTCGGTCTCTACCAATTATATCATTGGATCGGGCTGCTCGGCGACAGCCGGGAAGAAAATAATTTTACCTGGGCCTACATCACTACCGGCATCCTGAATATATTCCTCACTTTTTTAAACGAAGGCATTTATCGTTTTGAAAACTGGAAAGCGAATATGAAAGAAACAGAACAATTAAAAATGACCTATAAGCAAAGCCAGCTTATTGGTCTTAAAAGCCAGGTCAATCCTCATTTTTTATTTAACAGTCTTAATTCTCTTTCCGGCCTGATACAGGAAGATACCGATAAGGCAGAGGCATTCCTTAATGACATGTCGAAAGTCTACCGATATATGCTGCGCAATGAAGAAGAGCAATTGGTAACACTGGATACAGAACTGCAATTTATTATCTCTTATTATTCCCTTCTTAAAGCGAGATATTGTGATGGAATAGAGCTGACAGTAAATGTAGATGACGTAGATAGAGAAAAGTTACTGCCACCACTCAGCTTGCAGGCAATTATGGAAAATACGCTTTGCGAGAACAGTACCAGCAAATCGGCGCCGCTTAAGATCAGCATCAACTCAAAGGGTGACAATACGCTTGAAGTTGTAAACTGTATACAAAGAAAGATCATTACCGAAACTACGGACGCCGATGCATGCCTGGATAGCCTTGTGAAAAGATGCAGCCTTGTATGTGAGAAGCCGGTGGAGATCCGTGATGCAGGGACAGAGAGATCAATTGTTTTGCACCTGGTTAATAAAACAGAGGAGGTGGGTGTATGAAGCTGGAGAAGTCAACCAAAGTAGAATGGTACTCCTTCCTCGCATCCATGCCACTGATCGATCTTGGGCTCAACTATATATTGTATAAAGAAAGTCTTTTTCATGACTACAGGATCTGGTTATTGTCATTCCCGATAATATGGATTGCCGGTATCGTAACCTGGTATTTCCATGTTGTGTATAGTCATTATGCCCAAAGAAAATTTCCGGAGATAAGCCAGAGTACAAAGCGGATAATACTCAAATGTTTTGTGAACATTTTCGTCATGACTCCTGCCGTACTGATCATCTTTTTCCTGTACGATCAATTGCATTTACTCGGCTATCATTTGACAGGTGATGATCTTTGGAAAGGTTTTTTGGTGGGGTTTGCGGTCAACCTGGTTTTCTCCACTTTATGGGAGGCATTATATATAATGGATAAACACAAGGAAAGCATTGCGGAAAAGGAATTGCTTTCCCAAATGTCAGTAGAACAGGAATTTGATGTATTGAAGAGCCAGGTGAACCCGCATTTTCTTTTTAATTGCTTCAATACTTTATCATCATTGATCAATGAAGATGCAAAAAAAGCGGAAGTATTTCTCGATGAGTTAAGCAAAGTGTACCGCTACCTGCTGCGGAATAATGAGAGCGGCTTATCCACACTGGCGAATGAACTTAAATTTATTGAGTCGTATTCCCGCTTATTAAAAACGAGGCATGGCGATGCGGTGCAGATACAGGTAGAATCGAATAGCCGCTACGATAATTATATGCTGCCTTCCCTGAGCCTGCAGATGCTGGTGGAGAATGCAGTAAAGCATAATGTGCTTTCAAAGAATAAACCATTGATCATTGAGATATTCCTCGTAGCCGGTAATAAGTTGGTTGTAAATAATAACCTGCAACTCCGGACGAAAAAGGGACCCTCCAACAGGATCGGCCTTGATAATATAAGGACCAAATACAAATTACTTGGGCAAAATGGCTTTCATGTCATGCAGGATGCAAAGAATTTTACTGTTGTGCTGCCACTGATCTGGAATAATTCTATTGACAGGCGATGGATCGCTGCCGGTGAGGCAAAAACAAGCAATAATTTTACCACTAAATAAATAGAAAATGAAAATCTTAATTGTAGAAGATGAAGACCTGGCAGTAAAAAAATTGCAGAAAACATTGGCAGGCGTAGAACCGGACGCGGAAGTGGTAGCTGTCACCGACAGCATTTTATCAACGGTGAACTGGCTGGGTGAAAATGCAGCGCCTGATCTTATCCTGATGGATATTGAATTGTCAGACGGGCAAAGCTTCGAGATATTCAACCAGGCAACAATTAAGAGTCCTGTTATATTTACTACATCCTATGATGAGTATGCATTAAAAGCTTTCAAAGTGAACAGCGTGGATTATTTGCTGAAGCCGATACAGAAAGAAGACCTTGAAGCCGCCCTGAATAAGCTGAAGACCATGAAGGAAATGTATAAAGCCGACGACGGAAAGCCCGGTGTAAGTATTGACAATCTTGTAAAAGAATTACAACAAAAACTGCAACCAAAAGAATTCCGGAAACGTTTTTTGGTAAAGCATGCACAGAAACTTGTTTCTATAGAAGTGGATGAGATCGCCTATTTCTATCAGTGATGGCCGACTGAATTTTTTTAAAACATTTGATAATAAAAAGTTTGTAGTTGACTATACAATGGATGAACTGGAAGACATGCTTGATCCTGAAAAATATTTCCGTATCAGCCGTTCATTTTATGTTTCGGTCAACAGCGTTGACCAGATACATGATTATTTTGGCAATAGGTTAATGCTGAATTTAAAACCCGCAGTAGACAAAGAATCTATCGTGAGCAGGGAGAAGGTGACTGATTTTAAGAAGTGGATGGGGAAGTGAGTTGACAGTTGAGAGTTAAGAATTGAGAGTTTAGAGTTAAGAGTTGGTGGTTAGCCCTTGAGAATAGTAGCTGGCGTATGTAAAGTCGCAAATGACCAAGCTGTGGTTTGTGAGACCAAAATCAAGGTAGCGGAAAATGTCAAAAATTGACCAAATACGTTAATTTTATTACATCTTCAACCTTGTCCGGAATGAGTACCACAAAGCATCTTCATCAATTACATTATTATCCGTTCGGGTTAACCATGTCGGGGATTTCTTCGAAAGCTTTGAACTTTGGTTCTGCGGATAATAAATACAAATACAATGGTAAGGAGGAACAGAAAGAGGAGTTTGCAGATGGTAGTGGGTTGGGGTGGTTAGATTTTGGAGCGAGAATGTATGACAACCAGATTGGAAGATGGATGACTATTGACCCATTAGCAAATAAGATGCGTCGGTTTTCCCCTTACAATTTTGCATTCGATAATCCATTAAGATTTATTGATCCTGACGGCATGGGTCCCACAGATGTTATTTTGGAGGGTCCGAATAAACAAAAAGCTTTTGAACAACTACAATCCTCGGTTAAAAAAGAATTGAATTTATCTATGGACGCTAATGGAAAAGTAACAGCCACTCAAATTAATTCAAACAAGACGCTAAGTAATAATGCAAGCCAATTGAAAACTGCAACAGACGATCATCGAGTGAATATCCATGTTGAGGCATCAAGTAACTTAAGAGCTTCGAATGGTCTGCGGCTTGTCGGCGATGCATTTATGGGAAATACCGTTAAAGAAGGCTATACAAGCGGTAGTATTAGAGGCGGTTCAACAACTGTTCCGACAACCGTTGATGCTCGACATGAAGTAAATACCGATGGAACGGCAAAAATAGATGCATACATGGAAAGACCAGGTGGGGTTATTTTACATGCAGTTACCGAGGATTATCAGGCAGGGTTAATTTCGCTTGAGGAAGGAAAAAGTGCGCCTGCGGCAACCTCACGTGCCGACATGTCAATATACGACCAAGCCCATAAAGCTGCAACGCAAGACCCAACAGAACTGCCTAACACTTCGGCAAGACTCGGTTACTATGATGCAAATGGACAACAAACAGATCGAGCACATGCTCAAACATTTAGAGCTTTTCTGCAAACTGGTAGAAAACCTGAGCGGGAAATTTATCGTATTGATGCTGATCAATAAAACATAATTAAATGAGAAAAATAATTTTGATTGGCCTCTTCATTTCAAGCTGCTGTTGTCTAAGCCTTGAATGTAGAAATACCAATGATTCCAATTCGAATGACGTCAAACTAGATTCTAATCTGACCATTACATTAAGATCTACTTTAAAATCTAACTATGAAGTTTATAAAATTGATTCCATTAACGATTATTATTTGATTTATATCGTCAGAGACAAAGAGCGATATAAGGCCATCTCTAAGAAAGCTCTGCAATCGGGCTGCGATATGATTAGCCTGGGAAAAACTTACAACCTACAAGTAACCGAAGTATTCGGAACTATAGGAGGCGGCGTTTTTAAGCCCAATTGTTTAAGCGTGGATGATAGAACTAAAGTTTGCATAGAAGACTCGATAGTGGACTTATGTTACGCTGAAAATTTGAAAGGGTTATGTATTGAAAATAGCAAATAACAGCAAAGCCGCAGCAATGCGAGCTTTGTTGTCACTGCATCGTTGCGACAAAATCTTTAAACTTCTTTTTAGTAACGATAGTATCAATAAGACGAAACACTATTGCTTTATCTTCAGGTTCGAATTCGTTAATAAGTCTATGTCTCGTCCTGAAATATGTTTACACATTGTAAACTTAAATCAGGGCAAAATGGAAAAAAAATTATTTGGCAGCCCCGTTCCCCGTTCTCTTTAGTGTTCCGTCTTCGAATCAGTAACAAAGATAAAAATAAAAGGGTTGTTGTGCTTCGTTTGCAACGAAGCATCGGCCTCAACGAGGCCGTGAAATAACCTACAGGAAAACTAAATCTAACAAACCGCACTTCTTCCCGTTAAAATAATCTCTTGCACTACTGTAAAGATAATGTTCAGGTCTTTCCACGATACCCGCCTCCACCGGATTGTTATGAATATAATTTATCTTTTGAAAAATAAATGCTGAACTGTACAATTCATGAGGCTGATTATCCTGTCGCCAGAACTGGTATTCCTTGTTCCGGCTATTGCTTTCTCCCTGTTCTCTGAATATGCGCAGCATCCAATCTTTCCGGCTTTCATGCTGATTATTTTGAATAGCCGCTATAATCTGCTTGCTGGTATATTTTTTAAAATCACGCAATACATCACTCAGATTTTTATTCTTTGCCGAAATGATAAGATGCAGATGATTACTCATAATGCACCAGCAATGAAGCAACAAACCTTTTTCTGCCTGAGAAAATTTTAAGCTGCCTAATACAATATCCCGATAGTCTTTTCTTGTAAAAACATCAATCCATTCCGTAACTGCAAATGTTATAAAATGGATAGCTTCCTGGTTCCTGATTTTGTAGCCACCTTCGCTCATAGTTTTTTTACTAAGGTAGCAAAGCTGTGGAAGTCAGATGCAATTTATTAATCAGCTTTTGTCTTGCTTTCAGATTATGTGATAGCCTCTTTGAGGCTAATGGTTAGTCGCAGACTAACCACAACCCTTCATAATTTTTTTATTTATTCAGCTATTATTAATCGACAAACTACCGACAACGGGGGGACATTGTTTAAATGGTCGGCTAATTTGAGTAGCCCTAATCTGGATTTGATTAATTTAGTTTCCTGATTCATGATCTGACATTTTTGGGGTTAATTAATAAGTGTCGTTGCTTAAAGTTAATCCCAACCTTCAGATCAAATCGTAACTTCTACAGACTAGAATCACCAGTCCTATATTGCTAGTCGTACTCGAATGGAATAGGTGATTGAACCAGCTCTATTTTTCTCTGGCCCCTTTTGCTGAACCCAAGAAATTTACCCTTTGACAGATCGATTTCGTATCTATTTAAAAATCTTCCATTTAATTTTATTCGAATTGCTACAATATTAGAAGGCTGTTGGCATAATATTATGGTATCTTTCACTAAAGCTGCGACAGAATCCTTATGCTGTCTAAATCGTATTCTGAGATTTGTCAATCCAAGATCTTGTCGCTATTAAGGGTAACGTTCTTAACTACTAAGCAATTGTCAATCAATAAATCTACTTTGTCGTTAACAAAAAAATCTTGAAAATCAAGCTGCATTACTATACTACTATCATTCGACGCTCTTTCAATATGATGGCTTGCCAGGCATTCGTTAGCTATCAGTAAACTTATTATAAGTGTTCTAAACATATTTCAATAAAATCTTTGCACTCCATTATTGAGTTCACCTCGAGCATTTGCTTCTATAATTGTTAAAATCTGTTGACCTGTGAGTTTCATTCCTGCTTCTGGCCTTATAGTTTGATTCATTAAATTACCCGGGACAGAACTAGGATCATCAGGATGCTCCAAAGTAAGCGAATGTCCGGTTTCATGGGCTCCAGTTCTTTCAACAGTTGCATGTCCATTGGAATCTTTACCAGTTCCTTCATATTGCCCACTTGTTGCTGGTTTCCTTCCCACAATTGCAGATGACAAATATACCACACTGGCTCCAAAATCTGATGCCCCAGTAGCCCCTATAACGAATACTTTCCTTTGTGGATCTGGCACTTTATCAGGGTCAACAATTCTATATGCGTGTTCACCTGGCTGAAGAGGGTTATCCGAAGTAGCCACTGATATGTTACCCCTACCGACTGAGTTGGTTTCTTCAGTGGAATTAGTATAAGCTGCATTAATACCTTGATTTATACTATTAGCAATTCCCTGCATTTGTTCTGGACTATAATTTGTTTTTGAATCGTTAATTACCTTACCCGAAATCCGGATCTCCACCAAATCGCCTTGGTGTTTTGGATCGCCTATGTTTGATACTATCGCTTCTAAGCCTTCCAATTCAACGTGCCTTATTACTTTATTCTCGCTAAATGCATACGTGGAATTGTAAACATATTTCTCCGCTAAAGGATCAATCTCAATGAATCGTCCGATTTGTGGATCATGGTTTCTCCATTTGAACTGAATATAGTTTATCCCCAACTCATCATCAAGACGTTGTCCTTGGAATGTTTTTTCGTTGTTGTGAGGAACGCCAAAACTTAATGCCTTCGAACTAATCCCCGCCATTGTCAACCCGAACGGATAATAATGTAATTGATGAAGATGCTTTGTGGTACTCATTCCGGACAAGGTTGAAGATGTAATAAAATTAACGTATTTGGTCAATTTTTGACATTTTCCGCTACCTTGATTTTGGTCTCACAAACCACAGCTTGGTCATTTGCGACTTTACATACGCCAGCTACTATTCTCAAGGTCTAACCACCAACTCTTAACTCTAAACTCTCAATTCTTAACTCTCAACTGTCAACTCACTTCCCCATCCACTTCTTAAAATCAGTCACCTTCTCCCTGCTCACGATAGATTCTTTGTCTACTGCGGGTTTTAAATTCAGCATTAACCTATTGCCAAAATAATCATGTATCTGGTCAACGCTGTTTACCGAAATATAAAATGAACGGCTGATACGGAAATATTTTTCGGGATCAAGCATTTCTTCCAGTTCATCCATTGTATAGTCAACTACAAACTTTTTATTATCGAAGGTTTTGAAAAAATTCAATCGGCCATCACTGAAGAAATAGGCGATCTCATCCACTTCTATGGAAACAAGTTTCTGTGCATGCTTTACCAAAAAACGTTTCCGGAATTCTTTTGGTTGCAGTTTTTGTTGTAATTCTTTTACAAGATTGTCAATACTTACACCGGGCTTTCCTTCGTCAGCTTTATACATTTCCTTCATGGTCTTCAGCTTATTCAGGGCGGCTTCAAGGTCTTCTTTTTGTATCGGCTTCAGCAAATAATCCACGCTGTTCACTTTGAAAGCTTTTAATGCATACTCATCATAGGATGTAGTAAATATAACAGGACTCTTAATTGTTGCCTGGTTGAATATCTCGAAGCTTTGCCCGTCTGACAATTCAATATCCATCAGGATAAGATCAGGCGCTGCATTTTCACCCAGCCAGTTCACCGTTGATAAAATGCTGTCGGTGACAGCTACCACTTCCGCGTCCGGTTCTACGCCTGCCAATGTTTTCTGCAATTTTTTTACTGCCAGGTCTTCATCTTCTACAATTAAGATTTTCATTTTCTATTTATTTAGTGGTAAAATTATTGCTTGTTTTTGCCTCACCGGCAGCGATCCATCGCCTGTCAATAGAATTATTCCAGATCAGTGGCAGCACAACAGTAAAATTCTTTGCATCCTGCATGACATGAAAGCCATTTTGCCCAAGTAATTTGTATTTGGTCCTTATATTATCAAGGCCGATCCTGTTGGAGGGTCCCTTTTTCGTCCGGAGTTGCAGGTTATTATTTACAACCAACTTATTACCGGCTACGAGGAATATCTCAATGATCAATGGTTTATTCTTTGAAAGCACATTATGCTTTACTGCATTCTCCACCAGCATCTGCAGGCTCAGGGAAGGCAGCATATAATTATCGTAGCGGCTATTCGATTCTACCTGTATCTGCACCGCATCGCCATGCCTCGTTTTTAATAAGCGGGAATACGACTCAATAAATTTAAGTTCATTCGCCAGTGTGGATAAGCCGCTCTCATTATTCCGCAGCAGGTAGCGGTACACTTTGCTTAACTCATCGAGAAATACTTCCGCTTTTTTTGCATCTTCATTGATCAATGATGATAAGGTATTGAAGCAATTAAAAAGAAAATGCGGGTTCACCTGGCTCTTCAATACATCAAATTCCTGTTCTACTGACATTTGGGAAAGCAATTCCTTTTCCGCAATGCTTTCCTTGTGTTTATCCATTATATATAATGCCTCCCATAAAGTGGAGAAAACCAGGTTGACCGCAAACCCCACCAAAAAACCTTTCCAAAGATCATCACCTGTCAAATGATAGCCGAGTAAATGCAATTGATCGTACAGGAAAAAGATGATCAGTACGGCAGGAGTCATGACGAAAATGTTCACAAAACATTTGAGTATTATCCGCTTTGTACTCTGGCTTATCTCCGGAAATTTTCTTTGGGCATAATGACTATACACAACATGGAAATACCAGGTTACGATACCGGCAATCCATATTATCGGGAATGACAATAACCAGATCCTGTAGTCATGAAAAAGACTTTCTTTATACAATATATAGTTGAGCCCAAGATCGATCAGTGGCATGGATGCGAGGAAGGAGTACCATTCTACTTTGGTTGACTTCTCCAGCTTCATACACCCACCTCCTCTGTTTTATTAACCAGGTGCAAAACAATTGATCTCTCTGTCCCTGCATCACGGATCTCCACCGGCTTCTCACATACAAGGCTGCATCTTTTCACAAGGCTATCCAGGCATGCATCGGCGTCCGTAGTTTCGGTAATGATCTTTCTTTGTATACAGTTTACAACTTCAAGCGTATTGTCCCCCTTTGAGTTGATGCTGATCTTAAGCGGCGCCGATTTGCTGGTACTGTTCTCGCAAAGCGTATTTTCCATAATTGCCTGCAAGCTGAGTGGTGGCAGTAACTTTTCTCTATCTACGTCATCTACATTTACTGTCAGCTCTATTCCATCACAATATCTCGCTTTAAGAAGGGAATAATAAGAGATAATAAATTGCAGTTCTGTATCCAGTGTTACCAATTGCTCTTCTTCATTGCGCAGCATATATCGGTAGACTTTCGACATGTCATTAAGGAATGCCTCTGCCTTATCGGTATCTTCCTGTATCAGGCCGGAAAGAGAATTAAGACTGTTAAATAAAAAATGAGGATTGACCTGGCTTTTAAGACCAATAAGCTGGCTTTGCTTATAGGTCATTTTTAATTGTTCTGTTTCTTTCATATTCGCTTTCCAGTTTTCAAAACGATAAATGCCTTCGTTTAAAAAAGTGAGGAATATATTCAGGATGCCGGTAGTGATGTAGGCCCAGGTAAAATTATTTTCTTCCCGGCTGTCGCCGAGCAGCCCGATCCAATGATATAATTGGTAGAGACCGAATATGAGGAGCGCCGACATAGTAAGGAACAGGAACAGTAAAATGATAGTGCGTTTCAAAAAATTTTCATCACCCGGCCAGCGTTGTCTGAACGTGACCGCAATATTGCCATAAAGAAGGAAACTAAAGATCATCACGAGGAAAGTGATGATAGTAGCCGTGGAAAAAAGGCGTACTGACGAAAAGTAATCTTTACCGAAAATGATGAAATTAAGCAAAATGGAAAATGGGGTCATTGTCCAAAGCATAATGGATAGATCCTTACTGGTATATCGGGGCAGCTTTAGCATTGCTTTACACCAAATTACTATCTTTTGACCGTGATTTTTGACCCCGACGCCGCTGATTGCCACAATCCTGTTATGAATTGTTTAAACAAGTGTTTGAATTGTAAAAGTGAAAGGAAGACCGTCCCTCCTCAGCGCCGGAACAAAAAGCCATAAGCTCCGCTTTCGGTGTCATGACGCAACTAGTTCACTTCTTTAATCTTCAGTTTTGGGTAAAAATATTTTTCTGTTGAACTTAAGATTGCTTCATTAAATATGTTGCTCCGGTTTGAAGAGTGTTGGAGAAACCTCTACAAGCATCATAGCCACCGAGACTAATCCACTTTTGTGATTTTTAAGACATTCGTAGGCAGATGCAATGGACCGGTGTACTTCCCGTACTTACTACGATGTCGCCGGTTTTTAGAAAACCTCTTTCTTTCAGGATATTCAACTGGTCAAAAAATATCGTCAAGACTTTCTTCTTCATCATAATAAAATGCCCGTACACCCCAGCTAAGGGTCAGCTGGTTTACCAATGATTTTTCTTTGGTAAAAATATACATGGGAGCTTTTGGTCGGTAGCTGCTCAACATAAAACCGGTATAGCCGCTTTGCGTCATACCGATCATCCATCTGCATTGCATATCTTTGGCAATTTTGCAGGCATTGTAACAAATCGCATCGCTGAGAAAAGAAGGAGAGTGGGGTTGGGGCCGCAGTTCTTCTTCCCGGTTATAACGGTAATCAGTTGCTTCAACTTCCATAATGATCTTACGCATGGTCTCTACTACCAGTGTAGGATGCTGGCCGGTGGCAGTTTCAGCACTCAACATTACCGCATCGGCGCCTTCAAGTACCGCATTGGCAACATCAGTGATCTCGCTGCGGTTTGGTTTTATGCTTTCGATCATGCTTTCCATCATCTGCGTGGCAACTATCACGGGTTTTGCACGGTGAAGACATTTGCGGATGATTTGCTTTTGCACCATCGGAACTTTTTCTACGGGCAATTCAACACCAAGGTCACCCCGGGCCACCATGATGCCATCTGATTCCAGAATGATATCCCGGAGATTGGCCAGCGCTTCCGGCTTTTCAATTTTTGCAATGATCTTTGTCTTGCTTTTTTTTATCTAATCTTTCCCTCAGATCAATAATGTCTTCTACTTTTCGTACAAAAGATAAAGCCACCCAATCCAGTTTTTGTTCAATGATAAAATCAAGATCTTCCAGGTCCTTTTCTGTCAATGCCGGCAATGAAATTTTTGTATCAGGCAGATTGATGCCTTTTTTGGAAGAAAGAATACCGCCCATAGTCACTTCCACCTGCACATCATTATTCGGCATAATTTTTTTCACCACTACTTCCAGTTTACCATCATCGATCATGATGATGTTGCCGGTCTTTACATCATTATGCAGGTTGGGATAGGAAACATAAATCCTTTCTTTGGTTCCCACTACTTTTTCTTTGGTGAATGTGAGTATGTCCCCGGCTCGACAGGCAACGCCTTTTCTATTTCACCCACTCTTAGTTTTGGTCCCTGCAGATCGCCGATGATAGCAATGTTATAAGGTTCTGTTTTGTTGATCTTCTGGATATACTGATGATCTTGGCTTTGTTCTCATGTGATCCATGAGAAAAATTGAGGCGAAATACATTTACTCCTGCCTTTACCAGTTCAAGTAATTTTTCATAGGTATCACAGGCGGGGCCAACGGTTGCAACAATTTTTGTGTGATGAATGGTATGAACAAGCCCGGCATCTTTGTCCATTTCTTTGTGAAAATATTTTTCTGCTTTTTTTGCTGTCATGATGGTATTACTGGTTGTTGGTTGCTGGTTATTCATTTTACGATGCCAGTATTTTTACAATCTTCATCCATTCATCACTGATCTTGCCTTTATTTTTTACTGCTTTTTCCAATGGGATATAGTGCATTTTATTATTCAGTATTCCGACAAATACATTATGTCTTCCTTCTATCAGGCATTCTACTGCATGATAGCCCATACGGCTGGCTATTAACCTGTCAATACAGGTTGGCGAGCCACCTCGCTGTATATGCCCGAGAATGCAACTCTTATTTCCGCCTTCGGCAAATTTTCTTCTAATATTTTTTGCACTTCATTTGCACCGCCGAAATCATCTCCTTCCGCCACCACGATCAGGTTCACTAATTTTTTTCGTCGCTCTTTTTCCTGAAGCGATTCAATGATCTCATTGATATTTGTTTTTCTTTCGGGGATCAGAATATTTTCAGCGCCGGTAGCAATACCGCTGTGCAATGCGATATAACCTGCATCCCGGCCCATTACTTCAATGATAAATATGCGGTCATGGGCATCCATGGTATCCCTTATTTTATCAATCGCTTCTATGGCTGTATTTACCGCCGTATCAAAACCAATGGTAAAATCAGTTGCCATGAATATCTTTATCAATCGTGCCTGCAATGCCAATACAGGGAATATCAAACTCTTCGCTGAATTTGACAGCGCCCCGGAATGAGCCGTCGCCACCAATTACCACCAGATCCATCGATGCCTCTTTTTTTCAGGTTTTTGTAAGCTTTTTTCCGTCCTTCATATTCAAAAAATTCCTTGCAGCGGGCTGTTTTTAATATAGTGCCGCCACGCTGAATGATATTGGCTACCGACTTGGACTTCCATTTGGGAAATATCATCCTCAATCAGGCCCTGGTAACCACGCATGATGCCATATACTTCCATTCCATGGTAAATACCTGTGCGTACAACAGCCCTGATAGCTGCATTCATACCGGGGCATCGCCACCTGATGTAAGTACACCGATCTTCGAAACTTTTTTTGCCATTAATTTAGAGCAATAATTTTTAAATAAACCTTAGCTGTATGAAGCAATCAATTAGGATTTTCGAACCCCAAAAATAAGATTTTGTTTCCGATTGTGAGTTTGGATTACACTAAAGCCGGATGTTCCATACGAATAAGCGTTAGCAACATGGATTGATAAAATACCCTGCAACACGGAGAAAAAACGAGATAACAACTATCGTTATTAGCAGGTAATTTTTTTATGAAAAAGTTGTTCTTATTGGTCTTTCGATTTTTTTCCGGATAAGTATTTTCGCAACAGGATAGCACTAAGATGGGTGAGGGCCTTTCCTATCACGGATTATATGACTGATATTTCTGACAGTATTAAACTCGTGGAAATCATTTGGCCGATGGATTAAGATTCCTGAGAAACAGATTGGAGTGTTCAAAGGGATTTATAGAGACAAACATTCAATACAGTAACTATCGGTACAGGGCGTTGTAGCCTGTAAAAAGGGAATACTATTATTTTACTGTTAATTTTAAGCAAACCGGCATTCTTCCAGAGATGGCGATTTGGTTTATACTTTTATAGATAAAACACCTGTCTATACCAATAATCATTGGCCTTGCAACTTACTTACCGGGTTACAAAATGTGTATGAAAAACATTTATATGACAGGTATCGTGTATTCCGGCAATGGGAAAAAAGGGAAGAAGAGATGGTCATGGATTCGATCGTCGCTGATATTCATTTTACCGGCAATTATTTTTTGATCAATAACCCATCAATGAATATAAAGATCAAAAGCGGCAAGTATGAAGGTAAGATGGTGCTGAATATGATGATGGCTTGCAATAAACAGGATGTAAATGATTTTCTTGATACATGATAGTAAGACCGCGCCTTATGCCGGTCATGAATGGAAAGTATAGAGAATTTGCTACCTGGCTTTCTGAAGGAGGTCCAACGGTGATAAAATTGCCTTCCTCTAAATCCGAATAACATTCTTCTGCCAGTCAATATTCAATTCATTTATGACTGACTGCGCAGGGATCTGAAGGCAATCTGGACTGGCGTGCATAGACCCTCTTAAATTTATTTCTAACAAGAAATTCTTTTGTTTGCACTAAGCTGGTTTTATGCTATCTTAAAAAAATGAAAATACTTATTACTGGCGCCAATGGCTTCTTTGGTTACTATCTCACAGAGAAATTATTGCAGAGAAAATATACCGGTGATAGCAACGGGAAAAGGAGACTGTCGTCTGCCGTTTGATGACTTTGATAATTTTAGTTACGAAGGCATGGATATCACAGATCCTTTTCGGGTAAATGATGTTTTTGAAAAGATGTGCGCCGGATACGGTTATTCATGCAGCGGCACTCAGCAAGGTGGATGAATGCCAGCAAAATCAATGGAGGCCTTCAAGGCTAATACGGAAGTGACCATTACTTTGCTTATGAATGCGGAAGACCATAAAAGTTTTTTCGTTTTTGTTTCTACGGATTCCATTTTTGATGGCGAAAAAGGAAATGTATAAAGAGGACGATCAACCTAAGCCTGTTAATTTTTATGGACAGACAAAACTGGAAGCGGAAGGAGCGGTGAACGCGGCGCACCCGCGAAGTTGCCTTGCTGCGTCAATTCACCAGCTAGCAACGGCGCAACCACAGCAGTGGTAGACAGAACCAGCAAAAGAAGGGGGCAAAATGATTTTTGCCCCCTTCTTTTCTATCCCTTATATTCCGGCTTACTCTTAATCTCGTCACGCGTCGCCTTGGCGTAGATGTGCGAACGAGACGAGTTGATGCCGGTAATTAAGTCTGTGGCAACCAACACTTCGCCACCCGGCCACCACGCCGTCGTATCAACTAACAGCGAAGGGATTTGCCAGCTTTCGTCATCAATCATGAAATCGGTAACTTTGCCAACAGTCTCGCCGCTGCCCATCATATGAAAGCCCGTCAGCCGCTTGACTTCGTGCAGTTGCACGCCCACCGCGCCCGTTTGTGCCGCCCACGTTACATCCTCCCTCACTTCCTCTCCCACCGTATTAGCAGAATCGGGTTCTAACTCGGAGGGGTTTGAAATATCCGTGCTATAGATGTCGCTGGCAATCTCTTTGGGAAGGCCGGCAGGGCCAGCCATAGGCGCAACCCCCATGCCGGGAACGCCGGTGGCGGCTAGCCCCATCGTTGAGATCCCGCTGTCAATGGGGCCGGCTGTGCCAGACCAAAAGTCCGGATAATTAAGCTGTTGCACCAATTCAATCTCTTTCTCGCGCGTCACCGGCATTTCCATATTCAAGTCGGGACTCTTCGTAATTTGCTCTTTGGACAAGTTGACAAAGACGCTGCGCTTCTCCCACACCACATCGCGGATAGTGCTTGGCGCAAGCATAACGTGCTTGCCCGAAAACCACGGACCGGTGCGAACAATCATATAGCGGACCATCCATTCGGCGTCGTCAAAGTAAAAATCTTCAATATGCCCCATCTCCCCATCCGTGGCATGAATCTTGGTGCCGATGAGCGTATGCGCCTTGTGTAGCATCTTTGCCCCTTTCAACTCTCGGACTATATCCGTTTATATCTTCTTCCAAATCTTGCCTAAAAATTGAATTGCCCCTTTTCCTCAGCAACTCGCCTTCGGCGCGCAAGTCATGTTTATGGGCTATGACTCCCATTAAAGTCCAAAGCGCACAAATTACCATAGGTTTGATTACCTTGCCGAGATACTTTCATCGTTAAATGACACCCTACTCCTCTGCTTCCCCATCGACTCGACTGCTTTATAGCTACGCTTGAGGGCAGCCACCAAGCTATCAACCTGCACCGGCTTGCTGATGTAATCATTCATGCCCGCCGCCAGACACTTCTCGGCATCGCCCGATCAAGGCGTGGGCGGTCATGGCAATGATATAGGGGCGCTGCTCCGGCGGCCATTGCGCCTACAGATCAGCGCGTGTCGCCTCCAGCCCATCCATCTCCGGCATCTGCACATCCATCAGCATCACGTCATAGGGCTGCACGTGCAACGCCTGTAGCACTTCCACGCCATTGGCGGCGACATCGACGCCGATAGCCCAAACGCGCCAGCATATGCATGGCCACCTTCTGATTCACCACGTTGTCCTCGGCCAGCAAAATGCGCAAGGGCAGCTGTTGCGCCATGCGTCGAATCATAGCGGAGGCCGCAGCAGCCTGGCTGGCGATGCGCTCGTCTGCGGCGCTCAGGATGTTGACCAAGGTCTTCTGCAATTGCGCTTGCTTCACCGGCTTGGAAAGCAAGGCCGCAAAGTGCAGATCTTTGGCTTCGGCCAGAGCTGTGGTCAAGCGAAGAGAGCATCACCAGCGGCAGTTGCGCGCCCTTGCGGATGTTGGCGCAGGTGGGCCGCCAACGTCAGCCCATCCATTTCCGGCATATACCGATCCAGAATCGCCAGATCAAACGTCTCGCCCGCCGTCCACCAGTGCCAACGCTGCTTCCTGAGGTGACCGCCACGGGGACTGCATCTGCCAAGCGCGCAACTGGCGCGTGAGGATTTCGAGGCTCACGGGATGGTCATCCACCACCAAGACCCGTTTGCCGACCAGGCTGGCAGGGACGACGATCGCTGGACGCGCGATTGGCGCTGGCGCGGCCTGGGCTTGGATGGTGAAATGGAAGGTCGAGCCGACTCCTGCTTCGCTCTCCACCCACATCTCCCCCCCCATCAACTCGCTCAGGCGGCGGCTGATGGCAAGACCCAACCCTGTCCCCCCATAACGACGCGTGGTCGAGGCATCCACTTGCGAGAACGACTGAAAGAGGCGGGCAATGCCTTCGGCGGAGATGCCAATGCCTGTGTCGCGCACAGCAAAGTGCAGGCAATGATCGGTCGTCTTCGGCGCTGACTATCGACCTCGATCGACCACCTCGCCCTGCTCGGTGAACTTGATGGCGTTGCTGACCAGATTGGTCAGAATCTGGCGCAGGCGGCTGGGGTCGCCGACAATCGTATGCGGGCGTATGCGGGGCGAGCAGATAGACCAAGCTCAAGCCCTTTCTGTTGCGCTTGGGCAGCAAAGAGGTCCAGCGTCTCTTCGATGCAGGCGAGCAGATCAAAGGGGATCATCTCCAGATCCGAGCTTGCCCGATTCGATCTTGGAGAAATCGAGAATGTCGTTGATCAGCGCCAGCAAGCGTGTCGCCGCTGCTCCGGATGGTCTCGGTAAAGTCGCTCTGTTCTGCGGTCAAGCGGCGTGTCCAGCAGCAGCCCGGTCATGCCGATGATGGCATTCAGCGGCGTGCGAATTTCATGGCTCATGTTCGCCAGAAACTCGGCTTTGGCTTCGGCCGCGGCCTCCGCCACCAACTTCGCTTGTTCCGCAATGATCAATTCGTCGCCGCGGCTGGGCAAGATGGTCCAGCAAATTCGGCGATCGCTCAACAGCAAAATCTGCCTGACCGAGCGCCCCAGTTGGTCG
Organism: uncultured Chitinophagaceae bacterium; assembly: GCA_963785915.1. GTDB lineage: Bacteria > Bacteroidota > Bacteroidia > Chitinophagales > Chitinophagaceae > VBAT01. The sequence goes on along the minus strand of CAWAWY010000003.1, from coordinate 6,349 downwards.
GAGACAATCTCATAAATCCAATTCTGCTACACATCAATCTCTGTCACAACATAACCGGCCACATTATCCTGCATATAGATCGGCGCTACCAGGAGTGCATATCGATCATGCGCCGCTGCCAAATTCTGCCGGCAACACTTGTTGCGAGCTATGCGGCATTTCATAGAGTTGCGGCGGCAGCGCATCTTGCCGGTTAAAACCAAAACATTGCAAACGTAGCGTTGCGTCGGCCTTGTTTCCCTCATAAATACAGACATAACAGGCTTGAATATCCAGACGCGGAAATTCGCGGAAAATCACATCGGCCAGTTCACCAAAATTCTCGGCCTCATTCACCAAACGGCCAATCGCATGAGAGATCATGTAATGGCGCTTAAGCCGGCTCTCCGTCGGGCAAGACGGCGCAGCGCGCTTTCGGTCACAAGCTGCTTGGCGTCGAAAAAAGAATCTTGGCGCGATTCGTTGATCCGCATCAGCGAGCGTAGCGATCACCGCCCAATGCAACACGGCGATGGTCGCTTGCCAGGCGCTGCTCTGGTCACGCCCCGGCGCCAACAGGTCAACTTGTTCGCGCAAGAGCGACAAAAAGGACTCTGCCTGCGGGCTTTGCACCCCTTCAATAAAAGCGCTGACCAGCGCCACATAGAATTCATGCGAAAGGCGCAAGCCTGATTGTTGCGCCGCCGCTTCCACTTGGGCGACAGCGGGCGTTAAAGGATCGTGCGGCTGTGACAACTGCGGCGCAACAAACGATTCACTTGATAGAAAGGATGTGCAGCCGCATGAGGAACGGACGACAAGGGTAGCCGGGCAGCGTTGTTTCGATAGGCGTGCCATCACCATAACTGGGTGAAATCCCTTGCAGGCGTGTGTAGAGTTCTTCTACCGCCCATCTACCCTCCTCATAAATCGGCTGATGCACTGTAGTGATCGAAGGCGACAAGGTGAGCGTGTCGTCGGTGTCATCAAAGCCGATCACCGCGACATCTTCCGGCACACGAATTCCTAGCGCTTGCAGCGCCTGCACCGCGCCGATTGCCATTGGGTCATTGCAGGCGAGAATCGCATCGGGCAGTTTGACATTGCGCTTTATCAAGGTAGCAATGGCGTCTGCCCCAGAAGAAAGCGTAAACTCCCCCGGCAAAACCAACTCCGACTCAAGCATCAAGCCATATTCCGCCAACAAATCGCAATAGACTTGATAGCGTTCCTCTGCCTCGGCATGAAAACGCGGGCCGCGGATAATGGCAATGCGGCGGCATTTGTGATGCTCAACCAAATGGGCCATGATCAGCCGCATCGCTTGAGTGTTGTCCACTAAAATGCTGGGGACGCGTGGGTCGCTGATGGCAATCCCGACCATTGGGACATTTTGATAATGCGCCAAAAAATCCTCAAAGGAGGCTCGCCGTGTAAAATCGGCAAAGGTGTTGGATACGATCAACCCATCGCAAGCAATTGGGTCGATCATCTCCTTACAAAGCCAAAGAGCGTGTCAAACTGCATCATCTTATGTTCGCCTGCCACCCCGGCGATATAGCAGACCAGGTTGACATTGCGCTCGCGTGCAGCATCGGTCGCGCCCGCTATCAGTTGCACCTGATAGTCCAGGCTGATCGAGTCGATGAGAAACGCAAAGGTGGGGTTTTCCCTTGCAGATTGGCCTACCCTTGCTGCCAACGTGAATGCCTTTCCAAACACAAGTGTGGAACCAAGATGGGAGCGATGGGCGCAAAATAGTGACAAGCAAGCAGGAGTGCGAAGTAGTGCTATTTTACCATAAGCAGTTCTCAAATCGACATCTCATCTGCCCCTCTGTCATTCCGTAGGAATCTCTCTGCCCTATCGCCTACCGCGCTTGCGCCGCCCGTACCAACTCCGCCACCGGCTGCTCCCCATTGATCGCCGCCAGCACCAATCCATCGATCACGGTCGCGATCTGCGCCCATTGCGAAAGCCGCGGCAATTCGCGCGCAACCGCATGTAACCCCTCCATTTTGTGATAAAAAGGAATCGTCGCGTTCACCTCCGCGTCAGCCCATGTACTCTTGCGGCAACCGATCCCCCCTTCCAGTGTCAACAGCTTGTCCATTGCCGCCCCCGCACAAAAACGCAAGAAACGGTAGGCAATTGCTGCATGAGGGCTGCCCACGGCGACGCACAAAATCCAATAGACATTGAGCGAAGCCGAGCGCGCTTCCCGCCCCATGCGGAATCGTCGCCACATCGACGCAGCCCTTCACCTTTGATGATTCAATCGTCTCTGCCATTGCCGCAAAGCCAAACCAGTTGATCATCATCGCCACCTCGCCGGCGGCAAAGGCCGATCCCGATCGTACCGAGTCCATCTCACACGCCCGCGGATGGATGGCCGCCTTGTCATTCAACATCGACCGATAAAACTCCAACGCCGCTACCGCTTGTGGCGTGTCGAGTAAGAGCTTGCCCGCTTGGTCAAACAACTCACCCCCGCGCGTCCATAATTGCAAACAGAAATCATAAACCGTATTGTGACCGTCAGGATAGGCGGCAAAGACCGTGCCATAAAGCCCCTCTTGCGGGCGATGGAAGAAGCGCGCAATCTGCTGAAACTCCTCCCACGATTGGGGAACGCGGCAAAGGAACGCCATAGCGCGCCAGATAAGCAGCTTGCTCTTGCGGATTTTCAAAGAGATCCTTGCGATAGACCAAACATTCCGGCCCATCATGATAGGGCAAACCAACGATCATAGCGTTGGCCCTATTATTGCTGCCGCTGTCAAACTGCTGCATCCCCAACAGCGAAGGCGTCCATCCTTGCGGATAGTCGTCCGGCGGATCACTCGCCAACAACGGGCCAATGTCCAAAACAGCCCTGCTCTCATAAGCGGCGGCAAACCAATCCGACACCATAAAACCAACATCCCACACCCCGCCCTTCAACCCCTCCAGGTCAAAATAGCTCTCGTACAGCGGGTGTAAATCCAACTCAACCGCTTCTAAAGCCAAGCCAACCCCCTCCGCCACCTGAAAAGCCGCCCACTGCTTGGCAATGGCCGCGGCAAACGGATCAAACTTGCGGATCGCCACCCGAAAAATCTTGCTTCGCTCCTCTGAATCGCCCCCTGTCATATCGCCCCTTTCTTCACCTTTGCACAAGTTGAATTTGACCTATGTTGCTATCAGGCCCGCATCAATCGGAGCGCCCCCGTCTTGCTAGAACGGCAAGCCGCATCCACCAGCGCCATCGTCTGCAACGCATCCTCAACCGCGGTAGGGATCGACTGCGCGCTACCCTCGACACAACGCATCACACTCGCCATCGTGCCGATAAAGGCATCGGGGAACCAACTACCGTCAATGCTCGCGCTCTGCCAAGTTGCCCCGCCCTCATCCGTCAGGATGCAAAATTCAAACTCATCGGGGATACCCGTTGGATAATTCATCAGTAACCCCATTTTGGCGATGATCGCGCCCTTGCTTCCTTCCCACTTGATATAGCTCTCTTGATGCTTCAAGCCATAAGCGTGCTGATGATTGCTTGTGATCGTCGCCCGCAACCAGTCGCCATAATCCAGCAAATAACTAGACGCGCCCCGTGCATTTTGGGCGTCGCCGGGTGATTGACGCTCTTGGCATAAACGCCACGCGGCTCGCCCAAAAAGGCGCGCATCAAGTCCAGATAGTGGATGCTGTGATAGTAAACTTCGGCAAAAGGCACCTGCTCCAAAAACTGCCACAGATACCAGGGCGTAAAGACATTGACGCGCACCTCCATGTCATAGAGATCGCCAATCGCTCCCTGCTCAATCAAAGAGACGCGCCGCCAAGACAAAGGGCGCATAGCGCAACTGAAAATTGACCGCCGCCTTGAGTCCTTTGTCTTGGCAGAGCTTACAAATTGCCCGCGCCGCCGCCAAATCATCACCCAACGGCTTTTGAATCAACACCCCCGCGCCGGCGGGCAAACGGGGCAAAATATCGAGAATCGCCGCTGCCGGCGTCGCCACATCAAAGACTGCCCCTTGCGGAGCCAGCTTCACCGCATCATCCAATGACTCATAGACGCGGGGGATGCCAAAAGCCTGAGCGCACCGCCGCGCCTTCTCCCCATCCAAATCATAGATACCCGCCACCAAAAAACCCGCCTTGCGATAGGCGGGCAAATGGGCATCATTGACAATCCCGCCTGCGCCAATGCTGACAATCGGCGCTGCTTTGCGAGGCATAGGCGGCGTAGTCTGCAAGGCAAATGGGGCCATGAGCGTGATCCTTTAAGGCAAGGCGAATGAACAGACATTGTGACACTTGTGGTTTTGCAATGGAAAGTCAATTATAACATTTGTAAAGCATTATAGGATGGCGGGATAATGATTGCGCTGGATGATATAATTCGGGACCAACCTGTGTAAAAAACTTATTTCACAATTCGACCTACCAGAATGACTTTATGCCACAACAGCTATATCCATGGCAGAGATATCTGTACCCGCGAGAGTTCAGCTATGCCCTCGACTCACAAGGCTTTCTCGCCGATCCCGAGCAAGTATGGAGTGTCAATCATGATATGTTAATCCGTCCAGAGACAATATTGACACAGAAATGTGCTGTTATCCTGGGTGAACAGGGGATTGGAAAATCCACCGTAATAAACGCTGTACATAGTTCTTGCGCTGCACAACAACCTAATGCCATGGTAATGCTACTAGGCTTGGTGAATATGGGAGAGGGAGTGACCTTCAACAGGACTTTTTTTCAAAGTGATGCTCTTATTACCTGGAAAAAAGGTCGCTCTCATCTGTTCCTTTTTCTGGATAGTTTTGACGAAGGCTGGCGAAATATGAGACTTCTACCGAGTCTGTTAGTCCGTGAATTGCTTAAGCTTCCACTGCCAAGAGTGAATCTATATATTACCTGCCGAGCTAGTCAATGGCTAGTGGAATTTGAGCAACGGCTCAAGAATCTTTGGGACGGTGACAAGCTGACAGTTTATGGCATTGCACCATTACGCAAAACTGATGTAATTCAGGCTGCTCAAATCAATAGGATAGACACAGAGCAATTTATAGGCACAATAATCGGACGAAATCTTGTACCATTTGCGATCAAGCCAATCACTCTGATTGGGTTGATCAATGCAGTTTCAGGAACAGAAAACTCTACAAAAGAATCTTAGCGTTTACGATTTATATCTCGAATATTCGTATGTGGTTAAGCAGAGAGGAAACTGAGGCATTAAGGCTTTTTGACGGGTGGAGGATTCCTATTGCAAGACGCCTTGCATTAGCAGCACAGATAGCAACAGTCATGTTTCTATCTAATTGCAGCATGGTATGGATGTCTCTGAATCATGGAGACAAACCGGACGGCACCGTTAGCATCGATGAATTAATTACAAATGAGCTTGATGAACGGATGATCAGGGAGGTTTTGTCTACTGGATTTTTTCCTCGGCGTGGCGAGCATAGAATAGGTTGGGTGCATCAGTCTTATGGCGAGTTCTTGGTGGCTTACTATCTAAAGCTAAATCAAGTTTCCGTCGCTCGTGAACTCGAATTGCTGAGTGTTGAAGACGAATCTAAGCTGATAATTCGACCTCAATTGGAAGGGATAGCTCTTTGGCTAGCAACTATGACCCCTGATCTAAAAAGCATCTTATTAAATTGCACGCCGAAACTGCTGATACAGACAGATGAAGACAGTATAGATAATTCTGATAGAAAATTGCTCTTGCAGAAGCTGCTAAAGCAAGCAGAGACGGATAAGGCATTTTATAGCTACGATGGTCGAGGACAATACCATAAGTTAAAACACAATGGAATGAACTGTGATCTCAAGCCTTACTTAGGCTCAAACAGAGGAAGATTTCCTCTTAGATCCCAGGAACTCGCAATACTGATTGCACAAGAATGCAAGGTTCACGAACTAGTACCTCGATTGATCAGATTAGCTCTAGATCAGCTAGCGCCTCTGTATCTACGGGTGGCTGCTGCCTATGCTGTTACGCAACTCGGTGACGTGACACAAATTGCGGCGCTCAGGCCACTTCTTAATGGGGTAAACGAGGACGAATATGATGAATTAAGAGGCATTACCCTGGAAGCATTTTGGCCTCGGTTCATTACGACAACGGAAATGTTCCAATTGATCACACGGCCACGGAGGCGATCATTCTTTGGCGCGTATCATGCGTTTCTAAACTCTATGGAGCAAAACTAAAGCCGGATGATGTCTTTCGATGGCGTTAGCTTGGGTGACAGCAACCTGCGAGAACACCCTATGGATGATTATCATGAACTAATTGATGATATCGTACTTGCAGCATGGAAGGTTGCAGAAGACCCGAATATCAGAAAAGCCCTTGCTGATA
>CAWAWY010000002.1:0-108202 GCA_963785915.1 uncultured Chitinophagaceae bacterium | reverse complement strand
GCATCGCGCGTTCGCCGCCGCCATGTCGACCCAGTTCTGCGGCTCGACGATGTGGCAGCACGCGCCGAGCCGGGCCCGGCTGGCGCGGGTCGCTGCCGTCCTCGACGATGCGGAATTGGACATGTTGGCCACGAACGACGTGTTCTGGGACGCCGTGGTCGCGATTGAGCCGTTGGGCGAGCAGGAGGTTTTCGACGCGACCGTGCCGGGCGAACACAACTTCCTCGCCGACGGTGTGATGGTGCACAACTCGATCGAGCAGGACTCGGACCTCGTCCTGCTGGTGCACCGCCCCGACCTCTACGAGCCGGAGACCGAACGGGCCGGCGAGGCCGACCTGATCATCGCCAAGCACCGCAACGGCCCGACCGCCACCGTCGCGGTCGCCTTCCAGGGCCGCTACAGCCGCTTCGCCGACATGCCGAGCTGAGCGATCGGCCTATGCCGCAGCGGCGATCGGCTCGAGCCCCGCGATCAGCTCGCCCAACTGGTCGGCACTGAGCACGTCATACGCCGGCGCCGCCAGTTCGTCGGTGCGGGCCTCGATCCGCTCCCTGATCTCCCGGCCGGCGGCGGTGAACCCGCCGGCCGCGTCCACGAGGCCGCGGTCGCGCAGCCGGTCGACGACCGCGGCCAGCTGAGCTCCGGGCAGGTGGTGGGTCCGGCCGAACTCCTCGGCCCGCATTCCGAGGGAGAGCGCCATCAGGACGTGCGACTCGGTGCCGCCGATGCCGTGGGCGAGCAGCGCCGCGTTGTGGCCGTCCCCGCGGTGCTCGCGCAGCAGCGTCGCCGCGTGCCACAGCCTGGCCACCGGCTCCTCAGGCACGTCGAGCGCCCGGAGCCCCGCGTACAGCGCCCGGTCGGAAATACTTATGATTCAGCAGGCACCTACTCTGTTAACGGCTTCATTAATTCTGTTGGATGTGATTCATCGGCAGTACTAATATTGACTGTAAATGCAATTACGAATAGTATAACTGATGTGGCTGTATGTCAAAGTCAGTTACCATATCAATGGAATGGTAATGACTATGATGAACCGGGCGAATACACAATCACAGGTTTAACCAATGCAGCAGGATGTGATTCAACAGCGACGCTGCACTTAACGATCAATGTCAGCACGACATCAGATACCACGGTGACGGCCTGTAACAGTTATGACTGGAACGGCATGAACTATAACGCATCGGGAGTTTATACATACAGCACACTGAATGCAGCGGGATGTGATTCGACAGCAACGCTGCACTTAACGATCAATGTCAGCACGACATCAGATACCACGGTGACGGCCTGTAACAGTTATGACTGGAACGGCATGAACTATAACGCATCGGGAGTTTATACATACAGCACACGAATGCAGCGGGATGTGATTCAACAGCAACGCTGCACTTAACGATCAATGTCAGCACGACATCAGATACCACGGTGACGGCCTGTAACAGTTATGACTGGAACGGCATGAACTATAACGCATCGGGAGTTTATACATACAGCACACTGAATGCAGCGGGATGTGATTCAACAGCAACGCTGCACTTAACGATCAATGTCAGCACGACATCGGATACAACGGTGACGGCCTGTAACAGTTATTTCTGGAATGGAACGAACTACACCACATCAGGAGTCTATACATTCAGTACGACCAATGCAGCAGGATGTGATTCGACAGCAACCTGCACTTAACGATCAATGTCAGCACGACATCAGATACAACGGTGACGGCCTGTGACAGTTATGTGGAATGGTATCACCTATACCACATCAGGAGTTTATACATACAGTACACGAATGCAGCAGGATGTGATTCGACAGCAACGCTGCACTTAACGATCAATGTCAGCACGACCTCAGATACAACAGTGACGGCCTGTAACAGTTATGAGTGGAACGGAATGACTATACCACATCGGGAGTTATACATTCAGTACCACGAATGCAGCGGGATGTGATTCAACAGCAACGCTGCACTTAACGATCAATGTCAGCACGACATCAGATACCACGGTGACGGCCTGTAACAGTTATGACTGGAACGGCATGAACTATAACGCATCGGGAGTTTATACATACAGCACCACTGAATGCAGCGGGATGTGATTCAACAGCAACGCTGCACTTAACGATCAATGTCAGCACGACATCAGATACCACGGTGACGGCCTGTAACAGTTATGACTGGAACGGCATGAACTATAACGCATCGGGAGTTTATACATACAGCACACTGAATGCAGCGGGATGTGATTCGACAGCAACGCTGCACTTAACGATCAATGTCAGCACAACATCAGATACCACGGTGACGGCCTGTAACAGTTATGACTGGAACGGCATGAACTATAACGCATCGGGAGTTTATACATACAGCACCACTGAATGCAGCGGGATGTGATTCAACAGCAACGCTGCACCTAACGATCAATGTCAGCACGACATCAGATACAACAGTGACGGCATGTAACAGTTATTTGTGGAATGGAACGAACTACACCACATCAGGTGACTATACATTCAGTACGACCAATGCAGCAGGATGTGATTCGACAGCCAACCTGCACTTAACGATCAATGTCAGTACGACATCAGATACCACGGTGACGGCCTGTAACAGTTATGACTGGAACGGCATGAACTATAACGCATCGGGAGTTTATACATACAGCACACGAATGCAGCGGGATGTGATTCAACAGCTACGCTGCACTTAACGATCAATGTCAGCACGACATCGGATACCACGGTGACGGCTGTAACAGTTATGACTGGAACGGCACGAACTATAACGCATCGGGAGTTTATACATACAGTACGACGAATGCAGCGGGATGTGATTCGACAGCAACGCTGCACCTAACGATCAATATCAGTACGACATCAGATACCACGGTGACGGCCTGTAACAGTTATGACTGGAACGGCATAACTATAACGCATCGGGAGTTTATACATACAGCACACTGAATGCAGCGGGATGTGATTCGACAGCAACGCTGCACTTAACGATCAATGTCAGCACGACATCAGATACCACGGTGACGGCTGTAACAGTTATGACTGGAACGGAATGAACTATAACGCATCGGGAGTTTATACATACAGCACACTGAATGCAGCGGGATGTGATTCAACAGCAACGCTGCACTTAACGATCAATGTCAGCACGACATCAGATACCACGGTGACGGCCTGTAACAGTTATGACTGGAACGGCAATGAACTATAACGCATCGGGAGTTTATACATACAGCACACCAATGCAGCGGGATGTGATTCGACAGCAACGCTGCACTTAACGATCAATTCAGCACGACATCAGATACCACGGTGACGGCTGTAACAGTTATGACTGGAACGGCATGAACTATAACGCATCGGGAGTTTATACATACAGCACGACTGAATGCAGCGGGATGTGATTCGACAGCAACGCTGCACTTAACGATCAATGTCAGCACGACATCAGATACCACGGTGACGGCCTGTAACAGTTATGACTGGAACGGCATGAACTATAACGCATCGGGAGTTTATACATACAGCACACTGAATGCAGCGGGATGTGATTCAACAGCAACGCTGCACTTAACGATCAATGTCAGTACGACATCAGATACCACGGTGACGGCCTGTAACAGTTATTTGACTGGAACGGCATGAACTACACCACATCGGGAGTTTATACATTCAGTACGACCAATGCAGCAGGATGTGATTCAACAGCGACGCTGCACTTAACGATCAATGTCAGCACGACATCAGATACAACGGTGACGGCCTGTAACAGTTATTTGTGGAATGGAACGAACTATACCACATCAGGTGACTATACATTCAGTACGACCAATGCAGCAGGATGTGATTCAACAGCAACGCTGCACTTAACGATCAATGTCAGTACAACATCAGATACCACGGTGACGGCCTGTAACAGTTATTTGTGGAATGGAACGAACTATAACACATCAGGTGTTTATACATTCAGCACGACCAATGCAGCAGGATGTGATTCAACAGCGACGCTGCACTTAACGATCAATGTCAGCACGACATCAGATACCACGGTGACAGCCTGTAACAGTTATTTGTGGAATGGAACGAACTACACCACATCAGGTGACTATACATTCAGCACGACCAATGCAGCGGGATGTGATTCAACAGCAACGCTGCACTTAACGATCAATGTCAGCACGACATCAGATACCACAGTGACAGCCTGTAACAGTTATTTGTGGAATGGAATCGAACGTATACCGACATCAGGTGATTATACATTCCAGCAGCGACCAATGCAGCAGGATGTGATTCGACAGCCGACCTGCACCTCACGGTGAATGCCAATCTTCCTGTCAGTGTAAGTATCGCAGCTGATCCGGGTAGTACAGTATGTGCAGGAACATCAGTAACCTTTACAGCCACACCGGTCAATGGTGGAACAACACCGATCTATCAATGGTATAACGGAGTAACGGCGATCAACGGAGCAACAAGCTCAACGTATACAACAGTACCGGTCCAGGGAGATGCGATCCATGTAGTAATGACATCCGACATCACGCCATGTGCAACAGGTAACCCTGCCACCAGCAATGAGATCACGATGACGGTGAATGCAAACGTTCCTGTCAGTGTAACGATAGCAGCCAATCCGGGTAATACAGTTTGTGCAGGTACATCAGTGACCTTTACAGCTACACCGGTCAATGGCGGAACAACACCGACCTATCAATGGTATAACGGAGTAACAGCGATCAACGGAGAAACAGGCTCAACGTATACAACAGTACCGGTCCAGGGAGATGCGATCAGTGTAGTAATGACATCGGATATCTCACCATGTGCAACAGGTAACCCTGCCACCAGCAATACGATCACGATGACAGTGAATGCCAATCTTCCTGTCAGTGTAAGTATCGCAGCTGATCCGGGTAGTACAGTATGTGCAGGAACATCAGTAACCTTTACAGCCACACCGGTCAATGGTGGAACAACACCGATCTATCAATGGTATAACGGAGTAACGGCGATCAACGGAGCAACAAGCTCAACGTATACAACAGTACCGGTCCAGGGAGATGCGATCCATGTAGTAATGACATCCGACATCACGCCATGTGCAACAGGTAACCCTGCCACCAGCAATGAGATCACGATGACAGTGAATGCCAATCTTCCTGTCAGTGTAAGTATCGCAGCTGATCCGGGTAATACAGTATGTGCAGGTACATCAGTAACCTTTACAGCAACACCGGTCAATGGCGGAACAACACCGACCTATCAATGGTATAACGGAGTAACGGCGATCAACGGAGCAACAGGCTCAACGTATACGACAGTACCGGTCCAGGGAGATGCGATCAATGTAGTAATGACATCCGATATCACACCATGTGCAACAGGTAACCCTGCCACCAGCAATGCGATCACGATGACGGTGAATGCAAATGTTCCTGTCAGTGTAACGATAGCAGCTGATCCGGGTAATACAGTATGTGCAGGTACATCAGTAACCTTTACAGCCACACCGGTCAATGGCGGAACAACACCGACCTATCAATGGTATAACGGAGTAACAGCGATCAATGGAGCAACAGGCTCAACGTATACAACAACAACATTAGTCAATGGAGATGCGATCAGTGTGGTAATGACATCCGATATTACTCCATGTGCAACGGGTAACCCGGCCACCAGCAATACGATCACGATGACGGTGAATGCAAATGTTCCTGTCAGTGTAAGCATCGCAGCTGATCCGGGTAGTACAGTATGTGCAGGAACATCAGTAACCTTTACAGCCACACCGGTCAATGGTGGAACAACACCGATCTATCAATGGTATAACGGAGTAACGGCGATCAACGGAGCAACAAGCTCAACGTATACAACAGTACCGGTCCAGGGAGATGCGATCCATGTAGTAATGACATCCGACATCACGCCATGTGCAACAGGTAACCCTGCCACCAGCAATGAGATCACGATGACGGTGAATGCAAACGTTCCTGTCAGTGTAACGATAGCCGCCAACCCGGGTAATACAGTCTGTGCAGGTACATCAGTAACCTTTACAGCCACACCGGTCAATGGCGGAACAACACCAACCTATCAATGGTATAATGGAGTAACAGCGATCAACGGAGAAACAGGATCAACGTATACGACAGTACCAGTCCAGGGAGATGCGATCAGTGTAGTAATGACATCCGACATCACACCATGTGCAACAGGTAACCCTGCCACCAGCAATGCGATCACGATGACAGTGAATGCCAATCGTTCCTGTCAGTGTAACGATAGCAGCCGATCCGGGTAATACAGTATGTGCAGGTACATCAGTAACCTTTACAGCCACACCGGTCAATGGCGGAACAACACCGACCTATCAATGGTATAACGGAGTAACAGCGATCAATGGAGCAACAGGCTCAACGTATACAACAGTACCGGTCCAGGGAGATGCGATCCATGTGGTAATGACATCCGACATCACACCATGTGCAACAAATAATCCGGCCACCAGCAATGAGATCACGATGACGGTGAATGCAAATGTTCCTGTCAGTGTAACGATAGCAGCCAATCCGGGTAATACAGTTTGTGCAGGTACATCAGTGACCTTTACAGCTACACCGGTCAATGGCGGAACAACACCGACCTATCAATGGTATAATGGAGTAACAGCGATCAATGGAGCAACAGGCTCAACGTATACAACAGTACCAGTTGATGGAGATGCGATCCATGTGGTACTGACATCCGACATCACACCATGTGCAACAAATAATCCGGCGACAAGCAATGAGATCCCGATGACGGTGACTGCCAATGTTCCTGTCAGTGTAACGATAGCAGCCAATCCGGGTAATACAGTTTGTGCAGGTACATCAGTGACGTTCACAGCTACACCAACCAATGGCGGAACAGCACCATCCTATCAATGGTTACTAATGGTCAGCCGGTAGGCGCCGACCAGGATACTTATACGACATCAGCACTTACTAATAATGATGAAGTGAGTGTGGTACTGACATCCAACATCACACCATGTGCAACAGGTACTCCTGCAACCAGCACATCGATCACGATGACGGTGAATGCCACACAGACACCAACGGTGAATGTCACATCGGATGATGTAGATAACAATATCTGTACTGGAACAGAAGTAACCTTCACAGCCACTGCAAATGGTACAGCCGGTGGAACAGTAACTTATGATTTCAAGGTGAATGGAAATAGTGTGCAGAATGGAGCATCCAATGTATTTATAACATCAACATTGGCAGACCAGGATGAGATCACTTGTGATATCAGCATTACAGGTGGCACATGTTTAACAGCAAATACGGCCACCAGCAATACGATCATCATGACAGTGAGCGGTATTCCATCTGCACCCGCCATAACAGTTGGCGAAGGTGGTATAACTACTTTCTGCGCCGGACAAGGCTCTGCAATATTAATATCTAGCGCAACAGACGGTAACCAATGGTACAAAGATGGTAATTTATTAAGCCCCGGAACAGATCCTGTTTATACGGCAACTGTGGGCGGCAGTTATACAGTGACATATACAAATGCAGGTGGCTGCACATCGGATCCGTCCAGTGCGACGGTCATTACCGAGATCCCGTTACCAACGCTATCAAGCAGTTTGACAGGATCAGTGACAACCGGTCAACAATTCAATTACACTCCAACAAGTGGAACGGCGGGAACGACATTTAACTGGTCCCGTGCAGCAGTTACCGGCGTAACAGAGGGAACTGCAACCGGAACGAATGGTATAAGTGAGACACTTACACTTGATAATCCAGATGGATCGCCTGTAAATGTAACTTATGTTTATACATTGGTTTCTCCTGCTAGTTGTTCTAACACGCAGAGCGTAGTGGTGACAGTAAATCCATTAGGGGCCAGAATAATATCTGTAATAGCAGATCTGCAAACTCCAAAAGAATCACCCGTGGAGGAGACAAAACTCAACGTAACTGCATTGCCAAACCCAACGACGAATTATTTTAATCTAATTATTAAGAGTAAAGATGAGGGCTTCGTAACGGTTACTGCTGTTGATATTTTCGGATTGATAAAAGAAAAACATGAAAAGATAGCTCCTGGCACTACTTTAAGGTTGGGCCAAAACTGGGCCGGCGGTATTTATTTTGTTGAGGTAGTGCAGAACGGTCAGCGGAAGACAATAAAAATTATCAAAACAAATTGATGAGTATCATTTACATCTTATTAACCAAAGCAAGCCTCACCAGGGGCTTTTTTTGGCGAACTTAGATTATCTGGCATGATAAGGTTTAATCAATTCGTATAACTACGGTGAGCGGCCTGACTATCAAAGGGTTTTAATTTTTTTTTAATTTCTTAGTCCTTTATATACTTTAATTATGTAATTTTCATGCCTGTAACTTAATTCCCTCCTTGAGCAACCCGGACTGCGAAAACCAATAGTGAATAATATCCTTTCTTAAGCCGCAAAAGAATAAATATCCTTTCTAAAGAACTCCTGGGAAGCACCTCTGAATTTAATTTGTTATTAAACCCCTGAATTCGTCATGGAACGGACCCATCACTCTTTTATTTGCAATAAAAAATTGATTGCAGTTTTTTTTTCTGTTACAATTTTTTGTTTTGCTAAAGCCCAAAATCCTATCGTTACAGAAAATGCTTTAGCAGGAACACCTAAAGCTACATGGGATCCTGTAGGCAATGGTAGTACTGGTGACCTGACCATACAAGGTTTCGCCACTGATATAAGTGTTAATAAAGGACAAACAGTCCATTTTAAAATCGAAACATCACCGGCTGCTTCTTATACAATAACAATTTATCGTCTTGGATACTATCAGGGAAATGGCGCCAGGCAGATCGCAAGCCTTGGAACTTTCTCGGGCATTGCTCAACCAAACGGTTCATATAATTCAAGCACCGGTTTATTGGATTGCTCGAATTGGTCAGAGTCCGCTAGTTGGGCGGTTCCTGCAACAGCCGTTTCCGGTTTGTATATTGCAAAATTGACCAAAACAAGCGGCGGTTCAAGCCATATACCGTTTGTTGTTCGTGATGACGCTTCTACTGCTGATATACTTCTTAAAACATCAGATAATACATGGCAGGCTTATAATCCTTATGGTGGTAATAGTCTTTACGTAGGTTCAACGTCATATCCAAATGGCCATGCTGCGAAAGTAAGTCTCAACCGTCCTTTTATTACACGTGGTGGTAATGGTGGTGGCGGTCCGGGCCAGGATTGGTTTATGAATGCAGAGTTCCCAATGATCAAATTCCTCGAGAGAAACGGGTATAACATTGCATACACTACTGATGTAGATCTTGACAGGGATGCAACGCCGATTACGCCTGCGAATCATAAATTAATTATTTCATCCGGTCACGATGAATATTGGTCATTAGCTGAAAGAAATAAAATTGAAGCCGCCCGTGATGCGGGAGTTCATCTTGCATTTTTCAGTGGTAACGAAGTTTATTGGAAAGTAAGATGGGAAAATAATTACCGCACATTGGTATGTTATAAAGAAGGAACGTTGGGAGAAAATGTATGCGGTAACAAATGCGATCCCACTTCTGCATGGACGGGATTGTGGAGGGATGGAGCGGCGTATGATGCAGGCAAACCAGAGAATAACTTAACAGGCCAAATCAGTTGGAGTGATGTCAGCAGTGCAATTTCCGTTAGCAGTGCTTATAAAAATCTCAGGTTCTGGCGAAACACAGCCGTTGCTTCACTAAGCAGCGGTTCGGTAACTTTCACTTCAGGTTCATTAGGATATGAGTGGGATTTTCAACAATATCCCGAGGCAAATCCTCACGGGCAAATTGCGTTGTCCAGCCAGACAGTTAGCGGGAAAGTACATAAATTATCACTATACCGTGCTCCAAGTGGTGCATTGGTTTTTGGATCGGGAACCGTTCAGTGGTCCTGGGGCCTGGATAACATACATGATAATGGAAGCGCCGCTGCTAATATTAATATGCAACAGGCAACAATCAATTTGTTTGCTGATATGGGTGTGCAGCCCGCTACGTTAATGTCAGGTCTTACACTGGCTACAGCTTCAACCGATTTTACTGCACCGGTCGTAAATATTACTTCACCTGCAAATGGTGCTACTTTAACTAATAATAGCGCTGTAACTATCAGTGGCAATGCCAGCGATGCCGGAGGTGTATTAGTTGGTGTCGAGATATCTGTTGACGGAGGAACGACCTGGCAACTGGTTAATGGAACGTCAAGCTGGACATATTCTTGGACGCCTAATTTGCCCGGTCCGGCTACTATCAAAGTTCGCGGATTTGATGACAGTGGTAATATGGGCGTGCCCGGTGCATCCGGGTCTTCAAGTAATATCAATGTTACTATCGGTGGAAATGTTCCAACATGTCCGTGCAGTATATTCCCTACAACAGTCAGCCCGACCCTTCCCAATGATTATGATGGGCAGCCAATAGAAGTGGGTGTTAAATTCAGGTCATCAATTGCAGGATATATTACTGGTGTTCGTTTCTGGAAAGGAAGTTCAACAAGTACTCCTACGCATATAGGTCATCTATGGAGCAGTACAGGTACAAAATTAGCAGAAGCTTCTTTCGGAACAGAGACATCTTCAGGATGGCAGACAGTGACGTTTGCCTCACCAGTTGCGATCAGCGCCAATACAACTTATGTCGCCTCTTACTTTAGTCCTTCGGGTCGTTATGCAAGTACGAATCCATATTTTAGTTCGGCAACAACAAATGGCTATCTTACTGCTTTGGCAAATGGAACAGACGGCTCAAATGGAGTTTATCTCTATACAGCAACAGGCGGATTCCCTATCAATGGGTTCCAATCGCAGAATAATTGGGTGGACGTAGTATTTAATCCAAACGTTACGCCTGACACGACTCCGCCAACAATTAATCTGACAGCCCCATCGGCTGGAAATGTTTCTGGCGTTGTAAATGTAACAGCCAATGCCAGTGACAATATTGGAGTCGTTGGAGTACAATTTTTGTTGAACGGTGCTAATCTCGGCGCCGAAGTTTTAGGCTCTCCCTATTCTTATTCATGGAACACAACTTCAGTTGCTAATGGGACTTATACATTAACTGCACGTGCACGTGATGCTGCTGGTAACACAACGACATCGGCCGGAGTAGTAGTAACTGTAAATAACGTTCCTGATACGCAGGCACCGACTGTTAGTATAACAGCACCGGCAGCAGGAAATGTTTCAGGCACAATAAGTGTAACAGCCAATGCAAGCGATAACATTGGAGTTGCCGGCGTGCAATTTTTATTGAATGGCGCTAACCTCGGCGCAGAAGATGTTTCTTCACCATATTCTGTTTCATGGAATACATTTACAGTAGCCAATGGAACTTATACACTAACTGCCCGTGCCCGTGACGGAGCCGGTAATACAACTACCTCGGCCGGA
This sequence comes from uncultured Chitinophagaceae bacterium, assembly GCA_963785915.1. GTDB lineage: Bacteria > Bacteroidota > Bacteroidia > Chitinophagales > Chitinophagaceae > VBAT01. The sequence continues at coordinate 96,734 of CAWAWY010000002.1, read as the reverse complement.
GTAGTGGTGACAGTAAGCAATAGCAGTTTGCTTACAGCAGCATATCCTTTGAATGAAGGATCAGGAACAACGACCGCAGATGTTTCAGGTAATAATCATCCTGGTACATTAGTAAGCAGCCCAACCTGGGGAGCCGGCAAATATGGACAAGGGTTAACTTTTAACGGAACAAGTAATTATGTAAATATTCCGGATCACAACGATTTTACATTGGATCCAACCCAAAACTATACATGGAGCGCCTGGGTAAAGAACAACAGCTTTAAAGAATGGAGTACCGTATGGAGCCAGACTATTGATGGGAACAATTTCTTTTACTTCTATGCGCACACATCGACTGATCCTGATGGTGGTCCGGTGACAAATGGAATATCTGTGTATTGGTGGGCCAACGGAGGTTCCAATAAACTAGGCGCACATAGCTCAAATAATGTATTGACTTCAGGTCAATGGAGCTACGTTGCTGTTACCTATGATGGAAGCCAGGCACAGAATAATCGTTTTTCAATTTATGTAAACGGTGTTGATGTGACTGATCAGAAGTGATGTAGCCTCAGTAGGAACACTGCCATCCATCAACCCAACGAATATCCGCATCGGTTCCAATCAACCTTTTGGCGAATATCTGAATGGGGCTGTTGATGAAGTAAGATATTACAAGCGACTTCTTTCACAGTCAGAGATACAATCTGATATGAATTCACCTTTGGCGCCCGATGTGACCAGCCCTACGGTTAGCATAACATCACCCGCAGCCGGAACAATTTCAGGAACCACTAATGTAACAGCTAATGCAAGCGACAATGTTGGAGTTGCCGGTGTGCAGTTTTTATTGGATGGTTCTAATTTAGGAGCTGAAGATATTTCTGCTCCCTATTCTGTTTCATGGAATACAACAACGGCAACAAACGGTACTCATACACTAACGGCCCGTGCCCGTGATGACGCGGGTAATACTACAACATCAACTGGTGTGGTTGTTACAGTAAATAATGATACGCAGGCTCCGGCAGTGGCCCTTACCGAACCGTCGGCAGGAATTGTATTGGGGACAATTAATGTAAGCGCAAATGCATCAGACAATGTTGCTGTGGTGGGTGTGCAATTTTTACTGGATGGAGCAAATCTCGGATCTGAAGATATTGTTGCTCCTTATACCATATCATGGAACACGACAACAATTGTTGACGGTAGCCATACGTTGACAGCAAGGGCACGTGATGCAGCAGGCAATATCACAACTTCAACACAAGTTGTAGTTACTGTTCAGAATAATCCTCCCGATATCCAGGCTCCGACCGTTAGTATGACGGCACCGGCAGCCGGAACTATTTCCGGAACTATAAATGTAACAGCCAATGCCAGCGACAACGTTGGAGTTGTCGGTGTACAATTTTTACTAAATGGATCTAATTTAGGTACGGAAGATCTTGCTTCTCCTTATAGCATTTCATGGAACACAACAACTGTTTCCAACGGAACATATACATTAACAGCCCGGGCCCGCGATGCAGCAGGTAATACGACTACTTCTACAGGTGTGATCGTTACTGTCAATAATGATATACTGGCGCCGACGGTCAGCATTACTGCACCTGCCGCTGGAACGGTAACCGGCACTATTAATGTAACAGCCAATGCCAGCGATAATATTGGTGTAGTCGGTGTTCAATTCTTACTCGATGGTGCTAATCTTGGTTCCGAAGATGTTGCTGCCCCTTATTCTGTTTCATGGAATACAGCAACTGCAACTAACGGCAGCCACACTTTAACTGCACGAGCCAGGGATGCTGCAGGCAATACCACCACTTCATCGGGTGTAATTGTTACATCCAGCAATATCACGAACCTGATCGTCGCACTTCCATTAAATGAAGGTTCAGGAACAGCGGCTGGAGATATATCGGGCAGTAATCATCCCGGCACATTAACGAACAGTCCTGCCTGGGGAGCCGGTAAGTATGGTCAAGGATTAACCTTTAATGGAACAAATAATTATGTGAATATCGCGGATCACAATGATTTTACATTAGATCCTGCACAGAGCTATACCTGGAGTGCATGGGTAAAGAATAATAGCTTCAAAGAATGGAGCACCGTATGGAGCCAGACATTGAATAATAGTAATTTCTTCTATTTCTATGCGCATACGTCAACCGATCCGGATGGCGGACCTGTAACAAATGGCATCTCGGCTTATTGGTGGAATAGCGGCGGCACTAACAAAATAGGTGCTCATAGTTCTAATAACGTATTAACATTGGGGCAATGGAGCCATGTTGCTGTGACCTACGATGCAAGCCAGCCACAGAATAATCGTTTCACTATTTACGTAAATGGTGTGGATGTTACGGTCAGAACGGATATCAGTTCAACAGGTACAATAACAAGCATCAATCCAACTAATGTCCGCGTGGGCTCTAACCAGCCTTTTGGAGAATATCTGAATGGCTCTGTCGATGAAGTTAGATTTTATAAGAGACTTCTTTCACAAACTGAAGTAGCTTATGATATGAATACACCGCTTGCGCCTGACCTGGTTAACCCCACTGTTGTCACTACAGCGCCTCCTGAAGGAACGGTCGCTGGTGTTGTCAATGTTACGGCAATTGCTGATGACAATGTTGGAGTTGCCGGTGTACAATTTTTAATCGATGGTACTAATTTAGGAACAGAAGATATTGCTCCTCCCTTTAGTGCATCCTGGAACACAACCTCGGTTACAAACGGAACACATGTCGTAGCGGCACGTGCCCGTGATGCAGCAGGAAATACCACCACATCCGACGGAGTTGTAGTAACTGTAAATAATGTTCCTGATACGCAGGCGCCAACAGTAACTATAACAGCACCTCCGCCGGGAATAGTTTCAGGCACTGTTAATGAAATCGCGAACGCCAGTGACAATGTCGCTGTAGCCGGAGTTCAATTTTTACTGGATGGAGTTAATATGGGTCCAGAAGATGTTTCCTCTCCATTTTCTATTTCATGGAATACATATACTGTTCCAAATGGCACTTATACTTTGACAGCAAAAGCACGTGATGCGGCAGGCAACATTGCTATTTCATTACCGGTAGTTGTTACGGTAAACAATAGCAGTAACCTGGTTGCGGCATTCCCTCTTAATGAAGGAAGCGGGACTGCAACCACAGATATATCGGGAAATGGTCATAATGGTACGTTGACCAATAGTCCTGCATGGGGAGCAGGAAAATATGAGCTGGGATTAACATTTAATGGTACAAGTAACTATGTGAATGTACCGGATCATGCGGATTTCACACTTGATCCTACACAAAGCTATACATGGAGCGCATGGGTGAAAAATACAAGTTTCAAAGAATGGAGCACAGTCTGGAGCCAGACACTTAATGCATCCAACTTTTTTTATTTCTATGCCCATACAAGCACTGATCCCGACGGGGGGCCGGTAACAAATGGAATATCGGTCTACTGGTGGACAAGTGGAGGTACTAATAAGATAGGTACTCACAGTTCCAATAATGTTTTAACGGCGGGACAATGGAGCTATGTAGCGGTTACATATGATGCAAGTCAGCCACAGAATAATCGCTTTACTATTTATGTAAACGGCACGGATGTTACTGACAGAACCGATGTCGGATCAACGGGCACTATCACCTCAATCGATCCAACGAACATCCGCATTGGTTCTAATCAACCTTTTGGGGAATACCTGAACGGTTCTGTTGATGAAGTAAGGTTTTACAAGAGACTTCTTTCGGCTGCTGAAGTAGCAAATGATATGAATACGTCGTTAGCGCCGGTTGGAGCAAGAAGCGTTGGCAGCCCCATAGTAAAATCATCGTCGGGAAAAGAGCAAGTTTTGGAAACGCTCTTGCCGGGACTTGCTGTTAAGGTCAATCCTAATCCCAGTGCATCTTATTTTACATTATCAGTTACAAGCAGCGATAAGAAACCAGTGGTCGTAAGAATAACAGACATCTCAGGAAGAGTGCTGGAAAATTACAATAAGATAAACCCGAACAGCGCTTTAAGGATTGGTGAGACATTGGCAACCGGGGCATACCTGGTCGAGGTGATCCAGGGAGATAAGAAGAGTGTTATGAAGATCGTTAAAGTGGAATAATTTTTTTAGTTAGATAAAACCGCGCAGAGAATTAATTGATACCTATCAGTCATCTGCAGACATTACTTTTTAATATCCTTTCTAAAGAACTGTTGATTCGCCCTCGTTTTTATTAATTATCTAAAACCACCGGATTTGTCATGGCACGGACCCTACTGTTTTTAAATTGGAAGAAGCAATTGTGTTTATTGTTTTTTGCTTTGCTATTTGGCATTGCTTCATTTTCCCAAACCTCCATTTTCTCTTCATCGAGTGTTCCTGCGACGGCTGCAGATAATGATGGAACAGCGATTGAAATAGGAGTTAAATTCCGTGTTACACAGGCTGGTTACATAACCGGGATTCGTTTTTATAAAGGCACCGCTAATACCGGCACTCATATAGGGCATCTATGGAGCGCTACCGGTACAAAACTGGCTGAAGTCACATTTACCGGTGAGACTGCTTCTGGTTGGCAGCAGATGCTATTTGCCTCCCCTGTTGCTGTCAATATTAATACAACTTACGTTGCATCATATTTCAGCAGTGCGGGCTATTATGCTGTAACCAATCCCTACTTTACAGCAGCCATTGTAAATGGGCCTCTTCGTGCATTGGCAAATGGAGAAGACGGAGGTAATGGTTTGTATCTATATACTTCTACATCCGCTTTTCCCACCAATACATATCAATCAAGCAACTATTGGGTAGATGTTGTATACGCAGCGACAGTTGCCACGGATACAACGTCGCCAACAATAAATCTTACCGCTCCAGCAGCAGGGAATGTTTCAGGTACCACTAATGTAACAGCCAATGCCAGCGATAATGTTGGAGTGGTGGGTGTACAATTCTTATTGAATGGTACTAATTTAGGAACAGAAGATATCACTTCGCCGTACAGCGTATCCTGGAATACAACAACGGTAGCTAATGGAACATATACCTTAACGGCACGTGCCCGCGATGCGGCAGGAAATACCACAACATCTGCGGGAGTGATTGTTACTGTCAATAACGACACACAAGCCCCGACGGTCAGTATTACGGCGCCTGCGTCTGGAAATGTTTCGGGAACAATTAATGTAAGCGCCAATGCTTCTGACAATGTCGGAGTAGTCGGAGTACAATTTTTATTGGATGGAGCTACACTTCGTTCGGAAGATGTTTCTGCCCCCTATACGACATCCTGGAATACAACGACTATTGCAGATGGCAATCATACATTAACAGCAAGGGCCCGTGATGCAGCAGGCAATCTTACCACTTCGTCGCCGGTAATAGTTGCCGTTCTCAACAATCCGCCGGATATCCAGGCGCCGACAGTAAGTGTAACAGCACCAGCGGCAGGAAATGTTTCAGGTACTATAAATGTAACGGCAAATGCTTCTGATAATGTCGGAGTGGTTGGTGTGCAATTCTTATTAAATGGTGCTAATTTGGGATCCGAGGATCTTACGTCTCCATATAGTATATCGTGGAATACAACAAGTGTTGCTAACGGCACATATACATTAACGGCCCGTGCCCGTGATGCAGCAGGTAATACTACAACTTCGGCGGGGGTAATAGTTACTGTAAACAATCTTGCCGATACCGAGGCGCCAACAGTCAGTATAACAGCACCTGGCGCCGGAACAGTTTCGGGAACGATAAATGTGAATGCGAATGCAAGTGACAATATTGGAGTTGTCGGTGTGCAGTTCCTGTTGAATGGTACAAATTTAGGTTCGGAAGATATTGCTTCACCTTTTTCGATATCATGGAACACGGTCTCTGTTGCTAACGGCCAATATACATTAACGGCCCGGGCCCGGGATGCTGCTGGCAATACAATGATATCAGCCGGAGTAGTAGTTACGGTAAGTAACAGTAGCAACCTCATCGCAGCATTCCCATTAAATGAAGGGTCGGGTACTACTGTGGCCGATATATCCGGAAATAATCATAACGGTACCTTGACTAACAGCCCCACATGGGGGGCAGGAAAATATGGACAGGGATTAACTTTTAATGGTACCAGCAGTTATATAAATATTCCCGATCACAATGATTTTACATTGGATCCCACTCAAAGTTATACCTGGAGTGCATGGATAAAGAATACAAGTTTCAAAGAGTGGAGCACTGTGTGGAGCCAGACGATTGATGGAAATAATTTCTTTTATTTCTATGCACATACAAGCACTGATCCGGATGGCGGCCCGGTGACAAATGGTATATCGGTATACTGGTGGACCAGTGGGGGTGCTAATAAAATAGGTGCTCATAGTTCTAATAATGTTTTAACAGCCGGACAATGGAGTTATGTTGCTGTGACATACGATGCCAGTCAGCCACAGAATAACCGGTTTAGTATTTATGTGAACGGTGTGGATGTTACTGTCAGAACGGATGTCAGTTCAACCGGTACAATAACAAGTATAAATCCGACGAATATCCGGATTGGTTCCAACCAGGCTTTTGGCGAATACCTGAACGGCTCAGTTGATGAGGTAAGATATTATAAACGACTTCTTACATTAGCAGAAGTTCAAACAGACATGAACACTCCTTTGACTGTTGATCCCACTCCGCCAACGGTCGGTATTACGGCACCCGCCGCAGGCAATGTTTCAGGAACTGTAAATGTTGCAGCCGATGCAAGCGATAATGTCGGTGTGGTCGGTGTGCAATTTTTATTGGATGGCGCAAACCTGGGAAGTGAAGATCTTACATCTCCTTATAGCGTATCATGGAATACAACGTTAACGTCTAATGGAACTCATACAGTGACAGCCCGTGCAAGAGATGCAGCGGGTAATACTACCACATCTGCGGGTGTGATTGTCACTGTCAATAATGATATACAGGGTCCGGCAGTAAACCTAACAGAGCCAACTGCAGGATTAGTATTAGGAACGATTAGTGTAAGTGCGAATGCATCTGACAATGTTGGGGTAGCGGGGGTACAATTTTTATTGGATGGGAACAATCTTGGTGCAGAAGATCTCGTAGCTCCTTATACGGTATTATGGAATACAACTACTATTGCTGATGGCAATTATACATTGACAGCAAAAGCCCGCGATGCGGCAGGGAACGTCACTACTTCATCGCCAGTAATTGTTACTGTTCAAAATAACCCTCCAGATACAGAGGCGCCGATAGTAAGCGTGACAGCGCCGTCAGCAGGAAACGTTTCCGGTACTATAAGTGTAACCGCTAATGCAAGTGACAATGTTGGAGTAGTGGGGGTACAATTCTTATTAAATGGGGCTAATTTAGGTACGGAAGATCTTACTTCACCCTATAGTATTTCATGGAATACAACAACTGTTTCTAATGGAACATATACATTAACTGCCCGTGCCCGCGATGCAGCAGGTAATACAACAACTTCTGCCGGTGTTATTGTTACTGTCAACAACGATACGCAAGCGCCGACAATAAGTATTACGGCACCGTCAGCAGGAACGATTTTAGGAACAATTAATGTAAGTGCGAATGCGTCTGATAATGTTGGAGTGGTTGGTGTTCAGTTTTTATTAGATGGGGCAAATCTTGGTTCAGAAGATCTGTCTTCTCCTTACTCAATATCGTGGAATACGACGACCGTTTCGGATGGCAGCCATACATTGACTGCAAGAGCCCGTGATGCAGCAGGCAACACCACAACTTCCTCGCCAGTTGTTGTATCCGTTCAGAATACTCCGCCGGATACCCAGGCGCCGACAGTAAGTATTACTACTCCGGCAGCAGGCAATGTTTCCGGAACAATAAATATAGATGCAAGTGCAAGCGACAATGTTGGAGTAGCTTGGAGTGCAATTCTTATTGAATGGCGCTAACCTGGGCACTGAAGATATCACAGCACCTTATTCCATTTCGTGGAATACAGCATCCGTTGCAAACGGAAATTATACATTGACAGCAAGAGCCCGTGACGCAGCAGGCAATACAACAACGTCGTCCGCGGTAAATGTCATCGTATTTAATAATTCAACACTGATTGCTGCATTAAATCTGAATGAAGGGACGGGAACAGCGGCGTCTGATATTTCAGGCAATAGTCATAATGGCACTTTGACAAATGGACCGACGTGGGGAGCAGGCAAATATGGACAGGCAGTAAATTTCGATGGAACTAATGACTATATTAATATTCCATCCCACAGTGATTTTATTCTTAATCCAACTCAAAGCTATACATGGAGCGCATGGGTAAAGAATAATAATTTTAATGAATGGGGCCCTGTTTGGAGCCAGACGGTTGATGCCAGTAACTTCTTTTATTTCTATGCGCATTCAAGTACTGATCCGGATGGCGGGCCTGTTACAAATGGTATATCTGTGTATTGGTGGACCAATGGTGGATCAAATAAGATAGGAGTACACAGTTCAAATAATGTATTGACAGCAGGTCAATGGAGTTACGTTGCAGTTACCTATGACGCCAGTCAGCCGCAAAATAATCGGTTCACTATTTATGTGAATGGTACTGATGTAACAGTTAGAACAGATGTTGCTTCGACAGGTACCATAGCAGCAATTAACACAACCAATATCCGAATTGGTTCGGATCAGCCTTTTAGTGAATACCTGAATGGTTCGATAGATGAAGTAAGATTTTACAAAAGACTTCTATCAGCAGCCGAGGTACAGACCGATATGAATTCGCCGATCGCAAATGGCATTGCGCCGACCGTGAGTCCTGTTGATGGCGCTACAGGTGTCAGTACCACGACAACCGTGATTGCCGTTTTCAATGTAACCATGGACGCGTCTACCATTAATAGTTCGAATATTGAATTACGCGACGCATCCAACATTCTGGTTGCCGCGAATGTTGCCTACAATAGCACTACGAGAACTGCAACGCTAACGCCTTCTGCAGCCTTACTGAATTCGGCAACCTATACAGCAAAGATCAAAGGTGGAGCTACAGGCGTGAAAGATGCGAGTGGTAATATAATGACAAGTGATTACACATGGAGCTTTACAATTGCTGATCCGCCATTGATAGCGCCGACAGAAGGTCCGGGCGGGCCGATATTGGTGATCAGTACTTCCTCAAATCCATTCAGCCGTTACGCAGTGGAAATATTAAGGACGGAAGGATTGAATGAATTTGCTGCTGCAGATATTTCTTCTGTGACAGCATCGGTATTGAACAATTATGATGTTGTTGTATTGGGCGAAATGACAGTTACCGCGGCACAGGTCACTATGTTTACTAATTGGGTAAATGCAGGTGGCACATTGATCGCCTTTAAACCAAGCTCATTATTAACTCCATTGTTAGGAATTTCCAATGCCAGTGGAACCTTAAGTGATAAATATCTATTAGTAAATACAGCATCAGGTCCCGGAGTTGGTATCGTTAATCAGACCATACAATTCCACGGCACTGCTAACCTGCATACGTTGAATGGAGCAACAAGTCTTGCGACACTTTATTCATCTGCAACAGGAGCTACATCCAATCCTGCTGTAACCATGAGAAATCTTGGGACGAATGGAGGGGTTGCTGTTGCATTCACCTATGATCTTGCCAAATCAATTGTTTATACAAGACAAGGCAACCCGGCATGGGCAGGCCAAAAAAGAGATGGTCAAATAGATCCTATCCGGTCTGACGATATGTTTTACCCGGATTGGGTAGATTTTAATAAGATAGCAATTCCTCAGGCTGATGAACAACAAAGATTACTGGCGAATATTATTTTGCAAAGCAATCTTCATCGTAAGCCGTTGCCAGAGGTTCTGGTATTTACCAAGAGACCTTAAAGCAGCAATAGTTATGACCGGTGATGATCATGCCAATAATGGCACCGCCGGACGATTCGATCAATACCTCACGCTCGGTCCGAATACCGAACAGGATATTGCTGATTGGAAAGCAGTAAGAGGTACCTCCTATATTTATCCCAATACGCCTTTAACAAACGCACAGGCTGTATCTTACCAGGCCCAGGGTTTTGAGATCGCATTGCATCCCAACACAGGTTGTCTGAATTTTACAGCTTCATCATTGCTGAATACTTTTACAACGCAGCTTAGCCAATTTGCATCGGCTTACCCGGGTGTTTCAACTCCTATCACTAACAGAACACATTGCCTTGTCTGGAGCGATTGGTCATCTGAACCAAAGACAGAATTACAAAAAGGTATGAGGCTTGACGCTACATATTATTACTGGCCGGAAGCGTGGATGCAAAATCGCCCGGGAATGTTCACAGGTTCCGGAATGCCGATGCGTTTTGCTGACCTGGATGGCTCTCTTATTGATGTCTACCAGGCCGCCACGCAAATGACAGATGAGACCAACATGAACTATACCGCCTTCTGCAATTCGGTGCTTGATAAAGCCATTGGAACAGAAGGATACTACGGCGTATTCACTTGCAATATGCACACCGATAACAGTACAAGTGCCGGCTCTAATGCGATCATAGCTTCAGCACAAGCAAGACAAATACCCGTTATATCATCTAAACAAATGCTCGCATGGCTCGATGGAAGAAACAATTCTTTTTTTGGAAATATGACCTGGAGTAATAATCAACTGACCTTCTCTATTACAGCGCGCAGCAGTGCCAATAATTTAAAAGCGATGCTGCCCCGTAATTCTGAGTCAGGCCAATTGATCTCTATTACCCGCAACGGGAGTGCGGTCGCATTTACAATACAAACGATCAAGGGGATACAGTATGCGTTCTTCGCCCCGGTTTCCGGCACGAGCACTTATATTGCAGCATACAGTTCCGGTGCAAGAGTTGGCAACCCGATAGTTTCAGAAATAACTCCTTCGGCTATTTCCACAACGTCTTCAACGAGTGAGTCAGCTAAAAAAATAATAGAAGCTGTTCCGGAAGATTCGAAGTTGTACGTGAATGTGATGCCGAATCCAAGTTCTGGTTATTTTAATATCGTAATCAATAGCAACGATGCAAATCCAGTGACCGTAAAAGTATCAGACATTTCCGGGCGCCTGATAGAAACGCATGAAAAGGTCACTTCCACGGGAATTTTACGCTTGGGCGAAACATGGAAAAGCGGTATTTATTTAGCTGAAATAATACAGGGTGATCAAAGAAAAATAATGAAAATCATTAAGACCAATTGATAATAATGACTATTTTGCATCTCACTTCTTGAGCATGAAAGAATAAGATTCTCGTGAATTACCCACGCCCTTATTACAAAAGGCGTAATATCCTTTATTAGCCAACGCTGGTATATCCTTTTAAAGAACAAACTTTAAAAGAAACATTTTTTTTAACCAAACCAAGCAATTGTTATGGCAGCTAATTCTACGTACCTGAAAGGGAAAAGATCTATTGCATTTTTGCTCGCACTAATTTCATTCACTTTTTCTTATGCTCAAACGGATGTTACCCGTCCAGAAGAATAATAGACGTTTCCCCGAACAACTGGTCTATTTCTCTAAACGCAGGCACGACTGTTTTCGCACAATTCAGTGAAGCAATGAATGCTTCTACGATTCACAACAATACGTTCGAACTATTCAATCTCCTGAACGGGGCAGAAGTACCGGCAACTATTGTTTACAATTCAGCTACGCGGACAGCTACTTTGTACCCGTCATCAACGCTTAACTCGCTTCTCTACGCTGCAAGGGTCAAAGGAGGCAGTTCAGGAGTAAAAGATCTTGCAGGAAATGCCTTGGCTAGCGATTATATATGGTACTTTATCATGATCCCTCTTTTTGATCTTACACCGCCGACTGTACTCTCTGTTTCACCTGCAAATGGCGCCACAGGCGTAAATGCAAGCACTGATGTTACTGCAGTGCTTAGTGAAGCAATGAGGTCTTCCACCATTAATACTTCAACGGTTGAATTACGCAATCCTTCGAATGTATTAGTATCTGCCTCGGTTTCTTACAATGCTTCTACACGGGTGATAACATTAAATCCTTCGGCAAATCTCGCTGCAAATACTGTGTATAAGGCAAAGATCAAAGGTGGTAGTTCCGGCGTAAAAGATGACGCTGGCAATCCCCTATCAAGTGATTACATCTGGTCTTTTACAACCGCAGCGCCTTCGGATAATACACCTCCAACTATCACATCTGTCTCACCCGTGAACGGGGCTACAGGTATAAGCACCGGCACAACTGTTTCGGCTATTTTCAGTGAAGCGGTGAATACCTCTACCATCAGTACTTCAACATTTGAATTACGCAATTCCGCAAATGTATTGGTACCAGCAACTGTTTCCTATAATGCAACAACGAGGACAGCAACACTAACACCGTCAGCCTCACTTAGCGCAGCTACGTTATATACCGTTACCGTTAAAGGTGGAGCGGCTGGTGTGAAAGATATCGCAGGGAATGCGCTTGCCGCTAATTATATCTGGAGCTTTACTACAGGTGCCAGCATTTTTGATCCGGATATTTTACCGGATTATCCGACTTATATTGATCAGCCGGTGGAAGTTGGTATGAGGTTCCGCAGCAGTGTGAATGGACAAATAACAGGTTTACGTTTTTATAAAGGAGCGGGTAATACCGGCACGCATACCGGTCATCTGTGGACCAATACCGGGGCGCTCTTAGGCCAGGTTACCTTTACCCAGGAAACCGCTTCGGGATGGCAGCAGGTAATGTTTGCCAGTCCGATTTCTATAACGGCCGGTGCGACCTATGTAGCATCTTATTACAGCAGCGCCGGGATATATGCTTATACGAATTTCTTTTTTACTCAGCCTTTGGTAAGTGGTGCATTGACCGCATTGGCAGATGGACAGGATGGTGCGAATGGAGTTTATAAATATTCGTCAGCGTCGGTTTTCCCGACCAAGACCTATAATTCTACCAATTATTTTGTTGATGTGATATTTAATGTGACCAGCGGGCCGGATGTTACACCACCTACTGTGACCACTATATCGCCTGTGAACAATGCAACCAATGTAAGTGTCAATACTGTTGTCACCGCAAGATTCAGCGAACCGGTAAATGCTTCCACGGTCAATAGTTCAACCGTTGAAGTACGCAACTCTTCCAATACGTTGGTTGCTGCTACGATCGCGTATAATGCTTCAAACATGACGGCGACATTAACACCCGTATCTCCACTGTCATACAACACAACCTATAATGCGAAGATCAAAGGCGGTAGCGCTGGCGTTAAAGATGTTGCCGGCAATGCTTTGGTCAATGATTATACATGGACATTCAAGACGGTTGAAGCCCAGTTGCCATCGCCAAACGAAGGACCCGGTGGGCCTATATTAGTGATCAGCAATTCATCTAATCCGTTTAGCCGCTATGCAGTAGAAATATTGAGAGCAGAAGGATTAAATGAATTTGCCGCTGCCGATATTTCAACAGTTACTTCATCGGTTTTAAATAACTACGATGTAGTTGTTCTTGGTGAAATGACGGTTAATGCTGCACAAGTTCTTATGCTGACCAATTGGGTGAATTCAGGTGGAACTCTGATTGCGTTCAGACCAAGTCTGTTGCTTTTACCTTTAATGGGAATCTTACCGTCAACCACTACACTCAGTGATAAATATTTATTGGTAAACACGGCATCGGGTCCTGGTGCGGGAATAGTCAACCAAACTATGCAGTTCCACGGTACTGCCGATCTGCATTTGTCAAGTGGTGCATCAAGTATTGCCACTTTATATTCCGCCGTTTCCACTTCTACAGCTTACCCTGCAGTTACGACGATGAATGTCGGTATAAATGGTGGCCGTGCCGTTGCTTTCACCTATGATTTGGCGAAATCCATCGTTTACACGAGACAAGGTAATCCCGCTTGGGCAGGCATGAAAAGAGATGGACAAATAGACCCGATACGTTCTGATGATCTGTTCTTTCCTGATTGGGTCGATTTTAATAAGATAGCGATCCCGCAAGCAGATGAACAACAAAGGTTGCTGGCAAATATTATTTTGCAAAGCAATCTTCATCGTAAACCATTGCCAAGATTCTGGTATTTGCCAAGAGACCTGAAAGCGGCTATTGTAATGACAGGTGACGATCACAGTAATAATGGAACAGAAGGTCGCTTTAACCAATACAAGACTCTTGGTCCTAATACAGCGCAGGATATTACAGATTGGAAAGCTATCAGGGGTACATCTTATATGTATCCAAACACTCCAATTTCCAATGCGCAGGCCGCAGCTTTCCAGGCAGAAGGTTTTGAGTTAGCGCTACATCCGACGACCAACTGTCTCAACTTTACACCTGCGTCATTGATGAACGACTTTACAGCACAGCTTGTGCAGTTTGGCAACGCCTATCCAGGCCTTTCATCGCCTGTTACAAACAGAACCCACTGCCTTGCCTGGAGTGATTGGGCGTCTGAAGCAAAAACAGAACTTCAAAAAGGAATGAGGCTTGACGCCACTTATTATTACTGGCCGCAGACATGGATGCAAAACCGCCCGGGTATGTTTACCGGTTCAGGTATGCCTATGCGTTTTGCGGATCTGGATGGATCACTCATTGATGTTTACCAGGCTCCCACTCAAATGACTGACGAAACAAATATGGATTATACTTCGTTCTGCAATACGGTACTTGATAAAGCAATCGGTTCTGAAGGATATTATGGTGTGTTTACCGCTAATATGCATACGGACGACGCGTCAAGTGCCGGTTCAGACGCCATTATCGCATCAGCACTCGCAAGACAAATACCTGTTATTTCAGCGAAACAAATGCTGACATGGCTGGATGCAAGAAACAATTCTTCATTCGGCAATATGGCCTGGAGTAACAACCAGCTTTCTTTCACAGTAACTGCCCGCAATGATGCTGCTAATTTAAAAGCCATGCTGCCTTTTTATTCTGAATCATCTCAATTGATTTCTATCACGCGGAATGGTACAGCTGTTCCTTTCACTCAACAAATGATAAAGGGAATGCAGTATGCTTTCTTTGCCGTGACACCAGGCGTCAGTAACTATGTTGCTACTTACGGTATTCTAAATACAAGAGTTGCAAATCCGGTTTCAACAGATTCAACTATGGAGATAACTGACCCGATCGTGCTGCCTGATCAAAACGAAAACATTGCCAGCGAAGCGATGAAACTAGATGCGAAAGCTAAAGCGGCCGAATACATGGAATCGCTAGGCAAGTTGTATGTAAGCGCATTACCAAACCCAAGTACTTCTTATTTCAACCTTGTCATCAATAGTAACGACTCAAAGACGGTAACGGTTAAAGTAACAAATATGCTTGGCCAGCTTATAGAAGTACATGAAAAGGTTAACTCTACAAGCATTTTACGACTGGGTGATGGATGGAAAGGCGGAATCTACTTTGCCGAAGTGAGCCAGGGTGACAAGAGAAAAGTCATAAAGATCATTAAGGCGAATTAAACTTACAGTTTCATAGGGTTAGATAAAAAAGAGCTCCATTTTGGAGCTCTTTTGCTTTAAAAATGTTATCCGCTGGGTATACATATTGGATATTTTGTTAATAAAAAATTGAAAGTTTAAGAGATATGAAATGTCTTTTTCGGTATTTTGCGGTTCGTTAAAATCCTTCCTGAGTCAAGCTTTGCCGTTTTCCCGCTTTTCGATTAAATAATAATATCCTTTTTTAAAGAACCAGGTTTTTGCTTGTAACTTTTATTGATCATAAAGCAAATGGTCCATTATGTTGATTAAACCTGTTTTTTATCTTTTCCCCCGGCAATCGAATTCTTTCTTTTGCCATGCAAGCCTCATTCATTTGTTTTTTGTCCGGCGATCTGCATTCGTTGTTAAATTTTCTAATCATTACCGACGATGACAGAGTGAAGTGTCTCACACCATTTTTTTCCTGATCTAAGTACCTCCTGATCCTGAACTTTAATATCCTTTTTAAAAAACTCCGACAGACCTGTGATTTTTAGTAATCGTTAAACCACAAAAATCCAAGATGGGACGGAAAAACTTGCATTCCGGATTAGTGATCCAGATCCTGATATTGCTATTGCTTATACCGGCAATAATGATTGTAGGTAAAAGTGATTCAAAGTCAAATACTGTAAGGTCATCGTTTGGAATGGCTGATGTTCCGGCTGCAGATAATAACCATAACGATGAGAGGCAGATCCATGTTTTATCTGAGCATGCCAACTCAGTAGTTGATCCATTGGACCCTTCGTTGATCGCACCGACAGAAGGTCCCGGCGGACCTATTTTAGTGATCAGCACTTCGTCAAATCCTTTCAGCCGTTATGCAGTAGAAATATTAAAGGCAGAAGGTTTAAATGAATTTGCAGCCACTGATATTTCTGAAGTGACGAATTCTTTATTAAACAATTATGATGTTGTTGTTTTGGGAGAAATGACAGTTACTGCTGAGCAGGTCACGATGTTTACTGATTGGGTGAATGCAGGAGGAACATTGATCGCATTTAAACCCGGTTCATTATTAACCCCGCTTCTTGGAATCTCCAATGCCAGCGGAACATTAAACGATAAATATTTAGCAGTTAATACCACATCAGGTCCCGGGGTTGGAATAGTAAATCAAACAATACAATTTCATGGGTCGGCTAACCTGCATACATTAAATGGGGCAACAAGTCTTGCTACATTATATTCATCTGCCGGTACGCCAACTTCAAACCCTGCTGTAACAACGAATGATGTTGGGAAAAAAGGCGGGAAGGCCATTGCATTCTCCTATGACCTTGCCAAATCAATTATTTATACAAGGCAGGGTAATCCCGCATGGGCAGGGCAAAAAAGAGATGGTGAAATGAATCCGATCCGCGCTGATGATTTATTTTTTCCTGACTGGATTGATTTTAATAAGATAGCCATCCCGCAGGCTGATGAGCAACAGCGTTTGTTGGCAAATGTTATTTTGCAAAGCAACCTTCACCGAAAACCATTGCCAAGATTTTGGTATTTGCCAAGAGATCTTAAAGCTGTTATTGTAATGACGGGAGATAATCATACGAATAATGGAACAAACGGACGCTTCTATCATTACCTGACATTAGGACCCAATACGACGCAGGATGTGCTTGACTGGAATGCAGTAAGGGCTACCTGTTTTATATATCCGGACAGACCTATCAATAACGAACAGGCTGTATTTTTTGAGGAACGTGGCTTCGAAATATCGTTGCATACGAATACTGGCTGTCTCGATTACACGCCGGCGTCATTGCAACGGGATTTTACTGATCAACTGACGAGATTTGCCGCCAGTTATCCGGGTGTTTCAGCACCCGTCACTAACAGGTCTCATTGTTTAAATTGGAGTGATTGGTCGTCCACTCCAAAAATCGAAGTTCAAAAAGGTATCAGGCTGGATGCTACTTATTACTATTGGCCGGAGGCGTGGATGCAAAATCGCCCGGGAATGTTTACAGGTTCCGGATTTCCTATGCGCTTTGCTGATCTTGATGGTTCGCTCATTGATGTGTACCAGATGCCCACACAAATGACTGATGAAACCAACATGAATTATTCATCATTCTGCAATGCTATTCTTGATAAGGCGATAGGCCCTGAAGGATTTTATGGCGTGTTCTGTGCCAACATGCATACAGATGAAAAATCCAGTGCAGGTTCTGATGCTATCATAGCATCGGCGCAAGCACGGCAAGTCCCCGTCATATCGGCAAGGCAAATGCTTACCTGGCTGGATGGAAGAAACAGTTCTTCTTTTGGAAATATTGTATGGAAAAATAATCGTCTTACTTTTTCCATCACTGCGGGAAGGGGATCTCATAATTTAAGAGCTATGTTGCCACTTTATTCTGAAAAAGGACAATTGGCGGCCATCTCATGCAATGATAATTCAATTCCATTTACGGTGGAAACGATCAAGGGAATGCAATATGCTTTTTTCGCCGCTGCTGCCGGCGTCAATAGTTATGTTGCTGATTATACTTTTAAAAAAAATACGGCATCAGCATTTGATGACCGGCAATCATTCGCTGGTAAAATAGCGAAAGAAAAGCCGGTTACAGAGAAATTTTATGTCAATGTCATGCCAAATCCCGGGATTAAATACTTTAATGTGATCATCAGCAGCGCTGATCCTGGTCCTGTAACGATAAGAGTATTTGATCTGTCGGGACGTGTCATAGAAGTTCATGAGAAGATTGCTTCTACGGGTATCATACAGATCGGGAATGCATGGAGAGGAGGTGAATACCTGGCAGAGATAAGCCAGGGAGATCAAAGAAAGGTGATAAAAGTTATAAAGATAAATTAGAACTCAGTTTTCACGGGTTAGTATCGAAAGAGCTCCGAACGGAGCTCTTTTTTTCAATCAGCTCTCATTTTCTTCGGCGTAATCCTTTATTGCTTTAAAAGATTCATCGAACTTATCAACGATCTTTATCTTGCGGCCTTTAGCATCGAATAACATCTCCAGGGCGCCGGCTACTTGTTTCTTTAAAGGCTCCAATACCCATTTCATTTCTTCCGGACCATTCTTAACTTCTTCGTGAATACGTTTCTGGTATTTTTCTTTCAGGTCGCTGTTCATTCCCTCCATATTGTCAGAAAGTTTCCAGTATCTCTCACCGATCAGCGGCACCTTATATTCCAATACCTCGGCGATCTTCCATTCATAGTTAAGATCATTGAATGAAAGGAATTTCGGCATTATGTTGGCGACAATTACCTCGTTCTTCTCGTCATTGAATTTAACGCGAAGGTCACGCAGGTCAAGACCATATTTGGCAATTATCTTCACCTGCAAGGCGCCGATGAACTGAACTTTCTTTTGCTCGTGTTCAGATTGTTCGTTCCATACCCGGGTGAAATTTGTATTCACTTCCATTAATCCAAGATCCAGCACGGTTTTGATCTCCGATATATTTAATTTTCGGTTTCTTAATTCTTCGTTCTCACTTTCCAATACCGAAGCATTCTTGTTTATTTCCTTCAATTGCGTTTTTAAATGATGTATTTCATCATCTTTTTGTTTCATCAGCAATTTCCAGGCGGCTACCGCAATAATGCCAACACCAAAAACTATCAGCCCATAGACTATCAGTTGATTCATAATAAGCAATAGCGAGACGGCAATCACAGCACCAAGGATCAGGTATATTTTAAAACGATGGAACATAACGGTAGATTTTGGTGATTAGCAAAAGATACAGTTACTAATATAGACAGATTAAACAAACTGGCAAATACTCAGATTATAGCAGATGATAATACGAGACAAATTAGCTTCGTAGGTGATATGACTTTGGTTTCACAAAGGCTCTTAATCCCGCGTGGGAGAGAGTCACCCCAAAACCAGAATGTTTTCTTCCGCTCCAGGGAACGGCGGCACTTACACGATCACAACAATTCCAATATCCGGTGCCTGCATTTATTTGTTGCAAAATATGTTCAGCTCTTTTTTTATCGGAACTATATACTGCGGCTGTTAATCCATATTCAGTGTCTTGCATGAGGAGCATCGCTTCTTCATCATCTTTTACTTTCATGATGCCGATCACCGGTCCAAACGACTCATCTCTCATCACACTCATATCGTGATTTACATTTGTCAGCACGGTGGGTTCAAAGAAATAACCTTTTCCTTTCATTGATTTTCCCCCGGCTAAAAGGTTAGCGCCTTTTTTCAGTGCATCGTTCACCTGCTCATCCAAAACATTTACCTGGTCTTTCCTGCTTAATGGTCCTATGTAAGTTCCATCCTGGGCCGGCGATCCGATCTTCCACGATCTTACTTCTTTTATAAATTCCCCGACATACTGATCGTAAATTTTTTCATGCACATAAATTCTTTCTACGGCGCAGCAGCTTTGCCCGTTATTGTAAAATGCACCATCAGCTGTACCGGCAGCAACGGCTTTAATATCGGTTATATCATCCGCAACATAGAGTGGATCTTTTCCGCCTAATTCACATTGACAAGGGACCATCTTCGGCGCTACCTTTTCATAGATGTATTTGCCTGTCTTATAAGAGCCGGTAAAATAGTAACCATCAAAAGGCATTTCGAGTAATATCTCTCCTGTGTCTTTTGCACCGATAGCTATGTGAAAAATATTTTCGGGCACACCGGCTTGCTTCAATAATTTTTCGATCTCTAACCCGGTTAATGTCGAATATTCCGATGGCTTATACATCACAGCATTTCCTGAAAGCAATGCGGGAACAAATACATTTACACCGACGAGGTAAGGGTAATTCCATGCGGAAATATTACAGACAACACCGAGAGGTTCATAAGTGATCTTTTCTTCCATGCCGTCCTTGCTTCTCATCACTTCATCAGTTAAATACTTTTCTGCATTATCAGTCAGCCATTGAATCCTTGCCATGGCTCCTTTTATTTCATTGCGTGATTGCTGCAGCGGTTTCCCGACTTCAGAAGTAAGCACGGTTGCAAGTGACTTAATATTTTCAGCAAGCAGTTCTGAAAATTTTTTCAAAACCTGTATTCGACCCGATAATGTTGTCTTACTCCAATCATGCTGAGACTGCTTTAGAGTATCAAACTTTAGTTGAAGACTATCCTTACTGTCTTCATTCAATTCCGTGATCACCTCTTCAGTTGCCGGATTTGTAATAGCAAGCTTTTTCACTTTGGTATCTCTTATAGCCGACAAAAAATTTTTTTTAAGATTTTCGGAAAATGGATTCTTTTCCTTTCCTTTTATCCTTTCAGGATGCCATTGCACGCAGATCATGAAAGCCTTATTCGTTTTGTCTTTGAATTCCAGTCCTTCAATGATCTTTTCATCATCATCGTCATAAGCGTTGGCGATAAGGTTGTCACCGATCGCATCCGGATCAATTGCCTGGTGATGCGCACTGTTCACATGACCCAAGTCAGCCCCGGCTATTTTACTGAGTAGTGTATCGTCGCCGGCAATTATCGTATGTTCTTTATCTGATTCTTCTTTCTTGTGTCGTTCATTACCATTATCCAGGTCCTGAATCAACTTACCACCATGTAAAACGTTCACCAGCTGCATCCCCCTGCATATTGCGAGAAGTGGTAACTGATTTATTTGGGAATACCTGTATATCTTTTCCTCAAAAAAATCCCTGTCGGCCTGGTGTGAATCGGGGCTGTTATTATAATTCGTTTTACCATTATAAAATGAAGGATCAACATCCACTCCACCTGTTAATAAAAAGCCATCACATTGATAAATATCTTCAGTATTGTTTTTTTCAAAAGATAATTCGACCAGTTCAAGATCGTCGCGAAGATCATTCGCAGTAAACCAGTCCCAGTAATTCTGAAACAATGTTTTTGTGTAACTGATGCCTATTTTCTTTTTCATATAAGACCAATGAGCGTGGTTTGATTACTATGGCTTTCGACTCCTGACTAACGACTCAAGTCTCCTGACTCAAATCCTAAAGCGCTTTGCTGTACAAATTTCTGAAATCTTCCCGGCTTACGGCCTTTGGATTATTTGGATGGGCAAAATCAGCGATGGCAAGATCGGAAAGAGGCTCAATGTGTTCATTGGTAACGCCAATATCCCGCAACTTATGGGGAATATTTATTTTTGAATTGAGATCAAATAAATATTTCACTACTGGCTGTCCTGATTCCTCTTTTAATTCAAGTGTTCTTGCAATGCGTTTGAATTTATTTTCGAACCCTTCAATATTAAATTCCATACCATAAGGAATGTTCACGGCATTGGCTAATCCATGATGGGTATCCAGTAAAGAAGAGAGGGGATGAGCCAGTGAATGAACAACGCCCAATCCTTTCTGAAACGCGATCGCACCCATCATCGAAGCGATCAACATCTTGCTTCTAGATTCAAGATCAGGTTTATTGACTGCTATTTCCAGTGATTGGTTGATCAAAGCAATTCCTTCCAAGGCGATGCCTTCGCAAATAGGATGCGGCATTTTTGCCAAATAAGCTTCCATATTATGTGTGAGTGCGTCCATCCCCGTAGCCGCAGTAATAAATGGAGGCAATTCCATAGTCAACATTGGATCAGCAAACACGATCTTCGCTAGCAGCTTTGGTGAAAAAAGAATTTTTTTCTGATGTGTTTCATCGTCAGAAATGATCGCACTTCTTCCAACCTCACTGCCAGTACCCGCTGTAGTCGGTATGGTAATAAAATGAGGGACATCATTGGTGACAAATACATCGCCGCCAATAAGATCATCATATTTAAAAAGATCTTCACGATGATTTATTCTCAAGACGATTGCTCTTGCAACATCCAATGCAGCACCGCCGCCGATACCTATAATTGAATCTCTTTTTGTATTGTCATATACATCAGTGCCCTTATATACGTCAGACTTTACGGGATTCTTATGAATGTCAGAAAAAATTTCGGTTGAAATATTTTTCTTCTTCAGATCATTAACGATCTCTTTAAAAAAACCTAATTGCGAAATAGTAGGATCTGTAACGATCAGTGGCCTTGATAATTTATTTTTTACCAGGTAGTCACCCAGCTCCTTGCTTGATCCTGGACCAAACCGGATTGTTGTTGGGAAATTATATTGATAGATCGTGTCGAAGGTCATGTCCGTGATTTTGAGATTTGGAAATGTATCAATTTGGCGATGAGTTACCCGTACGGTCATTCCGGGATTTCATTTTTGAATCATTTTCAAATCTAAATTATCTCAAAATAACGTTTATACTCCCAGTCAGTCACAGCTTTCAAATGCTGCCGCCATTCCCATTCTCTTGTTTGTGTAAAATGTTCAACAAACGTTGAACCGAATAGTTCCCTGGCAACCTTTGATTCTTTCATCTGCGTTGCCGCTTCTATTAATGTAGATGGAAGAACGCCGTTGGAAAAATCACGATAGCCATTACCCACTGTCGCTGGTTGTTTCAATTTCAATTTATTTTTTATCCCATATAAACCTGATGCCAAACAACCTGCCATTGCCAAATAGGGATTGACATCGGAGCCAATTACTCTTGTCTCTAACCTGCATGATTTGCTGCCGCCGGATAAAATACGCAATGCTACTGTGCGGTTATCAATTCCCCATGTCAACGTAGTTGGCGCCCATGCGCCTTCCACTAATCTTTTATAGCTATTAATGTTCGGGGCAAACATCGGAAGTATGTAAGGCAAACAATATAACTGGCCGGCTATATAACTTTTCATCAGTTCACTCATCTTCATTTTATCTTTTTCATTATAAAAAAGATTTTTCTTTCCTGCTTTATCCCATAAGCTTTGATGAACATGTCCACCGCAACCGGGAAGGTTCTCATTGACTTTTGCCATGAATGTGGCGAGAATGCTATGCCGGTAAGCAATTTCTTTGACGGCTGTTTTAAATAACAAAGCCCTGTCGGCGGCTTCTAAAATATCTGAATAAACGATAGCAGCTTCATATGTACCGGGTCCGGTTTCTGTATGTAAACCTTCTAATGGAATATCAAATTTATTCAGCCATTCAAAAAGATCGGAGAAATATGGATTTTCCAGTGAACTGCGTAATATAGAATAGCCAAACATTCCTGGTGTTAGCGGCGACAGGTTTTTAAATTGTTTGTCATTGGCTGTTTGCGGCGTCTCAGCAAAATTGTACCATTCAAATTCCTGCGAGAACATAGGGAGCATATCCTTGCTTATTGGCATCAGCCAAAACTTTTTTCAGTAATTGTCGTGCACATACCGGTGAAGAATCTCCTTTGGCATCGGTGAGTTCGCCAAGAAAGAAAGGAACATCATTTTCCCAGGGAATTTTTCTGAACGTATTTATATCCAACACAGCCGGTGAATCGGGGTAGCCAGTGTGCCAGCCTGTATATTTTACATTATCATAAGTCACATCATTGGCATCCCATCCGTATATTACATCACAGAATCCCATTCCGTTGTCGATGACGGATAAGAATTTTTCCGTCGAAATATATTTACCTCTTAATATTCCGTCAATATCGGCGAAAGCGATCTTCACTTTTCCTGAAGGATGATCTTTTACAAATTGGATGATCTCTTTTGAAGTCATAATTATTCTTTAGGCGGCATAAATTACTAAAAGCATTTCAAAAGACAGAATTAATGTCTCGCAGCGGCGTAAAGGCGCTACGAAATGATGCAATCGGCAGACAGCATTGCATCGTGACGCAGTTGCAAGAGAAATATTTTTATGTCTTGTTTTTTGGAAACAATTTGAAAGCGGCATAGCATACCCCCAGGATCAGGAAATAAGTGATCGCAAGTTCGCCATTGTAAATTGTCATTGCAACTAATGAAACCGAGGCAATGATGAGCGCCACAACAGGGAAGATCGGATATGCCGGCACTTTGAAAGGACGTTCCAATTGTGGTTCGGTCTTCCTGAGACGGAGCAAAGCGATCATAGATACGATATACAATGTCAGAGCGCCAAAAACAGAAATAGTAATGATCTCTGCTGTTTTCCCGGTCAGCAACGCGACAATGCCGATCGCCATATTTATTAATAGTGCGTTTGATGGAGTTTGAAAACGTGGATGAATTTTTCCGAGGAAGGCCGGCGCGAACTTTACTCTTCCGAATTCAAAACTTGCTCTTCCTGCAGCGAGGATGATACCATGAAAGGAGGCAACCAATCCGAATAATCCTACGGTGATCAATAAATGATACAACAGGTTATTGCTGCCAACAATATGACTCAGCGCTAAAGGCAACGGTGAATCGGATGTAGTACCATCACTTTTATAAACTATCGCTTCCCATCCGGCCACACCAACCGAACTTGCAAAGGTTAGCACACATAAAATGACTAGCGTAAGAATTGCAGAACCGAAACCCAGCAGCATCGTTCTTCTTGGATTAATAGCTTCTTCTGCCACATTAGCTACACCTTCGATGGCAAGAAAAAACCAGATGGCGAAGGGAATCGCAGCAAATACACCGGCCCATCCATTCGGGAAAGCGTTATGCTGAAGGTTCTGTATTTTTAAATGCGGCATGGTTACACCGGTAAACAATAATAATTCACCCACTGCGAGAATAGTTATTACCAGTTCAAATGTGGCTGCAGCTTTTACCCCGTATATATTCAATGCTGTAAAAACAGCATAACTGAAAATAGCTATCGCTATTATTGGTATCTGCGGAAAAAATAAATTAAAATAGGCGCCGATCGCAAAAGCAATGGCTGGCGGTGCAAAAATGAATTCAATATTCTGTGCCATACCGGCAATGAAACCCCAATCTTTTCCTAATGCACGATTAGCATAATCAAAACCGCCGCCAGCTTTGGGTATGGCGCATGCCAGTTCTGTGTAGCTGAAAGTAAACGTAACATACATGATAATGATAAACACAGTAGCAATGGCGAGACCAAGTGTTCCTCCTTTTTCCAAGCCAAGGTTCCAGCCGAAATACATTCCGGAGATGACATAACCGACTCCAAGTCCCCAGAGCATAAGAGGAGTAAGGGTGCGTTTGAGTTCGTTGGGTGCTGGCAAGTGAGAAATTTATTTGTAAATATCTTAAATGTTGGTGATAACATTTCATTCTATTTGTTCGTTCTGAATAACGGCGAAGTCTCTTTCCCTTTCAGCACGTTGATCATTTTGTTGATATTCCTTGTCAATGATTCTTCGGTCTTAAGGTTGTTGAGATAGCGGTTAATCTCTTTTTGCCTTGACGGTGACAATTTCAGGAACATGGCAAGCAGATCATTCTCTTCCAATTTCTTCTTAAATTCTTTTGGCATCGGATGATTCTTATTTCTTTCCAGCGTATCCTGTTCTATAATAAAATTTGCAGTGTCTCCAACTTTCACATCAGCCCCTTTCATCATAGGCCCGTTTACATACAACCTGTATCCTTCACCTTTTACCGGGCAAAGGGTTTGCTGAAAGAAATATTTTTCAATTTTTCCTTTTACGGATATGTATCCTTTTGTTGCTATTAGTTTATCGGTTATTCGAAGCGGTACTTTAACACAGGGATTGATACCAACTTTGTAGATTTTTGCTTTGAAAGAGAATTTCATTACTTGAATTTAATCCAATTTATGTCATCGGGGAGAAGAAGGATCGAGGCGATGTAATACTTTAATAAATGTTATAAATGTCCTTATTCAAACCTTTTGCGGTTTCCGGTTGCAAGGATTCAGCCGTTTAACCTTAGTTGAAATATAACCTATTAAGTTTAGGTCGCTGACGCTATCGGTTTCTAGTTAGGAATTATCTAAACAGATTGATAAGGCTTATAAAATTGCTTTATGCAATCGAACAGACCCTAATCAACTAAACCACGATTTATCTTTCTTTTCAAATAATCCATCTACCATTTGCTGATTAAAGTGATCATCGAGATTGCCATTGATGTTGTGGTAAACAGCGCTGACAAAGATCACCTGCGCTGCACTGATAATGGAGATCACGAGAAACGCACCGACTATGGCTAATGCAATACCGGCGATCGGGTGAAAGATGGAACCGATAAGATATAATGGAAGTGCAACAATGAGAATTCCAAGGAATTGAATAAGTCCGAAACTAAAGGAAGCGCCGAGACTCTCACCCCATTTTTGTTTCATCAATTGAGATGAACGCTTAACGGCTTCCAATGGGCCTTTATTTTCATAAGCAATAACAGGGACAACGAAAAATATCGCAATGCTCCATACCACACCAATGATGCTGGTAATGATCTTTCCAAGCCATCCAACATTATCCTGTATCATTTTTAAGATCAGACCGACTGTAGCTGCAAAAAATGCCCATGAAAAAATGACACCGATACGGCTCATGCTGAATTTAAGACCGTCCCGTATGCTGACTTCTTCGCCCCGGAAGTACATGCGTGTGCAATGCGTCAGCGCCATGTTAAAGAATACAACGACAAAATAGTTGATAACATAAAAAATGAATACCAACAGGTAATAAAGCGGCGCATTATATTCACCAAGGTTATCCATGTTCCAACCGGTGGAAAGACCAAAGGCGGTAAAAAAAGAACCTACGATCAATAGTATTGAGACACCGGATAAGATGGGAAAAATAACGAGATCTTTTTTTTCTTTCAGAATTTTGAAGCTGCTCATGGCTATTGTCCAGCCATTGGAAAGACGGTCAAAGAAGTTCATATAAATGGTGGTTTAATGTTTATCTAAAGCTAACAAAAAAACGACGTGAGCCAAAAATAATTATATGCCAGCCAGGAACTGGCTATGTATATATTCCGCCACCTTGGTAAGATTCTTTGTTTCGTTAAATGCAGCTAATTGCCGGTCGGCGCCGGTGCCCTGTTCCATCATTTTATGTACATAAGCCAAACGATGTCGGCTGCCAAGCTCATCCACCACATCGTCTACAAAATCCAGCAACTCATAAATAAGCACTCTTGTATTTACTTCTTCTTCTTTACCAAAATCAATCATTCGTCCGTCAATACCATAGCGGCTGGCTCTCCATTTATTTTCATTTAAAAGCGGACGGGAGTATTGAATGAAGTTCATGTTCTGCGAACGCAGTTTATAAATCTTGGCACATATCGCCTGGAATAATGCTGTGATGGCGATCGTTTCGTCCACTGTCATGGGCACATCGCAGATACGGAACTCAACCGTATTAAAGAAAGGATGTACACGAAGGTCCCACCATATTTTTTTTGCGTTGTCAATGCAATTGGTCTTTATCAGCAACTTTACATAGTTATCATACGCTTCTATACTTTCAAATGCATCGGGAATACCTGTGCGGGGAAATTTATCAAATACTTTTGTCCGGAATGATTTATACCCGGTCGATCTACCTTCCCAGAAAGGGGAGTTGGTACTAAGCGCATAGATATGCGGAAGAAAATATCTTGTTGAGTTGGCGATATGATTTGCCATTTCACGGGTTTGCATACCAACATGAACATGCAATCCGAAGATCAAATTGCTTCTTGCAGCTTCCTGCAATTCATTTACTATCTCATTGTAGCGGATATGATCGGTGATTAACTGGCTTTCCCAGTGACTGAAAGGATGTGTGCCGGATGCACCCATGGCAAAACCAAGTTCGCCGGCGATAGTTGCGATCGTTTTGCGAAGCGTGCTGACATCTTTAAAAGCTTCATCTATATCCTTGCAAATATCAGTGCCTACTTCTACTACGGCCTGGTGCATTTCCGCTTTTACTTTGTCTTTGATCACCTTCTGTCCTTCATGCACGATCTTCTGCTCATGGCTTTTCAGTTCAAGCGTATTGGGATCGAGGACCATGTATTCTTCTTCAACGCCGAGAGTAAAAGTGTTATAGTTTAAATTCATAGCAGTTATTTGGTATCGCCACTACGTGGCAAAAATATCGTTCGTGTTAATGCTGAATCCAGGTATGGTTCTGGAATGAAAAATGTCATCGGCAGTGTAAAGTGTTTTAATATTGAACTTACCCTGCTCATTTAATAAGAGGACAGCGATACTTTCTTCTCCCGGATAAACGATCCAATACTCCCGTACACCGGCTTCCTCGTATAAGTCGTACTTCAGTTTTATTTCTTTTTTGGAATTACCAGGTGAAAGTATTTCGACAACCAGGTCCGGAGCGCCGCAACAACCTCGTTCATCAATTTTAGAACCATCACATATCACACAGATGTCGGGCTGAACGACGGTTGTTACTTCACTATCTTTTTTCCTATTCCTGGCTGGAAGGCGTACATCAAAGGGGGCTGGAAATACTTTACATTTTTTTTCTTTGAGAGAAACCCATAGTACGCCGCTTAAATTTCTGAGTATTGCCTGATGCTTTGTATTTGGCGCAGACAGCTTAAATATCCTTCCTCTGAAGAGTTCCAACCGTTCTTCAAAATTCCACTTCAGATAATCGGCATACGTATAGGTCAGCGACGGATCGGGTTCCTCCACTTTGGAAAATTCATCCTTGTCTATATCGTAGATCGTGAACATTTTCAAAATTCCTGGTATTTACCTGGTAAACATTTCTTTTGTACCGACCACGAGGCCAGGAATAGCATAACTCTTTATTTTATCTTTTCCGGAATACATTTTCCCACCTTCATACTTTCCTTTTTCGTCAAGAATAAATACCACTAAGTTGGCTTCAACAGGATTGACGATCCAATATTCCTTTATGCCCGCTTCTTCATACAGTTCAAATTTTAATTTCACTTCCTTGTGAGAATTTCCGGGCGAAAGTATTTCAACTACGAGGTCGGGGGCGCCACAGCAACCGCGTCCATCTATCTTGGATGTATCACAAATGATACATATGTCTGGTTGCACAACCGTGGTGATCTCATCGTCCTTTGTTTTGTTTTTTACGGGTAGCCTGATATCAAAAGGAGCGGAATAAATTTTACATTTTTTCTTCTTTAAAAGTGTATGGAGATGCGCATATATATTGCCACTTACTTCCTGGTGAATAGGTGCAGGAGCGGGACTCATTTTAAAAATGTGGCCGCGAATTAACTCCAACCGTTCTTCAAAATTCCACTTCAGATAGTCAGCATACGTATAGGTCAATGACGGATCGGGCTCCTCCACTTTGGAAAATTTATCTTTGTCTATATCGTAAATCGTAAACATGATCTTTGTTGTTTCAAAAGTTTAATAAGTTTAAAGGGTCTAAAGCGTTGATGGAAACTTCTTAAACATCTGAAACCTTTTGAATTTCTTAAACTCGTCAGCTACACCAATTGCAACTTATTCGATCCCCTTCTCACATATTCACCCCATGTCAAATTATCTCCGCCGTTACTATGCAATGCTTTTTCAATAGCAAAGTTGGCGGAAGTTTCTACCACCCATTCAAAGTTCTCTTCTCCCACACTGGTCCTTTCAGCATCCGGCGCGGGATTGCAGAAATCAATCGCATAGGGAACTCCGTCGCGGAGAGCTAATTCAACCGTATTGAAATCATATCCTAAATATTTATTGATCGCAAGAACAATATCAGTCATTAACTGGAGGCGTTCATCAGAAGGTTTGAAATCCGCAACATAGCGTGTAGCATGTGGATTGCGTGGTTCGTACGGCATAATGCGCACATATTTTCCGCCGATGCAATAACAACGATAGTATTCTTCAAACACGATCTCTTCCTGTAGCAACATAACTAACTGTCCGGTCTCAGCATGTTTTTGAAAAAATTCTTCTGCGCTATTCAATTTATATACATGCTTCCAACCGCCTCCCGCAAATGGTTTCATATAAGCCGGGAAGCCGACATAGCTGAAGATGGTATCCCAGTCGAGCGGAAAAGCAAGGTTGGCGAACGAATCTTCCGATGTATCAGTGGGAAGGTCTCTTGAAGGAAGAATAGCTGTTTTCGGAACGGGAACTCCGACTTTTGTCATCAAACAATTATTGAAATATTTATCATCGGCGCTCCACCAGAATGGATTATTGATAACCGCTGTGCCGGTGAGGGCTGCATTTTTTAACCATGTGCGGTAAAAGGGAACGTCCTGTGATATGCGATCAATGATAACTGCATAGCCGCTTGGCTCACCCTGCAAAGCTTTTTCAATATGCACCGGCTCAGCCATTATCCCCGGTATATTTTTGCTATTTACTCTTGCGACAAACGCTTCAGGAAACGAACGCTCTTTTCCATGAAGGATCCCGATTTTTTTCATAAAAATTATTTTAAATGATTGTAATTGCCGGGCAGGGCGACGGAAACCGGCTTTATCAAATTTATTTTTTCAAGACCATATAAACAAAATTAAAACTGGGGCCAGATGTGAAACGCCAAAAGTAAGAAAGGCGCCTGATAATTAATTGATGAGCCCTTTACGTCTCAGTTTTCCTTATTTTTGGTTCCATGCAATCGGTAAATGTACCCGGCATTCTTATTGAAAATAAAATAATCACGTCTGAGAATTTACACAGAGATGTAAAAGTTGATTTTTACCTGCCTAAAAATGTGACCGATCCCTCAACTATGAGCCTGCTGCTGATCAATGACGGGCAGGATATGGAAGTATTAGGGCTTGAAACTATTCTTACCGGACTCTATTCTCAAGCCGGGATTCAGCCTTTATTATGTGCGGCAATTCATGCAAATAAAGACAGAAGAAGAGAGTATGGAGTAGCTGGTCATCCGGATTATTTGGGAAGGGGAGACAAAGCTGAACTTTATACTTCGTTCATCATGGAAGAGCTTATCCCTTTTATCAAAGAGACATACGTTGTTGAATCATTTCATGAAAAAGCTTTTGCTGGGTTTTCCCTAGGCGGATTGATGGCGCTGGATATTGTTTGGAAACATCCCGATGAATTCACTAAAGTGGGAGTGTTTTCGGGTTCGCTCTGGTGGCGCAGTATAGACCAGGCAGAAGAATATTACGATGATGACAAGCATCGTATCATGCAGCAACAAGTACGAAAGGGTCAATATCACCCGGGCTTAAAATTTTTCTTTCAGTGTGGCAACATGGATGAAAAAAAAGACCGTAATAATAATGGCATAATAGATTCTGTTGATGATACACTTGACCTTATAAAAGAGCTGGAAACCAAAGGCTATGATCGAGAAAAAGATATTTACTATCTCGAAATTCCTGATGGCAAACACGATGTTCCAACCTGGGGACGGGCTATGCCTCTATTTTTAAAATGGGGATGGGGAAATAAAGCCTGGAGTCTCTAGTCGTTAGTCTATAGTAAGAAGTTCTAATCTTACGAATAATTAATAGTGCATACCAAAAATAGCCCTTGTTTATACTTTTTAGTATAAATAGATTCGTACCTTTGTGCAGATGAAAACAGAAACAGCACAATCGTACAAAAGTAATGGCGTAAAGGAAGGACTCAGCGAAATAGAAACGGCAGTTCTCAACGACTACAAGTATGGATTCGTGACGGATATCGAATCAGACTCGGCGCCTAAAGGCCTGAATGAAGACATAGTGCGCTTTATCTCTGCAAAAAAGAATGAACCGGAATGGATGCTTGAATGGAGATTGAAAGCATATCGTCATTGGCTCAAAATGGAAGAGCCGAAATGGCCGAATGTCAAATATCCTCCGATCAATTACCAGGATGTCATTTATTATTCTGCTCCCAAACAGAAGATTAATCCTGAAAGCCTGGACCAAATTGATCCCGAGTTGCGAAGAACCTTTGAGAAACTGGGCATTTCACTGGACGAGCAAAAACGTCTTACGGGCGTTGCTGTGGATGCGGTGATTGACAGCGTTTCAATCGGCACCAGTTTCAAAAAACAATTATCAGAGCTTGGTATTATTTTCTGCTCGATGAGTGAAGCCATACAGGAACATCCTGACCTGGTTAAAAAACATTTAAGCACTGTTGTTCCGATCACAGATAATTATTTTGCCGCGCTGAATTCGGCCGTATTCAGTGACGGTTCATTTTGTTATATACCAAAAGGTGTCCGGTGCCCGATGGAGCTTTCGACTTATTTCCGCATCAATGCAGAAAACACTGGACAATTTGAAAGAACACTTATCGTGGCGGAAGAAGGAAGTTATGTCAGTTATCTCGAAGGTTGCACAGCGCCTATGAGAGATGAGAACCAGTTGCATGCTGCCGTTGTTGAACTGATCGCAATGGATAATGCGGAGATAAAATATTCAACGGTTCAAAACTGGTATCCCGGAGATAAAGAAGGGAAGGGTGGTATTTACAATTTCGTTACTAAACGTGGTATTTGCAAAGGTCATAATTCAAGAATATCATGGACACAAGTGGAAACAGGATCATCCATCACCTGGAAATATCCAAGCGTGATATTGAAAGGAGATAATTCTGTCGGTGAATTTTATTCAGTGGCTGTCACCAATAATCATCAGCAGGCGGACACGGGCACGAAGATGCAGCATCTTGGAAAAAATACAAGAAGCAGGATCGTATCAAAAGGAATTTCCGCAGGTGTCAGCAATAACAGCTACCGTGGTTTGGTGCACGTTGGTAAAAACGCTGCGAATGCACGCAATTTTTCTCAATGCGATTCTCTTTTATTAGGGGACAAATGTGGCGCCCATACATTTCCTTATATCGAAGTAAAAAATAAATCGGCGATCGTGGAGCATGAGGCTACTACATCGAAGATCGGCGAGGACCAGATATTTTATTGTAATCAAAGAGGTATTGATACGGAAACTGCCGTAGCGCTGATCGTAAATGGTTTTGCCAAAGAAGTAATGAATCAATTGCCGATGGAGTTTGCTGTCGAAGCACAGAAGCTGCTTGCCATTAGTTTGGAAGGAAGTGTAGGTTAGCCGGAAGTCAGAAAGTCAGAAGTCAGAAGTGAAAGTTGAAATTGTAAAGGTAACTCGTAACACAAAACTCTTAACTCGTAACTAATAAATTATGTTGAAGATCCAGAATTTACATGCGAACATTGAAGGAAAGAAAATATTAAATGGTATTGACCTTGAAATTAAAGCAGGAGAGATACATGCGATCATGGGACCGAATGGTTCCGGTAAAAGTACATTGGCTTCTGTTCTCGCCGGAAGGCAGGAATATGAAGTCTCTGAAGGTTCCGTTGAGTTTTTTGGAAAAGACTTGTTGGATCTTTCTCCGGAAGAAAGAGCCGGTGAAGGTTTGTTCCTTGCGTTTCAATACCCTGTTGAGATACCGGGATTGAGCACTACGAATTTTATTAAAACAGCAGTTAATGAAATACGCAAATATCGTGGCGAAGAATCGTTGGATGCGGTTGGTTTTCTTAAACTGATGAAGGAGAAAATGGCATTGATGAATATTGATCAATCGCTTTTAAGTCGTCCATTGAATGAAGGTTTTTCAGGTGGTGAAAAAAAACGTAATGAAATATTCCAGATGGCGATGCTTCAGCCGAGGTTCGCTATTCTGGATGAAACAGATTCAGGACTAGATATTGATGCGATTCGTATCGTCGCCAACGGCGTAAATAAATTACATACAAAGGAAAATGCAGTGCTCGTCGTAACGCACTATCAGCGTTTACTCGATTACATCATTCCTGATTTCGTGCATGTATTATATAATGGACGTATTGTAAAATCAGGGACCAAAGCGCTGGCATTGGAGCTGGAAGAAAAAGGATATGATTTTATAAAGAATGAGATGAATATCGGGGAAGAGGTGTAGTGGTGAGTGGTCAATGGTGAGTTGTGAGTGGTGATTTGGCTTAAAGTAGCTAGTTAAAAACGAATGGAAAAAATGAACACAGTAGAATTTTATAAAGAACGGTTTAATGATCTGCAGGCGGCAAATGCAAATGGCCTTTCATCCGCAAGAAATAATGCATTTGATGCCTTTAGTAAAATGGGAATTCCTACCGTCAAACACGAAGAATGGAAATATACGCGCATTAGTAGTTTATTTAATAAGGAGTATGAGTTCCCGGCATTGTCAGCAACACCGGTCAATGAGGCTGACTTAAATGCATTTCGTTTGCCGGGTTACAAACAAGCTAATGAATTGGTTTTTGTGAACGGATATTTTAATGACTCACTATCACAAATTCGTTCGCAGGAATTGGTCGTTCAGTCTTTGGAAGAAGCTGCATCCAATGAATACAAAAGTATTGTTGCTGAGCATTTCGGCCATAGCAGCCATTATCTTAAAGATGGTATCAATGCTCTCAATACCGCTTTTGTGAGCGGTGGCATTTTTATTTATGTGAAAAAAGGGCAGGTGACAGAACATCCTGTTTATATATATAATATTACCGATGCCCGCTCTGCTAATATTTTGTCGCAGCCGCGCAGCTTAATTTATGTACATGAAAATGCACAACTCCAAATGGTGGAAACTTATGCGACGATAGGTATGTCCGATAGTTTTACCAACCAGGTAATGGAAGTTGTGATCGAAAAAGATGCAGTAGTTGAATATTACAAAATTCAAAATGATGTCAGCAATGCCAGTTTGGTAAGTACTACTCATTTTCGCCAGACAGGCAAAAGCTATTTGCATTCGGTAACAGTTTCTCTGAATGGGGCTATTGTTCGTAATAATCTTAATGTCGTTCTCGACGCCGAACGTTGTGAAGCGCATTTATACGGACTGTATTTCCAAAGAGGCAAAACGCATATTGACAACCACACAATGGTTGACAATGTAAAACCCAATTGCTTCAGCAATGAATTATATAAAGGCGTGATGAACGATGACGCTACCGGTGTATTTAATGGAAAAATATTCGTGAGACAGGATGCGCAGAAGACAAATGCCTACCAATCGAATAAAAATATTTTACTCTCTGACAATGCAAGCGTGAACAGCAAACCTCAGTTGGAAATATTTGCGGATGATGTGAAATGTTCACATGGCTGTACGGTCGGGCAATTGGATGAAGACGCTTTGTTTTATATGCAATCAAGAGGGATCCCGGTGAATATTGCGAGATCATTATTGGTACATGCATTTGCAGAAGACATACTCGAGCATATAAAGCCTGAAGCGATACGTCTTTATATCGAGCAACTTATTTCTGAACGTTTAGAATTTGATGTATCATGATCAAAACTGTCGCTATACAAAATGACCTGGATGTAAATGCCATTCGCCGTCAATTCCCAATATTGAAACGCGAAGTGAAGGGCAGGCCTTTGGTGTATTTTGATAATGCAGCCACCGCCCAGAAGCCGAAAGCGGTAATTGATGCACTGGTAAATTATTATACAATTTATAATGCGAATATCCATCGCGGTATTCATACACTCGCAGAAGAAGCAACCGCGGCTTATGAAGCGACCCGTGATGCTGCAAGGCAATTTATTAATGCTTCATCAAGAGAGGAGATCATTTTTACAAGAGGAACGACGGAAGGGATAAATCTCGTTGCTTATACATGGGGCCGGCAAAATATAAAACCAGGAGATGAGATCATCATTTCAACGATGGAGCATCATTCCAATATTGTTCCCTGGCAGGTGCTATGTGAAGAAAAGAAAGCCGTGTTAAAAGTGATCCCTATCAACGATGATGGGGAATTACTTATGGATGAATATGAAAAGTTGTTAAATGGTAAAACAAAATTAGTTTCAATAGTGCATGTGTCGAATGCATTGGGAACTATCAATCCTGTCAAACAGATCATTGAACTGGCTCATAAAAAAGGTGCCGTTGTATTTGTTGACGGGGCGCAATCAACGGTGCATCTCGATATTGATGTGCAGGAAATGGATTGTGATTTCTTTGCCTTCTCTTCTCATAAATTATATGGTCCGACAGGAATTGGTGCGTTGTATGGTAAAAAGAATTTACTGGAAACAATGCCGGTTTTCCAGGGTGGGGGAGAGATGATCAAAGAAGTAACGTTTGAAAAAACTACTTATAATGATCTGCCTTATAAATATGAAGCTGGCACGCCGAACATTGCTGATACAATCGCATTTAAGGCGGCATTGGATTTTGTGAATGAGACAGGAAAAGAAAAGATCAGGAAGCACGAAGATGAATTGCTGGCTTATGCCACATTGCAATTAGAGCAAATACCGGGATTAAAAATTATCGGAAGAGCTCCGAAGAAATCAAGTCTTGTTTCATTTGTTATTGACAAGGTGCATCCGCAGGATCTTAGGGATACTATTAGATAATCGTGGTATTGCTGTCAGAACAGGTCATCATTGCGCACAACCCTGTATGATACGATTCGATATTCCCGGCACCGTAAGAGCATCATTTGCGATGTATAATACAAAAGCAGGAAATTGATGAACTAGTAAATGGATTACAAAAAGCAGTCAAGATGCTGATTTAAATAATGATTGATAATAAAACGATACAGGAAACAGAGAAAGAGATAGTGGAAGAGTTTTCTCTGTTCGATTCATGGGATGATAAATATGAGTATATCATTGACCTGGGAAAAAAATTGCCGCCATTGGAAGATCAGTTTAAGATTGATGAGAACAGGGTGAGGGGATGCCAGTCAACCGTATGGCTGGTGGCTGATCATAAAAATGGGAAAGTTTTTTATAAAGCAGAAAGCGATGCGGTGATCGTGAAAGGATTGATCAGTTTATTGATAAGAGTTTTATCAGGACATATACCCGATGAGATCATCAATGCAAGGCTGGATTTTATTCGTGAGATCGGAATGACGACGCACCTGGCACAAACCCGTTCGAATGGATTGCTGGCGATGGTAAAACAAATGAAAAATTATGCCCTGGCATATAAAATAAAAAGTTCGGCATCTATATGATAGGAAATGAAGAAATATTGAAGCAAAAGGTAGTTGAACGTCTGCATACGATCTATGACCCTGAGATACCGGTGAATATTTATGAACTGGGGTTGATCTATGAGATAAATATTTTACCAATAAATAACGTGCAGATCGTAATGACATTGACATCACCGGCTTGTCCTGCGGCACAGACTATACCTGTTGAAGTCGATCAGAAGGTAAAAGAGATCGAAGGTGTGAATGATGTGCATGTCGCTGTAACGTGGACGCCGCCGTGGGATAAAAGTATGATGTCAGAAGCAGCACAATTAGAATTAGGAATGTTATAACTCATTTTAAAAAATATATTATGGCCCAGATAAATTTAAAGAATTTGATGAATAATAGTAATGCACCAACTTACGATCCTGAACTGGTTAAACCATTCCGGGATGAATTGACGGCAGTGGGTTTTAAAGAATTGCTGACTCCTGCAGATGTGGATGCTGCATTGAATAAGCAGGATGACAAGACTATTCTTGTTGTATTGAACTCTGTTTGCGGATGCGCTGCCGGAAAGGCAAGGCCTGGTGTATTAGTGTCAATGTTGAATGATGTTGTACCCGATGAGTATGTGACAGTATTTGCCGGAATGGAAAAGGAAGCAGTTGAACAGTTCAGAACTAAATACATGGAAGGTATTACTCCATCTTCTCCGAATATTGCTTTGTTGAAAAACGGTAAGCTGGTTCATATACTGCAGCGCTACCAGGTAGAAGGAAAAAATGCCGGGGATATTGCTGGTGAATTAACGGATGTATATAATAATGTTTGCACCCGGAAGAATACCCCGGACGAAAGGAAAACTATAAAAAATTATATCGAAAACAAGTACCACGTCACCATTGACTAATTGAATTTTTAATCAACTATATGAAAATAACCGCCCAGGAAGAATATGGCTTACGCATGCTGATCCGCATTGCGAGTTGCAAAGATGAAGAAGGTATGAGCATCCCGCAACTGAGCGAAGCGGAAGGACTGAGTCCTCACTATGTTGCTAAGCTTACCCGCCTGCTTCGTATGGAAGGTTTCATCAATAGTACGCCGGGGAATAAAGGCGGTTATGTTCTGGCAAGAACGGCAAAGGACATAAAAATTAACGATGTATTGCAGGCATTGGGTGGAGTGATGTTTGATAAAAAATTTTGCGGATCCCATGCAGGCGCTTTGAATCTTTGCACCAATTCGGTTGACTGTTCCTCCCGTTCACTATGGAAAATGATACAGTTTACGGTTGACCAGCTATTGGATAAAATTACTCTCCACGAATTGATAAATACGGAAAAAGAATCCGCCAGGATCTTAAACGATATATTGGCACAGAATGACGCTTCTCTCAGAACAACTGAATCAGAAAGTTTATAATAAAAAATGCCTGCTGTTTTACAACAACAGGCATTAAAATATCTGAAGAAATTTATTTTATTGAAACAGGTACTTTCAGATTTTCCCAGAGCAATGCAAAACCTTTGCTATCCGTCTCGAACTTAAACCTCTCATTGAAGCTTTCGGACTTTTTTGATTTTACAGTGACACGCAACACATCTTTTGCAGGATCCTCAGTTGTGCTCCCATCACGATTTATTCCCCATTGACCCGTTGCGGAGTTAAAAATAAACGTCCATTCTTTTTCACCCGGTATCGTATACAAACTATATTTTCCGGCGGCTAATGTTTTGCCTTCTACCTTGATATCTTTATCTGTTTCAAAAATGGTAGCTTCATTGGCGCCTGTTCTCCATACTTTATCATACGGAACCAGATCGCCCCATATCTTTCTTTCTTTTACGGCAGGGCTGCTGTAATTGATCGTGATCGTGGCGCCACTTTTTATTTTCTCCGTAGCCGTTTCAGGAGGACTTGCACGCTTCGATTTATCGGCCTGTGCCATAAGAACAGCAGATGACATAAATATTCCCGCCATTGTTAAAACGATGCCGCGTTTGATCATTCCATTTTTCATTTTATTTTGATTTAACTGTGAATAAGCTTTTTGGGGTATTAAAATTAGTGATTTCTGAAATGGTAACATCAATTGAATAATTTTTGGTAGTGTCTCAGTTTGAAGACTCTTGTTTTTAATCCATGAAAAAGAGCCACGGAAACACGCCTGCCTGCCGGCAAAGGCAGGGAATCAAACTGAATAATTATTTGGCCTCTTTTATTTTTTCCGTGCATCCTCGGCAAAAAAAATCAAAATGAGACATTACCGGATTTTTCAAAAAACTATCTCAAAAATCTATAGGTACATTTTATCAAAAATATATTCCGCGACTGTTGCGCAAAAGCATTGTCGAACAGACTTCTTGCCAATGGCGTATAAAGATCATCGTAGGCATCGGGGTTATTTCCCTGCGACCATACCAAATAAAGTTCGGACCCAGCGCGGTATTCCCACCGGATAACGAGATTGGAACGGAACTGGACGAAATTAAAATCAGGTTTGCTGAAACTATACTCCGGTGTCCCATCCGTGTTTTCATCTACGAAGTATTTGCCGTTGCTGAAGCTGATCTCTGCAGGTTTAAAAATATAGAACCTGTCTTCAGATTTTTTTGCCAAAGGATCTGCAACATAAGCAAAATGACTATATACAGGCCGTGTAATATAAGGTTGCCCGTAATACTGGATCGTCAGCTCGGGTGTGATATTATAATTTATTCTCCCGGTAAAACGAAGGGTTTTTTGTTTTACTTCGCTCACGATCGTCCTTGTTGTGTTATTATAAGCAATATTGCTTACAAACTGGTCCTGCTTTCGCCAGCCATAAGCATAGCTACCGCTGAGTGTGATCCGTAAAGCGTTTAACGGCTGGAAATATATATCGAGACCAACATTATTGAACGTGATCAGGTTTTCGATTCCCCAGAAATTGGATATCGATATATTGGCATAAACTTTTTTCCTGTAATCAGTTGTTGTATAAAAGTTTTGACCAATGCCCGGAACCCGACGCAAGGAAGATGCACCTCTTAAAGCGTTATTGGAAATATCAAACGGGTTCCATGTCACCCCGGCACCCGATTGCCAGTTGTTTTTAAATGTAGCGTGTGAATTAACGTTGAATTGTTTGTAGATCATCCTTCCGCTGTAGTCCCATCGTAGCCAATGATTGTAGTTAAGACGTGCATTACGAAATATCGAAAATGGTTTTTGAAAATGAAGACCGGCCCAGGTAAAATGATTGATCTCATTCGAGGTAAGCATGAAACCAATATCATTCAATTCAAGTTCCGGGGAACGAAATGTAAAGCCAGTTTCAAATTTGAATACCTGTCCTTTCTTGCCCTGTTTACCCCCGATCTTTCCGAAACGAATAGTGCCGCCGGTACCGGTTAATGATGTTCGGCTGCTGTCCACATGTACTTCGCTGGCGCCGGGTCTCTGAAAAAGATGTTCAAAAGCTGTTTGTGTATTGAGTATCGCTTCTTTACTTCCCTGTACATGGCTGAATACGATATTGCCGCGGAGGTACCATGTGCGTTTTTTCCAATAATGCAAAAAATCAAAGCCACCGGAATAAGCACTGCGATGAAGAATATCGTTCAATCCATTCTCGCGGTTGACGCCTGTAATGATACCGCCAATGATAGTATTGCCGTTTTTATTGTCTTTTTGTAACCTTCCTACAAAATAATTTGTCAAAGGTTCTACGACTTCTTTTCTTTTTTGACCATTGTAGTCTATGGTAGCATTCTCTCTTTCGGTGACACTTTCAAGAACACCAATACTTAAACCATTTTTTGTTTTACCGCTGAATTTTGCGGCGCCAAGGATAGTTGTGTTTTGCGGATACTCCATATATTCCCCGTTGTTAAGATCAGGGTATCCGTGAGGGGAGCTACCGATACGACGTGAATAGAATAAAAGGTCGGCATCATAATCACCACCTGCTTCTGATCCGGTCAATTGATAGTCGAAAATATTTCTGCTTTCAATAAAAAATGGTCTTCTTTCGTCAAAATAATTCTGGAAGCCATCAATTCGCACTTGTGATGGATCAGCTTCCACCTGTCCGAAATCAGGGTTGATCGTAAAATCAAGAATAAGGTCATTGGTAACGGCGAGTTTTCCATCAAGACCGGCAGTAAGTTTTGTATCGAATCCTTTTGCAAACGGGTTGCCGGGTTCTTTTTTATACTTATCAGCCTGTGCTACTACATAGGGCGCTATTTCCACCTGCTTGTGCACAGGAATATCTTTCAATCCATGCAATTCGCCAAAGGCGCTTACCCAAACGCCGGAACTTTGCGGAATATATTGCCAGGTAGATCGTTCTTCTTTACGAAATAGTCGTCGCATTATCTGTATACCCCAGACTTTTTCTTTTTCATCACTATACCGTAACTGGCTGAAAGGGATCTTTACTTCAGCCGTCCATCCTTTATCATCTACATGTGTTTTTGAGAACCAGATAGGATTCCAACTGGCATCCCAGTTGTTGCCGTCATTGGAAACAAATTCATCACCGCGAACGCCCGATACAGAAAGTGTAAAGGAAAAGGCTGTTCGCTTGTCATGGTAACTGTCAATATTTATTTCTACGAAATCACCGGGAAATTCATCGCGCCGGCTCATACGTTTGACAATGGAGTCGGGTGCGAGGTCATAACACCTATAGGCTATATAAAGAAATTTTTCATCGTAAAGGATCTTGAAATTCGTTTGTTGTGATGGGGCTTTTCCTTCATTGGGTTGCCATTGGGTAAAATTGCCGCCCCATTCCACTTCATTCCAGGCTTCTTCAGAAGGTATTCCGTCGAGAGTAATTGAACCCGCAAGACGATGGGTATAATACTTCTTTTTTTCAATTACTGAATCAGCAGGGTTGGCAGCAGCGCTTAGCCACATAACCCCGGAAAGGATCAAAAGCAAGCTGGTTTTCTTCATGATGCGCAATGATAGCGTATATAAGCTATAGCAAAAATCTAAAATTTAGCAACGGTAATTTTTTCATTATATATGGCTATAAATTCCCGACAAAACGAAAATACGTTACAGAAATGACGCGGTAGTACATGAAGTCTTTGGTAATATATTCCGGGTAGATATTTGTTGCAGACTTCCGTCGGCACTTGCCGGATCGGGACGGTTAACCATCGTAAGTTTCACCCCATTCGGTCTCTGAATTATCCTGGTAAGAGAGGTCGGGCAGTTGTTCATTTTCAAGGTCAATTATTTTTCCTTGTGCGATTGGGATCTGCCATTGCATCCGTTCGCAGATCTCCACCCATAGGTTATTGTAGTAGCCGATCGCCCTGCTTTCTTTTGATTGGTGAAAAATGGATTCTTTTGTCAGTGTTATCAATTCAATATCGGAGTAAAATGGAACATAATTATTAAGCATCCAGGAAGCATGCATGCGGTTATCGAGGTATTGCCGGTGAAGTACTTTGTGTGACTGCACCATATTGTAAAAACTAAGCGTCTTCTTCATTAGCGGCTCATTGCGTTGCAGTGAATCCATCAATAAGTTGTTGCAGTAAATGGAAAGAGGAGCGGGGAGATTAGGTATCAGCAGCAGGTCGGC
Source organism: uncultured Chitinophagaceae bacterium (assembly GCA_963785915.1). Lineage (GTDB taxonomy): Bacteria > Bacteroidota > Bacteroidia > Chitinophagales > Chitinophagaceae > VBAT01. Next base: position 54,044 of record CAWAWY010000002.1, on the reverse strand, counting down.
AGCATTAAAAATATTGTCATGCAACATAAAGCGACCCGGCGAACAGTCGAGGATACAAACATCATAATCATCTTCCACCTCGGCCAGTGTGATCCTGATCAGTTCATTGTTCCCGAAGTTCAGCATCGTCATTCTTGAAGCATGCGTCATGAACTGATCTGAAAATAAAGGATCATTGCTGATGACATCTACCTGGTAACTGGTAGTGGAATGAATGACATCGTAGATAGTAATATACCGGTCGAAGAGCCGGCTATGAGTATTGGCATTATGATTTTGCCGGTTAAAAAAGAAACTGCTGCCACCCTGTGGATCAAGATCCCATAGCAAAACGCTGAGACCACTTTTAGCAAGGAAACAAGCCAGGTTAACGGATGTGGTGGTTTTACCAACGCCACCTTTGATATTATATACGGCAATCTTTTTCAGGCTTTGAAACTAATCAGCAATTGCCGGTTGAACGAGCAATTGCAGAAATTCTTTTTCATTTCTGCAGGTAGTCCGGTAATGGGTATAGGTAAAAGAACGTTGGATTATGGTAAGGATGCGTGAAGGGATGGTGATTGCTGCGAAATAAGGAACGAGCGGTTGCAAAACTTACTGCAGTTATATCCTTTTAGCCGTAAGTATTCCAACAATAAAGGTCACCACCATAAATATTAGAATTGATATGAACCAAATTTTTAAATGCTTTCCAGTTCGTTGTTTGAGTTTAGCTAAGGCCGCTTTTTCTATTTCATTCTTAGTTGGGTCAAGCAGAAATTTAAAGGCTTGAAAAGGAGAGAGGGGGTTAGTCCCTGATTCATTTTGAAAATCTCTTTGACTTTTGAACCAATGGTATGCAAGGTAAAGCCATACAAGAATTAAGGCTATGGACGCATATGTCAAATAGGTTTTCAATCTGATTTTTTTCGTTGCTCACAGTGTGAATTAAAATACAGCTACTTCGCCTTGCCTCGTATTCGTGCAAAAGATTGCCTCGGTTCGTGCCGCAGGAAACGAAATTACTAACTCTAAGAATGACCAACGACATCGTTACATAGCAACACATTGGCAACTTGCAAAAACCCCGTTTGAATATAAATACTCGTCTGCCCGGTATTATGAATTAAATGAGAAATCCCTTTAATTTCTGGAAGACCTCTTGGGAGTATTTAAAAGATTTAGGTTCGTGCGACACGAACTTTGGCGAGGGGTTTAACGCCAAAAATATGATTTTCATTATGACTGTATTGAAGCCTTACGTTTAAAAAATATATTAGATTTGATTTACAGCGAACCCGCTGTTTCTTATACACTTTGTTGTGCGTTGGCTTTATGTTTATTTCTTTAACACCAAACTTTTTAAATTAATCTTTCCACAATGAATTTCTTTATCGCTTGATTTACTGTTACTTTTTGATCCATCAACTTTAATTCTATAAAAAAGATCTTGCCCTTTTAGGCTAAGTCCTGTTCGCATGGTACCATGTGCTCCTTCAACCAGGCAGAGCATTATGACATAAAAACCACTCGATTCTTTTGGATTAATAGTTCTTTTCAATGAAGACGATTTATGAATATTATTATCTAAAAAAGATTTTAAATCTGTCACACCACGATTAAACAAGGGTTCTTTATCAATTGTCATTGTGTCGGGGGGAACCAATATTTTAAAGTATTTACCAGGTAAAGAAGGAACCTCATATGAATCTACGGGAAAGTCAATTTTCAATTGCAGGGGATTATCTGTTTCATTGATTATTCGGGTCCAAAATATAGCATACGTATATACCTCGCCATTAAGATCAGTGTATTTTATTCCACCCCATGATGCGCTGTTTTGTATTACCAGGCGCTTACCGATAGAATCAGTATACTCATATTTAGTGTGAATATTACGTTCATCAGCTCCGGGGGAATTGACTATGTCTTTGGTTTCGGACTTGATATTATCTTTAGGTGAGTTTGTTTGGTTCTGTCCACAGGAGGCGTGAAAAAAAGGTATTAAGAACAGAGTAAATAATTTTACGAGCTTTTTCATTTCTTATTTGTCTTTTACTAACGGGCATGTTCAATTATAAAAAACTAAGTCCGGTTGTCAATGCCGAAAAACTGTTGTCTTAGTTAAAGTCCACCGGGCAAAAAAGCTAAACATTATCCGCCACCTGCGGTAATTTTAAACAATGCATGAATGTTAACCTGAATTTTTCAACATCCCCCCTTGCTGGGTATGGCATAGATCACGTTGCCTGAACCAAATAAATTGAAGACCTTGCCATCTATAGAAGGAAGTAATAATTTCCATGTTTTTCCCTTGTCGGATGATTTGAAAATGCCGTCAGGATGAGTACACAAGAAGTTTTCACCAACCTGGATAATTGAAGTCTGGAAGGCTTTCAAAAGAGGGCGATCATTCCAGGTCCGAAATATTGAATCAATAACAGCTTTGTCCTGACGGCCGGCGTCGTCGGGCTGCCAGGTTTTACCGCCGTCGTAGGATGTACTTACCCCCCTGATATTCGCTGAAGTGGGAGTCAAAGCAGCGAATCCACCGTTGATCTGTTTTACATCGAAAACCACATCGCCCTCAGGGGTCACAAACTCCCAGTTTTCGCCATCATCAGTCGATCTTACTATCCTTCTATTACTGATCGCCACCAGTACGCCATCTGACTCTGCCAAATGCCCTACCAGGCTTCCGGCATGGACATGTTTCCAGGTTTTGCCATTGTCAATGGATCTAAAATAGCCTCTGTCGATGCCGATGAAAATTGTACCTCCGGCAGTTTCAAAAACGCTGCGCATCCGTGGCTCGTGAAAATTTTCGAATATCGGCGACCATACACTAGTTCCGTTTGTTGTTTTCAAATTTATACCCCAGTAATTGTTAGTAACTATCCCGGACTTACCGGGGGCAATGCTGCTATGTTCCCCGAAGTATCGGGGCTGGCTGTCAGGGAAAATCTCTTTGGTCCAAAAAGGAACTGTGGCATTTGGTGTACTGTGATAGAGTCCGTTTCCAACCCTTAAAAACAGCCCTTTATCATTTGCAAAGAAGCTATTTCCCCGGATACTATCTTTCCGCAAATTTTCGGGCAGCCCTTCGCTGATGTCCTGCCATGTTTGTCCGCCATCAGTAGATTTAAAAACGATGTTTGCAACCCCCGGCTTATTTTTATTTAGTTTTTGCTGACTATCCGTGATTGGAAATACAAAGGGGCATAGAAAAAGGAGCCCCGAAATAATCGGGATGTACCACAAAAAAGCAAGGCTAAAGATTTTCATGACTATATTTTATTTGGTGAAACAATAAAGTAAAGGTATTGGGCGTCAACTATCCCGGAGCTTTTTAATAGTAAAGAGTTGTAAAAGATGAGTAAAACGTTTGTAAAACCACCGAAAACGGGGCTTTAATAGATTATTTTTGCCTACATGAAGCCATTTATTCTGTTCGGATCTTCAATCATGATAATTGCTATTTTGATTTCTGCTGTTGCATTTATCAATAAAAAGAATGAAATCCCTGGGAAGCATGTAGAAGTTGTATTACGTGATTTAGGACATCAACTTTTGCTTACAGCTAAAGATTCTTCATCCCGGGTGCTGCCGGTTAAGAAATTAAATGAAACTACATACCAGATCTCCTTTCAAAATGACTTTGGTTTTATTTCAGATACACTCATCAATTTAGTTCAACGAACATTTCAAAAAAATGGCCTGGCAAACGATTATATAGTGAATTTGAGGAATTGTAAACAAAATGAAACTGTCTTTGCATTCGAAATAAATAGCCATACAGGCGATTTAACACCTTGCAGAGGTCGTACGCTGGAGGTTGGTTGTTATGTTATTGAAATTGAACTTCTGAAGAAAAATAAGTTTAATTTCTTTTTGTTGTTGCTGTTGATCATTCCTTTGAGTTTTGTTGGTTTTTATGTGAAAGATAAGTTTCGGAAAAAAGAAGAGGCAGCATCAATCGTTGATAATAGTGATTACTATACAATTAGGGAACTTTAAGTTCTATACAGATAATAATGTTCTTAAAAGTGAGAATAAAAGTATTACGCTTTCGGAAAAAGAAACAAAAGCATTAAAAATATTTGCAGAAAATATAAATCAGATCGTAGAAAGGGAAAAACTGATGAAAGAAATTTGGGAAGATGAAGGTATAGTTGTGATCAGCAGAAATGTTGATGTATTGGTGTCTAAATTACGTAAGAAATTAAGCGACGATAACTCCATTAAATTTATTAACGTACATGGCAGGGGTTACAAATTTATTATTGAGTAGTCAATTGTGATGAGTGATACCTGTTCATTTGAGTTCTGAAAGTATCAGTTTTTTCTGCTTTAATGTGTTCTTCATTGCTTTTTCCCTTACTATTGGGTCATCGCTATGTATTAATTCAAAATATTCAGTTGGTACAACTTGCCATGATAATCCATATTTATCTTTACACCATCCACAAGAGCCTTCCTCACCACCATTTTTAGTAAGAGCTTCCCAATAATAATCCGTTTCAGCCTGGTCTTTTGTATTGATAACAAAAGAAACTGCTTCATTAAATTTGAATAGTGGGCCTGCTGCTAATATACTAAACTCCATTCCTGCTATTTCAATTACAGCTGTTTCTATGCCTGCATCATTTCCACTTTCATCACTATCGAACTTGCGAAAATCTTTCAGCTTACCGTCTTTAAAAATGGATAAGTAGTAATCTGCTACAGCTTTGGCATCTTTCTCTACCCACAAATAGGGTGTAATTTTTTGAGTAATCATATTTTTATTTTTAATGTTTTTACCGGAGTCATTTGCAATTACGATTTGATTGATTGCGTTATCAGGGTTATCGGGCTGATTTGGATTTGAACAGGAAATTTATTCGTTGCCTGCCAGACGCAAAACCTCATCGTTGTACGCTCCCTTTCATATCGCACCGGAAATACAATTGAAATTTCACCCGTTTATAAATGTAGTCACTTTTAAATCCCCATACATTTATATAACTGTAGTATCCGTTTGTTGATATGCTTATCTGGCCGAAGAGCTCCTTAATGTTGCCGTTTGGTCTTCTGTGTAATGTGAGAAAGTTAGCTGTTGCTGGAATTGTTATTTCATTAGCTTTTTTCTCTTTTAATGTTCGTTGTAAAGCTTTTTCTTCGGATTCAACTTCGGAATAAAGTGCTTTGACTTTATTTCTATATAATTTTGCGACAATAGTAAACCCTGAAAAAAGATAAATGCCGGAGACAATTATCAACGTGTCGTTTTTGAATGAACAATTACAAGAGAGTGGGAAAGGTCGATTTTTGCTGATCTGTTCTTGTTCTGTTAAGATCGTCTTTGTTGAATCAGCTCTTCCTGTTGTTTCGTCAATGTCATAAATCTTGATAGAGTTGAAATCCTGATTGAAGTCCTTTTTGTTCAAAGTATCTGTTCTTTCGTCATAAAGCAAACTCAACCCGACTTTATACTCAGTTTCGATGTCATTCTTAAATTCCTGTGGAAGTTTCTTCAGGATTTCAAAATATGCTTTTTTGACTGTCGAGTCGATCTTATACTGACCAAAAAGTGTCTGTGATGAAAAAAGAAGTATAAATATTAATGACTGTTTCATAAAATAGCGTACAACGGCAGTCCGTGAAAAAACTATCTACAGATGTTGAAATAAAAGTAACAAATCCGGTGCATCGGTTAAAATAAAAAGCAGGTTTTTGGGGCATGAAAATTATTCAACGGACATCTCGTCGACTAATGCTGTTCACCACTGAAGTGAGGGAATAATTGAAAACAATAATTCACTTTCCCGCCTGGCGGCCGGCAGGTCTCTTGATTTCATCCCTCTTTCATCGGGAACAATAAGATTAAGATATCATCCTTCTCTAAAGGACTATATATATATGACCACCTGTTGGCAGAAGATTTATTCAAGGTGATAGACGTAAGCAGCTTCATGTGTCTTGTAGATATTTACAAGAATTTCTTTGTTGTTAATAGCTATAGGACAACCTTCGTGAGTCAAGTAAATTGTTTTGCCTTTTTCGTCTTGCTGTAATGATATGCTACCTGAAATTACAGTATTGTCAGGCAGTTCAATTTTGTATGAATTGGAACTTAACGTTATAAGTCTTTTTCCATAAAAATCCTTATCCGCTTCATTGCCAATTAGTCCTGTCTGTTTATTGCTTGTGTATGTTTTTGTGTCCATAATTGAAGTGTTGTCAATAGTTTTTTCTTCTACAAAATACGGTGCATATGAAGGTGTGACGTATGTTTTGTAAGTTTCTACAAAGTGGTTTGCTTTGGTAGGATTGCTGAACATAAAAACTTCATTTATTCCTGTGTTACTTTTAAATTCTATCTCTCCATATTCAACAATTGGTATTCTGTAGTTGTCTTTAAATCGCTTATCAGGAGTACCGTTTTTATTCACTTTTGCCCAAGTCTCGCCAATAACTTTTGTATCAGATGGAATTTGTTCTTCTTCTAAAAATGAAGTTCGATTGAATGATAATTTTAAGTCTGCCAAATCAACAAGTCCAAAATTATTTTTATCGTCGAATAAAACGGCAAAGGCAGGATAAATATAAATGTCACCTCCATTCTGATTTTTAAAATGGAGTGCATCAAATGAAGCATTAACGAAATCAATTTTTTGAGTGGCTACAAAGGTTTGAGTTCTTGTAACTGAATTATAAGCCGCTGAGCGATTATCATTACTTCTTTGAGATGATGTTTTATCCCAAATTTTAGAGCATGTTGCAAGATTACCAAAAGAGTTCTTTAAACTATCATACTTGCTTTTCAAATTTTCATCAATATTAATGTCTATTGTCACTTTGCATTCTGATCGCTGTAGTTTTAAATTGTCCAAATAAGTTACTTTTTCTAAATGTTGTTCTTTGAATTTTTTGGTAAAAAGTCCTATTAAAAAAATCTGGGACAAAATTTTTATTTTGGCTGCATTTTTTACTTCCTTTTCAACTTTAGGAAGTTCTTGCTGTATCTCAATCTTTTCCTGATAGGCTGCAAGTAAAGTTTCTTTCATCTCTGCAAGGCCTTGACTTGTTACAGAATTTGCATCTGTACTTTTTATTTCACCTTCAAATTTCTTGGGAAGAAAGAAATATTGTTCTTGTGGAATGGTAGGCGTGTCGCATGCGTGAAAATTTTCTGTCGTCGACGAAGGCTGATTACTCCAACCTGATATTTTCTTCCGGTCATATAGACCTGTTCCCGGAATTCCTGTGTTAAGGTATGCGCCTTTTTTACCAAGATTTACATTAAAGCCTTTGAGGCCAATTGTCGTACTCACACCTTTTGCACTAAAGTTTAAGTAAACTCCTGGAAACAATTTTTGTCTCCTTCTGAATTTTAGTCCCACTTGTGATTTTTTGGTGTGTCAAAAAATTTCTGCCAACTCGTAAATATGCAAAAGCCTCTATCGGTTCAACCTTGGCCTTTTTTGCAAAGCTCTTTAATTCATCTATTTTAAAAAATTGTTTTTCATACGCACACTTTCGCAAATACAACTTCACTATTTCAAAATCAAATTGTAAGCATAAAAAAAACCGAAGAGTTTTCACACTTCGGTTTGTGCCCGGGACTGGATTCGAACCAGCACAACCTTTCGGATGCTGCCACCTGAAGACAGTGCGTCTACCAATTTCGCCACCCGGGCTTTTTTCAGTCGTTAATTAACCGGCATACTTATCTCTTCGGCTGCCTTGCTAACTTATAACTGTTGCTTGAACAGCGGGCAGCAAAGATAAGGGAAGCAGTCATTTTTTTATCAACAGCCGTGCATCGCCATCATTAAAAAAATTTCACCGCTCGATAAAAAATTCTCATACCCTAACCAGATCGGCAAAATTACCATCATCTATTCAGGGAAAAGATTTATATTCGGTGGCTTTATTTATTTAACATCAGTTGCCGATCTGTGTTCGAATGATAAACCTATCTTATTAAAATTATGAAGAAAGCGATTTCCTTCTTTGTGTTGTTAAACATTATTCTGCAGGGGATGGCACAAACCAGTTTAGCTCTAAAAGCAGGCGTGAACATTTCATCAATAACAGGAAGGGATATTAACTCCGGTGATTTCAGAGGTAAAGATGGATTCTATGCAGGCGCCGCCGTGAATGCCGCTATAAGTAAAGTGTTCAGTATCCAACCCGAGATGTTGTTTTCATCAAAGGGCTATTTATTTTCAACACTATCTTCCGGAAACAAAACAACCTTTAATTATTTCTGCATACCGGTACTGGCTTCTTATAAAATTTATCGGGGTTTGTATGTCGAAACCGGGCCCCAGTTTGCCTTGCTCCTTTCAACCATTCTAAAAACTGACAACAACCAGGGAGGAACAAGAAATATTACCGGCGATTTTAGGGAATATGCCTTTTCATGGTGTTTTGGTACTGGCTATGTTGCCGAAGGCGGTCTTGGCTTTGAGTTCAGATACAATATTGGGTTGAATTCAATATCTGCAGACCGTAACACAGAGGCAAAATTTCGTGTTCTGAGATTAGGATTATCATACAGAATTGCTGGCAATAGGAACAGCTAGTAGTTAAGTGAATAGCAAAATAGAAATCACAGATTTCAAAGTTTTTATCATACACTCACATTGAAATCTCTCAATGCCTCATTCAGACTTGTTTTCAGATCAGTACTTGCCTTTCGCTGGCCGATGATCAATGCACAGCCAACACTATATTCGCCTGCCGGAAATTTTTTTGAATAAGTACCGGGGATCACTACACTTCTTGCGGGCACTCTTCCTTTATATTCTTTCGGTTCACTGCTGCTGACATCAATAATTTTTGTGGATTGAGTTAAAACAACATTCGCCCCAAGTACAGCTTCTTTTTCAACTCTTACACCTTCTACAACAATACAACGGCTGCCGATAAAACATCCATCTTCAATAATAACGGGAGATGCCTGCAATGGTTCCAACACGCCGCCGATACCGACACCACCACTCAGATGAACTCCCTTACCTATTTGCGCACAACTGCCAACGGTAGCCCATGTATCTACCATCGTTCCTTCATCTACATAAGCGCCGATGTTTACGTACGATGGCATCAATACAACATTTCTCGCAATGAAGGCGCCATATCGTGCAATTGCATGCGGCACTGCACGAACACCGAGGTCTTTATAATTTTTTTTCAATAACATTTTATCATAAAACTCAAATGGCTCGATCGTCCATGTTTGCATCTGTTGAATACCAAAATACATCAGTATTGCTTGCTTTACCCATTCGTTCACTTCCCAGCCGTTTTCAGTTGGTGTTGCGACGCGTAATCTTCCTTTATCTGTTTCTTCAATCACAACGCGGACAGCATCGCTGTATTTATTTTCCTTCAGCAATTCACGGTTGTTCCAGGCTTCCAGTATCAGTTCTTTCATCGCTTATTTTTTTGCGAAGATAAATGAATGATAGATTGTGAAAACAGATCAATGAATTTGATTGTACCCCAATGTGAAATTTTTTACCGCGGACGCACGGATTTCCAGGCATTTCAATTTTTTCCGTGCATCCGTGGTATTATTCTCTTCGATTTGCCGTTATCATTTTTAAAGTTAAACGCTGACATGATTTTATTGGCCAGCAACATGGGCCATATTTTTTAAATTGCAGTATTTTCACGGATTCTGAATTACTATGAATATCGGTTTTGACGCAAAAATGGCTTATCACAATGGCACCGGCCTTGGGCATTTTAGCCGAACGCTGATAAATTCTCTGTCGGAATACTATCCCGAACACGAATATTATTTATTTAATCCTAAACTTTCTTCTCTCTTTCAAATGCATGGAAAAAATATTCATGAAGTATTGCCGTCCTCATTCGCTGATAAAAGGTTTACTTCGGCTTGGCGGGACAGCGGAATAAAAAAAGATCTGAAGAAAAATAAAATTGATCTGTACCACGGTCTCGACCATGAGATACCATTAGGCATAAATAGCACGGGAATTAAAACGGTTGTTACAATTCACGATCTTATATATGAACGATACCCCGAACAATTTTCTGCAAGGGATTTAAAAAGTTTTTCCAAAAAGTATCGTTATGCCTGCGACCATGCAGATAAAGTAATTGCTATCAGTGAACAGACAAAGAGAGATATCCTGGAATTTTATAAAACTCCGGAAGAAAAGATCGAGATATGCTATCAAAGTTGTAATCCCTCATTTTGTAAGCCGGTTTCTAAAGAAGAAAAGGAAAGAGTAAAAAAGTTACATTCGCTTCCAGATGAGTTCTTTCTCTATGTTAGTTCCGTCACCGAGAGAAAGAACCTGTTGAATATCTGTAAAGCCGCATTCCTTTTGCGAAATGAAATAAATATTCCGTTGATCGTTCTTGGTGATGGGGGAGTATATAAACAGAAGGTAAAAGACTATATAAGGCAAAACAGTTTGGAAAAGAAGATCATTTTTCTTTCGGAAAATTCGCCGGCAATGTCTGCAAAGGCTTTGCAATCGGCTGCTGATTTTCCGGCGATCTATCAATCGGCCATTGCTATGATCTATCCTTCATTTTTTGAGGGCTTTGGCATACCGGTATTGGAAGCATTATGGAGCAGGCTTCCGGTAATCACTTCTAACGTATCTTGCCTGCCGGAAACGGGAGGTGACGGAGCTTATTATGTGAATCCAAACAGTGCTGAAGAGATCGCCGAAGGAATGAAGCGAATTTATTCTGATAAGGCATTGGCGGAAACGATGAAAGAAAAAGGATGGCAGCATGCACAGAGTTTTACACAAAAAAAATGCGCTGATTCAATAATCAATGTATATAAATTGATATGGTAAACTTTGAAAAAGACATAGAATTATGCCTCCAGGCGTTACGGGGTGGTGGCATCATTCTTTATCCTACAGATACTGTCTGGGGGATAGGATGCGACGCTACCAATGATAAAGCAATAGAAAGAATTTACAAGCTAAAGAAACGCACCGATAGTAAAGCCATGATAGTATTGGTAGCGGAACAGCGGGATGTAACGCAATATGTAGCCAACCCGGACACAAAGGTTTTTGATTACCTGGAAACAGTAGTAAAGCCTACGACCGTGATCTATAAAGGTGCTATTGGCCTGGCCGAAAATGCTGTAGGAAAGGACGGAAGTATTGCTATCAGGATCTGCCAGGATGAATTTTGCCGTAATCTTCTCAAGCGGTTCAGACGACCACTTGTCTCCACATCAGCTAACATATCCAGCAAGCCGGTTGCTAATACATTTGATGAAATAGGAATTGAAATAAAGATCGGTGTGGATTATATCGTGACACATCGCCAGGATGAAAAAGAACCCGCCTCTCCTTCTACGGTTATCAAATGGGAAAAGGGACAACCAATCGTTATCAGGGAGTGAGTATCATGCAAAAGTTTCTGATCATACAAACCGCCTTTATCGGCGACGTTGTTTTGGCTACCTGTCTCATCGAAAAACTTCACTTTCACTTTCCTGGTGCACAGATAGATTTCCTGTTAAGAAAAGGGAATGAGAATTTATTGGACGGACATCCTTTTTTGCATGAAATATTGATATGGGATAAGCAAAAACATAAACGGCGAAACCTGTGGAAAATGCTCCGGATGATCCGGAAAAAAAAATATGATAAAGTGATCAATGTTCAGCGATTTACGGCAACTGGTTTTCTGACTGCATTTTCAGGCGCCAAAGAAACGATCGGCTTTGATAAAAACCCTTTGAGTTTTTTATTTACCAAAAGAATAAAACACATCGTCAGTAATGGAAAGAATGTGAAGCATGAAATTGAGCGAAATAATGAGCTGGTGAAATATTTTACCGATGAGAAAGTTCTAAAGCCGCGATTATATCCTTCCGCCGATGATGAAGCGAAAGTGGCGCCTTATAAAAAAACTGAGTTCATTACCATTTCGCCGGCTTCTGTCTGGTTTACTAAACAATATCCGCGGGAAAAATGGATCGAGCTTATCAATTCTGTTCAATCGATCTATGCTATATATTTATTGGGTTCACCTGCCGATTTTGACATTGCGGATGAAATAAGAAAGGGAACCACAAATACTTCGGTCATTAATCTTTGCGGGAAGCTCAGCATTTTGCAATCTGCGGCTTTGATGAAAGATGCCGTTATGAACTACGTAAATGATTCAGCGCCGATGCATGTTGCTTCAGCGATAAATGCTCCTGCTACGGCAATTTACTGTTCTACATTACCCTCATTTGGTTACGGACCATTATCGGATAAAAATTTTATAGTCGAAATCCAGGAAGAATTGTATTGTCGCCCCTGCACAACACATGGCAGAAGATCATGCCCGGAAAAACATTTTAAATGCGCTTATGATATTAAAGTTGATCAACTGATGCATGCATTGCCTGTAGCTCAGCATTAAGTTCCCATAGGCCTTTCTTATTTTTGCAAGAATGGATATAAAGTGTACGGATACGGAATCAGATATTTTTAAAAGGATCACCCATGCTGCCGAAACATTGGGTACGGAAGCGTATTTGATCGGCGGTTTTGTAAGGGATAAAATACTCGGACGCACTTCCAAAGACGCAGATATAGTTTGCACAGGAGATGGCATTGAATTGGCAAAAGAAGTAGCCAAACAATTTGATCCTGTTCCTCATGTCAATTATTTTAAAAACTTTGGTACTGCTCATATCAAGATAGATCTTTTGAGGACCTCACCCCCAACCCCCTCTCCGGGAGGAGAGGGGGCGTCATTCGACATTGAATTCGTTGGAGCACGTAAAGAAAGTTATCGTTCTCATTCACGCAAACCGGATGTGGAACCGGGCACATTGGAAGATGATCAGAAAAGACGGGACTTTACCATAAATGCTTTGGCGATCAGTTTAAATAAAAAAGATCATGGTAAACTGATTGACCCTTTTAATGGTCTTAGCGATATTGAGCATAAGATCATAAAAACGCCGCTTGATCCGTTACAGACCTTCAGTGATGATCCGTTGCGGATGATGCGGGCTATCAGATTTGCTACGCAACTTAATTTTCCATATTGAAGAGAAGACATTGCAGGCGATCAAAGAAGATGCGCAGCGGATCAAAATTATTTCACAGGAAAGGATCACGGATGAACTGAATAAGATCATTGCATCTCCAAAACCATCTGTTGGGTTTGATCTGTTATATAAAACGGGATTGCTGAAAATCATTTTTCCGCAAATGGTTGATCTGGCCGGCGCTGAATATATGGACGGCCATGGGCATAAGGATAATTTTTATCATACCCTCCAGGTATTGGATAATTTGTCAGCAAACTACAGATGATCTCTGGTTGCGATGGGCGGCAGTATTACATGATATTGCAAAACCCGTTACCAAAAAATTTGAAGAAGGTCATGGCTGGACATTTCATGGGCATGAAGTGGTTGGTGGCAGAATGGTGCCAAAGATATTTGCGAAGCTTAAAGCTGCCGCAAAATGAAAAAATGCGATTTGTAAGAAAAATGGTGGAACTGCATTTGCGACCTATCAGCCTGACAAAAGAAAATATTACCGATTCTGCTATCCGGCGTTTGCTTTTTGATGCGGGTGAAGATTTTGATTCATTGATGATGCTTTGCGAAGCAGATATTACTTCAAAGAATAAGCAAAAAGTAAAACGATATCTGGAAAATTTTCAAATGGTGCGGCAACGTTGTAAAGAAGTGGAGGAAAAAGATCATATCCGTAACTGGCAACCACCTATTGACGGTGAAATGATCATGGAAATATTTGATCTGTCGCCGTCAAAACCTGTAGGTATTTTAAAAAATGCGTTGAAAGATGCGATACTTGATGGGGTGATTACAAATAATTATGAAGCGGCTTATAATTTCTTGATAGAAAAGGCAGAGGAGATGGGTTATTAAAAGTAAAGAATTCGTAAATTTCGCTCTATGGCTATTCTTAAATTCAGGATATATTTTGAAGAAGATGAAAGTATTTACCGCGATATCGTTATCCGGCATACGCAAACTTTCCAGGATCTGCATGAAACCATATTGAAAGTCTTATGAATTTGACAATAAGCATAAGGCTACTTTTTTCCGAAGCAATGATCATTGGCAACGGGGTCGGGAGATCAGCCTGGAAAAATATGATAAGGAATATAAGGCGCCGCCATTGATGATGGGTGAAACAACAATTGGTTCTGAGATCCAGGATCCGAACCAGAAATTTATTTATCTGTATGATTTTAATAAGAACTGGACATTTTCTGGTAGAACTGATTAATGTGTCAAAAGAAGAAAATCCAAAGATCAGCTATCCTTCCGCTGTATCAGGACAGAAGGTATTGCACCGAGCCAATATGGAACCAAAGGTTTGCTGGGTGAAAAATTTGCTGATATAGAAGAGAAATATGACCTGACACAGGGAGCAGATGGATTTGCGAAAAAGGTGAAGAAGAAGATGGGGAAGATACTTGGTAGTAGATGAGGCGGAAGAAGCAGGCGAGGAAGAGGAAGAAGAAGAAGTATTAATATATTAAAAACTTCATTTTATCAGTTCGCTGGTCTGCCTATATAATTAATGGGTTTTAGTTATTACGAATGAACATTACAAAAAATAAAACTGTTATTGTTATTGCCGGGCCAACAGCAGTTGGTAAAACAGCGGTGGCTATTGAAATGGCCAAACATTTTCAACACAGAAATTATTTCCGCTGACAGCCGCCAATGTTATAAAGAATTAAACATTGGCGTGGCAAGACCTTCAAAAGAAGAATTGAAAGAAGTGAAACATTATTTTATTGCCAGCTCATTCTATACATGAAGAAATAACCGCTGCAGTTTTTGAACAATATGCTTTGAAAAAACAAATGAATTATTTCAAGCAGAATGATATCATTGTGATGGTGGCGGAACCGGTCTTTATATCAAAGCTTTTTGTGAAGGACTTGGATGATATACCTGCTATTGATCCGGCCATCCGGGAAAATATAATTAAGAATTATGAAGAAAGATGGTTTGAGCTGGTTGCAAAAAGAAATAGAAAAAAAAGATCCTGAATTTTTTAAAAAGGGGAAATTAAAAATCCTCAACGAATGATGAGGGCTTTGGAAGTAATGGAATCAACCGGCAAATCTATTCTTTCATTTTCGCAATAGAAAAAAAGCCAAACGTGATTTTAATATCATTAAAATCGGACTTGAATTGCCAAAAGAAGAATTACACACGCATATCAATACAAGGGTGGATGAAATGATAGAAAATAAATTGATAGATGAGGTGAGAGGTTTGCAGCCGTTTGAACGTCTAAATGCTTTGAGAACTGTTGGATACTCAGAGATATTTGATTATATAGATGGAAAGATCTCATTGGAACTGGCGATCAATGATATAAAGACGAACACAAGGCAATATGCAAAACGGCAATTGACGTGGTTCAGAAAAGATAAAGAGATAAAATGGTTGTCACCAGGCGATATGAATAAAATTATTTCAATGGCAAATGAGTTTCACGAATCGCGAAAAGATGAAGGACTTTGATAGTGGTCATTTGTTATTTATAATTATTTAACGGAATGAAGATCTAACATAACTCTGTAATCAGGTACCTTTGAAATTTTTTTCTGCACTGTAATACTGCTTCTTCCGAAAAATTTATTGGCGTAGCCTTCGGCGTTACTCATGCCCAAATAGATTAAAATTTAAGAAATGATCTGGATGAAGAACTCATTATTTGTATTTGCCTTTTCCTTTTTGTTAGTGGATGCTGTCGCACAGGTGGATCGTGAACCTGAACCTGCCGGAGGTGATATGCCCCGGTTAGATGCGAGTTCAAATCGTTTATATGGAAAATTAATTGATAAAAGAACGGGCAAAGGTCTTGAAGCAGTTTCTGTTCAGCTTTATTCTGTGGATCCTGCTTCAGGCGACAAGCTTGTAACAGGCATGCTTTCTAAAGCTAATGGAGACTTCAGTTTTGCAGATATTCCTGCCGGCAAAAAATACAGAATACTTATCACTGGTGTCGGCTATGAGCCAACAGAAAAAATTATTGATGCGGAAACAACTGGCGGCGGTTTCGATCGAAATAGAGCATTGGACAAAGACCTTGGCAATATAGAATTACAACCTGCTATTAAACAATTGGCCGAAGTAACAGTATCCACATCGCGTCCTGCACTGGAAATGGGCATTGACCGGAAAATATTTAATGTAGCCAAGAGTCTTACTGCTGCCGGTGGAACAGCGATGGACGTAATGAAAAATATTCCATCTGTCAGCGTGGATATTGATGGAAATGTGCAATTGAGAAATAGTTCACCCCAGATATTTGTAGATGGAAGACCTACCATTCTTACGCTTGACCAGATCGCCGCGGACGATATAGAAAGGATTGAACTGATCACGAACCCGTCAGCAAAATTTGATGCTTCCAGTTCAGGAGGAATTATCAATGTCGTACTGAAAAAAAATAAACGTATTGGATTGAACGGGCTTTTTTCTTTATCGGTGGGCACTCCGAAAATTACTTCGGGTAACCTGAACCTGAATATGCGTGAAGGAAAATTCAATTTATTCCTGAGCGGAGGATATAATCAATCTGGTGGTAAATCTACCGGGCAAACGCTGAGACAGAATAAATCCAATGGTGTCATAGACGATTATTTTAATCAATACACCACTAATGACAGGTCGAGGCGTTTTGGTTTTATGCGAGCCGGCGTAGATTTTTTTGCTGATAACCGGAATACTATATCTTTTACCCAGGGTTTTTTTAAAGGGCGCTTTGGTAATGGTGAAGATCAATACCAGGAATATCTCAACAGCGGCCGTATGCTGGAATATTACGGTAAACGGTTTTCTGATTCTCGATCAAAATTTGACCGTAATAGTTCACGGTTAAGTTATAAACACAGCTTTCCTGAGGAAGGTAAGGAGCTTACAGCCGACATCAATTATAATTATGGCAATCATTCTGACAATTCAAATATTATCAATTCATTTTTCAATCCCGATGGTTCGGAATATTCCGAGTCATCCGTGGTAAGAAATGACGGAAAGAGTTCAAGCGACCAGGTGACTTTCCAGGCTGATTTTACTGATCCGACAGGAGATAACTCAAAATTTGAAGCTGGTATCCGGAGTTATTATAATAAATTCAATAGCTTTTATAATGCTTTTGCTGTTGACAATGGTGCGGAAATAAAATTACCATTGAGTAATAATTATGAGTATAAAGAAATGGTGAACGCAGCTTATGCAACCTTTTCAGGTAAAAAAGAAAAATTTTCTTACCAGGTTGGTCTGCGTACAGAATATTCAAAATTCACCGGGTTGCTGATCGATAGTGCTTTTAAATTCGGATACGAGTATCCTTCTGCGGTTAAAAAAATATGGGATGCAATTTTTCCAAGCGTTTTTATAACAAAACAGATCGGTGAGAACCACCAGTTGCAACTGAATTATTCAAGAAGGATACGACGCCCCAATTTCTGGCATTTGAACCCTTTTATTGATATCAATGATCCGGCAAACCTGCAGCAGGGTAATCCGCAACTACGTCCGGAGTTCATCAATTCTTTTGAATTCAATTATAGCCTCGACTATAAGCACGGTAATTTCTTAGGCGTATTATATTTCAGGAACAACCCCGATGATATTACACGGTATAGCGACACTATCACGACGGCGCAATACCAGGAATTGAAAAATGCAGGTGTGGATCCCAACGCAATATTGAATACGTTTATCAATGCCAGTACGACTAACCGCTATGGCGCAGAATTTACTTTGCAACATAAGATCGGGGACAACTTTGACATCACACCAAGCATCGATCTTCAATACAGAACGGTAAAAGCAAATGTGAAGGATCTTAACCTGAGCAACAAAGGTTTTAACTGGGATAGCAAGCTTATTCTTAACTATAAGATACGGACCGCTGAAAAATCTTTTTTCAATAAACTGGGATTCCAGGTGATCGGTGAATATGAATCTGCCGAAGTGATACCGCAGGGAAAACGTAGTCCCCAGTACGATGTAGATTTTGCCATGCGGAAGGATTTTTTAAAAAATGATAAAGCTACCGTTACGTTCGGTATCAATGATGTGTTCAATACACAAAAATTCGGAACTATTTATGACACAGAAACTTTTTACCAGGATTCTTACAGGAGAAGACGTGTGAGAAGTTTTCGTCTGACTTTCAGTTATAAATTCGGCGATTCGAAATTTTCACTCAATAACCGGAATAACCGCAACAGGGGAGAAGACAACGGCGATTAGAAAAGATATCTATCGGAATTTCTCATTGCAGTTTCATTTCTTTCAACCATGCATCGAGTTCGTGTTTCAGCGCTTCGCCTATCTTCTTGCGACCTTCATCGCTTATAAGCAACTCACGACTGGCTGCGTTATCACCTATTTCTAACAAAACACGATAAGGCGCCGTGTTGATATTTTCATCCAAGCTATAAAAACTAAGTTTCCCGGTTGTTTGACAGCGATAATCATTTCTGCCGGTCGTACTGTCGAGTAACACACCGCGATTTTCCAGGTCAGTTACAGATGAAACGGCTTTGATCAGCCGGGCAGCTAATGCCCTGTTTGCACTCTCATATTGATCGCCATAGTGGATATATCCCCATATCGCGTTGCGTTTGGTCCCCCCGTTATTATGTACGGCAATGAATACTTTCGGATGAAGCTTGTTCGATTCACGCAGTTCATAGGCATAACCGGAAATTTTGCCGTCAATAACAGCCGTGGTATGTTCTATTTTGGTATTGCTGCCGGAATCAGCATGATGATATTCTTCTTTTCCAAGACTCCAGACCTTATACTCTTTTAATTTTGGTTTGGTTGCCATTGCTGCTTCAACTATCGCATTGCATGTTGCAGCTTCGCTGAAATCTTTACCAGTATCCGTTTGATGGGATGGTTGCCAGACGATGATCGGTTTCTTTTTATTGACGCTGTTGTTATCGAAAGATTGCGTCAGTAAAAATGCCAACGAGATTATAAAGAGAGAATATTTGTTCAATTTGTTTGATTTGAGGTTTTTAATCATCGCCGCTAAAATATTCATTCCTTTCTATATAGCACCCAAATATCATTAATAGTATTTATTTTTTTTGAATCTAAGAATTTATTGAGACCCCAGAGGAATTTTGATGAATACATAACAGGTTTATATCCTAAGCTGTCAAATAGCGGTCTTCTATATTTAATGTCGTTATAAGTGCTCATAATGAAGATATCTTTTCCGGTGAGGATCCGGATAGAATCTATGTAAGAGATTTTTTTTGTTGTGATGTTACTGGCGGCTTTCCGATAAAAGGCGAGAGGAGCCCCACCTTCTGTTTCAAACGGAGTTCGAAACAGGCAATAGATCGTAACCTGTTTGTCGTCGAACTCTTTTTTCAACCTTGAAGTAAAATAAACTGACTGACAATAGGGGATGATAGCGAATAAAATAAGCACAGCCGTATTCAAGACAACGGTCAATATTAGTGTTGTTTTAATGGTCAGGGCGATCCACCTTTTGCATTTTTCATAATAGTCAAACAAATAAGGCAGACCAAACCCGACAACAAGCGGCAACGCATTAAGGACAGGGAAAAGAAATCTTTCCTCTTTGTGTCCTACAAGGCAATGGAAAAAAATGAATAGGAATACTGCAATACAGACCGGCTGTTTGTACTTTTTGATGATCGCCTTGCAGGCATAATAAAATAGAATAAGGCTGAAAGGTGGCGCTGTTATCACAGCGATCAGCAATCCGATATATCGCAGAAAACTGGAGGTCCCGAAGCGTGCCGCACGTCCTTCATTGATATTTACAAAAAAATATTCATAAGGGATAAAGATCCATTGCCCATACAGTTTATAATCTAAATAAGTATTGATGAGCGCCGCGATGAGAAACCCCGCTATGATCGGAGTTATGTGGGCATATTTTTTTTCAATAAAAACCATCCACAATCCAAAACCCGCTATTGCAAAACCCATCTGGAAGCGGAAATAAAAAGTAAGGCCAAACAAAAATCCGATCAGTGACAGGAGAATCCATCCGGGCTTTTTATCTTTCTTTAATTCGTACAGGAAAAAAGTTCCGAAGAAAAAAAGAGAAGAGACGATCTCAGAATTGAAAAGCGTTCTCGTATACGGTAGTATCCAGGAAAAATTAAGGATCAGTAACACGCTGTAAAGAACCTTCCGTTTTTCATTTTTAAAGTAGTGAAATGAAATAAGATTGAACAGTGTGAACATTGTCAGCCCGAGGATTATTCTCAGGATCATCAATTGAACGTAAGGATCAAATATTCCAAAGAAGGCGCAGAACTTATAGTAAGCCGAAAATAAGTGGATCTGCAGTGTGGGCCTGACAAAATGAGTAAATTCCCATACATAGTTCACACCTGATTCTTTTCCAAGTTGCCAGGAAGAGAATTCGACAATAGAAAAATGCTGATCAGGATGATAGAATCCGGTTGCGGTAATACAGGTGATCAACTGAATGATCAGTCCGCCGGATAAGATGAGTTGCAGCCTTCTGTCCTGTAGTATTATTTTTTTTACCTCAGCTAACATTCAATTTGCCCTGCCAAAAGTAAATCATAATTATACATGAAGCTAATGGGTTAAGTAACAAAAAAGGGCATCTTGACGACACCCTTTTATCATGGCTTTATATTCGGTTGTTATTTTAAATCTTAAAACCGACTGTCAGCACTGCATTCCCCCCCGTACTTTTAATAGAAGCTCCGGTGAAGTTTCCGCTTTGCAGGCGATAGGGGAAATGAACGTCTTTACCCATTGTATAAGCATAGGCGACATCAATAAAAAAACCTTTATCGCGGTATCCCAATCCGCCGGTTAGTTGAAAGCGGTTGCCTTTTTCGCCGGCTATATTTTTATACGGATTGCCATAATAAGCACCCCCAAGGCGGACCATAACCGTAGTAAATTTTAATTCTCCACCGAGCCGGAAATTAAAGGCTCCTTTATAGGCATTGTCAATAGCTTTATTCAGCGATTTCAAATAATCTTTTGTTGATTGGCTGTTGTCACCGCCTTCTGTTGTGCTGTAAGAAGATGCTTTATGGTTAACGAATTCTATATCCGCTGTGATAAATCCTTTTTGTTTTCTCACGTCTTCTATTTCACGCAGTACGTACGATGCACTGGCGATAAGACGATAAGGTGTAAACAATGTGTATTTGAATTCTGCATCTTTTCCGTTGGTAAATATGTCAGAGCTTTGCGTCCACTCAGGTTGATAGTTTTCAGTGTTGGCGGTGACTGACGCGTTATATTTATCAGTCAGAGTAAAATAAGTAGGAGAGTGGATCGTAAAGCCGAGCCTGATACGTTCAACAGGCTTATAAATAATACCGGCTTTTATATTGATACCAGCTCCATTGGTAGTTAAGTTTTCAGTAATAGATGCAAAATCAAACCCATTAGTAGCATCCGATGTTGCATCGGCTTCAATAAAGGTTGATTCCTTTTTGTAATGCAGAAAGGGAATGCCGATAGCAGCGCCTACGTAAAATTTTTCATTGTAATTGGCGGCTCCAGCAAGAGAAAGTTCGGTGATGCCCCCTCTGCTCATTACTGTCTGCTGCTGCAAAAGCCCTGAGCCAGCCAAGAGTGGCGCAGCCAGTGAGACAAATTGTTTGTTGCCGCTGCTCCATCCGTTGGCGGTATCTATCCAGTACGTATTGAAGGCAAGACTGGTCCCGAACGGATAGCTCTGTGCTACCGAGTTTGCATCATGGTCATTATTGTTGGATATCTCTTCAAGGAATTTTTGCGAATAAGATGTTTGAGTATTCAGTCCGCGATATAATATGTTGCTGCTGAAATTGGCTGTCTGGTTAATGGCCAATGCAACCGCGGAACTTTTTGTTTTACCATTACGATTGTTATCCTGCCCCCCAAATACGATCCCTGATGTACCAAATGCCAATGCATTTCTTTTATCTTTTTCCGTGCGGCCATAATAAGTTGATTTATTATCCAGGAGACGATAGGCTGGTGTCAACACAAAATCTCCTGTTTTATAAAATCCAAGTCCGGCCGGATTTATAAACGTTGCAGAAATATCACCACCCAATGACCCGCCTGCGCCGCCAATGGATTGCTGGCGGGCTGTTCCACTTGAAGTATACCAGGAATATCGGAGAGCGTCGGGTGGCTCTTGCGCCACTATGTATTGAGATGAGACAATACAAACGGCCATGAAAATAATATTTTTCATTTTATAGTAAAGTTATCTGTATTATAGAATAGAGTTTCTTGCCGGTGCAGTTTGTTCTGTTTGATAACAAACCCTTTTGCACTTTTTGCAAAAGGGTCGGTTATTTAAAATTTTCTTACAGGCGCATTACCTCCGCCGGATGAGCCCGAACCAGAACTGCTGCTTCCACTAGAGGAAGAACTGCTGCTTGTAGTTGGGCGGGCGCTGCTGGAAGAACTGCTGCCGGAATTATTATTAAAAATATTACGAAGAAAATTACCGGTATTGCTGTTACTCCTGTTATTATTGTTGCTTCCTACGCTGTTTGAAATCGAGAACGGTCTTACTCCGCCCATTCCCGGATGTGCCGGGTTTGTATAATTACTGCTTGTCAGCATATTATTGTTATAGGTATTCAGGTTGAATGCCCTGGGATGGTTGTAAACCGTGCTTTGCGGTTTTACAATTACGTAACTTGTATAATATGGATTGTAATGGCTGTTCCAATAGCTGCAGGGAGACCAGGGATTATTCCAATAATAACTGTTGTAGTAGCTATAGTCGTACCGGTTGCCATAATAATAATAATCGTCTAACTCTGACCAACGCAGCCTGTTATTCATTCTCATCCGCAGGTAACGATCATCATAATATTCTTCCCTGCTTTGGTAACGGCGATCATCCCTTCTTTCAGTTTGCACATATTCATCTTGAGGCCGAACGGGAGAAAAATAAACATCGTCGGGAGTTTGACCGGTTTTGTATGCGGTAGTGCAACTGCTGAAAGCGGCTGCTGTCAATGCCAGAAGTAAAATTTGTGATTTCATGGCAAACGGTTTTTAGTGGTTTAAAAATGAAGTTACTACTTTTGTCCGGATTTTTAGCTTACACAAACGTTTGTGTAACAAATTTGCGAACCTTACTTGAATAAAGTATGCGGAGCACTGTTAATTAAAATAAAAAGTTCCTTGTTACCGGTTGCTGGTAACCAGTAACTGGTAACCGGTAAATATATATGAGTAAGGAAATAACCTCAAGGGCACAGGACTATTCTCAATGGTACAATGATCTTGTAATTAAAGGCGAATTGGCCGATTACTCGGCAGTCAGAGGGTGTATGGTTATAAAGCCATACGGTTTTGCCCTCTGGGAAAATATGCGTGATGCATTAGACAAAATGTTCAAAGATACCGGGCATCAGAATGCCTATTTCCCTTTGTTTGTTCCAAAAAGTTTATTTGAAGCCGAAGAGAAAAATGCAGAAGGCTTCGCCAAAGAATGTGCTATTGTCACCCATTACCGTTTGAAATCTGATCCGGATAAAAAAGGAAGACTAATGGTTGATCCTGAAGCAAAACTCGAGGAAGAATTGGTGATACGACCTACCAGCGAAGCGATCATCTGGAGTACCTATAAAAACTGGATTCAATCCTACCGCGATCTTCCCTTATTGATCAATCAATGGGCCAATGTGGTCAGATGGGAAATGAGAACCAGATTGTTTTTACGTACCGCAGAATTTTTATGGCAGGAAGGTCATACAGCTCATGCTACAAAAGACGAAGCCGTTGAAGAGGCGGAAAAAATGCTTAACGTATATGCGGACTTTGTTGAGAATTGGATGGCCGTGCCCGTGATAAAAGGAATAAAAACAGAGAGCGAACGATTTGCCGGCGCTGTGGATACGTATTGCATCGAGGCGTTGATGCAGGATGGTAAAGCGTTGCAGGCGGGCACATCACACTTTCTTGGACAAAATTTTGCCAAAGCGTTTGATGTAAAATTTTTAAATAAAGAAAATCAACTCGATCATGTATGGGCCACAAGTTGGGGAGTAAGTACAAGATTAGTTGGTGCGTTGGTAATGGCGCATAGCGATGACCAGGGATTGATATTGCCTCCAAAAATTGCTCCGTTCCAGGTTGTCATTGTTCCGATATATAAAGGTGACGAACAAAAAGCAACGGTTGATGCCAAAGCGAAAGAAATAATTAAGCAATTAAAAGATGTTGGCATTAGAGTAAGATACGATGACAATGACAATACAAGACCGGGTTGGAAATTTGCTGAATACGAAATGAAAGGAGTGCCAGTACGCATTACATTAGGTGCAAGAGATCTGGAAAACAATATAGTTGAGATTGCACGAAGAGATACAAAAGAAAAAAGAAGTGTGGGACTTGATGGTTTGGCAGAATATATCACCGATCTGTTAATAGTCATACAACAATCCATGTATGACAAAGCAAAAGCTTATCGTGATGACCATATTACACCAGCAGATAGCTGGGATGAATTTGAAAAGCTTCTTGATGAAAAAGGGGGATTTATTTCCGCTCACTGGGATGGCACCGCAGAAACAGAAGAAGCCATCAAGGAAAAAACAAAAGCAACCATACGCTGTATCCCTTTGAATAATCCGCAGGAAAATGGAAAATGTATTTTAACGGGCAATCCATCAAAACAACGGGTATTGTTTGCGAGAGCTTATTAATGCAGCCGACCGCCGGCTAAAAATTGAATATATAATAAGATATTAGCTGCCGGGCTCCGGAAGCCAATGTTGCTATTATTTTTTTTCTGGTAAAGCACAATTGCCTATTTTCGGAATAGACATTTGCTCCCAACCAAAACCAGTCTATGCCATATTGTTCTAATTGCGGAACACAAAATTCAGACACAGCCAAATTCTGTGTGAATTGCGGCGCCGCATTACAAAATGCCGACAGCGAACAAAAAACAGTTCCATCAGTTTCCGCATCTGCTCCCGGCACATTGTTACCTGTTATCGGATCGAAAGTTTCATTTGCTGCGTCAGATGGAAAAACCTATATGGGAACCATCAAAGAGATCCAGGGCGATCAGTACAAAATAAAATATGACGCTTTTGATTTTGAGACATGGCTTCGTGGAAATCAATTTACAGTCGTGGCAGGAAATACGCCGCCTCCAATCTATTCATCCGCTCCGCAGAGCTCAAGTCCGCAGGTCACATTTACAAATTCAACTTCAGCGGGCACTCCGGCTTTTCTAACCCATCTTGGTTTCTGGGGCAGCCTCATGATCATCATTGGTTTTTTTACAAACTGGTTGAACCTGGGATACTATGGAAGTTTGACAGGCTTGAAGATCATTACATCAATGACCGAAGTAATGGGAGGCGAACAGGATAAACAGGGGATTGGCGTAGCGATGGTTGTTGCCATAGCGATCGTTGTTATTTCCGCTGTTATATGTCTTCTTTATACCATTGGCGCGGGCATAGGAAGAGGCGCATTTTCATTTTTTAAGATATTGCCTCTCCTTGCGTTGATCGCAATGGTCGCCTATATAGTGATAAAATCAAACGAAGGTGGCAACAACGATGAATATGGTGAGGACAGTAGCAATGCCTGGAAATTACTGGGTATCGGTGTTTATCTTACCCTTGCAGGCGCTCTGGTTCTTGCTGTATCAAGAAGCAGGTCAAAGTAATTTTTTAAAATAAAAATCTCAATATGGAACAACAACCTCCTGCACCTCCTCCTCCCGAGAACTCGCTATTCGAAATGGAATTAGATGCCGGCGCGCAAAACCGCCTCAATACTATCAGTAAATGGGGCAAGTTTATTGCGATCACGGGTTTGATACTGGTAATAGTCGTTGTGATAGCTTTGGCAAGTCAATACGAAGCCGTTATAAACAAGGTTGGTGAACTTATGGCGCTGGATAATAAAACTGTTAGTATCATATTGGTGATACTGGCTGTTATCGGAGGGCTGTGCCTCATCGCGCTGTATTTCTTATTAAGAGCTTGCATATTGATCAGGCAAGGGCTTTTGGCCCAAAATATTGATCGCATAGCAGAAGGTTTCAAGGCCATGAAAGTAGTTTTCACGATCAGTATAATTTTTTCTTCATTAACTATTTTGTCATCTCTATTTTCAATGATCAATTCTTAAACTTTTTTATGGACAATCAAAATACTAATCAATCGCTTTTTTCGCTCCGCATAAATGAGAATGCAAAAGCGCAACTTAAGGGGGCCGCTGTAGTTGCCGGAGTGGCTGCAATTCTTTCATTGACAAATTCAATTCTCAGCGTTGTCAAGGCTTTTATGGAAAAAAATAAACCTGCGGTTGAATACCAGCTTGAAGGATTTCCCCAGGCAAGTGTATCTGCTCAAAGAACCGGGAATGTAGCAGGGGCAATCATAAGCCTTATCATCGCTATTCTTCTTTTCTATTTTCTGAATAGATTTTCTACACAAACCAAAACAGGCCTGAATGCAAATAATTCGGAATTAGTGAGCAGTGGTATAGGAGGCTTATCGGCCTATTTTGTTACGGCCGGCATACTGATCATTATCGTTCTTGCATTTACTATATTGGGAATTGCAGCGCTTGCAGGAAACTCGTGAAGAAATTTTTTTCACTTTTATTTAGTAGACAAATAATTATAATCCTTCAGCAGCACATCTAAAAAATCAAAAGGCGACATTGAAGAATCTATTCTCAGGTGCGCCTTTATTTTTTCGCTGGCAGTCGCAGCCATATTAAAGTCCCCTTTCTTTCTTGCTGTCTCCAGGATGCTTTTAATCGCATTAATATCTTTGTCACTCAACTGCATGATCTGTGGGAAAGCAGGAGTATACGTATCAGCTACTTCCTGGAAAACCGTTTCTTCAATGCTGGCGCGGGTATTCGTCCGGATGAGAATAGTATGTGCGAGTATATCCCCGATCCGTTGCCCTTTCTTAGAAGAAACAACAAGGACAATATCTGTGATTAAAAAAGCAAGCGCTGCGAGTAGCATAAAAGTAACTTCAGCATTATACCCAAAACCAAAGCCGCTTGCAAGCAGCAGGACTAAAAAGACGATCCACACATCAGATACACGCAGGAGCCAGCGAATAAGAAACTGGCTGATGCTGGCCCTGCCGCCGTTTTCGCTGACTACTTTTATCCCCATTATTTTTTTTCCCACACTTTGACCATTCATAGTTATTTCGAGCACTATATGGTACAGCAGTATGGGTAATACCAGCAAAAAGCCAATTGCGTCAATGCCATATTCTCTATTTACCTCGACAAGTAATTTATAATACAGGAATTCGATAAGGATATCGATCAGGAGAGAAATAAGCCTCCTGTAGAACTCAGGCACCTCAAACTCAACATCAATATTAAAACTGGTAGGTACTTTGATAACGGCCATACTGAATGGTTCAGGTTTCGGGAAGCACAATTTCGGTTATCCGCCGTGTAAATCAAAATCCTGCCTTAATGCGAATAATTTTCAAGTCATTTGATGCGTTAAACATGAAATCTGAAATTTTCCAGTATTTTACAACCAGAAACCATTAACCCTTGCGGGAAGCACTTTTTATAAAAAAGAACCGCGATCGCTGGTTAAAAAACCAGCAATCGCCTGCCAATGATGCGGATGAAATGGCAAAAGATTTTACCCAACTGGTAGATGATCTCGCCTACGCCAAAACGTTTTATCCATCCGGTAAAGTGACGCAGTTTATCAATACCGAGGCATCCAAGATCTATCTGAATATTTATAAGAACCGGAAAGAAGAATCAAACAGGCTGCTCACATTCTGGAAATACGATCTTCCGCTTACCATTCGCAAGCACCATGGTACGATCCTGTTCTCTTTTATCCTGTTCCTTATTTTTTTTGGTATTGGTTTTTTCGTTTCACGACAGGATGACGGTGTGGCACGTGATTTTTTTGGTGACGGATACGTGGACCTCACACAGGATAATATAAACAAGGGTAATCCATTCGGTATTTATGAGCTTAATAATCCTATACTGAGCTGGTTTGAATTGATGATACATAACATCAGGTTTTCATTGTTGACATTTGTCTCCGGTATTTTTTGCGGCGTACCAAGTATGTATCTTATTGCAAAGAATGCCGCCATGGTGGGAATATTTGACCAGTTTTTTGCGGCGAGGGGTTTGGGTGTACAATTTTTCCTTGTAGTTTTTGTTCATGGTACACTGGAACTGACAGCAATTGTTATCACCGGTGCCGCCGGCATTATTCTGGGAAAAAGTTTTTTATTCCCCGGTACGATCAAAAGATTAAGTGCATTTAAACGCGGCGCAAAAGATGGAGTAAAGATCATGGTCGGGCTAATGCCTGTTTTTGGTCTTGCTGCTTTTTTTGAAGGATTGATAACACGGCTTTATAACGATATTTCAATTTTGACGACAGCCATTGTTTCTTTGTCGATTGTTTTTGTGATCTGGTATTTCATAATTTATCCCATCAGGCTTTCGAAAAGGCTGGCGGTACAAATTAATGAGGAGGAAGTGTAGAGTGCAACTGCCATCAAAATATTACTGTATAAAAAAAAGTCTGCTTGTTTTCCTTTCGTGCTGCTGTTTCGTTTCATCGAAAGCACAAAATGACGAGGACTACGTGGATACAGTAGTATCATCCACTACAGTTTATTTTACACATAAGGCATTACAACCAAATGGTGGTGGTCCCGGATCACTGCAAAATAGAAATCTGCCGGATAGCATAACTAAGAAACTAAAGGCGGATAAAAGTTTTTGGTATGTGAACTATCCGTTTGAAAAAGAAAAAAAGGAAATTGAAGAAGAAGATCCTCCCTTTATCGAGGGAAAACTCTTTCAAACAATATTGTGGCTTTTGATCATTGCCAGTTTTGCCGTTTTTGTTATCATATATCTTAATAACAGCAACGTCCGGCTATTCAGAAAAGCTGATAAAGCAATTGCAGAAGGTGAAGAAGATGGTGTTGAGACCGATAATATCTTTGAGATCAATTACCAGCGGGAAATTGATAGAGCAGTCAATAATGGTAATTATCGTCTCGCTGTCCGCCTCATGTTTTTGAGAGTATTGAAGAATCTTTCTGACAAAAAGGTGATTCAATACAAGCATGACAGGACCAATTTCGATTACCTGCTTCAGCTCCATTCTACAAAATATTACAATGATTTTTTCCGGATCACCCGCAACTATGAATATAGCTGGTACGGACAATTTGATATTGCGCCTGAAAAATTCACCATTATAAGAAACGATTTTGAAGACTTTGACCGTAACCTGAACAGCCGTTGAAAAAATTCATACCATATTTACTGATTGGAATTGTAATAACCGCTGCCATCATTTTGATCTTTACTTCGAACACCGATCAGAAGCGAAAGCTGGATAAACGCATCTCCTTCCGGAAAAAAGATAAGATGCCTTACGGTACTTACGTTGCGTATGAAAGTCTGAAATATTTTTTTCCCAGGGCTACCGTTTCTGTCAACAACAAAGAGCCGGGTTACTGGGATTCGCTTTCCAACTATGAAGACAAACAGGCATTACTCATTATTTCGCCAACATTTTATGCGAGCGAATTTGAAATGAAAAAGATCATTCGGTTTGTAGAAGGAGGCAATGATGTTTTTATCAGTGCAGCCAATGTGTCGGAAGATGTAAAAAACATTCTCAATTGCAGCATCAGTTATCTTGATATATATGATATAGTTTCCGGGCAGCCTATTGAGCAGGACACGCTGGAGGTTTCATTGATCAATCCGCCATTCAGGAAAAGTTATAATTATATGTATCCGGGCATGCGGCTCGATTGTCATTTTTATAAAATTGATTCGGCCGTTACAACTGTTTTGGGAAGCGACCATGGAGGTAATACTAACTTTATACATTTAAAAGCAGGACAGGGAAATCTTTACCTGCATCTTGCTCCAATGGCATTTACCAATTATTTTTTGCTTCGGGATAAGAACATCAATTACTATGAGGACATTTTGTCCGTCATTTCGCCGAAAACAAAAACGGTAGTCTGGGATGAGTATTATTTGTATAAGAAAATGACTTATGAAGGAAGGGGGGACAGCAGTGGCGGCAATCGCTGGCTGAAGGTATTGTTCAGTTATCCCGCGTTGAAATGGGCGATGATCACAGCTTTATTAACTTTACTGCTGTATGTTTTGCTGGAGATGCGAAGAAAACAGCGATACATACCCGTCATCACAAAGCCGCGAAACGATTCAATGGATTTTGTAAAAACTATCGGTCGTCTTTATTATGATAAAGGTGATCATAAAAATCTTTGCCGAAAGATGTCAGCTTATTTCCTCGAGCATGTTCGCAACAGGTATAAATTGCCAACAACAGAATTGAACGATGATTTTATAAAAAAACTGCAGTTCAAGACCGGCGTCGATGAATCAGAGATACGGGGAATAGTTTTTTTTATACGCGATATGGAAAGCGCCCCGGCGATCAGTAATCACCAATTGCACTATTTTCATAAACAGTTGGAATCATTTTATAATAAAGCATAGCCTTTTCCCCTCTCCGTCAGGAGAGGGGTTAGGGGTGAGGCTCAAAAACAAAAAATGGAAGAACAATTATTTCAGCAACGAACCGATCTGACCGTACTAAGCCAGGCAGTAATGTCAATTCGCAATGAAATTAAAAAAGTAATAGTCGGGCAGGATGAAATGGTAAAGCTCATTATTGCCGCATTGCTTGCTGATGGACACGTATTGATCGAAGGTGTACCCGGTGTTGCTAAAACATTAACTGCAAAACTGGTTGCCCGCAGCCTGGATACAGGTTTTTCCCGTGTACAGTTCACGCCTGACCTGATGCCATCCGATGTATTAGGTACACCGGTCTTCAATCCTAAAGAAGCTTCTTTCGAATTTAAAAAAGGTCCTGTATTCAGTAATATTGTATTAGTGGATGAGATCAACCGGGCACCAGCGAAAACGCAATCAGCTTTGCTGGAAATAATGGAAGAAAGACAGGCATCCGTTGATGGTAAAACCTATCCAATGGCGGCGCCATTTATGGTGATAGCGACGCAAAATCCGGTAGAGCAAGAGGGGACATATCGCCTGCCCGAAGCACAACTGGATCGTTTTCTTTTTAAAATAGTAGTGCCATATCCTATCGAATCTGAGGAATTGGATATTCTTACAAGGTTTCATCACATGGGCAATGTTCAGATAAATGAGATCGTAAAACCTGTATTAGGCGGACCACAGATCAATGAACTGAAGAAACAGATAAAAGGGATTTTGATGGAAGAAAAGTTGCTCCAGTTCATTGCAAAGCTTATACACCAGACCCGTAACCATAAATCCATTTACCTGGGCGCTTCACCCCGTGCATCACTTTCGATCATGAATGCTGCTAAGGCTATTGCTGCTATGCAAGGCCGCGATTTTGTAACGCCTGACGATATCCGTGAAGTAGTTATACCAATCCTTCGTCATCGTATTATTCTTGCACCTGATAAAGAGATGGAGGGAATTACAGAAGATGAAGTGATCAGGCAGATCATACAGGGAATGGATGTGCCGAGGTAGGGAAGTAGGAACTATGAACTAGGAAAAAAATTGGAGACTTAAATTAATAAGCTTACTGCATATGATAAAGACGGTTTTTGATCTTGACGTTTTTAATCTTGCCTATAAACTGGCAATGGAGATTTTTGATATAAGCAGAGATTTTCCGAAAGAAGAAAGGTATTCACTAACTGACCAGGTGGTAAGGTCTTCCCGATCCATTTCAGCAAATATTGCGGAAGAATGGGGTAGGCGGATCTATGAAAATGAATTTAAAAGCATCTTGTCTATTCTATGGGTTCGCTGGAAGAAACAAAGACATGGTTGTGTTTCGCCCGGGATTGTAAATATTTAAAAGTTGAAATTTTTGATATAATGAATATTAAAACTGATGAAGTGGGTGCAAAAATTTATAAACTTTTCGAAAATTGGAAATCATTTTAAAGAATAATGACTCTCCACATCAAACATCTGACCTCAGACTTCAGGCATCATTTTTATGATAAAATCCTTTTACTTAAATAAGATCGTTTACTACATCGCCGGTTCTGCGGCGGTGGTCTTTGTGTTGAGTTATTTCTTTCCATTATTATTCCGAATGGCCGGTTTGATATTATTATTACTGGGCATTGCTGTAATAATTGATGCCTTATTGGTGTTTGGCAAGAAAGACGGGTTCCTGGCAAAACGCATGACGGCGGGAAGGTTCAGTATAGGCGATGACAATAAAGTGCTACTGGAACTTAATAATAGATATCCTTTTCAAACAAGAGTAAGTATAATTGATGAGCTGCCGGTCCAGTTCCAGGAAAGAACATGGCTGCGAAAAACAAAGGTCGGCGCTAATGAAAAGCAGGAACTCGAGTATTTGCTGAAACCCACTTCACGGGGAGAATATATATTTGATAATATCAATGTCTATATTCATGCGCCGCTGCAATTGGTGAAACGCCGTTATATCTTTTTTGCAAATGAAATAGTAAAAGTATATCCATCTTACATACAGATGCGGCGGTACCAGTTGCTTGCTGTAAGCAATCGCCTGCAGGAAGTGGGAGTGAAGCGGGTGCGAAGACTGGGACATAGTATGGAGTTTGAGCAGATCAAAGAATATGTTCGCGGTGATGATTACCGCACCATCAACTGGAAAGCGACAGCGAGAAAAGACGCTTTGATGGTAAATAATTATACTGATGAGCGGAGTCAGCAGATATATTGTCTTATTAATAAGGGAAGAGTGATGAAAATGCCTTTTGCCGGCCTGACATTGCTCGATCATGCTATTAATGCCTCGCTGGTATTATCAAATGTTGCGCTGGTAAAGCAGGATAAGGCAGGTATAATAACTTTTGCAGAAAATCTTGACACATTTGTGCTCGCTGATAAAAAGCCTACCCAAATGAACATGGTGCTGGAGACTTTGTATAAACAGCAAACGCGTTTCCTTGAATCAGATTTTGAAAAATTATTTTCGGTCATACGTAACCGCATTACCAACCGAAGCCTGCTTATTTTATTTACCAACTTTGAGTCGCTGGAAAGTTTGCAGCGGGAAATGCCTGCGTTGAAAAAGATCGCTCATTATCATTTACTGCTGGTGGTATTTTTTGAAAATACGGAACTGAAGTCTCTGATCGAAAGAAAGACCACCAGGATGGAAGATATTTATATTAAAACTATAGCTGAAAAATTTGCTTTTGAAAAAAGACTGATGGTAAAGGAACTTCATAAAAATGGCATCCCGTCCATTCTAACCGCTCCGGAAAATCTCACAGTGAATACAGTGAACAAATATCTCGAATTAAAAACGAGGATGTCGATCTGAGGGCTAAAGCTTGAAGTCCGAAACCGGAAGTCCGAAAGGATCACTCTTTTATTCTGAATAGGTTTACGTTGCCCGGACTTTTTCTTTCGATCTTAACTGCGACATTTGCTGAATGAAAATTGATGACCCTCATTTTGGAAAAGGAGATTTTGAAGAAGGAAAAGTGCTGCTCATCCATAAACCCTTGCGGTGGACATCTTTTGACGCAGTAAGAAAGATCCGTAATCTTATTCGTGTAAAAAAAGTAGGACATGCGGGAACATTAGACCCACTGGCAACAGGGTTGCTTATCATTTGCACAGGAAAATTTACCAAGCGGATCAATGAATTTATGGCGCAGGAAAAAGAGTATACCGGAACATTCACGCTTGGCGCTACGACGCCAACTTATGACCTGGAAAGTGAACCGGAAAATTTTACACCTGTTGAAAACATAACAGAAGAAGTAGTAAAGCAGACAGCTACGCGATTATCAGGTGAGATAATGCAGGTGCCGCCGGCACATTCGGCAATAAAGATCGAAGGTAAGAGAGTATATGAACTGGCAAGGCAGGGAAAAGAAGTAAAGATCGAACCAAGAAAAATAAACATTTATGAATTTGAAATTGAAAAGATCGAAATGCCTTTAATCTATTTCCGTGTTATTTGTTCAACGGGTACTTACATACGCAGCCTCGCAAATGATTTTGGAGCATTATTAGGTTGTGGCGCTTATCTCAGCAGCTTATGCAGAACAAGGATCGGGGAGTTTAAATTAGACGAGGCGATGACGGTCGACGAGTTTATTGAATCAGTGAATAATGAGCAGAGAAATTAAACTATTTACATCAGCGCAATTAATCGAAAACATCTTTACACATCTGATATATATTTTTGGTATCAAAACTGCAAGCCCGTATTTTTGCACTCCCAAAAAAAAGGTTGATTCCGTAGCTCAGTTGGTAGAGCACAACACTTTTAATGTTGGGGCCCTGGGTTCGAGTCCCAGCGGGATCACCACTAAAAAGCCTCTGACAAGAGGCTTTTTTATTTGTAGGTTTGCAGACAATCTTTCATGACTTCACATTTTAAAGATAAAGTGGTCATTGTCACCGGCGGTACGGATGGGATCGGTAAAGCTCTCGTCGAGGAACTGTTGGCTGCCGGAGCTAAGGTCGCTACCTGCGGACGCGACCACGATAAATTATATCGCCTGCAATCTGATTATCCTTCTTATCACCTCCATACGATGGTAGCAGATGTAAGCAATGAAAATGATTGCCGTCGTTTTATAGAAACCACCATGAAATTCTTTGGAGGGATTGATATCCTCATCAATAATGCCGGCATTTCCATGAGAGCTTTATTGAAAGATGCCAGTATTGAAGTAATCCGAAAAGTGATGGAGATTAATTTCTTTGGAACCGTTTATTGCACCAAATATGCGTTGGATTCTATTATTGAACGAAAAGGAACAATAGTTGGCGTTTCATCTGTTGCTGGCTATCGCGGTTTGCCAGGGAGAACAGGGTATAATGCTTCAAAATTTGCTATGCAGGGTTTTTTAGAAGCTCTGCGGACAGAGTTGCTTGGGAGCGGTGTGAATGTGATGTGGGTTTGCCCGGGGTTCACCGCGTCCAATATCCGCAATACTTCATTAAATAAGGACGGATCACAGCAAGGTTTCTCGACGTTGGATGAAAGATCACTGATGACCGCTGAAAAATGTGCGGCCATTACGCTGCGTGCTATTGCCAAACGGCGAAGGACGTTGATCTATACCTTAGCAGACAAAAGAACGATCTGGATGAATAAATTATTTCCTTCTCTTTCAGACAAACTGGTTAGAAAATTCTTTTTCAAAGCCGGAGAATTAGTCAAATAAAACCAGGAAGAAAAAAGGCAGCTATGATAAGAAAATTATATAAACCCCTATGATTTCATTTTCTAATTTTTAATTTCACATTTCTTATTGTCCCGATCGATCCCATGCCTTTACTAACATTAACATCCGATATCGGCCACCAGGACTACCTGGTTAGCGCTATAAAGGCTCAGCTTTTAGAGATCAATCCTGATTTCAACATCGTAGACGTTTCACATGCTATTTCTCCTTTTAATTATCCACAAGCAGCTTATATATGCCGAAGTGCTTTCAAAAATTTTCCTGACTTCAGTTACCATATAATACTGGTGAATCTCTTTGAAAAAAAACCTGAGCAATTGCTCCTGGCTTTTCATAAGAACCAATACTTTCTTTGTGCTGATAATGGTTTACTGAATATGATTTTGGAAGAAAGTCCTGAAATGGTGATCGGAATCCCTTTGGATAAAATGGCAAATAAAAATACGCTGTATTGTGCCGGCGTGATGGGTAAGGCGATCAACCAACTAATACAAGGAGAACCCATGCACAACATAGGCGTTCCGGACGTCAGCTATACAGAAAAAAATCATCTGCGTCCGCTGCTCGATAATAACTGGATAGAAGGCCAGATCATTTTTATTGACAATTTTGAAAATGTTATTGTCAATATTACCCGGGAGCAATTTGAAGAACAGCGCAAAGGTCGAAGCTTTCGCATAGTCTTTAAAAGAGACGAAGTAATAGACCGCATCAGCGAATCCTATGCAGATGTGACCGAAGGGGAAAAACTGGCCTTGTTCAATAGTGCAGGCTATCTGGAAATCGCTATTAATAAAGGAAATGCCGCCGGCCTTTTTGGGCTTAAAGGTTTTTCGGAAAAATCAACACAGCTTTTTTACCAGACAGTAAAAGTATTTTTTGAGTAAAGGCGGTTTCAAAACGCTCTGTTATTCCATGTATTTAAGAGTTAACCATAGCAATTTTCCGAAGGGTATGTTCTCAATTTTTTTTATGGTTAAAAAACTGCAATCCTGTATTATCGGTTTAAAATCTACGATCTAAACCCCTATTTTTGCGATCCCGATACTGTCCCTGGCCACGGGAAGGTATCGGCAAAAAATCATCCCTTTATGAACTTCAGAAAAGTCAATAACATTACCGGCTGGGCAGTTTTTCTCATTGCTCTTGCCACCTATATTCTTACCCGTGAAGCAAGAGGAAGTCTATGGGATTGCGGCGAATTTGTTTCCAGCGCTTATAAAATGCAATTGCCCCACCCGCCCGGGGCGCCTATGTTTACATTGCTGGGGCGGTTCTTTATTATTCTTTTTGGCGATAACGGTATGACCGCAGCCAATGCTGTAAATTTTATGAGTGCCTTGGCCAGTGCTGCGACTATTTTATTTCTCTTCTGGAGCATTACTCATTTTGCCCGCAAAATGTTTGTAAAAGTTGGCGAAGAATTGAGTGGTCAGCAGATATTCACTACTATGGCTGCCGGTGTTGTTGGCGCATTAGCTTATACGTTCAGCGATTCTTTTTGGTTTAGCGCTGTGGAAGGTGAAGTATATGCTTTATCTTCTTTTTTTACGGCCCTTGTGTTCTGGGCTATGCTGAAATGGGAACATGCTGATGAACATGCCGGCAATGACACACAGGCAAAGCATAAGAGCCGACCGCTGGATCATTTTCTTATTCTTTATGATGGGACTTTCCATCGGTGTTCACTTATTGAACCTGTTGACCATTCCGGCAATCGTAATGATCTATTATTTCAGAAGATATTATACCGCGGATGCATACAGAGCCGACGCAGCTCTTTTTAAAAAAGACCAACTATTGATCTGGACAGCCATTGTTGCCATAGGTATCACTCTTTTGCTTGTCATCGCCAATGTGCTGAATAAGGAGAATGACCTGATGGGAGCTGCCATGGTAATTATTTTTATAGGTGTTATCACAGCATTGATACGGATTTATACAAAATATAAGGCCATCAGGAATATTATCAGCGCATTTGTTATTGGTTGTCTTATCACCGGCGTTGTCCAGGTTGGTGTTATTCAATATTCCATGAAAGCAGCCGGACTTTTTGATGTTTTCTTTGTGAATACAATGAGTATGCCTTTTTTCTCCGGGTTTACAGTTTATTTTTTAGCGCTTACGGCATTGATCATCTGGGCATTTCGTTTTAATGAAAAAAATATATCCAAACAAAAGATGATCATCTGGTTCATCCTTTTTCTTGGACTATCTGC
Source organism: uncultured Chitinophagaceae bacterium (assembly GCA_963785915.1). Lineage (GTDB taxonomy): Bacteria > Bacteroidota > Bacteroidia > Chitinophagales > Chitinophagaceae > VBAT01. The sequence goes on along the minus strand of CAWAWY010000002.1, from coordinate 16,569 downwards.
ATTACCCTTTATCATAAGTGTTGGCGATATCGGTATTAAGATCCTGAAATTTCTTTTAACAGGAGGTATCGCTTTCTTAATAGGATACTTCTTTAAAACAGGGGGTCTTCGGGTATTGAAACTAAGCCTTTGGTGTTATGCTTTTATGATGCTTGGTTATTTTATGTATTTCACCGTGATGATACGCTCCAATGCCAATCCGGCTATTGATATGAACAATGTTGACAATCCTATCAACCTTGTTTATTACCTCAGCCGTGAGCAATATGGCAGCGCTCCTTTGATCTATGGGCCTCATTTCGATGCAAGAGCATATGACGCGAAGGAAGGAGAAATGAAATATGTAAAGGGCAAAGACAGTTATATTTCTATAGGCAAAGCTATGGAACCTAAATATCAGGGTTCGGATGAGCAATTGTTTCCGCGCATCTGGGATCCAAGTAATGACCAGGGCCATCGCAATTTTTATACTGATTGGCTTGGATTGGAGCAAAGCCAGAATCCCGAAACCGGCCAGGCCCAATATCGACCGACCTACGCGGACAATGCCAACTGGTTTTTCACTTACCAGATGGGTCTGATGTACTGGCGATACTTTATGTGGAATTTTGCCGGTAAACAAAATGATGTGCAGGGCTTAGGAAATGTAAGGGATGGAAATTGGATCACCGGAATTTCCTTTATAGATAATAACCGCCTCGGAGATCAAGGTAAAATGCCTGATAGTTTAACTAATAATAAAGCACATAATAAGCTGTTCATGCTGCCATTTATCCTTGGCATTCTTGGTTGTGTGTTTCAGTTTCCTTCGAAACCGGAAGACTGGGTGGTTAGATTCCTTCTATTTTTTATGACAGGTATTGCCGTTGTACTTTATCTGAATCAGCCGGGCTACAGCCAAGGGAACGGGATTATGCCTATGTCGGCTCGTTTTATGCGTTTGCTATCTGGATCGGTCTGGCCGTAGTGGCTTTTGTAAAAATGGCGAGGGAAAAAGAAGATAAAAAAGGTTCAATAATATTCTCATATATGGAGGTGTGCTCACTTTCATTATCACCATTATGAGTTCGTTGAGGGGTTCGCCTTCAAGTTTTTTATTAACAGGCGTCTATCATAGCAGCGTTGTTTGTTGTTGTCACTTTAGGTATTACTTATTTGATCAGGGCGGTTTCGTCGGCAGGGCAAAATGCGCGGATGCTGAATTTTGCAGCAACCGTGGTGTGTCTTGCAGTACCATTTATCATGGCACAGCAGGAATGGGACGATCATGATCGCAGCGGTAAAACGTTGGCGCCGGATCTTGCAAAAGATTATCTTGAAAGCTGCGCGCCCAATGCTATCCTTTTCACTTTTGGTGACAATGATACTTACCCGCTTTGGTATGCACAGGAAGTAGAAGATGTAAGACCCGATATCCGGATCATTAATTACAGTTTGCTGGGTATTGACTGGTATATTAACCAGCTTCGTTATAAAATTAATAATAGCGATTCTTTAGATGTGATCTGGGCGCCGGAACAAATAGGAGGAGGCAAACAGAGATTATATAGTGTATAGTCCTAAGCCGGGTTATCCTAATAACAGTTTTTATGACTTGTATGACCTGATGAAAAATTATGTAGGTAGCGACGATCAGGATAAAATGGATTATTCAAGAGGTGATGCCGGTTGAACTCATTTCCTGTAACAAAAGTATCAGTGCCTGTGGACAGGGATTTTGTGATCAAAAACAAAACTGTGAATCCCGATGACAACGTGTTACCTGAATTACGCTTTGAGCTTCCGCAAAGACCACTAATGAAAAATGACCTGGCGATTTTAAACATCATCGCTGCCAATAACTGGAAAAGGCCTATCTGTTTTACTTCTCCTTTTGATGGGCTTGATTTTGACAGGAACAATCCTTCTAACCCGCTCAACCTGCAAAATTATCTGCGTAAAGATGGGATGTCTTTCCGGCTCGTGCCCGTCAAACCGGATGAGTCACCTGATAAATGGGTGATCAATCTTTACCGGAATACGGACAATACTTAATGCGATGTCTGATAATCTTCTCAACAAGTTTGTCTTTAATTCCAAAAAAGGAACTTATCTGGATGAAGAGAACAGGCGGCATGCATTGAATATTCGCAGTACCTACGCTGAAGGAGCGGGTAACCTGGCAGATGCCGGAAGAAAAGAAGAGGCATTGAAAATATTGGCAAAAAGCGACAGCACTATCACCGAAGGTATTTTGCCTTATGCAATGACCAGTCGGTTCAATAGTCATAATCTTAACGGCCTCGTTTACCTGGAAGCTGCCTATAAAGCCGGCAACATGACCCTCGCCAATAAAGTGAAAGCAGCTTTGAAAAAAGATTTTGAGCAGCAGAAAAAATATTATGAATATATAAGATTGAACAGGGAAGAATTCTATGGAGCGTTCACCACAACAAACAGGAATGGGGATGCAGAAAGAAATGAATATTTCCTGCAGTTATTAGGACAACTGGAACAGAGATATGATTCCACAGCTGCGCAAAAAGCAAATCAGGAAAACCCTGGCACAATTAAAAACACAGCAAACCCTGATAGTTTAAGGATAATGGATAGCCTCAGAAGGATCGATAGTATGAAAAGAGAGGATAGCCTGAAACTAAAAAAATAATTTTTTTATTTTGCAATAAACCTCCTGCGATCCGGGAGGTTTTTTATTTGAACCACTTCAGCTTTAAGTTGTTGTTAATAGTTAAACCGGGCCGAAAGATTTATCGTAAATTGCTTAAGAAGGAAGTCGGAAATATGAGGATAAAAGTCAGAAACGTTTTTCTTCAAAATATATTCATTCTGATACTCGACCTCTGACATAATTTATTTTATGAAAGGTTTTCATTTTACAAAATATGACCCCGATAGTGAAGGCAAAAGCCAGTTTGATCAGCTGCTTGATCTTTTTATGCAATTGCTTACCTATACAAATGGAGATGTGGGAGAAGCTATGCAATGGCTGAATGAACTGGATAAAAAATATGAACTGACGGATGATGAATATGGCATGGGTGATTTTATTGATGAATTAAAAGATAAAGGGTATATCACAGAGGATAATCAGAAAGGTGAAATAAAGATCACACCTAAAACAGAACAAGGAATCCGGAAAAGAAGTCTTGAAGAAATTTTCGGTAAGCTGAAAAAGACAAAGCAAGGCGATCATCATAGTTTCAAACCGGGGCAGGGTGATGAACTAAATCCGGAGACAAGGCAGTTCCAGTTTGGCGATATGCTGGAGCAAATTGATTTTACTGAATGCATCCGCAATGCACAGATCAATCATGGTGTTGAAAGTTTCAGTATGCAGGAAGATGATCTGAGTATCAGGGAAACGGATTTTAAAGCGCAGACCTCGACTGTACTGATGATTGATATTTCACATTCGATGATATTATATGGAGAAGACAGGATAACGCCTGCAAAAAAAGTGGCGATGGCGTTGAGTGAACTCATCACCACGAAATATCCGAAGGATACCTTGGATATCGTTGTTTTTGGGAACGATGCCTGGCCTGTGGAAATAAAAGATCTTCCTTACCTGCAGGTTGGACCTTATCATACCAATACTGTTGCGGGCCTTGAATTGGCGATGGATATTTTACGCCGAAGAAAAAATCCGAACAAGCAGATATTTATGATCACAGATGGAAAACCGACTTGTCTGAAAATTGGGAAACGTTATTATAAAAATAGTTTTGGTCTTGACAGAAAAGTAATGAATCGTTGTATGAACCTCGCAGCACAATGCAAGAAACTTAAGATACCGATCACAACGTTTATGATCGCTACGGATCCTTATCTGCAACGGTTTGTACAGGAATTTACAGAGACCAATAATGGTAAAGCATTCTTTGCGTCGTTGGATAAATTAGGCGCCTTTATATTTAAAGATTTTGAGAGTGGGAAAAGAAAGACGGTGTATTAATATGTAATTTTAGTATCATGAAGGAAATAATTGTAAGGATACCGGAGGAATCATCAGAACTTGTAACACAGTTGCTGGAAAAACTGGGAGCTGAAATTTCAGAGAAAAGGTCTTTAATAAAAAAGGCAAAAGTCAAAAAAACAACAAAGAAAAGCCCTGTAAAAAAGAAAAAGATTATTAAAAAATTTTCCCCAACATTTTTATTTGGAAAATGGAAAGAGTTGGATATTGATCCTATTAAATTAAGAGAAGAATCATGGGGAAGAAAATATTAGTTGACACCGATATTATTCTCAAATCATACAGAGGCGATATAACCAAATATCAGCAGCTAACAAGAATTAAAGATATATTTTCAATTTCGGTTATCACAGCATTTGAACTATTAAATGGAGCCAAAAACTTTAAACAGCTTGCATCAACACGGAAAGAATTAAAAAGCTACGCAATTATTCACTTAAATAGTGATATTTCTTTGAAAGCGTTCCAGTTGTTCTCAAAATATTCAGTACAAAAACAAATTAAAATTGCTGATTTACTTATCGCAGCAACTGCTTTATCTAATAATTTTCAACTTTGCACTGATAATAAAAAAGCATTTTAATTTCATAGCTGGTATTAAGTTTTACGAAGAGAAACAGTGATGAATAAAAAATTATTTTGTAAATAGAGTTGGACATGAACATTCAAAAAATAAAAACTCTTGCAGAACTGAAAGCCTCAGGCTATATTCCCAAAAGCATCAAAGAAGAATTACGCCGTAACCTGATCTGCAAGCTGCAAAAAAAGGAAAGCACTTTTCCCGGTATCGTGGGCTATGAAGACAGTGTGATACCTGATGTGGAAAGAGCTTTGCTCAGCAAACACAATATACTTATTTCTCGGGTTGAGTGGACAGGCGAAAACAAGAATGGCCAGGCAAATGATCGAACTGCTGGATGAATATATTCCCTGTTATCTCAGGCAGTGATATCAATGATGATCCGATAAAGCCTGTTTCAAAATATGCACTGGACCAGATCGCGGCACATGGAGATGAGACACCGATTCACTGGATTCATCGCACGAGAGATATGGCGAAAAACTGGCTACGCCTGATGTAAGTGTTGCCGATCTGATCGGCGATATCGATCCGATCAAAGCTGCCAATCTTAAATTGAGTTTCGCTGATGAAAGAGTATTGCATTACGGCATCATTCCCAGAAGCAACCGCGGCATCTTTGTGATAAATGAATTGCCCGACCTGCAGGCGAGAATACAGGTTGCTCTGTTTAATATTCTGGAAGAAGGTGATGTGCAGATACGGGGTTTCAAATTGCGTCTGCCGCTGGATATTTTATTTGTGTTTACGGCTAACCCGGAAGATTATACCAACCGCGGCGCTATCGTCACTCCTTTAAAAGACAGGATCGAAAGCCAGATTTTGACTCATTATCCCAAATCATTAGAAAACGCTTTGGAGATCACCGAGCAGGAAGCCGTATTAAGTGATGAGCAAAAAGCAAAAAATAAAAGTAAGTGATCTTGTAAAACGTTTGATAGAGCAGGTAGCTTTTGAAGCAAGAGCCAGTGAGCTCGTGGATAAAAAAAGCGGTGTGAGTGCCAGGCTTACTATTTCGGCATTTGAAAATGCAGTCAGCGCTGCCGAACGAAGAGCCATTATCAACAATGAAAAGAATACGCATGTTTGGATCGCTGATCTCATTGGCATTATTCCTTCTATTACAGGAAAAGTGGAATTGGTGTATGAAGGCGAACAGGAAGGCCCTTACCAGGTCGCTATGAATTTGGTGGATAAAGCTATCCGTTCACAGTTCGTTCAATATTTTCCGAATCCCGATACACTGAAGAAAAGAAAAAATACAGATCCCTACAGGGCAGCTGGTAAACCGGCGCAACCAGAAAAGCCGGAAGAAAATCCGTATAAATCCATCATTGGTTGGTTTGATAAGGGAAACAATCTTAATCTCTCTTTTAATACTTCTGATAAAGACAAAATACTATTGTTGTACAACGTAGATGGTCTTCATGCGTTGGTTAAAAAATATTTTGCCCAAGTCAAACGACCTGCAATCTGCGTTACTGATGGAATTTGTATTGCATGGTCTCGCTTCTTATTCACTTATCAGCAAAAAAATATTTGAAAATAAAATTGAATTCAAAGACCTGATGGGTAGTATGATGAATTTTGGCAGTAAAGATTATGAAGAAGAGTTTGATGAAGAAGCCTGAAAAAAGCCATTTCGTTACCAACGAAATGGCTTCCGGGTCACAGAAAAATTGATCTTCTATTTAATTAGCAGTCCTAATTTAATTCCAAACGTGTAAGATAATCCCGGCGTCCTTCCCAATCTTACATTAGCATAATTATATGCAGTGGTATTGTCAAAGTAGGTATCGTATTGATAAGAGTCTTTCTTATTATCAAAGCCATAACCAAGCCCTTCGAAAATATCAAGAAGGAATTTGTCGCCAAAAACCCATTGCCTTCCTATTTCTACCTGTAAAGCAGCAAAATAAACATTTTGCTTACCCACTTCATACGTGTTGTTTGCTTTTCGCATTATCTGGTTTTCGCTATAGTTGCCAAGATATATGATCGGTTTGGCGTAAGTTCCTTGCATAACATGCGTGAGCCTCGTTTTTCCAAACAAAATAAAATCCGGCAATTTTCCGAATTTATAAGCGCCACTTACAAACACTCCGAATTGATTTCTTTTGACATCTCGGAAATTGTAGTCATAATAATCTATCCTCGAAGATTTACCGGCGCCGATGATGCCAAGCGAAAGCTCATAGGCTTTTCCAACCCCGGTGCTTTTTTCAAACGAGAACTGCGAGTAGCCCAATAACGGCCCGAGGAAATCAAATTTTATGGCTTTCTTTAATTGACCTTCATATTTTTCAGGATCCTTAATATCAACAGTAAACTTTTCAACCCGGCCGTTTTCAAATACTATTTTATTAACGCGGTCTGATTCCAGGACATAAATCGGTCCGTCGGGATCGTTGAATTCGCGGTACTTTATTTCCGCACTGCCGATCTCCAGTACTTTGGCCGCTACTATTTTCCCGTTTTTCCGGTAAATTTTATCCTGTGACCTGGAAAGTGTTGCTGTAAAAAGAAAAAAAGCAAGGAGGAAGCAGATCTTTTGCATAACAGATGGTTTATGGTTTGGGGGTATGACAACCATTCCTTAGCCTGCGCTGCACCGGTTTGCTGTTAAATAATATTAACCTCTGTTTCCAGGAGAACATCGAACTTTTTATGTACACTCTGCTGCACTTTTTCACTCAGCCCATAGATTTCTTTTCCTGAGGCATTGTCATAATTCACTAAAACGAGAGCCTGCCTGGGATGCACACCCGCATCGCCTTCGCGAAAGCCTTTCCATCCGCACTGTTCGATCAGCCAACCGGCAGCCAGTTTATAATTCCCATTTATCAGCGAGTAGGCAACTATATCCGGAAATTTTTCCTTCATCGATTCATATTTAGCGATCGTCACTTCCGGGTTTTTGAAGAAGCTGCCTGCATTGCCAACAACTTTCGGATCCGGTAATTTTGAAGAGCGTATATTGATCACTGCCTGCGAAATAGCCTGGATAGTTAATTCTTTCACTCCCATTTTTTCCAGTTCCTGCTGAATGGCGCCGTAACTGGTATGGAATATCGGTTTTTTTCTTAACCGGAAGGTGACATTGAGAATAGCAAACTGGTTTTTATATTTATTTTTAAATACGCTGTCCCGGTAGCCAAAGGCACAATCAGCCGGAGTAAAAGTGATCGTCTTTTTTTCTTTTAAATGAAATGCTTCGAGGCTCCAGAAAACTTCTGCGAGCTCAACACCATAGGCGCCGATGTTCTGCATGGGCGAAGCGCCTACGTTGCCTGGTATCAATGAAAGGTTTTCAATGCCAGCCCAGTTACGCCCCAGGCAATATTGCACAAACTCATGCCAGTTCTCACCGGCACCTGCTTTTACATAAATATGTTCCGCATCTTCATGCAATTCATCTATTCCTTTAATTTCATTCTTCAATACCAATCCTTCAACATCTTTGGTAAAAAGTATGTTGCTGCCGCCCCCAAGTATAAAAATTTCGAATTTCGAATTTCGAACTTCGAATTGAGAAAGCTCATCGGCGCTCGAAAATGTTGCAAAATGCCGGGCTTTTGCATCAATGCTGAAAGTATTAAATGGCTTTAATGAAATATTTTCCTGAATTTGCATACTGCAAACTTCCTGATTTTTTATGAGTAAAACGGCAACAGTTATCGGCGCTACCGGTTTGATCGGTAGTCATCTGCTGGATGAATTATTGAAAGATCCGTTTTACGATACAGTGCGAATACTCACCCGGAGACCGTTGTCAATCGAACATGCTAAACTGGAAAAGAAGTTAGTTGATTTTGACGACAGTGATTCATTGCTGGTTGCCATTGACAACAGTGATGTTGTTTTTTGCGCCATCGGCACAACGAATAAAAAAGTGAAAGGCGACAATGATGCGTACCGTAAAGTTGACTATGATATACCAGTGAAACTTGCCAGGTTTTGCAAAATGACAGGCTGTGAAATTTTTGTTGTTGTATCAGCAAACGGTGCGGATAGCAAGAGCCGGTATTTTTATTTGAGATTGAAAGGCGAAATGGAGAATGCGATAGCAGAAAATAGTTTAAGGTCTGTTCATATCATGCGGCCTTCTTTTTTACTTGGCAAAAGGAAAGAATTTCGTTTAAGAGAAAATTTTGGAAAAAAAATTGCCTCTGCCTTGTCATTCCTTCTATCTTCAAAACATAAACCCATTCATGCAAGGAAAGTGGCGAAGGCTATGGTCGCGGCAGCAAAAAAAAATGAAGAGGGTGTCTTTGTGTATGAGTATAAAGAATTAATGGGAACGGGTCATTGAATAATTTTCTACCGCCAATCAGTATATTTATAAAAATTATAATTATTGAAATTTAAAATTGTTATCAATGATCAAAGGTGTTCATACAATGTTTTACAGCTCCGATGCGACCGGGCTAAGAGATTTTTTGCGTGATAAATTAAACTTAAAAGCAACTGATGTGGGAGGAGGATGGCTGATCTTTGACTTGCCCGAAGCAGATTTGGGATGTCATCCTTCTGATGAAAGTCACGGCGCACCATCGGGTACAGCCGATATTTCTTTTTACTGTGATGATATAAAACAAACTGTGGAAGAACTAAAAGTCAAGGGCGTAAAGTTCAAAGGAGAGATAGAGGATCATGGATATGGTTTAGTTACGCATTTTTATGTGCCGGGAGATTTTACTGTGCAGTTGTATCAGCCGAAATATAAGAAATGAACAAGGTCTTTGAAAATTTATAATACAGTTACTGCAGGTTGACCAGGAGGCCGGAACGAAGATAGAATGTTCACCATCCAATCACCATAAACAATGTTACATGAAAAAGGAAAAAGCCATCGGGCTCCTGTTAATTATAGGAGCCATCGGAGTATTTGTGCCCTATACGATCCTTACGATAACGTTTGAATATCCGGATATCCTGCGACAGGACACAGGTACTATTTTAACGAAGTTCCATGACGGAGGCGGCAAGCTGATCCTGACATGGTGGGCATTTGCCATTCTCGGCTTACCGTTACTTATTGCTTATATCCTGGTTGGTCAAAAACTGGAGGGGAGACTGGGATTCATTAAATGGGTAACTACATTTGGTGTTATTTCCGGTGTTGTACAGATCATCGCTTTGCTACGATGGGTATTTGTCGTGCCGGTAATAGCGAACAGCTATATCGCAGGAGATGCCACCGCAAAAACAGTGGCCATCAGTTCTTTTCAAACAGTGCACCAGTTTGGCGGCGTATTAATTGGCGAGCATATCGGGCAGTTGTTTACCGTTACCTGGACGGTAATGATCTCATACGCTTTTCTGAAGTTGAATATTGTTGCCAAATGGATATGCTGGCTGGGAATAGTTGCTTCTGTAATTTATTTCCTGGCACAAGCTGAACTTTTTGCGACAGTCATTCCCGGTTTCCCGGCCTGGGATATGGCGGGTTTTATTGGCAGCACGCTTTGGTTGGTCTGGCTGCTGATAGTTGGTATTTCATTTTTAAGAATGAAGAACAATTGATGAGTGAGTCTTTCGGTTTGTTCCGGATTGTGCAAACAATCAATTAAATTTGGAATACGGGGTAGCGGAAATTGGCAAGTTATGCGCAAGCTTTTATGAAAATCATCATACTAATATCATTCATTCTTTTCGGCTGTGGATTAGGAAACAAAAATGGAGTGTCTAATGACAAATATGCATCGTTAGACAATAATCTAAATATTGATTCCATTTTCAAGCAATGGAATTTGGCAACATTTTCCTCTCTGGATAGGCAAATTCAAGAATCAGCGGATTTAGATGTCAAGGGAAAATATGAAAACAGATTGTTAGGATTTAAAAGCTATTTGAATATTTAAACTCCAAGCATTTTGAATAAGGAATCAATTCGGTTTAAATTTTGGGAATTAGTTAAGAATGAGCTAGCAAATAAAGAAATATTTATACTAGAAGCAAATAGTGAAGGAGAAAAAATTATTATTAAGAACTATATTGTTTTTCGTGACAGTACTAATAAGCTAACCATAAAAACTTATTACTGGAATAGCGAGCATTGGGTCAAAGTCGATTCCCAAAAACAATTAAAACTAGCTCTCGATGCCAATCTTAAAAGCCATTTTTGTAAATTGTATAGTGGCTTCAACCAGAATGATGTAATCATTACTTGTTTTAAAAATGACTCTATAGAGTCTTCTGAATACTTTTTATATTCCACTTTGTGTGCTTCAGATTTTAAGACCATTTTGACAGAGTGAATTCTAAAGTAAAAGATTGCGTTCAAGCCAGCGCATAATATGGGTATTGCCATAGCCATGGTTCGTGTCTCACGAAACATGCTTATGGTCACATCTTCAATCCCCATCTTTTTCCTGCATTTTCAAACAAAATCTCCATCGGAAAAATCCCGGATGGTTTGGAAGTCGGAAACCAATTCCTGTTTTCAGTTACAATAATAAAGAGACCTTCATCATCACCGACTGCTTTGAATTGTGGTAAGGGTGGTTGCTTATCAAAATAAGACAGATCGTATTGCTTTAATAATTTATCAGTTCTTTCTTCCAGGTCTTCTCTTTGAATACAAGTCCTATTTCACTGATAGAAAGAAATTGCGACGATGAAAATGGTTCGCCGTTCTCATTATCGAGATCAAAGCGGGCAATCAGTTCAAGGATGTTGCCCGCAGGATCGAAGAAGTATACGGACTTTGCATGCCAGTTCACAAAATCGGCGACATCGCTTTTGTATTGATCTATCCATATCAGCTCAACCCGGTCCTTCAGCCAGCGTTTGGCTTCTTCAATTTTATTGGCCGGAATATTTATAGCAAAATGATAAAAGGGTTCTGCAGCCTTTGCCTGCTGAAATACAAGTTCCGTGTTGCCAATATTAATTTTTATTTCTTTGTTAGTTCCTGTTTCCACTGATAATCCCAATACGGTTTCATAGAACCGCATCAGTTCACCAGGCTTTGATATTTCCAGTATCAGTTGTTTTATTTTCATTCACGATCAGGCTTATTCATTCGATGACGGCTTTGGAACTTTACATTTGATGTACATATATAGTGTAAGAGAGAGCCGTTCTTTTGATGGAATATAATGGGCATACACAATTCGGTAATCGTCATAATGAAGCCAGGCTTTCTTCAATTGCTTTGATCTTTGCTTCCGCATCCGCTTTTTTCTTTCTTTCAATTTCAACCACTTCCGGTTTTGCGCTTCTGAACAAACCTTTCATTGCTGAGTTTCTTTTCAACTGAAGCTAAGAAAACCTTTCTGGTAATCAAGGTCTTTTATGTAATTGCTCTTTTTGCGAGCGAGGTGTCAAGGACAGTAGTTGTTTCAATAAAGAACTTATCTTTTTGTACTACCACAGTTATGAATTTGGTACAGGTTTATCGGATGTATATGTAATCTGATTCAGCATTTACCTGTTTGGCTAAAATGGATTCAATTGCTTTGATAAACGTTTTCAGTTCTCAGTTTGAATATGCAAACGTATACTGTCTTTTGGTTTTAACTGGTTTTTATTCTTGCATCACGGATGGCAGTGATTGTTTCTTTCAATAATGATGCCGTTCTTGTAATATATCTTTGTTCACCGTATCATACAATGGCAGGTAATTGCTTTAACAGTAAGATCATCATTTTGCTCTTTCAACTGGTGATAAATTTCTTCTGTAACAAAAGGCATGAAAGGGATGAAGCAACTGCATCAGTTGTTCAAAGAAATCAACTGTTTTTTCATAAACTGTCTTATCGATGGGTTGTTCAAAGCCCGGTTTTACCCATTCCAGATACCAACTGCAGAAATCATCCCAGATCAGTGAATAAATTGTTTTCAACACCTCACTGAGACGTAAAATCCTTGTACAGTCTTTCAATCTCAATCACTTACTTCATTTAACCTGTTTTCAAACCATTGAAGTCGCAAAATGATCTTCAGTTGCTCGGCTCTTGACTTCTGATCTCCTTTCTTCCCACATCTTCACCAACTTCAGTGCATTCCACATTTTATTTATAAAAAATCTTCCCTGTTCATTCCCCGACTGGTCCCACATCAGGTCATTGCCGGCAGGAGATGCGATCATGATCCCAAAACGAACCGCATCAGCGCCATCTTTATCGATCATCTCTAGAAGATCAGGTGAGTTGCCTAAGCTGTTTACTCATTTTTCTTCCGATCTTATCTCTTACAATACCGGTAAAATAAACTTCATTAAAAGGTTTTTCGCCTTTGTATTCAAAACCCGCCATGATCATCCTTGCTACCCAAAAGAAAATAATCTCAGGAGCAGTGACAACGTGTTGGTGGGATAATAATATTTAATATCTGCATTGCCCGGATTACTATATCCTTTAAAAACTTCAAAAGGCCATAGCCAACTCGAAAACCAGGTATCAAGGCAGTCTTCGTCCTGTTTTAAATCCGAACTCCGAGATGTCGAAACCCGAAATTTATTGCTGCAAATTGTCATAAGCTTCTTCTTCAGTTAGCTGCTACTTCAAACATTTCCATCCGGCATCATACCATGCCGGAATCCGATGTCCCCACCAGAGCTGGCGGCTGATGCACCAGTCCTTGATATTTTCCATCCAGTGGCGATAAAGATTTTTGAATTTTGCCGGGTAGAATTTTATTTCATCATTCATCACAGCATTCAACGCCGGCCCGGATATTTTTTTCATATCCACCCACCATTGCAAGCTTAAACCTGGGTTCAACAACAGCATCTGTTCTTTCGCTGTATCCTACTTCACTGGTATAATCTTCTATCTTTACAATGTGACCTTTCTCTTCCAGTTCTTTAACGATCTTTTTTCTTGCTTCAAACCGATCCTCGCCAATATATATCTGCGCTTCTTCATTCAACGTTCCATCTTCATTGAAAATATCAACCACTTCCAGGTTGTGTTTTTGGCCTAAGTTGATTATCATTCATGTCATGGGCCGGAGTGATCTTTCAACGCACCTGTTCCAAAATCCATCGTTACATATTCATCCGGTAATAATAGGATCCGGCGATTGATCAGAGGAACAAATGCAAATTTTCCATGAAGATGTTTATATCGTTCATCATCGGGATGTACACAGATCGCTGTATCACCCATGATAGTTTCGGGTCTGACGGTGGCAATAGTAATGAAGTCATGAGTGGTGAGTGATGAGTCGTGAGTGGATCCAGGATTGATAATTGATGATCCAGATCAAGGAAATATTTTAGGTAATAAAGTTTCTGTTTTGTCTCTTTTCGTATCACTTCTTCATCACTCAAAGCTGTTTTTGCTTTTACATCCCAGTTGATCATCCGTTTGCCACGGTAGATATATCCTTTATTATACAGATCAATAAACACATTAATTACTGATCCATAATAATGCGGGTCCATGGTGAAAGTGGTGCGATCCCAGTCAGCGCTGCATCCCAGTTTTTTCAATTGTTGAAGAATGATCCCTCCATATTTTTCTTTCCATTCCCAGGCATATTTTAAAAAATCTTCACGGCTCAATGATGATTTGCTAATTCCTTTTTCCCGGAGCATCTGGACCACTTTGGCTTCCGTGGCAATGGAAGCATGATCAGTCCCGGGAACCCAGCATGCATTTTTTCCCTCATTCTTGCCCGGCGTATTAATATATCCTGTATAGTATTGTTGAGACAATGGCCCATGTGCAATACACCGGTGACATTAGGCGGAGGCATGACGATGTATAAGGCTCCCTTTCATCAGGAGCGCTGTTAAAATAATTTTTATCTAACCAATGCTGGTACCATTTCTGTTCTGCAGATGCATGGTCAAAGTTCTTTGTCAGTGTCCATAAGCCCGCAAATTTACCGGCTTTTGTGTAGACGAAGAAGATTGACTGATCAGATCATCGTTTGAAGTGGGCGTTTAGGCAGGAATGTTTATTCCTTTGGCGGTAATTTTTTCTTTATCTCCTGGCAAATGTAGTTTTCGCCATCATGCACTTTTTGAATGGCATTTTTTAACTCATCAAATGTCGAGCTCTTTGTAACATAGCCTTTGGCGCCGAGGGAAATCATCTTTGTTGCATAATTCGGGATGTTATTTATCGAAAGCCCGATAACCCTGGCCGAGGGATTTGCTTCCAGGATCTTTTTGGTAGCCTCAAAACCATTGATAGGGGTCATATTTATATCCATCAGTATAATGTCAGGCTGATGGATGGTGGCATTCTCAATGGCGTCTGCGCCGTTTTCGCATTGACAAACGACAGAAAAGACATTATCTTTTTCAAGTAATTTTTTCAATGATTCACGAACGAAGTCGTGATCATCGACCATTAGGATTCTTATAGGGTAGCGGCATGGAATGGCTTATATTTGGGTTTGTGTTTAGGCTTGGGCATCGGGGAAGTGATATCTTAATGGTTTAGTTTTTAGTAGTTTAAAGGAAGGAGTTCGCATTTAGTAGGCTGTCTTATAAGAAATTTTACGATGGTAAAAATACTGAAAATCTAAAGTAATATTACTTGGTTAAATTACCAAGCTTTTTTTTATTACTTGTCAAAAATCAAGTTTAACCCTGAGTATTGTTGTTTTATCCTCCCTTGACCCTGTCCGACTGATTAATCGTAGTTTTTGCCCATTTATGGTAACGGTCATCTAAATTATATTCGTAAAATTGCTGATGAGGTACCGCATTAAAAGTGCAGGGTTGAATGACCAAAACAGGTTCTCAACAGCCATAATCAATTTTGAAGCTCATTCAACGAAAAAATAAATGAAAAGAGAATTATCTTCCTGGTTTAGTCCTTCACTCAATAAAGAAATGCCGGTAGCTGTATATGGCGATTATGGCTTTGCATTATTATTGGTGCCGACTGCTGCCGCAGATTATCTGGAATATGAACGGTTTCAATTGATGGATTATCTGGCTCCATTTATTGACAGCGGAAAAGTGAAAGTGTTTTCTATTGATAGCATCAATAATGAAAGCTGGATGAATAATAACATGGATCCCTGGCATAAATCTGTCCGGCACCAGCAATGGAATGATTATGTTTTTAATGAAGTAGTTCCTTTTATCAGGAATAACACAAGTCAGGAAACTCCTGTCATTACCTGCGGCGCTTCATTTGGCGCTTTGCATAGTATGAATTTATTTCTTAAACGGCCGGATATTATTAATGGTGTCATTGCCATGAGTGGCGTATATGATCTTACTGAATATACAAAGGGACATTATGATGATAATGTTTATTTCAACAGTCCCATGCATTACATGCCTAATCTGACCGATCATAATATCCTGGAACAAATACGACAAAGCCGGCATATTCATATTCTTTCCGGCAGCGGAGCTTATGAAGATCCTGGCAGCGAGTGGTCGTTTTGCAAAAATTCTTTATGATAAAGGTATCTGGTATGAACTCGATATATGGGGACAGGAGTGGACACATGACTGGCCAACCTGGCGGGATATGCTGCCGCATTATCTTGGCACAAGGTTCTGATCATGATGAAGCGATCAGTTTATTAAGGCATTAATTTCGAGCTGTGAAATCTTTCCGGTTATCATTCTGGCACCCATGCTTTCGAGATATTCTGTATAAACCTGGCAATCTACCAGTTCAACGCCTTCTTCTTTTATATTGCTGTACATACTTTTGAAAGCATATCTTGACGCATTACTGACTTTACTGAACATACTTTCTCCAAAAAATACTTTGCCCAATTTGATACCATATAATCCCCCGCCAATTTACCTTCTTTCCATACTTCAGCGCTATGCGCATAACCAAGTTCATGCATTTTGATATAATGCTTTTTCCACTTCATCCGTTATCCATGTTCCTTCCTGGCCCGGTCGGTATCATTTTGCATTGGCGAATTACCTCCGCAAAAGCCTGGTTGATCGTAAAATCAAATTCATTTCTGTTCAGCAGAGGTTTTATGCTTTTGCTGATTTTTAATTCATCGGGAAATAAAATAAATCGCGGATCGGGGCACCACCATAGAATATGCTCACCTTCATACCAGGGAA
>CAWAWY010000001.1:0-239767 GCA_963785915.1 uncultured Chitinophagaceae bacterium | reverse complement strand
GATCGGACACTTCGGTTTTTTTAAAATAGGTGAGACCAATTATAAGAAATATAATCGCGACTCCTGTGCTTATCAAAACTCCGTTGACATATAAACCATCATTTTTTAATGGGTAATAAAATAATTCTAATGCACCGTTCAGCGGATTGCAATACAGCAGAAGCTTTAGCCAATTTTGTTGTAACGAATGAACAGAATAAACGATCTGGGAGCAAAAGAAAAGTAATTGCATCCCGAAAGGAAGCAGGTAACGGAAATCACGGTATTTAACATTCATCGCTGCCAGTAAAGAACCAATGCCAAAAGAAGCAATAAACGTGAGAGCGATCGCAAGGGGAAAATAAAAAATGATCTGCCAGTTCACTGGTTGCCCGTCAATGATCAGCCAGGTAATTAATAATATGAATGCAATAAAGAAATCAATAAGGGCCGTTAATAAGGAAGCAAGGGGGATAAGCAGGCGGGGAAAATAAATTTTCCTGATGATCTGTGAACTGCTGAGCAGGCTTTCACTGCTGTGTGTTATGCCGGTTGAAAATAATCCCCATAGTATTAATCCTGCAAACGTATAAAGAGGATACGACATGCCCACCGAGACATTGAAAGTTTTGAAAAACACAAAATAAAATATGCCCATCAGCAAGAGTGGCTGAAGTACGGCCCAGAGTATTCCCAGGTAAGTTTGTTTATATTTTACTTTGATATCCCGCCATGCAAAAAAATAAAGTAGCTCCCTGTTCTCCCAGTTTCTGCGAAATTGAATGATAGGGCGCCCGGCGGTGCGATCTTTATTTCTGGTTGCTTCATTAAGAATTTGTGATTACAATGTAAATATAGTTAAAACGATATTGCTCATGCAGCCACTTGCAAATGTATCGCCTTATCTTTATCCGGTATTGTATCGGCAATCAAACGACAGGTGGGAAAAAAATATTTCATACAACAATATACGCAACAGGAATATTTACACGGCGGCGTGGGATATTCGGATGCGGAAGAGATATTGACGACAAATGGATTTGAGCCGGTTTTATTTCCCTATCATACCGATTTTTCTTTATGGGCTAAGTTCAGCCGTTTCTTTTTCCTGCTAAAAATATTTTTTGCAATAAAGAAAGGATCTGTTGTGGTATTTCTTTTCCCGGTTTATGCAAGAATGAATAAACTTTTGCTGAAATTATTAAGAAGAAAGAAGGTCCGCCTTATATGTTTCATCACAGATATAGATGGGATAAAAGATGACGATGAAAAATTGTTACAGAAAGAGATCCAATTTTTCAAACAACATAGGTATTTTATGGTCCACAATGAAAAAATGAAAGAATGGTTGCATCAGAATGTGTCGGTTAATTGCATTGCAGAAAGCATAGATTTCTTTGATTTTTTAACGGAACCTGTCACTAAAGAAAGAAATATTTCTTTCGATATCGTGTTTGCAGGCAATCTCGAAAAAAGTTTATTCCTTAATGATCTTCATTTACTGGAAAAAGATAACCCCTCACTACATTTTCGTTTATATGGCAAAGGGCAAACAAAGGTCATGCTTGCGCAAAAGAATGTAACCTATCACGGTATTGAAAATCCGCATATGCTTCCCGCGAAGCTCGACGGATCATTCGGTCTTGTGTGGGATGGCGATAGTATTGACAGACCGGAAGGCGGTTTCGGAATTTATATGCAGTATATCAGTCATCACAAGCTTTCATTGTATATTTTAAGCAAACTACCGATCATTGTTCCGGCGACAGCGGGTTCAGCGCCGCTGGTTGAAAAATATAATATCGGTTTTGCCGTGAATGATCTTTATGAGATTGAGAAGAAGATAAATGGCATTTCCCCGGATGAATATCACCAGATGCAAATAAACATGATTCCATTAGCAGAAAAGATCAGTAAAGGGGAATGCCTTGGCAATGCAATTAATCAATTGATGAAGCAGCTGTAAAATCTTCTATATTTTCACTTTTTTCATATAAGCCGCATCAGCTTCTGCAGCCTTTAGCGGAGTTGTATTATCATAGCGCTCATGCTCCACTATGTAATATTCCATTCCATTGGCTTGTGCAGTTTTCAGGATCTTCGGAAAATCAATACTTCCTTCACCTAAGACACAACTGGCATCGTGTTCATCGGAGTTTTTTATTCTATCCTTTACGTGGCAGGCACGAAAACGGTTAGGATATTTTTTCAGCCAAACTTCAGGATCCTGTCCAGCAGTCACCACCCAGTATATATCCATTTCAAAATCTACCAACGCAGGATCGGTATTTTGCATCATCACATCCTGCGGCAGTTGGCCGTCTATTTCCTTGAATGAATAGTCATGGTTGTGATAGGCAAAGCGTAGCCCGTTCTGCTTGCATATTTCACCCTTTGCATTGAACTCATCGGCGAATTTTTTGAAATCATCAATACTCTTTTGCGGACCTTTCCACGGACACATCAGGTATTTCATACCGATGGCAGCAGATTCGGCAGCTTTCTTTTCAAAATCTTTACTGATATCACAATGAGAGGAAACGATCGTGAGTCCAATTTCGTCGAGATATTTCTTAAAATCTGTATTGCTCATGCCCCAGAAAATTCCCATTGATCCTTCGAAACTTTCTATTTGCTTATATCCAAATCCCGCTACCTGTTTCAATACTCCTTTTGGGTCTTTCGGCATATCATCGCGAAGCGACCAGAGTTGCAGACCAAAATTTTTGATGTCTCCGGCGTCTTTCACATCACTTGTCGCAGAGCCACATCTGCTAATGACCGGCAGCAACAGCGCACCAGCCGCCACATTAGTACCTATTTTCAAAAAATCCCTGCGTTTGTAATTCATAATATCCTGGTTTTGTTAATTAAGACCTGCAAAAAGTTTATCTCCTTTTTTATAGTCAAGGTTACCATCATATTTTCCCGGCACCGGGGTGAAACGTAATGCACCGTTCCTGCCTTCTTTGGAAGTAAAATAGCCAACTATAGTCAATTGCTTCATCATGGTGAAATAATGACTAGGCATTGTCGCTTTCTTAAATTCCATATTACCCTTTTCAAATTCTTCCCCTTCTTTTTTCTTTTCAGCTTCGTCGAATTCTTTTTTCTTTCCAGCCGCTTCTTTCGATTCCTTATCAAGCGAGATAAGCAATTCTTTGCGTTGTTCGGGGCTTGCCTTCATAAACCCGTGATCATGCATTTTTTTACAGGCTTCATCAAGTTTTTTAATTCCTGCATGAAAAACATCCTGGTCTTCTTTGGTATAACAGTCATTCACCATTGTTTTCATATACTCTCCGATCTTCGCTTCTTTGGCTCCGGCTGAACTGGTCTTTGGTAAGATCGTTTCGCCTACTTCATCAAGAAAAGCGATATCATCTTCCGTGAATTGCCCGGAACCCAATGCCTGGTCTGGATTGTTGCAACCTGTCAAAAAAACTTCACCGCCGATCAAAGCGCTGCCCGTTGCCAGTGCGATCAATTTCAAAAGTTCTCTGCGATCCATAACTTATAATTTAATTGTCGTCTAAATTAATTTCTCTTTTATTTTTTGAACTCTTTTACTGCGAAATCAGCAGCTCTTGCCGTCATAGCCATATACGTTAAGGACGGGTTTACACAAGATGCCGAGGTCATACATGCGCCATCTGTTACAAATACATTCTTGCAATCCCATACCTGGTTATGTTCATTCAGCACCGATGTTTTTGGATCTTTGCCCATTCTTGCCGTTCCCATTTCATGGATCCCCATACCGGGGGCATAATAGTCGTCAAACGTCGATGGATTCTTTACGCCAGCTGCCGCCAACATTTCTTTCATATCATTCTTCATATCTATGCGCATTTTCTTTTCATTTTCCCTTAACTGCACATCCATTGCCAGTACCGGTAGACCCCATTTATCTTTTTTTGTTTTATCAAGAGATATTTTATTGTCATGATAGGGAAGCATTTCTCCAAACGCCGTCGCACCGATGCGCCACGGACCTGGTTCGCTTAATGCTTCCTTGAGATCAGCTCCGATATTAAGCTCGGCCACTTCCCTTGACCAACCCTGCCGGCTGGCACTGCCCTGGTAGCCAAATCCCCTTATGTAATCTCTTTTTTCTCCGAATAAATTCCTGAAACGTGGAATATAAAAGCCGGTAGGTCGAAATCCAAAATAATATTTATCCTCATAGCCATCTATATCACCACTGGCGCCGCACCGGAAATGATGATCCATTACATTATGACCCAGCTCACCACTGCTGCTGCCGAGTCCGTCAGGCCATATATCGGTGGCCGAATTCATCAGCACCCAGGTAGAATTAAAAGATGATGCACACAGGAAGACGATCTTGCTGAAAAAATCATAAGTCTTGTTTGTCTCAGCATCCAATACCCTCACTCCTTTTGCTTTTTTAGTATCCTTGTCATAGATGATCTCGGTAACAATGGAAAAAGGACGCAATGTGAGCTTTTTTGTCGCCACTGCAGCGGGAAGAGTCGAAGACTGTGTGCTGAAGTAAGCGCCGAATGGACAGCCGTTCCAGCACATATCTCTGTATTGACATAGATCTCTCTGGGGACTATCAGGCAGTTTGCCTGTTACATGCGCTGTGCGGCCAATGATCAGTGTGCGTTTATTATTATAATGCTGTTTTATTCTCGCTGCCACATCTTTTTCCACGACATTTAGATCCATTGCGGGCAAAAAATGGCTATCGGGTAATTGAGGAAGATTTTCAACTGATCCCTGAATGCCGGCAAACTTTTCAACATAGGTGTACCAGGCTTTGATATCCTTATATCGGATCGGCCAGTCAATGGCAATTCCGTCTTTTGCATTGGCTTCAAAATCGAAATCGCTCCAGCGATAGCTCTGCCGTCCCCACATCAATGAACGGCCACCGACATGATAACCACGAAACCAATCGAATCGTTTTGTTTCGGTATAAGGACAATCATGATCGCTTGCCCAGTAGTGAAGATTTCTTTCATTCAGCGGGTAATCCCTTTTTAATACCGGATAATCTTTTATCATTTCCTGGGTGCGTCCTCCCCTGTGAGGGTATTCCCATGTGGGCTTATTACTCTCGGCATAGTCTTTAATGTGCTCGATATTACGTCCCCGCTCCAGCATCAGCACTTTCAAACCTTTTTCGCAAAGCTCTTTGGCGGCCCATCCACCGCTGATCCCCGAACCAACCACAATTGCATCATAAGTTTCCGGCATAATAAAAGTTTGTTGTTTATATTTTTTTGTTTATCAGCGTTCAGTTCTTTGGGCATCGTCCCTTGCGACGCTCCGTTCATCTTTCTGTTCTTTATTCAGCCTCATTCCTCTTATCCCTCTCCGAAGGAGAGGGAGCGGTGCTGTATATCTTTAATGATCTTTATAACTACCGCGTCAACTTTATATCTCTGTTCTTTATTTAAGGGCATTCCGATTAATCTAAGTATTTCCAAAAAGCAGGGTTTGTGCGTTGTTCCTCTCCTTTGGAGAGGTTAGGTGAGGCTTCCTCACACATCACATATCATCACTGCCTTTTTCAACGCTGCGATCTTTGCTTCATTATCTTTTTGATCAGGAACAAACTCCTGCGCTACATAATCTTTAAATCCTGTTTCCAATATCGCCTTCATAATAGCAGGGTAATATAATTCCTGCGTTTCATCAATGATATGTCTTCCCGGCACACCACCTGTATGGTAATGTCCTATATATTGCTGATTGTCCCTGATCGTTCGTATTACGTCCCCCTCATCTATCTGCATGTGATAAATATCATAAAGCAATTTGAAGTTGGGAGAGCCGATCCTTTTTACCAATTCGACACCCCAGGGCGTCTTATCGCACATATAATCTTTATGATTCACTTTACTGTTCAGCAATTCCATCATTACCATAACTCCGTTTTTCTCTGCTAACACCATGATCTGTTTCAATCCATCCACACAGTTTTTTAATCCTGTTTCATCGTCCATTCCATTTCTGTTTCCGCTAAAACATATCAGGTTTTTATAACCTGCCTTTGGTATCAGCGGGATGGTTTCATTGTAATCTTTTATCAAACTTTCATGAAAATTTTTATTATTCCATCCTTCGGTCAGGCTTACTTTGCCAGCTATATAACACATGGAACAAAATATTCCATGTTTTTGTAAAGTGGGCCAATCTTTCGGTGCGATCAGGTCAATAGCGCTGAACCCGATCTTCTTAACTTCTATACATAACTCATCAAGGGGCAAAAAATTGTAGGTCCATTGACAAACGGAGTGATTGATGTTGCCTTTCAGTTTATAATTGGCTTGTATATTATCATTAGCCAGCATAAGAGAAGGAGAGGCACCCATGATCGCAGAGCCAAGAGCAATTTGTTTCAGAGCATCCCGCCGATTTGTTTTTTTCATTTTCAGAGACGGTTTATTCGCTAAGGCATCAATGGCCGTTTATCTTCCTCCATTGGCGCCTTTACCGGTTTTTTAAAAAATAGCATAAATATCAGCATCACTGCAAATGCAATTGCTGCTGGGATCAACCATATATTTTTCCAATTGTGAACATCTTTACTGATCGCATAACGTTCTGTAATGAGGCCGGCAAACCAAAACCCTATCAGCATACCGACCCCATACGTGGCAAGTGTGATCATACCTTGTGCGGAAGAACGAATTCGCGGTCCGGCTTTTTCGTCAGTATAGATCTGGCCGGTAACAAAAAAGAAATCGTAACAAATGCCATGAAGAATGATCCCTCCATATAACAACCACATACCGCTGCCTGCGTCGCCGAATCCAAAACATAAATAGCGGATCACCCATGCTGCCATTCCAAACAGCAGCATTTTCTTCACACCAAAACGAATGAAGAAGAAAGGCATCAGGAACATAAAGATCATTTCAGACATCTGGCCGATTGACATTTTTCCGGCGGCGCCTTTTACATTCAATTCATTTAGGAAAATGTTTGTCTCCTGGTAATAAAATGCAAGTGGGATGCAAATAAGTATTGAGCAAATAAAGAATACAAGAAAATTTCTGTCCTTCAATAAACCAATGGCATCAAGCCCGACGATTTCTCCAAAACTCACTTTACTTCCTGCTTTAGGCGGAGGAGTATTAGGCAATGTGAAACTGTAAAGGCCAAGAAAACCAGATACAATAGCTGCGAGGCGAAATGTATTTGCCAATGACCCTTTTTGTTCCCATGCCATCCACCCGATGATGAGACCGGCAACGATCCAGCCAATGGTACCCCATACACGAATAAAAGAAAATTGTTTTTCAGGACTTGTCATTTGTTTGAATGAAACTGCATTCACCAATGCCAGCGTTGGCATATACAGGATCATATATATAAGTATAATGGGATAGAATGCCCCGAAATCCGCAACAGTGGATGCATAATAGAGAAGTCCTGCTCCAACTATATGAATAACACCGAGGATTTTCTGTGCGGCGAAGAACCGGTCCGCGATCAACCCGATAATAAAAGGCGCGATGATGGCGCCGAGTGCCTGCGTTCCATAAGCAATACCTACCTGCACATCGGTGGTGCCGGGCAGGGATTTAAGATAAGTCCCCAGCGTGACAAACCATATTCCCCAGATAAAAAATTCGAGGAACATCATCAGAGAAAGCTGGAACCCGGTGGTTGATTTCATGCAGAAGCTTATTTATTGAATCGTTAGTTTTGTAAAAAGTCCATTGGAAAAACTAAATGTACTATTTTTAAACACATATTTGTTTCCGGACTTCAATTTTTATTTCACAATAACAAACTTCAAACGTTTGCAATGTCATCACGTAAATTAAGAATGGGAATGATCGGTGGCGGCCCCGGCGCATTTATTGGCGCTGTACATCGCATCGCGGCAAACATTGATGGCGAAATAGAACTGGTTTGCGGTGCATTCAGCAGCGATCCGGAAAAATCAAAAAAAGCCGGAGAGATGCTTTATCTCCCGTCAAATAGTGTATATGGATCTTATAAAGAAATGTTCACAAAGGAAAAAGAATTGCCGGAAAGCGAGAGAATGGATTTTGTCAGCATCGTCACTCCCAACCATGTTCACTTTGAACCGACAAAACTTGCTTTGGAAAATGGATTTCATGTGGTACTTGATAAGCCGATGACCTTTGACCTGGAGGAAGCAAAAAAACTAAAATCAATTGCCGAAAAAAGTAAATTATTTTTTTGCCTTACGCATACTTATACCGGTTACCCGATGGTGAAAGAAGCAAGACAACAGGTCTTGAGTGGTAAGTTTGGAAAGATCCGAAAGCTCTATGTTGAATACCCGCAGGGATGGTTGAGTACATTTCTTGAAGCCACGGATCAAAAGCAGGCAGCATGGAGAACAGACCCGTCGAGAAGCGGTATGGCCGGCGCAATGGGCGACATTGGTACACATGCGTTCAATCTTGCAGAATATATCAGCGGATTAAAAACTGTAAAGCTCTGTGCTGACATCAATATCGTAGTGGAAGGAAGAAAGCTCGATGACGACGGCGCCGTATTATTAAAATATGACAATGGCGCTTCCGGAGTTTTATTTGCATCACAAATAGCCGCAGGTGAAGAAAATAATGTCAAAATAAGAGTGTATGGAGAAAAAGGAAGTATCGATTGGAAACAGGAAGATCCGAATAGCTTATTGATAAAATGGCTCGATAAGCCAAGAGAAATTTGGAGAGCCGGAACAGGTTATGTTAGTTCGTATGCAGCACATAATTCACGGACGCCGGCGGGTCATCCTGAAGGGTACCTGGAAGCATTCGCTAACCTTTACAGGAATTTTATGTTGTGTGTGAAAGCGCAGATGAATGGCGAAAAACCAAAAGACGAATGGCTTGACTTTCCCGGTATAGAGGACGGAGTGAGAGGAATGGCATTTATTGAAAATGTGATAAAGAGCGGGAAGAGCAATCAGAAAGTGGATAGATTTTAAAATTTAGAATGATGAATTATGAATTCAGAATGTAGCTGTTAATTCATAATTCAGAACTTTCCAAAATAAAATTATGACTACCATCAAAGGCCCTGCAATATTCTTAGCCCAGTTCATGGGCGATACAGCTCCATTTGATAACCTGAAATCAATATGTCTTTGGGCTAAAACACTTGGATTTAAGGGTGTGCAGATACCAACATGGGATCCACGATGTATTGATTTGAAAAAAGCGGCAGAGAGTAAAACGTATGCTGATGAGGTAAAAGGAGTGGTAAACAAATGCGGATTAGAGATCACAGAACTTTCAACGCATTTGCAAGGACAATTGGTAGCCGTACATCCAGCTTATGATGCGCTGTTTGATGGATTTGCTCCGGAAAATCTTCGTGGCAACCCAAAGGCAAGAACGGAATGGGCCGTTCAGCAGGTGAAATATGGTGCCAAAGCTTCACAGAATTTAGGATTAAATGCTCATGCGACTTTCAGCGGCGCATTATTATGGCATACATTTCACCCTTGGCCGCAACGGCCCGCCGGTTTGGTGGAAGAGGGATTTAAGGAACTGGCAAAAAGATGGACGCCGATATTAAATTTCTTTGATGAGTGTGGCGTGGATGTTTGTTATGAAATACATCCGGGCGAAGATCTGTTTGACGGCATTACGTATGAAATGTTTTTGGAAAACGTGAATAATCATCCAAGAGCCTGTTTGCTGTATGATCCTTCACATTTTGTGTTGCAGCAGTTGGATTACATTCAGTATATAGATTTTTATCATGAAAGAATAAAGGCGTTTCATGTAAAGGATGCGGAATTTAATCCTACCGGAAAACAGGGAACCTTTGGCGGGTATCAAAGCTGGCTGAACCGTGCAGGACGTTATCGTTCTCCCGGCGATGGACAGGTGGATTTTAAAACGATCTTCAGCAAGCTAACCCAATATGATTATACAGGCTGGGCTGTGATGGAATGGGAATGTTGCCTGAAGCATCCTGAAGACGGAGCAAAAGAAGGAGCGGCGTTTATTCAAAAACATATCATTAGGGTGACGGAAAAAGCTTTTGATGATTTTGCAGGGACCAAAGCAGATAATAACTTTAATCGCTCAGTACTTGGATTAAAATAAAAATGACCAATCAACAAAATCAACGCGACATGAAAAAGTATTTAATTGCATCGGTTACCCTGGCGATCTTATTAGGCTGCGGCGGAGGAGATAGTAACAAGGGCAACGAAGAAAAGAAGAGTGACGCAACTGACATCACTAAGAACCCTGATTACCAAAAAGGACTTGAGCTTATTGGCAGTACCGATTGCCTTACCTGTCACCGGGTGGATGAAACATTGCAAGGTCCCTCGTACAGGGATGTCGCCAATAAATATGCATCTTATCCTGATACAATTATCGGGCATCTCGCCAAAAAAATAATCAAGGGCGGAAATGATGGCATTTGGAACATGCCGGGACAGATGACGCCACATCCTTCGCTTCAACCGGAAGATGCCGAAACTATTGTGCGATATATTTTATTACTTAAAAAATAAACTTCATGGTAAAATTTTTGATACCTGGTATTTGTTTGATCGCTCTTTTAGCATGTAATAATGAATCCAACACAGAGAAAAGTGACAGCGATACTTCAAAACCGAAAACTGAAACAACCATGAATTCTTTATCCGATCAGGAGAAAGCAGATGGCTGGCAATCGTTGTTTAACGGACAATCTACCAAAGGCTGGCATAAGTATGGCGGCGCACCAGCCGGCAGTGCATGGAAAGTAAATGATGGCGTTTTATATATTGATACTACCGCAAAAGTAAATAGTGAAGCAGGTGGAGGCGATATTGTGACTGATGATGAATTTGAAAATTTCGATCTCAAACTGGAGTGGATGATATCGAAAAATGGCAACAGCGGTATCATTTTTTATGTACACGAGGACACTACTCAATTCAAAGACTCCTATGAATCAGGACCCGAAATGCAGATACTCGATAATGCAGGACATCCGGATGCAAAAATTGCGAAACACCGCGCAGGCGACCTCTATGACCTTATCTCATGCAGTAAAGAAACCGTAAAACCGTTTGGAGAATGGAATCTTGCAGAAATAAAATGTGTCAACGGTAAGCTTGATCTCTATCTCAATGGTGAAAATGTGGTATCCACTACTATGTGGGATGACAACTGGAAAAAAATGATTGCTGCCAGTAAGTTCAGGCAATGGCCCGGCTTCGGAACTTTTAAAAAAGGGAGGCTATGCCTGCAGGATCATGGCAACAACATGGTGTCATTCCGGAATATCAGGGTAAAAAGATTATAAACATCCGCTACCATAATGTTGATAAACAATTTCAACCATTGTAATTGATGGTGAAAAGGCTTATCTTTTAACCGAACTAAAACCAACTATTATGGATACTGCAATTTTTTCGAACATTAATTGGCTGGCGGTACTCGTCGGCGGTCTCGGTTATTTTGTACTGGGAGCTATCTGGTATTCTTTTATTTTCAAAAATGCATGGATCAAAGCATCCGGTGTTAACATGAATGACCCGAATGCGAAATCCGGAGTTGCCCAGACGATGCTTGCATCACTGGTTTTGATGATTGTCGCCAGCATTGGTCTTGCCATTTTGATCACCCGCATCGGAACTTTCGGATGGATGTCCGGATGTAAAATAGGGTTGATCGTTGGAGTTTGCTTCTCTGCAACGGCAATTTCTATTTCTTATTTATATGAAAAAAAGCCAACCGCCCTTCATGTGATCAATGGCTTGTATAATATTGCTGGTTGTGTTGTTTCCGGAATAATTATTGGTCTATGGCCTAAATAAGGTTTAAATAGTTTCAAGAGTTTAATAAATTCCAAAGGTTGTTTCAGACTTTTGGAATTTTTTTGTTGTTGACCCGGCTGTATTACTACTATCAGCCCAATTGTGTCACACATTTCAGCGTTCTGTTCTTTATGCAGCATATGCGAAGTTGGTTTCTTGAAACATTTTTAAAATGAGGCTCATGTGCCAGGTATTGTTCTAAAACTTTTTATAGACCAAATTAATAAGATCAGGCTAAACAAAGCAAGTACACTCATAATTGCGGTAATTGTCAAATTACTTTCAGCTCCCTTCATTTTAATGACTACTGCAAGTGTTGCAATCGTAATGTCCATCAATACAAAAAATGTGAGAAACACCGGGGCCAAAACAAATCCTAAAGGTTTTCCGCTAAGAAGAAAAATGCCAGTTATAAAAATGGCAGGGAGAATGACAGCGAGGTCAAGGACGTGTACAGCATTGGTGAAAAGACCGGCATCCGTTACACTTTTGGGGACTGTTTGTTGAAGTGTCGAAGGGATGATCTCAGACAACCAGAGAAAATAAAACAAGACCGAAATGATGATGAAATAAATTCCGATGAAACGGGCAACAGATTTTTTTTCAGAATAACGGTTACTATTTTCTTTGTAATGTGAGAAAAGAAAATACACCAGGGAATAGAATGATAAACCGAGGCACAGGCAATAGATAACAAACAATTTATTGAAATGAATATCAAAACAATAAATGGTAAAAGTATAAGTGAGATAAAGTACAATGCCACCCCAGATCATCGAGGCCGTTCTATTGTTTCTATAAGCTAAAACCGAAGTGATGAGCAAACATGGTGTAATCAGAAACAGGTCAATCATGTCCTGGCCGATAGATTGCGCTTGCCAGTTTGATGTTTCCGCAGAGTAGAAACCGGGTATTAGCAAACCAAGGACGCTTACAATAATTATCAAAGCAGCCAGTGGAAGTGACAGGAACAAGACGGTTCTATTTTGCATGGTTTTCTTTCACTTTTTTTAATAGAATAACAGCAAGTACAATCAACCAGATCAGGTAAACACCTATGTTGATCCGTTCCCATACTCCTGACATGGGTGTCGGCAGATTTGCTTCGACTTTGGGAGCATCTAATGCCGTAAGAGCGCCAAACAATAAAAGCATCAGGATCGTAGTAATGGAGTAAAGGCGAAATCGTTTTCCGAAGGCCCTTGCCCCCACAGCCATCGCCAGTAGCATGAAGATAACCGTGACTATCGCCAAAACGAGATGAATGGTATCTGTGAGTGATTTCTCTCCGGCTGCCAAAGCCTCACGCTGATGCATTGGTGCAAATGGCCAGATGATACTGACAACTCCATAGCTGACGAGCAATATTCCAACGACCCGTAGCTTTCGATTTTGCGTCGCTGATCGCCATACACCCAATCCGAAAACAATTACAAACAAAGTGTAAACTGATCCCAGCCAAACCCAAATTGTGCGGGTTGGCGTACCAATAGCTGACAACTCACTAACAGTTTGAAAAGCTGAATTGTAGCCCGGATACAAAAGGGGGACAAAGATGTTCATTGCAATATAAAGCAACGAAGAAAAGATGCCACAGATGAGAAAGATTTTAGTCCAAAGGTCTTTTCCTGGAAATCTTGTTGATATTAAAACCGGACTTTCCATTTAGTTATTTATAAGAATTTCACAAGTGTAAAAGGAGTTTTAATTTTTATTCAGTTACTATTTTTGTGTTGGGTAATACTTGCATTTTTCCTGAACATAATTGAAAGCAACAACATTGACAATGGTGCTGTAATTCCCCAGGCAAAACCCAAAACAAGCAGCTTTTCTGAAAACTCAGGATAGAAATATACAATTGCGACCAAAGGCGTAACCAGTGCATTAGCTAAAAAAGAGATCCTGACCCATTTTTGAATTCCCTGTTTTTTAAATATTGGAACTGCTGCGAAAGTTGCCAGGCCCATGAAAATGTATCCTAACGCGTCGAAGTCCCAAAACAGGGAATGTGGTGTTTGTTCAAGAATGCGGATCTCGTTTCCGGCGCCTTTCATTTTCATTGGAATAACTGTCGCAAGCTGTACGACATAGTTTGCTGTTACAAATACTGAGTATAATACAGCAAAGATCAAAGCAGCATGACTCCAAAACTTTTTTTCATCGGGTGTTATATAATGCAATGCCAGTATCTCAAGAACAAAAGGAATAACAATGCAAAGAGAAGTGCCGTATATCAAGACTTCATCCATCGGGAAACTGAAAACACCAAGGATCTGTAATGTTTGGACGATGACAAAGGCCATGGTTGCGCCAAAAGCAATAAGACCCGACCAAAAGCCTATCCTGTTTATCGTCCTGTGCATGATTTTCAATTCTAGTTTTAACAAAGCGAATATCGCAGAACAATAGATTATGGGAAATGATCTTCGTCACGGTTTGAGTTAATTTCTGTCAGTTATTTCTTGCTTCCAGTTTAAAGGTATCAGTTACATGTGTATAATGGATAATCACGTTTGTCGACGAAATCGCTTCGTAATTATTACAAGCAAATGAATAGAAAGAAAAACACTTTGCCTTGCTCAGTGCAGAATAAACGTCACTGCAAAAGTTGATAACAGCGTGACATCTGGAAAAAAATAAATCAGAAAATAAACGGATAGTTGATCCCTAACTGGAATTGGTCACCTTTGAAAAATGGATAGCTGAACCATTTGTTTTGATACGCGGCATTTTCCAGTGAAGGACTTGGGTCTTTGGCTTTATAAGAATAATCAAGACGCACAGTAAAAAAGCCCAGGTCAATTCTAAGACCAGCACCCACACCGACTGCTATATCTGTTAAGAGACGGTTTAATTTAAATACCGCTTCGGGAGGACCGGCCTCTTTTTTCAATAACCATACGTTTCCAATATCTGTAAAGAATGCGCCATTTACTTTTTGGCCCAATGGTCTACCGATAGGGAAACGATATTCTGCGTTCAACTCCAATTGAAAATCACCATAACGGTCCGGAGTTCCCTGCGGGCCAAAAAAATCTTTAACCGTCGAACCAGGACCCAATCTTCGTAAAGCCCAGGCACGCATACTATTGGGACCACCACTGAAATATTGTTTAAAGAATGGCAGCGAATTTTTTTTGTCCGGATTCACAGTTGTATTGAATGGATCAGCAACGCCAATACCGATAAAAAAGCGAAGTGCTATTGAAGTTTTTGCAAGCCTGACAAGACGCGCCAGCTCCACATCAGCTTTTACAAAACGATATAATTGTGTGTCGAGAAATTCATTATGAAACCATCCGGCAAAGAGAGGAGCGAATTCAAAATTTGCCCGGAGAACATTCAGATTATTCCTTTTGCCACCGCTGAGTGTGACATTGGCTATCGTAGAAAGGATAAAACCGTCCGTGAAAATATTTTTCAGGGAAGGATTGATCTTAATAAGGGAATCCAGGCTATCTTTTTTATTCAATAAAGAATATTCTAAGTTGAGCATCTTCCAGGTAAGCAGCAAATTCCTTCTTTGATATTCATAGCCCCAAGAGCTATTTAATGTTGTCAGGTTATATAAAAACCTTCTTTCGGTATTTGTAGCATTCACAGAAAAGATCGTTCGGAAATTGTCCTTCCGGTTATCGCGAAATAATTTGTTGAAAAAAATAGCCCTCGGAAAAATGATATTATGACTAAAACTCGCTTGCTGCGTTTGTATGAATTGCCTGTCACCGGAATTTCCGAATTCAACTCCGTAACGGAAATTGGAACTGGCAAAGTTTGCTGCTTTTGCAAAATTCCTGTTCTGTAAGCCGACATTTACACCCGTGCCGAATAATGTTCCGGAAATTGCGCTTTGATTAATACTTCCTTCAATATTCGTGGTGAAGGAATATTTTTTTGCCGGAGTAAGCCGGATAACATAGTCAACAGTATCCTGGTCATTGCGGGGAATTTGATCAATATTGACCAGCCGCCAGGCGCCAATTGTATTAAGTCGATTGATGGTGCGTATGTACCTGCGCAGGCGATACAGGCTATCATGCGGCAGATAAATATTCGTCGGAAATATTTTCGGCTTGAATTTATTCCTGAATTGGACAACCCGGATCCCTTTTACCATTGCTACTTTAGGTTGCAGACCCAATGTGTCAATGGTATAATCAGGATAGATCGTGACATTGCCGTTATAATATTTGGTGATCTTAACACTGTCATACGTTCTTAGTCTTATCTGCAGGCTCACAGTCGGAGTTTGGCGTCGTTCACGCAACAGTTGTAGCTGTCTTAATTGTTCAAAAGGATCAAGTGTTGGTTGTAATAATTCTACGTTCAGCGTATCCCATAGACCTATCAATTCATCACGACTAAAGCGTAGGTAGCCGTTGTTGCGGTAA
Source organism: uncultured Chitinophagaceae bacterium (assembly GCA_963785915.1). GTDB lineage: Bacteria > Bacteroidota > Bacteroidia > Chitinophagales > Chitinophagaceae > VBAT01. The sequence continues at coordinate 223,612 of CAWAWY010000001.1, read as the reverse complement.
AGCTCAGTTAGCCTGTCTATTTCGGCGGAGATCGGGATCTTGGCAAAAGGGTCGCCTTTTTTAATAAAGGCTTGCTTTTTGGTGGAGTCAGCGAGTTTTTGCAGCTCCTCATTGTCTATACTATATATAACTGTATCCAGCCGCCATAGTTTCCCGGGCTTTACATCAAAGGTGATATTGGTGCGTAATTGACCTGATTTTTTAGTGATAATGGTATCATGGTAAGCGATTGAATCATCAAAATACCCAAGCGACACAAGCAATGCTTTCATGAAAATAATTGACTTGTCAGCATTGGTGCTGTCATAAACCGGGGGGTTTTTCAATACTTTCCAAAACAGCTTATCTAAGCGTCGGGAACGCAAACTATCATCCAGCTGTCCCCGCAAATCGGAAGTAAGTCTCTCTTCTTCTTTATTGGTGAAGTTGCCGATTAGATTGATATTTGTTTCGTAAACAAAAGGCTTATTGGCGGGATACTTTTTTACAAAAGTTGGTAATTTACACGACGTGATCGCAGTCATCAATAATATTCCGGCAATGACGGCTTTCAAAAGGGAGAAGTAAGAAAATAATTTGCCGGTGGACATAATTAATTTAACATGGGATGCCTGGTAAACAGAAGATCAAATATATTCAAAGTTTAGGCCAGAAAAAACACAGGGATGAGGAGGGACTATTTATAGCCGAAGGTCCTAAGATGGTTGCCGAGCTGCTGCGAACGATTCCGCAATATGTGCAGGAAGTGTATGCTGTTAAAGAATGGATAAAAAACAACAGCGATCAATTGCTGAAGAAAATTTTTATTGAGGTCAGTGAAGAAGAATTAGAAAAGATATCGCAACTAAAAACGCCGCACCAGGTAGTTGCTGTCGTTAAAAAATTTGATGCTGAAATAAGCATTCCGGTAAATGGACAAATCTCTCTGGTGCTCGATACGATACAGGACCCCGGCAATCTTGGCACTATCATCCGCACGGCCGATTGGTTCGGTATATCTCAGGTAATCTGCAGTGAAGATTGTGCTGATGTTTATAATCCCAAAGTAGTACAGGCGACCATGGGCAGTATTGCAAGGGTTAAAGTTTTTTACACTGATCTGCTGTCCTGGTTAGATAAGCAGAAAGATATCCGTATCTATGCCGCCATGCTGGAGGGAAAAGATGTAACGGAGATGAATGCTTTGAAAGAGGGATTGATCATATTTGGTAATGAATCAAGAGGTATCAGTAAAGAGATCATTGATCTGGCCAATGAAAAAATTACGATACCTAACAGAACGCATCTTGACGATTCGGATGCACAGGAAAATGCAGAATCATTGAATGCGGCGGTAGCAGTAGGGATAGTCTTATCGCATATTGTCTGAATGAAAGACTACCTGAAATGAATGGCCCTCACGGGTTGTATTCTTCTTACCAATATAGAAGGTATCATAAGAATTAAAAAACAAACCAGCAATGTACCTGCACAGATAGCAGCCACCTGCCACCAAACTATTTTTACCGCTGCTTCCCTGATATAATAGGCTTCTTCCTGCAATTTGATGAAACCGGTTTCTTTCTGGAGGAATAAAAACCCAATCGCTACAGCAGCACCGATAATAATTCCTGTGATCGTGATAATAGCTGAATGACGAAGAAATATCTGTTGTACAGTCCAGTCGGTTGCACCGAGTGATTTCAGCATACCAATCATTCTCACCCTTTCCAATACTAAAATCAGAAGACAGGTGATAAGATTAATAACCGCGATGAGGATCATAAATCCGATAAGAACATTACGGGTAACATCCTGCATATTCAGCCAGTCAAAAATGTTGGGAGAAATATTCTTTACGGTTTGCGTATCCCAGGTGATCGGAAAATCATCTATGTCATAGATCTCTTCTGCCGCCTCATCCATTTTTTTATAATCTTTTAAAAAAATTTCATAACCGCCTATATCGTTTTTGTATTCCCCGGTGCTGATGCTGTTGCTGTCAGCATTTAATCGCTGGATCAATTGCAGATCTGCAATGGCGAATAGCTGGTCGTATTCTGATATGCCTGTTTTGTAAATGCCTGTTATCGTAAGCCTGTTGGTCCTGGGTGGCCCATCGGGTTGAAGAAAATAGATCAACACCCTGTCGTAGAGTTTTAATTTGAGTTGTTTCGCAGTATATTCCGACAGCATGATCTCCCGGCTATAGGTGCTGTCATTGAATTGTATCGGCCTTCCTTCCTTTATAAATTTCCGGATATGGTCGAAGTTGTAAGTTGGGTCTAATCCTTTTAACAAAACACCTTCTATCTCATCTTTCGTTTTCAGCATTGCATATTTGGTGGCGAAGGGATAAATGTCATCCACCTGCGGGTTCATTTTGATCTTGCTTACAAGCGAATCATTTTTTGTCAGTGGTATCTCTTCGGCTATGATCGCTTTAAAGGGTTGTTTTTCCTGTACATGGATATGACCAAGGAAGCTGAATACTTTCTGGCTCACTGTTTCCTGGAAGCCATTGGCAAAGGCCAATGTAATGATCATTACTGCCACGCTGATGACCGTGGCTGCAATAGAAAGCCGGATAATAAACCTGGAAAATGATCTTTGCTGATTAAACGCTATACGGTTTGCTATGAAGCCTGCAACCTTCAAATTGGATTGTTTGTCTTCTTTTTTTAAGTCCTGCGGACAAAAGTAAGCCGCTTAAAACATTTTACCTGTTTTTTTAATCAATTTTCGCATATTGCATAGAATAAAGCCGGAATGAACCTGATGAAAAAGACCATTACATTTCTTCTGTTATTGATCGGCATAGTTGCTTACCCGCAGTTGCCCGATCATATTTACGATACGAGTATTCATACCGTCAAACTATACAAGGCCGGGGATATTTTCAGTTACCCGGTAATGATGCTGAACAGCGCTGATCAGCTCGAATTGCATTTTGATGATTTTGATGCCGATGTAAAGAATTGCTATTATACTTACCAGCTTTGTAATGCCGATTGGTCGCCGTCTGCACTTCAACCATTTGATTATATCCGTGGATTTCAAACTAACAGGATCAGCACCTACAGGTATTCTTCTATGTCTAACACGAGGTACACTCATTACCAGGCTGTACTCCCCGACAGGAATTGCATACCTACAAAATCAGGGAACTATTTGCTGAAAGTTTTTTTGAATAGCGACACTTCTGATCTTTTATTTACGAAAAGATTTTTAGTGATTGACAGTCGTGTGTCGGTAGCGGCACAAATAGTTCAGCCATTCAATGTGCAACTTTCACGTACTGATCAAAAAGTAATGATCGGTGTCAACACAGCGAATGCACAGATCAACACACTTTCACCGCAGGATCTGAAGTTCGTCGTTCTGCAAAACAATATTTGGCCGACCGCTGCCATGGTAAACCGGCCTACTATTTATCGTGGCAATTACTATGAATACAATGACGATGCGACCACCTTTCCCGCAGGAAGAGAATGGAGATGGATAGACCTTCGCAGCGTTCGATTGATGAGTGACAGGATGCAAAAAATAATTGACACATCCAAACGAACTGATGTGTATGTTAAACCCGATGCTGAACGGAGTGGCCAGATATATGTTTATTACCGTGATTTCAATGGAATTTATACTATCGAGAATTCAGATGGCAATAACCCCTATTGGCAAAGTGATTATAGTTATGTCCATTTTACATATGTACCGCCGGGAAACAGGGCCTATGGAGGAAAGGATATTTATATTTTTGGGGAGCTGACCAACTATACTGCCAATGACGAATCCCGCATGGTCTTTAATGAAGAGAAAGGGGTTTATGAAGGAACGCTTTTTTTGAAGCAGGGATATTACAATTATTCATATGTCTCAATAGACCCGAGGGAAAAATCGGGTAACCGTTTTTCTTTTGCTAATACGGAAGGCAATTATAATAACACGGAAAATAATTACACCGTACTGGTGTATTACAAGGCTTTTGGCGCCCGCTATGATGAACTTATCGGGTATGCACAGTTGAACTCACTGGGTATTCGTTGAAAAGCTAAGAGTTCATCGCCTTTATTCAAACATCATTTTTTTTATTTACTGTTGGGAAGTTGACGTGGTTTAAAAACATTGATTTTTTAAATTGCAGAAGCTTCAAACCGTTACCTTTGCGCCCGGCAGGTCTTACACGACCAGCTCCTGCTGAACCCCCCCAGGGCCGGAAGGCAGCAAGAGTAGGTGGTTGAGCGGTGCGATGTAATAAGCCTGCCGTTTTTTTACCCCTAACCTGAAGGGGAATATCAAATATCAGGATTTTCTTCACTATAAATTAATCCCCTTTTAGGGGCACGGGGTCATGAAATTTTTTATCGATACAGCTAATCTTGCCCAGATCAAAGAAGCCAATGAATTAGGTATTCTTGATGGAGTTACTACCAATCCTTCTCTGATGGCAAAAGAAGGCATCAAAGGACATGATGCGGTAATGAACCATTATAAAACTATTTGCGAAATTGTAGATGGGGATATCAGCGCCGAAGTTATCGCTACGGAATTTAAAGCGATTGTAGAAGAAGGCAAAAAGCTGGCGGCGATCCATCCGAATATTGTGGTGAAAGTGCCTATGATCAAAGACGGTGTGAAAGCATTAAAATGGTTTACCGATAATGGTATAAAGACAAATTGCACACTGGTATTTTCGGCAGCGCAGGCTATATTAGCTGCAAAGGCTGGAGCTAAATATGTATCTCCTTTTATCGGTCGCATTGATGACAGTAACTGGGATGGCGTAGAATTGATCGAACAGATCTCACAGATATATTCAATACAGGAATTTAAAACAGAGATACTAGCAGCTTCTATCCGTAGCTCTCTACATATTGTAAAATGCGCAGAAGCCGGAGCAGATGTCTGTACTTGTCCGCTGGATTCTATTCTTGGTCTGCTGAAACATCCGTTGACAGATATTGGTCTTGCTAAATTTTTGGAAGACGCAAAGAAAACGGTGTAGTTGGCCTGTTAGCCTTTATCTTTCTTTCCTTTAGGACTCTTCAGTATTTCATCTGTTGTAGGCAAACGTTCAGGGTCAGGTAATTTTTTTATCCAAACTGTCTTTTCTATCCACATCTCCGGGTTTGTTTTTAGCACGGCTTTTATAGTTATTTTTTCTTCCCTGGTATCTGCTGGAATGATGATTTCATTGCCGGAAAATTCGCAACTGGATGAAGAAAAACGAATTTCTTTTTCTGATAACGGCTTCCATGTACCGTTAGACATTTTGCCATCCACATTGATATAGTTATGAGTCCCTTTCTTGAGGCTGTCGGTATATAAATGAAAATAAATGCTATCTATCTTCTGGGCATTTGAAAAGATAACTGTTAAAACAAATAAAATACTGAATACGCTTTTTTTCACAGATTTCTTTTTATGGCGATATGACGAAAATATCGTCCCGGAAGGTTGCCCGTATAAAAGTTAACAGTTTTATCCTGCCGGGTCGTTCCCATTAGCTATAATTCATATATCACCGCTTCATACGGTTGCAGCGAATCGTTTTTTGACGGTAACGAATAATTGCCAAGCAGAACTGTTGCATTACAAATATCCTTTTCCGTGTGCACTGATGCAGTCTTTGCTTTAAAGTTAAGCAGGATCAACAGTTTTTTCCCTTCCAGTTCCCTGATGTACGCATATACATCAGGGTTTTCTTTGTCAAGCAAAGTATACTTTCCATATATCAGCACAGAGTTCTCTTTTCGAAGCTTTACTATTTTACGGAAGTAATTAAGAACACTGTTAGGATCTTTTTCTTCCGCCGCTGCATTCACAGTCGTAAAATTGGGATTCACTTTCAGCCAGGGCGTGCCGGTGGTGAAACCAGCATTCGGTGAATCGTCCCACTGAAACGGAGTACGTCCATTATCGCGGGCCGATATCTTTTGTGACTCAATAAATTCTTTCAGATCGCCGCCTTTATTTTTTATTTGTTGGTACATATTGACAGACTCAATGTCTTTGTAATCCCCGATATTGTCAAATTTAATATTGTTCATACCAAGTTCATCTCCGTGATAATAATAAGGAGTGGCCCGCATGGTCATTAAGAATGTAGTCAGCATCTTCGATGATAGTTCCCTGAATTCCGGTGCATCATTGCCCCATCGCGTGACCATACGCGGTTGATCATGATTTCCAAGATAGATGGTGCCCCATCCTTTTTCCGCAAAGACACTATCCCATTTGCTGTACACATTTTTAAATTCAACTAAACTGTATCCCTTCGGATCGGGCACTTTGAATTTATCGGGCAAGTATCCGAGACCCATTCCTTCAAAATGATAAAGCATGTTCAACTCATTCCTGTCTTCGTCGACAAAATCGTGAGCAGTGTCAGCTGTGATACCAATTCCTTCGGCCACACTCATTACGTCGTATTTACTTAAAACCTCTTTATTCATTTCCTTTAAATAGTCATGTAAATAAGGACCGTCAGAGTAATAAGAAATAAAATCGCCGTTGTATTTTTTTGGCAGTTCTGGAAAAGTTGTGTCTTTGGATATAAAAGGTATCACATCCATTCTAAACCCGTCAACTCCTTTTTGGAACCAGAAATTCATCATGTCATAAATTTCCTTTCTCACCTTCGGGTTCTCCCAGTTCAGGTCAGGTTGTTTCTGTGAGAAATAATGCAGGTAAAAAGAATTAGTGTTGGGATCAAGCTTCCAGGCATCACCATTGATATCAAAGAAGCTCCACCTGTGAGCGGGGGTTCCTTTTTCAGCCGGCCACCAATGAAAATAGTTGCGATAGGGATTGTCGCGACTGCTTCGGCTTTGTTTGAACCACGGATGTTCATCACTGCAATGGTTGGCGACGAGGTCAAGCACAACTTTAAGATCGCGGTCATGCATAGCTTTCAGCATGACGTCAAAATCCTCCATCGTGCCAAAATCTTTCATGATGTCACGGTAATTGCTGATATCATAACCATTGTCGTCGTTGGGTGACGAAAAAATGGGATTCAGCCATATCACATCAACACCCAGGCTTTTTACATAGTCTAATTTTGAAGTAATACCATTCAGGTCGCCTATGCCATCGCCGTTGCTGTCCTTAAAACTGCGGGGATAGATCTGGTAAACGATTGCTTCCTTCCACCATGTACGCTCTATTGCGTCCTGATCTTTCATTTTTTCAGGTTCTTGCGGTGAATTGCAGGATGGAACGGCAAAGGTAGATGCTATTATGAAAAATGAATTGACGAAAACCGATTTTTTGATAAATAATTTTATTGACTATCCGGATAACTGAACCATGACCAATTTTGAACCACAGAGGCACAATAGAAACACAGTATTTCACATAGAATTCTATGTGCTTCTTCTATTGTGTGCTATGTTCTATGTGGTTCCGTTACAGGGTTCATATATGCAGATTCTCACTATAATTTTTATAACCCTTAGCCAGGACGCAAATAACAATGGTTAAAATTCCTTAAGCTGGTTAAAAGAACAAAACCCGGATGCATTACTTTCCTTTGTAACTTTCCAGAAATATTTTTCATGCGGAAATTATTACCCATATATTTTTTATTTATCGCAATTCTTACCGGTCTGTCGGTGCAGTCTTTCTCACAGCGTTTTGGCGGCAATCCGCCTTCGTTGAAATGGGAACAAATCAATACGGATACTGCAAAGATTATTTTCCCCGCGGGGCTTGATAGCACGGCACAAAGAGTTTCTTCACTTATTCATCATCTCGCATCGCAGCGGCCGGTAGCACTTGGCAATAAATTATATAAGATCAATATTGTATTACAAAACCAAACTACAATTGCAAATGGTTATGTTGGACTTGGACCTTATCGCAGTGAATTTTTTTTGACTCCCGATCTGAATAATTTTGAAGAGGGTAGTTTACCCTGGGCGGATCAATTGGCAATACATGAATACCGGCATGTGCAGCAGTTCAATAATTTTCGGACAGGACTAAGCAATGTTATGTATGTATTATTTGGGCAGGAAGGATATTCGCTTGCTATCAACGCTTCTATTCCCAATTGGTTTTATGAAGGTGATGCTGTTTATAACGAAACAATAGTATCCAAACAGGGTAGGGGAAGATTACCGCTTTTCCTGAACGCATTTCCATCACTTTGGCAAGCGGGCAAACAATATTCATGGATGAAATTGCGGAACGGATCGTTGAAAGATTATGTGCCAGATCACTATGATCTTGGTTACTTGCTGGTAAATTATGGCCGCGAAAAATATGGATTGGACTTCTGGAGTAAGGTGACGACTGATGCTGCCTCATTCAAAGGACTATTTTATCCTTTTCAAAATGCCATAAAGAAATATGCCGGCGTTGATTATAAAACTTTTTATAATGATGCTTTTGAGTATTATAAAAAACTGAATAGCGATATGCAGTCCAAGAGTGGCATTCGTCAATCTCAAGGTAAACTGCAAGGTGCGATCGGCCAGGAAACTGAGACCGGGGCAAAAAATATTACCGAGGTCAATAGAAAAGTTGTGACCAATTATTTGTTTCCATATAGTATTTCAGATGATTCGTTGCTGTATTTAAAAACCAGCTACAATAAGCGGTCTGCGTTTTATATTAAAGACAAGAGTGGCGAACATTTAGTGCGGATAAGAGATATTGCGGCAGATGACCAGTTTTCCTACAGGAACGGAAGAATTGTTTATGCCGCATACGAAACCGATCCGCGCTGGAGCTGGCGGGATTATAGTGTAATAAAGTTGCTGGATGTAAATTCAAATACGCAGCAAACTATCCGACGTAAGACAAAATATTTTACTCCGGATATTTCTCCTTCGGGTAATAAGATAGCTGCAGTGCAGGTGGCTGTGAATGGCAAAAGCGAATTGCATATACTCGACGCAAACAATGGCGAAGTGATCAATGTCATCAGATCGCCGGAGATCAATTTGTTTACGGACCCAAAATTTATTGATGATAATACATTGGTATGTATTGCGAGGATGCGTGATGGAAAGTCCGATTTAGTTAAAGTTGATCTTGTCAATGGGAATATTGAAAAACTGACCCCGCCATCTTTTAATGCTGTCGGTTATCCTTGTGCAAATGGCGGTCTTGTTTATTTTACAGCTTCGTACGGCGGCAATGACGATGTATTTGCTCTTCGATTAAACGATAAAAAAATATATAAGATCAGCAATGGACCTTTGGGGAATTATTTTGTGAATGCTGCCAACGGAAAAATTACCTGGTCTGCGTTCACAGCCGAAGGCTATCAACTCCAACAGGTAGAAGAAAAAGACATTAAATGGACGCCGGTAAACGAAACTGCCCTGGAAGAAGTTATCGCAAAATTCCCGGTGAGCCACGCGGGTGAGGTAAAAGATATTTTATTAGATCCTGCAATTGATCGCCATTTCCCCGTGAGCAAGTATCGTAAATCAGCAAGGTTATTAAATTTTCATAGTTGGCGACCGTATTATGAAGATCCTGAATTCACATTTTCATTGTATGGCGAGAATATTTTGAATACGGTACAAACTGAATTGTATTATCTCTATAACCAGGATGAAAATACACATGCGGCAGGATTTAATTTAATATACGGCGGGCTGTTTCCGTACCTGAGTATCGGTTCGCAATATACTTTTGACCGGCAACGCATGATCAGCAATAAACTAAAGCAATGGGATCAGTTGGATTCGAGGATCGGTTTCAGTATCCCACTGAGCTGGACACAGGGAAAAACGTTCAGTCAATTAAAATTTGGCACCAGTTATTTCTATAGGAATGATTTTAATAAAGGCTTTTATAAAGACACTTTCACCACGATCAACTTCAGTTATCTTTCTCACTTTCTTTCATGGGGTCAGCAGGCTCAGATGGCAAGACAACATATTTATCCCAAACTGGGATATTATATCAATTTGAATTATCGCTATGCGATCTCTAAATATACAAGCTGGCAACCACTTGTCACTGGCGGTATCTACCTGCCCGGCATTTTGCCGACGCATAGTATTGTGCTTACCGGCGCTTACCAGGAAACAGATACATTAAATGTTTTGTTCGGCAATCGCTTTCCCTATTCAAGAGGATACAATGAACCTTATTTTTCACGGATGTGGAAGGTTGCCGCTAATTATCATTTCCCGATCATTTATCCTGATTTTGGTTTTGCCAATATTCTTTACCTGCATCGCATACGGGGAAATATATTTTATGACCTGACCCGTGTCTATTCTCTTAATAAAACTGCCACCGCCGATCAAAGAAGTTTTGGCGGCGAGTTTTATGTAGATACTAATTGGTGGAATCAATACCCACTGACTTTTGGTTTTCGTGTCAGCCGCTTGTTGGATAATGATTTCTTTACTCATGCCAAAGGCACCGTGTTTGAATTCATTTTGCCGGTGAGTATTATTCCAAGATAATTTTAGCGGCGGTGCTTTTTCTTTGCGAAACTCCTGATCAAGACTTAACACTCAAGACCGAAGCCAACATGACTTATAGATAGTACAAGAGATCAATAAATATCTTTTAAAGCTCTTCCAATGACTTGGGTCCTGGCACCCGGGTCTCCACCGGCTTGGTAGTTTTCAGATAAGCGAAGATGGCTTTCAGATCCGTATCGCTTGGATTTTTATAGACAAACCAAGGCATAGGAGGCAGCAATGAACGACCTTCTTTCATCCCTTTATATTTTCCTTCACGTAGTGCTCTTATGAACTGTTCTTCCGTCCAGTTGCCAATACCTGTAGCGTCAGAACTGATATTAGCTGAATAGGATTGACCCCATGGGCCAACCGCCGAAGTCAGGTCCATAGCAAACAATATATATCCTTCTTTTATAACACTTGTGTTCGGCCCGGAATAAAATCAAATCGCGAATAACTTTTTATGGAATTGTCAGTCTCCGGTTGAGGCGCCGGTTCTTTCACCGTATTCTCAGTTTTACTTTCTGGCTTGGTATTTTTGCCTTCGATATTATCAAGGGTTTTGTCAACTTCCGCATCAATTTTTTTATCAACTCTTTCTTCGGTTTTGTTTTTTACTTTATTGAGAATACCTCTAAGTTGCGCCTGCGACGATAAACTAGCAGCGAGCAGTATCATAACAATAATGAGTTTTTGCTTCATGATTTTTGATTTTGACGCAAAGTATTGATGCGGCAGAAGGTGAAGAACAGGTTGATGAGTGAGTTGAAGTAAAAAGGGAATGAATTGCAGGATCGTTGAAGCAGAGTAGGTGATCAGCGCACGGTCCTGATGCTGATGTTGACGTTGGCTGTTCGGGGATCTAATAGTTGTCGTAATGTCGTCGGATCAATGCGGACCTCGAGACGGGGACTGTCAGTAAAAGAAAGGAAAAGGAAAAAATCTACATTCGAATACAGAGGGAAATCTTTATTCATTTCAAGTTTGCCGGTGGTTAACCAGGATGAATCGGTAGTTACCGTTTTTAACATGCCCACCTTTTTTTCTCCAAAGAATATTTCAGTACTGTCTTTAGGTGAAAAATGCCAGCTTGTTGGCGGGATTTGGTAGTCATACATGATCGTAGTCGGATTATTTTTAATAGCAGCGACTCCCGATTTTTTTTCTTCTATCTGTATCGAGGCAGCAACGATCATCTCATCATATTGCGGCTGCCGGCCATGCTCTGTCTCGCAATTGATGTACTGAATGTTCCTTTCACCACAATATATACTGAGCGAGCCATCCTTTTTCGCGTTCACATTGTCCTGCCATATCGCATTATATTTTTGGCTGGCAAGACGATCAAAGAGAACACTATCTGTGGTGAGAAAGAAATCATCGGCGTCAAGGTCATTATTTACATTCACGCCCTTAGCATCCTTTTGCTTGTCACCACCGGGTATGTAGCTATTAATAGAATACCTGCCATTTGTATTGTTGTGCAAGGCTACGATCCAGGAAGGGTTAGGCGGTATTAGCTGTAAAATGTAGTTGGCAAATTTTTCGATCTCGTCTATTGCTTTCGGATTGGTGCGTCCAAAGATCAGCAAGCTTCTGGCAATTCCAGCCCGGGAAAACATTCGATTCGGATCAATCGTATAATATTTGCCGTCTAGTTTGAATTTAATATTACGTGTCCTGTAGTTTTCAATTTTGATGAGAAGCCCGCCTTTTTTTTCTAATAATTTTTTTGTTCCGTTTATCGCTGTCATTTCATCGTCATGCAAATTGACATAGACAACATCTTTTGCATCACCATACTGAAACGTTTTAACCTGGATCACCCGTTCTCCAAGTTTATATCGCAACGTATTTTCTTTTGGCTGAAATGGCTTAAACGCCGGCAGGCCTACGCTGGTTTGCGCAGACGCGGTTGTCAGGATAAAGGATAATATGAAGAAAACGGGTTTTCGCAGCATGTGCACCTCAAAATCAGATGCTAAATTATAAAGCAGGGAGCAATTATTCACCTGGCTGTGTAAAGAATTTTGCAGAATTTACTTACAGGCCAGAAATAATGCGGAAAAATACCCTCGATTAATAGTAAAAAAAAACTGGTAAACCGCATGCAGATCGCTGCGGAATACCAGTTAGCTTATGTTCTTAGTTGTCAAGATGAGACTAATAGGCGTTCTTTTCCCCCTTTGCCATATTAAAGGCGGTCAAAAGAATGATGCGGGTATCGAGCCACAGGCTCCAGTTTTCGAGGTACCACAGATCATATTGTACACGGTCATTCATATCCTTCACCGTTTTTGTTTCTCCCCGGTAGCCATTTATCTGCGCCCAGCCGGTGATGCCCGGTTTCAGGAAGTGGCGGATCATAAATTGCCTGATCAGTTTTGAATAATCATCTGTATGTTTCAGCATGTGTGGCCTGGGGCCTACAATGCTCATATCGCTCATCAGCACATTGAAAAATTGCGGCAGCTCATCAATATTTGTTTTGCGCATGAACTTTCCCATTCTTGTTATACGGTCATCATTTTTCACAGCTTGTTTTTCATCAGCTTCCCGGTTCACTTTCATGCTTCTGAATTTGATACAATTAAATATCTTGCCGTTTTTACCGCTTCGTTGCTGGATAAAGAAAATGGGACCGCGTGATTCGATCCAGATCAGTAAACCTATCAAGGGAACAAGCCATGAAAGAACAAGGGCTATGATTAACGAGCTTGCTACAATATCATACAGACGTTTTTTTATCCTGTTGCCAACATCATCCAAAGGTTCTTTGCGCAGGGACAATACCGGCATATCGTTTAAGTAATCAATATGCACCGGTTTCCGGATGAACTGGTTAAGGTCAGGGATAAGGCGGAAACGAATACATGCCTGGTCGGCTTCATTGATCATTGAATAAATACCGGTTTGCTGTTCCGGTGATATGGTTGAGAATATTTCCGTTACGTTATACTGTTTCGATGTTTCGATCACGTTATCCAGCCCGCTAATGATCGGATAGTTAGAAAGCTCTTTCACGTTTTTTTCTTCTTCGCAAAAGCCGACTATCTCGGTTTTTACAGGCTCTTGTTCGAGATACGATGCCAGTTTTTTCGCCCTGTCATTATACCCGATGATCATGATCTTTCTAATGATATGATCTTTATGCAGAAATACGTTCCTGAGCGCCAAATGCAGGAACCTATTGATGAGAAGGCTGATCGCAAACGAGGATAATACGCTTATAATAAACAAACGTGACAGGTCAGCTTCCTTATTAAAAGCGAGATAGAGCATGATAATGCCGAAGAAATAGGCAAAGGCCTGCATTGTGGTCCTTGAAAACTTTTCAAAAGAATAAATATGCTTGTCATTATAGATATTTATTCCCCAGCTTACGATCATCCATGCGATATTACTTAGGAACCAGAAGTACGTGTACTGGATCTTATCATCAATAGATATATGCCCTTCAAACATATATTGGCATACAATAAATGCCACGTTTAGGACCATCAGGTCCAGAAAAGCAAAGCTGATGCGAAGCAGAATGGCGAGTCGTTGGTTCATAATCTCTTTTATTAAATGTTATTGTCAAAAGCCATCAGTCGGATAGTATAGCCGGTCATTACATTGGATAAAATGAATGCAAAAACTCTAAGAAAGAATTGGATAAAATATTAATTTTTCAGGATAGGAGTGGGTCTTTTCAAATCGGACAGTCAAGAAGGCCTAAGTTTTTATGCCCTGTTGATGACCTTTATATACGTAATTATTGTCAATGACTCTTCGTTAGATACATGATCGCCCATTATGACAGTGGATTTTTCTTTTTTCATAAAAGACGGCGAGTACCAACCTAATGTTTCGTTATCGGAAGCCTGTATAGCTTTTGAATCGATAAGCGGATCAAAAGTCAATTCCAATGTGGATGCTGTTTCTTTTCTTCCCAGGATGTAAGAATTGTCTGACATCTTCATTACGTAAACTTCAGGGTGCAAATGAAATGGTATCCTTATCGAATAGCCTGTCTTACGGGACTGTATGGTGTCAGAGATCTTTAAATAATCTTTTTCCTTGTTGAATACAATATTTCGTGTGTGATCGATCTTGTCTTTCCTATAGCCATTGTGAGTTGCGGACACTATGTCGTACTCATCATTTGTTTTTGTTTTGAGAATCGAAGACCTGTAATGGCGAAGCCAAAGAGTAGGACCGGACAACTGAGCCTGGTCAGAATTATTTATTGTTACTGTATTATGTGCCAGTGTACTTACAAAATATTTTCTCCATTCAGCATGTGTGTGATAAGCATAGGTGCCTGGGTCAACAAGAAAAGGATAGCCGTCTATATGTATGATAACAGACAGTGCGTCTGCATGACCGTGAGCAGCGATAGAAAGATAACCTAACGGAGCTGCATCAAAATGACAATACACTTCTTTATCATTATCCTGGTGCTTGCGTAAAATAAAATGACCTTCCCTTTCATAAAAAACTGAACGAGAGGGAGACCGGTGATACCTGAATTGCTCCCACACTGATTTGCCATTAAAACGTGTAGTTAGAAGGTGCGACTTCATATCCCATGCTGCTGTTGAACGTTTTAATTCGGGCCTGCTAAACAAGACAGCCGCCGTGTTAAGGATTGAAAGAAAATTATTGCCTTCCACATTTCCGTCCGGCAATATTACTCTTCCGTCATCCTCGTCTCCATATTTCGGGCAATTGCCGTTCATATCAAGAAGGTTATTGATATAGGTACATATAGCTTTTAGTCCATTTGTATACCTGGAAGAAAAAGCAATTCCTGAATGCTCAGCCGCTATATAAGACAAAAGGAAAAGATCTGTGACAAACTGTATATGCCCCGCTGCTTCTTCTTTATTTATCCCGTTTTCGCTGTGCTGTTTCAGCATTTCTCTTTCCAGGCCGCGACGACTTCTCTTCAGCCATAAGGACGACTCTTCAAACTTCCACAGTGTTGATGCAATAAACAAACCTGCATATTCAGCTATCAGGCTATTATTGGCAGAAGAATGAAAGGAGGGATTTTTGGAACTATAAACGCAATGTGAATAAATGAGCGGAAGCCATGTCTTTTCACGAAAAGACTTATATTTTTCTTCCCGTTGCCACGCTTCGTCTTTTTCAAGCAGTATCCAGCACCAATACCAATTGATCAGCCTAAGGCTGACCTCAATATTGCTGTACCAATTTATCCCTTTCAGGTAGGGATTTTGTTCGTTCCATGAAGTCACGATTGAAACAAACAAATCTAGTTTCTTTCTGTCCTTTGTTATCTTATAGTCCGTTAATAAAGGAATAAGGAATTGAAGCCTGTTCACCTCCCACACTGCTTTGGCACTTCCAAACCTGTCAGTACGGATGTCAATAGATTTTGAAAAAGACAGCGGAAAACGCTTGCCCGAAAAAACATCCTTGTGGAAATCCATTTTATCATTGATTGTTATCGGATGCCCAAAAACAAGGAACTGCCCGCGGATCATGAGTTCTGAAAATGAAAAATCAAAATTCACTTTGTTTACGGTCACATACCTGTATACCGGTTTGGACGAAAACATTTTTTCGAGGGAACGTCGCTGAATTTGTCCCGCTCTGTATAAAAGTTCCCGGAGATTCATTGCGCTTAAGCGACTATAATACCATTTAAGTCTTCCAATAGCCATATTACAAAATTTCTGAGTAAAGTTTTTCGAGTTCTGTCTTTATGCTTTCCGGGTAAAAATTTTTTGCAGAGTTCATAGCGTGGTTTCTCATGCAATCATATTTTGAGCGATCATTGATCACATCAAAAATGATCTTCTTTAAATGTTTCATATCTCCGGGAGTGAACAGGAAGCCGTTTTTGCTGTCTTCAATCACTTCCGGTATACTGCCTACCGGTGTTGTTATTACAGGTTTCCCGTAGCTGAGGGCCTCCAGTATCGTCATCGGCATACCTTCATAATAAGTGGGAAGTATGAAATAATCTGACTTATAAAAAAAGCGGTCCTTATCATCATCCTGTACCCAGCCAATATATTCAACCAGGTCTTCGATCCCGCCATCGGCAATTGTTTTCTTAAGCCGGTCCACCTCATGGTTGCCACCAACAAGGAATTTACATTTACCTCTCAGTGAGTCCCGTTCTTCAATGACGAGATTTATAAGATCAAAAATGCCTTTATGATCAGCTATACGTCCTAAAAAAAGAAAAACGACCGCTGAGTTATTATTCTGCTTAATGATCGTTGGTTTTTGTTCCACCGGGTTTGGGATTACGATCAATCTTTTTATTTTGAAATTTTTTTCAAAAAAAGAATTCCATTTGTCAGAAAGAACGATGACTGCTTCCGCATTATTCACCAGGAACCTGCACAAAAACTTGTATAAACCGCTCCCTCGCTTATAAAACTCATCGAAGGCGCCGGCATGACTATGAAAAATTATTTTTTTCCCGAACATTTTTTTTGCGACAAAACAGACGAAAAATTTTCGGCCAATGCTTCCGTCTTTTGCTCCATGAATATGAACAATGGTGATATCCCTGTTCCTCAGCAAAACGAAGAACAGTTTAAATAATGATCCTGCAAAAAAGAATATCTCGTAAAATTTATTTTTATAAGTATTTGTTGCGATGAAATTAAAAGGTGAAATGTTTTTCGAGTAAATATCCAACACTGCGCCAATGCCGCCGCGGTGATTTCTATAATCAGGGCCAACGAACAAGATATTGCTGTAGGGTGACGACATAGTAAGGTATAATGACATAACGGATTAATTAAAGATATTTTTAAGTCTTCGGCTTAATTGCTGCACCGGTTCAAAATAGGCCCTCTGTCCATCAACAATAATAATATCATCAACAAAATTGATTGTATGAATTCCGTAGCCGAAGTCATCGCTTTTGTTAGGCCGGATTGTCATGTATTCTTCTTCTTTAAATTCTGCAGTGGTCAGGGAGGTGATCTTGTTTATTGTTATCGATTCACCGTAGTAATTGCCGCAGTTTTGTGATGGCCGGTAGATCGCGTCATCTACTGTAATAAAATTGCCGGCCGGTCTTGATCCACGCAAGTCTTTTTTTACGGGATTGCCTGCATGTGCTGCATAAGGTCCGAACAAGTCGTCCGCATAAAAAATGTGCAGATCACTATGCATTGACTCGCCAAGCATGGTAGCAAATAGCCAGTACCTGTTTTCATATTTAAGAATAGTTGAGTCAAGTAATGGCAGGTTGATTATTTCTCTTCGGTTGATAAATGATCTTTTGACCTGGTCAAATTCATAACAAAATAATGAGCCGCTGAAAGCGCTTTCCGGGAAAACATAAATCTTGCCATTTTCTTTGAATATATAAGGATACGAAAGATGGGAATTTGTGTCCAGCACCACTTTTTCCATTACCGGGTCAAGCAGGTCGTTACAAACCATGAGGGATATTTTGCCATTAAGATCATAACTGCTGACACTTTCAAAAAGTATGTTTATCCGGCCATCATCTGTTTTAAAGATAAATGGGTCGGCATAAGACACGGACTTATCATCCAATGTCATCCATTCAAAGCTCAGGTCGGTTCTTTTATTTCTTATTATATCAGAAATATTGGTCTTCAAAAAACCGATGCCCCATTGTTTTAAATAAAGCTTATCAGAATATTTTTTTATAAGGCCCATGCTCATTACATTAGTTTACGGAAGTCACAGGAGATTAAGATGAGGTGCCGGTTGAAGGCAACCTGGTATGGTTTGATCGGATAGTGGTGATCCGGTCAGTGTTCATTCGTAATTATACGAGTCTGCCGGATGGTTATCATAATGCCATCAAAGCAATGTGATTGCTTGATCGTCTTTGAATTTGGATGTCAGAATGCTGTACCTGGAAACTGTATATCGTATTACCAGGCGCTCAGGATCATTGCAGGTACGGCACGTATTGGTTTGTCGAGGATAGTAATTATACGAGCGAAAAATACAAATAATTAATGGCCGGTGCAAGCAATCAACCCATCTTTATTTACTAAAAGGCAAAGCCCCGGCTGTAATAGCCGGGGGTTGCCTTTTAATGATTAGGTATTTCTATTCCTGGCACTTTAGCGACAGGAATTTTTTACTTGCTGTAGATCTTTAAATTGTCATAATAAATTACAGACGTGGTCTTCATTGAACTTCCGCTTCCTGTCAACCACCTGTTTTGTCCAACTCTTAGAGATTGGCCGCTTCCATCGGCGGTCTGACCATTATACGAAAAATATAGAGCGTCATTGATGTATAAACGAACATAGCCGTCATTGCCAGAACTCCATTTGAATTCCCATCTTAATTTATACCATGTGTTGGATGAAATACTCATTAGCGAGCCGGATTGATGAATAACACTTGATCCGATAGCACGAACAACATCAAATTTGCCTTCGTAGTTCTGCAGCGTTATGATGGCGCTTGCTCCGCTCTTATTGGAATTCCATGACATCGTGCTGCCTCCGCCATCAAATGAGTTCCAGTTCTCATAGTACGCATCATATTCTACAACACCTTCTGTCGGGTTTTGTGATGAACTGGTATAGGCCATTTGGCTGCGGAAACCTCCCGATTGAGCACGGTCGCCTGCACGAACCTCTGACCTGAATGAACCCGGCCCGGTTCTGTATGTTGAATATGATACAGAATTTCTTCTTCCTAAGCTTGTGTTTACAGATGAGGAAACATCATAACCTTGTGAATAAGTTAATGTGCCAAATCCACCTGAAGGAGGGGGAGGAGCAATGGAATTCACTGTGACATTCACATCATCTGTTGCCGTAGCACCTTTATTATCTGTTACTGTCAGTCTGAATACATAAGTTCCCTGTACAAGATTACTTAAAGAAGTTGAAGCTGAATTTGCATTTCCCAAGGTAAATGTTGACGGACCGCTAACTCTGCTCCATGAATAGCTCGCAATACTACCATCAGGATCTGAGCCACTTCCCAGTAATGTAGTAGAATTCGTAGGTAAAGTTAGTGATATATCGCTTCCGGCATTAGCTGTGGGAGGTACATTAAGTACAGAACCGGCATTCACAGTAATGGTTACATTGTCTGTTCCGGTAGCGCCTTTATTATCTGTTACTGTCAATTTGAAAACATAAGTACCCTGCACAAGATTGCTTAATGTTGTCGAAGCCGAATTAGCATTTCCGAGTGTGAAAGCTGTCGGTCCACTTACGCGGCTCCATGAATAACTTGCTATCGAGCCGTCAGGGTCTGATCCACTTCCCTGCAATGTAGTTGAGTTGGTCGGCAAGGTTAATGTCACATCATTGCCGGCGTTTGCAACGGGTGGCTGGTTAGTCGGCGTAGACGAACAACCTTTCAGCGTTACCGCATTGATATATCCGAGGTCAACAGAATTTCGTGTCTGAGGGCCTGCATTTGAAAGTACCAATCCGGCTGCTGTACATGCATCCTGTGTAGTCACGGAAGGTACAGACCATTCAGCGTGATTGCTTACACCATTCGGATTGCTGCCGTTACCATTTGTGTTTCCGGATGCATATATTTTACCTGTATTACCTGTACCATACCCATCGCTGGTTGAAACGGCATTGTTGGGAGAAGACGAGGCGCTGTAATAATAATTATTTACCACGTTGGCTGTAGCGTTATACCCAACCGCTGTGCCATAACCTGAGCCTGTTGCATTATTACGACCCCAGTTCCACATGATATTGTTCCGAATGTCGGCATTAGGAGAGCCTACCGATGAATAATTACAATGTACGAACGGGCAACGTTCTCCTACTTCATTAGAGGTAGCTGGTGAAAATAAATTATGATGCACAGAAACATTCGTTGATGTGATCAGCATATCGCCTGCCCAGCCTGAAGCTCCTTTACCCAAAATACAATATTGAACGGTAACGTTATTTGCCCCGGCTATATCAATATTTCCATCGCGATTTCCATAAGATGTACAATTGGAAATAATAATATCATGAGCTCCGTCTACGACATTAATACCGTCATTCCCTCCATTTGTTACATGCACACCTTTTAATATACAATGATGGGTGCCGCTTCCGTCAAAACTTATGACATCACCATTATTATTACCATCAATTGTTATATTCTGACCGGTCGCGTCGATCGTTAAGTAGGTAATCTTCGTCAGGTCAAATCTCCCGGTGATGGTTCCGGATACGTCAAAAACAATCGTCTTGTTACTGCCGATACCATTTGCCAAAGAGCCCGAGCCTGATGAATTAAGATTTGTTACGTGATACACAGTTGAACTACTTGAACCACCCACAGCATTTGCGCCAAAGCCTTCATAAGCTGAAGCGGCCTGTGCGGATACTTTTTCAGAACTGTCTGTTGAAGATTGATCGTCGACTGAAATGGTCGGTTCCTGTGTTTCAAATGAATTGTCTTTTTTGCAACCAGCGAAGAAGACTACGCTACTAACCAGAAGAGCTAATACACCTGGGCTGCGGAATAAAAATGTTTTCCTGGGTTTCATAAAATATTGTTTTCGCCATGTTGTCAACAACGATGCCGCAAACAATTAATTTAAATCAAGAAACCCTTTCTAACTTATTTGCAAGATTGTTTTAGTGTCAATGATAAATTACAATTAAAAAAAAGAATTGATTTCGATTAGCTGTTCCTCTTATTTTGAATTTATTTATCTGTATATGTTGGCTTATTAAAAGAATTTACATTAAACAACTTTATTATTTTTTACAGGCATTAGTACTTTAAAAATTACTTATGTTGTGTAGTATACGAGCTACAAACGATAGACATTGCAATCTATCATAATAGAAAATTTTTTTTCGAAAGTTTATTGGGTGTTAAATGGCTATTCAGTCTCATTGCCATTAAAAAGAAATGCAGGAAATTTTTCGTGCCGGTAACTGTGTTTGTGGTAAAGGTCAATATATGACTCTGTCATTTTATTAATATCGAAATGCTCCCGGATGCGCCGTTGCCCACTTTGCCCCATTTCCAATGCCAGCCGTGTATCATTGACTAGTTGTTCAATTCTTTCAATGATCTGGTCAGGTCTTTTTTGATCTACTAAAAAACCGGTTACTCCTTCTACTACTAATTCTTTAGTGCCCCCTTCCCGCGATGCGATCACTGGTTTACCTGAAGCCATGTACTCCATGATCGAATTTGAAATTCCTTCACAGGGAGTGATCAGGAGTCCTACATCAATGATCTGAAGTATATCTTCTATATCATTCCGGGAGCCCAAAAAATAGATCTGGCTATTGATCATTTCCGCCGGCACCTGTTGTTTTATAGAATCCATCAGCGATCCCTCACCTATAAGCACGAAAACGACTTTTTTGTTTTTCGCACACAGCTCTATTGCCGCTTTAATAAGTGTATCATAATCCTTCCTGTCTTCAAAAGCACCTACCATCGCCCCGATAAAACTATCTCCTTTTTTCCGTCCGAGTAGCTGTTGTTCTACCTGTTCAGGTGGCGTAAGATTGCGGAAGCGGTTAAGGTCGATTCCATTATAAATACACACCGTTTTATGTAGCGGAACTTTATATGCTTTAATACCTGCCTGTGAGTTAGCCAGCAGCACCTTGGAAAATGGAGTTGTCAATTTGGTCCTTAGGTAATGCGTATCGAACAAATTCATGTTCTGATAGGCGTCGGCGATCGTCCCGTTTATGAACCTGCTTCTGCGTGTAAAAATGTTGACAAGGCTTAGATAAATACTTGCCATAGTTCCCCATGAGTGAATAATGTCAGGTTGAAAAGATTTGATTATTTTTCTTAGCTTCAAAACAACCCTCGGATCTTTTTTATTTTTCCTTTCAATTATTTCAAGCTTGATCGGAAGATGATGCACGTAATCGTATTCGACAACGTTGGTCAGTGAAACAAGGTATATAGTAAAATCCTGTCCGGGCCTGGTTAGAGCTTTTACCAATTCAAGCATCCTTCGTTCTTTGCCGCCTTTTACTATTGAATCAACAACCATCAGAATTTTCATACAACTTGTTTTGAAATGTTACTGATTGTTTATCCATTTGTCATACCAGAGCTGGAAGATCAGCAGAAACCATATTTTTTCATGCTTTTCTTTTCCCCCATTATAAAACTTTCGGCAGATATCTTCAACATAATTAAAATCAAAGATGCCTTGCGTTTCGATGTATTCCTTACTGGTGTATTTATCCACTAAAGGTTTAAGCTCATTTTGAAGCCAGGTATTGACGGGGATCATAAATCCCATTTTTGGCCGGTCCATCAGCGTGGGATCAATATATTTATGAACGATCTGTTTCAAAATATACTTACGATGCCCGTTGCTGATCTTATACTCATTTGGCAATTTAGCCGCCCATTCAATGATATGCTGATCTAAAAAAGGTTCCCTTCCTTCTAATGCGACACTCATGGTAGCCCGATCCACTTTGTGCAAGACGTCATCTACCATGTAAGTTTGATAATCCAGTGCCATAGCATAGGAGAGGGGGTCAAAATACCGTTTGTCTAATTCCTCTCTGCGATGATCTGAAACGATCGATTCAACAGGGTTTGAGAAAAGCTTTCCTCTTTCATCGTCTGAATAAAAAACTGTCGCCGCCATGAACAGATTTTTTGGGGAAGGGTCCTTCATCAATGATTTCAGTTTCTCAAATTTGCTTTTTGAAATATTATTATTCCTGACCCCTGGTAACGTATCTGCAGCAAAGATGTTCAACAGGGCACTTCCTGTCTTTCTGAATGCGGTTGGGATTGAATTGAAGCGATTATAATATTTCACCATCCAATCATAGTGCGTATAGCCGCCGAATACTTCGTCGCCGCCGTCGGCCGATAGAGCAACTGTTACATTTTGGCGGGCCATTTTGCTAACAAGGGAAGTCGGGATAGCGCTGCTATCTCCAAATGGCTCATCAAAAAAATGTGGCAAAGTAGGAACAATTTCAAGAGCATCCTTTTCCGTGCAATAGAGTTCATGATGATCTGTACCCAGTACCTCAGCTATTTTTTTGGCGAAAGGCGCTTCGTCCAGCTTTTTCTCAGTCATGCCGATCGTAAAAGTCTTTATCTTCTGGGTGCTGTTTTTTTGCAGGAGAGACGTCACACATACACTGTCATACCCACCACTCAGGAACACACCTACCGGAACATCGGCGACCATTCTATAGTTAAAAGCCTTTTCTAAAATTTTTTCCGTTTCGTTGATCGCATCAGGCAGATCGATCTTTATTTTTTCCTTATTATAATTATCATACACATCCCAGTAAAGCTCTGTGCAAAGATCTTTGTTCTTTAGATTCAGGATCAGGAAATGACCATGTTTTAATTTGTATGTATCCCTGAAAATGCAATGCGGGGCAGGGATGTACCCAAACTGCATGTAAGAAGCGATAGCATTCAGGTCAAGATCTTTTTTAAACTCAGGATGCGTCATTAATGCTTTCAATTCCGATCCAAAAAGAAAAAGACCATCTTTCCAATAATAATAGAACGGCTTTACTCCGGCTCTGTCCCGGAAGCAGGTGATCATATCTTTTTCGGTATCGTAGATCACAAAGGCAAACATTCCAACAAAACGATTGACGGCCTTAGTTCCCCACTCATTAAAAGCATGTAATATGACCTCGGTATCGGAGTTTGAAATGAATTGATGCCCTGCCTCAAGCAAGACTTGTTTTATTTCCAGGTAATTATATATCTCTCCATTGAAAACTATCTGGTATCTGCCGTTTGCGGATCGCATCGGCTGATTGCCTAATGGTGACAGGTCAATAATAGATAGACGGCGATGTCCTAAGCCAACTGAGTAATTGTTTTTTTTAGCAAAAAAATATCCTTGCGCATCCGGGCCCCTGTGAATAAGGGAATCAGTCATTTTTTTCAGAAGTCCTTCTGACGTCTGGTTATTAAAATCTATGAAACCGGCAATCCCGCACATAAAAAAATTTTAGGTCAATAAATCCATTCTATGTTTTATTATCTGATTCTATTCAAGCTTTCGCCATTGATAATTCATTGTTTTGCTCCGTCTTCTTTTTTTTCTTATTCAGCATCTTTGTATAAAGATCACTGTACGCGTCGGTCATTTTTTTAACATCCAGGTTTTCCTGCACCCACTTTTGTCCGTTTGCTCCCATTATAGCAGCAAGGTGGAGGTCCTGCATGAATACCTCCATTTTTTGAATTAGCTGGCCGCTATTTTTATTTTCGATCAGGTAACCGGTCTCGTTATTTTTTACCAGCTCATCAGTTCCTCCACCTTCGCTGGCGATCACAGGTTTGCCGGCTGCCATGTATTCAATTACAGAATTTGATAATCCTTCGCAAGGTGCTGTGACCAATATTCCGACATCTGTAAGTTGGTGGATGGATTCAATATCATCACGCATCCCCGGAAAAAAGATTTGTGTATTCAGTAACCCTGCCGGAACTTTTTGCATGATACGGGATTTGGTTGAACCTTCCCCGATCAGAATGAAAATAGCTTTCTTATTATTGCTGCAGAGACTAACAGCAGCATCAATCACTGTATCATAATCTTTTCGTGGTTCAAAGGCTGCAACCATCGTTGCGACAAAGCGGTCACCTTTTTCCATTCCCAGTATTTCCTGCTCAACTTGCTCTGCAGGTTTTAAATTTTCGAAACGTTTAAGGTCAATGCCATTGTAGATACAAACAGTATTTTTGGGAGTTGTCTTGTACGCTTTTAATCCGGCTTTTGAATTGGCAACTGTAACATCGGAGATCGCCGTAAATAATTTTATTTTGAAATATTCCCTGTCGTAAGCATCGGAGTTTTGCGCCGAGTTATAAATAACGCCGTTCACGATGATCTTATTGAGAAAAAGCTTTGCTGCGGTCAGGTAACCGCTAGACATCACGTCCCATGAATGAATAATGTCAGGGTTGAATTTTTTAATAATTTTCCTGAGTTTGAAGATCAGCCCAATATCCTTATCTTTTTTATTGATAATTTCAAATTTGATAGGGAGGTCATAGACGTATAGATAATCTATTTTATCACTAAGGCAGATAAGATAGATTTCAGACTCTTTATTTTTTTCCTTTAAACCTTTTATCAGTTCAAGCATCCTCCTCTCTCTTCCGCCTTTGCTCAGGCAATTTATGACCATAAGTATCTTCATAATACTAAGTTGTTTAATCTGACTTATTGGTTTAATACAGGAGGTGTAATGTTTTCCATCCAATAGCGATGGGTAAAGAAGACCGGATTATTTATCGCTCTGTCATACCAGAGTGAGAAGCCACAAGATAGATAACAGCCCTGACATAGGCAATCATATTCGGGATTTTTTGTTCTGCCGGTAATTATTGGTTAGCTAGCGCCAATTCCTCTTCTTCAGTGGCTTTTTCCTCCTCAGGCATAGAAGCATATTTAATTTCGGCGATCAGAGAACCCATTATCAAAAAAGCAAAAAATGAAGTGATCTCTTTGTTGTGGCTTGTCACATACAGGATGATAAAAACAATCGACACAAAAGCCGGAGAGGATAGTTTTAAACTTCTCACTTTCGCCCAGAACGAAATGACCAGGCTGAAATAAATAGCAAACCCTATAAAACCCGTTTCTATTAATATCAATAAAATGCCATTGTGCGCATCATATCCATGCCCGATATCCCTGGCCAGGAATCCACCATAGCCTATGCCCAGAGCTTGGTCATTGCTCGGCAGATTCACATAATAATTATAGGCAAGAGATGAGGCCTCCTCACGCCACTCCACGGTTTCCATAGATTCTGTTTTATAACTATTTCCCATCATTTTATTAATCATGGCAACTGGTTCATCAACGAGTCTTGTTGTGATGGTCTCCAAGAATTCACTTTTAATTCCTAACACACTGGTCGCAATTGGCAATATGAACATGGCGAGGATGATGCATACCAGCGTTATTGTCACAATAGTATATGCTCTTTTACCTTTATTTTTCGACATCAGCGCTTTGCCGATCAAAACGACTGTAACGATGACCATTGCAACCAGGGCTCCTCTCGAAGTAGAAAGCAATACACCTAAAAACATGCAGGGCATTAGCCACAATGTAAGTTTACCGGACGACTTGGAAGTGAGATAATCCGAGAGCAAAAAGACAAAGCAAGTGCCACACACATATCCGAAAAAATTATGGTTGTTATACTCCCAGCGGGGAGTAAAAGCATAATATAGCCTCACTACGGGAAATCCTCCATAGACCGCATAAGTGTACGCAAGGTCGGCCAGACAGATAAGACCGCCGAGGATCATCCCTGTTTTTAATAATTGATGACTCTTCTTTTTGAAAAAATAATAATAAGCCAGGTAGGCAGAAATGCAGGAAAGCAAAAACTCCTTGAGCAATGCCACAGTCAACAAGCCATTCATCATCGAAACAAGTGAGATGTATATAACGAAAAAGATCAAATGCCATGTCAATCCGTTAGAAAAGAAACCGGGAAAGGCTAATGACCTTTGCTCACCATATATCCTGGCAAACAGAATCAGGGTTATCGTTGTTCTAAGAGGTATTCCCCCTGCCAGGTCGAAATTTACATCGGCTACTACCAGGGAAAACAGCAGTATTGCTATAAGGTCAGGCTTTTTAAAAAGGGCGTATAGAAAACCTATTCCCCCACCTATCAGTATAAAAAGTTTTATTGGCACTGTTTGCGAAATTTGTTACGACATTCGTAAAAACGAAAAGAAAACCGGCTTATTTATAAGCGTGATACAGACGTTTTAGGTAAATACAATTTTTTGATATTGCTCAGAGTTTTATGAAAAATGGGAACTTGTAAAAAAAGCATTTTTAACCGCATTTTAAAATTGATTAATTTTTCTTTCTTTAAGAAATCAAAAGCCTGCAGGGCCTCAGGGTATTTTCGCCACTTGTAGGCTAACATAAATTTGTTTCGGTTGTACTGTATTTCAAATTCTCTCTCAATAGCAGCGGCAACATCGTATTTTTTTATAAAATGTTTTTTCATATTGTAGTGCCCCTGAAGTAGAAAAAGTTTGCGGTCGCCATTTTTGGGATGCGAATGAGAATTCTCAATTACCCGGTAGGTGGAGGTACTATCTTTCAGGTATTTAAATTTTACATGTTTAGACAGCTCAAGCCAGGTGGGCAGGTCTTCATATAAGAAACCTGCTTTTTCAAATTCATTAAAGTCAACATACTTATCCATTGCGGCTTTTGAATAAAGAGCCGTTGGCGTAGTTATAGAAAACTTACTTGTCAGCAAAGCTTCGAAAACGTCCCCTTCCGGCATATCAGGATGGAATTTTGCATGATAAGAGTAAAGTGTTGAGCCACTCTTTTCAAGATAAAAATCTGCATCGGTATGTACAAGCCCATAACCGGGATTTTTTTCCAGGAAATCAACCTGCTTCTTTAATTTAAGCGGATCATGCCAGTAGTCATCGCAGTGGCAAAAAGCGATATATTTCCCTGAGCAGGCCTTCACTACGTCGGCATAGTTTCTCAGTACGCCCTTATTAGGCGCTTTGGGCAAAAGCCTGATGATATGGGGGTATTTTTCCTGGTATTCTTCGAGGACGGCTCTTGTTTTGTCCGTTGAGGCGTCATCGCCAATAATAATTTCAATGGGGTACGGACATTGCTGAGCAAGGATACAGTCCATGGTTTGACGTACATACTTTTCCTGGTTGTATGACATCACTCCGATGCTTATCATATAGGTACTACTCATATTTAAACAACAGTTTTCTGAAAATAAAGATCATAATTAATAGCTGGCAAAGAAAAGCGGATGCATAGCCGATAGTTGCTCCGATAGTTCCAAACTGATCGACAAAGAATCTGCTGAATAAAACAAAAAGGGTAACGCTTACTATCTCTACTACTATATACGTTTTTGCCATTGCTTTAGCTACCAACAGATACCCCAACACCCAGGTTGACATTTTTAAAATATCCCCAAGCAGTTGAAAATAAAATAAATCCTGCATCCGCTGGAACTTGTCTGTAAACAAAATATTAATGATATAATATTTGAGTAAGATGAGCACTGCTGAGACGAAGAGCAGGAATGGTATCAGTAATTTGTAAACCGACATTACTTCATGACGGATCTCTGCATTGTTTTTCAGCCCGGCGAGTTTTGGCAAATAATAAACGCTGAGTGAAGTGGTGATAACTGTCAAATAGATGTTTGATATTCTGTTCATACTTTCCCATAGGCCAGCCTCATCCGCTCCTTGCTTATTGATAAGATACGTCCTGACGATCATTTGCGCCAGGGGAAGTACGATCAAACTCACGATCGCCATCTTTGGAAAAATTGCTTAATCGGAGTGCGGCCGCTTTACTGAACTTCCCGAAAAACATATTCCAGTTAAATCGGGAAGATTTTGATATGAGCGAAAGCGTAACAATGAAAACTATTGACTGGTAACTTACCAATGCGATAAGGGCGCCAAATACTCCGAACGCATAAGATGAAACAACTGTAAAGATCAATCCTACTATGCTGCCTGTAATATTGACCGTTACAAACTTCTTGAATTCACGAAAGCCGTTGATAACAGATAGCAATAATTCATTGAGCGCATAGAATATAATAGTGGCACCAAAAACGTAAAATACAGGCGTGTACTGAGCGTCTTTGAGGGTATTCAATGAAAAATAATTTGCTCCAAATATTAACACAAGACCGCAAGTAACCGATAATACGAAGGTGATCCAGAACCCGGTGGATAGGAATATGCTATACATTCTTTTGGAATTCCCGTATTGTGCTACATATTTTGTCATCCCGTTTTTTATTCCTCCGGTAGAAATTGCCAGTAACAACAGGCTGAAATTACTTAGTTGGCCCAGCAAGGCGACACCTTTTGGCTCTAACTCGATGGCCACCACCTTTACGCTTACCATAGCGGTCAACATTCTAACCAGCGTAGCAACCGCATTTAACGATGATACCTTTACAAGGTCTGTTGCTAATATTTTTTTCATCTTAAGCAACAACTTATTACTATTCGTTATTTTGTCCATTTCAGTTTCAGGGTCTATTTTATATCATAGTTTTTCTTTTTTAAAATGAAATTGGCCGCTATTCCCTTAGAGGGAATAGTCAATAGATTTTTTACAAGATCAAGGCATAGATACCGGAAATGCTTTTACCAGTATTATCAATTGCAGGTGAGGAGCATAGTTTACGGATTATAACCTATCCTGCTTTCAGTTGTGGCTCCTGCAATTGAGTTATCGTTTCAAGATTTTCTTTTCTTATTTCCGCAATTAAAGTTTGGCCCAGTGAAGGGAGTGTAATTTTCACCGTATTCGTTCTTATTTCTACAACATTACCTTCCCACATCATCAAAGGTCCGTTAATGATCCTTACCCTGTCATTTAGGTTTACTAATGCTTTTTCAACACTTACATATTCGTATTCATTCAAAAATTTCTTGATCGTGTCAATTTCTTCCGAACGTATAACGGCCGGTTTGTTAAGCCAATACACAAAATTAACAACGCCGTCGGTCTGTAGGATGCTTAGCTGTTCCTTTTCATAAACATGCACAAAGACGTAGGAAGTAAAAAGCGGCTCTAACACTAACTTTTTTCTATCAGCCCATTGCTTCTCAACCTTATTCAAAGGGCAATAAACTTCTACTTTCTTTTTTTCCAAAAGATCAGCCACTTTCTTTTCCCATCTTGGACGGGTATAAAGTGCATACCACTGTTTTTTTGTAATCGGGGTCATGAATTAGTTTTAGCAGTTTTAACGTTCATAAAAATTCATAGCGCACTGAATTTATCTTATAGTTTTCATCGGGACAGGCTCCGCCCACCTCACTTACAGGTACGGAAATGAGTAAACGGGCAAACTCACGGCATCATAACAGCAGTTCAATATCATTGAGAGCTACTACGCCCTCTTCTTTCTTTTCTTACCACCATTATCATGTATATATCCATATCCGTACCCGTAACCATATCCGTTCTTTGTAAATCCACGGGACCGGATACCATTAAAAATTATTCCAACATTCATCAACTGGCTTACCGAATTTTCCTGCTCTAATCTCTCCAGGTAAACCTTAGGTGTAAACTTATGTTTTACGACATATAATGTTGCATGGCACATGGGCGATAAGACATACGCATCTGACAGCAAACTTGCCGGGGCCGAGTCAATTATAACATGATCAAAGATCTCTTCGAGATAATTCAGCAATTCCTTCAGTCTTTCGTGCATTATTAACTCGGACGGGTTATCCGGGAGCGTACCGCATGGAAGGAAAAATAAGTTGCTGTTTGCGCTCGTTCTTTTTATCACCTCCTCAGGCTCACATGTTCCCATCAGGTAATCGCTTACACCCTGTTCGTAGTTCACGTCCAGCTTTTTACTTAAAGACGGATTAGCAAGGTCAAGCTCAAGCAGTACTACTTTTTTGCCGGTCATCGCGAGACTAAGTGCTAAGTTGAGTGAGACAAAGCTTTTCCCTTCGCCTGAAAGTGAAGAAGTAACCAGCACTCTTTTTTTACCTGCATGATTTACCCCCAGGTAAGCAAGCGATGTACGTATCCTCCGGAACTGTTCTGCAATAAATGTTCGCTTACCTTCTTTAATGACCAGCGGATCTTTTGACTTATCCAAAACGACTTCACCGATGATCGGGAAAGAGGTCAGATTTTCTATTTCCTGTCTGAATATGATCTTCCTGTTAAGCATTCCTTTTGCAGCTATGAAGCCAACAGGTATCGCAATCGCAAGGACAAACGCTACCATATAGATCATGCTTGATTTAGGGCTAACAGGAAAATAGGTCGCCCTCGCCCTGTCTACCACCCGGATCTCAACATTGGAAGCTTTAAATGCTAATTCAGTAGCTTCTTTCTTATTCAACAAAAATGAATAAATATTACTTTTTATGGCGTGCTCCCTGTTTATCTCAATGATGTCTTTTTCTTTTTGAGGGATTGCCTGGAGCATGGAAGCAAGAGTATTATTGGTTGAATGCAAGTTTAATTTACTGGCTTCAAGGCTTGAACGCTGTCCCTTAATATTTTCTAATATTGATGGTATTAATTTATTTATTTCACTCTTGAGAGATGTAAGTAAAGGGTTGTTTTCTCCCGTAGTCTTTTTCAATCTCTCATACGAAAGTTCTTTTTCGGTTAATTTGCTAAGTAAATCTGTTAAGGTGGGATCCTTCAACCCTAACGTAGAGATATTAACAGTTGCATTGCCGTCTGATTTCAGATGTTTTTCCACTTCGTCAAGGACGGAAAGCTGCATATCTGCTTCGGTCAGTTTTGAATCTGTTTCATTAGCTCTTGAAAGAAACAGTTGAGATTGTGAACTCAAGTCCACAGCTTCTCTTGATGATTTGTAGGCCTGGGCCTTTTTCTCGATCTCCTGCAGTTCATCACCGACTACACGTAACCTTTCATTCAAAAAATTCAACGTGCTTGCGGCGAGCCTGTTCTTATCATCAAGACTGGCTTTATTATAAACTAATATCAGTTCATTTAGCACTTCTTCAGCTCTTTCGGGAACCTGGTCCTTGAAATTCAGCGTAACCACTGTAGATTTTGAATTTGAAGCGATCGTTAGCCTGGAAGAATAGCCTTCTGCTGTTACCCTGGGATTTATCAGCGAAAAATACAGCGGTTTAAGTGCGTTATACTGGAAGTGTTTGTTTTTTACAAATTTTATATTTCCATAACTGGTCTGAACAAACTGGTCCAGCGGGTATCTTTGAGATCCAATGACAACCTGGCTATCTTTTTCCGAAAAACTGATTGGAACTTTTTCAGCTTTTCTGATTTCGTCCGGATTAAATGCTTCGATCATCACCGGCGAAGTGACGTACGCTGGTTTGGGAACCATTTTTCCTTCTTCAAAAAAAGAAACATAGAGATGAAGATTCTTTACAACATCATTCATTAATGTCTTGGATTTCAAAACCTCCACTTCATTTTCGATGATTTTTTTATCTGATAGCTGATCGAGATCTTCCATCATTTTGCCTTTTTCATCTCCTTTTGATTCATCTTTTATCATAATAGATGCGGATGCTTCATACATCGGCGGTGTTATACGCAGGTAAAACCAGGCTCCGAATGTGCTTACAGCAATTAATATAACGAAGACAGGCCAATAGGGGACATACTTAAAGAGGATTTCATTAAGCATGTTCTTTTCCGCTTTTGGCGCTTTTCTTTTTTGATTAACGGGTTGCATATAAATAGAATAAGTTATTTCTTAATTAATTGAGTTGCGGCAATAAGCGCCAATGACAATCCACTCAAAACGATCGGCGCCCATTGCATACCGCCGCTTACACTGGTGACCTTTGTTTTATTCGGTTCCACATATACTATGTCATTTGATTGCAGGTAATAATAAGGTGATGTAAAAATTTCATCCGAATTCAGATTAAGTCTTTTAATGATCTTTTGTTCCTTTTCCTCCCTGATGACCATAATATTGTCCCTTTTCGCATATATCGTAAGATCACCCGCCATGCCAATAGCCTCGAGCAAAGAAATTTTTTCATTTGGCACAGTAACAACCATAGGATGATTAACCTCTCCCAGTACTGTCACTCTGAAATTGACAAAACGAACTGTTACAATGGGATCTAATAATAATTTATTATCTAAAATGCTTTTGACGATTTTATCTTTTAGCTGGCTCTTTGTTAACCCTTCGGCTTTTATACTCCCGATCAGTGGGAATTGTATGTTACCTTCAGCATTAACGAGGTAACCGATGGGCGAACCTGCTCCTGCACCTCCCCCTGGTGAAGCGTTTGGAGCATTCAATGGAGCAGAAGCATCAGGATTAAGACTACTGACGGTGATACTTAGTATGTCGCTTTGCTGAATGACTGATTCAGGATAGGGTGTGCTGGATGGTATAGATCCATCTTTAACTGTAGGAAAATAAATGACGCGTTTGGTGCTGCCGCATGATGTTCCTATTAAAGCGATCAGGATACAACCAGCCAATGTTTTTACAAGACCAATCTTCGTAAACATACTTTGTTCCTTTTTAGATATAATACTGACACTCAAAAAAATATCGGTTTTGGACGCAAGATTTTTTTGCACTAATCAGACTAAAAACTAATTGTAAGGATCGTTCAGAAGATTTGGAACAACTTGGTTAGGTGTGGGACTTTAATAGGAAGAATGAATTGAGCCACTAAAGTATAGTTTAATAATTTTATCTTTTTGTTCTTTTTTGTTCACAGTTTAGCTATGAAGGGGAGTTAATCATAATTTAACTCTGGAGGGATAGTAATCTCTTATAGCCGGTCTCTTTTATTAGTTCGGAGAGTTGCTGTTTCTGGGCCGGTTTTATGGTTTTAGAATTTATTTCCGAAAGCAACTTGATGATCGTGCTATATTTTTTTGAAAACGAATAATTCAATTCCATTTTTTCAGAAGAGTTTTTTTTATTCTGATAATTATTATCTTTTCTGAAATTGGCAAAATCCTCCCACAGGTCGAAAAGAGTATTTTTATCCTGGCCCGAAATAGCTAGATAATTCTTGGCATGCCAAATATATTCAGATCCTTCTTCATTGTTTCCTGTCAGAAGTAAAGCTTCGCATATTATCAATTCAAAATCAGGGAACGAAAAAGAGGAATCTTCACGATTGGCGATTATCGCGGCGTGATGCCTTTTGACATCGGTGATAATGTTATCAATTGCCTTACCTTTTACATTCGCATAATATAATCTCGCGGCAATAAGTCGTCCAAGGATATGTGGTGGAAAATTAGGTGTTATATCGGGCTGAGGGATTTTTGACATGTGATCGTCTAACTGCTCACGATTTTTTACCAGCCAATATCTGAACACTTGCATGGAATGGGCGAACACCCTTCCTTGCTCATTATCTTTCGCCCTTAAATAATGACGAAGCCCTTCTCCATAATATCCGTTCAAACGATCTATGTTTGGCAATTTTTCATAAAAATAATATTGACCTGTAGCTGTCTTGGCTATCTCGCGTTGGAAGCGGTCAATCAAAGAAGGATTCCTTTCTAAGAAAATTATTGTTTGTTCAACAAGTGGATAAAATGTTATGATCTGCTGAGGACCTGATACCTGCGTACTTCTGAAAAGGGCGACCAAATAGCGAAGAACTTCTTCTTTATTTATTTCATCGTCGGTGTTTTCGTTGAGAGAGAGTTTTTCAATCTCGTGAATCGAATTAAACCCGCAATATTTTGCCAGTATATTTAATGTGGAGGTAGAAGGGGGATAGTCGGCTTTGACCAGTCCGAAAAAACGCCGCAGTGTGTTGGCATTAACAGATTCCCCGGTTTTGTGAAAAATTTCATCTACCATCTGGTTGCAGTCCCGGGACGAAACTATCTTTCGTCCAAAGCTATTCTCCAATTCTTTCCTGAGGGATGATAAAAGAATTTGTTTCATAAAAACAAGGGGAATAATAATACTGAGCCACGTATATAGTTATTGCAACTCTTCTTTCATTTTCCCAAGTACGTCTTTTTCCAGCATCTTTTGTGCAACAAAGATCATATTCTTAAAGGCTTTTGCTTTTGAGATACCGTGTCCTATTACAACAGGTTTTGCTACTCCCAGGATAGGAGTACCGCCGTAATTTTCAAAATTGAATCGCTTAAAATACTCGTCTTCCACTTGCTTTCGGTCGCTGATCTCATATAAAGACTCTGCAAACTTCAGCAGAATATTGCCTGTGAAACCTTCACAAACCATCACGTCCGCTTTATCGACTAATATATCACGACCTTCAATATTGCCAATGAAATTAATATGCTTATTCGCTTTTAATAACGGATAGGTCGCCTGCGCCAAAATGTTTCCTTTTCCTTCCTCTTCACCAACATTTATCAATCCGACTCTTGGATTATCAATTCCAAAGATCAGTTGTGTATATACAGATCCCATTACTGCAAATTGATTCAGTTGTTCGGGTTTGCAATCAGCATTTAATCCAACATCCAGTAATAATCCTGTTCCCCCGTTTTCCTTCGGAATAACCGAAGAGATCGTCGGGCGAATTACTCCTTCCACAGCTTTGATGGTGAAAAGAGCGCCTACGAGCATGGCTCCGGTATTACCTGCGCTGATAAAGGCATCCGCTTTTCCTGATGCGAGCA
This sequence comes from uncultured Chitinophagaceae bacterium, assembly GCA_963785915.1. Lineage (GTDB taxonomy): Bacteria > Bacteroidota > Bacteroidia > Chitinophagales > Chitinophagaceae > VBAT01. The sequence goes on along the minus strand of CAWAWY010000001.1, from coordinate 188,074 downwards.
AATGAAATCCAATCGCGATGGATGATTGTTGCTTTTCTTTTAACGCCTTTGTCGGGTGTTCATGCATTTCGATCACTTGTTCTGAATGGATGATCCTGAAGCGACCCGGAGGTAAATTGTTTGATTGTACAAGCTGGCCGAGTACTATCTCATTGCCGATCAGAGCAAGAGTAGCTGATGAGTCCGGCTGAGCAAGATATTGATACACGCCTTTCACTGCTTCAAGTGGAGCAAAATCGCCTCCCATCATGTCAATAGCAATGGTCATAGGTTGTATTAAATAAAAATTCTAAGTCCTGAAATTACAATTAAGTATTCTTAGAACTTAGAATAGTTTTATAAGTGTTTACTTACTTTTTGACGGGAGACTTTTCCGCAACCACTCTTCCTTTATAGTACAATTTACCTTCACTTACGTGTGCACGATGCCGGACATGAATTTCGCCGGTGGTACTGTCCGTCGTCAGCGTTGCTGTTGTAGCTTTATAATGCGTTCTGCGTTTAGCGCTTCTTTGCTGGCTGTGTCTGCGTTTCGGATTTGGCATAATTCAAATATTTGTATTCTTTAATTTTATTTTTATGAGTCACCAGGTTAATTATCCAGGTCTTTAAACTTTTCTAATCCTTTCCAGATCGGGTTTTCCTTCTTTTCGTTTTCTACTTCATTCATCTTTTTCAACACATTCAACACTTCAGGATTGCAATAGGGGCCATCCATTTTTTCAAAATTACAGGTCCTTTGCATCGGGATACTGAGGTTAATGAATTCATAGATCCAGTCACTTACGTTCAGGTGACTTTCTCCACTGTTGATATAGTACACGTCCGGATCTTCTTCCTGGTTGTTCATCTGTTCAGCATCTTCAACAATTTTAACCGTTATATTGAAATCATCCCACAGTTCAAGCGGAAGATTGTTGTTGCATCTGTCACAGGTAACTTCAAGACTGCCTCCCAATTCAAATTTCAGGAGCATAAAGCTGTTTTTTTTGTCAAGAGACAATTTTATATTAGCCTTGCAGTTAATGAAATCCTGCTGCTGAAAAGACTCAAAGAACTTGTCGGTAATTTCATATTCAAAAGTATGAATACCGGGTTTTAGTCCAACAAATGCTATTTCAAACTCCCGGCGATGACCCATAGCTCAGCTTTTTATTCTTTTCCGGGTATTCGGAAAAATGGGAGGCAAAGGTAGGGGAAAATGGCTAACTTTTTTGACTGATTTTGAATTATTTTCGACCCTGAACATTAATTTAAGGCGCTGATGCTGAGAACACTTAAATCAACCTCTTTTGCAAAAATTTTTATCCCGGTTGTTTGACCAACTGATGAAAAGCTGGAGCTGGGTCTTATTGATCCTTTGCGCTATTTTAATTAAATGGGTGTCACTGTATCCTGGTTGGATCGAGAAGAACTATACCTACGGCGTTTATCCCCTCATATCTAAACTGCAACGTTTCCTGTTTGGATGGATACCATTCAGCATTGGTGATCTTTTTTATGCCTTTCTTATTCTTGTCATCATCTTCAGAACGTTCCGGTTTTTTAAACTCCTATTCAGAAAAAAATTAACCCGTAAATATTTTGCGTCAGGGCTGCAACAGGCAATTTTCTTTTTCCTGTTTGTTTATGTGTTTTTTAATCTGCTATGGGGATTGAATTATAACCGGCAAGGAATAGCGAAGCAACTCGACCTGAAAGTAGATAAATATTCTCTGGTTGACCTTGTTACTTTAACAACTGTTATACAAAGCCGGCTTAACGAATATGCTATCTCTGTTACGGGCGGGCAAAGAGATTCGTTGTATAAAAAGAAAATATTGTTCCGGGAAAGCAGCAGGGCTTATGAAATTGCTGCAGAAAAATTTCCTTTTCTAAGTTATCAGCCCAGGTCAATAAAGCCATCATTATTCAGTTATCTCGGAAATTACCTTGGCTTCCAGGGATATTATAATGCTTTTTCCGGCGAAGGCCAGGTCAATACAACTGTCCCGGTCTTCATTCAACCATTTGTAGCCGCTCATGAAATAGCACATCAGTTAGGGTATGGAAAAGAAAATGAAGCCAATTTTGTGGGTTTCCTTGCATGTCGCTCTTTTCCCTCGGCAATTTTTAGATATTCAGTTTATTTTGATATGTATAGATATTCAATAGGAGAAATTGCCAGAAGAGATACTGCTTTAGCCATGAGTTTTCAGCAAAAATTGCATCCGCAGGTCGTCAGTGACATTAAAGAATTACAGCGGTTTTTTCGTCAATATAAAAATCCTGTTGAGCCTGTTATCATGTGGGGGTATAGTCATTTTTTGAAAGCTAATAATCAGCCGGCGGGCAAACAAACTTATAATGAAGTAGTAGCGTGGCTGATCGCTTATTACAAAAAATTTGGAATTGATGCACTCTGATTCTTGCCCGGTTTGCGCCAGGAACGAGAGCAATAAAAAAGTCAGCAGAGTCTTCATACATAACAGCAATTAAAATTTATTCTTCCACATCATACTTTCAACAGGCTTGTCCGGCTGTCCGCTGTACTTTGCATTTTTCTTCTCATTATACTTTACTTCAGTTTCACCCTCTACGTTGAAATAAATAAGCTGGCCGACCGGCATCCCTTTATAAACCTTCACCGGTTGCTTTACTGAAATCTCTAATGTCCAGTGTCCGCAAAAACCGACATCACCTTTGCCCGCGGTAGCATGTATATCTATCCCAAGCCGACCGGTAGATGATTTGCCTTCCAAAAACGGAACATGAGCATGCGTCTCTGTATACTCTAATGTGACACCCAGGTAAAATATGTGCGGATACAGAACAAAACCCTCTTCTGGTATCTCAAAGTATTCTATCTCATTATGTTTTTTCGAATCGAGGATATGTTCGCGATAGGTGGCAAGCCATTTACCGAGATGCACATCATATGAATTGCTGCCAAGATTTTCTCGGTCATAAGGAACCAATTTGATCGTCCCTTTTTCTATTTCCTCAAGGATCCGTTTGTCTGATAAGATCATAATTTTTTTGTTTACCTGCTACATTAATCTTGCAAAACGAAGGGCTCCGTTCATCGTACTTATCTTTACTTGTCAATTGACAAGCCGGCTTAGCGAAGCGAAGGACTAACGGGGCCGGGGAAAATTTTTGCAATGATAAATCTAAAATCTGCAATCTTAAATCTTAAATACTGATTGTGCCGGTTTTTTTTCAACATCAAATCAACGAAGCCACGAGGCTTGGTATCTGGAAGATAGAAGAAACAGAAGAATTCTTCAAAGCAAATGTGCCACTGCACAGAGATGTGACCCATCCGCATAAACGATTACAGCATTTGGCCGGCCGTTTTTTATTGCAGTTCCTCTTTCCTGATTTTCCCTTTGAATTGATACAGATTGCCGATACCCGCAAACCATTTTTGCCCGATGAACAATATCATTTTTCAATTTCACATTGCGGCGATTTTGCCGCGGCGATTGTAAGCAAAGATAAAAGGGTAGGAATTGACATTGAGATACCGGTGGATAAAATTGCAGGCATAATGCACAAATTTCTAAGCGCAAAGGAGCATGGAATTTTTAACCTGATTCCCGGTGGCATCGACAATTCATCTGCTAACACTTATCAGACACCCACAATTCTTTGGTCGGCCAAAGAATCTGTCTTTAAATGGTATGGGGATGGTGGTGTTGATTTTAGAAAGCAAATTCAGTTGCTCAGGCAAAATGAAGTAACTGAAACAATTGATTGTTTTTTTTCAAAGAATCAAACGAGTCTTGTTATTCATCATCGACAATTCAACGGTTTGGTCCTTGCATGGATAATAAGTTAATCCAGTTGCAGGTCATCGGTGCCATCATCAAGCAAATTCAAATCAACATCATTGCCGGAAATTCCTTCAATGGACCCTCTGACATGAGCAGCATTTAATAAAACTTTTTCCAATTGTTTTTCCCGTTGCTTCCACAATTTTTCCATTGCGTCCCTTTCTTTCTGAATAGAGAGTTTCATACTCATAAATCCTTCTCGTATTGCTTTCCATTGTTCAGCAAATTCGTTGCTTGTCAGGTAATCATACAGTAAATGCATTTTATCGCCCTTATTTTCCTGGCTTTTGGCAGCATTAAATACTCTTGTTATGCCGTCTCTCAACACAGCGGCTAATGCTTTTACTTCGGAAAATGAGCAAATCCATACGCCATCTTTTATCCCAAAGCAATCCATATCCTTCGGCATCGCCTTCGTAACGATCACGGCGATCTCCGCACCCTGGCCGCGCATATCGGCTTTTAATTTTTCGATCCAATCTGAAGCAAAGGCGTTAGTACGTTTACTTTCATAAATGATCTTGCCACATTCCTGCCCGAAGTTGTTGCGAACTATTTGTATGCAGTCAGCCCCGCGAACTCCTTTGCCGACTTCGGTTATCATATCAAAAGGAAAAGTAGTTCTGAGTATTTCTTCTAAAGCCGTTTCCTGCACTTCACCCTGCAATTGCATAGAACCTTGTTCAGCTTTACGTCTCATTTCATCCGCCAGTTTTTTTTGGTCTTCCAACTGCTTTTCGAGTTCTTTCATCCGCAACTGATATTCGGTTTCTTTGGCGGCAACTTTTTGTTCTTCTATTTTTCTGATATCATCGGAAAGCTTTTCTCTTTCCGTTTGTAATTTTTTCTGGACCGTGATCTCTAGCTCTGCTTCCTTATTTTTTAATGTTTGTTCTTTTTGCAAAAATTCCAGCTCTTTTTGTCTTGATAGTTTCAGCTTCTCTTCATTGTCTCTATTATTTTGTTCCAGCAGGCGTAGTTTATTTTCAAAATCGGAGGAAATGGTCTTACGAAGATTTTCTTCCAGCATTTGCTGCATGCGCTTCTTTTCTTCGTCAAGTTTTACCTGGAATTCTTCATTTTTTTTCTTTTGCCAATCAGCTGCCTTTGAGCGTAACTCTTTTTCTACTTCTTCTCTTATCGCATCATTGGGTTCAAATTGGTGACCGCAATTCGGACATTTTATTTCTGCCGGCATTAATGTTATGTTTATTTCAAATCTACTAAATAAAAAAGCGTCCCGAAAAATCGAAACGCTTTGAAGTTAGGTGCCCCGGAACGGAGTTGAACCGTTACGACCGTTGCGGGTCACAGGATTTTAAGTCCTGCGTGTCTACCAATTCCACCACCGGGGCTGATGCTTATTCACTATCACGCGTCGTTGCGAGCAAAGCGAAGCAACAAAAAAAATCCTCCGCCCGTTGGCAAGAGGATCTTTGAGCGGAAGACCGGGCTCGAACCGGCCACCCCGACCTTGGCAAGGTCGTGCTCTACCAAATGAGCTACTTCCGCAATTTTTTTTCATTAAAAGAACTTTATAACCTATGCGAACCGGTCACCCCGACCTTGGTCCCCACAGTATGTGGGGATGCTCTACCAAATGAGCTACTTCCGCAATTTTTTTTTCATTAAAAGAACTTTATAACCTATGCGAACCGGTCACCCCGACCTTGGTCCCCACAGTACTGTGGGGATGCTCTACCAAATGAGCTACTTCCGCAATTATCAATTATCATAAAGAACTAAAGGGCTGCAAAAATAAGCATTAGCTTTTTTAGGAAAAATTATTTTCTGCTCTTATTTATACTGCGGGGTATATAAAGTGCTTTCCTGCACTTTTACTTCCGGTTTGTCAAATCGCTTGGTATAAAGCATGTATGACATACCAAACAGCAGAGCAAGCAGGCAGGCTACCTGCAGATAAAACAGAAACGCTGAAGATGAAACCCAGTTGTGAGCAAAGTCCTTGTCCTGAACTTTTTGTAACTCCTGCTGATATTCGGGGTTTTGGCTCATGGTCTAAATTTGTTTGGCAAAAATAAGGTTTCAAAATAAATAAATCATTTTGTTTTGTCTACAATTTCTGAGAAGAATCTTTTCTTTTTTACAAAATACTGCCAGGTTGTGTTCTTTCGCAAAAGGCCGGCAAGATGTCCTTTTTTTGATGCCGGGAATATGCTCTTTTTTTTATAAAAGCACCTCCACTTAATAAACGCAAGATGTGCCCTGCAGACTGCAATGAAATACCCGCTACTGCCTGTTAATAGACCTTTCAAAGCAGAAACACCGTCAAGCGCCATACGAACAGGCATTACCCATATTTTTTTTGAGAAGGGCAGATTCTTTGACAACATGATCCTGTTGTTCCGGAAATTCAGATAAGTTTTTCTCGAATTTTCTTTCGGCAAAGTGCCGCCGCCAACATGATACACTATGGATGCGGGACATGAATATATTTTATAACCTGCTAATTGGATCCGCCAGCAAAGATCAATTTCTTCCTGGTGGGCAAAGAAGTATTCATCAAACCCCTGCATCTCATGAAAAACTTTTGCACGTATAAATAAAGCAGCGCCGCTGGCCCAAAAAATTGGCTCTGCCTGGTCATATTGTCCATGATCTTCTTCACAAGTATCAAACACCCGGCCTTTGGCAAAAGGATAACCATATTTGTCCATCCAACCTCCGGCTGCTCCGGAGTATTCAAACCTTTTTTTATCGGCAAATAGAAGAAGTTTCGGTTGACAGGCTGCGATAGATGGGTCACCTTCCAGCAACTGAACCATGGATTCAAGCCAACCAGGCTGTACTTCGGCGTCCGAATTCAACAACGAGTAATAATCAGCTTCGATAAGCTTCAATGCTTCATTATATCCTTTTGCAAACCCAAGATTGCGATCGAAATGAATAAGACGGATAGCAGGATAATTTTTTTTCATAAAGTCAACCGAATCATCAGATGAGCCATTATCTGCTACAATCACTTCGTAGTTAGAATAGGTGGAAGAAATAACAGACGGAAGAAATTGCTGAAGAAAATTTTTTCCATTCCAGTTAAGTATTACTACCGCTATTTTGGGTAAAGGCATAGTAAATTTGTTCAAAAATAAGGGCAAGCCATTTTATCCTTATTATATTCGGTAAATGTTTCAGCAAATTTTAAATTGGAGGACTGCGCTGGCTTTTGTTGCGATCCTTATTGTTACGGGTACAATATTTTATTCTCAATACCTGGCAAGCAAGATAGCCAATGAAGAAAAAAAGAAGGTAGAACAGTGGGTAGAAGCAAGCAAATCCATAATAAACCCAAACGTGACTGATATCGCGTTGGCCTCAAAAATAATAATTGAGAACAACGATATCCCAATTATTGAGACCAACGAGAACGACAGTATTATGAGTTACGTAAATGTAGATTCTGCAAAAGCCATTAATGATAAAAATTACCTGCCGGAAAAATTAAAAAAGCTCAGGTCCATCAACCCTCCGATTGTTTATACTGACCCGATTGACTCAACAAAGATCAATAAATATTATTACGGGCATACGGCCCTGTTAAATGAAGTACGGTATTATCCACTGGTGCAGTTGGTGATCGTTGGTTTATTTATTTTAGTCACGCTCCTGGCATTACGGAGCAGCTATCGCTCAGTACAAAACCAGGTTTGGGCGGGCATGGCAAAAGAAACTGCCCATCAATTGGGAACGCCTGTTTCATCGCTCGAAGGTTGGGTGGAAATGCTTAAAGAGAAAAACGCCGGTGAGCAGATCGTTCAGGAATTATCAAAAGATGTGGATCGCTTGCGTTTGGTATCTGACCGCTTTGGAAAGATCGGAAGTACTCCCCAATTGGAAGAGACCGATCTTGTCAAGCAGATCAACAACATGGTTGAATATATACGGAAAAGGGCACCAGGTAAAGTCGGCTTTGCGATAAATACGTACGGTCATGAGCAAATATTTGCAAGGATATCTGCCCCGCTGTTTGATTGGGTAATAGAAAACTTACTTAAGAATGCATTAGATGCAATGGAAGGGAAAGGCAGCATTACAGTCGACATCAGGGACGAGAAAGACACTGTGAATATCGATATTGCGGACACGGGCAAAGGCATTGCTTCAAAAAATATCAGCAAAGTTTTTAAACCGGGTTTTACTACTAAAAAAAGAGGATGGGGATTAGGACTTAGTCTTTCCCGAAGGATCATTAGCCAGTATCATAAAGGGCAAATATTTGTAAAAAGCTCAGAATTGGGGAAAGGGACTACTTTCAGGATCGTCTTGAAGAAATAATCATGATATTATACCAGAACTGTTTGAAAAGCTCAAAATAAATCGTGCCCGAGACTGGATTCGAACCAGCACACCGTTTCCGGCGCTACCACCTCAAAGTAGTGCGTCTACCAATTTCGCCACCCGGGCATTGTAAATAAGAACTTCAAATGGACTGCAAATATAATTGTTCAGCCGAAATGCAAAGATGAAATTGCAGACTTACAGTGACTTTTACGTCAGACTATTTACATTCACTTTAATGATTAGTAGTAATGTCCTCAATTTTTATTGCACAAAAGTATAGCTGTACTCTATCTTACCTTTCAACTCTTTGGCTTTACTATATAATACCTCTTTTGTCTTGAGTCCTTTGTCATCGTAGCCATAACGCCAGATAAGATAATCCGGAACTCTTGTAAGGAACCTTACAGTGGATAGTACAGTTATTTTCTGTATGACTCGATTGTTATCGTCATACTCAAACATATAATCCGGCAGTAACTGCTTTGCTCTTGTATTATACTTCGTAATGTCAGTAAGCCGGTTTCTATCATCATAGAAGTAATATATCTTGTTGGGCTCATACAAATACGTCGCTCCTTTCTCGCCGCTTCCCCGGTGAAAGAGCATCTCGTCGGCTATATTTTTATTTTCGTCAAGGGTAAAACTATATTCCGTACTATCGTTCCCGTTTATTATCTGCAGCATGGTTTCCGGTTTATCTTCATTTGTAAATTTCCATTGTCTTTCTGATACCTGGTCAAAATCATGTGAAGGGTCTTTTGTTGTGCTTTTTATATTGATAAGGTTGTTATTAGCATCGTAAGAGTAGGTAGTAATTGTTTGTACATCTGCGGCGGAATCTCTTGCATTTATCAGTCTTGTTTTATTATCAAACTGGTAATAAGTTCTTGAAACGCTTTGCCCATTACGAGTAGTGATCTTTAAAATGGAGCCATTAGCCTGCACTTCCTGCCATTCATTAAAATCGGCTGCTTTTCTTCCCATCGCATCATATCCCGTAGCAGTGACAGACTGCACTTTCGCACTTTGATAGGCTTTCATCTTATTATTTATCTCCTGCGTGCCCAGTATATCATTGTAGTAGTATTGGGCATTCAATGTTACAGAGGCGAGGAAAAAGGCGAACAGGAATATGTTCTTCATCAGGTAAGATATTGTTTTATAAGTCAAAAGTACTTCAAATGTTCAGTAACGAAAAACAGGCATGATTTGTATTAATTGTACTTACTTTTAAGAAAAAATTATTGTGTCACACGCACCGGAAAGACATGAGAAAGATTGCCTAAACTGTGGCACCATTATTCATGGGAGATTCTGTCATGTTTGCGGCCAGGAAAATGTAGTACCAAAAGAGAGTTTCTGGAAGTTGGTCATTCATTTTTTTTATGACATCACCCATTTTGACAGCAAGTTCTTTGATTCTTTGCGCTACCTTCTTTTTCGGCCAGGCATGTTATCAAAAGAATATATTAAAGGCAGAAGGGCCAGCTACCTGAATCCAATCAGGATGTATGTCTTTACTTCTGCGATTTTCTTTCTTGTGTTTTTCTCAATAACCGGTTCTGAAGCCTCGATAAAAATTACGGGCAACGAACCCATGAGCCAGGCTGTAAGAGATTCTGTCATCATTGACATCAAAAGAAAGTTGGAAAAGGATTCCGCCAATCCCAACCTGCGAATGCAATTGAAATTGTTGTCGGACACGTCGAAGGAACTTAATTATATGGATCTCCTGCCATATACCGAAGGCTTCGCTCCGATCGGTACTTTGGGCAAAAAATATAAGAGCAGGCACGAATATGATTCTGTGCAGAAAGCTTTGCCCGAAGATAAAAGAGACACATGGTTGACACGATTATGGAATAAAAAAGCGATCCAGATCAATGAAAAATACCGTTATGACCCCACCGGCTCATTAAAAAATATATTCGATATAATCCTGCATAAACTGCCTTACCTCTTATTTATATCACTGCCTTTTTTTGCGCTCATTCTTAAACTTCTTTACATAAGAAGAAAACAGTTTTTTTATGCAGATCATGGTATTTTCTCGATCCATCATTATATACTAAGTTTTATTCTGCTGCTGTTTGTTTTTTTATTGAATAAACTGGATGAGTTGACGGGCTGGGGAGTTTGGAGTTTTTTAATTGTGATCACGATCATAGCCTGGCCGGTGCACCTGCTTCTTGCCATGAAGAGGTTTTATGGGCAAGCCGTAGTTAAAACCTTTTTTAAATTCCTTTTGTTAAATTTCATAGGGTTGATCGTTTTAATGTTATTGTTTACCTTCTTTGTCCTTTTCTCTGTTTTTCAACTTTAATATCAAATCTAATGAATACACAATTGAGTGAATCCTTCTTGAGGTTGGTTGAAATTATGGATGAGTTGCGTGAAAAATGTCCCTGGGACAAAAAACAAACCGTGCAGTCGCTACGGCAAATGACGATCGAAGAGACTTATGAGCTTGCCGGTGCCATTACAGAAAACGACTGGAAGGGAATAAAAGAAGAATTAGGAGATCTTTTATTACATATCGTTTTCTATTCAAAGATCGGTGCAGAGCAGGGACAGTTTACATTGGAAGAAGTGATACATGGCATTTCGGAAAAACTGGTTGCCCGCCATCCGCATATTTATGGTGACGTAAAAGTCAATAATGAAGAAGATGTAAAAAAGAACTGGGAAAAGTTAAAGCTAAAAGAAGGAAAGAAGTCGGTTTTAGGTGGAGTGCCCCTGGCATTGCCGGCCACTATAAAAGCCATGCGACTCCAGGAAAAAGCCCGCCAGGTGGGATTTGAATGGGAGAACAAAGAACAGGTTTGGCAAAAGGTGGAAGAAGAAATGGCGGAGTTAAAAGAAGTCATAGCGGAAGGCAACCAGGATAAAATAGAAGCAGAATTTGGCGACCTTGTATTTTCTTTAGTTAATTATGCACGGTTTTTGCGCATAGATGCTGAAAATGCGCTGGAACGAACCAACAAAAAATTCATTCACCGTTTTTCCCAGATGGAACAGAAAGCATTATCCAGCGGAAAGGACCTTAACGAGATGACGCTGGAAGAGATGGACAACATCTGGAATAGCATAAAACAACAGGGGCAATAGTGAAGCCACTCTTACGAAATAGATTTCTCCGGAGATATATCTGGCTCATTGCAGCTATCACACTTTTTGTCCTTTCATATATTTTCAACACGATCTATACTGATAGAACATCTATTGCAGCCGAAAGACATTACGCAGAAAAATATGTGCACGGCCTGCAAAAGGATTTCAATTCATTTCTCAATGACACTTCTCTTATCCTGAAGCTTATTGAAAACAATGAATCGGAAGAAGAGTTTGAAAAGATCGTATCGAAGGACTATGGCATATTTTTATATACAGTAAGCAATTCGGGCACTCTATCCATGAATTTCTGGAGCAATCAGCTCATCCTGCCGCCACCGGAAACCTATCCCATGGGGGATTTTGAAAACTTCATGCACTTGTCGAACGGATATTATGTGGTGATCAAAAGATCATCGCAGATCGGCGAATACACAACTGTTGTATATGCACTGATCCCGATAAAATCCAAATTTTTCCTGGACACTGATTATTTACCACGAGAATTCTTTTTTAGCACTACAGCCGAGAAAAGGGTTGTTATAACCGAGGGTGAAAGAACACCATTCGGGGTGCGATCATTATCAGGAGAGATACTTTTTTATCTTGATAAAAAGGCTTCGGGCGCTGTACCGTATAACAGTACTCTCACACTAATACTCCGTCTTGGAGGAATTGTTTTTTTATTACTCTTTATTCACCTGCTGGCTGAATCATTTGCCCGAAGAGAAAAAATATGGTTTGGGGTCGCTTTTCTTGGTGTAATGCTTCTGTTGATAAGGGTGACGACTTATTTATTTCCGGCATTATTGAATTTACGGCAGTTTGAATTATTCGATCCTACTATCTATGGTTCCAATTTAGTACAACGGTCTTTAGGTGATCTTTTATTCAACTCAATTTTCTTTTGTTGGTTCGTTTTGTTTGCCTGGTCTAAAGTGAAGAACATAGAAATAATAGGGAACAGGCTGCCGGTATGGTTGCGATGGGTCGTCGGCATAGTTTCATTATGCCTTCTCATTTATTCCACGTTCATTCTTTCTTCAGTGATTCGTAGCATCGTTGCGGATTCAAAAATTTCATTTGACGTAACTGATTTTTTCAGCCTGAATATCTACACGGTTGTTGGCTTTATTGTCCTGGCCTGCCTGTCACTTGCGTATTATTATTTTACGCAATTGCTGTTCCGGGTCATCTTCCCGCTTTTCAAAAACAATACATGGCCTATTTACTTTGCGATCGGTTTTGCAGGGCTTGTTTACCTAACGGTACGATCAGGCGATCCGACCGTTCTTTTTTATATTCCTGTGCTCGCATGGCTGCTTCTTTATACATGGTTGGTGAACCGTCGTGGCCTCTTATTATATAATATCCGGATCAACATAGCGGGTATCCTGTTTTGGATATTTGTGTTTTCTGTTTCCATATCGGCTATCATGCTTGCAGAAAATCAAAAAGCCGAATGGGCCAAAAGAAAAATATATGCCGCCAAACTTGCAGAACAAACAGACCCGACCAGCGAAAAGGAATTAAGTATTTCAACCCAATATCTCGACAGCGATTTTCTCACCAGTAATTTTTATCGCTTTTACAATTTGCAGCAAGGAAAGTTTTTGCGGGATAGCATATTAACCAACGGCTATAAAAACTATCTTGACAAGTATGATACCCGTCTTTACGTGTACGACTCTGCAGGAAAAGGAATATTCAATGAGGATCCGGAGTCGTTTGAAGCATTGAATTCGATAGTGACCATGAGAGCAAAGACAACCGCTGTCGCGGATCTCTACTATTATGAAACAGCATTTGACAAGTTCATTTATATTACTAAAAAGCCGATCAAGGATACGTCAGGGGTAACGATGGGTTCTTTCTTTGTTGTTTCCAGTCCCAAAAAGAAATTCAGTGGCGAGGCGTTATTTCCTGTCCTGTTCAAACAATTTCATAAAAATGAACCTGAAAATTCCCCGATCTATTCGTATGCTGTTTATAGCAAAAAACGCTTGATCCTTCGTTCTAATAAATATCCTTTTCCAACGAGACTTACTAATGATCAAATACCGAAAGAGGAATTTCACAGGGAAAAAAGCAATGGATATGATGAGCTTTGGCATCGTGCGGGTAATGATAAAGTGGTTGTGATGACACGCAAACAGGACACGATCATCGAAACTATAACCCTTTTTTCCTACCTGTTTTGTTCTTTTCTTTTCCTGATCACGCTTGTTCAGCTAATATCACTTATTTTAAAAACCGGGTACAAATGGACAGGCTTTCGTAAGCTGATGCAGACCAATATCCGGACACAGGTTCATAACACGATCATCTTTATCAGTATTTTCTCTTTTATCATTATCGGTGTTGCCACTATTTCATTTTTCATTGATCGGTACGACCGGACGAACCGGGATAAACTGAGCCGTACCATGGTGATCATGCTCAATGAAATGCAAAAGAGGATAGGAGAGTTGAAAACCCCAGACGATGCAACTACCCTGTATGACTCCACCTCCAACCAAAACCTGCAGGACCTCGTTGATGAAGTATCTGAGATTCATGGTGTGGACGTAAACGTGTATGATCTTAACGGCGATCTAAAAGTTTCTTCCGAGCCTACCGTATATGATCGCGGCGTTTTAAGTAAAAAGATACACCCTACTGCTTTTTATCATTTAAACAGGCTCAACCAGGTGGAGTGGGTGCAGAATGAAAGTTTATCCAATTTTACTTACTTAAGTATCTATGCGCCTGTCAGAGAAACTGAAAGCGGCGACGTTCGCGCTTATCTCAATATTCCCTATTTTTCATCACAACTGGAGTTGAACCAGGAGATATCCAATTTCATCGTTACGGTGATCAACCTGAATGCTTTTATTTTTTTATTAGCGGGTCTTATTGCTTTATTTATTACCAACCGTATTACGAGATCATTCAGTCTCATCAGTGATAAGATGAAAGAAGTAAACCTCGGGCAGATGAATGAGGAAATTGATTGGAATCGCAATGACGAAATAGGCGAATTGGTAAAGGAGTATAATAAGATGGTGAATAAACTTGGTGAAAGCGCTGAGGCTTTGGCCAGAACGGAAAGAGAAGGCGCCTGGCGGGAAATGGCAAGACAGGTAGCACATGAGATCAAGAATCCGCTTACACCGATGAAGCTAAGCATACAATACCTCGAAAAGGCGATTGACAGTAATCAACCTAATGTAAAAGAACTTTCTAAAAATGTTACAAACACGCTGGTGGAACAAATTGATCATCTCTCTAAGATAGCAGCCGACTTTTCGCAGTTTGCCAATATTGGAAATATCAATGTAGAAAAATTTGATCTGCATGAAGTACTTGGCTCGTTGAAAGATCTCTACCAACCTCATTCAAACGTTGATTTTATCTGGAAACCCGTTCATCAGCAAGTTTTTATCGAAGCGGATAAAACGCAGATGAATCGTCTTTTCACTAATCTTTTTGCAAATGCAATAGAAGCATGCGATGGTCATTGCCTGCTTGAGGTAAAAGAAGAAATATTCAATAGCTCAATAAGAGTGAACGTGAAAGACAACGGTGAAGGCATAGCGCCTGAAATGCAGTCACGTATTTTCATTCCGAATTTCACCACAAAGTCATCAGGTACGGGTTTAGGTCTTGCCATGTGCAAGGGAATTATCGAGCAGGCGAAGGGAAAAATATGGTTTGAAACGGAAAAAGGTAATGGAACAACATTTCATGTTGAGTTGCCGCTGACAAACTGAAAATAATCTGCTCTTCAAAGTTTGTCCATATTTTTTTGAATGGCGTTCTTGTCAGTCTGCGTTTTTGCAAGCGAAAATGCTTTTTCGAAATTCCATTTTGCTTTTTTATCATCAATGCCGGTATATAGCTCTCCGAGTAATGTGTAATAAAAATGATTGTCAGTTAAGTTTAGTTTCTCAGCTTCAATAATGGCTTGTTTTTTCCCATTTGCTTTTGAAAGCGCATAAGTCCTGTTAAGCGCAGCAATGGCAGAATATTGCATTTGTAATAAACGATTATACAATTGTAAAATATTTTCCCATTTTTCCTTCGTGTCTTCTTTGATCGTGTGCCAGTAAGCGATGCTTGCTTCCAGGTGATATTTCGACAACTTGTTACCCTGCGATGCTTTATGAAGAAAGCCGGCACCTTTTGCAATTAAATCCTGATCCCACAACGTTTCATCCTGCTCTTCATAAAGGATCAGCTCACCATTGTTATCAAACCTTGCATCAAATCTTGAAGCATGAAAACACATTAGTGCGAGCAATGCATTTGCTTCCGGCCTATTGGTGCTTTTATTTTCAACCAGCATATTGCAGAGCCGCATGGCTTCGAAACAAAGATCTTTTCGTAGCGTTTGGTCATTGCTTATCGAATAATAACCTTCATTAAACAATAAATAGATAGTCGTCAACACAGTTGCCAGCCGCTCATCTATTTCAGAAATATCCGGAAACGCTATTTTAATTTTTTCTTCCCGCAACTTTTCCTTTGCTCTGAATAAACGTTTATTGATCGTTTCCTTATTGGTAAGAAAAGCATCGGCAATTTCTTCGATCCCGAAACCGCAAAGAATACGAAGTGACAGACCGATCTGCGCTTCCGGTGGAATAGCAGGATGGCAGATAGCAAAAATCATCTGCAACTGGCTATCGTTTATGTTTTGGGGTGACAAATCAATTTCTGTTTGGTCAAACTGTTCAGAAGAATGTTTAAGCGCCGGAACGATCTTATTAGTAAAAAGCGAATTTCTCTGCAAATGATTCTTCGCCTTGTTCTTTGCGACGGTATAAAGCCAGGCAACAGGGTTTTCAGGAATGCCATTCATTGTCCAGGTTTGCGCCACAGTCAAAAAAGTTTCGCTGGTAAGATCTTCAGCCGTTTCGATCTGGTCGAACCCAAAGTGTTTGCATAGCACCGAAACGATCTTCCTGTACTCTGTCCGGAACAAATGGGGTATCAGTTCTCTTTGTTGCATAGGTTTGTCGAAAGTCGTGAATGATGAGTCGTGAGTGGTGAGTTGTGAATGGTGAGTGATACCTTGCTTGTTTGACACTACTTTCACGACGACTCACAACTCATCACTCACAATATTTAGCTCCCGACTCTAAACTCTAAACTCTAAACTCTAAACTCTTAACTCCTAACTCTCAACTCTCAATGCACACCATCATTCTTCGCGATCTTTCTTACTTCCACGCTATTGCCTTCTCCCTGCAAAACGGGGCAACCTTTTGCAAATTCTACAGCTTCTTCTACAGAATCAGCTTTCACGGTGATGAAACCGCCGATAGTTTCTTTGATGTCACCGAAAGGGCCGTTGGTAACGACGTTTTTTGAATTCTTATTGGCTACTACCCGTGCATCATCAAAAGGTAGGCCGGTGCCACCAACATATTTGTTTTGAGCGGCAATGTTGCCGATCCAGTCCATGGTTTGTTTCATCCAAACTTGTATCTGTTCAGGAGAGGCGATCTTGTTGCCGTCCTGGTGCCGCATAATTAAAGCATACTCTTGCATTTTTTTAGATTTTAATTGTTATTGCTTGTCCGCCTGCGGCGGAAATTTATGAATTATACTACAATAACAAATGAGGTGGGGAGAATTGGACAGCCGTAGGGGAATTTTTTGTAAAAATTTCTAACAACAACATGTGGGAATTGTTGCAGGTGCAATATTATAAAGTATCTCTTGCTTTCAAAAGAAATATAATTAAACGATATTATCCCTTTCTAAAGGCCTATATACATAGGACCCCATGTTAGCTGTTGTTTTTTTAGTCATTCAATTTGTATTTATCTCTATATTCAAACAGGGTTGACTTCATATTGGTAAAAATGTATTTGTCTTGCTTAAGTCTGTCGTACTCCAATTGTGCTTTATCAAGCTTATTGTACTCACCATAAATTATGAGTCTTGTAAACTTGTCGAGACTAGGATTTTCGTTTTGCAACAATTGTAATACGTCAGCTTTACTTTTGCTTCTTTCAAAATAAGGAACAATGTAATTAAGAACATTATCTGTCATTTCCTTCTTCAATTCGATGATGTCAGTAGTTGATTCTATATCGAACCATTTGTCAATATTGTATTTCAGCTTACCAATTCTCTGCCTAATTGCACAAACAGGCTCTGTTGGATAATCTGGAATTTGACCATTGTGGTAGGAGTAAAAAATTAGCCAATATTCTGGTATAAAAAGCCCTGTATTAATTGTAAAAGAGATGTGCTCTTTTGAATAAAAGGAACTTTTCTGGATATTTATGATTTGTCCGAGATCTTGAAGCCGCCGATAAAAATTATTGTCCTTCTTTTTAAATCCCAATGGCATTAAAATTGTCTGGAAACAATCTTTGATTATAACGTCGAAATTTTGTTCTGTAACAGTCTTCATAAAATAACAGCTAACTAGTAAATATGCGAAAGTCCCTGTCCGTTCAACTTTCACTTTTTTTAGCAAAGCTCTTAAATTCAGCTATATCAAAAAATTATTTTTCATACCCCCACTTTAGCAAATACCATCTAAGCTATATCTTTTTCAACTTCTTCCTCTTCGCCAAAAACTCCTCAAACTGTTTCAGCGAAAAACTGCTGAGATTTTTTTCTTTGGTCAGTCCTCCTTTTTGCGCAGCCAATACCCCATATTTTACATCATTAAAACCATCAAGGGAATGTGCATCGGGATCAATGGAGATCAATACATCTTTTTTGCAAGGCATAGTCAATCCATTTCCAGTCCATATCAAGACGGCGGGGATGGGCATTTAATTCTATCACTACATGATTGGCCGCACAGGCATCAATTATTTTTTTGTGATCAACAGGATAACCATCACGACTTAACAACAAACGGCCTGTCATGTGGCCAAGTATGGTGGTGTATGGATTTTCAATTGCCTTTATTAACCGCATCATGGCTTTTTCTTCCGTCATTTTAAGATTGCTGTGAACGGAAGCAATAACAAGATCGAATGTTGCCAATATCTTATCGGCATAATCCATGCTGCCATCATTCAGTATATCACATTCGATGCTCTTGAATATTTTGAAACGGTTTGAGTTTATTATTCAATTCATCAACATAACGATGCTGTTCACGATCCTCTCTTCAGTTAGCCCATTTGCATAGGCAGCCGCCTTTGGAGTGATCGGAGATTACGAGATATTCAAAACCTCTTTTAATACATTCTTTGGCCATTTCTTCAATTGTCGGCGCGCCATCGCTCCAGTTGCTATGGCTGTGAATGATAGACTTGATATCTCCCGGTTGTATCAGTTCCGGTAACTGATTCTTTTTTGCCTTATCAATAATTGCAACTGACTCCCGTAGACATCGGTGGAATATATTGAATTTTTGCTTTTTCAAAAATGATGGCATCATCTTCCGTTTCATCGCCTTTATATTTCAAGCCGGGATATTTTTTTTGAAAAGCTTCTACAAATTCTTTGCTGCCGGTTGTTTTGAATAATTCTTCCGCCCTGTTACTTACCCCCGGTATAAAGACGGAGCTTCAATCCATTTTTTAATTTATACAAAAGACTTGTTGCCGTTTCTTCCAATAATTCAGGCGGTTGTGCGGTCTGAAATTTTGGTTTTATTAGTTGATTGTTTTCAAGTATCACGAATTCCAGTTCTTCAATGGTGAGTTCCTGTCTTCTGAAAGCGCCGGTCACTCTTACCGTGTCGGGAGAAAATATTTTTTTCAGATATCCATCAACCTGCGCAAAGACTTCGTCTATGTGCGCATACAGAAAGATGCCCTGGTTCTGCAAATAAAATTCTATTGCTTCCTGCACATTAGCCTGCGTTTTTCCGCCAAAGCCTTTAAAGAGTGTCAACCGGTTTTCATTGCATGCATACAGTAATTCGCCAACCGATTCTATTCCCATTTCTTTCCAGATGGTATGTATCTTTTTTGGTCCAATGCCTTTTATATTCAGCATTTCGACAACACCCGGCGGCGTTTTTTGAATATATTCTTCCAGCACTTTCAGTTGCCCGGTATCCAGCATTTCCACTACTTTCTTCCCTACACTGTCACCAATTCCTTTTATGGAAAATAATTTATCCCGCGGTGTATCCTTCAGCTGCTCAGGCATCTTATCTATATTAAAAGCGGCAATAGAATAAGTTTTTGTTTTGAAGGAATTCTCCCCGTGAATGTCCATGATCTTAGAGAGCAGGGAAAAATTATCGGCGATAGCAGCATTGTCCATAAATGCAATTTAATATAAAGCTCCAAATTTTTTGGAACACGGATGAAACGGATTGAACGGATAAACACGGATTTTCGGGTGTGCAGCTATTTTGTTCATAATAAAATATAGCACGGATGAGGATTTTAATCCTTATCTGTGAAAATCCGTATCATCTGTGTCATCCGTGTTCGATTGGTCTTTAATAAAAAAAGCCCTCCGGTTGGAGGGCTTTCTATTTGTTGAAAAAACTTTCAACTTATTTCTTCTTAGCGGCTTTTTTCTTAGCTGCTTTTCTTTTTGGAGCGGCTTTTTTCTTAGCAGCTTTTTTCTTTACTGCCATTTTGTTTAGAATTTAATGATTAGTAAAAATGGGTTAACGGCAGTAAAAGTAATAATTATTTCATATTACCCAAACTTTTTCTGACAAAATTACAAAGATGACAAAATTGCTTATGCCTGCAACGGGAGTAACAGAAACATAATTTCTGTTGTTTTTTCCTTTGCGAAATTCAACAACACCATCTGTTAATGCAAACAAAGTAAAGTCTCTTCCAACGCCAACATTTTTTCCGGGATGATAAACTGTGCCGCGTTGACGAACGATAATGTTTCCGGATATAACGGCCTGGCCGCCAAATATTTTTACACCAAGGCGTTTGCTTTGTGAGTCGCGACCATTCTTTACACTGCCTTCACCTTTTTTATGTGCCATGATAAAAAGATTTGAAATTTAATATTTGAATTCGTCCCGAAGTTCCGGGATTGTTATTCGGATTTTTCGGATTTAGTTTTTGTGATGCCTGTTACTTTGATTTTTGTATAAGCAGTACGATGACCTTTCTTTTTATGAAAGCCTTTTCTTCTTTTTTGTTTATAGGCGATCACGGTGTCACCTTTTACCTGGTCAACGATCTCGGCTTTTACTTTTGTTTTTACCGAATCGCCAATTGAAAGTTTTCCATCAGCATCAACAAGCAATACTTCCAGGTCCAGTTTGTCGCCGGCTTTACCCTCAACATGCGGGACGTACAATGTCTGGTCTTTTTCTACTTTAAATTGCTGACCGGCAACTTTTATTACTGCTATCATATCCTGTAAATTAAATCCATCCCGGAATTATCAGGATGGGGCGCAAAGGTAAGGGGAAAATGCTAACTGCCAAACGCTGAATCAAAGTTTTATAACAGCTTCATAGGGAAGATTGCCTTAGCTTTCCTTTATATTTGCAGGCCGACAGAGTGAAATCAGCCTACTATTAGCTGAACGTATGAAAATCAAGTCATTTTTAGCCAAGCCGTTTGCTTCCTATATATATAAAGGTATCCGTAAAGGAATGACTTCCGCCGTCACCGACCAGGAAAATATCCTCAAAACACTTATTAAAATCGGTCGTAATACGGAGTTTGGAAAACAGGTGGGTCTTGATAAGGTAAATACCTATGCGGAGTTCAAGCAGGCAGTTACAATCAGAGATTATGAACAAATGAAGCCTTTTATCAATCTCATCAAGGA
This sequence comes from uncultured Chitinophagaceae bacterium, assembly GCA_963785915.1. Lineage (GTDB taxonomy): Bacteria > Bacteroidota > Bacteroidia > Chitinophagales > Chitinophagaceae > VBAT01. The sequence goes on along the minus strand of CAWAWY010000001.1, from coordinate 167,120 downwards.
AGGCAAGCATAATGTGTTGTGGAAAGGCCGGCCGATCTATTTTGCGAAAACTTCCGGTACCACCAGCGGCACAAAATATATTCCCATCACAAAAGATTCTATTCCAAATCATATCAATTCTGCGAGGAATGCATTGCTTTGTTATATGGCAGAGACGGGCAACTCGGCTTTTGCTGATGGTAAAATGATCTTTCTTTCCGGTTCACCTGAATTGGAAAGGATAGGCGGTATACCAACCGGTCGGCTTAGTGGAATTGTTAATCATCATGTGCCGAAATATCTTAGGGCTAACCAACTTCCTTCATATGAAACAAATTGTATCGAAGACTGGGAAACTAAACTTAGTAAAATCGTTGATGAAACGATTGATAAAGATATGACTGCTCATCAGCGGCATACCACCCTGGATGCAGATGTATTTTGATGAGCTGATAAAAAGAAGTGGAAAAAAGATCAGCGAGCTTGTTTCCCAACTTCAGTGTGATGGTGCAGGGCGGTGTCAATTTTGAACCTTATAAAGCAAAATTGATTTGAAAGTATCGGAAAGAATATTGATTGCATCGAATTGTTTCCGGCAAGCGAAGGATTCTTTGCATTCCAGGACTCACAGAAAGAAGAAGGTCTGTTACTAATAAGTAATAGCGGAATATTCTTTGAATTTGTGCCGGCGGGAGAGATCTTCAATGATAACCCACCCGCTTATCTCTCCGGATGTAAAAGTGGGGGAGAACTATGCGCTCATCATCAACAGCAACGCAGGTCTTTGGGGATATAATCTCGGTGATACTGTAAAGTTTGTTTCGACTGATCCTTATCGTTTGGTGGTAACGGGAAGAACAAAACATTTTATTTCTGCGTTTGGTGAACATGTGATAGGCGAAGAAGTTGAATACAGTTTATTGAAAGCGGCAAAAGAAGAAAACATTCACGTTACCGAATTTACGGTAGCGCCCTACGTCAGCGGAGGACAAGGCAAATCGTATCACGAATGGTTTATTGAATTTGAAAATTCGCCTTCGAATATGCAGGAGTTTGCCAGGAAGCTGGATGAGAACTTGCGACAGAAAAATGTATATTATGATGACCTGATCAGCGGGAGTATCCTATCACCGTTAAAGATCAGGGCGGTCAGGAAAAATGGTTTTATTGATTACATGAAATCTGTTGGTAAATTAGGGGGGCAAAATAAAGTGCCGAGATTAAGTAATGATAGAAAAGTTGCAGACGATCTGGTGAAATGGGCAGATAACCAGTAAACATTTTTACAAAAAAAATCGACTTATACAACTCGTTTGAGCTATATGACCTTTATCACCCGTTTGACTTATATGACCCATTTGACTTTTATGACTTATTTGACCTGAATGACCTCAAACCCATCCATACGACGTATTGCAGTATTTGGTTCCACCGGCTCCATAGGTACGCAGGCATTGGAAGTTATTGCTGCGAGTCCGGATAAGTTTTCTGCGGAAGATATTGACAGCACACTCTAATCATGAATTGCTGATCGAGCAGGCATTGAAGTTTGATCCCAATATGGTCGTTATCGGCGACGAGAGCAAATATGCTGATGTGAAGGAAGCACTTTCTTCTACAGATACAAAAGTTTTTGCCGGACAAAAAGCGCTTGAAGAAGTGGCAGGTATTGATTGTTATGACCTGATGCTGGCTGCGATAGTTGGCTATGCAGGTTTGCGGCCAACATTAAAAGCGATCAGTATCGGCAAGCCGATCGCTTTGGCTAATAAAGAAACATTGGTGATCGCTGGTGATATTGTAATGCGAAAAGCGGTTGAGAATCGTGTGCCTGTTATCCCTGTTGATTCAGAACATTCTGCAATATTTCAATGCCTCGTCGGGGAGATCCGGAATAAAATTGAGAAAGTAATTCTTACGGCATCAGGTGGTCCCTTCCTTGGCCGCAAGCCGAATTATCTTGTGAATGTAAAAAGAGAACATGCGCTGCAGCATCCTAACTGGAATATGGGTGCGAAGATCACCATTGATTCAGCAACGCTCATGAATAAAGGCCTCGAAATGATCGAGGCGAAATGGCTTTTTAATCTGAAACCCCAGCAGATACAGGTATTAGTGCATCCGCAAAGCATCATTCATAGCATGGTGCAGTTTGAGGATGGAAGTATTAAAGCACAAATGGGACTTCCGGATATGAAATTGCCGATACAGTATGCTCTTGCATTTCCAAAAAGGATACCGAATAAGTTTCCGAGGTATGATTTTAAAAAAGTAAACACATTGACGTTTGAAGAGCCTGATATGAAAACTTTCAGAAATCTTGGCTTGGCAACGGAGGCTTTGAACAGGGGCGGTAATCTTCCATCCGTTATGAATGCCGCCAATGAAATAGCTGTATATGCTTTTCTGCGAAACAGGATCAATTTTCTCGACATGACTGATGTCGTGGAAAAAACTATGCAGAAAATACCTTTTATCGAAAAACCGACATTGGAAGAATATTTTGATAGTGATGGAGAAGCCCGCACTTTTGCCGCTGATCTTATCCAGCTTTGAGAGTGAGTTATTTTTTTGCACCGATAGTTCTTAAGAATTTCAAATATTTTATAGGCGGATAATTTAATCTCTTGTATTTAGCGGATATTTGCAAACTATTTATTAATAAAATTCTCAGCAATTTATATATGGTGTTATTAGCAATAAATTGGGCATCGGTAGGAGTGCAGGTTGCGCAATTACTCCTGGCTTTGTCTATTCTTGTCATACTTCATGAATTCGGTCATTATATTACTGCCAAATGGTTTGGTTGCCGGGTAGAGAAATTTTTTCTCTTTTTTGATCCCTGGTTTGCATTGGTAAAAAAGAAGATCGGAGATACTGTTTACGGGATTGGATGGTTACCGTTAGGTGGGTATGTGAAAATATCCGGGATGATTGATGAAAGCATGGATAAAGAAGCCATGAAGCAACCGCCAAAGGAATGGGAATTCAGAAGTAAGCCGGCATGGCAACGTCTTATCGTAATGCTGGGAGGCATTGTTATGAATGTTCTTGTGGCATTTGTCGTGTATGCTTTTGTTTTGATGATATGGGGTGAAAAAAGAACACCTATGAGTTCATTGAAATATGGTATCTGGACGACCGATAGTTTGATGAACGAAATAGGATTGAGAAGCGGCGATAAGATCGTTTCTATCAATGGCGAACCTGTCGACTACCTCGAGAATTTACCAGCTAAAATAATATTAGGCAGGACGATTGTTGTTGAAAGAAATGGGCAACAGATCACAAACACCCTTCCGGTTAACCTTATAGAAAAATTGATCGAAAGCAAAAGAAAGAAAGCATTGTTTCTATCGCAACGTGTTCCAGCCTACGTCGGAGAATATAGTAAAAAATATAAACAAGATACACTATACGGCTACAAAGCCGGACTTCGCGAAATGGACAGGATCGTGGCCATTGATTCAACTCCAATCCAGTTTTATGATGAGATGGCTCCCGTGTTGCAAAATCACAAAAACGGAGAGGTTGAACTTACGGTCGAGAGAAACGGAGAACTGATCAAGTTGAATTCAAAAGTGACGGATGATGGTAAGATCGGTATTCCGTATTTAAAAGAAGAACAGTACGTACAACTGGGAGTATTTGATGTTGATGTCAGAACGTATGGATTCTTTGCAGCTTTTCCTGCAGGAATACAGAAAGCAGGTGAAAAACTGAAATTCTATATTGATCAATTCAAGTTGATATTGAATCCAAGTACTGGTGCCTATAAGGGTGTTGGAGGGTTTAAAGCCATCGGTTCGGTTTTTCCTACAACCTGGAGTTGGGAGGCATTCTGGAATATCACTGCATTTTTATCTATTGTTCTTGCGTTTATGAATCTTTTGCCTATCCCGGCATTGGATGGCGGTCACGTAATGTTTACGTTATATGAAATGATCACAAGAAGAAAGCCCAATGAAAAATTTTTGGAATATGCGCAGATAGCAGGGATGATATTATTAGTATTGTTGATGTTGTATGCGAATGGTAATGATTGGTTCGGATGGGGCAGGTAAATGCATTTCAATTGAGGGCAACGGGTTTTAAACAATCTCCGATTTCTCTTGTTAGCATAAATATAGTATGGGGCTGTCCCGGTTTTGACAGCATAGGTCTTTGAAGGTGTAAGCATGCAGTGCATTGTGTAATCAGCACTTTAATCTTGAATACTCAAACTATAAATGGCAATACTCAGTATGCCATGGCTGCCTAATCAGTGATTAGTTAGTCATTAGGGCCGCGGATGCAGGTAGTTCTGTTACCACGCTTCGCCGCCGACTCAAAAACAAAACAGAATGCTGCTGCGAAAGGCTGTGATCGCAGCAAAAGACCATGCAGCTAAGTATGGATTTGGTTTGTTCATTTCCTGGTCCGTGCCGACAAATAATAATGAGATAAGCATGTAGAAAGCTTTTGATGAATATGTTTGGACGCGGGTTCGATTCCCGCCAGCTCCACTTTGTATCAATGAAGATCTTTCCTTTTAACCTGTACTCTCCAGATCGCAGGAAAATATAAGTTGTAAGTGTATTCACTTATTTCATTTACTACCCTGATTTTTTTATTTTTTTGAACAAGCTGTTTTTCTTAACTTTTGAATATGAAAACCTTACCTATTAAAAATTTTTAACTAAAACCGCCATGAAGCAGATCTCCATCATATTGGTGGATGATCACAAATTGATAAGAGATTCGTGGTCATTCATTTTAAACAGCGACCCCCGCTTTACCGTAATTGGTGAAACAAGCAATGGGGAAGAAGCTATAGAGATTGCAAAAACTCTACGGCCTGACATAGTTTTAATGGATGTGAACATGGCGCCTGTAAATGGTTTTGACGCTACAAAACAAATACTCAAATTTTCTCCTGGATCAAAAGTAATTGCAGTTTCCATGCACACCATGCCTGCTTATGCTAAGCGAATGATGCAACTTGGCGCTATGGGTTATGTTACCAAAAACTCCTCGAAAGATGAAATGATAAAAGCTATAATTGAAGTCAACAACGGAAAGAAATATATCTGCGAAGAAGTAAAAAATATATTGGCCCAAAAGGAGTTGGAAGATGAAAGTTCGGAGGCAGATATGAACAGCCTCTCAAGGAGGGAAATTGATATTATTAAACTGATCAAAGAAGGGATGTCATCCAAAGAGATCGCAATGCAACTGGATATTTCATTAAAAACAGTTGAAGTGCATCGCTACAATATTCTAAAAAAGCTCAAGTTAAAAAATACGGCAGCTCTTGTGAATTTTATTAATGTAAACGGGCTTTAGTCCGAATTATCAGCCTCTGAATTTATAGTTACTCTGGGCATTCATCGGGCAGCCATTTTTACGGGATGAATAGCATGAACTTATGACAACCGCCACCAGTATTATTGCTAATATAGAAAGAAACTTCTTTGTCATTTTGAGTATTTGATGATTAACGATTCAGGAAGGGATTTATTATGCAAATATATAATCATCCGGCTGATTTTGCCAGCTTTAAGCCAATAAACCCGTGCCTTTCTCTTTTCGCGGAATAATACTATGTACTCAAGTTTAAATGTTTCATACTTAAGTTTTTAAAATTCCTTTTTTTGAAAAAAAGCAAAAGGCTACCTTTACCCCTCTGATTTAGTAAGCAAATTTCCTGAACTGATGTTGCAGCTCCAAAAACCCATTGCCTTTATTGATCTTGAAACTACTGGCACCAATCTCGGCACCGATCGCATCATTGAAATAGCAATTGTTAAGATTCTGCCCGACGGTACAAGAAGTATTAAAAGGAAGATCATAAACCCGGGCATTCCCATTCCCCAATCGTCAACAGATATACACGGTTTCACCGATGAAATAGTTAAAGACGCCCCCGCTTTTAAACAGGTAGCGCAAGAGTTAAAACAAATGCTGGATGGCTGTGATATTGCCGGCTATAATTCAAACCGTTTTGATATACCGCTATTAGTGGAAGAATTTTTAAGAGCAGGTGTGGAATTTGATATAAAGGGAAAAAAACTGCTGGATGTTCAAAAGATATTTCACCTGATGGAACAAAGGACACTCAGCGCAGCTTATAAATTTTACTGTAATAAGATCCTTGAGGCCGCTCACAGTGCAGAAGCTGATGCGTCAGCCACACATGAGATACTGCTGGCCCAGATTGAGCGTTATCCCGTTCTCGGTAATACCGTTGACACCGTTATTAAAGCCATTGGTGAAGAAGTTATAGTAGACTTTGCCCGGCGGTTTATATTAGAGAATGGCGTGGAAGTTTTCAACTTTGGAAAATTCAAAGGCCGATCTGTATCGGAGGTATTAAAGTCTGAGCCTCAATATTATGACTGGATGATGAAGGGTGATTTTCCACAACACACTAAGCAAAAACTCACGGAGATCTACACCCGTACTATGTTAAAGAAGGTTTGATTCGGTTGTTTATTTCCCTTTTCTGTGAACAATTTTAACAGGGCATCATTGTTGATTATTGTAAATTCGTTACACGCCTTCATTGCTCTATTTTGGAAAAATTAGTCGTCATACCAACTTATAACGAAGGGGAAAATATTAGCAACATTCTCCAGGTCGTCTTTGACCTTCAGCAAGACTTTCATGTGCTGGTAATTGATGACAGCTCGCCTGACGGAACGGCGAAAATTGTGAAGGAACTTCAATCTCGTTTTCCCGGAAAATTATTTATTGAAGAAAGAACTGACAAGCTTGGTCTTGGCACTGCCTATATTCACGGTTTCAAATGGGGCATCGCAAATGGATATTCTTATATATTCGAAATGGATGCTGATTTTTCCCATAATCCTGCCGATCTTTCCCGTTTATACAATGCCTGCAAAAATGGAGGTGCGGATCTTGCAATTGGGTCGCGATATGTGAAAGGCGGTGGCGTTATCAATTGGCCGCGTAACCGGGTGGCATTGTCAAAAGGAGCTTCATTATATACGAGGATGATCACCTGGATGCGTGTAAAAGACCCGACCGCAGGATTTATCTGCTACAAAAGGGAAGTACTGGAAACGATTAACCTTGATGAAATTCATTTTACAGGGTATGCTTTCCAGATAGAGATGAAATTCGCTGCATGGAAACTTGGATTCAAATTGACCGAAGTTCCTATTATTTTCCAGGATAGAACTAAAGGGGTTTCCAAAATGAATAAAGGAATTGTAAAAGAAGGCATCCTTGGCGTGCTAAAACTCCGGTGGCATAGTTGGTTTACCAATTACAGGAAAAGGGTAAAGAATACCTATAATCAAAGCTCACCTTCAGAAACGGTCCGGCAGAATAACGTTCTTATTGAGACCAAATAAACTAAATCGCTAATGTTGCTTTTTTCTTAGTTTGCGCTGTCAATGAAAAAAGCGTTTTTCCAACTCCACATTGCGGTCTTTCTTGCGGGATTTACTGGCATACTTGGCAGGCTTATTCATATGAATGAAGGATGGCTTGTCTGGTATCGGCTGCTAATAACTGCTGTCAGTATGTGGATACTATTTTCACTGACAAAAAGATTGCAAAAGATATCAGTAAAAGATATACTTAAGCTCGGCGGCGTTGGATTCGTTGCTGCGATGCATTGGGTAACGTTTTATGGTTCCATTAAAATATCCAATGTGTCTGTGGCCTTGGTATGTTTTTCAGCGGTTGGTTTTTTTACCGCGTTGCTGGAACCGGTCATCCTTCGTATAAAGATCAAATGGGCCGAAGTTTTACTGGGGCTGCTTGTGATCGCAGGAATTTATATCATCTTTCATTTCGATGCTCAATATAAAACCGGTATCATTCTCGGCATTGCATCTGCTGCGTTGCTGGCATTCGTGATGATCGTGCTCCGGCAATTTGTACAGCGTATGAATCCGGAAACCATGCTGACTTATCAATTAAGTGGAGGATTCTTTGCATTGTCCTTGTGTATGCCGTTTTATGTACAGCAGTTTCCCACCGATTATTTTTTGCCAACTCCCGAAGATTGGGGATGGTTGCTTGTTTTGTCGTGGCTGTGTTCGGTTTGGGCGTTCCGACTTTCTACTACAGCTTTAAAAAAGCTGACCGCTTTTACAGTCAACCTTACTTTCAACCTTGAACCTGTCTATGGCATAGCATTGGCCTTTGTAATTTTTAAAGAAAATAAATACTTGAGTCAATGGTTCTTTGCGGGGTTTGCGCTTATCGCCGCGTCCCTGATCATACATATTGTCATGTTGCTGAACGAAGAAAGAAAGCTCGAAAAAAATGCTGACAGAGTACCATAAAAAAATAGTAGAGTATTACGATTCCACTGAGAATGCGTACAAAGATTCCTGGGATCTTGATAACAGTCTCGCCATTCACTACGGCTATTGGGATAAAGATGTGAAGAGTTTTCCGGAATCACTATTGCGAATGAATGAAGTGATGGCATCAGCTGCTGAAATTACAGCAAAAGACAACGTGCTCGACGCCGGATGCGGGGTAGGCGGCAGCAGTATTTTCCTCGCTTCGCAAATTGGCTGCGAAGCAATGGGGATAACACTCAGTGAAAGACAAATGAAACAGGCAATATCAAACGCAAAACAAAAAAATGTAGATGGGCATGTTGGCTTTCAGGTGATGGATTATTGTAATACCGCTTTTGATGATGAATGCTTTGATGTAGTGTGGGGATGCGAAAGTATTTGCTATTCCGATGACAAAGAAAAATTCATCCGGGAAGCTTTTCGTTTATTGAAACCCGGCGGAAGATTAATAGTTGCTGACGGGTTTGTTACAAATTTTGAAAACAATAAATTGCCGGTTATTCGTCAATGGTTAGATGGCTGGCAGGTCAATTACCTCGAAACTCCCGAACGTTTTGAACAATTTATGCAACAGGCAGGATTTGCTGACATTACTTACCGCGATATTTCCCCGAATACTTATCATTCATCGAGGCGCCTGCTTCGTTTTTATTACCTGGCGAATTTATATTTGACATGGAAAAAATTGACCTTCTCAAACAGGTCTACGGATATTCAAAAAAAAAATATAAAAGCATGCAAATGCCAATATACCGGAATGAAAAAAAGGCTTTGGCAATATGGATTGATATGTGGGAAAAAGCCATGAGATTTTTCTGCGATTCATAAGTTATCTTTAAAAAATAAATTGGTACGATGCGAAAAATTTTTCTGCTGTTTACTTTTTTTATTTCGCAATTACTGTTTGCGCAAAAAAAGCCTTTGGATCATTCTGTTTACGATAACTGGCAAAGCATAGGAGAAAGAATGATCAGCAATGATGGTAACTGGGTAGTCTATACCATCAATGTACAGGAAGGAGATAATGAACTCGTGATTCAGTCTTCTGATGCGAAATACAAAAAAACGATTCCCAGGGGATATAACGCAGTTATTACAGAAGACAGCCGCTTCCTGATCTTTAAGATCAAACCTTTTTACAAGGACATAAGAGAAGCAAAGATCAAAAAAAGAAAACCCGATGATTTCCCGAAAGATTCGTTGGCAATAATTAAGCTGGGTAATGATAATGTTTGGAAACTGGCGCGGGTAAGAGACTATAAAACACCGGAGAAAAGTTTTGGGTGGTTGGCTTTCCACATGGAAAAAGCCAGGGAAACCCCTTCAACAAAAGTCAATGCTGTTAATCCTGACAATAAGAACATAGCGGATAGCCTAAGCCGGGTGATCGATTCTCTGAAAGGAATTATCAAATCAATTCCACAGGCTAAAGGCAAAAAGAAAAAGAAGGATGGTGCAGACTTCGACGAAAACTTATCAACTGTAGCTTTTGAAACAGACGCCGATGAGGATGGAACAACTAATTCTTCACCTGCGACCGGATCTAAGATTGTACTCCGAAAATTAGAGACGCGAGCAGAAAAAATTTTTAATAATGTAGAGAAGTATTATTTCAGCAAGAATGGACAAAAGCTGCTAATGGAGATGGCCCGAGATCCAAAAGATTCCTTAAGCAAGCCATTTGTTTTTTTATTTGATCTACGAAAGGGTTTTGGCGATACATTAAGCAGGGGTGGGAATGAGTTTAAGAATTTTGCAATGACAGATGATGGTTCACAGGTCGCTTATCTTGCGGAAAGAGATGCAAAGCCAAAAGACCTCCAGAAATTCTATCGTATCTGGTATTTCAAAGAAGGGATGGACAGTGCTATTTTACTGGCTGACAAAAACTCCGTCGGTATGCAATTCGGAATGACTGTCAGCGAAAACGGAAATTTAAGTTTTAGTAAAAGCGGAAGGCGATTGTTTTTTGGTACCGCACCAATTGAACCGCCGAAGGATACTACGCTTGTGGATATTGACCTTGTAAAAGTGGATATCTGGAACTATAATGATGATTACTTACAACCTACTCAACTGCGCCGTCTGCAGCGTGGCCTCCAGGAAAACTATTTGGCTGTTTATCTTTTTGACAGCAGCTCAGTAAGACAACTTGGCTCAAAAGAGCTCCCGGTTGTTTATCAAACCAATGAAGGCGATGGCGATCAGTTTGTCGGTATAACTGATTTTGGAAAAAGAATAGAAAGTCAGTGGATGGGCTCGACAAAAAAAGACATTTATGCGATCAATGTGAACGATGGGACAAAAAAACTGGTGAAGAAAGACCTGGCGGGAGTTATTACACCTGCTTATATTTCCCCGACGGGTAAATATATAATGTGGTACGACAGCAAGGCAAAGAATTATTTTGCATGGGACGGAAAGGCAACAAGAAACATTACATCAAAAATAAAAGTGCCGCTGTGGAACGAAGAACATGATTCGCCTTCCGATCCCCCGCCGTACGGTGTGATGGGCTGGCATGAGAACGATTCTGCCGTTTATGTTTATGACAAGTATGACGTATGGAAAATTAGCCTTGACAAAGGATTGAAAACATTAAATATTACAGGCATCGGAAGAAAAAGTAAAACACGAATACGTTATTTGCAAACCGATTCCGAAACCAGGTATTTTAAACCCGGTCAGAAGATATTTTATAAAATGTTTTATGACAAAGACAAATCGCAGGAAATAGTTGAATCTTCAGTAAAGGAATGGTTTTCGGATGAGCAGGTGGAATCATGTAGCTGTTCTTTTGGTCAATTGATTAAAGCAAAGAACAGGGATGTGCTTGTTTATACAATGGAATCATTTAAGAAGTCTCCTGATATATTTGTTGAGCAGTTAGTCCCCAATGAATTGAAAATTCCTTTGCAACTTTCCTCCATCAACCCCCAGCAAAATGACTACAACTGGGGCACCGCTGAATTATTCAAATGGACAACGTTTAAAGGGAAACAATCAGAAGGTATCTTATATAAGCCCGAAGATTTTGATCCAAATAAAAAGTATCCTGTCATTGTTTATTTCTACGAGGAACTATCTGACGGATTGAATACTTACATTCCACCAGCGCCCACAGCGAGCCGCCTTAATATTTCTTTTTTTGTAAGCCGCGGCTATGTTGTTTTTGCCCCGGACATTAAGTATACCATTGGCCATCCGGCACAAAGCGCTTATGATTATATAGTAAGCGGCGCAAAGGCTTTGACAAAAAACAAATGGATCGATGGAAAAAATATGGGATTGCAGGGACAAAGCTGGGGAGGCATACAGGTGGCTCAACTTATTACGATGACGGATATGTTCAAAGCGGCATGGGCGGGTGCACCGGTGGCTAATATGACCAGCGCTTATGGTGGCATACGATGGGAGAGTGGAGTGAATCGCCAATTTCAGTATGAAAAAACGCAGAGTCGTATTGGTGCCACATTATGGGAGAAGCCACAGTTGTATATTGAGAATTCGCCATTGTTTCAGTTACCTAAAGTAAAAACGCCATTGGTAATAATGGCTAATGATGCCGACGGTGCAGTACCCTGGTACCAGGGAATTGAATTGTTTACCGGTTTACGAAGACTTGGCAAAAAAGTATGGATGCTTAATTATAATGGAGAAGCCCACAATCTTGTCGAAAGAAAAAACAGGAAGGACTTACAGATCAGGGAGCAACAATTCTTTGATTGGTTATTGAAAGGTGAAAAACCTGCGAAATGGATCACTGAAGGAGTGCCGGCTGTGAAGAAAGGAAAAGATTGGGGATTGGATATAGTTGAATAGTCGAATCGAATGGTTGAAATTGTTTAATGGATTGATTGTTGCCCGAAATAAACAGATTTATTTTCTTAAACACCGCTCGGATGCTGTATCATTAAACAATTCTAATAATCAAACCAAATAACCATTAGGCCGCTTGCGCACTGATATACTTCACCAAACTTCTTTTGGCTACCGGCAGTAAGGTCTCGTCTACCGGAAAATTCAATTCCGCTTCAATGGAATATACCGCCGGATTCGGCAAAGCTTTGTGATAACGGATGAGGTCTGATTTGATATGCTCATACGTAACAGCAAGACCGCGTTGCCACATATCTATATAGGCTGTTTTGATGCTTCGGTATTTTTCATCATGTTTTTCAAAAAATGAAAGCCGGTAATGATACACTCTTGTGCTTTTGGTATTGCCGCTGCTGAGAAAGAAATATCCTTCTTTTATGTCCAGCGGAATAATACCGACGGGCGAAATGATGATCTTCTCTTCCACAAACTCATAAATGGCCACGCCTGTTTGCAATGTGTCTTTAATGGTGACTGCGGAGTAGTTGATGATCTCCTCCAGTTCCTGCATCAGTTCGGTATCTTCTATCATCTGCTGGTATAATATCTGCAGCTTTTCCATTTGGAGACCGGTAAGTTTTTTGGGAAAGTGTTCCTGCAAAAACTTTTTGTTTTCACGAAAAGCAACAAGGTTGTTGTAATGAAAGATCACATCTCCCAATTGGGGATAGAGCTTATTCTCATTAAAATGTTTGTTGATCTCCTGCAGGTAGGCAAGTAAAGTGTACTTTTTCAGTTCGAAATCAATGTAGCCTTCTGCGAACCAGGTGTCGGATAATTGTTTCATATGCTGACGGTGTTTGTATTCCTAATTTACATAAAAGATGCCATTATCAAAAGAAAGTTTAATAAAGAATGGTACTTTAAGGTAATTTTCATGACTTTTAATCAATAAAACCTTTAGTATGACCCGGCTTTCGATCATTGTTCTTTCCCTCATTTTTATTTTTTCATCCTGCAGTCACAGTTATTATATCGTTCGTCATGCGGAAAAAGCTACCCAGGAAGTGAATATGAGTAGTGATGTTCCACTTACAGATAAGGGAAAGGAAAGAGCAGAAGCATTAAAAGAAGAATTAAAGAACAAAAAGATCGCTTACATTTTTTCTACCAATACTATCCGTACAAAATCAACGGCACAACCAACGGCTGATTATTTTCATGTGCCAATTGAGATATATGGACCTAGACCAGATTCAGCATTTATCCGTTTATTAATATCTAAAAAGAAAAATACACTTATAGTTGGTCATTCCAATACCGTTGATGATATAGTTAATATGCTAACAGGAAAAATAAGCGTGGATGCAGATCTAAGCGATAACGAGTATGATAATTTATTTATCGTTAAAGTAAAAGGGAAAAAGACTTTCTTTAAAAAAGAAACAATGCATTTATCCGAAATGTCTGTTCCCCGCTTTTAGGGGATTGGCCGTGATCGTCAGTACTGAATTTTGATCAATCCAGACCAGATAGATTTTTTTCGTGACGTTCTTTATGTGCATTTGCTTCAACAAGAAATGCAAGTTGCAGGTAATTTTTATCTGAATGTGTGTGACTACGTTTATAGTTGGCCTGGTAAATATAACCACTTTGTATCGCGAGGTGTTTGAAAAGCTGGTATCCGGCGCCTGCGTAGATCCTGTTTTGTTCAAAGTTCGGGTTGCGGTCTGTTAGGGATATCTCATCCCATCCACTGAGATAAAACGTTCCTGGTAAGATCTTTTTATTCGTTACTGGCAAAACCATATTCAAGCGATACTTAAAACGATTTCTGTAACCCAGGCTACTTGTCCAGCGTTGTTCTATGCGGAAACGGTTTTCAATTTTGACCCGGCCAGTGTATGTGTTTACCAGGAATTGCTCCCAGAGTCTCCATTCTTTATTGACATATGGTTTTTTAAAATTATAGTCATCTGAGTAGGTCATGTATCTTCCAAAACCTGCAAGCACAGAATTTTTTTTTTGAATGAATATGATACTCCTCCCTTTATTTCATAATAGTAAAAGTTACAATAAAATGATTGAGACCGAAGCTGTGATTCATGGAAGACACTCCAGTTATTATCGAGGTTAAGTTTGAATGAGAAAGCATTCCAGGCGCCAAGCTTATTACCTTGTCCGGAAGCCACATTTGCCAGAAGCAAAAAAAAGCAATTGCTAATGATTCGATTTACTGAGCGCAATCTTAAACTACTTTAAATTATCAAAATTCCCTTTCCCCATTAAAATTCTCCAACTCATTTGCCACTGAAGTCAGGAACGTAGCGCCGAGACTGCCGTCCACAATTCTGTGATCATAACTGAGCGAGAGATACATCATATGTCGTATGGCAATGCTGTCGCCATGAGGAGTTTCAATTACAACCGGGCGTTTCTTGATAGCGCCGACGGCTAATATCGCAACCTGCGGCTGATTTATAATTGGAGTACCCATTAGACTACCGAAGCTTCCTACATTCGTCATAGTAAAAGTTCCACCTTGCGTATCATCAGCGTTCAGTCGCCCATTGCGGGCATTGTCTGCAAGATTGTTTACTCTCTTTGCCAACCCAACTAAATTCAGTTGATCAGCATTTTTGATGACGGGGACAATAAGATTTCCGCTCGGCAAAGCTGTCGCCATCCCGATATTGATATCTTTTTTGATGATGATCCTCGTACCATCTACCGAGCTATTGACCAATGGGAATTTTTTTATGCACCGGACGATCGCTTCAATGAAAAGAGGGGTGAATGTGATTTTCGTTCCTTCTCTTTTTTCAAATTCCTTTTTCACTTTATCTCTCCACATTACCATGTTAGTTACATCCGCTTCGGTAAAACTGGTAACATGCGGGCTTGTATGTTTGCTGCGCACCATATGATCGGCGATCAGTTTGCGCATGCGATCCATTTCTATGATCTCGACATTGCCTTGATAGGTTACAATTTCCGAGCCTTGAGTATCTGGTTGTGAAGATTCCTCAAATACCGATACCTGTTGCCGGCTCATATCCCGTAACCCTGAACCCGAAGCTTTTCTTGTGCTCACATACTGCAGAATATCTTTCTTCGTCACCCTGCCCTCATTGCCTGTCCCTGCTATCTTTTCCAATTCAGACAAACTGATACCCTCACTTGCCGCAATATTCAATACTAAAGGAGAATAAAAACGGTTCGATGATCCATTGGAGCCTGCATTTTGATGGCTTGCTGCCGGACGTTGAATCGTTTCCATGACAACAGCATTTTCTGCAGGCTGGGTAAACGTATTTTCTTTCACCGGAGTTGGTGCAGCAGTTTTTGAAGTCGCAGTATCTGCAGATGTTTTTATTCTTGCAATGACAGTACCGACCGGAACGACATCATTTTCTTTGAAAAGAATTTCTTCTAATATACCGCCCGAAGTACTCGGCACTTCACTATCTACTTTATCTGTTGCTATTTCGAGAACAGTTTCATCCATCTTCACAGCATCGCCTGGTTGTTTGTGCCACTTCAATATAGTAGCTTCCATGATGCTTTCACCCAGCTTCGGCATTGTCAGATCAACTGTAGCCATAAATAATTTTTTTGTTACCAGCTTTAGTAATTCTGCTCATCGTCCCTTGCGCCTGCCTGTAGGCAGGTCAAACTTTTGTACTGCTGTATTCTGCTCAGCATAAAAGCGAAAACAAGACGGCAAGCAATTCGTGCGTCAAAGGTAATTTTTTCCTCCTAATCCTTCTAATCACATTCATCATGATCCTGATAATATAAACTTTCTCAGAAAATCAAGCGCCACATGTGCCGTTTGCTTTATATTCCTTTCCCTGTCAAAACGAAAATGAAACTCTTTGGTAATGATATTTTCTTTATTGCCTGCGGCTATCCACACCATGCCAACGGGCTTTTCTTTTGTACCTCCGTCGGGCCCCATGATGCCTGATGTTGCTATAGCATAATCCACGTTTAATTTTTCAATAGCGCCTTTTACCATTTGTCTTACCGTTTCTTCACTCACAGCGCCCACTGTTTCCAATGTGATCTGTTCAACACCGAGGATATCTTCCTTTGCATCATTGGCATAACTTACGATACTACCTTTATAATATGCCGAGGAACCCGGAATTGATGTAATGAGATGTGCGATATAGCCACCTGTGCAACTTTCTGCCGTAGCCACTGTTTTATTTTTTGTTTTCAATATCTGTCCGATCACGACCTCGAGGTTGTCATCGGTGTCAGTAACGAGCCATTCTTTTACCAAACCTTTTAATTGTTCAAATTGATCGCTCAATTCTTTTTCTAATGTTTCCCTATCATCACCTTTTGCAGTTAATCGCAGTTTTACCATTCCATATCCAGGTAAATAAGCTAGTTTAATCTGAGAGGGTAAAGCTGCTTCAAATTCTTTTATATGTTCAGCGATCATTGATTCTCCCTGTCCCGAAGTAAATGCAGTGCGGTGAAGTATCAAAGGCATTTCAAATTCTTTTAAAAGGCGGGGAATAACTTCATTGGTCATTAACCCTTTCATTTCATGAGGCACACCAGGGAGAGAGACAAATATTTTCTTGGCCTCCCTGCCCTCCAAAGGAGGGTTTTCAGACTCCGATTCTTTTATGTTTTCTTTTTTTAAGTGAAGTAATATTTTATTTAAGACATTATCTGCATCGTGAAGTATTTGTTCATTTGTAAATCGAATAACTTCAAAGCCCAGCATGTTTAATGCAATGCTTCTTGCTTCATCACTTATTTTATTTTCAGGAACCTGGTGAATGAGACCGTCAACTTCTATAATTAATTTTTTGGACAGACAGACAAAGTCTGCGATATAAGAATCAATGATATGTTGTCGCCTGAATTTATAGCCGCTCAGCTTTCTTCCTTTTAATATTTCCCACAACCTTTGTTCAGCCAGCGTTGGATTGCCTCTATGCTCAGTTACAAATTTTTTAAGCAAGCCGTAAATAGTTGGGTCGGCTGTCAGATAATTATAATGACTGTCGGAATTATCGGAGTCTAAAGTCCCCCCTTGTGGGGGATTTAGGGGGGCCTCTTTTTCAGAGGGATTTAGGGAGGCTTTTCTCACAAACCACATTCCCGGCGCCGTCCCCCTGGCATTATGCAAAACGGTGCAAACATCCGGTACCTCAGCTTGTTTCAAATTACTTTCTAATAAAGGACCACGCCGCCGATAGACTTGTTCGAACAGATATTTTATATGATTCAGTACTTCATCATTTACCACCATTTTACCGCCAAAATATTTACAAAGCAAAGGCTTAGTGATATCATCGGCGGTAGGGCCAAGACCACCGGTGATAATAATTATTTCTGCATTCTTTCCTTCTTCATCAAGAGCTTGCCAGATATCATCCCACAAGTCGCCGACTGCAACTCTTCTTTTTACCCATACACCGACCTTGTTTAATTCTTGTGCAATAAAAGCGCTGTTGGTATCAATGGTCTGGCCAATCAATAATTCATCGCCGATTGTGATGATGGAAGCGTTAACCTGTTTCAAATAAAGAGATTTGTCTGCAAATATCAGCTATTCACCAATATTGACATCTTCATAAATATCGTTAAGTGAAAGGGTGAGACCGATCGTAGAGATAGAAAAACTCTCGGAGAGTTGCCGGAATTCTTTTAAAAGCCAGCTATTATCAGTTTGACGACTATATAACTCAACTAAGACGGAAGTGGAATCTATCAGGAGATATTCTTTTAGTGTTATGATAGTTCGATAAAGGTCGAACTTTGTTCCCCTGTCGTAATCTTTCGTTAATTTGGAAAGTACTTTAATTAAGATCGTTGGATTGGTCAGGTTGTCGGTGTAGACCTCGGGTGTTTCTGCTTTGCCGCATACAATAGAAAAGTCAGGATAGGTGAATAAGTAACTTTCAGGAATATATACACGAAAATCACTTCCATAAAGTTTGCAACCCTTTCTATGCAAAAAAGGAGCAATGATCCTGTTTATATTATATGCAATATCATTATGCGCAGGAGAGGCTCCCGACATAAGATAAACCTCACCCTTGTAATACTCATGTTTTTCTTGCGAAGCTCTTTCCATTTCCAGGTATTGCTCCGGCGAAACAAATTATACTTTGGGGCAGGTTCTTTAACTTCATTATCCATATTGTAAATTTACTTTTTTTCGTTAGGGATGCTATAAAATACTTTATTGATGAAAAAATTTTTTTTTGCCGCCGGTTGTTGGTTATTTTTTGCCGGTTCTTTTGCCCAGGATATTACTCACAAGCTGGAAAAAGCCTATCAGCAATTTGAATCCGATCCTCAACTGAGCCATGCCATAAGTTCGTTGTACGTAATCGATGCAAAGACAGGTAAAGTAATCTTTGATAAAAATTCACAGGTGGGTTTAGCACCTGCATCGACGCAAAAGATCATTACTGCAGCGACGGCCTTCGAATTGTTGGGGAAAGATTATAGATTTAAAACTTTTCTCTATGCAAATGGAAGTATCAAAAACGACACGCTAAATGGTGATTTTATAATTAAAGGGAGTGGCGATCCAACTTTTGGTTCCCCGAGGTTTCCAGGCGCAAAACGAAAAGCCATACTGGAAAATATTATTAATATAATGGCGAATCAAAAAATTAAATTCATAACTGGGGACATAATTGTTGATGAAAGCTCTTTCGATACAAACACTACTCCCGACGGATGGATATGGCAGGATATAGGCAATTATTACGGTGCCGGTGCAGCAGCATTAAACTGGAATGACAATCAGTACGACTTAATTCTGAAATCAGGCAGTAATGAAAATGATAAAGTTAAAGTAGTGAGAACCGAACCGGAGCTCCAGGTATACTCTCTGATGAATGAGTTAAAAACGGGGCCGAAGAACAGCGGCGACAACGGGTACATATATATTGCTCCTTATGCAGTAAATGGATTTGTAAGAGGAACTATCCCGCCAGGCCAATCAGAATTTTCGATATCAGGCTCTTTTCCGATGCCATCATTACAATTTTTAATAGAACTTGAAAAGATTTTTTCTGAGTCCGGGATAAAAATTGACGGCAAAACTAGAACCAGCCTGGACTATGAAGCGAACAACAAGATTTTAAAATATTCTTCAATACCTTTTATATCTATCATCTCACCTTCCCTTGATTCCATCATCTACTGGTTCCTCAAAAAAAGCATCAACCTTTACGGCGAAGCATTAATAAAAACTTTTGCTTATGAAAAGAATGGATTCGGATCAACCGATAGCGGCGTCGAGATGGTAAAAAATTTCTGGAAACAAAAAGGGCTTGATGAAGATGAACTGAATATTTCAGATGGATCTGGTCTTTCACCCCAAAACCGTGTAACGACTCATGCACAGGTGGAAGTTCTAAAATATGCAAAGACCAAAGAATGGTTCAAATATTTCTATGACGCTTTACCCGAATACAATGGCATGAAAATGAAAAGTGGAACAATCAAGGATGTAAAAGGGTTTTGCGGATACCAAAAGTCGGGCGATGGTAACGAATATATTTTTTCTTTTTTGGTCAATAACTACAACGGCTCTTCATCGGGACTTGTCAATAAGATGTATAAAGTGCTCGATCTGCTGAAGTAAAAGCCCGCAGGTTCCCTCCTTGCTTCGTTTTGCTCGCGATGACGGAAGACTTTCCGCCATGCAGACTCGTGAGCGGTAAAAGTCTTACTTTGGACTACCAACACTAAATTCAAAATTATTTTATGCCAGATCAAAATTTTAGAAACCACAGCAGATGGGTGCCCTTATATCATTTTGTGACAGGATTTTTGGTTATTGCAATTTTTGGTGGCAGCATTGTAAACCTGATACATGCCGATGCTCATACGCATTACTCAGCAGCATTATTAGTGTGCGTGTCCTTTGTATTGCTCACTCTTTTCTGGTATGCCCGTGCATTTGCGCTTCGTGCACAGGACAGAGCCATTCGATCTGAAGAAAATTTTCGTCATTATTTGCTTACAGGTAAACCTCTTCCAAAAGATTTGCGCATGAGCCAGGTCATAGCTCTTCGTTTCGCACCTGATGATGAATTTCCATCATTGACACAAAAAGCAATAAGCGAAGCAATGAAGAGCAATGAAATAAAAAAAGCGATCAAAAATTGGCGGGCTGATCATCACCGTGCCTGATCAGAATCCAAACTGGTGGAAGAACGACATGTTAACATTCAACAACCAGGGCGCGGCAAAGGCAGCGATCCAAATAAGCAGGATAAATATTTTTCCGGCTATTGACACATCTTGTATCAGGTGACGATGAAGCAGGCTTTGGATCGTCGCCTTTATTTTATCTTCACGCTGATCATATTCAAAAGGTGGTGAAGATAGGAAATCTTTAAATGAAGGATGTTCTGCTATCAATATATTCCTGATCTTCCAATAGTCTTCATCAGGTAATTCTTCGTACGGTACGTCAAGATTGATCCCTGACATTTCCACTTTTTTTTCGACCGCATTTAACTTGGAATCGCCAAACAGACGCAGCAGCATCATTGCCGGAAAGATCAATAAAGCATATGATGCTTTATTGGATGAAGATAACGCTACCCAGCAAAGCAGTGCGGCGGAAAGGATAACGAATACTTTGCTCACCCAATTTTCTTCATTCAGGAAAACACGGTTAAGCAACTGCCCACCATCCAACGGATAAACGGGAATAAGATTAATGATATTAAGGAATATCATCAACAATGAAATGGTGTAAAATGAAATATCACCAATAGAAAGATCGGAATTCTTTTGATAAAGCAGGTAAAAGGCAGAACCAAGAATAATTCCCGGGAGAGGACCGGCCAACAAGATTATAGCAGATTCTTTTTGTGAAACTTCCCTTTTGCTACCTGAGACATAGGCGCCTAATAAAGGGATAAAGAAAATGCCGAGGTCTTTATAGCGAAAAGATTTCATGGCCAGGAAATGGCCGAGTTCATGAAAGACGACAATAGCAGTTATCAGCAACAGCAGCTCAAAACTGTGAAAGATATAGTAACCGAGAACAAGATAAAGTGCAAGGCTGCTAGCCGAACGCAGCCAGATATTGACTTTGCTTTTTGGTTCATCAGCAGCAGGTTTGGGTGGAATTATCACCGCCGCTTCGACTTGCCGATCTTCGGGTTTCATAGGATCACCTGGCAAAGAAAAATTTTCCATGAAATAAAATTAACTGAAATAAGGTTTAAGTTTTCTTAATAAGGGTTCGGGCATAGCAGTTCGTTTCATTGTTTTTGATTCCATAAAATACAAAATGATTTTCGCAGTTGCCAGTAATTCTTTTTTTTCATTAAAAACTTCATGGTGAAACTCGATTTTATGATGCACCGGCAGTTCTTTCAGTATTACTTTTATTGTGAGCAGTTCATCATACAAGGCCGGACGAATATACCGGCATTGCACTTCTATTACCGGCATTATCACACCCATTTTCTCCATGTCAGCGTAAGTAAATCCTAGTTGCCGGATAGATTCTGCTCTTGCCGATTCAAAATAGGGAAAGTAATTGCTATGATATACTACGCCCATCTGATCGGTTTCTGCATAGCGCACACGCAGTTGGGTTTCGGAAGTGAACATGTTCACTAATGGTTTATTTCTTTTATGGAAAGTAAGATAATAACTATTTTCCTATCCTGCTATCAATACTGTATCGGCCGGGTCCTGCGATAAGTACAGTAATATAAATGATAAGAAATAAAACCGCTTTTTCACCAGCACCAAACAGGTCGCCTTTATGCGCATAAAACAGTGCGACCGTCATGGCAATGATCAGCGGGATAGCGGATAGCCGTGTTAGGAACCCGATCATTACAAGTATCGCACAGAAAAATTCTGCAAAAATGTCAAGTGATAACGACAGGCTCGAACCTATATGGAACGGGTCAGCAAACTTTGCTGAATATTTACTGAAATTATTCAGTTTGTCAAAGCCATGCGGTATCATCATCATGATGCCGCTGGCGACACGAAGAAAGAACATACTGATCGAAAAGGTGGTATCTGTAATCCTGGAATGGAGTAATCTTTTCATGATCCACAGTTTTATTTTTTCACTGAGATTTGTTATTTATATTAACAACTAAATGAATGAAATGTTAAACATTTTATTTAAGCGTACTTATCCACATCTGTTTGGAATGATGTTTGGTCATCCCTGAAATAATTTTGAATATTGCGACGTTAATCCCCCAACGGTTTTAAAGGACATCCAGCATGAAGAATCAAACTTTGTTCGTCGTAGCCCTAGCCCTTTCTTTTCACCCGGCTATTTTTTCCCAGCAATCTAAATATTACTCTGATCCCCAGGAAAAATTCAAGGAGGCTAAAGAGTACTATCAGAAAGAACAATATAGTCTCGCCTATCCATTATTGAAAGAATTGAAACAATCGGTTCGCGAAACGGACAAGGTGAATAAAGCTATCACTGCACAGGAGATCAATTATTATACCACGGCATGCGCTTTGAAGCAAAATGAAAGCAGGGCAGAGGACGAGGCCATTGACTACATTAATCTTGAGAAGAATACGGCGAGGGTCCAGATGATGAGCTTTCATCTGGGTGAATACTATTTTCGCAGGCAGGATTTCCCCAGGGCGGCCACACAATTTGAGCAAACCAATATCGCCAACCTGAGCAATAAAGAGATCAGTGAAATGAAATTCCAGCAAGGGTATTCCTATTTCACTATGCAAAAATTTGCGCAGGCAAAGCCGTTGTTCAATACGATCCGCACAATGAAGGATGATCCGAATTATCTCGATGCAAATTACTACTACGGTTTTCTTGCTTTCCGTGACCGTCAATATTCTGACGCATTGGAAAGTTTCAAAAT
Source organism: uncultured Chitinophagaceae bacterium (assembly GCA_963785915.1). Classification (GTDB taxonomy): domain Bacteria; phylum Bacteroidota; class Bacteroidia; order Chitinophagales; family Chitinophagaceae; genus VBAT01. The sequence continues at coordinate 144,118 of CAWAWY010000001.1, read as the reverse complement.
AGTCGAAAACGAGGGGGACTATGCGACAGTCGTTCCTTATTATATCGCACAGATATATTATATACAGGGAAAAAAAGAGGATGCCTTGAAATATGCCGAAACAAAGATCAAAGGTGGGAAGTCGCAGTACTATGATCTCGAGATGAAGCAAATGATCGGGCATGCTTATTTTGAAAGAAAGGAATATGCTAAAGCACTTCCTTATCTTGAAGATTATGTAGGCAAGACAACTAAAGTTCGTCGCGAAGATCTTTATGAGCTTTCCTATTCTTATTACAAAGCCAATAAGTTACCCAAAGCTATTGAAGGCTTCAAACAATTAAGCGGAAAAGAAGATTCATTAAGTCAAAGTGCGATGTATCTTCTTGGAGATGCCTATCTGAAAACAAATCAAAAAGCAAATGCAAGAAATGCTTTTCTTTTTTGTGCATCCAACAGCAGCAATAAAGAACAGCAGGAAATTTCAAAATATCAATATGCTAAACTTTCTTATGAACTCGGCTACCAGGATGAAGCGCTGAACAGCCTGAAGTCTTTTCTGAATACGTATCCGAATTCAACTTATAATACAGAAGCAAAAGACCTGCTGGTATCAGTTCTTACGAACACAAATAATTACCGTGAAGCGCTGTCGCTGCTGGATGGTATGAAGAGCCCGACACCTAATGCAAAGAGATTATACCCAAGAATTCTATATGGCCGTTCGACAGAATTGATCAATGATGGACGCCTGGCAGAAGCAGAAGCTTTAATTGATAAAGCTTTAAAAGACCCGAATAACAATTCGATCATTGGGCTGCTCAGTTTTTGGAAAGGAGAACTTGCTTATCGTAATAATAAACTTGACGATGCTATTAAATATTACAATGCATATATAAGTGCTGGTGCGCCGTCAAGCGGGGAGGCGAATCTGAGCAATGCGAGATACAATCTCGGATATTGTTATTTAAGAAAAGAAAATTATGCTGCAGCTCTTGGTTTCTTTGAACCATTGGCAAAAAATCCTGCATTAAACTCTGATGAATTGACACAGGACGCCTATATCCGCACGGCAGATTGTTATTTCATGGATAAAAATTATACGAAGGCAAAAACGATGTATGATAATGTAATAAAATTCTCGTGGCCTGCAGAAGATTATGCCACGTTCCAGGGCGCCATGATCATGGGTATCAGGAACTCTAAAGACAAGATCGCTTTATTGAATACCATGAACCGAAAATTTCCATCGTCATCATTGGTCACAGATGCGAATATGGAAATTGCCAATACGTACATGTCTGATGAACGCTTCAATGAAGCGATACCTTTTTATAGTAATGTCATTAAAGGGAGCGGCAATACGAGCCTGAAGCCACAAGCATACCTGAAAACAGGAGTTGCTTATTACAATCTTAATAATAACCGGGAAGCGATCAATCAATATAAAACATTGATAACACAATATCCCAATTCTCCGGAAGCTGAATATGCGCTGGATAATGTGAGAGCGATTTATATTGAAGAAGGAAAACCTGATGAATATGCCGGATTTATGAGGCAAGCCGGTCGTCCGATCTCCGTAAGCACAGAAGATTCTCTTACATGGTCTGCTGCAGAAACACAGTACATGAATGGCAATGTCAACGCTGCATTGACCGCTTTTAATTCTTACCTGCAAAAATTCCCCAACGGAGTTTATTCAATTGATGCCAGCTTTTACAAAGGGGAAATATATAACAACAAAAAAGATTGGAGTAATGCACTGGCGGGCTATGAAGATGTTGCGGCCAACGCTCCGAACCAATATGCAGAAAAGGCAATACTCGCTGCTGCCCGAATTAATTTCTTTGAATTAAAAAATTATTCGAAAGCGGAGAGATATTATGCGCAGTTAAATCAAATCACTTCCAGTCAGGAAGATAAACTGGAAGCGATGCGTGGTTTATTGCGCAGCCAATACCAGCAACAAAAATGGGCTGATGCTGCGGCGACGGGAAAAGATCTGGTGGGAGCAAAGGGAAGCAGCACAGATGATAAGGCTCTTTCTAACATGGCCATCGCCAAATCGTACCAGGTAGGCAACCAATATGATCTTGCTATTGCCAATTTCAAAACTGTAATACAGTTGAATAAAGCAGCTTTGGCCGCAGAAGCAAGGTATGAGATCGCTAACTGTTGGTTTGCCTTGAAAAAATTAAGTGATGCAGAAAAAGCTGCATTTGAGACGATCAAGATATCGGGTTCTTATGATTATTGGGTAACCAAATCATATATCCTGCTTGGCGATATATATTATGAGCAAAAGGATTATTTCAATGCGAAAGCCACTTTCCAGAGTATCGTTGATAACAGCATCAACTCAGAACTAAAAACAGAAGCGCAGAGCAAACTGACCAAAGTGATGGATGAAGAAAGTAAGAGCAGTAAAGTAAGTGGCAAATAAGTTTTAAAAGAATAAACAACCGTAAATGAGACAGCAACTGTATAAAATATTTTCTTCGGCTATCCTGGTAATGTTTATTGGATATTCCGCTATTGCGCAAAACGATACCACCCGGAAAAAAACAGTGGATATTACGTCCGCTTTCAAACCTGTGTTGAGGGAATCGGCTAAGATCAATTTTAATGCAACGCCTCCAACGGCGGATACGGCAAAGCCAAGATTGCAATATGATATTCCTAATCCAAGTTTACTATTGGGCTATCAGCCGGGATCATTGAAACCATTAGCACTTCAAATTGATTCCACAAGTAAATTTGATAATAAAGATTATATTAAAGCGGGCTTTGGCAGTTTGAAAACACCTTTTGTGCAGGCGGGCTTTTCCTTTGGCGATGGTAATACGGCAGGAGTAAATATTTATGCTAAATATGTTTCCTCCCAGGGAAAAAGAGAATTTCAGGATTTCAATTCATCCCAGGTTAAGTTAAGTGGGTTTTATAAGACAGCGCAAAATATGGAATGGGATGCCAGCATTGGGATGAAGGCGAATCAAACTTATAAATATGGTTTCTTCCCGGAATCATTGTCTTTCCCTACCGATTCGATCAAACAAAATTTCCAGACCATCTCAGGCAGAGTGGCAATGCATAATGTCAATAAAACTTCATTCGGATTGAACTATTCACCGGAGGTCAGGATCGATATATTCAGCGATAACCTGAAAAATAGCGAAAGTAATACTGTACTTGACCTGCCATTGGAAAAAACGATCGGGCAGGACTTCGCTGTAAAGCTTGGTCTTACTTTCGACCTCACTCGCCTTTCGCCAAAAAATAAAACGACAGGTACGATCAATAATACCATGTATTATATTTCGCCATCAGTTTTATATAAAAAATCAAACGTGAACCTGCAACTCGGTATCCGTCCGTCATGGGACAACAAGGTTTTTAAAATGTTCCCTAATATCATTGGAGAAATAGGAACGGAAGACCAGCGGTTCACTTTCCAGGCAGGATGGACAGGTTATATCAGGAAAACAACTTACCAATATTTAGAATCGATTAACCCGTGGTTGTGGATGCCAACAACTTTGAAAAATACAATGATCGAAGAAAGGTTTGCAGGATTTAAAGGTTCCGTTGGCGATCATTTCAGCTATAGCGCTAAAGTGGCTTTTAATAAACTCAACAATCAGCCATTGTTTATTAATGATACCTCCGCTGCCGGTGATGGCAAATCATTCCGTGTGGTAAATGAAGAAAAATTAAATGTTTTGAATTTTGGTGGTGAACTTGGATACAACGTAGAAGAAAAATTCTCACTCATCACCAGCCTGAGCTTTAATCAATATACCGGTTTAAAAAATAATGCAAAGGCGTGGGGACTGCTTCCTCTCGAACTCAATACTGCACTGCGTTTACAGGTTATTAAAGATCTTTGGCTGAAGGGCGATCTATTTGCATGGAGCGGACCCCGGTATCTTAAAAAAGACGGCGGCTCAGGCAAGCTTGGTGGTGCTTTTGATTTGAATGCGGGTCTTGAATTCAGGATAACAAAGAATCTCAATCTCTGGACGCAATTCAATAATATACTTAATAAAGAATATCAGCGCTGGAATCAATATCCCGTGTATGGATTCAACTTTGTCGGCGGAATCGTATTTTCGTTCGACCAAAAGAATTGACATGTATCGCGATCTTTATGAATACCTCATTTTAAATAAGCAAATAAGCATACCGGGCGTAGGTACTTTTTTATTAGAACGCAAACCCGCTGAAACGGATATTACCCATCGGCAGATCAAGCCATCGGCTTACACTATCGCTTTGCACCCGGATAGCGGAGCACCGGGAAAAAAATTTTATAACTGGCTTTCGGGTAAGTTAAATCTTCATTATCACGAAGCCATTGTCAGGTTCAATAATTTTTCCTACGATCTGAAAGACCTGGTATTGTCGGGCAATAAAATTGAATGGGATAATGTCGGGGTGCTCAGCAAAGGAATTGCCGGTGATATAAAGTTTGAATCATCATTACAGGAATACTATTTTGATCAGCCCGTCAGCGCGGCAAGGATCATTCGTGAAAAAGCTATACATAAGGTGCGGGTAGGGGACGAAGAAAAAACATCAACCGAAATGTCTGAGCGATTGCACCCTGAGGAGAAAAGTAAAACATACTGGTGGGCGCCGGCATTGATCGTGGCTATAGTCCTGGTCATCATCATCGGTATCTATTTTTCCCAGCAAGGGCTGAATGTATCAGCAACCGGCGATCAAAAAGAAATATCTCCCCAAAAAGCTTCATCAACTTATACTATTCCCAAATAAGTTTCCTTATTCATTTGTTATTTTGATCTTATTTTGCACGATTGCGTTGAAAGGCTAACAGCTATGAATGAAATTGTTCACTATTCAAATTGTCCGGTTTGCGAATCAGCGAATATCAAAAATGTTCTGGCTGCAAAAGATCATACAGTAAGCGGTGAAACATTTGATATTATGGAATGTGACTCATGCTCTCTGCGATTTACGCAGGATGCGCCCGATGTTGCATCGATCCCTTCTTACTACAAAGCTGAAGACTATATCTCACACACAGACACTTCAAAGGGCCTGATTAATCGCGTCTATAAATCTATTCGCAAAAGGACACTGGTAAGAAAAAGGAAATTGGTACAAGATTTAACTGGTGTCAAAAACGGGAACTTACTTGATTTGGGAAGCGGTACCGGCAGTTTTGTGAATGAAATGAAACAAAGTGGGTGGAAAGTGACCGGCCTTGAACCGGATGAAGATGCAAGAAAAACTGCCTTACAGTTATACGGACTTAACTTATCCGGCACAAACGATTTTTACCAATTAAGCAGTGACAGTTTTGACGCGATCACTTTATGGCATGTGCTGGAGCATGTCCACGACCTTTCCGGATATGTTCGGCATTTAAAAAATATTTTGAAAACGAAGGGTAAGTTATTCATAGCCGTTCCCAATTATACTTCATTAGATGCATGGATCTATAAAGAGTACTGGGCCGCGTATGATGTGCCAAGACATCTTTATCATTTTTCACCGGCATCTATGAGATCATTAATGGAGAAACACGGTCTAAAGATCATAGATTATAAACCAATGTGGTACGATAGCTTTTATATTTCACTATTAAGCAGCAAATACAAAAAGGGAAGATCAAACTGGATCGCGTCTGTTTGGAATGGTCTTCGTTCCAACCTGGCAGCATTAAATGACACCAAAAAATGCAGTTCAGTTATTTACATTATTGAAAAAGGTGCCATTCCACGGGAATAGCACCTCTCAATAAAGGACCTATGTTTACTAAGGAGTTTATTTAACGCGTCCATCTTTTTTATCCATGCCACGACCAACGCCATAACCAATACCACCACCAACAATTCCACCGATGATACCTCCTACCAGACGGTTTTTCTTATTGATCAAAGCACCTGCAAGAGCGCCGGCCGATGTACCGATCACAGTACCTTTGGCTGCTTTACTCCATCCTTTTTTCTCTGCGGGTTGTGTGGGAGCAGTTGCCTGAACTGCTGGTTTAGAAGTTTTGTAAACGACCTTGGGTTTTTGAGCGTTATTGCTCGCCATCGCATCCTTATAGCCTTCTACGTAGTATTTGCTTGCTTCCTTTACTTCATTCATTGCTTTCAATGACTGGAACTCAGCCAAACCTGTAGTATCAGAAGCTGCCAATACGAGACTGTCTGGTTTTTTCTCCAAATGGCACGAGGAGATAAAAATCATGAATCCTGCAAGAAGTGACACGAAACTAAAAATGTGTAATGTTTTTTTCATAATTGAATTTTTACTTGATTAAAAAAATAATGACATGAGATGTAATAGCAAAACAATGCCATACAAATCCACATTGTTAATATAGAACCGCATGGAATGATAAATCATTCCTGGTCAAAAATTTATCAAATGGAGATTTTAACTTTTGGTGATAGCAGAAAAGAATTAAACGTGAATCTTAATCGGAGATAATTTTTTTTATTAAGTTTTTTATTAGTACTCCTTAACAAAAAATATAGTGTTAAAACGCTAGTAATAGGCTATCTGACCGGCTGCTAATACAATCCTACTTTCCCCTTCACAGATTCAAATAATTTTTTGGAGTCGAAGCCAATGCCATTTTTGAAAACAGTCTCCGTATTTCTCATAGTCTTTACTTGTTTTGTCGGATCGCCATTGATCAGGACGAGGTCCGCTCTTTTACCGACTTCAACGGTGCCAACTTCTTTCTCTCTTCCAAGATATTGTGCCGCATTCAAACTACATATTTTTATAGCTTCGGGAAAAGTGAAACCTGCTTCTACGAGTAGCTCAGGTATATGCCTGTCTGCATAGCCTGGTATCACTCTGCCTGCGCCAGTTGGATCAATGCCTGCCATCAATTTGCCGCCCATATTCACAAATTGTTTTTCCCAAACCATTTCTTTTCTGAACATGGCTCTTCCAGCAGAATCTTTTCCAATCGATGCCGTAGAGTTTTTTTCAATAACCGCTCTTACCGCCGGGGTTAATGCTTCGCCTCCATCTCCGGGGAAGATCTCCCGATCTGTATAAGGCTCAAACACCGGAAGGGTAGAAGTGATCGTTACATTTTTTTTAATGAGATACGCCATCAGCTCTTTCATCTCAGGGCTTTTCTCGTCAAGGTTTCGTATAGACGCAGCCTGTGTTAAACTGCACTGATTTTCTTTTTTACCCTTATCAAAATCGCTGCTAACCCAGAAGCCATGCTCCAAATTGTCAATACCTATGTCAGCCGCTTCCCTATAAGTGATAGAACATAAATGGCCTGTTACTTTTATATTGTGCTGGTGGGCCAGTTTTACAACTTCAGCAAGGTCAGCTTTTGCAATATCCATATACACTTTAAAAGAAGTACATCCATTACTGATCCAATAGCTCACTTCTTTGGCCGCTTCTTCCGGACTTTTTATAAATAATACTTCAGGGATCGGTAAGGCTGCTCTTTCAATGTAAGGCCCTGTAACGTCAATATCAGGTCCCGGCATTTTCCTATTGTTGATCTGGTCACGGATATTCAGGTCAGTTTGCGGTTCTACACTTCCGGTAGTTCGCATGGTTGTAACGCCGCCTGCCAGGTATAGCCGTGGAAATGAGACTGGCATTTCTAACCCGAGATATTGCGGCGGAACACTTTCTCCGTAAAACATATGTTCATGCATCATGATCATTCCGGGAATAACGGTTTTGCCGGAGCAATCAATAATTTTTGCTGAAGCGGGAACAGATATCTTAGATGAATTGCCGAGGCCGGCAATCCGACCATTAATTATTATTATCGTTTGATCGTTTTTTGGAGCTTGCCCTGTTCCATCAACAACGATCGCATGGGTAAGCGCTAAGGTGTCGGCTTTGACAGTAATAAATTGTTGCACCATGGGACTGAACTCCTGGGCTATGCTTTGATTACCGGCCAATAAAAAGAACATTGCGACGAATGTGCAGAACAGGTTTGGTTTCATAAATATATTTTTCGGGTTTTCTTTAGAATAGTTATTGGATCTTTTTCATTTCTCCTTTTTGACCACTGTTGAGAAACCATATTTTCGTCACCTGCCCGCTTTTGTCCACTTCAAATTCCAATTGCCTGTCGCTTTCGTCTGCATAGAAGAATTTAGTTTCTGATTCTGGCTTCAATTCTATATCAGGTGATCCGTCGCGATGACGATATAGTTTTCCATCCTTCTTAATTACTTCGAGAGATAAGCCGGCGAAGTATTTGCCAACATAGCGATCTAATAGTGCCGGGTCAATTTTTACCTCTTTATGCACATAAGGAGATTCAACTGGAGAATCAAACAACAAATCGCCCAGAGCTATGGCAACAAAATCAACATTGAAGCCATTGTTCGATAAAACAATAATACAAATATCATCGTTTATAAACCGATAAATAATTGACCTGAAGCCAGGAATACCACCGTTATGCCATATCCGGAAATGTCCATCCATGGAATCAATTTTAAAACCGTAGCCATAATTATTTTTTCCCGGCGTGAACATTTTTTGTTTTGACTCTTTACTAAGGATTGAATTGCCGTATAACGATCTGTCCCATTTATAGAGGTCCCCAACTGTTGAGTATAAGGAGCCGGCACTGAAAGGCCATTCCATGCTGATAACATCGGCATTCACATATTCTTTGCCTCTTTTCGAATATCCCCTTGCCCGCATCGGCAATATGCTATCTGTTTTATCGACCCCTGTATTGTTCATTGCAAGGTTGTTGAAGATATGCTGCCGTAAATAATTTCCATACGATTCGCCGCTAACCTTTTCAACAATATCCCCGAGTAAAAAGTAACCAGAATTGCTATATGAGTACTTTGTTCCGGGAGAAAAATTATACGGTTTATTTTTGAAGAAAGCGATCATTGAATCCCGGGACAGCGAAAGAGGTTCCAAATTCTCAAATCCGGGTAGATCGGTATAACTGGCAATCCCAGAAGTGTGATTCAACAACATGTGGATGGCTACACTGTCGCCCTTAGGGAAATCAGGATAAAATTTATTTAGCTTATCATCAAGCGACAATTTCCCTGCTTCAATCAATTGCAGGATACAAGTCGCTGTGAATTGCTTGGTGATGGAGCCGATGCGGAATTTCGCCTGGGGAGTATTGGGAACATTCCATTCCCTGTCTGCCAGTCCATATCCTTGATTCAATAATATTTTATTTTGTTTAGTGACTATGACAGTTCCGCTGAAGCCCTTGACATCTGCCAACGCCTGCATATACTTCCCGAGTAACTGGGGATAATCTTTTTGTGCGGCTAATGAAAGAGGCAGCAACAGGGCCAGTAAAATTTTTTTCATGTTTATTGGTTTCTTTAGTTGGTTTTGAAAAATATTTATTCCCCCGGATGATAAGTCTTTTCAGCATGTTTTAAAACATCTTCTTTATAAAACAACACATCTTTAAACTGGCCTTTGCTGTACATTAATCCCTGGTCAAAAAAATGCGGGGAATCGGGATCTCCGCTCTCACCACCGGCCAGCAATGATTTTGCTTTTATCTTTTTTCCAAACTCAACGGCGCAGATAAAACTATTACCGTTTACACCGTATCTCTTCTTTGTACCCGGATAGGAGCGGCTTGCATACGATGGAAGCATGCCCCAGGCGGAAGAAACAAAACCTACAGGTATGCTTGGTTTGCTGTCATCAAATTTGTTATCAATGTCGCCTGATATTCTTTGAAAGCGGTTTATTTCACCCCATGGTATTTGCCAGCGGCCAAACTTATCTTGAAGATCAGCGATAGCCGCAAGCAGCGGAGGTAGTAGATCATTGATTGATGCAGTCGCAGCAAACTGCCTCGCCTTGTCAACCTGGTCCGGGTTATCTTTACCCGGCACTTTTGTGCGGAAAAGTACAGTTTGGATCCTTTGCCCCCATTCAACCGCCAATGTGGTGGAAAGTGAATTTTCGCCGCAACGATAGTCCCAATTTTTTAAAACGCTTACGGGCCCGATGAAATAAGCATACAGCGAATCACTATAAGAAATGTTCTTTTCAAAAACCTTAACCAATGCAGGAATTAAAATTTCAAAAGCGGTCAACCTTCTATCATAACCCGCTTTGATCACCTTGTCAATTGTATAATGTTTTTCTTCATCCAATACTCGCACAGCATTTATACCTCTGAAGTTTTCTCCGTCAGGAGCCATATAAGAAGGGTAATCATTTTTTTTCGGACTATTGTTTCCGGCGACGGTGAAAGGAGTGGAGTTACAATTTTGCAACCAGCCATTTGGCGGATTATATAAATGAACAGTTTCTTCTATTTTATGATAGCCTTTCCATTCAGTAGCAGAAGTTGTTCCATCAACAGGCTTGCTCCAATTATATTTTGGATCGCGGGCAGGAATGCGATTGCCATGCCAATAAGCAATATTGCCTGCTGCATCCGCATACACCGTATTGTTAGAAATGTTACCAAGAAGATCAAGTGTCTTTTTATAATCTGAAAAATTTTTAGCTTTTGTTCGCTGCCAGCATTGTATCAACCCATTCATTATTCGGTTATCAACTCTAACACTCAGGTATTGACCGTTTCTTTTCGCCATGATTGGGCCATGGTGGGTGAATAAAGTATTGAATGTTTTTTCTTCCGTTCCGCCTGTTGCAGTCTTGTAAGAAATGGTCATTTTCTTTTTGATAACAGTTTTTTGTTTGTTTTCATATTCATAAAACCACTTTCCATTCTTTTCACTCAATTTTTCTATATATGAATCGGCTGCATCTACTTGGCTACTGGTGTGCATCCACCCGCAATGTTCATTGAATCCCTGGTAGACAAAAAACTGTCCCCATGTGACAGCGCCATACGCATTTAACCCTTCTTCGCTGTTCATGTGTACCTCTGGCCGGAAATAAAAAGTAACATGCGGATTAATATAGAGGATCGTATTGCCCGATTCAGTTATTTTGGGAGAAAAGGCGAACCCATTTGAGCCGGTTAATTCTTCTTCCTGGTTTTCACTAAAGGATATGGCCTCATCGCTTCCTGAATAAAAATTCTTCAGCTCATTGACTGATACATCTGCAGTGCTGATAGCCCCGATGCTTCCGTCGGTCCATAACAAAGGATACCATGGCTGAAAGCGATTGAGCAAAGCAGGCTTTGTATTGGGATTTTTATATAAATAATAATTTATACCATCAGCGTAGGCATTGCATAATTTTTTTAACCATCCCGGCGCTTCTTTGAGATCCTTGATAGCTTCAGTGGAATCAATCACCAATCTTACCAGCAGATCATTATATATTTCGGACTCACCTTTAACTTCTGCCATTCTTCCCAGCTTTTCAATATAATTCATCTCCACTCTTCTAAAATCGTCTTCACATTGCGCATACATCAATCCGAATACCGCGTCAGCATCTGTTTTGCCATAAATATGGGGTATGCCAAAATTATCGCGGATGATAGTGACCTGTTGCGCTTGTTTTTCCCACCGGGATACCTCTTCTTTAGAAAAAGGTTGTGCAAATAACTCTAACGGTAATAAGAGAAGAAGTAACAATTTTCTCATGAAGTAAATTTAACTCAATTTCGGGTTGGCTTTCTTCGTTGATTTATCAGCAGTTTTTGAGATCACAGTGTCCATTCCTGTTATCTAAATTATCAATATTTCTTATCCTATCTTCATATTACCATGAAACGGCTTATTTTTTTTCTTTTGATGGCTCCTGTTGCTACAATAGCGCAACCCGTTAAACAAATATCTATGAGTTTTGATTCATTGTTTCAATCTTATTTTAAGGCCGGTGAACCCGGCGGCGCGGTATTGATCGTAAAGGACAATAAAATTATTTATCAAAAAGGGTTTGGTGTAGCCGATATGAAAACAAAAGAACCTGTTACAGCTAAGACCCTTTTCAATGTGGGCTCTATCAGTAAAACGTTTGTTGCTTATGGAATACTAAAGCTGGCAAAAGAAGGGAAGCTTTCATTAGATGACAACCTCTATAAATATTTTCCTGATTTTAAGAATGAAGAAATAGCGAAAAAAGTGAAACTGTATCATTTGCTTACACATGCTTCAGGTATTCCCGACAGCAGGCCTGTGGGGGAGCAGCATGAATTTTACCTCACGGCCAAGGATGAAGAGAATTTTGCTCCGTTGAAGCAAACGGATACACTGCAATTTGAGCCCGGAACAAAATATAGATATTCTAATCCTGCTTTTAATGGCCTTGCATTGATCATTGAGAAAGTAACAGGAAAGAAATGGCAACAATATATCAGCCGAAAATATATTTAATCCGGCAGGTATGAACACTTCAACTATTACCGACGGGCCACATCCGGAATCGGGAGTTTCTCATGGTTATGTTTTAAATGAAAAGAAAGAGTATGAGGAATTAGATTATGGCGAGGAACCAACTTTTGCAGCCGCCGGCAACGGCGGTGTATGGAGTAGTGTAGAAGAACTCTGGAAATATGAGAAGGCTATTCAGCATCATATTTTCTTAAATGCTGAATGGATAAACAAATCAAGAACAATTTATCCTTTCCCCGAATGGAATGATACAATCCCGCAACGACTTGGATTAAGCTGGTTCATTAACACCGAGCCCAGGGTAATGATCGGTCATACAGGTTCGCAGGGTGGTTTTATCAGCGATTATTGCTGGTGGCCCAAAGAAAAAACATTTTACGTGTTGCTTTGCAATATTCCGAAGCCGATCCAGGAAATTCGAAAAAAAGTATATGAATTGCTGTTTTAAAAAGCTTTTTTCTCCGTGTCTTCTTTTTTTACAACCAGCTTTTGCGAGTCATCCTGCAAGATGTCATCAAAGAATTTTTTTACCTGTGCATATTCAGCGGCGGGGATACGATGCTGTTTCAAAATGAGCACGGTAGCCGCATACACTTCATTGTGTTTTTCGTCATACCAATATTTCGAGCGATACAGTGCATAGTTACATTTGATCTCCGCTTCTTTGGGAAGCGCATCGGGTTTCATATCAGCGGGAAGTTTAATGATAGTGGTATCATTTTTTTCGAACGGGAAATTGAAATAAAAATCGAGACTCCTGTTTTCAGCTTTCGGGAGAACCGAGGACCATATTTTATACATTCGCGGGCTGATGAAAAGTTTATTACCTGCATTAAAGTCAGGCACTTTTCTCAAAGCCATCTTTAATTTTGTTTTATTAGATGGCGAAGATTCATCTTTTGATAGTTCAAAATAGTCGGGTTGCTTAAATCCAAAGTACAGGACGATCGCTTTTTTCTGCTCATCTTTTTTTTCCGACATAATATCTCTTATGATCTCCCGATATTGTCCTTTTGCAGTAAAGATGGTTTCTGTAAGTGCGGACAGGTCATTTGATAAGGTTACCCTCGTAGTAGTTGACAGGGTATTTGCAGACGATACACTTTTTGGAGTGGGAACTAACGCACCGCCATCTTCAGTTATCAACAGCGCATAGCGGTTTTCTGTAAAAGTACCGAGCTCCCCAAACTCAGTCGTTGAACTTGTACATTCCAGCCATGTAGAATCTTTCGAACCGGGTATACAAAGAATAACATGATTGAAATCATTTGTTGGAAAATCCGGATCTACCGGTTCATCATTGAATTCTGCATTTATGATTGCGACATAACTTTTAATGCCTACAGATTTTAATGCTGCCTTCATGTAGTTGCTCAGACCCTTACAATCGCCATACTTTTTCTTATCGGTAAAATCGGCGGGAAAAGGTTTCAACCCGCCCACACCAAGTTGAATGCTCACATACCTGAAATTTTGTTGCAGATAATTATAGATCTGCTTTATTTTTTCTTTTTCATCAGGAGCATTTTTTACAAGTTGTTGAAAGAATTGCTGTCTTTCAGGAGGTAACACATCGAGACCATTGTAGAGATTACCGATCCATGACCCGAAACTCTTCCATGAAGAAAGATCGCCTTCCATTCCGTAATAGGAGAATTTGTCTGAGGCAAACATGATGTGAGGATAACGTCTGCTAATGTCCACGGCCCCCTGCTCATATTCCATGGGTGATATGTTTCTGACATTCCACCTGTAGACTTTATATTTTCCTTCGTCAGTGATAGCTGGTTGAATCCTTGTATTCTTAGCTTTATATCGTAAACTAAGCGTAGCTGGAACACGGGCAGTGTAGTTTGATTCGACAATCCCTTCTTTTGCATCCAAAAATCTGTATGCCGGAATATTCAGTGTGCCCTTGATCTTTATCTCATATTTGAATTCAAGGGTGATCGGGTAATCGGCTCCCCGGACGTAATAGTGGGTGACATAGCCATCTTCTATCAGCCCCTCCCCGGTTGCAACTGTTGACATATCTTTTTTCTTATACTTCGCTGTTTGTTTCCCATTGGCATCAAATACCCTGATTTCTGCATCTTCCAGTGAGATATTTTTTGAAGAGTACTGATTAAAAACAAGTGCGTCTCTTCCTTCATCATTAAGTACTGTAAAAATTTTATCAATTTTGATCGTGGCTTTCTCAATACTTTCAATTTCGAGGTCAATATTCTCATAATGCGTTACGATCGTTGCTTTATTTTTGATCGCTTCAGGAACCTTAGCGAGGGTATAAACATCTTGCCCGGTTGAGGTTTTATAAGCCAGGCAAAATACCAAAAAGTTTATGATGAACTTTTTCATGTGCTTGTTTTGGATAAATTAAAGTTGACTTTGAAATTCATCACTGGGTTTCATTATTTCTTTTTGCGAAGCACAAACTGCTCATTGAGCAAATCGAAAAGCTGATTATAAAACTCGTGCAGATCCGCGTATTGTGATGCAGGATAATAGGGCTTTTTGATATCAAGCTGTGTCCTTGTCATCAGTGTATTATTACTGATCTGCGACCTTCTGGTAATACTGATGCTGGTGTCAGGCATTATCATCCTGATGTTCCTGGGCAGCGTTTCAAATTCATATCCTTCGGGGATATCAAAATTCCCGACGATCAGGTAGCTTTGATTGGCACCGAAGAATATATCAGAAACACGGTTATCCGCTATAAAAGGGTTCTTTTCAAGCCCGGTAAGAACATTAGAAGAAAAGTATTTGTAGTCGCCTGATGAATTCAGCGTGTTGCTGAATTTTATCTTTTGAACAAGCGGCAAGCTGTCTGTTTCTGTATTTTCAAATGTGACATCATCAATAGTTATTCCCGGGTTCCGGTCGGTGATATATTTTTCGATGAATTTATCTTTTCCTTTTAATGCAACCGGCAGACGGGCAATCTTTGAATAATCGTAGCTGTTGATCGTTGTTTCTCCATTTATTTTTCCGGATTCATCTATCCGGGCGTTGACCATGATAATATTTTTCGAGGTCATGTTTTCATCCCATAATGATCGCCAGCCCCATTCGTAGGTTTCAAGTTTTTCAATAACCAAACCTTCTGTCATCAGCACATCCGGGGGAATAAGATGAACAGGCGTTTCCTTTTCCGTTGCGTCCAGAACATATACTTTTTTATCTACTTCGACGAAGGCCATTACTTTGTCGAATTGATGATATCCCTGTGCAAAAATGGTTCCCGCATCTCCGGTGTTAACTATGCCGTTTTCATGTGTGCTTACCAGGATAGGGTGTGCATTAAGCCCTGCGTCTTTCAAAAGATTGACCAGGATAAGGTTGATCTCTCCGACAGTGCCCGTTTTGTCTTTCCAGGCTGACTTTACACCGTCCAGCGCCCAGATGCCAGTAAACTCATTCCATTTCATATTGCTCTGTACATATTGATAAATGGTTTTCATCCTTTGATACGGCGATGTGATTGTTTTTAGTTTTTCATCAAGGTCTGCCGTTCGGGGGATATTCTTTTTGAGCTGAATACCGAAATCCTCATCTTCCATAAGGTTCTTGATCACCTTAACCCAATTTGTCACCAGGTTCTCTCTTCGCCCGGAAACGGTGAGTGCGATCACTTTTGTTTCAAGCCGGTCACGGTAAAAGTCGGAATTGATCACGTACGGCTCGTCATGAAGTGCAGGCACGTCCTGCATGATATAGGTCTTTACAGTTCTTGTCGAACTATTGTCTTTTTTCAGCTCAAAATTTCTTGAACATTTCGGTGAAATGAAGACCTCAATTTCATTGGGGAAGTCAACAACGAACCGGCTATACTTGACAGGAATAGATTCCTGGAAATACCAATCGATCAGCCCGATTCCGGTGTGTTTGTATTTATATTCAATAATTGATCCGGCCTTTACCTCAGGGAACGTGAATACTTTTTCCGAGATCTTTTTATTTATTTTTTTTTCGTAAATAAGCTTCTTCTCCACTTTAGTGGTTACAATATTCCCGCCTTCAATGTTATAGGTCTGGGCTTCCAGGTTATCTATGCTTTCTTCATTCTTCTCACTCCAGTAACGAATTTTGATATCCGCCCTGTCAAAACCTTTATCTGAGAGAATTTTGATCCTGACCCGTCTTTTCATCTCAATACCGACGCCAAAAATATAGTCAAGCTGCGCTTCATCTATTAAAACAAGTGCTTCCGCCTTATTATCGAAATCACATTCTTTCATTTCAAGATCAGCCTTATCCACCTTTCCATAGGCGGGAACATCATCAGTTGTTTTTTTGTTTTTTTGTGCAATAAGAGAACATGTTACCAGTAAAAAGGTAAGTGCAAGACATATTTTTTTCATGTGTGGAAGAGTTTAAGGTTTAAATGGTGTCTGACGAGAGGTAAAACCTGCCTATATAACTCATAGGGGAAATTATAGAAGCTATATAAACTTTAGGAAAGTTAGGAAACATCTCTTATTTAATCAAGAAATGAATTGCTTATCTAAAAATGATAGCTGTCGGCATTTATTGCGCTTAATACCTATGGTTTACAACAACATGAAGAATCGTTATCCCTTTTGTCCTCACTAATGTGTGCTATGTAATATGTTTATTTGTAAAAAATAAAATAAAATGACCTGTCCTTTTGCCAGACAGGTTCACGATAAACTCCTAATAATTTTTTAAGAGAGCGGTTTTTATCTGAATTTTTTTAGAACCCTTTTTTCTCAATGAGTTTTGATAATAAATACCTTGTCATAAAAATGCCGCCTGCACCATTGTCATTCTGGCTGAGCGTCAGTGATGTTACATGATCGAGTTTCCAGCCGTCGTCAGTATAAGTCTTTATCGTTCTAAGTATCCTGTCCTCATTTTCTTTAATGTTTTTAAAGTTGATACCCGTAAGGCTGAAGAGATTGTCAAGGTCCGCTTCCTTTTGTGAACCATCGGGATTGGTGATAATCATTTTTGAACGGCCAAGCCCGCCTGAAACAACTGATTCGACAGTATTGATCTGCATGAACTGTTTGACAGGCTCTGGTTTCACTTCCTGTGAATGAAGACCGGCGCTAAGAAATAGCGCGACAACGAATAAAAATATAATTTTTTTCATGTTTGATAATTTTTCGCAAACTTATCCTTCGTGATGCCAGGCGTCAAATGCAAGCTGCGTCAATTGATGAAAGAACTGTTTGATCTGTAAATGTCATTCTTTTCGCAGTTCTGGCTTGTCGTGTGTAAGACACAGCATCATTTTCTTTCCGAGGAATGGAGGAATCTTAGTTTCCAATTGCTGCCTTCTTTATTAAAAGTGGCGCTTTCAAGAAATTTTACCACCATGTGTACTCCATCGTCCAGCGTAAAATCGGCTTTTCTGAAATAATAGGCTGAGGCGTCTTTTTTATCCATGTGAACATTAAGACTGTCGATGGCAAATGAGACGGTAAATGGTTTCATTTGCTCAGCCGCTTTTATGGCGCTTTCATTATTATATACGGAACCGTCTTCAAATAAAGTAAAATTAGCTGTGGTAAGTGCGTTTAATTTTGAAGATCTTTTTGCGCAAGGGCATTATAGTAATCCAGGATAATGTTTTTTAATTCCTCTTTTTTGGCCTGACTATCATCGCCCGGCATACAGGAGAATAGCGAGAGGGTAAATAAAGTAAGAAACATTCTGAGTTTCATTTCTGTTGTTTTTAATAGGTATTGTCATAAATATACAACGATTCATGCTGGCATACAAAGATGAAATCTACTTTCAAACATGATGAAAGCCATACAGTCTCCAGGGAATTGAAAGCAACCATTCATCATTTCTTTTTGTTGCGATTGTTGATTTACCGGTAACTTTAATATTCTTCGTGGCCGCTCTGTTGATTTTATAAAACTCAAAAAATTATTTTTATGCGGTCACTTTTGTTTTTAGCATTGATCCTCCCGGTTTTTGCAGGAGCACAGATCAACAGGTCGGCCCGGGAATTTGCCAGTGAAAGAATACAGGAATACGTTAGTAAAAAACTTTTCAAGGGCATGCCTTATAAGGCTGTTTCTTTCGGAGAATTAAAGACCTATGAAGATAAAAACATGGAGGTAGCCTGGACCATTGTACACAAGTTTGAGATCACGGAACCTGACAAAGCTGCATTTGATGACAAAGCTCCTGTTAAGACCTTTTATAAATTTGAATTTTACATGGATAAGAGAATGAAAGTCCTGAGAGCCGAGAGTTTCTTCTCGAATTGATAAGAACAAAATATCGCTTGCAATGGTTCTATTTACCATATGTTTATCGGGCAGTGCACTTTTTCAGCAGCAGCATTTTCAGCATTCCAAAGGCCCATATAAGATAATGTCAATTCAAATCCGCCCCGGTAGGCAGATGCAGGCTTAAGTTTACTGATATTGACATCATAGCTTAACCCGATACCTAATTTGTTAGTATTTATTTTAACTACTGGAATTATAGCATCCTTCCAACGGTATACTGCGCCTCCCGAAAGAGATAGCCTTGAGTCATCTCCATCGGGATCAAAATTGTGCGAATATAAAAAGCCACCTTGCGCCATCCTGTTTCCTCCCTGTATGAAATAGTCAGCGTACACAACGATCCTGTCAAATGTGTTTGTATAGGTCGAAAGGCCGGTATTAAAGACCCATTTTTTGTTTAACCTGATATCATTATCCGACATGAAAGATAATTGCGGTTTGGTAAAATGAAACAACCCTACGCCAAAATAAAATTTCGCATTATTATTGATCAAACTGGTAAAACTTAAACCTGTGGAAGCGTCAAGATACGAGAAGCTTGTTTTGCTAAAAGTCTGGCTAGTGGGATTGGATGCACTATAAGCGCCATTTACAAACTGGTCGTCGAACTGAAGTTTTCCCGGATCGAAGCTTTCATTCACCGTTCCACCCATGAATGCAAGTGATATGAAAGTATTATTATCCTCATTTAATAATTTGTGATAATTCAGGACGGGGAAGAACTGGGTTCTTTTAAGATTCGCATCACCGGCGATGTCATTCGTTACCTGTATTCCTGTAGTTATAAAATCGCCATCAGAAAATCCCTTGAAGAATTTTACCTCGGCACCTATCGCCATTGTGCGGTAAGGCACCGTTACACTTTCCCATTGATTTCTGTACGCTGCGGTAAATCTTACATTACCATTGAATATTCCCGCCAACGCAGGATTTCTCAATAACGGCAACTCATAGAATTGTGAAAAATTGATATCCTGCTGAGCTTGCGATATCAACGTAATCAGTAGAAAAAAAATAAAAAAATGGCGGCGTAGAAATAGTTTCATGTCGGGTGGATTTTATTTTAAGATTGCCGTATTTCCTTTGAATATATAGGTCTGCATATTAGTGCATATCACTTCGGCTGTATATACATATACTTCTGAAGGAGCCGTAACGCCTTTGATCTTCCCATCCCATCCAAATGCCGGGTCATTAGGCTGAAAATTCTTTTTCTCAAAAACCAATTCACCCCAGCGTGTGAATATTCTGAAAGTTTTTACTGATTCGATTCCTTTTGCCCTTACCATCAGAATATCATTTCTTCCGTCGCCGTCGGGTGTGAACGCATTTGGAACAAAAACCTGTGAGCCTTCGCAAAAGGTTTTGATGTTTATAGAGTCTATAGCAGTGCAACCATAGCTATTTGTGATAAAGGCGCTGTATGTTATATCATCTTTAATAGTAGCTGAAGGATCAGGACAGGTGCTGCAATTTAGATTTACCGACGGTGACCATTGCCATGAAACAATCGGACCGTTTTGAACAACAGATGTGAGCGGATAAACAGTTCCGGTAGATAAGGTGACATCAGAACCAAGATTTATTGCCGGTTTAGGATTAACAGTTATTGTCACATAAGATGTATCAGTAAAACAGTTGTGCCCGTCATATCCGACAACACGATATTGTGTAGTGGCCATGGGTGATGCAACAGGATTAGCTATTGTAGTGTTGGTTAAGCCTTGTCCCGGTGACCAGATATAAGCAGCGGCGCCGGTTGCCTCGAGATCGATAGATTGTTTTTGGCAAATAGTGCGATCGGGCGATATATCTGTTTGAATAGGTTGAGGGACGGTGATATTGATCGTATCATAGCCGGGACATCCATAGTTATCAACTCCTTTTACAACATAGCTGGCAGAAATAATGGGCGATGCAACGGGATTAGAACAATCAGTACAACTTAAATTAACAGCAGGGAGCCATGTGTATGTTTGAGCTCCTGTGGTTTGAAGTTGAGCAGTATTACCCCTGCAAATGGAAAGATCATTGCTTGTTCTTACTACAGGATTTGAATTTACTGTAACGGCGGAATTTGTGACACTATCCTTGCACCCGTTATTGCTGGTTGCAACAAGCTTTACGCTATACGTTCCTGCGTTTGCATAGCTGTGCGCCGGATTTAGTTGTGTTGAGGAAGTGCCATCTCCAAAATTCCAATTGTACGTCAGGCTTCCGGGACTGATCGACGATCCATTGGTGAAAGCAAAGCTGTTCCCCGCCAAACATTGAGCCGGTGGTGAATTGAACGCAACTATCGGTTTTGGATTGACATTGACTATAACCGAATCCAGAGAAGTGCATCCAGTTGTACCGCTTGTGACAGTTACATAATACTTGGTTGATACAATAGGATTGGCAGTTGGCACAGCTATGTTCGGATCAGATAAATTCGTAGCAGGTGACCACGAATAAGTATTGCCTGCAATACCCGAACTACCAATGGAAGTCGAAGTGGCTGGACATATTGATTTGTCCGGGCCGGCATTAGCCACCGGAAAACTTGCTGTATAGGGAACCTCTAATGTGTCACTGCATCCAAAACCATTATAGGGTATAACTTCCACGTGAATTGTAGTGCCTGGCGCCGGAGGCGAATTCATCACCATCGTTTCGCCGGTCCCTAACAGCGTACTGAAGTTATTGCTCCACCAATTATAATACTGAAAGCCGGGAGGTGCAGTAAATATTGCCTGGTTAGGATTACAATTGTACCGAACGTTGGCCGCTATATTACATTCGCCAACGTCCACATAAGCATAACCCCAATGTGCTCCCCTTGTGCAATCAGCGGTTGTGAATTCGAGGATAAGCGTTTTGCCAGCATATCGGCTTAAATTGACATATACAGATGCCCATGATTTATATTTTATCGTATCATTGATTGGCGAGCTATTAAAACCCGGCAACGAAGAAGTTGAGATATACTCATAAGTAGCGCAGGGCAAATATGTGTTTGTTTGTACATCAAGCAATTTTGCAGTAAATCTGGGCTGCTCGTAAGTTTGATGACCGGGATCCTGGAACACTACTGCGTATCGGTAAGTAATAGATGCGTCGCTTGAATTGGTGGGAACATTTATCTGGTAACTTATCCTTTCTGCCTCATGACCATTTATATCATTTCCAAGTTTTACGGCAAATCCACTTCCGTCAGGCGGATTGATCGGAAAGAGCCCATACGGGTCAATTGCCGATGGATTGGTCGCTGCAATTATTGTGTGCCTGTTTGGCGTGGGTGGTGAGGGACTTACGGTGATGACATTTGTCGTCCCGACTGCCGCTACCTCACCGATGGAACAGTACCATCCGAAAAAATTTCCATATTCAAAATCTATATTGGCGGGACATGCTCCGTTTTGTGTAGAGTTGATCCGGCTGTTCGTGGAATCTGTTTTTGGTTTGTGCTGACTATACAGCCGGTTTACCAAAAAGACAATAAGGAGTAAGCAGTAAAATTTTTTCATTGGTATTGGATTAAAAAAAAACTGAATACCAACGTCAAATATTGTGCAAGCTTTGCCTATTTCTTTTTATTCGTAGTCTTTCATTGGATACAAGTAAGTATTGTTTACCGCTCACGAATTATTACCAAGTACTAACACTCAATTTTACATGTGTGTGTATAGATAGTAGTGGCTTTGCTTCGTAAAAGAAACAATTTTGAATTTATTTTTACGTTCAGAACGCGAATCCAAATCTTGTAAAACCACCAATATCCGTTCGTATGAACAAGCCTTACCACAATGACCAGGCACATATTGCCGAGGACTTTCATTTTATTGATGAGCACACTGCTCAAACCGCGAGGTTAGCTTTTTTTAAAATCAATTCTTACAAACTTTCATTGATCAAAGCTTCTTTCAGCACCAGCAAGGAAGATATGTCTGAGATCATCAGGAACACATTGCTGAACTATATTGATTCTGGCAAAGTGCTTTCTAATCTTGGATTTTTCGACGCCGAGTTAGACAACTAGGTAAGTAAGCGATTTTATCTGCCAGCCTTTCTATCCTGCAGCCTTGTTTCTGACATGGAAAAAAGGAAATAAGAATTTTACACGGAACTGTCGTTGTAAAATTCCTGTAAAACTCCCGTGGGATTACTATCGGCTTTTATATCAATCTTTATTATTTTGTCTGCAAAGAAATTTCCTATGAAAATCCGTCCGAAATTAAGCCTGCAAAGTTTCAGCATATTAGTGGTTTCAGGTCTATGGGCTATCGTGCATGCCGGTTGTTTCACTGACACAAAAGCCAGTATAACAAACCAAACCATTTCAAATCCTGTTTTGCCCGGACCTTCTCCTGTTATTGAGATCGCGGATGCGACCACGATATTGGGACGAACCGAAGTTCCTATTTTGTGCTATCATCAGATCCGTGACTTTCGCTCTACTGATGGAAAAATTGGAAAAGACTACATTGTTCCTGTTGCCAATTTCCGGGAACAAATGAAATTGCTTTCTGATAGTGGCTATCATTCCATATTACCCGACCAGTTGTACGATTATTTGGCGACCGGCAAGGCATTGCCATCAAAGCCGGTAATGATAACTTTTGATGATACCCGTTTAGACCAATATACTGCGGCTTTACCTGAATTGAATAAATACGGATTTAAGGGAGCATTTTTTATAATGACAGTATCAATCGGGCGACCGGGGTATATGAATAGAGAACAAATTAAACAGTTAGCGGATGAAGGGCATGTTATTGGTTCGCATACCTGGAACCATGAGAATGTAAAAAAATATGCAGAAGCCGATTGGGCGACACAGGTTGACAAGCCCTCGAAGCAATTGCAGGAAATTACCGGCAGACCAATTGAATATTTCGCTTACCCATTCGGCTTATGGAATAAAAATGCTATCAAAAATCTGAAGCAACATGGCTTTAAGTCGGTATTTCAATTATCCGATCGCCGTGATACCGATGATCCTCTTTTTAGTATACGAAGAATCATTGTACCTGGTGCATGGAGTGCTGCCGGTATGCTGCGAGTAATGAAAAGTAGTTTTCATTAAACTTCTTTTCACGCTTACATGCATAATCAATCTGTTACCTACTTATACTCCCTATTTTCCTGTTCATAATGATGTGCAGACAACATTTTTTTTAAATCTCTCAGTCGTTTGATCGAGTAGCACAGCCCGCCTCCAGGCACTTTTTATTTCCATCTGATTGTCATTTGTCAAAAAAAACGGCTTTTTAAAAAATTTAGGAGGATATACCTATTAATTTGCAAACGTTTTTGCGTATTTAGCGGTTCAATATCCTGTACCGCTATGAAAAATATTACTTTCTATGCTATCTTATTTTTCTTCCTGATCCAACTCAGCACTCCTTTAAGATCGCATTCGCAGGCAAACGTTCATTCTTCAAACGGGTATACTGTTCATATAATGGTGTTGCCTACTTCAATCATTCCATCTTCATTTACCTGCACTTGGGGTTATAATTATAATGTCAGGATGAATTACAATGTCAGTTTCACGGGATCGAATATTCCGTCATCACTATACACGCTGCAGGGATCGATCGGTTGTGGCAGTTCATCCCATTTTTTCAATTTACCAAATAACGGTGGTATCGGAACGGCAACTTCAACATCCAACCAATGGAGTTCAAACAGCGATTGCTATACGGCGACTGTGAGTTCGCTGAATTGTAATGCGGCAAGCATTCTTATCAACGGCCCGGGTATCTCTACCCAAACCGTCACTTTTCCTATTACATACGCTATTCTTCCCGTAGAGTTGAAAAGTTTTACTGCGACAAAGGATGGAGATCGGGTAACATTGAAATGGACAACGGCTACAGAGATCAATAATAATTACTTTATGATCGAACGATCGGCCGATGGCAATCACTGGCAGGAGATCAAAAGAATGAGCGGTGCCGGAAATTCAACGAGTGAAATAACCTATGAATGGGGTGATGAGGCGCCGCTAACCGGTACATCGTATTACCGGTTAGGACAAACATCTATGGATGGTCATATTGCTTATTCAGAAACAAAGATCTTGCAATATTCAACTGACAAAAATAAGATCAGCATCTATCCGATCCCTAATGCAGGTAACACAATAACGATTTCAGGAATTTCAAACTATAACAATCATGAATTAACTGTGATCAATAGCACTGGTGCAAATTTAGTTGCAATAAAGCTTTCTTCTTCTCAAGTAACTCTCCCAAAACTGGATCCGGGAATATATATAATCGGTGTCAAAAATATGCTGTCAGGAAAAGTCAACTATCTACATTATGTACAACTATAAAGGCGGGACATCAATTTCGCTTCAATGATCCTGCAATGCCCCCGGCTGTGAGATACGTATCTTTTGTTTGACTATTCCCGCCGCATTGGTATATCCACCTTCCGCACCATCTATAAAATGGACATGCTTATCGTTCAGATCACGTACATAGCATGACATGACTGACTCGTTGCTGACGTGCAGGCCATACAATATTTCTCCATCACGTTCCATTTTACCAAGTGCTATATCCAGTAGTTCGCGTTGTTGCGGCGAGCCTGTTATCACGGTGTTTATTCTGCCATCAATAACCAGTGTATCGGATAATTCGACCAGGTTATGCAGGTAAACTTTTCCTTTTTTCGTTTTAAAATAAAAATAACCCAGTAAGGTTTTGATCCAATTTGTGAACAGGTAAACAGCTCTGAAACCACCCATGCGTGCCCGCATTTCCAATCCTATTTTTGCCAGGGTTGCTTTTAACCTTAGCTTCGCGACGGTTATTGGTTTTCGGCTTTGCGGCTCGCCATATATAACGTCAATGCTATCCATTACTTTTTTAAAAATCAGCGATTGCGTTACACCTTCGCGGGTTATCACTAATAAGCTTACCACTTCAAAAAAATTTTCGGGAGGTTTTATTCTATCCCACCGGCATTGCATTCCGCTAAGATCTAATTCTTCGTTTACACCAGGTCGCGTAGCAAACAGGTAATCGGGGCCCTTTATCTTTTTTTCAGCATAAAGCAATCCGTCGCCGAGCAGTACGGGAATAGAAAACAAGGGAGACGTTTTTAATTTAGATATGTTCAGTGTGTGTCCCTGTTCATATATTTCGGTAATGGACACATAGCCGACCCTGAGGTCTAGATCAAAACTGTTTTTTGTGTTCTCCCTATGCTGCAATAAAGATTGAATGACAGTATCCAAAATTGCGGGCGGAATAATGAACGTTGCACCATCCCCCCCGAAAAAGAAGGGCACTGTGATATTTGCTTTATACGCGATATTCAATAAAGCAACAATACTCCCGGTCGCTACAAGATTGATAGTTTCATGAAGACCGTTCCGTACGGCTGCGGTTGAATTTTTAATGTCAGTGATTACAACATACCAGTTAGAAGGTATTTTATAAAAAAGATGTTCCTCCATCAAAAGCTCCCCAAGAGGAATTTCGTTTATGGGCAACCTGGAATAAAATAGTTCATTGTTTACTGTCTGCATAATCTTGCTCTCACATTATTGATAAAAAAGTAAGGTTTATTATTCTTCCCCGGACTTTCCCGATATGTATTGCTATTGCAAGGCATAACATGTAAATTTACTAATAGCAGGCTGGGAGAAAAAATTACAAAAAATAAACTATCATGTTACAGGTAACTAATTCCGGAGTATCAGTCGTCTTTTATTTTGGGTCCATTTTCATTGCCATTTTGTTGACAGTTGTTGTTACAACGATCATTGTCGGCAGAAACAAAGCAAGAAAGAACATTTAGCAATTAAAATGTTTCCGTTTCTTACAACGCAAACGCAATGACATAGTCACCAAGTTTGGTCCCGAGTTTCCCATGACCACCCGCTGCGATAACGACATATTGCTTACCCTTCCATTCATAAGTCATCGGAGTGGCTTGACCACCTGCAGGCAGCATTGTTTCCCATAAAACTTCACCCGTCATAGTGCTGAATGCACGAAAAAAATTATCCATTGACGCAGCGATAAAACTTAATCCACCGCTCGTTGTAATAGCGCCGCCAAAGTTTATAGATCCCCATTTTTTTGCATCAGGATACTTTGCAGGATCCATCATAATGCCAAGCGGCACTTCCCATTTCAATTGACCATTGTTAAGATCAATAGCCGCGAGTGTGCCCCACGGTGGTTTTGTCTGCATGAGAAATTTTCCATCTTCGATAGTAAAAAGATATTCCCGGCTCATGATGTAAGGTGTTCCTTCCTGCGGCGCCACTTCTGCTCTCGGCAAAGCAGTATTGACAGATACCGTTGTGTTATCCGTTTTGGGAAATAAGGTTATCAAAGCAGCCAGCCTGTTGATATTAGTAACTAATATATTTTTTTCCGGATCAAAACTTGCCCCGCTCCAGTTCATTCCCCCGACATTGCCTGGCGTCATAATCGAACCTTTGAAACCCGGCGGAGTAAATATTCCTTTATTAATATGTTCGTTTATCCTGTCTTTTGCCTTTTGTGTAAACTCAGGTGTCGGTCCCCAGGCGTCATCTCCGGTAACTTTTCTTAAACCCAGCAATGGCAACTGAGAAGGGAAAGGCTGGGTCGGCGAGGCCTCTTCACCCGGCACATCCGATGCAGGTACTGTACGTTCTTCTACTGGAAAAAGGTGTTCACCTGTTTCCCTGTTTAAAACAAATATGTGTCCCATCTTGGTAACGACTAATACAGCCGGTATCTTTTTCCCGTTTCTTTCTATATCTAATAACACAGGCTGTGCTGGTATATCATAGTCCCATATATCATGATGTACTGTTTGAAAATACCAAACGACCTTACCTGTTGAGGCTTTGATCGCAACGATCGAATTCGCATAGATATTTGCTCCTTTTCTTTCACCTCCGTAATAATCAGGACTCGGACATGAAGTGGGAACAAAAACAAGATCTCTGGCAGGGTCTGCAGAAATAGTTGCCCAGGCATTGGCAGCACCTGTTTGTTGCACTTTCGGGCCTTTCCACGTATTATAGGCATTGTCGCTTTGATTTCTTGGAATGGGATCCCATGACCATTTTAAAGTTCCTGTTCTTGCTTCATAGGCTCTTACTACACCCGGTGGATAATTGAATCTTCCATTATCACCCATGGTTGAACCGATAACAATGAGGTCATTGATAACGGCTGGGGGAGAAGTGACTTGTATAGAACCAACACCTTCTTTCAGATCAATGATACCGTTTTTTCCAAATGAAGAAACAAGTTCGCCGGTGGAAGCATTCAATGCAAACAACCTACCGTCAATAGTAGCAGCAAGAATGCGCATATAATCCGCATCGCCCGGTTTGCGATCGGGGTCTATCCATTTTGATACACCACGACTTGTAACTTCAGAATAATCTCTTCTAAGATTAATTTTCGGATCAAAGACCCATATCTCTTTGCCGTTTTCAGCATTGATGGCAATGATACGATTGGTTGGCGTGCTGAAGTATAATACTCCATCTACCATTAGTGGCGTTGCTTCAAATGCAGCTTTGGAAGCGATCTTTGTTCCCTGGTATGTAGTTAATTCTCCTGTTTGATAGGTCCAGGCGGTTTTCAGGTCTTTTACGTTCTCAGTATTGACCTGTTTGAGTGGAGAATGCCGCATACCTCCCGGATCATTGCCATAGTTGGCCCATTGCCCGTTTTTAGTAAATGCCGTTTCTCTTTTCTGCTGTGATTCTGAATTTTTCTGTGAGCAACCTGTTGTAAGAAAAAAAAGAAACAGGAAACAGGGAAATACGTTTTTCATGGTGGTAAAGTTGCGTAATTAATTCTTATTTCTTTTGTTCAAATCAACATTTGCATAAAAACCAAGGTCTTTGCTGGTTAGTTGCTTTGTCCAGAATATGATCTGCCCTGTATGATACGAATAATGTTCTGTAACATGAATGATGATGCCAATGCCCGAATAACTGAAGCCCTGGACAGAATGAATTTTCATTTGCCTGTTTTCATCCGTATTTCTTATCACGCTTATTGCCCGGTTTAGTGTGTCGATAAGTTTACTTACCAATTCTTCCTTACTGAATCCGCCTTTTACAGAAAATTCTTTGTCTCT
This sequence comes from uncultured Chitinophagaceae bacterium, assembly GCA_963785915.1. Taxonomy (GTDB): domain Bacteria; phylum Bacteroidota; class Bacteroidia; order Chitinophagales; family Chitinophagaceae; genus VBAT01. The sequence goes on along the minus strand of CAWAWY010000001.1, from coordinate 115,464 downwards.
TTCACGAATGTCTGGTTGATCGCCTAAAGCTGATACAATATATTGTGTGATGTTGCCGCAAAGATGCAGCATCATATTACCTATGCTGTTCGAAGTTTCATTAGGCCGTTGCCATATTTGTTCTTCAGTCAACGCGTCAACGCATTTAACAATTTTAGGAGTATTTTCTTCTATCCTGTGAATGCTTTGATCAATAAATTCCTGTGCGAATGTTTTCATTTAGAAAAACATTTTTTGATTTGCCTGCAATTTACAATCAAATGACATTGCCGAATGTGCATTTTTAATCAATAAAAGTAAGAGACTTAGTTTTTTAAAAGGTTAAGTAATAATTTTTTTTGAATCCAAATGTGAAAAATCTTTCTGAAAATCTTTTTTAATTCCCAACTTAGCCCTCTTTTGATTTTTTTCTTCGCGATAATTTTTATAAACTTTGCGTCCCAAAAATAAATCCGCCTCAATCTATTTGCTCACTTTTAAATAGGAGGTTACTATGACAACCAATGAGGTTTTAAAATTGCACAATGATGTGATGGATGCATGGAATCGCCATGACACGAAAAAATTTCTAACTTATGTTGATGAAAATGTTGTCTGGCAGGACATCTCTAATCCTGGACCGCTAAGGGGAAAAAGTAGCGCGGAAGAATTCTTCAACAACTGGAAGACAGCGTTTCCGGATCTAAAGATCAAACCCCAGAGTCCTGTTATTTCAGGCGATAATATCGCCGTTGAATTAGAGTTCACCGGAACCAACACCGGATCACTGAGGGTAGGTGATCAGCCTGAAATACCTGCTACCAACAAGAAGGTTTCCAACAGGGGTTGCTATTTTGGTAAAGTCAGGAATGGAAAGTTTGTTGAAGTACATACTTATCCGGACCTGGCGGGTATGATGCAGCAGCTTGGCGTTATGGAAATGCACGAAGCACATCATTAAAACGTCATCACAAATTTAAGAATTTGAAGGGGTCTTGATTCAAAGACCCCTTTCCGTTTTAAATGGCGCAGAGTCGTCATAGATGAATCCGTTTTAACTATGAATAAAGAAGACCTTCAGATTATTTTTATTTGTCATCCGGGATTTTCATAAATTAGTAATGTCATAAATCTATTTTTCAACCCAAAACCTCGTTATGAGAAAGATCAACATTTGCCTGTCATTACTGGCTCTATCATTTGTTGTCCGTGCTCAACCCACAATATCTTTTAATGGCGGAGCTAATATACACTGCCAATTTCATGCTCAGGATGCAGCTACTGAAAGCTGGGATGAGGATTTCATTTCTTCCAGTTCGCCCTACCGGGTGCAAAGCGTAAAAAATGATAAATTTATTTTGGGTATCAATGCAGGTGTAAGCATTAATATACCCTTTACTTCGCTGTGGGCATTCAGATCAGGTCTCGATTTCAATATTAAAGGTGGTAAAGCAGAAGGTAAATATGGAAGCGGAAATCAAACGTTCCCTTTCAGCAGCGAAGAAATTTTTATGTATATAGATATCCCATTGGTCGTGCAATATTGGTTGACTAAACAGTTCTATCTCGAGCTAGGACCTGATGTTGGGTTCCTTGTTTCTGCAAAGTATAAAGAAAATGACGACGGAATGCTTTATGAAAGCAAAGACAAAAGCTACTATAAGAAAATTGAGCTATCCATATCTGGCGGTGGGGGCTATCTTTTTGGTGAATCAGGATTTGGGGCTTTTGCAAGATATATCCATGGCCTTACCAAAGTGGACATTTCGGAGCCTTATTACTCCAATGTAAAAAACAGCACCGGACAGTTTGGTTTTTTTTACCGGTTGAAAATGAAGCAAAAAAAATAGTATGTGCCTTCTGATTTCTTTCAAAATGACCGCTTGAAAGCTTTGGTTGTAAAAAGCCGGAGATAAATGGGTGTCTTGCTTTTCTCGTTCTTGGGCATGTATTTTCCTGTCACAATGGGGACGTACAAAACTCTTCGTCGGCTCATTGCTCCTGTATGAGGTGACTGCTGCACGCGATGCCATATTTTATTGTCGTGAACAGTAAGATCACCGGCATGAATATCAAATCCAATTTCCCGGATATCAGGATTATTATCAATAAAATATTTTTTAGAAAATAGGAGGCGGAACAGGCCTTGCTTATGGGTTCCCGGCAGGAATCTCAGCCCACCATTTTCAAAAGGGCAATCATCAAGATGTATGCCTGCATTCAGCATGGGCTTGATCCGTTGTCCATAAAAAATATCTTTTAGCGAATCGGTATGCCACCCCATTTTCGTGAACGTGCTGTTTGCAGTTCTCAAATAATGATTACCAACCATTCCGTCCTTTTCGTTTTCAGCAATGCGTCCCTCATGCTGTTGTAAGAATCCTGTTAATGCCATTAAGCGGGTATCGAGCAACAGATCATGTAAAGGTTGGCTAAAGAGCGATAAAAAACAAAAACGCTGAATGATCCTGTTACCGTTTTCATCTTCTCCGAATTTAAGCGGAATACCATTTACTTTTTGACGCCCTTCTTCCAGCCATTGTCTTTCCACTTTTTTGATCTCACCGATAAATAGATCTATTGTTTCCCCGGTTATAAAATTTCGGAAAATGATGAAGCCGTTATTATCAAAATACTCAAGCTGTTCCTGAGTTAACTGCTTACCAAGAATGAAGTCGGGCCCGTCCTGTTTTTTCATATTTTTGAAGATAATAAATATCATTTAATTGAAACAGGCATGCCTTCTTAACTTTTGAAGCGGGAAAAGCAATTCTTTATGACCTGGATTTTCTCATAATCATCCATTGGACTATGCGCCTCCGTCTGAGAAAAGTTGCAGTGTTCCCAAACTGCTTCTGCACTTTCACGATCAGTGGAAGCAAAAAATCCTGCATTCACCATTTTTTTTAATAACTTTTCATACTGATAACAAAAAGTAATATCATGCTTGAGCTGATAAATGATATGCCTCCAGCCGTTGTCGGTGTGAAAGCTACAGGTAAGGTCGGAAAAGAGGATTACAAAAATGTATTGCTGCCTGCGCTTGCAGAACTATACAAAAGGACCGGGCGTGTCAGCTTATTATTACTGATAGAAACAAGACTTAAGAATTATTCGGTCGGTGCATGGATGGCAGATGCAAGTGCTGGGGTTGCGGTATTTCGCTAAATGGCGCAGGGTTGCAATAGTTTCATCCAGCAAGGGGATAAAAAGATTTACCAATACATTCGGATTGCTGGTTCCCGGACAATACAAGGGATTTATGACAGAAGATATTGCAAAGGCCAGAGATTGGGTAAGCTCTTGAGGAAGCATCGTTTTTTATTACTCCTATTAATTCTCGTTTCACTGGTGAAAAATTTAAAGCCTCACCTCAAAATATCACCCTTTTTTTTATTGACAACTTTCTCGAAATTCGGTTGTTGTTTACTTTAATTTTGCTGCACTAAGCGACTCTTTACCATGTCAACTATCAAGCGGATCAATCCTTTTTCAAAGACGAACAACGATACCGGCTTTGGCACATCTGATTATGGCGGACGGTTTATCAACAGGGATGGAACATATAATCTCCGGAAAGACGGAGTTTCCTTTTTCAACCGGTTTAGTCTCTTTCATACCATGCTCAATATGCGTGCATGGAAGTTTATCGGCGTGATGGTTATGTTCTATTTGTGCATCAACCTTCTTTATGCAACGGTTTATTACCTGATAGGCACAAAGGGATTTACCGGGCTTATAGCTGTCACAAAATGGCAACAGTTCAAAGAATTATTTTATTTCAGTGCGGAGACTTTTACGACAGTTGGTTATGGCCGGGTGAATCCTGTGGGCGACCCTGCCAACTTTGTAGCCGCCATGGAAGCGATGAATGGGTGGCTCTCATTTGCCGTCGCTACCGGTCTTATCTACGGACGTTTCGCCAAGCCTAAATCGCACATTACGTTTAGTGATAACGCATTGATAGCGCCGTACCAGGACAAAACGGCTTTTATGTTCAGGATCGCATCATACAAGGACAATCATAACCTGACGGACGTGATCATAAAAGTAAATCTTGCCCTGCAGGTACAGGAAAATAATAAGACCTCCTATAAATTTTATGATCTTCAATTAGAAAGAAGCCGCGTGGATACATTGATGATGAACTGGACGGTAGTGCATCCTATAGATGATAACAGCCCGTTACTGGGATTGACATCTGACGACTACAAAAACTCCGACGTAGAAATATATGTGCAGATAAAAGGTTATGATGATGTTTACTCAACTACAGTTATACAACGAACATCCTACGTGTTTGAGGAAATAAAATTCAACGCCAAATTCTCACCTATGTATCATGAAAGCGAAGATGGCAAGACCACTATACTTGAGCTGGACAAATTGAGCAGTTATAAGGAAATTTGAAAACCTGATCTGTAATATATGAAACGTCGGCAAAGAAATTATTTACTTGGAGGCCTGTTGACTGCTGTAGCCGGCATATTTCTGTTTGTAAAAAATTCTATTGGAAAGTATATTGATCCGTGGCTTTCACATGGATCACGGTATAAGGGGCATATGTCTTACTGGGTAGCTGCAGCTGGAATAGGAATGATCATTGCCGGGATATTAATGGTCGTAATTGCATTTAGTACAGATCAAAAATCTCCGGCCGGAGACAACTAACAATATTTCAGATTTCTTTTTCCATAATAATAAATTCCAATTGTTGTGTGGCGATACCAAACCTGTCATCGTCGGGAAACGGTTCAGTTTCCCCGGTTTTATAATAACCTTTTCTTTCATACCAGGCGATCAATTCCTTGCGGACTGATATTACTTTCATAAATATAGAGCAACAATGCTTGTCCCTTGCATATTCTTCCGCTGCTGCCATCAGTTCTTTCCCTACGCCTTTTGCCTGGATCATCGGCGATACACTTAGCATACCCAGATACAATCGTTTTTCTTTTTTTTGCAAAAATACACAACCTTCCACCTGTCCTTGATCGTTGGCGTATTTCAGGAACGCAGCACCTGGTGTTTGCATGAGTTTGTCCAGTGTAGCGGCATCTGTTCTGAGATCGCCTTTAAGCAGATCGGCTTCGGTCGTCCATCCTTTTTTTGAATCTTCGCCGCGATAGGCGCTGTTAAGTAATTTCTCCAGTGAAGGAATATCTTCTGATGTTGCTATTGAAATTGCCATAGGACAAATTGTGGTCGGTTATAGTTGATCTGTTTTAAATCGTATTACCTCTATTGCTTCCTTTTGCCTTGATATGATGATATACATATATTTATAGTCGATAATTGTTTGGGGATAGCCGTACTGGCCACCTTTCCAAAGTCCCTCTTTTTTTAAAGTATAAGGCTCATCAGCGACAATAAATTGTTTGTTGAAGAAAATACCATCGCTTGAAACAGCAAGAACCAGCGGACTGCGGGAATAATGATGCAGCGTATCGGGTATGCCAGTATAAAAAAATCTCTTATCCGGCAATCTTCCAAATTGAAACTTACTGTCATTATCCGAAAAAGATGTTTCAACTGGAAGCGACCAGTGCCCACCATTGTCCCGGCTTTCTGTTAACCAAAGACGACCCTTCCAGCCTTTGCCTGTTACTCGTAACAAGCAATGCAGAACCGCATCATCAGTTTGAAAAAATGAACCTTCACAAAGAGGCGGCAAATTATTTTTTTCTGCCGGCGAATAAAATGTTGCCGGGTTATCCTCCTTATATAAGGAATCCGGATAAAAACTGGTCATCTTCCAGCCGGATAAGCCTGTCGGATCGTCGGTATATGGAAAAGTAAAATTGCCACAGATAATGAGCCGGCCACCGGCAATTCGTTGCGGACCAAGATTGGGATTGACAGCAACATTCATGTTCATTGCTTCACTCCAGTTTTCTCCGTCAGTACTCACCTTCGCCCATAAATGAGTATTTGTTTTGTGCGGTGAATATTCTCCATAATATACTACAAGAGTGTCATTGAACTGGTGAAAACCTGCGGCGGTTAGAACATTCAATGTATCTTTTTTGTAAACAGAAGGGTCAGCAAGAACTTTTGGTTTTGTCCAATGGAAAAAATCTTTTGAAACAGCAAACACCACTCGCTGACCCTGCTTGTCTTCATCTTTCATTCCATTTGACCACATAGCAATCAATTTCCCTTTGAACTTTGTGACGGAAGGATGATGTGAGTACATCCATGAAGTGTCCGGAACATAGATCATCTGTCTTTCAATGGTCAGTCGCGGCAAATTTTCTGCTGAAGGATAATTATTGCTTATTTGGGCAATGCAGCGGTTATTCGAAATGATTTGAATTGATAAATAAAATAACAGGAAATACTTCATGTATAAAACAAGCCGCCTTAGTAAAGCAGGGCCAAAACACAAATTAAGCAGTTTCAAGCTGGTTCCTTTAAACTTATTGATGTAGTGCCAAAACCGGAACAGTACTCTGGTAGGCCATTTTCTTTGTGTGAGTGGTTCCGAGCATCGCATGGAGCCAGGAGTGATCTTTGGGCATAGTTATTATCATATCAATTTTATGATCCTTAACAAATATATTCAGAGTTTCCTGCAGATCATAAAGCCCGATAAAATAGAATTCCCGTTCGAAACCTGTAAATAGCTGATCTATTTGTGCTCTTGTTTGTTGTTGCTCTTCAGTAAGAGAAACATGAATGGCAGGGTTCACATTTACAATATGGAGTTTGGCAAAAAAAGATGACAAGATGTTTTGAATAAATTTTACCGTTGAGGGTGAAGGCATACTCATAAAATCAGATGTCAATGCAATATTTTTGACCTGGCTGAATTTTGCACCCGGGGGGACAATCTGAACAGGGCAGTGTTTTCTTTCAACAATCTTTAATGTATTGCTTCCTATGAGTGTCTGTTCGACCTTATTTCTGCCGGTGATACCCATGATCACAAGATCGGTCTTGGTTTCGCTGATCGTTTTTGAAAGTTGATCTATAAGGTTATGACCTGGCTCGGACAATGTTTGCATTTTTACAATACCCGCATCAAACAACTTCTTTTTTAATTCTTTCAATTCCTGCTCTGACGATTCTTTGTGTTCGGATTTTTCATATACGTTATAAAGTATCATGTTGATACCATAAACCCCCGTGAACATCTTAACTGCATAAACAGCAGCATTTATAGAAGTATCTGAAAAATCCACCGGGACCAATACCGTTTTCATGCAATATATTTTTACAAATCAACAAAATTAAGCCGATCCGCCGAATGATCTTGATAAACGGTAAAAATGAACCTATCGCAAAGCACTGACGGTCACTACAATAATTTTGTAAGAAAATTTGGCAGGTATTGTATTCAAAATTTACCGGATGAAGTCAGTAGATAGTGTTTTACGAAAAATATACGAGTATCCAGAACTGTGAATCGGAGTATGGACAAAGTTTTTTACAAACATTCAAAAAAAGGGAAGAGAAAAAAAGAAGTCAATAACTAGTCTTCTTAATTTTTATTGACGGGAACGTTCAGAAAGTTCGCATCAACGATCTATTCTTACGTTGACAGCATTAAGGCCTTTTGGTCCTTTTTCCACTTCGAAGATGACGTGATTGTTTTCTTTTAATTCATCGGCGGATGAATTAATGTGGACAAAAATACTTTCCTGTGTTTGTATATCTTTTATGAAGCCATAACCTTTTTCATGATTGAAAAAAGTGATGACACCTTTTCGCAGCAGATCCTCCGGGTTCATCGGTCGTTGCTTAGGTACACCTATCTCGATGTCTTCAACATTGATAACAGTCTTTTTCCTCGGATCGGGAGGGGTGGAAGAAATATTTCCATTTTCATCAATATAAGCCATCATTTCGTCAAGGCTTTTTCCTTTCTTGGCGTTTTCTTTTCTTTCCAGCCTTCTTTCTTCTTTTTGCTTTCTTTCCTGCTGTTTTTTATTTTCTCTTTCCCGTTTGTTCCAAGTTCCTGCCATAGTATTTTTTTAAATTTTCGATTGCCTGGTTAATGATCTCTGTTATCAGTTTAGTGCATAATTGCTATCATTTCAAAATAATCTGCCAGAATATTTACCAGGTCTGTCTGAGTTCACTTGCTATCGTCTTCTGAAAGACGTGTGAACGAGGCCCCGTTAAATAAGCGGGCAAGATTTATATCTTTTGTTTCCTTCCACTGCTCAACATGCTGCTGATTTACGATGCGCCAGAAATTTTTCGACTTCAGCTCGTCGTAATCCATTGCATGGATAAAAAGTCCTGTGACCGTATTGCGGTCTTTAAAGTGAATGTTTACTTTCGCTCCTTTGCGAACTTTATTTGTCACAAAATGCTCGATCATTTCAGGGGTCATAATAATATCCGTGTTTTAAATGATAAAAGTTATTAAGGACCTTTCGATGGGCAATTACTCACCACTTTTAATTAAAAAATATCTGAGAAGAATACAGCTGTAAAAGAATAATAAATGAAGACAGATATTGTTCGCTTACAAAAGATAAAACTCAAATAATCACCGCGAAGGTACGTTTTATTTTGTTGTTATCAGCTCTCATTTTACCGGGAGACGATCGGGATGACTGGTCTCTGTTGGCTTGCAGGCAAGTGGTTATAAATTATGTACCAGGCTTTCTTTATAGATCCCCGTCTCTGTTCCTGGTCTTTGTTTTATCAATTGTTCAAGTTCCTCAACATTTGTTTCGGCTACGAAAAATTCCATTATATAGCCATACATGCAATTCTCGTAATATGCCTGGTAAATATTGAGACGTTGATAGGAAGGCAGTTGACGATAAAAATCTATATCGGTTTCATTGTGATTTATAAAAACGATCAGTTTGAGATCGCCATCCTCTTCATTAAATCTTTTTTTTACCGGTAACGGAATATATCCTCCTGCGTGAACTACTCTTACATTATGCTCAGGAAAATGCTCGGAATGTCTTTCCTTCATAAAATTGAAAAGAAAATCTCCTTCCGGTCCTTCATGCTGCGATATATACCTGAACTTTTTTTTTGCCGCCGTGACCAGTTGATGTAATACCGGTTCTGCTGGTTTATTCATCAGGCCACCGGCATAACGTTCCCATTTGGGCATGAACTCGTCCGTTTCAAGTTCAGTTACAAAACAAACAAACTGAATTATTGTATCTTTTTTCATGTAAATAGGATTTGTTCGTTAGCGCACGATGAGCAATTTATTAATGGCAAACAAGCAAAAGAAAAAGAAAAGAGCCTGTTACCGGCTCTTTTTACAAAGATGCATTCAGGATGTTACCATCTCTTATTATCTGACCGGGGGCTTTTTTCCCTGGCAACCGATACCGACATCGCCCTTCCCTCGATTTCTTTATTGTTAAGATTTTTGATCGCTTCTTTGGCTTCTGCATCTGAATCCATTTCCACAAATCCAAAGCCGCGGCTTTTACCGGTCTCACGATCGGTGATCACTTTAGCTGATGAAACGGCGCCGAATTGACTGAATAAATTTTTTAAGTCACTGTCTGAGGTATGAAAGCTCAGGTTCGAAACGTACATGTTCATAAAACAAATTAATTTAAATAAATAATTTAGATAACTGTGATAAAGGACTGCAGCAAAAAGTAGAGAAGAGATTAACTGTTACTGGATCGAAGAGTAAGAATTGATACTGATCAGGACTGAATGTTGTAAGAACTTTTTAATCACATCGCGAAAATACGCTATTAATCCCGTAATTGAAGGATAATTTTTTGGCTTGTTAGAATGAACCTGGTTTATCGTAATCGTCTTATTGCCGGTATTGTTTTATGCCTCTAAATAATGCGAAGAAGACTGATCCATACGATGCGGAAAGGTGATGCATGTTTCACTGCCGGTAAGCAAACAAAAGGTTTTGATTGGAAACGTCAACAGCTGCCAATGGTTTCCAATTTTTCTCAAGAGAATAATTTTTATTTCGATTAATTCAGATACGGAAATTGAGCCTAACAGTTTACCTGGATAAAACTTTCCCGGGAGATTATTTTGGAATGTTCATGGACAAGGTCGTTGTCAACTTGATCGCGAGTTTTAACGAGGCATAGCAAAATAAATAACAAAGGAGAAACCTGTGCAATTCCTATCTCGCGGATTCTTCATCCGGGTGGAAGCCGGGATCCTATCTTTTTTATCATACTGCATTTGATTGCTGCCAATGCTTGCCCATATAATATTATATATCGCCGCGTACGTTAACCTCGATCGGTTTCCATTATTTGATAAATCTTTCCATTTTTTGGAAAATTTAGCAAAACTATTTCTTCTTAAACTGCTCGTTTATAATTATTTATGTTAATGGCACGCACTTGGCAATTAGGGTGGCAGCAATAGAATTTTTAATCCCGAAAATGAACCGTATGAAAAAATTTTTACTTCTTAACACACTATTGATAGTTCTTGCGATAACCGGAAACAGCCAGTATTGCACTCCTTTTGGAGATCAAACTTCTTACGGAATTTATAACAGGTGGAAAGGGTATGTATATGACAATATCGACCTGACCAACTATAAAGGTTATATAACTGAAGGAAGTTACTTCAATTCAGATTTTGATGAAAATTTTGGAGGTAGTAATGTTTATCAATCCACATATGGATGTGATGTGAGAACAGAGACATTCAGCGTAAGATTTAAACTGAGAAAATCATTTACAAACGGGTTTTACAAAATAACGATCGGCGGGGATGATGGCTACAGATTCAGTATCGATGGCGGCAACACCTGGGCGATTGACAAATGGATCGATCAGTCTTATACTACTTCAAGTTACAGTGTATTGTTAAATGGGACGTATGATCTTGTTTTAGAATATTTTGAAAATGGAGGGGACAACAGGATATCTTTTAATGTTGCGACTACCGATTGCGGCGTGGAAAATACAAGTATATACGGAACAGACAATTCATGGAACGGATACTTATATAGTGGGACCAATTTTGATACTTATGTAGGTATGGTGCATAAGGGCAGCAATGTTGACGCGTCTTTCAATGAGAATTTTGGCGGAAGCGATCACCAGTTTGCAACAAGTGGTTGTAATGTAAGAACCGAAAATTTCAGTGCCCGTTATCGCCTGAGAAAAACATTCGCAAGCTCCAGCTATACTTTTGTTGTAGGTGGTGACGATGGTTATAGGTTCAGCATTGACGGAGGGAACACATGGATCATTAATAACTGGGATTACCATTCTTATACAACTTCAAGCAAAACGATGACGCTTAACGGCACCTATAACCTGGTACTTGAATATTTTGAAGGTGGTGGTGATAATAATCTGAGCTTTTTTTACCAGGGTGGTAGTGTATTGCCCGTAACTCTTGTCACTTTTAACGGTCGCGAAACAAATGAAAAAGCTGAATTGTCATGGGAAGTGACAATTGACAGCGACCCTGCTTATTTCGATATTGAAAAAAGCACGGACGGTGTAAATTTTACAAAAATTAATACTATTGCAGGGAGTGCTGGATCAAATGATGGCAACCTCATCTCTTACAGCTTTTTTGATGGTTCACAATTATCTGCCAAGTCACAATACAGGCTAAAAATGGTTGACATGAACAATAAAGTAACTTATTCAAAGACCGTAGCGATCAATATAACAGTCGCCGGAACAAATGAAATAAAAGTTTTTCCTACTGTCTTGTCTTCAAATGCATTTAGCATAAACACAAATAGGAAGCTGGAAAATGCAACGGCTTTCCTTATGGATCTGACGGGTGCAACGTTGATCTCTCATCAATATGGCAGACTATCCCAGGGCCAAAAGGTCAGTTTCTCAACCGGTTCTCTGCAGTTGCATAGTGGAATATACATAGTACGCATACTAGATAATGGTCAGCTTGCAGGCACACAAAAAATCGTGGTTCGTTAGTAGAATAAGATTAGAAATTCTGAACAGGCCGGTTTATACCGGCCTGATTGCTTTTAGTGACAATCGTTTTAGCTCTACGACGGAAATGTTTGTAATATTTTAATACAATATTCTTGTCTGCATTTTTGCTTTTGCCGAATGAATACCTGGCGTCACGGTCTGAAAACAAATTTTCAGGTTGTTACCTGGAAGAGCTAAAGAAAAAAGATTCGGATCAACTCACCTGGTCTTTCATTTGTTGCACTTGCTTTTCACTTTCTTTGGTAATACCCATTATTTCGGTCATAACCCCGATCTCTTTACGGGTATCAAAAAAAATCAGGCAATGGGATGAAGAGCCGATCAATCCGGAACATTTTCTCAAGTTATTTCTACTCAAGAGCCAACAGTGCCTGTCTTGACTTTTCCGGCCCGCCTGTAATTGGCCATGATCACTCCACCTGGTGTAGCCGAACTGTTTATTAATGTAAAAGCTGCCGGGATCGTACCATTGTCAAACAGTTTCTTTCCTTTACCAAGAGCTAATGGGAAAATTTTGAGACGGAGTTCGTCTACTAAATCATTCTTCAGTAGCAGTTGAATAAGTTTACTACTGCCCCAAACCTGGATGTCAGCGCCTTTTGATTTTTTAAGTTTTTTTATATCCGCCACGCTTTTGATGAAAACTGAGTTTTTCCAACCTGATTTCTTCCTGGTTTTAGACATAACGTATTTAGATCCATCATTGATGCCTGGCCAAAAGTCTGCATGCTCAGGCCAGTAGACTTCCCAAATATCAAATGTTTTTCTGCCCAAAAGATAATCCGCAGGTTTCAGCTCCTTTTGCATCGCTTTACCGAAAACCTTGTCACCATAAGGTTCCGTCCAACCGCCATGTTTGAAGCCGCCTGAACGATCTTCCTTAGGTCCGCCGGGTGCTTGCATTACTCCATCTAATGTGATCATTGATAAAACAATTATCTTTCTCATGTTATTTCACCTCCTTTTATAATTTATTTTTAAAAACTCCTTCCATTCTCCGGTTTAACCCGGAACGATTTTGTACGATACAAATCTCGTCAACAAAGACCATGTTATCACAGTGTAAATGCGACATTCTCAGTGGTCGAATACGACAGGATTGATGGTCATGTATGGACACATGGGCGAAAGATGCTGGTGAAAAAGCGTAGAGTTTAGAGCTGTGAGTTAAGAACAAAAATCTTAACTTTCAACTTAATCCTTACTTCCTTAAAATCTTTTCCATTGCCTTTCCCTTTGCCAATTCATCGATCAACTTATCCATGTAACGGATCTTTTGCATGAGTTTGTCTTCGATCTCTTCTACACGGTATCCGCAAATGACACCGGTGATCTTTGAAACATTTGGATTCAATTGCGGCGCTTCAGCAAAAAAAGTCTCCAGGTCAACCTTCTTGTCAATTTGTTTCTGCAATTGTTTTTGGGTATATCCTGTCAGCCAGCAAATGATGGTATCCAGCTCTGCTTTTGTGCGTCCCTTCGTTTCCGTTTTTTTAAGATAATGCGGATAGACACTTGCAAATACCAGTTTATAAACTCTTTCATTTTTCATTTTAGTGGATATTAATTATCAAAGATAATTATTGGCCTGGTGTCAACTCTTGTTTTAAAATAGTTTTCAATGCATCGTAAGTAGCTGCTGAATTTACCGTCAGATGGTGTTCATCCTTGTAGAATTTCCATTGAAACCGGAGTCCATTCTGTTTATTTTTTTCAATGACGTTCGCGTCAGCTGCTGACTTAGAAGAAGACTCTTTACTTAACTTATTCAGTGTCTCTTTTGTTGCATCAAAATTCGCCCCGGCATCGAAAGCAAATACAACGGGATATTTTTTTGTTGCGGATTGCCGGGCTGCTTCCGGCAGCTTTTTCGTGTGGTCGGTCGCATCCCTTATTTCATTTGGACCCCGGTCCCGGTATTAAATTGTTCTTTACATTTTATCATGGTTCCATTCATTGTTATCCCGGTTAACATCGGGCAACACATGTTCGGGATCCAATATTACTTTTTCAATTTTACCGGTTGAAGAATATTTAAAAGTCCAGCTACCGCCGCGTTGCCATATTTCAATGGGTAACTTAACAACCTCCGTTTGCCCACTGGCTTGAATAATTTTTATAATAACCGGCATGATCATTTTGCCTTTGTTCTCAATGGTGATCAAGGCGCCTTTTGCTGGATCATTGTCTGTATATTTTACATCGGCAATTGCCTGGTCCATTTTCCAGGTTGTAAAAAACCATTCTTTCCAGAACCAATTAAGATCTTCTCCCGCCGCACTGTTTATGCTGTGAAAAAAATCGTAAGGTGTTGGATGTTTAAAAGCCCATGCTTCGGTATACTTTCTGAATGCATAATCAAATCTGTCATTGCCAACTATAACATTTCGGAGCAAACTAAGTCCATAAGCAGTTTTACCGTAGAATTGATAATGCTCATCTATATCCATGGCATCAGAAAAAGTCATTAAAGGATCACGATATGTCATAAATTGATTATAGTCCAGCGACGCAAAAAAATTTTTGTCAAAATAGGCAGGGTCAGTCAGGTATTCCCCTTTATTAAAAAGTTCGTTTGCGCGATAGTTAATATAAGTATTAAAGCCTTCGTCCTGCCACATATATTTTCTTTCATTATTGCCAACGATCATCGGGTACCAGTTATGACCTATTTCATGTGAGATCAGGAACCATAAACGGGCTTTCATCTCCCTATAATCATTGAAGATCACTCCGGGATATTCCATTCCACCAATGGCTCCGCCGGAACTCACAGCCGTATTCCAGGGATATTCATAAAAATTTTTTGAATAGATCTCAATACTGTGTTTTAAATATTCAGTTGATCTTGTCCATGCAGTATCCCCTATACATTCCGGGGGATAGGCGGACATGGCGATTGCTTTGCGGCCAGACGGAAGATCAATTTTTGCCGCATCCCAGATCATTCCCTTACCGGCAGCAAAAGCAACATCCCGTGTATTTTTCATTGTAAAATGCCAGGTAAGAGCTCCTTTGGAAACGGGACGCATAGAAGGTTTTCCAATTTCATCCGCTGCTATTATAGTAACTGTTTTTTCACTCGCGGCTGCCGCTGTCAATCTTTTTATTTGTTCTGCCGTTAAAACCTGCACAGCATTTTGCAGATCACCCGAACCATAAACGATCATTTCTGCGGGTGCTGTTATATAATAATCATAATCACCGTAGTCACAATAAAACTCACCCTGGCCTAAATAAGGGAGGGTATTCCATCCTTCCACATCATCATATACACACATGCGTGGAAACCATTGTGCGACCTGGTACACCACACCTGTTTTAGTATACAGCCTTCCAAAGCGGCCGGCTCCATTGGAGGGAATAATAAAACTGTATTCGATCTTTATAGCTACTGCATCTCCTTTTGCAAGCAGTGGACTGTTTAATCGTACCTGCATTCTTGTATCAGAAATGATGGGTTGTATCTTGTAGCTTTTTCCCCGATAGGTCACGGTTACATCGGAAATATGATAACCACCATGGCTGTTCCCCAGCACGCCAAAAGCATCGCCGGCCGAAGGAGTTGCCGCAACACCTCTCGATGATGGATCAAAAATATTCTGATCCAGTTGAAACCATAGGTAATCCAGTTTATCAGGGCTGTTATTGATATAAGTAACCGTTACATCGCCTGTGATCGTTGTATCCTTTTCGTTTAATGTGGCATGTATAAGATAACTGGAATTGTTTTGCCAATACATTGGGCCCGGTGTTCCATTGGCTGACCTATACATATTTCCTGCCGGCGGATCAAATTTTTCTGAAAACAACTCATGCGAATCATATGAATTGTTATCATTGCCGACACTTTGTGCATTTAAAAAACTATAGTTTGTCAAAAGAAGGAAGAGGATGAAAATTTTTCTCATGCGTCATGTTTTAGAAGAGCAAATATTTTGGGTGATGGTTCAGATGCAGAAAGTTATAACTTTTCCCGTTGTTGCGGCGAAGAAGAATTGAAGTGAGAAGCTTTGCTGACATATGCGGGTGAGACAATAGAAACTGCGGAGCCCGGGATATTCGCAGAGCTTTCTTTTTTTATTTCCGAAAAAACGTAGGATCGCTGTCGGAAAAATTCATCTATAAGGGAAATCATCAACAATGGTAAAGGTGAGATCGTGAATGCGCCAATTCCACTCCTTAAGATCTTTTTCTAATTTTTGTATATTTTGTTCAATGTGGGCTTTGCCAGTGGTTCGTATATCCACTTCGCCAAAAAAAACGTGACCGCATTCCCGTAACCGCAGTTCCGCATCTTCTATCCATCCCTGCTTCTTTATTTTTTGCAGCAGTTCCGCGATCAAGGGATCTTTTTCTTTTCCTTCCATGGTCCGTGGCTGATGATCCATCATTTCCTTAACTGCGTTTTTTATATTTTTAAATCCATCGTTCAATATATCCAGCGATATAAGAATAGCCATCGAAGAATCAGCCCACCACAACCCGAAATAAATACCCACAACCCCTGCTATCGCAGCAGAACCACTCATCCACTCTGCCTTGTTCATTTTTGCATCTGTTAGTATTACCCTGTCCTTCAGTTTCGCAGCCAGAGGCTTTTTTATTTTGCCGAGTATCACTGCAGGAATAATGCTGTACAGCAGCACAGCAATCATAATCCACCCTTTCCATATAATCGTATTGAACCAGAAATAAGAACCTATCGTGGCATGTTCGGCTTTGATCAATGTCAGTACAGAATCAATAAAGATATACAACCCGATCCCAAGCAATCCCACTGAACTGCACAAAAAGGCAAGCGAGATAGACTTATGGTAGCCGTAAGGGTACCGGTGATTTGGTTTACGATTATAGTATTGCATGGCAATGAGAAAGGAAGTACCTGCAACGAGGCCAAAAATTTCATCAAATACAGTGGACTTCATTGCCTGGGAGGATCCCATCACCAGCACCATCAATATGATCACGCTGATAAGAAATGCCAGCGTTATCCACTCTACTCTTTTGGCTTTTCGTATCGTTTGCTGATAAGAAGGAGGATACACGACATGATCACTTATTTTCATAATGCAAATATTTTTTGGCTGATTGACTGATGTTGTCGCGATGCGCATAAATGAATTTCTCAAGATACATGACCCACGCATTCTCTCCTTTCGTTACACCAAACACATGGGATGAGTCATGTTGCCGGAAGTACCAGGTGGTCATACCCATCTTTTTTTTATAAGGAGTTTTGTTTAAAAAACCTGCCGCAATGATATCCAGTTCCTTTTCTTCCAGATGATGCACAATTTCTGGTTCGCTGCCATACGTTAACTGTAGTTGCACTTGCAGATCGTGAGCAATTTCTTTCAAAAGATCAATATCAATACCAGTTGTATCGTGTAGAGAAGAGACTACAAAAGGGGGATTATAAGAAACTCCGGCTTTTAAAATTCCCCGTTGACGAATATCATCCAGCGTATGTTCAGGATCATGAGGTTGGTTACAGGCAATGACTAACAACGGTACTAATATATTAACGGGTATGATCTTTTTAATTCTCATGCCAGGAATAAAAACAATTACTATGCCGCAGGCCGGTGTAGTTGATTATCCCCACACTGACTTAGTGTTTTGATTTTTTTTCCATCTTCATCATTCTTATTATTTTTGATGTGCAACGGGGTTTTTAAAAAATGATACCGGTGAGTTCCCGAATTTCACAGACAAAACCACTATCATCCATATCCATGGAGTCCTGCTGATGTCGTGGATGGTTTTGTTGATCGTGCACCTTTTCTTATTAAGACAGGAAGAACACAACTTCACCGGGCTATCGGTAAAGTATCCTGTGTGCTGGCACCACTTATTATCACATCGCTGTTCCTGGTTGCCAAGGGCCAACAGGCGAGCAATTGTTTCGGTTTCAATTGTAATTAATCTTTGTTCACTCCCCGTTTTTCAATTAAAAGGGCTACCTTGATTTCTTAACCAACTTTTTCACCAAACCAAATTATCATGATGAGATTATTAATTCTTTCAGCACTAACTTTAGTACTTTTTTCCTGTAACTCCGATGAAAAAACAGAAACCTCCCCGGGCAACAGTGACATGAAGGCGCTGTATGAGCAGAATCTGGGAATAGTAAAAAGCAATATAGCTGCGTTTGAAAAAAAAGACATGGATGCTTTGTTTGCCAATGTAGCCGACACGGTGACCTGGAATTCGCCGGTTTATGGAGACACCGTGACTACCAAAGCACATTACAGGGAATCGTTGCAATATTGGGTAGATAACTGGGACAGTCTCCATTTGGTTAATCCTATTTTCTTAGAAGGCGTTAATACTGATACCAACATGCCTGATGGCAGCGTGCGGTATTACGGGGAATGGGATGGCGTGCATAAAGCGACAGGTAAGCATACTCACGTTCAGATCTATGAATTCTACAATTTCAATAGCGAACATAAGATCGGTGCGGCTGGGACATTTTTTGACGTAGGCGGTTTGATGAATGCAGTGAAATAATTTTTTTATTGATTAATAAAAGCAAGCCACTTGTTCCGTACAGGTGGCTTTTCGTTTTTTCAGGTCATGTGATAATGCAATTCGGTTTTTTCTGCGAAGAACTATGGAAGAAAGATGCCTTTATTCGTGTGGTCGGTGGAGATCCTTCGCTTACTTTGTTAACACTCGCAATGACGCAGCTCAGGACACCGGACACGGCGTGTTGTCTTAACGGAACGCCGACCATAGTGGAATACCCGGCGGAAATCATTAATTTCATTTTTCAAATCGCATAAGCATGAAACAGATTTTCTTGTTTGCTCTCCTAATCCTTTTTACGCAATATGTAAAAGCAGAGGATCATGAAGGGTATATAATAAAAACCAGCGGTGATACAGTAAGGGGAACGGTTGATGTTGCCTGGAAAAAAGCCCTGGCAGGGAAAAAACAAATCGACTTTGGTGAAATGGAGATGAGCATCAAATTCAGTGAAAACAATGCCAAAGCTAAGAAGTATAAAGCCGGTGAAATTACAGGATATGGCTATAACTATGATGGCACATGGTATCACTTTGAACTCCTGGATATGCAAAAGAACAGTGGTCGCAAAGGCTCCAAACTGCTGGGGAAGTTTGTAAATAATTTTGTATTCTTTATTCATCGCCTCTATGATGGCGACCTTCCATTATATAAAGATTATGCTAATTATGGAAGTGATAATCCAAACAGTGCTCCCGGCACTGTAATAGCCGGGTATGATCTGTATGTAAAAAATAAAGACGGCATCTTTGTGGAAATTGCATCTCCCACACCAGGTGGGCAAAAAAAGTTCAAGGATTTTCTTAAAAAATATTTGAATATAGAGGATGCTTTTTTAGGTACGGTTGATGATAAAGCGAGGTTCAGTGATGCAGAAGAGATCCTTAAAAGATATAATGACTGGAAGAAAACACATTGATGTGAATAATGGCAGAATAATCAGTTACTATCAGCCTGATTGACTTTTTATAATAAAGGACTAATGCCTTTGACATCTCCTGCCATTATCTTATGGCCATGAAATAAATGTAAGAAGATTTCTTATTCGCCGGGGCGAAGAAATTAATTAATAATATCCCCTTTGCTATTGGCCAGCTTTTCCCGCCATTGTTGGATTTGCTCAGGAGTTTGTCTCATCCATTCTGTTACTTCGCCAACAATTTTCAATGGCGCCTGGCTGCGATAAGAACGTGTGGTGTTACCCGGAAATTTTTTGTCTGTAACGTTCGGATCATTTTCAAAACTTCCTGTCGGTTCGACTATATAAACCCTTTCCGGTCCATCGCCTTTAGCCAATGCCGCGGCAAGCCCGGCTCCATTCGCAATGGCCGTGAAATAAATGTGATTCATTTTGAGTTCCGATTTGTAATTAGACATGGCCCCTGCTGTCAGCAAATTGCCAACCTTCAGATCCGCTCTTGTGCCGTGATAAAAAGGACCGTTGTCAGATGGCGCCACTGTGAACGAGTTTGCCAATTCATAATTCTTTTTTGCGTTGTCCGGGTCGTTCATATCCTCATAGCATTTGGCAATGTGTGAATATAAGCCGGGAAGGGCTCCATTAACAGAAGGGTCATTTATTTTTAACGCCAACCGTAAAGCTGTTTCGAGCCATTGTAATCTGCCGGGAATATTTTCCTGGTGCCGGGCCACATAATAAGCAGCAATAAATTTTTCAAAGTCGTTTGTCGCTTCGTTCCAGGCTTGAAGAAATAGTTGGCTTGCCTCTTCCGGTTCGCCTTTCTCTTCCAGGTCCATGCCTTGAATACAGAGTTTAATGATATTGTTATGAGGGTTGAATTCCATTTTTATAGTTTAGAATTAAGAATTAGAGTTAGCAGTTGCACCAAGTTCTTCCGCAAGCCCGATAAGAAGCCCTTCGATTCCGCGAATATAACATAGCCGGTACGAGTTCTCATACTGTACCATTTCACCGACAAGTTGAGCACCATGCTTACTTAACCTCGTTACCATTTCATCAATGTCTTTAACTGCAAACATGACACGCAGGTAGCCGAGAGAGTTCACCGGGGCACTGCGATGATCGGAGATGGTAGGAGGAGTGAGAAATTTTGAAAGTTCGAGTCGGCTATGACCATCCGGGGTAACCATCATAGCGATCTCTACCTGTTGATTGCCCAGCCCGGTAACACGACCGGCCCATTCTCCCTCAATGGTCATACGTCCTTCGAGTTTCAGTCCTAACTCCGTAAAAAATGAAATGGCATTATCGAGTGATTCCACAACAATGCCGACATTGTCCATTCTTAGTAATTTGTTTTTTACCATACTTGCCGCTTTATTGGGTTCTTACAAAAGTCAATCCATTTTTCCGCTTGTCCGCCGCTGCGGAGCATTGGAACAAGATGATGAACTAAATATGTTCTGCAAAGATTGAGAATGTAGCCTATCCTCGCTGGCGGGGGAAGTTATACAAACCCGGGAAATTTTTTGGTAGGGGTGGAGAAAAACGTTCAGGTAATTGTAATTTCAATAAATGGCAAGCAAGTACAGCAATCATTTTTACAATAAGGGTCTGCAGCCGTATGCCAACCGCTTGCGAAACGAAATGACAAAAGCGGAAGCTTGCTTATGGAAATATGTTTTTACGGGCAGGTACGATGAAAGGTTTTCAGTTCAGACGTCAGCGAGCCGTGCTGAATCATATTGCTGATTTCATGTGTAAAGAATTAATGCTGATAATTGAAGTGGATGGAAGCATTCATCAACTGGAAGAAGTTATAAGGAATGATGCAGAAAGGCAGAAAGTGTTGGAGGAAGCTGGCTTTACTGTGCTTCGCTTTTCAAACGAAGAAGTGCTGGAGAATATCCAGTCAGTATATGGCTATCTCGAAGAGTGGATTGAAAAGAAGATCAGTTTGCAGGAGTAGCATTTTTTTCCACCCCAAATTGGAGTTGCATTTTTATCACAGTACTTCCCCCATCCCCATCCCGATACCTGCCTGTCGGCAGACAGGGCTATGGGGACGGACAATGAGCACTCCGCTTTGCGATCAATATTTTTTCTGCGAAGAACTATGGAAGAAAGAAGCCAAGGATACATTGGCTTCTTTCTTTTAATTTTCAGTGGCAACCTGTCCTTATGCTTCTGCATGTACCTCCACAGGCATTGAAACTGTGATAGGTTCTTTTACTGTGTGTTTTTCTTTGGCCACCTTTTCCATTACTTCAGCATTACTCATCAAAGTCTGCATTCCATCC
The DNA here is from genome assembly GCA_963785915.1 of uncultured Chitinophagaceae bacterium. Taxonomy (GTDB): domain Bacteria; phylum Bacteroidota; class Bacteroidia; order Chitinophagales; family Chitinophagaceae; genus VBAT01. Next base: position 93,829 of record CAWAWY010000001.1, on the reverse strand, counting down.
ATGTCAAAAACTTCAGCTACGATAAGAACGGAATTGGGGTCATCCGTATCCTGGAATGTCTGGAAACCTGAGGCAAATTTTGAAAACAGGTCAACACGGTCCTGGTGTCCTTTTAACCAGGTATTAAAATCTCCCACTTTGTGGCGAATGACAATCGTTGGCATTTTTTTTAAATTTAATTGTGATGCTTACTCTGGACAGTTTTCAGCTTCCCTGTTGTTGATTATATAGTTGAGGTGGATTCCCGTTTACGAAAGGTATGAATTTTCAGGAACCAAAGGTGCAATGAGAAAATAGGGCGAAGGAACCATTTGCTACCAACAACGGCTTAAAGCAACAACCAGCATTAATTTGATTTAGCAGTCGGTGGCCTGTTTTTCCGGTAAGAATTTTTGATATAAATTTTTTCATCACGAAAAGTGAAGAGATCACAACCGGTGACTTCTACGCGGCTGCCATCGGCCTTTGTTCCTGTAAATGTCCATTCGGAAACGGCACGGTTGCCCGAGATGAAATGATGAGGATCGTTCCACCTGGCATCGCGGAAAGTTGTGAAAACATCCTCAAATGCTTTTCTAACGGCTGCTTTGCCAACAAATTTTTCGCCATCTGCATCGGGACCGGCTGAAGCTTCGAATATGCAATCATCGGTCATGTAAGAAACGATCTTATCCAGATCGTGTGCATTGAATGCTTCGGCAAAACCATCCAGTATGGCAATGGTAGGTTTATTGTCTGTAGCAGTCTTTGTCTGTGACATATGACAGGAGATTATTGTGAAGATTAATAAGATGAATTGCGGCTTTTTCATTTTGCCAGTTGTGCTATAAAAGGTAAGATAATTTTTATCGTTCCGGTGCGTGGGATCCCGAAATAATCGGGACAGACTACGAACCGGGGCTTTCTTTTTTTAGCGGACACGAAATAATGCGGGCCGTCCTGATTATTCGTGATAAAAACGGAAATTTATAGCCACAAAAACTTTATAAATATGAAAAAGCAGTACTTACCATTTGTGGCATTTCTGATTTTCAACATTTCAAATGCACAGAACGTAGGGGTTGGTACAACCACACCTGCGGAAAAATTGGATGTTGCAGGCAACATTAATGTAACCGGCACCATAAAAGTTAACGGGGTAGATGGGACGCCCGGCCAGGTATTAATGAAAAACAGTAGTGGTAATCTGGCCTGGGGGCAAGCAGGCGATTATAAGAATGTTATTGCAATAAACCAGACCACAACGTGGACGGTGCCTACTAATGTAACGGATGTTTTTGTTGAGGCATGGGGTGGTGGCGGTGGTGGCGCCTCTGCCGGTGGTGGGGCCGGCGGCACTTACGCTTATGCCAGCGGCAAAGTAACTCCGGGAGAATCTATAACGATAACTATTGGCACTGGAGGTACGGCGGCTTCAACAGAAGCCGGGATTGCAACAGACGGGGGGAATACTTCGGTTGGGGGCTCATTATTTTCTTTAACTGCAAGAGGCGGGGGAGGCGCAAATTCCGCAGCACCGGGATACAGCGGTCTTTTCGGCTCGTCCGGTCCTTTTTTCATACAGATTTGCGGGCAGCCGGGACAGGCTACCAGTTTCTCATATTACCCGGTAAGCTCAACCGTTTTTTACGAAGTTAGAAATCATGGTTCAGGCGGAGGCTTCGGCTCCCTACTACAACAATGGGGGTTCGGGATCTGTACGGGTTATAAATGTCGGCACTGGGCTTGAGGTTAAGCGAACATCCTGCACTTTTGCATCTTTTCCCGGTGGCGGAGGCGCTGGAGGTTTCAGAGGTACTGAATGGGGTACTGATGGTGCGAAAGGCCAGGTAGTTATTCATTATTGAATCTACTTTTTTTGCCGTGTCTCTGTGCAATGGTGCGTGTTCCGGTACGTAGGGATACGCCCTGGGGCATCTTATTTTGTTTCGGTCAGGAACCAAGGCTGAGATTTCTTCCAAATTGCTCCAAAAGAATGGCATATTTGATTTTTGATGCTGTTGAGGTAGAATTAAGTACAACGCAGTCTATTGATCTGCCCTTTAAATGTATCTTAAATTCAGTCCCGGGTTTAATTTGATCAATTGCAGATGCCTCTATTCCTTTTTGTTGAATAAGTCTTATAAATGATTTTGCAGTACTATTAACGGCTGAATAACCAGGTAATAAAATTCTTCTTAACTCAGGATGAGTTTCAATAATGGAAACGATATCTTGATATTTATTAATTCTAATATTAGTATCTAAAGCGCTTTTGCCCTTTCTTTCAATTTCCAAACCTAAATTTTGTACTCCAATTTCCAATTTCTTCATTATTTCATATCTCTCTTGAACTGCTTTTGTTTTATCAGTCTTCGTCCAGTTTAAAGGTTCTCCTGCTAAATCGGCTAAAATTTTCCAGAATCTATTGCCTACGGTAGGATAGAAAAAAGGATATGCCCATTTGCTTGAATGAGGTGGAAAACTTCCAAGAATTAAAACTCGCATTGGAGAAACATCCTTATACCAATTTGGGTGTTCTTCTTTATTCCAGTCCGTATTCATATACTCTTTACGTTAGACGGTTTATATCATGTTGCTTTGCAAAAGTTATAACTTTTCCAGTTGTTGCTGCGAAGAACAAGGGAAGAAAGACTTACAGCTTTTTCAAAACTTGTCCCGACTGTGTCGGGAGCAGATCCGGGGCATAGAGTCCGGACAGCATTCGGTCATTTTTTATTTTATGGCCTGTCCCGCAGTATCGCGGGGAACATCTATCCCGCCGTAGGCGGGACTAAGCACAGCGAAAACTATGGCAAGAAATGTCTCAAGAGAAAAATAAATGTAAATTTGAATAAACCTTCCCTGTATGGCGGCCGTTGATAAATTAAAAAAAGAACTTACCAAACTTATCGAAGAAACTAATGATGAAGAAATTCTTTCAATGGTAAAAGAAGACATGGCATTTTATAAAACGTCAAAAAGCAAAGATATTACCGACAGCCTTTCAGATGAACAGGTAAAAGAACTAGAAAAACTGGCATCTGAACCTGATGAAAAAGATACCATGACACTGAAAGAATTCAACAAGGCTACGGATAAATGGCGTATGAAATAATCCTGAAGAAACGCTTTACCAATAAACTGGTAAAAGTGCTGGCTTATCTTGAGCAGGAATGGTCGCAACAGTCAGCTACAAACTTTCTCAAAAAAATTGATCACCGCCTGAAGCAATTATCCGGTCAGCCATCTACCGGTGCTCCATCTGAAAAGATAAAAGATGTACGGGCAGTACTGATAACCCGCCATAACCGGCTTTACTATAAAGTGAAAGGAAAGAAAGTGATCGTACTGAATATGTATGATACGAGAATGAATCCGAAGAAGAAAAAGTATTAGACAGCTTTTGCAAAACTTGTCCCGACTTTGTCGGGAGCTGATCCGGAGATACTCCCGATAGCTATCGGGACTCCGGACAACGAATCAACATTTTTTATTTACGGAACACTAAACACAACGAGGCACGAAACAATGCGAAGGTTATTTTGTTGATTCCTGCAAGAAGACAACTTTCCATTTGTTGTTTATTTTTCTGAACAGCATTGTCATACCAAATGGGTTATATTTTACCTCCTGACCATCTTTGAATATTGCTGTTTACGCCGTGGCGGGTGTTTTTCTTCCACCCGCCAATGATATATAGGTCAGTCACGATGATGAGTTAAAATTCCCAATTATTTATTGCCTTGGTTACCTGGGACACGATCCGAGGCGACAGAAGAAACCTGCCACTATTTTTTCTTCAACTCCGCCAGATACTCCAGCAGGTTAGCCATATCTTGTGAGGATATATTTTCATATAATCCTTCCGTCATCATAGACTGTTTCATTTGTGTCAGCGTTTTCACATCAACGGTTTTGATCTGCTTCCTGCCGCCACCGGGAAATTTCAAATCAATATCGGTTTCTGTTTTACTGGCAATAATTCCGGACAAAGTGGAACCATCTTTCATCTTCAGTTCCCAGCCTTCATAGCCAAAGCCAATACCTGCTGATGGATTCACAATACTTTCCAGCAAACTTTCTTTCGGTAGTTTGGAACCGATCTCTGAAAGCTTTGGTCCGAAATCATAGCCGCTATTATTTACCTGGTGACAAGTAGCACAAAGGGTAGTGAATATTTTTTTACCCTCCTCCACATTGGCTTTTAATGTATTTATTTCCTGAATCGTTACCGCTTTTTTTGCTGCAGTTATCTTACCGCCATTTGGTAAATAGCTGGCTGCTTCGCTTCGAACAGAACCACGCCATGCACCGTCAACACTTGCCACAACATCTGGTATTATTTCCGCAGGTACTTTTTTTGCTTTCAAAATTTCAAGCACACGGTCCTCACCACTCCAGCTATTACCAATTTTATTCGCCGCGCTTTTTCTTAGCGGCATATCGTATTTACCGGATAGCGCAATAGTTTGCAAAATGTCGATTGATTCTTTACTGCCAACACCTGCGAGTGCACTTATTAAATCAGTTCGTTGCGTACCCGAATCTTTTCCATTCATAATATTCCAGATCAGATTACTTCCACCAAGATGCAACAATAAACCTGCTGCGTCCCTGCCAATATTTTCATTCGATTTTTCAAGTGCCAGTTTTAAGAGATTTTGATTTTGAGATTTTACTTCATAGCGGGTCACCAATTCTATGTATTCATCCGTTCCTGCCACAGATTGCAACACATCTGATAAAGCTTTTTGTGCAATGAGTGATTGCATTACTGTTTTTATATCCAGTGCATGCAACACCAGTTTATTCAAAGCCAAATCTTTGCTGCTATTATCTTCAATCATTTTCAATAACAGCTTTGCTTTTAAAGGCCCATTGTTAAAATCAAAAGCCCGGAAATACCGTAACCGGTCATTCAATGGCGTTTTATTATCCGCTGCCAGCGCAGCAATATAAGGGACGGCCTTATCTGTCCTTGCCCGCCATACAATATCACGGGATGCTGCAGTCTGCAATGGATCTTTAACTTTGGCCAGGTATGCTGCAAAAAAATTATCCCATTGCTTATCGGCGCCAATACCTAAAGCTTCAAGATACCACCTGTCTTTGCCATCATGCTGAACAGCCAATTCGCTCCATAGTTCCGCCGCCTCAACAGATCTGTTATGATGCAAAGCGATAGCACATTCACGGCGTACCTGAGGATCAGGATCGTTTACCAATTGCTTTATTGTTGCGATCACATTATTATTCAATTCACAGGCAGCTCTTAATCCTGTGATCTTTAAATCAGGATTATCGTCTTTGATTGCTTCGCTAATGTATTGTTGTGAATTGATGGCCGGCATTTTTACCAATACCCAAAATGCTCTTGCCCGCATACGTGGATCAGCAGAACTTCTCCATAGTTTTTCAAGACCTGGAATTGCTGAAGCACCCATTTGCTGCAAAGCCATAAATGCATGATACCGGACAGAAAGATTTGGATTCTGCAATGCGGTAATAGCTCCTTCAGCAGTTGTATAATCTTGTTTGGGTATCAAATATTTTGAACCTGTTGGAGCAACACGGTATATCCTGCCCCGCACCTGGTCTCCGGCTGCATGGCCACCAACACCGGGATCGTACCAATCGGCAATCATCAACGAACCATCCGGCGCCACGCATACATCCGCCGGGCGAAACCACTGATCAATCTCATTTTTTAAAATATTGACGATCTCCGCAGTATAGCCGGCGCCACTTTTCTTTACAGGATAAGAACGGACTACATTGGGTCCGGCATCGCAGTGGATCATATTGCCCCGGAAAGGTTCAGGCAACAATGAACCTTCATACACAACAATACCTGTCGGTGAACCAGCAAAAGTTTGCAAGAGATTGGGTACTGATCCGGGATCATTAAGGTGCCAATGACGAAGCGGTATGGAATCTTCTCTATTGGTCCGGTTGGCCTGCCAGCCTGCACCGGTCATTTCATCTTTGAAACCATAGTTGCCATACGGCAATATATAATTGATACGGGTGCCGCGGTTGCCATCATCATCATTATCGCTTTGCCACAAACTGCCGTAACTATCAACAGCCACTTCATAAGGGTTCCGGAAATTTTGGGCTAAACATTCCACGGATGAACCATCCGGGTTGCAGCGGAATATCATCCCCTGCCTGTATTTTTTGTTATCAATAATATCGCCATCCTGGTCAATAACGGGTTTGCCGTTTTTATCTTTTAACTGCTCACCTGCATTGCCAAAATTGAAATACAGTTTGCCATCTGGTCCAAATGTAAAAGCATGTACACCATGATCGTGCTGTTCACCGCTGATACCCTGGAATAAAATTTCTTTACGATCGGCTTTATCATCGCCATTATCATCATAGAATATCCATACATAAGGGCTTTGTGAAATGATAACTTTATTGCCCAGCACACAAATGCCTAACGGTGCATTGAGTTCCGGCCCCTGGTAAAAAACTTTTGCTGTATCAGCTTTGCCATCTCCATCCTTATCTTCCAGTATCATGATACGATCACCGAGAGCATTGACGGGGTTACCATTAATAGCCGGCCTGTAGTTATAGGCTTCGCAAACCCAAACACGGCCACGTTCGTCCACATCAATATTAGTTGGGTTTTGCAACATGGGTTCGGTAGCCATCGCTTTTACCTCCAAACCTTCGGCTACAGTAAGTGTCTTCAATGCATTTTCAGGAAGATGCTTTTGTGTTTCGGAAAGACTATCGGTTTTAGCGCCAGGTTTATCTTTGTCTGCATCATTATTACAGGATGTTACAAGACCTGCACAGAGCAGCACGATAAAATAATAATATGATACAATGTTAAACGATTTCATTTTTTATTTGCATTGGTTGTATGAAAATCAATTATTGCCGAAGCTATGAAAACAAGGGGATATTATTCGATTCCCAGGCAGTGTCTCCGCAGTGACTCGTTGTTGTTTATTACTTGCGCCGGGTAGGAACACTAAGCACAACGGGGGGTCTGACTGTCGATTTTTTGCATTAAATCCATACTGCCGAAAAAGCTGATCTAATTTATCAGACACTAAATCAATTATCCTTTTAGCTTCTTCTTGAATGCGCAAGTTCTTGTGCAGAAAGTTAATGATTTCCAATTGTAAGTTGTACAAATTTAATAAAGGAAGAAGGACAGCTTTTTCAAAGCTGATCCGGAGATACAATCTCCGGATAACGATTGAACATTTTTTATTTACAGGAACACTAAGCACAGCGGGAACATGAAACAAGGCGGAAGAATTATGGATTATCAAGTATTGTTAATTTCACCGGGGCTTTACTTGTCAATACTTTTTTTATTTTTTCAACCAATGGTAAAATAGTTTCATAATTATTGTTGGTAATATTTAAAACAATAAATCCTATTGAATATTTGGCGAGGTTCTGTTGATACTGCAAATTTTTATCAGAAGTCAGCAGGTAATCAAATCCATCTTGTTGCATGGCATTAAGCAGATCGCCATTTTCCAGCGCATTCCAGCCTTTGTCATTTACTGTATAGATTTCACAAACGTCTTCCAGACGATATTTGAGTTTAAACGGGAGGTTCTCATCAAGCAGCACCTTTTTCATTGGTGAGGGCTTGAAAGTTGAGAAGATTTTCAAAATGATCTATCACTTGGATAGCCTGTTCTTTTTTTACAGAAGGAAAGTCATCAAGAAATTCGTTTAAAGAATGCCCGGCTTTTAAATAATCAAAAAGATTTTTGACGGGAACTCTTGTATTGGTAAAAACAGGTTCTCCACTTTGAATGTTAGGCGATATAGTGACGGGGTTTGACATTTGCCCCGGTAAAGGTAATAAAATATTCTAGGTTGTTGCTGCGAAGAACGATGGAAGAAAGACTTGCAGCTTTTTCAAAGCTGATCCGGGAGATACAATCTCCGGATAACATTCGATCATTTTTTATTTTGTAGGAACTCTAAGCGCAACGGGGGAATACAATCTCCGGATAACGATTGAACATTTTTTATTTACAGGAACACTAAGCACAGCGGGGGAATCGGCAAATATCCCAATTGTCGTTATGGAATGGAAAGTAAAATTTAGAAGCAAGCTTCCAAAAACTATTTTTGATCCCGCATGATGAGAAATGGATTCGACTCTATACCAAAGAGAAACGAGAATTGCTTTGGGTACATTGTCTCAGTGGATCTTACCTTGGAAACAAGAAAAGTTTATTGGAAGCTTTCAAAACAAGGTATATTCTCGAAAACCTTTTGTATCTACATTCAAAAGAAATTGTTTCGTGCGGACACGAAACAAGGCACGGACGAAAAAGTTGCTGATATGGGAACGTCAACATCATTGTAAATTTGCCACACTTATTATTATGCTGATGACTTTGGAGTTACCATTTCTTAATCATCGCTATTGAAAAATAGCAATATGAGCCATTCACAAAAGTAGCCTATCTTCAAAAGATGCACAGACATTGGTTGAAGCTTATAAAAATTAAGGTTATCTTGAAGATGATTTTACCATTCTAATTAATCAAGCGGCTACAAAAGAGCAATTGAATACAATTTAAAATCCATTTCGGCAAGAGCTCAAGTAAATGACAGAATTATTGTTTTTTTTGCTGGGCATGGATTTGCAGTCAATGGTAATAATGTTATTGCTCCAGTTGATGCGAGGTTTGATGGTTGGAAGATACTTGTGCTTTCTATCAACTAATATTCTAGGATGCTTAAAAAAATCTCTCAAAAAGAAATTTATTGTTTTTAGATTGTTGTCATCGTGGCTTTGAAGCTGGCAAACATTTAAGAGAGTTCCAGACGATTTCATTATAGAAGATCTGGTATATAAACTAAAAGATGAAGAATATTGTGTTGGTTTTGCTTCTTGCAAAAGTCATCAAAAATCTAATGCACATGCCACATTGCAGCATGGGGTTTGGTCATATTTTTTAATTCAAGCTTTATCAGGAAATACTGAAGAAATTTATAAATAAGGCTATTTAGTTAGTGATCAATCTGCAAACCTTTCTTAGAAATCAAACGTATGTCTTTGTGACTAAAGTAAATTCTGATGACCGGCGAGAGCTGCCATGGTATTTGGAAGCTTCAGATACCTATTTTTACTGATGATTTAAATCAGATATTTTGAATTAATAGAGGCGGAGAGAAAAGCAAAAGAAATAAATCTTTCTTCAATTACGATTTTTGATATTTAAGATGGCGTGGTGGAAGTCTTTACCAGATTTCCGAAAAGGTTATCATTCGGTACCTGATCGATATGGACGAAAGATGATAGATTTTTTGAAAGTATTTCCGGAAGTCATTGCTGCAAATGAAATAGAAGAAATGAGTTTGAAAATAAAAGATGAGCTCGGCTATATTAGAAAAGAAATGGACTTATCATGGAATCCGGGCCTCTGTCGTATTGAAACTCCGGATTTTATTTACACTGTAGAAGTATTGCAAAATGACAGAAACAATAACGAATATTTTATTAAACGTTCTCTCGATATTCTAAATTCCGAAATTATATACAACGAAAAATTCAATGAAGTTTTCTAGAAAAATTTTTGTCATTTAAGCTTCAATTTTCATAAGAAGATTAATGTCGACGAATTTATTGACAAGGTAGAACCGCTTGCTAAACAGAATAAAATTAAACTGCTATACAATCCCGCTGACACGTCAGGCAAGTGTAAAATCATTTTTCCTGATTCGGTAAATGAAATTGTTGAGAAAGTGATTGGATTAACGTAACTATTCCTCGGCAACAGTGACCAATAGAATTAATTCAGGAAGATAAAACGACATCCTTATTACTCGAAAGAACAAACCTTCGGAAACTCCTAAATTGATTCCATATAGCAAGTTTAAAAACTTGCAACAAAAGACTTCTTCACCTGCCAGAGATGTGTGTTTCGATTGAGTCGGGGTTTCCCTTTGCTCGCGTCTTGATGCCATGAAAACGGGACGTACAAGGGAGTGACACAACAGGCGATGCCATGAAATACAAATGCTGGCTACATAATCCTCTCAATGATCATTCAACGGCAATCCTCTCTTCTGCCATTCTTTCCAATTCAAATATTCCGGCGCTACACGGTGTTCTTCCATGGTAATGCAATTGTCAACCGGGCAAACGAGTTTGCAGAGATTGCAGCCTACACATTCTTCATCAATGACGGTGTAAGTATTGTAAGGTTTGCCGTATTCAAGCCTGATGGATTGATGCGATGTGTCCTCACAGGCAATATAGCAAAGCCCGCAATGGATACATTTATCCTGGTTGATCTTCGCGATATGATGATAGTTGATATCAAGATCTTCCCAATGGGTGATGGCGGGCACTGATTTGCCGATAAAATCTTCCAGCTTTGTAAATCCTTTTTCATCCATCCAGTTGTTCAACCCTTCGATCATATCTTCCACAATGCGGAAACCATGTTTCATCACGGCCGTACATACCTGCACATTGACTGGCGCCGAGCAACATAAACTCCACGGCATCTTTCCACGTACTGATACCGCCGATACCTGAAACGGGAACTTTATTCGTGACGGGATCCTGTGCAATGGTCGTGAGCATCTTTAATGCGATGGGCTTGACGGCAGGACCGCAATAACCACCAAAGACAGATTTGCCCGCTACATAAGGATTGGGAACAAATGTATCGAGATCAACACCGGTGACGGATTGAATGGTATTGATGAGCGACAGGCCATTGGTGCCTGCTTTGACGACGGACTTACCGGTGGGCACTACGGAATGTACGTTGGGCGTGAGTTTGGTAATGACGGGGATCGTTGCTGCTTCCATCACCCATTCCACCACCATGCAGGCGATCTCGGGATCCTGTCCTACGGTGGCGCCCATTCCGCGTTCCGTCATGCCATGCGGGCAACCAAAGTTCAATTCGATACCATGTGCGCCGGTGTCTTCTGTTTTCTTAATTAATTCATGCCAGCTTTTTTTATCATTGTCCGCCATCAATGAAACGATCATGGCCCGATCAGGAAAGAGTTTGATACATTCCGTTATTTCTTTGAGATTAATTTCCAGTGGACGATCGGAGATGAGCTCGATATTATTAAAGCCCATGACCCTTTGTCCTCCATAATCTACGGCAGAATATCTTGACGAAACATTCTTGACCTGCGAGCCCAATGTTTTCCAAACGACGCCACCCCAGCCGGCTTCAAATGCACGGAGTACATTGTACTTTTTATCAGTGGGAGGGGCACTGGCGAGCCAATATGGATTTGGTGACTTTATTCCCAAAAAGGTTGATTCTATATTCGCCATGACGTTGTTTTTTTAGAGGCTTTTCAGTTAAGAGTTTAGAATTAAGAGTTAAGAGTAAGGCGTGTTCATTGGAGGTTATAACTCTAAACTCTACACTCTTAACTCTTAACTCCCAGATATTTCAAAATAGCGACAGCACCATCCTTCCCCGCCTGCACCGCATCTACTACTTCTTTACCACCATTCACTGCATCACCGCCAGCAAACACAGCTTTTATATTCGTTGCGCAATTTTCGTTGATCACAATTTTCCCTTTTCCATTTTCAATTTTCAAATTGTTAACCAATTTTTCAAATGGTACTTGCCCCGCTGCTTTGATGACCATGTCAACATCGAGAGTAAAAGTTTCACCGGTATCAACAGGACTTCTTCTGCCGCTGGCATCGGGCTCGCCGAGTTTCATGATACTACAAACTAAACCGTTCACTTTTCCGTTTTCGCCATTTACTTCTTTCGGTGCAGCCAGCCACGTGATATCGCAGCCGTCGAGTTTGGCAATGTTTAATTCATATTCGGTGCAGGGCATTTCTTCCTGTGTTCTCCGGTAGATCATCGTGACTTCTTTTGCACCTAATCGTTTTGCCTGGGTAGCGGCATCAATGGCTGTCATTCCCATTCCGATCACGGCTACCTTATCACCAACAGGAATAGCAGGAAATCCTTTATCTCTCAGATCATAAATAAACTTGATCGCATCTACGACGCCTTCCAATTCTTCGCCGGGAATATCCAATTGCCTGGCGACTCCTACACCGATCCCAAGATAAACTGCATCATAATCCTTTTGCAGATCAGCCAGTGAAAGACCTTCGCCTAACTCCTGGTCATACTTTATTTCAATACCTCCGATGGATGTGATATAATTCACTTCGTCTTCACAAAACTGCGGCGTGACTTTATAGGCAGCAATACCGTAAGTCATCAATCCGCCACCTTTGCTTTCTTTTTCAAATATGGTTACATCAACACCTTCTCTTGATAAAACATGAGCGCAACTCAAGCCGGCAGGACCTGCACCGACAATCGCCACTTTTTTCCCGGTGGATGGTTTGCGTTCGAACAACTGCCATTTCTTTTCAAGCGCCATCATGGTGGAGTATTGCTGCAATCTCGCGATCTGTATAGGTTCTTCCTCCAATAAATTAAAAACGCAGGCGCCTTCACATAATTTTTCTACGGGACAAACTTTGCTGCAGCCTGCTCCCATAATATTGGCTTCAAAAATTGTATGCGCCGATCCTTTTACATTATCGGTTGTGATCTGCTTGATGAATTTGGGAATATTGATACTGGTGGGACAACTCTTGGTACAGGGCGCATCATAACAAAATAAACAACGGTTCGCTTCTACTATAGCCGCAGTCTTATTTTCAAACGGCGGACGGATGTCGGCGAAGTTCTCCTGATATTGTTCGTTTGTTAATCTGTTACTCTCTATCATTTGATTTGTTTAGAGTTTAGAATTAGGGGTGTAGAGTTGAGAGTTAAGAATTAAGAGTTTAGAGTAAAACGCGATCATTGAAATTTATAACTTTTAACTCTAAACTCTACACTCTTAACTGACCGATAAACTCATAATTCCACCAATTTTCCATACGTCTCAGGTCTCCTATCTCTGAAGAACTGCCACACACTTCTTACTTCTTCGATCATATCGAGATCAAATTCTGCGATCAATAATTCATCATTGTCCTCGACTTGCCTGCGCAAATATCTGTCCTCTTGGATCAACGAAATAACAGCTACCATAGAACTTACCAAGGTTCCATGGTTTTTCTGTACCTACACGATTGATGCAGCCCATAAAGTAACCATTGGCTGCGGCATGGGCAGGTTGCTCCAGTTTCCATAAGTATTGTGATAAGCCAGCAACAGTTGCTGATGGATTATAAACGATCTCGGCGCCGTTCAATCCCAATATTCTTGCACCATCAGGGAAGTGACGATCATAACATATATAGACGCCCACCTTTGCATACTTCGTTTGAAAAACAGGATAGCCAAGATTGCCGGGCTTAAAGAAAAATTTTTCCCAGAAACCGGATGTATGTGGGATGTGATTCTTACGATATTTTCCAAGATAGGTTCCGTCGGCATCAATCACAGCAGCGGTATTATATAAAACACCGGCCTGTTCTTTTTCATACATCGGAACGATCATCACCATGCTATACTTCTTTGCATACTCCTGCATCCTTTCGGTTGTCGGACCGGGAATAGGTTCGGCGCTTTCATACCATGCTTTATCCTGGCCGGGGCAGAAATAAGGGGTATTGAAAATTTCCTGCATGCAAAGGATCTGCACACCTTTCTTTCCCGCTTCTTCGATCAATGGGATGTGCTTCTGCACCATTGCTTCTTTTATTTCTTCGATCGTTCCTTCGCCTTCACTTTTAGGAAGAGACATTTGGATGAGTCCTGATTTGATGATTCTCGACATGAATTATAAGTTAAGAGTTTAGAATTAGGAATTAAGAGTTGATTGATTTCGCGACAGCAAAATATTTTTCCTTGGTAGTTATTATTATGCTGTTTAATATTTTAATTATTTCATTACAGGCAGAATTTAATTTATCGAATTCAATTGATGTTATGAAATCGCTATCCTTTAATAAATTTAGCCAGTAAGAGGTTTCTCTTGCTTCTTTTAATGCTATGCTGAGCTTGTGAATAAAATCCCTTTTCGATTGGCCGGCCAATGCCTCATTAATATTAGCGCCAATAGAAGTTCCGGAACGAAGTATTTGTTTTGATAATACATATTCTTTTTTGCCCGATACCAGACCCTTGTATAGCTTGATGATCTCTAAGGCTAACGAGTAAGCCTTTTTTGCTATTATACTGTCACTTTTAATCGTATTGCTCATAACTCTTAATTTTTAACTCTTAACTCTAAACTATCTGAGAAACTTTCGCCCGTTTAACGAACTTCCCATATCCTTTTTTAATCAAACACTGATTGTTATCAATCGCTACCTGTCCTCTCAGCAAAACTGTCTTCACTTTCCCGGTCACTTCCCATCCTTCATAGCCGGAATAATCAACATTCATGTGATGTGTTTTTGCAGACAGATGTATGTTTTTCATTCGGATCAAAAATTACGATATCTGCATCACTTCCCACAGCGATGGTCCCTTTTCGTGGAAACATGCCAAATATTTTTGCCGGGTTGGTACAGGCAACTTCTACATATTTATTTAATGTGATCCTTCCTTTATTCACTCCTTCACTATATAAGAGTTCCATCCGGTTCTCAATGGCGGGATGACCGTTTGGTATCCTGGCAAAATCTTTTTTACCTAAAAGTTTCTGTTCCCATTTAAAAGGACAATGATCGGTTGCTACTACTTGCACCAGGCCCTGGTTGATACCGGCCCACAAAGTTTCCTGGTCTTTCTTTTCCCGCAATGGCGGACTCATTACCCATTTGGCGCCTTCAAAATCTTTTTCATACAACGATGCATCAAGAATGAGGTATTGAATGCAGGTTTCTACAAATATCTTCTGGTTACGTTTTGTTGCATTCCTTACCGCATTCAATGCGCCTTCACAGGTCAGGTGAACAATATAACCGGGACATCCCGTGTAGAAAGACATATCAGTAAATCTTTCCGATGCTTCGGCTTCGGTTATTTCCGGTTGTGATAAATAGTGATAGAGCGGTGAGAGCTTACCTTCGCTACGGTGTTTCTCAATGAGATAATCAATCATATCGCCATTGGTAGCATGTACATTAATGAGTCCTCCATGCTTTTTCACTTCTTCCATCAGGCCGATCATCTGCCGGTCATCAATCATCAAAGCGCCTTTATAAGCCATGAATGTTTTGAAAGAAGTAATGCCTTCGATCTCAATTAAATCTTTGATCTCCCTTTTTGTCACATCATTAAAATCCGTCACCGCCATGTGAAAACTATAGTCGCCGACACAATTGTTATCACTTCTTTTTTTCCACTCTGCCAATGCAGATCGCAGCGGACTCCCTTGTTTTTGTAAAATGAAATCTATCACCATCGTAGTGCCGCCAAACAAAGCCGCCCTTGTCCCCGTCTCATAACTATCACTTGAGTAGGTCCCCATGAAAGGCATTTCAAGATGCACATGCGGATCAATACCTCCGGGGAAAACTAATTTCCCTTCGGCATCAATTACTTTATCGGCTTCCAACTTAAGATTTCTGCCAATAGCTCTTATGGTTTCACCTTCCGTGAATATATCAGCAACATAATCAGCATCGGCGGTAATGATCCTTCCATTTTTAATCAGTAATGACATAAGATTCAGTTAAAAGTTTAGAATTTAAAGTTGAGAGTCCGGAGGCTTTTCAGCAACTCTAAACTCATCACTCTGAACTCTTAATTTATACATTAATGACCAATAAACAATCCCACTCACAAAAAAACCAACAAACCACGCATAGTTATACAGATTGCTGATCCAGAACGGTACGCTGTCGGATGCAATAACTTTTATCGTAACCAGAAGCCCGGTACATTTGGTAAAATGCCACATAACAATGCGATGATGGCATTTTTATTAAATCCATTCCCGAAACCATACTGCCCGTTATGCCGATACAGATCATCTGCATTCAGATTCTGTTTACGGATAAAATAATAATCGGCGATCATTATTCCACCGACCGGTCCAAGTAAACTTGAATAAGCAATCGAGCCAGGTAAAAATATAGCCATTGGTGTTCGGCAATTAATTTCCACGGAAAAATAAGAACGCCAATGATGCCGGTAATATAACCACCGATCCGGAAATTAATTTTTTTTGGCGCAAGATTAGAAAAATCATTTGCCGGGACTTACAATATTGGCGGCAATATTTGTGGCAATGGTGGAAATAACAATCCCGATCATTGCAAAAGTCACCATTAATTTATTTTCAAATCTGCCGGCCAGTGCAACAATATCCCATTCCGTTTGTCCATATATTATTACGGTAGCAGAAGTAACCACAACACCAATGAATGCAAATAGGGTCATTGATGGTGGTAAGCCGATGGTTGCCCATTGTATCTGTGCTTTTTGACTTTTGGCATATCGGGTAAAATCAGGAATGTTCAATGAAAGTGTTGCCCAGAAACCAACCATCCCGGTTAATGCCGGGAAAAAATAAGTCCAGAAAGCCGCTCCTGATAATTTGGAAGGCTGTTCAAGTATCGGGCCTAATCCTTTTGCTGCACTGATAGCCCAGAATAATAAAGCCAATGCTGCAACGGGAAGAAAGATCGCTTTGAACACCAATAATTTTTTTATGCTCTCTACACCGAGATAAACGATCAACATATTCAACAACCAGAATGCGAAAAAACAGATCATGGGTATTGCCTGTGGAAATAATGGAGCTGTTGTCAATCGGGGGCATGCCGGAGGTATCCATGCCCTTATCATATTATATATGGAAGCGCCACCGATCCAGGTCTGAATGCCAAACCAACCGCAGGCAACGATAGCACGTAAGCATAGCTGGAATATTTGCACCCCTTGTTCCGAAACTTGCCCTTGCAAAAACAGGGAAAGGGATTCCATATTTTGCACCGGCATGCCCATTTAATATCATTGGAATTAATACGATCGTGTTGCCAATGAAGATTGTAAGTATGGATTGCCACCAATTCATACCTCCGTCAATCAATGAACTTGCCAGCATATAAGTAGGAATGCAAAGGCTCATGCTGATCCATAATGCTGCATAGTTCCATGTTCCCCATGTTCGTTTTTCCGGTGGGACAGGAGCGAGGTCTTCGTTGATGAGAGAAGAAGCCTCCCTGCCTTCCGAAGGGCAGGTCTTTGGAGCTTGAAATTTTTGAGTTTCCATTTATTCATCGGATAAATATAAACTATAGGGTTCTAAAGTCCCCTTTGGGGGATTAAGGGGCCATATGTTGATCAGCAATCGTGATCGCCTCACTGATTATCGCCAACCCTTCATCAATCTGCTCTTTGGTATACGATAACGGCGGGGCAACGAAAATATAACTCCATCTAACAAAAGTGTACATGCCAAGTTCTTTGATTTTCGCTGCCACTTTATTCATCACTGCCATTTCGTCCGGCTTTGCATTGAATGGCGCCATCGGTTCTTTGGTTTTCCTGTTTTTTACCAATTCAATACAACCCAATAAACCGGTATTCCTGAAATCGCCAATGGTTGGATGTTTTTGTTTTAATTTTTCCACCTGCTGTTCCATATACTTTCCCATGGCTGCGGCATTCTCAATCAAGTTATCGTCTTCATATATCTTCAGCGTTTCCAATGCAGCCGCACAACTTACCGGGTGAGCAGAATAAGTGAGACCCGAAGGAAGAACTGCATCATCATATTTTGCTGCGATCTTATCGCTAACCATTAAACAACCTAATGGCAAGTAACCACAGGTAAGACCTTTTGCCATACAGATCATATCAGGAATGATATCGTGGTTTTGAAATCCGAACCATTTGCCAGTTCGTCCAAAGCCACTCATCACTTCATCCATGATCAACAGGATACCGTGCTTATTACATATTTCTCTTACAGCTTTTAAATAACCGACAGGATATTTTAAACAACCCGAAGAACCTGATTCGCCTTCCAAAAGAATAGCTGCAATATTATTCGGGCCTTCATAAGCGATCATTCTTTCCAATTGATGAAACAGTTTCTTTCAGTAAAGACAGGTACGCCCTGTCTCATCTTCGCCATACTCCCAGCGATATAAATAAGGAAGATCAAAATGAACAAAGTTGGGCGCTTGCTGTGCATCTGCAGGTAATTTACGCGGATCACCACCAGCCGAGATGGCTCCATAGAAGCACCATGATAGGATTGATAACGGCTCAGATATTTTATGACGGCCTGTATAAAGCCTTGCCAGTTTGATACCATTTTCAATGGATGTAGCACCGCATAAAGTAAAGAATGCTTTATTCAGATCGCCGGGACATATTTCAGCCAGTTTTTTCCCAAGTTCACCACGAACTTTTGTAACGCAGATGGTGTAACATAAGTCACTTCCTGCATTTGCTTAACTACTGCTTCCGTTACCCGCTGATCAGCCATGACCAATATTCACATTCATCAATCCCGATGAAAAATCAATATACGCTTGCCATCATAATCGTAGAGATAAACTCCTTCGGCATATTTTACAGCAATAGGATTTGTTCCTTTTTGTTTACTCCAGGAAAATAGGGTGTAGTCCTGGTTGTTTTGAATAATAGCCTCCCTGCCCTCCAAAGGAGGGTTCTCAGACTCCGAAACTTTGGAAATTGTTTTTGTACTCATAATTTATTTTTTGATGTTACCAGCATTATTACTACTATCATCGCCTGTTGTGTCACTCACTTCGGCGTTCGGTAATTCTATTCAGCTTTTTTGGTTATTAAAAACATTTTCAAAAGTTAGTCGTAGGATCGTCAGCAGACGGTCCATATATCGAAGGCACTTTTCCTCCTGCAAGGCGAACATAGACCGTCAGTTGACCACGATGATGGACCTGGTCAAACAGCATCATCATGGCAAAACGATCGGCGGTGAATGTTGCACCAGCGAACTCAACCGTTTTGCCGAGGTCTTTCTCATTTATCTTTTGAATCCGATCGATCACGACCGCTGTTTCGGCTTCAAAATCAGCGATGAGTTCATCGAGTGTTTCCTTTGCATACTGCTGAAATGCTGAACGATCAATTTTTTCGCTCAATATATATGAACGCAACAGGTACATCTCAAATACAAACGTAGCCATCAGTCGTTTTGCAGGTTGTGAACGTTCATGTGGTGCAAAATCCATCTTGTCTGCAGGATAGGCCCGCATCACTTTAAGTGTTGTATTAAATTCTTTTTGAAATAAACTTATGAGGTCTTCTTTGGTGATCATGTTGTAAAAGTTTTTTATTTTTCGGGAGTTTAATCAGTTACTTTAAATCCAATCCTTTTTCTTTCTTCCCATTTTCTTTGGCCTGCTTTCTCATCCAATAAATTTTCCATTGCATCATAGATCTGGTTTAGTTGGGCATCGTGTTCTCCAAGCCTTTCTTTTATTTCTTTGAGCTGTATTCTTAGATCGCTTCCCTGTATCAATATCCTTCTTATATCAACGAAAGCCCGCATGATAGCAATATTCATCGCGATTGCTTTATCAGAATTTAGAATTCCGCTTAGCATAGCGACGCCTTGTTCGGTGAAAGCATAGGGAGTAATGGCACTATTTCGCTTGCTTTGTGATGCGGTCACAATTTGTGACCGGGTAGAAGTTTGGATTTCGGATGCGGTCACAAATTGTGACCACATATTCTGCCACTCCTGCGAAAGGTCAAAATCCAGCATGACCCTTTCACCTCGCATTTCATGAATTCTGTTTTGTATGCTTTTGGTGATTTTCATTTTAATATTTTAAGATTGCAATTTGTGACCTTGAACAATTGTCTGAACCACAATTTTAGTGGATTAGAAGATTCTCACTGGATTGTCAATAGTTTCAAATTTCCTATTAATCCTAACAATCCTATAAATCATGGTTCTGGCTAACTCATCCAATTCACTCCCGCTTCCGGATTCCATTTAGTGGTACTCTTCTTCAGCTTTGTCCAGAATTCGATGGAACTTTTTCCTGTTATATCGCCTACACCAAACTTACTTTCATTCCATCCGCCGAATGAGAAAGGCTCTCTTGGTACCGGTACACCAACATTCACACCGATCATACCCGCGCTTGCCCTGTCAATAATATATCTTGCCATCCCACCATTTTGAGTGAATACCGATGCGGCATTGCCATAAGGATTTGCATTTTCGATTGCCAATGCTTCATCCACCGTTTTTGTCCGCATAATAGAAATAACGGGCCCGAATATCTCCTCTTTTGCAACACTCATTTCAGGTTTTACGTAATCAATCACCGTTGGACCAACATAAGTTCCGTTCTCCTTACCTTTTACTTTTGTATTTCTTCCATCTACTAAAATCTTCGCTCCCTGTTTCTCCGCTTCGGTTATATAGCCCTCAATCCTTTCTTTTGATTCTTTACTTATTACTGCCCCTAAATTCTCCCCCGGAATAATCTTTTTTGCTTCTTCACATATTTTATCAATGATATGATCAATATTGCCTACACCTACCATGGCGCTTGCGGCCATACATCTTTGCCCGGCACAACCACTCATTGATGCAGCTACATTTTGTGCGGTCATTCCGGGTATAGCATCAGGCAAAACCATCAAATGATTTTTTGCTCCGCCTAACGCCAAAGCTCTTTTATAATTTGAAGTAGCCCTTTGATAAACGATCTTCGCCACTTTGGTTGAACCAACAAATGAAACAGCCTCTATGCCTGGGTGATCACAAATCGCCGTAACAATTTCACTATCGCCATTCACCACGTTAAATACACCATCCGGTAATCCGGCTTCTTTTAATAGCATTGCTAGTCTTCCGCAACTCAATGGGACTTTTTCCGATGGTTTAATGATCATGCAATTTCCAAGAGCAATTGCATTCGGTATTGTCCAGTTGGGAACCATACTTGGAAAATTAAATGGAACAATCGAAGCAACAACACCCAACGCTACATGTTCCGTTCTGCATTCGACGCCTTTGCTTACTTCCAGCACTTCACCTGTTACTAATTGCGGGAGTGAACAGGCGAATTCAGTCAGTTCAATACTTTTTTCAATCTCTGCAACTGCTTCACTGTAGGTTTTTCCATTTTCTTCCTGAACTAATTCGGCCAGTTCTTTCATATTTTTTTCCAATAAATATTTATAACGGAAAAAAACCTGGACCCTTTCTTTGATCGGCATTTTACTCCATGCCGGGAATGCAGCCTTTGCAGCTTTAACAGCTTCATCAAGGTCTTTGGCTGTTGACATCGGCACATCGGACAGATGATTACCATCTATCGGTGAGATGACTGGTAATTTGCGGGCTGAAGAGGCATCAACGAATTGTCCGTTGATATAATTCTGAAGTGGGGAATATTTCATGTAATTATTTTTAATGTAATTGGGCTAAAGCCCAATTGAGTCTTATTTCATTTGCCACGGCCTTAAGGCAGTGGCAATTTATTCTGATTTTAAATTGGACTTTAGTCCAAAAACAAATCAATAATCACCAACTATAAATATACTTATTTTGGCGAAGTTTGCAATCTAAGGACTTCTATTTCAATGACACCGGAAAGAAAAGATAAGCTCATTGCTGTATTGAACAAAAGACAAAACGATATCACCGTTGTCCTGGAAAATGTTTTTGACCCTCATAATATATCCGCAGTGATGCGTACCTGCGATGCAACAGGCATCCAGGATGTTTATATTCTTAATACAAAGATCCCGAGGCATAAGAAATGGGGAGCTAAAAGCTCATCCAGCGCTGCCAAATGGCTGACCATTCATCAGTATGAAAATGCAGAAGAATGTTTTCTATCATTAAGAAAGCTCTATTCAACAATTTTAACTACGCATTTAAGCAGTGATGCCGTAGATTTATATTCGGTTGATTTTTCTAAAAGTATTGCACTCGTTTTTGGAAATGAGCACTCGGGTGTAAGCGATGAGATCAGAGCTCTGGCAGATGGAAATTTTGTAATACCTCAGGCCGGTATTATACGTTCATTAAATATCAGTGTGGCTTGCGCAGTTACTTTGTATGAAGCATTCAGACAAAAATCAAAGGCAGGGCATTACAACCAACAAAGGTTAGACGACGCCAGGTATAATGAATTATTCAGGGAATGGGGAAACAATGATGAATGATGAGTTAAGAATTCTGAATTTAGAGTTATGAATTATGAGAGCTTTTTTAGTCATATTATTTCTTGTTTTTACCACAAAAAGTGATGCACAGGAAATTAAAAAGATCAGGATCACTGAGCTGGAGAAAACTATTAAAGAAAGTAAAACACCTTTGATCGTAAACTTCTGGGCTACCTTCTGCATCCCATGTATCGAAGAGATTCCATATTTCGAGGAAACGGTTAAAAAATACAAAAAGGATAGTGTAAAATTATTATTGGTGAGTCTTGACCTGAAGGAAGATTATGAAAAGATCAAACCGTTTGTTGCAAAACGAAAATTCACAGCGCCAATGGTATGGCTAAACGAAACCAATGCGGATTATTTTTGTCCGATAGTAGATAGTTCATGGTCAGGCGCAATACCCGCCACACTTTTTATAAACAATAAAAAAGGGTACCGGAGATTTTATCAGGAACAGATAAAGGAGGAAAAGCTCGAAAAAGAAATCATGGCTATACTTGGAAAGAATTAAGCTGTCTCCTCCCGTTCCTGTTCCATCTCCTTGTTTGCTTTCGCCAGCAGGCTCAAAAAATGAATGCCGGCGCCAAGACTTGTCAGGGACAGAATGATACCGGTCACACTCCTGGTCTTAATGCCATAGACCAGCGCTAGTCCAACCAATATCATAAAAGCAAAAACGACAAGACGATTGATGTGTGGGCGGGAAATCATAAGCCGGGTTTTGCGTCCCGTCTTAACGGGACTGGTTAATAAATGGAGTGTCGGCAGCAGTGGGATGCGGCGATTTTTTATTTCCATAAATTTTTTAAATAAAAAAACCTGCCTCGTTCAAATCGTGACAGGTCAGAAAGAAATATTCAGATGGGTATTAAAGCCTTTTGATGCCGCAGCCTACAGATCTTGTATTCTTTACCGAAACTTCCTTGCCGCCTAATAATTCATCTATCGCGATGGATAAATGCTTACGGGTCACTTCATCCGGGCCGCTTGAATTATCATCAATAGCGCCGTGGTAAACCAGTTTGCTATCTTTATTAAATAAGAAAATTTCAGGAGTGCGGGTTGCGCCGAATTCATCAGCCATGACAGAATTTTTATCCACCACATAATTCCAGTCATAACCCAGCTTTTTTGCATAGTCCTTCATGTCACTGTATGAATCGCCATTATCGCGGTAAGCTTCATTAGAATTTAGAAGGATCACACCAATATTTTTACTCAACGCTTTTTTGCATATTTCAACGGTGCGTGACTCATATTTATGAACAATAGGGCATGTATTGCAACTGAACATCACCATTAAGCCGTTTTCTTTTATAGCCTCTTTAAAAGAAATTTCTTTGCCCGAAATATCTTTCATCTTCACCTCAGATTTAGGAATAGCTGATCCTATTGGCAATGGATCATTGACGGATCTTAAGGCCAATATTGCAATTGCTGCTATCGGCAAAGCGGAGAGAAATATATATTTCATATATCAATATTTTAGTTCAGTACAAAGTTCAGGAAAAATCACACCGGATGGTTGCCGCCGGCAAGATTTTTTTCCCTTTCATCCACCTCGTGTTTCAGCGAATTGATGCTGACATTCAATTCAAAACCGATCAAAAGCACCAATGAATTGAAATAGATCAATAACATCAGTATCAATACTGTGCTGATGGAGCCGTACAATTCATTGTAACGGGAAAAGTTGCTCACATAGTAGGAGAATGCTGCAGTAAAAATAATCATCAGGAACGTGGCCAATATGGAACCTGGGCTGATGATTTTCCATTTTTTATGAACACTTGGCGCATAGCGGTAGATAAAAGAAACCGAAAAGAAAAATAAAAGTACTATGAAAAACCATCGCAGATCGTTAATAAGCGTCAGAAACATTGCTGTTTTGATCCCCATCCATTTTAGAATGGCGCTCTGCGTTATCAGGAGAGTGATGCAGGCAAAGAAGAGGATAAAGAGTATAAAAGTTAATCGCAGCGCGGCAAATCGTGGCTGCAATCCCTTTCTTTTAATAAAGCCCACGTATTGTTTATCGAACGATCGCATAATTCCCATAACTGCATTTGAAGAAAAGAACATGGCGAGTATAAAGCCAGTAGAAAGCAGCCCGGTTCGTGGATGTGACAAGATGTCCCTTAAAAATTTTATCAGTGGCTGATTATTCTTGTCGCCCGGCACAATGTCCCGTATTAGCTGAAACATTTGATTGGTGAAATCTTTTGATATGGGCAAATAGGGCAAAAGAGTAAATAAAAAAATAATAACAGGAGGAATGGTCATTGTAAAATTAAAAGCGATAGCAGAAGCTCTTTCAGTGAATCCTGTTTTTTTAGCCTGCAAAAAGAAAAAGCGAACAACATCAAAAAGCGGAATGCCCTGGAAACCTGGAAAGAATATCCTTTTGCTTTTCCGGATCAGGAAGCTGACCGGTGGAGAAACAACAAACTTTCGTCGTAAGCGTGTCAGCAATTGTGTGAAGTTCATTTCACATTGCGTTTATTCAGTTCCTGCTGGTAAATCCGTGCGTATTTTAAATGATCTTCGTACTTTGTAGTAAAGATATGTGTGCCGCTAAAATCACTATTGGCCACAAAGTACAAATAGTTTGTTTTAGGCGAATCCAATACTGCATCAATTGTTTGCAATGAAGGTGTGCAAATAGGTCCGGGTGGTAAACCTTTATTCATGTAAGTATTAAAAGGCGATTCGATCTTCGTGTCCTTATCATACAATCTTCTTAATTCAAAATTTTTAAGCGCAAATTTTAAAGTGGGGTCTGCCTGTAGCGGAATTCCTTTAGCGATGCGATTGAGATAAACGCTGGCGATGTTCGGCCTGTCTTCTGCGGAATTGGTTTCTTCATCAATGATAGAAGCCAACGTAGAAACCTCCGTCGGAGTAAGACCAAGACTTTCGGCTTTTTGTTTGCGCTCTTTTGTCCAGAAATTTTCATACGCCGTATAAAATTGCCGGAATATCTTTCCCGGCGTAGTGTTCCATTTGATCTCATAAGTAAGCGGCAGTGCGGCAGCCATTACAGTGTTTGTATCCAGGTCATACGATCTTAAAGTATCGGGATCGCTTAAATACTTTATCGTCTGTTCAGAATCACATTCAAAAGCATTTCCTATTTTTTGCGCAAGGATTTCTTTGGTCCGTATTTTAGTTATGACAAAACTTACAGGTGATTGCTGCCCGTTTTTCAGCATGCGAACTAGGTTCATCAGGCTCATGCCTTTGGTGATCTTGTAGCGGCCGGGTCTTATCGTTTTATAACCTGCTATCTTTGATGCCATCCTGAACCAAACCGTGTTGTGTATAAAATCGTTTTTGATCAATTCATTTTGCAAATCCTGGAAGGAAGACCCGGTTTTTATGTACAAGTATTTACCTTCTTTTTCGGCAGCTACTCCAGATCCGAAAAATTTCCATGTAAAAAAACCTGCGATCAAGACAAGTACGGTGATTGTAGTGAAAATGATTTTCTTTTTCATAAGTTATTGGATAACAAAATAAATAAAAAAACCCTGTCATTCAGGACAGGGGCGTAAAAATTAATATACTATAGATTATTTACTACTTATGGATTAGGTATTATTGTTGGTTGACTGGGAAGTTGTTGCTGTGGTTGTGAAGGTCTAGTTGCTTTTGCGGAACTTTACTGGAAGCAGTGGTACCTCCGGAAATAAAAAATGTGGAAGCAAGACACAAGACCCCTACTATAGCCGGCAAATAGCCATGTTCCTTTTTCGAGCACATCCGTCGTTTGCTTTACTCCCATGAATTGATTGCTCAAACCCGCAAAACTCCCGGTCAAACCGCCGCCTTTTGGATTTTGCACCAATACGATAAAACCTAATATCACAGAGGCTATTATGATAATGATCAAAAATAAAATAGTCATGTCAGTTCGTTTTCCTTAATTCTTCAATTTTCGCTGCAAAATAAGAGCTTTTAGCGGGATCGAGCAAACTTAATTTGCGATAGATTTCTTTGGCTTTGGCCCTGTTTCCCTGTTTTTCCCAGACCTCTGCCATAGCCTCTGTTATTACGTGCCGTTCAGCCAGGGAAAATTCAGCCATTTGTTCTACTTTCTGCTCGCCGCCACTATCAGGCGAGGCAATTTCGATGACAGGGACACGTTTCATTGTTTTCAGCCATTCTGTAAAACTTTTTAACTGCATGCTGAAGCGATCTTTTGGCCTATCTTCTTCTTTGAATTTTATACCCTGTGAAGCGAAATAATCTACCGTATGATACGGTTCAAATGTCAGGCCACTGCCCTCGGGAGGGGTTCTATTTTAAATGAAGGCATTTCGGATTGCTCGGTGGAAGGTTCAGTCCCTGGTTTGAACTGTTCCGTTTCATTATTTATATTTTCAGAACCTTCAACGCCAGGTCCGGCATTTTCAACAGGTGTTTCGACGTTAGCTGCGGTTTCTTCGTTTTCTTTTTCTTCTGCAACAGGCTGGTGAACTATTTCTTCTTCTTTGTTTCCTCTGCTACTATTTCCGTTGGCTCATATTGCACTTCTTCGATAACCGGCGCCTCTTCTTCAACAACGGGTTCTTGAATCACTTCTTCTTCTTTGTTTTCGTGTGTTATTATTTGCGACGGCTTATATTGTCTTTTTCAATAACAGGCATCTCTTTTTCTGTAATGGGCGCAGCGTCTGTCAGCGATAGGTTGTTTCCTTCATCATTCAATAAATGATGCAGCCATACACGGTTTTGGAAATACAATGATGTTTTTTGAACCTGCCCTTCATACAACTCCGGATCATCCTCTTCTTCAGGGGATAATTTTTTTGCTAATAGTAATTGCACGGGACCGAAATAGGGAAACTGTTGTGACAACTGCTGCAATTCCTCAAGACTGCATTCTTGCAGCGGCTTTTTAAAAATTGCATTGGCTATTTCATTGACAGCAGCGTTCATGAGCACAAGTTAAAGCGAATAGTGAAATAAAAAAGAAAGCAAAATGAATTTTTGATTAGAGAATATAATTACCAGTTTGAAAAGACCTGGTTAAAAATATCATCGGCCATGCCCTTTATCATGTCAGGAAGAAGAGATGATTCAGCTTGTTGCAATGATTGCGAAGAGGGAAAATCAAAATTTCTCGTTACATTATATTCCTTTGTTTTCCCGTTTTTCTGGTCGTTAAGTATGATATGCACGCCAAAATTTATCCGGTTAGTAACAGTCTGTTGGTTCGAAATACCCGAAGTGCTGAATGAATAATCCGTGATCGTCCCGCTGATCTCCCAATCAGCATTGTCGCCATTGGTTTGTTTCAACCTGGTCTGGCTTACGATCTTCTGGCGAAGTTTATCAGTAAGTTGAGGGCTTATTTGCGGGTTTATATAAGTGGCGCGGTTCTCAATGTAGCTGACCTTAACGGTGGTGACATCAGGTGGAATAGAAATATCCTTAAAACCATAATGGACCTTACAACTTTTGTTTACAAAAGCCGAAGTAACCAGCATAAGTGGTAAAATGATAAAAGAAATTTTTTTTGTTACCAGCATTTCTAATTCAATTGATCGTTCCTCTTGCCTTCGTTTTAATATCTATCATCTACTCAAATCGCCAATCTGCTAAGAATCCCGATTCCAGGTGCTCACCATTTACGACTCACCGCTCACTACTCTTCTATATCATACTCTTTCAATTTCCTGTACAACGTTCTTTCACTGATGCCAAGGTCAAGGGCTGCATCCTTTCTTTTTCCCTTATGTTTCTTTAAAGCTTTTATGATGAGTTCTTTTTCTTTATCCATTATGTTCAGGCTTTCTTCCACTTCCACGTGATCATGTATATCATTGTTGGAACTGTAGCTCATTTGCCGGCTGCCAGGCCCAGATGGCATTTGTTGTACAGAGTGCTGCATCAATACATGTTGCGGGCTATCATGAGATTTCAATTCTTTCAATTCATTGATCAGTGCAGCATTTTGAGATACGAGACCCGGATTTTGCAAAACATCCAAAAACATCCGCTTCAATTCCGTCACATCTTTTTTCATGTCAAAAAAAAGTTTGTACAATATTTCCCTTTCATTTGAAAAATCCTGCGGGCTTCCATTTACATGCGCTAAAACCGGCAAACGATTATTGGAATATGGCTGCAAAAATCTGTTTAATTCTTTAACTCCAATGTTTTTGTCTTCTGAAAGAACTGAGATTTGTTCTGCAATATTCTTTAATTCCCGCACATTACCCGGCCAGGGATAATTAATTAACAGGTCTTTTGCTTCATCATCCAGTTGTACAGAACCCGTTTTATATTTATCGGCAAAGTCGGCGGCAAATTTTCTGAACAGTATATGAATATCTTCTTTTCTTTCGTGCAATGCGGGCACACGGATCGGCACCGTACTTAAACGATAATAGAGGTCTTCTCTGAATTTTCCGTTCTGTACTAATTGCAGAAGATCTTTATTAGTTGCAGCAATCACCCTGACGTCGGTCTTCTGCACTTTGGATGAACCCACACGGATATATTCACCTGCTTCGAGTACACGGAGCAAACGTGCCTGGGTTCCCAGTGGTAATTCACCGATCTCGTCCAGGAAAATAGTGCCGCCATTTACTGTTTCAAAATATCCTTTTCTTGAATCCACAGCGCCGGTAAACGACCCTTTTTCATGACCGAATAATTCGGAGTCAATAGTGCCCTCGGGTATAGCGCCGCAGTTGACAGCAATGAATGGATTATGTTTCCGGTTGGATAAGGAATGAATGATAAGTGAGAATGCTTCTTTACCAACACCGCTTTCACCCATTATTAATACGGTAAGGTCAGTGCTGGCGACCTGTACTGCCACCTGCAATGCATAGTTAAGGCTCGGAGAATTCCCAATGATTCCAAAGCGATTTTTTATTGATTGAAGTTCCATTCGACTATTTCTTTGTTTTATACTCCGCCGCTTCCATTAGAGCAAACGATATGAATGTTCCGGCTGAGACAACACCAGCAGCCACATTCTCAGTTTTTAAAGCAATTGTTGCAGCAATAACACCAACGGTCAGGAAAAAATATTTTGCGAGTATATTCATTATTAAACTTATTAAACGATTTGACCCAATAATGTGGCCTGGGTACAGCCTGTTACTTTTATTGTAACATAATCTCCTTTTTTTAGTTCATGGTTTTCCTTCGGAAAAACGATCACTTTATTCTGGCTATTTCGCCCCTTCCAGTTGGCTTCATTTCGTTTGCTGTCGCCTTCTATCAAAACTTTGAATGTTTTCCCGACATCTTTTTTATTACTTTCCAATGATAACCTGTTCTGCATCCCGACTATTTCCTGCAATCTTTTCTTTTTTATTTCTTCGGGAATATCATCTTTGAATCTTCTTTGTGCTAAAGTGCCGGGTCTTTCGCTATAAAAGAACATGTAGCTGAAATCATACCGACTGTACTCCATTATCTCCAATGTTTCCCGGTGATCACTTTCTTCTTCTGTACAAAAACCAGCGATGATATCGGAACTGATGCCGCAGTCAGGCATTATTTCACGAATGCGATCAACCTTAGCCTTATACCATTCCCTGGTATATGTGCGGTTCATCAATTGCAAGATCCTTGTCGAACCGCTTTGCACAGGCAGGTGAATGTATTTGCAGATGTTATCATGCCTTGCCATAGTATGCAATACGTCATCTGTAATATCTTTTGGATGTGAAGTGGAAAAACGTACACGGAGAAGCGGGGAGATCAAGGCAACTTTTTCTAACAATTTTGCAAATGTGATTGCCTCCCCAAACCCTTCGGGGGGAAAAAAAGCCTCCCTGCCCTCCAAAGGAGGGTTCTTAGTTTCATTAACCTTAGAAGAATCTTTCCTATTCTCAGAGTCTAAAGCGCTTCCGTCGATGCGTAGAGGGTCCTGATAATAGTAGCTATCTACATTTTGTCCAAGCAATGTGACTTCTTTATATCCCTGCTCAAAAAGATCTTTACACTCTTTAATAATACTCTCAGCATCACGACTTCTTTCTCTGCCTCGTGTAAAAGGAACAACACAGAAGGAACACATATTATTGCAGCCACGCATAATGCTTACAAAGGCTGATACGCCGTTACTGTCAATGCGAACCGGCGAGATATCGGCGTAAGTTTCTTCACGACTTAGTAAAACATTTACCGCTTTCTGTCCTCCTTCTGCTTCAACCACTAATCCCGGTAATGTTCTGTAAGCATCAGGCCCGACAACTATGTCAACCAATTTTTCTTCTTCTAAAAATTTTGATTTCAACCTTTCAGCCATGCATCCAAGTACGCCCACCAGCATGCCTTTCTTTTCTTCTTTTAATTTTCTGAATTCGGTCAGCCTTTTCCTCACGGTTTGTTCAGCCTTTTCGCGGATAGAACAGGTATTAATAAAGATCAGGTCGGCTTCTTCCACATTCCTGGTAGCTCCAAAACCTTCTTTGTTTAAAATAGAGGCAACGATCTCGCTGTCGGCAAAATTCATCTGGCAGCCATAGCTCTCGATATAGAAACGCTTCTTATAATTATTGGGGTCATTGGCAAAAGGGGCAAAAGCCTCGCCTTGCCTGTTTTCATCTTGCACTTTATCTGTCACGTAGTCCAGCATTCAATAAAAATTGGACCTGCCTACCGGCAGGTGGGTTGCAAATATACCCAAAACAATGAAGAAGTGACAGGATGACAGCGAAGGAAAGGCAATTAATAACAAGCGTTTGGGTTTGGCAAAGGGCCATGAACCTTAATGAACTGAGCAGGTTAAGATTATCTTTAGACGTCTAAATCCCGATGTTGAAAGGAACTGCTTTTTTATTGATGACCCTTCTGCTTGCGGCAACTGCATTTTCGCAGAACAAGACTTCCGCCGGTATCCTTACCGGTAATGTGATGGATGAAAAAAAGAAGGCTTTGGAAGGCGCCTCATCTGAGATCATTTCAATGTTGGATTCATCACAAAAACAATCTGTCATAACCGATAAGGATGGAGCTTTCTTGTTCCAGGATATTCCTTTTGGTTATTATCGTCTCCGCATCAGCTATGTCGGCGTTCAGCCATTGACGATTGACAGTATTTATTTCCGGGCTGAACGGTCGGATTTCAATCTCAACGATATTATTCTAAAAGCAAAAAATTCAGAAAATCTCGACGAAGTAATCGTTTATTCTGAAAAACCATTGATACAATCTAGGGATGGCAATATCACATTCAATGCAGCCGAATCAGCATTAAGTGCTGGAAGTAATGCCAGTGAATTGCTGACCAACGTACCTCTTGTGACCAAAGACGCCGATGGTAAAATATCAGTGAGGGGTAAAGAACCAAAGATACTGATCGATGATAAGCCGGTTGAATTAAACCTGCAACAACTACAGGACCTGCTGGAATCCATGCCGGGAAGTTCGATAGAAAAAATAGAAGTAATGACCAACCCACCACCACAATATGCGAATGAGCAGGGTGGTGTGATAAATATTGTAACGAAGAAAGGGAAGGTGGGAAAAAGCGGCAGGGTGAATGTATCCGGCGGAACAAGAGGTGAAATGAGCATGAATGGAAATTACACTTATCGTAAACAAGGCTTTGCGATGAGTATTAATGCAGGGGGAAGCTATGGGCGTTATCTTGGTAATGGCTATTCTTATAGAAATAATATTTATACAGATTCATCTAATTTTTTCAATACGCGGAATAATTACAGGAATAAAAGTTTCCGGCCCAATTTCCGGTTCAACATGGATTATGATCTGAGCAAGTTTCAATCCGTCAACGTTGTCCTACAGCTTAATTCAAATGATTACCTGAATAATAATAATACAGAATACACGAACATCAACAGGTTTAGTGATATCTATAAACTAAGCAACCGGAATATCCGGAATGATGGTATTAATTATAATGGTTCATTGAACTTGTCGTATTTATTGAAAACAAAAATAGCCGGCGAACAATTACGGATCATTTTCAGTTCGAATCTGTCACACAGCAGAAGCGACCGCGATTATTACCAGCAATATTTTAATCCTGATCGTACTCCCAATGGCCTTGATTCTACCCAACAACAACTGAATGATAATAAAAGTAACGGCCAGAACCTCCGAATAAATTATGATCGACCGCTTATAAATAAAAAGACATTTTTATCATTAGGAACTTATTATAATCGGAGCAACAGCGATGTTGACGTCGCTGCTAGTTATCTTAGGAAAACGGATAGTATTATGGTGCCTTCCGATCTTTTGAGTAACGATTTTCGGTTTCACCAAACCGTTGTCAATTTTCGTTCTTCAGTCAAACAACTGATCTCTCCAAGTTTTAGTATCACGGGTGGTATTTCAGTCGAACAGACGAATATCTGGTTTGAATTATTCAAAGAGAACAGGGATGCGAAGAATGACTACTGGACCTTGCTGCCTTTTGCCAATATCAATAAGAGCTGGCAGGACAAACTCAATCTCACTTTAGCTTATCGCCGCAGCATCCGCAGACCGGGCATCAATGAATTGAACCCGACGATCGATTTTTCCGATCCCTACAATATTCGTTTTGGTAATGAAAAACTGGAGGCTTCTACTGCTGATAATTTTGACCTGGTAGTTGGCAGAACTAAACCTAAATATTATATCAATCTTGGATTGGGATATAATATAGTAAACGATATTTTTAGCCGCGTCAGGACATTGCTGGCTGATGGTAAAACACAGATCACATGGGAAAATATAAGCGGGAGAAAAGAGTATGAGGTAAGTACCTGGAGTGGCCTTACCATTTCGAAAAAATTAAGAACAAATCTTAGTGCAAGCTATACTTTCAATCAGTACAGCGCATTTGACCGCAGCTATAACCGCTATCGCAATGGCGGATCTTTTACTTCCAATATAAACTCGACTTTCACTCCCAGGGATGTCTGGAACTTCACCGGTAGTTTTACATTTAACCGGTTTGCAAATCCGCAAGGCTATGCAAGATGGAGTTGGAGTATGAATATGGGTTTCCAGCGAAAATTCTTCGATAAACGATTTACCGTTACATTAAATCTTATTGATGTATTCTCTCAGCAGCGGACACGAAACTTCACCTATGGAACAAATTTTAATCTGGAAAGCTACAGTACAACCAATACAAGAAATTTCCGGCTGAGTCTTGGGTATAATTTTACAAAAGCGACGAAGAAGAAACCTGTTGTTTTACCATTGAAGAAATGATCGTTTATAGAATATAATTCGCTCCATAGGAGCATCATCCCGGTAGACAGATGAATCGTTTTGGAAATTGGCCCGTAGGGGTAAAATAATTAATAAATGAAGAAATGATCGTTTATAAAATAACGATTCGCTCCGTAGGAGCAGTATCCCGGTAGATAGAATGAAGCATTTTGAATTTGCCCCATAGGGGGCAAAACAATTAAAAACAATTAATCAAGTAGCTTGAAGATATATTTTTCATCATAGTCAATTTCAAATTTTTTCAGGAATTGTTTGTATTCATCGGGAAATGTAATTTTCTTATGGTGTAATTCCTGGTTTTCAATATAGGTTGCCACTTTGCTCAGCGAAGATTTTTGATAAGAGAATGCTCCATATCCCTCCTGCCATCGAAAAAGAGATGAAGACAACCTTCTGTTGTTTATCCACTCTGAAGAATCTCCTTTTACCATTCTCATCAGGTCAGAAAGCGATTGATCGGGTCGCATGCCGAAGAACATGTGCAAATGATCAGGCATTGAGTTTATAGCGATCATTTTATGTTTATGGTTCTGGACGATACCAGTTATGTATTTATGCAGTTGTTCTTTCCATTCTTTTGCTATCATTGCTTTACGATTTTTTACTGCGAATATGCAATGAATATGAATCTGTGTGTAGGTGTTTGCCATTCGTTATTGGTTTAATAGGTTAAAGGTTTTGCCCCTACCGGGGCAAGATTCTACATCTCATAAGTCTTTTTACCGATATTATATCCCTACGGGATATTGAAGAGATATCATCGAATCTTTTTCATATATTTTATTTGTTTGATAATTTTATCTTTATGAGAACCTGATACCAGCAGCAAAGATTTCAGAGGGAAATATCGTCTATAAAGTTGGAAAAATTTCATTTAACGAATGAGCGGAAGACCCCGATAGGAATCGGGGCTACATACAGTTTGCCTTCAAATATTTGTGCGACTTGCAAAGAGCGGAAGACGGGACTCGAACCCGCTACCTACAGCTTGGGAAGCTGTCGCTCTACCAGGTGAGCTACTTCCGCTTTTGGAATTCTAATTTACGAGGTAGAATTTGAAAAGGAAATTTTTCTTGCCAGCCAACTATCTTTTATCTGTACGATCCACTTACTCTCCAATTCTTCTTTCGTCTGCACGAGGTTATTGAAGTATAAGGTTTCTGCATTAATAAATCCCTTTTCAAATGCGTACTGCAATTGAGTCATTGGCAATAATTCAACTTTATCCTTTACAATAAATGCCAACGTTGTTCTGTCAAACATATTCACTTCAAACTTTTGCTCAATATCCTTTATCAATCTTACCGAACTGTCGGTGCTGCATCCGCTGACGCCTGTTGCTGTTTCATCTGCGATCAAAACGACGAATTGGCCAAAAAACAAGTGTGCTTCTCCTTTTACCGGCACACCATGACTTTTCCATTGCAGGGCAAATTCTTTCAACATCTCCTCAATTTCCAGGGCTTCACTTAGAGAAAATAAGCGATTACACTGATACACCCACACCCGGGAGTCGGGATGAAAACTACCGTCAAGAAGGTATTTATATTCCAGGTTCATACGGCTAAATTACGACAGAAAATAATTGTATGGCTGATACCCGGAAACAGGATGAGGATGCATTGGTTCACTGGACCTACTCCCGTGACGAGTGGAAAAATTTCATGCGCTGGAAAAAAATGAAGAAAGGGATCTTTTATTACATACTTCACCGGCTGTTCTCACCAGGAAGAGCCAAAACACCAGGCATAAAAATTACAGGTGATAAGGTTTACGTGGATAATTTTAACGAGCCTTTTCAAGATAAGGACCGTCAACTGCAACGTATAAATATCCGCGATGCGGGTAAAATGAATGTAATGGAGATCTCTTATCAGCGAAACGATCTACAACATGCTGCACTAACGGAAATTCATATTCCCATTCCCAAGGGAAGGTTGAAGGAAGCTATTGGATTAGAGGAAAAATTGAACAAAATAAGAAATACTACTGAGCAAGATTGATCGCGATTAGTTCGGCAACATCCATCACTTTTACACTTTCTTCTTTTTCTGCATTTTTGACACCGTCAGTAAGCATAGTGTTGCAGAAAGGACAGGCGGCGGCAATCACTTCAGATCCTGTGGCAATGGCTTCATTTGTTCTTTCGAAATTGATGCGGGTAACTCCCTTCTCTTCTTCTTTGAACATTTGCGCACCACCGGCTCCGCAACATAATCCATTACTCCTGCATCGTTTCATTTCTACTAACTCTGCATCCAATGCTTCCAGCACTTTTCGCGGTGCCTCATAGATATCATTAGCACGCCCAAGATAACAGCTATCATGATACGTGATTCGCTTTCCTTTGAATGAGCCGTTATCTTTCATTTTTATTTTTCCATCGTCAATCAATTGCTGAAGAAAGGTAGTGTGATGGATCACTTCATAGTTGCCGCCAAGTTCAGGATATTCATTTTTGATAATATTAAAACAATGCGGGCAGGCAGTGACGATCTTTTTAATATTATAATTGTTCAGCACCTGTATATTCTGGTAGGCCATCATCTGGAACATAAACTCATTGCCCGCTCTTCTCACCGGATCGCCGGTGCACATTTCTTCTTTTCCGAGGATCGCATAATTGATTCCCAGCTTATTCAATATGGTTGCAAATGCTTTGGTAATCTTCTGTGCCCGCTGATCAAAACTGCCTGCACATCCCACCCAGAATAAAATTTCCGGTTGTTGCCCGTTTGCAGATAGTTCAGCCATCGTTGGGACATGCATTGCCATTAAAATTTGTTTCAAAACTAAAGAATAATCGTTGATGAAGGATAAAAGAATAAACGAATGAAGAAAGTATCTTATGGTTCAGAAGAACCAGGATCATTCAATCTTTTGTTGAGGCATACTATTTGTTTCACAATGCTGTTCATTATAGAACTTGCTTAATCTTCGTTATCCATCCTTATTTTTGCAAACCGGGAATGAGTATCAAAAAATTTTTTCAAAGACTGACAAACTGGGAGCTCTGGAATTTTTACGTGCTTTACTTTCCAATCGGCCCTGTATGGCTTTGGTACTGCCTGCGAAGTGGCTCGTGGTGGTTTTTCAGTTCATCCAATCCTACAATAACCTTCGGTGGTTTCCACGGCGAAGGCAAGAAGGAGATGTATGACCAATTACCCCCGCACCTGGTGCCCCGCACGATCTATATTATGCATGATCTCCCTTTTGACGAAGTGAAAGAAAGGGTCACAAATGCAGGATTTACATATCCGTTCATTGTAAAGCCTGATGTGGGTATGAAGGGTGTCTTATTTCGTAAAATTGATAATGAAGACCAATTGCTGAAATATCATGAAAAGATACCCGTCGAATATATTGTGCAGGACCTTATAGAATTACCGGTGGAGGTAAGCGTGTTTTACTACCGGTATCCTCCGGACCAAAAAGGGATTGTCAGTGGTTTTATCCATAAGGAATTACTGCATGTGGTCGGAGACGGTCAATTGACATTGGAACAGCTTATTGAAATACATCCCCGGGCAAAGTTCCGGATGGAAGAAATGAGACACCGGCATGGTCATCGTTTTGACAGGGTCATTCCAACAGGCGAGATATTTTATTTATCCTATGCCGGCAATCATAACCGCGGCGCTCAGTTTACCAACTTACATGCTGAGATTGATGAAGATCTGCATAAAGTGTTTGACAACCTAAGCCACTACAACAACCAGTTTTTTTATGGCCGCTATGATATCAAAACCACTTCCATTGAAGATTTGAAAAAAGGAAAGAATTTTTCCATTCTCGAATTCAATGGGGCGGGGGCGGAGCCAAACCACATCTATGATTGCGGTATGAGCATCTGGAAAGCTTACGGTACTATTCTCACGCATTGGAAGGCCTTATATAAAATAAGCCGCTACAATCACAGGCATGGGACGCCATACTGGTCGTTTAAAAAAGGGAAACGATTTCTTAAAGAGGCGAATAAGCATTTCAAATTATTGGATAAATATGATTGATTCCAAGGCGATCTTCCTGCTTTCTGCTTCTGATCTCTTTCTTCGTATTTTCGTTCTATGCGTCATCTATGGAAAATTTTTTTTACGGGGATGCTCGTAAGTTTTCTTGGTTCGCTGCCTTTGGGAACATTGAATGTGGCAGCAATGCAGATCTCTATATCTGACGGCATCACTGCTGCTTTGCTTTTTTCGGCTGGTTCATTGACCGCAGAGATCATTTATGTGCGGCTATCTCTTGTGGCAATGGATTGGATCAGGAAACAGGAAAAACTATTTCGCATACTGGAATGGGTGACTCTTGGAATTGTATTGGCGTTAGCTGTAGCCAGTTTCTATGCGGCCCTCCATCATTCTGAAACTAAGAATGCCCTTCTTAGTCGCACCAGCCTCCCTCATTATATATTAGGTCTTAGCATGAGTGCCGTGAACCCGATGCAGATCCCTTTCTGGTTTGGCTGGAGCACTGTTTTGTTCACCAAAAAAATATTACTACCCAGAAAGGACCACTATAATTCTTATATTATCGGGATCGGGATAGGAACTTTTTTTGGTAATTGTGTCTTTATTTTCGGCGGCCAGTTCATTGCCGGAAAGATCAGTAATCACGAGGATATAATCAGCTGGGTGATCGGCGGATTCTTTACCATAACGGCAATTGTGCAGATATGGAAAATATTTAAAAAGAAAGATGCTGTTCACCAGATCGAACATCCGGAAGAGTTGACTCATGGCATGGGGGACAGGATCATAGAGATGACAAGGGACGATATTGCGGATAATAATTTTAAAAAATAAAAACACATGGCAATCAAAGATGCGTTCATCGCCGAACTGAAGCACGAAAGTTCTTTAACTAAAAAGATGCTCGAAAAAGTCCCCCTGGATAAAAAAGAATGGAGGCCACATGAAAAATCAATGACACTTGGACGGCTGGCCACACATGTAGCTGAAAATCTTCATTGGATAACTGATATCATACATATTGATGATTTTGATTTCATGAAAGATTACAATTTTAAACCCGTGACGGCAGCCTCTTCGGAGGAGTTGTTGCAAATATTTCAAAATAACCTGGACAAAGCCATCAATGATCTTTCATCATTGACTGATGATGATCTTAACAAAACATGGACGATAAGAAGGGGAGAACAGGTAATGTCTGCTACGCCAAAAAAAGTGGCGATAAGGGGATGGGCTTTCAGTCACATGATCCATCACCGCGGACAGTTGTCCGTTTATTTAAGAT
Organism: uncultured Chitinophagaceae bacterium; assembly: GCA_963785915.1. Classification (GTDB taxonomy): domain Bacteria; phylum Bacteroidota; class Bacteroidia; order Chitinophagales; family Chitinophagaceae; genus VBAT01. The sequence goes on along the minus strand of CAWAWY010000001.1, from coordinate 55,311 downwards.
TGCTTGATGTGCCTGTACCGGGCATGTATGGGCCAAGTGCGGATGAAAGAATGTAGGTCTCTATTTGCTAAATCATAACTATGGCCACCCAGCAACTCAGCCGTTCTCTTGGATTAAAATTGGTTATCGTTTTTGTTATTGCCAACATCATTGGCTCGGGAGTTTATAAAAAGGTGGCCCCGATGGCAGGCGCACTTCATTCGCCGGGATGGGTGCTTATTGCATGGACGCTTGGTGGACTCATCAGTTTATTTGGCGCATTGAGTTATGCGGAAGTGGCTGGATTGCTTGCAGACACAGGCGGTGATTATGTTTATTACAAAAAAATATACAACCGGTTTTTTGCTTTCCAGTTTGGTTGGTCAACATTTACAATTATTCAAACGGCGGCCATTTCTTCGCTTGCATATATCTCTGCGCAATCGCTCAATAATATTATCGGTTTGCCGCCAATGCTGACCTCTCTTTCTGATTATGAGATCGCAGGGATATTTCATCCCTTCAGGGATTTTAATATAAAGTTCACGGCCATACTGATCATTCTTTTGCTCACATGGATCAACACGAAAGGATTGCGAACCGGTGCATGGCTGGGAACGGGCATCCTTATACTTGTATTTGCCGGCATTTTTACGATCATCGCATTCGGTCTTACCAGTCATCACGCTGATCTGGGTATGGCATTTAATATGGAAACAACTGATCATCGCCCGGTAACGTTCAGCGCTATGTTTACTGCAATGTTGGCGGCGTTCTGGGCTTACCAGGGATGGGCGTCTGTAGGATATATCGGAGGAGAAGCAAAAAATGCGAACCGAAACATCCCTGTCGGGATCACAATTGGAATTCTTGTTGTCATTGGTGTTTATCTTCTCGTTAATATAGCTTACCTGTCTTTATTGCCAATACAAACACTTGAACAGATCAATGAACCCGGGAATAACACGATCGCGGCGATCGAGGCCGTAAAGATCTTTTGGGGAAGAAGTGGAGAACTATTTATTGGCATGCTAATTCTTATAACCACACTTGGCTGCAATCATGTTACGGTTATTTCAAGTTGCCGGATATATTATGCTATGGCAAAAGAGAATTTATTTTTTAAAAAAGCAGACGAATTGAATAAACACGCGGTACCTCGTAATTCACTGCTGATGCAATGTGCCTGGGCCTGTGTCCTGGTTTTGTCCGGAACGTTTGATCAACTGACCGATATGATCATCTTTGCCGTATTTGTTTTTTATGGCGCTACCGCATTAGGAGTTTTTATTCTGAGAAAAAAAATGCCGGATGCTCCGCGGCCATACAAAGTCTGGGGTTACCCTGTTATTCCAGCGATCGTTATCTTATTTTCTGCGGCTCTTTTTATCAATACTATCATTACTCAACCAAGGGAGGCAGGTATCGGTCTTGCATTGATGCTGACCGGTGTACCGATGTGGTTTTGGTTTAACCGAAAGAATAAAACAATTAATCCACAATAAAAAGTTTGCAACCCGAAACAGTTGAGCTGCGGTGTGTCTCATTATTATCTCCGACAAAATAACACATGCCTGTCGTTAGCTTCATAATGCGTCCATCTTTTAATTCGGTATTCAGTTCTCCTTCAGTGCAAAAAATAATATGTCCTTTGCTGCACCAGTGATCGGCTTTGTACCCGGCTGAGTATTCAACTTTCCTCACACGTATGTCATTGACCATTTTTATTTGCCAATAAGCTATGCCTGTTTCACCCTGGTGTTCTACTTTAGAAACAGTTGACCAATCAAGTGTCTGAAAAGGGAAAGAGGAAATAGTCATTGAGTAATTATTTTATTAATGTGCTTCTAAAGTTTCTACATCGGGAATACCGGATAAATGCAGTTCTATATGCTTATGATGCGCTTTTGATTTAAATTCATTGATGACTTCTACTATATCGTAGTCAATATAAACGCTGTGCGCTCCCTCAATATGAACGACTGAATAATCAGGAATTTTTTCCAATACATCTTTCAGTTTTTTCTTATTGATAAAACTGACATTGATGGCCAAATGAAAATGATAATGCATGATATGCCCTTCTGACTTCGTTTTCAGTGTGAACCCCGCTTTATAGGTATTCTTAAAAATAAAATAAGCGGCATAAGCTACGCCAATGCCGACTCCGATCAAAAGATCAGTGAATAATATGGCGATGACTGTAACGAGAAAAGGCATGAATTGCTCCCTGCCAAGTTTATAAACTGAACGGATCATTTTTGGTTTCGCCAGGTTATATCCGGTCCTGATCAAAATGACTGCAAGAATACAATAGGGGATCCTATTTAAAATGGACGCAACAAAAAATATAAGCAGCAGCAACCATAACCCATGAAAAATGCCGGCCAGTTTGGTTCTTGCACCGGCTTCTGCATTAGCGGAGCTTCTGACGATAACTGCTGTAATGGGAAGTCCACCGATCAATCCACTGAGAAAGTTGCCGCTTCCCTGGGCGATCAGTTCCCGGTTCTGTGGAGTGATCCTGTTATAGGGATCTAATTTATCTACTGCTTCAATACTTAAAAGTGTTTCAAGAGTGGCAACAATGCAGATCACAATGGCATTTTTCCAGATACCGACATGGTCAAATAAGGAATGATAGTCGGGTAATTTTATCTGTCCCAATAAATTTTCAGGTACGCTTACAAACTGCGATGATTTTAACGCCAGTGCAGGGATAAAATTTTTAAACAATAGCGCCATCAATACGCCAAAAATGACAATTAAAAAAGATGTGGGTAAGAAAGGAAATTTTTCGCTTATCTTTTTTCCCCATAAAATTAATAGCCCTAATGAAGAAAGTGCAATGATGACCGCCCCGGCCGAACTGTGGTAATAGATATTCTTTACATGTTCAAACCCGTGGCTGAAAGAAATAACATTGAAAAGTTCTTTTGTCCAGAAATCGGCCTGGTCATATCCCAGCAATAATGGAATTTGTTTGGAGATAAGTATGATCCCGATTGCAGCAAGCATCCCTTTTATGACCGTTGACGGAATAAAATGAGTGAAACCTCCCAGTTTGAAAACCCCTAAAAGTATTTGTATGAGTCCCGCAACCGCGACTGACAGGAAAAATATTTCAATGCTTCCAAATTCTGTGATGGAAGCGGCGCAAATGGCAGTGAGACCTGCCGCAGGCCCGCTTACACTAATTTGTGATTTACTGATCAAGCCAACCACAAGACCACCAATAATCCCAGCGATAAGTCCAGAATAAACAGGAGCGTTTGACGCTAAAGAAATACCCAGGCAAAGCGGAAGAGCGACAAAGAAAACAGTAATGCTGGCTTTGAAGTCGTGTTTTAGAAAGGAGAGAAAATAAAACCGTGCTTTCCGTCGGCTAATGCTCATGGTGATTAATAGAAATTGCTTCCCTGTTTTGAAGCGCCGCAATGTACGATTCTCCTTGTAAATTTTTTATGATAGGCTGCAATACCGGCTAAGTGTATCGTAAAAAATATTTGTCAGGAGCTTTTTTGTGTAGTGTTTCATCCAGTTCTGCATTCAGTTTCCTGATAATATAGCGAAACATTGTATCAATGTCCTTTGATTTTTTGAGGCATTCCTTTTCTGTGAGGTTATCAACCCCGGTGCAGGCAGCGTCATGAAGAAGAATAATAAGTTGAGCTCCGTGGTCTTTTAAATTTTTGGGTAGAAGTGGTGTAATGTCTTCAACAAACTTCGTTTTTTGTTTTTCATTTTTATAAGCAGCAAAAGATTCAGCGATCTTATTTCCACCGGGAGAATAAGGATCAGACAGTGCCTCAACGATCCTTTCGATCTCATTTTCTATCATTCTTCTGAAATAAGCAAAAGCTCCCGCGCCATGTTCAAGTTCCAGGTTTTTCAATCCTTTCCTGTAAAGTTCCCGGTCTTCTTCGTTTAGAAAATCAGAAATATCACGGGGAAATTTCATATCCAAAGTTTCGGGAGCGGGATATTGTCCGATCTTCCTGATAAAATACTTTGGTCTTTCTTTTTGCGTAGCGCCGCTGATAACGATGTTCACCTGATAATTTTCGCAGGATTGACAGATACCTGAAAACATTTCGGTAAAATCAACTTTTGAGCCTTCGGCCGTTGTCTTCACAGAAATTGAAGAAACAGAATGATCAATTCCATTTGATGATGTTGATCTGAGCCGGAATGGCTGTATCTCATTTTCTTTTTTGCAGAAAAAATTAAAGGCTAAGTTATTGAGGTCCGCTGCTTCAATGGGTTGATCCGTGGCGAACTTTGAATAAAGAGGATATTCCTCAATAAATTGAGATAAGGACGAACCGGGTTTATTCATAGTTAGAATGTTAGCTTATTTCACTAGCCCATCTGTCTCTTTCATCGGGTGCGAATTTCCAGGGAGCAAAATTATTCTCCACATTACTGAACATAGCATTCCATTCCTGCGGCGCATTGCTCTCTTCCATCACGAGATACCGCCGCAATTGCAAAATTATATCTAATGGATTAATACTTACAGGGCATTCTTTTACGCAGGCATTGCAGGTAGTGCAGGCACGCAGTTCTTCAACAGAGATATAATCGTGCAGCAAACTATTTCCATCATCTTTGTATTCGCCATTCTTTGTAATGATTTTTCCTACCGCCTCTGCACGATCTCTTGTGTCCATCATGATCTTTCGGGGTGAAAGCAACTTGCCGGTGATATTCGCCGGGCAAGCAGCAGTGCATCTTCCGCACTCGGTGCAGCTATAAGCATCCAATAAATTTTTCCAACTGAGATCAAAAATATCTTTAGCGCCGAATTTTTTGGGAGGTTCAGTTTCACCCGTAGGTGCTAACTCAGGTTGCATGGCATACAACACTTCTTTTTGAACAGAAGGCATATTCTCCATTTCACCCGGGGGATCAAGACGCCCATAGTAAGCATTAGGAAAAGCAAAAAGAATATGGAGATGTTTTGAATAGGGAAGATAATTCAGGAAAGCAAAGATGCCGATGATATGCAGCCACCAGGCAGTCCTTTCAATTCCCATCAATGTTGTTGAACTTACATTTTCAAAATACGGAGCAAAACTTCCAGAAAATAGAAAATTGCCAACGTCATGGTAGCTCTCATAGCCCCGGAGTTGCAAAGCCCTGTCTGTTGTGTTCATGGTCAAAAACAGGAACATCAGGATGATCTCGGTGATCAGGATATAATTGGCATCGCTTTTTGGCCAGCCATTCAGTTCATTGCTGGCAAGGCGTTTCACTTTTACAATATTCCTGCGAATAAGAAAAATAACACATCCGGCGAATACCAATATGGCAAGAATTTCAAACGCATCAATGAGAAAAGTATAAAAACTTCCCAATGCATTGGCGAAAAGCCGGTGTTGACCAAGTCCGCCGTCCAATACTATTTCCAGCACTTCAATATTGATAATGATAAAACCTGCATACACAAAAAAATGAAGTACAGCTACCAGCGGATTGCGAAACATCTTTTTTTGTCCAAAGGCAAGTAATAAGACATTTTTCCATCTCTGACCGGGGTTGTCAGCTATTTCCTCGTCTCTTCCAAGTTTTATATTCCGGATGATCTTCTTTACGTTGATCGTAAAAAAAATGACCGCAGATAGCGCAATGAGTATGAATAAAATTTGTTGTGCAATTTGCATCTCAATCAATTACAAGTGCTAATTTACGCCTTGGTTGCCACCTATGAACACGAATTCACACGAAAACAAATAATCTGGATAACTCGCTTTGAAAAGATCATTGTGATTTCTAAAAATTATATACTCGATCAGTCAGTTGCTGAGAAAAAACTTCATCGCATGGCGCTGGAAATAATAGAGCACAACATGGATGAAAAGCAAATAATACTTGCAGGCATTCGCGAAAGCGGGAGCGTAGTGGCAAAATGTATTCAGCAGATACTTTCACAATTGAGCGATGTAGAAACCGATTTGATCAGTATTACCCTTGATAAAAGAGAACCCAAAGAAGTTACACTCAGCAAAAAGATGGATTTTACGGGAAAAGTTATCATCGTAATCGACGATGTGGCCAACAGCGGCAAAACATTATTGTATGCTATGAAGCCTTTTCTTGACTATTTGCCCAAAAAAATTCAGACACTGGTATTGGTAGCACGAAGCCATAATTCATTCCCGGTTCATCCTGATTATGTCGGCTTGTCACTTGCCACTACGCTACAGGAACATATCTATGTAGAAGTAAGCAAAGACAAAGTGCTTGGCGCTTATTTGGAATAGCTCATTAACCGTTCATCCAAATTGTCAATAAAGGCTGATTCTTTTTCCAGAATTTGAAAAAGAATTTTTGCGCTATGCCTGTTCAATTGAATATTTTTCTTCTTCTCTTCGGTGGATTGCAGGGCCTGCTCTTATCAGTTTTTCTTGTGCGTAAAAGATCTTATAGAAGCGGTTATGTCTTTCTTATCATGTACCTGCTCATCCTGTTGCTCCAGATCGCTATGAAAGTTGTGAGCAAAGTATGGCTGATGAGCAATATGGAAGATGTATATTTTCTTTCCTATCGCCTTCCTTTTTTGTATGGACCATTAGCTTACCTGATGGTTGTTTATTTGCTATCCCCGCAGAAAAAATTTAAGCCATTGGATCTGTTGCATTTTATTCCATTTGTTTTAGCTGTATTTGTTATGGTTGATTACAATACGAACAATCATGTAACAATTTTGACCGGGATTTTTTTTAGTGTGGTGAACACGCTATGGTTGCAGTTAGTCAGCATAATCATTTACCACTTCTTTGCTTTTCGGATTTGGTATATGTATAAAAGTTCTTTAAAAAATAATTTTTCCAATCTCAGCAGCGTGCAGGTAAAATGGTTGAGACATTTTATCATCGTGTCGTTTTTAGCCTGCAGCCTGATCGCCCTTGCAGTTTTTTTCATGTATATCTATTATCCGAATTGGAGCAATGCCCGTTTTTTATTCGTTGCCCTCACGATCTTCATTTATTGGATAAGTTATTCTGCATTGTCGCAACCTTCGGTGTTTGCGATTGTCAAAGAGCCATCAAAAGAAAAGACTACAGGTGCGACCCTTTTGCCAAAATTTATAGCGCATCGACGGGCAAAAAAGTATTTAAACTCCGGCCTGGGTCAACAAAATATTTCTGAGATCCGTGCGGCACTTACTAAGGTCATGGCAGAGCAAAAACCTTATCTGAAGCCTGAACTTTCGATCAACGATCTTGCTGATCTCGTAAAATGCAACCGCCATCACCTATCGCAGGTGCTGAATGATGAACTGCATCGATCTTTTTATGACTATATCAATCGTTTCCGGGTAGATGAGGCACGTCAATTATTGATCGATCCCGCAAAAGAAGGTCTTAAGATAGCTTCGATCGCTTATGATGCCGGATTTAATTCGCTATCCACTTTTAATGATGTCTTCAAAAAAATTGCCGGTGTTACTCCGTCTCAATTCCGGAAAGAAGTTTATTCTGTTTCCTCGCAGACAAGAGGGTGATCTGAAATTTAAGCAGATCCAGGCAAAGAGTTGATCCGTACTGATAAGAAAAGTTTTTAGCATTTCGCTCCCGGTGCTTTGTCAATTCCTGCTTATTTTTTTATTCGGAGGAAAAGAGTCCGGCAAAAATGCCGCTTACATAAATCGCTCCCTTCTGCAGCAAAGATTTTCTTCAACTTGGATCGGTTGCTCTCATTAATTTATTTAAAACAATCAAATGATGAAATGTCTATCAATGGCTATAGCCTTTTTTTTACTGTGTGACACCGTTTATTCGCAGGTGCTGCCGCTGACGCTCGAACCGGATGGCGGTAATAAAAAGGCCAGCGTTACTGAACAGATAGGAATCGTAAAGATCGCTATCTCTTACAATCGTCCTGGGGTCAAGGGACGTGAAGGAAAGATATGGAACACGCCGGTTGCACACTATGGGTTTGTTGACCTGGGGCATGGCACCAGTCATGCAGCGCCCTGGAGGGCCGGCGCCAATGAAAATACAACCATGTCATTTTCTCATCCTGTAAAAATTGAAGGCAAGGATCTGCCGGCCGGCACCTATGGATTTTTTATCGCTCTCGGTGACACAGAAAGTACATTGATCTTTTCCAAAGTAAATAATTCATGGGGAAGTTTCTATTACGATTCGACCGAAGATGCGTTAAGAGTAAACGTAAGGAATGAAACCCTCGATAAAAGCGTTGAATGGCTTAGGTATGATTTTGCTGATGAAACGCCTAACTCTGCCGTGATCGCTTTGACGTGGGAAAAACGAAGAATACCTTTCAAAGTGGAAGCGGACGTACAAAAACTACAGATCGCGTCATTTAAAAGTGAATTCAGGACAACACGGTCCTATTATGATTATATAGATGCGGCGAACTACTGCATCAGGAATAATATTGAATTGGAGCAGGCGCTTGCCTGGATGGACAGGGCCATAAATTTCCGTGTGATGGGTGTAAAGAATTTCCTCACACTAAGCACCAAAGCAGCGGTCCTGATAAAGATGGATCGCCAGGAAGATGCTAAAAAAGTAATGGAGGAAGCGATACCATTCGGGACTGTCATGGAAGTACATCAATATGCGAGAACATTGCTGGGCCAGAAAGAAACCCAGGAGGCTCTTAAGATATTTAAAATGAACTATGATAAATATCCCAATATTTTCGTGACCAATGTAGGATTGGGCCGGGCTTATTCCGCTTCCGGGGATTATAAAAAAGCCTTACAATATATGAAAGCTGCATTACCGCAGGCTCCCGATGATCTAAACAAAACAAGCGTCAGTGCAATGATAAAAAAACTGGAAGAGGGAAAGGATGTTAATCAATAAGTGATTTTAGCATAAAATAGTACCGAAAACACCGGATTCGCTTCCGGATTTATCGGTTCGGTAGGAATGAGGTCTATTCTGAAGCTACTTTTAGAGAAATCATTACATGAGCAGACAAGTATTTTGTTTCTTATTTCTTCTCTTTTTGTCAACCGTCACTTTTTCCCAGGATCCTTTTCATGATAAACTGGTTTACCAGACACCGGAAATGGCTAAAGTGAAGATCAGGGAAAAGGTTCAATTCGCTACAGTAAATGATACGTCGCTAACATTCGATATCTATTACCCACCCGGCTTTACTCACAAAAGTAATCTCCCGTTAGTGATCTTTAACAATGGGGTTGGTGGTATGGATATTCCGAGATGGGGACAGTATACCAACTGGTGCAGGCTGATCGCATCAAAAGGAATGATCGCAATAACACATCAGGCACGCGGAAACAATGTATTAAATGATGATGAAGCATTAGTTGATTATTTATTTCAACACGGAAAAGAGTTCAATGTCGATGTCAATCGTATGGGTCTTTGGACCTGTTCTGCAAATGCAAGGGCAGGGATGCGTTTGGCATTCAAGACAAGGCCAGACCAAATAAAAGCCCTTGTGGTGTATTATGGTGGCCCTGATAGTCTCGGCCAATTGCGGCAGGATCTTCCTACACTGGTTGTCAGAGCCGGGCTGGATGCGCAATTCCTCAACATGGGGATAGAAAATTTCATACAGGCTGCTTTAATGCAGGATGCACGCATCGAGCTGATAAACTATCTAAACGGTATCCATGCTTTTGATCTTTTTACCAATACGGATGAATCGAGAGAGATCATTCTGAGGACGGTCGACTTTCTTAAGAGAAATCTTACTGCGCCCATTAAACAAAAAGAGTTTGTACTGACCAACCGCAATTTCATGTGGCTGATTGTGAACAACCAGTTGCCAAAAGCTTTATCTGAATTCCGTAAAGCAAGAGAAAGATACAGGGCTGACTCAACATTTCAACCTTTTTTCAACGGTGTGATCCGTGAAGATGTCCTCAATGCAAATGGCTACTGGTTGCTGGATCATCAACGGCAGCAGGATGCTATAGAAGTATTCAAACTGGCGGTGGAAAGTTATCCTGAGTCGCCAAACGCATATGAAAGTTTATCCGAGGCGTATGAGTTAATGAATAACAAATCGGAAGCGATAAAGAATGCAGAAATATGTTTGCAAAAACTCACCACCGCTACTAATATGAATACTGATTTTAAACAAAGAGTAAGGCAGAGTGCAGAAGACAGAATAAAACGGTTAATGGGGGTAAATGGGTCATCATCATCCAACGTGCCTGCTAAAAGGGCGCATCATGAATTGGTGTATGATGAAACGACAAATACTATTTTGATGACTGCGGGAAGCACACCTCTTAATAGTGGCAGCTCATTCGCAATGTATAATGAAGTTTGGAATTTTAACGGACTCAGATGGGTACAAACAGGAATAGCTGGTGATAAAAGAAGTGGTATCAGGATGGCTTACGATTCAAAACGAAATAAGCTTTTTTCATTTGGCGGCTGGATAGATGGTGTTTCGCTGGCGGAACTGCGGGTGATGGAGAATGGCGATTGGAAAACCCTTTCAAACATTTCCGAAATGAAAGCCGCCGAATCCGGATTTGTGTATGACAGCAATCGTGATAAGTTAATTGCATTTGGTGGGTCGGCAGAAAGAGAAAAGGCTAATAGCACAACCTGGGAATGGAATGGTGCTGAATGGAAAAAATTTGAAGGTAAATCCCCGCAAGGACGCCAGGCATTTGCGATGGTATATGATAGCAAAAGAAAGAAAACAGTTTTGTTTGGCGGCACAAATGGTTCAGGAAAACAGATGAATGAGGTATGGGAGTTTGATGGAATTACGTGGGATAGTATCGTTATAAAAGGAACTGATCCTGGTCCCCGGATATCACCCGGCTATGCTTATGACAGCAAAAGAGGCTTGCTGATTATTTTTGGAGGTATCTCGGGTAACGAAATAAAATCCGATACATGGTCATGGGATGGGAAAGAATGGAAACAGTTAGCGACCAATGGTCCCTCAAAGCGTGCGATGGGATATATGGCTTATGATAAAAAACGAGACCGGATAGTGTTGTTTGGAGGACGTTTGGGCTGGCCCAACGACGCGAACGATACATGGGAGTGGGATGGCACAGAATGGAAAGAAGTAAAATGAGAAAAGGATAAACGGCGATTATTGTTGCTGTCAGAGTTATAATTTAGGTAAACAGTTTTAATTGTTTATACTAAGAAAATACCTCAGTTTTTGTCTGCTTGCCTTTTTTTTATCTGGTGGCCTTGCTAGTGAATGTGCGGCGACCGGTAAAGATTCTATTCGAATCTTATTTGTCGGCAACAGTCTCACATATGTCAATAATATTCCTGCTATGATTAAAGAGATCGGAAGACAGGATGGGATCGTTGTTGCAAACACGCAGTTTCTATTTCCGGATTATTCGCTCGAAGATCATTGGAATGAAGGAAAAGTAATGGCAGAGATCGAAAACGGCCGCTATGACTTTGTTGTAGCGCAACAAGGACCATCCGCTTTGCCGGAGTCGCAGGTGTTGCTTCTTGAATACGCTTCGAGATTTGCCGATGTTTGTAAGAGGAACAATACAAAAATGGCGATGTATATGGTTTGGCCTTCCAAAAGCCGGTTGTTCGATTTGGATGGTGTGATCACATCATATACTAATGCAGCGCAAAAGACGGGATCATTGCTTTGCCCGGCAGGCCTGGCATGGAGATATGCATGGGAAATTGATTCAACAATGGCTCTCTATTCAGGTGATAATTTTCATCCGTCCGTAACCGGAAGCGTGTTATCTGCCATGACTATTTATGCAGCACTGACCGGTAAAAAAGATTTTAATTTTATCCGCTATAATGATTGTCCGTGGAAGAAAGAGGTTTCAGAGGGGGGAATGGGGATCCTGATGGAGGCTGCCCTTGAATCGCTTTATAAAAAGTGAAATTTTTATTTGTCAATTCCTGCTTATTTTATTCCGGCGGTGCATCCGGTGTACAGGCGGGGTTGTCCTTTAAGATAATAATTATAGCTTGCAGATGAAGTATAGCTAACAAACATGAAATCGTTTTTCCATACCATCACAGAGGAAAACAAACTTACGCTTGATAAACCTTCCGATTCGGATGTGGTTTACTATTCTGAGCTGAACGATTGGTTCACGCATAATGCCTTCCGGAGCTTTAGTCTTAAATATGTAGTTGACCGCTGCATCTATTATAAGGTGGGCAACAAAGAACATGCTGTCAATGAAGGCAGTTTCCTTCTTGCCTGCAAGCAACCCGATGTCAGCGCCTATTTCGATTCTCAGAAAACGGTAAAAAGTATTTGCATTGATATTTGTCCGGTGACGGTCTCAGAAGCTTTTACTGTGCTGACGGCGCAAAGCGATCATAATTTTGATAATTATTTGGCCGGCTATTTTAAAACACCGGAATTTTTTGAAGCCGTATGCCCGGTGGGTGCTGCGCAGTTCAGGGAAAAGCTGAATGACCTTGTAAGAGCGATTGCCGGAGGAGAAGCGCATACTCATATTGACAAAGAATGGTTCCTTGACCTGGTGGAAAAGGTCATTTTCCATGAGTATGGAAATTATCTTGCTCTGAATGGCATTCGTTCGGTTAAGCTGGAAACAAGAAAGGAGATTTTGCGGCGCCTTAAAATGGCTAAGCAATATATAGACGATGAATTTCTCAATATTGATGAAATAAGCCAGGTAGCAGCTTTCTGTAATATGTCGGAATTTCATTTCTTCCGCTCATTTAAACAGGCATTCAGCATTTCCCCTTACCAATATATATTGAATAAAAGATTAGAATTGGCAAAAGAATTCATCATGCAAGGCGATATATCCGTTACTGCTATTGCAGCGCATTGTAATTTTCCCGACGTATTTACTTTCAGCAAAGCCTTTAAGCGACGTTTTAATGTTGCGCCGTCCTGGTTCAATGTCACAAGCTTGTAAAATTATTACCGTTCATCTCTATTCCGGTTCATTCAGCAAGCAAGCAGGTTATGACAAAGGAATTATTCAGTGTGTAATTACTTTTATAAAAGCATCAGGAATATAAAATTGCTTATGCTAAAAACTTACCCAATGATCAAAACAATTCTTATCGAAGACGAAAGAATGATCGCAGAAGAATTCAAAAAAATATTATTGAACACTTCGGCAGATATCGAATTGACAAATTCATTCGCCACCGTAAAAGACACCGTTGAGTACCTTAAGGTAAATCAGGAACCCGACCTCATTTTTTCGGACGTGCAATTACCTGACGGACTATCGTTTGATATTTTTACACAGGTCAGTATCAAAAGTCCGATCGTATTTATTACTGCCTACGATCAATTTATAGTGAACGCCTTTGAATGCAATGGCATTGATTATTTGCTAAAGCCGATCGACGAAGCCGATCTCGCCAAGGCATTGTCCAAATACAGGTCACTGGAAGAGCATTTTAATGATCCCCGTGCTTTTTTCAACGGGTTTAAACAAAAATCAAAATCAAGAATGATCGTTCGAAAAGGGATCGAGAATATCGCATTGAGATTAGAGGATGTCGTGCTTATTTATACAGAAGAAAAAGTGGTGTTTGCGGTAGATAAAAATGGCAAAAAATACATGGTTGATCAACGGCTCACTGATCTTGAACAGGAATTGGATGCTGGTATTTTTTTCCGGGCTAACCGGCAATATATCGTCAATATCGGTTTTATTAAGAGTTATAAGACCTATGAGCGAGTAAAGTTGCAGGTTGATCTGTCTATGCCGAATTTAAATCATCATATTGTGGTGAGCCAGGAGACAGCGCCACTATTCAAGAGGTGGATCGCCGAACTCTGATTATTTATTCATATCATTTATATGCGTCCTGTTCTTTCTTTCCCGGTGCTTGTCCTTTTGTTTAATAATTGTTTTTCGCAGGCCAATAGCAAGGCAAAGATGTTTCGCGGCAATGCGGCCCATGACAGCTATGTCGCTGCTAACGACGACCTGGTATATGATACCAAAGCCTGGAGATTTGATGCGGGCTCTCCTGTTCGTTCGACGCCGTTGATCAATAACAACACAGTTTATTTTGGAACAGCTAAAGGAGATTTTTTCGCCATTGATAAAAAATCGGCGCAGGTAAAATGGAAATATAATACCGGCAAAGCCATTCATTCTTCTGCCGCTTGCCAGGATGGAAGAATTTATTTTTCAGATAACGGGCAAACTGTTTATTGTCTGAAAGAATCAAACGGACAGCTGCTATGGAAAATGAATATGGGTGAAAAACACGCGTATCCCTGGCGCTATGATCCTTATTATTCATCACCTGTCTTATATGATAACAGATTGTTTATTGGCGGCGACGATGGATTTTTTTATTCATTGGATCAACAGACAGGCAAACTGTTATGGAAATTCAATGCCAAAGGAATTATCAGGAGTACCGGGGCTATTTATAAAAACTCCGTACTATTTGGGGATACCGAGGCTTCTTTGTATTCTTTAGATATCAAAACGGGTAAACAACTTTGGCAATACAAGATCGACGGCGATACGATGAGAAATGAAGATTTTGGCTTTGATCGAAGGGCAATTACTTCAAGCCCCGTTGTTGTTGGTAATAAAGTTATAGTTGGTGCAAGAGATGGGCTCTTGTATTGTGTCAATGCCGATGATGGGAAAAATATCTGGAAACTGGATTACGTTGTCACCTGGGTTATTTCTACCGCCGCTGTCAAGGATTCAATGGTCGTAACCGCCACTTCAGATGGCAGGTATGTAAATGCCATTAATCTTGAAACCGGGAAAGAGATCTGGAAATGCAGGACAGCATTGGCCGTATGGTCATCCCCACTCATCGTTAATGATAAAGTGTATGCAGGCGCTTTTGATGGCCAACTATATTGTATTGATCTGAGAACCGGAAAACGGATTTCGGAATTTAAAACCAATGAAAGAATCCTATCGTCACCGGTTTGGGATGATGGTCTGCTATATGTCGGATCAGATGATGGTTATTTGTATGCGTTAAGCGGGCATGTAGATAAACGACAGAATAAAGAAAATGCTGACCGCTACGTCTACTATGAAACGGGAATGAATGTTTACTTCAGGAACAACAGTGACCTTGTGATAAAAAATTATCTCCGAAGCAACGGATACAAACTGATCGGCCCTGATTCACTTTCTTATCTTATGTCGGAAGGATCAAAGGCACCGCCTGTTATTGTTTTTGCATCCTGCTCTTTTCCTCCTTCGGTAACTGAAAACGGAAGGAATAGTATAATAAGAAAGTTTCTTGATCGCGGTGGAAAGATCATAATGACAGGAACTAACCCTATACTTTACCAGTTTGATGAAACCGGCAAAACACCCGTGGCCTTCCGATATAATGCTGCGGATACCATCTTTGGACTTGACTATGGTAAAGGTGATACACGTACATTTATGAGCGATTTTCCAAGCTTCCCAACTGCGATCGGAAAAGAATTGGGTTTGCCTGATTTCTGGACATCTTCTGTTTTTATTGATGAAAAGAATGTTGATGTAGTATTGGGTAAAAACGAAAACGGAGATGTATCAGCTTTTATTAAAAAATATTCCAATGACGGACAGTTTGTACAGATATGGATGGATGCAGATAAACCGGATCGGCTGGATGCTATTATGAAAGCAGCGGAATGGAAACTGGAATGATCGTTTCATGATCGCTTCAATATTGAAGGGGGGATTTTTATGTGATCAGGCAAAACACCGGGTTCGCTCCGCACAAACCACAGCCGGGAGAACCTGTGAGAAAAAATATAAATGTTATCCTTCACTAAAGGTCTATATACGTAGGACCCCATGTTGTGCGTTTGTTATTTTCTTTATTTTAGTAATTCCTTTTATTGTCCATTCGTGATAACTTCTATAGATTGCCTTTTAGATTATTGGTTATCCTTCATACTTATGAAATTCGGAAACAGTCAAAAAATATCCATCAGGGTCGCGAAAGGAAAATTCTTTTTTCAAAGAGTTAGGATTTTTGTGGATTTCTTCTTCAATTATACAACCTGCTTTTATTGCATTTTGGTATACCGTATCCATATCTTTTGTTCTAAAGTATAGTATCAAGCCGTTTCCTGGCGTTATACTTGAGTTTTTCATTGTTGGATGATTATCCATTTTCCATTTATGTAAGCATAAAACGATTTCATTTGTTTCAGATTTTAAAACTGCAAAACCATGTCCTGCCGGGGATGAATTTTTAAAGCCAAATATTTGTTCATACCATTTTGCACTGGCATCAACGTCTTTGGCTGCAATTACCGTATCTAATTTTGTCACAGTTGCTATTTTAATGTTTTGTTAGATGTCTAAAGGTTTTGACAATAACGCACAATGGTCACGCATTTATGCTGGTCGGGAAATAGAATTCCTGTCTGCCCGGCTTGCATAGATGCGAATGTTATGTGCCGTACCTCTTCGGTTCAAGTTTTGAGTGTTCAATTTTATAATAGATCTTTTGATTTTCAAGTTGTCGGTGGTCAGGTTAGGGAATTTTTCTTGGTAAAGTATAATTAACCGTGCTTTATTTTTCTTCGAAATAGCTAATTGTTTGTGTTAGCAGTGACAAAATAAAAATAATTATCGCAAAGTTTTTATGCCCTGATTGAAAAAATAGAAATGCAGACAATGAAAACATAAGCGTCCTGAATATAGCTAGATAAGGCATTTCTAAACGACGTTTCGATTTAGGTGCTGCAAATATTGACCATAGTATAATAGCCATCGAAACAACTATAATTGTGAATGAAAGTTTTAATGCTAAGTTCCACTGCCTTGTCATTCCAAAATAGCCATAAGATATTAGCATAATGATTTCAAGGATAAAAACTAAAATGTGATTTATGAATTTAATCATTGGTTTCTCTGTTGTAATTTAAGGAAGGGTAGTTATCTGTCGTGCTGATCAATAATTTCTCAAGGTTGCGGTGATTGTCAAACCTAAATGATAAAGAACATTTTGCTGTCGCCCCAACGCTGGTGAAACTGCTGGGCAGAGGCTGGTATTTTATAACTGTCTGCCCGGCAACTGGAGCCGATTGAAAAAAACTGATGCTGAAGTTAACAACTAAAAGCCAAACCTGCCTGCCAGCACGCAGGTAGAATTCGGTCAGGCCCGATGTTAGCTGATAGTATTACAACTGCTGAATGTTACTGCGTACGGGAGCCTTGGGGCAAATCTTTTGTTGGTGGCAGTGTTTTATTTAGTTAGCAATTTTATCTTTTAGCGTTTCGTGTAATCTGAATTGCCATTTGAACTGCGTTGTAAGCGTTCAGTATCCCGCCACTTGCTGATAAAGAATTAAAAGGAACTGGGATTTTTGTTCCTGGTTTGTTAACTATTTGGCTTGGTTTAAAAGTAGATTTAAGAAGAATACCTTTCACTTGTAAAATTGAAAGATTGGGAAAATAAGATAGCAATAATGCCGCAACTCCCGTAACGCATGGAGCAGACATGCTTGAACCTGACCTAAAGTCATATTCATTGTGTGGGGCTGTTGTAAAAATATCACTACCTGGTGCAAATAAGTCTACGCTCTTTTTGCCATATCCTGAATTTGGGTGTGCTAACCGATAATCAAAAAGCGGTCTGTTCCAACCTACAGTAATGAAATTATTTGCTTTTTTCCCATTGTCATATAGTGCAACGGGATAATGATAATTATAAAATGAATCGGTATTCACTCCATCATTACCTGCACAATGAATAATTAACACTTTTTTCTTTTCTGCATACTGAATTGCTTCATCAAGCAATTTTTTATCAGTTGAGTAAACTTTTGAAAAACTGATATTAATAATTCGGGCTCCGTTATCTACAGCATAATGTATAGCATTCGCAACATCTTTATCCCTTTCGTCACCTACCTGGGTTGATGCAACAACAGGCATGATTAATACATTGTCGGCAATACCATTGGTACCGATATTATTATTTCTTTCGGCCGCAATAATTCCTGACACATAAGTACCATGATTCACATCCGGCGGGAGCTTAAAATATGGACTTCCGTAGAAATGATTATTTAAGGATTCAGAATCGTTAGCAATAAGTTTACTCGAATTGTAATTAATATTGTAAGAATAGTTTAATTCAGTTGAATCTTTGCTTGTATTTATTTTGTCAAGGTATTCTGTTTTAGCTTTGTTATAAATTGACAATTCTTTTTTTTGTTTTGAGTCTAACAAATTAGTGTCAGCATTCTCAAATCTGTTTCTCCATGCTAAATATATCTGAGTTGCCCCTGCTTGTTCGTTACAAATTATAGTACCATCATTTGAACCTCTAAAATTCCAACCGTGTACGTCATCAATATAGCCATTATTGTCGTCATCTATCCCGTTATCTGGTATTTCTCTTTTGTTTGTCCAAATGACATTTTCTAAATCTTCATGGTCTATATCTACTCCATTGTCAATAACAGCAACAATGATAGTTTGCGAAGATCTGTTCTTCAACAAGTCATAGGCTTTGTATAAACTTATACCTGCAATTGAGTCGACTTTAGGGTCTAATGCCAGCCAATCTTTAGCATTCGCTTTTTCTGACAGCTGACCAAAAATATTTTGACTGCATAAAAAGAATAAATAAAATATGGCTGTCGGTTTAAACATAACAATTGTTTATTCCATTAGGTAGTGTCTGCATAACAACGAGCAGGGCTTTATGCAGGTTGGGAATTAGTATTCCGTCTGCCGATAACCGCTGCTGATTGAAAATATGTTGTTGAAGTTAAGAACTAAAGCTGAACATTCGAACCTCGAGCCCGAACCACTGTTGATGCTTGTACATAGTTGATGTTACATTGTCCAGCCCTGCTTTTGCAAATACTTCTGTTAGGCACAGTTATTATAATCTTCAATTATTTTTCTGTAAGTTTTAACATTCTCTGTATCTAAATGTCCAGCAGCACCAACTTTGCTCATATAATTCCATTTGGCTTTTTTGTCAATGGTCAGTGGTTTGATGCGGTCGCTCAGCGGATAAACTTGTCTGCCAAAGAGTTTAATTGAAATTGTCCTCATAAATTTCGAAGTGAAGACAAGGAAATTTCTTACGCAAGTTATAGTCATAGTCCCACAGGTAAAGAACTTTGTCAGTGTCATTGATCTCAATTATGATCACAAATGCTCCTTCATCTTCAATTCCTTGGCAAAATCGCAATCCTTTTTGATTAATTAGGCAAGTATCAACTGATCCCTTTGTCAATAGTGGCATTTAGTCGTCTGTAAAAAGTCCTTCAGGTTTTTCTTCATTTTATAGATTTCGTAAGGTGTTAAAACAATAAAAGCAAATTAAAAAACAGCAAGTGTCCCGAATGAAAATTCCAGAAGTTGTCTGGAATTTGCGTCGTTATATATGTTAATCCTGCTCCAAGAAGTCCTGCAATAACAAGTGAATAAATTTTATTTTACCGCCGCCTTCTTTGTCTTTTTGAGTTTTCAGAGTCTTCAAAAGTCGCAGTTCGTCGGGATAAAAATGTCTTGTCTTAAATGGGATGTCCATACTTTAAGGGTGTCGATATAATTGTGCCTAACGATCGGGATTTACGAAGTGCCCACGGGTGGAGCAGATGCGGGAGCGAAACCAAAGGTTTCAGCGAAGCAGCTGCGAGAACCTGTGGGTACGTGGAAATTTATCGGGGCATTTTGTAAATCCTCATGTACCCCGCAGTGTCTTGCACAAAGTTCACTACCCGATAAATTTACAAGTAAATCCCGATCGTACCGCCGCAATAGCGATGGAGAAAAAGACCGGGAGCTGCGACAGCAGCGAAGGGATTTTTCCTTGTGCAAGGCATTGCGGCGGTACTCGCGTATTGGCGCAAGTTCTTGTTCCGAATTTACTTAATTTTCAAGGTAAAACGGAACAAATCAGAGTAAACCAATTCCTGAACTATCTTTCATTTACTCAATAGCGAATAAAAACCGGCTGAACCTGGATATAACAGGCTGGGATCGTTATAAAGACGATTGGGATACTACTTGCGGTAACAAAAATGACCTGGTATAGCCGATCGCCTCCTTTCTGATACATATTTCCAAAAAAATTCTTTCTTATTCTTGCCGCTGTTTTTTAAACTTTGTTCAATGGATATAAAAATCATTCCCTATCGCAGCGAACATCATGCGATATTCAAACAACTGAATCTTGAATGGCTGGATCATTATCATCTCACCGAAAGCCATGACCTAATGATCCTTGATGACCCGGAAGGGCTGGTGCTGGCTAAAGGCGGATTTATCTGGATGGCTGAAGCCGACGGAATGATCGTAGGTTCGGCAGGCTTAATGAAGGAACACGAAGGAGTGTATGAATTGGTGAAAATGACTGTCACTGAAACCCATCGCGGTAAAGGGATCAGCCGGTTTTTGGTAGACACATGTATTGCCAAAGCGAATGAGATCGGTGCAAAGAAGCTCGCTCTGTTTTCCAATCATCAATTACAGAGAGCGATCAGTTTATATGAGAAGTATGGATTCCAGCATGTCGAACTTGTTGACTCGCCAATGGAAACTGCCGACGTCAGGATGGAATTAATCCTTTAAATTTGGGCATGGCTAATACGATCATTTCTGTAAAAAATCTTGTAAAAAACTACGGACATTTCAAAGCGGTAAAAGGAATTTCATTTGATGTAATAGAGGGAGAGATATTTGGATTACTTGGGCCCAATGGCGCCGGCAAGTCAACTACCCTCGAGATCATCGAAACATTGAGACAAAAAACCAGCGGCGAAGTGATCGTTGACGGTTTAAACCTCGATAAAGATCCCGACGAAATAAAAAAAATAATCGGCGTGCAATTGCAAAGCAGCGGTTATTACCCGGGATTAAATCTTCTTCAACTGATCGAATTATTCTGTGGATTATATAACCGCCAGGTCAACCCGATGGAGTTGCTGGAGATGGTGAACCTGAAAGAAAAAGCCAAATCAAAATTCAAAGAATTAAGTGGAGGACAGAAACAACGTTTTTCTGTTGCGACAACATTGATCAACGAACCAAGGATAATTTTTCTCGATGAACCAACAACCGGTCTCGATCCGCAGGCGAGAAGAAGTCTGTGGGAACTGGTAAAAAATATCCGGGCAAGAGGAACGACAGTGATCATTACGACACATTACATGGACGAAGCAGAATACTTGTGCGATCGGGTTGCCATTATTGATTCAGGAAATATCATCGCACTAAACAGCCCCGATCAGTTAATAGATAAATTATTGGCTACCGGGTTTGAAAGACCGAAAGAAGTAAAGAAAGCGAACCTGGAGGATGTATTCATTAATTTGACCGGACATTCGTTGAGAGAGGAATAATTCGAGATTTTGTATTTAGAATCTGCTATGAGTATTCAAAATAAATTAAAAGATTTTATGGACGGAAAGATCAATGCGCAAAAATTTGCCGGCGAAGTTTTTTTAAACGCCAATAAAACAAAGGAAGGAGTAGTTGAATTGCCTTCAGGCATTCAATATCTTATTCTAAAAGAAGGAAACGGCGCTCAGCCATTAGGCAGCGATACGGTAAAAGCTCATTACAAAGGCGCTTTGCTGGATGGAAAGGAATTCGACAGCTCTTTTAAAAGGAACCAGCCGTTTAGCGCTCCATTAAGATCTCTGATCAAAGGATGGCAGGAAGTGTTGCCATTGATGAAAGAAGGAAGCCACTGGCGTTTATGGATACCATCCGATCTCGCTTATGGTGACCGTGGTGCTGGTTCAGATATTCCCGGTGGCGCCACGCTGATGTTTGAAGTGGAATTGATCAGTATTGTGAAATAAATATTTTAATAATGTCTGCAGTAACAATTGATCCGCGTTATCCTATTGGTAAGTATGAACAACAACCATTCTCTATTGATAAAAAAGTGGAATGGCTTGCCGATCTGAAATTTTTACCATTGCAACTGGAAAATGCAATTCTGAACCTTGATGAAGCTCAACTGAAAACTCCTTACCGGGAAGGTGGGTGGACAGTGCATCAATTGGTTCATCATATCGCCGATAGTCATATCAACGCTTACTGCAGATTTAAACTCGCGTTGACGGAGGACAATCCAACTATAAAACCTTATGACGAGAAAGCATGGGCGGAATTAAATGATGTACATAAATTACCGATCAATATTTCAACTACATTACTGCATGCCCTTCATGCCCGCTGGTATGAGGCATTAAAGTATGTGTCAGATGATGAATGGAATAATCGTACTCTTTTTCATCCTGAACATAAAAAGACCTTGCGTCTCTGGTATTTTCTTGGATTGTATGCATGGCACGGCAAACATCACGTGGCGCATATTACTGCTTTGAGAGAAAGAATGGGATGGTAAATAATTTTAGATTTGAAATTTAATATTTCAGATTATGGCGACATTTCATCGGTTTGAAGAATTGGAAATATGGCAGATCGCAAGAAAGTTGTCATTAAAGGTCTTTCATCTTACAGAGACAGGGCCGGCTTCCAGAGATTTTAAATTCAGAGACCAGATCAGGGACTCTGCAGGCTCGGTAATGGACAACATTGCCGAAGGTTTTGAGAGATCAGGACAGTTCGAATTTGTAAATTTTCTGAGTATTTCCAAAGGATCTAATGGCGAAGTGAGATCACAACTTCATAGAAGAATTGACCAAATTATTTTACTGAAGAGACCAGGGACCTGATTAAAGAGTATGAAGAACTTGCCGGAAAAATATCCGGATTCATAAAATATCTTAATCAATCTGACATTCGAGGCCAGAAATTCAAAGATCGCAAACATTAATCTTTGTTATCAAATCTTAAATCTCAAATTTCAAATGTCTCTATGAAATGGCAAATCCTCTCTTCCGAATATCTCTTTAATGATCTTTGGTTCAAGGTAAGAAAAGACGTATGCAAAACTCCGCAGGGAAAAATTATTGACCCTTATTATGTTTATGAATTCTCCGAATGGGTGACGGCGGTGCCGATGACAGATGATGGAAGGATATTGATGGTCCGGCAATACAGGCATGCAATAGGAGAGACCTGTATCGAATTTCCCGGTGGGTGCGTGGATGATACGGATGAAAATTTTGAGGCAGCAATTAAAAGAGAATTACTGGAAGAAACCGGCTATTCGTTTTCATCTTTTAAATCTTTGGGAAGTATCTCTGCCAATCCTTCCACCAATAATAACCTGATGCACATGTTTCTTGCAACAGGCGGTAAGAAGACATCAGCGCAGTCACTGGATCCTAATGAAGAGATAGAGATCGAAATATTCACCATTGATGAAGTAAAGCAGTTGGTGAAAGAGAATAAAATACTACAAGCTATGCACGTTACTTGTTTTCTATATGCTATGCAGGAATTGGGGGAATTAAAATTCTAATAGGAAAGGTCATAGAAAGTCAAATAAGTCAAATGGGTCATATCTGTCAAACAATAAAGCCTATCACTTATATGACCCATATAATCTGTATGACCTGTATGACTTAATTTACCTCCCCGACAAGAAAAACACTGCCACAAACAATTATAAGATCGTCTTTGCTTGCTTTCGCTTTAGCATCTTTTAAGGCCGCGTTGACATTCTCATATTTCTTTCCTTTCAGATCATACTTTGCCGCCATTTGCGCTAGAGTATCTGCATTCAACGCACGTGGGATATTCGCTTCTGTAAAATAATAATGAGCCGTTTTGGGAAGAAGAGATAATATGGTTTCGATCTTTTTATCTTTTACGAAGCCTGTTATGATATGCAATTCGCGATGATTGGTTACTTCGATCTGTTCCATCAATTGTTTGATGCCATCTTCATTGTGTGCGACATCGAGCACGACCGCGGGATGCTCATGAATAATATCCCAGCGTCCGTGAAGACCGGTTAGTTTTTTTACATTTCGAAGACCTTTATGAACGTTCCCGTCATCTAGTTCCCATCCTCTTAGTTTTAATTGATGGCATGACTCCAGTACGGTCAATAAATTTTTTAACTGGTAAATTCCGGGCAGATCGAGATGATAGATTTTGTGATCAGTCGAATGTTCTTCAGAAACTTCTGCGATCAGTTCATGTTTTTCCCATTTCCAGTCAACTGCATGTTGTTTCTGCGAAGCTATTGTCAGCAATGCCTCATTCTCTTTCGCTTTTTTTTCAAATATGGATTGAGTTGCGGGTAAAACTTCTCCAACAATTACCGGTATGTTTTCTTTGATGATCCCGGCTTTTTCCACAGCAATTTTTTCAAGGCTATCGCCTAACAGGTCCATGTGATCCATTCCAATGTTGGTGATAATGGAAAGTACCGGCATAATTACATTCGTGCTATCTAATCTACCGCCTAATCCTGTTTCAACGATTGCTATATCCACTTTTTCTCTTTCAAAATAATCAAAGGCCATTGCGACAGTTATTTCAAAAAAGCTTGGTTCAATTTCAGTAATCAGCGGCGCTATTTTTTCGGTAAAGGCAGTGACGAATTCCTCACTCACCATTTCGCCGTTCACTTTTATCCTTTCCCTGAAATCTTTAAGATGCGGTGAAGTATATAAACCTGTTTTATACCCCGCAGTTTGAAAAATAGCTGCGAGCATGTGGCTAACTGAGCCTTTACCATTCGTGCCGGCTACATGTATTGATTTAAATTTTGTATGGGGATCATTCAAAAATTTACACAACTTGATAGTGTTATCAAGGTCCTCTTTATAAGCGGCAGCTCCAATTCGGCTGAACAATGGAAGTTTAGTAAAAAGATATTCTACTGTTTGCTGATAATTCATTCGGATTGCAAAACTCGGCAATGTATGGTTACTGGTAAAATAAATCCACTAAGACACAAAGACCACTAAGGAATATAATGAGGGAAAGATCTTTGCGCCTATTATATCTTCATGTGTACATGACTTAAAACAAAAATGCCACTCACCGCGGCGAATGGCATTACAATTAAACTGTTTTTCTGGTTAGCCACCCATTATAAAATTAAATTCGTAAACAACGGTGGACTCTTCACTGGTTTTATTAAAATGATTTCGCCTTAACCATTCCCTGATGATCTCAATTGCTTCGCCGCTCGTGTAAGTAGAGCCACGGGTCGTTCTCACAAATGAACCTATTCCATCAGGCGTTACTTTTATTTCAGCAAAGACTTTTCCTTTCAGATTTTCGCCTGCATCCATATTCTTTGGATTAATGACCACCCGGTTGCCGCTCACTCTTTTTGGACCATTGCCGGTACCGCTGCCAGGACCATTACCACCGCCATTTCCGTTTCCTTTTCCACCATCGTTCCCATTTCCGTCACCAACACCGTTTCCATTACCGCTACCGCCGGGTCTTTTATAAATAGCCGCTGCATCATTGCCGCCGGTTGATGTTCCCGTGGTTGTGCTGCCATGATACACGCTTTTTGCTACCCGTGGTGCAGGAGTTTCTACCACTTGTTTCGGAGGAGTTTTTACTACCGAAGTATTTTCAACTATTTTATGAACAGGTTTGGGATTCGTTGGTTTGACAATAGCCGGCGCGGTCTTATCATTATCATCCGTTTCAATGTCTTTTGAATCTTCATTGATTCCCGGCTGAGGTGGTGTGGGATCGGCTATTCCTGCATGACCGGCAGCTTGTACAGGATTACCACCGCCACCACCGCCACCTTGCACTTTGGCGAACAATTGGTCTTCTATATTAAGATTTACTTCTATGCCTTCATCAGCGAGAGGACGTTCAATGGCAGGAAGAGACCATTTGAGCAAAAACATGAGCAATACCATCAACCCGGCGAACCCGGCTGTGATCATAGCGGCCTGTGAATTTTTCCTGGCTTCAAAGGATGCAGACATTGCGTAAGTGTTATTCATACAAATTTAGGGTTTGATGCTCTCAGTCAAAAGTCTTTGTTGTTCACACGTGTTACTAACGATGCAAAGGTCATGCAACGTGCATAGAAGCGGTTTTATGAAATGTTAAGATTTATGTTGGTTCAGGGTTTTTACTAACCCCATTTCCTGAGAACCCGCCAGGGAAGGACTTTGAGTATCTTTGCTATGATCCACCACCTTTTGCTTATATAAACTTTTCTTTTCTTTTTATCAATGGCTTTGATGATCTGCCTGGCTGCTTTGTCAACCGGTACTACCCAGAAGCGTTTATTGCTCTTTGCCATTTTGGTGTTTACAAAACCCGGCTCAATACAGGTGATGGATACATCCTTTTTTAATCTTTTTGCTTTTACTGCCAATCCTTCAAAATAGGTGCTTTGAAATGCTTTGGAGGCATTATAGGCAGGCGCCCAGCTATTACCTCTTATGGCAGCTATGGAAGAAATAGTTGCCAATTTTCCATATCCCTGCTGTATAAAAAAATTGAAAGCCCAGTTGGCGATCTCAATAAAACCATTGACGTTGGTATCAACTGTTCTTTTTTCTATTTCCCAATCGAGTTCTTTAGAAGGTTCACCTCTACCGGCGCTAATAATTAAAATATCTAAACCATCGAGTTTCTGAACAAGTGATTGAATACGTGAAATATTTTCTTTTCCCGTCACATCAAAGCTCTCATATTCCACCTGCTGTGGAAACTGTTGCTTTATTTCTTTTAATAGTTCAAGCCTTCTTCCCGTTATACCGACCGTGTGACCCTTTTCAATATAAACTTCAGCCATTTTTCTTCCCATCCCGGAAGTAGCTCCAACAATTATGATTTTTTGACCTACCATGGTAGTTAAAGGGCTGAAGATATTTAATAATGTTTTGAAATGCCATTCACGATTTAGATTGCGCTTGTATTAGTTTGAACATAAATGGCAATCCGAACAAAGCGCCTGCACCCAATAACAAAAATGTATTCTGACCGCCAAAAAAACCGACAGAATGGAATACATGATCGATTACGATCAGGCTAATGATGGAAATAGAGAATCCGATCGAGTTATAAATGGTTAGTGCGGTACCCCTGAGGTGTTCAGGAGCATATTGAGCTATCAGCGTTGAGAATTGAGGTGAGTCAGGGCAGACAGTCAATCCCCATACCACAAGCAAAGTGATAAAAAAAAATGATGGCAAATAAAAAAATAACGGTGAAAGAAAACAACATAACCCTGATATCAGTAAAGCCAACGAGGCGACTTTTGCACTGCCCCATCGCTGAGATAAAAACCCGCCGGCAATATTGCTAATGCTTCCGCTGCCAATGACAAGGAAACTTAGCAACGGTATATTAAGTGAAAGCCCGTTTGTCCTGCTATATAATCCAATGATCAAAGGCACAAATCCCCAGAAGGAATAAAGTTCCCACATATGGCCGAAATACCCGAAGGCAGCCTGTCGCCATTTTTTTGATTGGAAAATTTCAGCAATAGCATTCCATTGAAAGCGCCCTGATCTTTTTCGATACGGTCCGTCGCCGACAAAAAAGAGCAGGAGGAATCCACCAGCAAGAGAAAACAGCGAAGTATAATACAGCACCGATTTCCAGGGCAATGCAAAATCCCGGTTCTTTAATAAATAAGGGAAAGCTGTTCCGGCTACCAAAGCTCCTAATAAGAAACCAAGGGCCTTGCCTAATCCTTTTTCATACCAGTCGGCAGCTATCTTCATTCCAACAGGATAAATGCCCGCAATAAAAAAACCGGTCATAAAACGCAATGCAAAAAGTGAATTGGCATCCTTTGCCAGCCATGCAACTGATGAATTGCACAAAGCTCCGAGCAGAGAACTGATAAAAAACAATTTTACAGGAGAAAAGCGATCGGCTAATGATAGAAAAGCAAATACGAGAGTCCCGCAAACAAAGCCAAGCATAACGGCTGAAGTTACCTGGCTTACTGCATATTGACTTAGATGCAATGATTGTCTCAGCTCAGGTAATACTGCATTACCAACAAACCAGAGTGATGTTCCCGCAAATTGAGACAACACTATAAATGGTAAAATATGAGCAGGTCTTTTTGACAAAAATTTTTTTTGAAGATTGTAAATATAGTACTGCAGGAGTAAAGCGGATTAGAAAAAATAATCATGTGGGAAAATTAGTTACACAATGACGAATAGCTTCCTCATTATGTGGCTAAAAAAAATAATCAGTTGGCAGCATTTTTGAACATAGCGAATCAAATAATATTTTTCATTTTTTAAAGTAACATTTATGAAAACTATCAGCAATTATCGTAAACCCTTTTTTGCCGTGCTCGCGATAAGCATCATGACAAGCTTTGTGTTGTTGACATCCTGTGAAAAAGATGACAATAACGACCAGTCAAATACTTATAATATAAGCGGCGCTGCATCAGGATCTCAGGAAGTGCCAGCTAATTCTGAAACAGGTACAGCCAGTCTTACAGGTACCTATGATGCAAATACAAATGCGTTAATGTATACGATCAACTGGAGTGGTCTTACTGATGTCGCAACCGAGGCGCACTTTTACGGGCCTGCAGATGTGGGGGCGACAGCGGGTGTATTACAAGATATCACGATCGGCACCAATGGAATTAACGGTACAGCATCGGGCACTATTACTGTTGCAGATTCAATAGAGACTGCATTACTAAATGGTAAAATTTATTACAACATTCACACAGTTCTTCATCCCGATGGAGAGATCCGCGGACAGGTTTTACTTACATCGCAATAATTTCCTGGTCAACGGAAAGCGTTTACCAACAGGTATGTTCAAATACCTGTTGGTATTTTTTTATTTAAAATAAATAGAGGAAAATATTTCACAAAGCCTGTTACTTTAACAGCCGAAAATTTGCAAACAATATCCCGGTGAACACGATCATCATGCTTATTACGTGAACCCAGCTAAATTGTTCATGCAAAATGAGAACCGCTTCAATACTGCTGAAGATGGGAATAAGGTTACCAAATAAAATTGTTCTTGCCGCACCGATCTTGTTTATGGCAATATTCCATATCCAGAAACAGATAACAGAAGCGCCGGCGCCGAGGTAAAGTATAGCGATTAGTAAGTCACGATCCCAAACGACGGGCGGTGTCCTATTGACTTCCCATAAATAGAATGGGAATAATAGTATTGTTCCAAGGGTGAAGGCTGCAAATAAAAAACTTACCGGGGAAATGGAAGCGGGTTTTTTCTTCACCATTGTATTATATACTGCAAAGCAAAACGCGGCCGCCAGCACCCAAAGATCACCGGTTGAAAACTTAAGGTTAAGCAAATGCTGAAAATTTCCCCTTGATAAAAGAAACAATACACCGGTAATACAAAGTACCAGTCCTGTCAATTTCATCCATCCGATCTCTTCTTTTAAAAAAATACGGGCCATCACCGTTGCCATTATGGGAGAAGAAGTGGTACCGATCAATGCAAGATTAATGGCTGAAGTGTAGTGAGCGCCGATATAGACAAACGTGTTGAAAAATGTTATACCCATAAGCGAAACCCAGAACAGGTAATGCCATGATCTCTTTACAGCCTTCCATTCATTCTTAAATTTTTTGATGGCAAACGGGAAAATAATAACAGTTGCAAGGAGCCACCGATAGAATGCCAGGCTGATAGGTGGTATTTGTATAAAGAAAAATTTAGCAATAATAAAATTGCCTGACCATATAAACGCGGCGAGGATCGCCAGCCCAATTCCTGTATAAATATTTTTTTGGGAGACAGTCATTAATGAAACAGGAGCGAAGATAATGACTGGGAAAATGCTTTGTTATTCTTCTTTAGTGGATAGGGGCATGAGCAAAATCCATTTCAAATTTCCCTTTAATTCTTTCCATCGGCGGATTGAAATAACCGTATCTCAAACCGGGGAATTCCTCTTGGATCACATCCATTAATTGTTTTACTCCCATACATTCGCCTGTGTCAGTGACACCGATCTTGCCCAGGTACCAATCGGGATCAATATTGAAATTGCGCCATTGGATCATCTTCAGTCCTGTTTCTTTGATCAGTTTTCGCAAAGCTTCATATTCGGCTATACTGTCAGTCATACCCGGAAAAACAAAATAGTTGATGGATGTCCAGCCGCCGAACGAGGTTACTACTTTCAGACTTTCGACAATATCATCGAAATCATAATTATTCGGACGATAATAAGGCATATAAATTTCTCTTCGTGCAGAGTTGGTGCTTACACGAATTGAATCCAGTCCTGCTTCACAGAGTTTTCTTACGGCATCAGGGTTTGATGCGTTTGTATTTATATTGATGCTTCCTTTATTTGTGTGTTTTCTTATTTCAACGACAGCGTCACGGATCGTTTCCCACATAAGCAACGGTTCACCTTCGCAACCTTGACCAAAACTTATAATGGGATAAGGAGCCATTTCCAAATGCGGCACGGTATATTCCACTATTTCTTCAGATGTTGGTTTGAATGTTAGGCGATCCTGTGTAGAAACGATCGGCTCTTCATCAGGTTGCAGTGAGATACATCCAACACAATTGGCATTGCACGCTGGTGAAGCCGGAACAGGACATTCCCATCTTCCCAGGAAATAATTCCTGGCAGCAGGACAATGATAAGTAAGAGCGCAATTATTAGCGAGGTGATTCACCAAACGATTATGCGGATAAGCCTTCAAAAGTTGTTTGACGCCTGATTCAACTTTGCCTTGGTCATATCCAGCGCAATCCTGCCGTATATCAGGTTCAACTCTTGTGGCAGGAACATAAAATTTATCGTTATACCAACCGACAGTTGTATAGCAAAATAACGGAAGGGTGGGAGCACCCGGTTGTGTTTCATAAGCTGATAAATAAAAACCTGTATGTGCCGGAGGAATGAAAGCGGCAACAGCCCATCCTTTATCGCATAATCTCATTTCACCGGTCTTTACATCAATACCGATCCCTTTTCGTCCGGGCAACTCATATAAAGAGCCGCCATCCGGCATTTCGATCCATTCATGGTTTGGTACAGGCACTGCATCCCAACCGCTTCTGCCCGTCACGTATAGCGAAGTATCTTCAAAAATGTTTCCTTTACCATCGGAATAAAGAATGTATGGAGATTGAGGTAGGGTCATAAAAGTCATAGAGGTCAAATGGGTCAAACAAGTCAAATAGATCAAATATGTCAAAAGGGTCAGTAAGTCAATTTGATCAATTCATTATTGCGTGGTAATCTAAAAAGCATTTGACTATTTTGACATTTATGACTTTTGATTTTCTCATTCAAAGTTCGCCATTATTTTTTAAAGACATAAGTTTGGTGGAGCAATACTCATTAAAATCAATTTCGCTTGCTGGTGAGGTTATTTCGTTTTGAAATACTTTATTGTTTTTCAGATCAATGGTAAGCCAACCGTCCTTTATCATCACATTGTTTAATTCTTCCCACATAATAGTCCGCTTGGGAAAAGAAGGGTAAACGATCCTGTCATCAAAGAACAGCACTATCAGTTTGCGACGACTGATGTCCTGGAAAAGAAAAAGAAAGAAAATGACTCCCGCAGCCCAATAGTATTGGAGTACTATCCAGGATATAATGACGATAGAAAATGAAAGACTGATACGGTCGTTTTCAAAAGTTTCTCTTTTGCTGATAAAGCGGAAAAGAAAAATGACGAGCAATAGTGCGGCGGAAAAGTAAGGAAGAGTTGGGATCCTGGACAATCCAGTTCTGCCTACATATATGAATGCAACAAAATTCAGCGTAATGATCAGCCAGCTTATTATGATATATTGTCGCAGTTTTTCATTCTTCAGCTCTATCGTAAACTTAGGCATATTTAAATGTTTTCATCAAAACTGCGTAAAACAGGAAATCACAAATGCTTTCTCGTAAAAAATCTGTTACAAAAGTAACCTAAAGCGGGGTTCTCAGGTATGCTCGGTGACATTACTTGCCACTAATACATTACAAAGTTTGAAAAGCACTCTTGCACCTACATTGGAATTCCAGTCCGAATCGCTTACCCCAACTTCGCAAAGATCAAATCCAATAAATTTTCTGCCGCTCTCCATCACTTTACGAAAAGGTAATAGACTTCTTCTGCCTCAAATCCACCGGGCACAGGCGTTCCTGTATGCGGGCAAAGTTTTCTATCAAGGCCGTCAATATCAAAACTTATATATACTTTTTCGGGAAGGTTAACTACAATTTCATCAACGATCTGTTTCCATGTTTCGCCTTCAAATTGGCGTTTCTTGATCGTCCTATCAAAAAAGGTGACTATTCTTCCATTGGTTTTCTTGATATAATCACATTCGCTCTGGCTGAAATCCCTTGGGCCTACCTGTACCAGTTTTTGTATTTGTGGTACCTCTTCCAGGGCATTACGCATTATGCTAGCATGCGAATAATTGAATCCTTCATAGGCTTGCCGGAGATCACAATGGGCATCGATCTGTAATATGCCAAAGTCACCATGTTTCTCGCCAATAGCTTTATAAAATCCTAAGGGAATACTATGATCGCCGCCAAGTAGACCGACCAATTTTTTTTATCCAGCAGGGCTTTTGTTTGATCATACACCCACGTATTCAGGTAATCACTGCCGCCATTTACATCTTTCAGTGTTTTCGACATGAATTGGTTGGCTGCAACATCTTCTCCCTTTGAGATATAATCAATGTATAGTTCCGCTTCTTTTCGCAGGTAATCGCTCTTCATAAGGATCTTCCTGTCTGTTTGCCGCATGTAATAACCTTGCTTCCATGCCTGGGGTATATCAAGGTCATAAATATCCACCTGCAAGCTGGCTTTAAGTATAGCTTCTGGTGCACGGGCTGTCCCGGAACCGTAGCTCACCGTCACCTCCCAGGGAACGGGCACGATCACCAGTTGTGCATCTTCTTCCTTAGTGGGTAATCCGAAAATATTGTTATTGGGATTGCTTACACTGTCGGGGTCGTAATTGGAAAGATCGATCATTTTAAAAAATTGAAAAAACGGTCTGCAAGTTACATGCCTTTATGGTAGCATCAAAATAAATATGAGAGATGATTATTGAATGAGCAGCGATGCTATTCTTAAATCCGGTTGCGGCGTTTATCTCTTTACATTATGACGCAGTTCGATACCCTGCTCGCTGTTCCGCGTACGAACGGATGTAAAAGGATATTATTGTTCATTTGTCCCGGGAGTTCATCCACCCTGATTTTATGATTTGATACCACCAATCAAACGCCCGGCTCCTGCTGGCTCAGACAATGAAAACTCCCCAATCCCCAGATAATTTCTGTCGAATCTATCCCGACGACTCTGCGACCGGGAAAACATTCTTGTATTATCTGCAACACCTTTTCATCTTTTTCACATGCGATAAGTCGGAACGATCACAGATTTATTGGCAATATAAAAATTGGCATATGAAGCGGGTAGCCGCTGATCTTCCCATATTATTTCATCGGGCATTGGAATTTCGACAATATTCAATTGTTTTCCATTCAGCAATCGCATTTGTTTTAATTGCTTCAGGTTATGTTGCAGCAATGAATAATTCTCATCGTTTTTATTTTCTTCAATTACTGTTATCACGGTGTTTTCATTTACAAAACGAACCGTGTCGTCAATATGGCCATCGGTATCGTCACCTATAATTCCTTCATCCACCCAAAGTATCTGTTCCATTCCATAATAATTGATAAGATATTCTTCTATCTGCTGCTGATTGAGCTGCGGATTGCGGTTTGGATTTAATAAACAAGCAGTGGATGTCATCAATGTTCCTGTCCCATTGAATTCTACTGAACCACCTTCCATTACGATTCCTGGATGAAAGACGGGAATATTATAATGTTTTCCGATCAAAGTGGGTATTACGTCATCCAGATCATACGGCGGATATTTATTGCCCCATGCATTATAGCCCCAGTCAACAATTACTTTCTTTTGCTCAGCTTTCGGATTGATCAAAAATGCAGGGCCATGATCCCTGCACCAGGCATCATTGGTGGGATGTAAAAAAATTCAATTTTGTCAAGATCAACATTTTCTTTTTGTCAAATAACTTATTGCAAATGCTTTCATTGCTTCATCATTCACATTGATGCGGACCAGTTCTCCTTTTGTCAGTTCTTTTATAAACTGACATAGTATGGATAGATCGTATCTATTTTTCCCGGCCAGACGCCTCTTTATGCGGCCAGCTTAGCCATGTAGCAACATGAGGTGCAAATTCAGCAGGGAAATAATAGCCGAGTTGTTTTGGAGTTGGAACTTTGCTCATTATTCTTCGTCAATAAATCTTTTGGTAATAGGTTGGTAGGAATCAATTCTTCTGTCACGCAGAAAGGGCCAGTGTGTTCTGTAGCTGTCTGTTTTTGAAGTATCAATTTCCACAACTGCAACTTCTTCTTTGTCATGCGACGCCTTGTATAATAAACTGCCCAAAGGGTTTGATACAAATGACCTCCCCAGAATTTCATAGCGCCGTTTTGCTCAAGTACCGACCCGGTTCACACTTACTACATGTACTCCATTAGCTACTGCGTGACTCCGCTGGATGGTTTGCCATGCATTGTATTGCTCCGTATTTGTTTCTTCATTTTGTGAAGTAGCCCAGCCGATTGCAGTTGGATAAAATAATATTTCTGCGCCCATTAATGAAGTGATCCTGGCTGCTTCCGGATACCATTGATCCCAGCAGATCAGCACACCAATATTGGCAAATTTTGTTTTGAAAACTTTATATCCAAGATCACCGGGAGTGAAATAAAATTTTTCATAATAAGCCGGATCGTCAGGGATATGCATTTTTCTGTATTTGCCGAGATAAATTCCATCAGCATCTAACACCGCTGTTGTATTATGATAGATTCCTTCCGCTCTTTTTTCAAATAAAGAAGCAATGATCACGACACCCAGTTCTTTTGCCATTTTACTTAATGCTTCGGTTGAAGGTCCCGGAATAGGTTCAGCCAGTTTGAAATTGTCATAGTCTTCCACATCGCAGAAATATAAGTGAAGTAAATAATTCCTGCAGGCAAACGATCTGCGCGCCTTTGGCTGCTGCTTCTTTTATCTTATCTATTGCTTTTTCAAGATTTGCCGACTTTGTCTGCTGAACAACTCATTTGCACCAAACCCACTTTTACTATATGCCATGCTTTATTAATTGAGATGCAAAAATAGAATAAAGGAAGATAAATACTGAAACAGGAAGTAAGAAGCCGGATAGCGTCTTAAAGTAAAAAGCTGCTATATAGAATAGCAGCTTTTATTGTATAAAATACTTTTGTCCTCTTGATATTTTTTCAGACTTCTGACATCTGGCTTCACTTTCTCCCCATTTGCCTGAGATAAGCCACATGCGATGCCACAGCTAAACGAACCTTTGGGTATTCGATATATTTAATGCCATATTCCTGGCAGGCTTTCCTGATGATCTTGCTGATAGCAGGATAATGTATGTGTGATATTTTAGGAAATAGATGATGTTCTATCTGGAAATTCAAACCACCAACCAACCAACTTACCACTTTATTCCGTGTCGCAAAATTTGCCGTTGTCTTTATCTGGTGAATGGCCCATTCGTCTTCCATTTTGCCGGTGGCTTCGCTTGGCATGGGAAAATGAGTGTGTTCAACAGTATGCGCTAACTGGAATACTATACTTAATACAAATCCTGTAACCAGGCTCATACTTAAAAACCCGATCAGCCAGGGCGTAAAGCCTACCATATAAATCGGAAGAACGACAAAAATAAAAGCATGCGCCAGTTTATAAAACCAAAAGGACAGATGCTCTTTTAACGTCATTTTCCTGAGCGGTGTAGAACCGATCTTTCCCGAAAAATATTTTTTATAGTCTGTTACAAATATCCAATAAATATATAACAGAGAATAGGCAACCCAAAAATAAAAATGCTGGTACTGGTGTATTTTATAACGTGGCTGTTCGTCACAAAGGCGAAGCAACGGCCGGGCTTCTATATCATCATCCACGCCATGAATATTTGTATAAGTATGATGAATCACGTTGTGTTTCATTTTCCACATGTGCTGGCTTGCTCCCAGGAAATTAGCAAAACTGGAAGCCATATGTATTGATCCATTTGTATCGGCTAAAACTCCCATGTGCTCCGTCATGCATCACATTAAAACCTATCGCCGCCGTGACACAACCTAAAAAAATGCATTCAAGCATCGCCCATACCGTGGCTGGTGTAAAAAAAACAAGATGAGTATATATGACTAATAAACCTGCGACCAACAAAATTGCTTTTAAATGGAGATTAAAGTTTCCTGTTGTGGCTTTACCTTTATTTTGAAAGTATTCGCTGATCCTTTTTTTTAATTCGCTGTGAAAAGATAAAGGGATTTTGGGAAATTTGGGACTTGACATCTTAAGGATTGAATTTAATAGTGTTTGCAAAGGTAGACTATATTATCTGATAAAACCCCGGATTGTGTGTTAATTAAAAGAAGAATGGCCCGATAGATTGTAAGAGAATTACCTGACTTAAAAAAGCTGATGTAAGAACCAATTATGTCTCTATTTGCATCAATGCATCGAGGTTTTTGATACCGATCTTCTTTTCTGTAATGAAACCTTCTGCATATTTCACTCCGATCCGCTTGCCAAGCATTCTTGCCCTTGCAATGATACTGTCTAAAAAATCAGGAGTGGAGATATATGTTTGCAGTGCCTTCCGTGCTATCATCTGAGGATGTATGAAATTGGGTGGCTATAGGCTTCAATTGCTTTCATTCTTTGTTCAAATACATCGCTGATGTCAATCAGCAGATCAGGCTCATGATACCAGTCCTGCATGTATTGGAGAATAGTACTTAGGCCTCCATTTTTGCTGCATTGCTTCCATTCTCATCTTTCGTTTCAATTTTTACCAAACCTGAAAAAAACAAGCATCGCTGATCAGATGCCCTGCACGGCCATGATCTGGATGACGGTCGCTTAGAATATTCCCAATCACAATTTCCGGCTGGTATTTGCGGATCGTTTCTGATCACTTGCAATTGGTGTGCTTCATCATTTCTAAAAAAACCATCTCTCATTTTCAGGTTTTCTCTGACAGACACCCATGATTTTGCGGCATTTGCTGCTTCCTATAGCCCGGGTTTCAATCGTTCCCCTTGTGCCTAAGCTCTCCCTGCGTGAGATCAACTATACCAACTTTTTTTCCTCTTTTTATTTCATTGATCAGGGTTCCGGAACATCCAAGTTCCACATCATCAGGATGAACGCCGATAGCAAGAATATCGAGTTTCATGATAATGCAGGATATGAAATGTGGTAAAGAATGTCAGTATTTTAATCAGAAGTACGTTAAGATAAGTTCAATGTAAAAATATTGATCGGAATAGAAGAAATTTATATATCAGAGATGAAAAGAAACTTTCTTACTCCCGTTATGGAGCTGGGGCTTTATTTCCTGATATGGATTTCCGTACCAGGCAGCCATCAATCTCTTTTACGAAATTTTCGATCTGGCGATCTGTTTTTTCAGATACATCCCATTCCTGTTTCAGACTGCTGCCAAAAAAGAAGGCCACGGTCTGGTATAGCCGCGCATTGAAACCGCCTTTATATTCTTTTATTATTTCATAACAATTATTACCTGTCTGGCGGTTGATGAGTTTCATTAGTACTCTTGCCCTGGTAAACGGAAAGATTGGAAAGCGGTTCGGTGAATTGTTTTCTCAATTCCTTTTCCCTTGTTTTGATATATTCCTTTCTTTCTTTTTTGGAAGTGACGTTTGCAAGATGTGTATTGATGTCATTGATGGTGGCGCCGGCTACTCTTGCATACGGATAAGTGACATATACAGCATTACGCAATCTTGTCCATTCTTCAATGTATTTTGCCAGTTTTTTGGGAGATAGTTTGGATATCCACACCATCGGTTCTTCTTTATAAGGCATCATTTCCCGTTGGTACCAGATCGCATCGACATGATCGTATCATTGGGTCCCCATTTTTTTGCCCTTTCTTCATAAGAAGGCATCGGGGGGATTGTATCCGTTTTGGCGTTTTCCGGTATTATTTGGGCGGATAACCGGGTACTGATAAAAAGGAAGATACCAGTAACAGCTTATAATTGAAAATATGAGGGAAAAACTGCATCATTCACCTGCTAAATTATAGCAGCAAAATTAATAACCAAAGACAAGAAAAGCTAGCCTTGATGCTGTTTGAGAATTGTGAAATTTAGGTTTCAGCCTTTTCCCTGCGGTTCAATCGTATGCGCCGGACCATGCTCATCATGATACCGATGGCAGTAATGATAATACCACACCCAAAGAAGATTGATGAAAGGAAATTTGTAGGCTTTCAAGGTGACATATTCCAAAACGGAGTTGGACTCTTTTACGCCGAGTTCGATGCTTTTATCAGGATTCACTTTTTGAAGTTGCAAAACCAGACTTTCAGCCGTGATAGTGTCGGGTAGGCGAAAAGTAGCCGCCTTTGGCAAATGCGAGCTTAGGAGTTGCAGAATATATAGAACCGGTTTTTGAATAGATCTTTACAGGCGCTTCATGAAAGTTCCATCGGTTCCAAAAATATTTTCAGGCAGACTATCTTTTTCTATTACATCCAGCAATT
Source organism: uncultured Chitinophagaceae bacterium (assembly GCA_963785915.1). Lineage (GTDB taxonomy): Bacteria > Bacteroidota > Bacteroidia > Chitinophagales > Chitinophagaceae > VBAT01. The sequence goes on along the minus strand of CAWAWY010000001.1, from coordinate 16,923 downwards.
TTATATAGCCATTGGAATAAAAAAGCGTATCACCTGGTTAAGATGACTGGTCTTAAAAGTAGCGGTGTCAGGTTTGCCTTTCAGGATTAGGTAATGCAGAAATATAAGTAAAAACATCATGATCCCAATAATGTCTTGAATCCGGGTTAGCCATCAGACCTTCATTGCCTTTATAATTTACAAATGCATTTGGGGTCAAGGTAAACTCTTCATCATCTGTCCGGCTTTTGAAATGTATCTTATAATACCATTGCTGTTTTTTTGGATGGGCGGAATCACTAATATAAGTGACATCAAATTTGCCCATTTGCATTGATAAGCCTTTTATCAAATGTCAGGTTTTCGCCGGGATTTTCTTTGCTCTCTGTTCCAAAATCAATCGGCATGCCGCTTGTGTTATAAGAAAGAATTTCTTTTTTGGAAGAAGAAATAAGAATGCCAAGCAACACAATCCCAAAACCAAAATGAGCAATGGAACCGCCAGACAAACCCAGCTTGCCTTTCATCCCGATCCAGATATAGGCGGCATTGGCAATGATCGTATAAATGCTGCAGGCTACAGCCAGCCAAATGGCACCAGAAACATTGGTCCCTTTTTTTGATAATCAATATTTCCAAAAGCAATTATCAACTGATGCGACAATGACAGCGATCAATGTTGGGAGCAATATTTTTTTCCAGAAAAACTTAGAGGCGGTGCTTTTATATTTCAAATATTGGGATAATAGCCGGTAAGTACAGCAATAATTATAGCCACATATATCTGTATCTGTTATAGGCAAATTCGGGGTCTTCGGGAGCAGCGATTTTTTGTCAAACAATTTTATTAAAAACAGGCAATGAAGTTTTTCCGATGATTACGATGGCTGAAAGAAAGAAAACCAATGAACCGATAAACATCCAGAATTCTCGCGAAGAAGCGCTTTCTTCTTTTTTAATGGCAGGAATTTCGCGATACCGGCTAAAAAAAAGAGATCAATGCGGGAAGTACGAAATATGAAAAGGAACGTGAGCAATTGCCAGTTCATACCAAGATCAGTAAATGCATGCACGGACGCTTCGCCTAATATACCGCTGCGGGTAAGAAAAGTGGAGTAAAGAATAAAACCAAAACTTAATATTAAAAACAGATGAGTTGCTCTCAGTGAATGTCCGCTGTGTTTATATATTAGCAAAGTATGAATACCTGCAATCAATATCAGCCATGGAACCAACGAAGCATTTTCCACCGGATCCCATGCCCAATACCCACCAAATGTCAGCGACTCATAGGCCCATGCTGCCCCCATCATAATGCCAACCCCTAATACCGCTGCTGAGAATAATGCCCAGGGCAACGCGACTTTTGTCCATTCACCGAATTTTTTTATCCATAGACCTGCTATTGCAAATGCAAAGGGAACTATGGTAGAAGCAAAACCCAGAAATAATACCGGGGGATGAATGACCATCCAGTAATTCTGTAATAAAGGATTCAGATCATTGCCATCTTTAATAGATGACATGTAATCCGGTCTTAAGGGCTGGCTGACATCAAAATTTAGATGCAAGGCAGGGGCATTATCGAGCACGCCGGAATCTCTCAACAAAATAAACGGATTGGAACCCATCTTCCAATTGAAGATGTAAATACCAGCGATCATCGTAGCAAGACAAACTTGTGCAAAGCTTACAACCGTCATCACCGGCGCTTCCCATTTCTTAGAAGTTTTAATTAATATCAAACCAAGAACACAATGCCACACACTCCATAGTAAAAAACTTCCTTCCTGTCCTTCCCAGAAACAGGCCAGCATATATTTGGGCTCGAGGGCAAGACTACTATGCTGCCATGCATATTTATATTCAAATAAATGATTTTGTATTATGTAAAAGAGGCTTACGAAAATGGCAACTACAGATATCGCTTCTGTCAGAAAAGCATAACGGGCAAGTTTCTTCCAATAACCTGCATCAATATCTTTTTCAGATCGGGTTGATTTAAAATAAGAGAAAGTTGCCACGATCGACGCAACAAGCGAAAGCACAATAAAAAAATGTCCTATCTGTCCTGGCAGAAGATGCTCACCGGTATAATCCATCCCACATTAATGTTTATTGAGCAGAATTGTTTGTGTTGCCTGTTGCATTTTGTATTTTTTTCCCTGCCGCATTCATATCGTCTTTATATTTCGAGGGGCATTTGGTCTGGATACCATCGCAATCAAAATATCCGTTTTGGTATTTTCCTTTTAATACCAATCTTTCACTGATCTCAAAATTTTCGGGTTTGGGATTATGATAAATTACTTTTACTGATTTGCCAAGAGTGTCAACGGCAACAAAGCTTAGATAATTGGGATCTTTTATTGCATCATATTCCAAAGGCTGAGAGCGATCCCATCGTGCCATTAAATGAACGAATTTTCCCGGTTTGTTCATGGCAGTCTCTACTGTGTCATAGGTCGTGGCTGTTCTTAAAAAACTTATCAGAACAGCAATGGCGGCTGCAATGAATACCAGCAAAATGATATGGATTTTTTTCATTTGTTTCCTCCGGGAAGTTTAGTTCGTGACGATGCAAATTTATGTCAAAAAAGCATCAGGTTTCAAGGTTTTTATCAGTTACAAAGATGATTTATGTTAGGATAAAAGGCGGAAGCTTATTACCCGGCATCTACACAGAAAAGCACAGCAGACAGCAACCCTTATCTTTGCGCCATATAATACTATTTGCTATATGATATTTCAGTTCAGCGAAGAACAGTTAATGATACAGAAGGCAGCCCGGGATTTTGTGCAAAATGAATGTTTGCCCGGCGTAATAGAAAGAGATGAGAAACAAAAATTTCCCAAAGAACAGGTAATGAAGCTGGCCGATCTCGGTTTTCTCGGTATGATGGTAGATCCAAAATACGGAGGCGCTGGTATGGATACTGTCAGTTATGTATTGGCAATGGAAGAAATAAGCAAAGTGGATGCAAGTGTGAGTGTCGTAATGAGCGTAAACAACAGTCTTGTTTGCTATGGGTTACAGGAATATGGTTCTGAAAAGCAAAAGCAAAAATATCTTACTCCACTGGCACAGGGGAAGAAAGATGGCGAATTATACATCGGTGCGTTCATGTTGAGTGAGCCGGAGGCCGGAAGCGATGCTACTTCTCAAAGAACTACTGCGGAGGATAAAGGCGATCATTATTTATTAAATGGTACAAAGAACTGGATAACAAATGGAGGAACTGCATCCGTTTATCTCGTGATGGCGCAAACAGATCCATCAAAAGGATCCAGAGGTATCAATACATTGATCGTAGAAAAGAATTGGCCGGGTGTTGTCGTTGCCGCCAAAGAAAATAAACTCGGTATTCGCGGAAGTGATACTCATACGGTAATGTTCAACGATGTAAAGGTCCCGAAAGAAAACAGGATAGGAGAGGAAGGCTTCGGTTTTAAGTTTGCGATGAAAACTTTAGCAGGTGGCCGCATCGGCATAGCATCGCAGGCACTTGGTATTGCCAGTGGCGCTTACGAATTGTCAAAAGAGTATTCAAAGACAAGGAAGGCATTCGGAACAGAGATCATGAATCACCAGATAATAGCTTTCAAGCTGGCCGATATGTCAACAAGAATTGAAGCGGCAAGATTGCTCTGTTTAAAAGCTGCCTGGGAAAAAGATCAGAATCTTGATTATGCGTTGAGTTCTTCGATGGCGAAAGTATACGCTTCCGAAACTGCTATGTGGACAACGGTTGAAGCAGTGCAGATACACGGTGGCTACGGTTTTGTAAAAGAATATCATGTTGAAAGACTGATGAGAGATGCCAAGATCACTCAGATATATGAGGGCACGAGTGAAGTGCAGCGGATAGTGATAAGCAGGTCAATATTGAATAAATAAGCTATTAGTTTTTAGCTATGGGCCACGAGCAAATGCTGGTGGCTTTTCTTTGCGATCTTCGCATAACCCTGCGCCTTTACTTAAAATCAAATGGCAGTCAATAAAGAAGCATATCAAAAAATAATTGAAGAATTACATTCAGAGAATGTAACTCTTGTTGCTGTCTCCAAAACAAAACCGATTGAAGATATAAAAGCACTCTATGATCTTGGTCAAAGGGACTTCGGAGAAAACTATGTGCAGGAATTAACGGAAAAAGCGGAGCAACTTCCCAAAGACATTCGCTGGCACTTTATCGGTCATCTTCAATCCAACAAAGTAAAATATATAGCTCCTTTTGTTCATCTTATCCAGGTGGTGGATAGTTTGAAATTATTACAGGAAATAAATAAGCAAGCTTTAAAAAATAACAGGACTATTGATTGTTTGCTCCAGGTTCATATTGCAAAAGAGGAAACGAAGTTTGGCCTGGATGAAAGAGAATTAGATGATTTGATCAGTCAATTTGGAAACTTGGAGATGAAGAATGTGAGAGTCTCTGGCCTGATGGGCATGGCCTCCTTTACAGAAAACACGGACTTAGTAAGAAATGAATTCCGTTATCTCAAAACACTTTTTAATAACCACGCCTTACTCACTACTCACCACTCACCACTGACCACTCTCTCCATGGGCATGAGCAGTGATTACAAGATCGCAATCGAAGAAGGAAGTACAATGGTCAGGATAGGCAGTTTATTATTTGGATCACGTAATTTATAATTCTTAACTCTCAATTCTTAATTCTCAACTCTTCCTAAAACCCTTTCTTTACTTTATCCGGCGACGGCATTGTTTCATCCAGCCATTTATAAAACTCCCGTTGCCACACCAATGCATTTTGGGCACTTAACACCCAATGGTTCTCTTCCGGGAGATATAATAGTTTACTTTTTATACCTCTTAATTGTGCAGCCTGGAATGCCTGCAATCCTTGTTCAACAGGAACACGATAATCTTTACCGCCCTGCACAACCATTATCGGTGTATTCCATTTATCCACGTAATTGATGGGGTTGAATTGAGTGTACGATTTTTGAGCCGCTAAGTTTTTCTTATCCCAATATGGCCCGCCCCAATCCCAATTTACAAACCACATTTCTTCTGTAGTACCATACATACTGCGCATATCGAATATACCGTCGTGTGCAATAAAAGATTTAAAACGATTGTTATGAATACCAGCCAGCATATAAACTGAATAACCACCATAGCTGGCGCCCACACAACCCAACCTATCCTTGTCAACATATTTTTCCTTGCTTACGGCGTCAATAGCCGATAAGTAATCCTTCATGGCCTGGCCACCATGATCTTTACTGATCTCCTCATTCCATTTGGTACCAAAGCCCGGCATTCCTCTGCGGCAGGGTGCAACAACAATATAACCTTGCGAAGCCATTAACTGGAAATTCCAACGGAATGAATAGAATTGTGTCAATGGTGATTGTGGTCCGCCCTGGCAATAGAGCAGTGTTGGGTATTTATTACCGGGAACAAAACCCGGCGGATAGATAACCCATACCAGCATTTTTTTATTATCTGTCGTTGTCACCCATCGTCTTTCCGTTTTGCATAAACCAATGCTTTTATAAATATCATCATTAACATGAGTCAATTGAGCCATGCTTCCATCGCCAATGTCAACAGTATAGAGTTCTACGGCATGATTCATATCTGTTCTTGAAACAATCAACTTGTTGCCGCTTTGGCCGATAATTCCATTCACATCAAAATCGCCCATTGTAAGCTGCCTGATAATGTGGTTTTGGGGAGAAGCTGCATTGGTTACCTGGAAAAGCTGCAACGTACCATTGATCGGCGCATAAAAGAAAATACTTTTTCCATCATCACTCCATTTGTATCCTTCAACGTGAATGTCATCCCGGCTTTGTGTAAGATTGACGGTACCATGTTCGCCTGCACTTACTACCAGGTCCTGTTTATCGGATTCGTACCCGTCACGTTTCATCTGCAGCCAGGCTAATTGTCCCTGTTTGTTATACGAAGGGTTCAGGTCATATCCCTTATTACCGGTCGTCAGGTCCTGTGTCTTTCCTGTTTCTATATCATATTCGTAAAGATCAGTGTTGGTGCTTATCGCATATTCTTTTCCATATTTTTTCTTTGTCACATATACTACTGCTTTGCTGTCAGGTCTCCATATATAATCTTCATCGCCACCAAAAGGTTTTGTCGGGCAGTCGTAAGGTTCATCGGGCATTATATCTTTACCATCTTCGGTTTTACCAACGGGGGATATAAATACATGATCAAAGCTTCCGTCTTCCCATTTATCCCAATGACGATCATTTAAATTGTCATAGATCAAAACATTTGATTTGGTCAATTCGGGATAAAAATCCTTGCCACTGTTCTTTTTGACCTTAACTTCTTTATTGCTCAGGATATATTTGCCGTCAGGCGAAATATTTTTGTCTGCAAGTAAACTATCTGGATTGCTGATCTGCACGGGTGTTCCTCCGTTCACCGGTATGATATAAGATTTCCGGCTGCCTTTGTTTGCTTCCAAATCGGGAGTATTAACAGAGTAAATGACGTGTTTACCGTCCTTTGAAATACCCAATCCTGAAACCCTTCCAGAGTTTCCAGAGAAGTTCAGGTGTCATTCTATCCTGGGCGAGTGTAAATAAGGGAGTAAGTAATAATAAAGCCGGTACAATTCTTTTATACATGACAAGAAATTTTGTGTCCGGCAATTTACTACTTATAACCTTTCGATGAGCTTGGTTTACGGTTGCTTATTTTTATGAGTCAATTTTTTTCAAAATATATTTAAGTATTTCATCATTATATTCAACATTTACCCGTTTCGCAACAACCTTTCTTTTCTTGTAAACAAAAACCGTATTCTTTGCGTCGGGATTGATCTTATAGATGCCTGTAGTTTTTTCATCAACCGGTGATGGTATCCATACCATAGCAACTTTCTCCAGGTTATGGGCAGTACACCATTTCTTAATTTTCTCTCTCAATATTGCTTCTCCTTTATCGTCGTTTTGATCATGAAATGGATTCATGTAGACAAGAAAAACACGAAAGTTTTTTTCTCCGCGATGTTCCATTTCGTTTTCAAGTTTTTGGACAAAGTCACTCATCTGGTCAAGATTGGCATGATTGAACCAAACCATTATTCCCTGGCCATATCCGTATTTACACATAGGGCACGCTCTTTTATCTTTGTCAGCACCGGATAAATGCAGGGGATCAAAGGCAGGACAATTGGAACCGATAGCAAGACCTGATTGGATATTTCCTGAAACAGCTTTCGGATAGTCTGCTACATTTAATCCAGAGAATGATATTGCGGGTGGCTCGTAACATACCGTCTTTCATGGAAGTCTTTAACACGCCATTACCTCCAACAGGATTTGCCCCGTTTCTTTCTTTATCCGGTAGTAAAGGATCATCATCAAACAAAAATTCATCGATCCAGTATTCAGTTTTACCGGGTTCTTTAATTACAGGGTGTATATGTTTTGGATTAGTGCTGTTTGGATAAGAAGCTGGAACCAATGTGTAAAATTTATATTGTCCGTGCTCATTGGTCTTTATCCAGCCGCGTATATAACCATGACGTTTTCCCCATCCTGTCTCGTTTCCTTTTTTTGAATAGAGTCCCGCCTGGTCTGTATGATAAATATATAGTACTACATCGGCAGCGGGAGTCTCACCATCCTGTTGGTATATTATTCCGCTGATCTCGATCTTCGGTCCGGATTCATTAAAATCAGGTAAAGTATCAACGCTGTTCAGTTTATCAAATGAAATCGGACTTTCATAAATGGCTTCACATCCCTCGCAGCGGCCACCGACTTTAATTTCTTTTTGATTGACTGGCTTATTTGCCGATGGCTTTGAATTATTTTGAGAGCAACTGCTTAAACTAAAAACAGCAGAAGCGGCTAATAAAACAAATAAACGTTGCATATCTATTGATTTTGTAAAACAAATCTGGCCATATTCACGGGGAGATGCAAAATGTTTAGACCAACGGCTATTTACACTTGATGAAGCGAATAGCAGCGGGTTGTCAAGATAAAGCTGTCATTGGTGTAAAGGGTTTTACCATCGGGAATTAGTACTTTTATTTTGACTTATGCACAGCCGATCTCTTTTTTTCAGATATAAGCTTCATCATGTTTTGTTCTGGATACTCATTTTCGGATTATGGTTTTATTTCCGTTACCAGGATTATTCCACGACGTCAATTGCTCTTGCCATTACGCTGGTAAAGGTGGCCGACCTGGCGTTGATCATTTATATTGTCAATTATGCGTTAATTCCACGACTGCTTTATAAAAGGAAATATGCTGCCTTTATTTCTTTCTTTTTATTGATCATTGCAGCCAGCGGTTTTTTGAAAATGATCGTTATGGGACAAATTACCGGGCAAACTATTTTTTCCAGTTCTTTCGGTAGCCTCAAAGTGAAATTCTATGAAAATATTATTTCGGATTTTTTTCTTGTAATGTCCGGTGCTGCCTTCAAACTAATATTCGATTATATTGAAATGCAGCAACGATTTGCTGAAATGGCAAAGGAAAAAGCCGAAGCCGAATTGAGTTTTCTAAAATCACAGATCAATCCACATTTTTTATTCAATTCTTTAAATGCTGTTTATTTTTTGATCAGCAAAGAAAATGCAGAAGCCAGGAAAGCTTTACACAAATTTTCTGATATGCTGCGATACCAGTTGTATGAAGTGAAAGGCACAAAAATTCCTATTGAAAAAGAATTAAGCTATTTAAGAGATTATGTTGATCTGCAAAAACTGAGGAAGGATGAGAATTATTCTGTCGAATTTAACTATTCTCCGGAGGTAAAAAATTTTTCTATCGAGCCGTTGCTACTGATACCTTTCGTAGAGAATGCTTTCAAACATATATCCCATAAGAGTGGTGAAAAGAATTTTGTAAAGCTGGATATGAACCGAACAAATGGGCAGTTTAATTTTACCATCGAAAACTCCAAAGAATCTGAGCGAACTACTGAATTGCATGGAGGCATTGGGTTAACTAATGTAAAACGTCGCCTCGAACTCTTATACCCGGAAAAACATGAGTTGATGATAAATAATAAAGAAGATATTTATAAAGTGATTTTGAACTTAAATATTGAATAATGATTGATCTGTTTTAAAAACATGAAACTCCTCTTTAGGAGATCGTGGCATGAAGCTTAATTGTATCATAATAGACGACGAGCCTTTGGCAAGAAAAGGATTGAGAGAATACATCTCCGATGTTGATTATTTGCATCTGGCAGGCGAGTTTGATAATCCTGTGAAGGCAATGGATACGCTGGCCAAAGAAGATATCCATTTGCTATTCCTCGATATACAAATGCCAAAGATAACCGGGCTTGAATTTTTTAAAACGCTGAAACAAGCGCCACCTGTGATCTTCACCACGGCCTTTCCGCAATATGCACTTGAAGGTTTTGAGCTGAATGCACTGGACTATCTTGTAAAACCCATTTCGTTTGAAAGATTCTTAAAAGCAGTCATGAGAGCCAAAGAATTTTATGAAGTAAGACAAAAGAATATAACCGAAAACTCAAACGGCGCAGACACGGCTGAATACTTTTTTGTCAAAGCCGACAATAAGCTGGTTAAAATATTTTTTAATGATGTTCTTTTTGTTGAGGCTTTACAAAATTATGTCGTGATACATACACAGGACAAGAAATACATCACCTATCTCACCTTTAAAGCCGTAGAAGAATACCTGCCGTCAGATAAATTTATTAAGACACACAAATCTTACATCATCTCTGCATCGAAGGTTGACAGTATTGAAGCCAATGATATCCGCATTGGGCAGCACCATGTCCCCATCAGCCGTAATTTCAAAGATGAAGTGATGGAAAAACTTGTAAGTGGAAAATTTTTGAAGCGCTAACTGCAATTGGTCTTCCTTCATCGTATAACTCCCATCTTTTATACAGGGATTTACTTAATGTGGAAATAATGTGATTTGCGGATTACAACATGAACGTCCCGGATATTAATTTAAGCCCGTTCAAAATTTTTTTGAAAAAATCCACTACACCTATGTCAGCGAACCTTGCATTTTATGCCTTTTTTCTAAAGGAAGATAAATGGATATCCAAGACGGATTTCATCTACCAACTAAAAGTCAACTGTGATTGCACGGCAGAAAACCACAGCCAGTTTCTCGGTTTCTTATATCGTCTGCAGTTTAGCAGGGTCAAGCGATCAAGGTCCGGCGGAATCATCTTTTATTAAAACATTCATTTCATAAAAAGATAAAAATTCCGGCAGAGATAAACTGCCGGTCATAATTTTTGTTTGGCTGATGCCGCACAATTTCGGAACTTGGTGTAACTGTTAATAGCAAGCTACTTCAGCCTATGAAATGGATCGGATTTCTGTCAATGACATTTGTCTTTTTTTCTGTAAAGGCACAGAGAAATGATATTCCTCTTGACTATTATATTGACCAATCCGTAAGGGCTTACAACGGTTCGCCTACTGCACAACTCGTAAAAGAAATAACTGATCATGTAAAGACAGACCGCCAAAAGGTAACATCGATCTTCACGTGGATAACAAATAATATCTCCTATAATGTAAAAGCAGCAGGGAGAAACAGAAACGCATATATCTATGAAGATATTGACGACGATACCAGCAGGATAATCAAACCGCTTAACCTGCGGGTCGCCGAAACAGTTTTAAGAAGGCGCATGGCTGTTTGCGACGGATATTCACGATTGTTTAAAACTATGTGTGACTTCACGAATATTCCCTGCGAAATTATTACAGGATATGCAAGGACAGGCTGGGGGAGTTCAAAGTTCAGTTCCAACCATACATGGAATGCCGTTTATATTGACAGCGCCTGGTACCTTTTAGATGCAACATGGGCCAGCGGTTATACCAATAATCGCAGAGACGAGTTTTTTCAGCGATATGATAACAGGTATTTTTTAGCTTCACCTGCTCAATTCATAACAGATCACTACCCTGAAGATATCCAATGGTCATTAATGCAGTCGCCGCCGTTATTGAGTGAATTTAAATATTCGCCACTAAGATTCCTGGGTTATCTCAAAATGGGTATTCATTCTTATTGGCCGGAAAAAGGTGTTATCGAAGCGTCCATCGGAGATAGTCTAAGGTTTGAAGCGATCGCTTCGGTCAACCAGGGGTTACTTGAAGTTGTTTCCGGCGAGCGACCCATTGATACAATATGGTTTGACAATGAGCCAGTGCCCATAATTGGCAAGAAGAAAAGTGCCACGTATAAAGTAACAGAGGAGTCGGGAGAGTGGCTCTATATTGTTTGCAACGGATATGTCATATTGCGCTATAAGCTCAATATCCGCAGGCCGGAAAATAAAGTTGCATCCGTGCACGCAGATCGCTGAAAAATTTATCAGGCTGCTTCCCTCATGTTCATAAAGCTGAATGCAATTGTAGTCAATTTATTCCTGTAGCTGGTAAAACCAACAAACCCGCCAATTTTTTCCGCCTGGCCCTGTATTTCTGTCAGGCAATGAGAGATGGAATCATAGTTGAGACAACCATCATCTTTTACATGGATCAACACTACATTACCGATCGTTTTTGCGGATATCCTTACGCAACTATTTTCAGTATGCGTTATCACGATATTCATCAGGTGGCTTAATACAGAGGCAACGATGTCTTCATTGATCTCTGAGTAAATGTCATCAGGCACGTTGTTGATGATGAAATTTTTGTTGCGTTGTGCTGCCGGAATAAGGCTGTCGCTGAGGCGGTTTACAAGATAATGGAGCGAGCCAGGGGCGATAACATTTACGGCTTCGATCATTGATGTTTCGGTTTTCATAAAATTTTTTTATAGATAGTCATTCAGTTTTGTCCACAGGGTACAAAAAAATTGTTTAAAAAGTAGTTCATAGGTATTTAGGTCGCAATTGGAAATGTTCCGGGTGCCTGGTCGTTTTATGTATTACTTTCAAAATTGCGTATTGGATCAACGGCACAAAGAAAGTATCCGGATCAGGATAATGCAATAGAATTGCTACTCTATCGGACGTAATGGTAGGAACGGATTGCATGTAGATTAGCAACTACATACGGGATTCAGGCCAAAAGATAATGTATTGAAAACGAAATGAAAATAGGAAATCTCTCAATATTTATTTTCGTCCTTGAGCAGGAGCAAAAGATAAAATAAGAGTATACTCTATTCGCAACTATATGCCATCTCGTTAAGTATAAATAAAAAACCACCCGCTGATCAACGGATGGTTTGACATAAATTAATTGAAGACTTATTTTTTGTCCATTTTCATTTTATCATCACCTTGGGGCATCGGCATCATCTTCATCATTTCCCTGGGCTCCATGTATTCCCAATGCTCCACAATTTTGCCGTCTTTGCAACGGGCTACCTGTATAGCATTCATATCAAAAGGACCGGCGGGCATACCCATTTGACCGTTGCTGGTGCCGGTAAAATTCATTTGGGTAAATACATAATCATCGTTGGCCATTTCTCTAAGCACTTTCATTTTCATATCGGGAACCATCGTATGTGCCATAGAGACCATCGCTTTCAGGCTGTCTCTACCCATATCGCCCCGGTCGGTGTGATCAACGAAATCGGCGGCCACCACACTATCTATTCCGCTTGGGTCGCCTGTTTCAAATGCTTTGGATACGGCACGTGAAGCTGCAAGATTTTTTTCCATCATCGTATTATCCTTTGTTTCGCCGGCAGTTTTATCATCGCCGCAGGAAAGACAGGCAAACAGAATAACGATTGGAAATAATGAAAGGATCTTTTTCATGTTTGTGTTTTTTTGGTTTAAATATTGAAGCAATCGGGACTGGATTAATCGGTAGTGAAGTTTCAGAAGGCCGGCCTTTTTCGGGAAGCAAATATAGAGAATTTCATCTTAGTCTTGATCTTTTATGAATAACGATTATACATGGCATCGGCAATCTTTAGTCTCTTATCTATTTTTTTGCTGTTAATGCAATTTTTATTCCGAGACCAATGAGTACAGCGCCGCATATCTTATTGAGATAAGAAGAGAATTTTTGATTGTTTCGGAGCTTTGAAAAAAGAAAAGAGGAAAAATTAGCAAGAGCCAAACACCAGGCGGTTCCGGTTATAGTAAAAGTTATTCCGAGCAGCATAAAAGGAATGATGCTATTCTGATAATGCGGATCAATGAATTGGGGAAGAAAAGCTATAAAGAACATCGCCACTTTAGGATTCAGAACATTTGTAAGCACAGCATCCCTGTATACTATGGATAAATTTATTTTTTTACCAGGTGATTCAATATGGGCATCAAGTCTTGTCCGGTCGGTGATCATTTTATACCCGACATATAATAAGTACACGGCTCCGGCATATTTAATAACGGTAAAAGCCAAAACCGATCTGGCAATTATTATAGATAGTCCAAGTGCCGCCAGCGTAGTATGAATAAGCGAGCCCGTGGCTATTCCAAGCACAGACATGATGCCGGCTTTTCTTCCTTGCGCAATGCTTTTGGATAATATAAAGATCGTGTCATTGCCCGGTGTAAGGTTTAGCAGTATGCCTGCAAGCAGAAATGTTTCGAAGTGGATGATGCCGGCCATGGAACGTGGTATTCTTTTTTAATTATTCCTGGAATCGAATTTACAAATAATTTAATGAACCTGGTTCATGATCGCAGAAGCAAAGCGGCATAAAATGCTCCCGTGATCTGGTTTTATCATTTAAAATGAAATTTCCTTCGAATAGTGTAATTTCATTAGTAGAACCTTAACCAGTAAATTCTTTTTATGGCCACCAAATTTTTTGCAAAAGCAATCGTCCTTTTCACATTTACCTTGACATGTTATTATGCGCTTAATGCTCAAACCAGTGCAAAGGATAACGACAGCCTGATCCAAAGAAGGATAAGGGGGCAACAATTTGTTTTTGTACCTCTGTCTTGCACATCATCGTATGTCACTGTCCCGGTAAATTCCACAGAATATAAATTTAGCGTAACAGCGGATAGTATTATAGCAATTCTTCCCTATAATGGAAAATCCTATACGGTACAGAATGGCCGGGCGGATGATGAAGGCATCAGGTTCATCTCCACCAATTTTAACTATTCTTCTGTTGCAAAAAAGAAAGGCAAATGGGAGGTTTCGATCGAACCAAAAGATGCAAGAGGCCTCCGGGTATTCCTGATAATATTTAATAATGGGGATGCCCAGATGGATGTCGTAAGCCCCGGTAAGGAAACAATGTTATTTAAAGGGTATGTCTGGTAGTCGGGCTTCAAACTCTGCGATGTACGCTGCAAGAAGTTTTCGACCTTATATTTCTGTTACTTTATATAATACCAGAAACGATGGGAGCGGTGGTGTCTAAGCTAAGGATTGGCAAACCCTGGCGAAAGCGTTTTTGTGGCACATTGTTACCATTTAAAATGAAATCTCCAGACAATAGTGTAATTTCATCAGTAGAACCTTAACCACTAAATCTTTTTTATGGTCACCAAATATTTTTCAAACACGATCCTTTTTTTCGCATTTTCATTCACAGGTCTATCCACAATTAATGCGCAGGATAACGATAGTCTGATCCAACTAAGGATACGAAGCCAACAATATGTTTTTGTTCCCCAGTCCTTTTCATCTCAATCCGTGAATACGTCGATAACAACCAGGGACTATAAGCTTGAAGTAAAAAATGACAGTGTTATCGTAATGCTCCCTTATTTTGGTAAATCTGATAGAGCCCAATATGGTCGGGCGGATGATGATGCGGGTATCAGGTTCACTTCTACCAATTTTGCGTATTCTGCCGTTGCAAAAAAGAAAGGAAAATGGGAGATCTCGATCGAGCCAAAAGACGCAAAAGGAGTTCGATTATTCCTGACCATCTATAAAAACGGGGATGCCCAAATGGATGTGACCAGTCCGCTTAAGGAAACTATGTTATATAAAGGCTATGTCTGGTAACCCGGCCGCGGAATCGCCTGCTAACTCTTCGATCTTACATTAATTACTCTTTTTGAATACCGAAAGAAAGTATGCTGGCTTTCCTTCGGTCATGAACGATTCCGGGTAACTATCACCCGAGAGGTTGTAACATATCGTTAGTTGTTCGTTCTCCAATTTATATAATGCAGTAAAGTGCTTACCCGCATTGACGCCATCTTTGCCATATATGTCCATCTTATCATCCTTATACTTTACAATGCCTTTGTAACATTTCGGCAGTAAATGTATAAGCGCTGTCATCAATAACTAATTTTTGGTTTTCAAAACTGGAATTCGGCAACAATTTTCCGCCTAATTCCTCTTTGACCGGCACCCATGTACCGTTTAACATGCTGGCTTTCGCTGCATCTTTTTTTGTGTTGGCACAACTAAGACTTAAAAGTACCATGGAAATGAATATTGGTGATCTCATGTGTTTTTGGATTTAAAATTTCATTTCAATTGTTGTAGAATGTTTTTTGCAAATACTTTGTTGCAGGCAGTCATTTGTCCATCTACTCGTTTATTTCTATCTGCCAATCTGTGTCAAAGTCTTTACTCATTAGCAAATTCAAGTCAGTATACTTTTTTGAGCCTTTTACGATAAAGTGTAAATCTGCTTGTCCTGCTGAACCTTGTGAGTTAGTTGTCATAGACATGCCACCAAATGGAACAAGAAAAATGCTATTGACAGTTCCAACTTTGTTTTGAATTTCTGGGCTTGTCTTAATAAAGGTCACAGCATTTTCGTAAGCAGTTGTCTGTTGTGTCGCAAAAAATAGAACGCCTTTAATGATTACAACGAAAATTGAAAATCCAATTCCAATCTTTTCAAGAAGTGTCTTTTTGTTCTGAATCTTTTTGATTTTCATTCTGTCTCGCAAGATGAAAATCACTGCAATCCAAAAAATATCCCACCCTATAGTTTTACTTTTCCAAAAAAAGTGAAGTTCAAACAAGTCTGCATAGATAACCGTACAAGAGAAAAGTAACGGTTGCTATAATTACCTTTTTTGTAATGTCGGATAGAAAGTTAAATCGTTCCAATTGTTTTTGTCAGTTTTGATGTGTCAGCCGATTGCCGACAACTCGTGCATTTACGAAAGTACAAACAATAAACCTTCACAAATACAGCCGTTGCGGGACAATATGCGAAATGTTGAGCCGCCAATGAAGAACCCAATCCCCATACTTTCTAAAAATGTGCAAAAGCGTCGAATGAATTTTTTATTGGCAAGAAGTTTGTCCCGGCTAAGAAGGATCAAAACAGATACAATGAAGACCCGGTATTTTGCAGCAGCAATTTTTGCATTTATATGTTTTCAAAGCATTGCTCAATTAAAAGGTTTTAGTCTCGGTCCTTATGCAGAACTCGCATGGCCCACCGGAAATTTCCAGGAATCAAATAAGAATGGAGTAGGCGCAGGTCTTAATGCCGATATACGAATCGGCAAATTGGGTCTTACAGGATCGGCAGGATTTATTCATTTTGGTGGTAAGACCATCGCTAAAAGTGAAGGCCCTGTGAATATGCCTGCCATCAATGCTTTCCCGATTCGTGCAGGATTGAAATATCGTTTTATTCCATTACTCTATGCAAAAGTTGAAGGGGGAGTAGCCAATTATACTAATGGCGGAGGGTCGGCTTTTATTCTGTCACCGGGAGTTGGTCTAAGGATATTAGGTTTGGATGTGCAGGCGAAATATGAAACGTGGATGGGTGACGCAACTTATAGTTTCTGGGGATTAAAAGCAGGATATAATTTTTAATACCGATTTCTTTTTTCCGTTGATCGGGTCAAAATATTTTTCAATGATCTTCCGATTCCTTCCCGGAACACCTTCTTGTTTTTTATTTCGGAATATCATGAACGCTTCGGCAAAAGATATTTTTCTTCTACGTTGACACCCTTTGAAAAAATCCGAACTTTAGAAAGCGAAACTCTTTCACGTACCTGAGAATTCATCAGCTTGTTGAAGTTACATATCC